>NZ_JAIRDQ010000002.1 GCF_021458635.1 Bradyrhizobium monzae
TCCGAACCGATCGTGTCGCTCCGCGACGTGCAGAAGAGCTTTGGCCCGCTCCGGGTGCTCGACGGCGTCTCTTTCGCCGTCGAGCGCGGCGAGGTACTGGCACTGATCGGCCGCTCAGGCTCCGGCAAGAGCACGGCGCTGCGCTGCATCGACCGCTTCGAGAAAGTCGACGGCGGCGAGATCGTCGTCTGCGGACACAGGGTCGATCGACCCGACGTCGATCTCCGTGCTCTGCGCCAGGACGTCGGCATCGTGTTCCAAAGCTACAATCTGTTTCCGCATCTCACGATCGAACAGAACATCGCGCTTGCGCCCTGCGCGGTGAAGGGCATAGCCGCGTCGCAGGCGAAGGATCTGGCGCGCAAGGTGCTGGCGCAGGTCGGGCTCGAGGACAAGCTGCACGCCTATCCCGAGCAGCTCTCGGGCGGCCAGCAGCAGCGCGCAGCGATTGCCCGCTCGCTCGCGATGCAGCCGAAGGTGATGCTGTTCGACGAAGTCACCTCGGCGCTCGATCCCGAGCTCACGGCCGAAGTGCTGAAGGTGATCGAGCAACTGGCGGCGGACGGCATGACCATGGTGATGGTCACCCATGAGATGGGGTTTGCCAAAGGTATCGCCGACCGGATCGTGTTCATGCATCGCGGCAAGGTCCACGAGACCGGCCCCGCCTCGATCCTGACGTCGCCGACGACACCCGAACTCACGCAATTCGTGGGCACTGGAAACCTAAAATCATAACAAGGAGGAGAACAAGGATGACAAGGAAGACAATGCTGGGCACCGCCGCCGCACTGCTGGGCTTCGTCATGATGACAGCCACGCCGGCATCGGCCGATCTGCTCGATGACATCACGCAGGCCAAGAAGATCCGCATTTCGACCGACCTCGCCATCCCGCCCTCGGGCATGATGGATTCGAGCATGAAGCCGACCGGCTCCGACGTCGAGGTAGCGCAATTGCTCGCCAAGGACTGGGGGTTCGAGCTCGAATTCGTCCAGACCACCGGCGCAACCCGCATCCCCAACGTCCTGACCGGGAAGGCCGACATCATCATCTCGACACTGTCGGTAACGCCTGATCGCGCCAAGGTGATCGACTTCAGCAAGCGCTACGCGACGCTGCAATCCGACGTCGGCTGCCTGAAATCCTCGACCGTCAAGGACTGGCCCGATCTGAAGGACAAGTCGATCGGCGTCTCGCGCGGCACTACGCAGGACACCACCCTGTCCAACATGAAGGACAAGGACCTCAAGATCGCCCGTTACGACGACGATGCCACCATGGTGACGGCAGCCGTCTCCGGCCAGGTCGACTGCGTCGCCTCGTCCGCGACGATCATCAACCAGATCGGGGTCAAGAACCCTTCGCGCGTGTTCGAATCTCGGATTCCGTTGGCTACCTTCGATCTCGCCATCGGCTTGAAGAAAGGCGAGCAGCGCCTGATGGACAAGCTCAACGCCTGGATTACCGAGAACGTCAAGAACGGCAAGCTCAACGCGATCTACAAGAAGTTCCACGGCGTCGAGCTGCCACCCGACATGCGCAGCTAAACCAGAAAGACACCGTGACGGCCGCTTGCGGCTGTCACGGTCAATACAAAATCAAAAAGGACATCACATGCGTCTCGTCATCGGATCCGACCACGCCGGCTGGCCGCTCAAGCAAACCGTCATCGATCACATTCGCGAGCTCGGCCACGATGTCGTCGATGTCGGCTCGTATGACGACAAGCCGGTCGACTTCCCCGACATCGCGCGTGCCGTAGCACAGAAAGTCACCTCGGGCGAAGCCACACGCGGCATCATGGTCTGCGGCACCGGTGTCGGCGCCTCGATCGCCGCCAACAAGATGAAGGGCATCCGCGCGGCGGTCTGCCACGACGTCCATTCCGCGCACCAGAGCGTTGAGCACGACGACGTCAACGTCATGTGCATCGGCGCGCAGATCGTCGGCGCCTGGCTCGCCGTCGATCTCGTCTCGTCGTATCTTTCAGCCGAGTTTTCGACGGACGAAGACTTCCGCCGTCGCGTCGAGAAGCTGCGCGTTATGGACGAACAGGGCTGACGTCTGGCCCGGGGCTCATCTTCCGTCATTGCGAGCGTAGCGAAGCTGCATTCTCGTGCCCCGGACGCAGCGCAGCGTCGCTTCGACGATGCGCTGCAGAGCCGGGGCCCATGCGGCGGTTGAGGGCGTGGCTTGCAGGGTCCCAGCTCTGCGGAGCGTCACCATAGCGCGTCGAAGACGCGCGTGGACGCGCTTTTGGTGCCGCACCGCGTCCGGGACACGCGGGGGACAACGGCGAAACGATGGGCGCCGCCATTCACTCATGTCCCCTCCTCCGGCTAGACTGGTCCGATTCCCAGGAGCCCTTGCCTTGGCCTTTCTCTTCGTCCTCAGCGTTGGCCTGATCGCAGGCACCGTTTCCGGCATCGTCGGCACGGGCTCGTCGATCATGCTGATGCCGGTGCTGGTCTATGCCTATGGACCGAAGGAGGCCGTGCCGATCATGGCGGTCGCCTCCGTGATGGCGAATTTTTCGCGGATTCTGGCGTGGTGGCGCGAGGTCGATTGGCGGGCGTGCCTGGCCTATTCGGTCACGGGCATTCCGGCTGCCGTGCTGGGCGCACGGACGCTGCTCGCCCTGCCCTCGCACGCCGTCGATCTCGCCATCGGCGTCTTCCTGATCGCGATGGTGCCGGCGCGACACTGGCTGGCGCGGCACGACCTCAAGGCTAATCTCTGGCATCTCGCGATCGGCGGCGCCATCATCGGTTATCTCACCGGCATCGTGGTCTCGACCGGCCCGCTCAGCGTACCGCTGTTCCTGTTCTACGGCCTTTCCAAAGGCGCCTTTCTCGCAACCGAAGCCGCCGCCTCGCTTGGCCTCTACTTCGCGAAATCCGTGACCTTCGAACGTTTTGGCGCGCTGACGCAGGATGTCTTCATCAAAGGCCTGATCGCGGGCTCCTCACTGATGGTCGGCGCGTTCATCGCAAAACGCTTCGTGCTGCATCTGAAGCCGGAGATGTTCCGCCTGGTGATGGATGCGATCATGGTCGCGGCGGGGCTCTCCATGCTATGGAACGCTCTGCAATCCCCCTGAGCACCGATTCACGTCCATGGCCAAGAGCACGCTTTCCTTCGTCTGCCAGAACTGCGGCGCGGCCTATAACCGCTGGCAGGGCAAGTGCGAGTCCTGCGGCGAGTGGAATACGCTGGCCGAGGAGGACGCGACCGGCAGCGTGCCGGTCTCGATCCGCTCCAAGCGGAAGGGCCGGACATTTGCGCTCGAGAGCCTTGCCGGCAAAAGCCCTGACGCGCCGCGCCTGTCTTCGGGCATGACCGAGCTCGACCGCGTCACCGGCGGCGGCTTCGTCCGCGGCTCGGTGCTGCTGGTCGGCGGCGATCCCGGCATCGGCAAATCGACGCTGTTGACGCAGGCGACCAGCCTGATGGCGCGCGCCGGCCACCGCATCGTCTACATCTCCGGCGAGGAAGCCATCGCCCAGGTGAGGCTGCGCGCCGAGCGGCTCGGGCTGTCGGATGCGCCGGTGCAGCTCGCGGCCGAGACCTCGGTCGAGGATATCGTCTCGACGCTGTCGGAAGGCGCAGTCCCCCGGCTCATCGTGATCGACTCGATCCAGACGATGTGGACCGACACGGTGGAATCCGCGCCCGGCACGGTGACCCAGGTGCGCGCCTCGGCGCAGGCCCTCATTCGGTTCGCCAAGAAGACGGGTGCGGCCATCATCCTGGTCGGCCACGTCACCAAGGACGGCCAGATCGCCGGCCCTCGCGTGGTCGAGCACATGGTCGATGCCGTGATGTCGTTCGAGGGCGAAGGCTCGCAGCAATTCCGAATCTTGCGCGCCGTCAAAAACCGTTTTGGCCCGACCGACGAGATCGGCGTGTTCGAGATGACCGGGCTCGGCCTGCGCGAGGTCACCAACCCGTCGGAGCTGTTCCTGTCCGAGCGTGACCTCGGCACACCCGGCACCGCAGTGTTCGCGGGCATCGAGGGCACGCGGCCCGTTCTGGTCGAATTGCAGGCGCTGGTGGCGCCGACCTCGCTCGGCACCCCGCGCCGCGCCGTGGTCGGCTGGGATCAGAGCAGGCTTTCGATGGTGCTGGCGGTGCTGGAAGCCCATTGCGGGGTCAAGCTGTCCGGCCACGACGTCTATCTGAATGTCGCAGGCGGCCTGCGCATCCACGAGCCGGCGGCCGATATGGCCGCAGCGGCGGCGCTGGTTTCCTCGCTGGTTAATGCACAGTTACCCACCGACGCGGTCTATTTCGGCGAGATTTCGCTATCGGGCGTCATCCGCCCGGTGGCACAGACCCCGGCCCGGCTCAAGGAAGCGGTCAAGCTCGGCTTCAAGCGCGCCGTACTGCCCGAATCGGCCCGGGGCGTCGATGCCGGCGGTGACGCCGGACTGACCCTGAACGCGGTTAACAGCCTGACGACATTGGTCGCTGAAATCGCCGCCAAGGGCTCCCGCCGCGGCGACTCGAACCCGCCAGCGGAGAAAAATGCCACACCGGCAAGATTCCGCCGTGGCGAGGGGTAGCTGGAGGTGACGTCAAGCGTCCCCACCGCTATATAGCCGTCACAAAAGCAGCATGGGATTGCGTGGTTACGGCCTTGCCGGGAACGTCGTCTGGCCTTCAGTTAGGGCGGCGGCCAAACACCGATTCGCTGAGCACCCTTTGAGAGTACGAGCGGACCAGACCAGCCGATGCCAGTTACACTCCTCGACCTGATCCTGCTCGGTGTGATGCTGATCTCGGGCCTACTCGCGATGGTCCGTGGTTTCATGCGCGAAATCCTCTCGATCGCGGCCTGGGGCACGGCGGCGATTGTGACGCTGTACTCGTTTTCGAAGCTGCTGCCGACCGCCAAGACCTATTTCAACAACGACACCGTCGCGAGCGTGGTCGTGGTTGCCGGTGTGTTCGTCGGTACCCTGGTCGTGGTCTCCGTGATCACGGTCCGAATCTCCGACATGATCCTGGATTCGCGCATCGGCGCGTTGGACCGCACCCTTGGGTTCCTGTTCGGGCTGGCTCGCGGGCTTTTGATTGTCGTGGTGGCCTTCCTGTTCTTCACCTGGCTGGTGCCGGACAAGCAGCGTCCGGACTGGGTCTCGGGGGCAAAATCCCGCGTGGTGCTCCAGGGAACCGGGGATTGGCTGATGTCCCTCTTGCCGGATGACCCCGAGAACACCATCTTGAAGAGATTCAAGAAAAACAAACCAGATGATGATCAAGCTGATACCGAACAGCAGCCTTCGGGCACTGGCGACGGATACAGCAAACCTGCTCGTGACAGCCTCAAGAAGCTGATCGAGAAACCTGCGGCGCGTTGATTGAGCCAACAGAGAGGCGCGGACGAGATGCGACACCCTGACCAGGACGCCCAACTTGATCTCGATACCGGCCCGGCCGCGCTAGAGCTTCAGGACGACCTGGAGGGCGATACGCTCCGTGAAGAATGCGGCGTCTTTGGCATCTACGGCCACCCCGACGCTGCCGCCATCACGGCGCTCGGTCTCCACGCCCTTCAGCACCGCGGCCAGGAGGCCGCCGGCATCGTCTCCTACGACGGCAGCCGCTTCCACAGCGAACGCCGTCTCGGCCTCGTCGGTGATACTTTCTCCCGCCGCGAGGTGATCGACCGCCTGCCCGGCAACATGGCGGTCGGCCATGTCCGCTATTCCACGACCGGCGCGACAATCCTGCGCAACGTGCAGCCGCTGTTTGCCGAGCTCAATGCCGGCGGCCTCGCGGTCGCCCACAACGGCAACCTCACCAACGGCCTGACGCTGCGTCGCGAGCTCGTGAAACACGGCGCGATGATGCAGTCGACCACCGACACCGAGGTGATACTGCACCTGGTCGCGCGCTCCAGGCGCGCGCGCTTCATCGAGCGCTATATCGATGCGCTACGCGAGATCGAAGGCGCCTACGCGCTGGTCTCGCTGACCAACAAGAAGCTGGTCGGTGCACGCGATCCGCGCGGCATCCGCCCGCTGGTGCTGGGCGAGCTCGACGGCTGCCCGATCCTGACGTCGGAGACCTGCGCGCTCGACATCATCGGCGCGCGCTTCGTGCGCGACATCGAGCCCGGCGAAGTCATCGTGTTCGACGAGAATGGCCTGGACATCCACAAGCCGTTCCCGCCGATAGCGCCGCGCCCCTGCATCTTCGAATACATCTATTTCTCGCGTCCGGATTCCATCGTCCATGGTCGCTCGGTCTACGAGGTGCGCAAGGCCTTCGGCGCGCAGCTCGCGCGCGAAAGCCATGTGCCGATCGACGTGGTCGTGCCGGTGCCGGATTCCGGTGTGCCCGCCGCGGTCGGCTACAGCCAGCATTCCGGCGTGCCGTTCGAGCTTGGCATCATCCGCAACCACTATGTCGGCCGCACCTTCATCCAGCCGACGCAGGCGATCCGCGAATCCGGCGTGCGCATGAAGCATTCGGCCAACCGCGCCGCGATCGAAGGCAAGCGCATCATCCTGATCGACGACTCGCTGGTACGCGGCACCACGTCAAAGAAGATCGTGCGCATGATGCGCGATGCCGGCGCCAAGGAAGTGCACTTCCGCCTGGCCTCGCCGCCGATCCTCTATCCCGATTATTACGGCATCGACCTCCCCGACCGTGGCGGCCTGCTCGCCGCGACGCATTCGCTCGAGGAAATGCGCGAGATCATCGGCGCCGACTCGCTCGCCTTCCTGTCGATCGACGGCATGTACCGTGCCATGGGCGAGCCCGGCCGCGACCCCGCCAATCCGAAATTCTCGGATCATTGCTTCACCGGCGCCTATCCGACCCACCTCACCGACCAGACCCAGACCGAGCCGCAACCGCGGCAGCTGTCGTTGCTGGCGGAGGCGAGCTGACGCCGAAGGCGTCATCCCGGGGCGGTCCGCAGGACCCAACCCGGGATCTCGACGTTCCGGGTTCGCGCCACGCGCGTCGCGGAATGACGGCTGTGTGGGGGCTTGTCCCAGCCGTCCACGCCTGTAAAACCGCGCCATGACCAAGCTCCTCGCTGACCGCATCGCTCTCGTCACCGGCGCCTCGCGCGGCATCGGTTTCGCCACGGCACTCGCGCTGGCGAAGGCCGGTGCGCATATCGTTGCCACTGCGCGCACGCAGGGCGGGCTCGAGGAACTCGACGACGAGATTCGCAAAGCAGGCGGCAGCAACGCTACGCTTGTCCCGCTCAACCTCACCGATTCCGACGGCATCGCGCGGCTGGGTGCCGGCCTGCACGAGCGCTACGGCAAGCTCGACATCCTCATCGGCAATGCCGGCGTGCTCGGCCCCTCCTCGCCGGTCGGCCACATCGAGCTCAAGACGTTCAACGACGTCATGGCCGTCAACGTCTCCGCAAACTTCCAGCTGATCCGCTGCATGGAGCCGCTGCTGAAGCAGTCCGACGCCGGCCGCGCCGTCTTCATCACCTCGGGCGCCGCCAACAAGGCGACCGCCTATGTCAGCCCCTACGCCGCCTCCAAGGCCGCGCTGGAGACGCTGGCGCGCTCCTGGGCGCAGGAGACCGCGAACACGGCGCTCCGCGTCAACTTGTTCAACCCGGGCCCGGTCCGAACCCGCATGCGCGCGACTCTGATGCCGGGCGAAGATCCCGCCACGCTCGAAACACCCGAGCAAGCCGCCGAGTTCATCGTCCCCCTATGCGCGCCCGACTGGACCGAGACCGGCAAATTCTACGACTACAAGACGCGCAGCCTGATGAGCTTCCGCGCGCCGGCCTGATTGACTCACACGCCTCCCCGCGATTGACTGCCCGCGCTCAAGCGGCAGCAAGCCGCAAGCCAAAAAGGGAGGTTGCCATGGCGCCATGGCATGATCGCGCAGGCTTTAGCCGTGCGCTCGCACGCGTCTCTCACGCCGTCTCCATCCTGATCGCAGCCATCGCATTCGCACATCCAAACGTCGCCACAGCCGGCGACGTACCGACCTTCGCGGTCGATGCCTCCTGGCCAAAGCCACTGCCGAACAATTGGATCCTCGGCCAGGTCGGCGGCATCACCGTCGACTGGCAGGGCCACATCTGGATGATCCACCGTCCGCGCTCGCTCACCGACGACGAGAAAGGCGCAAGCCTTAACCCACCCCGCTCGAAGTGCTGCGTCTCGGCGCCGCCCGTGCTCGAATTCGATTCTGACGGCAATCTGCTGCGGTCCTGGGGCGGGCCCGGCACCGGCTATGAATGGGTCGGCCGCGAGCACGGCATCGAGGTCGATCCGGCAGGCTTCGTCTGGATCGGCGGCAATGCTGACAACGACAACGCGATCCTGAAGTTCACGCTCGACGGCAAGTTCGTGGCCCAGATCGGCAAGATCGCGCCAGGCCTCGGGAGCAACGACACGACACAGCTCGGCAAGCCCGCCGAAACCGCGCTCGACAAGGAAGCCAACGAAATCTACGTCGCCGACGGCTATGGCAACCGCCGCGTCATTGTGTTCGATGCGACCACGCTGGCCTACAAGCGGCACTGGGGCGCCTACGGCAACAAGCCCGATGACGGCAAGCAGGCAGTCTACGATCCCAAGGCGCCGGTGTCCCAGCAGTTTGGCAATCCCGTCCATTGCGTGAAGATCGCCAACGACGGTCTCGTCTACGTTTGCGACCGCATCAACAACCGCATCCAGGTGTTCAAAAAGGATGGCACCTTCGTGAAGGAGTTCTTCTTCGAGAAGAACACGCTCGGCAACGGCGCGGTGTGGGACATCGCGATCTGGCCTGATCCGAAGCAGACCTATTTGCTCAGCGCCGATGGCGAGAACAACGAGATCAGGGTGATCAAGCGCGAGGACGGAAGCGTCGTCGGCAGCTTCGGTCACAACGGCCGCAATGCCGGCCAATTCCACTGGGTGCATGCCATGGCGGTCGATGCCGGGGGTAACGTCTATACCGCCGAGGTCGACACCGGAAAGCGCATCCAGAAATTCAGATTAACCTCGGACGCGCTCAAATAGCGCCTCAACGCATTTTGCCCAAAAGTTAACCGACGGATGACGCTACGTCGCAGCGTCATCCGGCTTTAGGCGCATTGCCGCCGACCCTCGGACCGGCTACGGAGTCCGTTGGAACAAGGCTCCGCAAGAGAGCCGACCGCATATTTGACAATGGAGGAGACGTTTTATGACGACGACGTTCGCGCGCCGCTCGGCGGCCCTGCTGGCCTGCGCCGCTTTCAGTTTTGCCACATCTGCCTACGCCCAGGACAAGACTGTAAAGATCGGCGTACTGAACGACATGTCGAGCCTCTATGCCGACATCGGCGGCCCGAACTCTGTGGTCGCCATCAAGATGGCGGTCGAGGATTCCGGCCTGCTGAAGAAGGGCTGGAAGATCGATGTGCTGAGCGGCGATCACCAGAACAAGCCCGACGTCGGCGTCAATATCGCCCGGCAGTGGATCGACAACGAGAAGGTCGACGCGATTGCGGATACGCCGAATTCCGGTGTCGCGTTGGCGGTCAACAACCTCGTCAAGGAAAAGAACTCGGTGCTGCTGAATTCGGGCGCAGCATCCGCCGACCTGACCGGCAAGGCCTGCACTCCGAACACGGTCTCCTATACCTACGACACCTACATGCTGGCCAACGGCACCGGCAAGGCGCTGACCAAAGCGGGCGGCGACAGCTGGTTCTTCCTGACCGCGGACTATGCCTTCGGCCACGCACTGGAGCGCGACACCACGGCCGTCGTGACGGCGAACGGCGGAAAGGTGCTTGGCAGCGTCAAGCATCCGATCAACACCTCGGACTTCTCGTCGTTCCTGCTGCAGGCGCAATCGTCCAAAGCCAAGGTGGTCGGCCTCGCCAATGCCGGCGGCGATACCACGAACTCGATCAAGCAGGCGGCCGAATTCGGCATCGTCTCCGGCGGCCAGAAGCTGGCGGCGCTGCTGCTGTTCATCAACGACGTGCATTCGCTGGGCCTCAAGACGGCGCAGGGCCTGACTTTCACCGAGTCCTTCTACTGGGACATGAACGACAAGACCCGCGCCTGGTCGAAGCGCTTCGCCGCACTGGCCAGCAAGAATGCGATGCCGTCGATGACCCAGGCCGGCAACTACGCGATGGTGCTGCACTATCTCAAGGCGATGGAAGCGCTCGGCGGCAATCCGCATGACGGTGCCAAGGTCGTCGCCAAGATGAAGGAAATGCCGACCGACGATCCGCTGTTCGGCAACGGTCCGCTGCGCGCCGATGGCCGCCGCCTCATCCCCGCCTATCTGTTCGAGGTCAAGAAGCCGGAAGAGTCGAAGGGGCCGTGGGACTATTACAAGCTGATCGCGACCATCTCTGCGGAAGATGCGGCCAAGCCGCTCAAGGACAGCGAGTGTCCGCTGGTGAAGAAGTAAGGCAGTCAACGCTGCCGTAGGGTGGGCAAAGGTGCGAAAGCGCCGTGCCCACCACCTCCCCGCAAACGAAGAAGCGGTGGGCACGCTTCCGCCTTCGCTCTACGAACTACGGCGGACAAGTCGGTTTGCCCACCCTATGAGACTGTCTTCGTCGCAGCCACCGTCCGCACCGCGATGGCCACGCAAACGACCATCAACGCTGCCGCGAGCAAGAACGGCGCGCCGGGCAGATGCAGCGGCGCGCTGTTGCCGATAAAATACGCGAACGTCAACGTGAACAGGAACGGCCCGACGAGCTGCGACACGCTCTGCACGCTCGCGGTCGCGCCCTGCAACTGGCCCTGCTGATCGGGCGCGACCAGCCGCGTCATCAGCGACTGCATGGCCGCGCCGGAGATGCCCCACAGCGACATCACGGGAATGCCGAGCCAGAACAGCGGCCCGGTCGGCGCAGCGCCGAAGATCACGAAGCCGATTGCACCACAGCACAGACCTAGCAGCAGCGCGTTCCGCTCGCCGAGCACGCGCACGATCGGGCCGACGGCGAGCCCCTGCACCACCATGGCGCAGATGCCGACCATCGCGAGCGTCAATCCGACCGTCTTGGAATCCCAGCCGTAACGATAGGTCGCATAGAGCACGAAGGTCGAAGGCAGCACCACATGCGCGACCTGCGCGATGAAATTGACGACCGACAACGCGGCCAGCGCCGCGTTGGAACGCAGCAGGCGCAGCGCTCCAATCGGATTGGCACTGGTCCAACGGAATGGCGCGCGCTTGTCGGAGGCCAGCGATTCCGGCAGGACGAAGAGCCCATAGAGCGCGTTGGCAAGGCTCAAGGCGGCCGACGCCCAGAACGGCAAGCGCGGATCGATATCGCCGAGCAGACCGCCGAGCGCCGGGCCCAGAATGAAGCCGGCGCCGAACGCCGCGCCGACCTTGCCGAAGATCGCCGCGCGCCGTTCCGGCGGTGTGATGTCGGCGATATAGGCAAAGGCCGTCGAGATGCTGGCCGAGGTGATGCCGGAGATCACGCGGCCGACGAACAGCCAATTCAGTGACGGTGCCAGCGCCATCAGCACGTAGTCGGCGGCGAGCCCGAAATTCGACAGCAGCACCACCGGCCGGCGCCCGAAGCGGTCCGACAGCGCGCCGAGCAGCGGCGAGAATACGAATTGCATCAGCGCCCAGGCAGTGCCGAACAGGCCGAAGATGCGGGCTGCATGCGCGGTGTCGTTGCCGACAAAACTCTCGATTAGCCTGGGCAGGATTGGCATGATCACGCCGAGCGCGAGCATGTCGAGCAGGATGGTGACGAAGATGAAGGCGACCGCTCCACGCCGGACCGGCGCAGCGCCTCGCGCTATCGCCTCGCCGGCCTCTCCGCTCACGACGGCCGCTTGCGCTTGTGTGCGAAGGGATTGGCCTTCTCGCGCAGCGTAATGCGCACCGGGGTGCCCGGGAGGTCGAAGGCCTCACGCATCGAGTTGATGAGGTAGCGCAGATAAGACTGCGGCACTGCATCCGCGCGCGAGCAGAACAACACGAAGCTCGGTGGGCGCGCCTTGGTCTGAGTGATGTAGTTCAGCTTCAACCGGCGGCCAGACACCGCGGGCGGCGGATTGGCCTGGACCGCTTCCTCGAACCAGCGGTTCAAAGCCGAAGTCGACACGCGCCTATTCCAGAGCGCATAAGCATCCTGGATCGCCTGCATCAGGCGATCGATGCCCTCGCCCATCAGGCCGGAGACGGCAACGATCGGCACACCCTTGACCTGTGGCAGCCAATGATCGGCGTCGCGACGCAACGTCGAGATCGCGCCGCCGCCCTTGGTCTCCATCAGATCCCATTTGTTGACCGCGAGCACCATCGCCCGGCCCTCGCGCTCGATCAGATCGGCGATGCGCAGATCCTGTTCCTCAAAGCGGTTCTGCGCATCCATCATCATCACGACGACTTCGGCAAAGCGCACCGCGCGCAGTGCGTCCGCAACCGAGAGCTTTTCCAGCTTTTCCTCGATGCGCGAGCGCCGGCGCAGGCCGGCAGTGTCAAACACGCGAAATTCGCGGCCCTTCCAGTTGATCTCGACCGCGATGGAATCGCGCGTGGTGCCGGCCTCGGGGCTCGTCAGCAGGCGCTCCTCGCCCAGCAGATGGTTGATCATGGTCGACTTGCCGGCATTGGGCCTGCCGACGATGGCAACCCGAATCGGACGCGTCGCGGCCTCTTCCTCGGTCAGCGGCTCGTCGTCCTCGGCCTCGTCCTCGTCGACGGGCTCCGGCATCAGCTTGGCGAGCGCATCGTAAAGCTCGCCCATACCCTCGCCGTGCTCGGCTGAGATCTGGATGGGATCGCCGAGGCCGAGCGCAAAGGATTCCATCGCGCCGGCATCGCCGTGCTTACCTTCGCTCTTGTTGGCGACCAGCAGCACCGGCTTGTTGGCCTTGCGAGCGAAATCGGCGAAGGCGCGGTCGGTGGGTGTGAGGCCGATGCGGGCATCGATCACGAAGAACAGTGCGTCGGCCTGCGCGATCGCAGCCTCGGTCTGCTCCTGCATCCGCGCCGTCAGCGAGCCCTTGGCGCCTTCGTCGAGACCAGCGGTGTCGATGATGGTGAATTCGAGATCGCCGAGCCTGGCCTCGCCTTCGCGGCGGTCGCGGGTGACGCCGGGCAGATCATCGACAAGCGCAAGCTTCTGTCCGACCAGGCGGTTGAACAGCGTCGACTTGCCGACATTGGGTCGGCCGATGATGGCAATCGTAAAGGACATTGGTCATTCGTGCGCCGTGGAGGTAGCGCCTGTCAAATCGGTGAAAAATATCAGCGGGAGAAACTGCCGCTGGGCATCGGTGCCGGGAAGGCCCCCTGCGTCTGCTGTTGCTGGGTGGTCGGCGCCGATTGCGCCGACTGCTGCGCGGGTTGATCCGGCGGTGGCGCGGTGGTGCGCTTGCGGACGATCTTGTGCTTGGGCGGCGGAGCGGCCGGCGCTGGAGCCGCCTCGGGCTGCGCCTCGCCATCGACCTCGCCGGCCGGCGCTTCAGCCGGTGCGGCTGCTGTCGCGGCCGGCTGCTTGCTCTTCTTCCCCTTGGCGGATTTCGACGATTTCGCCGGCTCAGCGGGCGGCGGCTCGGCCGGCAGTGCCGCGACAGCGGGCGCGTTCGGATCCTGCTGCTGCTGCTGCGCGCCCTTGTACATGTCCTTCGGCACGCCCTGCTCCAGACCCGGCACGCCCTCGGGGAAGACCGGCTTGCGGTCGCCTGGCAGCTTCTTCTTGGTGTCGAGGAAGTCGAGCAGATCGCTCGGATCGAATCCGCCGCTGGAGCAGCCGCCCAGGAGGCCCGTGAAGGCGATCAGGACGGCGGCTGCGATCAAACGTGGCGTACGGCGCATATCGATATCTCGTCTCGGCTCTCTAGACCGCCAGCTCTTGATCAGCTTTTGGCGACGGGCGGCAGCAAGGCCTGGAGCGCTTCCGCGCGCGAGCGCAGGCCCGGTGGCGTTTCGCCGTCCTCGGCGATCGCGTCGACCCATTTGCGGGCCGCGGTCATGTCGTTATTGCGCCAAGCCGACAGCGCCAGCATCTCGCGGGCGCTATGGCGGAAGGTCGATTTGGGCTCGGCAGAGGTTTCCAGCCGCTGCTGGATGTCGGCGTAGCTCGCGCTGTCCACCAGCAGGCTGGCTGCGCGGATCTTCGCCAAGTCCTGCCACTCGCTGCCGACGCTACGGTCCGCGGCGATGTCGTCATACATCTTGGCGGCAGCCTTGGGATCGCGGGCCGATGCCTCGGCCGCGGCGCGGAGCCGCGCCAGGGTGCGGTAGCCGGATGGGGCCTTGGCGGCGAGATCGGCAAAGGCCGTCTCGGCCTCCGCGTGCTTGCCCTGCTCCGACAGCTCGACGGCCTTTTCGAAGATCGCGCCAGCCTCGGCGGCCTTCTTGGCCTCTAGATACTGGTAACCGCGCCAGCTGCCCACGGCCGCCACGATCAGCACCATCAGGGCGATGATGTAGAGCGAATATTTGTCCCACAGCTTCTTGAACTGCTCGCGACGTACTTCCTCGTCGACTTCGTCAAATAATTCAGACACTTATGCTAATCCCATGCCCGGCCGGGAGCGCGCGCTAGTCCGTGCGCGTCTAAAACCCGTCCCCACGTCGCGGCGGCGATACCCTATCGATATGGCGGTGGCAAGGCAAAGCAAGGCCGATCAAGGCGTTAACGCGCGATCCGGGATATCCCGGTGCCCACAACCGGCCCCTTTCAGGCCTCGACCAGCAGCTCACGCAGCTGGCGCTTCACCACCTTGCCGTTGGCATTGCGCGGGAGGGGCTCGGCCGTGAGCGTCATGGTCTCCGGCACCTTGTAATCGGACAGCCGCTCGGCACACCAGGCCCGCAGGTCGTCGCTGCCGACCTGGACCCGCGTGACCACCACCGCATGGACGCGCTCGCCCAGCACCGGGCATGGCTTTGCGATGATCGCGCTCTCGACCACGGCGGGGTGGCCGGCCAGCACGGACTCGACCTCGGCCGAATAGACCTTCAGGCCGCCGCGGTTGATCATGTCCTTCTGCCGGTCGAACACACGGACGAACCCGTCGGCATCGACCGAGCCGAGATCGCCCGAATGCCAGAAGCCGGCAGTGAAACTCTCGGCCGTCGCCTTCGGATTGTTCCAGTAACCCTTGATGACGGAGGCGCTTTGGATCCAGAGCTCGCCGATCTCGCCGGGCAGTAGCTCGCGCCCATCCGTCCCCATCGCGACGATCCGCGCCCCCGGACACGGCAGACCGACACTGTCGATATGGCTCGCCGTCAGCTCGCCCGGCATGATGGTGGACGGCGACGTCGTCTCGGTCGAGCCGTAGCAATTCGCGAGCTTCAGCCCCGGAATGGTCGCCTTGAGCTTCTCGATGGTGGCGACGGGCATCGGCGCGCCACCAAAACCGCCGACGCGCCAGCTCGAGAGATCGTAGCTGTCGAAAGCCGGTTGTAGCAGGCAGAGATTGTACATCGCCGGCACCATCACCGTGTAGGTGACGCGCTCGCGCGCGGCGAGCCTGAGATAATCAGCCGCCTTGAATTCCGGCATAATGATCAGCGCGCCGCCGCAGCGGATCATCGTCGTGATGTTGGCGACGACGCCTGTGACGTGCCCGAGCGGTACGGCCGCGATCGAGCGGTCGGCGGCCGTCAATTGCAGGCAGGACACGAACACCATCGAGGAATGCACGATGTTGCAATGAGCGAGCATCGCGCCCTTCGGCTTGCCTGTGGTGCCCGAAGTGTAGAGGATCATCGCGGTATCCTCCTCGTTCACTTCGACCGGTGCCGGCGCCGGGGAATTGTCGGCGAGCACCGCGAAGCGCGACAGAGCCGGATCGCTGTCGATGGCGACGCGATGGATCACAGCGGGCACACCCCGCGCATCCGGCAGCCGTTCGGCGAGACCCGCTTCGTGGATCAGGATTTTGGCGCCGCAATCGGTGAGAACGTAGGCGATCTCCGGCTTCTGCTGGCGCGTGCTCAGCAGCACCGTAACCAGCCCCTCATGCGCGGCGGCAAACAGCAGCAGCGGAAATTCGATGCGGTTGCCGAGCAGAATCGCGACGCGGTCGCCGCGCTGCAGGCCGAGCTTGCGAAAGCCCGAGGCAATTCGCGCGGCCTGCTCCACCGCCTGCCGCCAGCTCAGCCGGACATTGCCGCAGACCAGCGCTTCGCCATCGCCGTTGCGCGCGGCAGCCTCCGCGATCATCGCCCACAAGCTCGAGGGACGATCGGTAAAGGCCGGGACCACCCGATCGCCAAAACGTGCCTCGAACCGCATCGGCGGAATCTGAGATTGCGACCAATCCATCGGAGGGCCCTCGGCTTGTTGCTTTTGTCACCTTCCGCGCATGCGCACGCGGGTGCTGTCTTGCGCTGATCGGCTAGCTACCCATGACGGGAACGCCGATCACGACAGGGTGGAATGCAAACGCCAGCGCCAGATAGGCGACGATTCCAACCGCCACCGCGATCAAATCATTGGTGACGCCGCCCACCGGAATCGGCGGGCCGCCACTGTCAGTGCGATGCTTCAGCGAAATGCGGTCATAGACCCCCCAGCCCAGGAACGAGCCGAACAGGATGATGGAGCCGAGATCGCCGTTCGCCAGGAGATGCGCAGCCGCCCACAGCTTGATGCCGGCGAGCATCGGATGCTTCAGCGTCGCATAGATGCGGCCGCGCAAATATGACGCGACCACCAGGATGACGGCAGGCAACATCAGCGCGACCGTGATGTGCTTCATTGCCTTCGGTGGATACCAGACATCAATCCAGTCGGTCGCGCGATAATGGGCAAAGCCCCAGACGATCAGCGCCAGTCCCGCAAGCGAGACCACAGAATAGAGGATCTTGTAGGTCCCCTCGCCAAGCCTCGCGATCGCCTGCGCGCGCGCATCGCGTTTTGTTGTGAAAACATGGGCGGCGAAAAACAGCACCAGCCCCAGGATCATGACCAGCAGACCCACGACATCCTCCCCTCAACCAGCGCCACCGCCCATGGCGTATCATCGATTGGCCGCCGGTCGCAACTGATGCGCTACTTGCCAGTCTCGCGATTATCGACGTACCGGATCGCGATCGGACGCCCGGCCAGGGCGCCGCCGAGGCCGGTGGTGAATTTCAGCGGCAGGCAGGCGTTCAGCGATGAATTGATCGCGTTCAGATAGGTCGTCCTTGTGTCGGTCGGGACGCCTGCGGTCGCGTATGTCAGGCGCGGCGGGCCGATCAGGCTGCCGGTCTTGTTGAAGCTGAAGCGCACCGACATCTGCATCCCGGTTCGCGCATTGTCCGATGGCGGCGACCAGCAGGTGCGCAGCTCGGCGAAAAGATCGCCGATCGTATCGAGATCATGATCCGGCTTCTGGTATTTGGCCCGGTCGGCATCCGACGGAACGCTTTCGATTGTGAGCTGGAGGTTCTCCCCATAGGGATAGTCGATCTCGGGAATGCAGGGCCCGTGATCGAGCGGGCTGCAATAATACGGGGTGCAGGGGCGAGAATCGAGCACGCTGCACGGCTCATGCGCGAACGGGATCGGATTGATCTGGCGGCGCTGCGCACCGGCGGCGAGCGTCGAAATCGCCAGCAGGACAAGAACGAGGATAGCGCGCCACATGCTTTGAGCTCGCGATGTCACGTCAGTGGAACGTGGCATCGATCGTGAAAGCGTCAAGCCCGCGGACGTTCACATGCTCGCGTTCAAGCGGCCGGAGCGCGCCCTACCCCTTCTTCTTGACGTCCTTGACGTTGGTGAACTCAATCCCCTCGGCGCGCTCTTTGGTATAGCCGAGATAGAACTCGTTCCGCGCCAGATACACGGGATCGCCGTCGACATCGTCGGCGATGCTGGAGGTGTTGGCCGCGATGAAGGTGTCGAGCTTCTTGCCATCCTCCGAGGAGACCCAGCGCGCGAGCTGGAACTCGCTGACCTCGAACTCGACCGGCAGCGAATATTCCGCATCGAGCCTTGCCTTGAGCACGTCGAGCTGCAGCGCGCCGACCACGCCGACCAGCGCCGGCGCACCGTCGCGCGGACGGAACACCTGGACGACGCCCTCTTCCGACATCTGCTGAAGCGCTTCCTTCAGCTTCTTCGCCTTCATCGCGTCGGTGAGACGGACGCGCCGGACGATTTCCGGCGCAAAACTCGGCACACCGACGAAGTTGAAATCCTCGCCCTCGGTCAGCGTATCGCCGATGCGCAGCGTGCCGTGGTTGGGAATGCCGACGACGTCGCCGGCAAAGGCCTCGTCCGCCACCGAACGGTCCTGGGCAAAGAAGAATTGCGGGCTCGACAGCGGCATGCTCTTGCCGGTGCGCACCAGCTTCGCCTTCATGCCGCGGCTGAGCTTGCCCGAGCAGAGCCGCGCAAAGGCGATGCGGTCGCGGTGGTTGGGGTCCATGTTCGCCTGGATCTTGAACACGAAGGCGCTCATGCGTGGATCGGTCGCTTCGACCTTGCGCTGATCGCTGTCCTGGGCGCGCGGCTCGGGTGCGAACTTGCCGAGACCCTCAAGGAGATCGCCGACGCCGAAATTGCGCAGCGCGCTGCCGAAATAGACCGGCGTCAGATGGCCCTCGCGGAACGCATCGAGCTCGAACGGCTTTGAGGCCGCGGTGACGAGCTCGAGCTCGTCCTTCACGGCAGATGCGTCGAGATTGGCGTTGAGCTTGGCGAGTTCGGCGATCTCGATCTGCTGTGCCGCACCGGTCTTGGCGCCGCCCCCTTCGAGCAGGCGCACGCCGCCGTTGATGACGTCATAGGTGCCGAGGAAGTCGCGGCCGCGGCCGACTGGCCAAGTCATCGGCGTGGTGTCGAGCGCCAGCGTCTTCTCGATCTCGTCGAGCAGCTCGAAAACGTCGCGGCTATCGCGATCCATCTTGTTGATGAAGGTGATGATCGGGATGTCCCGAAGACGACAGACCTCGAACAGCTTTCGCGTCCGCGCCTCGATGCCCTTGGCGGCGTCGATCACCATCACGGCGGAGTCGACCGCCGTGAGCGTACGATAGGTGTCTTCCGAAAAGTCTTCGTGGCCCGGCGTGTCCAGGAGGTTGAAGACAAGGCCCTCGAACTCGAAAGTCATGACCGACGTCACGACCGAGATGCCGCGCTCGCGCTCGATCTTCATCCAGTCCGAGCGGGTGTTGCGCCGTTCGCCCTTGGCCTTGACCTGGCCGGCGAGATTGATGGCGCCCCCGAACAGCAGCAGCTTTTCGGTCAGCGTGGTCTTGCCGGCGTCCGGGTGCGAAATGATCGCAAAAGTGCGCCGCCGCGACACTTCTGCGGCAAGCGGGGAACGGGCCGGCGATTCGGCTGTGGTGGCGATGTCGGACATGGCGGGAGCGTTTGGCAGGGAAAATGGGCCTTATCAAGCCTCATTTGGTGATTGCGGAGGCCTTCGGCCAGCCCCATATCGGCTTTCGGGAGGACGACCTTCCTGCTCATCAGCCTATCAGCCCGCGGGGACGACCCTGCCTTGAATGGAGGGTCGTCATGGCCTGGAGCATCCTGTTCGTCGCCGGTCTTCTCGAGATCACCTGGGCGATTGGCCTGAAATATACCGAGGGTTTTACCAGGCTGGTTCCGTCCATCATCACGCTCACGGCTATGGCCGGCAGCGTGATCCTGCTCGGACTCGCTCTCAAAACGCTGCCCGTCGGAACCGCTTATGCAGTCTGGACCGGCATCGGCGCGGTCGGCACCGCGACGCTCGGCATCTACCTGTTCGGCGAGCCGGCCACCGCGCTCCGCCTCGCCAGCATCGGGCTGATCGTAGCCGGCATTGTCGGGCTGAAGCTCGTTACTTGAAGATTTGCACCGCCCACCAGCTCAGTGCCGCCACGATGGCCGAGGCCGGGATCGTGATCACCCAGGCATAGACGATCGAACTCGCCACGTTCCAGCGCACGGCCGAAACGCGGCGGGCGGCACCGACGCCGACGATCGCGCCAGTGATGGTGTGGGTGGTCGAAACGGGAACGCCGAGGAAGGTGGCCATGAACAGGGTCGCCGCCCCGCCGGTCTCGGCGCAGAACCCCTGCATCGGCGTCAGCTTGGTGATGCGCAGGCCCATGGTGCGGACGATGCGCCAGCCGCCCATCAGCGTGCCCAGCGCCATGGCCGCCTGGCACGATAGCACCACCCAGAACGGCACGGTGAATTCGCCGCCGAGATGGCCCTGCGAATAGAGCAGCACGGCGATGATGCCCATCGTCTTCTGTGCGTCATTGCCGCCGTGCCCGAGCGAATAGAGCGAGGCGGAGGCGAATTGCAGGATGCGGAAGGCACGGTCGACCGCGAACGGTGTCGAGCGCACCGAAAGCCAGGACACGATCGCGACCAGCATCATCGCCAGCAGGAAGCCGACCAGCGGCGACAGGACGATCGCCAGTACCGCCTTGGTCAGTCCGCTCCAGACCGCCGCCGATAGTCCGGCCTTGGCCATGCCGCCGCCGACCAGGCCGCCGATCAGCGCATGCGAGGACGAGGACGGAATGCCGAGCGCCCAGGTCACGAGATTCCAGACGATGGCACCGACAAGCGCAGCGAAGATCACCTGGGCGTCGACGATTGCGGGATCGATGATGCCGGTGCCGATGGTTTGGGCGACGTGCAGCCCGAACACCATGAAGGCAACGAAATTGAAGAACGCAGCCCATATCACCGCGAATTGCGGCCGCAGCACCCGGGTCGAGACGATGGTCGCGATCGAATTGGCAGCGTCGTGCAAGCCGTTCAGGAAATCGAACAGCAGCGCGACGGCGATCAATCCGACCAGGACGGGAAGACCCAACGCAGCATCCACGGCGCGTTCCCTGCCCTAAACCTGTTCAATAACGATGCTGTTGATCTCGTTCGCGACGTCGTCGAAGCGATCGGCCACCTTCTCGAGGTGGTCGTAGATCTCAACGCCGACGATGAAGTCCATCGCGCTGCCGTCGCGGTGCTTGAGGAACAGTTCCTTCAGCCCGATGTCATGGAGGTCATCGACGCGGCCTTCGAGCTTGGTCAGCTCTTCTGTGATCGCGGTCAGCATCGCGACATTGGGCCCGATCGACTGCATCAGCGGCAGCGCACGTCCGACCAGATTGGCGCATTCGATCAGGAGCGCACCGATCTCGCGCATTGGCGGCTCGAAGGTGCGGACCTCGAACAGCATCACGGCTTTTGCGGTCTGTTGCATCTGGTCGATGGCATCGTCCATCGAGGTAATGAGATTCTTGATGTCGCCGCGGTCGAACGGCGTGATGAAGGTGCGCCGCACCGCGGTCAGCACCTCACGGGTGATGTTGTCGGCATCGTTCTCGAACTGGTTGACGCGCTGGCAATAGACCGGCGTCTCCTCGCCGCCATTGAGCACGCCCTGAAGCGCGATCGCGCCCTGGATCACGGTCTGGGCGTGGCGGTCGAACAGGTCGAAGAACCGTTCTTCCTTGGGCAGGAAAGCGCGAAACCATCGCATCATGGGGAGAGTCTACCGGTTGGACATGGCCCGGCCCGAGCGGACCGTCACAAAACCGTCATAGACCATTTTCGCTCCGCGCGCGTGTTATCTCGCGCCCGCGGAGCCCGATCATCCACCGCTTTCGCACACCAATAGAATTGGTGCGATATCAATGATTTAGAGCGATCTCCGGAAGTAATGGGCAACTTCACCAACGACGCCACGGCGGAAGGTGAGCACGCAGATTACGAAGATCGAGCCCTGGATCACCGTCACCCACTGGCCGAAGCCGGCCAGATATTGCTGCATGGCGATGATCGCGAAAGCGCCGACCACGGGACCAAAAATAGTGCCGAGACCGCCAACCAGCGTCATGAGCACGACTTCGCCCGACATCGTCCAGTGCACGTCGGTGAGCGAGGCGTTCTGCGCCACGAACACTTTCAGCGCACCGGCAAAGCCTGCCAGCGTCCCCGACAGGACAAACGCCAGAAACTTGTACTGGTCGGTCCGGTAACCGAGCGAGATGGCGCGCGGTTCGTTCTCACGGATCGACTTCAGCACCTCACCGAACGGCGAGTTGATAATGCGATAGATCAGCAGGAAGCCCGCGAGGAAGCCGACCAGCACCACATAATAGAGCACGGTCGGCTTCGACAGATCGAGCACGCCGAACATATGCCCCTGCGGAATGCCCTGGATGCCGTCCTCACCATGGGTGAACGGCGCCTGGAGGTAGATAAAGTACAGCAGCTGCGACAGCGCCAGCGTGATCATCGAGAAATAGATGCCCTGGCGACGGATCGAGATGAAGCCTGTGATGAGCGACAGCCCGAATGCAGCGACAATTCCGACGAGGATACCGAGCTCAGGCGGCAGCGCCCACACCTTCAGCGCGTGAGCGCTGCAGTAGCCGGCGGTGCCCATGAACATCGCATGGCCAAACGACAACAGGCCGCCATAGCCGATCAGAAGATTGAAGGCGCAGGCGAGCAGTGCGAAGCACAGCGCCTGCATCACGAAGAACGGATAGATTCCGCTGAACGGCACCGCGACCAGCAGCAGCGCCATCACCACGAAGACGATCATTTCGTCGCGCATCGCGCGCGGGGTTACCGGCAGCGTGTCGTCCGTCAAGGCCGTCATATCAGGCCGCCCTTCCCGTCAATCCCGTTGGCTTCACCAAGAGCACCAGCACCATCAGCACGAACACGACGGTGTTGGAGGCCTCGGGGTAGAAATATTTGGTCAGGCCCTCGATCACACCGAGCGCAAAGCCGGTGATGATGGAGCCCATGATCGATCCCATGCCGCCGATCACCACCACCGCGAACACCACGATGATGAGGTCCGCGCCCATCAGCGGCCGGACTTGGTTGATCGGCGCCGAGAGCACGCCGGCGAGCGCGGCCAAACCGACGCCCAACCCGTAAGTGAGCGTGATCATGCGCGGCACGTTGATGCCGAAGGCACGCACCAGCGTCGGATTTTCCGTGGCGGCGCGCAAATAAGCGCCGAGCCGGGTCTTCTCGATCAGGAACCAGGTCGCAAGACACACCACCAGCGAGAAGATGACGACCCAGCCGCGGTAGATCGGCAGGAACATGAAGCCGAGATTCATGCCGCCCTTGAGCTGGTCTGGAATCGCGTAAGGCAGTCCGGACGAGCCGAAAAAATTCTGGAACACGCCCTGCACGATCAGCGCGATACCGAAGGTCAGCAGCAGACCGTAGAGATGGTCGAGCCCGGTCAGGAACTTCAGCATGGTCCGTTCCAGGATCATGCCGAAGATGCCGACGATGATCGGCGCAAACAGTAGCGCCCACCAGTAACTAATGCCGCCGAGGTTCAGCAGGAAATAGGCGACGAAGGCGCCCATCATGTAGAGCGCGCCATGGGCGAAATTGATGATGTTGAGCATGCCGAAGATGACGGCGAGCCCGAGACTGAGCAGCGCGTAGAACGAGCCGTTGATCAGTCCCACCAGTAGCTGTGCGTAGAGAGCCTGCATCGATCCAGCACCCAGTCCCTTCGGCGTTCCCAAAGTCGCGCCCGCCGGCTCGCCGCCGGCGGGCTATTGGTCTTACTTCTTAAGCAGCGCGCACTTGCTCTCGGAGAGCGGCGTGAAGGCCTGATCGCCCGACACCGTGCCGACGAGCTTGTAGAAGTCCCACGGCCCCTTGGACTCGGAGGGCTTCTTCACCTCGAACAGATAGGCGTTGTGGATGGTGCGGCCGTTTGGCTGGATTTCGCCCTTGCCAAACAGTTCGTCTTCCGTCGGCATCGACTTCATCTTGTCGACGACCTTGACACCGTCATGCGGATTGCCGCCGAGCGCGTCCAGGGCCTTGAGATAGTGGCGCACGCCTGCATAGACGCCCGCCTGCACCATGGTCGGCATCGCGCCGTTCTTCATCTTCTCCGAGAACCGCTTGGAGAAAGCCCGGGTCTGGTCGTTCATGTCCCAGTAGAAGGTCTCGGTGAAGTTCAGGCCCTGTGCGGTTTCCAGGCCGATCGCCTTGACGTCGGTGAGGAACAAGAGCAGCGCCGCGAGCTTCTGGCCGCCCTTGACGATGCCGAACTCGGCGGCCTGCTTGATCGTGTTGGTGGTATCGCCGCCGGCATTGGCAAGGCCGATGATCTTGGCCTTGGAGGCCTGCGCCTGGAGCAGGAAGGACGAGAAGTCCGGCGTGTTGAGCGGATGCTTGACACCGCCAACGACCTTGCCGCCGTTGGCGGTGATGACGGCCGTGGTGTCGCGCTCGAGCGCCGCACCGAAGGCGTAGTCCGCGGTCAGGAAGAACCAGGTGTCTCCACCGGCCTTCACCAGAGCCTGGCCTGTGGTGTGGGCCAGCATGTAGGTGTCGTAGGTCCAGTGCACGGTGTTGGGCGAGCACTGAGCATTTGTGAGGTCGGAGGTCGCCGCACCCGAATTGATGTAGACGCCGTTCTTTTCCTTCACGACGTTGTTGACCGCGAGCGCCACGCCGGAATTCGGCACGTCGACGATGATGTCGACCTTGTCGACATCGAACCACTGCCGCGCGATCGCCGTGCCGATATCCGGCTTGTTCTGGTGATCGCCCGAGATGATGTCGATCTTCCAGCCCTTCGCGGCAAGGCCGGAATCTTCCACCGCCATCTGGGCGGCGAGCGTCGAGCCGGGCCCGCCGAGGTCGGCATAGAGACCGGACTGATCGGACAGCGCACCGATCTTGACCGTCTTGTCCTGCGCGAAAGCCGCGCCAGCGGTGGTAACGGCCAACGCCGTGCCGAGCAACAACGATGCAATCGACTTTTTCATGCTACTTCCCTCGTGAATCTTCTCGTGACCGTTCGCCCCTCGGCGTACTAGACGCCGAGATAGGTGTGGAGCTTGTCCATGTTGGCGGCAAGCTCCGCATTGGAAAATCCGTCAATGATCTTGCCGTGCTCGACGACGTAATAGCGGTCGGCGACGGTGGATGCGAACCGGAAGTTCTGCTCGACCAGAAGGATCGTGAAACCTTCCTTCTTCAGCCGCGCAATGGTGTGACCGATCTGCTGAATGATGACAGGCGCAAGACCTTCGGTCGGCTCGTCGAGCATCAGGAAGCTGGCGCCGGTGCGCAGGATGCGCGCGATCGCAAGCATCTGCTGCTCGCCGCCGGACAGCTTGGTGCCCTGGCTGTTGAGCCGCTCCTTCAGGTTCGGAAACAGATCGAAGATCTGTTCGAGCGGCAGCCCGCCTGGGCGCACCACCGGCGGCAGCAACAAATTCTCCCGCACATCGAGACTGGAGAAAATCCCCCGCTCCTCCGGGCAGAACGCGATGCCCATGCGCGCGATCTTGTCGGAGGTCGCGCGGATGATGTCCTGGTTGTTGAATTTGATCGATCCGGCACGCTTGCCGATGATGCCCATGATCGACTTCAGCGTGGTCGTCTTGCCGGCGCCGTTGCGCCCGAGCAGCGTGACGACCTCGCCCGCGTTCACCTCGAAATTGATCCCGTGCAGGATGTGGGACTCGCCGTACCAGGCTTCGAGGTTGCGGACCTGGAGGATGTTGCCGCCGGTCGCGGCCTTCGCCGGAGCCTCGGCCATTGCAGTCTCAGGCATGACCGGCTCCCAGATAGGCTTCCTTGACGCGTTCGTCCTTGGTGAGCTCGCTGTAGTGGCCCTGCGCAAGCACCTGCCCGCGCGTCAGCACCGTGATGATGTCGGAGAGATTGGCCACGACGCTCAAGTTATGCTCGACCATCAGGATGGTGTATTTCGCCGAGATGCGCTTGATCAGCGCCGCGATCTTGTCGATGTCCTCGTGGCCCATGCCGGCCATCGGCTCGTCCAGCAGCATCATCTCCGGATCGAGCGCGAGCGTGGTTGCGATCTCGAGCGCGCGCTTGCGCCCATAGGCCATCTCGACCGCCGGCGTGTTGGCGAACTCGCTGAGACCAACATCGTTCAACAATTCACGCGCGCGGTCGTTGAACTGATTCAGCACCGACTTGGAACGCCAGAAATCAAAGGAGCTGCCGTGCTGGCGCTGGAGCGCGACACGGACATTCTCCAGCGCGGTCATATGCGGAAATACCGCCGATATCTGGAACGAACGGACCAGCCCCAGGCGCGCCACGTCGGCCGGCGCCATCGAGGTGATGTCTTGTCCCTTGTACAGGATTTTTCCCGCAGACGGCTTGAGGAACTTGGTCAGAAGATTGAAGCACGTCGTCTTGCCGGCCCCGTTCGGGCCGATCAGCGCGTGAATACTCCCACGGCGGACCTTGAGCGCAACGTCGCGGACGGCGAAGAAGCCCGCGAACTCCTTGGTCAAGCCTTCCGTTTCGAGAATGAACTCATCGGCCAAACAGATTTCCCCCTGCCCGCACCATGCGCGTGGCTGTCCTTGTTACTTCGGCTTTCCGGAGACCTTGGAGCCTTCCCGGAACGCCGCCTCCGGGCGCGGAATATGCCGGAGGTGACGGGGGTTAGGCAAGGCGGAAAGCTGAGCAGATCAAGCCTCCGGCCGGGAGTCTTATGCTCCCTTAGTTGGAGGTTTTGTGATGTTGCGCCTGCCGGCCTTCCGGTTCGCAAGAAACCGGTCATAAAGCCGTCGTTAACGGTCTTTGGCCTCGCGCGCCAGCCTTCATCAAAAATTTTCCCGCCGCGGCGATCATGCGCAGGTTTCATCCGCCGGGATATTGTTTTGGATTTCACGAGCGCCGCTCCCTCCATCGTCAAGTCGATCAAGCAGCGTGACCTGCTCAACACGTGGCTGCGACTTTATGCGCGCCAACAGACTGCGCCGGCGATCTGGGATTATCAGCCCGCCCGACTCGAGGAAGAGCTGTCCGATCTCATCTACTACACGGTGGATAATTCGACGCCGACGCCGCGCCTGACCATTCAGAGCGAGGGCACAAGAATCTCCCGCGCCTATGGCCATACCGGCAAGGGAATCCTGCTGGAGGATTATGTCGGACCGCGGCTCGCGCCCTTCGTGATGCCGGTCTATCAGGAATGCGTCGCGCGTAGACTTCCGGTCTACAGCGTTGCCGACGTCGACGACATCTACGGCCGCATTGTCGCCTACGAACGGCTGCTGCTGCCTTTCCTGACCGACGACAAGGTCAGCCACGTCATCGCCTCACTCAAGACCTTCTGTGAGGACGGGGGCTTCGAGATAAAGAATCTGCTGCGCGGAAATGACGCGCTGCCGCGGCCAAAACTGTGCACGGTGATCGACCGCGACCTGTTTCATCGCGCGCCCGGACGCATCGCGGCCGCTGACGTCGTCGGATTCGCCGATCAGACCGGCGGTCCGAGCGTCACCGCCGAGATCATCGAGCTGAATTAGCTTTTGCGCGATTTGGCGCCGACTTCCTTGTCGTAGATGTCCGGCTTGAAGCCGACCAGGAGCTTGCCGCCAATTTCCAGCACCGGACGCTTGATCATCGATGGTTGCGCTAGCATCAGCGCCAGCGCCTTCTTCTCGGTCAAGCCTTCCTTGTCGGCATCCGGCAGCTTCTTGAAGGTGGTGCCGGCGCGATTGAGCAGCGTCTCCCAGCCGAGCTTGTCGCTCCATTGCTTGAGCTTGTCCTTCTCGACGCCGGCGGTCTTGTAGTCGTGGAACTCGTAGGTGACGCCATGGGTGTCAAGCCAGGCGCGCGCCTTCTTCATGGTGTCGCAGTTCTTGATGCCGTAGATGATGTTGGGCAAGACGGTCCTCGCGCATGCGTCGTGACGTGCCGTGGCGTTGTACGAAACTCCGCATCGCGCGACAATATTGCCAACGACGCTTTTGACCTCTCCCGAACGGACACACCATGCACGTCAACCACGATCCCGCCGCATCCGCCTCGCCGACCATCGACTTCAATACGTTCCTCGCGGTCGATATTCGCGTCGGCACCATCGTCGATGCAAAGCCGTTTCCCGAGGCGCGCAAGCCGGCCTGGCGGCTGTGGATCGACTTCGGCCCGGCGATCGGCGTGCGCAAAAGCTCGGCGCAGATCACCGAGAATCATCCGCTCGAGACGTTGGTCGGCCAGCAAGTCGCGGCCGTCGTCAATTTCCCGCCGCGCCAGATCGGACCTGTCGTCTCGGAGGTGCTGACGCTCGGCTTTCCCGATGCGGACGGCAAGGTCGTGCTGATGCAGCCGAGCAAGCCGGTGCCGAACGGCGGGCGGCTGTTCTAGCGGCGCGCGGTCGCCTGCACCGACGGAACGATCATCGCCCCATCCTCCTGTTTCCTCGGTCAAGCCGTCGGGACTTGACCAAAATCCTCTTCGCCAATAAAAATGACTGACTGATCGTTTTTCTTTTGAACGTCTCTATTCGCGCGACTCCCAGCAACTTCCTAAAAACGATCGATCTGTCAGTTATTTATGGACGGGACGGATGCCCAAGATCAGCGACAAGAAGCGTGAAGACCGGCGTCGGCAGATCCTCGAAGCAGCGCTCGCCTGCTTCTCGGAAGACGGATTTCACCAAACCGGCATGGCCGACATCGTCAAGCGGTCGGGCCTGAGCCACGGTGCGGTCTATCTCTACTTCCAGAGCAAGGACGATCTGATCGAGGCGCTGGCCGACGACCGGCATCGTCGCGAGGCCGTCCTCAACTCGGTCGCGCAAGGATGCGGGGATTCGATCGAGGGACTGCACGCGCTGGTGCGCGTCTACGCGCAATGGCTCACCGATCCCGCCGGCGAAGCGCGGCGTCGCGTCGGCATCCATGGCTGGGCCGAGGCACTGCGCAACCGCCGCGTCCGCACCAACGTCGTTGAAGGCATCGATATGCCGCGCGCGTTGATCGTGGCCCTGGTCGAGCGCGCCCAACACGACGGCCTGATCAAGCGCGACCTCGGCGCGGACGCGATCGCGCGCGTGCTGGTCGCGATCTTCCAGGGCTTTGTGCTGCAGAAATGCTGGGGCGAGGATTTTGACGTCGCAGCCTGCATGGCGACCGTCACCGGCGTGATCGACGGCTTTCGTACGACCAAGCCCGATATCAAGCGACGAACGAGGACGTGAGCGATGTCGGCCATCTACGACCTCCTCGCCGGCGCCGGCGTTGGCCTCATCGGCGGACTGACCTCGGGCTTCATGGGCACGAGCCCGGGTGGTGGCCTTGTCATCTTCACCGTGCTGCTGCTGGGCGCGGAACAGCACATCGCGCAAGGAACCTCGCTGATCACGCAGCTCCCGCCGACGGGCCTCGCCGGCGTACGTCGCTATTGGCAGGGCGGCAATCACAGTCCCTTGCCTTGGATCGTCTGGATCGGCATCGGATTCCTCATCGGCGGCGCGGGCGGCGGCTATGCGGCGGCAGCCGTCTCCGACGCGATCCTGCAATGGACCTACGTCGCCTATCTCGTCGCTCTGATCGCGCTCCTTATCCTTCGCCGCGACCGCAAGGACGGAAGCAGCGACGCCGGTGATCGAGGCCAACTGCCCTGGCTCCCCCTGCTCCTCATCGGCGTGCTTGCCGGCTTCTCCTCTGGCTTCATGGGCATCGGCGGCGGGCTCGCGATCACGGTCGGCCTTGCCGCAGGGCTCCGCGTGCCTCAACACCAGGCGCAGCTCGTGAGCCTCATTTTCTCGGTCATCCCCACCAACATCCCGGCCGCATGGATCTACTGGAGCAAGGGACTGATGGTCGGCTGGCCGGCCATCATCGGCATCGTTGCCGGCCTCTGGATCGGCACCGATCTCGGCGCACGCGCGGCCAACGGCGTTAGCAAAGCGGTGCTGCGCCGAACCATGATAGGTCTCGTCGCGCTGATGGCGCTCTACATGAGTTACAAGGCTCTGAGCTAGTTTCACGGCCGCTTTGGAATGTTGAGCCCGCGCTCCACGGTCGGACGGGCCAGCCCGCGTTCGAGCCAGGAAGCCACTGACTTGAACTGGCTGAACGCAACGAGATCGCCGGCCCCGTAAAAGCCGATGAGGTTGCGTACCCAGCCCAGCATCGAAATGTCGGCGATGGTGTAGTCGTCATCCATGAACCATTGCCGTCCGGAAAGATGCGTCTCCATCACACCGAGCAGGCGCATGGACTCGCTCACGTAGCGCTCCAACGGCCGCTTGTCCTCGAAGTCCTTGCCGGCGAATTTGTGGAAGAAGCCGACCTGGCCGAACACTGGTCCGATGCCGCCCATCTGGAAGTGCACCCACTGGATGGTCTGGTAGCGGCGCGCGGCATCCTGCGGCAGCAGCTTGCTAGTCTTCTCCGCGAGATATTGCAGGATCGCACCGGACTCGAACAGCGGCAGCGGTCTGCCGCCGGGGCCGTTGGGATCGAGGATCGCCGGGATCTTGCCGTTCGGATTGAGCGAGAGGAATTCCGGCGTCTTCTGGTCGTCCTTGCCGAAGTCGACGAGATGGACTTCGTAAGGCAGTCCGATCTCCTCCAGCATGATCGAAACCTTGACGCCGTTCGGCGTCGGCAGCGAATAGAGCTGAAGCAACTCCGGATGTTTGGCAGGCCAGCGCTTGGTGATGGGAAATGCGGAGAGATCGGACATCAGGACCTTCGATCTGGAGTTGAGCCGGTTTAATCTAGGCGTGGGGCGGAATGATGCAAGGCTCAGTAGTTGATCTCCATCCGCAGCCCCCGTGGATCAATCTCGTCCCCACCGATACGCTGAGCACTGTCACGCGCCGCGACGGCGCAGGCACAGGCATCGATGAGATCGTCGCGGCCAATCCCGGTGCCATATCGAAGCGTCAGCCATCTTTCGATCCTGGTGAAGCCCCGGTCTCTCAGCAGCGCAACACGCTGCTCACGGCCGCGTGGTGAGGACTTCGCCTCGAGTCGCACGCGACCTGCCAGATTCCAGAAAATCAATTCCGGATGCGCCTCGCCCATAATTCCCTGCCGCGCCAGCGTCATGATCTCGTCGACCTCCCTGATCTTGTCCCTGATGTTCCAGAGTTGCGCCGAGACGCCCCTGCCCTTGCCTTCGTGCTCCCAATAGTAGCGATTGGCCGCTGCCATGTCGGGAAACGTCCATAGCCCGCGGCGAGCCCCAAGAAACACCGCGGGGCCCGCCAATTCGCGCGCGTGCAAGTCGCATGTCCTGTAGCCCGTCGGTTTTAACCCGATCGGCATGTCGATCATCGCGCGCGCATGCGGCATCGCGAGCAGACGCGTCAGCCCCGGCGAATAGTCGAAGCCGTGATCGCCGCGCTCGTCGATCCACGCGGCGACCCAGCCGAAGCGAAATCCGTCGAGACCGAGATAGGCTTTCACGCCTCTTGTTCCGCCCCCAGCCTGCGCTTGCTCATTCCGTGCCCTCGCCTCGATGCCGCTCGAACAAACGCTTAGCCAATAGCGCATGGCCGAGCGTGCCGCCGGCACGCACCGCCGCCGCGATTAGTGCGGCTTCCGCCACCTCCTCGGGCGTGGCGCCGGCCTTTGCCGCCTGCGCCGTATGCACGTCGAGGCAATAGGCGCATTGCGTGGTGAGCGCGACCACAAGCGAGATCAGCTCGCGATATTTTGGCGGAATCAATCCGTCCTTGCGCTCGACAGCGTGGTTGAAGGCGAGGAAGGCGTTGGCTTCGATTGGCGCCAGCGCGACGAAGGCCGGGATCGATTTCAGATCGTCAGGGGTTTGATAATCGGTCATGGCTCACCTCGTCAGATATTCGCGCATCAGGGCGCGAGCGCGATGCAGTCGCGCCTTCACGGTCTGTCGCGTTGCGCCGAACGCTTCTGCGATTTCGTCGATGGACATTTCCGCGATGTCGCGCATCAGTGCGACATCGCGGTAATGCAGTGGCAGCGCCTCGACGGCCGCGGCCACGTCGAGCCGCAGATCGGCCTCGGACCGCGACAGCAGCGCGGCCTCCGACTGGCTCTCATCGATCGACGGCGCGAGGCCCGCCTTGCACGCGAGGCGGAGGCATTCGCGGCGAACGACGCTGAACAGCCAAGCCGAAAATGCCAACAGCGAGCGGATCCTGCCGACATGCCGGAACAGGATCCACAGCGCCTCCTGCGTCGCATCCTCGGCATCCGCCGAGCTGCGGCAGGTCGCACGGGCGTAGCGGCGGATATCGGGCTGTGCCGTCTCGAGCAGCCGCGCGATCGCCTGGGGATCGCCGAGCCGCGCCGCCTCGAACAGGTTTGGCGAGATCGCAGCCGCGCTCACGACACACCTTCCCTGCCGATCCCGGCCACGGCACACATCGCGCAATAGCCGACGAGGCCGGTCATCTGGAACCCGGCACCGCCGAGCGCGATCGGCCAAGTCGGCGCGCCCGTGAGATAGACCAGTGCCGGGATCGCCACGGCGATCCCGGCAACCACCCGCACCGCCTGGTGCAGGCCGCCGATATTCTTCCTGTAAAATGCCATCACATCCTCCAACACGAGCCGAGGCGGGATGCCTCGACCGTAAAGAGGGCGCGATCGCGCAAAAGGATTCGCGGGTGCCTGCAATTTTTCGCGGTCAGCCTCCGACCGCCTGGTAGGCCAGGCGCTTGAACTCGAAGAAGAACGGATTCCAGAAGCCCATGTGGCGCTGGGCCATCAGGACGCCGGCGGTATTGGCCGCAGGGCAAATCCACCAATGGGTGCCGGCGAGCCCGCCCCACTGGAATTCGCCGATGGAATTTGGAGGATCGAACTGCGTCGGCGCGAAGGTCACGGCGCCGCCGAGGCCAAAGCCCTTGCCGGGCATCGGCCCGAGATTGGCGAAGCGGATGGTCTGGCCCGCCGGCAGCTGGTTGGTCATCATCTGCCGCAGCGTCGCAGGCTTCAGCAGCGCCTCCGGCCCGGGCACCAAGGCGCGCACCAGCGCAAGCATGTCAGGCAGGGTTGAGACCAGGCCACCGCCGCCCGACAGCCGCGGGAACGGCCGTCGATAGGCTTGCGGATAAGGCAGAGTCTCGGCGCGGGTGAGGCCCGGCTTCGTCGGATCGAGCACGTCGGCGCCGATATAGTGCTCGACCAGCCTGCTCTGCTCCGCCTCAGGCACAAAGAAGCCGGTATCGGTCATGCCGAGCGGATCGAATATCCGCGCCTTGAAGAACGCGTCGAGGGGCTTGCCCGAAACCACCTCTACGACGCGGCCGAGCACGTCGGTCGCCACCGAATATTCCCAGCTCGTGCCGGGATGATAGGACAGCGGCAGATCGGCAAGCTTGTCGATCATGCCGGTCAACGGCGTCAACGGAGTGAGGACGCCCGCCTCGTTATAGCCTTTGAACAGCACCGAGCCGGGATCGAAGATGCCGTAGCTGAGACCCGAGGTGTGGGTCAGAAGGTGCCGGATCGTGATCGGGCTTTTCGCCGGCTCGACATCGGCGAGGCTCGACGCGCCCTGCTTCAGCACCTTGCGATTGCCAAGCTGCGGCAGGAATTTTTCGATCGCGTCATCGAGCCCGATGCGGGCCTCCTCGACCAGCAGCATGATCGCAGAGGTGACGAAGATCTTGGTGTTGGAGAAGGCACGAAAGATATGGTCCGGCCGCAGCGCCGTCTTTGCCTCGCGATCGGAAAAGCCGACGCATTGCTGGTCGACCACCTCGCGTCCGCGCAGCAACGCCCAGGACACGCCGGGGACGATCTCCTGATCGACGTAACGCTGCATCGCCGTCCGCACAGCGGAAAAATCCGGTACCTTATTTGCTGTCCTGGCGTCCATGAATAGTCCCCTCCCCGAATTGGTTGCGATGGATATAGCAACGAATCGGCCGCGGGGAAGCCCGTTCGCCAACGCGTCGAGCGCGCTGTTCGTCGACTACTCGACATGAGGTCTGCGGCCCGGCGCACTCGCCCGCGCCGTCACCCCTGCTTCGTGAACGCCGTCACGTACAGACGGCGGCGGATGCGCATGCCCTGGCGCTGATAGAGCGCAATGGCGGAATTATTGTTCGAAAACACGTGCAGGAACGGAATCTCGCCGCGCGCCTCGATCCGGCGCGCGACCGCGGCGAGCAGCGCCTGCGCGTAGCCGCGCCCGCGATAGTCCGGATGGACGCAGACGGCCGTCATCTCGACGAACTTGCCCGGCTTCATGCGCTCGCCCGTCATCGCAACCAGCTCGCCGCCGGCGCGAATGCCGAGGAACGTGCCGAGCTCATGCGTTCGTAGCGCGAACGGCCCGGGCTTGGTCAGCGCCGTCAGCGCCATCATCGCCGGAACGTCGGCTCGACCGAGTGTGACGATCTCGGCGTCCCGCAACGGGCTGTCGGTGGGCGAACCGATCATCTGCTCGCCGGTCTCCGCCAGTACCACCTTGAAGCCAGAGGGAACGTCGACCTGCTCCGGCGTGAACAGCGCAACGACTTGCGAGCCCGACATGAGATCCCCGAGCGCGCCAAAGCTTTCCGCGGACATATCGACCATGTCGGCGAACGGCGTCATGTCCACGGGATAACGCAGCGCGCGCGGGCCGCCTTCGGCCAGATGCCTATGGCTCGTCGTCAGCGCGCTCCAGATCGGACGATCCAGTAGCCGCATATCGCTGTCGGACACTGGCCTAGTCCTTGTCGAAGCTGACGATGACGGCGGCGTTGGCGATCAGGATGGGGTCGTTGGCCACTTCCGTGGCCGACGGAATTTCCAGCCCGCCCTTGACCGCGGTGACGGTCACGGTGCCGTAGGGCAGCTCCTTCGCAACCGCCTCCTTGTCGACGGCCTCGGGATTGGGCACGCCGATGGTAACGTCGACGAACATGTCATTCGCGGTCTTGCCGATCATCCGGAAGAAACCGAGGCTCGAATGCCGGATCGCATCCGACACCGCCCGCTTCGCCGCCTTGGTCGCGTCCCTGCCGTGAACGTCGACGCCCATGCCCATCTCGGTGATACAGCGAACGCGAGTCATGTTCATTCCTGTCGGTGCTGGAGTTCAGAGGGGCTGACCTTCCGCGATCCGCGCCTGCTGCACAAGCGCCTTTTCGCGCAGGAAATATGCGTTGCGGTCCTCCTCCTGCGCGTTCACGACCGCGCGAATTCGCAGCAAATCCTTGCGCGCGACCAAGCCTACGACGCGATGGCTGGCGCGATCGACCACCGGCAGCCGCCCGAGATCGGAGGCGACCATGAGATCGGCGACCCGCCCCAGCACATCGTCGGGATGCGCCACCACCACCGAGGTGTCCGACACGACGTCGTCGAGCGTCGCCGCCTGGTGATCGCCCTCGGTGCGCCAGCGCAGCACATCGGCGCGGGTCACCATGCCGGACAGCCGTCCATCGGCCGCGACGACGGGATAGGATTTGTGACGGCGCTGATCCGAGGTGAAGAAAGCAACCGCCGCGTCGATGGACATGTCGACCGGCAGCGTGTCGACCTTGGTGACCATGACATCGGCCGTGCGCATCAGCTCGAAGGGATCGATCGCGTATTCGCGCGTGATGTGCTGGCCGCGACGCGCAATCTTCTCGGTCAGGATCGAGCGCTTGAGCAACAGCACGGTGACGGCATGCGCCGCGCCGGTCGCTGCCAGCAGCGGCAACAACATGTCGATATTGCCGGTCAGCTCGATGGCGAACATCACGCCGGTCAGCGGCGAGCGCATCGTGCCGCCCATCATCGCGGCCATGCCGACCAGCGCCCAGAACGGTGCGCCACCGGGCAGCACCAATCCCTCCATCCAGCCAGCCGTGCCGCCGAGGATCAGCAGCGGCGCCAGCACGCCGCCTGACGTGCCCGAGCTCAGCGCGACCACCCAGATCACCGATTTCACCAGCAGCATCCGGATCGCCTCGTCGCGCACCATGTGGCCGGACAGGAGATCGGCAATGACGTCGTAGCCGACACCGAGCGCGCGGGGGTCAATCAGCCCGCCGAGGCCGACGACGACGCCACCGAGCATCGGCCACCACATCCAGTGCACCGGCAGATGATCGAACAGATCTTCGATGGCGTAGAGCAGCCGCGTCATCAGCCCGGATTGCAGGCCGGCGACGATGCCGACCCCGATTGCAGCGGCGAGGCCCCACCAGGGCAGGTCCGGCCGCTCCGTGAACGGAAACAGCGGTCCTGTCCCGAACAGCAGCGGACGCCACGCCGCCGAAATCACCGCCCCGGCCACTACGGGGAGGAAGCTGCGCGGCTTCCATTCGAACAGCAGCAACTCGACCGCAAGCAGGACCGCCGCGATCGGCGTGCCGAAGATCGCCGTCATGCCGGCGGCTGCGCCCGCGACCAGCAGCGTCTTGCGTTCGGCCGCGGTGAGATGAAAACACTGGGCGAAGATCGATCCGATCGCCCCGCCGGTCATGATGATCGGTCCTTCGGCGCCGAACGGACCGCCGCTTCCAATCGACACCGCCGATGACAGCGGTTTCAGGATCGCGACCTTCGGCTGCATCCGGCTGCCGCCGATCAGGATCGCCTCGATCGCTTCGGGAATGCCGTGGCCCCGGATCTTCTCCGACCCGAACCGCGCCATCAATCCGATCACGAGGCCGCCGAGCGCCGGCGCCAGCACCATCCAGATTCCGGGATGGGCATTCGCGAGCGAGACAGTCTCGGTGCTGAAATGACCGAACCAGACCAGATTGGTCACCAGCGAAATCAGCTTCAGCAGCACCCAGGCGGCCCCGGCGCCGAGGCTGCCGACCAGCAGCGCCATGCCGATCAGGACCAGCACGCGACGGTCGGCGGTAAAATCTCCGGGCTTGCCGCGAGGACGCGGGAGGCCGCCGGTCATGTCGGGGGTCTGGCGCATAGATGTCTCTTTTGGGAGGATCGTTCGCGCCTGCAATATATCGTGTCACGATATATATCAAGGAATGGCTGGTATGATCGTCCAGGCCATTCCCGAGAATTTTCTGCTATTTCTGCCGCGCGCGCAGCTCGTCGACGAGCACCCGCACGTTCTCCGAATAGTCGATCGGAATCACGACCAGATGCACGCCCCCCGCCTCGAAGGCCGCGTCCAGCGTCGGGCCGAAACTCTCGATACTCTCGATGCGATGGCCCTTGGCCCCATAAGCCTTGGCGTAGAGCACGAAGTCGGGATTGCCGAAGGTCATGCCGTAATCTGCGAAATGGTCGACGGCCTGTTTCCAGCGGATCATGCCGTAGGCGTTGTCCTCCAACACCAGCACGACGAGATTGAGCTTGAGGCGGACGGCGGTCTCCATCTCCTGGCTGTTCATCATGAAGCCGCCGTCGCCGGCAACCGCGAGCACGCGGCGATCCGGATAGAGCATCGCGGCCATCATCGCCGACGGCAGGCCGGCCCCCATCGTCGCCAGCGCGTTGTCGAGCAGCAGCGTGTTGGCGACACGGGTACGGTAGTTGCGCGCGAACCAGATCTTGTACATGCCGTTGTCGAGCGCGACGATACCGTTCTCGGGGATGACCTGGCGGATGTCGTGCACGATACGCTGCGGCGTCGGCGGCCAGCGCGTCTCGGTGGCGCGGTCGGCGATGTGCTTGAGGATCTCCTCGCGCAGCGGCAGCAGCGCAGCCGCCTGCGGCAGCTTGCCTTCGAGCCGGTCGGCCAGAAGCTCCAGGCTCGGGCCGACGTCGCCGACCACCTCGGCGTCGGGAAAATACACCAGTTCGACGCTCGCCGAGGTGTAGCTGACGTGAATCACCTTCGGTCCCGATGGCCCCATGATGAAGGGCGGTTTCTCGATCGGGTCATGGCCGATCGCCACGATCAGATCGGCGGCGTCGATGGCATCGTGGACATAGTCGCGCTCGGACAGCGCCGCGGTGCCCATGTAGAGATTGGTGCCGCCGGGAACGGTGCCCTTGCCCATCTGCGTGGTGAAGAACGGAATGCCGGTCCGCCGCACGAAGCTCGCGATGCCGTGCGTCGAGCGCGGCCGGCTGGTCGCCGCGCCCATCATCACCAGCGGACGCTCTGCGGCCAAGATCATCTCGGCGGCGCGGTCGAGCGCGGCGCGATGCGCGACGGGAATCTCGATCGGATGGATCGGGATCACGGGGGTGGCCGGCACCGCGTCGCCCGCGATGTCTTCGGGCAGCTCGAGATGCACTGGGCCCGGCCGCTCCTCCATCGCGACGCGGAAGGCATCGCGCACCACGGTTGGAATCGACGAAGCGCTGACGATCTGCCGCGACAGTTTCGTCAGCGGCTTCATGGTCGCAACCACGTCCACGATCTGGAAGCGCGCCTGCCGGCTGCTCATGATCGGCTTCTGGCCGGTAATGAGGATCATCGGCATCGCGCCGAGATGTGCGTAAGCCGCGCCGGTCGACAGATTGAGCGCACCGGGGCCAAGCGTGGAGAGACAGACGCCGGGCTTGCCGGTCAACCGTCCATGCGTGGCTGCCATGAAGGCCGCGGCTTGCTCATGGCGGGTCAGGACCAGCTCGATCCTGGATGTGCGCAGCGATTCGACAAGATCGAGGTTTTCCTCGCCGGGCACGCCAAAAATGCGATCGACGCCTTCGTTCTCCAGCGCCGCGACGAACAGGTCCGATCCTTTGACCTTGCGTTCGTGCTCGCTCATGTCCGCCTCCGCTTGCTGTGCTGTGTCCCGTGATCAGGGAACGGAGCACATGGTAGCGGTCTGAGCCACGTGCACAACTCACAAAGAAGGGCGATCTGTCTTGCGTCGTGCGTTCCTGCATACACGTCGTGGCCTCGTAGGATGGGTAGAGCGGAAGCGAAACCCATCAACGGTTCTTCCGCGCGGAAACATGATGGGTTTCGCAAGTGCTCTACCCATCCTGCACCCCACGGACACAGCTTCGCGCTCTCGCGACGCATCTCGCCCGAGCTTTGCTTTATCGCCTCACCCTCAATTGAAAGAGGGCGCAGGGAAGACCGGGTGCCGGCTGGCACCCGCGGTCCACTGTGCGATGGTTGCGCTACAAGAATCTGCACAGCGGCATACAGGTGAAGCCTGAACATCCGGCCTTCCCTGCGCAGTGGTTTGACGGCTTATGTCGTGATCTCCCCGGGGAGCGATGCACTATTGCCCCCGTCGCCTTGCGGATGACCGATTACGCATGCCCGGTCGGGCCACACGCATCACCACGAGACTTGGCGCACAGGCTCCGGGCGCCAGGACCACACGATTTTGCCGTACGCAGATCACACCGGTCGTGCGCGCGACGTTTTCGCTCACGGTTGCCCGCCCTGCAAAACCCTTCGCGCCGATGTGACCCAGGTCCACCGCCGTCCGGCCCGCGTTCGTGACGATCGCGATACGCCCCTCTTCCTTGGGCCGGGTTGCGCGACACATACGCCGTTTCCGAATTTCGGTAAAGTGGAATATTTTTGGCCGCGTGGATTGACCGAGGGTTGGGGTGTTTTGCCCGTCGGGCACCGCGATATCTCGTAGCCCTGTAGCGCGGACGGAGGCGCCTTGCAGGCGCGCGATGACGGCGTTGACGCGCGGGTCTTGAATCGGGCTGTGCGACCGATCAGTCATGTCCAGCTTCCCTTGCGTCATTTGTTCTGCGTCACTTGCCGAGAATTTCCGCGGCCGCGCGATCCAAAATCGCAGCGACGCGGCGTGCTTCGGCGGAGTCGCCGCCTTGCTTGCTGCGCAGCGCGCGCTTGAGACTGTGGCGGGCGCGGTGCAGCTCGTCGGAGGCATCCGCATCGAGATCGCTGACGCCGGCAAAGGCCTCGCGCACCTCGTCCATGCGGCGTCCGATCCGCGACAGTGCCTGGAGGATCGCATCAGCGGTCCCACGCTGCTCGGCGAGATGGGCCTCGCCCTGCGGCGTGATGCTGTAGAGTTTTCTGCCGCCATCCTGTGCGACGTTGGCGTGGCCGACCTCTTCGAGATAGGTCAGCGCCGGATAGATCACGCCGGGGCTCGGCGTATAAAACCCCTCCGACCGATCCTCGATGATCTTGATCAGTTCGTAGCCATGGGCGGGCTTTTCGGCGAGCAACGCCAGGATCACGAGCTGAAGGTCCTGCGAGGACAGCCGCCGCGCGCCCGGAAACTCGTCGCCGCCACGCCCGAAAAAGCCATGCCCGCCGCGGCCGAAGCGATGCCGCGCGCCGTGCCGGCCCATGGCGAAGTGGGCGAAGTGCCCAAAGTGGAAGTCTCGGTGGTCGCGCTGTCTGCCAAACATCTCTTGTGTCTCCTTCTCAAAACATATCGTACGATATAATTTACGATAATCACAACACAAATCACGGATCCGTGATCGGGCCGCGACCGGGATTGGCCGCTACTCGGCGGCCTCACTGTGGGGGACACCCTGCTCGACCTCGAGCTGGAGAATGTCGTTGAAGCGGTTGAAGGCGCCGCACAGCGCGATGCGCCAGGTCAGCTCGACGATCTGCGCTTCCGAGAAGTGGGCGCGCAGGCGGGCAAAGATCTCGTCCCGCGTCCTGTTCCAGGTGTTGGTGACGGCGATCGCGTATTCGACGACGAGCTTGTCGAGCTCATCGAGCTCGGGGTGATCCTTGTAGTCGACGAGCCGCGCGGCGCCCTGCTCCGACACGCCCTGCACCGCGAGCTTGGGCGCGTGGTGCGAAACGCAATAGTCGCATTGGTTGAGCAGCGACACGGTAACCAGCGCCAGCTCCAGATGACGCTTCGAGATCATGCCTTCGCTGGCGAGATCGACCAGCAGCGACCACATGTGCTTGAAGATCGGCGCGCGATGCGCCATCACACCGGCCTGGTTCTCGAACGCGCCATAGGTCGTCATCTTGTCCCACAGCGGTCGCAGTGCTTCCGGCAGATCGTCCCTGGTCTTGATCGACACGCGCGACATGGCATTCCATCCTCGGTTGGAACATGCATGCTGCCACAAAGGTGCGCCGATGTCCGCTATTGCAATCGCATGACTCCCAAGACCTTCGAGATCCGCTGCCTGCGTCTGCCCGCGGCCACTAAGGTGGTACAGTGGGAAGGCACCTCCGTGTTCAAGGTCGGCGGCAAGATGTTCGCGCTGAGCGGCGGCTTTACCGCAAGCTACATGTTCAAGGTCTCGAACATGGCCTATTCCATGCTGATCGAGCACGGCCTGGCGCGGCCGGCCCCTTATCTCGCGCGTGCCAAATGGGTGCAGCTCGTCGGCAACAACGCGCTGCCGGACGCGGAACTGACGGCCTATCTCGCGCAGGCCCATGCCCTGATCGTGTCGAAGCTCACGCGGAAATCGCGGAAGGCGCTGGGGCTGGACTAGAGCTTCGCCTCGGCAAAGATGCGGCCGACCCAGTCCAGGAAGACCCGCAGACGCAAGGTGAGCTGGCGGTTTTGCGGATAGAGCGCCGACAATGGCGTAGGCGACGGCGGGTGGTTCGGCAGCACCTCGACCAGCGCGCCACTGGCGAGGTCGTCCGCAAAACGATAGCGCGGCGCCTGCACCAGGCCGAAGCCGAGCCGCGCCAGATCCGCCATCGTGTCCGAATTGTTCACCCGGATCCGGCTCGGCAGCACGATCTCGCGCAAGACACCGTCGACCGAAAACTCCAGCGGCAGCACGTCGCCGGTTCGCGACGAGATGAAGCCGACCATCTGGTGGCCGTCGAGTGCATCGGGTGACGCTGGCGTGCCGTGCGCGGCGAGATAGGCCGGGCTCGCCACCGTGACCTCCGCAATCGAGCCGAGACGGCGCTGGATCATGCCGCTGTCGTCCGGCTGGCCGGAGCGGATGACGCAGTCGACGCCCTCGCGCACGAGATCGACGAGGCGATCGCCCTGCCCGATCTGCAGCTCGATCAGCGGATGGCGCGCCAGGAATTCCGGCAGCTTTGGCAGAATGAAGGTGCGCGTCAGCAGTGGATGCGCATCGAACCGCAACAGCCCGCGCGGTTGGGCGTCGCGCATCGCGCTCTCCGCCTCCTCGACCTCCGCCATGATCGCAACGCAGCGGCGATAATATTCCTCTCCATCGAGCGTCGGCGTCACATGCCGCGTCGTGCGTTCGAGCAGGCGCACACCGAGATGGGCCTCGAGGCCGCGCAGGACTTCGCTTGCGGTGGAGCGCGGCAGACCGAGATCGGCCGCAGCAGCGGTAAAGCTACGTCTTTCCACAAGGCGGACGAACAGGCGCATGGTCTCGAAGCGGTCCATGGCCCGACTGTTCAACATAGCCGCCAGGTGATGGCAAGAGCCGCCGGACGATCGCGCGCGGTGCGGTCGGCCAGTCTCCGCGACAGCGGAAATCCCGAGGCAATTGACTGCAGATTTATATCTGACTAAAGTCAGATAATGCTCGATCCCGTCTCCCGCGTCCGCCGCTTCAACCGTGCCGTGACCTCCGCCGTCGGCGCGCTCGATCATTCATTCCTCGGGCGCGGCCGGCCGCTGGGCGCCGCACGCGTACTCAATGCGATCGGACAGGGATGCTCCGACGTCGGCGAGGTCCGCGACTATCTCGGCCTCGATTCCGGGCTGATGAGCCGGCTGTTGCGCAGCCTGGAAGATGAAGGCTTGATCGAGACACAAGCGCATCAGGACGACGCTCGGCGCCGCGTGGCGAGCCTGACCCGCGCCGGCAAGCGCGAATTCGCGGCGTACGAAGCGCTGTCGAACACGCAGGCCGAGGGTTTTCTCGCTCGCAATGCGCAGCGCGAGGCGCTGCTCGCGGCGATGGACCTGATCGCGTCCGCGCTGACGCGCGACCGTATCGCGCTCGCCGAGACGGATCCGCGCAGCGACGAGGCGCGCTATTGCCTGAGGGAATATTACGCCGAGCTCGGCCGCCGCTTCAAACAGGGTTTTGACGTCTCACTGTCGCGCGACCCTGATGCCAAGGACATGCGCCGGCCGCGCGGCAGCTTCGTCGTCGCGATGTCGGACACGCTCCCGATCGGCTGCGTCGGCCTGAAGGGAACCGACCACGGTTATGCCGAGATCAAGCGGCTGTGGGTCGCGCCCTCCGCGCGCGGATTGGGCCTCGGCAAGCGCCTGATGGCTGTTGCCGAGAACGCCGCGCGCACGCTCGGCATCGCGCTGCTGCGGCTCGACACCAACAGCGCGCTCCCCGAGGCCGGTCAGCTCTACCGCAGCACTGGCTGGCGCGAAATCCAGCGCTTCAACGACGACCCCTACCCGGATCTGTTCTTCGAAAAACGGCTGTGACGAGCGTGCCGATTCCCTCGCTCCCGCGTTAGGCTCGGAGCCGCGGGAGCATAGCCATGACGCCAGCCGAACTCGCCAATAGCTATCGCGACTACATCGCCTGTCTGAACCGGCAGGACTGGCCTGCCCTCGGGCAGTTTGTGCATGATGACGCCATCCACAACGCGCGGCCGCTCGGGCTGGCGGGCTATCGCGCGATGCTGGAGCAGGACTTTCGCGAGATCCCGGATCTGCGCTTCAACATCGAGCTGCTGATCTCCGAACCGCCGCGTATTGCCGCACGGCTGAAATTCGATTGCGCGCCGGCCGGCACATTCCTCGGGCTCACCGTGAACGGCCGGCGCGTGTCCTTTTGCGAGAACGTGTTCTACGACTTCCGCGACGAAAAGATTCAACAGGTGTGGTCGGTCATCGACAAGGCGGCGATCGAGGCGCAGCTCTGAGGCTGCGCCTCGGTCAGATCACGCCGCCACGGGTGCCGGCTCGGCTCGCGGTTTCGGGAACGGCCGGAACGTCATCGCCATCAGGAAGGCACCCAAGCCCATCGCCCAGGAGCCGATATAGAGCCAGGCGTAGCTGGAAAACGCATCGTAGATCAGGCCGCCGGCGAGCGGGCCGGTCGCCATGCCGAGGCTGCCGGCCATCGCGGTGCCGCCGATCACCGTCCCCATCATCTTGAGCGGAAAGTTTTCGCGGACGATCACCGCATAGAGCGGCATGGTACCGGCGTAGATAAAGCCGAACACCATCGCCACCATGTAGAAGGTCGTGAGCTCATGGGCGAAGACGTAGGCGAGCGCGCCGAAGGCTTGCGCGAGCAGGCCCGAGACCAGCACGCGCTTGGCGCCGAGCCGATCGCCCATCAGGCCGAAGGCGATGCGGCCACCGAGACCGGCCAATCCCTCGACGCTGTAGATCGTCACCGCGGAGATCAGCGGGATGCCGCAGCTCACGGCATAGCTGACGGTGTGGATGATCGGGCCGGAATGGGTAGCACAGCAGAAGAAATTGGTGGCGAGCAGGATCAGGAATTGCGGCGAGCGCAACGCTTCGCCCACCGACATCTCGGCTTGCGGGCCGTCCCCGCCCACTGCCGCGACCGGCGGATGCGCCAGTGCCGGCGGACGGCGGACCAGGAGCGACACCGGGATCATGATGACGGCGACGACCAGCGCCACGATCTGCATCGCGGTACGCCAGTCGTGGTTGGAAACCAGCCAGGCGGCGAGCGGCGCCATCGTCATCGGCGCCACGCCCATGCCGGCCGACACCAGCGAGACCGCGAGGCCGCGATGGGTGTCGAACCAGCCGGTGACGGTCGCCATCATCGGGGCAAAGATCGCAGCACAGGAGGCGCCGACCAAGAGGCCGAACACGAACTGGAACACGATCAGCGAGGTCGCATGGCTCGCGGCGAACAGGCTAAGCGCCAGCACGATCGATCCCGTCAGCACCACCGGCAGCGGACCGAACTTATCCGTCAGCGTGCCCCAGGCCATGCTGGTGAAGGCCATCGCCAGAAAACCGATCGTCATCGCGCCGGAGATGCCGGTCACCGACCAGCCGGTGTCCTTGGCGATCGGCTGCAAAAACACCGGCAGCGAAAACATGCCGCCGATCGCGACGCAGCCAAGCAAGCCGCCGGCGGCGACGATCACCCAGCGATAAGAGGAAGCATTCATTGTTGTCTCCCGTCAGGTCTGTCTGGGTGGAAGACGAATGGGAACCGGGCAGGCCGACAGCTTAGCGCAAATTTTTACGGCGGTGACCACCAACAAAGGGGCGAAAACAACCCCATGCACAGTAGCCGGCCGCTGCGGGATCAATGACTTACTCTGCCGGTGATTGTCACTCACGATGTCACACCGCGATTTGACACGTCGGGCAAAACACCGGCATGATGTCATCATCCCGCACACAGCATCGCATTACTCCTGCTGCATCCGCTTGGCGCGCTGGCGCCAATCGCTGACGGTGAGCCATAGCGCCGAGACCAAAAAGTAGATCGCACCGACGCCGGCATAGCCCGCGACATTCGCGATCGACGGCATTGCGGGCGTCGTGGCCTGAAAGATGAAGACCCCACCTGCGAGGGCCGACTGACCGCCGCTGAGCACCATGGCCCATTGCGCGCCGAGACTTTTCCAGCGCCGGATCGCCGTCCCCAGCTGGAGCAAGCCGGACAGGATCGCCCATGCGCCGAACACGCCGAGCACCCAGTTCATGCTCGTTTGCAAGGCGACGACGACCGCGACCGATGTCGCGAGGCTGACCACAACGTTCAGCGCCTGCGTGCGGTTTTGCGTGAGGCCGCCGCTGCGCAAGACGTCGACGAAATTGGCCGCGGCGTCCCATGCCGGATAGAGCACGAGCAAGGCGCCGGCGATCGCAGCCGACGACGGCGCAACGGCGAACGCGGCAACGCCCCAGGCGACGGAGAACGCCGCACGGAGGAAGTAGTACTGTTTGAGCCACTGCTCGCGATCGTCACGAACGAGATCCATCTGATGATGCGTCATTGCCTTCACTCCTTTACCTACTAGTTGGTAGTCTTCACGCAGCAAGATGCGTTCACCCGGATGCTGCAGGGTGTCGTTGCCGTCTCGCCGATGTCTCTCAGTGTTTCGTGGACAGCCGATCCAGCAGCGGAGCGGTAATCACACCGAACATCTTTGGATCGCCATAGGCGCGCGCCGACAGCATCGCGCCGTGAATGGTCGCCATGAATCCTTCGGCCTCGACCCGTGCCGTGCCGGAGAGTTTGAGCTGCCCCTTCCGTTTGCCGCGCTCCATCACCGAGGTCAGCCAGGACGCCAGGAAACGGAAATGCGAGCGGACTTCGAGCGCCACCCCCTCCGGCAGCATCGGAAGCTCGCTCGCCAGCAGCGCACAGACGCAGAAGGGCGCCGTCGCATCGCTGATGCAGGCCTCCCAATACCCGACATAGCTTTTGAGCTGCCCGCGCGGATCCGGGATGTTGCGCTCGAGCGCCGCCAGGCCCGCCTCAGCCTCTTCGCGATAGCGCGACACCAGGGTGCGGACGAGATCGACCTTGCTGGCGAAATGATGGTGGATGCTCGGCTTGCGGATGCCGACGACTTCGGCGACGTCGGCGTAGCTGAAGCCGTTGTAACCGCCCGCAATGATCAGCGTGCGGGCGCAGGCCAGAATGTCATCGGCGGTCGAGGAAACATTGGTCATGGAGAACAACTACCTTCCAGTTGGTAGGGCGTCAACAACGAGGTGCTTCACTCCCCCGTGAGTGCTAGGAGCCTCACATGACCGTTCGCCCGATCGTCCGCTATCCCGACCGCCGGCTTGCCATGCCCGCCCGCCCCGTCACCGCCTTCGACGACGGCTTGCGCGAGTTGGCAGCCGACCTGCTGGAGACGATGCGCGCCGCGCCCGGCATCGGCATCACAGCGCCGCATATCGGCGTGCCCTTGCGCGTCGTCGTGCTCGAGCTCGACGCCAGGATTGGCGCGCAGACCTACGTCAACCCCGAGATCGAATGGGCCTCGCCGGAGATGATTTTGCACAAGGAAGGCAGCGTCTCGATGCCCGGCGTCAATGACGAGGTGCAGCGTCACGCGCGCGTGCGGATCAACTATCAGGATCTCGACGGCAACACGCATAGCGAGGAGTCAGACGGCTTGCGCGCCGTCTGCCATCAGCATGAGATCGATCAGCTCGACGGCCTGTTCTGGATCCAGCGGTTGTCGCGGCTCAAGCGCGAGCGGCTGGTGAAGAGGTTCGAGAAGATGGCGCGAACGTAATCCGCCCTACGCGCTCTGCCCCTCCCGGCCTTGGCGATGGCTCAAGTTGCGTCCCCCTCGACAATCACGCCCAAGAGCTGCAAACGACGCGCACCAAGACCAGCGATCGGAAAGCACAGCCAAATGCGTAGGGCGGACTAGCGAAGCGTAATCCGCCGATCTTGCGGTATTACGACGCAAACGCCACAAGCAATTTGAGCGGTCTCGACAACCTCACCGCCAAGCGAAGTGTGGGCCGCCGCCCGCCTCAAGCTAAAGGATACGGAGGTCACCTGAGTCGAGTTGGCGAAGCGGCTCAAAAACACATGGCCTCAAGGCGACCGAAGCCTCAAATTGCAATCCGGCTGTTGTTGGGGCATATTTCGCGCAACATTCACGATCTCCTCATACGGCTGCGGCGAACTCAAGGCCTAAGAACAATGCCGAGTAGAACTCGGCGCACGCCTACTTGAAAGCCCCATACGTATACGCCTCCTGGTACGCATCTGGACTCGACGCTTCGACCATGTCGCGCAGTTTCGCCAGATGCGCCGCGAACTCGGGGCTCTGGAAGACCGCCGCCTGCTCGTCCGTCGATTGAAATTGACTGATGAGCACGGCCTTCGAGCCGTCGATACTCCGGTACATACGCCCGCCGATGAGCCCGTTCGGCCGATTTGCCATCGCCTCCGCGAAACTCCTCTGCGCCGCGACGAACTCCTCGATCCGACCAGGCTTGACCAGGAGAGTATTGATCGTCGTCATCGCTTTCATATCCGCGCCCTCGTTGATTGATAAGGCACGCTAGAAGGCCGTATCCATTCTTGCCAGTTATGATTCATGATGGATATACTCACCATCCGTGAGCTTAACCCATCTCGACCTCAACCTGTTACTGACCCTCGATGCCGTACTCTCCGAGAAGAGTGTCGCGCGGGCGGCGGAGCGGCTGCATGTTACGCCGTCGGCGGTTAGTAACGCACTCGCGCGGTTGCGATTGGCGCTAGGGGATCCGCTCGTGGTTCGTAACGGTCGCGGTATCGTCCCGACACCGCGCGCCGTCGAGCTTGCACCAGCACTGAGAAGTGCGCTGGACCATCTCGATCGCGCCATCCGCAGCGAAACCTTTGATGCGGCAACGACGACACGACAATTCACGATCGCGGTCTCTGACGCCGGGCAGATTTCATGGCTGCCGGCATTCGGCCGCATGATGTCCGACAGAATGCCACGCGCCAAACTTCGCATGATCGGGATCGACACCTATCTTGCCTGGGGCGGCCCTCCCAGCGTCGAGGTCGATCTGGCGATCGCGGCCATCGAGGACGCCGCGCTGGATGTACATATTACGCCTCTTTACAACGAGAAGAGCGTCCTTGTTGCACGACGCGACCATCGGTGGGCGGGGCGGCGCCTGACGAAGCATCAGCTGTCGATGTTGCAGCACGTCGACGTCCAGGTGGCGCCCGGTCGCGGCTACCGGCAACTCGCACAACTCTATGCGGGCCTTGGGATCGAACGGAGTGTCGCCCTGGTCGTGCCCAGCTTCGTCGCTGCCGCGGCCGTCGTGGCTGAGACGCATTTCGTGGCAACACTTCCGGCCAGTCTCGTCGATGCCTTCAAGACGCAATTCAAGTTAAGTGCGCTACAGGCGCCGGTTCCGGCGCTCAAGACCGCCGTGAATCTGATTTGGCATGCCAGAACGAACGACGACCTTGCAGCGCGCACTTTGCGTTCGCTGGTGACCAGATCGTTCGAGCCGCCAGGAGGCTCGCGCCAAATGCGACCCTGAGAAGCACGTGATACATAGCAGTTCGCAAGTTCGGGCGATATGATCAGAACCTGCCGGCATCCCCGTGGGAGGTTTTGGAATGGATTTTTCCGGGCGCTGCGCCTGCGGCGCGGTTCGTTACACCATTGCCGCCGCGCCGATCCGCGGCTTTCAATGCCAGTGCAGCGACTGCCAACGCGATACCGGGAGCGGCCACAGCTCTGTCTTCGTGTTCGCGCGCAACGCGGTCTCGGTGACCGGCGAGGTGCGCGAGATCGCACGCACGGCTGACAGCGGCGCAGTCAAACGCAAGGGGTTTTGTCCAAACTGCGGCTCGCCGATCTACAATCAGCCGGGCGAGAAGCCGGAGTACATCGGGATCTATGTCGGCACGCTGGACGATGCCAGCACCTTCAAGCCATCCATCGTGCTGTTCTGCTCGCGCGGTTACGACTGGGATCGTCTCGATCCCGACATCCCCAAACTGCCGGAATGGCATTCGGGATCGAAATAGCTGGAGGCCGCGATCGCTTGAACCGAAGGCCCTGCCACGACGACCACAGAAGGTTCGGCCTCAGGGGGCAGCGTGGAAAAGGACCGCACCGGTGGAATGACACCGATTGCTGTCCTCAGCATCATCCTGGGCGGGATAGGCATCCTCAACGGGTTGTTCCTGCTGATGCTGAGGTCGTAGCATGGGAGCGCGTGGCGGGCATCCGACGCAAGCGCCGCGCGCCTGCGCAACGGTCAGGACGGTAGCAAATCGACGAATGGATTAAGCACCGGCACGCCAAGCGGCTCGAAGTGCCTGACGTTGCGGGACAGGATCGTCAGCGCGTGCTGGCGTGCCGTCGCAGCGATGATGATGTCCGCAAATCCGGGCGCATGCCCCTGCCCACGAGCCCGGTCCGATAGCGTTCCCGCGAGACGCGCGGCCGCTGCGTCAAACGTCAGGATTCGGCCGCCATAGAGATGCAACACGGCCTCGAGCCATAGCGCCAAGTCCTTGCTCCTGCGCGTCGCTTTCTCGCGACGCAGCTTGGCTATTCCGTCCTCAATCTCGGTAATCGTCACGACGGACAAGAACAAGGAGGCGGACTGCGTCTCCATCCATTCGGCGAGTGCGACCGGCACCGGCCGGTTCGGCGAGACGGCAAATATGACGTTGGTATCGACGAGGTACACGCTTCAGAAGTCGGTCTTGCGCAGCTTGGATCGATTGCGCACCGGCAAATCGCCCGTCCTGACGGGAGCCGACATCAGCAGTCGCCCAAAGCTCGGGACCTGCGACAGCCGCCGCCATTCATCGTAACTCAGGACGACCGCCTGCTTTTTGCCGTGACGCGTGATCACCGCCGGCTTGCCGTCGATGGCCTCATCGACGACTGCCGAGAGATTGGCCTTGGCATCACGAAGTTGGATTTCGCGCATGGAGCACCTAAGTGTGACTACTGTAGTCATATAAGATTACAGCCAATGGTTCAAGATGCCCCAGATCTTCCCGCAGATAAAATTTCGGCAGGCACCGCGTCCGAAGCAACCGCCGAATGTCTCCAACGGCACGATCAGAGCACGGGTCGTTCCGGCCTTAAGGACCCAATGTTCGGCAGCCCAACAAGCTCCGCGTCGGCAGCTTAAACGCTCAAATGCATTGAGCATCGATAAGGCCAGCAATGCTGTTGAAAACCGGTGCATTCGCGCCGGACGAGTGCCGATCGCACGGTGCAAAACGCTTTTGCAGGTTGCATCGAGGGCCGCGCGCAAAAGCACGGTGGTTTCCGTGCCAAACATGAGGTGTCCCCTCGATGCCGGCTGAGAAGAGGTTAATCGCACTCCAGCTTACTGCGAGAGGGAATCGCCTGAGTTTCCGCCGTTCTTCACAGTCGCTCCCTTTGCTCGGCAGAGCTTTCTGATGAATGCCGCGATGGCATCGTAAGCTTGCAGCAACGGTGGGCTCAAAGAAAAGAAGGAGCCGAGCGCGATTGCAATTATTGCATGCCGAAGCGAAAAACCCTCGTCAGCTTCCGCAAGCTGGCTATTCGGATGGATCGATGCAGGCGATAGGCCGCTATGACGACCCTGACCATTCGCTCTCCGCGACCTTCGCGGGGGGATCATGATCACGACGAAGAGAACATTTATGAGCAGCCAGATGCCCAAAACAATGAACAGGGTGCGCATCGGAAATCCCAAAAAATATAATTCGGTAAATCAGTCACGTTACTTCTACGTATGTTTCAAGCTCCCGTCACAATCATCTAGCTGCCGTGCCGAACGCAAGGGAAAAGCGCGTTCTCCTCCCCAAGACCGCCGCAGGACCGACGGGCGAACGGCGCTGAAGCGCTTCCTCCGCTACACCTGCTTGCACCGACGGCCTTCATGAAGTGCAAAAGACGGCAGGTGCGTCGGCGGAAACCATCCTCGCGCTGGCAGCAGCGGGCTCACGCTGACGGTTGGCTCGCTAGACGCCGGACTTCTGCCAGCGAAGCATCGTTGGTCGGCCGGACAGCTTACGATGTGTCGACTCGACAAATGCCCGAGCACGTAAAGTGCACGGGGAAGCTCTATTCTTCCCCTGCGCTAGCGCGACGGTAGACGCCAAGTTCGCGCCGCCTTCTCTGTTCTGCTCAAGAAATAGGTATTACTACACCGTAATCGGACCAGAACGTGGCACAAATGCGACAACCCGGCACATTTGCATACCTTTCCCGCATTTTGCCTAGCCTATGGTTCCAGTCCTTGCGAAGGTTCGGGGAATTTCATGGGGGGACCCCGCGACCGATAATTCGGAAGCGGGCGGAGGTAAAATTGTTTAAACACATTCTCATTCTTACTTCATTGGCACTGGCTCCTTGCGGCGGCGCATGGGCCGAGCCGTTCTCAATCAATGACGCGTTGAAGCAGGCCGTGCGCACCAATCCTGGAGTCGGTGAGTCGTCCGCCAACCGCCGCGCCACCGAGAGCGAACTTCGACAGACACAGAGCACACTGCTTCCGCAGGTGCGTGTAGAAGCGCGCTGGGGTCCCGAAAAATTCGACCAGAGCGCTGCCGTGATAACCGGCACCGCCCTGCCCGTCCCAGTCGTCGGAAACGGCTCGTGGCGCAACGGATCGCAGGAATCCGTCGTCGTCCGGCAGATTTTGTTCGATGGCTTTGCCTCGATCCACGACATCTGGCGACAGACGGCGCGCGTTAACGCTGCGGCTTTCCGTGTTCGCGAGCGTACCGAATTGATCGCTCTGGACGCAGCGGAGGCCTATGTCGACGTCGTGCGCTATCTGCGGCTGGTCGCGCTCGGTGAGCAGAACGTCGCCAACCACGAGAAGATATTCGCCAACGTCAACACGCGCTTTTCCGGCGGTCGCGCCGGCGAAGGTGATCTCGAACAGGCACGCGAACGGGTTGAAAATGCGCGCGCGACGCTCTCCGAGTTCCGCCGGAGCTTGGAAGAGTCCCGCGCCAGGTACCGCAAGGTTGTCGGAATCGAACCCATCAATCTTCGTTTCCCCGGACCGCTCGGCGGCTTGCCGAGAACCCGCGATGAGGCCCTTGCGACCACGGTACGATTCAACCCGACCATTCAGGCCGCTCAGGCCGACGCCGATGCGGCAAAGCATGCGTTTCGCGTGACTGATGGCGCATTTGTTCCAAATTTCTCGCTCGAAGGGCGGGCAACGCACAACGACAACACGTACCCCTATCTTGGCGTGACTCACGACGACTACAGCGGCAAGGTCGTCATGTCCTGGGATGTCTTCCGCGGCGGTCAGGACGTCTGGCGACGGTCGGAGATGTCCGAACGCTACGTCGAAAGCACTGCGCGACATGCACGCCTTCAGCGCGATGCAATCGAATCCATCGACAAGGCCTGGGCCGCGCGGACGGAAACCGTGACCCGGATCGCCGCGCTGACGCGGCAGCTCGAGGCTGATCGCAAGACGATTGTGGCATTCCAAAAGGAATATGAGCTTGGCCAGCGTTCGCTGATCGACCTTCTGAACGCACAGAACCAGTATTTCAACGCGTTGGTTTCGTTGACTTCGGCTCGTGGCGTCGTGGTGTTCGCCGACTACCAGCTTTTGGCGGCCATGGGCACGTTGCTCGAATATTTGAAAGCTCCGCCGCCTGTTGATGCAGCCCCGATGGATCTTGGGATTCTCGGAACGCCCGACTACAAGGTGCCGACGCTGCGCGTGAAGCTGCCCCAGACCGGCTCAGAGCCGCTGACCGTCCCCGTGCCTGCACCGGAACGCGTTACTGCCCGCCTGGGCTATGCGAGCGAAGCGCCCGGACCTGATGCGTTCAAGGACAGATGGCCGTCGCGATCCAATCATGCGAGCCTAGTGGGAGCGTCAGAATGGATCACGCAGCAGCGAAGCACCAACGATCCGGTCATACTGCAAACCTCTCCCGCCACCGCATACGCGGCCGATAGAAAGCCGCATTGGCTGGCGACGGCATTCGACCCGGTTCAAAGATAGTCCCAATTCCACCAGTGGAGTCGGTCCGTGATCGGCGAAAGGCGATTTGAAGATTAACCTTTAGTCGTGCTTTTTGCCGATTAACCAATTGATTCAGTGTGCTTTCCGCTAAGCTGGAATGAACGGTTCGCTTTTCGCTCCGCATTATTTCATTTTGGACATTCGCATTTGTCGTTTCGAGCATCCGAGTCAGCGCGCACGCATGGCCACTCCGTTGCAGAGCGAGCCGTTGCGTTTGAACCGAAGCAAGCAACGGCTCGCCTCGAAGGCGACGACCCACTTGCTTCATCGCTCATCTACCTGGCGTCGTACCACGGCCGTGCCGTCAGCCGCGATGCACTCCTCGGTGGCCTGCCGGTCCTGGATGGTCGGTTGTCGGTTCCGCTCTATGACCGCGCAGCGCAACGCGCGGGCCTCCAGACCGAAGCCGTCAAACGCGACATTGCCGACATTCCCGCGCTGGTGCTGCCGGCCGTCCTCATCATGAAGAATGGGACGACACTGATCCTCCTGGACTTCGACAAATCCGGAAGCAATGTCAAAGTCCTCGATCCGTCCCTGACGAGCAATATCCCTCAGCTTCAAGCGATTCAGACCATCTCGGCCGGCTACACCGGATACGCATTCTTCGTCAGGGCTACGGTCGAAAGCAACGCACGCGCCGTCGCTGCCGGCGATCTGCCGCGAAGCCATTGGTTCTGGTCGGTGGTCAAGGTAAATTGGCGCAGCTACGGTCACATCGCGCTTGCAGCCTTTCTGATCAATATGCTGGCGCTGGCGACGCCGCTTTTCACCATGAGCGTCTACGACCGCGTCGTCCCCAATGGCGCGCTTCCTTCGCTGATTGCCCTGTCGATCGGAATGGGGCTGGCGATTGCGTTCGACTTCATCTTCCGAACCGTTCGCAGCCGCATGATCGATGTCACCGGCAAGACGATCGACGTAATCCTCGCTGCCAACATTTTCGAGCATGTGATGGGCGTGAAGATGGCGCAGCGTCCCCCTTCGGTGGGCATCCTCGCCAATCAGTTGCGCGACTTCGATTCAGTTCGCGAGTTCTTCACGTCCGGCAGCGTCGTATCCGCGACAGATCTTCTGTTTGCAATGCTGTTTGTCGGGATCCTCTTCGTCATCGCCGGGCCGCTGGCCTGGATACCTCTGGTGATGTTGCCGGTCATGCTCCTGATCGGCTTGGCACTGCAGCGCCCGCTGAATCGGGCCATGAAACGCCAGCAGGCCGAAGCTGCGGCACGCCATGGCGTGCTGGTGGAATCGCTGTCCGGCCTCGAGACGATACGTGCGACCGGCGCCGAATCGCGCATGCAAACGGCTTGGGAGCGATCCGTCGCAGCAACGGCCCGCTCGGGCGAAGACGTCCATTTCTGGGCTTCGCTCGCGCTTACGAGCGCTAATACGGCCCAGCAGCTTACCAGCCTCGCGCTGATCGTCGTCGGCGTATTCCTCATACTCGACGGAAAGCTCACGGTTGGAGCGCTGGTGGCGGCAAACATGCTGGCGGGACGTGTTCTGGCTCCGATCGCCGGGATTGCGTCGGTAATCACGCGCGGCACCCAAACGGCGAGTTCGCTAAAGGCCATCGATCGCATCATGTCGCTGGAGCGCGAGAGATCTCCTGCGCGTGCCTATGTCTCTCGGCAAATCCGCGAAGGCGCGATCGCTTTCGAAGGCGTCAGCTTCACTTACCCCAGCGCGCCCGGCAAGGCTCTCGACAAGGTATCCTTCAAGATCGAAAGCGGCGAGAAGGTCGGCATTATCGGACGCATTGGTTCCGGCAAGACAACCGTAGGACGCCTTCTGCTCGGCTTCTATGAGGCGCAGGAGGGCCGTATCCTCGTCGATGGCGTCGATTCGCGGCAATACGATCCATCGGACCTGCGGTCGGGGGTTGGCTTTGCGATGCAGGACACCGAGCTGTTCTTCGGAAAGCTGCGCGACAACATCGCGCTGGGCAAGCCCGAGGCAACCGACGAGGAAGTCCTGGCCGCGGCACGGCTGGCGGGCGTCGAGACGTTCGTCGCGGGCCATCCCATGGGCTACGACATGCCCATTTCGGAAGGCGGCCGGAGCCTCTCAGGCGGCCAGAAGCAGGCAATCGGCCTTGCGCGCGTGCTCATCAGGAAGCCGCGGATATTGTTTCTCGACGAACCAACCGCCCACTTCGACATTCGTAGCGAAGCCGAATTTCTCGAGCGCCTGAGGACGTTGCGCGGAGAGCAGATCACGATTCTGATCTCGACGCATCGCCTTTCACTGCTGAACATGGTCGACCGCCTCCTGCTGTTCGATAACGGCCGACTGGTCGCCGACGGTCCCCGCGACAAGGTTCTCGCGCTCCTGCAGGGCAAGCCGGCGCCGTCGACGTCGAGCCAGGACCAGATGCCGGCGGCTGCCGAGCAACCCGTCTCACCCATGGCCAGAACCAATGTCGTCTGATTTCGCATTCGCCAACGATGTTCGGGCCGCCGCCGCGCTTCGCGCGCCGCGGACCTCTCGCATGCTGCTTGTAGCATCCCTTGCCATGCTCACCGCGTTCCTGACCTGGGCTCATTTCGCCGTGCTGGACGAGGTCAAGCGAGGCAATGGCCGCGTTGTGCCCGCACGGCAGATGCAGGTGGTGCAGTCACTCGAAGGCGGGATCGTCGGCGATATCCTCATCCAGGAGGGAGCGATCGTCCAGCAGGGCCAATCCCTGATGCGCATTGACGACACGAAATTCGCCTCCGAATTCGGCGAGATCAGGGAACGGCGGGCAGCGATGGCAGCCCGTGTCACGAGGCTTGAGGCCGAAGCCAGAGGCAAGGGCGAGCTTATTTTTCCCGATCAGCTTGACCAGGTGGTGCCGTCGGCCGTGGCCACGGAAAGCAGTGTGTTCAAGATGCGCGCGCAGAAACTGGCGCAGGATGTCGACGTCCTGAACCAGCAGGTCACCCGGCTCGGCGGCACACTCAAACTGCTGGATCGAGAGCTGGCGTTGACCCGCAAGCTGTACGATCAAAAGGTGGTGCCGGAAATCGAGATGTTGCGGCTCGACCGCCAGGCGACCGAGATGAGAGGACAACTCGCGGAGGCCCAATCCAAGATCGCAAGCACGGTCTCTTCCTTCCGCTCCCAGGCGGACGAAGATCTTGCGAAGTCCAAGGGCGATCTGGCCGTGCTCGATGAAAACATCAAATCAGCGCAGGACCGGGTCCGGCGAACCGACCTCAAGGCACCCGTGCACGGGATCGTCAACAAGTTGAACGTGACCACCGTGGGGGCCGTCGTGCAGCCCGGGGCCAACGTGATGGACATCGTCCCCCTCGACGACACGCTGCTGGTCGAAGGCCGTATCCGCCCGCAGGACATCGCCTTCATTCGGCCCGGCCAGGACGCAGTGGTGAAGGTTTCGGCCTACGATTCGTCCGTCTATGGCTCGCTGAAGGGCAAAGTCGAGCGTATCAGTGCCGATACGATCGTCGACGACAAGGCCGAGAAGACGCCGGAACGCCAGGAGAGCTTCTACCGCGTCATGGTGCGGACAGAGAAGAACCACCTGGGTACGGAGCAAAAGCCGCTCCCGATCATTCCCGGCATGGTCGCGACGGTCGAGGTGCTGACCGGCGAGAAATCGGTCCTCGATTATCTGGTGAGGCCGGCCCGCACGCTGCGCGACGAAGCCCTGCGCGAGCGTTGAGCCCTCGGCAAGGTTAACGGAGCGCAAAGGTCGCGGCGACAATTGGCCGGTCCCCCGAAGCGCGGAATTGACCGCCTTTGCGACAAGGCTCCTTCCCTCTCCCCCGCTTTAACCTCGTCTAAGCGTCGCAGACCTCAGTCTCGATCCGACAACAGGATCGGGGCGTGGATCGACGCGATAGACGTTGACGACGCTCCCGGCGCAGGGGACGTCGTCTATGACACCGCATTGGGAATTGCAGCGGAAACGCCTGTGCGCGCTTGGCGTGGGATTGGTTACATTGATCGTTGCCGGCGTGACGTCGCCTGCCCGGGCCGATGACGGCTTGACCCAGGACGGGTTGGTTCAGAACGGGTTGGCTCAAGACGCCCAGGATACTCTCGCACCCGGCATTGACGCGGCAGCGCGTGCGCCCGCCACGTTCTTCCGCATCAACGACGTGCTGGCGAAGCTCGATGCCATGCGCGGCCGTGGGCCGAATGCAGTCCGTCTCGCGGCGCTGACCCCTTCCAATATCGCGACCGACGCCGCCCGCGAGCCCAGGCCCATGCCGGCGAAAGGCGACGAGCCGTTTGGCCTCTTCACCTTCCGCGCGCCCGAAGGCCTCTTGTGGCAGAAATGGCGGAGCCTCGAGACCAAGCTGAACCGGGACGCAGAAACGCTGAAGCGGTGCCAGGCCGACGCCGGCGATTGCCCTTCAAACGCCGCCCAGTTCCTGCGCTTGATCGGCGCCGTCAAATCGAAATCGGGTCGCGCGAGGCTCGATGAGGCCAATCGCGCCGTCAACATGGTCGTCCGCTACGTCAGCGACTACGCGCAGCACGGCGAGGCCGATCGGTGGAGCTCGCCGCTGGAGACCTTCGCGACGTCAAAGGGTGATTGCGAAGATTACGCGATCGCGAAATACGTCGCACTGCGCGAGGCCGGATTTCCGCGCGAAGATCTGCGGCTCGTGCTGGTCCGCGACCGCGCCGTGCGGCAGGACCACGCCGTGCTCGCCGCGCGGCTCGACGGACAGTGGCTCGTGCTTGACAACCGCCGCTCCGAGCTGATCGAGGATTCAAGGGCGACGAACCTGGCCCCGTTGTTCGCCATCGACCACGCCGGCGTACACCTGTTCGCCGCGCCATACGCCCAGCGCCAATACGCCGCCCCCGCCGAGGCCGCGCCGGCAGCCAGCAATGAAGGGGCCGAATGGGGCAACACCGACATCGCCGCGGGCGGCTCTTGGTCGGGCGCGCTCCCGCTGCTGATGTGACGGGACCAGCATCTAAACAACTGGCAGGGCGCTCGGCTGCACAAAAGGAAAACCGCCGGGATTACTCCCGGCGGCTCCCCGTCGGTCACCCTCAGGCGACGAGCTTGATGTGCGCGGCATCGATGGTCGCACCGTTTTCAAGCACGGCCAACGCAATTGCTGCCGACGCGCCCCCGCTGCCATCCGCATCATAAAGCAGGGTATGTGTCGCCGTGTTGAGGTGGAAGCGATCCGATGCTCCGAAGGTATTGTCGGCGCTAGAACTGAATTTACCAGTTGCATCGCCCCCAGCGATGAGCCCTCCGCCAAAGGCGGACGCAGAGATCTCGATCACGTCGCCTTCGAGGATATTGAAGTCGGTGAGACGATCGATTCCCTCAGCGGGTGAGTTGTAGTGGAAGCGATCCGCTCCTCCGCCGCCCGTAAGATGATCGGCACCGGCGCCACCCGTCAGAGTGTTGGCGTTGTTGTCGCCGATGAGTATGTCGGAGAAATCAGAGCCAGTCAGGTTCTCGATATTGATGAGAATGTCGCCGCTTGCATCTCCAGCCGACGTTTGCGCCCCACCCAGGGTCAGGTTGACCGTTATCCCGACTGACGATCCCAAATAGCTGGCCGTGTCGCCGCCGCTTCCATGCGTCCCGCCATTGAGGGTGTCGGCGCCGGCGCCGCCAATCAGGATGTCGTCGCCACCGCCACCATTCAATGTGTCGTTTCCGCCGAGTCCAATCAGGACGTTGGCATTGGCATCGCCTGTAATCGTATCAGCGAAATTGGATCCGATGACATTCTCGAAATTGCTGAGCTTGTCGCCGCTGGCATCCCCCCCTGACGTCTGAGCGACGCCGACGAGTGTGAGGTCAACGGTCACGCCAGCCGACGAGTTCTGATAGCTGACCGTGTCTCCACCGCCGACGGTGTGAGTCCCGCCGTCCAGAATATCGGCGCCTATTCCACCGACGATGGTGTCGTTGCCGGCCAACCCATTGACCGTCTCACCACTATTGCCCCCAATCAGGAGGTCGTCGGAAGCCGTTCCGTTGATTGTGCTGGTCACCGGATTGGTGGTGATCGCTATCGAACCGGTGGACTGGTCTCCATCGCCATCGGTGGCCGTGACATGGAACGACAACGGCAGAGATGAACCCGCATCAAGCGTCAGATAGCCAACGTTGGCGACCGAAAAATCCTGGCCGCTGGAATACGAAACCTCGACCCTGCTATAGCCGTCAGTGGTGAATACCGAGATCTGGTCGTTGTTGGTGGCATTGATAATATAACCCGCGCCAGCAGCCGTAAGCGATGCCAACGGCACAAGGACACCATTCAGATAGACGGCCGTTATCTGGTCCGCCACATCGCCAGCATCACCGGTCAAGACAAGATCGCTATCCGCATCGAAAGCAACAATTCGAACGGCCGAAGTCGAGCCACCATTCTTGATGGTCGCTGTGAACCCTTGCACGCCGTAATGAACCAGGCTTGCTGATGTGACGTTATTGTTGCCACTATTGCCATCGAGCGTGACACCCGTAGCAAAATCGAATCTCAGCGTCTCACCCGACCCAATATCGACACCACCGCCTACGCCGAGACTGGTGACTGAGCCGCCATTGCTTCCATTGACGCGGCCCGTCCCTCCACTGGCGGAAACAAGAATGTCGTGGTTCGTCGCCGTCGTGTCGTCCACCAGCTTGAAGGCCGCAGACGACGTACTCGTGAAATTGGTCGGCGTAATGCTGCCGCCCGAGCCATCGTCCAGGGCGCGGAAGAACTGAACAGTATAGACGTCCTGATTGTGATCCGTCGTGCTCGGCGACAGCGTCACCGTGAAAACGGTGGTGCCACCGTTACCGAGCGCGTCGGCGCCGATCTTTCCTGTGAGAGTCCCGGTGCCGAACCCGAAGAGATGAACGTCAAGTCCACCGGATTTCACGGTCACGGCACTGGTCGTCTGAAGAAGCGAGTTGTTGGTGCCGGTGAACACCACACTGCCACCATCCGCACCGATGTTCTGGTAGAAATTGAGAGCGCCGCTGCCAATTGAATTGGCGCCGTTCTCAATAACCATCGATTGCGCGACGAAGTTGTTTGGTGCGTCGTCGTCGAACGTTACGTTGATCGTTCCGGAGCCGTTGTTGTTGGCGCTGTCTGTCACCCGGTACTGCAGCGCAAGGGATGCGTCGTTTTCGTTGCTTCCTGCTGCATGCTTGACCGGCAAATTGAGGCTGAGCGTGTAGGCGCCGGTCGACGGGGTAACGTCGATTGTAAACAGGACCAATCCGGCTCGCGCACCCGACGTAATGGTCGCCGTAAGGATATTGCCCGACCAGCCATAGCCGACGTTTTCCAGGCCGACTGTACCGGTGCCGCCGTTCAAATTGGCAAAGCCGAAGGTGAGCGCTCCGTTGCCTCCCGAGCCGGTCAAGGTGCCGACAAAGTTGGCCGCATTGGTGGTGGTATCATCACTAGTTCCACCCACGATGCCGGCCGCAAGCCCTTCATCGTCGACGACCGCGGCAAGCGTATTCCCAACGGGATTGTACGCGACCGGAACCGTCGTCGTCCCCGCAGTGAGCAGATGCTCGAATTCCGTCCCGCCGCTGAACACGCCGGTAACCGAGTTGTCGATCGAGGCCTGGTTGGTAATCTGCGCGTCGGAATAGCTGGTGGTCACCGAACCACTGGGCTGTCCGGCCAGGATCGTGACCTGCTCGCCATTGGCCAAAGTCAACACCAGATCAGTTTTTGGCGTGAATGGCGTCAGTCCGCTCGTCAGCGTCACAGTATAAATGATCGAGCCGCCGGACTCGGAGACGCCGGTGGTCGACGTCGTCAGCGTCGCCGTCACTGGATTGATCGTGTCGGTGATCTGCGTCACCGCCGCCGTGCCGTCGACGACCAGGTGCTCGAAGTTGCCTCCGCTCGCCGTGGTGATCGTCGCGCTCACCGAGGTCGGATCGATGTAGACGTCCTCGTTCGGCACCACCGCGTGCACCACGAAGCCGCTGCTGGCGCCGCCCGCGATCGTGATGACCTCTCCGTTCGACAGGTTCACCGTCACCGGGCTGCCGGCCTGCGCCGGATGATCCAGCGTCGCCGTGTAGGTGATGCTGGTCCCCGCCTCGGTGATGCTCGGCGTCGCCGTCAGGCTCACCGTCGTGTCGTTGATCGTGTCGGTGATCTGCGTCACCGCCGCCGTGCCGTCGACGACCAGGTGCTCGAAGTTGCCTCCGCTCGCCGTGGTGATCGTCGCGCTCACCGAGGTCGGATCGATGTAGACGTCCTCGTTCGGCACCACCGCGTGCACCACGAAGCCGCTGCTGGCGCCGCCCGCGATCGTGATGACCTCTCCGTTCGACAGGTTCACCGTCACCGGGCTGCCGGCCTGCGCCGGATGATCCAGCGTCGCCGTGTAGGTGATGCTGGTCCCCGCCTCGGTGATGCTCGGCGTCGCCGTCAGGCTCACCGTCGTGTCGTTGATCGTGTCGGTGATCTGCGTCACCGCCGCCGTGCCGTCGACGACCAGGTGCTCGAAGTTGCCTCCGCTCGCCGTGGTGATCGTCGCGCTCACCGAGGTCGGATCGATGTAGACGTCCTCGTTCGGCACCACCGCGTGCACCACGAAGCCGCTGCTGGCGCCGCCCGCGATCGTGATGACCTCTCCGTTCGACAGGTTCACCGTCACCGGGCTGCCGGCCTGCGCCGGATGATCCAGCGTCGCCGTGTAGGTGATGCTGGTCCCCGCCTCGGTGATGCTCGGCGTCGCCGTCAGGCTCACCGTCGTCGGATCAACGGTATCGGTAACTGTAACCGTGGCGCTGCCAAAGGTCGTGATGTTGACCGCCTCGAAGTTGCCGCCCGAGGTGCTGGCAATCGAGACCGGAGTCGTCCCGCCATCCAGATACACATCGTCGCCCTGTGCCGGCTGCGGCGCAGACATCGCTGTGAGCTGGCCAGGGGCAAACGTGATATCCACCCCATTGTCCAACTTCACTGTGAACGGCGTAAGCGACGCATAATCCATGTGCGCCGTATAGACAAACGTCTGGTTCTCCAGGACCACGACATCGTCCAGGGTTACGAAGTTCGTGGTGATCGTGTCGTTGACATGCGCTGTCGCCGCAGCCGTTCCGACCACCAGGCTCTCGAAGTTGCCCCCGGCCGCATTGGTGATGTTCGCCGTCAACTGGCTGGCGTCCAGGTAGGGATCCTCGCCATTGCCCGACGCGATCGTCAGCGTTCCAGTGGTGTTGCCATCGGTGACCGTGATCACGCCCTGGTCGGTCGTGATCACCGTATTGCCGTGCGAGGCATTGGTGAGCGTCGCAGTGAACACGTAGTTCGCGATCCCGCCCTCCAGCACCGTCGAGGCGCTCAGGTTCACCGTGGTCGGATCGATCGTGTCGTTGACCGTCACCGTTGCCGTGTCGGTCGTGTTCAGCGCTTCATAATTGCCGCCGGTCGCGTCGGTGACCGAAACGCTGTAGCTCTCGTGATCGACATAGGGATCGTCGCCCTGCACCGGGAACGGCGTCGAGACACCCGTGGTCTGACCGGCAAGGATCGTGATCGTCGCGCCGTTGCTCAGAGTCAGCACGAGGTCGCTGCCCTGCGGCGCATGATCCACGCTGGCCGAGATCGTCGCCGTGCCGACGCCCTCGTTCACCGTTACGTCGTTCAACGTCACCGCGGTCGGATCGCTGTCGTCGGCGACCACGAAAGATACCGTCGATGTCGAGGTATCGCCGTCGCCATCTGTCACGGTGTACGTGAAGTTCGCTGGCCCGCCGGTATTGTAGACGTCATCGGCCTGAGCAACGAACTTGTAGGCACCCTCGGCGGTGACCTGAAGGCTGCCATGGGTGACCGAGACGGCCTGAGAATACCCGTCCGGCCCGAACGACAGGGTCACGCCGTTGATTTGCGTGACGGTCGCGCCATCGGCGCCCGGATCGAAATCGAGCTGACCAATGACCGGAGCAGACCCTTCGAGGACGTCCTGCGACGCCTCCGCGACAGCATGCGGACCATCGTCCTGGAAATTGATGTGAAGCCCGGCCGGCGAAACCGCATGGGCGGTGTCGCCGTCACCGTCGGTCGCGGTGGCCGAGATGTACACGAGGCCGTTCGTGATCGAGACCTCGTCGTCATAGGCAGCAGGCGTCGAGCCATCAACATTGTGCGCGATCGCCGCGAACTGTGCGACCCACAGATGCCCGTCGGTGTCGACATAGAGCGCGAACACCTTCTCGCCGGTCTGGAAGTTGTTGCTGTCGACGCCCCAGACGATGTTCGGGTTGGTGGAATCCGTGAACAGGAAGATGTCGTGGTTCCCGACCGTCGCGTTCAGCCCGGAATCCTGGCCGGTGAACCCACCACCGGCGGAGTTCGTCAGTTGATAGGTCACACCTCCGGCCGGGCCGGGTCCATCCGTGCCGAAATCGGGCGTCGTGAACAGACTGGTCGCGGCACCGCTCGATTCGGCGTAACCGAGAACCGTGACGATCGGGGCGCCGGCAATCGCGGCCATCAGCACGCTCGGGGCCGTCACGGGATCGACGTCGTTCTCCGGGTTCGGGCCGGACTGCGGCGCAAATCCCGCGCTCTCGTCATGCGTGACGCTGAGCGTGGCCGGAGCGCAAACGACCGACGAAATGCCGCTGACCGAGAACGGATGACCGACATTGAGCTCCTGCGGATCAGCCGGGTCGGTTGGAAGAGTCGGCGCACCGTTCGGAGTGCTCGAGAAGGCGACATTGTCGTAGTTGGAAATGACGAGACGATTGAAGTCGTCCGTCGTATTGACCGTGACGGTCGCCCCTTCGTTCAGACCGACGATGACGACGCCGACCAGTGTATTGCCGTCATACACCGGAATTTTGGTGTAGCTGGCATCCCCGGTGACGGTGACGTCGTTCAGCGTGATCGGCAGCGGATTGCCGTCATCGGTGAAGTCGCTGTTGTCGTTGGCGTTGAAGACCTGGACGAAAACCGTCGCCGTGTTGCTCGCACTGCCCTGGATCTGTTGGACGGTGAACGAAGCCGCATCCACCTCGTAATGACCATTATAGGCGAAGGTATTGGCCGGGAACGTGAGATTGTTGACGAAGTCGAGCCGCAGAATCTCCGCAGGCTGGTCGTTGCCTCCGTGGACCTCATGGCCCTCGATCGACTGGTTGCCGACGCCGATGTCGCTTCCTGTCGTATTGATCGTGTTCGGGTTCGGCCCATTGCCCTGACCGATGGCGGACAGGAGCACGTCCTGCTCGCTCGGACCATCGAGACCGCGCTCGTCGACGTTGCCCGCCTTGATGCCGACATAGGTGAGCGGCGTATCGACGCAATCCTCCGAAGCGGCGATGGTCGGGCCGGAATCGTCGATGGAAACGATGGAACTGCTGTTGCCGATGAGAGTCGCCGTGGCGGATTGCGTGAGATGGTCACCGTCGCCGTCCGTCACCGTCACGGTCAGCTTCACGCCGACGCTTTGACCGGCCACAGCCGCCAGCAGCGAAACCGACTCGTCAAACAGCGAGGGATTCTCGGGCAGCTGCGATCCGGCGGGTTCCGAGGCATCGTGATCAATCGGCAGGAATTGATCGACCACGAGTTGTGCCGTGGCCGGATCCGTCGAACTCAACGAGATGCGCAGGACGACGAAATCGTCGCCCGTCGACTGCGTATCGTGACCGACGCGGCCGACGATCTGGTCGCCCTCGAGCGTCAACCAGACGGTCCGGTGGTCCTGTGAGGTGCCATCGAGCAGGCTGCCCGCCAACGCGGTAGCGACAAGGTTGGTCTTGATTCCGCCAAGTTCGGGCGCGCCCGTCAGGACGAGGCTGAGCGCGGACGTGACGGGGTGGACCAAGGCGGCACCATCAGCCCCGTAATCTATCACCGCATTCGTGAACAGCGGAGCCAGCAGCCCCGCGCCCGTCATCAGCTCACCGATCTGAGCCGTCGAGGCCGCGTCCGTCGTGAACGTCACGGTGGTGTTGCCAGTGTCGTCCGCGAGTCCGTTCGGCGTTCCGCCGCCCGACTCGCTCTCGCCGATGTTGTACTGATCCGGCGGCGACCCCTCATGGCCAATTGTCTCGTCCAGATTGAGCGAAATCGCGACGAATTCCGGCGTGGTCACGTCGGTGCCGATCGTCAGCGTCGGGCCGTCGTCGTTGAAGTGGATCTTGCTCGAAATATCCGCCGAAGCGGACGCCGTGTCGCCATCGCCATCCTTGATCGTGACGACCGCCGAGATCGAGCCCGCGGCCAGCGAAATCTGATCGTTCGGATTGGACGTATCGGAGTGATGGAGCGAGAGATATTCGACTACGGAGACCTTGCCAGTGACCGGATCAATCGCCACGGCAAAGGCGGTGGTGCCGCTCAGTTCGGGATGCAAATTATCCGTGCCCACGGTGCCGATCACCCGGCCCGCGCTGTCCAGCGACAGCGTAATCGGCGTTCCGTCCGTCAACGTCACGCCGGAATTGGACGATTTCAGATCGAGCGAATAGGTGATCGCCGCAGCCGAATCGGGTCCGTCGACGCCGAAGTACGGCAGGATCGACAACGCCGCTCCACTGCTTGTCGCATAGGCGAGCGGCGATCCGGGCTCATCCGGATCAACGCCGGGATTCTGCACGCCCACAAAGATCTGGAGCGGGCCGGTAACGTCGTTCGCCTGGTTGCCCGGTGTCTCGTCCGCCGTCACCCCGAAACTGCGAGACACCGTCGCCGCCACCGACGGGCCGTCGTCCTCGAACTGAATGCTGCCGGAGATCTCGGCGGACGCCGAAGCGTGATCGCCGTCGCCGTCGGTGACCGTCAAGGTCGCCTTGACCTGGCCGAGGGCGTTCGCCAGCGAGGCCGCCTCATCGATATCGCCACCGATATCGGCGCTGTCATGGTGAAGCGAAACATACTGGACGACGGAGACCTTGCCGCTCACCGGGTCGATCGCGATCGCAAATGCGGCCGGATCGTTGGTGCCGGTCACGACATCGTCTTGATCGGACCCATCGTAACGACCGACGATGAGGCCGTTCTCGACGAAGAGGAATATCTCTTTCCCTTCCGTCGTGGTGAGGTTGGAATCGATCGGACCGGTCGTGCTGTGGCCCTGCGCGTCGGCCAGCGTCAGCGAGAAGACCTGGGCGCCCGTCTTGGCCGCGCCGTCAGTGCCGAAGTCGACATTGTCGATGGTGAGCGCCGCGACATTGCTCCGCGCGTACCCGATGGGAAGACCGAACAGAACCTGCGGGTCGTGCCCGGGATTGCTGACGCCGTTGAAAACGGGCGTGAACAGAATGTCATTGTCGTCGCCGAACGGCGGGCTCTGCAACAGCAGGGTCTCGTCATGAACGACGGCAAAGCCTGCCGTCACCGACACCGTCACCGCCGGGCCATCATCGTCGAAGGCGATGAACGATCTCTCGTTACCGATCAGGCTGACCTGAGCCGACGAGGTGGTCTGATCGCCGTCGCCGTCGGTGGCAGTCGTGGTGAGCTCGAGATTAAGCGTCCCGTTCCCGACCAGGTGCAAAATCGCCTGCTCATCGAACTGCGACGGATTCTCGGTGCCGCCGTGATCGATCGGCAGGAACTGATCGACTGTAATCTTCGCCGTGGACGGATCGCTGGCATTTTCCAGCGTTATGCGGAAGGCAACGTATTCGTGCTCGGCAGTACCGTCACCGACGATCCGCCCTTCGAGCGTATTGTCGTCGACCTGAACCAGCACGATGGCACGCTGCGCCGCGGTGAGGTTCTCGAGCGGCGTGCCGACCAGCGCGGTCGCAGTCAGGTTCGTGTCGACCGTCTCGCCGGAAAGCACCAGCTTGAGGATGTTGCTGATGCCGCCCTCGGCGCCCGGACCGTCCGTTCCAAAGTCGACAATGGCTGTGTCAAACAGCTCCGCAAGGTCACCCGCGGTGGTCGACAGTTCGCCGATCGCCTGCCCCTGGGTCGGATGGGTCGCGACGGTAACGGCGATGGCCTTATCATCAGCGGTGCCGTTCGGCGGTCCGAACCCCGATTCGGATTCGCCCGCGTTGTAGGTATCGGGCTGCGGGCTGTCGCCGTGGGCAATGGTCTCGTCGAGGTCGAGCAGTCCGACGTTCGTCGGATGTTCGCCCTCGTCCCGCGTGATCGTCGGGCCGTCGTCGTCGAACGCGATGAACGAATTCTCGCTGCCGATCAGATTGACCTGGGCCGTCGAGCTGTCGTGGTCGCCATCACCGTCGGTGACCGTCGTCGTGAGTTGCAGGCCGAGCGTATCAGCACCAGTGAGGTGGAGCAGAATCTGTTCGTCGAACACCGACGGGTCTTCCGAACCGCCGTGATCGATCGCCAGGAACTGGTCGACCGTGACATGCGCAGTCGCAGGATCGCTGGCGTTTTCCAGCGAGATGCGGAAGGCGACGTACTCGTCGCCGTTGTTGGCAACGCCATCGCCGACAATCCGACCCTCGATCGTGGTGTCGTTGACCTGGACCAGCACGATGGAGCGCGCGGCCGCGTCGAGGCTTGCGAGCGGAGTCCCGGCGAGCGCCGTCGCCGTCAGATTCGTGCCGACCGTCGCGCTCGACAGCACCAGCGTGAGAACGTTGCTGACGCCACCGTCCGGGCCGGGGCCATCCGTTCCGAAATCGACCAGCGCCGCTGGAAAGAGATTGATGAGTCCGCCCGCCGGCGTCGACAACTCCCCGATCGCCTGGGCCTGCGTCGGCGCGGTGGACACGGTGACGGTCGTCACTCCGGTGTCGTCCAGAGTGCCGTTCGGCGCGACGCCGTCCGATTCGGTTTCGCCGGTATTGTAACGATCGATCAGCGGGCTCTCTTCATGGCCAATCGTCTCGTCCAAATTCAGCAGGCCGATGGACGGCAGCTCGCTGCCCTCGCCGCGCGTGACCGCGGGACCGTCGTCGAGAAAGGACACGCCGAGTGAGCCGTTCGAAACCGCAGTCGCCGTATTGCTGACCGCGTCGGTCACGGTCTGCTGCACGAACACCACGTCGGCGAGCTGCGCGCCTTCGCTCGTGTCAGGATCGGACGCGGCGCCGTGCTTAATGGCTTCATACTGAGCCACGTCAAGCTTCAGGGTTGCAGGATCGAGATAAAGCTGGAAGGCGACCGCACCGTTCGGATCGGCCACGCCACCGGAGCCTTCCCGGCCGACGACAAGATTGCCTTCGGTGAACAGGAAGATTTCATTGCCGGTGACCGTCGCCTGCAGGCCGGAATCGATGCCGGCGAAGGCCGCGCCGCTGGAGGTGGTCAGCGCATAGGCGGTCGTTCCGGTGCCGCCGCTTCCGAAGCTTGCGCTCGATGACGCAATTTCCGGCACGACACTCTCGGCCCAGCCGATCAATCCGACAGGAGAGAAGACCGCAGGCAAAACAGCATTGGCTAGATCATTCGCGCCGTTCAGAATTTGCACATCAGTGGTTTCGTCATGGATGACGATCGTGCCCGAGAGCGTGAAGCCTGCAACTGGGGCAATCGTCGTATCGGGCACTCCTGCGAATGTCTCGGGATTGAGGGCGAAATTTCCGAGCTCTTCCTGTCCGAGCAGGTCCAGCGGATTGCCGGCGTTTAACGTATCCACCGCTGCATTGGAGAAGCTGGCACCGCTTCCTTGGGCGTTGCCGTTGCCGTCACCTGCGGCAGGCAGAACGGATTGATCGGTCGTGATGGGAAAGAGGCTCGCGAACTCCTGAACGTTGACGTCGCGCCCCGGCGCGAGCTCGATGGACAGCAGGTCCTGGCCGTCATGGCGGGAGTCGAACACCGGATCGACTGTGATCGTCGACTTGTTGTCGAACAGAATGATCAGCTTCTCGCCGACGTGGACGAGCGTGATCTTCTCGTTGGCGATCGACGAGAAATCGAGCTTGACCTTCTGGTCATATCCGAGGTGTACGACTACCGCCTGGTCCGTCAGCGGCTTCGCCAGAGTGAAAGTTCGAACTGGAGTTGCGTTGGTCGGAGTAGCCGTGCCGGTAGCCTGCGCTACCTGAAATTGAGCGTTCATAATCTACCCCTGCCAAAACATTGTGCAGCTAAAAATCAAGTCTGCGGAAAGTAAGTCGAAAAATTTCCCTATTAAGCTATTGTTAACTGCATCCGGGGTCAACGAAATCAACTAGTTAACGACGACTATTTGCTCACGCGTGGTAAATTGGTGTCTGCGCCGCAGAGCCCACGGAAAAAGGCATTGAAATGAGCATCTTGCAGCCGGTCGACTGGGAAAACATGGCATGCCTGGCGGGACCGCTGAGGGTATTATCGTCCTCTTTCGTCGTGATGCTGGTGGGATTCGGTGCACCCGCAGGGGCGGAGGACGCGACACCTCCGGTAGAGCGGACGATCAAGAGCCTTGCCAACAAGGACACCCGGATCGGCGTCTTCATCAACGTGCTGCCCGACTGCACGTCGGGGCCACTGCCGACGATCCGCCTGGTCAATGCGCCTGCATCCGGGAAGGTGACCGTCAAGCCGGCGAAAGTGAAAGCAACCAACTACAAGGCTTGTCTCGCACTGGAAGTACCGGCCTACGTCGCATTCTACAGATCGCAGCCGGATTTCATCGGCGATGACCTCGTGACGATCGAGGTCAAGTATGCCGGTGGTCGGACGGAAATTCAGAAAATCACGGTCAACGTTGCTGGCCCCGGGGCCCAGCAGAAGATCTAGCGGTTTCTTCTTTTCAGGAGCAACGCTTCCTACGCGGGGTTGGACGAAACCGGCCGTCGGCGTGCCTTGGTCGTACTCAAGCCGGTCGGTTCGGTATTGCGGCCAGTTCATCCTGATCAACCCGAACGAACACGGTATCGTAGGGATTGTTGGTTTTCGGATCGGTCACGCGGTCGGCCGAAATTTGGATCACTTCGCCGTGGATCATCGGCACGATGCGCTGCTTGTATGCGGTCAGGTGAACTTCAGCACGCATGTTCGGGTGGACGTCGCTGACGTCTTCGACCGCGATCTGCGCTTCGATGGTCAGCGAATCCTGCTCCGGCACGATGTCCAGAATCTTATCTCCGCGCTGGATCACATGGCGTCCGAGGATTTGGTGCGATGCGATGCGATGCTGAGAGCGTGCCGCGGGCAGCAAATGCAATTCAATTCATCCAATCAACACGTTCGTCTGCGACTGCATGCGGCCGTCATCGGCTTGAGAACAGCAAGAGATCTGGTGCCTGCCGAACGTGAGGCGGGCGCGAAACCGCCCGTTAGGTATTCCGGAAGGAAGCTGTCCTTGCTACTTACCCGAAGGCGTAATCCAGGCGCACAACTGTATCCGGATAAGCGTGTACTCCGGCCCTGTGCGACAAATCGGCAGGGCCCTGTGCGGCGCACATCCTTCCCCACGGCGACTTGATGCAGAACGGCAACGGCCGAATTATCTTTGCGATCAACGGGGCTGCAACGGTTTGACGTTTGAGCCGTTTCTTGCTTCCTTCGGTTCTGATTGGTTTTTGATTTTATTTAGGAGCAACAATGCGCAATCGACCAGGCAAGCTTATTGCGGCGGCGGTGGTGGTGCTGGGCTCCAGCCTTGCCGCAAGCGTGCACCCGGCGGCCGCCGCTGATCTCGGCCTGATGGCGCGGCCAACCGCTATCGGGAATTGCTCGGAACTCGTCTTCACCTGCGAGAACGGCAGGCAATATCCTCTTTGCCCGATCGCCGTGTCGGTGGCTGGTGAGGTTGTGACGGCGTCGCTGCAAACCGGCCATTCCGGCGGCGTGCACGTGCGCCTGGTCCCGATGGGAGTCGGATATCGCTATGCCGGTCCCGGTGTCTGGGTCGACGGCTTCCGCGGCAATGCCTTGCTCAATTTCGGCAAGCACAGCCAGATCGCCTGCACGATCGAGAACTACTGATTGGCGAGCCCGAGCAGCGCCTGCAAGGCGCTGCGTAACCATACCGCGCTAGCCTTTGGTGCGAACGACAACCGCCCGCGCGCGCGGGTACATGTAAGCCTTGGGGCGTACATAAACCGGACAGTAGTTGTCCCACTGGTATTGCTGCCAATTCCACTTCCAGCAGCCGGTCGCGATCTCGGGATCAGAATACCAGTTCAGCCGATACGGTTCGTCGCCAAATGGATACGGACCGCCCTGAGCGCTGGCCGGCGATGCACATATGCAGACGGCGGCGGCAATCGCAACAAGGAATGGCTTGTACATGACTTTCTCCCAATATGTCGGCATAGTGCCAAATCGACACAAGCTTATCAAGCTTGGAAGCGCCAGGCATGCTGGCGAGTCCTCCACTCGTAACGCGCAAAGACGTCGGTAGCGGCTTTCGACGCAAAGGCAAGGACCTGACCTGCGGCACGTCGGAACGCGAAATCGAATCGCCCGGAGCCTGAGCTCTGTCAGATGTCCTGGTCGCCTCCGTACTGGATAGTCTTTGCATCGGGTGAATTAGTCGTCGGCCCCCTCACACTCACACGCCGCCTTTCATGAAAACCATTTCACTCAAGGCGAAGCTTCGGTGGCCGGACGTCAAGGACCATTACCTCGTTATCTACGAAGAGCATGCAATCGGCAGCTTGCATCGTTCCGGAGACAATTGGCGCTGGTCGATCAGCATCCCCATGGGCTTGCCCGATTGGTCGGTCGGAAACGCTTCCAGTCTCCACGAAGGCATCAAGGCGCTTGGCAACGCTTGGACCCGCGTATTGAAGTCAACTAGCACAGAGCGCCTGCAGCGGGCGTGGGATCTCGAGCGAGCTGCGGACACTCGAAACCGCGGCGTATAGTGTCAACACGCCGAGAGCGCCTGTCCTCAAAATATCAATCTGAGGTTCGGACCATCGCCTGCCCGCAAGCGCGTCTGGGTCGACGGGCATTCTGCCGCGCGGCGTCCACAGCACGACATCACCGAATGCCACGGCCTCTTCCTGCGTCGCTGTGCGCGCGCGAGAGATACCCGCGGTCGCCTCTGCAGCCCGGACTGGATCGCGGGAGCCAAAGACACCTCGTGACCCGCGCGCGCCCAAACGGTGCCCAGCGTTCGTTCCACCGCCCCGATACCCACGATTCCGCCCGCCTGCGACCTCCCGGAAACATCCAGCGCTTGTCGCGCCGCCGCCTGACCAGGAGCACTCTGCCCTTCCTTGCGACGACAAGCTTTGATGACTTCGCCACGCTCTAGTCCGCCAGCTCGAGCGCGAGGGGTTGGTGATCGGAAGCATCGGTTGCTTCGTTGACCTCGATACTGCGCACGCGACTGACCAAGTCCTCCGTCACGAAAATGAAGTCGCGACAGTCCGGCCCCTTGGCCCATTGCACGCGGTCGTAGATTCCGCACGTTGGCGCCCGCGGGCGGCCGGGACGATTGGCGGTCCACGCATCCCGATAGTTGAGACCGGGCCGGCTGGCGCGGTCGATCAGGGCGTGCTGGGGATCGGCAACGTCGAAATTGAAATCGCCACACATCAGGCTAGACACAGCGACCGTCTGGCTCTCATACGGCTCATCGTGCCGGGAGCCGGCCTGTCTTGGGCTCATTGATGCGTCCTCCTGCAAGTCCAGCAGTCGCGTGATCTGCGCCTCGCGCTGTTCGGTCGAATGAAATTCGAGATGTGTGTTGACGATGCGGATCGCGCCGAACGAGGCCTGAACCGTCACCTCCAGGGCGTGACGGCGCATGCTGCGCACCTTGGCTGCGCGTGGCCACGGCAACAGGTGATTGGCGATCTGCAACACCGGCAAACGCGACAGCGTCATGTTGCCGAAACGATGGAGGGTGCCCTCTCGATCCATCGTTTCGATTGCCGGTCGGAATATTGCGGAGTAGCCGGGCAGCACGGCCGCCAGCTGCGCGCTCTGGTCAACTCCATCGCCGAACCTCGAGAAATTGGCGCTCACCTCCTGGAAGCAGAATACGTCCGCGTCGAGCGTCTGCCGTGCGACCGCAACGATCCTTGGCAGATCGGTTACGCCGTCGCAGCCCTTGCCGCACTGTATGTTCCAGGTGAGGAGCCTCATTATCGGATACCTGCCCGCATGAACGATTGAACGAATTGGCGCTGAAACAGCAGAAACGCAATCAGCAGCGGTGCCATGGTCATCACCGTTGCCGCCGTTATGACCGACCAGTCCACCCCGGTCTCCGGGGCGCCGAACACCGCAAGGCCCACGGTGAGCGGCCGCGCCTCCACCGAATTGGTGACGATCAGCGGCCAGAGGAAATTGTTCCAGTGATAACTGACGGAGACGAGGCCGAACGCCACATAAGTCGGCCGCGCCAGCGGCACATAGACCCGCCAGAGAATCCCGAGCGGCCCCGCCCCTTCGACGCGCGCTGCCTCGACCAGTTCCTGCGGTACGCTCTTGAAGGTTTGCCGCAGAAGGAAGATGCCGAAGGCGCTGGCGAGATAAGGCAGCGCGATCGCGGGGATCGTGTCCAGTAGCCCGAGCTTGGCGACTGCCCGGTAATTCTCGACGATCAGCACGTCGGGCATGATCATCAACTGTAGCAGCACCAGCGCAAAGGCGATGCCGCTGCCCCGGAATTTGAAGCGCGCAAAAGCGTAAGCCGCGAGCGTCGACAGGATGAGCTGTCCGACCAGCACCAGCGTCACCAGAACGATCGTGTTGAGATAGTAGCGGGCGAACGGTGCCTGCTTCCAGGCCCGTCCAAAATTCTCCAGAGTCCATGGCGCCGAGAGGCTGAAGGACGTCGCATAGGCCGCCGGATGTAGCGCGCTCCAGAAGGCATAGGCCAGCGGCGCGAGCCAGACCAACGCCAGCAGCCACGCGGCGATCGCTTCGACGGGGTGCGTTCGCCCTCTCATTGGTAATGGATCCTGCGATCGAGATAGCCGAACTTGACCAGCGCCACCGCGCTCAGCAGCAAAAGCAGCACCACCGTCAGCGTTGCCGCATAGGACGAATCCTGGAACGTGAAGGCGACCTCATAGATGTAATAGAGCAGCAGCGTACTGGCGTTGTTCGGGCCGCCCTTGGTCATGATGACGAGATGGTCGACGAGCTTGAACGAGTTGATGACAGCGTTGATCGCCACAAACAGCGTGGTCGGCATCAATAGCGGGAACGTGATCCGGCGGAACGTGTACCAGCGGCTCGCGCCTTCGATCGAGGCGGCCTCCTCGAGATCCGGCGAGAGCTGCTGGAGCGCGGCGAGATAGAAGATCATGAAGAATCCGGCCTCCTTCCAGATCACCATCACGATCAGACAGCCCATCACCGTAGAGGGATCGCCGAGCCAGTTCCAGCCGCCGAGACCGAACAATCCGCGCAGCTGATCGAGCAGGCCGTAATCCGGCGTATAAAAGAACAGCCAGATGTTGGCGACGGCGATCATGGGCAGCACGGTCGGCGTGAAATAGGCGAGGCGCAGAAAACCCCGCCCGCGCATGTTGCGATTGACCCAGATCGCCATGACCAGCGCGAGCGCGATCGATGTCGGAACGGTGCCGAGCGCGAACCAGAAATTGTTGATCAGCGCCTTCCAGAAGATCGGATCGGCCTCCATCGCCTGGTAGCTGTCGAGGCCCACGAAGACTTCGGTGCCGTTGCGCTTGGTGATGAACAGGGAATGCCGGATCGTCGCCAGGATCGGATAATGGGTAAAGGCGACCAGCAGCACCGCTGCCGGCAACAGCAGCAGCCACGCGTTCACGGCATTCCACCACGCCTGCGACGGCGCGCGGCGTTCGGGAATTGACGATGCGGTGGTGTCAGTCATGCTGAGATCGCGGGATGGCGGTGAACCGCCATCCCGCAGCGCTCCTTACTTGGAAGCGCGCAGCACACGGTCGGACTGCGCCTGCGCAGCGGCCAGCGCCTCTTGCGGCTTCTGAGACCCGGTGACAGCTGCTTGCACCGCGTCATTGACGAACTTGTAGATCCGGCCGTTCTCGTGAACCGAGAGCTCCGGCACCGCGTGCTCAAGCTGATCGCGCGCGACGGTCGCCTGCGGGAAGCTCCTAGCGTACTCTTCCATCGCCTTGGTCTTGTAAGCGGCCGGCGACACGGCGACATAGCCGGTCTTCATGCTCCATTCCGCCGCGCGTTCAGGCGCCGTCATCCACTGTATGAACTTGACGGCGGCCTTCTGCTGCTCGGGTGATGCGCTCTTGAAGATGTAGAAGCTGCCGCCGCCGGTCGGTGAGCCCCTCCGCTCTTTTGCCGGAAGCATGGCCACTCCGAACGGGAATTTAGCGGCGTCCTTGACGGCCGTGAGGTTGCCGGTCGTGTGCCACATCATCGCGGTCTTGCCTTCGAGGAAGTCGGTGCGCAGCGTGGCCCAGTCGATGCTGCCTGCAGGCATGACATTGTGCTTGCGGGACAGATCGACCCAATAATCGAGCGCGGCAACCGTCTTCGGTGCGCTCAGGTGGACCTCGGTGCCGGCCTCGTTCATCATCTTCTGGCCGTTTTCGATGGCGAGCGCCTGCAGCATCCAGTAGCCATAACCGGTCGTGGGGATCTCGACGCCCCAGCGTGTGGTATTGCCGGAGCCGTCCTTCTTGATCAGCTTCTTCGACATCTCGGTCATTTCATCCCAAGACGCCGGCGCCTTCTCCGGATCGAGCCCGGCCTCCTTGAAGGCATCCTTGTTCCAGTACAGCACGATGGTCGAGCGCTGGAACGGAATGCTCCAGGTCTTGCCGTCGATCTGACCGTTGGCCATGAACGCCGGGTAGAATTCCTTGAACCAGGCCTTGTCGCTGACGAGGTCGTCGAACGGAACGATGGCATTCTCGTCCATCAGCGTGAACACGTCGGTCGACAGCAGCACCGACAGCTGCGGCGGCTGGCCGCCCTTCATCGCCGTCATCGCCTTGGTCATCGTATCGGTGTAGTTGCCGGCATAAACAGCCGTCACCTCGATATCGGAATTTTCCTTCTCGAAGCGCGCGACCATATCGTCGACGATCTTGGTGACGGGACCTCCCACCGCGACCGGATAATACATGGTCAAATCCACCGCAGCCGCCGGATAGGCCGTACCAAGCGACAGGGCCGTGAACGCCGCGGCCATCAACAGTGTTCGTCGAGCAAACATTCTAATCTCCTTCGTTGTATTGTCCGACCGCTTTGGCGCAGCGCCTCTCATCGAGCGGATGCGGCCAGCCGGTCTTCGTTGGCGATGTCGTCGAGCCTGACTTCCGATGTCGAATCGAAACGGTGTTCATGCGCAGCGTCCCAGGCGAGCCTGACATCCTCGCCAGACTGAACCTTGCTGAACCCCTCCAGCCGTACTGAGATCGGCTGCCCATCGATCTCGCAGAGAACGATGCTGTCGGCGCCGAGATGCTCCACGGCCTTGACGCGTGCGGCACGGTCGCCGTCGGCGACGATCTGGACGTGCTCCGGCCGCACGCCGATGAGGCGATCGCCCTGGCGCACGAGATTCATAGGCGGCGAGCCGATGAACCGTGCGGTAAACGCCGTTGCGGGGCGATTGTAGAGCTCTTCCGGCGAGCCGTTCTGCTCGATGCGACCGTCTCGCATCAGCACGACGCGGTCGGCCATCGTCATGGCCTCCGTCTGATCGTGAGTCACATAGACCATCGTCATACCAAGGCGCTGCTGCAGCGTCCGGATCTCGGTCCGCATCTCATGACGCAGCTTGGCATCGAGATTGGAGAGCGGCTCGTCCATCAGGCAGATGCGAGCTTCCGCGATGATCGCCCGCCCCAGCGCGACACGCTGGCGCTGACCGCCTGACAATTGCGACGGCTTGCGTTCAAGAAGATGACTTAGACCGACGATATCGGCGACGCGCTTGAGCCGCCCATCGCGCTCGGCCCGCGAAACCCGCCGCACACGCAGACCGAACACGATATTCTCGGCCACGCTTAAATGCGGAAACAGCGCGTAGGACTGGAAGACCATGGAGATCTTCCGCTGCGCAGGCGTGAGATGGGTGACATCGGCGCCGCCAATGCTGATCGTGCCGGCATCGGCCTCTTCAAGACCAGCGATCAGACGGAGGGTGGTGGACTTGCCGCATCCGGACGGTCCCAGCAGCACCAGCAGCGAGCCTTCGTCCGCCGTCAGGCTGACGTCGTCGACGGCGCGCATCGCGCCCCAGAACTTCGAGACGCGGTTCAGCGTGATCGCCGACATGACCGGCTCGCTTTCGATTGCCGTGACGTACGCAAAGAGATGTCGCGCAAAGAGATGTCGCGCAAACGCGTTGCGTCCTGCTCGCGCCGAGCAGCGCAAGGTCGGTCACGACACGCAGACCGCTCCATCCGTGTCTCTCCCCATGACTACGCAACATTCATCGGCGTAGCGATTATTGTGTTCATATGAACATAGTATGACAGCATATGAAATAGAAATTTGCCCCGCCGATGTTCGAATGATACTTTAGGTGGTACGGAGAGCCCATGCTCAGCACGCCCACCGAACGTCAGGCCAACATTCTTGAGATTGTGCGCGGCGAAGGTTTCGCTTCGATCGAGCAACTTGCGACGCGGTTCGACGTCACGCAGCAAACCATCCGCCGCGTCGTCAACGCGCTCTGCGATCAGGGACTGCTGCGCCGGATCCATGGGGGCGTCAGCCTACCTGTCCAGAACCAGAACCTCGCCTATGGCAGCAGGCAGGGACTGAACGCCGACGCCAAGCAGCGCATTGCGCGCGAGACCGCACGGTTCATTCCTGACGGAGCGTCACTCATGATCGGGCTCGGCACCACGCCCGAATATGTGGCGCAGGCGCTATCTCATCGTCAGGATCTTCGCATCATCACCAATAGCTTGAATGTTGCGGCCGCATTCGCGCAGAATCCCGACGTGGAGATATCGATCGCGGGCGGCACACTCCGTCCGCTCGACCGGGATGTCGTCGGCGAAGCGGCCGCACGCTTCTTCTCGGGATTTCGCGCCGACTTTGGCATCTTCGGCGTCGGTGGCGTCGACCAGGATGGCACGCTGCTGGATTTCCACGCCGCTGAAGTTCAGGCCAGGCAATCAATCGTCGCCAATTCGCGCACCGCAGTGCTGGTCGCCGACACCACGAAGTTCGGCCGCAACGCGACCGTGCGAGGCGGCCATCTCGACGACTGTCACCACCTGTTCACTGACGGTCCGTTACCGGCAGCGTTTGCGACCATCGCCGCGAAGTATGGCGACCGCATCCGTGCGCCAAATGATGCACGCCCGGACTAGGTCCGCTCAGCGTTGACGCAGCCTGCAAGGCCGTCCCGGAACTTAGACAGTTCATGACGGATCATCGCGGTATCGGATCCATCCACCTCCCTGCTCGCCTGGCAGCTTCGGAGCTCGACCATATTACAGGTCGGGGCTTCGAGATGCTGCCTCCGTGGTCTCGATCTCACGCACCGGGATTCCAGGTGACGCGGGCCGCACAAGCGACCTCCATCATCTTCCGCGCCATCAAATCCACAGAGATTGACTTGTTATAACATTTGAGCAAATGTCCTAACTAACCGGAGCCTAAAATCCGGATTTTCGGGAGGACAGCATGACGCCATTCAAGCCGACGCGACGAACGCTACTCAAAACCGGAACCGCGGCTGCGGCTCTGGCGACGTTTGGGCCTGGCATCCTGCGGCACGCGTCCGCACAGGACGCCGACCTCGCGCCCTACAAATCCGCGCAAATCGACTGGCAACAGGTCTCCGGCGAGACCATCACGGTCGCGGTCATCCCGGCTAGCTATTTCGAAAACCTGATCACGCTGGCGCCGCAGTTCAAGGCGCTCACCGGCATCGACGTCCGCTTCGAAAAGATTCCGCCGGCACAGATCCGGCAGAAGAGCGTCATCGACCTGACCTCGAAGACCGGCACCTACGCGACCCACGCCGCGGACCCCATGTATTATGCGCTCTACGCCGCGAACAAATGGGTCGAGCCGCTCGACACCTATCTCAACGACAAGGCGCTGACCGATCAGGCCTGGTTCAAGCTGGACGACATCATCCCGGCTTGGCGCAGCGCCAACGGCATCGACGGCAAGCTCTACGGCATGCCCTATGACGGCGAAGTCACGATCCAAGTCTATCGCAAGGACCTCTACGACGCGAAGGGCCTGAAGCCGGCCGACACGCTCGAAGCCTATATGGCGAACGCTGCGGCACTGAACACGCCGAATGATCGCGTTTGGGGCGCAGCACTTCGCGGCGTCGCCGGCGCCGGCCAGAACATGTACATCTATCCGTCGCTCTTCCGCGAGTTCGGCGGTGACTGGATGAAGGGCGGCAAACTCTCCGTCAACGGCCCAGAGGCCGAGGGGGCGCTCGCCTGGTACGTCGACATCATGAAGAAGTACGCGCCGACGGCAGCCGCGAACTGGAACTGGCCCGACATCGCCGACGCCTTCTCGCAAGGCACTGTCGCCAGCTACATCGACGCGCATTCGTCGGCCTCGGTCGTCAACAATCCGGAAAAGTCCAAGGTGATCGGCAAGGTCGCCTATGCCCGCTGGCCCAAGGGTCCCTCGGGCAAGCGCACCACCTCGATCTGGAACTGGGGCTTTCCGATCAATTCCGCGCTGCCGGAGAAGAAGCGCAAGGCGACTTGGCTGTTCATCCAGTGGGCGGCGAGCGCCGAGACCCAGGCGCGCACAGCGCATAAGTTCGCAGGTCCCACCAAGCGCTCGGGCGTCAACCGCACCTCGATCTGGAAGGATCCCGATTATATCAAGCTGATGAGTGGCTTCGGTGACAATTTCGTCGAGGCCACAATGGGCGCACTGCAGGACGACACCGATGTCGACTGGCGTCCGCGCGTGCCGCAATGGCCTGCAATCGGCGACACCATGGCGACCGCGATCCAGTCGGCCCTCTCCGGCCAGGCCACGATCAAGGCCGCACTCGACGATGCGCAGCGCCGCATCGAGCCGATGATGCGCGGCTGAGCCATGACGACGACAGCGGTGACATCGGTCGAGATTGCGAGCGAGGCGCCTCGCAGCGATTTCGGCCGCGTCCTGGCGCAGCGCGAGCGCCGGTTTGCAGCAGCCCTGCTTGCACCGGCGTTTCTTGCGCTGCTCGCCACGACGACGTTCCCGCTGCTGTTCCTGGTCTATACCAGCGCGTTCCGGATGGATCTGGCGATGCCGTTCACCAACGGCTTCGTCGGGTTCGAGAACTACCAGGTGCTGCTCTCGGACGATCGCTTCTGGACCTCGCTGCTGGTCAGCCTCGTCTATACCGGCTCGACGGTTGCGCTTCAGGTCGTGATCGGTCTGGCGCTGGCGCTCTTGGTCATGGAGATGAAGCGCGGCCAGGGTTGGTTCCGGGTCATTGCCATCCTGCCCGTCGTGCTGTCGCCGGCCGTGGTCGGCATGATCTGGCGCACCTTCATGCTGGCGCCGGAATTCGGCATCATCGACTTCCTCGCGATCAATGCAGGGCTCGGCAGCAAGAACTGGCTCGGCGATCCCACGCTTGCGATGGTCTCGGTGATCTCGATCCATACCTGGCAGTGGACGCCATTCGCGTTCATGGTGCTGCTGGCCTCGCTGGCCTCGCTCCCGGAAGACATCTACGAGGCCGCGCGGCTCGACCGCGCCTCGGCCTGGCAGCGCTTCCGCCGCATCACCCTGCCCCTGCTGCGCCCGGCGATCGTCATGGTCATCATCATGCGGACCATGGTGGCGCTGACTGCGTTCGCGGCGATCTTCACCGTCACCGCCGGCGGTCCCGGCACAGCGACCGAGATCCTCAATCTCTATGCCTACCGAAAATCCTTCACCGAGCTGTCGATCGGCTACGGCTCTGCGCTCGCCGTCGCGCTGTTGATCGTGACCATCATCATCTCCGGCATCCTGTTTGCGATGCGGAGGGCGAAATGACCGCAAAACGCCTTCGCGGTATCGCCCTGCTCGCGATCTCCATGGTCTTCCTGCTGGCTTGGGCGTTCCCGATCATCTGGAGCGTCATGAATTCGCTCAAGACCGATTCCGACGTGCTGGCCTATCCGCCCAAACTGGTGTTCACGCCGACATGGGAAGCCTACCGCGACGTGCTGTTCGGTTCGGGATCGATCCTGCCGAACCTTCTCTCAAGCGTCATCATCTCGGTCGGCACCACCATCGTCACCATGCTGATGGCGGTGCCGGCGGCTTATGCGCTGGCGCGCCTGCGCTTTCGCGGCAAGAAGTTCGCAGGCTTCTACGTGCTGGCAACGCAGATGCTGCCACCGGTCGGCATCATCATCCCCTACTTCTTGGTGCTGCGGAACATCGGCTGGATCGACACCTACCAGGGCATCATCCTGATCTACCTGTCGTTCTCCTTGCCTTTCGCGATCTGGCTGCTGGTGTCCTACTTCGAGGACATTCCCTTCGAGATGGAGGAAGCGGCCTATCTCGACGGCGCGAGCCGACTGAAGACATTGTGGCGCATCATCATTCCGCAGGTCCGCGGCGGCATCGCGGTGACGGTCGTGTTCGTGTTCCTCAATGCGTGGAACGAATTCCTGTTCGCCGTCGTGCTCAGCGGTAACACCGTGCGTCCGGTCACGGTTGCCATGTTCAATTTCGTTTCCGTCGAGCAGACGCTGTGGGCCAAGCTTGCAGCAGTCTCGGTCCTCGCCATGCTGCCTGTCGTCGTCCTCGGCGTGGTCGCGCAGAAGCATATCGTGAAGGGCCTGACGGTCGGTGCAGTCAAGGGCGGAGGGCGCCGATGAGCGGCCAGGGTCAGGTGAGTTTTCGTAACATCGTCAAGATGCACGGCGAGTTCGCCGCGCTGAAGGGCGTCAATTTCGACATCAAGCCGGGCGAGTTCTTCGCCCTGCTCGGCCCCTCCGGCTCGGGCAAGAGCACGACGCTGCGCATCCTCGCCGGCCTGGATACGCCGACCGCCGGCCGCGTGCTGATCGACGACAAGGACGTCACCTCGACCGACGCACGCGATCGCGACATCGCCATGGTGTTCCAGAGTTACGCGCTCTACCCGCACATGACGGTAGCCGAGAATATCGCCTTCCCGCTGGAGATGGCCAAGCTGCCGAAGTCCGAGATCGCTCCTGCCGTAAAAGATGCCGCACGAAAAGTGAAGATCGATCATCTGCTCGACCGCAAGCCGGGCCAGCTTTCGGGCGGCCAGCAGCAGCGCTGCGCGCTGGCCCGCGCCATCGTGCGCAAGGCGCGTCTGTTCCTGCTCGACGAGCCGCTGTCGAACCTCGACGCGAAGCTGCGGCTCGAGACCCGCGCCGAGCTGAAGAAGCTGCAGCGCTCGCTCGGCGTCACCGCGGTCTACGTCACCCACGACCAGGAAGAAGCCATGACGCTCGCCGACCGCATGGCGGTGTTCATGTCCGGCGAGATCCAGCAGGTCGGTACGCCTGCAGAGGTGTTTGCACGTCCGAACTCGATCGACATCGCCGGCTTCATCGGCAATCCCCCGATGAACCTCGTACCCGCCCGCTATGTGGACGGCGACGTGATCGTCGCCGGCCATCGCCTGAAGACGACGACCACGACAGCGGGTGAGCGCGACGTGGTGGTCGGCCTTCGCCCCGGCGCGCTGCGCATGTCCGAGGGCGGCCTCGGTGCGCGTGTCGACCTGATCGAGGACCTCGGCGATACCGCCGTGCTCGACCTCGACTGCGCCGGCACCATGATCCGCATGCGTGTCGCCGACGGCAACATTCCCGGCGAAGGCGACACCATCTCGATCACGGCCCGTCCCCAGGACGTTCATTTGTTCGACCCAGCGACACGCATGCGGCTCTGACACCATGGCTGTTCAAACACGCAAGAAGAAGCCGACGCCGCTCGGAAGCGATGTCGTCGCGGAGGGATCGACGCCCCTGCATATCCAGATCCGCGAATCCATCCGCAGCCAGGTGCGTGACGGCAAGCTGATCGATGCGACTGGCCGCCTGATGACCGAAGCCGAGCTAGGCCGGCATTTTGGCGTCAGCCGCATCACCATCCGCAACGCCATCGCGCCCCTGGTGACCGAAGGCATGTTCGACCGCTCGCGCGGCCGCGGCACCTTCTTACGCTCGAACCAGCCTGAAAACTGGGTCGGCCACCTCATGGGGTTTTCGGAAACCATCCGCGACGCAGGCTACCAGGCCGGCGCGAAGATCTTGCAGCAGGGCATGACGAACCGCCACGACGCCGCCGTGCGCGAGCAGCTGCGCGAGCGCGCCGTCTGGCAGCTTCGGCGCCTCCGGCTCGCGGACCAAACGCCGATCGCAATCGAGCACGCCTTCTATCCGCCGGATATCGGTCTCGAGCTCGAGAAGCGCGACCTGGTCTCCATCCTGATGTATCGCGTCTTCGAGGACGAGCTTGGCCTCACCATCAAGGACGCGCAGCAGACCATCAGCGCCGATCTCGCCGATGCCGACAGCGCCAAGCTGCTCGGCGTGAAGGTCGGCTCGCCCCTGCTCGCCATCGAGCGTGTCACCTTCGGCAAGGACGGACGCGCGCTGGAGCTTTTGCGAGCCGTCTATCTGCCGAAATATTTCCGCCTCAGCATCAGCCTGACGCGCCGCCACTAAAACCGCCACACGTCAATCACGAGGACAAAAACATGCCGAATGGCGCAAAGACCCCCGATAGCCCCAACATCCTGCTCATCCTCAACGATGACATGGGCTTTTCGGACATCAGCTGTTACGGCGGCGAGATCCAGACGCCGAATCTCGATCGGCTCGCGGCCAACGGCTTGCGCTATTCGCAGTTCTACAACACCGCGCGTTGCAGCCCTTCGCGCGCCTCGCTCCTGACTGGCCTGCATCCGCACCAGACCGGCATCGGCATCCTCACCTATAGCAACGGCCCGGAAGGCTATGCCGGCAATCTGAACAAGAGCTGCGTCACGATCGCCGAAGCGCTGAAGAGCAAGAGCTACACGTCCTATCTCAGCGGCAAATGGCACATCGCCAGCAGTCTGACCTCGCCGACCGACGCGTGGCCGATGCAGCGCGGCTTCGACCATTTCTACGGCACCATCATCGGCGCCGGCAGCTTCTATCATCCGAACACGCTGACGCGCGGCAATGACAATATCGAGCACGAGGCCGTCAAGGATCCGTCGTTCTTCTATACGGACGCGATCAGCGACCAGGCCGCGGCCTTCATCCGCCTGCACAAGGCCGAGAAGCCAAATGCGCCGTTCTTCCAGTATGTCGCCTATACGGCGCCGCACTGGCCTCTTCACGCCCATGACGAGGATATTGCCAAGTACAAAGGCCGTTTCGACGCCGGCTGGGACAAGCTGCGCGAGGAGCGCCTCAAGCGGCTCGTCGACGACGGCATCATCCACCCGAACTGGCGCCTGACCGATCGCGATCCGACCCAGCCGCCGTGGACCGACGCAGAGCAACGCGAATGGACACTGCGCTGCATGGAGGTCTATGCGGCCCAGATCGATCGCATGGACCAGGGCATCGGCCGTATCCTGAATGCGCTGGAAGAAACCGGCCAGATGGACAACACGCTGATCATCTTCCTGTCCGACAACGGCGCCTGTGCCGAGGACATTCCGGAAGGCGTCACTGCGAAGGAACTGGTGGACCAGCTCATGATCGCACAGGCGAAGACCCGCGACGGCAAGCCGGTGCGCTTCGGTAACGATCCGACCCTGATGCCCGGCGCCGAGGACACCTATCAGAGCTACGGCACCGCCTGGGCCAACCTCTCCAACACGCCGTTCCGGCTCTACAAGCACTGGATCCACGAGGGCGGCATCGCAACTCCGTTCATCGTGCACTGGCCGCGCGGCATCTCCGAGCGGGGCGGTCTGCGGCACAATCCGAGCCAGCTCACCGACGTGATGGCGACCATCCTCGACGTTACCGGCGCCACCTATCCGAAGGAATACAACGGCAACGCCATCCTGCCCTGCGAGGGCGAGAGCCTGGTGCCGTCATTCGCCTCGGCCTATGGCGATCGCGGCCCGCTGTTCTGGGAGCACGAGGGCAACGCGGCCGTGCGCGTCGGCAAGTGGAAGCTGGTGCGGAAATATCCCGGCCCCTGGGAGCTCTACGATATGGAGACCGACCGCACCGAGATGAACGACCTGGCTACACAACATCCAGACCGCGTCCGCGAGATGACGACGCAATATCAGCAATGGGCCAATCGTTGCGGCGTGATCCCGCGCGAGAAGATTCTCGAGCTGATGAAGGCCGAAGGCGGAACGGCCTTCTGGGAGGAAGAGAAGCAGAAGTAGGACATGGCCGGGGATCGCTCACATTGTTGCAGCCAAGGCGCCGTCGGCAAGGAGCCAACAACGTCCGAGGCTGCGCAAGCGGCGATCCCTCGCAGTCCAGCGGTGATTCCGCGCCGCTGGAGCGCGTTGATCGGCGGCGCCTTCCAGATGGGATCTGGCGACAGGGGCTTTGTCGAAGATGGCGAGGGCCCGGTGCGGCCGGTCGCCCTATCGCCCTTTGCCATCGCGTGTCTTACCGTGAGCAATCTGCAGTTCGGCGACTTCGTCCGCGCCACCGGTTATACGACCGAGGCCGAACACTACGGCTGGAGTTTTGTCTTCGAAGGCTTGCTGCCTGAGAAGACGCGTGCCACGCGCGCGATCCGCGTTTCGGAGACGCCATGGTGGGTCCCGATGCTGCGTGCCTATTGGGCGCAGCCGGAGGGGCCGACGAGCAGCATCCTCGATCGGCTCGACCATCCCGTCGTCCACGTCTCATGGAATGACGCACAGGCTTACTGCGAATGGTCCGGTACACGGCTGCCGACCGAAGCGGAATGGGAGATGGCCGCGCGCGGTGGATTGGACCAAGCCACTTACCCCTGGGGGAACGTGCTGCAGCCCGGCGGCGAGCATCGCTGCAACATCTGGCAGGGCGATTTTCCGGGCCGCAACACCATGGATGACGGTTATTTCGGTACGGCACCTGTTCACGACTTCGCGCCGAACGGACACGGCCTGCACAATGTCGCCGGAAATGTCTGGGAATGGTGCGAAGACTATTTTTCGCCGAGCTATCACCGCCTTACACCAGCACGAGACCCTTTGAACTGCGAGCCTGCTCCCAACCGATCGATGCGTGGCGGATCCTTCCTCTGCCACGAATCCTACTGCAATCGCTACCGCGTTGCGGCGCGAAGCTCCAATACGCCCGACTCGTCGTCGAGCAATATCGGCTTCCGCGTCGTGCGCACCGAGCCGCTGCGCGATCCGGCATAGGATGGAGCGAGCACCACATCCTGCGAAGCCGGCCGCTACTCCAGGCATCCGTCTACTGCCGTTGTTCCTGCGCAATTTCGTGCGCAATCGCGAGACTGGCCTCGTACTGGTCGCCATCGTAGTCGGACTACTCAGCGGCGTGCTCGTAGTCGCGATCTCGAACCTCAGCCAGGTCTCTCACGCACTGCTGTTCGACATTCCTTTGGATGCACACCTCAGCGCCACCGGCGTTATCTCCTGGCAGCGCACGTTGCTCATCCCGATGCTCGGCGGCCTAGTGCTTGCGCTTATCGCGCTGTACTTCGCCCGGCGCGTGAAAGGACAGCAGCTCGCCGACGCGATCGAGGCCAATGCGCTCTATGGCGGCCGAGTGTCCTTTCGCGGCAGCTTGCTGATCTCGATCCAGACATTGCTATCCAACGGGTTTGGCGGATCGGTGGGGCTGGAGGCCGGATACACCCAGATCTGCTCGATGTTTGGTTCTCACGTCGGCCAACGGCTGGCCGCCCGCCGTAACGACATGCGACTCCTGGTGGCCTGTGGCGCCGCGGGAGCAATCAGCGCCGCATTTTCTGCACCGCTGGCCGGCGCCTTCTATGCCTTCGAGGTCGTGTTGGGTGCCTATACGTCCGCCGGACTCGTGCCAGTCATTGCCAGCGCCGTCACTGCGTGGCTCGTCGCGCGGCAATTGACGCACCAGTCCTTCCTGATGGTGCCTGGATTCCCTTCACCGGTTTCCGTCGAGATGATCGGGCAGACGGTGTTGATCGGCATCATCTGCGCATTTGTCAGCATCCTCGTTATGCTCGCGGTCGCATTCTCCGAGCGCTGCTTTCAGCGCATCGTCGTGTTCAAGGGCTTCCTGCGGCCCATTATCGGCGGCTTTCTCCTCGGCGGTCTCGCCCTGCTGACGCCGACCGTACTCGGCGCCGGTCATGGCGCCATGCAGATCCTGCTGGTCAGCAATCCAACCTGGCTCCTGCTCACAACCACGATCGTGTTCAAGATCCTTGCCTCCGCCATTTCACTCGGCTCCGGCTTTCGCGGCGGCCTCTTCTTCGCCTCGCTCTTGCTCGGCGCCCTGATCGGGCAGCTCTATAGCATAGTGCTGACGGGTCCTCTTCCCACGCTGGCGCTTCACCCCGGAACCGCAGCCATTGCGGCGCTCGCCGCGCTCGGGACCGGCGTCCTCGGAGCGCCGTTCAGCATGGTCTGTCTCGCGCTCGAGATCACCGGCGATTTCTCCGTCACCGTTGGAGCTGTGGTCGCATCGTCGGTCTGCGCGCTGATCGTTCGCGAGCTGTTCGGCTACAGCTTCGCGACATGGCGCTTTCATCTGCGCGGCGAAGTGATCCGGGGCCCGCAGGACGTCGGCTGGGTCCGGCAGATGAGCGCGGCATCCCTGATGCGCACTGATTTCGAGAATGCGCTGACGACGACGCCCATCGGCGAAGCGCAAAAGCTGTTCTCACCGGCGCAAGTTCGGCAGATCGTGCTGCGTGATCCCAACGGCATCTATGCCGGCATTGTACCCGCCGCGACGCTGCATTCCTTTGCCAATCAGGACGACAAACTGCTCGGATCGCTGGCACAGCAACAGGATGAATGTCTGCTCCCGACCACGCCGGTTCGCGAGATCCTGAAGGCGTTCGAACGCAGTGAGGCCGATGTGCTCGCGGTTGTCGACCGTGCCGACCATCGCGCAACGATCGGCACCTTGAGCGAAGCCCATGTCTTGCGTACTTACGGGGAAGAGCTCGAGCGTCGGAACCAGGAGCTGTTTTCGCGATGAGGGGCGCTAGGGTCGCAGATCCATATCGATCCGCACGAAGTCGCCACGATAGGTGACTTCGCCGAGATAGATCACGGTGCGGTCGGCGGTCGTGAAGATGCGGCGGACTTCAGCCACCGGCGAATTCAGCGGCACGCGCAGCAGCCGCGCCGCCTCGATATCCGCGGCGCCGATCGTCAGGGTCTGGCGCGCGCTTGCGATGGCAGGGTCCCTGAGATCGTGGAGAATCGGGATCACGGTCTCGTTGCGGAATCGCTTCGGCGACCTGCGGAAGATCTTCTCGTCGAGATAGATGGAAATGACGCAGTATGGCTGCTTCTCCCGCGAATGAAGCCGGCGCATAAAGACGTATTTGTCGGCCGGCCTACCGTCCCCGGGGAGCAGCGGCGCATCACTGCGGCTTTCCGAAATGTTGATGATCTCGGGAGAGGTGTCGCGGTACATGTCGGCGAGATCGGACAGCGTCGTCTCGACCTTGAGCCAGCGATCCTGCCGCACGGTCCCCGTGACGAAGGTGCCGCGGCCCTGCTGCGCCTCGATCACGCCGTCACGGGCAAGCAGCTCCACCGCCTGCCTGATCGTGACGCGGGACACACTGAACTCGGCCGCCAGCTCCTCGTTGGCCGGCAGGCGAAATCCCTGGGTCCAGACGCCACGCGCGATCCGCTGCCGGAAGATATCGGCAATCTGCGCGTATTTCGGGACGTGACTGTTGGAACTCAACTCCATCTCGCTCTCCGGAATTCAGGCCAGCGATCACGCCATGACCAGCGCGGCACCCCGTTCGCCGATCATCAGGCTGGTCGCATTCGTGTTGGCCGAGGTGATCTGCGGCATGACCGAGGCGTCGATCACGCGCAGCCGGTCGACGCCGCGCACCCGCAGCTGCGGATCTAGCACGGCCTGCGCGTCCCGCCCCATGCGGCAGGTCCCGACACAGTGAAACACAGTACCACCCGTGTTTCGCGCAAAATTCCACAGCCCGGCATCATCCCTTGCCGCCTCGCCCGGCACCATCTCGATATCCCACAGCGGACGAAAGGGCTTCTGCTGATAGATCTCGCGCAGAATCTTCAGACCTGCAACAATGGTTTTGCGGTCGATCTCCTCGGCGAAATAGTTTGGTGCGATACGCGGCTGCTCGAATGGATCGGTCGAGCTGATCGCAAGCTGTCCGCGCGACTTTCCGTGGCACTGCCAGACCGAGGCGGTGAAGCCGGAATAGCTGTGCAGAGGCTCGCCAGGCTTGTCGACCGAGAGCGGCATCACGTTGAACTGCACGTCCGGCCGACCGCCGACGGCGTGTTCCGTGCAGGCTGCGCCACCCACCTGCCCTGCGCCGACCGTCAGCGGGCCGCTGCCGGTCAGCATCCACTGCAAGCCCATCTTAGCCAGTTCGACGGGATTGCGGACCTGATCGTTGAGCGAAATTCGCTCCTTCAGGCGGACGATCAGCCGGGCCTGATAATGATCCTGGAGATTGGCGCCGACTTCCGGAGAATCGACAACGACGGGAATGCCGAGCTTGCGCAGCAGATCGGCTGGACCAACGCCGGACAACTGGAGGAGCTGCGGCGACTGCAGTGCGCCACCGGACAAGATGATCTCACAATTCGCCGTCGCGCTGTGGACCTGTCCCTCGCTGATCCACTCGACGCCGGTCGCGACGCGACCATTGAAGATGACCCTGCTGACCTGCGCGTGGGTCATGATAGTCAGGTTTGGACGACCGGCGATGGGGTGCAGAAACGCAGAGGCCGAACTGGTCCGCCAGTGCCGTCCGATGCCAAGCTGGTAGGTGCCGACGCCGAACGTCGTGGCACCGTTAAAGTCGAGGTTGTCCGGCAGGCCGAACTGCACACCCGCCTCGACCCAGGCCTTCGATGCCGGATTGTCGTTGCGGAGATCGGAGACGTCGAACTCCCCGAGCCCGCCGTGAAACTGGCTCTCGCCGCCGCGATAGCGTTCGTAGCGCCGAAAATATGGCAGGAGTTCGCGATAGCTCCAGCCATCGGCGCCAAGGCGTTCCCAATCGTCAAAGCCCTCGTGCTGACCTCGGATGAAAATCAGCCCGTTGATCGACGAGGAGCCGCCGAGCACGCGGCCCCGCGGCCAGACGATGGCACGTCCGCCACTCCCTTCCGAGGGCTCGGTCCTGAACAGGCGCGAGAAGCGTTCGTTATAGATTGTCCGATAATAACCGACCGGAAGTTTCAGCCAGAAATTCCGATCCGATCCCCCGGCCTCCAGCAATAGCACGCGACAGGACGGATCAGCCGACAACCGGTTCGCAACGACACAGCCGGCCGAGCCCGCGCCGACGATGATGTAGTCATAACCGCGTGCTGACATCAGACCGTCCGGTATTGTTCGATGGAGGCAAGATCGGGCGTGATGCCGAGGCCTGCCTCTTCGCCAAGCTCGATGATGCCGTCTCGGACATCAAGCACGGGACCGCAGAAGCGATCGCGCAGCGGGTTTTCATTGCAGTCGATCTCGAGCAGCCCGTCGCCGCCGACACCGGCGAGAAGATGCGCCGATGCCAGAAGGCCGATGCCGGCTCCGAGATAGTGCGGACAGAACATCTTTCCCGACGTCAGGATATCGCGTGCAATGCTTCCGCAGGCCGACAGCCCGCCCCATTTGGCGATGTCGGGCTGGACGACGCCGAGAACCGGCTCACGCAGCACGTCGGCAAAGCCGGCGTCGCTCGCGATGTTCTCGCCGGCTGCGAGCGGGAAGCGGACCGCCTCGCGCAACTGCTTCCATTCCCGCCGAGGGCGATCCGCACGGATCGGCTCCTCGAGCCAGGCAAGACCGAAGCGCTCGAGCTGCGGTGCAAGCTCCAGCGCCTGCGCAATGGCCCAGCCCTGGTTGACGTCGGCAGCAAGCAGGCCTTCGCCCACGAGACGGCGCAGAGCTGAGAGATTGGCGCGGTCGCCTGCCGGATCGAAGCCGATCTTCAGCTTCAGCGCGCGATAACCGCGCCCTAGGGCCGCTTCTGCCGTCCGCTCGGACCCAACCGGATTGATGCCGCTGGCGTAAACCTTGATCGTGCGTCTGGCCCCGCCGAGCAGCCTCCATAGCGCGACGTTCTGTCGGCGCGCGTAAAGATCCCAGACGGCCAGATCGATGCCGGCGATCGACTGCGCAAACGGACCGGCTTCTCCGGATTGTAGCGCGAGCACGGAAGTTCCCTGCGTCAGACGCTCGAACGCGGCAGACGGCTCAGGCGCGTTGAATCCGACGAGAGCCGGCGCGAGCACCTCGTTGACGAGCCGAACACGATGCTCGGCGCCCGGTGCCGGGAAATTGCACCACACTTCGCCCCAGCCAATGTTTCCGTCGGTGTCTTCAATACGGACAAAGACTGCGGGCCGATCCTTCATCTGCCCGAAGGACGTGATGACAGGCGTCGTCAGCGGGTAGCGATACCCAAAGGCCTGGACGCTGCGGATGGTGAAGGGCGGCGATGTCATGCGGGAAAGCCTGGGACGTCTACGACCAAAGGCGCCACTTGTATGGTCATCCTATTTATAATATGACCTATAAAAACATCAATCGCAATCTGGGTGGACGCGTCGAATGAACGGAGCTGGCCTGAGACGCTTTGGTCTCGGATTGTTACCGTGGATCGGTGCGATCCTGCTCTGGTATGCCGTGCGCTGGAGCGGGTTCGTCAACGTCTCGCTGATCCCTGCACCGCACCAGGTCGCTGCAAAATCCTTCGAGCTCCTGACCAAGGAAGGGTTGCTGATCGACATCTTCGTCTCGACCCGTCGCGTCTTTCTCGGCGTCGCACTCGGCATCCTCGCGGCGGTTCCGGTCGGATTCCTGCTGGGGTGGTATCGCCCCGCCCGCACCTTCGCCGACCCCATGATCAACTTCTTCCGCGCGCTGCCGCCGATCGCACTGATCCCGCTGGTGATCGTCTATTTCGGCGTCGACGAGCTCGCCAAGCTCGTCATCCTGTTCTACGCCTCGTTCTTCTCCGGCGTCATCGTGATGTATGAGGGCGTGTCGCAGATCACGCCACTCTACATCCGCGTCGCACAAACGCTCGGAGCCAACCAAGCCGAAATCTTTCGCAAGGTCATCATTCCCCTCACCGTCCCGCATATCCTCACAGCGTTACGCGTGGCGTTGGGCGTGGCCTGGGCGACGCTGGTCGCATCCGAGCTGATCGCGGCACAGCGCGGGCTCGGCGCCATGATTCAGAATGCTTCGACCTACTTCCTGCTCGATGTCATCTATGTCGGCATCATCTGCATCGGCCTGATCGCGCTGATCATGGATTTGATCCTGCGCAAGATCACAGCCCGGTTGCTGGTCTGGCAGGATCGGGCCATCGTATGAACAAGCGCGCACAGTTCGACAAGGTTTCGCTGGCCTTCGATACGCCGAAGGGCCGCCTTAACGTCGTTGAGGATGTCACCTACGACATCAATGACGGCGACTTCATTGCGGTGATCGGCCCGTCCGGCTGCGGCAAGACAACGATGATGAGTATGCTCGCCGGCTTCCAGAAGCCGACCACCGGCAAGGTCCTGTTCGACGGACGTCCCGTTGCAGGCCCCGGCCCCGAACGCGGCGTCATCTTCCAAGAATATGGCGTATTCCCCTGGTTGACAGTGAAGCAGAACATCGCCTTCGGTCTGACGCTCAACGCCAACCATGTCACGACCGCCGAGCGCGACGCGATCTGCGACCACTATCTTGGTCTTATGGGCCTGTCCGACTTCGCCAATTCCTATCCCAAACACCTGTCCGGAGGCATGCGGCAACGGCTCGCGATCGCTCGGGCCTATGCAGTAAAGCCGCAATTCCTCCTGATGGACGAGCCGTTCGGGGCACTCGACGCCCAGACCCGCTCCAACATGCAGAACTTGCTGCTCAAGGTGCTTGAGACCGAAGGCAAGACCGTCATGCTGATCACTCACTCCGTAGAGGAGGCGATCTACCTCGCGTCCCGCATCGTGGTAGTGACAGCGCGGCCAGCGCGGATCAAGAAGATCATCGACGTTCCCTTTGCCTACCCGCGCGACGAGTCGATTCAAGAGCGTCCGGAATTCGCCGAGCTGCGAAGCCATATCAGGCAGCTCGTGATGGACGAATATCGCGCCCAGCAGGCGCAGATGCGTCCCGTCTCATTCTCGGAATAACAGGCAAAACGGAGGACACACCATGGATCGGCGGCACTTTCTGACCTCGACGGCGGGCCTTGCGCTCGGCAGCTTCGCCGCCGCAGCACCAGCCATCGCCCAAGCGAAAACAAAAGTTCGGGTTGGCTATCTCCACACTGTTGCCGTCGACGGCCAGATCTGGACCGGGATGGATCGCGGCTCCTTCGAGAAGCAGGGGCTCGATCTAGAGCTGCGACAGTTCAACACCGGCCTGGAAATCTTCCAGGCGCTGATCGGCGGCAGCCTCGACGTGCTTGCAACCGGCGCCGTGCTCTCGAACTTCCCGGCCCGCGGCCAAGGCAAAGTCTTCCTCATCAACGACATCGAGGTCGCGACAGCTCAACTATGGGTTCGCGGCGATCAGGGCATCAAATCGTTCGAGGATCTGAAGGGCAAGCGCATCGCGACCGCGACCGGCACAACCGCGCATGTCTTCCTGGATACCGCGCTCCGTGCCAACAAGGTCGATCCCAAGGAGGTCGAGCTCATCAACCAGACCATGCCAGCCGCTGTAACTGCCTTCATTTCCGGTGCAGTTCCTGCAGTCGCGCTCTGGGTACCCTTCAACGTGACAGTTCGCGACAAGGTACCCGGCGCAGTCAAGCTCGCAGATGCGTCAGCCTATTATCCAAAGGCAGCGATCATCGGCGGTTGGGCAGCTGCTAACGATTACTACGAGCCAAACAAAGAAACGCTGGCAAAGCTCACCAAGGGCTGGGCCGAGGCGAACGACTACATTGTGGCCAATAGTGCAGAAGCGATGGAGAAGTTACAGAAGGGTCACTATAGCCAGACGCCGATGGCCGACATCAACGAGTCATTCAAGGCTCAGAAGATGTTCACGGCCAAGGACTGGAAACGTATGTACTCGGATGGAACGGTCACCAACTGGCTGCAGCAATCGACAGATTTCTTCATGGCCAACGCAGGCATCAAGGACTTCACGCCAGCAAGCAAATACTTTGATCCAAGCCTCTATTTGAAGACGATAGCCTAAACGCCAAGGGAACTGAGGCAATTTGTGTTCGCGCCGGACACCGGATGTGCGGCGCGCCCAAATTTGACTGGGCTCCGAAGTCGTAACCGAACGTGTTCCGCACCACCGTCGAACCACACTGTCCCTTGTGCGCGCTTCACCACGCTGCCGCGCTCTGTTCTCCAGATGGCCGTGGATAGCCGATTTCCGATGGGCTAACCCAATCTAAGTATTCGGTCAGAGCATCTGGAAGGCGAGAGACACTCCCAAGAATACGCTGGGCTACGCGACAGTGGCCTGCACCACTACTCCCACTCGATAGGTCTGACCGATGATACGACGCTGATTTATCACGCAATTTTTCAGCGACTATCCGCACCTATTGGACGATTTTCGATGTCTCCGCTCAAACGGTGCGATCAGGTTCTCGATGCAAAAAGGCCGTCAGCCGTCTCGTAGGTCACCGTATTGGATTGGCGCCGCGGTGCCGATACCGTCACGCGCAGCAACTCAAACTGACGGTGCTGGCCGTCACCGCAAGGTCACGTGATCAGCTTGCGGCCTGAGTCGACAGGCGAGTGACTTGCCTTCAGTAGCGAGCCCATTGCTGATCGATTCGATCGTTGGTGAAGACCCGGATGGGACGCGAAACTTGGCTGCTAACACGGCTAGACTCGATCCGAAACAGACCGATCTCATCCTAGAGATGAACGCTCGGGAAATTGGAGCCGACGATGGCAGCTACTTGCCGCTTGCTGGAGTGGTTGACTGGAAGCTCGCGCGGCGGTTAAATCGGCTTGGCAGCAAGATCGAGGCGCCAATATGAAGTTGAGCGACGAACGCCGTTATCTTCGCTCGCAGTCTCGTCGCCGGTTCATGATCATCGGTTGTGCCTGTTGTGTCGCTGCGGGCCTGCCGGCTATCTCGGCGAGTGCGCGGCCCGCAGTCGTAAAACGACATCTGTAACTCGCACGCCAAGCCGCCGGCCAGGATCTTGGAGCCTATCTGCAGTTGGGAGAAGTGGCCGCGCCGACGCCTGGCGCACCGCAGCTCTCGCCCGATGACCTGATGCGCCTCCCGGCGCCGCCGCCCGGTCAGCCGTTCGACAATCTATCCTTTATTGGCAGCAAATGGGTCAGCGCTTGGGCCATCCGAACTTCGGAAGGCATCATACTCATCGATACCATGGACAATGATAATGAGGCCGAGCATATCGTCGCCGCCGGCATGCGGAAGCTCGGGCTCGATCCCGCGGATATCAAGATCATTCTCGTAACGCATGGCCACGGCGATCACTATGGCGGCGTCGGGTTCTTCAAGCGCATCGCGTCGCCGAAGGTTCTCATGAGCGACGCGGACTGGACGATGATGGAGACAAAGCTCGAATTCGATCGTCCTGACTGGGGCCGGCCGCCGCGGCGCGAGATTTCCGTAACCGATGGCCAGCAGATCACGCTAGGCGACACAACGGTCGATGTGCTGCTGACGCCTGGTCACACGAAGGGTACCATCTCCCTACTATTCACTGTCCGGCAGAACGGCCAGGATCATCGCACGATGCTATGGGGCGGAACTGCGTTCAACTTCGGGCAGCAGCCAGATCGAATTCAGCGACTGCAGGCCTATCTCGACTCGACATCGCGGGCTCAGGATATTGCGCGCCAGCAGCAGGTCGACGTCTTCATCTCCAACCATAACGTCTTTGACGAGGCCGTACAGAAGCTGGAGAAAATGAGCTCGGCCGCTCGCAATCCCTTCGTTATCGGGACTGAGGCGACAGTGCGGGCGCTGACAGTGATGAACGAATGTGCGCAGGCCACGATGGCTGCGTGGACCTCCTGATCGCGATGGAACAAGGCGGTTCCGGAATGCCCCGAGAGATTTTCTTCACGCCTGTAGCTTATCTTATCTATCGACGACCGTCGCCAGAACAAAGTCGCCGATCATCCTCCACGTTGGCCGCTTCTACGCCCCCCTCACTCCCACTCAATCATCAATTGAACCAGCGCGTAGGATGGGTAGAGCGCAGCGAAACCCATCGGCTTCTTTTGGAGAGCGATGATGGGTTTCGCTTCGCTCTACCCATCTTACAAGTCGCCCTGCCCGCCCGCCATCAGCTCCTTCGCCAGCGCCATATACGCCGGCAGCGTCACGGGATCGTTGGCGGCGTTGCCCGCGACGGGGTGTGAGGCGTAGCGCGCGATCACCATCTCGGCTTTGGGATCGATGTAGATGCCCTGGCCGTGAACGCCGCGCGCCATGTAGGCGCCGTGCGTGTTGTGCGTGACCCACCATTGATTGCGGTAGGACGCACCGGGCAGCGTGGTGTAGCCGGCCGGCTTGAACTTTTCGGGATCGCCGCCGCGCGCGATGTCCTCGACGACCGACGACGGCACGATCTGGTGGCCGTTGAAGCGGCCGTGATTGCGGATGGTCTCGCCGAAGCGGGCGAGATCGCGCAGCGTCGTGGAAAGACCGCCGCCGCCACTCTCGGTGCCGATGCGATCGACGTGATAATGCGCGTCCTCCTCCGCGCCCATTGGCTGCCAGATCCGCTCGGAGAGAAGATCGGACAGCGTCACACCGCTGGCGCGCCTGATGATCCAGGCGAGCACGTCGGAATTGACGGTCTTGTAGGCAAACGCCTTGCCGTGCTCGCCCTGTTTGGCCTGCGCGACGAGGAAATCGAAGATGTTGGTCGCACCCTCATAATCAGGCGGGATCGGCGCCATGCCGTTGGCGCGCCGCAGGCCCCACACGGCGGAATTCTCGTCGGTGTAGACTTCGGTGTATGCGAGACCCGTGGTCATATCCATGGCCTCGTGCACGCGCGCGTCGCCAAATGCGCTGGCCTTCAGCTCCGGCACATAGTCGGTGACCGGCGCCTGCGGATCGATCTTGCCCTCCGCGATCAAGATGCCGGCGAGCGTGCCGGTGAACGACTTCGTCACCGACATCGCGATATGCGGCTTGTGCGGCTTCAGCGCGCCAAAATAGCGCTCATAGATAAGCTTGCCCCGATGCAGCACCGCGATGCCGTCGGTGTAGGTCTCCTCCAGCATCCGCGCGAAGGTCATGGGCCGCCCGTCCATCGTGGTCGAGGCGACCGCGCCGATGTCCTGATCCGCGCGCGGCAGCGCCGACGCAGGCCCTGCCCCGCGCCAGACGTTCACCGTCGGCACCAGCTGCCGGATGTTGCTCCAGGCCCAGCGCAACTCTGGAAAGCTGCGGAACGAGCCGTCCTGGAAGGTGATGGTGCGGTCCGGCGCCGGCGGGAAGCCGCGCATATAGCCGAGGGTTTCGGGGTCGCGGAGGTGGGGGTTGCGGAGGGCTGGCTAGGTGCGGGCGCGGCGGACATAAACACGGGCTCCAGAGGCAACGATGCGGATTCGTATCACGGGAGCGGTTGGACGGACATCCAGCGTTTGTGCCGGACGGACCAGCAGCAGACGCGCGTAGCATTATGATCTATCGCCTATTGCTTGAAGCAATGCTCGCGATGCCACTTCAGGAAATGTGGATGCGGGCGATCCGATATCCGCTGCGGTGAATTTGCGCGGCCCGTCCTATTGATCATCGACCGCACTCCATCCAGATCGTTTGTCTGGCGCGAGATTAGAATCTCCAAATTGTCCGCCAAACTAATCAGACCGCGATCGAACATCCAGTGCGCGGTACCAGAAAGAGCGATGCCATTGCTAATGATGTCTGGCCCGTTGGCTTCGACTGGCCGTATATGAGCAGCAGCGACTTCTGCGCGCCCCATTCCATTGATGAGCTTTAACCCCGTAACAGCGCAACGCTCATCATATGCTCGGAGCACGATACGGCGGAAAACTCGATCGCGCAGAACTCTAGACACCATCAGGCTAACACGGTCGCGTTGCTGTTCGAAGCTGAACGGCATCTGCGTCTCATTGAGATCGAGCGGGCGGATATCATCATCGCGCCGTGGCAGCAGCGGAGCATTCTCAGCCAAACCAAGTTCGCATATTCTATTGAAATCGTCGGGAGAGATTGGGCGGACTGCCGACTGAGCACGTCCTGAAATTCGCCCCTGCTCATTCAGAACGCCACGCTCCACAGGACCTGTCGTCCCGTTGAACGCGACTGGATTGGCAAAATCGAGATAACTTCCCGGCTCGATCAGAGCGAGATACATTCCCGAAGTACCGGGATCGGGAATAACCTGCTGAACCCGAGCAATTGCAAAGTAGCCGCGCGTCTCGGTAACCTTGCTCGGTTCGTAATAGATGATCCAATCGCCGATACAGGATTCGACCCGGCGGAGATACTGGCTGGGAAACTGATACCGCTCAGCTGGGCTGTCATCGTAGATCGAGTCCGATCGATGGATGAATACCCCAAATCCCATGATCTAAGCCGCGCCGCCTCTTCGGGACGTTAGAGATCGAAAAGGCACAATCCCCCTCACTCCCACTCAATCGTCCCAGGCGGCTTGCTCGTCACGTCGTACACGACCCGGTTCACACCCTTCACCTCGTTGATGATGCGCGTGGCGGTCTCGCCGAGGAATTTCATGTCGAACTGGTAGAAGTCCGCTGTCATGCCGTCGGTTGAGGTGACGGCGCGCAGGCCCACGACGTAGTCGTAGGTGCGGCCGTCGCCCATGACGCCGACGGTCTTGACGGGGAGCAGCACGGCGAAGGCCTGCCAGATATCGTCATAGAGGCCGTGCTTGCGGATCTGGTCGATATAGACGGCATCGGCCTGGCGCAGGATGTCGAGCTTGTCGCTTGTGATGTCGCCGGGGCAGCGGATGGCGAGGCCGGGGCCCGGGAACGGGTGGCGACCGACGAAGATTTCGGGCAGGCCGAGCTCGCGGCCGAGCTTGCGCACCTCGTCCTTGAACAGCTCGCGCAGGGGCTCGACGAGCTTCATGTTCATGCGCTCGGGCAGACCGCCGACATTGTGGTGCGACTTGATCGTCACCGAGGGGCCGCCGGTGAAGGAGACGCTCTCGATCACGTCGGGATAGAGCGTGCCCTGCGCCAGGAAGTCGGCGCCGCCGAGCTTCTTGGCCTCCTGCTCGAACACCTCGACGAAGAGGCGGCCGATGGTCTTGCGCTTCTTTTCGGGGTCGGTGACGCCTTCGAGCTCGCCCAGGAATTGTTTCGACGCATCCACGTGCACGAGCGGGATGTTGTAGTGGTGACGGAACAAGTCCACCACGGTCTTGGCCTCGTCGAGGCGGAGCATACCGTGATCGACGAACACGCAGGTGAGCTGGCCGCCGATGGCTTCGTGGATCAGCACGGCAGCGACCGCGGAATCGACGCCACCGGAAAGGCCGCAGATCACCTTGCCCTTGCCGACCTGGGCGCGGATCTTCGCGATCTCCTCCTCGCGGAAGGCGCGCATGGTCCAGTCGCCGGTGAGCCCGGCGATCTTGCGCACGAAATTGCGGATCAATTTTGCGCCGTCGGGCGTGTGTACCACTTCGGGGTGGAACATCAGGCCGTAATAGTTGCGCGTCTCGTCCTGGATGATGGCAAAGGGCGCGTTCGGCGAGGTGCCGGCGACGGAGAAGCCTGGCGGCATCTTGGTGATGCGATCGCCATGGCTCATCCAGACCTGGTTCTTGCTGCCTGATGACCAGACGCCCTCGAACAGCTTGCTCTCGGTCTTGACCTCAACGTCGGCGCGGCCGAACTCGCGGTGATGGCCGCCCTCGACGGTGCCGCCGAGCTGCTCCGCCATGGTCATCTGGCCGTAGCAGATGCCCATCACGGGCACGCCGGAGGCGAAGATCGCTTGCGGCGCGCGGGGTGAGCCGGCCTCGTGCACCGACTCCGGCCCGCCGGAGAGAATCACCGCTTTCGGCTTCATCTCTAAAAAGGCCTGCTCGGCCTTGTTGAACGGGACGATCTCGCAATAGACGCCGTCCTCGCGCACGCGACGCGCAATCAGCTGCGTCACCTGGCTGCCGAAGTCGACGATGAGAATCTTGTCGTGCGCCGAGGCCACGGAGGACGTCGACGCGGAGCGGTCGTTCTGTGCTGCTGTCATGGCAAGCAGATACGCGACCACGCCCCTGCCCGCAACCGGGCGGACTGCGCGCCCACATTCTTCTTTGGCATGGACAAATCAATATAGGTAAGTATTATTGACCTAATTTGCCCCATCCCGAACCGGGGCCAATCAGGGAGAACGCTCGTGTCACAATATCATCAGCCATCAGCGCTTGCCGCGCTCGGCCGCACCTGGGTCGAGGCCTGGAATGCCCGCGATCTCGAGCGCGTGCTCACGCTCTACGACGACGCGGCCGTGATGACCTCCGACCGGATCCCGGCGATGGGATTCGACGCCAGCGGCACCGTGCGCGGCAAGGACGCGTTGCGCGCCTATTGGGGCAAGGCGCTCGGGCTGCTGCCGGAGCTGCACTTTTCGCTGATCGACGTGTTCGTCAGTCCTGACAGCGTGGTGGTGTATTACGAGAACGAGCGGGGCAAGAAGATCTGCGAGTATCTGCGGGTGAACGATGCGGGGCTGATCGTGCAGGGATCGGCTAATCACCTGCCGCATTGATCAGCGCTTGCGCGCACCGGCTTTCCGCACCCTGGTCTCGGACCATGTCAGCGGGCGGCCGGTCCGCGACGGCAGCACGAGCTGCCCGACCGGCTGGCCCGACTGGTCGACCAGATTGGAGTGCGCCTCGCCGCGCGCATAAAGATGCGCCTCGCCCCATTGGCGCAGGCCGACGACGACGGGAAACAGATCGAGTCCCCGCTTCGTCAACGCATATTCCTGATACGCGCTGCCATCCGAGGCTGGCACCAGCTCGAGCACGTCGAGCTCCACCAGCTTGTGCAGGCGCGTGCTGAGCATGCCCTTGGCGATGCCGAGGTTCTTCTGGAAATCACCGAACCGGCGCAACCCGTCGAAGGCGTCGCGCACGATCAGCAGCGACCACAAATCCCCGATCGCATCCAGCGCGCGTGCCACCGGGCAGTCAGCCTCGGCAAAACCGGTCCGCTTCATCCTCTCCCTCCAATCCGGTTCTAAAATAAGACTAGACAACGCCACATGCAACTGGTCTCATTATAAGACCACATGATCGCCGGAGATCACGATGACCTGCCACGACGTCACTGCCGCCGAGCCGAAGACCGCCGAAACCATGTCCGGGCGCGGGCTGTCGCCGCCGATGGCGCTGCTGTTCGCTCTCGCCTGTGGCCTGAGCGTTGCCAACGTCTATTTCGCGCAGCCGCTGCTCGACGCGATGGCGGACGACCTTGGCATCGCCCCTGCCGCGATCGGCCTGGTCGTGACTTTCACGCAGATCGGCTACGCCTTCGGCCTGGTCCTGATCGTGCCGCTCGGCGATCTCCGGGACCGCCGCCGCCTGATCGCCGGCCAGATCGCGCTGTCGGCGGTCGGCCTCGTGATTGTCGGCACGGCATCGCACGCTGCCGTGCTGCTCGCAGGCCTGACGCTGGTCGGGGTGCTCGCCGTCGTCGTCCAGGTGCTCGTCGCGTATGCTGCGACGCTGGCAACGTCCGAGGGCCGCGGCCGCGCCATTGGAATCGTCACCAGCGGGGTCGTCGGCGGAATTCTGCTCGCGCGATTCGCCGCGGGCGCGCTGGCCGATCTCGGCGGCTGGCGAACGGTCTATCTGGTATCGGCCGGCCTCATGCTCGCCATGGCCGTGTTGCTGCTGCGCGTCCTGCCGCGCGGGCCGAAAACCGCGATGGCCGGCTCGTCGTATCTTGCGCTGTTGCGCTCGACGGCGGCGCTGTTCGTCGAGGAACCGATCCTGCGCGAGCGCGCGCTATTTGCGTTCCTGATCTTCGCCGACCTCAATGTGTTCTGGACGTCGATCGTGCTGCCGCTTTCGGCGCCCCCTTTGTCGCTGTCGCACACGACGATCGGACTGCTCGGGGTTGCCGGGTTCGCAGGCGCGCTCGGAGCGCGCAATGCCGGGCGTCTTGCCGATCTTGGGTGGGCCCAGCGCACCACTGGTCTGTCGCTGGTGCTGATGCTCGCCGCCTGGGCCGCGATCGCCTGCCTGCATACCTCGCTCTGGTTCGTCGTGGCCGGCGTGATCATGCTGGATCTCGGACTCCAGGCCGTGCATGTGACCAGCCAGAGCCTGATCGTCGCCGCGCGTCCCGACGCTGCGAGCCGGATGGTCGGGGGCTACATGGTGTTCTACTCGATCGGCAGCGCGGTTGGCGGACTAGCCTCGACCATGACGTATGCCGCCGCCGGCTGGACCGGCGTCTGCATCCTAGGCGCTGGACTCAGCGCCAGCGCGCTGCTGGTGTGGGTCATCACGGCGAGCAGGATCGAGGCACCAGCCGGCTGCGCGTCGACGCCCTGACCGCCCATGAAAAGGGCACGACTGGGGCGGAAGCAAGCGCTAACAGGTCGGCCGCCGGCATCGTAACAGGACCCTCCCCATGAAGCTCCCCACCTCACCCTTCACCGTCACCGACTGGAGCAAGGTCGAGGCCACCACGCATCCCGGCGAGACCGGGCAGGCGCTGTGGCGCACGCTCAACATCGGCGATCTCCGGGTGCGGATGGTGGAGTATTCGCCGGGTTACCTCGCCGACCATTGGTGCGATCGCGGCCACGTCCTGTACGTGCTCGCGGGCGAGCTCGACAGCGAGCTGCGCGACGGGCGCAAGTTCAAGCTCACGGCGGGAATGAGCTACCAGGTCTCGGATTTCGGCGACGCCGCGCATCGCTCATCGACTGCGGTGGGCGCTACTCTCTTCATCGTGGACTGACGGAACCGCGCGGTGTGCAGCGCAAAATAGCAAAGTTCTCGCGGCTCGCCACGAGCGCGTGCCGCCTTGAAGTTGCCCCAAAAAATCGCTAGATTGTGAAGATCGATCCTTGGCCGAACGACTGGGCCGCTCCGTCTCATTTCAATGGGCGAGCACGTTTCAGGTATTTCTCCAAAATCGACCAACCGGGATGATGGGCGCAGCAATGTGCATTTGTCCCCCTGAGTGCATCGTCAATTGAAAGGAAATGACTATGGCAATGGGCACCGTGAAGTGGTTCAACAACCAAAAGGGCTTTGGCTTCATCCAGCCGGATGACGGCGCAAAGGACGTCTTCGTTCACATCAGCGCCGTTGAGCGCGCTGGTCTGAGCACCCTCAACGAGGGCCAGAAGGTTTCCTTCGACATCGTTGCGGACCGCCGCAGCGGCAAGTCCTCGGCCGACAACCTCCGCGCCGGCTAGTTGACCGCGCAATTCGCGATCTGACCACGGACGTACCGGCAGATCGGTGAGTTCAGAGACCCCGCGACCGGGATTCCGGTTCGCGGGGTTTTTGTTTGGGGTGGTCATTCCGGGGTTCGCGAAGCGAGAACCCGGAATCTATTGATCCGCAGAACGCGCCGCCCGATGGATTCCGGGCTCGCCCTTCGGGCGCCCCCATTGCGCAATTGCGCAATGTGGAATGACAGCGGAACGAGTTCAGCCCGCCTTCTTCAGAATCGAGACGAAAAACCCGTCCGTGCCGGTGCGGCGCGGGGTCATCAGCCAGCCTTCGTCGGACTGCAGCGCGGCTTGCCCGAATTCCTCGGCCTTGTCCCAGAGCACGCTCGCGGTCTGCTCCGGCGGCACCACCGCAAACTCCGGATGGCGGCCGACGAAGGCCCTCACCTGTTCGCCGTTCTCTTCAGGCAAGACCGAGCAGGTGATGTAGGCGATGCGGCCGCCCGCCTTCACCAGCGGCACGGCACGCTCCAGCACCTCGGCCTGGTCCTTGAGGCGGATCTCCAGCGCGCCCGGACGCATGCGCCATTTGGCGTCGGGATTGCGGCGCCAGGTACCGGTTCCCGTGCAGGGCGCGTCGATCACGACGAGGTCGGCCGTGCCGCTGATCTCGGCCAGCGTATCGGCCTCGCCCTTGGGCGTGCGCACATCGGCATTGTGGACCCCGGCGCGCGACAGCCGCTCATGGATGGGCGCAAGCTGCCGCTTGTCGCTGTCGGTCGCGATCAGCCGGCCCTTGCCCTGCATCATCGCCGCCAGCGCCAGCGTCTTGCCGCCGGCGCCGGCGCAGAGATCGATCACCTGCTCGCCCGGTTTTGCCGCGGTGAGAAGGGCCGCAAGCTGCGATCCTTCGTCCTGCACTTCAACGGCGCCCTTGATGAAATCCTCTTCGGCCTGGATTCCAGGATTGCGCGCATCGGCCGAAAGCGCGATGCGCAGGCCGTTTGGCGACCATGGCGTCGGTTTCGCATGAAGATGAGCAAGCGCCTTCAGCACCTTGTCGCGATTGGATTTTAGCGTGTTGACGCGCAGGTCGAGCGGCGCCCGGCTCGCCATCGCGACGGCTTCCGCGGCGCGGTCCTCGCCGAACACTTTTGCCAGATGGGAATCCAGCCACTCGGGGTAGTCGCCCGCGATCGCGGCCGGCGCATCTTTCAGCGACCGATGGCTGAGCGCCGCCTCCTCGGCCTCCGTCAGCGGCTCGGGTGCAAACCGGCTGCCGTCGAACAAAGCGGCCATGGTCGCGGTGTCCATGTTGCGCTCGAGGCGCAGCATGCCGATCAAGCGCGCCCGCGCGGTATCGGAATCCATCAGGAATGCGCTCGAGGCGTAGCGGCGCAGCACGTCCCAGACCAGGCCGGCAATGGCGGCCCGGTCGCCGGAGCCGGCAAAGCGGTGCGCGGTGCCCCACTCCTTCAGCGCTTTCGCCGCAGGCACGCGGTCGCGTTCGATGGTGTCGATCAGTTCGATGGCTGCGGACAGCCGGGCAGCGGGAGTCATTTGAATCTTTCAGATCAGGATTGGCGAACAACCGCCTAGATCAGCAGCAAAATCTTCAGTGCGAAGTAGATCCACATCGCCAGCAGCACCAGCACGCCCGCGAGCCAGACCGACGAGCGCCGGCCGAGATCGTTCGAGGTCACGAACACGCCGGCATGGACAAAGCGCGTCACCACGAACACCCAGGACATCAGCACGATGAAGAGATCGGCATGGCGGAGCGGCAGTGCCAGCGCGATCAGGGCATAGAACAGCACCGGCAACTCGAACTGGTTGCGGTAGCAATTGGCGATTTGGGTGGCGCCCTTCGGCCAGTTCGGCTCGCCGAGCGCAATGTCGCGGACCTTGGTCTCGCCCGAGACCAGCGCATTCCGGCGCCCGAACACCATGCCGAGCAGGAGCGCGAAGGTGAGACCGACCTGCACGAAGACAGGCAACAAGACCATTTGGACGGACATCGGAACTTTCCCGTAAGGCGGCAAGCCGCAGACCGTCATTAGCCGCGACTTCCAGCGCTGACAATCGGTGAATCGCGTGCTTTAAACTTTGTTTCATCGCGGGTTTTGCGCGCGCGTCATCGTTCCGACGTTTGCGCGGGCGATACTTCGCCCATGGATACTTCGCCCATGTCAGAATTTCGCCTCACCCAGATTTCCGACACACATCTCGGCCGGCGCTTTCCCGGCCTGATCGCGAACTTCCAGGCGGTCAGCGAGCACATCGACGCTGACAGGCCCGATCTCGTCATCAACACCGGCGACGTGTCCTTTGACGGTCCGACGAGCCGCGACGATGTGCAGTTTGCAAAGGGATTGCACGACGGGCTGCCGGTCGACTGTCGCTATCTGCCGGGCAATCACGACATCGGCGACAATCCGACCGCGATCGGCCCTGCGCCAAAGCCGCCGATCGCGGAAGCGCACCGCCAGCAATTCCGCGACATCATCGGCGAGGACCATTGGTCGTTCGAAGCCGCCGGCTGGCGCTTCATCGGTCTCAACTCGCTGGTGATGAATTCAGGGCTCGCCTTCGAGGCCGAGCAGTTCGACTGGCTGGCCTCCGAAATCGCGAAGGTCAACGGCGGGCCGGTCGCGCTGTTCCTGCACAAGCCGGTGTTTCTCCATTTGCCGGACGATGCCGAAACCCCGGAGACCTCGATCCGCTACGTGCCGCAGCCGGCGCGGGCGCGGCTGATCGAGATGTTTGCGCAGATCGATCTGCGGCTGATCGCCAGCGGTCACGTGCACCAGCGTCGCGATTTCACGTTCGGCCACACCCGGCACGTCTGGGCGCCCTCGGCCGGCTTCAAGATCAACGACACACGCCAGGACCGGATCGCGATCAAGGAGACCGGCCTCGTCGAGTACCGCTTCGCTCCCGACAGTTTTGAAGTCCGCCACGTCCGCGCGGCCGGTCAGGTCGATATCGATATCGAAGAGCTGTTCGCCCAGATGGGCGGCGCGCACTAGGCGCGCGCTTCGCCTCTCAAGCGACGCTCTTGAGGTCCTGCTGAATCGCTGCGAGCAAGGATTGCAGCGCGTCGCTGGTCACCGGTTCGGCCGCCGCATCATGGGCAGGCACAATTCTGACGGGCTCGGCCGTCTTCACCGGACGATCGGGAAAACGCGGCGCCGGCATCGCGGCTTGCGTGAATGCGCCCTCGTGTTCGCTGTGCACGAACTTGCCGTGGATGACGTCATCGCGGCGACCCATGACGAACATGGTCGCCCAATAGCCGGCGGCCAGAAGGATTACGCAAAAAATACCGATCTCTAACATCGCAACACCCTAAATATGCGCGATGATTCAATGCCTTCGCCCGAACGTCAATGAACCCTCGGTCACACCGACGGGTTTTTACGGGCAGGTGTTGCAGATCGGTAACTCTTTGTTAACCACCGGTGTCCGGGGTGTGACACCGGTGCAACTGCTCGTCGGTCCAGCCCTCCAGCAGACGCTTCAGACCCTGGAGTTTAAGCCTTGTCCGGCCCGACCCGGACCAGCTGCTTGCCGAAATTGGCGCCCTTCAGCAGCCCGATGAAGGCGCCCGGAGCGCTCTCCAAGCCTTCGGTGACGAACTCCTTGTACTTGACCTTGCCGTCGCGGACCCAACCCGACATGTCGCGCAGGAAGTCGCCATGGCGTGAGGCGAAGTCGGAGACGATGAAGCCGCGGAAGGTCAGCCGCTTGGTCAGCGTCGCGCGCATCATGGATGCGGCCCATTTCGGCGGCTTGGCCTCGGTGTCGTTGTAATGCGCGATCAGGCCGCAGACCGGCACGCGCGCGAACGGATTGAGCAGCGGGAACACCGCCTCGAACACGGCGCCGCCGACATTCTCGAAATAGACGTCGATGCCTTTCGGGCAGGCGTCCTTCAGCTTCGCGGCGAGATCGGGATCGCGATGGTCGACACAGGCATCGAAGCCGAGCTCCTTCACCACGTAGTCGCACTTGTCCTTGCCGCCGGCGATACCGATGGCGCGCGCGGCCTTGATCTTCGCGATCTGCCCAACGGCCGAGCCAACCGCGCCGGAGGCACCAGCGACGACGACAGTCTCGCCTTCTTGCGGCTTGCCGATGTCGAGCAAGCCCGTATACGCGGTCATGCCGGGCATGCCGAGCACACCGATCGAGGTCGAGATCGGCCCGAGCTTGGGATCGACCTTGATGAGGCCCTTGCCGTTCGAGATCGCGTGCGTCTGCCATCCGGTACGGGCTCGCACGATGTTGCCTACCGCGAAGTCGGGATTGTTGGACGCCGCGACCTCGCTCACCGCCTCGCCTTCCATCACGCCACCGACCGGCACAGGTGCGGCGTAGGACGGTCCGTCGCTCATGCGCCCGCGCATATAGGGATCGAGCGACAGCCAGATCGTGCGCAGCAGGACCTCGCCCGCGCCGGGCGTTGGGACTGCGAATTCCTCGATGCGGAAATCGGTCGGCTTGGGCTCGCCGACGGGACGCGCGGCGAGAACGATGCGCTTGGCTTGCTGGGATTTACTTTGGGACATGATGGCTTCCTCCACTTTTCTGTCATTGCGAGCGAAGCGAAGCAATCCAGTCGCGTCAACAGAAAAGGACTGGATTGCTTCGTCGCAAGTGCTCCTCGCAATGACGAAACAGACGAAGCGCGCCTCGTTCTCCGCCGTCATGCCCGGGCTTGTCCCGGGCATCCACGAAGCACGGTGCAAGACCCAAGACGTAGATGGCCGGGTCAAGCCCGGCCATGACGAAGGAGAGAGCGGAGCGAAGAGAGCTAGCGACTAACCCCCGCCCGGATAGTTCGGGGCTTCGCGCGTGATGGTCACGTCGTGGACGTGGCTTTCGCGCAGGCCCGCGCCGGTGATGCGGACGAAGTTCGCTTTCTCGTGCAGCTCCTTCATGTCCTTTGCGCCGACATAGCCCATTGCGGCACGGAGGCCACCGGCGAGCTGGTGCATGACATTGCCGACCGGGCCCTTGTAGGGCACCTGGCCCTCGATGCCCTCAGGGACGAGCTTGAGCGCGTCCTTGATGTCCTGCTGGAAGTAGCGGTCGGCAGATCCGCGCGCCATCGCGCCCACCGAGCCCATGCCGCGATAAGCCTTGTAGGAACGGCCCTGCCACAGAAACACTTCGCCGGGCGTCTCGTCGGTGCCGGCGAGCAGCGAGCCGACCATCGCGATGTCAGCACCGGCGGCGAGCGCCTTGGCGAGATCGCCGGAGAACTTGATGCCGCCATCGGCGATGACGGGAATGTCCGACTTCTTCGCCGCTTCCACCGCATCCATGATCGCGGTGAGCTGGGGCACGCCGACACCGGCGACGATACGCGTGGTGCAGATCGAGCCCGGGCCGATGCCGACCTTGATGCAGTCCGCTCCCGCATCGATCAGCGCCTGCGCGCCGTCCGAGGTCGCGACGTTGCCGGCGACGACCTGCACGGAGTTGGAGAGACGCTTGATGCGGTTGACGGCGTGAAGCACGTGGCGGGAATGGCCGTGCGCGGTGTCGACGACGACGAGGTCGACGCCGGCATCGATCAGCCGTTCGGTGCGCTCGAAGCCGGTGTCACCGACGGTGGTGGCCGCGGCAACGCGAAGGCGCCCCTGCGCGTCCTTGCAGGCGAGCGGATGGGCGACCGCCTTCTCCATGTCCTTCACGGTGATCAGGCCGACGCAGCGATATTGCTCATCGACCACGAGCAGCTTCTCGATGCGGTGCTGGTGCAGCATCCGCCGTGCTTCGTCCTGGCTGACGTTCTCGCGCACCGTGACGAGTTTCTCATGCGTCATCAGCTCGGAGACTTTTTGCCGGCGGTCGGTGGCAAATCGGACATCGCGATTGGTGAGGATGCCAACCAGCTTGCCGGGTGTATTCTTGCCGGCGCCGGTGACGACGGGAATGCCGGAGATGCCGTGATCGCTCATCAGCTTGAGCGCATCATCGAGCGTCGCCTCGGGGCTGATGGTGAGCGGGTTCACCACCATGCCCGACTCGTAGCGCTTGACCTGCCGCACCTGGGCAGCCTGCCCTTCGGGATCGAAATTGCGGTGGATGACGCCGAGACCGCCGGCCTGCGCCATGGCGATCGCCATGCGGGCCTCGGTCACGGTGTCCATGGCGGAGGCCATGATCGGAATGTTGAGCGGAATGGCGCGGGTGACGCGGGAGCGGATGTCGACTTCGCCCGGCATGACGTCCGACAGGCCCGGCTTCAACAGAACGTCGTCGAACGTAAAGGCTTCGCGGATGCCTTGAAGTTGCACCGTGGCCATATGCCAACTCCTTCCTGCGGCCCTGCCGCAAATGAGTATGGATGAGCGCCGCCCTCGGCGTGCCTTGCGGCCTCGCCGGAGAATAGGAGCCCATCGGTGGGGTTGACGCGGGTCGATAGCACGGCCGCGCGACGAATCAAAGCAAATCAGGCCGCTGGCCAGCCATGCACAGGCTTTTTTAGGTAAATTCGGCGGGATAGCCCGGCGGCGGCTCACCCACCGTCGTGCCGGGCGCAACGAAGGTGCGAGCCCGGTCCGACGAAGGAACGAGCGCAGGATTTAGGTGCTATGCGTTGATCCGCAATGGTCCCGGCCGAGTCGTGGTGATAAGCCGCAAGTCCGCCTGTCCTTCTGATTTCCATTACCGATCCGTCATGGTCGACAAGCAACGCATCATTCCGCTGATCGTGGCCACCGCTCTCTTCATGGAGAACATGGACTCCACGGTGATCGCCACCTCGCTGCCGGCGATCGCGGCCGACATCGGCACCAGCCCGCTGACGCTGAAGCTCGCGATCACGTCCTACCTGCTGTCGCTCGCGGTGTTCATCCCGGCGAGCGGCTGGACCGCCGACAGGTTCGGCGCGCGCATGGTGTTCGCGATCGCGGTCGGCGTGTTCATGGTCGGCTCGGTCGGCTGCGCGCTCTCGACATCGGTCACCGACTTCGTGTTCGCGCGCATCCTCCAGGGCATGGGCGGCGCGATGATGACGCCGGTCGGGCGCCTCGTGCTGCTGCGCTCGGTCGACAAGAGCGCGCTGGTCAACGCCATGGCCTGGGTGACCGTCCCTGCGCTGATCGGTCCCGTGATCGGCCCGCCGCTCGGCGGCTTCATCACCACCTACGCCTCATGGCACTGGATCTTCCTGATCAACATTCCGATCGGGCTGCTCGGCATCTTCATGGCGCTGAAGTTCATCGATCCCATCAAGAGCGAAAACCCCGAGCCGTTCGATCTCTACGGCATGGTGCTCGCCGGCATCGGGCTTGCCGGCATTGCCTTTGGCCTGTCGGTGGCCGGCCTCAATTTGCTGCCGTGGAGCACGATCGCTGCCCTCGTGGTCGGCGGATCGATCTCGATGACGCTGTATGTCCTCCACGCCAGGCGCACGGGATCGCCGGTGCTGGATTTTTCGCTGCTGAGCCTGCCGACGCTGCGCGCGGCCATTTTCGGCGGCTTCATGTTCCGGCTCGGCATCGGCGCGCTGCCATTCCTGCTGCCGCTGCTGATGCAGATCGGCTTTGGCCTGTCCCCATTCAAGTCCGGTCTCGTCACGTTCGGCTCCTCGCTCGGTGCCATGGGCATGAAGGCGCTGGCCGCGCGGCTCATCCGCACTTTCGGCTTTCGCAATCTGATGACGGTTAACGCGATCGTCAGCGCGGTCTTCCTCGCCGCCTGCGCGCTGTTCACGGTGACGACGCCGCTGCTGATCATCATGATCATCCTGGTGGTCGGCGGCTTCTTCCGTTCGCTCGAGTTCACCGCGATCAACACGGTCGCCTATGCCGACGTCGAGAGTGCGCAGATGAGCCGCGCCACGACGCTGGTCAGCGTCAACCAGCAGCTCGCGGTCTCCGCCGGCGTTGCGGTCGGCGCCGCCTCGGTCGAGACCACGATGTGGCTCAGCCATGTCAGCGAGCTCAATGCCACCGTGTTCGCGCCGGCCTTCGTCGTGGTGGCGCTGACCTCCGCGGCGTCGAGCTGGTTCTTCTGGCAGATGCCCGCGGATGCCGGCCACGAGATCTCCGGCCGCAAGGCGGTGGAGATCGCAAGCCGCAAGGGCGCCGCCAAGAGCGCGGCAACCGCCGCCGTCAAGGTGGCGACGGAAGACACGCAGGACATGCGGGATCAACGGCTGGGATAGTCCTCATTCGTCATTGCTGCGCCGAGGGCTTAGCAAAGAAGCGTTTGAACCGCGTCGAGATTGGACCTACCATCAACGTCAGAACAAATGTTCGCGTATTGAACACGATGGAGGGTTGGTCGAATGGTGTCCAGGTTGGCGGCGCTCGCGGTTTTCGGAGCAGGAATGTGGTTCGCAAGCCCGGGACCTGCGGCAGCCCAGCAGGGAGACTTCAACGCCCCTGACCTCGTCCTCATCAACGGAAAAGTCCTGACGCTGGACGAACGATCCACCGTGACGGAGGCCGTCGCCATCAGAGACGGAAAGATTCTCGCGACCGGAAGCAGCGCATCGATCAAGGCGCTTGCCGGCGCTGAGACGCGAGTGATCGATGTGTCCGGCAAGACCGTCATTCCCGGTTTGATCGATACTCACACTCATTTCAAGGCCGCTGGGCTGAGCGACTATGTCGTCATTATGGGCCGGGCGAAGACTGTCGCGGAAGCGCTGGAGGCGATCAAGGCATTCGCGGCCAAGAAGAAGCCGGGCGAATGGATCGTGGGCGGCGCATGGCATCCGCCGTCGCAACTCGCCGAGAAACGCTATCTGACGAGGCAAGAGATCGACAGCGTCGCCCCGAACAATCCGGTCTACCTGCGCACCGTTGGGCATTTCTCCATGGCAAACACCATGGCACTGCAAAAGGTAGGAATCGACAAGACCACTGCGGATCCGCGCGGTGGATCCTTCGAGCGCGACGCTACGGGCGAATTGACTGGTGTGCTTGTCGAGACAGCGATCGATCAGGTCGAAAAGGCCGTGCCACCCTGGACGGAAGACGATGAGATACGGCAGTTCACAATTGCCGAAAGCGTGCTGAACAGCTTTGGAATCACCAGCGCGGTCGAAGGCGCAACGGAAGCCCGCGATATCCGCACGCTGCAGCAGCTTGCAGCATCCGGACGCGCGACCTTGCGCACGGGCGTGATGTTTCGGCCTGAGCCGCCTGCCGATCTGACAGCGTGGGAAGCAATCATGTCGGGCAACGGGGCCTCGTCGGGTTTCGGCGACGATTGGCTCAAATTCGCCGGCATCAAGATTTTTTACGATGGTGGCATGACGTTGAAGACGGCACTGATGCGCGACGTCTATCCAGATTCACATGACGACTACCATGGCACTTCGCAGCAGACGCCCGAGCGGCTCAAGCAACTTGTTTCGATCTGCAATCGTAACGGCTGGCGTGTCGGCGTGCACGTCGTAGGCGACCTCGGCATCGACCAAGTGCTCGACGCGTTCGAGTCGGCCGACAAGGAAAGATCGATACGAGATCGCCGTTTCGTCCTTATCCACGCCAGTCTGATCAGGCCGGAGCAGATGGAGCGTGCCCAAAAGCTCGGAGTCCGCGTTGATTTCCAGAACGTCTTCATGTGGGACAAGGCCGCAACCGTCGAGCGGTTTCTCGGGCGGGCGACGGCAGACCGTGCGGTGCCGACCAGGACGTTGATTGCGAAAATGGGGCTCGACAGTCTCGGCGCCGGAACGGATTTCCCCGTCAACCCGATGAACCCCTTCCTCAACATGTACGTCATGGTGACGAGGAAGGACCCGAACGGAAACGCATACGGCGCGGCGGAAGCCATTACGCGCGAGCAGGCTCTGCGCCTCTACACCAGCGCCGCTTCGCGCTACACCTTCGATGAAGCGCGGAAAGGGACGATTGAGCCCGGAAAGCTTGCCGACTTCGTGGTGCTCTCCGCGGATTACATGGCCGTGCCGGACGATCAGATCAAGGACATTAAGGCGGACCTGACGCTGGTTGGCGGCAAAATTGTATTTCAGCGCTGAACCGTCGCTTCGCCAAAAAGCAATCGAGATCCGGATCGGCGGCAAGTTCGCAAGGGTCTCGTTTTGGCCCGTCGCGACATCTGGTTACGCCTTCGCGACGCCGCGAAAACCCGTCGCCAGCACGTATCGTTCCGAGGAATCCTGCCGGCTCGCCGCCGGCTTGACGTGACGCACGGTCGCAAAGTCGCGCTTGAGCTGGGCGAGCAGATCGGCGTCGGCGCCGCTCTGGAACGTCTTGGCCAGGAACGTGCCGCCGGGCTTGAGCACGTCGCAGGCAAACGCAGCCGCCGTCTCGACCAGGCCGACGATGCGGAGCTGATCGGTCTTGCGGTGGCCGGTGGTATTGGCGGCCATGTCGGACATCACGACGTCGGCGCCACCGCCGAGCATCGCGGTAAGCTTGTCGGGCGCGTCATTGTCCATGAAGTCGAGCTGCGCGAAATCGACGCCGGGGATCTCCGGCATCTCCAGCAGGTCGATCGCGACGACCTTGCCCTTGCCGTCGACCGAACCGACGCGCTTGGCGGCGATCTGGCTCCAGCCGCCCGGGGCCGCGCCGAGATCGGCCACGGCCATGCCGGGCTTCAGAAACCGGTATTTGTCGTCAATCTCGAGCAGCTTGAACGCGGCGCGCGAGCGATAGCCCGCCGCCTTGGCCTTGACGACATAGGGATCGTTGAGCTGCCGCTCCAGCCAGAGTTTTGACGACAATTTGCGCTTGCCGCCGGTCTTGACCTGGACGTGCAAGCGGCCGGTGGTGTCTTTCGCCATCTCACCAGCCCCTGAGCGCGCCGTCCTCGCGCATCATCTCGACCAGCATGCCCTCGCGCAGGCCACGGTCGGCGACGCGCAGGCGCGGCAGCGGGAAAGCGCGGCGGATCGCATCGAGGATGGCGCAGCCGGCCAGCACGAGATCGGCGCGCTCGACGCTGATGCAGCTGTTGTTGGCGCGGTCCTCGTAGCTCATGCCGAGCAGCTTGTTGACGGTCGCGGTGATGTCGGTGTCGTTCATCCAGATGCTGTCGATGCGGCGGCGGTCGTAGCGCGCGAGATTGAGATGGATGCCGGCGAGCGTGGTCACCGTGCCCGACGTGCCGAGCAGATGCATATCGGTGAGATCGCGGCCGTGCGCTTCCGCGAACGGCGCGACATGGTTGGCGACCTCCTGCTCCATCGCAGCATAAATCTCCGGCGTCACGTCGCGACCGCCGAACTGCTCGGCCAGTGTCACGACGCCAAGCGGAATCGACATCCAGGCTTTGATGCGCGGCTCCGGATTTTGTGCGTCGCGCTCGATCCGCACCAGCTCGGTCGAGCCGCCGCCGATATCGAACAGGATGGCGCCACGCCCCTTCGGGTCGACCAGCGGCGAGCAGCCGAGCATGGCGAGCGAGGCCTCGGTCTCGCGGTCGATCACCTCGAGCTCGATGCCGGTCTCGGCCGCGACGCGGCTGCGAAAGCCCTCCGCATTGGAGGCCGCGCGGCAGGCTTCAGTCGCGATCAGCCGCAGCCGCCTGGCTTTGCGCAAATTGATCTTGTCCCGGCAGATGCTCAGCGCGGCGATGGCGCGATCGATCGCGGCCTCGCTGATCGAGCCGGTCGCCGAGACGCCCTCGCCGAGCCGGATGATGCGCGAGAAGGAATCGACCACGCGAAAGCCATCGCTGGTCGGACAGGCGATCAGGAGCCGGCAATTGTTGGTACCGAGGTCCAGCGCCGCGTAGACGCTGGTTCCCCCTTGCCCGGGAACAGCCGGTTCGGGGGCCAGCGCCACCGCCGCCATCGACCCCTCCAGCTCACCGTGCGGCCCATGGCCGTCGCGGAGCCGCGTGTGGTCATTCATACAAACTGTCTTTCCGCGGCCGGTCGGGCCGGTCTGGAATTGATTTTTCGCCCGAAACATTAGCAGCGCGGCGGGTATGCGCAACAACGCATCACATAGGACCATGCCCATTCGTGCGTTGTCGTGAACGGGTCGGTGGGTTATTTCAATGAGGTCCGGTCCCCCCAGGCGCCCACAAAACGCGCAATTGCCGGCTTTTCAGGTCATTCCCATGCAAGAACACACGAAATCCTCGACGCTCGAAAACGCTATTGCACTGCAAAAATACGGCGTCGGGCAGCCGGTCCGCCGCAAGGAAGACGACACGCTGGTGCGCGGCAAGGGCCGCTACACCGACGATTTCAACCTGCCCGGCCAGGCCCATTGCGTGGTCGTCCGCTCGACCCATGCTCACGGCATCCTCCGCGGTATTGGTACCGACGCCGCCAGGGCAATGCCGGGCGTGCTCGGCGTATGGACCGGCAGGGACCTCGACGCGGCCGGCTATGGCCCCTTCACCTGCGGCCTGCCGCTGAAGAACCGTGACGGCTCACCCCTGCGCCAGACCAACCGCCAGCCGCTCGCGACCGACAAGGTCCGCTTCGTTGGCGACCCCGTCGCCTTCGTGGTCGCCGACACGCTGGCCCAGGCGCGCGACGCAGCCGAGGCGGTCGAGCTCGATATCGAGCCGCTGCCGGCGGTGACCGACCCCGAGGAAGCCACCAAGCCCGGCGCGCCGCAGCTTTACGACCACATCCCGAACAACGTCGCGCTCGACTACCATTATGGCGACATGGACAAGGTGAACGCCGCTTTCGCCAGCGCCGCCCATGTTACCAAGGTCGACATCGAGAACACCCGCGTCGCCGTGGTCTCGATGGAGCCGCGCGTCGGGCTCGCCTCCTACGACAAGACTACCGAGCGCTACACCATCCAGATGCCGACGCAGGGCGTCGCTGGCAACCGTGCCAACCTCGCCAAGAACCTGAAGGTGCCGAACGAGAAGGTGCGCATCCTCACCGCCAATGTCGGCGGCTCCTTCGGCATGAAGAACGTCAACTACCCCGAATACATGTGCATCCTGTACGCGGCGAAGGCGCTGGGGCGTCCGGTGAAGTGGCTCGACGAGCGCTCCACGAGCTTCCTCTCCGACAGTCATGGCCGTGCGCAAAAGATCCATGCCGAGCTCGCACTCGATGCCGAGGGGCATTTCCTCGCGGCAAAGCTCTCCGGTTACGGCAACCTCGGCGCCTACATCACCGGCGTTGCGCCCGGCCCGCTCTCGCTCAACACCGGCAAGAACTTTTCGAGCGTCTACCGCACGCCGCTGATGGGCATCGACATCAAGACAGTGCTGACCAACACCACGCTGATGGGCGCCTATCGCGGCGCCGGCCGCCCCGAGGCGAACTACTACATGGAGCGGCTGATCGACCGCGCCGCCGACGAGATGGGCATCAACCGGCTGACGATGCGCAAGCGCAACTTCATCAAGTCGAACCAGATGCCCTTCCCCGCCTCCTCCGGCGTCACCTATGACAGCGGCGACTTCCAGGCGGTGTTCACCAAGGCGCTCGAAATCTCCGACCACGAGAATTTCGCCAAGCGCAAGAAGGAGAGCAAGAAGGCCGGCAAGCTCCGCGGCATCGCCGTCGGCTCCTATCTCGAGGTCACCGCGCCGCCGAGCCCCGAGCTCGGCAAGATCGTGTTCGATCCCGATGGCAGCGTGCAGCTGATCACCGGTACGCTCGACTACGGTCAGGGCCACGCCACCCCGTTCGCGCAGGTCCTGTGCGCGCAGCTCGGGGTGCCCTTCGAGAACGTGAAGCTCGTGCAGGGCGACAGCGACATCGTCCATACCGGCAACGGCACCGGCGGCTCGCGCTCGATCACCGCGACCGGGCAAGCCATCGTGGAGTCCTCGCGCCTCGTCATCGAAAAGGGCAAGCGCGCCGCCGCGCACATGCTGGAGGCGTCGGAAGCCGACATCGAGTTCGCCGACGGTGCCTTCACCATCGCCGGCACCGATCGCAGCATCGACATCATGGAGCTTGCCAAGAAACTGCATGACGGCAAGGTGCCGGACGGCGTTCCCGACAGTCTCGACGTCGACCACACCAGCGAGCCGGTGCCGTCGGCCTTCCCGAACGGTTGCCATGTCGCCGAGGTCGAAGTCGATCCCGACACCGGCGTGGTGCAGATCGTGCGCTACAGCGCCGCGAACGACTTTGGCACCGTGATCAACCCGATGCTGGTCGCGGGCCAGCTTCACGGCGGCGTGGTCCAGGGCATCGGCCAGGCGCTGATGGAGCACGTTCGTTACGACGAGAGCGGCCAGCCGATCACGGGCTCGCTGATGGACTACGCGCTGCCCCGCGCCGAGGACGTGCCGTTCATGGAGGTCGGCGACCATCCGGTGCCGGCCAAGAGCAATCCGCTGGGCACCAAGGGCTGCGGCGAGGCCGGCTGCGCCGGCAGCCTCTCGACCGTGGTGAACGCGGTGGTCGATGCGCTGTCGGACTACGGCATCAAGCACATCGACATGCCGCTGACGCCCGAGCGCGTGTGGCGCGCGATCCAGGACGCGAAGGGCGCGGCGTAAGAGTTACGCCGCCGCCTGCTCGCGCGGCTGGTAGATCGCGGTGTGCCGGCAATGCGCCAGCGGCGTCGTGCCATTGGCCACGACGAGCGCGTCGAACTCGACGAAGCGGTGGCCCTTCTTCACGTAGTTCGCGGTCACCTTTGCCCGCGCGACGATCTCGTCGCCGGTGCGCGCGGGCGACAAGAGCTGCATGCGGCTGCCGACATGGATCCACGGGCCCAGAATCGTATTGTCCACCAGCACGCGGTTCATGACGCGCTGGATCAGGCCGGGATGGCCGAGCCCCTCGCGCGCGAAAATCGGATCGGTCTCTCTGACGTCGGCGAGATAGCCGGTCGCATCCTGCCCGGCCCAGCGACGCGGCGTCGTGCCGAGCCATTTGCCGACCTCGAAGATATCAGGGCTGACCGGCTTGCGCTCGGCCACCGCGGGCACTTCGACATAGTCGCCCGGTGACAGCACTGGCGCTGCCGCAGGCAGCGACGCCGTTCCGGTCGCGCAAAGCTCGGTGCGGCTGAAGACCTCGATCGTGAGCAGGCCATTGTGCTCGGTCGCATCGACATCGGCGGTCTCGCCGTCATAGACCGGCTTGATGAAGCGTGCCTCGACCAGCCCGCGCGACAGGAAATCGCGGCCCCAGCGCGCCACCGGCACGTGCATCATGTAGGCGAACACATCGACGCCCGGGACGAGGCCACCGGAAAAGCCGAAGCGGCGCGCCACCGTGTCGTCGTGCATCTTGTTTTCGGACTGCTTTGCGGTGTTGTAGGCCTCGACGCGGTAGGTTTCGAGCCGGTTCGGCATGACGGGCCTTCCCTGTGTTTTTGTTGTTTCAGGGCTGATCGTAGGCCCGCGGGAACACCGGTCAATCCCCTCGCCTTTGCGGCCCGAATGGGGTACCACGCGGCGAATGACTAACACCCCTACCCGCATCTATGTCGACGCCGACGCCTGCCCGGTGAAGGACGAAATCTACCGCGTCGCGCTCCGTCACGGCGTGCCCGTGAGCGTGGTCGCCGGCAATTTTATTCGCGTGCCCCACGATCCCCTGATCGAGCGCATCGCCGCAGGTAACGGCATGGACGCGGCCGACGACTGGATCGCGGAGCGGGCCAGGCTCGGCGACGTCGTCATCACCTCGGACATTCCGCTGGCGAGCCGCTGCGTGAAAGCCGGCGCCGACGTGATCGCGCCGAACGGCAAACCCTTCACGGAGGAGTCGATCGGAATGACGCTGGCGGTGCGCAATCTGATGACGGATCTGCGCTCGGCCGGCGAAGTCACCGGCGGCCCACGCTCGTTCGCCCCACGCGACCGTTCCACCTTCCTCTCGGCGCTCGACCAGACGCTGCGCCGGATCCAGCGCCGCCGCGCCGATCAGGCCGCAACAAGCCAGGGTTAGTCATGGCGCCGCCGCTGATCCAACTCAAAGACATCAAGCTGACCTTTGGCGGCACGCCGCTTTTGAGCGGCGTCGAGCTCAATGTCGCACCATCCGAGCGCGTCTGCCTGATCGGCCGCAATGGCTCCGGCAAGTCGACGCTGCTGAAGATCGCGGCCGGCATCGTCGAGCCCGACGGCGGCACGCGCTTCGTGCAGCCCGGCGCGACGGTTCGCTATTTGCCGCAGGAGCCTGATTTCGGCAACCACAAGACCACGCTCGCTTATGTCGAAGCGGGGCTCGCACCGGGTGACGATCCGTACCAGGCACGTTACCTGGTCGAGCAGCTTGGACTCACCGGCAACGAGAACCCGGCCAACGTCTCCGGCGGCGAGGCCCGCCGCGCGGCGCTCGCACGCGTGCTGGCGCCCTCGCCCGACATCTTGCTGCTGGACGAGCCGACCAACCATCTCGATCTCTCCACGATCGAATGGCTGGAAAAGGAGCTCGACAGCCGCCGCGGCGCGCTGGTGATCATCAGCCACGACCGCCGCTTCCTCACCAATCTCTCGCGCTCCACCGCCTGGCTCGATCGTGGCAAGATCAAGCAGATCGACCGCGGCTTCGCCTCGTTCGAGAGCTGGCGCGACGAGGTGCTGGCGGAAGAAGAGCGCGACCAGCACAAGCTCGACCGCAAGATCGTCGACGAGGAGCACTGGCTGCGGCACGGCGTCTCCGGCCGGCGCAAGCGCAACGTCAAGCGGCTCGGCAATCTGCATGCGCTACGCGACCAGCGCCGCAACTATCGCGGCACCGCGGGCACCGCCAGTCTCGCCGCCGCTGAAGCCGAGCAATCCGGCAAGCTGGTGATCGAGGCCAAGGGCGTCACCAAGGCCTTTGGCGACCGTATCATCGTCGATGGTTTCTCGACCCGCATCCAGCGCGGCGACCGGCTCGGCATCATCGGTCCCAACGGCGCTGGCAAGACGACGCTGGTCAATCTGCTGACGGGCGGTGCGGAACCGGATTCGGGCACCCTGCGGCTGGGCGCCAATCTGGAGACGGCGACGCTCGACCAGCACCGCGAAAGCCTCGATCCCAAGTCGACGCTGGCCGAGGCGCTGACCGGCGGCCGTGGTGACCAGATCATGGTCGGCGGCAAGCCGAAGCACGTGGTCGGCTACATGAAGGACTTCCTGTTCGCCCAGGAGCAGCGCGGCACGCCCGTGGAAGTGCTCTCCGGCGGTGAGCGAGGCCGGCTGATGCTGGCCCGCGCGCTGGCCAAGCCTTCGAACCTTTTGGTGCTGGACGAGCCGACCAACGATCTCGATCTCGAAACGCTGGACGTGCTCGAAGACATGCTCGGCGACTACGAGGGCACCGTCATCCTGATCAGCCATGATCGCGACTTCCTCGATCGCATCGTCACCTCGGTGATTGCGCCCGAAGGCAACGGCAAATGGACCGAATATGCCGGCGGCTACAGCGACATGCTCACGCAACGCGGCGCCGACCTGAAGCGCGAGACCGCGAAGGTACAAGCGCCCGTGGAGAAGAAAGAGGAGCGGCAAGCCGCTCCCTCGTCCGCGTCCAAGCGGAAGCTGAGCTTCAACGAGAAGCATGCGCTGGAGACGCTGCCGAAGAAGATGGAAACGTTGCACGCCGATATTGCCAAGCTGCAGCGCGTGCTGGATGATCCCAACCTCTACGCCAAGGACCGTAAGAGGTTTGACGACACGTCCGCCGCCATCGCCAGGGCGCATGAGGAACTGTCCGCCTCCGAAGAGCGCTGGCTCGAACTTGAGATGCTTCGCGAAGAAATAGAGCAGGCTTAACCCATGACCACTCCCCTCGCCGCCAAGATCGCCCGTGAATACGGCACGCCCTGCGCCGTCATCGACATGGACAAGGTCGAGCGCAACATCGCGCGAATCCAGAAGGTCTGCGACGGCGCCGGCGTCGCCAACCGGCCGCATATCAAGACGCACAAGAACCCGACCATCGCGAAGATGCAGGTCGCGGCCGGCGCCAAAGGCATCACCTGCCAGAAGATCGGCGAGGCCGAGATCATGGCCAATGCCGGCATCGACGACATCCTGATCAGCTACAATCTGCTGGGCGAGGAAAAGATGGCGCGGCTCGGCGCGCTGAATGCCAAGACCAACATGACGGTCGCCGCCGACAATTCGACCGTCGTTGCGGGACTGCCGAAGGCGGCCGCGGCCTCGGGCCGTCCGCTCTCGGTCGTCGTCGAGTGCGATACCGGCCGCAAGCGCGCGGGCGTCGAGACGCCGGCGGAGGCGATTGCGCTGGCGCGCGAGATCGCCGCGTCCAAGGGACTGGAGTTTGCCGGCTTCATGCTCTACCCGACCGAGACCGGCTGGGGCGATGCGCAGAAGTTCTTCGACGAGGCGCTGGCCGGCGTGCGCGCGCACGGGCTCGATGCCAAGATCGTCTCGACCGGCGGCACGCCGAACCTCGTCAACATCGGCAAGCTCAAGGGCGGCACCGAGCACCGCTTCGGCACCTACATCTACAACGACCGCATGCAGGTCGCAGCCGGCTCCGCCACCTGGGACGATTGCGCCCTGCACATCTATTCGACGGTGGTGAGCCGCGCCGCACCCGAACGCGGCATTCTCGATGCCGGCTCGAAGACGCTGACATCAGATACCGGCGGGCTCGACGGCCACGGCCTGATCCTCGAACACCCCGAAGCCAAGATCGCACGCCTCGCCGAGGAGCACGGCTTCCTCGACCTCTCCCGCAGCAACACCCGGCCGAACGTCGGCGACGTCGTGCGCATCGTGCCGAACCACGTCTGCGTCGTCGTCAACATGATGGACGAGGTGGTGATGGTCCGCGGCGACGAGATCATCGGCACGCTGCCGGTGGCCGCGCGGGGGAAGCTGCGGTAAGGGCGCACTGCTCCCTCGACCGTCATTGCGAGGAGCTCTTGCGACGAAGCAATCCAGACTACCTCGGCGGAGGGATTCTGGATTGCTTCGCTGCGCTCGCAATGACGGTGGTTAGCGGGCTCAAGCGAGCCAACGCAGCACACCTGTTCCCGCCGCAGCCCCCGTCGCAAACGACGCCTGCAGCAGATAGCCGCCGGTCGGGGCCTCCCAGTCCAGCATCTCGCCGGCGGCGAAAACGCCGGGCAATTTGCACAGCATGAAATGGTCGTCGAGCTCATCGAAGGCGATCCCGCCCGCGGTCGAGATGGCGCGATCGATCGGGGCCACTCCAGTGAGCTGGACGGGAATCGCGTTCACCAGATGCGCTAGTTCAGCAGGCGACAGCGTTGCCAGCGGCCGACCGGATGCAATGGCTGTTTCCTGCATCAACCCAATGCCGACCGGCGACACTTGCGCCGCCTTGCGCAGGAAGTTCGCGAGGGATTGCTTGCCACGCGTGCCCGAGAGGCGCGTGGTCAGCGCGTCGGCGTTGAGATCGGGCCGCAAGGCGATCGTCAGTGTGGCCTGCCCGATCCCCAGCACCGCCTCGCGCAACTCGGCCGACAGTGCGTAAATCGCGCCGCCCTCGATGCCGCTGCGGGTGATCATGGCTTCGCCGCGCACCGTGTGCGCCCCGATCGTCAGCGCCACGCCCTTGAGCGGCTGGCCTTCGAACCGGTCGCGAAACACGTCGGACCATGCGACCGCGAAGCCGGAATTGGCCGGCCTGAGCTTTGAGACGGAAACGCCCTTCGCAGCGAGACAATCGACCCACGCGCCGTCCGAGCCGAGCCGCGGCCAGCTCGCGCCACCGAGCGCGAGCACCGTTGCGCTGGCATCGATGGCAAGCGCGCCATCGGATGTCTGAAATTGGAGCCGGCCCTCCGCGTCCCAGCCGGTCCAGCGATGTCGAAACGCAAATTGCACGCCGGCGGCATCGAGCCGCCGCAGCCAGGCGCGCAGCAAGGGCGAGGCCTTGAAGGCTTTTGGAAACACCCGTCCGCTGCTGCCGACAAAGGTGAGCTGCCCAAGCGCGGCGCTCCAGTCGCGCAGCGCGTCGGGCGGAAACGCCTCGACCGCGGCGCGTAAATGCGGCATCGCCTCCCGGTAGCGTGCGAGGAAATCCGGCAGCGGCTCGCTGTGGGTGAGATTGAGCCCGCCACGGCCGGCCATCAGGAATTTGCGGCCTGCGGACGGCATGGCGTCGTAGATGGTGACGCGGGCGCCGCTCTGCGCGAGCACCTCCGCCGCCATCAGCCCGGCGGGACCGGCACCGATGACGGCGACGTCAGTCAGAGCTTGATCCCCGCCCGTGCCGCGGCCTGCGCCACATACTTCTGCGTCTGCTCGAACGCGCCGGTGAGCGCCCTGGCCTTCGACATGTCGCTGATCTCAGCGAAATGCGCGGCGACCGCATCGGGGGTCCAGTCGGACTCCGGCAGGTTGATGCCTTCGCTCTCCAGAATCTTGATCACGGCGAAGGAGCCGGCACCCGCGCCCATGATGGTGCGGGTCGGCGCGTCCTCGCTGAGCATGTACTCGACCGCAGGCGTGATCGCATTCGGCTTCATCAGCTGCAGCGCCTGCGGCGGCAGCAGCTCTTCGGTCATGCGGGTCGCCGCCGTTGGCGAGATGATGTTGACGCGGATGTTGGTCTTGCGGCCTTCCTCGGCCAGCACATTCATCAGACCAACCATGCCGGACTTTGCCGCGCCATAATTGGCCTGGCCGAAATTGCCGTAGAGGCCGGAGGACGAGGTCGTCAGCACGATGCGGCCGTAATTGCGGTCGCGCATGCCGGCCCAGACCGCCTTGCAGCAATAGAAGGTGCCGACGAGGTGCACGTCGAGCACCTTCTGGAAATCGGCGGCTTCCATCTTGCCGAACGACTTGTCGCGCAGGATGCCGGCATTGGCGCACATCAAATCGACGCTGCCCCATTCCTTGGTGGCGCGCTCGACCATGGCCGTGACCTGCTCGAAATTGGAAACGTCGGCACCGTCGGCCATTGCGGTACCGCCGGCTTTGCGGATCTCCTCGACCACGGCCTCCGCCGGAGAGAGCGAGGCGCCCGTGCCGTCACGCGCGCCGCCGAAATCGTTGACGACGACTTTCGCGCCGCGGCTCGCGAGGCCTAGCGCGTGCGCCTTTCCGAGACCATTGCCCGCGCCGGTGACGATGGCGACGCGTCCGTCGAACCTGATTGCCATTGCGTTTCCTTTCTTCCCTTCTCCCCTTGCGGGAGAAGGTGGCGCGAAGCGCCGGATGAGGGGTATCTCTCGGCAGATGAACGTGTGGAGAGATACCCCTCACCCGGCTTCATCTCGCTCCGCTCGATTTCGACACCCTCTCCCGCAAGGGGAGAGGGTGCACCGAGCCAGATTCGACAGCTTTTGAGCAGCGATGAATGGCCGGGTCAAGCCCGGCCATGGCGGCCCGGCTCAGGCGAAATAGATCAGGCCGAGCCAGTCGGCGACCAGCGCGGGCTTATCCTCGCCTTCGATCTCCACCGTCACGTTGGTGCGGGTCTGCAATTCGTTCGGCTTGCGCAGCTTGGCCTCCACCAGCACAAAACGGCCTCGGACGCGTTTGCCCGAGCGCACCGGCGAGATGAAGCGCAGCTTGTCGAAACCGTAATTGACGCCCATCGTGGTGCCCGCAATCGCCGGCATCACTTCGTAGGACATCACCGACATCATCGACATGGTCAGGAAGCCGTGCGCGATCGTGGTGCCGAACGCCGTCTCCTTCTTCGCCCTATCGGGGTCGACATGGATGAACTGATGATCCTCGGTCACGTCGGCATAGCTGTCGATGCGGGGCTGATCGATCAGGTGCCAGGACGATACGCCGATCTCCTTGCCGACCATGGCCTGATAGGCCTCCAGCGTGATCGGCGGCTTCTTCCAGATTTCGTTCATTTCGCTTCAGGTCTCACTTCTTGTTTTCGGCAGCTCCGGAAAATCCTCCTCGCGGAATTCCCGGCCGCGCAGCGGATCGTTGCGATCATCGTCGCGTTCGAGCCGTCGTAGCTGCACGCGGCGGATTTTGCCAGAGATCGTCTTCGGCAGTTCGGTGACGATTTCGAGGCGGCGGATGCGCTTGAACGGCGCAAGCCGCGCGTGCAGGTGCCTGAAGATGGAGAGCGCCGTCTCCGGCGTTCCCTCCGCTCCCGAGGTGAGCAGCACGAAGGCCTTGGGGATCGCGAGCCGGATCGGATCGGGGCTCGGCACCACCGCGGCTTCCGCAACGAGCTCGTGCTCGAGCAGCACGCTCTCCAGCTCGAACGGACTGATGCGATAGTCGGAGGATTTGAACACGTCGTCGGATCGGCCGACGAAGGTGAGATAGCCGTCGTCGTCAGCGAATACGACGTCGCCGCTGCGATAGAGCTGGCCTTCGGCGCCGGAGAGCTTGCCGTCGTCGCCCTGATAGCCCTGCATCAATCCGGCCGGACGATCGGCACCCAGCAGCAGCGCCACTTCGCCCTCCTTGGCCGGATGGCCATCGGCATCGCTGACCTGGACGCGATAGCCCGGCAGCGGGCGGCCCATCGAGCCGACCTTGATCTTTTGCCCCGGCGAGTTGCCGGCGAGCGCCGTGGTCTCGGTCTGGCCGTAGCCGTCGCGGATGGTGAGGCCCCAGGCGGCTTGCACCTGGTCGATCACCTCCGGATTGAGCGGCTCACCAGCGCCGCAGACTTCGCGCAAGGCGACCTTGAAGGCCGAAAGGTTCTCCTGAATGAACAGCCGCCACACCGTCGGCGGCGCACACAGCGTGGTGACGCCGCAACGGCCGATGGTGGCGAGCAGAGCCTTGGCATCGAAGCGCGGCTGATTGACCACGAACACGGTCGCTCCCGCATTCCACGGCGCGAAGAGGCAGCTCCAGGCGTGCTTGGCCCAGCCGGGCGACGAGATGTTGAGATGGACGTCGCCGGGCTTCAGTCCGATCCAGTACATGGTCGAGAGATGGCCGACCGGGTAACTCCGCTGGCTGTGCAGCACGAGCTTTGGTTTTGCCGTCGTGCCCGAGGTGAAATAGAGCAGCATCGGATCGTCGGCCTTGGTCGGGCCGTCGGCGGCAAAGCCTTCAGAGGCTTTCGCCGCCCCGTCATAGGCAAGCCAGCCGTCGGAGGCTTCACCGACCACGATACGCACGATGTTCTCCGCACCAAGGCTTGCGAATTTCGCGACCTGATCTTCGGCCGCCACCACCGCCTTCGCCTTGCCTCGATCGAGCCGGTCGCGCAGCTCCTCGGCCGTGAGCAGCGTGGTCGCGGGGATCACGACGACCCCGAGCTTCATCGCCGCCAGCATCGTCTCCCACAGCGGCACCACATTGCCGAGCAGCAGCAGGAGATGATCGCCGCGTTTCAGGCCTTGTGCGCGGAGGAAATTTGCGACCTGGTTGGAGCGCTTCGAGAGCGTCGCGAAGGACAGTTTTGTCTGCTTGTCCTGCGCCGCATCGACAATCCAGAGCGCGGGACGGTCCCTGGCTTCCGCATCTTTCGCCAGCTCGTCGAACCAGTCGAGCGCCCAGTTGAAGGGAACCGGATCGGGCCAGCGGAAATCCCTGACCGCTGTCTCGTAATCCGTGCGGTTGTGCAGCAGAAACGCGCGCGCTTCCTGAAATGTCGTCATCAAGCTTTCCCGGCTAGCTCCCTAACGTGCTTGATAATTCCGGAAAAATCCACCCCGCCCTGACCCGCCTTGTCGAAGGCCTGGTAAATCTCCTGCGCATGCTGGCCGAGCGGCGTTGCGGCGCCCGCGGCCCTCGCGGCATCCTGTGCCAGGGTCAGGTCCTTCACCATCAACGCCGAGGCAAAGCCCGGCTTGTAGTCGTTGTTGGCCGGCGAGGTCGGCACCGGGCCCGGAACCGGGCAATAGGTCGTGAGCGACCAGCACTGGCCCGACGAGGTCGAGGCGACGTCGAACAGCGCCTGGTGCGAGAGGCCGAGCTTTTCGCCGAGCGCAAAGGCCTCGCTCACCGCGATCATGGAAATGCCGAGGATCATGTTGTTGCAGATCTTTGCCGCCTGGCCCGCGCCGGCGCCGCCGCAATGCACGATCTTTTTGCCCATCTTCTCAAGCACGGGCTTGGCCGCCGCGAACGCGCCCTCTTCGCCACCACACATGAAGGTGAGCGTCGCGCCCCTGGCTCCGCCGGTGCCACCCGACACCGGCGCGTCGACCGAAAGCACGCCGTGCTTGGCCGCCAGCGCATGCGCCTGACGCGCGCTTTCGACGTCGATGGTGGAGCTGTCGATGATCAGCGCGCCCTTGGCCATGGCGGGAACGACCTCGTTCCAGACGCCGAGCACGTGCTTGCCTGCGGGGAGCATGGTGACGACCACGTCGGCGCCCTTCACTGCGCCCGCCGCACTGTCAGCGATGCCGGCGCCATCGATCTTGGCCTGATTGCGCGACGCCTCGGCGAGATCGAACGCCACCACCTTGTGGCCGGCCTTGACCAGATTGGCGGCCATCGGGCCACCCATGTTGCCGAGACCGATGAATGCGATCGTGGCCATTGTCGTTTCCTCCGCTTGTAGCGTTGTTAGTTGAACTTCAGCTCGTCGGCGCCGATCTCGGCGAGATACGGCGCCAGCATCTGTGGCGTCACATCCTCGATCCGAGGCGGCGACCAGGTCGGATTGCGGTCCTTGTCAATCACGGCGGCGCGCACGCCCTCGCGGAAGTCATCACTGCGGAACACTTCGCACGCCGCGCGATATTCGCGCACCAGGCATTCTTCCAGGCTCGACGCGCCACGCGCCAGCCGCAGCAGCTTCAGCGTCACCACCATGCCGCGCGGCGATTTTTCGTTGAGCGTCTTCAGCGTGGCCAGGGCGAACTCGGAACCGTCGCGCCTCAGTGCATTGAAGATGTCTTCCATGCGGTCAAAGCCGAACAATGCATCGATGATCGGCTCTTTCGCGGCCACCGGACCCGCGGCATCGCCGGTCGCAAAACTGTTGATCAGCTTGCTGACGTCGGCCGCGGTCACATCCTGGCGAACCCTGGTCAGCGCCTCGCGCAGCTCCGGCCACTTGGCCGCCGGCACCACAGCGTCCGCAAATTTTGCATGGATCGCGTCAGGACCATTCATGGTCTGGCCGGTGAGGCCGAAATAAGTGCCGATCTCGCCGGGCGAGCGCGACAGCAACCAGGTGCCGCCGACATCAGGAAAAAAACCAAGCCCAACCTCGGGCATCGCGAGCTTGGTGCGATCAGTGACGATTCGATGGCTGGCGTGGCCGGACAGGCCGACACCGCCGCCCATCACAAGACCATCCATGAACGCCACGTACGGCTTCGGATACTTCGCGATCCGCGCATTCATGACGTATTCCTGGCGCCAGAACCGGGCACCGAGATCACCGCCTTCGCGCGAGCTCTCCCAGAGTCCGCGGATGTCGCCGCCGGCGCAGAGACCACGCTCGCCGGCCCCCTCTAGAATGATCAGAGCGATTTCGGGATCCTTCTCGAAGCGATCCAGCGCTGCGTCGATGCCTTCCGACATCTCCAGCGTCATGGCGTTGATCGCCTTCGGACGGTTGAGCCGGATCACGCCCGCCGCGCCCTCGCGGCGAACGATGAGATCGCCCTCTTCCACCGAACTCATCGCGCGCCCTCGATCAGTTTGCGCGCCACGATGAGCCGCATGATTTCGTTGGTGCCTTCGAGGATCTGGTGCACGCGCAAATCGCGAACGATCTTCTCGATGCCGTATTCGCTGAGATAGCCGTAGCCGCCGTGAAGCTGCAGCGCATGGTTGGCGACCTCGAAACCGACATCGGTCCCGAAGCGTTTTGCCATCGCGCAGAGCATGGTGGCGTCAGGATCTTTCCGGTCCAGCGCGGCGGCGGCTCGCCACAGGAACGTGCGTGCGGCCTCGAGCTCGGTCGCCATGTCAGCGAGCTTGAATTGCAGCGCCTGGAATTCGTCGAGCCGCTTTCCGAACGCCTTGCGCTCTTTCATGTAAGAGCGCGCCTTGTCGAGCGCAGTTTGGGCCCCACCAAGAGAACACGCCGTGATGTTGAGACGGCCGCCGTCGAGGCCGGCCATCGCGATCTTGAAGCCAACGCCCTCTTCGCTCAGGCGATTGGCGACCGGCACGCGCGCGTTCTCGAAGATCACGGCGCGGGTCGGCTGCGCGTTCCAGCCCATCTTGCGCTCATTGGCACCGAAGGACACGCCCGGCGTCTTGCCGTCGATGACGAGGGTCGAGATGCCGCCGGGGCCATCGCCGCCGGTCCTGACCATCGCGACCAGGAGATCGGTGCCGCCGGCGCCGGAGATGAATTGTTTCTGGCCGTTGAGAACATAGTGATCGCCGTCGCGCACCGCGCGGGTGCGCAGTGCGGCCGCATCGGAGCCTGCTCCCGGCTCGGTCAGGCAATAGCTTGCGATCAGCTCCATGGTGCAGAGCTTTGGCAACCATGTGTGGCGCTGGGTGTCGCTGCCGAAGGCATCGATCATCCAGGACGCCATGTTGTGGATGGAGATGAAGGCCGAGGTGGTAGGACAGCCCGTCGCCAGCGCCTCAAAAATCAGCGCCGCGTCGAAACGGGTCATGGCGGAGCCGCCGACATCCTCGCGGATGTAGATGCCGCCCATGCCGAGCGTGGCGGCCTCGCGCATCACGTCGACGGGGAAATGCTTCTCCTCGTCCCAGCGCAGCGCGTGCGGCGCGATCTTCTCCGCAGCGAACGCCAACGCCATGTCGCGAACCGCGACTTGATCCTCGTTCAGAGCGAACTGCATAGTAGGCTGCTCATTTTTCTCTCGTCATTGCGAGCGAAGCGAAGCAATCCAGACTGCCCCCGCGGAAAGATGCTGGATTGCTTCGTCGCTACGCTCCTCGCAATGACGGTCGAGGAGATTACTTCATCGTCGGGATCGAGAACTCCGCACCTTCCTTGACGCCGGACGGCCAGCGCGAGGTCACCGTCTTGGTCTTGGTGTAGAAGCGGATCGAGTCCGGACCGTGCTGGTTGAGATCGCCGAAGCCCGACTTCTTCCAGCCGCCGAAGGTGTAATAGGCGATCGGCACCGGGATCGGCACGTTGATGCCGACCATTCCGACATTGACCTTGGCCGCGAAGTCGCGCGCAGCGTCACCGTCGCGGGTGAAGATGGCAACGCCGTTGCCGTAATCATGGTCGGACGGCAGCGCCAGCGCTTCCTTGTAGTCGTGCGCGCGCACGACCGAGAGCACGGGACCAAAGATCTCTTCCTTGTAGATCCGCATGTCCTTGGTGACGTTGTCGAACAGCGAGCCGCCGAGATAGAAGCCGTTCTCGTAGCCCTGCATCTTGAAGCCGCGGCCGTCGACGGCGAGCGTCGCGCCCTCCTTGAGGCCGATGTCGATGTAGCCCTTGACCTTCTCGACCGCCTCGCGGGTCACCAGCGGACCGTAATCGGCGGACGGATCGATCGAGGTGCCGATCTTGAGCGACTCGACGCGCGGGATCAGCTTTTCCATGAGGCGGTCCGCGGTGGTCTTGCCGACGGGTACGGCGACCGAAACCGCCATGCAGCGTTCGCCGGCCGAGCCGTAACCCGCGCCGATCAACGCGTCGACCGCCTGGTCCATGTCGGCGTCCGGCATGATGATGGCGTGGTTCTTGGCACCGCCGAAGCACTGGCAGCGCTTGCCGGTCTGTGCGGCGCGCTCATAGATGTACTGCGCAATCGGCGTGGAGCCGACAAAGCCCACGGCTTTGATATCGGGATCGTCGAGGATAGCGTCGACCGCTTCCTTGTCGCCGTTGACGACGTTGAGGATGCCGGCCGGCAGGCCCGCCTCGATCATCAGCGCGGCGAGCATCATCGGCACGCCGGGATCACGCTCGGACGGCTTGAGGATGAAGGCGTTGCCGCAGGCGATCGCGGGAGCGAATTTCCACATCGGGATCATCGCCGGAAAATTGAACGGCGTGATGCCGGCGACGACGCCGAGCGGCTGGCGCAGCGAATAGATGTCGATGCCGGGGCCGGCGCCTTCGGTGTATTCGCCCTTCATCAGATGCGGGATGCCGCAGGCGAACTCGGCCACTTCGAGGCCGCGCTGGATGTCGCCCTTGGCGTCGGGCACGGTCTTGCCGTGCTCGCGCGCGAGCAGCTCGGCGAGCTTGTCGTAATCGCGCTGCACCAGCTCGACGAATTTCGTCATGATGCGGGCGCGCCGCTGCGGATTGGTCGCGGCCCATTCCGGCTGCGCGGCACGGGCGTTTTCCACGGCGGCGCGGACTTCAGCCTTGGACGCCAGCGCGACCTTGGCCTGGACGTCGCCCGTCATCGGCTCGAAAACGTCGGCCGTGCGCCCCGAGGTGCCCTTGACCTCCTTGCCACCGATGAAATGTCCGACTGCGCGCATGGAATGAACTCCCTAAGTCCGAGCTTGATCGCTTTGACAAATCCTATCGACCTGCATTTTATAGGATTCAAGTCTGAGATAATGCACCATAGATGTGCGAAAATGCTGGATCAAGGTCACATCGACTGGGACGACTTCCGCTTCGTGCTGGCCATCGTGCGGGGCGGCTCGGTGTCGGCTGCGGCAAAACAGCTTGGCGTCGACCATGCCACGGTGATCCGCCGCGTCGACCGGCTGGAGAAGCACCTCTCGGCCAAGCTGTTTGACCGGCGCAAGACCGGCTATCTCCTCACCGAGGCCGGCCAGCGCGTCGCCGACAGCGCCGAGGCGATGGAATCGACCATCGTCGCCAACCAGGAGCAGGTCGGCGGCTCCGTGGCGCGGCTGACCGGCACGGTGCGGATCGGCGCGCCCGACGGGTTCGGTACCGCTTTCCTGGCGCCGCGGCTGGCGCCCTTCGCCGACCGCTATCCCGACCTCGATCTGCAACTTGTAGCCACCGCGCGGCTGTTCAGTCTCTCCAAGCGCGAGGCCGATATCGCGATCAGCCTGACCATGCCGAAGGAAGGCCGCATCGTCGGGCGCAAGCTGCTCGACTACCGCCTTGGGCTCTATGCCGCGCCCAGCTATCTCGACCGCTTCCCGAAGATCGTTTCGCGCGAAGTGCTGCCACAGCACCGCTTCGTCGGCTACATCGAGGAGCTCCTGTTCACACCCGAGCTGGACTATCTGCCGCAGGTGTCACCGCGGATCTCGGCACGCTTGCGCAGTGCCAATCTGATCGCGCAGCTCAACGCCACTCTTGCCGGCTTCGGCATCGCGGTGCTGCCGCACTTCATGGCGAGCGACTATCCGCAGCTCGTCGCGGTGCTGCCCGAGGAAGTTTCGATCACGCGGACGTTCTGGATGCTGATGCACGCCGACAGCAAGGATCTCGCGCGTATCCGGGCGGTGGCCGATTATATCGGCGAGATCGTGGAGCGTGAGCGAGCGTTGTTTGCGGGGCGGTGAAAAGACGGTCTCGTAGGTGGGCACGCTTCGCTTTGCCCACCTACGGCGTCTCGCCTAGTTCTGCTTCTTCTTGGCCGGCGCAAGCTTCGCAGGCTCGCGCTTTGCGCCCTCCAGCGCACTGTCCTTGCCCGCCTTCAGCACCTCGTCCGACAGCTCGCTCGAACCCGCGATGCGTGCCAGCAGCATGGTGCCGGCCATCGTGGCCAGCGTGGCAATCGCCTGCTTGCGCGCGGCCTTGCGCGGCAAATTGGGGATGAAGTCGGTCATCATCTCGACCATCTCGTCGAGCTTGCCGGCGAAGGCTTTTCGCGTCTTCGGGCTCTCGCGGGCGATCTCGGCGCCGAGCGCCGGGATCGAGCAGCCATGGCCGGGATTGTCGCGATGGAGCGCCGAAAGATAAGTATCGACGATCTGGGCGAGCTGCTTCTCGGGCGCGACCTGATCGGACTGCTTGCGCCAGTGCTCCATCGAGCGGTCCATGGCGTAGGCGAATGCCTCGATCACCAGCGCCTCGCGGGAATCGAAATGCGCGTAGAAGCCGCCATGGGTCAGGCCCGCTTCCTTCATGAGGTCGGCGACGCCGATACCGTGGGCTCCCTTTTCGCGCAGCCGCACGGACGCCTTCTTCACGATGCGGTCGTGGGTTTCCTGCTTGTGTTCCCGAGAATAGCGCATGCGGCTCTCATTGGATGTCGGAGGTCATCTCATAACACGTATATCGGTCCGGCGGCGCATTAATTCCCGGTAAAATTGTTGCCAATCATGGAAAAGGTTGCAGTCGCATGGACTGCGAGGGCGCCCTTGCCGTCGCGCACGAAGCCTTCGGTGTAGCTGGTCTGGCGCCCCAATTTGATGATCTTGCCTTCGGCCGAGATCAGTCCGGAACGAACCGACAGCGGGCGCAGGAAGGTCATCTTCAGATCGAGGGTAACCGATCCCTGCCCGGCCTCCAGCCGCGTCGAAATCGCGCAGCCCATGGCGGTGTCGAGGAGCGCAGCGGCGGTCGCCCCATGCAGAAGGCCGATGGTATTTTCGAGGTCCTCGCGCGGCTCCAGTTCCATCACGATCCGACCCGGCTCGACCACGGCCAAGATGAAACCGATCAGCTTTGCGAAGGGCGGCGGCGGCAGCCGGCCGTCACGGATGCCCAGCATGGCGTCGATGCCGGATAAGCCCATCGCCACCTTTGCAACCGGCGCAGGCACCTGCCAGTCCACCACCCGCTCGCGCCGCAGCGCGGGCGAAAACAGATCGAGTTGAGCGGGTTCGGTCATGGGCTGTCTCTTTGTATGATTTGCATCATACTATGCCGCGGACTTCGCGCTGGCAACTCCGCCCCAACCGCTTGACAAGGGAGGCATTTCGGCTCCGAAGTCATCCCGACGCGCGCGCCTCGCGCCTGTCCACCAAACCTTCGAGATCCCACGATGGAAATGCTCAACAACCACTGCGGCGTGACGCGCGATGCGCGCGGCATCGTTCATGTCGCGATCTGCAATGCCGGCTCGCTGAATATTCTGGGCTCGCCCGTGACCGATGCAGTGCGCGAAGGCCTGCAGCGGCTCTCGTCTGACCGCAGCATTCGAATCGTCGTGCTGCGCGGCCAGAGCGAGAAGAGCATGATCGGGGGCGCCGACATCAAGGAGATGGCGAAGCTCGACCAGAAATCGGCCGAAGCGTTCATCAGCCGCCTGCGCGATCTCTGCGAAGCCGTGCGCCAGTTCCCTGCCCCCGTGATTGCGCGCATGCCCGGCTGGTGCCTCGGTGGCGGCCTCGAGGTCGCGGCGGCCTGCGACTTCCGCATCGCCGCGCATGATGCGCATTTCGGCATGCCCGAGGTGCGCGTCGGCATCCCCTCGGTGATCCACGCCGCGCTGTTGCCGCGGCTGATCGGCTGGGCCCGCGCGCGCTGGCTGGTGATGACCGCGGAGAATATCGACGCGCCGACGGCGCTGGCCTGGGGCCTGATCGACAAGATCGCGCCGGCCGACGGACTGGATGCCGAGATCGAGCACCTCGTAACGGCGCTGCTCGAATGCGGCCCCGAGGCGCTGCGCTCGCAGAAGGCGCTGCTGCGGCAATGGGAGGAACTGCCGCTGACGGAGTCGGTGAACCTCAGTGTCAAGGTGTTCGGCGAATCGTTTCTGACCGACGAGCCGACGCGGCTGATGCAGGCGTTTGTGAACAGGAAGCGGTAACTAGCCGCTCCTCCGATCGGACGATCAATTCTCATCCGAGCCACGACAATTTCTCATGCCGGGCGCGGTTGCATTTTTTGCGCCGCATCATATGATGACCATAATCTCAATTGTCATCGCCAGGGAGTCTTGTCATGGCCGAAGCCACCGATCCCGTCGTCATCGTCTCCGCCGCCCGCACCCCGCTCGGCCGCTTCATGGGCGAGCTGTCGCCGCTCGCCGCGCACAAGCTCGGATCGCATGTGATCAATGCGGCGCTGGAACGCGCCAAGCTTGCTCCTGAGAAGATAGACGAAGTCTTCATGGGCTGCGTGCTGCCGGCCGGCCAGGGCCAGGCGCCGGCCCGGCAGGCGGCGCGTAGCGCTGGTCTCCCAGACGCCACCGGGGCGACCACAGTCAACAAGGTCTGCGGCTCCGGCATGAAGGCGACCATGCTGGCGCACGACATCATCCGCGCCGGCTCGGCCGAGATCGTCGTCTCCGGCGGCATGGAGAGCATGAGCAACGCGCCGTATCTGCTGGCGAAGGCACGCGGCGGCTATCGCGCCGGGCACGACCGCATCATCGACCACATGATGATGGACGGTCTCGAGGACGCTTACGAGACCGGCCGCTCCATGGGCGATTTCGGCGAAGCCACGGCCGAAGCCTATCAGTTCACCCGCAAGGACCAGGACGCCTACGCGATGGAAACGCTGGGCCGCGCACGCAAGGCGGTCGAGGGCGGCGCGTTCAAGGCTGAGATCGCGCCGATCACGCTGACCGAGAAGGCCGGGCCGCGCGTGATTGCCAATGACGAGCACCCGCTGAAGGTCGATCCCGCAAAGATTCCCGGATTGAAGCCGGCGTTCCGCGCCAGCGGCACCATCACGCCCGCGGCCTCCTCCGCCAACGCGGACGGCGCCGCCGCGCTGGTGCTGACGAAACGGTCGCTCGCCGATCGCAACGGCCTGCCGGCATTGGCGGTGATCAGGGGCCACGCCACCCACAGCCAGGAGCCGCAATGGTTCACCACGGCGCCGATCCCGGCGATCCGCAAGCTGCTCGACAAGGTCGGCTGGAGCGCAGGCGATGTCGATCTCTTTGAGATCAACGAAGCGTTCGCTGTCGTCGCGATGGCAGCGCAGCGCGATCTCGGCATTCCCCGCGAAAAGCTGAACATCAATGGCGGCGCCTGCGCGCTCGGTCATCCCATCGGCGCCACCGGTGCGCGGCTGATCGTGACACTGCTGCATGCGCTCGAGGCCAACAACGTCAAGCGCGGCGTCGCGGCGCTGTGCATCGGCGGCGGCGAGGCCACCGCGATCGCGGTGGAGCGTCTCGCGCAGTAGCGGTCGCGATGTCCTGAATTGAGGGAAGTCTGTCATTTCAGACTTCCCGTTTTCGTGCCAGAGTGCAATAACGACGCGGGTCTCCCAAAACCCGCCAACCGGATTGAGGGGCAATGATTTCGAACTGGCTTTCGGCTGCGCTCGGCCGTCGCAACATTCATTACGGCTGGGTGATGGTCGGCGTGACCTTCTTCGCCGCGCTGATCAGCGCCGGCACGGTGGGCGCACCCGGCGTGTTCATCGTTCCGCTCCAGAAGGAGTTTGGCTGGAGCACGGCCGAAATCTCCTCGGCGCTCTCGATCCGCTTCATCCTGTTCGGGCTGATGGCGCCGTTCGCGGCTGCTCTCCTCAACCGCTACGGCCTGCGCAACGTCACGCTGACCGCGCAGCTCATCGTCGTCTCGGCGCTGGTGCTTTCGCTCGGCATGACCGAGATCTGGCAGCTCGTGGCGCTGTGGGGCGTGGTGATCGGCATCGGCACCGGCATGACCGCGCTGGTACTGGGCGCCACCATCTCCACGCGCTGGTTTGCTGCGCGGCGCGGCCTCGTCGTCGGCATCCTGACTGCGAGCGTCGCCACCGGCCAGCTCGTGTTCCTGCCGCTGCTGGCAAGCCTGACCGAACGCTATGGCTGGCGCCTGGCACTCGGCTTCGTCTGCATCATGCTCGGCGTTTCTGCACTGGCAGTGCTGCTCGTCATGCGCGATCGCCCGAGCGATCTGGGCCTGCGCCCGTTCGGCGACGAAGGCACCGAGCCCCTGCCCGCACCGCCCGTGAACCACGGCTCGATCACGGGCGTGGCGCTCGGCACGCTGCGCGACGCCTCGAAGTCGAGCGCGTTCTGGATCCTGTTTGCGACGTTCTTCGTCTGCGGCGCCTCGACCAACGGCCTCGTGCAGGTGCACCTGATCCCGATGTGCCTCGATTTCGGCATCCCGCAGGTGCAGGCGGCGAGCCTGCTGGCGGCGATGGGAATCTTCGACTTCTTCGGCACCATCATGTCGGGCTGGCTGTCGGACCGGTATGACAACCGCTTCCTGCTGTTCTGGTACTACGGCCTGCGCGGGCTCTCGTTGATCTTCCTGCCGTTCAGCGATTTCTCGTTCTATGGCCTGTCGATCTTCGCGATGTTCTACGGCCTCGACTGGATCGCGACCGTGCCGCCGACGGTGCGGCTGACCGCGCAGAAATTCGGACCCGAGCGCGCCAATCTGGTGTTCGGCTGGATCTTTGCGGGCCACCAGCTCGGCGCCGGCACGGCCGCCTTCGGCGCGGGCCTGTCGCGGACGCTGCTGCAAAGCTACCTGCCCGCTTTCTTCGTGGCTGGCGCACTCTGCGTGTTTGCCTCGCTGATCGTGCTGGCGCTATCGCGGCAGCCAAAGCCGCAAGCCAAGCCCGCGATGGCCTAGTACCTGATCGTGGTGGTGACGCCGAATACCGCGGCGTCACCGATCCGCGACACGCCGATCGGATCGTTCGGGTTCGCGATGCCGCCCGACGGCCTGAACACATATTGGAAGTAAGGCGCGATCAGCCAGCCCGGCTTGATGTGCGCCTCGTAGATCATCTCGATCAGCGTTTCGTTGCTGCGCACCGGCCCTGGGACGCCGGTATAGAAATTGGTGTCGAGATCGAGACTGCGCGCCGTGTTCGAGATCCGCATATAGGCCATCCCGATCCCGAAGCGATCGAGCGGACGCCCCGGCGTAAACCCGACAAAGCCGACGCCGCCATCGAGATAGAGGTCGATCAGATTGCGATCCGGCGGGCTGTAGGCAATGCGGCCGAAAGCGGTGATCCCCGGGATCGAAGCCGACACGGTCTTTTCGGTTTCCGTCCCCGCCGGCCGCCAGAGGGCCTGCTCGACGACGGCGTAGATTCCGTAATTACCGTTGAGCTTCGCCGGAATGCCCGATCCGGTAGGATCCGCGAGCGAGAGACCTTCCACGGTGAAGCGCTGACTGTCGAAGTCGCCAAAATGATACCAGCCACCGGGCGTGAAGTTGCCGGCGAGCGTGCTTCCGCCGATGTCGACATGATAGTCGAAATGGACCTGCCCGATGACCCAGGCCGGATCGTTGACGCGAAAGGCGAGACCATGATTGTCGCGCGTCTGCGGATCGCCCTCGCCGGGCGCGGCCGCGCTGCCGTTGAACACGGCACCGAAGACAGTGACGTTGTCGGCAACCTGGGCCTTGACGCGAATGCCGGGCACAGCGATCGGCGGCGCAGGTCCTCCGGCCGGCAGATTGGTGGCCTTGATGGCGGGCCAGCCGAAGGTGCCGTTGATGAAGAGGTCGTCGGTCTGGCTGTCGAAGAACTCGACGTCGGCGGCCTGCTGGCCTGCCCGGATGTTGAGGCGGTCGTTGAAGAAGCTCTGCTCGAAATAGGCGTTATAGAGCCGCTGGTCGGGCAGCGCCTCGATCTCGCTGATGGTGGCGAGATTGTAGATGTAGTTCCGGCTGAGCCCGCGGCCGTAGATGATGTAGCCGTTGGCGTAGAAACGGCCGCCGGTCCAGCCGACCAGCTTGTCGAGATCGGCGTCGACTGAAAGATCGAGCCGGCCGAAATGGATGGCGCCGCGCGAGACTCCGCCCGAGACATTGCCGATATTGTCGGCGATGTAGGTCGCGCCGAAATTCAGCCCCTTGTTGGCAAGACCGTCATGCCAATCGTTGAACCATTTCGGGAACAGCCAGTCGGCGGCGCTCTCATCCTTGGCGCCGGCGAAGGCGCTGGTGCTCGCGAACAACATCGCCGCGATCACGACCGATCGTCGCAAGACAAATCTCAGGGCAATCGCACTCACGGTCGATACCGGCTCGTATGCGCTACTTTTTGAAGATGCCGGTGCGCCGCATGAACAGATAGGCCGCGCCGATCGACGACGCCATCAGCACGGCGGCATAAATAAAGCCCTCGTCCACGTCGGTGAGCGGCAGGCCCTTGGTGTTCATGCCGAAGATGCCGGTAATCAGCGTCGGCGGCAGCAACAGCGTCGTCACGATCGAGAGCGTGTGGAGGTGGCGGTTGCTCTCCTCCTCGTTCTTGAAGCGCAGCTCCTCCTCGAGCAGGCGGCTGCGCTCGCGCAGCTCGACGATGTCGTGATCGAGCCCGTCCAGTCGCTGGGCGAGCTTGCCGGCCTGGATGCGCAAGCCCGGCGACAAATGATCGGTGTTCTTCTGGTCGAGCCGATGAAACAGCACGCGCAGGCCGGTGAGCTGGCGATGCAGTCGCACACAGGTCCGGCGCAACCTTCCGAGCGTGCGGCGCATCTCCGGCTTCGCATCGTCGGCCAGAATTCGCTCCTCGATGCCGTCGATTTCCTGGCCGAGCTTGTCGGCCATCCGATCGAGCGTGTCGGCGACCTCATCGACGATCTTCTCCAGGAGGTGGGCGACATTGTCGACGCGATAGCCGCCTTCGAGCACGCGCCGGGTCGCGTCCGCCGAGCACAGCGCCTGGTGGCGACCGGAGACCAGCAAATGCTCGGTCATGGCGAAGCGCAGGAATGCGGTCTCCTCCGTAGCAGCATCGATGTCGCGGACGAGATCGGAGAACACGCCGTAGACGCAATGGTCGATGACGTGAAGCTGCTGGAACGTGTCGCTCGACAGCAGGAGATCGCGCGCGAGTGGCGGCAACGTTGATGCCGCGATCCACGACCGCACGCGACCATCTGTCAAATTGAAATGGAGCCAGAGCCGGCCATCATGGCTGAACTCGATCGGCTGGTCGATCGGCAGCGCCTCGGCGCTGCCGTCGCCGTGCAAACGAAACGCCCACACCAGTCCCGGAATGACAGGCGCGACATCCGCTGTCGCACTGACAAGCATTGCCGGCTCAGCCATGCTGACCCCACATCATTGCAGCCCAATCCCGGGGGCCGCTCTTGGCCTCCTCCGGGTCCTCCGTGCAGTCAATTACGCCAGTGTTACAGTTTGATGATGGTGCGCCGCCCTACTCCGCGGCCAGCCCCGTCGCAGCCTGGGCCTCCTTGATGTAGTCGTGCACGACACGGCCGAACGGCAGCGTCAGGTCGGCGATGTAGTGATGCGCGCCGATGCAGCGGCGGACCGGGAAATCCGCAACCGGCGCATTGACGTGCGGCACCAGATGCAGCCGGCCGGGACCCATCCAGGAGCCCTTCGGCACGATGTCGATCAGGTTGATGGCAACAAGCTGGCAGACCTCGAGATGGCCGTCGACGCCCGGGATCATCTTCAGATTGACTTGAGTCTTCGACAGCGTGGCGCGGGTGAGATCGCCATTGCCGGCCATGCTCTCATGCTTGTAGCCCATCGTGCCCATGGCGACGAGCTGGCCGGCATATTCCAGCGTGCCCGTCAGCGTGTCCTTGACGATCTCGAGCTTTGGATGGGCGTACTTCTTCGGAAAGCCCCAGATCTCGCGACCCGCTGCGATCGGCGGATCATCGTCGAGATACATCTGCGAGACGAAGTTGACCTCCTCGCCATGCAGCCGCGCGGGGATCACGAGGCCGGACTCGGTGTAGCTGCCGAAGCCGGAGGAATCAGGCATCTTGATCCATTCGTAATGCACGATTGGCTGGTCGATCGGCTCCAGCGGCTCGGGCAGGCCGGCGCGGATCAGGTCCGGATCAGTCTCGTAGGTGATGACGAGGAATTCGCGATTGACGAAGCGGTATGGTCCGGCCGGATAGCTCGGCCCGGCGGCCGGCATGGACGGAAGCCTCAGCACGTCTTCCCTGCGCATCGCTGTCTCCTCTGGTGATGTCCGGCAAGTTCCGACTTTACGCAAATTGCTAGCCGCCGTCATTGACTGCGATGTGACCGATTTCCGTCAGCCGCACGACTGGGTGCCATTCCCGTTGCGGTTGACCTGCATGCAAAGGATGTATCGGCGCCGCCTTTGTCATCACGCCGTCATCGCGGGCCGCAATCGTCTGATGAAGGCAGGAGGCACCACCATGGACGCCCGCACGTCGCAACCGACACATCAGACCCATCAGCCATCCGCGCGGGGCTGGCGGCCCGAGCGATGCGACCGCGTCGCGCTGGTCCTGCAGGGCGGCGGCGCGCTCGGCGCCTACCAGGCCGGCGTCTACCAGGCGCTGCACGAGGCCGGCATCGAGCCCGACTGGGTCACCGGCGTCTCGATCGGCGCGATCAACTCGGCCATCATCGCCGGCAACAAGCCGGAGAAGCGGCTCGACGCCTTGCGCATTTTCTGGGAGCGCATCACCAACCGCAAGATCTGGCACTACACGCCGGACGGCGACGTCTTCCGCCAATGGCGCAATCTCTACAGCTCCTGGATGACGTCGGCGATGGGCCAGCCGGGCTTCTTCACCCCGCATCAGGTCAATCCCTGGCTCAGCCCGGTCGGCGCCAGGACGGCGACGAGCTATTACGACACGGCTGCGCTCAAGGCGACATTGCTCGAGCTCGCCGACTTCGACCTCATCAACGAGAAGCGGACCCGCTTCGCGGTCGGCGCGGTCAACGTGCTCTCAGGCAACTTCATCTATTTCGACAACGCCCATGACGAGATCGAGCCGGAGCACATCATGGCCTCCGGCGCCCTGCCCCCGGCGCTGCCGATGGTGCGGATCGGCACCGATCATTTCTGGGACGGCGGCATCGTCTCCAACACGCCGCTGCAGCATCTGCTCGACCAGGAGGACGCAATCAATTCGCTGGTGTTCCAGGTCGACCTGTTCAGCGCGCGTGGCGTGCTGCCGCGCTCGATCCAGGACGTGATGGCCCGCCACAAGGATATCATGTATTCCTCGCGCACCCGCCACAACACCGACGTGTATCGTCGCACCCATAATCTCAAGGTGCTGCTCTACAAGGCGCTGGCGAAGATTCCGGACGAGCAGCTCTCCGACGAGGACCGCAGCCTGAAGGCGAGCCTGCGCCGCATGCCGGAGATCGCGATCCTGCATCTGATCTACCAGCAGAAGGCCTATGAGGGTGACGCCAAGGACCACGAATTCTCGGGCACCTCGATGCGCGAGCACTGGACTTCTGGCTACGAAGACACCAAGCGCACGCTGAAGCGCCGCGACTGGATCAAGATGCCCGACGAAGGCATGGGGCTCGTCGTGCACGACGTGCATCGGGAAACGGAGAGCGCGTAGCTCGATCCTCCTCGTCATTGCGAGCGCAGCGAAGCAGTCCAGTATCCCTCCGCGGACACAGCCTGGATTGCTTCGCTGCGCTCGCAATGACGGAGCAAGGGGCGTCGTCGCATTCTCCGATTTACATCCTATTTGCAGGCGTACTTTTTCCACAGACACACTTCCGCGTTCTCGCGGCTTGTTTCGCCCGAGCTTTGCTATTCTCTTCGCGCCCTCCAAAAGAAAGGGCGCAGGGAAGGCCGGGCGCCGGCTGGCACCCGCGTCCCGTGTGCGGAAAAGACGCGCACGGGTTGGACAACAGGTGACGCCGGAACGCCCGGCCTTCCCTGCGCGAATGGCTTTACGGCTTATGTCGCGCTCTCCCCGGGGAGCGATGCACTATTGCCCCCGTCGCCTTGCGGATGGCTGAGGTGCGGGTCCGGTTGGACGGCGCACATCACCACAAGACTTGACGCACAGACTCCGGGCGTCAGGACCACACGATTTTGCCGTCCGCGCACATCCCCGACGTTGTCCCCAATGGCTGGCGTGCGCTCACCATCGCGGCCGAACGAGGACGCTGTCAGCGCCGTGTCGTGCCACGCTCGCACTGCTCACGGAGCACCAAACAAGGAGCTCCGCCCTACAGCCTGAAATGCGCGCCGACGCCGTCGCGGCCACCGCCTCCCGACCCGCGTCTCGTGACGATCGCGAAACGCCCCTTGTGGCGGGCGGGATCGGCGCAATATGCGCCATTTCCGAACTTCGGTAAATAAGAATGTCTTTGCAGCGAGGGATTGACAGGTGTTTTGCCCGACGGGCGGCGGTTCAGCGATCGGCCGGACCTTCTCACGGGGGCCGTAGACTTCGCGGCCCAAACGTGGACAATACGGCCCACGCGCTTCGCGCGCGCAGTGCACACCAAGATGCGCCAGGGGAAACAAAATGCCGACTGCCTTCCCGTCGCCCGTACCCGCCATTCCGACCGCGCCTGTGACCGCCCAGCTACGCGACGCGTTGCGCGCGATCGTGGGCGAGAAGGGATTCATCGAGGACGAGCATGGCAAGCAGCCGTTCGTCACGGACTGGCGGGGGCTGCTGGTTGGCGGCGCCGCGGCCGTCATACGTCCCGGCAGCACCGAGGAGGTCTCGAAAGTGGTCCGGCTTTGCCATGACCACGGCATCGCGATCGTGCCGCAGGGTGGCAACACCGGGCTGATGGGCGCCGCCACGCCCTGGCCTGCGCATACCGGCATCGTGCTGTCGCTCGGCCGCATGAACCGCGTGCTGAACGTCGATCCCGTCGGCTATGCGATGACGGTCGAGGCCGGCTGCGTCTTGCAGACGCTGCAGGAGACCGCAGCCAAGCACGACAGGTTCCTGCCGTTGAGCCTTGGCGCCGAGGGCTCCTGCATGATCGGCGGCAATCTCTCGACCAATGCCGGCGGCGTGCAGGTGCTGCGCTACGGCAACGCGCGCAACCTCGTGTTCGGGCTCGAGGTCGTCCTGCCCAACGGCGACGTCTGGGACGGATTGCGTGCGCTCAAGAAGGACAACACCGGCTACGATCTCAAGCACCTCTTCATGGGCGCCGAGGGCACGCTCGGCATCATCACAAAGGCCGTCCTGAAGCTATGGCCGGCACCGAAGGACGTCTGCACGGCATGGCTGGCTGTTCGCGATCCGCGCGCGGCGCTGGAGATCCTCTCCGAAGCCCATGCGGCCTCCGAGGACAATGTCGGGTCCTGCGAGCTGCTGAGCCGCGCGGCCGTCGACCTGGTGATGCGCCACATTCCCGGCGTCCAGGATCCGCTCAAGGCAGATACGCCGTGGTACCTGCTGCTCGAATGGTCGTCCTCGCGCCCACGACAGGACGGGGCCGCTGGCATGTCGGAGAAGCTGGAGCAATTTCTCGCCGACCAGCTCGAGGCTGGTCGCGTGCTCGACGCGGTCGTCGCGCAGACCGTCAGCCAGTCGCGCAACATGTGGCGCATCCGGGAAGCCATGGCCGAGGCCTCGCGCGCCGAGGGTCCGGGAATCAGCTACGACATGTCGGTGGCGATCTCCAAGATTCCGGAGTTCATCGACAAGGGGCTCAAGGCCGTGCTCGATATTCTCCCGAGCATTCGCCCCTATCCTTTGGGGCATATCGGCGACGGCAATCTGCACTTTTCGTTCATGGGGCCGAAGGGTATGGATCAGCAGACGCTGAACCAATATACCGCCGCGATCACACGCGCCGTGAACGACATCATCACCTCGATGGGCGGCTCGATCTCGGCCGAGCACGGCATCGGCATCGAGAAGCTCGACGAGCTCAGCCATTACCGCTCGAAGATCGAGCTCGACATCATGCGCACCATCAAGCGCGCGCTCGACCCGCAGAACATCATGAATCCGGGGAAGGTGCTGCGGGTGTGATGAAGACCGAGCACCCTCCCCGTCGTCTCAGCCGCGCGGGTTGACGATGGAGTAGCCTCGCAGCGAACGCGCGTGCATGCGGGTGGCGTGGCCGCCCGAATTGGCGTCATAGGCCATCCACATGTCGCCGCCGAGGGGCCGTTCCAGAACGAAGACGTGCCCGCGGCGCGCCGCAACCATTCCCGGCGCCGGCGACGTCCGAGGGAAACGCAGCCAGTTGGCCGCGAGGTTCAATTCCGGCACGTGATGGCCGAACACGCGCAGCGCCGCGCCACAGCCGCAGAAGGAGGAGGGACAACCGGCCGGACGGCCGCCAATGATGCGATCACCACCGGACACGCTGATTGTCGTGGCGGTGTACCCCGTGTCGGTCACCTTCATTTGCGTTGCGCGATAGGCTTGCAGGGAACGCCTGGGAGCCCGCTCGCGTTGCGTCTGCGAATACGAGAAGTCGCAGGGCATGGTGACGTTGCACCCAGGCGCTTGAAGATTGCGAGAGGGTCGCGCTTCGGAGGCAACTGAACTAATGGCAATTAAGAAACACGCGGAAATTACTGGCTTGATCATTGCAGGACTCCGTCTGGAGGGCCTGCCCCGGCGACGAGCTACCAATATCGGTTTGACCGAAATTGGCCTGAAGAGCGGCGAAAAATGGCGGGATTTGGGCGCGCTTGCTTCGAATGTGTTCCGATTGGGACAAGTCAATCCAGACCGTGTTCGCGGTGAAACGCACAATTGCGCCGCTTCCGCCTTCGCTCTCTGAGCTTCGGCGGACAAGTCGCCGGCAATGACTGCGCGGTGTTACGGCCGGATCGTCATGTTCTCCGGCGGCCCCGCTTTTCGCAGCGGCTCGGCCAGCCGCGCGAACTCGCAGAGCAGCGAGCGCGTCTTGCGCGGGTCGATGATCTCCTCGACCCAGAATTTTTCGGCGGAACGGAACGGCGAGCGCAGCTTGTTGAGACGCTCCTGGATCTCGTTGAGCTTGGCGGCCTTGTCTTCGGCTGCGTCGATGTCGGCGCGATAGGCGGCCTCGATGCCGCCTTCGAGCGGCAGCGAGCCCCAATAAGCCGACGGCCAGGCGTAGCGGATCGAGAAGCGGTCGGCCGGCTGATGCACGACGCCGGCGACACCGAACGCATTGCGCAGGATCACGGTGCACCAGGGCACGGTAGTCTGGTTGACCGCGGCCATGACGCGCACGCCGTGGCGGATGGTGGCCGCCTTCTCGGCATCGAGGCCGATCATGAAGCCCGGGCAATCCATGAGATAGACGATCGGCAGATGGAAGGTCTCGGCGAAATCGACCCAGCGCACCACCTTCTGGCAGGCATCCGCCGTCCAGGAGCCACCATAGTGGAAGCTGTCGCTCGCGAGCAGCATCACCGCCCTGCCCTCGAGCCGTGCGAGGCCAACGATGATCGGCTTGCCGAAATTGGACGCGACTTCGAAGAACGAGCCCTTGTCGACGACCTGCTCGATGATCGGCCGAATCTTGTAGACCTGCTTGCGGTTGCGCGGCACCGCATTCATCAGCGCCTCTTCGCTGCGTTCCGGATTGTCGACGCAAGGCAAGGTCGGCGGCAGCTCGTAAACCGATGACGGCAGATAGGACAGGAAGCGCCGCGCACAGGCAAAAGCCTCCTCCTCGGTGTCGACGGCATGATCGACCGCGCCGGCCTTGGTCTGAATGTCGGCGCCGCCGAGTTCCTCCTTCGAGAGATCTTGGCCCAGCGCCTTCACCACCGGCGGGCCGGCGACGAACATCGCAGACTTCCGCGTCATGATGGAATAGTGGCTGGCGGCCAGGCGCGCCGCGCCGAGGCCTGCGACTGAGCCGAGGCCGAGCGCGACCACAGGCACGCGCGAGAGATTTTCCGTCGTGAAGCGATACCAGCGCGTGCCGCCGATGCCGCCGGGCAAATTCGCCGCACCCTTGGTCTCGATGGTCTTGACCGAGCCGCCGCCGCCGGAGCCCTCGATGATGCGGACGATGGGCAGACGGAAGTCGTGAGCCATCTCCTCCGCCATCAAGGGCTTTGCCGAGATCGACGCATCCGCCGAGCCGCCGCGCACGGTGAAATCATCACCGACCACGACGACCGTGCGGCCATCGACGCGCGCGCGGCCGAACACGCAGTTCGCCGGCGTCACGGTTTTCAGCTCGCCTTTGGGATCGTACTCACCGATGCCGGAGACGGCACCGATCTCGTGGAAGCTACCCTTGTCGATCAGCTTGTCGATACGTTCCCGAACAGTCAGCCGGCCCTGGTCATGCTGTCGCTTGACCTTGTCAACGCCGCCCATCTCCCGCGCGAAGGCTTCGCGCCGGGCGAGCTCGTCGAGTTCCGGCTTCCAGTTCATTCACTCCCTCCGAATTGATCGGCTTGTTATTGTTGTGCACGGCCATTGCGACCGGTTTGCGCGAGATGCGGTTGTTGAAGGCGTCGCCTTCCGCGCCCTCCATCAGGCTGCCGAGCGAACGGCCGAGCGCGACCATCACCGGCGCGACTTCGGCATGCAGACGCTGCTCGTCATACATCGCCGAGAGAAGGCCGATCGTGACGACGACGAAGGTCTGGTACTGCGGCGACCAGATCGGCACCGCCAGGCCATTGATGTGCGGGCTCCACAGGCCGCAGGCCGTGACATAGCCGCGCTCGTGCAGCGATTGCCGGTTGGCCTCGATGCGAGGCCGCAGGATTTTTGCAGCCTCGGGCGCTTCGCGCTCCATCTCGGCGATGCAGGCATCGCCGACTTCCGGCGACAGGGCCGCGGTGTAGGCCGCGCCCGCCGCGGTCGAGGCCATCGAGATGCGGCTGCCGGTGCCCTCGTGCAGACCGAGCGCAGACGCCGAGCGCGCGAACTGGAGATAGACGAGATGGAAGCGATCGGGCACGACGAAGCCGACGGTGCCGGGCAATTGCTCGGCGACTTCCTGCAGCCGCTGGCGGATCATGCTGCGCAGCTGCGCGCCCTTCATCATCGAGGCGCTCATCGCCACCGCGCTCGGACCGATCCGATACTTCTGGTCACGCGGCAGGTAAACCAACTGCCCCATGCGCGTCAGCGTGTGCGTGAGCCGCGACACCGTCGAGCGAGGCAAGCCGCAGCGATTTGAAATCTCGAGATTGCCGAGCCTGCTATCGTGGCCCTCGAAACATCGCAACACGTCGAACGCGCGCGACACCACTTGGATGACATCACCTTCGCCGGCATCGCCAGCGAGCGCACCTTGCCTACTCAACCGCTCCGAACGTCGTCCCATGATCCCTACCGTTTGTTCCGCTCTGCGGAATTAAATTCCACTTGCAGACGACGCTACCTCAGGCATTTTGCCACCACAACAAAAAGGCGATGGCATGCCAGAAATAAAGATCGTCACTGAAGTTGCGGGACGCATCTGCGCAACGCCCGTGCAAGTTGGAGGAACCGTTGCAGATGGTGACGACGTTGTGCTCGTCGAAGCCATGAAGATGGAGATACCAGTGCCCTCGCCTGCTGCAGGTACGCTCACATCACTGCTCGTGAAGATCGATGACCTCGTTGCCGAAGGTCAGACGATCGCGATCGTCGCGAGCTGAGCAGCCGCCGCTGCAGTTTCTTTGGCCGTTTCTCCGCGGCTTCGGATCCGCGACAATCTGAAACAGATAACGATGCAATCGCGCGCGGCGTCTTGCGTTCGGGCGTTACAACAGGGCCGAACGGGTTGCGCATGCCCGGATTGCAATGCACAAGGGAGGCGATGATAGCGCAACCGTCGCCCGCCTCCGCCTGGACCCGCTCGAAGCCGCCGCTGCTGCGGTTTCTCGACACATGCCTGAATGAATTCTCCGCGGAGACCTCGGGCGAGGTCGCGGACTATATTCCCGAATTGAGCAAAGCCGATCCTGCCTATTTTGGCATCAGCCTCGCGACGCTCGACGGCCATGTCTACGAGGTCGGCGACAGCCGGGTGCCCTTCACGATCCAGTCGATGTCGAAGCCGTTCGTGTTCGCGCTGGCGCTGGATCTTTTGGGTGCGGGCACGGTCGAGAGCGCGATCGGCGTCGAGCCGTCGGGCGATCCCTTCAACTCGATCCGGCTCAACTCCGAAAACCATCCGTTCAATCCGATGGTCAATGCCGGCGCGATCGCGTGCACCGGGCTGATCCATGCGAGCAAGGGCGCCGACGCCTTCGAGCAGATCCGGCTCGCGCTCAGCCGCTTTGCCGGGCGCGACCTCGCCGTCGACGAAGCGGTCTACGCGTCCGAAAGTCAGACCGGCGACCGCAACCGCGCCATCGGCTATCTGCTCAAGACCAATGCGGTGATCTCGGACAACGTCGCCGGCGTGCTCGACGTCTATTTCCGGCAGTGCGCCGTGCTGGTCACCGCGCGCGACATCGCGATCATGGCGGCGACGCTCGCCAATCGCGGCGTCAATCCGGTCACGGGCGAACAGGTGCTGACGCCGTATGCGATCTCGCGCACGCTCTCGGTCATGACATCGTCAGGCATGTACGACTATGCCGGCGAGTGGATTTACCGCATCGGCATCCCCGCCAAGAGCGGCGTCGGCGGCGGCATTCTGGCGGCGCTTCCCGCCCGCCTCGGGCTCGGCAGCTATTCGCCAAAGCTCGACAAGCACGGCAACAGCGTGCGCGGCATCAAGGTCTGCGAGGCGCTCTCGTCGCATTACGACCTGCACATGCTCAACCGCAGCGACGACGCCCGCAATGCGGTGATCGCCGACTACGACATCGGCAAGAGCCCGTCACGCCGCGTCCGGCGTCAGCAGGAACGCGACATCCTCGCTGCGCACGAAGAGGAGGTGCGGGTCATCGAGTTGGTCGGCACACTGTCGCTCTCGGCGGTCGACTATGTCTCGCGCCGACTGGCGGAGCGGCCGCGGCCGCAATTCGTGATTTTCGACTTGCACCGTGTAACTTCCACGACGCGAGCCGGCGCCCGGCTGATCGCGGAGTCTTTCGAGGACCTCGCCGCACTCAACGTCACGGTGGTGATCTCCGGCGTCAGGCGCGCATCCAAGGAATGGAATACTTTGCGGGAATGGACCGCGGAGCTGAAGAACGTCCGCGACTTCTACTTGCTCGATACCGCGATCGAATGGGCGGAAGACCAGATCGTCTACCGCTATGGCGGCTCGATCGATTTTCACGAGACGACCGAGCTGTCGGAACAGCCGCTGCTCGACGGGCTGAGCACTGAGGAGCTGACGGATCTCGCCTCGATCTGCACGATCAAAACCTATCAGTCGGGCGCGAAGATCCTCACGACAGGCGATGCTGCGGACGCGCTGTTCTTCCTGCGCAGCGGCGCCGTGCACGTCACCCTGCCCGACGGCGTCAGGCTGGCGACGCTCACCGCCGGCATGGCCTTTGGCGAGATGGCGCTGATCGAGACCGCCCGCTCCGCCGACGTGTTCGCGGACATGGCGGCGACCGCATTCGAAGTGCCGCTCAGGGATTTCGAGCGTTTTCGCAGGCAGCATCCGCGCGCCTCCGAGCGCATCATGCGCAACCTGGCGCAGCTCCTGGCCGATCGCCTGATCGTGGCCAACACCAAGGTCGATATCCTGACGTCGACGTAAGCTGAGCTTACCGGCTCGCCGCCTCGCTGAGCCGCCGCTTGATCTTGGCGGCGCTTGCCTTGAGCAATTCGGACGGCTGCTGGCCCGTCGCGGCGCACAGGCAGGCCCAGTAGTAGATGACATCGCCAAGCTCGTCGACGAGGCCCGCCTTGTCGAGCCAGTCGTCGCGCAGCAGCTTCTTGATGTGATCGGCGACCTCGCCGGATTCACCGGCGAGACCGAGCCCGAGATAGGACAGCCGCTCGTTCGAGGGATGCTCATCGACTTTCGCAACGGTTGCGGCCCAGGCCGCATATTCATCGATCGTCATGATCTTCCCTCGCAAGCCGGGCTTTGGATCAGTCTACCACTTCCGTGACAGGCTGGAGATCGATCTCGAACGTCTCCAGGAACTTTGACGTCATGACGTAGAAGCCGACCGAGAGCTGCAGCTCGACCAGTGCCGCCGGCGTCAATTTGGCGGCAATCGCCTTGAAGGTCGCATCCGTCGGCTTCTTCAGCTTCACGATCTCGTCGGTGAAGGCGAGCGCGGCACGCTGGGTCTCGTCGAAACAGGTCGCAGCCTGCCAGTTTTCCAGCGCCTCGTTCTGCGCGTCGGTGACGCCGACGTTCTTGCCGATGCGCCTGTGCGCGACGATCTCGTACGGCGCCTCGCACAGAATGCCGGTGCGCGTAATCGCGAGCTCGCGGACAACAGGATCGAGCTCGCCCTTGTGGCGGATGGCGCCGCCGAGGCGGCAGTACTGTTCGAAATAACTCGGCGAATGCGACATCATGCGGAAGATGTTGGCGTTGCGGTTCTTGTCGAGAATTTCGCGGGTGCGGTCGGATGCCTTGGACGGATCGCTGTAGTCGATGCGGGCCATGATTTACCTTGAGTTTTCTTGGAGTTTTTCCTGAGGCTTTTGATTCTTTTTGTCGGTACCGGAACAAGTTCCCAAAAAACTCTATTCTTGCAGTGACGCAGGAGCAACATTATCGAGTCAAAATGCCGCCGCATTGCTGATCGACCTTGGTACAGTCGATATTCGCCGCGTGGGGACTTGATCGCGGCGAATACTCGAAGTGGGGTGTTCCGAGTAAAATAATTGGCCGTCTTGCGCTCACCACGCAACGATGAGTCACGCCCAAGTCTAGGGAGAAAACGGAATGAAGGAAGCCACCAAGGGGGCGGCCTCGGAAGCGCTCGCGCATATGCTGGCGGTGATGGCGATGCTCGTCATCGCCAGCATATTATTCTACGGGCGTTGAGTAGAGTTTCAGAGTTTCCAGAGTTTTCGTCATTCCGGGGTGGCTCTCGCACAGGCCAGGCCCAGAATACCCGTTCCAGGCTCGGTCCCTTGGACCGCCCCCGAATGACGGAATCCCGTTACGCTTCCTTCGTGAAGAACGGCACGAGCTTCCCGGCAAACGGCTTGAAGCCAGCCGTGACCGCATCGCCGATGGCAAGCCCGTTGTCGCCATGGGCCATCATGCGAAACCCCTCGGCACAATCGACCAGCAGGATGTTGTACGGTACGTGCGCACGCGTCTCCGGCGTAGCCGCGCGGCAGACCAGCGAGGTCGCATAGACCCTGCCCTTGCCGCTGGCCCGCGCCTCGCGCGGGTCGGCGGTTCCGCACGCCGCGCAGAAGGCGCGGTGGAAATACTGCACATGGCCGCATGCCGCACAGGTCTGGTACGTGATCGCCTGCTCGCCCTTGGTCCAGTCCGCCAGACGTTCGCTCATCGCACCCGCTCCAGAAACATGCTGACGTGGGACGACAGCACGCCGCCGTCGCCGTGCAGCAGCGCGATGGACGCCTCGCGCACCTGGCGATTGGCCGCCCGCCCCGTCATCTGCAAATGCGCTTCGACCAGATGCGCCATGGCGCCGCCGACGCCGCAATGGCCGTAACTGAGCAGGCCGCCATGGGTGTTGAGCGGCATCGCGCCGTCGCGGCCAAAATGGCCTGAGCGCACGCGCGCCGCCGCCTCGCCGCGGCCGGCAAGGCCGAGGTCTTCCAGCAGCATGGCGAGCGTGATGGTAAAGCTGTCGTAGATCGCGGCGTTGCGCACGTCGGAGATCGCCAAGCCCGTGGCATCCTTGGCGCGCGCGATCGATATCTCAGCACCGAGTTCGCTCAAGCCGGGCGCGGCCGTGACGTGCTGATGGGTATGCGTCTGCGCGCAGCCGCGGATGCGCACACCGGCATCGCCAGTCCGCTCGCGGCTGATGACGAGGGCGGCGCCGCCATCGGACACCGGGCAGCAGTCGAGCAGCTTGAGCGGCAGCGCCACCGGCTTCGAGGCCATGACGTCGGAGACCGTGATGGGATCGTGGAATTGCGCGCCGGGATGGGTGCAGGCATGCGCGCGCATCAGCACGGCGAATTCGGCGAGATCCTCCTCGGTCACGCCGTATTCGTGCATGTAGCGCGTGGCGACGAGACCGTAATAGGCGGGAATGGTTGGACCCAGCGGCACCTCGTAGTCGGGATGCCCGACCTGCGCCAGCGCCTGGATCGAGGCGTCGCGGCTCTGCCCGGTCAGGCGATTCTCGCCGGCGACCACGAGCACGTTGCGGCACACGCCGGATATGACGAGGTGGTGCGCGAGCATGGTCATCGCAAGGCCGGTGGCGCCGCCGACCTGGACGGCGTGGGCATAAGACGGGCGGATGCCAAAATGTTCGGCGAACACGGTCGCCAGCATGATGTGCGGCGAGACGGTCGAGTAGCCGCAGAGGATGCCGTCGATGTCGGCCCGCTTCAGCCCGGCATCGTCGAGCGCGGCTTGCGCGGCCTTGCTCATCAGGTCGAGCGAGGATGAGCCTTCGTGCTTGCCGTAAGACGTGAGGCCGACGCCGGTGATGAAGCTCATGATGCCCTCCCTACTCCGGCGCCGGGCGTGTGACGCCATCGCGGACCATGGCGGCGATCTCATCGGTGGAGTAGCCGATCTCGCGCAAAATCTCCGCGCCGTGCTCGTTGAGGCGTGGCGCCAGTCGGACCGGCTCAGCCTCGGTTTCCGACCAGCTCGCCGTGACCTTCATGCTGCGGATCGGGCCCTCGGTCGGATGGTTGACGACCGGGAAGAAGCCTGTCGCCTCCAGATGCTCGTCGTGCAGGATCGACGCAAGGTCGTGCATCGGCATCACGGGCACGTCGGCCTTGGTCAGCAAGTCGATCCACGCGGCCGTGGTGCGTGTCTCGAAGATGCGCGCGAGTTCGGCATAGACGACGTCGATATTGGCGGCGCGACCGGCAAAGGTCGCGAATTTGGGATCGGCGCGCAGATCGTCGCGGCCTGTCGCCTTGAAGAAGTTCTCCCACTGCTTGTCGTTGTAGACGATGACGCTGAGATAGCCGTCCGAGGTCTTGTACGGCCTGCGGTCGCGCGAGAGATGGCGGGCATAGCCGCCCTTGTCGAGCGGCGGCTCGTAGGTGAGCCCGCCCATGTGGTCGCCCATGACGAAGCCGGCCATGGTCTCGAACATCGGGATGTCGACGCGCTGGCCGCGGCCGGTGCGGTCGCGGTGCACGAGGCTGGCGCAGATCGCGCCGACCGCCGTGAGGCCAACGATACGATCGACCAGCGCGTTCGGCACGTAGCGCGGCACGCCGTCGCCGGTCTGCGCCATCAAGGCGGGGAGCGCGGTCGCGCCCTGGATCAGATCATCATAGGCGGGTTTTGCCGCATAGGGCCCGTCCTGACCAAAGCCGAACACGCCGGCATAGACGAGGCGCGGGTTGACTGCCGAGACGACGTCATAGCCGAGCTGAAGCCGCGCCATCGCCTGCGGACGGACGTTGTAAACGAGGACGTCGGCGTCCTTCAGCAGCCGAAGCACGGCCTCTCGGCCCGACGGATTCTTCAGGTCGAGACAGATCGAGCGCTTGCTGCGGTTGGTGTTGAGGAACACCGGACCCATGCCCGTATGCCGCATCGGGCCGATGAGGCGGGTGACGTCGCCGTCGAGCGATTCCACCTTGATCACGTCGGCACCGTAGTCGCCGAGCATCTGGGTCGCATAAGGCCCCATCAGCACGGTGGTCATGTCGACGACCTTGATGCCCTTCAGCGGCCCCATTCGTTCGCTCCCGATTGCGCGGGCTCTCGATGCGGCCCCGCGATTTCGGTCCAGCTAAGGGCAGCAGCACCGCACGCGCAAGGGCGGCCGGGGTATGGCCGCATGCGCGATGCGGCCGCTATTTCTTCTGGCGGGATTCGCGGACCTTGAGGAGACGATCGAGCTCGTCGTTCTGCTGGTTGATGCGGTCGGCAATCCGCGACTCGTTCTGCTCGCCCGAGGCGGCCGCGGCCTGCTCGATCAGCTGGCGGATATTGTCCTCGAGGATCGCGATGCGATCGTTGAGGGCGTCCAGTGACAGTGACGATTCGTAATTATTGCTCATGATATAGGTCTCGCAAATCGATCAGGAGCCGTAGGGTGGGCAAAGCGTAGCGTGCCCACCATGATCTAGCGCAAAGATGGTGGGCACGACGCTCGCGCGCCTTTGCCCACCCTACAGGACTGAGCTTACTTCAGCGGCTCCAGCACCGACACGTAATTGGCAACGGCCGCGCCACCCATGTTGAAGATGCCGCCCAGCTTGGCGTTCTTGAGCTGCATGCCCTCGGGCGCTTGTCCCGCGAGCTGCATCGCGGTCATCACGTGCATGGAGACGCCGGTGGCACCGATCGGGTGGCCCTTGGCCTTCAGACCGCCGGACGGATTGACCGGCAGCTTGCCGTCCTTGAGCGTCCAGCCTTCCTTGATGGCACGGGCGCCCTGCCCCTTCGGCGTCAGGCCCATCGCTTCGTACTCGATCAGTTCGGCGACGGTGAAGCAGTCATGGGTCTCGACGAAGGAGAGATCGGAAAGCAGCACGCCCGCCTGCTCCAGCGCGCGCTGCCAGGCGATGGTGCAGCCCTCGAACTGAAGGATGTCGCGCTTGGACATCGGCAGGAAGTCCTGCGCGTGCGCGGTGGCGCGGAAGCCGATCGACTTGCCCATGCCCTTCGCGGTTTCCGCATCAGCCAGCACCAGAGCCGCCGCGCCGTCGGAGACCAGCGAGCAGTCGGTGCGCTTCAAGGGGCCCGCGACATACGGGTTCTTCTCGCTCTCGGCGCGGCAGAAGTCGAAGCCAAAATCCTTGCGCATCTGGGCGAAGGGATTGGCGACGCCGTTCTTGTGGTTCTTGGCCGCGATCAGCGCCAGCGCATCGGACTGGTCGCCGTATTTCTGGAAATAGGAGCTGGCGATCTTGCCGAACACGCCGGCGAAGCCGCCGACGGTGTCGCCGTCCTCAGGCAGGTAGGACGCCTTGAGCAGGTTCTTGCCAATCTCGGGCCCCGGGGTGCGGGTCATCTGCTCGACGCCGACGACCAGCACGATCCTGGCCGCACCCGCGGCGATCGCGCGCAGGCCCTGGTGCACGGCGGCCGATCCCGTCGCGCAGGCGTTCTCGACGCGGGTCGCCGGCTTGAAGCGCAGCTTCGGGTCGGCCTGAAGCACCAGCGAGGCGGTAAAATCCTGCGCCGAGAAGCCGGCGTTGAAATGGCCGAGCACGATCTCGTCGACGTCGGAGGCCGAAATGCCGGCATCAGCCATCGCCTCATTGGCGACGCGCGTGACGAGGCTCTCGACGGTTTCGGTGTCGAACTTGCCGAACGGCGTATGCGCCCATCCGACGATGCTGGCGGTCATGGTCTTTTCTCCCTGGCGGTCTCTTGCTGACCTAAGTCTTAGCCCAGTGATGGCAAGACTTCACGCAGGTTTAAGGGCCTGGAGGGTGCGCTGGCAGATGGCAGTTATGCCGGCCCAGTTCCCGGCCTTGATCTCCGCCATCGGGCATAGCCAGGAACCGCCGACCGCGACCACGTTGGGCTCGGCAAGCCAGGTCGCCGCATTGGCCTCGCCGACCCCGCCGGTCGGGCAGAACCGCACGTTCGGGAACGGCCCGCCCAGCGCGCGCAGGCCCTTGATGCCGCCGGCCTGCTCGGCCGGGAAGAATTTTGCGACGTCGAAGCCGTGGGACAGCGCCAGCATCAGCTCGGACGCCGTGGCAATGCCCGGCGCAAACGGCAAGGAGCTGTGCGCGGCTGCCTTGAGGAGATCGGGGGTCAGGCCCGGGCTGATGCCAAACGCGACGCCCAGCTTCTCGACACGGGTAAAGTCGGCGGGATCGAGAATCGTGCCGATGCCGACGACCGCCTCGGGGACTTCGGCCATCATCGCCCTCGCTGCCTCGATCGCAACCGGGGTGCGCATGGTCACCTCCAGCGTGCGGACGCCACCGGCAACCAGCGCACGCGCCAGCGGCACGGCATCCTGGATCCGCTCGATGGTGAGGACCGGAATGACGGTCGCCGCCTTGAACAGCGCGACCAGGTGGTTCTGTTGAGCAGTCGTGGTCATCTTGGCTTTCGTTTCACTTGGTCGCTTTTCACTTGGTCGCTTGACGCGTAGTCGCCGGCCGGTGCCGCTTCTTCGGCGGCATGGCATAGCCCGGAATGATGGCGCCGGGATAGCAGATCACCAGGCTGGCGAGACGATGCCCGGCCTGGGCCGCCTCGACCGGATCCGAACCGCCGAGCCGGGCCGCGATATAGGCCGCGGCAAAGCTGTCTCCGGCCGCCGTGGTGTCAACGACCGGCTTGGTCATCGGTTCGGCGCGGACCTCGCTGGTCCCGCCGGGAAAGCGCAGCAGGCTGACGGGCTCGGCCAGCCGGAACACCAGTTCGGGCGCGGGGATGCGCGCCATCAGTTGCTCGGGGCTTTCGCCGGGATAGAGCGCGAGCAGGTCTTCCGTCGAAGTCAGCACGATGTCGGCCGCCGCGAAGGCTGCGGCAAACACCTCGCGCGCGACGTCGCGGTCCGGCCAGCCGCGTGTACGAAAATTGGTGTCGAACACGAACCGGGTGCCGAGCAGCCGGGCGCGCTTGATCGCCGCGAACAGGCGATCGCGTCCGGCCGCGTCGTAGATCGAGAGCGTGATCGCGGAGAGATAGACGATGTCGTAGCTCATCAGCGAATTGAGCAGCTCGTCCGTCTCCGGCAGGCTCATCAGCTGGCGCGCCGCCGCGCTATCGCGCCAGTGGAAAAACTGGCGCTCACCATTGGCATCGAGCTGAATCATGTAGAGGCCGGGCAGCTTGCCCGGCAGCCGCACCACGCGCCGCGTGCCGACGCCCTCGGCATTCCAGGCCGCAATCATCTCCGCGCTCATGCCGTCGTCGCCGAGCGCGGTGAGATAGTCGACCTTGACCTCGAGCCGCGCCAGATACACCGCCGTGTTGAGGGTGTCGCCGCCGAAGCCGCGCGAGAACAGGCCACCGCCCTGCCCGGCAGACTGGCCGGTGGAATGTCCACCTTGGGCCTGCCGGAGCTCGACCATGCATTCACCGATGCAAGCAACGCTCGCCATCGTCATATCCACGCTGTTCTAACGATCAGGCGACGAAATTGCCGCCGAGCTCGTCGTCGATGTGAATGCGAATGATATCGTCGAAGGTCTTCTCTTCGGTGGTGAAGCCGAGCTCGCGCGCCCGCTTCGCCTCGAAATTGCGCGGCCAGCCGCCGACGATGCCGACGATGAACGGATCGAGCTCATGCTTGATGCGCGCGGCGACCTTGTCGCCGGCCACCCGCCTGAGCGCGGCAATCTGCTCGCCGACCGTGGCCGAGAAGCCCGGCATGGTCAGGTTGCGGCGCGGACCGACCTTGGCGAGGTCCATGGTGCCGGCATGGAGCAGGAAGCCGACGGCCGAGCGCGGCGTGGCGTGCCAGTGGCGGACGTCCTCCGAGACCGGGAGGACCGCTTCCTTGCCGGCGAGCGGCTCGCGCAGGATATTGGAGAAGAAACCCGAGGCCGCTTTGTTGGGCAGGCCGGGGCGGATGCAGATGGTCGGCAGCCGGATGCCGATGCCGTCGAGGAAGCCGCGGCGCGAATAATCCGCCAGCAGGAGCTCGCCGATCGCCTTCTGGGTGCCGTAGCTGAGCAGCGGCGTGTGGAAGAACTCGTCGCCGATCGCATCCGGGAACGGCGCGCCGAACACCGCGATCGAGGACGTGAACACCACCCGCGGCTTGTAGCCGCCGCCGACGAGCCTGACAGCGTCAAGCAGCATCCGCGTGCCGTCGAGATTGATGCGGTAGCCCTTGTCGAAATCGAGTTCGGCCTCGCCCGAGACGATCGCGGCGAGATGGAAGATCACGTCGGGGCGGCCGGCGATCAGTTTTTCGGCAGCACCCGGGACGGCGAAATCGCCCGAGACGGTCTCGACGGGGAAACCGGCCTTCTCCGGCTTCTTGGGCTCGACCACGTCGTGCATGGTCAGCTTGGTGATGTCGCTCTTGCCGAGCCGGCCGTCGCGCAAGAGACGTTCACACAATTTGCGGCCGACCATGCCGGCAGCGCCCAGAACCAGAATGTGCAAGAGCCTACTCCTTTTTATTGGCTGGGACGCGCCGCTCTTGAAAGGCCTTCTTAAGGCGTTCTTGGCCCGTTCTCAGGCAGGCCCCGCTATCATTCCTTCACGGCGCCGGTCATCGCCGACACATAGTACTCTACGAAGAAGGAATAAAGGATAACTACGGGGACCGAGCCGGTCAGGGCCGCCGCCATCAGGGCGCCCCAATGGTAGACGTCGCCATTGACGAGCTCGGTGATGGCGCCGACCGGAATCGTCTTGTTTTCCGACGAGGAGATGAAGGTCAGCGCGTAGATGAACTCGTTCCAGGACAACGTGAAGGCGAAGATGCCGGCCGAGATCACCCCCGGCAGCGACAGCGGCAGCGTGATCTTGGTCAGGATCTGGAGCCGCGTCGCCCCGTCGATCAACGCGCATTCCTCGAGCTCGTAAGGAATGGTGCGGAAATAGCCCATCAGGAGCCAGGTGCAGAACGGGATCAGGAAGGTCGGATAGGTCAGGATCAGCGCCAGATTGCCGTCGAACAGGCCGAGCTGGAACACGATCGCCGCCAGCGGAATGAACAGAATCGAGGGCGGGACGAGATAGCCGAGGAAGATCGCAAGGCCGACATAGCGCGAGCCCTTGTAGCGCAGACGCTCGATCGCATAGGCGGCGCAGACGCTGGCGAACAGCGAGATGAAGGTCGAGGACACCGAGACGATGACGGTGTTCCACATCCACAGCGGATAGTCGGTGTCGAAGAACAGCTTCGTGATGTGCTCGAGCGTCGGATGCGCGATCAGGAACGGATTGTACTTCTCATAGTCGTACATCTCCGCGTCCGGCTTGAACGTCGTCACCGCCATCCAGTAGAACGGGAACAGCAGGAAGAAGATGATCAGGCCGAGCGGAAGGTAGACGCGGAGGAACTTCCGCGGGAAACTTTCCAGGTAGTCCATTCCGACGCTTTGGTCGTCCACGGTGGTCATGGTCAGTCCCTCCCGCCCTGCTGCCAGCGGGAGCGCTGAAGCCCGAAGAAGCTCAACAGGATTGCCGCGACCAGGAACGGGATCATCGCGTTCGAGATCGCCGCGCCCTCGCCGAGATTGCCGCCGGTGATGGCGCGCTGGAACGACAGCGTCGCCATCAGATGCGTCGCGTTGATCGGGCCGCCGCGCGTGATGGTGTAGATCAGCTGGAAGTCGGTGAACGTCATCAGCACCGAGAACGTCATCACCACCGCGATGATCGGCGACAGCATCGGCAGCGTGATGTGGCGGAAGCGCTGCAGATTGGTGGCGCCATCGAGATTGGCGGCCTCGTAGAGCGACGGCGAGATGGTCTGCAGTCCCGCCAGCAGCGTGATGGCGACAAAGGGGACGCCGCGCCAGATGTTGGCGAGCACCACCGACCAGCGCGCATTCCAGGGATCGCCGAGGAAATCGATGTAGTGGGTCAGCAGGCCCGCCTTGATCAGCACCCAGGAGATGATCGAGAACTGGCTGTCATAGATCCACCAGAAGGCGATCGCCGACAGCACGGTCGGCACCACGAAGGGCAAGAGCACGATGGCGCGGACCATCGACTTGAACGGCAGCCGCTCGTTGAGCAGCAAGGCCAGGTAAAGTCCGATCGCGAATTTCACGATGCTCGCGAACACCGTGTAGAAAATGGTGTTGAACACCGACAGCCAGAACACGCTGTCCTTGGACAGTGAGACGAAGTTTGCGAAGCCGATGTAACGCCCGACGCCGCCGATCTTGGTGTCGGTCATGCCGAGCCAGAATCCGAGCGCGAGCGGATAAGCCAGAAACAGGATCAGGATGGCGATCGCCGGCACCATGAACATGGCGCCGAGAAAATGTCGGCTTTCGAACGCCCTGCTCCACAAGCTGCCGCGCTTGACGTCTGCAGCGACGGGCTCGGCGATAACTGCCATGTCGGACACCCCTTAGAGAACGACGACGGCGGCGTCCAGCAACCCGGACGCCGCCGCCTGTGGCTGATCAGACCTGATAGTAACGCTTGGCGCGCTCTGCGGCTCGCGCCGCAGCTTCCTTCGGCGTGGCCTGCCCGGAGGCCGCCTCCGCGAACATGTCGACCACGACGAAGTCGCCCATGACGGCGGCCGAGGCGTAGCCGAGATCGCCGGCATAGCCGTTGTCGCGGCAGCGCTTCAGGCAGTCGCGATACGGCGTGATCTTGGGATCGGAGGTCCAGACCGGGTTGTCGTTATAGGCCGGGAGCGGCGGCGAGACGTAGCCGTTGGAGGCAACCTCCCACGCGTCGTAATTCTCCTTGTCCATCATGAACTTGATGTATTCCTTGACCGCCTTCGGATACTTCGAGTGCTTGTAGCCGTAGTAGACCAGGACGTTCTGCTGCTCCGTCGACACGCCCACGGGCCCGATCGGCATCGGCGCGTGGTTCATGTCCTTGGCGATCTCCTGCTGCTTGGGATCGGTGGAGTTCCTGCCGACGGTCCAGATCGAGATGCCGTTCAGGGTCAGGCTGAGTTCGCCGTTGAGGAACGCCTTGTTGTTGTTCGAGTCGTTCCACGACAGCACGCCCGGAATGAAGGTCGCGTAGAGCTGCTTGACGTATTCGAGTGCGGCGATCGTCTCCGGAGAATCGATCACCACCTCGTTCTTGTCGTTGACGACCTTGCCGCCGAACGCCCACAGCGCCCATTGGCACCAGCCGTTGGCGTCGCCCGTGGCATGGCCGAGCGCGAAGCCGGCCGGCGTGTTGTTCTTCTTCAGGGCTTGGCACAGCTTGAGGAAGCCGTCGGTGTCCTTGGGGAACTCGTCGAAGCCCGCGGCCTTCACGTGACTGATGCGGTAGTTCAGGCAGCCGCCGGTCGCACCCTGCGGAATGGCGATCCAGTTGTTGCCCTTCTTGCCGTAGCGCTCGGCGACGGGATACCAGCCGCCATACTGCTTGCCGAGATAGTCGGCGACGTCGGTGACGTCGATCAGCTTCTCGGGGAATTTGAAGGGATCGTCGAGCGTGCCGATGATCAGGTCCGGACCGGCGCCGACATTGGCGGCAACCGCGGCTTTGGGGCGGATGTCCTCCCAGCTCTCGGCCTCGAGCTTCACCTTGATGCCGGTCTTCTCGGAGAACTTCTTGGTCTGCTCGGCGAACTTGTCGAACTCGGCCTGGATGAACTGCTTCCAGCGCAACACGCGGATGGAAGCATTCGGCTCCGGCGTGTTGGTCCACTCCGCAGCACGCACCGGGACGATCCCCGGGCCCGCGAGCAAAGCTGCGCCGCCCAGGCTGGCTTTAAGCACACTACGCCTGTCGAAATGGCTCATCGTTCTCTCCCTGAATTTTCTATTTTGTATTTGGTCGTCTTACGTCGCGTAATATCGCTACATGCGTTTACCGGTCGCCTCATCGAACAGATGCACCAGCGCCGGGTCGGGCTTCAGCTTGACCTTGTCGCCCGGATTGAACTGGTGACGCTCACGGAAGACCGCAACGACCTGCTCGCCGCCGACCTTCGCAAACACCTGCGTCTCCGAGCCGGTCGGCTCGACCACGACGATCTCTGCGTCGGCACCGTCGTCGGCGATCGTGAAATGCTCGGGACGGACGCCATAGACCACAGGCTTGCCGTCCGAGTTAGCTGGCGCGTTCCTGAGCGGCAGCTTGACGCCGTTCGGCCCCTCGAAGGTCGCAACGCCGTTGACGCGGACATGCCCCTTCAGGAAATTCATGGCCGGCGAGCCGATGAAGCCGGCGACGAACTGGTTTTCCGGCTTGTCATAGAGCTCGAGCGGCGTGCCCATCTGCTCGACGATGCCGTCATGCATCACGACGATCTTGTCGGCCATGGTCATGGCCTCGATCTGGTCGTGGGTGACGTAGACGGTGGTCGTCTTGAGCCGCTGGTGCAGCTCCTTGATCTCGGTGCGCATGGCGACGCGCAGCTTGGCGTCGAGGTTCGACAAGGGCTCGTCGAACAGGAACACCTGGGGATCGCGCACGATGGCGCGGCCCATGGCGACGCGCTGGCGCTGGCCGCCGGAGAGCTGGCGCGGGTAGCGCTCGAGCAACGGCGTCAGCGCGAGAATTTCGGCGGCGCGCTTGACGCGCTTGTTGATCTCGTCGGAGCCGGCGTTGCGCAGCTTCAGCGAGAAGCCCATGTTTTCGCCGACCGTCATGTGCGGATAAAGCGCGTAGTTCTGGAACACCATCGCAATGTCCCGCTCCTTGGGCTGGACATTGTTGACGACGCGGTCGCCGATCGAGATCGTGCCGGAGGTGATGTTCTCGAGGCCTGCGAGCATGCGCAGAAGCGTCGACTTGCCGCAGCCGGAAGGACCAACCAGGACGACGAACTGGCCGTCCTCGATCGGAATCGAGACGCCGTGCAGGACTTCAAAATTGCCGAACGATTTCCGCACGTCGCGGATTTGCACAGACGACATCTAGCTCCCTCCTCCGACTTAGACGACGCAACTGTGGCGCCGCCACCGTCTTGTTTTTTCTGAACTTCGCCGACCCGAAGCCCCTCTTAACAGGCAACATTGTCGGCAGTTTGTGCGGCTTTGGCAATTTGTCTTTGGTTAGTCGTTGCTGGTAGCGCTGTCAACGATCCTTTGTTTGCAGGAGTGGCTGTGTTAAGAGCAACAAATGGGTCGAAAGCGCACCAAGTCCGGCAAGATTCGGTTGGCGGAAGTCGCCGAGCTCGCCGGCGTCAGCCCGATTACCGCCTCCCGCTTCTTCCGCAATCCCGAGGCGTTATCGGTCGCCAAGCGGACGCGGGTCGAAAGCGCGGCCCGGGAGCTCGGCTATGTGCCCAACCTTGCGGCACGCGCGCTGGCCTCGCAGCGCACCGAAGTGATCGGTGTCTTGATTCCGTCACTGACGAACAACGTGTTCTCCGACGTGCTGCGCGGCATCTATGACGCCTCTGAAAACAGCCGTTACTCGATTCAATTGTCCAACACACGCTACAGTATTCTTCAGGAGGAGAAACTGTTGCGCCTGTTTCTGGCGCAGAAGCCGGCGGGACTGATCGTCACAGGCATCGACCAGACCACGGAATCGCGCGCGATGCTGGAGGCGGCCGACTGCCCGATCGTGCAGATCATGGAGATCGGGCCCAATCCGGTCGACATGATGATCGGCTTTTCCCATTTTGATGCGGCGCGCGCGGCGATTGCTCATTTGTTCGCGCAGGGCCACCGCAGGATCGGCTTCATCGGCGCGCGCATGGATCCGCGGGTGCAGCGCCGGCTCGACGGCTATGTCGCGGCCATGAAGGACGCCGGCCTGTTCGACCAAAGACTGATCGTGACGACGGCGACGCCGACCTCGGTGACGCTCGGCGGCGCGCTGTTCGCCGATCTGCTCGCGCGCGAGCCCGGCATCGATTCGGTATTCTGCGCCAATGACGACCTCGCGCTCGGCGTACTGTTCGAATGCCGGCGCCGGGACATCGCGGTCCCCGAGCAGATCGCGATCGTCGGCTTCAACGACCTTGAATTCATGGCCTCGTCGGTGCCGACGCTGACGAGCGTGCGGACCAACCGTTACGAAATGGGCAGCGCTGCTGCAGCGATGCTGATCGAGGCGATCGAAGGCAAGCGTCCCGAGGAGCCCGTGCTCGATCTCGGATTTACAGTGATCGAGCGACAGAGTTCGCAGACGCAGCGGCCGGCAGCCGGCCCGCGCACGCCGGAATGGGCGCCAGCCGTACAAAATGATAGCGTTACCAACGACCCATGATTAGTATCGCTGCCATGAGGGAACGTTCGCCAGCAGGCGGGCCGTTGTTACATGCTCGCGCTGCCGGGCATCGCACCGATCGGCATCCCGGACGTCGGCCCGTGCGTTTGCATTGAAGGAGAATCCAATGACAAAAAAGCCAACCAATGGGCATGCGCCCGCCGGTAACGGCACCCGCCGCCACCTTCGCTCGCAGGAATGGTTCAACAACCCGCATAATCCGGGGATGACCGCGCTCTACATGGAGCGCTATCTGAACTACGGCCTCACGCGTGCGGAGCTGCAGTCCGGCAAGCCGATCATCGGGATTGCCCAGACCGGCAACGACCTCTCCCCCTGCAACCGGCATCATATCGAGCTGGCCCATCGTGTCCGCGAAGGCATCCGCGAGGCCGGCGGCATTGCGATGGAATTCCCGACCCACCCGATCCAGGAGACCGGCAAGCGTCCGACCGCGGCACTCGACCGCAACCTCGCCTATCTCGGCCTGGTCGAGATCCTCTACGGCTATCCGCTCGACGGCGTGGTGCTGACCACCGGCTGCGACAAGACCACGCCGGCCTGCATGATGGCAGCGGCGACCGTGAACCTGCCCGCGATCGTGCTGTCGGGCGGCCCGATGCTCAACGGCTGGCATGCCGGCGAGCGCACCGGCTCCGGCACCATCGTCTGGAAGTCGCGCGAGCGGCTTGCCGCCGGCGAGATCGACTATGAAGAGTTCATGGAGATCGTGGCGTCCTCGGCACCCTCGGTCGGCCATTGCAACACCATGGGCACGGCCTCGACCATGAACGGGCTCGCCGAAGCGCTCGGCTTCTCCCTGCCGGGCTGCGCGGCGATTCCGGCCCCCTACCGCGAACGCGGCCAGATCGCCTACGAGACCGGCAAGCGCGCCGTCGAGATGGTCTGGGAAGACCTCAAGCCCTCGGACATCCTGACCCGCAAGGCGTTCGAGAACTGCATCGTCATCAATTCGGCGATCGGCGGCTCGACCAACGCGCCGATCCACATCAACGCGCTGGCCCGCCATATCGGCGTGGAGCTGTCGATCGACGATTGGCAGAAATTCGGCCACGACGTGCCGCTGCTGGTCAACATGCAGCCGGCCGGCTTCTATCTCGGCGAGGAATTCCACCGTGCCGGCGGCGTGCCGGCCGTGGTGCGCGAGCTGATGAAGCACAAGCGCATCCACGAGGACGCGGTCACGGTGAACGGCCGCGGCATCGGCGAGAACTGCAAGGAAGCGCCCAAGCCCGACAACGACGTGATCTGGGCTTACGACAAGCCGCTGGTGAAGGACGCCGGCTTCCTGGTGCTGAAGGGCAATCTGTTCGATTCCGCGATCATGAAAACCTCGGTGATCTCCAAGGAATTCCGCGACCGTTACTTGACCAACCCGAAGGACCTCAATGCCTTCGAAGGCCGCGCCATCGTGTTCGAGGGCCCGGAGGACTATCACGCGCGGATCGACGATGCCTCGCTCGACATCGACGAGCACTGCGTGCTGTTCATCCGCGGCACCGGGCCGATCGGGTATCCCGGCGGCGCCGAGGTCGTGAACATGCAGCCGCCCGCGGCGCTGATCAAGCGCGGCATCCTCGCCCTGCCCTGCATCGGCGACGGACGCCAGTCCGGCACATCGGGCTCGCCCTCGATCCTCAATGCCTCGCCGGAAGCCGCCGCCAATGGCGGGCTCGCGATCCTCAAGACCGGCGACAAGGTCCGCATCGACCTCAACAAGGGCAGCGCCAACATCCTGATCTCGGACGACGAAGTGAAGAAGCGCCATGCCGAGCTCATGGCCAATGGCGGCTTCAAGCATCCGCCGAACCAGACGCCGTGGCAGGAGCTCTACCGCAACACCGTCGGCCAGCAATCGACCGGCGCCTGCATGGAGCTCGCCACGCGCTACCAGAATGTCGCCGGCACCTTTGGTGTGGCGCGGGATAATCACTAACGGCGACACCGTCATTGCGAGGAGCGTAGCGACGAAGCAATCCAGACTGTCTCCGCGGTGAGATTCTGGATTGCTTCGCTTCGCTCGCAATGACGACAGCAATCGAATTCAAGGTGAGGAGAACAACAACATGGCAGACCGCCTCAAGGGTAAGCGCGCCGTCATCACGGCTGCAGCGGCAGGCATCGGGCGCGCATGCGCCCTCGCATTTGCGCGTGAAGGCGCAACCGTCATCGCCACCGACATCAACGAGGCCGGCATCGCGGGCCTGACCAAGGAAGGCATCGCCGAGACCGCAAAGCTCGACGTGCGCAACACCGCCGACGTCAACGCTTTTGCAAAACGAGTCGGCAAGATCGACATCCTGCTCAACGCAGCCGGCTTCGTGCATCACGGCACCATTCTGGAGTGCTCGGAAGAGGATTTTGATTTCTCGTTCGACCTCAACGTCAAGTCGATGCACCGGACCATCAGGGCGTTCCTGCCCGACATGCTCGCCGGCGGCGGCGGCAGCATCGTCAACATCTCGTCCTGCGCGGCGCTGCGGCCGCCGGCGAACCGCTACGTCTACAGCTCGTCGAAGGCCGCGGTGTCGCTGCTGACCCGCGCCGTCGCGCTCGACTTCATCACCAAGGGCATCCGCTGCAACTCGATCTGCCCCGGCACGGTCGAAACACCCTCGATGCTCGATCGCGCCGCAGCCCAGGGGCCGCAGGGCAAGGAGATGTTCGTCTCCCGCCAGAAGATGGGCCGGCTCGGCACCGCCGACGAAATCGCCAACATGGCGATCTATCTCGGCAGCGACGAGAGCGCCTTCACCACCGGCGTCGACCTCGTCGTCGACGGCGGCTACATGCTCTGACGCCAAAGGCCCGGCATGAACAAGATTGATCTCCAGGGTCGCGTCGCAATCGTGACCGGTGGCGCGCAGGGTTTTGGCCGCGCCATCACCGAACGCCTCGTCGCCTCCGGCGCCAAGGTCGCGATCTGGGATTTCGACGCCGCGCTGGCCGAGAAGACGGCGAAGGAAATCGGCGACAACGTCCGCGTCTTCAAGGTCGACGTCACCGACACCGCCGGCGTCGAGCAGGCGCGCGATGCGACGCTTGCAGCCTTCGGCAGAATCGACATCCTCGTCAACAACGCCGGCATCGCCGGCGTCAACAAGCCGGTCTGGGAGACCGATCTCGAGGAATGGCGCAAGGTGCTGCGTATCAACCTCGACGGCCCCTTCATCGTCTGCAAGGCCATCGTGCCCGTGATGCTCAAGCAGAAATACGGGCGGATCGTGAACATCGCCTCGATCGCCGGCAAGGAAGGCAATCCGAACGCGTCGCACTATTCGGCGTCCAAGGCCGGCCTGATCGCGCTGACGAAGTCGCTCGGCAAGGAGCTCGCTGCCCATGACATTCTCGTGAATGCAGTGACGCCGGCGGCGGCGAAGACGGCGATCTTCGACCAGATGACGCAGCAGCATATCGATTTCATGCTGTCGAAAATCCCCAAGGCGCGCTTCGTGCTGGTGGAAGAGCTCGCCGCGATGGCTGCCTGGCTTGCATCCGAAGATTGCGCCTTCTCCACCGGCGCGGTCTTTGATATCTCGGGGGGACGGGCGACCTACTGAGGCATTGGCCGCCCGAGGAGACGGCCATATGACCCTCGGACGTCGCGATTTTGTGAAGCTCGCAGCCGGCGCAGGCGCGCTGCCGTTGCTTTCGCAACGAGTGCGGGCGCAGCTCGTGCCCAACCCGCCGAGCATCCGCCCGCCCACGCCGGCCGAGCGCACGACGATGGGCCGGTTGGCGCAGACCTTCATGGACAAATTCGAGGTGCCGGCGCTCTCCTTTGCGATCGGCTATGCGGGTGCGATCGTCCATCAGGCCGCCTTTGGCGTTGCCGATCGCGAGCGGAATGAAGCCGCAACGCCGCAGCATCTGTTCCGCATCGCCAGCGTCAGCAAGATGATCACCTCGGTCACGCTGTTTCGGCTGATCGAAGAGAACCGCCTCAAGCTCACCGACCGCGTGTTCGGCCCCGGCGCGCTGCTCGGCACCGATTACGGCGCGCCGCCCTATTCGCCCGGCATCGACCAGATCACGCTCGAGCATCTGCTGACCCATACCGGCGGCGGCTGGACCAACGACAATCGCGATCCCATGTTCACGCATCCGCACATGGACCACGCGCAGCTGATCACGTGGACGCTGGCCAACCGGCCACTCGACCGTGCGCCGGGCCAGCACTACGCCTACTCCAATTTCGGCTATTGCGTGCTGGGCCGCGTCATCGAGAAGCTCACCGGCCAGCGCTACGCCGAGCACGTGCGCGCCGAGGTTCTGGGCCGTTGCGGCGTCACCGACATGACGATCGCCGGCAACACAAGCGATCAGCGTCAGCCCGGCGAAGTCGCCTATTACTGCAAGGTCGAAAGTCCCTACGGGATGAACGTCCGGCGGATGGATTCCCATGGTGGCTGGATCGCGACGCCGACGGACCTCGTGCAGTTCCTGATGCATGTCGACGGCTATGCGCGGCCCGCCAACATCCTGCGGCCGCGCACCATCGAGGTCATGACCACAGCGCCCAGCTACAGCCCGGACTATGCCAAGGGCTTTTGCATCAACAAGTCAAACAATTGGTGGCACAATGGCAGCCTGCCCGGCACCAGCACCATTGCGGTCAGAACCCATGGCGGCTTCTGCTGGGCCGCCTTCACCAATGCGAGCCGTCCGAATACCAACATGGATGGCGAACTCGATGAGCTCAACTGGAACATGGCGCGCCAGGTCGGCGAATGGCGGGTGGCATGATTAGAGAAGGCGGGTGCCTGTGCGGCGCGGTGCGGTTCAAGGCGGAAGGCGAGCCGCTCAACGTGCGCATCTGTCACTGCCGCATGTGCCAGAAGGCGATGGGCTCGCCCTACTTCGCCCGCGCCCAGTTCGATCAGAAAGCGCTGACCGTCGAGGGTGACATCGGCCGCTATGCATCATCCGAGAATATCGATCGGGTGTTCTGCAAGAATTGCGGCACACGTCTGTTCTCCTGGCGGCGCAACGGCACGCTGGCCGGCGTGGCGCTAACGACCTTCGACGACCGCAATGCCTTCACCCCGACCGAGCACATCTGGGTCTCGGAAAAGCTCGCCTGGCTGAAGCTCGACGATGGCCTGGTGCAATATCCGGGGACGATCCCGGCGTGAGCTCACGGCCGGCTTGAAGCAGACAGGCTGGCGGCCCGAACGCGCCGTCCCCTCGTCGTGGCCAACCAGATCCCGGCGAACACCGCGACGATGCCGGCCGCGAGATTCCATCGCAGCGGCTCGTTCAGCAGCCAGGCGCCGACCAGCGATGCCGTGATCGGATTGACCGTCACCGAGATCGCCACGCGGGTCGGCGTGGTCCGCTCCAGCGCGAAAGCCCAGAGATAGAAGGTCAGCGCCGCGCCGAAGCCGCCGAGATAAAGCGCCGCGAGCCATTGCGGCGTGCCAAAGTTAGCGACGGGCGCGAAGCTGCCGCGGAAACACGAGAGCAGGATGAGGCAGGCAGCACCCGCTGCCATGCTCATGGTGGTGAAGGCGATTGGGCTGGAGCGCCGGATCAGCGGTTTCGACCAGATGCCGTACAGCGCCATGCACAGCGCGGCCGCCATCATCAGGAGATCGCCACGCCAGGCGCCCGCTGGCGCCGAACTGAGATCGGTGAGGAGCGCGACCGCAACGCCAAGCGTTGCCACCACGACTCCGATCGATTTGCGCCAGCTCAGAGCCTCGCTGCCGAGCGCGGCGCCAATCACGAGCGTCAACAGCGGCAGCGTTGACAGCGCGAGCGCGCCGCGCGCGGCTGTCGTGAAGATCAGCGATGCGTTGAACAGGATCGGAAACAGCGCAAAAAACAGAATGCCGAGCCCGGTGGCAACGGCCCAGTCGCCTCGCTCCGGCCAGCGATCGCCGCGCAACCAGGTCAACGGCAGCAGCAGGAGAAAGCCGATCCCGAACCGGAACGAGCCGATCGCCAGCGGATCGATGCTGGTCACAAGATAGCGGGTGGCACCAATCGAGGTGCCACCCAGCGCACTCGACAGCACCGCAGCCAGAACGCCGAAAATCTCGCCCACAAGCCCTCCCGTCGAGCGCATTGAGGAACAGCATACGGGGGGTGCCGAAACTGGGAATGGAATTTCCGTCATGCTGGGATAACGTTTTGTCATGACCGCGCCCGATCTCGATCCCGATCTGCTCAAGGCCTTTCTCGCCGTCGCCGAGCATCGCTCGTTCACGCGCGCGGCCAGTCAGCTCAACCGGACCCAGTCGGCGGTGAGCGTGCAGATCAGGCGCCTCGAAGAACGGCTCGAGACAAAGCTGTTTCAGCGCAACCGGGCCGGCGTCGTGCCGACCGCCGCAGGCCATGACCTGCGTGCCTATGCGCAGCGCATTCTTGCTCTCCATGCAGAAGCAGTCGGCGCGTTGCGCGCGCGCAAACCGGAGGCCGTCATCCGCCTCGGCGTGATGGACGATTATGGCACGATCGTCATTCCGCCCCTGCTGGCGAGCTTTGCCAGTGAGCGTCCGACCGTCAGGGTCGAGATCGAGACCGGGCTGACCGCGACGATGCCGGCCCGGCTCGGCGAGACCTACGACCTCGTCATCGCCATGCATCCGCAAGGACGTGGCGATGGGGAGCTGTTGCGGCGCGAGCAGGCCGTCTGGGCAGCTGCCGCCGCGTGTCGAGCCACGGCAGAGGACACCATGCCCGTCGCGCTCTATCCGCCCGGCTGCCTGTTCCGCCAATGGGCCGCGGAGGCACTCGATCGCGCTGGCCGGTCATGGCGGCTCGCCTTTGTCAGCCGGACGCTCGCGGCGGTGGAATCGATCGCCGCGCAGGGACTTGCGGTCACCGTGGTCAAGGCCGGCACGTTGCCGTCGCGCCTGCGCCCTCTCGGTGCACGCGATGGCCTGCCGCCGCTGCCCATGGCGGACATCCGTCTCCACCGCGCACGGCACCTATCGCGCCCGGCGGTGCTGCTCGCCGATCATTTGCAGCGTGGCATTTCGGAACCGGCCACCCTATGTTGAGCTGAAGCGTTGCTGCACCGCCGGTTTGGCCAGGTCGTCTGCAAGGCGACAGGCAAAACCGAGCGAGATGCAACGTGAACATTTCCTATTATGACCTCTCGGTGTGGGTGCTGCCGCTGGTGCTCGCCATCACCTTCCATGAGGCCGCGCATGGCTTCGTCGCGCATCGTCTCGGCGACAACACCGCCTGGCAGCTTGGCCGGGTCAGCTTCAATCCGCTCCGCCACATCGATCCGTTCGGCACGCTGATCCTGCCGGCGATGCTGTTGTTTGCGCATTCGCCGTTCCTGTTCGGCTACGCCAAGCCGGTGCCGGTGAATTTTCGCAATCTCAACAATCCAAAGCTGGACATGGTCTGGGTCGCGCTGGCCGGCCCCGTCACCAACATCCTGCTGGCGCTCGCGGCGGGCCTCGCCCTCCATGCGCTGCCCTGGGTACCCGCCAGTTCGGCGCAATGGATCTTCGACAACCTCAAGAATGCGCTGTTGATCAACGCCGTATTGGCGGTCTTCAACATGATGCCGATCCCGCCGCTCGACGGCGGGCGGGTCGCGGTCGGACTGTTGCCCCGGACACTCGCCTTGCCGCTGTCACGGCTCGAGCCGTTCGGCATGATGATCCTGATCGCGCTTCTGATCCTGCTGCCGCTGGCGGGTTCCCAGTTCGGTCTAAATCTTGATGTTATTTCAGCAATACTGCGAACGTTGACCGGTTATGTGATTCAAGCTGTTCTCTTGGCTACCGGCAATGCGTAGTTGAAGGCGTTCCCTTCAAGACCTCGCACTTGAAGATCCCTGAATATCCTGCACTTGAAGACAAAGCCGAAGGGCTAGAGGCCAACTTGGTCAAAGCTGCCGATATGCTGATCGCGCGACGCGCCGACACCCGTGCCCGCGCCGATTTCGCCACGTGGAAGATGATGGCCAAGCTGAATGGGTTGTCGGCGCTGCCTGCGGACGCACAGGGCTTCCTCGACGGCTACAAGAAGCTGCTGGAGCGGATGAGCGAGGGCGAGGCAGCCGAAGCCACCATCGCCGAGGTCTACAAATCCTACTATCTGGAGATGGGCGGCGCCGGGAACCCGCCCGACGTCCGCACGCGGCCGGCCGAGCCGGTGGCGGACAATGTTACCGCCTTCCGGCGCCCGGCCCCCAAGCAGAAAAAGGCCGCCTTGTTCGGGGCGGCGATGTTTGGTGGAACCGAGAAGCGCCCCCTCCCGGTGGCGCTGATCTTCGCCTGCCTTGTCGTGGTCTACGTCTCGATCAAGTTCTACTGGCGCTAGACTGGACGCCGCACTCACCCGCTGCAGGGCTTTACGCGCCGTGACCGAGGGCGCGGCTGATGGCGTCGGCGTGGTGGATCACGATCTTCGCAACCCGCCCCACATCACTCGGCGGTGTCTTCCACGCCGCGCCACTGACGCTGACGGCGGCGAATACGCGTCCGGACAAGTCGCGGATCGGAGCCGCTACGCAATTCAAGCCCGGCTGATGCTCGGCCTGGTCGATCGAGTAGCCGCGGCTGCGCGTCAACTCCAATTCCTGTCGCAGCACGGCGGGATCAGTGATGGTGGTGTCGGTGAAGCGGGCGAGCCCTTCGGCAAGAAACGTGTCGAGCACGGCGTCGGGTTGATACGCGAGGATCGCCTTGCCGACGCTGGTGCAGTGGGCCGGCGCGGATTCCAGGAACGCACCTGAGGTCGCGTCGATCTGCGACTCCGATTTGCCGATGACCACCGCATGGCGTCCGTCGAACACCGCGAGATGAACAACCTGCCCGGTCAGGCGGCCGAGCGCCTCGACATAAGGCCGCGCCTCGCGGTGCAGGTCCATGTTGGCGAGCACCGTGTTGCCAAGTTCGTACAGCTTCAGACCCAGGCGATAGCGGTCGCGATTGCGATCTTGATCGAGCAGTCCGGCCTCGCGCATCGACGACAACAGCCGATGGGTCGTACTGCGGGGATAGCCGGTGCGCTGGCATATCTCGGCAAGCGAGAGCGCACGTGCGGTGCGCGAGAACACGTGGAGGACGCGCACCACCTTGACGAGGGATTTCAGGCCTTCGTCCGGGCGCGTGGTGGTCGGGGGTCGATCGATGCGGTTCAAGATGATCACCTGTTCCGGAATACGGGATATTATCATCATATACGGGATACAACAGCGAAATATTCTAAATTGTCCCGTATACCGGGATTCTATTCCGAATATCGGTTGACACAGATGATCACCCCGCCAACACTGGGCGCATTCAAGAAGTCAAAACCGGACGGACAAACCGTTCTGGAGGAAGCGCTCGACCACCGCCCTCTCCCGATCCGGGGCGACCCGCGATCAGAACGGCAAGAGCGCTCACTTCCAGGTCTGACCCGATCCGCGATCAAAGGAGCGCACTGTGTCCACAGCCGTACTTGAGAAGCCCAAAACCACCAATCTCCGCGACGTTCTGACCGGCATCCTGCCGCCCTTCACCATGCCGTTTGACCGGCACGGCGAGATCGTGTTCTCCGCGATCAAGGAGCAGGTGAATTTCGCGATCGAGAAAGGCGTGAACGGAATCGTGGTCGGCGGCAGCACTGGCGAAGGCCACACGCTCGGCGCCGACGAATTCACCAGGGTCATGCATGCGAGCCACGACGCCCTCGGCGGCCGCAAGCCCCTCATCGTCGGGCTGATCGTCAACAGCACCCGGGAAGCGATCGAGCGCATGCGGGCGCTACGCGATCTCAACATCGGCGCTCTGCAGATCACGCCGGTGCACTATCTGTTCAAGCCGAGCGCCGAGAACACGGTCGAGCATTTCCGCGCGATCTACGAGGAAACCGGCATTCCGATCTTGATCTACAACGTCATCCCCTGGAACTATCTCAGCGTCGAGCTGATGCTTCGCGTGATGCGCGAGGTGCCGGGTGTCGTCGGCATGAAGCAGAGCTCCGGCGATCTCAAATCGGTCTCCGATCTCATGGGCAGCGTCGCGCCCGGCAACGTCGTGCTGAGCGGCATCGACGCCCTGCTCTATCCTTCGTTCGCTCTCGGCGCTCATGGTGCGATCAGCGCACTGACTGCCGCGCTGCCCGCCACATGCGTCAAGCTATGGAAGGCCGTGCAGGCCAAGGATCACGACACCGCGCTCGACATTCACAACAAACTCAACAAGCTCTGGAATGTGCTGCGACACGACAATCTGCCGGCCTGCGTGAAGTACATCCAGCATCGCCAGGGGCTCGGCCTGTTCTATCCGCGCGCACCGATGGATGACGTGAGCGACGAGCAGAAGAAGGTGATTGACCAGGCCCTCAAGAGCCTCGACATCTAGATTAGCGCGCATTGCGCGCGGCTCGCTTCGACCCGACGCCAAAATCGAACATCGCCTCGACTGCCCCTCGCGGGCAGACGAGAGCGGCTGTCCGATCGAAACGAAGCGATCGGGCTAGCCGCCCGTGCATTGAAACAAGCAAGACATCAGGGGAGGAAAACATGAGTGAACAAAATCTCGTCGCGGATGGAGCGATCGACATACCTGCGCGCGGCCGCTCGAAGCTTGCGACCGTCGTGGGATCGAGCCTCGTCGGCACCACGATCGAATTCTACGACTTCTTCATCTACGGGACGGCAGCCGCACTGGTATTTCCGCGGGTGTTCTTTCCGACGCTGTCACCCTATGCCGGCATCATGGCGGCCTATGCGACGCTCGCAATCCCGTTCCTGACACGCCCGCTCGGCGCCGTCGTGTTCGGACATTTCGGCGATCGCTTCGGCCGGAAGGCGACGTTGGTCACCTCGCTCGCGATCATGGGCCTGTCGACCTTCGCGATCGGGCTGGTGCCGAGCTACGACAGCATCGGGCTATTCGCTCCGGCCATCATCATTCTGCTGCGCCTCCTACAGGGCTTCGCCATCGGCGGCGAATGGGGCGGTGCCGCCACGATGATCGTGGAATATGCCCCTGCCAACCGGCGCGGCTTCTTCGGAACATTCGTCCAGCTTGGCAACGTCATCGGCCTCTTTACATCGACGCTGGTGTTTGCCCTCCTGCCGCAGGACAGCCTTAGCGGCGACGGCTGGCGGGTGCCATTCCTGATCAGCATCCTGCTGCTGGCGGTCGGCTCCTTCATTCGCAGCAAGGTCGATGAGAGCCCGGTGTTCGAGGCTGCGGCGCAAAAACCGCAAGCAGCGCGGCGCGCGCCGATCATGGAGATCTTGCGCAACGGCAAGAAGCCGGTGCTGATCGCCATGGGCATGCGCACCGGCGAAATCATCCTCGGCTGGCTCGTCATCGGCTTCCTGCTGTCCTATGCCACGCGCACGGTCGGCCTCACCTCCCAGCACGTGCTGATCGCGTTGCTCGCGGCCAGCGGCCTCGGCATCGTAACCGTACCGATGTTCGGTGCGCTCTCGGACAGGATCGGCCGGCGTCCTGTCTATCTCTTCGGTGCCTGCCTCGCCGCGGTATTCGCCTTCCCGCTGTTCTGGATGATCAATACCGCCAATCCGGTGCTGTTCTTCATGGCCATCGTGTTCGGCTATGCCGTGGCGCTGGCAGCGATGTTCGCGGTGCAGCCGGCGTTCTTCTCGGAAAGCTTCTCCACCGGCGTCCGCTACACGGGCATTTCGCTCGGCTTCCAACTTGCCAATATCATTGGCGGATTGACGCCGATGATCGCTACGTTCCTCGTGGCGCAGGCCAACGGCGCTTCCTGGCCGATCTCGATATTCCTCATGACGGGCTGTGCGATTACGGCCGGCTGCGTGCTCGCAACGACGGAGACGGCAGGACGAAGGTTGAGCTGACACGTCCGGGACCGAGCCCGACCGCCGAATGGCAAAAGCATCGCCGTCCGAAATTGGGGGGCGATGCTTTCCGACCTTCGGAGATGATCTCTGCGCCGCCTCCCGGTGGCGCTGATCTTCGCCTGCCTTGTCGTGGTTCTACTGGCGCTGACGGCCACACGGCCTATTTTGACGGCTTCTTGAAATTCACCGGCAGACTGAAGGCGAACTGATCGTCCGTGAGTTCCGCCGGCGGTACCGGCACGGGATCCGAGCGGCGGACCATGGAGATGGCCTCGCTGTCGAAGGCCGGATCGCCCGAGGACTCCGCCACGTCAACGGACACGACATTGCCGCGGCGGTTCAGGACCAGGCTGAGCTTGACCGTCGTCGTTTTGCTCTTGTCCTTCGGATAGCGCTTGTGCAGCTCGAAATAGGCACTGATCCGCTTGCCCCATTCGGCCGTCAGCTTGCGGAGGTCCTTGCCGATGCCCTGGTTGGGCGCAGCCGCCTTCTCGTCCTCCCGCGCGTCTTCGTTCAAGGCCTGCCTCGCCGATTCCTGGGCGTTCGGCATCTCCTCGACCGCCTGGGTCTCGACCTTGGCCACCTTCGTGGTGTCCTCGACCGGCTTCTTGGAGTCGTTCTCGGTGACGAGGCGGTCCGGGTCTTCGGCTTCCTGAGGGATTTCCTTCGGCAGATCGGTCTCGTGGACCTCGGCCTGCTGCTGCATCTGCTGCGGCTGGAACTGGGAGGCTTCGCTGTCCGGGCCCGGCGGCAGATCCGTCTCGGGGAGTTTTGGCGAGGTCATCTCGACGGCGTATTCCGCGCCGTTGGCGCCGAGGCCATCGTTGCCGTCGTCCGCACGCAAATTGGCGAGCGCCAGCGCGGCCCCGCCAAGATGCAGGCCGATCGCGGCAATAGCGGCCAGGATCCACAGCCGCCGGGATGGTTTTGTGTCGATCACAGGGTCGGACATCGCGCTGCCGTCAGGGTTGGACCGCCCCTTGCGTCGGCCCAGCCGCCGCAGGAGGTGCTTCGAGCGCCACCAGCTTGATCCGAGAATAGCCGCCGGACCGCAGGATTTCCATGACGCCCATCAACTCGCCGTAAGGCACGGCCTTGTCGGCGCGCAGGAACACGTATTTGTCCTTGCTCATGTCCGCGATCCCGTCGAGCGAGCTGACCAGGTCGGTCCGCTTGACGGTGTTCTCGCCGATCGCCAGCGTCAGATCGGGCTTGATGCTGACATAGGTCGGCTTGTCCGGCTTCTTCTGCGGCGTCGCACTCGAGGTCGGCAAATCGATCGGCAGATCGACCGTCGACAGCGGAGCCGCGACCATGAAGATGATCAGCAGCACCAGGATAACGTCGATGAATGGCGTGACGTTGATGTCATGCGTTTCCGAGAAGTCGTCGTCGTCATCGTTGTCGGTGAGCGAAACAGCCATGGCCTACTCCGCCGCGCGAGAGTGCGTGCTGCCATGGCTGCGATCGAGATCGCGCGACAACAGCCGGGCGGCCGCACCCGAGGCGCGGCTGACGAGTTCGAGATAGCTCTTCGTCACGCGCGAGAAGTGATTGTAGATGATGACCGCGGGGATCGCCGCGACCAGGCCGATGGCGGTGGCGAGCAGCGCCTCGGCGATGCCGGGCGCGACCACCGCGAGGTTGGTGGTCTGCGACTTCGAGATGCCGATGAAGCTGTTCATGATACCCCACACGGTGCCGAACAGGCCGACGAAGGGCGACGTCGAGCCGATGGTCGCGAGGATGCCCATGCCGATGCGGATGCGCCGCGCCTCGGCGCGCACGATCTCGGCAAAGCTCGATGCCGCACGCTCCTTGATACCGGTATCGCTGGAAATTCCAGCCGACATCCGCGCCTCGCGCAGAGCTGCGGCGATGAAGGATGGCAACATGCCCTGCTTCGTGCCGAGCGCCATCTGCGCTTCCGCGAGCGACCGCGCCTCCGCGGTCTTCTTGAGCGCCGAACGAAGCTTGGCGGAAGCGACCGACAGTTCGATCGACTTGGCGATGAGGACCGTCCAGGTCACGAGCGATGCGAAGGCGAGCCCGATCATCACCGCCTTCACGATGATGTCCGCCGACATGAACATCACCCAGGGCGACAATTCCTTCATGGCCGGCGCGATGCCGGCCTTCTGCGCAGCGCCACCCGCTTCAGAAGCCGGGACCACGGCAGCTTCGGTGGCGCTGGGCGCGGCGGCCGCAGGCGATGCCGCCACGGGGGCGGCCGTCGACGGCGCGGCCGCGGCAATCGCACTTGGCTGTGCCGCGACTGCGGGAGCCGCCGGGGCCTGCTGAGCCGCCACAGGTGCCGGCGCCGCAACGGGCCGTGCCGGCGCCCCCGGCTGGGCTTGTGTCTGGGCAGAAACAGGGGCTGCGAGCCAGGTGGCCGTCAGCAGCACGGCTGCAGCGAGGCTTGCTTGGAAAGATGTGATCTTCATACTTCGGCCCAGGTGCGAATGAGGTTGTGATAGATACCCGTCAATTTGACCGTTTCGGGATCGTCACGCCCGAGTCGTGCCATCAGCGCCTGAATGGCGGTGTCGAGGTCAAAGATCATGCTGCGGGCTTGATTGTCCCGTATCATGCTCTGGAGCCAGAAGAAAGACGCAACCCTCGCCCCCCTGGTCACCGGAGTGACCAGATGCAGGCTGGACGAGGGATAGAGCACGCAGTCCCCGGCTGGCAACTTGACTTCGTGCGAACCGTAGGCGTCCTCGATCACAAGTTCGCCACCGTCGTAATCCTCGGGCTCGCTGAGGAACAGCGTGACCGAAAGATCCGTACGGATGCGAAGGCCGGTCAGCCGGTCGCCGCGGATCGCGTTATCGACATGCAGGCCGAAATGATGGCCGCTGTCGGCCGCATAGCGGTTGAACAGCGGCGGAAAGATCTGGAGCGGGATGGCGGCCGCCAGAAATCGCGGGTTCGCTGTCAACGCCGAGATGATGCGATGGCCGAGCTTGCGCGCGATCTCGCTATCCGGCGGCAACTGTTCGTTGCGCTTGACCATTGCTGACTGCGCGCCCGCGGTGGAACGGCCGTCCTCCCAATCGCTGGCGTCAATGATGCGGCGGAACTCCGCCACATTATCCTTGCTCAGGACGCCTTCTATGCATGTCAGCATCGCACCTCGTCATCTCTCCATCAGTAGCGCGCGGAGATCGTCAGATAAGCGGCACGTCCAGGTGCTTCCAGCACGAAGGGCGCAGCGCTCTGGTACAGCGCGTCATAGTAGCGCTTGTCGAAGATGTTGTTCACGGCCAACTTCAACCGCCAGTTCTTGTTGATATTCGCCTCTGCGAACGCGTCAAATCGCCAGTAGCTCGGGATCGACGTGCCCTGGTTGGCCGCAAGCAAGGTGCCGCCATAGATTTGCGAGCGGTACACGGCCTGGCCGCCCAGTTCCCAAATATCGTTGAACTGGTACTTCGAGAGCAAGCTGAACGACTGATGCGCGATGTTGGCGAGCGGCCGGCCGACATTCGTCGGATAAAGCGCAAGGTTGGGCGACGGCGCCAGCGACTTGGTCACTTCCGATTGCATCAACACGAGGCCGCCGAAAAGGCTCCATTTGTCGGTGATGTTGCCGCTCACGCCGAGATCGATACCGCGAATGCGGTAGGCGGCGCCGGCAGTGATGCAGGATACGGTGGTCGCGGGAGCCACGGGAGCGTAGATGCAGCCAAGTGGCGCTGCGGTAGCCGCACTACCGATGTTCTGCGCCTCGCGCGCGTTTTCCTTCTCGGTCTGGAACAGCGCCGCCGTTACCAACAGATGACGATCGAACAGCTCCCACTTCGTTCCGAGCTCGATCGCCTTGTTCTTCTCCGGCCCGAAGATCTGGGTGTTGCCGCCTGCCAAAGTCGGATTGATGCCACCATAGGCCGTGCTGGTGCCGTCGAATTCGGCGCCGACAGGATTCGAAGACGTGGCATAGGCCACGTAGACGCTGCCGTTCGGCAAAGGCTTCAACGTGAGCCCGAGATTGAAGCTCGGGATCAGGAACTCCGCGGACTGCTGACCGAAGGCGCCAGCCGTCGAGTATCCAGATGTCTTGAGGCTGTAGTTGTCGTAGCGAAAACCGCCGTTGAGGATCAGCAGATCGCGGTAATTGGCGGTATCAACGACGTATCCGCTCGTGGTGTCGATGCCGATCTTGGTCGGCCTGCCTGTGAGGCCAGCCGGGATCGGGAACGGATTGTCTGTGGCTTGCGGGTAAAACACGCTGACGCCGGACGTCGATCCGGTGCCGGTGAAAGGCGTCGTCCCCGTCGTGATCTCGGAGCCAAGGCCCGTGTAGCTATCAATCGACGATCGTTCTCTGTCATATTCGATGCCGCCAAGCAGGGTGTGCTTGAAGCCGGCGACATCATTGAACTTGTAGGTCGCTTCGGTCTGGTTGGCGAACACGTCGGTCGCCTGGTAGCGACTTTGCGGGTTGGCAGAGAGCGTATAGGCCGTAAACGGATCTCCCGGGGCGAGCTTCGGCGACTCCGGGAGCGTGCCGATATAATTCTGTGTCGACTGCGACTCCCGAATCTTGTTGCTGAGCATCAGGTCGGGCGTGATCTGGACCTCGGCGTTGACTGTGCCGATGTCCTGGCCGGTTCTATAGAAGTCGCGATTAACGAAACCGTAGAAATTGTTGCGGTTGACGCCAAAGTCCGGGAACGGACCACCGGAGGTCGACGTAGCGCTCGGCCGATAGTACGGTACGCCAAAATCCGGAATACCGGTCAATTCGGTGTGGATGTAGTTGCTCGTGATCTTGATCGCATCGGTCGGCTTCCAGGTGGTCGCCACGAACGCACCGTCGCGGTTGTCGGTAACCCTGTCCCGTCCGGCGACCTTGGCATCCTGAAACAGGCCGACTGCGCGAATTGCGAATGTCGGATCGACGACCTGGTTGACGTCCAGCGTGACACGTTTGGTCTGATCGGTGCCAAACGTGGTGTCCGCGTTGTAGAAGCTCCCCTCCGTCGTGGCCTGCTTGGTGACGATGTTGATCGCGCCGCCTGCCGTGCCGCGGCCGGCGAAAGACGACGCCGGCCCGCGCAGGATCTCGACCTGCTCGGTGAAGAAGTTTTCGCGAACGCTGACGCCAGCGTCCCGCATGCCGTCGATGAAGATGTCGTTACGCGCATCGAAGCCGCGAATGAAGAAACGATCACCGAAGGCATTACCGCCCTCGCCGGTGCCGAGCGTGACGCCCGCGGTGCTCAGGATCGCCTGCTTCAACGACGTGGCGCCCTTGTCTTCCAGCACCTCCTTCGACAGCACCGTCACCGAGCGCGCCGTATCGACCAGCTTCTCCGGAAATTTCCCGGAGGCCTGCATGTGATCGACCTTGTAAGGCGCGGCGGGATCCGCATAGGGATCGCGGTCGGGAGCACCAGGGCTCGGGTTGGCCGCTGGCGCGGCTGCAGCCTGCTGACGCTGCGCGGCACGGCGCAGCGCGTTGCGGGCGCGGACCTGATCGGGTGTCGGTTTCGCTGCGGCGGAGCGCGGCCGCTCTTTCGGCGCATCGACGTTCACCGGGGGCAGATTGGTTTGCTGGGCCTGCGCTCCGCTTGAGACGGACGCAACGGCGATCAAGCCTGCAACAGTGGAAACCGTCTTGCCGGTTGTGACATCGAAACTGCTGCCCAATGAAGTCCGTGCCGCGGTCGAACGCAACGACCGCGGAGTCCTCGCCATTCCCATCCTACGCCCCATTCCATTTCTGTACCGTGTCGCATTGCGACAATGCGACACGGTGGTCGTATCGAGCGGGGCAAAGGGGGTCAACGCAGTCACGGCAATAGCCACTTTGAATCGGTCCAGATCAAAACGATTCTAAACTCGAGTTTGAAATCGTTCTAAGTTCGAGTTTGTAAGCGTTCTAAACTGGGTCCCGATGTTTGTCCTTGCGATGCCGGGGTCTTGCACATCGCAATCGGCGGCAGACGCAGTGGGACACCTGCCGTGGCAGGCATCCCGGGTTTGGATCGGCGCAATCAGAACTTCATCAGAACTTGGCCGTCGTGATCAGGTAGAACGCCCGCCCCGGCGCGACCGCGACGAACGGCACGGCGCTGCGATAGAGCGTATCGTAGTAGAGCTTGTTGGTGAGGTTCTGCGCGTAGAACTTCATGGTCCAGTTCTTGTCGATCTTCTTCTCGACGAACGCATCGAAGCGCCAGTAGCTCGGCAGCTCGTTGCCGGTGTTCGCCGCAAACGTGCCGCCATAGACCTTGGAGCGGTACACTGCCTGCCCACCCAGCTCCCAGCCGTCGTCGAACTTGTACTTGGTCAGCATGCTGAACGACTGATGCGCGACGTTGGCAAGCTGCAGGCCGAGATTGGAGGCGATGTTGCTCTGCGTGACCTTGGACTGCATCAACACCAGGCCGCCGAAGATGCTCCAGCGATCGGTGATCTTGCCCTCGGCCTCGATGTCGATGCCCTGGATCTTGTAGGCCGCGCCCGAGGTGAGGATCCCCGCAGCGTTGGTCTCGCGCGCATTGTCCTTCGTGGTCTGGAACAGCGCCGCAGTGACCAGCAAATGACGATCGGCGAGCTCCCACTTGGTGCCGAGTTCGGCTGCCTTGTTACGCTCGGGCCCAAGCAGAACGGTCGTGTTGGCGGGAACGCCACCGTAATCGGTGCCGGTCGCGTCAAGCTCCGATCCGAACGGATTGGCCGAGGTCGCATAGGCGGCGTAGATGCTGCCGATCGACATCGGCTTGTAGACCAGGCCGAAATTGTAATTGACCAGATCGGAGTTCAATTTCAGATAGGCCGCGTTGGTCGACGAGCTCATGTTGTAGCCGTCGTAGCGGATGCCACCGTTGACGATGATGGTGTCCTGCCAGTTCGCGGTGTCCATGACATAGACGCTGCTGGTGTTGACGCCATAGCGGGTCGGGTTACCCGTCAGCGACGGCGTGCCGAAGCCACCGACATAAGTGGACTGAGGAGCGTAGAGATTGATCCCCGAGCGAGCCCCGTTGCTCGTGAAGCCGGAGCCGGCCAGCTCCGAAGCGAGACCCGAGTAACGGTCGATCGAGACGTTCTCGTTGGTGTATTCGACGCCGAACACCGCGGTGTGCTTGACCCCGCCGGTGTCGAGCTTGAACGTGGCCTCGTTCTGATTGGCCCACACGTCGACGGTCTGGTAGCGGCTCTGCGCGCTCGCCGTCGTGGTCCAGAGCAGCGGATTGATGTTGGTCGTCACCGGGTTCTGCGGCAGCGTGCCGATATAGTTGAGCAGCGAATGCTCGCCGCGCACCTTGCTGCTGAGCGTAACGGCCTCGTTGACCTTGTACTCCGCGGTGGCCGTGCCGAAATCCTGCCGCGCGGTCTGGAAGTCGCGGTTGAGGAAGCCGTACCAGGTCCCGCGCGGAATGCCGGCCGACGTCACCGGGACGTTGCCCTGCTTGTAATAGGGCACGCCGAAATCGGGCAGACCGCTGAGATCGGTGTGGACGTAGTTCGTCGTGATCTTGATGTCGTTGGTGGGCGTGTACTTGGTCGACAGGAACGTGCCCCAGCGATCGTCGGTCACGTAGTTGCGGCCGGCGACATTGGCGTCCTGGAACAGGCCGCCGGTGCGCACCACGAAGGTCGGGTCGATCACCTGGTTGACGTCGAGCGTAACGCGCTTGGTCCTGTCGGTGCCGAACTCGGTGTCCATCCGCTTGAAGTTGACGTCGCCGGCCTGCTTGGTGACGATGTTGATGGCGCCGCCGGCGGTGCCGCGGCCGGCATAGGACGATGCCGGTCCGCGCAAAATCTCGATCTGCTCGGTGAAGAAGTTCTCGCGGATCGACACCGCGGGATCGCGGATGCCGTCGATGAAGACGTCGTTGCGCGCATCGAAGCCGCGGATGAAGAAGCGGTCACCGAAAGCGTTGCCGCCCTCGCCCGATCCCAGCGTCACGCCGGCGGTCGAGCGCCCGACCTCCTTCAGGGTCGTCGCGTTCTTGTCCTCGAGCACTTCCTTGCTGAGCACCGTGATCGTCTTCGGCGTGTTCAGCATCGGCTCGGGAAACTTGCCGGAAGCCTGGACGTGATCAATCTTGTAGGGCGCGGCCGGATCGGCATAGGGATCGCGATCGACGGCGCCGGCCGGCGCCGGTGCGGCGGCGGCAGCCTGCTGCTGCGCCTGCTGGCGCTGCGCGGCGCGGCGAAGCGCATTGCGGGCACGGACCTGCTCCGGCGTTGGCTTCGAGGCCGCCGGACGCGAACGCTCGACGGGCGCATCGACATTCACCGGCGGCAGGCTCGATTGCTGCGCTTGCGCGCCGCTCGACACCGACGCCACCGCAATCAACCCGGCGACGGCCGACACCGCCTTGCCGGAATTGCCATCGAGTTCAAATGAATTTCTTGCCGCGATCGCACGCAACGATCGCGGAGCTACCGCCAGCCCCATTCCAACGCACCCCATTTATGGATCGTCGATTGCGCAACATGCGCGACGAACGATGATGCGGTGCTATCGATCGCGAAAAATCAGGTCAATGCGAGGAGGCCTGCGCGACCACTTGAATCGCTCTAGTTCAAATCGATTCTAATATTGCGAATTTGAAATTGCCGAAATGTCGCGCGACACATTGAAGCAGTCAAACCCAACAGCGCTGGTCTTCGCGCATCATTTGCGCAGCCGTCAGTCGCTGCTCGGCGGCTTCATCAGCGAGAACAATTCATCGACGGTGCGCTGCGCGGTCGCGCGCACGCGATCGCTGTTGTCCATGCCGGCGATGTTGACGCCGTTGACGACGGCTTTGATCTCGTCGCGGAAGTCGGTGAGAAAGCGCAGGGGATCGCGCTGTTCGTTGGCGACGCGCGCGATCAACCCCGTGATCAGAATCTGACACGCGATCAGCTTGCCGTTCAGCTCGTCCATCATGTGCTCCATTTGTGGCGGGCCATATGAACGACGCTGATTTTCCTGACAACCGAAACGGCATGCGACCGGTTTAGAACCGTCCTAAGTGCGATCAATCCGACGCCCCGGATATGCGCCCGCTCCCACTTGCCCGCCGGCGCGTATGCTGAGCGTTCACGCGGTCCGCGAGCACTGTCCAGCTTTTGCACTTTGTCGGCCTGAATCGGGAAAATGCAGCACTGCACACCGAGGCATCACCAGGTTGCCTACGGGATGCAAAGCTTTCCAATTGTTTAGGATTCTCAGCCGATAGTGCTGTTTACACTGGAACTTGGCGTGTATTATACAACGGCGCCGGGAACTTGTTTGCTGGCGCTGCACTTCGTTCCTTTGGGCATACAAGCCGATACGAATAGCTATGAAAAAGTCACGGCCGATCCTGTGGATTGTCATCATCGCAGCTGTGGCCGGAGGCGGCTATTACGGCTGGCAGCGATTCTCGGCATCTGAGGCCGCGAAGGCCCAGGCCGCGCAGAAGGCGGCGCCGCGGGTCGCCGCCGTGCCCGTGAGCATCGCGCCGGTCCAGAAGGCCGACTTCCCGGTCTTCCTGACCGGCCTCGGCACCGTGCAGGGCTTCAACACCGTACAAGTCCGGACCCGGGTGGACGGCCAGATCGACAAGGTCGCCTTCACCGAAGGCCAAATGGTCAACCAAGGCGATTTGCTGGTCGAGATCGATCCGCGCCCGTTCCAGGCCGCCCTCGATCAGGCCAAGGCCAAAAAGTCGCAGGACGAAGCCAATCTCGCCAACGCCAATCTCGATCTGCAGCGCTACACCAAGCTCGGTGAATTCGCGACGCGGCAGCAGACCGATACGCAGCGCTCCACCGTTGCCCAGCTCACCGCCCAGATCGCCGCCGACGAAGCCGCGATCGCCAACGCCCAGACCCAGCTCGACTACACCCAGGTCAAATCGCCGATCACCGGCGTTGCCGGCCTGCGCCAGGTCGACATCGGCAACATCGTCAACGCCTCGAGCCAGACCGGCGTCGTCACCATCGCGCAAGTCGAGCCGATCACGGTGATCTTCACCGCGCCGGAAGACCAGCTGCCCTATATCAGCGAGGGCCAGAAGTCCGGTGAGCTCAAGGTGATCGCGTTCACCACCGACGGCAAGAAGACGCTGGCGGAGGGTAAGCTCGCCGTCATCAACAACCAGGTAGATACGACCAGCGGGACTATTCGGCTCAAGGCGGTGTTCGCCAACAAGGAACACACGCTGTGGCCGGGGCAATCGGTGTCGACCCGCCTGTTGGTGCGGACCTTGAAGGATGCGACCATCGTCCCCGATGACGCGGTGCTGCATTCGACCGACGGCCTCTACGCCTATACCGTCAGTCAGGACAACAAGGCCGAGGTTCGCAAGATCAAGGTCAACTACTCCATCGACGGACGTTCGGTCATCGATGGAGGGCTGACCCCCGGCCAGCAGGTGATCACCGGCGGTCAATACAAGGTCCAGCCCGGCAGCCTCGTTTCGACGGCCGTGGCGAGCACGGATCCGGTTCAGAAAAACAAGGTTCAGTAGGAATGACCGAAGGCGGGATTTCGGCACCTTTCATCCGTTATCCCATCGGCACATCGCTGCTGATGGCCGGCATTCTTTTTGTCGGTCTCGTCGCCTATCCCCTGCTGCCGGTCGCCCCGCTGCCGCAGGTGGACTTCCCGACCATCCAGATCACGGCCAATTTGCCGGGCGGCAGCCCGGAGACGATGGCCTCGTCGGTCGCGCAGCCGCTGGAGCGCCAGTTCGCCCAGATTCCCGGCATCGCGCAGATGACCTCGACGAGCTATCTGGGCACGGCCTCGATCACCATCCAGTTCGACCTCAACCGCAGCATCGACGGCGCCGCCAACGACGTGCAGGGCGCCATCAACGCCGCCAGCGGCCAGTTGCCGAAAAACCTGCCCTCACCACCGACCTATCGCAAGGTGAACCCGGCGGACTCGCCGATCCTGCTGCTGTCGGCGACGTCGGACACGCTGCCGCTGACCACCGTAAGCGACTCGATCGATGCCCAGCTCGCGCAGCAGATCAGCCAGATCTCCGGCGTTGCGCAGGTGTTCATCGGCGGCCAGCAGAAGCCGTCCGTCCGTGTCCAGATCGATCCGGGCAAGCTCGTCGCCAAGGGCCTGTCGCTGGAAGACGTACGCAGCGCGATCGCCATCACCACGGTCGACAGCCCCAAGGGCAATATCGACGGCGACAAGCGAGCCTACACGATCTACGCTAATGACCAATTGTTGCAGTCCAAGGACTGGAACGACGTCATCATCGCCTACCGCAACGGCGGCCCCTTGCGGATCAAGGACATCGGCCAGGCGGTCACCGGTCCCGAGGACGCCAAGCAGGCGGCCTGGGCCAATGGCAAGCGCGGCGTGTTCCTGGTCGTGTTCAAACAGCCGGGCGCGAACGTCATCGAGACCGTCGACCGGATCAAGGCGACCCTGCCCCGCCTCGTCGCGGCGATCCCGCCCGCGGTCAAGATCGAGGTCATCAGCGACCGCACCACCACCATCCGCGCCGCGGTCGAGGACGTGCAATTCACGCTGCTCCTGACCATCGCGCTGGTGGTCATGGTCATCTTCGTCTTCCTGCGCAGCTTCTGGGCGACGGTTATTCCCACCATCACGGTTCCGCTGGCGCTATTGGGCGCGTGTGCCCTGATGTGGGTGTTCGGCTATTCGCTCGACAATCTGTCGCTGATGGCGCTCACGATCGCGGTCGGATTCGTCGTCGACGACGCCATCGTGATGCTGGAGAACATCACGCGCTATATCGAGGAAGGCGACAAGCCGCTCGCCGCCGCCTTCAGAGGCTCCAAGGAAATCGGCTTCACCATCGTGTCGATCTCCATCTCGCTGGTCGCGGTGCTGATCCCGCTGCTGCTGATGGGCGGCATCATCGGTCGCCTGTTCCGCGAATTTGCGGTCGTGCTGGCGATGACGATCTTCGTCTCGATGTTCGTGTCGCTGACCCTGACGCCGATGATGGCTTCGCGCTTCCTGCGCTCGCACAGCGAAGTGACCCACGGCAAGTTCTACCAGTGGAGCGAGCGCGCGTTCGACGCGATGCTGCGCGGGTATGAATACATACTCGACCACGCCATGGCCTGGCGGCGCACCACGCTCGTGATCTTCTTCGCCACGCTCGCTTTGTCGGTCTATCTCTTCATCCTGATCCCGAAGGGCTTCTTTCCGCAGCAGGACGTCGGCCTGATCACCGCGACCTCGGAAGCCTCCCAGGACATCTCCTTCGCCGAGATGCAGCGCCGTCAGGTCGAGCTCGGCAAGATCGTGATGGAGGATCCCGATATCGCCTCGTCCGCGATGAACATCGGCGGCAGCGGCCGCGCCGGCAATAACGGCAACATGTTCATCACGCTGAAGCCACGCAACGAGCGCAGCGCGTCAGCGCAGCAGATCATCACGCGGCTGCGTCCCAAGCTCGAGAAGGTCGCCGGCGCCCGCCTCTATATGCAGGCGGCCCAGGACGTTCGCCTCGGTGGCCGTCCGACCCGCACGCAGTTCGAGTTCACCCTGCAGGACGCCGATCTCGGCGAGCTCAATACGTGGGCGCCGAAGATTCTCGCCAAGATGCAGACGCTGCCGGAACTGCGCGACGTCGCGACCGACCAGCAGACCCAGGGCACCACGGTCCAGCTCAAGATCAACCGCGACACCGCCTCGCGCTACGGCATCCAGCCGCAACTGATCGACGACACGCTCTATGACGCGTTCGGCCAGCGCCAGGTCGCCCAGTACTTCACGCAGCTCAACAGCTATCACGTGATCCTGGAAATCCTGCCGGAGATGCAGGGCAACCTGGATTCGCTGAACAAGCTCTACCTGAAATCACCGCTGACCGGCGACCAGGTGCCGCTGTCGACCTTCGCGACCTGGTCCACTGATCCGGTCCGCTCGCTCTCGATCAGCCATCAGGGCCAATTCCCGGCGATCACGATCAGCTTCAACCTTGCGCAGGGCGTCGCGCTCGGCCAGGCCACCGAGGCTGTGCAGAAGGCGATGGCCGATCTCGGCGCGCCCGCGACGCTGAACTCGAGCTTCCAGGGCACCGCGCAGGCGTTCCAGCAGTCGCTCGGCACCGTGCCGCTCCTGATCCTCGCAGCGCTCGTCGTGGTCTATCTGATCCTCGGCATCCTCTACGAGAGCTACATTCATCCGATCACGATTCTGTCGACCCTGCCCTCGGCCGGCGTCGGCGCGCTCGCGATCCTGATGGCGGCCGGCTTCGAATTCAGCCTCATTGCCTTGATCGGAGTCATTCTGCTGATCGGCATCGTGAAGAAGAACGGCATCATGATGGTCGACTTCGCCATCGCCGCCGAACGCGAAGGCAAGACGCCGGAGGAATCGATCCGGCAGGCCGCGCTGCTCCGCTTCCGCCCGATCATGATGACCACGATGGCCGCGCTGCTCGGCGGCGTGCCGCTGATGCTCGGCCACGGCACCGGCGCCGAAATCCGCCAGCCGCTCGGCTATGCCATGGTCGGCGGCCTGATCGTCAGCCAGGCGCTGACGCTGTTCACCACGCCGGTGGTCTATCTCTATCTCGACAAGTTCTCGAACCTGTTCAAGAGCCACTCGGCCGAGGACGAAGGGCACGAGGCGACCGGGCACGGCACCGTCAAGGAAGCCGCCGAGTAAGCTTGCGCCGCGGCTTCTGCGACGCTACAGCGAGGCCCTCGGTTCACGCCAACGCGGTCTCGCCATGCCCATGCAATCCAGACTTGCCGCTCTCGCCGCCGCTGTCCTGTTGTCGACGGGCGCCACCTATGCCCAGCAGAGCGCCAAGAAGAACGCAGCTTCCCCTGCCCCGGCCGCCGCACAACCCGCGCCCGCGCCGACCCAGCCACAGGCCGGCGAAGGCGCTCCGGCGCAGCCCGGCTGGATCGCGCGCTGCACCAGCGCGAGCCGCGACGCGCCGCTCGAATGCGCGATCGAGCAGAACGCGGTCCTGACCAAAACCGGCCAGACCATCGTGTTGATCAATATCCGCATCGCCCCCGACACCCGCACGCCGATTGCCCTGCTCCAGCTTCCGCTCGGCCTCAACCTGCCGGTGGGTGCCAAGCTTCAGGTCGACGAGGGCAAGACGGTCGATCTCCAGATCCAGACCTGCGAAAACCGCGGCTGCTACGCTTCGACGCCGATCGCGCCGGACCTGCTTGCGAGCCTGAAGTCGGGCAAGCAGTTGAAGGTCTCTTTCCAGAACATGGCCAAGGAGACGATCGCGATCCCGATGCCGCTGAACGATTTCGCCGCGGCCTACGACAAGATCAAGTAAGGCGCGGTTGCCCCTTACTGCCGCGCTTAGTCACCCCACTCCCAGATACGCCTTCTGCACCTGCGGATCCTCGGCCAGCGCGGCAGCCGTACCCGACAGCACGCTCTTGCCGACCTGAAGCACGGTGGCGAAGTCCGAGACTTCCAGTGCCAACTCGATCGATTGCTCGGCCAGCAGGATGGTCAGGCCTTCGCGATGCAGGCGATCAAACGTTTCGTACATGGACTCGACCACCGCCGGCGCGAGGCCGAGCGAGGGCTCGTCCAGCATCAGGAGTTTTGGGTCACTCATCAGCGCGCGACCGACCGCGAGCATCTGCCGCTCACCGCCGGACATGGTGCCGGCACGCTGGTTGCGGCGTTCCTTCAGCCGCGGAAAAATCTCGTAGACGCGCTCGAGCAGCGCGGCCTGGCACGATTTGTCGTGCAGCGGCGTCGCGCCGAGCATGAGGTTGTTCTCGACGCTCTGCTGCACGAACAGCCGCCAGCCCTCCGGCGACAGCGCCAGTCCCTTGCGCACGATCGCAAAGGCCTTTTGGCCGGCGATGTCCTCGCCGCGAAAGGTGATCGTTCCTGAATGTACGGGGATGAGGCCGGCGATCGCATTCAGCGTCGTGGTCTTGCCGCCGCCATTGGAGCCGAGCAGCGCGACGACGCTGCCCTCGGGCACCTCCAGCGAGACGTCTGAGACGCCGATGAGGTCGCCGTAGCGCACCTCGAGATGCTCGATCCTGAGCAATGCTCCGCTCATAGGTCCGGCCCGCCCATCAGCTCGACCGGTGTGTGGCCGGCGGCCGCCTTCGCGGCACGTTTGCCGAGATAGGCTTCGATCACAGCCGGGTTGGACGTGACCTCGCGCGGCGAGCCGCGGGCGATCTCCTTGCCCTGGTGAAACACCATCACCCGGCTCGCGAGCGACATGATCACTTCCATGATGTGCTCGACGATGACGAGCGTGATGCCGGAACGATGGATGTCGCGAACGAGATCGATCGCGAGCTTCACCTCATGCGCGTTGAGCCCGGCCATGGCCTCGTCAAGCAGCAGCACCTTCGGCTCGGTCGCGAGCGCACGAGCGATCTCCAGCCGCTTGCGTCCGGGCGTGCCGAGCGAGCGCGCCGGTGCGTCCGCAAGCCGGCTCATGCCCACGCGCTCCAGCACGGCGCGCGCCTTGGTCTCGGCTTCCTTGCGATGCGAAGCCCGCAGGAACGCACCGATCATGACGTTTTCCAGCACTGTCATGCCCTCGAACGTCTGCGGCACCTGGAAGGTGCGGGCAAGCCCGAGCCCGGCGCGCAGTTCCGGCGCGAAATCGGTAATGTCGCGTCCTTCGAACAGGACGCGGCCGGAGGTAGTCTTGAGATCGCCGGTCAGGCAATTGAAGAAGGTCGACTTGCCCGCGCCGTTCGGGCCGATCAGGCCGAGAATGTCACCCTGCTCCAGCGTCACGGAAGCATCGTCCACCGCCTTGAAGCTGCCGAACGCCTTGGTAATCCCGCGGGCTTCAAGGAGCATGGCCAGCTCCCGTGTCGGATGTCGGTTTCCTGCGCCGCGTGAACAGGCTGAGCAGGCCACCGGGCTGGAAGCGCGCGATCAGCACGATGATCGCGCCATAAAGCACGAAGGTGAGGCCTGCGCCCTTGCCGCCGAGCCAGCTGTTGGAGATTTCTTCCAATGGCACGAGGATCGCCGCGCCCACCAGCGGCCCGAACAGAAGCCCCGCCCCGCCAAGCGCCGCCATGATCAGGATTTTCACCGAGATCAGGATGCCGAAGCCTGATTCGGGATCGACAAAGCCGAACATCATCGCATAGAGCGCGCCGGAGACGCTGGTGAATGCCGCGCTCAGCATATAGGCGTAAAGCTTGGTGCGGCTCGCGGGTGCGCCGAGCGAGCGCGCGGCGCGCTCGGAATCCTTGATCGCACGCAGGTAAAAGCCCATCCGGCTGTTGGTCATCCACCAGGTGATGAACAGCGTGATCGCGAGGATGACGAGGAAGAGATAGTAGTACGGCAGCGACGACAGGAACGAGAGATCGAAGATGTTGCGCGGAACGGTCGGGCCCGAGAGGCCGACCGCCGCGCCCAGCCAGTCGGTGTTGGTGACGATCAACCGCATCGTCTCGGCGACTGCGATCGTCGCCATGCTGAAATAATGGCCCGACAGCCGCAGCGTCGGCACGCCGATGATCGCGGCGAGCCCCACCGCGATCACGATGCCGCCGGGAATGCCCAGCAGCGGCGACAGTCCGAACTTGGCGTAGGACCCCATGGCGGCATAGGCACCGCAGCCGAAGAACACGACATGGCCGACCGAGACCTGGCCGGCATAGCCGCCGACGATGTTCCAGGCCGACGCCGCGATCGCGTAGAGCAGCACCAGCGCGCCAAGGCGCTGCTGGAACGGCGAGGACAGGAGCAACGGGTAAGCAATCGCAACGGCCACGACGACCGAAAGCCAGATCAGGCGCCGCATCACATCTTCCCCATCAGGCCCTGTGGCCGAAACCAGAGGAAGAACAGGAACAGGACATAGACGACAATGTCCTTGTAGACCGCACCGATGAGATAGCCGGACAGCGACTCGATCACGCCGATCAGAAGGCCCGCGACCAGCGCGCCGGGCACACTGCCAAAGCCGCCGAGCGATACCGTGACGAAGGCGACGATGCTGAGCGTCTCGCCGACCGTCGGCACGATGTAGAAGAAGTTCGCGACCAGCGCACCGGCAAGCCCCGTGGCGCCGGCTGCGATCGCCCAGGCGATCGCCTGCATGGTGTCGGGCCTGATCCCCATCAGCTGCGCCGCAGTCTGGTCCTCCGCCACCGCCAGCATCTTCGAGCCGAGCGAGGTACGCGTCAGCAACAGATGCAGGCCGAGCGTCACCAGCAACGCGACGACGCCGGCCAGCAGCCGCGAGGCTTCGATGCGCAAGCCCGCAAACGCATAGGTGCCGCCGACGATATCCTGCGGCATCGACAGGAAATTGGCGCCGAACCACCAGAACACGGAATAACGTAGCAAGAGCGCGAGCCCGAAGGTGCCGAGGATCTGCGCCAGCATCGGCCCCTTCATGATGTCGCGGATCAGGGCGAAATAGACGACGACGCCGACGGTTGCGAGCACCAGCGTTGCGAGCGGCGCGCCGAGGATCGGCCCGCCTCCCATCAGGGTGTAGACGACATAGGCGACATACATGCCGAGCATGACGAAATCGCCATGCGCGAAATTGACGATGTTCATCATGCCCCACACCAGCGTGAGGCCGGAGGAAAACAGGGCGTAGACGGCGCCAAGCAGAAGCCCGCCGACGATCACCTGTACGAGGACAAAGGACATGAGCCGCGCTGCTCTGATCAAATCATTTGGGGACAGGCGGGGCGCGCGGTCCCGCCTTCAAAAAATCTCACCAGCCCTTGTAGGGCAGCGCCGGCGGCTTTTCGGCATTCGCCTTTGGCCACACCGAGACGTAGTTCTCGCCGTCCTGAAGCTGAATGATCGCGCCGGACGCCAGGATGTTCTGGCCCTTGTCGTCGAACTTCACGCCCTTGTAGCCGATCATGAGCTGGTCGGCCTTCAGGTCCGTCGCCTTCAATGCGGCCTGGACTTTTGCCGGATCGGTCGAGCCAGCGCGGTCGATGGCGTCGGCCAGCACGAAGAAGCCCTGCATCTGGCGAGCGACCGTGTCGTCCATCTCCTCGCCGCTCTTCTTCTTGTACATGTCGGCGATGACGGCCGACGCCGAGCCCGGCGGGCCGACGACCCAGGACGAGCGGTTGAAGACGCCCTGCGAAATCTTGCCGACCGCCTTGATGAAGGACGGGTCGGAATAGCCGGCATCGTCGGCAAGCAGGATCGCCGGCTTGTAGTCGAGCGACTGCATGGTCTTGGCGAACAGGATCGCATCCGACGTGTAGCTGATCATGATGATCACGTCGGGCTTCTTGTCCTTGAGCTGGAGCACCTGGCCCTGCACGTCGGTGGCATTGACGGGATAGGCGACGTCGAGCGCGACCGGCTGCCCCTTCTCCTTGAAGGCGGCGCTGATCGTGTTGGCGACCGAGGTGCCGTATTCGGTGTTGTCATGGACCAGCGCGATCGCGTCGGTCTTGGCGCCGGTCGCCTTCATGTCGGCGAGGAAATCAACGTAGATCCTGGCGAAATCCGTCGCGATCGGCGTGGTGCGGAAGAACCATTTGAAGCCCCGCTCGGTGAGATTGGCAGCGACCGATTCCGAATTCAGGAAGGGAATGCCGTATTTCTCGGCGATCGCGCTCGAGGTCAGCGTCACGCCGGATTGATACGAGCCGAACACGGCCGCGACCTTGTCCTCCGTGATCAGCCGCAGCGCCTGGTTCTGTCCCGTCGCCGGGTTGCCCTGGTTGTCGGCGAACACCGCCTCGATCTTGGCGCCGCCGAGGCCGGCAAGGCCTGCGTTCTTGGCCGACGGCAGATTGCCGAGCTCGGGATGTGGGTTGTTGATGATGTCCATGGCGACTTCGATGGCCGCCTTGGCATGCGCGCCGATCGAGGCGGTGCCACCCGACATCGGCATGATGACGCCGATCTTGACCACCTTGTCCTCGGCACGCGCGCCGGCGGCGAGCACAAGGGACATCGCGGCCGCGCAAAGCAGCCCCGTGACGTGCTTCAATGTCATGAAATCAGACCTCCCAAAGGGTTTCCCCAACCAGGATTTTTTGGAAAGCTTGGGCGAACGCCCGCTTCCGTTTGATTATGCCTGGCGAAGAGAGGATGGCATGCCAGCGGGACACCGGCAAGGTGAAACGGATTGCGACGATGCCGCACAAGGAAGCACCAATTGCGCAACGTGGGCGCGGCACGCGTTCTATCTGTCGTCGTTTATTGCAAGCGAAACAACTGCTGCGGCGCGCCGGCAGGCGACTCTTGGCTCAGGTAAGCCCGGCGTCCTTCAAGCTCTTGCGCAGATGGGCGATCCCCTTCTTGGCATAGGTCAGCGGATGCGCCTTCTGCGGATCCTGCTCCGCCTCGACGACAACCCAACCTGAATAGCCCGGCAGCGCGCGGAAGACCGAGGGATAATCGACCATGCCGTCACCGGGCACGGTGTAGACACCGAGATCGCTGCCCTGCCCCAACACGGCATCGAGGAAGCTCCAATCCTCGCGGCGCGCCTGCTCCATCACCGCCTGACGCACATCCTTGGCGTGGACATGGCTGATGCGGGCGCGGTAGCGCCGGGCCAGCGCAGCGGGATCGGCACCGCCCCAAGTGGCGTGGCCGGTGTCGAGCAGGAGATGAGCCGCCTCGCCGGTCGCCGCCATGAAGGCGTCGATATCATCAGCGCTCTCCACGATGGTGCCGATGTGATGATGGTAGACCAGCCTGACGCCCTCGGCGAGCGTGCGCTCCGCCACCTCTGTGATGCGGCGGCCGAACTCCGCCCAGTCGTCCGCCTTCATGACCGGCCGCTGCGACAGCGGCTTGCTGCGATCGCCATGGATCGCATTCGAGGTCTCGGCAAAGACCAGCACGGTCGATCCCATCGCCTTCAACAGATCGAGATGCGGACGCAGACGCCGCATCTCCTCATCGGCGTCGCGCCTCAAAAGCTCCGCCGAATACCAGCCGGAGATGCAGGCCATATCGAACGGCGCGAGCGCAGCCTTCAGCGCTTGCGGCTCGCGCGGAAATTTGTGGCCAAGCTCCATGCCCTCGAAGCCCGCCTCGCGCGCTTCAGCCAGGCAGGTCTCGAGCGGCGTCTTGCCGCCAATCTCCTGCAGATCGTCGTTCGACCAGCCGATGGGGTTGGCGCCGATACGGATTGGCATGTCGTCCTCGTTCGATCAAATATTGCGGCGCGCGAGCGCCTCGACGTAATTGTTCCTTGCGTCCTCGACCTCGGCGCGATCCGAGACCTCGGGCACCGCGACATCCCACCAATGGCCGCCGGCATCGGTCGAGCGCAGCGGATCGGTATCGATTACGACCACGCTGGTTCGATCGTGCCGTCGTGCCTCGTCGAGCGCGGCTTCCAGTTCGGTGATATCAGCGACCTTGCGCGCGATCGCCCCCATCGCGGTGGCGTGGGCTGCGAAGTCGACCGCAGGCAAGGTCTCGTGACGGGTGTCGCGCAGGAGGTTGTTGAACGAGGCGCCGCCTGTCGCGTTCTGGAGCCGGTTGATGCAGCCGAAGCCGCGGTTGTCGAGCACGACGATGATGAGCTTAGCACCAAGCATCACCGACGTGGCGATCTCGGAATTCATCATCAAATAGGAACCGTCACCGACCATCACGACGACTTCGCGTGTGGGATCGGCGAGCTTGACGCCAAGCCCGCCGGCGATCTCGTAGCCCATGCAGGAATAGCCGTATTCCATGTGGTAGCCGCCGGGCGCGCCGGGCTGCCAGAGCTTGTGCAGCTCGCCGGGCAAGCCGCCGGCGGCGCACAGCACGACGTCGCTCGGCCGGCTGCGGCGCTGAACGGCGCCGATGACCTGCGCGTCGCTCGGCAAGGTCTCGTTGCCGGCCACGGTGTAGCGTGCTGCCGTTTCGAGCCAAGCGGTGCGGCCACTTCTGGCCTGGCCGGTCCAACTGGCAGGTGCTGCCCAACCCTGAAGTGCGGCGCCAAGCTCCGCCAGCGCGGCCTTGGCATCGGCGACGAGCGGATGCGCACGATGCTTGCCGGCATCGAAGGCCTGCGTGTTGAGGCCGACGATGCTGCACGCGGGATCGGCGAAGAGCGAGCGCGAGCCAGTGGTGAAATCTTGCAGCCGGGTGCCGATCGCAAGAACGAGATCGGCCTGCCGCGCCGCATCGTTGGCCGCGCCCGTGCCGGTCACGCCGATCGCGCCGAGATTGAGTGGATGGTGGTGAGGCAGCGCGCTCTTGCCCGCTTGCGTTTCCGCGACCGGGATGCCGTGCGCCGTGCAAAAGGCTGCGAGATCGCCTTCCGCCTCACTGTAGAGGACGCCGCCGCCGGCGACCACGAGCGGACGCTTGGCCGCCTTGATCAGGGCTGTGGCTTGTGCCAGCTGCGTCTCGTCGGCCCGCGGCCGGCGCGCCTGCCAGACGCGCTCGGCAAAGAACCAGTCGGGATAGTCGAAAGCTTCCGTCTGCACGTCCTGACACAGCGCGAGCGTCACGGGCCCACATTCCGCCGTATCGGTCAGCACCTGCATCGCGCGCTCGAAGGCCGGCATGATCTGCTCGGGCCGGGTGATGCGATCGAAATAACGTGAGATGGGTCGGAAGCAGTCATTGGCGGAAACGGTCCCGTCGCCGAAATCCTCGACCTGCTGCAGCACCGGGTCAGGGCGGCGACCGGCAAAGACGTCGCCCGGCAGCAGCAACACCGGCAGGCGATTGACGTGCGCGACGGCAGCGGCCGTCACCATATTGGTCGCGCCTGGCCCGATCGAGCTCGTCACCGCCATCATGCGCCGGCGGCGCGAGGCCTTGGCGAAGGCAATCGCGGCATGTGCCATCGCCTGCTCGTTATGGGCGCGCAAGGTCGGCAGACGGTCGCGCGCGGCATACAGCGCCTCGCCGAGGCCCGCCACATTGCCATGCCCGAAGATCGCCCAGACCCCGGCGAAGAGCGGCAGCTCCTGCCCGTCGACCACCGTCCTCTGCGCAGCCATCGCGGCGACGAGCGCCTGCGCCATGGTGAGCCTGATCGTCGCCATCATTCGCTCCCGTTCAATCGCGCCGCCCGGTTTGGACGAGCCCGCCGAAATGTTCCATCATTGCGCTGACCGAGCGCGCGCTCGCGCAACTGAGTCGCGAATGCGTCGTCGTCCAATCTGAGACGATGCTGTGACGCGGTGGGGGACATCGAGAAGGGCGCGCTCCGACCTTGACTAGGCGGCGCAGAGAATGGAATGCTTATTCCAATAGTCAAGCAATGATGATGGCAATGCGGTTTGGACTTCTCGGCGCCGGAAGGATCGGGCGCATTCACGGGCTCAATGTCGCGGCGCGCGGCGATGCAAGGCTCGTCGCGGTGGCCGACGCCTCGGCCGAGGCGGCATCCTCGCTGGCGCAGGCCGCCGATGCGAAAGTGGCCGATGCGAATGCGATTTTGGGCGATGCCGGCATCGATGCCATCCTGATCTGCACGCCGACCGACACGCATGCCGACCTGATCGAAGCCGCCGTCTCGGCCGGCAAGGCGGTGTTCTGCGAGAAGCCGGTCGATCTCGATTCAGACCGGATCCGCCGCTGCCTGGCCACGGTCGAGAAGACGGGCAAGCCGCTGATGATCGGCTTCAACCGCCGCTTCGATCCGAACTTTGCCGCATTGGAGCAGCGGCTGCGCCAGGGCGAGGCCGGCGAGATCGAGATCGTCAACATCATCTCGCGCGATCCAGGGCCGCCGCCGCTCGACTACGTGAAACGCTCGGGCGGGCTCTTCCGCGACATGATGATCCATGATTTCGACATGGCGCGCTTCCTGCTGGCGGAAGAGCCGGTCGAGGTCTTCGCGCTCGGCTCGGCACTGGTGGACAAGGCCATTGGTCAGGCCGGCGACGTCGATACCGCCGCGGTGCTGATGAAGACGGCGAGCGGACGCATCGCGCAGATCTCGAATTCGCGCCGTGCGACTTACGGCTACGACCAGCGCGTGGAAGTACATGGCGCAAAGGGAATGCTGAGGGCCGGCAACATCCACGAGACAACCGTTGAGATCGCCACCGGTGCGGGCTTCCGCGCCGATCCGGTGCAAAACTTCTTCCTCGAACGCTATGCGGCCGCTTATCGCGCCGAGCTTGCTGCCTTCATCGCCGCCTGCGCCGGAAAAGCGCCCCCTTCCCCAAGCGGTCTCGACGGGCTGCGTGCTCAGATGCTCGCCGATGCTGCCACTGAATCGGCCCGCACTGGTCGCCCTGTCGCCATCAAGGCCGCCCGATCATGACGCCCGCCGAGCTCATGCTGCGGCGCTACGCGGCCCAGGGCCTCGTTGCCGAGGCGGGACGCATGGCGCTCGGCTATTTCGGCCGCAAGGAAACCCTCGGCGTCACGATGAAGGGGACGCAGGATTGGCTCACCGTCGCCGACGGCGCCGTCGAGGACTTTTTGCGTGAGCGGCTGACAGAGCTTTTCCCGGGCGACACGGTGATCGGCGAAGAAGGCGGCGGCGAGGCCAGCGATGCGGTCTGGATCCTTGATCCGATCGACGGCACGTCGAACTTCGCGCGTGGCGATCGCAACTGGTGCATCTCCATGGGCTTCCTGCTGGACCGCGAGCCGACGATCGGCATCGTCGCCGCACCGGCGCTGGACGAGCTCTATGTCGCGCAACGTGACCAAGGCGCGACGCTGAACGGGCGGCCGATCGTCGTCTCGGGCGCCGACGACATCCGCCGCGCTTATGTCGAGCTGGGTTGGTCGGCCCGTATACCCTCGCGGCGCTATCTCGACATGATCGACCGCGGCTATTCCGCCGGCTGCTCGATCAAGCGCGGGAGCTCGGGCACGCTGGGCCTCTGTCATGTCGCGAACGGGCGCACCGACGCCTATGCCGAGCTGCACATCAACGCCTGGGACGTCGCCGCCGGTATTGTGATCGTCGGCGAGGCCGGTGGCTGGGTCAGCGACTTCTTCGCCGGTGACGGTATCAGCAAGGGCAATCCGATTCTGTGCTGCACGCCGGCGCTGGCGGCGCAGCTCTGCGAAATCACGGGGATTTCCTAGCCGGCGTGACACTTATTGCTGTGGTGCGGTGGAGACACCACCGTCGCAGCCAATCGCGAAGAACGCAAAGTTCTCGTTCCGGGGAGGTGACCATGATTTTGAGATCTCTGACCTTCAGAGTTCTGTTCGGCGCCGGCATCCTCGTCGCGGGCGCAGCCTCTGCGCCCGCGACGGCGCAGGGTTCGCTCGTCGTGTATTGCGGCGTGCAGGAGGAATGGTGCCGCGCCATGTCGACCGCCTTCGAAAAGGAGACCGGCATCAAGGTCGCGATGACGCGGAAATCCGCTGGCGAGGTCTATGCGCAGCTCAGGGCCGAAGCCTCGAACCCGCGCGGCGATATCTGGTGGGGCGGCACCGGCGACCCGCATCTTCAGGCCGCCGAAGAGGGCCTGACGCTCGAATACGAATCTCCCGCCAACAAGGATCTGCACGACTGGGCGCTGAACCAGTGGAAGGCGGCGAAGCAGGGCTCGATCGGCATCTATGCCGGCGCGCTCGGCTTCGGTTACAACACGGAGCAGATCAAGGCCAAGGGTATCCCGGAGCCGAAATGCTGGGCCGATCTCCTCAATCCCAAGCTCAGGGATGACGTGCAGGTCGCCGACCCGAACTCATCCGGCACTGCCTATAACCTGCTTGCCACGGTCGTGCAGCTGATGGGCGAAGACAAGGGCTTCGACTATCTCAAGGCCCTGCACAAGAACGTCAGCCAGTATACAAAGTCCGGCGCGGCACCGGCCAAGGCGACAAGCCTCGGCGAAACCGCCGTCGGCATCGTTTTCATCCATGACGCCGTTGTCTTCGCGGTGCAGGGTGATCCGATCAAGGCCGTCGCTCCATGCGAGGGTACGGGCTACGAAATCGGCTCGATGTCGATCATCAAGGGCGCCCGCAATCTGGAGAACGCCAAGAAATTCTACGATTGGGCGCTGACGCCCGCCGCGCAGGCCCTTGGCGCCGCCGCGAAGTCGTATCAGGTACCATCCAACAAGAATGCGCCAGTGCCGACGCAGGCGCCGAAGATGAACGAGATGAAGCTGATCGATTACGATTTCGTCAAATACGGATCGTCAACCGAGCGCACGCGGCTGCTGACAAAATGGGACAAGGAGGTCAAGGCGCTGCCGAAATAGCCGCCGGTTACGGAGAGACCCGATGCGCCCTTCGACTCGGCTTGCTCTGTTACTCGGCTGGTTTGGTTACACGCTCGTGCCTTGGTACCTGCCGGAGGGGTGGAATCTTTCCGGCTATCCGTTCGAGCGGGCCGGCACTGCCCTGGCATTTGTGATAACAGGCGCGGCGCCGTGGCTCTGCCCAATCGGACTCGCGCTTCTCGCGGCGACGCTCCTCGCGTCTCGTGCCGAGACCGCTTTCGGTGGCCGGGCACTGATCGCCGTCGGGTTTTTTGGTCTCGTCCTGTTTTTCGTTCAAGGCTTTGCGATCACGCTGCCTGACCAGGGCATTCCGCGGCTCGCTGTGTTGCTCGGTGGCGGAGGCGCCGCGCAACCAGGCATGGGTTTCGGCGCGCTGCTGACGCTGTTCTCGCTGCTCCTGCTGCTCTGCCACGGCCTGGCTTATCGCGGCTTTTGTCGGGGCGACCTTTTCACCACATCCACCGTGGGTGTCGTGGTGCTGCTGATCGGCGTCTTCATCTTCCTGCCGGTCGCAACGATCCTGCGCAGTGCACTGGTCGACAGCAATGGCAGCTGGGCGCTGGGCGAGTTCACCGACCGCCTGCTCTCCTCGACGATCTGGGGACTGGGCTGCCTCGGTGGCGGCATCGCCTGCGGCGTTGCCTGGAATACGCTGATCCTCGGCGTGCTGACCGGGATCATCACCACGCTGCTCGGCCTTGCCTGTGCCCTGCTCGTCCTGCGCACGGCGATGCCGGGCAAGCGGCTGATGCGCGCGATGACGGTGCTGCCGATCATCACGCCACCCTTCGTCATCGGCCTTGCACTCATCCTGCTGTTCGGCCGGTCGGGCGTCGTGACCGGCCTCATGTTCGAATGGTTCGGCATCCCGCGCTCGCGATGGATCTACGGCCTGCCAGGCGTGCTGCTGGCGCAAGTGCTGGCCTTTGCGCCGATCGCCTTCCTCGTCCTGATGGGGGTGGTCCAAGGCATCGCACCGAGCCTCGAAGAGGCCGCACAGACGCTTGGCGCCAGACATTGGACGACGTTCCGCACCGTCACCTGGCCACTGCTGCGGCCGGGACTCGCCAACGCGTTTTTGCTCGGCTTCGTCGAAAGCATGGCCGACTTCGGCAATCCGCTCGTGCTCGGCGGCAATTTCGAGGTGCTCTCGACCAAGATCTTCTTTGCCGTGGTCGGCGCCGCGCACAATCAGGGCATGGCGGCGGTGCTGGCCATCGTGCTGCTCGTCTTCACGCTCGGCGCTTTCTGGCTGCAGCAGGGCTGGCTCGGCGGCAAGAGCTACACCACCGTCTTCGGCAAGGGCGATGCCGGCGTTTCGGCGAAGCTGCCGACCTCCGCCACCGTACTCTCCGCCGCGGTGATCGGGCCCTGGGTGCTGCTGACGGCGGTGATCTACGCAGTCATCCTGATCGGCGGCTTCGTCAAGACGATGGGTCGCGACCACACGCCGACGCTGGAGCATTACCGCACCGGCTTCGCCATCGATTTCAGCCACGGCTTGTTCTTCGAGGGCGCGGCCTGGCCCTCCTTGTTCACGACGCTCAAGGTCGCGGCGATCTCGGCACCACTGACGGCGCTGATCGGCCTGCTCACCGCCTATCTGCTGACCCGACAGCGCTTCGCTGGCCGGCGTCTGCTCGAATTCACGACCATGCTGAGCTTCGCCATTCCCGGCACCGTGCTCGGCGTCGCCTATATCCTCGCCTTCAACGTCCCGCCGGTCGAGATTACCGGGACCGGACTGATCCTCGTTCTCGCCTTCGTCTTCCGCAACATGCCGGTCGGCGTGCGCTCGGGCATTGCGGCGCTGGCACAGATCGACAAGAGCCTCGACGAGGCCTCGGCGACCCTCGGGGCGCACAGCTTCACGACTCTACGCCGTGTGGTGCTGCCGTTGCTCAAGCCGGCACTCGTCGCGGCATTGATCTACAGCTTCGTGCGCAGCATCACCTCGGTCAGCGCGGTGATCTTTCTTGTGTCGGCCGAGTACAACCTTTCCACCGCCTACATCGTCGGACGGGTCGAGGCCGGCGAGTTCGGCCTCGCCATCGCCTATTCCTCGGTGCTGATCGCCGTCATGGCCGCGGGCATCGCGCTTATCCAGTTCGGCGTCGGCGAGCGCAAGCTCGGCCGCAGGCCCGTCGCGCTCGCGGCCTCGGCCGCCGAGCCCGCCAGATAGGATCTGCCATGCCCAAATCCGGCCCCGCCTCCGTCGAGTTCAGACATGTCACCATGCGCTACGGCACCGTGACGGCAGTGCACGATGTCAGCTTCACGATCCATGCCGGCGAGCTCGTGACGCTGCTCGGCCCGTCCGGCTGCGGCAAGACGACGACCTTGCGCATGATCGCGGGGCTCGAGATCGCCAGCGAAGGAGAGATCCTGATCGGCGGCCAGAATGTAACCCGGCTCTCGGCGGCGGACCGCGACGTCAGCATGGTGTTCCAGTCATACGCGCTGTTCCCGCATATGAGTGTGCTGGAGAACGCATCCTTTGGGCCGACGGTGAAGGGGCTCGGCAAGGCCCAGGCCGAGGCAATGGCGCTGGAGAAGCTAGCTCTGGTCGGGCTCAAAGGTTTCGAGAAGCGCTACCCGGCCGAGCTGTCCGGCGGCCAGCAACAGCGCGTCGCCGTGGCACGCGCCCTCGTGCTGGAGCCGCAGGTGCTGCTCTTTGACGAGCCGCTGTCCAATCTCGATGCCAAGCTCAGGCGCAAGGTGCGGCAGGAAATCCGCGAACTCCAACAGTCGCTGAACCTCACCGTCGCCTATGTCACGCATGATCAGGAGGAGGCGCTCGCCGTCTCCGACCGCATCATCGTGATGTCGAATGCGAGGATCGCGCAGCAAGGATCACCGCGCGAGCTCTACGAGGCCCCGGCCAACAGCTTCGTCGCCGATTTCATCGGCGATGCCAATCTTGTCGAGGTGACGATCGATGCGGTCGAGGACGGGCAGGCGCGGGTCATGGTAGGGCCAATCTGCCTGACGCTGCCGGCGCGCGGGCTCACCCCGGGACCAGCGCAAGCTGCCATCCGGCCCCACGACATCTTGCTCGGGGATGGCTTTCCGGGAATCGTCAGAAAATCCTCTTACCTAGGCGACCACGTCGAGATGATCGTAGCGACGGCGATTGGCGAGCTCTTTGTCATCAGCAGGCAAACCGATCGGATTCCGGCAGCTGGCGCGTCGGTCAATTTGTCATTCGCCCCACAAGGCATTGCTCTCGTTCGGTGACGAGAGCTTTGCCAAAATTGGCTTGGGAACCCGGATTCGAATCTACGCAGGGAGGATTGCCCTGCGGACCGCGCTTGGTACAGGCAAGGCTAACTCACCTCCGAAGCCCGCACATCACGCGCCTGAAGCAGCGTCGTGAAGCCGCCATAGATCATGCGCTTGCCGTCGAACGGCATGTCGGAGCCCTTGAGACGCGGATCGGCCATCACCTTGGCGTTGACGGCATCACGGCTCGCTCGATCGCGGTAGACGATCCACGAGAACACCACGACCTCATCCTCCGTCGCCATCACCGCGCGCGGAAAGGATGTGAGCTCGCCATAGGGCACGTCATCGCCGATGCATTCGACGTAGTCGAGCGCACCATGCTCCATCCACACCGCGCAAGCCGTTCGGGCCAGCGCCTTGTAGGCCTCGATCTTGTCCTTCGCCACGGCCAGCACGAAACCATCGACATAGGGCATCACGGATCTCCCTGGGTTGTACCTCCCAAGGACGATCGAATGCGCGCCGATCCGACCGGCGACGGCAATGTCGGGATGAGGCAAACCGTCGCGAACCGCGACCCGGCGGGCGGCCGGGGCAGAGGCAATTCAGACCTGTGGGAGGCGCCTTGAATTGGCTGGGGAACTAGGACCCTGGGGACCCCCAGCAAAAATTCAACGATTTCAACAACCGCATGATTTAAAACACCTTTTCAGGCTGAGCGGTTACGAGTAGTGGTTACGAGTCACGGTTACGAGGACTCGAATGTCGATCGCCACGAACATCCAAAAACGTCCTGGTCGCACGTCCTACTATGTCCGCGTCGGGGTGCCGCTGAAGCTCCAGCCGGTCCTCAAGCGCAAAGAGATCTGGCAATCCCTCAAGACCACGGATCCACGGCAGGCGCGCGATAGAGCCGCGCCAGTGATCGCTTCCTACCGCGCGCAGTTCGCCGACCTTGAGCAGCGCCGGGAGCCCTCCCCTGCGGACCTTCAGGCAGCCGTGTGGACGCACTATGAGACCGAGCTGGACCAGGACGGCCGGGCGCGCGCGGCGCTCCCCACGGACGCCATGGTGCGAGAGGCGACCGACAATCTCGCGGCCGATATCCAGGCCGGCCGCATCCCCTGGTCTGCGGACCCGTTGGTGCAACTCAACGCAACCATCGATCTGGTCGTCATGAAGGACGCCGCGAAGATGGACCGCGAGCGTCGCGCTATCCAGCTCGCGGAGCTCCGGAAGCACCTCGCCGCCGGCGAGACAGCCCTGATCGAATGGAAAGCCGACGAGGTGATCCAGAGCGAGCGGCTGCTGATCGTGAAGGGCTCGCCGGCCTATCGCGATCTGTGCCAGCGTTTGCAACGCGCCCAGGTCGAGATCCTACAGCGGGCCGCCGAGCGCGATGCTGGCACCTGGGCCGGTGCGCCGTCTGATCCGATCGTGGTGCCGGCCGATCTCACCCAGGGTAAGCGGATTCTCCCTCCAGAGACAAGCAGAGAGCAACAGCTCTAGTGCTTGTCCCGAAGGGAGAGAGGTTTCGAGGTTCATTCCATCGAAGGTTAATCTGGAGCGTAGCGTTCGTGATGACAAACGCAGCGAGGTGGCGTCCATTGACCTCGCCCTAAGCTCCGCATCTCGATTGCAAGCAATCACGCGGTTATCTGGCCGTAGCCGGATGCCCAACCCTCTGCCAGATGTCCATCAACAGTGGGGTGGAGAAGGATGCCGCAAGGCAGGGCCTTCATCTTTTTGGCGCGTTCGACGATCATAGATCGTCCGGTGTAACCTAGCCAAGGCGTCCTGCTCTTCACAGGGGAGCGCTTGGCCCGATATCCCGTTCGCCTGCGGCTGGCTCATAGGTGGCGTCATGTTCCGCCACACCGTTCAATTGGGCCGCTATACTGCTGCGCAGGGCGCAACAGGGTCTCATCAACTTACGCATATAGCGATCTGCACTCGGATCACGCGCACTTTTCTTCGAGGCTGAGTTGAAAAAACAGCGCGTGACCGGCAGTGTGATTGCTATAATGATCTCGACACCGACGCCGTGTGTCTCATCAGGGAAAGCCTCCGGTGTGCAACTCCACCGGGGGCTTTTCTCTTACCGGAGGATGCCTCCAGGACGCCGCTGCGTCCTTAGCTCCTGGGCGATCAGCGTCATGATGTGATGGCGGGCCGACTCCGCGACCGTCTTGCCCATGCGTTCATGATCCTGTGTCGATTGGCCGGGGCTGCCCTGGACGGTTACGGCAATCTGCGGCGCGATAACATGCTGCGGTCCGATCATGGGCGCTGCCGTGCCGCCAGCGCCGCCGACCAAGCCGCCATCGGCGAACCTGGGAATGCGGTCGCTGTTGATCGCCTCAAGGGTCGCGCGGTGCTGCGCGGTCGCAGCCGCGTTGACCACGAATTCACCGTGCGACAAGCGCGCCAAAACCCGGTCATCGCGCGGGCCACCTGGGCCGGTCACTTCGCCGCCGTCGGCGAACATCGGGAAGCTCAAGCCGCCGGTGCCCGCCCCAAGGCCCGACGACATGGCCGGCGCCGCTCCCGAGCCCAGGCCGAACACGCCGCCGATGCCGTTGAGCAGCGGTTTAATGATCAAGGCCTGGTTTGCCATCTGCAACAGCGAGCGTCCAAAGCTCGCCGCGAAGGATTGCAGCGACTGTGTCGCGGTCTTCGTGCCCATCTCGAAATCGGTGAGCGGGCCGTTCAAGCTGCTGGAGAACGAGTCACCGAGCCCCTTCAGGGCATTGTTAACCCGGATAGCCGCCGCCTCGGTGGAAGCGAGCGCGCGCGGAACGTCGTTCCCATAGATGCCGCGAAGTTCCTGGGCGATTTGCACGTCCTCCGGCGACATAAGCGCGGTCTGGCGGCTGAAATCGATCTGGGACTGAACCTTGGCCTTTGCCAGTGCATCCGCCGCATCGCTTGCGCGGCTCTGTAGCTCCTTAAACTTGGCCGCTTGGTCGGCAGTCTCTTTGCCGCCGTTCGCCTGCACGGCAGCCGTTTCCTGAGCCTCCGCGCGGAAGCGGGCCAGTGCCGCTTCACCCAGGCCTACCGCCTTAGTGTCGGCCTCCATTTGCTGGGTATGCCGGCGCAGCGAGTTGATCGCCGTATCAACCTTGTCGTCCTGGTTGGTCGTCGGTGCGCCTGGGGCCTTGGACGTATCGCGGCGAACGCCCGACTGAATGTTCGTCGCCTCTTGCATGGCGCGCTGCTGATTGGCCGGGTTCATCATGCCCGCCCGCAACCTGTTCACGCCATCAAGGCGCCGCGCATCGAGACCAGTCTCGATGCCGAGCGAAGCCGGGTCGGAATTCAGACCCAGCGCGCCGGTCATCTCGGTCATGCGGGTCCAGATCGACGAGCTACCCAGGGCCGCGAAGGCGTCGGGAATCTGCTTAAGCAGGCCGTAAAGCTTGTCCGCCAACCCGACCAATTCGGCGAAGGTCTCGACAACCGAGACCCAGTTGTCTTTGAAGTTGATACCGAGCTGGGCCATGTCCTGTTGGATCGGCTTCCATTTGTCGGCGAGGATCTTCTGGGCTTCGTCCATGCGGTCGCGCAGCTGGATTGCCCGGCCGATGTCGTCTTGGCTGACGATCTCAGCCTTGGACATGGCGTCGGCCTTCTGGAGCATCTGATCCAGATAGCCGTTATCGGCGCGCAACGCCGCGGCGACGGGCTCGCCGAAAGCCTTGCCGGCAATGTCGAGGGCGGCGACCCGCTCGCCTTTCTGCATCGCCTGGTCAATCAGCGCGACGATCGCGCGAAGCCTGGTCTCGGTGTTCGTCGATCGCGCAAACTGGCCAACCCCGGCATTGCCGGCGAAGTTTTCGGCCTTCACGAGCGCGTCGATCCGCTGTTGGAGCTCGCTTCCGCCAAGCTGTTCGGTTGACGCCTGATTGAAGTGCTGTAGCGCCTCGGTGACCTGATCGATGGACAGCGCGGCACTAGGCGCGCTCTTGGTGAAGCGCTGAAAGAAGTCAGTTCCGACGCCGCTCGAGCCGGCCTTCGCTGCGATCGCGTTGAACGCTTCGATCTGCTGGCCGGCAAGCTCAACGCTCTTCTTTAGGAAAGCGAACGTATCGACGACGGCGGTGACGCCCAGGGCGATCGGCCGGAGGGCCGTAAGCAGCCGCCCAAACGCAAGCGTTGCGGCGCCAGCCGTGCCCTGGGACGCCAGGAAGCCGGCCGACATTTTGATGGTAGTCGCGGTGACCGCGCGCGCTGCATTCGCCGCGAGCACGGAGGTTTCGTTCATCTGGCTCTTGAAGGTATCGAGGCCGGTGACTTTGATGGGGATATTAAGCGCGGGCGTCATCGGGCTTTCCTACGTAAAGGGCCATGAGGAGATCGGCGGCAGCGGCAGCATTGGCGGCGACGGGCTTGCCCCGAACGTGCTGATCTAGAAGCTTGTCGGCGTCACGTTCCGGCATACCGGAGCCGACCAAACCAAGCTCCAAAATGCGTTCGATATCGTCGATCGAATAGGCGCCGGTCTCAAAACCGAGCAAGAGCGATGCCGCCGGCTTGCTGTTGATGCCGCGATAGCTCAGCACGCGGCGAACCCAGGGATGGTTGAGGTTCAAGCCATAGGTTTCCTCGCCCCAGGTGATCGTTCGGGCGCACGGGTCGATTTCACTCACTTCAGAACCTCACTAACTGCATCATTGATTGCTTCCTGGATCTCGGGTTTGAGCGCACGGTAGGTTGGCCAAAAGAACGGCTGCGCGGTTTGGTGCGAGGTCCCGTATTCGAACGCCTCGGCGTAATCGTATGGCTCTCCGCTGCCCTCTCGCACTTCCTTGGTTGTCATGTCGCCGCCGGCCTGCACGATGTATTCGAGATCGTTGGCGCCGGGGGCGACGGAGCACGACGCTTCCAAGGCGCCCGACTCCGGCGACTGCTCAAGCGCGCGCAATGCTTCGCGCTGGGAATCCGAAAGACGGAAGGCTTGTTCGCGGAGAACGTCCGATAGCTGCTCGGTGAGCTTGTCGGGCAGAGATGTGAGGTAGGTTTCGAGATCATCAGCCATGTGTCACCACGAAAGCAGGTCCGCCGTCACGGCGGGGTTGCTGTAAAGGGAAAGATTGGTGTCACCGGCAGCGGCGCGCGACACGGCCATCCAGGTCGCCGCGACGCCGTCAACGCGATCGGTGCTCTTGTCCTTGTGAATTGTGCGGTTGTCGTTTGCGTCGGTGCGGATGGCGACGTTGGCGAAGTTCCAGCGTAATACCGGATGGCCGCCATGCTGGAATTTGCCGCTGATGATAGCTGCCTCAAGAGTGTTGAGCGCAGGCGATTGAAACTTCCAATACTGCGGGATGGTGACGACTGGGAAACCCTCCTGCGTCAACGGAGCTATCACGGCCTGGGCATAGGCCACGTCAAAGCCGATCTCTTGGACCTGGAAACGCTCCGCGAGCGATCGGATGTAGTCCGCCACCGCAGCGTTATCGATGACGTTGCCGGGCGTGGCTGTAATGAAGCCTTGCTTAGCCCAGGTCACGTAGTCGACGCCGTCGAGGTCGCCGCGCTTGCGGATATCGGCCTCGGGGCAAAAGAAGTGCGACAGCACGGTGTAGGTCTCGCCGTCTTTGAAGCACGCGACGACCGACGAAAGGTCGGTGGTCTTGGACATATCGACGCCAACCCAGCAGGGCGCACCGCGCAACGCCTCATAGTCGATCGGGTGGGCGCCCTTGTCATAAGTCGCCATATCGACAAAGGGTGAGGTCGAGTGGTCGAGCCAAACATTGAGCTTGTATTGCAACAGGCTGTTGCGTTCGGTCGGGCTGTCCTTTGCCGTTGCCACGTGTCGCCGAAAGCCCGCGATCGACGGATATCCATGGACGCTGCCGGGGTTCACGCGGCGCCATGCTTCCTCGCTAGTGTAATCAACATCTGATGGGGATTCGAGCAACACCGGCAGCCACGTCGGGTCAACGATATCGCCGCGTGCGATCTTGCGGGCGCGCTCGATTACCTCATAGGCGATGTTGTCCTGTCCGCGACCGGCCGTCGTCGCAACGACAAGCAAGCTATTGTCGATCTTGTCCAGGCCATTGGCGAGAACAGTCCAAAGCGCAGTGCCCCGCCAGACATGGATCTCGTCTGCCAGCACGAATGAAGGGGTCCGCCCGTCCTGGGACGGCGCGTCGGACGAGATCACTTCCAACTCGGTGCTGTCGTCGGGATAGCTGATCTTTTTGGCGCTGTTGAAGGCGTCATAGATTTTTGTCGCCGGGACAAGGTGCTTCGGATCTGCCTTGATGATCCCGCGCGCCTCTTTGAATGCGATACCCGCCTGCTTACGATCGCTGGCAGCAAAGATCACTTCGCCGCCGGCCACGCGCTCGGGGCCGATCGTGTGAAGCAGCGCCAATGCCGCGGATAGGCTGGTCTTGCGATTGCCTTTTGCGATGAGAATGACGACGCGCGAGATGATCCGGTTGCCGGCGTCGTCGCGCGGTCCATAGATCGCGCGGACGATACGCTCTTGCCAGGGATCAAGTTGGAATTGCTTTCGGGGCAGCGTCGATTTTGGATGCTTAAGCCGCCGGAGGAATTCGACCGCTCGCTCGCCATAGCCGAACGGGTCGGGAATTGGCGAGTCGTCGAAAATCCAGTGCGGATAGGTGTCCTTAGAGGGCGAGCGGATTGTCATCGTCGCCTTCGTTGTCATTCTCGCGCACGGCCGGCCGCGAACGCGAAACCGGGGTTAGCCCCAGCTCAGCGGCGAGCTGGCGAGCGGTCATCATGCTCTTGTCCTGGGCGCGGAGCAGCTTCAGGTCGATCTCGGTGCGCAAGAGCGCTTCCAACTGACGGACCCTACCCATGGCGACGCAGTAGCTCTCCAATGAGCCCAGGTCCGCAATGGTCAGGATGCGGCGTTTGGCAAGCTCGGGCATGACGCGGCGCCATTCGGCCTTCGCGTGCTTGCTCAACCAGGACGGCGGCCGGGTCGAGGCATCGAGAGCGTGCGAGCTTGGCGCCAACTCTGGCTTTCTGCCTCTCACTGTGACAATCTCTGAGTGAGACATCGGGCTGATGAGGGACTTTGGGCGTAATGAAGGAAATTGGAGTTAGGCTTACTGTTGCTATCGTTGCTTTCTTCTCTGGAATGGCCGCTACACTCTTCCTGATTCCCTTCTGGGCGGGACCATTGATTTCCGCTGTTCAAGAAGGGAAGCCTGCCGACTGGATCGGCTTCGCTGGCAACTTTGGGGCGGGGCTGATGACGCTCATTGCTGCGGGCGCGGCCATTTATGGCGCCACGTTCGCGGCCCGACCTGTTTACGACCAACTTCTGGAGTTGGCGCGGCAAAACGACGTTGGCAGTCTCGGAGTGTTGAGCAAACGATCGTTGGACCTCAACAATGAGCGCATCTTGATTCATCGAATCATCACCGGTGTGGTGATGATCGACACGCACCTTAAGAACTTGTTGGCAAATTCGCTCATACCGGAGACGGGTGAACTTGTTGTGAGCATCGACCGGTTTGAAGAAGCTGTCGACGATCTCAGAGCTAGCGCCGGAATCATTTGGGGAACGGTAGCGGTTCAGAAGACGAAGCGCGTTTTTTTGGATGCGGCATTGGATGCTGCGACGAATATCATGAACATCAATCGTCTGAATCCCCCAGCTCATCCGCAACGGATCGCTGCGTTCAGAAGCAACGCCGTTCACTGGCAGAAACTGAGCAAGCATGTGAAGGACCTTGGTCACTTGCTGCACGATGCCGTCGACGTCAGCGCCGACCGAACGTCTGCGATGCTGGCCGACCTGGAGCATCGCGTATTCTAAGAAAGGCCTGTTCATCCGCCCCTCCGACAATTGAGGTCCAGGCCAACGCGGCGGCCGATCTCGCTGACGCCGATGATCTCGAATTGCTGCCCCTGATACGTGACGCGGTTCTCAAGCGTAACGCCGTCCAGGAAGCGCGTGCGGAACGTCAGCAAGGCATTGGTGGTCTCCCCGCGCTGGCCTTCCTGATTGTCGGTCGCGTTCTTCAGGAGCTGGGCGCGCATGGTCGCAACCAGCGTCCAGGTCTCTACGGGTGTGCCGTAGAGGTCTAGGCCGGTGGTGCGGCGCTGGATTTCAATGACGCGGTCGAGGTTGCCGGCCCTCATGCTGCCCTCGCGGTCATGATGCCGGTGACCGTGACGATGCCATGGCTATAGGACCCGTGTGGGTCGCGCATAAACCGGGTCTGGGTCACCATGAGGTCGTGGCAGGTGAAGTGATCCAGGACCAGGACGCCGCTGACCTGGGCATCCACGCGCAATGCCTCGACGATCGCCGAAACAGCCTGCTTGCATTGGACCAAGCCCGGCTCTTGAAACCAGACGTGCAGCGTGGCGTGTGTCGTCGCATTCCAGCGCCGGAAAATGGTCTGTCCTTCGCCGATCTGGACGCAAGGCATGCGCTCAGGTCGGCCGTTGGCGTCGATGATGGCACCGGGATCGACCAGCGCAGTCAGCTCAGCACTCGCCAATAGACGTTGCCGAATGGCCTTCTGAAGGTCCAGGGAGGGGTCGGAAACGGTCATTTTAGAACGCAAATGCGCGATAAGGCGCGAGTAAATCGAGGAAGCCAAAGGGGAGAGCGCTGGCCGTCAGCCCGACAAGGCTGGCTTCGCGGTTTTCGTAAAGGTGCGCGGTCAATTGCAGCACGGCCTCATTCACCGGCGCCGGCGTGCCATTTACGTCGGGATCAGAGGCCGTATAGGCGCCAATCCAGGCCTTCGCCGCCGCCAGCTTGTCGGTAAGCAGGGTATCGTCGGCATCGATCGTGACGTTTAGATGGGCCTTGGCTTGGTCGAGGGTGATCCCGGGCATGGTCGAAAAAACTCCAATTAGACTCTGTCTTGCATCGAGGGAATGGACCGGTCGTTCGCGTTTTCTGAGAGGTGTTGACCCACCCCCGGGGTATTCGCGGCCATGTGCTGGTCCAGGCTGTGGCGTAGCTCAGCCATCTGTTCGTCCATCTGGCGGATGAGAGAACGAGCGAGGCGCGTCATCCGCCGATGTGCTGCATGCATGTCGCGCTGCCAGTCGCGAAGAGCGGGCAAGGCATGGACGAGCGACGATGAAGGTAGCGACATGGCCTTGCGGCCCTGCTTGCCTACCGGCTTGGTCAGTGCATCTTCCACCGACCAGCCCGCATCGAGCCGCTTGGTGAGAGTGTCCGAGCTGATACCGGCAAGACGTGCCCAATCAGCGAGCGGGCGAGATACACCATTGAATTGGATCGGGCGCATGGGACTAAATTGACCTTTCGAGGGATTGTTTGCGGCTGGCATGGCAGGGCGAGCTTGCAAGCGGCTGCCAATTGGAGCGCGACCAGAAGAGCTTCTTGTCGCCGCGATGGGGTATCTTGTGATCGACGCAGTCGGCGTGCCGGCCACAGCCGCATGCACAGAAGCGGTTCTCTGGCAGCGCCAAGAAAGCTTTGCTCTCGCGGCGCCACTTGCTGTCATAGCCGCGATCGTTGGCGTTCAGCCTGCGCTTGTCGTCTTCCTTGCGGCGCTGGCTTTGGCAGACACAGCGAGCATCGCCGGTGACGATCCGACCGCAAGCGCAGACACGACCACATTTGTAGGGCATTAGCGCGGCCTCACGTGGTTGGTGAGATCGCCGATGGCGTTGAGGTCATCCTTGATGCCGGATACATTGCTAGCGTCGGCGGACTGTTCCTTGCTGCCGAAAACAGCCGCGAGAATATCCTTCAGCAACTCCATACGGCCTTCGCGCGCAGCGAGGATTTCGGCCGGCGTCGCATCCCACACAACGTCCGGCGCCCAGCCCAATTGGCCGGCACCGATCTTGTAAAGATAGGTGACATGCTCTTCGAAAGAGATGAACTCGCCCGACTGCGGCTTGTCGTTTGAAGTATCGCCGCCGCGCAGGATCAGGATGAATTCGAGAAGCTGATCGCGCGCGTCAAGGATGCTGCGAATCGAGGCCGGCGGCACGTCTGCGCATGTTGCCGTGATCAGATCCATGCTGGCGGTGTAGTCGCCGTCTAGGATGGCCTGATAGAGCCCCTGGAAACTATACTTCTGATGGAGGTGGAATGCAGCACGCAACGTTGGACGCAAGGTGATGACCTTGCTTCCGACCTGGAGGGCAAATGTTGCGTGCTGCATGTTCATAATTAGGTCGCCGAGACCTTGAGCTTCACGAACCGGTCAGGGTTGGTGATCGAGCCGCCCACGCGCTTGCGCGAGTGGAAGCGGGTCTGGCCCTTGGTCGCCATGCTGTAAGGGTCACGAAGCACCTGGAACGAGATGCGATCGACAATGCGGTAGCCGGACAGGTCACCGAACAAGATCGGGAACTTGTTCGCGCCGATATCGTCCATATCGATGGCTTCGACGATCGGACGGCCGAGCAGCGTCGGCGCGGCGCCGTTGTTGAGATCGTCGATCAAGAGGTAGCGGCCCATGCCGTCTTTGAACTGGCGGATGGCCGAGATCGTGTTGCGGTTCATCAACCATGCACCGCGCTGAGCCCAGAGCGTCGGGATGGCGTGGAACATGCCGATCAGCACGTCTGCCGGCGTCGAGGTCGGGAAGTTGGCCGCGGCACCGGTGATGACCTGGGCGATGCCGCTGGCGGTCATCAGGCCGGCCGGCTGGGTGGTCCCGTTGCCCTTCACAAAGGCGGTGCCTTCAGCAATAGCGAACGACTCCGCCGTATCGGAGGCCAGCTCGCCTTCCAGATTATAGGCCTGATCTTCCAAGAGCTGATTGCTAACGTCCGTGTAGGTCGCGGCTTCGTAGGGCGTGATGGTCACGCCTGCGTAAGACGGATCACTCGGGGTGCGGTCGGCAGTGTCGGCGACCCAGGTGGCCGCCGTGCTGCCGGTGCGGCTCGGATACTGAACCTGTGCGGCGCCGACGGTCACGACGCGCGCATACTGGCGGATCGGCGAGAACTGGCGGAGAAGCTTCAGAACTTCGGCGCCGAATTCCGGCGGCGTCAGCACAGTGTTGCCGGCGGCGGCGAGTGACTTCTTTTCGATCTCGCTGAGGGTGTCGGGACCGGTGCGAAGGAACCTCTCGAAAGACTTTCGTTCGATGTCGTCGGTGACAGCGCCGTGGCCCTGCCGGTTCAACTTGGCTTCCAGGCGGTCGAGGCGTTCGGCCGACTTGGTCTCGATCGCCTTGATACGATCTTCGAACGAGCCCTGGAAGCCCTCAAGGGCCTTGGTCACGATCGCGGCCGGATCGTCGTTACCGGCGCCGGTGTCTTTCAGTTCGAGGGGAGAAACATGCTTCATGGTAGAGGACTTGCCTTTCAGAGGGGTGGGTTCACTTGGAGGATGACGCCGCCGTGAAGCGTCGAATGATTGCGGCCAAGGCTTGCGCCTCGTCGTAGCTTTTGGCGGATGTAACGCGCGCCCTCGGGTGCGCTGGATTGCGGACAAGAGAGACTTCGACCAGGTCGAGCGCGCTGATGACGCGGTTGCGGCCTTGCTGCTTTGCCTCGCGCGTGCGGAAGCCGATCGACAAACCGGAGACCAGACCGGACTTCACCATTGAAAGAATGGAGCGTGCGCGAGGCTGGTCTTTATGGATCGCGCCTTTAACGATCAGGCCGTCATTGGTCTCCGAAACTTCGGACCAACTGCCGACAAGGTCAGAGGGATCGTGCGAGAATAGCATCGGCAAGTCGGCGGCGACGTTGAAGGCGCCCTTGGTGATCGTGTCGCCGACGCTGTCCGGGCCGGCATTGAACGGCCAAGCGGTGCCGACGATCGTCCCTTCGGCGTCCACGCTCAGCGTCGCTTTGATCTCTAGGCGGTCCATCAGTTGTTCCGATAGGCGCTGTAGAGATTGATGACGCGATCGGCGGCTTGCGCGACTGGCGTCGCTGAAGTGCCGCTGCGGATTTTCAGGTAGCGAATGGCAAACCAGCTCCATGACGCAATGCGAATGGCGCGATTGGCTGCGGCCTGAAATGAGACTTCGCCATTTTCGTCCCAGAAGTCGCGATAGGTCACACCGTCGCTGCTCACTTGGAATGTAATCACGGCGGAGGTCCAAGCGCTCGGCATCTCGATACCCGCCAGCGCGTGGTTAGCCAGATCGATTGGCGCTGAAAGATTTTGGCCGCTCAGAATGGTCGCTGGCGCATTGTAGTCGATGCGCGAGCCATCACCGGTCACAATGATCGGTAGAGGATTGTTGTCGGCGATGGGGGTGCCGGTGGCGAAGCTCACTTAGATGTTTCCTTTTCGTTGGGGTTGCCGAAGAGCGTCCGCTCGATGATTTTCGTGGCTAATTCGTAGGTTTCGATCAGTGGCCGACCGTCGACATAGGCGACGATCAGCTCATAGGCGCGTTTCGGGGCGGTGCCGCCGCCGATCAGCGCAAGGCGAATGGTTTCGTTGATGTCGGCCTGGGCGAAGTTGCGCGCAAAAAGTCGATTGCTGAGCGCGCCGATGGGACCACACTGCTTTTCAAGCTCCTGAATCAGGGGCTTGGTAAGATGGAAGGCGTGCTCGCCGTCGCCGAAAAAGGTTGTGTATGAGGTCATGGTCACTGCCCGAAAGCCGTCTCGATTGAACCGGCGCTGTCGGCATAGACGCTGATGTCTTCCACGTCGGACCACGCTTCCACTGGCGTCGATCCGACCATGACCTCGCCGTAGATCAGCGGGACCGCGTCGCCTTGCTTGCCTGAATTGCCGATGTTGCCGCCGTTTACGGTGAGGCCATTGGAGGCCTGCGGTGACGGACTGGCGGGCTTTGTGAGGAGCGTTGAGGCGCCGGACAGCGCGAGACCCAGGCCGATCGCTGCCACGGTGCCGTAACTCATGCCGCCGACCAGCGGAACGCCACTGAGCGCGCCGATGGGCGTCGCCAGCATGCCGCCAGACAGAAAGATTGCACCGCCGACCAGGGCCGCACCGAGAACGATCTTGGTGGTGCCCTTCGCGGTGCTGGATTTCGCGCCTCGGATCACCGGATAGATATGCAGGTCCGCAGCGCCCAGATTGAACTGATTGACGAGATCGAGATCAAGCTGCATGCCGGAGCGCTTGTCGCCGCGAACGATCCTGTAATACCCTTGCTGAATCGTTTTGACGAAACGACCAGGGAAAGCGCAGTTGAGCGCGCGCAGCGCCTCGCCGGCCGTCATCACGTCGAAACGATGTGACGAACCGAAGTCTTTGCCGAGCCGGCCGTGCAGATGGATGGTTCGAAGCATCAGGCGGCCTCTTTGTTGTTGTCGGTGTTGTCGTTGGCGCTGAGGGCGCCGCCAGCATGTGCGGACGACGTATTGGGGTTCTCAAAGGTGTCGCCGCCCTCATAAGCAGGCAGGCCAAAGCCAATCGAGCGCGCTTCATTCGGATTGAGGATCCGGGCCGCAACGGCAACGGAAAGGGCCTGCGCGCGAGCGAGCAGATCAGCGCGGGCGAAGGCGTCGAGGTTGAACTCGATGCAGAACTGGCCGCGCTCTTCTTTCGCGAGCAACTTCAACTCAAGAGCCTGCTCCCAGCGCTTCAGCCAGGGCAGCAAGGTCATGGTGACGAATTCTTGGCCCAGCGCCTCGATGCTACGCGGCATTGCGCGGTCGGCTTCCATCAGCATGTGCAGCGGCACACGGAAAAGGCGGGCGATCTCCGCGATTGCGAATTTGCGTAGCTCCAGGAATTGGGCGTCCACGCTGGAAAATGTCATCGCCTGCCAGGAGGCGTCGCTTGGCAATACTGCGGTGCCGCCGGAGCTGGTCCCGCTGTGCGCGGCCTGCCACGCGGTTTTGGCCTTGCCGAGCGCGTCGGCCGTAAGGTTGCCCTTCAAGCTCAAAACACCGGACGGGCGGGCGCCGTTACCAAAGAGTCGAGCGGCGTGTTGCTCCAGGACCATGCACAGAGCGATGGCTTCGCGACCCTCGCCGACCAGGCCGCGCGTCGGGCGGTAGGCCGGACTGTGAATGTGGATGATGTCGGCGGCGGGAATTTCGCGCGCGGGGTTTTTGCCGTCCGCTTTGATTGCGTAGGCCGGCTCAAAATTCGAGTAGTCGACGACGATCGAGGAAAGCTGCGGGTCGAGCCGGATCAGTTCATACGGCTTGCCGTCCACGCGCACGATCTGGGCGAACCCACCGTAGGGCTGCAACAGCGCGTCGGCGGTGACCTGGGAACGGAACACCGAGGCCGGCGTCCAAGCATTCGGTGCATCACCGAGAAGCGAGAACAGGGGATGGTCGGTAGCGGGCTCTTTGCCGCCGTCGGGCAGCCGCTTGTAGACGCGCAAGGGAAGCTGGCCGACCGCCTCGGAGATCGAACGGACGGCGCACGCAACCGGCGCGCACGACATGGCGCTGGCCGGGGTTACGGAGGCGCCAGCGATGGTCTGGGCGGCACCGAACAGGGACAGCAGAAAGTCGTCGGGCTCAGCGAGGCTGGCCTTGGTCTCGATACCGAGAAGGGATTTGAAGCGGGAAGCGATCGACAAAAGGGCACACAAGAGACGTTGGCCCGCTGGTCAGGCGAGCGAAGAACGGGTTCTCTGTGTGCAATTTTGTTTCGGAAACTAATCCGATGACGCAAGAATATGATGCGCGCCAATTGTGGCGGAAGTGAGTCGCGGTTACGCTCTGCGGTGCCGAAAAGCGGTTACGAGTGGCACCGTTTTTAGGTCACCGATATCCGCCTAAGTGTCTGATTTCATTGACGAAATATCGATATGGCTGGGGAACTAGGATTCGAACCTAGACAAACAGAGTCAGAGTCTGTTGTGCTACCGTTACACCATTCCCCAACGGAATAGCCGAACAAATTCAATATCTTACTGATCTGTCCGGCTGTGGCCGGAAGCGCGTTTGGCGCAAATCACGGCTCAGGCGTGAAGCCTTCTACCTGCTCGGCTATGGGCTGGCAAGCGTTGCGGTGGACGGATCAAGGTGCGCCGGCGAAGGGCACAATCACCGTCACCTACTTCGGCGTACTCTCATCCTGCGCGTTCGCCGGCAGGATTGCCGACGCAACGCCAAGCCACATCGATCTCATCGATGTTTCCTCGACGCCGGTGGCGGCCGTGATTTCCTTCGGCACAGTCATGGTGAGATCAGGGTCGACGCCGAACTCCAGGATGGTGGGACGGAGGATTTCGATGGGCGTGAAGTCGTTGGTCATCGTGGACTCGATCTCAGGACTTGGACGCGGTGCTGCCTGTGGACAGCCGCTCGGCATAGTCGATGGCCTCGATCAGGCTGTGCTCGTTGGCGATGCCCTTGCCGGCGATGTCGAAGGCAGTGCCGTGATCGACGGAGGTGCGGGTGATCGGCAGGCCCAGCGTGATGTTGACGCCGGAGAGCTCCTGCCAGCGGCCGGTGGCGGGATCGACCTGGAAGCCAAGCAGCTTGACGGGGATGTGCCCCTGGTCGTGATACATCGCGACCGCGGCATCATACTGGCCGGCGCGCAGCTTGACGAAGATGGTGTCGCCGGGCACGGGACCGACGACGTCGAGCCCGTCGGCGACCGCCTTCGCGATCGTCGGCGCGGAGACGTCGATATCCTGCCGGCCGAACAGACCGCCCTCGCCCGCATGCGGGTTGAGCGCCGCGATCGCGATCTTCGGCTTGGCGATGCCGAGCCGCAGCAGCGCATCGTTGGTGAGATCGATCACCATGCGCAGCCGCTCGGGCGTCAGGCGTTTTGGCACGTCCTCCAGCGCGACGTGGGTCGAGACATGACTGACGCGCATGTTGCCGTGGGCAAGCAGCATCACCGAGCCGCGCACGCCAGTGAGATGCGCCAGCATCTCGGTGTGCCCGGGAAAGTGATAACCGGCCTTGTTGAGAGCTTCCTTGTTCAGGGGCGCCGTGACGATGGCTCCGGTTCGGCCGGCCTGCGTCAGTCGCACGCCCTGCTCGATCGCCTTGTAGGCAAAGCGGCCGCCGTCGGCGCTGAGCACGCCGGGCTTGATCGGGTCGCCCTCGACGTCGGCTTGCAGGTAGCAGAGGTTGGGCCATTCGCGATCGTCGGCCTTGACTTGCGGGATCGCAACGTCGCTGCCGAGCGCGGCCTTCGCGCCGTCCAGCGCAGCGCCGCTGCCGATGATCAGCAGGCGCAGATCGCCACTCGCGATCCGCTCCTTCAATCCGACGCAGGCCTTGACGATGATCTCGGGTCCGATCCCGGCGGGATCGCCCATGGTGATGGCAAGATGACGCGAGGTCATGTCGAACTCCCCAGATTGAGCAAATGATTGTCCCGAAGCAGATCGCGCCAGAGATCGCGCGCGCCGAACGCTCCGGATTTCGAGATGACATCGACGCCGGCCCAGCGGCCGCCTTGCAGCGTCGAGCGCGGCAGGCCCGGCACGATACGCCCCGTCACCTGCAGCGCGTGCGCGCCGAGTGCAAGGCATACGGCCTTCAGCGTCTCTCCGCCAGCAACGATCAGGGTTCCCGGCGGATCGAGCGCCGCGATCAGCGCCATCAGCTCGCGCGCGATCCGTTGCGCGGCATCAGTGCGCGACAGTCCTTCGGCAAGCGAGAACTTCACCAGCGCCACGCCGTCGTCGGCCAGCTTGCGTTGAACGACCGCGCTGCCCTCACCCTCGGCGAGCGCAAGAGTGGCGTCGCCACACGCATCCAGCTGCGAGGCGGTGGCGGCCTGGTCCGAGCCAAACAGGCCGAGCACCGGGCGCTTCAATTTCGAAGGCGCATCTGCGCGGTGGCCACGCGCAAGTGCGCCGGCCAAACCGCCGCTGCCGCACCACAGCACCGGCCCCGGCATCCGCCGCGCCATCTCGACAACGCGATCGAGATCGAGGTCGCTCTCGGCATCGAAGACCTGAACGCCGCCTTGCGCCAGCGTGTCGGCGCTGCCGCGCTGCGCCTCGACGCCATCCCGTCTCAACTGGTCCAGCAGATTGTCGCCGACGCGATGCCAGTCGCCTTCCACGTTGCGCGCATATTGTTGGGCATCGACGGTGCGGCGTCCCTGATAGTCGAAGGCAGGCGCGACCACGCATGACGCCCAGTGGCCGGTGCTCATGCAGGCGCCGAGCTCGGCCGCCCAAGCGCCACGTAGCAGGCTGTCCACCTTCTTGTAGGCGATCGTCCCATCGCACAGCAGCGGCGCCAGCCGCCCGGCGATCGCGACGCTTTCGGCCTTTGAACGCTCGCGGGTGCCGCTGTCGATCGCCAGACTTGGGAAGCCTGACCCCGCGGGCGTGTCCGCCCAGATGACGTCGAACGGTCCGCACAGGCCGACAAACTCCGCCGCGGTGTCGAGTGCACCGGTAAGATCGTCAGCAAGCAGGCGAACGCGCGTCATCGTGATGCGGCTCCCGCTTCAGCCCTAAGCGGCTTTCGCGAATGCCGCCGCATTCGCGAGCAGCTCTTTCAATTGAGCAGCCGGCAAGGTCTCCAGCGGCGGCCGCAGGCGCTGCCACTCGGCATGACCGGTGCGCTCGGCCATCAGCGCCTTCAGGGAGGGCATCTGCGCGAAGCGCGACACCAGTTCGCGCGCCTTGACGATGCGCGCCTGCGCAGCTGCGAGGTTTGCGTCGTCGTCGCTGTCCCGGAAATGCTTGAAGACATAGGCGAGATCGCGCGCGACGAGGTTCGAAGTCGCGGTGATGCAGCCCGCGCCGCCCTTGCGCAGCAGCGGCAGCAGCAGCGGGTCGGCGCCGGTCAGCACCGAAAAGCCCGGGAACCGCTCGACCATCGCGGTCATGTTGGCGAAGTCGCCCGAGGAATCCTTGATGCCGACGATGGTCGACGGATAGGCCGCGCGCAACCGCTCGATCAGCGCGTGCGAGATCGGCTGCATCGACATTTGCGGGATATGATAGAGCACGATCTTGAGGCGCTTGTCGCCGATGCGCTGGATGATCTCGCTATAGGCGGCATAGACGCCGTCGTCGCTGACATTCTTGTAGTAGAACGGCGGCAGCATCACCACGGTATCGACGCCAACCGACAGCGCATGGCGCGTCAACGCGATGGTGTCGGTGAACGCGGCGACGCCGGTGCCCGGCAGCAATTGGTTCGGCTTGATGCCTCCGGCGATCACGGCCTCCAGCAGCGCGGTACGCTCGGAGACCGAGAATGAGTTCGCCTCCCCCGTCGTGCCAAGCATCGCAATGGCATCACAGCCTTCATTCAGCAAATAGCGGCAATGCGCGACAAAGCGCGCATGATCCGGGGCAAGCTCGCCGTCGAGCGGCGTCAACGCGGCGGAGAACACGCCATGTGGGTGCAAGGACTGGGGGTGTAGCGATGATGTCGACAAAGCTTCCTCCGATTAACCGATCGATGTTGTTCGGAATGCGAACATTTGTTCCAACCTGATCCGTTGGTAGGATCGGGCTGCCGTGGCGTCAAGGTCGCTCGGCATCCTCGATGGCGGCGATGTGTTCTATCTCGCGCGCGCCAGCGCGGGCCTCGACCGCTACAAGATGGATCGCCGGCCCGGCACGCGCATCCCCGCCTACAGCGCCGCACTCGGCCATGCCATGCTGGCGCATCTTGCGCGCAACGAGCAGATCGAGCGGCTGGAATCACGGCCCCGCGTCAAGCTGTCTGAGCGCACGCTGACCGGTCTCGACGCCCTGCTCGCCCGGCTCGATCAGGTGAAGAAGAAGGGCCACGCCGTCTCCGGCGGCGAGAACGCCTACGGCCTGCGCACACTGGCGATGCCGATCCTGGACGCGCAAGGTTGTGTGATCGCCGGACTGAGCGTCACCGTGGATGCGATGCGCATGGGCATGCCGACCTTTCGCGATCAGGCGCTGCCGAAGCTGATGCGGCTGACCGGCTCACGATCAAGTCGGGCCTGTTGAGCTGAGCGCGCCGTTGGCGGAAGCGCGATCTCCCAAGACGGCTATTCCGGGACGAGTGTCGCAAGTCCGGCTTCGATAATGGTGATTTCCTCGCTCACCTGCGCGATGGAGTGCTGCGGGTCGACGCCGGTCACGGCCACCAGCTGCCGCAGCAGGTCCTGGCGATGCGCCAAAATATCTTCCAGGGCATCGCGATCGTTCAGCCGCACATAACCCTCAACGATCAATTCAACGGAACGCGACATGATACTCTCGATACAATCTGATTTCTAATCTCGCGAAAATATCGCGCCGGCGCGCGGCTGCGGGAATGAAGTCGCGTAAACCTTGACAGATAAGATTAATGGCCGTGCAACGCACTGCCTAAACAGTGATGCGATCGAAGTCTGCGGCGATCCGGACGTCCGGAAAGATCTTTGCCGCCTCGGCCAGGATCTCTCCCTCCTCATAGCGACCCGACAGATGGGTCAGCACGAGCTGCCGGACGTTATTCGTGGCCGCGAACTGAGCCGCCTCGGCCGCGGTGAGATGACCGTAATCCCGCGCGGTCGGCGCATCCCGATCCAGGAACGTCGCCTCGATCACCAGCAGGTCCGCATCCGCAACATGTTTCGATAACCCATCGGTGGTCTCGGTGTCGCCGATCACGACCAGCTTCTTGGCCCCGCTCGGCGGACCCAGGACATCCTCCGGATCGATCGTCCGGCCACCGTCAATCGTGACCGGCCGACCTGCGGCAAGCTCGCCGCGCATGGGACCATCGGGCACACCGAGGGCAGAGAGACGATCGGACAAGAGATGGCGGCGCGCGGGGCTTTGGAACGAGAAGCCAAAGCTGTCGGTGTCACGATGACGGACCGGAAAACAGCCGACGACGAAGTCGCCGGCGTCGGCGACCTGCTCTTCAGAAAGGGGGGCGAATTGCACCGCAATCGGCGCCCGCCCCTCGCCCCACAGGCCCGTAAGCATGCGGATGACGATATCGAGCGTGCGTGGCCCGCCATGGATCGTCATGACATCGGAGGTCTGCCGCAGCCCCAATGTCGAGAACAGGCCGGGGATGCCGAGCACGTGGTCGAGATGCCCGTGCGTCAGAAGAATGCGATCGAGCCGCCGAAAGCCGGCGCCGCTTCGCAGCAGCTGGCGCTGCGTGCCCTCGCCGCAATCGATCAGCATGCGCTGGCCCGCGACCTCCAGAAGAAGCGCGGGATGGTTGCGCTCTGCGGATGGAACGCTGGCCGAGGTCCCAAGAAATGTCAGGGCGAACATTGTTGACTCTTGTGCAAGGTCGAAAGGGCTGATCCGCCCTTATAGCCGAGCGCGGACCGCCCGCGCCCCCACACGCAGGCAGATATGGTTCCCGTCGCGCCGCCTCCTCAGCCCATCGGCGTCCAGATCATCGGGCCGTATCTGGAGGACCGCACGACGATTGCGCTGGCCGGGCTGATCGAACGCGAATTCGGCGGCTTTGTGCTGCCGCCGGTGCTGTCTGCAAATCAGTCCGCGAGCTAACCGAGCTGTTACGTTCGATCGGCCGACTGCGCCTCGACCGCCTGCACCGCCACGGTCGCGACTTGCCGCAGTGCTTCGCGGTCGGAGCCGGAAGATGCCATCACGCCCATGCCGACCGAGACGGCCGACACATAACGCGCGAGGGCCGCAGGATCCGACGTCGGCTTGAGATCACCGTCGGCCTTGGCGCGCACAAAACGGTCGCGCAGCTGGTCTTCGTTTTGCGCGCGGCGGGCGGCGAGCTCGAAGGGGACATTCTCGGAGCCGGTGCCGCAGGCGATACCGCCTTGGACGAGCAGGCAGCCGGGCGGATTGGCCGGATCGGTCTGCTTTTCGGCGATGCCGATCAGCATCCGCTCGGCGACATCGCGGGCGGTCGGTGCGGCGACCACCACGTCCATCCAGGCGCCGCGCAATTTACTGTAGCGATCGAGCGCGGCCTTGAGCAGGCCTTCCTTGTTGCCGAAGCAGGCATAGAGGCTCGGCGGGTTGATACCCATGGCCTCGGTGAGCTGGGCAATTGTGGCGCCCTCATAGCCATGGCGCCAAAACACTTCCATCGCCTGATCCAACGCCACTTCGGCGTCGAATTCGCGGGGGCGTCCCATGCCCATATGCCTGTCTCCTCAGGAATCAGCGTCGCCCCTCGGACTAACGCCTGATCCTATCTATTTGTTCTGTCTTTCTTTTCTATTCCGCCTTCCCATTCTTGCGGTAAGCGGCTACAATTTTCTTAGCGAACGGTACATAAGTATCTTGCGCTGCGATATCCAGCTCCACATCTGTAGTGAACACTACATTTCTGGAGCGCGCAAATGCCCCCGTCCCAAAATCCCTCTCGTCCCGGCCGTATCCGTCGCCTTCTCGGCGGTGTTGCTGTTGTGGGCGCCCTCGCCGTAACTGGCTCGATCGCGACCGGCCACTATTTCCGTGCCGCGCAAGCGACCGCAACGGCGGCCGCGGCTGAGCAAGCCGTCTCCGTGACGGTCGCGATGATCGAGCCAAAGCAGACCGTGCTGTGGGACGATTTCTCGGGCCGGCTCGAGGCCATCAACCGCGTCGAGCTTCGCCCGCGCGTGGCAGGCGCGATCCTGTCGACCAATTTTACCGAAGGCGCACTGGTGAAGGCCGGTGATGTCCTGTTCAAGATCGATCCGGCGCCTTACGAGGCCGAGGTCGACAAAGCCAACGCACAGCTCGAGGCTGCGAAGGCGCGCGTGGTGTTCACCCAGAGCGAGCTCGAACGCGGGGCGCAGCTTGTCGGCAATGCCGTCGTCACGCGGCGTGACTACGACCAGCGCGACAACGCCAATCGCGAGGCCATTGCCAACGTGAAGGCGGCGGAAGCGACGCTCCAGACCGCAAAGCTCAATCTCGACTACACCGAGGTGCGTGCGCCCGTGGACGGCCGCGTCGGCAAGTTCGAGATTACTGTCGGTAACCTCGTCGCCGCCGGCACCGCCTCGCCGGTCCTGACATCGCTGGTCTCGGTCAATCCGATCTACGCCTCGTTCGATGCGGATGAAGAGGTCGTGCTGCGCGCGTTGAACTCGATCGCGGATGCCTCAGGCAAGCGTGGCAATCTCGATCAGATCCCCGTGGAGATGGCGACTTCCGGCGGCCTCTCGGCCAAGGGCCACATCCAGCTCATCGACAACCAGGTCAATGGACAGAGCGGCACCATCCGTGTCCGCGCGGTTTTCCAGAATGAGGACGGGCGTCTCATCCCCGGCCAGTTCGCCCGCGTGCGCATGGGCCAGCCGAAGCAGCAGACGCTGGTGATGATCGACGAGCGTGCGATCGGCACCGACCAGGACAAGAAGTTCGTGATGGCAGTCGGCGACGACAGCCGTGCCGTCTACCGGCCGATCACGCTCGGCGGCTCGGTCGACGGACTGCGCATCGTGACAGCGGGCCTGAAAACCGGTGATCGCATCGTCGTCAACGGCCTGCAGCGCGTGCGTCCCGGCGCTCTCCTCAAGACCGAGGTGGCAGCGATGGGTGCGCGCGGGCAGCAGGCCTCCAACCACAGCAACCAGGACGTGGTGCAACGCTAGTTACATGTCCGGGACGCGCGGCGTGTCGCGCCGAAGCTCCAAGAGCGTAGGCGGAGCCGCGCGCCCGGAATGACGACGTCATAACGACCAAGACATCGCATCTCGATTCCGGCCTTCGTGGGTGTTCGCCCGCGTCCCGGAGTACGGGAGAGCTGTCTCTCGCGCAGGGGCAAAGCCATGAATCTCTCGAAGTTCTTCATTGATCGTCCGATTTTCGCCGGCGTGCTGTCGGTCCTGATTTTCCTCGCAGGCCTGATCTCGTTGTTCGCGATGCCGATCTCGGAATATCCGGACGTCGTGCCGCCATCGGTGCTGGTGCGCGCGACCTATCCCGGCGCCAATCCCAAGGTGATCGCGGAAACGGTGGCAACGCCGATCGAGGAGCAGATCAACGGCGTCGAAGGCATGCTGTACATGTCGAGCCAGGCCACCACCGACGGCGCGATGACGCTGACGGTGACGTTCCGGCTCGGCACCGATCCCGACAAGGCGACGCAGCTGGTGCAGAACCGCGTACAGCAGGCCGAACCACGCCTGCCGGCCGTGGTGCGCCAGCTCGGCATCATCACCAAGAAGTCGTCGCCCGACCTCACCATGGTCGTGCATCTGTTGTCGCCGAACAACCGCTACGACATGACGTATTTGCGCAACTACGCGGTCCTCAACGTCAAGGACCGTCTGGCGCGAATCGACGGTGTCGGCGACGTCCAGCTCTATGGCGCCGGCGATTATTCGATGCGAGTCTGGGTCGATCCGCAGAAGGCGGCCGAGCACGGCCTGACCGCGAGCGACATCGTCAAGGCGATCCAGGCGCAGAACGTCGAGGCCGCCGCCGGCGTGGTCGGCTCCTCCCCCAACGTCAAGGGCATCGACCTGCAGCTCTCCGTCAATGCGGAGGGGCGGCTCGCCAACGAAGAACAATTCGGCGACATCGTGGTCAAGACCGGCACGCGTGGCGAAGTCGTGCGCTTGCGCGACGTCGCCCGCATCGAATTGGGCGCTTCGGAATACGGCCTGCGTTCGCTGCTCGACAACAAGCAGGCGGTTGCAATCCCGATCTTCCAGGCGCCGGGGTCGAACGCGCTGGAGATTTCCGATCACGTCCGCGCCACCATGGCCGAAATCAAGAAGAACATGCCGGAGGGCGTGTCCTACCAGATCGTCTACGACCCCACTCAGTTCGTGCGCTCCTCGATCGAGGCGGTGATCCACACGCTACTGGAGGCGATCGCGCTGGTCGTGCTGGTCGTGATCCTGTTCCTGCAGACCTGGCGCGCCTCGATCATCCCGCTGCTCGCGGTGCCGGTCTCGATCGTCGGCACGTTTGCGGTCATGCACGTGTTCGGCTTCTCCATCAACGCGCTCAGCCTGTTCGGCCTGGTGCTCGCGATCGGCATCGTCGTTGACGACGCCATCGTCGTGGTCGAGAACGTCGAGCGCAACATCGAGGGCGGGCTGTCGCCGCGCGATGCCACCTATCAGGCCATGCGCGAAGTCTCCGGCCCGATCATCGCGATCGCGATGGTGCTGATCGCGGTGTTCGTGCCGCTGGCCTTCATCTCCGGGCTCACCGGGCAATTCTACAAGCAGTTCGCGCTGACGATCGCGATTTCGACCGTGATCTCGGCCGTCAACTCGCTGACGCTGTCACCGGCCCTGTCGGCCCTGCTGCTCAAGGGCCACAACGAGCCGAAGGACCGGCTGACGCTGATCCTCGAAAAGGCGCTCGGCTGGTTCTTCCGCGGCTTCAACAAGGCGTTTACGCGCTCCTCGGAGAACTACAGCGGCACTGTCACCAAGGTGATCTCGGGCAAGGCCGCGGTGATGGGCCTCTATGTGGTGCTGGTCGGCATCACCGCCTTACTGTTCCAGCAGGTACCGAGCGGCTTCGTGCCGGGCCAGGACAAGCAATATCTGGTCGGCTTCTCGCGGCTGCCCGACGGGGCCACCCTCGACCGTACCGAAGAGGTGATCCGCAAGATGAGCGACGTCGCGCTGACCCAGCCTGGCGTCGAAAGCTCGGTCGCCTTCCCCGGCCTGTCGATCTCGGGTTTCACCAACTCGTCCAACGCCGGCATCGTGTTCTCGACGCTAAAGCCTTTTGACGAGCGCAAGGGCCCGGCACTGAGCGGCAATGCCATCGCGGCCGATCTCAACAAGAAATACGCGGGCATCCAGGAAGCCTTCATCGCCATGTTCCCGCCACCACCGGTCAACGGTCTCGGCACTATCGGCGGCTTCAAGCTGCAGATCGAGGACCGTGCCGGTCTCGGCTACGAGGCGCTGAACGACGCGACCAAGGCCTTCATGGCGGCCATGCAGAAGGCACCGGAGATTGCCGGCGTGTTCTCGAGCTTCCAGGTCAACGTGCCCCAGCTGTTCGCCGATATCGATCGCACCAAGGCGCTGCAGCTCGGCGTGCCCGTGACCGAGGTGTTCAACACGCTCCAGATCTACCTGGGCTCCTACTACGTCAACGACTTCAACAAGTTTGGCCGCACCTACTCCGTCTATGTCCAGGCCGACGCGCCGTTCCGCGCGCGTGCCGACGACATCCGGCAGTTGAAGGTGCGTTCGTCCTCGGGCGACATGGTGCCGTTGTCGGCGCTGCTGACGATCCGCCAAAGCGCGGGGCCTGAGCGGGCAATTCGCTACAACGGTTTCCTGTCATCCGACATCAACGCGGCCGCTGCCCCCGGCTTTTCCTCGGGCCAGGCGCAGGAGGTCGCGACGCGGATCGCGGCGGAGACGTTGCCGCCGGGCTTTGCTTTCGAATGGACCGACCTGACCTACCAGGAGTTCATCGCCGGCAATTCCGGCCTCTGGGTGTTCCCGCTGGCGATCCTGCTGGTGTTCCTGGTGCTGGCGGCGCTTTACGAGAGCCTGACCTTGCCGCTCTCGATCATCATGATCGTGCCGATGGGTCTGCTGGCGGCGATGTTCGGCGTCTGGATCTCCAAGGGCGACAATAACGTCTTCACCCAGATCGGCCTGATCGTGCTCGTCGGCCTCTCCGCCAAGAATGCGATCCTGATCGTCGAATTCGCGCGCGAGCTCGAATTCGCCGGTCGCACGCCGATCCGGGCCGCGATCGAGGCGAGCCGGCTGCGGCTACGCCCGATCCTGATGACGTCGATGGCCTTCATCATGGGCGTGCTGCCTCTGGTGCTCTCGACTGGCGCCGGCTCGGAGATGCGGCGGGCCATGGGCGTCGCCGTGTTCTCCGGCATGATCGGCGTCACCGTGTTCGGCCTGTTCCTGACGCCGGTGTTCTATGTGCTGCTGCGGACCGTCACCGGCATGAAGCCCCTGGTGCATCACGGCAGCGACGTCAGCGCAGCACCGGTTCAGGGGGCCGGGCACTAGTACAGCGAGAGCCCCGATAGCAGCAACAGAACGAGCACGGTCTTGCGAAAGACCGTCTCGTTGACCCGGTGAAAGGCGATCACACCGAGCGCCGATCCCGCGAACAGCGCCGGCAGGCTGACCGCAAGGTCGACAAAGACCCTTGGCGACAGATCCTGATGTCCGAGCAGCAGGGCAATCGCAAAGACCTGCATCGCGGCAATGAATGGCTGCACGAGGCCGCGCTGCTCGCTCTTGGGCATGCCGCGCATGTCGCACCAGATCGTCGGAATCGCGCCGGGCATGGCGGTGAGCCCGCCGACGAGCCCTCCTCCGAATCCGATCAGCGCAACCCAGTGACGGCCGACGGCCTCACCGGCAGTCACCAGCGTCGGCCGCAGCAGCATATAGGCGGCATAGAGCGCAACGACGACACCAAAGCCGCGCCGAAGCAGATGCGTGTCCGTGCTCTGCAACAGCGAGACTGCAATGGGAACGCCGATCAAACCACCGATGATCAGGAACAGGCTTCCCTCCCAGCGGATGCTGCGCCGGAGCGCCCACAGATTGGTCGCCTGCACGCCGATGCTGCACGCCATCATCAGCGGCACGGCCTCCAGCGGCTGGAACACGCGCAGCAGGATCGCACCCGCCACGGCGGAAAATGCGAAGCCCGAGAGCCCCGAGACGAAGGCCCCGGCGAATACGGCGGCGCTGAGAAGCAGCAGTGTCGTGATGTCAGGCACAGTTTTCCCTCTACTCAATCATAGGGAATCTGCGAGACCGGTGCGGCGGCGCTTTCTACGCAACTCGCAGGCTCGCGCGGAAACGACACCTGCATCGCATGCGCGTGCGATCGTTCCAGCATGATGAGCCCCGCCAACTGAAGGGTGACGAGCGCGGCGGTAAGCGCTATCGCGACAATGTTGCCGTTACGCGCGCGCGAGACTGGGGTGGCTGGCTCCGTGCTCGCACGCATCGGGTTGATCGGCATTTTTCCAAAGTTCCTCTTCACTGTCACTGCAGACAGAAATGATTTCATTCAAAAGCAACGTGTCGTGCTGCTCTTCCAGCAGGTCACGATAGCGTTGCAATACGCGCCGCGCCTCGATCGCACGCTGCTGATGCAGCGTCGCGACCATGCGATCGACGACGTCGTGGAACTTCCCGACCAGGCTCCGTGCCCTTGTTCGCACGATGATCTCCTCTCAACCTGAAAGCGAGATTGATTGAACTCACCTCCAGTCGCTATGAGTTGCTTCACACAAGACTCGAACGCGACGAACAACAAGTCGTATGGGTTCTCGTAGGAGAGAACGCAGCAACTCGCGTCACCCAAACGAATGACGCGCGATAATATTCCGATGATGAAATGCGGGCGCGGCGCTGACGATGCCTCAGTGAACCAGCGGGTTGGAAAATCCTGCCGCGAGCTTGACGAGGTCGGCCTGGCGGCTCGTACCGGTCTTGGCGAACACACGATGCAGATGCGTCTTCACCGTCGTCTCTGCGATTCCTAGCGCGGCGGCCGTCTCGGGCACGCCGCCGATTTCGACGATGGACTGCAGAACCCTGAGCTCCGCGGGCGTCAGCTCGAACGTGCGGTCGATCAGCCCGGCACAAGAGCGCGCATCGAGCTTCGCCTTCCAGACGAACAGGGCGCCGATGGCGCCACAGGCGCGCCCTGCACTCCCCTCCCGCAGCAGCGAGGGCAGCGCGATCACATGGGCGACGTGATACGACCCGTCGCTTGATGTCAGCAAAATGTTGCGATCCGCGGCCGCAGCTGCGACCACCTCCGCTTCGTCACGAAAGACGTTGCGCAGCGCTGCGTTCGCGTCAGGCGATCTCGCCAGCAGGCGACCATTGACGGACCTCAAGACGTCGCCCCCGTCCAGGATCGCCTCGGCCGCCGGATTGCTGTGGACGATGTTGCAGGCGGCATCGAGCAGGATCACGCCGGCACTCAATTGATCCACGACATCGGCAAGCGCGATTGCCTTCTGCTGCTTCCGTTCGATGGTCCGGTTGATCATCAACGCTCGGCTTGCATGGGGGACGACGAGCTGCATGCGCGCACGCATCTTCGCGTCCAGCATCTCTCTGCCCGGGATGACGGTCATCAGCATCGGGCAGGACGAACTCGCCTGTTCCAGCACCACATTCGCGACATCGGCACATCCCTGGGGACGCAGCCATTCCTGATAGAAGCGCCCGCGGCGATATTCGTCGAAATTCACGAGGTCCGGAATGTTGCGGACCTCGCCGTAGCGCGGCAGCCTGGCGAGCGGGTCATGCTGGGCGTATTCGTCGGCATAGAGCCGTATGAAGTGCGGATCGACCCCACAATAATAATGCGTCGATCCGGACTTGCTGATCTTGTTCTTTGAGATCAGGCCGCAGGCCCGGCTGCCGAAGAATCCGTTGAGCATGACGACGACATCCGACCACAACTCGGGATTGAGCCCGGCATCATAGATGCTCTCGATCAACTCGGAGCGTTCTGCGGTCAGCTGCATTGAAAGAGCCAATAGTCCGGCGCGGATTTGAGACGTTGATGCCCTGAGGCTTTTCTATGGAGTCTCCCAATCGACCGAAAGGTTCAACGGTTCCGGCGACAACTAACCAATTAGTTGACAAGCGGATTGGAAAATCCAGCCGCGAGCTTGACGAGGTCCGCCTGGCGCGAGACGCCCGTCTTGGCGAACACGCGATGCAAATGCGTCTTCACCGTCGTCTCCGCGATTCCGAGCGCGATGGACGTCTCAGGAACGCCGCCGACCTCGACGATCGACAGGAACACGCGCAGTTCCGCCGGCGTCAGATCGAAGGTCCGCGCAATCAGCTCGCCGTAGGACTGCCCGCCGAGCGTGACCTTACGCAGCAGCAGCGCGCCAACGGCGTCGGACGACCGTTCGCTGCCGTTCCGCAGCACCGACGACAGCGGCAGGATATGCGCCACGTAACGTTCGCCCTCGAGCGAAAGTAGCGGAATCGCGTGCCCGCCTGCGAGAAGCGAGGCAGCATCGCCGCGGGCCGCAAAGGCATCGCGCAACGTCTGATTGGCCTCGGTGCCGCTGGTCACGAGCTGGCCGGCAACGACGCGGACCACGTCGTCAGCCTCGAGCAGCGCGTACCCGCTCGCATTGGCATGCACCACGTGGCAGAAGGAATCGAGCAGGAAGATACCGGATGACAGATTGTCGAGGACATCTGCGAGCGCCGTGGCCAAGGTCAGCTTCGAGCTGATGGCGCGGTTGACGAGCAGCGCGCGGCTGGCGTGCGGCACGATCAGCGACATCCGGTGCTTCATCCCGGCGTCAACCATGCGCCGGCCCGACAGCACCGTCATCATCACCGGGCAGTGCGCGTTCGATTTCTCGAGCACGACATTGGCGGCATCGCTGGCGCCCTGCGGCCGCATCCATTCCTGATAGAAGCGCCCGCGGCGATATTCGTCGAAATTGACGAGATCGGGGATGCTTGCGATCTGGCCGTGAGGCGGCAGGATCGTCAGCGGATCAAACTTGGAATGGGTCTCCGAATAGAGTTGGATGTAGTGCGGATCGGCCCCGCAATAATAGTGCGTGACGCCGAACTTGCTGATCGAATCCTTGGAAAACAGCCCGCAGGCCTGGCCACCGACGAAATCGCGGATACCCACGACGACGTCGTTCCAGAGCGAGGGGTCGAGACCGGCATCGTAGATGGACTCGACCAGATCAGGCAGCTTTCGCGCTCTCGGCATGGTGTTGAATGGCTTCGGATGAACAATGCCGGGCACAATACCACAACCGGGGTACGCCCTCATCCTCCGATCGGAGGATGGTGCCGGCTCAGAGCGAACTGATAGCCTTTCACCCGCAGTGGTGCAGAATTGCGACACTACCCCACCCGTCACGCCTGGTCCCAGCCTGCCTTCTCGACACTCTCGGCCCAGACCGCAGCGCGATAGATCTCGCGCCCGCCAGCGTCCCTGACGCGGATCCAGGCATCGCGATCGCGCAGATCATCGCGCCAGACGAAGAGGTGCTTGGCCATCTCGTCGGCGACCACGAATGTCGCGCTCGCATGCTCGAACACCATGCCGCCCGGATCGATCTTCACGACATTGCCGACCAGGAGGTCGAAGAAGAAACGCCGCATGCCTACTCCACGCGCCAGAACACGTAGTCGGCCGAATACGGCACGCCGCGATAGGCGCCGGCCTGCTGGCACGCGCCGCGGGTCATGCCGCCTTGGGTATTGACCCGCTGGACATGGTTGACGCCGTAGAACAGGCCGTCGCCGCTCCGGGTGATCACGCCGAATTTGAGCCACGGCAAATCGTCGGCGCTCCGGGCCGCCGCTTGGGCAACGATCTTTGCCACCACGGAGCTGCCGTCCTTGTGCTCCCACATCAGCGTGCCGGCATCGACGGTGTCCCAACGCAGCGCAGCGGAGTGGCGCCCGACGGAATTGCCGCGGTCGATCAGCGTCGCCGTCGGCTCGCGCGCCTGCCAAATGAGCTGATTTGCAGCGTCACGCCGGCATTCGTAGATCTGCGCGCCTTCGGCATGGAGCACCGTGCCCGGAATCTCTCCGGGAACCCTGATCTCGTCCGGTGTGCCCGCCAACACCGACGCGCCTGAGAGCACGCTCGCAACAACGGCACTTCGGCTCAATAAGCTGGCGACAGTCATGACTTCACGATCAAGGATCACGTGAAAAATTCCCTGCTCGGGATCGAAATCGATCGCGCGCTCAAATTCGTCGGATGCGATCACTCCGCCGCGCCGCTCCGGACGTCGCTTGGCGTGGCGCCATAGGCCCGCCGGAAAGAGCGGTTGAAATAGGAGAGATCGCCGAAACCGACGTCGTAGGCGATCGAGGAGACCGGACGTTCGGCGAATTCCGGTTCCCGCAGCATGCGATGGGCGCGTTTCAGGCGTTGCTCGATCAGGAACGAGGAAAATGTCTTGCCTTCGGCCTCGAACAGACGCTGGAGATAGCGCGGCGTGACGCCGAGCTCCTGCGCAACGCCGGCGACTGACAGGTCCTGGCGCCAGCAATTGTTGACGATCAGGAATTTGGCCTTGCGCAAGCGGGCGGCCTTCGCGCCGCGCCGGCCGGCCCCCTCCCTGACCTCATCGGTTGGACCGAGCACGAGCGCCAGGAGATCGTGCAAATGCCCGACGCCGAGCTCACGCAACGCCGGCGTTGCCAGCGCGTTCTCCCGCACCAGCGACGTTGCGTAGTCGACGAGCACCCTGATCTCGGTCTGGCGGTCCCGGATGACGCGCATCACCGAATCGTCGACGTCCATGATGATCGGCGCGAGAACCCGCCGCGGTACGCGCAGCGAGAAGCAATCTCCGGCCACGAACCGTTCGAAGGTCGTGGCGTCCTCCGCGCTGGTCAGCACGGCGTCTCCGGGACCGAGCAGCAGGTCTCGTCCCCGCCCCGTGACCCCGACGGTTCCGGACCGGTTGAAGACCAGCGCAAGGCTGTCGTCGCCGTCGACGACGAGCTGCCGGGAGCGAACGACCCTGGCGCCGAACAGCGTGCCGAGCAGCAATTGTGCATCCGGCAGCGAATGCGCGGTGAGGCTTGCCACGATGGGCTCGCCATCCCGAACGTCGAGCTCGGCCTTGAGCACGCCGCGGCAGTAGAAGTCGCGCAGCATGGTAACGCGCTCGCTTTCCGGAATGTCGCTCGACGAAATCTTCAGAATGGAAACATCGTCCTTGCCGGTCACTGCAATCCCTCCAACCGACGAGCAGGCCTGGCCACGCGCTGTTGTTTCCCCATACTTGTATCCGATGCCGCGCATTGTCCTGCTGCCGCGCATTGCCTCTCCCATGTCAGAAAATGCCTATACGAAAGTACCAAATGACAAGCGTCATACGTTTGGAGGACGAATGCGGTCTGGCCTTCACAATGGATTGAAATCGCGCAATCTCGTCGCACACGATGTGAATTGGATCACACGGCGTCGTCTGGGCCGGTCGCCTGCACGAACGGAGCAGCAAAGCCCGCCGCGATCTTCACGAGGTCGGCCTGTCTGCCGGCGCCGGTCTTCTCGAACAGGCGGCCGAGATGGGTCTTCACCGTCGTCTCGGCAATTCCAAGCTTTGCCGCGATGTCGGGAACTCCACCAAGCTCGACGATGGCCAGCAGCACGCGCATTTCAGACGGCGTCAGCCTGAATGCCGCGGCGATCGCGTCCGTTGCAAGCTGAGGCACCATCGCGGCTTTTTGCAGGAACATCACCGTGGCTGCGGCATCGCGTTGCAGGCTGCGTTGGCGCGTCAGCGAAAACGCGTGGGCCAGATAGTGCTGGCCGTCGGCCGACGTCATCAGCTCGATCCTGCGCCGAACGACCGAACTGGTTCCGACATCGGCAACGACATCGAACAGGCGGCGGAATATTTTGTCGGCCTGGGTGTTACGCGCCACAATGCGATCGCCGACGATCGCAAGCAGATCGCCGTCGGCGAGCATTTGCCGACACGACGCGTTGGCGTGAACGACCCGCCCGTCCGCGTCGAACAGGCAGATCGCCGTGCTCAGGGCGTCGAGGACCTCCGCGAGGTCGGCCACGGTGTGGGAGCGCGCCCTGATCTGCCGGCCCATGATGCGTGAGCGCTGGATATGAGGCGCGAGCAACCGCATGCGCTCGCGCATCGAATCGTCGACGGTTCCGCGTGACCGCCCGCGCATGACCTGCAGAATCGTCGTGCGCGCATTCGATTGCTCGAGCGTGACGGTCGCGAGGTCGACGGCGCCCTGCGGTTCCACCCACTCGCGATAGAAGCTCGTGGCCACGAAGTCCGAATAGGGCATGACGTCGGCCACGCCGATGATCTGCTCAACGGGCAGATCCAGGTGGCGATCGAGCAATGGATCCAGCTCGACATATCGATCCCGATAGAGCTCGCGGAAGCGGGACTCCGTTCCATAGTGCTGGTGGATTTCGATCGAGAGCCTGGCTGCGTCGCGCGAGAGAATGGTCACGGCCGAGCCGCCGACAAAACCCGCGACCTGCTCCAGCGCGGCGCTTCGCTGAGCGGGATCGACCGCCGCATCGTAGATCTCGCCGACGAGCGAAGAGAACCTGTTCGCCTCGAGGATTGTCATCGGCGGGGGAATGCGGTCTGGAGGCTGACGATGAGGACAGACCGGCCGATCGTCGTGGTCGACGGCGAGAAAACGTCGGAGAAAAATGCTGGAATCTCGAACATCGTCCCTGCGTAACGTCAACCGCAGGGTGCGGCTTGGACGTTTTCGCCAAAGACTAGGATAAATGCGAACAGCGGACGGGCTGTGTGCCGTGCATCACGCGCCCACTCGCTGCTTGCTCAATCGCCCGCACCTGAGGCGCGCGGCATTTTATTTCCGGTTCTCCTCGCAGAACTTCAGCGCGGCGAGCGCCTCGCCGGCGCGCGGGATCTGCATCTCGATGCTGTCGTCGTCATCGTCCTCGAAATCGAGCGTGAGGCGCTTGGCTTTCGACAGCCGTTCCATGATGGACTGATCGTATTCGAAGATGCCGCGCACGGTGGTCTTGTCCATGACTTCCCATTTCGCCTTCGACATGATGTCGGCGTCGTCGGTGCCGACGTCGGCTTTCAGGATCTCTCCGACCTTGTCCCACTCCCAGCCATCATAGATCATCACGATCACGATGGCCTTGTCGGAATAGGTGATGACGATGACGTAGTCGCGATTCTCGTCATCCTTGTCCTTGTAGCCGCGGCTGGCGTTGCAGTGGGTGTCCTGGGTGCGCTTCTCGATGGTCCAGTCACCCACCTTGGACTGTTGCGCGACCGCAGGCCCGGCACTCAAGGCGCCGGCCAGCAGCGCAGCGGCAAGACAAAATCGTTTCATGTCAGCCTCCAGCATTTTCCCCGGCTCAAGCTGACCACCTCTCCCGCCAGGCCGCAAGAGCTTCAGCTCGACCGGGCTGCCCTAGGCGCGGCGCGGCACGATCGCGATCGGGGTGAAGGTGTAAACCTCCTCTCCGTTCTGGTTGAACATCGTCCATTTCACCAGCGCGATGCCTTGCGGCTTCGACTTCGACGGCGTCAGGCTCATGACCTCGCCGACCAGATGCAGGCGGTCATTCGGCCGCACCGGGATCGTCCAGCGCAGTCCGTCGACGCCCGCGCCAATCAGCGGATGCGGGCCGAAGGGACGGGCCTGGATCGCGAGGTTCATGGCGATCGCCGCGGTGTGCCATCCCGACGCAGCCAGACCGTTGAACAGGGTCGCCTTGGCGGCCTCGTGGTCGAGATGCATCGGCTGCGGGTCGAACTCGGCAGCAAACCGCTTGATGTCGGCCTCGGTGACCTCGACCTCCGGGGATTTGAAACGCATGCCGACGGTGAGATCGTCGAACCAGGCGACCTGTGCCATGAATTTGCCTCGAAATGTGATGCGACGCGCGCGATACGCACGACCAAAAGGATGGATCGGTAGTGGCATGTAGCGATTTGCCCGCTCACAGGCCAGCCCCGGGGTTCCCCGCGAAACCCCTTTCCCAAATCGACGAAACACGCCTGAAACAGAGGGCCGGTTAACTGCTTGTCAAAATCGTACAGGGACGTGCGTCATGCAATTCTTCCTCGACCTGATCAGCGAATATGCCTGCTGCCAGCATCTCGTCGCCCAGCCGCTTCGGGAGGACGAGCGATGATCGAGCTGATCTCAGCCCTGCTTGCCCTTTGCGCCATCGGCGTCTTCGCTGCCCATGCGGTGGATGCTTATCGCACCACGCACGACTGACCGGCGCCCGCGCCGCTAGAACGGCCGCCGGTAGAAATGCTCGGAATGCGTTGCCGGTGGAAATCGGTTGGCGAGCGCCAGCGCGCCCTTCTCGTCCGTCTCGAGCGCGATCTTCTGCGCCAGCATCACGTCGCCCGGCACCAGGAAGCCCGACGGGACGAAACACCACCCCATCGTTGCATTTCCCGCGTCGTCGACTTCGTGGACGTTGGCCGCGGTGCCGTAGTGAATGCGATAGCGCTTGCCGCTGTCGCAACCGATGACGTCGAAATGCCGGTGCTGCTCGAATTGCGCACGCTGCTCTGCAGACAGCCATTCGGACAAAAGCCGGCGACCGCGCGCCTCGGGCGTGTTCTCGCCGAAAAAGCGCCGGTAGAGCTCGCGGAGCGCGTGCAGACGCGCTCGCGCGGGCGCGCGAAGCCTGAAGACCGCGATCATGGGCCGTTCAGATCAACCGCCGACCAGGCGGGGATAGAACAGCGTTTCGTGCGCGGTCGGGTCGAACGATTTGATACGGGTGACTTCGCCGGGCCCGGTCCGGTACGCGGCGGTAAAGCCCGCGCCGGTCAGCTCCCGAAAGCGTTGTTCGGCCCGCGCCAAAGCTTCGGCATTTTCAGGATCAAACTCGTGGCGTGTATCGCCGGTCTGGTCCATCACGATCTGGGTAGCCATGTTGAGTTCTCCTCATGCCAGCCCCGAACTTGATCTAAGCAAACCTCGTGCCGTCGGTTCCTGAAAGCAACAACTTTCTCTGACAAACAGGTCACGCCTTCTGGAGTACCTCAGCGCGCCGCCGTCCCGCTACCCCCGTCGATCTGCCGGCCCATCAGCGCGATGGCCTTCTGGTAGACGCCTGCCGCATTCCAGGCCTGGATGGCGGCGAAATTCGGCTCGCCCGGCTGGTAACCGGCTCCCGCACGCCAGCCATTGGCTTTCAGGAAGTTAGCGGTCGAGCTCAACGCGTTGGCGGCGACCTCGAGATTGCCGGTGCCGTAGGCCAGGATATTCTTGGGCATGAACTGGGTCTGGCCGACCTCGCCATGCATGGAGCCGCGGGTGGATCCCGACAGCGTGCCGCGGTCGACCAGCTTCAGCGCCGCATAGAGCTGCTCGGTGAAGAATTCGGGACGGCGGCAGTCATAGGCCAGCGTCGCGATCGACGAGAGCATGTTCTGGTTGCCGCGCTGGCTGCCAAAACCGGTCTCCATGCCCCAGATCGCGATCAACGGCCCCGGCGGCACGCCGTAGCGCTGCTCGATCGAGGCGAACATCGCGGCCTGCGACTGCTTCAGCGACCGGCCGCGCGCCACGATGGTGGTGGCGCCGCGCTTGGCCAGGAACTGGTCGAGCGAGAGCGAAAAGCTGTGCTGGCTGCGGTCGGCCCCAATGGTCGCGCTGGCATAATTGGTCTGCATCAACGCCGAGATCGCGGCCTGACCGATGCCCTTGCCCTGCGCCTCCGCGCTGAATTCACGCTTCCAGGCCTCGAAGCCGCCGGGTCCGTTGCCGCATTGCGCGGCACGGGCCGTAGGCATCAGGGAAAGCAGCAGCGCAGTCGCGCCAATCATGGCCGTCGCAACGGTCCTGCCCTTGGTCATTCCTGCGTTCCCTTCTCTCGATTTTTGCGCGACAGGCTCGCGCGGGCGCATAATCCTACGTCAGCCGCGCTCGCTCAAGCCCCGACCGACGCTATCAATGCAGGCAATGCGCTTGACATGAATCAAACGCTTAGCGTCCGCCATCGGTCCCGAGCAGGAAATCCACGTGATGCCTTGGTGCTGCCGGTACATGTCGGTGCCGGTCGCGGTAACGCAGCCGAGCGTGCGGGCTTCGACGATGAACGGCGAGATTTCGGGCTTGGTGATCACGCAGCCGCAATAGGCCGACGGCGCCAGCCGCGTGACATCGACCGGCAGCGGATCGCCGTCCTTCATTCCGGCCGGCGTGGCATTGGCGACGAAGTCGAAACCTGAGGGGTCGATGGTACCTGCCCGCACGGGCGCCTTGCCGAGCCCGTTGAGCCGACCGATCAGCGCGTCACGGCGCTCCGCCTCGCTGTCGTGAACGGCGAGCTCCCTGACACGGGCCTCGACCAATGCCAGCGCGATGGCCGAGCCGGCACCACCCGCGCCGACCAGCAGCGCCCGCATGCCGCGGGGATCGATCCCCTTCGCCCGCGCGGCGCCGACGAAGCCGAGACCGTCCACCATGTCGCCGTGCCACGAACCATCGGCGCGCCGGCGCATCAAATTGACGGTACGGAGGAAGTGCGCACGTTCCGTCGCGCTGGCGCAGGCCTGGTAGCAGGCGAATTTGTGCGGAATGGTCACCACGATACCGTCGAGGTTCTTCAACCGGCTCGCCACCGAGAGAAAGTCCGGCAGATCGGCGGTGGCAACCTGTACCGGAACGAGAATGCCGTCATGGCCGCGCGCTGCGAACTCAGCAGATACCCCCGCAGGCGAACGTACCTGGGCGATGGGATCGCCGACGATGACGTAGAGCCGCGTCGCACCTGACGGCGCCGGGATCATGCCGCTCAAGGCGACACCTCGGAGGTCAACTCCAATCCGTCCAGACTGCCCTCCTTCCGCCATTTGGCGAGCAGCCGGAGGAACGCCATCGGCCCGCGCCAGTACTGGCTGTTGCGCGCCGCGATCGGATCGAACACGCCTTCATTGTTGTAGTAGCCGGGCGTGCATTCGGCGAGATAGGTCTGGCGGCCAACCGCGGCCTTCACGACCTCGTCGACCCAGGCATTCTCGGCAGCGACCGTCGGCTCCAATGTCCTTGCACCGCGCTTGCGCGCCTGATCGATGACATAAGCAATGTGCCGCGATTGCTCGTCGATGATGTGCGGAAAGTTGGCGCTCTGGCCGGCCTGCACGGTCACGATCAGGAAGCAATTGGGAAAGCCGCGGCTGTAGAAGCCGTGCATCGTCTTGACGCCATCGCGCCAACGCTCGGACAGGCTGACGCCGTCGCGGCCATAGACCTCAAAACCCATGCGGCGCGCATAGTCGGTGCCGACCTCGAAACCGCTGGCATAGATCAGACAGTCGAGCTCGTAGGCCTTGCCATCGACGACGACCGCATTTTCGGTGAGGCGCTCGACGCCCCTGCCCCCGGTGTCGACGAGATGAACGTTAGGGCGATTGAACGTATCGAGATATTCGTCGTGGAAGCACGGCCGCTTGCAGAACGCCTTGTACCAGGGCTTTAGCGCCGCTGCGGCCGCTTCGTCCTTCACCACGGCGTCGACGCGGGCCCGGATCTCCTCCATCTTGCGATAGTCGGCCTGCTCGATCACCTTCAGCGCCTCTTCCATCGAGGTCACCGGCTGTGGCTGACGACGCGGCGCCAGCAAAATCTCGCCGAGCAGGCCGGTCCAGCCGTCCTGCACCAGATCCTGCTCGAACGGCTCGCCCGAAATCACAGCGGTGAAATTGTCCATCCGCTCGCGCTGCCAGCCGGGCTTCAGGCCATCAGCCCAGGACTGATCCGTCGGCCGATCGCCGCGCACGCCGATCGCCGAGGGCGTGCGCTGGAACACGTAGAGCTCCTTCGCCGAGCGGCCGAGATGTGGCACGCATTGCACGGCGGTGGCACCAGTGCCGATGATGCCGACCCGCTTGTCGACAAGACCGTCGAGATCGCCCTCGGCGCTGCCGCCGGTGTAGGAATAGTCCCACCGGCTGGTATGGAAACTGTGGCCTTTGAAGCTTTCGATGCCGGGAATGCCAGGCAGCTTCGGCCGGCTCAACGGACCTCCGGCCAGGATCACAAAGCGCGCGCGGATGCGATCGCCGCGGTCGGTCTCGACGAGCCAGCGTCCCTCGCTCTCCTGCCACGCCATGCGCGAGATGACGGTCTGAAACAGCGCGCGTTCGTAGAGGCCGAAGTGACGACCGATGCGGCGCGAGTGTTCGTAGATCTCCGGCGCGCGTGCATATTTGCGCACCGGCATGTAGCCGGTCTCTTCCAGCAGCGGCAGATAGATGTAGCTTTCGGTGTCGCAGGCCGCACCGGGATAGCGATTCCAGTACCAGGTGCCGCCGAAATCGGCAGCCTTTTCCACGATGCGGAAATCAGTGATGCCGGCCGCGCTCAGACGCGCACCACACAGCAAGCCGCCGAAGCCGCCACCGACGATGACGACCTCGGTCTCCTCGGTGACGGGCTCGCGCGCAAATCCTGCATCGGCCCAGGGATCGTCGAGATAGCGGGCAAAGCCTGCGGCCATCTCGACATACTGCGCCTTGCCCTCGGAACGCAGACGGAGGTCGCGCTCGTCACGATAACGCGCACGCAAAGCCTGAATATCGATCGTAGGTGCGCCGGCTGCGCCGGTCTTGTGTCTTTCCGCTGACATCGATCTCCTCCACGGCGGGCGCGGCTTCGGCCTGCAGCGCGCGCCAGTTAGCCCTGAAAAAGTGACACACGCAATCGCACCGGCCGCTTTTTGCGTGTGCGCCGCACGGCCTTCCGCTACTTTGAATACAAGCGCAGAGACGTCATGCAGCGACGTGGCTTTTTCGGAGGGGACAATGCAGGGATTGATGATGGACATGCCGCTGCTGATCAGTGGCCTGATCCAGTATGCTGCCGACTATCACGGCGAGGCGGAGATCGTCGCGCGCGAGATCGAGGGCGACATTCATCGCTACACCTATGCCGAGGCTCACCCGCGCATCAAGCGCATGGCGCTGGCGCTCAAGCGGCTCGGCATGAAGCAAGGCGATCGCGTCGGGACCCTGGCCTGGAATACACATCGCCATTTCGAGATGTTCTATGCGGCGCCCGGCATGGGCTATGTGCTGCACACCGTCAATCCGCGGCTGTTCCCCGAACAACTCGTCTACATCATCAACCACGCCGAAGATCGCGTCCTCTTCGTCGACCGCGCGACGCTGCCGATTGTCGAGGCCATCGCACCGCAACTGACGACGGTCGAATCCTATGTGATCATGTCGTCGCGCGAGCGCATGCCGGAGACGACGCTTGCGAACGTGCATTGCTACGAGGAGCTGCTGGACAAGGAGAGCGACGCCGGCTTCGCCTGGCCAGAGTTCGACGAGAAATCCGCCTCCACCATCTGCTACACATCGGGCACGACGGGGAATCCCAAAGGCGTGATCTATTCGCACCGGGCCGCGATCCTCCAGACCATGACGTGCTGCAACTTCGACTTCATTCCCGGGCATCTCGAAGGGGTGCGCGAGGTGATGATGCCGATGGCGCCGCTGTTTCACGGCAACGGCTGGAACATGCCGTTCACCGCACCGTATACCGGCTCGAAGCTGGTGCTGCCCGGCCGCAATTACGAGCCCGACAAGCTCTATGAGCTGCTGGAGGGCGAGAAGGTGACGCTGTCGGCGGGCGTGCCGAGCTTCTGGCTGATCCTGCTCGACTGGCTAGGCCGCACCGGCAAGACATTCTCGACGCTGCGCGCGACGCTGTCGTCGGGCTCTGCGCCGCCCCGCGCCATGGTCGAGAAGCTCAAGCGCGACTACGACGTCGACTACATCCAGGCCTGGGGCATGACGGAGGCGCTGGGCTGCTCCATGCCGGGGTTGCGGCCCGGCTCGGAGCATCTCAGCGAAACCGAAAAGTTCGACCGACGCCAGGTCTCGGGCCGGGCCTGCTTCGGCACGACCTTGCGCATCGTCGACGACGGCGGCAGCGAGCTGCCGCGCGACGGCACGACCGTCGGCCATCTGCGCGCCCGCGGCCCCTGGGTCGCCTCCGGCTACATGAAATTGGAGGAAGGCCTCGATCGCGACGGCTGGCTGATCACGGGCGACATGGCTGTGATCGACCAACACGGCCATGTGACGCTCACCGACCGTTCCAAGGACGTCATCAAGTCGGGCGGCGAATGGATCTCCTCGATCCAGCTCGAGGACATCGCGCTGTCCCACCCCGACGTGCTGCAGGCCGCCGTGGTCGCCATCGCGCACGAAAAATGGCAGGAGCGCCCCCTGCTCCTGGTCGTCCGCAAAAAGGGCGCGACCATCGACGGCAAGACCCTGCTCAACCACATGCGTCCCAGGATCGCGAGCTGGTGGATGCCGGATGCGGTCGAATTCCTCGACGAATTCCCGATGACGGGCACCGGCAAGGTGCTCAAATCGGCATTGCGCGAGAAGTTCAGAGGGTATCGCGTCGGGTAATCTCAGCCCTCTCGGTACGCGATCATCTTCATCTTTTGGTAGATTCGGGGGCGATATATCCGAGGCATCGCTAACCCCTGATCGAGGTCGTCATGGCGTTTTCCGGATTGGGTCTGCATCTCGGCAATCTGTCGCGCTTGTCGAACGCGCAAACGCGTTCGATCAGTCCTGAGAATTTCACCGGCGAAAAGGGCAAGGGCGGCATGTCCGTCGACGGGCCCGCGGCACCTCAGGCCCGCGATCTTGGGCAAGGCTGGAAGGTTTCGCCGTTTGTCGTGATCGAGCCCGGCGCGACGTTCACGCTCGCCGACATTGAGGGCCAGGGCGCCATCCAGCAGATCTGGATGACGCTGGCGCGCGGGCGTCTGCGCCATTCGATCCTGCGGGTCTACTGGGACGGCCAGGAGCATCCGAGCGTGGAATGCCCGGCCGGCGACTTCTTCGCCTGCGGATGGGAGGAGTTTGCACAAGTGTCGTCGCTCGCAGTTTGCGTCAATCCGGGCCGCGCCTTCAACTGCTATTGGGAAATGCCGTTCCGCAAGCACGCGCGCTTCACGATGGAGAACCGCAGCGAGGAAGCGCTCACCGTCTACTACCAGATCAACTATACCCTGACCGAAGTGCCCGAGGACTGCGCGTATTTTCATGCGCAGTTTCGCCGCACCAATCCGCTCCCCTACAAGGAGGTCTACACCATCCTCGACAGTGTCAGCGGGCGCGGCCAGTATATCGGCACCTACATGGCCTGGGGCGTCAACAACAATGGCTGGTGGGGCGAAGGCGAGATCAAGTTCTTCATCGACGGCGATGGTGAATTCCCGACCATCTGCGGCACCGGCACCGAGGATTATTTCTGCGGCGCGTACAATTTCGATCCCTATGTGGCGCATTCCGGCCGCGGCGCCGTGCAGCAATCGCGCTACCAGGAATTCACCACGCCCTATGCCGGCCTGCCGCAGGTGATCCGTCCCGACGGCGTCTACAAATCGCAGCAGCGCTTCGGCATGTATCGCTGGCACATCCCGGACCCCATCCGCTTCCAGAGCGACCTCCGCGTCACCATCCAGGCTTTGGGCTGGCGAACGGGACTCAAGGAGGCGAAATATCTCCCGCTACAGGACGACATCGCGTCCGTGGCGTTCTGGTACCAGACGCTGCCGGCCGCGCCGTTCCCCAAACTGGCCGACCCGGAATATCTCGAGATCGACTAGCCCGACGCCTGAGGAGGTCCACCATGCTCTACCCGATGTCGCCAAAGGTCGTCGAGCTCAAGCACAAGCTCGAGAGCTTCATGGACCGGCACATCTACCCCAACGAGGAGCGATTTTATCGCGAGGCGGAAGAGCTTGGTCCGTGGAAGGTCTATCCTGTCGTCGAGGAGCTGAAGCCGCTCGCACGCGCGGAGGGCCTGTGGAATCTGTTCCTGCCGGAATCGAGCCACGGCGCGGGCCTCACCAATCTCGAATATGCTCCGCTCTGCGAGGTGATGGGCCGCTCGCACTTGGCGCCGGAGGTGTTCAACTGCTCGGCGCCCGACACCGGCAACATGGAGGTGCTGGAGCGCTACGGCACGAAAGAGGACAAGGAGCGCTGGCTGAAGCCGCTGCTCGCAGGCGAAATCCGTTCCTGCTTCGCCATGACCGAGCCTGCGGTCGCCTCATCCGACGCGACCAACATCGAGAGCTCGATCGTACGCGACGGCGACCATTACGTCGTCAACGGCCGCAAATGGTACACGACCAACGCGACCGACCCGCGCTGCAAAATCTGCATCTTCATGGGCAAGACCGATCCTGACAATGCCGACCGCCACAAGCAGCAATCCATGATCCTCGTGCCGATGGACACGCCCGGCATCGAGGTCAAGCGGCCCCTGCCCGTGTTCGGCTTCTACGGCGTGCCCGACCGCGCCTCGGAGGTGATCTTCACCAATGTGCGGGTCCCGAAGGGGAACATGCTGCTCGGCGAAGGCCGTGGTTTCGAGATCGCACAGGGCCGCCTCGGCCCCGGCCGCATCCATCATTGCATGCGGCTGATCGGACTTGCCGAACGCACGCTGGAAAAGATGTGCCGGCGCGTTCGCAGCCGCGTCGCCTTCGGCAAGCCGGTCTCGGAGCAGACGGTGACCCAGGAGCGCATTGCCGAAGCCCGCATCATGATCGAGCAGGCCCGGCTATTGACGCTGAACGCCGCCTACGCGATGGACACCGTCGGCAACAAGGTCGCGAAAGCCGAGATCGCGATGATCAAGGTCGCCGTTCCCAACATGGCCTGCCAGGTCATCGACTGGGCGATCCAGGCCCATGGCGGCGGCGGCACCTCGAACGATTTTGGCCTGACGCAGGCCTACGCCACCGCACGCCTGCTTCGCCTCGCCGACGGGCCGGACGAGGTGCACCGAAACCAGATCGCGCGGTTCGAGCTGAAGAAATATTCGAACGCGTAGAGACGACTAGTTCAACACCTCCACCGTCGCCGAGCGGCCGGCGACCAGCGACATTCCGTCGGGCACAGGATCCAGCGCGATGCGCACGGGCACGCGCTGGGCGAGCCGCACCCAGCTGAAGGTCGGGTTGACGTTGGCGAGCAGGTTTGCGCCCTCGGCGCGGTCGCGGTCCTCGATGCCGGCGGCGATACTCTCGACATGGCCCGACAGCGTGCCCTTCTCGCCCATCAGGCGAACCTGCACCTTGTCGCCGATGCGGATACGCGCGAGTTTCGTCTCCTCGAAATAGCCTTCCACATGCAGCGTGTCGCTGTCGACCAGCGCCATCACGCCCTTCCCGGCGGTGACGTAGGCGCCGGGTCGCAGATCCATGTTGGTGATCACACCGTTCACGGAGGCATGGACCTCGCTGCGATCGAGATTGAGCTGGGCGACTGCGCGGTCGGCAACTGCCTGATCGAAGGCCGCCTTGGCCTGGAGCTGGGTCGCGAGCACCTGCTCCTGCTTCTGTTGCGAAACGGCATCGGTGGTCAACGTGCTGTAGCGCTTCAGATCGGCATTGGCCTGATCCAGCGTGGCCTGATGACCCGCCACCGACGCATCAGCCTGCCGCAACGCCAGCGCGAACCGCTCACGATCGATCTTGAACAGCACATCGCCGCGATGGACCTTCTGGTTGTCCTTGACCAGCACGTCGGTGACGAAGCCGGAGACGTCCGGCGCGACCTGCACCACGTCGGCGCGCACGCGGCCGTCACGAGTCCAAGGCGACTCCATGTAATAGACCCACAATTCGCGACCCACGCCGAGCGCCGCGATGACCACGATGACCGTGACCACCAGCCGGCCGATCCAGGCAAAATTCCCTTTCATGAGAGACACTCCGAGAGATAGACGACGCCGCCGAGAAGGCAGACGAAAATCGCGAAATCGAACAATGCGCGGTGCCAGACCAGTCGGTAGAGGTCGAAGCGCTGCATCAGCCGGCGCAGAAGCGCGCTCAGCACATAGGCGACGATGACCCAGAGCAGAAGCGCCGGCACGAGCACACCATAGATGTCGACCACATATCTCATGCCGCCACACTCGCATCTGCGCGCGGCCGATAGGCCGGCGCGTCCGGGAACAGGCCGCGGCGGATGCCGACCAGGCCGATCAGCGCATCTTCGCGCGCGCTGTCGTTGGGATCCTTCACCGCCTGCGCCAAAGCCCGATCGACGCTGGTCAGGAGTTCGCGCGGCATTCCGCCGCCCGCATAGTTGCGGCAGGCGATGGCGAGCTGGTCGAGCATGTCGTCGATCACGGAGATGGTCATCGCCGCAAGCCCATAGCGCGCACGGCGCAGATCGATGATGTTGATCCCGATGCGGAGCTGCACGAGACTGTCGGCGTCGCGCCGGTCGCTCTCCGACAGGAAGGCGATGCGCTGCACCAGAAGCCCGAGACGGTGCAGCATGAGGCCGGCAAACTCCGCGCGGTCGCGCTTGCCCCGCCGTTCGGCGGCAACCGCGATCGTGATCCAGCTCGACAGCACCAGGCGATTGGCGATCCACTCCGCGCCCACCCCGCGCGCGATCCGCGTCACCACCTCGGCGATGAGGACGCCGACGAAGAAGGCGACGGCGGAATTGGCGTAGGAGGCGAAATCCGCGATGTAGGTCGATTGCAGCGCAAGCAGCGTCGCGGTGTTGGCCGCGAGCGCCATGCCGGTGCCCGCCGTTGCCGGCCGCGCGATCAGGAAACCATAGAGCAGGAAAGTCGGTGCCAGCGCGACGACCAGAACCTCGATATGGGAGATCGCAGGAACCAGCGCGAACAGATAGATCGCAACGACCACGATCGCGACCAGCGACCACAGGCCAAAACTGCGGATGAAGCGCGCGGGTTCGTCCTGGGCCGCGAAGAACGAGCAGGCCACCGCCGCCATCATCGGCGCCGAGGAGCCATCGGGCCAACCCGTGCCGATCCAGAACGCGCAGCAGATCAGGATCGCCACGGCCGCACCGGCCGCCGACCACAGCGCGAGCCCGCGATCCCGGTGGCGCACGGGCGCGGCGCCGGCTTCGGAATGGAAGGCCAGATCGAGGCTCGAGACATTGTGGTTCTCGGCGATCGCCTGGGTCAGCTCGCGACAGTCGCGCGAGAGATCGACGAGCTCGCGCAGTCGCGACAGCAGGCTCGTGACAATGATCCGCTCCCAGGATGCGCCGTCATCGAGCACCGCCTGCCGTTCCGCAATCATCGCGCGAATCCGCTCGGCCGGTTGTCGTGCGCCGACGTCGCTGACGATCCACTGCGCGAGATCCTCCAGCAATCGCTTCAGCTCCGGCTGCCGGCGCAGAGCCTCCTCCCCCAGCGCAGACAGCCGGTCCTCCAGGGAGGCGATCACGGGCAGCAGCATCAGCATGCGCAGCCGGATCTCACCGAGGCCGGTCACCGCATTGCGATCGGTCAGCCGGTCATAGGCGAGATGGGCGGAGAGCGTGTCGATCTCGACGATATCGGTCGCGAGCTTGAGGCGCTTGCCGCGGCGGGTTTCGTTGGTACCCTCACGCAGCAGGACGGCCTGACTGAGACGACGCGCATCCAGGAGCCAGCTGCCGACACGGCCGGCGACCGCCGGCGCGACGCTGCGGGGAAACACGATGGTGGAGACCAGGCTGGCGCAGATGATGCCCAGCGAGATTTCCTCCAGCCTTGCCACCGCGGTGTCGAAGATCGCACCGGGCTCGGACACCGAGGGAAAGCCGATCAGCGCGACGGTGTATCCGGCCAGCATGAAGACGTAGCTGCGCGGGGTGCCGTCGAGCAGCGACAGATACAGGCACAGCCCGACCCAGAGCGCGATGGCGAGGCACAACAATTCGGGGGCGTTGATCAGATTCGGCACCAGCGCCACCGTCATGGTTGCACCGACCAGCGTGCCCATGACGCGGAAGAAGGCCTTCGAGCTGGTCGCGCCGGCAAGCGGCTGCGAGGTGATGTAGACGGTTGCCATCGCCCAATAGGGCCGCGGCAGGTCCATCGCGAGCGCAATGACCAGCGCCAGCATCGACGCGGCAAACGTCTTCAAAGCGAAAATGAGATCCGCATGGCGGACCAGGAACGGCTCTTCCGCGCGCATGACTATTTCGCCTCTGGAAGCGCCTTTGCTTCGAGCAGGCGGCTGGCCCGCCGCTCGATGCGCTGGAGCGTCTCGAAAGTTATCGCAAGTTCCTCTGGCGCGATATCCTTGAGCAGGCCCGCCCGGACGCGCCGCAAGATCCGGTTGGTCTCCTCGACCTTGGCTTCGCCCGCCTTCGTCAGGTGGAGCGTTTTGGCACGCCGGTCGGTCGGATCCTCGCGGCGCTCCACCAGGCCCTCGGCCTGGAGCAGGTCGATCAGCCGCACCAGCGATGGCCCCTCGATGCCGAGCTCGTCGGCAAGCACGCCCTGACGGACGTTCTCGCCCTGCCGCGACAGCACCAGCAGCGGGATCGCGGTCGCATAGGACAGGCCGTGATCGGACAGCGCCTGATCCGACTCGCGCCGCCAGATGCGGGCCAGGCGGCTGATGAGCCGGCCGATTTCGCCGTGGATGAAGCCTTGCGAGGGTGCCATGCAAATTAGATAGGACACGAACTATTAGTCTACAACTATATAGCCCCGCATATTCGGATCGATCACGCAAAAGCGAACGAGGACAACGCGATATGGGCCCGGGTTCCACCTTGGAGGCACGGCAGGCGATGGCGGATGAGAGCACCCTGTCGCTGGTCCCGACCTTTGTCGTCGTCGCCGTGGACGCCACGGGGATGGGCATCATCCTGCCGCTGCTGCCGTTCTATTCGCAGCGGCTCGGCGCGACGCCGTTCCTGATCGGTGCCTTGATCTCGGTCTATGCCGTCTGCCAGCTCATTGCCGGTCCCGTGGTCGGCATCCTTTCCGATCGCTACGGACGGCGCAAAGTGCTGATCGTCAGCCAGATCGGGACACTCGTCGGATTTGTCCTGCTCGCGCTGGCCGGCAATCTGACGCTGGTGTTCCTGGCGCGCATCATCGATGGCCTGACATCGGGCAACATCTCGGTCGCGCATGCCTATGCCGCCGAGCACAGCGCGCCGGCGACCCGCAAGCAGGCGCTCGGCATGACCAGCGGCGCGATCGGAACCGGGCTGCTGCTGGGACCCGCGCTGTCAAGTTTCCTCGTCCATTACGGCCAGACCGCGCCGGTGTGGGCCGCGGCCGCGCTCTCGCTCATCAGTATTCTCGCAACGATCGCCCTGCTTCCGCCGGATCATCCCGCGTCCGAACCGCTCTACCAGCATCGCGTGCCCGAGCCGACGCTGGTGCGCAGCCTGTTCGGCATGCGCTACGCCTGGCGCCTGCTCGGCCTGCTGATCGTGTTCTTCTTCGTCAACTCGATGTTCCTGTCGCAGATCGGCCTGTTCCTCTCGGCGCGGTTCTCCTGGGATGGACAGCCCTTCGGCGCACGCGAGCTCGGCTGGATGTTTGCCTATGCCGGATTCATCAACATGGTGGTCCAGGGTTTGCTGATCACCCGGGCGAATCTCGCCGCCTCCGACCGCAGCATCGTGATGGCCGCGTTCGCCTGCATGGGCCTTGGATTTGCCGGCCTCGCCGCCGGCAGCAATATCGGCCTGCTCGCGGTCTATCTGACGCTGATCATCGTCGGCACCATGTTCGCCCGCAGCACGCTGACGGCGGAATTGTCGCGCTCGACCGCGATCAACCGCCAGGGCATGATCATGGGCCTCAATCAGTCGCTGATGTCGGGCGCGAATATCAGCGCACCGCTGCTGAGCGGCGCGCTGATTGGTCACCGGCTGTTCGTCCCGTGGGCACTTGCGATGGCCGCGATTGCGGCGGTGGGCGCCGCGCTGGCCGGCCAGCTGCTCGACACACCGCGCGCTCGCTAGCGCCCTCGCCTCACTTCACGAGATACACGTCCGGATCGGCGCTCGAGCTCGGATTCTTGAAGGCATTTCGCAAGGCTGCCGAGATCGGGACGTTGTAGTTGATGCCATTCGGCGGCGTCGGCGATTCCAGCCACCTCTTGTAGAGCACCTCGATCTCCGGGCTGGCATAGAGCTCGGCCGTGGCGCGATCGGCCAGCGCCTTGAACGGCGCGTCCTCCCGCCGCAGCATGATCCCGAAGGGCTCGGCCTTCGCAAACGTTTCCTCGCTGATCATGAACAGGCCGGGCTCCTTCGAGCGCGCAATGGCGACCGCGAGCTGAACATCGTCGAGCGCGTAGGCCTGCGCACGGTCGGTCTCGAGCAGCAGGAACGCTTCGGCCTGATCCACGGCCGGCATGATCTTGATGCCGAGGTTGCGCTCGGTATTGACCTTGGCGAGCTGGTTCAAATTGACCGAGCCTGCCACCGCGGTCACCGCCTTGCCCTTGAGATCGTCGATGGTGTTGATCTTGGCGGCCTTCTTGGCGGCAAATCGCGTCGCGCTGAGGAAGTGCGTGTTGGTGAAGGCCACCTGCTTCTGGCGATCCGCGTTGTTGGTGGTCGCCGAGCAGTGCAGGTCGAGCGTGCCGTTCACCATCAAGGGGATGCGGTTCGACGAGGTCACGGCGACATAGTCGACGGCAATGTCGGGCATGCCGAGCTGCTTCTTCACGGCGTCGACGATCTTGAGGCAGATATCCATGGCAAATCCGACCGGCTTCTGGTTGCCATCGAGATAGCTGAAGGGTACGGAGGCTTCCTGATAGCCCAGCGTGATCTTCCTGGTCTCCTTGACCTTCTGAAGCGTGCCCGACAGATCTTCGGCGGACGCAGCGCCAGCGAGACAAGTGACGGCCAAGAGAACGGCGGGTAGACGCATCGGGGGCTCCTGAAAGCAGGGCTGCGCCTCCATGCCGGGCGCAATCGAACGGTTGATAGCCCAGGCGCCGGCCCGCCGCCAGACCAGCCTGCGTCTATCAGCTATCACAGCATTCGATATGGCGGCTGGCCCTTCGTCTCCGCTACATTGCCAGCCACCTGCAACGGTGCCGACCGCCAGCTCTCCAGCCAGATTCCCCGCCATGACCACCCAGACCGCTTTCGACCTGATCTTCCGCAACGCCCTGTTGCGATCGTCCCCTAGGCCCGTCGATATCGGCGTGAAGAGCGGACGGATCGCCGCAATCGAATCCAGGCTGGCCTGCGAGGCGGTCGAGGTCGAGGTCGGGGGACGACTGGCTCTGCCCGGCTTCGTCGATACTCACATCCATCTCGACAAGGCTTGCCTGCTCGAACGCTGCGGGCACATCCACGGCACGCTCGGTGATGCCATCCGAGCCGTCTCGGCCATGAAGCAGGATTTTAGCGCTGACGATGTCTATGCACGCGGCGCAAAAGTGCTCGAGCGCGCCATCGTCCAAGGCACGACGCGGATGCGCACCCATGTTGAAATCGATCCGCGCATCGGCTTGCGCAGCTTCGAGGCGATCAACCGGCTCAAGCGCGACTACGCCTGGGCGATTGATCTGTCGCTTTGCGTCTTCCCGCAGGAGGGCCTGACCAACGATCCCGGAACTGAGGAACTGCTGGTCGAGGCTTTGCGCGACGGCGCCGAGTCGATCGGCGGCTGCCCCTATACCGACACCGATCCGAACGCGCATCTCGCGCGCATCTTCGACCTCGCCCAGGAGTTCGACCTCGACGTTGACCTCCATCTCGACTTCGATCTCGATCCCTCCTGGTCGCATCTCGACGAGGTCTGCCGGCAGACCGAACAGCGCCGCTACGGTGGTCGCGTCGCGGTCGGCCATGCCACGAAACTCTCGGCCCTGCCGCCGGAACGGCTGAAGACGGCCACCGCGCAATTGGCGAACGCCGGCATCGCTGTCACCGTGCTGCCGGCGACCGATCTCTATCTGATGGGCCGCGACGCTACCCACAACGCGCCGCGCGGACTGACGCTCGCGCACAAGCTCGCCGGCGAGGGCGTCGTCTGCTCCGTCGCGACCAACAACGTGCTCAATCCCTTCACGCCGTTCGGCGATGCCTCGCTGCTGCGGATGGCGAACTTTTACGCCAATGTCGCCCACGCGGCCGTCGGCGACTTCGACACCTGCCTCGATCTCGTCACCGAATTGCCCGCGCGGCTGATGAACCTCAGGGATTACGGGATCGCGGTCGGCAAGCCCGCCGATCTCGTCGTGCTCGACACCCAGGACAGCCGCTTTGCCATCGCCGAGTTGCCGGATATCTTGATGGGCTTCAAGAACGGGCGGCAAACCTTTGAGCGGCCGCGCGCGACGCTGCGCAAGCCGTGAAACCGAACCGCTCGCGCTATTCCAAAATCGACCAACGGAGCAACCGGATGGCCTTCGACAAGATCTTCCTGAACGCCCGCCTCGACGGCGGGGCTCGCCATCACATCGCGGTCAAGGACGGGCGCATCGCCGCGCTGCTGCCGGCTGACGCGCCTACAGGCGGCGCGGAGACGGTCGACCTCGGCAACGTCCTCGTCGTTCCCGGCTTCGTCGAAGGCCACATCCATCTCGACACCAGCTTCTATGGTGACGCCTGGCGTCCGCACAAGCCATGCACCAACGGATTCAACGTGCACGAACGCGTGGCCTTCCAGGCCCAGAACATGGCTGCGGCAGCGCCGATGGACGTGCGGGCGCGCAACCAGCTCGATCTCTGCATCGGCCACGGCAGCACTCAGATGCGCAGCCACGTCATGGTCGACGGCTCGGTCGGCCTGAAGTCGCTGGAGACGGTTTTGCGCGTGCGCGAGGACTATCGCGGCCTGATCGACATCCAGCTCGTCGCTTTCCCTCAGAGCGGCATTTTGGCACGCCCGGGCACACCGCAATTGCTCGACGAAGCCATCGGGCTCGGTGCGAACCTCGTCGGCGGACTCGATCCCGCGAGTTTCGACCGCGATGTCGAGAAGCATCTCGACGTGGTGTTTGGCGTCGCCAACAAGCACGGCGTCGACGTCGACATTCACCTGCACGACATGGGCACGCTCGGCGCTTTCGAGATCGAGCAGATCGCAGCGCGCACGCGGGCGCTGGGCATGGGGGGCCATGTCGCCATCAGCCACGCTTACGGGCTTGGCGATATTTCCGCAGATCAGGTCAAGACAGTCGCCGACACCCTCGCCCGCTCCGGCGTCGCGATCATGACGAATGCGCCGGGCGCTCGCGCCTTCCCGCCGATCCTGGCGCTACGCAATGCCGGCGTCACCGTGTTCAGCGGCAATGACAACATCCGCGACTCCTGGTGGCCCTATGGCGACGGCGACATGCTGCGCCGTGCGACGACGCTCGGCTATCGCTCGAGCTTCAACACCGACGAGGAATTGCGTGTCGCATTCGATGTCGTCACCGAGGCCGGCGCCAAGGCACTGCGGCTCGAGGGCTACGGCCTGCGCGTCGGCGCCAAGGCGGATTTCGTGACGCTGGACGTAGAACATGTTCCAGAGGCCGTCGTCGCGGTGCCGCAGGGCCGCGCCGTCTACAAGGCAGGTATGCTCGTCGCGTCTAACGGTACGATTGTCGGGAAAACTCGCTGATCATCGTACCTTTCCGACACGATCTTACCGCCAAATCCGAGCCCGGTAGAATCCCGGACCGTAGCCCAACGCATTGCGAGAAAGGCAGCGCTAACCATACTGGGACGCGCACTGACCGTCTGCGTTCGTGGGGGAAGTTATGGATATGTTCAGCGCATTCAGCAGCATTGATTATCAGTCCATCCGGGCCAGCACGCCCGCCGAGACGGCCGTCAAGCGATTGAGCGGCATCGGCGAAGTCTTGTCGGGCCTCGACATCTCGGCAATCCATTCGCAGGGCGACATGGCCCACGCGCTGTGGACGCTCGATACAGCCGGCAAGTGCATTCGCATGATCCTGACCGAGTTCAGGACCGAGCGCACCAAGGACGTTGCCCGCAACGCCAAGAGCCTGATCGATTTGATTGAGGCTGCACGCGACGAAATCTCCGGCTATCGCGACAGCGTTAGGATCCTGAGCTGAACGCTCGCGGTCAGCGCTAGCGCTTGACCTTGGCGAGAATGCGATCCGCTTCCGTGCGCCAATCGGCGCTCCGCGCGAACTCTTTCGTACCCTTCGTGCCGAACAGGCCTTCATCGGCGAGATCGGCGACCCAGGCCTGACGCTCGGCCGTGCCCTGCGCCGACCACGGCGTCAGCCCCGCCTCGCGCACGGTCTCGGCGACCTCGCGCACCTCCTCGGCGCGGCGGCGGCCGTGCTCGATCACGCGCTGGAAGCAATAAGCGCCCTGCTTCTCCCAATTGATCGCCGGAAACGTCTCCGTGAGCGACGCCAGCACCGCATCCTCGACGCCATAGGCGCGCGCGGTCGTAAAACTCTCGATGACCATGGCCTCGAGACCCTTGATCATGATGCTCCGGCACATCTTCACGGCCGAGGACACACCGAGCTTGTCGCTCGCAACTTTCGCTGCAAAGCCGATCGCGTTCAGCAGCGGCTCGAGCTCCTTCGCGCCGGGACCGCCGAGCAGCAGCGGCACCTTGATCCGATAAGGCGGCACCGAGGTCATCACGGCGCCCTCGACATAGCGCCCGGCCGCGCCATCGACCAGCGCCGCCGCGCGCCGCTTGGCGCCGGGCGAGGCCGAGTTGAAGTCGAGAAACCAGGTGCCCTGGTTGATGGCCGACGCGCAGGCCTTTGCGACCGGGACGGCCTGGCTCGCGGTAACGGCTGAGATGATGAAATCGGATTTTGCGGTCAGCTCCGCGTGAGACGCCGCGAGCGTCACGCCGAACTTCGCCGCATGCTTCTTCAGCGGCGCGCCCTGCTCGCCGCCGAGCTTGATGTCATAAGCGGCGACCTTGCTGTCCTGCTCGCGCAAATCCTCGGCCAGGATCCGGCCGACCTCGCCATAGCCAACCAGCCCGATCTGCCACCGCTTCGGATCTGCCATCAGTTCAGCCCTCGCGTCGTCACGTCGAACAGCTCCTCGACCGCATAGCGGCGCGGGATCAGCGCCTGCTGGAATGCATAGTCGACGATCAGCTCCAGCGGTTTTCGGTTCGCCTCGACCCCGAACGGCACGAAGTCGGGCGTCGCCGCAGGTCCAGCCTGTTCCTTGTTCCGCTTGAGCAGATCATAGACGCCCGCGACCACATCGGGGCGCGATTCTGCAAGCTGCTCGGTCACGACCACGAGATGATTGACCGGCACCACGCCGCGGCGGGCATACCATTTGGCGGCCTCAGCCGCCGGATCGGGGAAGAGCGACTTCAGCTTGGGATTATCGGAGATCTCGCCGAGAACGGCGTCGACCTCGCCGTCGAGCAGCATCTGCAGGACCTTCTTGTCCTTCGGCGCGCGCTCGGTGGTGTCGACATACTCGGCGACATGCGGATCCTCGAACGTCACCCAGCGGATCTTGTCGAGATTGACGTCGTAGTCGTTGGCGAGAATGCCCCTGATCCAGGCGCCCGTTGTCGTCGTGAACGAGCGGATGCCGACGCGCTTGCCTTCGAGATCGGACGGCCCGAGCGTTCCCTGCGCCGGATTATACAACGCATGGGTATGCTGGAAGCGGCCCATCATGGTCGCCGGCAGCAGCACCAGCTGCTTGCCGTGCGCCTTTGCCATCAGATAGGTGACGATCGCCATCTCGCAGACGTCGAACGCCTGCTCGCGCACCATCGGCTTGAACGCCGCGTTGGTCGGCGTGTACTCGATGAAGTCGAGGTCGAAGAGGTCGGAGCGAAGCTCGCCGCTCTTCACCGCCTTGACATGGGGGTGACTGCCGAGCACCGCCTTCAGCTTGAGACGATCCATTTGCGCGCTCCGCTTCTCTCTCGCCGATCAGACGTCTTCGGGATTGTCGACGTAGACCAGCCCCGCCTTCGCCAGCGCCTCGCGCATGCTGTACATGTCGAGGCCCAGTTCGCCCGAGCCGAGGCGCTGGCGCTTGCCACCTTCGTCGGCGTTGCGCTTCTTCGCCTTCTCGGCGACCCCGGCGGCATAGCGTTTCGGCACCACGACGACGCCGTCGTCATCTGCGACGATGATGTCGCCGGGATCGACGTTGACGCCGGCGCAGACCACGGGGACGTTGACCGAGCCGAGCGTGGCCTTGACCGTGCCCTTGGCCGAGACCGCGCGCGACCACACCGGAAAATTCATCTCGTGCAGCGCTTTGACGTCGCGGCAGCCGGCATCGATAATCAGCCCCTGCACGCCACGCGCTTGCAGCGAGGTCGCCAGCAGCTCGCCGAACATGCCATCGGTATTGTCGGTGGTGCAGCCGACGACGAGGATGTCGCCCTTCCTGCACTGTTCGACCGCGACATGGATCATCCAGTTGTCGCCTGGCTGCGCCAGTACGGTGACGGCGGGACCTGCGATCGATGCGCCGGCCCAGACGGGCCGCAAGTACGGCTTCATCAGGCCGAGGCGACCATAGGCCTCGTGCACGGTCGAGACGCCGTATTCCGCCATCCCCGCGGGATCGGCACGCTTGATGTTGCGAACGACGACGGGCTTCATGCCAGCACCTCCGCAACGGTCGGGAACAGGCGCTGATAGGCCTCGCCGTAGGTCATCGGAATGCCGGTATTGCGACTGCCCTGGATGCCGCGGTTGAGCGCGACGCGTTCGTAATAGCCCCAAAGATGCTTTTGCGCGGCGAGGATCTGGAACGCCTCGTACTTCTCCTTCCAGACTTCGTCGATCTTGAGCAGCACGTCCGGCTTGTAATTGCACTGTTCGGGCTGGTGCGGCTCGAACAGGAACACCGGCGGCGCCGAATATTGGTACTGTGCGCCGGGCTTGTGGCCCATGGCCTGCGCGACCACGCGGGTCTCCTGCGCGAAATGCGCCGCGTTCGGATGGTCGAAATTGTAGGGGTCTTCCAGCGCGTGGGTTAGCACGAAGCTCGGATTGAGCTCGCGGTAGATATCGACCATGCGGTCGAAATGCGCCTCGGTCAGCTTCAGAGGATAATCGCCGCAATCGAAGAACTCGATCTCGGCACCCAGCAGCTTTGCCGCCCGCTCTGCCTCATCCTTGCGGCCGGCCTTGACCGATTCCAGTGTCGCGCCCTTTTCCTTCCAGGCGAACTGGCTCTCGCCGCGCTCGCCAAAGGACATGCACACGATCTTCATGCGATAGCCCTTCTTCGCATGCAGCGCGATGGCGCCACCGGCACGCCAGACGAAATCGCCGGGATGGGCGGTGACCACGAGACCTGTTTTCATGGGAGAACTCCCCTCTTTCGTTCGTCAGCATCATAGGCTGCCAGCGTCATGCCGGCAGCAAAATCATCAAGCCGCGGCGGCCACGGGTTCCTCGCCGTCGAGGACGCGCTTCAAGCGCTCCTGATCGAGCGCGCCTTCCCATTTGGCAATCGCGATGGTCGCGACCGCGTTCCCGATCAGATTGGTCGGCGTCAGCCCCTGCGACATCAGGCGATGGATGCCGAGCACCAGCGCGACGCTCGTCACCGGAATGGAGCCGGTGGCGGACAGCGTCGCCGCCAGCACGACAAAGGCCGCGCCCGCGATGCCGGCCGCGCCCTTTGAGGTCACGAGCAGGATCAGCAGCAGCTCGATCTGCTCGGTGAGCCCGAACGGTGTGTTGGTGGCTTGCGCCAGGAACACTGAAGCGGCGGCGAGGTAGAGACAGGTGCCGTCGAGATTGAAGGAATAGCCGGTCGGGATCACGAGGCCGACCACGCTCTTCTCGCAACCCGCCTTCTCCAGCTTGGTCAGCATCCGCGGCAGCACCGTCTCGGACGATGTGGTGGCGATGCAGATCAGCAGCTCTTCCCAGATGTAACGGATCAGCTTCAGCAGCGAGAAGCCGCAGAGCCTCGCCACCGGGCCGAGCGCCACGATAATGAAGATGACGCAGGTGAGATAGAACCCACCCAGCAACTTGCCGAGCGAGGCCAGCGAGCCGACGCCGAACTTGCCGACCGTGAACGCGATGGCACCAAACGCCCCGATTGGCGCTGCCCACATCACGAAGCCGACCACGGCGAACACCATCTTCGCGGCGATGTCGATCAGATTGACCAGCGGCGCGGCGCGCTCACCGAGCTGCACCAGCGCAAAGCCGCACAGCACCGAAATGAACAGGACCTGGAGGATATTGCCCTCGGCAAACGCGCCGATGAACGTCGCGGGCACGATGTTCATCAGGAACGGCACGAAGCCGATCACGGCGGTCTGCTTGACGTAAGGCTCGACCGCGCTGGCATTGATGCTGCCCGGATCGATGTTCATGCCGGCGCCGGGCTTGAGCACATTGACCGCAATGAGACCGATGATCAGCGCGATCGTGGTCATGACCTCGAAATAGACGATCGCCTTCACCGCGACGCGTCCGACCCGCGCCATGTCGGCCATATGGGCGATGCCGTGGACGACGGTGCAGAAGATGATCGGCGCGATCAGCATCCGGATCGCCTTGATGAAGGCATCCCCGAGCGGCTGCATCTTTGCGCCCGCCTCGGGACTGACGATCCCAAGCGCGATGCCGGCCGCCATGGCAATGAGCACCTGGATCCAGAGCTCCTTCCACCAGACCCGCCCGCGCGGCTTGTCGATCGCCATCGCGGTCATTCGTCGAATCCAAACAGGCGCGCGGGATTGTCGACCAGAATCTTCTGCTGAAACGCCGGCTCCGGCGCGAACAGCGGGATCAGATCGACGAGGTCGCCGTCATTCGGCATCACCTTGACGTTCGGATGCGGCCAATCGGTGCCCCAGATGATGCGATCGGGCGCGGTCTCGACGATCTTTCGCGCGAACGGCACCGCGTCCGTGAAGGGCGGACCGGCCGAGGAGACTCGTTCCGAACCGCAGATCTTGACCCAGCACTTTTCGTCGCGCTGCATCAGCTCGATCAGGATCCGGAACGGCAACTGGTCGAGCCCTTCCGACGCCTTCACCCGGCCCATATGGTCGATGGTGTAGCTCAGCGGCAGCCTTGTCAGCATGTCGGCATATTCAGGCAGGTCGATCGCATCGAAATGCAGATCGATGTGCCAGCCGAGTGGCGCGACCATGGCGACGATGCGGTTGAACACGCGCTTGTCGGGGACGCCGCCGAGATGGCGGACGAAATTGAACCGGCAGCCGCGGAAGCCGCCTTCGTGCAGCACACGAAGCTCACGATCGGTAATGCTGTCGTCGATATTGGCAACCGCGCGATAGGCGCCATTGCTCTGCGCGATGGCGTCGAGCGCAACCGTGTTGTCGGTACCGTGCACGCTGGCATTGACGATGACCGCGCGCTCGACGCCGAGTTTGGCGTGCAAGACCTTGAAGTCCTCAAGCGGCGCATCCGGCGGCGTGTAGGATCGGTCAGGCGCGTAAGGGTATTTCGCGCCGGGCCCGAAGATGTGGCAATGCGCATCGCAGGACAGCTTCGGCAGCCTGAATTTCGGCGTGCGCGTGTTCGGATCCGGCGGCGGAATGGTCGGCGTGTACATCATATTCATCAGCTGAACTTGAAAAGGCGCGCGGGATTGTCGACGAGCAGCTTTTGCCGGACCTTGTCATCGGGCGCATAGAGGGGAATGAGATCAACGAGATCGCCGTCATTCGGCATGATCTTGACGTTGGGGTGTGGCCAGTCGGTCCCCCAGATGACACGCTCGGGTGCATTGTCGATCAGCGCCTTGGCGAACGGCACCGCGTCATGGAACGGCTTGCCGGCGGCCGACGCGCGTTCGAGGCCGGTGATCTTGACCCAGCACTTATCGTCCTTCTTCTGAAGATCGAGCAGCGCTGTGAAGCCGGCATCGTCGAGGCCCTTGGCAGCCTGAACCGTCCCCATGTGGTCGATCACATAAGGCGTCGGCAGTGCGGTGAGGATCGGCGCGAATTCGGCGATCGTGCCGGGCTCGAAATACACGTCGATGTGCCAGCCGAGCGCGGCGACGCGATGCACGATCCGCTGGAACTTGGTCATGTCGCCGACGCCGCCGAGACGCTTGAGGAAGGCGAAACGGCAGCCGCAGATGCCGCCCTTGTCGAGCGCCGCCAGCTCCTGTTCGGTCATCTCGTCGCTGATATTGGCGATGCCCTTGTAGGCACCTTCGCTCTGCGCGATCGCATCGGTGACGATGCGGTTGTCGGTGCCGTGCACGGTCGCATTGACGATCACACAGCGCTCGACGCCGATCTTCTCATGAACGCTGCGGAACATCTCCAGCGGCGCATCAGCGGTGTTGTAGGGCCGCTTTTCCGAGAAAGGATAGCGCGACGCGGGCCCGAAGACGTGGGTGTGGCTGTCGCAGGATTTTGCTGGCAGCTTGAACGACGGCGTCTTGGGATTCGGGTCCGGCGGCGTGATCGTCGGCATCGTCTTTGGTTCGGCCCCTTGCGCGCGCGTTTCGCTCGCGAGCGCGGCGCCGGCCAATCCGGTCAAGAGATGCAAGCACTCCCGCCTGTTCATGTCCTTCAACACCCCATCACATGTCCGCTTGCGAGCGGAAGCGCCACTACGCGCCCCCCTCGGGCGGTTTCTTTCAAGTCTTGCTGCTTGCAACAGTCCGACGCCGCGCCGGCGCGGCCTGATCCAGGGCCGGCGCCTGGAACGCCGCAACAGTGGCCTGCACCAATTGCTCAATGGCATTGGCGGGATCGCCGCCGTCGGTCTCGCCGCGCGACAGGCGCGAGACGCGGTCCGGCGTCACCAGCGAGTAATAGAGTGCGCCGAGCAGGAAGTGGCTGCGCCAGACGATGTCGGTGCGCGGAATGTGCGGCAGGCTGTCGTGGATCGCGTCGATGAAGGCGTGGCTGGTGTCGTCAAACGTCTGCGCAATGATTTTTCGCGCGACCTCGTTGCCCTCGGCCGACATCACGGCGCGAAGCCGCGTGAAGCGTGCCCCGCCGCCCGCGAGATCGCTGCCCGAGGTGAAGGCCGGCACCACATAGGCCCGCACCACCGCTTCGAGCCGGTCCTGCAGATCGCGCACGCGCTTGGCGGCGGCGAGCAACTCCGAGCGGCGCAAGTTCATCGGCCCGCAATGGCGCCGGTAGATCTCCAGCAGCAGGCCGTCCTTGGTCTTGAAATGATAGGTCACGCTGCCGGGATTGGCCCCTGCGGCCTGCGCGATGTCGCGCACCGAGACGGCATTGAAGCCGTTGGTGGCGAACAGCTCCTCGGCCGCGGCGAGGATCGCCTCGCGCATGTTCGGCTTGCGGGCCGTTTCCTTGCTGGTGGGCTTGCGTACCATGTGATTTGTACTATCGTACAAAAGATCAGGTCTCGTCAACAAAAACCACGGGCAACGTCCGAAAGCGGCTCGGAAGACGACCGCGCGGCGCGAATGCCCCAAGGAGTGCTGAAGTATGCTGGGTTTGAACACGAAGATCGGCGCCTTGATGCTCGGCGCCGGCCTGCTGCTCGCGGGCAACATCGCGCAGGCCGCCGACAATTATCCGAGCAAGCCGGTCCACATCCTCGTGCCCTATGCGGCCGGCGGCGCGGTCGACGTGCTGGCGCGGACGCTCGGCCAGGCGCTCGCAAAAACCTGGGGCCAGCAGCCCGTGGTCGAGAACCGGCCAGGCGCCGGCGGCATTGTCGCCTCGCAGGCGCTGACGCAGGCGGCGCCCGATGGCTACACGCTGATCCTGGTGGCCAGCGGCCATCCGCTGAACCAGTTCATCTATCCGAGCGTGCCCTACGACACGTTCAAGGATTTTACCGCGATCAGTGAAGTCGCGTCCTCGCCGCTCGCGATCGTCGTGGCGAAGGACAGTCCCTACAAGACGCTCGGCGATCTCCTGGCCGCGGCAAAGAAGGAGCCTGACAAGCTCTCCTATGGCATGTCCGGCAACGGCACCTCGGCGCATCTCGCCGGCGAGCTTCTGAAACACATGTCCGGCACCAAGATCGTCGCGATCCCCTACAAGGGCGGCGCGCCGGCGCTCACCGCCGTGATCGCGGGCGAAATCCCGCTCAGCATCAATCCGCTCGCGGAAGCCATTGGCCAGCTCGAAGGCGGCCCGGTGCGCGCGCTCGCGGTGACCTCGGCCGAACGTTCCAAGGCGCTGCCCGATGTCCCGACCATCGCCGAGTCCGGCGTCCCCGGCTACGACGTCTCGGTCTGGTGGGGCGTGCTTGGACCTGCAAAAATGCCGCCGGAGATCGTCGCAAAACTCGAGACCGACCTGAAGGCGGCGTTGCAGGATGCGAACGTGCTCTCCACGCTCGGCAAGATCGGCGCGGCCCCGGTCGGCTCCTCGGCCAAGGACTTTGACGCCTACATGCACGCCGAGGCGACCAAATGGGAGCCGGTGCTGAAGGCTGCCGACATCCGCGCGCAGTGAGGCCCTTCACATGAGGACCACATTTGAGCATGTTGCGCATACGGCCCTGCTCGCCTTCGCCGTCGTCAGCCTGGTCGGCCCGCCCGCGCACGCCGACGGAGAAGCAAAGCTGCTGGCGCCGAGCGGCGCCTTGCGCGTCGGCATCTATCCGGGCAGCCCGACCTCGATGGTCACGGATGCAGCCGGCAAACCGCACGGCCTCGCCTACGATCTCGGCGGCGAGCTGGCCAAACGACTCGGCGTCGCAGTCGACTATGTCCGGTTTCAGCGTGTCGCCGACATCGTCACCGCGATCCACGACGGCCAGGTCGACTTCACCGTGACCAACGCCACCCCGGCCCGCGCCAATGAGGTCAGCTTCAGCCAGCCTGTGCTGGCGATCGAGCTCGGCTTTCTCGTTCCCGCGAACTCGCCGATCTCCGGGATCGAGGATATCGACAAACCCGGCGTGAAGATTGGCGTGACCAAAGGCTCGACCTCCGAGCGTACGCTGCCGGCAAAATTCAAGAACGCGACCATCGTGCCCGCCGAGAGCGTCAAGGTTGCCATCGCCATGTTCGGCCGTGGCGAGATCGATCTCTACGCCACCAACAAGCCGACACTGTTCGAAATGTCCGACCAGCTGCCGGGCGCGAAAATCCTCGACAGCAATTGGGGCGCCGAGCACATGGCCATCGCAATCCCCAGGGGACGCGAGGCCGCGCTTCCTCTGCTCAACAGCTTCGTCACAGAGGAGCAGTCGTCCGGTGCGCTGGACACGATCCAGCAGCAGGCGGGCCTGCGCGGCGCGACCAAGGCGACGCGGGAGTAGATTCTCCTGCGCCGCGCTTCGCGTAGCGCAATTCGACGGATAGCGATGTAATCGACGCCGGGTTGGGCTATCAATTCATCATGACCAGACGAACCGGCAGCGCCGATCTTCCTCTCCACACCGGACGGGTTCCGCCTTGGCTGGCGAACCGCATGGCCTCGCTGGGCGCAATCGTCACGCAGGCGATCGTGCATCATTACGGCCGCGATGCGTTCATGCAGCGTCTGTCGCATCCCTTCTGGTTCCAGTCGTTCGGCGCCGTGATGGGGATGGACTGGCACTCCTCAGGGATAACGACCTCCGTGATCGGCGCGCTGAAGCGTGGGCTTGGCCCGCTTCAGGACGAGCTCGGCATCTATGTCTGCGGCGGCCGCGGCCAGCATTCGCGCAGGACACCGGACGAGTTGCTGCAGCTCGGCGACCGCGTCGGCTTCGACGGCGCGGGTCTCACGCGCGCCAGCCGGCTGGTGGCGAAGGTCGACAGCGCCGCCGTCCAGGACGGCTTTGATCTCTATCTGCACGGCTTCTTCGTCACCGCCGATGCGAAGTGGACGGTCGTGCAGCAGGGCATGAACGGCGACAAGCGCCAGGCTCGCCGGTATCACTGGCACTCGGAAGCGCTGAAGAGTTTTGTCGACGCGCCCCACAGCGCGATCGACGGTCCGCAGCAAGGCGAGATCGTCAATCTCACCGACCATCGCGCCGACGTTTCGCGCAATGCGCAGCTCGAACTGCTGACCGACCTCGGCCCCGATCGCATCCTCACCGAATTCGAGCGGCTCAGCGGGACTCCGCCCGAGCCCGCGCAGGCGATGCTGCCGCATCTGATCATGCCCGCGCATCACGATGTCCGACCGAAGGACGTGTTCGCTCGCCGCCTGCACGGTACGCTCGCGGCCGCCGCCGAGCGCGGCCCGGTCGACTTCCCCGAGCTCTTGCTGACCCCGGGCGTCGGTGCGCGCACCGTGCGGTCGCTCGCGATGGTTGCCGAAGTCGTACACGGCGCACCTTATCGCTTCAACGACCCGGCGCGCTTCTCGCTCGCCCATGGCGGCAAGGATCGGCATCCCTACCCTGTCCCGATCAAGGTCTATGACGAGACCATCCGCGTGCTGAAGGGCGCGATCCAGAACGCAAAGCTCGGGCGCGAAGAAGAGATGCAGGCGATCAGGCGCCTCGACGACCAGGCGCGGCGACTGGAACGAACCGCAAGCGGGCCGTCGGTCGAGACCTACATCGCGGGCGAACGTGCAGCCTCTCCTGACCTCGACGGCCGCTCCGTGTTCGGCTGGGAACGCGATGTCGTCGCATCGCGCAAATCGACGGGCTGACGATCGGACGCGATCACCGGCAGTGTCGCAATCGCGCGGATACCCGGCCGCTTGCGCCAATGAATCTGCGACGGATCGACCGCGAGACCGAGCCGCGGCCAGCGGGTAAACAGCGCCTGGAGCGCGCACGCGCCTTCGATCCGCGCCAGTTGATGTCCGAGGCAGAAATGGATTCCCGTGCCGAAGGAGATGTGGCGGTTCGGCTTGCGTTCGAGATCGAGCCGCTCGGGCTCGTCATGCACCGCCGGGTCCATGTTCGCCGCCGCGAGCATGACCATGACGCGGTCGCCCTTCTTGAGGCGCACGCCATCGAGATCGACATCGCGCCGCAAGTAACGCGGCTTCGAGAACTGCACCGGAGAGACGAAGCGCAAAAACTCTTCCACCGCCAGCCCGGCACGGCTCCAGTCCTCTTCCAACCAGTCACGCAGTTCCGGATTCCTGAGCAGTTCGTAAACCGAGCCGCTTATGAGATGCGTGGTGGTCTCCGAGCCCGCCGCAAGCAGCAGGAACACCATCGAGACCATTTCGTCCGGCGTGATTTCACCGCGCTCGCGCTCGACCTGGACCAGCTCGGCAATCAGGCCCTCGCCGCCCCGCTCGCGCGCGATCTGCAATTGCTGTTCGAGATAAGAGCGCATCTTGCGGAACGCGAGCAACAGACGAAAGAAGCTGACGACGTTCGTCAGCGAGGACATCGCATTGGCCCAGGCGATGAAGCGCGGCCGATCGGCCAAGGGCAGGCCAAGAAGCTCGGAGATCACCGAGAGCGGCAGGATGCGCGCATAGCTCTGGACGAGATCGGCCGGGCTGCCCTTCGCAAACAGCTCGTCGGCCAGACCATCCGCAATGGCATGGACGCGCGGCTCCATCGCGACGATGGCGCGGCGGCGAAAGGCTTCGTCCACGATGCTGCGCAGCCTGGTGTGATCCGGCTCGTCCATCGTCAGCATGTTGTTGGCGATGGTCCTGACCAGCCTCGGCATCCACCAGCGCAGACCGGCAACTTCGCCGTCTTCCTTGCGCAGCGTGAAGATCGTGCTGTCCTTCAGAACCTGCGCGGTCGCATCGTGGGTTGTGGTGATCCAGACGTCGCCGACAAGCGGAAAGCGCGTCGCGACGACAGGGCCGGACGCCCGCAAGGCCTCGATGGCCTTAGGCGGATCGCGAAAGAAGGCCTCGCTGGTGAAATCGAGCCGCGGTGCCATCGGATCACCGAACTGGTTGGTGGCGCCTCAACCAGATGGTGTGCGGCGCCGTGGGCGCAAGGGCTGGAACCAGGCTTCACGCAACGGGGCTAACCACGCCCCGGCGAGCGCGGACCGGCCTTGCGCTGCTGCTGGTTGGTATAGGCATCCCAATGGCTCCAGCTGCCATTGCTCAGGCTTTGCACATCGGTGCCGAGCGGACGGCGCGTGCGCTTGTCGTGGTCGGCGATCGCACGCTCGGACTGCAAGATCTTGCGCTTGAGGTCCGCAATCGTCTTCTGGGTCTGGCCCTCGCGCTTCGAGGACGCGATCTCGCCCATCGTGAAGCGCGCGGTCTCGAGCGCCTTCAACTCGGCGCGGTTCTTCTTCAACTGAACCCGGTGCCAGGCGATGTTGCTGTCGCTGTCCGCAACCATGTGGGAACTCCGCTGATTCGTTCCCACAGTGTATCAAGCGCCGAATCGGCAGGGCAACGCCCGGCCGAAGGCGAAAATACGGTGTTATTGTGCGGGTATTCCCGGCTTAGCGCTCGGCAAACGCCTTTTCGACTACGAACTGGGCCGGTTCGCCGTGGTTGCCTTCGACAAAACCGCGCTCGCCCAGGAGCACGCGGGTATCAGCTACCAGCGCCGGGCTGCCGCAGATCATGACACGGTCATGGGCCGCCTCGATCGCCGGCAGACCGATATCCGCGAACAGCTTGCCCGAGGTGATGAGGTCGGTGATGCGGCCGCGGTTGCGGAAGGGATCGCGGGTCACGGTCGGGTAGTAGATCAGCTGGTTCTGGATGTACTCGCCGAGCATCTCGTCCTTCGGCAGGTGCTCGGTGATCATCTCGCCATAGGCGAGTTCCTTCACATGCCGGCAGCCGTGCAGCAGCACGACCTTCTCGAACCGCTCGTAGGTCTCGGGGTCCTTGATCACGCTCAGGAACGGCGCCAGCCCCGTGCCGGTGCCGATGAGGTAGAGGTTGCGGCCGTCTTCCAGATTGTCGATGACGAGTGTGCCGGTAGCCTTGCGGCTGACGATGATCTCGTCGCCTTGCTTCAGATGCTGGAGCCGCGAGGTCAGCGGGCCGTCCGGCACCTTGATCGAGAAGAATTCGAGGGTGTCCTCGTAATTGGCGCTCGCGACGCTGTAGGCCCGCAGCAGCGGCTTCTCGCCGACCTTGAGCCCGATCATGGTGAACTCGCCGTTGCGAAAACGGAAGGTCGGGCTGCGGGTGGTCTTGAAGGAGAACAGCGTGTCGGTCCAGTGGTGGACGCTCAAAACGCTTTCCTGATTGAAATTGCTCATCTCACCTATCCGTGTCGCGTCTATGCGGTCTCGAGGCGGGCAGCTATGCGTCGTTTGTACACGATCATTCGTATACTAATGAATAATCCTGCTTGATCCCGCGGTCAAGGCTGCCCAAGATCGAAAGCGTTGCAGTTAGGAATAAGGACCCCTTCCATGGCGCATGACGCACCCCAGGCCGCCGGACCCTCGAAGCTCGTGATCCGCAATATTGGCCTGATCCTGTCCGGCGCGATGGAAAAGCCGATCCTGGACGGAGACACCATCGTCGCCGAGAACGGCAAGATCACCGCGATCGGCCGCTTCAAGGACGTCAACACGGAAGATGCCACCACGATCGTCGAAGCCAACGGCACCACGGTGGCGCCGGGCCTGATCGACAGCCACGTCCACCCTGTGGCCGGCGACTGGACGCCGCGGCAGAACCAGATCGGCTGGATCGACAGCAACCTCCATGGCGGCGTCACCACGATGATTTCCGCCGGCGAGGTTCACATGCCCGGCCGCCCGCGCGATGTCGTCGGGCTGAAAGCGATGGCCATCTTCGCCCAGCGCGCCTTCTGGAATTTGCGTCCCGGCGGCGTGAAGGTTCACGCCGGTGCGCCCGTGATCGAATGCGAGATGGTCGAGGAGGATTTCAAGGAGCTGGCCGCGGCCGGCGTCAAGCTGCTCGGCGAAGTCGGTCTTGGCGGCGTCAAGGACGGCCCGACAGCCCGCAAGATGGTCGGCTGGGCCCGCAAATACGGCATCCAGAGCACCATCCACACCGGCGGCCCCTCGATCCCCGGCTCCGGCCTGATCGACAAGGACGTGGTGCTGGAGGCCGACACCGATGTGGTCGGCCATATCAACGGCGGCCACACCGCGCTCCCGGACGATCAGATCCGTTGCATCTGCGAGGGCTGCAAGCGCGGCCTCGAGCTCGTGCACAACGGCAATGAGCGCTCGGCCCTGTTCACGCTGCGCATCGCGCGCGAGATGGGCGACCTGCATCGCGTCATCCTCGGCACCGACGCTCCCGCCGGCTCCGGCGTGCAGCCGCTCGGCATTCTGCGCATGGTCTCGATGCTATCCTCGCTCGGCGATCTGCCGGCCGAGATCGCGTTCTGCCTGGCCACCGGCAACACCGCGCGGATGCGTCAGCTCGACTGCGGCCTGATCGAGCTCGGCCGCTCCGCCGATTTCGTCATCATGGACAAGGCGCAGCATTCGCCCGGCAAGACCATCCTGGAGAGCGTCCAGCTCGGCGACCTCCCCGGCATCGGCATGACCATCATCGACGGCATCGTGCGCACCCAGCGCAGCCGCAACACGCCGCCGGCCGGCCGGGTGCCGGAAGTAGTGGCGAAGTAGTCGCCGGCGCAAGAGCCAAACCCGTCATCCTGAGGTGCTCGTCTTGCGAAGCAAGGCGAGCCTCGAAGGATGCACGGCCGAGATGCAGCCGGGCCGTCGCCCTTCGAGGGCCGCTGAAGAGGCGGCCACCTCAGGGTGACGGTGATGGATTGTAGTTCACCGCAGCTTGTTCAACAACGCCATCAGCAGCTCGCGCTCTTTCGCGTCGAGCGGCGCCAGCGTCTCGCGGGTGATCGCAATCGCATTCGGCGCGAGCTTTTCCGCAAGCTGCTGACCGGCACGCGTCAGGCTCACCAAGAGGCGCCGTCCGTCCTCGGGATCCTGGCTGGTCTCGGTCAAGCCACGTGCCGTCAGGCGGTCGATCACGCCCTTGATGGTCGCGACATCCATTGCCGTGAGACGTCCGAGCTGGTTCTGCGAGCAGGGCCCGGTCTCGGCGAGCTTCGAGACCGCCGCCCACTGCGTCGGCGTCAGATTGGTGCCGATATCGCGCGAGAAGATCGAGCTGTGGCGCTGCCAGACCTGACGCAGGATGAAGCCGACCTGCTCGTCGAGCACGTAAGGCGGCTTGCCCTGCTTCACGCTCTTCTTCGCCGTGACACTTCTCGCCATCCGCTCGCTGCCCTTCTCTTTGCTCTCACAACGACAGATGCGCGTCGCGGATATCCGGACGCGCGTCGAGCTCGGCCATGGTCCCGCCGAAGCAGATGCGGCCACGCTCGATGATGTAGGCGCGATCGGAAATCAGCCGCGCAAAGTGCAAATTCTGCTCGGAGACGACGATACTGACGCCCTCCTTCTTCATGGTCAGGATGGCATCGACCATCTGCTCCACGATTTTGGGCGACAGGCCTTCCGAGGGCTCGTCCAGCAGCACCAGTGACGGGTTGCCCATCAGCGTGCGCGCGATCGTCAGCATCTGCTGCTCGCCGCCGCTCATGCGGCCGCCCGGACGCCCCTTCATCTCGCCGAGATTCGGAAACAGCGAGAACAACTTTTCGCGGGTCCAGTATGGCGCGTTCGGACGCTTCGGCTGGCGGCCGACTTCGAGATTCTCTTCCACCGTCAGATCGGTGAAGATGCGCCGCTCTTCCGGCACATAGCCGAGGCCCTCGCGTACGATCTCATGCGTCGGGCGTGCGGAGACGTCCTTGCCCTCGAACATGATGCGGCCGGTCCGTTGCGCGACGAGGCCGACGATCGAGCGAAATGTCGTCGACTTGCCGGCGCCGTTGCGCCCGAGCAGCGCCACCACCTCGCCCTCGCCGACCTCGAAGCCGATGTCGAACAGGATATGCGCCGGGCCGTAATGGCTGTTGAGGTCCTGCACCGTGAGCTTCATGCCGAGGTTCCCTCGCGATGCCCGGCCTCGTAAAGCAGGCCTTCACCGAGATAGATCGCCTGCACCTGCGGATTGCCGCGGACCTCGGCCGGCGAGCCCTCGGCGATCAGCGCTCCCCGATTCAACACGATGATGCGGTCGGCATGCTCGAACACGACGTCCATATCGTGCTCGGTGAAAAGCACGCCAATCGACTTCTCTCGTGCGATTTGCGCGGTGAGCCGCATCAGCTCAACGCGCTCGCGCGGCGCCATGCCGGCGGTCGGCTCGTCCATCAGCAGAAGCTTCGGATCATTGGCGAGCGCGACGGCAAGCTCGAGCCGCTTGAGGTCACCATAGGCAAGCTCGCCGCAGGGGCGATCGGCGTAGCCGCCCATGCCGACGAGCTCGAGCAGCCGGCCTGCCTCGCCGCGGTCGACATTCGGCGCCGAGCCCCAGAGATTGAACAATTGCTTGCCGTGCGAGATCAGCGCGACCTGGACGTTCTCGCGCACGGTCATGGTGGCGAAGGTCGCGGTGATCTGGAAGGTGCGTCCGACGCCGAGCCGCCATATCTCGCGCGGCTTCTTGCCGGTGGTCTCCTCGCCAAGCAGGCGAACATGGCCGGTATCAGGCTTGTTCTGGCCGTTAAGCATGTCAAAGCAGGTGCTCTTGCCGGCGCCATTCGGACCGATCAGCGCCAAAATCTCGCCGGCGCGCAGCGAGAACGAGACGCCGCGCACGGCGTGGATGCCACCGTAGGATTTGGTCAGGCCTTCGACCGCGAGAAGTGGGGGTGCGACGCTCATTCGGCAGACTCGATCGGCTTGGCCAGCAGGGAAGATCCCGGCGGCGAAGACTTCCTGTGGCGCTGCGCCAGCATCTCCAGCATGCCGACGATGCCCTTGGGGAAGACGACGACGATCAGCACGATGAAGCCGCCGAGCACGAGCTTTGACAGATCGGTCTGGCTCACCAGCCAGATGTTCAGCGCCTTGTAGACGATCGCGCCGATCACCCCGCCCGACACCGTCTCGACGCCACCGAGCAGCACCATGACCAGTGCATCGACCGAGAGCGAGATGCCGAGATTATCCGGGAAGACGCTGCCCTTGAGGTAAGCGAACAGCGCGCCGCCAATGCCGGCCGTCGTTCCCGCGATCACGAAGGCGGTCCACTGGATCCGCTTGGCGTTGATGCCCACCGCCTCGCTGCGCAGCAGCGAGTCTCGGGTGGCACGGAGCGCGTAGCCGAATGGCGAGAACACCATGACCCGCAGCGCGACCGTCACGAGCGCCGCAACACCGAGTGCCAGCCAGTAGAAATGCGACGGGCTCGCCGCCCAGCTCGCGGGCCAGACGCCCAGGACTCCGTTGTCGCCGCCGGTGACGCTCACCCACTGAAACGCGATCGACCACACGATCTGCGCGAAGGCGAGCGTCAGCATCGCGAAGTAGACGCCGGAGAGCTGCACGGCGAAGAAGCCGAACACGGCGGCCCCCATGCAGCCGAGCAGCGGTCCGAGCAAAAGGCAGACGATCATCGGCAGCCCCGCCATCTTGGCGAGGAAGGCAACGCCATAGGCGCCGAGGCCGAAATAAGCGGCATGACCGAACGACGCGAGCCCGCCGACCGACATCAGGAAGTGCAGGCTGACGGCGAAGATCACGAAGATCGCGATCTCCGAGCCGACGGTCAGCGCGTAATTGCCGGCGAACAGCGGCAGCATCGCCGCGATGACGAGGGCTGCGAGCGCCGCCAAGCGTTCGTTCGATGTCAGCGGCCGCCAGGGATTGACGGTGAGGCCCGGCGTCTTGCGCGCGGCCGCCTCCGGCTTGCCGAACAGGCCCCACGGACGGACGATCAGCACCACCGCCATCACCAGGAAGACCAGGATGATCGAGATCTTCGGGAAGATAAGGATGCCGAAGGCATTCAGCTCGGACACCAGCACGGCCGCGACGAACGCGCCGACGATGCTGCCAAGGCCGCCGATCACGACCACGACGAAGACCTCGACGATGATGCGTAAATCCATCGCGTGATGCACGGCATCGCGCGGGATCTGGAGCGCGCCGCCAAGCGCCGCGAGGAAGACGCCGACCGCGAATACGGAGGTGAACAGCCATTTCTGATTGACGCCGAGCGCTGCGACCATGTCGCGATCCTGCGTCGCCGCGCGCACCAGCACGCCCCAGCGCGTGCGCTGGAACAGCAGCCAGAGTATGCCGAGCACGACCGGGCCCAGCGCGATCAGGAACAGATCATAGCTCGGGATGTTCTGGCCGAAGAAATCGACCGCGCCCTTGAAGCCCGGCGCGCGGCGGCCGACGAGATCGTCGGGTCCCCAGATCAGCACCACAAGATCCTCGACCATCAGGGTCAAGCCAAAGGTACCGAGCAGCTGGAACAGTTCGGGCGCGTGATAGATGCGCCGGAGCAGCACCATCTCGACAAGCACGCCGATCAGCGCCACCGCAAGCGCGGCGACAACGACGCCGCCCCAGAAGCCGAACGCGCCGGAGAATCGCTCCGTCAGCGTGAAGGCGATGTAGGCGCCGATCATGTAGAAGGCGCCGTGCGCGAAATTCACGATCCGCGTCACGCCAAAGATGATCGACAGGCCCGAGGCCACCAGGAACAGCGACGCTGCGCTGGCGAGACCGGTCAGAAACTGTACGACGTAAAAGGCCATCGGCGGTCCGGGTTAGTTAAGTCTCAATCCTTGGCGTCATCCTTCGAGACGGCGCTGCGCGCCTCCTCAGGATGAGGTCTGGACCCTCATGGTGAGGAGCGCGGCGACGCCGCGCGTCTCGAACCATGAAGGCCCGGGTCTCTTACATCAGTCTTTCGGCCGCAGCTTCTCGACTTCGGCATCGCTCGGCAGATAGTCCGAGCCCTTCTTGTAGGCGAAGTCGACCATCACGCCCTTGCCGTCCTTCTGCGCGGTCTTGCCGACGAAGGCACCGAGGGTCGACTGGTGGTCGATCTTGCGGAACGTGATCTCGCCAAACGGAGACGGCATCGAGAGACCTTCAGCGGCTGCGATCATCTTGTCGGTATCGGTCGAGCCGGCCTTGGCCAGGATGGCGGCAGCCGCCTTGATGGTCTGGTAGCCGACGATCGAGCCGAGGCGCGGATAGTCGTTGTACTTGGCCTGATAGGCCTTCAGGAACGCGTCATGCTCGGGCGTCTTGAGCGAATACCAGGGATAGCCGGTGACGATCCAGCCTTCGGGCGTCTCGTCCTTGAGCGGATCGAGATATTCGGGCTCGCCGGTCAGGAACGACACGACCTCGCGTCCCTTGAACAGGCCGCGGGTATTGCCTTCGCGCACGAGCTTGACGAGGTCGGGGCCGAAGGTGACGTTGAGGATGGCTTCCGGATTGGCCTGCGCCACCGCCTGCACCACCGGGCCCGCATCGATCTTGCCCTGCGGCGGCCACTGCTCGTCGACCCACTGGATGTCGGGGCGCTTCTCCGACATCAGCTTCTTGAACACCGCGACCGCCGACTGGCCGTATTCATAATTCGGCGCAATTGTCGCCCAGCGCTTGGCCGGCAGCTTGCTGGCGGCTTCCACCAGCATTGCGGCCTGCATGTAGTTGGAGGGACGCAGGCGGAAGGTGTACTTGTTGCCCTTTGCCCAGGTCACCGCGTCCGTCAGCGGCTCGGCCGCGAGGAAGAACACCTTCTTCTGGTTGGCGAAGTCGCTGACGGCGAGGCCGATGTTGGACAGGAACGTGCCCGTCAGCATCGCGACGCCCTCGCTGGAGACGAGCTCGTTGGCTGCCGTCTGCGCATCCGCCGGCTTGCCGCCGTCGTCCTTGGAGATGACGACGAGCTTCTTGCCGTTGATACCGCCGGCCGCGTTGATCTCTTCGACCGCGAGCTGCCAGCCCTTGCGATAGGGCTCGGTGAAGGACGGCAGCAGCGAGTAGCTGTTGATCTCGCCGATCTTGATGTCCTCAGCCACGGCCGAATGGCCGATGCCGCCCGCCAGAAGCGCAAAGGCCGCGCCGACAAAATAGCTTCTTGCTCGCATCCCAACCTCCAGTTTTGAACTCTGTCTCTCGACCACGATCATGCCGGAGAAGCTGTGCCCGCCTCTCCGAACCGTCCCTTATTTCAAACCGTCTTCGCCCTTGATCTCCGCAACCGTCAGCCCGCCGACGCGCGGCAGCGGACGGCCGCTGTCGGTGACGGCGACCGCGACCATGATCTCGTTGGCGCGCGGCGCGTCGTTGATCTGCACTTCCATGCCGTCGAAATGACTGCGCACGAAGGCCGCATCCTTGTGGCCGAGCGGAATGTCGAGCGTCGTGCCGGGGCCGCTGCGCTTCTTCGACGACGGAATCAGCGCCGCGCCCTTGGTCAGGACTTTGCGCACCGGCGCGCCCATCTTGGGATGGAGAATCGCGGCGGCGTGCTCCAGCTCGCCATTCTCGCCGACGGCCGCGGCCTTGCCGTAGCTCTGCGCCTTCGCACCATCGATGCCGAGTGCGGCGACCGCGCGCTTCGACAGGAGTTCACCGAGTTCCTCGCCGATCGCGATCAGCGGCGACAGGTCCTCGACATATTTTCCGGCAAAAGGATTTTCGATCACGGCGATCGCGGCAGCGCGCCGGGTTGGCGGCGAGACCTGGCGGCCCATCTCCATCTGCGTCTCTTCGACGACGGTGACGATCTTGCGGATGATCGCGCTCATGTTTCGCTTCCCTGTTCAGGCATGAACCGCATTCTCCAGCACAAGCGGGCGCGGTCGTTGCTCTTCTATATCCCTGGTTCCGATGACAAGCATATCACCACAAAGCCGCAGCACGGCACCCTCGATCAGTCGGCGATCAAGTAATTGCCGTGCACATTCCGCGCCAGATTCCAGCGCATTGGCGATCTCATTCTGCGACAATTCACCGACCGCGCGGGTGACGAGACGCGCACCGAGATCGCTGTCGGGCTGCAGCTCGTTTGCGGGTTGCCGGATGATGGCGGGATGCCCGGGCAGATCGACGGCATTAGCGATGATCGTCGCCGCCGCGTCGGCCTGCGATGCCGTCGCAGCCAGCACGGTCACCGCATCCGCAATGCCGAGCGAAAAGCTGCGGCCATGGCGTCCGCTGGTCGCGATGCCGCGCACGGGATCATCAGCATTGACCCGCATGGCGTGCATCACGCCGTCGCGGTCCGGCCGATCCATCAGCCCCACCGAAAAATGCTCGCCCCGTCCGAGATGCAGCGCGATATCGCCGCCATTGTTGACGTAGACCCGATCGAGCGACGCAGCATTCAGCATCGCGCCGAGAATCTCCTCCGCCACGCTGCCGGCGACGGCGGCCATTGGCGTGATGAAACCAGCGGCGGCATAAGGCGCCACAGCGGCGTGCATCCGGCGCGCGACCGCGCCCTTCATCGAAGTCAGCTTCTCGGCGGCCGTCCGCAATTCCCCAAGTTCCGCACAGAGCTCGTCGAGCAGCCCGGTGAATCGGCGCGCTGCGGCCTCATAGGCCGCGCGCACCTCATGCTCGCGTCCCCTCGCCTCAATGATCAGGTCAATCGGTCCATCCTGCAAATGCAGCCGCCGGCCATCAGACAGCAATGCGATTTGCGGGAGCCGTGTCATTGCCGCGGTCCCGGGATCGAGTTCTGCCAGGGCAACTGACGGATATCATCGCCGCCCCTGACCTCGGACAGCGGCTTCACATAGTCCATATGTCCGCCGAGCGCGGCATAGTCAGTGAGTCTCATCGTGAATTCGATCGGCGCCACCAGCGCCGGCGTCGGCACATAGCCGAACGCACCGGCAGGCATCTGCGTCACGTCCACCATGTAGGTGATGCCGCCGCCCGGCCAGACATAGACGGCAGCGCCGCCGCTGGTGACGCGCGTCAGCGCATCCTTCACCGAACGCGTCAGCCGCACCGGATTGTCGGTAACGCCCGCACGCAACGAACCGCCTGCGCCGGCCATGAACAGCACCGTGCACAGTGCCGGCTCGCAATTTTCCTGGATGCGCTCGACCGAGAATTTCAGGTCGGCCGGCATTTCGGTCTCGACCGGCTTCAAGGCCTCGTCGAGCACGTAATAGGACGAATGCTCGCCGGTGGTGGAGACCATCAGCATCGAGAGGCCGGGCCTGGCCTCCTTGGTATCGAACGGCCCGAGGATGGCCAGCGGATCGGAGATGTCAGTGCCACCCCACCCCGTGCCGGGATCGGCGACCTGGAAATAGCGGCCTGGCGTCGAGCGCCGACCCTTCATCTTGATGCCGGTGTCGGCGATGTCGAGCAGTTTGCCGGCCTGGTGCTCGCTGAGCACGCCGGTGATGTGGTCGTCGACCACGACGACCTCGTCGACCTTGCCGTGCCATTGCTTGGCGAACATGCCGATCGTCGCCGAGCCGCAGCCGACGCGCATGCGCTCTTCTTTCACGCCATTGACGATCGGGGGCTGGCCGGCCTGCACCACCACACTCGCGCCGCCGTCGATGGTGAGCTCCACCGCCTTACAATTGGCGAGATCCATCAGCGTGTCGCAGGTGACGCGGCCCTCCTTCTTGGAGCCGCCGGTCAGATGATGCACGCCGCCGAGCGACAGCATCTGCGAGCCGTATTCGCTGGTGGTGACGTGGCCAACCGCCTCGCCCTGCGCGCGCACGGTCGCGGTTTCCGGGCCGAGATAGCGGTCGGTGTCGATCTTCACCTTGATGCCGCAGTAGGAGAAGATGCCTTCGGTGACCACGGTCACCATGTCGACGCCATCGACCTCGGAGGAGACGATGAACGGCGCCGGCTTGTAATCCGGATAAGTCGTACCCGCACCGATCGCGGTGACGAAGGTCGAGGGCTCGTGGACGATCTTGCCGTCCCAGTCTTCGGTTCGGCTGAACGGCACGAGCTTGCCACCCTGCGACACCGTGCGTTCGAGAATGATGTGCGGATCGACGCGGACGAGCTTGCCGTCGTGGTTCGCGTAACGATCGCAAGCGCCCGCCGCGCCCGGCTTGATGTAGCACATCACCGGACAGGCATCGCAGCGGATCTTGTCGATGGCAGCGCTCGTCGTTTCCATCACCATGTCAAAGCCAGCAGACATTGCGGTTATCATTCGTATACGAACGATGGTGCGCGCGGTCCCGATAGCTGTCAAGCGGCGCCGCGCGCGAAAAGGCGCGCCTGCCGAATAAAACCTCATTTGCCTCCCGGCTTTGTCCACAAAGCGGGCAGTTGCGCTGCACTGCGGCATGACCGCTTGCACGTTTGTGTACAAACGGTATCGTCGCGTCGTAGATTTCAAGTGATCTGGAATTTTGCGATCGCAGGGTTTGGGAACGAGGATGACGCAGGCACCGATCCGCCTGACCGTGAACGGCAGGATCCACGACGTCACGGCAGAGCGCCAGACGCCGCTGCTTTATGTGCTGCGCAATGATCTCGGACTCAACGGCCCGAAATACGGTTGCGGCTTGGGTGAATGCGGCACCTGCACTGTCCTGATCGACGGCACCGCCGCACGCTCTTGCGTGATTCCAATCAGCGGCTGCGCCGGACGCGACATCGCGACGCTCGAAGGCCTCGGCACAAGCGACAGGCCTGATGTGGTGCAGCAGGCCTTCATTGACGAGCAGGCCGCGCAATGCGGCTACTGCCTCAACGGCATGATCATGACCACCAGGGCGCTGCTTGCGATCAACCCGCAACCAACCGAGCAGGAAGCGCTCGCGGCGTTGCGCTACAATCTCTGCCGCTGCGGCACGCATGTCGAAATCCTGCGCGCCGTGATGCGCGCATCGGGCCAGCTCGCCGGGGTCCGTGATTGATGGCCTCTCCGCATCCGAACGGAGCAGAGCGCGGCTCGCTCGTCGTCGTCCGCACCGTGGACGAACTTACGTCCGAAACCTTCGTCCGCATCACCGCGGATGGATCGGTCGCGGCCTATAACGGCCATGTCGATCTCGGTACCGGCATCCGCACCGCGCTCGGCCAGATCGTCGCCGAAGAGCTCGACGTCTCCTTTGCCCGCGTCGTCGTGGTGCTCGGCGACACCGCCATCGTGCCGAACCAGGGCGCGACGATAGCGAGCGAGACCATCCAGATCACCGCTGTCCCCCTGCGCAAGGCCGCAGCCCAGGCGCGCCACTTTTTGATCGCGCGCGCGGCAGAGCGGCTGGAGATGCCGGCCGAAGGGCTGATGATCGAAGACGGGCTTGTCCGAGGGCACAATCGCAGCGTCAGCTATGGCGAATTGATCGGCGGCGAGACCATTCGCCTCGAGCTTGCCGATGATGTTCAGGTCAAGGCCGTCGGCGACTACGCCATCGTCGGCCAGTCTATGCCGCGCGTCGATCTTCCGGCCAAGGCCACGGGCGAGCTCACCTTCGTGCACGACATCCGGCTATCAGGCATGCTGCACGGCCGCGTGGTGCGTCCGCCCTACTCCGGCGTCGATGCCGGCCCCTTCGTCGGCACCAGCCTGATCGCGGTCGACGAGTCCTCGGTGCGCGACATTCCCGGCCTCGTGGCCGTCGTCAGCATCGGCGATTTCGTCGGCGTGGTCGCCGAGCGCGAGGAGAATGCAGTTCGCGCGGCGGAGCAGCTCGCCGTGAGCTGGAAGCCGACGCCTGAGCTCGCCAATCTCGCCGATGTCGAGACCGCGCTGCGCGCCCATCCGTCGACACCGCGCACGCTGATCGACAAGGGCGACGTCGATGCGGCGATCTCAGGCGCGGCCAAGCCGATGCAGCGCACTTACGTCTGGCCGTACCAGATGCACGCCTCGATCGGCCCGTCCTGCGCGGTCGCCGATTTTAGGGAGGGCAATGTCCGCGTCTGGTCCGGCACGCAGAACCCGCACGTCCTGCGCAGCGATCTCGCGCTGCTGATCGAGCGTCCCGAGAGCGAGGTCGAGGTGATCCGGCTCGAGGCCGCCGGCTGCTACGGCCGCAACTGCGCCGATGACGTCACTGCGGATGCGCTACTGCTGTCGCGCGCGGTCGGCCGGCCCGTTCGCGTGCAGCTGACGCGCGAGCAGGAGCACGCCTGGGAGCCGAAGGGCACCGCGCAGCTCATCGACGTCAATGGCGGCCTCAATGCCGATGGCGGCATCGCCGGTTACGATCTCGCCACGCGCTATCCGTCGAATGCCGCGCCGACGCTGGCGCTGCTGCTGACCGGCCGTATCTCGCCCGAACCTGCCGTGCTCCAGATGGGCGACCGCACCGCGATCCCGCCCTATGATTACGACAACATGCGCGTCGTCGCGCATGACATGGCGCCGATCGTGCGCGCGTCCTGGTTTCGCGGCGTCTCGGCGCTGCCGAACACCTTTGCGCATGAATCCTACATCGACGAGGCCGCGACCGAGGCCGGAATCGATCCCATCGAATATCGCCTGCGCTACCTGAAAGACCAGCGCGCGGCCGACCTCGTCAATGCGGTCGCCGAGCGCGCAGGCTGGACGCCGCGGCGGGTCCGCGAAGAGAAAGCTGGCGAGGTCGTGCACGGACGCGGCTTTGCCTACGCGCTCTATGTCCACAGCAAGTTTCCCGGTTATGGCGCCGCATGGTCAGCCTGGGTCGCCGACGTCGCGGTGAACAAGGCCACCGGCGACGTCAGCGTCACCCGCGTCGTCGCCGGGCAGGATTCCGGCCTGATGATCAACCCGGACGGCGTGCGCCACCAGATCCACGGCAACGTCATCCAATCCACCAGCCGCGCGCTGATGGAGGAGGTCTCGTTCGAGCGCGGCGCGGTGGCGGCGCGGGAATGGGGCGCCTATCCGATCATCGCGTTCCCCGACGTACCCAAGATCGACGTCTTGATGCTGCCGCGGCCGGACCAGCCGCCACTCGGGGTCGGCGAGTCCGCGTCGGTGCCGAGCGCAGCGGCGATTGCGAATGCGATTTTCGATGCCACCGGCGTGCGCTTTCGCGAGCCGCCGTTCACGCCGGAGCGCATCCTGAGGGGATTGCACGGCGACACAGCACCCACGCCGCAGGCCCTGCCCGCGCCCGCCGCGCCGCCGCCGTCTCGCATCTGGGAAAATCCCTTTGCCAGGCGCGCCGGCCTATTTGCGACGATTGCGGCCGCCTGCACCGCCGCGATCGGCATTGGCGCGGCGCTTCTGCCCGGGCGCGCCATCGCGCCGATCGCGCGGCCCGATGCCTCCGTCTATTCCGCCGCGACGATCGCGCGGGGGGAGCAGCTTGCGGCCCTCGGCAATTGCGCGGAGTGCCACACCAATATCGGCGGAGCGAACAACGCCGGCGGTCGTGCGTTGGAGACGCCGTTCGGCACGATCTATTCGACCAACATCACGCCCGATATCGAGACCGGAATCGGCGCCTGGTCCTATCCCGCCTTCGAGCGCGCGATGCGCGACGGGTTGCATCGCGACGGACGGCAGCTCTACCCCGCCTTCCCCTACACGCACTTTTCGAAGACTGACGATGCCGACATGCAGGCGCTCTACGCCTATCTGATGGCCCGGCCCGCGGTGCGCGCGACGCCACCGGCGAACAAGCTGGCCTTCCCGTTCAACGTTCGCCCGCTGCTTGCGGGCTGGAACGCGCTGTTTCACCAGACGAGGGAGTTCAAGCCCGATCCCGCGAGATCCAAGCAGTGGAATCGCGGCGCCTACCTCGTCGAGAGCCTTGGCCATTGCAGCGCCTGCCATTCGCCGCGCAATGCGCTCGGCGCCGAGCAGCGTCAGGCCTATCTCGCCGGCGGCTTTGCCGAGGGGTGGGAAGCGCCGCCGCTGACGTCGCTCTCACACGCACCGATCCCGTGGAGCGAGGATGAGCTGTTCGCCTATTTGCGCACCGGCCATTCGCGCTACCACGGCGTCGCCGCCGGCCCGATGGCACCGATCGTCAAGGATCTGAAAGCCCTGCCCGACCCCGACATCCGCGCGATGGCGGTCTATCTCGGCTCGTTCAACAACACCACGGCCGACGCGCCTGCACTGGCAGCGAGGCTGGAGAGCGCGACACAGGTCACGCTCGCCTCGTCCACCGGCGCGCGGCTCTATCAGGGCGCCTGCGCCGTCTGTCACGAAATCGGTGGTCTGCCGCTGTTCGGCAGCCGTCCCTCGCTCGCGCTCAACAGCAATCTGCACAGTGCGACGTCGGACAATCTCGTGCAGGTCATCCTGCACGGCATCGCCGAGCCGGTCTCCAGCGATCTCGGCTACATGCCCGCCTTCAGGAACAGCATGAGCGACGCGCAGGTCGAAGCACTCGTCACCTTCCTGCGCGGGCAGTTTGCGCCGGAGAAGCCGGCCTGGACCGGAGTGCGCGAGACGATCGCGCGGGTGCGGGCGTCTGTGCACTGAAGCGCGCCGCGACAAAGGTGCGTTCCCTCCCCCCTTGTGGGACCCACAAGGGGGGAGGGAACGGAGAGCGGCGCTGATCACGCGTGCTTCTTCATCTCAACCGGCGGCGTGCCGTGCGTGTGGAAGGACTCGATCGTCTTCAAGCCCCAGGCCTGGCCCTTCTTGCGCTCCTCCTCAGTCCACACGATCGGCTTCCAATCGGGCGCGAGGATGAGGCGGGCGCCGGCGTTGGCGACCTCGACGCGGTTGCCGCCGGGCTCGTAGACATAGAGGAAGAAGGTCTGCTGGATCGCATGCTTGTGCGGACCGGTCTCGATGTGCACCCCGTTCTCCAGGAAGATATCTGCAGCGCGAAGAATCTCCTCGCGGCTGTCGAGCGCGTAGGTGACGTGGTGGAAGCGGCCGGGCGTGCCGGAGTGGTCGAGCGAATAGGCGAAGTCGTAGCTCTTGTTCGACATGGTCAGCCACATCGCGGCTTCCCGACCGTCATTGAGCACGATCTGCTCGGTGAGGCGACAGCCGAGGTAATTCTCGAAGAACTCGCGGTTGGCCTTGATGTCGACGGCGAGACAGTTGAGATGGTCGAGACGGCGGACATTGACGCCGCGCGCGGGAAAACGCTGTGCCTGGTTCTTGAGTGCAGGCTTGAGCTCCGGCGGCGCTTGATACCATTCGGTCTCGTAATAGAGCTCGACGATGTGGCCATCGGGATCCCTGCAGCGGAAGGTCGGCCCCTGCCCCATGTCGCCGTCGATCCAGCCGATGTCGAAGCCCGAGCCCTTCAGCGCGGTGACGCGGCGCTCCAGCGCCTGCTGGCTGCGCGCGCGCAGCGCCATGTGCTCCATGCCTGATGTCTTCGACGCGGTGAGCTTGAGCGAGTAGCGCTCGTAATCATCCCAGCCGCGCAGATAAACAGACTCGCCCTTCTGCCCGCTGACGGTCATGCCCATGACGTCGACGAAGAATTTCAGGCTCTCGTCGGGCTTCGGCGTCAGCAGCTCCATGTGGCCGAGATGGGCGAGATCGAGGATCGGTTCGGGCTGCATGGGCTTCCTCCAAAGGCGTGGCGATCCGGTTCACGGAATCGCGCGATCGGGCGCAGGGCGCAATCTTGTGGGTGCGCCCGGACGGCACTCGGCCACGGGCTCATTTGTACTAATGTACAAATGATTAGGTCCCGTCAACAAATCAACGCGTGCCGGCCCGCGATCCGCGCCGTCCCTCGAACGGTGAACGGACTGCCCGAATGGTAAAATCTTCCTTAATTCATTTTAAGCTCGAAAGCCCAATAACGCGGCATTTTCCGGCCAATTCCGCCGACAAGTATGCATTTGGAACAAAGCTACCAACCGAATTGTCGCAGATTTAACAAAGCCGCCGCGCCTGCCGCTTAACCGTTTGTCCAGCCCCGCCTCGCATAGTCAGGGTCAAACTCCTCGGACTTTCAGGTTCATCCATCGTGACATCCTTTGGACGCGTGATTTCGGTACGCGGATCGCTCGCCCGGGTCGGACTTCTGGCGGCAAGCCAGATGCCGGTCTCGGAAGTTCGGGCCACCGTCGGTCGCTTCGTCAGCATCCGCTGCGCCAGCTCGGTCATCGTCGCCATGATCACCGAGGTGTCCTGCGAGAACCTCTCGCGCACCGACGATCTGATCGCGATCGCCTCGGTCGATCTGCTCGGCGAAATCCACAACGCCGCTGACAAGGCCAAGTTTCAGCGCGGCGTCACCAACTATCCGACGATTGGAGATTCCGTCGACCTGATCACCAGCCAGGAGCTGCGCACCATCTACGCGCCGACCGGCTCGGACCAGATCAATGTCGGCTTCCTCCAGCAGGACCGTTCGGTCGTCGCCTATGTCGATATCGAGGAAATGCTCTCCAAGCACTTCGCGGTGCTGGGGTCGACCGGCGTCGGCAAATCGACCGGCGTGTCGCTGCTGCTCAACGAGATCCTGAAAGCGCGGCCCAACCTGCGCATCTTCCTGCTCGACGTGCACAACGAATATGGCCGCTGCTTTGGCGACCGCTCGCTGGTGCTCAACCCGCGAAACCTGAAGCTGCCGTTCTGGCTGTTCAATTTCGAGGAAATCGTCGACGTGCTGTTCGGCGGCCGCGCCGGCGTACCCGAGGAGCTCGACGTCCTCGCCGAAGTCATCCCGATCGCCAAGGGCATCTACACGCAATACCAGAACACCGATCGCCTCGGCCTGAAGCGCGTCGACCCCAAGCAGATCGGTTTCACCGTCGATACGCCGGTGCCGTACCGTCTGGTCGATCTGATCTCGCTGATCGACGAGCGCATGGGCAAGCTCGAAAACCGTTCCTCGCGCATCATCTATCACAAGCTGATCTCGCGCATCGAGGCGGTCCGCAACGATCCGCGCTACGCCTTCATGTTCGACAACGCCAATGTCGGCGGCGATACCATGGCCGAGGTGATCAGCCATCTGTTCCGCCTGCCCGCCAACGGCAAGCCGATGACGGTGATGCAGCTCGCCGGCTTCCCGGCCGAGGTCATCGATTCCGTCGTCTCGGTGCTGTGCCGCATGGCCTTCGATTTCGGCCTGTGGAGCGACGGCGTCTCGCCGATGCTGTTCGTGTGCGAAGAGGCGCATCGTTACGCGTCCGCCGACCGCAACATCGGCTTCGGTCCGACCCGCAAAGCCGTCTCGCGCATCGCCAAGGAAGGCCGCAAATACGGCGTCTATCTCGGCCTGATCACGCAGCGCCCCGCCGAGCTCGACGCCACCATCATCTCCCAGTGCAACACGCTGTTCACGATGCGCCTCGCCAACGACCGCGACCAAGCGCTGCTGCGCGCCGCGGTGTCGGATGCGGCTGCAAATTTGCTCTCCTTCGTGCCATCGCTCGGCACCCGCGAGGTGCTGGCGTTCGGCGAAGGCGTCGCACTGCCGACACGGCTGCGCTTCAAGGAGGTGCCGCCGCACCAATTGCCGCGCGGCGAAGCCACCATATCGAGTGTTCCCTCGGTCACCTCCGGTCACGACATGCACTTCGTCGGTGCCGTGCTCGAGCGCTGGCGCGGTGCGACATCGCAGCGCGACGTTCCGAACGACCCGGTGTTCCAGGCGCCGCCGGCCAGGACGCTGGCGGCGGCCGAGACACCAATGCTGCAGCCCTCGATGGGCCTCGATCCGGACCGCTTCTCGCTGCTGAAGAAGCCGCTGCGGTAAGGGGCTCTCGCTCTCCATCCTCGTCATTGCGAGCGCAGCGAAGCAATCCAGAATCCCTCCCCGGAAAGACTCTGGATTGCTTCGCTGCGCTCGCAATGAAAAAGCAAGGGCGACAGCGCCGCTTCTCTAATTGGCATTTGCTGCGGGCAAGTTGAGCCCACCGCCCGCATCGACTATGGTTGCCGGCCCTAAGCCGGAATCCATGCCCATGACAAAGCCCGCGCAACGCTTTCCCGCACCTGCCCTCGACACGCTCCCTGACGACATCCGCACGCGCCTGCTCGCGGTGCAGGAGAAGAGCGGCTTCGTGCCGAACGTGTTTTTGACGCTGGCCTACCGGCCTGAGGAGTTCCGCGCCTTCTTCGCCTATCACGACGCGCTGATGGAGAAGGACGGCGGCCTCACCAAGGCCGAGCGCGAGATGATCGTGGTGGCGACCTCGGCGGCCAACCAGTGCCAATATTGCGTGATCGCCCATGGCGCGATCCTGCGCATCCGCGCCAAGAACCCGCTGATTGCCGACCAGGTCGCGATCAACTACCGCAAGGCCGATATCACGCCGCGCGAGACGGCGATGCTCGATTTCGCGATGAAGATCTCCGCGGACGCGCAACGGATCGCCGAAGAGGATTTCGCAAGCCTCGCCCCGCACGGTTTCAGCGACGACGACATCTGGGATATCGCCGCGATCTCGGCCTTCTTCGCGCTGTCGAACCGGCTGGCGAACTTCACCGGCATGCGGCCGAACGACGAGTTCTACCTGATGGGACGGCTGCCGAAAAAATGACGGAGCTCGACTGGCCCGAAATCCTGCTGCGCCTCGGCGTTGCGACGCTCGCCGGCAGTGCGATCGGGCTCGACCGTGATTTGCGCGGCAAGCCGATCGGGCTGAAGACGCTCGGCATCGTCGGCCTCTCCACCGCAACCGTGGTGCTGCTGGCGCTGCAACTCGCCGAGCCCGACAAGGTCGCCGATGCGACGAGCCGGGTCATCCAGGGCATCCTCACCGGCATTGGCTTCCTCGGCGCTGGCGTCATCGTCCATGAGAGCGAACGGTTTCGTGTCCGCGGCTTGACCAGTGCTGCCTGCACCTTCCTGGCCGCCTGCCTCGGCGTGGTCTGCGGTGCCGGGCAGTGGAAGATCATCGCAGTCGCGCTGGCGTTCGCCTTCGTGCTACTCACGGTCGGCCGCCGTATCGAGCGCCACGTGCATCGAATGCTCGGCGGCACGGACGAGCCGCACGAGGACCGCCGGCAATCCTAGCGGCCTTGCTCAAATCTTCCGCTCGCATATTGGTCTGAAGCGCTGGTAATCATTCCCGGTAATTCACGGTGGTCGCCGGTTCGATTGCCGTTCGGACCTGAGAGGCATGATGGACAGCAGTGCTCACGACCCCGGTGACGTGACCTTCGACTTCCGCCAACTGTCGGCGCGCGACAAATACAAGCTGCTGATCGGCACCGTCGTTCCGCGCCCGATCGCGCTCGTGACCACGGTCGATCCGGAGGGGCGGATCAATGCAGCGCCGTTCAGCTTCTTCAACTGCCTGTCGGCCGATCCGCCGATCCTCGCGCTCGGCGTCGAGAACCACCCGGACATGCGCTTCAAGGACACCGGTCTCAACATTCGCCTGACCGAGGTCTTCACCGTCAACATCGTTTCGCACGCGATTGCCGAGGCGATGCATGTCTGCGCCGTGCCGTTCTCACCGCAGCATGACGAACTGAAGGCCGCGGGCCTGACTGCGATGCCGGGCAAGACCGTGGCGTCGCCCTGGATCAAGGAGGCGCCGGCCGCGTTCGAATGCCGCCGCCACATCACGCTGGAGCTCGGCAAGTCGCGGCAGATCATCATGGGCGAGATCTTGTTCGCGCATTATCACGCCGACGTCGTCGATGCCGAACGCCTGCACGTCGATCCGGCGCGACTCGATGCCATCGCCAGGCTGGGCGGCAGCACCTGCGCGACCATTCGCGACCGTTTCGACATGGCGACGCCGACGCTCGACGACTGGAGGCAGCGGGAGCCGTAAGGAACGTCCAATCAAAGCGTCGGCGACTGGTGCAGATAGCGACCGTCGAAATCCGCCAGTTCCGATAATTTTCGCTCGTCGAGCACGGTGACGCGTCCGCGATGCAGCTCGACGATGCCCTCCTCGCGCAACTGCCTGATCACGCGATTGGCGTGCACGGCGGTAATGCCCAGCGCTTCGCCGATCTGCTCCTGGGTCAGCGGCATCTCGAAGCTGGCCCCGTCGACGCGCCCGATGATCTTCAGCCGCTCACGCAATTCGATCATGACATGCGCAAGCCGCGCCGGCGCGGGCCGCTGGCCGACATTGACGATCCATTCGCGGAACATCGCGGAGTCGATCAGTGTGTCGCGCCAGAACATCTCGGCGACCACAGGCCTGCGGCGATGCAGTTTTTGCAGCGTCTCGTGGCTGATAAGGCCGAGCGTCGCCGCCGTCAGCGTCGACAGATCATGGTCCATCACATGCAGGAACAGACTCATCAGGTCCGGGATTTCGCCGGGAATGTGCAGCGAAAGGATCTGCCGCTTGCCGTTCGCGATCGTCTTGGACCGCGCGCAGAAGCCGTCCGCGATCAGGCAGCAATCGGTCGCGCGCTCGCCGTCGCGCACCACCGCCGTTTCGGCGGGGTAGTGCCGCACCGAGATTGGAAGGGCCTCGATCTCCCTGATATCCTCGTCCGCGATCGCGGACGAGACGCGCAGGCGCTTGATGAGCGCCCCGCGGATCACATCGCTGGGCACGTCGGGTCAACTCCAGTCGTGAGTACGGAACCCATTTGGGGTTGGAGGGCGCCATCGCGCCATCACGGGGAAAAACCCGCGATCCACTCCCCCGGTTCCAACAAAAGTTAAGGACGCCGATTGTCCGCGCATGGTCTGATTTGCCCTGAAAGGCCAAACCATGACCAAGAAGCGCAACCGCACGCGACCGGCCCTCTCGCTCCAGGAGCGCCTGAACAAGTTCACCGAGGACGCGCGCGCCGCGGCCAAGAACCTGCCGGCCGGCGCCGAGCGTCACGCGCTGCTGCAGAAGGTCCGCGACGGCGAAGCAGCCGTCGACATGGAGCGATTGCTGTCCTCGCCGAACCAGCAAACTCCGAAATGATCGCGCGTGAGACGCGAACCCGCTACTGCTTGTCCATCAGCGGAAGCGCCGGGGCAAAGCGCTCCGCAAATGTCAAAGTCCTGGCCTGGTGAACTGCGGCAAACGAGGCAGAGATTCCAACGGAAGCCACTGCGAGCAGGGCAATTGCGAAAACCAGACGGCGCATTGTCGCCTCCTGTATGAGCTCGATACCCTATTGGTGGGTGGCTCTGTTTCAGGACGGTTTCGTCGGCGCGGAAAATGATGTCGCTCAAGCGGCTGTGATCGGATTCAGCTGACCGGGCCGCAGGTCGTAACCAAATCATCATAGTCGCCTCCGTCTTGCCGCGCGTGCAAGCGGTCTCGGGGAATTTCACGCCCGCGATCGCGATCACGACTCGCACGACAGCCGTGACAGACTGCATTGGCTCAATTGCGGAGTTTTCGAGGAACAGTCAGATGAAAATCGTCATCCAAAGGCTAAATGGCCTGTGGCACCTCATCATCGGGTCGTGCCGGATTCGCACGCCCTTCCTGGCAACCCAGGATCGCGCGCTGGTCGTCACCTATGCGCGGCGCGTCTACCCTGGCGCCAAGATCTTCCAGCGCGACTGATGCGAGCGGGCGCGCCTCAATCGTCCGACGCCGGGCCGCACCAGCCGGGCAGATAGATCGCGTCCTTGCTCTTGGCCGCGGCCAGCGCCTTCTCCAGTGCCTTGTCGAAATTGGCGTCCACCGCCTTGCGCGTCAGCTTGCGGCGCAGGAAATCGGCCCACAGAAATTCTGAGAAAGGCGTGGTGTCCTTGGCGAAGCCGCCCATGCGGCGAATCTCGCCGGCGAGACTGCGGAACGGATCGTCCTTGAGATCGACGACCGATTTCGGCAAATCGCGGAACGGGCGACGCTCGCCCTTGCTGTCGTAAGGATAGACCCAGCGCTTGTTGTCCATCACGCCCCAGAACGCTTCGCGCTCGACCATGCGGAGATCGCCGACCACGGTGACCAGCACCTGCTTGATGCCCTCGTCGTGCAGCGCACGGCCGAGATGGTGATGGTCGATCACGTAGTAGCGCTCGTCGGGTCCGTACACGACGGGGATCATGTGGGTGCCGAGCAGGTCGGTCTGCTTCTTCTTGTCGTGCTCACGCCAGCGCTTGCGCTTCTCCTTGACCTCGCGCATGCCGACCGTCATCTGCGTCGGACGAAGCGACAGGATCGGCACCGGGTGCACTCTCGGCTCGCGCGCGTTGGGGGTCATGGTCGACGGCCTCTCGTCTGGTGGGAGATTGTGGTCGGGTTCCCGATTATGCCACGGGCCCTGCTGCGGCAACATGCCTTCAGCACGGGCAGCGTCATTGTTCTGGCAGTTGCTGCATCGCAACCCGCGCGTCCCTGACGCCGGAATGACAACCCGCGCCAAAGATCATTCGCACGTGCTGGGAATCGCCCAGGAAATGGTCAGGAAAGATCATGCGAATGCGCAATGTACGTGCGCGTTGAGAAGATTTTCTGCAACCTCCGTGTCGCCTATGCTATCTAAAAATCGCTGCTTCGGAGTAATCCCGCCCCATGAAATCCCAGCGGCCCATAACCTCGAACGAAGAGCACCGGGTGCTCCAGTTCAGGCCGCGCACGACGCCCTCCCCGGTGGTCCACCGAGGCAGTGGTGTCGTCCAGCCGCTGCACGCGCACGCGGCCCCCGAACCGCTCGACCTGTCCCGCTACGAACAGCCGCGCGAGGCGCCGGACGATTTCCGCCATCGCATGCTCGCCAACATCGCGGCGCTCGCCTTCACCATCGCGCTGACCGCGATCGGGATCTGGCTCGCCGTCAGCATCGCCGACCTCCGCCGGACCCAGGATTGCGTGATGATGGGCCGGCGGGACTGCGTCAAGATCACGACGCCGCACATCTAGGCGGGCCCTGTCGAACAGGCCCCGGCGCCGGAAGCTCCCTGCCGGCAGGTCCCCTCGGCCGAAACCGCTCCGGACCGGCATCCCCAGGGCTTTCCCCACCCCCGTCCGGCTCCATTGAACTCAGGGCGGCGCTCCGATATACGGGCTTCCGACCCGTCCAGAGGGGGGTTAGAGGGCGTCATTCCGGGCGCGATGCCCACCCACCGTGCCACTCTGGGATATCTGATGAATACCTGCAATATATCAAAGGCTTAGTGATGTCCTCCACATTCGATCAGGTCGCTACGATCATCGCTGAAACCTGCGACATCCCGCGCGACACGATCACGCCGGATAGCCATGCCATCGATGACCTCGGCATCGACAGCCTCGATTTCCTGGACATCGCGTTCGCGATCGACAAGCAGTTCGGCATCAAGCTGCCGCTGGAAAAGTGGACCCAGGAAGTCAACGACGGCAAGGCGACCACCGAGCAGTATTTCGTGCTGAAGAATCTGTGCGCGCGCATCGACGAGCTGGTTGCCGCCAAGGGCGCGAGCGCCTGATCGGGCGGTCATGCAACTCGAATACTTCCACATGATCGATCGCATCGTCGACCTCAACGTCGACGAGAAGAAGATCGTCGTCGAGGCCCAGGTTCCCAAGGAGAGCACCATCTTCGAGGGGCACTTCCCGGGTTATCCCCTCATGCCCGGCGTGCTGCTGATCGAATCGATGGCGCAGGCCTCGGGCTTTCTCCTGCTCGGCGTTCTGAAGTTTGAGCGCATGCCGATTCTCGCCGCGGTGAAGGAAGCCAAGGTGCGCGGCTCGGTGTTCCCCGGCGATCTCATGAGCCTCGAGGCGAGCGTCGCCCATGAGGGATCGGGCTACGCCATGACCGAGGCCAAGATCAGGGTCGGCGGCAAGCTGCGCGCGAACTCGGCGCTCACCTTCACGCTGATCCCCTTCCCCAATTCGGATATGCGCGGATACATGGACGCGGTCGCCAAGCGCGTCGGCTTTCCGCAACAGGCCGCATCGTCATGACCGACACTGCTTCGAAGCCCGGCCAGACGGAAGTCTGGATCACCGGCATTGGTCTTGCCACCTCGCTCGGCGAGGGTCTCGACGCCAATTGGGCGGCGCTTCAGGAGAAGCGCATCAATGTCGACGAGAAAGGCTTTGCGCCCTTCATCGTGCACCCGCTGCTGCCTGTTACCTTCGACAGCCAGATCCCGAAGAAGGGCGACCAGCGCCAGATGGAAGCCTGGCAGCGCATCGGCGTCTACGCCGCAGGCCTCGCGCTCGACTCCGCCGGCATCAAGGGCAACAAGGACATCCTGTCGAAGATCGACATGGTGGTCGCCGCCGGCGGCGGTGAGCGCGACCTCAACGTCGACACCGGCGTGCTCACCGCCGAGGCCAAGGGCGCCAATGCGCCCGGCTTCCTCAACGAGCGGCTGATGAGCGATCTCCGGCCGACGCTGTTCCTTGCACAGCTCTCCAACCTGCTCGCCGGCAACATCGCCATCGTCAACGGTCTCGGCGGCACCTCGCGCACCTTCATGGGCGAAGAGGTCGCGGGCGCCGACGCCGCGCGCATCGCGCTGTCGCGCATCGCCTCGGGCGAGAGCGACATCGCGCTGGTCGGCGGCTCGCATAATGGCGAGCGCAAGGACCTCATGGTCCTCTACGAATTCGGTGACTTCAATCTGAAGGACAAGTTTGCTCCCGTCTGGGGGCGCAAGGATCACGCCGGCTTCGCGCTCGGCTCGGCCGGCGCCTTCCTGGTGCTGGAATCCAAGGCGCATGCGGAAGCGCGCGGCGCAAAACCGTACGCGAAGCTGTCGAGCGTGGTGACCGATCTCGCCCGCCGCAAGCAGTCCGGCGACATGGAAGCGACGCTGGAGACGCTTTGGGACAAGCTTCCGAAGCGCGACGGCAAGGGCGCGATCATCTCCGGCGCGACCGGCGCGGAGCCGGCGACGTCGGAGGAACGCGGCTTCCTGAAGAAGCACGCCGATTTCCCGGTGCGTTCGACCGGCACGATGTTCGGCCACACCATGGAGACGCAATTCCCGCTCGGCATTGCGCTCGCGGCGCTCTCGATCTCGCGCGGCGCGCTGTTTCCGCCGAACGATTCGACCGGGACCGAGGTTGAAATGCAGGGTGCGCCGACCCAGATCGTCGTGGTGGGAGCCGGACACTGGCGCGGCGAAGGCATGGCGCTGGTCGAGGCAATTTAGCTAGCTCTAGCAGGGGATCGACATGACTGCACCACGCGACAAACTCGGGCGTCCCGTTGTCGTCGTCACCGGCATGGGCATCACGACCTCGCTCGGCGCCGGCAAGGCCGACAATTGGTCGAAGCTCGTCGCCGGCGAATCCGGCATCCGGACCATCACGCGCTTTCCGATCGACGGCCTGAAGACCACGATGGCCGGCACGGTGGATTTCGTCAGCGTCGATCCATTCTCCTCCACTGGCCTGTCCGAGCGGATGGCCGAACTCGTCACGCAGGAAGCCCTCGAGCAGGCCGGCATCGGCGCCAGGGGCGATTTCCCGGGTCCTCTCTTCCTCGCGGTCGCGCCGGTCGAGGTCGAGTGGCCGCAGCGTCGCGAGCTTGGCCGCGCCGTCGGCGCGCCCGACTTCACCTATGACGATCTCTTGCGCATCTCCGGCGGCGGCAAGTATAGCGCCTATCATCACCGCTTCATGTTCGGCTCGGTCGCCGCGCACCTCGCCGAGACCTTCGGCACCAAGGGCTCGCCGATCTCGCTGTCGACGGCATGCGCCTCGGGCGCGACCTCGATCCAGCTCGGCGTCGAGGCGATCCGCCGCGGCGAGACCGATGCGGCGCTTTGCGTCGCAACCGACGGCACCGTGAATCCGGAAGCGCTGGTGCGCTTCTCGCTGCTCTCGGCGCTGTCGACCCAGAACGATCCGCCGCAGGCGGCCTCCCGCCCCTTCTCCAAGAACCGCGACGGCTTTGTCATGGCCGAAGGCGCAGGTGCGCTGGTGCTGGAGAGCTATGAAGCAGCGACCGCGCGTGGCGCCAGGATTCTCGGTGTCATCGCCGGCTGCGGCGAGCTCACCGATTCCTTCCATCGCACCCGCTCGTCGCCCGATGGCAAGCCGATCATCGGCTGCATGAACAAGACGCTGGCCGACGCCGGCATGACGCCGGACCAGATCGACCACATCAACGCGCACGGCACCGCGACGCCCGAGAACGACAAGATGGAGTACAACACGACATCGGCCGTGTTCGGCGATCTCCTGCAGAAGATTCCGGTCACCTCCAACAAGTCGATGGTCGGTCACACCATCTCGGCCGCGGGTGCGGTCGAGGCGATCTTCTCGCTGCTCACGCTCGAGCATCAGCGCATTCCGCCGACCATCAACTACGACAATCCGGATCCCACGATCCTGTTCGACGTCGTCGGCAACAAGGCGCGCGATGCCCGTGTCACCGCGGTGATGTCGAACTCGTTCGGCTTCGGCGGCCAGAACGCCTCGCTGATCCTGACCCGCGAACCGGCCTGACCGGACGCATGGCGCTGCTTCCTGCGAGCACGAAGGCCCGCGCGCGGGAAGCCGCCAAATCGATCAGCGGAGGCCTGATCGGGGCTGCCACCGTCGGCATGCTGCGCACCACGCGCTATTTCGATCCGGTCAAGACCTCGGATTTTTTCGCGCGCGTCACCAAGACGATCGGCCCGCGTCTGCGCGAGCACCGCATCGGCCGCGCCAACTTGACCGCGGCGTTTCCGGAAAAATCACCCGAAGAGATCGAGCAGATCCTGATGGGCGTGTGGGACAATCTCGGCCGCGTCGGCGCCGAGTTCGCCCATATCGACCATGTCTGGGACTACGATCGTGCCCATCCGGAGAACAGCCGGATCGAACTGCCAAAGCCCAGCATCGAGCGGTTCGATTGCATCCGTGACGACGGCAGGCCTGCGCTGATCTTTGCCGCGCATCTCGCCAATTGGGAACTGCCCGCACTCGCCGCCGTCGCGCACGGGCTCGATACCGCGATCCTCTACCGCCGGCCGAACATTGCGTCGGCCGACCGCATCATCCAGGAGATGCGCCAGGTCAACATGGGCACGCTGATCCCCGCCGGCCGCGATGCGCCGCTGCGGCTCGCGCAGGCGCTCAAGGATGGCAAGCACGTCGCCATGCTGGTCGACCAGTATCTGACCAACGGCGTCGAGGTCACCTTCTTCGGTCGCAAGACCCGCGCCAATCCGATGCTGGCCCGCCTCTTGCGCCAGGTCGAGTGCCCCATTCACGGCGTGCGCGTCATCCGCCTGCCCGGCTTCCGCTTCCGCGCTGAACTGACGGAGGAAATTCCGCCAGTGCGTGACGCCGACGGCAAGATCGACATCCAGGGCACGACGCAGGCGATCACCAATGTGGTGGAAGGCTGGGTGCGCGAGCATCCCGAGCAGTGGCTCTGGCTGCACCGGCGGTGGCGCTGATTTATTCCGTCATTGCTGCGAGCGAAGCGAAGCAGTCCGGACTGCTAATTCCTCATCCTGAGAGGGTGAGGGTTTGGCTTTTTTGGGCGTCAGCCGCTGAGACAGCCCTCACTGCTCCGGCAAGCCCGCATCCACCTCGGCCTGCACGACGCGTTCCCAGGCTGCGATACAGACCGGACTGACGTTCTTCATAGGCGGCCAGACGCTTTGCCTGGTCGTGCCGGGCCGCAAGCGCAGTCCCTCCGCGATCGCCGCCTTTGCCTCCTCGAACCGGCCCGATCTCTGGTAGGCGGCAGCCAGCATCAAATGCGAGCGGCCGGTCGCCGGCGTGATGGCGATCGAGCGTTGCAGCCACGGCAGCGCCTCCTCGTCGCGCCCCATGAAGACATTCGCCATGCCTGCGCCGAGCAGCCAGGTCCAGCGCGAAGCCGGCGGCGTGTCGTAACGGTCGGCTTGCTGGAATGTCGCGAGCGCATCGTCGAAGCGGCCTAGAAATATCTGCCCGAGGCCGATCAGATAGAGCGCAGACCCGTTCCACGGATCGAAGCTCAAGGCCTTGGCGCAGGTGACGAGGCTTTCGACGAAATGGTTGGTGGCGCTGAGAAAGCGGCACTGGGCCTCGAGCACCGCAATGGCGTTCGGCTTCAATCGCAGTGCGTGCTCGAGCGTGGCATTGGCCTTCGCCTCGACCGCAACGGCCTCCTCCGGGCTGAACCAGACCATCTGGATGCCGCGCATCTGCAGCGATGAGAGCGCGACGGCGAGATCGACATTGTCGGGATCGTCGGTGAGCGCCTTCTGCAGCATCGTTTGTGCCGCGTCAAAACGCTCGCGCGTGGTCTGGTTAATCGAGGCGAGCGCCTGCTCGACGGCCACCTTGTCGCCGCCCGCCGACGATGTGCGGCGCGCGGATGACGCACTCGGCTCCAGAATTTCATTCAGCCGGCGCGCAAGCACATGGCCGACGCCCGCGGCGAGCCGCGCCTGCGCAAGCTGCGCGTCCAGCGCCTCAGCGTTGACCGACGCCGCGACCGCCGATTGAACCTCGCCGGTCGCGGACTTGATGATGCGCGCCCGCAGCGTCCAGGATTGATCGGCAAGCTGCAACTCGCCGCGCAGTTCGTAATCGGATGAGGTGGCAGGCGCGGAGGTGCTTTCGCCGCCCGCGACCGCCGCCAGTCGCGGCGCCACCACGCTGATGTTCTGGATCTTGGCAAAACCGTCAGTCAGGCGTCCGGTGACCTCGGCTGCCATCGCCGCGCCGCGGGAATCGTTGCTGGCATCAACGATCAGCCTCACGACGATGCGCGGCGGCGTTCGCCTGAACAGCAGGTCCGGCTTCAGCACGGGCGCGGCCACCGCAAGCCCCATGAGGATCGCACAGAGTCCGACCACCGCGGCGACGATGGCCTGCCGGCTCAAACCGAAGATGGCACGCTGCGGCCGCACAGGCGCCACGACCATCTCGGCCGGCGGCTCAGGCTCAACCCCGCCAGTCGGAGCCAGCCGGGGCACCTCGGCTTGTGGCGTAGCATCCGGCGCGGCCACGACCTCCGTCGCCAGCAGATAGCCGCCGCCGGAAGCGAGCTTGATCAGCTGCCGCCGCTCGTCGCCGAGCGCGGTGCGAAGCTCGCGGATGCACTGGAACAGGCTGTCCTCGCCGACATGCACGTTCGGCCAGACCGCCTCCATCAACTCCTGCTTGCTCAGCACCCGGCCGCCGCTGGTTGCGAACAACCGCAGCATCTCGAAGGTCTTGGGCCGGAGCTTGATTGCAACGCCATCGGCTGAGCGCAGCTCCGCGCGCTGCTGATCCAGCTCGAAGCCGGCGAAACAAAGCAACTGATCCCCCCAAGCCTCTCTCTGGCCGGCTCATATAGGGCAACTGTGTCGAAAAAGCCCGAAAAGTTTCCCTGAACCGGAAATATCAGAAAGTTTCAGAAACAAGCCACCCCCTTATCAGGACACCACCTCCGGCCCGATGCGATGAATCCGATCAAGGACTCGCAAAGTGCATGCCGGGGGACGAGGTGAGGACGGGGAAAGATTGTTTCAAGGCGACCCGCCGCCTGCGGGCCGCGCTGCTGACGTCGTCGGCGCTGGCTTTGGCCTGGTCGCTGCCGGCCACCCCCGCCCGTGCGCAGGACGCGACCTGGCTCGCTGCTCCCGGCAGCAACCGCTATGATTTCGGCACCAGTTGGAGCACCGGTACTGTGCCGTCAGGCACGGCTTCCTTCGGTGCCTCGAACACCACCAGCCTGTCACTTCCCGGCAACGACGAAGCCAATACGACGAATGTCGGCGGCTGGACGTTCAATGCCGGGGCGGGAAATTACACCTTCGCCACCGGCCAGTTTCTGAATTTCAACGGCGCGGGCATCGTCATCAACGGCGGCAGCGCCACCATCAACATGGTCGACGGCGGCGTCAATTTCCTCAACGCCAGCACGGCCGGCGGCGCCACCATCAACAACGACAATCCCACCAGCGCGGTGAACTTCTATAACACCAGCACGGCGGGCACCTCGGCCATCACGACCTACGGCAGTGTGAATTTCTACGACGCCAGCACGGCTGGCAGCGCCCACATCACCGTCAACTACAATGGCGATGATGGCGGGTGGCTGTTCTTCAACAACACGAGCTCGGCGGGCAGCGCCACCATCACCAACAACATGCACCTGTCCTTCAAGGACAGCAGTACAGCGGGCAGCGCGACCATCACCAACAATGGTGGCGTGAGTTTTTCCGGCGCCAGCACGGCTGGTAACGCGACCATCATCAACAACACGAACAGCTTCCTGGGTTTCTCCGGCACCAGTACGGCAGGCAACGCAGCGATCACCAACGCTGCCGGCGGCATCGTCGACTTTTCCGCGTCCACGGGACCGGCGGGAGACGGCAAGCTCAGCGCCGGCTCGATTGCGGGCGCGGGCAGTTTCTTTCTGGGCGCACGCGAGCTCACCGTCGGCGGCAACAATCTGAGCACGGAAGTGAGCGGCGTGATCAGCGATTGCGGCACGAGCCCGACCTGCTCCGCGGCGGGCGCAACCGGCGGATCGCTGGTGAAGACCGGCACCGGCACGCTGACGCTGTCGGGCGCAAACACCTACAGCGGCGGCACCACGATCAACGGCGGAACGTTGCAGCTCGGCGCGGCCACCCGCACCGGCTCGATCCTGGGCACGATCGGAGTAGGCTCTGGCGGCACGCTCGCCGTCGTCAACGCCGACACCACCGGCATCACCAGCATCTCCAGCGAAGGGGCCGTGATCTTTCGCAACACAAGCAGTGCCGGCAGCACCGTGATCACCAGCACGGGACACGGCACCGTCGACTTCTACGACCAGAGCACGGCCGGAAGCGCCACGATCATCAACAATGCCGATACTCCCACCTACGCCGTCACTTTCCACAACACGAGCTCGGCCGGAACCGCAAACCTCAGCAACGATATCGGCGGCACGTTCTATTTCCGCGACGCCAGCACGGCAGCAAACGCAACCATCAATAACATCACAAACAGAACGACTGCGTTCTACGACACCCAGCACGGCAGGCCACGCGACCATCAGCAATAGCGGATTGACATATTTCTACGGCACGAGCTCGGCCGGCAGTGCCACCATCGCTAATTCCAGCACCGGCCAGGTCATCTTCCAGGACTCGAGCACGGCCGCAAACGCCATCATCGGCGGCGGCAGCAACTATACGTTCATAGGTTTCTACGATGCGAGTTCGGCCGGCAGCGCCACCATCACGGCCAACGGCCAATTGTCTTTCCGCAACACCAGCACGGCTGGCAGCGCGACCATCACCGTCAACAACTTCGGCTACGCGTATTTCCTGAACACCAGCACGGCCGGCACCGCAACCATCAACAACGATGGATCGCTTTCCTTTGGCGGTTCGAGCACCGCTGGCGATGCCGTCATCACCAGCACCGGCTCAATCGACTTCAACCAAACGAGCACGGCGGGACGCGCCGGCATCACCAACAATGGCAGCTTGTACTTCGAGAGCTCGAGCACTGCGGCCAGCGCAACGATCACCAGCAACTTTGTAGCGTCGTTCAACGACGCCAGCACGGCCGGCAGTGCGACCATCAACAACACCTATAATCTATCATTCACCGGCACCAGCACCGCCGGCAACGCCGCCATCACCAACAATGCCGGCGGCCCCGTCAACAATACCAGCGGCATGACCTGGTTCCGCGACAATGCGACCGCCGGCAATGCGCAGTTGATCAACAACGGGGCCAACACCTTCTTCGATTTCTCCGGCAGCTCCGGCCCGAGCGGCGACAACAAGCTCAGCGCCGGCTCGATCGCCGGCGACGGCACCTTCTATCTCGGCGCGATCGAGCTGACGGTCGGCGGCAACAATCTGTCGACCACCGTCAGCGGCGTGATCGCCGACGGCGGCTACAGCGGCGCCGCGGGCGGCTCGCTGGTGAAGACCGGCACCGGCACGCTGACGCTCACGGGCAGCAATACCTATAGCGGCGGCACCACCTTCGCCGGCGGCACCGTCAGCGTCGCCTCCGAGGACAATCTCGGCGACCTCGCGGGCGGCCTGACCTTCAAGGGCGGTACCCTGCAGATCACGGGCACGACCTTCAACACCACCGCGCGTACCATCAATCTGGGCACCGGCGGCGGCACATTCGACATTGCGGATGCCGCCAACAATTTCGTCGTGAGTCAGAACCTCGGCGGCACCACGCTGACCAAGACCGGCGCCGGCACGCTGACCCTGACCGGCGTGGAGAGTTTTTCCGGCGCGACGGTCTCCGCCGGTACGCTGGCGTTCAGCGCCAATGCCACGGCCGGCAGCGCCGTCATCACCAACAGCGGCAATGTGCTGTTCGAAGGCAACTCCAGGCCCGGCAACGCGCAATTGTTCAACGCCTCGGTCGGATCAGTATTCGACCTCTCGACGACGTCAGGACCCAACGGCGACCACAAGCTCACCGCCGGCTCGCTCCTCGGAGTGGGGACATTTTATCTTGGTGCCAACCAGCTGACGGTCGGCAGCGACAATCGATCGACCAACGTCACCGGCGTGATCGCCGACGGCGGATCGGGCGGCGGCGCGGGCGCCGCGCTGGCCAAGGTCGGCACCGGCACGCTGACGCTGTCGGGCATCAACACCTACACCGGCGCGACCACGATCGACGGCGGCACGCTCGCAGTGAACGGCGATATCACCGCATCGAGCGGCGTCACTGTGAACGCGGGCGGCGCGCTCGGCGGCACCGGCATTGTCGGCAACACGACGATCGCAAACGGCGGCACGCTCGCGCCCGGCAATTCCATCGGCACCCTCACCGTGAGCGGCAATCTGGCGTTCACAGCCGGCAGCTTCTACAAGGTGGAAGTCTCAACGTCCGCGGCCGACCGCACCAACGTCACGGGCACCGCAACGCTCACCGGCGCGACCGTGCAGGCGGTGGCGCTAGCGGGCAGCTTCCGCAGCCAGACCTATACCATCCTCTCCGCAGGCGGCGGACTGGTCGGCGCCTTTGCCGGCATCACGGGCAGCACCTTTGCCCCCGGCGCCCGCAATCCTCATCTCACCTACGACCTCGACAACGTCTATCTCGTGCTCGATCCCGGCACGATCACACTGCCGGCCGGCACGGGCGCCAATCCCGAGAGTGTTGCCGACGCCATTAACAGAGCGGTCGCGGCCGGCGGGACGCCGCCGGCCGGCTTCGATGCGCTGCTCAACATGAACGGCGCGCCGCTCAACCATGCGCTCAACCAGGTCTCCGGCCAGCCCGGCGCCGCCGGCACGCAAGCCGCGTTCGGCGCCACGCAGCAATTCCTGGACATGCTCGGCGGCGACGCCAGCGGCGAGCACGGCGGGGCCGCCGGTGACGGCGGGACGCTTGGATACGCCTCCACCGGCCCGAACGACGCCAGGGTGCGCGAGGCCTATGCCGCGGTGACACCGCGCGAGGCCGGCGGCGACGTCATCGATCGCCGCTGGGGCGTGTGGGCCTCCGGCTATGGCGGCGCCAGCACGTTGAACGGCAATGCCGCATCGGGCTCGAGCACCACCACCAGCCACATCTACGGCACCGTGGTCGGCGCCGATTATCGCATCTCGCCGAACACGCTGATCGGCTTTGCGCTCGGCGGCGCCGGCTACAATTTCGCGCTCTCGGATGCTCTCGGCAGCGGCCGCGCCGATCTGTTCCAGTCCGGCCTCTATGCCCGCCACAACTTTGGGCCGGCCTACATCTCCGCGGCCCTCGCCTATGGCTGGCAGGACGTCACCACCGACCGTACCGTGACGGTGTCGGGCACCGACAAGCTTACCGCCAACTTCAAGGCGAGCACCTTTGCCGGCCGCCTGGAGACCGGCTGGCGCTTCGCACCGGTCCCCACTTCCTCCTTCGGCGTCACGCCTTACGCGGCGGTACAGGCCACCACCTTCCATCTCCCCGGCTACGGCGAGACCGCGATCGTCGGCAGCAACCAGTTCGCGCTCTCTTACACCTCGCAGGACGCTACCAATGTCCGCACCGAGCTCGGCGCCCGCATCGACCAGCGCTTCCTTGTCAGCGATGGCGTGCTCATGTTGCGGGGCCGCCTCGCCTGGGCGCACGATACCAACATCAACCGCTTCGTCAGCGCCGCCTTCCAGACGCTGCCCGGCGCGGCTTTCGCGGTCAGCGGCGCGCAACCTGCCGCGGACTCCGCGCTGGTCGGTGGCCGCGCCGAGATGACATGGCGGAATGGCCTGTCGCTCGCGGGCACGATCGAAGGCGAGTTCTCCCGCAGCACGCAGACGTACACGGGCAAGGGCACGGTGCGTTATGAATGGTGAGCGGAAAGCGCATGTCGGTTCGATAGCATCGCGATCTCGCCGCCGCTGGATGGCGAGCGCCGCCTTTATCGCCGCCCTGGCGAGCCCGGCTGCCGCGCTCGCCCAGTCGACCGGACAAAACGGCAGCAACGGTACGGATGCGTACTGGAATCTCACCACGTTTCCCGGCAGCGGCGGAGCCGCAGGGCTCGCTGGCAATGGAGCGTCGACAGGCACAGCCGGCGGTGACGGCGTCTATACTCCCGGTCGTCGCGGTTCCGGCGGCGGATCCGACAGCGGCGGCGAAGGCGGCTATGGCGGCCCCGGCGGCCGCGGTGCCGCCGGCGGTGGCGGCGGTGGCGCGGGTGGTGCCGGCACCACCGTCAGCGCGTCAGGCACGACGACCATCAGCGTCAACGCCACCGGCGGCACTGGCGGCGCCGGCGGCACTGGATATGTTAATCAGACTGACATTATGAGCGTCGGCCCCGGCGGCGGCGGCGGCGGCGGCGGCAGCGGCCTCATCGTCAACGGCGCCAACACCGGCGTCGTGTTGACCATCAATAGCGGCGTCTCCGTGCAAGGCGGAAGCGGTGGTGTTGGCGGCGACGAGATATATAATTATTCCGGTGATTTCGACTCTATCGGCGCGGGCGGCGATGGCGGCAACGGCATCACTGTCACCAACAGCAATGGCGCCACCATCACAAATTCCGGGGCAATTGCCGCAGGCTCGGGCGGCTTGGGCGGAACCGCCTTTCATTTTGTTACGCGCGGACACTCCGGCAATACCGGCGTCGGCATTACCGGGCAAAATCTGGCAATCACCAATTCCGGCTCGATTTCCGGCTCCATGGCCCTCGCCTTCACCGGCGGCGTCAACAGCCTGACCCTGCTGACCGGATCGAACATCACTGGCGAAATCACCGCCAGTGGCTCGTCGCTCGACGCACGGGGCATGCTGAACGGAAACGTCATCACGCTCTACGGCAGCTCGCTGACGGTTTCCAGCGGCAACCTCACGGGCGCCGGCGGCGTCTACATGGACCAAACCGGATCGGTCAACGTCTCGAGCGGACGGACCCTGGGCGCGACCGACCTCGGCCTGGCCACTGGCGCGACCTTCACGGCCAACGGCACCGCCAGCTTCAGCAACGCGGTGTACAACGGCGGCGGCACGATCACCGTCGGCGCGAGCGGCAGCTTCACTGCGGGCTCCGTCAGGAATGAGGGCCAAATCATCAACAACGGGTCGTTCAGCGACGACCTCTATAACTATGGCGGCACGTTCACCAACAACGGCACAATGTCGGGCAACGTGGCGTCCTACGCCGGCGGCACCATCACCAACAGCAGCGGCGCCACCTGGAACGGCACGGCCCACAATGAGGGCGGCACACTGACGAATAACGGCACCTGGAACGGCGCCATCAGCAATTGGACAACCTTCATCACCACGGGCACGGTCAATGGCGGGCTTGGCAACGTCGGCACCGCCACTGCGTCCGGCACGCTCAACGACGGTATTTCCAATCTGCTGACCGGTTCGTTCACGGTAACAGGCGCGCTCGCGACCAACAGCTTCGTCACCAACAACGATACGGCTACGCTCGCGGTCTCCGGCGGAGATTTCACCGGCATCACCACCTTCACCAACAATTCGACCTCGGACTCGGCCGTCATTGTTTCCTCCGGCAGGACGCTGAGCGCCGCCACCATTGCCAACAATGCCGGCACCTTCACCAACAGCGGCACGGTGACGACGACCGGCGGCATGACCAACAGCGGCACCTTCACCACCACCGGCACCGTCAATGGCGGCCTCACCAACGACGGCACCGTGAATGCGGCCGGCGCGATCAATGACGGCATCGTCAATCAGGGCGCGGGCTCGTTCACGGTCACAGGCGCGCTCACGACCAATGGCGCCTTCACCAACAACGATACAGCGACGCTCGCGGTCGCCGGCGGTAATTTCACCGGCATCACCACTTTCATCAACAACTCGACATCGGCGTCGGCGGTCATCGTCTCCTCCGGCATGACGCTCAGCGCCGCCACCATTGCCAACAATGCCGGCACCTTCACCAACAACGGCACAGTGACGACGACCGGTGGCTTCACGAATGGAAGCGCCGGAACCTTCATCACCACCGGCACCGTCAATGGCGGCCTCACCAACAGCGGCACCGTTAATGCGGCCGGCGTGGTCAACGACGGCATCGTCAACCAGGGCGCCGGCTCGTTCACGGTGACAGGCGCGCTCACGACCAACGGCACTTTCATCAACAGCGGCACGACGACGCTGGCCGTCTCCGGCGGCAATTTCACCGGCATCACCACCTTCATCAACAATTCGACGTCGGCCTCAGCCGTGGACGTCGCCTCCGGAATGACGCTGAGCGCCACCACCATCGCGAACAATGCCGGCACCTTCACCAACAGCGGCACGGTGACGACGACCGGCGGCTTCACGAACGGCAGCGCAGGGGCTTTCACCACCACCGGCACCGTCAATGGCGGCCTCACCAATGCCGGCACCGTGAACGCGACCGGCGTCCTCAACGACGGCATTGTCAACCAGGGCGCCGGCTCGTTCACGCTGACCGGCGCACTGACGACCAACGGCACCTTCACCAACAGCGGCACAGCGACGCTCGCCGTCTCCGGCGGCAATTTCACGGGCATCACCGCCTTCGCCAACAATTCGGCATCCGCGTCGGCCGTCATTGTCTCCACGGGCAGAACGCTCAGCGCCACCACCATCGCCAACAATGCCGGCACCTTCACCAACAACGGCACGGTGACGACAACCGGCGGGTTCACGAACGGAAGCGCAGGAACCTTCACCACCACCGACACTGTCAACGGCGGCCTCACCAACAACGGCACCGTGAATGCAGCCGGCGCAATCAACGACGGCATCGTCAATCAGGGCACAGGCTCGTTTACGCTGACTGACGCGCTCACGACCAACGGCGCCTTCACCAACAGCGACACCGCGACGCTCGCCGTCGCCGGCGGCAATTTTACCGGTATCACCGCCTTCACCAACGATTCGACATCCGCATCGGCCGTCACTGTCTCCGGAGGCATGACGCTCAGCGTCACCACCATCGCCAACAATGCCGGCACCCTCACCAACTACGGCACGTTGACTGCGACGGGTGGCACCACGAACAACAGCGCGGGAACCTTGACCAATTTCGGCACCGTCAATGGCGGCCTTGCCAATAGAGGGACCGTGTATGCGGCCGGCGCGATCAACGACGGCATCGTCAATCAGGGCGCGGGCTCGTTCACGGTGGCCAACGCGCTCACGACCAACGGCGCCTTCACCAACAGTGATACGGCGACGATCGCGGTCTCCAACGATTTCACCGGCATTACGACCTTCACCAACAATTCGACATCAGCGTCGGCCGTCGTTGTCGCTTGGCCAAGAACCTTGAGTGCGGGCAGCATTGCCAATAATGCCGGCAGCTTCACCAACTACGGCACGGTGACGACGACCGGCGGTATCACCAACAGCGCCACCTTCACCAACTACTACACGGTGACGGGTGGCCTTACCAATACCGGCACCGTGAGGGCAACCGGCACGATCAATGGCGCCATTGTCAACCAGGGCACCGGCTCGTTCACGGTAACGGCTGGCCACTTGTCGACGAACAGCACCTTCACCAACAGCGGCACGGCGACGTTGGCGGTCTCCGGCAATTTCACCGGCATCACCGCCTTCACCAACAATTCGACATCCGCGTCGGCCGTCAATGTCGCCTCGGGCGGGCTCAGCGCCACCACCATCGCCAACAACGCCGGCACCTTCACCAATAGCGGCGGGGTGACGACGACCGGCGGCACCACCAACTCGGCGACCTTCGTCAACAATATGCGCGGTGGCGTCGACGGCCTTTTCACCAACACCGGAACCACCATCAACGACGGCATCTTCTGGGGCGGCGTGAACGTTTCCGGCGGCACGCTTACGACCACCTACGGCATTTTCGGAGGCCTCACCAACACCGCCACCGTCAACGCCAATGGCGGAGTGGTCAATGGCGACATCGCCAACAATGCCAACGGCGTGTTCAATGTCGGCGGCGCCGTGGACAGCGACTCCACCTTTACCAACGCCCATGGCGCGACGCTGGCGATCAACGCGAACGGCGATTACACAATTCAGGGTCTCCTGACCAATAGCGGCGCGATCACGGTCGCCAATACCGGACGGTTGACGGCGACCGCCAGTGGCATCGTCAATACGTCGTCAGGCACGATCGTGGTGTCCGTGGGCGGCAGCATCAGCGATGCTCTCGACAATGCCGGCACCGTGACCAACAACGGCACTTACGTCGCAGACGTCGCGAGCAACACCGGCACCATCACCAACAACGCGGTGTGGACCGGCACGATTGCGACCGCCGGCAGCTTCATCAACAATTCCGGCGGCACGGTATCCGGCCTCGTGACCAACAGCGGCACCGTCACCAACGCCGGCACACTGAGCGGCGGCCTGACCAGCAATTCGGGCACCATCACCAACCTGGGTGCGATCCTGGGAACGACCAATCTGAACGGCGGCATCCTGACCGGCACTGGCTCGACCGGGACGCTGAACATCAACGGCGGCACCTATGCGCCCGGCACCACCGCGGGCTCGTCGGCGTCCGTCACCGGCAGCCTCGCGTTCGCCTCCGGCGCGATCTATCTGGTGCAGGTCAGCTCCTCGGCCGCCACGTCCGCCAAAGTCACGGGCACTGCGACGCTCACTGGCGCCACCGTGCAAGCGGTAGCGATCCCCGGCAGCTTCCGCGGCCAGACCTACACCATTCTCACGGCGACCCGCGGGCTTGGTGGAACGCAGTTCGCCGGGCTTAACGTCAGCGGCTCGTTCAATCCGGCCCGCAATCCGCACCTGACCTACGACCTCGACAATGTCTATCTCGTGCTCGATCCCGGCCTGATCGTGCTGCCGCCGGACACGAACAGCAACCAGACCGGCGTCGCAAACAGCGTCAACAAGGCGGTCGACGGCGGTGCGGCACCGCCGGCCGGCTTCGATACGCTTCTCAACATGAGCGGTGCGCAGCTCAAGCGCGCGCTCAGCGAGGTCTCGGGCCAGCCCGGCGCCGCCAGCACGCAGGCCGCGTTCAACGCCATGCAGCAGTTCATGGGCATGCTCGATCCGCTCAATGGCGGCACGGACGGCGGACGCAGCCCTAATGGTGCCGGTGGCGGAGCGCTGGGCTATGCCCCGGACGATGCCCAAAACCACGACGCAGTCCGCGAGGCCTATGCCGCGGTGACACCGCGCGAAGCGAGCGGCGATGTCATCGATCGGCGCTGGGGCGTGTGGGCCTCCGGCTATGGCGGCGCCAGCAATTTGAACGGCAATGCGGCGGCCGGTTCGACCTCCACCACCAGCCGCATCTACGGCACCGCCGTCGGCGCCGATTATCGCCTCTCGCCGGACACGCTGGTCGGCTTTGCGCTCGGCGGCGCCGGCTTCCACTTCTCCGTTGCGGATGCGCTCGGCAGCGGCCGCGCCGATGTCTTCCAGGCCGGCCTCTATGCCCGCCACGATCTTGGGCCAGCCTACATCTCCGCGGCCCTCGCCTATGGCTGGCAGGACGTCACCACCGACCGCACCGTGACGGTGTCAGGCACCGACAAGCTCACCGCGAACTTCAAGGCAAGCACCTTTGCCGGTCGCCTCGAAACCGGCTGGCGCTTCGCACCCATCCCCGCCTCCAGCTTCGGCGTGACGCCTTACGCGGCGGTGCAGGCCACCACCTTCCATCTGCCCGGCTACAGCGAGACCGCGATGGTCGGCAGCAATCAGTTCGCGCTGTCTTACGCCGCGCAGGACACGACCAATGTCCGCACCGAGCTCGGCGCGCGTACAGACCAGCGCTTCCTCGTCAGCTATGGCCTGCTCACCTTGCGCGGCCGGCTCGCCTGGGCCCACGACTCCAACACCAACCGCTTCGTGAACGCCGCCTTCCAGACCCTCCCCGGCGCCGCCTTCACCGTCGGCGGCGCGCAGCCGGCCGCCGACTCCGCGCTTGTCGGCGGCCGTGCCGAGATGAAATGGCGGAATGGCCTTTCGCTCGCCGGCAGCGTCGAGGGCGAGTTCTCCCGGAGCACGCAGACCTACACCGGCAAGGGCACAGTCCGGTATGAGTGGTAAGAGGCACGGTGCCCGCGCGATGCTTCGCGTGGCGCGCAGTGTCTGGAGCTTATGGGCAGGATGTCATCCTGCCGGTGTTTTGCCCGACGTGTCAAATGACCGACAACTCGCACGCCGCGGTTCTACTGTGCATGGGGTTGTTTTGCGGAATTGAGTTTCCGGATCGACCGCCGCCCCTCAGCGTCCCGTCTTCACCTTGGTCCAGAGCCGGTTGATGATCCGCTGCGTGGCCGGATCACGAGCGGTGATGACGAACAGTTTTGAAAGCGTCGCCTCGTCCGGATAGATGTTCTTGTCGTTGAGGATTCTCGGATCGACCAGTTTCTGGCTGGCGAGGTTGCCGTTGGCGTAGGACAGGAAGTCCGAGTTCTTGGCGGCAACGTCGGGGCGGTAGAGGTAGTTGATCAGCTCGTAGGCTTCCTTGACGTTCTTTGCATCCGCGGGGATCGCGAGATTGTCGAAGAACATCTGCGCGCCCTCCTTCGGGATCGCATAGCCTATCTCGATGCCGCTCTTGGCCTCGGCCGCACGCGCACGGGCCTGCATGATGTCGCCGGACCAGCCGACCACGAAGCAGATCTCGCCGGTGGCGAGCGCGCTCAGATATTCGGACGAGTGGAATTTTCGCACGAAAGGGCGAACCTTCGCCACGACATCGGCAGCCTTCTCCAGGTCCGTCTGCCTGGTCGAGTTCGGATCGAGCCCGAGATAATTCAGCGCCGCCGGAAAGATGTCGTCGGCGGAGTCGAGCATGTGCACGCCGCAGTCTTTGAACTTGGCCAGGTTCTCCGGCTTGAAGACGATATCCCAGCTGTCGATCTTCGCGTCAGGCCCGAGGATCTGCCTCACCTTGGCGACGTTGTAGCCGATGCCCGTCGTGCCCCACATGTAGTTCGCGGCAAAATCGTTGCCGGGATCGTAGGTCGCGAGATTTTTGGTCACCATCGGCCAGGCGTTGGCCAAGTTCGGCAGCTTCGCCTTGTCGAGCTTCTGGAAGATATTCGCCTTGATCTGGCGCTGCAGGAAATAGGCCGTGGGCACCACGACGTCATAGCCGGACTTGCCGGCCATCAGGCGCGTCTCCAGCGTCTCGTTGGCATCGAAGGTGTCGTACACCACCTTGATGCCGGTCTCCTTGGTGAAGGCCTCAAGGACGTCGGGCGCCATGTAGTTCGACCAGTTGTAGAAGTTGACGACCCGCTCCTCGGCCCTCACTGGGGCGGAGAGCAACGTCAGCGCGGCGATTGCAAAACCAAGGCAAAGCCCGAAGCGGCCGACGTTCGTCATCTCGGTCTACCTCTTGCGTCCGCGTATCGCGTCCGACAGCCGCTCCAGGGCGGTGTCGAGCGTCTGGTCGTTCTTGGCAAAGCAGAAGCGGACCACCGAGGTCACCGGGTCCTGCTCGTAGAACGCCGAGACTGGGATCGCGGCGACCTTGTAGTCTTTCACGATCCGCCAGCAGAATTCGGCATCGCTCTCGTTCAGCCCAAGCGGCGACAGATCGACGGTGAGGAAATAAGTTCCCTGCGACTTCAGCACGGGGAAGCCGAGGCTCTCGAGCCCCTTGGTCAGGCGGTCCCTGCTCCGCACCAGATCCTTGCGCATCGACAGGAAGTACTCGTCGGGCTTGCCGAGGCCGTAGGCGACGGCGGCCTGGAGGTTCGGCGCGGTGGTGAAGGTCAGGAACTGGTGCACCTTGGCGGCGACGCGCAACAGCGGCGGCGCGGCGCAGACGAAGCCGATCTTCCAGCCGGTCAGCGAGAAGATCTTGCCGGCCGACCCGACCTTGATGGTGCGATCGCGCATGCCCGGGATGGTGATCAGCGGGATGTGCTTGTGCTCGTCGAAGGTGACGTGCTCCCAGACCTCGTCGCAGATCGCGATGACGTCGAACTCCTGGCAGTAGCGCGCCAAGAGCTCGAGGTCCTCGCGCGGATAGACCACCGCGCTAGGATTCAAGGGATTGTTGAACAGCACCGCCTTGGTCTTTGAATTGAAGACGCTTTTCAGCATGTCCTCATTCAGCCGCCAATGCGGTGGCTCGAGCCGCACCAGGCGCGGAATGCCGCCGGCCTGGCGGATGATCGGCAGGTAGGAATCATAGACCGGCTGGAAGCAGACCACCTCGTCGCCGGGCTGCACCACCGACAGGATCGCCGAGGTCAGCGCCTCGGTGCCGCCGGAGGTCACCATCACCTCGCTCATCGGATCGAGCTTGAGGTTGTGCCAATGGCCGTAATGGGTCGCGATCGCCTGGCGCAGCTCCGGGATGCCCATCATCGACGGATACTGGTTGTAGCCGTTGAGCGAGGCGTCGGCGGCTGCGCGGCGGATGTCCTCGGGGCCGGGATCGTCGGGAAAGCCCTGGCCGAGATTGATGGCGTTGTTGTCGCGCGCGGCCTGCGACATCGCCTCGAAGATGGTGACGGGAAGGTCGGCGAAGACCTTGTTCAGCGAAGAGCTCTTGGTCATCGCGAGGTTAGCCACCAACCTTGCTGGGGAGACCCGCCGCCTTCCAGCCGAGCATGCCGCCGGCCAGATGCTTGTCGTAAGGCAGGCCCGCGGCCTGGGCGGCGAGCGAGGCGGTCACCGAGCGCTTGCCCGAGCGGCAGGCGAACACGACCTCCCTGCCTTGCGGATCGGGGATCGCCTTCGGATCGAAGGTCGAGAGCGGCACGACCACGCCGTAAGGGTAAGCCTCAGCCTCGACCTCGTTCGGCTCACGGACGTCGACGAGCAGATAGCGGCCCTCCGCGACACCCTTGGAAACCTCCTCGGGGGTCAGATCCTGTACTTGATTTGCCACATCATCCTCCAACGTCGCGGGGCGCCCGCCGGGGCAATCCCGGCCGGCGGGCAACCTCGCCTCTCAGGCATTGAAAATCAAGCGCTACAAAGGCTTGGGCTGCCTTGCGCAAGTTAAAGCTAAATCGCAGCGACTTGAAGTACGCTTTGAATCCCGACGCCAGATCGTGAGCCTAAATCGTCACCTGCGTGCCGACCTCGACGACCCGGCCAGAGGGGATCTGGAAATAGTCGGTAGCATCGTTGGCGGAGCGGCTGAGCGAGATGAACAGCCTGTCCTGCCAGCGCGGCATGCCGGAATGGGCGGCGGGCTTGAGCGCCCTCCGCGACAGGAAGAACGAGGTCGACATGATGTCGAACTGCCAGCCGAGCTTGCGGGCGATCGCCAGCGCCTTCGGCACGTTGGGCGATTCCATGAAGCCGAACTTCAGCGTCACCTTGGAGAAGGTCGGCGAGATCTGCTCCAGCTTCACCCGCTCGGCCGGATCGATGCGCGGGGTCTGCGCGGTCTCGATGGTGAGAATGACATTCTTCTCGTGAAGCACCTTGTAGTGTTTCAGACTATGCATCAGCGCGGTCGGCGCGCTCAGGGGATCGCTGGTCAGGAACACGGCGGTGCCAGGCACCCGCTGCGGCGGCCGCTTCTCCAGCATCGCCACGAGGTCGGCGAGCGGGAATTCGAGCTTGCGCGACTTCTCGAACAAGAGCCGGCTGCCGCGCCGCCACGTGTACATCATGAGGATCATGAGCGCGCCGAGCGCCAGCGGCACCCAGCCGCCCTCGAACACCTTGAGCAAATTGGCGGCGAGGAAGGTCAGGTCGAGGAACAGGAACGGCGCGATCAGGGCGGCGGCCCACAGCGGCGACCACTTCCAGGCCTTCCAGATCACGACAAAACCCATCAAGCCGGTGACCACCATCGTGCCGGTCACGGCGATGCCGTAGGCGGAGGCGAGCGCGCTGGAAGAGCGGAACAGCAGCACCATCATGATCACGGCAACCAGCAGCAGCTGGTTGATGCGCGGGATGAAGATCTGGCCGGAATGGGCTTCAGAGGTATGGCGAATTTCGAATCGGGGCAGCAGCCCGAGCTGGATCGCCTGCCGCGTCAGCGAATACGCGCCGGTGATGACGGCCTGGCTCGCGATGACGGTGGCGGCCGTGGCCAGCACAACCATGCAGCCGCGAATAATGCCTTGCGGGAAGAGCTGGAAGAACGGGCTCTCGATCGCGCCGGGATCGCCGAGCACGAGAGCGCCCTGCCCAAGATAGTTCAGCGCCAGCGACGGCAGCACGATGAACAGCCAGGCGGTCTGGATCGGCCGCTTGCCGAAATGGCCGAGGTCGGCATAGAGCGCCTCGGCGCCGGTCACGGCCAGGAACACGGCACCCAGCGTCACGAAGCCGATGATGCCGTGGTGGAACATGAAGGACACGGCGTAGAACGGATTCAGCGCGAGCAGCACCTGCGGCTGCGCGATGATCGGATGGATCGCGGCGACCGCGATCACCGCAAACCAGACGCACATCACCGGTCCGAAGAACGCCGCCACGCGGGCGGTGCCGCGCGACTGCACGGCAAACAGGAACACCAGGATCACCACCGTCAGCGGAACGATATAGGGCTCGAACCGCAGCGTGACGTCCTTCATGCCTTCGAGGGCCGACAGCACCGAGACCGCCGGCGTGATCACGGCATCGCCGTAGAACAGGGCGCCGGAGATGATGCCGAGCAGGACGATGGTTGCGCCGCCGGTGCCGACCGCGCGCTGCGCCAGTGCCATCAAGGCCAGCGTGCCGCCCTCGCCGTTGTTGTCGGCGCGGAGCAGGATCACGACGTATTTGAGCGTCACCACGACGATCAGCGCCCACAGGATCAGGGACACCACACCGAGAACAGCCGCCGCCGTCGGCGCGCCTTCCGCGCCTGAGGCCGCCATCACCGCCTCGCGGAAGGCGTAGAGCGGGCTGGTGCCGATGTCGCCATAGACCACGCCGATGCTGCCGAGCGTCAGCGCACCGAAACCGGCAGTGGTGTGGGCATCGCCATGCCCATTGGCCGCCGCCGTTTCCGGGGCGGGAACTGCTACGTCACTTGTCATGGGAGAGCCTGGTGGCCTCTAAAAATGCTTCACTGCACAACGGCGGAGGAGCGCGCGCGGCTTATAGTCCTGCGCTGATGGCATAGCCTAGCCCGATTCTGGGCCCTTGGCATGCAAAACTCGCATAGGTCCGTCATTGCGTCCGATGCAGCGTTCAAATGGTGACTTGGGTTCCGACTTCAACCACCCGCCCCGTCGGAATCTGGAAATAGTCGGTGGCGTCATTGGCCGAGCGGCTGAGCGCGATGAACAGGTGGTCCTGCCAGAGTGGCATGCCCGACTGTGCCGACGCCTTCAGCGAGCGCCGTGACACGAAGAACGACGTCGACATGATGTCGAACTGCCAGCCCTGCTTGCGCGCGATCGCAAGCGCCTTGGGCACGTTCGGCTGCTCCATGAAGCCGAAGCGCAGCCGGACCTTGGAGAACTTCTCGCTGATCTTCTCCATCTTGAAGCGATCAGCGAGATCGACCCGCGGCGTGTGCGCGGTTTCGATGGTGAGGATCACGTTGTGCTCGTGCAGCACCTTGTTGTGCTTGAGATTGTGCAACAGCGCGGTCGGCACGAAGGCGGGATCGCTGGTCAAAAACACCGCCGTGCCCTTGACGATATGCGGCGGCCGCTTCTCCAGGCTGCGGATCAGATCGTCCAGCGGCACCTCGATCCGGCGCGTCTTCTGGATCAGAGTCCCCGACCCGCGCCGCCAGGTCCAGATCGTCCCCGCCATCGCCGCACCGAACAGCAGCGGCACCCAGGCGCCTTCGAGCAGCTTCAACAGATTGGCGCTGAAGAAGGTCATGTCGACCATGACGAAGGGCAGGATCACGGCCGCAGCTGTCGCGGCGCGCCAGTTCCACAATTTCCAGATCACCACGAAGCCCATGATGCCGTCGGCGACCATGGTGGTGGAGACCGCGATGCCGTAGGCCGAAGCCAGATTGCTGGGCGTGTGGAACAACAGCACCAGCAGCATCACGCCGATCAGCAGCAGCCGGTTGACGCGCGGCAAATAGATCTGGCCGGCATGGGTTTCGGAGGTGTAGCGCACTTCGAAACGCGGCAGCAGGCCGAGCTGCACCGCCTGATAGACCAGCGAATAGGCGCCGGTGATCACCGCCTGGCTGGCGATCACGGTGGCCGCGGTTGCAAGCCCGACCAGCGGCAGCACCAGATGCGCGGGCACCATGCGATAAAAGGAATGCTCGATCGCACTCGGATCGGACAGCACCAGCGCGCCCTGCCCGAAATAATTGATCAGCAGCGACGGCAGCACGAAAAACATCCAGGCCGACTGGATCGGCTTGCGGCCGAAATGTCCGAGGTCGGCATAGAGCGCCTCGCCACCGGTTACGGCGAGGAAGACCGCGCCGAGCGTCACCAGGCCGATCGTGCCGTGCGACAGCAGGAATTGGAACGCATAATAGGGATTGATCGCGGCCAGCACCGACGGATCGTCGGCGATGTGAATGACGCCCAGCACCGCCAGGACCGTGAACCAGACCACCATCACCGGCCCGAAGGCCGAGGCCACCAGCGCGGTCCCCTTGCTCTGGATCGCAAACAGCAAGACCAGGATCAGGACCGTCAGCGGCACGACATAATGCTCGAACGCCGGCGTCGCGAGCTTGAGGCCATCGACTGCCGACAGCACCGAGATCGCCGGCGTGATCATGGAATCACCGATGAACATGGAGGCGCCGACTACGCCGAGCGCCAGCAGGAACCAGCTCCGCCGTCCCAGCGCCCGTTGGCCCAGCGCCATCAGCGAGAGCGTGCCGCCCTCGCCGTTATTGTCGGCCCGCAGCAGGAGCAGGACGTATTTGGCGGTGACGACGATCAGCAGCGCCCACAGGATCAGCGAGAGCACGCCGAGTACCATGATCCGCGTGACCGGCTCGCCATGGGCCGCCCCTCGGACCGCCTCATGGAAGGCGTACAGCGGTGAAGTGCCGATATCGCCAAAGACGACACCGATGCTCCCGAGCGTGAGGGACCAAAAGCCCGAAGTGACCGGCCCTTCCTGGGTCTCGGTCGATGTGATGCTCGCCGTCATGAGGGTGGAAAACGCTTCGTCCCTGGAATTGATCCGGCGCCTTTTGACGCTTCCGCTGCGCCTGTCAATCGGCCCGCCACCATAGCAGGCGCCGAGCGAGATGCTGTGACGGCGCGGCCACGTTCGTCGCCTTCGCGACGAATAGCCTCAGGTAAAATGGTAACGCAAGGGATTCATTGCTTGGGCACGATCTTCTCGGAAAGCCGCTGCACACTTTTCCGGATCATGCCCTAAGGCTTCAAGTTCGGCGGCAGCGGCGGGTCTTCACGCATCAAGGTGATGGTCACGCGGCGGTTTGCGGCAAGCGATGGGTCGTCCGGGAACAGCGGCTGGGTGTCCGCCTTGCCGGAGACGGCAAAGACATGCGACGGCGGCAGACCCTCGCGCTCGAGGATCTGGCGCACCGCGTTGGCGCGGTCGGCCGACAGGTCGAAGGCGCCGTAATCGCTGCGGGTCGGCACGAAGCCGGCCGCAGTGTGGCCGGCGATGGAGACGCGCAAGGGGGTCGCCTTGAGCGGGACCGCGAGCTTCTCGATCAGGCGGCGGGTGCGGTCGTAGGGCACCTTGGAGCCGTCCGCGAACATCGAGCGGCCGTCCTGGTCGACGATCTCGAGGTTGAGACCCTGCTGGGTCTCCTCGAACATGATGTGCTTGGACATCTCGGTCAGTTCCGGCATGTCCTGCAAGGCCTGGCGCAGCGAGGCCGCGGCGAGCGCAAAATTGCGGTCGACCTTGAGCTTGGCACCCGAGGTACGATCGCGATCCTCCTGGTCCGGGGTCGGGGTGTTGGAGGCATCCTCGGGCTGAATGTGGTCGACGTGCTTCAGCCGCGGGCGCGTCGGCAAGCCGTCGGACTCGACGATGCCGGCGTAGCGCGCTTCGTTCTGAACGCCGAAGGCATCTCGCATGGAACCGGCGACGATCTTCAGCTTGTTGGCGTCCTGGGTCGAGAACGCGACGAGCATCACGAAGAAGCTCATCATCAGGCCCATCAGGTCGGCGAAGGTCACGAACCAGCCGTGACCGCCGCCGTGCGCAGCGCCGCGTTTCTTCTTGGCCATCTGTCAAATCCCGGCGGGCGCCTTACGCCGGCACCGGCTCGCCCTCGGCATTACGATGCTTCTCCGGCAGGTAGGCCAGCAGCATTTCGCGCACCAGCGTCGGGCTCTTGGAGTCGCGGATCATCAGGATGCCGTCGATGATCAGGGTGCGGTTGGTCTCCTCGTCGAGCAGCTTGCCGTGCAGCTTGTCGGCGATCGGCAGACAGAACAGGTTGGCGACGAGCGCGCCGTAGAGGGTGGCGAGCAGCGCGGTCGCCATGAACGGGCCGAGCTTGGAGGGGTCGGTCATGTTCGCAAACATCTGCACCATGCCGATCAGCGTGCCGATCATGCCGAAGGCCGGGGCGCAGTCGCCGATGGCGCGGTAGATCTTGCTGCCCTCGTCCAGATGCATCAGGAAATTGTCGCGGTCGCGCTCGAGATTGTCGCGGATGAAGTCGAGGTCGTAGCCGTCGGCGACGTAGCGGATGCCCTTGGCGAGGAACGGCTCGTCGGTCTCGACCTTTTCGAGACCCACCGGGCCCTGCTTGCGGGCGATTTCGGCTATGCGAGCAAGCTCGTCGACGAGGTCGTGGGCCGACAGGCGGCTCATCGTGAAGGCGAACTTGGCGCCGAGCGGAAGGCCATGCAGGAGCGCGCTGAGCGGGAAGCGGATCATGGTGGCGGAGATCGAGCCGCCGAAGATGATGATCATCGCATGTTCGGAAATGAACATGTGCAGGTCGCCGCCCATGAAGATCATCGTCGCGACGACGATGATGCCCGCAGTGAGCCCGACGCCCGTCATGATATCCATGGGATACTCCAACGCGTACGCAACAACGGCCGTCCTGGCCGCTGGCGCGGCCCAACCCCGAGCCGCATCGGAAACCCTAGAGTGTCGCCATTAAAGACCCGTAAAGGTTAAGTTGAGCCGGCGCGCCGGATCGGCGCAGCGCGCTGACAGGACACCGGCTTTGCCGACGGCGGATAGAAATCTCAACACTTCGCTAACCATGACGGGTGCGCTAGGACGACAGTCCCGTCAGCTCCAGGCTGAGCGCGTGCAAGCGACTGCGCGCATCGGCGTCATAGGCCTGCGGATTGGCGCGCGCCTCGTTCATGCCGTTGAAGAATAGGCCGCTCTTGCCCGCGACGTCGTCGCCTTCGATGAGATGCCGGATCGCAGCGCCACCCTGCTCGACCGTCGACATCGGCGTGATGCCGCCGGCGCGTACCATCGTCGTGTTCATGTAGGTCGCCGGATGCAACGAATTCACGGTGATGCCGGCGCCCTTGAGCTCGGCCGCGAGATCGATCGTGAACATGATCTGCGACAGTTTGCTCTGTGCATAGGCCCGCGAGCCGCTGTAGCCCTTCGTGATCATGACGTCGTCGAAATCGATCGGATGCTGGCCGAGCGACGCAACATTGACAATGCGCGACGGCGCCGCCGCCTTCAGCAGCGGCAGCAGCAGATGGGCGAGCAGGAAGCCCGAGAGATAGTTCACGGCAAAGCGCAGCTCGTGACCGTCGCGGCTCTCCTGGCGTTGCGGCCCGTCGCTCTGCGAGCCGATGCCGGCATTGCTGACGAAAACATCGAGCCGTTGATGATCCCGCGTCACGGCCGCGGCGAGTTCGCGCGTGCCAGCCATCGACGACAGATCAGCCTGATAGAAGGTCGGAGCGGTGTGGCCGGCCCTCACGATCTCCTCGATCAGCCCGTTTGCCCGCGCCGCGTCGCGACCGTGGATCAGAACATGCGCGCCCTCGGCGGCAAGGCGGTTCGCGACATAGCGCCCGACACCATCGGTCGAACCCGTGATCAGAACCGTCTTGCCGGCCATGTCCATCGCGCTACTCCGAGATTAGTGGATCTCCGCCGAGCGCTTCAGCGCGGCCTTGAGCTTCTCCAGCGAGAAGTCCGGGCTGCGCGCGATCTCGAGGATCGGCGTCTCGCGGCGGCCGCAGAGCTCGGCGGCCTCGGGAAGCTTCGCAGCGATGTCGAGCGGGATCACGATGGCGCCATGCTGATCGGCGTGGATCAGATCGTCCGACTTCACGGTCATGCCGGCGACGCGCACCTCGCCGCCAAAGCTCTCGGCATGCACCCATGCATGCGACGGGCCGATCGAGCCGGCCAGCGCCTGGAAGCCCGGCGCCCATTGCGGAATGTCGCGGATCGAGCCGTCGGTGATGACGCCGAGGCAACCGAGTGCCTTGTGCACGTTGCTCTGCACCTCGCCCCAGAACGCGCCGTAGCCGACGTCATGACCGTCGATGTCCTGGATCACCGAGATGCGCGGACCGTGGCCGGTGCCGACATATTCGTAATATTCGATGCGGCGCTTCGACTGTTCTTCGGCCGGCAGCGACGATTTCAACACTGAGCGGATCGCGACGGTGCGGGCATAGCCGACGATCGGCGGCAAATCCGGGAACGGGCAAACCAGCTGCTTGGTGGTGTAGCCGATCAGGCGGCGCTCGGGCGCCACGATCTCCATGGCGTTGCAGATCGTCGGCGTGTCGTAGCGGCCCAGCGCTTCGAGGACGGAAGCGGGCAGCGGCCCGGTCGCGGTATTGGTCACGGCGTTATCTCCCAGATTGGCGGCCGCTGTTGGCGCGGTGCCGCCGTCACAGGGCGATATAGCCGAGATCGGGCCTCAACCCAACTCAGGCGCTCTCATGGCAGATATCCGCGCGCGATCGCTCAGTGCAACCGTCCGGGCCGGTCGTCATCGTGCGGCGGCTCAGACAGGCTCGCGATTGTCGGCGCCGACGGCGGCGACGAGACCTCGCCGCCCGCGGACGCCGCGGCTTCCGTCGCGCGGGCCTGATCGCGATAGGATTTGTAGCCGAGCGGCAGGCCGAGCAGATAGAGCACCGTGCCGATCGAGAGCACGTGCCAGGGATAGGCGATCAGGATCGCGATGAAGACGACCACCGCGACAAAGGCCGGCAGCACGAGCTCAGGCGGCACGCGCATCCGCTTGGTCTTGCCGGAGAACACCGGCAGGCGCGAGACCATCAGGAAGGCGATCAGCAGCGTATAGGCCGCCGTCACCGCCGCGGGGGCGCGGCCGAGCTCGAGGAAGGCGACATAGATCGGCAGCAGCACCGTGATGGCGCCGGCCGGCGCCGGCACGCCGGTGAAGAAATTCGCGGCGAAAGCCGGCTTGTTCGGATCGTCCATGGTGGCGTTGAAGCGCGCCAGCCGGAGACCGCCGGAGATCGCAAACACCATCGCGGCGATCCAGCCGGCATTGCCGAGCTCGTGCAGCTGCCAGAAGTACAGCATCAAGCCCGGGGCGACGCCGAAATTGACGAAGTCGGCGAGGCTGTCGAGCTCGGCGCCGAACTTCGACTGGCCCTTGATCATGCGCGCGACGCGGCCGTCGATTCCGTCGAGCGCGGCCGCGAACACGATGGCGTAGACGGCGAGCGACATCCGCCCCTCGATCGACAGCCGGATCGAGGTCAGGCCGGCGCAGATCGCCAGCAGCGTGATGACGTTGGGCACCAGCATCCGCACCGGGATCGGGCGGAACCGCCGGCGGCGAATGTCGGGATCTCTGAAGTCGTAGGGCGTCATTGGCGCATCCTCACCTGAAGGCGAGATATAGCAAGCCGTGTTCCCCTCCGCCATTGCGGCGGAGGACCCCCGACAGCGGCCTGATGGTTAATTGGCGCGATAGGCGCGGTTCGGGTCGTCTCCGGTGAGATCGGCCAAAATGGTCTCGCCGGCGATCGCGGTCTGCCCTTCCGAGACCAACGCCTTGGTGCCGACCGGCAGGTAGACGTCGAGCCGCGAGCCGAACCGTATCAGGCCGAACCGCTCGCCGGCGCCGACCGCCTGGCCTTCCTTGACGAAGCAGACGATGCGTTTTGCGACGAGGCCTGCGATCTGGATCACGCCGATGCGGCCCTGCGGTGTCGAGATGACAAGCGAATTGCGCTCATTGTCCTCGCTCGCCTTGTCGAGCTCGGCATTGATGAACAGGCCGGGCCGATAGGCGATGCGATCCACCCTGCCCGCTGCGGGAGCGCGGTTCACATGGCAGTTGAACACGCTCATGAACACGGAGATGCGCGGCAGCGGCCGGTCGCCGAGCCCGAGCTCGGCCGGCGGCAGCGCCATGGTGATCATCGAGACGCGGCCATCGGCCGGCGACACCACGAGCCCGTCGCGCACCGGCGTTACCCGCACGGGGTCGCGGAAGAACAGCGCGCACCATACGGTGATAATGGTGCCGATCCACCCGAGCGGCGACCACAGCCAGAACAGGACGAGGCTGGCCAGCGCAAAGCCGCCGATGAAGGGATAGCCCTCCTTGTGGATCGGCGGGATCTGACGCTGGATCGAATCGAGGATGGACATCGCTATCTGCCGCTCAGGAGTTGCTGGCGCGGGTCGTCTCGCGCGGTGGGGTTGTTTAGGCCAGAGTTGGCACCGGAGACAAGCTCACTCCGCGGCCGCCTGCGCCGTGAGGACGTCCTCGACCGGGGGCGGCTCCCGGTTGGGCGCCTCGCGACTGTCGGCCATCCGGGCCAGTTTCTCGCGCGCAGCCTCGGCCTCGCGCTGCCTGTTCCACATGCTGGCGTAGAGACCGCCCTGCGCGAGCAGGCTGGCATGGGTGCCCCGCTCGGCGATGCGGCCCTGGTCCAGCACGATGATCTCGTCCGCGCCGACGATGGTCGAGAGCCGGTGGGCGATCACGAGCGAGGTGCGGTTTTTCGCCACGCGCTCGAGCGCGCCCTGAATCTCGTGCTCGGTGTGGGTGTCGAGCGCCGAGGTGGCCTCGTCCAGCACCAGGATCGGCGGCGCCTTCAGCACCGTGCGCGCGATCGCGACACGCTGCTTCTCGCCACCCGACAGTTTCAGGCCGCGCTCGCCGACCTGGGTCTCGTAGCCCATCGGCGCCATGCGGATGAAATGGTCGATCTGCGCCAGCCGCGCCGCCTCCTCGACTTCGGCATCGTTGGCGTCCCAGCGGCCGTAGCGGATGTTGTAACGGATGGTGTCGTTGAACAGCACGGTGTCCTGCGGCACCATGCCGATGGAGGCGCGCAAGCTCGCCTGCGTAACCTCGCGGATGTCCTGGCCGTCGATCAAAATCTTTCCGCCGGAAATGTCATAGAGGCGGAACAGCAGGCGCGAGATGGTCGACTTGCCGGCGCCGGAGGGGCCGACGATCGCCACCGTCTTGCCGGCCGGCACCTCGAAGCTGATGCCTTTCAGGATCGGCCGCGTGGGCTCGTAGGCAAAGCGCACGTCCTCGAAGCGCACGGCACCGGCCGAGACGACCAGCGGCTGCGCGCCGGGCTCATCCTTGATCTCGGCCTCGCGCCCGATCACGTTGAACATCTTCTCGATGTCGATGATCGCCTGCTTGATCTCGCGGTAGACCATGCCCATGAAGTTCAGCGGCTGGTAGAGCTGGATCATCATGGCGTTGACCAGCACGAAATCGCCGACCGTGTTGGTGCCGTTGCGCACGCCGATCGCGCACATCAGCATGGTCGCGGTCAGGCCCAGCGTGAAGATCACGGCCTGCCCGGTGTTGAGCACCGCGAGCGAAGTGTAGGTGTGGATGCTCGCGTCCTCGTAGCGCGCGACGGACTTGTCATAGCGCTGCGCTTCGCGCGCCTCGGCGCTGAAATATTTGACGGTCTCGTAGTTGAGCAGCGAGTCGATCGCCTTGGTGTTCGCCTCGGTGTCGGAATCGTTCATCTTGCGGCGGATACCGATCCGCCATTCGGTCGCGATGTAGGTGTAGTACATGTAGACCGCGACCGTGATCAGCGTCGCGGCCACGTAGCGCCAGTCGAACTGCCAGAGCAGCACCGCCATCAAGAGCGTGACCTCGACGATGGTCGGGATCAGCTGCAGGATCACCATGCGCACGATGACTTCGATGCCCTCGCGGCCACGCTCGAGCACGCGCGTCAAGCCGCCGGTCTTGCGCTCGAGATGAAAACGCAGCGACAGCTCGTGCATGTGGACGAAGGTGATGGTGGCGAGCTTGCGCACCGCGTGCATGGCGACGCGGGCAAAGATGCCGTCGCGCCATTGCGTCAGCACCGCCATCACGATGCGCATGACGCCGTAGCTCGCGGTCAGGAGCAACGGCGATGCGATCACCCAGAGGTGCCAGTTGCCGGCCTGCACCGGTGCCGTGTCGGCGCCGGTGAGCGCGTCGGTTGCCCATTTGAAACTGAACGGTACCGTCAGCGTGATCAGCTTGGCGGCGAGCAGCAGCACCATCGACCAGACCACCCGCATCTTCAGGTCGAAGCGGTCGCCAGGCCAGATGTAGGGCCAAAGATGCGCCAGCGTACCCATCAGGGTGGCCCGCTCGAGCGGGCCGCGGGCAGGCTCTGGCACGTCGGGGACGTCTGGCAAATGAGGTGGGCTCATCAAGAAACCTGGAGGCCCGCCGGATGCGGGCGTGTTGCGATTAACTGTTTTCGCTCGTCATATAGAAGCTTCCGGAGGCCAGCGCACCCCGCCAGATGGCGAATCCTCGATTGTTTGTCGCCATTTGCCGGTAGATTTCCGGGTGGTCCGAATCACCGATTGGGCTTGACGCGTATTCGCTGCAATGCATCATGGCGCCAATGAGCACCATCAAAACTGTCTGCGTCTATTGCGGCTCCGGCCCCGGAACCAATCCCAGCTTCGTCGAAGCCGCCAAGGCCTTGGGCAAGGCCCTCGCTGAAAGCAACATCCGACTGGTCTATGGCGGCGGTTCGCTCGGCCTGATGGGCGCGGTCGCGACCTCCGTGCTCGATCACGGCGGCAGCGTCACCGGCATCATCCCCGACTTCCTGCGAATGCGCGAGAATGCGCTGACGCGCGTGCAAGAGATGATCGTCACTCCCGACATGCACGAGCGCAAGCGGCTGATGTTCGAACACTCCGACGCCTTCGTCGCCCTGCCAGGCGGCCTCGGCACGCTGGAGGAACTGGTCGAGCAGCTGACCTGGAAGCAGCTTGGCCGCCACGCCAAGCCCCTGCTGCTCGCCAATATCGATAATTTCTGGGAGCCGCTGTTCTCGCTGATCTCGCACATGCGGCAGACGGAGTTCATCCGCCCCGGCCTTTCGGTCGACATTCTCATGGCCGATCGCGTTGAGGAGATATTGCCGAAGCTCAAGGCGGCCGCGGCAGGGGTCGCCGAGGCGGACAAGGATCTTGCGCCGGACGTGGCGCGCTGGCTCTCCTGACGCCCTACGCAGGCGGAAACGTCACCGCCTCGATCCGGTTGCCGTCGGGATCGACGACGAAAGCGGCGTAGTAGCGCACGCGGTCGTGCGGGCGGATACCCGGCGCGCCGTCGGACGCGCCGCCGCTCGCAAGTGCCGCAGCATGGAATGCGTCGACCTCACCTGTCGTCTTTGCGCGCAGGCAGACGTGCACGCCGCTCTCCGGTGTCACGGGCGGCATGGCCTCACGCAGATTGATCCAGAATTCGGGATAGGCCTTGCCGAAGCCGACCGTGCGCGGCCGCGTGACGAGGCGCGCGAGGCCGAGGGTGGCGAGCGTGGCCTCGTAAAATCTTGCGGAGCGATCGAGATTGCTGACGCCGACGGAGATGTGGTCGATCATTGGTCGCGCTCCCCTCTCTCCGTCATTGCGAGGAGCGAAGCGACGAAGCAATCCAGACTGTTGCCGCGGAAAGACTCTGGATTGCTTCGCGTCGCTCGCAATGACGGCGTTTGTGGCGCCCCATCCTGCCCTACGCCGGCGCGCCCGACTTCACAAGCTTGTAGATCACCGAATCCATCAATGCCTGGAACGAGGCGTCGATGATGTTCGGAGACACGCCGACCGTGGTCCAGCGATCGCCGTTCTCGTCCTCGCTCTCGATCAGGACGCGCGTGACCGCGCCGGTGCCGCCGTTGAGGATACGGACGCGGTAGTCGATCAGCGTCAGGCCCTCGATGTACTTCTGATACTTGCCGAGGTCCTTGCGCAGCGCGACGTCGAGCGCGTTGACGGGACCGTTACCCTCGGCGGCCGAGATCAGATGCTCGCCGGCGACGTCGACCTTCACCACGGCCAACGCAACGGTGACCCGCTCACCAAGGGCGTTGTAGCGCTGCTCGACATTGACGTCGAACTGCTCGACCTCGAAATAATGCGGCACCTTGCCGAGCGTGCGGCGCGCCAGCAGGTCGAACGAGGCGTTGGCGGATTCGTAGGCATAACCGGCCGCCTCGCGCTCCTTCAGTTCCTCGACCAGCCGCGTCAGCTTCGGATCGCTTTTCTCATAGGCGATGCCGGCACGATCGAGCTCGGCCATGACGTTGGAGCGGCCGGCCTGGTCGGACACCAGCACCTTGCGGTGATTGCCGACGGTCTCCGGCAGTACGTGCTCGTAGGTCTGCGGATCCTTCATCACGGCGGAGGCATGAATGCCGGTCTTGGTGACGAAGGCGCTCTCGCCGACGTAAGCCGCATGCCGGTTCGGCACGCGGTTGAGCATGTCGTCGAGCGTGCGCGAGACTTTGACGAGGGTTGCGAGCTTCTCCGGCGTGACGCTGATATCGAAGGCGTCCGCAAACTCCTTCTTCAATTTCAACGTTGGAATCAGCGAGCAGAGATTGGCGTTGCCGCAGCGCTCGCCAAGGCCATTCAGCGTGCCCTGGATCTGCCGCGCGCCGGCGCGCACTGCGGCGAGCGAATTCGCCACCGCCTGCTCGGTGTCGTTATGGGCGTGGATGCCGACGTGGTCGCCGGGAATGTGTTTTGTCACCTCGGTGACGATGGCCTCGACCTCGTGCGGCATGGTGCCGCCATTGGTGTCACACAACACCACCCAGCGTGCGCCGGCCTCGTAGGCAGCTTGGGCGCAGGCGAGCGCAAAACTCGAATCTTCCTTGTAGCCATCGAAGAAATGCTCGCAATCGAGCATGACCTCGCGGCCAGCGGCCTTTGCGGCTGCGACACTGTCGCGGATCGAGGCGAGGTTTTCTTCCTTGGTCGTCTCCAGTGCGACGCGCACCTGATACGCGGAGGACTTTGCCACGAAGCAGATCGCATCCGCCTTCGCCTCCAGCAGCCCGGCGACGCCGGGATCGTTGGAGACCGAGCGCCCTGCCCGCCGCGTCATGCCGAAGGCGGTGAAGCGCGCATGGTTGAGCTTCGGCTTGCTGCCGAAAAATTCGGTGTCGAGCGGATTGGCGCCGGGATAGCCGCCCTCGACATAATCGATGCCGAGCTCGTCGAGCATCGCCGCGATGACCTGCTTGTCGGTCAGCGTGAAGTCGACGCCGTTGGTCTGCGCGCCGTCGCGCAGCGTGGTGTCGAACAGATACAGGCGCTCCTTGCTCATTGCGGTGCTCCGAGCGTCTTCTTCATGGTGGTGTTGGCGAGCCATTCGTCATTGACGGTGACGCTGTTGCGCTGCATGGGGACGTAGCCGCGCTGGGCGAAAAAGCCCTGTGCGGTGTCACTGGCATCGACCGTCAGCGCCGCAGCGCCACGGCCGCCAGCGAGCTTTTCGAGCGCATCGACCAGCATGGTCGCGATGCCTTGCCGACCGACGGCCGGATGCACATAGAGCATGCGGATGTGATCGGCGCCGCGCAGCGACGCGAACCCTACCGGCGAGCCGTCGAGCGTGGCGATCAGCGTCAGGTCGGCCGCCAGCCGCTTGCCGAACTCCTCGTCCTCCGCCGCAGCCATCCAGGCTTCCTGCTGCGCCTCGCTGTAGTCGTCGCCGGTCAGCTCCTGGATGCTGGCGGCGAAGATCGCGGCCAGCATCGGAACGTCGGCCGGCAGGAACGGCCGCAGTCCGGGCTTGGGATGAGCTTGTGCCATCGTCTTCACAACATCCAATCGAGTTTCAGCACGATCGCCACAGCGGCGCCGAGAAGCAAGATTTTCGGCGCGATGCAATAAAGCCAGTGCCGCTGGAACGGCGTGTCGGGCTGCTTCACTGAACTATCTCGCTCTTTGGCTCCCCTGTAACAGGATCCTTGAAGTCGCGAAGGGTTATGCCCATTTGCGCAAGCACTCCCCGAAGCCGGTCAGATTCGGTGAAGTCTTTCCTCGCTCGTGCTTCATTTCGTTGCTCGATAAGTTCGTTGACCTTCGTATCGGTTTCCTGTCGATTGCCGAAAACTAGTATAACTTTGCCCTTATCGGTGACCTCAACCCGGATATTGCTGCTACTTTCGATCTCAGAGCTGATGACGCTGATGACCTGAGGCGGAGCTGTGTTCGCATAAGCTGCACGCAGCGCTTGAATGCGGTCAGCATTCTTCGAAACGGCCTCACCGGATCCCGCGCCGATTCCGGTATTTATCTGGTTGAAATACCCCGGCTTATTTAGATTGCGGAAACCCATCAATCGGCAAGAGGCCGCAAACTCTCGTATCTCCTCCTCTGTACCTCGTTTTGCGCGGCTATAGAGCTCACGCAAAAACGTTAGTGCGTTTGATGTATCGAGATCGTCAGCAAGTATTTCTGCAATCGCAGTCGGCTCCGGGAGCACCGCGTCGGACCACGTATATCGAGATTGCAGCAGATAAGCCCAGTCCTCGAGTTCAGCATTGGCTTGATGCGCCCGCGCGTCGGTCCAATCGCTGGGCGATCGATAGTGAGTCATCAGCATTTGCAAGCGCAACACATCGCCCGGCCACTTCGCAAGTAGGTCTCGAATAGTCACGAAGTTGCCGTCGGACTTCGACATCTTCTTACCCTCGACCTCTACGAAGCCGTTGTGCATCCAAAAATTTGCCATTGTGGCAGTGCCATGCGCGCACCGCGACTGGGCTATTTCATTTTCGTGATGCGGAAAGATCAGATCTAAGCCGCCGCCGTGAATATCGAATACGTTACCAAGATATGCCGCGCTCATAGCCGAGCACTCGATATGCCACCCCGGTCGCCCTCTTCCCCACGGGCTTTCCCATCCAGGCTCATCCCCCGACGATTGCTTCCACAGCACGAAGTCCAACGGACTTTTCTTGTGTGCATCGACCGCGACGCGTGCGCCCGGCCGCATCTCGTCTAGATTTTGACCGGATAACGTGCCGTAGTCAGGCATCGATCGGACATCGAATAGAACTTCGCCGACCGCCTCGTATGCGTGCCCCCGCTCGATCAACTGCTTGATCAAGGTCACCATGTCTGCCTTGCCATCAAGACGAGGCAGGACGAAATCTGTAGCGCGTGGCTCAAAAGTCGGTGGCTCGCAGCCGAGCGCTTTGACGTCTGTGCGAAATTGCTCTGCGGTCTTCTCGGTGACTTTACGGATCGCCTCATTCAGAGGCATGCCAGGATAGTCTCGTGCAGCACGGTTGTTAATCTTGTCGTCCACATCTGTGATGTTGCGGACGTAGGTGACTGTTGTCTGGCCCTTGCCTTCATCCCAAACGCCCTTCTTCGCAAAGAAGCGTAGCAACCGAAACAGCATGTCAAACACGATTACCGGACGGGCGTTGCCTATATGGGCAAAGTCGTAGACGGTTGGCCCGCAAACATACATGCGAACATCCTCCTGCCTCAGCGGCAGGAAGGTGCGTTTCGTCTTCGTCAGCGTATCGTAAAGACGCAATTCCATATGGACACCCGTCGGCTGTTGGCCGGGCGTCCAGTGCTCTCAATGTGGTTGAGAAAAGACGGCTCCAGCCAGCGAATCGCTAGCTCGTAATCTCGCGGCAGATAATGCAGATGGCGAGGAGACCGTTCATGCGGCGACATATGGGCCACGAAGGCGCCTTTCGTCAAGAGAGCCGCGAAAATGCCGTCTTGTTTCCGCAATGCGCGGCCGCCCCGCCTTGATGGTTCGTCATCCTTAACCTTTTGACTTTAATTTGGAACCCGGCGGTCCCAAGCCCCGGTGCATCCATGCGATCCCTGTTCACGCTCGTCTCCTGTGCTTCCATCGTCGCAGTATCCGGTGCTTTCGCCGAGACCCGCGTCTTCATCATCGCCAACCAGGCGGACGGCTATGGCATCGACCGATGCCTGGCCAAGGGCGAGAAATGCGGCGCGCAGGTGGCCCGCACCTACTGCCAGTCACGGGACTTTGCGCAGGCATCGGCCTACCGCCGGGTCGATCCCGACGAAATTACCGGCTCTGTCCCCAAATCCGGCGCAAACTGCTCTCATGGCCATTGCGACGAATATGTCGCAATCACCTGCCAGCGCTGAATTCGCTCGGAGCTGGCGGACCTTAGGACCCATTTACGGCCCCTGAAACGACGTGACGATGCCGCAGGAAGCGGCTATTGGAGGACGCGCTTCGGCCCCCCAAATCACATTGGAAGTCAGTTGGGGCCGTGACCTCGCTAGAATGGCGGATATGCCTGAATTTTTGTCTCTGTCCCGTCCCCGCTCCCTCCTTGCCTGCACCGTGCTTCTGAGCGCGATCGTGCTCACCACTGACGCCTTTGCACAGGCCGGCCCGCCGGGAGCGCCGCCGCCTCCGGCCACCCAGAACGGGCTCGGACCGAATCCGATGTGCGTGCGGCTGGAAGGCCAGCTTGCCGCGCTCGATCGCGGCGGCGGTGGTGGTGATCCCGCGCGCGAAGACCAGATCCGCCGTTATCAGGATTCCCAGACCCGCCAGCAGGCCGAGCTCGATCGCGTCACCATGCAGGCCAAGCGCATGGGTTGCGATTCCTCCGGCTTCTTCTCGCTGTTCAACGGCCAGTCGGCGCAATGCGGCCCGGTCAACACCCAGATCCAGCAGATGCGCGCCAATCTGGACCAGATCACCGGCAATCTCGAACGCCTGCGCACTGGCGGTCCCGGCGGCGGCAGCCCCGAACGCGATAGCCAGCGCCGCTCGGTGCTGATTGCGCTTGCGCAGAACAATTGCGGCCCGCAATACGCCAACGCCGCGCAGTCGCAGGGCGGCAACTTCCTGAGCAATCTGTTCGGCGGCGGCAATAACCCCAATAATCCGCCGGGCGCGCCGCCCGCGGATCTCGGCCCGCAATCCGGCACTTACCGCACCGTCTGCGTGCGTACCTGCGACGGCGCCTATTTTCCGATCTCGTTTGCGACCGTGCCGGCGCGCTTCCCCGACGACGAGAAGACCTGCAAGGCGCTGTGCCCGGCGGCTGAAGCCGTGCTCTACGCCCACCGCAATCCCGGCGAGGACATGAGCTCGGCGGTCTCCATCAGTGGTCAGCCCTACACGGCGTTGCCAACCGCCTTCAAATTCCGCAGCGAGTTCAACCCGTCCTGCTCGTGCAAAGCGGCCGGCCAGACCTGGGCCGACGCGCTGAAATCGGCCGACGACAAGGCGGCGGCCGAGCAGCAGGGTGACATCATCGTCACCGAGGAGAGCGCCAAGAAAATGCAGCAGCAGCGGCTCAGCAGGGGCACGCCTGCCGCAACGGCCAAGAAGGGCGCAGCTCCGGCGCCGACAACGGCTACCGCACCGGCAGCGACACCTCCGCCTGAGGCAAGCACCGCCACCACGTCCGAAAACAAGCCGATCCGTTCGGTCGGGCCGACGTTCCTGCCGCAGCAGCAGAAGTAGGTTATTCTCCGTCATGTCACGCGAAGGCGGCCGCCAGGCGCGGCCGTGTCGCTGTTACTGCTCGCCCTCGCGGCTCCACGGGAAGAGATTCGCCGGAAAGTCAGCTGCGTAGCGCTTTCCCTTCGGGTGCGGCGGCGGTTCGTCAGGTGGATTCGGATTCGGCTCGACCACCCTCCGGTAGAGATGCCAAGTGGCATGACCGAGCACCGGCAACACGACAGCGAGACCGACGAACGCCGGTAGCGAGCCGATCACCAGCAGCGCCGCAACGATGAGACCCCATCCGGCCATCCCGACCGGATTCGCGGCCACGACTCGGAGCGACGTGCGGATCGCATCGATCGCAGTCGCATGCCGGTCGAGCATCAACGGGAACGACACGACGCTGATGCACAGCGTCACGACCGCAAACAGGAAGCCGACGCCACAACCGACGATGATGAGCGACCAGCCTTCCGGGGTCGTCAGCACGCGCGTTGCGAAGTCGGGAATGCTTGCAGCCGGCGCGTGACCGAAGATCGTGACGTAGATTGCGTTCGCGACACCGATCCAGATCCCGAACAGGACGAGCAGGAGCACGCCGAGCTCGAGCATTGCGCCGAACGACGGTGCGCGCAGCACTTTGATCGCGTCCCATGCGTCGACCTCCTCGCCGAGCTCGCGGCGACGGCTGAGTTCGTAGAGACCGATCGCGGCAAAGGGGCCAATCAAGGCAAACCCGGCGGCTAGCGGAAACAACAGCGGCAGCACCGAATGGCCGAGGACCATCCTGAACAGGACGAGACCAAGAACGGGATAAATCGCGCATACGACGATCGCGTGACTTGGCATTGCCTGGAAGTCCTCCCAACCCAGGCGCAGAGCCACGGTCAAGTCGGACAAGCTGATCTTGCGAATGGGATAAGAGGCCGCTTCGCCGAATACGTGCCGCCTCAAGATGTCGTGGGAGTAGAGAGTGGCCATGGACGCACCTCCCGTGCTGAAAATCGCGATGCCGATAACACGCGTTTTCCAACCACGCGTGTCCGCCTCACGAGCGAGAAACGCGATGGGCCGAGTACGGTAACCCAGGTTCAGCGACACGAGCCTGGCCGGACGGAACCCGTCGCGACCTGCCTTGGCAATCCTAGCGCGCACCGGGCTCGGCTGAACTCACGGTTAGGTGAATTGTGCATCTGCACAAGTTTTCATGCGTGGCGTCACCTGAGACGCCGTCGCGCAATGGATGCAACAGGCGCTTCTTGCCGACCGACAGCGACGCCGACACGACATTGGCACGCCTACAATGCTCTATTGACGCCGGGTTCTGCTGGTATCATCTTAAAAGCGGACGCCCTCAGCTCCGATGAGATTGGTGGTCGAGACGTTCTCTTGAGTTCGCGACCACTGGAATGGGCGAGGCAAGAGGCCGGCGATGGCATAGATGCCAACCAAGAAAAGCCAGCTATCGCGACAGACGTGAGCTCCGCCCTGGATTCGTATCCGTAGCCTTCGATGGCAAGGATGGATCAGGATGGTTGTCGCATTGATACTGCTTCTGGTCGCGATCGGCTCGGTGCTGTTTCACATCTACAGCCCGTGGTGGTGGACGCCGATCGGCACCAACTGGGTCTATATCGACCACACCATCAACATCACGTTCTGGATCACGGGCTTCGTTTTCGTCGCGGTCATCGCGTTCATGGCCTATTGCGTCTTCCGCTTTCACCACAAAGAGGGAAGACGGGCTGACTACAACCCGGAAAACAAAAAGCTCGAATGGTGGCTGAGCGTCGGGACCGGCGTCGGCGTCGCGGCCATGCTGGCGCCGGGCCTCGTGGTCTGGCACCAGTTCGTGACGGTGCCTGCGGATGCCACCGAGGTCGAGGTCATGGGCCAGCAATGGCAATGGAGCTTCCGCCTTCCCGGCAAGGATGGGCGGTTGGGCACCTCCGATGTCCGCAACATCGGTCCCGACAATCCGATGGGACTCAATCGCGACGATGCACATGCGCAGGACGATGTCGTGATCGAGAACGGCGAGTTGCACCTTCAATTGGGGAAGCCTGTCAAAGTCCTGCTCCGCTCGGTCGATGTCCTGCACGATTTCTACGTGCCGGAATTCCGGGCCAAGATGGACATGGTCCCGGGCGCGGTGACCTATTTCTGGATAACGCCGATCCGAACCGGAACGTTCGATGTTCTCTGTGCGGAACTCTGCGGCGCTGCGCATTATCAGATGCGGGCCAAGGTCATCGTCGACGAAGAACATGAATATCACGCTTGGCTGGAGCAACAGAAAACGTTCGCAGAATTGTCGGGCGGAAACGCGGTTGTGAGGGCGACGTACCAATCCGGCGACAAGTAGCAAGGTGCCGCCGCGAAGCTAGATCGGGTGCGTGAGGTCAACTCGTCGTACCCGATGGAAACGACCGAGGAGGTTTCTATGGTCGATATTCCATATGAAGGGATCGCGAACATCCCGCCTGCCGAAGCACCTGATGTCGAGCTCTATCATCCGAGGAGCTGGTGGACACGGTATGTCTTCTCGCAGGACGCCAAGGTGATCGCCATTCAGTACGCGCTGACGGCCTCCGCCATCGGACTGGTGGCCCTGGTGCTGTCGTGGCTGATGCGGCTGCAACTGGGGTTCCCGGGCACTTTCTCTTTCATCGACCCCAACCAGTACCTCCAGCTCATCACCATGCACGGCATGATCATGGTGATCTACCTGCTCACCGCATTGTTCCTGGGCGGCTTCGGCAACTACCTGATCCCGCTGATGGTCGGCGCCCGGGATATGGTTTTCCCCTATGTGAACATGCTGAGCTACTGGGTCTACCTGCTCGCAGTCCTGGTGCTGGCCTCGACATTCTTCGTGCCCGGCGGCCCCACGGGCGCCGGCTGGACGTTGTACCCGCCGCAAGCAATCCTCTCCGGAACGCCTGGGCAGGAATGGGGCATCATTCTCATGATGTCGTCCCTGATCCTGTTCATCATCGGCTTCACCATGGGCGGGCTGAATTATGTGGTCACGGTGCTCCAGGCGCGCGCCCGCGGCATGACACTGATGCGGCTGCCCCTGACGGTGTGGGGCATTTTCACGGCGACCGTTATGGCTTTGCTGGCATTCCCTGCACTCTTCGTTGCCTCGGTCATGCTGCTGCTCGACCGTCTCTTGGGAACCAGCTTCTTCATGCCCTCACTCGTCGAGATGGGCACGCTTTCGAAATATGGTGGCGGCAGCCCGCTGCTCTTCCAGCACCTGTTCTGGTTCTTCGGCCACCCCGAGGTCTACATCGTCGCCCTGCCCGCCTTCGGCATCGTCTCCGATCTGATCAGCACACATGCGCGCAAGAACATCTTTGGTTACCGCATGATGGTCTGGGCGATCGTGGCCATCGGCGCGCTCAGCTTCCTCGTATGGGCGCACCACATGTATGTGAGCGGCATGTTCCCGCAATTCGGCTACTTCTTCGCCACCACGACGCTCATCATCGCCATCCCCACCGCGATCAAGGTCTACAACTGGGTGCTGACCCTGTGGCGCGGCGACATTCATCTCAGGGTGCCGATGCTGTTCGCCCTCGGCTTCATCATCACCTTCGTGAACGGCGGGCTGACCGGCCTCTTCCTCGGAAACGTCGTCGTGGACGTTCCGCTCTCGGATACCATGTTCGTGGTCGCACATTTCCACATGGTGATGGGCGTGGCGCCGATCATGGTCGTGCTCGGCGCGATCTATCATTGGTACCCCAAGGTCACGGGACGGATGTTGAACGACGTCCTCGGCAAGTTTCACTTCTGGGTCACCTTCCTCGGCGCCTACCTGATCTTCTTCCCCATGCACTATCTCGGACTGCTCGGCGTTCCGCGCCGGTATTTCGAACTCGGCGAGGCGGCGTTCATCCCGCCTTCGGCCCATTCACTGAACGCCTTCATCTCCGTGGTGGCCCTGACCGTCGGCTTCAGCCAGATGGTGTTCCTGTTCAATCTTGCCTGGAGCCTGTTCAAAGGTGAAGCCTCAGGCGGCAATCCGTGGCGGGCGACGACGCTGGAATGGCAGACGCCGGAGACGCCCCCCGGGCACGGCAACTGGGGCAAGGAGCTCCCGGTCGTCTACCGCTGGGCCTATGACTACAGCGTACCCGGCGCCGAGGAGGACTTCATTCCGCAGAACCAGCCGCCGCGCGCAACGCAGGCCGTTCAGGGAGCTGTTTCGTGAGCGCCATCATCCTGTTCCTGGCTGTGATCGCGGTCATCACCGGATGGTGGCTGTCGCAGCAGCGGCTGACGGCCAAGCCCTGGCTGGAGGAAGGTTCGGCCGGTGACTTCCCAGGCGGCGATGCCATGACCTGGCCGGCCGCGAAGATCGGACTTGGCGTGTTTCTCGCGGTCGCGGGTTCATTGTTCGTCCTCTTCATCAGCGCCTACTCGATGCGCATGAATGCGGTGGACTGGCGGGCTCTGCCCGTGCCGCGGCTGCTGTGGATCAACACGGGCGTCCTGGTCGTGAGCAGCGTCGCGCTGCAATGGTCGTCTGTGGCCGCGCGCCGACACGACGCTGATGGCGTCATGGCCGGCCTGCTCACGGGCGGAGTGTCCGCCGTACTTTTCCTCGCCGGACAGCTTCTGGCCTGGCAACAGCTCAACGCGGCCGGATATTTCGTGGCGTCCAATCCGGCCAATTCCTTCTTCTACCTGTTGACGGCGGTGCACGGGCTGCATCTGACGGGCGGCCTGGTGGCCCTCGGCCGAACCTCAGCCAAGGTGTGGCGCAGCGCCGAGATCGCCGACACACGCCTGAGCGTGGAGCTGTGCGCCATCTACTGGCACTTCCTGCTGCTGGTCTGGCTCGTCCTGCTCGGCCTCCTCACCGGCTGGACCGACGATTTCGTCAACATCTGTCGCCAATTGCTGAGTTAGGGAGGCGAGACCAGATGGCTGAGACCGTGCTGACAAATTCGGGCCAATCGCCTGCGCGCCTTGAAGGCTGGCGCGGCATCGCCGCCGACTGGGCTTCCGATCAGCGCGCCTTCAAGAACGTGTCCTGGGGCAAGGCCATGATGTGGATCTTCCTCCTCAGCGACACCTTCATCTTCAGTTGCTTCCTGCTCTCCTACATGACCGCGCGCATGTCGACGACCGTGCCGTGGCCCAATACCAGCGAAGTTTTTGCCCTCACCATCGGCGATACACACATCCCGATGATCCTGATCGCCATCATGACGTTCATCCTGATCAGCAGCAGCGGGACGATGGCGATGGCTGTCAATTTCGGCTACCGCCGCGACCGCGTCAGGACGGCAGCCTTGATGCTGGTCACGGCGGCCTTCGGCGCGACATTCGTCGGAATGCAGGCCTTCGAATGGACCAAGCTGATCACGGAGGGCGTCCGGCCCTGGGGCAATCCGTGGGGCGCACCGCAGTTTGGCGCGAGCTTCTTCATGATCACCGGCTTTCACGGCACCCATGTGACGATCGGTGTAATCTTCCTGATCGCCATTGCGCGGAAGGTCTTGCGCGGCGACTTCGACGTCGCGAGGCGCGGCTTCTTCACGAGCCGCAAGGGCTATTACGAGATCGTCGAGATCATGGGCCTGTACTGGCACTTCGTCGACCTCGTGTGGGTGTTCATCTTTGCCTTGTTCTATCTTTGGTGAGATCGGCCAATGACAAATGCAGCGGTACACATGGAAGGACAGCTACACGCTCATGCGCATGACGCCGTCGGATCGGGAGCGGCGCACGCCAAGGGCCAGCAGCACCCGATCAAGCTCTATCTCGTGGTCTGGGGATGGTTGTTTGTCCTCAGCACGTGCTCCTTCCTCGTCGACTACTTTGGCCTGCATGGCTATCTCAGGTGGTCGCTGATCCTGCTGTTCATGGTGTTGAAGGCAGGCCTGATCGTTGCCGTCTTCATGCACATGGCCTGGGAGCGGCTGGCCCTGGCCTATGCCATACTGGCGCCGCCGATCGCGGTGTTGGTCTTTGTTACGATCATGGTGCTCGAGTCCGAGTACACGCACTTCCTTCGGGTGCTGTTCTTCGCAAGCCCGTCGTAGCACCGGCAGACCCGGCCTCTAACCTCACCCCTCGAACGCGTCGATCGAGGCGCCGTTGGCACGCGAGACCAAGGTCTCGTCCGGGACAGGAAGCGGCTCGCCCTTGTCGCGAAAACGGTTGGTGATGGGGTAACGGCGGTCGCGGCCGAAATTCCTGCGCGTCACCTTCACGCCGGGAGCGGCCTGGCGGCGCTTGTATTCGGCGATGTTGAGGAGATGGTCGATGCGGGTGACCGTCCCGCGGTCGAAGCCGGCGGCGATGATCTGGTCCAACGGCTCTTCGCGCTCGACCAGACGCTCCAGGATCGCGTCGAGCACCTCGTAAGCCGGCAGTGAGTCCTGATCGGTCTGGTTCTCACGCAGCTCGGCCGTCGGCGGACGCGTGATGATGTCGGGCGGGATCACCTCGCCCGCAGGTCCTAGCGCGCCGTCAGGCTTCCAGGTGTTGCGCAGCGCCGCCATGCGAAACACCTGCGTCTTGTAGATGTCCTTGATCGGATTGAAGCCGCCGTTCATGTCGCCATAGAGCGTGGCATAACCGACCGACATTTCCGACTTGTTGCCTGTCGTCACCACCATCAGCCCGGTCTTGTTGGAGATCGCCATCAGCAGCGTGCCACGCGTGCGGGCCTGAAGGTTTTCCTCGGTAATATCGGGCGGCAGGTTCTTGAAGATGCCGGACAGGATGGTTTCGAATCCGCCCACCGCTTCCGCGATCGGCAACACCTCGTAGCGGATGCCGAGATGGCCGGCGAGCTCGCCCGCGTCGGCGATCGAGTGTGCTGCCGTGTAGCGATAAGGCAGCATCACGCCGTGCACCTGATCGGCGCCCAGCGCATCGACCGCGATCGCCGCGCAGAGTGCGGAATCGATGCCGCCGGAGATGCCGAGCAGCACGCCGGGAAAGCCATTTTTGGTGACGTAGTCGCGCAAGCCGATCACGCACGCGGCATAGTCGGCCTTGTCGCCCTCGGGCTGCTCCACGATCGGACCCGTGCAACGCCAATCGCCGCCGTTCCTGATGAAGCGCAGCGTCGTGACGTTCTCCGCGAACGCCGGCAGTTGCGCGGCGAGCGAGAGATCGCCGTTGAGCGCGAAAGACGCGCCGTCGAACACGAGCTCGTCCTGGCCGCAGACCTGATTGAGATAGATCAGCGGCAAGCCGCTCTCGGTGACCCGCGCGACCGCCACTGACAGGCGCACATCGTTCTTGTCGCGGGCATAGGGCGAGCCGTTCGGCACCAGAATGATCTCGGCGCCGGTCTCGGCCAGCGTCTCGACCACGTTCTCGTAATCCTCGGACTCTTCCAGCCAGATATCCTCGCAGATCGGAACGCCGATCCGCACGCCGCGCACGGTGACGGGACCCGCCGCCGGCCCGCGCGCAAACAGCCGCTTCTCGTCGAACACGCCGTAATTCGGCAGATTGCATTTGAAGCGCAACGCCGCGATGCGCCCGCCGTCGAGCAGCGCGCAGGCATTGTAGAGCCTGCCGTCCTCGACCCAGGGCGTGCCGACCAGCAGCGCCGGGCCGCCGTCGGCGGTCTCGCGCGCGAGCGCTTCGATGGCGGAACGGCAGGCGGCCTGGAACGCCGGCTTCTGCACCAGATCCTCCGGAGGATAGCCGGCGATGAACAATTCCGGAAACAGCACCAGATCGGCGCCATCGGCGATGGCTCGCGCGCGTGCCGAGCGAGCCTTCGCGGCATTGCCCTCGATGTCGCCCATGGTCGGATTGAGCTGGGCGAGCGTGACCGCGAATGTGTTGAGACGTTCGGTCATGGCCGCCGTCCTCGAGTTAGAGAAATCCCAGCCGCTCGATGATCGCGATGATCCAGAACGCGCCGGCCATCAGCAGCGCAACGCCGACCGCGGCCGAGCCCATGTCCTTGACCCGTCCGATCTGCTTGTCGTGATCCATGGTCAGTCGGTCGGCGAGCTTCTCGATCGCGGTGTTGAGCAGCTCGACCACCAGCACGAAGGCGACCGAGCAGACCAGCTCGACCGCGCGCGTCGCGCTGGCGGCGACGAACCACGCGACCGGCACCGACAGGATCAGCGCAAAAATCTCCTCGCGGACGGCCTGTTCCGAGCGGAACGCAAAGGCCAGACCGTTGCGGGAATTGATCGTGGCCTTCCAGATCCGCAGCAAGGTTTTAGAGCCCCGCTGCAGCCGGAATCGGCCTGACCTTGCCGGAGCGTTCCTGCTTCAGCAGTTCGGCGACCAGGAAAGCCATGTCGATGGATTGCTCGGCATTGAGGCGGGGATCGCAAACCGTGTGGTAGCGATCGTTGAGATCCTCGTCCGTGATGGCGCGGGCGCCGCCGATACATTCGGTGACGTCCTGGCCGGTCATCTCCAGATGCACGCCGCCGGCGTGGGTGCCTTCCGCGGCGTGGATCGTGAAGAACGACTTCACTTCCGACAGCACGCGATCGAACGGCCGCGTCTTGTAGCCCGACGTGGACGTGATGGTGTTGCCGTGCATGGGATCGCACGACCAGACCACCACTTTGCCCTCGCGCTTCACCGCGCGGATCAGGCCCGGCAGATGGTCGGCGACCTTGTCGGAGCCGAAGCGGTTGATCAGCGTCAGCCGGCCCGGCTCGTTGTCCGGGTTGAGCACGTCGATCAGCTTCAACAGCTCGTCCGGCTTCAGCGAGGGACCGCACTTCAGGCCGATCGGGTTCTTGATTCCGCGGAAATATTCGATGTGGCCGTGGTCGAGCTGACGGGTGCGATCGCCGATCCAGATCATGTGGCCCGAGGTCGCGTACCAGTCGCCGGTCGTGGAATCGACGCGGGTCATGGCCTGCTCGTAACCGAGCAGCAGAGCTTCATGGCTGGTGTAGAAATCGGTGGCGCGCAGCTCCGGATGGCTTTCGAGATCGAGGCCGCAGGCGCGCATGAAATTGAGCGCGTCCGAGATGCGGTCGGCCAATTCCTTGTAGCGGCGGGACTGCGGACTATCCTTGAGGAAGCCGAGCATCCATTGATGCACGCTGCCGAGGTTGGCGAAGCCGCCGGTGGCGAAGGCGCGGAGCAGGTTCAGCGTCGCGGCCGACTGGCGATAGGCCATCAGCTGGCGCTGCGGATCCGGCACGCGCGCGTCCTTGGTGAAGGCGATGTCGTTGACGATGTCGCCGCGATAGCTCGGCAGCTCGACGCCGTTGACCTTCTCGGTCGGCGACGAGCGCGGTTTTGCAAACTGGCCGGCGATGCGGCCGACCTTCACCACCGGCACCGCGCCGGCATAGGTCAGCACCACCGCCATCTGGAGCAGCACGCGGAAAAAGTCGCGGATGTTGTTGGCGCCGTGCTCGGCAAAGCTCTCGGCGCAATCGCCGCCCTGCAGCAGGAAGGCGTCGCCGGCCGCAACGCGCGCGAGCGCCTTCTTCAGATTGCGCGCCTCGCCGGCAAACACCAGCGGCGGAAAGGTTGCAAGCTGCGCCTCGACGTCGGCCAAAGCCTTGGCGTCGGGATAATCGGGCACCTGTAGCACCGGCTTGCTGCGCCAGGACTCGGGCGTCCACCGCTCGGACATCGCAATCTCTCCGTGAAGCAAAAAGTGCAACCTGATCTGTGGGTTGCGAGGGCCGCCTTATACACAGGCTGGCACGACACCGCCAGTTGTAAATCCGTTTCGCAATGCAAACCCTTGCGGGTAAAGCCGAATTCGCATTTGCTAGGGGGGAGAGGAAACCGGCAAGACGACTTCCACCCATGGACGCGGCACTGGACGACGTTTTCATCGACGAGATCAGCTTCCCGGCAACCGACGGGTATGCGCTGACCGGCACCCTGTTCCTGCCGCGCGGCGCCAAGCGCCATGCCGTCCTGATCAACTCGGCGACCGCCGTCCCGCGAAAAATCTATCGTGGCTTCGCCTCCTACCTCGCCCATCGCGGCTGCGCGGTCCTCACTTACGACTATCGCGGCATCGGCGACTCCCGGCAGCCGGCCATGGTCGGCTACAACCAGCCGAAATCGCTGGTCGGCTTCAAGGCCTCGATGTCGGACTGGGCCGCGCTCGACGTCACCGCCGCGGTGCGCTGGATGCGCGAGCGGTACAACACCCTGCCCTTCGCGTATGTCGGCCATTCCTTCGGCGGACAAGCGCTGGGGCTGATCGAAAACAACAGCGAGATTTCGCGCGCGGCGTTCGTGGCCTCGCAGGCCGCGACCTGGCGGCTGATGATTTCGCCGGAGAAATACCGCGTCTTCGCCTTCATGAATTTCGTCGGCGTGCCGCTGGTCCACGCGCTTGGCTACGCACCGGGCTGGGTCGGCATCGGCGAGGATTTGCCCAAGGGCGTCTTCCTGCAATGGGCCGACTGGGTCTCGAGCCCGCGCTATCTCTTCGATTCCAAACTGCCGGCGCTGGAGAATTTTGCAAAGTTCAAGGGCGAGCTGCGCGCGCTCTGCTTCTCCGACGATCCCTGGGCAACGCGCCCGGCGGTCGAGCTGCTCACATCCGGCTTCACGGCGATCAAGCCGGAGGTGCTGACGGTGAAACCATCCGACGTCGGCGCCAAGGCGATCGGCCATTTTGGCTTCTTCCGCCCCGAGCATCGCGACACGCTGTGGCGCGGCGTCGCGGAATGGATCCAGGGGGAGTGAGCGTCACGCTCTATTGAAGGCGGCCGCCACCTTCCCGTCATCGATCACAACGAAGCTGATTTCCGCCATTGTCGTTTGCCAACTGGCACACCGTCGGCAACGCGATTGATCGCGTTCCCCGGACGCGGCAAGGAGATTCATGCAAGATTCCACCAAGAGCGGCCTTGTCAGCGAGAGCAAGGTTCCTGAAGTCACGCTCGGCTTCTGGATCATCAAGATCGCCGCCACGACGCTGGGCGAGACCGGCGGTGATACCGTCACAATGACGCTGAACTGGGGTTACCTCGCCGGCACGTGCCTGTTCCTGGCGGCGATGATCGTCCTGGTCGCCGTCCAAATCCGCGCGCGCAAATTCAATCCGGCGCTGTATTGGGCGACCATCGTTGCCTCGACCACGTTCGGCACCACGATGGCCGACTTCGCCGACCGCTCGCTCGGCATTGGCTATAGCGGCGGCTCGACGCTCCTGCTCACCTACCTCGTGCTGGTGCTCGGCCTCTGGTATCGCACTGAAGGCACGATCTCGGTCAACAGCGTCAGCACGCCGAGGGTGGAGGCGTTCTACTGGGGCGCGATCACTTTCTCGCAGACGCTCGGCACCGCGCTCGGCGACTGGATCGCTGATACCGGCGACATGGGTTATCGCGGCGGCGCGCTGATCTTCGCAGCCGGGCTTGCCGTCATCGCCGCACTCTATTTCTGGACCCGCGTCTCACGCGTCACGCTGTTCTGGGCTGCGTTCATCCTGACCCGACCGCTGGGTGCGACCGTCGGCGACTTCCTCGACAAGCCGCTCGATCACGGTGGACTTGCCTTGAGCCGGCCACTGGCCTCGGCCGTGATCGCAGTGTTCATGGTGGTCTGCCTGCTGCTGATCCCGCAACGCGCGGGACAGCATCCCGGCGATCACTCGCTCAGCCGAACGTAAACGCATAGGCCTGCACGCCGGGATCGAGGAAGCGGATCTCGAACGTGTGGTCGGCGACGGTGTCCGGCGTGCGGACGAGCTGATAGAGCCGCTGTGTCGTCACCACGCCATTGCCGTCGGCGTCAGCATCCATGCCATGCGCGGCACCGGGCGGCTTGCCGTCGATGGTGATGCGGAAGCGGATGCTGGCGCCTTCGGTGGCGGGGCCGAGCACAAGATGCAGGTCGCGGGCGTGAAAGCGATAGACGATACCGCCCCCCTGCTCATTCAGCTGCGCGCGCTCGGAGCTGACCGTCCAATTGCCGGTGAGCGACCAGTCGTTGAGCTGCAGCTCGCCGGTGGCATAGACGTGGCTCTCGTCCTTCACCACGCCGCCGGGTGAGACGAAATTTTCGCTGCGATCATAGCCGACATAGGTCTCGGGCGATTTGACGTCAGCGCCATCCGAGGCCACGGCCTCCGCACCCGATGCCTTCACCGCGACGATATCGGACGGGATGTTCTTGTTGCCGGCCTCGGCAAGCAGCGTCTGGATAACGCGCTCCGATTCCGCGTACTCGCCTTCACCAAAGTGATGGTGACGGACCTTGCCCTTGGCGTCGATGAAGTAGTGCGCCGGCCAGTACTGGTTCTCGAACGACCGCCAGATCTTGTAGTCATTGTCGATCGCGACGGGATAGCCGATCTTCAACGCCGACACCGCATTCCTGACGTTGGCGACATTGCGTTCGAAGGCGAATTCGGGCGCGTGCACGCCGATCACCACGAGACCGCTGTCGCGATATTTCTCCGCCCAGGCGCGGACATAGGGGATCGAGCGCAGGCAGTTGATGCAGGAATAGGTCCAGAAATCGACCAGGACGACCTTGCCCTTCAGCTCCTCGAAAGTCAGTGGCGGCGAGTTCAGCCACGCCTGCGCGCCGGCGAGCTTGGGATCGAGGTCCTCGACCATGAGCATATCCGATGCATTCTCGCCGGCCGGCTTGGCTTGCATCGAGGGTCCCGTCATCGCGGTCTTCGCGTCCGGATGCAATTTGTCGAGCAGCGCCTGCTCCAGCGACGCCGTGCTGCCGAGCGAGAGATTGGTGAGAAAGCCGGTGTCGAGGCCGAGCGAGATGGCGACGACAGCCGCAAGCACGGCCACGCCGACGCCGCGCCTGATCCATTCGCCGGCACCGATCGAGCGCTTCATCGCGGCGAAGACACGCCCGCCCACGAGCAGAGCCAGCGCCAGCGAGGTTGCGGCGCCCGCGGCGTAAACCAGAAGCAGGAGCGCGGTCCCGACGTTGGCGCCCTGAAGTGCGGCGCCGGTCAGGATCAGGCCCAGCACCGGGCCGGCACAGGGCGCCCAGAGAAAACCGGTCGCAATTCCGAGCACGAAAGGCGCGACGAGGCTGTCCTCGCCCGGCTCGCCCGCCGACTGCGACATCCGCGCGCCGATTGCCACGAGCGGCCGCATCAGCCGATCGGCCAGTTCGGGAAACACCAGCGTCAGGCCGAACACGGCGAGCAGGATCAGCGCGGCGCCGCGCCCATATTGATTGGCCGAGACAACCCAGCCACCGGCAACGGAAGCCAACGTCGCGACCACGGCGAACGCCAGCGACATGCCGATCAGCATCGGCAAGCCGTTCCGCAGGAATGGACGATCGGCGCGCGCCAGCACGAAGGGGATGACCGGCAGGATGCAGGGGCTCACGATGGTCAGGACGCCACCGAGATAGGCGACAAGATAGAGGATCATGAGGCCGCTCTTATCACGGCCTGGCCGATGTGATTTTCACAAGGCCGTTTCTTGCGAGCGCCGTCGACCTTACCGAATGAACGTCGTCAGCGACGAGTAGCGCTTGTTCGGCTTGGACTCGGTCGCCGAGAACTGCGCGAAGGCTTCGCTGACGCGGGCCGCCGGCGGCGTGTCGCTGGCAAAGCGGAATTCCTTCGGCTTCGGCGCGTAGAAGCTGGCGCTGTAATAAGCGTCGTCGAAGCGAGCCTCGCCGACGCCGAACAGTGCGTCGCACACGAACAGGAGCGCGTAGACTCCCGCGACCGCAGCGACGATCTCCTTGAGAATTGACATGCTGATGCCCCGCCTTTTGCAGGCAGGATGCATGTCGGTTCCAAAGCGGACGTTTAAGGCGGTCCGGTTCTTGTCCGCAGGGTTTGCCCCCGCTGAGCCGATTGCAGACAATTTTACCGATCTGAGAAAGAGAGCCCGCCTGACCGGACGGATCAGGCGGGCTCCAGGATTGGCCGCTCGGGAGGTATCAGACGGCCAAATTCATCCAGACAGCCTTGGGCTCGGTGAAATTGTCGAGTGCGGCGGTGCCGTGCTCACGGCCGAGGCCGGAGTCGCGCTCGCCGCCCCAGGGCAAGCGCACGTCGGTGTAGCCATAGGTGTTCATCCAGACCGTGCCCGCGCGCGCCCGCTTGGCGAAGCGCTGCAGCTTGCCGATATCGCGGCTCCAGACGCCGGCGGCGAGGCTGTAGGCCGTGCCGTTAGCGATCCGTAAAGCATCGGCCTCGTCCTTGAACTTGATGACGCTGACGACGGGACCGAAGATCTCCTCCTGCGAGATCCGCATCTCGTGCGCGACATCGGCGAACACAGTCGGCCTGATGAAATAGCCGCGATCCCCGACCCGCTCACCGCCGGTGACGAGGGTCGCACCTTCCTTCCGGCCGATGTCGACATAGTCGAGGATCGACTTCATCTGCTTCTCGGAGATGACGGGGCCGAGCGCCGTCTTGCGATCGAGGGGATCGCCGATCTTGAGCGATTTTGCGCGTGCCGCGATCCGCTGGACGACCTCGTCATAGACCTTCTCCTGCACCAGCACGCGGGAGCCAGCCGAGCAGACCTGGCCGGCATTGAAGAAGATGCCGGAGCGGGCCGCCTTGCTGGCCGCTTCGAGATCGGCATCGTCGAAAATCACGTTGGCCGACTTGCCGCCGAGTTCGAGCGAGACGCGCTTGAAGTTGCTGGCAGCGCCCTTCATGATTCCACGGCCGACACCGGGCGAGCCGGTGAAGGTAACCTTGTCGACATCGGGGTGATTGACCAGCGCGTCACCGACGACACGTCCGGGACCGGTGACGACGTTGAAGACGCCCGCCGGCAGGCCCGCTTCGAGCGCGAGTTCGGCGATGCGCAGCGCCGACAGCGAGGTCAGCTCGGCCGGCTTCATCACGATGGTACAGCCGCAGGCCAGCGCAGGCGCAAGTTTCCACATGCCGATCATCAGCGGGAAATTCCACGGCACGATCGCCGCAACCACGCCGACCGGCTCGCGCACGGTATAGGTCAAGGCATCGTCGCGCACCGGCACGACATCGCCGCTGATCTTGTCGGCCCAGCCTGCGTAGTAGATCAGCGTGTCGACGGCGGCTGGAAAGTCCTGGCGCATCGTCGCCGAGATCGGCTTGCCGGCATCGATCGACTCGATCTCGATGATCTCTTCCGAGTGCTGCCTGAGCAGGTCCGCCCAGCGCAGCAAAATCTGGCCACGCTCGGAGGCGCGCATCGTGCGCCACGGGCCTTCGAAGGCGCGGCGGGCGGCTGCCACGGCATGCTCGACATCGGCCTCGCCACCCTCGGCGACGATGGCGATGACCTGCCCGGTGGCGGGGTTGAGGGATTTGAAGGTCCGGCCCGAGCTCGCGGGGACGCGGCGGCCGTCGATGAGCAGATGCTGCGGCCGGGACATGAACTCGGTGGCCGGCGAATGCGCAAAGTCATATGCAACAGACATCATATTTCCTCCTAATCTGGTATGCCAGACTAGGCACCTAATGGCTGGAGTAAATATGATATGGAGTGCAATTGGACGCCCAACATATGAAGTCAATTTCATAAGGAAAGCGAATGCTTCAGATCGAGATCGAAGCCGTCTGGCGGTTTCGCCACGAGGGCAGCCCACGCACCGCGGTGGTCATGCTGGGCGTGCTCAACGAGATCCGGAAGACCGGGAAGATCACGAGCGCAGCCAGCGACGCGCAGCTGTCCTACCGGCACGTCTGGAACCTGATCGAGCAATGGTCCGAATTTCTCGGAACCCCGCTGGTCGAGACCCAGCGTGGCAAGGGCTCGAAGCTCACGCCATTCGGCGAGCGGCTGGTGTGGGCCGGCGAGCGCATGCAGGCCCGGCTCGGACCGCAGCTCGAAAACCTCGCCCAGGAGCTCGCGAGCGAGATCAAGCCGTTCCTCGAACAGCGACCTTCCGTGATCCGCGTGCATGCGAGCCACGGCTTTGCGGTCGCAAAGCTGCGCGAATTCCTCGACCGCGAGCCCGGCATCGGCGTCGACCTGCGCTATGTCAGCAACCAGCATTCGCTGGTCTCGCTGGCGCAGGGTGCCTGCGATCTCTCCGGCCTGCATCTGCCGCGCGGCGAGTTGCGCGCGCAAGGCATCAACGCAGCCCGCGAGTGGCTCGACCCGCGCGAGGATCGCGTCATCAATTTCGTCACGCGCGAGATGGGGTTGATGGTCGCGCGCGGCAATCCGTTGCGGATCGCCTCGCTTCGCGATTTGACCGAACCGAAGGTGCGCTTCGTCAACCGCGATCACGATTCCGGCACACGTCTCCTGTTCGACCGTCTGCTCGCCGCGCAAGGCATCGACCAGAGCAAGATCAATGGCGCGAAGCAGATCGAGTTCACCCATGCGGCGGTCGCAGCCTACGTCGCGAGCGGCATGGCCGACGTCACCTTCGGCGTCGAGGCCGCCGCCCGCCAGTTCGGTCTCGATTTCATCCGGGTTCTCACCGAAGACTATTTTTTCGTCTGCAAGCGCGCCTTCCTGGAAATGGAGCCGATGCGACGCATCCTCGACATTATCCGCAGTCATGATTTTCAGGCGGCGGTCGCTGCCCTGCCCGGCTACACACTGTCCGACACCGGCGAGGTCTCCGGCGTAAAAGCCTTTCTGGAGATGCACTCCGCGCGATGATGCCGCAAGCGCCGAACCGCTACTGGCGCACGCTGGTGCTCAGCAGGCAGGCCGCGAGTTCGGTGCGATTGTGTACGCCGAAGCGCCGGCACAAATTGGCGACGTGCTCCTTCACGGTCTGATCGGAAATCCCCATCTCGCGGGCAATTTCCTTGTTGGTCTGACCGCGGCAGACCCGGATGGCGACGTCCGCAGACCTTGGCGGGAGCGAGAGCGTCGCGGCCGGCTCACGGACCCGGGTCGCGGCAGGATGGGCGACGATCGCGCCCGCGTTCGTCATGTTGGTCAAAGCCAGCGAGCCGGCCCGACACAGCATCTCCATGCGCTGCCGGGACCGCATCGTGTAAGGCGCGTTCGTGTCGGTCGTCGCCGTAAACAGCACGCCGACGATCTTCTGCCCGCACCACAATGGCCCACCCATGTTGTACGCAAAACCCCACTCGTGCAGCATCTCGAAGGACGGACTGTGCCGCCATTGCAGAGGACCGATCACGGTTTCGCCGTCGACCGCGCGGCCTCGGGTCATGATGCAGTCGAGCACGGGGTCATGCTTCCAGAAGCCGTCTCGGTAATTGTCGAGCAGGCCTTCCGCGACGTGGCGGCTGTAGACCAGCTCCGGTTCGAGCCCATCGAGCAAATAGAGGCCGACAGTCGGCGATCCCGTCAATTCCGTGATCGCCGAGCAGCAGGCGACGCCAAGCGCACGCACCGAGCAGCTCTCGGCGATGGACATCAGCCGATCCGCGAGCTGGCGCTCGGGCAGACCATCCAAATGCTCGGGCTCGGCTCTCACCGCCACTCCTCGCGCGAACGCGACGTGCTCCGGACACGCGCACGCCATTGCCGATTGTTATAGGCTTAAAATTTCTGCCTTGCCTGATCCTTGGTCAAGCGAAAAGAAGCGGCAACGCGCCGCTGTCCCGGCCCAGCTTTGCGGCAAAGCACCATGGCCGATCCCCCCATGCTGGGGGATTGCTGGTTTGGCCGCCTCATCTCTACCATCGCAGCAATCGGGATCGCGTCACGACGCGCGCTTCCGGCAGGGACATCTCGACACCAACGCAAGCCGACCGTCGCGCGCGCCAACTGACATTGGCGCGTTTGGGCGAAGTTTTGCCCGCGACCGTCCCGTCCGCCCCAAATCTTCGCGTCCGCGCGAAGAACCAACCGACCGACCTGGAGACACCAACGATGAGCCCTTCCGTGCAACTCGCAGTCAAACCTTCCGCGACCCCGACGGTGGCCGAGTTCCATGCGCGCCTCGACGCGCTGCTGCCGCTGGTCGAATCCAGGGCTGCGGAGGCCGAGGCACAGGGCTATCTGACTGACGATGTCGTGGCAGCGCTGCGCAAGGCCGGCATCTACACCATGCTGTTCCCGAAGGAGGTCGGCGGCGCCGAGCTTCTGCCTTACGACGCCATGACCGTCATCGAGCGGCTTGCCTACACGCACGCCTCGGCCGGCTGGTGCGTCATCGGCAACAACATGGAAGGCACGACGCTCGCCATCTACATCGAGGACGAAGGCATCAAGAAGGTCTTCGCGGGCGGGCCCGACATCACGATCGCCGGCAACGGCGTGCCGCGCGGCTTCGCCCGACCGATCGATGGCGGCTACATGATCCGCGGCAACTGGGCCTATGGCAGCGGCATTCAGCACGCCGAGTGGGTCCATTCCGGCTGCTTCGTCACCGACGCATCCGGCAAGGACATGGTGTTCGGTCCCAACGGCCAGCCCAAGATCGTGGTCACACACCATCCGCGCGCGACCATCAAGTTGATGGGCAATTGGGACGTGCTTGGCCTGCGCGCGACCGGAAGCTTCGACTACACTTTGAGCGAGGGCGACGAGCTGTTCGTACCCACGCACATGACCTACGATTTCGACATTGGCGCGCCGCGCCGCGGTGGTGTGCAGGGTGCGCTGGGACTGGCAGGCTACAGCGCCTGGGCGCATTCGGCCTGGGCCGTCGGTGTCGGCCGCCGCATGCTCGACGAACTCGTCAAGGTGATCGTCCAGCGCCAGGATCCCTTCGGCAAGTCGCGCGACAGCGCGAGCTTCAAGTTTCAGTTCGCGCAGGCCGAAGCTCGCTTCCGTGCCGCGCGTGCGCTGGTCCACGAAACCTGGAAGGAGGTCTCGGAGACTTGCGCCAGCGGTGAATCCCCGTCGCTGGAGCAGATGACGATGATCAAGCTGTCACTGCGTCACGTCCACGACGTGCTGTCTGATGTCGCCACTTTCGCGCATCGCGCCGCCCGCGGTGCCTCGCTGCACAACACGCCGATGCAGCGGTTCTATCGCGACATTCATTCGGGCACGCAGCACATCCTGATGGCCGACCAGATCGTCGAAGAGTGCGGCCGCGCGCTGCTCGGCCTTCCCGGCCCGGGAGCGCAATGGACCGTCTTCGGGGTGACGGGCTGAGCGGCGATCAGACAACGAGGGCGTCGAAGTGAGAACATCCCGCATCGTTGGCTTCTGCGGCAATAGCTGGCGCCCCGCGAAGTCGCGCGTGCTGGTGGAAGCCGTCGCCGCCGACCTTCAGGCGCAGCATGGACTGGAGACCACGGTCCTCGATCTTGTCGATGCCGGTTGCGGCATCGCGGGCTTCACCCGGGTCGCACTCGATGACAGCGCGCGCGCCGTCGTCGAGGCCATCGAACAGGCCGACGGCCTCGTGATCGGGTGCCCGGTGTTCCAGGGGTCCTATCCCGGATTGTTCAAGCACGTCTTCGACCTGATCGAACCCAGCGTGCTGCGCAACCGCCCGGTGCTGCTGACCGCCGTCGGCGGCGGCCTGCGCCACTCGTTGGTGGTCGAACACCAGCTCCGCCCTCTGTTCGGCTTCTTTGAAGCCTGCACCGTTTCGACGGCGATCTACGCCAGCAGCGGCGAGATCGTTCCGGGCGAACCGCTTGCGCCAATGACGGCGGCGCGGCTCGCCAACGCCGTCGAACAATTCGCCTCGCTTCTCGGCGGTCGCCAGGCAGCAGCCGCATGATTCACGAACGCCCGGCCCTGCCGACGCCAACCGGAGACAACCATGCTTGATACCGTCAACCCCTCTCCCAATCTCACCGGCTTCTCGCGCGCGGAACATACGATCAACGGCGTGCGCACCGTCGTCCACAGCATCGGAAGCGGCCCGGCGCTCGTATTCCTGCACGGCACCGGCACCTTCACCGGCTTCGAGATGGCGCGCGATTGGGCGAAGCGGCACACGGTCATCATCCCCTATCATGCGGGCTTTGGCGACTCCGGCGACGCCGAGACGATCGACACCGTCGAGGATCACGTCCTTCATTACATGGATCTGTTCGACAAGCTTGGTCTTGCGCAATTCGACCTCGCCGGGTTCTCGCTCGGCGGATGGCTTGCCGCGGAGTTCGCGATCCGTCAGCCGCATCGGGTCCGCAAGCTGGTGCTGGTTGCGCCCGCCGGTCTTGTAGTCGGAAGCGCGCCCGCGCCCGGATTGTTCGAGATCGCACCGCAAGAACTGCCCGCCTATCTCGCGCACGATCCGGCCGCGGCACTCCGTTACTTTCCCAAGGCGTCCGACGCGGCTTTCGACGCCCGCCTCGGACGCGAGGTCACGGGCTTTGCGAAGCTGATCCGCAGCGAACCGCAAGGCAATCCCAAGCTCGCGCACTGGCTGCATCGGATCACGATGCCGACGCTGGTGCTGTGGGGTGCCGCCGACCGTCTGCGCCCGACCGCCCAGGCAGAGGCCTGGAAAGCAGGACTCCCCGACGCACGCGTGACGCTGGTGCCGGCGACCGGTCATCTCGTGTTCGAGGAAACGCCGTCGTCCGCGCACTACGTCACCGACTTTCTCGCCGATTGATCCCGCACACATCAGAGGACAGCACCATGATCGAGATGCCTCCGGGCGTGACCCCGGCCAAGGAAGGCTTTGACAACGTCATCTGGAACATTCTGGGCCAGACCTACACGCTGAAACAGCATTCCGAGGCGTCGATGGCCTGGCATGCCGTTTTTCCGGATGGCACCTTCGTGCCGCCGCACGTCCATCCGACCCAGGATGAGTTCATCTATGTGTTGAGCGGCCGCTACGACCTCTGGCTCGACGGCAAGGACTTGGTCGCCAGGGCCGGCGACCTCGTGCGCATGCCCAAAGGCATCCCCCACGGCATCTTCAACAAGTCGGGCGAAACCGCCACCAGCCTGTTCTGGGTCGCACCGACGCGGTCGCTCAAAGAGCTGTTCGAACGCATCCACAATCTGCCCGATCCGCAGGAGGTGGTGCGACGTGCCGCCGAGCACGAGGTGAACTTCCTGCCGCCGCCTGCCTGACGCCGCGCCGATTCCCACCAACACGCAAACCGCGAGAACCGATGATGACCACGCTGACAACAACTTGGACGACCATCTCCGAGAGCGACCGCCGTCGGATAGCCCGGTGGCAAAAAGGCATGCTGGCGCTCGCCATCCTCTGCGAGATATTTCTCGCCGCGGACTGGTATGCCTTCGCGGCCGTACTGCCGTTCGTCTCCGAGAGCCTCAAGCTCAATCCCGCCGAGGCGGGGCTTGCGCAAGGCATCTTTGCGCTGACCTACGGCATCGGCATGGTGGTGTGGTCGCCGGTCAGCCGGTCGATGACGGCGCGCAACATGCTGCTGATCGGGCTTGCGGGCACCGGCATCGGCATGGTGCTTCAGGTGTTCGTGCAGAGCTACACGCAGCTCGTGATGCTCCGGCTCGTGATCGGCTTCTTCGACGCCGGCATCTTCATCGGCAACATGAAGCTGATCTTCGGCTGGTTTCCACAAAGTCGGCGCGGCTCGGTGGTCGGCATCATCCTCGCCGCCTACAGCCTCGCCATCACCATGGATTTCGCGCTCGGCATCCCCCTGACGATCGCGACCGGCTGGCGAACCTTCTTCGCCGTGCTGGCAATCGGCACGCTGCTCGTCGCGGCAGTCGATGCACTCGTCGTCCGCAACAATCCGCGCGAGCTCGGCCTCGACGGCTTCACCTGGGGCAACGAAACACCGCAGGAGCATCTGCCCCTCGGCGAAATATTCCGCTCGAAATGGATCGCGGTCGGCGGCTTCGGCATCGTGGCCTGCACCTTCGCCATCGCCGGCACCGCCACCTGGGTGGTGCCGGCCTTCATCACCGTACAGCACATGGCTCCGGAGGCCGGCGCAGTCATCGGCACCGTGATGGGGCTGTCGCAGGTGCTGTTCCTGGTGATTGGCGGCTACATGTCCGATCGGCTCGGCAAGCCCTTCATGATCAAGCTCACCGCATGTCTCGCTTTCCTGACCGCGCTGATGTTCCTGTGGAGCGTGGTCACTCCGATGTCGTTTCCGATGCTGGTGCTGTTTGCAGCGCTCAGCGGCATCGCCCTGCTGGGCGGCGGCGCGATCTTCTCCCTGCTCAGCGAAAAATACTCCGATGCGCTCGCACCGGCCGCGATCGGATACGCCGAGGTGTTTGGCATCTTCTCGGCCTTCGTGGCACCCTGGATGATGGGTGCCATTATCAACGCCTCCGGGGGCTCGTTCACCGGCGCCTTCATCGCTTTCGCGGTTGTCGAGCTCGTCATCGTCGGCGTCCTGGTGATCCTCGCCCGCGACGACGTCAGTGAGGGCGCGGTGGTCGGAAGCCCCGCGGAGTAAGGTGCAGCCATCAAGGGCACGGGCTGAAGCCCGTGCTCTGCGGACTTTGACGAAGGTCCATCTTCCGGGAAATCTGGCGCCTCACCTTGTCCGCCGCGGGCAAGAGTGGCAATCTCGCGACGAGTGGGCCAAGAGACTTCAACATGTCGCGCGCAAGCGCCAGATCCCTTCCCCAGCTGAGCCTTCGCATCGACCTCGACGGCGAGGATCGGATCGGACCCGGCAAGATCGAGCTTCTGGAGCAGATCCGCGAGCAAGGCTCGATCTCCGGGGCCGGCCGCGCCATGGACATGTCGTACAAGCGCGCCTGGGATCTCGTGGACGAGATCAACCGGATCTGCGGACATCCCGCGGTCGAGCCGCAGGCCGGCGGCAAGAACGGCGGCGGCGCGATGCTGACCCCGTTCGGCGAAAAACTCGTTGCGCGCTACCGGAAGATCGAGCGCGACGCCGCGCGCGCGGTGCACAAGGATCTGGAAGCGCTCAAGAGCGACATCGCCCACTCCCGCAAATCCTCATAGCGGTCAATTCGGATCGAGCGCGCCTGAGCGGCGCGATCATTGCCGCCAGCTATTCGTCCTTCAGCGCCGCGATGACCTGCTCGCCCGGCACGGTCAGGCGATAGGTCACCAGCGGACGGCTCGATGGCGGCTGGCGGTCGGTCTCGACAACGTAGCCGCGCACCATCAGCGCTTCGAAGCTGCCATAGTAGCCATACATGCTGATCTGGTTCTGCTTCAGCACTTTGAACTCGCGCAGCACGCGGATCTCGTTGCCCGAGAGCAGCGAGCGGCGGACGCGCTGCACGAAGCTCGCGCGCTGCTCGAACCAGGCCGCGTCGGGCAGCTCGCGCGAAGACGGCGCGGCGTCGCGCTCACAGGGGCGCACCTCGACATCGGCCGTCGCCGCCGGCAGCGACGGCATGCTGCTGCCAACCGCTTCCCTCACGTCGTCGAGCAACGCGATCGGCCAGCGCCGCTTGTTATCGACCATGACCGGCGCCGGCACGACATTGTCGCGCACCAGCTGCTCGAAGCGGCCGGCGGTCACACCGACATAGGCGGCGGCGCGGCGGCGGTCGACGAGACGGGTGTCGGGCCCGTGCTCCAGCTCGCCAGCGATCATCTCGTTCACCCCAAATCCCCTACCGCATCATTGCGGGCGCGTCGCTGCGCGGGCCCGGCAGGCCCGTCAGCACGTGACACTAGGGTGAAATCAGCGCTCTAAGAAGGCAGATAATTTCGTACATATTGCTGCCGTTTCGGCAACAGCTATAGTCTGGCCGGGGGTCCCATGCGCTTTCACTCACCTTCCATCCAGTACTTCCATGCCGTCCGCCGCGCCGGCTCGATCCGCGCTGCGGCGCGCGACCTGAACGTTGCCTCGTCGGCCGTCAGTCGCCAAATTCTCAAGCTTGAACAAGAAGTTGGATCGCCCCTGTTCGAACGGAATGCGCGCGGCCTGACCCTCACGACGGTCGGCGAGATGCTCGCCCGGCATGTCATGAACGTGCTGCAGGACCTCGACCGCTTCCGCTCGGACGTGGCGTCCCTGTCCGGCGCCTGGCACGGCACCGTCAGCATCGCCTGCATCGAATCCCTCACCGAGTCGGTGTTGCCGGATCTGATCGCCTCACACCGGACCCGGGCCCGGCGCGTCAGCTTCACCGCTGAAGTCATGGGATCGTCCGACGTGCTCGAAGCCTTGCGCCGGGGTGAGGCCGATATCGGCATCGCCATCGCGCTCAAGCATCCGCCCGACCTGCGACAGGTCGCGCTGAAACGGTTTCGCCTCGGTGCGCTCGTCGCGCGCGAGCATCCGCTGGCGCGTCGCAAGACTGTGACGCTGGCGCAATGCCTCGCCTTCCCCGTCATCCAGGCGCTGCCGGAGCTGTCGATCTACCATTTGCTGCAGCCCTTGATCGCGCAGCTCTCCGAGACGCCCGAGCCTGCGATTCAAGCCAACTCGATCGACCTGATGCGCGAGCTCGCCGCGCGCGGCGTCGGCGTCGCCTTCCAGACCCAGCTCGGCGTCGGCCGGCTGTCGCGCGACGCGCAACTCGTGTTCCTGCCGCTCGACAATGCCGGCAGCCCGGTGTGGTCGGATCTCGGCATCTATGTCCGCGCCGAGCGTACCCTGCCCGCTTTCACCGAGTCCTTCCTCCAGGAACTCGTACGCGAGCTCGGCGAGCGCGAGCGGCGCGAGAACGCGGCATATCCGCAAATGGCATGACGTTTGGCGAGACACCCTCCGAGACGCTGGCGCGGAGCCGGCGCCTTGGATCAGGCCGGGCTACGCGTTCAGGCGTGACCGTTCTCCTTGCGGTGCCCGCTCTCGCTGAGGCGGTCGACCCAGGCGATGCCGATGGCCGAGATGATGAAGGTCAGGTGGATCAGCACCTGCCACATCACGCCGGTCTCGGTGAAATTGCTGCGCGTGGTGCCGAGATTGCCGGCCTCGATGAAGGTCCTGAGCAGCGAGATCGAGGAGATGCCGATGATCGCCATCGCCAGCTTGATCTTGAGCACGCTGGCGTTGACGTGACTGAGCCATTCCGGCTCGTCCGGATGGCCGTTCAGGTTCAGGCGTGAGACAAACGTCTCGTAACCGCCGACGATCACCATCACCAGCAGGTTCGAGATCATGACGACGTCGATCAGGCCGAGCACGACCAGCATGATTTGCTGCTCGCTGGCGTCGAACGAGTGCGCAACCAGGTGCCAGAGCTCCTTCAGGAACAGCAGCACATAAACGGCCTGCGCAACGATGAGGCCGACATAGAGCGGCACCTGCAGCCAGCGCGAGCCGAAGATCAGCTGGGCGAACGGGCCGATTTGCGGCCGCGTCGCGGCCGCCGTCGAAGGTGCTTTGGGTTCAGACGACATCGGTCACTCCAGAAAAACGAAAGCAGGACTTAGAGGCTTGCGATGACAGGCGCGAGCTCGAGCGAGCCGCGATAGATCATCTCGAAGGCGACGTAGACGATGATGGCGAGGCCGACATAGGCGATCCAGCGCTGCTTCTGGAGCACGCGGCCGAGCAGATCGGCGGCGACCCCCATCAGCGCGACTGACAGAACCAGGCCGAAGACGAGGATGTAGGGGTGCTCGCGCGCCGCGCCCGCAACCGCGAGCACGTTGTCGAGCGACATCGACACGTCGGCGGCAACGATCTGCAACGCCGCCTGCGTGAACGTCTTGCGCGGCGCCGGCGCGGCGCTCGCGCCACCGGCATGACTGAATGCGAGCTCATTCGCATGCGCAGCCTGCTCGCGCAGTTCGCGCCACATCTTCCAGCACACCCAGAGCAGCAGCACACCGCCGGCGAGCAGCAGGCCGATCACCTGCAGGAGCTGGGTCGCGACACCGGCAAAGACGATACGTAGCGCGGTCGCAGCCACGATGCCGACGACGATGGCGCGACGGCGCTGATCGGCCGGAAGGCCCGCGGCCGCGAGGCCGATGACGACGGCATTGTCGCCGGCGAGCACGAGGTCGATCAGGACGACCTGGAGCAGCGCAGTCAGCGCATCGGCGGTGATGAATTCAATCATGATTGATCATTTTTCGGAACTGACGGATCCAGCCAGTGCGGCTTGCGGTGCTCGATCCAGTCGAAGACCTTTGAGCGGGACTTACGCAGCGCCGGCACGTCCTCGGCGAGCAGCGCGAGGCCGAGCGGCAGCATCCAGATGCCGAGCACCGGCAGGAAGGACAGCACGCCACCGACGACGAGCAGCGCGCCCGAGGGAATCCGAACCCAGCGGCTGGACGGTTGCAGGAGATAGTCGACGGTGCCGGCAAGGCGCGGCGGCAGCCGATGAACGAGCGCGTCAAGCCGCGGATCGCCACCGGCCGGTTGGCCGCTGGCGTCCTTGGAGCTCGTCTTTTGCTCGTCCGAAGCTGCGCTCATGCTCACGCCTTCGCGGCGGCATCGACCGCAACCGGCCCGACCGGCTTCGCGCGCGGCAGCACCAGCGTCAGCAGGCGCAACAGCTTGATCGCCTGCACTTCGTGCGGATGCACGTCCTGGTCCGCGGCCGCGACGCGCTCCGACAGCTCGATGAGATGAGACGACAGCGGCAGGTCCGAGACCGGCCGCAAGGTTTCGATCACCACATTGGCGAAATCGGGCTCCTCGAGCCGTTCGGCGAGTTCGTCGAACATCGCAAACAGGCGCTCTTCGCCGATGTGCGGCGCCAATCCGCGTTCCCTGATGAAGCGGATCACCTCGTCGCGCTCGACCGGCGACACGTGCCGGTCCGCCACGGCGACCAGCGCGCCGGCGATCACCAGCGCCACCGCAGCCTGCTCGTTGAAGCTGCGCGGCTCGGTGATCTCGAGTTCGATCGGGTGGGAAGTGGTGGCGTCAGACATCGTCGCTCCTCATTCTTGCGAAATGGCCGCGCGGAGCTGCGATGAGGACGATTTGGTCGGAGGGAACTTGAGAAGGCCCGACGATCGGCCGATCCATCGCATTCGCGCGGGACAGGTCATCCGACATCGCGAGGTTTTGCTGACATTGTCAGCGTCCTCGCCAGAGGGGCCCGGATTCTTGTTCTCTCCAGACATAAAGCCGGGTGAGCCGGAATCAAGGCGACAACAGTGCGACCAGCCGCCGCAGCGGGGTTCCAGGTTGCTGCCGCGTGTCCCGGAGGCGCTGCGCTGCGTCCGGGGCGCGAGACCGTCGTTGAAGAGCACAGACGCTACGTCGTTTGCTCCACGAGATGCGCACGCGTCGGTGACGGATCGAACCGATCCCCAAAATATTGCGTTTCGTGCGCCACCAATCCGTCGCGGAATTCCATGATGCTGACGACGTAGGACGGCACCTCGTCATAGGTCAGCACGAACTCGCTCACCCAGAGATCACCGCCGCCGACGATCCGTCGGACCGTGAAGCGCTTCTTGTTGGGCTGCACGAAGCGGCTCTGCTGAATGTTCCGGCGGCCGCGAATAATCTCGCCGGACTGCGGATAGTCGAGCACGGCGTCCTCGCGATAGATGTCATGCTCGGCCTCGAAATCGTTCGCGTCCGAAGCGTCCCAATGGCGCTTGAGGGCTGCCAGCGTGGTCTGGTCATCCATCGCTATCTCCCGACTTGCGGTTTCAGCTCTCTAAATCAGAGCGCAGACAGCCTCCGGCAAGGCCCTCTAGCAAAGTCTAACAACGCCTAACGCACCAAAGCCACGATCTGGAGGCAGATTGACGGTGCAGCGATCCGGAATTCGCCGGGTGGCGCCGGGATGATCACACCGGGAAACAAGCATGGCACGTTTGCTGTCCGTCAATGTCGGCCTGCCGCGCGATGTCGCCTGGCAAGGCCGAACCGTCCATACCGGCATCTGGAAAAGCCCCGTCAAAGGCCCGCGCCGGGTACGCCAGCTCAATATTGACGGCGACGGCCAGGGCGACACCGCGGGTCACGGCGGCGAACAACGGGCCGTGTATGTCTATCAGGACGGATCCTATCGCTACTGGCAAAAGCATCTCGGTCGCTCGAACTTCGTCCCCGGTCAATTCGGCGAAAACTTCACCGTCGAAGGCCTCGCCGACAGCGACGTCTGTATCGGTGATCGTTACAGGATCGGCTCTGCCCTGTTCGAAGTGACGCAACCGCGCGTCACCTGCTACCGGCTCGGCATTCGCATGGAGGAGTCAGACATGGCCGCGCTGATGGTCAAGCACGGCCGGCCCGGCTTTTATTTCCGTGTGATCGAGGAAGGCGACGTCGAGGCCGGCGATGAGATCGTTCAGGTCGCGAGCGGGCCTGAAAGCATGAGCGTGTGCGAGATCAACGCACTGCTTTACCTGCCTCCTCACCCGCGCGAGCGCCTCGAACGCGCGCTGCGGATTCCGGCGCTGAGCGGCGGATGGCGTCATTCCTTCGGAGCAATGCTCGAGCAGACTACACCAGCGGGAAATGCCGGGCTCGGCCCCGCGGCGAGCCCGCCTCCGGCATGGCGCGGATTCCGGCCGTTTCGCGTCGCGCGCAAGATCGTCGAAAGCAGCAACGTGACGTCGCTGATCCTCGAACCATCGGATGGACATCCCGGAGCCATCGCCCTGCCCGGTCAGTTCGTCATCATCAGGCTCGGACCTTCCACCACGCCTGCGATGATGCGCAGCTATTCGCTGTCGCGCACCTCCGATGCGGCGTCCTATCGTCTCAGCATCAAACGCGAAGCGCACGGCGCCGCCAGCGCTTACATCGCCGACGACCTCCGACCCGGCGACCTCGTGCAGCTCGGTGCGCCTCGCGGCAGCTTCACGCTGCGAGAGGGCGCGCGGCCTGTCGTCCTGCTGAGTGCCGGCATTGGCGTGACGCCGGTGCTCGCCATGCTCCACGCGCTCGCAGGCGAGGGATCACAACGAGAAATCTGGTGGCTGCACGGCAGCCGCAACGGCCGCGAACATGCCTTTGCCGGCGAGGTGCGCGAGCTCCTGGACAGGCTCGCTCACCATCACAGTCATGTCTGCTACAGCACGCCCGATCCCGGCGATCGCCCTGAGGTCGATTTCGACAGCGCCGGACATCTGGACTTTCCCCTGCTCAAGCAACTCAATGTGCCGCAAGACGGCGACTTCTATCTCTGCGGACCGGCCAGCTTCATGAGCGACCTCACGAACGGTCTTCGCGCATGGGGCGTCGCGCCCGATCGCGTCCACACCGAGTTGTTCGGCGCGAGGCCATCGCTGACGCCCGGCATCGCGGTTACACCGCGGACGCCCGCGCATGTGCCGGCCGGCGTACCGGGCCCGGGACCCATGGTGTCCTTTGCGCGCAGCGGCCTCAATGTCTGCTGGGGACCGTCGTATGCCAGTTTGCTCGAACTGGCCGAAGCCTGCGACGTCCCTGTGCGCTGGTCGTGCCGGACGGGGGTATGTCACAACTGCGAAAGCGGGCTCGTTGCGGGCGACGTCAGCTATCAGCCCGATCCGCTCGACGCACCGGCGGACGGAAATGTCCTGATCTGCTGCTCCCGGCCGCAGAGCGACACCGTGATCGATCTTTGAGGCACAGGAGAGTCCTATGCGAACAGACATGGTCCCGGGAGCAACCTTCCCGGATTACGAGCTGAGCGATCACACCGGAAAGCACCGCAAGCTCTCGGAGTTGCAGGGCAGCGATCCCATGGTCCTCGTGCTCGGCCGTGGCGGGTTCTGCCCGAAGGACCGCCGGCAGGCCGAGGGGTTGCTGCAACTCCATCGCGAGATGGAGGTGGGCTATTGCCGGATGGTCACGATCACCACCGACAACATCACCCAGACCAACGAATATCGTAGCGGCGTCGGGGCGCACTGGCCGTTCCTCTCGGACTCACGGCGCATCGTTCAGAAGGATCTCGACATCGCCGAATACACCGACCCTGTGCACAATCCGATGATTCCCTACGTGGTCGTGCTGGAGCCCGGCTTGCGCATCCACAAGATCTACAATGGCTACTGGTTCTTCGGCCGCCCGACCATCGAAGAGCTTCGCCAGGATCTGAGAGCCGTCAGCATGGCGTGCCGTCCGGATTGGGACATCACGGCACCCGGCCTCAAAGCGCAATGGGACCAGGGCCACAAGGACCAGTTCTATCCCTACGGCAAGTCTTACGTCGAAACGCTCGGCGAACAGGATTAGAACCACATTCCAACCTCGTCGGTCCGGACAGAACGCCGGCCTGGAATGTGGATGATGCAGAAGAGAACCAATCCCGGCCCCCGCGCCGGCCGCATGGGCGCGCGCCGCATCTACGAGGCGCTGCGCGATCAGATCATGTCGCTGGTCTACGGCACTGACGGCCTGCTGCCGTCATCGCGGGCGCTGGCCGACGAGATGGGCGTGGCGCGTTCGACCGTCACGATCGCCTATGAGCAGCTCGCCGCCGAGGGCTTCATCGAGACGCGCCACGGCGCCCGGCCGCGCGTGGCGCGCGCGGTGGTGCAGCGCGGACGCACCCGCGCGACTTCCCGGCCATCGACCCGCAAGGCGCGGCTGTCGGCCTTCGGCGAGCGACTGCGCCTGGACCCGCCGCGCTGGATCGTGCCGCCGCGCGGGCTTGTTGCGAACTTCCGCTATGGCGAGCTGTCGCCCTCCGACTTCCCGGTGCTGGCCTGGAAGAAGGCTGTGACCGCTGCGATGGCGCGCAAGCCCGAGCGGCTCGCCTATGACGATCCCAGCGGGTCGCCGCGGCTGCGGACCGCGCTTCAGGGCTATCTGTGGCGGTCGCGCAGCGTCCGCTGCGAGGTCGACCAGATCGTCGTCGTCAACGGCTCGCAGCAAGGCCTCGATATCTGCGCGCGCCTGCTGCTTGATGCCGGCGACCGCTTCGTCATGGAGGATCCCGGCTACCAGATGGCGCGTCACACATTTGCAGCGACCGGCGCCGTCGCGGTGCCGATCCCGGTTGATAGCGACGGCCTTCAGACCGAGCGGCTCGACGGCATCGCGGCCCGCCTCGCCTATGTCACGCCATCGCATCAATATCCGCTCGGCGGCGTCATGCCGATCGGGCGCCGGCATCAATTGCTGGCGTGGGCGCGCAAGAACGACGCTTGCGTGATCGAGGACGATTACGACAGCGAGTACCGCTACGACACCAGGCCGATCCCGCCGCTGCATGCGCTGGAGGGCAGCGACAGCGTGATCTATCTCGGCACCGTCTCCAAGACGCTCTCGCCGACCTTGCGGATCGGCTATCTCGTCGTGCCACCGGGCTTGCGATCCCTGTTCGCTGCCGCCAAGCAGATCATGGACCGGCACACGCCGCTGATCGAACAGGAGGCGCTTGCCGCGATGCTGGAGAGCGGCGCCTATGACAGCCATGTCAGGCGCGTGCGCCGGCGCAATGCCGAACGCCAGCAGGCGCTGCTCGATGCCCTTCGCCGCCGCTTCGGCGATCGCATCAGGATCGAGGGCGCGGCCGCTGGCCTGCACGTGGTGGCCTGGTTCGACGATTTGCCGCCAAAGCACGAGGATGCATTGATCAACGCGGCCCGCGCCAAGGGCGTCGGCATCCATCCGGTCTCCGCGCTGTTCGTCGGGTCCCGAACCCGGAAGTCGGTCGGCCTCGTCATGGGTTATTCGGCGCTGGAAACCGCGCAGATCGAACGGGGCTGCAAGCTTCTCGCGCAGGCGGTCGCCGAACTGGACTGATGAAATTATAAAAAACTGGCAGTTTATTACAGTCCAGATTGCCGCTATCTCCTTAGCCAGAACGGAGACACGCCATGTATATCCCCCCGGCCTTCAAGGACGACGACATCGAGAGCATCCGCGCGACCATTCGCGCCGCTCGCCTTGCAAGCCTCGTCACGGCTACTTCTGAAGGTCCGGTCGCCACGCCCCTGCCGCTGGTCCTCGACGAGAGCGAGGGCCAGCATGGTGTGCTGTACGGACATGTGGCGAAGGCCAATCCGCAATGGAAGCTGCCGCCGATCGGCGATGCGCTCGCGATCTTTGGCGGTCCCGACGCCTATGTGACGCCGTCCTGGTACGCGACCAAACAGGAAACCGAAAAGGTCGTGCCGACCTGGAATTACATCGCCGTGCATGCCTATGGCCCCGTGGAATTCTTCCACGAGCCGGAGCGACTGCTCGAAGCCGTGACGCGGCTGACCAACAGGCACGAAGGCGTGCGCGCAAAGCCGTGGGCGGTCAGTGATGCGCCCGCGGATTTTATCGCCGCACAGCTGCGCGGAATCGTTGGCGTGCGCATCCCGGTGGTGCGGTTCGAGGGCAAGCGCAAGATGAGCCAGAACCGGCCCGAGGCCGATCGCATCGGCGTCGCAGCCGGGCTCGCGGCGAGCGAGAACGCAGGCGATCGCGAGGTCGCGGCTCTGATTCCGACTCCAATCTAGTCTCCGACCTCTTTGCGCAGCCGGTGGGCGTATTCTGCGCCCCAGCCGAGACCGAGGGTCACGGAGATGAGCGAGCCGAGCAGCACGCCGAATTTTGCGGCGTCCAGCAGTCTGTCGTTGGTAAAGGCGAGCATGGCGATGAAGATCGACATGGTGAAGCCGATGCCGGCCAGCAGCCCGATGAGACAGACGCCGGACCATGTCACGCCCGGCGCGAGCCGGCATCCACCCGCGCGCACCGCGAGCCAGGTCGCACAGATCACGCCGATCGGCTTTCCCGCGCAGAGCGCAAGCCCGATGCCGAGCGTCACGAACTCGACGCCGCCGGTGAATTCGGCGTTTCTGAGATCGACGCCTGCGTTGGCCAGTGCGAACAGCGGCATGATGGCGTAGGCGACCCAGGGATGGAGCGCCGTCTCCACGCGAATGACGGGCGGCACGATCTCGGACCGCGCTGAGCGGACTGGCGTGATCAAGCCGAGCACGACACCCGCAAGCGTCGGATGGACGCCGGCCATGAGGAAACCCGCCCAGACAACGAAAGCTGGCAGGACGTAGGCAAACGCAGAGCCGAAGCCGAGCCGTTGAAACCCGAGCGCCATGAGCACGCCGAGCGCGGCGACGATGAAACCGCTGAGATCGACCCCGCTGCTGTAGAACAGCGCGATGATGAGAACGGCGATGATGTCGTCGATGATGGCGAGCGCAAGTAGAAACACCCTGACGTTGGCGGGGACCGATCGTCCGAGCAGCGCGAGCACGCCCACCGCAAAGGCGATATCGGTCGCGGTCGGTATCGCCCAGCCCTGCTCGCGTCCTGCAACGGCGTTGAAGCTCAAATAGATCAGCGCGGGAACGATGACACCGCCGACAGCCGCAAGCACTGGAAGAATAGCCTGATCGAACCTGCTCAGCGCACCTTCGTAGAGCTCGCGACGGATTTCCATGCCGACGACCAGGAAGAACACCGTCATCAATGCGTCGTTGATCCAGAAATGCAGAGGTCTGACGAAGGCGAACTCGCCGAGGCGAAGCGCAATCGGCAGGTTCCAGATGTCATGATACGAATGGGCAAAGGGCGAATTGGCCCAGAGCAATGCGGCAGCCGCAGCCACCAGCAGCACGACGCCGCTGACGGCCTCGACGTGCAGGAAACGCTGGAACGTGTTGAGCGCTCGCTCGACGAAAAACGGAGACTTGGGCAGGTGCCTGCCGGGCAGCTGATCATTCATGGGCGCACACGCATCCGGCGTGGCGGCCCGACCATCGCTTGACCTGTCACTGCCACATGCAGTGAACACCCGTCGCTGTTCTACACGGCGAGAGCGTTAAGGCAACCCTGCTCCGTGCGAGTCCGCTTCGAGCAAGTGGTTGGAACCGCGACGAGGTGAAGATCGTTGGTGCACCTCACGACACTTTGCTGCCCGAGCTGTTCGAGAGCAGGCGCGAGTACGACCATTATGTCGGCGCGCTGCAGCGCTCCGGCGCCGCCATAGCGCCCGCGCAAGCTTCGCCAACGAAAATATCTCGTCTGAACTTGCTACGCCGTAGGGGAATGAATGACTGACATCACCTGGTGCGCCGGTTGCGGCCACAGCCTGGTCCCGATCCTGTCCGAGAAGGGCCTGACATCGCCGAACTGCTTCTGGTGCGAGAGCGTCGACGCCCGAGCCATGGACATGGCGAAGTGGGCGGACAGCCCGGCCGGCAAGCCGGACCGTGCTGCGCCTCACTCGTTTGACTGAGCTGCCCTCCGCGTCAAACCCTCGCCACCAGGCGTGGACGGAACACAGACGCGACGGTCGGGACAGCAGCAGCCAGCTTTCGCGCCGACCGGCGCCGCGGGATGAAGAAGCTGTTGACGAGGATCGGCTCGTTGTCGCCGAGCGCGGTTCGCTCCTTTACCAGCCCGCTCATGACCGTGCGCATCTTGATGACTTCCTGCGCCACGAAGCTGCAGTCCTCATCGCGGTTGATCTGCTCATGCATGATCGCTTCGGCCTCGCGCATGCTGACGCGGAGCGCCCTGATCGTTCTGCGGATGTCGTTGATGCGGTTGTCCATGGCTGCCTCCATCTCGGTCACAGCATAAGAACAAAACATGAACATATTGTCAATCGCCGCGGCGACTAAATGCGACGTCACCGCCCCTCCGCCGCCGCTGCGACTGCACGTGCACTGCCAAGACTTGCCGACAAATTAGACAAGTCGAGCCGTAGGCCCGGAAGCGCAAGGCCCTAGCGCTGCGTCGGAGGGACAAGCCAGGCGGGTGATCTAACCTCCCGTGCAACCACCGGATTTCCTCCTGAACAGCCTCGACGCGTCGTCGCGCCGGGCCCGTTTGCCGACCGCGAACCAATTGGCCCAAAATTCGCAACGATGTCGCAAGCGAAGCAATGGCGCAGAGCGGAGAACGTCATGAACGTGCATGCTGCGGGCGATCTCAAGACGACCGGCCTCACCCATCCGAACGGCGCGCCGCTCCGCCTTAACACCCGGGATTTCGTCGCGATCGACCGCGACCGAAATGCGAAGTTCGAAGCGACGTATCGTCCGCAAGCGCTCTACAATCGCGCCAACGAAGGCTTTCACGCCAACAACGAAACCTTCCTGCTCCACGAAGTCGCGACGAACCTGCCGATCTATCGTCCCGACACCGGCCCCACTGACTTCCATCTGCATCTTCCGCCGGGCGGCTTTCAGCTCGTGCTAGTCACCTCGGGCGCCTTCACCTTCGACTATGACGGGCGGTTCTACAATGTCGGCCCCGGCGCAGTGATGCTGCAAAGTGCGATCGTGCATCGCCAGCTATTCTACACCTGGTCGGGCCTGTCGACCGACGAGAACTTGAAGACGCCGCAGACGGTGGTGCCGGATCCGATCTCGATGGGTTATTCGGGCAAATTCCTCGAAGCCTTCATCACCGATCCCACCACCTTTCCGAATCCGACCATCGTCGGCCCGGATCAGATCAACGAAGACGAGACGCCGCGGGTCGCCTGGAGCCACCCCCTGCATGATCGCCCGGCCAATGCAGGCTTCTGGCTTCAGGATCCGCTGGCGCTAGACGCGCTTTTCAAGCCGCTCGTCGACAGCCCCGTCAAATCCGCCCTGACGGTCTACGTACGCGATATCGGGATCGAGATTCCCAGCGGCCATCTCGTCACCGGCCACATCATCGCGACCGACCCGCGTGGCCACTCGCTGCTGCCGAAGAGCGCGTCGATCGCTGCGGACCCCGACTGCTTTGCCAAGGGCGAGGTCGTGATCTATCGCGTCATTCGCGGCACCGCCGAATTCAAGCAGAAGGCGGGCGAGACCTTTGAACTTGCAGCTGGCGATGTGGTGACAGCCGGCAAGGATTCCATCAGCCTCGCCGGCGTCGGCGAAAACACCCAGGTCCTGCGACTCGGTCTCCTGAAAGGCATCAACGATCTGCGCAGCTGGACGCCGACGCAGCGCGACGAGATCGACGGCCTCGCCGGCCAGATCATCACGCAAAAGGACATTCGTCCGCTGCGCACCGAAGGCAAGCCGGTCGGATATCTGTACGGCTAGCTAAAGCGTTTTCGAACCGCCCTACTCCGCCGCCTGGCGCACGTGACGCGCGGTCGGGGTGCGCATCGTCACCAGCTCTTCGGCCGCGGTCGGATGCAGCGCGATGGTCGCGTCGAAATCGGCTTTCGTCGCCTTCATCTTCACCGCGATCGCGACGACTTGCGTGACCTCGGCGGCGCAATCGCCGACGATGTGACAGCCGAGCACGCGATCGGTCGAACCGTCGACGATGAGCTTCATCAGCACGCGGGTGTCGCGGCCGGACATCGTCGCCTTGATCGGGCGGAACGTCGTCTTGTAGATGTCGACATGGCCATACTGCGCGCGCGCTTCGGTTTCCGTCAGGCCGACCGTGCCGACCTCCGGCTGCGAGAACACCGCGGTCGGGATATACGAATGATCGACCTGCATCTCGCGCTTGCCGAACACGGTGTCGGCGAAAGCGTGGCCTTCGCGGATCGCGACCGGCGTCAAATTGTGGCGATGGGTGACGTCACCGATCGCGTAGATGCTGTCGACAGAGCTCTTGGAGAAATGATCGACCGCGATGCCGCCATTGTTCGGGTTGATGGCGACGCCGGCCTTCTCGAGGCCGAGATTGGCCACGGCCGGATGACGGCCGATCGCGAACATCACCTGGTCGGACGCGAGGCTCGATCCGTTCGACAGATGCGTGGTGAATTCCTCGCCATTGTGATCGACATGGCGATCGACCTTGTTCACCGTGCAGCCCGTGAGAATGGTGATGCCCTGCTTCTCCATCTCGCTGCGGACGTGCGCGCGGACGTCTTCGTCGAAGCCGCGCAGGATGTTGTCGCCGCGATAGATCACGGTGACGTCGGAGCCGAAGCCGGCGAAGATGCCGGCGAACTCCAGCGCGATGTAGCCGCCGCCCTGGATCACGATCCGCTTCGGCAGTTTCTTCAGGTGAAATGCCTCGTTGGACGAGATCACATGCTCGATGCCGGGAATCGAGGCGCCATGGTTCGGCGCGCCGCCGGTGGCGATGAGGATGTATTTCGCGGTGATCTTCCTGTCGTCCGAGAGCAGGCGGACGGTGTGCTTGTCCTCGATCACGGCGCGGCTCTTCACGACCTGCGCGCCCGACTTCTCGACGTTGGTCGTGTAGATCGCCTCCAGCCGGGCGATCTCCTTGTCCTTGTTGGCGATCAGCGTCGGCCAGTCGAAGGTCACGGGCGGAACGGTCCAGCCGAAGCCGGCGGCGTCCTCGAAGTCATGACGGAAATGCGAGCCCATCACCAACAGCTTCTTCGGCACGCAGCCGCGGATCACGCAGGTGCCGCCCATGCGGTACTCTTCCGCGATCATCACGCGGGCGCCGTAGCCGGCCGCGATGCGGGCGGCGCGCACGCCGCCCGAACCGCCACCGATGACAAAGAGGTCGACGTCGAATTCAGCCATTGTCCACTCCGACCTCTTCAACCCGAACCGCGACGCGCTTTGGGGCTTTCTGATCAGCTATCCTGTCAGATAGGTACCGTCACATTTCCTTGCCACGCTTGCGCATCTCGGCGCGGAAGGCAGCCATGACGACCTCGGAGAAGTTCCGCGCCCAATCGTTCATGACCTGCATGCTGAGGCTGATGGCCTTGGGCTCGTTGGCGATCAGCTTCTGGCCGAGCGGCGACTTGTAGAACACGACGAGATCCTTCAGCTCCTGCTCGGTGAACTCGCCGGCATAGACCCCCACCATGCCGTCGCCGATCTCCTGCTCGCGGCCGGCGAGCTGCTTGGCGACGATCGGGGCGAGCTCGTTGAGATCCTTCTGGTAGTTGAGGTTCTGTCCGATCAGCGTGCCCTTGACCTTGTCCACCATGCCGGGCACGGCGTTGGCGTACATCGCGCTGGCATTCTTCAGCGTCAAAATCTCCTTCGCCGCGGCAAGCGACGCTGGAGACGGTGCCGCCGGCTGCTGCTGCGCGATCGCCGGCGCGGTCCCCAGTGCCAGCGCGAAGGCGAGGCACGCAGCGGGCACGATCTTCAAGACGCTCTTCATTTCCAGTCTCCTTTCGGCTTTCGCCGTTCAATCACGCGAATTCCCTCGCCGCCCGCCAAAACAGCCGAGCTGGCCAAGCCGATGAACAACCCATGCTCGACCACGCCGGGGATCGCGCTCAACGCCTTGGCGAGGCTGGCCGGATCCACAATACGTCCGAGCTGGGCATCGACGATCCAGTGGCCGCCATCGGTGACGAAAACGTGGCCATCCTCGACCCCGCCTTTGGCCTTGCGAACCGCCATTTGCCCGGAAACGCCGCATTCCGCAAATGCCTTCTCGATCGCCCGACGCGTCGCGCCAAGCCCGAACGGAATGACTTCGATAGGCAGCGGAAAGCGGCCGAGCGTCGGCACCCATTTTGTGTCGTCGGCAATCACGATCATGCGATCCGAGGCGGCCGCCACGATCTTCTCGCGCAGCAGCGCACCGCCACCGCCCTTGATCAAATTGAGCTCGGGATCGATCTCGTCGGCGCCGTCGACTGTAATGTCGAGATGGTCGATCTGATCGAGCGTGGTCAGTGGCACGCCGCAGCGCTCCGCATCGGCGCGCGTCGTCTCGGAGGTCGGCACGCCGATCACCTTGAGGCCGGCGGCGACGCGTTCGCCCAGCAGCTCGACGAAATGCTTCGCGGTCGAGCCGGTGCCGAGGCCGAGCTGCATGCCGTCACGCACCTCTTGCAGCGCGCGCGCCGCAGCCTGCCGTTTCAACTGGTCCATGTTCACGTTCGGGCGCGCCTCTCAGGTCAGGAGTGCCGCCGGTATCGTCGGTTGCGGCGGGCCTATGTAGCCTCGTTTTTCCCCGGAGAACAGGGTCTGGGAACAGGCCCATTAGCCGATCTTATGGCCCCGCCCCTTGCGCCAATACGGCCGGGCCGCTAGCGCTTGAACCATGACCGCCTCCCAGAAGAGCTCCCCCTACACCCTCGTCTTCGATCTCGACGGCACGCTTGTGGATACGGCGCCCGACCTGATCACCGCGCTGAATTACGTGCTCGACCGCGAAGGCCTGCCTCCCGTGCCGATGGCCTCGGCCCGCAACATGATCGGCGCCGGCGCCCGCAAGCTGATCGAGCGGGGCCTGGAGGCCGAGGGCCGCACGGTCACGCCTGCCGACATGGACCGGCTGACGGCAGATTTCATCGCCTATTACGCCGACCATATCGCGGTCGAATCGCGGCCCTTCGAGGGGCTGCTGAACGCGCTCGACCTGTTTGCGGCCCAGGGCCATCGTCTCGCGGTCTGCACCAACAAGCTGGAATGGCTGTCGAGGCGGCTGTTGGACCAGCTCGACCTGAGCCGGCGGTTCGCGGCGATCTGCGGCGCGGACACTTTTGGGGTCCAGAAGCCCGATCCGACCATTTTCCGCGAGACCGTGGCGCGGGCCGGCGGCGAGGTCAAAGCCAGCATCATGGTCGGCGACGCCGGAACCGATGTCGGGGTGGCCCGGCGCGCCGGGGTGCCTGTGATCGGGGTCAGTTTCGGCTACACGGACGTGCCGATCGCCGATCTGAAGCCGGACCGGCTGATCCATCACATGCGCGACCTGCCCGCCGCCGCCCACAGCCTGATGATGGCTTAGCCCCGGGCAAGGCTCTGACACAGCTGGCTTATTCCGGGGAACCCTGCGTTAACCATCTATTAACTATGCGCGGTCCGCCGGTTGCTTGCCCCAGGCGACGACCCTAAGGTCCGCGCGGGGTTATGTGGCGGTTCGTCGCAGTGGAAGTGGATGGTCATGCGTCGTGTCATCGCGATTGCGTTAGCGGGAGCGAGCCTGCTGGGGGCAACAAGCCTTGGTGGCTGCTCCTCGATGTCTTGGGACATGCTCAAATCGGCGCCCCCGACCGTTCAGGTCCGGCTCGAATCCAATCCTCCGGGCGCCGACGCGCGGACCTCGCTCGGTCCGGGCTGCAAGACCCCCTGCTCCGTCTCGGTCCCCGCGCCGGAGGCTCCGTTCACGGTCGACTACGTCCTCAACAAGTACCAGCCGACCAGCGTACCGGTGAACGTGATCAAGAATCCCGGCGATTTCACCACGCCTGCCACGGTGACCACCGATCCGAACCCGGTGTTCGCGGAGCTCCAGCTGGCGGTGCCGCCCAAGCCGGTGAAGAAGAAGCCGCACCGGCCGAGCAAGCCGAAACCGGCCGCAGCCGCGCCCGCCGCGGCGCCGGCCGATGCTGCAGCGCCCGCAGCCGGTTCTGCGTTCCCCGATCCGAACGCGGGCAAGCGTTGATCCAATCGTTAATCTACGTATACCACCCGATTGTCCTCGGCGCGTCCGATGCTTAGATTGCGTCCAGGGCTTCGCTGAAGCAAAGGTGCGCCCGTCGCCGTAAGTGACAAGGCAGTTGGTATGAACGGATCTCCTGCGACCTCTCTGGCTACAGCGAGCCCCGGCGCCGCGCTGTCGAGCGCGATGACCGATCCGTTCGGGCGGACCATCTCCTACCTGCGCGTCTCGGTCACCGATCGCTGCGACCTGCGCTGCTTCTATTGCATGTCGGAAGACATGACGTTCCTGCCCAAGGCCGACCTGCTGACGCTCGAGGAACTCGACCGGCTCTGCTCGGCCTTCATCGCCAAGGGCGTGAAGAAGCTGCGGCTCACCGGCGGAGAGCCGCTGGTCCGGCGCAACGTGATGTCGCTGGTCCGCTCGCTGTCGCGCCATCTCACGAGCGGCGCGCTGGGCGAGCTGACGCTGACCACCAACGGCACGCAACTCGCAAAACATGCCCAGGAGCTCGCCGATTGCGGCGTCCGCCGCATCAACGTCTCGCTTGATACGCTCGATCCCAGGAAGTTTCGCGAGATCACGCGCTGGGGCGAGATCGACAAGGTGCTGGAGGGCATCGAGGCCGCGCGCGCCGCAGGCCTCGCGGTGAAGATCAACGCAGTCGCGCTGAAGAACTTCAACGAGGATGAACTCCCCGATCTCTTGCGCTGGGCTCACGGCAAGGGCATGGGGCTGACCCTGATCGAGGTGATGCCGATGGGCGAGATCGGCTCGGGCCGCATCGACCAGTATCTGCCGTTGTCGCTGGTGCGCGCGCGGCTCGCCCAGCAATTCACGCTGACGGACCTGGCCGAGAGCACCGGCGGACCGGCGCGCTATGTCAGCGTTGCCGAGACCGGCGGCAAGCTCGGCTTCATCACGCCGATGACCCATAATTTCTGCGAATCCTGCAACAGGGTGCGTATCACCTGCACGGGCACGCTGCACACCTGCCTCGGTCACGAGGATGCCTCCGATTTGCGCAAACCTCTGCGTGCATCGAACGATGACATGCTGCTTGCCGCGAGCATCGACCGCGCCATCGGGCTGAAGCCCAAGGGCCACGATTTCATCATCGACCGCCGCCACGACCGCCCCAGCGTCTCCAGGCATATGAGCGTCACCGGCGGCTGAGGATTCGCGGGCCGCCGGCTGCCTTAAGCTTTTGAGCGCGCGTCAATTTGCCCATTTTCCGATTGACGGCGCACAAGCCCGCTGATTTGGTGCCCTCGCCTTTGCTTGCCCGGCAGCAATAAGCCGGCCCGCCCCGTTGGCGGTCGCGGTCAAGACGGCAAGGCACGAGGGGAGGACTGACGCCGCAATCGCTTTCGGACCGGAATCCGTGCGGTCGCGTGCTTTTTGCACGCGGGCCCAGCGATGCGTGCTGAAGCCTCCCGTAAAGTGTTAGGCCGCGACGGAGAGAAGTAAGATGCGTCCATTGCTGGCGTTGAGCAACGCCATCGACGCCCTCAATGAAAAGATTGGGTACGTCTGTAACCTGCTCGTGCTTCTCGCCTGTCTGGTCAGCGCGGCCAACGCCATGATCCGCTACGCCTTCAGCTACTCGTCGAACGGGTGGCTGGAGCTGCAATGGTACATGTTCGCGATCCTGGTGATGTTCGGATCGGCCTACACCTTCAAGCGCAACGAGCATGTGCGCGTCGAGATCTTCTATCTGACCCTGTCCGAGCGCGGCCAGCTCTGGCTCGACATGATCGGCACGCTGTTCTTCCTGATCCCCTCCTGCCTCCTGCTGGCCTATCTGTCCTGGCCCTTCTTCATGCAGGCCTACAGCGTCAACGAGATGTCGGGCAATGCCGGCGGCCTGGTCCGCTGGCCCATCAAGTTCGTGATTCCCTCGGGCTTCGTGATGCTGGCATTGCAGGGAGTTTCCGAAGTCATCAAGCGTATCGCGGCTCTCCAGGGCTATGTGACGATCGACGCCAAGTACGAGAGGCCGACCCAATGATTACGCTGGAGATGATGCCGCCGTTGATGTTCGGCGGCCTGGTTCTGGCGATGCTGATCGGCTTCCCCGTCGCGTTCACGCTCGCGGCGGTCGGCCTCTCATTCGGCTTCCTCGCCATCCATCTCGGATTCTTCGACCTCAACTTCCTGCAGGCGATCCCCGGCCGCGTGTTCGGCAGCGTGCTTTCCAACGAGCTGCTGCTCGCGATCCCGTTCTTCACCTTCATGGGCGCCATATTGGAGAGATGCGGATTAGCCGAGGACATGCTGGATTCGATGGGCCAGCTGTTCGGCCCGGTCCGCGGCGGTCTCGGCTATTCCGTCATCATCGTCGGCTTCATCCTCGGCGCCATCACCGGCACGGTGGCGGCGCAGGTCATCGCCATGGCGCTGATCTCGATGCCCGTGATGATCCGCTACGGCTACAACATGCGCTACATCACCGGCGTGCTGGCGGCCTCCGGCACCATCACGCAGCTGGTGCCGCCCTCGCTGGTGCTGATCGTGCTCGCCGACCAGCTCGGCAAGTCGGTCGGCGACATGTATCTCGGCGCCTGGGGTCCCTCGGTGTTCCAGATCATGCTGTTCGCCGGCTACACTTTCGTCCTCGGCCTGATCAAGCCGGAGCACGTGCCGCCCGTGCCGCTCGAAGCACGCACGCTGACCGGCTGGGCGCTGTGGAAGAAGTGCCTGATGGGCATCATCCCCTCGGCCGTTCTCATTTTCGTCGTGCTCGGCACCATGATGATGGGCCTTGCGACCCCGACGGAAGCCGGCGCCATGGGCGCTGTCGGCGCCATCGTGCTCGCCGCGATCCACCACAAGGACTTCACCTCGACCGACCGCAAGATCCTGATCGTCGGCGTGATCGCCGCCGGCCTCGGCACCATCGTCGCGATGCTGTTCACCGAGAATTTGGTCTTCAAGCTCGCCTTCGCCGTGACGTATCTGGCGGTGGCCTGGATCTGCATCTCGGCGGCACGCATTCCCGACCTGCGCGACCTCATCAAGCAGGGTTACGAATCCACCATGCGCCTCACCTGCATGGTCACGTTCATCCTGATCGGCTCGACCTGCTTCTCGGTGGTGTTCCTCGGCGTCTCCGGCGGCGTCTGGCTCGAGCATCTCCTGACCTCGCTGCCCGGCGGCGTCTGGGGCTTCCTGATCTTCATCAACCTCTTCATCTTCTTCCTGGCGTTCTTCCTCGACTTCTTCGAGATCGCCTTCATCATCCTGCCGATGATCGCGCCGATCGCGCAGAAGATTCTCGGACCCGTCGTCGGCGACGGGCCCGCGCTGATCTGGTTCGGCGTCATGCTCTGCGTCAACATGCAGACCTCGTTCCTGCATCCGCCGTTCGGCTTCGCGCTGTTCTACTTACGCGGCGTCGCGCCGAAGGAAGTGAAGAGCTCGGACATCTATTGGGGCGCGATGCCCTGGATCGGCCTGCAGATGATCATGGTGCTGATCGTGATCGCTTTCCCGATCACGGTGACGGGCCTGCTGGACAAGCCGGTCAATGTCGACCTCGACAAGGTCAGGATCGAGGTGCCGCAGATCGACCTGCCGCCGCTGGATCTCGGCCCGCCGCAGAAATAGCGGTTGCCTCTCGCCATCATGCTCCGTTTCGGCGGAGCATGATGCGCGTGACAGGCGCGGCAAACAGGGGCATACCGGGCCGTCATCCAACCGATGGATCCCGCCTATGCTCCGATCGCACCACGCTTCCTCGCTCGCCGGTTCCCTAGTCGCCTCGCTCTGGCTCGCCTGTGCCGCCACCATCGCGCATGCCGAGCCCGTGGCCGAGGTTCATGCGCTGGCGCAGAAGGAGCAGCAGCCGCTGCTCGACACGCTGCGCGACCTCGTCAGCATCGAATCCGGCAGCAAGGATTTCGAGGGCCTCAACCTGATCGCGGGCCGCGTGGCTGACCAGCTCAAGCAGATCGGCGGCACGGTCGAGATCCTGCAGCCGACCGATATCTATCGCCTCGACGACACGCCGGAGAAGATCGGCCCGGCCGTGCACGCCGTCTTCAAGGGCACCGGCAGCAAGAAGATCATGCTGATCGCCCACATGGACACGGTGTACCTGAAGGGCATGCTGAAGGACCAGCCGTTCCGCATCGACGGCGACAAGGCCTACGGCCTCGGCATTGCCGACGACAAGCAGGGCGTCGCGCTGATTCTCCACACCGTGGCGATGCTGCAGAAGCTCAATTTCAAGGACTACGGCACCCTCACCGTGCTGACCAACGGCGACGAAGAGATTTCCTCGCCCGGCTGGCGCGGCACCATCACCAAATTCGCCGCCGATCAGGACGTCGTGTTCTCGTTCGAGGGCGGCGGCACCGACGGCACGCTGCGGCTCGCCACTAGCGGCATCGGCTCGGCCTATCTCACGGTGACCGGCAAGTCCTCGCATGCGGGCGCGCGGCCGGAGGGCGGCATCAATGCGCTTTACGAGCTCTCGCACCAGGTGCTGCAGATGAAGGACCTGTCCAAGCCCGAGCAGGGCCTGAAGCTGAACTGGACAGTCGCCAAGGCCGGCACCAACCGCAACGTGATCCCGGCTGAGGCCACCGCGCAGGCCGATGCGCGCGCGCTCAAGGTGTCGGATTTCGACGAGCTGGAGAAGGCGCTGCAAGACAAGATCAAGAACCGCCTGCTGCCCGATTCCAAGGTCGCGCTGAAATTCGAGGTGCGCCGTCCGCCGCTCGAGGCCAACGACGCCTCGCGCCGCGTCGCGGCCTACGGCAAGACGATCTACGAGGAGATCGGGATGCCCCTCAAGGTCGACGAGAAGGCGACCGGCGGCGGCACCGATGCCGCTTTTGCCGCGCTGAAGACCAAGGGCGCCGTGGTCGAAGGCATGGGCCTGTCGGGCTTCGGCGCGCATTCCAACGACGCCGAATACGTGAAGCTCGACACCATCGTGCCGCGTCTCTATTTGACCACGCGCATGATCATGGATCTGTCCACCGGCAAGCTGAAATAACGGTCAGCGTCGATCGGGGGCGGAGGAATTTTCCCCCGCCAGCCTGAACCGCAGCGTGAACTCGGCGCCGCCGCCGGGGAGATTGTCCACCGCAACCGTTGCGGCGTGATCGTCGGCGACGCCACGCACGATCGAAAGTCCCAGGCCTGCGCCGTCGCTGCGTTGGCGATCCCGGCGCCAGAAGCGCTGGAAGATCAGCTCGCGTTCGGCTTCCGTGACACCCGGGCCGCAATCGCGCACGCGCACTGAACCGTCGTCGCCGACCTCGACGTCGACCGACGTCTCCTTCGCGGTGAACTTGATGGCATTTTCGGCGAGGTTGAAGACCGCGCGCTGGAGCATCTCGAAATTGCCGTGGATCATCACCGGCGCGTCGGCGCCCCGGAGCGCGATGTCCTTGTGCTGTGCGATCGCGAACGGTGCGATCGCGGCCACGACTTCGGCGCACACGGCGCGCAAATCCGCGGTCTCATCGGGATCGAGCACCAGCGTGTCGAGCTCGGCGATCTCCAGCAGCTGGGCGACGATCCGGCTCATGCCCGCGATGTCGTCATGCAGCGCCTGCCTTGCCGCGCCATCGCCGAGCGTCTCGATCCGCGTGCGCAGGATCGCAAGCGGCGTGCGCAGTTGATGGGCGGCATCGGCCGTGAACTGGCGCTGCACGCGAAAACCGTCCTCGAGACGATCGAGCGCCTGGTTGACGGCGGTGACGAGCGGCATGATCTCGCGCGGAATCTGCTCGGTCGGCAGGCGGATGTCGGTGCGCGACGGGCCGATATTGCTGGCCTCCTCCGAGGCCATCCAGAGCGGCGCGATCGCGCGGCGGAAGATGATGATATCGATGGCGAGCAGGATCAGGAGAATGGGGATGGTGATCCACCCGACCCGGCGGAAGAAGTTGGACACGATGTCGTCGGTGATGACGTCGCGATGCGACAGATCCTCCGCCACCTGAATGCGAAAGGTGGTGTCGCCGATCGTCTGGGTCACGTCAGCGCCGGAAATGGACTCCGATCCAACGTCACCGGTCTTCTTGTGCGACGAGAACAGCAGGCGGCCGTCGGCATCGCGGATGTCGTACTGGTAGCGGCCATAGGCTTCCGAATAGAGACCGCGAAGGCTCTCGGGCAGATTGAACGTCACCTTGCCGTCGGGCCGGACCGCGATACGCTCGGCCAGCGTCTCGGCCTGGGCGCGCATCGCCGCGCGATGCAACTGGTCGATCTCGGAGTCCAGCAGCCAGAACAACACCAGCGGCAGGAAGATCGCGACCACCGCGACCGCGATGATGTGCAGGAACACGATGCGCGAGATCAGCGATTTGAACGACGGCCTGGCGAACGACCCGGCGCGAAACCCGACTCGGGCCACGCTATTTCTCCTCGGCCATCATGTAGCCGACGCCGCGGATGGTGTGGATCACGACCTTGGCGCCATGTTCAGTGAGTTGCTTGCGCAGCCGGGAGACATACACCTCGACCGCGTTCGAGGCGACCTCGCCCTCGAGCCCGAAGATGTGATCTTCGACATTCTTCTTCGGCACCACCCGCCCCTGCCGGCGCAGCAAAATCTCCAGCACCGAGGTCTCGCGCGACGAGATGATCCGCGGCTTGTCGTCGATGAAGATCTGGCGGCTCTCGGTGTCGTAGACGAGATTGGCGAGCCGCAGCGATCGTCCGAGCAACTGGCCCGGACGACGCAGGATCGCCTCGAGCCGCGCCACCAGCTCCTCCATCGCGAACGGCTTTGCCAGGTAGTCGTCGGCGCCGCTGCGCAAGCCGTTGACGCGATCCTGCACGCCACCGCGGGCGGTCAGCACCAGCACCGGCAGCGGCTCCATCTGCCGCCGCAATTCGCGCAACACCGACAGGCCGTCGCCGTCGGGCAGGCCGAGATCGAGGATCATCGCGGCATAGCTGACATTGTGCACCGCCTCGCGCGCCTCCTCGGTGGAGCCCACGATGTCGCTCTCATAGCCGGCCGCCGCCAGCCCGCTGGCCACGAGCCGCGACAGCTCGACATTGTCCTCGACGATAAGAAGGCGCATCGCATATCCGGTGAAAACATGCGGCTCGCGCCGCATCTTCGTTCTCTTCCACCATCTATGGGGTTTCGGCCAGCAAAAAGGCGAACCTCACCGCCTTTTGCCCCCTGTCAGGTTTATGTAAGCTAACCGAGCGTGCTCGGGAGCTCGCGTATGCGTGGCGACACGCAAAAAGCCTCGGAGCCTTCGCTCAGAGGCTTTCGCAACACGAATGCAGCTCAGCTCTGCGAGTGACGCGCCATGAAGATGTCGTAGCCGACTTCTCCGACCTGGAACCAGGCATAGCTGTCGTTGGAGAACTTGGTCAGGGACTCGTAGACCTTCTTGAAGTTCGGGTTGGTCGCCGAAACCTCGTCGTGCAGCTCTTTCGCGGCCTTGTAGCAGGCATCCATGATCGGCGGCGGGAACGCGTGCAGCTTGGTGCCGTTGGCCAGCAGCTTCTTCAACGCCAGCGGATTGGCCTGGTCGTAGCGCGCCATCATGTAGTTGTTGGAGTAGTGGCCGGCCTGCATGAGCACGCTCTGGTAATATTTCGGCAGCGCATTCCATTTGTCGAGGTTGACGTAGGCGAGCAGCATCGGGCCGCCTTCCCACCAGCCGGGATAGTAATAGTGCGGCGCGATCTTGTAGAAGCCGAGCTTCTCGTCGTCATAGGGGCCGACCCATTCGGCGGCGTCGATGGTGCCCTTCTCCAGTGCCGGATAGATGTCGCCGCCAGCGAGTTGCTGCGGCACCACGCCGAGCTTCTGGAGCACGCGGCCGGCAAAGCCGCCGATGCGGAATTTCATGCCCCTGAGATCGTCGGGTGTATTGACCTCTTTCCGAAACCAGCCGCCCATCTGGCAGCCGGTGTTGCCGGCCAGCAGCGAGATGACGTTATAGCTCTTGTAGAAGTCGTTGAGGATCTCGCGCCCGCCACCCAGCATGTACCAGGCCTGGTTGATGCGCATGTTGGGACCGAACGGCACCGACGAGCCGAAGGTGAAGGTCGGGTCTTTGCCGAAATAGTAGTAGGACGCGGTGTGGCCGATCTCGCAGGTGGCGTTCTGCACGGCGTCCAGCACCTGCAAGCCCGGCACGATCTCGCCGGCCGCGAACGTCTGGATCTGGAATTTGTTGTCGGTCGCCTCCGCAACCATCTTGCTCATCATCTCCGCGCCGCCATAGAGCGTGTCGAGCGATTTCGGCCAGCTCGTCGGCATGCGCCATTTGATCTCCGGCATCGACTGCGCGATTGCGGGAGCGGCCAACGTGGCAGCGCCTGCCGCACCAAGCCCTGTGACCTTGATGAAGTCTCGTCTCTTCATGATTTTCCTACCCTGATGGATGGTGATTGTGGGCCTTCTTCTCGAGGCTTGAGGCCAGCATGGCGCAAGGTCGGAGCGAATGCCATGGTGATCGCACTGCGGTAAAGGAAAAGCCGGCTGCGCAAACGAGGCCAACTTAGGTCTTATGACCTAAGCCGCAGGCGGTGCTCGTGAAGAGCCGCGGCCGGCAAGCGAGCAACTATTTCGGATTTAGCGATGATCGATTTTTGCCACTGTTTTGCCCGACGTGTCAAACGGGCTTTGATGCGCCAAACCGTTGGCGGGCGTCCACCGATCGACCCGCCATCACCCCGCTTCTACTGTGCATGGGGTTGTTTTGCGGATTTTGCTGGGCGCCCGATACGCTGCCAAAGAAAAAGCCCGGCCTCGCGAACGAGGCCGGGCCATTCAGCTTGACAGACTGCTCGAAGATCAGCCGCGGGTACGCGAGCGGATCATGAAGCTGTCGTAGGTGTATTCGGCGACCTGCCACCACAGATATTCGTCGGAGCGGTAGGCCTGCATGGCGTCGATCGACTTCTTGAAGTCGGCGTTCTTGGCCGAGGTCTCCGCCCACAGTTCGTTGGTCGCCTTGAGGCAGGCCTCGAGCACTTCGTTGGTGAAGGGACGGAGCTGCGTACCACCGGCGACGAGGCTCTTCAGCGCCTTCGGGTTCTGCATGTCGTAGCGCGCAGCCATCCAGCTGTTGGCATTGGCCGCCGCGTTGGCCAGGATCGCCTGGTAGTTCTTCGGCAGTGAATTCCACTTGTCCAGGTTGGTGAAGGCATGGACCATCGGGCCGCCTTCCCAGAAGCCCGGATAGTAGTAGTACTTGGCGACCTTGGCGAAGCCGAGCTTCTCGTCATCGTACGGGCCGACCCACTCGGCCGCATCGATGGTGCCCTTTTCCAGCGCCGGATAGATGTCGCCGCCAGCGAGCTGCTGCGGCACCACGCCGACCTTCTGCAGCACCTGGCCGGCGATGCCGCCGATGCGCATCTTCAGGCCGGAGAGATCGGCAACGGTCTTGATCTCCTTGCGGAACCAGCCGCCCATCTGCGTGCCGGTATTGCCGCAGGCGTGACCGATCACGTTCGACTTCTTGAAGAACTCGTTGCCGAGCTGCTCGCCGCCGCCCTGGTACCACCAGGAGTTCTGCATGCGCGCGTTGAGGCCGAACGGCACCGAGGCGTAGATCGCCCAGGTCGGGTCCTTGCCGACATAGTAGTACGAGACGGTGTGGCACATCTCGACGGTGCCGTTCGAGGTTGCGTCGAGCGCCTGCAAGCCGGGGACGACCTCGCCCGCCGCGAACACCTGGATCTGGAATTTGTTGTCAGTCATCTCGGCGACGTACTTCGCCAACTGCTCGCCGCCGCCATAGATGGTGTCGAGCGACTTCGGGAAGCTCGACGTCAGGCGCCACTTGATCTCGGGCGAGGACTGCGCAATCGCCGGCGAGGCCACCGCGGCGGTTGCCGCCGCACCTGCTGCCGACACTTTCAGGAAATCACGACGCTTCATCTTCAGGTCTCTCCTTGCTGGGGCGTTTCCCCGAACTTCCTCTTTGCTGCCGCGCGTTCCGGCGACACGTCTTTAGCCGCGTCGATCCGAAGGGGCTTCGCTGCCGTGGCCTTTAACACGGAAGCCCTTGCCGCGGAACGCGACAATGGCATGACGGGGGGCGACGAAAGTCGCATGTCCCGGACAATCGGCTCAAGCGGCGGCGATGACGCCCTTGAGCTGGTCCCGGACCTGTCCCGCAATGGCGCGATAGATCGCCGCATGGGGTCCGTCCGGCTCGCTGTCCACGACGGGATTGCCGGCGTCCGAGGTGGCGCGAATCGCCATGTGCAGCGGGATCTCGCCCAGGAACGGTACCTGGAGCTTCTCGGCCTCGTGGCGCGCCCCGCCATGGCCGAAGATGTCGGATTTCGTGCCGCAATGCGGACATTGGAAGTAGCTCATGTTCTCGACGATGCCGAGCACGGGCACGTTGACCTTCTTGAACATGGCAAGCCCGCGCCGTGCGTCGATCAGGGACAGGTCCTGCGGGGTCGAGACGATCACGGCGCCCTTCAGCGGCACGTTCTGCGCCAGCGTGAGCTGGGCATCGCCGGTGCCCGGCGGCATGTCGACGACGAGCACGTCGAGCGTTCCCCACGCGACATCGCGCAGCATCTGCGTCACCGCCGACATCACCATCGGGCCGCGCCAGATCATCGCGGTCTCTTCCTCGACCAGGAAGCCGATCGACATGATGGCGAGGCCGAAGCGGCGGAGCGGAATCATCTTTCGCTCGCCGTCCAGCTCCGGCTTCTCGTGCAGGCCGGTCAGCCGCGGCACCGAGGGGCCGTAGATGTCGGCATCGAGCAGCCCGACCTTGAGGCCGAGATCGCGCAGGCCCAATGCCAAATTGAGTGCTGTGGTCGATTTGCCGACGCCGCCCTTGCCCGAGGCCACCGCGATCACGGCGGCGACGCCCGGAATTTCGGACTGCCGCGCCATCGGCGATTGGGCGCCGCCCTGCGGCGGCGGCTTGTGGGCATGGACCGGCTGCACGCCGGGCGTGCCGCGGCTCGGCTGCGGGGGTGGCGGCGCTGCGCCCGGCTTGCGCTCGGCGGTCAAGGCGACCATCACGGTGGTGACGCTGGGAATGCCGCGTACGGCGGCCTCGGCTTCGGCACGGACGGATTCCCAGGCCCGCGCCTCGGCGGCATCGACATTGATCGAGAAGAACACCTTGCCGTCGGATGCGCTGATCGGGCTCAGCACATTGGCATTGGTGAGCGGGACCCCGCGGGGCGATTTGATCCTGGCGAGGCTGTCGAGAACCTGTTGCTGCGTCACGCTCAAAGCGCATCTCCTAAAGTTCAGGATGCCCCATTAGAGCGGAAACGGCCAAAAGGCTACTGCTTGCCGATATCGTCAGCCATCTCGGCGGGCGCAGACCCCTGCTCGTGGGCCGCCTCGTAATTGAGCTCGATCATGACCCCGTTGGGGTCGTAGACGAAGATCTGCCAGAGGTCGCCGCCGGGCACCTGGCGGGAGTCGAATTTCATGCCCTTGGAGGCCAGACGCTGCTTCATGCCGTCGAAGCCGCGGCTGACGAAGGCGACGTGGTGGACCACGCCGGAATCCGGCTTCTGCGGCTCCGAGGTCGGGGAAATATCGACGAGGTGCACCACCGGCTTGCCCTCGCTGTACATCCACGCCCCCGGGAAGGCGAAATTCGGCCGGGCGCCTTTTTCCAGGCCCAGCACGTCCTCGTAGAAGCGGACCGTCTCGGCCAGATTCCGGGTCCGGATGTTGAAATGATCGAGGACGCCAACGCTCACGCCGCCCAAGCCCACACCCATGCTTCGCTCCCTTGTTTTGAAGTCCTTGTTGAAGTCCTTGGTCCCTGCATCCTAGCACAGGAGGCCGCCAAACGAAGCCGTTGCCCTCCGGCCGCAAGGGTTTATGGTGCGCCCGGCCCGCCCTCGGGCGGAACCTCAGGACCCCGGCTGGCGCCCCTCGCCGGCTGCAACCGTAAAACTCAAGCTACGGACACACACATGGCTAAAGTCGCTTTCCTCGGTCTCGGCGTCATGGGCTTCCCCATGGCCGGACACCTCGTGAAAAAAGGGGGCCATGAGGTCACCGTCTACAACCGCACCGCCGCCAAGGCGAAGGAGTGGGCGGACAAGTTCGGCGGCAGGACCGCGGCGACCCCGAAGGCTGCGGCTGAAGGCCAGGACTTCGTGATGTGCTGCGTCGGCAACGACAACGATTTGCGCGCGGTCGCGATCGGCGCCGACGGCGCCTTTGCCGGCATGAAGAAGGCCGCGACCTTCGTCGATCACACCACCGCTTCCGCCGAAGTCGCGCGCGAGCTCGACGCAGCCGCGACCAAGGCCGGCTTCAAGTTCATCGACGCCCCCGTCTCCGGCGGCCAGGCCGGCGCCGAGAACGGCGTGCTGACGGTGATGTGCGGCGGCGCGCAGGACGCTTATTCCGGCGCCGAGCCGATCATCACCGGCGCCTATGCACGGATGTGCAAGCTGCTCGGGCCCGCCGGAAGCGGCCAGCTGACCAAGATGGTCAACCAGATCTGCATCGCCGGCCTCGTGCAGGGCCTCTCCGAGGGCATCCACTTCGCCAAGAAGTCCGGCCTCGACGTCGCCGCCGTGATCGAGACCATCTCCAAGGGCGCCGCGCAGTCGTGGCAGATGGAGAACCGCTACAAGACCATGAACGAGGACAAGTACGATTTCGGCTTCGCGGTCGAATGGATGCGCAAGGACCTCTCGATCTCGCTGGCTGAGGCCCGCCGCAATGGCGCCAATCTGCCGGTCACTGCGCTGGTCGACCAGTTCTATGCCGAGGTCGAGAAGATGGGCGGCAAGCGCTGGGATACGTCGAGCTTGCTCGCGCGCCTCAATCGCTGACACTTGACGAACTGACCCCGCCTTGCTGATTGCGATCGTCGTCATCTTCGTTCTGGCCTATGCGGCGATCGCGCTCGAACACCCCATCGGGGTCAACAAGAGCGCATCCGCGCTGCTCGGCGCGGGCGTGCTCTGGACGATCTACGCATTCACGACGGGCGATCACGCGCTGGTCGGCCATCAGCTCGACGAGTCCGTCGCCTCGACCGCGCAGATCGTGTTCTTCCTGATCGGCGCGATGACCATCGTCGAGGTGATCGACGCCCATGACGGCTTCGAGGTCATCACCTCGCGCATCAGCACCACGAGCCAGGTCACGCTCATGTGGCTGGTCGGTTTCGTGGCGTTCATCCTCAGCGCGATCCTGGACAATCTGACCACGACCATCGTCATGGTCTCGCTAATCCAGCGTCTGATCGCCAGGCGTGACGACCGCCTGCTGTTCGCCTCCCTCATCGTCATCGCCGCCAACGCCGGCGGCGCGTGGACCGTGATCGGCGACGTCACCACGACCATGCTGTGGATCGGTGGACAGATCACGCCGTTGAACATCATGCGCGCGGTGTTCCTGCCTTCGCTGGTCAATTTGCTGGTGCCGCTGGCCTTCATCAGTCTGTCGTTCAGAGGCAAGACGATCGCGGCACCACCGCGCGACAGCGGATTGCTCACTGTCGACCGGTTCGAGCGCAATCTGATGTTCTATCTCGGGCTCGGCGTGCTGATCGCGGTGCCGGCCTTCAAGACGGTCACGCATCTGCCGCCCTTCATGGGCGTCCTGCTCGGCCTCGGCATCGTCTGGCTGGTCGGCGAGATCGTTCATCGCGACAAGGACGAGCACGTGCGCCGTCCTCTCTCGCTCGCCCACGCCCTGACCCGGATCGACATGGGCTCGATCGTGTTCTTCGTCGGCATTCTGCTGGCGGTCGCCTGCCTGGAACATGCCGGCCTCCTGACGATGCTGGCCCGATGGCTGGAGACGACCATCGGCCGCCAGGACGTCATCGTCGTCGTGCTCGGCCTGCTCAGCGCCATCGTCGACAACGTGCCGCTGGTCGCAGCAACCATGGGCATGTACGACCTCGGCCACTACCCGCCCGACAGCTTCCTCTGGGAGTTCATCGCCTATTGCGCCGGTACCGGCGGCTCGATCCTGATCATCGGCTCTGCCGCGGGCGTTGCCGCCATGGGGCTCGAGCGGATCGAGTTCCTCTGGTACGCCCGCCGCATTGCCGTGCCCGCGCTTGCGGGCTACCTGGCCGGCGCCGTGATCTACGTCGCACAGCATGCCTGGCTGCACTGAGCGGGGCGGTCACCGGGATCCAAAATTAACGCCCGGTTAACGTAATTCTTTAGCTCCTTAAGTCACCTCTTAAGGATTTCTTGCCAGAGATAGACAATGCAGAAGGCCCGCGTCCGACGTGGGCAGGAATCGTTGTTGCTTGATGAGTAACCCCGCTGAAAAGCCTGAAGTTGTGCAGCTTCCGGCCGAGCCAATCAGCGCTCCGTCGGCGAGCAGCCGAAGGGCTGCGTCGCAGCGGGTGCGCGAGGCGCGCGATAAGTTAACGTCGACCAGCGGAACCCGGCCGGCCTTCGACGCCGAGCTGTTGCGCCAGTACGCCCAGACGCGCCTGTCCGCCTCCTATGTCGTGATGCTGCTGGTGGTCGCCACCGGCGTGCTGTTCGGACTCTGGATGCAGCCGATTCCGGCCGCGGCCTGGACCGCCGGCATGATCTGCCTTCACGCGGCAATGATCCGCAGCTGCCGCCGCTTCCTGGCCGAGCCCGCCTCACCCACGGCGACGCGCACCTGGCGGACGCGTTTTGTCGTGCTCGATCTGCTCTACGGCCTGTGCTGGATGGCGATCCTGATTCATCCCGTGCTCGACATGGTCACGGAAACGCTGATGATGTTCCTGATGCTGCTGGTGATTGCAGTGTCGAGCATGCTTGCTGCCAATCTGCCGATCGCAGCGCTTGCCGCCACCGCGCCGGTTGCGGTCGCAATGGCGCTGAGCTTTGCGATGACCGGTTCGCTCGACAACTACATCCTGGCTGCACTCGCGCTCGCGGCGGAAGGCTACTTCGTGCTGCTGGCGCATCGCCTGCACTCCTCGACCTTCGCCACGCTCGAGGCGCGCGCCGAGAAGGACGCGCTGATCGGCGAGCTCGAACAGGCCAAGGCGATCTCGGACGAAGCCCGCCACCGTGCCGAAGCGGCCAACGTCGCCAAATCGCGCTTCCTCGCACAGATGAGCCATGAGCTGCGCACGCCGCTCAACGCCATCCTCGGCTTCTCCGAGGTGATGAAGAGCGAGATTTTTGGCGCGCATGCGGTGCCGGTCTACAGGGAATATTCCGGAGACATCCATAATTCCGGCGTACACCTGCTCAACCTCATCAACGAAATCCTCGATCTGTCGCGGATCGAGGCCGGCCGCTACGAATTGAACGAGGAAGCGGTGTCGCTGGTCGGCATCGTCGCCGACTGCCATCATCTGATGAAGCTGCGCGCCTCGAGCCGCGGGATCACCATCCACGAGGTGTTCGAGCAGGCCATGCCGCGGCTCTGGGCCGACGAGCGCGCGATCCGCCAGGTCGTGCTCAACCTGCTCTCCAATTCGATCAAGTTCACCCCGCAAGGCGGCGAGATCTGGCTCAAGGCCGGCTGGACCGCCTCGGGCGGCCAGTATCTGTCGGTGAAGGACTCCGGCCCCGGCATTCCCGAGGACGAGATCCCGGTCGTGCTCGCCTCGTTCGGCCAGGGCTCCAACTCGATCAAATCGGCCGAACAGGGCGCAGGCCTCGGCCTGCCCATCGCCAAGAACCTGATCGATCTGCATGGCGGCACGTTCACGCTGAAGTCGAAGCTGCGCATCGGCACCGAGGTGATCGTCACCTTCCCGCCGGAGCGCGTGATGAGCGCGCTTGCGCCGCTCTCGGAGGAAGCGCCGCCGCTGCAGCCGGAGAGTTCCATGGTGCCCGACGAGAAGCGCAGGCCGCGCCACAAGCCGATCATGAGCGCGGGCACGGGCTCGTAAACACATGCTTGCAGACATGCCCGCCGATCCCTCACTATGTCCGTATGAGCAAAGAAACGCCGTGCGTCGCCGTCTGCATGATCGATCCCAAGACCAAGCTGTGCTTCGGCTGCGGCCGGACCTTGCCGGAGATCGCGCGTTGGCACGCGATGGAGAGTGCGGAACGGCTCGCAGTGATGGCCCTGTTGCCCACGCGCATGACCGACGCCGGCCTGCAGCAGATCGGGGGATCGCCGAAAGGCGCTTGACCGGTGAGCGTGCCATCGGAGGCGCGCGATGATCCGCTTCCTGCTCGTTCTCGTCACGCTCGCAGCCACGGCCGGCGCTGTGGTCGCCTATGGCGATCCCGACCAGATCGCACGCGCGAGCCACAAGGTCTCGCATATTTTTCGTGCGCAAACGGCAACGCCTGCCCCCGCCGTGCAGATCCAGCGCGGCCAGGGCGGCGAGTTCGCGCTGCGCGCCAAGATCAACGGCGTGGCCGCGCCCATGGTGATCGATACCGGCGCCACCTCCGTGGTGCTGACCTGGGAAACCGCGAAGGCGATCGGCCTGCCGCTCGAGATGCTCGAATATGACGTCGACCTCGAAACCGCCGGCGGCCACACCAAGGCGGCGCGGCTCACGATCGACCGGCTCGCCGTCGGCCATCTCGTCGAGAAATCGGTGCCGGCCCTCGTCGTCCAGCGCGGGCAGATGAAGACCAATCTGCTCGGCATGAGCTTCCTCGATCGCTTGGAGAGCTGGGGCGTGCGGTCCGACACGCTGATGCTCACCGGCTACCCTGAGCTCCAGAGCAGCCACCGCCGTACGCGCACGGCGGTCGATTAAGGGCCGCGCTCTCCGGCCGTGCCCGCGCCGGCATCGCCACGATGGATTCACGGTTGCTGTTCTTCGGAACCGCAGGTCTTGCCACCGGCGAATTGAAGGACGGCCCGATCAACAAGATGAAGATGGCTGGACCGCGGGCGGCGGCGTGGAATGGGCGTTCCTGCCGAAATGGTCGGCCAAGGCCGAGTATCCCCACACCGAGTTCAAGCACGACGACCTGCCGGACTGGACGGCTGCGAAATTCCACAGCTTCCGCGTCGGCGTGAACTGCCATTTCGACCTGTTCCGCTGAGCGTGATCAGGAGAGAGTCGGATTCCGCGATCCGGCGCTTTCTCGTGACTAGGCAGCCTCCGCCGGCGCACGCGCACCAACATGCGCGATCGCGTCACGCAAGACGTCGATGCCGGCGCCCGGCTTCACACCGTGCTCGGCGAGGTGTCGGCGGAAAGCGCGCGCGCCGGGCACGGCGTGGAACGCACCGACGAAGTGGCGCGTGATGGCATGCAGCCGCGTGCCACGCGCGAGCTGCACCTCGATATAGGGTATCATCGCCTCGAACGCGTCCTGCATGGTCGCGTGCGGCGCCGCCTCGCCGAACAGGTCGGGATCGACCAAGAGCAGCCGCCACGGCTCCTGATAGGCGGCTCGGCCGAGCATCACGCCGTCGACATGGGCAAGATGCGCTTTCGCCTCCTCGATGCTGGGAACGCCGCCGTTGATAATGACAGGCACCTCCGGCATCGCGCGTTTGAGCCGATAGACGCGGTCATAGTCGAGCGGCGGGATGTCGCGGTTCTCCTTCGGCGACAGGCCGTTCAGCCAGGCCTTCCGGGCATGCACGATCAGCGCGTCGCAGCCCGCAGCGACCACAGCATGCGCCAACGTATCGAGCGCGACTTCGGGATCCTGGTCGTCGATGCCAATGCGGCATTTCACCGTGACGGGAATCGACACTGCGCGCTTCATCGCCGCGACACATCGCGCGACGAGCTCCGGCTCCGCCATCAGACAGGCGCCGAAACGTCCGTCCTTCACGCGATCCGATGGGCAGCCGACATTGAGATTGATCTCGTCATAGCCAAAACCCTCGCCGATCCGCGCGGCTTCAGCGAGGTCCCGCGGATCCGAGCCGCCAAGCTGCAGCGCCACAGGGTGCTCAGTCGTGTCGAAACCGAGCAGCCGCTCCCGATCGCCATGAATGATGGCGCCGGTGGTCAGCATCTCCGTATAGAGCAACGCCCGCCGCGTCAGGTGTCGGTGGAACACCCGGCAGTGCCGGTCGGTCCAATCCATCATGGGGGCGATAGAGAATTTTCGATCTAAGTCGTTCATTTTACATAGTTATTCACTCCGCAATCGATCCCATATGTCATTGGACCGATTGCGAAATTTGATTTTATCAAGCTACCACCATCTGTCGGTTCTTGGGCCATACAGGCAAGAAAAGGAAGCGGAAATCGCCTTCGGATTGCCGCTCGATTGTCAGGGATCGTATCCGATGCCGTTCATTCGATGGGGGCGCGCCGGGTGTGCCAATCCGTCACGGATTGGAAGGCATACCCAGCGCGGGCGAGCACATCCTCGGATATATGCGGGCCGACCAGCTGCATGCTGAGCGGAAGGCCGTCTGACGCCGTGCCGTTCGGCAGCGTGACGGTTGGGCTGCCCGAGAAATCGAACACCGCGGTGAATCGCAGGATGCTAAGCAGCACGTTCGGATCGGCGCCGTATTCGCCCATCTTGGTCAGTGTCGGGATTGGCACCGGCATGGTGGGAATCAGGAGTAGGTCGATATCTCCGAACAGGGCGGCCAGGCTGCCGGAGAACTTCAACCGCTCATGATGGATCTCTGCGATTTCGACGCCATTCATCGATCTTCCCTGCTCGATCAGTTGCGCGAGGTCCGGGCCGTATTCCGACTTCCGTGACGGATAGGTCGCGAGATGCGCCTCCGCAGTCTCGATTGAACACATCGGGATCCACATGCTGACAAGCTTCTCGTATGTCGGAAACTTGACCTCGCGGATGTCGGCACCGAGTTCCGCAAGCGTGCGTTCGGCCTCCAGCAACGCGGCGACCACTTGCGGATCGATCCCGTTCTGGGTGTAGCTGCGGTCCACGCCAATTCGTAAGCCGCGGATGCCGTCACCGATCCCCGCCAGATAGTTCGGCACGGCCGCCTGCAGGGTGGTCGGGTCGTTGACGTCCGCGCCTGCGATGACGCCAAGCATGGCTGCCGCATCGGCTGCGTTCCGGCATATCGGCCCGACATGGTCGAGCGAGTCCGCCAGCGGAAAGACGCCGTGACGGCTCACACGTCCCCACGTCGGCTTGAGCCCGGTCAGCCCGCACGTCGCCGACGGAAACCGGATCGAGCCGCCGGTGTCGCTGCCGATCGAGCCGAAGCAGAGCCCCGCCGACGTCGCCACGCCCGATCCGCTCGAGGAGGAGCCGACCCAGTAGTCGACGCCCCAGGGATTGAGTGGCGCCTGATCGTTCGGATGATGGCTGGTATAGGCACCCTCGGTCATCTTCAGCTTGCCGAGCGTGACGGCACCCGCGAGCTCGAGCCGGTCCACGATCGTCGCGTTGAAGGACGGGACAAATTTGGCATGGATCGTGGTGCCGCCTGCGGTCGGTGCGAATGTGGTGTAGCAGAGATCCTTCAATCCGATCGGCACACCGTGCAGCGGCCCGCGCCAGATGCCCTTGGCAAGCTCGGCGTCACAGCGCTTCGCTTGCGCCATGGCGCGCTCAGCCAGGACGAGCGCGTAGCCGTGAAATTTGGCGTCGAGCTTCGCGATCCGGCCCAGCATCGCCTCAGTCACTGTCGAGGGCAGAAGCTCACCCCGGCGGAACAGCTCAGAGAGCTCGGTGATCGACTTGTAGTGAATTGGATCTGCTGACATCTGACAGCCCTGCTGTTGTCGGAAATCGCTTCGCTCACCGGCGCCGCGGACAGCCCGGCCTCCAGACCGCGCTGCTTTGGATGCGCCTAGAACTGCACCCCGCGTGTGAGCGCACCATCGACCACGAGATTGGTCCCCGTGATAAAGCTCGCGGCCTTGCTGGCAAGGAACACTGCACCGTTCGCCATTTCCTGCGGCGTGCCCATGCGACCGGTCGGGTTGAGCGCCAGCGCGGTCTTGTAGAGCTCGGGATTGCCGTCCTTGATCTGGCTCCAGACGCCGCCCTCGAAATAGGTGTTACCGGGCGATACCGAGTTGGCGCGGATGCCTTTGGCGGCAAGTTGAAACGCGAGCCCCTGCGTGTAGTGAATGATCGCCGCCTTGAACGTGCCGTAGGGACCGCTGGCGAAATCGACCTCGCGCCCCGAGACGCTCGAGATGGTGACGATCGCGGCGGCCTTGCTGTTTTCCAGATACGGCATCGCCGCGTTGACCAGGCGCACCGTGCCCATCATGTCGGTGGAGAATTCCTTTTCCCAGCTCTCCTCGTCCTGCCCGATCGATAGTGCGCTGACATTGGCGACAACGACGTCGATGCCGCCGAGCTTCGAGGCCATGTCCTCGACCCAGGCCTTGAGCGCCGGGCCGTTGGAGACGTCGACCGAACTTCCAAATGCAACGACGCCTTTCGCCCTGATCGCGGTGACCGCGCTGTCGACATCGGCCTGGTTCCGCGCGCAGATGCCGACATTGGCGCCCTCGGCTGCAAACGTATCGGCGATCGCCCTGCCGATGCCCTTGGTGCTCCCGGTGACGAGAACCTTTGCTCCCTTGAGTCCCAGATCCATGTCCATTCCCTCCCTATTGACGACTTAAATCCCGCCTTGCGACCCTTCAGAGCAGGAGCTGTGCGCGGACATTGTCCTCATTGACTTCGCTGCCTGCCAGCGACTGCGTGATCTTGCCCTTCTCCATGATGTAACAGCGCTCGGCGATCGCCAGAATTGTGTCGAGGTTCTGCTCGACAAAGATGATCGTGGTCCCAAGCTCGTTCCGGAACGATCTCAGCGCCTCACAGATAAGCTGGACGATCGAGGGCTGGATGCCCTCGGACGGCTCGTCCAGGATCATGAGGGATGGATTGCCAATCAGCGCGCGACCGATGGCAAGCTGTTGCTGCTCGCCGCCCGACATGGTGCCCGCGGCCTGCCGCCGGCGCTCCCTCAGCCGCGGAAAATACTCATAGACGAGCTCCGGCAGCTTCTTGCCGCCGGAACCACCGATCAGCTCACCGACCTGAAGATTCTCCTCAACGGTCATCTGCGGAAAGACATCGCGCCCCTGCGGGATGTAGCCGAATCCCGCCCGCGCCCGCGCGTCCGCCTCGAGCGCAGTTACATCCTGCTCCATGAAGCTGATCGTGCCGCGCCAGGACCGCAGCAGGCCGATCAGGCAGCGCATCAAGGTCGACTTGCCGACGCCGTTGCGGCCGATCACGCCAACGATCTCGCCACGCGAGACCGACATGGTGACACCCTGCAGGATCGGCGTCGCACCGTATCCGGCCCACAGCTCCGATACGTCGAGAATCCGGTCAGTGCGCGGGGTTCTAGTGAGCATGGGTCTTCCCCAGATAGATTTCCGCAACGTTCTCGTCCTGCAAAATGCTTTCGAGATCGCCGTGCGCAAAAATCTTGCCGAGATGCAGCACGGTGACCCGCTGGGCCACCTGCCGTACAAACGCCATGTCGTGCTCGACGACCAGCACCGTCATGCCTTCGGCGTTGAATGATTTAACCAGCTCCCCGGTCTTGAAGGTCTCTTCCGGAGACATGCCAGCTGTCGGCTCGTCCAGCAGCAAGAGCTGCGGCTTCAACGCCAGCGCCATCCCGATCTCGAGCCATTGCTGCTGACCGTGCGACAGCGCACCCGCGAGCTTCTCGCTGTCCGCCGTGAGATTGAGCAGCGTCAGCAGGCGATCCTCCTCGGAGATGCGCTCCGCTCCGGACACGCGATCCTGGAGCGCGATCTGGATGTTCTGCCGCACCGGCAGCTCCTTGAATACGCTCGGAGCCTGCATCTTGATGCTCATACCCCGCTGCACGCGCGCATATGGACGCTCGGCAGTGATGTCAACGCGATCGAACAGGATGCTGCCCTGGCTCGGTGGGTAGAGACCGACGATCAGCTTGAACAACGTGCTTTTGCCGGCGCCGTTGGGTCCGATCAGGCAGTGGACCTCTCCCGCGTTGACCGTGAGGTCGACGTCGGAGACGGCGGTCAATCCGCCAAAACGTTTGGATACGCCTTTGACTTCGACCAGCGCCATGATCAGGACTCTTCCGACTGCAAGCGTCCGGCCTCCGCCATGACGGTACCGTCATCGCGACGGCGGCCGCGCCACCGATCGGCGACGAGCTTGCCGATGCCGAGCACAAACCCCTGCGGTGCCAGCATCACCGTGGCGAGCAATAGCGCACCCATCAGAACCAGCGCTGCCTGCTGGCTGTAGACCGTGATGGTCTGGAAGCCGAACAGCAGCAGGAACGACCCGACCAGCGTCGCCGTCAGATCGCTGCGCCCCGAAAAGGCCACCCATACTATGGGCATTGCAGCCGCAGGCAGGCCGATGCTGGACGGCGTGATGAACTGCCCCCAGGAGGTGTACAGCGCGCCACTGAGGCCAGCGAGACCACTGCCGATGACGAAGGTCAGGAGTTGATATTTCCGGACGTCATAACCCAGCATCTCGGCGCGCTGAGGATTTTCACGCGTCGCCGCGATGACGTTGCCGATCCCAGAATTCACCAGCATCCGAAGAGCCAGATAGACAATCACGATCAGCGCGATCATGACGTAATAGAGCGCCGATCCCTCGATATAGAAGTCGCCAACGGTGAGCGGATCCATACCCTTCATGCCGTTAAATCCGTTCAGGCGAGCCGGGCCGATATGCCATTCCGGCCCCGCCGTCTGGCCGAGGAAGAAGGCCAGCACAAGGGTTGCGGACAGCGTCACGATGCCGAAGAAGATGCCGTTGATGCCGCCCCAGATCATGAAATAGCCGAGAATGCCCGCCGCGATCATCGCGAGGGCAACGGAGAGGACGAGCGCGGCGATCGTCGCCGTGCCGCCGCCCATGTTGATCGCCAGCACGCCATAACCGTAACCGGCGATGCCGAAGAACAAGGTCTGGCCGAACGACAGCATGCCGCCATAGCCCCACATCAGGCAGAGGCCAAGCGCCATGAAGATCCAGATCAGGAAGTAGGCGAAATTGCCGACGTCGTAGGAATCGGCGAATAGCGGATAGACCAGCGCGCCGGCCAGCACAGCAAGGACGCAGGACCAGAACAATTTGCCGCGTCCGAGCGTCTGTGGGCCTTCCAGCAGCTTGAACATCACAGATTCCCTTTAGCGCCCACGACGAGCCAGCACGCTGGACAGACCTTCCGGCAGCACGCGGACAATCAGGATGACGGCGACCAGCATGCCGATCTGACCGATGATCTGACCGTAGCTCGCATTCAGCGCCATCCGGATCATCGCCAGGAACACCGCGGCCGGCGCCGTTCCGAGCAGCACGTTGGCCCCTCCAATGACGACCGTGACGAAGCTTTCAACCACGAAAGTCGCCCCCATGGTCGGGATCAGCGTCATGGTCGGCGCATAGAGCGCACCGCAAAGACCGGCAAGGCCGGCGCCGATTCCAAAACTGATCGCATAGATGCGGCCGGTGCGTGCGCCCAACGCCTTCGCCATCGCCGCATTCTGCATCGTCGCGCGGGCAATCACGCCGAACCGTGTTTTCATGAAGATGATGTAGAGAGCGACCAGCACCGCTACGGCGCAACCGAACAGCACCAGACGGTAAGTCGAGAACGTATAGCCGCCGATCGCGAAGCTACCCTCGGGCGTGCCGATGCCCCGCACGGCAGAACCGACGATCAGGAGCATCGATTGCGTCACGATCAGGCTGAGACCCCAAGTCGCGAGCAGCGAATCCAGCGGTCGTTTGTAGAAGCGCCGTACGACCAGAAACTCGACGAGAACACCGATGAGCCCCGCCGTCAGCGCGGCCAGGATCTGGGAGATCGCGAGCGGCACGCCCAGGTTTACCAAGCCGACCGTCACGTAGGCGCCGCACATGATGAACTCGCCATGTGCCATGTTGATAACGCCCATCATGCCGAACACGATGGCGAGGCCTGCGGCCGAGAGTATGAGGAACGCGAACACGTCGGCGAACTGATAGAATAACGAGAACACTTCAGCCGACATCTTGATCCCCTTGCCGATCGCGGCGCCGCATCGTTGCGGCGCCGGCCTTGTTCAAGATCGTGACGTCAAACACGAGCAAGATCCGTGCCCGCCCGACGTCACGACTTGTTGGGGAGATGGCTCGGCGTGTACTGATCCTTGTCGTTCTTCTTGGTGAGGTCACAACCGATTTGACCAAGCCAATAAGGCTGGATCACCCCGTAGTCCTTCTCCACCGTCACCTCGTGCTTGGGCCCGACCGAGATCAGGCGCATGCGGTGCGACGTATGCTGGCTCTTCGGATCGACGCAGACCTTGCCTTCGGGCGCATCGATGCAAGCGTCGCCAGTTGCGATGACCTTGCGCATATCCTCCAGTTTGGTCGACTTCGCCTTCTCGACCAGCGCTTTGTACATGTAGAGCGCGTTATAGGCGTTATATCCCATATCATTGATGTAAAGCTCGTCGGGGAACTTTGCGTGCCAGCGCTTCTTGAAGTCATTCGCTTCCGGCGTATCGATCTCCTCGAACCAGTTGGCGGTCGCGTGCATGTTGTTGAGCGCCGGCGGCTTGAACCGCTTGTGCTCGAAACCGAGCATGACCTTGATCGACGAGCCCATCGGCAAGTTGAGATTGGCCGCGGCGGCCTGCTCAAAGAATGAGTCCTGGGCAGCTCCGACATTGATCGTAAGCAACCAATCCGGCTTCGCTTTCTGGATATTCTGGATCGTCTGCGCGAACTGCGACACGCCCAGCGGAATAAACTCTTCGCCCACGACCTCACCGCCGAGATCCTTCATGATCTTGCGGTTCCACTCTGCCGAGATCTGGCCGAAATTGTAATCGGCGGCGATGACGTAGACCTTCTTGCCGAACTTTTCGACCATCCAGGGGATCAGCGTCGAGAACTGCTGCTCGGGCACCGCGCCCATGCTGATCATGCTGGCGTCGCAAACACCGCCTTCATACTGGTTTGTGTAGAAATACGGCGTCGAGGTACGATCGACGATCGGGCGCAGCGCTTCGCGCGAGGCCGAGGTGATGCCGCCGATCAGCACGTCGACCTTGTCGCGATTGAGCAGACGTCGGCCGAATTCCTGGTAGCGCGCGTTGTCGCCCTGCGGATCAAGGTGGATCAGCTCGATCTGCCGCCCCATGATGCCACCGCTCTTGTTGATCTCTTCGACAGCCAGCTGAGAACCATGCAGCTTCGGCATGCCCATGAACGCGAGATCGCCGGAGACGTCCTCGAGCAAGCCGATCTTCAGCGGCTCGGCGGCCTTGGCAACACCGAGCGCCGAGGTTCCAAGCAACGCGCCGAGGAGAGCAAGTCTGATTTTACGTCGTGAATTCATCGTGAAATCCCCTGTCCTTGATGTCTTTTGAGTGTCATGGCTTGAGGTAATCTTTGAGGATCGACGCCCCCATCGTGTATTTGGGGTCGACCATATTGCCGAGGCGCATACGGCCGGCCTGGCTAAGCAGCATGTAGGCGTCGATCTCGTCGAAGCCGTAGTCGGCCGCCATCCACCGCACCAGCTCGCGATAGGCGATGCGCGCCGCATCTTCGAGCGGACGCGCGCTGCCGATCGTCATGATGAAGTCCTTGGTCTCGAGCCGAGGCCAGGCGAAGCTCCAGTTCTTGATCAGGTCGACCTGCAGCGTGACGGTCGCGCGCTGCTCCATCGCCACGCCGGAGAGCTCGCCATCGCCTTGCGTGGCATGGCAATCGCCGACGTAGAGCATTCCGCCATCGGTGTGCACCGGGAAATAGATGATCGCCCCCGGGGCGACATCGGGCAGATCCATGTTGCCGCCGTGGTAGTCCGGTTGGAGCGAGGAGATTGCCTCGATCTCCGGCGATACACCGATGGTGCCGATGAACGGCTCATAAGGCAGCGTAATCTTGTCGTTCCAACGTATGCCGTTCCTGTCGACATGCAGCTTCTTCACGCGTTCCGGCAGCGGTGGATTGAGCAGCGCTGTCGAGGCTGTTCCGACCAGGCCGCCGAATTCCGGAATGATGCAGGTCGTGCCGGCCGGCTGCTCACCCCGCGTTTCCACGTCGCGGATATAGATCGCGAGGCAATCACCTTTCTTGGCGCCCTTCACCGCAATCGGCCCGCATTGCGGATTGAGAAAGGGGAAATTCAATTTGGCGGTCGGACTGTCGCTCTCTTTGGTGAGCACGCCACCGAAGGCGTCTTCCGTCTCGACCACAACAACCCCGCCGGGGTCGATCGACAGGGTCGGCTTGGCATAGGGACCGTAAACGTAGTGGAAGGCGCCCTGCTGCTCGATCGTCAGACTATGGGTCGCGCCAGTCGCGCCTTTCGCAACCGCGCGCTTGGCCATGATTGATGTCTTCAACCAGTCTTCTGCGGACATGTCATCGGCTCCTCAACTCAGATCCCGGGATGACGCTTGTGCCAGTCGGTAACACGCTGGAATGCGTCGCCTGCACGAACCAGACTGGCCTCGTCGAAATGACGGCCGACGAACTGGAAGCCCACTGGGCCGCCGTTCATCGCAAAGCCGCCGGGCAGCGTCACGGTCGGACTTCCCGTCATGTCGAATGGGCACGTGAAGCGAAGCAGGCCACCGATCAGCGACGCGTCCTCGCCGAGTGCCGCCATCCTGGCCAGCGTGGGCGCCGCGAACGCCTGGGCCGGGACCGCGATGAGATCGACCGTCTCGAACAGCACGCGCACGGCACCGCGAAACGCCTCACGCCGGAGCACAATCTTCTGGTAGTCCATGCCCGACTGTTGCCGGCCAAGGTCGAGCAGGCCAGCGAGCGCCGGGCCGTACTCGTCCTTGCGCGCCGGATAGGTGTCCTCGTGCGCGACAGCCACCTCGATGCCGCAAAGCGGGAACCAGTCGTCTATGACCGCCTTGGGGTCGGGGAAGGTAATCTCCTTGATCTTGGCACCAAGATCGGCGGCCACGCGCAGCCCTTCGCTCAGCACCTTGGCGGCATCGCCGTCGGTGCCTTCGCTGGTCCAGCGCCGGTCGACGCCGATCGTCACGCCCCGCAGGTCGCCGGACAGACCGGCGAGATAATCGGGCACGGGCAGCGGCACCGACGTCGTGTCCTTGGGATCCTGTCCTGCGATTACGCCGAGGATGGCGCCGCAATCGACCGCGCTCCGCGCCATGGGGCCGATATGATCCAGCGTCGCCGCAAGCTCGAAGGCACCGTAGCGGCTGACCCGTCCCCAAGTCGGTTTGAGTCCGGTGACACCGTTTGCTGCGGAGGGAAAACGGATCGATCCGCCGGTATCGGTGCCGAGCGAACCGAAGCAGAGCCCCGCCGCGGTGGCGACGCCGGAACCGCTCGATGATGCGCCGGGCCACAGATCAGCGTTCCACGGATTCTTCGGCGGGTCGATCTTCGGGTGGTGATCAGCGTAAGCGCCTTCGGTCTGCTGCAGCTTGCCGAGAATGATCGCTCCGGCATTTTTCAGCCGCGCGACGACTGTTGCATCTTCGGAGGGACGGAACTCACGATGAATGGTCATGCCGTGCGCAGCAGGCGCGCCCCTGGCCCAGCAGAGATCTTTGACCGCCAGCGGAACACCGTGCAGCGGCCCCTTGATGTTGCCGGAAGCAATCTCCTTCTCGGCCGCAGCGGCGTCAGCAAGCGCCGCGTCACTCATCACATATGCGAAACTCTTGAGCTTGCCGTCGAGCTTCTCGATACGCCCAAGCATCGCCTTGGTCGCTTCGACCGGCGACAATTCCTTAGCCTGGATCTTCCGTCCGACGTCGACGAGACCGAGATAGTGGATATCTGCTGCCGCCATCGCTCGTTATCCTCCCGCTCGACGTGATGCACGATGGTCCCCGCGCATGCGCTACCGTTCTGGCGATGCGGACGCATCGCCAGCTTTCTTGGGCGGCAAACGAAAAAAGCCACCCGTCCCTCCCGAATGAGGCGACGAATGGCTCAAATGCCGCGGCTATGATCTGTCGCTTAGGGTCCGAAATCGAACGAAGCACTTAGTGCAAAGAGCTGGACGTCATCGGCCAGGTCGACGCACGCGAGGTTCGATAGGAGCCCCTGTAGGAGAAAAGTCTAAGTAACTGCCTATCGCATTGTCAACGATGCTGTCTGCCTAAATTTCGAGAGTGCTGCGCAGCAAAATGGCAGCCCACTTGCGCTGTCATCACCGATGATGGTTTCATCTTCGCGCTGTGCTGCCGAAAGCTGTCAATGACAAAACCGTCCGTTCCCGTTGGCATTATCTGTTCGCAATCCGGGCCTTACCAAGCCATGGGCCGCGAAATCCTCAAGAGCGCCATGATGGCGGTCGACGAGATCAACAACCAGGCCGCGTTCGATTTCTCGATTACTGCTCATGTCCGCGACCCCCGCGGCATCGTGTCTGAATATCACACGGTCTGTGACGACCTCATTCGCAACGTCGGCGTCGAGCACATCATCGGCTGCTACACGTCGGCGTCGCGCAAACAAGTCCTGCCGATCGTGGAGCGCACTGACCGGCTGCTCTGGTATCCAGCGCGTTACGAAGGCTTCGAGTGCTCAGACAACGTCATCTACGTCGGCGCATCGCCCAATCACAATGTCCTGCCGCTCATCCGTTATGTCCTCGACAATCTGTCGCGAGAGATATTCTGCGTCGGCTCGAACTACGTCTGGACGTGGGAAACCAACCGCGTCACCCGGGAACTGGTCAGCGCAGCGGATGGCCACATCCTCGCCGAACGGCTGCTCGAGCTGGGCGAAAGCGCCGTCGGGCACATCGTCGACGAGATCGTCCGCAAGAAACCGCCGATCGTGTTCAACACACTCGTCGGAAGCTCGAGCTACGACTTCATCCGCGCCTTCCATGCCGGCACCGAGGCTGCAGGTCTTGAGATTCCCATGCTAAGTTGCAGCCTGTGCGAGCCGGAACTTTCGATCGTCGGACCGGCATCCGCCGGTTGCATTACGTCGTCCGCCTATTTCGAAAGCATACAGCTGCCGGAGAACCTCTCCTTCGTCGCACGATGGAAAGCGCGTTATGGTGAAGACAGCAGCCCCTCCGTCGACGGGCAATCCGCCTACGTCGCCGTTTATCTGCTTGCGCGCGCGTTGCAGCGCGCCGGCACGTCCGATATCGGCGAAGTCAGGCGCGCCGCGGCGGGCCACCGCTACAATTCGCCGCAAGGACCGGTCTGGATTGACGGCGGCAACAACCATTGCGTCCTTACACCGCGGTTGGCCGTATCCAATCGGCAGGGACAGTTTGATATCTTCTGGGAGGCCGACGCGCCTGTTAAGCCTGATCCTTACCTGACGCAGCTCGACGTTGCCGTCAGCCCCTCGAGGGAGGCCTCGGTGGGCGGCGCATTGCCGAATGCGCCGCATCTGCGGGTTGTAAAATGAGCAGACCATCTTCATTTTCGCTGCGCGGCCGCAAGGCACTGTTGGCCATCAAGGACGACCGCGACGCGTCGATCGTGCGGCGGCAATTCGAACGTCTCGGGATCGACAGCGTCGCATGGGGAGCCGGAGCGGCGCTCGACGTCTCTCCCGACGTGGCACTGATCGACGACGAGTTCCTGCCCCTGGCGCAGCCGGCTCAACGCACGATGCTGGGACGCTGCCCGGTCATCGCCCTGCTCGGCACCGAGACGCCCAGCCGACTGAAGCTGGTGTTCGAGCTCGATCCGGCGTCGTTCCTGATCAAGCCATTGCGCTCGGCCGGCATTTACGCGGCGCTGGTCATGGCGTTCGAGCGCAACGAACGCACCAATGAGCTGAAGCAGCAGGTCGTCAAGCTCGAGCAGCGTCTGCGGTCACGCCGCGTCGTGCTCGCCGCGGTCCTCCAGGTGATGCATTCTCATGCCCTCTCCGAGCCGGCCGCCTTCGCGCTGATCCGCAAAGCGGCCATGGAGCAGCGCAAGACCATCGAGGAGCTTTCAGCGGAGATCACGGCCAGAGGCCTCCCGCCGAGAATAGCCGGCTAGGCGCCTTCTCAGGCTCGCCTCATTCCGCGGCTCGCAGACCACATGTTCGCTTTCCATCCGCGGGGGAGTCCGGCGATGAACGGCCTTGATGACCTCGACCGCTGCGCACAGCGATCTCCAGTGCATCCGGATCGGATCTCACCCAGCGCCCTCACGCTGATGCGCTGCGGTCACCGAGCCACCACCGGCACGTAATGTTCGAGCTCGGGATCCGGAAAATGCACGGTCCGGCCAAGCTCCGCGGAACGATAGAGACCCATAAGCATTTCCATAACCCCGACTCCGTCATCGAAGGTCTCAGTCGGGTTCGCACCAAGCCTGAACGCTTCGACCATATGACGGTTTTCGTCCGTGTAACCATAGATGCCAGCTTCGTCCTCGACCACGGGCATCAGGCCGTGTTCGGCATTCTGCTTCTCGACGAGATCCTCGCCTTCCGACCCGGTCAGCGTGCGTGACAGGAAGACCTTCAGCCCAGTCGAAAGCGACGAAAACTCCATCGAATATTCGGGGCCCAGCAATTCGAGCTGGATGCGCAGCCCGGCGCCGACATAGGCCCATGAGGTCGTCGCCTCGATCATCAGTTGATGTCCGTCGGCATCTTCCATCGTGATGATGCCGCGCGCGAAATCCTCGACAGGACGCTTGGCGAAATCGACGCCCATTCGCGCCTTGAGATCGGCGGCATAGCGGGGCCGCGTCCATTTGAGATTGGCCGTTGTGGCGCTGGCGCTGACCAACCGCAAGGACTCGCGCCTCGCACCGGGAGCGGTCAGCATGAAGCGTGCGACTTCGACCGAATGGCACATCATGTCGGAAAGCACGCCGCCGCCCTGCTTTTCGCCTTGCCAGAACCACGGTTCGTGCGGCCCGGAATGCTCCTCTGCCGCACGAGCGAGATAAGGGCGACCGCTCCCAGGCACGGCCCGGCGCCAAATGATGTCCTTGCCGCGCATCACCGCGGTCGAAAATATCTGGTTCTCGAGATAGCCGTGAAGCAAGCCTGCATCTTCGGCGAGCCTGCGCATCTCCCGTGCCTCGGCAAGCGTGCGGGCCAGCGGCTTTTCGCATGCAACGGCGCGCAAAGGAGCTCCGGCCTTCGTCACGCGGTGAATTTCGCGCATAATGTCCAGGCGGGTGTCGTTTGGCGTCAGCAGCCAAAGCGCGTCGACCTCGCCAGACGAGGCCATCGCCTCGATGCTGTCGAACACATGCGCCGGCCCCAGACCAAAACTGCGCGCCTTTTCCGCGATACGCGCACGACGCTCGGCAGAGCGGCTGTATACGCCGCCGACACTGACATTGCGTACGCCGAGCATGGACTGCAGATGGAATGCGGCGATGAAACCACTACCGATGAGCCCGACGCGCAATGTCGGAAGTTCGGTGAGCTTCTGCATTCAGGCCTCCTTCGATGGTGATACGGGCTTAAATCAGTTCGGCGCTCCGCGTTGCCGCCCCGGAATCGCGGCCAGCAATGCCTGTGTATAAGGATGCTCAGGACGATTGAGCAGATCTGCGGTCGGCCTGATCTCGACGATTTCGCCAAGGCGCATGACGGCGATTCGATCGCAGACTTGGGCCGCAACGTTGAGATCGTGGGTGATGAACAGCACCGCCAGTCGCAGCCGCTCCTTCAACGTCTCCAGCAGGGCGAGCACCTGCGCCTGCACTGAGACGTCGAGCGCCGACACCGGCTCGTCCGCGACCAACACTTCGGGGTCGAGCGCCAGCGCGCGTGCGATGCCGATCCGCTGGCGCTGCCCACCGGAAAATTCATGCGGAAAGCGGCGCGCCGCGGCGGGATCGAGACCAACGAGGGCCAAAAGCTCCTCGGCACGTGCCAAGGCCTGTGCTCGCGAAACGCCGTGCGCAATCGGACCATCGGCAATGATTCGTCCGACACGGCGACGCGGATTGAGCGAGGCGAATGGATCCTGGAAAACCATTTGTATGTGTTTGCGAGCGGCCCGCAAGCGGGCTCCACGAGCCTTGGAGAAATCAAGTTCGCCGATGCGGACCACCCCTGCATCGGCGTCGGTGAGACGCATTACCAATCGTCCGATCGTGCTCTTGCCCGAGCCCGATTCCCCGACGAGGCCGAGTGTCTCGCCGCGCCGGATATCGAAGCTCACGTCCTTGACGGCCGCGACCTCGGTCTGCGCTCCGAACCACGCTCCACCTCGATAGGTCTTCGCAAGTCCGGTTGTGGCGCAGGCAATCGGTTCATCCGTGACTTGCGCCCGCACTGGCGGAACCCCGCCGGGTACGGCGGCGAGCAGCCGGCGTGTATAGGAATCCCGCGGGCGCCTTAGCACGTCTTCGACCGGCCCCTCTTCGACAACCCGCCCCTTCTCCATGACCGCGACGCGGTCCGCGATGTCGGCGACGACGCCGAAATCGTGCGTAATGAAAAGCACCGCCATGCCGCGCCGCTGCTGGATGTCGCGGATGAGCCGTAGGATTTGCGCTTGCGTAGTGACGTCAAGCGCAGTGGTCGGTTCGTCTGCCACCAGAACCGACGGCTCGAGCGCCAATGCCATTGCGATCATGGCGCGCTGCCGTTGTCCGCCTGACAATTGATGCGGATAGCTGCGGATGATCCGCTCCAGGTCACGCAAGCCCACCTCCTCGAGGAGGGCGCGCATCCGCTGCTGACGTTCAGGCGGCGTAAGCTGCCCGTGGGCCTCGAACGCCTCCGTGATTTGATCACCGATCCGGATAACAGGATTAAGCGCCGTCATCGGCTCCTGGAAGATCATCGCGATACGCCGCCCACGCAGCGCCCGCCATTCCGGGGGCGCCAGCCTCAGCAAATCGCGCCCTTCGAACCGAATGGCCCCGGCGACTGGACGAATAGCTGGCGGCAGCAGACCCATCGCGGCAGAGGCGCAGACTGATTTGCCGGAGCCGGACTCTCCGACAACACAGAGTATCTCTCGCGCGTGCAAGGCTAAGGAGACGTCTTCGACGGCAAAGCTACGATCTGCGCCAGCGGGTAGCGCCAGCGTCAGCTGTTCAATCGACAAGATCGGTTCGACTATGTCATTCATTTTGACCGATCAAACATCGCGATCCTCCCTCGTCCTGGTCACGCCGCCAACGCGATGCCGTCCTTCCGATGATCCGACGCCCCGAACATGACACCTCGGGACGCATCGATATGCACGGCCTGACATCCTCCCAACGGTTCGTCCGCCCAGATCAGGCGATGGCCGCGACCGCGCAAATCATCGGCCACGGATGCAGGAATCGTGGGTTCGAGCGTCAGCGCGCCGTCGAATGCAAAGCTGCGCGGTGCATCCGAGGACTGTTGAATGTCCAAACCACGGTCGAGCATGCCACTGATGATCTGCGCATGTCCTGTCGCCTGATATTGCCCGCCCATCACGCCAAAAGCCATGACCGGCCTGTCATGCCTGGCGAGCAGACCCGGAATAATCGTGTGGAACGGGCGCTTTCGTGGCGCGATGGCATTGGGATGCCCGTCGACCAGCGAGAATCCCGAGCCTCGGTTCTGCAACAGCACGCCGGAGCGAGGAGCGTAGATGCCGCTCCCGAACGCGAAGAACAGCGAATTGATGAGAGACACCATGTTGCCGTCGCGATCCGCGACCGCAACGTAGGCGGTATCACGATGAACAGGCATGTCGAAGTCTGTCGGTGCGCTCGCACGCTCGCGCCTGATGCGAGAGCGCAAGGTCGCGACTGATCCCTCGGAGAGCAGCGAGTCGATATCGAACGGACGGAAAGAGGGATCCGCGACGAGCGCATCGCGCTGCCGATAGGCCGCCTTGGTCGCCTCGGCCAGGAGATGGATGCGGTCCGCCTCGCCGAGCGCCGGATCGGCCATATCGAAACCGGCAAGGATTCGGGCGATCAAAAGCGCTGCCACGCCCTGCCCGTTCGGCGGGCATTGCCAGATTTGATGATCACGGTAGTCAGCACAGATCGGCGCCACGTATTCCGAACGGGCACTCACTAGATCCTCGAGCTCCATCAGTCCGCCCATCGCCTTCAAGATTGAGACGATTTCCTCGGCGACAGCCCCGTCGTAGAAGGCAGACCGCCCTTCACGTGCGATCCGGCGCAACGTTGCGCCGAGTGCCGGATGGTTGAGCTTGCCGCCGACGACGGGCGCGGCGCCGCCGGGCAGATAAACCGGCACACCCGTCTGATGCCGTTCGACGCGATCGGCATAGCGCGCCCAGTCCAAGGCGGCGCGCGGAGTAACCACGAAGCCGTTCTCAGCCGCGCGGATCGCGGGTGCCAATATCTCGTCCAGGCCCTTTGAACCATAATCGGCGGAGAATCGGCACCAGGCATCGACCGCCCCCGGGACTGTGACGGCGTGAGGCGAGTCATCAGGAATCGACGCCAAGCCCAACTGCCGGAACCAACCCGACTCTGCCTTCGCCGGCGCTCTGCCTGAACCATTGATGGCGACGGGTTTACCTGAGGCGGGAGCATAGATCGCAAAACAGTCACCACCGATGCCGGTCATGTGCGGATCGATAACGCCCTGAAGGGCGATCGCAGCAATTGCGGCGTCGACGGCGTTGCCGCCGCTACGCAGGATTTCGACCGCCGCCAGCGAGACGGCCGGGTGAGAGGCCGCGACCATGCCCCGGTCGCCGACCGCCAAGGAACGTCCTGGCACCATGAAATCGCGCTGTCCCCAGCTCATGCCCGTCTCCGATCGTTGGTATGAGGCCGATTCACAAGCGCGGCGGCCGCCGATTCATCGCAGAGAACGTCGACGTTGCCATGCAGCCGAAGTGCCGATGCGGGGCAATCCGTCCCAATGGGGCCCTCGATCGCCGCTGCGACTGCCGCCGCCTTCTCCGGTCCCGTTGCAATCAGAAGGATCCTCTTTGCGTCGAGGATTGTCGCGATCCCCATCGTGATCGCACGTCGAGGAACAGATGTGAGATCGAGAAAGCTCCCGGCATTGGCAGTGCGGGTCGCCTCGTCGAGCCTGATCTCGCGGGTGCGCGAGGCGAAATCCGAACCCGGCTCATTGAAGCCGATGTGGCCATTGGTGCCGATGCCGAGCAGCAGCAGGTCGATGCCGCCGGCTGCCGCGATTTGCGCCTCGTAGCGTGCGGCTTCGCTGGCGACATCGTTGACCATGCCGTCAGGGATCTGGGCTCTCTCGGCGGGCATATCCACGTGCCGAAACAAATGCTCCTGCATGTAGGCATGGAAGCTTCCCGGCGATCGGGGCGCGACGCCGACATATTCGTCCAGGTTGAAGCTTGATGCCGCGTGGAATGAGATCAGGCCAGCACGGGTTGCCGCGACAAGACGGGCATAGAGCGGCGTCATTGTTGCCCCGGTCGCAAGACCAAGAGTAATCGGCCGTCGATTGCGCAGCTGGATGCCGACGATTGCGGCAGCGCGCTCCGCGACGGCATCCGCATTGCCGACAATCTCAATTCTCGGCGGGTATTCTGTCATGCCGCAACATCTGCCGTCACCGCGGGAAGGGCTAGCGGGCCCGCATCAATGCCAAAAAGCGAGCGGTGCACGAGGTCTATCGCACTGCCGACTGCGCCGATCAGCGTGGCACGATTGCCGAGCGTACTGAGCTCGATACGAACGGGCGCGCGCATGCACCGTCCGAGATACTCATCGATCCGCAGCTTCAACTCGGGCCGCGCGCCGATGCTGCCCCCCAAAATAATGATCTCTGAATCGAGAATGCTGTGCACGGCCAGAATCGCACTCGCAAGGATGCGACTGACTTCGTCGATTGTTATTCGCGCCGCTTCATCAATCTCGAGCCTGTCGAAGACATCACGCACTGTGCCGCCCGGGACGCCACCAAGTCCGAGGTAGCGCTCGACAATCCCGACGCTGCCGATGGCCGTCTCCAGCGTACCCAACCGAAGACCGCGCGTATCGAAGGGGTCGCCGCCAAGTGGCAGGTAGGCAATCTCGCCCGCCGCGCCACGTGCGCCGCGCACAAGATAGCCGTCCGAGAAGATGCCCATGCCGATACCGGTGCCGACGGCGATGAAAGCGAAGCTGCGGGCCCTGCGGCTGTTACCGCGCCAGTGCTCGCCGATCGCGGCAAGATTGACGTCGTTCTCGATCGCCACGTCGATACCAAGTCGCTCGCGCAATGCAGCCCGCACATCCAGGCTATCAAGTCCGGGGATATTGGGCGCGATGACAATGCTGCCCGACACCGGATCGATGATGCCCGGGCTTCCCATCACGCCGCCGCGCAGACGTTGCGCGGGTACAGCCGCACGCTGGAGCAGAGACTCTTGCATGCGCCCGATCTGAGCCACCACGGCAGCACCACCGTCGCCGGACGTCGGCTCGATGCTCTCGGCGACGATCTCGCCCTGCAGGTCGGCAAGCGCGACGTGCAGTTTCGTGCCTCCAAGGTCGACGCCCAGCACGAAAGCGGCGTCGGGCCGCAACGCATAGGTGACCGCACTTCTCCCCACACTGCCCTGGATTTGCCCGTCCTCGCGCACCCAGCCGTCGCGTTCGAGGTCGCGCATGACTTCCGAAATTGTCTGTTTGGACAGGCCTGTGCTGCGGGAGAGCTCGGCGCGCGAGACCGCTCGGTCGCGCAACAGGCGCTCGACGACGAGGCGCACGGACTGTTGTCGCGCAACGGGCGACGAGGGGGCGTCTGGCATAGAGCTTAATCCAATTCGTCAGTATACCGAACTAATAAGGACTCAGCCCGTCCGTCAAGAGGGAATATAGGTACCTTTGTCACCGCAAATGGCAACTTTCATACGACGTCATTACACACCAAAGTCTAATTCGTTCGCGATGTTTACAAATTGGGTTCAATGTGCTTGTCTTCTCCTTCGACAGCAGAGGCTCGGTAGAGAAGCCTTGGACGAAAGGAATTCCGTATGAAGCGGATGGGCACGGCGTTGGCGGCAATTCTGGTGATCGGGTCGAGCCTGGTCTCGGCGCATGCTGCAACATTGCGGGTCGGCATTCAGGACGATCCCGATGCACTCGACCCGGCACTCAGCGGCACCTATTCCGGCCGGTTCGTGTTTGCAGCGCTTTGCGACAAACTTGTCGATATTTCCGCCGACCTCAAGATCGTGCCGCAACTGGCAGAGGCCTGGGAATGGGCCGCCGACGGCAAGTCGATCACCTTTACGCTGCGCAAGAACGTCACGTTCCACGATGGCGCCGCGTTTGATGCGACGGCGGTCAAGTTCAACATCGAGCGCATGAAGACGATGCCGGATTCGAAGCGGAAGGCCGAACTGGCGCCGATCGTGAGCGTCGAGGCCCTTGCGGCGGACAAGGTCAGGTTCAACCTGTCGGAACCATTCGTGCCGCTGCTCGCCAATCTCAGCGATCGTGCCGGCATGATGGTATCGCCCAAGGCCGCCACGGAGAAAGCCGGCGAATTCGCAGCAGCGCCAGTCTGTGCGGGTCCGTATCAATTTGTCGAGCGCAAGTCGCGTGACCTCATTCGTCTCAAGAAGTATCCCGGCTACTGGAACGCAGGTGCTGTCGGCTACGACGAAGTCGTCTACTACTACGTGCCCGACTCGACCGTGCGATTGTCGCGGGTACGAGCGGGCGATCTTGAGCTCGCGGAACGTGTCGCGCCCACCGATCTCAAGACCGTGCGCGACGACCCCAACCTCACACTCCATTCCGGCCAGGGACTTGCGGTTGCCCATCTGATGTTCAATGTCGGCGCAGGCGCGAAGGCCGATACGCCACTCGGCAAGAACGCGACGCTGCGGCAGGCCTTTGAGCTCGCGATCGATCGCAACATCATCAATCGCGTTGCCTTCAACGGCGAGTTCCTGGCGGACAATCAGATGATCCCGCCGTCATCTCCGTTCTACGATACAGCACACAAGGCGCCGGCTCGCGACGTTGCCAAAGCCAAGGCGTTGATTGCCGCAGCCGGAATGACCCGCGTCCCGATCGAGATTCAGTACGAGAATACGGCCGGTGACGCCCGGGTCGCACAGATCATGCAGTCGATGGCGTCCGAGGCCGGCTTCGACGTAAGGCTTCTGCCTATGGAAACGACCACTGCCATCGAGCGCTACTTGAACGGCAATTTTGAAGCCTACATCGGCAACTGGAGCGGCCGTGCCGACCCGGACCCGACCCTGGTCGCATTCTTCAGTTGCGCAGGCTCCCAGAACGTCAACAAATACTGCAACAAGGACCTCGATGCGATCCTGGCTCAGGCGCGAGGCGAGGCCGACGAAGCCAAGCGCAAGGCTCTCTACGCGAAAGCAACCGACATTTACCTGACGGCACTCTCGTCGATTCCTCTCTATCACCCCAACTGGTTCTTTGCTGCACGCAAATCGGTCGGCGGCATCGTCATGGTGCCAGACGGGCTCTTGCGCCTGGTGGGCGTCAAGCCAGTGAACTGACGTTCAACGTCTCGCGCGCCCGCTCCAGGTGAGGACTAGTCTACCCCGATGAAGACCCTGCTTTTGCGCCGCCTCGCTGTCATCCTGCCGACCTTGTTGCTGGTGTCGATGATGGTGTTCGGTCTGCAGAAGCTGCTTCCCGGCGACCCGGCGCTGGCGCTGGCAGGTGAAGAGCGCAATCCCGAGGTTATCGAGTATCTTCGGCAGAAGTATCGCTTCAATGATCCTATCCCCGTGCAATATGCCATTTGGCTGAAGGCAGTGGCACACGGCGACTTCGGCACGTCAGTCCGGACGCGACTGCCGATCGGCACCATGCTGGTGGAAAAATTGCCGGTAACCTTCGAACTCGCCGTCCTGTCGATGCTGGTGGCGCTGCTTGTCGGATTGCCGATCGGAATCCTGGCGGCGCTGGGGCGCGGGACGCCGCTCGACTACGGTGCCAGTCTTTTCGGGCTCGCTGGACTTTCCATTCCGCATTTCTGGCTGGGGATCATGCTGATCCTCCTGTTCTCGGTGAACCTCGGCTGGCTGCCCGCCGGAGGTTTTGTTCCGCCATCAGAAAGCGTCGGGCGCAATCTGATCTCGATGCTGATGCCTGCTTTGGTGCTCGGCACGGGTACCGCCGCGATCATGATGCGCCACGTTCGCAGCGCGATGATCGAAGCGATGAAGCAGGACTATGTGCGCACCGCTCGCGCAAAGGGCGTCCGCGAAAGTACTATCGTCCTGCGTCATGCGCTACCGAACGCGCTGATTCCGGTGGTCACCCTGGGCACGTTGCAGTTCGGCGAACTATTGGCCGGTGCGGTCTTGACCGAGCAGGTGTTTTCGATCCCCGGTTTCGGCAAGATGGTTGTCGATGGGGTGTTCAGCCGTGATTATGCCGTGGTTCAGGCTGTCGTGCTCTGTACGGCGGCCGTATTCCTGACGATGAGCCTGATTGCCGACGTGGCTTATGTGCTGCTCAACCCGAGGCTCAGGCCATGAGCACGATTGAGGCGGGGCCGGCCCCGACCCAGATGCTCGCGGGCGGTCGTTCGGAAATTCGCCGCTTGCTACGCGAACCGTCCGCCGTGATCGGCGGCACGATCATTCTGTTCTTTGTCGTGCTGGCCGTGTTTGCATCATGGATTGCGCCCTACGATCCGAATGTTCCGGACTGGATGGCGATTCGTGCCGCCCCCAATGCAGTGCATTGGTTTGGCACGGATGATCTCGGCCGTGACGTTCTATCTCGCGTCATCTTCGGAACACAGGCGTCGCTCGCGGCCGGCTTGGTTTCCGTAACTGTTGCGGTGTTGATCGGCCTGCCGTTCGGCCTCATTGCTGGCTATTTTGGTGGCGTCGCTGACATGGTGATCTCGCGCATCGCGGATGCTCTTCTCGCCTGCCCGTTTCTCGTCCTTGCAATTGCGCTAGCTGCGTTCCTGGGTCCCAGCCTGCAAAATGCGATGATTGCAATCGGCATTTCCGCGATTCCGATCTTCGTCCGCGTTGCGCGCGCCGAAACACTGGTTGTCCGCACTGAGGACTACATCGCGGCAGCTCGCGCTCAAGGGCTTGGCCATCTCGCCATCCTGACCGGGCAAGTGCTGCCGAACGTGCTTGCGCCAACGATTGTCCAGGCGACCCTTACGATGGCGATTGCAGTTTTGGCCGAGGCGAGCCTGGCCTTTCTTGGTCTTGGTCAACTGCCCCCGGCTCCCTCTTGGGGTGCCATGCTCGACGTTGCCAGGCAATTCCTTGGCGAGGCGCCATGGATGGCATTCTGGCCCGGTCTCGCAATCATCGCTCTTGTCATCGGCTTCAATCTGATCGGCGATGGCCTGAACAGTGCGCTGAATCCCAGGCAGTAGATTGCGACGCATCGAATCCCGGGGCGATCAGAATTGGTCCTCGTCCGCGCGCTACTCTGCTCTACTTGCGTAATCAAGCCACTTCGCAACCCAAAAAGCACGAGCTCAACACCGGAAGAAACGCTGAGCTTCGATTTACTGGCACAGTGGTAGTTCGAGACGGTTTTTGGGCTGAGATCGAATGCGTCGGCTATTGCATGGTGAAAAGGAGCCGAGCTGCGCATTGAAAGCTTTTACCTGCGCTTCACCGCCTAGTATCTGGTACTGAAGTTGCGCAATCATTTCCTTGATGATGATGCGCTGGCCGTCCAGGGCTGCATGCCGGCTCTCAAACTGCCGAACCCGATTGTCCCAAATACTTTTGACGTGCTCGTCCTCCTTGGTGACGTTGAGGTCGCCGGGCCTAACAAGCTCGGTACCACCGAGGAACTCCGTGCGAAGCCTCTCCTCTTCATAGCATCTGCCAAGCGTTGGATATTACAGCTTCTCAAGGCGGGCTCCCACGTTGCTGATCGAGGAGGAAATCACGATCACCAAGAGTCTCGATGGATCACCTTCCCTAGACGATGCCTGCCGAAGTCCCGCCGACGATCGGTCGTTCCTTCGCCTTTCGGGCCCGATAGCTGGAGGCGCGATAGGCCGCGATTGGTGCGATCGCCCCGCCGGCCCGCATGCGCGCGACAGCGAGGAGCGGCGAAACGTCGGTGGTGAAGGCGTGTTTCAATTCGAGATGCGCGCCAAGGGCGTCATTGGCCTCTTGCGCCGCTTCAAGCGCTGCGCGATCGACGATTAGCGCCTGCGCATAGGCGCGCTGCAACTCGATCGCCGATTGCATCAAACTCTCGATCGGATCGGTCACATTGTGCGACTGGTCTATCATATAGGCGGGCGTGAAGCCTTCCGCCTTGCGGCGCTCGGCGTCGATCAACTCGTTGAAGACCAGAAACAGCCGGAACGGCTCGACCGAGCCGCTATCGAGATCGTCGTCGCCATATTTAGAATCGTTGAAATGAAAGCCCGCGAGCTTGTTGAAGCGAACGAGCCGGGCGACGATCTGCTCGATATTCACGTTCGGCGCATGGTGGCCGAGATCGATGAGGCAATACGCCTTGGGTCCGAGCTCCTGCGCGACCGCAAAACTCGTGCCCCAATCCGAGATCACGGTCGAGTAGAACGCCGGCTCGTAAAGCTTGTGCTCGAGGAACACCCGCCAGTCGGCGGGCAGCGCCGCGACGATCTCACGCATCGCGTCGATATAGCGGTCGAGCGCTTTGGTCAGATTCGATTGGCCGGCAAAGTTCGAGCCGTCGGCGATCCAGACGGTCAGCGCCTTCGAACCGAGCTTGCGGCCGATCTCAATACATTCGACGTTGCGGGCGATGGCCTGCGCGCGCACACGGGCATCGGTATGCGACAGCGAACCCAACTTGTACGAGAGCTCTTGCCCTGGCTGATCCTGGAAGGTGTTGGAGTTGACTGCGTCGAAGGTAAGGCCGTGACTCGCGGCCTGTTCGCGCAAGGCGCTGTAGTCGTCGACCGTGTCCCACGGGATGTGCGCCGAGATCGTCGGGGTTGCCCGCGCCAATCGCTGGATCACGGCGCAATCGTCGATCTTCTCAAAGACATTGCGGGGCTCACCCGGCCCCGGAAATCGGGCAAATCGCGTCCCCCCTGTGCCGACACCCCAGGTCGGAATGGCGACGCCGAAGGCCATGACCTTCTGCACCAGAGCTTCCGCGTCGATCCCATGCCGTGCCAGTGCACGCATTAGCGCCTCGTAGTCCTCGGTCGTCGCATCTACGAGCCGCGCATTGTGGTCGGCGATGAAATCCCCGCAGATCGAGAACGGCGTGCTCATCGCGTGAAGGCCTGGGCGTTGCCGGCGTCGACATTGAGGATGTTGCCGGTCGATTTGGCCGAAAGGTCGGACGCGAAGAAGTAGATACCCTCGGCAATATCCTCGGGGAAAACCGACAGCTTCAGCATCGAGCGCTGGCGGTAGACTTCCTCGAGCTGGTCTTCCGTGACCTTGTTGGACGCCGCGCGCTGCTGGCGCCACTCACCCGCCCAGATCTTCGAACCGCGCAGCACTGCATCAGGATTGACCGTGTTGACGCGGATGCCATGCACGGCGCCCTCCAGCGCCAGACAGCGGGCGAGATGAATCTCCGACGCCTTGGCGGCGCAATAGGCCGAAGCGCCGGCCGAAGCGGCGAGGCCGTTCTTCGAGGCAACGAAGATGATAGCGCCGCCGATGTTCTGGCGCTGCATCAGCCGGAACGCCTCGCGCGAGACGAGGAAATAGCCGGTGGCGAGAATGTCCATGTTCTTCTGCCACAATCCAAGACTCGTGTCCTCGACAGGCGAGGCCGAAGCGATCCCGGCATTCGAGACGACGATATCGATACCTCCAAAGGATCGCGCCGCCTCTTCGAACGAAGCGACCACCGCCGCCTCGTCGGTCACATCGAGCTTCACGCCGATCGCCGCGTCGCGCCCATGGCGCTTCGTGATCGCCGCGACGCGCTCACTCAACGCCTTCTCGTCGATATCCGCAATGACGAGGCAAGCGCCCTCGCCGAGCAGCCGCTGCGCAGTCGCCCCGCCAATGCCGCCGGCGCCGCCGGTCACATAGGCAATCCGCCCGGCGAGCGATTTCGGCTTGGGCATGCGCTGGAGCTTGGCCTCTTCCAGCAGCCAATATTCGATATTGAAGGCCTCCTGATCGGCAAGGCCAACATAGGCGCTGACGCCCGAGGCGCCACGCATGACGTTGATCGCGTTGACGTAAAACTCACCCGCAACGCGCGCCGTCGCTTTGTCCTTGGCAAAGGTGAACATGCCGATTCCGGGAACGAGATACACGACCGCGTTGGGATCGCGCATGGCCGGCGAGTCCGGATGTTTGCAGCGCTCGTAATACGCGGTGTAGTCGCGCCGGTAAGCGGCGAGAACATCGTCGAGGCCAGCGATCACCTCGTCGAGATTGTCGCGCACGGGATCGTAGGGCAGCAACAGCGGCCGGATCTTCGTGCGAAGAAAGTGATCCGGACAGGAGGTGCCGAGCGGCGCCAGCTTCGCCAGAGCGCTGGAGTTGACGAACTCCAGCACCTCCGGCGCGTCCGTGAAATGGCCTATCTTGCGTTCGTCCGCGGAGATCTTGCCGCGGATCAGCGGCATCAGCTTGGCCGCGATCGCGCGGCGCTTTTCCGGCGTGGCCGTTGGCACGTTGCCACCGCCGAAAGCCGGCTTCTGCTCATGCGCGGCAAGCCAATCGGCGGCCTGCTGAATCACGCGCAAGGTCATCTCGTAGCAGGCTTTCGACGTCTCCGCCCATGTGAACAGTCCGTGGCCGCCGAGGACCACGCCGACATAGTCGGGATGACGCGCAGCCATCTCGCCGAGCTTCAGGCCAAGATCGAAGCCGGGCCGCTGCCACGGCAGGAACCCGAGCTTGCCGTCGAAAACCTCACGAGTCAGACGCTCGGCGTCGATCGAGGCAGCAATGGCGATGACCGCATCGGCGTGGACGTGATCGACATGCCGGTGCGATACGAAGGCGTGCAAGGGCGTATCGATCGAAGTCGCGCGCGGATTAAGATCGAAAGTGCAGTGATTGAACAAGGCGACCATCTCGTCCTCATGGGCGAGGCCGCGATAGAGGCCTTTCAGGCTCTCAAGCTTGTCGAGGTACAGCGTCGAAAAGCCGTCGCGCTTCATCGAGCCGATGTCGCCTCCTGACCCTTTGACCCAGAGCACGCGTACGTTCGCGCGCATCAGCGGATCCTTCATCTCGATCTTGGCCGACGTGTTGCCGCCGCCGAAATTGGTGATGCGCAGATCGGCTCCGAGAAGGTTCGAGCGGTACAGCAGCTGACCTGCTTCATCGAGCCCGGCGGCGAGCGCGTCGTCCCATAGGTTTGGCAGGGGCGTGGCCGCGACCTCGCTCATTCGGCATTCTCCTGTGCTTGATCTCTGTGCAGCTTAGGCCACGGATTCAATCAAGGTCAATCACCGACACTCAACACTACGGCGCGATGCGATTGATGCAGCGCGATATTGAGCGAATTTGACGGTTTGCAGTTGACCGCTAATCGAGAGCGTGACCTATTTATGGGCAAAAGGGAGGGCGACGTGCACGAGCGGGAACGCTGGCAGGTCATCAAGGCACTGTTGCGCGAACGGTCGCTGGTGCGCATCGCCGATGCTTGTCGCGCGACCGGCGTCTCCGAAGCCTCGATACGGCGAGATTTCGCCAGGCTCGCCGAGCAAGGTGTCGCGATCAGGGTGCACGGCGGTCTCGAAGCCTTGCCCTCCTCCCCCAACGCGCCGGGCGATGTCCTGTCGCTTGCCACCCGCTCCTTCGACGTCAGCCAGACACTCAATATAGACGCCAAGCGCGCCATTGCGAGTGCAGCGGTCGCCCTCTGCGCTGACGGCGAGACGATAATCATCAACGGCGGCACGACCACCTTCCAGATGGGCGAATATCTGCGCGAGCGCCGTCTGAAGGTGTTGACCAATTCCTATCTGCTCGCCGACGCACTGATCCACACGTCGAAATGCCGCGTCGCCCTGCCGGGCGGCGAGGTCTATCGTGAGCAGGGCATGATCGTCTCGCCCTTCGAAGAGGATGCGATCCAGCACTATTCGGCGACGCGAATGTTCATGAGTGCGATCTCGATCGGACCGCTCGGCGTAATCGAAGGTGACCCTCTGCTCGCCCGCGCCGAATCCAAGCTGCTGAAGCGTGCCGACAAGCTGATCGTGCTCGCTGATTCCTCGAAATTCGTCTCGCGCGGCAGCCTTGTCGTCTGCCCACTCTCGCGCATCGATACGCTGATCACCGATTCCGATGCGCCGAACGACGCACTCGACATGCTGCGCGGCCACGGTATCCGCATCGTTGTCGTGGATGCAGTCGCTCAAACCAATGAGGCGGCGTGACCATGACAACTGACCCACACAGTGAAACTCCCGCGGCGCCGGTTCTATTGGTGCGCGCGATCGAGAAGTCCTTTCCAGGCGTGCGGGCACTATCCGGCGTCTCGTTCGACGCCGCCAGGGGCGAAGTCCATGCCTTGCTCGGCGAGAACGGAGCCGGCAAGTCGACGCTGATCAAGATCGTTTCCGGCGTATTCCCGCCCGATCGCGGCGAGGTGCTTGTGGATGGCAGGCAGGTCGATCTCGCGCGACCGGACGATGCGAGACGCGCCGGCATCGCCACGATCTATCAAGAGCTGCTGTTGTTTCCGGAGCTCACTGTCGCCGAAAACATCTTCATGGGGCATGTGCCCCGCGCTGCTCTCGGCCGGATCGACTGGCGGGCGATGCACGAGAAGACGAATGCGCTGCTCGCTTCGCTCGAGATTCATGATCTGCGGGCCGACCGAGTCGTTGGCTCCCTCAGCGTCGGCAATCGCCAGCGCGTCGAAATCTTGCGCGCGCTGTCGCAGGATGCGCGCATTCTCATCATGGACGAACCGACCGCGGCCCTGACCGAGTACGACGTGACGCGGCTGTTCGACATCGTACGCAAGCTGAAAGCCCGCGGCGTGGCCGTGATCTATATCAGCCATCGGCTCGATGAGATTTTCGAGATCGCCGATCGTGTCACAGTGCTGCGCGACGGCGCGCATGTCGCAACCAAGCGCGTCGCCGATACTGACGCGGCCGATCTCGTGCAACTGATGGTCGGCCGCAGGATCGAAAGCCTGTTCCCGAAGATAACGGTTCCGATCGGTCAGCCGGTGCTGGAGGTGAAGGACCTCGAACGTCGGCCACTGACGAAAAATGTTTCACTCACGGTGTGCGCCGGCGAGATCGTCGGCCTTTCCGGCCTCGTCGGCTCCGGTCGCAGCGAGTTGGCGCAAACCATTTTCGGCGTCACGCCGGCCGATAACGGCGAAATCCGGATCGCCGGGCAGAAAGTCGACATTCGCTCGCCGGCCCAGGCGCGCTCTCTGGGCGTCGCCTACGTTCCCGAGGATCGCGGCACGCAAGGCCTGGTGCGGCCGATGACGGTGCGCGAGAACTTCAGCCTCGCCGCGCTTGGCAAGGTCGCATTCGGCGGCTTCATCGATCGCGGTGCCGAACGCAAGCTTGCCGGCGACGGCGTCAAGCGCTTTGCGGTCAAGACGAGCTCGCTTGAGCAGATCGCGGGCAAGCTCTCCGGCGGCAACCAACAGAAGATCGTGCTCGGCAAATGGTTGGCCAACGGGCCGAAGCTATTGATTCTCGACGAGCCGACGCGCGGCATCGATGTGGGTGCGAAGGCGGAGATCCATCGGCTGATGGGCGAGCTTGCGGCCCAGGGGCTCGCCATCCTGATGATTTCGAGCGAGCTGCCCGAGGTGCTGGGCATGAGCGACCGCGTCCTCGTGATGCGCGAAGGCCGTATCGTTGCCGAATTCTCGCGCGAAGAAGTAACCCAGGAGTCGATTGGCGCAGCGATGATGGGCAGCCGTGAAAACGCGGAGAAGGCCGCATGACGACGGTGACCTTAGCCGGTGCCGAGGCTGATCCGCGGCGGTGGCTGAAGGCGTTTGCCTCGCAGGAGGCTTTGCTCGCGATCGCGGTGATCGGGCTCGCCATCGCCGTCGGACTTTACAATCCGCGCTTTCTGGCGGCGCGCAATCTTTCCGACGTACTGCTCGGCAACGCCTATATCGCCGTCGCCGCAGTCGGCATGACGATGGTGATCATTTCCGGCAATATCGATATTTCCGTCGGCGCGCTGATCGGTGTCCTGGCGACGATCAGCGGCACTCTGGCGGTGAACGGCGCGCCGATCGTGGTCGCCTGGCTGGCGGCGCTCGTTGCTGGTATCCTCGTGATGGCGTTGCAGGGTATTATCATCGCCTATCTGCGCATTCCGGCTATCGTGGTTACGCTCGGCATGCTGTCGATCCTCAAGGGCGGCCTGATCAGCGTCACCGGTGGCAAATGGATCACCGACCTGCCCGACAGCTTCCATCTCGCCGATATCGAACTCTTCGGTGTGTTGCCGTTTCCGGTTGTTCTGATGATCCTGGTGACGATCCTGGCAGCGTTGTGGATGCGCTATTCAGCCTCGGGGCGCGCGGTCTACGCCGTCGGCGGCAACGCCGAAGCGGCGCGGCTCTGCGGCATTTCGCAGCCGCGCACGATCGTCATGGTCTTCGCGCTGCACGGCATGTTCGCAGGGGCTGCCGCCCTGCTCTACGCGACGCAGCTGCGCGTCATCCAGTCGACCGTGCCGCCCAATCTCGAGCTGACGATCATCACCGCGTCGGTCGTCGGCGGTGTCAGCATTCTCGGCGGCACCGGTACGGTGGTCGGCTCGACCCTTGCTGCCGTACTGATCGCCGAAATCGCCAGCGCGCTGGTCTTCATCGACGTCTCGCCTTACTGGATCCGCGCGGTCCAGGGCGTGCTCATCCTCGTGACCGTGATCGCCGACATTTTGCGGCGCCGCCGGATGGCCGGGGCATGAGCGCCATGAGCGAAATCCCTCTTCCCCACCCCGCCAAACGCGTCGTGCCCTGGTGGTTGCTGCGCCACGAGACCATGCTTGCGGTGATCCTGCTCATTGCGTTGGTCGTGCTCGGGGGCTTGAACAGCCGCTTCCTCACGCTCGACAATCTGCTCAATCAAGGCAGGCTGACGACCGAGGTCGGGTTGATCGCACTGCCAATGACCTTCATCATCATTACCGGCGGTATCGATCTCTCGGTGGGCTCGATCGTCGGGTTTTGCGCGATCCTGCTCGGTTATTCCTGGAAGGTTTTCGGCTTTCCCCTGCCACTGGCGATCTGCTTCACGCTGCTCGCGGGTGCCGCGGCGGGGTTTCTCAACGGGATCGTCATCACCAGGGTGAAAGTGCCGCCGCTGATCATGACCATCGCGACGCTCGCCCTCTACCGCGGGCTCGCCGAGGGCATCAGCCAGGCACGTTCGGTGCGAGGCTACCCGGAATGGTTCTACTTCATCGGACAGGAAAACCTCTTCGGGGTACCGGCGCAGCTGTGGCTCCTGCTGATCGCGATCGTGGTTGCGGCAATCGTTCTTGACCGCACCACTTTCGGCCGATCGCTCTATGCGATCGGCAACAACGAGACCGCGGCACGCTTTTCCGGTTTGCCGGTCGATCGCGTCAAACTGATCATCTACACGCTATCGGGCTTCATGGCCGGTCTTTCGGCTTGTGTTCTCGTCTCGCGCGTGACGACGACAAGGTCGGACATGGGGATGGGCTACGAGCTCGACGTGATCGCGGCGGTGGTACTCGGCGGCACCAGCATATTCGGAGGCGTCGGCACGATCTGGGGCACGGTAGTCGGCCTGGCGATGATCCAACTCTTGAAAAACGGGTTGGCCCTGACCGGCGTCAAGGGCGACGCGACGATCGTGGTCATCGGCACGGTGCTCATTCTTTCAACTCTTGTGGCGAGTTCGCTCCAGCGGCGACGCGAGGGCGTTTGATGCGTGTCTGGCCGCGAAAAAGCGGCTTCAACATGGGAGGAAAATAAAATGAAGCTTGGATTAGCTGCTGCATTCCTCGGCGCGACACTGCTGGCCGGCACCGCCTCGGCGGCGGACAAGAGATGGGACGGAGCGGATGACCTGCCTGTCAACCCGCTTGCCTGTTCGGCTGGCGAGGCCAACGCGGCGCCTACGGCCAAGCCTTATGACGGCGGCCGGCCAACCAATGCCGCCGACAAAGCCGGAAAACCGATCACGCTGGTCGACGTGCCGAAGCTGATCGGCATCGGCTATTTCAACGCAACGTCGAAAGGCATGCAGGACGCCGCCAAGGCGCTCGGCAATGTCACAGTGAAGACCGACGGCCCGACCGAAGCCAAGATCGACGAGCAGATCAAGTTCATCGACAACTACATCACCAGCGGCGTCGACGGCATTTTGTTCGCGGCCAACGATCCGGTGGCTATCGCGCCGGTCCTGAAGAAGGCGCTGTCGAAGGGCATCCATGTCGTCGGCTATGACGCCAACGCGACGCCGGACGCCCGCGAATGGTTCGTCAACCAGGCCGAGTTCAACGGCATCGCCAAGGCGATGATCGACTCGATGGCCAAGGAGGCCGGCGAGGACAAGAGCTTCGCGATCGTCACCTCGACCTTCACGACGCCGAACCAGGCCCGCTGGATCGCCGAAATGTGGGCTTACGCGCAGAAGTGTCATCCCAAGTTGAAATGGCTCGAAACGGTCGAGGCGCAGGAGGATAATAACCTGTCCTTCAACCAGGCAACGACGCTGATCAACAAGCATGGCGACAAGCTCGCTGGCCTGTTCGGCATGACTTCGGTCGCAACGCCTGCTTCGGCGGAAGCCGTGACCAAGGCCAAGCTCTGCGGCAAGGTGGCGGTGGTCGGCCTCGCCACGCCCAACGCGATGAAGCCATATGTCAATGCCGATTGCGTCAAGTCGGTCGTGCTGTGGAACCCGGTCGATCTCGGCTATGCCGCAACCTACGTGATGCGTGCCGTCGTCGACGGCAGCCTGAAACCCGGCGCAACCTCGGTGGACGCGGGCAAGCTCGGCAAGCTGAACGTGGTCAATGGCAGCGAGATCCTGCTTGGGTCGCCCTTCATCTTCACGAAGCAAAACATCAAGGACTTCGATTTCTGATCCGGACTCGTCAACCGGCCGTTGAACGCGGTCGGGCGACGCACTTTTGGCCTCCGCTGTCATGGCCGCAACGAGCCGGCCGTGACACGGTGATGATGTTGCTCGTCGAGATGTCCTTCTGCCTTGAGCTTTGATGATGAGCCAGACGGTCGCAGTCCTTGACGTCGGCAAGACCAACGTAAAGCTTGCCTTGTTCGACGACGGCCGACGTCTCTGGGAAAAGTCGGCGCCCAACCGCATTCGGCCGGGCCCACCGTACCCGCACGAAGACGTTGAGAGCACGTGGAACTTCTTCCTCGATGCGCTTCGTGAAGCCGCACGCGCGCACCAGATCAGTGCGATCGTTCCGACCGCGCATGGCGCCGCCGGCGCCTTGATCGGCCAGAACGATCTCGCCGCTCCGGTCATGGACTACGAATTCACGGGCGTCGAAGTGATCGAGCCCGACTACGCCAGGCTGCGGCCATCCTTTTCAGAGAGCCTGTCGCCGAACCTGCCCGCCGGCCTCAATCTCGGTCGGCAGCTCGCCTATCAGAAGTGGCGCTGTCCGGACCTGTTCGCCGAAGCGAAGCATTTCGTCGGCTATCCGCAATATTGGACCTGGCGCCTCACTGGCGCCGCTGTCTCCGAAGTCACCACCCTCGGAGCCCATACTGATCTTTGGGCGCCACGGCGGGGACAGGCCTCGGGCCTCGTCAAAGCTCTCGGCGTCGACCACTTGCTGCCGCCGCTAAGCCGCGCCTTCAATCCTCTCGGTCCGATTAAGCCAGAAATCGCCGCGCTCACCGGGATCGCGCCTGGAACGCCAGTCTTTTGCGGGATCCACGATTCCAACGCTTCACTTCTGCCCTACCTTGTCTCGCGCCAGGCGCCGTTCACCGTGTTGTCGACCGGAACCTGGGTGATCCTGATGTGCGTGGGTCTTTCGCTCGATCAACTCGATGCTCGTGACGACACGCTTGCCAACGTCGATGCCCTGTGTCGACCGATCGCCTGCGGACGCTTCATGGGTGGACGCGAATACGCCGTCATCGCGGGCGGCGGCGGCAATCCTGATCCTGGCGGCATCGAGCGCATCATCGCCTCGGGCGCAATGGCCCTCCCCTGCTTCTCCGGCCATGGTGGACCTTATGCGACGACCAAGGGTGTTATCCACGGCGAAGTCGCAACGCGCGATCGAACCGCGCTTGCGACGCTCTATTGCGCTTTGGTCAGCGATCTTATGCTGACACGGATGGGAGCAACTGGTGGAGATCTAGTCGTCGAAGGGACGTTCGCCAATAATCTTCCCTTCTGTCAGACTCTCGGCGCCCTACGACCGACGCAGCGTGTCTTTGCGGCGGAGGACGCAGCAGGCACGGCACGCGGCGCCGCAATGCTCGCGCAATGGCCCCCCTCTTACCAAATCGCGGAGCCGAACCTCGTCGATCCGGTTTCGATGACCGGCCTTGATTCTTATCGCAAGGCCTGGACGGCAGCAGTCGACATGATCGCACGGTGAGCCGGACACCGAACGGGCGATCAATCTCAACGCGTCAACATCCCTCAATCCAGCTTTGGGTGAACAGGAGGGCGTTCCTTCCATCGATCATTTGAAGCGACTGCGCCCATCCGCCGCCTGAATATGAGTCCAAACGCAGGCGGCCTCTATGCAACAAGCGCTGGCAAAGCTTTCTGCCAATCTCTTGCAGCGGGGCAGGCTCGTCTTTTCCGCCTAGTCCATTGGGGGCACGAACAGAATCCGGCCAAATGACGACCAACATGAACAGCGGCCATGAACAGAGTTTGGCTGGCTGAGAACAAATTCGGACAGTGCGGAAATTCGACCTAAGACACAAAGGGTTAAGTACGGACAGGTCAGGACAGCCCATAGGAACGGATCGTGGCCTTGGACGTGCAGATGAAAGACACGTTGCAATTGCAAAGGTGGCCGACGCCGACGATGGCGCGAAAGGACCCTGGCTGCTGCAGTGAGCCGGGTGCCTCCGGTCTCATCCCGTGTGGAAATGAGGGGCCGCCAACCACTGATCCTCCGGCGTTTACCGTCAGCGACGTGCTGCTGATGGTCAGTGTCGGAACCTCGGGCCCCTTGTCTTCATCCACCGCCAAGGCGCGGGTCGCGGTCGGCGCCGCATTTGGCAGTGACGGTGTACTTTCCATCAGCCAAGGCGAGGGCCTGCGCGCTCGGCATCAGTCGTTGTGCCCCTGAGGATGAAACCCTGAGAGGCTTCCGTAGCGTTGACATTGTCGTTGCCCGCTATGGTGCTGATCGTGATCGTCGGCGCCGTCGTATCGATCTGCGGGGGTGCCGGCGGGATTGTAGTTGGTCGCGCCGGACAGGCTGGCGGCATTGCCGCTGCCATCGGTGACGGCCGCGCCATTGAGGTTGAGCGACGAGACGACGAGATCGGCGGTGTTCTGGCCTGCCGCCACCACGTGGTTGAAGGTGAGCGCGGCGCCGCCCGAGCCACCAACGTAGGTGCCACCGTCGTTGAGGGCGAGCGTCGGCGCGGAAACAGCAGCTGCGTTTCCGAACACTTGAACAGGCGCCGCTACCGCCGCTAGGTTCGGGTCGGTACGACGCGAGGATCGTGCTCAGAAGATTATAGTGGTTGTAGGTTGTGTCGTGGTTTCCCGGGAGGACACTGGCACCGTACAATAGAGTTGGAATCTGATTAGAATCTTCGTCGTCATCGTTTTCGACCCAAAGGGAGTACTCCCCATCAGATCCGGGTGTTGGCCGCACATTCGCTGCGTTGCCGGCGGCGTCGGCGACCGCGAGACACTGTGATGCAAGGGACATTCGCCTCTATTCGACCGTCACGGATTTGGCGAGATTGCGCGGCTGGTCCACATCGGTGCCCATGATCACGGCCGTATGATAGGCGAGCAACTGGATTGGAACGGCGTAGACGATCGGCGCGAAGGTCGGCACCATGTCCGGCAGCAATATCGTGGCTTCGGGCTCGACGGCCGCCTCCGCCGCTCCCCTGGCATCCGTCATCAGAATGATCCTGCCCCCGCGCGCGGCGACCTCTTGCATGTTCGACACGGTCTTTTCGAACACACTGTCGAAGGGCGCGATGACCACGACAGGCATGTTCTCATCGATCAGGGCAATCGGGCCGTGTTTCAGTTCGCCTGCGGCATAGCCTTCGGCGTGGATGTAGGAGATCTCTTTCAGCTTCAGCGCACCCTCGAGCGCCAGCGGATAGCTGGTGCCGCGGCCAAGATAAAGCACGTCCCGCGTTTTCGCGATGGTGCGAGCCAGCTTCTCGATCTGCGGTTCGCTGGCAAGAGCTGCCGCCATCAAACGCGGCACTTCGATCAGCTCTCTGACCAGCCCCCTCTCCTCGCTCGCGGAGATCTCGCCGCGCGCTGCACCCGCCGCGACAGCGAAGGCGGCGAGCGCCGTCAGTTGACATGTGAAAGCCTTGGTGGAAGCGACGCCGATTTCCGGACCAGCCAACGTCGGCAGCACTGTTTCGCTCTCGCGCGCAATGGTGGACGTCGGCACGTTCACGACAGAGACGGTGTGCGCCCCTTTGTCCCTGGCATGGCGAAGTGCAGCCAGCGTGTCGGCGGTTTCGCCGGATTGCGAGATGAAGATCGCGAGGTCGCCCTTGCGGATTGGCGCTTCGCGATAGCGGAATTCGGAGGCAATATCGACATCAACCGGGATATGTGCCAGCTGTTCGATCCAGTACTTCGCGATGGCGCCAGCATAGCTTGCGGTGCCGCAAGCCGTAATCGTCGCACGCCTCACGTCGCTGAAGTGGAACGGCAGCTTGATCGGCAACGCCGCCCGCTCGGCTCTCATATCGACATAGTGGGCGAGCGTGCGGCCGACCACGTCCGGCTGCTCGCAAATCTCCTTTGCCATAAAATGGCGATAGTTGGCCTTGTCGGCGACGAACGACGCCCCACCCGTTTTCAATACCTCGCGGGCAACAATCGCGCCATTCGCGTCCCTGATCACCCCCTTCTCACGCGACAACACCACGCAGTCACCGTCCTCGAGGTAGCTGATGCCATCGGCAAAGGGAGCGAGCGCAATCGCATCGGAACCGAGATAGGTCTCGCCGTTGCCATAGCCCACCGCCAGAGGCGAACCCTTGCGTGCTCCAATCAGAAGGTCGCGATATCCGTTGAAAAGGAACACCAACGCAAAGGCGCCACGCAGCTGCGGCAACGACGCCCACACGGCTTCCTGAGGCGAGTAGCCCATCAGCAGATATGAATGAACGAGATGTACGACGACTTCCGTATCCGTATCGCTAGCGAAGGTGGCGCCCTTCTGCTCCAGTTCCTGGCGCAGTTTCCGGAAATTCTCGATGATGCCATTGTGCACCACGGCGACACGCTCGGTCGCATGTGGATGGGCATTGTGCTCCGTCGGCCTGCCGTGCGTGGCCCAGCGCGTGTGCCCGATTCCGGCATCACCGCCCAGTGGCTCGGCGAGCAGGCGCGCTTCCAGGTTCCTCAGCTTGCCTTCGGCTCGGCGGCGTTCGAGACGACCGTCATCGAGAGTTGCCACGCCCGTCGAGTCATACCCACGATATTCGAGCCGCCTGAGTGAATCGACCAAACGATCTGAAACCGCAGTTCGCCCCAGAATGCCGATGATTCCGCACACGGTCAGATCTCCCAGCTCGCCGACAATCCAGAAACTGCACGCGCAGAATGGTGATCACGCTCAATACACCGCTATTGCACAATTGAGATCGTCGAATCGGGGGAGCGCTCGCAGCAACCGCGGGTTACTCCGTCGGAGCTGCGCTCCCGCGCACGCCCCCGAACAACTCGATCGTCGTCGCCGGAAGAGCATGCGCGAACGCCAGAGGGCGGATCAATTGGCCGGACTATCTACCGGCGCCGGTGCTCTCGAATCTGAGAGATCGCGGCCCCGGCGGGGGGCTAATTCGCAGGGGAGCCGGGGCCGCTGAACACGCCGCAGTGGGCAGAGACGGCGCAACCCGACCTTCAGTCCGCAAGAAGCAACTGTCCATGTCAACCAAGAGGATCTCGGGAGACCTTGAGGTACCCACCAATGATCATGGACGTGAAACGGCACCTTGTCGTAGGTCCATTCCGGGACGCCATTGCTACACCAGTTCTGGTTGGACCCCAGGGATGCAACCGTTTTACGGAAGCGCCGATGCCTCGCTATTTCTTTCATGTTCACGATGGCGGCTCAGTGCCCGATGACCTCGGGGTGAACTTGCCGGACATCGACGCCGCGAGAACGGCGGCCATTGAGTTGAGCTGCGAGATTCTCAGCAGCGAGCTCATTGGGCCATTCCAGGACCACCCGTCCTGGCGGATTGAGGTGAGCAACAGCCCCGAACTATCCAGTCTGCCCTTGTTCACACTTCACTTCTCGGTCACGCAATAGCCTGCAGTGACCGCCGGCTCGCCAAGCGTTCGAGAGTCCTTCCGAGACCAGCCGAATGATCTGGCGCTCTCGATCCGTCAGCACAGTCAGAGCATTGTCCGAATTCGCCGCCGCAGGCTAATGGACGGTTCGATTTTCGTACCCTCAGCGTTCTTCAGCTAAAGGTGCGGGCCGCACGTCCTAGGCGGGCCGCGGCCCCATTCATCCACTGTCCGAACGAGAGAGCTGGTCGCGAGGCCGGTCGCGACATTTCATTCACTGAGACAGGCGAGCCCCAAGCCCTTCCGGGACGCGATCCCGTGCTTCCTAGGCGATTGACCAGAAGGACTGGCAGCCCGCGCTCGAGACTATATCAGACGAGTTCGTCGTGCTGCGATAGGGTAGCCAGAATGAGACCGTCGACACGCTGGTTAAGCAGCTTCTCGACCAACGAAATCTGCGGCCGGCGTTCTTCACCCACGCGATACGTATGAGCCGGACATGGGCTCGCCGGATGCATTTTACGAATCTGCCTCTCAGCGCCTTGCGGGCTCTATCCAGGAATTCCAGGACCGAGGGCGCTACGTCCTCAATCTCCACGAAGCGACGGCGCAGCTCATCGGCGATGTCCGTGGTCACATCGCGCGACCAACCCTCTGCAATGTTAAAAGCCACGATACGAGCGGGACGTTCATAATGGCCTTCCATCAGATGTCGCATCAGCGTTGCATGATCGGTGTCCTCTTCGGCTGTTTCGCACCAGGCGCGCCCGAGGCGGCCGTCAAAGTCCTCAAGCACAAGGTCGGAAAACCGCAGAGCCGCTGACCTAACGCCCCTTTCCCCCAGCCCACTCGCCGAAAGCGCTCACAAATCCGATGGCTACCGGCCGTTATGGCGCTTCCCTCCAGTTTGAAGCGCGCAAGCTATTCCTGGCCGTACCTGTCCTTGTGAATTACATCACGCCGCTCGCTCGATGCTCATCACACTTCGTGCAGGGTCCTCTACAGCGCGGGGCTACTTCTTGGGCCCCTCAAGTAAGACGTGATGACAGAGGTGTCCGTGTGATCAGGGACTTGAGCTTGTTGGCTACTCGGATAGCGAAGCCCAACGGGAATGGATTGGTCAGGCGGCAGAAGGCGACCTTCTTCACGTCATCTTCGACCTGCCACTTAGCGCGCGTACCGGCGCGAAACAAGATCACGTCACCAGCACCGTAGCGCTTCGGCAGTGCGCCATCGTTCTCCACCACGATCGATCCTTCGAGGATCACCACCGTCTCGTCGAAATTATAGTGCCAGTTGAACTTGCCCCGGGTGCAGAACCAGATCAGGGTCCAAGCGGTCTTGCATGTGCTCGTCGACAGAAGGCGCGAGCGGGCTTCCGGGTTGCCTTCGATGATCCAGGAAGGATCGATCGGCGAAGGTTCTAGATCATTCACCTTGGAATGTACCGCTTCAGTAAGCGCAAGCATTTTGGCCCCCGGCTGAATATCAATCTGCACGGCTTCGAAAATCCCGGTGGCGCTCGTTGCCGACTTTCCCGGGACCTGCATAATCCGGTTGCCAGCTGAGCGCGTGAAGATGCCACTTTGCCGCAAGCCCCCGTTCGCTGGCCCCCATTGCGGGGTACCTCGTGGGATGGGCCTGATCCACCTCCTGCAATCGTTTCTGCCACTCGCTTGCGGCGCCGTGCGGCATTCTGCCCAGGCCGCCGCTTTCGGGCCGCGGACTCTCAGCGGATGCGCCACCAGACAGAAGCGTAAGGGTTCCTTGCGTAGTTTCTCCGGCCACCGAACATAGTTCCGCCTCGCCGGCTGGGTTAAAAACGCAGGGACATTCAAGGATGCATCATAAGAGACAAACGATTTGACGTGCAGGCCGCATGCTCATCCCCACGAAGCTTCGCAGCTTGCCGTAGCGCAGCTGCGGTCGCATCGCGTTTGATACGGAGCCTCTAATGGATTCCACGCTGGACGACAAACTTACGGAAGGGCCGTTTGCGAGCTTGGAGGAACAGCTTTCGAACCTCGCGCGCGACGCGAGGGTCCATCCGCGGGACCCGCAGACCGGTATTGAGACGCTTGGTCGTCCACTGCCTACGATTCGTTATTTTTCGGATTGGCGCTACCTGGCTTTCGTCGGCTCTCTATTGGCGGCATCCATCGGTTTTGCTGCCTGGTGGTGGTCGTCCTCCGTATATACGGAAACCATCGCCCCGTCAGACCCAGCACCTCTGACACAGGCCGCGCCGACTGCGATCGCCCAGTCGTCCGATTTTGCGCAACAGCTTCAATCGATGGCGCATGATCTCGCTACCTTGAGGGAAACGGTCGCACAGCTCGAGATGAGGCAGGGACAATTAGTCCGCGACAATGAAAATGTCGCAAACCAACTCAAGGCGAGCCAGGCAGAAATAGCTCGCAACAACGATATCATCGACCAGATCAGGGCGACTCAAATACGGGCCGCGCGCGAAAGCGAAACGGTTGCCGAGCGGCTCAACGCAAGCCAGGAACAACTGGCCCGAGTCATCGCCAACGCTTCGGAGCCAAAGTTGATCCCCGAAGAGCCGAAGGTGAGCCCCGAGGAGCCAAAGGTGACGTCCGAAATACCACTGCCGCGACCGCGCCAGCCGACCAACATTGCTCAGACACACAATTCGGCACCACCCCCAGCGCGGCCGCAAGCCAAAAAGCCGCAACCAGCACTGGGATGGCCATGGTCCGCACGCTAGGGCGTACCCGCTTTCCGCGCGCCTGATGCTGTCGTGAGAGGCGTTCTCTGGGCGCGAGTTGCCTGAACCTGACTTTGCCTCTACCCTGTCGCCGAACCTGATTGACGGCTCGATCAGTGAGACGCCCCTGAAGAAATTCGACCTTGAACCTCGGTCAATTGACCGGAACACAGATCTCATCGCCCCTCACGGTGAGACAGGCGGCCCGGAAGCCCTATCAACGACTTCCCCGCCTGCTGACCCGCGCATGCCCAGTCGAACCAATGACGGTCGTCCGCATGTGAAAGGTAGCGAAGCATCTGCATATCATAGCGACGATGAGATTGCCTCGGATGCTCCTGCTTTCTTGATCTCCAAATTCGGCTCCGGGCTGCGAGACCTATCTTCAAGCTCCAATATCCTGAGCAGGCTAGCGCAGCGCATGCAGGGCGCCATCGGCACCTGGCGCCGTCATCTCGAGCAGGGCCAACCGCCGAAAGTGACCCGGCACTCGGGCGCAAATATCGAACGCCTGCTGCTCGCGCTGCTGAGCCTGCTCGTCATCGCGAGCTGCGCCGGCGCGATAGCCGCCCTCATGCAGGTCAAATCCTTGAGATCCGAACTGACGGCCATGCAACGCGAGCTGCTTCCGCTGAGGGAGCGCGTCGCCAGGCTCGATCAGGTCGAAAAGAGCAAGGAAGCTCTCGACAAAGTGAGCGGCCCAAACAATCAACCGTCGCGAGAAAATCGCGTTCAAGAAGCCCCTCTTCTTCTCTCTCGCGAAGAGATTCAGCTTGTTCGCGACTATATCAAGCCGGCGCCCCTCGTGGACGCTTCCACGGCGCCCATCAGCGTCGGTGATCCCGTCAGCGGGCCGACTATCCCCTTCCCGTCTGCTCTTACGGAAAAAATCTCCAAACTGATCGGCGCAAGGTTTGCGATCAGAAATGGCGCAATCGTCATCCTCAAAAAGGACAGTCGTCAGGCGGATGCCGTGCTCGGACCGAGCTAGGACGCGATCTTGCGGGCACGGAGGGCGGTCCAGGCCAATCGCGGACGGTCGCGATTAATCATGGCTGGTTGTTCGGTGGCCTTTCGATGAACTGCGACCACCGTCCAGGAATTCGCAATGACCGGATTGCCGGGATCGAGCGAATAAGCCTTCTCAAACTTTCACCGCGAAGCGCGCAGACAACTTAACTCCCTTGGTAAGCTTGACGTCAGCGCTGCACGTTAATGGAACGCGAGAACCGGCGGGGCCGGCTTCAGCGTCACAGCCTTCCAGCATGCCAACCGCCAGACGCTTCCGGTTGCATGGGTGCCGGGCGCATGGCTGAGAACCTTTGGATCCCCTCAGCGTTAAGGCAACGAACCCCCGGGGGCGAGGAGATTTTCCGATGTCCGCCGTCCCTCTGGACGTCCAACGAAGGTTCGAGCAGCGGTGGTCCGCGAGGTTTCTCTGCCCGAAGCAACCAACCAGAGCACAAGAACAGCGGCCTGAAAGCAGGCCCCAGGTTGCCGCGCCCGCAAAAGCCAAAAGAAAAGCCCGCCGGGCTAAAGCAATAGGCCCGATGTCTGCACCGTCCGCGTGAGCGCGGGACCGAAGCCCCGCGGCACGGGCTTTGCTGATGCCTAGCAGCCGGGGATTTCACGGGCCCAGATTGAAACAGGGCGTCGCCGAGACGGCACATTTCGAACTCGGCGGCGTATCTTTTAGGGACTAGTGGCACAACCACCGGCGGCGACACTTACGGTGCGGAATTTTTTGATGATGGTCCGCTTACCCATAATTCTGGTCATCTCGCCCGACGGGGAAAGGTCATATTGGGTTGCAGCGGTAAAACCTGAGAAGGCGACCCAAGCGGTCGCACGGGTCGTAGGCGACGGGCACAACACGAGGCTTTTGCAGCACCGCCTGCGCGTGAAATCAGATGCGCTTCGACCAGGCGAAGTCCGCCGGCTCGGGCTCTGACTAGAAAACCTACCCACTAAGGGCATTCATCTCCCTCAAAAGAGCCGCGTTCCGGGTTCCACAGTCGGTCTAGTTATCGGGTCACCCATATTGGCGGAGTGAGATCGGGCGTTCTCCTCGCTACGGTCCCTTGGAGGGGAGTCGTGCAGATGACCCGCTTCTTCTTCCACGTTCACAACGGCATTTCCGTCTTCGATGACGTCGGGCTGGAGCTTCCGGACATCGAAGCTGCGGAAGCAGCCGCGATCGAATTGTGCGGACAAATTCTCAACGATGGACCGGACGGTCCGTTGTGGCAGGACAACACATGGCGCGTCGAGGTTTCTGACAGTCCCGGGATCCTCGGGCTGACTTTCCTGATCGTTCAGTTTTCGATCACGCGCGCAGCGATCAACCCTCTACCGCGGTAGCCGGCTGAAGTTCTGGATCAAGGTGGCCACTTGCGATCCATAGTGGCGGAGGATCACACAATCGCCTTGAGCGCCATATGTTAGATTATTTTTCCGCAAGCTCTCGCCATACCGTGCCCGTATTGACGATATTCGATCTTGAGGAGGCTGGCACTTCTATCCAAATGGTTGTGCCGGAAAACTAGAGCCCCAGCCGGGAGGCCCCCCGGGCTGGGGCCTTTTCTTGTAAGGTGCCGAGTCTTGGGCTGAGACGGCCTTACCTTAAACTTAAACGGCCCCGACCAAGGGGCCGCCAACCCGCCTTGCGGGTTTTCCTCTAGCAGTCGGGGGGGCACCTTTCGGCTGGAGGCGCAAGCAAACGCGCCGTCAAGCGCATTGTTCCAGTTCTACCAGTCCCGCATGAGGCTGGGTGCCACTTGAATGCGCCAGCTTAGGCGAGCAGGTTAAAACAGACCAGCGCGGGGACTAGGGCCGGGTTATTCCGCCTGATCACGGACTTGAGCTTGTTGAGGGCGCGGATGGCATAACCGAGCACCGGCGCATTTGTCAGGCGGCAGAAAGCGACCTTCTTCACATAACCCTCGACATACCATTTGACGCTGGCGCCGCTGCGGAAAAAGACTAAGTCACCAACGCCATAGCGTTTCGGCGGCATGCCATCGCTTTCGAGCACGATGGATCCTTCCAGGATCATGATTGTTTCGTCAAAATCATAGTGCCAGTTGAATCGGCCCTCGGTGCACGACCAGACCAGGGTCCAAGCAGTTTTGCATCCGCTCTTCGACAAAAGGCGCGAGCGAGCTTCCGGATTGCCCTCGATGATCCACGATGGTTCGATCGGCGAAGGCTCGAGATCCACATTGCAATGGGCCGTGTAGAAAGGTGCGAGCGGCATCGGTGTCACCTCCAACTGAATTTGTCCTCGCCAGTCGCCGAGTTTTCCCAGCGTCGCAAAATCCGGCTTTCCGCCTCGGATGTGAAGAAGCTAACTTGTCGCAGAGCGCCAACTGTCGAATTTCAAAAGGGGTACCTCTTCGTATGCAGCCTTAGATTCACTTACTTTAATGCCGGGCCGTCGCTCTTGGTGGGACTATTCAAAAAGCCTGCCGCGTAGCGTGCGGGCCGTTGGCCGCAGCGCGCGTGCCTCCCCTGCTAGGAATCTGCCGCCGGGGCGCTACCAAACTCGCCCTGTGAAGGCGCGGGAGAATATGCGCGGTGGTGCGGCTATGGGGATAGTGTGAGATCGCGGGTTGCGATTGGCAGACTGCGGAGCTGACGCGACGACGTTTTGGTTGCGCAATGGCGGCAACTTGAGACAGAGAGCATTGCTGCTCAAGCACATTTACGGGCCGTCCGATGAAGAGTGTGCGAGCGCTGGGTCCACGACCCGTATTTCCAGTTCGTCACCGGCGAGGAGTTCTTCCAACACGTCTTCCCGCACGAGCGCTCGGACCTGAGCCATTGGCGCACGAGGCCGGCGGCGTTACGCGGCCAAGACCTCAAGCTGGTCACGGTCGACACCACGGTGCAGCCGAAGGCCATCACGTTTACGGCCGATGCCAAGCTGCTGCATGCGGCCATCAAGGGGGTCAACCGCCTGTCGAGAAGGCACGGCGTCAGGCCTGCGGCAATCCTATTCTCGTGTCGCCAAGGCCGGCGGCCGCTACGCCCATGCCAAACAGTTCAAGCGGCTTCAGCGGCAGTTGCGCATCCTGCGCAGCCGGCTGGGCCGGATCATCCGCGACATCCGCCGCAGGATCGGGGGCCAGCCGCACTGGACCAGCCAGCACTGGAGGAGGCGTTCGCCCTCCCGCTTGGGCGGGCCACGCAGAACCGCTCGCAACACCAGAGCCAGCCTGGCTGGAAGCTTTATTCCTTCCATGCCCCGGAGGTGGAGTGCATCGGCGAAGGCAAGGCCGCCGCGCCTTAGAGTTCGGCGTGAAGGCCTCCATCGTCAGCAACAACCGCCGCGCTCCCGGTGGCCTGTTCGTTCTGCACGCCAGGGCGCCGCCCGATAACCCGTACGACGGTCACACCCTGCGGGACGTCATTGGCCGCACCGAAACACTCATCTCCGGCCAAAAGCGCGCGTTTTCGGTGTCATCAAGCGCGAGCTGCGCAGCTCCGCCATCGAGCCCATCATCGGACACCTGAAGGCCGAAGGTCACCTCGGCCGCTGCTACCTCAAAGGCCGCGCCGGCGACGCCGCCAACGTCGTTCTCTCAGCACAACTTCCGCCGCATCCTCGCCTGCCTCAGAGAACTCTTGTGCCTGTTCCTGGTCAAGCTATGGCGAACGCTCGCCTGTCCCGCCCCGCTCAATTCGGCTTCTTACCGGACGACCAAATATCAATAAAAATCAATCTGGCACACGCTCTGCCTATGGTTGATTATTCGGCGGCCTTTCGATGAACCTGCGACTGCCGTTGAGAAGCTCGAGGTTATTGGCGATAACCGGGTTACCCGGATCGAGCGAGTAGGCTTTTTCAAACTTTCGCCGCGCCGCATTCAGGTTGCCGCGCAGCATGTACGAATATCCCTGGTCATTCAGGATTTGAACGGTTTCGCCTCCCAGCCTAATCGCCTGCGCATAGGCCTGATCAGCCAGGTCGAAACGACGCAGGCGGTCATAGCTCGCGGCGAGCCCGATCCAGGCCGTCAGGTCCTTCGGTGATTTCTCGACAGCGTCCTTGAAATAGCGCTGGGATAGCCCGTAGCTGCCGCGATTGAAATGCTCCAGTCCCAGCCGGACGGGTTCGTCCGACGGGTAATATTTGACGTCGGTCGGCTCCTGCACGGGGTCCCCGCCCGGCGGATCGACGGGGGCCACGATCGCGGCCTCCCTTAGCGTGTAGTCACACCCCGCAAGGCCTAGCGCAAGCCAGCAGCAAGTCAGCATTACAATAGCTCGCATAACCCTTGTCCCCCGCCCGGCCTAACCGACTCACTCCGCCGAGCGCAAAATACTCGTCACTAAATTCACTTACCAAAAGCCGCTACCTAGCTCCCGCCGCCGGCGCGCCGACCGGCACCGAGATTCCGCCCGATGTTCCCGCTCCCAATCCGGTCACGTTGACATTCTGGGTGACGGGAGGCCGCTGGCCCATTTGTCTCGTCGGATCACCATTATCGGGAAGCTGATCCACCGGCTGTTGCGTGTTGCCGTATCGCGAGACGGCGGCGCCAACGCGCCGAGCGTCGTACGCGATCCTGCGGTCGCCGACGTATCGCGGCCACGGATGGATCGTATGGGTGACGGCGTTGACCTCTTTGGCGTTACCCGCACTCATCGTGACGGTGTCGGAACGCTGAAAGTAACGGTCCACCTCGTCATGACCGTAGAGACCGTAACACCCCCCAAGGAGGAAGGGCGCGAGCAGAACTAGATACCTCATGGTCATCTCGCGCGTCCTCTAGTTTAGGGTTTTGACGACCGGCTGGTCGACGGCAGCGGCCGGGGCCACGACGGGCGCCCTGACTTCAGGCGCAATGATATGGCCGTACGGTCCCTTCACCTCACCACCGGAATTGACGTAATCGTCGTAGCGCTTGCGAACTTCCGTCTGGCCGTTGAGGAAGAAATCGACGTCGTTGGCCGGCAGACGCGAGTCGAGCGGCGAGGCCAATTGCTGACCGGGCGCCGCCGGCGCGACCAGGCGCGGCGTCACGATGATCACCAGATCCGTTTCCTCCTGCTGGTACGACTTGCTGCTGAACAAGGTCCCAATCACAGGCACCGAGCCAATCCACGGCAATTGCGAAACGTCCTGGCGATTGCGGGTCTGGAGCAGGCCGGCAATGGCAAAGCTTTGGCCGTCGCGCAACTCGACCGTGGTCCGCGCGTCGCGACGGGTGAGAGCCGGAACGGTCGTGCCCTGAATGGTAATGGCATTGGTGAAATCGAGCTCGCTGACCGACGGCTCGACCCTAAGATTGATCACGCCGCGCGAGAGCACGGTGGGGACGAAGGCAAGCTCAACACCGAACTTTTTGTATTCAATCGTGATGGTGGGAAAGCCGTTTGTCGTCTGAGTCGGTATCGGCACTGGAAACTCACCGCCGGCTAGGAAGCGGGCGGCGTCGCCGGACAGCGTGGTCAAATTCGGCTCCGCCAGTCGACGCGCCAATCCCTTCGTTTCCAATGCGGAGATCAGCATGTCCACTGAGCCACCGTTGCTGGTTCGAATGAGGCTGGTCAGCAAGCTTCCGAACGGGGCAGGTGCTACACCGCCCGCGGTCCCCAACAGCGTCCCTACCGTTCCGAGGACAGGGAGGCTACCCGTCGGGGCACTCCCGACAGGCCCCCCGCCAGCACCGAGGGGACCATTGGTGGTGTTGATACCACCGATCGGTGTTCGACCGGCGGCGGTCACACCGCCCAGCCCGGAGCGACCGATGTTCGTGCCGTTGGCATTCGCCGCAGAAAGGTTCACGCCGAGGTTTCGACCGGCCTCCCGGCTGACCTCGAGGAAGCGTACCTCCAGCATCACCTGCTGCGGCGCCGCGACGCTCATGGCGTTGACGACGACTCCCCCTTTCGCAACGGTGCTGGTGGCGATCGCCATCGCCCGCTCGGCCGTAACCGCGTCGGCTGCGGTACCGCTGAGCACCACCTGCCCCTCGGAGGCCGACACGCGGATACCCTGCCCGCCGGTGCTGCTCCGGATGTTCTGCTGTAGATTGCCGGTATCGATCACGACCTCGACGTCGAGGATCCCGATCTGCTTCATTGAAGAGTCAAATAGTATGACGTTTGTGGTGCCGGTCTGTTTGCCCTGGACGTAGATCAGGTGATCGCTCAGCGACTTCACATCGACGATGTCGGGTGACCCCGCGACGATCGTCGCAAAGGCCGTATCGACTTTGAAGGTGCGCGACTTGTTGACGACGACCTTGACCCGCTGGACATCGCTCATCTCGCTGACGAAGACGCCGCCGGAGGAGCTCCGCCGGTCTGCAGCCTCCGCGCCGTCGGCGGACCCAAACAAGACCACCGCCGCGCCAAGGCCCATCATGCCGAAGGCGAGAAGTCCCCCTACCGTCTTCCCCGAAACGCCAGCGCCACCCATTCGAGTCCCCCCGCCCCGATTCACGGCTATACCCGCAAATCTACGTGCTCGATGTCCCCAACAATTCTCCTCCGCGCACCACGTAGGAGAGCTTACATTCTGTCCCACTACAATTCGTTACTTCGTGTTTCCAAGATCATCGTCCCTCATGCTGCCTCCTTGCAAGAAGAGACGCTTACCGCATTGCCGCATGCAGCCAAGAAAACTTTCCAATGTTGCCAGGGAGCATCATTCTCTCCGCCTGTTCGGAACAATCCTGCAGCACAACCGTCTCGGGTACGAATTCCCGTCGTCGCTCCGCAGTCGGAGGAACGTCGAGTCGCGCGCTTGGAGATGCGCCTGGCCAGACGCAGATAGCTCTGGCATCGTTACATGCCCACGCACTTAGCCAACTCGACCGGCGCGGCCATACGGTGATACCAGTCAACACGGTAAGGCATGCTGCCGTATTCACGGCGGCCTGCGCCGATGATGCGGTCACACTTGTCATGATGATGGCGCTTGTCTTGGCATCGCATCCGGCATCGTTCTAATCGCCAGGGGCTGATCGGGTGTTCATCGGTGATGCTGGGAAGTGTGCTAGAAGGGAATACTTGTGGACGCGCTCGGCGCGTTCAACTTTATGCCGAATACTATCGGCATCAGCATCTTAAAACCTGGTTGAGAAGCCGTAATAGTCAAATTGGTGGGGCTGGACCCCGCGGTCATCGTTGGCGTAAGACCGCCGAAATACAGGAAAGGCGCAACATTTTGCCTCTGTGCGACAGGCAGGTAGGTATTGATATCGATACAGCCGGACGGTGACGTGTTGTTGGTTACGTCAGGTGTGTAGCACCTGATCATCGTTGCCCGGGCGCCGGCGCTCGCGAGCGTCCGCAATGATTGTATGGTGATCGCATAGCGTCCGACATCGAAGATGGCGAATATCAATGTGAAAAGCGCGGTGAAGACGAGAACAAATTCGAACGCCGCGACACCGCGATTGTCGAGCTTTCTCATCACTGCACCAAACCGACAACTTGGGTGTAAGCGACGGGACCGCACCCTTGCGTACTCAGGAAGCCGCCGCCGCTCATGGTGAGTGTTTTGGCGATCACTTCTGAACACGTTGTGTTTGAACTTTGAGTCCCTCCGTTCCAGGTAACGTCGACGAACGGAAAATACACCGCCCCCCCTAAAGCGACCGCACCACCGCCGTTGATCGTGACAGCGTTTTTGGACTTCGTCGGCGCTTGATCATCGATCAGAACGCCGTTCAGATCGGACGAGAACGTGTTGGTAACAGGAGCAGAGAGAGTCACCGTGCCGCCGCTGATGGAAAGGCTCGAATCTCCCAACAATACTAGGGTTACGCCCAGACCTGTGCCAGCAGGCGGCCACTTTGTGCAGGCGTTGCAGGTGACCGTTCCGCCATTGATCTTTATTGTCGCATTATAGAAAACATATGTGCCTGGAGCGAAATCCAAATAGTCTCCGGTCGTCACCGTCAGGCTTCCGTACGCCCCAGTCGCAGGAGGAGCATTCGGGGACGTCGTGTAACAAGTCTTAGTGCCGGCGGGCGGCGCTGGCGAGATGGGACATGTTACCTTTGTTTCCGGGTTGGTATTGCCGGTCCTGCTGTTGAACGATTCGCCGTCCAACTTGCTAAGCGGATTGGTCGCGTTCGGCATGAAATAGTTGTGCGTCACGCCAGGATCGCTACAGGTGCCTGAAGGGGTGCAGCCACTTGCACCGTAAACCGCCCATCCGGAACCCGTGAAAGTCGGCGTGCTGGCAAACTGAACAGTGGTGTCCGACATCATCCCACAGCCACTTCCGTTGTTGCTGAGGTTACCACCAAGCTTGAGTGCGCCTGAGTCGGGCCCGAGTGCCAACGCACACAGTTTTGTCGGGTTCTGGACCAGAGCAATGGCTTGGGAGGGGATTTTCACGGTTTTAAAACCCAACACAGCCGCCAAGTAGGCTGGCTGTTGCTGGCTCACTACGGCGCGAACGGCGTTACCCGTACCTTTAGGTGGCGTTGTGAACGTGCCCGCATTGGCGTCGCCGACGTAGTCGCCGATATCGATCTGCACGGCCCGCGAGATTCTGCTCGGAAGGGTCGTAACACACCGACTGTCAGGATAGGGCGTGTTGTCCACTGGATTTGAGTTGCAAAACGCATTCTGTGCCGCGAATTCCTTGCCGCGATAATCCACCGATTGTGGATCGCAGTTGGTCGCACCAGCAATCGCGCATGCAAGCCGCAAGGCGCCCGAATAGGCTGCCGCATCGGCAGCGTTCTGCGTGTTCTTCTTGGTGACGTACCACGATCCGGCCTCGACCCCAAGTGAGACAACTCCGATGAGTGGCACGAGGGCGATGACTGTTGCGAATGCGACCGAGCCTCGTCGTGAATGAAGCAGATGACGCATGGAAGCACCTACTGGAAGCGTTCTGAGTAAAGCAGCGTGTACGTACAAGTGGTGGGACACAGAACCCGTCTCAACGCAATCGGGGCCAAAGTCACGGTTGTCGTGAATGTGAAATACTTCGGAGTAGCAATATTGCCTGATGAGCAGGCAGCGCGTGCGTCGCCGCATATGACCTGGATGTTGCTGATCGGGTAACCGGCGACCGTTGTCTGTAGCCCTGCCCTCCAGGTCACCGTGCCGTCGGGGCCGAGCGGATTGTAGTACTGCACATACTGCCCGAAGCCGCGCAACGCCGCCCAGGCGGCGGTAAACTGGAAGCCCGCGGCGGCCACGTCGGCGAGCGGCATGAGCAGGAACGCCACTAGGAATACATAAACAATCATTGTCTCAAACGCGACGGCGCCGCGCTGATCCGCACTGAACGATTTTTTACGACACGCGCGCCTGCCTCGACCGACGCTTACCACTTCCGATCGCGGCGTCCGAACAGTAGCGATTTGAACCATGTCCATGACAATTCGGCTACGCATAGCCGCTCACCAAACGTAAGGGACCACTCTCCAACGTGATGCTTCGTAACTGGAATATTCGGGGCAATTGCGCCGAAGCAGGTCTTCTTCGTAAAGAATTCGGCAAACCTGGACGCCGATATGCAGGACCAGCAAGACCGCTGTCAGCGCTGTCAGGTTTCTCAGCACGACACCGAGCACCGCGATTTCTTCCGAGAGGTAGAGCGGGTGCTTGATCCACCGGTACGGACCCGTTTGCACCACATTGCGCGCCTGCGGCACCAAACTGAATGACCTACCAAGGTGCCGGATGGTGACCAGCATCATGATCATGCCGATCAACACGCAAGCGGTGGATGCCAGGTTTGGTAACGCTTGGTCGGTTTTGCCGAAGAAGGCGATCGTCCATGGCATATAGGTGCCGACGAACGCCGCTATTCTCGGGAGGAGGCCATCCGCCTGCGCCCTTGCCGGCGACCTGGTCATGATCAACACCGCCAGGAGCGTGTAGAAAACGGCAAGGCAAAAACTTGACAGAAGCGACGGCCAGGGATCGGTGAATGCCCCGATTCTAATGGCGACGCCGAGTGCCAGCAACATGAACCACATGCCGCCGAACAGTTGCATCGTTCGATCGTAAGAGGAGGTTTTCGACAGGGTAACCGTGCTCATGGCTACTTACCGAAGCTGGCAAACGAACGCGCCAGGTGCAGAATGGGACTTCCTCCCAAAATGACGAACATGGCTGGGAGCAGGAACAACACCATCGGAATGGTCAGCTTGGCGCCCAGCTTGTGTGCCCTTTCTTCAAGCTTGGTAATACGCTCTCGCCGGAGATCGACAGCGATACTCCGCAGAGCCTGGCCCACCGGCGTTCCGTATTGCAGGCTTTGAGCGACCATGGTGCCGAAGCGGCGAAGCCCATCCGACGTAGCCCCTAATTTCTCGAATGCCTCGCTGCGGCTTGGCAATATCCGGAGATCGTCAATAAGACCTTGCAAGACCCGCGCGACAGGGGGATTGGTCTGGCTCATTTCCTGCGCTACTCGTACAAGACCGCTCTCCAGACCCATTCCCGCTTCGCTACATACAACCAGCAAATCGATCATATCCGGGGTGCCGACCCGAATGGCAGCATCAAACCGCCGCTTCATCACGGTCAGTATCAATCGCGGCCCCAAAATCCCGATCATCACGCCCATGAGTGTGAAGACCAGCACATCCGTCAGTGCCTTCCCGAGAAGCAGGGCAACACCCGCGGCGATGATTGGGCAAAGGAACATGCTGACGGCTTTGACACCGATCCAGGTTGGCAACGCTCGTCGATGATTGAAACCTGACGATTGAAGGATCGCGCGTAGTTGATCCAGATTTTCCTCGGCGTAGAAGCGGCGGTACCGCATGCCGAGCCATGAAAACCAACCGGTCACGTCTTGGAACGGGGCCGGCCGGTAAGGGATACCCATCACGGCGTTCGATACCCGCGTGTCCAATGCACGAAGGTGTAATTCCTGGATGATCAAGACGCAGGTCGCACTGCCAGCTGCTAGTGCGAGGGCTACCAGACCTAGGCCAACAGTCACAGCTCTGTTTCCCTTCTGACCATCCAGCTTATCACCAGCGCCCCAAGAAGCACTGAGCCCACCGCGTAAGCCAGCAGCTTGTTTCCAACCGGATCAGTGAACAACAGATCAACGGTCTGCGGATTGGCCGCGTATAATACTCCGCCTCCAACTAACGGCGATATCGTCAGCGCTCGCGATGAAAAGATCACCTCTCCTGCGAGCGCCTTGGCGCGACCAGCCAGCGCAACACGCTGCCTGACCGTGTCTCCCAGGTTCTGTAAAGTTTCGGCCAAGCTGCCACCTGACTTCAACTGGACTGCAAGTGTCACCGCAAATATTGCATATTCCGCCACTTGCGTTCGCTGATAGACAGATTCGACAGCTTGCTCTGGAGGTCTCCCCAAATTCACCTCGCTGCATACGATGGCAAACTGGCCAGCCGTTGGTTGCGGCATGTCGCGCGCGAGTGCGCGAAACGCTTCGTGCACGGGCAGACCCGATCGAACGGTACTGGTCACCAGTTGGATCGCATCAGGCAGCTGTCGAAAAAGCTTGAGGGCAACGCGGCGTTGCTGCCATCCAAACAGGCCTCGCACCACGATAACGGCTGGGATTGCAGCGGCAATGCACCCGTAGAGGATGGAATATCCGAGCAGGTGAATCGCATAGAGAGTTGCTGCTGCTGCGACGACACCGGGAACCAGCACATAGGCCGGATGCCAAATGTAGGGGATCTCGGGATTGTAATTGGCCAGGCGATGGAGAAACAGGGACCCAGACCCGGTCTCCAGCCGGCGAATGGATGGCAGATTAACCGGATGCGAGGCCGGCAGGGCAACCGACAGCCGGCGATCGATGCGTCTTTCCCGAGCATCGATCCACAACGAAATGGCTGCTGCGCACATCGCGAGCGCCAGAACAGTGACGATCACAGACTCCGGCATCACACCTGCCTCATGGCCTCGGCCCAAGCTCCATCCAGCCCGTAATAGACAAGACGGCTCTTGAATTTCGGGGTTGCAAGGTTGCACCTGTAGGAGCCTGATATACGCCCATGCACATCCTCCTCGTGATACTCGAAGGCTGCGATGTCATTGGTCGTAATCACGTCCCCTTCCAGGCCGACGACCTCGCTGATCTGAACAATCCGGCGCTGTCCGTCCCGCATGCGTTCAACCTGCACAATGAGATCCAGCGCAGCTACGATCTGAGCTCGAATTGCGCGCGTCGGTAGATTCACCTGCCCCATCTGCACCATATTTTCGATGCGGGTCAGCGCGTCTCGGGTACTATTCGCGTGCACCGTGGAGATCGAACCATCATGGCCGGTGTTCATTGCTTGCAGCATGTCAAATGCCTCAGCGCCACGCACCTCACCCACGACGATCCGATCAGGACGCATGCGCAGCGCATTCCACAAGAGATCGCGCTGTGTCACCTGCCCCGTGCCTTCGAGGCTGGAAGGCCGGGTCTCCAGGCTGATCACATGCGGCTGCTGGAGCTGCAACTCCGCCGCGTCCTCGATGGTGACGACGCGTTCGCTGTGATCGATGAATTGGCTCATGGCGTTGAGCAGCGTCGTCTTGCCGGACCCCGTGCCGCCGGAGACCAGAACATTGAGCCGAGACCGGGAGGCAATCTCGAGCAATTGTCCGATGGCCGCCGTCATTGAGCCGTTTTCGATCATCCCGGCGATGTCCAAACGGCGGCTTGGAAATTTTCGGATCGAGATGCAGGGGCCATGGATCGACAGCGGCGGAAAAATGATGTTGACCCGGCTGCCGTCAGGCAGGCGGCAATCCACCATCGGACTGGATTCGTCAACGCGTCGCCCAACTTGCGCGGCGATTTTCTGCGCTACCGATGCGATGTGGTCATTGTCGCGGAATCGCACCGCGACCCGTTCCAGCTTCCCGGCTCGTTCGACATAAATGTTACTCGGTCCGTTGATCATGATATCGTTGATCGATTGATCGAGCAGAAGCGGACGCAGCGGCCCGTAGCCGGTCATGTCGTCCGCAATCTCGTCCGCCAGCTGAACCTGTTCGCGAGCTGACAGCTCGAGCCGTTCCTCGTTGGCGATTCCATGGATGATTTGCTCGATCTGCCGCCGAAGGACATCGCGCGAAACAGTCGCGGCCACTGATGGCTCAATCTGCTCGATGACCCGTTCGCGGAGCGAGGTTGGCATGAGAGGCCGCTGAGGCGGAGGTTCGGGCCTGGGCGCAGCTGCAGGCAAGTTGGGCGGCGACGCAGGCAATGGCGTCAATGCCGACAAATGAGCTGGCGTATCGTCGTCGCGCCTACCGAAAGTCTTCATCGTCCAAGCAGCCTCCTCAGCCAACCCTCCCGCTCGGCGCCGAGCCCCGTGATCTCCCGTACGATGGGGGCGAGGTGACGTCGCAGTCCTGATACGTGCTTCAGCGCTGGAATTCCGAGATTGACCGCCTGGGTCATGCCTTTGCCGAGATCCGGCACCACCATGTCTGGCTCTGCGCCCAACGCCTTGACAACGGCCGCACGGGGGAGGCCGCCGGGGCGATCGGCACGGTTAAGCAAAGTAAACACCCGATCCTTGCCAGCGATATTGGTTACCGCAGCGCGCACCGCATGAGCATTGCGCAGTCCGGTCACCTCAGCTTCCAGCAGCACCAGCACATGACGGGAAAGCGCAATCACCGGGTGGATGGATGCCGGAAACGGCACCGGGACATCGACAACGATGTAATTGAATCGTTGGCGCAGCAGACCCAGCACGTGTCTCACGCCGGCTTCAGTGATGTCGAGCTGCGCATCCAGCTCCTCATCCGCTGAGATCAGACAAACCCGCTCGTTAACCTCAATCGCCGCGCGTTCGAGGAACAACGTGTCTGCCCGCATCGGATTCTCCAAAGCGATGCGGAGTCCTGGTCCGGGCTGAACACCCAACATAACCGCCGTCTCGCCGCCTTGCAGATGCAGATCGAGCAGCGCGACCTTAGCCTTGGTGGTTTCGGCCAGCTGCAGGGCGAGATTGATCGCGATACTCGTTGCGCCGGCACCGCCCTGCGCACCACAGATCGAGATCACATGCCCGCCACGATCGGGCTGACTGTGCACCACGTTGCCAAGCAGCTTCGGGCGCAGCTGGTCCAGCACCATGTCCCGCGTGATCGGCCTCGGCAGATACTCGGTCAAGCCGAGCTCCATCAGCGCGCGGTAGAAGGTGATCTCCCTGCTCTCGCCGATCAGAGCTACCCGGACATCGGGCGGGCAGACCCCGGCCAGCCTTTCCAGTTCGGTGAAGGGATCATCGATGCCGCTGATGTCCGTCACCAACGCGAATAGATCGGTGTCGGTTTCGAGCATTCGTATCGCGTTCCGGATCGTGCCACGCTTGATCGATATATTGCTACCTTCGAGGCCCTTGCGCAGGGCTGCGGCACTGAGCTCGTCATCCACAAAACAGACGATGCGGTTGCGCGTGACGACGGAGGTAGCTTCTTCGGGCGAAGCAGCGATTGCAGTGTTAACACTCATCAACGTTTCTCCAGCAACTTGCTTGCCTGAACCACCATCGTCGCACCCCCGTGGGAAACTACCGATCCGTCGCAGTTGACCAGAGCGTCGGCTGTGTCCTGTTTCCTGACCGAGTATTGCTTGACCTGACCGCCGGCATGAACGACGACCGCTGCGGTCCGGCCGGCAATTGCATTCTGCCGCGCAAGTTCCGGCGACACATCGCAGCTGGACATGGCGGCAGTGTCAGCCGCCGTATCCCACTGCTCGACTGCTGCCCTTACGGCTAGGGAGAGGGTCCCGAGTTGCTTTGCGACAGTGACCTTCTTGACCTGATCTGGCGCAAGCTCCAACGACACGGTTTGCGGTTGCTTGCCGGCCACCGAGCTTATGGTGCGACCGCCCTGCACAATCTCCTGGTCAATCGCAATGACTCGAATGTTGCTCAGAACTGTTTCACTCAGGGCGCGGCGCGCGGGATCTGCCTTTTCGAACACCTGGGTCAACAGGATATCAACATAATCACCGGGCCTGATCAGCCCTGAGACGCCAGACTCCTCGTCCACCTTGATGCTGATGGCTCGGCTATCCGGTGCCAAGACGCTGGCCAGGAAACCCCGATCTCGCGGTCGCAATACGTCCTGCAAGGTGATCGGACTGCCAGCCTCGACGAACTTGCGAACCAGGGATCCGGGAAGCCCAATCTTCGAGTCGGGCGTTTCAAGAATTGCCCCTGCTGGAAGACGTTCGGGCGGCACTTGGCGTACTGCGAAATCTTCTTCGCGCGCCAATGTCCCCTTCGGCAACGGACGTGCGGCGACAAAGTATCCGGCGGTCGGCGCCGCTGCCGGCGCCGGAGCCATCTCTGCGACTTGTGCCGGGGCCGCAGGCTGCGCCTTCGGTAGGTTCATGTTGTAGGCGATCAGCCCGAACGCAGTGCTCGCGAGCAGAAGTACCACGATGATCGACAGACGCAACGCGGATGACATCTCATAATCCCTTGCTCAAGATGGTCCAAATACCGCCGCACGCTATAGCAACTCCGTATGGTAGTGGGGCATGCCGCAAATGGCGCCAACGCTCAATCGCGTAGACCCGGCGAGCGAGCGACGATCCGGCGGGTGCCAACCCGGGATATGGCAGGAGGCGCATTAGCAGATGCACCAGGGCAAGAACCCCGCCGGCCAGCGCAGTTATCGTCAATAGCTGAATCGCGCCGGTCGGGGGAAAACCGATCGCCAAGGCAGTCAGCAACTTGACGTCGCCGCCGCCGATTCCTCCGAAAGTGTACACGACAAACAGCAGCAGAAAGAGAATGGCGGCTGTTATCAGCGATTCCGCAACTTGCATCGCGTCGGGCAATTGACTGACGATCCCGAGGAGCGCCAGCGCCAGACAAATCTCGTTTCGGATCAAGCGCGTCGCGACATCGATCGTTGCGACATGGAGCAACAACAGGATTTCCAGAATCGAGGCTGTGGAAGCAATCCAATTCATGAAATGCACGCCTCAAAAAAGCGGAATGCAGACGAAAAGGCAGGAGCACACAAGGGGGGCAGCTTGGATTGCCCCCCTCTGGGGTCAGACGCCTGTATCAACCCGCGATGGCGGTAGCGAAAGCGGTCGTGATAGCGGTGATCCCGGTAGTCAGCGCCGCCCCGATCTGACCACCAGCTCCGCCACCGAACACAGCACCCACTGCGCCCACGATACAAACCGCGACGATGATGTACTCGAACGACACCACGCCGTCCTGGTCCGTGCGCAGACGCTTCAACGCTTCCCTGGTCTCAAAATAATACTTCAACATCGGAGAATCCCTTCTTTGGAGGTGACAGAACATCGCAACGTTCGTTGGCGAAAAGACCCCTGCCGCCAACTAAATCCAGTTATACGGTTCGGCCCGAAGGTTTCGCCTGCTCCATCGAGTGGTGAGGCGGATCAAAGGGGGTAATCCTCGCTCGATTAACCATTTTCGCAGATGGACCGGAGTTCGGTCGACGCGCGACAACGCGCTCGCCCTTCCGAGCGCGCTATCGTGGACCTGACGATTCACAGCGTTGTCGACTGGCGAGAAACGCGTAAAGGAGTTGAACGCAATGGAGGACTGAGGGCGCTATTCGGCCGCCAATGTCGGTAGTCTCTATTCTATCGATCGGCCGAAATCGGCCATTCCCGACCTTGGATGGCGGGCAGCATCGAGATGACCAATCGCCGGCACTTCACATAAAGCACGGGCAGCCGCTAGCGTACGCATTGGCGGACGTAATAGCCGTTGACCCGTATCCACTGGCAGGGGCTTGGCGGAGGCTCCCTGAGGATGGTGAAGCCGTGATAATCAATATTGGTTGGTGCGGTCAGGCCACGCCAGAACACTGCATTCGCGCTGGACGAGCTCAGAGTCATCGCTGCTGAGAGACAGGCCAGGGCGACACAGAACGGAAGGAGTGTTCGCATCATCATCTTCCGGCTTGGAATTGCTCACCGTAGCGCGCTTATTTTGACCGGTCCCAGAGAGGCTCGCAAGTCGGATCGCGGCGTCAAAAAGGCTAGCCGGCAGCAGAACTTCCGTGCCGGTTCGGGGCCGACATAGCCCCTCTCACGCCGCGAGCTTCACGCCGTGTGCGAAATCCCAATATAGCTTTCGTGCACGTGCGTAGAAGCGCCCGGGCTTGAGGTGCCGGTCGTCGATCCGGATCACGGGCGCGACTTTTGCGAAGTTTCCGGTCGAAAAGATCTCGTCTGCAGTGACGAAATCGGCATAGCGCAGCGGTGCCTCTATCACCGTGATACCGTCACCGCGCAAGAGTTCGATCACGCGCTGCCGCGTGATACCGTTCAGAAAGGTGCCATTCGGCGCAGGCGTATAGACAACGCCCGCCTTCGCCATGAACACGTTGGAATTGCCGAACTCTGCGACATTACCGAGCATGTCCAGCATCAGGCAATTCTGGAAGCCGCGCGAGGCGGCCTCCCTGAGCGCACGAGAACCGTTCGGGTAAAGACATGAGGCCTTGACATCGGCCGGCGCGCATTCGGTGGTCGGTCTGCGGAACGGCGACAGCGTAATCGCGCTGCCGACGGGCTCCGGGATCGGCGATTCGTAGATGCAAAGGCACCAGTCCGTGGTTTCCGGGTCGAAGAGGACTCCGCCGCCGATGCCGTTCTGCGGCCAGTACATCGGGCGGATGTAGAGTTCGGCATTGGCCGGGAAATGGGCGATACCTTCGCGCGCCAGTCCGAGCCACGTGCCGAGATCGACGACCGGTTTGAGCCCGAAGTTGACCGCAGATTGATTGACGCGGGCGCAATGACGATCGAGGTCGGGCGTAACTCCCTCGAAGGCGCGCCCGCCGTCGAAGATGGTCGAGGCGAGCCAGAGCCCATGGGTGCGCGGCCCCATGATCGGCACGTTGCCCTCATGCCATTGGCCTCGGAAGAATGTCCTTGTTCTCGAATGGCTGATGGACTTGGTGTCGGGAACCATGACGAACCTCCATTCCGGGACGACAGAGTTATGGTCCGTAGATCACCAGCTCAGAATCCGACAGATCGGCAAGCCTGGGGCAATGTGGACCCTTGAAGTATTTGCGGCGTTCCCTGTAGAGCCCGACCAGACCCTTCATGCGGCCGTTGGCGTCGAGAGCGACGGAGATTCGGCCGCGCCAGAGCAGGAAGCGGCCGATGGCACCGGCGCAGGCAACGTAGTCGGCCACATCGGTGCAATAGATCAACTGCATGGCGAGAGGCGCAATCCTGCGGATTTGCATCGACTGCAGGACGAACGGAAAGGCGCGGCCATCAGCGGCGCGGCATACCAGGCTGAGGCAGCCATAGGCTGCGTGGCGTGCAAGCAGCGCGACGTGGGCTTCGGACAAGCCGGCAACCGCCAACGCGTCTTGCCGGACGACTTCGACACGCATAGCTTTGACCGGACGCGATACCGCTGGCAGGGAGAAGAATAAGCCGCCGCAATAGCGGCGGAATCCCTGCGCTTCAATGGCTCGCCAAGTCCATCGCGCCGCACTGATATTGACATAGGTCACGTCCTTGTGGCGCTGCGCAACCTTGGTGAGCATCGGTGCGTAGCTACGAAAGGCCGGTTCCACATACCAACTGGAGAGATTGCAGCGGATGGAGGTACAGCCGTCATCATCCCGTGCGGTGTGAATCAATAGCACAGCGCCGACGGCCGTCCCCTCATGGTCAAGCAGGTAGCCGAAGCGCGGGAAGCCATCGGGTACCTCACGCGCCGACATGCGTCGGAGTCCATCGATCCAGTAGTCGCGCGAGCGGATGGGAAAGCCGCGTGCCAGAAGAGCGGCGATGGTGCTAAGATCGGCTAGTCCTATTTCGCGGCATCGGATCATGATCCGAGCTCTCACTCGTGATATCCGAGCCGCGTCTTGGTCATCAGCTTTGGCGAGCGCGCCAGACGAGCGGATCGAGCGGCAACATGGCGACGCACCGGAATTCCTGCTGCGGAGAGAGCCGCCTCTCGCGTCCCCAACGGCTTTGAGCGTCCAGCTCGCTCCGACACCATGTACTGCAACCAGTTGCGATATATACGCTTGGCTGGCAGATGCCAAACGTTGCTCAGGTCCTTCGCCACTTGATCGGCTGGAAAATCGGCGAATAGCTCTGGGTGTCTGTCGGAAAGGGCTTTCTGTCGGAAGGCGACCTGTATCTCTTCTGCCTCATCGCCGAAATAGCCCTTCGGTATCGTCGGACAGACGTCGTTCTCTCCCCGGAGGAAACGACCCATATCTCTCCTATATTCGCCCAACAGGCTCTGGGTTTCGTATTCCGGGTGGCCCTGGAAATGGACGAAAAGGCTCTTCTTCTGCTGTTTGATGAAGCAGTCGACGCCAGCCTCAGCCGACCAAGTGAGAACAGAATATCCGCTGCTCTCAAGAGCTTCCTCCGGCACCGCGTTCCAGCGGGCGTGCGGTATTCTGAAAGTCGCCGGAACGTCGTGCATCAACGGATGATTTCTCGTCTTCGTTTGAGCGAAGACACCGATGCATTTGGCTGGCAGCTTGTGGCGCGCAACGCCGTCCAGGTGCAGGACCACGCCATGGACGGCCAGACAGGAAAACACCGATGACAAGGTATTCTCCCTGGCCCAGTCGGAGATCTCTGCGAAGGTGGTCCAATATGGCTCTTCCGTCAGGCTCGCGGCTCTGGGTTCGGCGCCGGTCACGATGATCCCATCCAGGCTCCGGCTCAGCAGGTCGTCGATGCCATGGTAGTATCGACGCACGTAATCGCGCCCCCATTCCGAGCGGGGGGTCGCCTCCATCGTATAGAGATGCAGCCTGACGAAAAGCCGCCCGGCCGCCGCATCGAGCAGATCGAACAGCTGACGCTCGGTCGACATCAAGGCAGCATCCGACATATTGTTTATGAGGCCGATGTCGAGGCACTCCAACCGGTTTGCCGGCGACGCAATAACGGCGCCGCCTCCACTCCGCGCTCGCAAGAACAAGTGGTGGTCGTCGGAGTCGATGTCGATTAGGACTGGCATCGGAATGCCTTCGCGGTTGACGCAGAATCAGTTCGCTGCATAGAGGGCCTGATCAAGGTCGGTGATGATGTCGTCGATGTGCTCGATTCCGATGCTCAGCCTGATCATCTCGGGCCGCACGCCGGCTTTGTCCTGTTCTTCGGGAGACATTTGCCGGTGCGTGGTCGATGCGGGGTGGCAGGCGAGCGATTTCGCATCGCCAATATTGACCAGCCGCTTGCAGAGCTTCAGCGCGTCGTAAAAACGCTTGCCCGCCTCGAAGCCTCCCACCACGCCAAAAGTCAGCAGTGAACTTGCCCGACCACCCAGATACTTCTGCGTCAGTGCGTAATACGGGCTGTCATGAAAGCCCGCATAATTCACCCACCCGACACGGCGGTCATTGCGCAAGAACTGCGCGACCTTCGCGCCATTATCGACGTGCCGCTCGATCCGCAGCGCGACCGTTTCAATGCCCTGGAGCAGCAGGAAAGCGTTCATCGGCGCCAGGACGGCGCCGGTAGTCCTCTGGGAGACGGCGCGGCAACGTGCAATGTAGGCAGCAGCCCCGTAGCGCTCGGTGAAGACCAGCCCGTGGTATGATTTCTCCGGCTCGTTCATCATCGGGAAGCGCCGGCGATGCTCCACCCATGGGAACTTGCCGCCGTCGATGATAATTCCACCGAGCGTGGTGCCATGCCCGCCCATGAACTTAGTCAACGACTCCACGACGATGTCTGCGCCATATTCAATCGGCCGGAGCAGGATCGGTGTCGGCACCGTGTTGTCGACGATCAGCGGAACGCCGTGCCTGTGCGCGACCTCGGCCATCGCTTCGATGTCGCAGACGTTTCCGGCCGGATTTCCGACGCTCTCGCAGAACACCGCCCGCGTGTTGTCGTCGATCAGTCTTTCTACGCTCGCTGGCCGGTCGTTTTCTGAAAACCGGACCGCAATGCCCTGCCTCGGCAGGATGTGCGCGAACAGCGTATGCGTGGTGCCGTAAAGTTGCGGGACCGAGACGACGTTGGTGCCCATCTCCGCGATATTGATCACCGCATAGTTCACCGCGGCCTGGCCGCAGGCCACGCTGAGTGCCCCGATGCCTCCTTCCAGGGCGGCGACGCGACTCTCCAGCACCGCGTTGGTCGGATTGCCGATCCGGGTGTAGCGGTATCCATCCACTTCAAGGTTGAAGAGCGCGGCTCCATGATCGGCGCTGTCGAATGCGTACGAGGCCGTCTGATAGATCGGCACGGCGACCGCCTTGGTGACCGGATCGTCTTTGAAGCCGCCGTGGACGGCGATAGTCTCTCTTCTCATGGAGGCGGGCCCTTTAGCTCCTCGATCCCGAGCGATCTCGGGATGTCCCTGGCGCATCGCACGTTCCTCCAATTCCGACGCCACCTACTGGCCGTTCGGCGGGAAACCGAGCAGGTCCCGCACCGCGGGCGGCCAGCCAGCAGTATTTCCGCCATGGGTGTGGAACATGGCGACGGCGAGCCGGTCCATTCCGAACGCCACGCAGGCGGTATGTGCCGGCTCGCCGGCCGCATCCACGATGCCCCATGTGGCGCCGAAATGTTCGCGGTGATAGTTGAAACTCATGCAGGCAGTCGGCTGCTCCTCGGAGCGCAGAGGCACAAGCAGTTCGAACTTCAGCGACAGTTGCTTTTGGCTCAGAGCCATCATCTGGCCGACCCGGCCGAAGAACGGATCGCTGGCGTAGTCGACCCTGAAGGTCAGTCCGAGATTCCGAGCGATCTCCTGCGCCCGCTCGATCCAACGCTCCCGGAACGTGAAGGTCTGATCAGGGCTGCCGATGCAGACGAATTCACGCATCCTGAAGGACTGCAGCCGGTCGAGATGGTGCGAGGGCTCGCGGCGGAAGCAATCTGCGGCTACGTCGAAATACCAACCGCCCGCGGGTACGGGACCGCGGCTCGCCGCGATCGGATAGACCGGATAACAGGCTGCTGGCGACAGCACGAGGTCGGCCGGTGAAAGCGACTGCGTCCAGTCGCCGCCGGCCTCGAAGCGGCTGACCGCTTCGTGGATCTCGCTATCCGTGCCGTGCAAGCCGCAAACGCAACCCAGCAGGTTCGGAAAGCTTTTCAGATAGCCCGACCTCTCAAGCTGCGCGCGGTTCATGACGGGGGGGAAGCGCATCACCTCGGTGTCCGCTTCGCGATGCCGCGAGATCAGCACCGCAAGCCGCTCTACGACGTCTTCATAGAGCGCGGTGCGACCATAGACCCCTGGAGAGTCCATCTCGTAGAATAGCAAATCGGCAAGGTGGTCCAGCGGATCGGACGGACGCGAAGTGGATTCCGTCGGCGCTGCAAACATGGCCACGTTCATATCGAGACCCATTTCCTTTCGAGAATCAAATATCAATCGCGCAGGGACTCCGGGACGGCGCTCATCAGCGTAGCTGTACCCACGCTGGCAAGGATGCGATCGTTGTTGATCATGATCGGCGCGGAAAGCACGTCGCGCAGGTGACGACCGATACTTACGTCGGTATCGTTGCGGTAACCGGACAGGCCGCAGGCCCTCATCGCGTGCATGACGGCCGCGACCGCGAGCTCGGAGGCGTCCACCTTGAGAAGATTGATCGAGGACTGGAAGTCGACGGACGACAGCGCGCGCTCGTCCCGTTCGTGCGCTTCATAGAACTGGAGATTCGCGGCGATCATGGCGCGCAGTTTCGTCAGCGTCATTTTGGCCGCGGTGAAATGCGCCGCGCCGGGCGGCATATTGCCCCCTGCGCCGCGGGCGGCTTTGCGGATGAAGAGCTGCGCTCGGTCCGCCGCCGCAGCCGCGATCCCCGTCCAGACCGAGGACCAGCACAGGTGGGCGACGGGCGTCATCGTCTGCGCATGGATCTTTTCGTATGCCACGGGGAATATCTGGTCCGCAGCGCCGCTGAAATTCAGCTTGAACCCGGCGCTGCACGTCCCACGCATGCCAAGCGTCTCCCACGCGAGAGTGGGTTCCAGCGTATAGTCGTCGCGGGTGATGGCCAGCAGCACCTGATCGGATCCGGCGGCATCGTCGGAGCGGCGGGCGACAGTGACGATGCCGTCCGCCTCGGCGCCGTACGAAATCACCGTCGCGTCGCGCACCAGCGAAATCTCGGCGCCGGCGCGTTCCACTGCGGCCGAGCTGAACCGTATGTTTCCGCCGTTCTGGCCTTCCGTGGTCGACGATGCCAGCAGCAGCTGTTCGGCAGCCACGCGGCGCATGAGACTTTCATGCCAACTGCTGCCCGCACCATGGCGGACCAGACACGCGATCTTGGTCTGATGCATCGCGAAGATCATCCCGGTCGAGGCGCAGGCGCGGCCGAGCGCGTAACACATGTCAGCCACCTCGGAGATCGATGCACCGTCTCCGCCTAGCTCGATTGGAATCTGAGCGCCCAGAAGTCTCTCCTTGCGCGCCGCATCGATCGCCTTCCGCGGGAAGCGCGCCTCGCGATCGACCGCCTCGGCCTCCGTCGCAGCGACCTGTGCGACAGTTGCCGTCCGCTGCGGGAACGAGGAGCCGTCGGGAGAGAACGCTAACCGGCCGATTTCCGTGGCGAGGTTGCGGAACTGGAGTTCCTGAACGCTCATGAGCCAGAGCCTCCCATTTCTTGGTTGGACGTCGCGAAAATCGACAACTAGCCCACTTCCCCCTGTTGCGTCGTTGGCGCAGAAGTAGGTGTCAAGCAGCTACCACTCCCGGTCGGGGTACCTCCGAAGCAGAGCTATTGACCGGAGGAGCAGTTGGGTATCGTCCACCCGATTGTGATTGTGATCACGCCCGGTCACGGCGAGGGGGTAGCCGAAATGCACGACCTTACCGTCAACATTCAGAACCGTGTCCTATCCGTCGTCAGGAGTATTCTCCAGCAGAACGCGATCACCGCCGACGTCCACCCGGAGTCGCGGCTGGTGGATATCGGGCTGAGCTCGATGGGCATGGTCGAGCTGATGCTCAAGGTTGAAGCCGAGTTCGATCTCATTCTTCCCCAACTCGCGATCACGCCCGAAAATTTTCAATCGGTGAAGACGATGGAGCGGATGATCCTCAACCAGCTCGGACCCGGGTCGGGATGAAGCCAGTTGAACAGAGATTCGGCTTCGACAACCAAGAGAGCGGCATCTACAATGATTGAAGGGTCGCGCTGGCCGCAACTTTGCCGACGAGCGAGCCGGTGCGCACGGACGTCGCTTCACCCCAATTGCAGGATCAGGTCGTGCAAGAAGCCGTGATCCAGCAGGCGACCAGACGCGGCGCTCCGCTGCGCGGACGCTCTGCCGCCAAAACTTGGCTGCAAGCCATCGCACTGACCGCGCGGCTCGAAGCGCAGCCGCATCGGTTGTTCGCCGACATCGTGGAAGAATGGGCACAGCGTCAACCCGGGCGACCTGCCTTGCTCTCCGGCGGCCAATCCTTCACCTATGGAGAACTCTCCGACCAGATCAACCGGTATGCGCGCTGGGCGCGGCGCCTCGGCCTTCATGCCGGCCGCACCGTCTGTCTGCTGATGCCAAACCGGCCGCACTACCTCGCCTGCTGGCTCGGCGTCAGCAGGGTCGGCGGGACGGTGGCACTGATCAACACCAGCCTGGTCGGCCGGTCGCTCGCCCACTGCATCGACGTCGCGCATGCCGATCACATCATCATTGCGGCCGATTGCGTGGACGCGTTCGAGGGCGCGCGCCCGCACCTGCACCGCGTGCCGCAAAGTTGGAACCTCGGCACCGGCGACCCACGCAACGATTTGGACGCCGCACTCGCCGCCATCGAGCCAGGTCCGCTGTCCTCCGCCGAACGTGGCGACGTCACGATCGATGAACGCGCGCTCCTTATCTACACCTCGGGCACGACGGGACTGCCGAAGGCGGCGAACGTCAGTCATCGCCGCATTCTCACCTGGGGCGGATGGTTTGCCGGACTGACGGACGCGTCCACCGACGATCGTCTCTATGATTGCCTGCCGCTCCACCACTCCGTGGGCGGCGTCGCAGCTCCCTGCAGCATGCTCCGCGCGGGCGGTTCGGTCGTGATTGCGGAGAAGTTCTCCGCCAGCAGCTTCTGGGACGACATCGTGCGTTTCGACTGCACCGTCTTCCAATATATTGGCGAGGTCTGCCGCTATTTGCTGAAGACGCCCGTGTCCGAACAAGAGGCGCGACACGGGCTGCGGCTGGCTGTCGGCAACGGATTGCGCGGCGACATCTGGGAGGCGTTCGCCAGCCGCTTCGCGATTCCGCAGATCCTCGAATTCTATGCCGCAACGGAAGGCAATTTTTCGCTGTTCAACATCGAGGGAAAACCCGGCGCGATCGGCCGGATCCCGCCGGTGCTGGCGCATCGCTTTCCCGCCTCGATCATCAAGGTCGATGCCGATAGCGGCAGTCCACTCCGCAGCGACGCCGGGCTCTGCATCGCCTGCGCCCCTGGCGAGACGGGCGAGGCTGTCGGGCGTATCGGCAGCGCCGATCGCGACGGCGCACCTTTCGAGGGCTACACGGATCCCGCCGAGACCGAGAAAAAGATTCTGCGCGACGTCTTTACCGACGGCGATGCCTGGTTCCGCACCGGTGATCTGATGCTGCGCGACGAGCAGGGCTACTTGCAATTCGTCGACCGCGTCGGCGACACCTTCCGCTGGAAGGGCGAGAACGTCGCGACCAGCGAAGTGAACGACGCAATAAGGGATTGCCCCGGCGTTATCGACGCCTCGACCTATGGAGTTGCCGTGTCCGGGGCCGATGGCCGCGCCGGCATGGCGACGTTGGTGGTGGACCGAGGTTTCGATTTCGGGATATTCAGAGAACACCTTTCGCACCGGCTTCCGCCCTACGCAGTTCCGGCCTTCGTCAGGCTGAGCCCGGTGCTCGAGGCGACCGACACTTTCAAGCAGAAGAAGCAGCGGCTGATACGCGAAGGATTCAATCCTTCTGTCGTGGATGATCCGCTGTTCCTGCGCGATGCAGCGACCGGCGACTATCGTTCGATCGACCGGGCCGTCTACGCGCGCATCGTTGGGGGCGAAATCAGGCTCTAACATCGGCCCGGAAAGCCGAAATGTGAGGTGTACCATGTCGGTCAAGTCGAAGATTTTCTCCGCGATGAAGCAGATCGCCGAGGAACAGAAGGTCACGCTTCCTCCGCTTGAGGACGATCTGTCACTGCACGAGACGGGGTTCGATTCGCTGGCATTCGCAATCCTGGTTGCGCGGCTGGAGGACGAGCTCAGTATCGATCCCTTCACTGTCGCCGAGGACGCAGCCTTCCCCTCCACCCTCGGTGAGTTTGTCCGAGCCTATGAGAATGTCCCCGCCTGACATCATCGCGCTGCGGCAATATCTCGGTGAGGGGCCGAAGGACCGCTCGATTTCCGATGCCCGGCACAGTGTATCGCTGACCGGCATTATCCAGCGCAGCTGCCTGACCGGCAGATCCTGCGATCTGTCCGGCCGCTCGGTCCTGCTCGCAACGTCGGGACAGCTACTGTCCGCGCTTGCAATGATCGAGCTCGACGGCGTCGCCCGTCGCGTGCTTCTGTGCCCGCCCGACCTCGATTGGGACCGCCTCCAGGTCCTGCTCGAGCAAGCCGAGATCGACACCATCGTCACCGATCGGCCGTTACACGATGCCGGCAAGTATATCCGTATCGGCATCGACCTGCCCGAGCGGAGGGACGAGGGATGGAAGGTCGACCGTGCGACCGAGTGGCTGATGCTGACCTCGGGGACATCGGGGCTGCCGAAGATTGTCCGGCATTCGCTCGATGGGCTTGCCGGCGCGATCATCGCCGAGGGGCCCGCACGCTATCGGAACGCAACCTGGGCGACGTTCTACGACATCCGCCGCTACGGCGGCCTGCAAATCTTCCTGCGAGCCTTGATCGGCGGCGGATCGATGGTGCTTTCGGAGCCCGGGGAAGCCATTGCGGCCTATGTGGCTAGGCTGCGCGCGGGCGGCGTCACCCACGTCTCCGGGACGCCGTCGCACTGGCGCAAGCTCCTGATGAGCGGCGCGGCCGCCAACTTCTCGCCGCGCTATGTCCGCCTGTCGGGCGAAATCGCTGACCAGGCAGTGCTCGACGGTCTGGCCCGGGCGTTTCCACAGGCGTCGATCGGGCACGCCTATGCCTCGACCGAGGCCGGCGTCGGTTTCAGTGTTGACGACGGGCGCGAGGGTTTTCCTGCCCACCTGATCGGGAGGAATCGAGACGGCGTTGAGATGAAGGTGGTCGACGGCTCGCTGCGAATCCGGTCCCTGCGTACCGCGCGCGCCTATGTCGGCGCCGAGGCGCCGCCGCTTGCCGACGCCGAGGGCTACGTCGATACCGGCGATATGGTCGAGCTGCGCGGCGAACGATACCACTTCGTCGGCCGGCGAGGCGGCATTATCAACATCGGCGGGTTGAAGGTGCATCCGGAGGAGGTAGAGGCCGTGATCAACCGGCACGCCTCCGTCCAGATGTCGCGCGCGCGATCGCGCAGGAGCCCGATCACCGGCGCCATTGTGGTCGCCGATGTCATCCTCGCCGACGGCACTGATCGGGAGCGCCACGAGACGATTCGCGCGGAGATTCTCAGCCAGTGCAAGGACTACCTGGCGGTATGGAAGGTGCCTGCGATGATCCGCTTCGTCGAGCTGCTCGACGTCACGGCAGCAGGCAAACTGGCGCGATCCGATGCGTAACGTCCTCGTCACCGGCGGCAGCCGCGGGATCGGTCTTGCCATCGCCCGCAGGCTCGCCGCGTCCGGCGACTACAATGTGGTCGCGGTGGCGCGCCGCGAGAGCGGAGAGCTTGCGGCTGCAATCCGCGAAGCACAGTGGCGCCTGCATTTCCGAGCCTGCGACCTTGCGGTGACTGATGCGATCCCGGTCTTCGCAAAATCAGTGCGCGACGAATTCGGCACGATCTACGGCCTCGTCAACAATGCCGGAATCGGCACCGATGGGCTGCTGGCCACCATGCACAATTCCGAAATCGAGGCCTTGATTCGCCTGAACGTACTGTCGCCGATCATTCTGACCAAATACGTGGCGCGCCATATGATAGCCGATGGTGCGGGGCGGATCGTCAACATTTCCTCCATCGTCGCCTCGACCGGCTACAGCGGTCTGTCCGTGTATGCCGCGTCCAAGGCCGCGGTTGCCGGCTTCACCCGTTCGCTGGCCCGAGAGGTCGGCAGGATCGGCATCACCGTGAATGCGATCGCGCCCGGCTTCATCGACACGGAATTGACCAGGTCTTTGGACGACGAAGGCCGTCGACGTATCACCGGCCGCAGCGCATTGCGCCACTTGCCCGAACCCGACGACGTCGCTTCCATGGTCGAATATCTTCTCGGCGAAGGCGGCCGGAACATCACCGGCACCGTGCTGACGGTGGACGCCGGCAACACCGCCTGACCGTCTCGGCGGCAGACGTGTGGCGTTGTGGCGCGCCGCGTTCATATGATTTCAAATAACGGTATAGGCTGACCCCGTGTAGGTAGTACCTATCCCCGGCAGTTGTCCAAGAGAGCTGTTTCTTGGCAACATTAGTATCTGCGCCCTCAGGGTTGAGGGAAGGCAATGACGATCCAGGACGGCGCTACTCGGAGGCAACCTTGTCGATTAGTCACACGCAGACCACTGAATGGGATGGCGAAGCGCTGAGCGGCTGGGCAAACCCTGGCGGAACCCCAACGAAAGTCCAGGCCCATGCCCCTGGCTTCAGTGACGCCCTCACTTGGGAGATCGGCCGGCATCGGCATGAGATTTTGGAGAAGTTACTGCCATTCTTCAAGCAGCAAAAGGGGGGACTCTCCAGCACGGTTGATTGAAGCATAGAATTCTTTGATGGTGATCTTTGTGCTGTTGATCGCATCCGCGTCACCCTCGACCGCGAGAGCTGGAAGCGAAACAAGAACTCAGACTGGCTGCTGCAACGTCAGACCTACAGCATCGCACGATCAATATTATTCAATGAGCGCGAGCTGGCCCTCAGCTTAAGCCTCAAGGTCGCCTCAGTCTGGCGACCGCTCCTCTCGGCTCAAAAGTACTCGAATGTCGACGTAACCTGACTGCAGGCCACGCACTTCATTTCAGTGCAGGCCCGTCAGGTACTCAAGCATCGTGTTGCAGGCCTCCTCGGCCTCCGTGAAAGTCGCAAACGCCGAACCACCGATCTTGATCGCGCCGTTACTCCGATAGAACGGCCGCCAGGACGCCACATAGCCGGCACGTCCATGAAAGCCAGAACCAGCAGGGCTCTCATACGTGATCACAAAGGAAAAGCCGTCGTCGGCCGCGCTCCAAATTTCCATGTCTTCGACGGCACGATGAAACTGAAGGGACATCAAGGTGCGCCCGCGTACGCGCTGTCAGCAGAGTTTAGTCCTGTTGGCAGGTCGGTCTGTGGGGAAGCGGCCCTGACCATGGTGGGCAGCAGGGAGGGCCAGGGCCGCCGCTCCAGATGTGCCCAGATCCACTCGGCACATCTCTGCGATCGCATCTGCTGCCCTTCGCTATCGCCCGCGACTTCGTTTTACCTGACAACGGACAAATCGCGATGGACCCAGAGCTGCAGATGACGAATGAATACACGACCCTCCCGATACTTTGGCTGCGATTTTGGATCAACCACCTGCCCCGACGGACTACCCCACTAAGCCTCCGGGACATTGACCTCGCCAATCAAGCGGCGCCCACACCAATCATATCCGGCGCACGGCAGCACCAGGCGTGTCGTTCCCCCCTAGTCCAGCCCGATGCCGCAGATCGTCAAGCAGATCCACCTGGATCTTTCCAGCCGGCGGCGCCGCATCCGTTAGTTTAGGGGCCGAAGGCCCATCGCAGCGGGAGCGTTGGCCGGGAATGGTGGTACGTGAAGATCCTCTCAACGCTCTCCACTTGTCGGGCCCAATCCGGGTTGCGGAGCCTTCTCCCGCAGGATGGTCGCACGATCATGTTCCACAATGGCGAGGGCCGCGAGCACTGTCCGATTGCTGATTTCAAGCTTTTGAAAGATATGGTGAAGGTGCACTTTGATGGTGCCGTCGGCGATGTTCAACCGCCGCCCGATTTCCTTGTTCGACAATCCTTCGGAGACCAGACGCATGATCTGACGCTCGCGGTCCGTCAGCGCTGTCAGCCCATTCTCCGAATTCGCGCCCTGCTCCTGCGACACGATCGAATCGGATGACGTCGTCGGCAGCAGGCTGTGGCCATTGGCGATCTGCCGCAAGTACTGCACCAGTGTCTCGGGTTCTGTCTCCTTCAGCACGATGCTACAGGTCGCGGGCGTCGCCGCGAGCACCAGTTCGCAATCTTCACTTGAGGCGAAAAAGACCAAATGTGTCGAAAGATTTTCTGAATTGATGGTTGAAAGAATTTTCAGCGCGGCGAGCTCGGGCATTGCCGGATCTACGATCGCGATATCGGGCGCCAAGTTCCGGATCGCTTCGATGCAGCTCGCGGCGTCGCTACAAGATGCAACGATGTTGAAATCGGCCGCGGCACCGAGCACGTTGCTAAGTCCCCGCAAGACGACCGGATGCCGGTCCGCAATGACTAAACTGGTATGTCGCATTGGGCGCTCCTCAGCGTGTCCCCCCCAAAAGATAAGCTCTGTGTCCCCGCCACTGTTTCATCGCCATCAATAAACTGATCCGAAATTTCCAATAGAACAAGCGATGCTAATGTCGCAACGTAATACATAAATACTTAGAGGTTAATGGGCACGCAGCTCTGCTCGCTTCCCGACTCTTCACCCTACAATTTGCGACCCGAACGCCCGTAAGAACCCGGAGATCGGACTGCGGCGGGCCAGCCTCTGCGGCTATCCAGTCCAGATAACGGCGCAATTCCTCAATGGTGCACGCCTTCGATACTTCAGCAGTCTTAAGTAGATCGATGCATCTCACTCGTACAAGGGATGTTTTCACGCATAAATTGCATCGCCAATCAAAAGCAATCGACAAGCTCTTCAATGTTGAAGGAGCATCATTACCCTAATTCGCTCAGAGGCTGCACCGAAAGGCAGTTTTTTGGACCGTAATCGCACGGGTATACGCACGCCCCAGTCTATAACGAACGATATATAGGGCGATCTGAAATTCGCATCTAACATTAATAAAGGCTTCAGCAATTTGAAGCGGTCGAAATCCGCCGACAACGTTCGGCAAAAAATGGGAGCATCAAAAGCGAGGTAGCCCGTTATTTTTGAAGACTGCAAGCCGAGCGAGAGCGACCAATCCAACATGGATTAGTTCGTCCGTCGCAAGGCTAAGTTGAGTTCGTTTCTGTTGTGTCATTCCCGTTGTGTCATTGCGTAGGCTGGAGGGTAATATGAGGAGGCGGCAATCTTACGGAATGGTTCTTATCGGAAAGAACGTTCTGATCAGAGAGGGTATCGCTAGAATATTGCATACGGCAAATTTTCGAATCCCGATATCGGCATCGAGCCCAGAAGAGCTACCAAGTTCATTTCAAGCTGAGCAACTGATGTTTCTCATTGTCCACACCGGCGATGATTTTGGTCTTGGGATAGAACAGATCGGATATATAAAGGACCGGTATCCCGATGCGCGCATCGCGATCGTGTCGGACAATTATCGGCCAGTCGAACTTGCCTCCGCGTTTCGCGCAGGCGCCAACGGCTACTTCGTCAACGTCAATTCGTGCGACGCTTTCATCAAGTCCGTTGAGCTCGTCACGATGGGCGAGACCGTCTTCCCGCCGGCATTTCTCTCGTTCGCTCTTGACGGCAATCGCGAACGCGAAACGGCCCCGTTCAGCGACAATGAGCACGTGATCTGCGTCGCGTCGGAGGACACGATCTCGCCGCAGCTCTCGCCGCGCGAAAAGGCAATTCTATCCTGCCTTATCGAAGGCGATTCCAACAAATGCATTGCCCGAAAGATCGATATCGCCGAGGCGACCGTGAAGGTCCACGTCAAGGCGATCCTGCGCAAGATCAGGGTCCAGAACCGGACGCAAGCCGCGATCTGGGGAATGAACCATGGGTCGCTGGTACGGGCAACAAACGGTCGCGCCCCCTCCGCCGTCGATGCAGGAGGAGGGATCGCGATCGCGAAGCCTGTCGAGATGATGTCCGAAATGGAGCAGCTCAAAGAGCCGGCTCCATTGGTTCCCCACTCTGGTCGCGTCGCGATCCATCCCGTCAACAGCCTACTTCACAAGGCCGTGGACCACGGGACTCGTGCCGCGGTACCGTTCTACAAGTAGACGCGGGGTTCGGAAGCGGCTGCCGTCGCTCGAACGGTCAGATCGCGGAGTAGAGGTGCGACGCTTTCGTTGACTCCGCGACGTCCAGGCGCACGGCAGCATGTTCCCTGCTGCTCCTGCATGAGTGTCCGCTCGAGATCGCGCGGACACTTCTCTCGGGAAGGCGCCGTACAGCGCACATGCCTGCAGGAGCCGGCTTTTTATCGCTTCCGCGGCAATTCCTGCTTGTATGTCGAAAGCAGCGAGAGACGTACCTGATGATCCTGCGCGGCGGTCTTGACCTTGGCCGTCACCCCCATGCCCCTTCACGAGCTTATCCTCCACCTGCATGCGCGTGCGGTCGATTGAAATGCGCGCCACATATTCAGCCCCCGGCCCTTCAGCTCGATGCTGCCTTGCGCCGCGGCTGACGTATCGATCTTGATGAGCGAAGCCGATGTCGCGGTAGGAGAGCATGGCCTCGATCGCGAGCTGGCGCTCGCTTGGAATCACGATGGCCGGCGTCCGCGCCGACTCACCACTCTTCCGACCGTGTGAACGACGAGCTGTTGCACCACACCCTCGACCCGCGCAGTCAGCCGCTGGAATTTCGTGCGTCGCTCCCCTCCAACTGCGGCTCCGGCCTACCCGGTTCCGCTCTGATGGGTGTCGTTCGTTTTGCAAGCTTGCTCGGCCATTTGGCGTACAAAGATGGCTCGTGCAATCAGAACGACTAAATCATTGGCTTGAAAGCGCCGCATCGCTCAAGATCGGTCGCGCCAAGGTGCTATGAACGCATTCTCCAACACCCCGCTGCTTGGTGCTATTCCCCGAACCAATCCGATAAAGTCCGCTAACATTGTGTCAATTGCAGAAAATCGGGTTCGTTCTGCAAAACTCCTGTCTAATCGCACTCCTTCTCGAGATAGCTGATCACTCGCATACATGCTCGCATTGCGCGATTGCGCCGCGCCAAAGCGCGCGCTTCGTATCGTCGAGCTTATAAGTAAATCAGGCACGACGCAGCGCACGCCATCAGCGCGGCTGCATCGGCAGTTGCCAGATCATTCCCTTTAGCAATCGGATCTGAAACTTCACCTCGTTCGGCAACAACCGCGCGGTTGAAGATCGCAACCTTGGCCTACCGCACGCGCGCCAAATCAATGGCACCATGAGCGGCCTCACACGCCATTGCGCGTTGAACGTAACCTGCCGAAGGACCCGCAATCTCCCTTGCCAATTCCTCGACCTGCCGCAGCACAATGGCGCCTGGTGTTGCGACAAGCCCGTGTCGATACGCATTGCGTGCAGCTCGCGCAACTCCAGCGCGCGAGCTCGGCCCCTTGCTTCGCAAGGCGTTCTTGCGGTTCGCCGCAATCTGCCGCTCAGTTGCCATCGCTTGGCTCAGCTCCGACGTTCCCAGCACTATCAGGTCCATCCAACCAGATCTACGCTCGGAAGAAACATTGCTGGAACACCCGGCGTGGGCGTTCGAAAACGACAGCAGCCATGGCGCGGCCGGGCACGAGCGCGAATTCAGAGGCTGCATACCAAGATCGGTCAGCTTCTCATAGGCCACGATTTTTGGGCGAAGAGGTCCGAAAGTTAGCAACCACAACAGCAGCCAAGGGTTGCGTGATGAAACAAAGCACGGCCGCTCTTCCATCTTGGAAGCCCGTACTCCTCACCAGGGGGTCCACTCAAATCCACAGCCTGCTGTTCAACAGAATTCTCAGTCAGCCGCTCAAAGCTCGCGAGCAAAAACGTCCGTAAAAAAAACTTCCCTGGTTTTGATTTCAGGAGGCACGCTTAAGTCTACCCAAGTGGGAGCATAGGCTCCGAACTCAAGATAGGGCGCAAACAAATTGTTGTAACAGTTCGGGCCGAGCTTCTGGAAAACTAAGTTGCCGTCTTTTTCGACCTCGACAATCCCATCCTCATCGAGCGACCACTTGGTACGAAAAATCCAACCGGTCCACTTTCCACGTTCAAACGGCTGTGACCAGGACTTAACATAACGAATGTCCCCTTTCCGATCGAACCACGTTGGCACCTGCCCCCAAGCTGTCATAAGAACCCAGCTATTGTTGAGCAAGCGCAATTCCAGCGGGGGAACCAGCCCCCCCTCACCTTTCCAACGGTCTGGCGTGTTGTGCATCTGCGTCACCACAACCTGATGATTATCGGACTGCCAATCCGGTGGCACGAAAATCTTCAATCCATACTCATAAAGTCGATGAAACTCTGTCGGCTTCAATCGGAATTCGGATCGATGACTCCCCCTAACGATGGGGTCATCGAAGTTTATCTCGAATCGCGCCGCGTTCTTAGAATCCCAGTTGGGGGCGTCAACGACCACTGCCGACCGATTACAGCAAACTTGTTTGGAAAAGCCTTTCCATTGTGAAAAATCGCGGGTTGCAAAATCATCGTACAGGGGGATGCTCCTCGTCATGAAAATGCTGCAAAATAAAAAAACGGCCTCAAGGGCAAATGCAATTAATACACAAAGGACTACGCCTGCGGTCACCAGCTTGACAAAGGGAATCCTGCGCATGCCATAACTCAAGTTCTCCTGACTCGACGCTTGATCCATAGCATTTCTCCCATACGCTCGACGCTTGATCCGTAGCATTTCTCCCATACGCTACCGGAGCGCAAAGGTGGATATCGCAACGCCCGCTCTTCCGGGCGAGGTACCTCCGCCGCTCGGCTTTGCCGACCAGGTCGACCGCCTGCTCCATTGCAGCCCGGCTGGGCTCGGCCGGCGCGACGCCGTGAACCCGGGCGGAAAGTTGAGCGACCTCCATCTCGAGTACGTCCTAGCGAAGCTCGAGCACGACCGGACCGGGTGTGCCGCCAAGCGGTTGTTCTCAGTGAACTTCAAGTCAGTCCGCCGAAGGCCGAGCGGAACCGCTACCGTCGGAGCCCCTTCGGATGATTGGACAATTTAGGCCCGCAGCGCCCAGGCTCAATCCTCCATCGTAGTTACTCCGTCGTATCCAATTCCACCCAGTGACTCGAATGCTACTGTTCGGCTGGAAAGCGAGATGGCTAGGAGTGACTGGTGGGTTATGCGTCCTTTACCAACTCGCCGGCCTCTACCAAGCTTCCGGCACATTCGATGGCGGGCAGGACGATTCCAGCCGGCGCCAGCAAGAATCGAATGGCCGCGCTGCTGGCGTTGGCAGCAGGCGCCCAATTTGTGCTCGTCGCCCTTGCGGCTTATTGCGCAGCCGTCCTCTACCATCGGCTGGTCGGGGGCTCGCCAACGGGCCGGCAACATGATGACGATCCGACTCTTCCGGTCCCCTCTCACCCCCTTCAACCAAGCATTCTGGCCAAGCACCTCATGCCAAAAAGGTTAGTTGCAATGCCTATCGATGCGGCTCCTGCATCTTTCGCCAACCGAACTTCTCCGCACACAACTCGAGCACCGTCCCGGAGCCTCAACTATCAGCCGTGGCAATGAAAATGCTCCAGACCAACAGCACAGAGAATTGGGAAAGTCGCGACAGTATGCCGCCGGAATTTCGCCCGGGGCCAGCCGTCTCACTAGCAGACGTGCTAGCAGTGCTGGCCTTCATCCGACGGCATCTACTGATCATGCTGCTGACGTGTTTGGCGGGGGTTGGCATTGCCATCCTGTACCTCATCATCGTGGTACCGACGTTCACCGCCAAGGCGCAACTCCTCGTAAACTCGAAACTGACCTTCGCGGACGCCGCGGCGCTGTCGACGGTCGTGGAGAGTCAGATCGCAATCATAAAGTCTGAGAGCATCGCTAACGCCGTGATCGAGAAGCTCAACCTTGCTCAAGACCCGGAATTTGCGACGGGCCAAGGTGGCGGCATGATATCAGGACTGCTCGGCTGGAGTAAACCGAAGACGGAAGCTAACGCCGCACGCTATGCCGTCGAACCGTTCGAACGAAAGCTTTCGGCCAAGCGCGTCGGTCCTACATATCTTATCGAGATTACCTTCGATTCCAGAAATCCGGATCGGGCGGCGCAGATCCTGAATGCCGTTGCAGAAAACTACATTACTCTTCAAATGAACAAGGCAGGCTTGCAGGGTGAGAAATGGGTTACTGATCGACTGAACGAATTGAGCACTCAAGCATTGACCACAGAAGCGGCCTTGAAGGACTACGATAGGAACAAGACGAATGACACAACGGATTCCGCTGGTAGTCGCGAGAGACTAGCCGCCGCCGCTGAATCATCAAAAAGCGCCTATGATAATTTTCGCCATGTGCTGCGTAAGACAGAAGCGACGCAACAACAAACCCCGCCGGCTTTTGAGGCGAGTCTCGTCACTGGAGCGTCGCCTCCTTTGAGGGCTACCTGGCCAAAACCTAGAATCGTGCTCGGAGTAGCGATCGTTGCAGGGTTGCTTCTTGGACTCGCTATAGGAATTGTGCGCGATCTGTCTGATCGCATCCGCACCAGCGGACAGAAAATTGGTCCACGCGCAGAGGATGGCAGGATCGAGCGACCTCTTCCGAACGGGATTCGCCGAGATCATCAACTTGATGCATCGGCAGAGACAAAGCCAGTGCGCCTCACGAGTTCGGGTTGAACACCGCCATCTCAACCGACGACCGGCGTGTGCCCCGCCGATGCGCGATCGCCCAAAGGAAGCCCTTGCTAGTGCGGCCACGACCGGGATCCGCACCGATGCCGTCGTCGACCGCGATCTTGCCCACGATTAGGATGATCTCGCGCAGAGCCGCAGCCTGAGCGGAGGAAGCTGTGCGGCCGCCTCGCCCGCCCAGAACGCAAGCATCGCGCACTTGATAACGATGCCCTGCGCGAGCAGCGTCGGGATGCATCGACGATGCGGCGCTGTATCGGCAGGTTCGACACCCGCCATCCGAGGCTCCGCGGCAGGCTGCCGATGACGGTTTCGAGCGCCCTTACTTCGAACGGCCCGCCTTGGGCACTGGCCTTATCACTGTCCATAAGGACAGTTCTCAATACCGTGACAAGGCGGCCTTCAGCGGACGCATACTGTCAGACGTAGTTTGTCTCACATGATCTCCTGGGACAAATCAACCAGGTGGTTCTCTGCATCTCACATCAACCGCAGTGTGGGGTGCGCTGCGCGCCAGGTTTTCCGCCCTTAGGCTTATCGCTTCGGAGAGGGCCGCCTTTGCGGAGTGTGCGTGTGGCGGATCATAAACCTCTCGAAGGACTCCCGGCTGGAAGTAGTGGCAACGGGCGCTCGCCAGCGTTGCACACTGGAAAGAAAAACAGCGGATCGCTGCCAAACGTTGCGGCGGCCACGCTTGGTATCGGCAACGGCTCGGCGCAGTGAGCTGTCTGCAAGCCAATCATTGACGAGGCGCCGCTTGGCTCGCCAGATACCGCAACCGCGCCAAGTTGATCATCATCGCAATGACCGGAAATACATACATGTTCTCAATTGTTGGAAGGATGTCACGCCCGGTCACCATACTAATCCCACAACCAAACATGCTCGCGAACAGAGCCCAATATAGGCCACTATTCAATCTTCGCCCAACTCGCCAGGCGGTAACTGTTCCAGCCATAAGGAACATTAGGGCCACACCGGTTAAAATCACCCCGCAATCAAGAAAGAATCCGATAAACGCATTATGCGCTACGGTTTTCTCTAACAGGGTTCCCGTGCTCCAGAGTTGGCTCGTCCCTATTCCGTAGCGACCGGCGCCAAACAGGAACAAGCCGATATTGCTCGTCCACTCCTCTAGCAGCGGACGCCAAATGTAATCAACTCGGCCGGTCAGCAAGGCATCGGCCGAGACGACGTCGGAACCGCTGCCAAATCCGATCGAAAGAAGGGCCTCAACGGTTGGTCCGCTCCACACTAACGACGCGATGCCAGCCGCCCCAGCACCGAAAACCAAAATGTCGAACCTGCGCCGCAGGATCAGGAACAGGGAACACGAAGCTACTACTGCGACAAGCGTTGTTCGGGACTCGAGGAGAAGAACTGCCAGAAGCGATAGACACAGGGGCGCGATCCAGAGAGCGCCGCGTGTAAGGGCTCGATAGAGCAACAACGGCACAGTGGAAATGAACATACTTCCAATTACGTTATAATGGGATCCAAAATACGTTATGCACAACTGGGCCATTTCGTCTCGGTCGCTATCGGTCATTCCGCCCGCGTGTCCTGAAAGCAGAACGGACGGATTCATCAGCACCACCGCGACGAAAGCTATTGATAGCAATAGTATCGAAAGGCAGATCACCGTCGTGATCTTCTCGAGCTCCTGAAAGGAGCACATGCGCCTAAGGATAAACAGGAAGGAGAGAGTGTAGAAGGTCGGCACAATGCAAGCCGATAGTATAAAGTCAACGTAGTCCCCTGGAATGCCAGGGAAGCGACTATGCAAAAGGGGCGCGTTTGGAACCGATCGAATGAGAGCAATGCCAAGAGTTGCGAAATACAGGAGAAAAATTCTGATGGATGTTCGTTCGATTTTGTCGGTCGCGTATAGGGGCGCAGTGTCGAACACCAGATAAGCCAAGACCACTGCTGATAATAAGTTGAAGGGTTTAAACCCTTGGATGCCGAACAAATTGTCCGCTAGAAATAGTGCGCCCTGGAAGGGCCACATAAACAAAAACAACAGAAAGAAGAATGTTCCGGCCTGCGCGACCGAACGCGGCAACGTGAGATGATAAGGCGCTCGGCCGTTGTGCGTCAAAGATGCAGTCATTGTGGACCTACGGATCTCACCGTCCAATAAACTCTCGACATCTCGCCTCACCGTGCGAAACCACCATCATTCTTATCGTCTGTATTGCCGTTGTAGTCGGAGCATCACGGCAACAATACACCGTTGTCAAAGTCGGCTAGCGCGCTGAAGGAAATTCTTCATTGCTTGTGAGAACATTTCGTTGTTGCCCTGGGCGTTTTGACTTAGCGACAAGAGGCGTCAGGGCCGCAATCAATTCGCGAGCTTTTGCCGTCGGCGAGTGATTGGCCTTAACATAGATCTGACACCGTCGAGCCACCGCGTTGTATTCGTTCGCGTCCATGTCCCAAAATGCCTTCACGGATTTGGAAAGTGCCGGTTCGTCCTCAGCCGATGCGCCAAGGATATGACGCAGGATGATCGAGTCCGGATCGACTTGCCGGCGCGTCACGACAGGTGTGCCCACGGCGAGCGCCTCCAGGAACACGTTCGAGAACCCCTCGAAATCAGACGTGCAGAGAAGCATCGTCGCTTCTGAAAGAAACTTTTGAACATCCGCCCGCCGAAGATGGCCGACCAGCTCGACGTTTGGCAGATGGCGCAGGCCATTCATAGCGTCCTGCGTCGGTTGATCAACATCTCGCTCTGGCATCCCCGCCACGCGGAATTTAACGGCTGGAAATTCCTGCGCGATTTGAAAAAGTAATGGCAGGTTCTTTCCATAGCGGAAGACACCGAGCCAGGCGACATATCCGCGTTCCGCGCGCGGCAAAGGAGCGGGCGCGTCCTCTGCCACTGCAACGGCGTTGTGAATGATGTGTATAGGCTTGCCCGGAAAAAGAGCCGCCAGTTTTTCGCGTTGATACTCGTTTTGACAGAGAAATGCTGCTGTTCGACGCCGAGCCCAGGAATAAGCGAACCATTCATAAGATCGAAGACCGATCTTGCATCGGTCATCGACGTTTACGTCGTTGACAATGCGATGAACGAACGGAATCCCCAGTTGACCAGCGACGAAAGCCATGATGGCGGTATGGATCGCACTTGCGCCTTGGATCACAATATCTGGATGATAGGCGCGGGCGGCTGCCAATGTTTTGGGGATGTATGAGTAGAAGTATTTCGCCACCCGCACCCCACGCGCAGGATCATAGGTTTCGATAAGTTTGATTTGCTGGCCCGAACCGACGTGAGCCAAAGCGCCCTTCCAGGTAAGGAGAGCGGCCTCGTGACCGGCGTTTTCAAGCGCGCGAAGCCATATTGAAAGTTGAACGGCCCAGCCGCCGATCGGATAGCTATCATCCTTCAGCAGGTAGGGAATGGAAAAATCTATCGCGAGAATTCGCACCTGACACCCGAGCTTTAATGGGACCGCAACAGGAATAGCAGTTCGGCGACTTTCGACTGAACTTGCCTGTATATCTGAGGATGTTCATTCGAAATTGTCAGGAAGCGCATCGGCGTTTCTCCACTAAACGCCCAAGTCAGACAATCTCTGCCAAGCGTCTTGTTCCGGCGTCCACCGCCGACGCATCGCGCCATCGGCGATGCCACGCTTGAAACATTAGAACATTCCAAATGAGGAAATACCGCTCATTATCTCCGCTCAAGAATTCGGCCCAGAGCGTCCGAACAGCATCGACGTGAAAGATATCACCGGCGCTCAAGCAAGCTTCGTTCATCAGGTCTTCGGCCCAATTTCGTAGCGGACCCCGCAACCAATCCGCGAGCGGAACCCCGAACCCCATTTTCGGGCGCTCGACCAAATGATCGGGCACATGGCGGGCAAGAACACGCCGGAGCAGATGTTTGGGGCGGGGGGCCCGCGCGTTCTGAGATACCGGCAACTTCCAGACCCATTCAATCAGGCGATGATCAAGGAGCGGAACACGGACCTCAAGTGCGACGGCCATAGAGGCTCGATCAACCTTCGCCAGGATGGCATCGGGCAAATACGTGCACATGTCCAGGTAGCGCATGCGGTCCACCGGATCTGGCAAGAGGGTCTGGAGATTTTGATCCCAGCAGGCCGTCCGCACCTCTTGTGATCCTTTTACAAGGTTGTCCTGGGTATGAGAGACAACCTGATGGTACACGGAATCGATCGATGGAGTTGAGAGGATTTTCGCCAACCGATGGGCCTTTCGGCCAACACGTGGCACGCTCCGAAGGTACGGCACATAGCGCGCTATGCTGTCGTAAGTGCCAGGCGTTGCAACGCGAATGCTCGAAGACACGAGGCGACGGAGCGCAAGCGGCATACTCGCACTCGGTCGCCAAACCTTCTCCGTCCACCGATACCGGTCGTATCCGGAAAACAACTCGTCTCCACCATCTCCTGACAGAGCCACCGTGACTTGTTTTCGAGTCAACGCGGAAACAATATGGGTCGGGATCTGGGAGGGGTCGGCGAATGGCTCGTCATACATCTCGGCCAATTTCGGCACCACATCCAGCGCGTCCGCGCCGCTAACTGGGAATGTTGTATGGTCGGTCCCAAGATGTCGCGCGACAGCCTCAGCGTGCTTCGCTTCGTCGAACGCCGGGTTGTCAAAGCTGATGGTAAACGTCTTGACTGGTCTCGCAGACGCTCTCTGCATGAGTGCGACGACAGTAGATGAGTCATAGCCGCCCGACAGAAAGGCGCCAAGCGGCACATCCGCTATCATGCGGCGCGATACTGCATCATGCAGCAGCGCCTCGAGCTCATCGACCAATCCCTCTTCGTTGGCTCGAAGCGTATCCCGTTGCCCCCGCGAAACAACATCGGCCAGATCCCAGTACGCGCCAACCTCGGGGCCGCCGCCGCTCGAAATTTTGACCAACCCCGCGGGCGGCAGCTTGTAGACATCTTCATAGATCGTGAATGGACCCGGCACATAACCATGCCGAAGAAAAGCGGCGATCGCCCCACGATTGAGATTTGGCTTCCAACCGGGATGAGCGCGCAGCGCCTTCAATTCTGATCCGAATAAAATCAGTCCGTCGAAAATCGCCCAGTAAAGCGGCTTTTCGCCCATTCGATCACGAGCTAGGAACAGATGACGCTCTCCGGCGTCCCACGCTGCAATTGCGAACATCCCGTTCAAGCGGGCGATGGTCGATTTGACCCCCCATTGGGCGAATCCTTCGACAATTACTTCTGTATCTGAATGCCCACGAAACTGCACTCCGCAGCGCTCTAGTTCGGCCCTGAGTTCTCGGAAGTTGTATACTTCACCGTTGAACGTAATTGCATATTGCCCGTTGGCCGAGACCATCGGTTGATGTCCCATTGGGGACAAGTCGATAATTGCCAGGCGACGCTGGCCGAAGGCAATGCTGGCTTGATCGCTTAACCAAATTCCGCCGTCATCCGGCCCGCGATGACTCAGGGTTTGCGTCATTGCAGACGCCAGCCTTTTCAGATCTTGCGGTCTGCAACCATTACGCTCCCAAATACCGGAAATTCCGCACATGCTTGAAATGAACTCCCTAATGAGAGGACGTCACGCATGGCATCCAAACTCACACCCCAGCAGCATAGTATTTTGGACCGGTCCGCGGTTCGACCCTTTCGGATTACCCCAGACCAGATCGCGGAATACCGTACGCCCCAAGCCGGGACGTCAATCGGAGCGGCGGAAGTGGTTCTCCGCCGAACGTCTTCGAAGCTCGTACCGAGTCGCGTGTTCGCCAAGGAATACGAGCAAGCGGCCAAGCTGAGCGCTCTTGGGAATGCAGTCGACCACGCGATCGAATGGTTGAATTGTCCCGTGGCCCGCCATAGGCACCGCGAGATCGAGCGCCGGCGGCCTTAAGGCAATGGCCGACGCCCAAGGTAGCGCATCATCAACGTTTAACACCCAACCTATCACAACTGGAGGCCCTGCCCTCCAGCCCGCCCTCTTCGAAAAGAGCGAAATCTCCTCGATGCTGCCCGCTGTAGCGCCGATCTCACCTTACCGAGTGACAATAAGAGAGCACCTTGCCCTCACTTAGGTGAGGCCGACCTTATGAACAAAAACTCCGTGTTCGCCTCACCGGTCACCATCCTCTGCAAGCTGAAACCGAGCTCCCTGCAAAAGGCGACGGCCTCTTTGTCATAGACAAATTCCATCGGCCAACCGCCAAGCCAGTCACGAATATCCGTAAACAAGTTCATGCCGCGACTCTTTTTGTATTCGTGCATCCTCCACAGAAACAGCGGTAGCCGCAGCGGGTTATAGCGCATCTGAAAGCGCCAGACGTACCAAAGATCCATGTAGCGTCTCTTCAGCCATCCCGCAGCGACATACTTTTGCTTGACGTCGAGCCAGAATTCCGGCGGCGGGTTGACTTGAACGTCCGCTGAATAGAGAGCGATATAAAACATACCACCGGGCCTAACGCACGCTGCGGCATTGCGAATTGCATGCCAGACGTCTCCGGTGTGATGCAGAACCCCCCATGAATAGACCAGGTCGTACGCTCCCAAGTTCCTCACAAACGTATCGTCAAGAACGGAGCCTTGCTCGACGGTCCAATTAGAGGGATTGCCTACTTGAGCCTGCACGTATCGGCTCGTAGCGACTGAATTCGCGTCATAGTCAAAGCCACGAACCGAAACTGCGCCTGCTTCCAGGGCGGCAACGGAGTGAAGTCCGCTTCCGCATCCAATATCGAGGAACGTTAGCCCCTTCAGATCGTCCCGTTCGATAAAATCGAGAAGGTGCTTCCTGGAAATCCGCACCCTCTCGGGTCCGAAATTCTTTTGAATGAAGTGGTGCCAGTTATTCCCAAACTCGAATCTCTGTCCCTCTTCTTGAACCATGCTACTCACTACCCACTCCTCCTGACGCAAACCCTGAGCTATCGAGGGCCGGACGACGGCGCAGTTTGGTTGAGCAAGCCAGCACTGCAGACGTCCGCCTTTTCAGATGTTGCAGGCTGCAACCATACGCTCCCAAACACCGGTAATTCCGGATATGCTCGAGAAAGAGCTCCCTGAGAGGAGGTCAACGCATGGCATCCAAACTCACACCACAACAAGTATACTATTTGAGCCGGTCCGTGGCGCGACCTTTTCGGATTACCCATTCTCTAGCACCAGAAGCCCAGACCATAGATCACGCAATTGCGGGGCGATCTTGATCAGATAGTGCGAGAGTGTCTTCTGTCGCGCCTCACTCGATAGATTGCACTCACGTGTCACGATGCCGATGAAGCTGAACGACATCCTCTTCGCATGGCAAGACGCGGTCCAAATCCCTACACACGCCAGGCATAGAGCCAGACGAGATACTTAGCGCTCGGTGCGGACAAAAACGGCGTGGGCGCGGGTGGCCCTGGCAGTTCAGCACACACCCTCGCCTCTTTAACCGTGATGCGGAAGCCCGCTTGCGAAAGCGCCGTCCACAATTCAGCAACCTGGTCTTGCACACCGGGATTACAGTGCAACTCGCACGTAAGATGGTTGACCAACCCTATTTTTCCTGTGGCGCACAGGTCTTTGAGCACGCGAAATTCGCTGCCCTCAATATCGACCTTGAGATAATCCACCGGCTCGGTAATCAGGTCACTTAAACGCACCGCGTCCACCAGCACCCCTGGCCCATCGCCGACATGGCCGCCCAGCGACCCCTCAGGCACAAACGATACCTTGCCAGCGGCATCGCTGACGGCGGCACGAACCACCGTGACCGAGGTGAGGCCGAGCGCGCGCACATTCTCTTCCAGAAGATCGGAGGTTTGCGGGTCGGCCTCAAAGACGGTGATGCGGGCACGCGGATAGCGTTGCTTGAACCAGATCACACTCATGCCAATGTTCCCACCGCAATCAAGGATCACAGGCGCGTCGCGCAATCCGGCGGCCTCATAGCCGCGGTCCAGAAAAATCTCTTGATAGAGCGACAGCATCACCCGGGCGTCCATATAGCGCACCGGCCCGAACGGAAAGCGAAACGCGCCGGGAACGCGGCGAGGGTTGCGCTCGCCCAACCAGAACAGGCGCAAGCAGGTCCACGAACGTGTTCGTCTGATGACATGGACCATACCACGCGCTTGCCTGACCAAGTCTGCCAGGCTAAGACTTTTAGGTGGGGAGCTAGCCACTTGTACACTCATGGCAGTTCTTCCTCGCAGGTACGCAAACATCGATACGCTCATCCGCGGCCTACGCGGGTTTTGCCCGCGCGCGGCCCCAGGGCAGCCGACTGCACAGTATGGCCCAGAGCTGGCTGGCCTCTGGAACGCGCAAGGCCATCAGCAGCGCAGCATAGATCACCAGGCCCGCCGCGCTCAGCAAGACGATCTGTACCAGCAGCGGCAGCGCGGCTACCTGGGGCAGCATCGCCAGCAGTGCGCATGTCAGCCACAGGAACGCCGCCGCCACCGCGGTCTTGCCCAGCGAGAGGCCAAGCTGCGGCAGGCGCAGCCCTTGCAGCCGCTTGTCAAGAATGACCAGCAGGGTCAGCGCGCCAATCAGATAGGTCAGCGTGGTAGCGAACGCTATGCCTGCCACGCCCCAGACTTGCATCAACAGATAGTCAAGGACGGCATTGAGCACCAGCGAAAGCACGGCTACGTTGCGCAACGTGCGATTATCCTGCAGGGCGTTATAGATCCGTCCGTTGATAAAGCCGTAGGTCACGATAAATATATTCGGCGCGAGAAACATCACGGCGGATGCCACCACATCGGTAGCCTGCGCGCTGAAATTGCCATGGTAATAGAAAATCTCCACCACCGGGCGCGACAACGAACTCAGCAGCGCGCCAGCGGGCAAAAGGATGATTGCGGAAAAAATGACCACCTGGCGGAAGGTGGTGGTTAGGAGCGTAAATTCGCGCCGGGCCACTTGCAGCGCGAAGATCGGCAAGAGCGCCGTGGAGAGCGCCGTATAAAAGATCCCCGAGGGCGTATCCACCAGCTTGATCGCGTAGCTGAGCGAGGCAATGCTGCCCGGCGGCAAGAGCGAAGCCATGAACTGATCGATCAGATTGTTGCCGTTGACCAGCAACGCCCCAATCAGCATGGGCGTAGAAAGCGCGGCAATGCGCTGGATGCCCGGATGCCGCCATGAAAAATCGAGATGAAAGCGCAGCCCCATGCGCAGATAGGCAACGACGAGCAGCAAGAAATTCAGCGAATAACCCACAATCGTGGCCCAGCCCAGGGCATAGATGCCCCAGGAACGCGCAAACAGGAGAAACGCGATGGTGCTCAGCGTAATCGTGGCGGGAGCCAGCGATGGCAGAGCAAACCGCCCGTAGGCATTCAGAACGGAGCCGATCAGCGTCACCAACACTTGCAGCAAGAGCACGGGCATCAAGAAGCGCAGGAGGATGACCGCTAGCGTCTGCGTGGGGGCATCCATCTGCCGGGCGAAGACCGTCACCACCATCGGCGCGCCCGCGACCAGCGCCACCGTTACCGCGAGCGCAATCAGCGTGCCCAGCGTCATCGCAACCCAGAGCAGGCGCATGGACTCCGCCTCGCCTTTGTTCTCGCGGTAGTCCACAAAGACCGGAATCAAGGCCGCGCCTACCGCCGCGGTCAAGATGCCAGAAATAGTTGTGGGCACGATCAGCGCCACTGTATAGGCGTCCATGATTGGGCCAGCGCCAAAGGTCGACGCCGTCAGCACCTGGCTGACGATGCTCAGCAGCCGGGCGGCAACGGTGACATAGAAGACGACCGCGATGGCGCGACCAGCGTGAATCACGGTCCCTCGGCTTTTGGACGCGCCATAGCGCGGGGGAGCCGTTTGCTCAAGGTTCGTGGATGCACTCATGCCCAAATTGTCTCACAAACCTCCTGTGCTGCAACGGCCTGGCGTGCGAGCGAGGTCACGATGAAGCATGCCGCGCGCCTCGTGCGTGCGGTCTCCTCCCAAATGCATATCAGGTGTTCAGGACTCCCGAAGCCGTCTTGGCGGATAATAGGGGTTACCTACGGGATGCAGCCCGATGCATCCCTCGGGGCTCATACCTGGTGGTAGTCCTTATTTTCCTTCGATTGAACCGGTCGAAAATTGTATCGGGATTCGAATGAGTTAATTTCACCAATGGCTAAGAACTTTTGCGGCAGCACGCTATTCGAGTTTCACGATAGAGCGTTGCTGTAATTGCTCGGACTACAGGTAGAATACAGACAAGGGGGACAACAATGACAATAGTGATACCCCTTATCTTCGCGCTGGCCGGCAGCGTCGCGAACATCTCTGATGGATCGACATCTCTCGATACGAGGATAGCGGACGCAGATGGTTCGTTGAATTTACTGGCCGAGAATCTGTCCAACGATACTCGCAGCTTTGCCGGCACCAACAGCAACATGGCAGGTGATACGACCACCGCATCGCAGTCTGTCGGTAGAACGAGAACAGTTGTTCCGTCGATTACGTCGTTTTCGGCTACCCCGCAAACCCACTTTCTTATCGGCGGCGACGTCTACCAAATTGAGACGGCGGGCAAGAGCTATAGTATCACCAGCCCCGACCCGCAGACCCTGCGGTTCGAGGTCCGTAAGGGTGACAATTGGGCAGCGGGTGGTGATGGCTCATACTGTGATCGCTCTGAAATTCAAAATGAGTCGACGGGCGTCAAGACCAGCTGGGGTGCAGTGATCCCGCCCAGTACTCCGATTGGCATCGACTATCAGTTCATGCTGGAGGCCAATGGGACCAACGGGTCATTTGTCAACACTCAAAACAGATTGAACGGCTGGTTTGTCGTCGGTCAAATGCACAATGACGACATTGCGAGCGCCGTGGCGACCTCACCGCCATTCGCGCTTCAGATGGACGGCGACCATCTGCAAGTTGTCGCCCGCTACGCTCTGCCCGGTGGCAATCCCAGCAATTCCTCATCCGCTCTCCATATGCTCACGCTCTGGACCGACCCGAAATCGATCCAGACCGATGTCTACAACGACATCAATGTCCAAGCCTATTTTTCCAACAGCGGCGGCGGGTACCTGCAGGTCTCAATCAACGGAAACCAGGTTGTGAACTACCAGGGTCCGCTGGGCTATGGGCAAGGCACCTATTGGGAATACGGCATCTATCGCTCGACGGCGACCGAGACAGCCGCCGCCAATTATCGAAATTTGACGATAACACTCGGGTCGTCAACGCCTGTCTCTTCACGCTGACCCTGACTGACGGCGCGCAGCTTCACTGCCTCGCTAGCGCGCCTAACTCTGGCCGCGCCAGAACAAAAATGAACTGCCCCTGAACCTTCATCCGGAGGGCGGCATTTTACACGCCAACCGGCGCGGGTGGAGCACCGGACGATCGCCGAAGTGAGAGGTTGAGTGCGCCACTCGGTGCTGGCATAGCGGGCAGCTTGAGCAACAAGAAATGCCTGGCGCGCTTCGGCATCACGGCTGACGATAGATCATCGTGACTGCCCCCCACACCGCACCGTCCGCTCGCATAAGAAGCAGGCACCGACCGGGGTAACCCAGAAGGGTCCGCATATAAGGCGAATATTGGATATCCTACGTTCGTCCATCCTCATGTTTGAGCCGCTCACGGTGAATAGATGAAGATCGCCATTCTCGTCGGAACTCGCCCGGAAATCATAAAAATGGCGCCGGTCATTCGCGAATGCCGGAAGCGAAAGCTCGACTACTTAATCATTCACTCGAAACAACATTACTCCGAAAAGCTCGACGGGATCTTTTTCTCAGAGCTCGATCTTCCGGCGCCGCAGTACAATTTGAACGTCGGATCCGGCGGCCATGCGAACCAAACGGGCCGCATATTGATCGCGCTTGAGCCTATCCTAATGTCAGAGAAACCGGACGTATTGCTCGTCCAAGGAGATACGAACACTGTGGTGGCCGGCGCTCTCGCGGCGCATAAACTTCATATCAAGGTAGGGCATGTTGAGGCCGGATTGCGCTCGTTCGACCAAACGATGCCCGAAGAAAGCAACCGGATCATCGCCGATCATATTTCGGACTATCTGTTTGCCGTCACCGACCTGCAGGTCGGTTACCTGAAAAAAGAAGGCCTACCGGAGTCGAAAATCTTCAAGGTCGGTAACACGATCGTTGACGCGTTACTTTCTCATCGGGTTCAAGCGGAGAAAACGAGTCAGATTCTTTCTGAACTGAAATTGCAGAAGAAGGGGTATTATCTCCTCACGTCCCACCGGGCTGCAAACGTCGATGATCCGGATGCATTGAGAGAGATCATCCACCTGATTACCAAGATCCCCGGCAAAGTGTGCTGGCCGATCCACTATCGCACACAGAAAGTACTCAAAGAATGCAAGATTGACCTGCCTGAAAATCTGACTTGGACCGAGCCTGTCGGCTATTCGGATTTCCTGACTTTGCTTTCGAATTGCACCGCCGTTATTACTGATTCCGGCGGTGTTCAGGAGGAAGCTTGCATTCTGGGCGTACCTTGTGTGACGATCCGCGATCGCACGGAACGGCCCGAAACTGTAGATGTCGGCGCGAATGTTTTGGTACACCGAGACACGCAGGCAATGGTCGCGGCTCTCAATCGCCCGATGACTACTTGGACGAGTCCATTTGGAGACGGCCACACCGCCGAGAGAATTCTCGACATCGTCACAGGCCAACATGTGCAGCCGGTCTCCCGAACGCAGGACACCGTTTGCGTTGCGGGCCTTGGCTATATGGGACTCCCGACTTCGCTCTTGTTTGCGAACGCGGGCGCAAGAGTTACTGGGTTTGATCTCAATGAGAACAAGGTGAATGAGATTAACAGCGGCCACTGCCCGTTTGAAGAAAAAGGCATTCCGGAACTGCTGACGGCTGCCTTGAAGACTGGACGTTTCACCGCTCAGACGGGGCCTGCGCCGGCGGACGTTTTCGTTGTGGCCGTGCCGACTCCGCACGAAAATAAGAAATGCGATTTGTCCTTCGTTGTTTCGGCCTTGAATAGCCTGCTTCCCGTGATGAAGGACGGAAATCTTCTCATCATCGAATCTACGATCAAGCCGAAGACCTGTGAAGACGTCGTACTTCCAATCATCCAATCGAAACGTCTTAAAATCGAAGTCGCGCATTGTCCGGAACGCGCCATTCCCGGCAATACCCTGCACGAAATCGTGCACAATGATCGCATCATCGGCGCCACGTCGCCGGAAGCAGCACAGCGAGCGGAACGCCTCTATTCGACGTTTACGAAGGGTGCGATTCACAAGACAACCCTTGTGACCGCGGAGTGCGCCAAGCTCATGGAAAACACTTTCCGCGACGTCAATATCGCTCTCGCGAACGAGTTTTCCCTGATCGCCGACAAGTTCAGGTTCGACGTCTCGGCTGCGATCGAGCTTGCGAACAAGCATCCGCGCGTTAGCATTTTGCAACCGGGGATCGGCGTCGGCGGCCACTGCATCGCCATCGATCCATGGTTTTTGACTGAGGACATCGACGGCCTCAATGTCATTAGGGCGGCGCGCGAACTGAACGACGAGATGCCGAAGCACACCGCCGGGCGAATTCAAAACAAGATCGCCCCGTCCGTCAGACGAATCGGCATTCTGGGAGTGAGTTACAAGCCGGATGTCGACGATGCTCGCGAAACGCCGGCGTTGGTGGTCGCAAGGCTTCTCTCCGAAAGATACGAAATCCGCTGCCATGACCCGTTCGTGAAAGCTTGGGAACTCGAGCTATTCCCCCTCGAAGAGGTTGATGGATGGGCCGACGCTCTGGTGGTTCTTTCGAACCACAAGATCTACGGATCCAAGGCGTTTCGCTCCCCACTGCTTTCGTTCGATGATTTGATCAACGCCAAGCGCCGCGATCTGGAGCTCAAGCAGAATCACGGTGCTTTGGATCTGAAGCTCGCCAGCGTAGTGCCGCGATCATCGGACAGCCTACCAGACGTGAGGACAGCTTCGACGCCAGTACTACGCGATCATGATATTCCATCGAAAATGGCGGAGCAGATCTAGCTCGGATGTTCCGCGCTGGTTCGAGAGGTCAGCGCGAGCCATCCAGGGTGCGCGAAGCGCAGTTGCGGCTGAGGCCGGCAATCTTTCTCTCACCATCATTTCCTGAACGAAATCGCGATAAAGGTCCCCCTGAACCATTCTCAGGTGGGCCGCGCGGACTTCAATCTTCTTCCATCGGACAATTTGGCGTGGAAGGACCTTGTCCATTGCCGTGGACAGCATCGAATCATATGCGGCAATCAGCGCGAACGATGCCTTCGACTTCGCGAACGATGTCGCTCAAAGCGTTGCGGCCCCCCCCATTAGCCGCCGCGTTGCGGTCGCGGCGTTGAAGCAGGATCTTGCTTTGGACGTCGTCGCTGGCTTCGATCAGCACCATCTTGCCTTCTTTTTGCAAATAGCGATCCACCGCGCCGCTTTTGCCGCGGAAAATGCTGTAGACCGGGATGCCTAGCGCAGCGGCTTCGCGGTTCATGGTGCCGCCACCGCTGACGACAAGGTCCGAATGCCAGAGCAGATTCAAGCCATCCACAGCCTGTTTTGGAACGATGACTTTGCCGCCTTCAAACCACTTCGGCCAGTTAGCGCGGATCTGCAATTCCTGCGCTTTGTTGCGCGGCAGCAAAACCGCTTTCACCTCGGGGGTCGCCGTCACGCGTTCCATAAACTCGATGAAGAGCTTTTCGCTTTCGGGATTGTGATAATGCGCTTCCGTCGCGGGCGGACGAACCGTGACGATGATCTCCGTGTCGCTTAAATTGAGTTGCTTGCAGAGGGAGGTGTCCGGTTTGAATTCCGGAGTGTAGACATCTTCCTTGATGCCGCGATATTTGCGGATTCGTTCTTTCGACTTGGCGTGAAGATTTTCGTTCAATAGCACTTCGGGAACAATTTCCCAACGCGGAGCCACGATCGCCGGTGTCTTGGAGTGTTCATAATCCATGATCATGACTGTTGGGATTCGAAAAAGATTGCAGATGACTATCTGTGCGCGCGCGCCGTGGTTCAACCCCATAATCGGACGCTCCTTCAGCACAAAGCCCAGCAATTGCAGGCTGCGCCAGGCAAGGCCCCACGCCTTGAGGAGGCGGTTCTTGCCGTAGTGACGGCCGATTTTTTTGTAATTCAATCCACACTTGTCCGCCAACTCGCACACTTGAAACGCGTCGCGGGCGGTCAGCACAACCGTGTAGCCCCGTTGATCCAGTTCGCGGATAATGGGCTTGAAAAACGGAATATGCGGCGTGTTCTCCAGGTCAATCCAGATTTTTTTGCCGACGCCAGTACGGCTGGCGGCGGCAATCGCACCGGGGCGAACATGAGAGGATTTGACGCCATCGGCAACTAGTGGAGCGGGCATAAGTTTAGCCTCGAGAGGCAAGCGGCCGTCGTCGTGCCGACGTGACCAAGTCCGAGCACCGCAATTCTCATTCTAATTCACCACCAGCATTGCGTTTGTGGTGTCAACGCAGGCGGTTGCTCGTTCTGGGAAGGTCACGGCTTCTCTTAAAACGCAGGATCCAATTATTTGGACTTGAATCACGTTACCCGAGTGTATTCTTTCATCAGCGCCGAGCTTCGACTTCTTTGGGCTACCTATTCTGGCTAAGGGAAAGAAGACGGACTGAAGGTTGCCGGTTGGCCTAGATCATGACTACGCCCAGAAGCTTGCAATCAACACTTTGGACCTGCCAAGGCATTCGCAGACTGATCGCGCGCGATGCTCCCGGTTCGAAGCCGGCCGCGGCAGCAGTCTTCGGGCTGCTGGGGCACGCCTCGGCTGAGCAAGAGGCGTTTCCGCGAGTTGGTAGCGATACAGCCTGACCTTGCCGAGAGCTTATGCGCCGGAGCCGAAGCAGCATGACCACTCTCGTGGCAATTCGCCCCCGGCGCTATACTTTAGAACGAAAGAGGTGCCCGTAATTGTCACGAAGTTCGGAAAGATAACGCCGAACCGCCACTCCAAGTCGGTATGAGAGCGCATCTGAATCCGGCAAAGCATCCAGCTGTTCGCGATAAACGCAGCGTATATCCGCCGTTGCGCCGGGGGGAATATCGACGATCACTCTAAGACATCCATCCATGTATTCGTGCGCGACGGTCTCCTGGTTGACTGTAACATTTTTCAACGAGACGACCTCCGGTTCTTCTTTCACAACTCGGATCCGTCGCGGCATCGCCCCCGTGTTCTCGATGCGAAGTTGTTCAGCAAACATCTTTACTTCGCTCGCTCCGCCGCCGGATTTAATGCCGTAGCTGCGGCAGACGGCGTCCCCCAGAGTCCGCCAACAAAGTTTCCACCGCAAGGAAGCTAGCTGTCGGAGGAACTCCGCCAGTTCGCTGCCATGGCCCCGGAAAATGTCGTGATGCCCGGCGATGAAACACGGCTTGCCCAGGATTCCGTCAAATGCGAAGTTTTCAATGCCATGGTGGATGTACCTCCGGGTGTAGATCGCGAATGCCCCATACCTGACGATGGCGACACTCCACAGGTCTGCAAGGGTCGTTTCGTTCGCCGCGTGGTCGGCCGGTGCGACTTCCGTGTTTACTGCCGCGACGAAGCCGTTTCGTTTAAGGGCCGACGCTGCCTCGGGCGAGAATGCCCCTTGCGGGAAAACCATCACGTTTTCATGATCAAGCGCGGTCTTTTTGAGAAGGGACAGCATCCGACACTTGGCGGTCTTCAGTTTTCTGTCGAGCAGGTCAGCTGAACGGGCCGCAAATTCACCACGGGTGTGATCGCAGCCGTGCACACAGACGGATAGCTTTCCGCGATTCTGCCGAAAGACGGCAACCGTGTCGCGATTTGTTCGTTGCCAATTCCATGGAATGAAGGCGACTGTCGTCGCGAACGTCTGCTTATTGGCCAAGTGCAGGAGCTCGCTGAAATCGAGAAAGCCGTACCGTGGCCTCAGGGGTGGATCGTCAATGATTAGGCACGCGTTTGTTTCGAAGGTGGTCCAGCAGATGTCGCGGAACGACCACTTCAGATACATCACGACCGGCACCGCACCGGCGAAACGCTTCTTCACATCAAAATAAGTCGCGGCCCGTTCGCGAATGTCCACCATCGCCAGTGATGCGTCGGCAAAAAAGTGCACGCCGGCATGAGCAATTCCGGCGAACATATGTCCCGTGGGCGCCGAGGCGATGCTCTGCACTTCGCCATGCCCTCGGATCACGAGCACCACGTCCGCGGCGCCGGGCTGCAGTTGGATCTTTAGGGCCGACATTGGGCCGCACATGTCCGGAAAAGCATCCGTGACGGACACGGTTATCGGCCACGTATCGATGCCGCGGATATCCGCCGCCGGGTCTCCCGTGATCCGGCGCAGCAGAGCCCTGCAGGAATCGCCAGGTTGAAATCCATAGACGAACACGGAAGCGGCTGCAGCCAACCAAGCCGGAAACGTTCCGGGCTTACAGGGCTGCAAGGTTTCGGCGAGACAGCGCGCGGAAGTCAGGATGGAGAACTGCGGATGACTTGCCGTCAGCGTGGCTATCTTGTCCCCGTTAGCTTCGCTGACTTTCATCGCCGTCCATGGAATTCCGAAAAAATCGAGGATTTCCGCTAGATTGCGATCCTCGAGCGATGGGGTGTCGTCGCTGCGGAGCAGGAGCGCGATCGAAGGGCCCATGTCCATGTCGTCGGTACTCCATCCTGGTTATCGCATCATCCCTCGGCAAGGCCAGCGGACATCCTGCGGATCGTCCGCGATCTCGAGACTGTGCTCCTCTTTTGGGGAGTCCTATACGAAAGATCATCAGGTTTCCACTGAAGGACACCCGCCCAATGGTTCTGTCGGCCAACATATCTGCGATGAGCGATGCGGCTGACGGTCCTTTCAGTGTCGAAAACCCGCCGATGCCGGTCAGGTCGTCGGGCCCGGGCGATAAGCCTTCCCCCGAGGCAGCAGGCCGAGTAGCGGGCCTCCAGAACGAGTCCGGGTCGTCAGAAGCGTCACAAGCGACGACGCTTGCGCAACCCTCCGCTTCGAGCATCGGGCAAGGCGGCGGGTCGTCGTAGGCACATTCCGAACATGGAGCAGGCGCGTTGAGAGAGACGAGGTGCTGTTCTCTGCCTGGGCACACCGGCAAACAATGCGCTGCAAAAACCGAGGATCAGCTCTTTGTGGCAACCGGCGCGGAAGTTGTGCGGAAAAGCCATGGAATGATAAGACGTTAGATGCTTGAAGGGCTTTAGATTTTTGATCAGCCAATCAATCACTGTGGCTATGACCACCGCTTCGAGGGTGTTCCAACCTGTGTACCCCCAAAGAGCCTAGATCATAATCCCTGTTCTACCTCGGCGCGCACGCGCGATTGGTTATCTTGAATGAAGCACGCTGAGCGCCTTCAAACAGGAGCCAATATGGCGAATATTGCGAATAAAGACGCGGAAATTCGGACTGCGAACGGCGGCCCGTCGCTCGCGGTCATCGGTTGCGGCTACTGGGGTTCGAAACACATCCGCGTCAGCTGCGACATACGGGGTGCAAGGTTGTCGATGGCCGTTGATCCGCGTCCTGACAGATTGGAGTATATCCGTTCGCAATACCCTTCTGTCGCTATTTCGCGTGATATCGGCGCGGTGCTGAATAACCCTTCTATTGACGGTGTCATTGTCGCTACCCCTGTAGAGACGCACTTTGAATTGGCGCGAGCGGTGCTACGGGCCGGAAAGCACGCGCTCGTTGAGAAGCCGTTGGCCATGACGAGCGCGCAATGCCGCGAGTTGAATGCGATCGCCGAGCAGCGCAAGCGCGTGCTGATGGTCGGGCACACGTTCGAATATCATCCGGCGGTCGGTGTCATGCGCCAGATGATCAAGAGCGGCTCTCTCGGCGAGCTCTACTACATTGATTCACGGCGCCTGAATCTCGGTCTCTATCGGCAGGACGCTAACGTCCTTTGGGACTTGGCGCCGCACGACCTCTCTATCATCTTCTACTTGCTGGAAGAGGTGCCGCAAACCATCGGCGCTTGGGGTTGCGCGCACGTTCTGCCCAATGTCGAGGATGTTGTTTATGCCAAGATGGGCTTCAAGAGCGGCCCGACCGCCCATGTGCATGTCTCCTGGTTAGACCCGGTCAAGGTGCGCCAGATCACAATCGTCGGAAGCGATGCGATGCTGGTGTTCGACGACGTGCAGCCGTCCGAAAAGGTGCGCGTTTACCAAAAGCGATTCAGGCCGCAGATCGACGGCGACTCCTACGCCGACTTTCAGTCGGCCTACCATCATGGCGACGTGCATATCCCCGCAATATCCGGCAGCGAACCGCTGAAGCTCGAGATACTCGACTTTGTCAATGCGATCGTGACCGGGGAACGGCCGCGCGCGGACGGACTGAACGGGCTGCGCGTTGTCGAAGCGCTCGAGGCGGCATCGGCGTGTCTACGGCTCAAGAACAAGCACCGTAGCAATGGCAAGGATCAGCGGATATTTCGGCGGCGGAACATGCCGGCGGGAGGTCCCGAAATTGCCGTCGCATGACGCCACACGACGGAGGGCGACCCCGCGGGAATTCGGCAAGCGGGCGCTCGACGTTTCGATCAGCGCTCTCGCGCTCGTGGGACTGGCGCTGGTCTTCTTGGCGGTGTGGATAGCAATACATCTTGATAGCCCCGGTCCAGCGATCTTTCGCCAACGTCGGATCGGGCGAGACGAGAAGCCGTTCGACTGCTTCAAATTCCGGACGCTTTACCACAACGCCGACCAAAACGTCCACCGTGAGGCGATCCGGAGGGTTTGGGCAAAGGAACTCCTCTCGAACGACCCCGCCGCCCCATACAAGCTGACGGACGATCCTCGCGTGACGCGCGTGGGACGGTGGCTGCGGAGAACCAGCCTCGACGAGCTGCCTCAATTCCTCAACGTATTGCGGGGCGAAATGAGCATCGTCGGTCCGCGGCCAGCGATTCCTTATGAACTCGAATACTTCCGGGACTGGCACCATAAGCGTCACATTGTGAAGCCCGGAATAACCGGGATTTGCCAGGTGCGCGGTCGGGGTCGTGTCAGCCCCGAAGCGATGCTCGAGATGGATGTCGAATATGCATTGAACTGGACCATATTGACCGACCTGAAGTTGATTGCCCTGACGTTTCCCGCGGTTCTGCGCGGGCACGGTGCCCGATGACGTTCTCTAGAGACAAAGATGGATTCTAGTGAGGTTCGAAAAATGCACATCCCGTTTGTCAATCTCAACGCGCAATATGAGACGCTCAAAGACGAGATGGCCGAAGCAATTCGAGGCGTTCTTGACTCCGCGCAATACATAGGCGGCGAGGCGCTTGCCTCGTTCGAAAGAGATTTCGCCGCGTATTGCCAGGTGCGCTATGCGCGCGGCGTGGCGAACGGCACCGATGCGATTCACCTGGCGCTGCGGGCCCTGGGTATTGGTCATGGCGACGAGGTCATTACGACCGCCCATACCTTCATCGCCACTGCGGCCGGCATCGTGGCGACAGGAGCACGGCCTGTGCTCGTCGATATCGATCCGGACACCTACACGATCGATCCCAAGATGATCGAGCGCGCCGTCACGGATCGTACAAAAGCGATCATCGCAGTCCACCTCTTCGGGCAGCCGGCTGACATGGGTCCAATCAAGGACATCGCACGGCGGCGCGGCCTCTATTTGCTAGAAGACGCAGCCCAGGCACACGGGGCGGAATATCGGGGGGTCCGAACCGGGGGGCTCGGCGATGTCGCATGTTTCTCGTTCTATCCAGCGAAGAACCTCGGGGCCTATGGCGACGGCGGAGCGGTCACCACCAACAATGCCGCGATCGCCGAGCGGATCGAACGACTGCGTGACCATGGTCGAACCACCCACTACAGCCACGCCGAGATCGGGTTCAACAGTCGGCTCGATGCGCTCCAGGCGGCAGTCCTGCAGGTCAAGCTCCGGCGTCTAGATGAATGGAACACCAATCGGCGGCGCGCTGCGGAGTGGTACGCCGAGGAGTTCGCGCAGTCGGGGATCAAGACGCCGCTCGTTCGAATGGGGTCGACGCACGTCTACCATTTGTATGTGATCACCACGGACGAGCGTGATGCAATGCGGATCAAGCTCGACGAGGCCGGCGTGGCGACCGGGATCCACTATCCGTTGCCGCTCCACCTACAGCCTGCCCTCGCCTATCTCGGCTACAGGCAGGGCGACTTGCCGTGCTGCGAAACTCTGGCCGCACGATCATTGTCCCTGCCCATGTTCCCCGAACTTACACGCGACCAAGTGCGCCATATCGCGGCGATTGTAGGCAATGCGGCCGAACCGGACGGTCACAAGAACTTGTGGCAGAATTCAACGTATGCGCCCGCCTTGCTGCGCGCCGAAGTCGGGAAAGAGTTACGGTGACTGGAATCAGTGCATGGGCGGTGGTCGAGACCGAGGCGATCGGCGCTGCCGTGACGATCGCCGAGTTCGCTGTGGTGCGGCCCGATGTTACGATCGGCAACGGGGTGGTCATTCACCCGCATGTCGTGATTGAGAGCGGCGCGAGAATCGGGGACAACGTCGAAATTTTTCCGGGGGCCTATATCGGCAAGGCGCCCAAGGGGAGCGGTGCGTTGTCGCGCGCGCCTAGTTTCGAGGCGTGGGTCGATGTCGGCGCCGGCTGCTCTATCGGACCGCACGCGGTAATTTTCTACGACGTCTCCATCGGCGCGGGGACCCTGATTGGTGACGGCGCATCGATCCGTGAACAATCGCGGATCGGCTCGAAGACCGTTATCGGACGCTACGTCACCGTCAACTACAACACGCGAGTCGGCGATCGGGTCCGGGTGCAGGATCACACCTGGCTGGCGGGCAATATGACGATCGAGGACGACGTGTTCATTTCGGGCTGCGTCGGCACTTCGAACGACAATGCGATCGGCCGCAATGGCTACGACGGTTCGCCCATGCTCGGGCCCCATATCGCGCGCGGCGCGGCGATCGGCCTCGGAGCCAACCTGCTGCCAGGCGTCAGAATCGGCGTTGGCGCCGTCGTCGGCGCCGGTGCGGTGGTGACGAAGGACGTGCCCGACGGTTCGCTCGTGATGGGCGTCCCAGCGGAGATCCGACGACGGCTCAAAGAGGTTAGCGGCGCAGACCAGTGACTCGCTGGCAGTTCGTGCCAAGCGTCGAAGGAATACCAATCGTGAGGATCCTCTGCGTAACCAACATGTATCCGAGTCCGCAGAGACCGGGCTCCGGAGCCTTCGTGTGCCAGCAGGTTGAGCAGTTGCGCCGGTTCGGCCACACGGTCGACGTCATCGATATTCTCGGATCCCAGTCCAAGATGAATTATCTGAGGGGCACTCTTGACGTCATGCGAATGACGAGCGCGGTAGCATACGACATCGTCCATGCGCATTACGGTTATTCGGCATATCCTGCAATGTTTCGGTTGCAGGCGCCGCTCGTCATCACGCTGCACGGGACCGACGTCATTGGAACGAGTACCTTTGAACGGCTGAGCACGCGGGCTGTGTCGTATTTCGCCGATGCCGTCATAGTCGTTTCGGAGGGGCTGCGGAGACGGATTCCGGGAATCGTGATTCCCTGCGGGGTCGACCTCGGCGTATTCAAGCCGTACGATCGCGACAAAGCACGAGCGCGGCTGGGGTGGCCGAAAGACAAGCGTATCGTTCTGTTTCCATTTGATCCGGCGCGCCCTGAGAAGAGATACGATCTGGCAAGAGCGTCAGTCGAGCGACTCGTGCAGGAGGGCGTCGACGCGGAGTTGATGACGGTCGTCAATGTGCCGAACGGCGAAATGCCGTGGTGCTACAGCGCGGCCGACGCCTTGCTTCTCTGCTCGGATTATGAGGGGTCGCCGACCTCTATCAAGGAAGCTCTCGCGTGCAATCGTCCGGTGGTGGCGACGGAGGTTGGCGACGTTGGCGAGCTGTTAAATGGCATCGCGGGAACGCGGATCTGTCCGCAGGACGCCGCGACGATTGCCCGCAACCTTCGCGAGGTTTTTGACTGGTCGCGGAGCAGCGAGTTCCGGGGACGGGCTGCAATGGCGAGGTACGACCAGGCGCTCACCGTGGAAAAGATCGTCGGGGTATATGGAGATGTTCTCTCCAACTTCAGGACAAGGGCAATGGGCAGGCGTTTGCTGCGGAGCGGATGACGACAATGCGATGGCCGGCCCCTCACCAACCAGCAGAGCCTCGTAGAGGCATTGCAGCGCAGACCAACGGAGGGTTAGCGTGAAGCAGGGTCTCAAGGACAGCATCACGCACTTGGCTCATCGGTCTGGGCTAATGCCAACCTTCTGCAGGATTTTTGCCGGCAGGGCTGCGATCCTGATGTTCCATGAAATTCAACAAGATCATCGCTCGGAATTGACGACGGGAACGTCAGCGGCCCTTTTCGAATATTCACTCAACTGGCTGCGGCAAGAAGGGTGGGAGATCGTCAGTTTCGAAACATGTCTCCAGCGATTGGCCACGGATCCTGGACCGTGCCGCTATGCGGTGCTTACCTTTGACGACGGCTACCGAGACAATGTCGCGACCGCGCTTCCAATCCTCGAGCGAAACCAGGCCCCGTTCATGATGTACGTTCCTACCGGCGCCCTAACACGAGCGCTGCAATCGTGGTGGCTGGGTTTGCGCGAATTGTTTCGCATTAGAGAGGCGGTTACAATCGACGCCATGGACATGCGGTTCCACTGTCCCGAGTTTCACGAAAAGGTGTCGGGCTTAAACAAGGTCATTGAGTGGATTCACCAAGACTATCACCGGGCTGCAACACTTACCTCCACGTTCGAAAAGGCCGGCATATCGCTATCGGCCCTGAACGAGGCCTATTTCCTGAGTGAAAGCGAGCTTCAAAAACTGGCCCGGCATCCTCTCGCGTCAATTGGCGGGCACACCGTTTCGCATGCAGCACTGTCGGGCCTGGATGTTCTTTCGGCGCGGGCCGAAATGGCGGATAACCGCTGTTATTTGGAGCAATTGCTGCAGCTTCCGGTTCGGCACTTCGCTTATCCTTACGGCGGCTCTAAAGCATGTGGTCCCCGCGAAGAACATCTCGCGAAGGAAGTAGGCTTTTCGACCGCAGTAACGACGCGGAGTGGACAGATCTCCGATGCCAAATCAAATCATTTTGCACTTCCTCGTGTCGGCGTTGGGGGGCCATTCGATACAAGGACTAGGTTCGAGGTTCGTATGAGCGGCATTCAATCGGCGGCGGCTCAAATGCTGCAAGTGAGAAGCCTTACATCGAGCGCGGTTGAACGTTGAACTTCGTGCTGAACCGCCTCGTTGCGACTTGGACTTAATCAGTCCATGTGGGAGAGCGCTGAGATGCGTATACTACACTTAACCGAATGCATAGGCCGAGGAGGGAAAGAACGGCAAATCGTCGAACTTTTGGGCGGGCTCGCCCACCACCGCGACATAGAGTCATTCGTCGCGGTTACCTATGAAGAGGATGATCAATTTGAAATTGCCAGTGAACATGCGCATTACATTCCGCTCATTCGTAAAGGCAGGAGGGATTTGCGTTTTTTCAAGCGTTTGTATGATCTGACCTCCAGTTTGAAGATTGATATTGTCCACTCCTGGGGCTCGATATGCTCTATTTATGCAGCTCCGGTTGCGAAATTGTGCGGCGCGGCGTTCGTCAATGGCTTTGTACGAGACGCACCGTCGCATATGACGCCCTGGAATAAAAACTATTTAATGGGCAAGCTGACTATCCCATTCTCAGACATTGTCGTCGCCAATTCGCGCGCGGGCCTCGCTGCCTACCATATTCCCGAGCACAAAGGTCTGTCGATCTACAATGGCTTTAATCCTGCGAGGGTCCTTAACTTAATAGACGAGGCAGAGCTTCGTAGCGCGCTCGGCATCACGACCCCCCACATTGTTGGGATGGTGGCTAACTTCAGGCCCGGAAAAGATTACGCAACCTTTGTCGAGATGGCGTGCCGCATTTGCCGTCTTAGGGACGATGTTACTTTTCTGGCTGTCGGCACCGGTGAAATGTTGCCGCAGGTGCGCGATAGCGTTCCACCAGAACATTCACCGCGCATAAAGTTTCTGGGGCAGCGGACAGACATAGAAAGCATCGCTAATCTCTTCGCTGTCGGCGTTCTCACCACCAACAGCCATCTACACGGGGAAGGCATCTCCAACGCGATCACCGAATGCATGGCATTGGGCAAGCCAATCGTAGCAACAAACGATGGGGGCACTCCCGAATTGGTTCTGGAGGGCCAGACGGGGTTTCTTATACCGAGCCAAGACCCTGGGGTGTTGATCGATCGCGTGCTCAGACTCCTTAATGACCGTGCGCTTGCTAGTAAATTCGGTATCGAAGGGCGTCGGCGTGTTGAAACAGAATTCTCGCTCGATGCGATGTGTAACGCATATCTCTGCCTCTATCGGAGGGTGGCGGATAGGACGGCGCGTGCGACATGGGAAGGAACTGTTACTCGAGATATCCTCGATGGCTAATTAGGTGATCTAGGAGATACAAAGCCTGTTGCAGGACCACCTCCCACTTCGATGCATGTGTGAAGCAAGTGTCAGCAGGAGAGTTGAGAAAAGAAGCGCTTCGATCGCGTTCAACCTGAGCGCAAGTACGCCACCTGATGCTGAGTAAAGGCGCCCTGCCGATTGCGCTCGCCAAAATGCTTCGATCGGGCCGATATCACACCACGGTTTTCTTAAATGACAATCGAGACCATGCTGATGCCGCTCGTCCGCCAAATCTGCGCCGTTTCGACGTTTCGGGCGTAGATCCGCGGCCGCATCAAGAACACGATCGAGTTTGCGCTATCCTCGAAAATCGGGAGCACGAGTTCCCTCGATCGGGCCGTGTGTCGCTAGCGCTGCGTTCTCATCGAGACCGGTTCCGTGATCGGCGACTTACCGGCATTGACGATCGCCACTTGCGGATTACGCTTGGAGAGCACGAGAATCACGCGCCACGCGGCCCCCGACTCGTCCGACCGGCAGGTTTGCCGCCGTCGCTGGCGACCTGTTTGGGCCCAGAACACGAGATGATTCACGACGGCGAGAAGATACGTTGGTATTATCGGTGAATACCTATGTTGCCGCCCGCAAGGCAACATTGCCGAATTCGGCTGTAATTGCTGGGACATGGCGGTAAGCGCCACAGGCGGGCCGCATTTGCCGTTCGAACTTTTGCCTTACTCGCTTATTCTTTTCGCCATACTCGCTCATTAACCAACCGGCCGAGCAGTCGGGGGGGCACTTCAAATCCCACTGCTATGAAAGACTGTTCGCAATGCTAGGCGCTTGCGAGCACGCGGTATGTCGCGCGCCATCGCGTTTGCGGCAGTGGAATTCCCTTGTCAACGTCAAAGCGAAACTCTGCACTCGGAGGCCAGAAATTGAGTACAACCGGCACAATCACGAATTTCAAGACCACACCTGGAAGCCAGTTTGATGGCGTTGGCGGCGACATCTACGAAATCGAGACGGCGGGTAAGAGCTACAGTATCACTAACCCCGACCCGCAGACCCTGCGGTTCGAGGTCCACCAGGGCGACAATTGGGCAGGCGGCGGTGATGGCTCGCACGTTGATCGCTCTGAAATTCAAAACGACTCGACGGGGGTCAAGACCAGCTGGGGTGCAAAGATACCGCCCGGCACTCCGATTGGCATGGACTATCAGTTCATGGTGGAGGCCAATGGGCCCAATGGGTCGTTTGTAAACACTCAAAACAGCTCGAACGGCTGGTTTGTCGTCGGTCAAATGCATAATGACGACACTGCGAGCGGCGTAGGGACGTCGCCGCCGTTCGCGCTCCAGATGAACGGCGACCATCTGCAAATTGTCGCCCGCTATGTTTTGCCCGGTGGCAATCCCAGCAATTCGTCATCCGCTCTCCATATGCTCACGCTCTGGACCGACCCGAACCCGATCCAGACCGGTGTCTACAATGACATCAAGGTCCAAGCCAATATATCCAACAGCGGCGGCGGATACCTGCAGGTCTCGATCAACGGCAAAGAGGTTGTGAACTACCAGGGTCCGTTGGGCTATGGGCAGGGCACCTATTGGGAATACGGCATCTATCGCTCGACGGCGCCCGAGACAGCCGCGGTCGATTATCGCAACATGACGCTGGTCACCGGGTCGCAGGCGGCCGGTTGGACGGGTGCGGGCGCCACCGCACCGACACAACCCGCAGCGCCCACGACGCCCACCACCCCAACGGTCACGCCGGCAGTGACGCAGGCCTCCGCATCTCCGGGGACGGGCATCGAGCACGCCGGCGATACCATCACCTTGACGCTCGGCTTCAATAAAGCCGTGACCGTGACGGGCACGCCCAAGCTGTCGCTCAATGACGGCAATACCGCCACCTATGTTGGTGGTTCGGGCACGAGCACGCTCACCTTCAAAACGACCGTTGCGTTGACCGACACCAATACCTCGGCGCTCGCCATCACCGGTGTCAATCTTCCGAGCGGAGCAAGCATCAAGGACGCCTCCGGTGTCGCGGCGAGCCTGTCGGGAGCGGTGAAAACGTTCACCGGGCTCCAGATCGATCCGATCTCACCGGCGGTGACGCAGGCCACGGCGTCTCCGGGAACGGGCACCGAGCACGTCGGGGACACGATCACCCTGTCGCTCGCCTTCAACGAAGCCGTGACGGTGACGGGCACGCCCACGCTGTCGCTCAATGACGGCGGAACGGCCACTTACGCAGGTGGTTCCGGCACGGGCACGCTCACCTTCAAGACCACCGTCGCCTCGACCAACACCAACACCTCGGCGCTCGCGATCACCGGGGTTAACCTTCCGAGCGGCGCGAGCATCAAGGATGCTGGCGGTCTTGCGGCAAACCTGTCGGGCGCGGTGAAGACGTTCTCCGGCCTGGGGGTTTCGACGGCATCGACCACGCCAACGACTCCAATCACACCGACGACGCCGTCGACCCCGTCAGCGACCAAGCCGGTTCTCACCATCGCGGATCACTCGCTCTGGGTGGCCGGGAGAGGCGGCCAGGTCGATCTCGGGACCAAGGTGACGACGACGGACATCAACGATCACGTGACTGTAAACATCACGGGGTTGCCGACGTACGAGACGATCATCGACAAGCTCGATGGTCGTACTTTCAGTGGAAAGAACATTACCCTGACGGCCGCACAAGTCGACAGCGGATTGACGTTGCAATCGAACTACAAGGGCAACAGTCATCCGGTCGCAACGCTCACGCTGACTGCAAGTGCGAAGGACCCGACCACCGGCGCGGTCTCGACGACTTCGCCGCAGACCATCACCGTGACGGATCCTCGCCCCGCGCCCGTCACGACCACAACGTCGTCGCACCACCATCACCACCACCATATCGCGACGGATCATCATCCTGCTGCCACAACGACGGCCGCGGCCCCAACGGCACCGCAGACGATCGACCATGCGGGTCATCAGCAAACGACCGCTGCAAACACGGGGTCCTTGGCAGGCCAGGGCTTTGCGCTGCTCCAGCAACATGTGGATCCGGCCACCAACACCCTGGCAACGACCGCGCCCCAGTCGATCACGGTGGCAGATCATCCGATTGCGATCGGCATGGCGTCCCACGCAAACCATAGCTTTGCGCTGCTGAACCAGTATCTGGCCGCTCACACCGGCCACGTGGATCCCGGTCAGATCGTGGCGGCCTTGTCGCAAGCGACCGGTTGGGGGCCCGACTCGTCGCTAGCCCGACCGCAACATTAATGCCGGGCCGCACCCTGGCTCAGCGCCTGGGTGCGGCATCGTCAATGTTTGTGAATGCATGAGAAGGAATCTCGACGCGGCCGGTAGCTGCGAAAGGTTGAGTAAAAAAATGGCGATCCAGAATGGAAATGCCGATGTCGCAGATCTCGGGCTTCGAACCCTTGCTCTGTTCATGCGCCTTCATGGCGTGAACGCCGAGCCCGACCAGCTCCGCGATCGTTGCGGGGAGAGCGCAATCGGCATCCGTGCGATGCTTCGCTGCGCCCGCGATTTTGGACTGAAGGTCGGTTCGCGCACAACACATTGGAAACAGCTCGCAGGCATCAATCTGCCCGGAATCGCAGCGCTGCGTGATGGCGGATTTCTGCTGCTCGGGAAGGTCGAGGACGATGCGGCGCTTGTGCTGCATCCAACCGCGTCACACCCGAAGTTGATGCCCCGTGCGGAATTTGAAGAAGTTTGGGACGGCCGCTTGATCCTGAGCGGACCTCAAAGCCTCGCCGGTCGCGCGCATGCCCTTACCGATCTGATTGCGCATGGGCGTGATCTGGTTGGCCGCGTCGGTGACGCCCTCATTCGTCGCGCCGGTGACGCCCTCAGGCAGGCATATTCTGCCGATCCTCGCGATATACCCGTCCAGGAGGCGGGTCCTGAGCCTGCGAGTGACGATGAGTCGGGGCTCATCGCCTTGGCGATCTTGCTGCGTTGCCATGGTATTGCGGCCGACCCGGAGCAAATTCGGCATCGTATGGGTACGTCGCGGATCGGTGTGACCGAAATCCTGCGCTGCACCAGGGAGTTCGGGCTCAAGGCCCGGGCACAGCGGTCGAGCTGGAACAGACTTGGCGTCACGCCGCTGCCGGCAATTGCCCTGCTGCGCGACGGCGGCTTCCTGATCCTGGGTAAGGTCATCGACGACAAGCTTCTGGTTCAGCGCCCGTTGTCTCCCCGTCCCGAATCCATGACCCAGGCTGAACTCGAAGCCATCTGGGACGGCGACATCATCCTGATGACCCGGCGTGCGGCTCTGACGGATCCCGCTCGGCGGTTCGATATCAGCTGGTTTCTCGGTGCGGTTCACAAGTATCGCCATCTCCTCGGCGAAGTGCTGATTGCGTCGTTCTTCCTTCAGGTCTTTGCCCTCGTCGCCCCGCTGTTCTTCCAGGTCGTCATCGACAAGGTGCTCGTGCATCGAAGCATCAGCACGCTCGACGTCCTGATCGCGGGCCTCGTCGCGTTGACCTTGTTCGAGACCGTTCTCGGCACGTTGCGCGTCCATCTATTCGCACACACGACGAACCGCATCGACGTCGAGCTCGGCGCCCGGCTGTTTCGCCACCTGATGGCGTTACCGATCGCATATTTCCAGACACGCCGCGTCGGCGATTCGGTCGCACGCGTTCGCGAGCTCGAGAACATCCGTCAGTTCCTAACGAGCTCGGCGCTCACGCTCGTCGTCGATCTCTTGTTCACTGCAGTTTTCCTTGCGGTAATGTTCTACTATTCAACGTCGTTGACGCTGATCGTTTTGGCATCGTTCCCGTTCTACATCGGAATTTCCGTCGGCGCCGCGCCGTTGTTTCGCCGGCGCCTCGATGAGAAGTTCAATCGCGGCTCGGAGAACCAGGCCTTCCTGGTCGAGAGCGTCACGGGGGTCGAGACGCTGAAGGCGATGGCGGTCGAGCCGCAGATGCAACGCCGCTGGGAAGAGCAACTCGCCGGTTACGTGGGCGCGAGCTTCCGCGTGCTCAGCCTGAACAATACGGCGAGCCAAGCGGTCCAGATGATCAACAAGCTGGTCACCGCCGCAACGCTCTACTTCGGCGCCAGGCTCGTGATTGGCGGCGACCTGAGCGTCGGCGAGCTTGTAGCGTTCAACATGCTGGCGGGGCGGGTGAGCATGCCCGTGCTTCGGCTCGCGCAGATCTGGCAGGATTTCCATCAGGCTCGTCTGTCGGTCGATCGTCTCGGCGATATTCTCAACACCATTCCCGAACCAAGCTTTAGTTCTGCCCGCGCCGCGCTACCGCCCATCCGCGGCAAGGTCGTATTCGAGCACGTAGCCTTCCGCTACCGCGCTGACGGCCCCGAAATTCTGCACGACGTGTCCTTCGGCGTCGAGCCCGGCCAGGTCGTCGGTATCGTGGGCTCTTCGGGCTCGGGCAAGAGCACAATCGGCAAGCTGATCCAGCGGCTCTATGTGCCGGAGAGCGGGCGCGTGCTGGTCGACGGGGTTGACCTCGCGACGGTCGACCTAACCTGGCTTCGGCGTCAGATCGGGGTGGTTTTGCAGGAGAACGTGCTGTTCAATCGCTCGATTCGCGAGAACATTGCGCTCGCCGACCCGACCATGCCCATGGAGCGCGTCATTGAGGCGGCGTCACTCGCCGGCGCTCACGACTTCATCCTGGAGCTGCCGGAGGGCTATGACACCATCGTGGGCGAACGAGGCAGCAGTTTATCCGGCGGGCAGCGTCAGCGTGTCGCGATCGCTCGCGCACTCATTACCAACCCCCGGATCCTTATCCTTGACGAGGCCACCAGCGCGCTTGACTACGAAAGCGAGCGCGCCATCCAGCAGAACATGAAGCGAATTGCCGCCGGCCGGACTGTGTTCGTCATCGCTCATCGGCTCTCGACCGTGCGCAATGCGAACCGGATCGTCACACTTGAGCATGGCCGAATCGTCGAGGACGGCAGCCATGACGAGCTGATCCGCTCGAATGGGCGCTACGCGAACCTCCATTATCTACAGGCCGGTATCCATGACGTCCGCTAGCCGAAATATCGTTACGTTTCCGAGAGCCGAAGTTCGACGCCGAGAGCAGGAAATTGCATTTCTGCCCGCGGCGCTCGAGATCACCGAATCGCCGCCGTCGCCGATCGGTCGCGCGATCGGGGCGAGTATCATCGCAGTCTTCTGCGTCGCGCTGTTGTGGGCATCATTCGGCAGCGTCGATATCGTCGCCACCGCGACGGGCAAGATCGTGCCTGGCGGGCGTACTAAGCTGATCCAGCCGTTCGAGACGGGCGTTGTCCGCGCAATTCACGTACGTGACGGACAGACCGTCAAGGCCGGCGACGTTCTGATCGAGCTTGACCCAACGATGACGGAGGCCGATCAGGAGCGCCAAAGGAGCGATCTCGTCGCGGCCGAACTCGACGTCGCGCGGCTGCGCGCAGCGCTCGCCGACGATCCGCTCGCCGCCTTCAAGTCACCGCAGGGCGCAACTGCTGCCGAGATCGAGATGCATCGCCAATTTCTGATCAGCCAGCGCGCCGAGCAGAGCGCCAAGCTCGCCGAGATCGAGCGTCAGCAGGGCCAGAAGGAAGCTGAGCGGGCGACTACTTTGGCGAGCGTGGCGAAGCTCCAGGCGACGATACCGGTGCTTCAGGAGCGGGTCGACATTCGCAAGACTCTCGTCGACAAGGCCTTGGCTTCGAAGGTTGTCTATCTCTCCGAGTATCAGGAACTGGTCGGCCTCCAGCAGGATCTGGTCCTCCAGCAAAGCCGGCTCCGCGAAGCCGACGCAGCGATCGCCCTGCTGAAGGAAACGAAGGATAGAACCGCCGCAGAGTATCGTCGTACGACCTATGACGCACTTGCGAAAGCCGAGCAGAAGGCTGCGAGCGCTGCGCAAGAGGTGGTCAAGGCGGAGCGGCGCTCGAAGCTTCAACATTTGACTGCGCCGGTCGACGGCGTCGTGCAACAGCTCGCCGTTCACACGGTGGGAGGCGTGGTGACGCCGGCGCAGGCGCTGGCCATCGTAGTTCCAACCGAGAGCCAACTCGAGATCGAAGCTATGCTCTCCAACCGCGACATCGGCTTCGTCCATCCCGGACAGAAGGCGGAGATCAAGATCGATACGTTCAACTTCACGCGCTATGGGCTCCTCCATGGGGACGTGCTTAGCGTGTCGACCGACGCCATCACGCGGGACAGGCAGGGCGGACCGAACGACCGCGCGTCGGGCACGGCGCAAGGCAGCAGCGAGCCGAAGGGCCAGGAGCTGGAATATGCGGCGCGCATTTCACTCGACCGCACCCAAATGCAAGTGGAAGACAAGCTCGTGAAGCTCGGCCCGGGCATGGCGGTCACGGCCGAGGTCAAGACCGGCAGGCGCAGGATCATCAGCTACCTTCTTTCGCCGCTGGCGCGATACAAGCAGGAGGCGCTGCGGGAGCGGTAGACGAAGCGAAGCATCATGGATGATCATCGCAGGCAACTAGGGCGGCATTCCAAGCGAGCTGGCCCGGTCGGCACCCGTTAATTCCACCACGGCCATGCCAGATAATGCCGCAGTGAACCTACGACCGAGATCAAGCCCGACCACAAGCCGTATCGCGAAACCGGTATCACGTGATCCGGTCTGCGCTCTTGATCCATGCCAGTCGACTGCCAGGTGGCGTGGGACTTAAACAGTCCGAACCGGAGTATTTTGCGAACGGCTCGGATTGCAAAACGCGTCCACACCATCAGGAAAGGCAAGGGATCATCCCAGTTGAGCCAGGCGAACTCCTTCTGCCCCTTAAACGAACGCAACCAGTCATAGGCCGACAGTTCGCCCCGCCTGAAGTAGTTCACGCTTGCACGGAGATCGTCCGGTTCTACTACAAGAACACGTCCATCGACCTGTTTGGAGCGCCGCACAATCTGGCCGGTGAGATCGCAGTAGAGAGCTCTCGCAACGTCGAGACCGTTGTCGTCCACGAACACGCGAAACTGGGCCCCGATGCGCGGATTGAAATCCAGAAGCTTGTACTGTCGATCTCGCTCGTCGAAGCGAAAGTCCAAGTCCATTATGCCCGCATAGGATATCGCCTTGAGCAAAGTCTGAGCATGATGAAACAGAACGTCATTGTTTATGGATCTGCCCAGCGTAGTCACTCCAGCGTGTGGCGGATAGGATCGTAGTTTCATTCCCGTGAAACCCGCCAGGCAATCCGACGCGCCATTGCAGTAGCCATGGAAGAACCAGTCCGTTCCAGGATGAATGTATTCTTGAAGCAGCAGGTTGGGATTCTGCGAGCCCCCCGCCCCTTGCCAGGCATCGACAAGCTCCTGTTCCGAATGAACAATTGATACCTTCAGCTTCGGATGAAGCCAGCCCGCTGCCGGTTTAACGACGATCGGAAATCCCGCCGATGCCGCAAATTCGTGCACATCTAGGATAGACGTAGGACACCGCGTGTTCGGACAGGACACGCCTATTTGACGGCAGAACTCGTACAACATCTGCTTGTTCGCAAGTTTCCGCGGCAAGCCGGGTGATATATCGGGAAATACGAACCATTGCCGCAGCGTCGCGAATTCTTCGGCGACTAGGATGGCCCCCAGATCATCGGTGGGAATGAGGATTGTGGGCCTGTCGAGATTCTTGCCAATCTTCGCCAACGCTTCAAGCAGCTGCGGTCTTGGCAGATCGCCCGCGCGCCATACAAAATTCCCTGCCAGGTATCTGGAAGTCCCCGCAGGGGTCAGGTGATCGTCAGCAACGGTGTATACTGGTATGCCCAACCTTCCCAGGCTTCGGATGATGCCAAGCTGCCCATGGTGAATGGCATAGCTCCCCGTCTTCAGGATAAGCACGGGGGCGGAGCGATCATGAGCAGTTCTCATGAGCTGTTCGGGTTGTGCTCGGAAATCAGCGCTGCCAAAGTCGAAGGGGATGGCGCTTCCCTTTCGCCAATACTGCGGCAGATACGTTCGGCAGTGTACTGACATCCACACAGGAAACGCATCACCGGCCCAAAATTGTAGGCGCTCGCGAGCCCGGTGAAATAGAGGCCCGGGATTGAAGACTCGAAGCTGGTAGACAGTAGGGGAACCTGCTGGACGCAACGCAGATCGCGCAACAAGGACGCATCGACGAACGGCAGCGAGTTGGCGGCAAATCGATAGCCTGTGGCAGCGATGACATGGTCGGCGGCGAGATCGCCTGATCTTCCATCCGGTCCGCTGACGTGAAGCACTGCCCTTCCGCCTCTCGTCGTCGCGCCTAACACGGACTGGCCCAAGAGGATCTGGACATGGCCGAGAACCCGCTCCCGAAGCCACCACGCGCCGGCCGGGCCCAGCAACGCTTGGCGGCGCCTGCTACCCCGTACCATCTCGATACGCGCCCTTTGAGGTAGGTAGTAAAACAGAAACGGGGCATTTGCGCAGAACCACGTTTGAAGCCCTGCGCCCAACGTCGAGTCTGGCCGCCGCGTTCGCTGCCAGAGCGATCGCGGATCAGATGAAGGGCTCTGATTCCAGCTAATCGAAGACCCGCGTACGAGCAGGCTCACCTTTGCCTGGCTCTCATTCAACAACGCTGCAGTCTCGAGAGCCGACTGTCCAGCACCGATGACAATGACGTCGCGACCTTTGAAGTGGCTCAGGTCGCGATGGACACTGCTGTGTGATCGCAACTCTCCTGGCAGCTGCGCCAGTTCCTGCGGAACATACTCGGCATGTGACAAGCCGGTCGCGATAACCACACTTTTCGCCCTGATCCTTTCCCCGTCCGCCAGCCTCAAGTCAAACCCGTCTTGTCTTTTGTCGAGAGCCGTCACCAATACATCTTCCACCACGGGAACAAAACGCTGCTGAAATGACAATGCGTATCTGGTGAACGTCTCGAGCGGAATGGGAGCCGTCGCGAGGGAAGATCCTGCTGCTGTGCGGAATTGCTGTAGAGTGTAGTGCCCGGACGGATCGGCAAGGCTCGACGCGTGTTCTTCAGATTTCAGAAACATGCCCTCTGGCATTTGCTCTCGCCACCGACGCATCGGCGTACCGAAGATCCGAAACGGCACACCAGAGGAGCGCAAATGCGCCGCGACGGAGAGGCCATAAGGCCCTGCTCCGACGATCGCTACCGGCAGATCCGACAGACTAGCCATTGTCGCCCCCAATCGTAATCTTTCGAGCAGTAATGAGACAAACTCGCAGCGACCGCACAGACCGTTGGAGGAAGCTGCGCGGTTGCGATGGCGTTGTCCCACACGCAGACCCGTGTCCCATGCAGATGGAGGTCAGCTGCAAAACAGGCCGCGGCTACGGGTAGGAATCCGCTACCTGCTGGCATATCAATCGAGCAGCCAATCCGCCCCCTCCCTTGGCTCACGATCGCCCTGCCCCGTGAGACCCAATGTGCCGGAAGCTTGGTAGACGCCGGCAAGTTGGTGAAGGACGCGCAACTCATAGCAGACAGGCCACCATCACTCGCCACTTGGGCGGAATCAGTACAGTCGTGATCATTGGATGGAAATTGGCAATAACTGGATGGGACCGGCAATAAGTGGGTAACTACGATGGTCGATTGAGCCGCGACGGCGCGGGATTAGATTCGGGCTGCTATAAGCGCCCGTCCCGATGGGGACCGATCAGTCGAACGGAGCGGAAGAATGCACCGAGCGGTCGCGTCAATGAGAGAACAGAACGTAGTTCTGCGGATCGCCTGTCTGGACGGCTACTCGGACGGATTTTGACTTACCGCCTTCCGCGAACAATTTCGAAAGACTTCACTTCGGTGACCACATTCGTACCGGGAATGACGCAATGCCGAACTCCAGACTGCGCAATACCTTCCATATCGACCTCTCCAGCAGCGACTTCAGTCGTTGCATCAAATGCGCCTTGGTGGCTGTTGGCTTGACAATTTTCGTCACTCCAGCAAAGGCAGAATATCTGGTGGACGTCGGAGACGTGCTGGAGGTTGCGGTGGCGGGCGTGCCGGAGCTACGGCATCGTGCTGCCGTTCAATTGGACGGGAATGTTTCGTTGCCACTGGTCGGAGCGGTTCCAGTGGCCGGCCTGCCCTTACCGCAGATCCAAGCCAAAATCGGCGCTGCATTAGCAAGCAAGGCATTTCGACAGAGGACGTCGGACGGCCGTGAGACGGTCGTCGTGATCGACGCAGACGAGGTCACGACGGTCATCGCAGAATACAAGCCCATATACGTGAACGGGGATGTATCGAAGCCGGGTGAGTACCCTTATCGTCCGTCTATAACCGCACGCCAGCTCGTCGCCGTGGCAGGCGGCTACGACATCATGCGTATCAGAATGAACAACCCTTACCTCGAGTCAGCCGACCTGAGGAGCGAGTATGGTTCACTTTGGACAGAGCTAGCCAAAGAACAGGCGCGTATGTGGCGCATCAAGACTGAACTTGGAGAGGGAGTCCAGATCGCTCCAAGCGCGTTGATGGACACGCCCTTAGCTCGATCGGCGATCTCGGAAATCGTTAACGCAGAAACGGAATATCTGAAGACCAAGCAAAGTGATTATCAACAGGAAAAGACGTACCTTCAGCACGGCATTCGACAGGGAGACGACGAGGTCCGCGTGCTGTCAGAGCAGCAGAAGAAGGATGAAGAAGGACTTCAGGCAGATCTTGACGACCTGCAGAAAACCACCGAGCTCTTCGGCAAGGGATCCTTGATCAGCCCTCGCGTTACGGATGCGCGTCGCGCGGTACTGCTGTCATCAACACGGAAGCTGCAAACCTCTGCGCAACTGTTGCAGGTCAAAAAGCAGCAAGACGAGTTCGTCAGAAAGCTGTCAAAGCTGGATGACCAGCGCAGGCTCGACCTGCTCCGTGAGCTGCAAGATACCAGCGTAAGACTCAATCAAATTCGAGAGAAGCTGCAGAGCGTCGGCGAGAAGCTTCAGTACGTTGCGATGGTTCGAACACAACTCGTGCGAGGAGCCGGCAATAACCTGGAGATTGCCATTATCAGGAAGCGCGATAAGGGGGAGGAACGAATCATCGCAGGCGAAGATACCGAGCTGCTGCCGGGTGACGCCGTCGAGGTCAGCCTCCAATACCAGGATGGTCCTGCCGTCCCTCCCCGAAAGCTAAGCAGTTCAGATATTCGATCGGGAACAGGTCCGACCGATTCAACCGCAGGCGATTCGGCTCGCGTCGTGCAGAGGTGACAACAAGCGCCGTCGCAATATTGCACCAAACTGGTTGAGCGAAAGCGGAAGATGTCCGAGATGGTCCTAGTGACCGGGGCTGCCGGCTACATCGGGTCCCACGTTTGCATCGCGTTACTGGACGCCGGCCTCGACGTTGTCGCCGTCGATAATCTCTGCAACAGCAGCAAGGCGTCGCTCGAACGGGTGCAATCCATCTGCGGGCGGACGCTCGTCTTTCGGCACGCAGATATCCGGAATGAAGACGTGATCTACGACGCACTCCGTGCTTACGGCGTGACCGCGGTCGTTCACCTTGCAGGACTAAAGGCGGTCGGCGATTCCAACATTCGGCCCATGACGTATTACGAGAACAACGTCCTGGGAACGATGCGCCTTGTGTCGGCCATGAAAAGGGCGAATGTAAAGTCGCTCGTCTTCAGCTCGTCCGCGACGGTTTACGGGATACCGAACTATCTGCCGCTCGACGAGAAGCATCCGCTCGGTCCGACCAATCCGTACGGCCGTACAAAGCTTGTTATCGAAGAGATGCTGAAGGATCTCTGCGGCTCCGACGACGGTTGGCGGATCGGCAATCTGCGCTATTTCAATCCGGTTGGCGCGCACGAAAGCGGGCTTGTCGGAGAGGACCCGATCGGCGTTCCTAGCAACCTGCTGCCGTTCGTGGCGCAGGTGGCAATTGGGCGGCGGGAGAAGCTGCAGATCTGGGGAAACGACTACGCCACCCCTGACGGTACCGGAATCCGCGACTTCATTCATGTGGTCGATCTCGCATCCGGGCATTTGAGTGCCTTGCGTCACCTGATAAAGCCCGGTGTGCTCACGGTCAATCTTGGCACGGGTAACGGCAGCAGCGTTCTGGAGGTCGTTCGCACATTCGAAGCGGTGAGCGGGCGATCGGTTCCCTATGAAGTCAAGGAGCGCCGTGCGGGTGATGTTGCCGCCTGCTTTGCCGACCCAACCTTTGCGATGGATGCCTTAGGCTGGAAATCGACCCGATCCTTGCAGCAGATGTGTGCGGACCATTGGCGTTGGCAATTGCAGAACCCCAACGGCTACCATGGCAGCGAGCTTCCGAAAGTCCGGGAGCGGCCCAGACATCTCCACCGTCGCGCCTGAGTGCGTCGGCGCGAGCTATTCGAACGGGCGCCGAAGGGCCTGACGGAATGAGCGGGTTCGCAGCGAGCCATTGCGGCAGGCATACCGCCCATCAGGGGTAGCTCGTCAATACCCAAAATCTCCACGCCAGACATCGAGGCAGCAGGTAAGATGCTGTGCGCCTGGGGATTTGCGATGCCACACTATCGTGCATTCGTTCTGGACAAACACGGCCAATTGGGGGGCGTGGTCAACCTTCACTGCCCAGACGACGCGTCCGCAACCGAGCGGGCTGGGCGGCTGGCGGACGGCCACGAGGTTCAGCTCTGGCGGCTGGTCGCCGACCTTAAATTTGGCGATCCGCTACACCGACCCAAGCGGCGGCGAGGCGCCCGCGCTCCAATGCACTGAGCTCGATTGCGCGTTGCGTGTTCGCCTCGCGGTCCGATCAGCCAACAATTAGCATGCGGTTCGAGCGAAGCACTCCCGGCTCGCGCTTCCAAGGGCGCCTCGGCTTCGAGAGCGCCGAGATCCAGCCGCTCCGCAGGAGCGGCTCGAACGCCTTGCCTTCGCGGCGTCGCAGGACGATCGCGCCCGGCTTCATCGTCGTTGGACGGCGGCCGACGCATCGCCCTTAGCGAGTTGTGCCGCCTGCAGATCCGCACCGCGCCGGATCTTGGCTAAATTGCGCCATCATCCAGTTGAATCCAGTTGACCGCTGCGGACAGCGCGAAGCCGACGCAGGCCGAGAGCGCATCGACCACAAAATCCTCAAGCCTCGCATGCCGCCCCGGCACCCATAGTTGCGAGATCTCAAGCAGGCCGATCAGGGCAACCGCAACCGCTGAAACAATCCAGCGCCGCTGCGGATAGGCGAGGCCGAAGAAAAGCCCGACCAGAAGGAACGCGAGCGCGTGATCGCCCTGCTGACCGAGAACAGGGTGTGGCCGAACATACCCAGGTCCGAGCGTTACGAAAGTGACAGCGGCCGCGAGTAGCCACGCGACGAGTCGAAGAAGAGCGGTAATAACCACTAAAGCGCCTCGACGGGTTGCCCCGGCCGGGGCTCGCCATTTCTGAGTCTCGATTTCAAAAGCAGGGTCCCTCCCACAACGGCAACGTCAATGCTCGTAGCCCTTCAGAAAATACTCTTCGTGCGCTGCTGCCGAGGCCGCGAACCTTGAACGATCCAGTCTGGAGCGCTCCAGCTTGAGCCAGGTCGAACCGTCACTTTCTATGCTCAGCTTACCGGACTGCGGTAAGCGTGTGCGTATGCGGTGGCATTGATCTAGGTGGCGGCGCCGGTTGCTGGAACAATCCCGATCTCCTGCTGCGAAAACCCCTCCGACCAAATTCATTTCCCGTCTACCCGTGGAACACTGGGTCAAAGTTACCACCTCCTCCTCGCACATGCGTCAGAATTCCTTGATGCGCGTGGACGAAAGGAGAGTACTCCGAACGGATCGGACACTGAGCCACAATCCGGATGTGGCCTTGTGCTCTGCAGGCTTACGCGCTTGCTTTGGATCGGCACACGCCGACTAGGTGCGAAACGGCTGATTGTAGCTGCACATAAGAATGTCGACCCGTTTATTCCAAACGGAGTACCAACCTGTAGTGCTTGCCCCGCGCTCCGTTTGGCGCGCAATAGAAACGCGCTTGCGGTTCTCATTCTTGGTGATGGCACGCCCAGGAATGGACAGCCACCGGCTTCAGCCCGCTCGGGGCCGTCTCATTGGCGAAGACGGCGGCCCGCTATCGTTCGTAGGCAATCAGGTCACACCGCGCAATGCACCGGAAGGCACTTTGAGCGGTTCACGGTTTCGATGAGCGGACCCAATCCGTAGCCTACCTTAAAAATGGTGCGGAGGGTCTTCCAAGCGAGCCCTATGATTTGCGGAAAGGTGGAGAGCACAATGATGCAACTGAAGGAAGTCGTATTGCTACGCGACAGGTGATTGCAGAAGAGTCGCACGGTCATGCTCAACGACGACGTGGTGAAGGTCTCGCTCACGATGGGACGATATGCCCCCCTGCGGATGGCAGCGGTCATGCTCGCTATCACATGGGCGTCGGAAACGGAGGCCTTCCCGGATCAGACGCGGCAGCTCGCAGACGCACAACAGGCGACGACTGCCCGCAATCCCGGTTCTGACGAGTTTGAAACGTTGCCGCCGCGCCCAGACGGCAGCTTCGAATCGATACAGGTTGCGCAAACAACGATCAGCGATACAAGACCCCCGCACCAGGCTCCAGAACAGCAACGCGACTGGGCAGAGTCGCTGTCCTGCGAACTTACCGTTGCAAGGCGCGACATCGAGTTGCTGCAACATCTTGAGCAGGAGCACGATCGGGCCGAGTGGCTGGTGCAGGATCTCAACGCGGCTCGGCGCGAAGTCGAAGCCCAAAAGGCGTTGGCATCGAAGGCCGTCGAGGAAGCTTCCCGACTGAAGGAAGCTTCCCGGCTGAATCAAGCCGGCGAAAGTGGCTCCGGTGAGCTGCAGGCATCGCAACAAGAGGAGCTCAAGCGATCGGCGCTGCTGGCGCAGGATCTCGCAGCCGCGCGGCGCGATATCGAAACCCAAACTGCGCTGGCGATGAAGGCAAGTGGGGAGGTGTCCCGGCTGAAACAGGCAGGAGAGACAGGCGAGGAAACATCGCGGCTGAAACAGGTGGAGGAGAGCGGTGCCGCGGAGCTGCGGAAGGCCGTGCAACAGGAGCGCGAGCGGTCAGCGCGGTTGGAGCAGGATCTCGCAGCCGCGCGGCAAAACATCGAGTCCCAGGCTGCGCTGGCGGCGACGGCAAACGCGGAACTTTCGCAGCGAAGTCGGGCAGCGGAGGCCAATGCCGCGGATTTGAGGCAATCGATGCAGAAGGAGCGCGAAAGGGCCGACACTCTTGCGCGGGATTTCTCCCTGACGCGAAGCGCTATTGATGCCTACCAGGCGCAAACAGCACTGTTGGCGAAAGGTAGCGAGGACGCATTCCCGCAGAAAGCGGCAGCAGAAAGCGGCGCCGTCGAGTTGCAGAAAGCTCTGCAACAGGAGCGGGATCGGTCCAGGCAGCTGGAGCAGGCACTGGCGGCCGCGCGACGAGATATCGATGCTCAGACGACGGTGGCGACAAAAGCCAGCAACGAGGTCGCCAAGCTATCGCAGACAGCACAAGCTGGCGCTGCGGAACAGAGGCGATCGATGGAGCAAGAGCAAGAGAGAGCCAATGCGCTGGCGCATGATCTCTCAATGGCACGCAGCAAGATCTACGCGTACGAGGCTCAAGCGGCCAAAGTTGCCGAGGAAGCGGCGCAGGTTAAACAAGCGGAAGCGAGCGATATCGCCAACTTACGGCTATCGCAGCAAAAGGAGCGCGAGCGGGCCGAGCAACTGGCACGGGATCTCGCGAAAGCGAGCCACGATCTCGACGCGCAGACCGAGCGCGCGTCCAAGGCAAGCGAGGAAGTCGTACGGACTAAGCAGGCAGAAGAGCGGAACTCGGCCGAGCTGCGCAGCTTGCTGCTGCGTGAACGCGCGCGGGCCGAGCGACTGGAGAGGGATCTCGCGTTGGCGCGTCTGGACAACGGCGCGCTTGTGGCGAAAACTCCCTCCGCGGCGCCTCCACTGGCTGCCGCCGGCAACGCCGTGCGCGAGGCGCCGCAGCCAGCGCCGCCGCCGCCAATCCAGAATCAGGCAGTCCAAGATCAGGCCATAGCGGCGCGCAACCAGGGCGATGCTTCGGTCAATCCTAACGACGGGGTCCAATCGGCGAAATTAATCGCGCGCGCGAGCGTACTTCTTAAACAGGGAAACATCGGCGCGGCGCGGATCGTGCTGGAGCGCGCCGTTGAGATGGGCAGCGCGCAAGCAAGTTTCGCGCTCGCGGAAACCTACGATCCGCTGATACTTCCAAATTTTGGAACGTATGGAACGCAAGGCGATCCAACTAAAGCGCGAACTCTATACGCGCGGGCCGAAGCTGGAGGAATCAAGGAGGCGAAGGCGCGATTCGAAGCGCTGCGTCGATAGCATGGTCTTGAGCGGCGATGTTCCCAAGTTGGCAATGCGGCAAACGAGGATCGAAAGCGCCGACACGGATGCGGCATGTGTAGAGGGAGTGGGTCAATGAAACGGATTATCGGATTGCGTCGGCTGCTCTTACTCGCGGCGTTCGCACCATTGCTCCTGCCCATTCAGCCCTGGGCAGCTGCACGGCCGCAAGACAATCGGCCTCACAAGGTTCGTCTGGCACGGCCCGAGCCGCCGCAGCCGAGGCCTGAAGTGATTTCCATGAACGCCTGGACTGTCGGCCTGGCCGGCGGTCTGCTCGAGGGCGCGCCGATCCGCCTGGCGGCGGAGATCGCGCGTGTGGTCGACGATGGGGACAACCTGCATGTTCTGCCGGTCGTCACACGTGGGGCCACGGAGAACCTGAATTCCCTGCTCTATCTGCGCGGCATCGACGCGGCGATCATCAATTCCGACGCGCTCGAGGAATACAAGAGCCAGGTGCCGGACATCCAACGACGAATTGCGTATGTCCTGAATCTGTTCCCGTCCGAGCTGCAGATCTTCGTTCGACCGGAGATTCAGAGTTTGAACGACCTCGCCGGCAAGAAGGTCAATTTCAACAACCAGGGCACTGCGGCGGCCTATTCAGGGCCGATGATCTTCAGCCGGCTCAACATCGAGGTGGAAAAAACGTTTATTCCGCACCAGGTGGCGCTCGAGCAGATGCGCAAAGGCGAGATGTCAGCCGTCGTCTTCATTACATCGAAGCCGGTGGATGCTTTCGTGAGGGGTCGTTGGGAGCCAGGTTTCAAGTTCCTGCCCGTCCCGTACGAGAGCAAGTTCGAGGACTACTATCTCCCCGCCACCCTCGACGCGACCGACTATCCCAATCTGATCAAGCAGGGCGAACGGATTTCGACGATTGCCGTGCCGACCGCTCTGGTCGCCTTCAATTGGCCGGCCAAGACAAATCGCTCTGAGCGCGTTTCGCGCTTCGTCGACCACCTGTTCTCCCGGATCGACAGATTGCAGGCACCCGGTTTCGATCCGAAGTGGAAATCCATCAACCTCGCCGCGACGGTTCCGGGTCTGGCGCGCGTCCCTGCGGCGCAAGCTTGGCTGGATCGTCAACCCGGCGCAAAACAAGCATCACAATGAAACGCGCCGCCATCCTGCTTTTTGCTGCACTCGGGTGCACAGGCGGCATTGCGTCGGCCGAAGAGTCGATGACGCAGCTCCGTTCCTGCCTTCAGAAGGAACACGCGGAGCACCTCGGGTGCTTGAACAAATTGACGCGTACCGTCGTGCCCCAGCGTCGCATGACGCCGGAAGACGACTGGATCGTCAGCCAGACGACCTCGCCAGTAGACTACGCACCGATCGCGACCGCTACGGCATCGTCACGCAGCGGAACCGGCGATTCCGCGATGCAGTTGTCGATTCGCTGCCGCGGCGGCCGGACGGAGCTGGTGCTCGCGGGACCCGGCATCTCCCGCGAAGGAGGTGATGATGCGATTTCGTATCGCGTCAATGATAATCCGGCGACGCAGGTCGCAGCAGCCGTACCGGCATTCGGTCCCGGCGTCGCGTTCGCCGGGGATGTTGTTCGCCTCGTGCAGTCGCTCCCGGACGGCGGAGACCTCATTGTCCTCCTCTCACCACGGAGCGGGGCTGCCCATGACGGAACGTTCTCGCTCGCCGGGCTGGACACGGCGCGCGCGAAAATCGCTGCGGCCTGCAAATGGCCTCGCGCGATCGCGACACCGAATCATTGATTGCTGCAGATGCTTTTCTTCGATGGAGACGCAGAATGATCAAGTTTCATCATATTGCCACAGCACTCGCGATGGGAGCGGCCGCCGTTCTGGTGTCCGCATCGTTTGCGGTCGCTGAGCAGGGCGGAAAATACTGGACACCGGCGGAAGGGCAGCCTGTCTCGCATAAGACGAGCCCTGCGAGACACCATATCGCGACGCAGACAGCGTCGACGCGGATGCGATCCGCGCTAGCCCGTATTGAGAATCCTGCTGCAACGAAGAAGAAAGAACATCACTTGATCCTGCAGGTGAATACCAACGACCCCACAGCGATGAATCTCGCGCTGAACAACGCGACGAACGTAGCCCAATACTACAAGGACGCAGGCGAGACGGTGAAGATCGAGGTGGTCACCTTTGGACCCGGCCTGCACATGCTGCGCGAGGACACATCGCCGGTAAAGGCGCGCATCGAGGAAATGGCCCTGGGCACGCCCGAGGTTTCGTTCAAGGCCTGCGGCAACACCCAGGAGAAGATGCAGAAGGCCGAGAGCAAGGATATTCCGATTGTTCGGCAGGCGGAGGTCGTCAAGTCGGGAGTCGTGCACGTGATGGAACTGCAGGAGAAGGGCTGGACCTACGTCAAGCCGTAGGTCGGACCGCCTTCACGGAAGCCGCACTCATGCTGCCGAACAATGCGTCGGTCTCCGAAATGCTCGTGCATTGCCAGTTCGAACCGATGCTCTGAGATTCGGGCGGAATCGATACCCCATGACCCCGCATTCTCGCGGCTTATGTCGCCCGAGCTTTGCTTCGTCATTCCACCCTCTTGTCCAGAGGGGCGCAGGGAAGACCGGGTGCCGACCTCGCACCCGCGGTCTGCTGCGCGAAAATGTAGCGCAAAGAGACCGCACAACAGCATACAGGTGTGGCCAATCACTCGGCCTTCCCTGCGCAGTGGTTTGACGGCTTATGCCGTGCTCTCCCGGGAGCCGAGTTCCTTCTGGCCTCCCTCGCCTCGCAGATGAGCGATGCGGTTAACCCGGTTGGGCGCTCCACACCTCCGCGAAAACTTGACCGTAGCGACGACGGCCAGGACCACACGGTTTTGCCGTACGCGCGTTCGCCGGCCGCCACAGGGTCTTGCGGCCGTGTGCACACGCACCGCAAGAATGTTGGCGAGACGAACTGTACAGCACAGCTCGTCCGCACGCAGTTTCGGACTCACAGGGACTACCCGCCCTGCCCGCACCTCTCGTGCCGACGCTGCCGCGTCCACCGCAAGCCCGGCTCTCGATCAGTGACGACGTACGATCGCCCCTCCAGGTCGAGCCGGATGAGCGATACATACGCCATTCCCGAATTTCGGTAAAGCGGAATATTTTTGGCCGGAGGGGTTGACCGCACGGCGAAACAGGCCGGGCCGAGCCGCGAGCTCAAGAAATGGCCATCCCCGAAACCTTGTCGAAGAGATGCGTTCGCTCCAGATCGAGCGCGACGTCGATAAAGCAATCCGGCGCCGCAGCCACCCCACCGGCATCTGCGCCGTGAACGGAAATGCGCCGACGGCTCCAATCACGAGCGTATGCGGCCAGAGCGGCTCCACGTCTTTCACCATCAAGCGGACGGATGAGCTCATCGGCACATCTTGACGGAGCACGTGGTCAGGCCGCACGCCGAAGCACAACCGGCTGGCCGACGCTCCCCGCGTAGGCCGCCTCGCGGGACTTCGGCAATTTCAGCACCGCACCCGACGGCTCGCTGAAGACCAGCACGCCGTCGCGAGCGACAATCTCGCCATGGATAAATTCATTCTGGGTGCGCCCATGAAGCCCGCAACGAAGAGATTGCTTGGCTTCTCGTAGATTACGCCCGGCGGGGTCTTGAACGCCGTCACCACGACCCAATAAAGCGGAAACGCCGTGATCAAGCACCACGCCAAGAGACACCGGCCGCGACCAGGCGGCGGCTCCAGCTCGACAGTCCGGTGAGGCCCTGCCCGCTCATCGGTGCTTCTCCAGATGCGGTCGCAACAGCGCCAGATAGGTCACGCCGATGATCGTGATCGCGATCAGGAACAGGAAGCTGAGCGCCGACGTGTAGCCGAGATTGAACTTCTTGAAGCCCTCCTGATAGGCGAACAAGGTCAGGGTCTCGGTGTCGACCCCCGGTCCGCCGCCCGTGATCACGAACACGGTGTCCATGATCTTGTAGCTCTCCATCAGGCGTCAATCCCTCGGCCTCGGTTTCGTTGGGAACGACGTAGTCGCATAGTGCAAACAGGCCGTCGTCGAATGCGAGCGCCGGTGCCGGGTTGAACACGGTGATGCTGCCCACAGCGCGCGCGATCTCAAGCCCGCGCTGCGCGGCCGCGACCGGCTGCTCGAGCTGGGTCACGAAGACGCGGCTGCTGCGGATCGCATCCGCCGCCGCGTCGACATCGGCGGGGCTGCGACCGTCGGCCGCTCCGCTCACCACGATGATGGCGTTGTCGCCGCGCGTCTCGTGAACGTAGATGAAGGCGGCGCCAGTCCATGCCTCCGCAGTCCTGGCGACGCGCGGCCGAATTCCCTCGGTTTCCCATGTCCTGATGGCAAGCTCGCCGAAAGCATCGCTGCCGATCCGGGAGATGAAGGTCACGTCCGCGCCCGCGCGCGCAGCGGCCACGGCCTGGTTCGATCCCTTGCCGCCTGGTCCCATGGCAAATCCCGAGCCCGCGATCGTTTCACCGATCGCAGGCATGGTGCCGGCCCGGAAGGCCAGATCGACGACGAAGATGCCGAGCACTGCGACGCCAGTCTTGCTCATGGTCGTCACGCTCCGTCCGGCGCGATGACGCCCTTGGAGAACAGGAAGCAGCCGTAGAAGCGCCGCTCACCGGTGGCGATCACGCAGTAGGCCGTCTTGGCCTTTTCATAGAAGGCATGGCGCTCGACCCCGACCAGCGGCCAGGAGCGTCCTTCGGCGCGGTCGATCGCGGCCTGCACCTCGCGCTGCACCGGCGGCACCTCCTGGGGCTGGCCGACGATCTCCATGCGGATCGCGGCATCGTCGACGAACGTATCGAGCGGCAGCACCGAGAGGATGGCTTCGATCGCCTTTGCCGTGCTGACGTTGTCGATGCGAAGCAGCTCGCCGAACACGGTCTGGCGCGCGATCGAGTCGGCAGGAAAATTGGTGTCGCACACCACGAGGCGATCTCCGTGCCCCATTGCGCGCAAGGCATAGAGCACGTCGGCATTGAGCAGTGGATTGATGCCCTTGAGCATGTTGCGTCCCTCTCTTGTCTTCAAAAATCGCCCGAACTCTGATGGTCCGGATGCCAACCCATATCACCGCAAGGTAACGCCTTTAATCCCCGTCGGGAATCCAGGTGTTCGGGGCGGCGACGACCCGATTGCCCATCGCGATCAACGGTGCCACCAGGCTGATGAAGCCGAGCAACGGGGCCTCCTGCTTGCCGCCGACGAACAGTTTTGCCGTCCGATCGATCGGCGGCGCGCCAAATCTGGCGCTGTCGGCTGGGGCGATCCCGGGTAGCGCGCGCCCCAAGCGAACGAATTTCGCAGGGATAGAGACCGGTTCCGGCACGCCTTTCCGGATGTGGTCGCTGCGGCGCCCCGCATCACCTGGCTCTCGACATGGAGGTGAGTGTCGATCGCAGGGCGTCACCGAAACCAAGCGCTGCTGCGGGGCCGCGAGCACAGCCGCATTGTTGGATCTCAATGTCGAAGATGCGCGACATTGCACCGCGGAACGATTTGCAACGCACCATTCAAAATGAGACTGCCCGTTAAGCCGCGCATGGCTCCGACGCGTGCGCCGCATCCAAGTTCGGCTAGCCTCCGCTTCAAGAACCGTTGGCCTTGCACAAACGCTGCACCGCGCGGTGGGCGCGCGAGGATGCGGTGAAAAACAGCGACAAGAACGCCCCAGGGAGGAGAGCAATGTTGAAAGGCAGTCTAGGACTGATCGCGTTGAGCAGCCTGTTGTTGTCGGGCACCGCCTTCGCGCAGGAGAAGATCAAGGTCGGCGTCACCGCGACGCTCGAAGGCACCTACACCGTGCTCGGCGAGGACGGCATCCGCGGCTTCCAGACGGCACTCAACGTGCTCGGCAAAAAGGTCGGCGACAAGGAGCTCGAATTCGTCATCGCTTCGACCGACGCGACACCGGACTCGGCGGTGCGCGCCGTGCGAAAGCTGATCGAGCAGGACAAGGTGCAGATCCTGCTGTCGCCGCTATCAGGCGACGAGGGCATCGCGGTCAAGAATTTTGCAAAGACTCATCCCGAGCTGACGTTCATCAATGCGGCCTCCGGCGCCCAGGAAACGACCTACGTCGATCCGGCCCCAAACTTCTTCCGTTACAATATGGACGGCGCGCAGTGGCAGGTCGGCCTCGGCAAATATGCGTATGATGAGAAGAAGTATCGCAAGATCGCGACCGTCGGCGAGGATTATTCCTTCATCTACACCCAGGTGTTCGGCCTCGTGCTCGAATTCTGCGGCGCCGGAGGGCAAGTCACCAACCGGCAATGGGTGCCGCTCGGCACCAAGGATTTCGCTTCGGTCATCGCCGCCCTGCCCGACGATGTCGATGCGATCTATCTCGGTCTCGGCGGTGCCGACGCAGTCAATTTCCTCAACCAGTATCAGCAGGCGGGCGGCAAGGCGCATCTGATGGGCGGATCGATCATGATCGATCAGACCATCCTGTCGTCCAAGGGCAACGCCAAAAACGCGCTGGTCGGCACGCTGGCCGCGAGCGGCCAGGCCGACACCTGGGAGGACCCGGGTTGGCAGAAGTTCGTGAAGGACTATCAGGACGCCTTCCCGCCGAACAAGCGCTTCCCGAGCCCGTCGCTGCTCGCCACCAATTATTACGGCTCGACCATGGCGCTGATCCTGGCACTGCGTCAGGTCAATGGCGATCTCAGCGACAACCAGTCCAAGTACAAGGCCGCGCTGGCGAAGATCGAGCTTGATGCGCCCAACGGCAAGATCAAGCTCGACGCTAATCGGCAGGCGATCGGCACCAACTTCGTCACTGAAGTCGTCGACGACGGCAAGGGCGCGCTGTTCTCGAAGGTCGTGAAGGTGATCCCGAACGTGAACCAGACGCTGGGCTACGACCCCGCCGTATTCGCCAAGATCGGTTTGCCAAGCCGTACAGTGCCGGAATGTAAGAAGTACTGACGTAGTCGTATCAGCGGCGCCATGACTGACCGGGGAGAGATTTGCAAAGAGCGCGACACGTGCGCCCTTGCATTCTCTCCCCGGTTGTTGAACCCTATCAAAAAAAGACAAGAGGTTCCGGGAGGGAAGGCATGAGCCGGGCGCTCGCCGTCTTCCACGGCCGCTTTGGCCGGGCGACGGTCTATCAGTTGAACCGCCCTTTCAACATCCACGCGCATCGCGAAGGTCATTTGATCTTCCATGTCGGGGGACGTCCCGCATGCATCGATGTCAACGATGGACGTTACGAGCTCACCGAAGGTTCCGTGGTCACGGTCAATCCATGGGAGCCGCATAATTTCCTGCCGTCCGATCTCGACGGGGGCGCGGTCTTCTTCGTACTCTATGTCAATGCGGAGTGGTTTGCGCCCGATGCGCCCGGCGCCGACCGCCTGCGCTTCGGCCGCACCCAGTTCACGCGGTCAGCCGCCTTGGACAAGCATATCAGGCACGCGGCCGCCCTTGTGTGCGGCGCACCCTCGCTGAATAGCCTTGACGGCGAGCTGAGAAGCCTGATCGACATCTGTTACGACGAAAGCTGGCAGCAGGCCGAGCTCACGCGGGATCCGCGCGCCAATGGCTCCGTCACCGATTTTCGCGTGCGCAAGTGCATCAAGATGATGTCGGAGAGCCCCGGCGCCGAGATCGAGCTCGACACCATCGCGCGCGAATCCGGCCTGTCGCGGCCGCATTTCTACCGGCTGTTCCGCACCCAGACCGGCGTTACCCCTCACCTCTACCTCAACACACTGATGATGGAGCAGGCGCTGGAAGCGCTGGTGGCGAGCGAAGCGCCGATCGCCGATATCGGTTTCGATCTCGGCTTCTCCTCGCAGAGCGGGTTCACCCGTTTCTTCGCCGCCAATGTCGGGATGGCACCGACCGATTATCGTCGCGCGGCCAAGGTTTTGCGCGGTTGACGAGCGCGCGAAAAGATACTCACGATCAAATGCGCTCCCGTGCGTCCGATTAGGATGTGCGTAACGCGATCCCGACAAGAGGATCGTGGTCGATAGGGAGTGTACGTTCATGGCACAGCTTGCGGCCGGCAACGGTCTGCGTGCGACCTCGCCCGCAAGGGGCTCGAGGTGAAGCCATGACCCGCTTTGTCGAGCGCCACCCCGCCTGGGCATTGATCGTCATCATCGCGATCGCAGTGGCGCTGTGGCTGATCTTCGCGGTATGGCCGCCGGGGCTTGAAGAGGCAATCGGCCGCAAGCGGGTGTTCCTCAATGCGGTCTTCAACGGCATCACGCTCGGCGGTCTCTATTTCCTCGTCGCCAGCGGCTTTACCCTGATCTTCGGGCTGATGCGCAACGTCAACCTCGCCCACGGCTCGCTCTATCTGTTCGGTGGCTATGTCGGCTACGCCATCAGCGCCTCGACCGGGTCCTGGATCCTGTCCTTCATCGTCGCCTTCATCCTGACGGCGCTGGTCGGCGTCCTGCTTCAGGTCCTGGTGTTCCGCCGCATGGAGGGCCAGGATCTGCGCCAGACCATGGTGACGATCGGGCTTTCGATCGTGTTCGCCGATCTCATGCTGTGGGCTTGCGGCGGCGACTTCTACCAGATCCAGACCCCGAACTGGCTGATCGGCCCGATCGAGCTGCCGCTGATCACCGCGGTGAAATCCTCGGGCGAACCGGTCTATTTGCGCTATCCGCTGGTCCGGCTCGTGATCTTCCTGGCCTCCGTGATCATCGGCATCGCGATGTGGCTCTCGCTCAATCGCACCCGGATCGGCATGATCATCCGCGCCGGTGTTGACGATCGTGACATCCTTGCCGCAACCGGCGTGCGCATCCAGATTGTCTTCGTGCTGGTCTTCGCGCTCGGCGCCGGGCTTGCCGGTATCGCGGGCGTCGTGGGCGGCACCTTCCAGTCGCTGTCCCCCGGTGAGGACATCCGCTTCCTGCTCGCATCCCTCGTGGTCGTGATCGTCGGCGGCATGGGCTCGATACCAGGTGCCGCCCTCGGCGCGCTGATCATCGGCCTCGCTGAGCAACTCGGCTCGGTCTACATCCCGACCTATGCCATCGTCGAGACCTTCCTGATCATGGTGCTGGTGCTGGCGCTTCGGCCGCAGGGCCTGCTCGCGAGGCGCTGACATGTCGGTCACCCACGACGCCCGCGTCCAGATTCACAAGCCCGCCGCCACGGCACAGCGCCCGGCCGTACGCGGCTGGCCCGACATCAACAATCCCGCAGCCTGGATCGTGGCCGTCATCCTCCTGATCATGCCGCTGATCGCCAACGGCTTCTTCCTGATCGAGATTTTTGCGACGACGCTGATCCTCGGCACCATCGCACTCAGCCTGATGTTCCTGGCCGGCTACGGCGGCATGGTCAGCCTGATGCAGCTCACCATCGCGGGCTTTGCCGCCTACATGGTCGCGGTGTTCGGCGTCAGCGGCAACGCCAATATCAGCCTAGGCTGGCCGTGGTGGCTGGCGGTGCCGATGGCGCTGACGCTTGCGACCATCTTCGGCACCCTCGGCGGCGCGCTCGCGGTGCGGACCGAGGGCATCTACACCATCATGATCACGCTCGCGATCGGTGCCGCCTTCTACTACTTCACCAACCAGAATTGGGCGATCTTCAACGGCCACACCGGCATCAACAATGTTTCGACGCCGCACTTCTGGGGCGTCGACTGGCGCTGGGATATTCCCTTCTACTATGTCGTGCTCGCAGTCGCTGCGATCTGCTACTTCGCCGTCGACTACATCTCACGCGCGCCGTTCGGCCTGGCGCTGCAGGGCGTACGCGACAATCCGCGCCGCATGGCCGCACTCGGCTTCAACGTCAACGCGCACCGCGTCGCGGCCTATGCGGTGGCGTCCTTCATCGCAGGCCTCGCAGGCGTGCTGCAGGTCTGGAACTACCGCCAGATCTCGCCGGGCTCGGTCAGCGTCGGCGCCTGCATCGACGTCCTCATCATCGCCGTCGTCGGCGGCATTACCCGCCCGATCGGTCCCTATATCGGCGCACTCGTCTTCGTCCTCCTGCGCACGTTTGCGCTCGACTTCCTGGTCAAGATCGGACTCGACGGCAACCGGTTCCGGCTGCTGATCGGGCTCGGCTTCCTCGCCATCGTGTTCTGGTCGTCGGACGGTGTGATCGGCCTGTGGCAACGCTGGCGCCAGAGCCAACGTCCGAGGTCAGATCACCCGGGCGGAGGGCGCGGCCATGGATAGCGTCGCTCAGCGCCTCTCCGCTGTCGGTGCCGGTGCAGCCCTCGAGCTGCGCGGCGTCACGCGGCTGTTCGGCGCGCTGGCGGCGCTGACCGACGTCACCATCACCGTGCGCCCCGGCGAGCGGCGCGCGGTGCTCGGCTCCAACGGCGCCGGCAAGACCACGCTGTTCAACTGCATCACCGGCGACTTCCCGCCGACATCAGGCACGATCCGCTTCTTCGGCGAGGACGTCACGCACTTCCCGCCCTATGAGCGCATCCGCCGTGGGCTGCGGCGGACCTATCAGATCTCCGCGCTGTTCCCCGGCCTCACCGTCCAGGACAATGTCTACCTCGCCTGCCGCGGCGTCTCGCGCGGCCGCTTCTCGTTCCTGCGTCCCGGCCAGAACGATGCGCTGATGCACGCGGCCGACGGTCTCGTGCAAGCCGTGCACCTCGCCGCTGTGAAGGATCAACGCGTCGCGGAGCTCGCACACGGCCAGCAGCGCCAGCTCGAAATCGCGCTGGCGCTGGCGGGCGCCCCTCGGTTCGTGTTGTTCGACGAGCCGGCCGCCGGTCTGTCACCGACCGAGCGGGCCGAGCTGGTCGAGATCCTGACCTCGCTCCCGGCGCATATCGGCTACATCATTATCGAGCACGACATGGACGTGGCGCTGCGCGTCGTCGAGAGCGTGACGATGATGCACAACGGCCGCATCTTCAAGGAAGGCGTGCCGGAGGAGATCCAGTCCGACCCCGAGGTGCAAGAGCTTTATCTCGGAGCCGGCCATGAGTGATGTCCGCCGCTCCGCCGCAGCGCTCGAGGTCCGAGCCCTCGACGTCTATTACGGCCATTCGCACGCGCTGCAGGGCGTCGATCTCTCACTCGACGCCGGCGTGTTCTCGGTCGTGGGCCGCAACGGCATGGGCAAGACCACGCTGTGCAAGGCGATCATGGGCCTGGTACCGGTCAGTGGCGGCTCGATCCGCGTCCGCGGCGAGGACATCACGCGGCGCCCACCCGCGCATATCGCGCGGCTCGGCGTCGGCTATGTGCCGCAGGGCCGGCGACTCTGGCGCTCTCTCAGCGTCGACGAACATCTGCGGCTTGCCGGCGGGATGCGGTCAGGCACCTGGACCGTCGAGCGCATCTACGACACCTTTCCGCGGCTCGCCGAACGCAAGGACCATGGCGGCGGCCAGCTCTCCGGCGGCGAGCAGCAGATGCTCGCAATCTCGCGCGCGCTGCTGACAAATCCGCAGCTGCTGATCATGGACGAGCCGACCGAGGGGCTTGCGCCCGTCATCGTCGCCCAGGTCGAGGAAATGCTGCTGCAGCTCGGCGAGGACGGCGACATGTCCGTGCTCGTGATCGAGCAGAACATCGGCGTCGCCACCGCGATCTCGCGCAATGTCGCGATCATGGTCAACGGCCGCATCAACCGCATCATCGACTCTGGGCGACTGTCCGCCGACCGCGAACTGCAGCAGCGTCTGCTCGGCGTCGGACTGCACGCCGAGCTCGAACCCGAAATCGATGCGCCGACTGCCGGCGGCGACGCAAAGCCGGTCCCTCAGCCTGCACGCACCAGCGGCCCGATCCGCGTCTATATCTCCAACCCCGCCCCCCCAACGCGCTGGTCACAACCGGTCCCGATCGGACGCATCGAGGCCGCCGCGCGCACGCAATCGACGCAGGTCGCCCGCCTCGACGAAACCGCAAGGCGCAAGCGCGAGCCGGTGACGGCGCAGACCTCCGGGCCGCCGGTCGTGCTGGTCGTCGGCACGCTCGACACCAAGGGGACGGAACTCCGCTTCATCCGCGACATCATCATGGAAGGCGGCCTGCGCACGCGGCTGGTCGACGTCTCCACCAGCGGCAAGCACGCAACCTGCGACGTCTCTGCGCAGGAGATCGCGCTGAACCATGGTCGCGGCGGCTCGGCCGTGTTCGGCCCGGACCGCGGTGCTGCAGTCACCGCGATGGCCGAGGCGTTCGCCAATTGGATCAAGCGGCAGGGCAATATTGCCGGCGTGATTTCCGCTGGCGGTTCGGGCGCGGCATCACTGGTCGCGCCGGGAATGCGCACCCTCCCCGTCGGCGTGCCGAAGCTGATCATCTCATCGGTCGCTTCGGGCGACGTCGCGCCCTATGTGGGTCCCGCCGACATCACCATGATGTATTCGGTCACCGACGTGCAGGGCCTCAATTCGATCTCGCGCGCGGTGCTGTCGAACGGTGCCAACGCGCTCGCCGGCATGGTCAAGGGGCGGCTCGACCAGCGCGAGGCCAAAGAGCGAGCGGCGAGCGCCGGGCTGCCGTCGGTCGGCATAACCATGTTCGGCGTCACCACGCCGGCGGTACAGAAGATCGCGGCCGATCTGCGTGACGACTTCGAATGCCTCGTCTTCCACGCCACCGGCGTCGGTGGCCGCTCGATGGAGAAGCTGGTCGACTCCGACCAGATCGCCGGCGTGATCGATCTCACCACCACCGAGATCTGCGACCTCCTGATGGGCGGGGTCTTTCCGGCGACTGAGGATCGCTTTGGCGCGATCATTCGGGCTCGCCTGCCCTATATCGGCTCGGTCGGCGCGCTCGACATGGTCAATTTCGGCGCGCCCGACACCATCCCCGAGCGCTATCGCGGCCGCAAATTCCACGTCCACAATCCGCAAGTGACGCTGATGCGGACGACAGTGGAAGAGAACGAGCGCATGGGCCGCTGGATCGGCGAGCGGCTCAACCAGATGGATGGGCCGGTGCGCTTCTTCCTGCCCGAGGGGGGCGTCTCCGCGCTCGATGCCCGCGGCCAGCCGTTCTGGGATAGCGAGGCCGACGCCGCCCTGTTCCGCACGTTGGAGCGCACGGTGCGTGCGACAGGCAACCGCCAACTGATCCGCGTCAAGCAAAACATCAACGATCCCGAGTTCGCCTCGACCATCACAGCTGCGTTCCGGACGCTGTTCGGACGCGCCGGGGCGCGCCGGAGACTAGCGAGGTGACCGATGGCCCGGTTTGAACGCGCTACCTTGTTGAAGCGGTTTCGCGAGATGGCGAAACGCGGCGAGCCGATCGTCGGCGGCGGCGCCGGCACCGGCCTGTCGGCCAAATGCGAGGAAGCCGGCGGCGTCGATCTCATCGTGATCTACAATTCCGGCCGCTACCGCATGGCCGGCCGTGGCTCTCTTGCCGGGCTGATGCCCTATGGCGACGCCAACGCCATCGTGCTGGAGATGGCCGGCGAAGTATTGCCGGTGGTCAGCAAGACGCCGGTGCTCGCCGGCGTCAACGGCACCGATCCGTTCCGCGACATGGATGTATTCCTCGACCAGCTCAAAGCCCTCGGCTTCGCCGGCGTGCAGAACTTCCCGACCGTCGGCCTGATCGACGGCGTGTTCCGCGCCAATCTCGAAGAGACCGGCATGTCGTACGCGCTGGAGATCGACATGATCGCCAAGGCGCGCGAGAAGGATTTGCTGACGACGCCCTACGTCTTCAGCGAGAAAGAAGCCGCGGCGATGGCGATCGCCGGCGCCGATATCATCGTCTGCCATCTCGGGCTCACCACCGGCGGCACGATCGGCGCGCAGACCGCGCCCAAGCTCAAGGACTGCCCGGCGCGTATCGACACCTGGGCTTCGGCGGCGCTCAGCGTCAATCCGGACATCTTGGTGCTCGCCCATGGTGGCCCGATTGCGGATCCGGCGGATGCCGATTTCATCATGAAGAACACCCGCTACTGCCACGGCTTCTACGGCGCCTCCTCGATGGAGCGGCTGCCCGTGGAGCGGGCGCTGACGGAACAGGTACGCAAATTCAAGGCGATCGGCGCGCGATAACGCCTGTAAGATCGAGGGAGGCAAACATGTCAGGGATCCTGGTCGGCGAGCTCATTCTCTGGCTGATCGTCGCTGTTATCGTGATCGTGGTTGGCGTCTACATCGTCAACTGGCTCTATCACCGTTCCTCCAAGGAGGTGTCGTTCGTCCGGACCGGTTTCCTCGGCGAACGCGTGGTGATCAACGGCGGCGCCTTCGTGCTGCCGTTCATTCACGATTACACGCCGGTCAACATGAACGTGCTGCCGATGGGTATCGTGCGCTCTCGGCAGGACGCGGTGATCACCCGTGACCGGATGCGCGTCGATATCGAGGCCGACTTCTACGTCCGAGTTCAGGCCACCCGCGAAGCCGTCTCGATCGCCGCCGCGACGCTCGGCCGCCGCACCATGGAACCGGAACAGCTCCACGCGTTGCTTGCCGGCAAGTTCATTTCCGCGATCCGCTCGGTCGCATCCGAAATGACCCTCGAAGAGATGCACGAACGGCGCGGCGACTATGTCGTGCGCGTCAAGACCAATGCGGCCGAGGCTCTCGCCCAGAACGGTCTTGAGCTCGAGTCCGTCGCCATCACCGATCTCGACCAAACCGACCTCGAATTCTTCAACCCCTCGAACCGCTTCGACGCCGAAGGCTTGACCCGGCTGATGGAGGACATCGAGGCCCGACGCAAGCTGCGCAACGACATCGAGCAGGACTCGATGATCAAGATCCGAACCCGCAATCTGGAAGCCGAGCGTCAGGCGCTTGAGATCGAGCGCGAGAGCGAGACCGCGCGGCTGGAGCAGGAACGCGATATCGAGATGCGCCGCGCGCTTCAACGCACCGAAGTCGCCCGCGAGCGCGCGCTGCGCGAGACCGAGGCGGAGCAGGCCCAGATTTCGGCGCGTGAAGCCATTGAGCGCTCCCGGATCGCCAATGAGCAGGCCATCGCCGAGGCTCGCATCGCCTCCGAGCGCGAGACCCGCCAGAAGGAGATCGAGCGCACCCGTACCATCGAAGAGAAGGAATTGCTGGCCCGCGAGGATATCGAGAAGACCCGGATCGCCAACCAGCGCTCGATCGACACGACGCGGATTGCATCGGAACGCGAGGTCCGCCAGCGCGAGATCGAGCGGATGCGCACCGTCGAGGAAGCCGAGATCGCCGCGCGCGAAGCGATCGAGAAGGCTCGGATCCAGCAGGACCGTGTCATCACCGACGCCCGCATCGCCAATGAAGAGGAGACGCGGCGCCGCGAGATCGAGCGCACCCGCGCCGTCGACGAGGCCGAGATCGCGGCCCGCGAAGCCACCGAGAAGGCGCGCATCGCCCAAACGCTGATCGTCAATGTTGAGCGCATCTCGTCTGACGAGCGCACCCGCGCGCTGGAGATCCAGCAGGTCCGCACCATCCAGGAGGCCGAGATCGAGGCGCAGCGCGCCGTCGAGGCGGCCCGCATCGCCCGCGAGCGGACGCTCGCCGCCGAGCGCATCGCCGCCGAGCAGAACACAAGACAGTTGGAGATCGAGCGCAACCAGACGCTCGAAGTTGCCGGCATTGCCGCACGCGAGACCACTGAAGCCTCGCGCATCGCCCAGGAAGAGCGCGTCCGCTCGCTGGAAATCGCCCGCAACCGCGCCGTCGAGGAAGCCGACATCGCTTCCCGCGAAGCGATCGAGGCAGCCCGCATCGCCCAGGAAAAGACCGTCGCCGCCGAGCGAATTCAGGCCGAGCGCGACACCCGTTCGCTGGAAATCGAGCGCACCGGGGTTCTGGAAGCCGCCGAGCTGAAGCGGCGCGACGCCATCGAGCGCCAGCGCATTACCGTCGATCTCGCGCTGGAGGCTGAGCGCATCAACTCGTCCAAGAAGCGCGAGGTGCTCAATATCGAGCAGAAGAAGGCGATCGAGATCGCCGACGAGGACCGCGTCATCGCCCTCTCCGCCAAAAAGTCCGAGCGGATCGATGCCGACCGCCAGGTCCGGCAGGCCGAGATCGTTGCCCGCAAGGAGGTCGAGACCACCGACGTCTCGCGCGAGCAGGCCCTCGAAGCCGCCCGCCTCGAGCGCCGGCGCGCGATCGAGCAGCTCGAGGTCGCCCGGGTCCAGTCGCTGCAGGAGGCCGAGATTGCTTCGCGCGAGGAGGTCGAGCGCGCCCGCATTGCCTCCGACCGCGGTCTCGACGAGGCCCGCGTCGGCCGCGAGCGCGAGCTGCGCAAGCTCGAGGTCAATCGTGAGAAAGAGGTCGAGACCGTCCTGATGGAGAAGGCAATCGCGATCCACCAGAAGTCGCTGGAAGAGTCCGCCGCCAAGGCGATGGCGGAGGAAGCGCGGATGCGGGCCACTGAGGCGACCGAGCGCGTCATCACCGCGCGCGAGAGCGAGATCGCCAAACGCCGCAGAACGGTCGAAGTCATGATCGCCGAGAAACAGGCCGAGGAGACGCGGATTGCCGCCGAGGCTGAGCGCGTCCGTGCCGCGGTCGAAGCCGAGGCGCAGCGGATGCTCAACGAGGCCGAGAACGTGCTCACCGATCAGGCGCGCTACTCGCTGTTCCGCCGCAAGCTGCTCGACCGCATCGAGGGCATCGTGCGGGAGAGCGTCAAACCAATGGAGAAGATCGAAGGCATCCGCATCCTCCAGGTGGATGGCCTCAACGGCAATGGCGGCGGTGGCAATGGCGGCCGCAGCGCTACCGACGAGGTGATCGATTCGGCGCTGCGCTACCGTGTGCAGGCGCCGCTGATCGACTCGCTTCTCGCGGACATCGGTGTCGAGGGCGGCAGCCTCGCAAAAATGCCGGGCCTGATCCGCGAAGCCCGCGACATGCAGGGCATCAAGGAGTCCGCACGCAAGAGTGGCGGTAGCGGCGACAAGCCGGCGGCGTCTCCGCCTGCGGCTGAGGGCGGTGGCGAGCCGCCGGCCGAGCGCGGTCCGCGGAAGAAGAGCTGAGGTCAAAGCCATGCCCCGCGTCTACGTCTCAACCGTCGTCAACGCGCGCAACGACCGCGTCTGGGCGCGGGTGCGCGATTTCAACGGACTGCCGAACTGGCACCCTGCGATCGCCGAAAGCCGCATCGAGGGCGGCGAACCTTCGGACAAGATCGGATGTGTGCGCGATTTTCGCCTACGCAATGGCGACCGCATCCGCGAAAAACTGTTGGGGCTCTCCGACTACGACATGTTCTGCACCTATTCGATCCTGGAATCCCCGATGGGCGTCGAGAACTACGTCGCGACCTTGCGGCTGACACCCGTCACCGACGGCGACCAGACTTTTGTGGAATGGACCGCCGAGTTCGACTGCGCGCCCGAGCGGGAGACCGAACTCGTCGGCAATATCGGCGGCGGCGTATTCCAGGGCGGTTTTGACGCGCTGAAGCGCGTGTTCGGAGGCTGAGAGCCGTGCCGCATATCGTCAAGAGCACCGTCCTGGACGCGCCGACCGATGCGGCGTGGTCGGTGCTGCGCGATTTCAACGGGCACGACCGCTGGCATCCGGCGGTCGCGACGTCCTCGATCGAGCGCGCGCACGCCTCCGACAAGATCGGCTGCGTCAGGCGGTTCAAGCTGAAGGACGGCGCCGAGCTGCGCGAGCAATTGCTGGCGCTGTCCGACCTCGAGCAGAGCTTCAGCTATTGCCTGCTCGATACGCCGATCCCGATGTTCAACTACGTCGCTCATGTCCGCCTGCTGCCGGTCACCGACGGCGATCGCACGTTCTGGCATTGGGAGTCGCGCTTCACGACCAGGCCCGAGGACAGGGACCGCATCACGCACATGGTCGCCGAAGATATTTATCAAGCCGGGTTCGAGGCGATCCGGCGGCATCTGAGGGAGACCGCCTAGATGGCCGTGACAGTGAAGACTTTCGCCAGTGCCAGCGAGGCGGCGGGCGCGCTGTCCTCGGATCGCAGCGCGCGTTATCTCGGCGGCGGCACCCTGGTGATGCGGGCACTCAACGAAGGCGATGTGTCGATCTCGACCGTCGTTCGCGCTCAGGACCAAGCGCTGACCCGGATCGATGCCTCCGGCCCGCGCATCACGGTGGGCGCCGGCGTCACCTTCGCGCGCGTCCTTGCCGAACGCGATCTCGGCTTCCTCCACGTCCCCGCCCGCTCGATCGGCGGCCCCGCCGTGCGCAACATGGGGACTGTCGGCGGCAATCTCTTCGCCCCGAACCCTTATGGCGATTTCACCGTCGCGCTGCTGGCGCTCGATGCCACCGTTGCCGTCGCGGGCGGCTTCGGCTCGCGCGACATCCCGATCGAGGAGTTCTTGCAGGCGCGCGAGCGACAGGCCGGAACATTGGTCTTGTCGGTCTCCTGCACCCGGCCGGCCAGCAGCGAGGCGTTCCGCTATCGCAAGATCGCACGGATCAAGCCGAAGGGCGGTTCGGTCATCACGCTGGCCGCGCTTCTGCCGATCAGCGGCGGCCGGATCGCAGGCGCGCGGATCGCACTGGGCTCGATGGCACCGACCCAAATCCGTGCCCGCGCCGCCGAACGGGCGCTGGAGGGCCGCTCGCTGGATGCCGCGACTATTGCGGCAGCGGCATCCGCCGCCACTGAAGGTACATCGCCATCCGACAACGCGCTCGGCAGCGCCTGGTATCGCCGCGAAATCGTCGGCGTGCATCTGCGCCGTCTGCTGTCCGGTCAGGAATAGAGCCTCATGTCCAAGATACCCCTGCAGTTTCGTCACAATGGCCGCGACGTCGCGATCTTCGTCGACGGCGGCACCAATCTCCTGGTCGCGCTGCGCGAGCTGATCGGCGACATGACGCCGAAATTCGGCTGCGGCCAGGGCGGCTGCGGCACCTGCAGCGTGCTGATCGACGGCGAGCTGCACCTCTCCTGCCTGACGCTGGCGGAAACTGTCGCTGGCCGCAGCATCGAGACGCTCGACGGCATGAAGCAGGGCCCGAACCTGCATCCGCTGCAGCGCGCCTTCGCCGACCAATTTGCCGCCCAATGCGGCTATTGCACGCCGGGCATGCTGATGGCCGCGAAAGCCCTGCTCGACCGCAATCCCTCGCCCAGCCGCGACGAGGTCATTGAAGCCATCTCCGGCAACATCTGCCGCTGCACCGGCTACGAGCCGATCATCAATGCCATCCTCGCCGCCGCCGGCGGCCGGGTCAGCGCCTAAGGGAACGCGACCATGCTGGAACTGCGCAAGGACATCTTCGCTGACGAGCGCGACGACAATCTGAAGGAGATCGGCAAGGGTACCCAGCGCCAGGACATGCTCGGCCATGTCACGGGCACGTCCAGTTATTTCAACGACCACAAACTGCAGGGCATGCTGCACCTGAAGGTGGTCCGCTCGACGCAGGCCCACGCAAGGATTCGCCGGATCGACACCACTGAGGCGGAGCGCTCGGCCGGCGTACGCCGCATCATCGGCGGCGCCGACGTGCCGGTCAATCTGAACACGCTTCTGAGCCTGATCAATTTCGGCAAGGACGACGAGCCGTCGCTCGCGGTCGACAAGGTCCGCTACAAGGGCGAGCCGATCGTCGCCATCGTGGCCGACAGCGAGCGCGAGGCCTTCGAGGCAATCGCCAAGGTCAAAGTCGACTACGAACCGCTCACAGCCGTGTTCGACGTCGAGGACGCGCTGAAACCCGGTGCCCCCGTCGTCAACGAGACCTATCCAAAAAACACGTTCACCTATCACGAGACCTACGATCACCAGAGACTGCGCTTCGGCGATGCCGACGCGGCGCTTGCGACCGCCGACCACGTGCTGGAGCAGCGCTACCAGATGTCGCCGATCGAGCACGCCCCGACCGAGACCAACGGTGCCATCGCGGCGCCGGATACCAACGGCCGTTATGTGGTCTACACCTCGACGCAGGCGTTGTTCTTCTCTGTCGATACCTGCGCCAAGATCCTGGACGTGCCGTCCAACACCTTCCACTTCATCGGCGGCACGGTCGGCGGCGGCTTTGGTGGCAAGGTGGACACCCTGACCGAGCCGCTCGCCATCCTCGGCGCGATGCTGACCGGGCGACCCGTACGCTACGTATTCGGCCGCGAGGAGGAGATGCAATACGGCCCGCCGCGCGGCGCCGAGCGCATCTACATCAAGGACGGCGTGATGCGTGACGGCCGCGTCGTCGCGCGAAAGATCCGATGCTACTTCGACAGCGGCGCCTATACCCGGCTGTCCAGCTACGCCGCCGTGAAATGCGCGGCGCATTTGCCCGGCCCCTACACCATCCCCAACGTCTATGGCGACGTCTATTGCGTCTTCACCAACCGCACGCCGGCAACCGCCATGCGCGGTTTCGGCGTCACCGCGATGGACTTTGCGATCGAGTGCCAAATGGACAAGCTGGCGCACCTCGTCAACATGGATCCGATGGAATTCCGGATCCTCAACGCCTATCGCGACGGCGACATGAAGGCGCACCGGCGCGAAGCGAAAAACACAGCTCTGATCGAATGCGTCCAGGTCGCAGCCGAGAAAGCCAAGTGGCCGCTTCGTGAGGAGTTCAAGCGGGCCTCCTCGCGCAAGGACGGCGGCGGCAGTCGCGCCGTGATCCCACCAACACCGACGGATTCTTCGCGCGCGAGGTCCACCGCGCCGGTCCAGCAACGCACCAGCTACGACCGGCCGCCGCCGACCGCCACCCGCGAACCGCCACGCGAGCCACCGCCACCACCGGCTCCGCCACGGCCGACTGCGCCGTCGCATGGCGCGACCCGCTTCTCCTCCGTCTTTGGCACCAGGAGGCGCTAGATGACCCGGCATCGCGGACGCGGCATGGCGTCGATCAACTATCCCATCGGCATGAATCTCGGCGGCGACCCCAGCCAGGCGCTGGTGCATTCCAACCCGAGCGGCAAGTTCACCGTGGCGCTGTCGTCCATCGACCTCGGTCAGGGCATGAAGTCGGTGACTCGGCAGATCTGCGCGGAGACGCTCGGCGTGCCGGTCGAGGACGTCTATGTCGACACAGCAGATTCCGACACGGGCCCGCACTGCATGGGTTCGTTCGCCTCGCGCGGCACGCATCGCGTCGGCAACGCGGTGATGGCGGCGGCCCGCGAGGCGCGCGGCGTCATGATGGAAGCCGCGGCCGAGGAACTCGAAGTCAACGCCGCCGATCTCGATACCGACGGGCGCGGCAATATCCACGTCAAGGGCGCGCCGCACCGCTCGATTTCGACCAAGGACGTCGCGATCGCCGCGCAGTTCAAGCAGGGCAAGACCATCTCGGGCCGCGGCATCTTCCTGGTGCCGCTCTCCGAGGTCAATCCGGAGACCGGCGAGATGTCGCCCGCGACCTGCTACGCCCATGCCTGCCTCGTCGCCGAGGTCGATGTCGACGACGAGACCGGCGAGGTCGCGATGGTCCGGATGGACTCGGCCTATGAGCTCGGCCGCGCGCTCAATCCGCGCCTGGTCGAGCAGCAACTCGTCGGGGGCGCCTGGATGGGCGTCAGCCATGCGCTCTACGAAACGCCGGAGCCTTATTACCCCGAGCCCGTGCACGGCCCGCGCGATTTCGTTGAATATCTGATGCCCGGCCCCGGCGACATCTGCCCGCATGACATCGCGGTGCTGGAGCGCCCTGCGCCCGACGGTCCGTTCGGCGCCAAGGGTCCCGGCGAGATGTGCGCCAACCCGGTTCTGCCGGCAGTCGCCAACGCAATCTTCAACGCGGTCGGCGTGCGCATCGACGATCTGCCGATTACGCCTGAAAAAGTGCTGCGCGCGATCAAGGCCCAGGGCGGCGCGCGGCCGCAGGCGCGGCGCTAGGGGTTTTGGTTCATGGCGGTCCGCAGCAACATCGTTGGCATCGACAGCCCGGAGGCGCTGGAGAAGGCGTTGCGCGCGGCCTATTACCTGGCCGACGAGGGTCTCGCGACCGCCGCCTATCTCGGCCTCGCGCTCGGCAAGCCGCTGCTGCTCGAGGGCGCGCCGGGTGTCGGCAAGACGGAAGCGGCGAAGGCCATCGCCGCCGTGCTCGGCCGCCGGCTGATCCGCCTGCAATGCTACGAGGGTATCGACGCCTCCGCGGCGCTCTACGAATGGAACTACCCGCGCCAGATGCTCGCGATCCGCCAGGCCGGCGACGAGAGCATCGATATCTATGGCGAGACGTTTCTGATCGAGCGTCCCATGCTGGCGGCGCTGCGTGCGCCGGACTCGACCGTGCTGCTCATCGACGAAATCGACCGCGCCGACCAGGAATTCGAGGCCTTCCTGCTCGAATTCCTGTCCGACTTCCAGATCTCTATCCCCGAGCGCGGCACGGTACGCGCCGCCGAGCGCCCTGTCGTCGTGCTGACATCGAACCGGACGCGTGATCTGCACGAAGCCTTGCGCCGCCGCTGTGTCTACCACTGGATCGATTATCCCACCGAAGAGCGCGAAGCGCGCATCATCATGCTGCGGGCCTCCAGCGTTGCGGAGGCGACCGCGCGGGCCGTCGTCGCGGCCGTCGGCAGGCTCCGGCGCGAGCCGCTCAGCAAGGCACCGGGCATTGCCGAGGCCGTCGACTGGGCCGAAGCCGCGACATTGCTCAACAAGGGCGGCGCGCGCTGGCCCGACGCGTTCAAGCGCTCGATCGGCGTGGCGCTCAAGGACGAGGAGGATCTGCACTTCATCTCCCCCCGGCTCGACGCCCTGCTCGCGGAGGCCACCGCATGAGCACCGAGCCCGAGCTTCCGCGCGCGGCGCGCATCTTCGTCTCCTTCGTTGCACTCCTGCGCGCCAACAGCTTTGCCGTCGCCCCGGAGCAGACCACCGCGTTCCTCACCGCAATCGAGCTGCTCGGCCCGCGTGACCTCGGGGACATCAGGCAGGCCGCACTGGCCACCCTGGCTCCGCCACCCGAGCGCCGCGCGACCTTCAACCGGTTATTCGACCTCCACTTCCGCGGCAGCGAAGCGCTGGAGCGCGTTGATGACGGCGAGGACGACGAGACCGTCCGGCTCCAGGAGGAAGGTCGCGGCGACGAGGAGCCGCTTCTCTCCGACGACGCCAATGAGTCCGGCCTGACTGCGACCCGCACCGAGGCGCTCGTCGAGCGCCGCTTTGCGCAGCTTTCCACGACAGATGCGCTTCGCCGCCTGTCGCGTGAGGCCCCCCGGCGCCTACCGCGGCGGCGTGGCCATCGCCGCATGCGCGCCCGCCGCGGCCCCTTCGCCGATCTCCGCCGCACCTTACGCGACTCCGTCCGGAGCGACGGCGAAATCCTGCGGCTCGGCCACATGAAGCGGCGCCAACGCCCGCGAAAATTCCTGCTGCTGATCGACGTCTCCGGTTCGATGAAGACCCGCACCGAAGACAACATGAAGTTAGCCCATGCGCTGGTGCAGGCGGCGCCAAACGTCGAGGTCTTCACCTTCGGCACGCGGCTGACCCGGGTCACCCGTGCGTTGCGGCTGAAGCGCCGCGAGCAGGCCTTGAGCGCGGCTGCCCATCTCGTCAGCGACTGGGACGGCGGCACCCGGATCGGCGACGCGCTGCAGGCTTTCCTGGCTGTCCCCCGCTTCGGCGGATATGCGCGTGGAGCAGCCGTTGTCGTCGTCTCGGACGGACTGGAGCGCGGCGAGCCCGACGCGCTGCGCGATGCGGTCGCAAAGCTATCGCGGCGGGCCTGGCGCGTCAGCTGGCTGACGCCGCTCGCGGCGGGCCCGGGCTTTCGTCCGCAGACTGAAGCGCTCATCGCCATCGAGCGCTTCGTCGACGATCTCGTCGACGGTGGATCGAGCGCGTCCATCGTCGCGCATGTGCTGGCATTGGGACGAAGGAGAGTTGCGTGACCGAGATTGTCGACGGCCATCATCATATCTGGCGGCAGGCCGACCTGCCCTGGCTGGTCGGCCCGATGCAGCCCCGCATCTTTGGACCCTACGAGGCCATTCGGCGCGACTATCCGATGCTGGAATATCTCGACGACCTCAGGGGTAGCGGCGTCACCCGCTCGGTCTATGTCCAGACCAACTGGGCCAACGATCGTTTCGAGGACGAAGCCGCCTGGGTGCAGCAGACCGCCGACGAGCAAGGTTGGCCGCATGCCATCGTTGCCTACGCCAATTTCGCCGTGGACGACGTGCGCCCGCAGCTCGACCGCCTGAAGCGCTATCCGCTGGTGCGCGGCGTGCGCATGCAGCTGCATTGGCACGAGAATCCGCTCTATCGTTTCGCCGCAAAGCCCGATCTCTGCATCGATCCCTTGGTCAGGCGCAACATTGCTCGCCTCGCCGATTACGGCTGGAGCTTCGACTTGCAGGTGTTCACACCGCAGATGCCGGATGCCGCGCAGCTCGCCGAGTCCTGCCCCAAGGTGACTTTCATCCTTCAGCATGCCGGCATGCTCGAAGATCCTTCTCCGGCGGGACGCGCGGCCTGGCGCGCGGGCATGGCCCGGCTCGCGACCTGTCCGAACGTGGTCTCCAAGCTCTCCGGGCTCGGAACCTTCATCCACCGCAACGACCCCGCGCATATCGCAGCCATGGTTACCGACACCGTCGCAATCTTCGGCGCCGATCGCTGCCTGTTCGGCTCCAATTTCCCGATCGAGAAATTGTGGACCAGCTATCGCGAGCTCGTCGACGCATTTCGTGCCGCGACAGCCCCGCTGAGCGCCGAGCAACGGGACGCGATCTTCAGAGGCACCGCAGCGCGCGTCTATCGGCTTTGACGGATAAAAACGGAACAGGGAGGGAAACGAATGGCGCTGGAGATCAAGATCCTGGACTACGGCGATATCGAGCTGGAATCGAGCTTCCTGGTGCTCGGCCGCGATTGCGGCCGCACCCGCCGCGTCCTCACGCTGGGCTTTTTGATCCTCGGCGGCAAATATCCGGTCGTGGTCGACACCGGCTATCGCTCCAACCAGATCATGGAGACGCTGGGCATGCGCGGCCTGCAGTACCACGAGAACATGATCGAGAACCAGCTCGCGCGCCACGGCGTGCGCATGGGCGACGTCCGTTTCGTCTGCCATACCCATCTGCACATCGACCACGCCGGCAAGGACGATCTGTTCCCGATGAACACGACCGTCGTCCTCAACCGCAAGGAGCTGGAATATTCGGTGTCCGGCCTGATGCATCCGCAATATCCCGCACCCGACATCAAGCACCTGATCGACCGCCTGCACACCAAGAGCGCGCTGCGCTTCCTCGACCTCGAGATCACCGGCCCGATCGAGCTGATGCCCGGCGTCTATTGCGACGCCGCCGGCGCCCACACCGAGGGCTCGATGAACATCATCGTCGAGACCGCCGACGGCATCGCCACCATCTGCGGCGACGTGATCTACGATTTCAACGACCAGATCGTCACGCCCTTCAACGAGATCCACGACTGGGAGCCCCGCACGACGGGCAACCACGGCACCAGCAAGCGTGCGGAGAAGGCCGCGATCAAAAAGCTGCTCAGCAACTCGCGCTACCTGCTGCCGGTACACGACCGCCCCGCCAAGATCGAAGGCGGCAATGTCGTGGGCCGGCTCCACGACCAGGTCCCGGGACCGATCGTGCAGTCCCTGCCCGCGCGCAACTGGTTCCCGGCCTGAGCCTTTTTGTCTGCGCATGATCTTGTCGGAAAACCGCTCCACACTTTTCCGGATCATGCTTTTGAGGACCAACCGATGACACACGTCACTTTGCGCCCGGAATTCGAAACCCTGATCGATCCTTACGCGCCCGTCGCGCAGGTCGGCACAGGCTTTGACTTCACGGAAGGGCCGATCTGGCATCCGGTCGATCATTACCTGCTGTTCTCGGACATGCCGGGCGACGTGCGCCGGCGCTGGGATGCGCGGCGCGGCGTCGCCGAGGTCAAGCGTCCCTCGAACAAATGCAACGGCATGACCTATGACGCCGAGCTCAATCTGATCGTGTGCGAGCACGCGACCTCGTCGCTGATCCGCGAACGACCGGACGGACGGCGCGAAGTGCTGGCCTCGCACTTTGGCGGACAGGAGCTCAACAGCCCGAACGACGTCTGCGTGCACTCCTCCGGTGCGATCTATTTCTCCGATCCCTGGTATGGCCGCATGCCGGTCTACGGCGTCGAGCGGCCGCGCCAGCTCGGCTTTCAGGGCGTTTATCGCGTGGTGCCCGGCAGCGAGCCCAAGCTGGTGGTCGACAGAACCCTGTTCGATCAGCCGAACGGGCTGTGCTTCTCGCCCGACGAGAAACTGCTCTACGTCAACGATACCGTGCAGGCGCTGGTGCGCGTGTTCGACGTCAATGCCGACGGCACGCTGTCGAACGCGCGCGTGTTCGCAAGCGGCATCCGCTCCGAGCTGGAGCCGGGCCTCCCCGACGGCATGAAGTGCGACCAGCACGGCAATGTCTGGGTCACCGCGCCCGGCGGCGTCTGGGTCTACTCGCCGCGCGGCGAGCTGCTTGGAAAGCTTCGCGTGCCCGAGCTCGTCGCCAACCTCGCCTGGGGCGGACCGGATTTCCGCACGCTGTACCTGACCTCGACGCATTCGGTTTACGCCATCCCGACCAAGGCCGGACCGCGGCACGAACCCTATATGAGTGGCAGGCGTAGCGGTGGCGGCGCCACGAGCGCCAGCCCCGCCGCTGCGGCGCCGATCCTGGCCGACGGCGAGTTGCGCCTCGATCCAAACCGCTGCGCCATGATCATCCAGGACCTTCAGAACGACGTCATCATGGATGGCGGCGCGTTCGCCGAGTCCGGTGCGCCCGGGCACGCGAAGCAGCAGCATGTCGTCGAGAACGTCCGGCGCCTGGCGGAAACGGCACGCGCGCGCGGCGTCACCATCATCCATGTCTGGTTCGTGGTCGAGCCCGGCGCGCCCGGCGTGACGCTGAACGCGCCACTGTTCGAGGGCCTCGTCGACAGCAAGGCGATGGTGCGCGGCAGCTGGGGGGCTGCACCGGTTTCCGGCCTCGAGCCGCGCCCCGGCGACTTCGTGGTCGAGAAGATGCGGATGAGCGCCTGGGAAGGCACGCGGCTGGAAACGATCCTGAAGGCCACCGGCCGCGACATGATCATCAACACCGGCGCCTGGACCAACATGTCGGTCGAGCACACCGCGCGCACCGGCGCCGACAAGGGCTATTTCATGATCGTGCCGGAGGACTGCTGCTCGACCATGAATGCCGACTGGCACTCGGCCTCGATCAACTTCGCCATGCAGAACGTTGCCGTCGTCACCCGCGCGGACGCCGTCATCAGAGCGCTGGGATGAGCGGTGGCGAAGCTTTTGCACCTCTCCTGCTCCCCGCGCGTTGATTCCGAGTCGAGCGCCGGTGCACGCCTCTTTCTTGACGGGTTTCGCCAGGCCCGCCCCGACTGGGACATCGACGTCGCCGATCTCTGGCACGAGCGCATGCCGGAATTCGCGGGTCCCATCGTCGAGGCCAAATATGCACGGATGAACGCGCAGGCCTTCAACGACGCGGAGCGGGCCAGGTTTGCCGAAGCCGAGCGGATGGCGTTGCGCTTCTCGCTGGCCGATCGCGTGCTGATCTCGACGCCGATGTGGAATTTCGGCATTCCCTACAAGCTGAAGCAGTGGTTCGACATCGTCATCCAGCCCGGCCTGACGTTCCGCTTCGATCCGGCGCGGGGTTATTTACCGCTGCTGAAGGACCGGCCGACCATCGTCATCCTCGCCTCCGGCAGCGACTTCGCCACCGGCATGAACCGCGGCCGCATCGACATGGCGACGCCGTACTTGCGCGAGGCGCTTCGTTTCATCGGCGTCAGCGACGTGCGTTTCGTGCCGATCGGCCCAACGACAGGCCCAATTGAGCCGATCCGCGCCGCCCGCGACGCTGCCCACAGCCGCCTTGCCGAAATGGCGAAGCGGTTCTGAGTTGCGCTCGCAATGACGGAGTCTGAGGCGGCAACGTCACTCTTAAATGTACAGTGCCGTTGGATAGCGAGCACAGACACACGTTCGCGTCCTCGCAGCGCAATTCGCCGGAGCTTTGCTTGATCTTTCCGCCCTCTTCTCCAAGAGGGCGCAGGGAAGGCCGGGTGCTGACCTCGCACCCGCGGTCCGCTGCGCGAAGGTGTAGCGCAGGAAAACCGCACAGCAGCATACAGGTGGTGCCAATCACTCGGCCTTCCCTGCGCGGTGGGTTGACGGCTTATGCCGTGCTCTCCCGGGAGCCGAATTCCTTCTGGCCTCCCTCGCCTCGCGAATTGACCGTGCATTTCACCCGGTTGGGCTCCCTGCACCTCCGCAAAGGCTTGACCGTAGCGACGACGGCCAGGACCACACGGTTTTGCCGTACGCACGGCTCGTTTGTTCGCCGCATTATCTCCAGGCGTTGTCGACATTGCCCAGAGAATGCTGGCGAGACGAACCCTGACAGCGCCGCTCGTCGACACGCGGTTTCGGGCTCACGGGGACTACCCGCCCTGCCCGCACCTCTCGCGCCCAACGCTGCCCGCGTCCACCGCAAGCCCGGCTCGCAATCAAGACGACACGAGATCGCCCCTCAAGGATGAGCCGGGATGCCGCAACACATACGCCATTTCCGAATTTCGGTAAAGTGGAATATTTTTGCGGGGAGGGGTTGACGGCTGGTGGGGTGTTTTGCCCGACGGCACAACGTCGCCTACAGCGACTTAAGCCCGATCGACTTGATGACCGGAGCAAGACTTGCCGTGGTGGCATCGACAATTCGCTGAAACTTGTCCGGGCTCGAATCGCTGTCCGGCTCCATACCCTGTGCGCGATACTTCGCCTGCAATGCAGGATCGGCCATCGCGGTTCGTGTCTCCTGCGCGATCCGGTCGATGACCGCATCCTCGGTCATCTTCGGCGCGAACAGGCCGAACCATCCTTCATAGCTGAGATCGGGCATGCCAGATTCGATAGCGGTCGGGATATCCGGCGCGCCGCTCAACCGCTTCTCGGGTGTGACCGCGAGCAGCTTTATCTTGCCGGCCTGACTCAATTGCAGCAATTGAACCGACATGACGGCAATGATGAGAGATATCTGGCCGGCGACGAGGTCGTTGGTTGCCTGCGCGATCCCCCGATAGGGAACGTGGACCATATCCAGCCCGCCCGCCTGCTGCTTGAACATCTCGCCGACCAGATGATTTCCGGTGCCGATGCCTGGTGTCCCGTAAGACATCGTACCGGGTTTGATCCTGGCGTAGGCGATCAGCTCTTGCAGATTTGTCGCTGGCACGGACGGATGGGTGGCAAAAACCAGCGCACTGCTGATCAGGCGATAGATCGCCCGGAAGTCGCCGACGGAATAGCTGGGATTTGCCGTCGTCAGTGGAATGATGACCTGCGTGCTGCCATTGCCCAGAAGCAGCGAATAGCCATCGGGCGCATCGCGCGCGACGGCGGTCGTCCCGATCGCGCCGCCTGCACCGCCGATGTTCTCGACGAAAGTCGGACCAAGCTGCGATGACATCCGCTCCACCCAGGGACGTCCGATCTCATCACCCGAGCCGCCGGCCCCGTAGGGGATCACCAGCCGAATGGGACGGGAGGGATAGCCTGCGGCGCCCCCGCAGCGTGGAAATCCGGCGATGGTCGCTGCAAATGCGGCTGCATTGACGAATCGTCGCCGCGAGAGGGAGGGCATGTCTCATTCCGAAGGTGGGCGGATTGTGATCCGTGGCGGGACCGGCTCCCGAAACTCCTTTCGCAGCACTCTGCGGCCATCGTCAATGGCGGGCGCGATCGGCAAGGCGACGGGGCTCGTGCGCAAAACGGAGGTCTCCCCCGTTTTGCGACATGCGCCCCCTGCGCAGGATCGACAGCTCCTGGGAGGGGTGTTTCGGGCGCGGGCTTAAGTCCTTCAGCAGAAAGCGATATTTTCTCTCCAGGACACAGATCAAGGCAGCCGGGATCGGATTGTTGGCCATCCCCGCTGCTTTCGTCCAGTTTACTGTACGCTTCGTTCTGGTAGACAAAGTCCAACGTTTTTGACTCCCTGCCGAGGGGGCGATGGTGCGTGCCAGACGATAACAACCATGACTCGGCCATTTCTTTTGGGCCATTTCGACTGTTTCCGAAGTCCCGCCTCCTGGAGAGGGACGGCGCGCACCTTCACGTCGGAGGCCGCGCGCTCGACATACTGATCTTCCTGGCCGAGCGGCCCGGCGAAGTCGTCGACAAGCGCGAGCTGGTCAAACGTGTCTGGGCCGACGTGAATGTGGACGACGGCAGCCTCCGCTTCCACATCGCAGCGTTGCGCAAGGTACTCGGCGACACCGGCAAGTCCGCCCGCTATGTCGTCAACGTCCCCGGGCGCGGCTATTGCTTCGTCGCATCACTCGCCCAGGTCGCTCCCGCACTTCGTGCTGCCTCGGTTGATGTCCCCCTTCCCCGTTCGCTTCCCGCGCCGCTCGCCCGGGTGATCGGGCGCGACGACGTCATCGAGAAGATTTCGACCGGGCTCGCGCAACATCGTTTCGTCACCGTGGTCGGCCCCGGCGGGATCGGCAAGACCGCAGTGGCCGTGAGCGTGGGCCATCGCCGGCTGGCCCATTTCGATGGCAACGTCTTCTTTGTCGATTTCGGACCAGTGAGGAAGCCCGAACTCGTCGCCATCACCATCGCATCGACGCTCGGACTGTCCATCAATGCGGAGGATCCCGTTCCGGCCCTGCTGACCCATCTCCAGGCGAAACCGACGCTGCTGATCTTCGACAGTTGCGAGCACGTGCTGGAGACCCTCGCGCCGCTGGTCGAGCGGCTGGTTCGCGAGGCGCCGCGCCTGCATGTGCTCGCCACCAGCCGCGAATCCTTTCGCAGCGAGGGTGAGCGGATCTTTCGACTGTTTCCGCTGGATTGTCCGCCCCGGCGCGACGACCTCGCCGTGGCCGAAATCCTCGCCTATCCCGCAGCCCAGCTCTTTGTCGAACGCATCGCACAGAGCTCCGGGCCATTTCAGCTCAGCGCGGAAGAAGCACCGCTGGTGGCCGACATCTGCCGCCGTCTTGACGGCATCGCACTCGCGATCGAGCTCGCGGCGGGCCGCGTCAATGCCTATGGCATCGCCGGCACGGCGTCCCTGCTCGACAGCCGGTTTTCGCTGCAATGGCGCGGGCGACGCACGGCCATCCCGCGACACCAGACGCTCGGCGCCGCGCTCGACTGGAGCTACGACCTTCTTCCCGCATCCGAGAGCGCGATCCTGCGGAGATTGTCGGTGTTCGTTGGCCCGTTCACGCCGGAGGCGGCGGCCGCCGTCGCGTCGGGCGATGGGCTCAGTGCCTTGGCGACCATGGAGGCGATCGATAATCTCGTCACGAAATCGCTGATCGCACCATCCGGCGCGCGAACACTGTGTTATCGCCTGCTGGATACCACGCGCACTTACGCGCTCGGCAAGCTGAACGAGGCCGGCGAAGCCAAGCGGATCGTGCAGCGGCACGCCGAATATTTTCGCGACCTGTTCGAGCGCGCGGAAGCAGAGACGTCCTCGCCACTGTCGGACTGGCTTGGCGTCTATGGCGCGGAGCTGGACAATCTGCGCGCCGCGCTGGATTGGGCCTTTTCGCCGGATGGCGATGCACGGCTCGGCATCGCGCTGACGGCGGTGGCGGTCACGCTCTGGATCCGTCTTTCGCTGTTCTCGGAGTGTCGCGAGCGCGCCAGGACGGCACTTGCCGCGCTCGGCGACCACGGCGACGAGCGCGTACGCATGCAGCTCCTGGCGGCGCTCGGCTGGTCGCTGATGTATGGCGAGGGACGCGCGCGCGAGGCCCGCCCTATACTCGAGGCCACGCTCGAACTGGCCGACAGGCTCGACGACAAGGATTTCCGGCTGCGGGCGCTCTGGGGCCTGTGCATCGACCAGTTCAACAACGGCGCGTTCGGCAAGGCGCGCGCGCTCGCCGATCGTTTCGCCGAGGCTGCTTCGAGTTCACCCGACAAGACCGATCTCATGCTGGGCGACCGGTTGACCGCCGTGGCGCTGCATTATCTCGGCGACCAGCACGGGGCCCGAATTCGCATCGACCGCGTGAATGCCTCCCTGCATGTGCTGGCCGAGAAACCAAAGATCTTCCCGCTCGATGTCAGGCTGTCGACGCAGTATTTCCGCGCCCGCATCCTGTGGCTCCAAGGCCATGCGGATCAGGCTCTGGCACTCGCCGAACAGAACATCCATGAAGGCCGCGCCAACGGCCACGCGCTGACGTTCTGTAGCGTGCTCGGACAGGCCGCCTGCCCGATCGCCTTTCTGGCCGGGGACTACGATGCGGCCGAGCGCTACGGGACCGAGTTGGTCGCGCATACCGATCGCCACGCCATCCGGCTCTGGGGTCTGTGGGCCCGCGCTTTCAACGCCCTGGTCGTCGCCAGGCGCGCGGACGTCGAGACGGGCTTGCCGCTGTTGCGCGACGAACTCAATCGCGCCGGCGATGCGCGCTTCCTGCCGCGCTTTCTTCCCCTGCTTGGCGAACTCGCAGCGTGTTTCGGACGGGCCAACCAGATCCACAACGGCTTCGACACGATCGAGAACGCGTTGGCGCGTTGCAACGACAGGCAGGAACGCTGGTATCTGCCGGAGCTGCTCCGCATTAAGGGTGAGCTGATGCTGAGAGAATCACCGCAATCGGAAGCCGCTGACGCCTGCTTTCACGAGGCGATGGATCTGGCCGCGCAGCAGGGCGCAGACTTCTGGCAGTTGCGATGCGCGATCAGCATGGCACAGGCCAGGATCGGACGGGACCAGGGCGCGGAGGCCCTTGCTGTTCTGGAGAAGGCTTGCGCCGCGATGACCGAAGGATCCGGTATCGCAGATATGCGGATCGCCAATGATCTCATCGCGCAATTGCAGTCCTGACCCGCGCATCGACGCTTACCCTCCGGAAACAGCCGCGCGCCGCGGCAGCTTCCAGTCCGGCCGGATGAAATGACAGGTGTAGCCGTCAGGATAGCGTTCGAGATAATCCTGATGCTCAGGTTCGGCCTCCCAGAACTCGCCGGCGGGGGCGACTTCCGTCACCACCTTGCCGGGCCACAGCCCCGACGCTTCGACATCGGCAATGGTGTCTTCGGCGACGTGCTTCTGCGCGTCCGACGTGTAGAAAATCGCAGAACGGTAGCTCGTGCCGAGATCATTGCCCTGGCGATTGAGCGTGGTGGGGTCGTGGATCTGGAAGAAGAACTCCAGCATGGTCCGGAAGCTGGTCTTCTCGGGATCGAACATGATCTCGATCGCTTCGGCATGGCCCTCGTGATTGCGATAGGTGGCGTTCTTCACCCGACCGCCGGTGTAGCCGACCCGCGTCGAGATCACGCCGGGCTGCCTGCGGATGAGATCCTGCATGCCCCAGAAGCAGCCTCCAGCCAAAACTGCGCGCTCTGTCGTCATTTGATGTGTCCTTCTTCGCCGTCGAGGTGCCCGCGTCCACGCGGAAACGCCATCTTACCGATAACCTCTCGCCCAGGACTTTGCCTTCATCAGACTGATGCTGGCAAGTCCTGGGGGCAGCTCCGAATTTCCGCCTAGGTCAATTTGGCGTCGAGCGTGATCGTCGCGTTGAGCACTTTCGACACCGGACAGTTCTTCTCGGCCTCGCCGGCGATACGGGCAAAACCGGCGTCGTCGAGGTTCGGCACCTTGGCGCGCAAGGTCAGTGCCGACTTGCTGATCTTGAATCCCTTGCCATCGGGATCGAGGGTCACTGCGGCCTCGGTGGAGAGCTCAGTCGGCGTGAAGCCGGCGAGCTGAAGACCAAAGGCCAGTGCCATCGTGAAGCAGCCGGCGTGAGCGGCTGCGATCAATTCCTCGGGATTGGTGCCCTTCTCGTTCTCAAAGCGCGTCTTGAACGAATACGGCGTCTCGGCGAGCACGCCGGATTCACTCGATAGATGGCCGGTGCCATCGCGGCCGGTGCCCTGCCATACTGCTTTTGCTTTGCGGATCATCTCTTTTCTCCTTGTTTGCTTGTGGTCGTTTGGCGGCGCTCCGCACCGGTGGAAGGCTATCCCGGCGTCACCTCCGTGTCGCCTTCCAACCAGTCGAGCGTCGCAGCGGTTCCACGAAGGGTGCGGGTCCCATCCAGCTCAGATCGACTGACGCAACGGGCGGAACGCGGTGCGCATTTCCGAACAGAACAGCGCGGGCTGCTCCCAGGCCGCGAAGTGCCCGCCCTTGTCGAGGCGGTTGTAGTGGATCAGCTTGGGATAGGCCTTCTCGGCCCAGCTGCGCGGTGCCGCGTAGATCTCGTCAGGGAAAACGCTGACGGCGACCGGGATCTTCAAATGCTTGGGCGCGAAGAACACCAGCTTGTTCTCCCAGTACAGACGCGCCGACGACACCGCCGTGTTGGTGAGCCAGTACAGCGTGATGTTGTCGATGACATCGTCGCGCGACAAGCCTTCGGTCTTGCCGTCGAAGGTTCGGGCGATCATCGCGGCGCTGCGCGCGTCGTGGTCGAGCATCCAGGATGCCAGGCCTGCCGGCGAATCCACCAGACCATAGAGGGTCTGCGGCCGGTTCGACATTTCGATCGCGTAGCCGAGGCCGTGCTTGTAGAAATCGTCAAGCTGATCGTAGGCATATGTCTCATCTGCCGAGAGGCCGGGTGGCTTCGATCCGCCGGGCTGGAGCGCCTTGGCGATATCATCGGGAACCGTCGCGGGCATGTTGGTGTGAATTCCGAGCAGCTCCGGCGGCGCCAGCAGCGCCATCTGCTCCGTGACCGCATTGCCCCAATCGCCGCCCTGGGCGACGTAACGGTTGTAGCCAAGCCGCTTCATCAGCACGACCCAGGCGCGTGCAACACGCTGCGGATCCCAGCCAAGCTCGGTCGGCTTGCCGGAAAAACCGTGGCCCGGCAGTGAGGGGATCACGAGGTCGAATGCATCGGCTGCCTTGGCACCATGCGCAGTCGGATCCGTCAGCGGACCGACGATCTTCATCTGCTCGATGATCGAGCCCGGCCAACCATGCGTGACGATCATCGGCAAGGCATTCTCGTGCCTGGAACGCACGTGGATTAAGTGGATATCGACGCCGTCGATCTCGGTGACGAATTGCGGCAACGCGTTCAACCGTGCCTCCATCTTGCGCCAGTCATAGTCGGACTGCCAGTAGCGCACGAGCTGCTGGACTGTCGTGAGCTGCACGCCCTGCGACTGGTCGGCGACGATCTCGCGATCCGGCCAGCGCGTCGCTGCGAGACGGCGGCGCAGATCAAGCAGGTCTTCCTCGGGCACGTTGACGTGGAACGGGCGAATTGCGCCGCTTGCGGCGGCCTTTACCGGGCCTGCCGGAAACAGGCTCGCGGTGCTTGCGGCAACAGCCATCATTGCGGCCTGACCCAGCAATTGGCGTCGATCCGGGTTCATCATGTCGGCTCGTGTCTGCGTTGTCATTTTCGCTCTCCCTTGTTCTGGTCTGTGACGTTGACCGAAATTCGAAATCGCCGATCGGTTCGTCCTGGAGACAGATTGACTCACACACCGGCCATTGGCTCGTTATGGATTGTTAGGCTGCGTTAGCCGTTGCGAGTCGTCGTGACACCGAGCGGGAATGTGATGAGGCATGGTCTTCGGGGCGCAAATGCATCACGGCGCGCGATGAGCCATCGCGCGCCGTGTCAGCATTGACTCAGATGTCTACGTTCGCGAGTCAGGTCGGCAGCGGCTGGCCAGCCTGCTCGCGCACGATGTAGTCGGCGTACCAGTCCTGCCAGTTCTCGTCATGCGCGCCGGTCCGTTTCTCGTGCTCACCATGCGCCGCCGCGGCGCGGCGTAGCGCGCGCGCAAGTTCACTTGACGAGGTGAAAATCGTATCGGTCGCGTCGATACGGCCGGGCAGCCGCGTTGTGATTTCCTGGAACAGCCAACCGTTGCCGTCGGGGTCCCTGAAGGAGGCAAATGAGCTGTAGCTGCCGCGTTTTGGATCAGCGCCGTTGACCCGGACACTGCCGAAGAGATACGGCTCGTCCACCCCCGCGTGAACGTCGCCGCCACCATGGAAGGGTTCGCTGATCTTGACGCCACGCGCTAGCAAATCCTGGCGCGCCGCCTCAAGATCAGAGACGATCAGATAAAGGCCTTGCGCCGAACCGGGCGCCGCGGGCGTGACGTTCTTGCCGAAGATCACGGAACAGGCCGAACCCGGCGGCGTGAACTGGATCACGCGCCAGCCATCACCGGAGGCGAAATCAGCGTCCAGTCTCCAGCCGAGGCTCGCATAAAATGCCTTGGCGCGGTCCACGTCCGATACAGGGATTACGACGACCTCGAGCTTGAGATCGACGGCACGCGATTTCGCTGGCTTCGCGTCGGCTGGATGATTGATCTCGGTGGTGGTCATGTCGAACTCCCTGGTTTGAGGTATGGTTCGTGAGCGATTGCGAGCGCGATCGCTTTCTCAGGCGGCCGCGCTCGGCATTGCTATGGTCACGCGCGTACCGCCCTGCCCGGCCTCGCCCTGCATCCGGGCACTGATGCTGCGCGCCAAGCCTTCCAGGATCCGGCTGCCGGCGCCCTGAAGCGGCCCGGTGGCGCCGATACCATTGTCAGTCACTGTGCAGAGCCAGCTGCCCTCGTGGTTCGCGACCTCGATGCGGATCAGCGCGCCCTTCTTGTTGGGAAAGGCATGCTTTGCCGCATTCGTGACCAGCTCCGTCAGCATCAGTGCAAGCCGATGACACTGCCAGGCCGGCAGCATGCCGTTTGCGATCGATGCCTCGCAGCGGATGACGGCCGGCGCCAGCACCGCCTCGGACAGCGCGCCACACAGGCTTTCGAAGAAGGCTTCGACCGAGATCATGGCAAGATCGTCATTGTCGGACAAAAGTTGATAGAGCCTGCCGAATGCGACGATGCGCCGCTCCAACCGGTCCACCGCGACCGACATGTCCCTGGTCCCGGCCCGCGTGAAATCGCGGCGGACTGACGCACCCAGGAGCGTCAGGGTGTTCTTCATGCGATGGTGCGACTCGCGCAGCACGAGTTCCCAGTCACGCGATACATCGTCGAGATTGGCGACAAAGTGAGATCGAACACCCCTGTCGTTCGTCCGAGAGCTGATTTCGGGCATGATAGCCTCCCCCGTTGGAAATAGGCCTAACTCGAAAGCTATACTGATGCAGATCCCCGGCTCACGCTCGTTAGACGTTGCAAGATTCTGTTATGATCGGAAGACGCGTGATACTTGCCTGTCGCGACCAATCCATCAGTTCTGACGCGCGCTGCCGAACTTTCACGCTTTCGCATAAGCCGCTCGCGTTTAAGCAAAATTCGCAGCGTTTGGTCCGAGCAATTCCTGTATGTGCTGCTCGATTTCGCCGCTTTCGGCCGGTTTACTCACGATCTCGTTCTGGTAGATCAAACAGACAGCAGCCCTTTCCTTTCATTGGAATCATGGCACGTGCCGGACACTAACGACCAGGACTCAGCCGTTTCCTTCGGGGCCTTTCGGCTGCTTCCCCGGTCGCGGTTGCTCGAGAAGGACGGCGTCCCGGTTCATCTCGGCGGTCGCGCGCTCGATATCCTGATTTTTCTCGCTGAGCGTGCCGGCGAGGTGGTCGACAAGCGGGAATTGGTCAAGCGGATTTGGGCCGACGTGAATGTCGACGAGGGCAGCCTGCGCTTTCACATCACGTCGCTGCGCAAGGCCCTGGGCGATGGCGGCGAAGGCTCTCGTTATGTCGTCAACGTGCCTGGCCGCGGCTATTGTTTCGCGGCACCAACGCGCCGCACCGCGCCTGCGGAGAGCCGGCCCGTCGCGACTGCGTCCTCGCTCCGGTCCATACCTGCTCCACCCGCGAAGATGATTGGCCGGGATGACGCCGTCGAGAAGATCGCGACTGAACTGTCCCTGCATCGGTTCGTCACCATCGTCGGCCCCGGCGGCATCGGCAAGACCTCGGTTGCACTTGCCGTGGCGCATGGTCAGCTTGCGAGCTTCGAGAGCCAGGTCTGCTTCGTCGACTTTGGCGCGCTGACGGAGCCGCGGCTCGTTCCAGGTACGATTGCCGCGGCGCTTGGCCTGACCGTCAACTCCGACGACCCGATACCCGGGCTGTTGATGTCACTGCGCAACCGCCGGACGCTGCTGGTCTTCGACAGCTGCGAGCATATCATCGACGAGCTCGCTCCGCTGGCGGAGCGCATCGTGCGGGAAGCCGAGGAGCTGCATGTTCTCGCCACCAGCCGCGAATCCTTTCGCACCGAGGGCGAGCGGGTGTACCGGCTGTTTCCGCTGGATTGTCCGCCGCAGCGCGACGGACTCAGCATGGCCGAAATCCTTGCCTATCCGGCGAGCCAGCTTTTCGTCGAGCGGATTGCCGAAAGCCTGAGCGAATTCGAGCTCAGTGAAGAGGACGCGCCTCTCGTCGCCGATATCTGCCGGCGTCTGGACGGCATTGCCCTTGCGATCGAGCTTGCCGCCGGACGGGTCAACGCCTACGGGATCGCCGGCACGGCCTCGCTGCTCGACAGCCGTTTCTCGCTTCTGTGGCGAGGGCGCCGCACTGCAATTCCCCGGCACCAGACGCTGAGCGCGGCGCTGAGCTGGAGCTACGATCTCCTGCCTCGGGCCGAGGGCGCGACATTGCGCGGCCTGTCGGTATTCGTCGGGCCATTCACACTCGAAGCTGCGCTCGCGGTCGCCGCAAGTCAGGGCATCGGCGAGGCGGAAGCGGTCGAAGCGATCTCGAATCTGCTGTCCAAATCCCTGATTGCAACGTCGCCTGCAGAACGACGACTGAGATACCGCCTGCTCGACACGACCCGCGCCTTCGTCGGCGACAAGCTCGTCGAGAGCGGAGAAGCGGACCGCGTCGCGCGCGCCCACGCTGAGTATTTCCGCGACTTCCTGCATGACATCTCCGTCAAGTCCAATGGCATGCAGAGCGCGGGCGGCTTCCTGCCCTATGCCGATCATTTGCCGAATGTGCGGGCCGCGCTAACCTGGAGCTTTTCAGAAGCCGGCGATCGCGCGCTCGCCGTGGACCTCGCAGCTTCGGCCGCGCAGTTCTTCCTCGAGCTGACATTGCTGACCGAATGTCATGGCTGGACCCAGCAGGCGCTCGCCTCTGCCGAGAACGTCGACCGTCGCAAGGAAATGACTTTGCAAGCGGCGCTTGGCGTCTCCGTGATGTTCACGCAAGGCAACACGGATGGGGTCCGTTCGGCGTTCACGCGAAGCCTGCAACTGGCCGAGGCGCTCGACGACCTGCACTGGCAGCTCTGGCTGTTGCGCGGGCTGCACATCTACCTGACCCGGGTCGGAGATTTTCATGGCGCGCTCGGCACCGGCGTACAGAGCGAAGGCGTCGCCCGGAAGCTGAACGACCCGACCAGCACCCTGAATGTCGAGTGGATGCTGGGCGTGGCGCATCATCTGATCGGGAACCAGGACAAGGCCGTCGCGTTCTGCGAGAGCGCGATGGTGCACAATCCCGGCTCGCAGCGGCTGAATATCGGCCATCTCGGCTATGACGACCGCATTGTCGCGCTGGTCGCCCTGGCGCGCGGGCTCTGGCTCAGCGGCCGGCCCGACCGTGCCATCGAGGCGGCAAGATACACCGTGCATCAGGCCGAGCAGCTCGAGCAGCCCCTGACGCTCGGCATTTCCCTGATCTGGACGATCTACGTGTTTCTGTGGGTCGGCGACTGGGCCAGCGCCGAAAGCCTGATCGATCGGCTGATCGATCATTCCGCGCGGCACTTCCTCGGCCCCTATCACGCGGTCGGCATCGGCCAGAAGGGCGAGCTCCTGCTCCGCCGCGGCGACATCGCCGGCGGCATCGAGCAGCTTCGCCGCAGCCAGGCAACTTTGTACGCCACCCGGCACCGGATCATGACGACGGTGTTTGCAACGGCGCTCGCGGAGGGTCTGGCGGCCCAGAACGAGGCCGATGAGGCCTTGCGCACGATCGACGAAGCCATCGCCCAGATCGGCGATCACGGCGAATCGTTCGATATGCCGGAAATGCTGCGGGTCAAGGCGGATATCCTGGTTCAATCCGCCAGGGCGACCGAGGCCGAAGCCTGTCTCCAGCAATCGCTGGCCCTGTCGCGCCGGCAATGTGCGCGCGGCTGGGAGCTGCGGGGGGCGATGAGCCTGGCCCGCGTCTGGCAACGGGCCGGGCGAAAGGGCGATGCGCAGGCGCTGCTGGCGCCGCTGGTCGGGCAATATCAGGAAGGCCTGTCGAGCCGCGACCTGGTCGCCGCCAAGGGGCTCCTGAGCGCGCTGAATTAAGAGCATCTTCAACGGGATACCGCCCCATTGCACTCTTGCAACTCCTAACAACTTCTAACACGCCAAGCCGCATCCGGCCCGCCATGGTGCTGAGACTTCATGGTGGATGCAGTGAGACATGGCACTTCTTGACGATGCGATCGACGCCTGCGGGGGCTTGGCCCGCTGGAACAGCCTGAGCCGGTTCACGCTGCATCTTTCCGTTGGGGGCGCCCTGTTCTCCGACGCCGGACATGCCCGCGAATTCAAGGACGTCACCGCGGAGGGATCGACGCGGACGCAATCGGTCCGCTTCACCGGGATCACGGGCGGAGAACGGTCCGGCGCGTTTGCGCCGGATGCGATCACGATCGAAAGCCTGGATGGCCAGGTGCTGCGGACCTGGCGCAACCCGAGCCTCGCCTTTCCAACAAACGGCGCGCACGCGCTGGCGGACGAACTGCATCTGGTCTTCTTCTGCGGCGTCCAGATCTGGAACTATCTCACCACTCCATTCCTCCTGGCTCGTCCCGACGTCGTCGTCGAGGAGCTGCCGCCGTGGCAGGAGAACAGTGAGACCTGGCGACGCCTTCGCGCGCAATTCCCGCCGAGCCTGATCAGCCTCGCGTCCGAGCAAGTGTTCTATTTCGACGGGAGCGCTTTGCAGCGACGGACCGATCACGATCTGCTGGGCGCACATGTCGCGCACTATTCGTGGGCTCACGATCATTTCAACGGCATCGTGGTTCCAACCCTTCGGCGCACGCTGACGCTCCAGCCCGATGGCACCGTTCTCGCCAAGCCCGTGCTGATCGACGTCGAGATTTTCGACGCCGTGTTCGAATAACGGCTAAACGTCGTCTAAAATCCAGACTCCCGCGACCAGCTGCCGCACCCCACCCGCGCCCACATAATCTAACACATCCTAATCACCCCTAACGGGCTTCCAAGCCTGCTCACGCCTATCCTGTCAGCATACCGAGGATGCGAGTTCACCGGTCATAGCGAACGACCGCGAAGCTCAGAAGGAATAGGCGATGCTGACCGAATTGCACCAGACCCACGCCCGGATCGATCTTCCGGCCGGCCCGAGAGATCACGAAGCACCTCGCGCGACGCAGGCCATCGCCCAGGAAGCCAAATGGCGTCAGAACATTTGCAGCTCGCAGGCCGCGCTGGAAGACATCGCGATCTCGCGATGGGACGACTCGCGGGAGGCCTCATGGCACGTAGCGACGACGCCGCCCGATCGATATTTCGTCGGCATTGCGTTGAAGACAACGCGCGCCACCCTGACCAGGGAGCGGCGGATCATCTTCGACGGCACCATGCCGTCGGGTACCCTGTATGTCAGCGCGCCGTCGAAACAGCTGAGCGCCCAATTCCAGGCGCCTTGCGCTTTCCTGCACTTCCACATCTCCGCGGAGCACTTCCCGACTCAATGGGCGCAGAGCGCTGCGGAAGGGCTCGACGACCTCGTTCTGTTGCGTGATCCGCTCACCGCGGGACTGGCCACGGCACTGGCCGAGCAAGGCGATGCCGCAGTCCGCGAGTTTGCCCGTTGCATCGGCCAGATCCTTGCGATGCATCTGGCCCGGCCCGAACTGCCGCGCGCCAAGGTCAATGCATTGCCGAAATGGCGCCTGCGGCGTGTCGAGCAACATGTCGCCGCTCATTTCGAACGCAGCATCAGCCTGTCCGAGCTCGCCAATGTCGCAGGCCTTTCGCGGATGCATTTTGCCGCACAGTTCCGTGCAGCGACCGGATACCGTCCACGCGAATACCTGCTCAATCACAGGATCGAGCACGCAAAGTCGTTGCTGACGACGACGCAGCGGCCGCTGGCCGAGATCGCACTTGCCGTCGGGTTCAGCACCCAGGCGCATTTCTCGACCGTGTTCAAGCGCATCAGCAGCCAGACGCCGGCGCGATGGCGCGCCGCCGCCAGGAACGAACGGCCCGCGCTTGAAAGTCCTCCGCGACGCCGGCTCTCGCCAGACAAGGATTGGGCCGTCAATGGACCCTACGCAAATGCGCTGTGAGGCGTTCAACAGCCGCAACTCGCGATCGCTTGGGAGAGGCGCGGAGCGCGCGGTCTGGCGACGGTGCGGTACCCGATATCGTTCTCTATCCCGCCGGCAGAGCATCGAGGTGGCAGGCCACCCACTGTTCGCTCTCCGCCGAACGTAGCAGCGGCTCTTCCGTCCGGCAGCGATCGAACACATAGGGACAACGGGTGTGGAAGCGGCATCCGCTCGGTGGATTGATCGGGCTCGGCACGTCTCCCTTCAGGATGATGGGATTGCGCTGAGCGCCGGGCTCCGGCAGCGGAACTGCCGAGAGCAGCGCCTTGGTGTAGGGATGCCTTGGCGCCGCAAAGATCTCCCGGCGCGGCGCCACTTCGACGATCTTGCCGAGATACATCACCGCAACACGATGGGTCATGTGCTCGACAATGGCGAGGTCATGGCTGATAAACAGCAGCGCGAGACCAAACTCGCGTTGAAGATCCTGCAGCAAATTGACGATCTGCGCCTTGACCGAGACGTCGAGCGCAGAGACCGCCTCGTCACAGACGATCAGCTCCGGCTCGGCCGCGAGCGCTCGTGCAATGCCGATGCGCTGCCGCTGGCCGCCGGAGAATTCGTGCGGCCTGCGGTTGAGCGCTTCCCGGGGCAAGCGCACCGTGTCCATCAGCGTCGTCACGCGCGTCTCGAGATCGGCCGCAGATTTGGCGAGGCCGAAATTGCGGATCGGCTCCGCCAGGATGTCGCGCACGCGCATGCGCGGATTGAGACTCGAGAACGGATCCTGGAACACCACCTGCATGCGCTGCCGCAACTGACGCATCGTGCTCGGATGCGCATCGTCGATGCGCTGGCCATCGAGGATCACCTGGCCGGAGGTCACGTCGAACAGCCGCAGGATCGCGCGGCCGACCGTCGACTTGCCGCAGCCGGACTCGCCGACCAGCGACAGCGTCTCGCCGCGTGCGATCTCGAAGGACACGCCGTCGACCGCATAGACCCATTCGGACTTGCGGCCGAAGAGACCCCTATTGACCGGAAAGTGCTTCTTGAGGTCGTTGACCTGGAGCAGCGGAGGGCTCATGCCGCAACCGCCCCCTTGGCGGCGTAGTGGCAGGCCGCGATGTGACGTGGCCCCTTTTCTTCGAGACCCGGCGCATATTGCCGGCAGAGATCGGTCGCGAGCGCACAGCGTCCGGCAAAAACGCAGCCGGTGATCGGTTTGCGCAGATCAGGCACCTGACCGGGGATCTCGGCGAGCCGTCTTGCCGTGCCGGTCAGCGAGGAGCCGAGCCTCGGCACCGCGCCAAGCAGGCCCTGGGTATAGGGATGACGCGGCGAACGAAACAGCTCGGCCACCGGCGCCTCCTCGACCTTGCGGCCGGCATACATCACCATGACGCGCTCGGCGATCTCGGCAACCACGCCGAGATCATGGGTGATCAGAATGATCGCCGCGCCCACGCGGCTTTTCAGGTCCAGCATCAGCTTCAGAATCTGCGCCTGGATGGTCACGTCGAGCGCGGTCGTCGGCTCGTCCGCGATCAGGAGCTTCGGGTTGCAGGCCAGCGCAATCGCGATCATCACGCGCTGGCGCATGCCGCCGGAGAGCTGGTGCGGATATTCGCGCACACGCCGCTTCGGCTCGGGAATGCCGACCAGCGTCAGCATCTCGATCGCGTGCGCCTCGGCGGCCTGCTGGTCTAGGCCCTGATGGATCATCAGCGTCTCGCGGATCTGGCGACCGACCGTCAGCACCGGATTAAGGCTCGTCATCGGCTCCTGAAAGATCATCGAGATGTCGTTGCCGCGGATGGCGCGCATCTCTCGATCCGAGAGTTTTAAGAGATCCCTGCCCGCGAAGCGGATGGCGCCCGCGATCCTGCCCGGCGGCTCGGGGATCAGCCGCATCAGGGACATCGAGGTCACGGACTTGCCGCAGCCGGACTCGCCGACGATGGCGAGCGTTTCTCTCTCGTTGACATGGAACGATACGCCGTCGACCGCACGGTTGATGCCGGTGGGCGTCCGGAAGTGGGTTTGAAGGTTCTCGACTTCGAGCAACGCCATCGCGATCAGCTCCGCAGCATCAGAGGCTCTTGGCCATGCGCGGATCAAGCGCATCACGAAGACCATCGCCGAGCAGGTTGACGGCGAGCACGGTGACGGACAGGAACGCCGCCGGGAAGAACACGATATAGGGCTTGACCTGCCAGAGCGCGCGGCCTTCGGCCATGATGTTGCCCCAGGACGGAATGGTCGGCGGCGTGCCGGCACCGATGAAGGACAGGATCGCCTCGGTGATCATGGCGCTGGCGCAGATGTAGGTCGCCTGGACCAGCATCGGCGCCAGCGTGTTGGGCAGGATATGGCGCAGGATGATCATCGGCGTGCGCGTGCCGCAGGCCACCGCCGCATCGACATAGGGCTGCTCGCGCAGCGACAGCACAACGCTGCGGACGAGGCGCGAGACGCGCGGAATCTCGGCGATGGTGATCGCCAGAATGACGTTACCGACGCTGCCGCGCGTCAAGGCCATCAAGGCGATCGCCAGCAGGATCGGCGGGATCGACATCAACCCGTCCATGAAGCGCATCAGGATGCCGTCCGCCCAGCGGACGAAGCCCGAGACCATGCCGATGGCGAGACCCGCCGCGGATGCGAGGATCGCTACCGACAGTCCGACCGTGAGCGAGACGCGCGCGCCGAACAGCACGCGGGAATAGATATCGCGGCCAAGCACGTCGGTGCCGAACCAGTAAAGCGCGGACGGCGCGCGGGTGCGCTTGGCGGGTGCAAGTGCCGTCGGATCGACTGTCCAGAGATACTGCGCAAAGATCGCGATCAGAACCAGCGTCAGCAGCAGCGCGCCGCCGATCGCAACGGTGGGATGGCCGCGCAAGAACCCGATGAAGCCGCGACGGATCGTGACTGGTCGGAGGATTTCAGGCAGTTGCGGCGCGAGGACGAGACCCGGTGGCAGCGCCTGTGGATTGACGGTCATGTCGGTCAATAGCGGATCCTCGGATCAACGAGCGTGTAGGTGACGTCGATCATCAGATTGACGAGGACGTAGACGAAGCTGAACAGCAGCACGATGCCCTGGATGACCGGATAGTCGCGGCGCAGGATCGCGTCGATCGTGAGACGGCCGAGACCGGGGATCGCGAACACGCTTTCCGTGACGACCGCACCGCCGATCAGGAGCGCGATGCCGATCCCGATCACGGTCACGATCGGCACCGCCGCGTTCTTCAAGGCGTGAATGAACAGGATGCCACCCTGCCCCATGCCCTTGGCCCGCGCGGTGCGGATATAGTCCTGCTGCAAGACTTCGAGCATGGCGGCGCGCGTGATGCGCGCAACCAGCGCGATATAGACGCAGCCGAGCGCGATCGCGGGCAGGATCAGATTCTGCAACCACGGCCAGAGGCCCTGGTTAAGCGGCGTGTAGCCCTGCACCGGAAGCCATTCGAGCTCGAGCGCGAAGATGTAGGCAAGCATGTAGCCGACGACGAAGACCGGCAGCGAGAAGCCGAACACCGCGAAGCCCATGATGGCGCGATCGATGAAGCTGCCGGCCTTCCACGCCGCCACGACACCGAGCGGCACCGCGACCACGATCGTGAGTAGAAGCGTGATCACCATCAGCGACAGCGTCGGCCCGAGGCGCTGCCCGATCATGGTCGAGACCGGCAGATTGGTGAAGATCGAGGTGCCGAGGTCGCCGTGCAGAATGCGCCAGACCCAGCTTCCGAACTGGATCAGGAAGGGACGGTCGAGACCGAGGCTCTGGCGGATGCGCTCCACATCCTCCGGGCTCGCCTGGTCGCCAGCGATCACCACGGCGGGATCACCCGGCGCGATATAGAGCAGGCTGAACACGAACAGTGCAACGATCGCCATCACCGGCAAGGTGGCGACGATGCGCCGGAGGATATAGGAGAGCATCTGGCCTCAGCGCAGGATCATGCGGTCTTCGATACGCCCCAGAAGAACGGCAGCGGTCCCTTGGTGATGCCCGACACGTTGTTGCGCCAGGCCGTGTAGGTCAGGAAGAACCCGGTCGGCGCGTAGACGACATCATCGAGCGCCGCCTTGTTGAGACGGCCGACTGCGGCCTTCTCTTCGTCGAGGTTCTTGGCGTCGAACCACGCCGTGACCTCCTTCTCGGTGTTGGGGCTATTGGGCCAACCGAACCAGGCCTTGTCGCCATTGGCGCGAATGGCGGTGTAGGAGGCGGGCGTGATGCAATCGGCACCGGCATGCCAGCTGTGGAACATGTTCCAGCCGCCCTGCCCCGGCGGCGTCTTCGCCGCACGGCGGGAGCCGACCGTGCCCCAATCGGTGGCGACAAAGTCGACATTCATGCCGAGTTTCTTCAGGAGATCGGCAGTGACGTCGCCCTGCGCCTTGGTGATCGGCTGGTCCTGCGCGACGAGGCAGGTCACCGGCTGACCGGAATAGCCGCTCTCGGCGAGCAGTTTCTTGGCGGCATCGAGGTCGCGCTTGCCCTTGAGGATCTCGCCACCCATTTCGCTGTAGAGCGGCGTATCGGGCGTAAAGAAGCCCGGCAGCGACTTCCACAGCGCATCGTCGTCACCGACGATCGCGCGCATGTAGTCTTCCTGGCTGAGCGCCATCAGCACCGCCCGTCGTGCCCGCACGTCGTTGAACGGTGCGAACAGATGGTTCATGCGGAACGAGCCGATATTGCCGAGGGGATCGCCGATATCGACACTGATGTTCTTGTTCTTCTTCAGCACGGGCACGAGGTCGGCGATCGGGTTCTCCCACCAGTCGACCTCGCCGTTCTGCAAGGCTGCGGCCGCAGTTGCGGGATCCGGCATCACCAGCCATTCGACGCGGTCAACCAGGATCTGCTTGCCACCGGCAAGCCACGACGGCTTCTCCTGCCGCGGCACGTAATCGGTGAATTTTTCGAACACCGACTTGGCACCGGGAACCCATTCACTCTTGGCGAACTTCATCGGCCCGGAGCCGATATATTCGGTGATCTGCTTGAACGGATCGGTCTTCGCGATGCGCTCGGGCATGATGAAGGAGCACGGCGCATTGTTTTTCGCGAGTGCGTAGAGCATTTTCGGGAAGGGCTGCTTCAACACCCATTTGAAGGTGCGGTCATCGACAGCAGTCAATTCCTGCTGGATCGCAAGGATCATCAGGCCCATTGGATCGCGTGCAGCCCAGCGCGCCAGGCTCGCCACGACGTCCTTGCTCAGCACCGGCTCGCCATCGTGGAATTTCAGCCCCGGGCGCAGTTTGAACGTCCAGGTCTTGCCGTCGTCCGAGGTCTCCTCGGACTCGATCATCTGGCGCTGCGCCTGTAGCTGGGCATCGACGCCGTAAAGCGTGTCCCAGACCAGCGCCGCGGCATTGCGCACGACATATTGGGTGCCCCAGATAGGGTCGAAATTGGCGAGATTGGCCTGCGGCACGAAACGCAGGGTGCGAGCTGAGGCGCCTTGCGCGATCGCCGGCGCAGAGAGGCCCCCCGACAATGCCAGACCGCCCGCGCCAGCCAGTCCCTTCAATACGGTCCTGCGATCCATGACGTTCTCCCAGTAATGCCGTGATGCCGGCCGTTCGTTGGCCAAGGGCAGGTGAAATCGAGCCCATTAGCGTGCAAATGGTATGCCAGTAACCGCGGGTCCGCCAGCGGGTTCTCATCGACTTTTGGCCCGTGGGTGCGCGGCAGCATGGACGCGACCGCGCCAAGAACACGCGCGGCGTTGGTCCGCGATCACAGCAACTTTGCTCCGAAATTCCGCTCAGGATCCATGTCCGCCACGAGGCGGCCCGTCGGCTTTGCCGCCTCGCCGCCGCTCCGGGCCAGGAATTTGCCGCTGCCGGCGCTGGCGAGGCACTTGTCGCCGTCGATGATCACGCGGCCGCGCGAGAGCACCGACACCGGCCATCCCTTCAGCTGGCGGCCCGCAAACGGCGTGTAACCGGCGAGATCGTGCATCATCTCGTCCGCGATCGTGGTCTCGCGATTAGGATCCCAGATCGCGATATCGGCATCCGCGCCGACCGCGATCGAGCCCTTGCGCGGATGCAGATTGTAGATTTTGGCGGGTGCTGTCGCGGTCAGCTCGACGAATTTTTCGAGGCCGAGCCGCCCTTTCGACACCATCGCGTCGAACAGCAGCGGCAGCCGCAGCTCCAGTCCCGGCAGGCCGTTCGCAACCTGCTTGAAGTTTGGATTGGGGCCGGCGCGCAGCTTGCCGGTCTCGTCGTAACGATACGGCGCGTGGTCCGACGAGATGGTCTGGAGATCGCCGAGCGACAGCGCCTGCCACAGCGCCTCCTGGTCCGAATGCGTGCGCGGCGGCGGGCTGCACATCCACTTGGCGCCTTCCGCGCCCGACTTGTCGAGATCATCAGCCGTGAGGAAGAGGTATTGCGGACAGGTCTCGGCAAACACCTTGAGCCCCTGCCCGCGCGAGTCGCGGATGACCCTGGCGCCTTCGGCGGTCGAGACATGGAAGATCATGATGGGCTGATCGATCAGCGCGGCCATGCCGATCAGCCGGGTGAAGGCTTCCGCCTCCGAGACGCGCGCATGACTGACGGCGTGGTATTTGGGCATCGTGTAGCCGCGCGCGAGCAGCCGCTTGACCATCCAGGCGATGATGCCGTGATTTTCGGCATGGGCGCACAACATCGCGCCGGACTGGCGTGCGGCGAGGAGAATGTCGAGCAGCGGCTCGTCGTCGACCTTGAGCCGGTCGTAAGTCATGAAGATCTTGATCGAGCCGTGCCCCTGCTTCACCAGCGCCGGAATGTGCTCCTCGACCGTCTCCCTGGTCGCGTCCGCGATGATCATGTGAAAGGCGTAGTCGATCACGGCGCCCTTTTTCGCCAGCGCGTGATAATCCTCCACCACCTGCGGCAGCTTCATGCCGACATGTTGGGCGGCGAACGGAATCACCGTGGTCGTACCGCCAAAGGCCGCCGACACGGTCGCGCTTTCAAAGGTGTCGGCATTCATGATGCCGGCGGCAGACAGCTGCTCGATATGCGCGTGACTGTCGACGCCGCCGGGCAGAACCAGCTTCCCGCGTGCGTCGATCTCGCGCTTCGCCGGCGGAAGCCCGCGGCCGATCGCCGCAATGGTCTCGCCGGAAATGGCGACATCGGCCTCGAACACATCGGTCGTGGTGGCGACGCGGCCGCCGCGGATGATCAGATCGTATGTCGGTTCAGTCATGAAGCACTCCATGATAGGCCTGAGCGAAATGATTGCCAGTTTGCAGGAAGACCATCGGCATCACTTCTCCGGCGGCGGCACCGTGCCGGTACGGCTGGTAATCAGGCCGTAATGCTCGATGCGGCGGTGCTGTGCAAAGTTGAAGATCGTGGTTTTGCCGAAGCTGGTGGCATCGAGATCGCAGGGATAGATCAGGAGTTCGTCCTCTTCGGTCCTGGCTTCGGCAACGATCTCGCCGTCGGGATCGACGATCAGACTGCCGCCAAACAATGCATGGCCGTCCTCGACGCCAGCCTTGGCGACTGCGACCACCCAGGTCGCGTTCTGATAGGCGCCGGCCTGCACCGAAAGGCGATTGTGGAACATGCGCTTTTCCAGGCTCTCGTCGCTTCGTTCAGCATTTTCCGACGGTGTATTATAGCCGATCAGCACCATCTCGACGCCCTGCAAGCCCATGACGCGATAGGTCTCGGGCCAGCGCCGGTCGTTGCAGATGGCCATGCCGATGACGCCGCCCAACTCGCGCCAGACGTTGAAGCCGAGATCGCCCGGCTCGAAATAGCGCTTCTCCAGATGCTGGTGCGAGCGATTGGTGTCGTATTCCGCATGGCCCGGCAAATGGACCTTGCGATATTTGCCGACGATCTTGCCGGACTTGTCGGTCAGGATCGCCGTGTTGAAGTGGCGGCCTTCGGGCGTCAGCTCGGCATAGCCGAAATTCATTGCCATCTGATGCTGCGCCGCACGATCGAACAGCGGCCTGGTCGCGGCATTCGGCATTTCGCGTTCGAACCAGCCGTCGAACTCCGACCGATCCTCCACGTACCAGCGTGGGAAGAACGTCGTCAGCGCCAGTTCCGGATAGACGATCAGGTCGGCGCCTTTGGCCTTGGCTTCGTCCATCAGCGCGATCATGCGCTTGACCACGGCCTCGCGGCTGTCGGCCTTCTGGATCGGGCCCATCTGGGCGGCGGCAACATTGACGATACGCATCAGCGAGTTCCTGACTTCTTCAATTTTCTTGGCGAGGCTGGGGGATCGCAGCTTCAGGGGCGTGTCGGCGCGCGCAACATAACGCAGCCTCGCACCGTTTTTCCAGCCAAGCAGCTTTCATGCCGTTCTGTTACAGCGTCACCTCCACCTCGGAGGGCACACTGCCCGCGAAGTGGGATCATCGGATGCTTGCAGTCGAAACGACAGCGCCAAGAACGACATCATAATGATACAATTCGTCAACTCACAGCGTCGGCGGAACTCTGGCGTTCGCCCCTGGTTGATGATCTAACGCCTCGCCGTGATCGCGCGCTTCGTTTCCCTCCCGGAGTTTCATTGATGAGCTCAGCCGACCGGCCGGCGACGCGACTCGCCACGCGCCTCTCGTTCCTGGTCGCCGGCTTCGGCCTTGCCTGCTGGGCGCCGCTGGTGCCGTTCGCGAAGGAGCGGCTCGCGGTCGATGACGCGGTCCTCGGCCTGCTGCTGCTCAGCCTCGGCATCGGCTCGGTCGTCGCGATGCTCGCCACCGGCATTTTGAGCGCACGCCATGGCACCAAGCCGATCATCATCGCGGGCGGGATCGGCCTCGCCCTGGTGTTGCCCCTGCTGGTCGTCGCGGCCACGCCCCTGACATTGGCGCTGGCGTTGCTTGGATTTGGGGCTGCCCTCGGCTCCATCGATGTCGCCATGAACATCCATGCCGTCGAGGTCGAACGCGCGGCGGGACAACCGCTGATGTCGGGCTTTCACGCGCTCTTCAGCATTGGCGGCTTCGCGGGATCGGCGGTGATGACGGCGCTGCTGTCGTTTCATCTTGGACCGCTCGCGAGCGCGTTGATCTGTTCCGTGTTGATGCTGATCGCGATGTCGCTTGCCGCGCCGCGCCTGCTACGCCGGGCACAGGCGCAGGAGGGGCCGCTGTTCGTGCTGCCGCATGGCATCGTGCTGTTGCTGGCGCTGCTCGCGGCCATCACCTTCCTGATCGAGGGCGCGATGCTCGACTGGGGCGCGCTGCTCGTCATCGGCACGGGCCTCGTCAGCGAGGCCCAGGGCGGAATCGGTTACATCGTGTTCTCGATCGCGATGACCGTTGGCCGGCTCGGCGGCGACGTCGTCGTCGCACGCATCGGCGATCGCACAACGCTGGTCGGGGGGAGCCTGCTTGCCGTCGCGGGCCTTGCAGTGCTGTTGCTCGCGCCGAGCAAGGCCGTTGCCATCGCTGGTTTCCTCCTCATCGGCCTCGGCGCGTCGAACCTCGTGCCGGTATTGTTCCGCGGCGCGGCGACGCAGACCGCGATGCCCACGGGGCTCGCCGTGGCGTCGATCACCACCGCCGGCTACGCCGGTGTTCTGGTCGGCCCTGCCGGCATCGGTTTTGTCGCCCATGCCGTCGGCCTGCCGATGGCCTTCTGGATGCTCGCAGCGTTGATGTGCCTCGTCACACTGTCCGCGCGCGCCGTGACCACAAAATGGTAAAGGCGCGGCAGGGCGTGCCGTGACATCATCTCGCCGTCACACCAGGCTGGACTTGCCGCGGCTCAGCACCTCGCCCGCGCCCTTGTCTCCGACGATCCTGCCCTGCTCGTACACGACCCGCCCCCGCGCGATCGTGGTGACCGGCCAGCCGGTGATTTCAAAGCCTTCCCAGGGCGTGTAGTCGGAGCCGTGGTGCAAATCGGCCTGCCGGATCGGCTTCTTGAGCTTCGGGTCCCACAGCACGATATCGGCATCAAAGCCTACCCCGATCGAGCCCTTGCGCGGATAAAGCCCGTAGATGCGGGCATGGTTGGTCGCGGTCAGCTCGACGAACTTCTGCAGCGTGATGCGTCCTTTCGAGACACCTTCCGAAAACAGGATCGGCAGCCGCGTCTCGACGCCGGGGATGCCGTTGGGTACCCAGCGGAACGAGGTGCGGGCATTCGGTGTCAGCTTGCCCTTGGGATCGTCGTAGCGGAACGGGCAGTGGTCGGACGAGAAGGTCTGAAACACGCCTGACGTGATGCCCTCCCAGATCGCCTGCTGGCTTTCGACATCGCGTGGCGGTGGCGAGCAGACATATTTGGCGCCTGCTATATCCATGTTCAGGCCCTTCATGTCGTCAGCCGTCAGCGTGATGTATTGCGGGCAGGTCTCCGCATGCACCGGCAGGCCGCGCTGCTGGGCCCACCGTATCTGCTCCATCGCCTCGCGCCCGGAGACGTGGACGATCATGATGGGAACGCCGATCACCTCAGCATGACTGATGGCGCGATGCGTTGCCTCGCGCTCGACGGCCTGCGGCCGCGAGGTGCCGTGATAATAGGGCGCGATATGACCCTCGCGCTCCAGCTTGGTGGTGAGGAAGCGGATGGCGTCATAGCCCTCGCAATGGACCATCACCAGCGCCTCCTCGCGGCGCGCGACATCGAACACCTCGAGCAGCTGCTTGTCGCTCAGCACGAGGTCGTCATAGGTCATGAACACCTTGAACGAGGTGTAGCCGTCCTTGACCAGCGCCGGCAGCTCCTGCCCGAGCACGACGGCAGTCGGATCGGAGATGATGAGGTGGAAGGCGGTGTCGATGTAGCACTCGCCTTCCGCAAGCTTGCGGTAGTTCTCCACGCAGGTCCGCAGCGACGTCCCCTTCTCCTGGAGCGCGAAAGGCAGCACCATGGTGTTGCCGCCGGCTGCCGCCGCGCGCGTCGCCGAGGCAAAATCGTCGGCCATCACGACATCGGGGCCCTGGGCCTGGGAGATGTGGACGTGGCTGTCGATGCCGCCCGGCAGCGCCAGCAGGCCCGACGCGTCGATCTCGCGCGCCGCACCTTCGATGCTGTCGGCGATGGCGACGATCCGGCCGTCGCGAATGCCGATATCGGCGCGAAACTCGTCGCTGGCCGTCACGATGGTGCCGCCGCGAATGGCAAGATCGAGCTGCGTCACAGGAGTCTCCGTCACTTGATGGCTGGCATTGTCTGGAATATCCGCCCCCACGCCGCAAGGGCCGTGATGTCGCCGCCGGCGAGACAGAGGGTTCGCCATAACGTGACCGCAACGGAATCGAGCACGGCGATATCCAGCTCGCGTTCGAGCGAGGCGGCCAGCGCGGCGCCGTCGAGATTGGTGCAGAGGATGACGACGGCGTCGGCACCCTCTGCCGACACCGCACGGATCATGTCGGCAATCGTCGCGGGCGCGACCTCGCCGAAGGAGAAATTGTCGCGCAAGCCGAGGTGCCGCTCCGCATGCGGGACGATCCCCTCCTCGGCCCAGACATCGGCGATGCGCCGCTGCACATCGTCGGTATAAGGCGAGACAAGTGCGACGCGTCTGGCGCGAAGCGCGCGGGTGGCGTCCATGCAGGCGAGCGTCGAGGTCGTCGCCGGCACGCCGGTGCGCGCGGTGATCGCCTCGCAAAGATTCCGGTCCCGATCGATGCCGAGCCAGCTCGCGGAGGTGCCGTTCCAGGCAATGGCATCGACCTTGGCATCGGCGAGCAGGTCCGCCGCCGGGAGCATCACCGAGGCGTCGAACTGGCTCAGCGCCGCGGCGTCGAGCGCGATCTCGGTGACGCGGAAGCGCGAAAAATGCGCGGTGATGCCAGCCGCGCCGTGCAGCATTGCACTCGTCACGGGCTCCAGCACGGAATTGGAGGACGGCGTGATCATGCCGAGCCGCTTGCGCACGCCGGTCATCCTATTGCGGGCCTCGAATGGCGCTGCCTGACTGGGGTGACATTGTGTCTGGCCCATAGCGCCTCCGCAACCTTCTGCGCCTCGCGCACCAGCTCCGCGCCGTCGGCACTCAGCAAAAGCCCCTCTTCGATCACGATACGGCCATCAACAACGACAGTCTTCACATTATTGCCGTTACCAGACCACACCAGAGCGCCGAAGCCGTCGATGACGGGCGCGAGCGTCGGCTCGGACAGATCGAGCAAGACCAGATCCGCCTTCTTGCCCACTGCGATCGACCCGATCTCATCGCCCAGCCCGAGCGCTTCGGCTCCGCCCTGCGTCGCCCACCGAAGAGCCGCACGCGCGTTCAAGCCGTCCTTTTCGCCACGTATCCGCTGCATGGCGACCGCCCAACGCATCGCCTCAAACATGTCGCCCGAAAACGTATCGGTGCACAGCGCCATCCGGGCGCCGTGGCTCGCGATGGATGCCGCCGGTGCAATGCGGCCGGTCTTGGCATTGCCGATCGGCGTATAGGCCATGGTCGCCTTCGCCGCGCCGAGCGCGGCTTCGTCATCGGCCGTCACGTGGATGCAATGCGCCGCAATCAGGCGCTGGTCGAGCAGACCGGCCGCATCGAGCACCTCGACCGGAGACCGGCCACTGCGGGCCCGGGTTTGAGACACTTCGATCGGGCTTTGACAGACGTGGGTGTGAACATTTCCGCCGTATTGTCGCACGAGATCGGCGACGTCACGCAGCAGATCGTCCGAGCAAGTGTCCGGCGCATGCGGGGCAAAATCGCACCTGATCCGGCCGTTGTCATGGCCCTGCCAGCGCTCGACCAGCGCAATATTTTCGGCGACGCTCGCCGCACCGATCGCGGCCGAATAGTCGTAGCGCTTCTGGGTCAGGGCTTCCGGATCGGCATCGTGGATCCGGCCGGCGATCACCGCACGCGAGCCAAGCTCGGAATGAGCCTTGGCAAGCGCCTCGGGATAACGGTAGAAATCGACGATCGTCGTCGAGCCTGTCCGCAGCATCTCGTAGACCCCGAGCCGCGATAGCGCTGTGGCCTCGCCCTCGCTCAAACGATGTCCTTGCGGAATTCCGGCCGTGAACATCGGCGCGAAGCCGAGATCCTCGATCATTCCGCGGGTAATCATCAAGGGCGTATGGTTGTGAACGTTGACCAGCCCCGGCATCACCAGCCGATCGCGCGCATCAATCGTACGCACAGGCGACCAGCGTATCGGAACCTCATCGCCCTCGCCAACGTCGACAATGCGGCCGCCTTCGACGGCAACCGCCCCGCCTGCCAAGATGCGATCGGTTCCGTCCAGCGTGACGACCAGTCCGCCCTTCACCAGAAGATCACAGATGCGCGGGGCTATTGCGGGCTCCATGGCTAAGACGCCTGCGCAAGGCGCGTCGACTCTTCCCGGATCAGGGCCAGGATGTGACGCTTTGCATCATTGAATTCGGGGCTGGTACTGTCGCGGGGACGTGGCAGGTCGAAATTGACGGCCTCGCGGATCCGGCCTGGCCGCTTCGTCATCACCACGATCTTGTTGCCGAGCACCAGCGCCTCGTCGACGCTATGGGTGACGAACACGATGGTGCAGCGGCGCTTCTGCCAGATCGCAACCAGCTCCTCCTGCATTTCGAGCTTGGTCTGGGCATCCAGCGCCGCGAACGGCTCGTCCATCAAAATGACGCTCGGGTTCATCAGCAGCGCCCGGGCGATCCCGACGCGCTGGTTCATGCCGCCGGACATTTCGGAGGGATGATGATGCTCGAAGCCGCGCAGGCCGACGAGATCGATGAACTCCATCGCTCGGTCGTTCCGCTCGGCCTTTGCTATTCCCTTGAGCTTGAGGTGGAAGGCGATGTTGTCGATCGCCGTCAGCCACGGCATCAGGGTCGGCTGCTGGAACACCACGCCGCGGTCGGAGCCGGGCCGCTCCACCTGCTTGCCGTCGACCAGCGTTCGCCCGGAGGTCGCCTGCTCGAAGCCGGCGATGATGTTGAGCAAGGTCGACTTGCCGCAGCCGGACGGGCCGAGCAGGCAGACGAAGTCGTTGGCCTCGATGTCGAGATCGATGTTGTCCAGCGTGAGCAGGTCGCGGCCGCGCCGCTTGTCGGAAAACACCTTGACGATGTTGCGAAGCTCGATTGCCGCCATCAGCCAGTCCTGCCCTGCACGGTGGTCGCCTGCTGCCAGCGCAGCGTGCGCGCCATGATCGCCTTGAGGCCGAGGTCGGAGAGATAGCCGAGCAGCCCGATCGAGATCATTGCCGCGAGCACGATGTCGTAGCGCAGGAAATAGTAGGAATCCCACAAGACGTAGCCGAGGCCGCTCTTCACCGCGACCATCTCGGCCGTGACCGTCAGCATCCAGGCCGATCCGACCGCGATGCGCAGGCCCGCGAAGATCGAGGGCAGCGCCGCCGGCAGCACGATATCGGTCAGCATCTGGCGTTGGTTGGCGCCCATCATTGCGCCGGCCCGCACGAAGTTGTGGTCCACGGTCTTGACGCCGTGAATGCTGTTCATCAGCACGGGGAAGAAGGCGCCGAGGAAAACGAGGAAGATCGCCGGCTTGTCGGCAATGCCGAACCAGATGATCGCCAGCGGTATCCAGGACACCGGCGGGATCGGACGTAACATCTGCAGCGTCGGCTCCAGCGTCTTCTCGAACAGGCGCGACCAGCCGATCGCGACCCCGGCGAGGATGCCGAGCAGGCTTGCCAGCGCGAAGCCGCCGAACACGCGAAGAGCGCTGGCGAGCGCATCGCGCGTCCAGTGCCCGGAATAGGTCTGCGTGGTCTCGTCGAAGCCGAACACCCAGTCGCCGAGCGCATGCAGCACCGCGCTCGGCGCCGGCAGCAGCGCCGGCGGCAGCATGCCGCTGCGCGCGAAGGCTTCCCAGCCGGCGATCAGCAGTGCGGGGACGATAACCCGTTCCAGCCCCTGGAACGCCCGCGTCAGCCGAAACGCCGGCTTGGCTGGCGCCGTGTCAGTAACCGAGGTCATTCTTGGCCTTTCCCGTGGCCTGCTCCAGGAACGAATAGTCCATGTTCTTCTCCGCTTCCGCGGAGACGTCCTTGGAGATGTATTTGAGGTCGCGCATCATCGCGGCGATCGCGAGCGTCTGCGAGCGATGGATCGCGGGATCCGGCGAAGCATTCTTCAGCGCCTCGGTCGCCACCGCCTTGTCGAGGCCGGTGAGCCTGTTGATGACCTCGACCCACGGGCCCTTGTCGGCGATCAGCTTGTTGTCGAGCTCGACCACGGCGGTGACGACACCCTGAACGCCGGCGCGCTGGCTCGCGATCACGTCAGAACGAGTGACGATCAGGTTGGTCAGATTTCCGGCGGCCTGGTCATAGGGCAGCACGAAATGCTTGCCGGCACCGGCGAGCCTGATCTGCGAGGCGAACGGCTCGACCGAGCAGATCATGTCGACCTCGCCGCGCTGTAAGGCCGCGAGATGGTCGGACGGATTGGGAATATTGATGAACTGGATGTCCTTGTTGGGATCGACGCCCTGCTTGAGGAACGCGCCGCGCATGTGGATGTCCTGCGCATTGCCGCGGGACGCCGCGACCTTCAACGGCTGACCGTCAATCTTCCCCTTGGCAACGATCGCCTTGAACGCAGTCCAGTCATCGGGCGGCAGGTCCAACTTCGACGAGGACAAGCATTCCGAGCCGCCGTTGATCTGACCGGACACGGCGACGACGTCGAAACCTTTGTCGAGCGCGGTGATGTAATGGAGGTAGGTGACCTGCGCGACGTCGATGCTCTTCGAGATCAGCGCGGTGAGAACGTCATTGCCCGAGTTGAAGCCGGTGGCCTCGACCTCGATGCCCTTCGCCATGCCGGCGACCAGCGACATCGGCAGGCAATGCGCGCATTTGGCGTAACCGAGCTTGATCTTCGCAGTTTGCGCGGAGGCGAGATCGCTTCCACCAAGCATTGCCGCCATCGCCACGAGGCCCAGTCGCAAACCCGTCCGCATCGCTTACTCCGTTTCGAAGGGCGCGAGATCTCGCGCGTCGTGCAAGATCATCCGTTGCTCTTCGCGGCAGCGCAATCCGGTTTTTGCATGCTGCATACAATTTGCGCGTTGTGCCATCGTTTTCAGCGAGATGCGTCGGTATTTTGGGCAAGTCAAAGCACTGGAAACGGCTAAGGTGAGTTGAAGCAATGAGGCACGCGTGCAGCAGAAGTCGGAAACGCCGAAGGGACGTAGGTCGCCCAAACTCAAGCGGATGGGTTTGCACGAGCGCGCCGCCGCGCGGATGCGGACGATGATCATTCGCGGCGAACTGCCTCCGGGCTCACAGACCCAGGAGACCAGGCTGTCGAAGGAGCTTGGTGTGTCGCGCACGCCGCTGCGCGAGGCGATGAAGCTGCTCGCGGCCGAAGGCTTGATCGAGCTGCGACCGCATCGCAGCCCGCGCATCGCCGGCATCGCGGTTGACGGCATCTCGGAATTGTTCGAAGCGCTGGCCGGCATCGAGCGGCTCGCCGCAGAGCTTGCAGCGGGGCGCGCAACCAAGCGCGATCTCGCCCGCCTCCGCACGCTTCAGACGCGTATGGAAGCTCATCACCGCGACGGCATGCTCGACGACTACTTCGCCATCAATGGCGAGATTCACAACACCATCGTCCGCATGGCCCGCAACGCCCCGCTGCGCGAGGCGCACGAGACGCTGATCTCCCGCGCCGAACGCGCGCGCTATCTGGCGCTGGGTGCCGACCGCCGCTGGAGCAATTCGGTCGACGAGCACGCCGGCATCCTCGCCGCCCTCGAGGCGCGCGACAGCGAGGCCGCGGGACGCCTGCTCGGTGCCCACGTTCGTCAGACCGGCACCGCGCTGCTCGAAGTCCTCGCGGCATCCAAACCCAAGCAGACGGCGGCGTGACCATGAAGCTGCTGCTGCTCAACCCCAACACCAGCACCGCTGTCACGCAATTGATGATCGATGTCGGGCAGCGCGCGGCGTCATCAGGCACGGAGCTCATCCCCTGCACTGCAACCCGCGGCGTGCCCTATATCTCGACGCGCACCGAAGCGCAGATCGGCGGCGCCATCGCGCTGGAGATGCTGGCGGAACAACACGACAACGTCGACGCCGCGATCATCGCCGCCTTCGGCGATCCCGGCCTGTTCGCCGCGCGCGAAACCTTCGACATTCCCGTCATCGGCATGGCTGAAGCGGCGATGCTGACGGCCTGCATGGCCGGGCGCCGTTTCGCCATCGTCACTTTCGCGCAAGCCCTGGGCCCCTGGTACGAGGAATGCGTCCGCGACCACGGGCTGCGCGAGCGCTGCGCCGGTATCCGCATGCTCGATACGCCATTTCAAGCGATCTCCGAGGTCGGCACCGAAAAGGAGGATGTGCTCGTCGAGCTTGCGCAGCGTGCGATCGTCGAGGACGAGGCCGACGTTCTGATCTTCGCGGGCGCCCCGCTTTCGGGCCTCGCCGAGCGCGTCGCCCACCGAGTCCCGGTCCCTGTGGTGGATCAGGTGGTCGCCTCAGTGAAGCAGGCCGAGGCGCTGGTTGCGCTGCGCCTGCGCAAGGCCACGGCCGGAACATTCCGAAGGCCAGCTGCCAAGCCCACCATTGGCCTTGCCGAGGTGCTCGCCGCCCGGCTCGAGCATCGCGACAACTCGTGAGAAGGGTTCGATCAGAGATGCGAGGGATACGATCGGCTCTCAGCCGCACGGCTGACGGCAGACTGGGGCACGAGAATTGCTTTCTTTCCGAGGAAAACGGGAGGCAACATTATGGCTGAAGCGCAAGGCGGACGCTCGCTCGTCGTCGATGCCGTCACCCATCGCTATCCGAGCGGCGCGCTCGCCGTCGAGAACATCAATCTCGATATCAAGGGCGGCGAGATCATTGCCTTGCTCGGCCCCTCCGGCTGCGGCAAGACCACCCTGCTGCGGATCATCGCCGGCTTCATCGCGCAGACGCAGGGGCGGATCATCATCGGCGACGACATCGTCGATGCGCTGCCGCCAAACAGGCGCGCGGTCGGCATCGTGTTCCAGAACTACGCGTTGTTCCCGCATTTATCGATCAGCGAGAACGTCGGATATGGCCTCGCCGCCCGCGGCGTCGACAAGGCGTCGCGCCAGCGCGAGGCGCAGCGGCTGCTCGAACTCGTGCAGTTGCCCGCGATGGCGGAGCGGCTACCGCGGCAGCTCTCCGGTGGCCAGCAGCAGCGTGTCGCGCTCGCCCGCGCGCTCGCAATCAAGCCGTCGATCCTGCTGCTCGACGAGCCCTTTGCGGCGCTGGACAAGAACTTGCGGCTCGACATGCAGATCGAGATCAAGCGGCTGCAGCGCGTCTCCGGCATCACCACGCTGATCGTGACGCACGATCAGGAAGAGGCGTTGTCGATGGCCGACCGCGTCGCGGTGCTGGGCCATGGCAAGCTCGAACAGTTCGGAACGCCATCTGACGTCTACGACCGTCCGCAGACCCTGTTCGTGAATACTTTTGTTGGTTCCAGCAACCGCATGCCCGGTGTCGTGGTGTCGGCGGACCGCACCGCCGCAAAAATACGTCTCGATGCCGGCACAGAGATCATCGCAAGGCCTGCCGGTGGCGCGCTTGCCGAAGGCCGTCGCGTCACCGTGTGCATCCGCCCCGAGCATCTGCAATTCGTCGGCGACGAGACCGGCTTTGCCGGCGTGGTCGGCATGTCGCTACCGCTGGGGGCCACTGTCGTGCACGAAGTGACGACCGCCGACGGCTCCGGCGTCAAGGTTTCCCAGGCGCGCGTCGGCGAGACGCGCGCGTTGGAAAACGGTGCTGCGGTGCGCCTCGCTCTGCTCGCGCCTTCGCTCGCCAACGCCTTTCCCGCAACGCTTTAGATTTTAGTCTTTGCCCACAGGGAGTTCGACATGATCCTCAACCGCCGAAGCCTGATGACGACCGCACTCACCCTCGGCGCCATGAAGGCGTTTCCGGGCTTGAGTTACGCCCAGGCCCGCCCGCTGGTGTTTGCAACCTTCACCGGAAGCTGGGAGGAAGCGCACAAGGCCGTGCTGGTGCCGGCGTTCCGCAAAGCCAACGCGGACGCGGCGATCGTGCTCGATCCGATGCTGTCGGTCGATCAAATCGCGAAGGTCAATGCGGCCAAGGCCAATCCGCCGATCGACGTCATGCTGCACGATCCCGGTCCGGCGCTCGTCGCGATTGGCCAGGATCTCGCAGAACCCTATCCGGTCGAGAAGAGCGCCTATTACAAGGACCTGATCTCGGAAGCGCAGGAGCCGATGGGCCCCGCCCCGTTCTTCCAGGTCGTCGGCCTCACCTACAATCCGGAAGCGATCAAGACGCCGCCGACCTCCTGGGCCGATCTCTGGAAGCCGGAGTTCAAGGGCCGCGTCGGCATCACCAACCTCAACTCGACGCTCGGTACCGGCTGGCTGGTCGAAATCGCCAAGATGCGGGGCGGCTCGGAGGCCAATGTCGATCCCGCCTTCAAGGCGCTCGAAGAGCTGAAGCCCAATCTCGCCGCGGTTGCCGCCAATCCCGGCGCGCTCGCCACCCTGTTCCAGCAGGGCCAGATCGATATCTCGCCCGGCAATTTCAACGCCATCCAGATCCTGAAAGCCCGCGGCGTGCCGGTCGAATTCGTGGCGCCGAAGGAAGGCGCGATCGCCTTCAAGACCACGATTCATATCGTCAAGAATTCGCCGAACCGCGAACTCGCCTTCAAGCTGATCGAGGCGTCGCTCAGCCCGGAGGTGCAGACAGCGCTGATGAATCCGCCCTATTTGATCGTGCCGACCAATTCCAAGGTGGCGATGGGCGGCGAGATCGCGCGCGTGCTTGCCAAGGACACGGCCGAGTTGAAACAGAAGTTCGTGTTCCAGGACTGGAAGAAGATCAACGAGCAACGCTCGGCCTGGATCGAGCGCTTCAACCGCGAGATCAAGATTTGAGTCATGGGCGCAGCACCGGCATCACGGGACGTCACCTCCCACGGAATGGGATTGGCAGCGCCGCTGGCGCTGTTCTTCCTGGTCTTCTTCGTGGCGCCGCTGCTGCAACTCCTCTGGCTCTCGCTGCACAACGACACAGCCGCGCTCCATTGGGGGCTCGGCCAGTATCTTCACTTTCTGACCGACCCCTTCAGCCTCAGCGTTCTCGGCTCCACGCTGCTGTTGGGCGCTGAAGTGACCGCCGTCTGCCTTCTGCTTGGCTTTCCGATCGCCTGGCTCCACCAGCGGGTCGGGCCGCGGCTTCAGACCATTATCATCCTGATCGTGCTGCTGCCGCTCCTGACCAGCGTCGTGGTCCGCACCTTCGCCTGGATCGTCATCCTGGGCCGCCAGGGTATCATCAACGCGACACTGCAATCGCTTGGCATCATCGATACGCCCCTCAAACTGCTCTATACCCAGTTCGGCGTGGTGATCGCGCTGGCGCAGGTCCAGATGCCGCTGATGACGCTGCCTCTGATCACCGCGCTCGGCAGGATCGATCCCAATCTCGACGACGCCTCCTGTTCGCTCGGCGCCGGGAGCTGGCGCACTTTCTTCAGGATCGTGCTGCCGCTATCACTGCCGGGTGTGATCGCCGGCTGCACGCTGACCTATGCCGCTGCGATCACCGCCTTCATCACCCAGTCGCTGATCGGCGGCGGACAGATGCTGTTCATGCCGATGTACCTCTACCAGCAGGCGTCTACGCTTCAGAACTGGCCATTCGCTTCCGCAATCTCGATCATCTTTCTGCTCGCCGTGCTCGCGGTGGTCTCCGTCTTCACGACACTCGGCCGCATGTCGCGCGGCTACGGCGGGGCGTGATGAGCGGACGCAAACGGACCTGGGAGGCGATCAGCTTCGAATTCGTGATGACCGTCATCGCGATCATCGCGCTGGTCATCATCATCGCGCCGTCGCTGGTCGTGCTGATCGTTTCCTTCACCAGCGGCTTCTCGTTGAGATTTCCGCCGCCCGGCTATTCGCTGCGCTGGTACGCGGAGCTTTGGGATGCCTGGCAGTTGCACTTCGCGGCCAAGAACAGCCTGATCGTCGCGCTGTGGGCGACGGGCCTGTCGATCGTGCTCGGCGTCGCGGCTGCGCTTGCGATCTCGCGATCCCGGACACTGTCGGCGCGACTGCTCGATTCCCTGTTCATGTCGCCGCTGGTCCTGCCGGCGCTGGCCTTCGGGCTGGCAGCCCTGATGCTGTTCTCGCTGGTCGGCCTGCCGGTGTCGCCGCTGACGCTGGTGATCGGCCACACCGTGGTCTGCGTGCCCTATGTCGTGCGCAATACGGTCGCGGCCCTCGCCCAACTCGAGCCAACCCTGCTCGAAAGCTCGGCCGTGCTGGGCGCAAGCCGCCTCTATACGTTCCGCCGTATCGTGCTGCCCTTGATCAGGCCGGGCATCATCGCAGGCGCCTTTATCGCCTTCATGTCGTCCTTTGACAACGTGCCGGTTTCGCTGTTCCTGCGCGACGCCGCAACCGACATGCTGCCGATCCGGATGTGGCAGGATCTCGAAGGCAAACTCGACGTCACCATCGCCGCATTGTCGAGCGTGCTGATCATTGCCACGGTTGTGCTGGTTGCGGTCATGGAACGCGTGACGGGCCTTTCTCGGCGACTGACGAACTGATCAGGCGCCGCGGAATAGCGAATAGCCCCAGCGCGTGAATTTCAGCGGCAGGTGAAAATGCTCGTCGACATTGTGGATGCGGAAGCGGAAAGGCGTCACGGTCAGGAAGCCGTCGCCGTCGCCAAAGAACGCGCCGAGATGAAACAGGACCTCATATTCGCCTACCACCACGCCGGCCCCTTGCGCGATGGGATGATCGAGCACCCCATTGGCGCCGAGCCGGCCGTCAGCGATGCGCAAGGGGTCTGGATTGATCCGCCAGATCTCGATGCGCAGGCCCTGCGCGGGCCGGCCGCTCGCCACATCGACCGCGTGAATGGAAATACCGCCTGCCACCATGTTCCTCCCGTAAGCGCAGCACCATGGTAGACGCAAACCTGGCCGTTCGGCCAGCGCCTGCGCTGCTGCCGGCGCTCGGCGCGATGACCTGGCTCCAGGCCCTGGTGGCGCTGGCGTTGTTCGCGCCGGGTGTGGTTGCCCCTCGCGCCCATATCGAGGTCTGGCAGCTCTCGATGTTCTCATGCGCGGTGTTCGCCGTCGGCATCCCAGCCTCGTTCTGGGGCGGTGGTTTTATTGCCCGCCTGGGCTCGCTCCGAATCGCAAGCCTCTGTGCGACAGCCATCGTGGTTAGCATGACGCTGGCTTCGTTCGGCTCAACGGCTGCCTTGCTCGCCGCCGGCCTCTGCCTCGGCCTCGCTTTCGGACCCGAGACGCCGGCCAGCGCAGCGCTGCTGGCCCGGCTCGTGACGGCGGAGCGGCGCGCCTTCGTCTTCTCGGTGCGTCAGACTGGTAACCAGATCGGCGCGGTCTGCGGGTCGCTGGTCCTGCCGGCGGTCGCGATCGCGCTGGGACCTGCCTGGTGTTATGCAGTGGTTGGCGCCTGCGCGCTGCTCGCGATCGGGTTGTTCGAGTGGCTGCGGCCCGCCTATGCCGGCGAGGTCGTCCCGCCGCCAAAGCTCGATCTGCGCGCGCGGCTGGCGCTCGTCACCGCGGATCGGCGCATTGCGATGCTGGCGCTGGCCTCGATGCCGTTCAGTGCGACGCAGGTGTCGCTCAACACCATCTTCGTCACGCTCGGCACACGCGAACTGGGCCTCAGCCATATCGAGGCCGGGATGGCGCTTGCCTGCGCGCAAGCCGGTGGCCTGGTCGGCCGGCTCGGCTGGGGCCTCGTTGCCATGCGCCTCAACGCCTCGCGCATGGTGCTCGTTGTCATCGGCTTCGGCATGGCTGCCTGCGCCGCGCTGCTTGGCCTCGACGGCGCAGCGCTTGGGCGCAGCGGGCAGTTCGCCGTCGCGACGTTGTTCGGCCTGACGGCTTCGGGGTGGAACGGCGTCTTCATCGCCGAGATAGCTCGCCTTGCCCCGCAGGACCGGATTGGCGAGACCACCGGTGCGGTACTCACCGCATCCTATGCAGGCCTGTTGGCCGCGCCGGCGCTGGTGTCGATCCTGGATGGTGCGGCTGGCCTCGGCACGGCCTTCTTCGCCTTGGCGTGCCTCGCGCTCTGCGGCACAATAGCGTTGATCTGGGAAGGCCATGACAAAACCAGGCACTAATGCGCGCGAGATCGCGGTTGACGTCAGCGCCGGACGGATCAGCGCGGTCGAGACTGCCAAGGCGGCTCTCGCCCGCATCGAGGCCGCGAAGGCTTTGAACGCGATCGTCACGATCGATCCCGAGCCCACCCTCGCTGATGCGGCAGCAGTCGATGCACGCCTGCGCGCCGGCGAGACGATGGCGCTCGCCGGCGTGCCTGTCGTCGTCAAGGACAATATCTGGGTCGGCGGCTGGCGCGTGACGCAGGGCTCGCGCCTGTTCTCCGATTTCATCGCGCCGCAGGATGCGATTGCGATCGAGCGGCTGCGCCGCGCCGGCGCGATCGTCGTCGGCATCGGGGCAACATCCGAGTTCGCCAGCAAGGGCGTCACCACCTCACAGCTGTTCGGGCCAACACGGCATCCGCTAAATCCCGCACTGACGCCGGGTGGCTCTTCGGGCGGCCCCGCCGCAGCCGTTGCAGCCGGCCTTGTGCCGCTTGCGATCGGCACCGATGCCGGAGGCTCCAGCCGCAGGCCGCCTGCGCATGTCGGCGTCGCCGGCTTCAAGCCGTCCTATGGCGCCATCCCCTATGGGCCCGGTTTCGCCGAGCCATTCTTCGGCCTCTCCGTCATCGCTCCGATCGCCACTGATGTCGGCGATATCGCTTTGGCGTTCGAAGCCATGGCCGGCGACGATCCACGCGATCCGGACTCAGTGAACATCGCGCAAGATGCCGGTGACATCTCCAGCCTACGCATCGCGTTCTCGCCGCGTCTCGGGCTCGACGTCGCTGTCGACGATATCGTCGCAAATGGGCTCGCCTCCACGGTTGCGCATCTCGCCGCCGCGGGCTTGCCTATCGTACAACGCGATCCCGTCTGGCCGCCGGGGGCCACGGAAGACGCTATCATGCCGCTTCAGCACGCCGGCCTTGCCGCGCTCTACGGCGATGCCTTTCACAGGGATCCAACCGCTTTCGATCCTGATATCGCCAGGCAGATCGAACGCGGTCTCGCCTGGTCAGGCAGCGATGTTGCCCGGGCGCTGGTCGCCAGCACGTCGATCGCCCATGCGTTTGCGACCTTCTTCACCGACATCGACCTGCTGCTGGCCCCGACGGTGCCCTGCGTCGCCTGGCCGTTGACCCAGCTTGGGCCCGATATGATCGGCGGCAGTCCGGCGAGCCCCCGCGGGCACGCCGTGTTCACGCCCTTCGTCAACCACGCCCGCCTGCCCGCGATTTCCATTCCCTGCGGGTGCGATGCGGTCGGCCTTCCCTTCGGGCTGCAGCTGATTGCCCGACGCGGGCAGGACCGCACGCTGCTGCGCGCTGCGCGGCAGATCGAGGCATTGTTGCAGTCGCAAGTCAGGCCGCCAATGTGAGCCGCAAACGCCGCCAGCCGATCACGACACCGGTGACGGAGAACACCAGGCCGAGTGCGCAAAGTCCGACGATCAGGACATCGCGCAGGCGCGGACGTGCCATGAGAACAGGGAAATCGAGCGTGTGCAGCGCGCTGTAGAACCAGCGATAGGCCCGCCGCGAGGCATCCAGCCGCTGCAACACGCTGCCGTCGGCGCCGTCGATGTCGAACCAGAGATTGCCGCAGCGGGAGCGGTAGACGGGCGCGTCGGGAACGACGGAGTGGGCGGGATAGTCATCCTTATCGGCAAGAGCCGACACGGCGCCGCAGCCAGTCGCCATCCGCGTCGTCAGGCTCAGGACGTCCTGCTCAGTCAGGAACGCCGCTTGCCGAGCCGAGGCCAGCTCGCCCGCCTTGGCCAAGGTCTGGCTGTCGAGGCCGGTCCGATCGCGCCGAATGACACCGCCGTCGAAGGCAAACCATTCGATCTCCCGGGCCGCGGCCGACAACGGCCGCTGATCGAGGGATGCAGCCATGCGCCAATCCGGCAGGGCATTCGTGATGCGAGACTCCGCTGGGGTCAATTGCCCGTGCGAGAACAGCCGGCCGTGATCCATCGAGAGCCAGCCGCTGAAAATCCAGGTCAGCACGAAAACAGTCGAAACGAGCCCGATGACGTGATGCAGGGCGTGCCAGCCGCGATAGGGCGACGACATCCGGCGTCCTCGTATCCTGATCTTGATGATTCCCAGCACTGCCCCCAGCACCGCCGCGATCAAGGCCACCAGCGACAGCGTCGAGACGACCTGGTCCCACAGCGCCCAGTTGCTCCGGAGAACCGTCGGATAGATCCAGTGCAGCACGCTGCCGACCCAATTCCATCCCCGCTCGCTGCGCGTCGTATCCAGCACGACCTCGCCGGTGCGCGACGAAACATAGATTTCCGTTCCCGCCGCATCGTCGAGGGCTATGCGGAACAGGGGCCGATGGCGATCAAAACCGTTCGGCACGCTCCATTGATCGTAATCCGCACGCGCGACGATCGTGGCGTTCGCGGCATCGAGCCCACGTCGGCGAGCATGGTCTTGTGCCACAGCAAGCGCGACATCGGGAAACTCCACCGATGCGTCCGCGCCATCTGACGCGTTGACCGCCCGCAAACGCGACGGACCCGACACGACATAGACCGGCCCGTAGTTGCGCCGGATCAGGCGAACGCGCGTCGCGTCCGTGATGCCGCTGGCGGCGACGGCATCGGCAACCGCCATGGTCGCCTCTCCGCGCCCCACCGGCGCGAGCCCGGCAAAACGCTCCGCTTCCGTCAGCGACGGAAACGGAACGAAATGCATCACGATCCCGCTCGCGAACCACGTCGCGAACAGGAGGCAGAACGCGATCCCGAGCCAGCGGTGCGAAAGGACGATCGCGCCCATCATGCGGTCAGCGTCCTACCATTTGAACGCCGCCGAGATCTCGTAGGTCCGCGGCGCGCCCAGCAGGACCTGGTCGGGATAAAACGGGTCGCCCCAGATCGCGTAGCGCTTGTCGGTGAAGTTGCGCACCCGAAACGTCAGGCGGGCCTGATTGACCGCATTGAACACCGTCTTGGGGATGTCGACGAAGGCGTAGACATCGCCGACCGTATAGGCATTCATGATTACGGTGTTGGCGTCGGTGTTGTAGCGGTCGCCGACATGGCGGCCGGTGATGCCGACCTCTACCGGCCACAGCGTGAAGAAGCGCCAGGACGCACCGGCATTGGCGACAATGCGCGGCACGTTCGGCGGTGTGTTGCCGGAGAACGAGCCACCGGCAAAGTCGTAGTCGGCATAGCGCGCATCGACATAGGCGATGTTGCCCCAGAGACGCAAAGGCTCGATCGGGCGGATCGATCCGGCAAGCTCGACACCCTTCGATTCCTGCCGCCCGGCGATGTTGAGCGTCTGGCCGCCGGCTGCCGCGTAGACGTTCTTGCGCACGATATCGTAGGCCGAGAACGACCACTCCGCCCTGTTATCCCACAACAAATGCCTGACGCCGGTCTCATATGTGCGTGCGGTCGTCAGGTCCAGGTTCTGGGTCGGTGCAAGCAGGAAGATGTTGTTGGCCGAGATATCCGCGCCGGTGGCGTACTGGCTGAAGAAGGTCAGGCCGGGAACGGCTTCCCAGGTGTAGCCGATGCGGCCGGTGACGGGCGTCCAGGAGTTCGAGAAGGGGAAACCCTCGTTCTCCAAACCGCTGACGTCGGTCGAATTGCGGTCGAGTCCGATATGTTCGACGCGCAGACCACCGATCAGCGCGAACGTCCGCGTCAGCCTCAGCCGGTCCTCGAACGACAGAGCCTCGTTGTCGATACGAGCAGTCTGCTGCTTGGTCGTGAGCGTGCCGTAGAAGCCACGGTCGAAATCGACCAGCGGGACGAAATCATTCGGAAAATTTGCGGCACCCGGCCTGACGAAGTCGAGGTAACTCGACGACAGCGTCGTGACCATGCGATTGTCGAAGCCCGCGATGTTGGCATCCCAGACCAGATCGGTGATGTTGCCGACGAGGCGCTGGCTGTGCGCAACATAGAAGCGCTCGCGATAGACCTTGTTATTCGTGGAATCGAACGCCTCGATCTCGTTGTTGAACCAGGTGCGCTCGGCACCATAGCCATAGGCCTGACTTTTTAGCGTCAAGTCGGGCGCCAGCTTCAGCTCGAATCCGCCGCGCAGCCACACCTCTTGGGCCACGTTCTTGTTGTCCAGGACGTTGTAGTTGGCGTTGAAGGTACGATCGTCGATCGTGACGGCCCCGAGATCAGTCCTGTTGAAGTAGCTGCCGGAGACGATCCCGGTCGTCGCATGCGAGCCGCTGAAGGCCACCGGCACCAATGGCGCGCCCCAATAGGCCTTGGAGCGGTCCTCGAGATACTCGATCGCGCCCCAGACCTTGAGGCTGTCGGAGATGCGGTAATTGAGCTGGCCGGAGACGTCGAGCGTTTTGGTGCTGGTGTCGTCGGCAAAGCCGTTGAGCGTGGAGCGGCTGACGTCGAAGCGGTAGTCGAGCCCCTCGACACTGGTGCTGCCGCCCGAGCCGTAATGTGCGCGGAACGAATTGAGCGAGTCCCAGGAGAAGTCCGCTTCGTTCCGGATCGGCCCGGTGTGCGGCCGCTTGGTGACCAAGTTGATCGCGCCGCCAGCGGCGCCCTCGCCCGAGATCAGCGAGGCCGGCCCTTTCAGGATTTCCACCGCTTCGAGATTGGCCGTGTCCATGACCCGCGAGGTCATGTTCTGCGGGCCGATCTTGATGCCGTTGTAGAGTGTGTTGATCTGGCTGTTGGTGAAGCCGCGCATCGAGAAGGCCGAAGGCTCGGCCGGATTGTCGCCGGCGGTGACGCCAACCGCGCCCTGGGCGACGTCGGAGACGGTGCGGTAGCCCTGCTCGCGGATGGTCTCGGCGGAGATCACCTCGACGGTCGCGGGCGTCTCGCGCACGGTCAGGCCGAGGCGCGAGGCGCTCTCGGCGACCGCGTTGCTGTTGAGCGGAGTCTGCACTATGGCATTTGGCACGAGCGGCTTAGGCGCGGCTGCGGCCGGCCTGCGCGCTGCCGTCCGGCGTGCGCTTGCCGCGTCCCGGCCGGTCGGCTTGGCTCGCTTGCGGGATTGCGGCGGCGAGACCTCCACCGCAGGCAGCGGCTCGCGGGCCTGCTGTGCCAACACGGCTGGCATGTCGATAGCAGCAAAAGATGCGAGAGCGGCGGACGCGAGCAAAAAGCGGCGTGGCCGTACAATACGGATAGAAGACACGGTCTTGGACCTCGGCGTGACGTCAGTGGCACGTCACCGCGAACCAAGGTCCCATCTTCCGGCTTTCAGCCTTCCGATGAAGCCGAATGTCTGTACTCCCCGACCGACATCTTCGCGTGTGACCACGGCTGACGGCAGGTCTCCTGGCTCGCGGGTCGTGACCGCTTCGTCGCCTTCCCGGGACCGAGGACCCAGTGGCTTCTGACGAAGGATTCACCGCTTACAGTTGCGGGGGCAGCTACGGCATTGGGGACAATGTCCCCGCACCGCATTCCCTTTTCATCCCCTCTCGGGGAAACCGTCAAAGCCATCTAGGATTACGGCGAAGACAGAGTCAATGTGCCCGTTGCGGCGATAATGCCACAGCGGCCAACTTCCTTGGGAGATCTGCATGGAAGGCGAGACCTTCCTCTGGCTGATACGGCATGCCCCCGTCGACGGCGTCAAAGGGACGATCCACGCCGCCGACGCGCCGGCCGATCTCGGTGATCGCGCGCAGCTGGACGCGCTGCGACGGTGCCTGCCGCGGGATGTGGTGAGCTATGCCAGCCCGGCGCGGCGTACGGTCGAGACGGCGCGGGCGCTGGGGCTCGCGCCGGCGTTGCTGCCCGAATTCGGCGAGCAGGATTTTGGCGACTGGACCGGCCGGCGGCACGACGAGCTCGCGGCGAGCGGAGGCCAGGCCTATGCGCAATTCTGGAGCGATCCGGCGCACGGACGGCCGCCAGGCGGCGAAAGCTTCGAGGATCAGGTCGCGCGCGTGCGACTGGGACTAGTGCGGATCGGCGCAGGTCACGCAACGTTCGTGGTGCATTCCGGCACCATCCGCGCCGTGCTCTGCATCGCGCTCGACCTGACGCCAGAAGCCGCCTTGCGCTTCGTGATCGATCCGCTGTCGCTCACCCGGATCGACCGGCTCGCAACCGGCTGGCGCGTCATCTCCGTCAATCAGCGCACGGACTAGGACGGCCGATCCGGCACATTGGCCTGCGCGAACGTCGCCATGTCGTTGTGAAGGCTGCAGGCCGATCGCACCAGCGGCAGCGCGATCGCGGCGCCCGATCCCTCGCCAAGCCTGAGATCGAGGCTGATCAGCGGCTGCACGTTCAGCGCGCGCAGCACCAGCCGGTGCCCCTGCTCCGCCGATTGATGCGAGGCGAGCTGGAACGGTTGGCACGACGGGTTCAGCCGCACGGCCGCGAGCGCGGCAACCGAGACGATGAAACCGTCGATCAGCACGGGAATGCGCGCCTGCGCGGCCGCGATGATCGCGCCGGAGATGGCCGCGATCTCGAGGCCGCCCACGGCGCACAGGATCTTTTCGGGCTTTGCACCCGCAACGGCATGACGCGCAATCGCCGCATCGATCACGCGCGCCTTGTGCGCACGGCCTGCCGCATCGACACCGGTCCCCGTCCCCGCGATTTCCCCGGCGCTGATGCCAAGCAGGCTCGCAGCGATCGCCGCCGAGGCCGTGGTGTTGCCGATGCCCATCTCGCCGAAGATCAGCAGATCGGGCTGATGGGCCTTCGCCCGCGCCACTGCGCGCTGGCCAGCCTTGAAGGCGAATGCCAGCTCCGCCGGCGTCAGCGCAGCCTCGACGCTGAAATCACTTGTGCCAAGGCGCGGTTTGTCCGTGACGATGCCCGGAATCGCCGTCTCCGCCAGTGTGCCGGCATCGACGACCTCGAGGGTCGAGCCGAGATCGCGCGCCAGCACCGAGATCGCGGCGCCGCCCGCGGCAAAATTCGCCATCATCGCGATGGTCACCGCTTGCGGATAGGCCGACACGCCTTGGGCCACGATGCCGTGATCACCAGCGAAGATGATGATCGGCACGCGCGCGGCGCGAGGGCGTTCAGTCGCCTGCAAGCCGGCAAGCTCGATCGCGAGCTGCTCGAGCCGGCCGAGCGCGCCGGTCGGTTTGGTCAGTTGCGCCTGCCGCGCGATCGCGGCCTCCCGATGGGCGGCAGATATCTCGGGGCATTTCTGGGTGACCCAATCAGGGAGCATGCTGCCTCGCTTATGGCCTGCGCTTGAGAATGTAACTGTCCATGATCCAGCCGTGCCGCTCGCGCGCGGCCTGCCGCGATGCGACGATGCGCGCTCCCACCTCGGCAAGCCGGCCGGACATGATGACCTGATCGGCCATGCCGAGATAGGCGCCCCACCAGATGTGAAGGCCTTCCGGGTCGAGCGACTGGAACGCGGTGCCGCCGTCGAGCATCACAACGATCGTATCGACGCCCACCGGCCAGCCGCCTTCGCGCAGGCGGCGTCCCGTCGTCACCAGAAACGGCTCGCCGATATCGTTGAGCGGCAGCGCATGCGCCGCGCACAGCGCCTGGATCGAGGTGATGCCGGGCACGACCTCGATGTCGGGCAAGGGGTTGAGCCGCCGCGCGATGCGCAGCGAGGAATCGTACAGCGAGGGATCGCCCCAGATCAGCAGCGCGACCTTACCGTCACCGCCGAGATGATCAGCGATGGCCTGCGACCAGGTCGCGGCGACGGCGTCGTGCCAATCGTCCACGCCCTTGCGGTAATCGGTCTCGCCCGCGTCGCGCACGGGAAGATCGAACTCGGCAATGCGCGTGGTGTCGCTGGTGAGCACATCCGCGCAGATCGTACGCCTGAGATCGGCAAGATCGGATTTTGCTGTCCCCTTGCGCGGGATCAGGACGAGATCGGCGGCGTTTATGGCGCCAATCGCAGCGCGGGTGAGCTGCCCGGGATCGCCGCAGCCGATGCCGATCAGAGAGAGCGTCATCATGACGATCCGCCCTCCGCCAGCGCGCCGAACATGATTACGGCCGCAGTGGAGGCCGCACCGCCGCGCGCGAGCTGCTCGGCAAGCTCGGCAATGGTGGTGCGCACCAGCCGCTCGTCGGGACGGCCGAGGGACTCGGCGAACAGCGCCGGCGTGCTCGGTGAGAGGCCGTGCTCGACCAGTTTCGCGACCAGCGCCGGAAAAGTACGCCGTCCCATATAGACCACGGTCGTCGCATCAGGATCGGCCAGCGCCGCCCAGTTCAAATTCTGCGGCAGCTCACCGGTGACATCGGCCCCGGTCACGAACTGCACCCGGCGCGAGGTATGTCGGCGCGTCAGGGGAATGCCGGCTCGCGCCGCAGCGACGCAGGCCGAGGTGACGCCCGGAATGATCTCGTAGCCGATACCGGCCTCGCGCAGCGTCTCCAGCTCTTCCTCGAGCCGGCCAAAAATGCCGGCATCGCCCGACTTCAGCCGGACCACGCGCACGCCCGTGGCAGCGTAGTCGACCAGCAGGCGGTTGACGTGGTGTTGTTTCGTCGATGGGCGCCCTGCCCGTTTTCCGACCGCGACGAGATTGGCGCCCGGACGCGCGAGGTCGAGGATCGCGCCGGAGGCGAGATCGTCATAGAGCACGACGTCGGCCTCGCGCAGCCGCGCGGCGCCCTTGAGCGTGAGCAATTCAGGATCGCCGGGCCCGGCGGAGATGAAGGAGACGAAGCCGCTCACCTGTCCTCCGCGATCAGATGGAAGAACGTGCCGGTCGCGTGGCCGCGCCGCGAGCCGGTTTCGGCGATGATCGCACCCGTTGCGTCGTGCACGACCGCCAGCGGCGTATCAGGCTGGACGACGATCGTCGAATAGTGGAATTCATGCCCGCGCAGGCGCGCACCAATTCGATGGCCCGGCATGGGAGCAGCGAGCGCGGCGAGACGATAGCCCAGATGCATGCGGCGCTTGGCAAAGCTCGTCTCCAGTCCGAGCAGGCCCGTCATCTCATGACTGATACCGTCGGCATCGGTCAAAGCAGTTCCCAGCACCATATACCCCCCGCATTCGCCGTGCACGGGTCGTGTCTCGGCGAAGGCGCGCAGGCCGCTGCGGAAGCGCTTATTGGCGGCGATCTTGCCGGCATGAAGCTCCGGGTAGCCGCCGGGCAACCAGCACACGTCGGCGTTCGCGTCGGGCGCTTCATCCGCAAGCGGCGAGAACGTCGAGATCTCGGCGCCCGCCGCACGCCAGGCTTCCAGCATATGCGGATAGACGAAGGAGAACGCGGCATCGCGGGCGAGTGCAATGCGTTGCCCCGGCGGCGTCACGTTCAGGCCGTTCGCCACTGTTTGCGCAGGCCACGCGGCCGCGGATCGCAGCACTGCATCGAGGTCGACACGCCCTGAGACAAAGCGCGCGGCCTCGTCGATCAGTTGTCCGATCTCGGCCTGCTCCTCGGCCTGCACCAGGCCGAGATGCCGCTTGGGCAGGCTGATCTCGGCATGACGCGGCAGCGCGCCGAACACGGCGATGCCGGAATCATTGAGCGCGCGCCGTACGAGGTCTTCATGACGCGGGCTGGCGACGCGATTGAGCACCACGCCGGCAAGGCGCACGCCGGGGCGGTAGTCGCGAAGACCCGCGGCAATCGCCGCCGCCGTCTGCGCCTGTCCGGAGGGGTCGATCACCAGCACCACCGGCCATCCCAGCATCTCCGCGATGTCAGCGGTGGCGCCGGTGCCGGAGACGCCGCGCGCGGCAACGCCGTCGAACAGGCCCATCGAGCCCTCAGCAAGCACGATGTCGGCATCAGTGCCCCGGCTGACGAGATGTTCGATCATGGCGCGGTCCATCGCCCAGCTATCGACGTTCACTGAGGCGCGGCCTGTGGCGGCGGCATGGAAGGCGGGATCGATGTAGTCGGGGCCGCTCTTGAAACACTGCACGCGCAATCCGCGATGGCGCCAGGCGCGCGCGAGCGCCAGCGTCAGCGTGGTCTTGCCGACGCCGGAGGCCGGCGCGGAGATGACGAGGCCGGCCGGCATCACGATGCCTCCGGAAAACGGGGCTCGGCCCCCACAGGCCGGTAGCGGCGGTCGTAGTCGGCCGCGTAAAGCCGGCTCTCATCGAAATCCGCGGCGCCCAGCGTCTTGCCGACCAGGATCAGCGCGGTGCGCTCCATCTCGGCGCCAACGGCTGCATCGAGCGTTGCCAGCGTGGCGCGAACAATACGCTGATCCGGCCAACTCGCGCGCCAGACGATGGCGACCGGGCAATCCGCGCCGTAATGCGGTGTCAGCTCGGCGACGACCTTGCCGAGCAGATGGATCGACAGATGAACGGCGAGCACCGCGCCCGTCGCGGCGAACGCAGCCAGCTTCTCGCCCTCGGGCATCGCGCTGGCGCGGCCCGGCGTACGCGTCAGCACCACCGACTGGGCAAGACCCGGCAAGGTCAGCTCGGCCTCGAGGGCTGCTGCGGCCGCCGAGAAGGACGGCACGCCCGGCGTCACCGTGAAGGGAATGCCAAGCGCGCGCAGGCGGCGAAGCTGCTCGCCCATCGCCGACCAGATCGAGAGGTCGCCGGAATGCAGCCGCGCGATGTCCTTGCCATCCGCATGCGCCGCGGTGATCTCCGTGATGATCTCGTCGAGCGACAGCGGCGCCGTATTGACGATACGCGCACCGCTCGGGCAATGCGCCAGCACGCCCTCGGGTACCAGTGAGCCGGCGTATAGGCAGACCGGACAGGCCGCGATCAAATCACGCCCGCGCAAAGTGAGAAGATCGGGGGCGCCCGGCCCGGCGCCGATGAAATGCACCGTCATGGACCGTCTCCTTCCGCGATCGCCGCGGTCGCGGTCCGGTCCCGCGAGACCGCGCGCGTCGCGATGAGCCGTGCGCGAGGGCCGGCGGCTGCGAGCGCTGCCGCTTCAGCCACCGATCCCGTGCCGAACTTCTCGGTGATCAGCTGCGACTGCGTCGGCGTCGCGATACCGGCTAGCATCTCGGTCGGGACAGCCCTGATCGGCACGCCGCATTCCCGTGCGAGCTGCTTCAGCGGCTCCGCGTCGGCCTTGTCGCTGATGGTCGCCACCGCCGCGAGACCGTCGGAACCGCCAGCCGCCAGCAGCGCTTCGCGCAACGAGGCAAGCGTGACATCCTTTTTGAATCCGAGCCCGGCGACCTTCATCTCGCCGCGCTCCATTGCACCACAGGGCGCGACGCCTCCCACGACCGATAGCGGCCGAGCGGGGCAGCATGCGCAATCTCGACCCGCATCAACTCGCCGCCATGGCGCTGGTGCAGCTCGCCGAGCAGCGCCTCCGTTTCGAGCGTGACCGAATGCGCGACGAGCCGCGTGCCTGGCGAGAGCCGTGACCAGACGGCATCAAACATTGCGATGTCGAGACCTCCGCCGAAGAAGACGGCATCTGGAGCTTCCAGCGCAGCAAGGGCTTCCGGCGCGCTTCCCGCGATGACGGTGATCCGATGCGCCAGTCCGAACGTGGCAGCATTGCTGCGAATGTTGGCGGCGCGATTTTCGCGCACCTCGATAGCGATCGCCGTGCCCCTGCACAGCGCCCACTCGACCGAGATCGAGCCCGAACCGGCGCCAATGTCCCACAGCCGTTCGCCCGGACGCGGCGCTAGCGCCGAAAGCGCGAGTGCGCGCACCGGCCGCTTGGTGATCTGACCGTCATGAATGAAGAGATCGTCTGATAGTCCCGAGCTGCGCGGAATGCCCGGCGCCCCCATCGCCAGCACCGCCACCGAGACCAGATTTCCGGGAGTATCCTCCGCAAAAACATCAGCGCGATGCTGGTCGATATATTCGCGGGGGCCGCCGAGCGCGGCGAGAGTCCATAAGAGCGAAGCACCCCATCCGCGTTCCGTCAGCCATTTTGCGAGATCGCCGACCGCCTTCGCGTCGCGCACCAAACAAATGATGCGCGCATGTCGCGCAAGGTGCGGCACAAGGCGCTCGAACGGCGCAGCATGAAGGCCAAGGCACGTCACAGACTCGAGGCGCCAGCCCAGACGCGCTGCGGCGAGCGAGAAGGTCGACGGCGCCGAATGCGTAATCCACTCGTCGCTCCCGAGCCTTTCGGCAAGACTTGCGCCGGCGCCGTACCAGAACGGATCGCCGGAGGCGAGCACGACCGTTGGTTCGCCACGGCGGCTCAGCACGATCTCTGCATCAAACGGCACCGGCCACGCGCGGCCGCGACGTCCCACATCCGCAAGCGCAAGATGACGTTCGCCCCCAAAGACAGTTTCCGCGTTGGCTAGCGCCTTTCGACTTGCATCGGACAGCCCGGCAAGGCCATCTTCGCCGATACCGATGATGGTCAGCCAGGGATCAGCCATGATGCGCGCCCTTATTCTGGGCGGAATTGCCGATGCGAGCCTGCTCGCCGCGGAGATTGCACGCGCGGGCATCGATGCCGTGTATTCCTACGGCGGCCGCACCCGTGCGCCTGCCGATCAGCCGCTGCCGACCCGCGTCGGCGGCTTCGGCGGCGTAGGCGGGCTTGCCGATTACATCAAGCGCGAAGCCATCACGCATGTGATCGACGCAACGCATCCTTTCGCCGCCGAGATGAGCCGAAATGCCGTCGAAGCGTGCGCGCAAACGGGCAAGCCCCTGATCGCGCTCGAACGCGCCCCCTGGGCGAGAGCGCCCGACGACAGCTGGATTGAAGTCGGTGACGTCGCCGCTGCGGTTGCCGCGCTGCCCGAAGCGCCCACGCGCGCGTTCCTCGCCATCGGCCGCCAGCACATCGCGCCGTTCGCTGCGCGGTCGCAGCACGCATATACGTTGCGCTTCGTCGATCCGCCCGATGCGCCCCTGCCCTTCGCTGCCGATGTGATCGTATCGCGCGGACCGTTCGTCCTTGATGGCGAGCTCGAGATGCTGCGCAATCGGGGTATCGCGTGGATCGTGGCGCGCAATTCCGGCGGCGACGGTGCGCGCGCCAAGATCGATGCCGCCCGCATGCTCGGCTTGCCCGTGATCATGATCTCGCGACCACGACTGCCCGAACGGCCGCGGGTGGAGAGCGTCGCTGACGTGATGCAGTGGCTCGGTCATCGGACCTGCCTCGGCGCATAGACCCAGCGGCCGACGCGGCGCGTCTGAGAATTTCCGACGATCACGAGCGTGCGCATGTCGGCCATCTCGGGCGTCGCGTCGTTCAACGTCACGGTCACGATTTTCTCGTCAGGCGCACTGATCGCGCGCGCGAAGATCACGAGGCGCTCACCGCAGCCGGCTTCCTTCAACACCGCGAGCGCGCGGCCAAATCCCTCCGGCCGGCTCGCCGAGCGCGGATTGTATAGCGCAATCGAAAAATCGGCTTCCGCGGCAAGCCGCAGTCGCTTCTCGATGACCGTCCAGGGCTTAAGATTGTCGGAAAGATTGATCGCGCAGAAATCGTGGCCGAGCGGCGCCCCCGCGCGCGCGGCGGCAGCCAGCATCGCGGTGATACCCGGCAGCACCCGGATCGGCAGCACCTGATAGTGCGGCGCCTGCTCGAGCGCTTCGAATACGGCCGAGGCCATCGCAAACACCCCGGGGTCGCCGGAGGAGACGACGACGACCTGTCCGCCTTCGGCGGCAAGCCGCAGGGCCTCACTCGCACGCTGAAGCTCTTCGCGGTTGTCGGACGGATGCAAGGTGAGACCGGCACGCGGAGCGACGCGCGCGACGTAGGGCGCATAGCCCAGAATATCGGTCGCGGCGGCGAGCGCGACGGAAACCTCCGGCGTCACCAGCGCGTCACTGCCCGGGCCCAGGCCCGCGATGGTCAACGTACCTTTCATTCAGCGGCGTCCGGAAGCCGGCCCTTGCCGTGCACCAGCACTATCGCAAAGTAAGGACAGTCGGCGGCGTCGGTCTCGGCGAGCCGCACGACGCGCTCGCCCGGCATGGTGCCGCGCTCGACCAGCCAGGCATCGTCGAGCCGGCCGGCGGACGCGAGCGCGCGGCGCACCTTTGCGAGATTGCGGCCGGTCTTCATGATGACGAGTGCATCGGAATCGCGCATGCGGCGTTCGAGCTCGGCTTCTGCCAGCGTGCCCATCAGCACTGTCGTCACGTCGTCGCCGAGCGCGATCGGCTGACCGACACCGTTCCAGCAGCCGACCATGCCGGGAATGCCGGCGATCACCTCGATCTCGACGCGGCGCTGCAGGCGCGTGTGCAGATGCATGAAGGAGCCGTAGAAATAGGGATCGCCTTCACACAGCACGACGACATCGACCGCGCGCGCCAGCCGCGCCAGGCGCTCGGCCCATTCGTCGTAGAATCCGGCCAGCAGCTGGACATAGGCCGGACTGTCGAAAGCGATCTCGGTCGTTACCGGATACTCCATGGGATATTCGGTGACGTCGCTTCCGAGCATGCCCTCGACGATGCGCCGCGCCTGGCCGGGCCGGCCCTTCTTGCGGAAATAGGCGACGTGCTTTGCGCCGCGCACGGTACGATCGGCGCGTACGCTCATCATGTCGGGGTTGCCGGGGCCGAGACCGCAGCAGATGATGCGTCCCATCTCTATTCGCTCCGGCTTGCGAGCGCGTTCACGGCGGCGACCGTGATGGCGGAGCCGCCGAGCCGGCCTTGGACCGTCAGCGCCGGCACAGGCGGACCGGCCATCAGCGCCGCCTTGGATTCGGCCGCACCGACGAAGCCGACCGGGCAGCCGATGATCGCCGCAGGCCGTGGGCAGTTTCGGTCCTCCAGCATGTTGAGGAGATGAAACAGCGCCGTCGGCGCATTGCCGATCGCGACGATGGCGCCGTCGAGATGCGGCCGCCACAGCTCCAGCGCTGCGGCTGAACGCGTGTTGCGCATGGACTGCGCCAGCGCGGGAACGGCCTCGTCGCCGAGCGTGCAGATCACGGCGTTGGCCGCAGGCAATCGCGCGCGCGTAATTCCCTCCGAGACCATCCGCGCATCGCACAGGATCGGCGCGCCCTTCTGCAACGCCGCGCGCGCGGCGGTCGCCATGCCGGGCGTGAAGCGGACATGTGCCTCGAGGCCCACCATGCCGGCGGCGTGGATCATCCGCACCACGACCTGCTCTTCATCCGGCGTGAAGCGCGCCAGATCCGCCTCGGCCCTGATGGTCGCGAAGGATTGCCGGTAGATCGCAGCACCATCGGTCTCGTAGATGTTCGGCATCAGTGCCCTCCCATCAGGATGGAGGGATCGCGCACGATATCATCGCGGTCGAGCCCGCGCAGGATGGGCTCGTCGCGGGTCGAGCCGCCGCGCACGAGATCGAATCCTGCGCCCGTTGCAATCAGCGTGATCGCGGCAACGCCGGAATGGGCACAGCCCTTGGCGCAGCCCGAGACGTGAAGCCGGGAAGCCGCGCCAATGTTCGGCGCAAGCGCCGCGGCAAGCGCGCGGGTGTCGGCATGGGCCTCGCGGCAGCGCGGCGCGCCGCTACAGGCGATGACGCGCAGCGCCGGGTCATAGGCCTCGGTGATCAGGCCGGAAGCGGTCGGCATCGTCCGCTTGCCCTCGCTCAAGACCATGCGCCATGGCGTCATCCGCAACGCACGCCCGCAACCGGAAAGCTGTTTGAGCGTCGCATGCGGCATCTGCCCGAAGGCGACGCCGACCATGGCTCCCTGCGGATAGAGGCCGGGACGCACTGCTGCCAAGATGGGCGCCGGCTCAGCCTCGCCGCGCAGCGGCTCTGGCATTTTTGCACCGGCCGCAAGATGCGTTGCCATCCGCCCTCGACCATCCCTGACGCCGGATGCGACGAACCAGCGTGCGACAGCAAGTGCGGTGGTTACGGCTTCGCCGCGCGCGACGCCACGGCCGAACCTGGCGCCATCCGCGCGCACCAGGAGACCGCCGGCGGCATCACGCTCGATCCGCACGTCGGCGGAATTGCCGGCGAGCACGCGTGACTTGCCGTCATCGATGGCGAAGCCGAATTTCGTGGGCAGCTCCAACGCACTGTCCGCGAGCGCCTCTTCGAGCTCGGCCGTAAGCGCCTGGGTCTCGTCGCCATCGCGCCAGAATGGCGTGACCAGGATGTTGCGCCGGGCTTCGGTGTCGGCGTCGGGGTCCAGCAGGGTCAGTTGCGCAAGCCCGTCAAGCAGCAGCCGGTGGGTGCTCTCGCTGACGCCCCTGATCTGGAGATTGGCGCGGCTCGTCACGTCGATCAGACCATTGCCATGGCGCTCGGCGAGGTGTGCAAGCCCGGCAGCCTGTGCCGCATCGAGCCGGCCGCCGAACGGGCGCACGCGGACCACGAGCCCGTCGCCCGATTGCATCGGCCGCAGCGCGCCGGGACACCAGCCCTTCACCGGAGCCGCGCTCATGACGCCTCCTTCAGCGCAGCCGCAATCGAATTGCGGCGCGTCCGCCAGAGCGAGGCCTCGTGCAGGCGCGTGAAGCACACTTCCATCGCAGCGAGCGCTGCCGGATTTTCGCGCGCCATGAAGGCACGGACATCGGCGTCGCCGAGCGTTGCATCGTAGTAGAGATCGAACAGATGCGGCGGCACGGCGCCGGCGAGATGAGCGAAGGCGGCCATGTGTTCCAGCGTCGCTGATATCTCGGCGGCGCCGCGAAAACCGTGGCGCATCATGCCGGCGATCCAGGCCGGGTTGGCGGCGCGGGCGCGGACGACGCGCGAGATCTCCTCCGTCAGCGTACGCGCCTGCGGCTGCTCGGGCCGTGTCGTGTCGAGGTGATAGAGCGATAGTCCGGTAGCACCGAGATGCGCTGCAGCTGCCGCGATGCCGGCCTCATGCGCAGCATAGTCGGCGGCGAGCAGCAGATCGGATTCCGGCAGATCCTGGGGATGGACGAAAGCGTCGGCCGATGCGAGCCGTTGTTCGATGCCCGCGCGGTCGGGCTTGATCTCGCCATCGGCGGAGAACGCCCAGGACGATGCCGACAGCCAGGCCTCGCCGGCCGCATCCCGTGTCTCCGGCGTGAAGGCATCGGGGATCGCCGAGAGACCAACGCCGTATTGGCCGGGACGCGGCGCGAACACGCGAGAGGTGCGATGGCGATACGGATTCTCCTCGCCTTCCTCGCGCGATGCCAGCGCTTCAGTGGCGGCCTCGAACAATTGCGCAAGGCCCGCGAAGACATCGCGGAACAGGCCTGACACCCGCAGCGTCACGTCGATGCGGGGACGACCGAGCTCGGCCGGCGCGACGATGTCGTAGCCGGTGACACGGCCGGAGGCGTGATCCCAGCGCGGCGCGAGGCCGGCCAGATGCAGCGCCATCGCGAACTCTTCGCCCGCGGTGCGCATCGTCGCCGAGCCCCAGAGATCGACGACGAGGCCTTTCGGCCAATCGCCGTGATCCTGAAGATGACGACGCAGCAGCTCTTCGGCGAGTTTTATGCCGTGCGCATGCGCCGACGGCGTCGGCACGGCGCGGGGATCGACGGCGAAGAGATTGCGTCCCGTCGGCAGAACATCGCCGCGTCCGCGATAGGGCGAGCCCGACGGGCCCGGCGCGACGCGCTGGCCCGAAAGCGCGGTACGCAACGCATCCCGTTCCGCCTCGCCACAGGCGCCGCGACCGAACACGTGCAGGCCATCGCCGAATTGGCTTTCCTTGAGATCGCAGACGAAGCGATCGATCCGCGGAATGGCTTCGGCCGGCGCAGCCGATGCATCGAGACCGAGATCGTCTTCGAGGCCTGCGGCGCGCGCCTCATCGCGGATCGCGGCGATCAGGCGCTGGCGGCGGGCGGGATCGAGACCGTCGGCGGTCGAATATTCGTCGAGCAGACGCTCGAGCCGGCGCAGCCCTTCCGGCACCGCGGATTGTTCGAGCGGCGGCGGCAGATGGCCGATGGTGACGGCGCCGATGCGGCGCTTGGCCTGCGCGGCCTCGCCGGGATCGTTGACGATGAAGGGATAGATGACGGGCAGATCGCCGATCAGGGCTTCCGGCCAGCAGGACGAGGACAGCGCCACGGATTTTCCAGGCAGCCATTCCAGCGTGCCATGCGCGCCCATATGCACGACGGCATCAATCCCCTGCCCACGAAGCCAGAGATAGAACGCGACATAGGCATGGCGCGGCGTGCGGGCGAGATCGTGATAGTCGGAAGCGCGCATGGTCGCATCGCCGCGCTCGGGCTGGACCGCGATGACCGAATTGCCGCACTGGACCGCAGCGAAGTGAAACGCACCATTGCGGCAGCTCGGATCGTTCTCCGGCGCACCCCAGGCTTGGGCGAGATCATCCTGCAGACTTTGCGGAAGACGCGCGAGCGCCGCGCGGTAATCGGCAACGCTCCAGGCCAATTGTTGCTTAGGCAGTGTCTCGCCCAGCCCTTCAACGGGCGCAACATCGAAGCCGACTTCAGTGAGATCGGACACCAACGCTTCGACCGATGCGAGCGCGTCGAGACCGACGGCATGCGCGATCTGGTGCGGACGGCCGGGATAGTTCGAGAGAACGATCGCCAGCCGTTTCTCAACAGCCGGTGCCTCCGCGAGCCGGCGCCAGGCTGTAACGCGCGCGGCGACGGCCTCCACGCGCCCCTCATCCGGCCTGTGAGCCAGATGCGAAAACTGCAGATCTGGGTCACGTTCCGCGGCCGATTTGAAACTCACCACGCCCGCGAACAGGCGCCCGTCGACTTCGGGCAGCACCACATGCATCGCGAGATCGCCGGGCGACAGGCCCCGCAGCGACTCCGCCCAATCCTCGCGCCGCGCCGATGAGAGCGCGACCTGGAACACCGGACACGACGCAGCATCGAACGGCGTCGTGCCGTCGTCGCCTACGGCCGAGAACGCCGTCGCATTGACGATCGCGGCCGGAGGATTCGTCGCGAAATACGTCCTCAGCCAATCAGAGACGCCTACGGCCTTGAGCGACGTGACGAACACGCCATGAGCGTCAAAGCCCTTCTCGCACAGAGCCGCGATCAACGCATCGATCGGCCCCGTGTCGGCGGCGGCGAGATAGGAGCGATAGAACGCCACCAGCGCGCGCGGCTTCCCGTCGCTCGCCACGGGCTCAGCAATCACACCGCGTGCCGGATCGTAAAAACCCATCTCGGGAACGGTCATCTCGCCGACGACGGGCCCGGCGTAAAGGCCAGATGCCAGTGCGAGCTGCGCGATCGCGGCTTGCGCTGCGACAGGACCACCGGTGTCGCAGAGCACTTTCAGCCGGCGCAGCGTCGAGACCGGCAAGGTGGAATACGCATCGAGCCGCGTGTCGTCGCGGCCATCGGCTGGCAGCACGGCGAGCACGATGTTGCGATCCTTTGCCAGCTGCTGCAGCGCCGACAGCCCGTACGGCCAATAGGACTCGCCGCCGATCAGCCGCACCAGGATGCCGCGCGCCTGCGACAGCGTGCGCTCGATATAGGTATCGACCGAGAGTGGATGACGGAGCTCGGCGAGATTCGCCAGCCGCAGCGACGGCAGGCTGTTGCGGCCGCGGCGCCAGCCGGCCGCAAACGCCGCGAGATCGGAATCCGAGTACGAGAGCACCACGAGATCGGCCGGGTCCTGGCCGATGTCCCTTGGTGTCGCGGTCTCCTCGAGACCGCGGCTCTCGCGGAAGACGACGTGCATCAGACTCCCAATCCCGCCTTGATCGCGGCCTCGTCGATATCGCCGTGCTCGCCGATCACGACTAGTTTCGATTGCCGGTTGCCCGCGCCCCAGGGCTTGTCGAATTGGTGGCGCACGCGCTCGCCGACCGCTTGCAGCAACAGACGCATCGGCTTGCCCGCGACCGCGATGTAGCCCTTGGTGCGCAGCACGTTCTGCTCGCGCGCGAGCTTCTGGACCGAGGCAACCAGTGCATCGACGTCGGTCACTTCAGGAAGATCAATCACGACGGAGGCAAAGTCGTCGTGCTCGTGCTCTTCCTCGCCGTCATGATGCGAGGGACGCGCGGCGAGATCGTTCTCGGCGGCGGCGCCGAGGCCAAGGATGACGCGCGCGTCGATCGCGCCGTCGGTGATGGGCAGCATCGGCACGCGACGCGGCATCTCGGCGGCAATCAACGCCTTGGCGGCCTCGATGCCGGCGCTACCAGCCAGATCGGCCTTGGTCAGCAGCACGATGTCCGCGCAGGCGATCTGGTCCTCGAACACTTCCGATAGCGGCGTCTCGTGATCGAGATTTTCGTCCGCCGCGCGCTGCGCTTCGACCGCATCCGGATCCGGCGCAAAGCGGCCAGCCGCGACGGCCTCGGCATCGGCGAGCGCAATCACGCCGTCGACGGTGATGCGCGAGCGGATCTCCGGCCAGTCGAAGGCTTTCAACAATGGCTTTGGCAGAGCGAGCCCCGAGGTCTCGATCAGGATGTGATCGGGCCTCACCGGCCGCGCCAGCAGCTTTTCCATGGTCGGAATGAAATCATCGGCGACGGTGCAGCAGATGCAGCCATTGGCGAGCTCGACGATGTTCTCCTCCGGGCAGTTGGCATCGGCGCAGGACTTCAAAATCTCGCCGTCGACGCCCTCGCTGCCGAACTCGTTGACGAGCACCGCGAGCTTCTTGCCGTTGGGATTGGCGAGCAGGTGCTGGATCAGCGTCGTCTTGCCGGAGCCGAGAAAACCGGTGACCACGGTCACAGGGACTTTTGCGAGCGTGTTCATTCGGCGGCCTCTGACACAATGGTAAGGGGAGGAATGCGGGCAAGCGACTGCTTGCGGAAGATCTCCGGCCGGCTGCGCCACGGCACCAGGCCATCAGGCGCAGCGGCATAGGCAGCAGCGCCCGCGACCACGTCCCGTGCATTGGCATCCGACAGTCGGCCATAGACATACGACCAGCGGCCGGGCGCACTGAGCGCGACCGAGCAGCCCTGGCTGCATGCAGACAGGCATTCCACGGGAACCACATTGACGCCATCGGGCACGCCGGCCTCGAGGATCGCACCATGCAGGCGCTTGCCGGGCGTGACCTCGCCTTCGCCGAGCGTCTCGCCGGCGCGGCAGGTGATGCAGACGTGCAGTGTGACGGTCATCGCCTCTTCCAGAAGTATCAGCGGGAAGCGAAGAGGCCCACGAACCGTTCTTGCGAAGGCCCGTTTCCCCGTCGCGGAACACCCCGTCCGCCGGTCCAAAAATCGTCCGCGCTGGCAGGTCTCCCGGCTTGCGGAGCAGGGTTTCCCCTTCGATCCCCGCCTTCCCGATCCCCAGGGGATCAGTGGCTTTGGGCATCTCTCCGGTCACGGTCGCGGGGGCGGCTGCAGTTTGGACCCAAATCTTGCCGATTCGGACCCTATCGCATTCCCTCTTCGCCTGTCATAGGACAGGAACCAACGCCGGGTCACCATTTGCCCCCGGCCGCCTCTTGTCAAGCCGAAGGACCCTGTCAGATGACGCCTGAACCGGATAGCCAAACGGCCGAGGAAACCGACGCGAAGCACGCCGCGAAAATGGCGAAGATCAAGGTCGCCCGCGACAAGATCATGGCGACGAAGAGCGGCGAAAAGGGCCTCATCATCGTCCACACCGGCGCCGGCAAGGGCAAGTCCTCCTCCGCCTTCGGGATGATCGTGCGCTGCGTCGCCCATGGCTTCCCCTGCGCGGTCGTGCAATTCATCAAAGGGGCCTGGGATACCGGTGAGCGGCGGCTACTCACCGGCCACTTTGGCGAGCTCTGCCAGTTCCACGCCATGGGCGAAGGTTTTACCTGGGAGACGCAGGACCGCGCCCGCGACATCGCGGCTGCGCGCGCCGGCTGGGACAAGGCGAAGGAGCTGATTCTCGATTCCAATCTGCGCATGGTCGTGCTCGACGAGATCAACATCGCGCTGCGCTACGACTATCTCGACATCGCGGAAGTGGTCGACTTCCTGAAGACTTCGAAGCCGCCGATGACGCATGTCGTCCTCACCGGACGCAACGCCAAGGACGAGCTGATCGAGATCGCCGACCTCGTCACCGAGATGACGCTGGTGAAGCATCCGTTCCGCTCCGGCATCAAGGCACAAGCCGGCGTCGAGTTCTGACGACACCAAGCTCCGAAAAAACATGGCGCGCGCATTGATGATCCAGGGAGCCGGCTCGGACGTGGGCAAATCGCTCATCGTCGCCGGCCTCGCGCGCGCCTTCACGCGGCGCGGGTTGCGCGTGCTCCCGTTCAAGCCGCAGAACATGTCGAACAATGCAGCCGTCACCGTCGATGGCGGCGAGATCGGCCGCGCCCAGGCGCTGCAGGCGCTCGCCGCCGGCGTCGAGCCGCACACCGACATGAACCCGGTGCTGCTGAAGCCCGAGACCGATGTCGGCGCACAGGTGATCGTGCAGGGAAAACGCATCGCCACCGCGCGTGCGCGCGAATATGCGGCGATGAAGCCGTCGCTGATGGGCGCTGTGCTGGAGAGCTTCGAGCGGCTGAAGGCCCGCGCCGATCTCGTGCTGGTGGAAGGCGCCGGCAGTCCGGCCGAGGTCAACCTGCGCAAGGCCGACATCGCCAATATGGGCTTCGCGCGCAAGGCCGATGTGCCGGTGGTGCTGGTCGGCGACATCGATCGCGGCGGCGTCATCGCGCAACTCGTCGGCATCAAGACGGTGATCGACCCTGACGATGCCGCGATGATCGAGGCGTTTGTCATCAACAAGTTTCGCGGCGATCCCACGCTGTTCGACGACGGCTACAAGCTGATCGAAGCAAAGACCGAATGGCGCGGCCTTGGCGTGCTGCCCTGGTTCGCGCGCGCCGGCGAGCTGCCGGCCGAGGATGCGCTCGGCCTGAGCGATGCGCGCAAACCGGGCCAATGCAAGATCGCCTGCCTCGCGCTGTCACGAATCGCCAATTTCGACGATCTCGATCCGCTCAAGCTCGAGCCGGGCGTCGACCTCGTGATGGTGCGTCCGGGCGAAGCGATTCCCGGCGACGTCAGGCTCGTCATCATCCCCGGCTCAAAATCCACCCGCGGCGATCTCGCCTTCCTGCGCGCGCAGGGATGGGATATCGACCTGCTCGCGCATCACCGCAGAGGCGGCCATGTGCTCGGCCTCTGCGGCGGCTATCAGATGCTCGGGCGCGGCGTCGCCGATCCTGACGGCATTGAAGGCCCTGCGGGCGACACGCCGGGGCTTGGGATTCTGGATGTGGAGACGGTGATGAGCCCGCAGAAGACGCTGACGCGTGTCGCGGCGGTGCATGCGGCGACGGGTCAGCCGATCCAGGCCTACGAAATCCATATCGGCCGTACCGATGGAGCCGATCGTGCACGGCCATTCGCAAAACTGAACGGCGAGCCTGAAGGCGCGATCTCGCGTGATGGGCGCGTGCAGGGCAGCTATTTGCATGGCCTGTTTGCGTCGGATGCATTTCGCAAGGCATTCTTGGCGAAGCTCGATATTCCCGCGGGCGACGAGCCCTATCAGGCGCGCGTCGAGAGCGCACTCGACGCACTCGCCGATCACGTCGAAAAGCATCTCGACGTCGAAGGCCTGATCGCGCTAGCGCGCTAGCACCTCGGTCAAGCGTGTCCATTCGGCCGCAGCGCCCGGAAGGCCGAGGCGAACCCAAGTCGGGTTTTGCGCGAAGACGCGGGACCAGATCTGGCCACGCGCGAGCTTTTCCTGCGCCGCACGCGCATCGGCCGTTTCGTAGAGGCGAAACAGGGGCGCACCACCAACCAGCCGCCAGCCTTGCGACTTCCCCAGGTCGTCGAGGCGAACGCAGTCCCGCACAAGCCGCACAGACGTCGCGTTGGCCCAGGCATCGTCACGCAGCGCGCGGCAGCCGATCGCGATCGCAGCTCCGGAGACCGGCCATGGACCTGACGCCGCCGCGAGCTTGGCGATGTCATCCGCATGGCCGATCGCGAAGCCGAGCCGCAAGCCGGCAAGACCATAAAACTTTCCGAACGAGCGCAGGATCAGCAACCCCGGCCGCCCCGCTTCCGGGGCGAGCGAGAGCTCAGGAACGGCATCCGCAAAACTCTCGTCGATGACGAGGTGACCGACGCGCGGCAACAGCGCGAGCAAATCCTTCGGTGCGTAGCGGCGGCCGTCGGGATTGTTGGGATTGATGAGGATGGCAAGGTTCGCCCCCGCCAGCGCATCGAGCGTCCTGACCTCCTCGACCTCCCATCCCGCGGCCGACAGAACGGGAGCATATTCGTTGTAGGTCGGCGCGAGGATGCCCGCCCGGCCGCGCGGCGCAAGCTGCGGCAATAATTGAATGGCGGCTTGTGCACCGCCCATCGCAACGATCGGCGCGCTTGTCCGATAGGCCTGCCGTGCGGCCAGATGCAGGGCGTCGATCTCGGATCGCGACGGCAACGCCTGCCAATGATGCGCGCCGATCTCGCCCACGGGATAAGGCAGCCGGTTGATGCCGGTCGACAGATCGATCCAGTCATCCGCACGTCCGCCAAAACGCTGCTGGGCCAGATCAAGATTTCCACCGTGCTCGCGCATGCCCTGTTCTTTCACGCGAAGGCCAGGATCGCAAGGACGCCTGCGAGCAGCAGCATGGCGCGGCGGTAGACGGTCAGTCCCTCGCTGATATCGGCCGCAAGCGGATCACGCGCGCCTTCGTTGAGCCAGGGCTCGTCGGTGGTGCTGCCGTGATAGATGCGCGGGCCGCTGAGCCGCACGCCGAGCGCGCCGGCCAGCGCCGCTTCCGGCCAGCCGGCATTGGGCGAGCGATGACGGCGCGCATCGCGCGTCATGCACGACAACGCCTCGGACCGCCGCGGCGCCAGCAGCACGAACAGAAATCCGGTCAGGCGGGCCGGGACGAAATTCGCGACATCATCGATGCGCGCGGCCGCCCAGCCGAAGGCTTCGTGCCGCTCGCTGCGATGGCCGATCATGGAGTCCAGCGTGTTGATCGCCTTGTAGCCCAAAATACCGGGCAATCCGAACAGCGCACCCCAGAACACCGGCGCGACAATGCCGTCGGACGTGTTCTCCGCGAGGCTCTCGATCGCCGCGCGTGCGATGCCTGCTTCATCGAGCGCCGCCGGATCACGGCCGACGATGCGCGACACTGCCTCGCGCGCGGCACCGAGATCGCGCTTCAGCAAAGGATTTGCGACGGCCGCAACATGATCGTGCAGCGAACGCAGCGCCACCAGCGGCCAGGCCAATATGCCGGCCAGCACGATCTGGATCCAGCCTGGGCGAAGTAACGATTGAAGCAGCCAACCGAGCGCAACCGCGAGCGCAATCACCAGAAGCGCGCCGGCGACGCCGGCAGCGCGGCGGAGCGCCGGCGGGTCAGAATCGCGATTCCAGCCGGTATCGATGGCGGCGATCAGCCGACCCAGCCAGGTCACGGGGTGGCCGATCCGCGCAAACAATTTTGGCGGCCAGCCCAGCAGGGCATCCACCGCCATCGCCACCACCATCGCGCCCGCAAAACCCACACCTGCCTCCTGTCCCGCCCCTGTTGCGCAAAGCGAGGGGCGAGCGCAAGCCCCCGGGTGCCTGATTTCGGCTTTGTCTTTGGCCGCGATTGGTGATTAGTCAGGCCCACAGGAGACCTTGATGGCCGTCATCTTGATCACAGGCGGAGCGCGATCGGGCAAGAGCAAACGTGCGGAAACGCGCACGTGCGCCTTCCCCGGGCGGCCCGTCTATGTCGCGACGGCCGAGGCGCTCGATACGGAAATGGACGCGCGCATTGCAAGACACCGCGCTCGGCGCGGAACCGACTGGATCGAGCGCGAGGTGCCGCTCGACCTCGTGCCCGCGTTGGTCGCGACCGACGGCGGCGGCGCGCGGCTCGTCGACTGCCTGACGCTGTGGCTCTCCAACCTGATGCATGCGGAGCGCGACTGGGACCACGAGGTGACCGAGCTCGCCGCCGCCCTGCCCCGTCTGAAGAGCCCGGTCGTCTTCGTCACCAACGAGGTCGGGCTCGGCATCGTGCCCGACAACGCATTGGCGCGCAGTTTCCGCGATGCCGCCGGGATCATGAACCAAACCATTGCGGCGGCTGCGGACGAAGTCGAGTTCGTCGTCGCCGGCCTGCCGATGAAACTGAAATGACGCCGCGCGCCGACATTCTGAAAGACGTCGTCGCCGATCTCAGAACCGCGGCGTCCTTCGTCACGATCGTGCCGGTGGCATCGTCAAAACCGGCCGGCGATGGTGACATCGCGCGCGCGACCTGGGCGCTGCCGGTCGCGGGACTCCTGGTGGGCCTTGCAGGCGCTGTGGTCTATGCGCTCGCGAGCAAGTTGGGACTGGCACCAGGCACAGCCGCCCTGCTCGCGCTCGCGACAACGACTATCATCACCGGCGCGCTGCACGAAGACGGGCTCGCAGATACCGCCGACGGCCTCGGCGGCGGACGGACGCGCGAGCGCAAGCTCGAGATCATGCGCGACAGCCGTATCGGCAGCTATGGCGTCTGCGCACTGATCCTGTCGTTCGGCCTGCGCTGGAGTGCCTTGGCCGCAATCGCCAATCCATGGGCCGTGATGCTGGCATTGTGCTCGGCCCACGCCGCAGCCCGCGCAGGCGTGCCGGCCTTCATGTCGTTGGTCACCCCGGCGCGTCCCGACGGGCTCGCCGCGCGCGCCGGATCGCCGCCGGGTCGCAGCGTGGCCGTCGCCTTCGCTGTCGGAACGCTCGCCCTCGCCCTTGCGCTCGGACCGGCCAAGGCGCTGGTTGGCCTGGTCCTGCTGTCCCTCGCCGGGTTGATCCTGGCGCAGCTTGCCATCCGTCAGATCGGCGGGCAGACCGGAGACATCCTCGGCGCTTTCGAGCAGGTCGGCGAGATCCTGATCCTGCTGGTGGCCGCAGCCTTCCTTCACGCGGGAGGATGATTGATGGTCGAGTTCGACGATGCCTTCCGCCGGCAATTGCACGAGCTGTTCGTATGGCGCCGCGACGTGCGCCGCTTTCGTACCGATGCGCTGCCCGACGGCGCCGTGGAGCGGCTGATCGAGACGGCCTGTCTGTCACCGTCGGTCGGCCTGAGCCAGCCGTGGCGCTTCGTCACCGTCGATGACGCCGCACGCCGCCGCGCCGTGATCGACGATTTCAAGACCTGCAACGCCGAGGCGTTGAATTGCTATTCCGGCGAGCGCGCCGGCCGCTATGCCGCGCTGAAACTCTCGGGCCTCGAACAAGCGCCAGGCCATCTCGCCGTGTTCGCCGACAAGACCAGCGACATCGGCCACGGGCTCGGCCGCGCAACCATGCCGGAGACGACAGAATATTCAGTGGTCGCGGCGATCACCGCGATGTGGCTCGCCGCACGCGCCGACGGGATCGGGCTCGGCTGGGTCTCGATCCTCAATCCGGAGCTCATCCACGGCGTGCTGGACGTGCCCGCCTCCTGGAAATTCATCGCCTATCTCTGCATCGGCTATCCCGAGGCGGAGTGCGATCAGCCCGAGCTCGAGCGGGCGACATGGGAGCACCGGCGTAGCGCGGACGAATTCACGCTGCGGCGGTAACCCCAAGTTCGTCATGCCCGGGCTTGTCCCGGCCATGACGGAGAGGAAGCTAACAGCTACGACTTGCTCTTGTCAGCAACCGCGGCCACGGGGGCAGCACTCTGCTGCTTCTCGAACATCAGCAGCGGGCGGAAGATGACGCGGCCATACGCCTCGTAGTGATGCTGGGTCGAAACCGCATTCTTCAGCGGCGTTGCGTAGTTGGCCTCGAACGTCATGAACTGCGCATAGGTCCAGGAGAACCCGACGCCGACGGAAGTCATTTCCGTGACGCCGGGGAATGTCGAATACACCGCACCCCAGTCGGTGAAGATGTAGGTGTCGAATCCCTTAAGCCATTGCGACCAGTTGTAGTGCAGCTCGGCGTTGAAATAATAGCCGCTGTCACCGGACGCCGCGTTGGTCGGATAGCCACGAACCGTCGTCGGACCGCCGATCGTAAAAATCTGGTCGCCCGGCAGCAGCTTTTCGTGCGTGTACTGCCAGCTCGCTAGCACGTTCGCACTGAAATTGGCGGGGCCCGCGGCGCTGTTTGCGATCAGCGTGCCGGTATAGGTGTTGAACGTGCGGTTGTTGCCGAGCACGTGGTCTTGCCATTCGATGTAGTTGACGGCGGGCGCGACCGTGATCGAATAGGTGTTGCCGGAATTGGTCACGGAGACGCCGGCCGTGGCCTTGCCGTAATGGTCGTCGGTCACGGCGACGGTCGAGAACCGGCTCACCGTCTTGCCCTCGGTCTCGGCGGCGTTGAGCAGCACCAGCCAGTTCTGCGTCACCCAGACCGGCTGGCTGAAATTGACCGCGGCCTGGCTCGAGCGCCCGGTGACGTCGAGCGCAACGAAGGGCCCGTCGACGATCTTGATCTTGCCTTCGGTATAGCTGACGCCGGCGCGGCCGCCCCAGGGGTTGACCGGGATGCTGTAGGCGACGTTGCCGTTGAGATTGCCGTCGGAACGGACGCCGTAAAAGGTCAGGCGGTCGTCGACGCCGAACAGGCCGTGGCGCTTGTAGAACGTGCCACCTTCCCAGCGGCCCGTATTCTCCGCGCCCTGATTGTCGACGAAGAGCTGCCAGGTATCGACCGGCGGCTCGATCACCGCAAACTGCAGGTCGGTCAGCCCGAAGCTCGCGCCGGGCTGGAGCAGCGCCTTGATCTGCACGTCGTTGGTCCGGTTGAACCAGGTCACGTCGCGATTGAGCTTGGGAACGTCGAGGACCTCGCCTTCCGGCTCCTTGACGCGCTGGAGGATGTAGTCGGTGCGGGTCTGCTTGTTGCCCTCGATGGTCGTCTTCTGGAGCCGGCCTTCGGTCAGCTTGATCCTGACCACCCCGTCCTTGGGATCCTGATCAGGCAGGGTGGCGATGCCGGTCACGATGCCGCGCTCAGTGTAGATCGCGTTGATATCGGCGACGATCTGCAGCAGCGCCGCGATGTCGACGTTTCTGCCGATATATTTCTTCGCGATCTCGTCGAGCTCGGCCGGCGTGATGAATTTGGACCCGTCGAATTCGAGTTTGCGCAGGCGGAATTTCGGGCCGCCCGGCTTCAGCAGCGGCGACTTCTCACGTGCGCCGCCGATCACGGCCGGGCCGCTCAGCTTGGGTGGCTCGCTCTGCTGTTCGAACTGGCGGCGTTGGCGGTCGATGTCGTTCTGGATCGCGCCGGGATTGATCGAGGGCACCTGCGCGCGCGCGGCCACGATGCTCGACGCTGCAAGCCCAACCCCCAGTGCTGCCCCCAGAACCCGCATTGACCTACCACGCCTCCGCGAGGCGGCTCACCGCCGGCTTCGTCGTTGCACCGATTGCTGCGTCCTTCCAACCCGGGCGCCCCACGCGCTGCCCCTGGCGGCGCAGCTTGCGCATGTCGCTGAGCCCTTCGACGTTCACGGCGGGACCAGACCCGATGGTCTCGACCGGCCGCGGCGAGAGCAAAGCGTCGAGCCGTGCATGGCCGGAGAGACCGAGCTGGTAGAACGTTCCTGCCCCGCTTTTCTGCGCCAGCCAGGTGTCGATGCTCTCACGCCCCTCGCCGTCGACGGCGATGTTGCGGGCCATGCTGGCACCGGTGTAGTCGCTGCAGCAGGCGTGGCCCGAACCGTAGTTCGAGACGGTTGCCGAGATATCGCCGGTGTAGGACACCACATAGGCGTTGGTGACATTGGCGTTGCCGACCTGGCTCATCGTGAACACGCCGCCAGGCTGGTAGAGCTGCAGCGTCGGCCAATTGGAAGGCGCCAGCGTCCGGTTGTTCAGCAGCACCTGCTCGGTCGCCGTGGTGAGCAGGAGCTGGCCCGGCACGTAGCCGTTCAGGATCGTCACGGAGCGCGCGTCGGTCAGGAAGTTCGCGTCCACCACCCTGAAATTGTTGACGATGATGGTATCAGGATCGATCGAGATGTTGGCGTACTTCGCGATGCCGCCATTGTAGCCGGTGATGTTCATGATCAGCGGGACCGGCGGGTTCGAGCGGACCTGCTCACCCCTGACGGTGATGGTGTCGGCGGCAAGATCGAGCTCCCTGACCACGCTGACCCAGTTGATGGTCAGGTCACCCGACGAGGTCAGCTTGACGACGTCGCCGCTGATCCGGTCGAACGAGACCCCACCGGCCACATCGAAATGCGTGTCGCCATTGGCGGAGATCGATCCGCCGCGAAGCTTGCCGGTCTCGGACTTGACGTCGATGCCACCTGCATCGCCCGGGATGCCGGTCGTGGTGAGCTGGCTGAAGACGATGTCGTCGTGGGCATGCAGGGTCTGCGTGCCGCCGCTGATGGCGGTGCCGACGGTGATCCCTCCTGCCGTCGCGGTAATGCCGAGCGTGCCGCCGACATTGATATTGTCCCACTTGACGACGGTGCCCTGCAGCAGCGCGTTGCCGGTCGCGGCCGTGAGGTTATGACCGAAGTTGGTTCCCGCGGCAATCAGCCTCGCCGAGCCATTGGCCGAGACCGAGCCCAGCGTCGTCACGCCGCCGGACATCACCGTCTGCGCCAGGATGAAACCATTGTCCGCATCGACGTTGATGCTTCCGGCGTCGCCATTGATGCCCGTCGCCGTGAGCGCGTTGAAGATCAAATTGTCGTGGGCGTGGATGGTCTGCGTGCCGCCGCTCTGTGCGGTCTGGAAAGTGATGCTGCCCTGGCCCGCAGTCGCGCCCAGCGTCGTCCCGACGTTGAGCACGTTCCAGTTGATCGGGCCCCCGGCGGTCAGCAGGCCTGAGCCGGTCGTCGCCGCGAGCGTGTTGCCGGTGATGGACGTGGCGGCCTGCAACGTCGCCGAGCCGTTGGCGGAGATTGAGCCCAGCGTCGTCACCCCGCCCGACGTCACTGTCTGCGCCAGGATGAAGCCGTTGTCGGCGGTGACGTCGATGTTGCCGACGTCGCCGGCATTGCCGGTGGAGGCGAGCGAGTTGAACGTCACGTTCTGGCTGGCGTGGATCGTCTGCAAGCCGCTGCTGCTGGCGGTCCCAATCACGATGCTGCCGCTGGCGGTGACGGCGCTGAAGCTGCCGCTCGCACCCGTCGCCGTGCCAGCGACCACCTGGTCGAGCGTCAGGCCACCCGTGCCGAGGATGTCGACGTTGCCCTTCGCGGCAGACAGCAACGTTGCGTCGGTGTCGGTGAGCGCCTTCAGATAGATGTCGCCGGCGCTCGCGCTCGCCGAGAGCCGTGCCGCGCTGAAGATGAACCGGTCCGTCGCGGTGCCGATGCCGTTCGATGCGCTCAGCGAAAGTTCGGCGCCCGAGCCGGACGCGACGAACCTGGTCCGTCCGTCGCCATTGTCGATGATCGCTCCCAGCGAGGCGACGCCACCCGCGGTGACGATGATCGAGGGAGCGTTGCTGGCCGCCGCATAGGACAGCGACGAATTCAGCTGACCGATCGTCGCATCGCCCGTGGTGGTCACCGAGATCACGCCGGCCGCGTTGATGGCCGAATAGGCGCCCATCGACAGCGTCGCGGCAACCAGGGTCACGCCGTCGGAGCTGCTGGTCGCGACCATCGGCGCCGCGCCGGTGCCGGCCGCGAACGTCATGCCGCGGTTGGCGAGGAGTTGCATCAAGCCGTCGCTGGTGAGATCGGCATTGATGGTGAGCGCGCCGCGCGGCACGTTCAGCGTCATCGCGCCGCCCGCCGTGAGCGATCCATAGGCACCGCTGGTGCCGACCGCGAGGTCGCCGGTAACTGCGAGCAGGCTGAAATCGCCGCCCGCAGAGCCGGTGACGGCGCCGGAGATATTCACCTGCAGCGGCTGGAAGGTCGAGCCGTTGAAGCCGATATTGCCGCCGGCGCGCAGATCGATGTCTGTGCCCAGAATGTGGATCGCGCTGCGGTCCGAGAAGCCGGCCTCGCCATAGATGCTGCCGGTCGCGGCAAGCTGGATCTCGTTGCCGGCGGAGATGTTGCCGAGGATGAGATCGCCGGTGGTCTGCTTCACATAGATGCCCTGCCCGGACGAGACCTGGTCGAGCTGGTCGTTGGCCGGGTCGGCGAAGGCGATCTGAATCGCGTTCGCGTTGGTCGCGGGATTGCTTCCGGCGGTCCCGGGAGCGCCGATATTGCCGTGCTCGGCGATCAGGGTCAGATTGGCGATATCACCTGAGATCACGGGCACACCGGTCACGCCGGCGGCAGCGGTGATGCCGGTCACGGCGTCGAGCTTGACGTCGCCGCGGCCGGTCACCTGGATGCCGTTGGCCTGCGCTGCGGCGATCGGGCCGTAGCTCGCGGTGATGCCGCCGAGCGTGAGGCTGTTCTTGCTGCCCAGATAGATATTGGACAGCGCCTTGGCCGAGATCGCCGTCGGGTTGTCGAGAACGACGAGGTTCTGCTGCGACAGGCTGACCGTATGGGTCACGACATGGGTCGTCGGATCCGTGGTGGCGCCGACGGTGAGCTGACCGGGACCGGCCGAGGCGAGCAATCCCCGCTGCACCGTCGTCAGCGACGAGGAATCGACGCTGGTGAAGGTGAACGTCTGGGGCGCGGCCGAATTGCCGACCGAACCGTGCGGCGCGTAGAGCATGATCTGGCTCGCGCTGATGTTGGCCGCGACGTTCGGGTCGATCGGCGGCGGTGCCGCGCCGACGGCCGACGACGAGACCGTGTAGGCAAGCTGGCTCTGCGTCCACTGCGCGCCCGCGGTGATGATGCCGTAGACCGCCTCGGTCGATGCGAGCGTGTAGGTGTAGTACGCATTGTAGGTATTGAGCGCGGCCTGCAGCGCCGCATTGCTCGGCAGCCGCTGATTGGCGGTAGTCACGCCGTCGAACAGCTTCGAGAATAGCGTCGTCGACAGCGAGCTGCCGAACACGGTCGCCAGCGGGTCGGCCGGCGCCGCGCCGAGCAAGGTCGTCAACGAGCTTTTGAGCTGGTCAGTGGAGATCTTGCCGAGCAGGAACTGGTCCCTCAGGAACCGTGTCGTGGCCTCGACCTGCATGTCCGTCGTCGAGACGGCCGCCGGAGCGATACCGAGCTTGGCCGCCACCTGCGCCCGCAGCACCGTCAGGCCCACCGAGGTCGGGGCGTAGGTGCTGCCGTTCGCGAAGGCGATGTTCTTGAGCTGGAAGTAGTCGTTGTAGGCCGACGTCACCATGGACTGGTAGCTGTTGACGGCGGCGGTGGCGGGATTGCCGTTGAGCAGGTCGAGATTGGCCCAGACGGCCTGGAGATGCGCGCTCTCCGCCGCGGTGATACCGGCGGCCGCCCGGCCGTTCAGGATGTTGGCCGGGTTGCCGTCGGAGCCGGCGGCTTCCAGGAAGACCGGGCCGCCGGTCGATTGGACCGTGCCGAGGCGGAGGTCGCCCCTGGACTGGACGATGTAGGTGCCGGTCGCGGAGGAGCTGTCGAGGACGCCGCCATCGACGGTGCTGTTGGCCTGAACCGTTCCCGTCGCCTGGATCACCAGCGGATTGATGTTGGTCAGGGTTGTCGCATTATTGACGACCGCGCTTGTCGCGCCGATCGCGCCGGCAGCGGAGTCGATCTCGATATTCTTGCCGATCACGACGGGATTATTGATGTCGTATGGGGACGCCGAGTTGATGTCGCCGATGGCCGAGAGGAAGACGCTGCCCTGCGGCGCGTTGCCGGTCACCGTCGGGCTCACCTTCACCTGGTTGATCGACAGCGATCCGATCGCAGCGATCGAGATATCGTGGTCGACCGAGTTGGCGGTCAGGCTGCCGCCATAGAGCTGCACCTGGACCGGAACGCCGCTCGTGCCGAGCGTGCCGATACCGCCCGGCGCAGACAGGTTGACGCTGGTGCCTGAAATCACCGGGTTGTTGGCGTTCGCACCGACCTTGATCGACGAGTTGGCGCCGCTGGCCGTGATCGAGGTGGTGCCCTGAACATTGTTGATCGACCCGTTGAGGGTGATGCTGGAGTTCGAGTTGACCGCAACCGTGCTGGTAGCACCGCCGTTGAACACGATGTCGATCGGGTTTGACGCCTTGACCGTGTTGGTCAGCGTCAGGGTCAGGTGCGTGTAGATTTCCTGGTACCAGTTGTACTGGCCGTCGGCGCCGCAACACCAGTCGGAATGGGTGGTCTGCCCGTTGTTGCCCGGCCTGCTGTCGTTTGGAATGTAATAGCTGCCGGTCGCGGTGACGACTTCCTGGTAGTTGGAGGCCTGCACTCCGGACACCAGACTGACCGCGCGGGTCCAAGGATGCGCGCCGGTATAACTCCAGCCGTAGTCGAACTGCGTGCTGGTCGGCGAACGATCCAGCGTCGCGCTGTCGACCCACTGATAAAGCATGTCGGCCTGCGGCCTGTACTGGACGCCTGCCGTACCGCTGACGCCGTTCAGCATCGAGGCGGTGTACTGGTTCGCATTGACGCTGTTGGTCACATAGGTCGACACCTGCTGGCCGGCCGCAGCAGTGGGATCGAACACGTACCACTTGGTCTGCTGCTGGAGCTGATCGACGATCTCGATCACGCTGGGGGTGGTGACACCGGTGTTGATGGTGTTGGTGACGAGCTGCAGGCCGCTGGTGTTGTTGACCGAGACCGTACCGGAACCGCCGTTGATCACGAGCTTGCCCTGTGATTGGCCGTCCACGGTCGAGGTCGAGATGATCTTGCCGTTCAAATAGATGTAGCCGCCCGAGCCCTGCACAACGCTGTTCAGGACGAGCTGGTCGGTGAGAGCGTTGTACTTCACCCCGATCATGGCATCGTGGGCGGCCGACGTGGTCACGGCGCTCGTGATGTCGTAATAGACGCCATGCTGCGCGTTGGCCTGGGCCTGGGCAAAGTCCGCGCCCCCGTTGCGGTTCTTGAGGCCGTTGGTGCCGTAGATCGCGTCATACGCAGCGGCGCCGATGTTGACCGAGTAGTTGCTGCTCGAGCCGCTCTGGAGCGTGCCGTTGATGTTGATCACGGACGCCGAGATGATGATCGCCTTGCCGATGATCTGGGCGTCGTTTGCAATCTGGGTGTGCGGCGCAGGCGCGGTGATCGGCGTGATCGCGGCCGGCTGGATGTTGATGACCTGGAAGTAGGCATCGCAGGTCGCGCAGTTGAACGGGGTGGAGTATGTGCTCGAACCGCTGGTCGTGTCGCTGTAGACGCCCAGGCCGTCATAGTCGTGCTGGTGCCACGGCGCCGTGGTGATGCTCTGGGTCGTCGGTCCCTCGATGACTGCGAGCGTGGCGGGGTACGGCACGCTGCCAGCGTGCTCATTTCCATCGCCGGGCGCGCCCTGGCCCATCGGCAGGAAGATCGCCGAATAGAGCGACGTGCGGTCGTAATACAGATCCAGCATGCGCGCGGTGAAGATCTTGCTGGCGTCGGGCCCGGAGACCGTTTGCTGGACGCCGTTGTTGCCGTCGACGCAGCAGTAATAGAAATACGGGTGATTGCCGCCCCCGCCGATATGCGGGCTGGTCGCGTAGTCGCCGTAGGCGCCGAGATAGGTCGCCGCCAACATCACCGCCGTGAGCGTATCGGTGTCACCCGGCTTGAATTCGGTACTGGCCCATTGCGCGGCGACATCGTCGTTGGTGTTTTTGAGACTCCCGAGCCCGCCGAGATAGGTGAACGAGCCCTTCGGCACCACCATCTGGATGGTCGCCGCCGTCATGGCCTGCGACGCGACGACGCTGCCGGAATTGTTGGTGATCTTGAGCAGGCCGTTCTCGTTGGTGATCGCCCCGTCCAGATAGATGTCGGGCGTGCTGGTGAGCGCGTTGCCGTTCTGGTCGACGGCCTGGCCGGTGACGGCATCCAGGCGGTTGTAGGTGGCCGAGATGTCGATCAGCGGCGACGCGCTCGGCGTGGCGGTGAAGGTCACGTTGGAATGCGAATCCGGATCGACATGGTCGATCTGGCGGTAGGTGATGTTGCCGCCGCTCACGTTGGTGACCGTGAGGTTGTTCAGGTCCATGAACTCGAGACCCTTGTTCTCGATCTTGATCATCGGCGAGCTGCGCGCGATGACAGCCGGCGCGGCCGGGTTCGTGCCGCTGTTTCCGGTCAGCTTCTGCGCCAGGATCGAGACGTTGCCGGCGGACACCAGCATGTCGCCGAGTGAGAAGGCGTTGCCTGCGGCGTCCGTGGTAAATGGCGCCTGCTGGATCAAGGTGTTGATCTGGCGCTGGATGTCGCCGGTCTGATCGGTGCCGGACGGCGACATGGTGGCGGGGTTCGCCGTCGTCGACGTCGCGAGCTGGGAGCGGATTTGCGCCGCGGTCAGGCCAGTCAGCGACACCAGCTGATTGACGATCAGCTGATAGGGATTGAAGCTGCTGACGACGGTGTACTGGACCGTCTGGTGGTTCCAGCTCATCACCGGATTGAAGTGATTGACGTCGGAAACCAGTTCGAGGGTGGATGACAGCGTGGAGTAAGGGCTTGTCGTGCTCAGCGTCGGCGCGGTCGCGCCAAGCTCGATCGTGACGGTCAGGTCATCGTTGATGCCCGCCACCACCAGGCCGTTGAGTGCGACATCGCCGGTGCCGCTGGTGTGGCTGTGGTTGTCGCTGTTCTTGGCGCTGAAGATGTCCAGATACGGATTGTAATTGCTGCCGTTGCCGGTGGCCGTGACCTGTCCCTGGGTTGCGCCGAGATAGATGTTCTGTACGCCGAGCACGCTAGACGTGTTGGCGAGCGTCAGGCTCGTGGTGTCGTCGGCATTGGCCGTGCCGCGATATAGGGTCGAGATCGGAATGGCCGTGTTATTGTAGACGACCGTCGTCGCTGTGGCCTGCACGCTGCTGAAAGCACTACCGTCGCCGGCAAGGCCCGCATACATGGTGATGTCGCCCCAGGCCTCGACCTTGGCGTTGCTGCCGACATTCACGGCCTGGTTGGCGTGAACCCAGGTGTTGGTGCTGGCGCCGACGCCAGCAATGGCGCCGTAGAGACTGGCGTTGGCATTGTTGGCCGCCGCCATCTTCGCGGCGGTGCCGACATAGATCTTGCCGGCGCTGAACAGCTCGCGGGCATTGATGTTGACCTGGAGCGTGGCGGTCGCCGTCATGTCGGATTCGGCGCCGCCGCCGGCGAAGAAGCTCGCCGTGGCCAGGCTCACCGTGTCGTTCGTATTCAGCGTGTTGTAGGCCTCGATGTTGATCACCGCGCTCGTCGTCCGCGGATCGTCGTTGAGGCTCAGGACCGTCCCGGCATCGATATTGGTGGTGACGGTCTGGGTGACGGTCGAGTTGCTGAGCGCTGCGGCGCCCGAGAACATGCCGCCCGAGCCCGAGCGCGCGCCGCCGCCGGCCTGGTTGACGATGTCGTTGCTGATGACATCCATGTCGCCGCCGGCGGAGTTGATGATCAGATGCGTGCCCACCTCGGCGGTCGTGTTCGTGGTCACGGTGTTCTGCGCGCTGCCGCCGGAGACACCAGCCGTGGACGCCTGGTAGGCGTCGCCGCTGGCTGCGTAATTCGTGGTGTGCTTGGCGCGGATATTGAGACCGCCGAGATAGAGCGTGTCGTCGGTCCCGTTACCGTCCATCCTCGCTTCGGTGGTCGCGGTCGAGCTTGTGGTTGCCACCGCCGCGGCGCCGGCATAGGTGCCGCCTGCGCCGACCAGGGCGCTGGAGACATTGGTATCGATGCCGGTGGCCGTGATCTGGAGAGCGCCGATGTTGGTTGCCGACGTGATCGCGCCCGCCCCGAGATAGGCGTAGGTTTGCGCGCTCGACGACGTCTGCGCAACGGTCGCACCCAACGCCAGGAACCCGCTCGAAAGACCGGTTGCCTCCGCGTATTGGGCGCTGTCGTTTTCGGCCGCAATGGTCACGTTTGCGTTGGGAAGCGTAATTCCGGTCCCGCCATAGGCGTTGACCGTCGCGTTCTCCGAAGCCTTGGCGTAGCTGCCCTGGGCACCGATCAGCGATCCGCCACCGCCTGCGAGTGCCCAGGCGTTGGTCGTCGTGCCGCCCGTCGGGACCAGCGCCATGGCGGCCACGGAGATCGCGCCGCCTGAGAAGATGGTGTTGTCGCCGATATCGGCCGTGACCTGGGCCCCGACCGTCGACTGGGCGACGGCGACGCCGACCGCACCGCCGCCAACCGAGACGCCGATTGCGCTGCTCGACAGATTGGGCGTGATCGACGCCGATACCAGCGTGCCGACCGCGGTCGCCGAAGTCGTGATCGTAGCGCCGTTGCCGATCTCGGCGAGCACGCTTGAATTCTCGTGGGCCTCGGCGTCGGCACCGACGCCCGCGACGATGCCACCGCCGAGCGCCGTTGCCGTCGTGGTCAGGGTGCCCGCGCCTTGCGCGCCGACGGCGAGCGTCGAGGTATCGACGTCGGCCCCCTGCAGCACCTTTGCCGAGACCGTGCTCGACCGGCTCGCCGTCGAGACCGAGGCGCCGACCGCCGCGGCCCCGCCGGTGACGCCGCCGGTGAAGACGATCTGGGTCGAGGAATCCTGTGCCATCACGGCGACACCACTGCCGCCCGTCCCGGTCACAGAGCCGCCAAGCTCTGCCGTCACATGGTTGGAGACGTTGCCGATCGCCACCGCCGCATCCGCGCCGAAGTAGAGCGCCGCGCCGCCCGCGATCGCCTCGGTGTTGATGGTCTGGCCGGCATAAGGCCCGGTGCCGGCGTCCTTGACCACGGCCGCAACCATGACGGATGGCGCGGCGACGGCCGAGCTCAGATTCGCTGTCACACGACTGTTGACGCTGGTGTAGCCGATGCCTGCACCGATGCCGACATTCTTGGCGAAGCCGGCGCCGAGCAGATACATCTTGGTCGCATTGGCGCTGGTGGCGCCGACATTGACCTGCTGCGTGGTCGTGACGCTGCCGCCCGCGATCTGCGCGGTGACGCCGTCAGCGCCGCCAACCAGCACGGTGCTGACGTCGTAGGTCGAGCTGACATGAGCGTTGTTCGGATTGCCGGCGATGCCGCCCGCGACCGCATCGCTGCCGTGCGAATTGCTGGTGCTGCTGTTGACCGCCGTGATGGTGCCGTTGTTGTGGCCGTTGCCGTCGCGCTGATCCAACTGCCCGGTTTCCTGGATCTGCGTGTCGGAATCGGCCGTGTTCTCGCCGATGATGATGACGCCGACCGTCGCGCCGATGCCGACGCTGCCGCCGATGCCCGCCGTGACCGCGTAGGACACCACTTCCTTGGTGCTGAGTGCGCCGACATTGATCGCGCCGGAGGAGTTCAGAACGCTGTTGACGCTTTCCGCAATGGTCTGGCTCTTGAAGACCAGCACGTTGGCGGCCGCGCCGACACCGACGCCTGAGCCGCTGGCACCGATCGCGAGCGCGCCGGCGATCTCCTTGATCGCCACATCCTCGTTCGCGCTGATGGTGACCGCGCCGCCCGTGGGCGACTGCAGCGTGGTGTCGTAGACGCCGGCGATGGTGGTGTTGTTGGCGATCTCGATGTTCGCCATGCCGGCGATCGCGGCCGATCCGGTCGCGAGCGAGCCGCCGACGGAATAGGCCTCGAAGCGGTCTTTCGTGGTGGCCTCGACGTCGAGCGCGCCGGTCAGATTGAGCGCGGTCGTGTGCGTCGTGTTGCCGCCATGGTAGAAGAATTCGTCGCCGACATAAGCCTCGGTCCGGTTGGCCGAGACCTGGACCAGGAACGCGGCCGCGACCGCGGCCTGGCTGCCATAGGCCGCCGATCCGCCCGCGGAGTAGATGGCGGTCGTGTCATAGGCGTTCACGGTCAGCGACGACGCCGTCATCGCGCCGCCGTCGACATAGGCCTCGGTGGTCGCAGTGAAGACGTTGAGAGCAACCGAGCCGGTGTTGAAGCCGACGCCGATCGAGGACGCATCCTGCTCGGCATTGGCCTTCACGGTGACGGCGCCGACGGTCGGGGTCGTCGTCGACGAAAGGCTGCCGACGGTCGAATTGGTGATGGTGGCCATCGTGGTGCGCGACATCGTCGTCGAGATGATGGTCGCGCCGCCACCGCCGGTGCCGGTCGGAGGCACGATGCCGGCGCCGAACGCGCCGGAATAGGAGAAGCTCGAGGCGGCGACGTCGATCTGCGGCAGCAATCCGGCACTGGTCAGCCGCGTATCGATGCTGGCGCTGTCGATATAGGCGTTGGTCGACCCACTCAGCACCGAGGTGATCGGGTTGATCATGATGGAGATGCCGGTGCCGGCCGCGATCGTCATGACATTGGTCACGACCGCCTGGTGCGAGCTTGCGACCACGGCGAGCCCCTTCACAATATCCTGGGTCTCGCTCAGATCGGGCGTGTGGTCGGTCGGCGCCTGGAAGCCGCTGAGATCGTTCGCGTGCGCCAGCGTTCCGCTGTTGACCGACAGCGTGTCGGTCGAGCTGGTTCCGAGCGCGTCGACCTTGGTGTTTGCTCCGCTGATATAGGCCGAGGTGCTGCCGGTGATCTGGTTGGTCACCATCGAGCCGGCGCCGCCGGCCGGGCCCTTGGAGATCGAGAGCGCGCCGGCGGACACGACGACGTTGTCCGTGTTGTTTGCGATCACCGCCACGTTGTTGTTGGCGGTGACGTCGGATCCCTTGGTGGCGCCCAGCGCCGCGCTGTCGGTAATGCTGGCAATGACGTTGGTCCCCATCAGGTTGGTCGCAACGGAGCCTGCGAGGCCGACCTGCGAGGATATCGCGATACCGACGGCGACCGTCGAGATCGTGGCGTTCGAAGTTGCGCCGAGGGCGACGGTACCTGTCGAGGTCACCTTCGAACCGGTGATGCCGGCGCTGACATTGTTGGCTATGTTGCTGTTGACGAGCGACAGACCCGCGGCGTTTCCGCCATTCGGCGCGATCGCGGCGACTGCAGCCGAACCGGTGATTTTGGAATTGTCAGTCGCGTTGATCGTCACGGAGCCGGCCGACACAGTCGAGCTCGTGGAGTTCGACTGTGTCTTGCCGATGCTGGCCGAGACGGTGTTGGTGATCGAGCTGATCGTCAGCGCGGCGGTACCGGCGAACTGTCCGCTGGCCGCGCCGATGCCGAGGGCGACCGACTGGATCGCCGAGGAGTCGGTTGCGGTCACGTTGACGCGACCGACCGCCGTCGTCAGCACGTTGGCAATGTAGGCCGAATGCGTCGTCGCGATGGTGTCGTAGACCAGCGAAGCGCCGATATCATTCTTGGCGGCCTCGATGACGCCGGCGACGGAAACAATGCCGCCGCCGGGTCCGCTACCTACTCCCCCGTTGAGCGCGGCCGCACTGAAGTCGACGCAGTTCTGCCCTCCGGTGCCGCCGTGGGTCGTGCAGGTGTCCGACGCGAGGAGCCCGTTGTTCGACGTCTTGACCAGATTTCCGAGCGCGGTGTCCAGCGCTGACACGTCGCCGCTGTCGGCGATCACCGTGATCGACCCGACATTGATGCTGACCGTCGCACCGCTGTCGATGTAGGCCGTCGTGGTCGGCGATATCTCGTCGACCACGATGGCACCGGTCAGCGAGTTGCCATTCGTCGACGCGCCGCCCGACGCCGCGCCGGCCGCGATCACGCTGGCATTGTCGGCGAGCACCTGCAGCGTGTCGTAGTTGGAGATCGAGCTCGAGAGGATGTGGGCGTCGGTCGCCTTCCGGTTCGTGGGATCAGAGATCGAGGCATATGTCAGCGCGATGCCGACACCGGCCTTGCCACCCGAGAAATAGAGCACGCCGCCGCCGATTGCGATATTCGTGGTCTGGTAGGCGTCGACCTCGAGGGTGCGGTTGACAACGCCCGTCCGGCCGGTGACGGTCGAGCTCTCGATATAGGCATTGGCGCTGTCCGTGATGATGCCGACCGAGGCCGACAACGAGGCGGAATTGGCCTTCGATCCCGAGATGCCCAGCGCGACGACGGTTTCAGAGCCGCCATTGAGCGCCATGACCTTCAACGTGTCCTGATTGTTCAGCGTCGTGCCGTAGATATAGGCGAGCGTGTTGTTGCTCGACATCGCCGACGCGATGGCGCCGCCGACGGCCACACTGGTTGATCCCTCGCTTCCGGCCATGTTGGCCGCAGCCGAACCGGAGCCGTTATCCAGAATAGTGTCGTTGAGCGCCTGGACGAGTGTCTTGGTGCTCACCAGGTTCGTCGTGGTGTATTTGTCGATCGTCCCGGCGTTCCTGATATAGGCGCTGGTGCCGAGCGAGACGTCGCTCACCGAGGAGCTGCCGGCGAGATCGATGCTGAACCCGCTGGTGCTCGATCCGGACTTCGAACCGACCTGGCCTGCTCCAGCTGCGACGCCCGCGGTCCCGCCGGTCGCGGCTGACGTCACCGCCTGCGCCTTGGTCGCGAAGCTGGACACGCCGGGCTCCGAGATCGCGGCTGCGATCGATGCCGCGGTGATGCGGCCGGATGTCGTCGCGGAAATGATCAGGTTGTCGGCCTTTACCGAGCCGGTGCCGCCGCTGGTTCCGGAGAACGGATCATCGACGTTGAAAGTGCCACCCCGGATATCGTTGCTGTTGTCGCCGATATAGGCTGCCGTGTCGGCGGTCGCGCCGAGATAGGCGACAGCGAGGCCAACCGCCGAGTTGGCGCCGATCGAGACCGCACCGGCGATCGACAGCATCGACAGGTTCTGCGCGGCATAGATGTTGACGGTCGGCGCCTCGACGATAGCCCCCGCTCCGATCGAAGCGTGGGTCGTATTGTCGATCAGCGCCATCGAGGTGATGCCGTTCAGCGCCAGCGCACCCTGGGCCTTGCCCGATGTCGGCGCGACGCCGAAAAACTGGTCGGTCGTGACGGCTTCGACGGAGATGTCGTCGTTCGCCTTCACCGTGGCATTGGCGGCGACGCCGGCGATGGTGTTGTTGGAGAGCTGGACCAGATTGAGCGAGCCGCCGAAAGACGAGCCTCCCGACGTATTACCGATGAAGCCGAACGTGCCGATGTTACCGGCGACGTCGATCGACGCAGTATAGGAGCTCGCCGTCACGGCAAGCGTCGCGTCGAAAGCCTGGGTGCCGTTGTTGAGATTGGCCGTCCACGCGCCGCTGCCGCACGATGCGACGGTGCAGGTCGCATTCAGGTTGGCGGCGGTCGCGACCCACGCCGTCGAGTTGTTGTGAACGATGAAATTGTTCAGCGAGCCGGAAATCCCGAGCGTGTCGCCTGCGTCGGCGCCTGCGTTCGCGTAGCTGGTGATGATGTTGCCGCTGACGCCAAGACTGCCGTTGAGATGGCTCAGCACCTCGGTCAACCCGGCCCATTGGGTCCAGGTGTTGGTGATCGGCATCGAGGTGTTTGCAGCGACGCCGATGTTCGGCGCACTGATCGTCACGCCCTCGCCGATGTAGGCATTGGAATTGTGGGTGTAGTTGCCCCAGGCCACGGCCGCACTGATCGCGTAGGATTGGCCATTGATCGGGCTCGAGGTGATCGCCGCCGTCGTCGAATTGTTCCGCACGCCGACATCGGTCACGCTGGAGACCACCGCGACATTGCCGGTCGTGTAGATCGAGGGTGCCCCGCCGTTGGGATTGGTCGCGATCGCCGCCGTGGCATTTTCGGTGCTGTTGGCGAGCGTAAGCGCCGCGGAGGCCTTGAGGTTCAAATCGGCCGTGATCAGCGTGCTGGTCATCTGCGACACGATGATACTGGTCGGCGCGGAGCCGACGGCCGCAACACCCTGCAGGCCCGCGATCAACGTGGGTGTTCCGGTGATGGTCGACGCCATGGTCGAGTTCGACGTGGTGTTCGAGACGGCGTTGACCGTGACCGGACCGGTCATCGGGTTCGCGCTGGTTCCCAGCGATGATCCCAGCGTCGCGTTGGCGGATGTATTGATGTTGCTCATCGCCATCGCACCGCCGACATTGCCGTTGAGCGCAGGATTATCCAGCGCGACCGATGTCGCTGATGTCGAGAAGCTATTGTTGTTGGTCGCGTAGACCGCGAGGCCGCCGGCCGAACCGCTCGCCGTTCCCGCGCTCAGATGGGCACCGGTCTCGACATTCGCGTTGGTCGTCACAGAGGCGTTGGTATAGGCGAACGTTGCAACCACGGCCGCGCTGGTGGTTGCCGCGATCGCGGCGACGTTCACCGTGGCGTCGTTGGTGGAATTGATGTTCAGGTATCCGCCGGCGTTGATCGTCGCGCCGTTTGCAATGTTGGCGGAGACGTTGCCGACGACGTTGCCGACCACGGCCGAAGCGCCGAACGGAAGACCACCTCCGATCGTCGATGCGAGCACCGGATCCGCCGCCGTTTCCGAACCCGTCGCGGTGATCAGGACATTACCGCTCGCGGAAATATTGGCATGACCATTAATGGCAACGTTGGCCGTCGCGCTCGCGGCGACATAGCCGGCATTGACGCCAAGGTTCAGCCCCGCAACGGTTTCGCCGAGCATCGCGAAAGCGCCGGACACCGAGCTCAACATGTTCGACACGGCCGTCGAGGTCGCGCCGATCGTGATGTTTCCGCCGGTAATCTGGCCATCGACCGTGATGCCGGTCGTCGCATAGGCGTGGCCGGACACCAGGGTCTGGCTCGCCGTCGCAGCGAGGGTGACGCTGCCGTCGGTGTAGCTCGTTCCGGAATTGACCGCTTGCGCGAGAATCTTGGCGCCGTAGGCGATGTTGATCGTTTTCGCGTCAAGCTCGACATTGTTGGCGTTGCCGGTCGAATGACCGTTGACGTCGAGACGGCGGGCATCGATCAGCGCGTGCGCGGCCAGCGTGATCGAATTGTCCGCCTGCACGACATAGGTCGCACCGGCGCTCAGCGCCGCGATGGCGTTGGCGACGGACGTGTTCGACAGCGTCACGCCGGTGTCGCCCTGCCCGGTATCGCCGATCACCACGTCGGTCGGGTCGATCACCAGCGTGCCCGCCTTGCCGTTCGGCGCGCTGAGGTTGATGGAGACACCGCTGCCGATGTCGATGACGCCGTTTCCGCTCAGCTCTGCCAGGCCCGCATTGCCCGCCTTCGAGCCGGCGTTGATCGCCGCACCGCTCTTCACTGTGAGGTCGTTGCCGGCCTTGACCAGGACGCTGCCGGCATCGCCCGTCTTGCTCGCCGTGCTCAGCTTCGCGTTCTTGCCGACGTCGATGTTGTGGCCGGCCTGAACGGTGATGTTGCTCGGCGTCGTCGTCTTGCTGCGCGCGGTCAGCCGTCCGTTCACCCTGGCATTGTGGACGGCGCCGATATGGATCGAGCCGTTGCTCACGGTGATGGCGCTGGCGCTGCGCAGGCCCTTGGAATTGACCGACGCGGCGAACTTCGCGGCGTGGTCGAGATTGGCGATATCGCGCTGGGTCGCGCCGCCGACGAAGACGTTCTGCCCGGTCAGGCGCACGCCATCGATGGCGTTGATCCGGCCGTAGATCCTGACATTGCCGTCCGGCGAGACCGGGAAGGAGCCCGCCATCAGGTTGCCGACCGCCGTGCCGTTGATCGCCCCTCCGGCGCCGATCAGGCTGTCGGTGAACTCGCGCGTCGGCGTCGAGACGTTGAGGCTGCCGACATTCACCGTGCCGCTGCGGCCGACGACGAAGCCCTTGGGATCGGCGAAGTAGACGTTACCGCCGATGGCGCCGTTCATGTAGGAGTTGAGCGTGCCGTTGACGTAGACCGGCGCGTCGTGAACGATGTTGACGAGGTTTTGCGTGCCGGTCGGCAGCTGCAGATTGACGGTGTTGCCCTGCCCGACGCTGAACTGCGAGAACGAGTTGAAGGCGTTGGCGCCCGACACCGTCGACGTCGTGACGTTGGTGACGCTGCCGGAGGTCTGCAGGGCAGTGCCGGTGCGGCCGTCAGGGGTGATGACGTTCGCCGTCTGCGCCTGAAGGCGGACGCTGAACACCGGCAGGAAGACCATCTGCATCGCGCAGAGCAGCGACATCGAACGGAAGCGTGCAAGTCCTTGCAGCATCCGTTCGTTGTTGCCTCGCCTCGCAGACGGTCTGCGCATTTCAGATCCTCGTCATCGGCATTGGCGCCGATCCACAACCGGGTGGGAGAATGAATTGAGATGGCACGTGATCAGAACTGGCCGGGCGGAAGCTTGAAGACGTCGGGGCTCTTGGCGTCGGCCACGTAGAACAGCAGCAGGCTCGTCGGCGTGAGCACACGCTGGTTGTTCTCCTTGTTCTCGAACGTGCCCTGCAGCAGCAGGATCACCGAACGATCCTTGGCGTCGCTGCCGCGGAACATCACGATGCCGCCGTTGACGGGCATGTTGACCGCGATGGAGTCGGGCTTGAACCCTTCGCTGAGGAAGTGCGCGCGCAGGATGTTGGCGTTGGAGAACAGCTTCTCCGGCGTCATGGCCGCATCGGTCGCCTTGGACCAGACCGCGCCGATCTGGATCAGCGACCTGGACTTGTAGCCGAACACATAGGAGAGCTCGGCGGTGCCGCCGTTCGGCAGCAACTCCGGAACGGGCAGCAGCACGCTGTGGGTCAGCTCGGACGGATTGTCCTGCGATTTGATCGCGTCGGCCTTCGGGCTGAAATCCTTGGCCATCGCCGCGCGCACGTCGGCCTCGTTCATGCCGAACTTGGCGGAGCGGAAACCGTCGATCGCTTTGATCTTGTCGTCGGCGGGGGCGGTCTCGCTCGGGGCTGCAGGCGCGGCACTGGCAGGGGCTGCTGCGCCGGGCGAGGCACCAGCCGCGACCGCCTTCGGCGCCGCTGCGGCCTTCTGCCTGGGCGTCACGCCCTGCACGCCTTGAGCCGCCAGCGGCCCGGCCGCAACTGTGGTGAGAAGGCCGACGAGGGCCGGAACGAGATAGATTTTGCGCATCGTAAACCTTCGAAACAAGCCTGAAACAACGATTCACCTAGCAATACGGTATTGGACTGCCCGTGGCTGCGAATGAACATTCACAGGCGCATATTTTCATCAATTGTCGCCGCAAGGCTTTCGCGTTATGCACAAGGTCGGGGACAACTTTTGCGAAACATTTCATGACTGAGCGGCCTGCTCCTGCCCGCGTTGTGCCGGCGGTCGCCCGCCGCGATTTCATTCGCCTTGCGGGCGCAACCGCCGCGGGCTTCCTTGCGCTTGGCGCAACGCCGGATCGCATGCGGGTAGTCGCCTCGATCACCAGCCTGTCGCTCGACGACGAGCTGACCAGACGAAACATGAGCGAAAGCTCGACGACGCGCCTAGGCGCGCTGATCGCGGGCCTGAGACAGCGTGGCTGGGTCGAAGGGGTCAATTACCGTTTCGAGGTCCGCTCCAGCTTCGGCGGTCCGGACAAGATGAAGGCCGCAGTCGCGGAGCTCATCGAGCTCAGGCCGGATGTCATCCTGACCGGATCGACCGTCGAGACCGCAGCCATCATGGCGGCCACCAAGACCATCCCGATCATCTTCGCGACATCCAACGACCCCGTCGGCAATGGCTTCGTTCAAAGCCTCGCTCATCCCGGCGGCAACGTCACGGGCTTCACCAGCAGCACCGCGGAGATGGGCGGCAAATGGCTTCAGCTGATCAAGGAGGCCGTGCCGGATATCCGGCGCGTCGGCGTGCTGTTCAATCCGGCGAGCACGCCTCGCGCCGGGCGCTTCTACCTCGACTCCGTCGAGCAAGAGGCCGCGGCCTCGGGCGTGACCGTGGTCCTCACGCCGATCAGCACGGCAGCCGAGATCGACGGCGCGATCGGCCGCTTCGCCGAGCCGCCGAAGGCGGCGATGATCTCGCTCGTCGACAGCTTCCTGGTGGTGAACCGGCAGGCGATCGTCGCGACGGCGGCGAAATATCGCGTGCCGATGATCTATCCGTTCCACTACTTCATGGATGCCGGCGGGCTGATGAGCTACGGGCCGACGCTGGAGGTGCGCTCGGCCGATTATGTCGATCTCGTCCTGCGCGGTACCAAGGCCGGCGATCTCCCGGTGCAATCGCCGCGGAAATACGAGCTCTTGATCAACCGCACAGTTGCCAATGCGCTCGGGCTGAAGATCCCGTTCACGCTGCTGGTGCGCGCCGACGAGATTCGCGAGTGAACGAGGCGGTCGACCAGGGACATTTGCGGACGCCTCCCGGCCGGCTGTTCCGCAAATATCTCTACTCGATCGTCACCCTCGCCTTCGCCGCACTCGCCATCAACACCGGCTTCGACGTCTGGTTCTCCTATCGCGAGCAGAAGCAGCTTCTCGCGGCGACCCAGCGCGAGCAGGCCGCGAGCGCGGCGATTCAGATCGGCCAGTTCATCGGCCAGATCGAGAACCAGATCAGATGGCTCGCCCGCCTGCCCGCAGAGCTCTCGACCAACGAAGACGAGCGTCTGAACGCCATCCGCCTGATGCGCCTCTCGCCCGCGATCGCCGAATTGACCGAGCTCGATGCGCAGGGCCGCGAGCAGGTGCGCGTGTCGCGCCGTGTCGCGGACAGGATCGGCAGCAACGCCGACCACTCCTCGTTTGCAGCCTTCCGCGGCGCCAATGAAAGCCTGGCCTATTACGGGCCGGTCTATTTTTTCGGCGACACCGAACCTTTCATGACGATCGCCACCCGCGGCACCGGCAGCACGCCCAACGTGGTCGTCGCCGAGGTCAATCTGCGCTTCATCTGGGACCTCGTCGCCGGGATCCGGGTGGGCAACACCGGCAAGGCCTATGTGGTCGATCGCCTCGGCGTGCTGATCGCGCATCCCGATTTGTGGCCGGCGCTCCGCCGCAGCGATCTCTCCGGGCATCCGGACGTACGCGCCGCGCTCGACGGCGTCGGGCCGCCCTCCGGCGGACTGATCAAGGAGGATTTTTCGGGGCAACGCGTGCTTTCGACCTATGCCACGGTCCCCTCGCTCGGCTGGCTGGTGTTCGTCGAGCTTCCGCTCAGCGAAGCCTACGCGCCGATCTACGCCTCGATCGGACGGTCGACGTTCCTGCTGATCGTCCTGCTGGCCTTCGCCACCCTGGTGTCGCTCTGGCTCAGCCGGCGCATGACCGTGCCGATCCAGATGCTGACGCAGGGCGCGCGGCGGATCGAGAGCGGCGACCTCGGATTGCGGCTCGCGATCACGACGGGTGACGAGCTCGAGGCCCTCGGCGACCAGTTCAACCGGATGGCCGCGCATTTGCGTGAATCCTATGCGACGCTCGAGCGGAAGGTCATCGAACGGACCTCCGAGCTCGAGAAGGCGCGCGATCACGCCCTCGCCGAGCACGATGCGGCCGAGCGCGCACGCAGCGTCGCGGTTGCGGCCAACGAAACCAAGTCGCGCTTCCTCGCCGTCGTCAGCCACGAGCTGCGCACGCCGCTGAACGGCGTCATGGGCGTGCTGCAGCTGCTTGACGACGGCCGCCTCGGCGAGGTCCAGCGCCGCCACCTCGCAACCGCCGCCGCCTCGGGCGAAACGCTGATCGCGCTGGTCGACGCCATTCTCGAATATGCCCGCCTCGAGGCCAGCACCGAGGCGCTGGAGACGCGTGACTTCCGTCTCGACCAGCTGATTGAGACCGCGGCCGATCTGATGCGGCCGCAAGCCTTTGGCAAGGGATTGAGCTTCGACTTCACCCGCGACGCGACGATCAGCACCTCTGTGCACGGCGATCCCGTCAGGCTCAACCGCATCCTGCTCAACCTGATCGGCAACGCCATCAAGTTCACCCCGAGCGGTGGCATCTCGCTGAGCGCGACAGCCGAGCAGCGTGCTGACGGTGCGCTTCTCCGCGTCGTCGTTCGTGATACCGGCATCGGCATCGCGCCCGATATGCACGAGCGGATCTTTGAGGACTTCGTGCAGGCCGACGACAGCATCGCGCGGCGGTTCGGCGGCACCGGCCTCGGACTTGCGATCGCGCGCCGGCTCACCCGGCTGATGCGCGGCGAGCTGACGGTGGAGAGCGCGCCGGATGCCGGCAGCGTGTTCACTGTGCTCGTTCCACTCGCCCGCGCCGCCAGCGACATCGCGCAAGGCGCGATTGCGCCGCCGTCGCGGCAGCGCCGCGTGCTGCTGGTCGACGACGATCCCGTCAATTGCGAAGTCGGCGAAGCCATTTTGAGCCGGCTCGGCCACCATTCCGCGATCGCAAGGAACGGCGCAGAAGCGGTCGCGCGCGCAGGCAACCAGGCGTTCGACATCATCCTGATGGATCTGCACATGCCCGACATGGATGGCGTGGAGGCCGCCGCGCGCATTCGACAGCTCCCCCTGCAGCCGATGCCGCGGATCATCGTCGTGACCGCCGACGTGTCACTCGGCACCCGCGAGCGGCTCGCAGGCGCCGGGATCACCAAGGTCGTCAGCAAGCCGATCTTGATCAACGCGCTTCGCGAAGCGATCGAGGATGAGCCCGAGCATGGCACGAGCGGCGCGCCGCTCGAAATCGGCGCATTGATCGACCGGTACTTTCTCGACGACCAGAAGGAGCTGCTCGGTGCTTCGCAAATCGCAAAGCTTCATCAGCTGCTGGATCAGACCAGCAAAAGGCTGATCGTCGACATCACTGCGGCGGCCGCAACGGGCGATCACAAGCAGCTCGCGCGTTCCGCGCACCAGCTTGGCAGCGCGGCGAGCGCCCTCGGCCTCGTCCGCCTGTTCGAGCGCTGCCGTGACATCGAGCTGACGGCGCCTTCAATGTCATCAGGCGCGTGCCAGGATGCAGCGCGCGAGCTGGCCGCGCTTCGCGACGCATCGATGAGCGCGCTGGACGATCTGCTCGCGCCTGCCGGGCAGCGCTCGGTCAGCTAGGGCCGAGATAGTGACCGTTGCGATGGAGCGATAAAGCATGCGTCCCGAAAAAGGCCCCAGCTCTCAGGGGCGGGGACACAAGCTGGGGCCAATCGGGGTCGCCCTCTTGGGGAAGGGCACCGGGATAACGTGGCAATCCAGCGATCGTTCCTGAGCAAAGGGCCGCCATCCAGTGGACAGCGGCCCTCACGCTTCCGGGTTTCAATAATTCCGAACTGAAATGGCTTTGCCAGCCCCGGAGGTGCCAGTTTTTCCCGCTTGACAAATTCCTGCCATAACAAATGTTAAGCTGATTTTCTTGGAGTCCAGATTGCTTCTCCCTAGATCAGGAAAAGCAAGAATGGGCGGCGATCATGCAGGACTATCGAACTCAGCTCGAAAAGCTCCGGAAAGATGCAGCGGAGTGCGCGCTCATCCGCGATCTCGCGACCGACAAGGCCAAGCAGGAACTGTTCGGCCGCCTCGCCGATCAACTGAACGTCCTCGCAGACCAGGTTGAAACCGCAATGAATGAGCGGAAGGCCGTGTAGCTCATCGGCGCGAACGGCCCTGGCGGCCTTGGACGGACGGCTAGTGTGGTGGTCGTAGCGGGAATATGCGACCGAGAGCGATCGACAACCGGGGGAGATAAGCGGACATCGCGGATGTCATGCGCACGCGCGCCCTAGCTTCGGGCGCCCGTATCTTCCTCACCCCCAAACCGCCCAACCAGAAAATCAATGAACAGCCGTACCTTCACCGACAAATGCCGCGTCGGCGGATAGACCGCATAGAGCGAAAGCGGTGGCGCAAAATAGTCGTCCAGCACCGTCCGCAGTTCGCCTTTCCTCAGCGCATCCGCGGCGATGAACTCGGGCAGCAGCGCGAGCCCCCTGCCCTTGATCGCGACGTCGCGCAGCACTTCCGCATTGTTGACGCAAAGCGACCAGGCCGGCTGGATCCAGTGATCGCCGTCGCGGCCGGTGAGCTTCCACTGATTGCCGGTGAGCAGGAAACCGTAGGTGAGCGAAGCATGCTCTCGCAGATCCTGCGGATGCTTTGGTGAGCCGTGACGCGCGAGATAATCGGGCGATGCGCAGATCATGCGCGGCACCGGCACGATTTTTCGCGCGATCAAGCTCGAAGATTCCAATTCCGCGATCCGCAGCGTCACGTCAAAACCGTCCTGGACGGGATCGAGCAGATCGTCGCTGAGCACGATCTGAAGCTGAAGCTCCGGATAGCGCGCCATGAAATCGGCCAGCACGGGACCTAACCGCATGGTGCCGAACGACATCGGCGCGTTGACGCGCAACAGTCCGCGCGGCGCCGACTGCGCCTGCGCCACCGCCTGATCGGCGGCCTCGATCTCGGAGAGGATGACGACGGCACGCTCGAAATAGCGCTGGCCGTTCTCGGTCGGGCTGGCGTGGCGGGTGGTCCGGTTCAGAAGCTGGACGCCGAGGCTCTCTTCGAGATCGGCGATGTACTTGCTGATCGCCGAGCGCGACAGCCGCAATTGCCGGCCGGCCTCGGCAAAGCTGCCGCTTTCGACCACTTTGACGAAGGCCCGGAGGCTGGCGACCTTATCCAAGGCGTCGCCCCAGCGATTGGTTCCAAATCGTAGACATAGTCGTCATATTTGCATGGATTGTCTCCAATCCAAAGCGGAACGATATTTCGCTCCAGAGCAAGACCGCTCCCCGAATTCTGGAGGCGACAATGTCTGGACTGCACCATGTCACCGCGATCGCCGGCGACCCCATCCGCAATTTCGGCTTCTACACCCGGGAGCTCGGCCTGCGCTTCGTCAAGAAGACGGTCAATTTCGACGATCCCGGCACCTATCACTTCTACTACGGCGACGAGACCGGCCGCCCCGGCACCATCCTGACCTTCTTCCCGTGGGCCGGCGTGTCCCCCGGCCGTCGCGGCGTCGGCGAGACCCATCAGACCGCCTTCCGCGTGCCGCAGCGCTCGCTCGGCTACTGGACCCAGCGCTTCATCGAGAAGGGCATTGCCCATGAGGCGTTGGAAAAGCGCTTTGGCGAGTCGGTGCTGCCGTTCACCGATCCCGATGGCATGGCGCTCGCGCTGGTCGGCATTCCCGGCGCCGAGAACGAGCCCGGCTGGAGCAATGGCGACGTGCCGGCCGAGCACGCGGTCCGCGGCTTCCACGGCGTGACGCTGCTGCTCGACAGCGCAGCGAAGACGGCCGCCGTCCTCACTGACGTGCTCGGCTTCAAGGAAACCGGGCGCGAAGGTTCGGTGATCCGCTTCAAGGCGGCGGGCGATACCGAAGGCAGCGTTGTCGACATCTATGAGGCCAAGGGCTTTTTGCGCGGCCATCAGGGTGGCGGCTCGGTGCACCACATCGCCTTCCGCGCGGCTGACGACGTCGAGCAGGGCAAGATGGCGCAAAAGCTCGTGAGCGATCACGGCCTGCACCCGACCGAGCAGAGAGACCGCAACTACTTCCGCTCGATCTACTTCCGCGAGCCCGGCGGCGTCCTGTTCGAGATCGCGACCGATATCCCCGGCTTCGCCGTCGACGAGCCCGTCGCAACGCTCGGGCGCGACCTGAAGCTGCCGAGTTTCCTCGAAGCGCAGCGCAAGCAGATCGAGGGCGTGCTGCCGAATTTGGAAGAGACCGCATCATGACCGACTTCATCCATCGTTTCGAGCCCGCGCGCGACGCGGGCTCGCCCCCGCTCCTGCTGCTGCACGGCACCGGGGGCGACGAGAACGATCTGCTCGGGCTCGGCAAGATGATTGCGCCCGGCTCCGCCCTGCTCTCGCCGCGCGGACGCGTGCTCGAGCACGGCATGCCGCGCTTCTTCCGCCGCCTGGCGGAAGGCGTGTTCGACGAGGAGGATTTGCGCCGGCGTGCGCTCGAGCTCGGCGAGTTCGTCGCCGACGCACGGAAGCAATACGGCATCGCCGCACCGGTTGCGGTCGGCTTCTCCAACGGCGCCAACATCGCAGCCGCGCTATTGCTGCTGAAGCCGGACGTGCTGGCAGGCGCGATCCTGCTGCGCGCCATGGTGCCGCTATCCGATCCGCCCAAGGCTGAGCTTGCAGGAAAGCCAGTTCTGTTATTGTCCGGGCAGGCTGACCCAATCGTGCCGGCGAGCAATTCAGCAAAGCTTGCGGCGCTGCTGTCGGAAGCAGGGGCACGTGTCGACCACAAGGTCTTGCCGGCAGGCCATCAATTGTCGCAAGCCGACGTCACGCTTGCCCGCGACTGGATCGGCAACATCGAGGCACTGGTCTAAAGCATGATCCGGAAAAGTGTGAAGCGGTTTTCCGAAAAGATCATGCTCAAACAAAGAGCTAAAGCGCGATGACGATTCAACCCAATCTCATCGCGCTTTAGCCGCGCTACGGCGTCTTGCACACGAAGTTCGCCGCGTCCTCGCTATCGCCTGAACCGGAGTAGGCCGCGTACGACGGATAGGGGCAGAGAGGCCGGCTTCGGTTTGCGCTCCACGTCGCCGGGATTTCCTTGTTGGCCGGATCGATGGAGGAAATGATCCGCTCCGGCGCCTTGCCGTGCTCAACCCACTCGGTCAATGCCGTCAGGGCATCGAACTTGTCGAGCGCGACCCCGCCGCCGCAATGCGTCCCGCCCGGTATGGTGAAAAGGCGGGCGAAGCCATCGGCATGGCCCTGCGCGTTCTTGTTCAGTCGATCGTACCAGCTGATGGTGTTGTTGACCGAGAACACCGGGTCGGCCTGGCCGTGGAAAATGAGCATCTTGCGGCCGGCCGCTTGCAGGCCTGTGAGCTTGGGCTCGTCGACATCGGGCGGCGCCATGAAGTCCATGGCGGACTCTGTGAACGTGCCGTCCCTGGCGAAGATTTTTGGCGCGTCCTTGTCGAAATCGTAGGCCTTCAGCGCGTCGATGAGCTTGTCGGTGCTGCCTTCCACGGCAACTGGCGGGGTCGAGAAAATGTAGTTCAGCGACGCCGCGCCCATCGTGGCAATGATCGGATAATTGTTCCAGGGCGGGACCGAACTCTCGACTTTCCAGGCGCGCCAGTTGCCGGTGCCGATGCCGCCGTCGAGCGGCCAGTCCGAATAGAGCGCTTCGCCCTTCGAATTTTTCGGCCCGGCGAGGCTGGTCTTCAGTGCGTCCACTTTGGCTTCCGGCAGGCAGGCGGAGTTCTGGCCGGGCGCGCACACAAGGCTCTTGAGGTCGAAGGTCTTCTGGCAGGCGGCGAGATTGGACGTAAGCCCATCCTTGGCACCGTCGAGTGCATCGCAGGCTTCCGTGATGCGCGAGGCAACGAGTTGCGCATCCGCTTTGGTGATCGACTTGCGAAGATCCGGATCGGCTTTCAGGAACGCCTGCACGTCCCAGGCGTGCTGGACCGCGGCGCGCGGCAAATCGAAGCCGGGATTGCCGACGAGGAACCCGTCGTAATTTTCGGGCATGCGGGAGGCGGCGACCATCGTGTGGCGTCCGCCGTTCGAGCAGCCGGCCATGTAGGAGCGCTCCGGCTGGCGGCCGTAATGCAGCCCGATCACCTTCTTCGCAACCGGCGAGAGCGTCATGTCGGCGGCGTAGCCGTAATCGCGCCGCGCCTGCGGATCGAGCCCGAAGGCCGCGCCTGCTGCCAGTCCGAGTGGCGTGTTGGCGGGGTCGGAGCCCGAATGACCGCTGTCCGACGACAGCACCGCGAAACCTCGCGCGAGCGGCACCGTGCCGCCCGATCCAAGCCCCTCGGGGCGGGGACCTACCGCGGGCACGACCACGCCGTCATTGCCGCCATTGACCTGGTGAAGGAAGCGCCCGTTCCACTCGGCCGGCAGCCTCATCTCGAACTGAATTGAATAAGCCTTTCCGTCCGCACCCGTGCGACGGTTGGCCAGCCCCGTCAAAATGCAATGCTTGGGCAGATTGTTGCCGGCCTCCTGCAGCTTGGTGGCGACGATCTCGATGCCGGGGATAGCAAGCGATGCCGTGGTGACCGGCGAGCAGTTCACGTCATCGGCGCGGGCGAGCACCGTCGTCCCAAGAAGGGCAGCCAATATCACTGCCGATACAGCACCAGACCTCACGGCGACCTCCCCAGTTTAATTATATTTTATAACCATTATACCCGGGCCATATCCCTGGCAAGCCGTGTCCCAACCGAGGAAGGTGCGGACGAAAGCAGCTCCTGGCGCACGCAATTCACTGCTTTCGCCGTCGCTATTCAGCCGTGGCAGCCCCACAGCAATTGCCAGCTGAGCTGTACGTCCAAGCCTATACGTCCAAGACAGTGAAGCGGTTTCCCACCGTTTGGTTCGACAACGCTTGACTAGGCGCCGCTGCGCGTGACCTTTCCGAACAGGCGGAGATAATTGCCGCCGGCGATCGCCGAGATTTCGTCCGGCTGGAAACCTTGCGTCAGCATCTCCTGCGCGACCGAATACAGAAAGCCATTCATTTCATCCGGCCAGATATTGTTGGTGCCGGGAACGGGCCCGCCACCCGGAAGTGCTAACGACGTATCGGTTCCGATACCTACGTGATCGACGCCCACCACATCAACCATCTGCTTGATACCGGTGACATAGTCTTTCACCGTCGGGAAGATGCGCCATATCCCCATGATGCCGCCGGCATCGGCGACGGCCTTCGCGTAGGTTTTGTTCGCCAGACGCGCCTTGAGGCCCGGATTGCCGACGTATAGGTCTGCTGATCTGGCGACTTCGCTGTCGAGTGCAGTATGGCTAACCACCAGCGGCTGCTGCGTCACTTTCAGCGCGCCCATGACAGTTTCTTCGTCTGCATGCGCCATATCGACGACAATACCGAGACGGTTGCATTCCCTGATGACATCGGCTCCGAAAGGAGTGAGCCCCGTGACGTTTGCAGGCGTGCCACTTTGAGTTCCACCCGGCGGCACTATGAGCTGCTGCAGACCGCCCAGAGGCGCGACAAGGTCGTGCATCTGATGCGGCAATTGCATGAGACGGAGATCGTGTTTGTAAGCTTCCTCGATCCGCTCCAATTTTCCTTCGATCCAGTGGGCGCCTTCGCAAGCCTGGATGACGATGGGCGTTTTGCTCGCATGCGCCGCCTTCAGGTCGGCCACCGTCAAAGCCCGGCGCATACCGCTTTTCGCCAGCAGCCTGTCATCATAGTCAAGGCACTGGAGATGATACTGGTACCAGTCGTCTTTTTGCGGCGTTCGGAAGATGTCGACGGCGTATGTCAAACAGATTGCCGACAGCCCGGCCTTCTTCATCTCGCCTGGCAGATCGACGCCGGTGGCGTCGGGTTTGCGGTCGGCGGGCGTCCTGGCGAAGGTCGGCTGGCCGTCGTGGTTGTGCATGTCGATGGAAATCGTGTCGGCGATAATCTTGGCGACACGGGGATCGACCGTCTCATGCCCCCACGCATTCGCCAGCACAGAAGGCTGCAACAGGGCCGCTCCCCCTGCCGCCGCCAGGCCCTGGAGCACGGTGCGACGTGATCGTCGATTGACCTGTCTCACTACGGCGACCTCCCCAGGTTAGTTATAATATATAATCATTGCTCGAATTTTCCTAGCTTGGCAACCGGTATCGCAAGGAGGTTGTCGATGCACACGTTCCGTTTTGTCCTTCGGATCGCGAGGCCAACGACCGAGCAGCCGTATCGCACTCACTCGAACCAGCCGCGCCGCTTGAACCAGATCAGCGGCAGCACGCCGCTGGCGATGATGGCGAGCAGCGACAACGGATAGCCGAACGTCCAGCTCAGCTCCGGCATGTTCTTGAAGTTCATGCCCCAGACGCCGACCAGGATGGTGGGCGGCACGCCGACGACGGAGACGATCGTCAGGATCTTGAACAGCTCGTTCTGCTGGATGTTGATGAAGCCGAGCACTGCATCGAGCAGAAGCTGGATCTTGTCGGACAGCCGCGTCTCGTAGTCACTGAGCGAAACGACGTCCTTCGAGACAGCCTCGAGGCGCTTCTTCGACGCCGCCGTGATCCAATCGCTCCCGACATTGTCGGCATAGGACGCGATACGCCCGACGCCGAGCAGGACATCGCGCGCCTTGGCGAGACGATCGGCCAGCTCGCCGATATTCTCCAGCGCCTCGCGCATCCTGCGGCTGGAGCGAACCGGGCGCTTGGTGCGAACGAGGCCGCCCTTGAAGACGCCGCGCGAGAGCTGGTCGACCTTCGCGCCGAGGTGCTCCAGAGCATCGGCGCCGCGGTCGATCATGGCCTCGAGCAGACTGGTGAACACGCACATGCCGTTCTCGAGACTGTCGTCGGAGCCGACGCGCTTGCCGATCTGGTCGAAGATCGGCAGTTCTGCAAAGCGCACCGTCACCAACACATGCGGGCCGATGACGAACCCGACCGGCGTGATCTCGGCTTCGTTATCCTCGTTGAGCCGGACCGCCGGCGAGCTGAGATAGAGCGTGCCGTGCTCGAGGATCAATCGGCTCGACGCCTCGATCTCGCTGAGCGATTCCTCGGACGGAACACGAACCTTGAGCATTCTCTCGACGAATTGCTTTTCCTCTGTGGTCGCGTTCAAGAGATCGGCCCAGATGATCTCCGAGGGCATTTCCGCGCCGATGCCTTGCCAGTCGTCGGAGGGCCACCTGTGCAGTTTCAGCAATGACCGAACTCCGTCTGCCCTCGCGCCGGATTGCACGGCAATCGGCCATCCAGCGCCGGGCTAACGCATGAGGGTTCCAATCGTTCAACGTCGGGGATCAACAGAAGCGGCGCTCCCAGACAAGCACGGGCGGCGGCCTTCTTCGATGATCCCATCATGCCAGTGTTTTGCCCGACGAGTCAAATATTATTCTGATTCACCGAAATGAGAAATTCCATAAGCGCTTCTACTGTGCATGGGGTTGTTTTGCGGATTTTGTTTTGATGCGGTCAAACAAATGACCTCTCCCCGACGGGGAGAGGTCAAAATCGAGATGCCGGATTTGACCTGGATGACCGGGTTTATTCCCAGGACCAGGCCGAGAAATCGTTCTCGAACTGCGGGACTTCCTTCCAGACGCCCTTCAGCTTCTTGTTGATGACCGTCGGCCATTGCGGCTGGAACAGGAAGCCGGCCACCGCGTCGGTCGCCAGCATTTTCTGGGCATCGCCGAGCAGTTTTGCGCGGCCGGCTTCGTCCGGCGTCGACACGATCTGCTTGTAGAGCGCGTTGAACGCCTCGCTGTTGTAGCCGAGATAGAAGTCGGGCTCGGTCAGCTTGACGAGATCGAACGGCTCGACATGCGAGACGATGGTGAGGTCGTAATTGTGCGGGCCGTTGGGGGCGAACGCCTGTGACAGCCACTGCGCCCACTCGACGTTTTCGATCTTGGCATTGATGCCGACCTTGGCGAGCTGGGCTGCGAGGATCTCGCCGCCCTGCCGCGCGTAAGGCGGCGGCGGCAGCTTCAGGCTGAGCTCGAGCGGCGTGGTGACGCCGGCCTCGGCCAGCAGCTTCTTCGCCTTCTCGGGATCGTAGGGATTGACGGCCGTGGTGTCGACATAGCCGAGCGAGCCCGGCGTATAGAAGCTGCCGATCGGCGTGCCGAAACCTTCGACCGCGCCGTCGATCATCGACTTGCGGTCGATGGCGGCGAGGATCGCGCGGCGCACCCGCACGTCGTCGAGCGGCTTCTTCTTCTCGTTGATGGCGACGATGGTCTTGGCCTTCGAGCCGCCGACCAGCACGGTGAAGCGCGGATCGCTCTTGAACTGCGCGACGCCGCGCGTGGTGACGCGCGGGAACGCGTCGACGTCGCCGGACAGCAGCGCCGCGATCTGCGCGGCGGGATCGCCGATGAAGCGGATCGTCACCTTCGACAGCTTGATCGCAGCGGCATTGCGATAGTCGGCCCATTTGTTGAGCGTAAGCGAGGAGCCCTTGACCCAGGCCCCTAACTGGTACGGCCCGGTGCCGACCGGCTGCGTCACGTTGGTCGCAGCACTCTTCGGCTCGACGATCGAGCCGCTCGCCTGCCCCAGCAGGAACGGCAGGTTCGGCTCGGGATATTTCAGCGTGAGCACGATCGTGTCGGCATCCGGCGCGTCGACTTTCTCGAAGGCCTGGAACAGACTCTTGTCCTTGTTGGTGCTGTTCGCGGCCGCGTTGCGCTCGAACGAGAATTTCACGGCCGCTGAATCGAAGGCCTCGCCGTTCTGGAATTTGACGCCCTTGCGCAGCTTGAACGTATAGGTCTTCAGGTCGGGCGACGCAGTCCAGCTCTCGGCGAGCAGCGGCGCGACCGAGCCATCCTCGTTGATCTTGGTCAGGGTCTCGTAGATGTTGTAGAGCGTGACTTCGGCGATCGCTGCGGCCGCAGCGTTGGTGGGATCGAGCCCCGGCGGCTCCAGCGTCATGCCCATGACGACGCTGTCCTTCTTGCTTTGCGCCAGCACCGGCAGCGGCGCCGCGGCCAATGCTGCGGCAAAAGCGACGATCGTTAGCTTCTTCAACATGCCCAACTCCCCGGCCTTGTTCTGTCGTCTTGAGGCTACGCCAATTGCGTAGCCGACACTAACCTTCCATAGCCGCCTGCGGCAATGCCATCACGGCCTCCGCCTTGTGGCAGGCGGCGAGATGTCCCTCGCCCACCCTGCGTAGCAAGGGCGGAACCTCGCGGCAATGCTGGTCGGCGAGCGGACAACGCGCCACATAGGGGCACCCGGCAGCAGCCGCCGATTGCGAGGCGATGGCCTGGGCCCCGCGCCGGCGCCGGCTCCCGCCGGGGCGTGCGCGCGGTATCGCATCCAGCAGCGCCCGCGTATAGGGATGGGCACAGCGCTCGAACAGATCCTCGGGCCGCCCCCGCTCGACGACCCGGCCGAGATACATCACCGCCACCTCGTCGCAGAGATAATCGACCACGGCGAGGTCGTGGCTGATCAGGATGTAGCTCAGCCCGAACTGCTCCTGCAGGTCCTGCATCAGGTTCAGCACCTGCGCCTGCACGGAGACATCGAGCGCGGAGACCGGCTCGTCCGCGACGATCAGTTTTGGTTGGGTGATCAGCGCGCGCGCGATCGCGATGCGCTGGCGTTGGCCGCCCGAGAATTCATGCGGATATTTGTCCATGTCCGCGTCGCGCAAGCCGACCTGCTTCAGCACCGCAGCGACGCGGGTGCGGAACGTATTGCGGTCGGCATCATCGAGCACGGTGAGCGGCTCGGCGACGATGCGCGCAATGGTCTGGCGCGGATCGAGAGATCCGTAAGGATCCTGGAACACCATCTGGAAATCGCGCCGCGCACGGCGCAATTCATCCGGCGAGATGCGGTTGAGATCGCGTCCAAGCAGCGTGACCTGTCCCGCGGTCGGTCGCTCCAGCGCCATCACGACGCGCGCAAAAGTGGATTTGCCGGAGCCGGACTCGCCGACGATGCCGAGGCTTTTGCCGGCGGAGACCTGCACGCTGACGCCATTGAGCGCACGCACCTGGCCCGGCGGACGGAACAGGCTTTCGCGTGGCAGCGTGTAGCGCTGCTCGAGATCTTTGACATCGAGAAGCGGTGCTGCGGTCATGCGGACAACGCCCCGATATTCGTGGCCATCGAGACGTCGGTACGCACGCAGCGCACGACGTGCGCCGGACCGACCTCTACCATCGGCGGCATCGCCGCGCGGCATTTGTCCTCGACCAGCGGACAGCGCTCGCCGAAGGCGCAGCCCACCGGCAGATCGGCGAGCTCCGGCACCGTGCCCGAGATCGTCATCAGCCGCGTCCCCTTGCGCGCGCCGAGACGCGGACGCGCGCGGAACAGGCCCTGCGTGTAGGGGTGGCCCATGCGGCGGAACACCTCGTCGGTCGGCCCGCTCTCGACGACCGTGCCGCCATACATCACCATCATGCGCTGCACGTTCTCGGCGATGACGCCGAGATCGTGCGAGATCAGGATCATCGACATGCCGCGCTCCTCGACGAGGTCGGCGATGAGATCCAGGATCTGGCCCTGGATGGTGACGTCGAGCGCGGTGGTCGGCTCGTCTGCGATCAGGAGATCCGGCTCGCAGGCGAGCGCCATCGCGATCGTGACACGCTGGCGCTGGCCGCCGGAGAACTGGTGCGGATAGGCATCGATGCGCTTTGCCGGATCGGGCAGCCCGACCCGGTCGAGCAAGGCGATTGCCTCTCTGCGCGCCTGCGCGGCGGAATATTTCTTGTGACGCCGCAGCGGCTCGGCGACCTGATGGCCGATCGTGTGCATCGGGTTCAGCGCCGTCATCGGCTCCTGGAAAATCATACTGATGCGGTTGCCGCGCAAGCCGCAGTAATCCGCATCCGGGAGCCGCGCGAGCTCGCGTCCATCCAGCCTGATGCTGCCGGTGACGAGCGCGCTGTCCGGCAGCAATCCCATCAGCGACAGCGCCGTGACCGACTTGCCGCAGCCGGACTCACCGACGAGTCCGAGCGTCTCGCCACGCTTCAGCGCAAAGCTGACGCCGCGCACGGCCTGCGCCGGACCGCGGCTGGTGTTGAGGCGAACGCCGAGATTGTCGACTTCGATCAGTTTTGCGGGATCGGTCATCGTCACCGCTCCCGCGCCAGTCTGGGATCGAGCAAATCACGCAAGCCGTCGCCGAGGAGATTGAGGCCGAGCACGGCGATGGCAATCGCGGCGCCCGGATAGACGGCGAGCATCGGCGACTGAAACAACATGGTCTGCGCATCGTTCAGCATGCGACCCCAGGACGGCTGCGGCGGCTGCGTGCCGAGGCCGAGATAGGACAGCGCGGCCTCCGCGAGAATGGCGAGCGCGAACTGGATGGTCGCCTGCACGATCAGGATCGACAGGATGTTCGGCAGCACGTGCTCGATGGTGATGCGAAAGGCGCCCTTCCCCGAGGCACGCGCCGCCAGCACGAATTCACGCGCCCAGATCGCATTGGCCGAGCCGCGCGTCAGCCGGGTCAGCGTCGGGATCTGAAAGATGCCGATCGCGATGATCGAGGTCAGCATGCCCGGCCCCGCGACCGCAGCGAGCATGATCGCGGAGAGCACGGCCGGAAAAGCGAAAGTGAAGTCCGAGAAGCGCATGATGATCTCTTCGGTCCAGCCGCGCTTGGCCGATGCGATCAGGCCGAGGCAGACGCCGAAGGAGAGACCGATGCTGACTGCAATGATGCCGACCAGGATGGTGGAACGGGCGCCAGCGAGCAGCAGCGAGACGATGTCCCGGCCGAAGGTATCGGTGCCGAGCCAATGCGCGGCCGAGGGCGGCCGAAGTTTCGAGGCGATATCGATCTCGTAAGGCGACCACGGCGTCCACACCAGCGAGAGCGCGGCCGAGGCGACCACCAGCAGGCTGAGCACGCCGCCCAGCACAAAACTGCGATGGCGGAGCGCGCGGCCCCAGAATGTTCGGGCCGGCAACGAACGCGTTGCAACCGGTGCTTCAACCGAAGTTGTCAGGGGCGCGCTCACAGGTCGTGCACCTTGATGCGTGGATCGATGAAGGCATAGAGCACGTCGACCACGAAATTGACGATGACGACCATGGCGGCGAGCAGCATCACGCAATTGCGCACCACGATCAGGTCGCGGTTGGCGATCGACTGGAAGATCAGCCGGCCGAGGCCGGGCAGGTAGAACACGTTCTCGATCACGATGGTGCCGGCGAGCAGATTGGCGAATTGCAGGCCCATCACCGTCATGACGGGGATCATGGCGTTGCGCAGCACGTGGCTCCACAGCACCTCGCGCTTGCCGAGCCCCTTTGCGCGCGCGGTGCGGACGAAATCTTCGCGCAGCACTTCGAGCACGGCCGAGCGGGTGACGCGGGCGAGGATCGCGGCCTGCACCACCGCAAGCGAGATCGACGGCAGCAGCAGCGATTTGACGCCGGGCCAGATGCCATCCTCCCAGCCGGCGAAGCCGCCCGCGGACAGCCATTGCAGCCGCACGGCGAACAGGAGGACCAGGAGAATCGCGAACCAGAAATTCGGCAGTGCGATGCCTATCTGGGTCAGCGACATCACGCCGACATCGCCGATCTTGTTGTGGTTGGCGGCCGTGTAGATGCCGGCCGAGAGTGCTAGCACCACCGTGATCAGCATCGACATGATCGCGAGCGGAATGGTCAGCACCAGCCGCTCCGCGATCAGGGCGCCGACCGGCGTGCCATAGACATAGGAGTTGCCGAGATCGCCGACGAAAAGGCCCTTGATCCATTGCAGGTAGCGGAACGCGAGCGGCTGATCGAGCCCAAGCTTGACAGTGAGCGCACGCACCGCGTCCGCCGACGCGTCGGCGCCCATCAGCATCTGGGCGGCATTGCCCGGCAGCGCGTCCAGCACCAGGAAAATGATCACGGATGCGCCGACCAGCGTCGCCAGCAATGTCAGGACACGTCGGAGGACAAATACGCTCATGCGTGGTCGGATTCAGGGCTCATCAGCGGCACGATCAACATGTCCGGGAGCCGGACGCAAGCCTTTTGCGGCTCATCGTCCGCCATCAAGCCGGCCGGTGAGCGAGAAGGTCGTGCGAGGCCTCGAACAGCGCACTGACGCGCAGCAATTCCGCGTCGGCCCGGAAGCGGCCGACGAGCTGGAGACCGATCGGCAGACCGTCGCGACCAAAACCGCAGGGCAGACTGATGGCGGGGTGTCCGGTCATGTTGAACGGCATGGTCCAGGGGAACCAGTGCGGCCGGACGCTGTCGAACTGCTGCCCGTCGATCTCGATGGTGCCGAACAGGTCCTGGTCGATCGGCAGCGCGGTGCGGGTAATGGTCGGCATCGCCAACAGATGCCCGCGCGCAAGCAGGGATTGCACGCGGCGGAACAACGCCGTGCGCGCGAACATCGCCTCTTGATAATCAACGCCGCTGACATTGGTTGCCAGCGCGATCTGTTTGACGAAGGCCTCGCTGAGGGCATCGCGATGCTCCGCCACCAGCTTCGAAAAACGCGAGCGCCAGACCGTGTGGTTGATAGCGCGCCAGATCGGCTCGACGTCGTAGCCCTCGCCGGAGAACTCTTCGAGCTCGACACCCAGGCTCGCGAGCCGGTCGAGACTTGCCTTGAACGCTGTGGCAACATCCGCCGACACCGGGCGACCGGGCGGCGCGGCACAGAACAGGACTTTCTGACCGTGCAGATCGCCGCGCGGGGCCGCGGTGCCGATGAAATCGGGCACGGGCACCCCGATCGACCAGGGATCGCAGGAATCCTCGCCGGCCATCGCCTGCATCATCAGCGCGGTGTCGGCGACAGTGCGCGTGGTCGGCGTGACATAGGTCTGGTTGCCGAACGCATCGAGCGCCTGGCTGTGCGCGATCACACCGTTGCTCTGCTTCAAGCCAACGACGCCGTTGCAGGCGGCCGGAATTCGCGTCGAGCCGCCGCCATCGGTCGCGATCGCCAGCGGCGCGATGCCGCTCGCCACCGCCACGGCCGCACCGCCGCTGGAGCCGCCGGACGAACGCTCCGCGCTCCATGCGTTACGGGTGCGGCCGAACAACGGTGAATCCGTCAGGCATTTACTGCCGAATTCCGGCGTCGTGGTCTTGCCGATCAGGATCGCGCCCTCGCTGCGCAGCTTTGCGACCGCGACGGCATCCTCGGTAGGGACGTTGTCCTTGTAGGGAACGGCGCCAAAAGTCGTCTTCACGCCGCGTGTGTTGACGATGTCCTTGACGGTGACGGGAAGCCCATGCAGCAGGCCGAGCGGCTCACCCGCCATGACCTTCCGCTCGGCCTCGCGCGCCGCGGCCATCGCCTCGTCGCCGCACAGCGTGATGAAGCAGTTCAGCTTAGGCTGGAGCGCCTCGGCGCGCGCGAGCACGGCGCGCGTGACCTCGACGGGGGAGACCTCCTTGCGGCCGATACGCGCGCGCAGCTCGGTGGCGGAGAGGAAGCAGAGGTCGTTGGTCATCAGGACAGGCTCGCGTCAGGACGCGCGGACCTTGCCAGCGCGGACTTGCCCTGTCCATTTCGGCTGGCGCATGGCCGCAGTCCGCCCGGACATCGCGACGCCTACCAGCTCCAGCTGATCTCATGGCGCCAGGGCGGATCGGCGCCCGGGCGGGTGCAGGTCAGGCCCGCACAGTTGGCGGCAAAGGACAGCGCGCGGCGCAGCTCGTCTGCGCCGATGTCCTTCAATTGCCGCCGGGTGAGGCGCCCCTGCTTGTGCAAGGCGAACAACAACGCGGCCTGAAAGCTATCGCCGGCGCCGATGGTATCGGCGACCGCGACCTTCGGCGCGTCAACCTCGATCTGCCCTGCCTCCGCATGCCAGGCGATGGCGCCGTTGTTGCCTCGGGTGATGACGACGAGACTTGTCCCCCGCCCCAGCAGTGCACTCGCCCGCTGCTGATATGGCTCCTCGCCGAAGAGATAGGCGAAGTCGACGTCCGACATCTTGATGAGATCGGCACTGGCCGCGAACTCGTCCATGCGTGCAAGATAGGCCGGCTTGTCCTTGACCAGATTGGGCCGGCAGTTCGGGTCGAACGAGATCGTCGACGACATCCGCGCGTCCGCGATCAGGTCCTTGCTCTCGGCCGCGCCCTGGTCGTTGACCAGCGTGGTCGAGCCGATGTGGACAGCCTCGATCGCATCGAAGGAAATGGTTCCGCGCCGGTAGGTCCAATTACGCGTCGCGGTCTCGGCGTCATAGAAAGCGTAATGCGACTCGCCGGCGACGATGCGGACGAAGGCGAGCGTAGTCTGGTGATCGCTGCGGGTAGAGAGCCCCAGCTCGACGTTCGACGCTGCGGCATGATCAGCTACCATGCGCCCGAACATGTCGTTCGAAATGCCGCCGACAAAGCCAGTCGGCGCGCCCAGCCGCGCGATGCCGATCGCGACGTTGAGGCAGGAGCCGCCGACCGCCGGCATCACCGCTTCGCGCCCATCGGCGTTCTTCGTCGGCACGAAATCGATCAGCGCATCGCCACAGGAAATCAGCATGCCCCTTAACCCTTCGCGACGTCGCGCATCACGGCCCGGCTGCCGCGATCGACCTCGCGCAGCAGCTTGTAGACCTCGCGCTTCTTCGTATGAAACGCCGCCACGTCGGGCGCGGTCGGCTCGCTCTTGCGTCCGAGCGCCGACATCTTTGCCATGGTCTCACCGATCGAGGCATAGGCGCCGCCGGCGACCGCACCCAGCATCGCGGCGCCGAGAAGCACCGGCTCCTTGGTTTGCGGCAGCGCGACGGTGAGACCGGTCGTATCGGCCATGATCTGTCGCACCAGCGGACTGCGGCTGGCGCCGCCGCCCATGATCATGATGCCAGCATGGACGCCGTGCGCGGCAAAGGCCTCGATCACCTCGGCGAGCCCGTAGGCCAGCCCGCACAGTCCGGCGATGAACAGCCGCTCCATCGAACCGACATCAGTGTCGAGATCGAGGCCCGCGATCACCGCGCGCGTATCCGGATCGGCATAAGGCGAACGATTGCCGATGAACTCAGGGAGCACATGAACGTTGCGGGCGAACAGCGCGGCACGGCTGGCATCGCCGGCGCGCGCGATGATGCGGCGCTCGAGGAATTCGATGAGGTCGACGCCCTCGCTGCGCGCTGCCGCGCTCGCCTCGGCGTGACCCGGATGCGACTTGAGGAGATGGTCGATCGCACCGCCCGCGGCCGACTGGCCGCCTTCGTTGAGCCAGAAGTCCGGCACCATGCCGGAATAATAGGGACCCCAGACGCCGGGCACGAAGCACGGTTCTTTCGTCGTCGCCATGATGCAGGCCGACGTTCCCATGATGTAGGCCAGGCGATCGCTGACATCCATCGTTCCACCCGATCCGTCACGCCCTCCGATCGCGCCGATGCCGCCGGCATGGGCGTCGATCAACGAGGCACCGACCGGCGTGCCCGCGGACAGGCCGAGATCGGCGGCGGCCGCGCGGGTGAGACCGGCGCCGAGCCGCGTGCCGGGGGCGACGATCTCGGTGCCGATGCGGGCGTATTTCTCGCTGACGAAGTCGGACAGGCCAATGCGCTGAAAGAACGGCGCGCTCCAGCCGCCGCCGTCATGCGCAAGGTAGTTCCATTTGCAGGTGACGGTGCAGGTCGAACGTTGCAGCGAACCGGTCGCGCGCCAGGTCAGATAATCCGCCAGATCGAAGAAATGCCCGGCAGCGTCAAAACTCGCGCGCAGATGCCGTTTCAACCACAACAGTTTCGGCATCTCCATCTCGGGCGAGATCGAGCCGCCGACATAGCGCAGCACCGAATCCCCGGTCTCGTTGATCAGCCGCGCCTCGGCAATGGCGCGATGATCCATCCAGACGATGACGTTGCGCTGCTTGTCGCCGGAGGCGCTCACCGTGACCGGCTCGCCCTGGCGGTCGAGCACCACCAGGGAACAGGTCGCGTCAAAACCGATGCCGTCGACGCTGTCGGGCGCAATGGCCGCTTCCGCCGTCGCCGCCCGCACCGATTTGACGCAGGCCTCCCAGATGTCCTGGGACGACTGCTCGACGATATCGCCGGCCTCGTGCCAAATGCGGATCGGATGCTTGGCGGTCGCAAGCAGCGTGCCCGCCTCGTCAAACACCCCTGCCCGCGTGCTCGTGGTCCCCACGTCGACGCCGATATACGCTCGCGGCATTGTCGCTCCCGGAAGCTCTCGTCAGTTTTGACGCAAGCTTACCAGCAAGTATAGCCGCCATCCACCAGCACGATGCTGCCGGTCATCAGGCTCGCGGCCTCGGATGCCAGGAACAGGACGACCGAGGCGATCTCCTCGACCTGCCCCATCCGCGCCATCGGAGTTCCACCGATCCAGGCGTCATACATTCTCGGGGTGCTTTTCACGAAAGCGTTGAGCGGCGTGTCGATATAGGTCGGCGCCACCGCATTGACCCGGATGCCGCGCGCGCCCCATTCGGCGGCGAGTGACTTGGTCAAATGATGCACGCCGGCCTTGGAGGCATTGTAGAAGCACTGCTCCTGCGGCTTGTTGACGATGAATCCCGACATCGAGCCGACATTGACGATGGCGCCGCTCTTGGCCTTGAGCATGTGCTTGCCAAACTCGCGGCAGCACCAGAAGGTACCGTTGAGATTGACGTCGATGACGTTGAGCCAGTGTTCGTCGGTTACGGTCTCGGCCGGCGTTTCGCTGCGGGCAATGCCGGCATTGTTGACGAGAATGTCGACCTTGCCGTGACGGCCGACGAGATCATTGGCGACCTCGGCCACGCGTTTGGTGTCGGTGACGTCCATGATCGCGGTCTCGATCTCAAAACCTTTCGCCTTCAGGCTGGCCTTGGCGTCACCGGCGACCTTGCTGTCACGGTCACCGATGATGACCTTGGCGCCGGCCTCGGCCAGTGCCTCCGCGCAGGCGAGCCCTATGCCCTGCCCGCCGCCGGTGATGAACGCGGTCTTGCCGCTCAGCTTGAATTTTTCCAGGTACATGGTCGTATTCCCGTTTCTTGTTAGTTCCGAAGCGCGTTGCCGCTTGCGTCGAAGCGGTGAATGCGCGCGGGATCCGGCACCAGCGACACGCGGTCGCCGGCATGCAGGCTCAATTCGCCGATGTAGCGCGCCGTCAGCATCCCGAGCGGCCCGGCGTCGACATAGAGAAAGGTATCGCTCCCGAGATGCTCGGCGACCGCGATCGTGCCCGGCCAGCCGCCGGCGCCGTCGCGCTCGATCTTGATGTGCTCCGGCCGCACACCAATGGTGGCAGCGCCCTTTTGCGCCGCGTTTTCCCCCGTGACGAAATTCATCTTGGGCGAGCCGATGAAGCCGGCGACGAAGAGATTGGCGGGGCGCTCGTAAAGCTCCAGCGGCGAGCCATATTGCTCGATCTTGCCGCCGTTGAGCACGACGATCTTGTCGGCCATGGTCATGGCTTCGACTTGGTCGTGGGTGACGTAGATCGCGGTGGTGCCGAGCTGTTTCTGCAGCCGCGTCACCTCGATGCGCATCTGCACGCGCAGCGCCGCATCCAGGTTCGACAGCGGCTCGTCGAACAGGAACGCCTTGGGCTCGCGGACGATGGCGCGCCCGATCGCGACGCGCTGACGCTGGCCGCCGGAGAGTTCGCGCGGCTTGCGGTCGAGATAAGGCGTAAGGTTCAGTGTCGCTGCCGCCGCTTCGACCTTACGGTTGGTGTCGTCCTTGGAAAGCCCCGCCATCTTCAGGCCGAAGCCGATATTGCCGCGCACGCTCATGTGCGGATAGAGCGCGTAGGACTGGAACACCATCGACAGCCCACGCTTCGCGGGGGGCGTATCGACGACGTTCTTGCCGTCGATCAAAATCTTGCCGCCGCTGACGTCCTCGAGCCCGGCGATCAGCCGCAGCAGCGTGGTCTTGCCGCAGCCGGAAGGTCCCACGAACACCACGAAGGAGCCGTCCGCGATATCGAGATCGGCGCCCTTGATGATGTGCACGGGGCCGAAGGATTTCTGCACGTCCTGAAGTGTAATCTGACCCATGATCCGGCAGCCCTTCTTACTTTACCGCGCCGAAGGTGAGCCCGCGCACGAGCTGCTTCTGGCTGAACCAACCGAGGACGATGATGGGCGCGATCGCCAGCGTGGAAGCCGCCGACAGCTTGGCCCAAAACAATCCTTCCGGACTTGAATAGGACGCGATGAACACGGTGAGCGGCGCGGCGTTCGAAGTGGACAGATTGAGCGTCCAGAATGCCTCGTTCCAGGCCAGGATCAGATTGAGCAGCATGGTCGACGCCAGCCCCGGGATCGCCATCGGTGTCAGGACATAGACGAGCTCGCGGCCGATGGTGGCGCCATCCATGCGCGCGGCCTCCAGGATGTCGCGCGGGATCTCCTTGAAGTACGTGAACAACATCCAGATCACGATCGGCAAGTTACCAAGGCAGAGGATGAAGATCAGTCCGGAACGGGAATCGAGCAGGCCGAAAGTCTTGAAGATCAGATAGATCGGCACCAGCACGCCGACCGGCGGCATCATCTTGGTCGAGAGCATCCAGAGCAGGATGTCCTTGGTGCGCTTGGTCGGCGAGAACGCCATCGACCACGCAGCCGGGATCGCGATCAAGACTGCAATCAGCGTCGAGCCGCCGGCGATGATGATCGAGTTCAGCGCGTGGTGGAAATAATCGCTACGCTCCTGCACCGTCGCGTAATTCTCGGTGGTCCAGTGGAAGAACAGGAAGGACGGCGGAATGGCGAAGGCCTCAAGCTCGGTCTTGAAGCTCGCCAGTACCATCCACAGGATCGGGAAAAAGATCAGGAAACCGAAGAACCACGCCCCGATCGTCGAGACCACCACACGCTGCGTCGTTGACTTGCGCGCCATGATTTCAGGTTTCCAGGTTGCGGCCGACGATGCGGACGAGGAAGAAAGCGACGACATTGGCGATGACCACAGCCACGAGGCCGCCCGCAGAGGCGCTGCCGACATCGAACTGTATCAGCGCCTGCGAATAGATCAGGAAGGCGATGTTGGTGGTCTGCAGCCCCGGCCCGCCGCCGGTAGTGACGAAGATTTCGGCGAACACGGTGAGCAGGAAGATCGTCTCGATCAGGATCACTACCGTGATCGGGCGCGCCAGATGCGGCAGCGTGATGTAGATGAAGGTCGAGACCGCGCTGGCGCCATCCATCTCGGCCGCCTCCTTCTGCTCCTCGTCGAGCGATTGCAGCGCGGTGAGCAGGATCAGCGTCGCGAACGGCAGCCATTGCCAGGCCACGATCAGGATCACGGCGAGCAGCGGCGCGTCCGTGAACCAGTCGATCGGCGTCAGCCCGACCAGTTTTGCGAGCCACGCGAACAGGCCGGACACCGGGTGCATCAGCAAATTCTTCCAGACCAGCGCGCTCACCGTCGGCATCACGAAGAACGGCGCGATCACCATCAACCGCACGATATTGCGGCCGATCACCGGCTGATCCATCAGCAGCGCCAGGGGAATGCCGAGCAGGATCGTCAGGGCCAGCACCGAGCCGACCAGCACCAGCGTGTTCTGGAGTGAAGCGAGGAAGGCGGGATCGGTGAGGAAGTAGCGGAAGTTTTCCAGCCCGACGAACGATTCCGAGCCGGGATCGAGCAGGCTGTAATGCAGCGTTGAGAAATAGATCGTCAGCGCGAGCGGAACGATCATCCAGACGAAGAGCAGCCCGACGGCCGGGGTCAGGAGCGACCGCGCAAGGAGTTGCGTCTGCCGGGTTGCCATTCTTGGGCTCTCCTTCAAGGCGTTTTCGAGCGAAGTGGAGACCGGTTCGCGGAAAGAAAACGCGTCAAAATAAACATCAGGAAGAAGGCGGCCATCCATCGAGCAAAGAGTGGATGGCCGCAAGTTTGAGCTCAGGGAGAGCTCGGGTCTACTTGATGTAACCGGCGCGCTTCATCTCGCGCTCGGTAGCGGACTGCGCGGCGGCAAGCGCCGCATCGACCGTCATAGAACCCGCAAGTGCTGCAGAGAATTGCTGCCCCACCTGCGTGCCGATGCCCTGGAACTCGGGGATCGCGGCATATTGCACGCCGACATAAGGCACGGGCTTCACGGTCGGCTTGTTCGGATCGGCCGCGTCGATCGAGGCCAGCGTCAGTTTGGCGAAGGGAGCGACCTTCAGATACTCATCGTTCTTGTAGAGCGAGGTGCGTGTGCCCGGCGGCACGTTGGCCCAGCCCTCCTTCGACGCCACGAGCTTGGTATAGTCCTTGCTCGTCGCCCACGCGATGAACTTCTCGGCAGCCTCGGTCTTCTTCGAGCCGGCGGGGATCGCGAGATTCCAGGCCCACAGCCAGTTGGCGTTCTTGCCGAGCCCGGTGTTGGGCGCGAGCGCAAAGCCGACCTTGTCGGCGACCTTGGAATCCTTCGGATTGGTGACGAAGGACGCCGCCACCGTCGCGTCGATCCACATGCCGCACTTGCCGGCGTTGAACAGCGCGAGGTTCTCGTTGAAGCCATTCGAGCTCGCGCCGGGAGGGCCGGCGTCCTTCATCAGATTGACGTAGGTCGTGAGCGTGGTCTTCCATTCCGGCGTATTGAACTGCGGCTCCCACTTCTCGTCGAACCAGCGTGCGCCGTAGGAATTGGCCATCGCCGAGAGGAAGGCCATGTTCTCGCCCCAGCCAGCTTTGCCGCGCAGGCAGATGCCGTAGACGCCGCCGTTCTTGTCCGTCAGCTTCTTGGCGGCGTCGATCACGAACTCCCAGGTCGGCTTCTCCGGCATCTTCAGGCCGGCCTTCTCGAACAGATCGGTACGGTACATGATCATCGAGCTCTCGCCGTAAAACGGCGCGGCATAGAGCTTGCCGTCGACGGAGACCGCGTCCCTGATCTTCGGCAGGAGGTCGGCGACGTCATAATCGGCGCCGAGATTGGCGAGCGGCACCAGCCAGCCCTTCTTGGCCCAGATCGGCACCTCGTAAGTGCCAATGGTCAGCACATCGAACTGGCCGCCCTTGGTGGCGATGTCGGTGGTGACGCGCTGGCGCAGCACGTTTTCCTCAAGCGTCACCCATTTCACCGAAATGTCGGGGTTCGCCTTGGTGAATTCGCTGGTCAGGCCCTGCATGCGGATCATGTCGCCATTGTTGACGGTGGCGATCGTCAGGGTCGTTTCGGCCATCGCGGGGACGGCAAGCAGTACGGACGCGCCGCAGACGGCGCCCAGAACGTGTTTCACGGTGACCTCCCTAGCCCGCGCTTTTGAGCATATGCCCACGCGTTGGGCGTATGTTCGGACGAGGTGCGGCGCTTGTCAAGCAGGCGCGCAGTCGTTCCCGCAACTTATGAGTGCTGCGGTGCGGGAGGGAGGAGGCCTGGATGGAAGCGACTGCGTGTGGCTCTTCACCTCTCCCGCTTGCGGGAGAGGTCGACACGCTCGCAAGAGCGCGGCGGGTGAGGGTTCTATCCTCTGGAGGAGTCTTGCCAGCGGAGAGACCCTCTCCCCGGCCCTCTCCCGCGAGCGGGAGAGGGAGCGCAGTCCCATTGCCGCGCCGGCTAGCCCTACCGCTCCAGGATCGCCCGCGCGGTGGCTTCGTCGGTGATCAGGCCGTTGATCAGACCGCCGTTCAGCGCAGCCGCGATCGCCGGCACCTTGGCCGCACCGACCGCGGCGCCGATGGTCGTGGTCTTGGCCGGGACTTCCGGCGGAATGCTGGTGAGGCGCTTGTTGGTGCCGGCCTTGAGCAGGCGGCCCTTGGCATCATAGGCCCAGCCGGTGATCTCGCCGATGGCGCCCTGCCGCATCATCTCGAACAATTCATCACGCGTGACGAAACCATCGACATGGACCTGCGCCTTCTGGTCCATCTGGCCGATGCCGACGAGGCGCAGATCCGCCCTGGCGGCGACCGCCTTGACCTTCGCGATCGGCTCGATACGGACCATCTTGTTGCGCTCGTCCTCCGACGACATCAGGAACGGCAGCGGCATCGGGTAATGCCGCGCGCCGGTGCGGTCGGCGAGCCGGCCGACGGTGTCGTAGAAGCTCGCCGAACCGTCGGCCGAGATGTTGCCGACCAGCGAGACGATCTGGTGGTTGGGCCGGTCGATCGGCGTGACGCGCTCGACCGCGGCGCGCACCGCCCGCCCCGTGCCGAGCGCGACGATCACGGGCGTCTCCGAGCGCAGCGTCGCGTCGAGCAGATTGGCGCAGCGCTCGGCGATGCCGGCGGTGGCCTGCGGCGCCGCAGGATCGGCCGGCACCACCTCGCAATGGCTGAGGTCAAAACGCTCCTTCAGTTGCGCGGCCAATTCCATGCAGGCGGCAATCGGATGTTCGAGCCGGAACGTGATCAGCCGCTCGGCGAGGCACAGCGACACCAGCCGCTGCGCCGAGGCGCGCGACACCTGCAGCATCTTTGCGATCTCGTCCTGGGTGTGGCCGGCGATGAAATAGAGCCAGCCGGCACGCGCGGCGTCGTCGAGCCTGGATTTTTCGTTCTCGACGGCCATGCGGCCTCACGCCTCCCAGAATTCGTTCATGCGCGCGAAGACCCGATCGGCTCCGGCGGCGGACAATATAGCGCGGCCATCGCGCGCGCGATAATGACCCCCACCGACAAATCCCCAGACCATCATGCCGGCCGCCTTGGCAGCCTGCACGCCGCTCACACTGTCCTCGATCACCAGCGTGCGCGAAGGACTTGCCCGCATTTTCCCGGCAGCGTGAAGAAAGAGATCCGGCGCAGGCTTGCCGTGCCTGACCATCTGCGCGGTGTAGAGCCGATCGCCGAAATGCGGCGCGAGGCCGGTGACATCAAGCGACAGCGAGACGCGATCGAGGTCGCTCGACGATGCCACACAGCGCGGCATTTCCAATTCGGACAGCAATGCGCCGACGCCGGGGATCGGTTGAAGCGCCGCCGCAAAGGTCTCGAGCACCCGCGCCTTCAGGCGCGGAAAGAAGTCGTCAGGCAGGGCTCGCCCGAGATCGCGATAGTGCTGCTCGATCGCCTCGGTGCTGCGCCCGAGGAAGAGTTCGAGCGCCTGCTCCACACTGAGCTGAAGGCCGAATTCCGCCAGCACCTCGGACAGGCATCGGCAGCTCAACAGCTCGCTGTCGACGAGCACCCCATCGCAATCGAAGATGATCAGATCGGGTTTTGGCCGGCCCTGGTTCATCCAGCTATTCGATCATATACCCAATTGATGAGCAATAGCTCAGGCCTCGCCGCGTCGGTCTGGGGCAATCCTGGGCAGAACAAGCCGAAGTACCGTGCCCGTGCCCGGCTTGCTTTCGAGCTGGAGCTGTCCGCCCAATCGATCCACGACGATGCTGTGGACGATGTGCAGACCGAGACCGCTCGCACCATCGTGCCGTCGCGTCGTAAAGAAAGGATCAAAGGCCCGCCGCTCCACATCTGGCGGCATGCCGCAGCCGTCGTCGGCAAACGAAAGCGCAATATGCCCGTCGCCGGCCGCGCCGAGCGAGACATTGATAGTCCCTCGAATCGCCCCTCGTCCGTCGCCCGGGAACGCGTGTGTCATCGCGTTGACGGCGAGATTGGTCAGGACCTGCCCGAATGGCCCGGGGTAGCTGTCCATCGCAAGACCCGGCTCGCAGCGGAGGCTGAGCGCGATGTCACGCTGCCGCAATTGCCGCTCGAATTGGGAAAGAACCTGGCCTGTCAGTTCGCCCGCGTCAAAACTTCGCCGATCGGACTCGGTCTGATCGGCCGCCACCTGTTTGAACGATTGAACACGCTCGGCCGCTCGGTCGAGATTTGTGACCAGTTGTGCCGAGGCCTCGCTGACCAGCTTCAGGAACCTGATCAAGGTCGAACGCTTGAGATCGCCCCGCGCGACTTCCGCCGCGAACAACTCGGCCCTCCGCTGAAGTGTCGAGGCAACCGTCAGGCTGCTACCAAGCGGCGTGTTGATCTCATGAGCAACGCCGGCGACCATTCGCCCCAGTGCGGCGAGCTTCTCCGCCTCGATCAGCGAGGCCTGGATGTCGCGCAAATGGCGAAGCGCCGTCTCGGCGGCATCCCTGGCGCTGCGGATTTCCCGCTCGGCCCGCTTGCGTTCAGTGATCTCCTCCGCAGCGACATTGACCGCAATGATCTCGCCTGCCTGCGTTCGCAACGGATGCCAATAGGTGACCCAGGAGCGCTCCTCGACCTGATCCGCGCGCTGTCCTGCGACCTCTATACCAATGACGGGTTCCCCGGTTTTGACGATCGACCGCACGATCTGTTCAACGGAATCGGCCAGAGCAGGCACACAGTCCCTGACGGAATGCCCGAGATGGCCTTCGACCGATATGCCGCAGATCTCGGTAAGGCGCTGGTTGATCAGGAGATAGCGGCAGTCGCGCGACAGGCAGGCAAGCCCGATCGGTGCGGTATCGTAGATCAGTTGCAACGCGGGCGTCGTCGAGACCAGCATCACCTCCGACGCCGGTAGCGAAAGCGGTGTACTTGTCACGGGAACTTCCCCCTGTACGCTACGTCAGACCCATTAAATTAGCACGGAGTTGACTGTCGGTTGATCTAAATCAACGATGCACGCGGGCTCGGCCCGGGAGATTCCGAGGACTCAATGAGCCCGGGTGGGCAAAGCGAAGCGTGCCCACCAGCTTTTTCAGGATATGTCGAGCAGGAGATGGTGGGCACCGCGCAAGAGCGCCCTTGCCTACGGCACTGCCGATGCGGCTACCGCCGCTGATTGTACACGTCGATGCACACGGCGCCGAGCAGTACCAGGCCCTTGATGACCTGCTGGTAGTCGATGCCGATGCCGAGGATGGACATGCCGTTGTTCATCACGCCCATGATCATGGCGCCGACCACGGCGCCACCGACGCGCCCGACACCGCCATAGGCCGAGGCGCCGCCGATGAAGCAGGCGGCGATGACATCGAGCTCGAAGCCGAGGCCCGCTTTCGGGGTTGCGGTGTTGAGGCGCGCGGCAAAAACCAGGCCGGCGAGCGCGGCCAGCACGCCCATGTTGACGAAGGTGAAGAAGGTCAGCCGCTCAGTCTTGATGCCCGACAGGCCGGCCGCCTTGGCGTTGCCGCCGACCGCATAAATCTGCCGACCGATCACGGTCCGTCGGGTGACGAAACCGTAAAGCGCGATCAAGGCGCTCATGATGACCAGCACGTTGGGCAGGCCGCGATAGGTCGCGATCAGATAGGTGAAGTACAGCACCGCACAGGCGAGCACCACGCTCTTGCCGAGGAAGAACGCATAGGGCTCGACCTCGATACCGTGCGACACCTCACGCGTCCGGCTCTTGGCGCTGGCATAGACCAGCCCCAGCGCCAGCACCGCGCCGATCAGCATGGAGGTCGGATGCAGCGTGCCGGCCTCTGGCAGCAGTTCCGGGATGAAGCCCGACGACAGCTTCTGGAAGGTCGACGGAAACGGCCCGAGCGATTGGCCCTGCAAAACGGCAAGCGCGAGGCCCTTGAACACCAGCATGCCGGCCAGGGTCACGATGAAAGACGGGATCTTGAAATAGGCGACCCAATAGCCCTGCGCGGCGCCGATGGCCGCGCCGACGACGAGGCAGATGATAAAGGCGAGCGTGTAGTCGACCTTGTAGGTCACCATCAGGAGAGCGGCGACCGCACCGACGAAACCCGCGACCGAACCGACCGACAGGTCGATATGGCCGGTGACGATCACCAGCAGCATGCCCAGCGCCATGATGACGATGTAGCTGTTCTGCAGCACCAGATTGGTCAGGTTGAGCGGCTGCAGCAGCGTGCCGCCGGTCATGACCTGGAAGAACAGCATGATCGCGATCAGCGACATCAGCATGCCGTAGTTGCGCAGATTGTTCTTGATGAAGCTGCCGTGCCGGCGCTCCTCGGGCAGCGAAACCGTCTTGTCGGTCATGGCTGCGATCCTCCCATCTCCGCGGCCTCGACCGCGCCTTTACCGTTGCTTCGTTCGTTGCGCATGATGGCGCGCATGATCTTTTCCTGTGTCGCCTCAGCGCCCGGGAACTCGCCGACGAAGGCGCCGTCGTTCATGACGCAGATGCGGTCGCAGATGCCGAGCAGCTCGGGCATCTCCGAGGAGATCACCACCACGCCGCGGCCGGCTTCCGCAAGCTCGTTGATGATACAGTAAATCTCGTATTTGGCACCGACGTCGATGCCCCTTGTCGGCTCGTCCAGGACCAGGACCTTGGGGTCGGTCATCAGCCATTTCGACAGCACGACCTTCTGCTGGTTCCCGCCGGAGAGCTGCCCGGTCTCCTGGTAGACGTCGGAACAGCGGATCCGCATGCGGTTGCGGTAGTCGCTGGCGACCTTCAGCTCGGCGATGTCGTCGATCACCCGGTTAGGCGCGACCTGGTTGAGGCTTGCCAGCGTAATGTTCTTGCGGACATCGTCGGCCAGGATCAGCCCGAGTTGCTTGCGGTCCTCGGTGACATAGGCGAGGCCGGCGTCGATCGCAGCCGCGACGCTCGTCAGCGCGATCTCTTGGCCCTCAAGGGCGATGCGGCCGGTAATATTAGTGCCCCAGGAGCGGCCGAACAGGCTCATGGCGAACTCGGTGCGGCCGGCGCCCATCAGCCCGGCGATGCCGACGACCTCGCCACGCTTGACGCCGAAATTGACGTTCTTGATCACCTGCCGATCGGGATGGATCGGGTGATAGACCGACCAATTCGAAACCTCGAGGACGGGCTCGCCGATCTTCGCGCTGCGCTCGGGGAAGCGATGGGCAAGATCGCGATTGACCATGCTGCGGATGATGCGGTCTTCCTGGATCGGCTCGGCGCGGCAGTCGATGCCGTCAACGGTGCGGCCATCGCGCAGCACGGTGATGTGGTCGGCGACCTTGGCGACCTCGTTGAGCTTGTGCGAGATCAGGATCGAGCCGATGCCCTGTTCCCGGAATTTCATCAGGCGTTCCAGCAAGGCGGCGCTGTCGGCCTCGTTCAGGCTCGCAGTCGGCTCGTCCAGGATCAACATCCGGACGCGCTTGGACAGCGCCTTCGCGATCTCGACGAGCTGCTGCTTGCCGACGCCGAGATCGGTGATCAGCGTATCCGGCGATTCCTTCAGTCCGACCTGCGCAAGCAGCTCGCGCGTCCGCCGGTACACCTCGTCGCGATCGATCACGCCGAGCTTCGATGGCGGATGCGACAGGAAGATGTTTTCCGCGATCGACATCAGCGGGATCAGCGCCAGTTCTTGATGGATGATGATGATGCCGAGCGCCTCGGAATCGTTGATGTCGCGGAAGCGGCGCTCCTCGCCTTCAAAGACAATGGTGCCTTCGTAGCTGCCCGCCGGATAGACGCCGCTCAAAACCTTCATCAGCGTCGACTTGCCGGCGCCGTTCTCGCCGACCAGGGCGTGGATCTGGCCAGCCTCGACCGAGAAGTTGACGTCGCGCAGCGCCTGCACACCGGCAAAGCTCTTGCTGACGTTGCGCATCTCCAGCATGGCGGTCATGATTTTCGTCCTCGATCGCTAGTTCCCTCTCCCCGCAAGCGGGGAGAGGGATTAGGCCTCTTACTGGAACTGCGACTTCTTGTAGTAGCCGCTGTCAACCAGGGTCTTCTCCCAATTGTCCTTGTACACCACGACCGGCTTCAGGAGATAGGAAGGGATGGTCTTGACACCGTTTTCATAGGTTTTGGTGTCGTTGACCGTCACCTGCTTGCCGGCCAGCGCGGCGTCGACCATGTCGGCGGTCACCTTGGCGAGATCGCGGGTGTCCTTGAAGATGGTCGAGTACTGATCGCCGCGCAGCATGGCCTTGATCGACGGCACTTCGGCGTCCTGGCCCGAGATGATCGGCATCGGCTGATCGGCGCTGCCGTAGCCGACGCCCTTCAGCGAGGAGATGATGCCGATCGAGAGGCCGTCATAGGGCGACAGCACCGCGTTGACCTTCTTGTTGCCGTAATAGGCACTGAGCAGGTTGTCCATGCGGGCCTGGGCGGTAGCGCCGTCCCAGCGTAAGGTCGCGACCTTGTCCATGCCCATCTGACCGGAGGCGACCACGAGCTTGCCGCTGTCGATATACGGCTTCAGCACGCTCATCGCGCCATTGTAGAAGAAGTAGGCGTTGTTGTCGTCGGGCGAGCCGCCGAACAGCTCGATGTTGAACGGGCCCTTGCCTTCCTTGAGGCCAAGCCCCTTCTCGATCGACTCCGCCTGGAGCACGCCGACCTGGAAATTGTCGAAGGTCGCATAATAGTCGACATTCGGCGTGCCGCGGATCAGGCGGTCATAGGCGATCACGGTGATGCCTTTTGCCTTCGCCTGCTTGAGCACGTCGGACAGCGTGGTGCCGTCGATCGCGGCGATCACCAGCGCCTTGGCGCCCTTGGTCACCATGTTCTCGATCTGCGAGAGCTGGTTCGGGATGTCGTCTTCGGCATATTGCAGGTCGGTGTTGTAGCCGCGCTCCTTCAGCACCTTGACCATGTTGTTGCCGTCGTCGATCCAGCGCGCCGAGGATTTGGTCGGCATCGCGATGCCCACGGTCGCCTTGTCCTGCGCGGAGGCGGCGACGCCTGCGGCCATCGTTGCGGCACCGGCCAGCGCCAATGCGAGAAATGTCGTCTTCAATTTCAACATGCTTCACTCCCTTTGGGTGTCAGACTGCTTCTTAGTGTCGTCGAGAACAGAGGTAAAGGTCGGCTTCGGATCTCCTATGCGAGCTTGACGTCGGGCTCCGCGCGACCGCGCGCGGACGCTTGTAGCAGAAAGGTGCAACCGGCCTGCGGATCGGCCGCGCGTGCGTCGGCATCCATATCCTGCCACGCCGAGGTGACGAGCAGGCGCGACAGATCGGCGCCGACGAAAGCGGGACAGCTCGCCTGCCTCGCCGGCACGCGCAGCGAGCGCAGGCGCTCGCCTTGCGGCGAGTAGACGTCGACCCGGCCCGCGCCCCAGCAGGCGTTCCAGATTTGCCCCTCGGCGTCGCACACCGAGCCGTCGAGGCCGCCAATGCCAGTGTGGCGCAGCAGCACTTCCGGCTCGCCGCGCGGCAGGCCGGTGGTGGGATTGAGCGGCACCGCATAAAGCACGGCGCGCGCTGTGTCAGTGAAATAACCGATCGCGCCGTCTTGCGAGAAGCAGATCGAGTTGGGAATGCTGATGCCCGGAAACAGCGTCGAGATCTTGCCGCGGTGGAGCGCATAGATGGCGCCGGCCCCCCGCTCGGCCTTGCGCCCCATCGTGCCGATCCAGAACGTGCCTGATTGATGCACGCGGCAATCATTGGAGCGCGTTGCGGGATTGTCCGCCTCCAGCGGACAGAACAGCGTCATCGCGCCGTCGGCCACGCTGCGGATGTAACAACCATCTTCCGCGACGACCAGCTGGCGTTCGGCATCGATCCGCCCGAGCGCGCTCGCCATCCTGCCAAGCGCATGGATGCGGATCGTGCCGCTGCCAAGATGCGCCTCGAACAGGCGTCCCTCACGAATATCAAACCACCACGCTGTATCCGTGGCGACATCATAGGTCGGGCCTTCGCCGAGGTGACAGTGTTCGGCGGAGAGAACGGAGGTCGGCACCTCTTCCATCATGGCGTCCTCGCGGCAAAGCGATAGACGGTGTGATGCCGATAGACGCCACCAGGATCGAGGCGCGGGCTCGGGAAATCAGGCCGGTTCGGCGAATTGGGCCACGTGTGGGGCTCCAGGCACAACGCGTCCGACTGCCGGATCAGCTTGCCGCCCTTGCCCGAGATCGTGCCATCGAGATAGTTGCCGGAATAGACCTGGAGGCCGGGCTGATCGGTCAACAGTTCCATGATCCGCCCCGAGCGCGGCGCCTCCAGCCGGGCCGCGAGTGCGAGCTTGCCGTCACGCGCAAGACAGTAGGTGTGGTCGTAGCCCTTGCCGTTACGCAATTGCTGATCGCTCTCGCGGATGCGCGCGCCGACAGCGTGGGCCTCGCGGAAGTCAAACGGCGTGCCAGCCACGCTGCGCGGCGGCTCCGGCAGCGGGATGGCGGTGGGATCGATGGCCAGGAAATGTTCGGCCTTGACCGTCAGCCTGTGATCGAGCGTGGGCGTACCCGACGTCGCGCCTTCCAGATTGAAGAAGCTGTGGTTGGTGAGGTTCACGATGGTCGGACGGTCCGTCCGCCCCTCCATCGTCAACGACAGCTCGGCCGGGCCGGTGACGCGGTAGGTCAGGCGCACATCAAACTTGCCGGGATAATTTTCCTCACCATGCGGGCTGGTGTAGGTCAGCGTAACCGCAGGGCTGGCGCCATCGTCGAGCTCGGCAATGTCCCAGAGCTTGCGGTCGAAGCCGTCGAGGCCGCCATGCAGCGCATTCGGGCCGTTGTTGATTGGAAGCTGGAAGGTCTCGCCATCAAGCGAGAACTGCCCACTGGCGATGCGGTTGGCGTACCGGCCGACGGTCGCGCCAAAAAACTTCCGTTCGGCGAGATAGCCGTCGAAGGCATCATGGCCGAGCACGACGTCGTCGTAACCACCCTTCGCATCCGGCGCGATCAGCGCCTGGATCACCGCGCCATAGGTGATGATGCGAGCCTCAAACCCGCCCTCCCCGCGCAGCACGATGCGCTCGACCTTGCGTCCGTCAGGCAGCGTTCCAAAAACGTCTTTTGCTATTTTTGAGCCAGCCATGTCTAGTCCACAAACGGTTCGACGATGTTGCGCTTGCCGAGCAGGAAAGCGTCGGCAACGAGACGAAGCGGTGCCAGATCGACGTCGCTCGCGCCAGTCGCGGCGAGCTTGACGAAATGCCGATAGAGCTCGCGATATTCCTCATCGGGCGCGTCGGCAACAACCTTGTCGTTGAGCGCCATGATCCTGCCGCCGCGGGATAAAGTCATCCGGCCCTCGTCGGTTTCGACCAGGATATCCCAGCTCTGCGGTCCGGTCTGGCGGAAGTCGAATTCGGCCGTGATCGGCAGACCGCCGATATCGGTCAGCGTCAAATTGGCCGCAATCGGCGACTGGCAGTTGGCCGGAAAAGCGAGCTCGGCCGCGGTGACGAACACCGGCTTCGGCAGGATGCGGGTCAGGATCGACAGCGCGTTGATGCCGGGATCGAACACGCCGAGCCCGCCCGGCTCCCAGATCCAGGCCTGGCCGGGATGCCAGACGCGGACGTCTTCCTTCCAATTGATATGCACCGATTTGATCCGGCGTGCAGCCAGCCATTCGCGGGCCGGCTCGACCGCGGGTGCATGGCGCGAATGCCAGGTCGCAAACAGAGTGCGCTTTGCCTCCGCGGCAAGGGCGATCAACGGATCGAGCTCGGCAACGCCGATGCCGGGCGGCTTCTCCAGCATGACATGCTTGCCGGCGGCGAGCGCCGCGGCAGCCTGGGCACGACGCACCTGCGGCGGCGTGCAGAGCGACACCGCGTCGATCTGCGGTCCCTTCTCCAGCAGCTCCTCGACGGTCGCGAAATGCGGCAGGTCTGGCAGCGACGCGTTGCGGCTGGCAATTGCGGCGAGCATCGCGCCTGGCACTGCGGCGATCGCGCCGACGTGCTGGTCGCGCGCAATCTTGCCGAAGCCGACGATGGCGATGCGAAGTTCAGTCACACTTACTCTCCACTTTCCGCGGACGGCAGCGGCTCGGCAGGGGCCGTCTCGATCTCAGTGCCATCATGGCGACGCATGCCGTTGTGAATGACATAGACCATCGCCTCCGATGCCGCCCCGGCATCGCCGGACGTGATCGCGTCGACGATTTTCTGATGCCAGAGCAACACGGTGTCGCGGTCCTCCGGCTCGACCGGGGCACTGAGCAGGAACGAGGCGCGCAAGGCGGCCTCGATGACATGGCCGATCGAGCGCATGAACAGATTACCCGATGCCCGCGCCACCGCAACGTGCAGTGCGAGATCGGCATCGGCAAAGCGGACGGAATCGGAAGCCTCGAGCCGCATCCGTTCCATGCTGTGGCGAAGCTCGGCGATATCCTCCTCGGACCGCTGCGCCGCCGCGAGCGCGGCGGCCCGCGGCTCGACCGCGAGGCGAATCTCGGCGAGGTCGTTGAGAAAACGCTTGTCGATGCCGGCATCGAGATGCCAGGCCAGCACGTCGGCGTCGAACATGTTCCAGGCGGCGCGTTCGCGCACGACGGTGCCCACCCGCGCCTTGGTGGTCAAAAGCCCCTTGGCGACCAGCGTCTTCACGCTCTCGCGCAGCACCGGCCGCGACACGCCGAACATCGCGATCAGCTCGGCGTCACCCGGAAGCCGCGCCCCTTCGGCATAGCGGCTAGCGATGATGTCGACGCCAATCGAGCGGGCGACCTCCGCGTGGTTGGAATGGGCCCGCCGTGTCGGGATGACGACGATGCGCGAGGTCATGAGACGGCTCCCGCACGTTTCGCCGCCGGCGGTCGCGCCAGCGCGACCAGTCCCTGCTGCAGGGCGATGAAGGCGAACAGCAAGACGCCGGTCGCGATCTTGGTCCACCAGCTCGACAGTGTCCCGTCGAAATTGATGTAAGTCTGGATCATGCCCTGGATCAGCACGCCGAGGAAGGTGCCGATCACCGAGCCCTGCCCGCCCGTGAGCAGCGTGCCACCGATGACCACGGCCGCGATGCTATCGAGCTCGACGCCGACGGCGGAGAGAGAATAGCCGGCGCTGGTGTAGAAGGAGAACACGATGCCGGCGATGCCCGCAAGCAGGCTCGACAGCATGTAGATCTTCACCGTCATCTTGCCGACCGCGACGCCCATCAGGCTTGCGGTGGCCCGGCCTCCGCCAAGTGCATAGACGTTGGCACCGAACCGGGTGAGACGCAGCAGCAGCACGCCGCCGATCACAATCGCGAGCATGATGATCGCGATCGCGGTCAGCCGCCCACCCCCGGGGATGCGCAGCGCGAAGTCGGACACCGATGCGTAGACCGGCGCGGTGATCGGCACCGACTCCGTCGAGAGCAGGAAGCTCGCGCCGCGCGCCAGGAACATCCCGGCGAGCGTCACGATGAAGGGCGGCAGGTCGAAGACGTGGATGATCGCGCCCATCGCGGCGCCAAAGGCCGCCGAGAGCGCAAGGATGGCGACGAACGCGACCAGCGGCGGCACGCCCCAGCGCTCGATCGCGAGCGCCACGAACACGGTGGTGAAGCCGATCACCGAGCCGACCGAGAGATCGATGCCGCCGGAGATGATGACGAAGGTCATGCCGGTCGCGACGATGCCGAGGAAGGCATTGTCGGTGAGGAGATTGCCGACCACGCGGGTCGAGGCGATGTTGGGAAACTGTAGCGCGCAGAGGGCAAAGCCTGCGACGAGGACGACGGCCGTGATCAGGACGGGCGGCAGGCCTTTCATGGTTTCGTCCTCCGCAGCCGCGCCATGATGCCAGCAAAGTCGGACAGTTTTGGCGATTGTAGCAGCAGCACCGCGAGCACCACCACGGCCTTGACCAGCAAATTGAACTCCGGCGGATAGCCCGACAGCAAAATGCCGGTGTTCATGGTCTGGATGATCAGCGCACCGAGCACCGCCAGAACAAGGCTGAAGCGGCCGCCGAACAGCGAGGTGCCGCCGATCACCACCGCGAGGATGGCATCGAGCTCGAGCCAAAGGCCGGCATTGTTGGCATCCGCGCCCATGATGTCGGCCGCGGCAATCACGCCGGCAAGTGCGGCGCAGACGCCGCACCAGACGTAGACCGCCAAAATCATCCCGCGCGTGGCGACGCCGGCAAGCTCGCTCGCCCGCGCATTGCCGCCGGTCGCCTCGATCAGAAGTCCAAGCGCCGAGCCGCGCACCACCGCACCGGTCAGGATCAGCATGCCGAGCGCAATCGCGATCGGCACCGGCACGCCGAGAATGGCGCCGTTGCCGAGCCAGACCAGATCCGGCGAGCTGAAGGTCACGATGCGACCTTCAGTGATGAGCTGGGCGATACCGCGACCGGCGACCATCAGGATCAGCGTTGCCACGATCGGCTGCATGCCAAGCACGGCGACGAGGAAGCCGTTCCACAATCCGCAGACGAGCCCCGCGCCAAGCGCCGCCGCCAGCACCACCGGCAGGCCGTGGCTGTCGGCGAGGCTCGCGGCGATCGCGCCGCAGATCGCCATCACCGCACCGACGGAGAGGTCTATCCCACGCGTCGCGATCACCAGCACCATGCCGAGCGAGAGCAGCGCCACCGGTGTGCCGCGGTTGAGCACGTCGATCAGGCTGCCGAACAGCCGACCGTCCTGGAGACGCAGGTCGAAGAATTGCGGCGACACCACGCGGTCGACCGCGAGAATGACGACAAGCGCGAGGATCTGGGCAAGGCCGCGCCGCGGCAATAGCGCTGTCATGCCCGGGCCTCTTGCATCGCTGCGCCATCGGCGGCGATGGCCGCGAGAATGTTGGTGACGTCGATGGCCTCGCCCGAGAGCTCCTCGACATGGGTTCGGTCGCGAAGCACAACCACACGATCGGAATAGGTCACGATCTCGTCGAGCTCGGAGGAGATCACGAGCAGCGCCAGCCCGTCGTCGCAGAGCTCGCGGATCAGGCGGATGATCTCGGCATGCGCGCCGACATCGATGCCGCGCGTGGGTTCATCCAGCACGAGGAGCCGTGGCGAAGTCGCGAGCCATCGCGCCAGCAGAACCTTTTGCTGATTGCCGCCGGAGAGCAGGCCGACGGGTCGTTCCGCATCGGGCGGGCGGATGTCGAGCATCTTGACGTAACGTCTCGCAATCTCGTCTTGCTCGCGTCGCGACAGCGGCCGATGCAGCCCGCGCTTGGCCTGAAGCGCCAGCACGATGTTCTCGCGCACGGTGAGCTCGGCGACGATGCCATCGGTCTTGCGCTCCTCCGGGCAATAGCCAAAGCCGTGGCGCACGCCATCACGCGGGGACTGCAGCCGTACGGCCGCGCCCTCCACCCTCGCATGCCCGCCATCGGCACGCTCGGCGCCGAACACCAGCCGCGCTGTCTCGGTGCGGCCCGAGCCGAGGAGGCCAGCGAGACCAACGACCTCGCCGTGGCGCAGCTCGAGATTGAACGGGGCGACATAGCCGGCCTTGCCGTAACTCTCGAAACTCGCGCAGATCTCGCGTGCCTTGTGCTCGCCGACCGCCGCCCGTGCGCTGGTGGTCTCGGCCAGCTCGCGCCCGAGCATCATCCGGATCAGCTCGAGCCGCGGCAGCGAAGCGATCTCGCGCTCGCCGACCAGGCGACCGTTCCGCAAGACCGTGATGCGGTCTGATATCTCGTAGACCTGATCGAGAAAATGACTGACGAAGACGATGCCGATGCCACGCTTGGCCAATTGGCGCATGATGCCGAACAGGATCTCGACCTCGTGACGGTCGAGGCTCGCTGTCGGCTCGTCCAGGATCAGCACGCGGGCGGAAAGATCGACGGCGCGTGCGATCGCGGTGACGTGTTGTATGGCTACCGAATAATTGCCGAGTGGCGCTGCGACATCGATATCGAGGCCGAATTCCGTGAGCAGCGCTTTGGCGCGGCGGCGCATCTCGCCTTCACGCACGATGCCGAAGCGCATCGGCTGGCGGTCGAGAAACAGGTTCTGCGCCACCGACAGGTTCGGCAGCAGGTTAACCTCCTGGTAGACGGTGGCAATGCCGGCTTGCAGCGCAGCCTTGGCAGAACGCGGCGCGACCTCTTCGCCGCCCAGACGGACGACACCGGCATCGCGCGGGAACACGCCGGTGATGACCTTGATCAGCGTGGATTTGCCGGCTCCATTCTCGCCGAGCAGCGCATGGATCTCGCCGGCGCGAAGCGTGAAGTCGACCTCCTGCAACGCGCGCACCGCACCGAAGCTCTTGCTGATCCCGCGCACCTCCAACAAAGAAGGAGCCGGATCAAGGCTATTCTCCATAACGACGTCACTCCCACCGGCGCCCGCTTATGCTGCGGACACCCAGCCTATTCGTTCGTGCAACGGATGCGAAGGGGGTTGCCGGACCGCAAAGAGCGGTCCGGCAGGCGCTCGCTTCAGTAACCGAGGCCCTTCTTGCTGTCGTATTCCTTCTGCGGATCGTCGGCGGCCGTGAGAAGCCTGGATTCGGTCTGGATCCATTTCGGCGGAACGGTGCCCTTTGCCTTGAATGCCGCGACGGCATCGAAGGCCGGCCCCGCCATGTTCGGCGTCAGCTCGACCGTGGCATTGGCCTCGCCGGCGACCATCGCCTTGAAGATATCGGGGACCGCGTCGATCGAGACGGTGAGGATGTCCTTGCCCGGCTTGAGACCGGCTTCCTTCATTGCCTGGATCGCGCCGACCATCATGTCATCGTTGTGGGCATAGACCGCGCAGATGTTCTTGCCGCCGCCTTCGGCCTTGATGAAGCTCTCCATGACTTCCTTGCCCTTGGCGCGGGTGAAGTCGCCGGTCTGGCTGCGCACCACCTTCAAATTGGCATGCTTGGCGATGGCGGTGTCAAAGCCCTTCTTGCGGTTGGCGGCGACGCTGGCGCCGACCGTGCCCTGCAATTCGACGACGTTGCAGGCCTTGTCGCCGACGGTCTTGGCCAGCCATTCGCCGGCGACCGCGCCTTCATGCACGCTGTCCGACGTGACGGCGGTGAGATAGAGGTCCTTGCCGGACGGATCGATGTCGCGGTCGAGCAGCACGACCGGGATCTTGGCTTCCTTGGCTTCCTTCAGTACCGAATCCCAGCCGGTCGAGACCACGGGCGCGAGGAAGATCGCATCGACATTCTGGGCGATGAAGGAGCGGATCGCCTTGATCTGGTTCTCCTGCTTCTGCTGCGCATCGGCGATTTTGAGATTGACCTTGCGCTTGGTGGCCTCCTGCTTGGAGACCGACGTCTCGGCCGCGCGCCAGCCGGATTCCGATCCGATCTGCGAGAAGCCGACGGTGAGCTCGGCTGCATTGGCCGGCAGCGCGAGCAACAACGCGGCCGTGGCGCTGGCCGCAAAAAGGGCTTTGAAGGTCATCAGACGTGTCTCCCAAAATGTTGTCCGGGGCGCCTTCGGTATCCTGGCACCCTCAAGCCGGCCTTTAAGGCGGCGGGAGGGACTATTTCACGGAAGTTTCTGCCCGTATAGTCATATTATTTGACTATTCAACCGAATGTCACCGGGATGCCGACGGCTGCGTAGATGGCTCGCCAAACGCGACCTTGTTCCATGGATGCAACGTGGAGGTGAAAGGAGTTTTGCGAGTGCGGCATCGTCATGGCCGGGCTCGTCAAGGCCCTCCGCGGCCTTCTCTCGCGGGTCAAAGAACGTGTATGCCCGGGCCTTCGCCGCGCCGAAGGGGCTTCGGCCCCGCAGGCGGGACAAGTCCGGGCATCACGGTCTCATGGAAATTTGCGTGTGCGATCAGCTGCCACGCGTGGCAGAGAAGCGAAGTGCTAGATCAACTTCCGCTGCGCCAGGTTCTTCATCAGTGCCCCGATGCCGAACGTCCACGGTTCGCACTCGTCGCTGGTGCGCATGCGGTTGACGAGCTTGCCGAGCTGAGGTGCCGATATCGTGACGATGTCGTCGCGCTTGTGGGTGAACCCCTGCCCCGGCGCATCGCGATCCTTGACCGGCGCGAACATCGTGCCGAGGAACAGAACGAAGCCATCAGGATATTGATGCACCTTGCCGATGGTCTGCGCGACAAGATCGGTCGGATCGCGGCTGATCATGCTGATCGACGAGTGGCCGTCGAGCACGAAACCGTCCGCGCCCTTCACGTTCAGGCTGATATCGAGCTTGCGCGCATCGTCGAGCGTGAAAGTGTCGTCGAACAGACGTAGCAGCGGTCCGATCGCGCACGAGGCGTTGTTGTCCTTGGCCTTCGACAAGAGCAGCGCCGAGCGGCCCTCGAAGTCACGCAAATTCACGTCGTTGCCGAGCGCGCCGCCGACGATCTTGCCGCGGCTGGAGACGAACAGCACCAGCTCCGGCTCGGGGTTGTTCCAGGTGGACTTCGGATGCAACCCGGCGTCCATGCCGGTGCCGACCGAGGACAGGGTCGGCGCCTTGGTGAAGACTTCGGCATCGGGACCAATGCCGACTTCGAGATACTGGCTCCAGGCATTCTGATCGACCAGCACCTGCTTCAGATGCATCGCCTGGTCCGAGCCCGGCTTGAGTTTTGACAGATCGTCGCCGATCAGCCGTGTCACCTCTTTCCGGATTGCTTCGGCCGAGGCCGGATTGCCCTTGGCCCGCTCCTCGATCACGCGTTCCAGCATCGAGATCGCGAAGGTGACACCGGCAGCCTTCAAGGTCTGGAGATCGACCGGCGCCAGCAGCCAGGACTTTTTCGGGTCGCGCCCATCAGGCCCCGTGTTGGCAACGATGGCTTCGAGATCGTCGATCCGCTCGCCCTTGGTCGCGGCAAGCGCTTTGGCCGGATTGTCCTCCTCGCAGAGGGCGCTGACGGTCGGGAATTTCGCGGTGACGTCGAAGACACCGTCGGTGCGCACGGCGACCACGGCCGGGCCGTCCGCCTGCGGCAGCCAAACGCGACCGACCAGCGTCCCCTTCGTTCCATCCTCAGGAAGAAGGTCTTTAACCGTCAAACTCGTCATGGCCGGCGTCCTCGCTGTTTCTAAGGACTGGCCACTTTCGCAAGCGGCCGATCCCATTGGCGAAGACCAATAAACGTCTGGCAGGGGAAGTCCAGAGCGGCACGTTGCCCTGCTGCTATGCCCCTGCCCGCGCCTTTTGGGCCGCGATCTGCTGCAGCGCCCAGCGTGCATTCTTGCGGACATCCGGATCGGCGTCGTCGGCGATCACGGCCAGGAATGCTTCACCGTCGGGATGGGCGATCTCGCCGAGCGCGGCGGCCGCTTCCTTGCGCAAATTCGCCTGATCGTGATTGATGCAATTGCCGATCGGCCGTACCGCGCGCTCGATCTTCATCTTGCCGAGGCTGCGGATCGCCTTCAGCCGCACCTGCCAGAACTCATCGGTAAGCGCGCCGACGAGCTGGTCGGCCGCGATCGAACCGTTGACGTTGAGGCCGAGCGTTTCCGCCGCCATCTCGCGGACCATCCAGTCGGCATCCTTCAAGGCTCGCGTAATCGTCTCAGCCGCGGGCTTCATCTGTGAGAACGCGAGCGCACTCACGGCGGCGCGGCGGACATGTGCATCGGGATCGTTGATGAGCGCGGTCAGCGCGGGGATGGATTCCTCCAGCTTCAGGAAGCCGATCACGCCGATCGCCTGCACGCGCACGGCGGCATCGAGATCCTGCAGCGCTTCCAGCGCGGGCTTCAGCGTATCCTTGCGCCGCAGCTCCTTCAGCGCGCGCAGCGCGCCCATGCGGACGAAGGCGTGGGCGTGCTTGACCAGCGGCAGGATGGTCTCCGCACACGCCGGATCCTTGAACTCGGCCATGCTGTCGGCAGCAGCGGCCGCCACGATCCGTTCCGGGTCGACCAGCAGTTTCACCAATGCACTTGCGGCTTCCGGCCCGTCGAACTCGCCGAGCGCCATCGCGACCTGCTGACGCACGCCGGCGTCGGGATCGGTTACGATGCTGGCGAGATGACCAACCGCGGCGGGGTCGCCGGAATGGCCGAGTGCGATAATGGCGACGCGGCGCTCGGCGGGATCGGCCGCCTGGAGCCGCTCGTCGGCGTCTTCGAGATCGTCATAGGATTCGAACGGGCTCGACATGCTCACCTCAACAGATAGGGAATGTTGACGGTAACGGCGCCGGTCGGGCAATCGGCCTCGCAGGGCATGCAGTACCAGCACTCGTCATAGGCCATGTAGGCCTTGCCGGTCATGTCGCTGATGCGCAGCACGTCGAGCGGACAGACGTCGACGCACACGGTACAGCCCTTGTCGGCGATGCATTTGGCGTCGTCGACGACCACCGGAACCGATGTCTGATAGGACGCGAGAGGCATTTGATGTCTCCAGTTGCTATGGTGCGGTGGATCAGGCGGAGGCGCGGATGCGCTGCTTGTCGTAGAGGTCCTTCTCGTCGTCGGCGATCGGCACGACGTAAGGCTCGACCGCGCGCTTCTCGCTGGTCATCTTGCCATTCTGGTTCGACAGCAGCGTGTGGCAGAACCAGTTCTCGTTGTCCTTCTCGGGGAAATCTGTGCGCCAGTGGTAGAGGCCCCAGCGGCTTTCCTCGCGGTAGAGCGAAGCGTGCACCGCCATGTCGGCGCAGTCCATGATCGACTGCACTTCGAGCGCGCGAAGCAGCTCGTGCGCATTGCGGGCGATCATGTGCTCCTGCATGTCCTGGCGCGTCTCGGCGAGGCGGCGCATGCCGAGCTCATATTTGCGCGTGACCTTCGGTGGCTGGAGATAGTCATTCACCAGGCGGCGGGTCTTGTACTCGACCTGGTTCGGTGGAATGCCATCCTCGCGCCTGGTCGGCGCCAGCACCCGGTCGCGCTCTTTCGCGACATCGGCCGCGTCGAATTCGGCGAAGTCATGGCTGTCGGCGAACTCCATCGCGTCGATGCCGGCAACCGAGCCATTGGTGAAGGCGCCGAGCATGTAATTGTGCGGCACGCTCGCCATATCGCCGGCGGCATAGAGGCCGGGCACGGTGGTGCGGGCATTGTCGTCGACGAACACGCCGGAGGCGCTGTGGCCGGAGCAGAAGCCGATCTCCGAGATGTGCATCTCGATCGAGTCGTTGCGGTAGTCGACCCCGCGCCCCTGCTGGAACAGGCCGCGCGTCGGCCGCTCGACCTTGTGCAGCGTGGACTCGATCTCCGAGATCGTGTCGGGGTGGAGATGCTTGAGCTGGAGGAACACCGGGCCCTTGCCTGACAACAGCTCGTTGTAAAATTCCAGCATCATCTGGCCGGACCAGTAGTCGCATTCAATGAAGCGTGAGCCCTCGTTGTTGGCCGTAAACGCGCCGAACGGACCGGCGACATAGGCGCAAGCCGGGCCGTTGTAATCCTTGATCAGCGGATTGATCTGGTAGCATTCGAGGTTCGCGAGTGCGGCGCCGGCGTGATAGGCCATCGAATAGCCATCGCCGGAATTGGCGGCGTTCTCGTAGGTGCCGAACATGTAGCCGGACGTCGGCAGGCCGAGGCGGCCGGCGGCGCCCATGCACAGGATCACGGCCTTGGCCTTGATCACCAGGATCTCGGCAGTGCGGGTGTTGACAGAGATCGCCCCCGCGATGCGGCCGTCGGACGATTTGAGCAGCCGGGTCGCCATGTAACGGTTGGAGATCAGGATGCGGGCGCGGCGGAGCTGGCGGTACAGCGCCTTCTTCACGGTCTCGCCGTTCGGCATCGGCAGAACATAGGTGCCGATGTGGTGCACCTTCTTGACGGCATAGTCGCCGTTCTCGTTCTTCAGGAAGCGGATGCCGAAGCTGTCGAGCTCCTCGATGATCTTGTAGCAGTTCTGGGCGTATTTATAGACCGCCTTCTGATCGACAATGCCGTCATTGGCGATGGTGATTTCCTTGGTGTACTGCTCCGGCGTCGCATAGCCGGGGATGACGGCGTTGTTCAGCCCGTCCATGCCCATTGAGATCGCGCCGGAACGCTTGACGTTGGCCTTTTCGAGCAGGACGACATTGGCCTTCGGATTCCTGAGCTTCGCCTTTAATGCCGCCATCGGACCGGCCGTGCCGCCGCCGATCACCAGCACATCGCAGGAAACCTCCGAAAGTCCGTCGACGATCTGATCTAGTGCCATCGCTTGCTCCTGGTTCGCCGATCCGGCGCCTTTGCATCAGATTTGTTCAGGAGGCGTCCCAGCGATAGCAATTAGTTGTCGCGGGGAGCCGATTTGCTCTCAGCGCTCGACAAAAGCCTTTTCGATCACGAAATGCCCGGGCTGGCTGTGATTGCCTTCGACAAAGCCGCGCGCGGAGAACATCGCAGGCAGTTCCTCAAGCATCGCGGGGCTCCCGCACAGCATGATGCGGTCGGTTTCGATATCGAGACCGGATTGCCCGATATCGTCGAACAGCTGATTGGACGAGATCAGATCGGTGATACGGCCGCGATTCCGGAACGGCTCGCGGGTCACGGTCGGGTAGTAGACGAGCTTGTCGCGGATCAGGGGTCCGAAGAATTCGTGATTGCGCAAGCCGTCGACGACGTGCTCGCCATAAGCGAGTTCGGAGACCTGGCGGCAGCCATGGGCGAGCACGATGGTCTCGTAATTCTCATAGACATCGGGGTCCTTGATCAGGCTTGCGAACGGAGCGAGGCCCGTGCCGGTCGAGAGCAGCAGAAGACGCTTGCCCGGAATGAGGTTGCCGGTGATCAGCGTGCCCGTCGCCTTGCGGCCGACCAGGATAATGTCGCCTTCCCTGATCTTCTGAAGGCGCGAGGTCAGCGGGCCGTCCTGCACCTTGATCGAGAAGAATTCGAGCGCTTCCTCGTGATTTGCGCTGGCCATGCTGTAAGCGCGCATCAACGGCTTGCCTTCGACTTCCAGTCCGATCATCGCGAACTGGCCGTTCTGGAAGCGGAAGCCCGGATCCCGCGTCGCAGTGAAGCTGAACAGGGACTCGGTCCAGTGCCTGACCGACAAAACCGTTTCCTTCTGAAATGCGCTCATTGTCTCTCCTTGGCTCGCGACGACGCGCAAGGTTTCGGAGAGACGGGACTCCGGCAACGCGGAAACGACATTCCCGGTCGATTAGTTTCACATTTCGTCGGTGACGATCGAAGAACAGGCATCGACGAACGTGCGATTGCGCGCCGACGCTGGCAATTAGTTGCTATCCGAGCGCGCCGGCGCTGACGTAGAGAGGAATCGGAGGTTCGTCATGACCATGACTTTGGTGGCACCGACCGTGGCCGACTATGAGGCAAGCGCCGATCTCGCGACGCTCCTCGTCCGCACGACCGAAGGCGACGCTCTCAGCGTTCCCGCCGAAAAACTCCGCCTCTCATGCAAATGCGCCCACTGCACCCGCGCCCGCTTCGACGGCCGCTTCCCCGAATGCTTTCCGGGCATCGCCATCACCGAGGTCGGCGATCTCGGCTATGGGCTGAATATCTCGTTTTCGGACGGGCACAATCGGGGAATTTACCCGAAGCAGTATTTGTTGAGTTTGGCGGAGCGGTAACCCACTCACGACGCTGGAGAGGGGTTTCACCCAAGCAGCGGCCTCCGCCGGCATTCCCCGCTAACGTCCCCCATCTGGCACGGACATTGCTCCTCTTTAGAACGATTTGAACGTTCCGGAGGCAGACGATGTTGCAGGCGGCGAGTGCGATTCGCGGGACCGTTCCCCCGGTAGTCCGGCCTGCAGGCAGTTCCTCGCTGCTCCTCACCGAGAACCAGCAATGGATCGGCGGCCCGCCGCCGCTGATGGACAAGCTGACGCCGCGCGAGCGGGAGCTCGTGCTGAAGCAGGGCCGGCGAAAAGTGCTCAACCGCGGCCAGACGCTGTTCAGCCAGGGCGGCAAACATGACGGCATCTGGCTGATCGAAAGCGGCCGCATCCGCGTGTTCTACACCTCCCCGCTCGGACGCGAGATCACGCTCGCCTACTGGCATGTCGGCAATTTCGTCGGCGGACCCGAAGTGTTCGAGGGCACCGTGCATCAATGGTCCGGCGTCGCATCCAGCAATTGCAGCGTGGTGCACCTGCCCGGAAAGGAACTGCGGTCACTGGCCGTCGAGATACCGAACCTCGCGATTGGTCTGATCGAGGGCCTGACCTTCAAGGGCAAATGCTATTCGGCACTGGCCCAGATGCTGGGAACACGGTCGATCACGCAGCGCCTCGCACACCTGCTGCTGCATCTCGTGGATCTCTATGGCGTCGACGACGCCGACGGGCGCGTGATTGCCGCTGCCTTCACCCATGCCGACATCGCCCACATGGTCGGCGCCACCAGGCAATGGGTCACGATCAGCCTGAAACGCATGCAGGAGAAGGGAATCGTCCTGACCAAGCGTTCGCAGATCGTGGTCTGCCGGACCGACGCGCTGGAGGAGATGCGCGGCCAAGGGACAGACTAAGGCCGCTGCACAGGCAAGCGGCTTTATAGTGCAGGACTGCCCAAGGAGTATGCAATCAGCTTTTCCCGGCAACTAATCGACTGCGGTCATCATTCCGGATTTGCCCTGCCGGTGCCCTCACCCAATCATGGCACCACAGCACATCCAACCGAATGAGAATGAGAATGGTCCGCCATCTTCCCACGCTCTCGATCGCGATGTCGGTGACGTCGCTGGCGCTACTGCTGGCGCAGCCGGCTTCGGCGGAAACCGTCACCCTCGGCATCGGAACGCAGGACACCACGACCAACACGGTGACCGCGGGCGTCGTTATCCGCCAGCTTCATCTCCTCGAAAAATATCTGCCCAACGACGGCAAATATTCCAACATCAAGTTCGAGCTGGAGTGGCAGAACTTTACGTCCGGTCCGCCCGTCACCAATGCGATGATGGCGAACAAGCTGCAGATCGGCATGATGGGCGACTATCCGCTGATCGTGAACGGCTTCACCTTCGACAGCAATCCCGAAAGCAAGAGCCGCCTGATCGGCATCGCTGCCTACAGCCTCTCCGGCTCCGGCAACGGCATTGTCGTTCACAAGGATTCGCCCTACTACGATCTCGCCGATCTTAAGGGCAAGCTCGTCAGCGTGCCCTTCGGCTCCGCCGCCCACGGTATGGTGCTGAAGGCGATGCAGGACCGCGGCTATTCGTCCGATTTCTTCCAGCTCGTCAGCCAGAGCCCGGAGGTCGGCTCGACAAATCTCCAGGAGAAGAAGATCGACGCGCATGCCGACTTCGTCCCCTTTGCCGAATTGCTCCCCTTCCGCGGCTTCGCACGAAAGATTTTTGACGGCGTCGAGACCAATCTGCCGACCTTCCACGGCATCGTCGTCCGCACCGATTTCGCCGAGAAATATCCCGAGGTCGTCGTCGCCTACTTCAAAGCGCTGATCGCCGCCAACCAGTGGCTGCGCGACGACCCCAAGCTTGCGGCCGAAAAGATCCAGGAATGGACCGGCATCAACAAGGAAGTCGTTTACATCTTCCTCGGTCCCAGCGGCAACATGACCACCGATCCCACGATCAAGCCAGCGCTGATCGATGCGGCCACCGCCGACGTCAAGGTGCTGCAGAACCTCGGCCGCATGAAGGAGTTCGATCCCAAGAAGTGGGTCGACGACAGCTACGTCCGCAAGGCCTATGCCGAGATGAAGCTCGACTATGACGCGCAGCTTGCGAGCACCATGAACTACGAAATCTCGGGCGAGGACGGCTTCTGCAAGAAGCCGATCACCGATCCGCGCAAGGCCGGCGAGGTCTGGGTCGACGAGGCCGGCATCCTGCCGTTCTCGTCGGCGAGTTGCACGTTAGGGGCCTATGCCGACTTCAAGGCCAAGGGCAAGAAGATCAACGTCGCCTACGTCTTCGACACCACGCGCGGCATCAAGCTGTTCGCCGACCAGGCCTTCTTCGCAGTTGGTAATGGCGACGTCGCGCCCTTCCTGCTCAAGAAGGACGCGGAAGCCTATGCCGCCAAGATCAGCGGCAAGGTGCTCGGCTTCGACGAGGCGGTGAAGGCGGCGGTTAGCGGAGGCAAGACGTGAGCAGTCCCGCCATCCTCAGACATTCAGAGCACAGCAGCATGCCCGCAGCCATAGCCGAGGCAGGCCCCGTTCCCGCCGTCACGCCCCCCGCAACACCGCCCTCGTTCGGTACACTGGCGCTGCGCTGGTACCGGCTGAACCAAGACCGGCTGCGCGCGACCGCGATCGGCATCATCTCGCTGCTCGCCTTCCTGCTGGTCTGGCACCTGCTCACGACCTACCGGGTCGTGTTCTTCGTGCGCTTCACCAACGTGCCCTCGCCGCTCGCGGTCTATGCGAGCTTTACCAAGGCGATCCACGATCCCAAATTTCTCCTGCACATCGTCTTGAGCTGCCGGCGCATCTTCATTGGCTTCTCGCTTGCCGCCATCGTCGGCGTGCCGCTCGGCCTGATCATGGGCCGCTTCAAGCTTGTCCACGAGATCATTTTCCCCGTTGCGGAAGTGCTGCGGCCGATCCCGGCGATCGCCTGGGTGCCGATGGCGATCATGCTGTGGCCGACCAACGAGCAGAGCATCGTCTTCATCACCTTCCTCGGCTCGTTCTTCCCCATCCTGGTCAACACGCTGCACGGCATGTCGCTGGTCGATCCCGTGCTGGTGCGCGCCGCGCAGTGTCTCGGCGCACGCGAGCGCTCGATCTTCCGCGAGGTGTATTTTCCGGCATCGCTGCCGCACATCTTCACCGGCCTCACCGTCGGCATGGGCGTCGCCTGGGTGTCGCTGATCGCGGCCGAGATGATCTCGGGCCAGTACGGCATCGGCTATTTCACCTGGGAGGCCTATTCGCTGGTCCAGTATCCCGATATCGCGCTTGGCATGATCGCGATCGGCGTGCTTGGCCTCGGATCGAGTGTGCTGATCAGGGGTGCGGGACATCTGGTGATGCCATGGAGGCCGACATGAGCGAGAGGCTGGCTAGCCCGTCGAAGGGCCATATCGAGGTCAGGAATTTTTCCCTCAGCTATGACAGCATCGAGGGACCGGTTCAGGCCGTCACCGATACGCAGATCCATGTGAAGCCCGGCGAGTTCGTCTCGATCGTCGGTCCATCCGGCTGCGGAAAATCGACCCTGCTCAATGCGGTCGCGGGCTTTCTCAAGCCAACCACGGGCATCGTTACCGTCGACGGCGACCGCGTGGGCGGCCCCAGCGCCGAGCGCGGCATGGTGTTCCAGCAATATTCACTGTTTCCCTGGAAGACAGTGCGGGAGAATGTCGAGTTTGGCCTGAAGATGCGCGGCATGCCGCGTTCGCAGCGCGAGCGCGCCGCGCGCACGCTGCTAGGTCTCGCGGGCCTCGAAGCTTTCGAGAAGCACTATCCTGAAAAGCTCTCGGGCGGCATGAAGCAGCGCGTCGGCATCGTGCGCGCGCTCGCGACGGGCCCAAAGGTGCTGCTGCTGGATGAGCCGTTCGGCGCGCTCGACGCGCAGACCCGGGTCATCATGCAGCAGATCCTCACCAACATGTGGCAGCGGCTAAAGATCTCGGTGCTGTTCGTGACCCACGACATCGACGAGGCGATCTTCCTCTCCGACCGTGTCTACTGCATGACCGCGCGTCCAGGCTCAATCAAGGCCGAGATCCCGATTCCCCTGGAGCGGCCGCGGCAGCAATCGATGATGATGTCCTCGGAATTTCTTGCACTGCGCCGCGGGCTGATGTCGCTGATCCGCGAGGAAAGCCTGAAGGCGATGGGCGGCGAGATCAGCGACATGGGTATGCAGGGACTCAACATCGAGCTGCAGGGCCATTCGCTGGCGGATGTGATTTGATTCACTCCCGCTAGCGACGGAGGCCGTTTCGGTGGGCAAAGCGGAGCGTGCCCACCACTATCCCTATTCTTGAAAGATAGTGGGCACGGCGCTTCGCGCCTTTGCTACGGCAGTTTCACTCTATTCATTTAAACCAATGCACCAGCGCGATGCTGATCCCCAGCAGTAGCATGAGCGACAGCGTCACCGCGGCCGTCACCCGTCCGCCGACATTGGCAAGCACCTTCACGTCAACGCCGAGGCCAAGAGCAGCCATCGACACGACGGTGAGGAAACCCGTGATCCGCGTGATCGGAGACACCACCGTGCCCGGCACGATCTCGAGCGAGCGTAACGTGGCGAGCGCGAGGAAGCCGAGGATGAACCACGGGACCAGGCGGAAGAAGCCGACATTGGTCTTCTTGGCACCGGTCTGCCAACGCGAGGCGACCAGCGAGAGGCCGACAACTACAGGCCCCAGCATCAGCACGCGCATCAATTTCACGAGCGTACCGATCTGCGTGGAGATCAGGCCAGCCGGCACCGTCGCCGCGAGCACCTGCGGCACGGCATAGACGGTCAGGCCCGCCAGGATGCCGTATTGGGTGGCAGTGAGCTGCAACAGCGGGATCAGCAGCGGCAGGCCCAGCACCATCATCACGCCGAGGATCGCGGTGAACGAGATGGAGGATGCGATCTCGTCGCTGTTGGCGCCGATGATCGGGGCCACGGCCGCGATCGCCGAATTGCCGCAGATGGAATTACCGCAGGCAATCAGGATCGAGAGCCGCGTCGACAGGCCAAGCAAACGGCTGAGACCGAAGGAGACGGAGAGCGCGATCACGACGACGGCCGCGATCGACGCCAGCAGCGCGACGCCCGAGGCCGCGATGGCCGCAAAGCTGATGGAGGCACCGAGCAGCATGACGGCGACTTCGAGCAGCTGTTTGGCGCTGAAGGCGATGCCGGCCTGCCAGCGTGGCGCCGGCTTCCAGAAGCTGCGCAGCGCCATGCCGAGCAGGATCGCCATCACCAGCGCCTCGACATAGGGATGCTCGAAGACGCCCAACTCCGCCCGCTCGAGCAGGGCCGAGACCCCGGCGACGGCAATGCAAAGGATAATCCCGGGAATCAGCGCAACGATGCGGCTAACGGCAGTGGCTGGCTTGGCGTCGGCCGGGCTGGATGCTTGATTCTGCGACACAAATCTCTCCCTGGGAGAAGGATTTATACGCAGCGCCGTTCGTTTGAGGAATAAGATTTCGACATATCAGGGCCGAGGGAAGTTCTGTCCTCAGCCCGGAATGATCCGGCTCAGAACAGCAGGTTCCTGGCGATCGAAGCAACGTGGCTGAAGCTGTCGTAGACACAGGGCTCGAAGAAGGCTGCACGCGCCAGCACGATGCCCGCGACCAGCGTCCAGAACACGCCCGTACCCGCCCGCAGGAGCAACTTCGAGGCGCGCGACTGCGGCTGGGTGTCCGTTGCGGACACCAGCTGCTCGCCGAAGGGCTCAAATCCAGTGCGTTCCATGGTCGTCAATCCATCAATCTGTAACCGAAATGTCGTCGTTTCGGGCCCAAACAGCAATGGATGCAATTGGCGTTTTTGCCCTCTGGAGGGGAAGCTCCTTCCGTGGGACGGTCACCAGGCAATAGTTTTCTTCTTTTAGCCCATTTGGACACGGGGGCGCGGCCGGACGCCGCCGCGTAGACGCCCCAGCGCTGGTCGACTACCGTCCCGTGCCCGCAAGTCCTTCGTTCATCCCTTCAGGACCGGACACATGGGATCGCCGGAGATCAGAAGACGATGAACATCGAATCTCCCCGCCAGCCGCTCGACCTCGCCTCCGCGATTTCCGAAGCCGATATCCGCTGCCTCCTGATGGTGCTGGTGCACATGACCGGCGATGAACGCTGGCTCGAGCCGCCCTATTTGCCCAAGCGCGACATCCGCCTCATCCCCGACCCCGAGGCCGGCGTGCCCCGCGAGGTCCAGGACGAGATCCGCGCCGCCGTGGTCAAGCTGTTTGCCGAAGGCCCGCCGAGGCCGATGATCACCGATCCCGGCGAACAGCTGCTGCTGAAGATGATGCGCGCCTGCCTCGGCGAGAACGTCGCGGCGGAATATGCGCCGCTGATGCGCGAGGAGATGGGCTTTGTGTCGCGCGAGGCGCGCTGGACGGCGCGGCCTTCGGACGAGAAGCTCTCTAGACAACACGTGCTGATCGTCGGCGCCGGTGTCTGCGCTATCGCGCTCGGTGTCGCGCTCGGCCATCTCGGCATCCCCTACACGATCGTCGAGAAAAACGCCGAGCTTGGCGGCACCTGGTGGATCAATCGCTATCCCGGTTGCGGCGTCGACACGCCGAACCACTCTTATTCCTACTCGTTCGGCTCACGCAACGCATGGACGCGCTATTTCTGCCTGCGCGAGGAGCTGCTCGGTTATCTCCTGAAGGTCGCCGACGAATACGGCATCCGCAAGCATCTGCGCGTCAGCACCGAGCTGATGGCATCGCGCTGGGATGACAGCAAGCGGCGCTGGATCTCCACGCTGAAGACGAAGGACGGCGAAGAGATCTTCGAATCGACGGCTCTGGTTTCAGCCATCGGCCAGCTCAACGATCCCTCACGCGCACATTTCAAGGGTGAGGAGGAATTCAAGGGAACGATCCTGCACTCGGCACTGTGGTCGGACGACATCAATCTCGACGGCAAGCATGTCGCCGTGATCGGCACCGGCGCCACGTCAATGCAGGTGGTGCCGGCGATCGCGGGCCGTGTCGCCTCCGTCACGGTCTATCAGCGCAGCGCGCAATGGGCGCGACCGGTGAAGGGCTATGCCGACCCGATCAGCGAAGGCGCGCGCTGGCTGCTCGCGCACCTTCCGTTCTATGTGCAGTGGTACCGCTTCAACATGTTCTGGCGCTATGGCGACGGCTTGCTGCCGTTCCTGCGCAAGGACCCGGCCTGGCCGCATCCGGAACGCGCCGTCAACAAGGGCAACGACCGGCATCGCCAGGAGCTGACCGACTTCATCCTGACCGAGCTGAAAGACCGGCCCGACCTGATCGAAAAATGCGTGCCGACCTATCCGCCCTATGGCAAGCGCATCCTGCTCGACAACAACTGGTTCAGGACCTTGAGGCGGGACAATGTCGAGCTGATCACTGATGCGATCGACCATTTCGATGAAGGCGGCATCGTGACCGCCGACGGCAAGCAGCATCCCGCCGACATCATCATCGTCGCGACCGGTTTCAAGGTGACGGCGATGGCGGCGCGCCTCAACATCAGCGGCCGCGACGGCAAGAACCTCCGCGAGGCCTGGGCTAACGACAATCCGACCGCCTTCCTCGGCCTCACCGTGCCGGATTTTCCCAACTTCTTCTGCATGCTCGGCCCGAACTCGGGCCCGGCCCATGGCGGCAGCGTCATCTTCCAGTCGGAATGCCAGAGCCGCTACATCTCCGCATGCCTCGTCGACATGATCGAGCACGACATCGCCGCCATCGACGTCCGCCCGGACGTGCTCGACGACTATGTCAGCAAGGTCGATGCCGAGCACGAGGCTATGATCTGGACCCATCCGGGTATGAGCACATACTACCGCAACTCGAGCGGCCGCGTATTTTCCGCGATGCCCTGGCGGTTCGTGGACTACTGGCGGATGACGCACGATCCGGATCTGCGGCAATACAGGCTGACGAAGGGGTGGACCTCACCACATCGGCAATGACGGCCTTATCAGGCCGCCAACCCGCTTCCCACCGGCGCGAACTCCAGCCCGAGACTTTCCGCCACCGCCCTGTTGGTGATGCGGCCGCGATGGACGTTCAGCCCGTTGCGCAGATGCGGATTTTCCAGCACTGCGGCAAAGCCCTTGTTGGCGAGCATCAAGCCGAACGGCAGCGTCGCATTGTTCAGCGCCTGGCTCGACGTCACCGGCACCGCGCCCGGCATGTTGGCGACGCAATAATGCACGACGCCGTCGACCTCGTAGGTCGGCTCCGCATGCGTCGTCGCACGCGAGGTCTCGAAGCAACCACCCTGGTCGATCGCGACATCGACCAGCACGGCACCGGGCCGCATCGATTTCAGCATCGCGCGTGTGACGAGCTTTGGCGCGCTGGCGCCTGGCACCAGCACGGCGCCGATCACGACGTCTGCGGCAAACACCTCTTCTTCGACGGACTCGATCGTGGAGAAGCGGGTGCGCACACGGCCGGCGAAGAGATCATCGAGCTCGCGCAAGCGCGGGATCGAGCGGTCTATCACGGTGACCTCAGCACCGAGGCCTGCGGCCATTCGCGCGGCCTGCGTTCCCACCACGCCGCCGCCGAGCACGACGACGCGCGCCGGTTGCACGCCGGGCACGCCACCGAGCAACAGCCCGCGACCACCGGACGATCGCTTGAGGGCGGCGCCGGCGGCCTCGATGGCGAGGCGGCCGGCGACTTCGCTCATCGGCGCCAGCAGGGGGAGGTGACCGGCCGCGTCGGTGACGGTCTCATAGGCGATCGCGCTGCAACCGGACGTCAGCAGGCCCTTGGCCTGTTCGGGATCCGGCGCAAGATGGAGGTAAGTAAACAGGATCTGGCTCTCGCGGAGCTGGGCCCATTCGCCCTTCTGCGGCTCCTTCACCTTCACGATCATGTCGGACTTGGCGAAGATGTCGCGCGCGCTCGCAGCGATCGAGGCCCCTGCCCGCTGATAGACCTCGTCGGAGGCGCCGATGCCGCTGCCGGCGCCGGTCTCGACCGAGACCTGGTGCCCGGCCGCGACGTATTCGCGGACGGCGCCCGGGGTGAGCCCGACGCGATATTCCTGGACCTTGATCTCCTTGGGCACACCGACGCGCATCCCGGCCTCCTTTTGATTCCCCGCATGATCGTAGCGACGAGGCTGGTTTGGTTTCGTGCAAATATCCGCTAGCTTTGGCCGTCCCGCGCCGGTTTCGGTCGCGGAAGTGTCCTTTCACGCTGGAAACGAAACCTTGGCCCTCGACCGGAAAGATCTCGCCATTCTCGCGGAACTCACGACCAATGCGCGCGCCAGCCACACCGAGCTCGCCAACAAGGTCGGCCTCTCCAGCACCGCGCTGGCGCGGCGGCAGAAGACGCTCGAGGACGACGGCTACATCCAGGCCTACCAGGTCGCGCTCGATCTGGCGCAGTTCGGCCTCACCACCACGGTGCTGGTGCGCATTGCGCTGGAGAGCCAGAGCGACGAGGCGCTGAAAGCGTTCGAGGCGGAGGTGGTGAAGTGCCCCTCCGTCGTGCGCTGCTTCCTGATGTCGGGGACCGACGACTATATTTTGATCGTGCTTGCGCGCGACATCCAGGATTTCGAGCGCATCCACCGCACCGAGCTGTCGCGCCTGCCGCGCGTGGCGCGGGTGCAATCGAGCTTCGCGCTACGCGAGATCGTCAATCGCGCGGTGCCGACCGTGGTATTCGGCGAAGGCAAGCGGTAGCGGCTCCTCTCCCCACCAACGCGGCGGAAGGCTATCCCACAGCGCTGTCATAGAACTGTCATCGAATGTGCCGAGACCTGTCAGTCTCTGCACATTCGGGACACGCCATGGACTATTTCAAGCGCTTCAACTTCCTGTTCGCCGCACCTGTTTTCGACGCCGACGACCTCGAGGGCGTCCGCTTCAACCAGATCATCGAGGAGATCCAGCGCTCCGGCTTCGAGGTGGTCCGGGCCCGCAAGCTGGAAGACGCCGAGATGGCGGTACAGACCGATGCCGCGATCGGCTGCATGGTGGTGGACTGGGGCAAGAAGGGGCTCGAGGGCAAGACTTCGGCGCTGATCAATTTGATGCGGCGCCGCGGCCTCGACTTCCCGATCATCCTGCTGATCCGGCGCAAGCGGTTCGAAGATCTGCCGGTCGAGGTGCTCGACTTCATCGACGGCTACGTGTTCCTGTCCGAGGAGACCCCGACCTTCATTGCCAAGAATTTGATCAGCCGGCTCAAGCAATATGCCGAGACGCTGAAGACGCCGTTCTTCGGTGCGCTGGTCGATTATGCCGAGGAAGGCAACCAGCTCTGGACCTGCCCGGGCCACAATGGCGGCGTGTTCTACAACCGCAGCCCGATCGGCCGGGTGTTCGTCGAGCATCTCGGCGAATCGGTATTCCGCGACGACCTCGACAATTCCGTGCTCGATCTCGGCGACCTCCTCACCCATGAGGGCCCGGCGCTGAAGGCGCAGAAGGAAGCGGCCGCGATCTTCGGCGCGGAAAAGACCTATTTCGTGCTCAACGGCACCTCGACCTCGAACAAGGTCGCGCTCGGCGCGCTCGTCACCGATGGCGACCTCGTGCTGTTCGACCGCAACAACCACAAGGCCGCCCATCACGGCGCGCTGATGATCAATGGCGGCATCCCGGTCTATGTCCCGACCATCCGCAACGCCTGGGGCCTGATCGGCCCGATGCGCTGGGACGCGCTGGACGAAAAGGCCCTGCGCGAGGCGATCCGCAATCATCCCTTGGTCACGGACAAGGACGCCTGGCGCAAGGAGCGGCCGTTCCGCGTCGCCGTGGTCGAGCAATGCACCTATGACGGCACGATCCACAACGCCGAAATGATCCTGAAACGCATCGGCCATCTCTGCGAATACATCCTGTTCGACGAGGCCTGGGCCGGCTTCATGAAGTTCCACCCGCTTTATGCCGGCCGTTTCGCGATGGGGCTCGCCAACCTTCCGCCGGAAGCACCGGGTATCATCGCGACGCAGTCGACCCACAAGCAGCTTGCGAGTTTCTCTCAGGCCTCGCAGATCCACATCAAGGATCGCCACATCCGGGGCCAGAAGCGGCGGGTCGAGCACCGTCGCTTCAACGAAAGCTTCATGCAGCACGCCTCGACCTCGCCATTTTATCCGTTGTTCGCCTCGCTCGACGTCGGCGCGCAGATGATGAAGGGCCGCTCCGGCGAGGTGCTGTGGGACGACACGATTCGGCTGGGCATCGAGCTGCGCAAAAAGATCCGCGCCATGCGCCGGGAGTTCGAGGAGAAGGAACAGAACGCGGACCGGCGCTGGTTCTTCGAGCCCTTCGTTCCCGATCGCGTCGCCATCCCCGACGTCAGCCGCCCCGGCGCCTCCCACAATGTTGCCTGGGAAACGCTGTCGACCGACGAACTCGCGACCAATCCCGCGCTCTGGCACCTTTCGCCCGCGAGCGATTGGCACGGCTTCCCCGCCATGGCCGAGGGCTTTGCCATGACCGATCCGAACAAGCTGACGCTGCTTACGCCAGGCTTCGACCGTGGCACCGGCGCCTATGCCGAGCACGGCATTCCTGCTCCGGTCGTCGCGCAGTACTTGCGCGAAAACCGCATCGTGCCAGAAAAGAACGACCTCAACTCCCTGCTTTTCTTGCTCACGCCGGGCGTCGAGGCGAGCAAGGCCGGCACGCTGATCTCCGGCCTCGTCGCGTTCAAGAGGCTGCACGACGACAATGCGCTGCTGGCCGACGCGATCCCGGAATTCTACCAGCGGCGGCAGGCGCGCTACGCCGGCGTGCGGCTGCGCGATCTCTGCGGGGAGATGCACCGCTTCTTCCGCGCCGCCGACGTCAGCGCGCTCCAGGCGCGGCAATTCATGCCCGAGCACATGCCTGAGATCGTCATGTCGCCGCGCGATGCCGCGCGCTTCCTGTTCAAGAACGACGTCGACTATCTGCCGATCGAGGCAATCGCCGGCCGCATCGCCACCACCCCCTTCGTGGTCTATCCGCCCGGCATCGCCACCATCGTCCCCGGCGAGCGGCTGACGGAACGGGCCAAGCCCATGGTGGATTATCTCAAGATGTTCGAAACCTGCTTCAACACGTTTCCGGGCTTCGATGTCGAAATCCAGGGCGTCTACAAGGAGGTCGATGCGCGCGGCCGCATCGGGCTCTATACTTACGTCGTTGCCGAGTAGGCGCCGATGAACGAAACAGCGATTGCACGCACCGATGGCGAGCCGGTTCTGATCCGGCCGTCACGCGAGAGCGATATCGAAGCGATGCTGGCAATCTACCGCCATCACGTCCGCAATGGCGTGCCGCGCGATGTCGAGGGAACCGGCGCGCCGGAGCCGGACGACTTACGCGACCGGCGCAAGAATCTGAAGCAGACCCGTCTGCCGCATCTGGTCGCGACCTATCGCGGCGAAGTCGTCGGCTACGCCTATGCGGTGCTGTTCCGCAAGCGACCGGCCTATCGCTACACGGCCAAGCACTCGATCTATGTCCACCACGAGCATCTCGGCCGGGGTGTCGGACGGCTGCTGCTTCGGGAGCTGATCGACGCCTGTGCCGCGGCCGGATTCCGCCAGATGATCGGCTATATCGATGCCGACAATGCGCCCTCGCTGGCGCTGCACGAGAAGTTTGGATTTTCGCGCGTGGGCCTGCTCTGCGGCGTTGCTTATCGGCACGGCCGCTGGTCGGACACCGCCATGGTGCAGCGTTCGCTCGGCGCCGGCATCACCGCGCCGCCATCGCTCACGGCACCGGGACGTTAAACCCTACGAGGGAAAGTCAGCCGGCCTGACCTGAATACGGTCGGCATGCAGCGACCAGTGATGCAACGCCTGGTCCTTGCAAAACCTCGCCTTCGCCTGCTCCCTGGCCTCGTCCTCGTCGGCGGCGTCGATCTCGAGCGCACCCTGACAGACCTCGATCTGCCGTCCGTACTGGCCGAGCACGTCCTTCATGAACCTGACGACATAAGTTGACATGGGACCTCCCTGCTGCCCCGGCAGCAATCTAATCCCATTTAGCCCAAACCGGCGAGAGAGATTTTGACGAAGATCAAAGCCGGCGACGGTTCCTCCGCCAGCCAGTCACGTCTTGATATCGAGCAGCGCCTCTGTCGTTTCGGAATAGGCCTGAATGACCTTTGCATTGGCAATGAAGCTGTACTTTGCCGTTGCCAGTTGAACGAACTCGTTGGCGAGATCGACGTTCGGCGCGGCGACCAAGCCGTCCTGGTTTGCGAATGGAGCGCTCGGGTCGGATTGGGCGGAATAGCTCGGCGAAACGGTCGACACCGTCGCGATCGTACCGCCTGGCGTCGAGCCGCTCGACTGGTCGACCTGATCGACTCGCAACGGCACATAAGCCGCAGGATAAGTCGAACTGGTGCGCGAACTGCCGGCACCGGCCGCTGCGTTCGATCCGCCCGAGTCTGGTAGCGGGCCGGTCGTGCTGACATTTGCAATGTTGCTCGCGGCCACGTTCACGCGCAAGCTCGCTGCAGATAATCCGGATGTCGCAATCGAGAGTATGTTCATGGAACCTGATCTACAGGACAAGTCATACGCGTTCATTCACGTCATCGATAAGATGCGCCGCTTTGTCTTTTTGTCGTGGTAACCAATGATCGCTGCGGAACGGCCCTTCGCGCGCGCTACCCCGGCATCACGCCAAAGGCCTGCTTGTAGCGCTCGGCATAAACAGGCCAGACCTCGGGATTGATGATGCGGGGCGGCCGTTTGCCGTCGAGCGTCTCCAGCACCTGCTCGGCGGCGATGCGGCCCATATTCTGGCGCGCTTCGATCGTGACACCGGCGGTGTGCGGGCTCGCCAGCACGTTGTCGAATTGCAGCAGCGGATGCTCCGGCGGTGGCGGCTCCTTGGACCAGACGTCGAGGCCGGCACCGGCGATGCGCTTGTCGCGCAACGCCTGGAGCAGCGCGTCCTCGTCGTGGATGAAGCCACGCGCGGTGGTGATGAAATAGGCGTGCGGCTGCATCAGGCCGAACTCACGCACGCTGATCATGTTGCGACTGCGCTTGTCGAGCGGACAGGAGATCGAGACGAAATCGGCGCGGCGCAGCAGCTCGTCAAGCTCGACCTTCTCGCCGCCCCGCTCGGCCATCACTTCGGCAGACAGATACGGGTCGTAAGCCAGCACCTTCATGCCGAGCAGGCCCTCGCACAGCGCGGCGATCCGGCGGCCGACATTGCCGAGCCCGATGATGCCAACGGTCTTGTGTTCGACCTCGTTGCCGACGAGCTCGTTGCGGTTGACATTCGCCTCACGGCGCAAGCGGCGGTCGGACTGGATGATCCTCTTGGACAAGGTCAGCATCATCGCCAGCGCGTGCTCGGCCACCGAATGGGCATTGCCGCCCGACTGGTTCACGACCAGCACGCCCGCATCCGTGCAGGCCTCGACGTCGACGGGGTCGAAGCCTGCGCCGTTGCTGGAGACCAGCAGCAGGTTCGGCGTGCGCTTCAGGAAGGCCGCGTCGACATGGAAATGCGGCGCCAGCTCGTCGCGGGCGGCACCGATCTGGTAGACATGGGCCGCACTCAGGATCGGGGCGTAAAAGTCCTCGGGGCTCTCGTTCTCGATGCGGTCGAGCCGGACGTCGGGCCGCGCCTTCAGGATGTCGATGTAGATTGGATTGGCCAGGTATTTGACGTAGAAGACGCGCTTGCTGTTGACCGACATCAGGACCCTTCCGGCTCTCTCGTGGAGACCCGCAAGGTCCGCGCAATACGCGCTCCGTCCAAGCGTTCTCCCGTTTTCATGTTATCCCGCTTATGACATGGCGGCGCCGGCCACGGCAGACCGTCTGGCGCAGATCACGGTGCCGGCCCGGACATGTTGACAATCCTGCCCGCTCCGTCAAGTTTCGGCAGATCACCGCGACGACCAAGACAATGGTCAAGACCAAGAAACCTGCGCGGCACAAGGGAGAACGCGATGGCGATTGCGGAACAGCAGACCTCGTCCCAGGCGGGACCGGGGTCCGGCGACAAAAGCTGGCATAGCATCGTCCTGCAAACCCTGAAGCGGAACGAGATCAGCCTGATCCCCTACGTACCCGACCGGGTGTTGACGCCGCTGATCAAGAATTTGCACGCCGATCCCTTCTTCACGACCTTTGCGACCGCCCGCGAGGAGGAGGCCGTCGGCATCGTCTCGGGCGCCTGGATGGGCGGACGGCGCGGCGCGGTGCTGATGCAGACCTCGGGCTTTGCCACGCTCGCAAACACGCTCGCCTCGCTCGCAGTGCCCTACCAGATCCCGCTGATCATGTTCGTCTCCGAACGCGGCACGCTCGGCGAGTTCAATTACGGCCAGTCGCTGGTCTGCCGCACCATGCGCCCGGTGCTCGATTCGCTGGCGCTGGAGCATCACACCATCACCCGGCTCGACGAGCTCGAATTCATCGCCGAGCGCTCGATCAAGCAGGCCGTCACCACGCAGGCGCCGGTGGCGCTGATCCTCAATCCGCTGCTCACCGGCGGCAAGATCTTCGACAAGTGAGATCGGCGATGAGCACCCGCAACACCAAGGTGATGAACCGGTTCGATGTGACTTCGCGCCTGATCGCAAAGCTCAAGCGCGAGGAAGCAGTAATCGGTGGCATCGGCAACACCAATTTCGACCTCTGGGCCGCCGGCCACCGCCCGCAGAATTTTTACATGCTCGGCAGCATGGGACTCGCCTTCCCGATCGCGCTTGGCGTGGCGCTGGCGCAGCCCGATCGTCGTGTCTTTGCGCTCGAAGGCGACGGCTCACTATTGATGCAGCTCGGTGCGCTCTCGACCATCGCCGCGCTGAAGCCGAAGAACCTGGTCATGATCGTGATGGATAACGGCATCTACCAGATCACCGGCGCACAGCCGACGCCGGCCGCGGGTGTCGCCGATCTCGTCGCGATCGCCTTAGCATCGGGTCTCACCAACAGCGCCTGGGCCGCGGACGAGGAGGACTTCGAACGGCTGATCGACGAGGCGATGTCGGCTGACGAGCCCAGCCTCATCGCGCTGCGCATCGACGACAAGCCCGGCGTCGGCACCACCCGCAGGGATCCCGTGCAGATCCGCGAGCGCTTCATGCACGGCCTCGGTGTGCGCGAGCCGCTTTAGGCCATCGCCACTGACGACAGAGCCCCGCGGAGCGTCGCTCCGCGGGGCCCGATATTCCAGTCACTTTGGCGCAGATCAGTCGATGATCTTGACGACACGGCGCGTACGCGGCTCGACGATCACGCGGCGATCGTTCACGACAGCATAGCGATACTCGGTGTAGTTCGGCACAGGCCGCAGCACCACGGTCGGAGGCAGCGGCTCGCCCACGACGACGCGCTCTTGAATCACGACGGAATCATCGCGCGGGATTCCACCCAGGATCGCATTCGGAATTTCGAGGCCAGCGCCGACCGCCGCACCGACGGTGCCGCCAACGACGGCCCCGACCGGACCACCGATGTCGCCGCCCGCGCGTGCGCCGTTCCTGGCACCCTGTTCGGTCGTCGACTGTGCAAAGGCTGCGCTCGACGCGAGCAGCGACGCGGCAACCAACGAAATCGCAAGACGGGTCTTCATGTCCACACTCTCCAGTGTTTGTTGATGCGCCTTCAACCGCGGGGCCGGAGCATTGTTCCGGTTCCCCCGTGGCGAAAGACGCGCCCAATCCGAAAGAGTGTTACCGCGTAACAGTTCAGGCGGCGGCGACCTCGTGCCCTGCCATCAGTTCCAGCGCCCGCACCATTGCCGAATGATCCCAGCCCTTGCCGCCATGCGCGGTGCAGGACGAGAACAATTGCTGCGCCACCGCCGTGCTCGGCAGCGACAGGCCGAGCGCACGCGCGCCTTCGAGCGCGAGGTTGAGATCCTTCTGGTGCAGCTCGATACGGAAGCCGGGATCGAAATTGCGCTTCACCATGCGCTCGCCATGCACTTCGAGAATCCGCGACGAGGCAAAGCCCCCCATCAGCGCCTTCCGCACCAGCGCGGGATCGGCACCGGCCTTGGATGCGAACAGCAGCGCCTCGCTCACCGCCTCGATCGTCAGCGCGACAATGATCTGGTTGGCGACCTTCGTGGTCTGACCGTCGCCATTGGCCCCGACATGGGTGACGTTCTTGCCCATCCTGTCGAAGATCGGCTTCATGGTGTTGAAGGCGCGCTCAGGCCCGCCGACCATGATGGTGAGGCTCGCGGCGTTGGCACCGACTTCGCCGCCCGATACCGGGGCATCGAGATAGTCCGCGCCCAGCGCCTCGATCTTCTTCGCGAACTCCTTGGTCGCCAGCGGCGAGATCGAGCTCATGTCGACCACGATCTTGCCTTTTGAGATGCCGTCGGCAACGCCGTCCTTGCCGAACAGCACGGCTTCGACATGCGGCGTATCCGGCACCATCATGATGACGGCATCCGCCTCCTCCGCGACTTCCCTCGCCGACTTGCAGGCGATGCCGCCCGCTGCGATCAGCTCGGGGGCGACCGGCGCGACGTCGTGCAGGAGAACGCGATGGCCCGCGGCCAGAAGATGGCCGGCCATCGGCCGTCCCATGGTGCCAAGTCCGATGAAGCCGATGTCAATCATGTCTGATTTTCTTTCCGTTGATTAGTGAAATATTGTCCGCGCGCGAGGTGCACCTCTCCCGCTTGCGGGAGAGGTCGGCACGTAGTGCCGGGTGAGGGTTCTTTCCGCCCGGGGATTTTCAACGCACCTCACCGTGTTTCATCGCGGAGACACCCTCTCCCCAACCCTCTCCCGCAAGCGGGAGAGGGAGCGCACTTCCTCAGGTCTCGAAAGTCTGCGCGGCGTGCCAGGACAGGCCTTCCAGCGTCGTGGTGCGCGGCTTGTATTCGCAGCCGATCCAGCCGCGATAGCCGATCGCGTCGAGATGGCGGAACAGGAAGGGATAGTTGATTTCGCCCGTGCCGGGCTCGTTGCGGCCGGGATTGTCGGCGAGCTGGATATGAGCGATCCGCGGCAGATATTCCTGCATGGTGCGGGCGAGATCGCCCTCCATGATCTGCATGTGATAGATGTCGTACTGGACGAACAGGTTGTTCGATCGCACCTCGGAGGTCAGCTGCACCGCCTGCTCGGTGCCGTTGAGGAAGAAGCCGGGAATGTCGAGGGTATTGATCGGCTCGACCAGCAGCTTGATGTTTTCGCGTGCCAGCGTCGAAGCCGCAAAGCGCAGGTTTCCGATCAACGTCTCCCGAAGCTCGCGCGGATCGACATCGACAGGCGCGACGCCGACGAGGCAATTGAGCTGCTCGCAATCGAGCGCCTTGGCGTAGTCGATGGCACGGAACACGCCGTCGCGGAATTCGGCGGTGCGATCGGGCAGGATCGCGATGCCGCGCTCGCCGCCGGCCCAGTTGCCGGCGGGCAGATTGTGCAGCACTTGCGTCAACCCGTGGGCCTCTAACTGCTCGCGCAAAAGCGCTTTGTCGAAATCATAGGGGAAGAGATATTCGACCCCGGCAAAGCCTGCCGCCTTCGCTGCAGCGAAGCGGTCAACAAACGGCATCTCGTTGAAAAGCATGGTGAGGTTGGCGGCGAATTTCGGCATGATGCTGTCCCCCTATTCTGCCGGCTGCAGCACGCCGGGCCGCTTGGTGCCGACCTCGTCGAGCGGCAGGTCCAGCACCTCCTCGAACTCGACGATGTTGTCGATCTCGGTGCCCATCGCGATGTTGGTGACGCGCTCGAGGATGAACTCGACCACCACGGGCACGCGGTGCTTCTTCATCAATTCGCGCGCGGTCGCGAATGCCGCCTGCGTGTCGTTCGGATCGGTGACGCGAATCGCCTTGCATCCGAGACCTTCAGCGACCGCGACATGGTCGACGCCATAGCCATTGAGCTCCGGCGCGTTGACGTTCTCGAACGAGAGCTGGACGTGATAGTCCATATCAAAACCGCGCTGGGCCTGGCGGATCAGGCCGAGATAGGAATTGTTCACGACGACATGGATGTAGGGCAGATTGAACTGCGCCCCGACGGCGAGCTCCTCGATCAGGAACTGGAAGTCATAGTCGCCCGACAGCGCGACGATGTCGCGATCCGGACACGCCGCACGTACGCCGAGCGCCGCCGGCAGCGTCCAGCCGAGCGGCCCCGCCTGCCCCGCATTGATCCAGTTGCGTGGCTTGTAGACGCCGAGGAACTGGGCGCCTGCGATCTGCGACAGACCGATCACGGTCACATAGGTGGTATCGCGACCGAACGCCTTGTTCATCTCCTCATACACGCGCTGCGGCTTGATCGGGACGTTGTCGAAATGGCTCTTGCGCAGCATGGTCTTCTTGCGATCGCGGCAGGCTGCGGGCCACGCCTGGCGCTCGCGGAGCCTGCCGGAACGTCGCCACTCCCTGGCGACGGTGACGAAGAGCTCGAGCGCAGCTTTCGCGTCCGAGACGATACCTAGATCGGGATTGAACACGCGCCCGATCTGGGTCGGCTCGATGTCGACATGCACGAAGGTGCGGCCCTTGGTGTAGGTCTCGACCGAGCCGGTGTGCCGGTTGGCCCAGCGATTGCCGATGCCGAGCACGAAGTCCGACTCCAGCATCGTGGCGTTGCCATAGCGGTGGCTGGTCTGGAGGCCGACCATGCCGGCCATCAGCACGTGATCGTCGGGGATCGCGCCCCACCCCATCAGCGTCGGCACCACCGGCACGTTGGCGATCTCGGCGAATTCGACCAGCAGATCCGAAGCGTCGGCGTTGATGATGCCGCCGCCTGCGACGATCAACGGGCGCTCGGCGGCATTGAGCATCTCCAGCGCCTTCTCGACTTGCTTGCGCGTCGCGGTCGGCTTGTAGACCGGCAGCGGCTCGTAGGTCTCGTCGTCGAACTCGATCTCGGCGAGCTGCACGTCGAGCGGCATGTCGATCAGGACCGGCCCCGGCCGGCCTGAGCGCATCACATGAAACGCCTGGCTGAACACCCGCGGCACCAGCGCCGGCTCGCGCACCGTCACCGCCCATTTGGTCACCGGCTTTGCGATCGACTCGATGTCGACGGCCTGGAAATCCTCCTTGTAGAGCCGTGCCCGCGGCGCCTGGCCGGTAATGCAGAGGATCGGGATGGAATCGGCAATCGCCGAATAGAGCCCGGTGATCATGTCGGTGCCGGCAGGGCCTGAGGTCCCGATGCAAACGCCGATATTGCCCGCCTTGGCCCGCGTATAGCCTTCGGCCATGTGTGAGGCACCCTCGACATGCCGCGCGAGGATGTGGCGGATCGAGCCGCGCTTCTTCAGCGCCGAATAAAGCGGATTGATTGCAGCCCCGGGAACGCCGAAGGCGGTCGAGATGCCTTCCTTCTCCAGGATACGCACAGCCGCATCGATGGCTCGCATCTTCGCCATATCGGATCTCCCTCGGTTACGTCAGCGAGTGAGATCATCAGGTGTGCGAGATGCGATCTCAACGAGATCGGTTTTATTTTCCACGATGCGGCAACCGCGGAAAAACAGTGGACGCTTCAGTTGGTTAGATCGAGAAATGCGTGAAAGCAACTCACTCGAACAGCGGCGCCAGCTTCATCTGTGGCACCAACACCAGCCCCTTGTCGGTGATGCGAATTTCCGGAATGACTGATAGCGGAATCAGATTGAAGCCCATGTCGGGGATGGTGCAGCCGGCCTCGGCCCATTCCTTCTTCAGCACCTTTACCTCTTCCGCCACTTCGGTGACGCGTTTGTAGGAGAGCAGGCCAGCGATCGGCAGCGGCACCAGCGCCCTCACCTTGCCGTCGGCGACGACGCAGACGCCGCCCTGCTGCGCCTTGATGGCTGATATCGCCACCTGCATGTCGCCCTCGTTGGTGCCCGCGACGATGATGTTGTGACTGTCGTGGCCGACGCTGGAGGCGACTGCACCGCGTTTGAGGCCAAAATCCTTCAAGAGGCCATAAGCAACGTTGCCGGCCGATTTGCCGTGACGCTCGACCACGGTGACGAAGCACAGGCCGTAGCGGGCGAACAACGACGGCCAGTCCTTGGCTGGCTCGATCGCGATCTTCTCATGGATCAGGGTGATGCCAGGCAGCGCGGTCTTGATCGCGTTGACAGTGCAGGCCTTCGTCGGCAGCTCCGGCGTCAGCTTGAGCTTCTCCGGCAGCTTCACAGTGACATAGGCCGCTTTCGGATATCGATAGCGCTGCGATAGGGCCTGATCGAGCCGAGGCGTGATCTTGCGGTTCTCGACGACCAGTTCGCCGCCATACCAGGTTGATTGCGGCTTGAGCTGATCGTCCATCAGCACGAGATCGGCGCGACGGCCGCCGCCGAGCCCGCCGATATCGCCCTCCATGCCGAAGCGCGTGGCGCCATGCAGCGAGCCCATCGACCAGGCCTGCTCTGGTGACATCCCCGCCTTCACGGCCTCGCGCACCACCCAGTCGAGGCCGAACAGCAGGAGGTCGTCGGCATCGCGATCGTCGGTGCAGACCGCCGTCCGCTTGTGCGAGGCGCCAAGCTCGGTGATGGTACGGATCGCCTGAGGCAGCGAGTGCCAGGGCGTCGTCGGCGGCCCGCCGCGGAGGAAGATCCAGACGCCGGCATCGAGCAGATCATCGGCGATGTCGCGGTCGATCGCCTCATGAGTGTCGGTGACGCCGCTTGCCGCATAGGCCGCGACGAATTCGCGGCCATAGACATGGCCGGACACCGGACGTCCGCGCTTCAAGGCCGCCGCAAGGATCGCGTGGCTGCGCTCGTCACCCATGGTCACAGGCACGAAATCCATCTTCTCGCCGAGCGCCACCGCCTCGGGCCAGCGGTCGAACAGGCCGGCGATCTTGTCCGCCGTGAGGTCGCCGCCCGCCGTCTCCAATTCAGCCGATGTTGCTGGCACCGTCGACGGCACCGTCAAAAAGATCGAGAGCGGCGCCTCGCGGGCATCCTCCAGCATCGCCTCGACGCCGGCGACGTCCATGACGTTGCCGATCTCGTGGCTGTCGCAGAAGATCGTGGTGGTACCGTTGAGCAGCGCAGCCTCCGCGTAGGCGCAGGCCGTCACCATCGAGGACTCGATGTGGATGTGCGGATCGACCAACCCCGGCGCGATGATGCCGCCGGCGGCATCATAAACCGCAACGTCGCTCCACGCCTTCTTCGCCGTACCGGCCGGCTTCACCGCGGCGATGCGGCCGCCGGTGATCCAGACCTCCCGTCCCGGATGGATCCGCTCCGAATAGGTCGAGAGCACCCGTGCACCTGTTACGACGAGATCGGGCGCGACGCGCGCCGAGGCGACATCGGCGAGACGGCGCGTCATCGCATGCAGCGGCGCGACGGCAAAACGGGTGAGTTTGGTCATCAGGACCCTCGCGTGGCGTTACGGCCAAGCGATGGTTACGCCCTACGCCAAACCGGGCAAGCTCAAATATGACGGCACGCCTGCTTACGCCTTAGGCGGCGAACCGCCTGCCGTCCGCGACCTGGCAGGTCTGCGCCGGTTCCGCGTTCTCGGCGTTGGTGCGGCAGTGGGCTTGACCCGAATCCGCATCGATCGCCCATTTTGCTCGTCGATCTCGAACGAATTCGTCTTTCGCACGAGGTCACTCAGCTTGCGGAAGCCAAAGGTCCTCGGATCGAAATCGGAAGCCAAATTGGCAAGCTGCCGGCCGACTTCTCCGAGCGTGACCCAGCCGTCTTCGCTCTCCATCTGGGTGATGACCTTCTTGATGATGGGGGTCGCGGCATCAGGTGGCTGAAGCGATGTCGAACGCAACGCGGCGTCCTGGGTGTTCGCCGGGGCGGCAAGCAGATTCTCCGTGTAAACGAACCTTCTGCAGGCCTGTCGGAAGCTTTCCGGTGTCTTGTGTTCGCCGAACCCAAAGACATCGACGCCCTGCTCCCGGATGCGGGCGGCAAGCCGGGTGAAGTCGCTGTCGGACGACACCAGGCAGAAGCCATCGAACCGGCCGCTGTGAAGCAGGTCCATTGCGTCGATCACCAGGGTTATGTCGGAAGCATTCTTTCCAGTCGTATAGGCGAACTGCTGCTGCGGGATGATGGCGTGTTTCGACAGAATGTCGGCCCAGCCCCTCGACCGCGCATTGGAGAAGTCGCCATAGATGCGGCGCACGCTCGCCTCGCCGATCTTGGCAATCTCCTCGAACAGACCATCGGCGATCTTCGCGGAAGCATTGTCGGCATCGATCAGAACAGCGAGACGGGGCGAACGGAGCTCAGACGGCATGATATTCCCCAAAAGGACGCGACAACCGTGGATGGATATACCGATTTCGAGGCTGTTGCCGCCAGAGCTGATTTCCCTTCAGGGCACGATTAGGCGCAAACTGGCTCAGCCTGGGTTCACCGCAGGCGTTACGCCCCCAAGCGCCGCCGTCAACTCCGCCGCGACCTCGCGTACCACGCGGCCGATCTCCGGCAAGCGGGCATCGGTGACGCGGCTGGTCAGGCCCGAGACGGAGATCGCGGCCAGCGGCTCGGCGAGCGCGTTGTAGACCACGGCAGCGACGCAGCGCAGGCCCGCCTCGGCCTCTTCGTCGTCCACGGCAAAACCCTGCTTTCGGATCGTCGCGAGTTCCTTGAAGAGGTCGCTCGGCCGCACGATGGATTTTTCCGTCAGCCTGGGCATGCCGTGATGACGAATGACGGCGCCGACATCCTCGTCGGAGTAGGTCGCGAGCACGGCCTTGCCGACGCCTGATGTCACCATCGCGACGCGGCCGCCGACCTTGGTCAGCGAGCGCATGATCTCGCGGCTCTCCATGCGGGTCAGCACGATGATGAATTCGTCGTCGACCACCGCGAGATTGGCGGTCTCGCGAGTCAGATCGCGCAACTTGCGCAAATAAGGTATGGCTTGTGCGGTAAAATTGCGCCGACGCGCAAAACTGGCGCCCACAGTGAAGCTGCGCACGCCGACGTGCCATTTGGATTCGACGCGGTCGAACTGCACGAAGCGGCGGCTTTCCAGCGTGGCCAGCAGGCGGTGAACGGTCGAAGCCGATAGGCCCGTGCGCACAGCGAGATCGCTGAGGCGATAGCCTTCGTCGTCCTCGGCCAGTGTCTCGAGGATCGACAGCGCGCGGTCGACCGACTGCACGCCGCCATCACGATCGGCCTCCGATGCCGATCGAGTTTCGAGCGATTTGCGCCTGATCACGTTCCTGCTCATCGCGACCTGACTGTTCTCACCTCTCCCCGCACACGGGGAGAGGTGAATGGACGTCGTCGTCTCAGAGCAGGCCCGCGCCGCGCGCCCACTTGTACTTTGCGCCGAGCACCTCGACCGGCAGTTCGGTCGAGTACGCATAGGCCGGGATGCCGTTCTGGTAGAGATATTCGGCCGCTTCCTCGACTTCGACGTCGCCCGCGAGCGAGGCGACGATCGGCTTCACGAAACCCTTGGCTTCCATCTCCTTCTTCACCTCGACCATGTTGCGGGCGAACACCATCGGCGGCGTGACGATGGTGTGCCAGTAGCCGAGGATCAGCGAGTGGATGCGCTCATCCGTCAAACCGAGCTTCACCGTGTTGACATAGGTGATCGGCGGCTCGCCGCCGGTGATATCCACAGGATTTCCGGCCGCGCCGAACGGCGGGATGAACTTGCGGAAGGCAGCATCGAGGTCCGGCGGCATCGACATCAGCGACAGGCCGTTGTCAACACAGGAGTCCGACAGCAGCACGCCCGAGCCACCCGCACCGGTGATGATCAGGACATTCTCGCCCTTCGGCGTCGGCAGCACCGGCACGCCACGGGCGAATTCGAGCAATTGCCGCAAGCTGCGGGCACGGATCACGCCGGACTGCGCCAGGACGTCCTCGTAGATCTTGTCGTTGCCGGCGAGCGCGCCGGTGTGCGACGAGGCCGCCTTTGCACCAGCCGAGGTGCGACCGGCCTTGAGCACGATCACGGGCTTCTTCTTCGAGACGCGCTTGGCGGCTTCCGCAAAGGCGCGGCCGTCCTTGAGGTCCTCGCAGTGCTGCGCGATGAGGTTCGTATTCGGATCCTGCTCGAAGAAGGCGAGCAGATCGTCTTCGTCGATATCCGACTTGTTGCCGAGGCCGACAATCGCGGAGACGCCCATTTTGGCCGAGCGCGAGAAGCCGATGATCGCCATGCCGATGCCACCCGACTGCGACGACAGCGCCGCGTGGCCTTTAACGTCGTAGGCCGTGCAGAAGGTCGCGCAGAGATTGGCCGGCGTATAATAGAAGCCGTAGATGTTCGGCCCCATCAGGCGGATGTCGTACTTCTTGCCGACTTCGACGATCTCGGCCTGCAGCTCCGGCGCGCCGGCTTCAGCGAATCCCGACGGGATCAGCACCGCACCCGGGATTTTCTTCTCGCCGCATTCGGTCAGCGCCGCAGCCACGAACTTCGCAGGAATCGCGAACACCGCCGTGTCGATTACGCCCGGCACGTCCTTGACGCTCTTGTAGGCCTTGTAGCCGAGAATTTCGGAGGCCTTCGGGTGGATCGGATAGATCTCGCCTTTGTAACCGCCGTTGATGAGGTTCTTCATCACGGAGTTGCCGATCTTGCCGTCCTCGGCGGAGGCGCCGACCACGGCGACGGCCTTCGGCTGCATGATGCGGCTCATGGCCGCGACGATCTCTTCGGTCGGGCGCGGCTTCGGCTTGGGCTTGTAGGCGAAGTCGACGACGATGCGCACGTCGGCGGCAATGGCGTCCTTTGCGGTGGCGAACACCGGGTTGAGGTCGAGCTCGACAATTTCAGGGAAATCGGTGACGAGCTGCGAGACCTTGACGATGACATCGGCGAGTGCCGTGCGGTTCACCGGTTCACCGCCACGAACGCCCTTCAAAATCTCATGCGCCTGGATGCCGTCCAGCATCGAGAGCGCGTCTTCCTTGGTCGCGGGCGCGAGGCGGAAGGTGATGTCCTTGAGCACTTCGACCAGCACACCGCCGAGACCGAAGGCGACCAGCTTGCCGAACGAGCCGTCGGTGATCGAGCCGACGATGACTTCGGTACCGCCGGCCAGCATCTGCTGAACCTGGATGCCCTCGATCTTGGCGTCGGCCTTGTACTTTTTGGCGTTACCGAGAATGGTCTCGTAGGCTTTTTCGGCGTCCTGTGCCGTCTTGACGCCGACGATGACGCCACCGGCCTCGGTCTTGTGAAGAATATCCGGCGAGACGATCTTCATCACCACCGGGAAGCCCATCGACGACGCCATCTTGCCGGCCTCGCCAGCCGACTTCGCCACACCCTCCTTCGGCACCGGGATGCCGTAGGCGTCGCAGACCACCTTGCCTTCCGGGGCGGTCAGGCTGGTGCGGTTGTCGGCCTTGACCTGGTCAAGGACCCTGCGGACGACGTCTTTGGAATTGGACATATGGCTTCTCCCTTGACCTTCAGTTCTTGCTTTGCAAAGCGCGCGTGATGCGGCTGCCCGTGATGCTTGCCATCGCCACGCTCTGTTCCGTATGGCGGAATGCAGCGGCAGAAATGCCTAGACTACACCGCCGGTTTGGATCAAAAATGGCTAGTGATGGCATTTGGTATGCCAGAAGCCAACTTGTCAAGTCAGAGACCACCTTGGAACGCCGCAAAAAATAGGCAGCTTGACATTCTGGCATTTGGTATGCCAAAAACTTTCCGGTAAATATTCCTGTAAAAGACGACTCCCACTGGAGGAGAATCGTCGTGTCACTGCGGAAACCAACCAAGGCATTGCCGAACATGGCCGAGGCAGACATCGCAATCGTTCGTATTGCCCCGGAGAGCAGCTTCAAGAACAAGGCGTATGACGCCTTGAAGGAAGCCATCCTCAAGATGGACATCTACTCGACGCCCGAGCCTGTCATGCTGGACGAGCGCGCGTTGTCCGAACGCCTGGGCGTCAGCCGCACGCCGATCCGCGAAGCCATCGCGATGCTCGAGCAGGACGGTTTCGTGAAGACCGTGCCGCGCCGCGGCATCATGGTGGTGCGCAGGACCAAGAGCGAGATCGTCGACATGATCCGCGCCTGGGCCGCGCTGGAGAGCATGGCGGCGCGCCTCATCACCACCACCGCGCGCAAGAAGGACATCACGGCGCTGCGCGACTACTTCAAGGACTTCGGCAAGGACCGCCTGCCCGAGGATCACGTCGAGGAATATTCACGCGCCAACATCGCCTTCCACCAGGCACTGATCTCGCTGTCGGAATCTCCGGTGCTGGTCGATCTCACCAACGATCTGTTGCTGCACGTGCGCGGCTATCGCCAACTGACGATCGGCCGCAAGGACCGCACCGCGACGTCGCTGCCCGAGCATCTCGGCATGATCGAGGCGCTGGAGGCACGCGACACCGAGCTCGCCGAGAAGCGCGCCCGCGACCACACCCTTGGCCTCGCCGCTTACGTCGAATCGCACGGTCAGGAACTCTTCACCTAGCAACATTCACCAGAAGGGCGAAACATTCGCCCCGTTATCTTGAGACCAGGGAGACAAGGCCCATGCTGAACACCGCGACCAAGTCCGAAGCACCGGGCACCGAGCAAGAACTGACGGATGGCTTCCATCTCGTCATCGACGCGCTCAAGCTGAACGGCATCAACACCATCTATAATGTGCCGGGCATCCCGATCACGGATTTGGGCCGCATGGCCCAGGCCGAAGGCATTCGCGTGATCTCCTTCCGCCACGAGCAGAACGCCGGTTACGCCGCCGGCATCGCCGGCTATCTCACCAAGAAGCCCGGCGTCTGCCTCACGGTGTCCGCGCCCGGCTTCCTCAATGGTCTCACCGCGCTCGCGCACGCCACCACCAACTGCTATCCGATGATCCTGGTCTCGGGTTCCTCCGAGCGCGAGATCGTCGACCTCCAGCAGGGCGACTACGAAGAGATGGACCAGCTCGCGATTGCGAAGCCGCTGTGCAAGGCGGCGTATCGCGTGCTGCACGCCCAGGACATCGGCATCGGTTTCGCCCGCGCCATCCGCGCTGCGGTCTCGGGCCGTCCGGGCGGCGTCTATCTCGACCTGCCGGCCAAGCTGTTCGGCCAGGTGATGAACGCCGAGGCCGGCCAGAAGTCGCTGGTCAAGGTGATCGACGCGGCTCCGGCCCAGATCCCCTCGCCTGCTTCGGTCAAGCGCGCGCTTGATGTCTTGAAGAGCGCAAAGCGTCCGCTCATCATTCTCGGCAAGGGCGCGGCCTATGCGCAGGCAGATGAAGAGATCAAGAGCTTCGTCGAGAAGAGCGGCGTGCCGTTCCTGCCAATGAGCATGGCCAAGGGCCTGCTCCCCGACACGCATCCGCAATGCGCAGGGGCTGCGCGTTCGACGGTGCTGAAGGACTCCGACGTCGTGATGCTGATCGGCGCGCGGCTGAACTGGCTGCTGTCGCACGGCAAGGGCAAGAGCTGGGGCGATGCGCCGAAGAAGTTCATCCAGGTCGACATCGAGCCGAAGGAAATGGACTCCAACATCGAGATCGTCGCGCCCGTCGTCGGCGACATCGGCTCGGTCGTCTCGGCTTTCAACCAGGCGATCGCTACGGGCTGGACCGCCCCGCCGGCCGAATGGACCAAGGCCATCGTGTCCAAGCGCGACGAGAACGTCGCCAAGATGGCGCCGAAGCTCATGAACAACAAGTCGCCGATGGATTATCACGGCGCGCTCGGCGTGCTGAAAAACGTGATCAAGGAACATCCCGAGGCGATCCTCGTCAACGAAGGCGCCAACACGCTGGACCTCGCCCGCGGCGTCATCGACATGTACCGCCCACGCAAGCGTCTCGACGTCGGCACCTGGGGCGTGATGGGCATCGGCATGGGCCAGGCGATCGCGGCTGCGCTCGAGACCGGCCACCCCGTGCTCGCGGTGGAAGGCGACTCGGCCTTCGGCTTCTCCGGCATGGAGGTCGAGACCATCTGCCGCTACAATTTGCCGATCTGCGTCGTCATCTTCAACAATGACGGCATCTATCGCGGCACCGACGTCAACGGCGCCAACGCCGATCCGGCAACGACGGTGTTCGTCAAGGGCGCGCGCTACGACAAGATGATGGAAGCCTTCGGCGGCGTCGGCGTGAATGCGACCTCGCCGGATGAACTGAAGCGCGCCGTCAACGAGGCGATGGCCTCGGGCAAGCCGACGCTCATCAACGCAGTGATCGATCCCGCCGCGGGCTCGGAGAGCGGCCGCATCGGCAACCTCAATCCGCAGAGCGTTCTGCAGAAGAAGAAGTAAGTCCACCCCTCAACCCTTTATTCCCTGTGGTTCGCAGGGGCAGACAGAGTACGGAGCAACACCATGACCAAAGCGCTCGAGGGCGTTCGCATTCTCGACTTCACCCACGTCCAGTCCGGACCGACCTGCACGCAGCTGCTCGCATGGTTCGGCGCCGACGTGATCAAGGTGGAACGCCCGGGCGTGGGTGACATCACCCGCGGCCAGCTGCAGGACATCCCGAACGTGGACAGCCTGTATTTCACCATGCTCAACCACAACAAGCGCTCGATCACGCTCGACACCAAGAACCCCAAGGGCAAGGAAGTCCTCACCGAGCTCATCAAGAAGTGCGACGTGCTGGTCGAGAACTTCGGCCCCGGCGTGCTCGACCGCATGGGCTTCCCCTGGGAGAAGATCCAGGCGATCAACCCGAAGATGATCGTCGCCTCGATCAAGGGCTTTGGTCCCGGACCGTACGAAGACTGCAAGGTCTATGAGAACGTCGCGCAGTGCACCGGCGGCGCCGCCTCCACCACCGGCTTCCGCGATGGTCTTCCGCTCGTCACCGGCGCGCAGATCGGCGACAGCGGCACCGGCCTGCATCTGGCGCTCGGCATCGTCACCGCGCTGTATCACCGCACCCATTCGGGCAAGGGCCAGCGCGTCACCGCCGCGATGCAGGACGGCGTGCTCAACCTCGCGCGCGTCAAACTGCGCGACCAGCAGCGCCTCGAGCGCGGCCCGCTTAGGGAATACAGCCAGTTCGGCGAAGGCATTCCGTTCGGCGATGCCGTGCCGCGCGCCGGCAACGATTCCGGCGGTGGCCAGCCCGGCCGCATCCTGAAGTGCAAGGGCTGGGAAACCGATCCCAACGCCTACATCTACTTCATCACCCAGGCCCCGGTCTGGGAGAAGATCTGCGACGTCATCGGCGAGCCGACCTGGAAGACCGATCCGAACTATTCCAAGCCAGCCGCACGCCTTCCGCGCCTCAACGAGATTTTTGCCCGCATCGAACAGTGGACGATGACCAAGACAAAATTCGAGGCGATGGAAATCCTCAACAAGGACGACATCCCCTGCGGCCCGATCCTGTCGATGAAGGAGATCGCCGAGGACCAGTCGCTGCGCGCGACCGGCACCGTGGTCGAGGTCGATCATCCGACCCGCGGCAAGTACATCTCGGTCGGCAACCCGATCAAGCTGTCGGACTCACCGGCCGACGTCACCCGCTCTCCGCTGCTCGGCGAGCACACCGACGAGATCCTGCGCGCGGTGCTCGGCTTCAGCGACCACCAGGTCGCCGAGATCCACAAGTCCGGCGCGCTCGACCCGCCGCAGAAGCAGGCCGCCGAGTAAGCGGCACCACAACGCATGAGATGAAAGGGCCGCCCATCGAGGCGGCCCTTTTTGCGTCAGGAAGGCGGTGCGGCCACGTGCCCAACCCAAAAAGCGGAAAACAACCCCATGCACAGTAGCCCCTGCCGCGAACAAAACTTCGTATTTTACGAATTTCGTTTGACGCGTCGGGGAAAACAGGGGTAGTATGCCATTATGCGAGAAGCGAAGGCCGGCCTATGAGGGGCATCTCGACGCAGAGGCGCGTCACTGCCGCGCGCCGACGACCAGTCGGGTGGCGACCAGCCGGCATTTTTATTCGCGTCGGACAGTCTTTCGAGGAACCGGCGCGGTGGCCGTCAGTTGTTTATCCAGACCCGACTTCTCCACTCAGGGACGATGCGCTGTTTCACCAGCCCGCGAACGCGGACGGGACGTCAGCACATTCGCGGGCCAGACACGTTCAAACAAACCGAGACCGATATGTTGAGAGATCAATCCTCTGATCGCGCCAAGCGTGAAGCCGACAAGGCGTTCAAGCCTGCCAAAACGCAGAAACCGATGAATGACTACGCGAAGGACCAGCACTCCTTCAACGAAAACCGCGAGCGGCTGAAAGCGGAACGATTGGCTCGCGAGGCCAAGCCGAAAGGCAGCGAAGACTAGGATCGACGCACTCTAGAGCATCGACAGCACAACGACGCCGTCTTCGAGCTCTCCCGAATCCAACCGCGTCCGTGCGATGCGCTCGAACTCCGTGCGGTATTTTTGAAGATAGCTGAAGGCCTGCTTCTGCGTCGCAAAGGTGGTCGCAAGCCGGCATATCTGCCGACCCGCGCCGTGCGCGAGAAAGAAGGTGATGGTGCCGCCGGCGTCCGATTTGACTCTAGGCACGATCCGCACTCCCTGGCATGTAACCGGCCCTCTCCCGTCGTTCGGCAGCGATGCCGACGTCGGCTATTGCGGCGGCTTCTTCTTGCGCTTGGTCGGGATCGGTGCCGGCAGCGATGCCTGATGGGTTGCGTCGGCCGCTGCCCTGGCTTCGCGCAGCTCGCGAAGCCTCGCCATGTTCTTGCGAACGTCGATAGCCTGCCTTTCGGCATCCGCCATCGCTTGCGCGCCTTCTTGAGCCGCCAAACGCTGGCGGTTAGAGCGCGCGATGCTTTCGGGTGACGGTTCGGCCGATTTTCTGGCGCTCATCTTTCACCCTTTCGGAAACGGACAAAACCCGCTCAATCCAGCGATCGAGCGGGTCGCATGGCCGTTTCAGTACATCCGTGAAACGGCACTGGAGGACTTAAGCCAGCGAGAGATTCTCAGCGCTGACCTTGCCCCGCATCTTGTCGGTCTTGGCCTCGAAGTTGACCTTTTGGCCCTCAGCGAGACCCGCAAGACCAGCCCGCTCGACCGCGCTGATGTGAACGAACACATCGTTGCCACCGTCGTCGGGCTGAATGAATCCGAAGCCCTTCTGGCCGTTGAACCACTTTACAGTACCTGTCGTCATTTTTCTTCTCCAAAGAGCACACATGTGCGTTCCGCGTGACACTCACGCAGAACCGTTTCAATTCGTCGATGTCGATGGAAAAGGAGCCCGCGGGCGCATTCAACAAGGCACAGCGGCTGAACGAACAACAGTAAGGTATACCACATCAGCGTCGTTTGCAAGGCTGGGCCGGATTCAATTGCCCCATAAGCGCTGCAAGCCATTGCAGATATTTAGGATTCAGGCCCGCACGGCGTCAGACACTGCGCGAGCGGGCGCAATCGCAAGCGCCGATTTGATGCAATTCTCGTGGCCTGCCGATCTTTGCCTCGTCGCCCCACATGCGCATCCACTTCGTCGCGTTCTACCCGGGCGCCAGCGCTTGGCCGACCGCATAGAGCGAGCATTCCTTCCAGGCGGCCACGCATTGGCGCATGGCTTCGTTCTTCGCATCATCCACGGTTCGCATGGAGGTCGCCGATGAACAATGACCATCACGGTTCCAGGCATAGGCCTTGGCATCGGTCCATGCCTTCACATAGGCATCGAAATAGCCCGCGCACGCCGCGTTGAGCGGCGCCGGCGCCGGAATGGGTGCAGGCGGAGGCAATTCGACCAGCACTGACGTCGGCAGGCGCAATTGGTTCAAGAAACGCTCGACGGCCGCCCACCAGAAGTCAGCGGGGCCCATCGGCACCACGGCATGTCCGTCGACGCCGAAGGGCGGCAAGACCTGCAATTGCGCCGGCGCGCCGGAGGCGACGTAAGCATCGAACATGCGACGGCCCAACGCCGGCGGGGCACTGCGATCGTTCTCCGAATAAACCCAGAGCGCCGGAACGCGCGCCGTGCGGCCGAAGATGCGGGCGTCGGCGACGAGATGATCCGGGCTGCAGGTGCGACCCGGGACAGAACCGTGCGCCGCCTCGAAGTTGAGAACACCGACGACGCCAACAGGATTGTCCGCCGCCGCCGCGGTCACCGCAAAGCCGCCGGTGGAATGCCCCATCAGCACGACCCGATCGGGATCGACCCAGGGCTCACCGCGGAGCGTGGCAAGAGCGCCGGTCACGTCCTCAGCCGCGATCCGTGCAACGGCGAGATAGTCCCGATCGTCGCAGGGTCCGGACAGCGTCTCGGCGAATGGTCCGTCTGAATGACCAAAGCCCCGGCGCATGATCGATGCGACGGCATAACCATGCTGTGCAAACGCGACGGCAGGATTGAGGAGATCGGCCGGCGATTGTCGCTCCGCCGCGACCCGAAACGCTTGTCCGGCTGCGGGATTCGTGCCGTGGACCAGAAGAACCAACGGAAGGCGTCCGGGCCGATCCGGCCGCAGGATCATGGTCTCGAGTTTGACCTGACTGCCATCGGCGAGCGTGATCGGCATCATCCGATCCTGCCGAACGAGGCCCGGCAGCGCGGGATCGGCCACAGCCGAAGACACAAGAAGCACAAGCAAGCCGATCACATAGCCAAGTCGCCTCATCCTCGCCTCCCCGGACCAGATGTTCATTGATCTCCGCCAGCGAGCTGCTCGCGAAAAAGACTTCACTACGGCCGCATCGAACGTGTGGTGAAAGGCTACCCTGTCAAAGCCATCGGGATCGGAGCAAACCCAAGACAGCAGAGTGCGATGGCGAAAGCCCAACTGTCCTGAGCAACGGACACCCCCTGATTTCGCGCGGAAGTTGAGCGGGGAACGATAGCGGAATTGTGGCTTCGATGCTTCTAGACCCGCGCGCGTGGCACGAGCCGGGCGAGCAGAGGGACGTTGGCGTGCCACAGCATGCAATCACGCGCCCGCGCGGTCTGGCCGGCCGCAAGCTCGACAAGCTGCGCCCGCGAGAACAAGTGCCGCTCGCAGAAGAATGGGCGAAGCGGCGAGCGCGACAAGAAATTGTAGAACAGGGCGCAGCGGTCGCGCGCGATCGCCGGGCGGCCGCGATGGTAGCGGCTCGCAACATCCACGAAGATCACCGTCCCGGCCTTGCCGGTGCAGGTCGTCAGGTCGCCGTGCGCCAGCGTCCCGCCGAGCCGCTGCTCCAGCATTTCCTGCGTCAGCACCGGATAGTTGGCGCCGTCGAGCCGGTCGCTGCCTGGAAAGGCGCGATGCAGGATTTCGAGCGGGCCGCCCTCCTCATCGACGTCGTGCAGATAGACGATCACCTTGACCATGCGTCGGTCTTCGACATCGCGATGCCATCGGCGCGCCGCGACCTGACGGCCATCGGCCAATGTGTAGAAAAAATTCAGCGTGTCGTACGCCGCAGGCAAGCCGAGATAAGTCTCGACAATATCGAGAATGCGGTCGTGGAGGGGCCAGCGGACGATGTGTGGATGGCGCATCATGTCCTCGGCACCGACCTGCACCGTATACTGGCCGGCGAACTCACCTGCTTTGGCACGAACGGAATAGGCGTTCGCGATGTCGGTCGCCGATGTCCAGAGTGTGTCCGTGCCGGGCAGATCCAGCGCCGCGAGCGAGGTGACGTAAACGCCGTTTGTCTCCAGCCCGGCAACAACGTCCATGTCGTGCGGGGAGAGTTTTGGCAGGCGCGGCCTATGCGATGCGCGCGCCTTTTCGTAGGCCTTGTTCAATCGTCGGCCGACAGCTGGCATCCCGAGCAGCCGTGAAGCGGTTTCGGCCGGCAGGCTGCGGACCCGGCGCAAGGCCCGGTAACGCAGCGTCGTCTGCTTCATGTCGCAAATTCTCCAGTGCGATGGATTCGTCGCGCGGTCGCCGTGTCATGCGACGCGGCCTGCGACGAACTCATCGCTGAGACTAGAGGCAAAAATCCGGCCTGAGTGTGTCGAAGTGAACTGCGGGAGTAGATGCGCTCAAATTGTGCGAACGCTGCGTATGGCATGCATGCCGCATCGTCACGACACGTCAGATGCAGTTGCGGTAAACAGGTAGCGCCTTTCGTGCGATTGGCTGTTTCGCGGTGCGATCGACGGACGACCCGAGGCACACCCGGCGAAAAAATTTGACGCCGTCATGTCGGATCAGAGCCGGCGCGTTCGTCCTCAGGCCATGATTGGGCAATAGACCTGACCGTCGAGCCCAGCAATTCACAGGGAATAACACCATGCCCGGCACCGTACGTCTGCACCGCGTTCTCACGACCAGCCCGGACAAAGTCTATCGCGCTTTCGTTGAGGCCGATGCGCTGGCAAAATGGCTTCCGCCCAACGGTTTCACCTGCACCGTGCATCATCTGGAGGCCAAGGTGGGCGGCACGTTCAAGATGTCGTTCCGGAACTTTACGACCGGTAACGGCCATTCGTTCGGCGGCGAATATCTCGAGCTCGTTCCGGGGCAGCGTCTACGCTACACGGACAAGTTCGACGATCCCAACCTGCCGGGCGTGATCGAGGTGACCGTGATCTTGAAGAAGGTCTCCGTCGGCACCGAGGTGGATATCACACAGGCCGGCATTCCCGACGTCATTCCCGTGGAGGCCTGCTATCTCGGCTGGCAGGAATCGCTGCGCAACCTGGCGCGGCTCGTGGAGCCGGAGATCAATCAGTAGCCTGGATCAGGATCGCACCGTCGGATGTGATCCGCCGAGGGGAGCATCCGCGGATCGATCTGTTCGATCGTATGCGCGGATCCACCAACTTCGTCATTGCGAGCGCAGCGAAGCAATCCAGAGTCCCTCCGCGGAACGATTCTGGATTGCTTCACTGCGCTCGCAATGACGGAGAATGACGAACTCTCCGGGAGAACAACTCACATCGAGTCTGCGGAGAACGATTGCTACGCGCCCGCCTTCGTCTTCAGCCCGCCGTCTGCGGTCCAGCGGTCCGGCTCGGGACTGTGTCCGATCAGCGCGAGGCCGTAGGCGATCGACTCGAACTGGTCGCCCGACATCAGCCGCTCGTTGCCGAACCGGTCTGCGAACAGTTTTCGCACCGCCGGCACGAACGAAGTGCCGCCGGTCAAGAACACCTTCTCCACCTCGCGCGCGGTGATGCCGGCCTCATTCAGCACCTTGTCGACCGTGGCGCCGAGGCGAGCGATGTCGTCGGCAATCCAGGCGTCGAAGCTTTTCCGTGTGATGGTCGAGCCGATCTCGACGCCGCCGCCTTTGAAGCGGAAGTCGACTTCGTCCCTGGCCGAGAGCGCGACCTTGGCGTCCGACACCGCGCGGTACAGCGAAAAGCCGAGATCGAGATCAACGATGGTGATGAAATCCTCGAGCAGCGCGGGCTTGATCGCGGTGCGCGCAAGCTCCCGCAGCTCGCGCAGGTCGCCGTTGCTCTTCATCAGCGCGAGCTGATGCCAGCGCGCGAGGTTGGTATAGTGGCTGTTCGGGATCGGCAGCACCTTGTCGAACGAGCGGAAGCTCGAGCCCTTGCCGAGCCGCGGCGAGACGACGTGATCGACGATGCGATAATCGAACGTGTCGCCCGCAATGCCGATGCCGGCATGGCCGAGCGGCTCGGCGCGCAAGACGCCGCCTGCACGCGAGAAGCGCATCACCGAGAAGTCGCTGGTGCCGCCGCCGAAATCCGCAACCAGCACGGTCGCATCGCGCTCCAGCCGGCGGGCGAAGGAGAACGCCGCGCCCACGGGCTCATAGACATAGCGCGCGTGGCCGGCGCCGAGGCGTTCGAACGCGGCGCGATAGCGCTGCATGGCCAGATCGTCGTCGGGATTGCCGCCGGCAAAGCGCACGGGCCGGCCGACCGTGATGTTGGCCACCTCGAAGCCGAACTTGTCGCCGCCATGGCGCGCCAGCGTCCGCAGGAACGCCGCCAAAATATCCTCGAACTTGAAGCGCTGCCGGAACACCTGGGTGGTGTTGAAGCTCGAGCTGGCCGCAAAGGTCTTGAACGACTGCAGGAAGCGGTAGACGTAGCGGCCTTCGAGAAACTGCTCGATCGCCCACGGGCCACCCTCGGCCTGGGCGCCGGCGCCCGGCCGGTCCTCCCAGAAGCACAGGGCGGAGACGTAGGTGCTGTGCCGTTGTCCGCCGTGATCGAAGCGGATGGCCTCGACCCGGTGATCGTCGACCGCAAGGGCAACGACCGTGTTGCTGGTCCCAAAATCGATGCCGATCGAGACGGCGGGCGAGGCGCTCGACATGAACCACTCTGCGAGATCTGGAAAGGGGGGCGAAGCACTAACCGTTTTGCACTGCAGTGCCAAGAGCCGGATGCGAGAGCCGATCCGGAATGGCCCGGAGCTGCTTACGCCCCCTTTTGGGCCTCAAACCGCGTGTTTTGAGCCAGACAGCTCGCTTTAACGAAGCAATTATGCTGCAATGCGGCAATTCGAATGCTGCCATGCAATGGCATGCATAGACAGTGGCATCTGGTATACATAGATTGCCTTTCGAAATGAGACAGCATTACTGACTGTCTCGAGAAAGGAAATTCCGATGTCCAAGACCGCCTCCGTCGCGCTCGCGCCCTCCGCCTCGCTGTTCGCCCGCTTCATGGCCGCCGTCGACCGCTTCCTGATGGCGAGCGCCGAGATCTCCAACCACAACGGCGACCTGCCCCGCTTCGGCCTGTAAGGTCTGGACGAGAGCCGGCGCGTCGAATTGTCGCGGCGGTTGTAAAACCAGCGAACTCCTACTTTTGAACAATGGCCCTGCTCTGCAGGGCCATTTCTATTTGGGAATCGGCTCATTCTCGCAGCTTCGAAAACGGGGTTGCGTCATAAGCGCACAATGGGCCGGCGCGCGCTTGAAGCTTGGCATAATGAATACAAGAATGCCGCCAACGCTCGCTCAAAAAAACAGAAGCGCTCATTGGAGGATTCATGACGGACATGGTGCAGACAACAACGGCTCCTGCGGCCGCACGCGTCAGCGATACATATCGCTGGGCGCAACTGGCGATCGGCGTAGCGGCCATGGTGATGATCGCCAATTACCAATACGGCTGGACGTTCTTCGTCCCCGACATCCAGAAGAAATTCGGTTGGGATCGCGCCTCGATCCAGTGGGCCTTTACTCTGTTTGTTTTGTTCGAGACCTGGCTGGTGCCGGTCGAAGGATGGTTTGTCGATAAATACGGTCCGCGCCTCGTCGTGCTCGTCGGCGGCGTGCTCTGCGCGGTCGGCTGGGTGATCAACGCGCAGGCCACCACGCTCAACGGCTACTATCTCGGCATGATCGTCGCGGGCATCGGCGCCGGCGGCGTCTACGGCACCTGCGTCGGCAACGCGTTGAAATGGTTTCCCGACAAGCGCGGTCTCGCGGCGGGCATCACGGCCGCGGGCTTCGGTGCGGGCTCAGCGCTCACCGTTGCGCCGATCCAGGCCATGATCAAGGACAGCGGCTTCCAGACCACGTTCCTTTATTTCGGTCTCGGACAAGGCATCATCATCTGCATTCTCGCCTTTTTCCTGCTGGCGCCGAAGCCAGGCCAGGTGCCGGCCGTGGTGGCAAACGCCGCACTCGCGCAGTCGCGGCGCAACTACCAGCCGACCGAAGTTCTGCGTCAGCCGATCTTCTGGTTGATGTACTTCATGTTCGTGATCGTCGGCGCCGGCGGGTTGATGGTGACGGCGAATCTGAAGCCGATCGCGGTCGACTGGAAGGTCGACGCCGTGCCGGTCACGCTGATCGGCATGACCATGACCGCGGTGACGTTCGCGGCGACCATCGACCGCGTACTCAACGGCCTGACGCGCCCGTTCTTCGGCTGGATCTCCGACATGATCGGGCGCGAGAACACGATGTTCATCGCCTTCGGCATGGAAGGCGTCGGCATCTGGATGCTCTATCTCTGGGGTCAGGACCCGATCTGGTTCGTGATCCTGTCGGGCTTCGTGTTCTTCGCCTGGGGCGAGATCTACTCGCTGTTCCCCTCGACCTGCACCGACACGTTCGGCGCGAAGTTCGCGACCACCAATGCCGGCCTGCTCTACACCGCGAAAGGCACCGCCGCGTTGCTGGTGCCGCTCGCGAACTACGTGCAGCAGACCTCCGGCCATTGGGACAACGTGTTCATTCTTGCGGCCGGCGCCAACATTCTGGCCTCGCTCCTGGCGATCGTGGTGCTCAAGCCCTGGCGCAAGGTTGTGGTCGCGCAATCGAGCGTCTGAGCCGCTTCGTACACAACCGTCTCGCGGATGCGCCCGGCCTCACGGCCGGGCGTTTTCGTTTTGCCCGAACATACAATAATACCGGAAACCCGAAGGGAACCCGCACTTTCTTGAGTGGGGCCGCACAATAGGCCTTGCATTCTGGAATATGGTATACCAAGCTGCCGGCCGCGCTTGCGACGATAAGCCACAATATTTGCGACACTCCGTCATATGGGCAGCAGTGTCGTGACCAGACAGGCGCTTGGGAGGTTGTTGATGATGTCCAGCACGGATGGCGCCGTGACCGCTGCGCCCCTACGAACCAGTTTCCGTTGGCTCCAGCTCGCAATGGGCATCGTCTGCATGGCGATGATCGCGAACCTGCAATATGGCTGGACGCTGTTCGTCGATCCGATCGATGCCAAGTACCATTGGGGGCGCGCCGCCATCCAGCTCGCCTTCACCATCTTCGTCGTCACCGAAACCTGGCTGGTGCCGATCGAGGCGTGGTTCGTCGACAAATACGGCCCGCGCATCGTCATCATGTTCGGCGGCGTGATGATCGCACTGTCCTGGATCCTGAACTCCTACGCTGACTCGCTTCCCGTGCTCTATGCGGCGGCCGTCGTCGGCGGCATGGGCGCGGGCGCGGTGTACGGCACCTGCGTCGGCAATGCGCTGAAATGGTTTCCGGACCGCCGCGGCCTCGCCGCCGGTGCAACGGCTGCCGGCTTCGGCGCGGGCGCAGCGCTCACCGTGGTGCCGATCGCGGCGATGATCGCGACGAGCGGCTTTCAGCACGCGTTCCTCACCTTCGGCATCGGCCAGGGCGTGATCGTGTTCGTGCTCGCCTTCTTCATCCAGCCGCCGCGGATCTCGATCCCGCCGAAGAAGAAGCAGCTCAATCTGCCGCAGACCAAGATCGACTTCACCCCGCCGCAGGTGCTGCGTGCCCCTATTTTCTGGGTGATGTATCTCGTCTTCGTCATGGTCGCCTCCGGCGGCCTGATGACCGCGGCGCAGATCGCGCCGATCGCGCACGACTTCAAGATCGCCGACACGCCGGTCTCGCTCGCCGGCTTCCAGATGGCGGCCTTGACGTTCGCGATCTCGCTCGATCGCATCTTCGACGGCTTCGGCCGTCCGTTCTTCGGCTTTGTGTCCGACACGATCGGCCGTGAGCACACCATGTTCATCGCCTTCGGCACGGCGGCGCTGATGCTGCTGACGCTGTCGGCCTACGGTCACGTTCCGATCGTGTTCGTGCTTGCCACTGCAGTTTATTTCGGCGTGTTCGGCGAAATCTACTCGCTGTTCCCCGCCACCTGCGGCGACACCTTCGGCTCGAAATATGCGACCACCAACAACGGCATGCTCTACACCGCGAAGGGCACCGCCTCCCTGCTCGTGCCGCTCGCCAGCGTGATCTCGACCGCCTATGGCTGGAAGGCCGTGTTCGTGGTGGCCGTGGCGCTGAACGCGACGGCCGCGCTGATGGCGCTGTTCGTGATCAAGCCGCTGCGCCGCTCCTTCATCCTCGGCAAGGAAGCCGAGCGCGCCAACACCGCGACCGCGAGTGCAAAGACCGAGACGGCGTGAGCCGCCAGACGCCTTGACGACGGCCAGAAGGGGCGCAGCGATGCGCCCCTTTTTCTTTGTCTCCTTTGGGTCCGCCACGGCAAACGTCAGCATTGCTGCCGCAAGAATTTTCGGATCAGCCAAATCGAGTGCTTGACGTTTGGTATTATGTATACCACACTTGATCCATCATTCACCCAGGGAGGTTGCAATGCTGGTCGGAGACATTCTGCGCAAGAAGACACCGCGCGTTGTCACGGTGCGAATGAACGAAACGGTTTGTATCGCCGCCAAGCTGATGCGGGCCAACAACATCAGCGCGCTGGTGGTGAAGGACGTGGTCCGCTCCGAAGGAAACACGGCGGTCGGCATGTTCACAGAGCGCGACGTGGTGCGCGCGGTCGCCGAGCACGGCGCCAACGCCGTCAACGTCAAGGTCTCTCAGCTCGTCTCGGTGCAGCAGCTGGTCTCCTGCACCTCCTCGGACACGATCGAGCACGTCAGGCATCTGATGAACCGGAATCACATCCGGCACCTGCCCGTGATCGACGACTACAGCCTCGTCTCCGTCATCAGCATGCGCGACATCGCGGCTGCCGTTGACGAGGCGACCAACAGCACGTCGCAAGCAGCCTAAAGCGCGACCACTCTTCCCCTGCGACTACCGGCCCCGGCTCGGACACCTCCGAGCCGGACCGGATCTTTCGCCCAAATTTCCGGTACCCCCCCGCGAGGATTTCATGAAGATCTGCATCTACGGCGCCGGCGCGATCGGCGGATATCTCGGCGTGCAGCTGGCGCGCGCAGGCGCCGATGTCAGCCTGGTCGCGCGCGGCGCGCACCTCGCCGCGATGCGCGAGCACGGCCTGACCCTGCTCGCCGGCGAGGAGACGCACACCGTCCATCCCCGCTGCACCGACAATGCGGCCGATCTCGGCGTGCAGGACTACGTCATCGTCACGCTGAAGGCGCATTCGATCACCGGCGTGATCGAGAAGATGCAGCCGCTGCTCGGGCCCAACACCCGCATCGTCACTGCGGTCAACGGCATCCCCTATTGGTACTTCCACAGGCACGGCGGCGATTTCGAGAACTCGACGCTGGAGAGCATCGATCCCGGCGGGCGGCAATGGCGCGAGCTAGGTGCCGAACGCGCGATCGGCTGCATCGTCTATCCCGCCACCGAGATCGAGGCGCCGGGCGTGATCCGGCACGTCTACGGCAACAATTTTCCGCTCGGCGAGCCCTCCGGCGAGATCACGTCGGACGTGCAGCGCCTCGCCGACCTCTTCGTCGCGGCCGGCCTGAAGGCGCCGGTGCTCGACCGCATCCGCGACGAGATCTGGCTGAAGCTCTGGGGCAATGTCTGCTTCAATCCGATCAGCGCGCTCACGCACGCCACGCTCGACGTGATCTGCACCGATCCGTCGACGCGGGCGCTGTCGCGCGCGATCATGGTGGAGACGCAGGCGATCGCCGAAACATTCGGCGTCAAGTTCCGCGTCGACGTCGAGCGCCGCATCGAGGGCGCCCGCAAGGTCGGCGCGCACAAGACCTCGATGCTGCAGGATCTCGAGCGCGGCCGCCCGATGGAGATCGACCCGCTCGTCACCGTGGTGCAGGAGATGGGCCGCCTGACCAGGATTCCGACGCCCGCGCTCGACTCGGTGCTGGCGATGGTGACCCAGCGCGCCCGCATCGCCGGCCTCTATGACGGCGTGTCGGCACCATCGGATCCTCGCGCACTGGCGGTGGCGTGATGGCGGGCGAGATGAAACACTGGCTCCGCTTCCGCCACGCCGGCACCACCGGCTTCGGCACGCTCTCCGCGTCGGGCATCAGCGTGCACGAGGGCGAGATGTTCGGCCGCAACGCAAGCACCGGCAAGATGCTGGCGCTGTCGGAGGTCGAGCTGCTCGCGCCCTGCGCGCCCAGCAAGATCGTCGCGCTCTGGAACAATTTCCACGCGCTCGCCGCGAAGCTCAATCAGCCCGAGCCGCCGGAGCCGCTCTATCTGCTCAAGGCCACCACCACCATCACGACGCCGGGCGCCGTGATCCGCCGTCCCTCCTACTACGACGGCAAGACCACCTATGAGGGCGAGCTCGGCATCGTCATCGGCAAGACCTGCGCCCGCGTCTCTCCTGCGGAAGCCGACGGCTTCATCTTCGGCTACACTTGCGTCAACGACATCACCGCCAACGACATCCTGACCAGCGACCCTACCTTTCCCCAGTGGGCCCGCGCCAAGGGCATCGACGATTACGGCCCGTTCGGCCCTGTGATCGCAACCGGCCTCGATCCGGCGAAACTCACGGTTCGCACCATCCTCAACGGCGCGGAGCGGCAGAACTATCCGATCTCCGACATGATCTTCAGCGCGCAAGCCCTCGTCAGCAAGATCTCCCACGACATGACCCTGCTCCCCGGCGACCTCATCGCGGTCGGTACCTCGGTCGGCGTCGGCGTCATGAAGGAGCCGGTGAATAGCGTGACCGTGGCCATCGACGGCATCGGCGAGCTGACCAACGAGTTTCGGCTGTAACCCCGCGCACCCCTCCGCCGCCCGGCCAACGCAACCAGCCGTGGATTGTGCAACCGAATACGTCCGGCAACCCGTCCGGCCCTTGATCTCGGTTCCGCTCTCCAATAGCAATCATGGCGAGATTGTGCCGGCGTGGGGGCGTCGCGATGTGGTTGTTTTTCCTGGTTGCCTGGGCTGTCCTGCTCGCCGCCATCGCGTTTCTCGCCCCGCAGGCGTTGGGCTACGACATCACCCATCTGCCCGCCGCGTTTGCCGCCCTGCCGATGCCGCAACGCATCGCAGCCGGGGCGATCCTTGTGGTGGGGCTGGCGCTGATCGGCGCCTCGGCGTGGCGGCTTTCGCGCCAGGACCGGCGCCTCGACAAGCTGCGCGACCGCCTCAAGAAGACCCGGGAAGACGTCGTCGTCGCCCACGCCCTGCAAAATCATCTCGATACCACCGTCCAGCACCTGATCGAGAGCGATCCCCGGGAGGCCGTCTCCGCACTGCACGACAAACTGGGCGAGACCGAGCAGCGCGCGCTGCTCCAGCAGGGCCGCAATCAGTCCACCGACATGCACGACCAGCTCGCCGAGATCCGCCGCCGGCAGCAAGGGCTGCGCGAGATGGTCGGCAAGGTCGCCGACCAGCGCCGCGCGGTCGAGCCCGTCTTCACCGAGATCCGCGACCGCCAGAACCAGCTCGAACGCGCGCTCCTCGACCTCGAGACCGACGACCGCAAGAATAATCTCGCCGACCGTCTGAAAGACATCGCCCGCGACGTCTCGACGCTGCTGGGCCGGGTCACCGCGGTGCAGGACATTTTTGCGACGCTCAACCAGTACAAGGAAGATCTGGCAAAATCCCATGCCGAGCTGGTGCCGCTGCGCTCGTCCGACGCCGGCATCAACGCCCTGATCAGTGAGCTCAGTCTCAGCCATGACCGTCTCGCCAAGACCGTCGACGAGCTCGAGACCGGCGGCGAGGCGCCGCTCAGCGCACGCGTCGAGACGCTGTCGACGAACAGAAACGAGATCGAGCAGCGCCTGGCCCGCATCGACGACAGCGCCAACATCCTCAAAGCCATCCGGCTCGATTTCGAGGAGCTCGGTCAGCGCAAGGCGCAGCTCGAACGCTCGCTCGCCAGCGTCGAGACCGATCCCGACGGCAAGACGCTCGTCGACCGCCAGAACGCGCTGAACGATTTCGTTCTCCAGTCGCGCCAGCGCCTTGGCGCCTTGCAGGAGACGCTGGCGACGCTGAATGCCTTCAAGACCGAGCTGTCGAGGTCGCAGGCCGATCTCGTCCCGCTGAAAGCACCAGTGTTCGGCATCGAGGCCATGATCGCCGATGTCAGCACCACCCGCGATCTCCTGGCCAAGACCGTCGGTGAGATCGAGGCCCATGGCGATGTCACCCTCACCTCGCGCGTCGATGCGCTGACCAACAGCAAGCGCGAGGTCGAAGACGGCCTCGCCCGCATCTTCGAGAATTTCAACGCGCTCGATGCCTTACGCAAGGATATCGGCGGCATCTTCTCGACCATCCGCAACAGCCTGAACCGGATCGGGTGAAGGCCGAACGACGCACCGGTTCGAACCGCGATTGATCCGCGCGCGACCAACCGGACATGCGCTTCATCCTCGGCTTCCTGTCCGCTCTGCTCGGCGCGCTCGCTGGATGGGCCGGCCTGGCCGCGCTGGTCGTCATGCTGGCGGGGCCGGACCGCGATGGCGGCATCGCCATGGGGGCCTTCTTCGACATCGGCCCGATCGGCGGCGTTGTCGGCCTGATCGCCGGCATCTGGCTGTTCGTGCGTTTCGGCCTGGTGCGAAACGCAACGCCACGGCCGCCTGCGGACACCCCCGATGCCAGGCCTCCCCGCGCCACGCGGCTCTCCTTCCCCTTTGCCGTTACCGTGCTGCTCATCGTGGCCATCCTCGGCTATTGGGGATGGTACGAACTGATCCGCTCGCCCAATCTCAGCCACGGCTTCATGACGCTGCAGATCGAGTTTCGGCTTCCCCCCGGCATGACACTGCTGGACAAGGAGGAGGACGTTCACATCGAAGTCGAGGAAGCCTCGGGATATGCCAACGCCATGTTGCCGGCGAACTGGCGCGCGCATGACGGTGACCGCAAGGCGATCATTTCCACGGCGTCCCTGATGTACAAGACACGTCACCGCGCCGTCAGCCTGACGCTCCCGGGCGTGCCAACGCAGAGCTGGTCGATCGATCTTCCCTCCGATCCGGACCCCACGCCCGGCTTTTCACCCTGGCGCACCGCGAGCGAGCCATCGCCAGCCAAGATCGAGATGCACTTCAGCCTCACCGCCGATCGCTGACGAACGCACGGCGCGCCGAAACATGTAGACACACATCACATCTGTGCGCACCCGATCAATGCCGCCAACAAGTCGCAGGGGTGCCGCACTGTCGACGCATTCGGCCGCCCTTCTGTAAGCCGTGTCTGGGGGCACGGCTCAGCCGTGTTTGGACCAAACCTGCTAGGGGTATGACTGTGAAGAAGATTGTATTTGTTCTGGGTGCGACGCTTGCTCTGGTGACGGCTGCGAACGCTGCGGACCTGCCGCGCCGCCAGCCCGTGCCGGTCTATCCGGCCGAGCAGGCCCCGATCGGCAAGATGCCGATTGGCAAGAGCCCGATTGGCAAGGCCCCGATCGGCAAGGCGCCTGGCCCGGTCGCAGCGCGCTACTGAGCCGCAAATATCTGCGTAGGCGGCCGACAGTCGAGGGGCTCAGCGTGACGAACAAACCTGATCGATCGGGATTCTGTATCCTTGCAGGTCTCGCGCTTGCGGCCATGACCGCATCCATGATGCCATCGGCCTCGGCCCACGAAGCGAACAAGCGCGTTGCCGATGCAAATGCGCTTGCCACGACCGACTCCTCATCGCGACAGGCGCCGCAATCGACGCGGCGCCCCGTCGCGCGTGCGGAGAAAGGTCCGTACTACGTCGACTTCCGCGCGCGGACGGCGGCGAGCTGGGGCCATGCCTTCGTCTGGTACGGCAAGACCAGCGAGCGCGCCGTCGACGTCGCGGGCCTCACGCCCAAGGGCGACACCTGGAGTTACGTGCTCGGTCACCTCACCTGGGTGCCATCCGAGACCGGCGCGAGCTACGGCGATCTCGATCCGGACTATCTGACCGCGAGCTATCGCGTCTATCTGAACGAGGCCGACGCCAAGCGCGTCTTCGCTTACATCAAGAAGCTGCAGGCAAGCTCGCCGGTCTGGAACGCCGAGACCACCAACTGCACCGGCTTCATCGGCGACATCGCCGAGTACATGGGACTGAAAGTCCCCTATCGCTGGCAGCGCCCGGAAAACTTCGTCAACAGCCTCAAAGAAATCAACGGCGGCCGCCAGCTGGTGCGGCTGTCGGCGGAGTAGCTGTCGAGGCTGCCCGCCACGCCGCTCCGTCGTCGCGAGCGCGGCGAAGCAATCCAGAATCTTTCCGCGGAGGGACTCTGGATTGCTTCGCTGCACTCGCAATGACGTGGCTGATGCAGTGGCGCGCGCCAATTATCCGCCCTGCGGAATCACCCTCACTCCCCGCATGACGCCCCGCCCTCACCGCACGGCCGCGCAATAGACTTTTGCCGACCCGGGCGGCATCCTCCCGCCATCAACCGATAACAGAGCCTGTCACGCAGGCGGGGGAAACAAAGATGCTGCAGACACGGTTCACCAAACTCGTCGGCGTCGAGCACCCGATCGTCCAGGGTGGCATGCAATGGGTCGGGCGGGCCGAGCTGGTCGCAGCGGTCGCCAACGCCGGCGCGCTCGGTTTCATCACGGCGCTGACCCAGCCAACGCCGGAGGATCTGACCAAGGAGATCGCGCGCTGCCGCGACCTCACCGACAAGCCCTTCGGCGTCAACCTCACCATCCTGCCCGCGATCAAGCCGCCGCCTTACGCCGAATACCGCGCCGCCATCATCGAGAGCGGCATCACGGTGGTCGAGACTGCCGGCAACAAGCCGCAGGAGCATGTCGACGAGTTCAGGAAGCATGGCGTCAAGGTCGTGCACAAATGCACCAGCGTCCGCCACGCCCTATCGGCCGAGCGGATGGGCGTCGACGCCATCTCGATCGATGGGTTCGAATGCGCCGGCCACCCCGGCGAGGACGACACCCCCGGCCTGATCCTGATCCCGGCCGCCGCGAACAAGGTCAAGATCCCGATGATCGCCTCCGGCGGCTTTGCCGATGCCCGCGGCCTCGTGGCGGCGCTAGCGCTGGGCGCCGAGGGCATCAACATGGGCACCCGCTTCATGGCCACCAAGGAAAGCCCGATCCACCAGCTCATCAAGGAGAAGATCGTCGCCAATGACGAGCGCGAGACCGAGCTGATCTTCCGCACCATGCGCAACACCTCGCGCGTCGCCAGGAACGAGATCTCGACCAAGGTCGTCGCCATGGAGAAGGAAGGCGCCAAGTTCGAGGACATCCGCGAGCTCGTCGCCGGCGCCCGTGGCAAGATGGTCTACGCGACAGGCAATTCGGATGAAGGCATCTGGTCGGCGGGTCAGGTACAAGGCCTGATCCAGGACATCCCGAGCTGCGGCGAGCTCATCTCGCGCATCGTGCGCGAAGCCGAGGCGATCATTCGCAACCGGCTCGAAGGCATGATCGCTCATCCAAGCGCGCAAGCCGCGGAATAATCACTGCAAGAAGCGAGAGTAATTCATGAAGGCTTATGTCTATGGCCCTGAGGGCGCTCGGATTTCCGACGTCGTTCAACCAAAACCTAAAGGCACGCAGGTGCTGGTTCGCGTGCGTGCCTGTGGCCTCAATCGCGCCGACACCGGCATGCGCAAGGGCCACGCCCATGGCGCCGCGGGCGGCGTCGGCACCGTGCTCGGGATGGAATGGGCCGGCGAGGTTGCCGAGCTCGGACCGGATGCCAAGGGCGTCAAGGTCGGTGATCGCATCATGGGCTCGGGCGGCGCGGCGTTTGCCGAGTATACGCTCGCGGACCACGGCCGGCTATTTCGCGCGCCCTCGAACATGAACTTCGAGGAGGCCTCCACCCTCCCCGTCGCGCTTGCGACCATGCACAACGCCGTGGTCACGGTCGGGGGTGTGCAGCCTGGCCAGGCCGTGCTGATCCAGGGTGCCAGCTCGGGCGTCGGCCTGATGGCGATGCAAATCGCCAAGCTCAAGGGCGCCAGGATGGTGATCGGCTCCTCGACCGATGCCTATCGCCGCGGCCGGCTGAACGAATACGGCGCCGACCTCGCGGTCGACTCCTCCGACCCCAAATGGGTGGAAGAGGTGCTAAAGGCGACCAACGGCGAAGGCGTCGACGTCATCGTCGACCAGGTTTCGGGCAAGGTCGCCAACCAGAACCTCGCTGCAACCAAGGTCCTGGGCCGCATCGTCAATGTCGGACGGCTCGGCGGCACCCATGCCGACTTCAACTTCGACCTGCATGCCGCCCGCCGCATCAGCTATATCGGCGTCACCTTCCGCACCCGCACCATCGAGGAGGTCCGCGCGATCTTCGACGAGGTCAGGAAGGACATCTGGGGTGCGGTCGAGTCGCGCAAGCTCCAATTGCCGATCGACAAGGTCTATGGGTTCGACGACATCGACAAGGCGTTCGAGCACATGGAGGCGAACAAGCACCTGGGGAAGATCGTGGTGACGCTTTAACAGCAGCCGGACGAGAACCGCACTCTCTCCACTCGTCATGGCCGGGCTTGTCCCGGCCATCCACGTCTTTGCCACGAGGAACGAAGAACGTGGATGCCCGGGACCAGCCCGGGCACGACGGAGGGAGTGGCACAGCATACAATTCGGAAGCATTCGCAATAGCTTCGCTCCTGCAACTCACTAGCGACTACAGCTGTGGATCGTCGCTTGATGTTCGCGAACGCCCTGCTAAATCCCCGACCATGAGCGGACAACACGACAAGACATCGGTCGCGGCAATCTCGATCCTGGCCAGCGGCGGCATGGCGGCGGCCAAATTCGTGGTCGGCATCGCGATCGGATCGCTGGCGCTGATCTCCGAAGCGCTGCACTCCTCAATCGACCTGGTCGCAACCATCATCACCTGGGCGGTGGTGCGGGTCTCGGACAAGCCGGCCGATGACGAGCACCATTATGGCCACGGCAAGCTCGAGAGCATCTCCGCGCTCGGCGTGACCGCCCTGCTCTACGTGCTGGCCGGCGGCATTTTGGTCCAATCCTATAGCCACCTTCGCGAGGGAACCCCGCCGCCGACGATTTCGGCCGTGCCGTTTGTGGTGCTCGTGATCGATATCGTCGTCAATCTATGGCGCGCCCGCGCCCTGCATCGTGCCGCCCGGGAGACCCGAAGCGAGGCGCTAGCCGCTGACGCGCTGCACTTCGCATCAGACGTCATGGGCTCCTGTGCCGTGATCGTGGGCCTGATTCTCGCAGCGCTCGGCTTCTGGTGGGGTGACGCGGCCGCTGCCGCAGCGGTGGCCGTGATGATCGCCCTGCTCGGCCTGCGGATGGCAAGCTCCACGGTGCAGACGCTCGTCGACCGCGCGCCGGAAGGCGCGCTGGAGAAGGCCACCGACGCGATCCGCAGCGTATCCGGCGTGATCGACGTCGAGCGCCTGCGGGTGCGCATGGTCGGGGCCACCACGTTCATCGACTGCATCGTCAAGGTGCCCAGGACCTACCCGATCGACCGCGTCGAGGAGATCAAGCGCAGCGCGCAAGCCGCCGTCACCAGGGCCTTCGGCGATGCCGACCTCACCTTCGCCGCAGTGCCGGTCGCCCGCGACAACGAGACCGTGCGCGACCGCATCATGGTGATCGCGCATAATTCCGGCCTCGCCATCCACCACGTCACGGTGCACGACTTGGGTACGATGCAGAACCTGGGCGGCAAGCTGATCGTCAGCATCGACCTCGAGGTCGACGCCGACATGCAGCTCGAGGCCGCCCACGACGTCGCCAACACGCTGGAGCGCAGCATCCAGGAGGAGTTTGGCGCCGACGTCGAGGTCGACGTCCATATCGAGCCGCTGGAACCGGAGCTGCCGTTCGGCGTCGACGCCGTCCCGGAACGGGTGCAGACCATCGCAGCCGCGCTGACGGAATATGCCGCCGGCGGCGATATCCACGACATCCATAATGTGCGTGTCCGCAATACCGATGCCGGCGAGATCGTCAATTTCCATTGCCGCGCCACGCCATCGATGAGCGTGATCAAGGTGCACGAGCAAGTTGATGCGATCGAGCGCCGCTTGCGTCGCGCGTTCCCGAGCGTGAAGCGCGTCATCAGCCACGCCGAACCGCCGCGTGCGTGATGGAGTCGCACGTTCTCGTTTCGGACTCGTCGCGCACGTGAGTTTGCGGACTCGAAGCGCGCGAACTCTGCGTTGGATAAGAATTATTTCGCGTTAACGTTTCGTTGACTCTCGACAGCCTGCGCAAACTGGATTCAAATCGCTGTGATTCGAAAGCGACGTGGGGCTGCTTTCGAAATTCGTCGTAAGCTGGTTTTCAGGGGGCCGAAGGCATGGCGCGCGCAGACGCCGCGAACGCGTGTGTCCAATCCGATTCGATCAAGGGATTGGCACAATCGATCGCGAAACCTGCCTATCATCGGCTCCTGATCGCGGAGCCAGCGCTGCGTCGCGCCGTGCCGACGCTCATCATCGCCTTCCTCGTCACGATCTGCCTCGGCGCATTCGTCCAGGTCGTCGACCAGACGCGCCAGAAGCGCCAGGTGATCCAGAACGACATTTCATTCCTCGCCGAACTGCTCGCCGAGCGCATCGACCGCGTCACCTCCGTGCGCGCGGAGCGGCTGAAGAGCATCGAGAACCTGCCGACAATGCTGCCCGACATGATCCCGTCCCGGGCCAGAGTCTCGGGACGCCACGTCGTCGTCACCTCGGCCGGGATCGACCGCCGCGTGCTCGCCCGCATTCCGATCGACAGCGACAGCTCAGGCAACGACCGCCTGCTCGATGCGATCACCACCGCACAGCTGCTCGCAGCACCACCGCGCGACAATGACATCTCCAACATGACGCTGCCGAACGGCAACGCCGCAGTGGCGACCTCGCGGCAGATCAAGTCGATGCCGGGCCTCGTCACCGTGATCCAGGAGCGCAACGAGCCGATCTGGGGGTCGGACGCGGCGCTCTCGGTGACGCTGTCGGCCACCACCGGCTTCGTCGTCCTGATCCTCGGCTTCGCCTTCCACTGGCAGTCGACCCGCGCCCGCGAAGGCGACCTCATCAACGACGCCGTGCGCGGCCGGATCGACACCGCGCTCAACCGCGGCCGCTGCGGCCTGTGGGACTGGGACCTGTCGCGCGGCCGGATCTTCTGGTCGCAATCGATGTTTTCGATGCTGGGCCTCGACGGCCGCAACGAGCTCCTCACCTTCGGCGAGGTCAATGCGCTGGTGAAGTCCGACGACATCGACCTGTTCGCGATCGCCGACCAGCTCATCTCCGAGAAGATCGACCACATCGACCAGACCTTCCGCATGCAGCACGTCGACGGCCACTGGATCTGGCTCCGCGTCCGCTGCGAGCGGACCCGCGGTGCCAGCGATTCCGGCATGCACCTGATCGGGATCGCGGTCGACATCACCGAGCAGAAGAGCCTCGCCGAGCGCACCGTGGAAGCCGACCTTCGCCTGCGCGACGCGATCGAGACCATTCCGGAAGCCTTCGTGCTGTGGGACGCCAGCGACCGCTTGGTGCTCTGCAACTCGCACTTCCAGCGCCTGCACAAGCTGCCCGACACGGCCGTGATCCCCGGCACCTCCTACGAGACCGTGCTGGAAGTCGGCCGCATGCCGGAGGTCCGGACCCGCCACAACGAGACCGCTGCCCAAGGCCCCGGCGCCCGCACCTTCGAGGCCCAGCTCGACGACGGCAGCTGGCTGCACATCAGCGAGCGCCGCACCAAGGACGGCGGCTACGTCTCGGTCGGCACCGACATCACCCGCATCAAGGAGCACGAGCAGAAGCTCGTCGACAACGACCTGCGCCTGCGCGCCACCGTCATCGACCTCAAGCGCTCGCAGGCGGCGCTGGAGCGCCAGACCATCGAGCTCGCCGATCTCGCCGAGAAATATCAGCGCGAGAAGACCCGGGCCGAGGAAGCCAACCAGACCAAGTCGAAATTCCTGGCCAATATGAGCCACGAGCTGCGCACGCCGCTCAATGCGATCATCGGCTTCTCCGAGATCATGGGCTCGGGCATGTTCGGCGAGCTGGGCTCGGAGAAGTACCAGGAATACTGCCACGACATCCTGACCAGCGGCCATTATCTGCTCGAGGTCATCAACGACATCCTCGACATGTCCAAGATCGAGGCCGGCCGCATGAAGCTCGATATGGAAGAGCTCGACCTCGCACAGACGCTCGCGGAATCCCTGCGCGTCGTCGCCGGTCGGGCGCAGGACAAGAATTTGGCGCTTGACGCAGAAATCGAGAAATCGATCTCCGTCGTCGCCGATCGCCGTGCGACCAAGCAGATCATCGTCAACCTGTTGTCCAACGCCGTGAAGTTCACGCCCGACGGCGGACGCATCGTGGTGCGCAGCCGGCAGTTCGAGGACAGGATCGTGCTGATGATCGCCGACACCGGCATCGGCATCGCGCCGCACTCGCTGGCGCGGCTCGGACACCCGTTCGAGCAGGTCGAGAGCCAGCTCACCAAGACCTATCACGGCTCCGGCCTTGGGCTCGCGATCGCCCGCTCGCTGGCACAGCTCCACGGCGGCTCGATGAAACTGCGCTCCAGGCTGGAAGTCGGCACCGTCGTCCGCGTGACGCTGCCGCGCGACGCCATCAAGGCGGCGGCAGGGATTTCCGCTGCGGCCTAGAGCGGAATGGGCTTAGGTTGAATCACGCGACCGCGGACTCGGTGCACCTCTCCCGCTTGCGGGAGAGGTCGGCGCAACGCGCCGGGTGAGGGTTCTCTCCTCTTGGGGATTCTCGATTGCGGAGATACCCTCTCCCCAGCCCTCCCCCGCAAGCGGGGGAGGGAGCACACCTCCCTCGTTGCGGCATTCGAACCTGATCTCACTATGCCCTACGCTTGCAGCGACGGCGCCACTTCGCGCGCGACGTTGACCAGCGCCGCGATCAGCGGCGTCATCGGATCGCGCTGCGGGATCACCAGACCGATACTGTAATTGACCTCGGGATCGGTGATCGGGATCGAGCGGACCTTGTCGGACAGGCCGAGCGTCTCGGCGAGCTTGGCCGGCATCACGCTCGCCCACCGCCCGGTCTTCACATGCGTGTACAGCACGAGCAACGAGTTCGATGTCAGCGTCGGCGTCGCCTCCGCGCCGACCGAGCGCAGCGCGCGGTCGATGATGCGGCGGTTCTGCATGTCGGGCGTCAGCAGGCACAGCGGCACCTGCCCGACCTCGGTCCAGGTCACGGACTCACGGTCGCCGAACATCGCATCCGGCGCGGTCAGGAGGCGGTAGCTCTCGTTGAACAGCGGAATCGTGCGCACCTTCCCGATCGGCTCGTTCTCGATATAGGTAAGCCCGGCATCGACCTCGAGATTTTCGAGCAACCCCAGCACCTCCGACGAGGTCGTCGAGCGGATGCTGAAACGCACCTCGGGATGCCGCGCGCGGAATGGCGTCGTCAGCGAGGCCACCATGCCGAGCACGGTCGGAATCGCTGCAATCCGGATCTCGCCGGACAACTTGTCCTTCAGCGAGTTGATCTCCTGGCGCATCGCGCGGGCGTCGCCCACGATCCGCCGGGCCCAGTCCAACGCCCGCTCGCCCTCGGGGGTGAATCCCTGGAATCGGGACCCACGCTGGACCAGCATCACGCCAAGGATCTCCTCGAGCTGCTTCAGCCCGGTCGACATGGTTGGCTGGGTGACGCCGCAGACCTCTGCCGCCCGTCCAAAATGCCGCTCCTTGGCCAGCGCCAGCAGCAGTTCAAGCTTGTCGATCAACCGTCCGTCCCCTGGCTCTCTGTGGTGGCATGCAAGCTATCACGCCGGGCCTGCACCAACACGCAAAAACCGGCGACCGATACAAGTTTCATCAGTGCTTCGCATCGATCGATTTGGTTTCCAAATCGATCTGAATTCGCAATCGCAGCATGAGACAGCTTTATTGATCTTCGAACGATTCCAAATAATTTGCGCGGAAGGGACGCTCAATTTGAGAACGAAGAATGACAGCGGTTTACGAGCCTTCATACGAGCCTTGGAACGAGACGCGCGGCGCCGAGATCATCGCCGAACATGCCAAGCAGGAAGGTGCGACGCTCGTGATTCTGCACGCGCTCCAGGAGGCGTTCGGCTACGTGCCGGAGGCCGCGATTCCCATGGTGGCGCAGGCGCTGAACCTGTCGCGCGCCGAAGTCCATGGCGTCTTCACTTTCTACCATGACTTCCGCCACAAGCCGGCCGGCCGCCATGTGCTGAAGCTGTGCCGCGCCGAGGCCTGCCAGGCCGCCGGTGGCGATGCACTGGCGGCGCGCGCCGAAGCGAGGCTTGGCGTCTCGCTCGGCAACACCACCGCGGATGATCGCGTCACGCTGGAGCCGATCTACTGCCTCGGACTGTGCGCGACCGCGCCGTCCGCGATGCTCGATGGCCGCCTCGTCGGCCGGCTCGACGAGAAGCGCATCGACGCGCTGGTCGCGGAGGCGCAGCGATGAGCATGCGGATCTTCATTTCTCGCGATGCTGCTGCGGTTGCCGTCGGCGCCGATGACATTGCGGTCGCTTTCGAGCAGGTCGCGGCCAAGCGCGGCCTGCCGGTCGAGATCGTCAGGACCGGCTCGCGCGGGCTCTACTGGCTGGAGCCGATGGTCGAGGTGGCAACCCTTAAAGGCAGGGTCGCTTACGGCCCGGTTAGCTCCGAGGACGTCGCTTCCGTATTCGACTCCATGGCGAGCAATGGACCGCACATGCTGCGGCTCGGCGTCGTAGACGAAATTCCCTGGCTCAAGCGCCAGACCCGTCTCACCTTCGCCCGCTGCGGCGTGATCGATCCGCGCTCGCTCGAGGATTATCGCGCTCATGGCGGCTACAAGGGCCTGGAGCGCGCGCTCTCGCTCGGCTCAGATGCGATCCTCAACGAGGTCACCGCCTCCGGCCTGCGCGGCCGCGGCGGCGCCGGCTTCCCGACCGGCATCAAATGGAAGACGGTCGCGCAAGCCAGCGCGAATCGCAAATTCATCGTCTGCAACGCCGACGAGGGCGACAGCGGCACCTTCGCCGATCGCATGATCATGGAAGGCGATCCCTTCCTCGTCATCGAGGGCATGACGACCGCCGGCATCACCGTCGGCGCGACCAAGGGCTACATCTACATCCGCAGCGAATATCCGCACGCGGTCGCGGCGATGAACGCTGCCATCGCCGCGGCACGGCGCGGCGGCTATCTCGGCGACAAGATCGGCGGCTCGACCACTAGCTTCGATATGGAAGTGCGCGTCGGCGCCGGCGCATATGTCTGCGGCGAGGAGACCTCGCTGCTCGAGAGCCTCGAAGGCCGTCGTGGCCTGGTGCGCGCAAAGCCGCCGCTGCCGGCCCATCACGGCCTGTTCGGCAAGCCCACCGTCATCAACAACGTGCTGTCGTTCGCGGCCATTCCCTTCATCCTCGCCGAGGGCGCCAAAGCTTACGCCGATTTCGGCATGGGACGCTCGCGCGGCACCATGCCGATCCAGCTTGCCGGTAACATCCGCCAGGGCGGGCTGTTCGAAACGGCGTTCGGCGTGACGCTCGGCGAGCTGGTCGACGACATCGGCGGCGGCACGTTCACCGGCCGCCCGGTTCGCGCGGTGCAGGTCGGCGGCCCGCTCGGCGCCTACTTCCCCCGCGCCCTGTTCGACACGCCGTTCGACTACGAAGCCTTCGCCGCGCGCGACGGCCTGATCGGCCATGGCGGCATCGTCGTGTTCGACGACAGCGTCGACATGCGCAAGCAGGCGCGCTTCGCCATGGAATTCTGCGCCGTCGAATCCTGCGGCAAGTGCACGCCCTGCCGCATCGGCTCGACCCGCGGCGTCGAGACCATCGAGAAGATCATCCGTGGCGAGCGGGTCACCGAAAACCTCGCGCTCGTCGAAGACCTCTGCAACACCATGAAATTCGGCTCACTCTGCGCACTCGGCGGCTTCACGCCCTACCCCGTGCTCAGCGCATTGAAGCACTTCCGGGAAGATTTCGCGCCCGTGCCGACCACGCTTCAGGCCGCGGAATAGGAGAACAACGATGTCTCTGATCGAAGAAATCGACTACGGCACGCCGCGCTCCAAATCGGAAACGATGGTGACGCTGACCATCGACGGCAATGAGGTCACGGTGCCCGAGGGTACTTCGATCATGCGCGCCGCGATGGATGCCGGCCACCAGATCCCGAAGCTTTGCGCGACCGACATGGTCGATGCATTCGGCTCCTGCCGTCTCTGCGTCGTCGAGATCGAGGGCCGCGCCGGCACGCCGGCCTCCTGCACCACGCCGGTGATGAACGGTCTGGTCGTCCACACCCAGAGCGAGCGGCTGAAGAAGCTGCGCAAGGGCGTGATGGAGCTCTACATCTCCGACCATCCGCTCGACTGCCTCACCTGCGGCGCCAACGGCGATTGCGAATTGCAGGACATGGCCGGCGCCGTGGGCCTGCGCGACGTGCGCTACGGCTATGAGGGCGAGAACCATGTCTTCGCCAAATCCCACGGCGAGATCAACGCCGCCTGGATGCCGAAGGACGAATCCAACCCCTACTTCACCTACGATCCCTCCAAGTGCATCGTCTGCTCGCGCTGCGTCCGCGCCTGCGAGGAAGTGCAAGGCACCTTCGCACTGACGATCTCCGGCCGCGGCTTCGACAGCCGCGTCTCACCCGGCATGAGCGAGAGTTTTCTCGGCTCCGAATGCGTCTCCTGCGGCGCCTGCGTGCAGGCCTGCCCGACCGCGACGCTGACGGAAAAGTCCGTGATCGAGATCGGCCAGCCCGAGCACTCGGTTGTCACCACCTGCGCCTATTGCGGCGTCGGCTGCACCTTCAAGGCCGAAATGCGCGGCGAGGAAGTCGTCCGCATGGTGCCGTACAAGGACGGCAAGGCCAATCGTGGCCATTCCTGCGTCAAGGGCCGCTTCGCCTGGGGCTACACCAACCACAAGGAGCGCATCCTCAATCCGATGATCCGCGAGCGGATCGAAGACCCCTGGCGCGAAGTGTCCTGGGACGAGGCGTTCTCGTTCGCCGCGGCCAGGATGCGCGGCATCCAGAAGAAATACGGCCGTGACGCCATCGGCGGCATCACCTCGTCCCGTTGCACCAACGAAGAAACCTATCTGGTGCAGAAGCTGATCCGCGCCGGCTTCGGCAACAACAATGTCGACACCTGCGCCCGCGTCTGCCACTCCCCGACCGGCTACGGTCTTTCGGTCACCTTCGGCACCTCCGCCGGAACGCAGGACTTCGACTCGGTCGAGAATACCGACGTCGCCATGATCATCGGCGCCAACCCGGCCTCGGCTCACCCCGTCTTCGCCTCCCGCCTGAAGAAGCGGCTGCGCCAGGGCGCGAAGCTGATCGTGGTCGATCCGCGCCGCACCGAGATGGTGGAATCGCCGCACGTGAAGGCGCTGCATCTGCCGCTGCTGCCCGGTACCAACGTCGCGGTCGTGACCGCGCTCGCGCATGTCATCGTCACCGAAGGTCTCGTCAACGAAGCCTTCGTGCGCGAGCGCTGCGACTGGAGCGAGTTCGAGGAATGGGCCGCCTTCGTCGCCCAGCCCAAGCACAGCCCCGAAGCAACCGCCATCCTGACCGGCGTCGATCCGCAGACGTTGCGCGAAGCGGCGCGCGTCTACGCCACCGGCGGCAACGGCGCGATCTATTACGGCCTCGGCGTCACCGAGCACAGCCAGGGCTCGACCACGGTAATCGCAATCGCGAACCTCGCGATGGCGACTGGCAATATCGGCCGTCCCGGCGTCGGGGTGAACCCGCTGCGCGGCCAGAACAACGTGCAGGGCTCCTGCGACATGGGCTCGTTCCCGCACGAGTTGCCCGGTTACCGCCACATCGCGGGCGATGCCGTGCGCGAGCAGTTCGAGGCGATGTGGGACGTCAAGCTCAACCCGGAGCCTGGCCTGCGCATTCCCAACATGTTCGATGCCGCGATCGAAGGCACGTTCATGGGGCTCTATGTGCAGGGCGAAGACATCCTGCAATCCGATCCCAACACCAAGCATGTGGTGGCGGCGCTGTCGGCGATGGAATGCGTCATCGTCCACGACCTCTTCCTCAACGAGACCGCGAACTACGCCCATGTCTTCTTGCCCGGCTCGAGCTTCCTCGAGAAGGACGGCACATTCACCAACGCCGAGCGCCGCATCCAGCGCGTTCGCAAGGTGATGTCGCCGAAGAACGGCATGGCCGACTGGGAAGTCACCATCGCGCTCGCCAAGGCGATGGGCTTCGAGATGAACTACCGCCATCCTTCCGAGATCATGGACGAGATCGCCGCGCTGACACCGACCTTTGCCGGCGTCTCCTACGCCAAGCTGGAAGAGCTTGGTTCGGTGCAGTGGCCCTGCAACGAGAAGGCGCCGGAGGGCACGCCGGTGATGCATATCGACGGCTTCGTCCGCGGCAAGGGCAAGTTCATCGTCACCGAATATGTCGCGACCGACGAGCGCACCGGCCCCCGCTTCCCGCTGCTGCTCACGACCGGACGCATCCTCAGCCAGTACAATGTCGGCGCGCAGACAAGGCGCACCGAGAACGTGGTCTGGCACGCCGAGGACCGGCTGGAGATTCATCCGCACGACGCCGAGCTGCGCGGCGTGCGCGACGGCGACTGGGTGCGGCTGCAGAGCCGTGCCGGCGAGACCACGCTGCGCGCGGAGATCACCGACCGGGTGTCGCCGGGCGTCGTCTACACCACCTTCCATCACCCGGACACGCAGGCCAACGTGATTACGACGGACTATTCGGACTGGGCCACCAACTGCCCCGAATACAAGGTCACGGCGGTGCAGATCTCGCCGTCGAACGGCCCGTCCGACTGGCAGAAGTCCTATGACGAGCAGGCACGGCACTCCCGCCGCATTGCGCCGGCCGAAGCCGCGGAGTAACCGCATGCACGTCCCGGTCCAGGCCATCGACCGCGAAATCTGGCGCGACGGTGTCGCGTCCGAGGGCACGCGGCTGATCCCGGAGGAGACGCCGCTGGCGCTGACCTACAATGGCGGCACCTATGCCGTCATGATGGGGACGCCGCAGAACCTGGAAGATTTCGCCGTCGGCTTCAGCCTGGACGAAGGCATCATCAAATCGGTCGATGACATCAAGTCGCTCGATGTGGTCCGCCTCGACGACGGCATCGAGCTGCGCATGTGGCTGGAGCAGGAGAACGCCGCACGCATCAGCGAGCGCCGCCGCCATATCGCCGGTCCCACCGGCTGCGGCATCTGCGGCATCGACTCGATCGCCGAAGCCATACGGCCCGCGGCCGTCGTGCTGCAAGGGCAGACCTTCACGCCGCATGAGATCATGATCGCGATGCAGGCGATCGCTCCCCTGCAAGCGATCAACATGCAGACCCGCGCGGTCCACGCCGCGGCCTTCTGGTCGCCATCGAACGGCGTCGTGGCCCTTCGCGAAGACGTCGGCCGCCACAACGCGCTCGACAAGCTCGCAGGTTCGCTGGCGCGCAGCCGGACGGATGCCGCGGGCGGCATGGTGCTGCTGACGAGCCGCGTCTCGGTCGAGATGGTGCAGAAGACCGCCGCCATCGGCGCGCCTGTGATGGTCGCGGTCTCCGCGCCCACCGCGCTCGCGGTGCGCACCGCCGCCGCCGCCGGCATCACGCTGATTGCAATTGCCCGCAGCGACGGGTTTGAAGTGTTCACGCACCAGGGCCGCGTCTCGGCGGACTGTGCTCAGGAGATTGTCAATGTCGTCGCCTGCTGACCGCCTCGTCTACATGGCCAACCAGATCGGCACATTTTTCCGCAGCCAGGGCCACGACAAGGCCGTGCCGGGGATCGCCGACCACATCAAGAAGTTCTGGGATCCCCGGATGAAGCGCGCGATCTTCGCGCATCTCGATGCCGGCGGCACTGGCCTCGAGCCGAACGTGCTCGAAGCCCTCACCTCGCTCAGGCAGACGACTTCCCTTCCAGCAGCGCACTGAACACGCGCCGCACCTCGCCCTGCGTCTCCTTCACGCGCGCCTCCAGCGACGAGAAATCCGGCGCATCGCCGGCGCGCGCCATCACACGCTGAAGATCAGTACCCGCCGTCTCCGGCTTGAAGCCGTCGCTGACGCAGAGCCGGAGGATCTGGGTCAAATCGTGATAGAGCCGCGCCGCGGCGCGCAGGATCTCCGCCTCCGAGTGCGGCAGCACGCCTAGTCTGGCTGCGTTGTCCAGCACCTGCACCGTGCCGACATCGAGAATCTCCGGCTTGTCATGGGCATGAACGAGCTGGAGATATTGCGCGATGAAATCGATGTCGACCATGCCGCCTGAGGCGTACTTCAAGTCCCAATAGTCGGTCTCCCCCTTCTCCTGCGCGATCGCGCGGCGCATGTCGGCGACGTCATTGGCGGTGATCGAGGGGTCGCGCCGTCGGGTCAGGACCTCGCGGATGATGCTTTCGATCCGCGCGGTGAATTCCGGCGATGCCGAGACCACGCGTGCGCGCGTCAACGCCATGTGCTCCCAGGTCCAGGCCTCGTTGGCCTGATAGTCCGCGAAGGAGACAAGGCTTGATGCGACCGGGCCGGCGCGGCCCGAAGGACGCAGCCGCATGTCGATCTCGTAGAGCACACCGTAATTGGTGCGGGTGGTGAAGGCGCTGATCAGGCGCTGGGTGAGGCGGGCGAAGTAATGCGCGCCCTGCAGTGACTTCTCGCCATCGGAGTCCGGATTGTCGCCGTCGAAATCGTAGAGCAGGATCAGATCGAGATCCGAAGATGCCGTCATCTCGCGGCTGCCGAGCCGGCCCATCGCGATGATGGCGGTCTCCTGCCCCTTGATCCGCCCGTGCTGGGCGGCAAAGCGATCGGCGACGAGGCCGTGCACGGTGTGGACGATGCCCTCGGCGACGTCTGCAAAGGCCGTGCTCGCCTGCTGCGCCGAGACGGTGCCGGAGAGGATGCGCGTACCGATCAGGAACAGGCTCTCCTGCCCGAACAGGCGCAGGCGGTCCAGGAACTCCTCATAGGAGCCGGCGTCCTGCACCGTGGTTGCAAGCCGTGCCGACAATTCCTGCTTTTGCGGCATCGCGCCGAAGAAGCGCGGATCGATCAGGCCGTCCATCAGCTGCGGCTGCCGCGCCAGCATCTCGCCGAGCCGGGGCGCAGCGCCAAGCACGAGCGCCACGAGCGCGACGAGATCGCGGTTCTGGCCAAGCAGCGTGATCAGCCGGCCGCCGCGCTGGAGCGCTGCAAGGAATTGATCGAACGCCACGACAGCGCGATCCGGCTCCTCGGCACGTGCGAGGCCGTCGATCAAGGCCGGCACGAACTCGACGAAGGCGTTTCGTGTCTGCTCGTTGCGGAACACGCGGTAGTCGCCGGTGAGCCAGTCGCGGACGGTCTGCGCAAGGGCGGCCGGCTTCTTGAAGCCGAGCGTGGTCAGATATTGCAGCAGGCGCGGATCATGAGGACCCGCACTGTAGTCGAGTGCCGGCAGACTTGCCGTTCCGGTCGGATCATCGCCCTCGAACAGTTTTTCGTAGTGCCCCTGAACGATCTCGAGCTGGCGCAACAGGTCGCGCGCGAAACTCTCGCGGCTGTCATAGCCGAAGAACCAGGCGAAGCGCTCCACCGCCTCCTTGTCCTCCGGCAACGCGTGGGTCTGCTCGTCGGCGATCATCTGGAGACGGTGCTCGACCCGGCGCAGGAATTCATACGCGGTGGTCAGCTCGTCGCGCGCCGCGGACGTGATCCAGTTGCTGGACGCAAGGTTGTTCAGCGCCGCAAGCGTCGGCCGCACCCGCAATTCCGGATGCCGGCCGCCGGCGATCAGCTGCTGGGTCTGGGCAAAGAATTCGATCTCGCGGATGCCGCCACGACCGACCTTGACATTGTGGCCCTCGACCGAGATCTCGCTCTGGCCGCGATAGGTCTGCATCTGCCGCTTCATGTCGTGCACGTCGGCAAGTGCGGCGAAGTCGAGATGCTTGCGCCAGACGAAGGGCGCGATCTCAGCCAGCAGCGCCTCGCCTGCGCCGGCATCGCCCGCGCAAGCACGCGCCTTGATCATCGCGGCACGCTCCCAGGTGCGCCCTTCCCGCTCGTAATAGTTCAGCGCGGCGTCGCGCGAGATCGCGACCTGCGTCGACGACGGATCGGGCCGCAGCCGCAGGTCGACGCGGAACACGTAGCCGTCATAGGTGCGCTGCTGGAGGATGCGCGCCATGCCTTGCGTCACCCGGACGAAGAATGGCTGCGGCTCGATGTCCGGTGCCAGCGTCGTCGCATCGGGGTCGAAAAACACGATGAGATCGATGTCGCTGGAATAGTTCAGCTCGCCTGCGCCCATCTTGCCCATCGCGAGCACGATCAGGCCGCAGCCGACTTCCGGCGCCTCGGGATCGGGCGGCGCGAGCTTGCCGCGTGCGGCTTCCTGTCGCAGCAGGTACTGCAGCGCCGCCTGCACCGAGGACACCGCGAGATCGGTCAGCGCCGCAGTCACCCGCATCACCGGCCAGACCCCGCCGATGTCACACAGTGCGATCAGCAGCGCGGCCTCCGCCTTCATGCGACGAAGCAGCCGCATCACCTCGGCTTCATCGGGGGCAGCAAGCACTGCGCCCCTCGCCTCTGCGATCAGCGCAGCGAGATGCGCATCCGGCTCGCACTCGAGCAGCCGGATCAGGCGCAGCGGATCGGCGCGCACCAGATCGAACAAATAAGGCGAGAATTCTACGATCCCGGCGAGAATGTCCCGGGCAAAAGGATGGACCAGCAAGCCTTCCAGACGGGCCGACTGTGCCGGCTCGAGCGCGGCCAGCCAGGTTTCGAAACGTCGTTGGTCGGTTGTGGAAGCGGCAATATGGGGAGCCTCCGCGAAGCGGGCGGCCAGGCTCTCACCATGCTTGTCCGCGTTTCCCGGCGCGGAGTGGTTCATGCCACCTTCTGTGGCACATCCGGTATTGGCGGAGCAACCCTGTCGCCGGCCCCCGCGCGCGCCGGCAGCAGCAGCGTGGCGACGAGACCGGGCTGGGCATCGCCCAGCCGCAATTCACCGCCATGCAATGTGGCGACGGCGGATGCGAGGCTGAGGCCGAGGCCGGAGCCCGGCATGGTGCGGCTGGCCTCCAGCCGGACGAACCGCTCGACCACGTGCTTGCGATCGGACTCGGGGATGCCGGGGCCGCGGTCGGTGACGCTCAGCAGCACTTGGTCGCCCTCCCGCTTCGCCTCGATCGTGATCTGACGGGCGTCCATGCTGACCACGGTTCCCGCCGACTGCGCCGCCGGCTTGCCGTATTTGATCGCGTTCTCGACGAGATTGGCGAGCGCCTGGCTGATCAATTCGCGATTGCCGTGGATGGGCGCGGCTTGCGTCTTCACCTTCAACGTCATGCCGTCGTCTTCGGCCAGCGGCTCGTAGAGCTCGTGAATGCCGCCCGCGACATCGGCCGCGTCGAAATCATCCATGTTGCCGCGCGCCTGGCCGGACTCCGCGCGCGCGATCATCAGCAGCGCGTTGAAGGTGCGGATCAGCCCATCGGATTCCTCGATGGTGCGTTCCAGCGCGGCGCGGTAATCGGCCTCGCAGCCCGACTTTGCCAGCGCCTCCTCGGCGCGGTTGCGCAGGCGCGTCAGCGGCGTCTTGAGGTCGTGGGCGATGTTGTCGGAAACTTCCTTGAGCCCCACCATCAGCGCCTCGATCCGCTCCAGCATGGCGTTGAGGTTTTCGGCGAGGCGGTCGAGCTCGTCGCCGCTGCGTCCCACCGGCAGGCGGCCGCTGAGATCACCGGTCATGATGCGCTGGGCCGTGCCAGTCATGGCATCGATGCGCGTCAGCACCCTGCGCGCGACGAAGACGCCGCCACCGAGGCCGAGCACCACCACGATCAGGATCGACCATTGCGCGGCCTTGGCGACGATGCCGAACAAGCGCCGCCGCTCGGCGAGGTCGCGGCCGATCAGGAGGCGGAAACCATTCTCCAACTCGGTGACGCGCACCAGCGCGCGATGGTCGCGCTCGTCCGCGTCCTCGAGGCGCCGGTAGGCGGTCTCCGTCCAGCCGCGCGTCGCCATCACGCCCGGCGCCAGCGAGCCGACATTGCCGGCAACCGCCTGTCCGGTCGGCGTGGTCACGAGGTAAAGATTGGCGCCCGGGCGCAGCGCGCGATACTCGATCGCGCGCACGAGGTAGAACATGCCGCGGCGGGCGTAGATGTCGTTGATCTCCGAAGTCTCGGCATTGACCGTCTGCGTGATCTCCTCGGTGATCAGCCGGCGCGTGTTCCAGGCGAAATAGCCGAGCAGCGAGGCCGCGAAAATCGCAAACAGGAACAGGTAGACCAGCGTCAGCCGGAATGCCGTGGTGCGGACGAGTTTACCGAATGCCGTCACGGATCATGTACCCGGCGCCGCGGATCGTGTGCAGCAGCGGCCGCTCGAAGCCCTTGTCGATCTTGGAGCGCAGCCGCGAAATGTGCACGTCGATCACGTTGGTCTGTGGATCGAAATGATAGTCCCAGACGTTCTCCAGCAGCATGGTGCGCGTCACCACCTGGCCGGCATGCTTCATCAAATATTCGAGCAGGCGGAATTCGCGCGGCTGCAGCGTCAGCTCGTCCTTGCCGCGGGCGACGCGGTGAGAGAGCCGGTCGAGCTCGAGATCGCCGACACGGTAGAGCGTGTCCTCGGCAGGTCCGCCGCGGCGGCGCGACAGCACCTCGACGCGGGCGAGCAGCTCGGCGAAGGAATAGGGCTTTGGCAGATAGTCGTCGCCCCCGGCGCGCAGACCCTTGATGCGATCGTCGACCTGCCCCAGCGCGGAAAGAATCAGCACCGGCGTCGTATCGGCCTTGTCGCGCAGCGAGCCGATCAGCGACAGCCCGTCGCGCTTGGGCAGCATGCGGTCGACCACCAGCACGTCGTAGTCGCCGTTCTCGGCCATGGCGAGGCCCTCCTCGCCGTCGCCGGCGTGGTCGGCAATGTGTCCGACCTCGCGAAACGCCTTCACGAGATAGTCGGCGGATTCGCGGTCGTCTTCGATGATGAGGAGGCGCATTGTGCGTTCGGCGGCGGTCAAGGAGGTCAACCTTCTCTGAACATGGCGCGAGCAGCAATCGCATGCAAGCCAAGCGAACGGGACTTGGCTAGGCAAAAAGGCGGGCGGTGAAGCTGGGGGGACCTCACCGCCCTAGGCCTTCCGACGGAGGGGGGCGTAATTCCACCGGAAGGTAGGCGTGGGGAGCAAACTTGCGCTGCTCCCCCGGAAGAGTGCCGGCGGCGGGGGCGACTGATGCCGGCGACACCCTTCATCTCGTCAACATCCCGAGGCTCAGCCCTTGGCGATGGGCACCGCGACGAAGCGCGACTGGCCGCCGCTCTTCACGCGCATCAGGACGCTGTTCTTGTTGTCTGTCCGCGCCGTGTTGATGGCGTCGCGGACGTCGCCGGCGGTGCTCACGCTCTTGCCGCCGACTTCGAGAATCACGTCGCCTTCCTTGAAGCCGCGTTCGGCGGCTGCGCTCTTCGGATCGACTTCGGTAACCACGACGCCGTCCTTGCCGGCGCCGGCCACGGAATTGGCAGGCGCAACCGTCATGCCGAGCTTCGGCACGTCGGTACCCTTGCTCGCGCCCTTGCCGCTGTCGTTATCGGTGTCGGCCTTGGCCTCGACCCTGTTCGGCAGCTGGCCCAGGGTGAGGTTCAAGACCTTGTCCTGGCCCTTGTGCAGCACATTGAGCTTCACGGTGGCGCCGGGCGCCAAGCCGCCGATGGTACGGGCGAGCTCGCGGGCGTCCTTGACGGATTCGCCGTTGACCGACGTGATCACGTCACCGGACTCGATGCCGGCCTTGGCCGCCGGACCATTCGCCTGCGGCTCCGCCACCAGTGCACCTTCGGCCTTCTTCATGCCGAGGCTGTCGGCGATGTCCGAGGTGACAGGCTGAATCTGCACGCCGATCCAACCGCGGCTGACCGAACCCTTGTCCTTGAGCTGCGCCACCACGCTCTTCACGGTGCTCGCGGGAATCGAGAATGCGATGCCGACGCTGCCGCCGGAGGGCGAGTAGATCGCGGTGTTGACGCCCATCACTTCGCCGTTGGTGTCGAAGGCCGGACCGCCGGAATTGCCCTTGTTCACGGGCGCGTCGATCTGGATGAAATCGTCATAGGGACCATTGCCGATGTCACGGCCGCTGGCCGATACGATGCCGGCGGTCACGGTGCCGCCGAGGCCGAAGGGATTGCCGACCGCGAGCACCCAGTCACCGATGCGCGGCTTGCCGTCGGCGAGCTTGGCGAACGGGAAGTTCGAGCCGCCCTCGACCTTGATCAGCGCGAGATCGGTGCGCTGGTCGGTGCCGATCACCTTGGCGCTGTAGGTCTTGCCGTCGTCGGTGGTGACCTCGACCTTGTCTGCGCCGTCAACCACGTGGTTGTTGGTCACGGCAAAGCCGTCCGCCGAGATGAAGAAGCCGGAGCCCTGGCCCTGCACGACGCGGCCACGGCCACCCTTTTGGCCCGGGAAACCATCCGGACCGCCGAAGCGGCGGAAGAAGCGTTCCATCGGCGAGCCCGGCTGGAACGGCGAGGCGGAATCATCGCCGTCGTCATTGCTCGCGGTCTTCTCCTTGATGTTGACCTTCACCGAGATCACCGAGGGCTTCACGCGTTCGACGATGTCGGCGAAACCGATCGGACGTTCGACCTTCTTGACCTCGTTGTTGACCTGGGCGTGCGCCGGACTGGAGAACAGGTCGGCGGGCGACGTCGACGGGCTGAAGCCATGGACGGCGATGCCGAGGCCGGCGACGACGGAGGCCATCAGCGCGATCCGGCGGGCGGAAAACACCGAACGGCGAGGCTGCCGGTAGGACGGAAGGTTGGTGAGGTCGGGACGATCGGTCATGCAGGTCTCCAGGGCCTTGAAATCCATTTGGCGCGCGATAGCGACACCTTACGGAGCTGAAGATGGGGGCTGCCGCCTTACCGCGCGCTGGCTGCGGGGTTAAACTTTTGTAATGAAGGATGGTCCGCGATGCGGCAGTTTATCGCAGGCCAAAAGTCGCGGTCTCACAGGAACTTAACGCGGTTCCGGGGACGGGCTATCGCGACGTGGCGTCGTCCGACATCAACGCCGCGAGCCGCGCCTGTTCGTCCTGCGTCAGCGGCGGCGGCACATCTACACCCGTCTGCGCACGGCGTCGGTTTTGCCGCCACAGCGCAAAGCCACCGCCGGCCAGCAGCAGCGGCGCGAGCAGCCACAACAGCAAGGTCTGCCGTTCGAAGCGCGGCTTCAGCAGCACGAACTCGCCGTAACGGGCGACCAGGAAGTCGAGCACCTGCGAATTGCTGTCGCCGGCCGCGATCCGCTCGCGCACGAGAAGACGCAGATCGCGCGCGAGCGGCGCATCGGAATCGTCGATCGACTGGTTCTGGCAGACCATGCAACGCAGCTCGCGCGACAAGTCGCGTGCGCGGGCCTCCTTGACCGGATCAGACATGATCTCGTCAGGCTGCACAGCGTAGGCCGCCGGAGCGGCCAGCAGCACGAGCGCGACGAGCGCGGCCATCATCCGGCGCATCCCGTCACTCCGCCGGTTGCAGGCGCTGCTTGGCCCGCGCCGGCTTCGGCGCACCGACCCGCAGGCGCCGGTCGGATAGCGACAGCACGCCGCCGAACGCCATCAGCACGGGCCCCCACCAGATCATGAGCACCAGCGGCTTGTGATAGATGCGCACGGCGATCGCGCCCTCGGCGGTGGCGTCGCCGAGCGAGATGTAGAGCTGGCTGGCGCCGCGGGTCAAAAGCGCAGCTTCGGTGGTGGAGGAGCCGCGCGTGGTAAAACTGCGCTTCGACGGCGTCATCACGCTGAGCATATCGCCGTCCCGACTGACGTTGAACTGGGCGATCATCTCGCGGTAGTTCGGCCCCTGGCGCTCGAGCAGACCGTCGAGCTTCAGCTCATATCCGGCGACCTGCGCAACGTCGTTCGGCTTCATGGTCGCGATATATTCGCTGTTCCAGGTGGTCTCGCAGACGATCCCGATCAGCGCGACACCGAGACCGGCATGCGCAAAGGCAGTACCCCAGGCCGAGCGCGGCAGGCCGCGAGCACGGTGCAGCGTGGTCATGAACGGCAGGCGAAACAGGCCCGTCCGTTCGGCCATGTCGGTCACGGCGCCAGCGATGACGAAGACCCCAAGCCCGATGGCCAATGGCGCCAGTGCACTGCCGCCACGCGTCCAGCCCCAGACAATGGCGATCACCACAAGACCGGCGACGCCGGCCGCAAGCAGCCGCTGGGTGACGCCGAGCAGATCGCCGCGTTTCCACGCCAGCATGGGCCCGAACGGCACGGCGAGCAGCAGCAGCGCGAACAGCGGCACGAAGGTGAGATTGTAGAAAGGTGCGCCGACCGACATCTTGAAGTCGGCGAGGACTTCCATCGCCAGCGGATAGAGCGTTCCGAACAGCACGACGGCACAGGCCACCGTCAGCAGCAGATTGTTCAGCACTAGCGCGCCCTCGCGCGAGATCGGTGCGAACAAGCCGCCCTGCTTCAACGAGGTCGCCCGCCCCGCAAACAGCGATAGGCTGCCGCCGATGAACAGGCAGAGGATCAGCAGGATGAACACGCCGCGGGTCGGATCATTGGCGAATGCGTGGACGGAGGTGATGACACCCGAGCGCACCAGGAAAGTGCCGAGCAGCGATAGCGAGAAAGTCAGGATCGAGAGCAGGATGGTCCAGACCTTCAGTGCATTGCGCTTCTCCATCACCAGCGCGGAGTGCAATAGCGCGGTGCCGGCGAGCCACGGCATCAGCGAGGCGTTCTCGACCGGATCCCAGAACCACCAGCCGCCCCAGCCGAGCTCGTAATAGGCCCAATAGGAGCCCATGGCGATGCCGAGGGTGAGGAAGATCCACGCCATCAGCGTCCACGGCCGCACCCAGCGCGCCCAGGCCGCATCGATCCGCCCCTCGATCAGCGCAGCGATCGCGAAGGAGAACGAGATCGAGAAGCCGACATAGCCGAGATAAAGCATCGGCGGATGCACCGCGAGACCGATGTCCTGAAGCACCGGATTGAGATCGCGCCCCTCGATCGGCGGATTGACGATGCGCAGAAACGGATTCGAGGTGATCAGGATGAAGAGATAGAACGCGCTCGCGATCCAGGCCTGAACTGCGAGCACATGCGCGCGCAGCGACAGCGGCAGATTGTTGCCGAAGGCGGCCACGAGCCCGCCGAACAGCGCCAGGATCGACACCCACAACAGCATCGAACCTTCATGATTTCCCCACACCCCGGTGATCTTGTAGATCAGTGGCTTCATGGAGTGGGAGTTCTCGTAGACATTGGCGACGGAGAAATCCGAATTCACGTGCAACGTCACAAGCGCGATGAACGACGCGCCGACGAACAGGAGCTGCGCCAGCGCGGTGGAACGCGCCACGTTCATGAGCGCGGGATCGCGCAGGCGCGCGCCGATCAGCGGCACGAAGGACTGGATCAGCGCCAGCGCGAGCGCCAGCACCAGCGCGTAATGTCCGGCTTCCGCGATCACCGCACAGCTCCCTGCGAATTGCCCTGCGCCGTCGTCGCTGAAGGCTTGGGGCCATCAGAAGGCTTGGGGTTACCAGAAGCTTGGGCGCCGTAATCGTCCTTCCAGTGCCCCTGCTTCTTCAGGGCATCGGCGACGTCCTTGGGCATGTAGGTCTCGTCGTGCTTGGCGAGCACCGTGTCGGCCTTGAACACGCCGTTGGCATCGAGCGCGCCTTCGGCGACGACGCCCTGCCCTTCGCGGAAGAGATCGGGCAGGATGCCCTTGTAGGCGACCGGCAGCTTGGCACCCCCGTCGGCCACGTCAAACGTCACCGCGAGATTGTCGCCGCGCTGGAGCGAGCCCGGCTGCACCAGGCCGCCAAGGCGGAAACGCTTGCCGGGCTGGACATGGTTTTCGGCCACCATGGTCGGGGTCGAGAAGAACACGATGGAGTCGCGCAAGGCATTGAGCACCAGCGCGGCCGCGAGCGCGAGCACGGCGAGCGAGCCGCCGATGATGGTCATACGTCGCTGCTTGCGCGTCATGGCGTGTCCGTTCTCCGCTCGTCTCGTGCTGCGACTGTCATCCGTCGAGCCCGAGAGTCTTGAGGCCTTCGTTGAGCTGGCGCAGCCGCTCGGAATCCTTGGCGACCGCCTGGCGCGCATCGGTCGAGGCGCCCTGCGCCTTGTCGCGATCGCCCATCACGAGATAGGCGCGCACCAGACGCAGCCAGCCCTCGACATCGTCGCCGTTCTGCTTGAGCCGCGTGGCGAGACGTTCGACCATGCTGCGGATCATCGCGTTGCGATCGCCGTCGTTCATCTCCTTGGACGCTGCGATCGTCTCGTCGGACAGCGCCGGCATCGTCACGCCGCCACTGCCGACCCGCGCGAGCGAGGTCTGCACCAGGGGCCGCCACGGCGCATCGGCGGGTGCCTTCGCCAGCAGCGCGCGCCAGATATTGGCCGCGTCATCCTTGCGGCCGTCCTGTTCGGCAGCGAGCCCGAGGAAGTAGTTCGCCTTGGGATCGTCGGCGTTGAGCGCATGCGCGCGCTCGAACTCGGTCTTGGCTTCCGCCGTCACCACGCCGCTGGCCGCGGCCGTGATCGCCTCGCCGAGATCGGAGCGGCGCTCCGCGCTCTCGCCGTTATAGGTGATCGAGCTGCGATAGGCGCGCACGGCCTCGTCGAAGCGGCCAAGCCGCTCCAGCACCGGCGCAAGCACGTTCCAGCCGCGGCCATCGGCCGGATTTTTTTCCAGATGTTGCTGGACCTGCACGACGAGGTTCTCGAGCGACTGCGCCGTGCCGGATCCCGCCCCACGCCCCCGCTGCGCCAGTGGGAAGTCGCGAAGCGCGGGCGAGCCGAGCGGAACGTAGATCGCGGCTGCCACCAGCGGCAGGCCGACCAGCGCCAGCACGGCAGCCGCCCGGCGCCATCTCAGACTGGATGTCGGCACGCGCGCAGACTCGCTGCCGGCGGCGGCGAGCAGCCTGCGGCTGATCTCGACGCGCGCCGCCTCGGCTTCAGGCAGCGCGATCAATCCCGCCGCGAGATCACGCTCGATTTCAGCCAGCTGGTCCTTGTAGACCGCGACCTCGCTGCCTTGATTGTCGGGGCGCGCGCCACGGCCGAGCGGCCAGAGCACGGCGAATATCGCCGCGACCGTCATCAGCGCGAACACGAACCATAGCGTCATCAGGCAAGCTTCCGGCAGCGCGCGAGCCGCGCCTGTAGCTGGCTTTACACCACGGCCGGACGATGCGGCAATTGACAATTGTCAATTTGGCGCGAGCGCACACAGTCCCGAAATGGTGAAAATCCAACGGCTTAGCCGATCTCGAAGTCCGCGCTTTGAGCGGCGTCCTCGCCGTGCCCATTCAAGGCCCTCAGGAAGTATGTTCCCGGCTCGATTGCGTCAGGCAATCTGATGCGCAAGGCCCCGACTGGAACGGGCGATGCGACCCTGGTGACGGTCTCGGGCAGTTGCCGACCGCTCGCCTTCTCGACCAGCACCACCTTCGCGCCGACCATCAGCCTTTGATATTTGGCAACAATGACGCGGTTCTCAATTTCGATGGAGCTGATAACAGGTTTCATGCGCCCACAGATAGCAATTCCAGAAGCCTGCACGGGACCGTAGGGCCCACGACCGGCAGCGTCAACCACAAATTGTGACCGCAAAAAGATGCGCTTGAATCAGCTTGCGCGCGTCGATTTACGCTCGCCCGTGGCCGCATTCTCGGCGGCGCGGCTCATCAGCGAGGCGTAATCGTCGCCGAACAGCACCTGGCAGAAGCGGATCGCGGCCTGCACCTGCTGCTGCCGGTAGGTGCGGACCTTGTGATCGGCGGCGCGCAGCGACTGCACCAGTTGCTCGGTCGACCGTTCGACATATTGCTGCAGGTCGGAATAGGTGCGCAGCGTCACCTCGTTGATCGCAAGCTCGCTGGCATAGTTGCGGCAGGTCGCGACGAAATCGATCAGCGCCGCGGTTTCCTCGACTTCGGTGCTGTCGATCCGCGCGCCCGGCGGAATGTCCTTCTCGGCGCGCTGGCGCAGGATACGGCGGACGCGGCCGGGAACGCTGTCGATCTCGGACTGCAGCGCGTTGGAGATATCGGCCCGGATCGAGGTCAGCTGCTTGCCCCAGGCGGAATCATTGCGCAGGTCGAGCTCGGTGCGCAGGCCACGGACGCCGTCATGCAGCGCTTTCAGATTGTCGGCGACGGTCTCGAAATGGCCGCGCTTGATGTCCATGCGCAAATTGGCGGCAACGCGGGCCAAATCGTGCAGGGCCATCGTCACAGCCACGCCGTAGGGCGTCGCCGCGACGCGGATTTCGTCGTCGGACGCGGCGATCTTGATGGCGAGGCGAATGATCTGCCACGGCGCGGTCATGCGCTGGACCAACACCGTCAGCGCAAATGGCAGCATCTGCGGGGTCTGGAGCACGGGAATGTTGAGGGCCGCGGACACCGCGGCGATCTGGGGCTCGCCGAACGTGCGCAGGAACCGCGGCAGCTTCTCATTGAGCGTGCCGATGGCCTCGCGAACCGCGAGCAGCGCGCCGATCGCATAGAGGTCCTCGATCACGCTGGGCGGACCGACACGGGCGAGCGCGCGCGACTTGTCGCCGCCGCCGGGCCCCGTCAGCTCGAAGATGGCGCCCGCAGCCACGGCCTGGAGCTTGAGCGCCAGCGCCTCGACCTGCCGCGCGCTGTCTGACGCCGGCATGCGCGCCAGCGCCGTCTCGAATTCGTTGATCTTGTCCGGGGCGCCGTCGCGGCCGAGCCATTGCCAGATCGGATGCAGCGAGGAGCGGCGGATCTGTCCGACCCGGGCCGCGGCACCGGCCTCGACCAGGAACGGTTCCACCACCTGGAACAGCAGCCGGGACAGATCGTCGGTGCGCGGCGGCAGCGCTTCGTCGGCCTCGGTTTTTCGCACGATCTTGCGCAGCTGCTCGAGCACCAGGGTCGCCACGGCGGTGTCCTGGCCGCGTTCGAGCGCACGCTCGAACTCCCGCATCAGCAGCGCCTGCGCCTGCGGCGGGAGCTGCGCGAGATATTCCCTCAGCCGCTCGATCGATGTCTGGCTCATGCGCCCGGGTAATGCACGGTAAAATGGCGGACGTAGGATGCGTCCTGCACGATCATAGGTGCGTGCGCCTTAAGAAGCCGTTGAGGACGTCGCCCCGAAACCCTCCGGTTTCGCCCGGAAACCCAAATAATCGTTTGCGATCAGAGGATTATATTCCCGGCAGCACCAGCTCGGCCCGCAGGCCCCCGATCGGCGCGCTGCCGAGCGAGAGGCTGCCGCCATAGAGCGCGGCGAGGTCGGTCACGATCGACAGCCCGAGCCCTGAGCCCGGCTTGGATTCGTCAAGCCGCTGGCCGCGCCGGGAGACCTGGGCGCGCTCGGCCTCGGAAAGGCCGCGCCCGTCGTCATCGACGATGAGCCGCAGCCTGGGGCCTGCGCCGGTCTGGGTCGGAGCCTCCACCAACACCTCGATGAAGACGCGCGAGGCCGCCCATTTGCAGGCATTGTCGACGAGGTTGCCGACCATCTCCTCCAGATCCTGCCGCTCGCCCCGGAATTTTGCCGACGGGTCGGCCTTGGCCTCGATGGCAATGTCGCGGCCGCGGTGGATCTTCTCCATGGTCCGCCGCAACCCCTCGATGGCGGGGGCAACCTCGGTCACGGTACCGACGATCGAGATGCGGGCCGCGATGCGGGCGCGCTCCAGATGATGGGCGAGCTGGTTGCGCATCACGTCCGCCTGCTCCATCACCTTTGCCGCGAACGGATCGGCAGCGTGCGAACCGGCCTCGTTGACGATCACCGACAGCGGCGTCTTGATCGCGTGGGCGAGATTGCCGACATGGGTGCGCGCGCGCTCCACGATCTCGCGATTGGCGTCGATCAGCGCGTTGGTCTCGCGCGCGAGCGGCGCGATCTCGACCGGGAATTCGCCCTCCAGCCGCTCCGCCCGCCCGGAGCGGATGTCGGCGATGGCTTCCGAGATGCGCTTCAGCGGCGCAAGGCCGAAGCGGACCTGGAACACGGTCGTCAGCAGCAGCACGACGCCGAGCGCGGTGAAGGTCCCGCCGAGATAGTAATCGAAGCTGCGCGTCTCGTCGAAAATCTCGGTGTCGTCGCCGGCGACGCTGACCAGATATTTGCCGTCGGCGCCGAGGTCGACGGGACGCTCGACCATGCGCAAATTCTGCCCTTCCGGCCCGTCGACATAAGCGAGGCGAATGCCGGCTGCGGTGAGCTCGGTGCCCTGGTCTTCCAGCTTCGGCAGCTTCTTGTCCCAGAGCGAGCGCGAGGAGCGAACCTCCGGCTTCTCGGTGTCGGTGCGCGTGATCTGCCAGTACCAGCCGGACAGCGGCAGCTCGAACAGGGGTTCGCCGAGCGACTGGAACTGGCGGTCCGGCGGCTCGTCCGGGGTTGCGACCTCGGCAATGAGGGTGCGGAGATAGAGGTTGAGCCGGCGGTCGAAGGCACGCTCGGTCGCGTTCTTGTAGACCGACGACAGCACCACGCCAGTGATGGCCAGGATCACCACGAGCCAGGCGGTCGCCGACAGGAACAGTCGGTTGGCAAGCGAGCTGGCGGGCATCGGAATGATCCCGGAGGCGCGAGGTGGCGGCATGGCTTCGGCGGTCATGATCGGACCAAGGCCCGTGTCCGGGCTCCCGTCAAGCCAAGATCCTCCGAGAGCCTCCTTAGGCGCCCGGCGCCGGCGGCGGGGTCAGGAGATAGCCCAGCCCGCGGACAGTCTGGATGATGTCGACGTCGAGCTTCTTGCGGATGCGGCCGACGAAGACTTCAATCGTGTTGGAGTCGCGGTCGAAATCCTGGTCGTAGAGATGCTCAACCAGCTCGGTGCGCGACACGACGCGCCCCGAATGGTGCATCAGATAGGCCAGAAGCCGATATTCGTGCGAGGTCATCTTGACGGGGTTGCCGGAGACGCTGACGCGGCCGGTGCGGGTGTCGAGCGTGACCGGGCCGCAGCTGAGCTCGCTTTGGGCATGGCCGGCGGAGCGGCGCAGCAGCGCACGGAGGCGCGCCAGCACCTCCTCCAGATGGAACGGCTTTGGCACGTAATCGTCGGCGCCGGCGTCAAAGCCCTGGACCTTGTCGCTCCAGCGGTCGCGCGCGGTCAGGATCAGCACCGGCATGGTGCGGCCGTTGCGGCGCCAAGCCTCCAGCACCGAGATGCCGTCCTTCTTCGGCAGGCCGATATCGAGCACCACGGCGTCGTACGGCTCGTTGTCGCCGAGATAATGCCCCTCCTCTCCGTCGAAGGCGCGGTCGACGACATAACCGGCGTCCGTCAGCGCCTTGGTGAGCTGACGATTGAGATCGGGGTCGTCCTCAACAACGAGCAGGCGCACGCTTCTCTCCGAGATGGCTGCATCAACTACGCCAGAGATGAGCAATTCCGGCGTGAACTGAGTATGAACGCGGGGAACCGACCGCGTTACTTTTTGGTCATATACGATCTGTCCGGGCTAAACGCGACTGCGCCCGCCGCGCCACCGGATGAGCCGGGGGCATGGCGGGCGCAATCTGCCGCGGCACGCCGTGAGTCGGAAGGTCCGCCCTTCCCGTCGATTTAGCCGTCAGGTCCGAAAGAACACGAACCAGATGACGGCGAGAATCAGGATCGCAAGCCCGGTCGAGATGGCAAGCAGCGCGGCCACCGACGGCCCCGGTTCGCCCTGGCGCGCCTCGGTTGCGGTTTCAACGATCTGATGCTGGTCTCGCGTGGTTGCCATGGTGGCCTCAATCTCTGAACGTCGCCTCCGACGACCGCGACCTCATCACGGCCCTGTGTCCGGAGCCAACGCCCGATCCGATATGATGTTCCGGCCTTTTGCCGCCGGATCGGGCAGAACCGCGGGGTCAGCGACTGGTTAACGCAGTTGCAAGAATCCGCGCTGAGCCGTGTATGATTCGGTGTTCCCCGATGGTATCTTCATAAGTCTGTCCCTGTTGCGTTTGGAGTAACCCATGGCCCCCCGTGCCAATTGGAAGGGTTTTTTGCGCCTCTCGCTCGTGACCTGCCCGGTCGCGCTGTATCCGGCCACATCGGATACCGAGAAGGTCTCGTTCAACCAGATCAATCGCAAGACCGGCCACCGGATCAAGTATCTCAAGGTCGACGCCGAGACCGGGGACGAGGTGACCTCCGAGGACATCGTCAAGGGCTACAAGGTCGACACCGACACCTACATCGAGGTCACCAAGGACGAGCTCGACGACATCGCGCTGGACTCGACCCATACGATCGACATCGACGAGTTCGTGCCGAAGGCCGACATCGACAACCGTTATCTGATCCGCCCCTACTACCTCGTTCCGGACGGCAAGGTCGGCCACGACGCCTACGCGGTGATCCGCGAGACCATCCGCAGCATGGACAAGGTCGCGATCGGCCGCGTGGTGCTGACCAATCGCGAGCACATCATCGCACTCGAGCCGCTCGAGAGCGGGCTGATGGGCACGCTGCTGCGCTATCCCTACGAGGTACGCAGCGAGAGCGAATATTTCGACGACATTCAGGACGTCAAGCTGACAGAGGACATGCTCGACCTCGCCAAGCACATCGTGGAGAAGAAGTCTGGCGCGTTCGAACCCGAGCTGTTCGAAGACCATTACGAGAGCGCGCTGATCGACCTCATCAACAAGAAGCGCGCGGGCGCGCCGATCGCAGCCAAGACCACACCGAAGAGCGGCGGCAACGTCATCAACCTGATGGACGCGCTGAAGAAGAGCCTCGCGAGCGAGAAGGACGCGGCGCCCAGGGCGAAGGTTGCCAAGGAGACGGTCAAGGAGACCGCCAGGGAAGCCGTCAAGGCCAAGAAGCCGAAGAAGCGCGTCGAGGGCCAGCGCGAGATGCTGCTGCCGATCTCGGGCAAGGGCGGCAAGGACGCAGCGGCCAAGGAAGCTGCACCGAAGAAGGCCGAAAAGCCGGTGCGCGCCACGACACGGACGAAGAAGGCCGGCTGACGACCTCGCGCCACCGATCGCGCCGTGACGTTTCCCCTCACCGATCGGGCAGCCTGACATGCCCTGGTCGACGCCGTTCGACGATCCGATCGACCTGCGCGGCGGACGCCGGCTCCGTACGCTGCAAGAGGCCGCCGACTTCATCATGAAGCTGCCCGAAGCCGAGCAGCAGGAGCCGCGCTGGCAAACCGCAATCGAGATGCTGATCAACGCGGCGGAGGCCGGCGGCGGCTGGCTGATGTTCGCGCGCGTCGGGATGCTGCGGGCGTTGAACGCGGACGGCCGCCGTGGATGAGCCGCGATCGGTATGCTTGCCGATAGGTTGACGAACAGCCTCAAAAATCCCTTAAGCGAGGCGCGCACCTTTCGCACCATCATGTCATCGTGTCGCACTGAGTATTCCTACGGAAGCCAAAATTAACTTCCGATTCCCCTTACGCGCACCATGGTCTGGCCATCGATCGAGCCAGGGTTCGCAGCTTCGTGCCGCAGCAGGACGCCAGAAAGAACTACATCGGCATCGTGAATGACACGACCGAGGACGAGCGCATCGCCGACGGTGCGGCACGCCTGCAGCCGCATGCGGTGGGCTATCTGGTCAGCCGTCTCGCGGCCATGCTGGGACGCGCTCGCAAGGATGCGCCGGGACGCACCACCACGGGTTGAGCCGGGCCAGCTTTCCTTCATTTCAATTGGATAATGAAACCTTCGTTTAACGGCTGTTACGTTAAGACACAGCGGGCAAGGTTCGGCTGAGCCTTGCATATTTGACGCGCGCAAATGCCCGTCGATCGCTTTACCAGTTTCATAACGCCGCGCGCTTACATTGGACCGGATGATGAGGAGTTGGCGATGATTTTGCTCAGGTCTTTTCTTGCCGATGAGAAAGCCGCCACCGCGATCGAGTATGGCCTGATCGCCGCCGGCGTCGCTCTTGCCATCGTGACGGTCGTGACCAACACGGGCAGTGTCCTCCTCAGCAACAAGTTCAACTCGATCAGCGCGGCCGCGAAGTAAGGCCGTCCCCTCGTCATTGCGAGCGCAGCGAAGCAATCCAGAGTCTTTCCGCGGAGGGACTCTGGATTGCTTCGCTGCGCTCGCAATGACGGAATTCCAGGCCACAGCACTTCCCTTTCACTCGCACTTTCATCCCTAGACACACCTTCGCGCTCTCGCGGATGGTTTTCACGGTGTCCTTCGTGCTCTCCCCGGGGAGCGATGCACTATTGCCCCCGTCGCCATGCAGATGACTGATGCGCGTGCCCGGTCGGGCCGCCACATCACCGCAGGACTTGACGCACAGGCTCCGGGCGCCAAGACCACACGACTTCTCCGTCCGCGCACATCTTCGTCTGCATCCCCCACGGCTGGCGTGCGCTCGCCATGAAGGCCATCCGAAGACGCAGTCAGCGCCGTGTCGTGCCACGCGAAGCGCTGCTCACGGTTTCCCGCCCTGCAGTCACCCCTGCGCGCCGACGCCGTCGCGGCCACCGCATCCCTGCCCCGTCTCGTGACGATCGCGAAACGCCCTTGTGGCGGGCGGGATGTTTCGGGTTTTACGCCAAAACGAAATTTCTGTAAATACGAATATCCTGGTGACCGGCGATTGACCCAGCGCTGGCGTATTTTGCCCGTCGGGCAACACAAGGGGTCGTGGCCCATCGGCGGCCGTCCGAACCCCATTTCCGTCAACTTTGACGCCCATGCGAGTGCTGATATTCTTCACGGGGTGGCGCGACGAGCCATGCGGTCAATCATTGAACCAGAACTGTTTGAAGGACGCAGATGAGACGCGCGACGCTCCTGGCTTTCTGCCTCATGTTGGTCGGCGTCGGGCTGCAGGACAGCGCGAGGGCACAGAGTTCGGCCGCGCCACCGGTTTCGCTGACCCCGCCCAAGGCATCGCCACCGCGCGCGGGCACGAAAAATCCGCCGCCTGCGTCCGACAGGATGTCGTCGACACCGGCGACCAGCGGATCTCCACAATTGCCGAATCCTGCTCCCGCCGCCGATTACGATGGCTTCAGCGCCAGTACCGACGACAATGACGCACCAAGCCAGCTGCCGCCGCCTGTGAGGTCGCGCGCGGCGAAAGATTCCGACGCGCAGTCATCGATTGATCAGGAAGACGAGGCGTTGAAGCGAAAACTGACCATTTGTAAAAACTGCAAATAAGCTCCATCCGCGCTACGAGAGCTCGCTGCATAGCTGACTGTCACTTGCTCACGCTTTACCCTCCCGGCATTTCCTGATCCTCTCTCCGTAACGGCCGGAGCAACCGGCCTCGCCAGGGAGAGAGACGCCATGAAGCTCGGCACCGCCATTGCGGAAATCATGCGGCGCGAGGGGATCGAGATCCTCTGCGGCTATCCCGTCAATCATCTGATCGAGCACGCGGCGAAGGCCGAGATCCGTCCCGTGATGGTGCGGCAGGAACGCGTCGGCGTGCACATGGCGGATGCGATCTCACGGGTCACGTCGGGACGCACGATCGGCGCGTTCTGCATGCAGCACGGACCCGGCGCGGAGAACGCGATGGGCGGCGTCGCACAGTGTTTTGGTGAATCCGTGCCCGTGCTGGTGCTGCCGATGGGCTATCAGCGCAGGCTTGCGCATATCGAGCCGAACTTCAATTCCAGCGAGGCGATGAAGCCGTTTTCGAAATCGTCCGAGCCGATCATCCTGGCGGCCGAGGTCACCAATATCTTTCGGCGCGCCTTCACCAAGCTGAAGAACGGCCGCGGCGGGCCGGTGATCGTGGAAATTCCCGCCGACATGTGGAACGAGGAGGTACCGGAACCGCTGAACTACACGCCGGTGCTGCGCACCCGATACGGCGCCGACCCCGTGCATGTGAAGGAAGCGGCCGCCCTGCTGGTCAACGCCAGGCGTCCCTTGATCTATGCCGGCCAGGGCGTGCACTACGCGCAGGCGTGGCCGCAGCTGAAGCGGCTTGCGGAGCGGCTCGCCATTCCCGTCACCACCAGCCTCGGTGGCAAATCGTCATTCCCGGAAACCCATCCGCTCTCGCTCGGCTCCGGCGGGCTTGCGGTGCCGCGCGCGGTGCCGAAATTCCTCGCCGAGGCCGACGTCATCTTCGGCATCGGCTGCTCCTTCACCGAGACCAGCTTTGGCATCGCCATGCCGAAGGGCAAGACCGTCATCCATTCGACGCTCGATCCGAACCATCTCAACAAGGACGTCGAAGCCAAGATCGGCCTCGTCGGCGACGCCGGCCTCGTGCTCGATGCGCTGCTGAAGGAAATCGGCAAGACGGTTACCGCCGATCGCGATGCCTCGGCCGTCGCCGCCGAGATCGCGGCCTCGCACCGGGAGTGGCTGGCGAAATGGATGCCGAAGCTCACCAGCAACGATGCGCCGCTCAATCCCTACCGGGTGCTGTGGGACCTGCAACACACCGTCGATATCGACAACACCATCATCACCCATGATGCCGGCAGCCCGCGCGACCAGCTCTCGCCGTTCTGGAAGGCGGTGACGCCCCTCTCCTATCTTGGCTGGGGCAAGACGACGCAGCTCGGCTACGGCCTCGGGCTGGCCATGGGCGCAAAACTCGCAAAACCCGACAAGCTCTGCATCAATGTCTGGGGCGATGCGGCCATCGGCTTTACGGGCATGGATTTCGAGACCGCGGTGCGCGAGCGCATCCCGATCATGTCGATCCTGCTCAACAATTTCTCGATGGCGATCGAATTAAAGGTGATGCCGATCTCGACCGAGAAATATCGCTCCACCGACATTTCGGGCGACTATGCCGCGATGGCGCGCGCCTTCGGCGGCTACGGCGAACGGGTGACCAAGCCGGAAGACATCATCCCCGCGATCAAGCGCGGCATCCAGAAGACGCAGGAAGGCATCCCTGTGCTGCTGGAGTTCATCACCAGCAAGGAGACCGAGGTGTCGCGACCGGGGACTTGAGGCAGCTGCAGGGCCGCGAGCGCTGGCTCCGGCCGCAGGAGATGTGATAATCCGGCCTGGTGCCGCGCCTGTCGCGGCATTCAGCCGGAATGCAAATGACCACCCTTTCCAACGATGCTGCCGGGATCGACGAGCTCAAGCGGCAATTGCAGTCCGCCACAGCCGAGAATGCGCGGCTGCGCGATCGGCAAAACGCCAGCGCCGAGATCTTGCGCACCATCGCCGCCTCTCCCTCCGATGCCCGGCCGGTCTTCGCGGCGATCGCATCCAGCTCAAAACGCCTGCTCGGCGGCTTCTCCGCCACTGTGCTCCAGTTCATCGGCGATGAGCTGCACCTCGTGGCGTTTACGCCGACCAGCCCGGAAGGCGACGAAGGGCTGAAGGCGTCGTTCCCGCGACGGATCGAGGATTTTCCGACCTTCGCGCTGGTTCGCGGCGGCGAGACGATCCAGTTTCCCGACAGCGAAGCCAGTGACGTGCCGGAGCTGAACCGCGATCTCGCGCGGCTGCGTGGCTTCCGCAGCGTGCTGTTCATGCCGCTGATGAACTGCGGCACGGCGGTCGGCATGATCAGCGTCACGCGCACCGAGACCGGTGCGTTTGCGCCCGACCTCGTGGAACTGCTCCAGACCTTTGCCGACCAGGCGGTGATCGCGATCGAGAATGCTCGGCTGTTCAACGAGACGCGCGAGGCGCTGGAACGCCAGACCGCCACGGCCGACATCTTGAGAGTGATGGCGGCGTCGCCCTCGGACGTGCAGCCGGTGTTCGACGCCATCGCCGCCAATGCCAACCGGCTGATCGGCGGCTTTTCCACCGCCGTGCTGCGCTACATCGACGGCGCGGCGCATCTTGCGGCCTTCACGCCGGGCGATCCGGAAGGCGATCGCGTGCTGCAGGCGTCGTTCCCGGTGCCGTTCGCCCAGTTCCCGGCCTACCAGCTCACCGCTCATGGTGAATCCGCTCAGCTGCCCGACACCGAGCTCGAGCCCGCGGCGCGCGACGTCGCCCGCGCGCGTGGCTTTCGCAGCATGCTGTTCACGCCGCTGATGAGCGAGGGAGAGGCCAAAGGCGTCATCATCGCCACGCGGCGGGCAACCGGCGCGTTCGCCGAGCATCATGTGCGGCTGTTGCAAACCTTCGCCGACCAGGCCGTGATCGCAGTCAAGAATGTCAGCCTGTTCAATGCGACCAGGGAAGCGCTGGAACGGCAGACCGCGACAGCCGACATCCTCAAGGTGATCGCCGCCTCGCCCGCCGACGTTACGCCGGTGTTCCAGGCGATCTCCGACAGCGCCAAGGCGCTGGTCGGCGGCCATTCCTCCACCGTCACCCGCGTCATCGACGGCCTGCTGCATCTGGCGGCGTTCACCACCGACAACGAGGCGGGCAATGCCGAGCTGCTCAGCACGTTCCCGGCGCCGCTGTCGTCGTCAGGCATTCACAGCCGGGTCGCGACCAGCGGCGCATACGCGTTCCGCAGCGACATGCAGAACGAGGCAGACCTGACCGAGGCGATGCGGGAGCTGGCGCGGACGCGCGGCTACCGCAGCATCCTCGTGATCCCGATGCTGCGCGATGGCGTTGCGATCGGCACCATCGGCGTGACACGCCCCGAAGCCGGTCATTTCCCCGACAAGGCAATCAACCTGCTCAAGACCTTTGCCGACCAGGCCGTGATCGCGATCGAGAACACGCGCCTGTTCAACGAGGTGCAGGACCGCACGCGCGAGCTTACCGAATCCCTGGAGCAACAAACCGCGACATCGGAGGTGCTCGCTGTCATCAGCCGATCGAATGGCGATCTCGCGCCGGTCTTCGAGGCGATGCTCGGCAAGGCAATGCAGCTCTGCGGTGCCAGTTTCGGCGTGCTCAATACCTACGATGGCACGCAGTTCCACACAGCCGCGACTTACGGCCTGCCCCCCGCCTACGATGAATTCCGGCGCAAGGCGCCCCTCAACTATGGTCCGGCCACCGCGCCCGCGCGCCTTTTGAGGGGCGAACCGTTCGTCGAAATGGTCGACCTTCTGGAGTCGGACGTCTATCGCAGCGGAGAGCCGAACCGCCGGGCCTTGGTCGATCTCGGCGGCGCGCGCTGTCTGCTCGCCGTGCCGTTGCTCCAGGACGAGCGCGTGGTCGGCAACGTCATGATCTTCAGACAGGAGAACCGGCGCTTCTCGCGGAAGCAGATCACCTTGCTAAGCCAGTTCGCGGCGCAAGCCGTGATCGCCATCGAGAACGCGCGGCTGCTCAGCGAATTGCGTCAGCGCACCGAGAATTTGACCGAGTCGCTGCAACAGCAGACGGCGACTGCCGACGTGCTCAAGGTTATCAGCCGCTCGGCGTTCGACTTGCAGGCCGTGCTCGATACGCTGGTCGAATCGGCGGCGCGACTATGCGAAGCCGATATGGCGGCGATTACCCGCAAGACCGGCAGCACCTATTTTCGGGCTGGCTCCCACGGCTTCCCGGCCAAGTTCGTCGAATATGTAAGAGATCTCCCGGTCCGGCCAGACAGGCGCACCATCACAGGCCGGACTTTGCTCGGCGACAAGGTCGTCCATGTCACCGACGTGCTCGAAGACCCCGATTACTTCTTTGAAGGCCAGGAATTGAGCGGCAATCCGCGCAGCTTCCTCGGTGTGCCCTTGCTGCGCGAAGGCAGCACGGTTGGCGCTATCGTTCTCGCGCGTCGCGCAATCCGGCCGTTCAGCGAAAAGCAGATCGAACTCGTTACCAGCTTCGCCGACCAAGCCGTCATCGCGATCGAGAATGTGCGCCTCTTCGACGAGGTGCAGGCCCGCACCAGCGAGCTCGCCAGGTCGCTCGACGATCTTCGCGCGGCGCAGGACCGGCTGATCCAGACCGAGAAGCTGGCCTCGCTCGGCCAACTCACCGCCGGCATCGCGCACGAGATCAAGAACCCGCTCAACTTCGTCAACAATTTCGCCGCGCTCTCCGCCGAGCTGACGGACGAGCTGAACGAGGTGCTGGGGCCCGTTTCGCTCGGCGACGACATCCGCAACGACGTCGACGAGCTGACCGGGATGCTGAAGGACAATCTGCAGAAGGTCGTGCAACACGGCAAGCGCGCCGATTCCATCGTCAAGAACATGCTGCTGCATTCGCGCGAGGGCGGCGGCGAATACGGCTTGAGCGAGATCAATGCACTGGTCGAGGAGAGCCTCAACCTCGCCTATCATGGCGCACGTGCCGAGAAGCCGCAGTTCGACGTGACGCTGAAGCGCGAGCTCGATCCGGCGGCGGGGTTCGCAAATTTGTTTCCGCAGGAGATCTCGCGGGTGCTGCTGAACCTGATCTCGAACGGGTTTTATGCGGTGGCAAAGCGCCAGGCGGAAAGCAGCGCCGGCACATTCGAGCCGGTGGTGACCGCCACGACCCGCGACCGCGGCGACACTATCGAGATCCGTATCCGCGACAACGGCACCGGCATTCCCGATGACGTGAAGGCAAAAATGTTCAATCCGTTCTTCACGACAAAACCGGCCGGCGAAGGCACTGGCCTCGGACTGTCGATGAGCCACGACATCGTGGTGAAGCAGCACGGCGGCACGATCGAGGTCGCGACGGAGCCGGGCCAGTTCACGGAGTTCACGATCCTGCTGCCGCGGAAGAGCGGCCTTGCGGACGACAAAGGATAACGTCGCCAGGGGGATATCTTGACTGGTCTCGCGCGGTTCATTCGGCGGCAATTGCTTTCGTTGTCAGGCGTCGGTCTCATGCTGGGCGCGCTGTTCTTCGCGGCCGCGCTGACGCCGACGCTGATCCCGCGCAGCTATCTCACGCAAGGGGCGCTGGCCGGCGGCTGCTTTGCGATCGGCTATTTCGCCGGCGTGCTGTGGCGCCGGCTGTGGCACTATCTCGAACTGCCCGAACCTTCAGCGCGCCTGCGATCGAGCGCCAATGCGCTTGCCGCGGCCTTCTGCCTGTTTATCGTCATCCTCTTCCTATGGCGGACCACCGAATGGCAGAATTCGATCCGCACTGTGATGAAGATGACGCCGGTGGAGACCGCGCATCCGCTCAAGGTCTGTGCCATCGCCCTGACCGCGTTCGTGGTGCTACTTGTGCTGGGGCGGCTGTTTGCCCTGATCGCCAGCTTTCTGGCTGCGCGCATACGACGCGTCATTCCGCGAAAGGTCGCGAACGTCATCGGCGTGCTGGTCGCGGGCCTGCTGTTCTGGTCGATCGCCAGCAATGTCCTGATCCGCACCGCCTTCAACGCGCTCGATTCCTCCTTCCGCGAGCTCGATGTCCTGCTCGAGCCCGAACGCCCGCAGCCGACCGCAGCCGATCGGACCGGAAGCCCGGCGTCGCTGGTGAAGTGGAAGGAGCTCGGGCGCATGGGACGCCGGTTCATTGCCTCGGGCCCGACCGCAGCCGAGATCGGTGCCGTGACGGGACGGCCCGCACAGGAGCCGGTGCGCGTCTATGTCGGCCTCGCGGCCCGCGACACGGCGCAGGCACGTGCCAGGCTTGCACTCGATGAGCTCAAGCGCCAGCACGGTTTTGAGCGCAAACTCCTGATCGTCATCACGCCGACAGGCACCGGCTGGATCGATCCGGCCGCGATGGATACCGTCGAATATCTCCATCATGGCGACGTCGCCAGCGTCGCGATGCAGTATTCCTATCTCAACAGCCCGCTGTCGCTGCTGTTTCAGCCCGAATACGGCGCGGAAGCGGCGCGCGCTCTATTTGTGGAAATCTACGGCTACTGGACGACGCTGCCGAAGGACAAGCGGCCAAAGCTGTATCTGCACGGACTCAGTCTCGGCGCCCTGAACTCGGAAAAATCCGCCGAGCTGTTCGAGATGATCGGCGATCCCATCGCGGGTGCACTGTGGAGCGGACCTCCGTTCGAGAGCCGCAACTGGCGCTCGATCACCGACAACCGCAATCCCGGCACGCCGGCGTGGCTGCCGGAATTTCGCGACGGCCGCTTCGTGCGCTTCATGAACCAGAGCGGGCCGACGGTGCCCGCAGATGCGCCCTGGGGCGCGATGCGCGTCGTCTATCTGCAATATGCGAGCGACGCGATCACGTTCTTCGCCTATCGCGACGCCTACCAGCCCCCGGCCTGGATGAATGCGCCGCGCGGGCCTGACGTGTCACCGGAGCTGCGATGGTATCCGATCGTGACGATGCTGCAGCTCGCGCTCGACATGGCGGTAGCGACCGGCACGCCGATGGGCTTCGGTCATGTCTACGCGCCCGAGCATTATGTCGATGCCTGGGTCGCGGTGACCGATGTCGGCGATTGGTCGGCTGAGGCGCTGGCGAAGCTCAAGGAGCGGCTTGCGGCAAAGGCGCGGAAGACGACGACAGGCAATGCCGACGACGATCCCGATCGCGGCGGCTAAGCTCTACTCCGCCATCTCGACGGGCTGCGTGGTGGTGGGACCGGCCAGCGGCCGCTCCTCCATCATAATCAGGCAGAGCGCGGCGGTGGTCATCAACGCGGTCGCAGCCGCAAAGACGTAGCGGAACGCATGCCGCATGTCTTCAGCGGGGATCGCCGGGATGCTGCTCGCGGCGTGATGCTCGCCGGCGAGCGGGATGTCGGCGCCAAGCGCAATCAGCAAAATGGCGGCGAACGCGGCGACGGTGAACGAGGACATCAGCGAGCGGAAGAAGTTCATCGCGCCGGTGATGGTGCCGACCAGCGGACGGGCGACCGAATTCTGCAGCGAGACCACGCAGACCGGGAAAGTCGTGCCGAGACCGAGCGCGAACGCGGCCATCAGCGACAGCAGGGCCCACAGCGGCAGCGTCGTGACCGTGAGGCCGAGCGCGCACAGCGCGGCCCAGGACGTGCCGATGATCGCAACGCGCTTGTAATGCTTGGCGCGCGCCATGGTGCGGCCGGCAACAGCCGCGCCTACGGTCGAGACCGCCGCGAGCGGAATCAGTGCAAGCCCCGCCTCGCTGGCGCTGAGGTGATAGACCGACTCGTAATAGAGCGGCAGTTGCACGGTGAGGCCGGTGATGGCCCCTAGCCCGCAGCCGCCGGCGGTCAGCGCGAACGGCGCGACCGATCCGGTCAGCAGCTTCAACGGCAGGAACGGCTCGTCCGAGCGGCGCGCGTGCCAGACGAAGGTGACCGCGAGCGCAACGGCGCCGCCCACCATCGACAGCACGGTCGGCGACAGCCAGGGATAACGCGTGCCGCCCCAGGTCAGCACCAGCATGAAGACGACGGCGGAGGCCATCAGCAACACGCCACCGAGCCAGTCGACCTTGCGGTGGCGGTGGAACACCGGGATCTTCTTCATCTTCGGCAGCAGCAGTGCGAGCGCCGCGGCTGCGAGCGGCAGGTTGATCCAGAAGATCATCGACCAGTGCAGATGCTCGGCGAACACGCCACCGATGACGGGGCCCAAAATGCCGCCGACCATCCAGACGCTGGAGAAATAGGCCTGGTACTGGCCGCGTTCACGCGGCGAGACGACGTCGGAGATCACGGTCTGCACGACAGGCATGATGCCGCCGCCGCCGAGCCCCTGCAGGCCGCGCGCCAAAATCAGCATCGGCATGCTCGGCGCGATCGCGCACAGCACTGAGCCCGCTATGAACAGGCTGAGCGAGACGATGATCATGACCTTGCGGCCGTAGATGTCGCTCAGCGTCCCGAATACCGGCGCAACCGCGGTCGACGCCAGCAGATAGGCGGTGATGACCCAGGAGAGATTCGAGACGTCCTGGAACTGGCGCCCGATGGTCGGCAGCGCGGTGGCGACGATGGTCTGATCGAGGGCGGCCAAAAACATCGTCAGCATCAGGCTGATGACGATGGTGCGGACCTCGTCCGAGGTCAGCGGTGTCGGCGGCGAGATCGGCGGTGCGTCGCTGACGCTCATGACCTCGCCCGGAAGGCGGGTCAGTTCCTCGGCGAGGTCGTCGGGCAATGTCTGGATGTCGGCAGACTGGCTGCTCTGCCGTGCGAACTGGTTCATTTCGGGCGTGTCAGACGTCTTGCTGCGGCGCAAAGCCGCGAAGGATTCGTTCTATGAAGCCAATCTAGACAGCAAAGTTCTTCTCAGGCAGGCACCGCGGCGCATGGGTGCATCCCGCACCGCGGTCATCCCGAACAATTGATCCGGCGCTGCGGGTAGATCAGTCCTTGGGGCGTCGCTTCAGGCGCGCCCGTTTCGGGATCTGCCCCGGCCATTGCACCAAGTAGTTTTCGAGCTCGTCGTCAGGAACATCGTCCTCGGTGCCCGAGACCCGGCCGCGCACGGAGACGCCGGCCTCGTGCACCGTATTGGGGTCGCCCGAGATCAGCGGGTGCCACCAATAGAGATCGCGGCCCTGGGCGACGAGCCTGTAGCCGCAGCTCGGCGGCAGCCAAGGCAGGGTGCGGACCTTCTCGGGGGTCATGACAACGCAGTCCGGGACGAAGTCGAAGCGATTCGCGTAGTCCTTGCAGCCGCTGGTGCAGGAATCGAGCATCTTGCAGCTGACGTCGGTGAAATAGATCTCGCCGGTATCCTCGTCTTCGAGCTTGCTCAGGCAGCAGCGGCCGCAGCCGTCGCACAGGCTCTCCCATTCGGCCGGCGACATGTCTTCCATCTTCTTGGTTTTCCAGAAGAATCCATCCTGATCTGAAGGTCGTTTCGGAGCTGCGGTCATAGGCCTGATACGATTCCCAAGAGGTGCAGCCAGCGCCATCTAGAGCGCGTGGCCGGTAAGCTGCAAGCAATGCCCGCGCAAGGCCCGTAATGAACCGGGGTTCAATTAGGCCTGTTGTTCAAAATTGCGAGCCTGACCATTGGTTTATAGGCCCCGCTCGGCTAGAAGAACAGCAAGTCCCCACGGACGCGAAACGGGCGCCTTGGGTTTGCCGCAACAATCCCGCAAGACGTCTCGATGCCGCCCCGGCCGGGTGCTTGAACGCTTTCGAAGCGAGCCTCAAGGGTTCTAGGTGGTCCAGAACACACCATCCAACTGGAAGAGTCGGATCAGGAACTTCTTCCTGGACCTCGATGCGCGCATCGACTCCTCGCTGTTCTCCTCGGCCAAGGGCATCCGCGAGCTCTACGAGCGTTACTCAACCTTCATGGACCGCTTCTATGTCGGGCGGTGGAAGCGCTGGGTGTTCATCGAGCCGCTGTCGGAAGCCGCAACCCTCGGCCTCGGCGGCATGGTGCTGATGCTGATCCTCGCCATCCCCGCCTTCCGTGAGACCGCGGACGAGGACTGGCTGAAGAAGTCCGACCTCGCGGTGACGTTCCTCGACCGCTACGGCAATCCGATCGGCAGCCGCGGCATCAAGCACAACGACTCGATCCCGCTGGAAGATTTTCCGGATGTCCTGATCAAGGCGACACTCGCGACCGAAGACCGCCGCTTCTATGAGCATTTCGGCATCGACATCGCCGGCACCGCGCGCGCGCTGGTCACCAACGCCCAGGCCGGCGGCGTCCGCCAGGGCGGCTCCTCGATCACGCAGCAGCTCGCCAAGAATTTGTTCCTGAGCAACGAGCGCACCATCGAGCGCAAGATCAACGAGGCCTTCCTCGCGGTCTGGCTGGAATGGCGCCTGACCAAGAACGAGATCCTCAAGCTCTATCTCGACCGCGCCTATATGGGCGGCGGCACGTTCGGCGTCGATGGCGCCGCGCATTTCTATTTCAACAAGTCGGCGCGCGACGTCACGCTGGCCGAGGCCGCGATGCTCGCCGGTCTGTTCAAGGCGCCCACGAAATACGCCCCCCACATCAACCTGCCCGCCGCGCGCGCCCGCGCCAACGTTGTGCTCGACAATCTCGTCGATGCCGGCTTCATGACCGAGGGCCAGGTGTTCGGCGCCCGCCGCAACCCCGCCTTCGCGGTCGACCGCCGCGACGAGGCGTCGCCAAACTACTATCTCGACTATGCCTTCGACGAAATGCGCAAGCTGGTCGACACCTTCCCGAAATCCTACACGGAGCGCGTCTTCGTGGTCCGCACCGCGATCGACATGAACGTACAGAAGGGTGCGGAGGACGCGATCGAGAACCAGCTGCGCCAGTTCGGCCGCGACTATCACGCGACCCAGGCCGCAACCGTCGTCTCCGATCTCGACGGCGGCATCCGCGCCATGGTCGGCGGCCGCGATTACGGCGCGAGCCAGTTCAACCGCGCCACCGACGCCTATCGCCAGCCCGGCTCGTCGTTCAAGCCTTACGTCTACACCACGGCCCTCCTCAACGGCTTCACGCCGAACTCGATCGTGGTCGACGGCCCGGTCTGCATCGGCAATTGGTGTCCGCAGAACTATGGCCATTCCTATTCCGGCGCGGTGACGCTGACGCAGGCGATCACGCGCTCGATCAACGTGGTGCCGGTCAAGCTGTCGATCGCGATCGGCCAGAAGGAACAGCCGAAGGCGCCCAACCCGGCCAAGATCGGCCGCGCCAAGATCGTCGAGGTCGCGCGCCGCTTCGGCCTCAAGGCGCCCCTGCCCGACACGCCGTCGCTGCCGATCGGCTCGGACGAAGTCACCGTGCTCGAACACGCCGTGGCGTATGCGACCTTCCCCAACCGCGGCAAGTCGGTGACGCCGCATTCCGTGCTGGAGGTGCGCACCGGCGCCGGCGATCTGGTCTGGCGCTGGGACCGCGACGGCCCGAAGCCGAAGCAGGCCATTCCGCCGAACATCGCCGCCGACATGGCCGGCATGATGAGCCACGTCGTCAGCGAAGGCACCGCGCGCCGCGCGGCGCTCGACGGCATTCCGACCGCCGGCAAGACCGGCACGACGAATGCATATCGCGACGCCTGGTTCGTCGGCTACACCGGCAATTTCACCTGCGCGGTCTGGTACGGCAATGACGACTATTCGCCGACCAACCGCATGACCGGCGGCTCGCTGCCGGCGCAGACCTGGCACGACATCATGGTCGCGGCGCATCAGGGCGTCGAGGTCCGCGAAATTCCCGGCGTCGGCATGGGCCAGAAGCTGCCGCGCGAGCAGGTCGCGAATGCGCAGGCCAATGCGGCGCCGAAAGTGCTGGAGACCAAGCCCGGTCCGCCGCCGGTGCTGACCAAGCGCGGCGCCGACATCCTGGTGCGCGTCGAGAAGCTGCTCGACGACGCGGCCAAGACTGCGAACAAATCGACGGCCAACGACAGCCAGCCGGCCAAGCCGGCGGCAGCGAGCGCGCTCGCCTTCCCGCAGAACTATGCGGCGGAGGACAACGCGAACGCATCCACCCCGCGCAAGAACTGACCTGATCCCGTGCGGCTGATCCTGATCACATTGACGGCCCTTCTGCTCGCGACCGTGGTCGGCCTGGGCGCGACCTGGATGACGACGACGCGCGGCACCGAGATCGGCGCACTGACCATCGGCCCCTGGACCGCCCGCCCCCGCACCGGCACCGCCGACGTCGATCCCTATTCGCGCGCCACCATCGTGCGCAACGGCGAGCTGCCGATCGGCACCGGCGACGGCGTCGCCTTCACCGCGACCGCCGACGGCAAGAAGAAGGCGCTCGACGGCCGCTGCGACGTCGTCGTCTCCGGCGTGACGCCGCCGGCGCGGTTCTGGACGCTGACGCTGTACGACCGCAAGGGTCATCTCGTCGCCAACTCGCTGCAGCGCTACGGCTTCACCAGCCAGGAGATCATCCGCCAGTCCGACGGCTCGTTCGAGATCCACATCGCCGCGCGCTCGCGCGCCGGCAACTGGCTGCCGACCGGCGGCATCGAGCGCTACGCGCTGATGTTCCGCCTCTACGACACGCCGGTCGGGGTTGCGACGCGCACCCAGCGTGACGCGCCGATGCCCACCATCTCGACGGTGGGCTGCTCATGATCCGGCTGCTGTTCACGATACTTGCCGGCGTGGTGCTGGGCCTCGTGGTCCATCTCGTCAGCGTGCTGGCCTTGCCGCGCATCGCAACGCAGGACGCCTATTCGCGGCTGACGCCGATGACGAAGCTCAACGGCGTCACGCAGCTTCCGCTCGCCGATCCCAACACCTCGCCGATGCCGTTCATGGATCCGGCCTTTGCACTGGCGATCTGCCGCTACGATCTTTCGGGCGGACCGATCAAGCTCACCGTGCCGGTGAGCCAGGCCTATACCTCGGTGTCGTTCTATACCCGCAACGAGATCGCCTATTACGCCATCAACGACCGCTCGGCCGGCAAGAAGGTCATCGAGCTCGACCTGATGACGCAGGCCCAGCACGACGCCCTGCCCGAGGACGAAGAGATCACGGCGGCCGACCGCCTGATCATTGACTCCCCGAGCGCCACCGGCCTGATCGTGATGAAGGCGCTGGCCGCCGAGCCCGGCCTGATGCCGCAGGCGCAGGCCACGCTGGCGGCCGCGAGTTGCGGACCACAGACCGAAGCGCCGGCGAAGGCCGAAGCGCCGCGCGGCCGGCGCTGAAGCGCGGCCGTTTCGACGAGCCGCAAGATCAGGAGCGCGAAAACAACCCCATGCACAGTAGCCGGAGTCTTGAAATCGTTCGCTTAAGCGCAGCAGCCAACCCGATCAGCGGAATCATCGTTCTCGCCGCCTCGTCCGCCGCCCCCGGACCGGTTTGACACGTCGGGCAAAACACTGGCAAACTGGCATCATCGAAAAGTTCGTAAACACCCGCGCGGAGAAATCCGTCGCGGGTTTTTCATGCCTGGCAGCACCGGCAGCCAGCGCACGTCAAACGTCACCTCTGCGCGGCGGGCGAGCCAATGGGAGAGCTCCGGGCGCTTCGATCGATTCTTCCACCGACTGGATGTCGGCGTCGCCCCGGCTGGCTTCGACCGCGGCTTCCGGTGCGGTCAAGGATACCGGCTGAGATGCAAGGCCCGCAGCGTGGGCGGAGTTTCGGGACATGTGATCAAACAAGTCCGCCCAACCCTGCTCCCTCGCGCGCGCCGCCCCCCTCCTGCGCGCCTCGCACTCGCGACGCCTCATCCGCTCTTTCCGCTGCTTGTGGAGTGCGCAAACAAGTTTGAACGGATTGCCCATCATCATCATATCGTCCACCTCAAATACGGCAGCTCTCGGCCAGCGGCGCCGGGCCATCCATGGCATCCTCCCTGGATCTTGCTTCGCACATTCCTTTGCGAAAATTTGCCTTTGCGAAAATTTGAACCCGCAACAACCACCTTTGTTCCCGCGCCAGCTTTACGCGAGCAAGTCGGGAGTTGGAGAGCGGTATACACCTTCGTCGCGGCGCTTAAGATCCGGATCATGCTCTAACGCTCCTCGGTCGGATGCACCCATTTGTACGGCGTGATGCTCCGCGTTTCCGTCAGCTTGATCATGTGGACCGGCGGTGCGGATCGTCCCTTCCGGCATGACCGGCACTTCAGCGACGCTTCCAGCTTCCAGATCGACGTATCGCGCGGACGGCGGATCGCATCGAGCGGCAGGCTCGCGCGCGCCTTGCACCTGTTGCACTCGACCTCGAGCCAGCCCATGCCGCCGTTGAGGCATTGCGCGATGGTCGGCGACGGCTGCGAGGGACCACCGTAACCTTCCATGCGGACCGACCAGGCCTCGGCCTCCGCACGATCGGCCTCGCGCACGGCCTTCCGGGCTTCCTCGCGGGCGTGCTTGGCGGAAATCTCCGCGCCCATGATCCGCCCACTCCAGATGACCTCGCGTGATTTGGTACCCATGCCGGCATCAAAGCGATGCGGACGCGCGTTGGCAAATTATCGATGGCTAGTAGGCCTGATCCGCAATTCGACACTGCGGGTCGTGGGTGTGGACAATCCGACGGTACAGGCTACGCGGCGAAGCGGCGCGCTAGAATTGAAACGGCGTGACTGAGACGGAGAGTTTGCCTGGCAAGCTCCCTGATCCAGTCAGCGTCATATCCACGATCGGCAAGTGCAAAGTTCGTTGTGGGCTTCTCAGTCGCCAGGAAAGGGAGGTCACAGGCGTTACATTCGTTCTGGAACGTGTTCGGGCGAACTACTCGGGATAAGACTCCATGCCCTCCCGCGTCGGCTTCTCGAAAAGAATAAACAGCAGAGGATTGCCGGGCTCAGATGTCACGTCAGTACGCAGTGCAAAGACCTCCCCCGTGACGCTGCTCATGTATTCGGCAACAATCTCGCCAAAGCTGTTGCGCTGTACAGCGACCTTCTGCCCAGGGTTGACCCTGTCGTGAAGCTTAACCAGAGGCTCGACGAAGCCGGCTTCGGTCGCAATAATCGGGAAGCCACTGTTGCCAATGAAAACAGTCACGTCCTTGCCGGTTTTGCCCATCGGGCCGGATACGATACCGTGGTGTTTGAGTACGTTCATCGTACCCCCAACGAACAGATCGATCATATCAGGAGTGAGTACCCGACCGGGGCCGATCTCTGAGCAGAACGCCGGAATGCCCACGTCGATCAGAGCGTTATGGAGAACAACCGGATACACCGGATTATTGAAGATCTGGGTAACGGGAAAGAGTTCCAGCATCGCCTTGACCTCCGGAATATTCATATCGCCGAGATTGAAGGCACTGGCACTAAAGCCGGTTGCTCCGGTGTGGAAATCGATGGCGAAGTCGGCGTTCGGCCGCAGCAGACGATTGAACAGCAACCCCGCATGTCGGCTGGTCGGGGTGGGGCCGTTTTCGTCTCCCGGCCATACTCGGTTCATGTCTATGAGGTCGGCACCCAACCCCACGTTGGGCCATCGCCGCTGCATGCTTTCCAAGGCGGGGCGAGACACATCGGTGACCGCCATCACCGTGCCCGACATACTTTTGGGGTCGAGCTGGTTCATCACGGTCATGACCGTATGGATCGAGCTCATCTCGTCGCCGTGCACACCACTGATCAGAAGGGCGCGCTTGCCTGGCCTTACCCCCTTCGCGACCACCACCGACACATTCCAGTGTTTGCCCGTAGGCATCTGCACGCCCTGAAAATAGAAGAGATGCTTCTGCCCGGGCTCAAGGTCGTTGACGTCCAGCGCGCTGATGACCTTCTTCCCCTGGATCACATCGCCGGTATAGACGGTTCCCCCCGACGCAGCCGGCGCTTCGCCAGCAGCGTTAGCGTTGACAGCGAAGGCGGCCGAGGCTCCAGCGGTGGCGATAGATGCAATCAAGAAGTTGCGGCGATCGAGACCTTTTTCGGAATTGTCCGGCATGGTGTCAATTCTCCTTTTTTATGATGGTACGATCAGAGAATGAAACGCATAATGGTCGCGACATCCGCGACTGCAGCGCACCGAGTCTGCTACTGATCTCATCAGGGTGCAAGATTGTTGCGCCGAGTAGTTGCCGCATCGACCTCCAGGGCCGGTGACGCGATTTTCATCCTGCCCGTTCACGCGGCTCAATCGTCCTTGGTCAAGTCTCTCACTGGTCCATAACGACATTTGCTGCGGTTGTGGACAGCGGCGCAAAGCCCCATCGCGGATGGCCGGGTTGGGGCGTACCGATCATGACATTCCAATCGGCACCGACTTGTTTGGTTCCGCTATCGCAGCTTGCCGAGCCAGAGCGCCGTGAGCGCCGCGCGATTGCGTACGCCGAACTTGGCGTAGATCGACTTGACATGGAAGTGCGTGGTGTTCGGACTCTGCCCGAGCGTCTGCGCGATCTCCTTTTCGGTGCGCCCGTCGAGCAATGCGAGCAACACCCTGCGTTCAGCGGGTGTCAGGGCCGCGTTGGCGATGAGCAGGCCGTGGCTGAGCAGTTGTTGACGGTGAAACCATCTCAAGGCGCGCATCACGAAGCCGAGACGCTGGCCGTCCTGCGCAGTGAAGCGGGGTGCCTGCGCATCGCGGAATACGAACAGGCGAATCCGCAAATCGTCATTGAGCGCAATTCGCACGGAAATGCTGTCGGCGAAGCCGACGTCCAAATAGTGCCGCCGATAGTGTTCGCCCTCGAACCATTCCGGCGGTAACGTTTCGAACAGCAGACGGACGCGGAACGGTTCATCGCCCGACATGGACAAGATCTGAGACAGGTCGACGTTGTCGGACCAAAGCTTATCGTATTGCTTCTGCACGGATGCAGCCACCGCCGGTATTGGGTCCAGCACCCGGACGAGGCGCGGACGCCAGCCGAGCAAGGGATCCGCACGCTTCGGTGAAGGCAATCGCACGAGCACGCCCCATAGCACGTTGCGTGCCGACAACATGGTCCCTAGTGAGGCCAGCAGGTGTGTCAGTGCGGCGTCGCTGTCGCCGACGGAGAACTCGGCCAGCCGATCCCAGAGTGCATAGACTTCTTGATTTTGCGGATCGATGGGATCCGTGGATGGATGCATGTCATTCCCAACGCGTGTGCAGAGGCTACCGACCTCAGAAGTCCCCCGCCGACCTGCGCGGGCATACATAAAGGACAGCGAACCACCTTTCTAGGTAGTAGTCAGACCCGTCAAGTGGCGCGATATTCGGCAGGGGGTGCTGGGAAGACGGGTCCTCTCGCGACCCGGCGACCGGTGAGGCCCCTCCTTCAAGCGAGGGTGCCGTGATCGGTTTGGATGGCGTTTCCGCCCAGGCATTGTCCGACGTGATCGGCGCGGTCTACGACTGCGCGCTCAACCCACAGCTCTGGGCGGCCACCTGCCGCAAGATCGCCGATCTCTGCGAGAGCACGGCGGGCGGCATTTGCGTGCACGACATGCGGCATGTGCAGAACGACCAGCTGTTCGTGTTCGGTTACGAGCAGACCTTCCTGGAAAAGCTCGGCACGAATTACGCCCAAACGCCGATGGCCGCGGCCGACGTCGTCGCGGACGTCGGCCAGGTCAACGCGCTGTCGATGAACGATCCCGACGAGCTGCTCGAAAGCCGGTTCTACCGGGAAGTTCTCCAGCCCTACGGACTTCAGGACATCATCTGGTTTCCGGCCTTGCGGACCGGTGCCCGCATGGCCTCGATGCATGCCTCCCGCACCGAGAAGGCGCCGCGCTATCAGCAGCTCGATGTCAATCTGTTCAAACTGCTGTCTCCGCATGTCTGCCGCACGCTGACCATCTCCGATGCACTCGATCTCAGAACTTTGAGATCGGAAATCCTGGAGAAGACGTTCGACATGTTGGCCGTTGGCGTATTCCTCACGTCCCGTGACGGTCGCGTTGTCTACATGAACGAAGTTGCCGAGCGCCAGATCAAGACCGGCAACGCCGTTCGCATCGTAGGCAACCGGATCTTTCCGGTCGATTTGGCGGCGCGCGCCGCTCTCGCCAAGGCGATCGACGAAGCGTCCGGCATTGACGCGGATTTGAGCGGACAGTCGCTGGCCATCCCCGATATCGACGGCGCCGGCTACATCGCAACGCTGCTGCCCGTGGATCGCGGCCAGCGCAGCGGAATTCTCGCCCCGTTTGCCGCATCCGTCGCCGTCTTCATGAAGGATCCGGCCGAAGCACCGATGATGCCCGGCGAGGCCTTTGCCAGGCTCTACAAGCTGACCGGAGGCGAGCTCCGCGTGCTGATGACGCTTGCCCAGGGCCTCGGCGCCAAGGAAACGGCCGACATGCTCGGCATCGGTGAACCGACGGTACGCTCACACTTGCAGCGAATCTTTTCCAAGACGAATACGACTCGGCAGGCCGATCTGTTGCGCCTGCTCCAGAGCTCCACGCCACCGCTTTTGTCGGCACAAAGCGCGGTCGGTTAATCCATCATCCGAGAAACGGCCAGATCGTCACGACATGCCCGCGCAAGCTGCTGGCGCGGCGCTGCGCATTGCCCGGCGAGAGACTTCAGACATGAAAATCCGTGCCGCAGCAGCCGCGCCTCATTGGTTCCGATGATGCGGCAATGCGGGAAGACTGGTGTTGTCGCGTCACGACAACAGGAGAATGACGATGACCAAGACGACAGGCCGGCGCCGCCTCGAGACGCCCGACGACCGAGCGGACTCCAGGCGATGGCAGCTCGTATCCTCCTTCTTTCTGGTCGGGCTGGTCGTCCTGGCGATCTTCACACAGAAGCAGCTCCCCGATGACCCAATCCGTCCCACTGGCCCGCTGCCGGCGGTCGACATTCCCTGAGCGAGGCACGTTGGCGCATCGTTTGCATCAATCTGATTCTTATTTGCATTGGACGTTTCATGATTCAGACCGCGAGCGATCAAGCATTTCTGCTCATTTCGATTTCAGTTTGCCTCGGCGCCTGTTTCGTCCGGGCGTTCCGGGAATTCGAGGAGGCTCGCCGGGGATGGCAGCAAAACCGCGAGTTCATGCACGAAGCGCGACGCTCCGTGAAGCCCGGCCACTAGGCGACCTCCGGAGATCATCATGCGAGCCCTCGCTGCTGCCGCCCTCGCGAACGCTTTCGTTCGCATATTCCCTGCCTCGTCGCTGCGGGCAAGATTTCTGAAGCAGCTCGCGATGTTCTGCGGCGCCATCCTGTTCGTGTGGCTGTTGACGCTGACTTGCGGGCTCGATCTGAGCGCCGGCCTGTTCTGACCGATCGGGTTCGAACATGAGCATCATGCGGTATTCTTCCGAGGCCGCCTCTCCCGTTTCAGACCGTGGCGTCGAACCGAAGGCGCGAGGCCTTGTCGCTTTCATCATGTCCGCGCTGCATGCGTCGCGACGCCGCCAGGCGCGTCGCGTCATGCGCCAGTACGAGCACCTGCTCACAAGCAAACCCAAACCGAATTCCGGAGAACGCGAATGGTCGTTACGAACGGGGCGGCACGAACGGGATTGACGACCCGATCCCGGGCCCAGGACGAGATGGGCTGGCTTCTGGCAGTCGCCGCCGCGTTTCTCCTCGTGCACGTCGTCGCCTGGAACATCTGCGGACGTGCTTCGGGATCTGAGCCCGCGAAATCCTCGCCTGAGACGATCTGCCTGTCGTGCGATTAGTTGAACGGGCAAAACAGCAACACGTTGCCACGGTGACAGTTCATTTGCGTCGCCAATCGGAGGATTTGGGCCATGGCGCTGCCGCGCTTGCGCGCCGCCGCTATCCGAGCAAACCCTTCAGGCCGGCATAGATGGAGCCCACGGCCGTCGCGGCGACCCCGACCAGCGGGCCGACGGTCTGCATCAGGTCCTGAATCAAACGGGCGCGGCGGCGGAGCTGCTCCTCCCCAACATGCTGCCCGAGCAGGCGCGCCATCCTGAAGGCGAAAGCGTTGGGTTTCCCGCCCTGGCCCAAAACGCGCGGCAAGACCTGGAAGATGACGACTCCCAATATGTTTCCGGAAACGAAGGCGAGCAGGATGCTCGCACCGTATTCGAACACTTCGCGCCACTCGATCCACACCGTCGGAAGGATCGGAACGCCATCGTGGATGCCGGTGACCGTCAGCATTGCCTGGATGCTGACGCTGGCGAGCAGCAACGCCAGCACGAACGCCCCCAATGCCGAGACCCGATGCAGAGGATAGGCAGCGAACCCGAACAGCAGCGGGACAACGATCGAGGCGATCCGGAGCGGGATTGGAGAGAGGTTGAAGGTGATGGTGACCAGGAAATGGGTGATCGTCAGCAGGACGGCCGGAATGAACACGTAGAGAAGGACATGCGTCCCGAAATAGCGCAGCGGATTCTTGTGCCGCTCGAGCCGGACATTGACCCGGTCGAGGTCGCGCCTGAGCTTGTCGAGATCGGCAACGATCTCTTCGATCTCGATGAGCGTCGGCCGCACCACACGCAAGTCGCGCGAGCAGTGCTTGCACGCGATGGCTTCGTCCTTGATCGTCTCGGCGCAGAACGGACACTCCATCGTCAGCGCGACTTCCTGCGTTGCATGATGGCTTCGACCTCGTTTCTGGCCCGCGTCAGCTCATCGCGCAGCTGGTCCCGCTTGCGCAGGAGATCGTCGCGCTCCGCAATCAGCGTCGCGGGCACGGCGATGTCGCGCGCACAGGATGCGCACACCAGCGCGTGATCCGCACTCTCGGCCTGGCAGTAAGGACACATCACCTGGGTGCGACCTTGAGGGTAAAAACGGCCGTGCCAGGCCGCCCATCGCTGTCCTTGACGTCGACCCGCACGGTGTAATCGCCCGGCGGCAGTTCGGCGTCCTGTATGTTGATGCCGTCGGCCTGGATAAACGGTTTGACTCGCGCCGTCAGATCGACGTTCGGCGTCCTCAGAAACATCACCTTGACCGAATCCGGATCAATCTTGGCTCCGCCAAAGGAATCGAACTTCAAGACCAGGTGCAATGGCGAGCTGACCGAGTCACTCGGCGAAACAAATTCGACCTTCGGTCCGCGCAAGATGCCGCGTCGATCGGCAGCGACCGCGCCCTTCGGGGGCGGCAACTTCGCTTCCTCTTCCGTGATCAATTGTGTTGCCGCTCTCGCAGCTCCCGAAAACAGGAGGCCTGCCGCGATCAGCGCCGGCAAGAAATTCCGCTTCATTTCAATTCCACCCCTCCTCACCTGCCGTCAACGCACGCCGCCATCGCCAATGATTGTGTACGGCGCCCAGAACAGCGGATGTGCATAGGCAAACTCGGTCTTGCCCTCGCCGTTCAGGTAACCGGGACCGTCGACCAGGGCCATCATCGCCTGCCGCAGCGCTTCGCTCCGCGACAGTTTTGGATCGTCCGCCTGCCGCTTGAACAGATCGGTTACCAGCTGCCGCGCGGATTGCGAATGCACCGACCAGTTCGTCACCAGCAGCGCGCGCGTTCCGGCGTAGAAGAAGGCACGACCAAGTCCGGACGCGGCCTCCGCGCCGGCACCGGCGCCGGCACCGGTGTTGCAAGCCGACAGGATGACCCAGTCGGCGTCGAGCTTGAGGCCGAGAATCTCCTCCATGGTCAGGAGGCCGTCGCCGCCTTCGCCCGTCACCGTTGGCGATGACAGTGCGAGCGCCGGCTGTGTCAAACCGTTGAGCTCGCCCGGAACAAGGCCGTGCGTGGCAAATGCGAGGATCTTGAAGCCGGAGAGGTTCATCGTCTTGACCGCGCTCTCGGTCGCGCTCTTGCCGAGGAACAGCACCTTTGAGGGATCGGCCTGCAGCGCCAGCGCGATCGATTTGAGTTCGTCGGCCGTATCGGGAAGGCGCGGCAGGAGACCGAGTTCGGCGCTGTCGACGCCGTCGAGCTTCGGGCTGTTGCGACGCTTCAGCGGCATGCCGCGCGTGACGTTGCCACCGACATCGGCCACCTGCACCTTTTCGCCGGCGCCTTCCGCCTCGCTCTCCTGGTCCTTGTTGAAATAGGGATCGCCAAACGCCACGAGATCGCCGCGGCCGGGCTTGCCGGGCGGCAACTGCCGAAGCGTGCGCAAGGCCGCGGCCGACGGCACGGTCGAGACGGCGTGGGTTCGCGCCAGCCATGGCACGTTCCGATAGCCGACGAAGAGCGGATCTTCGTCCGCGGCCACCTCGGCCGGCGCCGTCGGCAGCAGGGACAGCGGCAGCAGGCCAAGCGCGCCATTCGTGACCACGATCAAATTCCTGGCCGGCTTCCAGCCACTCTCGACCGGCTTCAGCAACAGCTCGTAGAGCTCGTAACCAAGCTTGAGATCAAACGGCGGAATGTCCGAGATCATCGCAGCCTGCGGCTCGAGCGCCTCGCGCAGCTTGCGGATCTTCGTCTCGACGTCGCCGATGCTGGCCTTGACCGCCGCGAATGCCACCGGCCCCGACTTCGGCACGGCCCAGACGAAGCTGCCGTACTGACCGAAGTAGAATGACAGCATGGCCTCGTTGTCGGCCAGCGTCGCACGGATCTCTGCGACGCTCGGCGGCTTGGGCGAGACGAGATCGGCGTAGGTCGGAAATCGCCGGTTGATCTCCTGCCGTGCCTTGTCGCGCTCGCTACGCATGGACGCGATCGATGCCTGGATCTGCTGAACGCCCTTTTCGTCGCGATCCGCAGAGGGAATCGCCAGCACATTGTTCAGTGTGCCGAGCTGGGCGTTGACCTGCTTGGTGAGGTCCTGCTGCTTGCGCACGAGCTCGGCCAGCGCGGGATCCTTCGCCGCCGCACGCGCGCTGGAGGCGGCCAGCGCCTGCTGCACGGAGCGGCCGCGGATCGCGTCGGCCAGACCGAACGTCTCCTCGCCGATGCCGCTTCCGGTGCCTTCGGCCCGCGCGAGCAGCAGAAGGTAGCTCTCGACGATGTTCTGGAGCCGCTGGCTGCGCGCGGCCACGACGGTCGTGTTCTCGTCGTCGGCGTTCTCGTTTGCGTTCGCCATCATGATCGGAATGGCGGCCTTGAACTCCCGGATCGCGTCGGCATCGCGCCGCGCGCGCATCAATCCGATCGCCAGCGTGCCGCGCGCCGACGCCGCATCGAAATGGTTCTCGCCGACCCGCCCGACCTGCTTCTTGACCAGCTGCTCCGCGGCGGCGATGCCGGCGTCGAGCTGCCCGGAATTGTAGAGCGCGAGAATGCGCGCCGGATTGAGCTCGATGACCTGGCGGCGCTGCGGATCCCAATTGGCGACCGCCTTGTCGATCCGCGCAAACATGTCGTTGGCCTCGGCATTCTTGCGCTGCAGGTTCAGGATGCCGGCGACCTGCGAAAGCAGCTGCACGGTCGATTGCGAGTCCTCGGGCACGCCAACCGTCTTGTTGATCTCGAGCGCGACGCGGCCGAGCTGCTCGGCTTCGTCGTAACGGCCCTGGTCGACCAGAATGCCGGCCAATCCCATCACATAGCGCGGCGTCACCGGATTGTACTTGCCGGTGTCCTTCAGACGCGACAGCAGCGCCCGGCGCGCGTCGACCTCGGCTTCGGCGAGCCTGCCCTGCCGCGCCTTCATGCGCGCCTGATTCAGGATGCTGCTGTCGACCGCCTGCAACAGAAGGGTTTCGGCCGGCGGATTGTCGCCCTCCAGAACCCCCTTGTTGCCAGCGCGCTTGCGCACCTCCGCGGTGCGATAAGCAGCCTCGGCCTCGGCGAACTGCCCGCGCGCCTCGAAGATCTGGCCGCGCGAAATCTCGATCTCGCCCTCCCAGTTCTGGCCGAGCCGGGCATAGGAGGCGCGCCAGCCCGGAAGTCCGCTGGTGCGTGCCTCCTGGATCGCGGTCAGACTCCGGCGCAGATAAGCTTCGGCCTGTGGGATGTCGCCCATCTGGATCAGGATGGCGGCAATCGAGCGATTGGCGCCAAACTGAAATCCCTTGGCAGTCGGCGTGCCGGCAAAGTCGCGCAGCATCTTCTGGAGGATTTCGAACGCGCGCTTGGGATCGCCCGCAGTCGCATATTGGAACGACTGGAGCTGCATCATCCGCGCCATCATGTTCGGGCTGGCGGCGCCGCGCCCGGTCTCCACGGCCTTGTTGGCATCGGCAGTGGCGTCGGCGAGGCGGCCGAGCTGGGCGCGCGCGTTGGCGCGGTCAAAGTAGAATTGCGCGAGATCCACGCGCGCTTCCTTCCCCGTCGGCACGGCGTCGGCGTCGGATTTCAGCTCAGCGATCAGCTTCTCGTCAGGCTTCTCGCCGTCGAGAATCGCGGTGATGTCGGAGATATTGCGCGGCGGCGCGACGAAGTCCTTTGGCAGGGCGGTGCCGGGATCGAGCTTGGGCGCCGCTTCCTTCGGCAACTCGACGGCGACATTGGCGCGGCCGTTGGCGGCGTTGAGCGCCGCCATCACGCAGGCCTTGACCTTGGGAGAGGCCGTGGCGCGGCACGCTTCCAGATTGGCGCCGCCGCCCGCACGCATGCAGGCTTGCACGATCGGCTTGCCCACGGTCATCCGGCAGTTCTCGATCGCCGCCTCCTTGGTCAGCGCGGCGGCCGAGCCGGTCGATCCGAGCAGGATGGCAAGGGCCAGCAATTTTCGCAGGGGCGTGAAATTGCGACGGGCGTCAAGCGGCATCGCGGAATTGATGCTCATCTCAAAAGACCTTCGTGCAAAATGACTTGGTATAACGGCGCAATCCTATCGATACGGCCCGGGAGAACAAGCGCCAATCGGCGCAGTCTCGGAATATGCCCAAGAGGGTTACCACCTGCGGCCAGGGCCGGGTTCCCCGGGCATCCTGGCGGGGGCACATCGGTTGGCCGGCCAACGCCCCTCGGTCGCCTCAGCGTCCGACGCCGCCGACCAGTCGTGGGCGACGGTTTGCGCACGGGTTCTCAGCCGCCAGGGCTCGCAGCCACGCGCGAAGACTGACGGCCGGCGGCGCCAGTCACTGCAATTTCCGCTTCTCCCCGCTGTCCCGTGAAGATTGAATTCGCGCCACGCTTCGTCGCCGACTAGAGGTGTTGGCAAACAGGCAGAACGCCCTCACCGTCGATCAGATCTTCGGGATCTTCGCCCGCTCCACCACGCCGGTCCATTTGGCGATCTCCGTCTCGATGAGCGCCTTCATCTCTCCCGGTGAGCTGCCGCGGACCTCACCGCCGACGGCCGTCTCCAGGCGCTGCTTGATGTCGGGGTCCCCCAGCACGTCGCGCGTCGCGGCATTGAGCGTCGCGATGATGGCGGGCGGCGTTCCCTTGGGGGCCAGCAGGCCGGCCCAGGGCGCACGTCGTATCCCCCAATGCCGGCCTCCTGAACCGTCGGAACGTCTGGCAGCAACGCAGTGCGCGCCGGCGAGGTCACCGCGAGACCGCGGATCGCGCCGCTCTGGATTTGCGGCGCGAGCAGGACGGGCGTGCCGACGATAACCGGAACCTCGCCACCGAGGAGCGCGGTAACGGATTGCGCATCGCCGCGATAGGGCACATGCACGATCTCGATACCTGCGGTTGCGTTCAGCAACTCTCCTGCCAGGTGATGCGTGCTGCCGAAACCGACCGACCCGAAGCTGAGCGCGCCGGGTTTCTCCTTAGCGATAGTGATGAGATCGCCCAGCGACTTCGCGGGGAAGTCGTTGCGCACGGCAATGACGAGCGCGTAGTAGACCAGCGTCGAGATCATGTCGAAACTCTCGGCCGGCTTATAGGCGAGGCTCTTGTAGGTCGCTGCGGAGATCGCATGGGCGCCGGTGACGAGCCCGAGCGTGTAGCCGTCGGGCGCAGCCTTGGCGATGGCATCCGCCGCGATGTTGCCGCCGGCGCCAGGCTTGGCTTCGACGATGATCGGTTGCCCGAGCTTCTTCGACAGTCCATCGGCGATGATGCGCGACAGCGTGTCGGCGGCGCCGCCCGCAGCGAAACCGTGCAGGAGGCGGATCGGGCGCGACGGATAATTGTCCGCCGACGCGGGGCCGGTCGCGAGACAACCACCAAGCAGAAAAATGGCCGGAGCAAGCCGCTTCATCCAGAGCATGGATGCTTCTCCCTTTTGACTTTTGTTTCGTTGGCCGCAGCGCGTGCGGCGTCTTCGTGATTGTGCTAGCTAACGCGCAAACTCAGTGCATTCAGGCGACGGCGGCATGCCCCAGACATCGCGCGGCAGGCCGACCCAGACTTTTGGCCGCTGCGGACGATCGCGATGCCAGGGACGCGGCTCGAAATAGCCGAGCGCCTCGTCGGTCATGCGGTCGAGATCGCAAAACAGCTCGACCAGATGCCCGTCGGGATTGCGATGATAGATCGCCGTGTTGTGCCCGGGGCCGTGACGAACCGGGCCCCATAGAACGGGGAGCTTGTGCCGCGCGAGATGGTCGCAGGCCTGGTGCATGTGGGTCGGGCCCCGCAGCTCGAAGGCGAAGTGATGCAGGCCGCGGCCGGGCGCGCGGGCAAAATTCAGCGTGTGATGCTCGAAGCCGCTGCGCATGAAGACGAAGCGATCCTCGATCCAGTCGGAGACCCGCAGGCCCATGACGTTGGCATAGAACTCCGATGCCGCATGCGGATCGGGCGTGCGCAGGGCGACGTGGCCGAGCTTGGTGACGGCGAGCGCACCGATCCGCTCCTGCGCGGGCGTCGGCGTCCAGCCCTGGATCAGCTCGAAGCGCGTGCCTTCGGGATCGCTGAATGAAACACCAGGCAGGGGATCACTCTGGAGTTCGGGCCGCAGATCGGCCTGCTTGAGCGCAACGCCCAGCGCCTCGATCTGGACATCAGGCGATATTTCGAAGGCGATGCTCGTCAGCGCGGCCTCGCCGGGCTCGATTACCAGCGACAGCTGCTCGGAATCGTTGGCGAGGAAGATGCGGTTTCCGTCGCGGGCGACGAGGCCGAGGCCGATCACCGCCCGGTAATAGTCGAGCAGCCGCTCGGGATCGGGCGAAGCAAAGGTCGCGTGCCTGAGGCGGGTGAAGCGTGCGATGGGTGCTCGTGTCGTCATCGTGCGGTCCATCCCCTTATGGCGTCATGATGATCTTGCCGAGCGCGGAGCCCTGCTCCAGCAGCGTATGGGCTTTTCTGACCTCGTCGAGCTTCAGGACCGCCGAGATCGCCGGCTTGATGGCATTGCGGCTCAGCGCCTCGATCACGTTGCGCATCAGGGCACGGCGCCCGTCGCGATCGTGGTCGTAGATGTGGAAGGAGAAGCAGCGCACAGCCGGGCAGATATCGAGATGGTTGCGCATCGCCGCCATTAAATTCTCTTCCGGCAGTCCGGCGAAGGCGTTGTACGACAACAGCGTCCCCCACTTGCCGAGCGCGCCGAGATAGCCTGTGAATTCCGGCCCGCAGACATGATCGAGCACGAGGCCGACGCCCTCGCCGTTCGTCAATTCGCGGGTCCGCGTCACCACGTCCTCGTGGCGATAGAAGATGGTGTAATCGGCGCCGTTCGCCTTCGCGAACGCAGCCTTCTCGTCGGTCGAGACCGTGCCGATGACGTTCAGCTGCGCGAGTTTTGCCAGTTGTACCAGCGCCGTGCCGACGCCGCCGGCAGCCCCAATCACCAGCACGCTTGTGGGTGCGCGCGGATGGCGGCACTCATGCAGGAGTGCGTAGGCGACCTGGTAGTTCGAGAGGCACACCGCCGCTTGCAGATCGACATTGCCGGGCAGCGCATGAACGGCATCCGCGGGCGCGACCACATAATCGGCGTAACAGCCGCCGCGCTGGGACAGATCGCGCGCGCTCAGCAGCACCTTCTGGCCGATTGCAAACCCCTCGACATCGGGGCCCATCGCAGAGATGCGGCCCGCGACGTCATTGCCGGGATTGGCCGGCAGCGGCGGCATCCATTTGTAGACGCCGCGCCGGATCAGCACGTCGGGCTGTCCGACCCCGAACGCCTCGGCCCGGATCTGCACTTGGCCTGCGCCCGGCACGGGTACCGGAAGCTCGACCACTTCAAGCGCGTCCGACCCACCCGGCTGACGCACCAGCACTGCCCTCATGTCTTCACGTGCTCCCCAGACATATTTTCGAAAATCATACCGTTTACGAAAATTATTGCAAGATGGTCGTTGGCGCGGCATCTTGAGCCATCGATTCAGCGGCAGAACCCATGCCTGACAGCGCCATTCGCCCCCGCAAGGAATTCGGCAAGACCATTGCCGCCGACATCACGCATCGGCTGCGCGAGGAGATCGTGACCTGCGGTCTGGCCCCCGGCGAGCCGTTGAGGTTCGACGTATTGCGCGAGCGTTTCGGCGCGAGCTTCACCACTTTGCGCGAGGCGCTGACCGCCCTCGCCGCCGAGGGCCTGGTCGACGCCCAGGAGCAGCGCGGATTTCGCGTTGCGCCGGTCAGCCGGCAGGATCTTGTGGAGGTCACCGACGCCCGGGTCCTCATCGAAGTGGAATTGATGCGCCGCGCGATCCAGAAGGGCGATGACGACTGGGAGATTGCCGTCATCTCGACGCTTCACAGGCTGAAACGCATCGAACAACGTGATCCCGAGCATCCGCTGCGCGATCCCGAATGGAAGATCGCCCACCGGCAATTTCACCAGGCGCTGGTCTCCGCCTGCGGCTCTGCGACCCTGCTCGCGATCCGCGCCGAGCTGTTCGATCGCGCCGAGCGATACCGGCTTCTGTCGGCCAATTTCCGGCCACGCCCCCGCGACAAGGCCGGCGAGCACCAGGCGATCATGCAAGCCGCCATATCGCGCAATGCCGATCTCGCCGTGCAGCTGATCGAGACGCATATCCGCACCACCGCGGACAACGTCGCGAAGTACGCCGGGCACCTGCTCGATCCCGAATAGGGCGCTCTCCGCATTTTTCGTTCGCGTCAGGCTTGCGCCGCCGATGATTTTCGAAAATAATAACCAATATCGAAAAACGCGAACTTTCGGGGTAAAGCCATGAAGCTGCTGTCGTTCTTGGATGGGAATCGGGAAAGCTGGGGAGCCGTCGTCGAAAATGGCGTGGTCGATCTTGGCCGCGCCCTGCCCCAATATCCGACGCTCGCCGACTTCCTCGGCAGCAACGACTACGCGCGCCGCGAGGCCATTGTCGCCGAACACAAGCCGACGAGGGCGCTGGCCGACGTCAAATACCTCCCCGTGATCCCCCGTCCCGAAAAGATCGTCTGCGCCGTGCGCAATTATCTCGACCACCATAACGAGGCGGTGGCGTTCGGCATGAAGCGCGATATCACCGAGTTTCCGCCGATCTTCCTGCGGGTCTGGCGCTCGCAGGTCGGCCACAACGCGCCGGTGATCCGGCCGAAAGTCTCCGACAATTTCGACTGGGAAGGCGAGCTTGCCGTCGTCATTGGCAAGGGCGGTCGCCACATCAGCCAGGCCGATGCCTGGAATCACGTGGCGGGCTACTCGATCTACAACGACGTCAGCGTGCGCGACTGGCAGCGCCATGCCGGCCAAATCGCCTCCGGCAAGAATTTCGTCGGTACAGGTCCGTTCGGACCATGGCTCGTTACGCCGGACGAGATCGGCGATCCCGCCAAGCTAAAGCTCGAGACACGCGTTAATGGCGCGGTGGTGCAGTCGTCCGACACCTCGATGCTGATCTTTTCGATCCCGAAGCTAATCGAGTACTGCTCGACCATCTTCGACCTCGTTCCCGGCGACGTGATCGCAACCGGAACGCCCGCCGGTGTCGGCTTCACCCGCAAGCCGCCGATCTTCCTCAAGCCCGGCGACGTGGTCGAGGTGGAGATCGAAAACATCGGTGTGCTGCGCAATCCGGTCGTCGACGAAGCATAGGGCCGCGCATGTCCTACGATGTTCGCAAGACCGCGCTCAGTGTCGAGGAGATCTGGCATGAGCGCGGCCCTCGCCTGGAGAAGCCGCTGTTGGTCGGAACGGCAGCTGCGATCATCCGCAATCCCTTCGCCGGTCGCTACGAGCCCAACCTGATGCCGTTTCAGGCTTCCTTGCGTGAGCTCGGGCGCGAACTTGCAACGCGGCTGATTGCGCAGCTCGGAGGCGCCTCGCACATCGAAGCCTACGGCAAGGGCATCATCGTCGGCGAAGACGGCGAGCTCGAGCACGGCGCGGTCTGGCACGAAGCCGGCGGCCAGGGCATGCGTGAGGTGTTGGGGCAACCCAAGGCGATCGTCCCGGCCGCGAAGACCATCGGCGGGCCGGGCACGCGCCAGATGGTGCCGCTCGGCCACATCCACGCCGCCTATGTTCGCAGCCATTTCGGAACGGCAGAGATGACGCTGTGGGATGCACCAAGGCGTGATGAGATCGCCTTCGGCCTGGTGATGGCAACCGGCGGCCGCCCTCACGCGCGCATCGGCGGCCTCAAGGCGTCCGACATCTCCGTGCATGACGGACAGCGCTGACGGCGCGCGATCAATGCCGGCGCGGATCGCGCGCAGGACCGCTAGCCCTTCGAGACGACGGCGCGGCCGTAGGCCGGCTGCGACTGAACCGGCGGATTCGCGGTCTGGGCCGCGAGCTCACCGATCAGGCGATCGGCGTCGGCGGCCATGCCGTCGGGCGCCTGGATCACCAGCCGCTCAAGCGCCCAGCGATAGGACGAGACACGCTGCTCGAGCGACAGCTGCACCCACTGGATGATCAGCGAGTTCTCCTGCATGCGTGCGACGGCGTCGGCCTTCTCCCGCGGCGACAGCGCCGAGACGCGCGCCATGCTGGCCTCGCGCTTCTTGTCGAGGTCGATGACGCGGATGGCTGAGGCAAAGAACGGTTCAAAACGCGTGATGTCGTTGCGCACGTCCTCGATCAACTGCGCGTAGCGCGAGGAATGCGAGCGATGCGGCTCGTCGATCAGCGTGCGGCCATACATGGTGCGATCGAACACGATCTTCTGCCGCCACGGCGACGGCAACGCCTTGTAGTCGCCGAACACGCTCTTCCAGGCCGGGCGCGACAGTGGCGGCTCGATCATGGGATAGGCAAGGTCGCGGAGCTGACGTTCTTCGTCGGTGAGCTGGAATTGAGAGGCATTCAGGCCGAGGCTTCCGGTGACCTCGGCGCCGAGCCAGCGATGCATGTCGTCGCTGCGCATGTCGGCGCGGGTACGGCCGAAATCGCCGCCACTACAGGCGGCAAGCGTCGCGCCCACAGCCGCGAGCAGGATGGCCGTTACGATTGTGCGGATCTGGCGGATGGAGTCCGGCATTGCAAAAGCCGGACCTTAGCGGCGACGACGACGGCGCCCCGGCGCTGTGCCCGCTTCCGGCCCGCGATCGCCGCTGGTTTCGTCCGCATCGCGCTCGATCCGGATGACGGGAAGGATCAGAATCGTCCCCGTGTCCGCGCGCGGTGTGACGTCCCCCGACGAGCCCACCCGGCGACCGGCCGGAAATTCGATGATCGTCCCCATGTCAGCTCTCTCAATTGCCGCGCGACAAAATGCGCCCCTGCAACATGGGGGTCATTAGGATCAGTTTATGGTTAATGGGATGTAAACAAAGGTTTCGGACCGTAACCGCACGGGCCAGCCGGAGCGTCCCGCTGCGACACGAAATCGGCTGAAATGAGCGGGTTTGCTTCACACCTCGTTTTCCTTAACGAGCCTTTAAAGGAACCGCTGATAGGCTGGGGCAACAGTCTTTTCCAAGTTGCGTACGCCTCCATGACCAAGTCGCTGTTTCCCGGATTTGACGGGCTGATGACACTCTCCCGTCGCGAGGGCGTCGATGTGCGTCCGACGCTGCTGCGGGTGCTGACTGACCTCTATGTCCAGGCGCCCACCCACAGCGAGGACGAGCAGCGGCAATTCGTCGAGCTCGCCACGCGGCTGATCGACCAGGTCGACGATGCAACGCGCGCCGCCGTCAAGGCGCGGCTCGCGATCTATCCGCAGACGCCCATTCCAGTGCTGCAGAAGCTCGGGCTGGTCGCAGCGCAGGAAGGCCGCAGGGTGCCGCTCGCGCGCGAAATCCCGCGGCCTGCGTCCGCCCCCTCGCCCGCCCGCGCGCCGACCGACGCCGAGCAGCGCATGGCCGCCAACATGGCGATGCAGCCGAAGGAAGCGGCCGAGATCCACGACATGTTCTTCGGCGCCGATGCGAGCCAGCGCGCGCTGATCCTGCATAATCTGGCGCAGACGCCGTTGAAGGCCGCACCGCGGATTCCGACCGTGCACAGCAAGCGCGCGATCCAGATCCTGGAGATGGCGGCGATCGCGGGCGATATCGAGAGTTTCATCTACGAGCTCGGTGATACCCTGATCCTGCCCTCGCGCGTCGCAGCAGAGATCGTCGACGATGCCGGCGGCGAAGCGCTTGCGGTGGCCGCCCGCGCACTCGACATGCCGAGCCCGAACTTCCAGCGCATCCTCTTGTTCTTCAAGCCGGAGATCGGCAACTCGGTGGATTCGGTCTACCGGCTGTCGCGCCTCTACGACCGCCTCAGCGACCGCGCCGCGCTGGTGATGCTCGCCGCCTGGCGCGGCTCGACACTCGCCGTCACGCGCGCAAAATATCAGCCATCGCTGCATGACAGCGACCGCCAGCGCGCGCGCGGCGCGACCGGCCAGACGCGGCCAAACGTGCAGCCCGGCTCGAGCCCGGCCGTGCGCACGGGCAGCGGCGGATCGACGGAGCGCTGAGGCACTCTCGTTCAAACGCTGACGCTGAGCGTGAGGCGCGCGACGCGCCCGAGCTCGTCATTGCGAGGAGCTCTTGCGACGAAGCAATCCAGAGTCCCTCCGCGGACAGAGCCTGGATTGCTTCGCTGCGCTCGCAACGACGGTGGCCCTGGTTACGTCTTCGCCAGTTCCAGAAAATGCCGGCCAGCGCGATCCTCGGTCTCGACGATCCAGGCATCCGGATCGAAGCGAAGCTCCTTGGTCAGGCGCTCTTCCACCGTAGGCTCCGGCATCGGCTGCGCCGCCGCTGGCACAAAGAAGCGGTCGACCGGCCGGCCGTCGTCATAGACGGTCTGCGGCGCCGGCACGTAAAGCATCGCGTTGCCGTCGAGCAGCGACACCTTGACGAACACCGCCCCCGCCTCCTCGGCACCGCGATGACGCACGGCGCCGAACACACCCTCGGTCTGGCATCGGCGCAAGTAAGCTGAGACCCAGATATTTGATTTCAAACGCATGAGCACACGATAGGTCAGCGCCGCAAGCAGCGCCAGCCTTGAGGTCTCGCAAAGCGCCGACGCTTATTCGACGGGATGGCCGATCGCGGCGGCGAGCTCGCGCAGCAGGCGGTCCGACACCTGGCCGGTGACGGGCATCTTGTGCTGGCGCTCGAACGTCTGGATCGCCGACTGGGTCTCGCCGCTCATCGAGCCAGTGATCTTCAAATTCCCGTAGCCGTATTCGGACAGCGCGCGCTGCACGCCGGAAAGGCGACGCGCCGCGGGACTTTGCTGCGCCGGGATCGGCGCCGGCGGCCGCGCGACGGCCACCGCGGACGGTGCCGGCGTGGGTGTCGTGGCCTTGATGACCAGATTGGTCATGGGATCACCCGCGCGCGGCGTCGAGGCCGTCGTCTCGGCGGGCTTCTCCGGCGCTTTCTCTGCCGGTTTCGGCTCGACGCGAAACTCGGTTGCTTTTGGTTCGAGCGGCGAGGTATCGGCGCCGACGGGACGCGGGCGCGGCATGAGGTTCGACAGCGACGCGGACGACGGCGCAGGAAGGTTGATCACGGTGCCGAACATCGGCGCCGGATGCCGGCCGGTCTGCAGGAACAGTGCGTTCGCAACGATGGCGCTGATGGCGGCGGCGGCGACGAGGCCGGCCAGCGTGTCCTTGGGGCTGTGCAGGAGCACGCGCATCACGAGATTGCGCTCGGTCTCGACATCCACGACCGCGGCCTTGACACCCTTGGCGCCACGGCGGCGCGGAACAGCTTCGTCCTTTGCAGACTTTCTAGGCACTTTTCTTCACCAGAGCAGGTTGGTCCTGAGGTCGGTCTTGAAGTTCCTGGCGCAGCACCGGCGTCAGCGTCGCGATCTTGCTCTCCGCGGGCTTTGCTTGCGGCGGCGTGTAGACCAGCGGCAGCTTGACCGTGATAGCGGTGCCCTCGCCGAGCTTGCTTTGTACCGTCAATTCGCCGAGATGCAACGCCACAAGGCTCTTCACGATCGACAATCCGAGACCAGTGCCTTCGTGACGACGCTGATAGGTCTTGCCGCACTGGAAGAACGGCGAGCCGATGTGCTTGAGGTCGTCGGGCGCGATGCCGACCCCGGTGTCGCTGATGCGTAGCGTCAGCTGCGAGGCGGAGGCCGACGCAGTTACGGTGACCTGACCGCCACGCTCGGTGAACTTGACGGCGTTGGCGACGAGGTTGAGCACGATCTGCTTGAAGGCCCTGGGATCGCCGGTCATCACAGGCAGATCCTGGGGCGCATCGGTGATGAGATCGATGCCGTTCTCGCGCGCCTTGAGCGCCAGCAGGTTGCAGCAATGCGTCAGCGAGGCGCGTGGCGCGAACGGCTCCGACGCAATCTCGAAATTGCCCGACTCCATCTTCGACATGTCGAGGATGCCGTTGACGACCGACAGCAGATGCTGGCCGGACGCGTTGATCAGCTCGGCATATTCCTTGCGCTGGCTGGCTGCCAGCATCAGGGTCTGCTCCTGCGCGATCATCTCCGAGAAGCCGATGATGGCGTTGAGCGGTGTGCGCAGCTCATGGCTCATGGTAGCGAGGAAGCGCGTCTTGGCGGCGTCAGCGGCTTCCGCCGCGCTGCGGGCCTGATCGAGCGCCTCCTCGGACAGCTTGCGATCGGTGACGTCGCGCATCACGCCGACGACTTCGGCCTCACGCGTGAGATCGCGGCCCAGATCCTGATCGAGCGGCCGGCAGCGCATCTCGACCCAGATGAAATCGACCTGACCGCGCTCGGAACCGGTGGGCTCGCGCCGCAGCCGGAATTCGACGCTGCGCACGTCGCCGCGCGCGGCATCGGAAAGCGCCGTGAGATAGGCCGGGCGATCCGCGACATGGACGCGGTCGAACAGGCCATGGCCGAGCAATTGCGCCACCGGCATGCCGAGCATGGCTTCCGCGGCTTGCGAGATGAATTGCACCGCGCCGTTGCGCTGATGCCGCGAGATGACGTCGCTCATGTTGCGCGCGAGCAGGCGATAGCGCTCCTCCTCGCGCGACAGCAGGGTAACGCTGGTGCGTGCGAGCGACTCGGCGCCGAAGGCGAGGCCCGCGGCATAGAGCGTTGCGGAAGCGACGCCGAACGCCATCATCACACCGCGTTGCGCGGCGCCGACATGTTCGGACGGCAACCAGCCGAACTGGCTCACGAGGATCAATATCGCGGCGCAGGACAGGGCCAGCAACGAGGCAAAGGCCGCGACGCGGCGCGACGCCGACAGCGCGGCTTCGAGGGGAACCACGACCAGCCAGATCGCTGCGAATGATTCGATGCCGCCGGTCGTGCTCGCGATCGCCATGATCAGGCCGGCGAGCGCCAGCGACGATAGCACATGGGCACCTTCATAGCGTCCGGTGCGCGACAGGAACCAGGACAGCATGATCGGTGCGATCAGCCAGGCGAAAGCGGCGACCTCGATCGCGCTCGGCGCGCCACGCAGGACGAGATAAACCGGAAATGCGGCAAAAGCGGCCAGGCTTCCGAGAAGCCGCGGCGCCATGAAAGCTCGGTGGCGTGCACGCATCAGCGCATCGTAACGCGCGGAGGGATGCAGCAGTGCATCGAGACAATCGCGGATGATACTCAAAACTGTCACGGGTCTCGCGCTTCGGCTCAATCGTCTTTGAAGACGTGCCGGAACGCCTCCTTGTCGTTAAGCCAACGTGTCAGAGCGACCTTAAACGAGTGCTAAGGCAATCCGGCCCGGGGCCCGACACCGCGTCATCGCGGAGATTTTTAGACGATTTGGCGATGTCATCATCGGGGATGGTGAACACAGGGTTTCGCCGTCCCCTTCATGGTTTCGAATTGGTGGACGAGCGGGGCCGGAGCATCGCGGGCGCCCGCATCAATCGAAAATTTACGAGACCGCAATGTTCGAAGATTATTGCGTAAATTTTCCGCGAATTAAGCGGAAGGCAATCACTTGCGATTTATCGAGAGTTGCCAGGTCCGGCGCGTTCTGCGGGAATCGCCGCAGGCCAGATCTAACGTACAGGTTCGCAAGATGCGCTTTCTGCTCCGCATCACATTCTGGCTCGGGCTGGTGCTGGTGCTCCTGCCACGGGACAAGACGCCCGAATCGGACAAGCTGCCGCAGATCGGCGCTGCCGACGCGGTGCAGGCTGCGACCGCGGCCGTCTCCGACATGACCCAATTCTGCAAGCGCCAGCCGGCGGCCTGCGAGGTCGGTGGACAGGCCGCGACCATCATTGGCCAGCGGGCCCAGGACGGCGCGAAGAAGATCTACCAGATCATCAACGACAAAAAAGAGCAGATCGAGAAGAACGAAAAGACCGACAAGAAGGCGCCCGACCACACCGGCTCGATCACGGTCGCCGGTGAGGGCGATGCCGCCGCGGCGGAAGCGCCGCGGAACACGCTGACCCAGGACGATCTCGCGCTGGAATGGCGCGGTCCGGAAGCGGCGAATTAGGGCCCAAATCCTATCGATTTCGGCAGCCTGCATCCCTATATTAACGGGAAGCGGGAACCACGGGCCATCAATGACTGCGATTGACGAGATCAGGGACAATTTCGAGCTTCTGGACGACTGGGACGACCGCTACCGGTACGTCATCGAGCTCGGCCGCACCCTGGAACCGATGCCCGAGGCGGAACACTCGGCCGAGAACAAGGTGAATGGCTGCGTCAGCCAGGTCTGGCTCCAGAAGCTGGTCGATCGCGGCGATGGCGCGCCGATCCTGAAGTACCGCGGCGACAGCGACGCGCATATCGTGCGCGGGCTGGTTGCGATCGTGCTCGCGCTGTATTCCGGCCGCACGCCGCAGGAGATTCTTGCGACCGATGCGCTATCGGTGTTCGACGAGTTCGGCTTCCGCGACCATCTGACGCCGCAGCGCTCCAACGGCCTGCGCTCGATGGTCGAGCGGATCAAGACCGACGCGAAAGAAGCGCTCGCGGAAGCTTCTTAGACCCTCATGGTGAGGAGCGCGAAGCGCGTCTCGAACCATGCAGGCCCGCACCGTGCCTGCAGCCATCCTTCGAGACGCCCGCGTTGCGGGCTCCTCAGGATGAGGGCGGAGCGCGGGACTACTTCCGCTTCCGCTGCTGCTGTCCCAGGCCCATCTTCTTCGCCAGTTGCGAACGCGCCACGGCGTAGTTCGGCGCGACCATGGGATAATCGGCCGGCAGGCCCCACTTCTCGCGATATTGCTCGGGCGTCATGCTGTACTGGGTACGCAGATGGCGCTTCAGCGACTTGAAGCGCTTGCCGTCTTCCAGGCACACCAGATAGTCCGGCGCGATCGACTTCTTCAGCGAGACCGCAGGCTTTGCCGGTTCGAGCGGCGCTTCGACGCGGCCCGACGATACCCGCGTCAATGCGCCGTGCACCTGGCTGATCAGGTTCGGAATCTCGGCGGCCGGCGTCGGGTTGTTGCTGACATAGGCCGAGACGATGTTCGCCGTCAGCTCGATGAAATTTTTAGCCCCAACATCCGACATGGGCTCGACCTCTTTCCAACGACTCCGTCGCACTGCATTGGCGGCGGCGAAGTATTCTCTGTCAACAATACGTTTGGCCGAAATACGACGACTGGAAAATATGAACCGATTACTGATCTCGCGGCAACAATTGCGAGATTTACTTAGATACGGCGGGTCTTCAGCCGCGCTGGTCGAGATGGGCGCGCAGCTCATCGATCGAGGCGAAGCGCATCATGCCCTCCGGCATCTGCGCCTCGATCGAGCCGTCTGAATAAAGCGAATAGGCCATGCCGTCGACGATGCCGGATTTGAGCACCGTCACCGGCGGCTGCTCGGCCGGCGGCGGCTCGGGTACGGGCGGAGGTGCGGCGGGAGGCTGAGGAGCAGCAGGCTCGAAGGTCGACGCCGGCCGCAGCGGCGATGGGCGACGCGGTGCCGGCGGCTCCGGCGGGCGTGCGCGGTCGGCCTTCGGCCAGGCATCGTCGAAGCTCGCGGGCGGAACCTCAGGCGCTGCAGGTTCCGTGGGCTCGTCGTGCGGCGGGCTATCGGCGGCTTTCGCCTCGGCGCGCTCGCGCTCCTTGCGCGAGCTCGAGGCGAACATCAGGTTGCGCCGGCGTGGTGCTTCCGGAGTTGCGGGCGGCGGCGGAGGCACTTCCGGCTCGGCGGGTGCCTCGGCCCGCGGGCGATCGCGTGCCGGCGCTTCGGCGTGCCATGGTGGCACGGCAGGCGATGGCGGCGGCTCGACCCGCATTGCAGGAGCGGGCTCCGCCACAGGCGCGCCAGGCGCGGCGAGGCCCGGCGGCAGCACCGGCCTCACGCGAACCTCCGACGACGCGGCGATTCCGGCCAGACGGCGGGCGATGCCTCGCAACTCGAGCAGCACGATGTAGAGGCCGACCAGTAACATTCCGGAGCAGACGCCAATCGTGCCGCTCGTTATGAGCGTGCTGCCGAGGCTGAAATCCCTGATCGAATAGCCAAAAGCGACCGCAAGGAGGCCCGCCACCACGGCGAATATCCCTACAATCAACAAAGCAAAGCTCATCGAACACACCCCCGGCCGCGCATGCACGCGCGACACCCGTTACGCCACGATACCGTCATACTGCGTTCCTCGCCAACGACCAATTGCCGGCGCCGTTCCTAAAGGGAGGGATATCAGAGACTTATTCACATTCCCTTCAGCAACGGTCCGCTAGCTCTAGTGTCACTCCGCGTTTCTGGAAATTGCTGCGTCGCATCAGGAATTTAGCCATAATGCCCAATTACTTGGTAATGGAACTGCGCTATAGGGATTCCGGGGAGCAGGCCCGCGCGCACCAGCAGGGCCAAGAGGGGATTCCGGGTCACCAATAGCCATGACATCCATCACAACTTCGGCGATCGACACGCCTTTCGGGCGCTCGGTTGAACGGACTTGCGACGACCTCGCCATGCTGGTGCTGGCTGCCGTCGCCGTCATCGCAGGCCTGACCTTCCGTGACTACGGGCTCGGCTGGGACGACTACACCCATGCCGAATATGCCGACCTGCTGCTGCGCATGTACGGCTCCGGCTTCAGGGACACGTCTGCCCTCTCGTTCGCCAACCTCTATATGTATGGCGGTGGGTTCGACATGGTCGCGGCCCTGCTGCACAAGATTCTCCCGCTCGAGCTGTTCGAGACGCGACGCCTGGTCGGCGCGATCGTCGGCGTGATCGGGCTTGCGGTCACGTGGCGGCTCGGCCGTCGCATCGCCGGACCGCTGGCCGGTCTTGCCGCACTCCTGCTGCTCGCGCTCTGCCCGATCTTCTACGGCCACATGTTCATGAACCCGAAGGATGCGCCCTTCGCGGTGGCGATGATCATCCTGATGCTGGGCCTGGTCCGACTTGCCGAGGAATATCCGAACCCCTCGCCGCGCACGATCCTGATCGTCGGCCTCGGTGCCGGCCTGTCGATCGGCTGCCGCGTCCTTGGCGGGCTCGCGCTGGTCTACGCGATGGCCGGCTTCATGCCGCTGTTCCTGGAAGAGTTGCGCACCGAGGGCGCGCGCGAGGCTATCAGGCGTTTCGCCCATGTCGTCTACGTGCTGCTGCCCGGCCTCGCGTTCGGCTATCTCGTGATGGGCCTGATCTGGCCGTGGTCGATCATGGAGCCCGGCAATCCGTTCGAGGCCCTGACCTACTTCTCGCACTTCTTCGAGAAGCCCTGGAAGGAGATGTTCGACGGCGCGATCGTGTCCGTGCCCGACATGCCCTGGTCCTATCTGCCGACATTGTTCGCGCTGCAGCTGCCAGAAGTGATGCTGGTGCTGACGGCCGGCGCCGTGTTCAGCACCTTCGCGATGCTGACGCGTCGCGAAGTTCCGGCGCGACGCAAGACCATCATGCTGATGCTGACGCTGGCGGCCACCCTGCCGCTCGCGATCGCGATGGTGAAGCGTCCGGCGCTCTACAACGGCATCCGCCATTTCGTGTTCGTGATCCCGCCGATGGCGGTGCTCGGCGGCGTCGCCTTCGGCTGGACCATGGAGCGCCTGCGCGCCAACCACCGCGCCTGGCAGCCCGCCATGCTCGCCGTGTTCTGCTTCGGCCTGGCGCTGCCGCTCGCCGAGATGATCCGGCTGCACCCCTATCAATACACCCACTTCAACCACATCGCCGGCACCGTACGCGCCGCCGACGACCGCTTCATGCTGGACTATTGGGGCCTCGCGCTGAAGCAGGCCTCCGACGAACTGCGCGAGCAGCTGGTCGAGCGCCAGGAAGTGCCGCCGCGCAATCGCAAATGGAAGGTCGCGGTATGCGGTCCGCAGCGCCCGGCGCAGGTCGCGCTCGGCCCCGACTTCACCATCGGCTGGGATTCCAACGCGGCCGATTTCGCCATGACGCTCGGCGAATTCTACTGCAAGGGCCTGACCGCGCCCGTGCTGGTCGAGATCAAGCGCGACGACGTGGTGTTCGCCCGCGTCTACGACATCCGCGGCCGCAGCATTTCCAGCCTGCTGTCGATCCCGGCGCCGTAGTCATTTTCTCCTGAAGCCGCAGCCCGCTCCATGCGGGCTACGCTGAACTGCCGCGCTTCATGCGCCTTGCTGCCGGCTTCACCCAAGACTAGGCTCCCTCCCCGCAACAACGAGGTTCGGAGAGATTTGCCATGTCACCAGCGGAAGCGCGCCTGAAGGAAGTGCCGTCGAACATGACGGAGGCCGAGTGGCAGCAACGGGTCAATCTCGCCGCCTGCTATCGTCTCGTCTCGCTGTACGGCTGGGACGATCTGGTCGACACTCACATCTCCGCGCGCGTGCCCGGCCCGGACCATCACTTCCTGATCAACCCCTACGGGCTGATGTTCGACGAGATCACGGCCTCGAGCCTGGTCAAGGTCGACCTGCACGGCAACCAGCTCAGCGAGAGCGAATACAGCATCAACCCCGCCGGCTTCACCATCCATTCGGCGATCCACGAGGTGCGTGAGGACGCGGCCTGCGTGCTGCATCTCCACACGCTGGACGGCACGGCGGTGTCGAGCAGCGCCGAAGGCCTGCTGCCGCTGAACCAGACCGCGCAGCTCGTCACCCACGACCTCGCCTATCACGACTATGAAGGCATCGCGCTCGATCACGACGAGCGGCCGCGGCTGCAGAAGGATCTCGGCGACCACAACCACATGCTCCTGCGCAACCACGGTACGCTGACCGTCGGCCGCTCAGTCGCTTCCGCCTTCGAGCGCATGTACCACCTCGAGCGCGCCTGCTCGATGCAGGTGCGCACCCGCGCGCTGGGCACGCCGGTCTATCCGGTCGAGGAGATTGCGATCGAGAAGAACACCGAGCTGCTCGCCAACCGCGACCGCGCCGAGCTGCGCGCGACGAACCTGGTTTGGCCGCCGCTGCTGCGCAAGCTCGACCGCGAGCTCCCGGGCTACCGGTCTTGAGATTTACGGAGTTTGGTGTAGACTAGCGGTCAACACCCTCTACACATTTCGGAATGAAACGCCGCCCAATTCCGGGCGGCGTTTTTATTTGGCCCACTGTCATTGCGAGGAGCTCTTGCGACGAAGCAATCCAGAGTATTTCCGCGGAGGGATTCTGGATTGCTTCGCTTCGCTCGCAATGACGAGGATCGAGCGTTGGTGCCCTACTTCACGTCCGCCAACGCCGCGAGGATCCGCGCCCAGGAGCGGATGCCCTTCTGGAAGCTGCGCAGATCGTACTTCTCGTTCGGCGAGTGAATGTTGTCGTCATCCAGGCCAAAGCCGACAAGCAACGAATCCAGCCCAAGCGCGCGCTTGAAATCGGCGACGATCGGGATCGAGGCGCCGGAGCCCATCAGCACGGTCTCCTTGCCCCATTCCTCGGTCAGCGCCTGCCTCGCGGCGGCAAGCGGCTTCATGTTCCAGTCGAGCGCAACGGCGGGCGCGGCGGAATGGTCGCCGAACTCGACCTTGCAGTCGCCGGGAATTCGAGCGGTCACGTAGTCGCGGAAGGCCTTGCGGATCTTCTGGGGATCCTGCCCCTGGACCAGCCGGAACGAGACCTTCGCCGAGGCATGCGACGGGATCACCGTCTTGGAGCCCTCACCGATATAGCCGCCCCAGATGCCGTTGACGTCGCAGGTCGGACGCGTGGAAGCCTGCTCGACCATCAGCCGGCCCTTCTCGCCGGCCGGGATCGACAGACCGATCGGCTTGAGAAATGATTCCGGCGTGAAGTTGAGCTTCTTCCACTGCTCGAGGATCTCCGGCGGCGTGTCCGTCACGCCGTCATAGAAGCCCGGAATGGTGATGTGGTTGTCGTCGTCGAACAAGCCGCCGAGGATCCTGGTCAGCACCCGGATCGGGTTCATCGCCGTGCCGCCGAACACGCCGGAATGCAAATCGCGGCTGGCGGCGGTGATCTTCACCTCTTCATAGAGCAGGCCGCGCAGCGCCGTGGTGATCGCCGGCGTCTCCGGGTCCCACATGCCGGTGTCGCAGACCAGCACGTAATCGGCTTTGAACTCGTCCTTGTTGGCCTCGACGAACGGCACGAAGTTCTTGGAGCCGACCTCCTCCTCGCCTTCGATGAGGAAGGTGATGTCGATCGGCAGCGAGCCCGTGACTTTCTTCCAGGCGCGGCAGGCTTCGACGAAGGTCATCACCTGACCCTTGTCGTCCTCGGCACCGCGCGCGACGATGATCTTGCGGCCGTCGGCATGATCGGCGACGGCAGGCTCGAACGGCGGACGGTGCCAGAGCTCGAGCGGATCGACCGGCTGCACGTCGTAATGGCCGTAGAAGATCACATGCGGACGTCCACCCGCCTTGTCGTCCCCCTTGGCCTTGCCGACGACGGCGGGATGGCCGGCGGTCGGCCTGACCTCGGTCGCGACGCCGAGGCTCGCGATGTCCTTGGCCAGATGCTCGGCCGCCGCCTTGCAATCCGCGGCATGGGCCGGATCTGCGGAAATCGACTTGATCCGCAGCAGCGAGAACAGGCGCTCGAGGCTGTTATCAAAGTCCTTGTCGATGTGGTCGAGCACGGATTGAAGCTGCGCATTGGCCATGGTCGGATGTCCCACTTTTCAAGTCTCAGGATGGTTGCGGTTTTAGCCCTGCCGCGGCGTCGGAGCTAGCCGCAACCGGCGGATGCCGGATGTGCCAGCCGAGCGCAACGGCGAGGACCGCCGTGGCGACGAGATTGTTGCCCCAGGCCTGGATGGTGTTGGGGAACAGCGGCAGCGACAGCAGCATCAGGATGCCGGCTGCGGCAAGCGCGAGCCAGGTTCCCAGCCGCACATTCGGCCGCAGGTCGAAGGCGGCCCGATGCATCAGCACCGTGAACGGCAGGAACAGCCACATGAAGTAATATTGCCGCGCCAACGGCGAGGCGACCGTCATCAGGCAGAACAGGATGGCGAGCTCCTCGGCGTCCGATCGCGCCGTTCTCTGCGCTTGCCGCGGCATGATTGCGACAAAGCCGAGCCCGAGCAACACCGATACCGCGAGCACGATCCAGTTCGCCGTCTTGTAATCGACGTCGATGACATTCATCGTGCGCACCGGCTTGCTGGGATCCTCCAGATTGTAGTTGATCGGCCGGACCAGCCGGTGCGTCACCGCGATGATGGACTGGTTGACCCACGACCAGTTCTGCTCGTCGCGCTGGCCAAAACCCTTTTCCGAGCTCGAGCCGACCATGCCCTGGTACCAGGTGCTGAGTTCGGCAGCGTTACGCTCGAAGCCACGGATCGGTGCCGGTACGACGTAGAGCAGGACGCCGATGAAGGCAATCATGCTGAGGACTGCGGCCCACTGCCTCCGCCAAACCAGATAAGGCAACACCGCGATCGGAAACACCTTGATGGCCGTGGCGAGCGCGAACATGAAGCCGGCGAGCCAGGACCGTCGATGCTGGAGGCTCCAGAAGCCGTAGAGCATCATCGCCAACAGAACGAGATTCGGCTGACCGAGATCGAACATGTCGAACACGAAGGTCACGGTGGCAAACGCCGGCAGCGCTTCGAGCCACGGGCCCGGCTTGCGGTCCGAGCCGGTCATGGCATTGGAGAGAACGCCCGTGGAAAACCACGCCACCACGTTCAGGATCGACAGCACGAGGTAGAGCGGGATCTTACCGAACCAGCTCGGGATCGCGAGCAGGATTGCCGGCAACGGCGGATAGATGAACTCGAACGGACGACCCAATTCGCTGGGATAGAGCGGCCCGCCATGCAGCACCTGCTGCCCGGCCCAGTACCACAGCGCGTAATCCTTGGTCTTGCCGCGGCCGAAAATCTCCGGCCCCAAGACATCCGCGGTCAGGATCAGGCAGCAGACCAGGAAGAGCAGGTCGAGCGGCGCGCGCAGCGAGAGAGCCCGGAGCGCGCCGGGTTTGTCTGATGAATTCAATAGCGTCACATGATGTCCAGTCGGAAACAAATAGCACGTAGCAGACCGACGGACGCTTGGAGAGCCCCCCTCACCCGAATTTGTATCCAGTAGAAATGCCGCCTCCCGCGCCACCGGACCGGCGGCGCGGACCACTGGCCCGCAACCGGGCATTCTGCCTACCGTCGCAGCAATCCGCCGAGCGCGCCGCGGACGAGCGCGCGACCGACCGAACCGCCCAACTGGCCGCCGACCGATTTGCCGAAATCGGCCACGACGCCGCCGACCACCTTGCCGGTGACCGTGCGCGTGACGTCGCGCGCGATGCGTTGTCCCGTCGTCAGCCGGTTACGTCCGGTGTTGGTGCCGAAGATGGTGCCGACGATCGAGCCGATCTGGCCGAGGATGCCGCCGCCGCCTCCACCCGGCTGGCCATCGGCCGGCGCCGCGGTGCCGGCGATGCGCTTCTGGAGGATCTCATAGGCGGACTCGGGATCGATCGCGGTGTCGTATTTGCCCTTCACCGGGCTCGCATCCATGATCGCCTTGCGCTCCTCCGGGCTGATCGGCCCGATGCGGGCCGACGGCGGGCGGATCAGCACCCGCTCGACCATCGCCGGCGTGCCATTGCCTTCGAGAAACGACACCAGCGCCTCGCCCTTGCCGAGCTCCATGATCACCTTGGCGGTGTCGAGCTTCGGGTTGGGCCGGAAGGTCTGGGCCGCGGCGGCGACCGCCTTCTGGTCGCGCGGAGTGAAGGCGCGCAGCGCATGCTGCACCCGGTTGCCCATCTGCCCGAGCACACGGTCGGGTACGTCGATGGGGTTTTGCGTAACGAAATAGACTCCGACGCCCTTGGAGCGGATCAGACGGACCACCTGCTCGATCTTGTCCATCAGCGCCTTCGGCGCGTCGTTGAACAACAGATGCGCCTCGTCGAAGAAGAACACCAGCTTGGGCTTGGGCAGATCGCCGGCCTCGGGCAATTCCTCGAACAGCTCCGAGAGCATCCACAGCAGGAATGTCGCGTAAAGCCGCGGGCTCTGCATCAGCTTGTCGGCGACAAGGATGTTGACCATGCCGCGGCCGTCGCGGTCGGTCTTCATGAAGTCCTTCAAGGTCAGCGCCGGCTCGCCGAAGAATTTCGTGGCGCCCTGGTTCTCCAGCACCAGGAGCTGGCGCTGGATGGTGCCGACGGTGGCTTTGGTGACGTTGCCAAAACCCTGGGCGGCTTTGCGGATCGGCGCGAGTGGGTCATCACCTTCGTCCGGCCCCTTCTTGCCGCTGTCGGGCACGATGGCATCGAGCAACGCCCGCAGATCTTTCATGTCGATCAGAGCGAGGCCGTTATCGTCGGCGACGCGGAAGGCGACGTTGAGCACGCCCTCCTGCACGTCGTTGAGATCGAGCATGCGCGCCAGCAGCAGCGGCCCCATCTCGGTGATGGTGGCCCGCACCGGATGGCCCTGCTCGCCGAACACATCCCAGAACACGGTCGAGAACTGGTCGGGCTGGAACGTCAGCCCCATCTCGGTCGCGCGCTTGACGATGAAGTCCTTTGCCTCCCCGACCTCGGAGATGCCGGAGAGGTCGCCCTTGATGTCGGCGGCGAACACCGGAACACCGGCCCGCGCAAATCCTTCCGCCATCACCTGCAGCGTGACCGTCTTGCCCGTTCCGGTCGCGCCGGTGACGAGGCCATGGCGATTGGCGAGCGCCAGCGTCAGCCAGGCCTGCTCGTCTCCCTTGCCGACGAAGATCTTGTCGTCGGTATCGCCGAGCTTGTTGTCCTGCGCCGTCATCATTCTCTCTATCGTTGGTTTCGCGTATTGAAACTCGAGCCCACCAGTTCCCCAGTTTAACGCATGTCGCGAGCCGATTGAAACCGTTCAAGGCGGTGTTGACATGCGACATTGTCGGAAACACCGCGCGCGGTATGGGCCGAAAGTCGGAGTGATACATTCGCACCGCGGCAATTTTTCAAGAATTCCTTCTCCGCTCTTGCATCGCTGCAACACTTTTGGCGTCTTCGCGAGTGAATCGGAGGTTGCGTGCGTTCATCGCTTGTATTTCACATCGCACCGGCTCAAGATCATTTTTCGAAAATAATCTCCGGCATGTGAACCGGCTGAGGGGCAGGCCCATATGGACGAGCTGATCGGACGGCTGGCGACGAACGCCAGCATAGATAGTGCTGTGGCTGAAAAGACCGTCGGCATTATCCTGGGCTTCCTTCGCAACGAAGGTCCTTCCGACAGCGTGCAGGCCCTGATCGACCAGATCCCTGGTGCAGAAGGGGCGATCGAAGCGTCCAAGAGCGGCGGCGGGCTGTCGCGACTGATGGGCGGCGGCCTGATGGCCGTCGGCACGCGCCTGATGGGCCTTGGGCTTGGCATGTCCGACATCCAGACCGTTGCCCGTGAACTTTTCCGCTACGGCCGAGACAAAATCGGAGCGGATCAGATGGGCAAGATCATCGCGGGCACGCCGGGCCTCAGCCAGTTCGCCTGAGCGACGCATTTCACATTGAGTATCATGACATATCCGATCTCCGAGATTGAGGGCCTGCCAGCCTTTGCCGCCAACAAGTTGAAGGCGCAGGGAATCCGCACGACCGATGCGCTGCTGGAAGCCGCGAGCACCGCCAAGGGCCGCAAGGCGCTCTCGGCCAGGACCGGCATCAGCGAGCAGCAGCTCTTGGAGTGGGCCAACGTCTCCGACTACATGCGCATTCCCGGCATGGGCCGGGCCAAGGTCGGCCTGGTCCGCGCCGCCGGCGTCACCACCGTGCGCGAGCTGGCTTATCGGAATCCGGCAAGACTGGCGCAGAGCATGCGCGAGGCCAACGATCGCAGGAAGCTCGTCCGCATCCTTCCTTCCGAGAAGTCGGTCGGCGACATCATCGCCAAGGCCAGGAAGCTGTCGCCGAAGATTACGTATTGATAATGGTAGTTCCGTCATCCCCGTGCAACCGCGAAGCGGTTGTCGCTGGAGGTGCGAGGCACGGGACGCAACGCGTCCCGTGGGGAGCCTCGAAGGATGGACGGCCACGCTGTTGCCACGGAGAGAGCCGGGCGTCGCCCTTCGAGGGCCGCCGAAGAGCGGCCACCTCAGGGTGACGATTGGAGAGCCGCGCGAGTAGCATATCCACCCCTCTCCCGTCTTGACTCCCCCTTCCCGACCGCGCAAAGCCACGCGCATGAATGCCTCGCCCTCCCCATCCGTCCCGCAGGCCGGCTCGGCCGGGCCTGACGTGCTGCGGACGCTCGTGGGCCGGCCTCTACCGGCGGTGATGGGCGTGCTCAACGTGACGCCGGATTCCTTTTCCGACGGCGGCGACTTCATCGCGCCGGACCAGGCGCTGGCACGGGCGCGGGCGATGATCGAGGCCGGCGTCGACATTATCGATATCGGCGCCGAATCCACCCGGCCCTACAAGGGCGCCCAGCCGGTCACCGCCGCAGACGAGCTTGCGCGGCTGAAGCCGGTGCTATCAGGCATCGTCGCGCTCGGCATCCCCGTCTCGATCGACAGCATGAAGGCGGAGGTCACAGCCTTCGCGCTCAACCATGGCGTGGCCATCGCCAACGACGTCTGGGGATTGCAGCGCGACGCCGGCATGGCGCCCCTGGTCGCTGCAAGAGGAGTCTCCGTGATCGTCATGCACAACCGCGACAGCGTCGATTCCGCCATCGACATCGTCGCGGAGATGAAAGCGTTCTTCGTGCGCTCGCTGGACATCGCCGCGAAAGCCGGCATCGCGCGCGAAAAAATCGTGCTGGACCCCGGCATCGGCTTCGGCAAGACCGCCGAACAGAGCATGATCGCGCTGGCACGCTTGCGCGAGCTCGACGTATTCGGCCTGCCAATCCTCGTTGGTGCCTCGCGAAAACGCTTCATCGCCTCGGTGTCGCCGTCGGAGCCGAAGGAGCGGCTCGCCGGCTCGATCGCCGCGCATCTGATCGCAGCCCAAAAGGGCGCGAAGATCATCCGGACCCATGACGTCGCCGAGACCTTGCAGGCCCTGCGGGTCGCCAACGCAATTGAGAGCAAGCAATGACCGATACGATCTTCGTGACCGGCCTGTCGATCCATGCACGCCATGGCGTGATGGATCACGAAACCGAAGTCGGCCAGCGCTTCGTCATCGACCTGGAGCTCTACACCGACCTGTCGGAGCCTTCGCGCAGCGACCGCCTCGCCGATACCGTCTCCTATGCCGACGTGGTGGCGACCACGACGGCGGCGTTCAAGAACACCAGCTACAAGCTGCTGGAACGCGCGGCGGGTGCAGTCGCCGACGCGATCCTGTCGCACTTCCCCCGCATCCGTGCGGTGAAGATCACCGTGCACAAGCCGCACGCGCCGATCGCCGCGATCTTCGACGATGTCGGCATCATGCTGACCCGCTCGCGGCAACCTTGACATGGCGAGCGTGCTGATCGCACTCGGCGGCAATGTCGGCGATGTCCGCGCGACGTTCCGCAAGGCGATCGCCCATATCTGCGGCATGGCGCAAGCCGCGGTGATCGCGCGTTCGTCGGACTACACCACGCCACCCTGGGGCGACGAGGACCAGGATCCCTTCATCAATGCCTGCGTCGAGATCGAGACCGACCTCGATCCGCACGCGCTATTGTTCGTCATGCAGAAAGTCGAGCAGAAATTCGGCCGCACGCGCGACAAGGACCGCCGCTGGGGCCCCCGCACGCTCGATCTCGACATGATCGCCTATGACGATGTGTCGTTCAGGAAGCCCGACCTGACCCTGCCGCATCCGCGGCTGTTCGAGCGCGCTTTCGTGCTGGTGCCGCTGGCCGAGATCGCGCCGGACCGCGTGATCTCGGGCATTCGTGTTCGTGACGGCCTCGCCAGCGTCTCGACGCAAGGCATTGAGCGGCTTTCGGATACCGGTTAACCAAAAACAACCGTTTGCAGGGAGGGCCGGCCGTGGCAATTTCGCCTGCGAATAACGAGACGTTTGGGAGCCCTTGGCCGTATGACCTCCATGACTGACGATCTGCCGCTGGCGGCTGATTTTCCCAAGGCGACGGACGCGGACTGGCGCAAGCTGGTCGACGGTGTGCTGAAGGGCGCGCCGTTCGAGAAGCTGGTCGGCAAGACCTATGACGGCGTGAGGATCGAGCCGCTCTATCCGCGCGCCAAGGGTGCTGCGCTGGTGACGGGGCGCGCGGCCGCTGCACCATGGCTGATCATGCAGCGGGTCGATCATCCCGATGCGGCGGCGGCGAATGCGCAGGCGCTGCAGGATCTGGAGAATGGGGCGACGGGCCTCGATATCGAGTTCGCCGGGGGGCCCGGCGCACGCGGCTTCGGTGTCATCGACGCCGGTCCGGACACGCTGACGCGGCTGTTCGACGGCGTGTTCCTCGATGCCGGCGTCGCGATCTCGCTCAACCCGGTGGCCGGCCGGCAGGACGCCGGCACGCTGTTCGCCGATATGGTCGAGGCCAAAAAGCTCGATCCCGCAGGGATCGACGTGCGCTTCAACTACCAGGCCCTGAGCACGTTCGCCGTGCGCGGCGGCGCGGTCGCGCCATGGTCGGAGTACGAAGCGCCGTTCGCGCGCATCGTGTCGGGCTTGATCGGGCGCGGGTTCAAAGGTCCGTTCGTGCTCGCCGACGGCCGGCCCGTTCACGACGCCGGCGGTTCCGAGGCGCAGGAGCTGGCGTTCGTGCTGTCGCTCGGTGCAACCTATCTGCGCATGCTCGAGCGCGGCGGCATCGATCTCGATGTCGCGCGGCAAGCGGTTTCATTCCGGCTCAGCGCCGACGCCGACCAGTTCCTGACCATGGCCAAGTTCCGCGCATTGCGGCAGCTATGGGCCCGTGTCGAGCAGGCGTGCGGCCTCGCGCCTCACCCGGCTTTCATCGCCGCGGAAACCGCCTGGCGCATGCTGACGCAGCGCGACCCCTATGTGAACATGCTGCGCGCAACCATCGCGACATTCGCAGCCGGGCTCGCCGGCGCCAACGCGATCACCGTGCTACCGTACACGCTGGCGCGCGGGCTGCCCGATCCCTTTGCGCGGCGCGTGGCGCGCAACACGCAGCTTCTGCTGCTGGAAGAGAGCAACCTCGCAAAGGTCAGCGATCCCGCAGCGGGATCCGGCGGCATCGAGACGCTGACGTCGGAACTGTGCGCGGCGGCCTGGGCGCTGTTCCAGGAGGCCGAGAAAGCCGGCGGCGCCTTCGCCGCGCTTGAACAGGGCCTGTTCCAGAGCAAGGTCGCGGCCACGCGCAAAGCGCGCGAGGCCAACATCGCAAAGCGCCGCGATGTCCTGACCGGCGCCAGCGAGTTTCCCAATCTGCACGAGGCCGACGCCACCGTGCTCGACGTGAAGCCGACCACGCTGCCGTCCACGGGCGAGCCGACATGCAAGTTCGACGCGCTGGCGCCGACGCGCCTCGCCGCGCCGTTCGAGGCGCTGCGCGACAAATCCGATGCGACGCTGAAGGCGCGTGGCGCGCGGCCCAGCGTGTTCCTGGCCAATCTCGGGACGCCCGCCGATTTCACCGCGCGCGCGACCTTCGCAAAAAGCTTCTTCGAGGCCGGCGGCATCCAGGCCGTCGATAGCGAGGGATTTGCCGATCCCGCCAAGCTGGCGGCCGCCTTCAAGGCCTCCGGCGCCGTGCTCGCCTGCCTCTGTTCCAGCGACAAGGTCTATGCGGAACACGCAGAAGCTGCGGCGAAGGCCATGCAAACCGCCGGCGGCCGACATATTTATCTGGCAGGCCGTCCGGCTGGGGCCGAGGCGGCGCTGCGCGCGGCCGGCATCATCGGCTTTGTGTTTGCTGGCGGCGACGCGCTCGCCACGTTGCAAGACGCTTATTTGCGGATGGAACAGGCATGACCGACGCCAACAAACCCGTTCTCACCGGCGGCTGCCAATGCGGCGCGGTGCGCTTTGCGATTTCGGCCACACCGAACCGGGTTTCGATCTGCCACTGCCGGATGTGCCAGAAGGCCAGCGGCGCGCCGTTCGCCTCGTTCGCCGACGTCAACCGCACGGATTTCGCCTGGACCAAGGGCGAGCCGTCGTTCTTCCGCTCGTCCACGATCGCCGACCGCGGCTATTGCGCCGCCTGCGGCACGCCACTCAGTTTTGGGCGCATCGATGGCGAGCGGATCGAGATCATGACCGGCGCGTTCGACCGGCCCGACCGCCTGGTACCGACGCGGCAATACGGAACGGAATCCCGCCTCGGCTGGGTGGTCGGCATCTCCAACCTGCCGAGCCAGACCACGCAGCAGAACTACGGCCCGGAGAAGATGGCAACCATCGTCAGCCACCAGCATCCGGATCATGATTGAACGCCCTGATATGGTTGAAGCCATGAGCCGCATTCCAAACTTTGCAGACATTGCCTTCGAGCGCACCGCAAGCGCCGCTCCGTCAGGCAGCGCCGAGCCGTGGCTGACGCCCGAGGGCATTCTCGTAAAGCCCGCCTACGGCGAGGCCGATCTCGCCGGACTCGATTTCCTCGATACTTATCCGGGCATCGCGCCGTTCCTGCGCGGCCCCTACCCGACCATGTATGTCAACCAGCCCTGGACCGTGCGGCAATATGCCGGTTTCTCCACGGCGGAGGATTCCAACGCGTTCTACCGCCGCAATTTGGCGGCCGGACAGAAGGGCCTCTCGGTCGCCTTCGACCTCGCCACCCATCGCGGCTATGACAGCGATCATCCGCGCGTCGGCGGCGATGTCGGCATGGCCGGTGTTGCCATCGATTCCATCTACGACATGCGCACGCTGTTCGCGGGCATCCCGCTGGACCAGATGAGCGTGTCCATGACCATGAACGGCGCGGTGCTGCCGATCCTCGCGCTCTATGTGGCGGCCGCAGGCGAACAGGGCGTCGCGCCGGAGAAGCTGTCGGGCACCATTCAGAACGACATTCTGAAAGAGTTCATGGTGCGCAACACCTACATCTATCCGCCAGCGCCCTCGATGCGGATCATCTCGGACATTTTTGCGTATACCTCGCAAAAAATGCCGAAGTACAATTCGATCTCGATCTCCGGCTACCACATGCAGGAGGCCGGCGCGACGCAGGATCTCGAGCTCGCCTATACGCTCGCCGACGGCGTCGAATATCTGCGCGCCGGTCTTGCCGCTGGCCTGGATGTCGACCGCTTCGCGCCGCGCCTATCGTTCTTCTGGGCGATCGGCATGAACTTCTTCATGGAAGTCGCCAAGCTGCGCGCCGCGCGCCTGCTGTGGGCGAAGCTGCTCAAGCCATTCAATCCAAAGGATCCGCGCTCGCTGTCGCTGCGCACGCATTCGCAGACATCGGGCTGGTCGCTGACCGCGCAGGACGTGTTCAACAATGTGATGCGCACGACCGTGGAGGCGATGGCGGCGACGCAAGGCCACACCCAGTCGCTGCACACCAACGCGCTCGACGAAGCGCTGGCGCTGCCGACCGATTTTTCGGCACGTATCGCCCGCAACACCCAGCTTTTCCTGCAGCAGGAGAGCGGCACCAACCGCATCATCGATCCCTGGGGCGGCTCTTACTATGTCGAGCGACTGACGCGCGACCTCGCCGCGAAAGCATGGGGCCATATCCAGGAGGTCGAGGAGCTCGGCGGCATGGCCAAGGCGATCGAAGCCGGCGTGCCGAAGCTGCGCATCGAAGAGGCCTCGGCCAAGACCCAGGCGCGCATCGATGCCGGCAAGCAGGCGGTGATCGGCGTCAACAAATACAAGCCGACCGACGAGGCCGCGATCGACATCCTCAAGGTCGACAACACCAATGTCCGACGCTTGCAGATCGACAAGCTGACGCGGCTGAAATCCGAGCGCAGCCAGAAGGACGTCGAGGCCGCGCTCGCCGCGTTGACGCGATCGGCCGGCGAAGGCAACGGCAATCTGCTGGCGCTCGCGATCGACGCGGCGCGGGCCAAGGCCACCGTCGGCGAAATCTCTGACGCAATGGAGAAAGTGTTCGGCCGGCACCGCGCCGAGATCAAATCCATCACCGGGGTCTACAAGCGGGAGGCGTCCAGCATGGGTAACCAGGTCGAGAAAGTTCAGGCGCTGATCGACACGTTCGAGGAGGCCGAAGGCCGCCGCCCGCGCATCCTGGTCGCCAAGATCGGCCAGGACGGCCATGACCGCGGCCAGAAGGTGATCGCGTCGGCCTTCGCCGATATCGGCTTCGACGTCGACATCGGGCCGCTGTTCGCCACCGCCGACGAAGCCGCACGACAGGCCGTCGAGAACGACGTCCACATCCTCGGCGTCTCCTCGCTCGCCGCCGCCCACCTCACCGCGGTGCCGGAGCTGAAGGCCGCGCTGAAGAAGCAGGGCCGCGAGGACATCATGATCATCGTCGGCGGCGTCGTGCCGCCGCAGGATTACGACGCGCTCTATGCCGCCGGCGCCGAAGCCATCTTCCCGCCCGGCACCGTGATTGCGGACGCGGCGGAAGAGCTGATCCGCAAGCTGAACGCCCGGCTCGGGCATAGCGAGGCGGCGGAGTAAATGGTACACTTGCCGGGGTAGCTGGTCAGGTTGTGTCCATGACACGTGACGACATCATCGCTGCGATACGCAAGAACGCCGATGCCATCAAAGGCAGGGGCGTGTCGAAGCTTGCCATCTTTGGCTCGCGAGCCCGCGACGATTATCGTCCGGACAGCGACATCGACGTCCTGGTCGAGATCGAACCAGACACCTCATTTTCGCTGCTCAACCTGATCGACGTCGAGCACATCATCGAGGATGCAACCGGCTTGCAAGCCCAGGCAACCGTCCGCCGCTCCATTTCCCCCCGCTTTGCGCAGCGCATCGCAGACGACATCCTCGAAGTATTTTGACGTGCGCCCGACGTTTCCTGACCGGATCGGCCATATCCTTGATGCAACCGACAAGATCAGGACGGCCGTAGCAGGCCGCACCCGAGATAGCTTCACCCAAGATATATTCATGCGCCTGGCGGTCGAGCGACTGTCCAGGTGGTGAGTGAAGCGTCGCGCTACATTCCAGACGACGTCAAAGCGAAGAACCCTGCCATCAATTGGAGAGGGCTGGCCGACTTGGGAAACTGGCTGCGCCATGCCTACCATCGGACCGACGCAGACTTGCTATGGGACATGATCGAGCACGATCTCCCGCCCCTTGAGACCTTCATCCAAACCATCGTCGAGGAGCGGAAGCCTTGAAGCTCGTCTTGAAACTAGCCGTGGCGCTGTTGCTAAGCGCAGTTAGCATTTGTTCCTCTCTCGCCGCCGACCCCAAGCCCGACGCCGTCGTCAAGAACAGGAACATCGACGCCCGAGTCTTCCTCGACGACAAGATCAAGGCCGACGCGGCGCTCGCCGCCGATTGCCTCGCTGACGGCAAGAAATGGCTCGACAAGAACGCAGCCGACGCTGCCGCCTCGCGCAAGCAGGATCCGCAATTCTTCAAGGATGGCGGCTGGGATTTCGAGCGCAAATATTCGATCCGCTCCGTCGTTGCCGACCGCTATGTCAGCGTCCTGCGTGACGACTATATGGACACCCATGGCGCCCATCCCAATTCGGACGTGAACACGGTCTTGTGGGACAAGTCCGAGAACAAGCGCATCTCGATCCGCCCGTTCTTCACCGAGACCGCCGACAATGGCCCGACCATGAAGGCGATGGTGAAGGCCGTGATCGCCTCACTCCGAATCGAGAAGAAGAAGCGCGACACCAGCGAAACCGCGACCGAGGAATGGTTCAAGGGCGTCGCGCCGAGCCTGCTCAAGATCGGCGCTGCGACGCTCGCACCGTCGACCGAAACAGGCAAGAGCTCCGGCCTCACCTTCCACTACCCGCCCTATGCGGTCGGCCCCTACGCCGAGGGCCAATATGTCGCATTCGTTCCGTGGGAGACGTTGAAGCCCTATCTCACGCCGGAGGGCGCACGCATCTTCGGCGGCGCGCGGCCAAAGGGCGATGCCGACGAACAGTAATGGATTCTGACGGAACTCGCTGCTCGTCGCGCCGCGGAGCAGCCGCTTGCGACATCCATGCAAAGCCGCTTAGCATGTCGCATTGACACGAGCCCGATTCCCGAGGGCCGCCGGGAATATTGATGCCAAGAATTACGCGCCGCGCTTTCGCGGCCTCTTCAGTGGTTGCAGCCACGTCCGCTCTAGTGACGCCTGCGCGCGGACAAGCCTATCCGACTCGGCCGGTGAGCTTGGTCGTGCCGTGGGGCGCGGGCGGCGGCACGGATGCGACTGCGCGCATCGTCGCGGCGCTGCTGGAGAAGGAGCTCGGCCAACCGTTCAACGTCGTCAACCGCACCGGTGGATCCGGCGCCGTCGGCCATGCCGAGATCGCGGCCGCGTCTCCAGATGGCTACACGATCGGCATGCTGACCGTGGAAATCGCGATGCTGCATTGGCAAGCCCTGACGCATCTGACGCCGCGAAATTTCACGCCGCTGGCGCTGGTCAACGAGGACCCGCCGGGCATCCAGGTGTCCGCGTCCTCGCCATACAAGACGGTGAAGGAGCTCATGGACGCCATCAAGCTGGCGCCTCCGGGACGGTTCAAGGCCTCGGGCACCGGACAAGGCGGCATCTGGCATCTCGCCCTCGTCGGCTGGATGCAGGCGATGGGATTGCCGGCAAACCAGGTGGCGTGGTTGGCGTCGAATGGCGCGGCACCGGCCATGCAGGATCTCGCCGCGGGCAGCCTCGATCTCACCACCTGCTCGGTGCCGGAGGCGCGCGCCACCATCGAGGCTGGCCAGGCCCGGAGCCTCGCGATCATGGCGCACGCGCGCAATCCGATTTTCCCCGACGTCCCGACGCTGAAGGAGATTCTCGGCATCGATTATTCCACCAGCTCATGGCGCGGCATCGGCGGCCCCAGGGGCTTGCCTCCGGACATCACCGCTACGCTGACCGCGGCCTTGAAGAAGGTGTACGATTCCTCCGCATTCAAGGACTTCATGACCGGACGCGGTTTCGGCACCGTCTGGCGCGATGCCGGCCAGTTCGAGACTTTCATGAACCAGGCAGATAGCCAGATGGGCCAGGCGATGAAAGCGGCAGGTTTTGCCAAGGCCTGATGTGACCGCGCGTGCGCTTCCCGCCCGGGGGCCCTCGCCTGCCTGCGTCCGTCGTTGTAAAGCAGGGCATGATTGAGAAGAAGAAGTCGCACGACATCACCGCCCTCACCCGCGACCTCCGTGCCGGCCATCGCGCGGCGCTGGCGCGCGCCATTACGCTCGTTGAGAGCCGGCGCGGCGATCATCAGGCGCAGGCGCGTGAGCTGGTGCAGATGCTCCTGCCCGATACCGGCAAGGCAGTTCGCGTCGGCATCACCGGTTCGCCCGGCGTCGGCAAATCCACCACCATCGATGCGCTCGGGACCTATCTGATCGAGCAGGGCAACAAGGTCGCGGTACTCGCGGTCGATCCGTCCTCGGCACGCAGCGGCGGCTCGATCCTCGGCGACAAGACGCGGATGGCGCAGCTGTCGGCGTCCGGCAATGCTTTCATCCGCCCCTCGCCGTCGTCAGGCACTCTCGGCGGCGTCGCTGCCAAGACGCGCGAGGCGATGCTGCTGTGCGAGGCCGCCGGTTTCGACGTCGTGTTGGTCGAGACCGTCGGCATCGGTCAGTCCGAGACCGCGGTCTGCGACATGACCGATTTCTTCCTCGCGCTGATGCTGCCGGGCGGCGGCGACGAACTGCAAGGCATCAAGAAGGGCCTCGTCGAGCTTGCCGACATGATCGCAATCAACAAGGCCGACGGCGACAATCTCAAGCGCGCCAACACCACCGCGGCCGACTATCGCGGTGCGCTACATATTCTGGCGCCGAGGTCCGAATATTGGCACCCACCGGTCGTCACCTATTCGGCGCTGGCCGGCACCGGCATTGCCGAGCTTTGGCAGAAAATCCTCGAACACCGCACGGCAATGAACGCGTCCGGCGAGTTCGCCGCGCGCCGGCGCGACCAGCAGGTGAAATGGATGTGGTCGATGCTTGAGCAGCGCATGCTAGCGCGGCTGCGCAGCGAGGCATCGGTGCGGGCCAGGGTGAAGAAGATCGAGGCGGAGGTCGCCGGCGGTCATCTCACCCCGGCGCTTGCCGCCGAACAGATATTGGAGTTGCTGCAATGAGCGACAAGCTCCGCATTCTCCTCACCGGCTTCGGCCCGTTTCCCGGCGCGCCGCATAACCCGACCCAGCCGCTGGTGGCACGGCTGGCGCAATTGCGCCGGCCAGCGCTCGATGACGTCGCGCTGTCGCGCCATGTCTTTCCGGTGACTTACGCCGCGGTCGACCGGCAATTGCCGGAAGTGCTGGCGAAAGTGAAGCCGGATGCGCTGCTGATGTTCGGCCTCGCCGCGCGCACGCCGTATTTGCGGATCGAGAGCCGCGCGCGCAACGCCGTCACCATGCTCTGGCCCGATGCCGCCAACACCCGCTCGAGCAAACGCGGCATCGTCGGTCATGCGGACGCCATGACGTTCGGCCCGCACACGGCAAGACTGTTGCGCGCCGCGCGCCTCACCGGCATCGACGCGCGGCCCTCCCGCGATGCCGGTGCCTATCTCTGCAACTATCTGAGCTGGCGCGCGATCGAGAACGTCAAAGCGGGCGGGCCGCCGCTTGCGGCGTTCATCCACATTCCCCTGCTTGCGCGCAGCGGCGCCGTGCGGCGCAAGGGCGCGCCGCGGATTACGCTCGAGGAGCTGGTAGATGCGGGGGAAGCGATGCTGATGGAGATGGTGCAGCTCGCCAGGAAGCAGCGAAACGCAGAGATCTCGTAGGGTGGGCAAAGGCGCCGTTGCGCCATGCCCACCACCTATCAGATTCATGGCGAATGGTGGGCACGCTTGCGCTTTGCCCACCCTACGGCACCGTCTCTGCGTAAACATTTAACCCTACCGCGAACAATCTTCACGGTGCCTCCCGCCCTGCGCTACCTAACTTCCGCGGACACCCCGCGTCCGCAGAAGGACGCGCCATGAACCTCAATCGCCGTCATCTCATCGGAGCTTCGACCGCCGGCATCGCCGGTGCGCTCGCCATGCCTGTTGACGCTGCGCGCGCAGCGCCGCTGACGTCGCTGCTTGGCCGCGATGCGACCCAATATGGCGTGCGCCCCGGTGCAGCCGAGGATCAGACGCGCGCGCTCCAGCGCGCGATCGACGAGGCCGCGCGCGCGCAGATGCCGCTTGCGCTTCCGCCCGGGATCTACCGAACCGGACTGCTGCGGCTGCCGAATGGCGCGCAACTGATCGGCGTGCGCGGCGCGACAAAGCTCATCTTCACCGGCGGCGCGTCTGCGATCCAGAGCGACGGATCCGATTCGATCGGTCTGACCGGCCTCACCTTCGACGGTGGCGGCATTCCGCTGCCGACGCGGCGCGGGCTGATCCAAATCCTCGGCGGCCGCGACGTCCGCATCACCGATTGCGAGATCACCGGTTCCGGCGGCAGCGGCATCTGGCTCGAGCAGGTGTCCGGCGACATCTCCGGCAACATCTTCACCAACATCGCCGTGACGGCGGTGGTTTCGTTCGATGCCAGGGGGCTGAGCGTATCCCGCAACACCATTGTCGGCACCAACGACAACGGCATCGAAATCCTGCGCACCGCGATTGGCGATGACGGCACGCTGGTCGCCGACAACCGCATCGAGGACATCAAGGCCGGCCCCGGCGGCTCAGGCCAGTACGGCAACGCCATCAACGCCTTCCGCGCCGGCAACGTGATCGTGCGCGGCAACCGCATCAGGAACTGCGACTACTCCGCCGTGCGCAGCAACTCGGCCTCGAACATCCAGATATCAGGCAACAGCGTCAGCGACGTGCGCGAGGTCGCGCTCTATTCCGAGTTCGCGTTCGAAGCCGCGGTGATCGCCAACAACATTGTGGATGGCGCCGCCGTCGGCGTCTCCGTCTGCAATTTCAACGAAGGCGGCCGCATCGCGGTGGTTCAGGGCAACGTCATCCGCAATTTGATCCCGAAGCGGCCGATCGGCACCGCGCCCGACGACGATGCCGGCGTCGGCATCTATATCGAGGCCGACACCTCGGTGACCGGCAATGTGATCGAGAACGCGCCATCCTACGGCATCGTCGCCGGCTGGGGCAAATATCTGCGCGACGTCGTGATCTCGGGCAATGTGATCCGCAAGGCGCTGGCCGGCGTCGGCGTCTCCGTGGTGCCCGGCGCGGGCACCGCGCTCGTCACCAACAACATGATCTCGGAAACCCCGCGCGGCGCTGTGGTCGGGCTGGACCATGCGCGAGCCGTGACGGCGGACCTGTCGGCGGACGGCGCGCAACGTTTCGCGCAGGTGCTGGTCGGCGGGAACGCGTTGCGGCAGTAGGTGCCGCCCTCGCCTCCGGCTCCCAGACCCTAGAAAGCGTTCCTGAGCAGCGGGTACCTTGCTTGCAGGCCGTCGAGGCTGAAGGTGAACTCGACGACGCGCTCGGGCGATGCGACGATTTCCTCGGCCGGCGGGGCGAATTGCGGCAGCAGCGTCGCCATTGAAGCAGGTGTGACGACTGGTGGTCTCACCACGGGCGCGGCGGCCGGTGACACTGCAGTTGCAAGGCGCGGCGGCTTCACCACAGGGGCAGTGCGCGATGCTCCTGCGGCGGGGGCGGCAACAGGTGGCCTCGTGACAGGTGCGGCGACCGGTGCCCTTGCGGCGGGCGCCTTGAGTGGCGGCATCTCGGCAGGTGCGGCGAACGACGCCATCAGAGCAGACACCGCGGGCGACGCGGGCGCGGCCACCGGTGCAATCGGCGCCTCGAGGATTTCGGCAAGCACGTCCAGCGTGGGTTCGAGCCTGACCGGAACGGCGGTCGCGGGCGCGATGTGCACGGCCTTGGGCTGCAAGGCCTGCGGCTGCGCGGTCTGGGCCTGCTCGCGCGGAAACACGCGCGGCATGGTCGCGGGCGACCAGCCGAATGCAGAGGTCACGCTCGCGGCAGCCGCGGCGACGTCTCCGCCATTCGCAAGGGCGCGCCAGGTTTGGACCGCGCGCTTGGCTTCCTGGATGTTTTCGAGGAATGCGAGTTCGGAATGATAGCGGCGCCAGCGTCCGGTCTCGAACATTTCGGAAAGATGTTCCAGCCGCTGTTCGGCGAGAGCGCACCAGCGTGCTGCAAGCTCGCGGCTTCCCGCCGCGCTTTGGCGATGAGTCATAAATCAGCCCGTCAGGAGAGAATACGGACGCGACGCAACGCACGCGAATCAATTTAGGAGCGACATGAATATTTTGTGGAAAAGTTTTGACTTGTCCAGCAACGACACGGCCGTCGTCACGAAAGACCGTAGTCGCGCGGAGTTTTCAGGGCTTTTCGAGTCAAGCTTCGCGCAAGCATAGCGGGCTTGCCACGTGCCATTGCCGAGTCATCACGACGATCGCGCCCGCGGGCTCAACCGCAAGCTGATCTCGCATCACGCTTCGAGAAATCGGATGCCCAAAAAGAAAAGACCCGTCCGGGGGGACAACCGGACGGGTCGAGCCATATGGGCGCTTGGGGTGGATGGGCGCTCGCGCCTAATATGACTGATGGGGAGGGATGACCGCTCCCACATAAATTGGTCGTGGCAGCTGGCTGAACGTTCAAAGCGGCCTTCGATTTTTTAACCTTTGGCCGACGCGCAAGGTTGTCGCAGGCGCTATCGCGCCGCCGGTCTATCCGCCTGAGAAACCGTGGATTTATCGCCCGCGCTCGACAGCGAGGGCTGCTCGATCGCGCGGATGCCAGGGTCGTCGCGACGCTTCTCGGCATCTTCACGTTTAGTTGTACCTGAGGCAGCCGCGACCGGCGTCGCGCTGTCGGCCGGAACAGCCATCACCGCGGCAAACGCATCGGGCTCACCGTCGCCGTAGAGATCATCACGCCCGGGTGAACCGAGGTCACGCGCGGTCTTCGACAGCGTCATGCGCAGCGCTTCCGGCTTCAGGGAATAGTTGCGCTCGAGCAGCAAGGCCGCAACGCCGGAGACATAGGCGGCCGAGAACGAGGTGCCCGACGTCATCTGGTATTTGCCATCCGGCGCCGGCAGGAAGATGTCGACGCCGGGCGCCGCCAGCGCGATGTAATTGCCGCGGTTGGACGCGGTGAACAGCTTGTCCTGCTGGTCGGTCGCGCTGACCGCGATCACATTGGGATTGGCGGCGGGGTAAAGTGGCGGCGATTTGGCGCCGGCGTTGCCGGCGGCCGCGACCAGCACCAGGCCGCGCGCGGCCGTTGCGGCGATCGCACGCTCGATCACCGCGTCCTTCGGACCGGCAAAGCTCATATTGACGATCTGGGCGCCGTGCTCGGCCGCGTAATTGAGTGAGCGCAGGATGACGTAGGACGAACTCTCGGCGCTGCCGGTGGTGCCGCCGAAGGCGCGAATGGCGATGATGCGCGCTTCCGGCGCGCTACCCATCAGCCTCGCATGCGCCACGATCGCCCCCGCAATGCCGGTGCCGTGGATATGGGGGCCCTCGCTGCTGCCGAGCGCGTCGAAATTGTCGGCGATGGAGTTGGCGAGTTCGGGGTGCCTGGCGTCGATGCCTGAATCGATGACCGCGACGGTGACATTGGCGCCGTGCGCCAGCGTGTGCGCCTGCGGCAGGCGCAGCTTCGACAGCACATATTGCGCCGGATCGCCCTCGGTCGGCACCGCCGACTTCTGGTCCTGGAGCACGTAGCGGAAGTTCGGCTGCAGCGAACGCACGCTGCCGTCGGCGGCAAATTCGCGCCGCACCGTCTCGTACGGCCGGCCGTCGGCGATACGGAACAGGCCGACCGTGGCTCCGATCAGCGGAAAGCTTTCCGAAGAGACACGCCTCAAACCGTGGCGCCGCGCCAGCTCATCGGCCTCGGTCAGCGACAGCGCGCTGTCGATCTCGGCCACGAACTCGTTGGCGAAGCTGCGCAGATTGACGGCGACGGGCGTAGTATTCCCCCGCGCCTTGCCAACGCTCTTCCTGGCCGATTTGCCGGAGCCGTCGCCGCTTCCATTCGCCTGCGCCAGGCATTCGCCGTCAGCATCGCGATAGGCAGCCGTGCAGGCCGGATAGAGGTTCGGCGAGTAGCGCGCATAGGGCAGCACCGGGTTCGTCGCCATCCGCGCCGAGATCCGGGCGGTCGTCACCACATGCGGCCCGTGATCGACACTCACCGCCCTGGCCGCAATGCTGGGACTGATGGTCGGCGTCCGCGAGGGAACGCTGATGGTCGGCGTGCGCATGATCGCCTGGGCGTGCGCCACCTCGATGCCGAGGGAGGCGGCGAGCAGGAGCGCGGCTCCGACCGGCGAAGCATAGGCCCCGGCTCGCAACTGACTCTCGGACTTGCGCCTCATTGGTGCAGCGGCGCGCTTAAGGCGCCGCCACGGCGAGGTTGACGAACTTCTCGCGCTGCATCCTGCCGAGCAGCGCAGTGAGCTCGTCCTGGCTCATCGCCTTGTCGAACTGCAGGCGGAACATGCCGCCCCTGGCATCGCCGATGATCGAGGCCTGGTAGCTGTCGAGCAGCGCGGTGATGTCGGCGACGCGCGCCTCGGGCGTGAAGCGCACCAGCGCCCGCGAAGGTGCTGCCGCCCCGAGCTCGCGCGTGATCGGCGCGCCGGTCGAGAGCGATGCGGTCTGGAAGGTCGAGGTCTGGGTCTTCATCAGCACCGCGCCAATGATGCCGGCCTGCAGCAGCAGCGCGACGGCGCCAAGGCTCGCCGACCAGGCCAGCGTGCGCGGCGACAGGCTCGCGAAGAAGGTGGCAATGCGCGCCGACAGCGGCAGCGAACCGATGGCCCGCGCCGGCTCGGCGTCGATCGCGGCGAACAGCTTCTGCATCGCGCGCGCCGACGGAGCGCCCAGGCTCTCGTTCAGATGAATGGTCTCTTCGTATTCGCCGCGGATCGCCGCATATTGCCTGGCGAGCGCCGGATCGCTGGCGAGCGCTTCCTCGACGCGGCGGGCATCGCGCGCGTTCAGCGTGCCGGCGGCATGCCACGGCAGCAGCATCTCGATCTCACTGGGCTCTTGCTCCAGCATCTTCTTGCTCAGTGCCATCATGGCCAGCCTCGCTCAATGCCGGCTGCCTTCAGCAGTTCGGCCAATTTCTTGCGCGCATAGAACAAGCGCGTCTTCACAGTGTTCTCCGGGATCCCGACGATCTCGGCCACCTCTTCCACGGACTTCTCGTGGTAGTAGACGAGGTCGACGATTTCCCGATGGTCAGGCGAGAGGCCCGTCAGACACTCCCGCAACGCTTCACTGGTATTCTTCTTCTGAACCGCCGTTTCCGGATTGTCGGACGAATCCTCGATCGCATTGGCGGCCTCGTCGTCCAATTCAAAATCCTTTCGGCGCCGAAGCGCAGACAGGGCCTTGAATCGGGTGATTGCCAGCAGCCAGGTTGAAACGGCGGATCGGCCCTCGAACTTGCCGGCTTGACGCCAGACGTCGAGAAATACCTCGCTGATGAGGTCTTCCGCCATCTGCTCGTCCCGCACGAGCCTCAGCCCGAACCGATACACCCTGACATGGTGCCGCCCGTACAGCACCTGCATGGCAAGCCGGTCGCCTTGGGCGATCCTGGCGATAAGGACCTCGTCCGTAGCCGCCTGTGTCACGCTCAAAGGCCGTCTCGCAAAGTTGGTCGGGGCGATGCGGGGGACGGTTCGACGGGAGGGGTGAAATTCTTCAACCTACCGCAGTCATACGGGGATCCGTGTGATTTACCCCACATACGCGCAATTTCCTTGTCCCACCCGTGGCGGTCGGCCGCATCTTTCCAGAACGGTAACATAATACGGAAACACTCTCTCGTGGATTTGCCGAGAGCCGGCATACGGCCCAGTCGAGCCCGGTCCATAACACGGCCCTGTGCACCTTATGTCGCACGGGACCGGCTTTGGTCCGCGATATCGCCTGCGATGCCTAACTGGCTGCAAAATTCCGCGCTGCACGAGCCCCTCACCGTGCCGCATTCCCCGGATTCGGTGCAAAAGGATACCAAACCTAAAGGCTTGCCACGTAGATTTTTTCGGCTGACATCCACCATTGGCGGGACCATGAGCACGGCCGCGACGTCCTTTCCGGAGAGGAATGCCGCCGAGGTCGCGGATCTCGTCCTCACGTCCGAGGCGGCCCCACCCGAAGTGCTGGCACGGCGGGTCCGCCAGCGCCGGCAGATGTATCTCGGCCAGGTCGTCAGCTACTCCCTCGGCGCCTCGGTCCTGCTGATCTACGCCTATGACGGCGCCGTTCACATGAACGTTCCGTCGCTGTTCTGGGTCGGCGGCCTCCTGATCATCGGCATCTTCGTCGTGATGTCGGAGGCCGGCGTCGGCGACAAGCGCACCGACCATTATCTCACGGTGTTCCAGATCTCGGCGCATATGGCGCTGCAATTCATATTCCTGGTGTCGGTGCCGACAATCGGAATTGCGTTCATCAGCGTGCTGTTCCTGATCTTCGCATTCGGCACGCTGCGCATGACCTCGGCCCAGGCGATGCTGACCTGGGCGCTCGCCTCCGCCGCGCTTGCGGCCGTATTCCTCGGCTCGGACCTGCCGATCGGCATGCCGGTGGCGACGCGGCTGCAGCGGACCGCCTCGATGCTGTGCTTCATGCTGGTGATCGGCCAGTGCGCCTTCCTCGGCCTGTTCGGTGCCACGCTGCGCAAGATCCTGTACCGGCGCAGCATCGAGCTGAAAGATGCCTATCAGCGCATCGAGGAGCTCGCCGAGCTCGACGAGCTGACCGGCTCCTTCAACCGCCGCTGCATCATGCGGCTGCTCGACGCAGAGATGGAAAACTCGCGGCAGGCATCCGCACCGTGCGCCATCGCCCTGATCGATCTCGACTGGTTCAAGCGCATCAACGACGCCCACGGCCATCCCGTCGGCGACGAGGTGCTGCGGACCTTCGCCATCACCATCTTCGCCAATATCCGGCCCGACGACCGTTTCGGCCGCTATGGCGGCGAGGAGTTTCTGCTGCTGCTGCCCGGCACCGCAAGCGAGGCCGCATCGCGCACGCTCGATCGGCTGCGCAGCATCGTCGCCGAACTCGACTGGAGCGCATTCTCGCCCGGTATGCACGTGACGATTTCCGCCGGCGTCGTGACGCTGCGCGACAATGATACTGCCGACACGTTTCTCGCGCGCGCCGACAGCGCGCTCTATTCCGCCAAGGCGCAAGGGCGCAACCGTATTGCAACCAGTTGACTAATCCATTTGCTGCCGGCGCGTGAGAAGACGCCGCCGGATCGAATGCTCCAGGACAGGGCCATGAGAACCAAATCCGTCAAGTCATCCGAGAATTTGCTTGAGGAATTGCAGTCTGCACTCTCGCACGGCACCGTCGCCCGCCGGGTCGAGACGCTGCGCCGGGTCGCCGACCTCTTCGTCAACAATGCGGTGGATTATTCCGACGACCATATCCGCGTGTTCGACGACGTCTTCCAATGCCTGGTCGGGCAGATCGAGACCTCGGCAAAAGCGCTGCTCGCCGACCGGCTCGCGCCGGTCCCGGCCGCACCGCCCCAGATCATCCGTACCCTCGCACTCGACGATGTGATCGAGGTCGCCGGCCCAGTGCTGACGAAGTCGGAGCGGCTTGACGAGACGACCCTGATCGAGATCGCGCGCAGCAAGAGCCAGGCCCACCTCAAGGCGATCTCGTTGCGGCGGGTGCTGTCGGAAGCGCTGACGGACGTGCTGGTGGCGCGTGGCAACGAAGACGTGGTGCAGTCGACCGTCGGCAATCCGGGCGCACGGCTCTCCGAGGGCAGCCTCACCGACCTCGTGACGCGCGCCGAACGTGACGATGATCTTGCCACCTGCATCGGCGTGCGGCCCGACCTGCCGCGCCATCATTATCTGAAGCTGATTGCCAAGGCCTCGCTGAGCGTGCGCAGGAAGCTGGAGGCCGCTCATCCCGAACTCGCCGACGAGGTGTCGAGCGTGGTCCAGGAAGCGGCGCAGCGCGTCCGTGCCGCCGCCATGAGCCGGCAGACCGAGATGGCACGCGCGCTGGTGAAGTCGCTCCACGACGACGGCCGCCTCAACGAATTCCAGGTCACGGCCTTCGCCGAACAGGGCAAGTTCGATGAGACCAATGCAGGGCTCGCAGCGCTCGCCGGCGTTTCGGTCGAGACCGCCGAGAACATGATGATCGAGAGCCGCACCGAGGGCGTGATGATCCTCGCCAAGGTCGCCGGCATGCAATGGTCGGGCGTGCGCGCGATCATCGCCATGCGCGAAAAGCTGTCCGGCGGCTCGCAGACCGACATGCTGACCCTGCGCGATACCTACGAGGCCCTGCGCGGCTCGACGGCGCAGCAGGTGTTGCGCTTCCACCGCATGCAGCAGGGCACGGGAAGCCCGGCGCCGGCCGTTTAGCCGGCAAGCCCAAGCGCTATTCTCTCACCACGCGTACCGCACCACGCCCTTGCCGGCATAGGAACGCGTCACGTTGGAAAATTCGCCATCGAAGGTCGCGGCCGTCGACCAGCCGCTGAGCCACTTCATCTCTGCCGAGCCAGTGACGAGCGCCGAATCGGACGCCATCGCCGCACCGCTGACGACGAAGCTCGCGCCGGGCAGCGTCTGGAAGGTTGCTGCAATCGCGCGGTCCGGATTGAAGTCGTGCGCCCAGGCGGCACGGCCGCGCAGCGTCAGGATGCCGTCCTGAATCGCAAAGGACTTGTCGGTGCGCAGGCCGAGCTCGCTGCGGGTATCGGTGACGCTCTTCGAATTGTAAGCGAGCGCAAACATGTTGGAACCGACGATCGCGGTTTCGGCATAGTTCGGCAGGTCGAAGGTCGTACCCTGCCCGGCGGCATAAGGCGTGAGCCCGAAACCTTGCGCCACGAAGCGGTAGCCGCCTTCGAGCCGCCCCGACCAGGCATTGGCCTTGAACTCAGCGCGCAGCCGGTCAACGCCCGCGATGGTGACCGTGCGGTCTGTGGTGATGTCCTGCCAGCCATAGGCCAGCGCACCGGTCAGATAAGCCGCACCCATGTTGTGTCGAATGAACGCGCCGGCCTGGAACAGGTCGGAGCGTCCGCCGCCGAGATTATTTGCAATCGAGAAATTGGTGCCGCCGCCGGCGAGCGCAACGCCGACCAGCGTGTCCGGCGAGATGCGATAGTCGGCGCCGACCGCGGTGCCATAGATGCTGCTGGTGGTGTTGTTCGACCCGAGCGCCGCATTGCCGTCGGTGCTCTGTGATCCGCCAAATGCCGCGGCCCACACGCTCCAGCGCTGTTCGAATGTCGGCGCGCGCGGTGGTGCCTTGGCATAGATTGCAGCCAATGCGTCGGCCGGCTTGCGTTTTTGCGCGTAGGCCGAGGCTTGCTCATCGGCGTAACCGGCAGGCGTGCCCCCGGACGAGACGCCGTCGCCGCGGCCAGCGACGAACGGATCGGTCATCACGCCCATGAACTGGTTCATCGCATTGAAGGTGGTCTGCTGCGGCGCAGTGCCGGCTTCGCCGGAAAGCTGCGTGAGCCCGGCGGGCGTCAGGCCGCCGAACACGATCGGAATGCCGCCAGTGCTATTGAAGAAATTGACGAGGGCGTTGCCGACATTCTGCTGGTTGGCGTTCAGGCCTGCGCCCGACGGTGGGATGAAGCCGAGCACGAGGTTGAGATACACGTCATGGTTATGAGCATCGTAGCTGAGGCTTGAGCTAAAGCCCGACGGCAGATCGGTGCTGACCAGCGACGAAAATGTGCCGTTCACGCCGCCGGCCGCATTGAGGATCGTGTATTGCCTGGCGACATAAGTGCCCGGCGCAAAGCTCGCGTTCACCGTCGCGCCGCCGAGCGTCGCCACGCCGGTGACGTTGGTACGGTCGGCATTGGCCGGCGAAACTTGCACCATGTAGCTCGATGCCGCCGTGAACGAGAGGTTGCCATTGACGGTCAACAGACCGATCGAATTGCCCGGCGCCAACGCACCGCCATTGATAATGGTGTTGCCGACGGTGCCATTGCCGCCGAGCGTGCCGCCGGCATTCACTGTCACGTCGCTGGAAACAGAACCGTTGACCGACAGCAGGCCGCCATTCACGGTGGTCGGGCCGGTATAGCTGTTGGTGCCGGTGACGTTGGTGGCGCCGCCGTTCACCGTGAGGCTCATGGTGCCGTTGAGGCTGTCCAGCGTGCCTCCGGTCGAGGTCACCGCGCCGAACAACGCGCCACTCTTCAGCGTCCCGCCCGCCAGCGCCACCGCGTTGACGATCTCCGTAGTCCCGCCGAGATCGACGGTGCCGCCGGTGTTGATCGTCATCGCGCTCGCAGCGCTGAACCCAAAGCCGAAGATACTGACCAGGGTGGCGCCATTGTTGACCGTGGTGGCACCAGTGTAGGTGTTGCCGACGTAAAAGGTGGTGCCGCCATTCGCCGTCAGGCTCATGCTGCCGCTCGTGCTGCTGATCGTGCCGCCGGTCGAGATCACCGCGCCGGTCAACGCGCCATTGCCCAACGAGCCACCCGCCAGCGTCACACTGTTGATGGTCTGCGCAAGGCCGCCGAGATTAACCGTGCCTCCGGTGTTGATGGTCGTGGCGCTGACGGCACTGAACCCATTGGCGACGCCGCCGAGCAGCGTCGCGCCGCCGTTGACCGTGGTCGCACCGGTATACCCGCTATTGAAGCCACCCACGGTGGTGGTGCCGCCGTTCGCGGTCAGGCTCATGCTGCCGAACATGTTGATCAGCGTGCCGCCGGTCGAGGTCACCGCGCCGTTCAGTATGCCTCCCTCCAGCGATCCGCCTGCCAGTGTCACCGTGTTGATGGTCTGAAGGGAGCCGGTCAGAAGGAAGCTGCCGCCGCTGTTGATCGTCACCGCGCTGGCCGCGCTAAACGAATTGTCGTTGGGGGTGAAGAGGATCGCACCGCTATTGACTGTGGTCGTGCCGGTATAGGTGTTGCCGGGGTTGACGACCGTGGTGCCGCCGTTCGCGACCAGGCTCATGGTGCCGCCAAGACCGCCGATCCCGCCGCCGGTCGAGATGACCGTGCCGGTCAGGGAACCGTTCTTCAGCGCGCCGCCCGCCAGCGCCACGTTGTTGATAGTCTGCGCAGTGCCGCCGAGGTCGACGGCGCCGCCATTGATCGTCGTTGCGCTGGTGGCGCTGAACGCGCCGGCACTGCCGGCGAGCAGGGTCCCGCCGTTGACGACCGTCGAGCCGCTAAAGGTGCTCGTGCCGGTCAGCGTCCAGGTGCTGGAGCCTGCTTTCTCGAAAATGCCGAAGCTACGATACTGGGCTGCCGCACCGACGCCGGAGATGTCAAACGTGGCATTCGTGGTGCCGCCGAGCCGCAACGTGTCGGCGCTGCTGAATGCCACCACATTGCCGGTGATGGTCGATCCTGCCTGCAGCGCCAGCGTATTGATGCCGCCGGTGAAGGCGATGGCAAGTCCGCCACCGGCGCCGCCGGAAATCGTCCCGCTATTGACGACAGTGATGTTCGTGCCCGAGACGCCGGTGCCGCCGAGACCATTGACGCCATTGGCACCATTAACGGCCCCCACTCCGCCAAGCCCACCCGCCCCGGCCGCACCGCCGGTGATTGTGCCGGCGTTTGTCAGGGTGCCGCCATTGACCAGCGACACACCCGTACCGCCATTGCCACCATTGCCACCGTTGCCGGCAATGTCGTTTATCGAGAAGCCGGCGGCGCCGCCGGCACCGCCGGCGCCGCCCTGAGCCGTTGCCCCCGCATTATTGGTGAAGTTCGCGCCACCGGTCAGTGCCACGCCGACGCCTCCGGCGCCGCCGCCGCCGCCTGAACCCGAGATGACCAAAGTGTCCCCGGAAGCACCGCCGGCGCCGCCACTGCCGCCGGCAATGGTCGAGGCGTTCGAACTTGCGGCGGCCCCGGTCAACAGGGCGCCGCCACCGCCTTCGCCGCCGCCGCCACCGCCACCACTACCGAAGTTGGTACCGGCGGTACTCCCGCCAGTGCCGCCGACCGTCCCGGATACCGGAGCAACGATCGCCGCTGATGGTGTCACCAGGCCGAAATTACCCCCGGCGCCGCCATCGCCACCGGCCGTATGGCCGCTAGCCGGGTCGACTGTGCCGCCGGTGCCGCCGGCGCCACCAACGCCTGTGCTGAGGCTGACGCCGCCGCCGCCGCCACCGCCGGCGCCAAGCAAGGTTGCGGGGTCCTCATCGCTTCCATGACCGCCGGTTGGCGATGTCGCGGTACCGCCGGCGCCGCCGGAAACACCGATCGGTGGAGCGCCGCCCTGGCCGCCATCGGCAAACGCGGGCGTTATCGCAAGATGAGCCGCAACGCATGTGCCGGCGAGGATCAGCCCCGTCACCCCGGCCCGCACGATGGCCGTACTCGCCAACGCGACCTTGATCGAAAAGGGGTGCTTTCTTTGCCTTGAGGCATGGGAGCGCAAGCGGAGCGCGCGCGTCGGCACATTCGTCGCTCTATCGGAACCCATCAGCTTCACCGCCGCCGTGCGAGACTTCCCGAAGCGAAGCTGCCCGTCTTGATAGGCCCGTTGATGGCATGCTCCTGCACCAACTGCCGATTTCAAGATCGGCTGTCGTTCGAGCGCGTCCTGTTGAGTCGAAAGATATCGCCGGGTTCATTCGCGAGCGATACGGCAGATGTCGTATTTCGCCGCCGATGAGGAGGCTGGGGACAGCCAGTCCTCTCGTTAGCGACCGTTGTCGACCGATTCCGTGTCGCCAAGTTCCTTATCGCCAAGGCAGGTCGCAACGATCGCTTCGTGCAATTCCTCACCGGTAACCGGCTTGTGCAGAATGCGATGACCGCTGGCGGTGGCTTCCTTGATGCGCGACGGCGAAGTATCGCCGGTCACGATAACGGCAGGAACCCGCCGGCCGATATCGGCGCGAAGAGCCTCGATTGCGTCGAGGCCCGTAACACCATCTCCGAGGCGGTAGTCGGCGACAATCAAATCGACCGGTGCATCGCCGGCCATCATCGCCTCTGCATGACGCTGCAGCACCTCGGCGGCAGATCGGCCGGCATAGACCCGATGCCCCTGCAGCGTGAGCAAGTGCACCATGACATCGAGAATATCCTTCTCGTCCTCCACGACCATGATGCCTACGGCGATGCCTGCGGGCGATGGCTTGCCATCGCGCAAGGGAGCTGCCACCGCGCTGGCTTTCGGAACCGTAACGGAAAACATCGAACCACGCCCGGTGACGGAGACCAGCTTCAGCGGATGTTGCAGCAACACGGCAGTGCGGCGAACAATGGCGAGGCCGAGGCCAAGGCCTTGCGTGCGATCCCTCGCCGGGTTGTGCAATTGCACGAACTCCTCGAACACCATGGCTTGTTGATCTGCGGGGATGCCGGGACCGGTATCCCAAACCTGGATTTCCACCGACGTGCCGCGCCTGCGGCAGCCGAGCAGGACGCCGCCGGATCCCGTGTATCGAAAGGCGTTCGACAGCAGATTGCCCAGGACCCGCTTCAGCATCATGGGATCACTGTCCACCTGTAGACGGCTCTCGACGACGCGCCAATCAAGGCCACGATCCTTCGCCGCCGACGCGAATTCGTTGCCGAGCTGCGAGAACAGTTGGGACAGATTCACTGTCTCCCTGGCAACGGTGACGACACCGGCATCGAGCCGGGAGATGTCGAGCAGTCCATTCAGAAGGGCGCCGAGGTTTCCAACAATGGATTTGGCCTTGCCGGCCAGATCGCGTGCATCGCCGGATTGGACGACGCCGCGCTGGCCCAGCGCCGCGAGCGTTGCGATCAGCAGGCTCAAGGCATGGATCGGCTGGCGCAGGTCATGACTGGCGGCTGCAAGGAAGCGCGTTTTCGCACGATCGGCGGCTTGCGCGCGGTCGCGTTCTTCCTGGAGGTGGCTGACCAGCTCGACATTTTCCAGGCGCAACCTGATGGACTCGCGCAGCATCCGGTACGTTGTGCGGCAGTAATAGAAATTAATGGTCACAAGCCCCGCAAGCAGGGCGAGATATGCGCCGGAGATATCCCCGCCATTGGTGATGGAGCGGACCGTGATCGGAAGCACCGTTGCGATGATCGAACCGACGAGAGCCGGCGGAAACGCCGAGAGCGACGGAACCGTGCCGCAGATCAAGCCGGTCAAAGCAATGACGGTGAATGAAAACGGAACGGGCTCTTGAGGAAGAAACCCAACCCAGCCGAGCATCCCCCACAGGAGGCCCGACACGCAGGAAAATGCAGCCGCAAGCCAGGCCCATCGCAACACGGACGCCGGCTCTCGATCCCGACTGAAGAACCGGCGCGCCGCCAGGACGCGTATGGCGGTGAGCAGATATACCGCGCCGAGCCATCCGATCAGCCAGCTCGCCGTTACCGTGCCCTTCAGCACGTACGCTGCCGTCAGCGAGATGAGGACGTTGGCGACCACCACCCCATAGGAATTGCGATACAAGAGCTCGACGAGCGCTGCGCGTATCTTGTCGTCCTGCATCGAAATCTCTCCGCACGCCGGCGGATGCGGCGGCTTCGTTCGCGAATTGCCGTCGGGCTAGCCCGCCGGAAGGCCGAGACGAACCGCATAGGCGGTCAATTCAGCACCACTATGCAGATCAAGCTTGCGCATGAGATTCTCGCGATGCTTCCGGGCGGTCAGCGGGCTGATGCCGAGACGGCTGGCGACGTCGCGACTGGTGACGCCGTGAGCGATCATCCCCAGGATCTGCCGCTCACGCCGTGTGAGCGTGACGGGAGACATGACCGCACCCGCAAGTTCCATGGTTTCGCCCGCGCCGTCATGCTGGTCCACCGCAAAACGAACTTCCTCCGCGACGTAGATGTTGCCTTTTCGGATGGCATCGATCGCAGCTATCAGCTCGGATGGATCGCCGCTCTTGGTCAAGTAGCCATTCGCGCCTGCGGAAAGAGCTGTTCGAACGGAACGCGGCTCGACATTGGCGGTGAGGACAAGAACCCGCAGCTCCGGCCATGCGGCTCTCAGGCTGGCTATGAACTGAGACCCGCTCACACCCGGCATGCCGAGATCGAGGATGAGAAGATCGGCGCCGCGTTCATTCAGCAACCGGTGGACACCTTCAGCGTCCGCCGCTTCTCCACTGACAGCAAACTCGTCCACGGTCGACAGAAGCTGCTTCAGGCCTTCCCGCATGATGGCGTGGTCGTCAGCAATGATCGTCCTCACCACCGCACCCGTGTCGTACCTGTCCGTAGCGGTATTAGGGTATCAGCAAACTCCAATCAAGGATTTACAACCAGACGCGCGGTCACAAAACCGAAGCATGCACCGACGCTCTCCTTTCGAAGAGCGTCTCGACGTGGTCGTCGCCTCAGTACCGCAGGACTCTCGACCCGACCGCCGCGCCGATCGCGGTCACGACCGCGGTCGCGATCGTGTACCAGGTCGCGACGAACAGCGGCGAGTCGTCCGTGCAATGCGACGCATAGAGCGTCGCGGCGAGCCCGGCCGACAGCAGGCCGGCGAGCGCGCCGGCAAGCGCCGGCCGCGACGGCGCGCCGTGGCGCAGACCGAACAGGGCGCCGGCGAGCAGCGGCAGCGACATCGCGGGGATCGCCAACATGCACCACCGCGAGTTCTTACCGACGAGCCGCATCGTCACCGGCATGGCCGGCGCCATCATCGCCTCGCTGCCGATCGCGACCGCAAGCAGCCCGACGGGGAGTAGCAAGAGCCAGCCCCAACCGCGCATCAAGGCCTCGGGCCGCGACAGATGCAGGCTGATGATGATCGCGGGGATCGCCAGCGACAGCGTGACTGCGAACTTCATGTCGAAGAACGGGTTGTGCATGGCGCTCGTCACGTCCGGCCGCACACCGAGGAACGTCGCAAAGATCAGGATCGATAGCGGCGCCATCACGAGAAGAGCCATGGTCAGCATCGCGCCGACACGGGGGGCGCGATGGGTGTTATCGGCCGCAAGGCTACGAATGAGTTGGTCGGTTTCCATGACTAGTGGTCCCGTAGTTTGGCAGTCAGGGCCGCGAGCCCCCGATGCAGTGCGACCCGCACGGCACCTTCGCTCATCGAGAACTTTGTCGCCGTATCCTTGATCGAGGCGCTGTCGACTGCGATCGATTGCAACACGTCGCGCTGGCGCTGCGGCAGCGTGTTGAGCTGCGCGGTGACCTCGCCTGCCGAGGCCGTCTCCTGCGGCGTCTCGCCGGGCAGCGTTTCGGCGAAATCGTCGATGTTGACGAAGACGCGGCGGCCGCGACGCCGGAGCGCATCGATCAGCTTGTTGCGCCCGATCGCGAACAGCCAGGGGGCGAAGGGCGCTTCGCTGTCCCAGGTGTGCCGCTTCAGATGCACCGCCAACAAAATCTCCTGCACGATATCCTCGGCCTGGTCGGGAGGCTGCCCGGCACGCGCCAAACCGCGCCTCGCGGCAGCGCGCAGCACAGGCGTGATTTCTCTCAACAAGCGATGATACGCCGCATCATCGCCTGCCATGGCCGACCGCATCAGGCCGGTCCACTCGTCCTCACGTCCGCGCACGCGCGCCCCTCACCATTGCAATTCGGCCGCTCTTTCAATTTGTTACGCCGCGATCCGCTTAATCACGAAATCGTGATCAACACTGATCCGTGCCCCCGAAGCAGCCGCAGAAACTCTGTCAGGGCTCATAACACCGATCGGTCCCTGCCGCACCCGGCGGGCCGATACGCCCGGCGGGTTTGCCCCGGTTTTGCCCAGTGTGGCCCGAAGATTCCCATTTTTTGCCCCGCTGTCGTCATGGGCCGGGGTCTCTGTTCGCTCCCGGGACGGGCGAATTGGGGAGATCGTCAACATGATGAAAGCCAGCGCGCGCGCGGCATTGGTCGCTCTTGCCGGACTATTGCTGCTGTTTGGAGCTTCGGTGCAAGCCGCGCCGAGCTCTGCGAGCACCAACCCGGACGGCGCAAGCAAACAGGCCGAAGCAGTCAAGCCGGGCAAGCAGCAACGCCATTCGTCGCGCCGCCACACCGACAGCAAGACGGCGCAGAAATCCGACGACAAGACGGCTGCCACGACGCAAGTCGACGAAGCCAAGGCCGCCAACAAGACCGGCAAGGAGGCCAGTACCGACGTCCCGGCCTCGGGCCAGATGCCGCCGGAAGTCGCCAATGCGAACGCGCAACTCGCGGCGGCCGACACGCCGCCTGCGGCCGCAGCCTCGGCGATGACAGGCCGCGCCAACGACAATGTGCAGGCCGCGGCTGATAGTCCCGCCGCGCCCGGCGCCGAAAACCAGGTCGTCCCACCTGACCAGCTCAACGACCTCGATCGCTCCCTGCAACAGGACAATCCGCCCGCGCAGAAAGCGGTGGTCGCCGCGACCGACGCCCAGCCGCGTCCGGCGCCCATGATGGCAAGCAGCCAGCCGAGTTCGGCCTGGGACCAGAGCTCCCTGATCGGCAAGATCTTCATTGGCGTCGGTACGCTGCTGACGCTGGCCTCGGCCGCGCGCATGTTCATGGCCTAATACTCGGCCTGGGTCTCGGCCGAGGTCTTGGCCCGAGGTCTTGGCCTACGGCTCATTTTGAGGGCGCGCGCGTTGCGTGCGCGTCCCGGCGGCTTTTGGCCCCCTTGAAGGCATCCGCGCCAGCGGGCACATTGCCCGCCCAATCAAACGCGTGGGTGGAGCATGAGCACGTTCGAACACATCATCGTCGAAAGCAAAGGCGCGGTCGGCATCATCAAGCTGAACCGGCCGAAAATGCTCAACGCGCTCTCCTTCGGCGTCTTTCGCGAGATCGCGGCGGCCGTCGATGATCTCGAAGCCGATGACGCCATCGGCTGCATCGTCGTGACCGGCAGCGAGAAGGCCTTTGCCGCCGGCGCCGACATCAAGGAGATGCAGCCGAAGGGCTTCATCGACATGTTCTCCGAGGATTTTGCCGCGATCGGCGGCGACCGCGTCGCACGCTGCCGCAAGCCGACCATTGCCGCGGTCGCCGGCTATGCGCTCGGCGGCGGCTGCGAGCTCGCGATGATGTGCGACTTCATCATCGCCGCCGACACCGCCAAATTCGGCCAGCCCGAGATCACGCTCGGCACCATTCCCGGCATCGGCGGCACCCAGCGCCTCACCCGCGCGATCGGCAAGTCCAAGGCGATGGATCTCTGCCTCACCGGCCGCATGATGGATGCAGCTGAGGCCGAACGCTCGGGCCTCGTCAGCCGCATCGTGCCGGCCGACAAGCTGATGGACGAGACCATGGCGGCGGCCGAGAAGATCGCTTCGATGTCGCGGCCCGCGGTGGCGATGGCCAAGGAAGCGGTCAACCGCGCCTTCGAGACCACGCTTGCCGAAGGCATGAGCGTCGAGCGCAATCTGTTCCACTCGACGTTCGCGCTCGAAGACCGCTCCGAAGGCATGGCGGCGTTCATCGAGAAGCGAAAGCCGGTGAACAAGAACCGGTAGGCTTCATGCGGCGCGACTCTGCAGCAGCGCCGCGCTGACCAGCGCGCGATAGAATCGCTCGGCCCACGTTTTTGGGCGATCGAGGCCGAGGCGTGCGAGACACGCCTCGGCGTCTGTATCAGGCTTTTGCAACAAGCCCTGCCACAGAAGATCCGCCAGCGCGCGCAGCGAATGTTGCGCGCCCTGGAGAATCTCCAGCGCCGGAATGAGGCGCTGCTCCACCTCGGTGAAATCGCAGCCGAACGGGAACGACGGCAACAGCCCGGCCTCGCGCGCGGGCTTGAGCGCTGCCGCGATCCGCTCGGGATGATTTTCGCGATGGGCCGCCGGAATTTCGTAGCCCCGCGGCAGTTTGCCGGCGGCCTTCGCAACACGCGCGAGCTCGTCCTGGAAGCGCGAGTCGGCGATCTCGAGCATGGCCGCGATCACATCGGCATCCGACTTTCCCTTGAGGTCGGCAACGCCGTATTCGGTGACGAAGACATCGCGCAGATGGCGAGGAATGGTCTCGTGTCCGTAGCGCCAGAGAATGTTGGATTTCAGCGCAGTGCCGCCCTGCCGCGTGGCTTCGAGCGTCAGAACCGATCGCGCGCCGTGAAGCGCGAAGGCCTGTGCCACGAAGTTGTATTGCCCGCCGACGCCGCTCACGACCTGGCCGTCGTCGAGACCGTCGGAGACCGCTGCGCCCAGCAGCGTCGCCATCATCGCGTTGTTGATGAAGCGTGCATCGACGCGATCGCGGCGCTTCCGATCCTCCTCGCCATAGAGCTCGTTGGTGAACGAGACCGGCATCATTTGGATGCGCGCGATCTGGTCCGGCGGCATCTCGCGCAACGCGCGATAGAAGGATTTGGGACCGAGAAAGAAGGCGCCGTGCAGCACCACGCCATCGACGGCGCGCTTGAGAATGCCAGCGTCGATCAGGCCGATGAATGCCTCGGTCACCATCTCGCTGACGCCGTAGAGGCCAGCCTCGAAGGCGCCGGCCTCCTGCGCAACGGCCGGTCGCGCCGGAGACAGCCGCGTGACAACATCATGAAACGCTGCGCTATTGCGATGACGCAGGATCAGGCCCTGCGCGAGCGCATCGCCGATCTGCCCGATGCCGATCTGAAGCGTGCCGCCATCGGCCACGGTCGATGCCGCGTTCAGGCCGATGGCGTATTTGGTATCGGAGATCGGCTCGGACGGCGGCGCGAACAGAGGGAAGTCGGTCGCCGCGCTGTCCAGCACGGCGCTGAACTCCTCGGCTGGAAGATCGCCAGGGCCCGGCATGAACGGCAGCTCGGAATTCACCTGCGCGACCAGCTTGAACGACGCGCGTCCGGCGTGCCGCTCGCGCAGCACGTCCAGCGTCGTATCGGTGTTGCAGGACAGGCTGTAGCGCGGCACGCCATCGACGACGCGCTTGGCCACCAGTTGTGTCACCACGTTCATCCCGCGTGTCAGCAGATAGCTTGCCGCGTGGGTGTAATTGGCCGAGATGTAATTCTGCTGCGCCACCGGCACATGCAGCCAGCGTCCGGCAAGAAAGAAGAATTCGACCACGCTGATGTTGGGCGGCAGCCGATTTTCGCGCAGCGCCGCGGCATAAGCCAGATCGGGGTACAATCCGAACAGGCGGTCGATCACGGGCGTGATGAACCGGCGTTCGATCAGGGCCTTCGGCTTCGGCTTTTCCAGGGTCAGCGCCGACAGCAACGTCAGCTTGATGTAAGGATCCGCGCAGGCCCGCGCATAGAGGGCGTTGATCACATCATTGGCCTTGCCGAGACCGAGCGGCAAACCGACCACCAGATCGGTTCCGACGTCGCGAATGATCTCCTCCGCGAGCGCATCGGGATCGGAGAAGAATTTCGGCTTCATCCGTAGAGTCCGGACCAGAATGACAGGCGCCTGACGGATTGAAACCGCCAAAGGTCCCTATAGCGCATTCGGTGCAGGATTCGTGTGTGACGCACCTGCAACAAGCACGGAATTCATGGGGGTTTCCCCCGCGGCAGTTTGCCTGCGGGACCGGCGCTGGGTAAACAGTTAAGAGAGCCGCCGTCGGCGGGGGCGGACAGCCGGGATTTTGCGGGATTACATGATTGGGCGTGCCGCCAGAGCTGGTCGCGTGTTGACGCGGCGTCGATCGGGCGTGGGTCCTGTCCTGACGGCATGGACCACGGTGGTGCTCTGTTGCGCGCTGCCCGCTGCGGCCTACGCGGAGGCCCTGCCGGAGGCGCTGGTCAAAGCCTACCAGACCAACCCGGCGCTCAATGCCGAGCGAGCGCGACAGCGCGCCACCGACGAGACCGTGCCGCAGGCGCTCGCCGGCTACCGGCCGCAGATCGTGGCGAGCCTGAGCGCCGGCCTGCAGGCGGTGCGCAACCTGCTTCCGGACAACACCATCCAGACCGCCAATCTCAAGCCGTGGATCATCGGCGTCACCGTGACGCAGACCCTCTTCAACGGCTTCCGCACCGCCAACAACGTGCGCGCCGCCGAGCTCCAGGTGCAGTCGGGCCGCGAGGCGCTGCGCAATGTCGGCCAGGGCGTATTGCTCGACGCCGTCACGGCCTACACCAACGTACTCGCCAATCAGTCGCTGGTCGAGGCCCAGCGCTCCAACGTCGCCTTCCTGCGCGAGACGCTGTCCATCACCCAGCGCCGCCTCAACGCCGGCGACGTCACCCCGACCGACAGCGCCCAGGCCGAGGCGCGCCTCAATCGCGGCCTTGCCGATCTCAATGCGGCCGAGGTCGCGCTCGCAGTGAGCCAGGCGACCTATTCCCAGGTGATCGGCAATGCGCCTTCGGCTCTTCGCCCCGCCGAAGTGGTCGATCGCTATCTGCCGAAGACCCGCGAGGACTCGATCGCGATGTCGATTCGCGAGCACCCGGCGGTGATGGCCGCCGGCTTCGACGTCGACGTCGCCTCGACCAATATCCGAGTCGCCGAAGGCGCGCTGCTGCCGAGCGCCAGCGTCCAGGGCAGCGCCAGCAAAAGCCGCAACAACGACCCGACGCTCGGAACTTTCGCCGAGGACCAAGCCTCGATCGTCGCCAACGTCACCGTGCCGATCTATGACGGCGGCCAGGCCGCCGCGCAGACAAGGCAGGCCAAGGAAGTCACGGCGCAGAGCCGGCTCGTGCTCGACCAGGTGCGCAACCAGGCGCGCACCGCAGCGGTCAGCGCATGGGTCGCCAATGAAGGCGCCAAGATCGCGGTCTCGGCCTCGGAGTCCGAGGTGAAGGCCGCCACCGTCGCGCTCCAGGGCGTGCAGCGCGAGGCCGCCGGCGGACAGCGCACGACTGTCGACGTGCTGAACTCGCAGGCCGATCTGATCCAGGCCAGGGCCCGCCTGATCGGCGCGCTGCGCGACCGCGTGATCGCCTCCTACACCCTGCTCAGCGCCGTCGGCCATCTCGACGTCAAGACGCTGAGCCTGAACACGCCAGACTATCTGCCCGAGGTGCACTACCACCAGGTCCGCGACGCCTGGCACGGCCTGCGCACGCCGTCCGGGCAGTAACTTCAAGTCTTCCGGCCGACACCCATGAAGAGCCGCCGCATCCATCTGATGGGAGCTTCGGGATCCGGCGTGACGACGCTCGGACGTGCGCTTGCCGGCCGGCTGGCGCTGCCGCATCACGACAGTGACGATTATTTCTGGCTGCCGACGGCGCCGCCCTACCAGACGACACGCCCCGCCGCCGACCGCCTGCGCCTGATGCGCGAGATGTTTCTGCCGCGTCTCGATTGGGTGTTGAGCGGAACCGTCACCGGCTGGGGCGACGAGCTCGTCCCGCTCTTCGATCTCGTTGTCTTCGTGACCACGCCGCGCGAGCTTCGTATGCAGCGCCTGCGTGCCCGTGAGGCTGCGCATTTCGGTGCTGATGCCGTCGCACAGGGCGGCTGGCGTTACCAGGAGACGGCGTCGTTCGTCGATTGGGCCGCGCACTACGAAGCCGGTGATCGCGACGGCCGCAGCCTCGCAAAAGATGAGGCGTGGCTTGCGGGTCTGCCCTGCCCGCTCGTCCGCGTCGACGGCGCGCGGCCGGTTGCGGAGCTGGTCGAGCAGCTATGCGCCGACGTGGCGGGACTGCCCGGCTGATGTGATAACGTGCGCGCGCCTTCCCCGCCGCCGGAGCAGCCATGATCGACAAAATCTACGCGCACGCAGCGCAACCCGCGACGCCGATCAATTTCGACGTGCCGGCGCATGCCTGCGACTGTCACACCCATATTCATGGCGACGTCGAGAGATATCCATTCTTCACGGGGCGCGTCTATACGCCGGGACCGGCAAGCCCCGAAGAGATGGCGGCGCTGCACAAGGCGCTGCATATCGAGCGCGTGGTGATCGTCACGCCGAGCGTCTACGGCACCGACAATTCCTCCAGCCTGTTCGGGATGAAAGCGCGCGGCGCGACCGCGCGCGGGGTGGCCGTGATCGACGACAAGACCACGGAAGCTCAGCTCGATGCGATGCATGCGGACGGCTTTCGCGGCATCCGCATCAATCTTGCGACCGACGGCGTCAACAATCCCGAAGTCGGCCGCGCCCGCTTCACCGCCGCCATCGAGCGCATGACGGCGCGCGGCTGGCATGTGCAGCTCTACACCACGCTGTCGATGATCTCGGCCATCAAGGATCTCGTGCTGGCCTCACCTGTGCCCGCGGTGTTCGACCATTTTGGCGGGCTCGCGGCCTCGCGCGGACTGGAGCAGCCCGGCTTTGCCGACCTGGTCGCGCTGGTCAAATCCGGCAAAGCCTATGTGAAGATTTCGGGCGCCTATCGCTCGTCGAATCTCGCGCCCGACTATCAGGACATGTTGCCTTTTGCGCGCGCACTCATCGCTGCGAACCCCGATCGCATCGTCTGGGGCACCGACTGGCCCCATCCGGATTCGGCGCAAGTCGAGGGCCGCAAGGCCACCGACCTCGCACCGTTCCACGCGATCGACGATGGCCGCCTGCTCAACCAGCTTCCGGTGTGGGCGCCGGATGCCGATGTACGCAAGAAAATCCTGGTCGACAATCCGGCGCGACTCTACGGCTTCTGAGGGTCTCTAGACTAGCGCGCGCGGCGGGAGAAGAAGGAGATCAGCACTGGCAGCGTCACCAGGATCACGATCGGCGCCAGCATCATGCCGGTGACGACGACGACCGCGAGCGGCTTCTGCACCTGCGAGCCGATGCCCGCGGACAGCGCGGCCGGCAGCAGGCCGACGCCGGCGACGACGCACGTCATCAGCACGGGCCGGAGCTGCAATTCGCCGGTGCGGATCACCGCGCTTACGCGGTCCATGCCTTCGTCGATCAGCTGGTTGAACTGCGACAGGATGATGATGCCGTCCATCACCGCGATGCCGAACAGCGCGATGAACCCGATCGCTGCCGAGACGCTGAAGGCGGTGCCGGTGATCAGCAGGCCGAGCACGCCACCGAAGATCGCCATCGGGATCACGCTCATGGCGAGCAGGGTGTCGGTCATCGAGCCGAAATTGAACCAGAGCAGGATGCCGATCAGCGCCAGCGAGATCGGAACCACGATCGACAGCCGTCGGATCGCGTCCTGGAGATTGCCGAACTCGCCGACCCATTCCATGTGCGAGCCGGGCGGCAGCTGAACCTGGTCGGCGATCTTCTGCTGCGCCTCGCGGATGGCGCTGCCGAGATCGCGCTCGCGCACCGAGAACTTGATCGGCAGATAGCGTTCCTGCTGCTCGCGATAGATGTAGGCGGCGCCGGAGACGAGGCTGATCGTGGCGACTTCGCTGAGCGGAATCTGGGTGACGGAGCCGTTCGGCCCGGGCGCACCGATCCGTATGTTCTGGATCGCCTCGGCGCTGCGGCGATATTCCGGCGCGAGGCGAACAATAATCGGGAAGTGGCGATCGGAGCCCGGCTCATAGATATCGCCCGCGGTGTCGCCGCCGATCGCGACCTTGATGGTGGCGTTGATGTCGCCGGGGGCGAGCCCGTAGCGCGCCGCCTTGGCGCGGTCGATGTCGATCTGCACGGTCGGCTGCCCGAGCGAGGTGAAGACCGCGAGGTCGGTGACGCCCTGCACGGTTGCCAGCACCGACTTGATCTTGTTGGCGGTGTCGGTCAGCGCCTGGAGATCGTTGCCGAACAGCTTGATCGAGTTCTCGCCCTTCACGCCGGAGACGGCTTCGGAGACGTTGTCCTGGAGATACTGCGAGAAATTGAACTCGACGCCGGGGAAGCGATCGTCAAGCTGCTTGAGCAGCTCCGCGGTCAGCACCTCTTTATCATGCGTGCCTGGCCACTCGCTCGCAGGCTTCAGCGGCGCGAAGAACTCGGCATTGAAGAAACCGGCGGCGTCGGTGCCGTCGTCGGGACGGCCGTGCTGCGAGACCACGGATTCGACCTCGGGCCGGGCGCGGATCAGCTTGCGCATCTCGTTGACGTAGGAGTTGCCCTCCTGGAGCGAGATGGTCGGCGGCAGCGTAGCGCGGATCCAGAGATTGCCCTCTTCGAGCTTGGGCAGAAATTCGAGGCCGAGCAACCGGCCGAGCGCGACCGTCATCAGCACGAGGCCGACCGAGGCGCCGAGCATGATGTTGCGGTTGGCGACGGCCCAATTCAGAACCGGCATATAGATCCGATGCAGGATCTGCATCACCCTGGTCTCGGTTTCCTCGACATGTGCAGGCAGGATGATCGCGGATAGCGCCGGCGTGACGGTAAAGGTCGCGAGCAGGCCGCCGGCGAGCGCATAGGCATAGGTGCGCGCCATCGGACCGAAAATATTGCCCTCGACGCCGGACAGGGTGAACAGCGGCAGGAAGGCTGCGATGATGATCGCGGCGGCAAAGAAGATCGAGCGCGAGACGTCGGCCGCGGCGCTGAGGATGGCGTGGCTCTTCATGCCGAACAGCGTCTCGGGCGACATCTGCTCGGATTCCGTCAGCGGCGTGGTCTGCGTCAGGCGGCGGAAGATGGCCTCCACCATGATGACGGTGGCATCCACGATCAAGCCGAAATCGATGGCGCCGACCGACAGCAAATTGGCCGATTCCCCACGCAACACCAGAATGATCACGGCGAAAAACAGCGCGAACGGAATCGTGGCGCCGACGATCAGCGCGCTGCGCAGATCGCCCAGGAAGATCCACTGCAACAGCACGATCAGGAGGATGCCGACCACCATGTTGTGCAGCACGGTGTGGGTGGTGAGCTCGATCAGGTCGCCGCGGTCATAGATGCGCTCGATGCGCACGCCGGGCGGCAGGATGCTGGACTCGTTGATGGTTTGAACGAGCTGGTGGACGCGCTTGATGGTTGGCGAGCTCTGCTCGCCGCGGCGCATCAGCACGATGCCCTGCACGATGTCGTCGGAATCGTCGATGCCGGCGATGCCGAGACGCGGCCTCTGGCCGACGGTGACGGTGGCGACGTCCTTGACCAGCACCGGATTGCCGTTGGTCTGGGCGATCATGGTGTTGGCGAGGTCGTCAATCGACTTGATCAGGCCGACGCCGCGCACCACGGCTGATTGCTGGCCGATATTGACGGTGTTGCCGCCGACATTGACGTTGGAGTTGCTGACCGCCTGGAGCAGCTGCGGCAGCGTCAGGCCGTTGGCGACGAGCTTGTTGTTGTCGACCTGAAGCTCATAGGTCTTGCTCTTGCCGCCCCACCCGGTCACGTCGATCACGCCAGGCACGGCGCGGAAGCGGCGCTGCAGGATCCAGTCCTGGATGGTCTTGAGGTCGAGCACGCTGTAGTTCGGCGGGCCGACCAGCCGATAGCGGAATATCTCGCCGATCGGGCTCAGCGGCGAGATCTGCGGCTGCACATTGCCCGGCAGCGGCGCGAGCTGCGCCAGGCGGTTCAGGACCTGCTGCAACGCCTCGTCATAGGTGTAGGCGAAGGAGAACTGCAGTTTGACGTCGGAGAGGCCGTAGAGCGAGATGGTGCGGATGGTCGTGAGGTTCTTCAGGCCCGCGACCTGCGTCTCGATCGGGATCGTGATGTAGCGCTCGATCTCCTCCGCCGACAGGCCCGGGCTCTGCGTGACGATGTCGACCATCGGCGGGGTCGGATCGGGATAGGCCTCGATGTTGAGCTGGTTGAACGCGATCAGGCCGCCGATGAGCACGGCGACGAACATGCCGACCATCAGGAAGCGCCGGTTGACGGCAAGGGCGACGAGGCGATCCATTCAGGGCTTCAGTTTGGCTTCAGTTTCTTGGGTCGTCGATCAGCTGCCGGACGCCGCGCGGTCGATGAACAGACTGCCTTTGACGACGATCCGTTCGCCGGGCTTCAGGTTGCTGGTCACCTCGACGAGGTTGCCGTTGATGAGGCCGATCTTGATCTGGCGCAGCTCGACCGACTTGTCCTCGCGCGCGACCCAGATGCGGACCTGGTCGCCTTCGTAGATCAGCGCCTGCTTCGGCACCGCAGGCGCCGCGCGGTCGCCGGCCGAATAGATCGTGACGTTGGCAAACATTTCCGGCTTGAGCAGGCCATCCTTGTTGTCGATGGTGGCGCGGACCAGCAGACGGCGGGTATTGGAATCGATCGCGGCGGCGACGTAGTTGATCTTGGCGGTCAGCGGACGGCCCGGCAGCGCCATCACGTTGACGCTGATGTCCTGCCCGACGCAGACCTGGGCAGCGTCGCTCTCGCGGACGAACGCGGTGAGCCAGACCGTGGAGAGATCGCCGATCACGAAGACCGGATCGCTGGCACCGGAATTGACGTATTGGCCGGGGCCGATCTTGCGCTGCACGACCGTGCCCGAGATCGGCGCATAGATCGTGATCTCCGGATTGATAGTGCCCTTGCTCTGGAACGCCTTGATCGTCTCGTCGGTAAAACCGAGGATGCGCAGCTTGTTGTTTGCGGCCTCCAGCGCCGTCACCGAAGAGCGCATGTCATTCTGCGCCTGGACCTGGGTCGCTTCCGCCTGCTGATAATCCTTGAGCGGAATGGCGCGGCCCTCGTAGAGATCCTTGGCGCGCCGGTACTGGATGTCGGCGAGCTCGAGCGCCGACTTTGCCTTGTTCTGCGACGTCATCGCCGCGATGAATTCATTCTGGGCCTGCACGGTGTCGGCGGCCTCGATTGTAAATAGCGGTTGACCTTGGGTCACGCTCTCGCCCGGCTTGGCGAGCAGCTTGGTCACGCGGCCCGCATAGGGCGAGAACACCGGCGTCGAGCGGTCCTCATCCACCGCGACCTTGCCTTCGGTGACGTACTCGGCGCGGAAGGCCTTGGCATTGACCGGCTCGATCGTCAGCGTCGCCCATTCAGACGGCGTCGGCGTAAAATTCTGGGCATTCCTGCGCGACTGGCTGGAGATTTCGGAGTGCTTCTTGTCATTGGCGCCCGCAAACAGGAAGCCGTAGGCGCCGGCGCCGGCAAGCGCCAGTAAAACTACGGATGCGATCACCCGCCGTTTTGTAAGCACCTGCAATCGCTTGGTATTTTCAGCTACCATGGGGCCCGGTTATGTCTGCGACGATCTCGGCAGACAACTGCCTCATCGATCGCGCTAATAGTGCCGAATTGAGATTTCAAACAACCTAAAAAACGCTGGCCGTCCTTCGGTTTGCGTTAAAATTTTGCGACACGTCAGCTTCACGTCAGCTTTGCGCAGGCCATTGCGGCGGATGGCTGCCGAGAGGCATTGCCGGACGGCTCCATTGCGCCGGCGTCCGTGACAGCACGGCCGAATGGCGCACTGCCGTCAACATGCTGAAGCCAGATGACACGGTCTCCATGAACGCTGCATGTACAGCTTCGCCCGTAATATCCGGGGTATTGAGACCGCCCTCGAGCCGACCGAGATTCCACAGCCAGCGTCCGGTCTGCGCCAGCGACACGCGCACGTGCCAACTGCCGCCTTCACGGGCCTGGCGCGCCTTGGCCATCATCGCGCCGAACGCCATCAGATAGCCTGTGGCGTGGTCGAGCATCTGCGCCGGCAATTCCTTGGGACCGTCGATGCCGGCAGCCTTTCCTTCCGCATCGTTGAAGCCGGTCGTGGTCTGCACCAGCGAATCGAAACCGCGCCGTTCGGCCCAAGGACCCGAATGGCCATAGGCCGACAGCGTGACGTAAACGATGCCGGGATTGACCTCGGCGGCCTGCTCCGGCGAGAAGCCGAGGGCCGAGAGCGCCCGCGGGCGATAGCCTTGCGAGACAATGTCGGCGTCCTTCAACAGCGCGCGCATCTGCGCCTGGCCCGCTTCGCTCTTCAGCTCGATGAAGGTGGTGAGCTTGCCGCGGCCGGTATCGATGGTGAGCCACGGAATCGCGGGCAGCTCAGGCCCCGAGACCAGCAGCACATCCGCGCCGTGCGCTGCGAGCGTGCGCCCCGCGACGGGACCGGCGATGACGCGGGAGAGATCGAGCGCGCGAAGACCAGAGAGCGGGCGATCGCCGTCAGGCCAAGGCTTGGGCGCGGCATCGCCGATCTTTTCGATCGAGATCAGCGGCAGCTCGGCGAGCGCGCGCGCCTGCGGCAGCGCCGACCATTCGTCGTAGGAACGCATCAGCGCGACGACACCGCCGGCAGCATAGGCCGCGGCCTCAAAATCCTCGCCCTTCCATTGCATCAGCGCAGCCTGCACTTTCTCGCGCTCGGGCACACAGCCAAGCACCTTGCAGACGGCGTCGCGGTGATGCGGAAAATTGGTGTGGCAGCGGACGAAGCGGTTGTCGCCGGTCTTGTAGACGCCGGCGATGGCGTCCCAGGCCGGCGGCGGTGGCTTGTCGTCGAGGCGCAGATAGCGCTCGGAACGGCATTCGACGACGGCGTGACGCATGTCGACGGTCACGTCCTGCACCTCGCCGCTGCGCAGCCGCCAGATTTCAGCAGCGGCGAGACCTGCGGCGGCGATTGTCGTCTGCCCGGCGACGGCGACACGGAACGAGGACGGGATCTGCGGCTCGTCGCCGGTCAGGCGCACGCGCGCGAGCGCGGCCAGGTCACCGCCGGCGGAGGTCCAGACGTTCCTGAGAATGTCGGTAGGGCTTTGCATGGCCTCTTCTCTCCCTTAGTTTTTGCGACCATTCATGAGCACATGAGGAAATGCAATGGCCGCCATCGATCCCCTCACCGCAGGCGCCGTGTTCGTCGCGACGGCGGCTACCGACGCAGTCTATGTGATGTTCACGTCGGCCGTGATTGCGCGCAAGCGCGTCCCGGCGGCGAACTGGAGCGCAGTCTGGTATCTGCTCTCCTCCTACGCGGTGATCAGCTACACCGAAAACGCCTTCTATGTCGCTTTCGCGGCGATCGGCTCCTGGGTCGGCGCCTACGCCTCGCTGACCTTCCTGCACCGTCCGCCCGGCGGCCCGCCGGTGGGGGCTTCGCCGGAGTGAGGGGAGGACTTTCTCCGCCTCCGCGGTTACACTCGTTACGACCAACAAAAAGGGAAAACCCAAACAATGGATCTCGGTCTCAAAGGGAAAAACGCCATCGTGCTCGGCGGCACGCGCGGCATCGGGCGGGCAATTGCGGCGACGCTGGCTGGTGAAGGCAGCAATGTTGCCGTGTGCGCGCGCAATGCGGAGCAAATCGCGGCCACCGTTACTGAGCTGAAGGCCAGCGGCATCCGCGCCACCGGCGGCACGGTCGACGTCACCGACGGCGCGGCGTTGAAGGCGTGGGTCGAGGGCGCGGCAAAGGAGCTCGGCGGCATCGACCTGCTGTTCGCCAATGCCGGCGCCATGGCGCAAGGCCACGATCCTGCATCATGGGAGCAGAATTTCCGGCTCGACGTGCTCGGCGCCGTGCATGCGTTCGACGCCGCGCGGCCATTCCTCGAGACCAGCGGCGAGACGAGCGGCGATGCCGCCTTCGTCATCATCTCCTCGATCTCGGCGGCGCAAGCCGATGTCGCGAGCTCCTACGGCCCGATCAAGGCGGCGCTGATCCACATGGCCAAGGGACTGGCGCGGCAATACGCAAAGAAGAAGATCCGTGTGAATGTCGTGTCGCCCGGCACCGTGTATTTCAAGGGCGGCGTCTGGAACATGATCGAGCAGAACATGCCCAAGCGTTACGAGGATGCGATGAGCCGCAATCCGACGGGACGCATGGCCACGCCACAGGAAATCGCGAGCGCGGCGGTGTTTCTGGCAAGCCCGGTGTCAGGGTTCACGACCGGCTCCAATCTCGTCGTGGACGGCGCGATCTCGAACCGGGTGAATTTCTAAAAGGTACTCTCCCCTCGTCATTGCGAGCGCAGCGAAGCAATCCAGAATCCTTCCGCGGGGACAGTCTGGATTGCTTCGCTACGCTCGCAATGACAGGTGTGGCGACATCCCGCACTCCCTCTCAATGAAAATCCCGCGACGGCGGCAGGATGCGGACGTTGCGGGGGTGGCGGATTTTTTGCGCGGGCATGTCCGCGAGGGCGCGGGGGTCTTCGTTGAGCGGCTCGACCACGGCGGCGCCTGCCGGGACAGGAGGCTTGCGGCTCAGCGCATCATTGGCCAACCCAACCAGGTCGTGCGAGCGGTCGATCATGCGCTGGGCGATCAGATGCGTCACCTTCTCGGGGCTGCTCTGGATATAGCCCTCGACCAGGATCAGGCGCGCGCCCATCACCTCTTTGCGGTACTGCTCCATGACCTTGGGCCACACCACGACATTGGCGATGCCGGTTTCGTCTTCCAGCGTCATGAACACCACGCCGCTGGCACTGCCAGGCCGCTGCCGTACCAGTACCACGCCGGCGCAGCGGACGCGGCGCCGCTCGTTCTCATGACTGATCTCCTTGCAGGCGACGATCCGCTCGCGCGAAAACGTCTCGCGCAAAAATTCCATCGGGTGGCCTTTGAGTGACAGCCGGATGGTCTGGTAGTCGGCGACGACCTGCTCGGGACGCGGCATCACCGGCAATGGTTTCGCCTGTTCGTCCGGCTGCTCGCGCGCGGTGGCCGCCTCGAACAATGGAAGAACTACGTCGTCGGGCAGCCGCCGCACCTGCCATAGCGCCTCGCGGCGATCGAGCCCGAGCGAACGGAACGCATCGGCATCCGCGAGCAGGATCAGCGCGCGCTTGGGCAGACGGGTGTCGCGGGCGAAGTCTTCGAGCGAGGTGAATCGCTGACGGTCGCGGGCCTTGATGATGCGGTCGGCCCAGTCTTCCTGCGCGACATATGTCTTGCCCTGGCGCTCCGCTTGCTGCTTTCTGAGGAACTCCTCATCGGGATCGAGCCAATGGAAGCCGTCGATCTGGCGGAAGCCGAGACGTACGGCGCAATATTTCTTGTCGGTGTTCTCCAGCGTGTTCTGCGCAAAGCTGTAGGACACGTCGATCTCGCGCACCTCGACGCCGTTCTTGCGGGCGTCGCCGACGATCTGCGCCGGCGCGTAAAAGCCCATCGGCTGCGAGTTTAGAAGACCGCAGCAGAAGGCGTCAGGATGATGATATTTCAGCCATGAGGAGATGTAGACGAGTTGCGCGAAGCTCGCGGCATGGCTCTCCGGAAAGCCGTAGGAACCAAAGCCCTTGATCTGGTCAAAGCAATTTCTGGCGAATTGAGGATCGTAGCCTCGGCGAATCATGTTGCCGATCATCTTTTCTTCAAAATTTCCTATGGTCCCCACGTTGCGAAACGTCGCCATGGCCCTCCGCAATCCGTTGGCCTCTTCCGGGGTAAACTCTGCGGCCACGATCGCGATCCGCATGGCCTGCTCTTGGAATAGGGGCACCCCTAATGTCTTGTGCAACACCTTATAGAGTTCGTCTGCCTCTCCATACTTAGGCGACGGAGCCGGATAATTTTCCTTCTCCTCACCGTTCCGCCGCCGCAGATACGGATGCACCATGTCGCCCTGGATCGGCCCCGGACGCACGATCGCGACTTCGATAACGAGATCGTAGAAGGTCCGCGGCTTCAACCGCGGCAGCATGTTCATCTGCGCGCGGCTCTCGACCTGGAACACGCCGAGCGACTCGCCTTCACACAGCATGTCGTAAACCTTGGGATCGTCCTGCGGGACGCTCGCCAGAACCCAACGCTCGCCCTTGTGCTGATCGATCAGATCAAAACACTTGCGGATGCAGGTCAGCATGCCCAGCGCGAGTACGTCGACCTTCATCATGTTGAGCGCATCGACGTCGTCCTTGTCCCATTCGATGAAAGTGCGGTCGTCCATCGCGGCGTTGCCGATCGGCACATAGGTGTCGAGCCGGTCCTGCGTCAGCACATAGCCGCCGACATGCTGGGAGAGATGGCGCGGGAATTCGATCAATTCGGTTGCAAGCTCGACCGCGAGGTTGATCATGGGATTGCTGGGATCGAGCCCGGCCTGCCTGACCTGCATGTCGTTGAGGCCCTTGCCCCAGCTGCCCCAGACCGTGTCGGCGAGCGCGGCAGTGACGTCCTCGGACAGCCCGAACGCCTTGCCGACATCGCGGATGGCGCTGCGTGGACGATAATGAATGATGGTGGCGATGATCGCGGCGCGATGGCGACCATAGCGGCGATAGACATATTGCATCACCTCCTCGCGCCGCGAATGCTCGAAATCGACGTCGATATCAGGCGGCTCCAGCCGCTCCTTGGAGATGAAGCGCTCGAACAGCAGATCGACCTTGGTCGGATCGACCGAGGTGATGCCAAGCACGTAGCACACGGCCGAATTCGCCGCCGATCCCCGCCCCTGGCACAGAATGTTCTGGCTTCGCGCGTAATGGACGATGTCGTGCACGGTGAGGAAATAATGTGCGTATTTCAGCTCGGCGATCAGCGCGAGCTCTTTCTCCAAGGTCGCGCGAAGCTTCGCGTCGATCTTGGTTATGCCACCAAAATACTTATCGACGCCCGCCCAGGTCAGATCCTCCAGATGCCCTTGCGCGGTCTTGCCCGGCGGCACCGGCTCGTCCGGATATTGGTATTTGAGCTGGTCGAGCGTGAAGTCGATCCTGTCGGCAAAGCGCATGGTCTCCGCGATCGCCTCGGGAAAATCGCGAAACAGCCGCACCATTTCGCGGGGCGTCTTCAGAAAGCGCTCGGCATTGGCTTCCAGCTTGCGTCCGACCGCCTCGATCGTGGTCTTTTCCCGGATGCAGGTCAGCACGTCCTGGAGGGGACGACGGCCGGGATCGTGATAGAGCACTTCGTTGGTCGCGAGCAGCGGCACTTTTGCTTTTGCGGCAAGATCGTCGAGCCGCGCCAGGCGACGACGGTCGTCGCCGCGATAGACCAGGCTCGCGGCCAGCCACACGCCTTCGGCGCGGCTGGCCTTGAGCTGTGAAAGTACATCCAGCGTTTTCGCATCCTCAAACCGATGCGGCAGCGTCAGGACCAGGAGCTGACCTTCCGAAAACTCCAGAAGATCGGGGAAGCTGAGACGGCATTCGCCCTTCTCGATCCGCGTGATGTCGTCGCCGCGTTTGCCTCTGGTGAGGAGCTGGCACAGCCGGCCATAGGCGGCGCGGTCGCGCGGATAGACGAAAATGTCGGGCGTGCCGTCGACGAAGACGATACGCGCGCCGATCAGGAGCTTTGGCTTGTGCAGCACCTTGTCATTGTCGAGCTCGTTCCAGGCCCGCACCACGCCGGCCAGCGTGTTGTGATCGGCGATGCCGATCACGGGAATGCCGAGCTTGCTGGCTTGATGCACATAGGAGCGCGGGTCCGAGCCGCCGCGCAGGAAGGAGAAGTTCGTGGTGATGCCGATCTCGGCATAAGCAGGCGTATTCATGCGAAGAGACCGTGCACATACCAACCGGGAGAAGCGGGCTTGCCTTCGGCGTCAAACACCTCCCCCTCGTAAAGACCATCGCGAAAGATCCAGAAGCGCAGGCCCTCCGCATCCTCGATGCGGAAATAATCCCGCGTCAGCTGCTTGCCGTCCTGCCGCCACCATTCCATCGCGATGCGTTCGGGTCCTTCCACCCGCACCACCGCATGTTTGGCGCGCCGCCAGGTGAATTGATGCGGCGGGCCATCAGGCACGGTCGCGAACGGCACCGTGACCGGCTCCGGTTTGTCGAACAGCCGCAGGGGACGCAGTGGCGGCTCGCTCTCGGCGCGCGCCGGCCATTCGGCCTGCATGGCGGCGGCGAGATGATGCTGCGCTGGCGCGGCCAGCACCGCCTGCTCGGGAATATGAGTGTCCTGCGGCAGATGCACGACGACGCGTTTTCCGCCGATGCGCGCGGCGATGCGGTCGATCAGCGCGGCGAGTTCGTCATTGTCATGGACATGAGCGTCGAGATCGCGCTGCTCCTGCACCACGATCTCGGTGCGGCTTGCCGACAGGCGCACCATGTCGAAGCCGAAGCCGGGATCGAGGGGATCGGCGAGCGCATCGAGACGCTCGCGGAACAGCCGATCGATCACAGCACTTCGCGTCACGGGACGCCCGGTCTCGACCATGATCGCGCGCACCACGCCATCGGTGCGGAAGAACGCGGCTTCCAGGCGTCGTGCACCCTTGCCCTGCTTCTCCATGGAGGCGATCAGCGTGTCGGCCAGCCGCGACAGCGTCATCGCGATCATGGTGTCGGTCGCGATCGGCTCGGCGAAGCGCTTTTCGACGATGTAGTCGGGCAGCGGTTTTCGCGGATTGATCGGCGCATCGCCATGTCCCAGCGCATGCGCGAGCAGCGTGGAGAACCGCGCGCCGAACCGCGCCGTGATTTCGCTCGGCGTGCGCGAGGCGACATCGCCGATCGTCTTCAGCCCGGCCCGGCGCAGACCGGTGGTGATCGTCTCGTCCGCACCAAGCGCGGACACCGGAAACCGGTCGATCGCCGCCGCCTCCCCGCCGTCGGCAACAATAACGCCAGGGGTCTGCCGCGTCAGCGTGCGCGCGCAGACCGAGGTGCTGGCGATCGCGGCGCCGACGGCAAAGCCCTGGCGCGCGAGCGCGCGAACCAGCGTCTGCAACAATGCAGCCTCGCCGCCGAACAGATGCGCGCAGCCGGTGATGTCGAGGAACAGCCCGTGCGGCGGATCGAGCGCCACCAGCGGCGTGAAGCGGTCGCACCAGTCGGCAATATCGCTGAGCGTCTTCGCATCGGCCATGACATCGGCGTCGAACACTTTTAAATCCGGGCACATCGCTCGTGCATTGGCCAGAGGCTGGCCGATGTGCAGGCCGAGGCGCTCGGCAGCTTCATCCAGCGCATGGATGACCAGCGCGTTGTTGTCTTTGATGACGACAATGCTGGGATCATTGGCTTTACCCAGCGCGCCGAAGAACCGCTGGATCCGGTCGATGGGCAGGCGCGGCAGCCACAGGCTGAGGATACGCCGACGGTTCAGAGAACTGGCACTCATGACACTTCCATTCCATGATCCACCGGCCACACGGGCCATGACGATTGCGCAACAGCTCGACATCGAAGCGCGGCGCGCCCCAGGCACTCCACGGCGCCGCAGGCATTGAAGCTGCGCCCGGCGGCGAATGCGCGGCGCGCAGCATCCATCGCGTCTCCGCAGTCGAGGGCAGCGGCTGCGCCGCCATCCGCAACAACAGACCGGTGACGCCGGACGATTGCGCGGCCAGCGTCAGCTTGCGGCTCGCCACCAGATCGAACTGCCTGGTTTCGCCCCAAAGCTCGAGCACGACGGCGCCGAGCGCATCGCAGGCGAGCGCATCGGCCGAGGTGCGCAGCGCGCTCTCCACGTCAGCCGCACGCACCATCACCACGCGGCGCGGATCGAGGCCGAGCTCGGCGAGCCCGCTCATCGAGAGCGCGCCGGTTTCAAGTTCCGAAAAATCCTGCCGCACCCACAGCAGCGGCCGGCGCACCGTGACGCGGCCTGCAAGCCCGGAGACAAAGCCCGTCGCGGCCGCGCCCTGACGCCCCTCGCAAAACACCTCGTGGATCGCCGCGCGTGCGAGCCCGCCTTTCAGCGCACGGTCCACCTCGCCGTGGCCGAGCGCGACGCGGTCGCGATGATGCACGACCTCCGCCGTCTCGATCCGTTCGATCTGGCTGCGCAAGGTCGCAAGCGCGCTCGTGCGTGCGCCGCTCATGCTCGCCGCTCCTTCAGGGGTGATTGCCGAGATTCTCAAAAATAAGAACCTGCGGCTGGCTCATTTGTTCATGATATGTTCTAATATAAAGCTAACGGCGGCCGGTGAGTCAATCGAATTGGTGCTCATCCGGATTCATCAAATGAATCAAAGGGATTCCGGGATGGACGTACAACGCAAGCTGGAGATTCTGGCCGATGCCGCCAAATACGACGCGTCGTGCGCCTCCAGCGGCACCGAGAAGCGGGATTCCAGCGACGGCAAGGGCATGGGCTCGACCGCGCCCGGCATGGGCATCTGCCATTCCTACGCGCCGGACGGACGCTGCATCTCGCTGCTCAAGGTGCTGCTCACCAACGCCTGCAATTACGACTGCCTCTATTGCGTCAACCGCGCCTCCTCCAACGTGCCGCGCGCCCGCTTCACCATCGACGAGGTGGTCAAGCTGACGCTCGACTTCTACCGGCGCAATTACATCGAGGGACTGTTCCTTTCCTCCGGCATCATTCGCAGCCCCGACTACACGATGGAGCAAGTGATCAGCGTCGCGCGAAAACTGCGCGAGGAGCATCACTTCCGCGGCTACATCCACCTCAAGACCATTCCGGAGGCCGACGACGCGCTGATCGCGGAAGCCGGCAAATATGCCGACCGTCTCTCCATCAACATCGAGATGCCCGAGGAGACCAGCCTGCAGCAATTCGCGCCGGAGAAGGACGTGCGCGCTATCCGCCGCACCATGGGCCGGCTGCGGTTGAAGCTCGATGAAGCGGAGGAAGGCCGCAGCACAAAGATGAAGACAAAACCGCAGCGTTTCGCGCCGGCCGGCCAAAGCACGCAGATGATCGTCGGCGCAGATAGTGCGAACGATCACACCATCCTGCACACCAGCGCCAATCTCTACGGCTCATACCGGCTGCGGCGCGTTTATTACTCCGCGTTCAGCCCGATCCCCGATGCCAGCCGCGCATTGCCGCTGGTACAGCCGCCCTTGCTGCGCGAGCACCGGCTCTACCAGGCCGACTGGCTGATGCGGTTCTACGGCTTTGACGTCGGCGAGATCGTCGACGACAGCGCCATGCTGCCGCTCGACATCGATCCAAAGCTCGCCTGGGCGCTGCGCCACCGCGACCGTTTTCCACTCGACGTCAACCGCGCCAGCCGCGAGGAGCTGCTGCGCGTGCCGGGCTTCGGCACCAAGGCGGTCGAGCGCATCATCGCCACGCGGCGCACCACCACGATCCGTCTCTGCGATCTGGCGCGGCTGCACGTGCCCCGCAACAAGGCGCTGCCGTTCATCGTGCTCAGCGATCACCGGCCGACGCCGCAGCATCTCGATGCTGCCAGGCTGATCGAACGGTTCAAGCCGAAAGCAACGCAACTGGGGTTTGGCTTCTGATGCAGTACATCACCCTCGACACCGAAACCGATTTCGACGGCTGGCGCAAAGCCGCCCGCACGCTCGTGCTTCATCATGTGAAGCCCACCGATGTCAGCTGGGCCGTGCAAGGCGGCGAAGCCGAGTTGTTCGCGCCGCCCGCGCCATCGCCGATCCTCGAGGTGAACGACGGCACCTTCAACGTATCAGGCAAATTCGTCGACCTCGCCCAGTCCGCCATCCTGCATCGCGATCCCGAGCGCTTTGCGATCCTCTATCGCTTGCTATGGCGATTGAGGAACAATCACGATCTCATCGAGGTCGCGACCGATCCTGACATCACGTTAGTGACGGCGATGGCAAGAGCGGTCCATCGCGACGAGCACAAGATGCACGCCTTCGTGCGCTTCCGCGAGATCGGCCGCGAACGCGCCGCGCATTACGTCGCCTGGTTCGAGCCGGAGCATCACATCGTCGAGCTCGCCGCGCCGTTCTTCGCCAAGCGCTTTGCCGACATGCCCTGGTCGATCCTGACGCCGGATCTCTGCGCGCATTGGGATGGCCACGCGCTGTCGTTCACGCCGGGCGTGAGCAAGAGCGAGGCACCAGGTGAAGACCGGCTGGAGGAAACCTGGCGGCGTTACTACGCCAGCATCTTCAATCCGGCGCGGTTGAAGGTGAAGGCAATGCAGACGGAGATGCCGAAGAAATACTGGAGGAACCTGCCCGAGGCTTCGATCATTAAACCTCTGATCGAGGACGCCGAGCGCATGACCGGCGCCATGATCGCCAATGCCGCAACCGATCCGCACAAGCCCCAGAAGCGGCCGGAGGCTCCGATGTCACGCAAGACTGCCGTCAACGATCTCGACGCGCTCCGCGAGGAGGCCGCGCATTGCCGTGCCTGCCCGCTCTACAAGGACGCGACGCAGACCGTGTTCGGCGAAGGCCCGAAAGACGCGACCATCATGCTGGTCGGCGAGCAACCCGGCGACAAGGAAGACCTCGCGGGCCATCCCTTCGTCGGCCCGGCCGGCCAGATGCTCGACCGTGCGCTCGCGGAAGCCGGCGTCGATCGCAAGAAGGTCTACGTCACCAACGCGGTGAAGCATTTCAAATTCGTGCCCCGCGGAAAGATCCGCCTGCACCAGAAACCGGCAACGCCGGAGATCAAAGCGTGCCGGCAGTGGTATGAGCGGGAAGTTTCGGCAATCCAGCCCGAGCTCATCGTGGCGATGGGCGCCACCGCCGCGCAAAGCGTGTTCGGCAAGATCACGCCCATCGGCAAGACTCGCGGCCGGCTCATAGACCTCCCCGACGGACGCAAGGCTCTGGTGACGGTGCATCCGTCCTATCTGCTGCGGCTGCCCGATCCGGAAGCGAAGGTGCTGGAATATCAGCGCTTTGTCGAAGACCTGACGATCGCTGCCGGCTTGCAGAAGAAGTCCGCCCACGCCGCCTGAGACGGCTGTCACGCACAGCAACAGAGCGTTGATAAGCGCCGTCATTTCAATTGCCTGCCGGCCATTTCAACCGCCTGTCACATGCCGCGCGCAAGATCGGGGCCTTGGGACAGGAGAATTTCCAATGAGTGACGTTGCTTTGCCAGGCTCCATCGAGCCGGCCTTGAGTAAGGGGCCAGACCTTAATCGCGGATTCCACCCGCTCACCGGCGTGATCTACATGGGGGTGATCGCCGCCGCACTGCTCTTCGTCGCCTACAGCATCTGGGTCGACGTCGATGCTGCCGGCGCGCAGGTCAAGAGCCTCGCTCCCTTCCTCCTGCTCTTCGTCGCGCTTCTGATCGCACTCGGCTTCGAGTTCGTGAACGGCTTCCACGACACCGCCAACGCGGTCGCGACCGTGATCTACACCCGCTCGCTGCCCGCCCACGTCGCCGTGGTGTGGTCCGGCATGTTCAACCTGTTCGGCGTGCTGCTGTCCTCGGGTGCAGTCGCGTTCGGTATCGTCTCGTTGCTGCCGGTCGAGCTGATCCTCCAGGTCGGCTCCAGCGCAGGCTTCGCGATGGTGTTCGCGCTCTTGATCTCCGCCATCATCTGGAACGTCGGCACCTGGTATTTCGGCCTGCCGGCCTCGAGCTCGCACACCCTGATCGGCTCGATCATGGGCGTCGGCATCATGAACGCAATCCTGCACGGCCGCAGCGGCACCTCGGGCGTCGACTGGTCCCAGGCCACCAATATCGGCAAGGCGCTGCTGCTCTCGCCGCTGTTCGGCTTTGCCCTTGCCGCCGGCCTGCTGCTGATCCTGCGCACCGCGCTGCTGCGCGCCACGCCGGCCCTGTTCGGCGAGCCGAAGGGCGACCAGCCGCCACCGCTGTGGATCCGCGGCATCCTGGTCCTCACCTGCACGCTGGTGAGCTTCTTCCACGGTTCCAATGACGGTCAGAAGGGCATGGGCCTGATCATGCTGATCCTGATCGGCACCGTGCCGACCGCCTACGCGCTCAACCGCGCGCTGCCGGAGAGCCAGATCGCTGCGTTCATCCAGAACTCGGACGCCGCCAGCAAGATCATCGAAGGCAAGGCCGCCGGCTACAGCGTGATCGGCAATCCACGGCCCGCCGTGACCAACTATGTCGCGCAGCATGAGGTCAACGGCGGCACGTTCCCGTCGCTCGCCGTGCTCGTGCGCGACATCGCCAAGCAGGTGACGACCTACGGTTCGCTTGCCAAGGTGCCGGCCGACCTCGTCGGCAACACCCGCAACGACATGTACCTCGTCTCGGAAGCGCTCCGCTTCCTGATGAAGGACAAGGAAGCCGAGCTCAGCGCCGACGACGTCGCCGTGCTCAACGCCTACAAGGGCTCGCTCGACAGCGCCACGAAGTTCATCCCCGGCTGGGTGAAGATCGCGGTCGCCATCGCGCTTGGCCTCGGCACCATGGTCGGCTGGAAGCGCATCGTCGTCACCGTCGGCGAAAAGATCGGCAAGACGCACCTGACCTACGCACAGGGCGCATGCGCCGAGATCACTGCGGCCGCCACCATCGCCGCCGCCGACATCTACGGCCTGCCGGTGTCGACCACTCACGTGCTGTCGTCCGGCATCGCCGGAACGATGGCCGCCAACGGCTCGGGTCTGCAATGGGCCACGATCCGCAACATCGCGATGGCCTGGGTGCTGACCCTGCCCGCCGCGATGATCATCTCGGGCACGTTGTATTATCTGTTCTCTCACCTCTTCTGAGAGACCGCCGCTTGCAAACGTCAAAGGGCCCGTGGGACGCACGGGCCCTTTTTCATTCCTGCCTGCGTCTTTGGCTTAGGACGCCGCGAGCTGTTCCTCGACCAGCTTGACCCAGTACGAGGTGCCGAACACGATCGCCGCGTCGTTGAAATTGTAGGCGGGGTGATGCAGGCCGGCGCTGTCGCCGTTGCCGCAGAAGATGAACGCGCCGGGACGCGCTTCCAGCATGTAGGCAAAGTCCTCGCCGCCCATCAGCGGCGACATCTCGAGCACATTGGAATCGCCCGCGACCTGTTTGGCAATCCGCGACGCCACCTCGGTCTCCGCGGCGTGATTGTTCACCACGGGATAGTTGCGCTTGTAGTGCAAATCGATCTTCGCGCCCGTGATCTGCGCCACGCCCGCCACGACTTCACGCACGCGCTTTTCGACCAGCTTGCGCACTTCCGGCGTCAGCGTGCGGATGGTGCCCCGCAGCGTGGCGGTTTGTGGGATGACGTTGCGGGCGTTGCCGGCGTGGAATTCGCAGATCGAGATCACGGCCGATTCCAGGGGATCGACGCTGCGCGCGACGATCGACTGCAACGCGGTAATCAGCTGTGCGCCGACCAGAACGGAATCGACACATTTGTGCGGACGCGCGGCGTGGCCGCCGAGGCCCTCGATCATGATATCGACCTCGTCGGTCGCCGCCATGATCGGGCCGGGCCGGATCGCGAACGAGCCGATCGGAATGCCGGGGCCGTTGTGCATGCCGTAGACCTGCTCGATGCCGAAGCGCTCCATCATGCCGTCGTTGACCATGGCCGCGCCACCGGCGCCGCCTTCCTCGGCCGGCTGGAAGATCACGACGGCGTCGCCGGCGAAGTTGCGGGTCTCGGCGAGATAGCGCGCCGCGCCGAGCAGCATCGCGGTGTGGCCGTCATGGCCGCAGGCGTGCATCTTGCCAGGAGTTTTGGAGGCGTAGGACAGGTTGGTCTGCTCGTCGACAGGCAGCGCGTCCATGTCGGCCCGCATGCCGATCACCTTGAGCCCCTCGCCGGCCGGCTTGTTGCCCTTGATCACGCCCACCACGCCGGTCTGGCCGATGCCGGTCACGACCTCGTCGCAACCGAACTCGCGCAGGCGATCCGCGACGAATGCTGCGGTGCGGTGGACATCATACAGCAGCTCGGGGTGTTGGTGGATGTCCCGCCGCCAGGCCTGGATATCGGGTTGAAGGTCGGCGACGCGATTCACGATGGGCATGGAGGGACTCGAGCTTTGTTGAAATTGCAGGCCTGTCTACCATGCAACCACCAGTCCACCCAACTGCCGGCAATCGGGTCTAGCTCTGCCCATGCGGCATGGCCGGACTTGTCCCGGTCGTCTTCGTCTGCCTATTAGGATGGAACGTTTAGAGATCATCCGGGTGGAAGCAGAATGCCAAGGCGGCTCGAAGGTGAGTTTGACTACATTGTCGTGGGCGCCGGCACGGCCGGCTGCATCGTTGCCAACCGGCTGTCGGCCGAGCCCAAAAACCGCGTCCTCATTATCGAGGCCGGTGGGGATGACAATTGGATCTGGTTCCATATTCCGGTCGGCTATCTCTTCGCGATCGGCAATCCGCGCTCGGACTGGATGTTCAAGACCGAGGCCGAGCCGGGGCTGAACGGCCGCGCGCTCGCCTATCCCCGCGGCAGGGTGATCGGCGGCTCTTCCGCGATCAACGCCATGATCTCGATGCGCGGCCAGGCCGCCGATTACGATCACTGGCGCCAGCTCGGCATGACCGGCTGGGGCTATGATGACGTGCTGCCGCTGTTCCGGCGGCTCGAGGATCACTTCCTGGGCGCAAGCGAGCATCACGGCGCCGGCGGCGGCTGGCGCATCGAGGCGCCGCGGCTGTCCTGGGACGTTCTCGATGCCGTTGGTGATGCTGCCGAGGAAATGGGCATCAAGCGCATCCCGGATTTCAACACCGGCGACAACGAAGGCACGAGCTATTTCCACGTCAACCAGAAGCGCGGCCGGCGCTGGTCGTCGGCGCGCGGCTTCCTCAAGCCGGCGTTGAACCGGCCGAACCTGCGGCTCGAGAAGAACGTGCTGGTCGACCGCCTGATCATCGAGCAGGGCCGCGCCGTCGGTGTGCGCTTCATCCAGAAGGGCGAGATCATCGAGGCGCGTGCAAAGCGCGAGGTGGTTCTCTCGGCAGGCTCGATCGGCTCGGTGCAGGTGCTGCATCGCTCCGGTATCGGGCCCGCCGACTGGCTGTCGCCGCTCGGCATCGACATCGTGATGGACAAGCCCGGCGTCGGGCGCAATCTGCAGGACCATCTCCAGCAGCGCGCGATCTACAAGGTCGAGGGCGTGCGGACGCTGAACGAGACCTATTACAACCTGTTCCGCCGCGGCCTGATGGGGCTCGACTACGCCTTCCGCCGCCGCGGCCCGCTGACCATGGCGCCGTCGCAGCTCGGCATTTTCACACGTTCCGACGCGACACGCGCGCGCGCCAACATCCAGTTCCACGTGCAGCCGCTGTCGCTCGACAAGTTCGGCGATCCCCTGCATCGCTTCCCGGCGATCACGGTGAGCGCCTGCAACCTCCAGCCGACCTCGCGCGGCACTGTGCGGCTGCGCTCGGCGACGCCGGACGAAAAGCCGATCATCGCGCCGAACTATCTGTCGACCGATGACGACCGCCGGGTTGGCGCCGACGCCATCCGCACCACGCGCCGCCTGATGCAGCAGAAGGCGCTGGCAAAATATCGTCCGAGCGAATACCTGCCCGGCCCCACCGTCGGCGATGACGATGCCTCGTTGGCAAAAGCCGCCGGGGATATCGGCACCACCATCTTCCATCCCGTCGGCACGGCGAAAATGGGCTCGGTGAGCGATCCCATGGCCGTGGTCGACGAGCGCCTGCGCTTCTATGGCCTCAGCGGCCTTCGCATCATCGATGCCTCGATCATGCCGACGATCACCTCGGGCAATACCAACACCCCGACCGCGATGATCGCCGAGAAGGGCGCTGCGATGATCATGGAGGATGCGAAGTAGCATCCAATCACCATGATCAGTCAGCGCTTTTCCATCGGCCCGGCCGGCGCAGAGATCGCCATGTTGCGGTGGGGCGAGAGCGGCAAGCCACCCGCTCTGCTCGTGCACGGCACCGGCTTCGTCGCCGACGTCTGGAACGAGGTCGCGCGCGACCTCGCATCGACCTACACCGTCTATGGGCTCGATCGCCGCGGCCATGGCGCCAGCCACAAGCCCCGCACCTATCACTTTGCGGACTATGCCGACGACATCTGCCGGGTGATCGATGCGCTGGGCTTGCGCGACGTCTACGGCATCGGCCACAGCGCAGGAGCGACCGATCTGCTGTTGGCAGCGAAGCTGCTGCCGGGATGTTTCACACGCCTGTTCGTGATGGAGCCGACCGTGATGAGCCCACACGCGGCACGCGATCCATCCGTGGGATTGAGCGAACAATCGCTGTCCCGCGTGCAGGGCGCGCTGCGCCGGCAGGCGGAGTTCGACAGTCACGACGCCGTCTTCAAGCGCTACCGTGCCGCGCCCGCTTTTGCGGATTGGACCGAGGCTTCGCTCTGGGCCTATGTGCGGCACGGCTTTGCGCCACTCGACAATGGCCGGGTGCGGCTTTGCTGCACGCCTGAGATCGAGTCGGCGATGCTGCGTCCGATCTATGAGGCGATGGAGCAGGTTTACGTCGGCGACGCGCGCGGCAATCCGTTCGCCTGGTTCGGGGAGATCGAATGCCCCGTGATGGTGACCGCCGCCGAGACCTCGGGGCTGGTCTATAAGGAGATGGCGGCGCGCGCCGTGGCGCTCATCCCGCAGGCCCGGACCCTTGCTTTCGAAGGCGCCGGCCACTGTGTGGCGCAGGAAGCCCCCGCCCCTCGTGCTGCAGGCGGTCCGGGAATTTTCTGCGTAGATCCCCGCTCATGTCCCCACGGGCTCAAACGGCGTGTGTGATCCCACCTCACGAAAACGTCATCGCCTCCAGGAATAAACCCACCCCTCCCCTGATCACCTCCTCGACGCCCAATTCCGGGCAAAAGGAGACGTGCGATGAGCGGACACGATCACGGGGAAGACGGCGTCAGCCGCCGCAAGGTGCTGGAATGCATGACTTGGGCCGGCACCGGGGTGCTCTGGACCATCACGGGCGGCGTGCCGCGCTCGCTCGGCATCATCGATTCCGCAGAGGCCGCAACCGCCACCGCGCCCGGCATGACCTTCCTCCAGATCAGCGATAGCCATGTCGGCTTCGACAAGCCGGCCAACCCCAATGCGCTGGGTACGCTGGAGGAAGCCGTCAACAAGATCAATGCGATGCCGGTCAAGCCATCGTTCATGATCCACACCGGCGACATCACCCATCTGTCGAAAGCCTCCGAGTTCGACAACGCCGATCGCATCATCTCGCAGTCCAAGCTGGACGTGCACTACGTGCCCGGCGAGCACGACTTCCTCGACGAGGAAGTGAAGTTTTATCGCGATCGCTACGGCCGCGGCACCAAGGGTGCGGGCTGGTACTCGTTTGACGCCGGCGGCGTGCACTTCGTCGGTCTCGTCAACGTCGTCGACCTCAAGGGCGGCGGTCTCGGCAATCTCGGCGCCGAGCAGCTCGCCTGGCTCGAAGACGACCTCCGCGGCAAGTCGAAATCCACGCCTGTCGTTCTGTTTGCGCACATTCCGCTCTGGACCGTCTATCCGGAATGGGGCTGGGGCACCGAGGACGGCGGTCGCGCGCTCGAATACGTCAAGGGTTTCGGCTCGGTCACGGTACTGAACGGCCACATCCACCAGGTGATGCAGAAGGTCGAGGGCAACGTCACCTTCCACACCGCGCGCTCGACCGCCTTCCCGCAGCCGGCGCCGGGCACCGCCGCCTCGCCCGGACCAATGAAGGTCGAGGACGCCAAGCTCCGTTCGATGCTCGGGGTCGCCAGCATCAACTTCAAGCAGAACGAGCAGCGGCTCGCGATCATCGACACGCCGCTGCAGGGTTGAACGGAAGCTGACAATGAAGACACTCAATCGCCGCGACTTCGGGGTCGCTGTGGCCGCGGCCATCCTGCTACCCGTCACGACCGCTCGTGCCGACGACACCAACATGGAGGTGCATATCGACAATTTCGTCTTCCAGCCGCCGGAACTCAAGATCAAGGTCGGCACGACCGTGACCTGGACCAACCGGGACGACATCCCCCACACCGTGGTGTCCGCCGGCAAGTTCAGGTCCAAGACCCTGGACACCGACGACAAGTTCACGTTCACCTTCACCAATGCGGGCGACTACAAGTATTTTTGTTCGTTGCACCCGCACATGACCGGGATGATCAAGGTTGAGTAACGTCTCCAACCAAGGCATCTCTGTCTTGCCCGGCCGGTGGTCCCACGCCGGCCGGGCTCGCGTGCCTTCGGTCAAACCCAACACCGACACGAAGCACGCAACGACGTACGAAACGCAGCAAGAGGCAAAGCGAGAGGCGATGCCCGTCAGCGACGATTTCCAGAAGGCGCAGCGCTTCCGCGAGGCGGCACTCCCCTATCTCGACGACGTCTACACGCTCGCACGCTACCTGCTGCGCGACGCCTCCGACGCGGAGGACGCGGTGCAGGAATGCTATTTGCGCGCGCTGAAGCACTTCGACAGCTATCGCGGGCCGGCGATGAAGCCGTGGCTGTTCGCGATCCTGCGCAATGTCTGCAACGCCGAATATGCCAGACGCGCGCACTCGCACGCCGCGATCGAGGACACGCCCGCCGCCGCCGACCAGACGCCGATGTGGCAGGAGAACGAGGCGAGCCCGGAGACGGAGGTGCTGCGCAGCCGCGACGCCGGCGCCATTCGCAAGATGATCGACGCGCTCGCCGAGCCATTCAAGGAAACCTTCGTGCTGCGGGAGATCAATAACCTGTCCTATCGTGAAATTGCAGAAGCCGTCGGTGCCCCCGTCGGCACCGTGATGTCCCGCCTCGCCCGCGCCCGCGCCATGCTGCGCGCGGCCTGGACGGCGGAAGAGGAGCACTCGAAATGACCTGCGACGAAGCAAAAATCCTGCTTCACGCGCTGCTCGACAACGAACTCGATGCCGGCCATGCGCGCGAGGTCGAAGCCCATATCGCCGGCTGCCCAGCGTGCACGGCCGAGTTGGCGGCACAGCGCGACATGAAGCGCGTGTTGGCCGATACCAGGCTGCACTACACCGCGCCGGCAAGCCTGCGCGCGCGTATCGAGGCATCGATGCCGCAGGCGCGACCGCAGCCGAGCCGACGTTCCGTGCTGCGCGGTTTCGCGATGGGCTCGGCGGTCTCGGCGCTCGCCGCCTCCGGCGTCGTCGCCGTCGTGCTGCGCCAGGACGACCAGCAGCGCGTCCTCGAGGAAGTCGTCTCCGCGCATCTGCGCTCGCTCCAGGCCGGCCACCTCATCGACGTCGTCTCGACTGACCAGCACACGGTCAAGCCCTGGTTCAACGGCAAGCTCGACGTCGCCCCGCCCGTGATCGACCTCACCGCGCAAGGTTTTACGCTGGTCGGCGGCCGGCTCGACTATGTCGATGCGCGCGCTATCGGCGCCGTCGTCTACCGACGCCGGCAGCACATCATCAATTTGTTCGTCTCGCAGACCGCGAGCAGCGAGCACCGGCCGCCGAAGACGCAGACCATGCAGGGTTTCAACTGCCGCCGCTGGGGCGAGCGCGGCCTGAACTTCTGGGCCGTCAGCGATATCGGCGGCGACGAGCTCACCGAATTCGTCGACAAGTTCGAGGCTGGGATGAAGGCGAGTGTGGCGGGGTAGCGTCAGTCACCTCGTCATTGCGAGCGAAGCGAAGCAATCCAGACCGTCATCGCGGAAAGACTCTGGATTGCTTCGCTGCGCTCGCAATGACGATGGCCGAGACGCCTCGGCAAGTGATCAGGCCGACCGCCGCACCGCGTTATCCACCAGCGTCTTGCCGAGCGACCAGATCGCACCGGGGACCTTGTGGCTGCCGGCGATGACGTCGTCGAAGGCGCGCTCGATCCAGCTGCAGTCTTCTTCGGTAATGGTGAGCGGCGGCAACAGCTTGATGGTGTGGCTGCCGTGGCCGGCGACCTGCGTCAGTATCTTGTGATCCTTGAACAGCGGCACCGTGATGAGCTGGCAGAACAGGCCCTTGTTGGCGGCCTCCAGCACGTTCCAGGACGCCCGCAGCCGCAGCGATTTCGGCGGGCCGAACTCGATGCCGATCATCAGGCCTTTGCCGCGCACTTCCTTCATCAGCTCGTAGCCGGGCACCATGCGGGTGAGCGCGAGGCGAAGCTCGGCGCCGCGCTTGGCGGCGGACTCGATCAGCTTCTCCGATTCCATCACGTCGAGGGCGGCGATGCCGGCGGCCATCGCGAGATCGTTCTTGGAGAAGGTCGAACCGTGCACCACGGCGCGGTCCATCTGGTTGAAGATCTTGTCGAAGATGCTCTTGCGCGTCAGCACCGCGCCGACCGGCACGTGGCCGCCCGACAGTGACTTCGACAGCAGCACCATGTCGGGCTCGACGTTCCAGTGCTCGACGGCGAGGAAACGGCCGGTGCGGCCCATGCCGGTCTGGATCTCGTCGGCGACGAACAGAGTGCCGTACTTCTTGCAGAGCGCGGCCGCGCCCGGCAGGAACTCGTCGGAGGGCATGTTGACGCCCTTGCCCTGGATCGGCTCGACGACGAAGGCCGCGACCTCGCGCGAGGCCAGCGCCTTCTCGAGCGCGGCGAGATCGTTGAAAGGAACCGAGGTGCAGCCCGGCAGCAGCGGCTCGAAGCCGGTGCGGAAGTTCGAATCACCGGTCAGCGACAGCGCGCCATAGGTCAGGCCGTGATAGCCGTGGGCGCAGTAGACGATGCCGGGGCGGCCCGTAGCCCCGCGGGCGAACTTGATCGCCGCCTCGACACATTCGGCGCCGGAATTGGCAAAGAACACCTTGTCGAGGTAGGGAACGTATTTCAACAGCCGCTCGGCGAGCACGCCGGCCAGCACCGAAACGTCGAACTGGACAAGATTGGGCAGATCGGCATCGAGCACGCTTTTCAGGGCGTCGCGCATCACCGGATGATTGCGCCCGATTGCGAACACGCCAAAGCCGGACAAGAGGTCGAGATAACGCGCCCCCTCGCGATCGTAGAGGTACTGCCCCTGCCCCCTCTGGAAACCGACATCGTAGCCGATGGTCTTGAGAACCCGGACGAACTGCTCGTTCAGATACCGATTATGCAGGGTGCTGCGCTGGGCCTGACGGTCCGCGAACAACTGAGACATGTCTGGATTTGGACTGTTCATCCGCTACATACTTCGGTTGAGGGCCGCTTCGTCAACTGAAAACGGTCAGCAAACGGAAAAGGGTCTGTGCGGCCTTTTGCCCTTTTTCGGACCATCTTCGCAAGCACAGCTTTAAACCATGTTGCACTGCCAAGGAACACTCATGCGTTTGGCCATTTACACCGGAATAATACTGGCAGGCGGTTACGCCAGCCTGACACCGGCGCTCGCCGCCGATCCCACCGGCGACTGGCGGGTCGCCGATGGCGTTGCCAATGTCCGTGTCGCTCAATGCAATGGCAGCATGTGGGGCGCGGTTTCCTGGGAAAAGCAGTCCGGCGGACGCGACGAGAACAACCCGGATGTCTCAAAAAAGAACAGGCCGACACTGGGCATGGCGATCCTGATCGACATGAAGAAAACGGCCGGCGCCGAGCAGTGGGAAGGCCAAGTCTACAACGCGAAGGATGGCCAGCTCTACAGCGCGACCATCACGCCCACAGGCGCCGATAAGCTTGAAATCAAGGGCTGCGTGATGGGCTTTCTATGCGGCGGAGAGACCTGGACCCGCGTTGGTCCGCCGATCCCTTTGAGCACCGCCAACGCCATGGCCAAGGGTGCGCCAAAAACCACCGGAGCGGCGCCCAAGGCTGCGCCAGCGCCAGGCGCCGCAGCACCTGCGCCGGCGACGGCGGCTCCGAAGAGCGCAGTCGCCGCCAAGCCTGGCCAGAAGAGCGCAGCCGCCGATTCCGTCGGCGATATCTGCCTACTCCCGGAGATTGCGGGGTTTGCCCATTAGGGCCGGCTGAAACAGCAGCACTGCGGCAAGCGTCGTCACCAGAGAAAGTGCGAGCAGCTTGCCCATGCTGGACGTGCCCGGATGGCTCGACAGCCACAGGCTGCCGAACGCCGTCGCCGTGGTTAGTGCGCTGAAAAAGATCGCCCGCGTCAGGCTGGTCTGAAGCAGGTTTGTCCTGCCGGACCGCCATGCCACGACATAATAGATCTTGAACGCGACGCCGACGCCGAGCAGCAGCGGGAACGCGACGATATTGGCGAAGTTGAGCGGCAGGCCGATCAATACGCAGATCTCGAGCGTCACCGCGCCCGCGACCAGAAGCGGCACCAGCGTCATCAGCACGTCGACGATGCGGCGCAGCGTCAGCCACAGCAACAGGCCGATCACCAGCAGCGCATAGATGCCGGCATGGATGAACGCGTTCACGATGGTGTCGCCGGATTTCAGGATCGAGACCGGCCCGCCGATGGCGGTCGGCTCGGCCTCGAGGACGGCCGCCGCGAATCTGCGCAGCGTATCGTTGTCGTTGGGATCGCCCTTTGGCTGAGCTTCGACGCGAATAATGCCGTCCTTGCTTTTCCAGACGCTCACGAGATCTGGCGGCAGTGACTTCAGGGTGACCGGCTCGGCCTGCAGCGCGTTCCGGAGCTGGTCGAACACGATCTTCATTGGCGTCACGAACACGTCCTGCGCCTTGTTGCGGGTCGCCTCATCCGAATTGGCGAGCTTCTCGAGCGCGTCCGCGAGCCGTCGCGAGGCGACCGCACCTGCGCCCTTGGCGTCGCCGGCGGTGCGGCGCAGATTGTCGACCGATGATTTCAGCGACTCGACGTTTTCCTGGTCGGAAGGCGCCGCGTCGATCTGGTCCGGGTTGAGCGCGGGGTTCAGCACCTTGGCGCCCTGCGCGAGCAGCTTCAGCTTCGGCTGCTGATCTTCCGGCACGAAGCTGTCGAGCGACATCACCCGCAGCACTTCCGGCACCTTCTCCAGCTTCGCCTCGACCTGCTTGGCCTGCTCTTCCGACTTGACCATCACGTTGATGGCATTGGCGCCGGTGTTCGGATCCTGGCGCAGATCGAGGAAGGTCGCGATCGATTCCGCCTTCGGATTGCGCAAGTTCATCGGGTTGAAGTCGAACTTCAGGAAATAGAGCAGCGGCAGGCCGGCGACCGCCAGCAGCAGCGTGCCGCCGACGACCAACACACGGTGCTTCTCGAGGAAATGATCGAGCGGCGCCAGGAAGGCATAGCCGACCGGCTCCATCTCGCCGGGCGGATTCAGCAGCTTCAACATCGCGGGCAATACGGTGATGCTGGAGACGAACGCCACCAACATGCCGACGCCGGCGATCTGGCCGAGCTCGGAAATGCCCTTGTAGTCGGTCGGCAGGAAACAGAGGAAGCCGGCCGCAGTCGCCATCGCCGCCAGCGACAGCGGCACCGCGGAGCGCTTCGCGGCGAGCACCAGCGCGCCGGAGAGATCGTCGTGCTTGTAGCGCTCCGAGCGGTAGCGGACGCTGTACTGGATGCCGAAATCGACGCCCAGGCCGACGAACAGCACCGCGAACGCGATCGACAGCAAATTGAACGAGCCGACCATCATCAGGCCCGCGGCGGTCGTCAGCGCAAGGCCGACGAAGAGATTGACGAACACTGCGAAGATAATCTTCGAGGAGTGCAGCGCCAGCCACAGGATCAAGAGCACGACGAGCACCGTGCCGACGCCGTTCACGACAGCGCCTTCCTGGACGGTGGCGTATTCCTCGTTGGCGATCGGCACCGGGCCGGTCAGGCGCACCCGCGCCTGGTATTTGGTCGCGAAATCGAGATCGACCGCGGCCTTCCGGATCGCGTCGGTTGCACCCTTGCCGGGCTCCAGCGCGTTGTAATCAAGGATCGGCTTGAACTCGATGAAGGCACGCTTGTCCGAATCCGACAGCGGCTGATCACTGACGAGTTCGCGCCAGGAGAAGCTCGCATTGCCCTTGTTGAGCACGGTCTCGACCGTCTGCGAGATCTGGTTGAATGGCCGCTCGGTGCTATCGAGCTTGACCTGGCCGCGCTTGACGCCGGCCAGCCCGGTCTCCAGCGCGCCGGTCAGGCCGCGGATCGACGGATCGCCGGCCATGATCTCGATCAGGGGCGCTGCTGATTCGAACTGGCCGGTGATCTTGCCGACTTCCTCGGTCGGCAGGAACAGCAGGCCGTTCTTCTCGAAGAACTCACCGGTGCCGAGCTGCTGCATCGACTGGAATTCGGTCTTGTTGTCCTTCAGCTTGGCAAACAGCGCGTCCGCGGCTGCGGTCGCCATCTCCGGCGTCCTGGCCTCGACGACCGCGAGAATCGTCGCGTCGCGGTCGAAGGCACGGTCGAACTGCTGGTCGCGCTGGCGCCAGTCCAGATTCTGGGCAATCAGCGAATTGATGTCGGTGTTGATGGCGAAGTGCCGGGACGTGTAATAGCCCGCCCCCACCGCCAGCACGAGCCCGAGAACGACGACGAGGGAGGCAAACCGGGTACAGGCCCTGACGATGGCAACGACTACGCTTTGCAGCACGTATTTTCTTTCTAGTGTTAATAGCCTGCCGGAAACGCCCGCTGTTTATCGGAGTTCCCCAGCGAAACCTATTGCTGTTTTGGGTCGCTCTCGCGGGAACAAGGTTCGAAGTAAACGCCGGGAGACCGTGGCAAAATCATGCGGGAGGGCCGGTATAGCCGGGGAGATGAGGCGGTAAAGTGACGAAGGGGTGAGCACAAATGTCGCCGTCTTGCTCGCGCGAAATGAAGTATTATAATACCCAAAATCGGCTTGGCCGGGAACCGCCGACTTGTTCCACCTTTCCTTGCCGCCGATTTTTTGACACAAAGTGCTGTGCCTGCATGCGCCGGAGCCCGGATGGGGTGGGCGGTTACCGCGGTCGCGATACCAATGGTGCAGAAATTGCAGCATTGGCCCGTATCGGGGTGCCGCCTGGGACAATTGAGCGGATTGGTGCAATTTGCGTGATGGGCGTCCTATGGAAGTTTATCTAGCGCAACCGCGCGGCTTTTGCGCGGGCGTGGTGCGCGCGATCGAGATCGTCGAAAAGGCCTTGGAGAAGTACGGCCCGCCCGTCTACGTGCGCCACGAGATCGTGCACAACAAATATGTCGTCGAGAGCCTGAAGAACAAAGGTGCGATCTTCGTCGAGGAGCTGTCCGAAGTTCCCCCGAAGGCGGTCACCGTTTTCAGCGCCCATGGGGTCGCCCGCAGCGTCGAGGAAGAGGCCGCCACGCGTGACCTTCCGGTGCTGAACGCCACTTGTCCCCTGGTCACGAAAGTTCACAATCAGGGGAAGCGCTACATCACCAAGGGCCGCACCCTGATCCTGATCGGCCATGCCGGCCACCCCGAGGTCGAGGGCACGATGGGCCAGGTTCCCGGGCCCGTTCTGCTGGTCCAGAGCGTTGAAGAGGCCAAGGCCCTGGCGCTGCCGGCGGATACGCCAGTGGCCTACATCACCCAGACCACGCTGTCGGTCGACGACACAAAGGACATTATCGGGGCTCTTCAAGCCAAATTTACAGATATTCAAGGCCCAGACATCCGGGATATCTGCTATGCGACACAGAACCGCCAATCTGCGGTAAGGGACTTGAGCAAGCTGGTCGACGTGATTTTGGTGGTGGGCGCTACCAATAGCTCGAATTCAAACCGGCTCCGCGAAATCGGCACTGAAGCCGGCGTCGCGAGTTATCTGATCGCCGATGGCCGCGAGCTCAATCCGGAGTGGTTGAATGGTGCCAGGACCGTCGGCCTCACGGCCGGCGCCTCGGCGCCCGAGGTGCTGGTGGATGACGTGATCGAAGCGCTGCGGCGGATCGGACCGGTGACGGTCTCGGTGCTCCCGGGCCGCGAGGAAAACATCGAATTCAGGCTTCCGGCCGAGCTGGCTGCAAGCTGACCTACCCGAATTTCAAGCCCAGAAAGAAACGTGTAATGGCAATCCCCTTCTTCAAGGAAATGCGTATCGGCGGCTATTTGCTCAAGCAGAAACTGCTTGGCCGCAAACGCTATCCGCTCGTGCTGATGCTTGAGCCGCTGTTCCGCTGCAACCTCGCCTGCGTCGGCTGCGGCAAGATCGACTATCCGGATGCGATCCTCAACCGCCGCATGACGGCGCAGGAGTGCTGGGACGCGGCCGACGAGTGCGGCGCACCAATGGTCGCGATCCCCGGCGGCGAACCGCTGATCCACAAGGAGATCGGCGAGATCGTGCGTGGCCTCGTCGCGCGCAAGAAGTTCGTCTCGCTCTGCACCAACGCGCTGCTGCTCGAAAAGAAGCTCGATCTGTTCGAGCCCTCGCCCTATCTGTTCTTCTCCGTGCATCTCGACGGCCTGAAGGACCATCACGACAAGGCCGTGTCGCAGAAGGGCGTGTTCGACCGCGCCGTCTCCGCGATCAAAGCGGCGAAGGCCCGCGGCTTCACCGTCAACGTCAACGCCACCATCTTCGACGGCCATCCGGCCGAGGAGATCGCAAAATTCCTCGACCTCACCGTCGAGCTCGGCGTCGGCGTCTCGATGTCGCCGGGCTATGCCTACGAGCGCGCGCCGGACCAGGAGCACTTCCTCAACCGCACCAAGACCAAGAAGCTGTTCCGCGACGTCTTTGCGATGGGCAAGGGCAAGAAGTGGAATTTCATGCATTCCGGCCTGTTCCTGGACTTCCTCGCCGGCAACCAGGAATACGAGTGCACGCCGTGGGGCATGCCCGCGCGCAACATTTTCGGCTGGCAGAAGCCCTGCTACCTGCTCGGTGAAGGCTACGCAAAAACCTTCAAGGAGCTGATGGACACCACCGACTGGGAGACCTACGGCACCGGCAAGTACGAGAAGTGCGCCGACTGTATGGCCCATTGCGGCTACGAGCCGACGGCCGCGACCGCCGCGCTCAACAACCCGATCAAGGCGATGTGGGTGTCGCTGCGCGGCATCAGGACCTCCGGCCCGATGGCGCCGGAGATCGACATGTCGAAGCAGCGCCCGGCGCAGTACATCTTCTCGGCGGAAGTCCAGAAGCGCCTGTCGGAGATTCGCAAGGACGAAGCCGCCGCTGCCGCGGAGAAGGCCGCTCGGAAGGCCTCGACCGCCGCGTAAGCACGCAAAGTCGGCACGAACAAAAAGGCCCGATCGCCAATGGCGACCGGGCCTTTTCTTTTGTCAGCGCGAAGTAGCCGCTCAGGCCGCCTTGGACACCAGCGTCTCGCTGTCCAGCAGCTCCGTGCCGATCAGGAAGTCACGGCAGCCACGCAGTGAGCGCAGCGCGCGGTTGAAGTCGATGCCGGTCGAGACCAGCGCATGCAGCGTCGCCGGATTGCGCACGATGCCGCGCAGGACGGCGGCGAGGTCGATCTGGCCGTTCGGCTTGATGGCGGCGCGTGCGAGCGCCGGCAACGCGCGATGAGCGGGATCGCTGATGACGCGAACCGCGGCGAACGGCAAGCCGGCCTCGGCGGCGTAGGCGGCCGCGATGTGGCTTTCCATGTCGACGGCGGAGGCGCCGGTCTCGGAATGCAGCGCCGCCTTGCAGGTGCGGCCCGTGACCACTTCCTCGGCACCGGCAAGGCTACCGCGCACGACCCGGCGGCGGCCGGAGGTCAGCTTGTCGATGAGATCGTCGCTGAGCGACAGGCCGGCGCCCCAGCGAGCATCGCCCGCAAGCACCTCGGTCGCCACCACCACGTCGCCGGAACGCAGCGTCGGGTCGAGCCCGCCGGCCACGCCGAACGAGATCACGCCGCGAATCGTCTCGGGATCCACCACCGTCAGGAGGGCCCGCAACTGGGTCGGGCTGCTGGACGAGCAAATGACCGCCATTCCGGGGCCGGCAGCGATGCGGGCCTCCTGAACCAATCCGGTCACGATCAAGATCGGCCGCGGATCAATGGCATTGCCCGCGGTAATATAGTCCCCCATCCCCAAAGTCACATCCCGACCCCTACCACCCTGCTGTTGGTGTTCCGCAAGTTCCGATACCGCGCCAGCGCCCACAACGGGAAGAACTTCGGGTATCCATGATACCGCAGATAGAACACGCGGGGAAAGCCTGTGGCGGTATAGCGGCTCTCGTCCCACAGTCCTTTTTCGTTCTGTGTTGCAATCAGGTACTCCACCCCGCGGGCGACGGCCGGGTGATCAACCTCGCCAGCAGCCATCAGGGCAAGCAAGGCCCATGCCGTTTGCGAGGCGGTCGAGGGGGCGGGTTCCCAGCCCTTGTAGTCCAACCGGTAGCTGACGGCGTCCTCACCCCAGCCGCCGTCCTTGTTCTGGATCGAGGTCAGCCAGCCGGCCGCCTTGCGCATCATGGGGTCGTTGCGGTCGACGCCGGCCATGTTGAGGGCGCATAGCACCGACCAGGTTCCATAGATGAAGTTCATGCCCCAGCGGCCGTACCAGGACCCCTCGGGGTGCTGGGTCTTGCGCAGATAGGCCACGCCGCCGGCGACGTGCTTGCTGGTTGTCTCGGTCTCGCCGAGCTGGGCCAGCATCGAGATGCAGCGGGCGGTGACGTCCTCGGTCGGCGGATCGAGCAGCGCTGCGTGGTCGGAGAACGGGATGTTGTTGAGGTAATATTCGAGGTTGTTGACGTCGAAGGCAGCCCAGCCCCCGTCGTCGCTCTGCATGCCCTCGATCCACTCCCGGGCGCGGTCGATCGCCGCGTCATAGCCGGCAACACCGTGCTCCCGGCGCATGCGGTCCATCGACATCACCACCACGGCAGTGTCGTCGAGATCGGGGTAATGGGCATTGTTGTACTGGAAGGCCCAGCCGCCCGGACGCACGTCGGGCCGTTTCACCGCCCAGTCGCCCTTCACCTGAAGCTCCTGCTTCGGGATCAGCCAGTCGAGGCCCTGCCTGGCCGCAGGCACGGCCTTGTCGCCGCCGGCTTCCAGCAGCGCGTGCGCCGTCAGCGTCGTGTCCCACACCGGCGAGACGCAGGGCTGGCAATAGGCCTCGTCGCCGTTGATCACGAGCAGCTTGTCGATGCCCCGGCGCGTGATCGCGCGCGGCGGGAAGTTCTCGTCCTTGCCGAGCGCGTCGTACATCATGACGATGTTGGCCATGGGCGGATAGATCGCGCCCATGCCGTCCTCGCCGTTGAGCCGCTCCTCGGTGAAGGCGAGCGCGGCGTCGATGGCACGCTGGCGCATGCGTTTCGGAAACATCGGCTCGACCACGCGCAAGACGCTGTCGAGCGCGCTGAACAGCACGAACCAGGCCTTGCTCTGGTGTGGCGCCCTCGCGGTCATGCCGATCGAGCGGGGATCCTGGAGAAACAGCTCGTCGATGCCGACTCCCTTCGGATTCCTCGCGCGCGGCTTCAGCGCGGCGATCACCATCAACGGCACCATGGTGGTGCGCGCCCAATACGAGATCTTGTTGATGTGGAACGGGAACCAGAACGGCAGCAGCATGATCTCGATCGGCAGCACCGGCGTCGCGCGCCAGGTCACGACGCCGAACGTCGCGAGCAGAAAACGGGTGAAGACGTTGCTGTTGATCGCACCACCGCGTGAATGGATCGCCTCGCGCGCACGCACCATGTGCGGGGCGTCGACGGAATCGCCGATCATCTTCAGCGCGAAGTAGGCCTTCACGCTGGCGCTCATGTCGAACGCACCGTCATGCACCAGCGGCCAGCCGCCATGGGCGCCCTGAACGCGGCGCAGATAGTTGCCGATCTTGGCCTCGAGCGCGGTGTCGACGGGCTCTGCGAGGTAATGGCGCAGCAGGACGTATTCGGCCGGGATCGTGCAGTCGGCCTCGAGCTCGAATACCCAATGGCCGTCGGACTGCTGCAAACCGAGGACGCCTTGCGTCGCCGACGCAATGCTCGATTCCAATAAGTTTGATTCCAAAGCTTCGCGGCTGGTCGCGTTCACGGAATCCATGGCGCTCGATTGCTCCGATAGTCGATTGAAAGTGACGGGAACATTGCCCATCAGGGCCGCTCGTCAGGTTTCCTTGGCGGCCAAAACCAGATCGGCGGCGCGATCACCGGACCGCACCGACCCCTCGATCGTTGCAGGCAATCCCGTAGCAGTCCAGTCGCCGGCAAGGAACAGGTTTTTCAGCGCGGTGACCGGCCCCGGACGCAGGGCATTCTGTGCCGGTGTCGCCGCAAATGTGGCACGACGTTCGCGCACGATCTGCCACGGTGGCAGCTCGCCGGAGACACCACCCGCCTTGCAGACATCGTTCCAGATCGCCTGCGCGAGTTCCTCGCGCGGCATGTCGACGAGGCGGTCGCCATTGCTGATGGTGACGGAGAGCCGGTTCGGGAACGCAAACAGCCATTCCACGACGCCGCCGATCACGCCCACGATCGGCGCCGCACCCGGCGGCGGGTCGAAGCGGAAATGGGCATTCACAATGGCGCGGAATTCGGTCGGCGCCTTCAACCCCGGCAGCAGGCTCGTCGCCGCGCGCGGCGGCACCGCCATCACGATCACATCGCCCGCAGCAAGCTGGATCACATCCTCGCCGCCGAAGTTCAGCGCGGTGACCTTGCCGTCAGTGGTGACGAAGGAGCGCAACTCATGGCCGAGCTGAACGGAGTGTCCGCGCTCAGCCAAGAATTTCACGGCAGGCTCGATCAGCACGGCACTGAGGCCATCGCGCGCGATCAGCGGTCGGCAGGCCTGCCCGCCCGCGAGCAACGTCTCGCGCACGATCGCGCCGGCGAGCCCGGCCGAGCCTTCGGGCGGATCGACATTGAGTGCGGCGAGCAGCAGCGGCTGCACCAGGCGCTGATAGAGAATGCCTTCGCAGGGAATGGACTTGCCGACCAGCGTCTGTTCCGAGGCCCAGATCAGCGGTGCCAGCTTGAGGTAATCGGTGAGCCCGGTGTCGGGCACGCGGCGGCTTTCGTCGAGCACCCAGGTCGGCCACCGGCCGGCGCCGAGATCGATCTGCCAGCGTTGCCCGGTCTTGATATCGACGAAGGGAAACTGCGCGGTTTCAGGACCGACCAGTCCTGCCTCGGTGCCGATCGAGCGTGCATAGGCACGCGCGTGGCTGTTGCCCGACAGCAGCAGATGATTGCCATTGTCGATGGTGAGATTGGTGGCGCCGTCGAAATAGGAGCGGCAACGACCACCGGCCTGTTGCGTCGCTTCGTGCACGGCGACCTTGAAGCCGGCACTGGCGAGCCGCACGGCGGCGGAAAGGCCGGAAATTCCGGCGCCGATGATGTGAGCTGTGTTTTGCATCAGATGAAAGCGTAGCGGAACAGGATCGCGAAGCGTGTGACCTTCGACACACGCACCGGCTCGCGCGGCGCGTTGAATCCGCGCGCGATCAGGAGGTCCAGAATCGCATGATAATACTTCGACATGATCCGCGGCGCACGCACCGCGCGGCGCTTGTTGCGGTTCATGATCTCGTCCGACTTCTCGAAATGCGCCTTCGCGCGCTGCGTCAGCGGCAGGCAGACTTTCGGCAGCCCGCGCTCGGCGATCACGCGGTTCGGGTCGTTGGACGTGATACCGGCATGCAGCAGCGCCTCGCGCGGCAGATAGAGCCGGCCGAGCGTTGCGTCCTCGTCGATGTCGCGTAGAATGTTGGTGAGCTGCAGCGCGCGGCCGAGATGATGCGCGAGCTCGATGCCGTCCGCTTCCGGCAGGCCGAACACCCGCACCGACAGCCGCCCGACGGCGCTGGCGACCCGATCGCAATAAAGATCGAGCGTCGCCATGTCGGGCGCGCGGATGTCCTGGGGCACGTCCATCTCCATGCCGTCTACGATGGCGAGGAAATCCTCCCGCTTCAGGCCGAAGGTCTTCACGGACCCGACATAGTCGGCAAGCCGCGGCGGCGGATTGCCCTGGTAGAGCGCGTCGATGTCGTTGCGCCATTCCTGGAGCGCGGCGAGCCGTTCGTCGCGCGGACCGTCGGAATCGGCGATGTCGTCGACCTGGCGGCAGAAGCTGTAGATCTGGAACATCGCCTCGCGCTGGTCGCGCGGCAGGATGCGCATCGCAGCGTAGAAGGAGCTGTTCGATGCGGACGAGCCATAATTGGCGCCGGGCGCGGTCGCCTCAAGCGTCATGGGCAGTCCCCGGATTCGAGATGGCCTTGCGGCCGATCGCACGACGGCCGGCTTCGCCGATCATGCCGGCGAGGCTGAAGGTGAGCAGTTCAAGCTTGTTCAGATGCACGCGCTCGCGCAGGGGATCGCGCATCTTCAACAGGCGCACGATGCGGTCGGCATAGGCCTGGATCACCGCGACGTCGACGCCGAGGCGGAAATCCCTGATCTCCGCACTCAGCGACCTGCCCTCGCCCAGCAGCGCTTCGTTGCGCACGGCCAGCCCCTGCAGGCAGGCCAGCATCGCCGGCGGCGACTGCGCAAGTCCGAGCTGCTCGACCGAGGCGCCGCTTGCGGTCAGTGCATCTCGCGGCAGATAGACGCGATTGAGCTCGCGGAAATCCTTGCCGCAATCCTGGAGGTGGTTGTTGATCTGAAGGCCCGCACAAAGCGCATCCGACGCGGCCCAGGTCGAGGTGCTCTCGCCATGGACGTCGAGCATGAAGCGGCCCACCGGCATCGCCGAATAGCGGCAATAGTGGATGACCTCGTCCCAGGTCTCGTAGCGCAGTTTTGTCACGTCCATACGGAACGCGATGAGCACGTCGAGCGCGTGGCGCGGTGCCATGCCCCGCTCGGCCAGCGCGCGCCGCAGCGCGACCGCTTCAGCCTGAGTATCGCCCTTGCCGAGCAGTTCCGCCTCGAACAGGTCGAGATAGCGCAGCTTTTCGTCCGCCGGCAGGGTCGCGTGGTCCGCGATGTCGTCGGCAGTGCGGACGAAGTTGTAATACGCCAGGATCAGCGCGCGATGACGCGGATGAATGATCCAGGACGCGACGGGAAAATTCTCGTCGTGGTCACCCTTGCCGGATCGCAATTCGCTCGCAGAGGTCATCGAGGGCTGATCAACAATCGTTTGGACAGGAAGGGCTTTTGCGCTCGCGCGGGCCTCATGCCGGCGCCGCCGCGGCCCCCATATAGGGGAATACGGCCGCAAAACCAATCCTGTCTCTCGATGGCAGCCCTGCGGATCCGGCCTGAAAAAGGCGGCCCCACGGCCGCCTTTGTGGGCCAGTGGCCGAGCTTACTGGTTGTGGTTTTTCAGGACCTGGTCGCAGGCCTGCGAGATCTTGGCCCGGTTCTCCTTGAGACAGGCCAGGATGGTGAAATCGCCCTGGTCGATGACCGGACGGCAGAACTTTTGCACATCGCGCGTGCAGGCCTTCTGCTCGCTGTCCGTGCCACGCCCCTGCTGGGCGAACGCAGCCGTGGACAGGGTTGCCGACAGCACGGTGAGAGCGACGAGAAGCTTACGCATTGTATTCCTTCATTCTGACGGCAGAATCGCACCAATCTCGGACAGCACAGGGCGGACGACGGGAACGGATTGTTCTGATGGCAAGTTGCCGCGGAAAGAGCGGCACCGGAGAAGGCACAAGCGCTGGTAAATGCGGCCAAATTGGCGCCGCGCCCACCAAATCAGGTCTTCCCTCGATCTTCATTGGCAGATGTAAGGGTTTGATACTACGTCATAATTCTGGCAGTTGACGTTTTACTGCATACCTGTTGCAGAGCTGCATCTGTCCGACCGGCCATTTCGGCCGGAAACACATGGAAACACAGGAAATCCGGGGCCAGACCGTAGCAAGACCGCTTCGCGAGCCTGATATTGTGAGCGGTCAGGCTTTGAACCCGACGCAGGCTCTTGAACCTGCCACGGGCTCGCAACACTAAACTTTCGATGTGGCGAGACGTCCTTTCATGAACGGGCGTCGTTCTAAAACGGGATATTGATGATGAAATTCTTTGGGCGAACTGAACTGGCGATCAAGGCGGCCGGCATTGCTGCGGCGCTGCTCTTCTCAGTTGCTGCGAGCCACGCTCAGTCGTCCGGGCCGTTCGCCGGCTTCGACGGGGCGTGGACCGGCACCGGCACGGTATCGCTGTCCGACGGCTCGACCGAGCGCATCCGCTGCAAGGCGGACTACAAGGTCGCCGGCACCGGCCTCAGCCTCAAGCAGGCGCTGCACTGCGCATCCGACAGCTACAAGTTCGACCTCACCAGCGACGTGACCAGCCAGGGCGAGCGGATCTCCGGCAATTGGAGCGAGTCCAACCGCAACATCTTCGGCAATCTGCAGGGCACCGCCGGCGGCGGCTCGATCGACGTGTTCGTCGAGGCCAACGGCTTCGCCGCCAACCTGTCGCTGCGCACCAGCGGCTCCAAGCAGACGGTGCAGATCTCGTCCAAGGGCGAGATTCGCGGCGTCAACATCACGATGACGAAGGGCTGACCGCCCTCCCTGCTTCCAAGACTTCAAATCAAAACAAACCCCTGGCTTTCGCAAGCCGGGGGTTTTTCTTGTATCAGAATTTGGTCGATCGCTCGTCGCAATCGATTCAGATCGCGGGCTTGTCGGGGCCATGGAGCTTGGCGTGCAGGTTGATCAACCACATCGCCGTCGGCCGCAGGATGAAGAGGTCGGCCACCAGTGCGGCCACCATCGAGAAGGCGCTGAGCCAGCCGAACAGCCGCAGCGACGGCAAATCCGAGAACACGGTGACGACAAGGCCGCAGGCCAGCACCACTGTGGTCAGGATCAGCGCCGGGCCGACCAGCACGGTTGCGCGCTCTACCGCGAGCGCCGAACCGATGCCGGGCTTGCTCTCCAGCCTGAGGCGATTGAGGAAGTGGATGGTTGCGGAGAGACCCAGGCCGAACGAGACGGTGAGCGCCACGACGCTGGCGAACTGCAGCCCCTCGCCCATCGCCCACAGCACCGTTCCCGACATCACCACCGGGAAGATGCCCGGCAGAATGCAGGCAAACATCACCACCCATGAGCGGAAGGCCAGCCCAATGAAGATCGCAACCAGCGCGAATTCGACGGTGAGGCCGCGGTTCAGCTTCTCGATCATGCCGGCCGAGTTGCGCGCGGCGATGGCGGCGAGACCGGTAACGGCAACCTCGTAGCCGGGGTGCTTCTTGCGGACGGCGTCGAGTTCGGAGTCGAGCTTGTCGACGATCGGCAAGAGCTGGCTGGAGTCCTTGTCCGGCACGCGGCCGGCCACAACCACCGCATCCTGCTCGGCATCGATGAACCGTCGCACCAGATGCTCGGGGATGACGTTGACATATTCCTTGAGCGTTGCGACGTCATCGCTGCCGGCCTTTTCCGCCAGCCAGCGGCGCAGCGTCTCCAGTGACCAGACGTTGCCGACGCCGGCAGCCTTCTCGACGGTCGCATGCACGTCCGCGATGGTTTGCAGCGTCTCCGGCGAGTAGAGCGTTTCACCCTTGGGGAACTGGATCAGAACGTTGACCGGATTGGCGCCGGTCAGCTTGGCGTCGAGCCGGTTGCTCGCAGCAACCGCCTGACGCTTGTCCGGCACCTGGTCGGCAAGCCGATAGCGCGGCTGCAGATTGGCGTAGACGACACCGAGGCTGGCGACGAACAGCAGTGCGATCAGGCTGAACAGGCCGGGCCGGCCGACCATGCGCACCGCGATCCAGTAGCAGAAATTGCGCAGCGCCTGCACGCCGGCATCGGCGCTCTGGAATTTGACCGCAAAGAGCTTCTCGTTGCGCACGAACAGCACGCCGAACACCGGCACCAGCGACAGCACCGTGACCAGCGCGATGATCGTCGCGGCCAGTCCCGCTTCGCCGAATTTGCGGATCAGGTCGGAGTCGGAGAACTGGAGCGCGATGAAGGAAATGCCGGCGGTGCCGTGTGTCAGCACGCAGGCCGGGCCCACCACCAGCACCGCGTTCTTGAACGCGGTGAACTTGTCCTGGCCTGCGATCAGCCGGTCGCGCGCGGCGAAGGTAAGCTGCATCGAGTCCGAGAACGAGATCACCATGATGAGCGGCGTCATCACGTTCAGGAACATGTTGAGATTGAAGTTGGCCCAGCCGAGCGCGCCGAGCGCGATCAGGATCGCAATCATCGGCGGGAACGCCGCCACCACCATGAACGAGATCTTGCGGAAGAAGATGATCGCGATGACGCAGCCGGCAAGAATGCCGAGGATGTTGTAGGTGAGGCCGTCACGCTCGACCGCGTTGCGGATCTCAAGCTGCATCACCGGTACGCCGGAGAGCTGCACGCTGAGCCCGGTGTCGCCGAGATCCTCCTTCATCAGCGCGCGGATGTCGCCGACGGTCTTGGTGAGCTTGTTGGAGGCGACCACTTCCGGATCGAGCGACAGCACGATCAGCGCGAGCGTGCCGTCCTCGGACAGGAGCTTGCCGCGAATGATCTCGTTGTTTTTGACGGTCTCGATGAACTGGTCATAGGCCGCGCCCTCGGGCAGTTCGGCCGGGAACAACGCGGCCGGCAACTTGCCCGGCGCCGGCGCCTGGCGCGCGGAGAACAGCGAGACCAGGCCGCGGGTGCCCTCGACCAGCTGCATGTCGGTGACGAAGTCGCGCAGCTTCTCGAGGTTGTTCCGCGCCAGGAGCTTCTGGCCTTCGACCACGACGAGAACGTCGAATTCCTCAGCCGGGAACTTCTTTGTCACCGCTTCATACTGGCGAAATTCGGGGGTGTTGGAGCGGAACAGCTGGGACAGCGAATCGTCGATCTTGATCCGATAGATGCCGAACACCGCGCCGACGATCAGCGCGACCAGGACGATGCAGGAAACGATCGGCGCGCGGACCGCGATCAGCCCGATGCGCTCCAGTCCGAAGGCGATGGAGGACGTAGGTCCCTGTTCGACCTTGTCGACATGAACCTCATTCTCGCGGTGCTTTTCGAGCATGCCTTGTCCAGTTCCTAAATCGGTTCGGTCAGTGAGCTTATTGCGCCCCGCGAACGGCTTGAAAACGCCATACCAATGGGAGGCTTGCCCCTTGAAAATGCGCGGAAAATCGCCGGCAGCGGTTTAGCAGGTGATGAGCCCGACTCGCAAGCACGCGAAGGGTCTCCAAATCGATCAAGATGCGGCGATTTTGCCGGAATGCCCGTCATTCGGGCAAAGCCGTGCCAATTCGACGCGCCGCGCGGTCGGCGCTCTCCTCCTTGAGCGCCACGCCCGTGACCTCTCGCGCCAGTCCCTCGCGGACCAGCCAGGCAATCTTGAGGGCTGCCTCATGATAGCTCAACCCGGCCTTGTGGATGTTGGACACGCAGTTGCGGTCTGCATCGGTCAGCCCGGGCTTCGGTGCGAAGGTGAGGTAAGCACCGAGACTGTCGGGCGCGGACAGGCCCGGCCGCTCGCCGATCAGCATCAAGACCATGCGGGCGCCGAGAATGGCCCCGATCTCGTCGCCGAGCGCAACCCGCGCGCCTGAGGCGACGACGACATGGCCGATCGCGACAGCGTCGCCTTCCCTGAGCCGCGGCAGCAGGCTTTGCAGCAGCGCGACTGCATGGGCATGGACAGCCGCCGCCGACAATCCATCGCCAATGACGATCGCAAGCTGGCACGGCGCGGCGGCGCCATCCGCCAGCGCCGCGGCGGAACCAGCGTCGAGCTGCCGTCCCAGATCCGGCCGGCGCAGATAATTCCTGCGATCGGCGGCCCGGCTCGTGACCCCGGTGGCACCAAGGCCGATTGCCCTCACCCCGGCGAGCAGACCCGGCGCATCGAAGGCTGTATGCACGGCATCGCGGGCGCGGGCATGCGCCAGCGTGAAGTCGAGCAGCGGTTTTGTCGGCAAGCTCGCGCCGCTGCGTCCGAGCGCGACGCGGGCGGGCGTGTACGATCTCAGGTCGACGGTCGGGCGCGCCGGGACGGGCTTGTCGCTCATTCGGCGGGAACGGACGCTTCGCGCAGCCGGATCGAATAGTTCGAAGCGTTCTGCTTGCCGCTCGATGCGGCGCGCGCAAAGGTGATGAGATGATGCGCGATCATGGTGCAGCCGATCAGACCTTCGATGTCACCACGGCGGATCCGCCCCAGCGCGAATTTCCAGAACACGCGCCTGTAGTCCCCGAGCACGCCGACCTTCCAGAAGATATTGCGCAGCATGACGAGCCCGCGCCTGATGTTCGGCCAGGCCTTCATCTCGTCGGGCACCGGCATCTTGAGGCGATGGGGATAAACCTCGTCGCATTGATACTGGAAGCGCGCATAGACCTTCTCGGGCTCGTAAGCCACGCCCATGGCGTGCTTCCAGGATGCGACGACATCTTCATAAGGCAGCAGGAAGTTGACGTTGGAATCGCGCCCCTCGTCATCGACCAGGCGCCCTTCCTTCTCCAATCGGTCCCATAGCGGCGTCTTGGGCAGCGCCTGAAGCAGGTTGATGGTGAGCAGCGGAATCCGGGACTCATCGACAAAGGCGAGCAGCGCCTCCGCCGTGTTCGGCTTGTCGGTGTCGAGCCCCATGATGATGCCGGACACCACCTCCATCCCGTAGGAATTGATGGTGCGCACGCCCTCGAGGATCGGGACCATCATGTTGTGATCCTTGTGCATCGCCTTCAACGCGTCGGGGTCCGGCGTCTCGATGCCGCAGAAGATGGTGACGAAATAGGCCTCGCGCATCTTCTCGAGGATTTCGGGGCGCTTGGCGATGTTAAGCGTCGCCTCGCAGGCGAGCCGCACGACGTAGCCGGTCTTCTTCTGCCATTCGATCAGATGCGGCAGCAGGTCCATCGCCGCCTTGCGGTTGCCGATGAAATTGTCGTCGACGAAATAAACCGTGTCGGTCATGCCGCATTCGCGCAGGCGGTCGAGCTCGGCGATGATCTGCTCGGGCGATTTGAGGCGCGGGTTGCGGCCGTAGAGGCCGGGGATGTCGCAGAACTCGCACTGATAGGGACAGCCGCTGGAATACTGGATGCTGCCGAGGAAATATCGTTTCACGTCCGCAAGCTCATAGGCCGGGATCGGAAACTCCGTCATCGGCACGCGGTCCTTGGTCGTCAGCACGACCTGCTGCCCGGGGCGCGACGTATCGCGCGACAGGATTTCGAGCAGCTGATTGGTGGCGTCGCCGAGCTCGCCGACATGGAGATAGTCGAACGAGGGGTAATAGTCCGGGCACGCGCTGACCGACGGGCCGCCGAGCGCAACCGGCAGGTCGAACTCATGGGCGCGGCGGCAGATGTCGTTCATCTGCTGGCGCTGGATGTGCATGCCGCTGACGAACACGGCCTCCGCCCATTCGAACTCCTCCTTGGTCGCGCGGCGAAGATTCTCGTCGACGAATTTGACCTGCCATTCCTTGGGCAGATAGGCCGCGAGCAACAGCAGGCCCTGCGGAGGCATGAAGGCGCGAACGCCGTCGGTCAGCGGATAGGCGTGCTCGAAGGTGCCGAAGGACGACGTGTAACGCGGGAAGACGCAGAGAATTTGCCGACTCGTTCCGTTGCTTTCAGCGCGCATCGAACTTCCCCCAACCACGTTCTACGAACGGTACTGACGAGGTCTCCAGAAACATAGCGTAACGCTGCAACTGGAATTCCTCAATATTGTGGCACCGAACTAATTCGTGAGACGCGCCAATGGTTTCCCCGGTTCACGCCGGCGGGTGGAAGTTTTTGGCGTTTTTCGCGTCACGCAATCAGCCGGGAGGCAAAATCGGGCAAGAGGCCTGCGTCACCTGCAAGCCGGTAGTCGGCACCCGCAATTCCGGTCCGGACCAGCCAGTCGTCGAACTCGGGCGCACGGGCCGCGCCGAAGACCTCGCGGGCATAGAGCGCATCGTGGAAGGAGGTGGACTGGTAGTTCAGCATGACGTCGTCGGCGCCGGGCACCCCCATGATGAAGGTGACGCCGGCGGCGGCGAGCAGCGTCAGGAGATTGTCCATGTCGTCCTGGTCCGCCTCGGCATGGTTGGTGTAGCAAATGTCGATGCCGAGCGGCAGCCCGAGCAGCTTGCCGCAGAAATGATCCTCGAGCCCCGCCCGGATGATCTCCTTGCCGTCATAGAGGTACTCCGGGCCGATGAAGCCGACCACGCTGTTGACCAGCAACGGCGCATAGGCACGGGCCACCGCATAGGCACGCGCCTCGCAGGTCTGCTGGTCGACGCCGTGATGCGCGTTGGCCGACAGCGCCGAGCCCTGCCCGGTCTCGAAATACATCACGTTCTCGCCGACCGTACCGCGCTTCTGCGACAGCCCGGCCTCGTGCGCTTCCTTGAGCAGCGAAAGGTCGATGCCAAAACTGCGATTGGCGGCTTCGGTGCCGGCGACGGACTGGAAGACGAGGTCGACCGGCACGCCCTGCCCGATCAGCGAAAGCGTCGTGGTGACATGGGTCAGCACGCAGCCTTGGGTCGGGATTTTCAACCGCGCGATGATCTCGTCAAGGAGCCGCAGCAATTGCGCGATGACGGCCGGATCGTCGCTTGCCGGGTTGATGCCGATGCAGGCATCGCCGGCCCCGAGCAGCAGGCCGTCAAGGATCGAGGCCGTGATACCCCTGGCATGATCGAAGGGATGGTTGGGCTGCAGCCGCGTGCTCATCCGGCCCTTGAGGCCGATGGTGTTGCGGAAGGCGGTGACGACCTCGCATTTCCGCGCCGCCAGGATCAGGTCCTGGTTGCGCATCAGCTTCGACACCGCGGCCGCCATCTCCGGCGTGATGCCGGGCGCGAGCTTGCGCAGGATCTCCGGTGTCGCGGCGTCCGACAGCAGCCAGTCGCGGAAAGCCCCGACCGTCAGCGAGGCCACAGGGGCAAACGCCCTGGCGTCATGGCTGTCGATGACGAGGCGGGTAACCTCGTCGGCCTCATAGGGGATGACGGCCTCGTTGAGGAATTGGCCGAGGGGGACGTCGGCAAGCGCCATCCGCGCGGCGATCATCTGCCCGGCGCTGGCAGCGGCGATGCCGGCCAACCGGTCGCCCGAGCGCGCCGGCGTCGCCTTGGCGAGGAGGTCGCGCAGGTCGGGGAAGGTGTAGGTCGTGGCGTCGATGGCGTGGCGGTAGACCAAAGGCAGCTCCGCAGGTTCGTCGGCCAGTGACCGACTCCAAGGCGATCCCAAGACTATACCTTCGGATCAAGACGCTGAAACATCTTACCTTTCCTTCGACCAAGGACGAAGGGGGCCGAGAGCCGCGTTAACCCTGCGTCCATCTTCATTCTGCATAGTTTTGCATCATTTTTAGAAGACCGCGCAGTCCGGCCACTCCCGGCCATTCGGGCCCTCCGCATCATGACATCAGACCGATCTGGGAATGCCGCCGGCCTGGCAGGCCGTTTCACGCTGACCACCAAGCTCTATGCGATCTTCGCGCTGTTCGCCCTGCTCACCGCGGCGATCGCGATGCTATCCGACTACAACAGCCGCCGCGGCGCCGAGCTGACCCGTGCGATCGAGACGGCGAATGCGGCGGCGCTCAACGTCGAGCGCGTCAACTCGCTGGTCTATGCGGTCGTGATGGAGTCGCGCGGCGTCTACATGTCGACCGAACCGGCCGTCGTGAAGAAATACGGCGACGGCCTGCTCAAGTTCAACGAGCAGATCCTGAATGTCGTGAAAGGCTGGGAGACCATCGTCAAGTCCGACGATGCCGAGCAGTTCGCCACCTTCAAGAAACGCATCGAGCAGTTCGTCGACTTCCGCAAGGAGCTGGTGCGCCGCGGCGTCGAGATCAATGCGGCCGCCGGCCGCGAATGGGGCGACAACGACGCCAACCGCGCCGTGCGCTCTGCGCTGAACAAGGACCTCGAGGCGCTGTCGAAGGTCTACGCCGAGCGCGCCAGGCAGATCGCGCGCGAGACCGAGACCAACCGAACGCTGTCCTTCGTGCTGACCTGCCTCGGCGGCGTCGCGCTGGCGCTGGTCGTGATCGGCATCATCATCATCGCCCGCTCGATCGCGCGGCCGCTCGCCGCGATCACCGCGACCATCAAGCAGGTCGCCGACGGCGCCGAGAATGTCGTGGTGCCGCACTCCGGACGCGCCGACGAGATCGGCGCGCTCGCCCGCGCCATCGAAGTGTTCCAGAACGCGATGGGGCGCAACCGCAACCTCGCCTCGCAGGTCTCGCAGGATTCCGCGGCCCGCGAACAGCGCGCACACCACATCGAACGGTCCGTCGAAGCGTTCCGCGAGGCAATCGGCACGATCATGCGCGGGCTGAGCGACAACGCCGCCGTCATGCGCGAGACCGCGCAGACCATCACCCGTGTCACCGCGGATGCGAGCAACCGCGCCGGCACGGCGGCGAACGCAACCGAGCAAGCCTCGGACAACGTCACGGCCGTGGCAGGTGCCGCCGAGGAGCTGTCGGCGTCGGTAGAAGAGATCGGTCGCCAAGTGCGGCAATCCGCGAGCGCGGTCGAGCAGACCGGCCAGCGCACCGAAAAATCGATCGCCGAGATCGAGAGCCTCGCCGCCGCCACGCAGCGCATCGACGGCGTGCTGACCCTCATCCAGACCATCGCCGAGCAGACCAATCTGCTCGCGCTCAACGCCACCATCGAGGCCGCGCGTGCCGGTGATGCCGGCCGCGGCTTTGCCGTCGTCGCGCACGAGGTCAAGGCGCTGGCCGGACAGACCGCGAAGGCGACCGCCGACATCAGCCAGAACGTCGCAATGATCCAGTCCTCCACCCGCAACGCGGTCAATGCCGTCCGCGAGATCGGCGGCGCGGTGCGCGAGATCAACGAGGTCACCTCCGCGATTGCCGGCGCCGTCGGCCAGCAAGACGCCGCCACCCGCGAGATCTCCTCAAACGCGCAATCGGCCGCCCAGGGCAACGAGACGCTGGTCGCCAACATCACCTCGCTGCGCGACGCCATCGGCGAGACCGACACGGCGGCGACGTCCGTGCTGACGGCGGCGAGCAGCCTGACTGCCACGGCGGACACGCTGTCGCGCGAGGTGGAAAAGTTCTTCCAGAACCTGCGCTCGGGCGCGGCGGAGAGCCGTGTCGCGTAACCTAAAACGCGAAACAACCCCATGCACTGTAGACGGAGTGAGCCAAATCAATGGCTTGACCGCTAGCGTCACGCGATTGCTGATTTTACGAAATCTATTTGACACGTCGGGCAAAACACCGGCATGATGTGATCATGGCGATGCTCCCCGAACCAAACTCCGGGCGCGCCTGGAAACGACCGGGGCCGACGTTCCACGGACGCCATCCGGTACCCGGGCCACATCACCCGTGATCGAACGGACCAACTTCCCGGATGACCCGGCAGACCTGCAAAAATCCACTGGCGTAGAACTCAGCGTGACCTCGCTTCATGGCTTCGACATGGTCGGGATGGGTCCGCCAGCCTTCGAGCGCCTGCTCCGAGGCGAATCGAAAGACGGTGATCTCCTCTCCGTCAGGAGCCGTGAATGATTTCACGGACAGAAATCCAGGAAGGCCGCTGACGATTCCATACATGCGCTCCCCCAAGCGATCGTACGCGTCGCCCGACGCGCCGTCCCGCAGCTTGAGATCTCCAATGACGATCACCTCTCCAAGCATTCTCATTCTCCGCTATTCAATTCCAGCCCAAGAGCATATTCGAGGGCGCGCACCGCAATATTACGTGCCGGGATCAATTATTCCCGCGCTCCATGACTATTTTCGCCAGGCTGCACGCACACAATCGTGAACTGAAACGCGCCCAGCGCGCGTAACGGCTCCAGGCGCGAGGCCGTACCAGCAGCAATGCATCATCAAAGGCCGGTGAAATGACAGAGCTCGTGAGAACAAACTTCCACATCGCAGAGGACGGGGCTGGGTCCTATCGACCGCTGGCGATCCTGCGCTGGGTCATGGTCGTGATCTTCGTGTCGTTCGGCATGCAGAAATTCACGCCACAATCGGCCCAGGGCATCGCGCAATTCATCAGCAACAGCCCGTTTGTCTCATGGCTATCGATCTTCGGATTGAGGGGCGAAGCCTACGTTCTCGGTGTCACCGAATTCGTGATCGCAGCCCTGCTGGCTGCCGGTGCATTCAGCCCGATCCTCTCGGCGCTGGGATCGCTCATGGGCGTTGTCACCTTCGCCGTCACCTGGTCGTTCTTTTTCACCACGCCCGGCGTCGTGACATGGAGCATCTCAACCAACCCGATGGCCTGGAATCTGGCGGGAGAGTTCCTGTTCAAGGACATTGTCCTGTTTTGCGTCTGCGTCGTGCTGCTCCTGACGTCGCTGCCACAGGTCGTTACGCGGCTGCGCTGTTGAGGGGGCTCAAAGAGCCACGTGTCCATCGGCGCGAAGCCGTGTTAGCGTCTTCGGATTGCGGGACTACATGACGGCCTTCTGGCATGTGGCAGATCGTGGGTGGAAAACACGACTTGATGACCAAGACCAATCGCGTGCTGTTTCTCTGCACCGGCAATTACTATCGAAGCCGCTACGCCGAAGAGCTTTTCAACCATCAGGCCGGGCTCGACGGATTGAGGTGGCACGCCTTCTCGCGCGCCGTCGCCGAAAACCTCTTTCCTGAAAACGTGGGGCCGATGTCGCCCTTCACGCTGAATGCCCTGCAGGCGAAAGGCATTACGCCGGGAGACGCCGTGCGCGGTCCGGCGCTCTGCACGGTCGACGACTTTGCGGACGCGGCGCTTGTCGTCGCGCTGAAGGATTCCGAGCATCGCCCCATGATCGAGCGACGCTTTGCCGCTGTCGCCCATCGCGTCGAATATTGGAACGTGGACGACATCGAGTTCCTCGATCCGCCAACGGCACTAGGCAAGATCGATGAGCTGGTCGGGCGGCTGATCAGGCGCCTGCAGACTAGCGCGCCATAGCGCGAATATCCGCGCTGATGTGTGCTTCAAACGAAAAGCCCCGGCACGAGGGCCGAGGCTTGCGATGCAGTCCGCGTACATCCGGCGAACCGATCGTCGAGGCAAAGACTAGCTGCGAATTTTGAACAGATGATGACGGGGTTGGGTCGACAAGATGTCGCGACGGGTCGGAACCAGATCGCCTGATCCCATCCCGAAGATAAATCTCCACCCGCCGCGGAGCCGGAAGCAATATTCGCCCTCACACCGTCAACAGCGTCTTGATCGCACGACGCTGATCCATCGCCTTGTAGCCTTCCGCGACCTGGTCGATGGGCAGTGTGAGATCGAACACCTTGCCGGGCTGAATGCGTCCATTGAGCACGCGGTCCATCAGATCGGGCAAGAACCGCCGCACAGGCGCTGGACCACCCATCATGCGGCGCTGCGCAAAGAACAACGCCTGGCCTTCGAAGGTCACCCCATGGGGAACACCGACATAGCCGATAGAGCCGCCGGGTCGCGCGCATTCGAGCGCTTGCGACATGGCTTCCTGCGTGCCGACGCATTCGAGCACCGAGTCCCCGCCGACGCCCCGGGTCAGCTCCTTGACGCGCGCGATGCCTTCCGCGCCGCGCTCGACCACGATATCCGTGGCGCCGAACTTCCGGGCCAGAGCCTGCCGCGTCTCGTGGCGGCTCATGGCAATGATGCGCTCCGCACCCATCTCTTTCGCCGCGAGCACGCCCATGAGGCCGACTGCGCCATCACCGACCACCACCACGGTGGCACCTTCGGTCACGTTCGCGGCGTCAGCGGCATACCAGCCGGTCCCGAGCACGTCGGAGGCCGCGAGCAGATGCGGGATGAGATCGCTGCCCGGCATCTCCCTGGTCGCAACGAGCGTACCATCGGCAAGGGCGACGCGGGCGTAAGGCGCCTGCGCGCCCGACATGAACTCCCGCTGCTCGCACGACGACTGGAAACCGAACTTGCAATGCGGGCAGGTATTGTCCGACAGGCAGAACGAGCCGACGACGAACTGACCGGGCTTGATGGTCCGTACCGCACTGCCGATCTCGACGACCACACCGCAATATTCGTGGCCCATATGCGCAGGGCCCTCCTTCGGCTGCAGTCCGCGATAGGGCCAGAGATCGGAGCCGCAGATGCAGGTGGCCGACAGTTTGATGATGGCGTCGGTCGGATGGATGATCTTGGGATCGTCGACCCGCTCATAACGGACGTCGCCGGGGCCGTAGAGGACGGTTGCCTTCATTGTTGCTCTCCGTTGATCGCGGACGCGTCGTATTGCGCGTCGCTGACCTTCTCCATCCAATCGACGGGGTTGCCGTTGAGTGCTTCCTGGATGGCGATATGGCTCATGGCCGTGGTTGGCGACGCCCCATGCCAGTGCTTCTCGCGAGGCGCGAACGACACCACGTCGCCCGGGCGGATCTGCTCGATCGCTCCGCCCCAGCGCTGCACGCAGCCGCGGCCGGACGTGACGATGAGGGTCTGCCCGAAAGGATGCGTGTGCCACGCCGTGCGCGCGCCGGGTTCGAAGGTAACGTGATTGCCGGCGACGCGAGAGGGATCGACCGCCGGAAACAGCGGATCGATCCGGACCGTGCCCGTGAAATAGTCTACCGGGGCGCGGGTTGACGGTTGGGAACCTGCTTGCCGAATTTGCATCTGTTGTCTCCTCGAGGAGTTGCGTTACGAAGTGGCGCTTGCCGGCACGCACGCGGCGCAGCGCGGGTCAGCTTTCGCTTTGCGGCGCAGCGCTCCGACCAGAATGACGGTCGACGAGAGCGCGAGGATGACGGCGCTGAACAGGAACGTGGCCCGGTAGCCGCTGCTGTCGAACAGCACACCGCCGCCTGCCGCTCCCATGGTGATGGCAAGCTGAACCACCGCGACCATCAGGCCACCGCCAGCTTCCGCGTCATCCGGCAAAGCGGTGCTGAGCCAGGTCCACCAACCGACCGGAGCCGCAGTGCCAATAAAGCCCCACAGGAACATCAGCGCGACCGTGGCGCCAAGCGAGGCCCCGAACGCCGTGAGCGCGACCGCTATGGCGGCCATTGAAAACGGCATGACGACGAGTGACGTGTAGAGGCGTTCGCGGATGACAAATCCGATCAGCGATGTGCCGATGAGACCGGCCACGCCCATCACGAGCAGCAGGGCCGAAATGGTCGTGACATCGACGCGCGTGATCGTTTCGAAGAACGGCCGCAGATAGGTGAAGAGCGCGAACTGGCCGAGAAAGAACAGCGCTGCTGCGAGCATGCCATAGGGCACCTCCGGGCGACGCAAGACCTTGAAGGCTGCTGCCGCGCTTGCACGCTCCTGGCTCGGCATTCTCGGCAGCGAGAGGAGTTGCCAGACAAGGGTCAGCGCAGCGACGGGAACAACACAGAAGAACGCGCCGCGCCAGCCGATATACTGGCCAAGGAAGCTGCCGAGAGGCGCGGCAATCGTGGTGGCCAGAGCATTGCCGCCGTTGAGAACCGCAAGCGCGCGCGGCACGTCCTTGCCCGGCACGATGCGGATCATGGTTGCGGCGGACATCGACCAGAAACCGCCGACGGCCATACCGACGAGGGCGCGCCCAATCATGAAAACCGGATAGTTCGGCGCGAAGGCCACGACGACCCCGGAGACGAGCGTGATCCCCGTGAGCCACAGCAGCACGGATCGGCGGTCGATCCCGCGCGTCGAAGCCGAGATGAAAAGACTGGTGAGAATGGCGAACAGGCCTGAGATGGAAATGGCTTGGCCGGCCTGTCCTTCCGTCAACTGGAGACCTTCCGCGATCGGCGTGAGCAGGCTCACCGGCATCCACTCGGTTGCGACGAGGCTCGAGGCGCAAAGAGAAACCGCGAAAACCGCGCTCCACGCGGCCACTGGCTGCGTTGTTGTCTGATCTGTCGTGACGTCCATGGGGGTTCCGTATCTCGCAAAGCGCCCAAGCCCGGCACCGGTTCACGGCAACACATAGAGCCCCCTGCGGCGTTCGATTAGCCGCTATAATTTGCTTGCATTAATCGATGTAGGCCATGAATGTTGGCGGCCATGGCAGCTCAGGATTTCAACGATTTGCTGGCCTTCGTGGCCGTCGCCCGCGAGCGCAGCTTTACCAAGGCCGCCGCGAAACTGGGCGTCGTGCAGTCGACGCTCAGCCACACCATCAAGCGGCTGGAATCGCAGATGGGCCTGCGATTGCTGACGCGCACGACGCGAAGCGTCGGCCTGACCGAGGCAGGCGTGCGGCTGCAGCAGTCAGTCGCACCGCGCATCGAAGAGATCGAGCGCGATATCGCCGCGCTGATGTCGCTGCGCGACACGCCGTCGGGCACGATCCGTATCACGCTCTCGGACCACGCGCTGGACAAGGTGGTCTGGCCGAAGCTGGCGCCGGTCCTGAGAAAGTACCCCGACATCAAGGTCGAGTTCAGCCTCGACACCGCCTTTCGCAACATCGTCGAAGACGGCTTCGATGCCGGCATCCGCCTCGGCGAAAGCGTCGAGAAGGACATGATCGCGGTGCGCGTCGGCCCGGATTGGCGGCTGGTCGCTGTCGCCTCGCCCGCCTATCTGAAGGAGCATCCCAAACCGAAGCATCCGCAGGATCTCCTCGATCATGTCTGCATCAAGCGGCGCGCGGCGGCCGGCGGTCATTACGTCTGGGAGTTCGCCAAAAACGGTCCCGACCTCCGGGTGCGAGTCGAGGGGCAACTGACCTTCAACGATTCCCGCGCCATGATTGAAGCCGCCGTCAAAGGATTCGGCATCGCCTATCTTCCCGAAGACATGGTGACGGCGCATGTCCGCTCCGGCGAGCTCGTCATCGTGCTCGACGACTGGTCGCCGAAGTTCGACGGCTACTATATCTATTATCCAACCTCGCGGCAGAACTCGGCGGCGTTCAAGGTGGTCGTCGATGCGCTGCGGCATCACGACGCGCGGAGAAAACGCGGCTAGCCTCGCGCGGCGTTGCCGCTATCCGACCGGCCCCGGAGTCCAATCGTCGCCAGACAGCGGCGTCACGGTGACGTCGGGAATCACCCCCCGCTCCATGTCCGGATCGAAATGGCGCATCGTCCGTTCATTGAGGTCGATGATTCGGCCCGGCCTGAGCGGCCCCACGTCATTGATCTTGACGATGACCTTCTTGCCGACGGCTTCGACCAGCGCATATTTCGGTCTCGCTCCGAATTGCACCCCACCAAATTTCTGACGCAAGCTGGTCTTGATGGCAGCCGTCCAGACCTCGGGATCGTAACGCTCGCCGGAGGCGGTGCTCGGGCCGCCCTCCTCCTTGCCGGGCTTGAACGGATTATACGTCGATGCCGCGCCAACGACCGCAGCCCCGGAGGCGGCATCGACGGCGGCGCTTGAATGAACCCCACTTGTTTCACTACGTGCAACGCTGACAGAAACGGCAAGCGTAACCAGGGCGCCGCAAATTGCGGCGCTCGAGCGGAACACCATTACATCTCCTTTGATTTTTCGTCCGGTTCCCGATGCCGCAGAACATGGCCAAGCGAACGCGAGAGCGTTTGCGAACTTGCGCCAGTCATTTGCGGATTCGAGCCAACCCCTTGGCCACGGAACCGTTGTGGGAACCAGAGCGGTCCCGCACATTGCTTTCGTTATCGCCGTCTAAGACGGGGATTGCGTCAGCAACATGACTCCTGGATTAACAGAGTCCGACCCCCGGAATCTTACGTGTTCAGCAGCACAAGCGCATTACGCGACGTCCGTGAACACCGCAACCGCGCGAGACAGCGGCACACATTGCATCTGGTTGCTCGGCAACAGGCGTTGAGCTCACGATGTTGCGGAAAATTCGCGGCGAAGATATTTCCTCAATACGACGCGGGACGGCCCTGGACGCCGGCCGCCCCGCCTCACGATCACAGATCCTATTTTGCCATCGCCGTCCTTGCGGCCTCGATTTTCGCCTTTACGGCATCGAGGTTGAAGCTTGCGCCCTTCTGCATCGGCGGAAACTCGACCGCGGTCCTCGCCAGCTTCTCCACCTCCTGCTGGACGAAGACGAAGCGCCAGAATTCATATTTGAACCAGTCGAAATATTGCTGCGCTCCGTTTTTGGTCCCGTTGTCGGGCCAGCCTGTTCGCTCGAACGGGTCCAGGCGAAGGTTGGTGAGGTAGGGGACGTCAACCTTCGTCTTTTCGCCCAACCAGCCTCCGGGCTGGTCGATGAAACGATACTTGTAGTCGTCGATGCGCACAGCACCCAGCTCGCTCTCGCCGAAGTACCAAACTTCGTGTCGGTTTGACGGCCCCTTTCCGGTGATCATGTCCATCTGATTGTAACCGTCCAGATGGCACTTGTAGGTGCGGCCTCCGATGTTCTTGCCCGTCTTCAGTTCGTCGACAATGTTCGGGTTGCCGGCAGCGGCCAGCAAGGTCGGAAACCAGTCGAGCCCGGAGATGATACCGTTCTCGACCTTGCCGGCTGGCACCTTGCCCGGCCAACGGATCATCGCCGGCGCGCGAAAGCCGCCTTCCAAGACCGTCCCTTTGCTCTGCGCGAAAGGCGTCTGCCCGCCATCCGGCCACGTAAAGACCTCCGTTCCGTTATCGGTGGTAAAGATCACGATGGTGTTGTCATCCACGCCCATGTCCTTGAGCTTTTGCATGACGATGCCGACATCGTCGTCGAGCTGCGCCATGCCGGCTTCGTGAATCGACCAGCCGTTCTTGGAGTTGCGCATCGCCTCGTACTTTGGCGACAAGTGCGTGACGATGTGCATGCGGGTCGGATTGAGCCACAGGAAGAAGGGCTTGTTGTCGGCCTTGGACCTTTCAATGAACGACAAGGCAAGGTCCCGGATTTCATCGTCCACGGTTTCCATCCGCTTGGGATAGAGCGTTCCGGCATCCTCAATCCTTTGCTTACCCACCTTGCCCCAGCGTGGATCCACAGTGGCATCGTCCGCATTCGTTGCCCACGAATGGACCATGTTGCGCGGACCGACGACGTTCAGCAGATCTTGCGGATAAGCGGGATGGGCCGGATCTTCCATTGCATCGAGGTGATACAAGTAGCCGAAGAACTCGTCGAAGCCATGCACTGTCGGCAGAAACTCGTTCTTATCGCCGAGGTGGTTCTTGCCGAATTGGCCGGTGGCATAGCCCATGCCTTTGAGCGCGGTGGCAATGGTCACGGCTTCGGCAGGCAAGCCCGTGGGGGCGCCCGCCTGGCCGACCGTCGTCATGCCGGTACGGATCGGCAGCTCGCCGGTGATGAAGTTGGCGCGCCCCGCAGTGCAACTCGCCTCGGCGTAGTAATCGGTAAACAGCATGCCCTCTGCCGCGATCTTGTCGAGGTTCGGCGTCCGGCCGGCCATCATGCCGCGATGGTAAGCACCGATATTCCAGATGCCGATATCGTCTCCCATGATGACGACGATATTGGGCCGCTGCGCCGCCGCTGAGGCCGGCGTTGATTGCTGCGCTTGCGCGAAGCTTGTCCCACCGACGGCAGCCAGTGCCGACGCCGCGACGATAGAACTGCCGCTCAACAGGAGATCGCGGCGCTTCAAACCTGCGCTGCCGTGTCCCGTGCTCTTCCTGGCCGTTTCCGGAATCTTATCATTACTCATGACGCGATCCTCTTCCTGGCGATGCACCTGAAGCCTGCATGGCTTGCACGGGTGTCGAACAGCTCGGCATTGCGCGCAGCCGGTCGATAGCGGCGGCAACAGTCAGGAACGCAGAGGATGCCAGCCGCCTTTAAGCACCTTGCGCAACCTACGGTACGGGTTCTCAGGTGGAAGCTCGGCTCAAAGAAGGGAAATTATAACAACTCATAGTTGATCGCAATGTCGGATCACTGCGGTCGCGAAATGAAAAGCTTGCCGGCTCAGGCATGGCCAGTCACATACTCGCCAAATTGCCGCCCGATCGGCAGAGCCCTCTTTATAATCCGCGAGGACACCCAGGATATTGCGGTGCAACAGTGAGCTGACAAAATGCGTTACCGAGGTTCATTGACCTGGATCAACCAAAGATCCGCCGACTCCCTGCAGGCAAGCTTAGCAAAAGTGACACGAAAGGCCGTGTGCGTGACGGTTGCCCGCTTCCAGGAAACCACCTTGGCGACATTCCACGTCCAATCGAACGGATCCAGTAGCCTCCTGGCTATTTCATCGGAGAGTTTCATGAAAAACCTCAATCCGCTGGCGTTGTTAATTCTCCTCGCGACGCAATCCGCCGCCGCACAGGCTGGAGATTTGAACGGAGCATGGTCGATCGACGCTACGGCCTGCGGCAGCATGTTTACCAAAGAGAACAACAAGCTTGCGTTCAAGAAAGATGCTGATCTCTACGCGGGCGGTTTGATCGTCCAGGGAAAACAGATATCCGGCACATTTCAAAAATGCACTGTCAAATCGATGCATGAAGACGGGCCGAACGTGCGCGTGGTTGCGTCCTGCTCGGACGGTGTCTCGATCTCGGACGTCACATTCGACCTGAAACTTTCGGGAGAGGATAAGGTCACGCTTAGCTCCAAGGAGCCGGTGCCGGTGGAAATGGTGTATGCCCGCTGCCCGATGTGACGCTTCCGCTGGATGGTGACGACATCGTAGAGCCTTGGGAAGGATCGCGCGGCGCGCCCTACCCCATCACTCCGCCACGCTTGATCAACTCCTTGCCGACGGCAGCAAGATGCACCTGATCCGGTCCGTCGCCGATGCGGATGAAGCGGGCATAGACATAGGCGCGGGCGAGGAACGTGTCTTGCGAGACGCCGGCGGCGCCGTGGATCTGGATCGCGCGATCGATCACGCGCGCGGCCATGCTGGGGACCACGATCTTGGCGGCTGCGATCAAATCGCGCGCGGCCTTGTTGCCTTCGCGGTCCATCTTGTCGGCGGCCTGCAGCGTGAGCAGCCGCGCCTGCGCGATCTCGCAGAAGGAATGCGCGATGTCCTCGCGCACCGAGCCCTGCTCGGCGAGCGGCTTGCCGAAGGCTGTGCGTGAGACTGCGCGCTGGCACATCAATTCCAGCGCGCGCTGGGCGCAGCCGATCAGCCGCATGCAATGATGGATGCGGCCGGGGCCGAGCCGCCCCTGCGCGATCTCGAAGCCGCGGCCCTCGCCGAGCAGCATGTTCTCGGCGGGCACGCGGACGTTCTCGTAGACGATCTCGGGATGGCCGACCGGCGCGTCGTCATAGCCGTAGGTGAGCATGTCGCGGACGATGCGAACGCCCGGTGTATTTCTCGGCACCAGGATCATGGATTGCTGGCGATGGCGGTCGGGATGGTCGGGCGCAGACTTGCCCATCACGATCAGGATCTCGCAATCCTCGTTCATCGCGCCTGAGGTGAACCACTTCCGTCCGTTGATGACATAATCGTCGCCGTCGCGTGTGATCGCACATTGGATGTTGGTGGCATCGCTGGAGGCCACCTGCGGCTCCGTCATCGAGAAGCCGGAACGGATGCGGCCTTCCAGCAGCGGCTTCAGCCAGCGCTCCTGCTGCGCCTTGGTGCCGTAATTGGCCAGCACCTCCATGTTGCCGACATCGGGGGCCGAGCAGTTGAACACTTCCGGCGCCCAGAGGATGCGGCCCATGATCTCCTTCACCGGCGCATATTCGAGATTGGTCAGGCCTGGATTAGTAAGGTCTGGATTAGTAAGGTCTGGACCGTGCTCGCCGGAGAGAAACAGGTTCCAGAGCCCCTGCTCCCGTGCCAGTCGTTTCAAATCCTGCAGCACAGGCGGTGTCCTGTAGCGCGCGGCTTCCGGCTTCACCTGCTCGTAATAGAGCTCCTCGACCGGCTCGACATGCGTCCGCATGAACTGGCCGACGCGCTCCTGCAGCTGCAGCGAACGAGCGGAGTGTTGAAAGTCCATGGTGGTCTCCTTCTTCCCTTCTCCCCTTGCGGGAGAAGGTGGCGCGAAGCACCGGGGTTCTATCCGCACATTCAAATGAGAGTCGGACTCGTGGAGAGATACCCCTCACCCGGCTGCGCTTCGCGCATCCACCCTCTCCCGCAAGGAGAGAGGGGACACCCTCTCTCCCGCCCCCCTCACGTCCCGCGCAGCAGCTCGCTTGCCACCACCCAGTCGTTGCCGTCGAACTGGAGCATATAGCCGTCCTTGATCGGGCGGAAATCCTGCGGGGTGGTGTTGAGGGTGATGCCGGGCAGCAGCAGCGACAGCGGCACGCTCTTCAGGTTCGAGGCCTGTGCCATGATGTTCTCGCGCGTCAGATCGTCCTTGCACTGCTTCAGCACCACCACCAGCGCCTCGGCGACCGTATAGCCGTAGAGCGCGGCGACGTTGTTGATGTCGGCATTGGGCAGCCGCCGCTTCATGAAGTCGATATAGGCCGACATCGCCGGATCGTCCTTCGGCTCGGCCGTAAATGGCTTCAACGAGCCCAGCGACAGCACGCCCTTGCCGGCATCGAGCCCGGCCGGCGCCATCACGGTCGCCTTGTTGGCGCAGCCGGAGGCGAGGAAGCGCGTCGGCTGCCAGCCGACCTCATGGGCTTTGCGGATCGCCTGCGCGCAGGCGCGCGGCGTCACCGAATAGATCATGAAGACATCGGCCTTGGTGTTGGCCAGCGTCAGCACCTGGGAATCGACGGTGGGATCGCTGACCTCGAAGCTCGAGGCCATCGCGATCGCCTTGTCGGCATCGGCGCCGAGTGCTTCCTTGACGCCGCGAAAGTATTCCTTGCCGGCGTCGTCGTTCTGGTAGAGCACGGCGAAGCGCGCATTCGGGTTCTTGGCGCGGGCGTAGGCGACGTCGATCGCGGCCTCGCTGGTGTAGTTCGGCGCCCAGGGCAGCGCCATCGACCACGGCATGTTGGCCGGATCGTTCCATTTCGAGGCCGAGCTGATCAGGAACAGCTGCGGCACCTTGTTGCTGTTGAGATATTTTGCGATCGCCGAGCTCGGCGCGGTGCCCATGGTCGCGAAGATGAAGGCAACGCCGTCGCCCTCAACCAACCGCCGCGCCGCTTCCATCGTTTTGGGCGGCGAGAACGCGTCATCGAGCGACAAGAGATTGAGCTTGCGGCCGTTGACGCCGCCCTTCTCGTTGATCTCGTCGAAATAGGCCGTGAGCACCCGCCCGGTGATGCCGAGCGGCGACGCCGGCCCGCTATAGGGCATGGTGTTGCCGATCTTGATCTCGGTATCGGTGACGCCCGGACCGTAGGATTTTTGTGCAGAGGCAGGCGCGGACAGACAGGCGGCAGCCAGCGCTGCGGCCAGGACCAAAGCGGCTTTCATGGTTTCTCCCCGGAGCTTCATCGTCCGCGCGAGGCGACCGCGCGACGTGCTGCCTTTTGTCAGCACGTCAGATCAGCGGAGTTCCGCAGGATGGTCTTGCGTCGAGCTGCTGGTCAATGCCGCCGGCGCAGGCTGAAGCCCAGGCTGATCCAGCCGGCACCGGCCATGATGAGATCGATGCCGAGGAACAGGCCGAGGATATAGACGCTGTTGACCGGCCAGCGCGCCAGGATCAACAGCCCGAGCAGCAGCGTGACGACGGCCGACAGTGCCACCCAGACCCATGGGCTTTCGCGCTTCATGCTGAAGGCGAGGAACAGCCGAACAGCGCCGGAGGCAAGCAGCGAGGCGCCGAGGAACAGGGTCAGCAGCGCTGCTGCAAACAGCGGGTTTTCGAAGGTCAGGAAGCCCGCGATGATGTAGAGCGCGCCGAGCAGGGCCCAGAGCACGAACTTGCCCCAGCTCTTCATCTGGAAGGCACCGATCACCTCGGTGAACCCTGCGATGATCATCATCGCGCCGACCACGATCACGCTCGCCACCGTGGCCATCATCATGCTGCCGAGCGCGATGAAGCCGGTGACGAGATAGACGACGCCGAGGGCGACGATCCAGCCCCATTTGGCGTGCAGCGTGGCAAAGCCTGAGCCCAGGCCGAGGTTGGGAGACGTATCCGAAGCGCTTGTCATGACGGCTACTCCTGCATGTGAGGCCCCAAGGCACATCTCAGGATAGCACCGATCGTGCCGGGACGACAGCCAGCACAACAGCGCCGGCGGCCCCCAGCATTGACGCAGATCAAGCGCGCGAGCGCTCCATCTCGAGCTCGGCCTTGAGATTGTCGAGATCGCGGTTGATCGAGGCGACGGCCAGCGCGCGACCGCCCTTGATGTACCGCAGCATGCAGTCCCGTTTGGCAATGCTGCCGTCGATCTCGATGTGGTCGTAGCTCTCGGCGTGGCCGACATAGTTGATCGGCACGTCGTAGTGCTGGCTCCAGAAGAACGGCACCGCGTCAAAGCGCTCGCGCTTGCCCATCATGTTGCGCGCGGCGGTCTGGCCCTGGCGCTCGGCCACCACCCAGTGCTCGACCCGGATGGTTTGCCGCGAATGCGGATCGGGCCAGCGCGCGATGTCGCCGGCCGCGAAGATTCCGGCGACGCTGGTCTCCAGATATTCGCTGACGCTGACGCCGCGGTCGGCCGCGAGCCCGGCCTGTTCGGCGAGCGCGAGGCGCGGCTTGACGCCGATGCCGACGACGACCAGATCGGACTCGATCACGGCTCCGCCCTTCAGCGTGGCGCGCATGCCATCGAGCGTCGTTACGGTGTCCTTCAGGTGAAAATTGACGCCGTTCTCTTCGTGAAGCTTGCGGATGAAATCGCCCATCTCGGGGCCGAGCACCTTCTGCATCGGCCGCTCCTCCGGCGCCACCACGTGGACCTCGAGCTTGCGCGCGCGAAGCGACGCCGCGACTTCGAGGCCGATGAAGCTTGCACCGATCACCAGCGCGCGCCTGGCGCTGCCGGCGGCCTTGATGATGGCACGGCTGTCGGCAACCGAGCGCAAGGTGTGGACATGCGGCTGGTCGGCGCCGGGGATCCGGAGCTTGACGGGCTCCGCGCCGGTGGCGAGCAGCAGCCGGTCGAACGGGAGCTTGTCGCCATTGCCGAGCGTCACGCTGCGCGTCTTCGGATCGATCGCCACGACGTTGGTGTCGAGGCGGAGATCGATGCCGGCGTCTTGATAGTAATCCTCGCTCCGCAGCGGCAGATATTCCTCCGGCGCATTGCCGGCGAGATAATCCTTGGACAGGTTCGGCCGGTCGGCCGGCATCGCGCCGTCATTGCTGAGCATCGTGATGTTGCCGGCAAAGCCCTCGCGGCGGAGCATCTCGGCCGCGGCAAAACCGGCGCCGCCGCCGCCGACGATGACGAATTTTTCCGGTGTCGGCGCGGTGCGGTGGGACGCCGCTGGTCTTGACGCCTCGCGCTTATGCTGAACGATGAACTTGTCCTGATCGCGCGTCACGTCCCACAGCGCCAGCGTACTGAGTGCCGGCGGACGCGTCGCCTCGCCGGAGCGAAGTGAGAAGCAGGCGTGATGCCAGGGGCAGCGGATGGTGTCGTCGACCACCAGCCCTTCGGCGAGCGGCCCGTGCCAATGGCTGCACTCGGGCTCGATCGCGAAGATCTCGCCGCCGGCCTGTACGAGCAGGACGTCTTCCTCGCCGACATGCCCGAGCAGCTTGCTATCCCTGAACTCGCTCAGCGACACGCCTTTGGTCAGGTCGGGGCCGCTTGGCTTTTTCTCCTCGGTCATGGTCATCTCCCTGGCAGCTCAGGATTGGACGACGGCGGCGGCGAAAAGTTCCTGCGATCGCGAAAATCAGGGTTTCGCGGCCGCTTTCCGCACGTCAATCACCGCCTGCGCCCATTCGGCCGGCCGCTCCTGCGGCAGATTGTGGCCGGCGCCGGTGAAGACGCGCCGCTCGAAAAAGCCCTCGAACTTGCGTGCATGATGCGCGGTGCCGGCATTGACGCCGTCGCTGTCGCCGTCGATCGCAATCGTGGGGACGCGGACCGGCGGTTGCCGGGCAAGCTTCGCCTCGATCGCCGCATAGGCGGGATCGCCGTCGACCAGCGCGTAGCGATGGCGATAGGAATGGATCACGACGTCGACGAAATCAGGGTTGTCAAACGACACCGCGCTCTTCTCGAAGGTCGCATCGTCGAACGGCCATGTCGGCGACCACATCGCCCAGAGTTGACGGGCAAAGCCGCGGCGATTGCGCTCCAGCGCGCGGCGGCCGCGCTCGTTATGGAAGAGATATTGGTACCACAGCGCCGCTTCTTCGGGCGGCGAGGCCGGCTCCATGGAGCGGGCGATGTTCTGGATGTTGTAGGAATTGCCGGAGACGAGCCCGACGACGCGCTCGGGGTACAGCACCGAAACGACGCAGGCCGCGCGCCCGCCCCAGTCATAGCCGCCGACGACGGCGTGCTGGATGCCAAGCGCATCCATGAAGGCGAGCAGATCGGCGCCGAGCGCCGCCTGCTCGCCGGACCGCAACGTCGCGGCGAAGCGAAATCGCGTCGGCCCATAGCCGCGCAAATACGGCAGCAGCACCCGCGCGCCGGCTTGCGCGATCAGCGGCGCGGCTTCGGCATAGGCGTTCACGTCGTAGGGAAAGCCGTGGCCCATGATGCAGGGCCAGCCGTCCGGCGCGCCGTAGTCGAGATAGGCGATATCGAGGACGTCCGTGGTGATGATTTTTTGTTGCATGATTGCTCACGGAGTTGGGCGCTCCAGCAGCCTGAACGGAGCGCAGCGCAATCCGGGCTAGAAGGGCACGCCGCTATTTCTGCGGCCCGGACAGCGAGATCTCGCGCTCGGCGCGGAACACGTTGCTGTAGAGATTGGCGATCCACTGCCGGCCGATCTCGGTCTTGTTGAGATAGCTGATCTCCTTCTGGATGTGCGGCGCGACGCTGTTCCAGTAGAATTGTGGATAACGGTTCACGATGTCGGCCGGCGAGTCGTAGCCGAGTTGGCGGTTCATCCCGACTTCCTCGAACTCGTAATAAAGCGCATTGGCCTTGCGCAGATAGTTGGGATCGCCGAGCTGCCCGATGAAGTCGGCTGCGCGCAGGATCGAGGCTTCGTCGTCGTACTCCTGGCCCTGGCGGGCCGGGAAACGCGTCCCCTCGATGGCGCGGGCGATGCGTTCGGGATCGAGCCCTGGAATATGTCGCAGTCGCCGCGTCACATAGAGCTTCGAGCGGTCGACGTGATACATCATCAGGCTGGCGTCCGATGCACCGCGCGGCAACGAAATCTTGGTGTCGGCGGCATCGACCACGAAGCCGTCAATATCATCCTCCTCGAACAGACCGCGGACATAGCCGATATCGTGGGCGAGGCAGGCGATCAGGATATGGACGTAGTCCCCGGCCGAGAGATGAGTATGAAGACTTCGGCCACTGAGGATGGCCTGCGCCGCCAGCGTCACCAGCATCGTATGCTCGATGTTGTGGTAGAGCGCATCGCTGTTGCCGATGCATTCCATTGCCGTGCGGGTTGCGCTTTCGACCATACTCGCAGACGTTTCGTCGTACCTGCGCCGCATAAACGTACCGAGCAGCTTCTCCAGGGACTCAGCCGCCAGTCGCGGTAACGTCATCATGGATGCAGCCCCGTCTGTCGGTGGTGTCGCACGCTAGCTCCTGACGCCTCATACTCGCCCTCGACGCAGGTTCAGCATAGCCCAATCTGGGGCGACTGGCCAAATCCGGGACCAAAAATACGTAAATATGATATTGTGCCGCCGCGCCGCATCATGGTTGCGGTCAGGTTTCGATGCACCTGGCGGCCAGGCCGTGCGGGGGCTCGCCAGCCCGGCCAATGGCCGACCATCAAACGTCGTTTTGATGGAGAGGACGGTGCGCGAGGTGGGTCCTCATCGCGATCGGGCCAAGGCGCCTGCACCGCGTTGCGGACGGCGGCGTCAATTCCCACGCGCGAAGCGTCAGAGCATCCCGTGGAACGCGAGCTTGATCCTGCGGAGGTACGGATCCGATGCGATCGGGAATGACTCGCAACGGTCACTCCACCAGCAGCACGTCCACGGCAACGCCGAGCTTCTGCTTCGGCGAGCCGACGATGATGCCGTCCACGGGAGACACATCGGAGAAGTCGCGGCCGACCGCCAGCACGACGTGGTCGTTGGCAACGAGGAGATCGTTGGTCGGATCGAAGTCGATCCAGCCGAGCTCCGCGCCGCACCACAGCGAAACCCAGGCATGCGTAGCGTCCGCGCCCTGCAGGCGCGGCTGCCCCGCGGGCGGAACGGTGCGCAGATATCCGCTGACATAGGCCGCAGGCAGGCCGAGCCCGCGCAGTCCCGCGATCATCACATGAGCAAAATCCTGGCAGACGCCATGGCGCTTGTCGAAGACCTCGTTGAGTGGCGTCGAAATCACGGTGGCTTTGGGGTCGTAGCGAAACTCGGCGCGGATGCGATGCATGAGATCGACCGCGCCGGCGAGGATACCCGTGCCGGACGCAAAGCTCTCGGCAGCATAGGCACTGACGGGACGCAGCACCGGCACCAGCGGGCTCGCAAAGACATAGCCGACCGGCGAGGACGGCCCGAGGCTGGTCGCTTCAAACGCGATGTCGCGGATGCTCTCCCAAGGCGGGCTCGCGGCATTGCGTGCCGGAGGCTTGCGCTCGACGGAGACGCGCGAGCGCGAGTCGATGCGTAGATTGCGATGCGCGGCCTCGATCACGATGCTCTCTGTCAGCGTGCCGAAGAAATCGCGGCGGACGTTGCGCTCGGACGGGCGCGGACGGATCTCGATCTTGTGCGAGATCAGCTCCTGGCCATGGCCGTCCCTCGGCTCGAGCCGCAGCGTGCAGCGCGCGAAGCTGACCGGGCTCTCATACTCGTAAGTGGTGACGTGCCTTATGTCGTAGATCACGCCAGCCCCGTCAGCTTTTCCGGCCGGCTCGCATTGGTACCGTGCGGGAAGTAATGCAGTCCGATGGCCTCGGCGAGGCTGAGCAGATCCTGCTCCAGCGCGAACAAGGTCTTGACCTCGAGCTTCTCGGCCTCAGCCGTGGCCAACATGGACTGCACCGCCACCGCAAGCCGCTGCGGCTGCTCGATCAGGCCGTGCTCCTTCAGGCTTGGCAGCGCCGCGATATGCTCGTTCAAGGTCGTCACCTGGAACGCCACCGAACGCGGATTGTAGGGATCGAGCACGGCAAGATCGCGCACCGGCGCCAGGATCGGCGCCAGCAGATAGCGCGAGCGATAGGTGATCTGGGAATCCACCAGCGTCAGCAGGATATCGAGGTCCTCGTCGCCGGCCTCGTCATAGGCGAACTGTCGCGCAAAACGCGCGGTGTTGATGGCGCGCTCGGTGCGGCGGCCGATATCGAGGAAGCGCCAGCCGGCGGCGCGGTTCATGTTCTCCTGCGCAAGGCCTGCAAAGCTCGCAAGCTCCTGCAAGGTCAGCTCGGCCGCGCTCAGCACGCTGTCGTCGTCCTCGACCTCGTAGGAGAGCCGATCGGTCATCTCGGTGATGACCTGCCAGGCGTCGGGCGACAATCGCTCGCGCAGCGAGGTCGCCGTGCGCTGCGCCGAGCGCACCAGCGAGAGCGCCGAGCCGAAACGCGCCTCGCTCTGCAACGCTTCGGCGACGATGCGCCCCGGCGCCGCGCGCGAGGTCTGCGAGATCGCGCCCCAGGTCACCAGCAGGCGCTGGATCCGTTCGGCCGATTGCAACGAGGCCGCGGTGCCCTTGTTGGGCCCGCTCGGCGAGCCCAACGCGCGCACCAGCCGCAGTGTCGCCTCGGCGCGTTCGAGGTAACGGCCGAGCCAGAACAGATTGTCGGCGGCGCGGCTCGGCAGCACGCCGGCGATGCGGCGAATGCGGACCTTGTCGGTCGCCGGCAGCAGCGATGCGGTGGCGACCTTCTTCTCCGAGATCACCCAGACGTCGGCGGAACGTGCGCCGTCCCCCATCGACACCGCACGCGCATCGGCCTGCTCGGCGATCCGGCAGAAGCCGCCGGGCATGATGGCCCAGCCGTCCGGCGTCGCGGCAGCAAACACGCGCAGCACGAAGGGACGCGGCGTGATCTGCCCCTGCTCCCACACCGGCATGGTGGACAGGCGCACCACCTCCTGGCCGACATAGTCCATGCCGCGCGCGCTGATGGCGTCGGTCAGGCGCTGGCGTCCGGCGGCGTCGAGCTCGCTCGCCAGCACCGGGCCGTTGCGCTCGAAGCCGGGAACGCCGCGCCGGTAGGCGCCCTCGATCGCGACTTCGTCGAGCCGCGACAACACCTCGTCGCGCGCCGACTTCTGCCCGCACCACCAGGTGGCGATGTGCGGCATCTTCAGCTCTTCGCCGAGCAGACGACGGCTGAGTGCGGGCAGGAAACCAAGCAGCGCCCTCGCCTCCAGGACGCCCGAACCGGGCATGTTGGCGACGACGACGCCGTCCTTGCGCAGCACGTCGATCAGGCCGGGCACGCCGAGATGCGAGGAGGCGTCGAGCTCGAGCGGATCGAGCGAGTTGGAATCGACGCGGCGGAGCAGCACGTCGAGGCGCTTCAGGCCCGCAACAGTGCGGATGTGAATGCGATTGTCGCTGACGGCGAGATCGTCGCCCTCGACCAGGAGGAAGCCGAGATAGCGCGCGAGCGTCGCGTGCTCGAAATAGGTTTCGCTGAAGCTGCCGGGCGAGAGCACGCCGATGCGCGGCTCGTCGCGATCGGCACGCGCGCGAAGCGAGTCGCGAAACGCTTCGAAGAACGGCGCGACGCGCGGCACGTTCATCGACTTGTAGAGATCGGAGAAGGCGCGCGACAGCACCAGGCGGTTTTCCAGCGCATAGCCCGCGCCTGACGGCGCCTGCGTGCGATCGCCGAGCACCCACCAGCGGCCGTCGGGCCCGCGGCCGACGTCGGCGGCGTAGAGCGAGAGGTAACGCCCGCCCGGCGGCGGCACGCCGCAGACGGGACGGAGATATTCGGGGCTGCCGGCGATCGCACCCGCGGGCAGCGCGCCTTCCGCGACCAGCCGGCCCTCGCCATAGATGTCGCGCAGCACGAGCTCCAAAAGCTCGGCGCGCTGGGTGATGCCGGCGGAGAGCTGCTTCCAGTCGGCCTCGTCGATCAGCAGCGGCAGATGACTGAGAGACCATGGCCGGTCGGCGCTGTCGCCGGGGGCGCGGTAGGTGACGCCGGCCTCACGGAGATGGCGGTCGGCCATGCCGAAGCGCCGCTCGACCTCGTCGGGCGCGAGCGTGCCGAAGGCATCGAAGAAGCGGCTCCAGACCGCGCGCGGAGCGCCGTCGGCTCCCAGGAACTCGTCGGGGATGCCGGGAAGACGGCGATAGTCGCGGACCCATTGCGCGAGGCGGCGCTGACCGTCGCGCTGGCTCTCGCGCTGTCCTGGCGCCTTACCCGCCTTGTCCTGTTCGGCTGCGCCCTCGCCCATGCGCCTCTCCCTGCCCCGCCATCATATTCATTGCAGGAGCGGTGTCCGCAAGTCGAGGGTCAGCGGGAATTCATTTGTGCGTTCCTCGGGCGGCGGCTGCATTGGACCGGGCGTATGGCCGTGGTCCTGGAAGCGCGCCAGCCGCCGCGCCTCGGCCTCATAGGTGTTGACCGGCTTGGTGTCGTAGCTGCGGCCGCCGGGGTGAGCGACGTGATAGACACAGCCGCCGAGCGAGCGGCCGTTCCAGGTGTCGATCAGGTCGAAGGTCAAGGGCGCGTGGACGGGAATGGTCGGGTGCAGGCCGGAGGCCGGCTGCCAGGCCTTGAAGCGGACGCCGGCCACGGCCTCCCCGGAGCGTCCGGTCGACGTCATCGGCAGGCGGCGGCCGTTGCAGGTGACGACGTGGCGGCCCTCGATGAAACCTTCCGCCTTGACCTGCAGCCGTTCGACCGACGAGTCGACATAGCGTACGGTGCCGCCGGCCGAGCCCTCCTCGCCGAGCACGTGCCAGGGCTCCAATGCCTGGCGCAGTTCCAGCGTCACGCCGCCATGATGGATGCGGCCAAAGGCGGGGAAGCGGAATTCGAGCTGGGCCAGATACCATTCCGGCTCGAACGGATAACCGGAGCTCTTGAGCTCGGAGAGCACGTCCTGAAAATCTTCCCAGATAAAATGCGGCAGCATGAAGCGGTCATGCAGCGCGGTGCCCCAACGCACGAACTTGCCTTGCTGCGGCTCGCGCCAGAACTTTGCGATCAGCGCGCGGATCAGGAGCTGCTGCGCCAGCGACATGCGCGGATCCGGCGGCATTTCGAGCGCGCGGAATTCGACGAGCCCGAGCCGGCCTGTCGGACCATCAGGTGAATAGAGCTTGTCGATGCAGATCTCGGCGCGATGGGTGTTGCCGGTGATATCGACCAGCAGATGCCGGAACAGGCGATCGACCAGCCACAGCGGCGTCTGGTAACCCGGCGGCGGCACGTGCGAGAGCGCGATCTCGAGCTCGTAGATGCTGTCGTGGCGCGCCTCGTCGATGCGCGGCGCCTGGCTGGTCGGGCCGATGAAGAGGCCGGAGAAGAAATAGGACAGCGATGGATGCCGCTGCCAATACAGCACTAGGCTCTTGAGCAGATCGGGCCGGCGCAGGAACGGCGAATCCTGCGGGCTGGAGCCGCCGACGACGACGTGATTGCCGCCGCCGGTGCCGGTGTGGCGACCGTCGACCAGGAAGCGGTTGGCGCCGAGGCGTATCTTGCCGGCATCCTCATAGAGCCCGACGGTGATGTCGACCGCCTCGCGCCAGTTCTTGGCCGGCTGAACGTTGACCTCGATGACGCCGGGATCAGGCGTCACCTTGATGACCTCGATGCGCGGATCGAACGGCGGCGCATAGCCCTCGACATGGACCTGGAGCTGCATCTCCTCGGCCGTGGCCTCGACCGCCGCGATCATTTCGAGGTAGTCCTCGATACGCTCGACCGGCGGCATGAAAGCGCAGATCACGCCGTCGCGGACCTCGATCGACAGCGCCGTGCGGACGGGGACGGACATATTCAGCTTCTCGGGCGCAACCCGCGGCGGCGCTTTCGGGCGCTCCGGGAGCGTGAACACCGGCAGCTTGCCGCGCGCCTCCATCGGGTCCTGCTCGACGATGTAGGGATATTCACCGGGCGGGACGTAGCCGAGCGAGCCGATCGGCAGGCGCAGGCCGAGAGGGGAATCGCCCGGCATCAGGAACAGATGATTGCGCCGGAGTTGCCAGCGCTCGCTGCGCCAGCGCGGCGGCGCGTTCCAGCGCTGCACCGGCAGCACGAAACCGCGTGGCTTGCGGAGGCCCTCATCGAACACGCGCGCCATGCGCGCGCGTTCCTCCGGATTGGACAATTTGGAGTCGGAGGGATCGACGTTGACGGGAAGCTCGGCCTCCTTCAGCAGCCAGTAGGCGGTGTCCTCATAGGCCGGAATGATGTAGCCGGGATCGAGCCCGAGCCGCGCCGCCGTGCCCTCCATGAAATCCTCGGCGTCCTCGGTCATGGCGCGCTTGGGATTCTCGATCTTGGCGACGAGATCGCCGTTCTTCCAGATCGGCACGCCGTCCTTGCGCCAGTACAGACCGAAGGCCCAACGCGGCAGGCTCTCGCCCGGATACCATTTGCCCTGGCCGTAATGCAGCAGACCGCCCGGCGCGAAGCGGTTGCGCAAGCGGCGGATCAGATCGTCGCCGAGTGCGCGCTTGGTCGGGCCGACGGCTTCCGTATTCCACTCCGCCGCTTCGAGATCGTCGACCGAGACGAAGGTCGGCTCGCCGCCCATGGTGAGCCGCACATCTTGCGCAGCGAGATCGCCGTCGACCTGCTCGCCGAGATCGTTGAGGCGCCCCCAGGATTCGTCGGAGAACGGCTTCGTGATGCGCGGCGCCTCGCGGATGCGGCGGACGCTCATGTCGAAGGCGAACTCGACCTCGGCGAAGCCGGCGCCGCCGGAGATCGGCGCGGCCGAACGATAATGCGGCGTGGCAGCGACGGGAATGTGCCCCTCGCCTGCGAGCATGCCCGAGGTCGCGTCGAAACCGATCCAGCCCGCGCCCGGCAGATAGACCTCGGCCCAGGCGTGCAGATCGGTGAAGTCGTTCTCGACCTCAGGCGGTCCCTCGATCGGATCGATGTCGGGGCGGATCTGGATCAGGTAGCCGGAGACGAAGCGCGCAGCGAGACCGAGATGACGGAAGGTCTGGATCAGGAGCCAGGCGGAGTCGCGGCACGATCCGGCGCAGGAGGTGAGCGTCTCCTCCGGCGTCTGCACGCCGGGCTCCATGCGGATGACGTAGTTGATCTTCTGCTGCAGCTCGCGATTGAGATCGACCAGGAAGTTGACCGTGTTCGGCGCTTCGCGCGGGATCGAGGCGAGATATTTTGCGAAGGCGGGATCGGGCTTGATGGTCTCCAGATACGGCGCCAGCTCGGTCTTGAGATCTTTCGGGTATTCGAACGGAAAGCCGTCGGCGTAGGGTTCGACGAAGAAGTCGAACGGGTTGACCACGGTCATCTGCGTCGTGAAGTCGACCTCGAATTTCAGCTCGGTGGTCTTCTCCGGAAAGACGTAGCGCGCGAGCCAGTTGCCCTGCGGATCCTGCTGCCAGTTCACGAAATGATTGGCTGGGGTGACCTTGAGCGAATAGCTCAGGATCGGCGTGCGCGTATGCGGCGCCGGCCGCAGGCGGATGGTCTGCGGTCCGAGATCGATCGGGCGGTCGTATTTGTAGTGCGTGACGTGATGTAGTGCGACGTAGATCGACACGGGGTACGGTGCTCCAGCAGCTTTTTTGAGCAGAACACCGCTGGTGACCTCGATCAAGCATTAACAACGGGCAGACCGTGCCTACGGCACGGGCTGCTCGCTCAATCACATCGTCGCGCCAAGCACCCAGGGCGCGAATTCGGCGCCGCCGAAATCAAAGCTTTCGCTCTTGGTCGGCTGGCCGGATGCGGTCTTCAGGATGAGATCGAAGATGCGCTGGCCGCACTCCTGCACGCTCTCCTCGCCTTCGAGGATGGTGCCGCAATTGACGTCCATGTCCTCTTCCATGCGCTTGTACATGGGCGTGTTGGTGGCGAGCTTGATCGACGGCGCGGGCTTGCAGCCGAACACGCTGCCGCGGCCGGTGGTGAAGCAGACGAGGTTGGCGCCGCCGGCGACTTGCCCCGTTGCCGCGACCGGATCGTAGCCGGGCGTGTCCATGAACACGAAGCCGCGCTTCGTCACGGGCTCGGCGTAGCGCAGCACGTCGACCAGATTGGTGGTGCCGGCCTTGGCCATCGCGCCGAGTGACTTTTCCAGGATGGTGGTGAGGCCGCCGGCCTTGTTGCCGGGGCTCGGATTGGCGTTCATCTCGGCGCCCTCGCGCTCGGTGTATTCGTCCCACCAGCGCATGAGATCGACGAGCTTCTCGCCGACCTCGCGGCTGACGGCGCGGCGCGTCAAGAGATGCTCGGCGCCGTAGGTCTCGGGCGTCTCCGACAGGATCACGGTGCCGCCGTGACGCACGATGAGATCGCTGGCCGCACCCAGTGCCGGATTGGCCGACACGCCGGAATAGCCATCGGAGCCGCCGCATTGCAGCGCCACGGTGAGCTCGCTCGCCGGCACGGACTCGCGCTTCACCTTGTTGGAGTCGGCGAGCGCTTCACGCACGAAGGCGATGCCGGCTTCGACCGTCTTGCGGGTGCCGCCGACCTCCTGGATGTCCATCGCGCGCAGGCGGCCGGCGAGCTTCTGCTCCTCCATCAGCCCACCGATCTGGTTCACCTCGCAGCCCAGCCCGAGCACGATGACGTGCGAGAAGTTGACGTGCCGCGCATAACCGCCGAGCGTGCGGCGGAGCAGCGCCAAGGGCTCGTTCTGCGTCATGCCGCAGCCGGTCTTGTGGGTCAGCGCGACCACGCCGTCGACATTGGGAAATTCGGCCAGCGGATTGTCGCCGGTGAAAGGATTCTTCTTGAAGACGTCGGCGACGAGGCCCGCGACATGCGCGCTGCAATTCACCGAGGTGAGGATGCCGATATAGTTGCGCGTGGCGACGCGGCCGTCCGGGCGGCGGATGCCTTCGAAGGTTGCCGGCAGGTCGAAATTCGGCGTCGGCTTGACGTCGGCGCAATAGGCGTAGTCCTTGGCGAAATCGCCCATGCCGATGTTCTGCACGTGCACGTGCTGGCCCGGCGCGATCGGCGCGGTGGCAAAGCCGATGATCTGGCCGTAGCGGATGACAGGCTCGCCCACCGCGATCGGCTTGATCGCGACCTTGTGGCCGGAGGGAATGCGTTCGACCGTGGTCACGCCGTCAGCCACCACCGTCCCCGGCGGCAGGCTCGCGCGCGCGATCAGCACGCCATCAGCGGGGTGCAGGCGGATGACGGGGCTGATGGTCATGGGTATCTCCTTGGGTCTTCAAGTATCGTGACCCGGACGCAGCGCAACGTGAAACGGTGCGCTGCTGAGCCGGGGCCGAGTTATCACGTCAGTGCACTTCACCAGCTTCTGGGTCCCGGCTCTGCGATGCACCGCTTCGCGCTGCATCGCGTCCGGGACACAGAGAGAGCAATCAGGCCTTGCCGCCGGACTCCTTGCGGGTCGCGTTGACCTGCATCTTGGCGTAGGTGGTCATCATGCCGACCTCGTTCGAGAGCGTCACCAGCTTGAAGCCCATGTTGATGGCGCGCGCCGCACCTTCGGCGCCGCTGCAATGGATGCCGGGGAAGAGCCCACGCTTGTCGCATTCCTTGATGATCTTGTCGTAGATCGCGAGGATTTCCGGCTCGGTGCGATCGAGCTTGGGCTCGAGCCCGTAAGAGAAGCCGAGATCGGACGGGCCGATATAGACGCCGTTGAGGCCTTCGACGTCGAGGATCGCTTCCATGTTCTCGACCGCGGTCTTGGTCTCCATCATCGGCAGCAGCACGATGTCGTCGTTTGCGGTCTTCTGATAGGAGCCCGCGGTGCCGTACATCCCGGCGCGGATCGGACCGTTGGAGCGGACGCCCTTCGGCGGATATTTCGAATAGGAGACGAGGTTCTTGGCTTCCTGCGGCGTGTTGACCATCGGGCAGATCACGCCATAGGCGCCGCCGTCGAGCACCTTGCCGATGATGCCGGGCTCGTTCCAGGGCACGCGGACCATCGGGGTGACCGGATGCTTGTCCATGGCCTGGAAGCACTGCACCATCGAGAGATAATCCTGCACGCCGTGCTGCATGTCGACGGTGACGCTGTCGAAGCCGCATTGCGCGATCATCTCAGCCGAGAAGCCGGAGGGAATAGCGAGCCACGCGTTGACCACGGCCTTGCCCGACTTCCAGATTTCCTTGACCTTGTTCGCCACGTTGCCTTCCTTCTTCGTTGTTTGGACCGTGTTTTTTGGACCGCGTTGTTTGGACCGTCGTCACCACGCAGAGCGCCGCGACGGCACGCCCTCGCTGTTACCGCGAACCGGGGCGCCGCGCTACGCTCGCGATGACGTAAGACCTATGCAGTCGCCCATTGGGTGCGGGCCTCGCGGGCGGCGACACTATCGCCGCCCGGGTGCCATCCCGCAAGGGGATGCCAACCCGGATCGTGCCCCCTGGACGGAACCCTCCGTCTACGCACTCACCTTGGCATGGCCGCCGAGGTAGGCGGCGCGGATCGCTTCATTGCCCCAGAGCTCGTCGGGCTTGCCGCCGAGCACGATACGTCCGGTCTCGAGCACGTAGCCGTAATCGGCCACCGACAAGCCCATGCGCGCATTCTGCTCGACCAGCAGCACGGTCGTGTTGCGCCGGATCTCGGAGATGATCTTGAACACGGCCTGCACGATGACGGGCGCCAGCCCGAGTGACGGCTCGTCCAGCAGCAACAGTCGCGGCTTGGCCATCAGGCCGCGCGCGACCGCGACCATCTGGAGCTGGCCGCCGGACAGCGTCCAGCCGAGCGCGTTGGAGAATTTGCGGATGTCAGGGAACAGATCGAACATCGCATCCGCCTCGCGCGAGATCTCCGAGGTTGCGGCCCGGCGATTGGAGGCGCCGAGCATGATGTTCTCTTTTACCGTGAGACCCGGAAACACACGGCGCCCTTCCGGCACGTGGCTGATGCCCATACGGACGATCGCCTCCGGGCCGAGGCCCGCGATCGACTTGCCGTCGAACAGGATGTCGCCGGAGGTCGGCTTGGCGAGACCGGAGATGGCGCGCAGGGTCGTCGACTTGCCGGCGCCGTTGGCCCCGAGCAGCGTCACCACCTGGCCCTGCTCCACGGCGCAGGTCACGCCGCGCAGCGCTTCGATCTCGCCGTAGCGCACCACGAGATTGCGGATTTCGAGCAACGGCATCATTCGCTCCCGAGATAGGCGGAGACGACGTCGGGATGACGAAGCACGGCCATGGATTCGCCGTCCGCGATGCGGCGTCCGAAGTTGAGCACGGTGATGTGCTGGGCCGCTTCCGAGACCAGCGTCATATCGTGATCGATGATCAGGATGGTGAGCCCTTGCGCGGCGATGCGCTTGAGCAGCTCGTGCAGCTCGAGCTTCTCGGTCGAGTTGAGGCCGGCCGCGGGCTCGTCGAGCAGCAACAGCGTCGGGTTCGACGCCAGCGCACGCGCGATCTCGATCAGGCGCTGATGGCCGTAGGAGAAGCTCGAGATGAGCTCGTTGGCGCGGCTGCCGAGGCCGACGAAGGTGAGCGCTTCCATCGCACGCTCGGTCAGCGCGTCATCGCCCTTCCCGACCATGGTGTTGCCGGGCCGCTCGGCGCCGATCTCGACATTCTCCAGCGCCGTCATCGAACGGAACAGGCGGATGTTCTGGAAGGTGCGGCCGAGGCCCGACGCCGTACGCTGATGCGGCGGCATGTGGGTGATGTCGGTGCCGTCGAGCACGATCTTGCCGGCGGTCGCGACATAGAGCCCCGAGAGCACGTTGAGCGTTGTGGTCTTGCCCGAGCCGTTCGGCCCGATCAGCGCATGCACGCCGCCGCGCTTCACGGCGATGTCGACGCCGTCGACGGCCTTGAGGCCACCGAAATGCTTCGACAGGCCCGTGACTTCCAGCACGGTGTCGCCGCCAACCGTCGCCGGCTTCAATTGCAGCGCGGCAGCTGCGGGCGGCGCCTTGATCTTGGCGCGCCAGCGCGTGAAGCCATCCGCGACAAAGCCCCAGATACCATCGGGCATGAAGCGGATGATCAGGATCACGAACAGGCCGTAGATCGCGAGGTAAAGCCCCGGCACGCTCTTGAGGAAGCGCAGCCATTCCGGGATCAGGATCAACAGACCTGTGCCGATCGCAGAGCCGATCGGCGAGGCCACGCCGCCGAGCAGCGACATGGTCAGGAACACGATCGATTCCGCGAACGAGAACTGATCCGGGCTGACATAGGCAAAGCCGCCGGCGAACAATCCGCCAGCTAGACCACCGAGCAGCGCACAGAGCGCAAACGCGTAGATCTTGGTGCGGAAAACGTCGATGCCGTTGACGCCGGCCGCAAGCTCGTTGTCGCGCACCGCGCGCATGGCGCGGCCAAGCTTGGTGTCGGCGAGATGCCAGACCAGATAGCCGACGATCGCCAGCATCGCAACACAGAAGGCGAGATAGCTCTGCGACGACTGGAACAGCTCCGGACGCTTGATGTTGGGGACGCCGTCGGGGCCGCGCGTCAGCCAGATCGCGTTGATCATGACCAGCGTGACGATCTGCTGGAACGAGATCGTGACCATGGCGAGATAGTGACCACCGAGCCGCAGCGTCGACATGCCCAGGAGCGCGCCCGCAAGCAGCGAGATCACGCAGCCGCCGACGAGGCACAGCCAGAAGCTGATTTGCAGGTCCGTCGTACCGATGCCGACCGCATAGGCACCGAGCCCGAAGAACGCGGCCTGCGCCAGGTTGATCTGGCCGCACAGACCGAGCACGACGGAGAGCCCGAACACCGCGATCGCGAACGTCGTCGCCTGAAGCAGGATGTTGTGGACGTATCCGTCGAAGCGCAGGGTCGCCGCGAGCACGACCAGGATCGCCGCGCCGATGAAGTACGGCAGGTGGCGAACCAGCAAGGGCTTCGAGTGGATGGCGGGTGCCGGAATCGACATGTTGTCGCTGGGGGCGCTCATGCTTTTTCCGCCACGCGTTCGCCGAAGATGCCCTGCGGCCGGAAGATCAGGAAGGCGATCAGCACCAGGAAGGCGAAGCCGTCCTTATAGGGCACCGAGATATAGGCTGCGCCAAACGTCTCGATCACGCCAAGCGCCAGACCGCCGATGATGGCACCGGCGACGTCGCCGAAGCCACCGATAATGGTGGCTGCGAACGCCTTCAGCGCGATGGTCGAGCCCATCTGGATCGAGACGAACAGCACCGGGGCGACCAGAATGCCGGCCAGGCCGCCGAGTACCGCGGAATAGATGAAGGTGATCATGATCATGGTCGACACGGAAATGCCGAGCAGCGAGGCCATCTCCTTGTCCTGCGAGGTCGCCTGCAGCTTCTTGCCGAGCAGCGTCTTCTCGAAGAACCAGAAATTGAAGATCACGAGACAGATGGTGACGCCGATGATCAGCAGGTACTGGCTGTCGAGATAGACCGGTCCGAGCTGGATGCCGGGCGTGTCGAACCAGCCCTGCAGCACCTGCGGCTGCGGCCCGTAGATCGCGAGCACGGAGTTCGCCAGCAGGATCGAGGCGCCGATGGTGGCGATGATCACGGGCAGATAGGTGCGGTGGCGCAGCGGATAATAGACGCCGAGATTGAAGACCACGCCGAGCAGCGCCATGCCGAGCAGCGCGACGATGAACGCCGCCCAATAGGGCAGACCGGCCTCGACCGCGACGACCATCAGATAGGCCGCGACCATGGAGAATTCGCCCTGGGCAAAATTCACCACGTTGGTGGCACGGAAGATCAGCACGAAGCCGAGCGCGACAAGCGCGTAGACGGCGCCGATACCGATGCCGGTAAAGAGCAATTGTAGGGCGAGATCCATGACAAGCTTCTGTTGGAGGTCAGATTCGTCCGCCGATGACGTTTCGACCTCCCCGACCGGAACCGGGGAGGTCGATTCGACGTCAGTCGTTGAACTCGATGTGCTTGTCGAAGACGATATTCCCCTTGTCGTTCTTCACGATGTTGTAGCCGTGGAGACCGTCGCCGTTCTGGTCGAAATTGTATTCGCCCTCGGCGCCCGGGAACTTCTTGATCGCGAGGATGGCTTCGCGGATCTTGGTCGGATCGGTCGTGCCGGCCTTGTTGATCGCCTGAGCCAGCACGCTGATCGCATCGAAGGTCCAGGAGCTCTGGTTATCCGGTGCGACCTTGACCGTGTCGCGGTAGATCTTGCCGAACGCCTTCGAGCCGTCGCTGGAATCCTCAGCATAGTCGGCCACGCCATAGGTGTTGTAGAGCGCGGGACCGGCGAGCTTCAGCGCGGTGATGTTGACGATCGAGGGCGAGCCGACCCACGGGATGTTCACGCCGAGCTGACGGAGCTGGCGGGCGAAGATGCCGAGATCGTTCTCGAAGGTGAAGTAGGAGCCGAGAATGTCCGCGCCCGACTGCTTGATGGCGAGCACGACCGGGGTGAAATCCTGGCTCTGGTTGGCGTAGCCCTGGTCGAGCACCGAGGGGGCACCGAGCTTTTCCAGCGCGGCCGTCAGCGCCTTGCCGCCGGCGGTGCCGAAGGCGTCGGTCGAGTGCAGCACGGCCCACTTTTTCTTGCCAAGCGTGTTGACGCCGTATTCGGCGATGACGCGACCGGAATAGCTGTCATTGGGACGGCAGCGGAACAGCCATTGATTGCCCATATGGGTGAGGTTCGGATCGGTGCCACCGATCATCACGGGCTTGCCGAGCTTGATGACGTCAGGCGCCATCGCATGCACCTGGGTCGAACGAATCGAGCCGAGGAAACCGACGATGTCGGACTGTGCTGCGAGTTTGGAGAACGCAAGCACGATGCCCGGATTGGTGGTCTGGTCGTCCTCGACGATCAGCTCGCCCTGCTTTCCCAGGATACCGCCGGCCTTGTTGACGGCTTCGAGCGCCAGCTTGGCGCCCTTGATGGCGTAACCGCCGGATTCGGCGGCGGGACCCGTGACGGGCGCACACATGCCGATCTTGATGGTGGCACCCTGCGCATTTGCGCTCTTGATGAGGTATGGCGCGGCAACACCGGCAGCAATTCCGGCAGCGAAATCGCGTCTCGTCAGTCTCATAAATTCCTCCCTGGGGCCGGGCATCCTTGTCGGCCCTTCTTGGTCTTAGCGCTATCTTGGCTTTGTCACTGAATACAGAGCCGGATGCTACTTACGGACTCTCCCGGCGTGAGTAAATTGATATTGAGAGATCATCGACTAACTACGGAGAGCGCGCGTCCCAGAGATGATTAACACCTGCGACGGCGATCTATTCTCAGCTACTTTTTCCGGGCTTTTCCCGCATTTCACGTCACGCACGCTGCCCACGCACTATGCAATGATGACAGTCATGCGTGGCAGGAACGTCATCATGCAAATTTGCCGCTACGCATCGTCCGTGACTTCGTCACGCGCATTCGCGGAAGCGAGGCAGAATTCCAACTCTCCGAGCATCTCCTGCAACTCGGCGAGCTTGCGCGCGCCGAAGCGCTCCGTGATCTCGGCATAGATCGCCTCGGACGACGGCGCGACGGAGGCCATCAGCTTCACGCCCTCTTTCGAAATCGAGACCATGCTGCGGCGCTGATCCGTCTTCGCCGTCTTGCGCTCGATCAAATTGCGCGCCTCGAGATCGCGCAGGATGCGCGACAGGCTCGGCCCAAGGAGAAACGCGGTGCGCGCGAGTTCCGTGACCTCGGCGGCCTCGATGGACGCAAGCGCGCGCAGGATGCGCCATTGCTGCTCGGTCAGGCCGTGCTCGCGCAGCGCTGGGCGAAATTGCCGCATGACAGCCTCGCGTGCCCGCAGCAGCGACATCGGCAGCGATCGCGAGAAATCGCGCATCGGCACCTGGCGCGCGGCAGTCGCGCTTCCGTTGGTGGGATCAGCCGGTCTCTTCGCCATATCGCCCTTTCAAGCCGCAAAAAGTTTGCAGTGCAGCAAGCCCAGATTCAGTTTGACGGATTCACTTAACATGTTAAGTATTTCCGGGCACCACGATTTTGGCCGATCATCAATGGCGCTTTCCAAAGACGATATCCTTGCTTGCGCGAACCGTCTGCACCAGGCGGAGAAGACCCGCGTGCAGATCCGGCAGCTCTCGCAGGATTTCCCTGACATCACTATCGCCCATGCCTACGCGATTCAGAAGGCGTGGGTCGACATCAAGATCGCCGAAGGGCGCCTCGTCAAAGGCCACAAAATCGGACTGACGTCGAAGGCGATGCAGAGCGCGCTTGACATCAACGAGCCGGATTCCGGCGTGCTGCTCGACGACATGTTCTTCGCCGACGGCGGCCTCGTTCCGACCGAGCGCTTCATCGCCACGCGTGTCGAGGCCGAGCTTGCCTTCGTCATGAGCAAGCGGCTGGCGGGACCGGACTGCACGATGTTCGACGTGCTCAACGCCACCGACTTCGTGGTTCCGGCGCTGGAGATTCTGGATACACGGATCGAACGCGTCGATCCCAAGACCAAAGCCACGCGCAAAATCTACGACACCATCGCCGACAACGCCGCGAATGCCGGCATCGTGCTCGGCGGGCGGCCGATCCGCCCGCTCGACGCCGACCTGCGCTGGATCGGCGCGCTCTGCTTCAAGAACGGTCAGCTCGAAGAGACCGGCCTTGCCGCCGGCGTGCTCAATCATCCCGCGACTGCTGTGGCCTGGCTCGCCAACAAGATCGCGCCGCTCGGCCTCGCGCTCGAGCCGGGTCAGGTCGTGCTGGCCGGCTCCTTCATCCGTCCGATCGAGACCCGCAAGGGCGACACAATTCAGGCCGATTATGGCGCCTACGGCTCGGTCAGCTGCTACTTCGCTTAGAAAGCAACAAGAATACACGGGGAGTGAAACCGCCATGCCGCATTTCACGATCGAATATTCCGCCAACCTCGACAGCCGTCTCGACATTGCCGCCGTCTGCGAAGTCGTGCGCAAGGCGGCGGTCGAGACTGGCATCTTCCCGCTCGGCGGCATCCGCGTCCGCGCCGTCAGGTGTGAGCATTATGCGGTCGCCGATGCCAGGCACGATTACGGCTTTCTCGACATGGTGCTGCGCATCGGCGAGGGCCGCGACCTTCCGACGCGACAGAAGGCCGGAGAGCATGTGTTCCAGGCGTTGTCAAAACATCTCGATCCCGTCTTCGCCGCCAGCAAGTTCGCTTTGTCGTTCGACATGCAGATCAATGACAAGGACACCAGCTGGAAGCGCAACAACATCCACGAAGCTCTGAAAGTGGAGACTGCCCATGGATAAGCCCACGCCCAAAGCCGATGTCTTCCAGGCCAACCGCGATCGCGCAGCACCTCTGCTGAAGAAGCTCGGCGCCGACGGCATCGGTCACATGATCGACGGCAAGATCGTGCCCTCGATCGCCGGCGAGAGGTTTGAGACGAAGTCGCCGGTCGATGGTGCGACGCTCGCAAGCGTTGCCCGCGGCAATGCCGAGGACATCGACGCTGCCGCCACTGCTGCAGCGCTTGCCTTCAAGTCCTGGCGCGACATGGGACCGGCGATGCGGAAGAAGCTGCTGCATCGGGTGGCTGATGCGATCGAGGACAATGCCGAAGACATCGCAGTGCTCGAATGCATCGACACCGGCCAAGCCTATCGCTTCATGGCCAAGGCCGCGATCCGCGCCGCCGAAAACTTTCGCTTCTTCGCCGACAAATGCGCGGAGGCACGCGATGGCCTCAACACGCCGAGCGACGAGCACTGGAATGTCTCGACCCGCGTGCCGATCGGCCCCGTCGGCGTGATCACGCCGTGGAACACGCCATTCATGCTCTCGACCTGGAAGATCGCCCCCGCGCTGGCGGCCGGCTGCACCGTCGTGCACAAGCCGGCCGAATGGTCGCCGGTGACGGCATCCATTCTGTCCAAGCTCGTCAAGGAAGCCGGCGTTCCCGACGGCGTGCTCAACACCGTGCACGGCTTTGGCGAAGAGGCCGGCAAGGCGCTGACCGAGCATCCCGCGATCAAGGCGATCGGCTTCGTCGGAGAGAGCGCGACGGGCTCCGCGATCATGGTTCAGGGCGCACCGACCTTGAAGCGCGTGCATTTCGAGCTCGGCGGCAAGAACCCTGTCATCGTGTTCGACGACGCCGATCTCGACCGCGCCCTCGATGCGGTGGTGTTCATGATCTACTCGCTCAACGGCGAGCGCTGCACCTCGTCGAGCCGCCTGCTGATCCAGGCGAGCACTGCCGAAAAGTTCGTGGAGAAGCTGACCGCGCGCGTGAGGGCGCTCAGGGTCGGTCATCCCCTCGATCCCGCCACCGAGATCGGGCCGCTGATCCACGAGCGGCACCTTGCAAAAGTCTGCTCCTATTTCGACGTCGCACGCCAGGACGGCGCCACGATCGCGGTCGGCGGCAAGGCCTATGACGGCCCGGGCGGCGGACATTATGTCGAGCCCACGCTGGTGACCGGCGCGAGCAGCAAGATGCGCGTGGCGCAGGAGGAGGTGTTCGGTCCCTTCCTCACCGTGCTGCCCTTCAAGGACGAGGCAGAGGCGATCGAGATCGCCAACGACATCCGCTATGGCCTGACCGGCTATGTCTGGACCAACGATGTCGGTCGCGCCTTGCGTGTTGCCGATGCGCTGGAGGCCGGCATGATCTGGCTGAACTCGGAAAACGTCCGCCATCTGCCGACCCCGTTCGGCGGCATGAAGGCCTCAGGCATCGGCCGCGACGGCGGCGATTACTCGTTCGACTTCTACATGGAAACCAAGCACGTCTCGCTGGCGCGGGGCACGCACAAGATTCAGAAACTGGGAATCTGACGCTCGTCGTTCCGAGGGGAAACGCAATGCCCGTACCGCAACACATCTTCGAGCCGCCGTTCAACATCATCCGCTCCAGCCATGTCGTGCTCGACGTGACCGATCTGAAGCTGAGCCGCGCGTTCTACGAGACCGTCGTCGGCCTGCATGTCGAAGACGCCGACGACAATGTGGTGTACCTGCGCGCGGCCGAAGAGCACCAGCATCACTCGCTGGTGCTGCGCAAGGCCGCCGTGTCCGCCTGTAACAGGCTCGGCTTCAAGGTCGGCAACGACGGAGACCTCGACAAGGCGGCAAAGTTCCTCTCCGAGAACGGCCTCGGCTACGCTTTCACTGATCAGCCGTTCCAGGGCCGCACGCTGCAATTCACCGATCCCTTCGGCTTCCAGATCGAGCTCTATGCGTCGATGGACCGGCGGCCGCATCTGCTCCGTCGCTTCGATCTCTACAAGGGCTGTCACCCGCAGCGGCTCGACCATTTCAACGTCTTCGCCGCCGAAGTGCAGGACACCGTCGAGTTCTATGCGCGGCTGGGTTTCCGCCTCACCGAATACGCCGAGGAAGACGGGCCGAACGGCCGCATCGCCGCCGCCTGGATGCATCGCAAGGGCAACGTCCACGATTTCGCCATCACCAACGGCAAGGGCCCGCGGCTGCATCACTTCGCCTACTGGACGCCAACGGCGATGAACATCATCCATCTCTGTGACGTCATGGCCTCGGCAGGCTTTGTGAAGAACATCGAGCGCGGCCCCGGCCGCCACGGCATCTCGAACGCGTTCTTCCTCTACGTCCGCGATCCTGACGGGCACCGCCTCGAGCTCTACACCAGCGATTACTTTACAGGCGATCACGACCACGAGCCGCTGCGCTGGTCGCTGCGCGATCCGCGCCGCCAGACGCTGTGGGGCGCGCCGGCGCCGCGCTCATGGTTCGAGCAAGGCTCGCCGTTCTCGGGGCAGGCCGTGCGTGAGCCAAAGTTCGTGGCCGATGTGCTGGTGGCGGATTAAGCAATGAAGCTCCCTCGCCTCGCCACCTATTCCGTGAAGGGTGAAACCCGCTACGGCGCCGTCCTGGAGGGTGGCATCGTCGATCTCTCCGCGCGCTACGCAAAAGACTATCCGACGTTGCGCGAAGTCATCGCAGCCGGAAAGCTCGTGAGCTTCGCCGAAGAGGCCGCTGGCCGCACGCCAGTTCATGCGCTCAGCGAGATCACCTGGCTGCCGCCGGTGCCGGCGCCGGAAAAGATCATCTGCATCGGCGTCAACTATCCCGACCGCAATGCCGAGTACAAGGACGGCCAGGACGCGCCGAAATATCCGAGCATGTTCATGCGCTCGCCCCGTTCCTTCGTCGGCCACGACACGCCGCTGGTGCGGCCGCGCGCATCCGCGCAGCTCGACTACGAGGGCGAGATCGTGCTGGTGATCGGCAAGCCCGGCCGGCACATCAAGGAGAGTGCCGCACTCGACCACATCACGGCGCTCACGCTCTGCAACGAAGGCTCGGTGCGCGACTGGCTGCGCCACGCCAAATTCAACGTCACGCAGGGCAAGAATTTCGATTCCAGCGGCAGCCTCGGGCCGTGGCTCGTACCCTACACAAGGGAATCCCAGATCGCCGACATCCGCCTCACCACGCATGTCAACGGCGAACTGCGGCAGGACGACCGTACCAGCCGCCTGATGTTTCCGTTCCGCTATCTCATCAGCTATATCTCGACCTTCGCGACGCTGGTTCCCGGCGACATCATCGTCACGGGCACGCCGACCGGCGCCGGTGCGCGGTTCGATCCGCCGCGTTACCTGAAGCCTGGTGACGTCATCGAGGTCGCAGCCGAGGGCATCGGATCCTTACGCAACGGTGTCGTCGACGAAGCCTAACAATCGAAGTGGAATAATATGATGACCACCCTCACCGGCGGCGAAGCGATCGTAAGCGGGCTCGTCGCCCATGGCGTCGACACCGTGTTCGGCCTGCCCGGCGCGCAGGTCTACGGCCTGTTCGACGCCTTCCACCAGGCCCAGCTCAAGGTGATCGGGGCACGGCACGAGCAGGCCTGTGGCTACATGGCGTTCGGCTATGCACGCGCCAGCGGCAGGCCCGGCGTGTTCAGCGTTGTGCCCGGCCCCGGCGTGCTCAACGCCAGCGCGGCGCTACTCACCGCCTACGGCTGCAACGAGCCGGTGCTGTGCGTGACCGGCCAGGTGCCGACGCAGTTTCTCGGCAAGGGCCGCGGCCATCTGCACGAGATGCCGGACCAGCTCGCCACCTTGCGCACCTATGTGAAATGGGCCGATCGCATCGAACATCCCGGCAATGCGCCGACGACCGTGGCGCGTGCTTTCCAGGAGATGACATCGGGACGGCGCGGCCCCGCCTCGGTCGAAATGCCCTGGGACATTTTTACTCAGCGCGCCGACACGGCCGCCGCGCAGGTGCTGGAGCCCCTGCCCGCACCCCGGCCCGACCCTGACATGATCAAGCAGGCCGCAGCGCTGATCAAGCGCAGTAAGGCGCCGATGATCTTCGTCGGCAGCGGCGCGATCGACGCGCGCGAGGAGATCCTCGAGCTCGCCGAGATGATCGACGCACCCGTCGTCGCCTTCCGCAGCGGCCGCGGCATCGTCTCCAATGCGCATGACCTCGGCCTCACCATGGCCGCCGCCTACAAGTTGTGGCCGAAGACGGATCTGATGATCGGCATCGGCTCGCGGCTGGAGCTGCCGACCATGTCGCGCTGGCCCTATCGCCCCGACGGGTTGAAGAGCATCCGCATCGACATCGATCCGGTCGAGATGCGGCGCTTCATCTCCGACACCGCCATCGTCGCCGATGCGAAGGCGGCCACGGCCGATCTCGCCGCCGCCGTCAGCAAGGCCGGCTACAGCAAGACCGCCGGCCGCCGCGCCGCGATCCGCGAGGCGACGGCGATCGCACAGCAGGAGATCCAGCGCATCCAGCCGCAGATGGCGTATCTGAACATCCTGCGCGACGTATTGCCGGCGAACGCGATCGTGACCGACGAGCTGTCGCAGTTCGGCTTCGCTTCCTGGTACGGCTTTCCGATCTACGAGCCGCGCACCTTCATCACCTCGGGCTATCAGGGCACGCTCGGCTCCGGCTTCCCGACCGCGCTCGGCGCCAAGGTCGCCAATCCCGACAAGCCGGTGGTGGCGATCACCGGCGACGGCGGCTTCATGTTCGGCGTGCAGGAGCTTGCCACCGCCGTGCAGTTCAACATCGGCGTGGTGACGCTGGTGTTCAACAACAACGCCTACGGCAATGTCCGCCGCGACCAGCGCGAACGCTTTGACGGCCGCGTGGTGGCATCCGATCTCGTCAATCCGGACTTCGTCAAGCTTGCAGAGTCTTTCGGCGTTGCTGCCGCGCGCGTCACCGCGCCGAACCAGTTCAAGGCGGCGATGGAGAAGGCGCTTAGCCATGGCGGACCGTATCTGATCTCGGTCGAGGTGACTCGGGACTCCGAAGTCAGTCCGTGGGCGTTCATTCACCCGCCGAAACCTTAAACGTCAGCGCGTCCTGCGAAACGTCAGATTGATCCGCTTGCGGCCGAGCAGCGCATGCTCGCCGTCGGCGAGCGGCGCGACGCCGTGATAGGCGAGCCTGTTGGCGCCGCCCCAGACCACGACGTCGCCATGGACGAGCCGGAAGCGGCGCGGCTTGTCACTGCGCGCCAGTCCGCCGAACAGAAAGGTTGCGGGCAGCCCGAGCGAGACCGAGACGATCGGTGCCGAATAATCCAGCTCGTCCTTGTCCTGATGCAGCGACAGCCGCGTGCCGGGCTCGTAGCGATTGACGAGGCACGCGTCGGGCGCAAAGTTTTCGAAGCCACCCTCCTCCGCAGCGTGGCGGGCCAGATCACGGAGCACCGGCGGCATCGCGGGCCATGGCGCCTCGGTCCGCGGATCGATCGGATCATAGCGATAGCCGGTGTGATCGGTGATCCAGCCGCGCTCGCCGCAATTGGTCATCGCGACCGACATCAGATGACCGCCGGGCGTGGTCATGCGGCGGAACGGCGATTGCGCCACGATGGCGCGCACGGCCTCGATCAGCTCACCCTCGATCGGCTTGACGAAGCCGCGCAACAGCACGGCGCCGTCGGCGATTTTTTCGCGCGACGGCTGCGCCTCGGCAACATGATCGAACAAATCTGCCGTCAACGGTTCCGCTCATTTGGCATCGTGAAAAATCACACCCAGCGTGTGGCGCTGGCCGGACCTGATCCGGCTGACGCCATGGCGCAGATTAACGCGATACGTACCGCGTGTGCCCTGCACCGGGCGATGATGCACAGCGAAGGCAACCGCGTCGCCCTGCGCCAGCGGCACCACCTCGGCGCGCGACTGCATGCGCGGGCGCTGCTCGGTCAGCACGAACTCGCCGCCGCTGAAATCGCGACCGGGCTCGGACAGGAGGATCGCCACCTGGAGCGGGAACACGTGCTCGCCGTAGAGGTCCTGATGCAGGCAGTTGTAGTCGCCAGCCTCATATTGCAGCAGCAAGGGCGTCGGGCGCGCCTGCCCCGCTTCATGGCAGCGCTTGAGGAAAGCCGCATGCGCCGTGGGATAGCGGATGTCGATCCCCATCGCCTCGTTCCAGCGATTGGCGACATCCTGGAGATGCGCGTAGAGCGTGGGGCGCAGCTGCGCGATCAGATCAGGCAGCGGATAGGCAAAATATTTGTACTCGCCGCGGCCAAAGCCATGGCGGCCCATCACGATGCGGCTGCGGAAGTGCGCGTCGTCGGGATAGAGGGCGGTGACAGAGCGACATTGATCCGGCGTCAGCAGGCCCTTCAGGACCGCGCAGCCCTGGGTGTCGAGTTCGCCGGTGATTTGGGGCCAGCCGAGGGCATCGACGTGGTCGATGACGTCGACGGAGAGCTTATCGGGGGATTTGCGTGCTGCTGCTGTCATGGCCGCCACCTTCGCAAAGCAATCCCGCCCTTTGCCACCCGATTCCCGACTCTCTTCCCGTCATTGCGAGGAGCCCTTGCGACGAAGCAATCCAGAATCCCTCCGCGGAACCAGTCTGGATTGCTTCGCTTCGCTCGCAATGACGCGGAGAGAGACGTCTCAGCCCCTCACCGGAAGCGTCACCACATCGTAGCCGTGCTTGATCGTCCGCTTCAGCACGGGATCCTCCAGCTCGAAATCGAAGCGATCCGCCGGGCGGATGCCGCCCTTGGCCGCAAATGTGCCGCCGAACATGGCGCAGCCGTCGGGGAATTTCCCACCCTCGAAGCCGCGCGCGATGAGGTCGGCGACCGGCAGCATCGCGTCCAGCGTGCCTTCCTGGTAGAGCACGCGCTCGCCTTTGATGGTGGCGTAGGAGCGCAGGATCATCCTGTCCCAATGGCCGATGACGTCCTCGAGCTCCCACAGCGTGGAAGCGATCGGCTTGTCGCACATCTGCTTGGACACCGTGACGTTATAGGCCTCGACCTTACGGTCGGTGTGGTCGGAGCCGCAGCCGACGAGGACGCGGCCCTGCCAGCCGATCAGCGCGAACTCGACCTCGCCGGAGGAATCGCCGCCGGTGCATTCGATGCTGTCCTCCTGGGTCAGCCGCCGCGCCGAGGCGCGGTAGTAGATCGGCGTCGAGGCCGGCGGGGCGATGCCCATCTCCTGCAGCTCGGCAATATGCTTGTCGCGCGCGACCGGATCGCGGCCGGTCCAGCCGGCGATGACCATCTGGTCGATCGCCAAAGTCAGCGGCGTGTTGGTGTCCTGGGCATCGACGGTGAAAGTCAGGTCAAACACGAATGACGGCCTCCATGCCGGCAGCAAGTTCAAAGATACGACGGTCGGATCCGCCCGCGCCCGCAAGCATCAGGCCGACGGGGACGTCGCCCGCGCGATGTGCCGGCAGCGAGATGGCGCAGCCGTCGATCATGTTGATCAGGGTGCAGTTGCGCAGCGCGCGCAGGTTTTGCGTGGTGAACGCCTTGTCGTCGGCGAGATCCGAAATCTTCGGCGGCGTGTTGGCGGTGGTCGGCAGCACCAGCGCGTCATAGGGCGCGATGCGCGCATTGACGCGGGCGATCAGCGAGCGGCGCTCGTTGAGGAGATCGATGTAGTCGGCTGCGCTCTGCGCCTCGCCGCGCATGATGCGCACGGAGACCCTGGGGTCGTAGACGTCGCCCTTGGACGTGATGAGATAGCGATGCCAGGCATAGCTTTCGGACGCGGCAAAGCCGCCCTTGGCGTTCATCGGTCCGATATCGTGGAATTCGGCCATCTCGATGCGCTCGATGATGGCGCCGTGATCGGCGAGCGACTTCAGCGCGCGCTCGAAGGTATCGGCCACGGGCGCGTCGAGGTCGTCGAGCGCGATCGTGGTCGGCACCGCAAGCCGCATGCCTTTCACGGGACGCGGCTTCAGCGCAACGATCGGCTCGTTCGCGAGCACGGCGTCGAGAATGGCACAGCAGCTGACCGATCGCGCCAACGGCCCGATGCTGTCGAGCGAGAACGACAGCGGCACCGCGCCATCGAGCGGCACGCGGCGCTGCGTCGGCTTGTAGCCGACGATACCGTTATAGGCCGCGGGAATGCGGCAGGAACCGCCGGTATCGGTGCCGAGCGCGCCATGCGCCATGCCGTCGAGCACGGAGACCGCCGCGCCCGAGGACGAGCCGCCGGGCACGTGGCCTTCGGCCCGGTTCCAGGCGCCTTTCGGCGTACCGTAGTGCGGATTGATGCCGATGCCGGAATAGGCGAACTCGGTCATGTTGGTGCGCCCGATCACGACAAAGCCAGCCTTGCGGAGCCGCGCAACGGTGGCGGCATCCTGCTCTGCGGGCGGCGAATCGTCGAGCGCGCGGGAGCCTGCGCGCGTCACCTGGCCCTTGATGTCGAAGAGATCCTTGATCGAGACCGGAATACCGGCATAGCGCGACGGCGCAGCCTTGGCCTTGCGCAAGGCGTCCATTGCGTCCGCCGTCGCAAGCGCGGCGTCCTTGTCGACATGGATGAAGGTGCGCTGGCCCTCGCCGGCGGGATCGGCGATCTTGGCGATGCACGCCTCGACCAGTTTTCGGGAGGTCGTGCGGCCGCTTTCGAGGTCGTCGGCGAGCTTCGCCAGTGTCGGAAAATCGGGCATGTCTGTCTCACGGAATATTGCACGCGCAATCTATAGCGCCGGCTCAGTTCGACACAAGCATTGTGCGCATGATGGCATGCATGCTGCCTGCTGGACCGTTGACGCACGATAGCCGATTGTCGCATCAAGATCGAAACAGGCGGGCGCGAAGCCTGTCCTTTGGGAGGTTTTCCGAGATGGCCGAACCGCAGCGTGCGCGACCGAAACCGACGCCGGAAACCCAGCATTTCTGGGATGGCACGAAAGCGGGCGAACTGCGCCTGCAGCGCTGCGACGCCTGCGCACATGTCTACTTCCCTCCGCGGCCGTTCTGCCCGTCCTGCGCCGCGCGCAAGGTCTCCGTGTTCAAGGCGAGCGGCAAGGGTTTTCTCTACAGCTACGTGATCAACCACCGCCCCGCCGCGCCCGGTTTCACGCCGCCTTACGCGATCGCGGTGGTCGAGTTGGCCGAGGGGCCGCGGATGATGAGCAATATCATCGATTGCCCGCAGACGCCGGAGGCGCTCGAGCTTGACATGAAGCTCGAGGTCGCGTTCGAGGCACTTGACGACAAGATCACCCTCCCCGTGTTCCGTCCGGCGAAGGGATAAACCATGCGCAAGAACCAGGTTGCCGTCGTCGGTGCGGCCGAGACCACCGAGCTCGGCGTCATCCCCAACGCCTCACAGCTCCAGCTTCACGCGGATGCGGCGCTCAACGCCATCGCTGATGCCGGACTGAAACTCTCGGACATCGACGGCTTTGCCACCGCGGTCGAGACACCGCAGCAGGTCTGTCACTATCTCGGCATCAAGCCAACCTGGGTCGATGGCACCTCGGTCGGCGGCTGCTCCTTCATGCTGCACGTCCGCCATGCCGCGGCGGCGATCGAGGCTGGTCTCTGCAAGACGGTGCTGATCACGCATGCCGAGAGCGGCAAGTCGATGATCGGCAAGGCGCCACGCTCGATCCCTGCAGACAGCCTGCAAGGCCAGTTCGAGGCACCGTTCGGAGTTTACGGCCCGCCCAGCATGTTCCCGATCCCCGTGCTGCGCTTCATGAAGACCTACGGCATCACGCATGAGCAGATCGCCTCGGTCGCGGTCGTCCAGCGCGAATGGGCGGCGAAGAATCCGCGGGCGATGATGAAGGACCCGATCACGGTCGCCGACGTCCTCAACTCGCGCATGATTGCCTATCCGTTCCGCCTGCTGCAATGCTGCCTCGTCACCGACGGCGGCGGCGCGCTGATCCTGACCTCGGCCGACCGCGCCAAGGATTTTCCGCGCAAGCCCGTCTACATCATGGGCACCGGCGAGAGCGTCGAGACGCCGATGGTCAGCCAGATGGAGACATTTAATTCCTCGCGTGCCTTCAAGACGGCAGGTCCCCTCGCCTTCAAGGAGGCCGGAATCGCCCACAAGGACGTCGATCATCTCATGATCTACGACGCATTCGCGCATCTGCCGCTGTTCGGCCTCGGCGACCTCGGCTTCATGCCGCACGAGGAGACCGGCAAGTTCATCGCGGACGGCAATACGCGCCCCGGCGGCAAGCTGCCGCTCAACACCAATGGCGGCGGCCTGTCCTACATGCATTCCGGCATGTACGGCATGTATGCGCTCCAAGAGAGTGTGCGCCAGATGCGCGGCATCGCGCCGGCACAGGTGCCGAATGCGAAGATTTCGGTGTGCCACGGCGTCGGCGGCATGTTCGCGGCGAGTGGCACGATCGTGTTTACGAACGAGAGGTAACCCACATGAGCAAATCACTGCAGGACAAGGTCATCATCGTCACCGGCGCAGGCCGCGGCATCGGGCGCGAGATCGCGCTGCTTTGCGCAGCCGAAGGCGCCAAGGTCGTCGTCAACGATCCCGGCGGGGCCGCCGATGGTGCCGGTACAAGCGCCACGCCCGCCGAGGAAGTGGTCGAGGAGATCAAGAAGCGCGGCGGCATTGCCGTCCCCAACTTCGAGTCGGTGGCGGAAGCCGTCCCGGCGAGCAAGATCGTGAAGACCGCGACCGATCATTTCGGCCGGCTCGACGGCGTCGTCAACAATGCCGGCATCTTGCGCGACATGATCTTCCACAAGATGAGCGTGGAGGCGTTCGAGGCCGTCATCAAGGTGCATCTGATGGGCTCGTTCTACGTTTCGCACGCCGCCGCACGCATCTTCCGCGAGCAGGAGTCCGGCTCCTTCGTGCACTTCACCTCGACCTCCGGCCTGATCGGCAACTTTGGCCAGGCCAACTACGCCGCCGCCAAGCTCGGCATCATCGGCCTGTCCAAGTCGATCGCACTCGACATGGGCCGCTTCAACGTCCGCTCCAACTGCGTCTCGCCGTTCGCCTGGACCCGCATGATCGGTACCATCCCGACCGAGACCGAGGCCGAGAAGGCGCGCGTCGAGAAGATCAAGCAGATGGGCCCCGAGAAGATCGCGCCGATCTGCGCTTACCTGCTCTCTGATGCCGCCAAGGACGTCTCCGGCCAGATCTTCGGCGCGCGCATGAACGAGCTGTTCCTGTTCAGCCAGAACCGCCCGCTGCGCTCGGTTCATCGCGGCGAAGGCTGGACGCCGCAATCGATCGCGGAACATGGCATGCCGGCGCTGAAGGGCTCGTTCTACAGGCTCGACCGCTCGGCCGACATCTTCCCGTGGGATCCGGTCTAAACGGATTCCCGGCTTTTGTTGCGCTGCGATCTCCGGTTGTCCGACCGGAGATCGCCCGCATTACGCCCGATTGCGGGCGAATGGTTTCCTTCCAACAAACAAAAATGGGAGGCGACTATGACAAAATCACTGACCATTGCTACCGGCACTGACGAGCCCCATCTCGGGCGCCGCACTCTCCTGAAAGGCGCGGCGGCTGCGGTGGCCGCGACAGGCGTCACCATGAACGCGGCCTTGGCGGCCACCGTCGCGCCGTTGGGCCAGACCGGCACGCCGACGAGGTCGACGGCGCCATTGCCCCTGGGACCACTTCCCGGCAGCCGCTACCCGGACTCCCACCTCGAATCCGCCAAGAAGGGAGGACCGCCAACGTTCGGCCCCCCCGGTTTCCCGGCCTTCGCCGGCACCATGGCGGTCGAGCGTGTCGCAACCGGCTTCCGATGGGCCGAGGGCCCGGTCTACTTCCCGGCCGGGCGGTACGTGCTGTTCAGCGACATTCCCAACAACCGGATCATGCGCTTCTCGGAGGATGACGGTCACTGCAGTGTGTACCGCCAACCGTCGATGAATTCGAACGGTAACACGATCGATCGCGAAGGACGTTTGCTTACATGCGAGCATAGCGGCCGACGGGTCACTCGCACCGAACTCGACGGCTCGATCACGATCATCGCCGACAAATACAATGGCAAGAAGCTGAATTCGCCGAATGATGTGATCGTCACCTCCGATGGCGCGATCTGGTTCACCGATCCGGCCTATGGCATCGGCGGCTATTACGAAGGCGTCAAGGCCGATCCTGAGCAGGAAAAGCACAACGTCTACCGGGTGGATCCGAAATCCGGAGACGTCAAGGTTGTTGCCGACGATTTCGTGGAGCCCAATGGCATCGCGGCTTCGCCCGACGAGAAGAAGCTCTATGTCATCGACACCGGCTTTACGGACGGGCCGGAGAACCCGTCGCATATCCGCGTGTTCGATCTCGATGTCGCGGGCGGAAAGATATCGAACGGCAAGGTCTTTGCTGAGATGCCAAAGCCCAGCATTACCGACGGATTGCGAACTGACACAGCCGGACGCGTTTGGTGCTCCGTCGGTTGGGGCGATCCGAATGAAGACGGGGTGCGTTGCTACACTCCGGAGGGTGATCTGCTCGGCAAGATTCACATTCCGGAAACCGTCGCCAACCTCTGCTTCGGCGGCCAGCAGCGAAATCGGCTGTACATCTGCGGATCGAGTTCACTCTACGCGGTCTATACGGGTGTGCAGGGCGCAATGAAGCCATGAGCGAATAGCGAGTGGGAGCGGCGAATAGTTGGCGGCACGCCCTTCTGTTCGCTACTCCCCCTCAACCCGTATTCCTCAGCCCCGCCGAAATACCATTGATCGTGAGCTGAATCCCGCGCAGCACCTGCTCGTCCGGGTTCTGCGCGCGGTGCGCCCTCAAAAGCTCGACCTGCACGTGGTTGAGCGGGTCGAGATAAGGGAAGCGGTGACGCACGGAGCGCTCCAGCAGCGGGTTGCCTTGCAGCAGCCGGTCCTGATCCATGATGTCGAGCAACGTCTCGATGCAGGAATGCCATTCGCGGCGGATACGGCCGAAGATCTTCTCGCGCAGGGCTTCGTCCGGCACCAGCTCGGCATAGCGCGAGGCGATCGCGATCGAGCTTTTCGCCAGCACCATGTCCATGTTCGACAGCAGCATGCGGAAGAACGGCCATTCCTTGTAGAGCTCTTTCAGGAACGGCATGCCCTTGTCCGGATGTTCCGCGATCCATTGCTCGACCGCGCTGCCAAAGCCGTACCAGCCCGGCAGCATCAGGCGGCACTGCGCCCAGGAGAACACCCAGGGGATCGCGCGCAAATCCTCGATCGCGCGGGTCTTCTTGCGCGAGGCCGGACGGCTGCCGATATTCAGCGTCGCGATCTCGTTGATCACGGTCGAGCCCCAGAAATAATCGACAAAACCGTCGGTCTCGTAGACGAGGCCGCGATAGGCCTTGAAGGCGAGATTTGAAAGCTCGTCCATCGCAGTGAGATATTCGCGGCGCGGCGCGCTCTGGCTCGGCTGCAACAGGCTCGCATCCAGCGTCGCCGCCGCCAGGATTTCGAGATTGTTGCGACCAACCTCCGCGTTGGAATATTTCGACGAGATGATCTCGCCCTGCTCGGTGATGCGGATCTGGCCGTTCACCGCGCCGCCCGGCTGGGCGACGATGGCGTCGTAGCTCGGTCCGCCGCCGCGGCCGACGGAGCCGCCGCGACCGTGGAACAGGCGCAGGCGGACGCCATGGCGCTCGAACACGTCGACGAGGCCGATCTCGGCCTTGTAGAGCTCCCAGCCCGAGGTGACGAAGCCGCCATCCTTGTTCGAGTCGGAATAGCCGAGCATGACCTCCTGCACGCTGCCGCGGCTGTCGACGAGGCGGCGGTAATCGTGCAGCGACAGCATGCGATCCATGATGCCGCTTGACGCCTGCAGATCCTCGATGGTCTCGAACAGTGGCACGATGTTGATGGCGCTGCGGCCGGACGGATGGACCAGGCCCACCTCCTTCAGCAGCACCGCGACCTCGAGCATGTCGGACATGCCCTTGCACATCGAGATGATGCATTGGGGAATGGCATCCGAGCCGAACTTCGCATGCGCTTCTGCTGCGGCATGGAAGACGTTCAGTTCGCCCATGGTCTCGTCGCTGTACTTGACGAACGGCGACACCAGCGCGCGCGTAGAACGCAATTCGTTGGTGAGCAGCGAGATGCGCGCGTCCTCGCCGAGCGCGAGATAGGACATGCCGGGATTGGCGGCATCCATCAGCTCGGCGATGGTGCGTTCGTGCACCGCCGAGTTCTGGCGGATGTCGAGCCGCGCCAGATGGAAGCCGAAGCAATCCACTGCGCGCCGCAACAGCCGCAGCCGGCCGCGGGCGATGACGCGGGCGTTGTTGGAGATCAGCGAGCGGTGCAGCACGTCGAGATCGGCCTGAAGCTCTTTGACGCTCTCATAGGGCGCGCCCTTGCCGACGGGACGGCGGGTGATCTCGACCTCGAGCTTCTCGGCCGTCGCCGTCAGGCGGGCATAGATGCCGGAGACCGCCAGGCGATAGGGCTCGCCGCTCCGGTGCGGCGACGTATCGGGCGAGCGCTCCGCCAGCGTGCGCAGCTCTTCCGAGACGTCGGCGAGATGGGCTGCGATCGACAGCTCCGAGCCGAGCACGTGCAGCTCGTTCAGATAAAACTGCATCACGCGGCTTGACTGCAGGCGCAGCGTGCCGCGCATCACGTCGGCGGTCACGAAGGGATTGCCGTCGCGGTCGCCGCCGATCCAGCTGCCCATGCGCAGGAACGAGGCGAGCTCGCTGGCCGCCTGCTCGCCGCCCTCCTCCAGCCGGTCTTCCAGCACATTGACCAGCCGCGGCACCTCGCGCAGGAAGGTGTAATCGTAGAACGACAAGCCGTTGGCGACCTCGTCGAGCACGGTGAGCTTGGTCCGGCGCAACAGATTGGTCTGCCACAGCGTCAGCACCTCGCGGCGCAGCTGCTCGTCGCTCGCGTCGGCCTCGTCCGCGGTCAAGGAGACCCGCTCGCGGCGATCGAGCAGGCTAGCGACCTCCATCTCGCGGTCCATGGTGCTTTTGCGGCGGACTTCGGTCGGGTGGGCCGTCAGCACCGGACTGACCAGCGCGCTCTTGAAGAAATTGCGCAGCATGTCGGTGCTGATTCCCGCACCCTTGGCCTTGGCCAGCGTCTCCGCCAGCACGCCGGAGCCGCCGCCCTTGCCGGCACGCATCTGGCGGATGTTGTTCTGGTCCTCGGCGATGTTGGCGAGGTGGGAGAAGTAGCTGAAGGCACGGACGATCCGCACCGTCTCGGAGGTCGACATACTGTCGAGGATCTGCTCGAGCTCGCGGCGCGCTACCCGGTCCTCGTCGCGGTGAAACCGGATCGAGGTCTGCCGGATGCGCTCGACCAGGTCGAACACATCTGCGCCCTCCTGGTCGCGCACCGTGTCGCCCAGGATGCGCCCGAGCAGGCGGATATCGTCCCGCAGCCGCACATCAGCTTCCAGCGCCTGGGCGTCCTCAGGGCGGTTGGAGCGCGGCTCAGCGGCGTCGGACGGTACTGTCTGGAGGGACATGGCTGGCTCCTCTTGTAGAGCTCCCAATGGCTCCCCGGCCTAACGAGTGTGCGATATTTGTCTACCGCGGTGCAAGATGAACTTGGTGGCGGCGCGGCAACACGGCTGACCCTGGCAGGATGGGTCTCGCACAGCGGCGCGCGCACACTTTCTCCGTCTCGCAGCGCAGGCGCTCGAAGCTTTGCTGTCCGGTTTCGCCCTCATCGAGAAGAAGGGGCGCAGGGAAGGCCGGGCGCCGGCAGGCACCCAGGGTCCGCACGCGAGAAACGCACGCGGGTTGACCACAGGTGACGCCGGGACATCCCGGCCTTCCCTGCGCAATGGTTTTACGGCGTATGGCGCGCTCTCCCCGGGGAGCGATGCACTATTGCCCCCGTCGCCTTGCGGATGACCGATGCGCGCGCCCGGTCGGGCAGCTCACATCGCCGCAAGCCTTGACGCAACAGACTCCGGGCGTCAGGACCACACGCTTTTGCCGTCCGCGGACGTCCCTCCCCAATCATTCGGAAGCTCGCGCGTGCTCGCCTCCGAAGCCGAAAGAAACGCTGTGACGGCGTCGTGTCGATCCCGCGGATCGCGATGGTTCACGGGTTTAGCCCGCCCTGCCATCCCGTCACGCGTCGGCGCTGCCGCGTCCATCGCATCCCGGCCTACGTATCGTGACGATCGCGAAACGCCCCTCTGACGGGCCGGGATGCTTTGCGGTTTACCCGAAACTACGAATTCGGTCAATCAGAATATTTGATGTTCCGTCCTTGACCTTCATATGGCTGTTTTGCCCGTCGGATGACGCGAGACTCGGTGGACGCAGCATTGTCTGGCCGTGCTGAAGCGAGCACTACACTCCGGGTGACCTCGCCGCCCAAGCCTTGGTGGCCTGGCAGCTTTCCATCGCCCGGGCGTAGGCCGGGCGTGCCGTCGTGCGGGCGAGATAGTCCCGCTCGGTCGAACCGGGGACGTAATTGCCAGTTCGCAGGCCGAGCAGGAGGGCGTAGCTCACCGAGATATCGGCAGCCGTGAATCGGTTGCCGGCGAGATAGGGGCAATCCGCGAGGCGGCGGATAACCAAACCCAGCCGGCTCTCGAATGTCTCGCGTGCCCAGCGTGTAACCCGGGCATCTCGCTCGGCTTCGGGCGCCAGTTCGCGACCGACAAAGACGGCGTTCATCGGCCCGGCGAGCCCAGCCTCGCCCAAATGGAGAAATTGCAGATAGGAAGCGAAGGCGGGATCGTCCGGGGCGACGGCGAGCGAACCTGAGCCGTGGCGGGCGAGCAGGTACTCAAGAATCGCGATCGATTCGACCATGATCGTCTCGCCGTCCTGCAGTGCGGGAATGAAGCCTGCGGGGTTGATCGCGAGGAAATCGCGATCATTCTCGACTGCGAGCAGATCGACCGGGCGCAGCCGATAAGCCAATCCTAATTCTTCGAGGAGCCAAATAACGCGGAAGCCACGACCTTCGCCATAGACGGTGAGCATAGTTGAGCGTTCCCGGATTGGGCTAGATGTACAAATTCGCAGAGGTGATCCGGTCGTGCAATGGATTATCGATGGCGCATCATACGCTCAAGGCTTGACGCATATTCGTCATCCTACAGCGCGGGCCCTTCCCGCTTTACAGGTTCACGAGCGAGGCCGGGGGCATTTTCGCTGTCTCAGGGCTGCAGGAGCGATAGGAGCCTTTGACGGTCTTGATCGCGCAGGCGCTGGCATTCACGCAGCCGTTCCAACTCCTTTTCAGCGCTTGCAGTATTTTGACCTTCCCGTTTCAAGTCGAGAACCAGCCGCTCCTGTTCTGCAAGCTGGCGCTCTCCTGCGACCACGTCGCGCTCAACACGGCTCAATTCGTCATAGATCGAGGTTCTGTCCATCGAGCGCTCCACGGTGCTCGATCAACCCGATCCACGTTTCAGCGTTCCTCGCTTTTTGCCGTTTTTTCCCAACCATTTTGACGGCCTGCCGTATCGTCCCATCAACCGCACTCTCGATTCAACGAGCACCTCATGCGGAGACACGTCTGGTCCTGTGTCGCGCTACAATCACCGTGGCATTCGTCACGGCTGGTGGGGGCGTCGACAACATGAGGGATCCTGCCCTCCGTCAGGACCGAACCGGCTGCCCGATTGCAAGAAGGTTGCCTTCGCTGTCGCGGAACCAGGCGCCTCGCTCACCAATACCCTTGCTGGCGTAATTCCCGGCTATCTCGGCAATTCCATCGACAGTCTTCAGGCCCGGCAGGTCATAGTCCTCGAACTTCACTCCCCGCACGCGAAGCTCGCGCACCGTCGCCTCGACGTCCTCGACTTCCCAGCCCATCTGCGTGTGCGTGCCCGATTGCACTCCGGCCGAGACGAATACTGCAAACTCGCCACTTGCGCAGATGTAGCGTAGTCCACCCTCGCGTTGTTCGACCGGGTCGAGCCCGAGTTTCTCGGAATAGAACGCCCGCGCCCGATCCAGGTCCTTGGCTGGAAGACGAGTGGCCACCTTCGCTTTCCCTAGCATCCTTCTCTCCTTCTGAGTTCAACAAGAGTTGGGCGCGTCGAAGATCAGGCGCGGCGAGGTCCACTTCATCGCCAAAAGCTGACGCCTGCGAAACGGGAGCCTAGGCCGGCACGATTACCTTGCCGATCGGCCAGAGCGCGATGCCCGCGAGCTTCAGGTGGGCCCAGGCGAAGGGAATGCCGATGATGGTGATGGCGAAAATCACGGCCGTCAGGACGTGGCCGAGCGCCAGCCACCAGCCGGCCAGCACGAACCAGATGATGTTGCCGATCACCCCGAGCGGGCCGGTGCCGATATCGCCCGCGCCGGTGACCTGGTCGCGGTTAACCGCTCGCGAGCCGAACGGCAACAGCGTATAAATGGCGATGTTGAACGCCGCCCGCGCCCAGGGCAGGCCGATGATGGTGATGGCCATGATGACGGACGCCACCAGCCAGCCGAACGCCATCCAGGCGCCGCCGACAAGGATCCAGAGCACGTTGAGCAGAAGGGAAACGGGGGCCATGAGACTTGGGAACCTTGGGATGATCCGGGATCAATGAGCCCTCTTATAGCACAACCTCCGCAGTCATAGTCCATGACGCCGGCTGCGTTCGGCACGCAGCGATGTGGCGACAAATCCAACATCCTCGATCCCGCGCGAAATTTCCTTCGCGCAAAGCCACAGCGTCACTGCGGCCGCACCGATCGCCGCCAGACCCGAGATGAGAACAGGATTGGGACAGAATATGACGAGAACATTATCGAGCGGACCGGACCCGGTTGGCCAGCCCGGACTGCAAGACGATGCCAAAGCCAAACCGCAAAGCAGGATGGTGACGGCGTTCGCTCCAGCCAGGGCGATCACGACGATCGCAAGACCCTTCCTCATGGAGAGAACGAGATCAACCGCCTTCACGACCGCACAGCCTGCGACCACGACGACGATGGCCGGGCCCCATCCGGACATCCCGGCGGCGATGGCCTGGGCCTGACCGTTCCAGGCCCACACTGCCGCCACACAGGCCAACAGGGTGAGATTGACCTTCACGACTTCGGGAAACTTGCAACGAAGCGCGTAAGGATTCGCCTTCTCGATCAGGTCCAGCAATGCGCAGGCTATCAACCCGGCCGCAAAACCACCGAGATGGACACCCCAGTCGATCCGCGAATTGCCGAGCGCAAACGCGATGTTCAATCCGATGTTGATCGCGAAGAAGTCGAACCCGACATCGAGCTTGCCGAGAATCCACAGGCAGAGCAGCGCGCCCAAAATGCCCGACGTGGCGCCGGACGCGCCAACGGTCAAATAGGGCGTGGAATGGATGCCATTGCCGATGACGGCGCCGAACACCATCGCGCTGAGATAGATGATGAGGAAATAGGCCGGCCCGACCCGCCGCTCGAGATGCCCACCCCACAGCACGAGGCACAGCATGTTCATGGTGAGGTGGACGAAGTTGACGTGCAGGAAGCCATAGGCGAGCAGGCGCCAGTACTCATGCCGCCCGATCGCGCCCGAATACATGCCGCCATAGCGATAGAGCAGCTCCGCCGACGCCGCCGGACCGCCCGCCTGGATGAAGCAAAATCCTGATGCAAGGACAGTCAGCGTCATCAGCGCGTAGACGGCCGCATGAGGGACTTCGAAGGAGCTGGCGCGATATGAGGGCATCGGTGATCGCATGCGGTTGGCTTGGGAACGCCAAACTAGCCGAGCCGATCACTAATTGCTACTCCAGCGTGCGTGATCCCGCGTCCCCTACCGCCCCTCGAATTTCGGCTCGCGCTTCTCCATGAAGGCCTTCATGCCTTCGGCCATGTCCTGGGTTTTGAACAGCGGCAGGAGCTGGAGATAGAACGTGGGCGGTCATCCTGCGGACCGGATGCCTCGTGGATCGATATCTCGGTTCGAGGCGACGTAGTCGATTTCGCCGCGCGAAATACCGATATCGTGGAGCTCCCTGTCGCTCAAGTCGAACAACTTGGCTCGTATCCTTTGGCGCTCGTACCATTCGCCAAGGGCGACGCAAAGGGCGACGCAGCAATCGCCGAACGGGCTGAGGCCGGGTCGGGTAGGCGCGACCGTATGTCTCGGCGTGGACACATTGTAGGTTGTAGCCATTTGACATCTCCTCGGTACCTACCTTTTCCCGAACAAGGATGTCAGGACCCCGAAGGGTGCGCTTGATATCCGGCTTACATTTTCCTTACCTGCGGCTTATTCTTTGAGCGCCAAACGGTGCTGGGCACGTTAGACGATCAGCGGGGGACCAAGGAGCGGTAGCGTGCGCTATTTCTTCGAGGACTACGCTCTCGACACCGACCGGCGCGAGCTGCATCGTGGCTCCAACGTCGTTCCTACCGCACCGCAGGTTTTCGATCTGCTCGATTACCTGATCCGAAATAAGGAGCGTGTCGTCAGCAAAGACGACCTCGTGAACGCCATCTGGAATGGACGCATCGTATCCGATGTGGCGCTGACCACGCGTCTCAACGCTGCCCGAAGCGCGATCGGCGATTCCGGCGAAGAACAGCGCCTCATCAAGACGCTGCCACGAAAGGGCTTTCGTTTCGTCGGCCTGGTGCACGAGGGGGGTAGGCCATCCACCATCACGGCGGACTCATCCGGCCACGTGGATTCTTCAACTCCCGCACTTGCGCTCCCCGACAAACCCTCGATCGCGGTATTGCCGTTCGAGAACATGAGCGGCGATCCAGAGCAGCAATATTTTGCCGACGGAATGGTCGAGGAGATCACGACAGCGCTTTCGCGATTCAAATGGCTGTTCGTCATCGCCCGAAACTCGAGCTTCACGTTCAAGGGCAGAGCGGTCGATATCAAGGAAGTCGGGCGCAGGCTGGGCGTGCGCTATGTGCTTGAGGGGTCCGTGCGCAAATCGTCGGACAAGGTGCGCATCGCAGGGCAGTTGATTGACGCGATTACAGGCGCGCACATCTGGGCGGACAGGTTCGAGCGCGACCTGACGGACGTTTTCGCCCTCCAGGACGAAGTCGCGGTCGCCGTTGTTTCGGCCATCGAGCCGAAATTGCTTCAAACAGAAATTGCCATGGCAACGCGGCGACGGCCAGAGAACCTTACGGCCTATGATTTCTACCTTCGGGCACTGCCGCATTATTACGCGTCAACCCGCGAAGGGTTCGCCGAGGCCACAAGGCTTGCTCATAGCGCCTTGGAGCTGGACCCCGGGTTCAGCTTCATCGCGGCTTTGGCAAGTCTGTGCCACACGCTCAACGTGACCATGGGCTATGCTGTCGATCCTCAATTCGACCGCAAGGAAGCGATTCGACTTTTTCGCCTGGCACTGAGTATCGACGACAGCGATCCCGTAACGTTGGCGAACGCCGCTACCGTCTCGGCTTTCATGGTTGGCGATTGTGAAAGCGAGATCGAGATGGCAGATCGCGCGGTAGCCCTCAACCCGAACGCATTTGAGGCGTGGCATGGCAGAGGCTGGGTGTATCGAATAGCGGGGCTGCCGGAAGAGGCAATCAGGAGCTTTGAACGTGCCATTCGCGTAAGCCCGGTCGATCCGCTACTCCATCGGTCGTTCATCGGAATGGCGATGGCCCTTATTGAACTTGGCCGCTTCGACGAGGCCATCGTGGCAGCAAGGAAAGCAGTTCGTCAGAACCCCTTTCATTCGGCCTCATACCGGTGTCTGGCATGCGCTTTTGCCCATCTCGGACGCGATACTGAGGCTCGCCAGGCCGCGGTTGGTGTGCTCGAGCACGATCCCTCCTTTACAATATCCACTTACATCGCTCGTGGCGGGCAATCAAAGGCGAAGCTCTTGATCGAGGGGCTTCGGAAAGCAGGGTTGCCCGAGTAGCTCTGCAATACCGATCAGATGTGCGCGTGACCACTTTTGGCCGGTTGTGTCATTTCCCTGCCATAGTCCGGGCCATCGCCAGGACGACGAAAAGCTAGATCTTGCGCCCCGCCTGCTCCCAATAGGGATCGCGGAGGCGGCGCTTGAAGATTTTTCCGGAATCTTCGCGCGGCAGACCGCTGCGGATCTCGATGTGCTTCGGCACCTTGTAATCAGCGAGTGACGCCTTCAGCCGCGCGCGGATGCCGGCGGCGTCGAGCGTGATGCCAGGTTGCGGCTCAACTACGGCCATCAGCGCCTCGCCGAACTCCGTATCGGGAATGCCGAACACCGCGCAATCATGTACGCCGGGCACGGCGTGCAGCACGGATTCGATCTCGGCCGGATAGATGTTGACGCCGCCGGAGATCACCATGTCGCGCTTGCGGTCGCAGATGAAGACATAACCGTCTTCGTCGATGTAGCCGACGTCGCCGGAGGTGATGAAACCGTCACGGTCGATCTCGGCGCGCTTCTCCGGCTTGTTGTGGTAGGTGAAATCCGCCATCCCGCGCATGCGCGAATAGATCTCGCCGATCTCACCCACGCCCAGCACGCGGCCGTCATCGCCGATGAAACGCAATTCGGCGCCGGGCGATATCTTGCCGACGGTGCCGGGCTTCTTCAGCGCGTCCTCGGAGGTCGCGAAGGTGACGGCGCTGGACTCGGTCGAGCCGTAGAATTCGTAGATCACCGGCCCCCACCATTCGATCATGGCGCGCTTGACATCCGCCGGGCACGGCGCGGCGGCGTGGATGATGTGGCGGAGCGAAGAGACGTCGTATTTCCTGCGCACCTCCTCCGGCAGTTTCATCAGGCGGATGAACATGGTTGGCACCATGAAAATGGTGTCGATTTTGTAGCGCTCGATCAGCTGCAGAAACTCTTCCGCCTCGAATCGCGGCATGAGCACCAGCGCGCCACCGAGTTTTCCGGCGCGGATGCCGAACGAATTCGGCGCGGAGTGATAGAGCGGGCCCGGCAGGATCGCACGGGCACCGGGCTTGAGCCCGTAGATCATCGCGCGCATGCGCTCGCCAGCGGCCTGCTGCCCCGGCGTCGGGGCGTTGCGGCGCACGCCCTTGGGATGGCCTGTCGTGCCTGAGGTGTAGATCATGTTCATCGGCTGCGGCACGACCGGGCCGTCATAGGGCTGGTATTGCGCGAGCCAGGGCTCGAAATCGACCGCAAAGTCCGGTGTCGACAGAAGGTCGGGATCGATCTTGTAATTCTTCAAAATTTCCGGCGGCGTTGGCACGCTGAGCACGGTGACGCCCGCGGGAATCGCATCGCGCAAGGCGTGCAGCATGTCGGCATGCCCGATCAGCACAGACGTGCCGGTGTCGTTCAGGATGTAGTTGATCTCCTCCGGCTTGAAATGCCAGTTGATCGGAACGCCGTAGGCGCCCAGCCGCATCGCGGCGTAGGCCGCTTCCAGGAAGGCGATGTCGTTGCGCATCAGCATGCAGACGCAATCGCCTTGCCTGACGCCGATCCTGGCGAGGCCGGACGCGATGAGGTCGGAACGGGCAGCGACTTCGGTATGGGCACGGCGGCGCTCGCCAGAGACGATGCCGAGGAAGTTGGGCGTTTCGCTCATTTGCTTTTTCTTCGTTGTTCAGCGACGGTGCGAGTTAGTCGTCATCACCGGGCTTGTCCCGGTGATCCACGTCCTTGCTTCGTCGCTTGCATCAAGAACGTGGATGGCCGGGACAGGCCCGGCCATGACGGAGGCTATCAATCCGCATACTTCGCTGCGCGCTTCTCCAGATTCGAGCGCACCGCTTCGGTCTGGTTCGCACTGCCGATCAGCTTCTGCTGCTCGACCGACTCCGCCAGCAGCGCGGGACCCGGATCGACCGAGAGATTGTTCAGCAAGCGCTTGGCGGCGCGGATCGCATCGGGGCTCTTGCCGGCGATCTCACGCGCGACTTCGAGCGCAGCAGCGCGAGGATCGTCGCAGACGCGCGTGGCGAGACCGTACGTCATCGCCTCCTGCGCGGAGAAGATGCGGCCGGTGTAGGTGAGATCGCGCAAGATGTCGTCGCGCACGAGCGAGGCCAGGATCGGCGTGCCCGCCATATCGGGCACGAGGCCCCATTTGATCTCCATCACCGACATCCGCGCATCGGGGCTGAGGAAGCGCATGTCGGCGCCAAGCGAGAGCTGGAAGCCGCCGCCGAAGGCAACGCCATGCACGGCCGCGATCACGGGAACCGGAAGCTGACGCCATCCCCATACCGCGGCTTGCGGAAAGTTCGCCTGGCCATGCGTGCGCTTGGTGAGGTCACGATTTTCGCCACCCGGAATTCCGTTGCCGCCCTTCTCCTTCATGGCGGCAAAACGCCCCATGTCGAGACCGGCACAGAAGGCGCGGCCCTCGCCGGACAGCACGACGGCGCGCACGCCTTTTTCCTTCGAAAGCCGTTCGGTTGCCGCGACAAGAGCCTCGAACATGGCCTGATCGAGCGCATTCATCTTGTCCGCGCGCACCAGGCGCACATCGGCGACGCCTTCCGAGATCGAAATCGAGACGCGCTCTTCCATGGATGAATTCTCCCTGTTCTTGTTCGGTGCCGCTTTACAGAAAGCTGACGGCCGGATTTAGTCAATCGACCAATTAACTGACAATCCGTACGGGAGAAACAGCCATGTTCAAGGAAAATCTTCTGGCGGGACGCCGCATTCTCGTGACCGGCGGCGGCACCGGCCTCGGCAAGTCGATGGCGGCGCGCTTTCTCCAGCTTGGTGCCGAGGTGCACATCTGCGGCCGGCGCAAGATCGTCTGCGACGAGACCGCGACCGAGCTGATGGATCAGTATGGCGGCCGCGTCACCAGCCACGGTGTCGACATCCGCAATGCGCTCGCGGTCGAGGAGATGATCGAGACCATCTTTCGCGATGCGCCGCTCACCGATCTCATCAACAACGCCGCCGGCAATTTCATCTCACGCAGCGAGGAACTCTCGCCGCGCGGCTTCGATGCCGTCGCCAACATCGTCATGCACGGCACGTTCTACGTGACGCATGCGGTCGGCAAGCGCTGGATCGCCTTGAAGCAGCCCGGCAACGTCGTCTCGATCACCGTGACCTGGGTGCGCAACGGCTCGCCTTACGTGGTGCCGTCGGCGATGAGCAAGTCGGCGATCCACGCCATGACGATGTCGCTCGCGACCGAATGGGGCCGGCACGGCATCCGCCTCAACACCATCGCGCCGGGCGAGATCCCGACCGAGGGCATGAGCAAGCGCATCAAGCCGGGTGACGAAGCCGGCGCGCGCACCAAGGCGATGAACCCGATGGGCCGCGTCGGCACCATGGAGGAGCTGCAGAACCTCGCGGTGTTCCTGATCTCCGGCGGCTGCGACTGGATCACCGGCGAGACCATCGCCATGGACGGCGCGCAGGCGCTCGCGATGGGCGGCAATTTCTATCAGCTCCGCGACTGGAGCGACGACGACTGGAAGACGGCGCGCGAAAGCATCATGGCGCAGAACGAGAAGGACCGGGCGAAGAGAGGTTGACGTCACCCGAACACGCTTGTGGCGGTGCAGCGCGCTCAAGACACAAGACCGCGCCCTTCCCTCTGCCGTATTGTTTTTGCACGCGGATGACGCCACACTCCGCGGCATAAAAGCAAAACGCCCCGGGAGAGACATGTCTACCACACAGCCATTGGCGAACCTCGCCGACATGGTGCGCGAGCGCGCCAAAAGCCGCGGCAACGCTACCGCCTATGAGTTCGAGGGCCGCGTCACCAGCTTTGCCGAGTTCGACATCAAGACCAACAAGGTCGCCAACGCGTTGATCGCGATGGGCGTGAAGAAAGGCGATCGCATCGCCTATCTCGGCAAGAACAGCGACCTCTATTTCGAACTGCTGATGGGCGCGATGAAGGCCGGCGTGGTGATGGCGCCGGTGAATTGGCGGCTCGCGGGACCCGAGGTCGCCTTCATCGTCGCCGATGCAAGGCGCCCGTGCTGTTCGTCGGGCCGGAATTCATCACGCTGGTCTCGCAGATCAAGGATCAGCTCCCGGGCGTGCGTACCGTCATCACCACCGAAGGCGGTGCGCCGGAATGGCAGGATTTTACCGCGTGGCGCGATGCGCAGAGCGGCGACGATCCCAGGGTGCCGATCGACACCAAAGACATCGCGATCCAGCTCTACACGTCGGGCACCACGGGCAAGCCGAAGGGTGCGATGCTGAGCCACGCGAACTTTCTCAATCTGGTGCAGACCGGCAACGCCGAGGACAAGCCGGAGTGGAACCGGTGGTCGACCAACGACGTGTCGCTGGTGGCGATGCCGATCTTCCATATCGGCGGCTCCGGCTGGGGCGTGATGGGGCTCTATCACGGCGCCCGCGGCGTGATCGCGCGCGAGTTCGATCCGACCAGGGTGCTGGATTTCTTCGAGCAATCCGGCATCACGAAACTCTTCATGGTGCCGGCGGCGATGCAGTTCGTGGTGCGGCAGCCGCGCGCGAAGACGGTCGACTTTTCACGATTGAAATACATGCTGTACGGCGCCTCCCCGATTCCGGCGGCGTTGCTGAAGGAATGCATCGAGATCTTCAAATGCGGTTTCGTGCAGATGTACGGCATGACGGAGACGACGGGCACCATCGTCGCGCTGCCGCCTGAAGATCACGTCGAGGGCCTGGAGCGGATGCGTTCCGCCGGCAGGGCGCTGCCGGGCGTCGAGATCGCCATTCTCGACGCCGACGGCAAGCCGCTGCCGCCGCGCGAGGTCGGCGAGATCGCGACACGGTCGGGCTCCAACATGGCCGGCTACTGGAATCTGCCGGAAGCGACCGCCGCGACGCTGCGCGGCGACGGCTGGCTGCGCACGGGCGATGCCGGCTACATGGACGAGGACGGCTATCTCTACATCCACGACCGCATCAAGGACATGATCATCTCCGGCGGCGAGAACATCTACCCGGCCGAGGTCGAGAGCGCGCTATGCGATCATCCTGATGTCGCGGAGGCCGCGGTGATCGGCATCCCCGACGACAAATGGGGCGAGGCCGTGAAGGCGGTCGTGGTGATGAAGCCGGGCAAAGAGGCGACCGCAACCGACATCATCAACTTCACCCGCGAGCGCATCGCCGGCTTCAAGACGCCGAAGAGCGTGGAGTTTCTGCCGGCCCTGCCGAGGAATCCCTCCGGGAAGATCTTGCGGCGGCAGCTGCGCGAGCCGTACTGGGCGGGGAAGGACCGGCGGGTGAACTGACGATCATTGCAAGGAGCACAGCGACGAAGCAATCCAGAAGCCCTCCGCGGCAACATTTCTGGATTGCTTCGCCTCGCTCGCAATGACGGCTAGTGCTTCCCCGGCCCCATATAGCCGAACAGGAACCCCGCCACCTTGCGCATCTGGATCTCCTCGCTGCCTTCGGTGATCCGGTAGCGGCGGTGATGGCGGTAGATGTGCTCGAACGGCTTGTGGCGTGAATAGCCCATGCCGCCGTGGACTTGCATGGCGCGGTCGGCCGACTCACAACAAAGGCGGTTTGCCCAGTAGTTGCACATCGAGACGCGGTCGGAGAGCGAGCGCTCGATCTGCTCCTCATTGAGCTGGTCCATCTCCCAGGCGGTCTTGCGGATCAACAGGCGCAGCATCTCGGCTTGCGTTGCGAGTTCGACCAGCGGGAACTGGATTGCCTGGTTTTCGGCGAGCGCTTTGCCGAACGGTTTTCGCTCGCGCGCATATTTGACGCTCTCGTTGATGCAGTAGACGGCGGCACCAAGCGAGCTCGCAGCCTGCCGAATGCGGTTCTGATGGACAAAACATTGCGCCAGCGACAGGCCGCGGCCGACCTCGCCGAACAGCGCGTCCTCAGGCACGAACACATCCGTAAAACTGACGCGGGGATGGTCGGTCGGCATGTTGAAGGTCCACATGTACTCCTCGACCTTCACGCCGTGGCTCTTGGCCGGCACCAGGAAGCAGGTGATGCCGCGGGCATCGCCGTCATTGCCCGACGTGCGCGCGAACAGCGCGCAATGCGTGGCGACGTGCATGCCGGTGGTCCACATCTTCTCACCGTTGATGATCCAACCCTTGACGTTGTCGCGGGTCGCCGGCACCGCGCGCGTCTCCATGTGAGTGGCGTCCGAGCCGTGATGCGGTTCGGTGAGGCCGAAGGTGATGCGGTACTTGCCCTTGATCGAGCCGTCGATCATCGCCTTCTGATCGTCGCGGCCGTAGCGGTCGAGCATGGTCACGACGGGGAAATTGCCGACGATGGAGTGCTCGTTCTGGAGGTCGTTGTGCAGGCCGAGGCCTTTTGCTGCAAAATGCTCGCGGATCACGGCCATCCAGAGGTTGGAGCCGTCCTTGCCGCCATATTGCTTCGACACCGGAAAGCGCAAATGGCCGGCGGCATCCGCAAGGTCTTTTGCCTTGCGCAGCAGCGCTTCCCATTCGTGACGCGGCAGGCCGCCATTCTCGAAATCGGTACGCGCCCATTCGCGGCGATGATCGAAGAAGCGGATGTTGTCGTCCGCCTGTTCCAATGGCTTGATCTCGCGTTCGATGAAACGATCGAGCTCTCCGAGATAGGCGACGAGATCGGCAGGCAATGAGAAATCCACGGTTCTCTCCCGGGTTGATTTTATCGTTTTGCGTTAAGGCGCTAGGCGCATTTTGCTTCGCACGATTAAGGTGAGAAGAGCGCGCGCGAGTCAAGCAACGCGAGGCGTGTGAGAGGCGCAAGGCGCGCCCGCGCAATTCGATGGTGCTCCGGCGCTGACGCGCGGTAGTATGACGCCAATATTCCTTCACGAGAAACTGCGGGAGCGCGCGATGGAGCTGAAATTCTCAAAGGTCGAACGCAAGGGGCCGATCACGATCATCACGTTGTCGCGGCCGGAGGTCTACAACGCGCTGCATATCGATGCGCATTTCGAGCTCAACAAGGTGTTTAACGATTTCGCCGCCGATCCCGAGCAATGGGTCGCGGTCGTCACCGGCGCCGGCGACAAGGCGTTCTGCGCCGGCAACGATCTGAAATGGCAGGCGGCGGGAGGCAAGCGCGGCTGGGACAACGGGGGCTTTGCCGGCCTCACTGCGCGCTTCGATTGCGACAAGCCGATCATCGCGGCGGTCAACGGCGTCGCCATGGGCGGCGGCTTCGAGATCGCGCTCGCCTGCGACCTGATCATCGCGTCCGAGAATGCAACCTTCGCGCTGCCCGAGCCGCGCGTCGGCCTCGCTGCCCTTGCCGGCGGCCTGCACCGCTTGCCGCGGCAGATCGGCCTGAAGCGCGCCATGGGCATGATCCTCACCGCGCGCCATGTCAGCGCCAAGGAGGGTCTTGAGCTCGGCTTCGTCAACGAGGTGGTCCCGCAGGGCGAGGCACTTGCGGGCGCGCTGCGCTGGGCGGAGATGATCACCAAGAACTCGCCGATGTCGATCCGGGCATCGAAGCAGACCATCCGGAAGGGACTTGCCGTGTCGCTGGAGCAGGCGATCGAGGAGCAGCGCGAGTATCCGGCGGTGAAGGCGATGGTGGCGTCGCAGGATTACATCGAGGGCCCGAAGGCGTTTTCCGAGAAACGGCCGCCGAAATGGGTGGGGAAGTAGACGTTCTCTCCGCCCGTCATTGCGAGCGCAGCGAAGCAATCCAGAAATGCATCCGCGGAAGCAGTCTGGATTGCTTCGTCGCAAGGGCTCCTCGCAATGATGGGGGGAGAGCTACTCGCCTCGCCCCATCTCTCGCTTGTACGACGCGTAATTCGGCTGATCGACCGCGAGCTTGTCCATCGTGGTTGCCCACAGGTGCCCCGCAAGCCCCGGCGTTGCGAGATCAACCTCCCCCTTGGCGATACGCTCCGCTAGCGCGCGGTTGAGATCGGTCACCGAGCCATCCATGCCGAGCAGCGCGCGCAGCCGCTCCACTTCGTTCGCATCGCTCCCCTCCTCCCGTGTCAGCTGCCGCGTGACGAGGTCGAGGATGTTGATGGCGACGCGCAGCTTGAAAGCCTGGTGGCCGGAGATCAGCGGCGTGATGTCGTTGCGGAGGAAATCGGCGACCGCCCTGGTCAGCTCGATCGGTGTCGGTTCGTCTTGCATCGTCAACTCCCCCGCGGCGCAAGCAGGCGCAACAGATCGATCTCGGTCTCGGACGCACGGCGACCGATCATGGCGCGCTCCATCGAATGATCCGGCCCCTCGCGAAACCGCTGCATCATGCCGCCGCACATGATGCCCCAGCGCAACGTGCCCATCACTTCCCAGAATTTGACGCGCGCGGGATCGACTTTGCGGCCCGCAGCCTCATAGCCCGCAAACAGCTCTTCGCGCGAACCAAAGCCGCCGACGGGCTTGTCGATCTCGCCGAAGCGCCAGGAATTGACGCAGACCCAACCGAGATCCTCCATGGGATCGCCGAGGTGCGCGAGCTCCCAATCCAGCACCGCGCGAACGCCGTCGGCGCCGATGATGAGATTGCCGTTGCGGAAATCACCATGCACCAGCGTGGTCTCGGCCGAGAGGCCCGGATCGTGGTCGCGCAGCCAGCGCAGCGCCAGCTCGAACACCGGCTTTGGCCAGTTCAGGCTGCGATAGTCGCGATCGAACTCGGAGATCTCCTGGGTCGCGGAGCGGCTGCGCAGCTCGGGCAATTTGTCCTGCGGCAGCCTGTGCAAGCCCGCAAGCACGCCGCCGATCTGCCGCGCGAGCAGCGGCCGTGCCGCTGCGAACTCCTCGTTGCGAAGAATCTTGCGCGCGATGGTTTCGCCCTCGACCCGCTGCATGATGAAGCCGGTGCCGAGCTCTTCGTCCGGCGTCAGCACATGCATCACACGCGGCGACGGCACGCCCGCCTCATAGGCAAGCTGCATCAGCTGGGCCTCCGCGGCAAGACCCGCCGCGCGCGTTGGCGCGGCGCCATAGCCTTTCGGCGAGCGGCGCAGGATCGCGCCGATCGGCCCATCGGGATGCATGATGTCGAAGCGCCAGGTCTCCTGACTGGCGCCACCCGAAAGCTTGGCCGCGCCGGTGACGCCGGTCGCACCGGGACACCAGCGCTGGACGCTGCGGGAAAGCTCCGCCTCGATCATTTGCCTTTGAACTGCGCAGGCCGCTTCTCCAGGAAGGCGCCGACGCCTTCACGGAAATCCTGCGTATCGCCGGCGCGGATCTGGCACTGGAATTCGAGATTGAGCTGATCCTCGAAGGAGTTTTCGGGGCTGTCCCAGTAGAGCTTGCGGATCAGCGACAGCGCGATCGTGGGGCCGCTGGCGAGGTCGCGTGCGAGCTTCATCGCCTCTTCCATCAGCACGCCGTCGTCATAGACGCGGTTGACCAGGCCCCACTCCAGCGCTTTCTCGGCCGGCAGCCGCTCGCCCATCAGCGACAATTCGACCGAACGCGCCTTGCCGATCAGGCGCGGCAGCAGCCAGGTCGAGCCGCAATCCGGCACCAGACCGATGCGCCGGAATGCCTGAAGGAAGTAGGAGGAGCGCGCGCACAAAATCATGTCGCCGAGCAGCGCGAAGCTCATGCCGGCACCGGCGGCCGGGCCGTTGACCGCGGTGACGATCGGGCAATGCAGATTGCGGATGCGGCGCAGGAACGGATGAAACCCGGTCTCGAGCGTCAGGCCTGCCCTGGTCTTCTTCGACTGGTTGTTGCGGCCCTGGAGGTTGGCACCGGTGCAGAACGCGCGCCCGGCGCCGGTCAGCACGACGCAGCGCACCTCGTCCCTCTTCTCCTCGATCGCGTCGAGCGCATCGGAGAGCCCGCCGAGCATGTCCATGGAGACCGCGTTCATCACCTCCTGATGGTCGAGCCTGAGGATCGCGACCGAACCATCGACTTCGAGCGTGACGTGTTTGAACTGCATCGTTTCCTCGTCAGTTGCCGCCTGCGTCAGTTTCGCAGACCGGAATTTGTTTGCCGGGGCGCATATTTGATTTTTGGCGCGGTCTTGTCCATGGTGGCGAAAGCATACCCCACCGCCATATCGCATGATCTTGCGCGCACCGGCTGATGCGCGGCATACCAAGAAACCTTGCCAAGAAACTTGCCAAGAAACCCTACCAAGAAACCTTGCCAAAAACAGGAAACGCGCCATGAACCTTTTCGACCTCACCGGCCGCGTCGCGGTGATCACCGGCGGCAATGGCGGTATCGGGCTCGGCATCGCGCAAGCGCTCGCCGGCCAGGGCTGCAACGTCTCGATCTGGGGCCGCAATGCTGACAAGAACAAGGCTGCTGCCGCGAGCATGGCGGGCCTCTCCGGCAAGGTCGACAGCCGCGTCTGCGACGTCACCGATCCGGCCTCGGTCAATGCCGCGATGAAGGCGACGCTCTATACCTTCGGCCGCGTCGACGGCTGCTTCGCCAATGCGGGCATCGGCGGCGGCGGCCGCAGGTCCTTCATCGAGCGCACCGAAGAGGAATGGCGGACGATGTTCGCGACCAATCTCGACGGCGTGTTCCACGCCTTCCAGGCCGCCGCAAAACACATGACCGATCGCGCCAATGCCGGCGATCCCTTCGGCCGTCTGGTCGCGACCTCGAGCCTCGCCTCGATCTTCGGCACTGCGCGCAACGAGCATTACGCTGCGACCAAGGCCGCCATCAACGCGCTGGTGCGCGCGCTCGGCGTCGAGCTCGCCCGCCACGGCGTGACAGCGAACGCAATCCTGCCCGGCTGGATCAAGAGCGACATGACCGCGGGCATCATGGCCAACGAAAAATTCGTCGCCAACGTGATGCCACGGATTCCGATGCGGCGTTTCGGCGAGGCCAGCGATTTCGGCGGCATAGCGGTGTACCTGATGAGCAAGGCGTCGTCGTATCACACTGCGGATACGTTCGTGATCGACGGCGGCTATACGGCGTTTTGATTTTCTGGTTCGTAGCCCGGATGGAGCGCAGTGCAATCCGGGACCACCAAAAGCAACAGACCTGGATTTCGCTGCGCTCCATCCGGGTTACATACTCTGAGGGAATGGGCAATGTTCTCACACATCATGATCGGCACCAACGACCTCGATAAGGCTAAGTCGTTCTACGACAATCTGCTGAACACGCTCGAGGTGCGGCCTGCCAAGGTCGACGGCCATCGCATTTTCTACTTCACCAAGACCGGCGTATTCTCGGTGTCGAAGCCGATCAACGGCGAGCCGGCAACGCACGCCAATGGCGGCACGATCGGCTTTGCCGCAAACTCGCCAGAGCAGGTGGATGCGTGGCACGCGGCCGGTCTCGCCGCTGGCGGCAAGACCTGCGAAGACCCGCCCGGCGCGCGCCAGGGCCCGGGCGGCAAGCTCTATCTGGCGTACTTGCGCGATCTCGACGGCAACAAGATCTGCGCGATGCACCGGATGCCGAACTGAGCTAGCAGCATCCATCGCTGTCATTCCCCGCGAAAGCGGGGAATCCAGTATGCTGCAGCCTCTCGATTCAATCATCGCTGTCTCTGGAATACTGGATCGCCCGGTCTTCGCCGGGCGATGACAGCGCAGAGTGTGGTGCGAGCGTTACCAGCGCGCCCACACCATTCAAACAACATTTCAAACGCTCTTGCGAGATTCCATCGCATGGCATGGCTCGCGTGAGAAAATGCGCGCTCGCACTTTGTGCGCGCTGCGACTATTCTCCGACCCAACGCGATCTCAGTGACCCCCGGGAGGAACAATGACAAAGCACACCTACATTCCCCGCACCACCAACTACACGCTCAATCCCGGCGACGAACTCAACGACCTCCGCATGTCGGACCAGGTCCGGCCGCTCTACGATCACGTCAGGAAATTCATTCGCGAGACGGTCGAGCCGATGTCGATCGAGTTCGCCAAGGCCGGCGAAGGCAAACAGGATCGCTGGAGCTTTACGCCGAAGCAGCTCGAGGTGCTGGAAGTGGCCAAGAACAAGGCCAAGAAGGAAGGCCTCTGGAACTTCTTCCTGCCCGATGACGAGACCGGCCAAGGCCTGAAGAATCTCGACTACGCCTATATCGCCTCCGAGCTCGGCAAGAGCCCGCTCGCGTCCGAGACCATGAACTGTTCGGCGCCCGACACCGGCAACATGGAGGTGCTGGAGCGCGTCGGCACCAAGGAGCAGAAGGAAAAGTGGCTGAAGCCGCTGATGAACGGCGAGATCCGCTCGGCTTATGTCATGACCGAGCCGAACGTCGCCTCCTCCGACGCCAAGAACATCTCGACCACGGCCAAGCTCGTCGGCGACGAATGGGTCATCAACGGCGAGAAATACTACATCTCCGGCGTCGGCGATCCCCGCTGCAAGATCCTCATCGTGATGGTGAAGACCAATCCGGATGCGGCGCCGAGCAAGCAGCAGTCGCAGATCCTGGTGCCGCGCGACACGCCCGGCGTCGAGGTACTCGGGCCGATGTACGTGTTCGGTCAGGACCACGCGCCGCGTGGTCACATGCACATGCGCTTCAACAATGTGCGCGTGCCGAAGGAGAACATGCTGCTCGGCGAAGGCCGCGGCTTCGAGATCTCCCAGCTCCGCCTCGGACCCGGCCGCATCCATCACTGCATGCGCACCATCGGCAAGGCCGAGAAGGCGCTCGACCTGATGGTGCAGCGTGGCCTCACGCGCGAAGCGTTCGGCAAGAAGATCGCGCATCTCGGCGGCAACATGCAGATCATGGCGCAGGCGCGCTGCGAGATCGAGGCGATGCGGCTGATGGTGCTGAAGGCGGCAAAGGCCATGGACGTGCTCGGCAACAAGGAGGCTCGCGTCTGGGTCTCCATGGTCAAGGCCATGGTGCCGGAGCGGGCCTGCAAGATCATCGACCAGTCGATCCAGATGCACGGCGCCACCGGCATCTCGCACTGGACCCCGCTTGCCGAGATGTACCAGGACGTTCGCCACCTGCGCTTTGCCGATGGTCCGGACGAGGTGCACTGGATGGTGGTGGGACGCCATGAGCTGAGCATGGCGTAACCTCCGAGGTGCCGTAGGGCGGGCAAAGGCGCGCTCTTCGTGCGCCGTGCCTACCGTCATGGCCTGCAAAAGAAGTGGTGGGCACGCTTCGCTTTGCCCACCCTGCGATATCCGCGAGCGACTTTACGCAGTCGTCGCCGACTCGATCCTGTCCTGGGTCTTGGTCTCGAAGTCGGACGCATCGTGGCGTTCGTGGAGCTGGCTGGCGGGGTCGCCGGAGACGCGGTTGACCATGCGGCCGCGTTTCACCGCGGGCCGCTGCGCGATCTGGTCGGTCCAGCGCTGCACATTCTTGTAGTCCTGCACCGACAAGAACTCGCCGGCGCCATAGACCAATCCCTTGGCGAGTGCGCCGTACCAGGGCCACACCGCCATGTCGGCGATGGTGTACTCCTTGCCTGCGAGGTATTCGTGGTCCGCAAGGCGCCGGTCGAGCACGTCGAGCTGGCGCTTGACCTCCATCGCGAAGCGATCGATCGCGTATTCGATCTTGAACGGCGCGTAGGCGTAGAAATGGCCAAACCCGCCGCCGAGATAGGGCGCGCTGCCCATCTGCCAGAACAGCCAGGACATGGCGTCTGTCCGGGCCTTGATCTCCTTCGGCAGGAAGGCGCCGAATTTCTCGGCGAGGTAGAACAGGATCGAGCCGGATTCGAACACGCGGATCGGCTCGGGGCCGGACCGGTCCATCAGCGCCGGGATTTTCGAGTTCGGATTGATGTCGACAAAACCGCTGCCGAACTGGTCGCCATTGCCGATCTTGATCAGCCAGGCGTCGTATTCGGCGCCCTTGTGGCCAAGCGCCAGAAGCTCCTCGAGCATCACCGTCACCTTCACCCCGTTCGGGGTCGCCAGCGAATAGAGCTGGAAGGGATGCTTGCCGACCGGCAGCTCCTTGTCGTGGGTCGCGCCGGCAATCGGTCGGTTGATGCTGGCGAACTGGCCGCCATTCTCCTTGTTCCAGGTCCAGACTTTGGGCGGCACGTAAGGGGTATCGGTCATGGGGAGGCTCCGGCGAAAAAGATGCGCCTGCATTAATTAGCCCGCTGACGGCCGATGGCAAGCCCTGCCGGCTCTGCGTCCCGCGCGGGCCTCAGGCCGTCGTCATGCAACCTAGCCCGGCACCAGACTGCGCGGCCGCGCTTCGGCCTCCATCACAAAGCCCTCGTATCCCTTCGCCGCGACCTCGTCGCAGATCCGCCGGTAGACGCCGACTCCGCCGATATAGGGCATGAAGATGCGCGGCTTGCCGGGGACGTTGGCGCCCATGTACCAGGAATTGGCCTGCGGATAGAGCGTGCCATGGGCGACCTCGTTGACATGCGCCACCCACTTCTCCTCGGCGTCCCTGCCCGCCTCCATGGTTGCGAGGCCCTGTTTGCGCATGTGCACGAGGCAATCGGCGATCCAGTCAACGTGCTGCTCGATCGACACGATCATGTTCGAGAGCACGGACGGGCTGCCGGGACCAGTGATGATGAAGAGGTTCGGAAAACCTGCGCTCATCAGCCCGAGATAGGTCTTGGGGCCCTCCGCCCATTTCTGGTTCAGCATCTCACCGCCGCGGCCGCTGATGTCGATCTTCGCCACCGATCCGGTCATGGCGTCGAAACCCGTCGCCATCACCAGCGCATCGACCTCGTGGTCCTTGCCGGCGACACGCACCGCGTTCGCCGTGATCTCCTCGATCGGATTGGTCTTGATGTCGACCAGCGAGACGTTCGGCCGGTTGAACGTCGCAAAATAATCGGTGTCGATGCAGATGCGCTTGGTGCCGATCGGATGGTTGTGCGGTTGCAGCAGCTTTGCCGTCGTGGGATCCTTGACGATCTCGGCAATCTTGCCGCGGACGAAATCGGCGGCCGTGTCGTTGGCGGTCCGGTCGAGACCGAGATTGTTGTAGACATACATGAACGTGAGTCCGCCGCGCTCCCAACGCGAGGCGTACTTTCCGTTTCTGGTCTCGTCGCCGTCGTCGAGCGCACCGCGATCGGGCTGCTCGGCATAGATGCCGTTGCGCGCGACCTCACGGGCAAACTGACGGATCTCCGGATACTTCTTGCGGAACGCGTCGCGTTCCTCTTCCGTCAGCGCGGCATTGCGGGCAGGAATCGAGAAGTTCGCCGTACGCTGGAACACTGTGAGATGTCTGGCCTGTTCGGCGATGACAGGTGTGGATTGGATGCCTGACGATCCCGTCCCGATCAGACCGACGCGCAAGCCCGTGAAGTCGACGTCTTCATGCGGCCAGTTTCCGGTGTGGTAGACGGGACCTTTAAAATTCTCGAGGCCCTTGATGTCGGGCTTGCGTGCATTCGAGAGGCAGCCGGTTGCGAGCACGACGAATTGCGCTTGAACTGGCCCGCCCTCGGATATCGTGACCGACCATCTGTTCGCGCGTTCGTCGAATACGGCGCGTTCGACGCGGGTGCTGAACTGGATGTCGCGGCGCAGATCAAAACGGTCGGCGACGTGATTGGCGTATTTCAGGATCTCTGCCTGCGGCGCATAGTGCTCGCTCCAGTCCCATTCCTGCTGGAGCTCTTCCGAGAACGAATAGGAATATTGCATGCTCTCGACATCGCAGCGCGCACCGGGATAGCGATTCCAGTACCAGGTGCCGCCGACGCCGCCGCCCTGCTCGTAGACCCGTGCCGAGAAACCCAGCCCGCGCAGACGATGCAGCATGTACATGCCGGCAAAGCCTGCGCCGACGACAACCACATCGTAGGCCTCGGCGGCTTGAGCCTGGCTTGCTTGCGCTGGCGACATCGGTTGGCGCTCCCTGATTGTTTTCTGTTGTTGTGATCCAGCATTCTCTGACATCAGCGAAAGTGCAAGAGGCTAATCCGCAGCCCCTCTCCCGCTTATTTTGCGCGACGGAATGGCTCCGCGAATGACGTAACGCCTGCACGCAAGATGCGCGCGGGAATCCGGCATGGCATCGCAAATGACGATAGGCTAGCGTCATCGAACGCCGCCGGGAGAGAACCATGAGATCGCCGATCTGCGACATGCTGGGCATCGAGTTCCCGCTGTTCGCCTTCAGCCATTGCCGCGATGTCGTTGCTGCCGTCAGCCGTGCTGGCGGCTTTGGCGTGCTCGGTGCCACCGTGCACACGCCCGATACGCTCGAACGCGAGTTGAAATGGATCGACGACCATGTCGACGGCAAGCCCTACGGCATCGACGTGCTGATCCCCGAAAATATCTCGACCGCGGGCGAGAAGGACGTCACCTGGAAGAGCCTGGAAGCGCGCGTGCCGCAGGAGCACCGCAAATACACGAGCGACCTCCTGAAGAAGTACGACATCGAGCTGACCACAACCGATGTGGGCGACAACCAGCCGCAGCCGTTCGACGCCGAGACCGCCCTGGAGCTGCTGAAAGTCTCGTTCAATCATCCGATCCGGCTGATCGCGAACGCGCTTGGCGTGCCGCCGAAAGCCATGATCGAGATGGGCAAGAAGCACAACGTGCCGGTGGCAGCCCTGGTCGGCGCCAAGGAGCACGCGTTGCGCCAGGTCGCAGCCGGTGTCGATATCCTCGTGGTGCAGGGCACCGAAGCCGGCGGCCATTGCGGCGAGGTCTCGACCATGGTGCTGGTGCCGGAGGTGATCAAGGCGATCAAGCCGATTCGCGACGTGCCGGTGCTGGCAGCCGGCGGCATCATGACGGGACGGCAGATGGCGGCCTGCATGGCCATGGGCGCCGCCGGTGCGTGGACCGGCTCGGTGTGGCTTGCCACCGTCGAGTCCGAAACGTCCGAGATCTTTCGCGAGAAGATGATCGCTGCATCCTCCCGTGATGCGATCCGCTCGAAGGGCCGCACCGGAAAGCCGGCGCGACAGCTCCGTTCGGTCTGGACCGATGCCTGGGATCGCGCGCCAGAGAGCCCCGGCGCCCTGCCGATGCCGCTGCAGAGCATCATCAGCCGCGATGCCTTCAACTCCATTGATCGCGCCGCCGCCGCCGGCAACGCCAAAGCGCGCGACCTCGTCAGCTATTTCGTCGGCCAGGGCGTCGGCCTGATCGATAGCGTGAAGTCGGCGGGCGCCGTGGTGCAGGAGTTCAAGGAAGAGTTTGCCGAAGCCGTCGAGCACATGAATGCTCTGGTGGCGGAGTAGAGGTATGTGCGGCCCATCCTTCGAGGTTCGCCAAGCGCCGCAAGCGTCACTCGGCTCGCACCTCAGGATGACGCTGTACCCGTAGCCGTCATCTGAGGTGGCCGCTTCTTCAGCGGCCCTCGAAGGACGACGGCGTGCCAAAAATCTGAAACGTGAAGCAAGAAGAAATGACCAAGACAACTACCCCCGAAGACCGCATCCCCGTCATCGTCGGCATCGGCGAGATCGTCGATCGCCCCAGGGAGATCACCGAGGGCCTTGAGCCGCTCGATCTGCTCGAACAGGCACTGCGACGTGCAGAGCGAGATGCCGGCGCAAAACTGCTCGGCGACGTACAGTCGCTCGACGTCGTCAACTTCCTGAGCTGGCGTTATCGCAATCCGGAGAAGCTGCTGGCGCAACGGCTCGGCATCTCGCCCGCGCATTGCTATTACGGGCCGGTCGGCGGCGAGAGCCCGATCCGTTTCATTCATGAAGCCGCAAAGCGCATCGCGCGCGGCGAATGTACCGTCGCCGCGGTCTGCGGCGCTGAAGCGCAATCGACGGCAACCAAGGCCGAGCGCGCGGGCGTCGAGCTGCCATGGACACCGTTCGCTCACGATGCCCCGGAGCCGAAGCGCGGCGCGGCGTTCCAGAAGCCGCTCGCCGTGAAGCTCGGCGTGTTCCGCCCGGTCACGGTCTATCCGTTCTATGAAGCGGCATCGTCCGCGCATTGGGGCCAGACGCCGCGCGAGGCGATGGCGGAATCAGGCACGTTGTGGTCGCGCTATTCTGAGGCCGCCGCGCAAAATCCCAATTCCTGGCTGAAGCGGCGCCATGCGCCGGACGAGATCACGACACCAACCGCGGACAACCGGCTCATTGCCTGGCCATATAACAAGCTCATGGTCGCCAACCCCAGCGTCAACATGGGCGGCGCGCTGTTGCTCACCAGCCTTGCCAAGGCACGCGCGGCCGGGATTCCCGAGGACAGGCTGGTCTATCCGCTCGGTGGCGCTTCGGCCGAGGAGCCGCCCGACTATCTCGTGCGCGACCAGTTTTACGAGAGCCATCCGCAGAACGCGGTGCTGAAGGCCGTGATGGACATCGCCGGTGGCGGCAAAAAATTCGACGCGATCGAGCTCTATAGCTGCTTCCCCTGCGTACCGAAGATGGCGCGGCGGACGCTGGGTCTCGGCGCCGACGTGCAGCCCACCGTGAACGGCGGGCTCACCTTCTTCGGCGCGCCGCTCAACACCTACATGACGCATGCAGCCTGCGCGATGGTGCGGCGCCTGCGCGGTGGCGACAAGCTCGGCCTGCTCTACGGCCAGGGCGGCTTCGTCACCAAGCATCACGCTCTGGTCGTTTCGAAGACACCGCGGCCGGATGCGCTGGCGCAGGAGACCAGCGTGCAAGGCGAGGCCGACCGCAACAAGCGTGCGGTGCCGGAGTTCGTCGCGGAGGCTTCAGGCAAGGGGAAGGTCGAGAGCTTTACGGTGCTCTACGGCCGTGGCGGCGATGCCGAACACGGCGTGGTGATGTTGCGCACGGTGGATGACCGGCGCACGCTGGCGCGAATCCCGGCGAGCGATCATGCGACGCTGGCGCGCTTGCTTGACATGAATCGTACGCCGGTGGGTTCACTCGGTGAGATCACGATGGCCGCGGATGGCGTACCGGAGTGGCGCGTGGCGTAGGTCGCTCAAGGGTGGGCAAAGCGAAGCGTGCGCACGTCTTGCCTATTTGATGAGAAGACGTGGGCACGGCGCAAGGCGCCTTTGCCCACCCTACGAGACCGTCTTAGCTCTTTGGCGCCTGCTTCTCCGACGCCGTCGCCGGCTTGCCGCCGGCACCGACCACACGAACCGCATCGCCGTCGGACAGACCGTCCGGCGGCGCGGTGATGACGCGGTCATCCGGCGCGATCCCTGAGGCGAGCTCGATCTCCTTGCCGAGATCGCGGGCGATGGTCACGGTCTTGAACTGCACCTTGTCGTTCGGGCTGACCGTTGCAACGCGCAGACCGTTGCTGTTGAAGATCAAAGCGCTGGCGGGAATGCTCAGCGGCGCGGTGTCGCGCTGCAAATTGAGTTTCACGCTGGCGTAGCCGCCGGGCATCAGCTCGCCGCTCGAATTGTCCAGGCCGAGCTGCATGCGCGTGGTGCCCGAGGCGACGTCGACGGCCTGCGAGGATGCTTCCACGGTCGCCTGGAACGTCCGGTTCGGGTATTCCGGCATTACCATCGTCGCCTTGGCGCCGATCTTGATCGCCGGCACGTAGTTCTGGGGGACGTTGACGTAGACGCGCAGCTTGGTGATGTCGGAGACCACGAACATCGCCGGCCCCGAGCCGCCGCCTGCGTTAATCAGCGCGCCGACGTCGGTGTCGCGCGCCGTGACCACGCCGTCGAACGGCACGGTGATCTTCTTGTAGCCGGCAAGCGCCTCGAGCCGCTCGACATTGGCCTGCCCGGAATGGACAGCGGCGTTCTTGTTGGAGAGGTCGGCGGTGCGCTCGTCGATCTCCTGCGCCGAGACGAAGTTGGAGGCGACCAGCGTCTTGCGCCGGTTCAGGGTTGCTTCCGACAGCCTGGCGCTGGCCTGCTGGCTGGCGAGGTCGGCGCGGGCCTGCAGGAGCTGCTGATCGAGGTCGGGCGCCTCGATCTCGGCGATCACTTGGCCGGCCTTCACGCGGGCGCCGATGTCGGCGCTCCAGCTTTTGAGATAGCCGGAGACGCGGGCGAAGATCGGCGCGCGGTAATAGGCCTCGAGCCGGCCCGGCAGGTCGATGGTGGAGTTGAGCGATTTCGCGTTGGGCAGCGTCACTGCAACGCTGGGAACGGCCTGGTCGTCGGTCCATTCCTTCAGCTTGGAGCCCTGGTCCTCGCGGGCCCGGATACCGGTGCCGACCACGAGGCCTGCCGCAATCAGCGCCACCACGCTGAAAATGCCCAGTTTCCGGTGCGACACCGGGGAGCGGGGTTCAGTGGGCGACATGCGGAGTCTCCAATGGGGCGGCGGCTTTGGCGCCTTGTTTCTTGTGTACCATACTGAACACCACGGGAACAAACATCAGCGTGGCGAAAGTTGCAAAGATCAGGCCGCCGATCACGGCGCGGCCAAGTGGCGCATTCTGCTCGCCACCCTCGCCCAGCCCGAGCGCCATCGGCGCCATGCCGATGATCATGGCGAGCGCGGTCATCAGCACCGGCCGGAATCGGACGAAGCCGGCTTCCAGGGCGGCAGCGATGGGGTCACCCAGCTCCTCATAGCGCTCGCGGGCGAAGGAAATGACCAGCACGCTGTTGGCGGTGGCCACGCCCATGCACATGATGGCGCCGGTGAGCGCCGGCACCGACAGCGTGGTCTGGGTCGTGAACAACATCCAGACGATGCCGGCAAGCGCGGCCGGCAGCGCGGTAATGATCACGAACGGATCGGACCAGGACTGGAAGTTCACGACGATCAGGAAATAGATCAGCACGACGGCGCCGAGCAGGCCGAACAGCAGACCGGTAAAGGCGCTGTTCATGGTCTGCACCTGACCAAGCAATGCGACGGAGGAGCCCTTCGGCACGTCCTTGGCGGTGTCGGCGATGGCCTGGCGGATGTCGGTCGCGACCGCGCCGAGATCGCGGCCCGACGTCGTGGCAAAGATCTGCACGAGGTTTTGAATGTCGTATTGCGACACCACGGCACTCGAGGTCGCACGCTTGATGTCGGCGATGCCGCCGAGGATCGGCGACTGCGAGGCGCCGGCGGCGGTAATCGGCAGCGTCTGCAACGCGCTGAGCGAATCGATCTGATATTGCGGCGTCTGCATCACGATCGAATAGGACACGCCGTTGTCCGGGTTGAGATAGTAGGTCGGCGCGACCTGTGACGAGCCGGCGAGATTGACCACGAGACTGTTGGTGACGTCGCGCTCGGTCAGGCCGACATATTGCGCGCGGGTACGATCGACATCGATGTTGAAGGTTGGCAGGTTCGGCGATTGCTGGATACGTGCATCGGCAATGCCTGGAATCCGGCGGACCCTGGCGAGCAACTTGTTGGCATAAGCAAAATTGCCGTCGAGATTGGCGCCGCGGATCTGCAGGTCGATCGGCGCCGGTGCCCCGAAATTCAGGATCTGGCTGACGATGTCCGCCGGCAGGAAGGCGAAGCTGACGCCCGGGAACAGCCGTGGCAGCTGCTCTCGCAGCACCTTCACATGCTCTTCGGTCGGCTTGTGACCTTCCTTCAGCTTGATCTGGATGTCTCCGTCCTGCGGACCGATCACGCCGGTGTTGTTGTAGGTCATGTTGATGCCGGAGATCGGCATGCCGATGTTGTCGGTCATGGTCTCGATCTCGCCGGGAACGAGCTTGCGCACCGCCTTCTGCACATCCGCGAGCTGGTTGGCGGTCTCCTCGACGCGGGTGCCGACCTGGGTGCGCACATGCATCAGGATGTTGCCGGCATCGACGGCAGGGAAGAAATTGCGCCCCAGGAACGGCACCAGCGCGAAGGACGCACCGACGACGCAGAGGAACCCGATCACGAACACTGCGCGATGCGCCAGCGCGAGCCCGAGGAAGTTGTGGTAACCGCCGCGAATGCGCTCGAACCGCGTCTCGAATCCGCGCTGGAACCAGACCAAGGGATTGCGCGACTTCGGTGGCTCGCCCTCATGATGAACGTGCGCTTGCAGCAGAAAGTTCGCCATGGTCGGCACCAGCGTGCGCGACAGGATGAACGACCAGATCATCGCGAACATCACCGCTTCGGCCATCGGCACGAACAGGAAGCGCGCGACGCCGGTGAGGAAGAACATCGGTACGAACACGATGCAGATACAGAGCAGCGAGACGAAGGCCGGCGTCACGATCTGGTTGGCGCCGTCGAGGATCGATTGCTCGACCGGCTTGCCCTGCTCGAGATGGTAATTGATGTTCTCGATGGTCACCGTGGCGTCGTCGACGAGGATGCCGACTGCGAGCGCAAGGCCGCCGAGCGTCATGATGTTGAGCGTCTCGCCGATCGCCGACAGCATGACGATGGCACCGAGCACGGACAGCGGGATCGAGACCGCGATGATGACGGTCGAGCGCCAGCTGCCGAGGAACAGCAGGATCATCACGCTGGTGAGCAGCGCGGCGATCACGCCCTCGAAGGCGACGCCCTGAATCGCGCCGCGGACGAATACCGACTGGTCGCCGATGAAGCCGATCTTCAGCGCATCCGGCAACTGATCCTTGACGTCGATGACCTTCTGCTTGATGCCGGCGATGATATCGAGCGTCGAAGTGGCGCCCGCCTTCAGCACCATCATCAGCACCGAGCGGTTGCCGTCGACGTGGACGATGTTGGTCTGCGGCGGATTGCCGTCCCGCACGGTGGCGACGTCGCGCACATAGACCATCGCGCCGTTGACGGTCTTGATCGGCAGATTGCCGAGCTCGTCGATCTTGAGCGGCGAGTTGTTGAGCTGGATGCTGTACTCGAAGGTGCCGATCTTCTGGGTGCCGACCGGCGTGATCAGGTTTTGAGCCGCGAGCGCATTGGCGACGTCCTGGCCGGACAGGCCGCGGGCTTGCAGCGCGGTCGGGTCCAGGTCGATCTGGACCTGGCGCTGCTTGCCGCCAAACGGATAGGGAATCGCCGCGCCGGGCACGGTGACCAGCGGGGTACGCAGATTGTTGATGCCGATGTCGGCGAGGTTCTGCTCGGTCAGGCCATCGCCCGACAGAGCCACCTGGATGATCGGCACGGTCGAGGCGGAGTAGTTCAGGATCAATGGCGGCGTCGCGCCCGGCGGCATCTGCTTCAGCAGCGTCTGCGAGATCGCGGTGACCTGCGCATTGGCGGTGCGGATGTCGACATTGGGCTGGAAGAAGATCTTGATGATGCCAAAGCCGTTATAGGAATTGGCGGTGATGTGCTCGATGTCGTTGACCGTCGTCGTCAGCGCCCGCTGGAACGGCGTGGTGATGCGGCCGGACATCTGGTCGGGCGGCAGACCGGTATACTGCCAGACCACACCGATCACGGGGATCCGGATATCCGGAAAGATGTCGGTCGGCGTTCGTAGTGCCGCCAACGGTCCAATGATCAGAAGCAGGAGCGCCAGCACGACAAACGTGTAGGGTCGGCTCAGGGCAATACGAACCAGAGCAATCATTCGTCAGGCAAATCCAAATCAGGGGACAGGGAAACCGCCCCCGCGGGTTCCTCGGCTGATTTACCCGAACACCGCCGAAATGGCTAATGGCAGCACGTCACGTGCGGTCACTTCCCTGCTATCGCACAGCGAAATCGCATTCCAGATATGCAGCCTCTAACGGGAAGATGACAGAGGCGGCTTTCAACCACGTAAAAAAGCGGCGCCCGGAGGCGCCGCTTTCCGAACTGCTATCGCGTGCCGGCTCAGGCCGCGCGGACGTTGGTCAGGAACTTGCTGACCTCAGTCTTCAGCCGGGTGCTGTCGTTGGACAGCATCTGCGCCGCCGACAGCACCTGCGAGGAGGCCGTGCCGGTCTCGGTGGCTCCGCGCTGCACATCCGTGATGTTGGACGAGACCTGCTGGGTGCCCTGAGCCGCCTGCTGGACGTTGCGGGCGATTTCCTGGGTCGCGGCGCCCTGCTCTTCCACCGCCGCGGCAATGGCCGAGGAGATTTCCGAGAGCCGCTCGATGGTCGAGGAGATCTCCTTGATCGCGCCGACCGAGTCGTTGGTCGCCGCCTGGATGCCGGAGATCTGCTGGCCGATCTCGCCGGTCGCCTTGGCGGTCTGCTCGGCAAGCGCCTTCACTTCGGAGGCGACTACCGCGAAGCCGCGGCCCGCCTCACCGGCGCGCGCCGCTTCGATGGTCGCGTTCAGCGCCAGCAGATTGGTCTGGCCGGCGATGGTGTTGATCAACTCGACGACGTCGCCGATGCGGGAGGCAGCCTTGGACAGCTCGCTGACGCGCTCGGTGGTGGCACGGGCCTGACCGACGGCGTCGCCCGCCATCCGCGCCGATTCCTGCACCTGGCGGCTGATCTCGCCGACCGAAGAGGCCATCTCTTCGGTGGCAGAGGCCACCGACTGGACGTTGGTGGAGGCTTCTTCCGAAGCAGCGGCAACCGTGGTCGCCATCCGCTGCGAGCGGTCGGCGGTGGAGGTCAGCGTCGAGGCCGAGGCTTCGAGCTGCGTCGAGGCCGACGACACGGTCTGGACGATCTCGCCGATCATGGTCTCGAAGTCACGGGTAATGCCGTCGACGCGGCGGCCGCGCTCGATCTTGGCCTCGGCGTCGGCCGCCGCAACCTCGTCGGCGGCCTTCTTGGCGATCAGCGCCTCCTTGAAGACCTGGAGCACGTCGGCCATCGAACCAATCTCAGTCTTCTCGCCGCGGTGCGGCACTTCAGCGGAGAGGTCCCCACGACCCAGCGCCTGCATCGGCTGGATGATCGAGTTGATGCCGGCGGAGACGTCCTGGACCAGATAGAAGCTGACGCCGATGCCGGCGACGACGGCAGCACCGAGGATGATCGCGACCAGCACGAAGGCATAGTAGTAGGTGTCGGAGGCGTCCGCGGACGCCTGATCGCCGCCCTTGGTGTTGAGCTCGATGTCCTTGGCCAGGATTGCGTCGGCCTCGAGCCCGATCTTGTTGACCGTCTTGGTGTTCAGCTCGTGCGCTTCATGCGGGATCTTGCCAGCCTCCTGACGCGACAGCGCCATGACTTCCTGGGTGCCCTTCTTGTAGTTTTCCCAGGTCTGGGACCACTGGCCATAGAGAGCTTTCTCCTCCGGCGAGGTGATCATCGCCTCATAGGACTTGCGGAACTTGGTGTTGGCCTCGACCACGGTCGCTAGCGTCTTTTCCGCTGCGAGCTTCTCCTCCAGCGTTTCCGCCAGCATGTGCTCGCGAATGACGTTGCGATATGTGATGACGCCGGCGCGCAGATCACCGATCACGCGCACGCTCGGCATCCAATTCGTGGTGATGTCGACGGTGTTGGCGTTGATCGTCCGCATCTTCATGACGGCGAGCAGGCCCATGCCGGCCATCGCGACCAGCAGGAACGCCACGACACTGATGATCTTGGCGCGGATGGAGATGGTGGCGAGCATAATCGGGTCTCTTTGCGTTGGCACAGTGATGCGCCCGGAATGGATCAACCAAAAGCGGCGGCGCCGACATCCAACAACAAAGCGACTGAGCAGTTGTTAACTACGACTCCGTACGAGTACGGAACCTTAAAGAAGTGAACGAGGGACTAAAAATGCTCTGCGCTCAGCGCATGAGCCTCATCGCGTCGACAAAAAACTCCGGTCCACCGAAATTGCCCGACTTCAAAGCGAGCAACATGTCGCCTGCCTCAGCACCGACGGCCCGAAGCACCGGCACGCCCGCAGCGATCTCCGCACCGACGAGAAAGCCGGGAATCTTGAGGCGGTCGACGACGGCCCCGGACGTCTCGCCGCCTGCGACGATCAATCGCCGTACGCCTGATTTCACTAGGTTTTCGGCGATGTCGGCCATCGTCTGCTCGATCGCGTGACCAGCAGCGTCGCGGCCATGACGCGCCTGGAGCGCAGCGACATCAGCCGGCGTCGCGCTCGAAGCAATCAGCACGGGACCGTGGGCCAATCGATCCTTCGCCCAGTCCAGCGCACGCTGCGTTTCGTTCGCGCCCGTAAGAATACGGTCGGGGTCGAGACGGAGCACCGGCATGACGGATTCCGCCTTCGCGATCTGCTGCAAGGTGGCCTGCGAGCAGCTTCCGGCGAGGCACGCCACCTGCCCGCCGACGGCGGCGCCCTGCTCACTGCTGGCCGGGGCTGACCTGACCTTGCCGGTCGACACCAGTGCGCGGGCGAGGCCCAGGCCGATACCGGAGGCACCAACCGATAGCCGGTGCGCCGCGGCGACAAGGCCGATGGTCTCGAGGTCGCGGTCGAACACGGCGTCGATGATCGCGGCTCCGATGCCCTTGCTTGACAATTCAGCGAGCCGAGCCCGCACGGCCTCCGCTCCACGTGAAAGGGTCGCGAGGTCGACGAGACCGATCTGCGTCTTGCTCTGGCGCGCCAGCACGCGCACCAGGTTGGAATCGTGCATCGGGTTGAGCGGATGGTCCTTGAGCGGGCTCTCGTTCAAGGGCACGGCGCCAACAAATAGATTGCCCTGGTAGACGGTGCGGCCGGTTTCAGGAAAAGCCGGCGTCACCAGCACGACGGACTCGCCGCAATCGGCGCGCAGCGCATCCATCACCGGACCGATATTGCCCGCATCGGTGGAATCGAAGGTCGAGCAGATCTTGAACAGCACATGGCTCGCGCCGCGCCCGCGCAGCCATTTCTCGGCCGCGCGCGAGCGCGACATCGCAAGCTCCGCCTCGATCGATCGGCTTTTCAGCGACACCACGACGGCGTCCACTTCCGGCAGCTTCAGATCGTCAGCGGGCACGCCGATGGTCTGCACCGTGCGCAGGCCGGCGCGCGTCAGCGTATTGGCGAGATCCGAGGCGCCTGTGTAGTCGTCGGCGATGCAGCCCAGCGCAAGTGTCACGGCTTCACTCCCGCATAGGGCTTGAACCAGGCGAGCCCGTCTGTGGTCTTGCCACGCGGATTGTATTCGCAGCCGACGAAGCCGGCATAGCCGAGGCGGTCGAGCTCCTCGAACAGGAACGGATAATTGAGCTCCTCACCATCGGGCTCGTTGCGCGATGGAATACTGGCGATCTGGATATGGCCGATGATCGGCATCATCTCGCGCAGCCGCATGGTGACGTCGCCATGGATGATCCCGCAGTGATAGATGTCGAACTGCAGCTTCAGGTTCGGAAGCCGCAACTCCTGGATCAGATCGCGCGCAAAGCCGAAATCGTTTAGGAAATAACCGGGCACGTTGCGCGCATTGATCGGCTCGAGCACGATGTCGATGCCATGCGGCGCGAAGAATTCCGCAGCCCAGGCCACCGACTTGTAGAAAGCCTCGATGGCGACCCGCTCGCCGCGGTTGGCGATGCCCGCCATCAAGTGTAGTCGCTTGACGCCGGTCGCCTTGGCGTAAGGCAACGCCGTCTCCAGGCTCGCTTTGAGGTCGGCAAAGCGCGCCGGCAGTGCGGCGAAACCTTTCTCGCCGGCATTCCAGTCGCCCGGCGGCAGGTTGAACAGCGCCTGTGTGAGGCCGTTGCGCTTGAGCCGCTCGCCGACCGCTTCGACCGGATGCTCATAGGGAAAGAGAAACTCGACAGCGGTGAAGCCGGCTGCCGCTGCGGCGTCGAAGCGATCGAGGAACGGCACCTCGGTGAACATCATCGAGAGGTTGGCGGCGAAACGGGGCATTGGAATCCTCTTCTACTTGGCGCCGGGAAGTTTTACGCCGGTGACCTGCGCATACATTCGCGCCACCGACGCGTCGTCGTCGCGGCCCATGCCCGCGGCAGCCGTCATCAGAAACATCTGCAAAGCCGCGGCGGAAACCGGCACCGGGAATCTGGCGCTGCGCGCCATGTCCTGGATGATGCCGAGATCCTTGACGAAGATTTCCACCGCGCTACGCGGCGTGTAGTCGCCGTCGAGCACGTGCGGCATGCGGTTCTCGAACATCCACGAATTGCCGGCAGACGCCGTGATCACCTCATAGACCTTGCGGATGTCGAGGCCCTGCTTGGCGGCGAACGCCATCGCTTCGCTGGCGGCCGCGATATGCACGCCGGCAAGGAGCTGGTTGATCATCTTGAATGCCGCGCCCTGGCCTGCGGCGTCGCCAAGTTCGTAAAGCTTTGCGGCCATGGCATCGAGCGCGGGGCGCGCCTTGGCGAACGCTGCGGGACTGCCCGAGGCAAGGATCGTCAGCTCGCCTTGCGCCGCGCGTTGCGCACCGCCAGAGATCGGCGCGTCCAGGTAATTTCGGCCGGTCGCTTCCAGCTGTTTTGCCAGGCGCCGCGCCACGTCGGGATCCATCGTGGCGGAGGAGATGAAGACGCTGTCCTTCGGCAGGGTCTCCGCGGCGCCGTCCTTGCCGAACAGGATCGCGTCGGTCTGCGCGGCGTTGACGACGACGCTGACGACGATGTCCGCGCTCTTCGCCGCCTCGGCCGGCGTTGCGGCGCCGGCACCGCCGTCCTTGACAAAACGCGCCACCGCATCAGCCGAAACGTCGCAGCCGGTCACGGTATGGCCGGCGCGCCTCAGCGAGGTCGCCATGCCGTACCCCATCGAGCCGAGCCCGATGACGGCGATGCGCTGATTTGGTGAATTGGAGGCGGACATGCAACTAACCCTTCAACTTATTCTTGCGAACGTTTCCCGGACGGCTGGCCTTTGCGGCGGCTCGTGATCTCGAATAACACGGCTTGGCCGCGCTGCCAAAGCGTGAGACAAGCGGGCATGACGGCCATGAGCAACGAGACAAGGCTGCGTGAGGATATCTGCCGCTTCGGACGGTCCCTGTTCGAGCGCGGGCTGACGCCGGGCTCCTCCGGCAATATCAGTGTCAGACTGGACGGCGGCGGCTGGCTGGTGACGCCGACCAACGCCTCGCTCGGCTTCCTCGATCCGGCAAAGCTGTCACGACTGGACGACCAGGGCCGGCTCATCTCCGGCGATGCGCCCACCAAGGAAGTTCCGCTGCACACCGCGCTCTACGATACGCGCGGAAACGCGCGGGCGATCGTGCATCTGCACTCCACCCATTCGGTCGCGCTCTCGATGTTGCCTGAGATCGACCCGCGCGCCGCTCTGCCGCCGATGACGGCCTATTATTTGATGAAATGCGGCGCCACCGCGCTCGTGCCCTATTACCGCCCTGGCGATCCCGCGGTCGCGGACGCGATCAAGGGGCTGGCGGGAAAATATTCATCCGTGCTGCTCGCCAATCACGGCCCGGTGGTCGCCGGCGACACGCTGGAAGCCGCCGTGTTCGCAACGGAGGAGCTGGAAGAGACGGCGAAGCTCTATCTGCTGCTGCGCGGGATGAACCCGCGGTATCTGTCGCCGGAGCAGGTCAAGGATCTGGTGAAGGTGTTCGGGGTCACGCTGCCGGAGCATGGGCATGATCACGGACATTGAGCCGCATGCACCGCCGTCATCCTGAGGTGCGAGCCTTGCGATGCCTGCATCGCAAGGTGAAGCCTCGAAGGATGTGCTAGCTAGGCGTGCCTGCGGCTCATCCTTCGAGGCGCGCAAAGGCGCGCACCTCAGGATGACGGCTGAGCTCGCGGCGACGCCTACAGCCCCAGATACGCCTTCCGCACGTCCGGATTGCCCCTGATCTCCGCCGCCGGGCCCTGCATCAGCACGCGGCCGGTCTGCAGGATATAGGCGCGGTCGGCGATCTCGAGGCACTCGGCCATGCGCTGTTCGACGATCAGCACGGTCATGCCGGCGTCGCGGATGGTTTTCACCGCCTGGAAGATTTCATCGACCAGTTTTGGCATGATGCCTTGCGAGGGTTCGTCGAGCATCAGAAGCCGCGGACGCGTCATCAGGGCGCGGCCGATCGCGAGCATCTGCTGCTCGCCGCCGGAGAGCGTCTCGGCGCGCTGCTCCAGACGTTCCGAAAGACGCGGGAACAGCCTGAAGACGAGATCGAGCGGCCCCTCGCGATCCGCCTCGCCGCGATAGAGATAGCTGCCGAGGCGGAGATTGTCGCGCACCGACAAGCGCGGGAATAGGCGGCGGTTCTCCGGCACATAGGCGATGCCGGTGGCGGTGATGTGATGCTGCGCCATGCCATCGATGCGCTTGCCGTCGAACGTGACCGTGCCCGAGCGCGGACGTTCGGCACCGGCGATGGATTTCAGCAGTGTCGACTTGCCCGCGCCGTTGGCGCCGGCAACGCAGACGATCTCGCCCTTCTGAACCTCGATCGAGACCGCGGAGATCGCGACCAGGCCCTGATAGGCGGTCGTGACTTCATGCACCGACAGCATGACGATCTCCCAGATATGCGCTGATCACCTTGGGATCGCGGACCACGTCGGCGGGCTTGCCCTCGACCAGCACCTTGCCGAGGTCGAGCACGATGGCGCGATCGACCAGCGGCATCACGATCTCCATCACATGCTCGACCATCAGAACGGTGATGCCGGCATCGCGTACTTTTCGCACCAGCGCCACACCGGTCTGTGCCTCGGTCGGTGTGAGGCCGGTGAGGACCTCGTCGAGCAGCAACAGTTTCGGTTCGGTCGCGAGCGCGCGGGCAACCTCGAGACGGCGCTTCTCGGCCGGCACGAGGTCGCTCGCGAGCACGTTGGCGCGCGCGGCAAGGCCGGTGAACTCCAGCACCTCATGCGCCTTGCGGCGCGCCACGCGCATGACGGTGTTGCGCACGAGTGCACCGACGATGACATTGTCGATGACAGTCATGGTCTCGAAGCTCTTGACCACCTGGAAAGTGCGTCCGACGCCGCGCTGGCAGCGCTCGGCCGCCGGCAGCCTTGTCACGTCCTCGCCGTCGAACCAGATCGAACCTTGCGTCGGCGGCAACACGCCGGCGATGAGATTGAACAGCGTCGACTTGCCGGCACCGTTGGGGCCGATCAGGCCGACGATCTCGCCGCGCCCGACCGAGATCGAGACATCGCTGTTGGCGACGAGGCCGCCGAACCGCTGCCAGACGCCGCGGGTTTCAAGGAGCGCGGTCATCGCGTGGCTCCTTTTGCCTTCGAACGGGAGAACAGGCTCACCAAGCCTTGCGGCAGAGCGAGAGAGATCGCCACGATCAGCGCGCCATAGACGATGAGGTCGACGCCGCGGCCGGAGCCGCCGATATAGGAGCGCGTCAGCTCGGTCATAGGGATCAGGATCGCCGCCCCTAGCACGGGACCCCAGAGAGTGCCGATGCCGCCGAGCACAGCCGGCAGCGCCATCAGCAGCGAGAACTGGAAGCCCATGACGCTTTCGGGATCGATATAAGCGAGGAACTGCGCATAGAACGCGCCGCCGACGGCAACGAGGAAAGCGGAGACGGCGGCCGCGCCCATCTTGGAATTGAACACGACGACGCCGAGACTCTCAGCCGCTTCCGGATTGTCCTTCACCGCGCGCCACCAAAACCCCCATTTGGAGTCCTCTAGCCACCAGGTGACGAACCAGGCGAGGCTGCACAGCGCCAGCGCGAAATAGAAGTAAGGCAGCTTGCTGCGCAGGAACTGGAATTTTACCCAACTGTCGCCGCGCACAGGAATGGTGATCCCCATCGCAGCCCCGGCCCATTCCCAATTCTGGAACAGCAACAACCCGATCTCGGCGATGACGATGGTCGCGATCACGAAGTAATGGCCGCGCAGGCGGAAGAAGGGATAGCCAAGCCCCATCGCGATCACAGCTGCGATGACGCCGCCGGCAAGCATGCCGAACCAGGGCAGCACGCCGAACTTGGTGAACAGCAGCTCGGTCGTGTAGGCCCCGATACCGAAATAGAGCGCGTGTCCCAGCGAGATCTGCCCACAATAGCCCGACAGGATGTTCCAGCTCTGCGACAGCGCCGCATACATCAGGGTCAGGATCAGGATGTTCTGGACGTAGACGTCCTTGACGAATAGCGGCGCGAGCGCCGCCAGCGCGGCCAGGACCGCGGCGATGATGAGATCGCGGCGGCGCCGCGCTGCAAAATCCTTGTCCATTACATCGACCCGAACAGGCCACGCGGCCGGATGAAGACGACCAATAGGTACACCGCATAGATGCCGACCGATTTCAGCGACGGCGGCAGCACCAAGGCGGTGGTCGCTTCGACAAGACCAACGATGATGCCGCCGGCGAACGCGCCGAATACGCTGCCGAAGCCGCCGAGCGCGACGGTCACGTAGGCGATCAACGCAAAGGACGCGCCGACGTCGGGATAGATGTAGAAGAACACCGCCATGATCGCGCCGGCGAGACCGACCAGCGCGGCACCGAGGCCCCAACCGAGCGCGAACACGCGATTCCTGTCGATGCCGACCAGCGCGACTGCGCCGGGATCTTCACGAGTCGCCTCCAGCGCGCGGCCGAAATCGGTGCGGTGGATGAAGAAGTAGAGACCGGCAAAGGCCGCGATCGCAACCAGCGCACCGATCAGCTGCGGTTCCGGCAGGAAGATGCCGGCGACGGAGATGGTCTTACCGCCGGCCCAGGAGTGCGGGATGCTTCGGTAGTCGGGGGTAAAGAAGAACTGCGCGAGCCCGCGCATCACAATGGCGAGGCCGAAGGTGGAGAAGATCTGCACCATGCCGGCGTTGGCCTTGGCCCGCATCGCGAAGCGTACAACCAACAGGTAGACCACGGCTCCGAGCACGAACAGCGCGGCGGCGACCAGCGGCGCTGACAGCAACGGGTCGATCGCGAGGAACGTGAACAGGAAGAAGCTCACATACATCGCGATCATCAGGAACTCGCCATGGGCGAAGTTCACGACGTCCATCAGGCCGAAGATCAGCGCGAGGCCGACCGCGATCAGCCCGTAGAGCAGGCCCATCAGGAGGCCGCTCGCGAGACTCTGGATAATGGCTTGGGCTGTCAACTCTAGTCCCCCGTTCGAACCGTCATCGTCTGCTCCGTCATTGCGCGCGAACCGAAGCAATCCAGAAATGTCTTCAAGGAAGCAGTCTGGATTGCTTCGTCGCTTTGCTCCTCGCAATGACGGTGTGAGGGCAGCTTGGTCGTCCTACTCTCACCGCGCCTGGTCCCCCGACCGCGCAGCGCTTACTTCATCGGCCAGGTCGCTTCCGCGATCGCAGCCTGCGGCGGGAAGATGGTGACGAACTTGCCGCCGATATATTGCAGCAGCACCGGGTCGGCGTCGTTGTTCTGGCCCATCTCGTCGAACTTGACCCGCTTCCAGGGCATGATGGTCTGCTCGCCCGGGATATCGGTCGCAGCCAGCGCATCGCGAATTTTCTCGCCATCGGCCGACTTTGCGCGGTTGATGGCATCCGCAAGGATGATCAGGCCCATGAACTGGCGCGAGGTGAGGTCGTTCAAATCCTTGCCCGACTTCGCCTTGAACATGTCGTTGACCTTGCCGACCATCGGACGCTTCTGCGCGAGGTCGAGCGAGAAGGTGCCGCGCGAGATGACGCCTTCGAGCTTGTCGCCGACGGCGTCGTACAGCGCTTTCTCGGAGAAGCCGGCGTCCTGCGCCACGATCGCATTCGGCTTGTAGCCGAGTTCGGCCATGGTCTTGACCAGCAGAATGCCGTCGGTGGTGTAGCTCGAGGGCATCAGCACGTCGGCGTTGGCGGTCTTGAGCTGCTGCACCTCGGCCGAGAGCGAGGGCGAGTTGGCGCGGTACTTGATGTCGGAGACGATCTTGTAGCCGCGCTCACCGGCGATCTTGGCCTGGGCGTTGCCGGAGTCGGTGCCGAAGATGGTGTCTTCGTGGAACAGCGACAACGTCTCGATCTTGGTGCCCTTCTTCTTCAAGGCATCGAAGAAGTCGAACATCGCGGCAGAGTACATTTCGTCGTGCGGCGCGGCCCGGAAGTAATATTTCAGGCCGCGGCGGTGCAGGCTCGGCGAGGAGTTGTCCGCGGAGACGAACGGGATCTGGTAGCGTTCGCAGATCTGGCTGACGGTGACGGCGACCGCGCTCTGATAGGTGCCGATGATGGCGGAGACCTTCTCCTGCGTGATCAGGCGCTCGGCCTCGGCGCGGCCCTTCTGCGGATCGGCCTGGTGGTCGGCGAACACGAGACGCACCTTGGCGCCGCCGAGGCCCGGCAGACCCTCGCCCTTCGCGAGCGGCAGATCGAAATCAGTGTCCTTGTTGATGACCTCGAGCGCGGTCTCATAGGCCTTCTGCGCGTCGACCCCCTGCTGGGCGCTGCCGCCCGAGAAGGGATAGATGACGCCGATCACGACTTCCGATGTCTGCGCCCGCGCGGCTAGCGGCACAAGCGCGGCGGTTGCAGTGGCTCCGAGCAGAACGTCGCGGCGAGTGATCGTCATCGGTGAATTCCCTGTTACTGAATTTTGCGCGTATCGAATGAAGCGATTGGTGGAGAGCGTAAAGCCTGAAGAAGCAGCAAATGCTGCCCACTAAATCACGGCCATGTTCCTGTTCTTCAGATCTGTCACCAGCATCAGGCCGGGCGAATGCGTAATCGCGAACGGGACCTTGGCGGCATTGATGACCGATTGCGGCGTCACGCCGCAGGCCCAGAATACCGGGATCTCGTCATCGGCGACAGCTACGGGATCACCATAGTCGGGCTTGGCGATGTCCTTGATGCCGATCAGATGCGGATGGCCGAGATGCACGGGCGCGCCGTGGACGGCGGGATAGCGCGAGGTGATCTGCACCGCACGGATCGCATCCGCCGGCTTGAACGGGCGCATCGACACCACCATCGGCCCCGCGAACGGACCAGCCTCGCCGCAGGGGATGTTGGTGCGGTACATCGGCACCCGCACGTTCTGCTCGATGTGCCGGATCGGCATGCCCTCGTCGAGCAGTGCCTCTTCGAATGAGAACGAGCAGCCGAGCACGAAGGTCACGAGGTCGTCGCGCCAGTGCTTGGTGACGTCGGTCGGCTCGTCCACGACTTCGCCGTCGCGCCAGACGCGGTAGCGCGGCACATCGGTCCGAATGTCGAGATCGGCGCCGAGCGCCGGGATGTGCGGGCTACCGACGTCGGACATGCCGATGATCGGGCACGGTTTCGGATTGAGCTGGCAGAAGCGGTGAAATGCCCCGGCAAATTCCGCCGGGAGGATCGCCAGATTGCCCTGGACGAAGCCGGGTGCGACCCCCGCGGTGGAACCGACCTCACCGCCACGATAGGCGAGCCGCGCCTGGCGGCTCGGGAGAGTGTCGGGCGTTTCAGTTTGCTGCGCTGCCACCAAAACAGTCATGTGATCGACCTGCCTATGAACTCGACAAGCGTAGCCAACATCAAGCATACTATAAAGTCTAATCGTCCTTTCTAATCGATATCGATAAATCTATTTTATCGATCAGGAAAATCCTTCCAATGCTGGACTTCAGATCGATCGAAACCTTCCTCTGGGTTGTGAAGCTCGGCAGCTTCCGTGGCGCCGCAGCACGGCTCAATACGACCCAGCCGGCGATCTCCCAGCGCATCGCCCAGCTCGAGCGCGAGATGGGCGTCAAGCTTCTGAACCGCGATCATCGCGTGGCGTCGCCCACCCCGAGCGGCCGCCAGATGATGGTTTATGCGGAAAAGCTGATCGGCCTCCGCGCCCAGATGATGGCCGAGATCGGCGACCGCTCGGCGATGCGCGGCGTGATGCGGCTCGGCGTTGCCGAGACCATCGTGCACACCTGGCTGCCGCGGCTGGTGAAGGGCATGAACGAGGTCTATCCGAACCTGTCGCTGGAGATCGAGGTCGACATCACGCCGAACCTCACCGCGCGCCTGCTGGCGCAGGAGATCGAGCTGGCCTTCGTGGTCGGACCGCTGTCGGCCTCGGGCGTGCACAACCGCGTGCTCGCCGATTATCCGATCGGCTTTCTCGCAAGCCCGTCGCTCGGGCTCGGCAACGGCCCGGTGACGCCCGCCGATCTCGCGCGGTTTCCGATCATCACTTTTCCGCGCAAGACCAGGCCCTACGAGGTCGTGCGAGAGGTGTTTGACCGGCCGGACTTGCCGCCGATCCGTCTCCACGCCTCGGCCTCGCTCGCCACCGTGATCCACATGGCGGTGGAAGGGCTCGGCATCGCCGTGATCCCTGACGCTATCGTCGAGAACGAGCTCGCCGATGGCCGGCTGCAATTGCTCGACACTGATCTGGAGATTGCGCCACTGACGTTCACGGCAAGCTGGCTCGCCTCGCCCGACGTCGTCGCGGTGGAGCGCGTCGCCGAGCTGGCATGTCAGATTGCGCAGAGCAGCCTCGCGGTTGACGCGCCCGCGCTGGCGGGTCATTGAAAAAGGCGCCGGATAATCGAGAGACCGACCGCATGAGCCGAGCCGCCACCAATCTACAAATCGATTCCGCCCGCCTCTGGGGCTCCATCCACGAGACCGCGCAATTCGGCGCGACGGCCAAGGGCGGTGTGCGGCGGCTGACGCTGAGTGGCGAAGACAAGCAGGTTCGTGACTGGTTCCGGAAGGCCTGTGAGGAAGCCGGCCTCGACGTGCATGTCGATGCGCTCGGCTCGCAGTTCGGCCTGCGCAAGGGCCGCGACATGTCGAAGCTGCCCGTCGGCATCGGCTCGCATCTCGATACCCAGCCGACCGGCGGTAAGTATGACGGCATTCTCGGCACGCTCGGCGCGCTGGAAGTGATCCGCACGCTGAACGATGCCGGCATCGAGACTGAGGCGCCGATCTGCATCGTCAACTGGACCAATGAGGAAGGCTCGCGCTTCGCACCGGCGATGATGGCGTCCGCAGCCTACGTCGGCGATTTCACCACGGACGACATTCTCTCGCGCAAGGATATCGAGGGCACGACCGTCGGCCAGGCGCTCGACAGCATCGGCTATCGTGGCGACAAGCCGGTCGGCTTCCAGAAGCTCGGCTGCTTCGTCGAGCTGCACATCGAGCAGGGCCCGATCCTGGAGGCTGAGGGCAAGACCATCGGCGTGGTCGATTCCGGCCAGGGCGTGCTGTGGTACGACGGCAAGATTTCCGGCTTCGAGAGCCACGCGGGATCGACGCCGATGCCGTTGCGGCGCGATGCGCTGGCAACGCTGTCCGAAATCGTGCTGGCGATGGAGGCCATCGCGAAAAAGCACGGGCCGAATGCGGTCGGCACCATCGGCGAGGCCGTGATCGCAAATCCCTCGCGCAACGTCATTCCCGGCGAGATCGCCTTCACCATGGATTGCCGCAGCGCTGACGGCGCCATCATGGATGCGCTCGATCGTGATTTGCGCGCTGCCATTGCCGAGATCTCGGCGCGCCGCAAGGTTGACGTGAAGATTGACCTTGTCTGGCGCAAGCCGCCGACGCATTTCGATCCCAAGCTGATTTCCGCAGTCGAAAATGCAGCCAAGACGCTCGGCTATTCCTCCCGCCGCATCACCTCCGGCGCTGGCCACGATGCCTGCAACCTCAATACGGTGATGCCGGCGGCGATGGTGTTCGTGCCCTGCAAGGACGGCATCAGCCACAACGAGCTGGAAGACGCCACGCAGCCCGACTGCGCCGCGGGCACCAACGTGCTGATGCACACCGTGCTGGCGATCGCTGGCGTCGCATCCTGATCGGAGACAGACATGCGCGGAGTTTTCGTCGACGCCAACGAAGCACTCGCCGTGATCATGGAGCGGCTGGAGAAGCCCGGTGATCCCAAGGTGCGGATTCACCGAGATCCCGATATCAAGCCCGAGCAATATCCCGAAATTCTCGACGGCGCCGAGATCGCGATCGTGGACCACACCGCGCTGCCGACCGAGGTCGCGAAGAAGTGCGCGGCCCTCAAGCACGTCGTGTTCCTCGGCACCGGCGCGCGCAGCTACATGAATCCGGAGGAGCTCGCCGAACTCGGCATCTCCGTGCATCTGATCAAGGGCTATGGCGACACAGCCGTGGCGGAGTCCGCGATCGCGCTGATGTGGTCCTCCGCGCGCGTCATCGCGATGATGGACCGCGAAATGCGCGCCGGCAACTGGCTGCGCGAGGATGGCATGCAGCTCACCGGCAAGACGCTCGGCCTGATCGGCTTCGGCGGCATCGCCGCGGAAGTCGCGCGCATTGCCTCCGGCAGCGGCATGAAGGTGATTGCCTGGAACCGCTCGCCGAAGACTCATCCGGGCGTCGAGTTCACCGATCTCGACACGCTGCTGGCACGGAGCGACGTGGTGTCGCTGCACCTGCTGCTCAACGACGAGACGCGCGGCATGATCACGCGCGAGACAATCGCCAAGATGAAGCCGGGCGTCGTCTTCATCAACACCGCGCGCGGCGCGATCGTCGACGAGCAGGCAATGATCGACGCACTGAAGTCGGGCCACATCCGCCACGCCGGCCTCGATGTCTTCAACATCGAACCACTGCCGGCCAACCATCCGCTGACCAAGATACCGAACGTGACGCTGTCGGCGCATTCTGCCTTCCGCACGCCGGAGGCCAGCGAGAACCTGATTGAAGCGGCATGGGTCCATTGCCGCCGGATCGTGAAAGGATAAGAGCAACAACAATGGCCGACTATCGTACCATCAAGGCAGAGCCGCTCACCAACGTCATCCGCGCCATCGTCAAGGCGGGCGGGTCTACGGACCGCGAAGCCGAGCTCGTGTCCACCAATCTCGTCGAGGCCAACCTGAAGGGACACGATTCGCACGGCGTCGGCATGATCCCGCGCTATGTCCAGAGTGTCACCAACGGCGGCCTCGCGTTGAACCAGCATGTCAAGATCGTGCTCGACACCGGCCCGCTCCTCACCCTCGACGGCCTCACCGGCTACGGCCAGGTGATCGGCCATGAAGCGATGGAGCTGGCGGCAGAACGCGCCAAGAGCAACGGCGTCTGCCTCGTCGGCCTTTCCAACGCCCACCACATCGGCCGCATCGGCCACTGGGCCGAGCAGTGCATCGAGCACGGGCTGGTGTCGATCCACTTCGTCAACGTGATCTCGCGCCCGATCGTGGCGCCCTGGGGCGGCAGCGACGCGCGCCACGGCACCAACCCGTTTTGCGTCGGCATCCCGCGCAGGGGCAAAGAGCCGATCGTGCTCGACTTCGCCACCAGCAGGATCGCACAGGGCAAGACCCGCGTCGCGCACAACAAGGGCGTCGAACTCGAGCCCGGCACCATTATCGACAATGAAGGTAAGCCAACCGTCAATCCGCGCTACACCGTGATCCCGCCACACGGCGCCATCCTGCCTTTCGGCGAGCACAAGGGTTCGGGGCTCGCGCTGGTGTGCGAAATCCTCGGCGGCGCGCTCTCCGGCGGGCAAGTGGTCAAGGGCCCGTCCGACGGCAAGTACAACGTCCTCAACGGCATGCTCTCGATCATCATCGATCCGGGCAAGCTGGGCACCGGTGAAAACCTCGCGCGCGAAGTCGAGAGCTTCGTCGCCTGGCACACCGGCTCACCGCCCGGCCCCGGCGTCGACAAGGTCAGGATCGCCGGCGAGCCCGAGCGTGAGACCAAGAAGAAGCGGCTCGCCGAAGGCATTCAGGTCGATCCGACCACCTGGCAGGAAATTCTGGAAGCCGGGACGAAGTTCGGGCTGGATCAGGCGGCGATCGAGAAGATCGCGGGGTGAACGAGGCAGAGCGCGCTGCTCTTCCCTTCTCCCCTTGCGGGAGAAGGTGGCGCAGGCGGCCTTCGGCCGCCGTTCTCAGGAACGCCGAAGCGAAGCTTCGGCTATGGCGCCGGATAAGGGGTTCTATCCGGGAAAAGAATTCAACCGAGAGGCTCATCTCCGCGGAGAGAACCCCTCACCCGTCTTCGATGCTTCGCATCGAAGCCACCCTCTCCCACAAGGGGAGAGGGAAAGCAGAGCCTTAATCAACCATGTCCGCGACAGCCGTGCCGCAGGCGGTGGTGTCGGCATTGCCGCCGAGATCCTTGGTGCGCAGCGTGCGCTCGGCCAGCGTGCGCTCGATCGCGTCGACGATCGACTTGCCGGCGACCTTCTCGCCGAGATGCTCGAGCATCATCGCGCCTGACCAGATCGCGCCGATCGGGTTCGCAATGCCCTGCCCTGCGATGTCGGGCGCCGAGCCGTGCACCGGCTCGAACACCGAGGGGAAATCGCCTTCGGGATTGATGTTGCCGGACGGCGCGATGCCGATGGTGCCGGTGCAGGCCGGACCGAGGTCGGAGAGGATGTCACCGAACAGGTTGGAGCCGACGACGACGTCGAACCAGTCCGGATGCAGCACGAAGTTCGCGGTCAGAATGTCGATGTGGTACTTGTCCCACTTCACGCCGGGAAACTTCTTCGCCATCGCCTCCACGCGCTCGTCCCAATAAGGCATGGTGATGGAGATGCCGTTGGACTTGGTCGCCGAGGTCAGGTGCTTCTTCGGTCGCGATTGCGCGAGCTCGAAGGCGAACTTCAGGATGCGGTCGACGCCGGTGCGGGTCATCACCGTCTGCTGGGTGACGAACTCGCGGTCGGTGTCCGGGAACATGCGGCCGCCGACGGAGGAATATTCGCCTTCGGTGTTCTCGCGCACGACCCAGAAATCGATGTCACCGGGCTTGCGGCCAGCCAGCGGCGACGGCACGCCGGGCATCAGCCGCACCGGGCGCAGATTCACATATTGGTCGAACTCGCGACGGAATTTGATCAGCGAGCCCCACAGCGAGACGTGATCCGGAATCTTGGCCGGCCAGCCGACCGCGCCGAAATAGATCGCGTCGTGCTTGCCGATCTTCTCTTTCCAGTCGTCCGGCATCATCTGGCCGTGCTTCTCGTAGTAGTCCCAGGACGAGAAGTCGAAATGATCAAAATGCAGGGAGACCCCGTGCTTCTTCGCTGCTGCCTCCAAAACGCGCAGGCCCTCGGGCATCACTTCCTTGCCGATGCCGTCGCCGGGGATGACTGCGATCCGATATTGTTTTTTGCTCATCGAGAACGTCCTTGGTTGGTCCGGCAGCCGCCGTCTTTTTGACCGCACTGCAATGGACTAAAGTCAGCGGCGGCGCAACGCTGCACTGCAATGTTGACCATGGCGCGACGTACCGCCTACTGATTTCATCCTTGTTCCTCTCCTGCGAGTACCTCTCATGGATCTGCATCTGCGTGGCAAGCGCGTCCTGATCACAGGCGCGTCCAAGGGCATTGGCGCTGCTGCCGCCGAAGCGTTTGCAGAGGAAGGCGCTCATCTCCTGCTTGCTGCCCGTAACGGCGAACAGCTCAAGGCGCTGGCCGATCGGTTGCGATCCGCACACCAGATCGACGCCGCGACCAGCATCGTCGATTTGCGCAGCGCAGAGGATCTGGCGCGGCTCGCCAAGGAGGCCGCCGATATCGACGTGCTCGTCAACAATGCCGGCGACATTCCCGGCGGCTCCATCGACAAGATCGACGAGCCGACCTGGCGCCACGCCTGGGAATTGAAAGTGTTCGGCTACATCAACCTGACGCGGCAGATCTACGCGCAGATGAAGGCCAAGGGCGGCGGCGTGATCGTCAACGACATCGGTGCGGCCGGCGAGAAGTTCGACGCCAATTACATCTGCGGCAGTACCGGCAATGCCGCGCTGATGGCCTTCACCCGCGCACTCGGGGGAAAAAGCCTCGCCGACAACATCCGCGTTGTCGGCATCAACCCCGGCCCGGTCGGCACCGACCGTCACGTCACGCTACTGAAGACGCGGGCGCAACACCAGTTCGGCGACGAGAACCGTTACAAGGAATTCCAGAAAGGCCTGCCGCTCGGCCGCCCCGCGCACGCGCGCGAGATCGGCGACCTCATGGCATTCCTCGCGTCGGATCGCGCCGGCTATACGTCCGGCGTGATCTATACGGTGGATGGCGGCATCAGCGCGGGATGGGGTTAGCTCTGTCCTTCTCGTTGCGAGCGAAGCGAAGCAATCCATAAATGCCCGCGCGGTGACAGACTGGATTGCTTCGGTTCGCTCGCAATGACGGAACCAAGTACAAGCACAGGGGTAGAAAAAATTGTCTCAAGACCTGATCCGCGAAACGGCCTGCACCATCGTCGACAAGCTGCGCTCCGGCGACGTCTCGCCACTCGAGTTACTGGATGTGGTGGAGAAGCGTATCAGCGAGGTCGACGGCAAGGTCAACGCGCTGCCGACGCTGTGCTTCGATCGCGCGCGGAGCAACGCGAAGGCGCTCATGCAGAAGCCGGCCGATGCTCGCGGGCTGCTGGCGGGCCTGCCAGTACCGATCAAGGACCTGACCGATGTCGCTGGCGTGCTGAACACCCAGGGCTCACCGATCTTCAAGGACAACATTCCCGCGACGTCCGACCTCATGGTCGAGAACCTCGAGGCCAATGGCGCCGTGGTCTACGCGAAATCCAACACGCCGGAATTCGGCGCCGGCGCCAACACCTTCAACGAGGTGTTCGGCGCGACGCTCAATCCCTGGGATATTTCGAAGTCGGCGGCCGGCTCCTCCGGCGGCGCAGCGGTGGCACTCGCCACCGGCATGGCGTGGCTCGCACAGGGTTCCGACATGGGCGGCTCCTTGCGCAGCCCCGCGGCCTTCTGCGGCGTCGTCGGCATGCGGCCGAGCATCGGCCGCGTCGCCCATACTCCCAAATCGGGCATCGATCGCAATCTCGGCGTCGTCGGGCCGATGGCGCGCAATGTCGAGGACCTCGCTTTGCTGCTCGATGCCATGAGCGGCGACTATGCGGACGATCCGCTGTCGCTGCCGGCGCCGACAACCTCGTTCCTGTCCGCGGCGCAGTCGGGCAAGAGGCCGAAGCGCATCGCCTATTCGCCCAATCTCGGCATCACCCCTGTCGATCCCGAAGTGAAAGCGATCACCCGCAAGGCAGCCGGACGTTTTGCGGAAGCCGGCGCCATCGTCGAGGAAGCGCATCCGGACTGGCGCGAGGCGCACGAATGCTTCCACGTGCTGCGCGCCTTCGATTTCGCGATCACCAAGGCCAATCTGCTGCGCACCAAGCGCGACCTGCTCAAGCCCGAGGTAATCTGGAACATCGAAGAGGGCCTCAAGCTGACGGTCGAACAGCTCGCGCGTGCCGAAGCGCAGCGGGTCGGCATGACCGCACGCGCGATCGAATTCTTCAAGACATATGACCTGTTGCTGACGCCGACCACGATCGTTCCGCCCTTCCCGATCGAGCACCGCTATGTCGCGGAATGCGCGGGCAAGAAGTTTGAGAACTATGTCGAATGGCTCGGCATCGTCTATGCAATCACGCTCGCCTGCTGCCCGTCACTCTCCCTGCCCTGCGGCTTCACTGCCTCGGGCCTACCGGTCGGCGTGCAGGTCGTCGGCGCACCGCGTGCCGATGCGCAGGTGATCGCGGGTGCGAAGATACTGGAGGATATTTTGGGCCTGCGCGGGCAGACGCCGATTGATCCGCGGGCGACGAAGTAGCCTCTTCTATGCTACGGGCTCTGTAGCACCCTCTCCCCTTGTGGGAGAGGGTGGCCGCAAAGCGGCGAGACGGGTGAGGGGTATCTATCAGCGCGGGATTCTTTCGCCGTCGGAGTTCGACGATAGAA
>NZ_JAIRDQ010000020.1 GCF_021458635.1 Bradyrhizobium monzae
AAACAGGCCTTCATACAGGGAGGGCACGCACGAATTGTGATGCGCCATTTCAGAATGGGGCCAGCTTCACCGCAAAGCGTTTAATAATGGTTGAGTAAGTGCAAAAGAACGGAACCAACAAAGAGATAAGGCGCTCCGGACAAGCCGAAGCGCCTCGTAAAGATTCGATTAACGTCTGAGAGCGATGGGCGCGCTTACGACGCGGCAATGATGATGGCTTCGCCTTCCAGCTTGAGCGTCACGGTGAGCCCGCAGGCCTGCGCCAACAGCCGCGTGTAATAAGGCTGGATCGCGTGCGCGTCTGCAGCCGGCCCGCGCTCGCCGCTCAGAAGCTCGGAGATGTTCTGCGGCAGGCGTGCGTTGTGTCCGGTCGCAGTGATGCGGAAGCTCATCGTCTCGCCCTCCCCGATCGGATCGATCGTGAGCATGCCGCCGCGCGGGATCGTGTGCTGGGACACGACCAGCATATTGAGCAGCAGCTTGACGCGATTCTTCGGCAGCAGCAGCCGCGGCAGGTTCCACGCAATCGTGCACTTGCCGTCCTCGATGTGGCCGCGCGCCATGGTCTGGGCATCGCCGAGGTCGATCTGTGCGCCGGAGGAGCCGGCCGCGCCGAAGGCGAGGCGGCAGAACTGCAGGCGGGCGGAGGCCGTCTTCGCACTCTTGCGAATCAGGTCGAGCGCGAATTCGCGGTCCTCGGGCTTGGGATCATCATCGAGCACTTCGAGGCCATTGACGATGGCGCCGACCGGGCTGATGAGATCATGGCAGACCCGCGAGCACAGGAGCGCCGCGAGTTCGAGCGCATCGGGAGCAGTAGCGGTAGCGGGTGACGGAGCGTCAGACATAAAGGGTTCCTGGAATTGCACGGCGCGAACGCGGCGAATCAAGCATGCTTGACGGATGGCAGGGGTTCTAACATTCGCAAGCCTGTGGCAGCTAGCTTGCGATCGGATCGAAGCGGCCATAAAGCCGCGGGCGAATCAGTTGAGCGGGAATGGAATTGCCAATGAATGAGGCATGCAGGTGAGGATTATCGACGGCGAGGCCGCATCCCGGCTGATGGAGCCCCTGACCGCGCTGGTGGTTCGGGCCGGCGAGGCGATTCTCGCGGTCAATCGCGCGGCGATGCGGGTCGACGGCAAGCAGGATGGCTCGCCGGTCACCGAGGCCGACCTCGCCGCCGACCGGATCATTGCGGAGGGGCTGGCCCGGCTTGCGAACGACGTGCCGTCGCTCTCGGAGGAACGCTGCCAGCTCGCTTCGCCGCCGTTTCGCGGCAGCTTCTTCCTGATCGACCCGCTTGACGGCACCAAGGAGTTCGTCGCCGGTCGCGACGAGTTCACGGTCAACCTCGCCCTCGTGACCGAGGGCATGCCGCTGCTCGGCATCGTCGCCGCGCCCGCGCTCGGGCTGCTCTGGCGCGGCATCGTCGGCCGCGGCGCCGAGCGCGTGACGTTTCACGGCACCGCAATCGGCGCGGCCGAGCCGATCCGGACCCGCAAACTGCCCGGGCACGGCGAGCCCTGGGTCGCGGCGGTGAGCCGCTCGCACGGCGACCCCAAAAGCGAAGCATTCATCGACAGCCGGCCCAACGCGGTCAGAAAGACGTGCGGCTCGGCGGTCAAATTCGGCCGGATCGCCGAGGGCAGCGCCGACATCTATCCCCGCTTCGGGCCGACCTGCGAATGGGACGTCGGCGCGGGCTGCGCCGTGGTGACGGCAGCCGGCGGCAAGGTGACCGACGGCAAGGGCGGCGAGATCCGGTTCGGCGAACGTGGCGATACCGGCTTCATCATCCCGGCCTTCGTCGCCTGGGGCGATGCCGCGGCGGTCATGCCTACTGACTGAGCTGGTCCTGAAGCGCCGGCCAGCGCTTGCCGACTTCATACAGGAAGCGCTCGGGATTGGCGGCGAAGGCGTCGCGATTGTCTTCGCGGCTGAACAGATAGAGCCGCTGCTCCGAGATCACGAAGAAGCGGGGGTTGCCGGCGACGACGACGCCACGCGCGATATCGGCCGGGTCGTAGCCGCCGAACTGCGGGCCATAGATTTCGGGATGGGCGAGAAAGGAGGCCCGATTGCCCTCGTTCCGGAACCGCCAGACCGCGCCCCAGAGGTTGGCCTCGTACTCCGCCGTCCCCTGCGCGGCGCCACCATCGACGAAATAGGCCACGGGATCGAAGCCTTCGATCGCGACGCCCGAGAAACGATTGACGACGATCCGCTCGGTGGTGGCGGCCTGGGTCGGCACTCCGGAGCAGGCGAGCCAAATGCCCGCCAGCAGGCAGACCAGACGGCCGATCAAGGCAATTCCGGGGCGCAAAGGGCTATCTTCCTGCCGTTGTGCCGTCATAGTTGCTGCGGATAACATTCGAGTCGAGGGGACATCCGGTGCAACCTAGAACCGTGCCTGTTGGCGTCAGGTTAAGGGAAGCGGACCGGGATCGATACCAGGGGTTCTTTTATGACTTTCGCATCACGCCTTGCCGCAGTGGCGCTCCTAGCGCTGGCTGGCTGGATCGTGCCGGCCTCCGCCCAGACGGCGGCGCCGCCGCCGGACCTGCCGCCGCCGCAGCGGACCCCGACGCCCAACACCTATGGGCCGGACGAACTCGTCAACGCCGGCCATCGCTTCTTCGGCAACGTGTCGCGCGGCCTCGCCTCGATCATCGAGAAAGCGGTCAGCCAATGGGGCCTGCCGAACGGCTATATCCTCGGCGAGGAAGGCTCCGGCGCCTTCGTCGCCGGCCTGCGCTATGGCGAAGGCACGCTCTACACCAAGAACGCCGGCGACCTGCGCGTCTACTGGCAGGGTCCGTCGCTCGGCTTCGACTGGGGCGGCGACGGCGCGCGCACCATGACGCTGGTCTATAACCTGCCCGCCACCAACGCGATCTACCAGCGCTTCGCCGGCCTCGACGGCTCGGCTTACATCATCGGCGGCTTCGGCATGACGGCGCTGACCGCCAACAACATCGTGCTGGTGCCGATCCGCTCCGGCCTCGGTCTGCGGCTGGGCGCCAATATCGGCTACCTCAAATACACGCCGCGGGCGACCTGGAACCCATTCTAGGGCTCCCCTCTCCGATCCAGCTCAGGATTCACGTTAACAACAGGGCAGGGCTGGCTTTTTGCCGGCCCGCCATGCATTGTCTTTGGTAAATTTTTCCTTGTTTTTGGAGTTCTGATCCATGGTCGAACCGATCATGTACCTGGCGATCGGTTTCCTGCTGTCGATGCTGTGCGGGCTTGCCATCGTGCCGCTGGTGCATAACCGCGCGGTCCGCCTGACCACGCGCCGGCTCGAGGCCGCCACGCCGCTGTCGATGGCGGAGATCCAGGCCGACAAGGACCAGCTCCGCGCCGAATTCGCGATGTCGGCGCGCCGGCTCGAGATGAGCGTCGACCAGCTCAAGAGCAAGACCACGAGCCAGCTCGCCGAACTCGGCAAGAAGAGCGACGCCATCAACCGCATGAAGATCGAGCTCGGCGAGAAGAACGCCACGATCTTCGCGCTGGAGGCGCGCGAGAAGGCGGTGAAGGAGCAGCTCCGCGCCACCGAGGAGGAATTCAACGCCAAGACCGCAGCCTTGCGCGAGGCCGAGATTGCGCTGAGCAACAAGCAGGGCGAGCTCGCAAAAATCAACTCCGAACTGTCCGACCGCTCGATGATGGCGGAGAGCCGCCAGGTCGAGCTGATCGCGGTGCGCGCCCAGATCGAGGACTTGAAGAACCGCGTCGGCGATGCCGAGAAGGAATTCACCGCCACGCAGGCGCGGCTGACGCAGGAACGCACGGAATCGGAGACCGCCTCGCGCGAGCTCGGCGACGCGCGTGGCCGCGTCGAGAATCTGAGCCAGCGCGTCACCGAACTCGATCGCCAGCTCATCGTGCAGGTGAAGGAAGCCGAGATGCTGTCCGGCCGCGTCGCCGATCTCGAAGGCCGCCTCGCCACGCAAGGCAAGCTGCTTGCCGAGCGCGACTATGAGAACAACCAGCTGCGCCAGACCAACGAAGGCGCCGAGCGCACCATCAAGGAGCTGCGCGTCGAGATCGCCGCGTTGAGCGGTGGCAAGTCGTCGGCTGCGTTCGAGACGATGCGCGCGGAGAAGGCCGCGCTGGAAGAACAGCTCGGCACCGCACGTGACGAGCGCGCCAAGCTCCAGCGCGACATCAATGCGATCCAGCAGCAGGCGGAGAGCTCCTGGGCGACCGAGCGCATGGAGAACGCGCTGCTGCGCGAGCGCATCAACGACATCGCCGCCGAGGTGGCAAAACTCGCGATGCAGCTCGAGGGCCCGAACTCGCCGATCGAGGCACTGCTGGCCGCCGAGGCTGGCCAGCCGCCGAAACCCGCGCCGCGCCCGGCCAATGGCGCCGCGACCAATGGCGCCGCAGCCGCCCTCCCCGAAGGCGGCGGAACGCTCGCCGAGCGCATCCGCGCACTGCAGGCCCACGCCTCCCGCGCCCGCCAGCAGGGCGCGTAAGCAGGCCGAAATCCGGCCTCGCCGCGGATTTAAGACACCGAAGCAAGGTTTTCCGACCTCAAGCCGCCTGAAAACTTGACACTTCTAGCCCGCACTTCTAAATCGCGGGCTCCGATGCGCCGGCCGGCCGATGAGGTCCGGCCGTCTGCATGATGGTCCCGGGCGCATAGCTCAGCGGGAGAGCGTTCCCTTCACACGGGAGAGGTCCAAGGTTCGATCCCTTGTGCGCCCACCATTAGACCAAGAAATTCAACAATTTAGAAGATCGATTCCCCGGAAGTGTGCCCCGAAAAGTGCGGGGCACAACAGGGGCACACCTCCAATTCGGCTCCTCTCAAGAAAAAATGGCTCGGCGTCGTTACAAGGCTCAACGGACGCCTCGGTTAGGGCATGGTGCTGGTCGAGCTGCGCTATGCTTCACGCCGAAGACGCCCAAGCTTGGTGAGGCATAAAGGATGGAAGCGTGCAGGAGAGCGTGAAGGCGCGGATTCAGACCGACGCCAAAATTTACATCCACAACGACCTTTCCCAAGGAGCGACCTATTTTCACGAAGTCATTGAGGAGAAGCTGAAGAAGGGCGACCGCGAGGGTATCGGCTTCGACGGCATGGCCTGCGCGCTCATGATTGCCTTTGCCTTCGAGGCGAACCTCAACTTCATGGGCAACAAACTCTTCCAGAACGGCAAACTCACGTCGTGGGACGAGATGGCCAAACTCTCGAAGAAACGCGACAAGGTCTTCAAAGCGATCGGCATAGCCGTCGAAGAAGACAAGCGCCCGCTCAGTTCCATGATGAGGATGAAGAAGCTGCGTGACACTCTGGCTCATGGGAAGCCTGCAGAGTTCAAGACCGAAGAGGAGAAGGAGGGCACGCGCGAGGAGCTGACGAAAGGCTCCGTATTAGCCGCCGACTGGCAGGGAGAAATAAAGCCGGAAGTCGTTGCCGAGTGTTTGTCCGACCTTGATGACTTATGGAAGCAAATGGTGAAAGCTTCGGGCATCCCGGTGATTGAAACCATCACCCAGGGCGAGAAGACGGTCTCGTTTAAGGAAGTGGTGCAAAAGAGATAAAGGCTCGATAGCCGCACAAGAACGTGCGACGGTCGACTACGAAAAACGTCGCATCAGACTCGCTTTGGTGTCGGCAACGCCTGCATCAGCAAAACGGCGCTCCCACCCAACACGCTGTACGGACCGAAGCTCGTGTAGTTGCGCACCGATTTCATCGCGAGCCGTTCATAGACCGTCTCGTGAAGTTGCGCAGAGTCCGGCACGCCGCGGACCGCTTTCGACCCATGGAGCACGTTCCCGCCCATCCCGACCATGCATTCGTCGTGCATCATTCCATCGGCCGACGGATAGAGCCGCAGCAGGCTCTTGTCGACGATCACGCGACCAGCCTCGGGGATCTTCTCGGCGATGAATTCCACTATCCAGTCGAGCGTGATGTCTGACAGCCGCGACTCGCTCTCAGGATAGCTCCCGCCGATCTCGGCGTGGTTACCCGCGAACCAGATCTGATAGAGGCATGCCGTACCTGGTACGGTCATAGAGGTCCTTCATTTCGTCTTGCCTGCCATTTCGATCGTCGCAAAATTGAGATCGTAGCGGCCTGAAAAAAGAGGCTGATAGCCGGGCAGGCTTTCTATTCGCGCAAGCCAAGGCGGGAGATTTTGAAACGTCTCCAAATCGATCCCGCCCATACTTGCAAGACGCGTGTACGGATAAAGGGCCACATCGGCAATACTCGGATGAGTTTGCGTGGCGATCCAGCCAGAACGGCCCTGCCTTGCAAGTTGCTCATCCAACAAGTGCAAGGCATGCTCTGCTTCGGCCTTAAAACGAACCATATCTTCGTCTCCAGCTCCACGGTCACGACGAAGGCTTAGATGTAGCCGCAATTGCGCCAATGGATGCATGTGCTGTGATTGCTCGAACGACAACCACATCAACACGTATGCCTGATCGAGGGCGGCGACGGGCCACCACGGCGTTCCAAGAGCTAGAAATTGCAGGATGGCAATAGATTCGCCGATGGTGCACCCATCCTTGAGCTCCAAGATCGGAACCATGCCAAGCGGACTACGTTTGAGAAACTCCGGATCGTCGAGGTCACCTCGCTTGATCGACAACGTAACCCTTTCCAGGGGTATATTCAGAAGCCCGGCGAGGAGTCGGATCTTCCAGGCATTCCCCGATCGTTGCGTATCGTAGAGCTTCATCATTCTGCACGCTGTGGGGAAGTTTGCCGATCCATCGTTGATGACCGTCAATTTTTTCTGCCTCTCGTTACGCGCGGTGATCCGCGTGGAGGGCCTCGATCCTGCGTATCGTCCAGCTCCGGTGATGAACGGCGATTCGTTTCCAGCTCATGCTTGAGCTCGGCGATTTTCGTCGTCGAATTGACAACGTCACTCCCCGACAAATCTCAGGTCTCCTTTGTTGCGATCACCACCAGTGCGGACGCGGCCTCCGACGAGAGAGCGGTCAGCTTGTGAGGAATCGTTGAATCGAACTGCACGCAGTCGCCCGAATAAAGGACTTCCTTTCGCCTTCCGATGAGAAGTTCGATCTTGCCGGTCAGAATGAAAAGGATTTCCTCGCCTTCATGATGACTCATGATCCGGCCCCGTTTTGCCGTTTTCGTGGGTCGAACAATGAAGGCGCGCATGATGCGATCCGGTGCCAGCCCGGCAACCAGTGACAAATATGTCGTGGCATCTCCTGGCTTGCCATTCTCTGCTCGCACGATGGCTACCGGATCCTTGTCGTCCTGTTGTCCGTACAGCCGGTCAAGGGACGTACCCAGTGCTTCGGCTATCTTGAGCGCTGAACCAATCGAGGGCGACGAGAGACCGCGCTCCAGCTTGGACAGGTAACTTCTTGTCAGCCCCGAATCGGCCGCAAGTTGCTCGAGGGTCATCCCGCTTTGGACGCGGAGGAATTTCAGATTGAGGGTCATATCAATCGAATCAGCAAAATGGAGCACGCGAGACGCTCGAGCCCAATCTGTGTGATATTCTGCCCCAGATCAACACTGCCCCAGTCTGGCGCAGTCATCGGCATCACCTTGGGAAGGCAAATCAGAGGTCCAACACCAGCTTGGGCCCGGCGCAATCGCCTACGCAGACGATGAGTTCGCTTTGGCGCTCGGCTGGCGAAAGCACGCGATCCCTGTGGATGGGAGGCCCTTCAATCCATCGGGTCCGGCAGGCACCGCAGATGCCGCCTCCGCACGAGACCGGCACATCGATGCCCAACGCCTCGAGCGTTCCGAGCAAGCCGACCTCAGGCACAACCGTTGCCACTTTCTTGCTGACTCGCAGAACGAGCTCATAGGGTGGCACGTCACTCTGGGCGACCCGTTTCGGCGGCATGAACATTTCGACGTGCTTGCGCTCGTCTGGCCAGCCCTCTACGGCATCCTCGAAATCCCTGAGCATAGGCTCCGGCCCGCAGCAGGCCGCAAAGGCACCGCCGGCGAACTCCTCAACTAGCTCGGTAATCACTGGCTTCGGCTGCACGGCCGTGTCGTACAGCCGAACGCGACCGGCCTCGATCGCGGGAGCGATCATGTCGGAGAGGACGGGCTGCCCCCGACTTGTCCAATGCAGTCTATAGTTGGTGCGTCTGTGTCGCTCGAGGTGCCGGATCGCAGAGATGAATGGCGTCACGCCGATCCCACCCGCCACGAATACGTTCATTTCGTTCGGATCAAGCGCGATGCCGCCACGCGGCAGAGAGACGCCGATACGGTCTCCCACCCGCACCCGATCATGCAGGAAATTCGAGCCGCCGCGGCCGTCGCGCTCCCGCTTCACAGAGATGACGTAGCTGGTGTCGTCTTCGGGCTCGTTGCAAAGCGAATAGGTACGGACCAGACCAGGTTGCAGGTGCACATCAAGATGCGCGCCGGGCTTGAAAGGCGGCAGCTCCCAACCGTCCTGATCCACCAGCGTGAAACGCTTGGTCTCATTGCCGAGATCCTCGACCCGCGAAACGACGGTCGAGACGGTCCTGATGGGCTTCGTCATCACAAGGGCCTAGCGACGTCACCCACGCGCAGGGTACCACCTACGACGATCTTGCAGTTCAATCCTGAGCGGTTGATCAGCGGATCGAACACGGCCTTGCCGAGAATCTCCTCGATGTGACGGCAGGGCGTGGACAGGCGCGTCGCCTCCACGATCGCCTCCCCAAGCCTGAAGCGGCGGCCGACGAGATGGTTCAGCGGCACGCCTTCGACCGTCACGTTGCGCCGATGCTCTTCCGGCAGCAGTTCGATGCCGTGGTCGCGCCGCAGAGCTTCGAGGGTCTCCATCTCGAACAGGGTGATTTGCCGCCCCTCCTCCGGCTTGTGCGAGTAGAAGCCGGTCTCGTGCCCGATCAGGTAACGGTCGCCTTCGATGCCACGGTTGGCAATCAGTTGGAGTTCGGAGAACCCGCGCATGGGAAGAAACGCACGTGGCGTCTTGTGAAGAAAGCGCACGACGCCCTGCCATGAGGTCGCGATCTGGGGTTTCTCGGATACGACGCCGTCCATTTGATTACTTTCGATATTCAACCGGTTAGGTTATCCGCGCTGTGCACGAGGCTGCTGCAATCGACTTGTCGGGCGATTGGTGCACGTCGGACCGCACCTCGATCACGACCGGCCCAATCATCGACATTGCCTCCGCCACGATTGCCGGGGCGTCTTTCGCGTCGGAAATGCAGTATCCTGCGGCGCCATAGGCGCGGGCCAAGGCGGCAAAATCAGGATTTGACAAATCTGTGCCGTACGGCCGGTTCGGAAACGCCCTCTCCTGATGCGAACGAATAGTACCATACGAGTTGTTGTTGGAAATCACGATCTTCAGATCGGCCCGTCTTGCAACCGCCGTAGCCAGTTCGTTCCCTGTCATCAGGAAGCCACCGTCTCCGCAAAATGCAATCACCTGTCGATCCGGAAACCGCAGACTTGCTGCGAGCCCGGACGGAACGCCGCTTCCCATCGCACCGCATGCCGAACCGAGCAACCGCGCGGAAGGCTGGAAGCTGAAGATCCGGTGGACCCATCCGGCGAAGTTGCCGGAGTCCGTCGTGACCACCCCATCCGGCCGAAAGTGCGAGGCAATGGCCGTAACGGCATGGCCAAAAACGTCAGTCGAGGGAACGCCCGATCGAGGCCAGCCATGCGTCGCAGTCCGTGCAGCGGCAATCTCCTGGCACCACTCGGGCCTCTCCCTCGGCGCTCCCGTTAGGGCAAGCATTCCGCGCACGAAGGCGTGCGCCCCAGACACGATCGCAAGGTCGGTTTGAAAGCGTGTCCCGATTGAAACGGGGTCCGGATAGACCTGCACAAGCGGCTGACGCGGCGGAGATTGTCGAGGAAACGCAAATCCGAGCGAAGAAAGATCGCTAAGGCGACTTCCGATCGCAACAATGAGATCGGCGCGCTCGAAGAGCTTCACGTGCGCAGGAGCGGTAAAGAAGCCGAGCTGGCCCGCCCAGAGAGAATGATTGTTGGGAAACTCGTCCTGCATCTTGGCGGCGACGACGACCGGAACATTCCACTTTTCGCTCAAGGCGACCAGATCTTTCCGGAACGCAGTTGTCCGACACTCCCCGCCGACTAGCAGAATAGGCCGCTCTGAAGCGGCGAGCATGACGCCGGCCTTCTCGATTGCATCCGCGCCGGCCTCTGGCTGCACCGTTCCGTGGGTTCTAGCAACAAGTCCATCCGCCATATCGGCCAGAAGGTCCTCCGGCAGTTCGACAGCAACCGGACCGGGCGTGCCGGACTGCGCAATTGCAAATGCGCGGGCCATCATCTCTGGGACCAAAGCCGCGACGTTCAATCGAACCGCCCACTTCAGGACGCCATCGAAGGAGCGACTACAGTCGATCTCCTGCACCGCTTCGCGATCGAGGTTTGGACGGTCGACCTGTCCAACCAGCATCACGAGCGGAATCGCCTCCTGCGCCGCCACATGCAGACCGAGCGCCGCGTTGAAGGCACCTGGTCCGCGACTGGCCATCACGACGCCGGCACGCCCGGTCAGCTTGGCATCAGCGACCGCCGCGAGGCTCGCGCTGCCCTCGTGGCGGCACGTCACCAGATCGATTTCGTCTCTGTCATGCAACGCGTCCAGCAGCGGCAGAAAGCTCTCGCCGGGAACGCCGAAGGCACGATCGACACCGTGGGCAATGAGGCTGTCCGCGATCAACTCGGCAATACGATAGGTCATGGAACGACGGTCCCGTCCTGCTTAATGGTGCGGACCTTGCCAGGTGTAAGCAGCGGCGCCTCGGTAAGATTCTGCAAGCCCGCGACCGTCGTACCCTCGAGCAATGCGTCCATCGCCAGGCCATTTTCCGTCACGTTGAGAATAGCGAGATTCGTGAAAATGCGCGTGACCACCTTCCGTGCGGTGAGCGAGTATCCGCAGCGCTCGACGATCCGCGGACGTCCGTCCTTGGTCGTGTGGTCCATCATCACCCAGATTGATTTCGCGCCGACCGCCAAGTCAATCGCGCCGCCGATACCTGGTGGAGATCCGTTGTCGCCGGTCGTCCAGTTCGCCAGATCGCCATCCCTGGAAACCTGGAAAGCTCCGAGTACGGCGACGTCGAGATGGCCACCTCGCATCATCGCAAAGGACAGGCTGGAATCGAAATATGATCCGCCTCGCTTGAGCGAGATCGGCATCTTTCCGGCGTTGATCAGGTCCCAGTCCTCTTTACCCTCCGGAGGTTTAGGCCCCACGTTGAGAACGCCGTTTTCGCTATGAAGCATTACGCCGGAACTAGACGGTAGATAGTCCGCGACATGCGTGGGCGCGCCGATGCCGAGGTTGACGAACCCCTCGTCTGGAAGATGCAGCGCCACCATGCGGGCGAGCGCGTCTCGCGAAAGCGGCCTCATCAACGGCTCCTTGTGAACACGCGGTCAACGAAAATGCAGGGTGTCACGATAGTTTCCGGATCGAGCTCCCCAACGTCCACAATCCGGTCCACCTCCACCGCCACGGTATCGCCGGCGGTGGCCATGACGGCGCAGTGGTTGCGCGCGCTCTTGTTGTAGGTGATGTTGCCGAGACTGTCGGCTAGATGGCCCTTGATGAAGGTGAAGTCCGCTCGCAGCGGCAACTCGAGAATGAACTCCCGGCCCTGCGCGGTGATTTTTTCCTTACCATCCGCGAACACCGTTCCGACGCCGACCGGCGAGAGAAAGCCTCCGAGGCCGGCGCCTCCGGCCCGGATACGCTCGACCAGCGTGCCTTGCGGAACGAGCTCGAGTTCGACCGTGCCCGCCCGATATTGTTCCGCGAATTGTTGCGCGTTTCGCGGATACGAGCAGATGATCTTGCGCACAATTCCAGCGCCGAACCAGAGCGAAAGGTCGTCATCGGACGAGCCGGCATTGTTGGAAATCACAACGAGTTCACGCACGCCTGCGTCAAGCACCGCCGTGATCACTCCTTTCGGCAGGCCAGCGCCTCCGAAACCGCCAACCATCACAGTGTGACCGTCTTTGATGTCTTTAGCGGCCGCCTCGGCGTCCCTAACCACTACGTTGCGCATGTGTCTTGTCCGTCAAAGGCTCGATTTCGATTCAGTCTCGGTAATCCGACGGTAGCCCACGCCCGATGCGATCCAGCAACATCTCGTTCGTGCCATCAGCGTAAGCCGCCATCCGGACCTCGGCGAGATGCATATTCAGACGGTGCGCCGCACTCGCGCCGGTCGCGCCGATGATCCGCACGCACTGATCGATCCCCCAGATGGCGGCATCGACGGCAAACTTCTTGGCCTGCGCCGCGAGACCCACAGGGTTTCCGCCGATCTGGACCTGCTCGGCGGCGCGAAAGACCAGCGCGTTCGCGGCCTCTAGCCGGACGGAGACCTCTGCGAGCTCCCATCGCAGACCCTGATGCGCGACGAGCGGCTTTCCGAACGCGTGGCGGTCTTCGCAATAGGCTACGGCCTCGCAGAGCGCCGCATGAAGCGTCGCAACGCACATGGCGGCCACATGTACGCGGGCGGCATTGACAGAGGCCATCGACGCCTTCAGTGCAGTACCGGGAGACGCGATCAAGCCCCATTCCGGCACGAAGTGATCGGCGAAGGCTATCTCGGCCAAGCGAAAGGACCGGGCGCCCGGAACGACGATCTCTTGTCGGCGGACGGTTGCGGCCTCACCCAGTGGCACATAGAAGCTCGCGATGTCGCCACCTCCGCCCCCAGCGTCTTGCACGCGCGCGAGCACGATGAGGCCGCCAACCATCATGCCGTTGGTGAGCCAGGCCTTGGTCCCGTTCAGCGACCAGCCGCCGGCGATAGGCGTCGCAGTTGTAGTCAGCGCGGCAACATCGCTTCCGCCGCCGGGCTCGCTCATGGCGGTGGTCAGAAGGAGTTCGCCTCGCAGTGCAGGCGTCAGGAGTTGCTCGATCTGCGCCGGCGTACCGGTCTGCGACAGGCGCGTCACGCCGCCCTGGTGATGGTTTAAGCAGAAGGCAGTCGCAAAGCTATGGCGCGCCATTTCCTGGGCGACACGGATCTTGCACAGATAGGACGCTCCGAAGCCGCCATGAGCCGGCTTCGCCTGTAGACCCAGCCAGCCGGTTGCCGCCCATGCAGCGATCCACTTTGCGGGAAACGCCTCGCCGGCGACGTGCGACGCCAGAACGGATTCTGCGAACACACCCGTACAAAATTCGCGTGTCGCCTCGACGTGCCTTCGCTCTTCCTCGGAGAGAAGCTCGTCGTACTGATGATAAAAGTCCAGCATCGGCGTTCCGATCAGGCTCTGCGACTAGCGCGCAAGGGACCCGCCCATCTCCTTGGCCCACTCATTCCAGAACGCGACCTCTTGTCCGATGTCGGTCGTAACGCTCTCCGCTGTCGAGCCATGAATCGGAAGAGCGCCAAGCGTCTCGAGCTGCGCCAGAAATTCCTTGTCGTCGGCGCCCTTGTCGAGTGCAGCGCCAATCTTCTCGACGACGTCCGGAGGCAACTTCGCCGGCCCGGCGATACCAAACCAAGGTGAAACGTCGAGCGGCTTGCCACCACCCTGCTCAACAGTCGGAAGCTCAGGGAAAGCCGGCGAGCGCTCGCTTGAAGCGACCGCAATCGCCTTGAGCGTCCCCGCCTTGATGTGCTGCGCGACCGTCGATTCGGTGAAGAAGCCGACCTGAACGACGTTCGCAATCGTATCGACGACCGGCTGGCCACCGCCAGAGTAATTGATGAACGTCATTTTGGTGCCGTTGGCCTTGTCGAACAGCGTGCCAGCGATGTGCGACGTCGCACCGAAGGTCCCACCGAAGTTCACTTCGCCGGGATGCGCTTTCAAATACGCAATGAGCTCCGAAATGGACGATACGGGCAAACCTGGATTGACCACGACAAGATTGCGCTGCTTTGCGATCTTGCGGATGTAAGTGAAGCTCTTCGCCTGGTCATACGGAACAGACGGATTGAGCGCGAGCGCCCGGGTGTTCGACGATTCGACCGAGACCAGAAGCGCATACCCGTCGGGTTTCGCCTTAGCGACGTTGTTTGCACCGATGAGGCCAGCAGCGCCACCGTTGTTTTCGATCACGACGGGCTGCCCCAGCTCCTTCGATAGTTTTTGTCCGATCACGCGACCGATAATGTCGGTGGGACCACCAGGCGGAAAGCCGACAACGAGCTTGATGGGCTTCGATGGATAGACGTCGGCCGCGATCGACGGGGCAGAGGCCAAACCGAAGCACAGCGAGACAGCAGCAAGCAGCAAAGCTCTTCCGAAGAATCGGATCATGGGGGCGTCCTCTCAAAGGATGGTTTCACCATCGAAGCTAGGACACATTGTGTCAAGTACGAAACCTTAATGGCGTCCATGCACCGCACCTCCGCAGCAAACAGCAGACGCACAATCACGCAGCAACTTGTGCCACTTCGATCAATAAGCTGCACAGAATACGGGTTTTGCTGCGTCGCAAAGACGATTTATGCGATTGCGACGGCTTTTCTGTTGCCTGAAAGAGCTTGGCGTGTTTCTAGACGATCGGTCTAATGGTGACACATGACGCAGAATAAGAACAAACCCCGGATAGTTACGGAGGCTGAACGGCGCGACCTCGGCTTTGCTGCAACGCGCAAAGTCCTCATTCGCTGTGGCATGGAGGTGCTGACGGAACAGGGGTTTGCGGCGACCGGCCTTGACGCTTTGTTGCGCCGCGCGACGGTGCCGAAGGGCTCGTTTTATCATTACTTCGGCAGCAAGGCGGACTTCGTTCGGGAAGTCATGAAGGCCTATGATGCGTTCTTCTGCCGAAAGCTCGATCGGGCTCTGAACAACGAAAGCCTCGCACCTTCCGAACGGATGTGCGCCTTCGTTGAGGATGCCAAGTCGGGCATGGCCAAGTACCAGTACACGCGCGGCTGCCTTGTCGGAAATCTCAGCCAGGATGTCGAGGCGCTCCCTGAGGACTACCGCGTCGCACTCGACAACATTGTGCAGGGCTGGCAGCGCAAGGTGGCACGCTGCCTCGAGCTTGCGCGCGAAGCCGGCGAGATCGAAGCGTCCGCGGACTGCGAGGCGCTGGCCGAGTTCTTCTGGATCGGCTGGGAGGGTGCGGTGATGCGGGCTCGCCTCGTCAGGAATAGCACGCCGCTCGACACCTTCATTGCGGGATTCATGGCTGGGCTACCGCGCCCGCGATCATCGAAATCCGGCCGAAAGCAGACGTCGTAGACAGGAGTTTGGTGATGTTGAAAGCCGTACTGATCGAAAAGGACGAACAGGGTTATCGGGCGAAGGTGACCGAACTGCCTGAAAGCCGACTTCCCGAGGGCGACGTGCTGGTCGATGTCGAATACAGCACGTTGAACTACAAGGATGGCCTCGCGATTACGGGCAAGGGACCGATCGTACGATCATTCCCTATGGTGCCGGGAATTGATTTCGCTGGCGTGGTCAAGTCGAGCTCCGATCCGGCATTCGCCGCAGGCGACCGCGTGGTTTTGAACGGCTGGGGCGTCGGCGAGCAACATTGGGGCGGTCTGGCGCAACAAGCCAGGGTCAAGGGCGACTGGCTTATCAAACTACCGGCCGCAATGCCTTCGCGCCTCGCGATGATCATAGGGACCGCCGGTTACACAGCGATGCTCTGCGTCATGGCGCTCGATAAGCATGGCATCCGTCCTGGCCCGGGCGACGTGCTGGTGACCGGCGCCGGCGGAGGGGTCGGCAGCATCGCGATCATGCTGCTCAGCAAGCTTGGCTTCCGTGTCGTCGCCTCGACCGGACGGCCCGAGGAGCGATCCTATCTGGAGAGTCTCGGAACCGCAGAAATCATCGACCGGGCCTCGCTTTCCGAGCCCGGCAAGCCCCTCCAGAAAGAGCGATGGATCGCCGCCGTCGATTCGGTCGGAAGCCATACCCTGGCTAACATCTGCGCCAGCACCAGGGCCGATGGCGCGGTGGCGGCTTGCGGTATGGCGCAAGGCCTCGATCTGCCGGCCAGTGTCGCGCCGTTCATCCTTCGCGGGGTCACGCTGTTCGGGATTAACAGCGTGACGCGGCCCAAGGCCGAGCGCGTTGAGGCCTGGGATCGGCTCGCCTCACTCCTATCGGCATCGGATCTCGAAAAGACCGCTGTCGAGATCGGATTGAGCGAGGTCGTGCCTGCCGCCGCTCGCCTCATGAGTGGCCAAGTGCGCGGTCGCACGGTCGTTGACGTGAACAGGTGAACGCCAAGGGGGCCCCGATGCGTCTGAGTATTCGAAATCCGGCTGACTTCTGGTCAGGGCTTCTGTTTCTGGCGGTCGCCTCCGTCTTTCTTTGGATCGCCCGCAATTACGACTTTGGCACACCCTTGCGCATGGGGCCGAGCTTCTTTCCGGTCGTGCTCTCGGTCGTATTGGCAGGCATCGGCCTCACTACGCTTCTGAGATCCTTCGCCGTGGACGATGCAAGACTCGACGGATTTGCACTCAAGGGATTGGCCCTAGTCACCCTCGGTTCCATTCTGTTCGGTGTCCTGATCGAGCGGGCCGGCATCATCATCGCGGTCTCTGCAATCACTCTCGTCAGCGCCTATGCAAGCGTCAAGTTCGCATGGAAGCAGGGGCTGATCATGGCCGCCTTGCTCTCGGCCTTCTGCGCGCTGGTGTTCGTCTACGGACTTGGCGTCCCCATGCCGATCCTCGGCTCCTGGTTCACAGATTGAGGGCACGATGGACATTCTCTCCAACCTTCTGCTCGGATTTCAGACAGCTGGATCGTTTCTCAGTCTTGGGTATTGCCTGATCGGCGTCTTCCTTGGAACATTGATCGGCGTTCTGCCGGGGCTCGGACCGGTCGCCACGATTGCGATGCTGCTTCCCGCTACGTTCGGCTTGCCGCCGGTATCCGCGCTCATCATGCTCTCGGGTATTTATTACGGTGCCCAATATGGCGGGTCGACGACGGCAATCCTGATTAACCTGCCAGGTGAATCCTCTTCCGTCATCACTGCGCTGGACGGTTACGCGATGGCGCGGAATGGACGCGCCGGCGTCGCACTCGCGACCGCTGCGATCGGCTCGTTCTTCGCCGGCACGGTTTCCACCCTTCTGCTCGCGCTCGCAGCTCCGCCGCTGGCGCAGGTGGCGCTGAAGTTCGGGCCGCCGGAATACTTCTCCCTGATGGTCCTGGGATTGAGCGCCTCGGTCGTGCTGGCGCACGGGTCGTTGCTGCGAGCGTTCGGCATGATCGTGTTCGGCCTGCTGCTTGGCGTGGTCGGAACGGACCCCAACTCGGCGGTGCAACGTTTCACCTTCGGCATACCTGAGCTCGCCGACGGGATCGGATTTGTCACCGTCGCGATGGGCATGTTCGGCGTCGGCGAGATCATCCGCAACCTCGAAAACGAAAGCGATCGCGCCGTCTTCGTCAGCAAGGTCACGAACCTGATGCCGACCCGCGAAGACTGGCGACGCATCGTCGGACCGATCCTACGCGGGACTATCCTCGGATCGGCACTCGGCATTCTTCCCGGTGGCGGGGCCATGCTCTCCTCGTTCGCCGCCTACTCGGTCGAGAAGAAGATTTCGCGGCGGCCATCAGAGTTTGGCAAAGGAGCGATCGAGGGCGTTGCGGCGCCGGAATCTGCAAACAATGCAGGCGCGCAGACCTCCTTCATTCCGATGCTCACGCTTGGGATTCCCTCGAACCCGGTGATGGCGCTGATGATCGGCGCGCTCATCATTCACGGTATTCAGCCCGGACCGGCGGTCATGAGCCAGCAGCCCGCCCTATTCTGGGGGATCATCGCTTCGATGTGGATCGGCAACTTCTTCCTCATTTTGCTCAACCTGCCCCTCGTCGGGATGTGGGCGAAGATGCTGACGATCCCCTACCACATCTTGTTTCCCGGCATCATGGTGTTCTGTGCCATCGGCGTGTTCAGCTTGAACAACACATCCTTCGACGTGTATCTCATGGCCGTCTTCGGCCTGCTCGGCTACGTGTTCGCCAAGCTCAAATGCGAACCTGCCCCCATGCTGCTCGGCTTCATTCTCGGGCCAATGATGGAAGAAAACCTGCGGAGATCGCTCACGCTGTCGCGCGGGGATCCGTTGGTTTTTGTGAAGAGCCCCATCAGCCTGACGATGCTAATCATCGCACTCCTCGCCTTGTTGATGGTCCTTCTTCCCTCGTTCCGAAAGACCCGCGAGGACGCCTTCGTGGAAGAGGACTAAGAGGACTAATCCGAAAGGCGAGTCATAAGACGAGTAAAATCAGGCAGGAGAAGCAAATGATTGCAGCGCCACCTGGGCTTGAGACCGCGATGGAATTGGATCCCCGCAGCCTCACTCCACAAAAAAAGCTGGTCTTCCGATTCTACAAGGACATGTGGGATCGCGCGGATGTCAGCTTAATTCCCGAAATCTTTCATCCGGATTTCACGTTCCGTGGCTCACTCGGCCCTGTTCTGGTTGGACACTCGCAGTTCGGGGACTATGTACGATGGATCAACGACGCTCTCGACGGTTACACCTCGGACATTCTGGATTTGATCGAAGAGGGTGATCGGGTATCCGGAAAGCTGCGTTTTCACGGAATTCATCGAAAGCCGCTCTTTGGGCGCGAGCCCACCGGGCAGCATGTCTGGTGGTATGGCACTCCGATCTTCATCTTCCGTGGCGGGAAGGTTCAGGATCTATGGGTCCTGGGAGATATTCATGGGCTGCTAGGCCGGCTCGATGGAGCCCAAGACGTGCCGCCGAAATTCAAGCCACCTATGTCGCGTTGAATTAGAGAACCGGTCAGTGGTGGAGTCGGAGACGCGACCGACTACCCCATCTGGTCCAACAGAATGTCGCTCGGTGTTTAGATTGCTGCCATCGACGGAGATCTTACGCCGATCATCGCGACGAAGCGGTTCACCGCAACCGCGTCTATTTGGCCGCATTGGCCATACTGGCGGCGATTTTCGGCTCTGCGAGCGAGCCCGCTTTAACTTCAGCCCGGTGATCTCGCTGGGGTACTTTTCTTCAACTGGCTCTCCCTGGCAAACAGCGCGGGATGAATCAACAAAGGAGAATGGCAATAATGGGCAGAGAAGCAATCAACGCCGCAGGCGCCGCTGCAGTCGGTCCTTACTCCCACGGTGTGGTCGCGAATGGTTTCATCTATCTCTCCGGTCAGACCCCTATCGATAGCGTCACTGGCCGATTGGTCGAAGGTGGAATAGAGGCCCAAGCGTACCAATGCTTCCGCAACCTTGTAACGGTTCTGGAAGGGGCAGGTCTCTCGTTGGATAATGTCGTCAAGTGCAACGTCTTCTTGACGGACATGGGCGATTTCACCGCGATGAACGCTGTCTACGCGAAGCACTTCTCAGAACCCTATCCCGCACGCACAACAATCGGCGTCGCCTCGTTGCCATTGGCAGCGAAGGTCGAGATCGAAATGGTTGCCGTCAAGTCCTGAGCGTCGGCCCGCTTCAATCCGCTTCAATAGGAACTGCCGATGTCCCGCACCATAGTTCGCTCGATGGTGGAAACCGATCTCGACGACGCCTGGAACCTGTCCCAACGGTTTCTTTGGCCTCATCGCCGCGAAGATTGGGCATTTTTGCTTGCTTTTCGCTATGGGCCCCACTTTGGCGACTGTGGGCATGGTGATCGTTGACAAGTCGATGCAAGGCCAAGGCGTCGCCCGGGAGCTCATGCTGGATGTGATGGCACGTCTGAAGGGGTGCACGATTGTCCTGCAGGCCACCCCGAGCGGTGCGCCGCTCTATGCCAAATTAGGCTTCGAAGACATCGGGTTGCTATATCAGCATCAGGGCATCGCGCCGGCAGTGCCTCAGCCAACACTATCGCCAGGCGAGCGGATCCGCCTAATCGGATCCGACGATTCGCATCTCGCCACACTTTATTCACAGGCGAGTTGCTCCGATCGAAGCGACCTGGTGGAAGCATTGTTTGCACGGGAGTCTTTCCAGAGACCCTTATCGAAATAATATCCGTAGGCGCGGTACAGCCGTTCGATCGCTCTGCTGTTCTGCAGGTTAGCGACCTTCCTCTCGAGCATTGCCACGCGTGCCTCGAGGTCGAGCGACTGGGCAATGCCCGGCGACATGCTGCTCGTCAACGCAACTAATACAACCGGGATTGTCAGAGAGCGCATCTATTTTTCCGAATGTCTGGGAAAAATCAGTAAGCGTCCGGCACGCTTTAACAAAGACCGTTTCCATGGTCGAGGTTTCGCAATAAGGATCAGGCAAGCGTCTGATGCATGAGATCCCGTCGTTGGTGTCGTCTAGTATGACGACTCCGCCCAAGGCTCCGCGAGCCATCTCCCTAGGAAGACCAAGGCGAACGAGTTGCTGGCCAGTGAATTGACCGAGCACAGGTTTTGCATTTCTTTATTGATCCGACAGCGAGCCATCGCTGATGCTCCGCGATCCATCTTTGCCAAAGCGATCATCGATGTAGCGCCCGAGCGCCGCAGCGGCATTCAACATATGAGCGCGCATTCTGCGCGATGCGGTATCGCCGTCCCCTTCCGCAATCGCCTGCATGATCGCCTCATGCTCGTCACGAGACCGACGAATGCGATCACCCTGCCGCAATTGAGTGCGACGGAAGGCGCTGAGCCGCGAGCGAACGTCTTGCGCTTGCTCGGCGAGGAACGAGTTGTGCGTCGCGCGGTAGATACATTCGTGGAATTCTCGATTGAACGTGTCATACGCATCGACATTACTCGCCTCGACCATCGTCAGCGAGCCCTCGTGGAGTTCGATCAGACGACTGCGCTCAAGCGGCGTCATGCGGTAGGTCGCCAGCCTGACGCACATGGCCTCCACCTCGGCACTAGTCTCGAACATGTCCATGATACGTTCGGGTGTCATCCGCGCAACGACAAGACCGCGGCGCCCGCGCACCTCCACCAGGCCGCTGATTGCGAGTTGTCGCAGCGCCTCCCGCACCGGCGTGCGGGAAGCCCCGAAGCGATCGGCAAGCTGTTGCTCTTCCAAGGCCGAACCGGCGACGAGCGTTCCGGACGCGATCTCGTCAGTGAGCGCATTTCGGATGCGATCGGAGAGCAGTCCTCCATCGTCTTCCGCATCGGCTGCGACCTTGAACAGACCTGCCATTCACTCTCCTATGATCGCGCGCACCGCGAAATAAAGGATGGACGGCGCGACCAGACATCCCAACCCGGTGTGAAACGTCGCGGTCAATGCGCCGTAAGGCACCAGACGCCGATCGGTCGCCGCAAGCCCTCCGGAAACGCCGCTGACCGTTCCCATCAATCCACCGAACACCATCGCGCTGCGCGGATTGTTGAGGCCGATCATCTTCGCCACGAACGGCGTGCCGATCATCACGATCACTGCCTTGAATACACCCGTCGCGATCGAGAGCGCAATAACCGGTGATGACGCGCCGATCGCCGCCCCCGTGACCGGTCCCACGATGTAGGTGACCGCGCCGGCACCGATCGTCGTCAACGATTCGGCGTCAGTGTAGCCAAACGCCGCGGCGACGAGAACGCCGAGAATGAACGGAACGACCGTCCCCAATCCGAGCGCGACCGCACCGATCAGCCCGGCCTTGCGCGCATGGACCACGTCGACCTCGAAGGCGGTGGCGACGATGGCAAAGTCCCGCAGCATCGCGCCGCCCATCAGGCCGATCCCGGTCAGCGCCGGCAGATCGGCGACGCCCTTTTCACCGCCGGTGGCGATGCCGCCGAAAAAGGCCAGCACGAGACCCAGCATGATCGCGATCGCCGAGCCGTGGATGCGTCCGAAGGTGAGGTATTTCGAGATCGCGCCGGAAATCCACATCAGGATCCCGACGGCGGCAAAGGCGGTGATCAGCGAATTTGCAGCGAGAATGTGAGATATCATGGTCATCCGACCCTCCCGGACTTGAAGTGAGGCACGCTCGCCTCGAGCGCCTCTCGGGCCTCGATCTCGTCCATGGTCTCGACCGGGCCACTGAACCGGCCGATCAAAGCCACCATCGCGAAACACACCGCGACCGCGCCGGCGCCCGCAATGACGACGATCGGACCGCCTTTTGCCGCGGCGACGACGTTCTGCTGCGCGGCCATGGCAACCACGATCGGAATGTAGAAGCTGCCCCAGAACTCGACGCCGGTATTGAGCCCGCGGCTGAGCAGGCCGTGCCGCACCAGCCAGAGCCGGGCCGCGATCAGGAACATCATCGCAATGCCGACGCCGCCGACATTGGCCTTCACACCGAGGGCGACGCCGAGCAGGTCGCCAAGCAGGCTCCCCAGCAGCGTGCAGATCGCAAGGAGCGCTACGCCGGAAATGGTCACGGACGCCTCCCCTCTGCGAGCGGAGTACGATCCGCAGGACTTGGACTATCTGCATGCATTCGCATCGTAAATTCCCTCCTGTGTATGCGAATATCCATCGCTTATAGGTTTTGTGTATACGCTAATTGACTTTTGAAGGCAATACGCATACATTAAGCGTCATCAAAGCCAACCCCGCATGCCAAGGAGCCGAAATGAGCGATTGGGGTATGCAAAAGGCCGCCCTCGGCGAGCGCCTGGCAGCCGGCCGACAGCACGCCAAGGGAAAGGTCGTCCCGATCCCGAGCCTGCCCGCGTTTCTGAAAGCGGTGATCCGGTCAGGGGACCGGGTGTGCCTGGAGGGCGACAATCAAAAGCAGGCCGACATCCTCGCCGCGGCGCTCGCGAACCTCGAGCCCCAGGATGTCCATGACCTGCACATGGTGCAGTCGGGCGTCGTCCTGCCCTCCCATCTCGACATCTTCGAGAAGGGCATCGCGCGGCGGCTCGACTTCTCCTATTCGGGCCCGCAGTCGGCGCGCATCGCGCGGATGCTGTTCGGCCGCAAGATCGAGCTCGGCGCGGTCCATACCTATCTGGAGCTGTTCGCCCGCTACTTCATCGACCTCACGCCGAACGTCGCGCTGATCGCGGCCGTGAGTGCCGACAAGGACGGCAACCTCTATACGGGGCCGAACACCGAAGACACGCCGACGGTGGTCGAGGCGACGAGCTACAAGAACGGCCTCGTCGTGGCGCAGGTCACCGAAATCGTCGACAAGGTGCCGCGCGTCGACATCCCCGGCGACCTCGTGCATTTCGTGGTCGAGGCCGGCCGTCCCTTCTATGTCGAGCCGCTCTTCACCCGCGACCCCGCCGCCATCACCGAGACCCAGATCCTGACGGCGATGCTCGCCATCAAGGGCATCTACGCACCCTACGGCGTGCGCCGACTCAACCACGGCATCGGCTTCAACACCGCCGCGATCGAGTTGCTGCTGCCGACCTATGGCGAGAAGCTCGGTCTCAAGGGCAAGGTCTGCACCCATTTCGCGCTTAACCCGCATCCAACCCTCATTCCTGCGATCGAAGCCGGCTGGATCGACCAGATCCACTGCTTCGGATCGGAGGTCGGCATGGAAAACTATGTCGCCGCGCGCTCCGATATCTTCTTCACCGGTCCCGACGGCTCGCTGCGCTCGAACCGCGCCTTCTGCCAGACGGCGGGCCTCTATGCCTGCGACATGTTCATCGGATCGACGCTCCAGATCGATCTCGAAGGCCACAGCTCGACGGTGACGACCAGCCGCATTGCCGGATTCGGCGGCGCGCCCAACATGGGATCCGATCCGCGCGGCCGCCGCCATCCGAGCGAACCCTGGCTCAAGGCCGGCGCCGAGGCCGATCCCGATTCCAACGCAGCGCTGCGCCGCGGCCGCAAGCTCGTGGTGCAGATCGGCGAGACCTTTGGCGAGCGCAGTGCCCCGCTGTTCGTCGAGCGGCTCGATGCGCTCGATCTGGCGCAGGAGCTCGAGCTCGATCTGGCACCGGTGATGGTCTACTCCGACGACGTCACCCACATCGTCACCGAGGAGGGCATCGCCAACCTCCTGATGTGCCGGAGCAAGGACGAGCGCGAGCAGGCGATCCGCGGCGTTGCCGGCTACACCGACATCGGCCGCGCGCGTGATGCGAAGCTGGTCGAGCAGCTCAGGCAGCGCGGCGTGATCCGCCGTCCCGAGGATCTCGGCATCGATCCGCTCGACGCCGACCGGCGCCTGCTGGCGGCGCGCTCGATCAAGGACCTCATGCTGGCCTCCGGCGGCCTCTACCGTCCGCCCAGCCGCTTCCGCAACTGGTGAGGAGTTTTCCATGGAAAAGCTCAGCTTCAGACTGACCGCTGCCAGATCCGCGGGCGGCACCCGCGCGCAGGCGATCGTCGGCGTCGTCGCCTCCGGCAATCTCGAGGTGCTGCTGGAACGCAGCCACCCGGCCGACACCTGCACGATCGACATCGCAACCGCAGCCCACGGCTTCGGCGCGGTGTGGGATGCCGTCGTCCGCGACTTCGTCGCCCGCCGCTCTGCCGGCGGCTTGCGCATTTCCATCAATGACGGCGGCGCCAGGCCCGACACGGTGGCGCTGCGCCTCGCCCAAGGCATCCGCAAGATCGAGGAGCCGGAACGATGACAGCCGTCACAGCCAACGCCAATTCGCTGAGCTGGTACGAGGCGAGCGCCCGGCAGCGCATCGACGCACTGGTCGATGCCGGCAGCTTTGCCGAATTCATCGGCCCGGAGTTGCGCGAGATCAGCCCGCATCTGGCGATCTTCGACCTGCCGGAGCAGTTCGACGACGGCATCGTCATCGGCCGCGGCCGGCTGGACGGCGCGCCGGTGCTCGTGGCCGCGCAAGAAGGCCGCTTCATGGGCGGCGCCTTCGGCGAAGTCCACGGCGCCAAGCTCACCGGGCTGTTGCGCGCCGCGCGCGCGCTCGAGCAGGACGTTCTGATCCTGTTCGACACCGGTGGCGTGCGGCTCCAGGAGGCCAATGCCGGCGAGCTCGCGATCGCGGAGATCATGCGCGCGGTGATCGAGGCGCGGCGCGCCGGCGTTAACGTCATCGGCCTGATCGGCGGACGCGCCGGATGCTATGGCGGCGGCAGCCTGATCGCCGGCACCTGCTCGCGCCTGATCGTCTCCGAACAGGGACGGCTCAGCGTCAGCGGCCCCGAGGTGATCGAGACCAACAAAGGCATCGAGGAATTCGACTCGCGCGACCGCGCCCTGGTCTGGCGCACCATGGGCGGCAAGCACCGCTACCTCATCGGCGGCGCCGACACCTTCGTCGACGACGAGGCGCTGGCGTTCCGCGAGGCCGCGATCAACGCACTGAAGGCCGGCAGACGATGCGACGTGACGGTGCTCGAAGCCGAGCAGACGCGCCTCGAGCGGCGGCTGCAGCGTTTCGGCGCGGCCGAGGACGCCGTCGAGATCTGGGAGAGGCTCGGCATCGACCAGCCGACCGAGATCCCCGGACTTCCGACCGGCGCATTTCTTCGCGCGGCAGCCAACAGGGAGAACGCCGATGACGCTCGATGATATCCTGGCCGGCCTGTTCCCGAACGGCAGCAAGATCGACATGACCGGCGCGATGATCGCGGGACAAGCGACGCTGCCTGACGGCAAACCAATTCATGTGCTTGGCGTTACCCAGGGCCAGCCGCTCGGCGCGGACGAAGCCATCGTCCTTGCAGGGCGGGTGATCGAGATCGTCAAATCAGGAGATCGGGCGCCGATCCTGTTCTTGGTGGATTCCGCCAGCCAGCGCATGAGCAAGCGCGACGAGCTTCTCGGCCTCAGCGAATATCTGTCTCATCTCGCCAAGACGCTGCTGCTGGCCGAAGCCGAAGGACACCGTACCATCGGCCTGCTCTATGGCGGCAGCGCCGCCGGCGCGTTCATTGCGACGGCGCTTGCCACAGGCACGCTGGTGGCGCTGCCCGGTGCGCATCCCGCGGTGATGGATCTGCCGTCGATGGCGCGGGTCACCAAGCTTCCGATCGACGTCTTGAGGGCGAAGGCGGAAGCCACGCCGGTGTTCGCCCCCGGGCTCGACAACATGGTGTTGACAGGCGGCATTCACGCCGTCTGGGACGAAGCTGCGCCGTTGGCGCCGCAGCTTGCGGCCGTGCTGCAACGGCCGCAAGGACAGGATGATCGCGGCCGGCTCGGTACTGAACGCGGCGGACGGCGGAAAGCCGCCGAACTCGCTGCGCGCGTTGCGTTCGCAGCGGCCTCACATCACGGGGCGCGACATGGCTGAGCCGCTCGCGCGCCACAGCATGGTGAAGGCCTCGGCAGCCGGATGGGCCGCCGTGATGAACCGCTATCCCGAGCTCGCCAGCGAGCCGATGGTCGCGGGCTGGGCACACGCCGGCCGTCCCCTCGTCGTTCGCCGGCCGGCTTGCAGCGATACCGCCGGCATGATCCCGCTCGGTCTGCCGCTGCCGCCGAGCCACGGCAAACGGCGCATTGCGGTCTCGCTCGCCGCGGCCGATATCGTCGCATCCGCGCCACCTCCGTTGTTGGCCAACGCCGCCGCAGCGGCGCCCGCGCACTGGCGCGAGACGATCGCCTTGCTGCTCCGACTTCTGCCGGAGACCCGCACCTATGGCAGCCTGGCCTGGCAGCACCTCACCGGCCTGCCCTATCTTTCGGATGGATCGGACCTCGACTTGCTCTGGCCGCTATCGTCCGCAGAGCAGGCCAGAACCCTGCCGTCCGACATCGCGCGGATCGCGAAGCAGGCGCCGATGCGGCTGGACGGCGAGATCATAGGTCCCGCAGGCGGGGTTCAATGGCGCGAGCTGTCCGGCACTGACGAGGACGAAATCCTCGTGAAGGGCCCGACCGGCGTCATCACCACGACGCGTGCAGCCTTTCTCGCGAGGTACGCGTCATGAACGTTGCGCTGAGACGACAATCACTGCCGGGACGCGCGCTTGATGCGGAGCAGCTCGGCCATCTCGCATCGCATTGCCTGAAGCTCGAAGTCGAGACCTACCCGAAGCCGGGGCTGGTCAGCCATGTTGACAACGGCGCGCATCGCGACATGGATGCCGGGCTCTTGTGCCTGAGCGCCGACACCCTGACGCCGTTCTTTCGCGAACTCGCGGCCGCGGGTGCCGAAGGTGCCGGCATGAACCGGCTGCGCGCGATCGGCGTTGCCGCGGAGCGCGCGATGCTGGCCGCGACCTGCGGCGTCAACACACATCGGGGCGCGATCTTCGGACTGGGTCTGCTCTGCGCCGCGGCCGGATACCGGAACGCCGTCGGCATTCGCAAATCCCTCGGCCGGCTGGTTTCGGAGCGCTGGGGCGAAGACATCCTGTCAGGCCCCGTATCGCTTCGCAGCCATGGCGCCGTGGCCGCGCGGCGCTATGGCGCCGGCGGCGCCAGGGCGGAAGCCGCCGATGGCTTTCCGTCGGTCTATGACATCGCCCTGCCTGCGCTGCATGCGGCGCGCAAGCTTGCGCCACAGGACGAGGAAGCCGTGCGCCTTCAAACCTGCATGCGGCTGATCACTGAGGTCAACGACACCAACCTGCTGCATCGGGGCGGCCCCGAAGGACTGCGCTTCGCGCAAGCCAGCGCCTCCACCTTCCTGGCCGCCGGAGGCGTCGGATCCCCAGGATGGCGCAGGCGCGCCGCCGATCTTCATCACGCCTTCGTCGCGCGCAATCTCAGCCCCGGCGGCTCGGCGGATCTGCTCGCGATGACCCTGTTCGTCATTCGGCTGGAGGTCTGATGCTGGCCCTGCTCTGCGGTGGACAAGGGACGCTCTCGGACAATACCTTCGATCTTGTCGCGGGCCAGCCCGCCGCGGAGTCGATTTTCGCTGCAGCAACCGCCGGTCTCGGTGAGGACCCGCGGGAGTTCGTGAGGACGCGAGGCGCGGACGAGCTGTCCGCCAATCATTCCAGCCAGATCCTGACCGTCACTTCGGCTCTCGCGATCCACGCCTGCATCGCCGACCTCCTGACCGAGCAGACCGCCGTCACGGGCTATAGCGTCGGTGAGATGGCGGCCTGGAGCATCGCGGGAATCTGGACCGCTGAGGAAGCGTTGCGGCTGACGGATACGCGCGCCCGGCTAATGGAAGACGCCGCGGGACCAGATGGCCGCCTCGGCTATGTCCGCGGGCTCGACCTGGCGACGCTCGAACGCCTGCTCGAAAACTATAGCTGCGAGATCGCCATCAAGAATCCCGGCCTGCTCTTCGTGGTCGGAGGCGCGGAGCGGGATGTGATCGATCTCTGCGACGAGGCTGCGAAGGACGGAGCGCGCACGGGCCTTCTCGCGGTGAAGATCGCGTCGCATACGAGGAGGCTCGCGCAGGCCTGCGAACCCCTGCAACAGGCGCTCGACGCCAGCAGGCATTCGGCCATCGCAAGCGAGCGGTTTCTGCTTGCCGGAGGTGACGGCGAGCGCATCTTCTCCGTCGCGGGCGCCACGGCGAAACTGGCAGACCAGGTCGCGCGCCCGATCGACTGGTCGGCGACACTGGAAGCGCTCGCAGAGCTGGGCGTAACCCGGGTGCTGGACCTCGGCCCAGGACATGCACTGGCCGAGATGATGCGAGCCTCCCAGCCGTCCATGCGCTGCTACGCCGCCGACGGATTTCATTCAGCGGACGGGCTGCGACGCTGGATCGCCGCCACATAGGCAATGGAACGGCACGCTTCCAATGCGCGGCATTTCGACTGAATTGCGCGCCATAGCCAAAGCCTCGCAATAGATCAGAGGCACAATGCTATGTTGTACGCCAAAGGCGCGAGGTCGCAAGGTCCGCCCCCTCGCGCATGGCCTTGAACTTCTCCCAAACCACCGTGTTGTGCACCTCGGTGCGATAGAGCGCTTGGGACGAGAAGCCACAATCCGCAGTCGCAACAACGTTCTCCCGGCCAACCAGGTTTGCGAACCGAATAAGCCGCTCGGCGATCCATTCCGGATGCTCCACGATGTTGCTCGCATGTGTGATCACTCCCGGGCATATTACCTTGCCCTCCGGCAACTTCACGCGCTCAAAGAGATGATACTCGTGTTCATGGCGCGGGTTTGCCGCCTCGAAACTATATGAACCCGCATTGACCTTGAGCACGTACGCGATGATTTCGCCGAGGGACGACTCGTGGATTCGAGGCCCCTCGTTGATCCCGTAGCACGTGTGGAAACGAACTCGCTCAGCCGGGATTCCGTTGAGCGCCGCGTTTGTGGCTTCGACATAGACTTCCGCGCGGCGTTGTTTCTGCGCGTCGTCCAAGCCGGGCTCGACGAAGATATCCGCCAGGAACGGATCGTCCACCTGCACCAGCAGGCCGGCGTCCACGATGGCCCGATATTCCTTGTTCAGTTCGGCCGCGAGCGCGTGGAAATACTCTTCTTCCGTTTTGTAGTATTCGTTTCGGCCAACGCCGGACGGAGCCGTCGCCGGCAGAAACACGCGATGGTTCGGCACACCCGCGGCTTTGGCGGCAGCCTTCACATTCGCGATGTCGATCGCGAGCTTGTCCTCGCCCTTGTATTTCACCGGCCCAGTGCAGACGACGGGAGCGATTGGTAGAATGGCGCCGCCCATCATCGCTTCCTTGAAATACTCGGCGTAGTATTCCGGGAACGCAGCGACTTCCTTCTGGAACAGAGCCAACCTGTCGTCCGGCCGGGACTCGAATCCATCGAAACGTTCTCGGATATAGGTGAAGAATCCGGGCTTAGAGAATTCCCCATCGGTCACGATCTCGATGCCGCTCGCAACCTGCTTTCTCACGCAGTCCGCGACCGATCGGGCCAGCACGGCATCGAGCTCGGACGACTCATACGGCTGCGCAGCGTATTTCGCTTTCAGGAGATCGAGAAGATCATGCGGCCGCGGGATGCTGCCGATATGGGTCGTCTGGATGTGATCGGTATTCTGCTGCAAGGCCATAGCTACATCTCCAATCGCCCGACGAATGTCGGCGCAAGCGAGTTTGTTCCCCGATCAAGTCCGTGGTGGGCTGAAGAGGTCTGTTGTCGCATCATCAACCGCGATATCGACCAGCGCGGGACCGTTCGCCGCCAGCGCCTCACCAAGGACCGTCTCGAGATGCTCGACCTCAGTCACGCGCTTGCCAGGACAGCCGAATCCCTTGGCGAGAGCGACAAAGTCGAGCCCGGGCAGGTCGATGCCGGGTGGACGATGTGCCTGCATGATCTGGCTAAAGGCGCGCATCGCGCCATAGCCGGAATTGTTCATCACGACGAACGTGATGGGAAGCTTCCGCTGCGCGGCGGTCCAGATCGCCTGGATGCAATACATCGCCGATCCATCGCCGATCAGGCACACGATGCGGCGCCCCGGCCGCGCCAAGGCAATGCCGACCGAGGCCGGCAGGCTGTAGCCGAGCCCGCCGCTCGCCATCGTGTAGAAGCTGTCCGCTCCTGGCCTCGGCAAATATTGCTGGATCGCAGGCCGGTGCGACGGAGCTTCCTCCACCACGATGGCATCTTGCGGCATCAGCGCCGACAGGCGGCTGAGCGCATAGGCTGGAGGAATGGGATTTGCCGCCGCCGGAACGGCGGGCGTCGGGCGCGCAGCGCGCTGCTCGCGGTCCACGACGTCCGGCAGCGCCGACAGCAGTGCATCCAGCGCCTTGGGAAGCGTGGCGATGATGGTGTCGCCGACAGGCGCCGAAGCGGCCTCGGTCGGATCATCCGTGATCTGCCAGATCGGCGTACCGTCGTCGAGCACCTCGCATTGCCCCTCGACGTGGAACGTGAAGACGGGGGCTCCGAACACGACGATCACATCCGCACCACGCAAGGCACGGGCGAGCCCATCGGGTGCCGCCGGAAGGAAGCCCGCGAACTGGGCGTGCCGTTCCGGAAAGCTCGATCGACTTGACATGGGACTTGCCCAGACGACGGCCTTCGCCCGTTCAGCCACGGTCACCATCTGGTCGACGCAGCCGTTACGATCGACCTCGGACCCGATCACGAACGCAGGTCTTTTGGCCGCCCCGATCGCCGCGGCCAGCCGAACGATCGCGGCCGGATCCGGGGCAAATTCCGTGGCGATCCGCCGGACGGGTGGAAGCGTGCCGGGGCGAGCCCAATCGTCCGACGGCACCGAGACGAAGGTCGGGCCGCGCGGATGCTGCATGGCGGTGAGGAACGCTTGCGCAATTGCCGCGGGCACATCCTCAGGCCGCGCCGGTTCCGAACTCCATTTCACATAGGGTTTTGGGAATTGCTCGGCATCCTCCGCGAAGAGATAGGGTCGCATCCGAAGCAGGCTGCGCGCCTGCTGCCCCGCCGTTACAACGAGTGGAGCCTTGTTGCGGAATGCAGTGAAGAGATTGCCGAGCGCGTGGCCGAGCCCGGCGGCCGAGTGCAGGTTGACAAAGGCCGGGCGGCCGGTTGCTTGCGCGTAACCATCCGCCATCCCGACGACACAGGCTTCCTGCAATCCCAGCACATAGTCGATGTCGGCCGGCCAGTCATGCAGAAAGGCGAGTTCGGTCGATCCCGGATTGCCGAAGACCCGATCGACACCAAATGAGCGAAGCACGCCGAGGGTCGCTTCCCGAACCGTTGGGATTCTTGAATTCATGGCTGCTTTCCTGGCGTGGCTTTCGCTTCGTATCGGCGCGATCAGAACGGGTAGTGTTGAGGCTGCGTCTCGATGGTAATCCAGCGCAGATCCGTGAACTCGGCGATTCCGGCCTGGCCGCCGAAGCGGCCGTAGCCCGATCCCTTCATGCCGCCGAACGGCATCTGGGCCTCATCGTGCACCGTCGGTCCGTTGATGTGACAAATGCCGCTCTCGATGCGTTGCGCCACCGTGAGCGCACGTGCGACGTCCCGACCGAACACGGCGGCCGAGAGGCCATACTCCGTATCGTTGGCAAGCCGGACCGCATCATCCACGCCGCGCGCCCTTATCACCGACACCACCGGCCCAAAGCTTTCCTCGGTGTAGATCCGCATGCCGGATACGACGCGGTCGAGAACCGTCGCCGGCACGACCGTGCCGACACGCTCCCCGCCCGCAAGCTTGACGGCGCCCTTGCCGATCGCGTCGTCGATGAGATCAACGACATGTCGTGCGGGAGGCTCATCGATCATGGAGCCGATGACCACCGGACCGGAACGGGGGTCGCCGGCCGGAAGCGACTTTGCCTTCCTGGCAAGCTTCTCGACGAAGATATCCGCGACCACCTCGTCAACGATCACGCGCTCCGTCGACATGCAGACCTGACCCTGGTTGATGAAGGCGCCAAACGCGACGGCAGCCACCGCGGCGTCGAGATCGGCGTCATCGAGCACGAGCAGAGGCGCCTTGCCGCCGAGCTCGAGCAGCACGGGCTTGAGATGCCGTCCGGCGAGCTCGGCGATGACGCGGCCGACGCGGGTCGAGCCGGTGAAGTTGATCCTTCTCACTGCTGGATTTGCGATGAGGCGCTCGACGATAGCGGGCGCGTCGGCCGGCGCATTGGTCACGACATTGACGACCCCGGGCGAGAATCCGGCGTCCCTGAACACCTCGCCGATCAGCCGATGTGTCCCCGGACAGATTTCAGAGGCCTTGAGCACGACCGTATTGCCGCAAGCCAGTGGCGTCGCCACCGCGCGGATTCCCAGGATGATCGGGGCGTTCCAGGGCGCAATCCCCAGGCACACGCCGGCCGGCTGGCGAACCGCCATGGCGATGCATCCGGGCTTATCGGAAGGGATCACCTCGCCGGCGATTTGCGTGGTGAGCGATGCCGCTTCGCGCAACATGCCGGTCGCGAGTTTGACGTTGAAGGCGGACCACACTTCGGTGGTGCCGATTTCGGCCATCATGATCGCAATGAAGGCGTCGCGCTTGGCCTCGAGCACATCGGCAGCTTTGAGTAACAGGCCGCGTCGCGCGTTTGGGCCGAGCGCCGACCATCCCGGCAACGCGGCAGAAGCCGCCGCCACCGCCGCCTCGGCATCCGAAACGGTCGCGGCCGCAGCCCTGCTCGCGACCTCCTTCGACAGCGGATTGCGGCGTTCAAAGACCTTGCCGTTGCTTGCTGCCTGATCGTGCCCTTTGATCAGAAGATTGACGTCCATAATGAGCCTCCCTTGTGTTGCAGACGGGCTTAGCTGGCGAGCCGCGATTTGCCGGTTTCTCGCGCAAAGCCCAGCGCGATCACCGCGGCGAGCGCGAGCACCACGTAGTATCCGGTAATCGCGTAGGCGGTGCCTGTCTGCGCAAACAGGCTTGTGGCGACAAGCGGCGCGATTCCTCCGCCGAGCACCGTTCCGAACTGTTTTCCGATCGAAACGCCGGTGAAGCGGATCCGCGTCGGAAACAGCTCAGGGAAATAGCTGCCTTCAGTGCTGAACATGAGCGGGTGAATTACCCCGGCGGCGAGCACCACCGCGGCCGTCACCAGCAACGGATCACGCGTTGCGATCGCATTGTAGAACGCAAACATCGAGACGGCGGCGAGCACAACGCCCGCCAGGAAAATCCGCTTCCGTCCGATCCGGTCGGACCAGGCGCCGATCAGAGGCATCGCAACGAGGCCGACAAGGTTGGCCAGAAGGACGGCTTGCGTGATCACGTCCTTCTGAACGCCGAGCTGGCGCGTGGCGAAGGAGATCGTGAAGATCGCCGTCAGATAGAAGTAGGACGTCTGAGCCATCTCCGCGAAGAGGACGATGATGATGGACCGCCAGTGGCTCTTGAGCGCTTCGATGGCGGGCACTGCAGCAGCCTCGGGTGCCTCGCGGAATGTCGTGCTCTCTTCGATGCGGAGCCGCATGTAAACACCGAGGGCCACGAGGACGGCGCTGACCAGAAATGGAACGCGCCAGCCCCGCGACAGCAGATCCGCTTCCGGCAGCCGGGAAATGGTCAACGCCGCAAACGAAGCGAGGACGACACCGACCGGTCCCGCAGCCTGGATCACGGCAGCCGAGAAGCCGCGCCGGTGACCCGGAGATGTCTCGACCGCCATGAGGATGGCCGCCGTCGATTCACCGCCGAGCGCAAAGCCTTGAATGAAGCGCAATGCTACGAGGGCGATGGTGGCGATCGCGCCAGCGCTGCCATAGGTCGGCAGCAGCCCGATCGACATGGTGGCCAGTCCCATCATGAGCAGCGTGCACAACAGGACGGACTTGCGGCCCAAACGATCGCCGAAGTGTCCAAATACGATGCCGCCGAGCGGCCGGGCCAGGAATCCGACGGCAAACGTTGCGAACACCGCGATGGTGGCGGCCAATTGATCGAATTTCGGGAAGAAAAGCTGATCGAAGACTAGCGGCGCGATCAGGCCGTAGATGAAGAAATCGTACCATTCGATGGCGGTTCCGATGGTACCGGCAATCAGAATGCGCCGGCGGCTGCTCGCCGTCTGATGAGAGCCGATGACGGCGCCTGCACGATCTTCGTAGTCCTCGAGTGTCCTGGTGGTCACGTTATCCTCCTGATGTGCGATTTTTTCTTTTCATTATTTGTGACCCGCACGAGCGCACCTCGTGTGCGGCGAATGCGGGATATAGATCAACTAACTCGCCAGGCGCGCATGATCGCTCGACGTGAGCCCGAGGGCGCGGGCAAGGACGCGCCCGAGCATTCCCGCCTGTGACGCACTGCCGCGCCAGGCCACGATCTGATCGGGACGGATGAGGGCAAGATCGGCTTCATAGAGATCGCGCAACTGCCTTGGCAGAGTGACCAGTTTCAGATCGGCCCCCAGCGCCCGCGCCGTTTCGCTCAACGGACCGTTGGCGGGTACGACGTCATCGAATTGCAGCAGCGTCCATTCAAAGCCGAACAGATCGTACAAGGACGCGCCGTCCTCGAGCCACGCATGCGGTGCGCGGCCTCCGGGACAAGCGGTCGGAACGTAGACATTCGCAGCGTCCGGCGGAGGCAGGCTGCCGTCGGAAACGATGATCGGCGAGCCATCGTAGCGTCCGCCGAACGTGATACCCGGAATATTGAATTCGGTGCGAGCATGCTGTTCGAGATAGGCGCCCGCTGCATGTCTTGCTTCACCGCCCGCTGCGGTAGGCTCCTCGATCTCCGGCGCAGGCGCAAAGAGACCAAGCGAGTCGGCGAACCGGCGCGCGTAGTCGGTGTTGCGGAGAGCCACCGGACGACGTTCGACCTCATAGCTGTCAAGCAGCGCAGCCGGGCTGACGCCCTTGACCACGCTCGCGAGTTTCCAACCGAGATTGACGGCATCCTCGATAGCGGTGTTGTAGCCGAGCCCGCCGGTCGGGGTGAACAGATGCGCCGCGTCGCCGCCAAGAAAGACCCTGCCGCGCTGCATCCCCTCGGCCACCAATGCATGTCCCGCGGTCCAGGTGAGGAAGGACAGCACGTCGCATTCAATCGGCGCGCCGCATGCGCGCTGGAACGCCGCCTTCGCCTGGGCGGCGGTGATCGCGCTCTCGTCCTCTCCAGGACGAAGTTGGGTGTGGAACGCAAATTCATCGCGCCCGTTGACCGATGCCATAAACGCCCGACGGTCACCGTTGAAACAATTGTACATCCACGCCTTGGCATGCTGGATGCTCGCGTAAAAACCCGGCGAACGGAGATAGACCGCCAGCATCCGGCCACCCATGAAATTCCGCTGGGTGCCCGTCATGCCGCCATAGGAAATGCCAAGCGATTGCCTGACCGTCGAGCGTGGGCCGTCGGCACCGACCAGGAAGTCGGCGCGAACCGAAATGCGGCGGCCATCGTCGAGGCACTCGATTTCACCGACGATACCGTCATCGCGCTCGACATAGCTGACGAGACGGTAGCCATAGTGAAGCCGGATTTCTGAAAGACGCTCGGCATGCCGGCGCAGCACTGCCTCAACATATTTCTGCGAGACGCGATGGGGCAGCTCGGCTGCGCTCCAGGAGCCGGACAGGCCCTTGACGAGTTCGGTCGCTCGCGCCGAGGACGGCAGTTGAAACCGCGCCAGCTCATAACCGGTGTAGCGGGTGAAGTAAGCGACGTCGGTCGGATAGTCGGCGGGCAGTCCTGCTTGCCTGATCTCATCGGCAAAGCCCAGCCGGCGGTAGTGCTCCATCGACCGAGCCTGGGTCGCATTGGCCTGCGGATTGAATGCCGTTCCCGGCTTTTCGTCGACCACGACCGCGGAAACACCGCGCCGGCCGAGCTCATTGGCCAGCATGAGGCCACAGGGCCCCCCGCCTACGATGAGCACAGAGGTCGTCAGACGTGTTTCCAAGGCGCTTCTCCCCACCAAGCATTATCCTGCATGGTAAGGTCGCCTGACTATTTCGTCAAGACGCCTGACTAATCTGGATCTTCCAGGGTATCGAATTTCGCTCCGTAGACGGCCAGCCCCTTCAAGATCACGTCCATTGTGGACCTGCCGAGCTCAGCACGCATCTCACGCTCCGCAACGTCCACGGCATCCCGAAAGGCGTCGAGCCAGATCAGGCCGGCTGGGGTGAATTTGACGATGCGGGCGCGGCCATCGCTCGGATCGGGAAGACGGTCGACCAACCCAGACCCGGCGCATTGATCAACAAGCTCGCCCATGGCCTGTTTGCTCATCGAGGCCCTTCGGGCGAGTTCGGTCAGGCGCGTCCCTTCTACGTCGAGATTTCGCGTCAGGCTCACATGGGCAATGCGCGTCTCGGCGTGACCGCTCGCGCTCATCAATTCGAGGACACGGGCTTCGAAGCGACGGACCGCGTTGTTGAGAAGGCGGCCGACATTGGCGTGCCGCCACGCAGTTCCAGATGTTTTGGCTCTCAATCGTTGGTTCCGAATCGACCGTTCAAAGTGGCGCGAGGCTAACACATTCTGAAGGGCGTTCTGCCGGTTCTTGACGATGTCATCGTGCCGCCGCCGTCTATACACTTGTTGAGACCTGCAAGCTGAACGACATCGATCCTCAGGCATGGCTCGCCGACGTTCTGACCCGGCTGCCCGATTATCCCGCCAACAAGGTCGCCGATCTGCTTCCCTGGAATTGGAAGGCAAACCAGCAGCCCAAGGCCGCCGCCGCAGCCTGAGCGATCCTCAGCGAAGGATCCTACCTACCTGGGGTGCTGGCCGGACGCGTACATTGTTCCTGTGGCAACGTGACGTACAACGGCTCAATCACCGCCCACACAAGGCGCCCGATTGCGCCGGCATCCACTTGCCGTTTGATGTTATTAAATGGCAGGTAACAACTTGATCTCAGCTCCGGGCGCGAGCGCCCCGCCGCGTTCGATTTCTGCATAAATCCCGAGGTCACCATGGCTACGATATTCGCGGATAGCCAAGGGGACATTAACATCCCGGACAGCGCTTTTGGGGTTTACACTTGTTGCCGGGCATCGTCGAGTTCGACGGACAACCTTCAAAACGACGTCTCCTATTTGAAGGCGCTGTCCGATCCAGTCGAGTTCGGTCCAGGGTTCGGCATGATCGAAATAGAGATTGGCGCGGAAGCGAAGAGGATCGAGCTTCATGCCGATGTGTTCGCCAAGTAACGTGACGGTCTGAAGATTGATGAGCGAGATGCTTCGCATCAATTCGGGTGAGTGAACGCTAACATCCGTAAACTGGTGCCCCGGTGAATAGACCACACGTGGTTCGCCACGAAGGTCTGCGTTCGCGACTCGAGCCAAATACCACGCCAGTCTTGTTCTATCTTCCGCGTTTTGCAGGAGAAACTCACTGGTCTGCTCCCGATCTCGGATCTCCAAGCGATCTGGAAACTGACGGAACTTCGTCTCCAACAGAGCTAGAGCTTCGTATCTGGCAAGCATCAAGAAGTGAGACTTGGCTGCTGGTTGCGGGGCGGCCGGGTCGATCTCAATAGAACCGTCAGTAACCGCATATCGACGATCACAGGGAAAACCATACCCAGGCGAAAGTTCGACGCTAGCCAATGATTCGGCTGACAATCCTTTGAAGGGGTAGCGGTAAAGGTTGATGACTTGCATGATCTCTCGTTCGATGAGAAACAGTTTCTCTGCAGAGTGTATGGCAACAGATGCTGAAGGGGCGAATGCTGCACCCGGCAGAATGCCGCGTACGCTCGAAGATTGTGGTAGTCGGCGATCAACTAAGGCCAGGTTAGATGCGCCTAGATTGGGTTCAGAAGAACAAACCCGTTGGTCTACAGAACCCCAGTGCTCGCACTCTCCCGCAGTCGGCGCAGCAAGATTTCATCATCGTATCGCCATAGGCTGAGACTCTCGGCGAATTCAGGCAGCCTCTTGCCCAGCACCCAGCCGGCGCAAAGCGCTCCCGTTGCACACGCCGCCATCGTTCCAAAGCCGGACATAGCACCTGCCACGTAGGCGTGCTTCGTCTTCATAGGACCGATCAGGGGCCAATTTTCCTTGGTCATCGTATAGTAGCCGCCATAGTGGGTGATCTGCCGCGGCAGCCGGCCGTAGTATTGCTTGAGGCGAGGGTTCAACCTGCTGGCTCCCCTGAGAACGATATCCGGAAAATTGGGATCCGTTGGAAGATCGTCTCGCGGCTCCGATGGCGTGCGATTATAGGCCCAGCCGAGCTTGATCCACTTCCCGAGATCGCCGCCTTCCGGGCGGCAGTGGATGCCGCCAGGCATCTGGCGGGCTAGCCACGCTGTTGCAGGATCCTCCGCGATGAGTTGGCGCTCCGGATCGGTCCAGTCGATCGCTTGCCCATCCAGGTCGATCGAAAACGGCATTCGCCGGTCGACGGCACCGAGATTGTCGATGAAAGCAATCTTCTGGTGAAAAATATTCTCGACCGGAAGCGTCTCCCCGAGCATGCGCGCGATGTCCGCAATGTAAGGGCCGGCCGCATTCACGACAATCCCGGCGCGGATCTTCTCCTCGCCGTCAGGACCGCGCGCGGTGACCACGAAACCATCGTGTTGTTTGACGATTTCCTTGACACGAGCCGAGGCCAAAGAACCTCCGGCTGCGCGTATCTGCTCCAGCATCAAGCTTCCGAGCTGCTGGCCACTGATATCTCCGGCGCGACGGATGTGGAGGATCGTGGACACCTCTTGATCGAAGGTCGGAAAATGGTGACGGATCAGAGCCCTGCTTTGGAGCACATCGACGCCTTCGGGAGCATCGCGCCAATTCGCAGAAACAGGGGGTATATAGGTCGATGACGATGCGGCCCCGTGGACGCGGATCCGGCGTGCCCCTTCCCCATAGCCCGTTTGGAGCTCCTTCAATAGTTGATCAGGCTTCGCTTCACGTGTGGCCAATGCATAGCCGCGTCGGCTCATATGGATGCGGTCGTCGTACTCACGTGAGATTTCCTCGAGCAGATCGATGCTGTAATCCGTGAAGGCCATCATGACCGGATGAGGCCACCAGTTGCGGTAATTCTCGCCCGAAGCCGCCGAGGTCAGGCTCATCGGAGCGCGGGGGTCGATGACCACTATCCTGGATGACGGACGGCCCTTCGCAAGATAGTAGGCGCAGGCGATACCGACGATTCCCGCGCCGATGACCGCAATTTCGACGTTACGTTCGCTCATTCAATCTCTCCAACTCGGATTGAAGCGGGCAAGACGCGCGTGTCACGACGTCCCGTAGATGCCTCGCACCCGCAGATATTTCCTGTCGTTCATTGGACCTGTGTCGCAGGACGCGCGTCGTGTCGTGTCAACCATCCGAGCCGAGATCGCGCGCAGCATGGCGTTGCGCGGATCTCATGGTCTTCTGCGTCTCGACGATATGCTCGCGAAGAAGTCGGACGGCCTTTTCGATTTCACCGTTGCGGCACAGTTCGAGCAACTGGTAGTGCTCGCGCTGCGGCCGCTCCTTGCCGGCCGCGCGGGAAACCAGCGCCCGCGTAAACCGGCTCACATGACCATAGTTCGCCTCGATCATGGACAAGAGGCGCGGACGATTGCATGGCATGTAGAGCATTTCGTGGAATTTCCAGTTGAACGTGCCCCATTTCGCCGGGTCGGGCTCCTCATCATATGACCGGAGGATCGCTTTCGCCTCTTCGAGATCGATTTCTCCCATGGCGGGGATGGCGAGGCGCAGAGCATGACACTCGAGCGCGATACGAATCTCGAGCAGTTCGATGACTTCGTCGATCGACAGCTCCGAAACGACCGCTCCTCGATTGGGCAGGAATGTCACAAACCCTTCGGCTTCGAGCTGCCTGAGTGCCTCTCTCACGGGGATGCGGCTTATTCCGAACCGCTCGGCAAGCTCGTCCTGTCTGAGCTGAGATCCAGGAGCAATCTCGCCGGAGCTGATGGAGACCCTCAGTGCCTCGCGCACGGTCTCCGGCGCGGAGCCATGACTTCCGGCTCCTCGAGACCTTGCGGCTGCTACGCCTGTCATCCGGATATTCCTTTTTGCCAGCGTCCTGAGCAGGTTTCTTATTGTATAAAATCTATTTACCGCTTATGCAATCTAAGCGTATAAAATTATCATTGATTATATCCAAAATAGTTCAATGGGGAGTAAGGTAATGAAATGGCGAGCTTATTTGGTCCTCATCGCCGCGGCGATTTGCATTCCGGCCCACGCCCAGTCTCCTGGCGGAACGCTGGCGAGGATCAAGGACGCCGCTGAAATCACGCTCGGACACCGCGACGTCTCGGTGCCATTCTCCTATCTTGACGAGAACCAGAAGCCGGTCGGCTTCGCAATGGATCTCTGCGCGAAGATCGTCGAGGAGGTGAAGACCGAGCTCAAACTGCCTTCCCTCCGGACCAAGCTCCAGCCGATCCAACTCAGCACGCAAATCCCGCTCATTCAGAACGGTACGATCGACATCGTTTGTGGTCCCGCAACCAATACGCTGGAACGACAGAAAGTCGTGGCTTTCAGCGACACGATCTTCGTCTCAAGCATTCGTGCTGTCGTGAAGAAGGATGGCGCGATCAAACGCTTCGAAGACCTTAATGACAAGCTGGTCTCGCTGACCACTGGCTCGACGTCAATTGCTCTCCTCGCGTCCCGTGCCCAGGAAAAGAAATTTCAGACTAAGAATGTCATGTCGGCCGATCACGCCGCCTCATTCCTCGCGCTGACGACGGGCCGCAGCGAGGCGTTCGTGATGGACGACATCCTGCTCGCCAGTCTCATCGCCAACAGTTCGGATCCGGGCGATTGGCGCATTATCGACGACAGTCTGCGGACCGAGCCTTATGGCTTGATCATCCGCAAGGACGATCCCGATTTCAAAGCGCTGGTGGACAAGACACTGGTCGCGATGATGCAGAATGGTCAATTCCAGGCGCTTTATGCGAAGTGGTTCATGAGCCCCATTCCACCCAGGAACGTGAATCTGAACTTCCCGATGACGCCCCCCTTAAAGGACGCTGTCGCGAATCCCAACGATAAGGGGGTATGAGCGCTGCGGTGGTGCCTTAGATGGATGTCCACGACGAACCGTCGGGTGCTGTTTCGGTCTCGGCGATTTGTCGCGGCCTGCGCCGACAAAGCCGCAACGCACTCCTTCAAGGAGGAAACTCAGGAACTAGCCGGCTGCTCGCAAGAGCAGGCCGATCCTACCCCTATTTCTGCCGGCGCGCATAAGAGACGGGATAGGCGCCCGATCTCGCGTTGATCATGGGGTCTTGCGGTTCGATGCCCGGCGGAAGTGCATTCGGCAAGAACAGCAATTCTCGCTGCACTTGATCATTGTTCTGCGCGACCTTGGTTACTGAGATCGTGCCCAGCTCTACAATTTGGCGAGTGTCGGGCCACGCTACTGATGGATCATCGAGCTTGTCTTCGGTGGCCGCAACTTGAACCACCAATCTGAAGCTCACGGGCCCCTGCTCCACCCGCGCCCGAATTTCAGCACTCAAGTAATCCTCGGCCTTCTTGGCCGCTTCGCTGTCGCTCAGATAATGAGCGCCGGCCATTGGCAGAAACTGATAGCGACCAAACGTGACCTGCCCCTCTCCATCCGTAAACTTAAAGGTGTTTACGCCATAGTATGGCAGCGTGCCGTAACCCACGGGCGCTGGTTTTGGTGCGGTAAGGAATGCCTTCGCGACCGGACGGGTACCAAGATAACTATCGAGCTGCGTCGGTTTGCTCGCATTCGCTCCGCTGTTCCCCAGCGCGATCAACAAGTCGCGGAAATCGTCGGCCGTCGACGACGGAAAGCCGTTGAACGAGTGGGCGACGATGTCGGTGTCCGTGCCATCGGGTAGTCTGAACTTGATTGCCAATCCGCGAGGGCTGGCCAGCCCTTGATTGTCGGGAATGTTGGGAATTCCCGCAAAATTTGAAAATCGCACTGTTACGGGGACAGCCGTTTGCTGCAGGTGAGGTGCCTTGCTGATCGTGGAGGCCTTCGGGCTGGGCGTGAAACTGCCCTCCAGCACAATGCCCTTTGCATGAACGGCGCGCGCACCGGGATGCGAGCCGAACACCCCGTTCAACGCGTCCACAAGTTGTTCGGGCGTAGACGCCTGCACACGCGGTGGAGCGGACGTCGTCTGGGCGCCAGCAGGGTTCATGAGAAGAGAAATTGCGAACACAAACAGTGGCAACGGACGGGACATACTTAAGCTCCTTAGCTAGATAAGAAGGCCCTCTCCAGCTGCGGCCGTTGTGGCCGTCGCGAGAGAGGTCGATTTCGATAGCCGCTCAGCGCGGCCGGCACACACAGAAACGAAGTTTTTCGACGCGTCCGGTGAACTGACCAACTTGCCTCAACGCGCGACCACCAATATGGACACGCTGGTCCAAGCTAGAGGAGCTCGCCCGCCACGGGTTCGTAAAAGCTGCTGTGAAGACACGGTCGTGGTATGGCGTCAATTCCGCGCGCGGCGGCCTCTATCAGCCCAATAAGAAGTGGCGTATCTCGTCGACCACGATGCCGCCCTCTGTCTCAAGCGCAAAGTGGCCGGTATCCAGAAACACGATGCGTGCGGCGGGAATGTCTCGCCGAAACGCCTCGGCGCCCGCAGGGGCAAAGAATGGATCATTCTTTCCCCAGACGGCGAGTAACTTCGGCTGCCGTTCGCGAAAGAACGCCTGGTAAAGTGGATAGCGTTCGATATTGCGCTTGTAGTCAAGCTTAAGGTCGATCTGCAGGTCCGCATTTCCAGGTCGAGCGAGAATCGCCGCATCAAGCGTATAGGATTCCGGCTCGATATTGGATGGATCGGCAACACCATGGAAATAAGCCTCCCTTACGCCTTGGAGCGTCATGCGAGCGCGGATGGGTTCACGCTTGTCGGGGCTTGGACTGGCCCAATAGGCTCGTAACGGATCCCACGCCTGCTCTCTCAGGCCTTCGACATAGGCATTGCCGTTCTGGCTGATGAGTCCAGCAACACGTTCTGGATATGTCAGCGCCAGATCCCAACCGACCGGCGCGCCATAATCAAAGACGTAGAGGAAGTAACGCTTGAGCTCCAACACGTCGACGAACGCCGTTAGCGTGCGGGAAAGGGACTCGAAGTCGAACCGATAGTTACGTTCTGCCGGAATTTGTGTGAAACCGAACGACGGAAGGTCTGGCGCGATCAGCCGAAATCGATCCGCAAGCTTTGGCATCAGATGACGAAAGTAAAAGGATGAATTTGCGAAGCCGTGCAACAGGATCAATAGGGGAGCGTCCGCAGGACCGGCTTCGCGATAGAAGACGTCAACGCCGTCGGCGCGTACCCACTTGTGCCTGATCTCTGTTGACGGCTGAGGCTGCGAAGCGTGAACGGAAAGAGTAGTTCCTAGACCAACGGCTGTAACGCTGCCGGCCACCACCGCGCGTCGCGTGGGTTCGAGTGAGCCTGCATAGGGCGCGAACATTGGCGATCTGGATGAAGATGGCAACCGAGACATTTGATTACACCAAATCTTGGGGGTGGTTTTGGCCCACTTGGAAGTCATGGCCGCTCCAGGTCTTCCGCATGCAGGCCACGTTCGTGGGGTTGACCCTGTGCGGTGGCCTCCTGAAGCACCTGCCCACCCTCGTCGGCACTGCGTCGAACCTAATCTGCGACCATGACGATCCGCGCAAGCGGCATCTGCTTTCGGGGACATTGATCCGGATTGACAACTGCCCAGCCCGCCACCAGTCGGATTGAGGCGGCGCCCTCCAGATTAATGCAGTTCACCGGTTATAAACTGAGCTCGTCCCATACCGAATGACCAGTCCTCGTCGGCATTGATCACAAAGTTGATAACGAGATCATTTGGAGCGATGCCACAGGCCGACGACAATCTGTCGGCAAGCAGTCGATAGAATTCGAGCTTCATTGCTCTCTCGCGTGGACGGCTCGTCAGCTGCAGCATGACGAGCTTGTCCGTCCGTTCGATACCAAGTCCAGTGTCGAGTGCAACGACGCAAGACCGCGGATGCTGGTGAACGACCTGATAGCGATCGCGTGCCGGCACATGGAGCGTCTCAACCAACACCTCATGAGTAACATCCAAGAGTTTCTGGAGCTCGACGTTGCTCCATCCCTCGATCACATCAAACCGAAGAAACGGCATTCGTGAACTCCTTGTCTGACTGGCGTCCGCTCATTGGTTGGGATCTGCGCCATATATCTCGCGTCGCCCCACAACCGGGATCGACCCTAAGTTGCGCTCATGACTTTTCGATGTCCCACCTGCCTGAAGCCACCATGAAAACCAGCAAGACCGCTTGCATCTTTTCCCGCTGCGTCAGGCAACACATTAGAAAATCAGATGACTGTCATCGGCTCCACAGATGACTCGTTATCGACTTAACTCTGATATCAGAACCGATGGTGCCATGTCGCAGGCCACCGCGATCACCGAGCTACGCAAAGGGTTGGGCGCTGAATCAAGCTGACGCCCCGCGAAAAATACGAACTAGCATGGGCATTACCATCATTGCGCTTTCTGCAATAATGTGTTGTCGGGCGACAGCATTTCCTGCCGGTCCGCTCACAGCTATTTGGGAGTTGCAACAGGAGAACGACCCAAATGAACCAGCACATTCGACTCTACGGCGGCAAGTTGTCCGGTCACAGCCATCGTGTGGAGTTGTTTCTTAGACTTCTCGATCTGCCATTCGAGTTCATCGCGACGCCCCCACCTGAGCGCAAGCTTCCGGCGTTCCTGGCTATGAACGCTTTCGGCGAAATCCCGGTTATCGACGACAATGGCGTGATTATCGCTGACTCGAATGCGATTCTTGTCTACCTCGCCACTCGTTACGACGACTCCAGAACTTGGTTGCCCACGGACCCGGTCGAACTCGCCCAGGTTCAGCGTTGGCTCTCCGTTGCTGCCGGCCCGCTCGCGTTTGGCCCCGCAACCGCTCGTCTTGGCACCGTGTTTGGACGATCGGTAGATCGTGAGCGGTCCATCGAGCTGGCGAATCGGCTTTTCAGGGTGATGGACGAGCATCTCGCAGAACGGAAGTTCGTGGCGACCGGCCTGCCCACTGTGGCTGACATCGCATGCTACAGCTATACGCGCGCCGCACCGGAAGGCGGCGTGTCGTTGAAGCCTCATCAGAACATCGTTCGATGGCTTGAGCGGATCGAGGCTTTGCCAAAGTTCGAGTCAATGCCGCCGGCGCCCCGATAGCAGGTTCGTAGCGAGTGCATCATGATGCCGGAACGCGACTCGTCACCGTTTCACTCGGGTGAACTTGAAGTCCAGCGGCGGGCTGGTGTGGATGAAAACATCCACAAGCGTGCCAAGGTGGCGATTCGAAAGCAGATGCCGGAACAGCATCGGGATTTCTTCACCAACCTAACTTATGTCTTTGTCGGGTGCGCTGACAAGGACGGGCGGCCAAGCGCGTCGGTCCTGACTGGACCGCGAGGCTTCATATCGTCGCCAGATCCGACGCGCCTGCTGGTGGGCGTTGGCCGGTCTGCGGACGACCCCTTGAACGAGAATCTAGTGGCGGGCGCGAATTTGGGACTGCTAGGTCTGGACCTGACCAATCGACGGCGAAACAGGCTCAACGGACGAACTATAAACGTCGATGCCGACGGCTTTGAGCTTATCGTGCATCAAAGCTTCGGCAATTGCGCCAAATACATCCAAATCCGCAAAGGAATAACCGCGGATAGCCTCGGGTCCGGCCAGAAGCCGAGATTTGAATTCAAACAGCTCAACGATCGGGTGAAACATGTCATTCGAAACGCAGACACATTTTTTGTAGCATCCTGCACTCCAGCACAGGACGGGGTTTCCGACTCTTATGACTGCGATATATCTCATCGTGGTGGACGCCCCGGATTCGTCCTTGCCAGCGATCACGAGATAACTGTGCCTGACTTCTCCGGTAACCTGTACTTCAATACGTTAGGCAACTTTTCAGTCCATCCATATGCAGCGTTGCTTTTCATCGATTTTTCGACCGGCGATCTGGTTCACATTCGCGGCCGCGTTGAAATTCTTTGGAACGATCCGCGGATAGCCGGCTATTCAGGCGCCCAAAGGGCCTGGCGATTACATGTCGGAGATGGATACTTGGCGGAAAGCGCGTCCATTCGGTCCGATCCTGGCATCGAATTTTCGCCCTTTACCTCCACGACAGGACTTTGGGAAAGTCACTAAGTTGCTGTAACACGACGGCGCAACTCGTTTGCGCGTCACCTGAACGATCCTTCGACAGAACGGAGAACACCATGTATGTGCCCCCGGCCTTCAGGGACGATGACCTGGATAACATCCGAGCGACGATCCGCTCTGCTCGGCTGCCCAATCTGGTCACCGCCACGGCAGACGGGCCCATTGCGACGCCCGTGCCGCTGTGCCTCGATGAGACGGAAGGCGAGCGCGGCATGCTGTACGGGCACGTGGCAAAGGCCAATCCACAATGGAAGACCTCCCCGATCGGCGAAGCCCTCGCAATCTTTATGGGTCCGGAAGCCTATGTGACGCCCTCCTGGTACGCCACCAAGCAAGAAACCGGGAAGGTCGTGCCGACATGGAACTACATCGCTGTCCACGCCTATGGACCGGTTGATTTCTTCCATGATCATGAACGCTTGCTGGAGGTTGTCACACGCCTTACGAACATTCACGAGAGGCCGCGCGCGACGCCTTGGACCGTTGATGACGCTCCCGCCGATTTCATCGCAGCACAGTTGCGCGGGATCGTTGGGGTTCGCATTCCGTCACCAGGTTCGAAGGCAAGCGCAAGATGAGCCAGAACCGTCCCGAAGCTGACCGCACCCGCGTCGCCGTCGGCCTTGCGGCAAGCGAGGAGCCGAGGGATCGAGAAGTGGGGCTGCTCATCCCGGTTCAGGGCTGAGGCGAGAGTTCCCCAAATTAACGCGATCACGGGTAAACGATGCTTGGCTTTCAGACCCTAATTTTGTTCTTGGCAGCGGCCGTCGTTGTCGCAATCACACCGGGGCCAGGCATCTTCTACATCGTAGGGCGAACGCTTGCCGGCGGGCGCACGGAAGGATTGGCATCGAGCCTTGGCCTCGGTCTCGGCGGGCTTGTGCACGTTTTCGGCGGTGCCGTCGGCATATCTGCGCTCATCATGGCAAGCACGGAGGCGTTTACTTTTCTGAAGATCGCCGGGTCGCTGTATCTCATCTGGCTCGGGATCAAGACATGGTGCGAAGCTCGCGTCATCGAACCAACAGGGCTTCAAACGACGGGGGTGCATCGCGCCTTTCGCGAAGGCATGGTGGTCGAAGCGCTCAACCCGAAGACGGCCGCCTTCTTTCTCGCCTTCATCCCTCAATTCGTCGACCCAACCGCGCACGTCGCCACGCAGTTCATCGTGCTTGGGCTCATCTCGGTTGCACTCAACACAAGCGTCGACTTAATCGTGACCTATTGGGCTGCGAAGGCGAGAGCCGGGCTCGCAAAGCGACCATCGTTCATTGCCATGACACGACAAGCGTCGGGCGCTGTCATGTGCGGACTGGGAACGACGTTATTGTTTGCTCGTCGTGCAACTTGAAGCCACCCGCAACAGAAAGCTAGTCGCCCTTGGGCGATCACAACCAGCGCTGAAGCCGGCTCTGACGTCATTGCCGTCAGCTTGTGGGGTATTGTCGAATTCGAACTGAACGCAATCGCCGGGATTGAGTATCTCCTTCCGCTTCCCGATGTGCAACTCGATCTTGCCTGTCAGAATGAACAGAATTTCCTCACCCTCGTGATGGCTCATGATGCGACCGCGCTGGGCTGTACGGCCCGGGCGAACAATGAAGGCACGCATCAGGCGGTCGGCAGCAAGGCCCGCTACCAGCGATAGATAGGTGCCTGGCTCACCCGGCTTTCCGTCCCTGGCGCGCACGATCGCGACAGGATTCTCGTCGTCGTTCTGTCCGTACACCCGATCCAGCGTTGTCCGAGTGCTTGGGCGATCTTGAGCGCCGATCCTATGGAGGGCGATTTCCGAGACCGAGCTCAAGGACGAATGCTAGTGCGAGAGCTGCGGTGCCAATGAGGAACAGCAGACGATAGTCCCCTCCGCTGCTCTGAAAGACCAAAGACAGTCCAAATGCGGCTAACGCCTGCATGACAGCAAAGCTGGTCGTCGCCACGCTCCAAGCCACCTTCTGCGACGCATGATCGTGTGGAACCAGTTCGTGAACACGTCCGAGCACCAAGATCACAATACCCGGCGTAAACGCTCCGACGACCAAGCTCGATAACATGAGACCTGCTGTCCCAAGATGTAGTGCTGGCAATCCGACCGCAAAGGCCTGAAGAGCATAGGCGACGCGCAATGCGTTGCGTGGCCCGATCCGGTCCGCCAATTGGCCGGTGAGCAAAGGTCCGACGATCGCGCCGACACCGAAGAGGACCCAATAGTGTGCACCCGCCTGCACACCTTGCCCGAGGCCACGCGCGACAAAGTCGACCAGGAACAGCATGTGGGGCACGAGCCCCACCGCGTTGAGGCCGTACTCTATATAGAGAAGCCATAGCGGCAGCGCTCTTCGGGGTGCACGCGTGCGGATTGGAAGCGCTGGTGGCGGCGCCTTGGGCCATCCGCTCCATGCGATCGCGGTCAATACGAACGCTAGAGTTCCGAGACCCATCCATGCCTGCTTCAAACCGAGGTCGAGCAGCAGCGGCACGAGGCTACCAGACGCGGCAATGCCCACGCCAACCCCCGTGAAGATGACGCCCCCGGCAAGGCCACGCCGTGAGGGCGCCACGTGTGAAAGAACGGTCGGCGCCGCCAGGACCATAAGGACTCCGCCCGCAAACCCCGAAGCAAGGCGCCAGGAGAAGAACCAGGCGAACGAGACCGGGAATGCACAGGCGAAGAATGCGGCCGAGGCGAGCAGCATCATCGTACGTATCAAAGAAGCCGCCGAACTGACCTTGAGCATGGGATGCGCCAGCAAGGCACCGGCCAAATACCCGGCCAGATTGGCTGCCCCGATGTAGGCAGCGGCGGAGGCGCCGAACCAGTGCGCGCCGACCACCGCAGGAAGAAGGGGCGTGTAAGCGAAACGTGCGAGCCCTATTCCGACTAGAGTTGCGCATAGGCCGGCTGATACTGCAGGCCAAGTCCGCGACGCCGGTGCCAGCCGTGACACGCTGTCCTCGTGGTCCATTGGAATACACATCCTCTTCAGAAAATCACAAGCTGCAAAATACTCCTTCTCCGGAATTCCAAATAATGATTAGATAAGATAATAACCATCTCATCTAGAGATACGTCCGTGTTGGGAGAAGGCCTCGCGATGGATCTTTCCGACCTCAAAGTGTTCGAGGCCGTATCACGGCTCGGAAGCATGAGCCGTGCGGCGTCCGAATTGCATACGGTCCAGTCGAACGTCACAGCGCGCATCCGCGTGCTGGAAGAAGAAATCGGCGTGCCCCTGTTCCAACGCCACGCCCGCGGGGCCACACCAACCCCCGCCGGCCGCAGGATACTTCCCTACGTGGCCCGCATTGCAAAGCTCGTTGCAGACGCACGATCTGCCGCCCGAGATGACGGGGAGCCGAGCGGATCGCTGTTGATCGGAAGCTTGGAGACGACGACGGCCCTGCGACTTTCTCCTGTGCTGGTGGAGTTTGCGAAGGCGTATCCTGAAGTTCGGCTGGCGATCACGACGGGTACAACGGGAAGATTGTTGAGTGACGTGCTTGAATACCGCCTCGACGGAGCGTTCGTAGCTGGCCCGGTCAGCCATCCCGATTTGCATCATGAAACGTTCTTTCGTGAAGAACTTGTACTTGTGACGTCGGTTTCCATCCGATCGCCCAAGCAATTGACCGCAATCAATGATCTGAAAACAATCGTCTTCCAGATCGGCTGCTCCTACCGTCAGAAGCTCGAGTCCATCTTGGCCGAAATGGGCATCGCGGTGGCCCAGCCACTCGAGTTCGGATCTCTCGATGCGATCGTCAGTTGCGTCGCCGCCGGCCTCGGCGTCACTCTGTTGCCAAGGGCCGTCGTTGCTCCCGCCCTTAAGGACGGCAAAGTTGCCGTGCATAAGCTCCTCCCTTCGCGCGCAATGGTAGAAACGGTATTCGTCCGTCGTCATGACGCCTATGTGTCGAGCGCCATGAAGGCACTATTCGATCTGCTCAGATCAAAGTCGGAATCAAGGCGCGCCGCCTAAAATAGGCGTTGCCTTCGGCTAAAAGAAAACCCCGCTGCTATGAGCAGCGGGGAACGCGTCGCAGAATGTCTGGCGACAAGTC
>NZ_JAIRDQ010000021.1 GCF_021458635.1 Bradyrhizobium monzae
TGGCAAGGAAGAAAACCCCGTCAATCTCGACCCCCGCATGGCCAAGCTCGCCGGCGGTGTCCACCGTCTCGACGGCCAGCTCATGGTCGTCCTCGACGTCGATCGCGTCCTCGAGCTCAAGACCGAAGTGCAAATGGCTGCCTGAACCCTTCACGAAAGACATTGAAAGCCGGAGAACCAAGATGAAGACCTGTTTGGTGGTTGACGATTCCAGTATCGTTCGCAAGGTCGCCCGTCGCATCGTCGAATCGCTGGGCTTTCAAGTCATTGAAGCGGAAGACGGCGTCGAGGCGCTGGTCCACTGCAAGAAGGCAATGCCGGAAGCCATCCTGCTCGACTGGAACATGCCCGTCATGGACGGCTTCCAGTTCCTGGGCACGCTGCGCCGCATGCCCGGTGGCGACGAGCCCAAGGTCGTGTTCTGCACCACCGAGACCGGCATCGACCATATCACCAAGGCGATGGGCGGCGGTGCCAACGAGTACATCATGAAGCCGTTCGACAAGGACATCGTGATGGCCAAATTCCAGGAAGTCGGGCTGATCGAACGCGAAGAAGAGACAGCGGCCTGAAATACACCCGCCAGTAGAGCGTCAAGAGGTATCCTGTGAACTCGCCCGACTACGAGTATCTGCGTAAATTGCTGAAAGAGCGCTCTGGTCTCGACCTGTCCGCCGACAAGCAATATCTGATCGAAAGCCGCCTGCTGCCGCTGGCGCGCAAGGGCGGCCTCGCCGGTATCCCCGAGCTGGTGCAGAAGCTGCAAGGCGGCTCGAGCGCGCTGATCACCAGCGTGGTCGAAGCCATGACCACGAACGAGACCTTCTTCTTCCGCGACAAGATCCCGTTCGACCATTTCCGCGACACCATCATGCCGGAAGTGCTCAAGGCCCGTGCCAGCCGCCGCAGCGTGCGGATCTGGTGCGCCGCAGGCTCGACCGGGCAGGAGCCCTATTCGCTTGCGATGACCCTGAAGGAGATGGGTGCGGCCCTGACCGGCTGGCGCGTCGAGATCATCGCGACCGATCTCTCGCAGGAAGTGCTGGAGAAGGCCAAGGCCGGCATCTACAGCCAGTTCGAAGTGCAGCGCGGCCTGCCGATTCAGCATCTTGTGAAGTACTTCAAGCCGAACGGCGAAACCTGGCAGATCAATCCCGAGCTGCGGGCGATGATCCAGCATCGGCAGCTCAATCTGCTGCAGGATTTCTCCCACCTCGGTACGTTCGACGTCATCTTCTGTCGCAACGTGCTGATCTATTTCGATCAGGAAACCAAGATCAACATCTTCAACCGCCTGGCCCGCCAGATCGAGCCCGACGGCTTCATGGTGCTCGGGGCTGCGGAGACCGTGGTCGGACTGACCGATACGTTCAAGCCGATTGCCGATCGCCGTGGCCTCTACAGGCCGAACGATCCGCGTGTGGCGGCGCCGATCGGCGCCGGGGCGCCGCGGATGGTGGCGATGGCAGGACGATAAGAATGGCCGAGGATGGCAAGGGCGCAGAGCGCGTCACGTTCAGTCGGGGCTATGATGTCTGCATCATGGCCATCGACGGTACGTGGCGGCGCGACTGCACCCTCAATGCGATTTCCGACACGGATGCCATCCTCACGGTGGAGGGCTCGATCCAGGGGTTGAACCTCAAGGAGTTCTTCCTGCTGCTGTCGTCCACCGGCCTTGCCTATCGCCGCTGCGAGCTGGTGCGCGTCAACGGCGCCGAGATGGACATCCAGTTCCTGCGCGGCAAGAACCGCAAGAAGCGCGGCGCGGCCAACGGCCATGATGCGGTGGCGTGATCGCCACGCACAGCCGGCCGCTCTTTCTTGACGCGTTGCTTCACATTTTCTGAAAACATCCGAACGAATTCGCAGGGCCGGCTTTACGTGGCCTAAGCGCGTACCGTGTATCAAGGACCTGTCGCAATTTCAGGGTCCGGTAATGCCAAGAAGCTCTCTCTCTTCCGTCACGTCAAACCTGCCCGACGTCGCCGAGCGGCGCGCGCTTCAGCTCCTGGTGGTCGATGACGACGCCACGCAGCGTAGCCTGATCACGGTCGCCGCCAAGCAGGCCGGCCACGAAGTCGCGGTTGCGCCGTCGGTTACGGAAGCCATCGAAAAGCTGCGCGCCGCGCGCTTCGACTGCGTGACGCTCGATCTCGTGCTTGAGGATGGCGACGGCATCGACGTGCTGCGCGAGATGGCAGCGGCGAAATTCACGGGCTCCGTGATCGTCATCAGCGGCATGGACGGCAAGCGCCGCAGCGCCGCCCGCAGCTTCGCCCGCTCCGTCGGGATCGAGCTTCAGAGCCTGCCGAAGCCGCTGGATCTCGCGGCGTTGCGCATCAGCCTCGCCAATCTCGGCAAGACCGCGATGGGGCTGCCGACGATCCATACCTGGGGTGGCGTCGCCACCGACGCGATCGTGGAGCGGCACCGCGCCTGAGGCGCGGAACTGCCATGCAATCGGCCGCGCTGATTGCGATCTACGCGGCGTTGCCAGATTCCGACAGCATTTGAAGGGCGTGGCTGAGCTCCGCCCGGCAGGTGTTGAGGGCGGCGCTCGCCGTGGCAAAACGCGGCGTGACGTCGTCGAGCACGACGACTTCGATGGAACCCGAGATAGCGCTCGAGATAGCGCTATCGTCGTCCGGCTCCATCGTAGCGTCGATCAGACGCATACTGATCTCGATACGCGCGATCAGGGAGCGAAGTTCGGCCGCGATCAGCTGACGGCTATCGGTTTCAGCCATTGCGACGAGCGGGGGTGTGCCGGCGTAATTTAGCATGGATATTTTCCCTCCCCCGCAATAAGGCACCTCAGCGCTACTTGTGCGTTAAGTTCATGTCCCGTACAAATGCGGGTGGGCCGAATCTGCGCCGAAAGCCATAACGTTAGGCGCGGACGCGAGTCCTTGGATGCCGGACGTTCTTGGCGATCGACTTGGCAATCGACTTGGCGAATGGACATGGCACATGGTCGAACAAACCTCCCGTGGTGAGATCTTCGTGGTCGATGACGACCCGGCTGTTCGCGACACCCTGTCGATGGTGTTGAAGGCGGCGGGTTATGAGGTGATCTGTTTCGCGGATGGCGCAGCACTGCTCTCGGTCGCGCGAAGCCGCACGCCGGCTGCCGTGCTGCTCGACGTGCACATTCCCGGAAAGTCTGGCCTCGATATTCTCAAGGAACTGCACGGCGAGGACTATCCCGCGCCGATCTTCATGATCTCCGGCCAGGGCGACATTGCGATGGCGGTGGGCGCCATCAAGAGCGGCGCGCTCGACTTCATCGAGAAGCCGTTCCGCGGCAGCGAGATCGTCGGTCGGCTCGACGAGGCGATCGGCGCCTACGCACGCCGGCAGTCGGAGAATGCGTCGCCGAAATTCGGCTCGCTGCATTTCCCCGGACGCGAGCCGCTGACCCGCCGGGAGCGCGAGGTGCTCGAGCAGTTCGCTGCTGGTGCCTCCAACAAGGAAGCCGGCCGGACCCTCGGCATCAGCCCGCGCACCATCGAGGATCACCGCGCCAACATCATGAAGAAGCTCGGCGCCCGCAATGCCGCCGACCTGATCCGTATCGTGATGACCGCGGCCCAGCGCGCGTCGTAGGCACGAAGTATCAGCTGCTCAGCGCCTTGCGGATGATCCGCGCCAGATCGGACTTGCGATAGGGCTTCGCCAGCAGCAGTACGCCCGAATCCAGCCGGCCGTGATGGATGATCGCGTTCTCGGTATAGCCTGACGTGTAGACCACCCTGAGGTCGGGGCGCGACTTCAGCACCTCGTCGGCGAGCTGCCGTCCGTTCATCTTGCCGGGCATGATCACGTCGGTGAACAACAGGTCGAACGGCTTGCCGCTCGCAACGATCGTGAGCGCCTCCGCGGCATTGGCGGCCTGCAGGGTGACGTAGCCGAGCGAATGCAGCTGGGCCAGCACATAGTCGCGCACCAGCCGGTCGTCCTCGACCACGAGGATGGTCTCGTGCCCGCCCTCGATCGTGACCGGCGTTACGCCATCGGTGATCGGCGTCGGCGTCTTGCCCGGCGGCAGGTACATCTTGATCGTGGTGCCGTGGCCTTCCTCGCTGTAGATCTTGATGTGTCCCGCGGACTGCTTGATGAAGCCGTAGACCATGGAGAGCCCGAGCCCGGTGCCCTTGCCCGGGCCCTTCGAGGTGAAGAAGGGGTCGAACACGCGCGCCAGCATGTTGGCTGGAATGCCGGTGCCGGTGTCGCTCACCGCGATCAGCACGTAGTGCCCGGGCCGGACGTCATTCGCGCTGGCATAGACCTCGTCGAGATAGGCGGCGCCCGTCTCCACGATCAGCTTGCCGCCGCCGGGCATCGCGTCGCGCGCGTTGAGCGCGAGGTTGAGGATCGCCGTGGTGAGCTGGTTCGGATCGACGACGGCGACGCAGCTCTCGTCCTCGAACACGGATTCGATCTGGATCTGCTCGCCCAGTGTCGGCCGCAACAGCTTTGCGGTGTCGATGATCAGCGAATTGATGTCGATCTCGCGCGGCTGCAGCGGCTGCTTGCGTGCGAAGGCGAGCAGATGCTGGGTCAGCTCGGCGCCGCGGCCGGCGGCCTCATCGATCATCTTGGTGATCGCGGCAAGCCCCTGATCCCCGGCCACGGCCTCGGCGAGGATCTCGATCGTCCCGGTGATGACGGTGAGAATGTTGTTGAAATCGTGCGCCACGCCACCGGTGAGCTGGCCCACGGCCTCCATCTTCTCGGCGTGGCGGATGCGCTCCTCGGAGGCGATCTTGTCGGTGAGGTCGCGGTAGAACACGTTGAACAGAACGCCCTCGCGGCGGCGCAGCGCCGTGACGCTCAGCTCGGCCTTGAACTCCTTGCCGTCGCGGCGCCGGACCATGAGCTCGCGGCGGCGGTTGAGGGGCTGTCCGTCTGCCGACCCGAGGAAGCGGGCGAGGCCGTCCTTGACCCTGTCGCGCTCGTTCTCGGCGACGATCAGGTCGACCGCGTTCTTGCCCAGCGCCTCGTCGCGCTGCCAGCCGAACAGCTCCTCGGCCCGCGAGCTCCAGTTCAGGATGGTGCTGCGATCGTCGGTCTGGACGAAGGCGTCGAGCGCGGTCTCGACGATGTTGCGCGCCAGCTGCTCGCTGTCGCGCAGGGATTCGGCGGCGTGCCTCGCCTCCGTCATGTCGCGCCCGACGAAGAAGTAGCGCTTGGCCTGATCCGACCAGTTGCCGAGCCAGGACAGCCAGACCTCGCGGCCGTCCTTGTGCAGGCAGCGCGTGTCGGCGAGCTTCGGATGTCCGCCGCGCCGGAGTGCGCGCATCTCCTCGCGGGATTGATCGAGATGGGCGGGGTGAATGAAATCGACGCCGCTGCGGCCGATCATTTCGTCGGGCGTGTAGCCGAGCACGGTCTCGCAACTCGGGCTGATCTGCACGATATGGCCCCGCGAGTTCATGATCATGATCAGATCTTCCGAGGCGTCGAACAGCTGCCGCCGTTCTTCGAGCGTCTGCTGCAGCGCGCGTTCGGTCCGCCGTGCATCGGTGAGACGGCGCGCCGTTCCGGACGCGCCGATGATCTCGCCCGCGGCGCCCCGGATCGGTGAGAGGCTGACCGATATTTCGACCCGACTGCCGTCCTTGCGGACGCGCACGGTTTCGAAATGCTCGATCCGTTCGCCCCGCGCTATCCGCTGCAGGTAATCCTTGCCCTCTTCGCTTCGATCCGGCGGCAGCAGGATCGAGGTCGGCCGTCCGACCGCCTCCTCGGCAGAATAGCCGTAAAGGCGCTCGGCCGCGCTGTTCCAGCCGATGATGGTGCCGTCGAGCGTCTGCATCACGATCGAATCGTCGGAGGACTCGACCGCGGCGCTGAACAGGCGCTCGCGCACGGCGAGCTGGTCGCGGGCTGCTTCAGTGCGCCGCCGCTCCTCGACCTCGTGCTCCAGCGCCGAGGTCTTGGCTTTGGTCTCTTCGACCATGTGGGCAAAGGCCCGCGCCAGCATGCCGGTCTCGCCTCCGGCGTCGGTCGGAATCGTGGCTGGCTTGCCACGCCCGATCGCTTCGACTGCTTTGGTGAGTCGCCCGATCGGCCGGGTCAGCGATCGCGCCAGCAGCAGAGCAAGCGCGGCCGCGACCAGTACCGCGATAATGCCGATCGTCAGGCTCGTCCGCTCGATGATGACGGCGGGCGCCATGAACACGGCGTAGGGCACGACGCGAATGATGCCGACCCATTGGCCCTCGGCGAGGATCGCGGGCGCAATCGCGGTGCCGCTGGGCTTGCCGTCGCTTTCAGGCACGACATGGGTTACGCCCTGCGTCGATCCAGTGACGTCGGCGAAATAAGGGAAGTCGTCCTGCCAGCGTGTCGGTGTGCCCAGTTGGGAGCCGAACTCGCGGGTTCGGTCCGGGTGCACGATGTAGTCGCCGTTGCGGCCGACGACGTAGACCTGTTCGCCCCGTCGGCTCGCGATCCTGATACGGTCGAGCACCTGGCGCATGTCGACATTGATGACGACGATGCCGAACAGCCGGTGATCGGATCCGTACAGCGGTCCCGCCACGCGTAGTGTCGGGACGTAAGGCAGCTGAATCTTGCCGTTGTCGACGTTCAGATCGACCGGAGAGACATAGATCTGGTCTTCGGTGAGCTTGATCGCGTCCTGGAAGAAGAAGCGATCGTCCTTGGTTTGCAGGGCTTCGTCGGGAACGACGCGGACCGATCCGTTTGGCCCGGAGCGGTCGACGCGCAGATATTCGGTGCCGTCGGCGCTGATGATCCGAAATTTCGCGTAAGTGGGGTTGGCTTCGACATCGGCAACGAGACGCGCCAGCAGCCGCTCGCGCCAGGTCTTTTCGGCCAGATGATCAACCGGATCGATGCCATTGTTGAAATGGGCGTCGATCACGCCGCGCACGGCGGCATTGGCGCGGAACGTCACGATGTCGGCATGCGCGCCGCTGGTCTGGGCTTCGAGCTGGGAGGCGAGTAGTCCCGACTGGGTTTCGATTCGATCGATCACCCGCGGCAGGAACGCCCGTTCCAGGCTGTAATGATTCAGCCACCCGACCGCGGAGACCGCAACCGCGACCAGCAGAATCATCGCGATGGCCAACCGGGTTGCGAGCGTCATGTCGCCCTTCGCGCCGCGTCGAGAATGGACCCGAATGTACTACGCGACATCGACGGCCCCGTCATCGGCTGCCGGTGCCGGCATCGATGCGCGGCGGGCACGATGATGGCGCCGATATCAGGCGGCGGTCGACCGCGGCCAGCAGCGCGTCGGCGCGGAACGGCTTCTGCTCCAGCAGCAGGCGGATCGTAAGCTGGACGGCCGGATCGTCATCCACGATCAGGATGTTGGCCACGTTAAAAACCTCCGGGTCGGGCAGGGAAGTTCCCGACGACCCAAATCAAAGCATCAAATGCGAAATTGTTGCGCGGATCGTGTCTGGCCTGCAAGCACTTCGCGGTCGTCGCGAAGTGGCGTTGCCAGGTCATTAGTTGGGTGCGGGAGTCGGGCCATATGCATGTTGGCGTGCAGATGACCCAGGCGACGACGCCTAGTCGGAAAGATATTCGGGATAGCGCTCCCGGATCCTCTCCAGCTCGCTGAGCGTGCCTGATAGATGTTTGCGCAGATGCTGCTGCGCGGCATCGGCGTCTTTCGCTTCGATCGCGCGCGTGATCAGCTTGTGGTGGCGCACGATGTTCTGGGCCTTGCCGGGCGAGGGCAGATGCAGCCGGCGCAGCCGGTCGATGTGTCCGCTGCGGCTGCGCACCAGCATCCAGAGATCCTGCTTTCCGGCCGCCGTGTAGAGCTGCGCGTGGAAATCATTGTCGGCGGCCATGAAGGCCTCGAAGTCGCCGGCCTTCGCGAATTGCTGTTGCAGTGCAATGGCGTGATCCAACCGAATGATCAAGGCAGGATCAGGATTGCCGGCAAGGAGCCGGACGATCTCCAGCTCCAGCGCCTGGCGCAGGAAATGCGCCTGTTGCGCGCGGTCGACGTCGATCTGGCTGACCACGGTCGCATGCTGCGGAAATACGTCGACCAGGCCCTCTTCCTCGAGCCGCATCAGCGCGTCGCGCACCGGGGTCGAGCTGACGCCGAATTGGCCGGCCAGCTCAGCCCGCGACAGCGGCGCGCCTGGCGGCAATTCGAGGGCGATGATCGCGTTGCGCAGCCGCTCGAACACCTGCGGCGCGGCCTGTCGGGCTCGGTCGAGCCGGGCGGCCGCGCGCGGCGCGGGATGGGCTCTTTCCATGGCGGCGGCTCCGGCGGACTTGCCTTTGATGCACTAATGCATTAGTGCATCAGCGTGCTCGCGCGTCAATGCCGGCCGGAGGAAACGAACAACAATGATCAAGCAATTCCAGCGTGGCTGTGCGGCCCTCGCCCTGGTCGCCGCGGCAGTCCTGTCGGCGTCGCCGGCGCGGGCGCAGCAGAAATCCGAGATCTCCCTGTCACGGCAGCCCGGCATTTTCTACATGCCGAGCCACATCATGGAGAAGCAGAAGCTGATCGAGAAGCACGCGGCTGCGCTCGGCGTCCCCAACGTCACCACGAAATGGGTGACCTTCTCCGGCGGCGGCGCGCAGACCGATGCGCTGCTCGCAGGTGGCGTCGACATTCTCAACACCGGTACCGGCAATCTGTTGCTGCTGTGGGATCGTACCCGCGGCGGCGTGAAGGGTATCGTTGCGACCTCGGCGCAGCCGATGACGCTGATCAGCCGCGACGCCAACATCAAGTCGATCAAGGATTTTGGGCCTGCCGACAAGATCGCCGTGCCGACGGTAAAGATCTCGACCCAGGCGATCGTGCTGCAGATCGCGGCTGCGGAAGCCTTCGGCGCCGATCAATGGGCAAAGCTCGATGCCAACACGGTGCAGCTCGGCCATCCCGACGCCTATGCGGCGCTGTCCAATCCCAAGCACGAGGTGCACAGCCACTTCTCGATTCCGCCTTTCACGTTCCTCGAGCTGAAGAACGTGCCGGGTGCGCATGTCGTGCTGAATTCGCCGGACGTGATGGGCGGCCCGCTCAGCCAGGCGCAATTCTTCACAACCACGAAATTCGCCGACGCTAATCCGAAAATCATCCAGGCCGTGCGCGATGCCACCAAGGAAGCGCAGGACCTGATCCGCAGCGACACCAAGCAGGCGGTCGAGATCTACAAGGAGATCACCGGCGACAAGACCTCGGTCGAGGAGCTGCTCGATCTCCTCAAGCAGCCCGGCATGATGGAATGGAATCTCGAACCGCAGGGCACGATGAAGTTCGCCGCCCACCTCTACAAGACCGGCACGCTGAAGACCCAGCCCAAGGCCTGGACCGATTACTATCTCCCCGTCGCGCACGACCTGAAAGGCAACTGATGGCGTTGCTCGACGTCAGTGGCGTGACGCTGCGCTACAAGACCTCCAGCGCCGTCGTCACCGCCACGGAGAGGGTGAGCTTCACCGTCGACAAGTCCGACCGCTTCGTGCTGCTCGGACCGTCCGGTTGCGGCAAGTCGACCTTGCTCAAGGCCGTCGGCGGCTACATGTCACCGAGCGAAGGCCGCATGACCATAGGCGATCGTGAGATCCGCGGCCCCGGCGCCGACCGCATGATGATCTTTCAGGAATTCGACCAGCTGTTGCCCTGGAAGAGCGTGCTGGCCAACGTGATGTTCCCGCTGCTGACCGCGCGAAAGCTGTCGCGCAAGGACGCCGAGCTAAGGGCGCGATCGTATATCGAGAAGGTGGGGCTCACCCGCGTGGTCGATGCCTATCCGCACACGCTGTCCGGCGGCATGAAGCAGCGCGTCGCGATCGCGCGCGGCATGGCGATGGAGCCGGACATTCTGCTGATGGACGAGCCGTTCGCAGCACTCGACGCGTTGACGCGCCGGACCTGCCAGGACGAGCTGCTCCAGCTCTGGAGCGAAACCAGGTTCACCGTGTTGTTCGTGACGCATTCGATCGCCGAAGCGATCCGTATCGGCAACCGCATCCTGCTGCTGTCGCCGCATCCCGGCCGCGTCAAGGCCGAGGTGATCGACGTCGACAAGGTCAGCAATGACGACGGCAGCGCCGGCCGGCTGGAGAAGGAGATTCACGATCTCCTGTTCGCCGGCGAAGCGACGGCGCATTAAGGGGGCCGCTGATGGGCGAAGCAAGAATTCTGCTGCGTGACGCGCCGGTCGCTGCTGTCAGTGGCGCAGGTGAGGTCGAGCGCAAGCTGAGCGTGGCCGAGCTGCTGTGGAACGACGGCTTTGTCCGCAAGACCGTCATCATCCTCTTCCTGGCCGCGGTCTGGGAGGCCTACGGAGCTTATCTCGACAATCCCCTGCTGTTTCCGACGCTGCACGACACGCTCGTCACGCTGTTCGATCGCGTCAAGGACGGCACCATCCCGATGCGGGCCTGGACCTCGCTGAAGGTGCTGTTCATGGGCTATTCGGCCGGCATCGTGCTCGCCGCGATCTTCACCGTGCTCGCGATCTCGACCCGAATCGGCACTGACTTTCTCGAGACCGTGACGGCGATGTTCAACCCGCTGCCGGCGATCGCGCTATTGCCGCTCGCCCTGATCTGGTTCGGTCTCGGCAATGGCAGCCTTGTTTTCGTGCTGATCCATTCGGTGCTGTGGCCGGTCGCGCTCAACACCCATTCCGGCTTCAAGAGCGTGTCCAACACCCTGCGCATGGTTGGTCGCAATTACGGCCTGCGCGGGTTGCCCTATGTGGCAAAGATCCTGATTCCCGCCGCGTTCGGCTCCATCCTCACCGGCCTCAAGATCGGCTGGGCCTTTGCATGGCGCACGCTGATTGCGGCTGAGCTCGTGTTCGGCGTGTCGTCGGGCCAGGGCGGGCTCGGCTGGTTCATCTTCGAGAACCGCAATCTCCTCGACATACCTGCGGTCTTCGCAGGCCTCTTGACGGTGATTATCATCGGGCTCTTTGTCGAGAACCTGATCTTCCGCGCCATCGAGCGGAACACCGTCCAGAAATGGGGCACGCAATCATGACCAAGAAAAAAACACCCGACCAGCTCCGCAGCGCCCGCTGGTTCGCACCCGACGATCTCCGCTCGTTCGGCCACCGCTCCCGCGCCATGCAGATGGGCTACGCCCCGGAGGAATGGAAGGATCGGCCGTGCATCGCGATCATCAACACCTGGTCGGAGGCGCAGCCGTGCCACATGCACTTCAAGTCGCGTGTCGACGACGTCAAGCGCGGCATCCTGATGGCCGGCGGCCTGCCGGTGGAATTGCCCGCGCTGTCGCTGTCGGAGTCGCTCCTTAAGCCCACCACGATGCTCTATCGCAATCTTCTCGCGATGGAAGCCGAGGAGCTGCTGCGCAGCCATCCCGTTGACGGCGTGGTGCTGATGGGCGGCTGCGACAAGACCACGCCGGCGCTGCTGTTAGGGGCGACCTCGATGAACATTCCGGCGATCTATCTGCCGGCGGGCCCGATGCTGCGCGGCAACTGGAAGGGCAAGACGCTTGGCTCCGGCTCCGACGGCTGGAAATATTGGGACGAGCGGCGCGCCGGAAAAATCCCCGACAAGGACTGGCTCGACATCGAAGCCGGCATCGCCCGCAGCTATGGCACCTGCATGACCATGGGCACGGCCTCGACCATGACCGCGATCGCGGAAGCGATCGGCATGACGTTGCCGGGCGCCTCCTCGATTCCCGCCGCGGATGCCAACCACATCCGCATGGCCTCTGAATGCGGCCGCCGCATCGTCGAGATGGTGTGGGAAGATCTGACGCCGAAGACGATCCAGACCCGCAAGGCGTTCGAGAATGCGATTGCGGTGGCGATGGCGATGGGCTGCTCCACCAACGCGATCATCCACCTGATCGCGCAGGCCCGCCGCGCCGGCCAGGATATCGGCCTCGACGATTTCGAGATCGCGAGCCGCAAGGTGCCCGTGATCGCGAATGTCCGCCCGAGCGGCGATGCCTATCTGATGGAAGATTTCTTCTATGCCGGCGGCCTGCCGGCGCTGATGGGCCAGATCAAACAGCATTTGCATCTCGACTGCATCACGGTGAGCGGCAAGACTCTTGGCGAGAACATCGACGGCGCCGAGGTGCACAACGCCGATGTCATCCGCGGCGTGGACAATCCCATCTATAAGGAAGGCGCACTTGCCGTGCTCAAGGGCAACCTTGCGCCCGACGGCTGCGTCATCAAGCCCTCCGCCTGCGCGCCGCGCTTCCTCAAGCACACCGGGCCGGCGCTGGTGTTCGACGACTATCCGTCGATGAAGAAGGCGGTCGACGATCCCAACCTGGATGTCACCGAGGACCACATCCTCATCCTGCGCAATGCGGGCCCGCAAGGCGGGCCGGGCATGCCGGAATGGGGCATGCTGCCGATCCCGACAAAGCTCGTGAAGCAGGGCGTGCGCGACATGGTGCGCATCTCGGATGCGCGCATGAGCGGCACCAGCTACGGCGCCTGCATCCTGCACGTTTCACCGGAGTCCTATATCGGCGGCCCGCTGGCGCTGGTGCAGAATGGCGACCGCATCACGCTCGACGTCGCCGCGCGCACGATCAATCTCGACGTATCCGAGGCCGAGCTCGCAAAGCGTCGCTCTGCCTGGAAGCAGCCTGAGCGCCGCTTCGAGCGCGGTTATGGCTGGATGTTCACCAAGCACATCAAGCAGGCCAATGACGGCTGCGACTTCGACTTCCTCGAGACCGATTTCGGCGCGCCGATCGGCGAGCCGTCCATCTATTAGTGATCCTGTCATTCCGGGGCATCGCGAAGCGATGAGCCCGGAATCCATTGTGCCGCAATCTGTGTCGTTCGATGGATTCTCAGGTGCGCAATTGCGCACCATAGTTCGCGCCAAGTGGCGCGCCCCGGAATGACGACAAGAGAGAGAATCAGATGTCCAAACTTTCCGAAGCCACCCGCAACAAGCTCAAATCCGTTTCCACCGCCACCGTCGCCACCGCTTTGTTCAAGCGCGGCCTGCGCATCCAGATGATCCAGGATGTGCACCCGTTGGGCGCCGATCAGCCGACCATGGTCGGCGAGGCCTTCACGCTGCGCTACATGCCGGCGCGCGAGGATCTCAACACCATCGACGTCTTTAGGGATCACTCCCATCCGCAGCGCAAGGCGGTCGAGGATTGCCCGCCGGGTGCGGTGCTGGTGATGGACAGCCGCAAGGACGCGCGCGCGGCTTCGGCCGGCGCGATCCTGGTGACGCGGTTGATGAAGCGCGGCGTCGCCGGCGTCGTCACCGACGGTGGCTTTCGTGATTCCGCGGAGATCGCCAAGCTCGGCATTCCCGCCTACCACCATCGCCCGAGCGCGCCGACCAATCTCACGCTACATCAGGCGATCGAGATCAACGTTCCCATCGGTTGCGGCGACGCGCCGGTGTTTCCCGGCGACGTCATCCTGGGTGATGCCGACGGCGTCATCGTGATCCCCGCGCATATCGCGGACGAGATCGCGAATGAAACCTTCGAGATGACCGCGTTCGAGGATTTCGTCACCGAGGAGGTCGGCAAGGGCCGTGGCATTTTTGGTCTCTATCCGGCGACCGATCCGCAGACGCTCACCGACTTCGCGGAATGGCGGAAGAAGAACGGAAGGTAAGGCCGTTCATCACGATCAGTCACGTCAAGAAACAGGCCGGCCACATCAAGTGCGGCCTTTTATCAAGCAGGGAGGATTTTTATGATTTTCACGCGACGCAGTCTCCTGTCCGGCGCAGGTAGCGCGGCGGCTTCGATGCTGCTGGCCCGCGCGGCCGGCGCGCAATCATTTCCGTTCACGCCGGCCCAGCGCTACCCGGACCCGGCCGTCCAAGTCCTCGATCCGAGTTTCGCGAAGTACCGGCTCTATTCCTCGACGCTGGAGCAGGTCGCGACCGGCCTGCGCTGGGCCGAAGGTCCGGTCTATTTCCCGGAAGGCGCGTATCTGTTGTTCTCCGACATCCCCAACAACCGGATCATGAAGTTCGACGAGAAGACCGGGCAGACCAGCGTGTTCCGCGCCAACGCCAATTACGCCAACGGCAATGCGCGCGACCGTCAGGGCCGCCTCGTCACCTGCGAGCACTCCGTCACGCGTCGCATTACCCGCACCGAGAAGGACGGCAAGATCACCGTGCTCGCCGACAAGTTCGAGGGCAAACGGCTGAACGCGCCGAACGACATCGTGGTGAAGTCCGACGACAGCATCTGGTTCACCGATCCCACGTTCGGCATCGGCGGTGAGTGGGAGGGCAAGAAAGAGAAGCCGGAGCAGGCCACCACCAACGTCTATCGCATCGCCAAGGACGGCAAGCTCACCGCCGTGCTCACCGATCTCGTCAATCCGAATGGCATCGCTTTCTCGCCGGACGAGAAGAAGCTCTATGTCGTCGAGTGGAAGGGCACGCCCAATCGCAGCATCTGGAGCTACAATGTCGGTGACGAAGGCTCCTTAAGCGGCAAGACCAAGCTGATCGACGCCGCCGACCAGGGCTCGCTCGACGGCTTTCGCGTCGACCGCGACGGCAATCTCTGGTGCGGCTGGGGCTCGAACGGTGCGCTGCAGTCCGAACCCACCGACGTCGGCGGCCGCAAGGTCTATCAGCTCAAGGGTAAGCCGGAAGACCTCGACGGCGTCATGGTGTTCAACCCCGAAGGCAAGCCGCTCGCCTTCATCAAGCTGCCCGAACGCTGCGAGAATCTGTGCTTCGGCGGGCCGAAGAACAACCGCCTCTATATGGCAAGCTGCCACTCGATCTACGCGCTCTATGTGGAGGCGCACGGCGCGGTGTGAGGTGGAATGTGGGGCGGTAACTCGCCCCACATTCTTAGCCGTCGTCCCGGACAAGCGAAGCGCAGATCCGGGACCCATAAACACCGGGAGATGTTTGGCGAAGGAACATTAGTGAAGTGTTCTTCGCCGGTACTGCTCCCGCACTCTCCCGATAGATCACGCGGTATGGGTCCGGGCGTTCGCCGGGACGACGGCGGTGGGTGTAGCTACACCCCGGCCTCCGCCATCCCCGCCGCCCACAGCGCGAACGCATAGACGATCGCGACTTCATCCAGCCGGTCAAATCGCCCCGAGGCGCCGCCGTGACCGGCGCCCATGTTGGTGCGCAGCAGGACCGGACCGCCGCCGCTCATGGTCGCGCGCAGGCGCGCGATCCATTTGGCGGGCTCCCAATAGGTGACGCGCGGATCAGTAAGCCCGCCCATCGCCAAAATCGCCGGATAGTCTTTTGCCGCGACGTTGTCGTAGGGCGAGTAGGACAGGATGGTGCGAAAATCCTTTTCGCTCTCGATCGGGTTGCCCCATTCCGGCCATTCCGGCGGCGTCAGCGGCAACGTGTCGTCGAGCATGGTGTTGAGCACGTCGACGAACGGCACTTCGGCGACGATGCCCGCGAACAATTCGCCGGCGCGGTTGGCGACCGCACCCATCAGCATGCCGCCGGCCGAGCCGCCATGGCCGACGATACGCTTGCGGCTCGTGTATTTCGCGTCGATCAGCGCGCGGGCGCTGGCGGCGAAATCGTCGAACGAGTTGGTCTTCTTCTCGCGCTTGCCGTCGAGATACCAGCCCCAGCCCTTGTCGGCGCCGCCGCGGATATGGGCGATGGCGTAGACGAAGCCGCGATCGACCAGCGACAGACGGTTGGCGTTGAACGAGGCCGGCATCGCCATGCCGTAGGAGCCGTAGCCATAGAGCAATAGCGGCGCCGCGCCGTCGAGCTTGAGCCCGCGACGATAGAGGATCGACACCGGCACCTCGGCGCCATCCTGCGCCTTCGCCATGATGCGCGTGGTGACGTAGTCGGCCGCAACGTGCCCGGACGGGATCTCCTGGCGCTTGCGCAGGGTGCGTGTCCGCTTGGCCATGTCGTAGTCGTAGACTTCCGACGGCGTCGTCATCGACGAATAGGCAAAGCGCAAATTCGTGGTGTCGAATTCGTAGGAGCCCATCGTGTCGAGCGAATACGCGGCCTCGTCGAAGGCAATCGCGTGCTCTTCCTTGGTCGCGAGATCGCGGATCACAATTGCCGGCAGCGCATTGGCGCGCTCCAGCCGCACCAGATGGCCGGCATAGAGATCGAGGTCGATAATGTAGATGCCGGGACGATAGGGGATCAGGTCGCGCCAGTTCTTCCGCTCGGGGGAAGCCAGCGGCGCGGTGACGATCTTGAAGTCGATGGCGTCATCGGCATTGGTGAGGATGAATAGCTCGTCGCCGCGATCAGCCAGCGAATATTGCACGCCCTCCTCGCGCGCCGCGACCAGGCGCGGCGGCACTTCCGGATGAGCGAGATCGATCAACCGCTGCTCGCTGGTTTCGTGGTCGCCGCCGGCGATGACGCAGAAGCGGCCACTGGTGCTCTCATGCAGATGGGTGAACCAGCCGGAATCCTGCTCCTCGTAGACCAGCGCGTCGTCGGCCTGCCTGGTGCCGAGCCTGTGCCGCCACACCTGCATCGGCCGGTGATTGTCGTCGAGCTTCACATAGAGAAAGGATTTTGCATCCTTGCTCCAGACCACGCCGCCGTCGGTCTCCTCGACGACGTCGTCGAGGTCTTGGCCGCTCGCCCAGTCGCGGACGCGGATCGTGAAATATTCCGAGCCCTTGGTGTCGGCGCTCCAGGCCTGCAGTCTATGATCGTCCGAGTGGCGGCTGCCGCCGAACTTGAAATATTTGTGGTCCTTGGCGAGCGCATCGCCGTCGAGCACGATATGGCCCTCGCCGCCGTCGCGCGGCATGCGGCCGAACAGCTCGTGCTGGCCGCCCTCGCGGAACTTGCGGAAATAGGCGAACGGTCCGTCCGGCGACGGCACGCTGGAATCGTCTTCCTTGATGCGGGAGCGCATCTCGCGCACCAGCGCCTTCTGCAGGCTTGCGGTGTGGCCGAGCAGGCTCTCGGTGTAGCCGTTCTCTTCATCCAGATATTTGCGGATGTCGGGATCGAGTACTTGGGGCTCGCGCAGCACCTCCTGCCATTTCGCGTCCTTCAGCCAGGCATAGTCGTCGGTGACGGTGATGCCGTGGTGGGTGAAGGAATGCGGCCGGCGCGGGGCGACGGGAGCGGTCGGGGTCGTGCTGGCGGATTTGGGCAAATCGATCCTCGATGCGGGCGGAATGTCTGGCCTCTATATCAGATCGAATGTGGGGGATTTAAAGAAGGCGAATGTGGCTGTAAGGCTCCGGCCTTGCCACACATTCCGCCGTCGTCCCTGCGAACGCAGGAACCCATAACCCCAGGGAGGAGTTTGGCGAAGGCTAGCAGTTAAAGACCGTGCCTCGGTACGGCCACCGCGCGTGATCGATGGATCACGCGGTATGCCCTGCGTTCGCAGGGACGACAGTGGAGATTGGGCTGCGCCTGCGCCTACACCGCGACCTGCTCGCCCAGATACGCCACCGCCGCCTCGAGCCCGCCCTTGCCGTGCGGGATCTTCAGCGCGTTGAGGCCGACCTCGATGACGCCGAGCGTACCGAGCAGCATCGGCGCGTTGACATGGCCCATATGGGCGATGCGGAACGCCTGGCCGGAGAGATCGCCGATGCCGGTACCGAGCACGACGCCGCACTTCTCCTTGCAATAGCGCTGCAGCACCGCGGGATCATGACCGGTGGTCATGGTCACCGTGGTCACGGTGTTGGAGCGCTCGTGCGGTTCGGCGACGTTGAAGCCGAGCACCTGACCCTCTGTCCATGCGCCGACCGCGCGTCGCGTGGCTTCGCCGAGCAGGGCGTGGCGGCGGAACGCGCCCTCCAGCCCTTCCTCGTGGATGAGGTCGATCGCCTGGCGCAGCGCGAACAGCAGATGCACCGGCGCGGTGCCGGCATATTTGCGATAATTCTCGGTGCCCTCGCGCTCGCTCCAGCTCCAATAGGGCGTCGCCATGTTTGCTTTCTTGTGGATCTCCTGCGCGCGCGCGCTGGCCGCCACGAAGCCAAGACCGGGTGGTGTCATCAGGCCCTTCTGCGAGCCCGACATGGCGACGTCGACGCCCCATTTGTCCATCTCGAACGGCATGCAGCCGAGCGAGGCGACGGTGTCGACCATGTACAGCGCGGGATGGCCGGCCGCCTTGATCGCCCTGCCGATCGCCTCGATGTCGTTCTGCACGCCGGAGGCCGTGTCGATCTGGACGACGACGACGGCCTTGATCCTGTGCTCGGTGTCGCGGCGCAGCCGCTCCTCGACCTCGTGCGGCCGCACCGCGCGGCGCCAGTCGCCCTTGAGCACCTCGACCTCGGCGCCCATCAGCGCCGCCGCATTGCCCCAGCCGATCGCGAACCGTCCGCTCTCCAGCACCAGCACCTTGTCGCCGCGCGACAGCACGTTGCTCAGCGCGGCTTCCCAGGCGCCGTGACCGTTGGCGATATAGATGTAGGACTTGCCCTTGGTCGCGAACAGACCAGAGATGTCGCGGAGCAGGCTTTCCGTCAGGTCGAGCATCTCCTTGGAGTAGATGTCGATTGCAGGACGATGCATCGCCTGCAGCACCGCGTCGGGCATCGTGGTGGGCCCGGGGATGGCCAGAAATTCCCGGCCCGCGCGAACGGTCATTGCTATCTTCCTTGTGTCTTGAAGACGGTCTGGAGGGTTGCTTCGCTACGCTTTTACGCGTCGAAGGCCCGCAAGAAAAGCACGTAAAATGCAGGTCTGGGGTGGGTTATCGCTTCGTCTCACGACAGCCCGCCGCTTCGGCCTCCTCGACCGAGCAGAACCAGCGGGTGCCCTTGCTGATCTTCATCTTGATCTGGGTGTACCAGCGGCTGGTCGGGGTGTGGTAGATGCACTCGCCGGCGGTGTTGACGTTGCCCTTGATGGTGCAGTCCGGCGAGGGCGCGACCGGTCCCGAGGCCGAGGCGAGCAGGACCGAATGGGCGCCTTCGGGCGGCTTGGTGGCGCCCAAAATCGTCGTCTTCTTGTTGCGCACGCGCCAGTCCCAGGGTGCGATGAAGGCGCCCTGCCACATTCCGGCTTTTGCCTCGCGCGCGGCCGCTTCGTCAGCGTCATAATCGTGCGAGAGGCGGGCGTAGGACAGCGCCCAGCCGCTGCGCACCAGCCATTTCTGGATGTCCTCGCCGCCGACCTCGCAGCGCGCCACGGTGCGGCCGCGCCGGTCGATCGAGCGGGCATGGCAGACCCAGCTCTTGCCTTCGGTGTATTTGGCGAGCTCGTCGCGCGCTGCCGCGCCGCAAGTCCAGCGCTCGGACTTGTTGTTGAGGCAGAGCTGGTCGGCCGACGGCGCATCGATGCCGCCAAGCCGGATCCGCGTGCTGCCGATCAGGACGGAATCGCCATCGCGGACCTTGGCGGTGCCGGTGACGTCGGCGGCCTGCGCCAGCGAGGGCAGGCTGAGCAGAGACAGCGCAATCAGGAATTTTCGCAACATGCCGGTCCGCGTGTGAAGAAAATCTCGATAGAGCCCGCAATTGTGGTCGGCTTTGGGCCTCGCGGCCAGCATATGCCTAACGGAGAGGCTTTCAATTTCCCGTCATTGAAGCAGGCGAGTTGCGAGTAGGGAATGGCGAATAGGGCCGCGAATGAGCGCCATTCGCTACTCGCCATTCACCATTCGCCTGCGCGCCACCGCCAGTCCCATCAACACGAACGCCGACGTCACCTCCGGGCCGCCAACCAAAATCCGCGTCGGGGTTTTCATCTTGTTCCATTCATAGGCGCGGAACGGGCCGCGGCGGCCGCCTTCGCCCAGCGCATCGACGATCACGTTCAGGGCGGGTGCAAAGGCGCGCGGGTCGGCGCCGAGATGGCCGAGCGCGATCAGCGCCAGCGCAGCGTCGAACACGTTCATTTCGGCGGCCATCAGCTCGCCCTTGACGTAGGACAGCACGCGATGGCGGATGAAATCGAAATCGCCATCGGGATCGATAACGGCCTGGGCGGCCAGCGGCAGCGCCAGGAAGGCCGCATAGCAGCGGCCGAAATAGGCGCTGTAGAGCTCCGGTAGATAATAGATGTGCGAGCGCGGATTGGCGAAGGCGCCGCTCGCAGCAAGGCGTTTCTGGAAGCCGATGATCCGATGCACGGTCGCGAGCCGCGCCGGTGTCTCCAGAATCTTCCAGCGCGCGAGGTTGCGAAAGCTCACCTCGAGAATGTCGAGATTGAGCGTCGGATCGAGATCGTTGCCGTAGGGCCGCTCGCCTTTGAGATTGTCGATCCAGGTCGCAACGCCGCCTTCGTAGTCGATATTGTCGTTGAGCGGCACCGTCACGCGCCGATCGTTGACGCCGGCATGCACCTGGTAGGCCGCGTAGAAATCCAGCAGAGGCTGGTCGAGGATCGCATCGGTGCAGCCGGCCTGCGTTGCCGCGGAGATCGAGCACGCCGTGGTGTCGCAGTCGGGCACGTAGACGCCGAAGCCGAGGTCCTGCTTGATCTGGGCGAAGTAGCGCGAAAAGCGCGGATGCGGCGGAGGCGCCAGCGCCGTGATGACGTTGAAGCGTGCCCCGTCGATGCCCTCGACCTCCTCGCGGCTGATATTGACGCAGAAATCGACCATGTCTGCGATCGCACGCTCGGCTGCTGTTTTGTCGGCCGACGTGGCAAGCCCGGTCTCGACATAGCTGAGCAATGCTTCGATGAAGAACGCGTCGTAATAGGCCGAGCGGTGGCGAATCTGCACCGGCTCCCACATCGGCTCGGCAATCCCGCGCCAGGGCGGATTGACCACGGCGCGGGCCGGCGAGCGCGCGATGAAGACGCGGGCGAGGTTGAACAGCAGCGACGAATTCTTGTAACCGCGTGCATTCAAGCCTGTGAGCGCCATGATCAGCTCGCGCCCACGAAAATCGGGATCGCCGATCAGGTTGAAGGCGGCATAGGTCGGCAGGAAGCCGTTCTTGCGGTACGAGCCGAGCAGATGCTGCGCGCAATCGCGGATCACGCCGTCGATCTGCGATTGCGCCGGCGTCGCGCCGACGAAATTGACCGGCGGCGGTTTTGGATGGTCGAGCGTGATGGTGTCGACGAGTTCGGCGATGGGTTGGCCGACCGCGGCCCAGTCGGGCTCCGCATCGTCGCGGGCGCGGACCAAAGCCTCGCGCAGCCGGCTCAGCTTGGCCTCGTTACCCAGCTCGGGCAGGCCGGCGCGGCGCAGCAGGATCCGCAGCGCGGGATTGCCGAGGGCGGTCTTGTAGAATTTCGCCAGATGCGGATCGCCGCTGGCCTGGCCCGATAGTACGGGATCGCAGACCTCATAAAGCGAGGGGCCGTCTTTCCGCGCCGTCAGCGCCCGGCACGCGGCACCTGCGAAATAATGAAAGCTCATGAAATACCTGGTCGCGGGGGACTTATCCGGGAGCCAGGTCGATGACCCTCCCCTCGCAAGTCTTTGAAAAAGCTACCCGGATTCGCAGGAAATACAAATGTCACGGACGTCACGAAAACACAGGCGCGAGTGCCACATTTGGGCCCCCGGAAGGCTACGGGGGTGCGAAAAATCGAAACCCTGGGTGGAGATATTAACTAATATATTCAGTAGCTTAGTTCAAATTTAGAGCGATCTATTGCGGCGGCGGCGATATCCGGTTAAGGGTTTGTTTGTTGCGGCGCCGCAAATTGCGCGCAATTCCCGGGCACTTCCCCGGCCAATCCTCAAACCCAAAGACGCTCTCGCGCTACTCAACCTGTGTGCGCGCGCTTGGCCGATCTTTGGCAATGACAGGAATGCAGCGAGATGAATGTAAGGCAGCTCGACATTTCCCGACGCTCGATTGCGCTTGCCGCAGCCCTCATCGGCACGGTGTCGCTGGCAATCGGCGCCCATGCTGCCCTCAACATGCGCGCGCTCGACGCGGCCAAGGCCGTCTCGGCCGACCAGGTCACGGGCTCGCTGGGCCAGACCGCGCGTCTCGCGCTCGTCATCGGCAATGGTCATTATCCCGACGCGACCGCGCCGCTGACGCAGTCGATCAACGACGCGCGCGCGCTGTCCTCTTCGCTGCGCAAAAACGGTTTTGACGTCGACATGGTGGAAGACGCGAGCAAGGACGACATGGTCCGCGCCGTCAACCGCCTCAAGTCCCGCATCAAGCACGACACCGTGGCCTTGCTGTTCTTCGGCGGCTACGGCGTGCAGGCCGGCCGCGAGAGCTACATGCTGCCGGTCGATGCCGTGATCTGGAAGGAGAGCGACGTCCGCCGCCAGGGCGTCTCCATCGAGGGCGTGCTCGACATGATGAAGGAGCAGGGCGCCAAGGCCAAGCTCGTCGTCGTCGATGCGTCCCGTCGCAATCCCTATGAGCGCCGCTTCCGCTCTTACTCGCATGGTCTCGCGCCGATCGGCACGCCCGACAATGCGCTGATCCTCTCCTCGGCCTCACCCGGCAAGGTCGTCGACGACGGCAAGGGCGAGCACAGCACGCTGGTCAGCGAGCTCCTCACCAATCTCAATGCGCAAGGCAGCGCCGAAAGCGTCTTCAACAAGACCCGCGTCGCCATCTCCCGCGCCTCCGAAGGCGATCAGGTCCCGGCGGTTTCGTCCTCGCTGCTCGAGGATGTGCAATTCGACCAGGCCGGCGGCTAGTTTTTTCGCCGCACACTGCGGTTTCGTAGGGTGGGCAAAGGCGCAAAGCGCCGTGCCCACCATTCTCTCCGATATTTTCGATAGAAGACGTGGGCACGCTTTCGCTTTGCCCACCCTACGAGACCGTCTGTTACTTCGCGGCTTCGCTCGCCATCACCGGGCGCACGGGATCGCCTTCGCGGAGCAGCGCGCCGGCGCGTGCGACGACGATATCGCCTTCGTTGAGGCCGTCGCGGACCTCGATATTGCCACCCGACATCAATCCGATCTCGACGCGCTTGGTCTCGACGCGATTGCGCCGGATCACCTGCACCACGGTGCCGGCGGATGAATATTGCACCGACGTCAGCGGCACCGCGACGTTGCAGCTCTGCCCGATCTTGATCAGCGCGCGGCCGCTCGCATTGAGCAGCAGCCGGCGTTGCGACGAGATGCCGATATAGACCATGCCCTGCTGGATATTCGGCTCGACGGTCGGACCGATGCGGCGCACCTTGCCGTCGATATCGCCGGCGCCGGCGATGCGCACGGTAGCCGGCTGGTTGACCGCGAGCTTCCTGACGTCGTTGGTCGCGACCAGTCCGACGAGATCATATTCGCTGCGCGCCACGATGGTGAACAGCGCCTCGCCCCTGGCCGAGGCGGGCGCACCGATCTGCGCGGTCGATGTCGCGATCACGCCTGCCACGGGGGCGGTGACCTGCAGCGTGCCGCCCTCGGGCAGCGCCAGCCGTGCCAGCACCTGGCCGGCCGTGGTGGTCTCGCCGGCTTCAGCCAGCACTTCCGTCACCTTCAGCCCCGGCCGCTCCGGCCGCACGGATGTCTCTTCGCGCGCGACAATCGAGCCGGTGGCCTCGACGATGTCGGAGAAACAGGATTTTGCCGCCTTCAGCACCGTGACCGCCGGCCCCTTGGGCGCATCGTCATCGGCAGCGAGCACCGGCTGGGCGGAGACCAGCACCAGTCCGGCGAGGGCAACGAAGGTCTGGGAAAAGGAACGCGCAGGCAATGAACGCATCGGTCATTCCGGTTGGCCGCAAGGCTTAGTCGACAAGGCTTCGATGGATAGCAGAAGCGGCAGCAGCGGGCCATGGGCTGACCGGACGAGAAATGCCGCAGCGCAGGCGGGCGCGATGCCGCCTGTTGATTTAGTCGCTGCGAAAGCAAAGAGGTTCGCCGCCGGTCACACACCCCGAACTCGTCGTGGCCGGGCTTGTCCCGGCCATCCACGTCTTGGCGACGTGGTACGAAGAACGTGGATGCCCGGGACAAGCCCGGGCATGACGACCTCTTATGGGAACTATCCAGGGAGGGGAGAGTGAGCGCCCCCTCACTTCAGCGTCAAAAACTCCACCCAGTTCGGCTTCTTGCCGGTGGCGTAGGATTTCAGCTTGCCGAGCGCGCCGCTGCTCTGGTCGATGGCGTAGACCGTCATGCCGTCGGACAGCTCGCCGACCGCGGCCAAGTAGCGGCCGGTCGGATCGATGTTGAAGCCGCGCGGCTGCTTCTCGGTCGGCACGCTGCCGATCGTGGTCAGCTTGCCGCTGGTCGCATCGACCTTGTAGGCGGTGAGCGTGTTGGTGGTGCGCTCGGAGGCATACAGGAAGCGGCCGTCCGGGGTGATGTGGATGTCGGCGGCCCAAGGCTTCCCCGAAAAACCTTCGGGCAGCGCGGTGGTGCGCTGGATCTCGCCCCAGGCTCCGCTCTTGGCTTCATAGCTGTAGGCTGCGACGTCGCCGTTCAGCTCGTGGATGAGATAGACGAACTTGCCGTTGGGATGAAACACGAAGTGCCGCGGTCCGGATTTCTCCGGCGTCTTTATCGAAGGCGGATCGCTCGGCGTCAGCGTGCCCGCAGCGGCATCGAATGCAAAGCTCAACACCTGGTCCGAACCGAGATTGGTTGCGAACACAAAGCGGTTGTCGGGCGAGGGCAGGAAGGCGTGTGCGTTCAGCCCGGTCGGGATCACCTGCTTCGGTTCGCCGACGACGCCGTTGGCTTGAAGCGGATTCAGCGCGACCTTGCTGCCGCCATAGGAGGCGCTGAACAGCACCTTGCCGCCACGGTCGGTGGCGATGTTGGCCATGCTGTCGGCGAGCGGCCCGTTGCCGATATGACTGAGGAGACCCGTCTTCTGATCGATCGCGAAGCTCACCGCGAGGAATGGCTGCGAGCGGACGCCGGCGATCAGCACGCGGTGGTCGGGCGTGATCGCAAGCGGCGTCGAGGCGCCGGGCTTTTCGACGTCGGTGAAGGCGGCTGTCTGCACCGGCGTCATCTCGCCGCCCTCGGCGATCTTGAAGACGCTGATGTCGTTGGAGTCGGCATTGCCGACATAGGCGAAGGTTTCGGCCATGCCGGCACGGACTCCCAAGACGAGGGCAAGAGCAGTGAAGAGCGTGGTGGCGATCGCCGCGCGGGATGCGGGGCGGGTCGGTTTGATCATGGGCCGTCCTCCTTGAGCCGGTGTGGCTTGTCGTTTTGCGGCAGACGATAGCGGCTGGTGTTCCGTTGCACCAAACTCCAATTGGGATTGATCGATGCCGAAATTGTATCGGTTGCAAAGCATTTTCGAGCGAAGTGGATGCCGGCTCGCGTCGAGAAAACGCGTCAAAATAACAATCTAGCGCACCGACGCCGTCAGGTCGCGCGAGGGCAGGCGCGGGCCGGCTGCATGGTCGGGCGGCCCGAGCACGGTCCACACGGCAATCGCGACCAAGGCCGAGGTCAGGATGGTCCAGGCGACCAATTGTCTGCGCATCAGGCCAAATCCGTCCGAGGGTACGATGCGCCGAAAGCGCCTGAACCACCGTGCACTGCAAAAGGCGGCGATCCTATGAACTCGTTCACAGCCGGGGACCTTGGTGGTGAAGATGTCGTGGCAAAGCGCCACACCGGTTAAACCGATCGCAAGGTCTTGCCGACAAACTCCAAATAGCGCTGCGCTTCGTCTGCTCATTCGCTGCGCAAGCCCCGGCCACGGGATCTCCAGGGAACGGCAGCCTTGTCGCGCCGTTACTCCGGTCCCGCGGGCGGAGGACGCCAATACGGAGGCTGGCAAAACGGAGGCTGGAAAGTGTTTTGGATTTATTGGGACACCGCCTGGTCGCTCATCATCAGCGGCATCATGTTCACCACCATCGTCACGCATCCGGACGCCGAGTTCGTCGAGATCCAGGCCGCAAGACCGGCGAAATGAGCCGCGCGACCTGAGGCACCCCCAAACAACCGAAATCGCGCCTGGCTCGCGCGTGCCCGCCGGCGCAGGCTCATGTGGTGAACCAAATCTTAGGAGCGGGCCGGTATTTTTCTGCATCTTTTTCAGATTCAGATATCCGGCGCTCCTATGGCATTGTTCGGCAATCCCTCCGCACATCTCAAGCGCGACGTCGACCGCTTCGTCGGCGACCTCCCGGCGTAGCGTCGTCCGGGATCACTGCATCGTCGCGGCCGCGATCTTCTCCGCCGACATCAACACCGGAAAATTGGTGTTGGCGCACGGCACCACCGGAAAGATCGAGGCGTCGACGACGCGCAGGCCCTGGATGCCTTTGACGCGGCCCTGGGCATCGACCACCGCCATCGGATCGTCGGCCCGGCCCATGCGGCAGGAGCACGAGGCGTGCCAGACACCGATGGTGGCCTTGCGTACGAAGGCTTCCAGCGCCTCGTCGTCGTTGATCACGTCATCGAAGGTGAAACCTTCGACCACGAAATTGTCGATCAGATAGTGACGCAGCGCCGCCGGTCCATCCATCAGGGTCGCGGCGATCTTGGTCAAAATCCTGTTCCTGGTGTTGACCACGCCGATCTTCCGGACCTTGTCGGTGTAGGCGGCCGGGAACGGCTTGTCGGTCACGGCCCGGACGGCGTCGCTCAGCTGAATGGCCGCCATCTTGCGGAAGCCGCTCATCAGGCGATCGAGGTCGCGCCGGTCGGACAGCAGATTGAATTCGACGATCGGCTCGGCGGAAGCGTCGCGCGAGGACAGCTTGACCTGTCCGGTCTCGGAATAGGTCTTGTTGACGAAGGTCAGCGCCGAGCCGATCTGCGCGCCGACCGCGTGCCAGGCCGACTTGCTGAGCAGGACGACGAACATGTCGCCCTTCGGCACGCCCGCGAGCCCTGACGAATAGCGCAGGCCGAGCTGCATGTGGCGTCGCGTGTGTTCGTTCATGCGCGCGCCGCGGCGGACGAAGGACGACAGCGAGATCGAGGGATGATCCATCAGGCGCTGGCCGACGCCTGCGCGGACGGCAGCATTGGACGACGGGACGGCTCCCGGAAGGCACTCCCGTCGTCTAGATTTTCGGTGAAGATCAGAGCTTGTGCTCGGCGAGCAGCTCGCGGGTGCGCTTCAACGTCGACAGCAGGGCAGTCGAATGGATGGTCGTATTCCCTGGTCGTGATTCCGGGTGATGCCGCTGCCGTCAGGCCGCGGCTGTGATCTCGGCGACGAAGTCGCGATAGGAGCGCAACGGACGCCCCAGGAGCGACGTCAGACGTTCGACGTCGCCGGTCTCGGGGAGCATTCCGTCGGTGAGAAAGCGCTCGCTCATCAGCCGCATGTCGAAGGCCATCCAGCTCGGCATGAACTGTCGGAGGTTCTTCTCGAAGCCGGCGGTGTCGTCGCCGGGATAGGCGATGGAGCGGCCCAGGACCTCCGACCAGATGGCAGCGGCCTTCGTGCCGGTCAGCACATCGGGACCGACGAGATTGATCCGGGTTAGCGGGAGCGGCGCGGCGGATGTCTCGCGGCGGATCAGCTCGATGGCCGCGATCTCGCCGATGTCGCGCGCGTCGATCATGGCGAGGCCCTTGGCTCCGATCGGCATCGGGTAGATCCCGTATCCGGTCACCACGTCCTTGATCGTGAGCTCGTTGTTGATGAAGTAGGCGGGGCGCAGGATGGTGGCCTTGAAGCCCATCTGTTCGATCATCCGCTCGACGCCGAACTTGCCGGCGAAGTGCGGCACGTTGACGTAGACGTCGCTGTGAATCACCGACAGGTAGACGATCCGCTCGATGCCGGCTTCGCGGGCCAGGTTGAGCGCGACCAGCGCCTGGGTGAATTCATCCGGCACCACGGCATTGAGCAGGAAGAAGGTCGAGACGCCCGAGAGTGCGCTGCGCAGTGAGTCGACGTCGAGCAGGTCGCCTTTCACGGCGGTCACACCTGCGGGCAAATTGGCCTTCGCGGGATCGCGGACGAGGGCGCGGACATCGGCGCCGCGCCTGACGAGCTGTTCGACGACGCTGCGGCCGACGGTGCCGGTGGCACCGGTCACGAGGATGGTCATGGGGATCACTCCGGTTGGGGTTGGTCGATACCCCGCAAATTAGTGATCCAAATTCGATCAAATAGACGCTATGTTTGAACAGACTGTCTCATTGGTGGAACGATGGATCTCCTTGCGCTCGCCGATTTCAATCTGGTTGCGCGTCATGGCGGGTTTGGACGTGCGGCCCGGGCCGCCGGCCGCCCGAAGGCGACGCTGTCTCGTCGGGTCGCTGAACTGGAGAGCAGCCTCGATCTGCGCCTGTTCGAGCGCGGAACCCGCACATTGAAGCTCACCCAGGAAGGCCGCGCGCTTCATGAGCGGACAGGCGCGTTGCTCGCCGAGCTCGACGAGGCCGCGGCCGCGATCTCCTCGGGTGGCGACAGGCCGCGCGGCCGGCTCCGGATCAGCGCGCCGCTGCTGTTCGCGCAGACCGCGATGGGAAAGCTGGCCGCCGCATTTGCGTTGAAATACCCGCAGGTCCGGCTCGAGGTCACGACGGAGGACCGCTCGGTCGATATGATCGAGGAGGGCTATGACCTGGTGATCCGCGTCAATCCGGATCCGGACGAAACGCTTGTCGGACGAATCCTGATGCGCGATCGGTTGGTGGTGGTGGCGAGCCCCGGCCTGAGCGGTCCAAAGGGCGATTTCGCCGTTCCGGCCGTGGTGAGCGGGGCGAGCGATCCGAACCTCGGCTGGGACGTCACGACCCGAAGCCGAAGATGGCGGATCACGATCGACCCTGTGCTTCGCCTGTCGTCACTCATCATGATGCGCGATGCGGTTCGCGCAGGCGTCGGCGCCGCGCGCCTTCCCGTCTCGCTGGTCAGTCACGACCTGGCGTCCGGCAAGCTCGTGCACTGGGGCGATGTCGACGGCCCCGAAATCGTGCTCTGGGCACTCTATCCGTCGCGCCGATTGCTGAGCGCTCGCGTATCCGCGTTCCTCGATTGTCTCAAGGAAGCGTTTCCCTCGGGAACTCCGGAGGAGCTTGCATCGTTCATCGATTGAGCAGGGCTTGTCAGAAGGGCCCTGGCGGCAGGCCTATTGCAGCACCTTGGGCATCACGACGACGACATCGACCTGTCGCTTCAACACACGCGATGCGACACCGGCGATGTAGATCGAATAGCCGTCCTCGATGTCGGAGGCGATCTCCTCGTCCTTGGCGAAGGCATAGAGCATCGTGCCGTCGAGCTTGTCGAAACGGATGCCTGCAAAGAGGCGATCGAATGTCTCGGCGCCGACGGCGCCTGCCATCAGCGCCTGTATCGCCTGGTCCTGGACGAGTGTGAGCTGCATCATGCCGGTGAGATATGGAAACGCCGCGCGAATACAAGATGCAGAAGATTACGACGAACGTAACGGCACCCGTCTGAGCGGACGCTGAAACTGGCTCAAGCCGCCGCGGCCGCCTGCTTCGACAGCAATTGCTTCAGCTTCGCCGCCGGCACCGCCGGGCTGAACAGCCAGCCCTGCATCTGGCTGCATCCGAGCCTTTGCAGCACCTCGCGTTGCGCCTCGGTCTCGACGCCTTCGGCCGTCGTCGCCATGTGGCGGGCGGCGGCCATGTGCACCACGGCCTGCACGATCGGCGAGGAATCCTCAGGTTCGCCGATATCGCTGATGAAGCTGCGGTCGATCTTGATCTTGTCGAACGGGAAGCGGTGCAGATAACTCAGCGACGAATAGCCGGTGCCGAAATCGTCGAGCGCGATGCGCACGCCGAGCTCGCGCAGCTGCTGCAGGATGGTCAGCGCCTCCGCGTCGTCGCGGATCAGCACGGTTTCGGTGATCTCGAGCTCGAGCCGTCCCGGCGCCAGGCCTGACTCGGCGAGCGCGGCGGCGACCTTCAGCGCCAGCGTCTTTGAGCGGAACTGCACCGGCGAGACGTTGACCGCGATGTGGATGCCGGCCGGCCACGAAGCGGCTTCGGTGCAGGCCTGCTTCAGCACCCATTCGCCGATCTCGCTGATCAGGCCGGTGTCTTCCGCGACCGGAATGAAGTCCGCGGGCGAGACCATGCCGCGCTCCGGATGGCGCCAGCGCAGCAGCGCCTCGCAGCCGTTGACGACATTGGCGGAGAGATCGACCAGCGGCTGGTAGTGCACCTCGAACTCGTCGCGGGCGAGCGCCTGGCGCAGATCGAGCTCGAGCTGGCGGCGCTGCCGCGCCTTGGCGTCGTATTCGGGCACGAAGATGCGGTAGGTGCCGCGTCCCTCCGATTTCGCGGCGTACATCGCCAGATCCGCGCGCTTGAGCAGATCTTCGAGATTGTCGCCATGGTCGGGCGCAATCGCGATGCCGATGCTGGCGTCGCTCGTGATCTCCTGTCCCTTGCAATCCACCGGCGTGCGCAGCGATTTCAGGATCCGTTCGGCGAGCGCCGTCAGCTCGGCCTGGTCGCAGGTCCCGGCCTTGATGATCGCGAATTCGTCGCCGCCAAGCCGCGCGACGAGATCGTTGCCGCTGACGCAGGCGCGCAGGCGGCTGGCAACCTGGCGCAGCAGTTCGTCGCCGACCTCGTGTCCGAGCGAATCGTTGACGCCCTTGAACTCGTCGACGTCGATATAGAGGATCGCAAACGGCTTGCCTTGGGCAAGCTCCGCCACGCGCCGCTCCAGATGGCCGCGCATCAACACGCGGTTGGGCAGGTCGGTCAGCGCGTCGTAATGCGCCATATGCGCGATGCGCTCGTCGGCGCGGATGCGCTCGGTGACGTCGTCATGCGTGGCGAGCCAGCCGCCGGCGGCGCCAGGCTGGTTCTTGATCTCGATCAGGCGGCCGGCGGAGGTCTCGACGATGTTGCTCTGGATCCGTCCGACGCTGTTCAGGATGTCGTCGCAATAGGAATCGACGTCGCCGTCGAACGAGCCGGTGTCGGCGCGATGCTGGATCACGTCGCGGAAATAGGCGCCGGGTTTCACCACCGCGGTCGAGAGCCCATACAAGTCGATGTAGCGGCGGTTGCAGACGATGAGCCGCTCGTCCTGGTCGAACATGAGCAAGCCCTGGGTCATCGTGTTCATGGCGGTGTCGAGCCGCTGTTTCTCCAGCGAGACGCGGCGCGTCACCTGGCGGAAGATCAGGAACAGCGTGAGCACGAGCAGGCCGATCGACAGCACGGCGACGGTGACGAAGAATTTGGTCTGGGTGCGCCAGGTCGCGAGCGTCGCGTCCAGCGATTTGGTGGCAACCACGACCAGCGGCTCGCCGGTCAGCATGCGCGAGGCGACGATGCGGTCCTTGCCGTCCATCGGGCTTGCGAGCTGCGTCGTCACGAAGGTGCGCTCGAACACCGCCATCTGCTCCGGTGAGCCCTTGCGATAATTCTGCCCGATCATGTCTTCGACATGGGGGATGCGGGCGAGCAGCTGGCCGTTCTGGTGGTGCATCGCGATCGAGGATTCCTCGCCGAGCCCGGTCGAGGCGAAGAAGGATTCGAGCTGCTCCGGCGTGATCGCCCGCGACACCAGGCCGAGGAATTCGCCATGCGGTCCCGACACACGCCGCGCGATGACGATCGCCGGACCCTTGCCGAAACGGCCGGGCACGACCTCGATCTCTTCCTGCGCAGCCGGATCGTTCTTGAGTCGGTTGAAATAGCCGCGATCCGACACCGAGATGTCGGCGACGGGCCAGCGCTTCGACGAGTTGATCAGCACGCCCCTGGAATCGAACACGTTGGCGCCGGCCACATCGGACCAGCCGCTGGCCTTGGTGCGCAGCACCTCGTGCATGGCGAGCGTCGCCATCTCGCTGCGGAACACGTCAGGGGAATCGATGCCGTGACCTTCGAGTTCCGCGATGATGCTCTTCTGGAGTACCGCAAAATCCTCGAACTCGCGGTCGAAATGGCGGGCGAGCAGGCGGACGGAGCTCTCCAGGCTGTCGCGGCCGCTCTCGATGGCGTTCTGGCGGAAGCGGTCGACGGTGAGCCCGGTGCCGATGGCCATCGCCGCCATCAGCACGAAGCCGCCGACGATCAGCCACGTCAGCGGCGCGCCTCGCCATTGGCGAAGCAGCACGCGCAAACGCGCGGTCCATCGGATTGATGCGCCCATCCCGTCCTCCCTGGGATGCAAGATGCAGCAAAACCGAAAAGACCCCGTTACCAGCGAGGGTTAGGGAAGTATGAATCGGAGCGGAATCAGAGGGTTGGTTCCCGGGCCGATTGGCGATGAAATTTCACCGCTTGATCTCCCAGTTTAGCGCTTCCGCATTGCCCTTGGCGAACATCGCCGGCACGTCGAACTTGCCGGTCTTGAGGTCATAACGACACGTCCAATCGGCCAGCCCCTTCACGGCAACGTTCTTCGGATGCTTGTCCATCTCGCCCGACAGCGAGATCAGGAGGTAGCGGTTGTTGGGCCAGTCGACGCCGAGCCAGCGATAGCCATCCTCGGTGCCCTTCATGAGATTGGCCGAGATGTGGTAGTCGAGCTTCATGTGCTTCGTGTCGGGCTGGCTGTGAAAATAGTCCCAGGCGAGATCGCTGAGCGACTTCCTGGTGGCGCTTGCGAAGGCACCGTTCTCGACATGGTAGAGAAACAGATCCTGCTCGCCCGAGCCGGTCTTCTGCATCCGCACCAGCCATTGCGAGTCGCTGGTGAAGCGGAAGCCGGCGCCATAGCCCTGCTCCGGCTTCAGTTCCGTCATCTGGTCGCCGCGCCGCGCCCAGACCTGCCATTTGACGTCCCAATTGCCACCGTCTTTCATGTACTGCTCGAGCTTGGTGGCGCCGTCGGGCGAGGTGAAGGCAAGATCGGCATTGTCGGTGAGGACGAAACCCGGCGGCGGGCCGGAGGCGGCGAGCGCGGGGGTGGCGGCGAAGGTCAGGGCAAGCGCCAGAAATGGCGCGGCGCGATAAAATGCGGTCACGGGGAAAATCCTGAAAACTAAAAAAAATGCCGCAGCGCGGCCTCGCTCGTTTGACGCCAGAAGGGTTAGCCCGGTTCATCCCTTCGAACGTCTTGCTGCCGTGGCCAAATCGGCGCACTTTGTGCTGGCCGATTGGCGACCCAGTTTCGATCAAGGTTTGAGCATTGATGATCACCGCATCCAAGGCCTTCATTGCGTTCTGTCTGCTCGCGGCGGTCGGCGCCGCGCTGGTGATCGGCCCGACGGAGCTGCGCCACATGCTGCCGGGCGCGGCGAGTACCGAGGTCGTCGCCGCCAAGCCCGAGAGCAAGCCTGAGGTGAAGGCCGAGGCCAAAGCACAGGCCAAGACTGAACCCAAGACCGAACTCAAGACAGAGCCGAAGGCTGAAGAACAGAAGCTCGCGGGGGTTGCTCAACCCACCTCGCCGGCGCCCGCTGACGCGCCGAAGGCGGGGGCACTGGCCGAGACCCAGGAGCAGGTCGCCGCGCTCGCGGAGATCGCACCGACCAAGCCGCAGCCGGCCGTTGCCGACACCGGTCCGCGCTTCGACGTGGCCCGCGTCGACGATCATGGCGAGGCCGCGGTGATCGCGGGCCAGGCCGCGCCGGGTTCGAAGGTCGAGCTGATGCGCGACGGCCAGCCGCTCGACAGCGTGGTGGCCGATGCGTCGGGCCAGTTCGTGATGACCCCGCCGAAGCTTCCCGCCGGCAGCTACGAGCTGACGCTGCGCGCCAAGGCGCCCGACGGCACTGTTACGCAGTCCAGCCGCACCATGCCGGTGACGGTCGCCGAAGCCGCCCCGCCGCCCGCACGCGTGACACCGGTTGCGAAGCAGGAAGCCAGGTCGACTGAAAAGCCGGGCGACAAATCGGACGTCGTCGCGTCCCTGCCGGCGCCGCGTCTGGCCTCGGCGCCGGATCGGTCCGCGGCTCGGCCGCGCATGATGGCCGCGCCCAAGCCCAGGTCCATGGCGAGGGTGCCGGCAGCGGCCACCACGGTCGCATCCGCCTCGCCCGCGGACGTCCTCACCGCGTCACCGGCGGAGGCCGGCGGCAGCCGGGTGGTTTCGCGCGGCGACAGCCTCTGGGCGTTGAGCCGTCTCGCTTACGGCGACGGCAACCGCTACGCGGTGATCGTCAACGCCAACCGCGACAAGATCCACAATCCCAATCTGATCTATCCCGGCCAGACGTTTGTGTTGCCGCAAAGGGCGCAGTGAACGGTCGTCATTCCGGGGCGTCGCGAAGCGACGAGCCCGGAATGACGGAAGGCGCGCTGCTCGCCGCGATGATGACCCCCAACTCTGCGACGCTTTGACCGTCTCGCTGCGGAACAATTGGTTCCCCGGCGAGTCTTCTTCATGCGACGCGATGCGCTTGGCGCTGGAGGAGGGCCAGGAAGTGGTCATCTCGGTGGTCGGCTCGGTGGTCATGTCGAGATCTCGCCTGGGGCTGGCGCTGGCCGGCGCGGTCCTCGCGATTCTGGCAGTGCTGTTGCCGAATACAGCCGAAGCGCAGTTCGGACTGCGTGGCGGGCCCCTCGGTGTTGCGCGCTTCGCCGTCGGCCACGTCATCGGTCTGTCGCGGATGCGTCATGCCCGCATGGCGGTGCGCGGCAGCCGCTATCGCTCCGCGGCGCTGAGATCGCAGGACCCTCGCCAGATTCCAAACGGTGCCGAGCGTGGCCAGCCCGCCAATCCCTACGTCATGCGTGCCGCGCTCACGGCAGGTGCTGCGCTGTCTGGCTGGCACGGCGGCCGCCGTCCGCAGGGCTGGTGGCGTCATGCCGACGGCAGCTATGGCTGGATCGGTCCCGTGTTCTGGCCGTTCGCGCATGACGATCTCACCACGGCCGTGATCTTCGGCGATACGACCAGCCTCTCGCTCTATGGCTATGGCGATATCTACGCCGCGATCTTCGCGCCCTATGCGGCGCCGGAGCTCGCCGCCTACACCGCGCCGCAGGGACGTCGTGCGCGACGCGTCCCGTCGGTGGAGACGGTCTGTGATAGCAGCGACACCGGCGGCTTGCCCGTCGACCGCATCGCCGCCACCGTGCAGCCGAACGAGATGCAGCGCACCGCGCTCGACGATCTCGGCGCTGCCTGGGCTTCCGCGCGCGATACCATCCGCGCCTCGTGCCCGGCGCAGGCGCCAACGACGGCGGCGGAGCGCCTCGGCGTGATGCAGGCCCGGCTTGATGCCATGATCAAGGCCACGGATGCGCTGGCGCCGCCGCTGACAAAGTTCGTCGACCTCCTCGATGACAGCCAGAAAGCAAAGCTCGAGTCGCTCGCCAACGAACGCCGCGCTGCGTTCGCGTCAGCCCAGCACAAGGACGCGCAAGCGGCCGCAGCCTGCGATCCCAACAACGATCCCCGCTATGATCTGCAGGCGCAGCGCCAATACGAGCAGCTCGTGCAGCAGCAATGGCCCGCGGACGACATCGCCAACACGCTGAAGCTCGACGACACCGGCCGCGCCCGGCTTGACGTGCTCCAGGGCACCACGCTGCGCACCATGGAGAGACTCAGTCCTTGCCCGATGAAGGCCGAAGCAACACCGCAAGCCCGCCTCGCCGCCGTGAAGGCGCGGCTGGAGACCATGCAGCAGGCCGTCCACGGCGTCGGTGATGCGCTCGATGATTTCGAAGCGGATCTAAGTGATGAGCAGAAGGCAGGGTTCGAGGCGATTGGGCCGAAGCGGGGGATGTGATTGGTCCAGCCTGGATTCGAGGAGCGCCTCAATGGAGGGAGCGCACCCGGAGAGCGCGCTCCTGCGCTCTCCAGAGAGAGATCATCACTTTAGCTAAAAAAATGCCCGCCCGCGGCCTGCGAATAGGCCTGCCACTGATGATCGAGCACGATGGTCTCGTGGCTGCCGTTGCTCTGGCTGATGTCGATGACGAGGTCGTTGGCGCCGCCGCGCTGGGCGGTGACGTCGGCCGCGCTCTTGACGAGATCGGCCAGCGCCGCCATCGAGTTCACCACCACGCCGGAGCCGGCGCCTTCGCCGGTGTTGAGCACGGTCGTGGGATGCGCGCCGGATGAGGCGAAGGTGCCGGCCTCGTAGTCGTAGAACACCAGCGCATCGCCCTTGTTGAAGTTGAGGTCGAACACGGCGTCGGTGGCGCGCTGGCCGGCCGCCTGATCGGCGCCGTTGAAGCGGAATTGATCCGCGCCGGCGCCGCCGTAGAGCAGATCGTTGCCACCGCCACCGTTGAGCACGTCGGAATGCAGGCCGCCGATCAGGATGTCGTTGCCGCCCTTGCCGTCGAGGACGCTGCCGACCGGGCTGAACAAATTGGCGATCAGCAGATTGTTGCCGTCATTGCCCTGGACGAGGTTGTCGGAGACGACGGTGATCTTGGTGCCGCCATGGCCGTCGGATGACAGTTGGTAGTTCAGCCCCGAGGCATAGGCATGCGAGTCGAGCTGGAGCGCGATCGTGCCAGAATTGCCGCCGGTGACGGTCAGCACATTGTCGGCCGATAGCGTCGCGCTCGTTGCCTTGCCGATGCCGGCGAGATCGATGGTGTCGCCGACGCCAAAGCCTTCGATGGTGTTGTCGAGGTGGCCGTGGTCCAGCGCGGCCTTGTCGATCTTCAGCGTTTGTGCGCCGCTCTCGAAGCTGATCGTTCCGGTGCCGGCCGCACCCAGCGCCGCGAGCTCCAGCGTGCCCGCATGCAGCGTCGTGCCCCCGGTGTAGCTGCTGGTCTGGCTCAGCACGGTGGTGCCGGTGCCGGCCTGGTCGAGCGAGCCGTTGCCGGAAATCGAGGCGTTGAACACGAAGACGTCGGAATGGGTCGAGGCCAGCACGCCGTTGTCGGTGACGTGCCCGGTGAGCGATCCGCCGTCGGCGATCGCGAGCCCGGCGCCGGTCTCGATGCTGATGCCCGAGGTGAAGCTTTCGGCGTCGGTCACGGACCAGTTGCCGCCCTGCACGTCGAGCGCCTCGAAATTCACCGTGTGCGCCAGCGTGCCGGAGCCGTTGCCGAGCAGCTTGAAGGTGTCGGTGCCGTCACCGCCGTCGATCGTGCTGGTGAAGACAGCCCCGGTGTAGTCGTTGACGATATCGTCGCCGCCACCGAGTGCGACGCTGCCCTCGATCGTGCCGTGATTGGTGACGGTGTCGGCGAAAAGGTCGGTGATGGAGATGGCTTCACCATTGCCGCCGTGAATGAGGCCCCAGTTCAGGATCGTCGTCGGCGCCCAGCCATTGCCGCCATTGCTGCCGTTGCTGCCATTCGGGCCGCCCGTGCCGTCGCTGTCGTTGACGGTGATGGCGCGTTCGAAGCTGGTGATGACGCCGCCGGCCTCGTTGATGATGGTGCCGCCGCCGATGGTGACAGCCTCCTGGAGGTCGATCGTCCCGTCCGCCTCGACCACATGCACGCCGGTGGCCTGGATGGTGCCGAAATTGTCGAGGGCCAAAAGGCCATCCACGTCGATGCCGTCGCCGTCCACCGCGGTGCCTGCGAGATAGCCGCCGGTGCCGATGATGGTGCCGTGATTGGTCACTGTGGTCATTGACAGGCTGGGCGTGTCCATGTTGATGCCGCTGCCGAGGTGTCCGGTGATGGTGCCCTCGTTGTAGACATTGATCGGCTGCTCGCCGGTGATGCCGTGGCGGGCACCGTCGATGGTGCCGCCGGCGTAGTTGTTGACGATGCCGCCGCCGGCGTTCGACTGGAAATCGATGCCGTCATTGCCGCTGTCGCCGGCGCCGTTTTGCGCGACGATCGCGCCCCAATTGTTGATGGTGGCGTGCGCGCCGGGCCGGATCGCATCGGCATCGGCTGCGCCAATCAGGCCGCCGGCATCATTATTGATGGTGACGATCGCGGATTTGAGATTGTCGAAATCCAGCGCCTGGCCACTCGCCGTGCCGCTGATCGTGCCGCCGCTATAGCTGCCGGAAACGATGACGCCGGAATTGTTGACGGTGACCGAGCCCTGATGGCCCGCTGCGTCGGGCGCGATATCGGCGTTGATGCGAATGCCGTCATTGGCCGTCGACACGAGCGCGGCGCCGCCGGCGTTGTCGAAGGTGAGGCTGCTGCCTGCGGCAAGCACGCTCTTGCCGGTGTCGATGCCGCGGGTTGCGGCGCTGATGGTTCCGAAATTGTCGATTTCGGTCGTGCCGCCCGTCCAGCTGATGGCGACGCTGGCGGTGACTGCGAGGGTCGCGCCGGCGTCGATGACGCCGGTATCGCCGTTGCCGACCGTCTTTGCTTTCGTGTCCGTGCCGCTTGCGACGGTGAATGAAGCCATGATCCCCCCTGATGTGCATGCTTGATGGACGCCGGCCGGCGCCGCGAATGCCTGCGGGAAGAGAGCGGTATCGGGAGGAGATGACGGCGAGATGACGCGCTGTGGATCGTTCGCGCCCGGACGCTACCCACACGCCCAGTCGAACTTCATGTCCCCAAAATCGAGCTGCGCGTTGCCGCCGCCAAAATTATAGCCGCCGAAATATTCCTCGAACTCGATGTAGAACGGGCTCATCTCGGGCACGGCCTGGCAGGGCCGCATGGTGCCGCCGAGATGGTTGGGCGCGTGGCTCTTGCCCCAGTCGTGCAGGCGGAAATTGTCGCGGCTCGGCACGCCGCCGGCATAGTAGTAAAACGGCTGATATGGGAGGATTAGATCGCAACAGAATGACAGTCGTCCGATCGACTGACCCGACGAGCAAGCACATCAGAGCTTGGTGAGATCAGGCGCAAACGCCCGATGATGCCATCATGCCGGTGTTTTGCCCGACGTGTCAAAGGAAATTTCGCTAAATCCGCAAACGCGGAGAAATTTCGCCATATCACCTGAGCCTAG
>NZ_JAIRDQ010000022.1 GCF_021458635.1 Bradyrhizobium monzae
CTAGTCGATAAATTCGATAGCGTGAGGATAAGAAGAGATATTCGTGTAGTGGTGTGTTATTTCCTCGTCCACCCTTATGTTCTTTGTTGCCACAATGCTCGCCCACGCGCCGGATGCTGCATCGGTCCACAGTATTTGTGCATTCGGGTTGAAAGAGTGGTTCACCATCGAGATCAATCCGAAAACAACGTAACCTGTTAGAGGGTCCCCTTTGAGATGCCGATCATGCCGTACGAAGTAGTACTGCAACACGCCGGTACAATCTAGCAGCGTGGCTTGAGTATCATCAAATCCCCACGTTGGAGCGCGCTCAATTACATCACCAACCTTAAAAGGAACATTTGCAAATACGCCACGACCTTTTCGTGGCACAGTTTTGACATACACCGCGTTGCTGCGATCAAAGACCTTGTCGACCATCGTGTGTGCCCTCTTGGTGCTTAGCATTGACCGCTTCTTTCACTGGTCTGTTCGTAAAAGCTGCATTGCTAGCGGGATGCTGAAGGAGCCGTTTGCGGGATGGTTAGAGTGTGATTCCGTACATCTATTTTGTTTCTTTTGGGGTAAGCGATGCGCAGAAGATCGGCGCGCGGAAGGCTTTTTAAGCTATGTGCTGCTGGAGCGGCGCATTCCAGCGGTTCATCCGCCGCGCTCGACCCATACACTATCCGACGAGGCGCTGACTGGACTTTCGCGCAGGCCAGCACATCACTTGATCAGCGATCGGGCGCGCCTTCTCCGGGACAACACTCAAGTCTTTCATTGAACATTCTCGTTAGCCAATACTTCGCTTTCGCGAGTGACTATAGCTCGTCCCCAAACTCCTGATGCCTACCCAGGAAGGCAGCTACCAATCCGGGTGGGTGACTTTGGCCGCATGGGACGTACTTTGGATACAACATAGAGCAGCCAACGCATTGCTTGCGGCGTGAACGCACCAATCATCGAATACGATTTGAGTGACCCGGGAACCCAGGTTGTGCTCGCCCTACAGTCAAAATGGCCAAGTATGCCGATATACGTCGAGAATTCATTCACCCATAGGGCAGAAACTCCTTTGACCGTGATGATGGGCGCGTTTCGCAAGCCTGTGGCGCTGTACTCGATTGGCAAGGTCTCAGCGCTCTATCCGGCGAAGCCGCATTTCCTCGCGCACGGATCGATTCAAGGTTGGACAGCGGCTACAATGGTGCGGGATGCGCTACTCGGGTCTGACCGATTACTTTGCTCCTACACCCGGACGTACGGGTACGTGTGCGGCCGTTCGACGGGTTACGCAGACTTCGATGAAGAAAGAAGCGAGACCCGGCAGTGGCCGAGTTTGAATGTGGCTCTGTAACGGAGGAGAGCATGGCCAAGATGGCAATCCTGACCAGATCGGTGACCTCGATAGATGCGGCAGCGCGATCGATCTGGCGGGCCGTGCAGGACCGCTGCGACGCAGCACTTCAAAGGTTATTTCTGGCTTTGTAGTGACGTCAGCAGGCTATGCAGCCCTGACCACTGTACCTACGCAGGTTAATCGCGAAAACTCGATTGGAAAGCCGATGAACGACCCCATTGCCGACTCAGCGAATGAGCATTTCGCATCGAATTATTTCGAAGCTCGTCAAAGATTTCGAGACTATGTTAGCGAGAGCGCAGTTGGCGAGGCCGCAGCGTATCCATCGCCGGCCCGTGGACTTCTTGGGGAAGAACTCTCGACCGATGTTGCCTGGTTCGGAGACCGACACGCCCCAAAAGTGGGGGTTATGGTATCCGCTACGCATGGCGTCGAAGGATATTGCGGATCCGCGGCACAGCTCGACTGGCTAGCTTGCCGTGCTTACGAGGGGCTCAACTCTGATGAAGCGATGTTGCTGATCCATGCTCTCAATCCTTATGGGTTCGCATGGGATCGGCGGGTCACGCAAGAAGGCTGCGACCTCAATCGAAACTTTGTCGATTTCACGGCCACCTTACCTCACAATGAAAACTACGACCTACTTGCAGATTGTCTTGTGCCACGTGAACTGGACGGCCCCCTTTTTGTCGCTGCCGAAACAAAAATAGACCAGTTCCGTACAGCACACGGCGAAATTGCTTTTCGAAAAGCCCGGACTGCCGGCCAGTACCGGCATCCCACAGGTATGTTTTTCGGCGGTTTCGGCCCTACTGTTGCACGTCAAACCCTCGAGCGGATCGCGTTGGACTATAGTATCGAGTCGTGTCTGTTTGCCTTAGTCGTCGATTATCACACGGGCCTCGGACCTTATGGCTATGGTGAGCTGCAATGCGAGCAGGCATCAGGTGCTTCAGGCTATAAACGCGCACGCTGCATTTTTGGTCCTTCCGTCACATCGCCGGACGTTGGAACCTCCTCTGCTGTTGTCCTTAATGGTACGCAGGATGACTATTGGCAGCGGCTTCTCGGCGATCGGCACGTTTATGTTTGCTTGGAGTTCGGAACTTATCCTCCCGAGGCAGCCAGATCAGCATTGCGCGCTGACCATTGGCTTTACGCTTATCGACAAGCCGAGATTGAAACAGATATTGGTTATCAAATTCGACGACGCGTGAAGCAGCACTTCTATCCGGAGAGAACTGATTGGAAGGGGATGATGCTATACCGCAGTCGCCAGATTCAGCGGCAAATGATGGAAGGCCTACGACGATGAAAGCTTGGCGGTTGGTCGGCTTCCAGCGCCCTTGAATCGCGTGAAGCTCGCTTGACCAAAACCATGGCATCATGAACGCCATTCAGCGCATCGAACGCTGACTGACGCGCCAACTGCTCCGGAAAGACCGCTTGCTTAGCCCTGCAATCCGGGCTTCCGTCCGGACCCGCAAGAGCCATGTGTTATCGTGAAGCCACGTCCAAAAATGTTTGGTCCGCAGTGAAGAACGCGGACGAGCGCTGATTTAGGCGATCTTTTGTGCCGGCACAGATTAGGCAAACATCCGGATAATGACGCGCAAAAGCGCTGCGAGCCATCGCAGGAGCAGGCCAAATTGTAGCCAGGGGCGCCGATAACAGCGTTGATGAAGGCGGAACGGTGAGCTTCGAGCTGATCGTGTCGGTCGCAATAATAGCGTTGGACAGTCGCTTCCATGATTGCGCGGTTCATGCGATCGACCTAGCCATTGGTCCAAGGATGTTTGATCTTGGTCAGCCGATGTTCGAGTCTCTTGGCAGCGCATATCGAACATTGGCGTGACGTATCTTGCCGTCCGGCCGTCCGCATAGCGCAGTGGCCAGGTGAACTGGATCCCATTCTCGGTGAGAACCGTGGTAAGCGTCGTTCTCAGGCCACGGCTTTGAGGGATTGCGCGCGATAGGCCCAGGGAAGAAGCTGGTCGAGTTCGCGGTTTGGGTGACCATTGACGATCCTCGTCAATACGTCGGTGAGATAGGCGAGCGGATCGACGTCGTTGATCTTGCAGGTCTCGACTAAGGACGCGATGACCGCCCAATGTTCGGCACCACCGTCGGACCCGGCAAAGAGCGCGTTCTTGCGACTGAGCTTGATGCCACGGATCGAGCGTTCGACCGTGTTGTTGTCGAGTTCGATGCGGCCATCATCGATGAAGCGCGTCAGCCCCTGCCAGCGCGAGAGAGCGTAGCGGATGGCGACGGCGAGCTTGATCTTTTGGCTGATGAGAGCCAGCTTGGCGCGTAGCCAGGCCTCGAAGGCATCGGCCAGCGGGCGGCTTTTCTGCTGACGCACAAGACGGCGCTCCTCCGGGCTGCGGCCGCGGATCTCCTTCTCGACCGCGTAGAATGCGGCAATGTGCTTCAGCGCCTCGCTGGCGATCGGAGCGGGACCGGCGACCGCGAGTTCGTAGAAGTTGCGCCGCATGTGTACCCAGCAGAATGCGAGCTCGACCTCGCCGCGATCGGCAAGCTTTGGGTAAGCATTGTAACCATCGACCTGCAGGACGCCCTTGAAGCCGGCAAGATGGTTGAACAGCCGCTCGGCTTTGCGGTCGGGTGCGTAGACGTAGGCTATTCCAGGCGGATCGAGACCGCCCCAGGGCCTGTCATCGGCGGCATAGGCCCAAAGCTGGCCAGTCTTGGTACTCCCTCGACCAGGATCGAGCACCGGTACTGTCGTCTCGTCGGCAAACAGCTTGGACCTCGCGCGAAGCGCCGAGAGAAGGTGCTCATGCAGCGGACGGAGATGGAAGGCCGCATGCCCGACCCAGTCCGCGAGCGTCGACCGGTCGAGATGGATGCCTTGGCGGGCATAGATCTGGGCCTGCCGATACAGCGGCAGATGATCGGCATATTTAGACACCAGCACCTGGGCAACGGTTGCCTCGGTCGGCAGACCGCCTTCGATCAGCCGGGCTGGAGCTTCAGCCTGCCTGACGCCGTCTTCACAGGCGCGACAGGCGTATTTGGGACGCCGGGTGAGGAGAACACGGAACTGGGCCGGGATCATGTCGAGCCGCTCGCTCCGATCCTCGCCGATCTGGTGCAGGTCGCCCTTGCAGCAGGGACAGGTCTTGGCGTCGAGGTCGACTACGACCTCGATCCGCGGCAGATGCGCCGGTAGTGCTCCGCGATTGTGGCGGCGCTTGCGAGCCCGCTCCGCCCGGCCTTCCGGAGCTGTCTCGTCTTGGCTGGCTTCCGTACAGGCCGTAACCTGTTGGACGTCCTCGAGACCGAGCAGCATCTGCTCCTCGGGAAGCGACTCTGCCTTCCGGCCAAAGCGATGACGCTGCAGCTCCTTGATGATCTGGCGCAGCCGCTCGCTCTCGTGCCGCTCGGCAAGCAGCATCGCCTTCAGCGTCTCGGGATCATCAGGAAGGTTATCGCTCACAGGCCAATCAGAGCATGTTCGCGCCCACCTGGCGACGTGCTCGATGCCCCTGATTCACTTCGCCGCAGCGCGGCCCACAATTATCCGGCTTGCGTCGGGACGATCGTCTCCCGTGCCTCGTGGACACGCCGCCAATCAAGCCCTTCGAGCAGCGCCGACAATTCCGCCGCGGACAGACGCATCACACCATCCTCGATCTTCGGCCAGCGGAAGACGCCGTCCTCGAGCCGCTTGTAACTCAGTTGGAATTGCAAGCGGTTCATCAGTCCCGTTGCAGCTTGTGACGGTGACCCATCCCTTTCATCCGTATTCCGGTCAGAGAGGTGCCTGCGCTGGGAGGCGTGGCAACCGAGCGGGCAAGCTGTTGCTGCTGCGCTTTGACGATGGCCGAATTTGCTCTGTTCCGCCGCAATGGACCGATGCAGCAGGCCCCGATCTCGAGGGTGGGCGCGCACTGTGCAGTCTCGCCGATCTACTGGCTCTCAGCGGCCTTGTAGAGCGCCTCATGTTGCAAGGCAGGTGTGTGACGCCGAAAAGCTGTAAAGTAAATTTTGCCGGAAATGTAAGAGAAATAACGCCGCAAAGCCCATGGACGCTTCGCTGAATGTTGCTTATTTATAGATCAAATACACCATTAGGCGGCAGCGTGGTGCTTGACGATTTAGTCTTTTGCGGCATATTAATAGTTACGTTTATTGAGTCGACCTTGGAGAGCGACACAGGTGTCGGACGGCGTCAAACACAAGCGATCGAAGGTCAGCGCTCTGGCGGCGGATGGGATGCTCAATCCGGCTCCGGAGAAAGTCGGCGACCCGAAATTCCAGGAGAACGACTTCTTCGACCCGCGAGACATCGTGCAAGTGAAGTACGAAATGCTGCGGCGCGTATCGGTCGACAAAATGTCGGTAACGGAGGTGTCCGACGAATATGGCGTCTCTCGGCCAACTTTCTACCAGGCCAAAGCGGACTTCGAGGACGCGGGTCTGGCCGGTCTGGTGCCCAGGAAACGCGGACCGCGCGGGCCACACAAGATCCAAGGCGACGTACTGGCCTTCCTCAAGGCACAGGTGGAGCCCGGCGAACCCATTCGGGCGCGCGCACTGGCAAACCAGCTTCGGACCGAGTTCGGCCTCGATATCCATCCCAGAACAATCGAACGTGCGCTCGGCGTAAAAAAAACAGCGTGACCAATCGTGGCCCGGGACCGCATTGCACGATGTCGTCCAACGCCACCGAACAATACGAAATACTGCGCGCAGCCGCGCTCGGCGCCGTTTTGCCGCCGGAGGCGCGCAGCGGCCTTACCATCCTTCTACACCGCGGCATGTGGGCGTGGACGCGTGCGATTTTGCGTGAGCCTTGTCGGCGCCAACCCATTGCCGTGCCGCTGAGGGCTGGCCTGCCCATCGCGGACGAAACTTCCGAGCGACACACAATCATCCACTTGCTCGCCGCCATCGTGATGGCGACCCCTGAACGGAAAACAGCATGAACGAAAAGCTCAAAGTCCAATCGCATCATCTCGAGCGGAGCGCCTATCTCTACATCCGGCAGTCGTCGATGCGACAGGTCATGGAAAACGTCGAAAGCACCAAGCGTCAATACGATCTTCGCGGTCGCGCGATCGGACTTGGATGGCGAGACGACCAGATCATCGTCATCGACAGCGACCAGGGCGTATCCGGCGCATCTGCGTCATGGCGCGAAGGCTTCCAGCACTTGGTGTCCGATGTCGGCATGGGGCGCGCGGGGATCGTCATGGGGCTGGAGGTATCCCGCCTCGCCAGAAACAATGCAGACTGGCACCGACTGCTAGAGATATGCGCCTTGGCTGACACGCTTATCCTCGATGAAGACGGCGTGTACGACCCGGCCAACTTCAATGACCGCCTGTTGCTCGGGCTCAAGGGCACGATGAGCGAAGCTGAACTGCATGTTATCAAGGCCCGATTACGCGGCGGCATCCTCAACAAGGTGCGTCGTGGTGAATATCGTTGCCCTCTGCCGACCGGCTTTATCTATGATGAGATTGGCGATGTCGTTCTCGATCCGGACGCTCAGATCCCGGAGATGATCTCCCACTTCTTCGAGACGTTCTCGCGGGTCGGGTCGGCTACGCAGACCGTCAAGACGTTCACCAGGGAAGGTCTGCTCTTCCCCTCACGTCTGCGCAACGGCAAACAAGTGGTCTTCCAACAGCTGACCACATCGACCGCCATGCGCATGCTGCACAATCCTCGTTACGCGGGTGTCTATGCCTATGGCCAGCGCCTTTACCGCCGGACCGTCGATGGAAAGAAACAGCTCCGCAAACGGGACCCCAAGGAATGGCTCGCCTGCATTCCGGACGCCCATCCCGGCTATATCAGCTGGGAGCAGTTCCAGCACAACCTCAAGGTACTCGAGGCCAATGGCCAAGGTTATCAAGCCGTCCGCGCTTCGCCACCGCGCGAAGGCGCGGCTTTACTACAAGGGCGTGTCATATGCGGGCGTTGCGGCAGTCATATGAGCGCCCGTTACGCGGCCCGACGCGGCCAGGTGGACACCTGGTATGTCTGTCACCGCGCTTACGCCTCTCGCGGCGAACCCCACTGTCAGTCGATCGCAGGCTGGCCTGTCGACGAAGCGGTCGGCGAATTGATCGCCGCCGAAATGACGCCTGCCGCCGTGGAGTTAGCATTGGAGATCCGAAAAGAGATCGAAGCGCGTCATGACGAAGCGGACAAACTCCGGCTCCGTGCCGTCGAACGTGCCCAGATCGATGCCGATCTTGCACAGCGGCGGTTCATGCTGGTTGATCCGAACAACCGCCTGGTTGCCGACACTCTTGAACGCGAATGGAACGAAAAACTGCGCGTGCTGGCTGATGTGCGAGAAGAAAGAGAACGTGCTCTGTGCGAAGATCGGGTGACGCTCGACGATGCGATCCGGGATCGATTGATCGCCATGACGGCCGACTTCAGAACAGTCTGGTGTGATCGGACCTTGCCGAACCGCGAACGCAAGCGGCTCCTTGCCTATCTCGTCGAAGACGTCACCTTGCTCAAGTTCCCGGCCGAGGGAGAGACCCGGATCCACATCCGCTTCAAAGGCGGAAAGACCGAAACATTGACCACTCAGAACCCAAAATCCTCCGCACAACAGGTAAAGACCCGCCCGAGGTGGTCGAACTGGTCGACAAGCTTCTCGACGATCATATCTGCGCCGAAATCGCTGACATCCTGAATGACCGAGGGATCCGCCCCGGCGGCTCAGCACGCCGTGCTAAAGCCGACGCGAAGTTCACCGATTTGCGGGTCATCTATCTTGTTAAACAATATGCTCTGCGCTCTCGCTATGATCGGCTGCGCGAACGGGGGATGCTGACAAAAGCGGAGGCCTGCGCCAAACTCGGCATCACCGAAAGTACCCTGGTCAGATGGGCGAAATACGGCATCGTGAAAAGACATGCCTACAATGGCTATATCAGCCTCTATGAACCGCCAGGACCGCACGTTCCGGCCAAGCAATGCAGCCGATGGAATCAGCTTGCCCACCGCGCTGAGATCATTCATCAGCTCAACTCTTCAAAATGCACCGATCCCAAAGAAAGGGCTGTAGTATGAAGCCAATTAGTTGGCGAACAGGCACAAACCTGTCCCGTCCCAGAAGATCAACTTGATCCGGTCCGCCCGCTTAGCACGGAACACATAAACAGCACCTGAGAACGGATCGGCTTTCATGTGCTCGCGCACCAACATGGCAAGCCCCTCCATTCCCTTGCGGAAGTCGACCGGCTTGGTCGCTACCATCACCCGGACAGTTCCGGACGGGCCAATCACCGAACTGCCTTCAGCGCATGGACGATGGCGGCAATCATCGCTGCGTCCGCGCCGCGACCGGCCCGGATGATGGTGCCATCAACCTCAATCTCGATACTCCCGAGATCCGGCTTGGCTTTGCATCGCTGGGCCTTGCGATCAGGGGCCATCGCCGCTGCGGCTGCATCCACCACCGCCGGGACAAACTGCGGCTCGTCGGCCTTCATTACCTGTGGCAGGCGCGCTTGCCGCCGCCAGGTGAACACCTGTTGAGGTGTTAACCCGTGTCGTCGAGCAACGTCGGAAACCACCGCACCTGGCACCAGCGTCTCTTCGACGATCCGGGCCTTGTCATCCCTGGAGAACCAACGGCGGCGTCCTGCCTCCGTGATCACTTCCAGCCGGCCCGGCGCCGCATCCGACTTAAGCGTATGGTCAAGCATAGACACGAGCCGATCCCCTTCAAAGAGATCGTGAACCTCGCCTATCCCTCGCACCACGAGAAGGTGGGGTCAAAACAACGCTTACGAACCGTGTGGAGCTTGTAGGGGACAGCCGCGATCAGAGCTTCGAGGAAGGCAAGACGGAGGTCTTCTTAACCAGTTGCACGAAGGTGAACTTACTGGTGCGATCGATGGCGACGTACAGGTAAAGCTTGCCTTCAGCAGTCTGGAGTTCAGCGAGATCGGTGTGGAAATAGCCGATCCAGTAAGCGTAGAAATTTCTTTTCAAAGGTTTGCCGCCCGACCTCCGGCAATCGGGCTGATGCCGTGGCGCTGGAGGCGGCGATGCAGAGATAACCGCGTCAGATGCGGGATGGTCGGCTGCAGCGCACAGAGGCAATCGTCGAGCGGCAATAGCGTAATGGTGCCGGAAAGCGACGATGATCGCCTCCTCCTCAATGGAAAGGACCTTCGACTTGGCTTCCTTTGGACCTGTGGGAGATCGGCGACGGCCGCGCACTCCTTCCATTTCGCATCGGTCCGGTCTTTCGGTTGATTCCGTAGCGCCCGGCGAACGCTCTCAGGCTCTCTTGACTATTTGGTATGGCTCGACGGACTGTCTCCGTCGCGGTGCAGCTGTGCAAAACTTCCCGTAGCACATCCCTAATTGTGCGATAAGAATGCGCCTCCGGACTAAATACCTAGTTCGTGGGGACCGATGGCGCCAGTCTTGTGTGCCAGCGGCAGACTTTCCTGGATCAACGCGCCGAGCTGCTCCTCGCCGGACCGCTGGCGCCAGCACGTCTCTGACAGGTTGTGCAAGGGCTTCAGATCAACATGCCGCCGACAAGCCGCGGTGGCAGGTCAGGCCGGCCCGGAGCAGCGCTACTTGCGGAGTTCCCCTTAACTCTAGGTTCTCTGATTCCAAATTGAAGTCTATGATGAATATCATGCCGGCTATACACCGGCTGCCCGCATCGTGAGCGGGTATCGTCCACCCTTAGGCATCATTATCCGGTTCGGTGCGTTCATCCTGTGACGGAATAGTCCGCCGCCTTTCACCAACGCTCACCACCGCGTTCTTGCGCACAGCGGCCTGGAGTAGTTCGAAACCTGCCCCGGCCCTGGGAGGTCAGCTCCCAGCTTCGACACAGTTATGCCGGCATACACGCAGCAGCTACGAGGCACACGGCAAGAGCGGATTCTCCGGCCAGCGCTCGCGTAGCACCTGTCGAAGAGACACCAGGCGTCTATGGCTCGCAAGCCGGCCAAGGGCCTTGGCTGACTCAAACCAAACTGTCCTGAAGCTGATGCAACGCGAGCTCTTTCCGCCGACTCGCGGCGGTGATTGACTTTAGGCCGATCTGTTTTTCACTCGCGCGGTCGCCGAATTGCTCGAGCGCGCTTGTTCCATCTGAGCCCGAGCGCTCGGGAACTCCTGTCCGTTTTTTTTGGAGGGATTTCCCACGCGAGTCTTTCCGGTAGATGCGCCTGTTCCAGCCCCTGCGCTGACACCTGGGGCAACGGATTCGTTTGTCGCGGAAAGCAGCAGACAGGGAATAACTGATGACTAGCCGTCGGAGACTCCCTAACTAAGCTCGAAAAGCTTCCGTGGCGCACCGGTCAACACTTCGACGCCGCACTCGGCTACACGAATAGTCTCGCTAATAACATACCCGAATTCCTCATCGATCATCCAGTTCCCCAAATGCACATGGAACGTCATGTTCGGCTTCAGCACTGTCATGTCATCTTCTTTGAGGCTGGCGGTCCGCTCCATCCAATCAATGCCGACAGGGTAGCCACAGCGGGATTCTTTCTTGACGCCCAGCTTCTCCATCGCACGATGTATTGCTTGAGCGACCTCGCTGCAGGTGCATCCCGCGCGGACAATGCCCAGCGCCGCCTCCAGGCCGGCGACCTCAGCCTCATGCACGCGGCGTAGACGGTCGGAGGGGTGGCCAATTGAAAAGGTGCGGCTGATCGGGGCAGTGTAGCCATGGCGCACACCGGCAATTTCAAGGTTTATCTGCGAGCCTTCGCGAAAGGCATCCTCGCTCCACGTGATGTGACTTGTCCCCGTGCGCGGCGAGGAGCACAAAAAAGGGGTTGCGATCCACGTTCCTGGTTTGCCATTGGCGCCGCGCGCCAGCGTTGCCACGATCTCGGCGATCGAGTCAGCTTCCCGCACTCCAGGGCGTATCACTTCCGCGGCACGCATGATGCCAGCATCAGTGATCGCGGCCGCCTCCTTCATGAACGATATCTCGAGATCGGACTTAACCATTCGAATCCAGGTTACCAGGCCGGAGCAATCCACAATTCTTGCTTGCGGCAGTCGCGCCTTGAACTTCTCGGCTGAATGTGCCGACAGGGCGCCCAGTTCCAGCCCTACGCCGCGATTTGCGAGGCCAACATCGAAAAGAAGGTCGATCAAAGCGTCGTAGCCATCCACGTCAGGGTTGCCCATGAGGGCTTCTGGATAGGCGACTATCTTTTCGCGCCTCATGAACGTCTGATGCACGGCTGCCGGCACATCCATCTTACGCAAGATGAACGTCGGTTCATCTTGGTGCATCGAAAGCACAATTCCTTTCGGGTCATTGGGCGACTTGGCGGTGTAGCCCGTGAGGTAAGTAATATTTGCGCCGTCCGTTACTACCAGTACATCGATGTCTCGTTGTACCATTTTCGATCTCACTGCGGCGACCCTGCGCAGGTACTCTGTTCGCGGGAAAGCTTGCGGACCTTTGCTGATCGTCATTGTCTTAGCTCCATCAGGTTTCAGCTCGGATGCATTAAGTTGAGATTGGCGGAAGGTGATCTAAGAGGCCATCGAAAACTCTGTTGCAGATCTACTTCTGGAAAGCGAGACCTCAGACAAACCCGCCGATCAGCTAAGAGGCCGGATCATCGTCTTGGCACGCGCGCGGCGGTGCGCAACAAGAAGTGAAAGATAGATGAATGAAGGACGTACGTGCAGCTGACAGAGCTGCCGTCGAGAGTATGCTGGACGGACAACCAGCCCCCATCGGCTCAAGAGCTGGTACGTTGGAGCCGCGATGTCGGATCGACTTCGGCCTCTCGCTCGCCAGAACGATCACAGTAGCGCGTCGCTCTCGCAAACGCGGCTGAGGTGGTAGTCCGCACCGCCAGTCGTGTTCGAGATCATGGTCAGTCGCTTAAAATAGTGGCCGATCTTGGCGTCCATGGTCATGCCAATGCCACCATGGAGCTGGATCGACTGCTGTCCGATGAATTTTCCGCTCTTGTCGATCTGCACAATCGCCGCAGCGACCGCTTTCGCGCGCTCGCCGGCATCATCGAAATCAGCAGCCATGGTGGCGAACATTGACATCGAGCGCGCCTGCTCCAGCGCCACGAACATATCGGCGGCGCGGTGCTGCAGGCTCTGGAAGGAGCCGATCGGCACGCCGAACTGATTCCGCGTCTTCATATATTCGACTGTGGTCTTTAGCGATTCGTCCATTATGCCGATCGCTTCCGCGCAGAGCGCGGTGCGGGCATCGTCAACTACGCGCTCAATCAGCGACAACGCGTTCTCGGGATCGCCAATCGCGGCATCGCCGCCCACCTCGACCTTCGTGAAGGTGATGTCAGCAGCACGCAGGCCGTCCTGGGTCGGATAGCTTTTTTTGGAGACGCCTTTCGCATCGGCGGGCACCAGGAAAACGCCGATGCCGCTTCTATCGCGTTGGGCGCCTCTGGTGCGCGCGGTGACAATCAACACATCCGCGTTCTCGCCGTTGATGACGACGAACTTTTCACCATCGACGATCCATCCGTTGCTCTTCTTCTTCGCGGACGTGACGACATTCTCCAAATCGTAGCGCGAGTTTCTTTCCAGTTGGGCAAAGGCGAAGGTGTTGGCCCCATCGATGATGGAAGGAATATACGCCGCCCTCTGCGCCACCGAGCCGCCATGGCGCAGGAATCCGCCACCGATCACGATAGTCGGCAGAAAGGGCTCGAGCACCAGCGCACGGCCTAACTCCTCCATCACGATCATGGTTTCGACCGCCCCCGCACCAAAGCCGCCATCGCTCTCCGCAAACGGGAGACCTAGCAGGCCCTGCTCGGCGAGACGCCCCCATATAGCTTTGCGCCAGCCGGCGTTCTCCTTCATGTATTTCTTGCGCCGCTCGAAACCGTAGACTTCGGTCAACAGTCCATCCACACTTTCCTTAAGGAGCCGCTGCTCCTCGGACAACTCAAACTCCATCTGATTCTCCCGACGACAAATCTGCATTGGACCTCTTGCTCTCGCCCCACGTGCAAGGAGGAAGGAAGAGTTAGAGTCCCAGCACCGCCCTGGCGATGATATTGCGCTGGATCTCATCGGAGCCGCCGTAAATTGATACCTTGCGGTTGTTGAAGTAGCTCGGTGCGATCTGCACGGTCCAGTCCATCGCTTCGAGTGAAGATTCGGGATGCTCGTCATATGGCAAGGCAAACGGCCCGATCACTTCCATCAAGAGTTCCGTCGTGGTCTGCTGGATCTCCGAACCCTTGATCTTGAGCATGGAGGACACCGGATCTGGCTTGTCCTTGCCATACTTGCCTTCATCCGCGACAACGCGCAGCTGCGTGAGCTCCAATGCCTTCAGCTCGATTTCGCAGACAGCGAGCTTCTCTCGGAACGAGGGATTCTCAATCACAGGCCGGCCGCGGGACTCTACCTTCAAGGCCAGTTCCTTGATGCAACGGATGCGCTCCTTGGAGAGACCGACGCGCGCAATGCCTGTACGCTCGTTAGCGAGCAGAAACTTCGCGTAGTCCCATCCCTTGTTCTCCTCACCGACAAGATTTTCAACGGGCACCTCGACCTCGTCGAAGAACACCTCGTTGATCTCATAGCCACCGTCGATTGTCTGGATCGGACGGACCGTAATCCCCTTGCTATTCAAGTCGATCAGAATGAAGGAGATGCCAGTCTGCTTTTTAGCGGCGGTCGGATCAGTGCGGCAGAGGCAGAAGATCTTGTCTGCATACTGCGCCAACGTTGTCCACGTTTTCTGGCCGTTGATGATCCATTTGTCATCTTTGCGCTTGGCCTTGGTCTTTAACGAGGCGAGATCCGAGCCTGCGCCCGGTTCCGAAAAGCCCTGGCACCACCAGTCGTCGACATTCGCGATGCGCGGCAGATAGTATTTCTTTTGGGCCTCGTCGCCAAAGGTGTAGATGACCGGGCCGACCATGCTCACGCCGAAAGCGAGCGGCGTCGGCGCTGGATACATCTGCAGTTCTTCTTTGAAGATGTAATGCTGCACGGCCGTCCAGCCAGTGCCGCCGTATTCTTCCGGCCAATGGCTGACGGCCCAGCCCTTTTTATTGAGAATACGCCACCAAGTGACCATTTCCGCCTTCGGAACATGGCGGCCTTCGACCATCTTGCGCCGTATCTCTGGCGCGACGTTGTCGCACAGGAACTGCCGCACTTCCTCTCGGAACGCCTGCTCTTCGTTCGTGAATGCAAGATCCATCGGACTCTCCCGTAGCTCGGAACCATCGAAAATCGTGATTCCTGAGCAGCAAAAATAATTAGCTGGAACAGACGAGACGTCTTCTCCACCGACGGGCCAGTCCGGGTGGCGTCAGTTCGGGTCGAACCGAGAAAGGTATCGCTGGAAACAGGAGCGGAGCAAGCAGGGGACCAGCTTTCCAGCGTCTTTCAGCGGCAACGCGAAGCATCGAACCCGACTGGCACACCGGCAAGCCAGCACATCTTATGACCCATCTCGCCAATCCCGCCAACTTATTCCGTGACGAGCTTGACTTGTCGATTGCCGCAAGAAGCTGAACTGTCTCACCGAACGCGTGTAACTCTCCGTCACGCGATGGTCGGAGATTGCGCAACTCTTCCAGCGCGCTCGCTTCCCTCTCACAATTGGGCACTCCGGTTAGATACAATTTGGCACTCCGGTTAGATGAAGGAGGCATCGCTCATCCGGCGAGAATGCGTTCAGGCCTTCCCTCAATCAGCGCTGTCGCCTATGAAAAGCAATGGCCGTGCCAGTAGCGTTCAGCCGCCTTAAGCTCCTCATTCATTTCAGAAATGAGCTCAGACGCTGGGAATTGTGTACGGCGTTCTGAATCCGACAACCGTCTTGTTGGTGGCAGGAACCGGACAAGAACCAGCGGCCGTTCCGCGCTAAAGGCCGCAATATATGCGATTATCGGAGGAGCCCTGCCGGAGTAGAATTGGCTGGGCTCATTGACAAAGCCTGTTAGGCTCGCGCGAGGAGATCCGACTAATGCTTCGGCGGCAATACAGCAGCACCGTCTTGTTCTCGCACTTCCTGTCCGCATCTCAAGGTCCCGAATCTGCGGAAACATAAGTGTCTATTTGGCATTTCAGCGACGTCGGGCTGCTGCTAACTCCTAATTTAGTTTCGGCGTGGAGCGATCGGTGGACAGAATTTTTGTTCACGCAACGCAAATACCCGCGAGCTCGTCCGAAGAGTAGGGCAGCAGGACTGCTACGGCCACGGGGAGCATCGAAGCGCCCATCACGAGACGCCCTTGTGCGCACGCGAGCGTCAGCGCCGCTCGCGCACCGAACCTTCCTGGGCAACGGACGCTACCAGCGTGCCGTCAGGCTTGAAGATCAGCCCGCGCGTAAGTCCGCGTCCGCTTTGCGCGCTCGGCGAATCCTTAGCGTAGAGCAGCCAATCGTCAGCGCGAAACGGGCGGTGAAACCACATTGCGTGGTCGAGACTTGCCGACATCAAGCGCTCGCGCTCGTCGAACAGCGTCCGGCCATAGCGCGCCATAACCGCATCTAACAGCGAGAAATCCGAGGCATAGGCCAGCGCGCACATATGGAGCACCGGATCGTCCGGCAGCTTCGCGGCAGTCTTCATCCAGATATGAATGCGGCCGCCATCGATCTTCTGCCCGACATAACGGCCGATCTCGACCGGGCGCAATTCAACCGGGCGGTCGGATCCATGATAGTTGCGAATGATCTCCGGGATCTCGAGAGAGATCGGCTGTTTGGACAATTCCTTCGCGGTGAGTTTCTCCGGGGGCGGCATCTCGGGCATCTTGTCCTGGTGGTCGAAGGCGCCCTCCTCCTCGGCATGGAAGGACACCATGATGGAGAAGACCGCGTTGCCATGCTGGATCGCGGTGACACGGCGGGTCGAGTAGCTCTTGCCGTCGCGCAGCCGTTCGACCTGGTAAAGGATCGGCACCTTCGGGTCGCCGGGCTGAATGAAATAACCATGCAGCGAATGCGGCAGCCGGCTTTCCACCGTGCGGCATGCCGCAACCATCGCCTGCCCAATCACCTGCCCCCCGAATACACGCTGCGAACTGGGGTTCGGACTTTTGCCGCAAAATAAGTTCACCTCGATCCGTTGGAGGTCAAGGATAGCGAGGAGGTCGATCAGGTTCTTGGACATAGAGCTGCTTTCCGTTTGTTCTGCCTCATTCCGGACCATGTCATGGCCATGCATCTGACAATCCAGACGGGACGGCTCTTTTGAGACCGTCCCACAACGGCGGTGTCAGTCCCTTGAGCCTTGTTTCTTGCACGTTTTTTCGCCGCTAGAGATACGCTGAGCTTCAACTGGCGGAACGAACTCAAGAGCGCTGGGTCGGTGGCGTTGATTTGATCATTCGAACTCCTGGGCTCAAGCTATGAGCCAGCCTTTGCGTTGACACTCTCTTCTTGAAGCCCCCAGCAATCAGTGTGCCGCAGAAAACTCGGCGCGAGGCCTGAAGAACGGAATGAAACAGGCGCCGCGTCCGCGCTCGCGGGCGGCCCAGCGCCGCATCTTCCTTTGGTAGACATCCAAACGCGATCTTGATCCTTATGCCGCGCGTTTGCATGCGGCCTCTCACGTTGCAGGATTTGGGCCAGCACCAATGATTGGGATTGAGTAGCTTTCCTCGCGCCAGGTTGCGCTCCCGACACGGCGCCTCTCTCTTGCCCCGAGCTTGCTACATTATGCAGCGGAAATGCTTTCTCGAAAGTACGCGACAACCGTGCCGACCGCCGCAAGTTCTGTATAATCCGGTGCTTCAGACGGATATCTATCTGCGATAGTCGAGCACCCTCAGGCCTAGCGTTCGATCGGCTCGCAGCGCTTCGCAAGCTGTTCTTTCAGCGCGTGCGTGCCAACAGGAGCATCAAGTCGGCATCGTCGCCGCGGCTGGTCCAGATATTAAGCCCTGCTAGCAGTCATTCCCTTTACGCCACCAGACTACCCGGCTGGGTAAGCATGATGGCCCGCATCGGCCATAGGCAAAAATGGGACATGCCGCAAGTTTCTGTTGGGGACCGCGGCAGAAGCGTTTGGCGCAGCATGGGTTGATCGTTCTTAGCGACGGTAGCTTGGCGCTCCGCGACATGGGCTTCGAATGAAATGGAATTGCCATCCTTCCAAAGATTGAGATTGACCTAATGATCTCACCCGGAAACACTGGGCAGAAAAGCGGACGCGATGACGCTGGAACGCACAAGGATCGTAATCGGCGTAGGTCTGCAATAGAGTCCTGCAGCCGTAGGTACCTATGCCATGGAGCGTCGGTTTGAGAAAATCGGCCGGACGCGCGAATTCGAGATCGGTGCGCAAAGGATTTCGATCACGCGATAGCTGACGCAGCATCGCCCGATCGGGCCGGATCGGGATATCGATATGTCAGGCGCTCGGCGGGCTACTTGGTGCGGCTCGGGCATTCCCTCCTATGGCCCGCCCGCCACGCACGCGTGCATCCGTGGCTGGGCGCGAGCGGGGTGGATTGTCAAACGTGGTGTCGCGTTCGTCATCAACGACCATGACGGGGGTCTTCGGCTTGAATGCGCAGGTCGTCCATCATACGCATTCCCATGGAGCAAGCTCGCACCAGGTCGAGCATGGCTTCATGCGCCGTGTCGGGAACCCAAACGCCGTGAGCTCGCCAGCTAGGTGCAATTTAGCCAGCGTCGCCGAGTGTCGACAGTCCGTTTTGACCCGATCCCCCGCCTGCATTGGAATCATCGGCGGATGCAGTCATGACCTATTTCCGTCAGTTGCCGACTCTGCTCGTAGTCACTGGGGCGCAGCTTCGTCACAAAAGCTCCCCGGCCGGTCGCCCGTGGTCAGCATCGCGACCTTATCAGGGCGATTAGGGACAATGCTCACTGGCGGATTTCACCATCATGCATCCCTTCGGCGAGCGGAGCCGAAATCGTCGCCTTACCCATTTCCGCGTCGAAAATCGCTTGTCGCATCTCCCGGCTACGGAGGGTCGCCGTCTCGCTAAGCAGATCAATCATTCTCCTCCCGGAGGTGGGATTGGCGACAATGCGCACACGACGGCCCCTTGGTTAGCTGAGCAACGTCATGCCGTTTTTGACAACGGTGGTGTCACGCGTCTTAACCTTGGCCTCGAACGAGATCACATCACCATCCCTCCACAACTCCAGCGTCACGGTCTCGCCGGGATATACCGGCGAGGAAAACCGCGCCGCGTGGCGCTTGAACGCAGTAGGATCGTAATCGGCGTAAGTTTGCAAAACGCCACGGCAGGTAATCCCATAGGTGCACATGCCGTGCAGAATCGGTCTGGGAAAGCCGGCGCGTTTGGCGAACTCCGGATCCGAGTGCAGCGGGTTGCGGTCGCCGCACAAGCGGTAGATGAGTGCCTGATCGGGTCGGGTCGGAATATCAAGTGTTATGTCAGGCGCGCGCGTTGGAACCTGATGCGGCGCGGGCTGGCCTTCCGACGGCCCACCGAATCCTCCATCGCCTCGTGCGAAAACTGAGGCGACAACCGTCGCTAGCAATTCGCCACCGGCGCTCTTCAGCACGGTCTGGTGCCGGATCACGGCGCCCTTGTCTTTGCCCTTGTCGAACACCGCAAGCACGCAGGAGTCCGCAGTGATGTCCGCCGCGATTGCAAGCGGTCTGTGAAAGGTGATGTCGCGCTCGCCATCGACCACCGTCATGCGGGTGAGATTCATTTCGCCGGGCCGCGCGCCCCAAGCAGCTACCGAGGCGAAGGTCGGCACCACCATCAGCGGTCGCGCTGTCGCTGTCGCCTCGTTCACAAAGGCAAGCTCCTTCTCATCTAGCGGATCGGTCCCCATGCCGATAGCATAAGCGTAGAGCATCGCCTCGCGGTCCCCATAACTGTATCTCTGATCGAGCCTCTTCATGGCCATAAGCTGTTTGTAGTTGATCGGCATCCTTCACACCTCCTCTCCGAGTCCCATTGACAGTGGTCCTTGTTGCGCCTCCGCTCTCGTGCTAGCGGGCGGCTCTGCTGCTATCATACTCGCCGGCAAGTCGCGTGCCAGCAAGCTGCGAACTGATGATCGGACGCGCGTTATTCGCCTGAGGACGCATGTCCGGTTTGCGACTGCCCCCCTATGCATCGCGGGCGTGTAATCAGACGAGCGGTTACGCATCACAGCCGTTGAAGCGTCACGCGCCCGAGCGACAAACAACATTTGTCGGACCTTACGCTGGCCGCCGTGGTTGTCTTAGACCGAGAGCGAGGGAACACCGCGCTCGGCCGCGTGGCAAGAGTGAGCCCCTCTGGCTGAGCTTGTCCTTGTAGATATCGTCAGCCAACGTGGTGCCCCGGACTGCTTCTCGAGGCTCATAGGAACCTATTTCACCGAACGGTTGCCATACTTGCGAAGTTCAAATCTGGCTATAGCGCGGTAATGCACTTCATCGGGACCATCTGCAAAACGCATGGTGCGCGCCGACGCGTAGTCGCGCGCGAGCCCTGCTTCGTCGGAAACGCCGGCACCACCGAACGCCTGGATCGCCTCGTCGATGATCTTCAGCGCCATGTTGGGAGCGGCGACCTTGATCATGGCGATCTCGGCCTGCGCGGTCTTGTTGCCGACCTTGTCCATCATGTCGGCGGCCTTGAGGCAGAGCAGACGCGTCATCTCGATGTTGGTGCGGGCCTCGCCGATGCGCTGCTCCCACACCGAATGCTCGACGATCTTCTTGCCGAAGGCGGTGCGCGACATCAGCCGCTTCACCATCTTCTCCAGCGCCTCCTCGGCCTTGCCGATGGTGCGCATGCAGTGGTGGATACGGCCGGGACCGAGGCGGCCCTGCGCGATCTCGAAACCGCGGCCCTCACCGAGCAGGATGTTCTCCTTCGGCACGCGCACGTTCTCGAGCAGCACCTGGGCATGGCCATGCGGCGCGTCGTCGAAGCCGAACACCGGCAGCATCTTCTCGACCTTGATGCCGGGGGTATCGAGCGGAACCAGGATCTGCGACTGCTGCTGATGCTTGGCCGCATTGAAATCGGTCTTGCCCATCAGGATTGCGATCTTGCAGCGGGGATCGCCGACGCCGGACGACCACCATTTGCGGCCGTTGATGACGTAGTGGTCGCCATCCTTCTCGATGCGGGTCTCGATGTTGGTGGCATCCGACGAAGCGACAGCCGGCTCGGTCATCAGGAACGCCGAACGTATCTCGCCGTCCATCAGCGGACGCAGCCATTTGCGCTTCTGCTCCTTGGAGCCGTAGCGGATGAACACTTCCATGTTGCCGGTGTCGGGCGCCGAGCAGTTGAACACTTCCGAGGCCCAGGAGATGTGGCCCATCTGCTCGGACAGCAGCGCGTATTCGAGGTTGGTCAATCCCGCGCCGCGGAATTCATCGTCCTCATGCTCGCTCGGCGGCATGAACATATTCCAGAGCCCTTCGGCCTTCGCCTTCTTCTTGAGGTCCTCGATGATCGGGACAAGCTTCCAGCGCTCGCCGCTTTCGTCCTGTTGCTTATAGATCGGCGCTGCCGGACGCACATGCTTGGCCATGAAGGACTGCACGCGCTCGAGCCATTCTTTCTGTTTCGCCGATACCGTGAAATCCATGCATGCTCCTTACCTGCGGGCACTGTTCTCCGGTCGCGATCCAACACTATCTCACACTTCGAGACGGCATGGCGGACCACGTTTTAGCGCGGGCAAGCTGCGCGTTGATAAGTTCGTCTTCAAGTGAAATTTCATACAAAGACTTGACATGCAACTCCCAACTTGGGGAGTTGATTCATGCAGTGAGAATGTCTCGACCGCCCTTCACCAGCCTCATGTTGGGCGAAGATCGGTTCTGCCAAGGCCTATCGCCCATCAGTTGGCGCATCCCGGTTCCTCCGAGGCGATCCACCCCATACCGGCAGCTTTCCCTTCATCGCTGATTCAGTGGAAGGACATGGCTACCCAATCTCCAGCAAGCGCCCGCTCGCCGGAGGCAAAACGCTTCGGTTCTGAATGAGGAGGAAGCCGTTATCATCTTCAGCCTCCATCTTGTCCGCCGTCTGCGTTTGGTTGAAGCCGCCGATGTCGGAAACCTGACAAGGCAAATCATCGGTTCACGGGGCCTAACTTGTACTAGCACTTGGTTCACATCTTAGGCAGCGCACAGAAACATATTCCGCGGGCGGCATGCCGCTTGCTGGAATGGAGCAAAGAACCGCCATTGCCAGCGTGGTGGCAGCGGCCCCATCTCAGGAGTCTGCAATGACGCTTGCCCGGTTTTGCCTCATTAGTTCCATTCCGATGCTTCTGGTGGTTGGAAATCCGGAAGCTGCGAACATCACCCTGGCGCTCGCCACGGATGCGCCGATGCAGACCAAAGAGATTGGAACGGCACTAACGAAGAGCCGGCACGAGACGATCGTGTGCTGTGGCGCGAGCGAAGAGTCTTTCAGGCAGATCACACAAACCATCTCATTTCAGGAATTTCTTTCAGCTAATCGCTTCTGTCTTTGCAAACTTATTGAGAACGATCTTGCGGATTCCGACGGCTGCCTCACAGAAGCGCCCAGTTGCTTCGTACCGTGGAGCTCGAGTGCAGATTTTGTGGGTGGTGCGAAGACGCTGAAGAACCCCGGTTTGACAAAACCATGTACCTGCAACCCGGCCGCACCGTGTCCTGAGCCAACTCCACCGAGAGAGATCAAAGCGCTCGTCGTTCGTGAAGCGATGCAACAAGCGCGGGTCGAGAAGACGAACACGCAATCCAATCAATTTACCGCGACTGCCAATTCGAGCCGACATACGTCGCGCTTTCGGAGCTTACGGATGGCGGAGCCGGCGCTTGCTGGTTGGGACCGCAGGAGTCTCCTGATCCTCTCCGCCAGCACGCCGCTTTTGGCGAAAGGGTAGACCCGCCCTCGTCGATCTTCTCAAAGGATCGGAAACCCACGCAGGCATCGCGCGCCGCGGTTCCGTGCGGCAATCGTAAAGTTGACACGCATGGAAGGCCTTTCAGAGATCTGGGTGTCGGTCAGACTAACAATCGAGCTCGCGAGTATCACGACCGTGATCCTCTTGATACTTGGTACGCCGCTCGCGTGGTGGCTAGCGCGTTCGAAGAGCATGTGGGGCGAGGCTGTGGCGACGATCATCATACTGCCACCAATGCTGCCGCAACCGGTGCTCGGCTTCTATCTGCTGGCCTTGCTCGGCCCGACTGGCCCGGGCGGCCTGCTCGCCTCTCTCTGGGGCGAGCGCACGCTTGCGTTCACCTTCGCAGGGCTCGTTATCGGATCGGTATTGAGCGCGCTGCCTGTTGTCGTGCAGCCTATCTGCAACGCCTTCACTACCATGGGCGACCGACCGCTGGAAGTTGCGGCCACTCTGCGCGCCTCTCCGTCATATGCCTTCCTTACGGTCGCACTACCTTTGGCACGACCGGCTTTTCTTACCGCCGCCGTGCTTGGCTTTGCGCATACAGTCGCCGCATTCGGGGTCGTGCTGATGATTGGCGGCAGCATTCCTGGCCGTACCAAAGTACTGTCCGCCTTTCTCTTCGAATATATCAAAGCATCGCGCTGGCACGAGGCAAGCTTGGTTGCCGGCGGCATGTTGATGTTCGCCTTTGCCGTCATCCTGATCTTGACCTTAATCGATAAATACCTCGGACGGAGGAGCACGTGAGGACAGCCACACCGGGCCGGATCGAAGTCGCGTTCAGCGAGAAGCGCGCTCGCTTCCCGCTGAATACGCAGTTCAGCGTACCGGCCAAATGCGTGGCAGGGATTTTCGGGGCGCCAGGTTGCGGCAAGACCACGGTGGCGCGCTGCATTGCGGGGCTCGAGCGTTTGTCGACCGGCTTTTGCGCCATCGATGGCGAAGTGTGGCAGGACGAGACGACGTTCCGCGCGCCGCATCTTCGTCCGATCGGCTATGTCCTTAAGGAGCCGTGTCTCTTTCCGCATTTGTCGGTCAGGCGCAACTTGCTTTACGCCGCGCCCAAACCCAATCCGAGGCCGATTGCGCTTGATGAGGTGGCCGAATTGCTCGCCATAACGTCGTTGCTCGACCGCTCGCCAGCGCATCTCTCCGCCGGCGAGCGGCAGCGCGTCGCCATCGGCCGCGCGCTATTGTCGCAGCCCAGAGTGCTGCTGATGGACGAGCCGCTTGCCACCCTGGATCGCCGCGCCAAGCGTGAGATTTTGCCGTGTCTAAAATGCCTGAATGAAAAGCTCGCCGTGCCGATGATCTACATCAGCCATGACATGGCCGAAATCGAATACCTCGCCGATCACCTCGTGATGATGGGCGTGGCACGATCACCGCGACCGGGCCGTTACATATCTTGCAGAGCGATCCAGCTCTGCCCCTTGCAGCGAGCCACGAAGCCGCCGTCAGCCTTGATGCCGTGGTCGGCGGCTATGACGGGCGCTATGGGCTGCTTATCCTCCGCCTCAAAGGGGCGCGGCTGTTGGTCCCGGCGCCGCCGCTTGCACCTGGCGTGCACCAGCGGCTGCGCATCGCAGCCAGCGACGTCAGCATCACGCGCGAAGCGGCGCGCTCAAGCACCGTCCTCAATGTATTTCCGGCGCGGATTAAGGCTTGTTTTCCGCTCGGCGCGTCCGAGATCACTCTGGTGCTTGCGCTCGGCACCGGCGGGTCAGGCGCGGATATTTTGGCGCGTATCACGCGTTACTCGTTTGATACGCTGGGGCTCAAGGACGGAATGGACGTATTCGCCCAGCTCAAGCATGTCTCGCTGGCCTCGACCTCTGAAGCGCCATCGCAAGCCCCTGAGGCCTCCCCGTCAGCAGGAGATTCCGAACAAGCAAGCGTCGCTGCTTGAAATCAGCCAATAAGGAAATCAAGATCTTGATGGCAACCTCACGTGGCCCACCGATTCCCGTCGACGCAATCCTCGACCGTCTGGAACATGGCCTCGATTGCGCACTCACGGACTTAGCTCAGACTCTCGCGCGATCGATCGGTGTCGATATCCCCCTAATCGGCCCAACTCTCCCAGAGAAGGCGCAATGCGATGGGCACGTCCCCTCCTCAAGAGCAAACCCGATCGAGTCTCATCTATAATCCCGAAGCTTTACCTGCGACCGTCGGCGGACGTCTCCGGTCGCCTTACCTGGAGCGGTCAAGCTAACCTGCTTACGGATCAGCACTCAACGCTGCTCCGTCAAGTTGCACATTCGACCAACGCGATGCAAGCTGGATGCTGCTTCAAAGGCACGCCGAAGCGCGTCGCATCACGATCACTTTCCCAGTGCGCTCGACTCCGGCGTACGCGGCATACCATCGAGGCGGCTTCTAGTCGCGTTGGCCAATCGACCAACGCGAATGGCTGGACGGGCTGAGGCTCCGGAAGTTTCATGAAGGAGGATGGATCATCGAGCAGCTTTTAGATGATCGAAGGGGCCTGACGTACACGTCAACTGAACTGACGGTTCACACCGGGGCTCTCCTCCCGATCCGCGGGTCTAGCAACGGCAGAGGTCCGGCTTCAGCCAACACGAAGGTTTTCAGCCGACATCTTGCCGGAGCGGCCGGGGAGAAGCTCGTAGCTCACGCGCGCGCCCTCGGCTAAAGTCGTGTGCCCGGCCTTTTGAACCGCCGATATGTGAACGAAGACGTCAGCGCTGCCGTCATCAGCCCTGATGAATCCGTACCCCTTTTCAGGATTGAACCACTTCACAAAGCCTATCGCCACTTTCACAATCTCCAACAGTGCTCAGACTCGAGCTTTCATGAGCGCAGACGGCCGCCGCCGTGACCGGGGGCTGAGCGCCGAGCGCCCTACCATGTCTCCGCTTCGTCTCGCCTAGTGCAAGCTTTGAGCCAGACTTGTGATTTCCACTGGTCGCGTCCCCAACAGCCAGACCGGAGGACAGCGGGCCAACCGTGTTCTGTGCGGGCGAGGCCGTTCTGCAATGCCCACTCGGATTGAGGCCAGCATTTTAGCTGCTCCGAGGCCCTCGACCACCGCGGCGACTATCGACGCACTGAGCCACATCTGGGCCCCGTCGCCCGCCTAATACGCATTGCGGGCACAGCGCTGTCGGATCCCATCGGCTCCTGCTGCGCCTGCGGACCAAGAGTTCGCGAACATATCAGACTGGTCATGCACGCACCTCGATCCCGGGACTTCATCGTCGAACTGGAAATGCGAGGGTCTCACAACTCATACATATTTACGTTTCACCGAGATCGATTCAGGTCGTCGACGTCGCCCTGAGGTTCTGGAAGACAGAATGACCAGCGCGGCAATTCGCGGGTTCGCAAGATCTGGATCGTTCTCAAAAAAAAGGGTTATAGCTGGCGGACCCGCAAGATTCTTGCGGCTAATCACCCGGTCATTCCGCTTAAAGGTACGCCGGTGAGCACGGCGACGAGAACAGCAACGCCATAGTCGTTGGCGTCATAGCGCTTCCGCATCCAATCTCGTTTCCCAACAGTGCTCCACAATCGCCGGCGCGAGCGCCGGTAGCGATCGAGCGTAGCCGCTCCGCGGCAGCAGGTTCTACTCCGTTACGGCCAAGTCTTTGTTGCGACACCGAACATAGTGAGTAGCGGGTCGGACACATCGTTGATAGCCGAACGATGGCCAATGTGATCTCAGCGTCGATCGGCCTAGTACCGCACATGCGCTGCCGTTCGTTCGTGGTGGAACTCGCGGACTGTCGCGGGCCATAAAGGGTGATTTACCCGCATCAACCGAGCTGTCCTCGATCGCTCGTCCCCTCAAGAACTTGCCGCATCTCGACAGGATCCGCCGTCAACGGCTGGGTCAATGCGTCATTCACTGCCGTTCTCTGGGGGCACAGTTTGGGCAAACAACCTAGCGGCAGATCGAGCGCCCGTTGCCCGAAGCGTCAATCGCCAGCCCCGCGAGGCGCCGGAGCGTGCCATTCTAGCCTCGGCTGCTCACCAGCGTTTTATGAGAAGCGCATGCGCGCGAGCCTGACAGGACGGCAACGATTGGGGTCACTTCGGTGCTGCCTTAAGTTCCGACATGCCTGTCATCACCGACAGCGACGCTCATGTGATCGATGGCGCTCTGGATGTCGTCGCCAGCTTCGCGGGGGGAATGCGTTGCATCGTTCTTACTAGACTGGGTCCCCGCGAAGGAGGACGACCTGCCTTCGAGCGTATTCTCGTCTTCGCAGGGAGCCCGACTTCGCACCTGGACCGTTTCGAGTGACCGAATGAGTTCGCGGACTCTTTCCTTCCTGGCCTTGATCATCTGTTCTCCTGATTCCTATGTTGATAGCGCTCACTGCGCGGCATCGGGTTTGGGCTGGGGCATGGGCAGGCTCATTCGGATCCCGGCCAAGGGCATTGCCCCAGCGAGAACGATGAATGAGATACAATGCGCCGTCATCCCAGTGGACTCGATGTGTATCGCTTACCGTCAATAGCAAAAGGTATGCCCATTGGTCTGAGCTTAGCCGGTCGCACTTCATGTTCCCACAGGAACGGAATCATCCCCTCCGGTATGCTCTGGTTTCCGCCCTGAGACTCGGGACGAAAGGCCCATCGAGAATTCGCCTGCTTGTCATTTGCAGGCCGAGTAGACAAGGATGGCACTGCTTCATTCAACTGCGCAACTTGCGGGGTTGCAGCCCAAACCCCAGATGCCCAGCGTCGAGAGACCTCGATCGCGCCGAGGATTATTTGCGGTCACAACTCCCTGCCCTGGGCTGCAACTCGAGCCGTAGTGCTTGCTGTGGACAAGCTCCGGACCTTGCTTGCAGCCTCATTCTGTTTCGAGCCGGAGACATCATCGCCGGCTTGCTCACGGATCGGGGCGTCGCGCCTGTCCTAATGGTCGCGTGATGTCGACGGAGCTTGCGATGGATCTTCGTTCTCCAGCTCTCCTGGTCCAGGAGAGTTTGGATTCAGGAGCCACAGTCTTTGATGTCGCAGCGTGGCTTGAACTCGTCAATTAGGACAAAGCGAATGTTGGATCAGCGACAATGAACCCGCGGGATCTCATGGCACATCGCTTGCTTCGCTGATGACGCGAGATCACTGGGTTTCGCCCGAAGTACACAGTGGGGATAAAATGCTTGGAATTGGAAGTAAGTTGCCGTCGTTCCAAATCACCGGGGTAAAGCCCGGCTTTCAGCTGCACGAAGAGAACGGACAGAGCGCCTTCGAGACGCTGACTGAAAAGAGCTTTCCCGGGAAATGGAAAATCATCTTCTTTTACCCGAAGGATTTCACCTTTGTCTGCCCGACCGAGATCGCCGAGTTCGCCCGCCTGTCCAAGGATTTCGCCGACCGCGATGCGGTCGTGCTGGGCGGATCGACTGACAACGAGTTCTGCAAGCTTGCCTGGCGGCGCGAGCACAAGGACCTGCACCATCTGCCGATTTGGCAGTTTGCCGACACGGACGGCGCGCTGGTCGATGGATTGGGCGGCCGCTCGGCCGATGGCGTGGCCCACCGCACGACCTTCATTGTCGATCCTGAGAATACAATCCAGCATGTCTATGCCACCAATCCCAATGTCGGCCGCAGCCCGAAGGACACGCTACGCGTCCTGGATGCTCTGCAAACTGACGAGCTCTGCCCCTGCAACCGCCAAGTCGGCGGGGAGACACTGAAAGTCGCTTGAGGGGATATGTCGATCGAGCAGTTGAAAGACCGGATTCCGGATTTCGCCAAGGACGTCAGGCTCAACCTGGCGTCGATGATGGCGAACGAAACACTGTCACCGCAGAGCAAATATGGGCTGTTGCTGGCGAGCGCGATCGCGACCCGCAATCCGGTCGTGACGGCCGCAATGGAAACCGCCGCAGGCGTGGTGATGACGCCAGCGGCGGTCGAGGCGGCGAAATCCGCAGCATCCGTCATGGCGATGAACAACGTCTACTACCGCTTCGTTCATCTCGCCTCAAACCCGGAATACAAGACAATGCCCGCTCGGCTGCGGATGAATTGGCTTGGAAATCCGCGCGTGGACAGAACCGATTTTGAGTTGTGGGCACTGGCAGTCAGCGCGATCAACGGGTGCGGTGCCTGCATGGACGCCCATGAAAAGGCGCTGCGGCAGGCCGGCGTCGACTCTGATGCAATTCAAACGGCCGTGCGCTTTGCCGCGATCGTGCAGTCAGTTGCGGTTGCGATCGAGGCGGCCGGAGGTCGTACGGGCCAGGTGCGATTGCCAAGCGCGGATTGATCGTGACCGGGCGCGCGTTCTTAAGCTGCGCGGTCATGGGGCCGCCGCCACGAAGTCGAGACGCGGTTGGGCCACCCTGCCCTCACCGCAAAGGTAGGCGTGCAGAGCCGTCACGCATTCATTCGCGTTCATGTTGTCACGCTTGTGAAGCGGAACGATCGTGAGATCGGCAAGCTGATAGAGCGGCGTGCGCTCGTGCATCAGTTGCGTGATCTCGTCCTGCCGGTTCTCGGTTTGCTACAGCGGGCGGGTGCTGTCGCCACCGAGTCGTTTCCTGATCTCGCCTTCGCCGGTATTGAGCCAGATCGAGACCGCGTTCTCGCCGATGCACCGCCGCGTCTCCTCACGCATGAACACACCGCCACCGGTTGCGATCACCGCGGGCCCTTGTTCGAGCGACTGCCTGATCTCACTCAACTCAAGATTCCTGAAATCCTGCTCACCTTTGGTTGCGAAAATGTCCGATATCGACATGTCGAGCGCAGCCTCGATTTTCTTGTCGGAGTCGATGAACGGCAGCCCCCGCTGGTTCGCCAGCCGCGGGCCGATCGTGGATTTGCCGGCACCCGCCATACCGACAAGCACGATCGCTCGCGCGCCCAATGCGCCAACAATCTCTGTTGCGCTCGGAGAAACCGCCGTGCGTCTCGGCGGGGCCGCTTGCAACCGACGGGTCTGGTTGGCGCCAACTGCACCGTCCGCGTCGGCTTCCCAGTGAGGGATTTCCATGGCCCCGTCGGGGATGACAACCTTGTTGCAGGCCTGTCGCACGCGCGCCAGGAGTTGCTCGGCGATGGACAGATCCAGGGGCTCTCCGTTCCCCGGCTGCAGCTCCTGCAGTTTCTGCAGCTGCTTATACGTGTCGTGATTGTCGACCTTGGCCTTGTAGCTGTCTGCTGTGTGGAACTCGACTTCGAAGCGGTAGCCGCCCGGCGTGGCGAGCACGGTCTTGATGCCGACGATGGTCGGCGAGCGCGTCCTGAACCAGTTGGTCGTGCTGACCTCGGCGCAGCCGCGCTCGTCGAAGGCCAGAATGGCTTTCTTGAAGGCACGGGCAAAATCCTTGTCAACGAGTTCGAAGACGTGACGCACAGCGTTGCTGATCAGCGCCGGCTTCAGACGGGGCGCTCATGCCGGTGAGCTGGTCTATCATGGAGAGCTCCGACCTTAAGCGGCGATCGAAATGGGGCATATTCACCGGGTTGCCAGCGTTCTTCAGCGTTTCGGCAACCGAGCGGGCAGTTGCGGTGATGTCCTTCTCTTCGGCTCGGGCGCGGGAAGCCTCCATTTTGGCGCGCTCTGAGGCCTGCTCGCGCGTCAATGTGATTGTCGTGGCATCATCGGCAGCAAGCCCGCGGCCCGAGGGTTTGGGCAGAATGCCCTTCTCTGCAGCAAGTTCGATCGAGGCGTGCATGACTGAAGCCGCCAGCGTCGGATTGTCCTTGAGATCCTCCAATGTCGCATCGACATCGAACCGCCCCTGGTTGAGGGTAGCCGCCACGCTCTTGGTGTAAGGCACCGATTTCAACCCCGGTGTCTGTTGCAGCAGATGCTGAAGGTGCCCGCTCTTGATCAGGAAGATCTGGGCGCCGGTGTCCGATTTATAGGCGTCAGTTCCGACCTTGATGCCGAGGCTCAGGAGATTGTTTGCACTTTGCACGAGGTCGTGCGGTTCGTAACCATCCGGTCGCGGGTCGATGCGCGCAGGGTAGCGGTCGACGAGAAGCTGGACCCGCTCGCGATGCTCGGCCGCAGCCGGATAGGTCTCCGCCAGCTCCGGGAACAGCTCGCGGAGTGGTGGGCTCATTGCGAGCTGTGCCGCGCTCCCGCTGGCGGCTGCTTCGGACGGGACTTGTTCGGGCGGGACTTGCGCGTCCGGCCTCGCAGCCCACGCCTCGAGCTCGGCGACGAGCAGATCGGCCACCTCGCACGCGACCGCATGCTCTGCCAGCTCGACCTCTCGCCGCGCCTTCTCGAGGCTGTCTTGGATATCCTGGCCACTCACCTGTTCCTGCTCCAGCAGGCCTCGGATGTCTCGCCTGAGCTCATGGTGAATGCCTTCGTATGTACCGAAGATGGCACGCTCGGCAAACCAGTGTCGGGCTTCATGGGATTGAGCCAGGAAGTCTCGCTGCAGGCCGGTATAGGTTTCCAGAACATTGCGCGTGGCGGCGAGGATCTGGCTGGCGCGACCGAACTTGTAGCGGCCGTCCTCAATCGCCGGGGTATGCGACTTTGGCGGCTTGAGCGAGCGCAATCCGCGAGCCTGCTCCGCTTTGTCGAACTGCCGAACATGTTCGTAAAGCTGCGGCCGGTCGCCGATGATGACAAGGCTGTCCCCGTCGAAGTCTCCGTCAAGCTTTCTTCTGTTCACCAGGCGGCACGGCAACCACTGAGCCTGCGGCGAACACCTCGGGCGCCTGCAGGATGCCGACGCAGTCGAGCTGCGCGTCCGCCTGCACGCGGTCCTTGCCTTTCGTCCAGCTCGAATGGCACTTGACGTCCTCGGCAGACATCACCAACCCGCGTTCGGCGAACTCGGTCGGCCAGATCTCATCCGGCACCACGATCAGAAGGCCTTTGGCAAAGAACGTCGGAGCGCCGGCTGCCAGTTCCTTGTTCGATTTCTGGGCGACGTTGAAGCTGTATTGTATGGTCACGCACTGATCGAGGAACGCCGCAGTCGGGTCCCCGACAGCGGCCGACTTGACTTGCTGGGCCGCGAACGGACGGAGGTTGGGCTTGTCATAAGGGGATCGCCCGATCAGCACACCACCACCGCTGAGCGTCGCGCTCTTGAGCGTCGGCACATGGAGGCAGCCATCGGCGGACGGGACGGCGACCGCGCCCGGACCGTTGATGTTTGCGGCCGTCACGATGCGAAACAGCTCCTCGGGCGTTAGCTCGTGCCCTTCTCGGCTCTCAAGCCAGGCCTCCGCCTTCGCTCGCGCCTCATCCGCCACCTGCGCGCTGGGCGGATAATGATGCAGCGCCGAAACGGGTAGGGATGATTTTCTTCCCTCACCAAAGGCAGCCACGGGACCTTCCTGCTCGCTGGCGCGGCGAACGGCGGGCATAAGCTTGGCCAGCGAGGCCTTGATGAAGCCGCAGCCGTCATGCGGTCGCAAGGCGATCGGACCATCCGGTCCCGTCAGCTTGAACGGATGTTCCTCGTTGCCAGGGCGGTCGGGCAGCAGCGCCAATTTGAAGGCGCCTTCCAGCGCGTAATCGTGAGGCGATAGGCCTTTGATCGCCGGTGGCGCGGCAAAGCCCCTGCGCTGAGTGTAATAATAGGCTTCCTTGAAAGGAGCCCAGGCGCGCGACAGCTGCTCGAAGGCTGTGCCCGGCGCGGTGTCGGCATACGGAATGGCCAGCAGCTTCCCGCCGGACGCTTTTGCTGGCTCGTCTGGAGTACGGGCGGCCATCTGCGATATAGTCAAACGCGGCGGTTTTAGCTTGCTGCCGCCGAACAGGTCCATGCGGTGCGGCACACCATCGACGCTCACCGTACGCGCCAGCAAGAAGGCGCTCGGGGGCTGCTGGCAGTTGCACCGCGACCACGGGCAATGCCCCCGAGGTCAGGCGATGAAAAATGGAGTACCGTTTCTCGGGCTCGGTGGCGACCGGCCGCCCCTGCATGTCCACCACCGGCAACTGCATCAGTCCCGCCTCGCCTTCCGGAGATCTTGGCGCGTGGTCCATGGTGCGCAAGACCTGATGGACGTCGAAGACCGACGCAGGATGTTGCGCCTGGATCGCCGCCGCATCCTGCTCTATGAACAAGTCCAGCGCATCCACTGGATTGTCCGCCCCGATCTGCGCGATCAGATTCCAGCTCATGCTGGACAGATCGCCCTGAATCAACTCGCGTGCGCTGGCCAGGATCTCCCGGGTCCCATACTCCAGCTGTTGCTGCCTGATCTTTAAATCGGGCTTGTTGCCCTCGACATACGGTCGCCTGAACAATTGTTTCAGGACGGCACGGGCCTTGAGCGTCTGATAGATCGATAAAGCGGGGCAGCGCGTCGCAAGCGGGCCACGGGTCCGCTCGGCGTCGCTTGCGTTCAGATGCGCCTCGATCTTGTGCTCGACCACCCCTTGGAGATCGTTGAGCAGGTTGAGCGCCTGTCTGCGGCGCCGGCGCAGCGGCTTCTGTGGGCTGCGCGCCAGCGGCACCAGAGCAGCGCACAGATTACCTATGGTTTCGAGATTGTTTTGGATAGCAAAATCATGAGCTTGACGCAATTCCGCAAGCCGATTCAAGCCTGTCGGAGCGAGCAAACCGAGATCATCAACCAGCCCCGCCTTACCCAGCGCCTTGAAAATCGTTGTGATGCTGAGAACACCGGCCTGCTCCAGCCGATCATTGTCATAGTGCAGGTAATGGGCGAGCTTGTGCAACCGATCCTTCGGCAGAGCGGCGTCCGTAATCTCCCCACTGTCCTCTGCCTCCATGATACTCCGCGCCAGAGCATTGGCGAGCATGCTCAGCTGAGGCGTGCTGAAGGC
>NZ_JAIRDQ010000023.1 GCF_021458635.1 Bradyrhizobium monzae
TGGCTTATGGCCGAGCTCGATTCGCACTTTGGCATCGCAGACGCGCAGCGTGATCCAGTACGTTCGCGCCAGCGCCTATGGCCGCAACACCGTGTTACGGGCTGGCGCACGATCAAGCAGGTCATGATGTTTTCTCAAATCGTAGGGCGTGCCGCATGCCCGCGCGGCCTTCGCCATTCCTTCGGCGTCGGTACGCTGCAAGCAGGCGTGCCGCTGAACAGAGTCCAAAGCTGGCTCGGGCACTCACGTATCAGCACGACGGCGATCTACACGTCTGCATGTGGTCCCGAGGACATGGAGTTCATGCGGCGGTTCTGGCGTGACGCCGATCTGGACCGGAGGCCAGATGATGCGGCGGGCTAATGAAATCGACGGGATCATCGGCGCGAACCTGCGCTTCTATCGGCTCATGCGCGAGATGACGCAAGAACAGCTTGGGCTGGCCGTTGGCCTCAGCTTCCAGCAGATTCAAAAATACGAGAAGGCTTTGAACCGCGTCGCCGTGAGCACGCTGCTCGATATCTCGAAAGCGCTCGACATACCCATGGTGTTGTTTTGGACGGAGCGGCAAAGCGCACAAAGCGTGACACTGGAAGGTCGCGAGGCTCAATTGCCCGATGCTTTCTGAGCATCTTCAAGGAAGCGGAACCCTTCCAGGCGCTATTTCATGCATCAATTGGGCAACTGCCGATGAATGGGATGGCGAGCTACCACGTGGCCACGCGCATCCACGACGGATAACACGGTGTCCGGGTAATCACGGTCGTCTTCGCCGATATCGCGCGCGACCTGAGCGCCGTAGAGATCCGCCTCGCGCGGCGTTGCGAACTCCATTCCCTCGTCATCGACCGACACGTATTCGCCATCCCGGATATGAAAAAAGTACCGTTCGCGCATAGTCACCTTTCTTATGGATTTCGTTCCAGAAGTCAGGGAGCATCATTACCCCGCGTCCATGGCCTAAAGATGATCGGCCTCATCCTCGTGGTCAATCGTATGACTGGCTAGAAGCACTCTCAAGTTGCGAAGGCTCGCTCGTTCTGGCTTAGTTGGCGCTTTCCATTAGAAGGAATGCCACCGTTGGGTGCTAGTTCGGACACATACGAATCCCTACTACAAGAGGCCGCCCAGGGCCTGTTCGAGGCTCGAAGGATGAGCAAAGAGGAGCCTGCGAAGTGGCGCGCCTCCTACCCGCTATTGCCGCCGATGATCCAGGTGCAGGGCGGGGCGATGATTATTACGAAGGAAGGTGTAGGGGCACTACATCAACTGGGACGAATGTGGCATCAGAACGATAGCGGCGTGAAGGCATCCATAAGCCGGCGCGCCGCAGGGCAACTCGCTGTGGCTGCATTCGGCAATCTCGTCGATACTGCGGGCACCTTGCCCGGCACCGCTTCCGTCAAGGTCGAATTCCTACGGCTCATGCAAGAGCTTCTCGATAAGCAAACAAAGCGTGAGTATTTCTACTTTCCAGTGCGTCTTTTCGACCAGGAGGATGTGCCGAGCTTTTCGCTTGGCCCGGTCCATTTCTACCGGCGACACGATTGGCTCGATGTCGTCGAAAAAGTCACGGGAAAGGCGTCCGCTTGGAAGGACGAAGTTCTTCAACACTGGAGAGAACCTGACAATATCTCACCGTTGAGCCAGAACGCCGAGGACGTCGTGAAGTTCGTCGGGCCGTGCGAATGGGTCGCGACGATCGCGATCGATGGTCGACACTCCAGCCGCTCTTCAGTCTGTGCTTCTACGGCCGTCGTCGTCGCCATCGATTCCCTTGGCCTCGGCCTCAATCAGGAGACCGCAAAGGGGTTCCGGGCGCCCGGCGACAGGGTCGATATTTCGATGTCGCGTTCCTATTCCCAATACGAAGGTACGGGAGGGTTCAACACGTCGGTTTCCGTGGATGTACCCAACCTCGGGGGCAAACCCGGCGCACAAGTGAAGTACCTGCACGACCTCAGGAAACTCCATGCCGATGCCGGGAAGGCGTTGAGGGATTTTATCGACCTCACGCCGAAGGGTAGCTGCCCCACGCTGATGCGGCGGTGGGTAGAGGCCATGTACTGGGCGGATTCAACCGTTCGTCGCAACAGCCTGTGTATCGCTCGCTTGTAGCAGTTGGTCGAGAGTTTCTGCGGGTGTTTTCCAGCCGAGGGTTTTCCTGGGCCTGGTGTTGAGTGCAAGAGCCACGGCCTCGAGGTCGCCGGCATTGTGCACGCTGAGATCGGTCCCTTTTGGGAAGTACTGGCGCAGCAACCCATTCGTGTTCTCGTTGGTGCCGCGCTGCCATGGGCTGTGAGGGTCGCAGAAGTAGACCTGCACGCCAGCGTCGATCCTCAGGCGTGCATGCTGAGCCAGCTCAGCTCCTTGATCCCAAGTCAGCGACCGGCGCAATTGCTCGGGCATGGTGAAGATTGCGCGGGTGATGGCATCGCGCACTGCCTCAGCGCCATGTCCGGCGAGTGCAGATACTTTTACTCCAGCTTCCTGTTCCTGGCTCGTCACGCGCGGCAGATGCAGCAGAATGGTAAAACGGGTCGTACGCTCCACCAAGGTGCCGATCGCGGAGCTTCCAAGACCCATAATGAGGTCACCTTCCCAGTGGCCCGGCACAGCTCGATCGGCCGCCTCCGCCGGACGCCGACTGATCATGATCTCAGAAGGAATGAAGCTTCTGCCTTTACGGGCGCGCGCCCTCGGCATCCGCAATACCCGCCCGGTGCGCAAGCAGGCCGTCAGCTCGCTGCGCAAAGCGCCTCGACCCTGCACATAAAGCGCCTGATAGATCGCCTCGTGACTGATGCGCATCCTCTCATCCTCGGGAAAGTCGAGCCGAAGTCGCCGAGAAATTTGTTCCGGGCTCCATGCCCTCGCCCAGCGCCGGTTTTGCCGATGCACAGCCCGGCGTCCCTTCCACACGACCTTCGGGCCAGCGAGGGGCTCCCCGTCCGGCTTGGCGATCATACCGGCAAGCCTCTCCTGCACATAATCCCGAAGGGCCGGATTGATTGCCAACTTCGCCGGCTTGGGTCGTCGGGCGGACCGATCAGCGTGCCATTGTGCTGTGGTCGCTCGGTACTCTGGAGCGCCGTGGCGGCGCGCCACATTGCGCCGGAGCTCGCGAGAGATCGTGCATGGAGGTCGATCAAGCTGACGAGCTATAGCTCGCACCCCATGGCCCTGCGCACGCAAAATGGCGATCTCCTCGCGTTCGGCGAGCGAGAGATAGCGCTCCGATGGAGGTTTTGACGACGGCGACAAATGTGTTGGCGGCATACCGCCCGCCCTCCGGAACCAGCGTACTCCGACCGCCGGCGACACTCCGGCCTCAACCGCAGCATCCTCGCTCGATCGTCCCGAGGCAATCGCAGTCCAGAACGGTCTATAATCCTCTCGTAAGGCCTCTCGAGGTCGGCCTACCCGCACACACTTGTCCATCGCAACCTTCTTTGCTGAAGTGTTGCGACGAGCGGTTGAATCCGCCCTGGTTCGGTCAAGCTAGACGGGAGAAGAGCGACTTTATTGCGCTGGTCAAAATGGGAGTTTCGCTCGACGTGCTGGCCAAAGGGGGCAGGTCCAAGGGCATTCTCGCATTGGCCTCGGCCATCATGGCTCTGGGCTCGAAGGACTCCGTCACGTCCGATGGTCAGTCTCTCGCTTCATTCGTCAAGAAACTTTACGACGAGGGCCGGTCCAAGATCGCGCACGGTGGCAGCCTTGCCCTCTTGGAGGAGTTGCCGCTGGAGGTCGAAGTCGCCGACGCCTTTACTGCAAATATCCTCACGGGCTATGTAGCCTGCGCAGCGCATTACACCGGAACGGACACCTACGAAGACTTCTTGGCGGCTATCCCCTCCATCTTGCCGATCTTGAAGGTTGCTTCACCATAATCTGCGCTGCTGGCGTCGCCGTTCGGACGGACATAGCCTAGTTCCTGCTGCTGGCCCGTTGATCGGCATTGGACCGGCCGGTTACCGTACAATAGCGTGTGCGCTGGTTCGCAGCTCATTGATTAACATCTCATCGCGAAACAACCTTCTTGTCGCGGCGGAGCTCCTCGTCCAGGTAGCGCGGCGGCAAGCCGTTCACGAGATTGCAGGCAACGCGGTAGACCTCGTGCGTGCCAAGCTTCCCGAAGCGCTCAACGATCGGCTCGGCCCAGAACCGTGCTGCATAATAGCCTCGTCCGTGCCAGTGGTTTTGAAGTTGTCTCGCAAGTTCGGATGCTCCCCTGCGGCTTAGGGTGTCGCCCTTTCGTGGATCGTGCCGCGTCAGGCCTGCACTGCCAGCGCCTGGATTATCACCGTGCTCGACAATTTTCTTCATGATCATCCTCTTGTTCTTGTTGATGCCGTCACAGGTTGAACGGCGTTGTTGGATGTGGCTGCCATGCTAGGCGGACTACGGTTAGCGAAGCGGTAATTCAGCATTTTTAACCAGCGCACCTCAGCGCACACGCGATTTTCACCCGCGATCACCTCGAAGCAAGCAGCGCACGGCGGTATGCAGCAAACCATGGTCCGGCCGGTCGCTTTACAGCGGCCGCAACAGGCGATGCGCGCATCATCCTGTTGCGGCGAGCCCGCGTTGTCTCGCAGGTCTTCGCCGGCCGGTTCCTTGGCGCTGTGGCGCGTTTCGCTTTAATCGCGGTAGCGCGGTGGCAATCCGTTGATGAGATTGCAGGCCACACGATAGAGCTCGTAACTGCCGATCTTTGCGAAGCGTTCGTCGATCGGCTCCGTCCAAAATCGCGCGGCGGGATATCCCTGTTCATGCCAATAGCGTTCCAGCCGTCTCGCCAGCGCGATGGCGCCTTTCTTGCTCAGGTGATCGGGAGCATTTGCATACGGGGCACTTGCGCCGCGCATGCTGGACTTGGGCGGGTTGTCTCCCGCCTCTTCTCGTTGTTGCATTAAAAATCCTCGTTCCAGCTATGACGGCAGATATAGCCGGACAGCGCGGTACCCTTTCAACTTCAAAAGCTCTTAAAAGAGAACTCGTCCTGCATGGGGCTCGGGACAAGACCCTTCATGTGTCGCTCGCCGGAGGCACTCGCACGAAGGGCTGCCGCTTCGCGGCACCGCTAGCACTGCCCGTCGCGCGGGTGCCTTGTTAACCGGTCTCGCGACTGCACTCGCTTTCGGGCCCCGCCGTCATTTCATGCCGGCGTCGCTATCACTGTCCCGAATTCGGGTGCCTCTTTCAGAGGGCCTTCGCTGCGCTCCGGCACGTAGATTCATGGCGAGCCCGGGCGGACTTATCAAGGGTTACGCATTGGGACCATACAGACCGCATCAAGCGATACGCTTGCTATTCGAATTTGTCGCTGAATGAACCCTCATCCTCAAGAGCCTTCAGGACATCGATGGCGCCTGAAAGGTCTGAGGCGACCCGGCATTGAAACAGATCGTCGAGCGCGACGTGCCGCGCGCTGATGGTGGCGTGTAGCCCGTCCTCGGTAAAGAAGGCGCGACAGTAGGCTAGCGCTGCCGATGCATGCTCAAAGTCGTACAAATCGTTGCTAGTGAAGCGTCTTGCCTTGTCCCACCGGAATGCGGCATGGAGCGCGGCGTGGATGTGCAGCGTGCGAAGCTGTTGGCGCATGTGCGGCCGCTTCTTCAACGCAAGGAAGAGAAGATTTGCGCAGTGGTTCCAGAATGTCTGCCACTGCGGAGACTTGGCTTCGGGCGGTTCTTCGCCCGTTCTCTTGCGGAAGATGTCACCCATCACGTCCATCGCAATATCAGCGCCAAGCTCTACCGTGCCCTTAAGCTCAGCCTCAAAAGCTTGGGCAAAGCTCTTGATTTGATCCGCGTTCTGCTTCACCCCCTCGTTCAGTCCAGAAACAGTGAAGTCGAGGCCGCCGGGCGGCGAATGGCCCCCAAGCGTACGCATCACCTCCTCAAGCCGCATCTCCCACATCCGGTCGAAGAACGCCTTCTGGATCGCAAGCTCAGTCTCGGCGTCGAAGCCGGTCTGGCTCGGATGAACAAAGCCGAGAGCGTACGCTACCTTTGACCAGACAAGATGATGGAGGGGATGTAAATCTCCGCTACCCTCGGCACTATGAACGAAGTGCGAAACCTCCGTACCGACCCGCATTCGGTGATCGAGCAGTGACACACCAAGGCTCAGTTCATCGACGATCCGCGCGATTTCCATCCGAGCATCAGGATCGCCTTTCTTGAGAAACTCGAAGAAGACGCTGTCACTGATCGGGCAAAAGGCCTTTTCGTGCTGGACGAGTTTACGAAGACGTTGCAGCAGCTCTTGTGCCGCCGGATCGCGGTCTCGACCGGCAGCGCAGTCGCGCAGCAGAATCCAGAACTTGGTATCGAGATAGACGGCGATGCGAGTTTCGAGCAATCGCCCCAGCTCGACGACCCGGGCCTCAACGTGCTGTTCGAGCGAGACGTTCGGGTTTGCGCGATGAGCGTCGATATCCATGTGTGAGGGCGTCCTCAATCCTCAAATCGACCGCCGCGTGCCCGGCTCTCTGCGGCTTCATTTTTACGCTCCTTGGCGATCCACTCCTGAAAATCGGCCTTGGCCTTGTCGAGAGCATTGGCAAGTTCTGGTGTGTGGTCGGCCGGAAGGTGTTCAAGCAGTTTTAACCTTCCTTCCAGTTTCGTCGCGAGTGATCCGCTCCAGCTCCACGGACGTAAGCGCCGCACGATCTCAGTCAATACGGCATGGGGATCGGGGGCCTTGTTGAGCAGCTTCGATACCAGGGGAAGCCACTCATGCGGTTCGTTATTTGCAGGACGCTTGAACAAGCCTGCCGATGCCGCCATGAGAGGATAGCGGACCGCCGGATCGGCATCGCACCACGCGAGAAGGACATTATCTGGCACGACACCCAGCGGATTCTTGTGGAAGCGCTGAAAATCGACGAAGACCTGCACGGCTTTTTGCCGCGCCTTGGCGTCGCCCGAGAAGGCCTCGTCGAGCACGATCTTGGGATGAACGCGAAGCAGTCCCGTTACCAGATCATCTTGATCATATGCGTGAATGTCGTAGCGGCCGACCGCGACCATCATTTTCCGGATGATGCGCCGAACGATCGGAACGCCTTCGTCACCGGATAGCGACACCTGCGCAATTCGCCCCAGCTCCCGATCCTCACGATCCGTGCGGCCATTCTTCTCATGGAACTCGAAAGCATCGAGGAGAACGCGTCCGGTCTCAGCAACTTCGGGTACGGGCTCCCGCTTGTCGACTCCATTTGCAACCAAACGCATAGACAGGACTTCCAACGCGACCGTCAAGCCGCCGGGCTTGCTCGCGATGGCGAGGAGAAGGTCTCGGAACTCCGGTCCCGGAATCTCGTCGCCCGCGCGGCCATAACCCAGCGAGAAATATTGAGTGATGTCCGCCTTGCCAAGTTCAAGAGCCCGATGCAGGCGCTTGGCGCCTTTTTCATCCACAACGATCCGCGCCTGAAGGTGCGGAAAATACACCCCCACCGATGGGTGTTCGACGGCTTCGTCCAGCATCTTGTCGGCCAACAAGGCATCCCGCTTTTGCAGACCCGCCAAGAAGCCTCCCATCAGACCTGTGTCGGGCTTATCCGTTGCCGAGAATTCAGTTTTGAGAGCCTGCCAAATCTCGTAAGGCTTCTCTGTGGTGCTTCCGAGGCCAGCGCCGAACAGAGGGACGCGAGAACCGCCACGCACGAGGCCCGGCAGCAGCGTTTTGAATGCCTCGTCGTCGTTCGCAACATCCTTTCCGAGATTCTCGACTGTCTGATTCATACGCACCATCGCGCCCTCAAAGTCGTCGTTTTCTACCTCATCGAGATCGTCCAGGTCGACGTTGCGCCCTGATCCCAGGACCACGCCCTCTACCTTGTCGACGAGATCCTTGGGACGCAGAAACTCCTCCAATGCCGTCAACCGTTCGCGTATCTCGGCGGGCATGTGTTCGCCATCATAAATTCGCGTCTGACGTACGGCTACCCAGCCCTCGCGCCAGAATCCCTTGCTTGCGATTTGCCTCATTAGCCCTTCCAAAGCGTCCACTTGGCCGGCATTGGACCAAAGACCCCGGAATTCATGAGCGATAGCAGTGCGAACACCGGGCGCAACGGGGGCATCGGATAGCGCAAGAGGCGAGATCAGGTGCAGTACTGCGCCGAACCAATCCTGCACATCCTGGCCTGTTGGCGGATAGTAGCCGTAGTCACGCGAACGTGCGCCGAATTCGAAGCCATGGGCCGAAGTGAAGTGATCGGTCTTCAGAACGGCATCGAACGATTTCAATCCCAGCGCCCGTGGCCCCGGCTCATCGGACTTGAGCAGGCCTTCCAGCACCTTGAGCCGCATGGCGATCGGCGCATGCGTGCCGGACAGAACAATGTAGAACAGCGACGGCACGATACCCGCAGCACCGCTGTCGTCATCGTCCTTTGCCGCCAGAGCGATCTTGATCAGCAAAGCGATCGCTCGCTCGAATTGTTCCGGCTCATAGGCAAGCGAGCGAAGCAGCCGCACGACATGCGTGGCCTTGGCCAGCTTAGGTCCGTCGGCGTCCTTCAAGGCGTGCTCAATGGCTGCCAGCGTCTCATCCGGCATAACAGGCGCGACGTTTGCCAGCATCGTTCGTTCGTCTTCGCCGAGATTGGAGATGTCCGCGAGCATCCCTCCCGGGGCGAGCCAGGCCTGCACGATAGACCGGGCCTCCTTGCTGCCGTCGAGATATCCAAGCCTTCGCGAGAACGATCGCCTAAGCCGCACAGGCGCATCGGTCACCAGCGTCTTCACAATCGTCGCCGCGGGAATGTTCTCCAAGGCGAGTGCAGCAAGGCGATTGGCAATGGCGTGCGGCAGCACCGCGCGCCATTCCGCGCGTTCCTGCAACAGATCGCGTCGTTTCAGCTCGGCGACTGCGGCGTAAACTTCCTGTACGGGCTTGCCGATGAGCCCAGCAAGAATGGGCAGCTCAGCCCCTTCGCCTTCTGTTTTGACACCTTCGAAGGAATAGACCAGTGAGCACGCCTGGGCGATCAGGAGCAGATCGGGGTCGTGCTCATGCCGCTGCTGAAAGAGCCGCTTGAACAGATCCGCATCGCTGAGCTTGCTGATGGAATCGTTTTTCCCGACCGTGGCGGCTAGCGCGAGCGCAACGCGCGCGTTGCCGCCCGAAAATTGCGCTATGGTTCCTGCATCGATCTGTGAGACCTGAGGATAGCGCCGTGCGACCAGCTTCTCGATGAGAAGCAGAGAGGACGTATCCAGCGCGAAGACATCCGTTCCCTCGGGCTGATCATCGCGGATATCGTACTCGACCGTAATTACGCTGATGGTCGAGTTCGCCTCGCGCGCAACCCTCGCCAACTCACCGTGAATCTCGAAGGGACAGTTGTCGATGACGAGGATACCGCGCCTGCCGGCGGCAATCAGGTCGGAGGCAAGACCGATGGGTGGCGGGTTCGGGTCTTCGGCAACATTCGTGTAGTAGGCCAGTGAAGGATCAAGCTCTGCATTGCCAACCTTGTCGTCGAACAGCGCTTCACAAAATCGGGTTTTACCCACACCTGAGAGGCCAACCAACCGGACGACCTGCCTCGGTTGACGAAGAGCATCACGAATGCGGTTGATGCCATCGACCGCACTGAGTCCTTCGCCCTCCTTTTCATCGCCTGTCTTGATACGGGCTTCGGCGTCGAACAAATAGGAATCATCGGCTCCGCCGGGCGCCCGCGACCAGGAGCCGAACGATTGCCAGCCCGGGATGGATTTGCCGATCAGGGATCGCACCCACGGAATGAGCCCGGGATGATCACGGAGCCACGTGGCCACGCGGTTGCGGTCATAAAAATCGAGTGCGAGCTTCGATGCGTCGACGATGCCCTCGACCGCATCAGCCATCGCCTTCTTCCGGTTCTTGAGCGCCGAATGAGCCGTGGACCCCGTCGCACTTACGATGATGTATGAACCTGACGCCTTGGCGAGCTCGACAAGGATAGGACGCACCACGCCGCCCGGCTTCATCTCATCGAGAATTTCCTGTCGGGGCATATCGGGCTTCTTGACCTGAAACCCGGTCTCGGGACGCGGGATGAAACCTCCGATGCTGGCGCCGGCCGGCAGCCCTACGTGCACGTCAAGGCCGCCGTCCTTGGCCGTTTGATTACCACCCCACGTCACGTGGGACACGGGATGACCTTGCCGGCGCAGCTCGGCTTCGCAAAGCCGTGCGCTCAGCGCACGCAAATCCGTGTCATTCAGAAGGGCAATATCGTCCCCGGTGATTTCAAACATGATTCGAAGCTAGGTAAGACGCAGAGTTTCGTCAATCAAAGATAGAATTCCTCTTTGGATACCTTAGGTGCACGTCCTTACCTGGAAGAATCCCAATGTGTCGCTCGTCGGAGGCACTCGCACGAAGGGCTGCCGCTTCGCGGCACCGCTATCACTGCCCGTCGCGCGGGTGCCCTGTTAACCGGTCTCGCGACTGCACTCGCTTTCGGGCCCCGCCGTCATTTCATGCCGGCGTCGCTATCACTGTCCCGAAATCGGGTGCCTCTTTTAGTGGGCCTCCGCTGCGCTCCGGCACGAGAGTCCGTAAGTCCTTGCGGCTGCGGCGAAGTGGATCGAGCTAACATAGCAACGCGACGCGGCATCTATGACCAGTTGAACATTAGCCCCATCGTCGATAGCTTTTCTTCAAGCTCGCGTCGTTCGCGGTTTGCTTTGAGGCTACCGTCGGGATTCCGGTTCAACAGGCCGAATTCTTCTGCTAACGATTTCGCGTGATCTTGTTTTCCTGCTGCGATGGCAGAGATAATGGAAGCTTCCATACGGGACAAGGTGACGGCTTGGTCTCGGTAATCAAGAAAAGCCTGCCAAACGGTCGGAACCCATTTTGCGACGATCTCTTGGCCGATGATGTTGGCAAAGCTTCTGATTTCAGCCTGTGCATGCTTGTGCATGCGGAGCTGTAAGAAGTTTAACAAATTGTGCAGATCGATTTTCCAGTAGGCTTCTGTGTAAGTCGAAAGCGGCAAATCCTTGCGCGCCTGTTCACGCGCGATGCCGGCAGCTAGGCGCTCTTCATAAACCTTCCGAGCATGTTTTTGCAGTTCGTTTTCAGCGGCCGATAAAGTAGCTCCAGCCTTGCTATCCAAAAAACCGGAACTGCCTTGCCGGTTTTCCGTAGACTGAAGGCGCCACTCGGTCTCGGGGGTTCGTTGCGACGCATCGATAGCCAGCGAATAGCGCGTTGAATATTCGTTCACGCTCGCAGTGCGATGACGTATCCATTGACGCCACGTATCCATTGGTGCGCGTACGTGGAGTTTGATTTCGCACATCTCGAAGGGTGTGGTGTGATGATGACGCATCAGGTAACGGATGAGCGCTCGGTCGTCTTGGACCTTCTTCGTACCGGCGCCGTAAGAAACGCGAGCCGCCAAGACCACGGCAGCATCATCACCCATATAATCGACGACGCGGACGAAGCCGTCATCGAGTACAGAAAACCGCTTACCTAAAAGGCTTTCGATTGCATCGACCTTGGGACGAGACAGACGCTCAGATTGATCCATCTCTAGACCTCTGCTTCTTGCTTTTAGGCGAGCGATAGTTCCTGTCCGCCTTAGCGTCAGCGAATGATCGATGCGTGGCTATCAAATAGCAATCTCCAAGAAATTCTGGCGTTCCGCCTCTTTTATTTGGGACAGAAGCATTCCAAGCTTACCAAGCGGCAAGAGCCACCGATCGCCGATGCCAGTACTATACTCTTTTGCAAACCCCTCTGGGGAGGGATATTCAATGTGAATGTCAGGATGGAGCGCCTTCGCCAAAAAGCAAGCCACCGTCTGCATTTTGCTGCCACTCGGAGCCAGAAGAACCCGATGGTTAGTTGATAATTTCCAATACAAATCGAGCAAAATACCCACAGATTCACGGTAATCGAGGGTAGAGGCCGTCCGAGCCGGAAGGTTGGAGCCACCGGGCTCAAGGGCGTTGTCCTCGTTCCATTCACGCCTGACTTGCTCGTGGACCCATGCCATTGCCGCCTCCCGCCAAGAATGAACAGGGGGTTTTCCGTTTATAAGGAAAAGGCGCCCAGGATAGACGGTGTTGAGAAGCAATTGCGTCAATGCGTCGTTGAAGGACATGAACACGATGGCCGCGGTCGATTGTCCCTGCATTGCTACGCTTGCCAGCGAGTCCGCCCGGACAACTCCGTGAATGCCGTTAAATACGTGCAGGGAAGGTTGCTGAATCTTTCCCGCTTTCTTGGCACTCGCGAATTCGTCCTTAGTCGGGCCATAGTGCTGCGCTTCCGAATATAGGACTTCCACCTCGAAATCGGAGCCTAGACAGGCATTGAGAACCAACAGGATAGCAAGCTTCGACATGGTCGAAATATCGATCACGACCCTCCGCGCCGAGAGGAGATTGAAGCGTAATCGGAGCCGATCTTCAAAATCACCCGGCGAAAAGCGATCATAGGTTAGGACGTCGTCATCGGAGACGGCAATTCCCTGCTTTTCCAGGGACGAGCGCACCTCGGTCAGACGGTTTGTCGCGTTGGCTGGCTCATAGCGAAGCAGTATGCCGCTAGCCTTTCCATTGATATTCAGGCCGCGCGTAACCGCTAGTGTACGATCCTCAAAGCCGGGCGCATGGACCAAAACGTCGCCGGTGGTAAGCGCAATTCCCTCTGCCCTCACCATGTCAGGCAATGTCCGCATGAGGGATGATTGAAGTTGTGGTGTCATAACGCGTCGCCTAGATCGTCATATTCGTCGCCCGGCTCTGGCGAGAATTGAGCCGGGTCAAAGGACATCGAGAGCTGATCCTTTGATGCAATCTTGCGGGTCAGTCCCGCCTTAAAGGAGTCGGGGCTCAACAGAAGCTGACGGAATTGATCGCAAGTCATCGCGACACTATCGCGTTTGGAGAGGGCGAGAGTGCAATAAGGAAGCAGGAGGCGGCGAAGATATAGGCGTGGGACAAACGCACCTCGTACGCTCTTCCCGCGATTATCGAGCATAAATAAGCCGTACCGTACAAGATCTCGGTAGATTTCCTCAGCCAGTCCGCTCAACCGGAATTCATCAACGATCTCTAGCCGAAAAGCCATTCGCGGGACTTCTCGTGTATTACCGTTTTCCTTCATTTCGTATGTTGGCCCGGTCAGTAACTGGGTGGCTGCAGCAACAAAGGCCTCGACAATGGCCTTCAAATGAGAGCCGTATGTCCCGCACAAGGCAAACCCGGGTTGCAGTCGTTGTGCTTCAACCAATCCGTTTTTGACACGCAATGGGTCGGTGGGTTCGTTCCGCGTATTTGAATTCAGCCACTCTCCGCCACGATCTCGAAATGCCCGATCTTGAATCGCAGGCTCCACTGGGACAGTGATCTGCGAAGAACCATCCTTTTTAACTACGGCCTCGAACACGTCGCTCACCAATTGTATCATTGTTCTCGTGTCCCCGGACCAAAGGTTCGAGAACACGTCGTCGCCATAGTATAGCACCCGAGCTCTCGATCTTCCGCGCCGCTGAGAGTCTCCATGGACAGGTATCTGTTCCGCCGGCGGCTTACCTCCATGGGACATCCGCAAGCGACGAGCAAACTCAGTCTTCGACAGGCCTTGGTGACCAAGCAACGCCTTGAGCCCGAGGCTCGCTTGCGGCATGCGCGGTTCAATACGGAGACGTCTGCTAAAGACTTGGTCGAGGAATGCCAGCCGTTGCGGGTCGGGCAGAAAGAGCGACTCCTCTCCCATATCGACGAACTGATAGTCATCGCCGTCCTGGAGCACCTTTCCGCTCGAATCCTCGGGGAGAAAGGTGCTACGAGCTTCCGTGGCGACCTTTGCCAAAAACTCCGAAGAGCGTTGTAACAGCAGGCGGTTCAGGACCTTCTGCATAGCCATCGAAACGCGAGGCGTAGAAAAGTCATCGACGAAGAGGAGTACGGTGCGATCACCGATCCACGGGCAACACGTCCGCGCTTGTCGCACGAGTTCCGGAAGCCACCGATGCTGCGACAACTCGTTGTAGCCTGGAAAAAGCTTCCCCGCGCCTTGCTTCGAGAATGACCACTTCGTTTGCTCTAGTACTGCGCGATATCGCTCTAGCCGATCTTCACCGACTACAAGGGAATTGAATGCCGGAGGCACGAGCCATTGCTGCACAAGTGCGAGCAGCTTGTCGGTGGCCGGTTCTTTACGGCCGGCTCTGGCCGACTGCACACTTAACAAATCAGCAAGGATACACAGATTGGCATAACAGATGAGGCGACGCTCATCCTCGGGAGAGGGACTTTCTGGGTAATGGGCGAAGGCATCTGCAAAATCATTGGCATTCACATAGAGCGCGACAAACCGCTTTGCACTCTGGAGCTCGGGGACTTCGCCACATTCGACGATCAGCCTTTCACTCAACCGCCGGAAGAACATGGTTTTGCCGCATCCGCGCGGTCCCGTAACCACTGTCGGGATATCCAATGCCAAGATTTTCGAGTGCGACGGCACGGTCGGCACAAACAAGCGTTTCCACCACTCCCAACGATCACCTATCATTTCGCTTACTTGGAATTGGCCCACTGATGAACCATCCGCTGGGACTGCCGCGTTTGTTATTTCTCCATCGTTGCGGTCGACCGGGAGCTTCTCGCCGATTTGGATCCGCTGCTTCAGATCCCCGAGCATTTTCAAGAGTTCCATCGGGCTTCGGCGCTCAGCGCCTTCTGGCTCGCGCAATAGCTTGCCGAAGTCCGTTTTCATTGCTTCAAGTAACTGCCGGTCTGTCGGTGTCGCTTTCTCATATTCAACATAGGAAACCATTTGATTGAATATTTGAGCGAGGCCGGCGTAATCGTCCTTGGGGCTCATAACGGCACCGCTTGTGCCGTAACCGAAATCGGATACGTAGATCGGGTCGCGCAGCTGGAGTTGATCATCCAGCCGTGCGTTTGTCTCATCGCCGATCAAAATGTTGCCGGCGTGCAAGTCACCGTGTCGGGATACGCCGTTTCTCTCGCACTGGTATAAAACGCGGAGGATGGTCTCCACGACAGCAAAAACGAATGTCGCCGGAATTTTCTTTACCCGCGCCAAATATCGCTTTAGGTCTTGCCCCGGGGCTATGTAGTCCCAGACGGTGAATTGACAGGTTCGAGTTCTGCCATTGTGCGATATTTGGGCTGCGCCTAAGTGGTGGAAGTGAACTACGCTTTCGACGACTTGCAACTGCATGACTTTTTGCAGTTCGTGCTCCCAGCCCTCTTTCAAATCTCCGAAAATGCACTTTACGGCGCGTGATACGCCGGGAACGTCCTCCAAGTGTGCCTTGTACACAAACCCAATCCGTCCGGCCCCGATGTACTCATCCAGTTGATACCGCTCGACCGTCTTCCCGGCAAGGCTGCTACACCATGCGTCATCTCTGCCTGGTCGAGTCATGATAATATTCCATCGAGGAAAAGAGGTGGGGTTCAAACAGTGTCAGCATTTTCGGTAAACTAAAATTGTTTCAGACCGCGTCCCTTTGCACTCTCGCCGAGAGCGTCGCACATCAGGGATTTTGTCTAGATAGCTCTTTTCGAGGTGAAACTCTCTGAACGCGTCATCTTCCTTAAATAGCTGGCGCATTATCATGCCTGTTCGCCCCTTGCGACCGCTACCGCGTGTTGCATCGCCGACGACAAGCACGAACTTGCCGCCCTTCTTTATGTTGGGCGCAAGTCGCGCGCATACCGAGCGCATCAGTTCGCGAAACGCAGCTTCCCGGTCGCGCGCCACGAGCTCCAAGCCTCTCGGAAGCGACCGCTCGATGAACCAAAGCCGCAATCGATTATCCCGGACGTAATCAAGTTCGTTCATGTACGGCGGGCTTGTAATAACGGCCGATATGTTCTTTGGCCGCGGGAATTGCCGTGCGTCCACCCGGTGGATGCGTCGTGTCAAACCACGATTGTGTACCGGCCTCTTATAGGTACGCAGAATCTTCGCTTGCAATCGAGGTAAGACCTCACGCTCCTCATACAGTGACGCAAATCTATTCTTTGGGAATTTCCGGCTGCGGAGATAGGGAACAAGGTGGCTGCTTGGAAACGAAAGGAAGCCCGGTCTCTGATGATGCAGAATACCGAGCAGGCATCCGAGAAGGAAATCATCGCCCCGTTCAACGCACGCGTCGCGAAATGCGAGTGCATTTCGCAGCGTGTCTTGATGGAAAAAGCGACGGACCCAAGCAGGCACTTTCCTTAGGTCCTGCTTCGGCAATAATTCGCGCGATAATTTCCACGTTGCGGCTAATCGTTTCAACGCCGCTCGCTCGCTCTTGGGGGCAAAGAGCTTGGCCCGCGTCAATAGGACGGCATAAGGATTCCAATCGCCCGCGATTACGCCACGATTGCTGGCAAATGCTTCAAGCGCGACCGCACCGCTGCCGCAAAAAGGATCGACAATCAAATCGCCTGTTTTTGAATTATCAAGGATGAGCGCACGCGCCATCGATGTTTTCATGCGGCCGATATATGGCGCGATTTGATGGAAGGTCCAATCGGACTTTACCGTTGAACTTGCTGTCCATATCCGTTTTGTACCGCCGGTAGTTTGCTTTCCGGCAGTCTGATGGCGCGGCATTGTAATCGGCTTTTCAAAACGGAGCTTTTCCCGCAATTGGATGGGTCGGTAAGACTTTGCCCATTTTGCGTGTCAACTGCAAGTTGGCAAAAGGGCGTTACACAGGGGATTTCAGAGCCTCGCTCCGGGCGGGATCCTACCGACAACCTGAGGACCAGGCCCCGACGCGCCCGCAGCCCCGGTGCTGGTTTTGTTCACGGCATTCGCGATCGCGTCACCGTCGCTAGGCGCGCGCCTGGTCCAGTTGCACGTGCAAGCGGAAGGACAACAAAGGATTTAGGTTCCTGGCTGGCGGAAAACGACAACAGCGCCGTTTCGGTTGGAGACTGGTTTCGGCAGCAAGGCCGTCAGTTCAGCATGACCTCGCGAATACATTGCCTTCACGATGGGATGACGTGATCCGTAGTCCAATAATTCATCGGCGTTCGGCGTTGAAGCAAACTCGGCCTCGAATAAGGCCACAGGATATCGCCCAGCCCACGTCGAGAGTTTCGAGAGCGCTGCCGCTACCGGTATTTCCTGCGTGTGCAAGGTGAAGCTTGCCGCCTTTGCCAGCTCGACGAGGTCGTGCGATTTCAGCTTGCCATTGAGCTTTCCACTCGTAATAAGGGAAGGATCTCTTGCAACGCGAATGCCCTTCAGCAAATTTTCGAGCGCATAGCCGTAGAGAAGCTGGGCAGCCGGATAGTTGGGTACGCGCGCCTCGATGTCCGCAATACCCGCCTCATTTCCTTCGCTATAAGCGATGGCCATCGCTTCTTTGGTGGCAGCCTCGTGGGCTCTGAGATATTCGATTTCGAATGCCTGCTCCTGCACGAGGATTGCTTCGGCCCCGTCGCGCAAACGCTCGGCGCTGAGCAACCAGCATGCCGGGTTTTGTGCGGCCCTGAAGGTATCTTCTTTGAATTTCTTAAGGTCGGACATGGCTGAGCGTTATTCGGAGCGTTGAAGTGCTATTTGCCATCCTTCCAACCCAACCGAAAGGGGCCTCTCGGTCCGGCGTCAGACCGCGTCGAAGCTGAGGCACCATCGCCCAAAGAGGCGATTGCGATCCTGCGACAGGCGGGCGGCAGGCATCCACTGTCTTCCGCCTATCTCGCGTTCAAGGGCATGCCACCCGTCTACGAGGTGATGGTCATTGATCGGCCAAGCCACGCTCACCGGCGATGGGCAACCCCGCTGGATCGTCTCTTCCGGGCCGTTCACAAGCACCTCGCGGGAGGTGTGTCATGAGGGCGGGAACGGTCACCGACAGCGGGTTTCGCCAGCGCTACCGCGAGCTGACCGAGCCTTTTGAGGGCCCGCCCCGAGCGCCCGCGCGGGTCGGTCGGGGGCGAGAGCCATGGGAGAGAGAGCCGGGAGCCGACACCAACATCGAGCCATGGATGGAACTTGCGTTCGGCGGTCTCACCCACGCCTCCGAAACCGGCGAGCCGTTTGCCCTTATCTCCTGCTTCATGAACGGCCAGCCCGCGGCCATCATCGCCGCCACGAACACCCAAGGCGGCCGGACGCACATCCTGCCGCTGTTCATGGCCGTCCAGCCATGGATGAAGTTCACCCCGCATCCGGACGAAGCGCTCCCCGAAGACGACACCTAAGGAGAGCATCCGACCCGCAAGCGGCAGGCGTCGAACAGGCGCTTGCCGCGGCGCGGCGGGTAGGAAAGTGGCCGATCGGGAACGGGTGAATTGGCAAATCGGAACGGGATGGACGGCGGCAATCGGGGGCTGGCGGAGAGGTCGGGAAACGGTTGGTCTCGTGAAGGCGCACTTATGGGTTGGTCAAAAACGCGAGAAAAATCAGTCGTCCCGACTAGCCGCGGCGAGCCCGCGTCCCGGGGACAAGACGGGAGAGCTTCTTCCCATGTCGTGAGCACCAGACGTGGAGCACGTTGTAAAACGCCGGGTCGGCTTTTCGGATATCGGCTTGGGTCAGCCCCCTTGGAACATGGGCGGCGTAGACCCGGCCGAAGAGTTTATCGGGTGTCTCCGACCGGTTCTTCCGGGCCCCGTACTTCTCCGGCGACACGGAAAACCGGTAACCACGCGGCGGGGTCGCCGCGACATAGGCGATCCGCTCATTCAGGTCTTGCCGCAAGTCCCGCAGCACCGCCAGAAGGCTCGTCTTGGTTGTCCGGTGATCGAAAGTCAGGGCGTCCAGACCGTCGCGCAACGCCGCCAGTTCCCCCCGCAAGCTGGACGGCTCACGGTCTGAAGCGGCGAGCTTCTGCGCCAACAGTGCCACGGTCGCGACGTACAGATCGAGGCTTCGATCCCGGACATATTGGATCAGGTTGGCCTTGGCCAGGTCGGGCAGAGCCAACTCGGATGCTGCTCCCGGCGGCGGCGTCACGAAGTACCAGAAGACTTCGTGCATCGCCTGCTCGACCCGTTCGAGGTCTTGCGGGGTAAGTGGCGGCAAGCTCGCCAACCGGTCACGGGTGGCCACAAGTTCGTTGAAAAGAACATAGGCCGCTTCGCTCTGATCGCTATCCGCCGTCCAGCCTATCGACCTTTCGGATGGCGCGGGGAGCTTGCGCTTCGATCGTCCCACCATCGGTGTCTCGCATTCCACGTAAGCGAAAACTTCCGTCTCGCGTTTTTGTCATACACGAATTTACGATGCTCGGCGATGTGCGTTGAGACGAGCGCGCTTTGTTGGAAAAAATTTCTTTCAAGAAAGCGGTGCGTTGCGGCGGAAGACCGCAATGAGGTGTGCTCGTCGGATCAACAAAAAGGAGCACATCATGCAGAACGTCATCCGTATCTCTAAACACCTGATCCCGATTGAACAGATCGCGCTCTTCGAGCCGTTCGTTCCGCCGGCCAACCCGCTGCGCTCGGAACGCGAGTTCAAGGCTCGCGTGGTGCTGCTAGACCGCAACAGCGTTCTTTCCGAAGAAACGCCTGAGCAACTGGCGGACGATCACGGCTTCCGCTTCCTCGCGGCCGATCGCGCGGCAGCCAATCCCGCCATCAGCTTCCGTGTCGAGACCTTCGTGCCGGCAGAGAACTTCACGCCTAGCAAAGCTTATACGAGTCGGCTTGCCTGGCCACCACTCTGAAGGTTGATCACTTCGTTAAGCCAAGATGAAATTATAATTGCGCGCGACTCTGGTCACAGGCAGAATCAAGAAATCAGATTTGCGAGCAAGATCATGCGCGACAAAAATGCTCATAAGCCAATTACGGGCGCGGTCACCAAGGCCGTCGCATACGCGCGTGTATCGACGAAGGAGCAAGATAAAGAAGGCTTCTCGATTCCAGCACAGCAGAAATTGCTCAAGACATATGCTGCAACAAGCCAGCTTACCATCGTCAAGGAGTTCGTTGACGTCGAAACGGCCAAGATGGCGGGCCGTACGAATTTCCTTGAGTTGGTTGCCTATCTGAAAAAGCACCCTGATGTTCGAGCCGTTCTGGTCGAAAAGACGGATCGGCTGTACCGCAATCTTCGCGACTGGGTGACTCTGGATGACCTCGATATCGAGATACACCTCGTGAAGGAGGGTATCGTCCTTTCTGACGACTCGCGGTCCTCGGAGAAGTTTGTTCATGGCATCAAAGTTCTGATGGCCAAGAACTACGTCGACAATCTTTCCGAAGAGGCCCGCAAGGGCATGCAGGAGAAAGCCGAGCAAGGCATTTGGCCATCGTCGGCACCTCTAGGCTATCGGAACGTGGTCGGTTCTGACGGAAGAAAGACGATCGAAATCGATCCCAAGCTCGGGCCAATCGTATCGCAGATCTTCGGCTGGTATGCAGCAGGTAACGTATCCATCGAGGATTTGACTGAACGTGCCCGCACTGCGGGCCTAGTGAACCGCCTAACAGGCTCGACGGTCGGCAAGAGCCGCATACATCACATCCTACGAAATCGCATCTACAGTGGCGACTTCGTGTGGAGGGAGCGTATTTACGCTGGCAAGCATGCGCCTCTAGTAACGCGAGAGCTTTGGGTCCGAGTGCAGGAAATGCTTGACGGCCGGGGCGAGGCCAAAGTGAGAGGCTCGAAGCGCGAGTTCGCGTTTTCTGGCGTTATCAAGTGCGGGCACTGCGGTTGTGCCATCGTTGGCGAACTGAAGAAGGGCAAATACGTCTACTATCACTGCACAGGCTTCAAGGGCGACTGCGGCGAACGTTACGTTCGCGAAGAGGTGTTGGAGGCGAAGTTCCGCGCGACCCTCAAAAAACTCAAGTTTGGAGAAGATGAGCTGCTTTGGCTAAAAGAAGCGCTGCGAGATAGCCATGCCGATGAAAGGAGGGAGCACGACGCGGCGGTCGCTCGGCTCCAGGGTGAGTATGATCGTATCCAGAAGCGCCTTCATGCGATGTACCTGGATAAGCTGGACGGTCGCATCGATGGGGACTTTTTCGACCGTACGTCCGCGGAGTGGCGCGAGGAGCAAGCCACGTTGCTGCGGGAGCTATCCTTCCATCAAGCGGCCGACCAATCCTATCTAGAGGACGGCATTCGTTTGCTGGACCTCGCCCAGCGGGCCCTTGAGATTTTCGACAAACGTAGTGCAATCGAGAAACGCAGGTTGTTGAAATTTGCACTATCGAACTGCACTTGGAAGGAGGGACAGCTGTCGGCGACTTTCCGGCAACCCTTCGATCTCATTGCGAAATTTGACGCGCCGCCATTCGACTCAGGCGGGGGCAAGAGGCCAATTCCGCCTGAGCGTTCAAGATGGTGGGCCCGCCTGGACTCGAACCAGGAACCAGACCGTTATGAGCGGCCGGCTCTAACCATTGAGCTACAGGCCCCCGCCGCGGGCAATCGCTGAAAGGCGGCCGGGACGGCGTGCCGGGATCGTTTACAGGGTGGCCGGCATTCCGGCAATCCCATATCGCCGGCCTTGGTGCCGCTGAATTGGCTCGCGCGCGCAAAGGTGCGCATTGTGCCGATCGACGACAATGTGACGAAAGACGAGCAGGGCACGATCGACCTCTACTTCCGCTGGGGTCTCATCAAGCGGAAGCTTGTTGCCGCGGATCGTGTCGATCGCTCCTTCTCGGACGCATTCGCCAAGGGAGCAGGCTTGTGAGCCCACCGCCGCTCACGCTGGCCTTTCTGCTGGCTCTCTGTTCGGATCGAATCCTCTCCCAGTCATGTGAATCTGCGCCTGAAAAGGCACAGTGTCACTTTGGCTCATCGCTACGTATTGCACATGACCTCGGCCGTTTAGCATCTCTATACGAAACAGCGAAGTCTCTTCGCAGATCGAGACGAATGCCTTCTTCGCCTCTGTGTCCTTGAAGAAAAATGCGCCCTTCGGAGCCCCGCTCAATCGACCAGTCGACTTTGTTTTTTCGTGCAATGCGCGATGACTCTTCGCGCAAATGGTCTAATTGCCTGCCGGAGGCCCGAACAATCACACAATCTATCATTTCGACCGCTCACTAACTCAGAAATCCAGTTTAGGATGTATGGTCGGATGTCGCCAACTGCCAATCTTGGCCAACACCTCTTGCGGTCGCCGTAATACGGCTGACCGCGTCGAGACAAGACCATTACACGCCTTGATGCAAGCCGTCCGAGAGAGGTCCAGGCCGTGCACATTGTTTGAAAGAGGGTGGTGGTAATCCCTTCCAGACCGCACCCTGTTCCCAGCGGGGGCCGCATCGAGCTACGTTAAGCTTCCTGAATGGCAAAACTAGGAAACGACGCGTTC
>NZ_JAIRDQ010000024.1 GCF_021458635.1 Bradyrhizobium monzae
TTCTCTCCGCGGATTCAATCGAGAATGAGACTCGCGGAGAGAACCCCTCACCCGGCTTCGCTTCGCGAATCCACCCTCTCCCACAAGGGGCGAGGGTGCGTCGTTCGGCGACGCGAGCTCTAATCCGCCGTCTGCTCCCTCAACTCCGCCACGTCCTTCGCCGTCAGCTTCGAGCCCCTGGTGCCGAACCGCGCCGTGACGTAGTTCGCCACCGCCGCGATCTCGTCGTCGCTATACGCCTCGCCGAATGCCGGCATCGACAGCGCGCCGTCGGGCGTGTGGCGCTTGGTCCCCGAGAGCACGATCTGCGCGACGTTGGTGGCGGTGGGGTCGTTGACGGCCCAGGTGCCGGTCAGCGTCGCCATCGGCGATACCGGACTTTCGCCGCTCCAGCCATGGCAGCTGGCGCAGGCGCTGGCGAACACCTTCTTGCCGCGCGCGTCCGCCGTCACGCCATCCTTGTGCGAGGCGGGCGCGACCGGCGCCGTGGTGGCGGGAAGGTCGGGTGAGGCGACCGGCGGCACGCTGCGCAGGTAGGCAACGATGGAGCGGATGTCCTCCGGCGCAAACTGGCTGAAGCTGTGGTCGACCGCTTCACCCATCGGGCCCGAGGCCGAGCCATGGCCCGGCGCATGGCCGAGCGACAGATACGAGATCAGATCCGCATCGCTCCAGTTGCCGAGACCGGTGGCCTTGTCGGAGGAGATGTTGAAGGCGTGCCAGCCGGCGGTGATCGCGCCGGCGAACTTCTTGCGGTTGTCGAGCGCGAAGCCGAGATTGCGTGGGGTGTGGCACTCGCCGCAATGGGCGAGCGCTTCCGCCAGATACGCACCGCGATTCCACTCCGGGCTCTTCGAGGTGTCCGGCGCAAAGCGCGTGTCCGGATTGAACACGGCCGACCAGAACATCATCGCCCAGCGTTGGTCGAACGGGAACGACAGCGTGTTCTCGGGCGGCTTGGCGCGCACCGCCGGCAGGCTGAACAGATAGGCTTTCACCGCCAGCACGTCCTCGTCGCTCATGTAGGTGTAGGACGTGTACGGCATCGCCGGATAGAGCCGGGCGCCGTCATGCCGCTTGCCGCGCTGGACGGCGTTGAGGAAATCCTGGTCGCTGTAATTGCCGATGCCGGTGTCCTTGTCCGGCGTGATGTTGGTGGAATAGAGCGTGCCGAACGGCAGCTTGAAGCCGAGCCCGCCGGAATAGTCCTTTTCGCCGGGCTTGGTGTGGCAGACCATGCAGTCGGCCGCCTTCGCCAGATATTCGCCGCGCTCGACCAGGCTCGCCTTCTCGAGCTTGGCCGGCACGCCCGTTGGCTTGCCGGCGTGATAATCGGCCAGCGCCACTTTCGTGCCGCCGGCGAAGTCGAGCGGGCCGGGCCCGCGGATGATCCAGACGCCGAGCGCCACCGCGACGATGGCGATCACAATAATGCTTGCGAGGATACGCATTGTCCTGCTCATGCCTTCTTCCCCACAGCCAGCAGTTTCCTGTCGATCGGCAGGCGCCGCAGCGCCACGCCGGTTGCGGCGTAAATCGCGTTGCGCAGCGCCGGCGGTCCGGCATTGACGCCGGCTTCGCCGATGCCGCCGGGCGCCTCGCCGCTCTTGACCACGATGACCTCGATCTTCGGGGTCTCGTTGATGCGCATCATGCGGTAGTCGTGGAAGTTCGACTGCTGCACGCGGCCCTTCTCGATGGTGATCTCGCCGTAGAGCGCGGCGGTGAGGCCGAAGATCAGCCCGCCCTCGATCTGTGCCTTCACCGTATCGGGGTTGACCGCGATGCCGGTGTCGACCACCGACGTGACGCGGCGAAGCACGATCTCGCCGATGTGGTCGATCTCCGCTTCCACCACGGTCGCGATGAAGCTCGCGAAGGACGGCTGCACACAGACGCCGCGGCCGACGCGGGCCGGTAACGGCTGGCCCCAACCGGATTTTTCAGCGACCTGGTCGAGCACCGCAAGCATGCGCGGGTTCTTGGTCAGCATCGACTTCCGAAATTCAATCGGGTCCTTGCCGGCCTTGCGCGCGAGTTCGTCCATGGCGCATTCGACCGCGAACACGTTGTTGTTCGGGCCGACGCCGCGCCAGAAGCCGGTCGGCACCGCCGGCGGTTCGGCACGGACATATTCGACGTGGAAATTGGCGAAGTCGTAGGGCGCGTCCACCGCGGCGTCGATCGCGTCGATGTCGATGCCCTTCTGGAAGGCCGGCGGCAGCCAGCGCGCCAGAATGGCCGAGCCGGCGACCTTGTATTTCCAGGCCGCCACCTTGCCGTCGACCAGCGACGCCGAGATCTGGTCGCGATAGACCGGACGGTAGACGTCGTGCTGGATGTCTTCCTCGCGGGTCCAGATCACCTTGACGGGATAGTCGACCTGTTTTGCGATCTTCACCGCTGCGACGACCATGTCCGGCTCGAGCTTGCGGCCAAAACCGCCGCCGAGCAGGTGCTGGTTGACGATCACCTTGTCGACGGGCAGGCCGGCGGCCTTTGCCGCCTCCGACTGCACGCGCGTCATGATCTGCGTGCCGGTCCATATCTCGCAGGAGTCGGGTTTGACGTGCACGGTGGCGTTGATCGGCTCCATCGAGGCGTGGGCCAGGAACGGCAGCTCGTAAGCGGCTTCGAACTTGTCGCCGGTGGCGAGCGCCTTGGCGATGCCGCCGGTGGATTTCGCGACCGCGCCGTCCTTTGCGCCGGCATCGCGCAGGTTCTGCCAGATGTCCTTGGTGCTGATCCCTGCGTTCGGGCCTTCATTCCACTCGATCTTGAGCGCTTCGAGCCCCTTCTTCGCGGCCCACATGTGATCGCCGATCACGGCGACAACATCGTCGAGCACGACGACCTTGCGCACGCCGGCGACCTTCATCGCCGCGCTGTCGTCGACCTTGCCGACCTTGCCGCCGAACACCGGGCAATTGGCGATCGCCGCGATCTTCATGTCGGGCAGGATCGCGTCGATGCCGTAGAGCGCCTTGCCGTTGACCTTGTCCGGCGTGTCGAGCCGCTTCAGCGGCTGGCCGATCAGGACGAAGTCCTTGGGGTCCTTGACTGCGACGTCCTTCGGCGGCGTCTGGCTCTGCGCGGCAAGCGCAAGCTCGCCGTAACCGAGCTTGCGGCCGCTCGCGGCATGCGCGACCTCGCCCTTCGACGCCGTGCAGCTTGTAGCTTCAACGCCCCACTGGCCGGCCGCGGCCTGCACCAGCATCGCGCGCGCGGTGGCGCCGGCCTTGCGCAGCGGCATCCACCAGGCACGGACGGAGTTGGAATTGCCGGTGACCTGGAGGCCGAAGGTCGGGTTGGCGTAGAGCTTGTCGTTGGGCGGCGCGTGCTGCACCTCGACCTTGCTCCAGTCAGCGTCGAGTTCCTCGGCGAGCACGGCGGAGATCGAGGTGTAGGTGCCCTGGCCCATCTCGACCTGCGGCATCATGAGGATGGTGCGGCCGGTCTCGTCGATTCGGATGAAGGCGTTGGGTGCGAACTTGCCGTCGGTGGCATCCTTCTGCACCGGCTCGTTTGCGGCGGCGCGCAGCGGCAGATGGAAGGCGAGCAGGAAACCGGTGGCAACGCCGCCGGTCAGAAGCGCGCGGCGGGAGACGCTGGGAAGAGTCTTGTCGGTGATCATGGCGGACCTCACGATTGACGGCCGGAGGCGGCGAGCTTGATGGCTTCACGGATGCGCACATAGGTGCCGCAGCGGCAGATGTTGCCGGCCATCGCCGCGTCGATGTCGGCATCGTCGGGGTTGGGCGTCGCCGCCAGCAGGGCCGCAGCCGACATGATCTGGCCGGACTGGCAGTAGCCGCACTGGATCACCTCGGCATCGAGCCAGGCCTTCTGCACCTTCGCGCCCGATGGCGTGCTGCCGACATGTTCGATGGTGGTGACGGCGCGATTCGCGACCGCGCTGACCGGCAGCACGCAGGAGCGCACCGCCTTGCCGTCGACATGCACCGTGCACGCCCCGCATTGCGCGATGCCGCAGCCGAATTTGGTACCGGTCATTCCGAGGATGTCGCGCAGCACCCACAGCAGCGGCATCTCGGGTGGCGCGTCGAAGGACTTCGTTTCGCCGTTGATGGTGAGAGTTGTTGCCATATGCATCCCCTTCTTCGCCAGATTGCTTACGGCGATCTATTTGGCGAACTCGCGCGCGACAATAATCATACCGGTGTGAAACGATGAAGCGCCGAAATTTCTCGCGATGCATATTTGCGTAGGCGACGCGTCGGGCCATGACGTTCACGAATTTGTGCTGAAATAGCTGCTACGGTTTCGGGCTAATTGATATGATAAGCGTCATTTTCTGACGCTTTTGCGTCATGCGCGTCATTGATCGCCGCCGATGATCGTGCGAATGCGCAAAACCGTGCAAAGACGAAAGTCGTGCGATTGTGAAACGGCGCGCGAGGGCGAGCCCGGTGCGCGTCTGAAGGACGCGGTCGCAGCGCCGCAAAAGCCAATGTGCGCGATGATGCCATCGTGCGCCTGTTTTGCCCGACGGGTCAACGGCCAGGTTCAGCGCGAGCCATTGATTCCGCGCACCCCGGCTACTGTGCATGGGGTTGTTTTCGAGGTTTTTGATTCAGCTCTGCCGAAAACCCATCCGGAACGCGCCCCAGTGCTTGCCGCGGACCATGATCGGCGACGACAGGTCCTTCATCAGCACGAACTGCCCGCCGCCCATGTCGCGGCGATAGGTCTGCAGCAGGAAGGGCTTTGTGTTGGCCGCGACCTTCTTCACCGCGCGATCGGTGAACAGGCGGCGGTTACGGCAATTGGCGTTGTTCCAGACCGGGTCCTTGCCCTGCGGCAGCCGGTAGTTCGGATTGTGCGTCGGCAGGTAGCCGCTCTTGGCCCAGGCGACGCAGAACACGACGCGGGGATCGGACTTCTGGATCGGGTCCTGGATCGCAGGCAGCACGCGGTCGGTGAAGTCGACATAGGCGGTGGTGTACTGCTTGGGATCGGTGCCGGCGATCTCCCGATAGGTCTCATCCATGAGCTGGTCGAGCGTGATCTCGCCGCGATCGACCGCGGCCTCGAACTCGGCCGAGATCCGCCTGGCGGTGTCGACGACGGCGCGGATCAGCGGCGCATCCGACGTCTCCACGCCGCTGTCGGCGATCAGTGCGATCAGCCCCTCGGATGTGTCGAGCAGCTTCGTCACGCGCTGGTCGGCGCTCCTGAGGTCGCGCGAGGAGAGGTCGACGCCCTTGGCGAGTTCGTTGAGCTCGTTGATGACGGTGTCGCAATGGCCGAGATTGGAGGTCGCCGCACGCGTGACGCTGTCGATCTCGGCTTCCACCGAGGCAAAGCCCTGCTGGACCCGCGAGATGATGCCGGAGATCTGCTGGGCGCCTTCGCCGGCGGTCTTCGCGCGCTGCGATGCATCGCTGCTCTCGCCGATCAGGCCTTCGATCTGGCCGTCGAGATCGCGCACGGTGTCGGAGATCTGATGCGTGGCCTGCCGGGTCGCCTCCGCGAGGTTCTTGACCTCGCTCGCGACCACGGCAAAGCCGCGTCCGGCATTGCCGGCACGCGCGGCCTCGATCGTCGCGTTCAGCGCCAGCAGATTGGTCTGCTTGGCGATCGCCTCGATCGAGCCGGAGACTTTTGCGACCTGCGCCAGCGCCGAGCCGACGGCGCTTAAGCGCGCCTCGATCCGCTCCACCGCCGCGACGAGCTCGGAGATGTGGCTGACTGCGGTGTCGACCGCACCGCGCGATTGTGCGATCTCGCCGACTGCCGCCGATGTGGTCGACTGCACCGCCTGCGATGCATTGGCGATGTCGTGGTTGGCCGAGACCATGGTCTCGGCCGTCTTCTGCAGGTGATGGAACCGCTCCGACTGGTTGGCGACGCGGTGGGCGACCTCCTGGACGTTGCCGGCGATATCGGCGAGTTCGACGCCGAGGCCACCAATGCGGTCGGCAAGCTGGTCGATCAGCCGCTCGGCGAGCGTTCGGTTGGATCCGGTGTCCATGACGGCAAGCTGGGCGAGGGACATTTACGGGCTTCCTTAAGTCGGAGCCGTCCGCCGGCCCTCCGCGGCATTCCCATTCCAACTTCACCTAAAGACGTGATTCGCATCCGGCGTCTTGCCTGAGCGTGCACTACAGTTTGTAGGCCGTACGAAATCCGCCCCAGTGCCGGCCTTGCACGCGGATCGGGACGTCGATCTCGCGCATCATCACGGTGTTGCCGTTGCCCATGTCGCGCGCATAGCTCTGGATCAGGTACGAGCGCAAATTGTGCGCCGCAGCCAACCCCGCCGGATCGTTGAAGATACGGCGGTTGCGACTGTTGGCCATGTTCCAGGCGGTGTCGCCCGGCCGCTGCGGATGCGAATAGATCTTGTTGTGCACCGGCAGGAAGCCGTTGCGGTCGACCATGGCGCAGAACGCCATGCGCAGTTCCTTGGCGAGAAAGGCTTCCTGGAACGGCGGCAGCGCGCGGTCGGCCCAGTCCAGATATTTCGTGCGGTATTGCTGCGGATTGGTGCCGGCGATCTCGGCGTAATCGGTGTCGAACAGATCATCGATCCTGACCTCGCCGCGCGCGACCGCCTGTTCGAAAATCCGGGTCAGCGCGGTGCCGGCCTCCATCGCGCGGGTGACGAACTCGGTGTTCTCCTCGTGGATCGACCAGAGCTTGTCTTCGATCTTCTCGCGCTGCGCGGCATCGGGGCTGACGAATTGCGTGCGGGCGCCGGCCTTGGACTGCTCGACCACGCGCAGGCGGCAGGCGCCGACGTCCTCGAGGCTGCCGTCGATGATCGACTGCGGCGCGAGCCGGCTTGCGTCCGCACCGCCGATCAGCACGCCGTCCATCGCGATCTCGTAGACCGGCAGCACGCCGCGCGGGGTTTCGAATTTGAGGTGGCAGGGCAGCCGCTCGGTCTTGCGGCGATCGTCGTGCTCGCTCTGGCGGAGCAGCACCGCGCAGCGCGATTTCAGCTTCTGCGCGAAGGTCGTCACCGCCTTGCCGGCACTGGCGACGTTCTCGCCATGGGTCTCGGCGGCCTTGGTCGCGGCGTCGATTTCGGCGGCGCTTTCGCCGACCGAGATGATGAACTGCGATGCGCTGGCCGCGTTGCCGGAGACCTCGCTGGTGGTGGCGTTCTGCTCGGCGACCGCGCCGTTGACGGTGTCGAACACCGGGCGGATCGCCTCGATGGCCTGCGAGATGCGATGAACGGCGTCTGCGGAGCCTGCGGCATCGCGCTGCAGCGCGTCGATCTTTCTGGAGATCTCCTCCGTCGCGCCCTGGGTCTGCACCGCGAGCGCCTTGACCTCGGTGGCGACGACCGCAAAGCCCTTGCCGGCAGCGCCGGCGCGTGCGGCCTCGATGGTGGAATTGAGCGCGAGCAGCGTGGTCTGCCGCGCGATCTGGGCGATCAGATTGACGACATTGCCAATCGCCGCGGAGGACTCGCGCAGGCGATCGACATTGGCCCGCGCCTCTTGCGCGGCGGCGCTGGCCTCATCGGCGAGCTTGCCGGCCTCGCGGACCTGCGCACCGATGCCTTGGGCGGATTGGGTGAACTTGTCGGCGGCATGGGCAAAGCCCGAGGCGTTCGACTGCGCGGCATTGGTCCGCCCGGTCAGCGCGTCGGTGCGCTGGCGGATATCGGCGAGCGTTGCCGCAGTCGCCTCTGCGCCGCCCGCCACCGAATTGGCGGCGCGCTCGAGCTGGCGGATCATGGCGCCGAGCTCGAGTTCCAGCAGTTCCAGGATTTCCCGGGCCGAATCGGCGTCAGCGGCCGGAGCGGGCGCGGCCGCTGACTGCGCGATCTGCGGGGCTGCCGCCGGTGCGGCCGTGTCCGGCAGGCGCTTCCGAAATAATGCGAATGCCATAGGGTCTACTCTTGTCGGGAGATGGGCGGACGCTATTTTCGCAAGCCGGAATGAAATCAGGGTTAACGATGCCTGACTTCTGAGCACGAGCCACTACGTTATTACCTTAAAGTATGAGAGGCTCTTTCATTCCGGTGGGTTGGCGGCCTATAAGGCCGCGCTTCCCCACGCTCACCTTTGGCGCACGATTCCCTAGAGAAGATCACGCATGGCCGGACATTCCCAATTCAAGAACATCATGCACCGCAAGGGGCGGCAGGATGCCCAGAAGTCGAAGCTGTTCGGCAAGCTGGCGCGGGAAATCACCGTTGCCGCCAAGCTCGGCACGCCCGACCCGAACATGAACCCGCGCCTGCGCGCAGCCATCATCGCGGCGCGCCAGGAGAACATGCCGAAGGACAACATCGAGCGCGCCGTGAAGAAGGCGCTCGGCAATGAAGGCGAGAACTATGACGAGATTCGCTACGAGGGCTATGGTCCCGGCGGCGTCGCCGTCATCGTCGAAGCCCTGACCGACAACCGCAACCGCGCCGCCTCCGACATCCGCTCCTTCTTCACCAAATCCGGCGGCAATCTCGGCGAAACCGGCTCGGTGTCCTTTATGTTCGACCGCACCGGCATCATCGAATACGACCGCAGTGTCGCCGATGATGACGCGGTGCTCGATGCCGCGATCGAGGCCGGCGCCGACGACGTGGTCTCGGGCGAAGGCGGGCACGAGATCTACGCCTCGACCGAAGGCTATCGCGACGTCGCCAAGGCGCTGGAAGCCAAGTTCGGCGAGCCGCGCAAGGCCGCGCTGATCTGGAAGCCGCAGAACACGGTCGCCGTCGACGACGAGACCGGCGAGAAGCTCTTGAAGCTGATGGACCTGCTCAACGAGCACGACGACGTCCAGAACGTCTACGCCAATTTCGAGATTTCGGACGCGCTGGTCGCGAAGATGGGCGGGTAGGGCACCGGCCTTCCTTTCTCCGGGGACTTCTGTTCTGTTTCTGTTTCGCTATCATGGGCCAACCGCTATCACTGGCCCATGACCGCGCTCCCGATTCGCCAACCCGTTCGCATCATCGGCATCGACCCCGGCCTGCGCCGCACCGGCTGGGGCGTGATCGAGGCCGACGGAAACCGCTTGATCTATGTTGCCTGCGGTTCGGTGGAACCGCCGGATGATTTGCCGCTGTCGAGCCGGCTGCTGGCGATCCATGAAGGGCTCGCGGCCATTCTCTCCCATCACAATCCGATGGAAGCCGCGGTCGAGCAGACCTTCGTGAACAAGGACGGCGTCGCGACGCTGAAACTCGGCCAGGCGCGCGGCGTCGCCATGCTGGCGCCCGCGATGTTCGGCATCTCTGTCGCCGAATACGCGCCGAACCAAGTGAAGAAGACGGTGGTCGGCGCCGGCCACGCCGACAAGCAACAGATCGCGATGATGCTGAAGATATTGCTGCCCAAGGCCGAGCCGCCGTCGGCCGACGCTGCGGACGCGCTCGCCATCGCCATCACCCACGCCCATCATCGCCAGAGCGCGGCGCTCAGGCTGAAGGTGGTGGGACTATGATCGGCAAGCTCAAGGGCCTGATCGATTCCTACGGCGAGGATTATGTCGTCCTCGACGTCGGCGGCGTCGGCTATCAGGTGCATTGCTCGGCGCGCACGCTGCAGCATCTGCCTTCGCCGGGCGAGGCAGCGGTGCTGTCGATCGAGACTTACGTTCGCGAGGACCAGATAAAACTGTTCGGCTTCCGCACCGACCAGGAGCGCGAATGGTTTCGCCTGCTCCAGACCGTACAGGGCGTCGGCGCCAAGGTTGCTCTCGCCGTGCTCGGCACGCTGGCGCCGGCCGATCTCGCCAATGCGATTGCGCTGCGCGACAAGGCCGCGGTGGCGCGGACGCCCGGTGTCGGGCCCAAGGTGGCCGAGCGCATTGTCGCCGAGTTGAAGGACAAGGCGCCGGCCTTCGCCAATGTCGATCCCGCGGTCGTGCACCTCGCCGGTGCCGTCGACGACCAACGCGCGCCGCGCCCGGTCGCGGACGCGATCTCCGCGCTGGTCAATCTCGGCTACGGCCAGCCGCAGGCGGCCGCGGCCATCGCCTCGGCCTCGCGCAGCGCCGGTGAGAATGCCGAGACGGCGCAGCTCATTCGCCTCGGCTTGAAGGAGCTCGCGAAGTGAGCGATCCCAAGGCCAACCGCATGGTCTCGCCCGAGCGCCGCAGCGACGATGTCGGCGACACCGCGCTACGTCCGCAGTCGCTGTCCGATTTCGTCGGCCAGCAGCAGGCGCGCAAGAATCTCTCGATCTTCATCGAGGCGGCGCGCAAGCGCGGCGAGGCGCTGGATCACGTGCTGTTCGTCGGCCCGCCCGGCCTCGGCAAGACCACGCTGGCGCAGATCGTGGCCAAGGAGCTCGGCGTCGGCTTTCGCGCCACGTCGGGGCCTGTCATCGCCAAGGCCGGCGATCTCGCCGCGTTGCTGACCAATCTCGAAGAGCGCGACGTGCTCTTCATTGATGAAATTCACCGCCTCAGTCCCGCGGTGGAAGAGGTGCTCTATCCCGCGATGGAGGACTTTCAGCTCGACCTCATCATCGGCGAAGGCCCGGCCGCACGCTCGGTCAAGATCGAGCTGTCGAAATTCACCCTGGTCGGCGCCACCACGCGCGCCGGCCTGCTGACCAATCCCCTGCGCGATCGCTTCGGCATTCCGGTCCGCCTCAACTTCTATACGATTGAGGAGCTGGAGAGCATCGTCACCCGCGGCGCGCGCGTGCTCAATGTCGGCATGAGCGCCGATGGCGCCAACGAGATTGCGCGCCGCGCGCGCGGCACGCCGCGCATCGCCGGTCGCCTGTTGCGCCGTGTACGCGATTTCGCCTCGGCCGCCGATGCCGACATGATCGACCGCAAGATCGCCGACCACGCGCTCAGTGCGCTCGAGGTCGACGCCGCCGGCCTCGACGCCATGGACCGCCGCTACCTCACGACCATTGCAATGAACTATGGCGGTGGGCCGGTCGGCGTGGAGACGATGGCGGCGGCGCTGTCCGAGCCGCGCGATGCGATCGAGGACATCATCGAGCCGTATCTCATTCAGTGCGGCTATCTCCAGCGCACGCCGCGCGGCCGTCTGCTCACCTCGCATGCCTTCCGTCATCTCGGCATCGCCGAGCCATCGCGCGATGCGGCGGCCCAGTTCGGCCTGTTCGGCACGGACGAAAGCGACGAGTGATCTGCGCCGGCGAGCCTTGCCCTGGTGTCATGAACTTCCGGTAATCTCTTTGCAGATCATCTGCACAAGCGTACCGCAATTCCGCTCAAATCCGACCGCATCGAGGAAGTGCATCAGAAGCGGACTTCCATGATCAATCGGCGTCATCTCATCCGTTCCATCGGCGGTCTCTCCGCCCTCGGCGTCTCGACCGCGGCTTACGGCGTTGGCGTCGAGCCGGTGTTGCGGCTACGCGTGACCCGCTATCATCCAATGCCACGGCAATGGCCCGTGGATTTCCTGCTGAAGATCGCCGTCATCGCCGACATCCATGCCTGCGATCCCTGGATGTCGCTGGATCGGATCGAGGCCATCGTCGAGCGCACCAACGCGCTGAACGCCGACCTCATCGTGCTGCTCGGCGACTATGTCGCCGGTCATCACCATGTCACGCGCATCATCCCGGCCGGTGAATGGGCGGCGGTGCTGGCTGGCCTCAAGGCGCCGCTCGGCGTTCATGCCGTGATGGGCAACCACGACTATTGGGACGACAAGGTCGTGCAGCGGGCCGGGCGCGGGCCGACGGTCGCCCATCGTGCGCTGGAAGCAGCTGGCATTCCCGTCTACGAGAACGACGTCGTGCGTCTCGCCAAGGATGGCCGTCCGTTCTGGCTCGCCGGCCTCGGCGACCAACTCGCCTATGCGCCGTCGCGGCGCTACGGCCGCGCACAGCGCTTCGGTGCTGACGATCTCACCGCGACGCTCGCAAAGGTCGCCGACGACGCCCCGGTCATCCTGCTCGCGCATGAGCCCTATATCGCGACGCGCGTGCCCGCGCGTATCGCGCTCCAGTTGTCCGGTCACACCCATGGCGGTCAGGTCCGCCTGTTCGGCTGGTCGCCGGCGATTCCGCCGCAGCCCGGCGTTCCGCTGGTCTACGGCCATCTGCGGCTGAAGTGCGACGTCATCATCTCCGGCGGCCTCGGTTGCAGCATCATGCCGGTCCGCGTCGGCGTGCCGCCGGAGATCGTCGAGGTGACGTTGGGGCGGGCGCCGGCGGCAACCGTGACCTAGCCGCGCTTGCGCGGCCGGCCGTTTTTGCGCAAAACGGGCCGTTAGCGACAAGCGAAGAGGCTCGAGACGTGACAGCTCATCTCGACGGCGAGGTCCGCGACGGCCGCCACCACATGCAGGTCCGCGTCTATTACGAGGACACGGATTTCCCTGGCTTGCCATTGTCGTAGTAGGCAAACGTGCTGATTTCTCCTGCCTTGCGGTTTTCGGGGAAAAGTTTCTCACCGAGAAGGGCGGCGCTGTTCATGTAGGGGGTATATTCGTAGGGCATCCGCTTGCGAACCGGATGCACTACAATGCAGTCGATCAAGTTGCGGAAGGCGAAGCGAGTTTCGATCGCCTTCGGGTCGAACTTGAGCGCAGTGACCAGTCTTCGAGTCTCCGAACGGTATCGGTCACTGAATTTTGGGTGGTCGAATGGGATCACATTTTCGTCGCCACAGCCCATCAGCCGCAAGCGCTCTTCAACAGTTTCCCGTTCCAGGTCGCACTCATCGATCCGCTTGAGTAACTCATCCGGTTTGCGACGGCTGTTTGCGATGGCATATGTCAGCCGTTCGATCTCGGTCGTCAACACACGGCGTCGATGGTCTAGCTTAGCGCGTTCGCTGCCGCCCTTGTTCCGATCGTTCTTGCGTTCCTCCTTCCAAGCACGCATCGCCTCATCAATGGCTTTCGGCGAAAGCAATTTCGCTTCGATTTTTTCGGAGGCATCCTTGAGCAGAATGTCCATGTCAAAGCTACGGGTATGCTCGCAGGTGCCCCGCTGATGCGCGTTGGCGCATGCGGCGCGCGGCGCGCCATTTCGGGAGGATTGAGCGATTCGCATATGGCCGTTGCAGACACCGCACCGCAGAACGCCGGCAAGCGGGTGTTCATTGTTGCGCGGAATCACGAGGCGGCGGTGTGGCTTGCCAGTCGGCCCGAACATATGTACGGCACGCGCGCTACGAACCTTCTGCGCTCGATCCCAGAGCGCTTGCGGAATGATCCGCAGCTCAGGCTTTTTGACTATGATATGGCGTTCTTCTGGATTGCGGCGCTTCTGCTTCTTCTGCGTCTCCGGGTTGAGAATTGTCGAGCGAACGTTCCAATGTATCTCGCCGATATATAGCTGGTTGCCGATAATGCCGCGACCATGCCGACCGCCTGTGATGCACTGATGATTCCAGGTGGTGCGACCAGCCTTGTTCTTGTGACGAGTGGCCCCGGGTGAGGGCACACCTTCGCGGGTGAGATCAGCGGCGATAGTTCGGGTCGAACGGCCTACCGCATATTCGGTGAAAATGCGGAGCACGATCTTTGCTTCGTTCTCATCGATCGCGCGTTCGCCGGGCGCGCCCGGCCTCGGCCGATAACCATAGGCGTGTGAGCCAGGAATTCTTCCGTTGGCAACAGCGTTGTCATGGCCGCGCCGGACCTTTTCGGCGAGCTGCGGCTTGTAAATCGTGTTGTAGAGACTTGCGATACTGATGTCGGTGGCGGTCGCATAGACGCCCTTCTGATCCATCAGCTCAACGCGGTTGAACTCGAAAACCTGCTTGAGACGCTGGATGGTTGCGGGATCGCGCGACAAGCGGTCGAAGTGCTCAACGACGACCACGTCAAAGTCATGATTTCGCACACCGCTGAGCAGGCGTTGATAGCCGTCCCGCGCACCATCGGTAAGACCAGATTTTGCGGCATCCACAAATTCCCCGATGACATCAAGATTGCTGCGCAACGCAACCTTCCTGCAGAGCAATAGCTGACCGTCAATCGAGGTCGCCTTTTGCAAGTCGCTGGAATAGCGGGCGTACAGTACGGCCGTTTTCTTGGATGACGCTGTCGTCATGCCGGTCCTCTATCGGCTGCCCCAAACCATCGTTTTCATCCCGTGCGATCTGGCGTCCGATGGCGCGCGCCAGGTCAAACCAGATTTCCTCATTGTCGGGATTATCCCAGCTCTGAGGGTGGGAGGGGTCAAGCGGTCGAATGATAGCCCGTTGTCCTCGGAGAGATCGGATGCGGGTACGCATTTGCAAACTCGCCAGCAGAAGCTAACGTAAATTTCCGCCCTGCGCTACAGCCGGGCGGCTGTGATTACTTGCGGCGCTTGCTTCCACCATTCGCATCTCCGATCGCTCCTGTGCCCGCCAGAACTTCTCTGCAATTTCACGACTTTTGTTGCTGCGATGATCCGATCCAGATCGTCGTTCAGCCACAGCTTCCCTCGGCCGTGGCCGCGACCCGACAGGAATCACAGGACCACACGTGACCTTTGCCTGTGGAGCATTCATGGAAGTTTCGATCTGCGCAGTTGTGAGTCCATTCATGTTGACCGCGGCGGCGGCGAATGAAAATGAGATTCTTCAAATATCTCAATGCTCCGTATCGGGTGTTAGCGCACTCCTGCGATGGTGGTCGTAAGCGGGAGCAGACTCGCTAAGCAAAGCGGAGTAAAAATACTTGCGCGTGACGGCGACGAAATCCGAAGACCTGCGTCCAACTCTCTTAGAAGCTCTCCTGTGGCATTGCCGCGCTCTCCGGCGGCAACGCCGCATGTTCGGAAGCGGTCCGCATCGACACGCCGACCGCCGTCCCGAACACCAAGAAGATCATCGAGCACGAAAGGGGGGTCAGTTCACGGATAACGCGGATCGAGGAACAGCAACGCGAAGGGGGCGATCGTACGCCTATCCGTTAGGCATCAGCTCCTTCACCCCCCCGCGACCGCCTTGGTCCCACTCCAACGATACCCGATCGACGGCTCGTAGATCGGCATCCTTGCCCGGATCGGCCTCGAACCAACTGGCGTTGTGTCGATTGACTTTGTTGCGATAGCCGTCGCCGCGGTCCTGCGCGCAGCTGCGCCAGAAGTCGGCGTCCGTCCCGAGATCGTCCGAATATATGCTCTGGCCCACGAGCTGGACCTTGCGGACGAGCCCGTCGGAACCTTCCTCCATCGCGCGTAGCGCCTCACGGACGAGGTGGTACCCCTGTGCCAGTTCGTCCCGAAGCAGCACGTTGCGGGCGATCTCGCGAAATCCCGACAACTTCGGCTCGAGAAGCTGGGCCGCCATCCGTCTGGCACCGTGGCTGAGGTGATGACCGTAGATCCAGCGATGCCAATCGCCCTCGCGCGCGACGGACGCGCGGATTGTCGCCGCGTGGGCCGTCTTCGTCGCCTCAGCAGACTGTCCTGCACGTGCGCCGCCGGCTTGCCGGTCAGGGAGGCGTCGTTGTCCAACCAGATGGCGAGCGGCCGCCAGGCTTGGCGCACCGCCTCTTCGGCCTGTTCGCGTTTGCGGCAGTCAATATCACGGATGTGACGCTGGCACGCGCGTCACGCGTGACGACGGCCGTCTCGACCGCCCAAGCCGCTCTGTCGGATCCCATGGCGGCTCGTGATCGGGAGTGCAGGGGCGGCGTTGGCAAGTTTTGCCGGGAACGTGAAGCGGCTGTCACGGAACGCCGCCGTGCGTTGGACGGTGAAATAGAACTAGTCAGCCTGTCCGCCGATCCCCAAGCCCACGCAACCATTCAGTTGATAGCGTGGACCTCGCACGGCATGTTGCGACCGGCGTCTGAAGACTTCGCCATGGTGAGGCTCATCCTTATGGCTCTGCTGCCGCATATTGCCGGTATGCTGCTGATGGTAGCACGATCGGCTAATATGCCTCAGGTTCGCGATCCCAGCGCGCCAATTTTTCTTTGATCTCGGCAGGGGTAGCCGGATAATTCTTCAATCTCTTCTGGACGGCGGCGAGCGTTTTCTCATCTACCTGGTCTAACAGTTGACTCGCGAGTTCGATGAACTTCTGTTCCTCCTCGCTCGAATGTGCTTCGACTTGGGTGTATTGATCGGTCAAGAGACGTAAAAGGGCGGGCTTGATATCAACACTATCGCGGTGGGAAAGCCCTATTAGGCCATCGAAACCAGGTGGCATTGCCGAGATCGCGTTCTCGCTTTCGATAACGCCAGCGCGTTCGACTATGGCCGGTTCAACGCCATTGCTTGCGTCGTCACTATTGGGAATTTCGTCCATCTCCGGGCCAATTGTCGCTCGCGAGAAGGGCAACTCGCAAGTGATAGCGGTACCCTTACCGACCTCCGAGGCCACGGAAACCGTGCCACCATGCAGCTCGACAAAGGAGCGCACCAACGACAGGCCGAGGCCTGCGCCGCGGTGTGGCGAGCCCTGGGAGCGGCTTTCGAACCAGTTGAACACCTTGTCCTTCATGTCCGCGGGTATTCCAGGTCCGGAATCTGTCACAACGAAGACCACGCTGCGCTCGGTGCGGCGCGCGCTGATCCCGACGGTGGAATCCTGTGGCGAGAAGCCGACGGCGTTGGCGAGCAAATTATAGAGCACCTGCACCACGCGCTTCTCGTCGCCGATGAAGCTGCCGACATCGGGCGCGATCTCGACCTTGAGGCGGATGCGATCGGTGGCGAGCCGGTCCTGGAGGCCTTCGGCGGCGAGCTCGATGGTCTTGCTGACGTCGACGGGGCCGAGCTCCAGCTTCATGGCGCCGGCATCGATGTTGGCAAGATCGAAGATGTTGTTAGTCAGGGCCAGCAGAGCGTTGGTCGATTTGGTGACGTAGTCGAGATATTCGGCCTGCTTCGGTGTCAACGGTCCGGTCGAGGGGTCGCTGAGGAAATGTGCAAAGCCGATAATGGTGGTGAGCGGGGAGCGTAGCTCGTAGGAGACGTGGTGGACGAAGTCGACCTTCGTCCGATCGGCAGCTTCCAGCGCTTCGTTGCGCTCGCGCAGCGCGCGCTCGACGTTCTCGGTCTCGGTGACTTCCTGAAAGGTCAACATGGTCGCGCCGTCGGGCAGCGGACGGATCATGCCGTCGAGCACGCTGCCGTCCTTGCGCTCCAGCTTGAGCGGCACGTCGGCGCGGTTCTCGATCGAGGTGATGGTCTCGCGGATCTGGCGCCAGACCGCGGGATCGTCGAACAGCGGTTGGCACCAACCTTCGACAGTCTGGATATGCGGCTCCTTGCGCATGGCGTCGTTCGACAGCTTCCACATCCGCAGGAAGGCCGGGTTAAACAGCCGCGCCTTTCCGTTGCTACCGAACACGGCGACACCCTCGGCGAGGCCGTTGAGAGTCTCGCGCTGAAAGTGGATCATGCCGTCGAAGCGGCGGGCGAGCTCGAGGCTCTCGGTGACGTCGTCGAACAGGTAGGTGACGCCTCCATCTGGGTTCGGGGTGATGACGACGGAGAGCGCGCGGCCGTCGGGTAGGTACCAGGTGTCCTTCGCGGTCTCGGTTGCACCGTAAGCCTTGTGTAGCTGGGCCTTCCAGACGCGGAAGTCTAGTCGTTCCGGCAGCCTACGCGCGGCGCGAAGCTCATACAGGACGGATGAGTCGTCGGGGTTAGAATCAAGAAAGGTACGGTCGAGCTTCCAGAGCCGGCGGTAGGAATCGTTATAGAAGGCAAGTCGCCGCTGGCCATCGAACACGGCAACTCCCGAAGACAGCTGATCGAGCGTGCGATCAAAGAATCGCTTGAAGTCCACTTCCGCAGTGGCGCGCTTGCCATCGGAGCGGCCGTCGCGGGACATTAGGATCACCAGCGTGCGCGACGGCTCAGGCGCCCCTTCTGCCCCGAACTCGACTTGGTGATGGAGCTGCACAGGAACGGTCGTGCCGCTTCGCATCGTAAGGTCAACTTCGAAAATTTGGTTTTTGATTTCGCCCGGTGCTCCCACCGTCCACTTGGGGAGTAAGACTTCGTCGCCAGCTAAAATATCTGTCAGCTTTAGCCCACCTGAGCCGATCTGCGCGATATCGTAGTCGAGCCATTTCGCTAGCGTCGCGTTCACATAGACGATGTCTCCATTCGGAATGACCGAGAAGAAGCCGCAGGGTGCCTTATCGAGATATCCGACGGCTTGCCGCAGTTCTTCGAGCACCTCCGCCGTTCCGTTCTCAGTAACGCCGCGTGACGATCGGAACGCTTGATCTACCGGACTTGTCCCTGAACCATGCGACCCATAGCCTTTCGCGCCGTTGAGGAGCGCTCCTTCAAGATTTGTCGTCGCGTCCCACGTTGCATTTCTCCAACTACTGTAGGAGAGATTCGCTCCGACAAAATTATAACCGCGAAGGTCTGATCCCGTGAAATCAACTCCAGTAAGATCTGCGAACCGAAAATCCACGCTTGGATTCAGGCCCGCGAGATGGACCAAATCGGAAAAGCATGCGGACTTAGATTGGTAGACAGCTGCGATCTTGCTCTTTTCGTTGTCATGTAACCAACCAGAGCCCACTGGCGCAAAGGTTGACGGATTACTCTCTGTCACGGCGACCCCTCTGCGTTTTTTGCCTTGCCGCGCGCAACGTCTGCTTTGCAAGAATAAGATCGCCTTCAGAAATTCCTGATCCCCCGGACTTTGCTGTCCGACTGATTGCTATCGCAGCAATTCGGGCTACAACGACTGACCGATTCACCTCGGCCTGATTTTGACTGAAACGCGGATCTGTAGGAATCGAGATTGCATTAGTGCGCTGGAACCAGAGATCTTTCAGCGAGCAGCGAAAAGTGACTAGCACCTCGATTGCGTCGCTCTCAAGTTCGGGCAGGATGTGGCAAAGTGGTTCATCGCCGATTATTTTGTGTTCCAGTACATTTTCCTGGTTCAACCCAAGTCCATAGACGCGCCAAAAGTTATGTCCGGCATCAGCAACACGCCAAAAGTGTTGGACATACTCGCGGTTCTTTTGTTCTGAATGTGAAGTAGTGCGCTCTATCTTTCCTCCGACGTCGACGTCAGCCTTCGCCAGGCTGCCGATCCATTTGGAGAGATTAACCCCAATCTGTCCTCCAGCTGCTCCTTCCCTTTTCGCATGGTCTATCTCTGATTGACTTACCTTGAGATGACCGCCTGTTGTCTGGAGGCGACCTCGATTGCTTATTTGGCCACCATTGGGCTCGACGACTACGTCGCCAACTTGAAAGCCAACCGAAAATTGAAGGGTACCCTGGTCGGTCTGAACCTCATCATGTAAGCGGCCGCACCATAGCCCTACCAGCAGGCCGAGGCCCTCTTTTGTATGGAGGTTGGCCGGACTCTCAATGGAAAGCGACGCTAATCGGTCATCAGCGAATTGTGTCGACGTAATCGAGACGGTCCACATTGATGGCCTCGTTTTTGCTTCGCCGTTTGGATAATGACACGCCTAGAAGTTGCCGCCAATAATTGATATCCCCCGTGCCTACGGGCAGGGTGGTCGCAGCGGTCATGACTGGAGAGGACGTTCCGGAGCCGTCACGAGGCGCGCTGTATGCGCTCATGTACATACGAACGAATAGCAGTCAGAACGATCAGCACGCTCGTCGCCATAGCGCTGGTGATCACCAGCCGCGGCTCGGCAGGGCCCTCAGCGAGTAATCGAGCAAAATCGACAACGTGCTGTGCGATCTCCAGGACAAATTCTGAACGTGACATGGCTTTTCCCTTTTTGATCTCTGCGCTCCGGTATGGCAGCGCTGGCGTCACGTTAGGAAAAGACATCCGGCAGCAACTGTCGAGAACCTCGCCGTCCTCCGTTGAAAATTAAAAGTCGGGTGACGTCGCGCTGTGGGCCTTGCGTCTTGCCAAGGGTGCCCATCAGCGTCCGAAGGACTTGTGTCCCCCAAACGGCTGACTAGGGATTCAAGAGCGACCGCCAATGCCGCGTCAACGCCATCGCCTTGTCCCATAGGTTGTCCGGACATTGGCCGTTCTTCTCGAGGGCTTGTCCTATCGCACAGATGCTCAGTCATGCGTCGGCCTGTGCATTCTCGATGCTGATCGTCCGAGAGCCGTCGTTGCCAGTGGTATTGGCGAGGTGCCTGACGATGGCGAGGCTCCGTTCACGGGACTCGGTCCGAGCGCGGGGTAGTTCGCCGAGCGCGAGCTCAGCCTTCACGACATCATCTTCGCTGGTCGTCGACATGGAAGTTCGCTCCTGGTTCTTGAGAGCGACTTCGAAGCTGATGGTGTGTTCCGAGTGAGCTATGGAAACGTCCAACAGCCGCGAAGATCGCGGTGTCAAAGTTCCCTCGAATGCTCACCGGGGCGCCCGGGCTGGTTCGGGGTCTAGTCACTGCGCGGTGCGAGACTGGAGCGCCCAGCCTTCCAACCGACAGTTACGTAGCTTGTAGCAGAGTTGCAGCGCTGGCGCCATATCTCGCCTGGGCTTCGAACCTCGGATGGTGCGCCGCTCGAATAGCGGGCGAGTGGCCTATTTTTGATACAGCGCAGCCTTTGCTTGAATGTTCGGCCAAAGCTCTTTGACCTGCCGACAGGCGGCGCGGATAGCTCGCAGGCGGGCCGTATGGTCTGGCGCCGGCCCTATCTGCTCAGCAAGACGAAGGTCAGCCACGAAGCACGAATCGCGGTCGACAATTCCAATGCTATTGTCCTGAGCCTCGAGCAAGATCTGCATCAATGCAACCAAGTATCGCGCCATCTCTCGGCGATGTTCACCGCGTCGCTCTTTCGTCGCCTGCAATTTGCAAGCCTCCGGATCAGGAGCCTTTGCAACACGTAGCATGCCCGCGCCCACACGCTGCCCGTGTTTGCCGCCGCCGACCAGAAAGTCTGGCCGGATTGAAACTGTCACGCCCTCGATGTCGACTACTTCGAAATTCGGGGCCGCTGCGAGAGACATTCTACGCATCCCCAGCGCATTTTCCCGTTGCTCAAAAAGTTGAACGATTTCAATGCATCGAAGCGCATCTTCGCGGGCCTTCGGCTTGATGCCAGGCTCAGCGGCTTTTATGGTTAACTCTTCCTTAACCCGGATCAGAATCTCTGGGGAACGTCGGGGGTCCGCATTGTACTCGCGTAGCGCTCTCATCGCACCGCCATTGGCCGTCACGATTGGAGGTCGCGAAAATTTGCAATCGTGCAGCACGTTCTGCTGCCCGTCCGGCCGCATTATCAAGTATTCCGCCAAGGCCGCGGCCGACATCCGCGGTT
>NZ_JAIRDQ010000025.1 GCF_021458635.1 Bradyrhizobium monzae
GATCCCACCACGACACCATGCTCGCCGCTTGCCGCAGACAGCGGCATCGCCAGCACCGGATGCGCGCTCGCTTCCACGAACACGCCGTGGCCGTTGCTGATCAGCTCGGCCAGCGCCAGGTCCAGCCGCACCGTCTGGCGCAGGTTCCGGCACCAATAGGCGCCGTTCAGCGATGATCCCTCGCAGCGCGTTCCCGTCACCGTCGAGATCATCGCCACTTGACCCGCTTGTGGGGCGAGGTTCGACAGCAAGCCTTCCAGCTCCGGCAGGATCTGGTCCATCTCCGCGCTGTGCGAGGCATAGTCCACATTGACCTGCCGGCAGAACACGCCTTCCTTGCCGAGATCACCGACCCAGCGCTCGACCACTTCAGTGAGCCCCGAGACAACCGTCGAGCCCGGCGTGTTCACCACCGCGACCGACAGCCCCGACCACTCTGCTGCCTTCAGCCGCTCTTCCACGATTGCAGCCGGAAGCTCCGTCACCGCCATGGCGCCGTGACCGCTCAGGCGGCGCAGCAGCTGGCTGCGCAGCGCCACNGATCCGTGCGCCGTCTTCCAGCGACAGGATGCCGGCAACCACGGCGGCTGCGATCTCGCCCTGGCTGTGACCGACCACCGCCGACGGCTCCAGTCCGAGGCTGCGCCACACCGCCGCCAGGCCGACATTCATCGCAAACAGCGAAGGCTGGATCACGTCCACCCGCTCCAGCAGCGAGGCTTCAAGACCCTCATCGCCGCGAAGCACAGAGGTCAGCGACCAGTCCGTGTAGTTGGACAACGCCGTCTCGCAGGCCGCGATCGTTTGCGCAAATACGGCCGATTCCGCCAGCAGCGCCCGGCCCATCGATGGCCACTGACTGCCCTGTCCGGGGAACACGAACACCACACGACCGCGATCGCGTGCGTCCGCAACCGACACCGTCGCATGCGGGCGGCCTTCGGCCAGCGAGCGCAGTGCCTCCACAGCTTCCGATGCATCGCGCACCGATATCGCGGCCCGCGATCCGAACTGCGTCCGGTGCAACGCCGCCGTCGCAACCACAGAGGACCAATCCGCCTCCGGATGCTGCGACAGCCACTCTCCGTACCGGCCCGCCTGCGCCCGCAGTGCCGCTTCGTCACGGCCCGACACCAGCAGCGGGATCAACGGCGATGACGCGTCAGCCGCGGTCGTTGCGTCCTTCACTTCGCCGCTGCGAGTTGTGGAACGCGCCGGCGCCTCCTCGATCACCATATGCGCATTGGTGCCGCTGATGCCGAACGCGGACACGCCGGCACGGCGCACATGCGCAGGCTGGCGCGGCCAGGCCCGCGCCTGCTGCAGCAGCGACAGCCCGCTGCCCTCCCACTCGATCTGGTGGCTCGGATGCTCCGCATGCAGCGTCTTCGGCAAGACCTCGTGCCGCAGCGCCAGCACCATCTTCATCACGCCGAGCACGCCGGCGGCGGCCTGGGTGTGGCCGAGGTTCGACTTCGACGAGCCCAGCCACAGCGGACGATCCTCGCGCCGGGTCGGTCCGAACACCGCGGCCAAGGCGCCGGCTTCGATGGGATCGCCGAGGCTGGTCCCGGTGCCGTGCGCTTCGACCACGTCGATCTCGTCGGGGCTGACCCCGCTCGCCGACAGCGCCGCGCGGATCACGCGCTGCTGGCTCGGACCGTTCGGCGCCGTCAGGCCCTGGCTGCGGCCGTCCTGGTTCACCGCAGAGCCGCGGATCAACGCCAGAATCTCGTCGCCATCCCGCTCCGCATCCGACTGCCGCTTCAAGACCAGCACGCCGCAGCCTTCGCTCCAGCCGGCACCATCGGCGCCTTCGGAGAAGCTCTTGCTCCGGCCGTCCGGCGCGACGGCGCGCAAACGGCTAAACTCCACAAAGACTGACGGCGTACTCATCACCTGCACGCCGCCCGCCAGCGCCAGGTCGCACTCGCCCTGCCGCAGCGCCGCGCATGCCAGATGCAGCGCCGTCAGAGATGACGAGCAGGCCGTATCGATCGTCATCGCCGGGCCTTGCAAACCCAGCGCATAAGACACACGCCCGGAGAGCACAGAGCTGGCCTGCCCTGTCTCCGCGTAGCCATCCATCGACTCGAGCGAGATACCGCTTTGCCTGTAATCGCTCCGCATCGCGCCGAGATAGACGCCAGCCCTCGATTCATTCAGCGCGTCCGGCTGAAGACCGGCCTTCTCCAGCGCCTCCCACGACACTTCCAGGACCAGCCGCTGCTGCGGATCCATCGACACCGCTTCGCGTGGCGCAATCCCAAAGAAGCCCGCATCGAAATGTTCGACGTCGTGCAGGAATCCGCCTTCGCGTGCGTAGCTCTTACCCAGCGTCTCCGGATCCGGATCGTAGAGCGCATACCTATCCCAGCGCGCCGGAAACGGCCCGATCACATCCCGCTCTTCAGCGAGCAGCGTCCAGTAGGCCTCCGCATCTCCTACGCGCCCAGGGGTGCGGCACGACATTGCGACGATTGCGATCGGTTCGTCCTTGGCGCGCGACCGCCTGGGCGCAGTCCCATCGATCACATCCAGATCCGGAAAAATTTGACGCAAAAGCTGCGCCGCGATCGCCTCCGACGTCGGATAATCGAAAGCCAGCGTGGTCGGCAGCTTCATCCCCACCTGCACCGACAGGCGGTTGCGCAGCTCGACCGACATCAGCGAGTCCAGCCCAAGCCCCTTCAGCGGTGCATCCGCGGGCACAGACGAGGCATCGGGCAACGCCAGAATCGCCGCAATGCTCTCCTGCACCAAGCCCACGACACTTCCGAGGCGTTCAATTTCGGGCAGCCCGCTCAAGCGATGACGCAGGGCCGATACGACCGGACCTTGCGTCTCGGTGCGAGGACGCTCCGAGCTTACGCGCAAACGCAAGGGTGCCGGAGCCGGCGCTTGTTCAACGTGACGTTCGAGCACTGGCTCGTCCGCAGTTCGACGGAGCGCCACACACCCCACCGTTGCCACCGGCTGCCCTTCTTCATCCCACAACATCATCGAGGCCGACCTCTGCTCCGAGCTTTCAGACTCGCTCAGATCAAGACGTAGCCTCAACGCGCGGGCCTCGTGTGTGTGAAGCGTCACATCCGACCACAAGAAGGGAAGCAGCACGCCGCCTTCGGTTGCGGCAAAGCCCTCCGCCGTAAACACATGCAAGGCAGCATCAAAAAGCGCACGGTGAATGCGGTGCTCCCCGTCGCCGGACCTCATGCCGGCCGGCAGAGCCATTTCGGCATAGATGGTTTCCCCGCCGCGCCAAACTCCGGCCAGTCCTTCCAAGGCCGGCCCGCAATCAAGTCCCTGCGCAGTCAATCGCGCGTAGAGATTCGAAATGTCGAGTTGCGTCGTGCCCTCAGGCGGCCACGCCTCACGAAGCGGCACGGCTGCTTCTTTTCGGTTTCCCGCCAGCACGCCCGTCGCATGCAGGATCCAGGCGCCCGATCTCGCGCTCGATGATTCATCCAGACTATGGAGAGAAAAGGCGCGATGCGCCTGCGCATCGGCAGCCTGTACCTGAACCTTCACCCGCGATCCGTTCGCGGTCGGAATCACGAGCGGAGCGGCGAGCGTCAGCTCCAGCACCCGCGGACTGCCCACGGCGAGCCCCGCCGCCAGAGCCAGTTCCAATAATCCGGTCCCCGCCAAGGAGACGCGATCGAAGACCTCGCGATGCGCCGACCAGGGATGCTTCGACGGCGACAGCCGGTAACTGATCAACGCCGATCCGGTTAGCAGGTCATACGTTGAGCCGAGATGCTGCATGGCGACCAATCACGTCAAAAACAAGTAAGCTACAACTCATACTGGTATCCAGAAATTACCGGCCACCAAGCGTGGCCCTTCGACGCGCAGTGCCGGACTTTCAACTTCGTCCCGGCAATTCCTCCTTTCACATGCGTTGCGAGCTTCGACGAGACACTAAAATGCGGCTCGAGTACTCAACCGAACGGATGATGCGCCTGTCAGTGATCGGCCTTACAAAATTGAAGGCCGAGCACCGCAGCTAATTGGGTCACAAGGCACATATCGGCGCAACAATTTTACAAGCAGGCGGAGTTTGCCGGCATCGGAAGCAAACTAACACGGCGCCGAGAATGCGAATGTGACGAGGGCCACACAGATAGCACCAAGCTTGGGTTGGTCAGGTTGATGGAACCGCAAGTTGAACCCTCCGCACTTGAACGCGCGCCTCCAATGCTCGCGGCCAAAGCTACAGCAATATCCGCTTCAGCCCGAACTTTTTTCCACTTCCATGGCGGCCATCATCTCAAGGCCTTTTCGGCTAGCAAATTCCGTCAGGATAGATTTCGACTTTAATGGATTGCCAGTCTAATTATACTTGTTCCCAGCGTCTAGACTGGGCGAATGTCGTTCGATCGGGCACGACAGGCAAAGCAGAGAGGAGTCCAGGTGCGGGGATCCCTGTTTGCCACCAGCGATCTTCACGGCTCATTCTCGGAGAACACGCGCATCATCGAAGAAATGCGTCCGGAAACGAGTGACGACTGGTTGATCGTCGCCGGCGACGTGGACGATACGTTCAGCAAGATAGAGAAGACGCTTTCGCTATTGCGGAGCCGGTTTGCGAAAGTCATTTGGACGCCCGGCAACCACGATCTGTGGACGCTTCGTGACGACCCCGTCCAGCTAAGAGGCGTTGCCCGCTACCAGGCTCTGGTTCAAATGTGCCGGTACAACGACATTCTGACGCCAGAGGATGATTATGCTATCTGGCCGGACCCAAGCGGTCCTGTAACCATAGTGCCGCTGTTCCTGCTCTACGACCACTCCTGGCTTGCGCCCGGGACGAGAACAAAAAAAGAGTCGCTGGCATACGCGCACGAGACCGGGGTGGTCTGCGCCGACGAAGTGCTGCTGCATCCCACTCCTTATCCTGATCGAGAATCCTGGTGCAGTGCACGGCTGAAAGACACCGAACGCCGGTTGCTTGCGCTGGAGCCCGATGTGAAGACGATCCTCGTTGGGCACTGGCCGCTTATCCGCCAGCCGACCCAGGCACTGCGATTTCCGGAATTCGCGCAATGGTGCGGTACGAACCGCACCGCCGATTGGCATATCCGCTTTCGTGCCAGCGTCGTTGTCTATGGTCACCTGCACATCCCGCGGACAACCTACTATGATGGCGTCCGGTTTGAGGAAGTCTCGATCGGCTATCCGCGCGAGTGGAGCAAGCGCAGCAGGCCGCCAATGCCCAGGAAGGTGCTGCCGGCATGATCGAAAAGCTGTTGCCCCACGGCGTCGTGGCGGTCGAAACGTTCGAAGACGCGCCGGGAGAGCAGAGCTTTCCGGGAGAAGAATCTATCGTTGCGAACGCCGTCGAAAGCCGCCGTCGTGAGTTCATAACAGCACGACGCTGCGCCCGCGATGCACTCGCCAAGCTTGGACACGCACCGGTTCCAATCCGCGCAGGCCCGAAACGCGAGCCGTTGTGGCCGACGGGCGTTGTCGGCAGCATAACTCACACCACCGGGTTCCGGGCCGCCGCAGTCGCCTCACAAAGCGTGCTCGCGAGCATCGGGATCGATACCGAGCAGAACCACCGACTGCCCGACGGGGTCGAGGAAACGATCACTGTCGCGAGCGAGCCCGAGATGCTCGCCGCATTATCCCGCAGATTTCCAGCGGTTCACTGGGGCCGGCTGTTGTTCAGCGCGAAAGAGTCCGTCTACAAGGCCTGGTATCCCCTGACTGGCCGCGGGCTCGGATTCGAAGACGCTCGCGTGGCGATCGATCCAATGGGCACATTCGCTGCGAAGCTGCTGGTCGCCGGAACCCGAATCGACGGCGAGCTGCCACTTGTCGAGTTGCGCGGGCGCTTCATAGTTGCATACGGCCTCATCGCAACTGCAGTGACCGTGCCTTCCAATGCCAGGGCAGCTTGATCACACTCCGACGCCTGAATACTGAACCTTGGCGCCAGCATGATTGACCAAGTGACAGAGGGTCGCTGCGATCGGCGCCGTGATGATTATTTTCGCGTCACAGCTTTGGGCATAACCGATGACGCCATATTGGCCATCTTGTGCTGGCAAAATGCGCATTCGGCGAAGGTGCGTTCGACCAGCAATTAAACTATCGTGCAGATGCAAATGGCCTGAATTCCAAGTGTCACGCGCCCTGTGTGCGCGAAGGGGCGCCCGCGATTGGCGTGTTTCGATGGGCGCCTCAAATCGCCGCAAAGATAACGTGCATTTCGACCACAAAAAACTTTGCAGGGAACACGCAATGACGACGTCCCCACAGTGAGACGTATGTCACATCGACGGTCAGCGTCTTCGACTAAAAAGCACTCTCGATATCGCGAGCTTTGATTTTCATGTGAAAACTTTTCATGGTCGGGTGCAGCATGCGACTGGTTGTCATCGATAACTACGACTCCTTCACCTATAATCTCGTCCATCTCCTTGCCGAGATTTGCCAAGAGCCGCCGCTCGTCGTGAAGAATGACGAGATTTCCTGGGACGAGCTCAAGGGCGAACAATTCGATGGAATTGTGATTTCGCCAGGTCCTGGGCGACCAGATCACCCGGATGATTTCGGTCTGTGCAGGAATGCCATCGAGGAAGCCAAGGTCCCATTGCTTGGCGTATGCCTCGGTCATCAGGGCATAGCCGCGCTATCAGGCGGCCCGGTGGTTCGAGCGCCCGCGCCTATGCACGGACGAACCTCCCTCGTTCATCACAACGACACCGGACTCTTCAAAGGGATTCCTTCTCCCTTCAGGGCAGCGCGCTACCATTCGTTGATCGCACAACGGCCCCTTCCTTCGAGCCTGGAGGCGACGGCCTGGACCGAGGATGGCTTGATCATGGGACTTGCCAATCGCGAACGACCGCAATGGGGCGTTCAATTTCATCCCGAATCCATCATCACTGAACACGGCCGGACGCTGCTGGAAAATTTCTGTCGGATGATCGTTCCGTCAGAAAGCCGCTCAAACGGTCGCGGCAAATCATTGAATGGCTGCGCTCAGCGGAAGGCATTGGAGGCATCCCGGAAGCGAACGTTCTGGAAGGAGCTCCCTCGTGAAATCAACATGGAGGACACGTTCACGTCGCTGTTCTCCGAATCGCCACATGCCTATTGGCTTGACAGCAGTCTCGTCGAACAAGGGCGGGCTCGCTGGTCCTATGCAGGCGATGCCTCCGGCCCAAACGCGGCCTGCCTGCAATATCGATGCGCAGATCAACGTCTCGAAATATGCGACCGTAGCGGCATCCACACCAAGCACACCGGAATCTTCGAATATCTCGCACGGATAGAACCCAGCCGCCCGGAGCCCGCCCCTCCCTGCCCGTTCGTCGGCGGATACGTCGGATGGTTCGGTTACGAGCTTCGGAACGACTGCGGCTCACCGACAGACCGACGTGCGGCGACGCCAGACGCGATGTTCATCTATTCGGACCGATTCATCGCGGTCGATCACGTCGAGAAGAAAACCTATGTTTTGGCTATCGATGAACCGTCCAACGCGGATCGGGCGAAAAAGTGGATCGATCACACCATCGCGATGATCGAACGGATGGCCCCCTCGGCGATACCCGAGGTTCAGAACATACCAAACGAGCCCATCAAGTTTTTCCTGGATCGCGACAAAGAGACCTATCTATCCGACATCCGGCGATGCCTGGATCTCATAGGGCAAGGCGAAACATATCAGGTCTGCTTGACGAACGAGTTGCATTGTGACGCCGATGTCGACCCGTTGACGCTCTATCGAACCATGAGGAAGGTCAATCCCGCCCCTCATGCTGCATTCATCAAGTGGCCCGAAGGCGCCGTCCTCAGCGCCTCGCCTGAACGTTTCCTCTCGATCGACACAAACGGGAAAGTCGAGACGAAGCCGATCAAGGGCACAATCAAGCGCGACCAGGATCCACTCAGGGATGATCAACTCGCGGAGCAATTGAGAACGAGCGAGAAGGATCGCGCCGAAAACGTCATGATTGTCGATCTGTTGCGAAACGACCTCTCACGAAGCTGCACTCCCGGCAGCGTTCGCGTGCCGAAGCTATTCGATGTGGAGTCATATCGCACGGTTCATCAATTGGTCAGTACCGTGACCGGCACGTTGCAGCCCTCTGCTGGTTCAGTCCAATTGATCCGAAATGCGTTCCCCGGCGGCTCGATGACCGGCGCGCCCAAGACCCGCACCTTGCGATTTATCGACGAACTGGAACGGAGGGCGAGAGGCGTATACTCAGGTTCTTTGGGCTGGCTGGGTACCGATGGGGCGGTCGATTTGAGCATCGTGATAAGAACCATCGTCGCGAGCAAAGGACGACTGTCGATGGGCGTCGGAGGCGGCGTCGTAGCCGCCTCTACAGCAGAGGGGGAATTCGACGAGATGCTCCTGAAGGCTGCGGCCTCGATCAAATCCGTCGTCATGGCGCTCACCGGTGGGTTTAGTCCGGATCGATACGAGCTTATAGGTGCGGACGAAACTGGCGGTTCGCCAACGAATCCCAATTGAAGGCTTGCGAGATGTTCGTATGAGCGCCGTCTGGCTGAATGGAGATTTTGTCGATCAGGGTGAAGCTCGCGTGCCCGTCGCAGATCGGGGCTTCACTCTGGCAGACGGGATTTTCGAAACAATCAAAGCCGTGGGATCCACTCCATTTTGGCTGTCTGACCATTTCGAGAGGCTGAAGGCCGGAGCGGTCGAAATTGGTCTGACGATCCCCTTCAGCGAGAATCGCATCTCAGACGCGATCGATCGGCTGCTGACGGGTGCCGCCGTGGATACGCCGAGTGCAATCCGATTGACGGTCACGAGGGGATCTGCCGCCAGAGGGCTCTGGCCGAAGGACGCTGCTTCACAACCGACTTGCGTTTTGACCGTAGCTCCCAGCCCCGCCACGCATCCGCAGGATTTTGTGGTGTGTCGATCCACGCGCCGAAACGAGCACTCTCCTCTCTCGAGGATCAAGTCATTAGGCTATGGAGACAATATCCTGGCACGGCGAGAGGCCATCGACCGCGGCGTTGACGACGCCGTCATGCTCAATACGGAAGGGCATGTGGCGTGTGCAACCGTCGGCAATTTATTCGTCAGGATCGAAGGCGCCTGGATCACACCGCCGAAGGCGGACGGAATATTGCCCGGATTGGCGCGCAAGCGCTTCGTTGCAGAGCTCGGAGCTGCCGAGGCGTCCATATCCAGCGACATGCTTCGGAAATCGGATGCGGGTTTCGTTTGCAACAGCCTGGGGTTTTCACGGATCAAGAGCATCGACGGACGTGATATGCCCGGAGACTTGGCCGAAATCCCGGTCCAGTCTGTCTATTCCCCGTAGCGACCAAACCTTTCAGCTGTGGTGGCTCGCTGCGGCGAGAGCTGGCAAGGCGCGAAATAGTGCCGCCCCTTGCACGCTTGTGCTGAGCACCGGCTACCGCGCAGTGCCGTTCACTTGGCTGGGACAGGCCGCAGAAGGCCCAGCCCCCGAGACAACGCAGGACGCCGCAATGCCGGCTGCCTCTTCGGAAGCTTTCCGAAATACGAAAGAGTTCGCGTCATCGCCGATCTGACGGCCGGCTCGACCTTCGTGGAAATGAACCAGCAGACCAGGACAAGCATGCCCAGCTGAAGCCACAGCGCAGAGGTGGCATCCAGGCCTGCATCGACCAGGAAGCGAATGATCGCTGTGCCGACGACGTTGTGAGTGAGATAGAACGGGTAGGTGATGAGTCCAAGCGTTCTCCAATAGGCTGGCGCCTCGGAAGAAGCGATGCCTGCAGAGCGCCTATTCCGGTTCGCGACAAAGGCGATGAGAGACACCGCGGCCGCCCAGACCATGATCGGCACAAGGGCTGATTGATCCGAGATGGCGGAGATGCTCGTCAAAAAGAACGAGGCGAAGAAGTAGATTTCCGCGGCGCCCGAAACACAGGTGATGGCAACGGCGACCAGTTCGAGTCTCGTCAGTTCCCTGTTCGCGGAAATGAACAGCCAGATTCCCAGCGCAAAGAAGCAACCATGTGTCAGCAGGAATGCCGCGCACGGCACGCGAAACATCAGGATGATCAGATAAGGCAAGTCGTCCGGCGTCGTGCACGACAGCACCAGTAACGCGATCGCGTTGAATATCGCGCTGTAGATTGTGAGACCCCAAGCGAGATGCCGCAGCGTGATCTTTCTCGTGAGCATCGCGCAAAATACGAGTCCGTAGAACGCGGTCTCGGCTGCCAGCGTCCAGTAGACGCCATCAAGCCACTGACCTGTCACGCCCTTGGGGACCATCAGCATGGCGTGGATATAGGGCAGAATGAATTCCGATGCCGGTCCGCTCCCGAGGGTAAGCAGAACGAGAAGGGTCGCGGTGGCGCAGACCCAGACGGCCGGATAAAGCCTGAGCGCGCGCCCCAGAAGAAACTCGCTCGGCGAACACTTGCACGCGGAATTCGCGATGACGAAGCCGGAAATCACGAAAAAGATCTCAACGCCGACCCAGCCGAACCATGTGAAGGGCGCGGCGGACGGGTACAAAACATCGGCGGCGACGTAGCGCTCGAAACCCGGGACGCCAATCGAAACCCAGGCCCACGACCAGAACATCTGGTGAAAAATGGCGACTCCGACAGCGGTCGCGAAACGCAGCGGGTCCAGCAAGGGAAAATGATTCTTCACGGGAATATTCCAAATTCATGAAACGATCCCGTGGGTGATATTGAATGCCCTCACAAACCTCCTTGAGGTACGTCACACTTCTCCAGCCGGCGCCGAAATACACGTATTTTACAATGGATTAGCGCAGGCCCACGCTTCGGATCGTCGTCCCGCGGCGCCACTTTGACATGACCTGGATCTATGGCTGAACGTGAGAGCCAGCCATCCTGCCTGACCGCACGATTTCGAAACCGGCCGTCCGGGCAGCTCACGCCGCCTTCGCACTTGCCTCGTGTGCGTGCCTGTCGATGGCGTCTATGATCTCTGGCCAGATCGGCATGGGAAGCGCGTGGCCCATGCCTGGAACGATCATCAGCCTGGCGCCTGGAATCGAAGCCGCAGTATCCTCACCTGCCTTCGGATCAACCAGCGGATCGGCAGTACCGTGGATGACCAGCGTCGGCGCCTTGACCTTGCCTAGCCGTTCCTTGCGACTCCCCGATGCAAGGACAGCCCGTATCTGCCTTTCGACGCCGGCCGGATTGACCCCGCGATCAAAGACACGTTCGGCGCGGGAGCGGTCGAGGGCTTCATCCTCGGGAAAGCGGCCTGCCCGGAGCACCTTCCAGTTTCGCTTGAAGCGCGCGATGAATTTGTCGCGGCTCTTCGGTTGCGGCTCCGTCAGCAAGGAGACGGCCTCGTTGCTTGGCTGCGGCAAATCGGGATCGCCCGTGGTCGACATGATTGAGATCAACGAACGCACGCGTTCGGGGAACGTAATCGCGATTTCCTGGGCGATCATTCCGCCCATGGAAGCCCCGACCATGTGCGCCGAGCGAATGCCGAGCACGTCCATGAGCGCGATTGTATCCTGGGCCATGTCGCGCAGCGTATATGGCGCTGCAGGCGGTATGTTCAGAAAGCGCGCCTTCAGCATTTCCCAAACCGTCAGGCTCTTGCCGCCGCTGAACTTGGAAGATTTGCCGGTGTCGCGATTGTCGAAACGAATCACGCGAAATCCGCGTGCGGCAATCTGCTCGCAGAAGGCGTCGTCCCACTGCACCATCTGGCCGCCAAGCCCCATGATCAGCACCAACGGCTCGGCGCTGACTTCGCCGAAAACTTCGTAACAAATGTCAATGCCGTTCGCTTTGGCGATCCGAGGTGGCTTGTGGGCGACCGACACGGCGAAGCTTTCTTTGGCTGCTCCCAACTCTCTTTAATGCTTCTCGCCGCCGCATTGTTCCAATCGGACTTGGACAGACCAATTTTTCCTTCGAGCGACTACGGGCGCGGCTCTAGCGAGAACAGGTCGACGCGCTCTGTTCAACGGTTCTAGAGACGAACTGGTTCTTGAGCCGCTCGATTTCATTCCTTGCTTCGGCAAGTTGAGCCTCACGCATTGCGAGCAGCCGCCGCAGCGTGCGAACTTCTTCGTCCGTCGAATGAGAATCCATGTGCGTCTCTCCAAGTCGATAAAATCGTCCGACGACTATTCGGCGGTGGCCTCGGGGCAATCTGTTGTCACCAGAAGCGGCCCTCTTCATGCAAGTCGCGGTTGACCAATGTGCGTCCGAGGAGTCCTAATCGTAAGCTCATATCTCCTCGCTCAGTATCGCAATGCTTAGTCCCTGGATCGAATTTCGCCCGAAACGCCACGATGCGCAGGCGCGTGTGTTATGTATTCCCTATGCCGGTGGGAGCGCGCAAGTTTACCACATGCTGGCGCGGAGCATGCCCGAAAATATCGAGGTTGGCGCAGTCCAGTTGCCGGGTCGCTGGGATCGCAGACGGGAACCCCTGTTGACCAGCGTCAGTGAAGCATCTCGGCATCTGGCTGACGAAATAACGCGCCTGCCGCCGATGCCTTATGCCCTGTTCGGCTATAGCCTTGGCGGGCTTATTGCTTTCGAAACGGCGCGTATCCTGGCGCGGGATACCAAGCTGCAGCAACCGCGGGCCCTGATAGTGGCCGCAGCTGAAGCACCCGCAGAGAAGTCGGGCCGCCCAGAGCTGCACACGCTGCCTGATGCCCAATTTATCAAGAAGCAAATTGATCGGTATCCCGGCGGAATCTCTCCGGCTGTCCTGGCTGAAGCAGACCTGATGGAGATGTTGCTGCCTATACTCAAGGCAGACATGAAGATGTTCGAGACATATCAGTACTTGCCCGCACCTGCACTTGCTTGTCCTGTTTACGCAATGGCCGGGGACCGCGACCCTGTGTGCACGCCATCTGCAATCGCCGGCTGGGAAAAAGAAACGAGCGGGCCGTTTACGACCGAAACTGTCGAAGGAGGTCATTTCTTCATCAATAACTCCGTCGACCGCGTACGTGCGACGATCCTGAGAGCCTTGGAATAAGGAACCTGCGTCGGACGACGCTTCAGTCGCGTCGCGTTCGCATCGCCGGTTCGACTTGAGAAGCATTGCCCATGTCGCTCGGAGAGGATCGACAAACTTGCTTCTATTCCGAGCCCGTATGGTCGTCTTGGTTCGCCTCTGCGCGCAATTTGAAACGCCGAGTCTTACCCGTCGCAGTCTTCGGCAGTTCGGTGCGGAACTCGATCCAGCGCGGGTATTTGAAAGTCGCGAGCCGCTTGCGGCAATGCTCTCGAAGTGCAAGTGCCGTGGCTTCGTTCGGCTTGCCGGACGATTTGAGAACAACGAATGCCTTGGGCCTGATCAGGCCATCCTCGTCGGGCCAACCCACGACGGCCGCTTCGAGCACGTCAGGATGACCCAGCAGCGCGCCTTCGACCTCGATTGGCGACACATAAATCCCGCCGACCTTCATCATGTCGTCCCGACGCCCGCAATGCGAATAGTAACCGTCCTTGTCCTGGACGTATTTGTCTCCCGAACGAAGCCACTCGCCTAAAAAAGTCGAGCGAGATCGCTCACGATCGTTCCAATACATGATCGCTGCTGTCGGTCCCCGCACCTGCAGCTCACCGATCTCGCCCTGCGCGACAACGGCGCCAGCGTCGTCCACGAGACGGACCTCAAAACCCGGCACAGGCTTGCCGCTGGTGCCATAGCGCGCCTCTCCCATGCGATTGCACAGGAACGTGCTGAGCATTTCGGTAGACCCGAGGCCGTCAAGTATGTCGACGGCAAAGCGTTCGCTCCAGGTCTGCCCGATATTGACCGGAAGCGCCTCGCCGGCAGAAAGGCAGCATCGAAGTCTCAGTGCTTCGCGTTGCACCGGATCTGCCGCAAGAAACGCCGTATAGAATGTCGGCACCGCAAAGAACACGGTAACGCCATGCGTTCGCATCAGGGCCGCGACTGAATTGGGAGTCGGACGCTCTGACGCCAGCACCGTCGTCGCACCGACCGAAAGAGGATGAACCATCGAATTGCCGAGACCATAGGCGAAGAACAGTTTCGACACCGAATAAACGACGTCATCCGCGGTAAGGCAGAGGACGTCAGCGCCGTAGCAGGAGGCGGTGTATCCCAGAGTGGCATGCACGTGCACCGCAGCCTTCGGCGTTCCGGTCGAGCCCGAAGTATAAAGCCAGAAGCACACCTCGTCGTTGATGGTCGGCGCGGTATAATCGGTTGCACCGGCTGCCTGCAGGGCATCCTCGAAGAGTGTGTGCCCGAAACTCTGACTACCCGACACGAGAATGTGCTCGAGGTCCGGAGTCGTCTCGATCAGATCCGCAAACAGCGGATATAGCTCCTCTGACACGATCAGCAGGCGGGCACGGCTATCCTCCAGTATCGTACGGTATTCGACTTCGCCCAGCAGTGTATTGACCGGAATCGCGACGACACCCGCCTTGACGGCGCCAAGAAACGACGTCGGCCAGTCGATCGTGTCGGGGAGGCAAATCAAAATGCGTTGCTCGCGCTGAATGCCAAGACCGCGCAACAGATTGCCAAACCGGGCAACCCGCTCAGCGAGCTGGCCATAGCTCCAGGTCCCACGCGGGTCGATATAGGCGGTCTTGTCGCCGCGCCCCGCGCTCAGATTTCGAGCAAGGACATCTTCAGCAAAATTGTAAAGACGCGGGATGGCCACGTCCGCTTTGCTGTCGATATCCAGATCGGGAGTGTTCAGAATTTGAGTATTCATGCTCTTCACCATGGACCTCACTCGAACACAGCGCGACCGGAAAGTTCCGTGAGTCAGGTCACGTTTTGACTTTCCGGATGTCGCGGATTTGCCGCTGCATGAGCAGCAGGGAAACGATTGCAGCTGCCATGAAGCCGAAAACGATCCAGCGACGGCTCACGCCCACGATGTCGTTCAAGAGCGACATGTCACCCTTTGCAGCCAGATAAGCCGCCACACAAAAGGCAACCGCCCAGATTCCGTAGAGCACGGCCCTCGTCTGCATGCTCTTCAAGGCTGGATTGAAGAACTGGAACGACGCCGTCAGGCTGGCTGCATCGGTCAACAAGCGACCCGAGCGATGCTTGGTCGCGAGCACGACTTCCGGCCAGCGATGGATCCCTTCCCGGACATCTGAAACAAAGCCTCGCGTAAAGAATTCGGGCAAATCGGACAGCCAATCATATTCGGGCGCCAGTTCAGAAACGACCGCATCGACGGTCATGATGGTCTTGTAATAGATGCTCAGCTCGGGCGGCATGAGGATCTTGTGGCGGCGCGCAATCGTCATGGTGCCCGTCAGCAATTCGGTGGTGAGCCGTCGTATATCCGCCCCTCCAATATCCAGGGAAAGTCGATACATTTGATACGCGATGTAAAACTCTTCCCGCGCTTGACGCAGGTCGGTATCTTCCGATGGAACAAGCAGCTTGAAATTTTCAACGACAGCCTGCTCGATGTTACTTCGGTACAAATGGATGAATATCTTGGAGAGTGAGGATCGAAACTCCTTGGTGAGCCGGCCGGTCGCGCCGAAATCTACAAATCCGATTCTGTTTCCGCGGAGCACGAAGACGTTCGCAGGATGCGGGTCTGCGTGAAAGATGCCGTCGCGGAAGATTTGGTTGTAGATCGACCAAAAGTAATTTCGCGCGATCGTCTTGAGATCTTCGGGTTGCAAGTTCAGACGACGCAAAGCTTCGGGGTCCTTCGTACGCACTGCGTTGCCAACCTCCAGCAACGAGACGCCCATCAGCAGCTTTGTGGCCAGAACGCGCCTCGTGCAGAACTCGAAACGAATTTCCGCACAGCGCTGAATTGGGTCCTGCTCGGATCGCACATGTATCCGAAAGGCATTTTTTGCCTCAGTGGTGAAATCCAATTCCTCGCGGCTCCACCTCTCGAACTCTTCCGAGAAAGAGCGAAGCGCGGATCCTCCTAACGCATCCATCAGCCCGACGAGGTAGGATATCATCCGGAAGATGCGGAAGTCGGCTTCAAATTGTTCCTGGACCCGAGGCCTCTGCACCTTGATTGCGAGCTTTTCACCATCGAGCGTGGTCGCGATGTGAACTTGGGCGATCGAAGCTGTTGCGTGCGGCACAGGATCGAAGGTTGCAAATATCTGCTCGGGAAACGAACCAAGCTCACCCAAGATCACTTGGCGGATCGCTTCGTACGGAACTGTCGGGGTCTGGTTGAGGAGCTTCAACAGCTCGGCGCAATATTCACTTGGCAGCAAATCGAACCGCAACGCGAGTGCCTGTCCGATCTTCATCCAAGCGCCACCCAAATCCTCCAAAAAAAGACGGAGGCGTACTTCCGGTGGAACCGCTACTTTTCCAGGCCAAATTTTGGGACGGATATAAAAGCGCACAGCAGCCGAGACAATTTGGCCAAGACGGCGTGCGCCCAAAAACACGTGGCCAATTCTGTCGATCAATTGCCAATCACTCATCACGGTCGGACCGCGACCGATAATATATACCAAAGCCCATATTTAACATGACGATACCGGATTTGTACAGGCTTGAGCCTCGCTTCGATCGGTCATCCAGGCGATGAAGTCAGTGACGATGAGCACACCGTGCATCACGGTCGTTCAAGCATGTCTTACACGGACAGATCACTATCGGCTTGCACGCACATGCAGCGGAACCTAGGATTGTGGCGGCGATAGTCCGCTTCAATTGCGCAATAGCTGCTTATGCGGATAACACGCGGTGGAGCAGATGCCTGATATAGTCAGAACGATAGCACGCCTATTCCAACTGATGCTTTTGCTGGCACGGCATCAACTCCCAGCGACATTGCCCTTTCGGTCGAGCCCGCAGAGATCGGCGCGCGCTCTGCGCGCAGTGTTTGAAAAACTGGATTTCACCTTCATCAAGCTCGGTCAAGCTCTGGCGCTTCGCTTTGACCTGCTGCCAGCGGACTACTGCCAGGAATTACTGCAGATCACCAACGAGGTCACGGCGGAAGAATATTCCGCCATTCATAAAACCATCATCGATGACCTCGGCCGGTCCCCCGACGAGATTTTTGCGACGTTTGAACGCACCCCCTTTGCAGTCACGTCAAGCGGACAAATTCACCAGGCGACGTCTCGCGACGGCAAGCGGCTCGCAGTGAAGATACAAGATCCGGCCACACGAAAAAAATACACTACAGATATCCGCTTGATGCACTGGCTTGCCGCGCCACTGGATTGGGCGGGTGTTTTTGGAGCCAATTCAGTTGCCGCCTATGTCGATGAGTTCGAGCACGCTCTCTTTTCGGAGCTGGACCTCTCGGAAGCAGCGCGCAATGCGACCGTCATGTCGGAGCTCTCCAAGGGCGATGCCGCCGAATTCTGTTTCGCGGTCAGAAAAGAATATACCGCCAAACGTATTTTGACCTGGGAATTCGTCGACGGGATACCCGTGCGACGGATACTGAACGCGATCCAACACGACGACCGGCAATATCTCGAGACGCTCAAGGACCAGGGCTATGACCTGCGTCTCATCGCCCGACGCATCTACTGGAGCACGCTCAACCAGATTTATCGGGACGGGCTTTTCCATTCCGACCTAAGCCCTGCCGGTATCCTGGTTCTGCCCGACAATCGAATAGCTTATGTCGACTTTGCCGTCGTTGGACGGTTCACCGAAGAGCATCAGGATTCATTTCGATTTTTTATGCAGTACACACTTCGCGAACAATTCGACGACGCAATAGACGAGCTATTGCGATGGATCGAAGCCGCGCCTAGCCAAGACCTCACCGGGTTTCGCCGCGATATGTCCATCGTGCTCGAGGACTATCTCGACGGCTTCCGCAGTCCCGGCGGGAGCGTGACCTGGCTGGCGGCCAGACATGTCGTGGTTCGGATGATGTCAGTCATACGTCAACACGGCTTATCTATTCCCGCCACGGTCTCGCTGTACTTGCGGGCGCTGTTGACTCGGGACGCAATCGTCTTCGAACTCTCGCCCAAATACGATCCGGTGCAGGACGAAGCACAATTTATGGTACGCGCCGCCCGGATCGACGTTGGCGAGATATTCAAACAACGGGAACTGATTGGAAGCGTGACCGAGACGTTCGGAGAAACCAGGGAGATCATAGCGAATGTGGGCAAGCTGCTGACATCCGGCCGCTCGATCGAAGTCTCGCTTCGCATGTTGCAGACCCGCCTCTTGCAGTACGGCATTTGGACAGCCTTGATCGGCACGATCGCGTCTCTCGGGTTCCGAGAGGATGCTTTCGCAAGCCTGAATACTGCGCTCGGAGTCGGGCCATATTTCATTCCCGGAACGCTGCTTTTCTGCGCCTTCATTTTTATGATGTTGGCGCTCCGCCAAGGGCGCAAGCTTGCTGCCATCGAGCAATCTAACGTGATCGGGCAAGAGGTGAGTCAACGCAGTCTCGGGCGTGTGCGGTAGGTCACTCAGGGAGAGGCAAAGGCCACGAAATCGTCCAAGCGATGCACGAATCCCACGTTCAATCCGCGCCCGCGCGACTGGGGCGGATGGACAAGTTTTTAGGACATGCTATCTTTTACCTATCCTTATTGGAGATTGTTCATGAGCAAGGCTTCGACGGAGTCCCGGCGTTCCGAGAACGAGACCGTTAGCGAACATGAGCCGTGGGCGGTACCTGAGAGTGATGTTGCAGCTTGGGCGGAGCGCGAGAAGAAGCGCCGCCAGGCGTGGCTCGAAGGCCCGAATGAAGATGAAAAGCAGGCATGGGCTGATGCCGAACGGCAACGCCGCAAGCGCCAGTACCGTGAAGATTTGTTGGACATCGATCTTTTTGACATTGATCTGGACGAGGGTCGGCGAATGGCTGACCGGATGGCCGACCGGATGTTGGCTGGCTTTAAAGACCGGATGGTTGAGACGCCGCTTCGCAAGCTGGGCGATTTGCTTCGCGAGGGCCGGGATGCCGAGCATCGTTCGAAGGAACCGTTGCGCAGACGTCGCCGGGTGCATCCCGACGATCTCGATTGAGATAATGACCGACCGTTGTGTGCGGCGTTTGCACACAACGGTCGGTGTTTGACCTGTGAAGGGTTTGATGAGCAGCTCGTTCAGGGATCTGGACGGGCGCTTTTTTATGTGACCGGCAAGCCGGGACTCACTCGCCTTCCCTGATTGCGCGGGACATTCACATCTCTCGAAATTGAATTGAATGTTCTTTCTGCGCAAAGGATTCGGGTTC
>NZ_JAIRDQ010000026.1 GCF_021458635.1 Bradyrhizobium monzae
CATTATCGACGGCCATCCCCATAGCAGAATCGAAGACCTCATGCCGTGGCGATTCCGCAAAGCGTCAAGCCTGCGTCCATACGGTGGCGGCTAAGCGCTTACGTTTCTCGTGCGATAGGTTTCCGTGCAGTACGTTCGGTCGTGAGTGTGGAGACAGGGGGTCTATCACATAGAAGCGACCACGGCCGCGCCGTACCTATGCAGCAAATCTGCTAAAAGGAAGGAAAAACGAGCAAAAATGCTGTGGCCTCGGTGGGACATTCAGAGAAATTCTGCGCGATGTTTCCGATGCAATCATTCTGCGACCCTCAAACGTGAGGCCAGAAAAAAACGGAAGGTACACGTTCATGAAAAAGCTCGTGTCAACAGTGTCCCGCCGCGGCTTCCTTGCTGGGACGGCCGGCGTACTCGCGGCGCCGATGGTGACCGGGCTCTCGCGTGCCGTGGCCGCCTCTGATTCGCTGACGATGGCCGGGGGGGTATTGGGGGAAGTTACCAAGAGGCCTTGGCCCAGTCTGTGACAAATCCTTTCACTGAGGAGACGGGAATCAAGGTCAACTTGGTCGGTACAGCGGACCTCGCGAAAGTTAGGGCTATGCAGCTCACGGGCAAGGTCGAATGGGACATCTATTTGGACGGCGGTACAGTTTTAGCTTCTGGATCCAAGCAGGGCTTTTGGGAGAGGCTGGATCCGTCCATCTTTGAACTCAAGCAGTTGGTGGTGCGACCGACAATCGACGTCGCCACGTATGAAATTTATGCCGCTGGCATAATGTGGGATCCGAAGAGATACGGGCCCGGAAAGCATCCAGCGAACTTCGCTGAGTTCTTCGATTTGAAAAGGTTCCCAGGGCGACGCGCCATGCGACCTGTTCCCGATGGCGCTCTGGAGATAGCGCTTCTCGCCGATGGCGTGGCGCCGAAAGACATGTATCCTCTGGATCTGGATCGCGCGTTCAGGGCGCTCGACCGGATAAAGTCGAATGTTGTATGGCCAGTTGCCACGCCTCAATCGGTTTCGTTTGTGCAGACCGGTGAAGTCGACTTCAGCATTACCTATGCCAATCGCGCCAAAGCGACGACTGCCCCGGGCGGTGGGGTCCCCTTGGCCTTCTCCCTTGAGCAGAATGTGCTCAATACCGGCGCCGTCGCAGTGCTCAAGGGCGCGCGGAACAAGGAGGGCGCGATGAAACTTATCGCCTACATGCTACGCTCAGAAGTTGAGGTGCGGCTGGAGCGTCAGGCCGGCAATATTCCGGTGTCAAAGAACGCTGCGTCGATGTTTTCGGCTGAGGATCGCAAGTGGCAGCCAGATTTGAATAACTCCAGCACCGTCACAATTAGCAGCGAGTACTGGGCAGATAACTTCGATGCGGTGTCGCGTCGTTTCAAGGAATGGATCATGACCTGATTGCCTATTCGCTGTTGAGACGGGTTCGTCCGGCGCGTCTCCTACGCTCTATTGGGCTCCATCTCCGGTCAAAACGCTCAGAACGCCCATGCACCAAATAACCAGCATGCGCGCAGGGACTTTTTGTATCGCCTGTCGCATTGATTGCAGCCGTCATTGTGCTGCCGCCTCTCTTCCGCGTGTTCTATACCGTCCAAGGGGAGCCGCCGGCCGCTATCATGAAATTCATCAGGAAGCGTCCGGTTCGGCCGATCGAGGACTTCGTGTCGTGCTTTAGCGACGCGCGCCTGTCGTTTAGGCCGCGGCTGCGCCGGCCTTGATCGCGGGCAGTTCGGCAGCCACGGCCGCCAGTCGGGTGAAGATGAGCCAAGATGCCATAATGCTCGGCGGCGGTCGCGGGCCCACGGAAGCGCGCGGAGGTAAGCCATGCTTCTTCACGTCCGCTTCGGACGGGAGAATCGTGGCGCCGTCGCCGTCATTGATGCCCGGACTTCCCGCGCCGTCGCTGTGCCCGGATCGCGCAGGATGGGTTTCAGCTTGGGCGAGACCTTCGGTTGTATCTTGGGACGCGGGTGCTCGTCCTTGCGCGCGTGATCGGCCGGACGTTCCCGCTAGGTGCGCTGATCGGCGGGATTCATTCGGCAAAGAAGCGGGACACGATCACGGCGCCAGCCCGCTGCTGCGCCCGCAGTCCGCGAGCTGAGAGTTAGACTGCACATGCGTCATGGGATTGACTCCGGCAATAGCGAAATCGAGGAATCCAGACCATCTTCTGGAGAATTTCTCCGATCGGTGTAGCACTTTCGCGGTTTTTAGGCGCCAACATGCCTTAGACGCTTTTCTTAGTATGGCTGCTCTAGGCAACCGACCGCCCAGCGCAGGGTGAAGGACGCTTCCTGAATGACAAATCCGTGTGCTTCGCGAAAAGCTTCCGCGGCATCGGCTCAGACCATCGAGGATGTAGTTAGTGGGGGCCTCTGCACAGGCTGTGGACTGTGCGCCAGCATCGCCGGCTCCGCCATATCGATGGGCATCAATGTCAACGGTAACATGCGGCCCCTCGTCAGAAAGAAACTCGGGGATGAGAAGAACGCGCAGGTAATGGCCACATGCCCAGGCGTCTCGATACAGGGACCCGGCAGACCTGAAGGGGTCGCCGTCCATCCCACGTGGGGACCGATGCGTGAGATACATCGATCCTGGTCCACCGACCCGGCCGTCCGCCATAAGGCGGCGGCGGGCGGCACTTTGACGGCCCTCGGCCGCTATCTTTTGGACAGCGGTCGCGTTGAAGCCGTATTGCACGTCCGCGCCGATAATCGAAAGCCATGGCTTACAACATCGACAATCTCGCGAACGTCGGATGAAGTGCTGGGTGGGGCTCAGTCTCGCTACGGCCCATCAGCACCTCTCGTCAACGTGCACCGGCTTCTCGACGAAGGCACACGCTTCGCGGTGATCGCGAAGCCTTGTGACATCTCCGCTATCCGTGCCCTTGCGCGTATCGATTCCAGGGTCGACAGACTTGTCCCATACATGTTGACAATATTTTGTGGCGGCGTCCCCAACGCTCACATTGCTAAGGCAATTATGCGCCACCACGGCGTCGACGAACAGGACGTTGAACTGTTCCGATGGCGAGGGGAGGGATGGCCTGGCCCGCTGCGTGTGGGCACTCGAGACGGTGCTATTTATGACATGACATATGAAGATGCCTGGCGCGGAAAGAAATACGGCTACGGAATACAGTTTCGGTGCAAGATTTGTCCGGACGCAGTTGGAGAAGTAGCTGACATCTCTGCAACTGACGGCTGGACACTGCGGGATGGAAAGCCGATCTACGAGGAGGCGCCCGGAACTAACGCGACCATCGTTCGCACGCGAGCCGGAGAGGAGTTGTTGCATGCGGCCATCGCTGTAGGATGTCTTGACGTCTCACCGGCCTCGATTGAGGAGATCGAACAGATGCACGTGAAGAACCATCCGCACAGGAAACTGGGCGCCTCTGCCGCTTTGTTTGCCTTGCGGCTCATGGGCCAAAGGGCAATCAGGGCTCCTGGGTATCGGACTGCAGATGCGCTGAAGCGCGCCGGCTTACGCACTCTCTTTCGGCAATTTGCAGGTACGATCGGGCGAGTCAAAGCCGGAGAGAACCGAGAGCACCTTATTTAACCTCATCAGCGTTGTTAGAGCAAACGAATTCCGCTTGAATTGGCCTGATATCACCACCCGGGCGAAGTCACCTTGGACCTTGCCTAGTGAATCGAATTCAACCTGTGCCGATGTCTACCACCTGGTCGGCGGCGTGATGCGCCGTTCGCTAAGGCGCCATGGGGAGAGCGCGCGTCGCGAGCGGCTCCGCTACCACCACCCCCAGCAACACAACCATCGGGACACCTCTTCGAGGAGCGCGCATTACCGAGATGAAGCGATGATTTTTCACGTCGCAGTTCGCGACTGGACGCCGTCGGCGCTATGCCGAACACCGTGTACATTGGGGAACAACGCATCTGTCCCGTGGCGCTCCGGTTCCTTGAGCCATGCTCCCCACGGGCACCAGGCGATACGCCTACCGTCCTCGAAAGCGGCGCTCAACAACAGCATGCTGGGGCTCGCGCGCGACTCGGCGTGCGACGGCGTGCCGGTCGGGTATCGCGCTTGCGATCGAGAGCAACTTTTCGATGGTAGCTCTCGACGTTCACCTAGAGGATTGTGGCGTGGTGGACCAAACGATCGATGGCTGCCAGAGTCATTGCTAATGGCTGTTATCAGCAGCGAGCGTCGTTCGTAGCGGGAGGCGATCTGCTCAAACAGCACGCTTCCGCCTGATCCTTGCTCTCATATGTGATGTCGTCGAGGATCAGGAGGTCGAGCGGCAGGTGGGCCCAACTAATGAAGCATGCGGGACGGGCCAGACCTTCATGAGGATAACGCTGCCGCTGAACCATCGAGCGCGATCGAAAAGTTCCTTTTTGTGCGCATCGGCTCCGTGAAAAGTCGTCACGTCGCTGTTCAGCGAACTCTTGATCTGTTGTGGCGCGAATGGGAGAGCCAAGGTTGGAGACAGAATGGCTGCCCCAGAAAGGGGCGGACGGTGAGCGAGCGTCGCGCGACGAAGATTACGACAAACGGGTCCAGGAACCAGCGCGTGGTAAAGTCACTCCGCATAAGTCGCATCGCGCGGCCGCCGCTGCCCGACGCAAGCCGCAGTCTGCAGTCTCGACATAAAGACGGGTGCTGTGGAAGGCCTTGATGCCGTGGATGCCGGAGCGCTGGAAACTCCGGATCTCTTCTTTCATTCTGTGGGAGAATTCAGGTGTCGCAACTCGATCACCTTGTCGTGCTCCAACACACAGCTGTTGCTGCGTCTACTCGCTCGAGTCCCTCAACGCTCTTTGACCAAGCATCGTTTCAGGGCATACACACTAAGCCGGGCGTGGGGAAGGTACTCGACAAATTTCCGTTGTGGTGCGCATATATTGCGGGACTTTGCGATTTTGGCGCAGAAGTTTCGTCAAACCCGGCATTGTTGCACAGCACCTGGCTTCGCTGAAAGCGGCTAACGACGAATGTCCCCGCCAAGCCGAGATGGGATAGCGAACTGTCCCAGCGTGTCGCGGCTCTCAACCGACTACGAGCGTTGTTGAGAGAAACCGCTTCGATCGACACCCCATAGACGTTCGACAGTGCGGTGCAATGCCCCTCTCGCTGACCCTCGTCACGCCAGCGGCTTGAGCTAGCCACGCTGCTCCCAAAAATTGACTCGCCGATTTCGAGACGCCAACTGGCCCTCGCCGCTGGTACACAGCGTGAATCGCGCACGATGCCCGCATCTTCTGAGCCACTCTGCTTGTGCATACGAAGCTTCAGCTCGTGAAGACAATCGTCTTCTTGCCATTTAGCATCACGCGATCTTCGAGGTGATGGCGCACGGCCCGGGCGAGTACGCGGCGTTCGATGTCTCGGCCTTTGCGTACGAGATCGTCCGGCGTGTCGCGATGCGATATCCGTTCGACATCTTGCTCAATGATTGGTCCCTCGTCGAGATCGGAGGTCACATAATGCGCTGTCGCACCGATCAACTTGACGCCTCGCTCATGGGCTTGGTGGTAGGGCTTGGCCCCCTTGAAGCCGGGCAGAAACGAGTGGTGAATGTTAATACAGCGCCCGGACAACTTTGCCGAGAAACCGTCCGAAAGAATCTGCATGTAACGCGCGAGGATAACGAGATCGGCGTTGGTCTCCTGAACGAGCGCCCAAATTCGCGCCTCCTGCTCCATTTTTGTCTGCTTGGTGACTGGCAAATGGTAGAACGGCAGCTCGGCCAGATCGCTGGAGGCCAGATGCTCCCGACCGTGGTTGGACACGATCGCCGTCACCTCCATTGGCAATTCGCCGATGCGCCAGCGATAAAGCAAATCGGCCAAACAATGATCGAATTTTGACACCAAGAGCATCACACGTTTTTTTGCGGAACTCTCCCGCAAAGTGAATGTCATGGCGAACGGTTTGGCGAGTTCCTCGATGGACGCGGTGATCTCCGGTATTGATTTCGCTTGCTCCAGTCGATCGAAGACGACGCGCATGAAAAAGTGACCGGTCTCGGTGTCGTCGAACTGCTGAGCATCAAGGATGTTGCAGCCAGCCTCAAACAGAAGGCTCGACACCGCCGACACGATGCCTGGACGATCAGGGCAAGACAATGCAAGGATCATTGAACGGTAGGACATAGCGTCATGGCCCGGCGGCGGCCCCTCATAATCGACGTGGTACAAAGCAGGAGGCGTGAGTCAGTCCTTGGAGCGCGCTTTGAGCAACTCCGGGGCGATGAGATCTTCGACTTTGCGCCATTCACCTTTCACTCGCGTCCGATTGGAATCGTAGAAGGCGCGAAGGGAGGTGATGGCAGCGTGCCTTTCGCCCGCAATCTCTATTTCAAAGGCTCCTTCAGACAGCCATTGGGCACTGACGCCGCTCTCACAGTGCAGATACCCCATGCCGATGCCGCACCCAAGGGTGTGGCCGAATCCCGCCGAACGCAGGTAGCCCACGAGCGATCCATTGCGCCAGACTGGTTCTGTTCCGAACATGAGCGGCACGGCCTGGGGCGCGGCCAGTTGAACAAGGCGCCGACGCGGAGTCTGCCCGCGCTGTGATTCGAGAGCCGCCCGGCCAATGAAACTTTCGCTCTTATTCCAGGCGATCGTGAATCCCAGTCCCGCTTCGAGCGGCGACTCTTCATCACTTACATCTGCGCCCCAGTCGCGGTAACCCGCCTCGAGGCGCAACGTGTTCAGTGCCACGTAGCCCGCGTGACGTAGTTCGAGATCGCGTCCCGCCGCGATCAACGTATCATAGACACCGAGTGCCTGCTCGATCGGGATGTGCAATTCCCAACCGAGCTCTCCCACGAAGGTCATGCGGAACGCCAGCGCCATGCTGTAGCCGATCTCGATTTCCCGGGCCGCCGCGAAGGGAAATGCGGCATCGGAAAAATCTTCAGGGCTCACGCGCATAAGCAATTCCCGCGAACGCGGCCCCATCACGGATAGGCATGCGTAGCCCGACGAAACGTCGGTGACGAACACGTGGCCCGCACCCTTAGCATGCATTCGCGACCACGCGAGATCCCGAATGCGCTGCACAGCGGCCGTCACCACTAGGAATTCTTCGTCGCCCGTTCGGGCAATTGTGACGTCGGACTCCATGCCGCCCCGCTCATTGAGCCAGGGCGTGTACACGACACGGCCCACCGGAACGTCAACGTCGTTAGTGGAGAGGCGCTGAAGGAAGGAAAGCGCATCCCGGCCCTGCACTAGCAGGTGTGCAAACGAAGTTTGATCAAACAATGTGACCCCGGAACGAGCCGCATCGTGTTCCGCCCCACTCGCCTTGAACCAGTCGTCGCGCGCAAATGTAGCGTGGGCGTTCGCGGGGGTTTCAGCGGCACCGAACCATTGCGCCCGCTCCCACCCAGCAGCTTCCCCGAACTTCGCGCCAGCAGCTGCCAGACGATCGTGGAGCGGTGAGACGCGCACGTTACGAGCCGTCGCGGGTGACTTGTGAGGCCAATGCAGGGCGTAAAGGAGGCCGACCGCTTCCCCTGTTCGATCGCGCAGATATCGACGATTGCGCTGGAATGGCATGGCACGCCGCACGTCCATTTCCCAATAATCATTGGCGGGCATACCCGTCGACATCCACTCGGCCATGACTTTGCCGGCGCCGCCAGAGGATTCGATACCACACGAATTGAAGCCGGAAGCTACATACAGACCCACGATATCGGGTGCAGGCCCCAACAGGAATCGATTGTCGGGCGTGAAGCTCTCCGGACCGTTGAAGCTTAGTTGCAGCCCCACGTTTTCGAGCGCGGGGATGCGGCGCATGGCATCGGCGAGGTGCGGCTCGATATGATCGAAGTCGTCAGGCAGCGAATCGAAGCTGAACTCACGCGGGATTCCGTCCATGCCCCACGGCTTGCCCTTGGGTTCGAAGAAACCCACCAGCAATTTGCCCGCGTCCTCTTTTGAATAGAAGCACGCATCAAGATCGCGCACCGTCGGAGTATCAGGTGATAACTCCGGAATGGCCTCTGTCACGACGTAGAAATGCTCGGCCGCATGCAGCGGGACCGTCCAGTTGAGATCGGCAGCCAGCGTCCGCGTCCACATCCCCGCGCAGATTGCGACCCTCTCGGTACGCACCATGCCTTCCGCGGTCTCGACGCCGGCGACGCGCCCATTTTCGACCACGATGCGCGCGACCGGTGTGCGTTCTAGAATCTTCGCTCCACCCTGCCGCGCGCCGGCCGCGAACGCCCGCGCCGTATCCACCGGACTCGTCTTGCCATCGGAGGCAATCCAAGCCGCTCCGAGTACATCGGCCACGTTGAGCAAAGGTACGCGCCGCTTGGCTTCGGCGGCATCGATAATCTCGACATCAAGGCCAAAAGAGCGCCCCATGGACGCGCCCCGTTTCAGCTCCTCGAGTCGCGCGGGCGTGGCCGCGACGGTGATCGATCCACATTGCCGAAATCCGGTGTGCTGGCCTGTCAACGTCTCGAGTTCATGAAACAATCCGGCGGTGTACTGGGCCAGCTTGGCCATGTTCTCACTGGCTCGAAGCTGGGTGACCAGTCCCGCCGCATGCCAGGTGGTACCGCAGGTAAGTTGGTCGCGTTCGAGCAGCAGAATGTCGCGATGGCCAAGCCGCGTGAGGTGATACGCGACGGACAGACCGATGATGCCACCGCCGACGATGACATATTCTGCATGAGACGGTAGCTTGGTTTGCATTCTACAACTCAAAAAAGACTGCCGGGACCGCAGCCCACGAGTCAGCGCATGGAGGTCGTTTCGGGATTGGCGGCGGAGCCCATGTTTCCGCCATACATGTCATGATCCATTGTCGCGATAACGCGCGCCTTGGCGCGAATCGTAGCAGCTGAAAGTTGATGCGTCAGGCAACGGACCATGCGCGATAGCGTGTCTGGGGTGTCGGGGACTAATTAAAACTCAAATTGATCTCCCTCCCGCCAGCTTTCATTCCGTGACCTTAATCGACCGGAAGATTCCTTTTCACGCGTAAATACTAGCGGGCCGCTGATCTGAATTTGTTCAATATGGGCCTCTTTGGAACAGAAATTCTGCGCCTGATTGCAAAACGTGAAGTTTTACGTTCTCGGACCTTGACGCTTGACGAAAGGAGGCCACGACAGTCTGAGCCTTGAACGCACAGGGTCGGCGCTGCGAAGATTGTCCGGCCTTCAGTCGAATGGGACAGCAACTCCAAACCGCGGATCGGTTTTCAGCCGCGCTTGCGCCGAGGGGTGACGAATGGGCCAGTGAGTCTGCTGATTCAGTCGATGAATGTGGGACTATGAGCGGCTTCGCCGCTGCAAGCACAAAGCGATTAGATGAACCCCGCGATAAACGGCGGTGCCCCCAGACGCTTTTAAGTGGCCCGCTGCAGATCAACTGCACCATCTTGTTCTCGGTCGCAGGATGGCCAAATGTGGCGGGCCTCGGGATTCACGACCAACGACAAACGGCGGCGCGAAACTGCGGCATTGACCGTGTTTGCGAGCAAATAAGCGACAGTCATGGGACCAACACCGCCAGGCACCGGAGTTATATAGCTCGCCCGCTTGCTCGCTTCGGCGAAATCTACATCTCCCACGAGCTTAGCAGTACCCCTCGAATCGATTGTGCGATTGATCCCGACATCAATGACAATCGCGCCTGGCTTAAGCCAATCGCCCCGAACCAGCCCGGCGCACCCAGCGGCAGCGACAACAATATCGGCTTTTCGGCAGAAATCCGGGAGGTTTCGTGTCTGGAGCTGCGCACCTGTCACAGTACATCCAGCATCGCCGAGGAGGAGTGCCAGAGGCTTTCCGATGATATTCGAGCGGCCAATGACGACAACGTCAAGCCCGCTCAAGTTGCTCACAACGGTCCTGATGAGATGGACAACCCCAAGCGGAGTGCAGGGGGCGAGAGCCGGTCGACCGGCTGCCAATCTTCCAACGTTGTAAGGATGAAAGCCGTCCACATCCTTTGCCGGATCAATCGCCTCCAGCACGCGCCAAAGGTCGATGTGCCCGGGCAGCGGAAGCTGAACGAGAATACCATCAATCGACTCGTCAGCGTTGAGCTCCTCGATCACCTCCAGCAGCTCGGCTTCACCGACATCGCCCGGCAGCAAGAATTGTTGAGACTTGAATCCCAACGCCTGAGCCTGTCTGGCTTTCGTCTTCACGTAAACCGAACTGGCCGGATTCTTGCCGACTAGCACCACGGCCAATCCTGGGATGACACTCCATTCGGCCTTGAGCGATGCCACATCGCGAGCGACACGAGCCCGAAGATCCTCGGCGATGGCCTTTCCATCAATTCGGATAGCGTTCATATCCAGTTTCTGAGGATGTCAGTCGGTCGACGATAATGGCGGAACGTTGAGTTCGGCGTCTCTAACCATGGCAAGCCAGTGCCCTCAAGCAACTACTTTTTCTTTTGCGAGCTCGTCCATAACTTGCTTGGTTGCTTTATAGGCCAGGTCAACGATCTCATCTATCTCAGTCTCGGATACAACGAGGGGTGGGGCGAAACCAAGAATATCTCCGTGTGGCATCGCTCGCGCAATAAGCCCTCGCTCGCGGGCAGCCTTCGAGATACGAGCCCCAACCTTGAGCTCGGGATCAAACCGCCGCTTCGTCTGGCGATCGGCAACGAACTCAACAGCGCCGAGCAGGCCCACTCCTCTAACTTCCCCGACGATCTCCAGCTGAGCAAACCGTTCCTTGAGTCGCCTATTGAAGTGCGAGCCGACGATTCTCGCCCGATCGCTCAACCTCTCCTTCTCGACGATATCAAGGACCGCGTTGGCGGCAGCGGCCGCGATCGGATGGCCGGAGTAGGTATAACCATGCGAGAATGCACCAACTCGATCCGCAGCTTCCTCCATAACCGAGTACACCTTCTCCCCGACGATCGCTCCGGAGAGCGGCATATAGCCGGATGTCAGACCTTTGGCGACCGTGATGAGGTCTGGCTCGATTCCATAGAGCGTGCTGCCGAAGTTCGCGCCGGTTCGGCCGAACCCACAGATCACCTCATCGGCGATCAGAAGCACGTCGTAACGCCTGAGCACCGCCTGAATTTCTCTCCAGTAGCCGGTAGGAGGCGGTGTGATACCACCCGTACCCAGCACCGGCTCGGCAATGAAGGCACCAATCGTCTCGGGTCCTTCTCGCACGATCAGTTGCTCTAGCTCGGCTGCACGCCGGCGAGAAAACAATTCTTCCGTCTCGCCTGGTTCCGCGCCCCAATAGTGATGCGGCGCACCTGTATGCAAAATTCCTGGAAACGGCAGGTCCATATGGTCATGGTAGAACGACATACCAGTCATCGAACCTGAGATGACTGAGCAGCCATGGTAGCCGCGCTCGCGCGAGATAATCTTCTTCTTTTTGGGCTGGCCACGTAGATTGTTGTAGTACCAAACGAGCTTCGCTTGCGTCTCGTTGGCGTCTGATCCGGACAGCCCAAAAAAGACCTTGCTGGGCTTACCTGGCGCCATCCGGATAAGACGGTCCGACAACGTCGCCAGCTCGTCCGTCGTATGGGCCGCATAGGTGTGGTAGTATGCCAACTTATAGGCCTGCCGCGCGATGGCCTCAGCCACTTCGTTGCGACCGTATCCGATGTTTACGCAGTACAGGCCAGCAAAGCCATCGATGTAGCTGCGTCCCAGCGCATCCTCGATTCGGATGCCTTTACCCCCACTGACGATAGTGGGATCACCGCTCTTGCCAGTGGCGAACTCCTTGAGCTGGGTAAAGGGGTGCAGAACACTCGCGCGATCAAGGCTAGCGATGGTCTTAATGTCAGTCATACCGAGTTCTCCTAAGCCGCCAAATCGCCGAAGCACACGTATTTCAATTCCATGTATTCCTCGATACCATGTCGCGAACCTTCGCGACCGAGCCCGGATTGCTTCCATCCTCCGAACGGAATCGGTGGCCCCGTGAATGAAGCCGTGTTGACACCGACCATGCCATACTCAAGGGTGTCAGAAAATCGGAGTGCTCGACGCAGGCTGTCCGTATAAACGTACGCGGCCAATCCCATTTCGCTGGCATTCGCCCGGGCGAGGACCTCTTCTTCAGAGTCGAATGGAAGCACTGCGGCGACCGGGCCGAACGTCTCCTCACAGGCAATCAGCATGTCGTCTGTGACATCACTCAGCAGCGCTGGATGGACGAAGTTGCACCCGAGATTTGCGTCCGCATTTGCGTGGATCACACGAGCCCCCTTTGCCGCCGCATCATCGATTTGGGCTCTGCACTTGTTGGCGACCGACAACTTCGTCATTGGCCCAATATCCGTCGCGGATTGTAGACCGTGACCGACTCTGAGCTTAGCCATTTCGACGGCGAACGCTTCAACGAAGGCGGCATAGATGCCCCTTTGTACGTAGATGCGGTTAGCAGCCAGACAGTCTTGACCCGACGTAGCAAATTTCGCTGCCATTGCCCCTTTGACAGCCTTATCAACGTCGACGTCGTCAAAGATGATGAAGGGGGCATGCCCTCCGAGCTCGAGTGACACCTTCTTCACCGTCGCTGCCGCCCCTTCCAGAAGCAGGCGACCAACTTGCGTAGAACCCGTAAACGAAAGCGCCCGCACTCTCGTATCACGCAACAGTGGCGCAGAGAGTTCGATCGAATCGCCGACGAGCACTTGAAAGACACCGTTCGGAACCCCGGCTTCTTCGGCCAATCTGGCGACAGCAAGAGCAGAGAGCGGGGTCTCGGGAGCAGGCTTCACAATGATCGGACAACCGGCTGCAATAGCCGCTCCGGCCTTCCGTGTGATCATGGCGACAGGAAAATTCCACGGAGTGATCGCCGCCGCAACTCCAATTGGCTGCATTCGGACCTGAAGCAGACTCCCAGATTTGTGGCTTGGGATCGTCTCCCCGTATGTGCGCTCCCCCTCTGCAGCGAACCACTCGAGAAATCCAGCACCGTATGCAATTTCGTGGCGCGCCTCAGCGAGTGGCTTACCCTGCTCACTCGTCACCAAGACGGCCAGTTCCTCCGAGTGGTCGCGCATCAGTGACGCCCAAGATCTGAGGATCGCACCGCGCCGCTCTGGCAACAGTGCTCGCCAAGCGTGAAATGATCGTTGGGCTGCCGCGATTGCCAGATTCATATCGGCGGCGCCGCAATGGGCAACGTCGCCAATCTCTTCGCCAGTAGCCGGATCGATCACAAGGTCTCTTTTTTCACCCGCAATCCAGCAGCCGTCGATGAGCGCCGCTCCTGCGACAAAATCGCGACGGCGCAGATTTTGCAGGTGGCTGCACGCGAGACCCACCCAATGCGGAGTTTTGTGCCGAACAATCTGAGATGCCATTTGGACGTCCCACGCAGTCATCTGTTGAAATTGCCTAGGCAATCAGGATACTTAAGTCGACAACACATTTGCATCGCATTTTCCTGTAGTTCGGAGGATTCCTGCAGCACGCAGGGCAGATGCGAGGAAACGCAGCTCAAGCGGGAGCGGACTATGCAATACGATCGAATAGATGCTCGTATCCTCGAGATCGTCCAAAAGAACAATCGTCTAACTTCCGAGGTCATCGGCGAATTGGCAGGACTTTCTGCCACCGCGTGTCAACGGCGACTGAAGAGGCTCCGTTCCGATGGCATCATTGAAGCGGATGTGTCGATCGTTTCACCGAAGGCGGTAGGAAGACCCATTCAAATGCTAGTGCTAGTGAGCCTAGAGCGGGAGCGTTCCGATATAATCGATAAGTTCAAGAAGGCGATCAAATCGTCACCCGAAGTTGTCAATGGTTTTTACGTCACCGGCGATGCTGATTTCGTCCTATACATTACTACGCGCACTATGGAGGATTACGAGCAGTTCACCCGACGGTTCTTCTATGAGAACTCGGATATTAAGGGGGTCAAGACGATGGTCATAATGGACCGCGTAAAGGCGGGCTTTGCCGTCCCAATCGAGACTCCGTCGGAGGATTGACCCGGATTAACTCTCCGACGATTTGTGCTCGTAGGTTTTTTCCGTCGCTGACGCGTTTAACCGAACTCCGCTTCTGTGGTTGATGGGTCGCCAAAGTTATGAACTAAGGCGCTCATTCGGGTTGGTTTCCAAATCAGATTCAGTCGACGAATATCGCGTCTCATTCAGCTGCGTGTCCTATCGATCCGTGGGATCAGGCGCGCGATGGCTATCAGTGGCGATCTCGCAGCGGCGCGGTATGCCGGCGACCTGCCCTTCCGGCAATACGATGCCGCTGCTCGCACGCGAAGCAGCAGGTGGCGAGTGAGCTTGCTCACGCGGCGGAGGTCGAGGGCAAGATCGCCGCGCATGGTGCGGGGACGCCTGCCCCCTTGCTGATTCAACTTCGCCCGGCGTTCTTGTCTTTAACCTCAAAGCGGCCCGGGTCGCGCCGCCGACGGATGCTCGCAAAGAAGCACCTTGTGCGCCCCCTCATCCACGAGTTCGTGGCCAATATCGAGGACGCCGCCTCGGAGATCGTTCTCATCGTCCATTGGGTGAGGGCCGCCCACAGCGAGTTGTTGCTTGCCCAAGCGCCGGCGCGGACAGCGCAACGGCACTTCTGCCGGCATCATCCAGGCCGTGCGTCAGCTGCTGCTAATCGCCCCATCGCTGGGCCTGCGAGCGCGTCACATCAATGCGTTCGAACTACCACGTCCCGGTGTTCAAGCGGCGGAGGACGGGATCAAGCCTTAGCTCAACCTTGGCAATGTCGCGAAACTCCTGAAGATTGCGCCCAAGACGCTCCGGCTGGCCGTTGAAGCCGGCGAGATCGAATCTATCTTCTGGCGGATGGTCCTTCGATCTTGGCCCGCATCTCGCTGACAACAGCTGCTGCTCAATCTATCGCCGAGCGACGGAATCCAAGGTTTCATCTGCGCCAATTGTCCACTTTTTCCTGGGTGTCCGCAAGGCGGAGAAACCAATGGGCGTTGGGGCATTCGGACCGGAAGCGACAGTTGACCGGCCGCGAATGATGATCGCGATGTTCGGGCCGAGGGCCAATGCGGTCAAACGCAAGCGGATTGCGGTACTCGGGCCGAAATCGCGCACCACAAGGCCGGCGGCGGTGCACAAGATTTTCCCTTATCTGCTGCGTGATCGTGCGATTAAACGGCCGCACCTGGTCTGCTGCGCTGACATCATCTGTATACCAATAGGCCACGCCTTCCTCTATCTCCTGACGTTCATGGACCGCGCAAACTGGACCGTGCTGGCATGGCGGCTGTCCAACACCACGGACGTCTCGTTCGGCGTCGAGGCGATCGATCAGGCGCTCGTCCACTTCGGCCACGGAGATCTTCAACACCGGCCCGGGTAACCAGTTCACCAGTTCGGCTTTACCGGCATGCTGGCGGCAGCCGGCATTCGCATCTTGATCCGACGGCCGGGGCCGTTGGATGGACAATGTGTTCATCGAGCGGCTGCGGCGCTTGCTCAAGCATGAGGATATCTACCTCAAGCACTACGCCGCCGGTCGCGAGGAACAGGCCAGCGACTTCGTGGCTCGCGTTATACAGCGCCGAGCGCCGCCGCCAAGCCCTTGCAGTCGCACGCCGATGGAGGTGTTACACGAAGGTATGGCCGCCGGCCGGGCTGTGAAAATTACGCTGCGCTTGCACAACGCAGCCGTTACCCACATGCCCAGAGCCGCAGCAACAACAGCGGACAGTGCTGTTCACGGCACCGGCAAGAACCCGACTAATAGATCGGCCACCGTGGCCCGCGGGTGGGATCCACTTCACTGGCGGTAGATCTCCGCAAGCGTCACCCCGTCGTTACCCTACCTCAGGATGAACGCCTTCTGGGCGCCCGAACAATTGGGGGCTTTCATCGCCTCCTCCCAGCCGAAAGGATTGGGCCGCGAACACCCTAGCCCAAAAAATGGATCCAGTTTACCGGGATCAGATCACCATATCGCCGAGGATCATAGGCCTTCGTAGATCGAATCAGCCCACGGTCTTTGCACTTC
>NZ_JAIRDQ010000027.1 GCF_021458635.1 Bradyrhizobium monzae
GAGAGGCATAGCTCTCGGACGAAAATCCTGGTTGTTCTGCGGCTCTGATCGTGGCGGACGGCGCGCAGCTTCCATGTATAGCTTGATCGTCACGGCCAAAATGAACGGCGTCGATCCGCAGGCATGGCTCACGGATATCCTTGCCCGCATCGCCGCCCACCCAGCTCATCGGCTCGACGAGCTTCTGCCCTGGAATTGGACGCCGGGATCAACGATTGCTGCGCAAGCGGCGTGATCTGCGAGCTGATGACGCTGCTGCGTGATCGACTAACCCGCCTGTGGCCCACGCCGGATGCTTACGCTGGCGCTGCGGCCAGCGGATCTGCGTGGTCCGGCCAAGGGGGAGAGCGAATGCCTCCTCCGGTGATGGCTGGCCTTCGATATTGCGACGGATGTCGCGGATGATCCGGCCCAGCCGGCTTCGCAGGAAGCGCAGCTGCCGCAGGTGCCGGTTGAACTGTTTGGCGTGAGGGTAGGGCCCGCCACCATCGCCGCGGCCCTGGCCGCGCGCCATAGGATTGCCGCAGCCGGACCCCTGTCCTTGCACCAGGTGGTTGAGCTCCCTGATGGCCGCAGGCAGCAGCTTGGCGGTGGCGGCCCTCTCATAACGCTTGGTGATAATGGATGCTTGATGGCTGCTGCCCGCTGGTCGGACTGCCCGGCAACATCGATTCTTTGGAGGTCGCAGCGCGCGCACCCGTTACCGGTCAAACCCGTTTCTGGCTCGATGAACGCCGGTACATACCAGCACGGCTTTCTCAATATCCAATTGTTTCCCCCACCAAAGTAAGTAGTGGCTCGATCCATTATCAACGTTGTACCATCAGTTAATAACTCGCCCGCATCGGCTAGGGTGCAACTCGTCACATGGCGCTAAGGAGCGATAATGATAAGCGTGGTTGATCCGTTGCAAGTATCGCGCTTCCTTCAAGCATATGACACCGCTGCTAACCAAAAGGGCATCAAGCTTTCGATAGGATTCGATTTTCATAAGTATGTCTCAATCACACGGGCTCTTCCTACAAAGAAGCCGACACAACCGAGTTTCCGGCCAGATCGCTCGCCAATCAAATCGGACGAGGGGTATTGGTTGATTGGCGTCGACAAAAATAACGAGGTTGCGCTTGTAGAGGCTGCTCGACTGTATGATCTTTCGCACAGCAACTTTGCAGAACATCTTGAATCTCTGAAGGCGTATTACGCTGACCCGACCATACATGCACACCCGCAGAGCCGTTGCATCTGCACGGCACCAAGCGCGAAAGAGATTACCGGAAAGGTAGCCTACCACGGCGATTTTTGGTTGCGGAAGGACTTTAGAGGACAAGGCATACCAAAGATCATGGCTGCGATATTACGCGGCGCGTCCTTTGCCATGTGGGCTCCGGACTTCGTATGTGGACTTGCAGCGCGCTGGCTACTGGATAAGGGCGTCCTTGCGCAATACGGACACGCGCATCATGAATCCGGGGCGATGTTGCAGCTAGTAGAAGAAGATATAGCGGACGACGATTTGCTTGTTTGGATGACCGGCGAGGAGTTGAGGAACCTCGTTTACCGTCACGACAGGGCCGATCTGGCTTTAATCTCGTGATTCATGAGCACGCCGTCCCAGGTTCACGTAATCGCGGCGATACTCAGTTCAACTCGATCCCACTTTAGAACAACGCAGGCGCTCCGGAGACAACCCGCCGAATGAGCCTGAAGGCGGCGCGACGAGCAGCGCTCGCCCCATCCCCGAAATGTTAATCGATCGATGAGGGTGCCGTGAATCAGAAGTTTCCAGCTTCGAATCTAGTGGGAATGGCGCGTGTTGAGCAGAGATCCAAGCACAGCTTTGCCCGCGCCCGACTAGTGTTCCCTGACGGCACGTCGCGAGTGACCATCGAACGGGATCCGATACCACTTTATGTGGAGCGCGGAATGGGTAGCTATCTATTCGACGTCGATGGCCGCCGGTTTCTCGACCTCAGTGCCAACTTCACCACGTTGATCCATGGCCACGCCTTCGCACCCGTCGTCGAAGCACTAACCCGTCAACTCCAGCGCGGCAGCTGCTTCGCAAATCCGACAGAGAGTGAGATCGAACTCGCTGAACTACTTTGCGGCCGGATTCCGCAGGTTGATCGTGTTCGCTTCGTCAATACTGGAACTGAAGCTGTGCTGTTCGGGATCAAGGCTGCGCGGGCATTCACGGGACGTTCGAAAATCGCGAAGCTCGAAGGCGCCTATCATGGCGCCTATGACTGGGCTGAGGTAAGTCTGGCAGCGACTCCGGACAATTGGGGTGATCCCACCGCACCCAAGTCTACGGCCTTCTATCGCGGCATGCCCGCGAGCGTGCTTGATGAAGTCGTTGTGCTCCGCTTCAACGATATTGAAGGCGCTCGCCGGTTGCTGTCATTACATGCAGACAAGCTTGCCGCCGTTGTTATGGACCCGATGCCAAGCCGGGGTGGTCTAATTGCGCCTAAGCCCGAGTTCGTTGTTGCGGTTCAGGAAACCGCCCGCAAAAACGGTATTCTGGTGATTGCCGACGAAATCCTGAATCTCCGGCAAAGTTTCCGCGGGGCTTCCGCCCGCTATGGCCTTGTTCCGGATCTTGTCACGATGGGGAAGATTATCGGCGGCGGTTTGCCGATTGGAGCAGTCGGCGGTCGCGAGGACGTGATGAAGGTCTTCGAGGCCTCCGCGGGCCGGCCACTGCTACCGCAAGGCGGCACGTTTTCCGCCAATACTCTATCCATGACAGCGGGTCTTGCCGCAATGCGGCATCTCGACCATGCGGCTTTTGAATATCTCGAGTTGCTTGGGAACATTGTCCGGGACGGGATTGGCCGGGCCATCTCGAATCGGTGCGCTCCGCTGTGCGTGACCGGGGCCGCATCACTCTTTCGTATCCATCCGATGGCTCAAATTCCAAATGACTATCGTGAGGCCCATCCCGTGCTCGCAGGAGCAACTCTAATGAGGCAGCTCACGCGCTTTTTCGCAGAGAACGGCATAATCCTGCCATATGGCGCTGCTGCTTCGATCTCGACATCGATGACTCGTACCGAGGCGGAATTCGTCGTCGATGTGTTCGCAGGCTTTCTCGATGGCCACCAGGACATGCTAGAGGCGCTGGAAGCGCGCACATGAAGCAAACAGCTGGGTAAGACCCTTGCTTCGCAGCATCGTGCCGTTAAGCTGATCTTCGGTTACAGTGTAACTTGGGTCGTGTTTCTGACATGTAAAGCGATTTGGCCAAGTAGAGCTGGTTTTCTCGGTGGCCGCTGACGTTGCCAACGATGATCTTGATGTAGTTGGCTCTGGCGCGTCCGCTCGCCGACATCTCCCTGAGCATGCTGATCCAATCTTCCGGAAATGGCGGCGGGTTGCGTGTCGATTCGGTGCAGCCACAATAGACCGCGTTACTAGGAACATCTATGTCGTAGCTACTGCCGCTCGGCGGCTCTGTTACCATGGCCCTTACTTCATCGGGTCTCCTCTGATCTGGTAGCTGCCCAAGCGAGGTAGCCAATGGTTTAGTTCGCTTGAACAATGGACCTGACTAGCTGCCAGTTAGATTTGAGCAGGATCTAAAGTCGCGCCGGCCCGTGCCCCCGTAGCAGATGATCTTCCCGGAGCATCGGCATGACTGGAAGAATGGAGCCCTCAATGGGAGTGCTATCGGATCTGCGGGTCATCGAGATCGGCAGCTCGGCGGCAACCTGCTATTGCGCGCGGTTGTTTGCCGATTTCGGCGCTGATGTCCAGAAGGTCGAGCCGCCAGCAGGCGATCCGCTTCGGCGTAGCGCACCACTCACGCCTGGGGGCCAGAGCGCGTGGTTCGCATTCCTGAATTTCAACAAGTCGAGCATCATGATAGATAGCGCTGACCCCAGCGCGGTCACACGGCTGACGGCTCTGATAGAGGATTGCGACATTCTGATCGATGGGCGCGATGTTGATCCCATGGATTGCCCGTCCATCGATATGGCCGCGATCCGGCAGCAGCGCCCTGGATTGATCCACCTCGAAGCGAGCTGGTTCGGTCATGATGGGCCTTATGCTGGATTCGTCGCAACCGATTCTACGGTGCGCGCACTCGCTGGTCTCATTAAGCTGGTTGGACCGGTCGAGGGACCGCCGTTGCACGCACCCGATTTCCAGACGGGTATCCTTGCCGGTCTGTGGGGCTTTATCGCCGCAGCTTCTTCTGCTCTTGCGCGAATGCGGGGCGAGATGGGGCGGTCCTGGTCGCTCAGTATTTTCGAATCGAGCATCGCTTTGTCCGAATATCTGATGTTCGAGGCCTTTGCGCGCGGCGATGTTATGCGCCGGATTGGGACTAACCGCTTCTGGCCGACCTTTCCAGCAGGGATCTATGAAACCAAAAGAGGATGGCTCGGCATTACGACAGGTACACCAGCACAATGGCGCGCATTCTGCGATATGCTCGGCCTGTTCGAATTGCGTGATGATCCAGCTCTGATCTTAGGCGTCGATCGACTGCGGCACGTCGAGCAGATCGAGCGACAGTTCGTCCCGAGGCTGAGGATGCGGACAGCGCAGGCGTGGTTTGCGGAGGGACTGAAGCGGAAGATTCCAATCGTGCCGGTACCCAAAATATCCGATCTGCTCCAGAACGAGGAGAAGAAGTCGCGCGGCGCGATCGTACCCATCCTCCTAGGCGAAGAAGAGGGCGTGACGGCTGGCTCGATGCAGCGGCTGACGTTGACCCCGCCTCGCCGGGGCGGGAAGGTTCCGGGGCTCGGCGAGCAGCAGAATGTTGCGAAAATCAGAAGCCGCCCACCCCGCACAATGTCCGCTTCGTTCGACTGCATCGATGCTGGTGGGCTCCCGTTGCAGGGAATTCGCGTTATCGACTTCACGATGGGCTGGGCGGGTCCGCTGTGTACCCGTTCATTGGCTGATCTCGGTGCGGACGTCATCAAGATCGAGGCGATCCAATATCCGGACTGGTGGCGTGGCGTTGACCGACGCCCTGCTTATGTCGACAGCCGGATGTACGAAATGAAGCCGGAGTTCTGTGTCATGAACCGTAACAAGCGCGGCATCACACTTGACCTGACTCGACCGAAGGGCCTCGCTCTCGCCAAAAGGCTTTCAGCGGGAGCTGATATTGTCGTCGGCAATTATTCGGTCGATGTGCTGCCGAAGCTCGGACTTGGCTACGACGTGCTCAGAAGCCTCAATCCGCGCTTGGTCATGATGTCTATGTCAGCCTTTGGTACGAATAGCGTCCATCGCGACTGCCGGGCCTACGGATCTACTCTCGAGCAGGGCTCAGGGTTGCCTAGCGTGATCGGAAACCCCGAGGGAGCCCCTGTGATGAGCCATATCGCGTTTGGGGACGCCGTCGGCGGGTTGAATGGCTGCGCTGCGGTTTTGGTGGCACTAATTCACGCTCGCAACACTGGGCAGGGACAGTTCATTGATCTTGCGCAGATCGATTGCATGATGCCGTTCGCGGCGCCATGGATCACCGTCCACTCCATCGAGGGGATGCCTCCGACGAGATACGGCAATCGGCATCCGCAGTTCGTGCCGCATGGATGTTTTCGGTGTGCGGGTGAGGACAACTGGATCGTCATAGCCGCGACGGACCAGGACATGTGGCAGAGGCTAGCGCTGCTTATTGGTCGCCCTGACTGGGCCACGGAGCCATCGCTGGTACCTGCGGAAGGTCGCCGCCGCGTCGAGGATGTCATCGAGAGAGAGATCGAAAGCTGGACGCTCACCCGTGATGCGGACCAAGCCATGTCCGAGTTGCAGCGCGTAAGGGTTGCGGCCGGCGTGGCCCGCCTGCCAATTTATCTGCTTAAGGATCGGCATCTCTGGGCGCGCGAATTTCTGCAGGATGTTGAACGCCCTTTCATTGGCTTGCATCCGCAGCCAGCAATGCCCATTCGCGAAGCCGCACGACCCTATACGATCCGCGCAGCGGCACCGACGCTCGGACAACACAACGAAGAGATTCTGTCAGAGCTTCTCGGGCTCTCCAAGGCCGAGATCGCACAATTGGCGAAGGAGGGGATTACCGGTACAGTTATGCTTTCTGAAGAGGAACTCTCAAAAGCAAGGGGGGTGTCATCAGCCTGACAAACCGCGGCTGCGCGCGAAGATTGCCACCTCTTCGGGCTCGGTAGATCGGCCGCCCTTCGGTCACGGATTCATGAGGCGCAAGGCCGATCGGGTGCTCCGCCGGAGAGTGCGACGCAGCACCTCGTTCGCGGACAAGAGGCGATCAGCGGTTGCCCTTGCGCCGCTATGCCGGTCGCTTACTGGGAGTGACAGGCTCTAGCGTCGGCTTGAATCTCCTGAGGGAAGAAGTCGAAACCACGATATGTGCGGAAGCTCAGGTCTTCGGGGTCAAGGGCTGTCATGACGTGTCGTTCCGCGCTGCTGAACGCTGGGGCGGTGGTAACGCGGATAGAGGCCGATCTCGATCATGCAGTCCGCGCAGACGGGACAGAGCTCGATGCGATGGCCGATCAGGACAGCGTAGCGCTCGCTATGGTCAGC
>NZ_JAIRDQ010000028.1 GCF_021458635.1 Bradyrhizobium monzae
CGCGCATGTCTCCGGCGTGTGGTCATTGCAGGATGCCTGCCGCGTGGTCGCGGCGCGTGGCCGGCTGATGCAGGCCCAGCCTGCCGGCGGCGCCATGGCCGCGATCGAGGCGGGTGAAGCGGAAGTGCTGCCGCTGCTCGCAGCCGGTGTCGAGATCGCCGGGCTGAACGGGCCGCGTTCGACGGTGATCTCCGGCGATGAAGCCGCCGTGCTGGCGCTGTCGGAAGCGTTCAGGAGCAAGGGCCGCCGGACCAGCCGCCTGCAGGTGAGCCACGCCTTCCACTCGCAGCGCATGGAGCCGATGCTGGAAGAGTTCGGCAAGGTGCTGTCGCAGGTTACGTTCGGCACGCCGCGCCTGCCGATCGTGAGCAACGTGACGGGGCATCTCGCGACCACGGACGAGCTCTGCAGCGCGGAGTACTGGGTGCGCCAGGTGCGCCAGGCCGTGCGGTTCCTGGATGGCGTGCATGTGCTGGAAGCCGAGGGCGTGCGGGCCAGCCTCGAGCTTGGCCCGGACGGCATTTTGACCGGGCTTGCGGCGGGCTGCCTCTCGGAAGGCTCACCGATGCAGGTGATTGCTTCGCAGCGTCGCGGGCGCGACGGCAGCGAAGCGTTGCTGGCGGCGCTGGGTGCGCTTCACGTCCACGGCGTTCATGTCGACTGGGCGAAGGCGCTCGGTGGGAGCGCGCACCATCCTGTTGCGTCGTTGCCGACCTATGCGTTCCAGCGTCAGCGTTACTGGCTAGAGGCGGAGAAGCCGAGCGGGGACGCGGCGACGATGGGCCTGTCGGAAGCGTCGCATCCGCTGCTGGGAGCGGCGACGCCGCTGGCCGAGAGCGACGGCTTCCTGCTGACGGGACGGCTGTCGCTGTCGGAGGCGGGCTGGCTCGGCGACCACGCCGTGTTCGGCACGGTGCTGCTGCCGGGGACGGGACTGCTGGAGCTTGGCTTTGCGGCGGCGCGTGCGGTGGGCTTGAGCAGCGTATCGCAACTGACGCTGCTGTCGCCGCTGGTGCTGCCGGCGGAGGGCGGTGTCCGGCTGCAGGTTCAGGTCGACGGTGCCGAGGCGGGCGGCGAAGGTGGCCGTGCCCTCAGCATTTACAGCCGTGCGGAAGATGCGCCGGAGGGAGCATCGTGGACGCTGCATGCGCAGGGCCTGCTGGGCGAGGCGCAGGACGCGGAAGCCGAAGAACAAGACAGCACCCTCGAAGTCTGGCCCCCTGTTGGTGGCGAGGCGATCGACCTGGCCGGTCATTACGCGAAGCTGGCAGGACGCGGCTACGGCTACGGGCCGCTGTTCCAGGGGCTGGTCGAGGCCTGGCGTGTCGGCGACGCCGTTTACGGCCGCGCGGTGCTGGCAGAGGCGCTGGGAGCCTCAGCGGATGGTTACGGGCTGCATCCGGCGCTGCTGGACAGCGCGCTGCACGTGCTGACCCTTGCGCAGGTCGAGGGCCTCGGCGACCGGGCTGTGCTGCTGCCGTTCGAGTGGTCGGACGTGTCGCTCGTCGCGACCGGTGCTCAGGAACTGCGCGTCCGTGCGTCCGTGGAGCGCAGCGGCGAGGGCGAAGCCCTGGCGTTGCTGCAATTGACCGATGGCAATGGGCGCGCGGTGGTGCGCCTTGGCGGGCTGCGGCTAAGAGAAGCGAGCGATGCGCAGATCCGTGATGCCGCACGCAGCGAGACTCAACATCTTTATCGTCTGGATTGGCGTCCGGTCGCCTTGAGCGAGGGCGAAGCTCACGCGCCAGCCCTGCCGCTGATCGTCGGAGGCGACGGAGAGCTGGCGAAGCATCTGGGTCTCGATCATGTTGACGGCATTGCTGCTGTTGTTACGCGCCTTGACGCGGGCGGAGCGATACCATCGCAGATCGTGTTCGACCACCTGTCGGAGGCGGGTGCGGGTGTCGCTGTACTTGCGGCGACGCATGCGACCGCGGAGCGTGGTCTTGCCGAGCTGCAGGGGATTCTTGGCGAAGCGCGTCTGAACGACACTGCTGTGATGTGGCTGACGAAGGGCGCCGTCGCAACGGGTCCCCACGAAGGCGCAAGCGGACTGTCGCGCGCACCGCTGTGGGGCCTGGTGCGGAGCGCGCGGGCGGAATATCCCGATCGGAGGCTGCAGCTTGTTGACGTCGATGCGGCGCTCGCGGATGCATCTTTGCTGGCGAAGCTGACGTCGACGATATCCGAGCCCGACCTTGCGCTGCGCCACGGCGCGGTGCTGGCGCCACGGTTGGCGCGGGCAAGTGCGGGTGTAAGCGAGCCGCGTCCTCTTGATGCTGGCGGAACAGTGTTGATCACGGGCGGAGCCGGCGAGCTCGGCAGCGAAGTCGCGCGGCATCTGGTTGCCAAGTACGGTGTGCGTCATCTCTTGCTGACGTCGCGTCGTGGCATGGCGTCGCCTGGTGTGTCCGAACTGGTCGCAGAGCTCGAGGGGCTGGGCGCGCAGATGGTCGAGGTTGCGAGTTGCGACGTTTCGAACCGTGACGCGGTTGACGCGGTGTTGCGCGCCATTGCGCCGGAGCGTCCGCTGACGGGCGTGTTCCATCTTGCAGCCACGCTGGACGACGGCATCGTGCCGGCCCTGACAGTGGAGCGGCTGGAGCGTGTGCTGCAACCGAAGCTCGATGGTGCCTGGCACCTGCACGAGCTGACCACGGATAAGAATCTCGCCGCGTTCGTGCTGTTCTCGTCGGTGGCGGCGCTGGGCAGCCCGGGGCAGGCGAACTACGCGGCGGCGAACGTGTTCCTTGATGCGCTCGCAGCGGAGCGGCGGCATCGTGGTCTGGCCGGACAGAGCCTGATGTGGGGCCTATGGGAGCAGCGCGGCGTCGGCATGACGGCGCATCTGGGCCATGCCGAGCTGATGCGGATGCGCCGGCAAGGCGTGCAGGCGCTGTCGCTGGAGCTCGGGCTGTCGCTGCTGGATGCGGCGCAGGCCCAGCCCGAGGCGACTTTGATTCCGATCCATCTGGATCTTGGCGTGGTGCAGCGCCAGTTCGCCGACGATGTGCCCGCGCTGTATCGTGGGCTGGTGCGCGCTGGCTTGCGGCGTGTCTCGACGTCGAGCGGCGACACGAATGCCCTGCGGGTTCGGCTGGTCTCGCTTGCAAGCGATGCTGAGCGGCTGCAGGCGCTCGTGGAGCTGGTGCAGGAGGAGATCGCGGCGGTGCTGGCGTTGCCCGGGGCCTCGTCTGTACCTGCGGATGCACCGCTGAAGGATCTCGGGCTGGACTCGCTGATGGCGGCCGAGATTCGCACCCGCCTGTCGAAGCGGGTCGGGACCAAGCTGCCGACGACGCTCGCGTTCGATTATCCGACCGCGCGGGCGATGGCGCGGCTGCTGTTCGAGAAGCTCGAGCTCGGTCGTGCTTCCGTCCGTCTGGAGCAGCGGCGAGCGATCAGCGCATCGGCGGCGGCATCGGAGCCGATCGCGATCGTGGGGATGAGCTGCCGCACGCCTGGAGGTCCGGCGAGCCCCGAGAGCTACTGGTCGCTGCTGGAGCGCGGTGGAGACGGCGTTGGTCCGCTGCCGGGCCGCTGGAGCCGTGATCTGCTGAAGCGCCTGGAAGTGGTGACGGGATGGTTGACGCAAGAGGGCGGTTTCGTCAGCGCAGTAGAGGATTTTGACGCGGGCTTCTTCGGCATCTCGCCGCGCGAGGCGATGGAGATGGACCCGCAGCAGCGCCTGACTTTGGAAACGGTGTGGGAAGCGCTGGAGCGGGCGGGCTTGCAACCGGAGGGGCTCAGAGAGAGCCGGACCGGCGTGTATCTGGGATCGATGGGCAGCGACTATGGCATGCATCGTTCGCTCGAAGAGACGACGATGTGGACGACCACGGGTAAGCTGTCGAGCGTTGTGGCGGGCCGTGTCTCCTATGTGCTGGGTCTCGAAGGCCCGGCGATGACGATCGATACGGCGTGCTCGTCGTCGCTCTCCGCGCTGCATCTGGCATGCGCGGCGCTGCGGCAGGGCGAGTGCGATCTGGCGCTGGCGGGCGGCGTGCACGTGATGTGTACCCCAATCGCGTTGGTCAGCATGGGCGCAGGTGCCGTCGCGCCGGACGGCCGGAGCAAGAGCTTCTCCGAAGGTGCCGACGGCGCCGGCTGGAGCGAAGGCTGCGGCGTGCTGGTCTTGAAGCGGCAGTCGGATGCGGAACGGGATGGCGACGAGATTCTGGCGTTGATCCGCGGCTCTGCGGTGAACCAGGACGGCCGCAGCCAAGGCCTGACGGCGCCGAATGGTCCGAGCCAGCAGCGCGTGATCCGCGCGGCGCTGTCGGCGAGCGGCGTGAGCCCCGACGACATCGACGTGGTCGAAGCGCACGGCACCGGGACCAGCCTCGGCGATCCCATCGAAGCCGGCGCCTTGGCCGCGGTGTTCGGGCCGACCCGGCGCGAGGATCGTCCGCTGTGGCTGGGCTCGTCGAAGTCGAACCTCGGACACACCCAGGCCGCCGCCGGCGTTTTGGGCGTGATGAAGATGGTGCTGGCGCTGCGGCACGAGGTCTTGCCGAAGACGCTGCATGCCGAACATCCAAGCCACCAGATCGAGTGGGAGGGCAGCGGGCTGTCGCTGCTGCAGCAGGCGCGGGCCTGGCCGCGTGAGGCTGCGCATGTGCGCCGTGCCGGCGTGTCCGCGTTCGGCATCAGCGGTACCAATGCGCATATGGTGATCGAGGAGGCGCCGGCGCGGTCGAAGGCTGTCGACGCTGAGGCGAGCGGTGTGGCTGATGCGTCATCGTCGTTGATCCCGTTGCTGGTGTCGGGCCGTGACGAGGCCGCGCTTCGTGCGCAGGCTGGCCGGTACGGAGAGTGGCTGTCGCAGCATCCGCAGGCCGATTGGCCTTCTATCGTCGCCACTGCAGCACTACACCGGACGCAGTTTGCATCACGTGCGTCAATGTCGGTGCGCGATGCCGCGGAGGCCGTGGCCGCGCTCGGTGCGCTGGCCGAAGGCCGCCCGCATGCGACGGTGTCGGTTGCGGACGCGCGCGATCGCGGTCGTGTGGTGTTCGTGTTCCCCGGACAAGGCAGTCAATGGCCATCGATGGGCCGGGCGCTGCTGGCGGAATCTCCGGTGTTTGCGCAAACGATCGCGGCCTGTGAGACGGCGTTGTCCAGATACACGGACTGGTCGCTGACGTCTGTGCTTCGTGGTGAAGAGGGTCTTGAAGCCGGCCTGCTGGAGCGGGTGGACGTGATCCAGCCTTCGCTGTTTGCGATGAATGTCGGCCTGGCGGCGGTGTGGCGCAGCCTCGGACTGGAGCCGTCGGCGGTGGTCGGTCACAGCCAGGGCGAGATCGCCGCCGCGGTGGTTGCCGGCATCCTGTCGCTGGAAGACGGCGCACGTGTA
>NZ_JAIRDQ010000029.1 GCF_021458635.1 Bradyrhizobium monzae
AATCGCGTAAAACCGCGGTTGGGAAGTGTGTCATAAGTCACATAACTTTACAGCACCCTCCGATTATTTTTGTCTGCTTGGAGGGGCTTCCCGTCCGGGGATAAACTTGGCCGTGAAGGACGGGTGCTCTGCCGGATTCGACGCCGCTCGTCCGTCGCGGGGAAGTCGACATGAGAGCCTTCAAGTTCGCCGGCGCAGCTTTGGTCGCCGTCATCGTCGTGATCGTGCTCCTGCTGGTGATCGGGATCCCCTCGGGCTTCCTGACGTCGACGATTGCCGCGCGCGTCGAGCAAGCGAGCGGCTATCGGGTGTCGATCGACGGCGCGACCAGGATCAGCCTGTGGCCGACGCTGAACCTCACGCTGAACGACCTCACGCTCCAGAACCCCAAGGACCGCAGCGGCATCACGCGCCTGACGATCAACCGCGTGCAGGTCGACATGTCGTTGTCCAGCGCATGGTCGGGCCATCCGAAGATCAGCGAGATCGTCGTCAGCCACCCCGTGCTCTATTTGCCCATGCTGCGCGATCGCCTGCCCAATGCCGATGCATCGCCAGAGGCGGTTGCGCCCGACATGAGTGGTGTGACCATCGCGCGTTTTGCGATCACCGACGGCGAAGTCGTATTCTCCCGCGGGCGCGATCGCGTCGACAGCCGCGTCACGGCGATCAACGCCGACGCCGTCATCGGCCGCGACCGCAAGGTCGACGTCACCGGCACGGCGCGCATCGGCGAGCACCCGACCAAATTCGACATCAAGGCGACCACGCCGGCGCCGCCGGTCGAGCGGCAGACCATGCCGGTGGAGTTCACCATCGACATGCCAGACGTCTTGTCGTCGCAGCTCGTGGGCCATGCCGAGATGCGCCTCAACGGGCCGATCGTGATGATCAATGGCGTCAACGGCACGCTCGGCGATGGCGCCTTCAACGGCTGGGCCTCGGTCGACATTGCGAGCAAGCCCCTGGTCAAGCTCGATCTCGACTTCCAGCGGCTGACGATTCCCCAGTCGAAGTCGCCTGAAGCCGCACCCGCGCAGCCCTGGAGCGATGCGCCGATCGATGTCTCCGGGCTCAATTATGTCGATGCGCAAATCAGGATCTCGGCCAACGAGGTCGTCCTCGGCCAGGCCCGCCTTGCGCCGCTGGCGCTCGATGCCAAGCTCGCCGGTGGCGTGTTGAAGGCGAGCACCGCCAATCTCGGCGCCTATGGCGGCCAGGTCTCGGGCGAGCTGATCTTCGATGCGACCTCTGGCGCACCGAGCTTTGCCATGCATTCCGACATCGTCGGGGTGCGGGCACTGCCGCTGCTGCAGGGCTTGGCCGGCTTCGACCGCATCGACGGCAAGATGCAAGCCAAGCTCGCGCTGCGCAGCGCCGGCCCCAGCCAGCGCGCGCTGATGGCGAACATGCGGGGCACCGCCTTCGTCAATTTCCAGGACGGCGCCATCCGCGGCATCAATGTCGCGCAGATGATCCGCTCGCTGACGACCAGCAAGCTGTCGGGCTGGCAAGACAACCAGAACAACAACCAGAACAACAACCAGAACAACAACCAGAACAACAACCAGAACAACAACCAGAACAACAACCAGAACCCCAATCAGGAGCAGAGCACGGATTTGTCGCAGCTCTCCGCCTCGTTCCGCATCGACAAGGGCCAGGCGGTGACGACCGACTTCAACCTGGTCGGACCGCTGGTGCGCATCACCGGCGCCGGCACCATCGCGCTCGATACCAAGATGCTGGGCTTTCGGGTCGAGCCGAAGCTCGTCATGACGACCGAGGGCCAGGGCCGCAGCTCCGAACCGGTCGGCTTCGGCATTCCCGTGATGATCTCGGGCCCCTGGTCGCAGCCGCAGATCTATCCCGACATGGCCGGCATGATGGACAATCCGGATGCCGCCTATGCCAGGCTGCGTGAGATGGGCAAAGGCCTGTTCGGCCCTGACGGCGCCAAGCTCGGCGACATCCTCAACAGTTTTGGCCTCGGTGGGACCACTCCAGGCGGCGGCAACGGCAACACGGCCAACAACACCAACCCGCAGTTGCCGAACACCATGCCGATGCCCGGTGGCCAGCTCGGCGAAGCCATCGGCAATCTGATCCAGCAGGGACTGTCCAACAGCCCTCTGTCCAATGCTCCACCGACCGGCACCGGCCGCAGCCGCGGCCTGCCGGAAGCGGGCACGCCCCAGGGAGCGGGCACGCCCCTGGGAGCGGGCTCGCTCCAGGGAACCCCGACCACGGCGGCACCGCAGGCTTCGCCGTCGCCCCCTGAGAGCCCGCCGGTCGCGCAGCAGGACAGCCAGCCGATGAACGACGTGATGCGGCAGCTCTTTAATCGGTGATTGGCGGACCAAGGCGTCGAACTCCGCGCGCAGCCTTACACGGCCTCGTCACACAGTTCTTCATCCGAATGGATGAGGAAGACCGCTGCGACATGACCGCACCGGCGGGTCACCACACCCGCCTGGCGTCGGTCCAAAGGTCCAAATTGTGGTAGAATGGCCATCGGGCCCGTGCGGCCGATAGCGCTGGCGCAGGTTGCGGCGCGAGAGGATCCGGATGGCGGACGCGAACGACAAGATCCGGTTTCTGCGCGAGGGCCTGTTCGCCAAATATGTCGTCTCCCTCGTCGGCCTCGTCGTGTTCGTGCTCGCCGTCAACGGCGCGATGGAGACCTGGATCTCCTACCGCGCCACCACGACACAGCTGACCGACGGGCTCGGCGACAAGGCGCAGGCCGCAGCCCGGCGCATGGAGCAATCGGTCTCCGAGCTGGAGCGCCAGATCAGCTGGGTGACGACGGCCAGCCGGGACACGCTGGAGAAGCGCCGCGCCGACTACGCCCAGCTCTTGCAGCAGGTCTCCGTCGTCTCCCAGCTGTTCCAGCTCAACGGCGACGGCCGCGAGGTGCTGCGCGTCTCGCGCCAGTCGACCACGACCGGCAGCAATACGGACCTCGTCCGCGACATGCGCTTCACTGATGCGGTGGCGCGCGGGGTGAGCTATTCGGCGGCCAGCTTCGTCGATCAGAAGCCTGTCATGTCGATCTCGGTGGCGCATTCCGGCTTCAATGCCGGCGTCACCGTGGCCGAGATCGATCTCTCCTTCCTCTCCGACTTCCTGTCCGATTCCCAGCTCGGCAAGGCGGCGTTTGCCTATGTGGTCGATGCCCGCGGCCGCGTGCTGGCGACCTCGTCGAAGGGGCCTGAGGTGGGCAAGGATCTGTCGAAGCTGCCGCAGGTTGCCGCCGCCATCAGCCCCGGCCGCGAGGGCGACACGTTCGGCACCGACTTCAACGGCCATTCTGTTTTGACTGCTGCGAGCCCCGTACCAAAACTCGGCTGGAGCGTGCTGTTCGAGCAGCCGACCGCGCAGGCGCTGACGCCGATCCGCGACCAGCTCGTGCGCATCGCGCTTTTGATCGGCGTCGGCCTGATGGTGGCGATCCTCGCCGGCACGCTGCTGGCGCGCCGCATGATCATTCCGATCACGGCGCTGCGCAACGGCGCCCACAAGCTCGGCGAGGGCGATTTCAGCCACCGCATCGACGTGCATACGTCCGACGAGCTGGAAGAGCTCGCCGGCCAGTTCAACCGCATGGCCGGCCAGCTCCAGGAGACCTATACGAACCTCGAGACCAAGGTCGAGGAACGCACCCGCGACCTCGCCCAGTCGATCAACGAGCTGAAGGTGCTGGAAGAGGTCGGCCGCGCGGTCGCCTCCTCGCTCGACCTCAACGCCGTGCTGCCGACCATCGCCGCCCGTGCGCTGGAGATCAGCCATGCCGATGCGGTGGTGATCTACGGCCATGATGCCGAACGGCATCGCTTCAACCTGGTCGAGGCCGACGGCATCGACAAATCGGTCGAGGGCGCCCACGTCACGATCGACGAAGGCGAGAACATCTTGAGCGATGCCGCCAGGCGCGGCGAGCCGATCGCGATTGCCGATCTCGACCACGCCGCCGAGCAGCCGCTGCGCGACGTCGCGGTCGATGCCGGCTTCCATGCGGTGCTGGTGGTGCCGCTGGTCGACCAGCAGGGCACGCTCGGCTCGCTGGTGGTGCTGCGCCGTGCCCGCGGCGCGTTCGAAGGCAGCCTCATTGGCCTGATGCGGACCTTCGCCAACCAGGCGGTGCTGGCGATGCGCAATGCGCGGCTGTTCACCGAGGTCGACCACAAGAGCCACGCGCTGGAGACCGCGCACGCGACCGTGCGCGCGCAGGCCGACAAGCTCCGCCAGCAGACCGAGCAGCTCACCGACTGGAACAAGTCGCTCGAGGAACGCGTCGAGACCCAGCTCGGTGAGATCGAGCGCATCCGCAAGCTCGAGCGCTTCCTGGCGCCGCAGGTGGCGCAGCTGATCGCCTCCTCCGACAGCCCGGAAGGCCTGCTCACCAGCCAGCGCCGCGAGGTGACCGTGGTGTTCTGCGACCTGCGCGGCTTCACCGCGTTCACGGAAGCGACCGAGCCGGAAGAGGCGATGAACGTGCTGCGGGAGTATCACGCCGCGCTGGGCAAGCTGATCTTCAAATACGAGGGCACGCTGGACAAATATGCCGGCGACGGCGTGATGATCCTGTTCAACGCGCCGATCCAGTTCGAGGACCACACCGCGCGCGCCGTGAAGATGGCGGTGGAGATGCGCGACACCATCGGCCCGCTGACCGAACGCTGGCGCAACCGCGGCCACAGCCTCGGCTTCGGCATCGGCATCGCGCTCGGCTATGCCACGCTCGGCCAGGTCGGCTTCGAGCAGCGGCTGGAATACGCCGCGATCGGCAGCGTCACCAACCTCGCCTCCCGCCTCTGCAGCGAAGCCAAGTCCAACCAGATCGTGGTCAGCCGCCGCGTCTACGGCATGGTCGAACAATCCGTCGAGGCCCGCGCCCTCGACGATCTCCAGCTCAAGGGCTTTAACCACCCCGTGCTCGCGATGGAGATTTTGTCCTGGCGCGAGCACGAGGAGACCGTCGCCGACGCGACAGCCGCACGGGCGAGCGGGTAACAGCCGGCACAAAACTCGAAAACAACCCCATGCACAGTAG
>NZ_JAIRDQ010000003.1 GCF_021458635.1 Bradyrhizobium monzae
ATCACTTCACCTCGCGCTCGTCGCCTCCAGGCTCCGGCTATAGCGCGACATCGCGAAGCAGAAGACGAAATAGATCGCGGCGACGAAGATATAGACCTCCACCGAAAACTGCTGCCAGGCCGGATCGATGATCGCGGTCTTGGCCGTGGTGAGCAGATCGAAGATGCCGATGATCAGCACCAGGCTGGTATCCTTGAAGAAGGCGATGAAGGTGTTGACCAGCGGCGGGATGACGTGGCGGATCGCCTGCGGCAGGACGACCAGCCGGTGCTTGCGCCAGTAGGACAGCCCCAGCGCGTCAGCGGCTTCGTATTGCCCGCGCGGCACGGCCTGGAGGCCGCCGCGGATAACTTCGGCAAGATAGGCGCCCGCAAAGAGAATGATCGCGATCTGCGCACGCAACAGCTTGTCGATGTTGAATCCAGCCGGCATGAACAGCGGAAACATCACGCTCGCCATGAACAGTAGGCTGACCAGCGGCACGCCGCGGATCAGCTCGACATAAAGCACGCTCAGCGAGCGGATCGCCGGCAGCTTTGAGCGCCGGCCGAGCGCAACCAAAATGCCGAGCGGGAAGCCGAACGCCAATCCGAACGTCGCCAGGATCAATGTCACCGGCAACCCGCCCCAGCGATCCTGCGAGACGAAGGACAGCCCGAACACGCCACCCCACATCAGCACGCTGATCAGCGCCAGCGCGCCGATCCAGAGAAAGGCCAATTCGCGCCGCCATAGCGCGCGACGCGTGGAGAGAAAGAACAGCGCGATGAACAGCACGACGGAGAGCGCAGGCCGCCATTGCTCGTCGAAGGGATAGGTGCCGAACAGGATGAAACGGTATTTTTCTGGGATGATGGCCCAACAGGCGCCGAGGCCGCGCGCGGCCTTGCAGGCGCTGGAATCGTTGGCCGGCGCGAGCCAGACCGCGTTCGCAATGCCCCATTGCGCGAAGCTGATCGCGCCCTTCCCCAGCACCGCCAGCAGGACGACCGTCAGAATGCCGTTGGGGATCGACGAGAACAGATTGGTGCGCAGCCAGCGCAGCACCGGATTGCCGATTTGCGGGCGGCGGGCGGCACGCGGCAGGTCGGGCATGTCGGTGATCGCCGTCATCGTCAGCGCTCCGACAGCGCGATGCGCGCATTGAACCAGTTCATGAAGAAGCTGATGCCGAGACTGATGGTGAGGAAGACGGCCATGATCAGCGAGATCGCCTCGATTGCCTGCCCGGTCTGGTTCAACGTGGTGTTGGCGATCGAGACCACGTCCTGATAGCCGATCGCGACTGCGAGCGACGAGTTCTTGGTCAAATTGAGATACTGGCTTGTCATCGGCGGCACGATCACGCGCAGCGCCTGCGGCAGAATGATCTGCCGCAGCATGAAACTGCGGCGCAGGCCGAGCGCGCTGGCGGCATCCCACTGCCCGCGCGGCACCGACTGGATGCCGCTGCGCACGATCTCGGCGATGAAGGCCGACGTGTAAGTCACGAGCGCGATCAGCAGCGCGAAATATTCCGGCGCGAGCGTCAGCCCGCCGACGAAGTTGAAGCCGCGCAGCTCAGGCCATTCGACCGTCCAGGACACGCCAAGCGCCAGCGACGCCGCTGCCGGCAGCACGACAATGAGGCCGAGCGCAAAGGGCCAGGCCGGCCGCGGCTTGCCGTCACGCATCTGCTGCGCGACCAGCCGGCGCTGAATGACCAAGAAAGCAGCGCAGCCCAGCGCGGCGGTGCCGAGTACCCAGAGCTGCGGCGAGCCCACCGGGATCGCCGGCAGGATCAGGCCGCGATTGGAGAGGAAGACGCCCTCGACCGGCCGCCACGCCGCACGCGCGGCCGGCAACGCCTGCATCAGAACGTACCAGAACAGCAGCTGAAGCAGCAGCGGAATATCGCGCAGGACCTCGACATAGACGGCGGCGAACCGCGACAGCAGCCAGTTCGCCGACAGACGCGAGATCCCGATCAGCGTGCCCAATATGGTCGCGAGCACGATGCCGATCACGGCGACGCGCAGCGTGTTGGCAATGCCGACGACAAAGGCCCAGAGGTAGCTGTCTCTCGGATTGTACGCGAGCAGGCTGTCGGCGATCGGCATGCCCGCTTCGCGGCCGAGAAACGCAAAGCCGGTGGTGATGCGACGCGCCGAGAGGTTGGTGACAGTGTTGGACCAGAGGAAGGCGATGACGGCGACCGCGACGCCGACCACCAGCACCTGCCAGAACAGGCCCTTCAATTCGTTCGGCCCGAGCGCGCCGAAAAAGCTGCGGCGCGGCGGCGGCCTGGAAGCATCTGACGTCACGGCACAAAAATCCTCTCAAAAGCAGCGATTTCCGGCGGCGCACGTCAACTGTTGCACCAATCCAAGAACCGTGCAACAAATGTTTCATGGCCGAGCCCGCGAAATCCTCGCCCCTGAGCGAACTCCGCATTGCGTTGCCATCACTCCCCCTGCGCTTGCAGGAGGTCGGGCGTTTTGTCGCGGCCAATGATTACGACGCCACCACCCGTTCGATGCGCGACCTCGCGGCCGAAGCCGGGGCCGATCCCGCGGCGTTCACACGGCTTGCGAAGGCGATCGGCTATTCCGGCTGGGACGATTTGCGCGCCGCGCTGACCGAGGCACGGCGGCCATCGCCGACTTCGCCTTTTTCGGCTCGCGCCAGGAGCCGCCGCCACGGTCCGAACGCGGACGTCACGCTCATCACCGACAAGCTCGAGGCCGAGGCTGCGGGCCTGCCGCGCATCTCCGCCCATGCGATCGCGGATGCAGCCCGCACGCTGCACGAGGCAAAACGGATCTGGATCACCGGCTATCGCAGCTGCCGCAGCGTCGCGGAATTGCTCAACTACGAGCTCAGGCTGTTCCGCCCCGAACAGGTGCAGATCGTCGGCGCGTCCGGTCCCGACGATCTCGATCTCGGCGCCTTCCGCCCCGGCGAGGCCGTGATCGTCATTGGCTTCATGCCTTATACCAACGCCAGCGTCCGTGTCGCACAGGCTGCCTATCGCGCCGGCGCGACGCTGATTGCGATCGCAGACAGCGTCGCCGCGCCGATGGCCGAGGGCGCCGACCACGTGTTGCTGTTCGAAGCCGCCTCCTCGCCCGGATTCTTCCCGAGCCTCACCGGCGCGCTCGCGATTGCGCAGTCGCTCGCCGCAGTGACGTTCTCACTCGGCGGCGCGGCCGCCAAGAAACGGCTTCAGGATACCGAGGCACGGCTCGCCACAGCCTCCACCTACGTCTCAGAGAAAGGTTGACCCATGGCCGCTCGCACCAGCCGCGTGCTGCATCGCTCGTTGCGTGAGACGCCCCCCAAGGCGATCGGCGGCGAAGGCGTCTACCTCTTTGCCGAGGACGGACGCCGCGTGATCGACGCGTCCGGCGGTGCGGCGGTGTCCTGCCTCGGGCATCAGCATCCCCGCGTGATCGCGGCAATGGCGAAGCAGGCCTCGACGCTCGCCTATGCCCACACCGCCTTCTTCTCCTCCGAGCCGGCCGAGGCGCTCGCCGAAACGCTGGTCGGGCATGAGCCCGGCGGCCTCGCCTACGCCTATTTCGTCAGCGGCGGGTCGGAGGCGATCGAGGCCAGCATCAAGCTCGCGCGGCAATATTTCATCGAGCGCGGCGAGCCGCAGCGGCAGCATTTCATCGCGCGGCGGCAGAGCTATCACGGCAACACGCTCGGCGCGCTCGCCGCCGGCGGCAATGCCTGGCGCCGCGCGCCCTATGCGCCGCTGCTCTCGGCCGCCTTCAGCCATGTGACGCCAGCGTTTGCCTATCACGAGAAGCACGACGACGAATCCGACGCACAGTTCGTGGTGCGGCTCGCAGCCGAGGTCGAAGCCGAATTCCAGCGGCTCGGACCCAACACCGTCGCGGCGTTCCTGGCCGAGCCCGTCGTCGGCGCCACCGCCGGCGCGGTGACCGCGCCGGACGGCTACTTCAAGGCAGTCCGCGAGATCTGCGACCGGCATGGCGCGCTGCTCATCCTCGACGAGGTCATGTGCGGCATGGGCCGCACCGGCACCACGCACGCCTGGGAGCAGGAAGACGTCGCTCCTGATATCCAGGCGATCGCAAAGGGGCTCGGCGGCGGCTATCAGCCGATCGGCGCAATGCTTGCGAGCGGCAGGATCATCGACACCATCCGCTCCGGCTCGGGCGCATTCCAGCACGGCCACACTTATCTCGCGCACCCCCTTGCCTGCGCGGCCGCGCTCGCGGTGCAGGACGTGATCCGGGAGGACAATCTGCTGGCGCAAGCGAAGCAGCGCGGCAAGCAGCTCGAGCAACGGCTTACCGAGCGATTCGGCAATCACCGTCATGTCGGAGATATCAGGGGCCGCGGGCTGTTCTGGGCGATCGAGCTCGTCGCCGATCGTGCCAGCCGCACCTCGTTCGACCCGGCACTCAAGCTGAACCAGAAGATCAAGGCGGAGGCCTTTGCCAACGGACTCGGCTGCTATCCCGGCGGCGGCACCGTGGATGGTATCCGCGGTGATCATGTGCTGCTGGCGCCGCCCTATATCGCTTCGGCAGGCGAGATCGATCAGATCGTCGACAAGCTCGGCACGGCCGTCGACAACGTTCTGCGTAGTGTCAATCACTGAGGGGAGAGTAGCATGATGAGGACAATGGTTATCGCAGTTGGTGCGCTTGCGGCATCGGCGGTTGTCGCGCAGGCGGCGACGCTCGACACGGTCAAGAGCCGCGGCACGCTGGTGTGCGGCGTCAGCGCCGGCTTTGCCGGCTTCTCGGCACCGGACTCGCAAGGCAATTACAAGGGCCTCGATGTCGACTATTGCCGCGCACTCGCCGCCGGCGTGCTCGGTGATGCCAACAAGGTGCGTTACGTTTCGCTGACCGCGCAGAACCGCTTCACCGCGCTGCAGTCGGGCGAGATCGACGTGCTCTACCGCAACTCCACCCAGACTTATCTACGCGGCGTCACGCTGGGACTGCGCCAGGGACCGATCAACTTCTACGACGGCCAGGGTTTTGTCGTGAAGAAGGACCTCGGCGTGAAGGAGCTGAAGGACCTCAAGGGCGCCACCGTTTGCGTCGCGCAGGGCACCACGCACGAAGTCACGCTTGGCGATTACGGCCGCGCCAACGGCATCGACTGGAAGCCGCTGGTGTTCGACCGTGTCGACACCATGTACCAGACCTTCTTCGGCGGCCGCTGCGATGCCATGACCCAGGACGCCTCCGCGCTCGCCGGTGCGGTCACCACCGCGGCACCGAACCCGGCCGACTACGTCGTGCTGCCGACGACCATCAGCAAGGAGCCGCTCGGCCCCTTCACCCGCAACGGCGACGAGGTCTGGAGCGACATCATCACCTGGCTGCATTACGGCCTGATCGAAGCCGAGGAGCTCGGCGTCACCCAGGCCAATGTCGATGAGATGGCGAAATCGCAGACACCCGCGATCCAGCGCCTGCTGGGCGCCTCCGGCGATCTCGGCTCGCGCCTCGGCCTCGACAACAAATGGTTGGTCACCGCGATCAAGGCGACCGGCAATTACGGCGAGATCTACGAGCGCAATGTCGGCAAGGCGAGCCCGCTCAAGCTCGAGCGCGGTCTCAACGGCCTCTGGAGCAAGGGCGGCTTGATGTACGCGGTGCCGTTCAAGTAAACGTCTCCCGTGCCCTGGACGCGCAATACTGCGCATTGCGCTGCGTCCGGGGCACGAGACCACAAGGTAGTCACGTCCAATGACGACGCCCCCTCGCATCGCCCTGATCCACGCCCTCAAGCACTCCATCGCCCCGATCGAGGCGGCGTTCGCGCAGGCGTGGCCGCAGGTGCGGCTGATGAACCTGCTCGACGACAGCCTGTCGGCGGATCTGGCGCGCGACGGCAAGCTTGGCGATGCCATGACCGAGCGCTTTCTCGCGCTCGGCGATTATGCGGCAGCGACCGGGGCGAACGCGATCCTGTTCACCTGCTCGGCGTTCGGCCCGTGCATCGAAGCCGTCGCGCAGGCGCATACGCCGATGCCGGTGCTGAAGCCGAACGAAGCCATGATCGAACGGGCCGTGACGATGGGCAAGAAGATCGGCCTGCTCTCGACCTTCCCGCCGACGCTGGTCTCGATGCCACCGGAGTTTCCGGCCTCCGTGCAGATCGTGCCAAAACTTGCCGACGGCGCGCTGGCCGCACTCGACCGCGGTGACCGCGCCACGCACGACCGGCTGATCGTCGAGGCATCAAAGGATTTGCGCGACTGCGACGTCATCGCGCTGGCGCAGTTCAGCATCGCGACAACTGCGCCGCTGGTTGCGGAAGCCACTGGCCGGCCGGTCGTGACGACGCCGGATAGCGCCGTCGAGAAGCTGATGAATCTGTTGAAAGCGAAGGCTTAAGCGCCCGCCTTCTTGCGACGCTGCGCATCCGTGATCGCAACGGCGAGCGCGGCCTTCGTCTCGTTCACAAAATCCTCGACCAGTTCCTCGCGTGTAGCGTGCGCAGCCTCACCGGTGAAAAGGCCTTGCTCGGCCAGCATCACCACGCCGTGCAGTGCCGCCCAGATCTTGAGGGCCTGCCGCTCGCGCAAAAAGCCGACCGCAGGCGCTTCCAGTGCTTCGATCACGAGTGCAAACGTCTCGCGGGTCGCCTCGTGCAGCTCGCTGCCCTTGGCTGCGCAGGACACCGTGCGCGAGGCAAACATCAACCGGTAGATGCCATTGCGGCGCAGGCCGAAATCGAGCGTCGCCTGCGCCAGCCGCGACAATTTTGATTGCTTCGATGGCTTCGCCATCGCGTCCCGAAGAAGCGTGCTGAGCTGCCGGAACGCCTCCGCCGTCACCGCGGCAAGCAATGCCTCGCGGTCAGCGAAATGACGGTACGGCGCCGGCTGCGAAACACCGAGCTGCTTTGCGAGCGCCTTGATGCTGATCGCTTCCGCCCCGCCCTGCTCCGCCTCACGCAACGCAGCCTTGATCAAGGCGTCGCGGAGATCGCCATGGTGGTAGGTGTTTTCGGGCTTGCGAGCGAGTTGTGAACGCATGTTGCGGCGAAGCCTATAAGTTTGCGCTTGACAGGGGAAGCCCGTCGCGAATGTAATAGCATATAACTTAGAATAAGCGGCAAATGCCGCAGACAACATTGACAAGAGGAACGCGCCGCCCTTCGGGGCACGCGCATACGACCGAGGGAGCCGCAATGGCAGGACGACTCAGAGTTCACGTCGATCCCGACAAATGCCAGGGCCACGCGCGCTGCAAGGCGCTGGCGCCGGAGCTGTTCGAGCTCGATGAATACGGCAACGCCCACGAGGCCGGAGACGGCACGGTTCCACCGGGTCTCGAAGACAAGGCCTGGCTTGCCAAATCCAACTGCCCGGAAATCGCGATCGATGTGATCGAAGAGTAGCGCGGACCTGCCCGCGTTCCCCGTGCCTTCAGCGAACACGAGCCCCAAGGGATTTTTTGTCATGTCCGACGTGAGCCAGCCCACAGCCCATCCGCCCGTGACCGACTGGATCAATGACTTCGACCATACCGATCCGCAATGGACGGACGATCCCTTCCCGATCTGGGAGGAGCTGCGCGCCGCGAGCCCGGTCGTGCATACCGAGCGCTTCCTCGGCTGCTACATGCCGACGACGTATGAGGCGGTGCGTGAAATCGCCAACGACACCGAGCATTTTTCGTCGCGCCGCATCATCGTCCGCGACGTGCGGCCCGAGGTCGCCCGAAACGCGGCCCCGCCGATCACCTCCGATCCGCCCGTGCACAAGCCGGCCAAGCAGTTGCTGCTGCCGCCCTTCACGCCGGATGCGATGAAGAAGCTCGAGCCGCGGATGCGCGCAATCTGCAACGAGCTGATCGACGGGTTCATTGCCGACGGCAAGGTCGATGCCGCGGCGCAATACAGCAAATACATCCCGGTTCAGGCCATCGCGCACATGCTCGGCATTCCCGAGAGCGACAGCGATCTCTTCATCAACTGGATCCACATGATCCTGGAGCTCGGCATCAAGGACGAGAACAAGCTGCTCCAGGCCGTGCAGGAGATGAGCGCCTATTTCAGGGCGCATATCGAGGAGCGGAGGTCGAAGCCGACCGACGATCTGATTTCCTACCTGATGAATGCCAAGGACAAGGAAGGCCAGCCGCTGGAAGAGTCGCACGTGCTGGGTTCGCTGCGTCTGCTTCTGATCGCCGGCATCGATACCACCTGGAGCGCGATCGGTTCCTCGCTCTGGCATCTCGCCCGGACGCCGGCCGATCGCGAACGGCTGATCGCCGAGCCGGGCTTGATCCCGATTGCTGTGGAGGAACTGCTGCGCGCCTATTCGCCGGTGACCATGGCGCGCGAGGTGGTCGAGGAGACCACGATCTCGGGTTGCCCGGTCAAGGCGGGCAACATGGTGCTGCTGTCCTTCCCGGCCGCCAATCGCGACCCAAAAATGTTTCCGAACGCTGACAAGGTCGTGATCGACCGGCGAGAGAATCGCCATGCCGCCTTCGGCCTCGGCATCCACCGTTGCGTCGGTTCCAACCTGGCGCGGATGGAGATGCAGGTCGCGCTGGAGGAATGGCTCAACCGAATTCCGGACTTCCGGCTCGACCCGGCAGGCACCGTGACCTGGTCGCAGGGCACGGTCAGAGGCCCCCGCCAGTTGCCATTTTTGCTCGGAAAGGCGATGTAAACTCCCAGACAGAGGATTTTTGGGAGGCCGGACGTGACAGAACAAGCAATCAAGCCGGCCTCCGACCACATCGACCTCGCCGACGCAGAGCGGCGGATCAAGGCCATCTTTATCGGCTCGATCGGCAACCTCGTCGAGTGGTACGACTTCTATGCCTATACGGCGTTCGCGCTCTATTTCGCTCCGGCCTTCTTCCCGGGCGGCGATCCCGTCGTCCAGCAATTGAACGTTGCCGTGGTATTTGCGGCAACGTTCCTGATGCGCCCCCTCGGCGGCTGGCTGTTCGGCTACATCGCCGACCATTTCGGCCGGCGCATCTCGCTGACCCTGTCGGTCGTCTTCATGTGCTTCGGTTCGCTGATCATCGCGCTGACGCCGACCTATGCGACGATCGGCTTCGCCGCCCCGGTAATCCTGGCGCTGGCCCGCGTGATCGAGGGTCTGAGCCTTGGCGGCGAATACGGCGCCAGTGCAACCTATTTGAGCGAGGTCGCCGACCCCAAGCATCGCGGTTTCTATTCGAGCTTCCAGTACGTCACGCTGATCGGCGGCCAGCTCACCGCGATCATCGTGCTGCTGCTCCTGCAAAAGGTCTTCCTCACGCCCGACGAGCTCAAGGCCTGGGGCTGGCGTATCCCGTTCGCGATCGGCGCGGCGCTCGCGATCTTTGCCGCGGTGATGCGGCGCAATCTGCAGGAGACTGAAGCCTTCGAGGAAGCCAAGAAGGTGGTGAAGCCGACCGGCTCGATCACCAATTTGCTGAAATATCCGCGGGAGCTTTTGCTCGTGGTCGGCCTCACCGCCGGCGGCACCGCAGCGTTCTACACCTTCACCACCTATATGCAGACCTTCGTCAAGCTCTCGGTGGGCCTGACAGAAGATCAGACCACTTTCGTGATCTTCGGCACGCTGATCTTCGCGACCATCCTGCAGCCAATCTATGGCGCGATCTCCGACAAGATCGGCCGCAAGCCGCTGTTGATCTTTTTCGGCGTCGCCGGCACGCTCGCGACGGTGCCGCTGCTGATGACGCTGAAGGAGACCAAATCGCCTTTCATGGCCTTCATCCTGATCTGCGCCGCCTGGCTGTTCGTCGCCGGCTACACCTCGATCAATGCGGTGGTGAAGGCAGAGCTGTTTCCGACCAATGTTCGCGCTCTCGGCGTCGGCCTGCCCTATGCGATCACGGTCTCGATCTTCGGCGGCACGGCACCGGCGATCGCACTCTATTTCAAGAGCATCGGGCACGAGGCGTGGTTCTACTATTATCTCGCCGGCGTGATCTTCCTGTCGCTGATCATCTATTCCACCATGCGCGACACCAAGCATGCCTCCGCGATGCACCGCCACGAGTAACTCATTTTCGAGTAGATCATGGCCGACGAGACGCCATCCGACAGCAAGCTGACGCGCACCAAGGAGAAATGGGCCCGCGAGGGCCGCTTTCTCACGGGCAAAGTCACACGGCCAGAGAACCAGCGGCTGCCACCCGGCCAGCATCTGACGAAAGATTGGCCTGTGCTCGATCTCGGGGTCATGCCGCCGGTTTCGCGCGAGCGCTGGCGGCTTGACGTCTATGGCGCGATCGAGAATCCCGTGTTCTGGACTTTTGCCGAGTTCGCCGCGCAGAAGCAGGACCAGTTCACGTCCGACATTCATTGTGTGACCACCTGGTCGCGTTATGACAATGAGTGGGAAGGGCTCGCGACACGCGAGCTGCTCGCAACCTGCCAACCGCGCGACGATGCACGCTTCGTGGTGCTGCATTCCCATGACGGGTACACCACCAATCTCGCGCTCGAAGACTTTGCCGCCGAAGACGCGCTGCTCGCCCATAGCTGGTCGGGCCAGCCACTGTCGGACGAGCATGGCGGCCCGGTGCGGCTCGTGGTGCCGCAGCTCTATTTCTGGAAGAGCGCAAAATGGCTCCAGGCCATCGAATTCGTTACCGAGGATGCGCCGGGCTTCTGGGAGGTCCGCGGTTATCATAACCGCGGAGATCCCTGGGCCGAGCAGCGCTATTCGGCCGACTAGGGTCACACAAGAACGGGGAAAGCCCATGCCGACGGAACGCTTTCAATTCACCGGCGAAGGCGGCCATCAGCTCGCAGCCGCGCTGGAGCTGCCTGACGGCGAGCCCGTAGCTTACGCACTGTTCGCCCACTGCTTCACCTGTGGCAAGGACACGCTGGCCGCCAAGCGCATCTCTGTTGCACTTGCCGCCAGGGGCATCGCGGTTCTGCGCTTCGACTTCACCGGGCTTGGCTCCAGCGAAGGCGATTTCGCCAATTCGACGTTCTCCTCCAACGTCGCCGATCTCGTGCATGCGGCCGACCATCTGCGTGCGACCCGCAAGGCGCCGTCGATCCTGATCGGGCACAGTCTCGGCGGCGCGGCGACCCTGGCGGCCGCCGGAATGATTCCGGAAGCCAAGGCGGTCGCGACCATCGCGGCGCCGTCCGATCCTGCGCATGTCACCGGTCTCTTTAGAGAGCATCTCGACAACATCCGCGCACAAGGCGAAGTCGAAGTCTCGCTCGCGGGCCGCCCGTTCCGGATCAAGCGCGAATTCCTCGACGACATTGCCGAACACGAGCTGATGAAGGACGTCACCGGTCTGCATAAGGCGCTGCTGGTGATGCAGTCGCCGGTCGACGACACCGTCGGCATCGACAATGCGACCAAGATCTTCGTTTCCGCAAAGCATCCCAAGAGCTTTGTCTCGCTCGACCACGCCGATCATCTGCTGACCAAGCCGGCCGATGCACTCTACGCAGCCGATGTGATCGCGGCCTGGGCGAGCCGCTACATCGATGCGGCAAAGCCCGCGAATACCATAGGTGTCGCGGAAGAGCCCCGCAGGGTCGTGGTTCAGGAGACCCGCAAGAGCAAGTTCAACCAGATCATCACCGTCGGACCGCATCATCTGGTGGCGGACGAGCCGGTGGCGGCCGGCGGCGAGGATGCCGGTCCGGGGCCCTATGATTTCCTTCTCGCCGGTCTCGGCGCCTGTACCTCCATGACCATGCGCCTCTATGCCGACCGCAAGTCGCTGCCGCTCGACCGCGTCACTGTCACGCTGAAGCATTCCAAGATCTACGCCAAGGACTGCGCGGACTGCGAGACGCGCGACGGCATGCTCGACCAGATCGAGCGCGACATCGCGATCGACGGCGCACTGGATGCCGAGCAGCGCAAGAAGCTGATGGAGATCGCTGACAAGTGCCCGGTGCACCGGACGCTGACCTCGGAGATCCGCATCGTGACGAAGGCGGTGGATTAACGCGCTATTGTTTGAGCATGATCTTTTCGGAAAACCGCTTCACACGTTTCCGGATCATGCTCTAGAAGCACGACGCCATCGTTCGCACCGCTGCGCTGATCTCGCTCTCGCGCCAGGCCGCAAAGCCGAGCAAGACGCCATGATCGCGTGGTGTGCCCAGCGCCAGGCTGGATAGAGCGCGCGTTTCAACACCAGCGTCGACCAGCCGCTTCACCGCCGCCCGATCGGCGCGACCGCGCTTGAGGCGGGCGACAAGCTGGATGCCGCCCGACGGCACCTCGACCGAGAGCACCTCGCCGAGATGACGCTCCAGTCCCTCGACGAGGTGATCGCGCCGCGCGTGATAGAGCCGGCGCATCCGGCGCAGATGCGCCAGAAAATGCCCGTCGGCGATGAACTCGGCCAGCGCTTCCTGGATGTGGCTGGAAGCGATCAAGCCGATATGCCGCTGCGCGATCTCGAATGTGCTGACCAGCGCCGGCGGCACCACGAGATAGCCAAGTCGGATATCCGACGTCATCGCCTTCGAGAACGTGCCGACATAAAACACCCGGCCATGGGCATCGAGCCCCTGCAAGGCGGGCACCGGCCGGCTGTCATAATGGAGTTCACCGTCGTAATCGTCCTCGACGATCCAGGTCTTGCCGGGCTTGCTTGACCTGAGAAACTCGGTACGGCGGGCCAGCGACATCAGCCGTCCGGTCGGGTGCTGGTGCGATGGCGTCATGAAAACGAGTTTGGGCACGGCCATTCCCGGCATCGCCTGCATGCCCTGCTCATCCAGCCTGATGCCAGCCACGCGCGCGCCAGAGGCACGGAAGGCGGCCGCGGCGCCGGGATAGCCGGGATCCTCAACCCAGACGTCGTCGCCCGGGCTAACGAGCGCAGCCGCTATCAAGGTCAGCGCAGCCTGTGCGCTTGGCAGGATCATGATCTGGTCCGCCGTAGCGCGAACGCCTCTGCTGGTCGCGAGATAATGCGCCAGCGCCTCGCGCAGGGGTGTGCGGTTGACCGAACCAAGCTCGCGCTTGGCCGCGCGCACGGCGCTGCGGCGCAGGCAACGCGCCCAGATCTCGTTCGGAAACTCCCTGACATCGCCATGCCCCGGCCGCAACGGCTTTAGAGGCGCCTGATAGGACATCGGCCAGTCCGTGTGCATGAGTTGCGAAGCCCAAGGCGAGAGCTGCGGCTTGGCGGGGCGAATGCGCGAAGCGACGGCGCCCGCTCCTTCGAGGCGCTCCGCACCGTCCGTCACCACAGGACGACGTCCGTGCGACGCCTCGAGATACCCCTCGGCGGCAAGTTGCTCGAACGCGTAGGTGACGGTGTTGCGCGAGACGCCGAGATCGCTCGCGAGCCGGCGGCTCGATGGCAGGGCGCGGCCTTTGGCGAGGCGGCCGGCCGCAATCAGGCTTCGGAGCTGGCCTGTCAGTTGCGCCACCAGCCCCCCATCGTCGGCCCGGTTCAGGTCGATCAGGGCGGAGATCATGCTTTCCGAAACTGGCACCTTGTTCCTCTCCAATCTGGCCCTTTTTCAGGTACCAGATGAGATGCTATCTCGCGGGCCGCACGGCTTCAAGGATTCTGCGATGAACTCTTCCCTCTCCCCCCGCACGGCGATCGGCCTGTTTCTCATCGTGGTGCTGGCCTGGGGCGTGAACTGGTCGATCACGAAGCAGCTCGTGCAATTCCTCCCGCCCCTCTGGACGTCGGCGATCCGGAGCTGGATCGCGCTCGCCGGCTTGTTCGTGATCCTCGGACTGAGCAACAATCTAGTGATTCCGGAGCGCCGCGATATTCCAGTGGTCTTGAGCGTGGCGCTGCTGCACATGACGGTGTTCTCGGTCCTGGTTGCGGCCGGTGTGCGCTTCCTGCCCGCGAGCAAGGCCATCGTGCTCGGCTACACCACGCCGCTCTGGGTCGCGATTGCCGCCCCCTTGCTGGGGAAGGACACACTGACCGCGCCAAAGCTCGCCGGCGCCCTGCTCGGACTGGTCGGGTTGGCCGTGATCCTGAACCCGACGTCGATCGATTGGACCAATGCGAACGTCGTGCTCGGCGCCGGCATGGTGATCCTCGCCGCGATCTCCTGGGCCGCGAACATCATCTATATCCGCGCGCATCGCTGGATCGCGTCCCCGCTCCAGCTGTTGATCTGGCAGGTGCTCGTGGCAACCATCGTGCTCACAGGGTCGGCGCTGATCACGGATGGCCTGCCGCACGCGGAATGGTCGTGGAGGCTCGTGCTGCTGTTCCTGTATTCCGGCCTGATCGGGACAGCGCTTGCCTATTGGGCGATGTCGATGGTCAACAAGAGCATCTCGGCCCTCACCACGGCGCTCGGCACCACCGGGACACCGCTCGTCGGCATCGCCAGTGCGGCGATCCTGCTGGGTGAGCCCATCGACATCAGCCTGGCCGTTGCGGCCGGACTGATCGTCGCCGGCATTGGCCTTGCGACGCTGGGCGACCGGCTGCTGCGCCGTCAGGCCACTGCGAGCGGCTGAACACGCAAGCCTCCGCGCAGGCCTGCCGTCGTGCCGAGCAGGATGCCGGCGACCGCAATGAACGAGCCCAGCGCGAGCGTCGAGATGCCGGTGAGCCCCTGCCCGATCGAACAGCCAAACGCCATCACGCCGCCGATCCCCATCAGCGCGGCGCCACCGGCCGAACGCAGCATGTGGCGTGGCGACGAATAGGCTTCGAGGTGGAAGCGGCCTGTGGCGAGCGCAGTCACCAGACTGCCGGCAAGGACGCCGACAACGGTCGCGATGCCGAAGTTCAGCGTCAGGCCGGTCGAGAGCATCGCGTATTGCAGGCTATCGGCGATCGGCGCGATGAAGGTGAGCGATGTCACCGGGACAGGATTGAAGTCATCGGCACCGAGATAGCCGGTGACGTACCAGCCACCGGCGACGAGCAGGCCGACGATGACGCCCGCCGCGATCTGGCCCGGCGAGCGGCGAAACGCCGGATGGGCGAAAGCAAACAGGATCAGCGCGATGACGATCGCGGCTGCGGCCAGCGCGCGCGAAACGGTTTCACCGAGCCCAAGCGCCGTTAACAGCGTGGGCATCGAATTGGCGGTGAAGGTGGTTTGAGAGGCCTGAACCAGCGCAATGCGCGCCGGTGCGATCAGGCCTTTGAGTGTCATCTGCGCGGCAATGGCGAGCACGATCACGACGACGAAAGAGCGGAGATTGCCGCGGCCGAGCAGCACCAACGCGCGCGAGCCGCAGCCGTTCGACAGCACCATGCCGTAGCCGAACAGCAGACCGCCGAGGAACAGCACCGGCACCGAAAAGGTTGGTTGCAGGTAGATCGACTTGCCGAGATCGATCATGCCCTTGCCGGCGAGGAACTGGCTTGCGGCGATCGCGACGGCGATCGCCAGCGCGTAGCTGCGCACCAGCCGCCCGTCCCCACCCGCCAGCCATCCGCGCATGCTGCTCGTGAAGCAGAAGCCACTGAGCAGGCCGACGGCGCCATAGATCAGGCCAATGACGAGGCCGGCGAGGATGACGAGTTGGGCGGGCGATTCCATGATTACGGCTTCAGGATCACGCGATCCCGCGAGGAGCCGGCGACCGCAACGTAAGCTTCTTTCGCGCGCTCGAGCGGGTAGATCGCATTCGCTTTGATCGGGAACGGCTTCAGCTGGCCGCTCGTAAAGCCGGGCCCGAGATCGCGCAGCACGGCGCCGGTTGCGGCCGACGACAGCCCGAGCGTGTCGATGCCGACATAGGTGTGCTGCCCCCGGTAGAATTCGAGGATGTTGAACTGCACGATGCGGTCGATCGCGGCGATCAGTATCTGGCGACCACGCAGTGCGAGCGACTTGTGCGCGGCCTGGAAGTAGGGATCACCGACCGTGTTGAAGACGATGTCGGCGCCCCTGCCGCCGGTCAATTCGCGCACGCGCGTGGCGACATCCGTGGCGGAAGCGTCGATGACCTCGATCGGCACATTGCTGTGGCCCTCATAGGCTTCCGCCTTGCGCACCACGCCGGCGACGCGCGCGCCCTGCCAGGTCGCGATCTGCACCGCGGCTTGACCGACCTTGCCGTTGACGCCGAACACGAGAACCATCTCGCCACTCTTCGGCACGCCCGCGCGGCGAAAGCCTTCCATCGCCGTAACGAAGGGCACGCCGATGCCGGCGGCCTCCTCCCAGGATACGCTCTTCGGCTTCTCCACCACCGCGTCGGCTTCGACCACGAGATGGCTCGCGTGCGTGCCGTCGCGGCGGATGCCAAGATCACCGGAGGAGCCGAACACCTCGTGTCCGATCGTGCCAGTCGGCCCGTCGATCACAACGCCGGCGTAGTCACGCCCTGGCGTACGCGGAAACACGGCATAGGGCATCAGCCCCGTCGCAGCCTTGACGTCGGACGGATTGACGGCGGCGGCCTTCACCTCGATTAGGAGATCGTTCGGGCCGCGCGTGAGCGTATGACGCTCGACGCTGGGCGCAACCGCAGCGGCGTTTTCGGCCTTGGCATTGAGGCGGACGCAACGCGCCTCGACGGTTTTGGGTTCGGCTGGCGACATAAGAAAGACCCACGATTTCTCGCGGGCCTTGTCGCCTTTGGGGACGATCAAGTCAATCCGTCAAGTCAGTCCTTGGGCCGCTTGTCGTAGAGCCGCTTGGCCTTGCCGAGCGAACGCTCCAGCGTGGCCGGCGCAACCACGTGCACCCTGGAGCTGATGCCAATCGTGTTCTTGATGTGGGTCGCGATCCGGTCGGCATGGTCGACGAGGCCCCGTCCGTCCCAGCTTTCGGGTCGGGCCTCGGCGATGATGGTCAGCTCGTCCATGCGGCCTTCGCGGGTCAATTCGAGGATGAAGTGGCCACCACACCAGTCGGTGGCGAGCAGCACCTCCTCGATCTGGGTCGGGAACAGATTGACGCCGCGTAGGATGATCATGTCATCCGAGCGGCCCGTCACCTTCTCCATCCGCCGCATGCCCGGCCGCGCGGTGCCCGGCAACAGCCGCGTCAGGTCGCGGGTGCGATAGCGGATCACCGGAAAGCCCTCCTTGGTGAGCGAGGTGAACACAAGCTCGCCTTTCTCGCCGTCCGGCAACACCGCGCCCGTCTCGGGGTCGATCACTTCCGGGTAAAAATGGTCCTCCCAGATGTGCAGGCCGTCCTTGGTCTCGATGCACTCCTGCGCGACGCCGGGGCCGATCACCTCGGAGAGGCCGTAGATGTCGGTCGCATCCATATCGAAGGCGTCCTCGATCTCGCCGCGCATCGCATTGGTCCAGGGCTCCGCGCCGAAGATGCCGACCTTGAGCGAGCACTGGCGCGGATCGAGCTTCTGGCGCTTGAACTCGTCGAGGATCGCCAACATGTAGCTCGGCGTCACCGTGATGATGTCAGGGCGGAAATCGTTGATGAGCTGCACCTGCCGCTCGGTCATGCCGCCGGAGATCGGCACCACCGTGCAGCCGAGCTTTTCGGCGCCGTAATGCACACCCAACCCGCCCGTGAACAGGCCATAGCCATAGGCATTGTGGATGATCATGCCGGTCCGGCCGCCGGCCGCGCGGATCGAGCGCGCCATCACCTCCGACCAGGTCTCGATGTCTCGCTGGGTATAGCCGACCACGATCGGTTTGCCCGTCGTGCCGGATGACGCATGCACGCGCACCAGTTTCTCGCGAGGCACGGCGAACATGTTGAAAGGGTAGTTGTCGCGGAGATCCGTCTTCACCGTGAATGGAAACTTTGCGAGATCAGACAGCTCGCGAAAATCGGACGGATGCACGCCGGCCTTGTCAAAAGCCTTGCGATAATGCGCGACGTTGTCATAGGCGTGCTTCAGCGACCAGGCCAGCCGCTGCTTCTGCAGCGCCATGATCTCATCGCGTGACGCGCGCTCCTGCGCATCCAGTTCGGCCCTATAGACGTGGCCGCCTTCCTTCCGCTTCGTCGAAGCCATTCTCGTTTCCCCACATTGATTTGTTCTTCTCTTTATTGGTCTCTTATTGGTCCTGCGCCGGCAACCATGTGCCGGCAATGACACGCGAATGTCCGCGGAATTCAGCGATGACAGTGTCACCCGTGGTGACGCGCACGTCGTAGATACCGGAGCGGCCGCCTCGCGTGACTTCCCTCGCCTTCGCAACAAGGCGATCGCCGAGCTTGCCCGGCTTGATGAAGGTGATCTGGCCTTGCGCAGCCACGACACGGTCATTGTGCGAGTTGCAGGCAAAAGCGAAGGCGGAATCGGCGAGCGTGAAGATGAAACCACCATGGGCGATCCGCTGGCCGTTGACCATGTCGGGCCGCACTGTCATGGCGAGCGTCGCGAAACCCGGACCGATCTCGACAATCTCCATGCCGAGACCCTTCGACGCATCGTCTTCCGACCACATCGCATCAGCGCAGGCGCGGGCAACATCCTCAGACGACAGGGCAGCTTTGACGTTCACGCGCTTCTCCCGGCGAAATGCTTGCTCATGATGTTCTGCTGGTTGGCCAATACTGTCAAACGTGATCGTAATCGACCACGACCCGCTCCGACGATGGCTTGGCCTGACAGGTCAGGACGAAGCCCGCCTTCAGCTCCCATGGCTCCAGCGAATAATTGAGGTCCATCGGCGCCTCTCCCTCGACCAGTTTTGCGCGGCAGGTCGAGCACATGCCGCCCTTGCAGGCGAAGGGAAGATCGACGCCGGCACGTAGCGCTGCATCGAGGATCGCCTCGTCCTCGGCAACCGGCACGTCGCGGCGCTTGCCGTCGATGATCAGGGAGGCAATCGCCTTCGGCGGCGCGTCGATGGCAACGGCCTTCTTCGGTCGCGGCTTGCCGCCGAACTCGGAGACGAAGCGCTCGACATGGATGCGATCGTCAGCGATGCCGATATCGCGACAAGTCGCCTCGATCTCCTCGCTCATGCCTGATGGACCGCAGATGAAAACATGATCGACGCTCGCAGCCGGCACCAGCGAACGCAGCAAGACTCTCACCTTGTCCCCGTCGAGCCGGCCATGCAGGATCGGGATGTCCTGCTCCTCGCCCGAGATGACGTGGAAGATCGAGAGGCGGTCGATGAAACGGTCCTTCAGCTCCTCGAGCGCCTCGAGGAACATGATGTTGCCAGTCGCGCGATTGCCGTAGAACAGGAAGAAGCGGCTGTCCGGCTCGCGCGCCAGGATACCCTTGACGATCGACAGGATCGGCGTAATGCCGGAGCCAGCTGCAAAACCAACATGGATATGCCCGGCTTCAGCCGGCGGGACCACGCCAAAGCGCCCGGTCGGCGTCATCACATCGAGCTCGTCGCCGCGCTTCAATTCGTCGGCCGCCCAGCTCGAGAACGCGCCGCCATCGACCTTCTTCACGGCGATGCGGATTTCGCCGTCGTCGGGGCCTGAGCAGATCGAATAGGAGCGGCGCACCTCCTCACCATCGAGCGTGGTCCGGAGCGTGAGGTACTGACCGGGGCTGAAAGCATAATCATCAGCAAGTTCGCGCGGGATGGCGAACGTCATCGAAACGGCGTCCGACGCCTCGCGGCGGAGATCGTTGACGGCCAGGCGATGGAAGCGCGGTGCGGATGCTGACATGGTCAATGACACTTGAAATAATCGAACGGTTCGCGGCAGGATTTGCAACGCCAAAGCGCCTTGCAGGAGGTCGAGCCGAATTCGGACAGCAGCTCAGTCTCCCTCGAATTGCATTGGGGGCACGTGACAGCCTGCTCGCCGAACAGCGCGCGGCGCGAGCTTGAGGCCTGCGGCGGTGCGATGCCATAGGCGTGCAGCTTCCGGCGCCCCTCGTCGCTCATCCAGTCGGTGGTCCAGGCCGGCGACAGCACGGTACGCACTTTTGGCTCGCGGAAGCCTGCGCGCTCCAGTGCGACCTCGATTTCGACCGCGATCATGTTCATGGCCGGGCAGCCGGAATAGGTCGGCGTGATCGCGACCTCGACGTGGTCGCCGTCGAGAACGACATCGCGGAGCACACCGAGATCGGCGATCGTCAACACCGGGATTTCCGGGTCGACGACGCCTGCAGCAGCGTCCCAGGCGCGCTGACGCAACTCGCTATCGTGCTCCAGCACCGTCACCATGTTTGCCCCGGGAAAGTGCGCTGCATCGACTGCAGCTCGGACAAGAGATGACCAAGATGCTCGCTGTGACGGCCCGAACGGCCACCCTGCTGCATCCAATCACCCTGCGGCAAGTGAAGCGTTGCTTCACCAACGACTTCGGACAGCGTCGTCATCCAGCGGCCGCGCAAGGTGCCGGGATCGACCGCGATACCGGCATGGATCAGTGCACGTTCGCCTTCATCGGCGGCAAACATCTCGCCCGTGAAGGCCCAGAGGTGATCGATCGCGGCCTGCGCCCGTTGACGGCTCTCGTCCGTGCCGTCGCCAAGCCGGATGATCCATTCCGAGGCATGGCGCAGATGATAAGCGCTCTCCTTCTCCGACTTCGCGGCGATCGCCGCGAGCGTCGCGTCGCGCGAGGTCATCATTGCGCGCCAGTAGAGATCAGCGAAAGCCGAATAGAAGAATTGCCGCACCAGAGTCTGGGCGAAGTCACCATTGGGTTGCTCGACCAGCAGCAGGTTGCGATACTGCCTGACGTCGCGCAGGTAAGCGAGCTTGTCCTCGTCGTTGCCCTTGCCTTCGGCCTTGGCGGCGTAGGTGTAAAGCTCGCGCGCCTGTCCGATGAGATCGAGCGCGATGTTGGAGAGCGCCATGTCCTCTTCCATCATCGGCGCGTGCCCGCACCATTCCGACAGCCGGTGTCCGAGGACCAGTGCATCGTCGGCGCGACGCAGGGCATAGAGCACGAGGGGCGTTTCGGAGACCTGGATGTTGGCGGCGGGCATCACATGTGCCCCACTTCTTCCGGCACCTCATAAAACGTCGGGTGCCGGTAGATCTTCGATTCCGCTGGCTCGAACATCATGCCCTTCTCGGCGGGATCGCTTGCGGTGATCGCGGTCGACGGCACCACCCAGATCGACAGGCCCTCTCCGCGGCGGGTGTAGATGTCGCGCGCGGCTTGCAGCGCCATGGTGGCGTCGCTCGCATGCAGTGAGCCGACATGCTTGTGCGCGAGCCCGTTGCGGCTGCGAATGAAAACTTCCCAGAGCGGCGTGTTCGGCGTGGCCATCTTTGATCCCCCTATTCCGCAGCTTGGGCGGTCTGACGCTGCGCGCGCTTCGCGGCATAGGCGGCAGCGGCTTCACGCACCCAGGCGCCCTCATCGTGCGACTTGCGACGCGCGGCCATGCGGTCGCGGTTGCAGGGGCCGTTGCCGGCGAGCACCTGCTTGAACTCGGTCCAATCGATATCGCTGTAGCGCCAATGGCCTTCCTTATCCCGGGTCATCCCAGGATCGGGGATGGCGAGGCCGAGATATTGCGCCTGCGGCACGGTGGCATCGACGAATTTCTGGCGCAGCTCGTCATTGGAGAAGCGCTTGATCTTCCACTTCGTCGAGGTGTCGCTGTGCTGGCTGGTGGCATCGGGCGGGCCGAACATCATCAGCACCGGCCACCACCAGCGGTCCAGCGCATCCTGCGCCATCGCCTTCTGCTCGTCCGAGCCACGACATAGTGTCAGCATGATCTCGTAGCCTTGGCGCTGGTGGAACGACTCTTCTTTGCACACGCGGATCATCGCGCGCGCATAGGGGCCGTAGGAGCAGCGACACAGGGGAATCTGGTTCATGATCGCGGCGCCGTCGACCAGCCAGCCGATGGTGCCGATGTCGGCCCAGGTCAGCGTCGGATAGTTGAAGATCGAGGAATATTTGGCTTTGCCGGCGAGCATGGCGTCGACCAGCTCTTCGCGCGAGGTGCCGAGCGTCTCGGCCGCGGCATAGAGATAGAGCCCATGGCCGCACTCGTCCTGCACCTTGGCAAGCAGCGCGGCCTTGCGACGCAAGCTCGGCGCGCGCGTGATCCAGTTGCCTTCGGGCAGCATGCCGACGATTTCGGAATGAGCGTGCTGCGAAATCTGGCGGGTGAGCGTCTTGCGATAAGCCGCCGGCATCCAGTCGTTCGGCTCGATCCGCTCTTCAGCGTCGATGCGGGCCTGGAACTGCGCAGCTCTGCCTGCGTCCTCGAGACCGCGATCGTCGGCCTCCGCCGTATTCAGCGCCTGGGTGTACATGCGCATCCTCCCGTTTTATTGGGAGGCAATATATAACATAAATTACGCTACGCAAGATATTTCTGTAACATATTGATCAGACGTCAAACCTCCGTTCGAGGAGCTTTCGCGCCGGCGGCAGCGGCCCCTTCTCATTGGTTCCATGGCCATCAAGCCATTGTTCTGAGGGGGCAAGCAGCGCGCGGTAGATCTCGCCGCAAACGTCTCGCGCCGCCCTGCCCGGCCAATCCGCCGGCAGCAGGCTTTCGGGCAGCAGCGGATCGCGCAGCACGACGCGACGGTAGTAGTGGATCAGCAGGATACGGGCGGTGAAGGCGTCGGCCTCGGACAGATCCGTGCCACGCGCGAGTGCAGCGCGCAGCGGTTCGAACGTTTTCATGAACTTCAGATAGGCGTCCGCAGTGCGCTCCAGCGGCCAGCTCGCACTGAGCAGGCGACGCCCGCTGTCGTCCTCCGCCGAAACTTCAAGGCGGATGGCACCTGCAGCTTCTTCCGGCACGGGCACGCCTGATGGTGCGACCCAAACACCCGGCAGCGGGCTGCCGAAACCGGCATTGCGCAAGGCTTCGCGCGAGGCGTCGCGATCCTCGCCGTTGCCGATCAGCAGCAGCTCGAAGCGGCCGGTCCAGTCCGACGGTGGCGGATCGTAGATGTGGCGCGTCGCGGCCTCGAACGTTTCTCGGCCCTTCTCGGCAAGACGATAAAAGCTGTTGCGGCCGACCTTTTCGCGCGTCAGCCAGCCATCGGCGGCGAGGCGCGACATCGCGGTGCGGACAACGCCGGCATCGATGTCCAGGCTTTCGAAGAACGCCAGCAGCGTGCCGAGCCACACCGAGCCGCCGCGCGGCACGATGGCATCGCCGAACATGGTGATGACGATGGAGCCCGTGCGTGACGGCTCACGCTTGAGTTGGTCGATGATGCGGGAGAGCGGATGCGCCATGCGCGAGGCATAGCGCGTTTGGTGCGGGTACGACAATGGACGGGAGCGACGCTCTTGCTCTTCCCGTGCTTACGGGGGAGGCGAGGAAGCGCGCTACCTATGCGGATCGGGATAGGCGAGACTGCGCCAGCCGCTGCGATCGAACGGCCGCCACTGGCCTTCCTTCTGCGCGAGGCGATCGGCCACCGCATAGACGACGGCGGGATGATGACCCATGCCGCAATGGCTGCTCTCGACCTCGATGCTCTCGGTCTGCGCGCCCGTCTTCTCCATGCAGCCCTGCCAGGCGCAGACGCCGTCGGTGCGGCTGAAGATAGCGGTGGTCGGCACCGGCGGCGGCACGGCGAGCTCGCCGCCGAACTCCGGATCGACCTCGTCGGATCTCCGCCCGCTCGCCCATTCATAGACGCGCCAGGCATTGGTCGAGCGTGGATCGCCGGCAAAGGGGCTGCCGAGCGTGATCACCTGACGCACGCGCGCGGGCATCATCTTGGCAAGCTGGCGCGCATAGAGGCCGCCAAGGCTCCAGCCGACCAGGCTGATCTTGCGGCCGTGTTTGTCGCTGAGCTCCTCGACCAGATCGACCATCGCGTGCTGCACGCCTTCGCGCAAGCCGTAATTGCGGCCCTGGCGCCAGCCGCTCACAGCGTAACCCTTGCTGCTCAGAAAGGTGCGCAGCGCGCGCGTGGACTCGTCGGAGGCGACAAGGCCCGGCAACACCAGTACCGGATGCCCGTCGCCGCGCGGCGCGAAGCTCAGCAGCGGCAGCGCGCCGAGGAATGCGCCGAACTCGTGGATCGCGCGGCCTTCCAAGAACATCAGAGTACGGGACGGCGGACGCAGCGTCTGGGTAGCAGCGGTCATCAATGGATCCCTTGGGCAAGAATTCCTGAAGAGCCCGCCGGCTGCGACGCCGGCAATGGGCATGAATTCCAATACGCCGGCTTCTTGAACGTTCCGCAGCGCAACATGAATCAGCTAGGCTGCCGGTTCCCGACATTCAAGCCGGTGCAGCACTGCGCCACAATAGGCCCGCGCGTTAATGCTAACGGGCGTGACGCAAAAGTCACAGCAATCGGAGCAGGAATTCGACGGAGTAGAGCGCAAGACCAGCGAGCCCGCCGATCAGCGAGCCATTGAAGCGGATGTATTGCAGATCGCGCCCGATGTTGATTTCGATCAGCGAAATCAGCTGCGCCATGTCCCACGCCTTGACCTGGTCGGAGATGAAGGTCGAGACGCCGCTCTTCTGATCGGCAACGAAGCTCCGCAGCACCGTCACCAGACCCCTGTTGATCTCGCCACGCAGCTCGGCATCGCCGGCGAGCGCATCGCCCGCCGAAACGAACATCCCGGCGAGATGATGCTGGAGCACCTGCGTCTCGCCGGATGCACTGCGCTCGATGAAGGAGCGCGTGTTGGACCAGACGGTGCGAGCGAGATCGGCAAGCTCGGGACGCGCCAGCAGATCGCGCTTCAATCCGTCGATGCGGTCGATATAGGCCTGGTCGGTGCCGAGCCGGTCGACGAAGCTCAGCACCATGTGGTCGAACTCGCCGCGGAACGGATGCCTGGGATCGCTGCGCACTTCATTGAAGAAGGCGGTCGCCGACGACACGATCTTGGTCACGAGAAACTTGTCGGCGCGGTACAGCTTGAGCAGGGTGGGCAACTCCGCGCGCACCTTCTCGCGGATCATCGCCATCGTCTCTTTCTGGTTCAGCGTCTCGTGCATCACGCGCAGGAGATCGTCGAACAGGATCTGGTGCCGCCCCTCCGCCACGAAGCCGCGCAGCGTGCCGGCGGCAAGCGGCGCGAGGTCGATCGCCTGAATCTGCGAGGACATGCGGCGGACGATGAAGGTCATCAGGCCGGAGCTCTCGGTCGCGGATACCGCCTCCGGCAGCAGGCGCAAGGCGAAACGCGCAAGGTCGTCGCTGCGCTTGCGGTCACGCAGCCAGTCGGCGACGAAGGAGCCAAAGTCGATTTCGTTCAGTTTGGCTTCGACCGGGCCAGCCTCGAGAAAATGGACCTGGATGAACTCGCCGAGCTTGTCGGCGATGCGGGCCTGGTTGCTCTGGATAATCGCGGTGTGCGGGATCGGCAGGCCGAGCGGTCGCTTGAAGAGTGCGACGACGGCATACCAGTCGGCGAGCCCGCCAATCGTTGCGGCCTCCGCGAAGGCGGCGATGAAGCCGAACACGGGGTGAACGGGCAACAGCCATTTCGCGACGACGAACAGCAGAAGCGTCGAGGCCAACACCAGCGCAGCCAACGCCTTGACGCGGCGCAGCTCGCTCGCGCGTTCGGCATCGCCGGGAGTATCGAAGGAAAAGGTAGCGGGTGGAGTCATCACTGCGTCACCCTACTCGTCATTGCGAGCGAAGCGAAGCAATCCAGAGTCTTTCCACTGGATCGCTTCGCCCGCAATGACGGCAGCCAATGACGGCAACGCAAAAACAAAAGGCCCGCCGAAGCGGGCCTCAAATTTCAGTTTGTGCTCAGGGCGCCAGATCAGGCGGTCTTGTGGTAGACCTTGGCAAAGTTGTCCTGAGCGGACTTCGCACCGTTGGCTGCAAGCTTGCCGAGATAGTCGGTCGTCGCCTTGGCGCGCGAGACGAACGCTTCGCCGCGGGCGCGGAGCAGGCTCGACTGGATCTCGACGGCTTCGCTGAACGACTTGGCGGACGCGAGCTTGTCGATGCCCGAGAAGAACGCCTCGGCATCCTCATAGATCGCCTGCTGGATGTTGCGGCTGATCTTGCCGGCCTCAGCGACGGATTCGGTCACCGCGTTCTCGACGGCGGCGGTCACGCGCTCTGAGCCAGCGAAGGCCTCGGCAGCACGGTCCTTGGCGGTGTTGGCGGTCTTCTTGACGAACTCGCGGGCCGCCTCGGGAACTTCCAGGTTCTGGATGTTCTTGAACGCGTCCTTGAAGCCTTCGAAAGCGGTGTTGGTTTCGGTGGTCATTGGGGTCTCCATCCTCATTGGGCTGAGCTATGGGCTCACCCCGTCCGGTTGTGGCCCGGGGCACGGCTTATATGGCATAGTTAATTGTGCGATGCAACATTCGTATTGCACTGCAATATCACGAAACCGTGAACAGCCTCAGGGGAAGGCATTCTGGTGCCTCCCTAGCCAGCCGGGTTCCCCGACGGGGACTGATGCTGGACGGCCCCCGACAGCCCGTAGGCTTCCATCTGGGCCTGGACCTGCGCGATGTTGTGGCCAAGCACGACGATGTCGTGGGTCTTGCCGCCGACATCCCGGACATGGTCGCGCAGCAGCGCCTCGGCCTTGAAGCCGAGGCTCTCGAACAGCGCGATCGCCGCCTGCTGGTCGACGGTCATCTGGACCGAGAGCTTTTCCAGCCCAGCTCCGAGCGCGAGCGCGAAGGTTTCCTGCGACAGTGCCTTCCCCACCCCCTTGCCGCGCACGTCCTGCGACACCACCATGCGGATCTCGCCGACATGGGGCGACCAGGAATGCGGATCGCGCACCAGCGTGCCGCAACCGACGACCCTGCCCTCCTTCACCGCGAGCAGGCTCTGAATGGCACCCCGCTCGATCTCCTTGACCCAGGCGGACAGCACCTTCGGCTCGCTGATGTTGCGCGGCAGGAACAGCAAATCATGGGTCGGCAAGTCCTTGCCGAAGACGAGCACAGCGGCTTCGTCTGCAGGCGACATCAGGCGAATCTCGATATCGCCGGCATCCGTCTTGACGTAACGCGGATAGGAACGCTGCTCACTCATGTCGATCTTGTCCCCAGCCAGGAATCCAGTTTCGGCCACAGCCGCTTCACCGCGTTCGCGCCGGCGACGAGAGAGACATGACCGCCTTTCAGCATCACCTCTTCCTTGTCGTCAGATCCGATCTTGGCGATCAGATGCTTTGCGGCCTCATACGGCACGATGTGATCGTGCTCGGCGACCGCGTGCAGCATCGGCACCTTGATGTTCTCGAGCTTCGCCGCGCGGCCACCCACCGACATGGTATCGTTGAACAGCTTGTTGTCCCACATCAGGTCCTTGGTGATGGTGCGGAAATATTCGCCCGCCAGCGGCAGCGTGTCGGTCGCCCAGCGGTCGAACATCCGGTACGACTTCACGAATTCGTCGTTCCAGATGTTTTCCCAGAGCTGGATCTGGCTCACGGTGCGCGAAGCCGGGCGCAGCATCTCGAACGACGACAGGATCATCTCCGGCGGCACGTTGCCGACACTGTCGACGAGACGATCGACGTCGAAATAGCGGCGGTCGGAGAAATTCGAGAACAGCTTCATCTCGCGGAAGTCGATCGGCGTGGTGAAGCAGATCAGATTCTTCATCGGCCCGTCCGGGAAGATCGAGCCATAGAGCAGTGACAGTACGCCGCCAAAACAATAGCCGATGACGGAGATGTCCTGCTCGCCGGAATCGGCTTGCACACGGCGGACGCAATCCGGGATGAAGTCGAGGACGTAGTCCTCCATTCGCAGGCTCTTCTCCTCCGGCCGCGGCGCGCTCCAGTCGAGCATGTAGACGTCGTAGCCACGCTTGAGCAGGAACTCGATGAAGCTCTGGCCGGGCACGAGATCGAGGATGTAGCCGCGATTGGTGGTCGCCATCACGACCAGCACCGGCACGCGGTAGATCTCGTCCGACATCGGCCGATAGTGGTAGAGGCTCATCGTGCCGCGCGAATGCAGCACGTCTTTGGGCGTCGATCCGAGCGTGGGACCCGAGGTCGAGAAATATTCGACGCCCTTGATGCTGCGCTGGATCGCGCGCTGCACTTCGGACTGGATGCGCTCCGGGATCGCTGCGAGATCAAGTCCCGTCGGCGCGTTCATTTTTGCTCTCCGCCTTCGGAGGGCGGACGCTTTGTACGCGGCGGCCGCGGCGCGGCATCGATCGGCGATCCACCTGAATTAGCCGACATCTGGCTCAGCATCGACCTGATCTCGCCGATCTGGCCTTCGATGGCCTGCAGCCGTTCGGCGATGCCGGTCATCTGCTCGCGGCTCGGCAGGTTCATGGAGAGCAGGTACTTCTCCATGAGATCGCCGAACTGCTTCTGAGCACCCGCAGCAGCACCGCCCGCGCGATTCATGGCCTGCGAGAATTCTGGCGTCTCCATCGCCTTGGTGGCGAAGGAGTTGAACCCCTTCTCCATGTCGCCGACCATCTTCTGCCACAAGGCGACTGGATCGGTGATCTTGTCGGTCATCAGCGTCCTCCCAATGTGGAGGGCTTGAGCCCCTCTTTTCCCGCCATACCACACCGTTGCGGGGGGCCGGTCAACCTGCATGCGGCGGATGCCGCGCACCCGGCTTCTTTGCCGCAGGAAACCATGCGATACAGCATTCATCAAAAGCCAAGGGAACACGCCTGTGCACGCCCATCAGCCGCCCCAGACCCTCCGCGCCAACGGCATCGACATCTGCTACGAGATTTTCGGCAACGACAATGCTGAGCCGCTGCTGCTGATCATGGGGCTCGGCGCGCAGATGATCCATTGGGACGATGGATTCTGCGAGCAGCTCGCCGCGCGCGGCTTTCGCGTGATCCGGTTCGACAATCGCGACATCGGCAAGTCGAGCCATCTCGCCGGCGGCAAGCGGCTGACACCGCTCGAGCTGCTGAAGCTCCGCTTCCTCAGGATTCCGGTGGCTGCAACCTACAAGCTGATCGACATGGCCAGGGACACGGTCGGCCTGATGGACGCGCTCGGCATCAAGTCGGCGCATCTGGTCGGGGCGTCAATGGGCGGCATGATTGCGCAGGAAGTAACCCTGTCGTTTCCCCAGCGCGTGCGCTCGCTGACCTCGATCATGTCGACAACAGGCAATCCGCGCCTGCCGCCGCCGAGCCGCGAGGCAACGGCGGTACTGATGGCGCCGCCGCCGCGCAGCAAGGAAGAGTACATCGCGCGATTCTGCCAGAACTGGACCGTGCTGCGCGCCGGCTCGTTCCCCGAGGAAGAGGCGCTTGATCCCGGTCGTGCCGAACGCACGTTCGCGCGCGGTCTCAATCCCGCCGGCGTCGGCCGGCAGCTTCGCGCCGTGCTCGCCTCCGGCAGCCGCAAGGAGCGGCTGCATGGCGTCAAGACGCCGACACTCGTGATTCACGGCACGGTCGATCCGCTGGTCCATCCCGAGGGCGGCAGGGACACGGCGGCGTCAATTCCGGGTGCAAAGCTGCTGATGATCGAGGGCATGGGCCATGCCCTGCCGTCACGGTTCTGGCCCGAGATCGTCGATGCCATCGACAAGCACGCGCACGGCGCGGCGGCGAAAGCGGCGTAGACCGACGCCCTCGGTCTCCTTGCGGTGACCATGTGAGCTGCCGGTTACTCTCTTAACGAGTGCCGGTACGAAAGCTATACAGGCCTCCCCCAATCGCAAGACAGGGGCTGCGGCCTCTCGGAGTTCACATGCATCTCATCGTCCGGTCGGCCGCAATGGTCGCCGCTTCAATTCTCATGCTGTCCTTCGCCTGCGGCGCCGCGATGGCCGGCAGCGCACAAGAGGAAGCCAATCGTAAAGCGGTGCTGGCCTTCTACGAGAAAGGTCTCAACCAGAAGGACGTCGATGCGGCCCTCGCCTATGTCGGCGACCGCTACACCCAACACAATCCGAACGCTGCCGATGGTCCGGAGGGCTTTCGGAAGTTCATCGGCTTCCTGCGAGAAAAGTTCCCGAACTCGCACAGCGAGATCAAGCGTTCTTTCGTCGATGGCGACTACGTCATTCTCCACGTTCACGCCGTTCGCGAACCCGGTACCAAAGGCAACGCGATCGTCGACATCTTCAAGCTCGAAAACGGCAAGATCGTCGAGCACTGGGACGTCGTTCAGCCGATCCCGGAGAATCCGGCGAACAACAACACGATGTTTTAACTGTTCTTCGCGATCCAGATCACGTGGCGCGCGCCCCCGCCTCTGCCGGTGGCGCGCACATTGACCTCGTTGACGTCGAAGCCGGCGCTGCCGAGACGCTTGCTGAAAGCGGGGTTGGGTCCCGACGACCAGACGGCGAGCACGCCGCCCGGCCGCAACGCCGCCTTCGCCGACTTCAGCCCGCCAGCGCTGTAAAGCGCGTCGTTGCCCTTTCGGGTCAGCCCTTCCGGCCCGTTGTCGACATCGAGAAGAATGGCGTCGAAAGCCGAGCTCTTCGCCCGGATGATTTCGCCGACGTCGATCTCCCGGATGCTCACCCTGGCATCATCGAGACTGTCGCCAAAGACCTGTGACATCGGGCCTCGCGCCCAGGCGACGACGGCCGGCACAAGCTCGGAGACCACGATCTTTGCCTTACCTCCGAGCACGGTGAGCGCCGCACGCAGCGTAAAGCCCATGCCGAGACCGCCAATGAGAATGACGGGCCTGGCAACCATCTCGATCTGCTTCGCCGCAAGCGTTGCGAGAGCGGCTTCCGAGCCCGACAGGCGGTTGTTCATCAGCTCGTTGGTGCCGAGCTTGATGGAGAACTCCTTGCCGCGTCGCATCAGGCGGAGCTCCTCGTCGGACCCGGGGATTTTGGCCGTATCGATCTTTTCCCAGGGAATCATGCCTGACGTTTAGCACGATTGGGCTGGCGGTCACCCTCCAGCCCAGACGTCCAGCACATAGCGGTTCTTCGCGCCCATCTCCTCAATCCAGCGCGCACTGGCAGCCGCATCGCTGCTGCTGTTCTCGCGATGGAGCGCGACCAGCGCCGCCTTCACGTCGGGCTCCATCTTGCTGCCGTCGCCGCAGACATAGATGATTGCACCCTGCTCGATCAGCGGCCAGACCTTGTCCTTATGTGCGGCGAGTACGTGCTGCACATAGGTCTTCGGTCCCTCCGCACGCGAGAACGCGGTGAACAGTTCGGTGATGCCACGGCCCGACAGCGCCTTCAGTTCGTTAGCGTAGAGAAAATCCTGCTCGGGATGGCGGCAGCCGAAGAACAGCATCGCCGGGCCGAGCGCGGCGCCCTTGGCCTTGCGCGCGGCGCGCTCTTGAAGGAAGCCGCGGAACGGCGCCAGTCCGGTACCCGGACCGATCATGATGATCGGCACGGATGGATCATCCGGCAGCCGGAAGCCGGCCTTGGTCTCGCGCACGGTGGCGTAGACCGTGTCGCCTGCGCGGCGGTTGGCGAGATAGTTCGAGCAAATGCCCTTGTAGGTCCCGCGCCCAGAGGCGGCCGGCCCTTCGACCACGCCGACCGTGACGCTACAGCGCGTTGGATCGACCGACGGCGAGGACGAGATCGAGTAGTAGCGCGGCGCCAGCAGCGAGAGCATCTCCAGATAGACGTGGAACGGCAATTCGCAGGCCGGATGTTCGAGCAGCAGGTCGAACACCGATTTGCGCCTGGCCAAAATCTCGCGGCGGTAGCGTCCGAGCGGTTCGGGTTCCTCGCCGACGAAGGAAAGCAGCTTCGGCTTGGTCACCGGGCAGCGGGTGTGCTCGGCCATGATCTGGATCTGCTTCCGCGTCGCGACCTGCTGCAACTCGACGAACTCGCTGAGCAGGCGGCCGACCGATACGGCATCACCGACCGGCAACTGCGCGCGACGGCCCTCAGTGACCTGAAGCCTGATCTGGTCGGCCGGCAGGAACCCAAACCGGCGGGCCACCGAATCCACCAGCGTCGGATCGTTGCGCGGAACGACGCTCAAATGGTCGCCGACGCGGAAGGTGACGTTGGACGGAAGCTGGACCTCGATATGACGCGTCGAGCGCTCGGACGGATTGGCGCCGGACTTGTTCTGGAGCTCGTCATTGACCAGCACCTTCATCGCCACAGCGCCGCCCTGGGCGACGATGGTGTTGACGGCGGTTACCGCCACCGGCTCGATCGCGTAGAGCGGATCGTCCTCCGCGGTGCGGGTGAAATTCCAGTCGATGCCGAATTCCTTGGTCGCAACCTGGGCGGCGGCCGGAAACCACTTCTGGAACTGGCCGTCGAGATCGCTGCGTGCATCGCCCTCGCCGCGCGCATACACCGCGCGTGCGCCGTGCTTCGACAATTGCTCGTCGATGAAGCGGGGCACCGATTGATAGGTCGCGGCCCAGTCGCTGTTGCCGCAGCCGAACACGGCGTACCGCACATTGGCAAAGGCGTCCTTGGGCATATCGTCGCCGAGCCATTTGACGAACTGTGTCGCGTTGTCGGGCGGCGCGCCGTTGTAGGAGGCGCATATGATCAGCACGCCGCCCTCTTGCGGCAGCTTGCCCACGTAGTCGTCGAGCGGCCCGAGATGCACGGCAAAGCCGTTGATCTCCGCGAGATCGGCCATGCGCGTTGCAAGCTCCTCGGCGGTGCCGAGGTTGGAGCCGTAGAGCACCAGCATCGGCGTGTTGTGGCCGAGCCGCGCCGTGGGCTGACGCGGTGCCTTCGGTGCCGAAGCCGCCGCGGCGACGGGACCGCCATAAGCACCGCGCTCGCGATCCGCACGCGGCCGCACCCTGATCTTGAAGCCCTCCGGCTTCATCGTCAGCGTTTCCTTCAAGTGCATCTGGTAACGCTGATGGTCGATCAGCCTGAAGCGCTGGAGGACCATGCCGAGCGCAAGCGCGGCCTCGTGCATGGCGAAGCCGCGGCCGATACACGCGCGCTGGCCGTTGCCGAAGGGCTTCCAGGCATTGACCGGACGTTTTGCTTCCGCCTCGCGGCTGAAATTCTCAGGGTCGAAATTGTCGGGGTTCGGACCCCACACACTGGGGTCGCGATGCAGCGCGGTCACCAGAATCGTGGTGAATGTGCCCTTCCTGAGCTTGTACTTGCCGCCGCCGATGGTCTCGTCGTTCAGAGGCGAGATGCCATAGGCAGGCGCCGGCGGCCACAGCCGCAGCGCCTCTTTCAGGATCTGCGTGATGTAGGTGAGCTGCGTCACCTGCTGGTAGGTGGGCTTGGCATTGACGTCGGAGCCGAAGACGTGGTCGACCTCGTCATAGGCCTTCTTGAGGATGTCCGGATGCTTCAGCAACGCATAGAGCGTGTAGGATAACAAGCCGCTGGTGGTCTCGTGGCCTGCGATCAGGAACGTATTGATCTGGTAGCGGATGTTGACGTCGTCGAGCTGCTCGCCGGTCGAGCGATCGACACCGGTCATCATCGCGGCCAGCATATCCTTCTTGTCGTCGAGGGCGTCAGCGCTCTTGCGGCGCTCGGCGATGATTTCATCGACCATCTTGTTCATGAAGTCGACGTCCTCGCCCAGCGTCTTCCGCCGCTTCTGCATCCAGAGCTGCTCGAACGGCAGGCCGCGCGTCATCATGATGGTTTCGAGTGAGCGCACCAGCGACTCGACGAAGGGATGGTAATCGCGCCGGTAGAACGAGTTGAACCGGTACTCGAAACCACACAGGCCAATCGTGTCGAGCGTCAACGCGGTCATGTCGTGGACGACGTCGATTTCGTCGTCGGCGTTCAGACGCTCCCATTTGTGGACGAGCTGCTCGGCGATATCCACCATGCTCGGGTGGTAGGACTGCATGGCGCGGTTGCCGAACGGCTGCAGCAGAATGTTGTGCGCCTTGCTCCAGTTCGGCTCCTTGGTATCCGCGGTGAACAGACCGTCGCCGCCGACCGCGCGCACGCGCCGCAACGCTCCGCGCACCGCCTTGTCGAAGCGCTTCTCGTCGGAAAGTTCGTCAACGAGATCGTGGCCGGAGACGACGACGATCGGCGACCCCATCATGTCGAGCCAGAAGATCGGGCCGAGTTCCTTGGCGAGCCGCGTCAGGTTCTGCACGGGGGCTGCCGAATCCAGCGACAGCATGTTGCCGACGACCGGCTTGGTCGGCGGTTGCGGAATCGGATCCAGACGGTTCTTCGATGACATTGCTACGCTTCCCCCCGCTCGCAATGACGAGCTAGCCAAACCGCCTTCTACGCCATTCGATCAGCTTGGCGCTGACCTCTTCCGGCTTCTCCTGCTGCGTCCAATGGCCGCTGTCCTTCACCAGATGCTTCTCGAGATCTGCCACCAGGTTCTCCATGCCGTCGGCTGCCGACGGCGGCAGCACCGCGTCGTTCTCGGCCATGATCATCAGCGACGGCACGCTGATGTGGTGATCGAGCCCCTCCGACCGCTCCCAATTGCGGGTGAAATTGCGATACCAGTTGATGCCGCCGGTGAAGCCGGTCTTCGTGAACGTGTCGACGAACACCTTCTTCTCGTCGGCCGACAGGATAGGTGTGCGCGGATCGACCTTGGCGTCATAGGCCGCAATCATCTGCGGGAAGGCCAGGTTTGTCTTCGACGATGCGCCGACGCCCGCAATCGGCGGCTCTTGCGGTTTCGCCGCCGGCCGAGCCAACGGTTTCCGCATGAAGGCGTCGAACGTCTGCTCGACGCGGCTGCCGAAAATCCTGTCGGGCTCGTGCGCGGGGTCCTGGAACTGGACGATGTACATATCGTCCCCGAAGCGCTTGCGGAACAGCGCGATCGGATCCATCGGCGCGCGGTCCCAATGCGGTGTGTTGACACCGACAACGCCGGCGACGCGCGCGGGGTGCCGCAACGGCATTTGCCAGACGACGAAGCCACCCCAGTCGTGGCCGACGAAGATCGCCTTCTCGATGTCGAGATGATCGAGCAGCCCGACGAGATCGCCGGTCAAATGCTCCATGTCGTAGGCCTCGACCGGCTCGGGCCGATCGGTCGCGCCATAGCCGCGCTGATCCGGCGCAATCACGCGGATGCCGGCCTCGCTCAGCGCCTCGATCTGGTGGCGCCAGGAGAAGGCTAGTTCGGGCCAGCCATGGCACAGCACCACTGGCGGCTTATCGGCGACGGGGCCCGCCTCGTAATAACCCATGCGGATTCCGTTCGTCTGCGCGAACTTGAGCGGCGGCATTTCGATCATTGCAAAAATCCTGACAGACTTCCTATTCGGCCGCGCCCTTGATGTCGGCCGCGGGTGGCGTATAGGCCGCTTCGAGCGCGGCAAACTCCTCCGGCAGCATGTCGCACATCACCTGCACGTGCGGAATGATGTTGGCGCCGACGATGAAACCGAAATCGAGTTGGTCGCGGTAGCTCTGCACGGTGATGTTGAGCGCCTGCCCATGCGTCGAGATCGATACCGGGAAGATGTGCAGCAGCTCGGCACCTGCGGCATAGAGCGTCTGCCGCGGCCCCGGCACGTTGGACACGGTAATGTTCGCCGCCGGCGGCAGCACGTCCGACAGGTCCGAGCGGCTGTAGAGCAGTGCCATGATCTGGACGATGATCGGTGCGCCCAGCATCGAGATGTTGGAGACCTGCGGCATCAAGGCCCGCAACGGATGGGACATCTCCTTGGACTTGGTCGACTGCGCGATGATGGCCTCGAGCCGCGCCTTGGGATCATCGATGTTGGTCGCGATCGAGCAGATCATGCCGAACACCTGGTTGTTGGCCTCAGTGTTGCCCTCCTCACGGAGCGAGATCGGCACGGCGGCGGTCAGCGATTTCGCCGGCAATGTGCCGTGTTGCTGGAGATAGCGGCGAACCACGCCGGAGGCGAGCGCCAGCACCACGTCGTTGAGCTTGCCGCCGGCCTGCTTGGCCAGCGCCTTGGATCGCGACAACGAGATCGATACGCCGGCAAAGCTGCGCTCCGACGAAATCGACTTGTTGAGCATGGTCGGGGGCGACACCATGCTGGCGAGGCTCTCGCGCGACTTCGGATCGGAAATCTTGCCGAGCACGTCGGAGACGCTCTTGACCATGGTCGGGATATTGCCGGCGAAGCGCACCGCGCTCTCGATCTGGTACATCGCGTTGTCGAACAGGATCGAACCGATGTCGCTCTTGCCGGTGCGCGGCAGTTGCAGGTTCTTCGCGGCCGCCGAGGCATCGAGCGGCTGAGTGAAGAGCTGCTGATAGGAATCGAGCAGGTTCGCCGCGATATCGCGCGGCGCCTGTCCCGGCCTCGATCCGCCCGTCGGCGGCTCGACCTTTCGCGGGATCGGCGAGATGTCGTAGATCATGCTGGTCAGGGCCGCACCGGCACCGCCATCGATGGCGGCGTGGTGCATCTTGGAATAGAGCCCGACCTCGTTGTCCTTCATGCCCTCGAACACATAGAACTCCCAGAGCGGGCGAGCACGGTTCAGGAGCTTGGCATGCATCCATCCGACGATGCGCTCGAGCGTGGCGCGATCGTGCGGTGCCGGCAGGCTGGCACGGAAGATGTGACGGTCGATGTCGAATTGGTCGTCCTCGACCCAGGTCGGATGATCGATGTCGAGCGGCGCCTTCTCCAGGCGCGCCTTGAGGATCGGCGCGATGTGCAACCGCGAGACGATCATCGCCTTGAAGTCTTCGAAGAAGTCGCCCTTGTAATCGTCAGGCAAGCGAAAGATTGCCATGCTGCCGACATGCATCGGCATTTCCGGCGTTTCCAGATAAAGAAACGACGCATCCAGCGACGACAGTTTCTTACCGTCAGCCATAGTTCCCTCCGCCCATATTCGACGGGCGCCTTTGCCGGCGCTTCTCGTCAGGTCGATACTGCCCGCTCCGGCGGGGCATATGCAATGGCAAACGGACCAGCGTGGTCAAATGGCCAGAACTCCCCCTCCGGTTGGGCCAGGCGATCCGCCACGGCCCACAACGCAGCCGGGTTTACCCCGAGCCCGATATGGCTCGCGAAATGCACCTCGATATTCTCAGCCCGGTCCGAGGGATGGAGCAGGCAAGTCCGCCAATTCACGACGCCGTCTGTGCGCGAATAGATCGACGTCGCCGGCACCGGAAGATCGCCGGCGATCGCTGCACGCGCTTCCGCGAAATCCTCGACCCGCTCGCCGGACAACGCCTCATACAGAGCCGTCGCGTTGGTGGCCCGCACATCATTGGCAAACGGGCTGCCGAGCGTGATGACCGAGCGGATCATGTCGGGCGCCTGGAGCGCGAGATCCCTGGCATAGACGCCGCCGAGGCTCCATCCGACCAGACTGACCTTGCGTCCGCTTGGAGCGTGGATTTCGCTGAGGCGAGTGTGCAGGGCTTCCCGCATCCGCGCCAGTCCGCCGAGATTGCGGCCCATGCGCCAGGCATGCGCCTCATAGCCGAGTTCGCCGAGATAGCGCCGCATCGGCGCCATCGAGAGATCACTGGCGAGAAAGCCTGGAAGCGTCAGCACCGGATGACCGTCGCCCCTGGGCGCGCGCATCAGCAGCGGCGACAGCAGGACGCTGGCATTGAATTCGAACAGGCTGCGCACCTCCGCGAGCAGCAGGCCAAAGCCCGGCGGGCGAAGCCGGCCCGAGCCTTGCGCCCCGTCGCGCACGGTCGGCATTTATTTCTTCTTGTCGCCGCTGCGCGGGCTGCCCAGGCCGGCCATGGTCACGAACATGTCCTGAAACCGTTCCGCGATCTTGGGATCGAAGGTGAACCAGCTCTGGATCAGCGATTCCGGCGAGACCTTGTCGATGTTGCTCAGCACCTGCTGCTGCAGCTTGTCCATCACCGCCATCTGCATCGGCGACACGTCAGGCAACCCGAAGAACTGGCGGGCCTCGAGGGGGGTGCAGTCGATTTCAATATTAACTTTCATGTCCCCTCCGGATGAGATTCGAGCGGCGTCACACAGTATCGCCGCGACATGGTGTGCGACGCAAGCGACCTGAGACGCGGGGCCGGACACCGGCTTCCGCAATCGGCGGATGTGGTCAATCAAATTGTCGGCGCGAATGGGCGCCGGCGGGCCGTTTCCGCCCGCATTCTCGGGATCAGGCTGGCCGAAAGTCCAATGTCGCCCTCGCGCCTCCCGCCCCTAAATTGTTGGTCAGCATTGCTGCATAGCGGTGCAACTTGGCGCGTTCCTTGCTGGAATGGCGCTTGCACGGGTCGAGAACTCTGGGCAACATGGATCGATCAACCCCGCCGAACAATCAAAAATCACGGTGCGGGCGAGTGGAGAGGGTCAAGAATGTCAGTCGGACGAAGTCTGTTTGCGGCGACGCTCGCCGGTGCGCTTGCGTTGGCGGTCTCGCCGGCGTCGAGCCAGACGCTGCGCTACGCCAACCAGGGTGAGCTGAAGTCGCTCGATCCCTACACGCTGAACGAGTCGACCACGAGTGCGCATCTCGGCCACGTCTATGAGGGCCTTGTCGCCCGCGGCAAGGACCTGAAGATCATCCCGGCGCTCGCGGAAAGCTGGGAGACGCCGGAGCCGACCCGCTGGCGCTTTCACCTGCGCAAGGGCGTGAAATTCCACAACGGCGACCCCTTCACCGCTGACGACGTTGTGTTCTCGGCCGAGCGTGTGCGAGCGAAAGGCTCGAATTTCCAGAGCCGCGTTCCCGCCGATGCCAAGGCCGTCAAGATCGACGATTACACCGTCGATTTCGTCCTGACCTCGCCCAATCCCATCCTGACGGCGCTGTGGGCGACTTGGTACATCATGGACAAAAAATGGGCAGAGGCGAACGATGCGGTGGCACCGACGCCCGCAGCCGCGACGACCCCGAGCTATGCCTCGCTGCATGAAAACGGCACCGGCCCCTTCATCATCGAGAGCCATCAGCCGGGCGTGAAGACTGTCTTCAAGGTCAACCCGGGCTGGTGGCGCAAGCCGGAACATAATCTGAAGGAGATCATCTTCACGCCGATTGCAAACCCGGCCACGCGTGTCGCGGCGCTGTTGTCGGGCGAGGTCGACGTGATCGAACCGGTTCCGGTCCAGGATATCGAGCGCGTCAAAGCGAGCCCCAACGCCACTGTGCTGACGGGACCTGAGCTCCGCACCATCTTCGTTGGCATGGATCAGGCGCGCGACGAGCTCCTGTATTCCAACATCAAGGGCAAGAACCCTTTCAAGGACGTTCGCGTCCGCGAAGCCGTCTACCGGGCGATCGACGTCGACCTGATCAAGAATCGCGTCATGCGTGGACTGTCCACGCCGTCCGCGTTGATGGTCGCGCCGGAGATCTTTTTCTCGAAAGATTTCACCCGGCCGAAGTTTGATCCCGACGCCTCTAAGAAGCTCCTCGCCGACGCCGGCTATGCCGACGGTTTCGAGGTGACGATGGACTGCCCGAACGATCGCTACGTCAACGACGCCGCGATCTGCCAGGCGATCGTCGGCATGCTCGCGCGCATCAACATCAAGGTAGACCTGCTGGCGCAGCCGAAGGCCCAGTATTTCGCCAAGGTGCTGAAGCCCGGCGGCTACAAAACCTCGCTGTTCATGCTGGGCTGGACCCCGGATACGCTCGACTCCCAGAACGTGCTGCACGACATCATGGGCTGCCGGGATGATCCCAAGGATCCCAACCGCGGCGAAGCCAATCTCGCCGGTTATTGCAACAAGCAGTTCGACGAGCTCGCCGACAAGGTTCTGGTGGAATCCGATACGACCAAGCGCGATCAGCTGATCGGGCAGGCTTTCGAGGTCTCGATGAAGGACTGGGCCTATGTCCCGCTGCACCAGCAGGCGCTCGCCTGGGGCGTGTCGAAGAAGGTGAAGCTGACCCAGCGTGCGGACAACATGGTCATGCTCTACTGGGCGACCAAGCAGGACGAGTAGGTGTCGACAAGTTGTGAAGTCCCGGAAGCCAATACCTCCAAGACTTGGCTTCCGGGACTTGCCGTTTCGGGCGAACGCAATGATGCGTGCTGCTGAAGAGATGTGAAAGGAACAGATGCTCGCTTTCACACTGCGCCGAGCCATCCAGGCCATCGGTGTCATGATCGCCGTCGGAATCATCTCGTTCTCGATGTTCCGCTTCGCCGGCGATCCCGTGAACCAGATGGTCGGAATGGATACGTCGGGCGCCGAACGCGCCGCGATCCGCAAATCGCTTGGCCTCGACGATCCCGTGATCGTGCAATTCGGCCGCTATGTCGGCAACGCTGCGCAGTTCAAGTTCGGCGTGTCCTACCAGTTCCGGCTACCGGTCAGCAATCTGCTGATGGAGCGCATGCCCGCAACGTTGGAGCTCGCGATCTGCGCCACCATCTTCGCAATGATCAGCGGCATCCTGATGGGGGTCTATTCGGCGCTGCGCCGTGATAGCTGGCTCTCGCACATATTCCAGGCCGTCTCGCTGATCGGCATCTCGCTGCCGACCTTCCTGATCGGCATCCTCATGATCTACCTGTTCTCGGTGACGCTGGGCTGGCTGCCCTCGTTCGGGCGGGGCGATGTCGTGCATATCGGCTGGTGGACGACGGGGCTCCTGACGCTGTCAGGCTTGAAAGCGCTGATCATGCCCTCGATCACCCTCGGCCTGTTCCAGATGACGCTGATCATGCGGCTGGTCCGTGCGGAGATGCTCGAAGTCCTGCGGACCGACTACATCCGATTCGCCCGCGCCCGCGGGCTCAGCACGCGGGCGATTCATTTCGGCCACGCACTGCGCAACACGCTGGTTCCCGTGATCACCGTGGCGGGCCTGCAATTTGGCTCGGTCATTGCTTTCGCAATCATCACCGAGACCGTATTCCAGTGGCCGGGCATGGGCCTCTTGTTCGTGCAGGCCGTTCAGAACGTCGATATCCCGATCATGGCGGCCTATCTGATGATGGTGTCCCTGATCTTCGTCACTATCAATCTCGTGGTTGATATCCTCTACACCATCGTCGATCCGCGGCTGCGCTCGACGGTCAGCCGGGCGCACTGACATGAGCGAGGCCGTCGTTCCGCACAGCACCGAGAAGCGCGCCGCCGCCGCACCCGGCTGGTTCAGGCGCGCGCTCGATAGCGACCTGTTCTATTCGTTCCGCCGCTCCAGGATCACCATGATCGCGGCTGCGGTGACGCTGCTGTTCTTCCTGATCGCGATCTTCGCCTCGGTGCTATCGGTACAAAATCCGTTCGACCCGGCGCAGCTCCAGCTGATGAATTCGCGCATCTCGCCGCTCTGGACCGCCGACGGCCAGAGCCCGTTCCTGCTCGGCACCGACGAGCAGGGCCGCGACGTGCTGTCAGCGATCCTCTACGGCCTGCGCATCTCGCTGCTCGTCGGCGTGCTCGGCGTGCTCTTGTCCGGCGCGCTCGGCATCATCCTCGGTTTGACCGCCGGCTATTTCGGCGGCGCCGTCGACGGGCTGATCATGCGCATTGCCGACGTGCAGCTTTCTTTTCCGGCCATCCTGATCGCGCTCTTGATCAACGGCATCGCCAAATCGGTCTTTGGCAACAAGCTCGACGAGATGAGCATGTTGGCGGTCCTGGTCTTCGCGATCGGGCTGAGCTTTTGGGTGCAGTACGCGCGCACGGTGCGTGGCTCGGTGCTGGTCGAGAAGAACAAGGATTATGTCGCGGCCGCACAATTGATCGGCCTGCCCGCCCCCGTGATCATGCTGCGCCACGTGCTGCCGAACACCACGGGGCCGATCCTCGTGATCGCCACCATCAACCTCGCGCTTGCCATCATCACCGAGGCAACGCTGTCGTTTCTCGGCTCGGGCATGCCCGAGACCATGCCGTCGCTCGGCACGCTGATCCGCATCGGCAACGGCTATCTGTTCGCCGGCGAATGGTGGATCGTCGCATTTCCCGGAATCGCACTTGCCGCGCTGATCCTGTCGATCAACCTGCTTGGCGATTGGCTGCGCGACGCGCTCAACCCGAAACTCCGATGAGTATGCAGCGTTCATGACCGAACCCGTTCTCTCCGTCCGCAACCTTCAGGTCGAGTTCGCCTCCCGCCGCGGCACGTTGCGCGCGATCGACGGCGTCTCCTTCGACATCGCCAAGGGCGAAGTGCTCGGCGTGGTCGGCGAATCCGGCGCCGGAAAATCCGTCACCGGACTCTCGGTGATCGGCCTGATCGATCCGCCCGGCCGCATCGCCGGCGGCGAGATCCATCTCGCTGGCCTGCGTATCGACAATCTGCCGCCGGAGGACATGCGCCGTATCAGGGGAAAACGCATCGGCATGATCTTCCAGGATCCGCTCACCTCGCTCAATCCGTTGTACAAGGTCGGCGACCAGATCGTGGAAACAATACGGACCCACCTCAATCTCTCCGAACGAGCCGCCCGCCGCCGTGCCATCGACCTCCTCGCCGAGGTCGGCATTCCCGCGCCGGAAAAGCGCATCGACGGCTATCCTCATGAATTCTCCGGCGGCATGCGCCAGCGCGTGGTGATTGCGCTGGCGATCTGCGCCGAGCCGGAGCTGATCATCGCCGACGAGCCGACCACCGCGCTCGACGTCTCCGTGCAGGCGCAGATCATCTCGCTGATCAAGCGGCTCGGCCGCGACCACGGCACCGCCGTGATGCTGGTGACGCACGACATGGGCGTGATCGCCGAGACCTCGGACCGCGTCGCGGTGATGTATGCCGGCCGCGTCGCCGAGATCGGCCCGGTGCAGGACGTCGTGAGGAACCCGTTGCATCCCTATGCCAAGGGTCTGATGGGCGCGATCCCGACGCTTGCCGGCGACGACAAGCGTCTGGTGCAAATTCCAGGCTCGATGCCGCGCCTGTCGGCGATCCCGCGCGGCTGCTCGTTCAACCCGCGCTGTGCGCCTGCGTTCGACCGCTGCCGGGTGGAGAAGCCGGAGCCGCTGTCGCGTGGCACGCAGTCGGTCGCCTGCCATCTCTATGACAGCGTGCCGGCGGAGACCGCGGCATGAGCGCCCCGTTCGTCCAGGCCACAAATCTCCGCCGCGTCTTCGACGTCTCGAAGCCCTGGCTCAACCGCCTGCTGGAAGGCGGACATCTCGAATATCTCAAGGCCGTCGATCACGTCACCTTCGACATCAGGAAGGGCGAGACCTTTGCGCTGGTCGGCGAGTCCGGCTCGGGCAAGACCACCGTGGCGCGGATGGTGGTCGGCCTGTTGCCGCCAAGCACCGGCGACGTCCTGATCGACGGCGTCTCGATGACCGATCCGCGGCAAGGCCAGGCGCGCCGAAAGCTGCGCCGCCGCATCCAGATGATCTTTCAGGATCCGTATGCGAGCCTGAACCCGCACTTCCGTGTCGATGCCATCATCTCCGAGCCGATCCGTGCCTTTGACCTGATGCAGGGCGAACGCGACATCCAGGCGCGCGTGGGCGAGCTGCTCAGCCTCGTCGGCCTGCATCCCGACGACCGCCTGAAATTCCCGCATGAGTTCTCCGGCGGCCAGCGCCAGCGTATTGCAATCGCACGTGCGCTCGCCTCCGACGCCGAATTCATCGTCTGCGACGAGCCGACCTCGGCGCTCGACGTCTCCGTGCAGGCGCAGATCCTCAACCTGATGCGCGACCTGCAGGACAAGTTCGGCCTGACCTATTTGTTCATCAGCCATAACCTCGCCGTGGTCCGTCACATGGCGAGCCGGGTCGGCGTCATGTATCTCGGCCGGATCGTCGAGATCGCGGAGGGGCGCGAGCTGTTCGCCCGGCCCCGCATGCCTTACACCAAGATGCTGCTGGGCGCCGTGCCTGATCTCGCGATGTCCGGTCGTCAGCGCATTCCGGTGAAAGGCGAGATCCCGAACCCGATCAATCCGCCGCCCGGCTGTGCCTTTAATCCGCGCTGCCCGCTGGCGTTCGACCTCTGCCGCAAGGAAGCACCGAGCCTGATCGACGGCGTCGCCTGCCATGCGGTTAACACCGCGCCGGTCCCGGCGTGACGCGCGCGTGCCATGCGGCCCGCGCATTGGCCGCGCGGCATTGCCTGTGATCAATTGCGCGCGCCGCAAATGAGGTAGCCCATGGCCAGCAACGTCAATCCCGATCCCTTCACGACGCGCCCCGAAATCGAGGGCACGTTCGGTGTCGTCGCCACCACGCACTGGATCGCAACCGCCGTCGGCATGGCTATTCTGGAAAAAGGCGGCAATGCCTTCGACGCCGGCGTCGCCTCCGCCTTCACGCTTCAGGTCGTCGAGCCGCATCTGAACGGCCCCGGCGGCGACGTGCCTGTTATCATCCATGACGTGAAGCGCGGCCGCACCGAGGTGATCTGCGGCCAGGGCCCGGCGCCGGCGCGCGCCACGATCGCGCATTACAAGAGCGAGGGCCTCGACATGGTGCCCGGCACCGGCCTGCTTGCGGCCTGTGTCCCCGGCACCTTCGAATCCTGGATGATGTTGCTTCGCGACTACGGCACGATGCGTGTCCGCGACATGCTGGAGCCTGCGATCTCCTATGCCCGTGACGGCTATCCGCTGGTCGAGCGCGCCTGCGCCACGATCCAGACCGTCGAGCAATTATTCCGCAAGCATTGGCCGACCTCGGCCGCTGTCTACCTGCCGAACGGCGAGGTACCGAAACCCGGTACGCTCTTCACCAACAAGACGCTGGCGGCCACCTACGCGCGCATCCTTAGCGAGGCCGAAAGCGGGGGCGGAGGCCGCGACGCCGAAATCGAGCGTGCACGAAAGGCCTGGTCCCAGGGCTTCGTTGCGGAAGCCATCGACAAGTTCTGCCGGACACAGGAGGTGATGGACGTCAGCGGCTTGCCGCATCGCGGCGTGCTCTCCGCCGACGACATGGCCCGCTGGCAGCCGACGATCGAGGCGCCCCTCACCTACGATTATGGCCGCTACACCGTCTGCAAGGCCGGCGTCTGGAGCCAGGGTCCGGTAACGCTGCAACAGCTCGCGCTGTTGAAAGGCTTTGCGCTCGACGGTCTCGATCCGACAGGGCCGGAGTTCATCCATCTCCAGATCGAATGCGCGAAACTCGCCTTCGCGGACCGCGAAAAGTTCTACGGCGATCCCAAGTTCAGCGAGATCCCGATCGGAACGCTGCTGTCGGACGCCTACAACGACGAACGCCGCAAGCTCGTCACCGACAAGGCTTCGCTCGATCTCCGGCCCGGCGCGATCGAGGGCTTTGGCGGCGTGGTCAAGCTGCGCCGCGCTGAAGGCCAACGCGAGGCCGTTGGCGCTCTCGGCGCCGGTGAACCAACTGTAGGGCGCTTCGGCGAGGTGCGCGGCGACACCGTGCATTTCGACATCATCGACAAAGCTGGCAACATGGTGTCCTCGACACCGTCCGGAGGCTGGCTGCAATCGTCCCCTGTCATTCCCGAGCTGGGCTTCTGCCTCGGCAGCCGCGCACAAATGTTCGATTTGGAGGAGAACCAACCGAGCTCGCTGGCCCCGGGCAAACGGCCGCGCACCACGCTGTCGCCGACCATGGCGCTGCGCGACGGCGAGCCTTACCTCGCCTGGGGCTCGCCCGGGGGCGACCAGCAGGACCAATGGATCACGCAGTTCTTCCTGCGCCACGTCCATTGCAACCTCAATCTCCAGGAGGCCATCGATGCGCCGGCCTGGCACTCCGAGCATTTCCCGATCTCGTTCTGGCCGCGCACCGCGCGTCCCGGCGTGCTCGTGGTCGAGAACCGCGTGCCAAAGGCAACGATCGAGAACCTGCGCGAGCGCGGGCATATCGTGGAGGTCGGCCCCGACTGGTCCGAGGGCCGTCTCACCGCGGCCTCGCGCGTCGGTGTACGCCGGCGCGCTGCCGCCAATCCGCGCGGCATGCAGGGCTACGCCGCGGGACGCTGAAGGCAGCACATGACCTGGTCGATCATCGCGCGAGATCCTGCCACCGGCCAGTTCGGCATCGGCGTTGCGACGCGCTTCTTTGCCGTCGGCGCACGTGTGCCCTACATCGCGGCGGGCCTCGGCGCCATCGCAACGCAAGCCTTCGTCAATCCCTATTACGGGATCGACGGCATCAAGCTGCTGCGTGAAGGCCTGAACGCCCATGACGTGCTCGCTGCCCTGCTCGCGACCGACGACGGCCGCGAGAGCCGTCAGATCCACATCATGGATGCGAGCGGCGCGATTGCCGCACATACGGGACGCGATTGCGTCGACTGGTGCGGACACATCGCCGGTAGCGGCTTTTCGATTGCAGGCAACATGCTCGCCGGTGCCGACGTCCTCGCGGAGACGGCCAAGACCTACATCGCCAATGACAGCCTGCCCTTCCCGCGCCGGCTGCTTGCGGCGATGCGCGCAGGCGAAGCCGCCGGCGGCGACAAGCGCGGCAAGCAGTCCGCCGCACTGCTGATCCACGGCGAGGAGGAATGGCCGGCGCTGGACATTCGCGCCGACGATCATCCCGATCCGCTCGGCGAGCTCGAGCGGCTCGAACGGGTCAGCCACGAACTCTGGGTCCACTTCCGCCCGTCCATGCCGACCCGGCAAAACCCGGCCGGCAACACCGATCGCAGCGTCATCGACGCCAGCATCGCCGCGGCGCGAGCAAGACAAGCATGATCGCAAGCCCTCTCATCGAGATCAGGGATCTGCGCATTCGCTTTCACGGCGACGACGGCCGCGTCACCCACGCGGTCGACAGCGTCGATCTCAGCGTCGCCAATGGCGCGACGCTCGGCCTCGTCGGCGAATCCGGCTGTGGCAAGAGCGTGACCTCGCTGGCGATCATGGGCCTGCTGCCGAAGCAGACGACGGAGATATCAGGCGCAATCCGCTTCGACGGCTTTGACCTGCTGAAGACCTCGGACCAGACGCTGCGCGACCTGCGCGGCAACCGGCTCGCGATGATTTTCCAGGAGCCGATGACCTCGCTCAACCCGAGCTTCACCATCGGCGACCAGATCATCGAGACCATTTTGCGCCATCGCGGCGGTTCGCGCCGCGGCGCGCGGGATCGTGCGATCGAGCTGTTACGCCGCGTCCACATCCCTTCGCCGGAGCGTCGGATCGACGAATATCCGCATAAGCTCTCCGGCGGCATGCGCCAGCGCGTCATGATCGCGATGGCGCTCGCCTGCGATCCACAGCTCTTGATCGCCGACGAGCCGACCACTGCACTCGACGTCACCCTGCAGGCCCAGATCCTGGAGCTGATGCGCGAGCTAAAGGCCGCCAGCGGCGCCGCGATCATCTTGATCACCCACGATCTCGGCGTCGTCGCCGAAGTCTGCGACGAGGTCGCGGTGATGTATGCCGGCGAGATCGTCGAACGCGCCCCGGTTGACGAATTGTTCTCCGCGCCGCAGCACCCCTACACGGTCGGACTGCTCGGCTCTATCCCGCGTCTGGACCATCGCGCGGACCAGTTGGCGACGATCGAGGGCATGGTGCCGAACATGGCGCAGCCACCCGCCGGCTGCCGCTTCGCAGCGCGCTGCCCGTTCGTGCTAGAGGCCTGCACCAGGGCGCCGCCGCCGCTGGTGGAGGTCAGTCCCGGCCACCTCTCGCGCTGCATCCGCGCGCCGCTCGAACGTCTGGTGTCGTGATGGCGCTGCTTGAGGTCAAAGGCCTGGTCAAGCATTTCGTCGCCGAACGCTCGCTGTTCGGCCGGGCGCGCGCGCATGTCAAAGCCGTCGATGGGGTGTCCTTCTCGCTCGAGGCCGGCAAGACGCTCGCGTTGGTCGGCGAATCCGGTTGCGGCAAGTCCACTGTCAGCCGCCTGGTCCTGAGGTTAATCGAGCCCGATGCGGGCGCGGTGCGCTTCGACGGCCGCGATCTGCTTTCGCTCGATGCGGATGCGCTCCGCAAATTCCGCCGCGAGGCGCAGATCATTTTTCAGGACCCCTACGCCTCGCTCAATCCACGCATGACGGTCGGCCAGATCCTGACCGAGCCGCTGGCGCTGCACGATCTCGCGCCGCCGGCGCAACGGCGCGAGCGCGTCGCGGAAATCTTGCGGCTGGTCGGGCTCGAGCCGCGGCTGGCGCGGCGCTATCCGCACGAGTTCTCCGGCGGCCAGCGCCAGCGCATCGCCATTGCCCGCGCGCTTGCGGTCGAGCCGAAGCTCATCATTTGCGACGAGCCGGTCTCGGCGCTCGACGTCTCGATCCGCTCGCAGATATTGAACCTGCTGCGCGAGCTGCAGGACCGGCTTGGTCTGGCCTATATCTTCGTTTCGCATGATCTCGCGGTGGTCAAGCACATCGCTGACCGCGTCGCGGTGATGAATCTCGGCGGCATCGTCGAAGAAGCAGATGCGGATGCGCTGTTCGCCGAGCCACGCCATCCGTACAGCCGCGCCCTCTTGTCCGCGATCCCGCTGCCGCAGCCTCACGCCCGGCGGGCGAAGGTCGTGCTGCAGGGCGAGATCCCGAGCGCACTCAATCCGCCGGCCGGCTGTCGCTTTCATACCCGCTGCCCCTTCGTGATCGATCGCTGTCGCACCGAGGCGCCCGCGTTGGTGGCAGACGAGGCAGGCCACGCCACCGCCTGCCATCGCATCAGCGAGTTGCCTCCGGCCGACGGCATCCTGCCCACTGCGGGCGGATTCACGCCGGAACTGGCAAAATTAGTCGCAGCCTTCAGCCGAAAGACGGAAGGCGCGAGCCCGGCCGGGGTTGGTATACAGAGTGCAAGGCCTACAAATACGTAGCCGGAGCAATGGGGACTGTCCGATGAAGATGTTTCGCCTCGCCGCGACCGCGGCCGCGTTCCTGCTGTTGCTTGGGGCCGCCCAGGCGCAGACCACGCTGCGCATCGGCCTTGCCGAGGACCCCGATATCCTCGATCCCTCGATGGCGCGCACCTATGTCGGCCGCATCGTCTTCGCCGCCTTCTGTGACAAGCTGTTCGACATCGACGAGAAGCTCAACATCGTGCCGCAGCTCGCGCTGTCGAGCGAGACCGCCGACGACGGCAAGGCGCTCGTCATCAAGCTGCGGCCCGGCGTGAAATTCCACGATGGCGAGCCGTTCGACGCGGAGGCCGCCAAATTCTCGCTGGAGCGCCATCTGACGCTGCCCGGCTCGTTCCGCAAGCCGGAGCTAGCCTCGGTCGACCATATCGATGTCGTCGATCCTCTCACCGTCAAGCTGGTGCTGAAATCACCGTTCTCGCCGCTGCTCGCCCAGCTCACAGATCGCGCCGGCATGATGATGTCGCCGAAAGCGGCGAAGGCTGCCGGCGACAAGTTCGGTCTGCACCCGGTCTGCGCCGGCCCCTACAAATTCGTCGAGCGCGTGCAGCAGGACCGCATCGTGTTCGAGAAGTTCGCGGACTACTGGAACAAGGACAACGTCTTCATCGATCGCATCGTGTTCCAGCCCATCGTCGACGCCACCGTGCGGCTGGCGAACCTGAAATCCGGCGGCCTCGATCTGATCGAGCGCGTGCTCGCCACCGATCTCAAGGAGGTGCGCGCCGATTCACGGCTGAAGGTCGCAACCGCCATCGAGCTCGGCTATCAGGGCATCACGCTCAACATCGGCAAGGACAAGGCCAAGGGACCGCTGAGCCAATCCGCCAAGGTGCGGCAGGCGCTCGACCTTGCCATCGACCGCGACGCGATCAACCAGGTCGTGTTCAACGGCGAGTTCCAGGTCGGCAATCAATGGGTCAATCCTGATCATCCCTACTACCAAAAGAGCTTGCCGGTTCGCCCCAGCAATGTGGAGAAGGCCAAGGCGCTGCTGAAGGAAGCCGGAGTGACGCCACCAGTCAGCGTCGACTTCCTGGTGCCGAAGGGCGCGGAGACGGAGACACCGGCGCAGGTGATCCAGTCGATGGCCGCGGAAGCCGGTTTCGACATGAAGATTCGTGTCACCGAATTCGCAACCGGGCTCAAGCAGGCCGAATCCGGCGACTACCAAGCCTTCATGCTCGCCTGGAGCGGCCGTGTCGATCCTGATGGCAACACCTTCGTCTTCCTGCACAGCGGCGCGCCTCAAAATTACGGCGATTGGAACAATCCGCAGGCCGACAAGGCGCTGGAAGACGCACGGCTCGTGACCGAACTCGCCAAGCGTAAGGCCAGCTACGAAGTTCTGGCAAAACTGGTCCAGGATGAGGAGCCGCTGCTTTATCTCTATCACCGCCGTATCATCATCGCGCACACGACCAAGCTCGAGGGCTACAAGCAGATGCCCGACGGCCTCGTGCGCGTCGTCGGCCTCAAGCTGAAGTGACGCGGCAGCGATGCTGAACTTTCTCGCCCGCCGGCTTGTGCAGATCGTACCGACACTGTTCTTCGTGTCGGTGCTGATCTTCTCGCTGCAGCAGTTGCTGCCGGGCGATCCCGCACTGGTGATGGCGGGCGAAGAGCGCGATCCGGCCGTGATCGAGCAGATCCGCCACCAATACCGGCTCGATCAGCCGGTCCCCGTGCAGTACGCCTACTGGGTGAAGGGCGTGCTATCGGGCGATTTCGGGGAGTCCCTGCGCAACAAGATGCCGGTGCGCGAGCTGATTGCGCAAAAGCTGCCGGTGACGCTGCAGCTCGGTTCGATGGCGATCATCATCGCCTTCCTGATCGGCATTCCCGCCGGGATCGTCGCCGCCGTGAAGAAGGGAACGGCCTGGGACTACGGCGCCAACTTCTTCGCGCTGTGGGGCATCTCGACGCCGAACTTCTGGCTCGGCATCATGCTGATCTTCCTGTTCTCGATCGAGCTCGGCTGGCTGCCGGCCTCGGGCTATGTGCCGCTCACCGAGAACTGGCGTGCGAGCCTGGCTGCCACCATCATGCCCGCATTCGTGCTCGGCAACGCGATTGCCGCGGTCCTGATGCGGCATACCCGCAGCGCCATGCTCCAAGTGCTGGAGAGCGACTACGTTCGCACCGCGCGCGCCAAGGGCCTTTCCGAGCGTTCAGTGATCCTGAAACATGCCATGCGCAACGCACTGACGCCGATCATCACGCTCGGCGCGCTCGAGCTCGGCACGCTGCTGTCCGGGGCCGTGCTGACCGAACAGATCTTTTCCATTCCCGGCTTCGGCAAGCTGATTGTGGATGCCGTGTTCAACCGCGATTATGCCGTCGTGCAGGGCGTGGTGCTGGTGACCGCTACGGTCTACATCACGCTCAACCTTGTTGCCGACGTCGCCTACATCCTCGTCAATCCGCGGCTGAGGGGCTAGGCCATGACCGACGCCGCCCTGTCCGGTCCCCTTGTGCAAGCCGACGAGCTGGACAGCCCGGCGCGCCGCGCGCGGCGCCGCCTGTTCAAGCGAAAGGCCGCGGTTGCGGGCCTCGTCATCCTCATCATCTTCATCCTGCTCGCGTTGCTGGCGCCTCTGATCGTGCCCTACGATCCCATCGCGACGGGCTGGAGCCTGGTGCGCAAGCCACCCACAATGGCGCACTGGTTCGGCACTGACGAGCTTGGCCGGGATATCCTGAGCCGGGTCGTCTACGGCGCACGGGCCTCGCTGCTGGCCGGCCTGATCTCGGTCGCGATCGCGCTCGGGATCGGCGTGCCGCTCGGCCTCGTCGCCGGCTATCGCGGCGGGTTCGTCGACGCGCTGATCAGCCGGATCACCGATGCGATGCTGGCCTGCCCGTTCCTGATCCTGGCGATCGCGCTGGCGGCCTTCCTCGGTCCGAGCCTCGGCAACGCCATGATCGCAATCGGCATCTCGGCAACGCCCATTTTCATCCGCCTGACCCGCGGCCAGGTGCTGAGTGTCAAGGCCGAAGACTATGTCGAAGCGGCGCGCGCACTCGGCAATCCGCCCTGGCGCATTGCCGTCTCGCACATCCTGCCGAACATCCTCCCCGCACTACTGGTTCAGGCCACGCTCTCGATCGCTGCGGCAATTATCGCCGAGGCGGCGCTATCGTTTCTCGGCCTCGGCCAGCAGCCGCCGGCGCCATCCTGGGGCAGTATGCTCAATGCGGCGCAACGCTTCCTGACCCAGGCACCCTGGATGGCGATCTGGCCGGGGCTTGCAATCTTCCTCGTGGTGCTATCGTTGAACCTGCTCGGCGACGGCCTGCGGGACGCCCTCGACCCGCGCCAACGCTAGGTGTCCCTCATGGTGAGGAGCGCACTCTTTCGCGCGCGCCTCAAACCATATGCTCCGCTCCCGCGGCCATCCTTCGAGACGCGGCCTGACGGCCGCTCCTCAGGATGAGGACCTCAAATGATGCTCTCGCGCAGCACGCGGCGGCAATCCATCTCGTATTCGAGGTCGACCACCGGCGGCCGCGCGAAATGCCAGGTGAGGCCCGAGCGCAGCGCGCCGCGGCGGACGAGTTCGTCGACCAGCGCGTGATGGAAGTCGTGCACGGAATAGGCCTGTACGCCGGTGGTGTCCTTCCAGCCGAATCCGAACGCCGCCATCCGGTTCTCCATCTGGGACGTCGTGGTGAATCGCACCTTCTCGCGCAAACCCTCCAGGCTGAGATCACGATAGCGCACCGTGCGTTCGACATAAGTACCGGTGCCCTCGCGTGCCTCGGCGCCGCCGGCAATGACGAAGGACGGCGCTTTGGAGTTGGTCGGGCGCGTAAAGGAGAACGCGTAGAACGACGGCTCCGACGGCGGATCGATCTCCGGGCAGACATTGCTGCGCGCCACCGGATTGGTGGTGCCGTCGAAGATGCCCCACTCGGTCAACGTCTTGACGTAATGCAGGTTGAACGCGCGAAACCCCTCCTCGCTGAAGGCGGCCGGGGAGCGCAACTCGCAGGCACAGAAGGCCGTCAACGGACGCCCTGCCTCCTGGATGAACTTTGCCGCAAGCGCAAACCCCTCGGCCAGAGGCACCAGGCGATCGAACCGGACGCGCTCGACCTCATGCCCTTCATCGGCGGCCGCTCCGGCCGAATACTGGAACACGGAGGGAATGAACCGGTAGTTGCCGGCGGAGAATTCTCGAATCATGACGAACTCCTAATCCAGTTGGATGCGGATGCCCTTGCCGCCGTTGAGCAGACGCCTCAGGTGAAATCCGGCGAGAGGATCATTCGCGTGCGCGCCGACCAGCGCGGCAAAGGCCGGCATGGCGGCGGCGTCACCGGCTTCCATCTTGGCAAAGGCCTCGGAATAGCGCGCCGTCGCGGGCGCCTCGAACCTCTCACGCGGCAGTGGCTCGAACGCGCGCAGCGGCTCGCTGCGTCCGCGCAACATCAGATCGCCGACGGGACGCCCCTGAAAATTCTCGGCTGCCTCGGCGACACTGGAGCTGACACAGATGCGGGTGCCAAGCTGCTTGTTCGCCGCTTCCAGCCGCGCAGCGATATTGATCGTGTCTCCATACGCGGTGTAATCGAAGAAGCGATTGCCGCCGAAATTGCCGACCAGCGCGGAGCCTGCGTGAATGCCGATGCGAGTGGTGCCGAAGTTCACACCCTTTACGCCCTGTCGCACGCAAAAATCCTGCGCCCAGGCATCGAGATCGTGGGCACAGGCGACCGCACGCGTCGCATAGTCAGGCTGATCGCCGGGCGCATTGAACAGCACCTGGATCGCGTCGCCGATGATTTTTGCGACGGTCCCGTCATGCGCAAAGACGACTTCGGTCATCCCGCCGACATATTCGTTGAGGAGCGCGCCCAGCGTCTCGGGCGGCGCGGTCTCGACCAGCGAGGTGAAGCCGGTGATATCGGTGAAAATGGTCGCGATATCGCGCCACTGCACCTCGATCCCCTCGCCCTCGCCGCCCGCTGCCAGACGCTTGGCAAGCTCCGGCGAGAAGTGGCGTGACAAGGCCGCATGAGCCCGCTCGGCCTCCGCCTGACGGCGCCTCACCTCGCGCAACATCTCGATGTGGCGAAGGGTCTTGTCGATCGTGGTTTCGAGGTCGGCGAAGTCGATCGGCTTGGTCAGGAAGTCGAACGCGCCGCGGTTCATGGCGGTGCGGATGTTGCTCATATCGCCATAGGCCGAGACGATGATGGTCGATTTCTTCTCCTCGGCTTCCTGCAGCTTCTGCAGCAGCGACAGCCCGTCCATCCTGGGCATGTTGATGTCGGAAACCACCATGTCGACTTGCGGGTTCTGCTCGAGCGATTCCAGCGCCTCCAAGCCGTCACGCGCGAACATGATGGCGACCAGCCCGTCGCGAATCTTCCTGCGGAATTTCTGCAGGATCAGCGCCTCGAGGTCGGGCTCGTCGTCGACGAAGAGAATGGTCGGAGTCATGCCGCCTGCTCAAGCCTCGTGTCGATCTGCTGGCGCAGCAGGGCAAAATCGATCGGTTTAGTGAGGAGCCCGATGGCGCCCCGCTCAATCGCCTTGCGACGAGTCTCGGCATCGCCGTACGCCGTGATCATGATGACCGGAACATGCGGATGCTCGGCGCGCACCATGGGCAGCATGTCGAGCCCGCTCATGCCGGGCATGTTGATATCGGACAGGATCAGGATCAACGAGGGGTCGCGAACCTCGGCCGCGAGCTTCAGCGCATCGGGCGCCGAGGGTGCGAACTCCATCTGGAAGCGGCCGGCGCGCAGGTCGCGCCGGAATTGCTGCCGGAACAGCGCCTCGACATCGGGCTCGTCATCGACGACCAGGATGTAAACGTTCACGTCTTGCCTCCGGAAGTATCGCCTGCCGGCATGACGCGCGGCAGGGTGATGATGAATTCGGTGAATACACCGGGCTCGGTGTTCACGTCGATCGTGCCGCCGTGCTGTTTCACGACGATGTCATGGCTCATGGAAAGACCAAGCCCGGTGCCCTCGCCGGCCGGCTTGGTGGTGAAGAAGGGATTGAACATCTTCTCCTTCACGTCCTGCGGAATACCAGTGCCGTTGTCGCGAATGCGGATCTCGACCTTGCCGCCGAGATTCTTCGTCGCCGCGCTCAGGGTCGGCTCGAAGCCATCAGCGGCGCCTTCCTTGCGTTTGGTCGCAGCATAGAAGCCGTTCGAGATCAAATTGAGGAAGACGCGGGTGATTTCCTGCGGATAGACGTCGGCCATCCCCGCGGTCGGATCGAGGTCGCGATCGAGTGTCACGTTGAACGACGGCCGCTCGGCGCGTGCGCCGTGATAGGCCAGATTGAGGCTCTCCTCCACGATCGCATTGATGTCGGCGGGGCGATGCTCGCCGGAACCCTCGCGCGAGTGCAGCAGCATATTCCTGACGATGGAATCGGCGCGCTTGCCGTGCTGCACCACTTTTTCGAGATTCCCCCGCAGCATGCCGGTCAGCTCGTCCACCTCATCCTTCGTCTTGCCATCGAGCAATGCTGTTTGCAGGATCTCATTGAGCTCATCGATCAGCTCGGTCGAGATCGACGAGAAATTATTGACGAAATTGAGCGGGTTCTTGATCTCGTGGGCTATGCCAGCCGTGAGCTGGCCAAGCGACGCAAGCTTCTCGGTCTGGATCAGGCGACCCTGAGCCGCGCGCAACTCATCAAGGGACTGCGAGAGCTCCATGGTGCGCTTGCGCAACTCATTCAGTAGCCGCGCATTCTCGATGGCGATGACGGCTTGCTTCGTGAAATTCTCGACGACAGAAATCTGCTTGTCGGTGAACGGACGGACTTCCTTGCGATAGACTGCGATCGTGCCGATCAACTCGTTCTCCTTCAGCATCGGCACGACGACGATCGTGCGGGCGCCGGCGACATCGGAGATTCCGCGAATGCTTGATCCTCCAGAAATATAGGCAGGCGTGTTTTGCACATCGTGAACGTGAACGACCTGATGTGTCTTCACAACGGCGGCGAGCGCACTCTCTGGATGAGGACGGATCGCCACATCCCGCCGCGAAGCGGCGAAGGCCGGCGGCACGTTGTAGTCCGCCGCGATGGTGAAGCCCTCACCGTCCCACAGGTTCATGATCCCGAAACTCGCGCCGCAGACGCGCGTGGCATTCTCAAGCAATTTGTGGAACACCGGCGTGAGCTCGCCCGGAGACGAACTGATGACCTGCAGCACCTCCGAAGTCGCGGTCTGCTGCTCCAACGATTCGCTCAGTTCAGCCGTTCGTACCTCGACCTTCCTTTCCAAATCGGCATAGGATTCCTGCAATCGCGCGCCCATATCGTTGAACTGATCGGCAAGGCCTTCGAGCTCGTCGCCGGTCTTGATCGAGATGCGCTGAGAGAAATCGCCGCCGCCGATCCGCTCGGCGCCGCTGCGCAATGCCTGGATCGGGCCGACCATGCGGCGCGCAAGGAAAATCCCGGCGAGCACCGCAAAGATCGATGCCGCGAGCAGCACAATCGCAAGCCTCTGCAACGAGGCATAGAGCGCCGCATAGGCCTCCTCGACCGGCAGCTCGACGAACATGGTCCAGCCGAGCGGGGCGATCGGCGCTGACGCCGTCAAAACCTTCTGCCCCTGGATGTTGGTCGCTTCCTGCAAGGCGTCCGGCATGACGCCACCGGCGAGCGCAGCGCGCACCTGCGCCAGTCCCGACAGATCGGTGTTGCGCAAAACCAGGCTGATATCGGGATGCGCGATCAGCCGCCCCTCCGGGCCGACCACATAGGCGTGTCCGTGCTCGCCGACCTTGATCTGGGACACGACATCCCAGATCAGCTTGAGATTGACCTCGGCAATGCTGACGCCCGCATCCTTGCGGGCACCGGCCTGCGCCAGCGTCATATAGGGCTCCGACTCCCGGCGGAAATACACCAGCCCGTAATAGACCTTGTGCGCGACGGCTTCGGTGAACTTCGGGTCGCTCGACAGGTCGATGCCGCTGTCGATCGCGTCCATCGCCAGTCGAGAGACGCGCAGGCGCTCCTTGCCGGTCGAATCCACCTGGGCGAGTTCGGTGATCGCCGGCACTTGACGCAGCAGCCGCAGCGCGTCGAACCGGCGCGGCTCGATCGAGCCTGCCGACCACGGCAGTTGCGTGGTCCAGCCGAGCTGGCTCTCGATCTCCTTGACGAACTGGCCGATCTTGGCGGCTGCCGCCTCGGCCTGCTCGTGCTGGACCCGGATCAGCGAGGCCTTGTGCTCCCGATAGTAGAACAAGACCTCGAACAGGCCATTGGCTAGCAGGGCGACGGCGACCACGGCCACGAACAGCGCGACGTATTTGGTGAACAGCCGCGTCCTGCCCCCCCGTCCCGCCTCGGCGGACGCGACGCCGTCCGCGGCCGCGCTCGGCAGCGTCCTGGTTTGCGGGGTGTCGGGATGGGCGGAAATGCTCATTCCCCCAAGCCTAGCAAGAAGGCGGGACCTTGTCTCTTGCGGCGGCGCAGGGGGTTACTCGATGACGTCGTCGGCGAGCGCCAACAAAGTGGGCGGAAACTCGAGCCCCGCCGCCTTGGCGGTCTTCAGGTTGAGGACGAGGGGATAACGGGTCGGCTGCTCGAACGGCAGGTCGCCGGGGCGCTCGCCTCTGAAAATGCGGCTGACCAGCGCCGCCGCTCGCGCGAAGGATTCCGACAGGTCCGGTCCGTAGGACATCAGCCCGCCGTCGCGAGCGAGGAAGTCGAATTCGTAGATCGCCGGAATCTTCTTCGCGGCCGCGAAATCGAACACGCGCTTGCGATTGAGGTTAGTCAGCCCGTCCGCCACCATCAGGATGCCGTCCGGCGTGTCGCCGTCCATCGCGGCGAAGGCCTCGTTGAAATCGTCGGGTTCGCGCACGCCTAGGGCCTGCACAGACAGCCCGAGCGCTTGGGCAGCCTTGGCAGATGCCTGATAGCGCATGGTCATGCCGAGGTCGTCCTCGTTCCAGAGCATCGCGACCTTGGCGAGCTTCGGCGACATCTCCTTGAGCAGCGACAAGCGCTTGGCGCTCAAGGTCGCCGCCACGTCCGAAATGCCGGTGATGTTGCCGCCGGGGTGGGAGAGGCTTTCGATCAGATGGGTCTCCACGGGATCGCCGATGCCGATGGCCGCGACGGTCGGAATGCCGACTCCCTTGAGCGCTATCGCGGTCGGATAGCCGCCGATCACGATGGCATCGACGCCTTTGGCCTTCAGCTCCGCGACCAATGCAGGCAGCTTCGCGACGTCTCCGAGCGCGCCGCGCGCCTCGAGGGTGAGGTTCTGTCCGAGTTTGAATCCGCGCTCGGCGAGGACCTTGATCAGGATCTCGCCGGTCGGACTCGTCTCGGTGACCGGCGCGATCGGCGTCAATGTGCCGAGATGAAAGGTCCGGCCGCTCTCGGCTATCGCCGCGCGCGGCCGCAACAGCACGAGCGAGCCGAGCCCTCCGAAGAATTCGCGCCGCTTGATCATCCCCATCCCGCCGTGGCGCGACGGCGCCATTGCAAATATAGCGCGACGAAAAAAAAGCGGCAACAGCGATGGCTGTTGCCGCTTTGCACACAAATCGAGCCTTGGTCAGGTCGGCCGCAACGCCTCGGCGCCAAGGTCGAGATCGTTGACCTCCTTGTTCCGTTCGGAGTCGGCCGCCGCGCGATGGTCGGTCGCGAGCACGACGTAGACCGCGGGCAGCACGAACAGCGTGAACAACGTGCCGATCGACATGCCGGCCACGACCACGAGGCCGATCGAGAAGCGGCTGGCCGCACCGGCGCCGGATGCGGTCAGCAGCGGGATCAGGCCGGTGACCATCGCAGCCGTGGTCATCAGGATCGGCCGCAGGCGGATGCGGGCCGACATCTCGATGGCCGAGCGGCGGTCGAGCCGCTCGTTGATCTGAAGCTCGTTGGCGAACTCCACCATCAGGATGCCGTGCTTGGTAATCAGACCCACCAGCGTCAGCAGACCGACCTGGGTGTAGATGTTCATGGTCGCGACGCCGAAGAACAGCGGGATCAGCGCCCCCACGATCGCCATCGGCACCGAGATCATGATGACCAGTGGATCACGCAAGCTCTCGAACTGTGCCGCCAGCACCAGGAAGATGATGATCAGCGCGAAGCCGAAGGTGATCGCAAGCTGATTGCCTTCCTGCACGTATTGCCTGCTGTCAGCGAGGTAGTCGTGGCTGAAGCCCTGCGGCAGATTCTTGGCCTCGCTTTCGAGGAAGTCGACCGCCGCACCGATCGTCACGCCAGGCATCGGCACGGCAGAGAACGTTGCCGAGTTGAGCTGATTATAATGCGTCAGCGAATTCGGATCGGTCCTGGTCTCGATCGACACCACTGTCGATAACGGAAGCTGCTGGCCGCTGTTGGTCGACACGTAGTAACCGCCGAGCGATTCCGGCGAGAGCCGCTGGCCGCGCGGCACCTGCGGGATCACCTGGTAGGAACGGCCCTCCAGATTGAAGCGGTTGATGTAGTTGCCGCCGAGCAGCACCGCCAGTGCGCTGCCGACGTTCTGCATGTTGACGCCGAGGTCCTGGGCCTTGGTGCGATCGATCTTCACCGTGACGGTGGGCTGGTTATAGGCGAGGTCACTGTCGGACACGATGAACATGCCGCTCTTGCGCGCGGCGGCCTTCAGCTTCTCCATCTGCTCGTAGACGGCCTGGAAGCCCGCGGTCGAGTTGATCACCATCTGCACCGGCAGGCCGCCAGGCCCGCCCGGCAGCGGCGGCAGATTGAACGCAAAGGCCTGAACCCCCTCGATCTTGGAGAGCTCGGCCTGGACCAGTGGCTTCAGCGCGATCGAGGAACGCTTGCGTTCGTCCCACGGCTTCAGCAGCATGCCGGCGATACCGCCCTGCGGTCCGTTGATGCCATTCAGCACGAAACGCAGATCAGTTTCGGCGAACTTCTGGAATTCCTTGTCGAGCTTCTCGCCGTAGAAATCGACATAGTCGATGTTGGCGTATTTCGGCGCCTTGGTCACCGCGAAGACGATGCCCTGGTCTTCTTCGGGTGCCAGCTCCTTCGATGTGTGCATGTACAGGAAGCCGACGAGCCCGAGGATCGTCACCGCGAACAGGCCGGTGACGGCCTTGTAGTCGAGCGATCGGTCGAGCCTGCGACCGTACCAGCGTGTCATTGCGCCGAACACGCCATTCACCAGCTTGGCAAACCGGCCCTCCTCCGTGTTCTTCAGCAGCACCGAGCACATCATCGGCGACAGCGTCAGCGCGATCACGCCGGACACGATCACGGAGCCCGCCAGCGTGAAGGCGAATTCGCGAAACAGCGAGCCGGTCAGTCCGCCGAGGAAGCCGATCGGGGCGTACACGGCGGCGAGCGTGATGGTCATCGAGACGACCGGACCGACGATTTCGCGCGCGCCTTGCAGCGACGCTTGCACCGGTGTCTTGCCCTCCTCCAGATGGCGGTGGATGTTCTCCACCACCACGATGGCGTCGTCGACCACAAGGCCGATCGCAAGCACCATGGCCAGCAGCGTCAGCAAGTTGAAGCTGAAGCCCAGCATCAGCATCAGCGTACAGACGCCGATCATCGAGAGCGGAATCGTGACAACCGGAATGATAACGGAGCGGAACGATGCCAGGAACAAGAAGATCACCACAATGACGATCACGATGGCTTCGCCCAGCGTCTTCTCGACCTCGTCGATCGACGACTGGATGAATTTGGTCGAATCGTAAGCGACCTTCATCTTCATCGACGGCGGCAGATTACGCTCGAGCTCCGGGAACAGCGCGCGCACGCCCTTGACCAGCGTCAGCGGGTTGCCTTGCGGAGTCGCCTGCACACCGATGAAGATCGCGTGTTCGCCATTGAAGGCCACGCTCGCATCGGTGGTCTGCGCGGCAAGCTCGACGGACGCGATGTCCTCCATCCGCACGAAGCCGCCGTCCTTGGCCTTGACGATCATCTTCTTGAACTGGTTGACGTCGGTCAGGCCCGTGTTCGTCGAGATGTTCGAGACGATCAAATAGCCCTTGGTCTGGCCCGCCGCGGACTGGAAATTGTTGGCGGCGATCGCCGCGGCGACGTCGGCCGGCGACACATTGCGGCCGGCCATTTTCACCGGATCCAGCCACAGCCGCATCGCAAAATTCTGGGCGCCGAGAATGTCGGCGGACGCGACGCCATCCACCGTCGACAGCACCGGCTGCACCACGCGCGTCAGGTAGTCGGAGATCGCCGAGCCCGACAGCTCGTCGGACGAGAAGCCGAGATACATCACCGCGGTGGTCTGGCCCGTGGTCTTGGTGACGATCGGGTCGTTGGATTCCTTCGGAATCAGATATTTGACCGAATTCGTCTTGGCCAGCACCTCGGTAAGCGCCTGGTTCGGATCGAAGTTCAGCTTGATGTAGACCTGGATCGTCGAGGTGCCGAGCACCGAGGACGAGGTCATGTAGTCCACGCCTTCGGCCGAGGCGACCGCCTGCTCGATCGGCGTCGTGATGAAGCCCTGGATCAGGTCCGCGGATGCACCGGGATAGACGGTCGTGATGTTGATGACCGTGTTCGACAGTTTTGGATATTGCCGGATCGGCAGCGTCGTCGCCGCGCGCAGACCGATCAGAAGGATCAGCAGGCTGACGACGATCGACAGGACCGGGCGTTTGATGAAAATATCAGTGAAGCGCATCGCGGCGATCTCGATTCGATCTCGATTTCTTGGGCTTACGAAGCATGATCCGGCCTTGCCGGATCATGCGGGCGCATTGTCAGTAGCGTGGCGGTTGCGCCGGGATAGGCGGAGCCGGATCCGCTGAAATCGACACAGCCGAGCCCGATTGCAGCTTGAGCTGGCCGACGGCGACGACCTTGTCGCCCGGCTTCAGGCCTTTGACGATTTCAGCACGACCATCGACCCGGTTGCCGGTCTGCACGAAGGTGCGCACCGCACTCAGGCTGGTCTTGCCGTCCTCTTCTTTCTTTTCCGTGATCACGAACACCGAGTCGCCGTACAGCGTATAGTCGACCGCTGTCTCGGGCACGGTGACCACCGCCGGCTTGTCCGGCAGCACCACCGTGGTGGTCACGAACATGCCGGGCTTCAGGATCTTTTCCGGATTGGCGACCGTCGCCTGCACGCGGATATTGCGGGTGTCGGTCGCGATCTGCGGCTCGATCGTGGTGATCTTGGCGTCGAAGGTGCGACCCGGATAGGCATCGACCTTGAGCCGGACCGGTTGGCCAACCTTGAGGTTGCCCGAGTCCTTTTCCGTCACCGTGAAATTGGCCCACAGCACCGACAGATCGGTCAGCGACACGATGGCCGTGCCGGCCGTCAGATACTGGCCGACCTCCACCTTGCGGACACCGAGATCGCCGGAGAACGGGGCACGCACAAGCTTCTGTGAGATCAGAGCCTCGGTCTTGGCGATGCCTGCGAGCGCCTGGTCATAGGCGGCCTGCGCGTTATCGACTGTCGCCTGCGGACCGAACTGACGCGACGCCAGCTGCTTGGCGCGGTCGAGCGACAGCTGCGCGACAGTTGCCTGCGCCTTGTAGTTGGCGAGGTCGCCCTGATCCGGCGCGTCGAACAGCTGCACCAGCGGCATGCCGGCCTCAACATGCGCGCCCGGCTCGAACTTGATCTCGGTGACGCGACCGTTGACGTCGGCGCTAACGTCGACCTGGTGTACGGCGGCGAGGCCGCCGACTGCGGTGAGCAGGTTCGGGACCACCTCGGACTTCGCCTCGGCCGCGCTGACCGCGGTCGGCGGCGGCTTGTTGTTGGCGAAGAATTGCTTGATCATCTGGCCACGGAAATAATTGAACCAGACAAGGCCTCCGACCAACGCGCCCAGGAGCACGCCGACGATGATGAACCAGAGCACCGGCCGGACCGGACGCTTGGGGGCCTTGCTGTCGATCGGTTCGCCCGAAATCTTGTGTTCGGCTACGATGTTCATGTCATGCGCTTTCTGCAATCGCCGTCTTGCCGGCACCCGCGGCCTGATCGCGGCCCAGATGCGAAGCAATTGCGGCGTCGTTAAGTCCGATACCTCTCAAGAGAAACTCACAGAGCTGCCGCTCCAATTCGCTCGCCCTGCCATAAGCAAGACAGGGTACGGACGGCAGCCTGGTCAGCGCAGCGGTCATCACCGTATGATGCGCAAACCAGAACAGGTTGAGCGGTTCGATGCCGCACGGCCGCGCATCGCCGGCGGCGACCGCACGTTCGAGCGAGGCGACGAAGATCGCTCCGATCAGCGTCTCGATCTTGGCGTATAGCAAACGAGCGAATTCGCCGTCATCCAGATGACTGGTGGCCGTCAGTCGCAGGCGCTGGGCCTCCTCCTGGTCGGGGCCGCCGGCGATCTCCAGGAAGTGCTGGACCATGCCGCGGATCAGCTCGACCAGGGTGGCCGTCGACGGCTCGCGCTCGAGCAACTCCATGAGCGCCGGGTCCGCCTCGCACTCGTCGCTGAGGATTTCAGCGTAGAGCGCCGCCTTGGACGGGAAATGCTTGAACAGCAGCGCCTCGGAAATAGCCGCAGCGGCCGCCACGCTCTTGGTCGTGGTGCCGGTATAGCCGTGTCGGGCAAAGCAGCGTTTCGCGGCTCCGAGGATCAATTGACGCCTCAGGTCGCTCGTCATACGCAATGAGCTCATATTAGTGAGTAAGCACTCACCCACGCCAAAGTCAAGCCAAATGGTGCGGCGCAACCTAGATGGGTGACGATCTGTTGGAAATCGGTCACAGCTTACCTCCGCGGAGGGCCACCCGCGGGGAACCGGATCAGGGGACGCGCGTCAGATCGGCTGGAAGCCGAGGTCGCCGCGGATCCGGTTGACGATGTGGGTCCCGTCCCGGCTCGGCAAGATCCGCTCCACACTGGCGCTGTCGATCTTCACATTGGCAAAGCGCGGGCCCGCCGAGAGGTCGTGGACGGCTTTGGCGAAGGCCCCCACCTCCGCCATGGTCGAGATCGACCGGCTGTCGGCGATGCCGCAGGCCCTGGCGACGCCGACGAGGTCGGCAGCAGCCGAGGTGTGGCTGGTCTGGCCGCCGGTCTCGCCATAGGCCTCATTGTCGAGAACGACGATCGAGAGGTTGGACGGCTTCTGCAGGCCGATGGTGGCAAGGCTGCCCATGCCCATCAGCATCTCGCCGTCGCCGGTGATGACCAGCACCGGCAGTTCTGGCTGCGCCAGCGCAAGACCGAGGCCGATCATGGCAGCGCCGCCCATGCCACCCCAGAGATAGAAGTTGCGGGCATGATCGCCGGCGGCGGTGATGTCGTTGGTGGAGGCACCGAGGCCTCCGATCGCAACCACGTCCTTGCGGTTCGCGAGCAGCGCGGACACCACCTGGCGGCGGTCGAGGAGATTGGCCTTGCTCATCTGGTGAACACCTTGGCGCCGATCAGGCGCTGCGACAGCAGGACGGCGGTGGGCGTCAGCGCATTGTAGGCTTGCGCCGCGGCCGCCTCCAACACCGCCGGCACTTCGGCTGCGTTCGAGGCGCGCAGCACCTTGACGCCGGACAGCTCAAGCACGCCCTGCGTGGTCGAGCCCATCGGCACCTGCCACGGATTGAACTCGCCCCACTCGCCACGCATGGTCACGAGGGCGAGGAACGGAAAGCGCAGGATCGGGATCAGCGACAGCATGTTGATGCAATTACCGACGCCGCTCGACTGCATCAGCAGCACACCGCGCTGGCCGCCGGTCCAGGCGCCGGCGAGCAGCGCCACGCCCTCCTCCTCGGTCGTCAGCGGAATGCCGCGCATCATGGACGAGCCCAGCACGCGCTGGATCAGCTTCGAATGGCCGGCATCGGGAACGTAAGGCACCTGCCGAACGTCGAAGCGTTGCAAGGTCGCGAAAATATCATCCGGCCAGTTCGGGGCCGTGTCGGCAGCGTCAGCGCGGGCGTGCATTTTTCTGTCCGGTCGGCTAGCAAATCACAGCGAGACTGTAGACGGTGATCAGCACGGCTCGAAAGAGCGAAAACGGCATATCGGTCTCAACCGATGAGTATGGCGCATGAACGCAGATGCGAAAGAATTGGCGGCCAATTTCGATCTGGCGAAGCTGACGAGCGAATTCTACGACGATCCCTACCCGACTTATCGTGCACTGCGGGAGAACGAGCCGGTCAAACGCCTGCCAAGCGGCACCGTGTTCCTGACCCGCTACGACGACCTCGTCAGCACCTACAAGAACACAAAATCGTTCAGCTCGGACAAGAAGCGCGAGTTCGCGCCGAAATATGGCGACACGCCGCTCTACGAGCACCATACCACGAGCCTCGTCTTCAACGATCCGCCCGCGCACACCCGGGTGCGGCGCCTGATCATGGGTGCGCTGTCGCCGCGTGCGATCGCGGGGATGGAGGGCGACATCGTCAAGCTGGTCGACGGTCTGCTCGATGCCATCGCGGTCAAAGGCGATTGCGAGCTGATCGAGGACTTTGCCGCCTCCATCCCGATCGAGGTGATTGGCAATCTGCTCGACGTCCCCCATCAGGAGCGCGGGCCGTTGCGCGACTGGTCGCTGGCGATCCTTGGCGCGCTCGAGCCGGTCGTGTCGCCCGAAGTCGCCGCGCGCGGTAACAAGGCGGTGACGGATTTCCTGGCCTACCTCGAAACGCTGGTCGCGCGCCGGCGCCAAAAGCCGAGCAATCCCGAGCGGGACGTGCTGACGCGCCTGATCCAGGGCGAAGACAACGGCGAGCGGCTGGCCGAGAAGGAACTGCTGCACAATTGCATCTTCCTGCTCAATGCCGGCCACGAGACCACGACCAATCTGATCGGCAACGGCCTCGTCGCGCTGCATCGGAATCCGGACCAGAAGCAGCGGCTGATCGACAATCCAGACATGATCAAGACCGCGGTGGAAGAAATCCTGCGCTACGAGAGTTCGAACCAGCTCGGCAACCGCATGACGACCGAACCGGTCGAGCTTGGCGGCGTCATGCTCGAAGCCGGCACGTCGGTGACGCTGTGCATCGGTGCGGCCAACCGCGACCCTGCGCAGTTCTCCGACCCTGAAAGCTTCGACGTCGCGCGCACACCGAACCGGCATCTGGCGTTTGCCACCGGCGCGCATCAATGCGCCGGCATGGCGCTGGCCCGGCTCGAAGGCGCGATTGCGATCTCGCGTTTCCTGGCGCGCTTCCCGGACTATGCCGTGAGCGACAAGCCCGTGCGCGGCGGCCGCGTCCGGTTCCGCGGCTTCCTGAGCGTCCCCTGCGCGATCGGCTGAGGTGTCATGAACATCGATCAATTGCGCGAACGCTGGGCCGATCCGGCCCTGACGGTTCTGACGGTGCTGCTGGTGATCATGATGTTCGTGATCTCGCCGTTGCAGGCGCTCGGGCTTTTTGCATTCCAGGTGTCCGAGCTCGTGCTGGCGCTGCTGCTGGTCTGCGGCATCTTCGTGATATCAGGCAGCCCGGTCGCGGTTGTCGCGATGCTGATCGCGCTCGGCATGATCGTGACCGGCGCGATCCTGCGGATCAAATCGCCGTCCATTCTCGACCTCAATCTGTTCGCCGGTTCATGGTTCATCGTGGGAGCGACGATGGCCTGGGCGGTCGCGCGCCAGACTTTTGCGCCGGGGCGCGTGACCTATCATCGCGTGATCGGCGCGGTGCTGTTGTATCTGACTATCGCGATCATCTTCGCAGCCCTCTACACCTTCATCGGCTCACTGGATCAGGACGCCTTCGTCAGCATGAAGGTGGAAGACAGTCCCAGCCTCGCAAGCGAGGTCATCTATTTCAGCTTCGCGACGATGACCACGACCGGATATGGTGACGTCGCACCCCTCCACCCCGTCGCGCGCAGCCTGTGCAACATGGAAGCCATCTTCGGCCAGCTCTATCCGGCGACGTTGCTGGCGCGCCTCGTCACGCTCGAGATCGAACATCGCAGGCAAGACTCCTGACCACCCCCGCCGACCCAAAAAGTCGAAAACAACCCCATGCACAGTAGGAGGCGGGTTGGTCGAAAAGGCCCGGTGGATGCGCAGAACCATTTGACACGCCGGGGCAAATCGGCAGCATCGCGCACATCCCGGGTTGCCCAGTGGGAGTGACGAAAAATGAGCTCGTCGGTCATTGATCTCCTCGCAACGGAAGCACGCTTTGGCGCCCATAATTACCAGCCGATCGGGGTCGTCCTGACGCGCGGCGAAGGTGTCTGGGTCTGGGATACCGAAGGCAACCGCTATCTCGATTGCCTTTCCGCCTATTCCGCGGTCAGCCAGGGCCACTGCCACCCCAAGATCCTGGCGGCGATGGTGGAACAGGCCCACCGGCTGACGCTGACCTCGCGCGCCTTCCACAACGACCAGCTCGCCTTGTTCTACGAAGAGATCGCGGCGCTGACCGGCTCCCACAAGGTGCTGCCGATGAACAGCGGCGCCGAGGCGGTCGAAAGCGCGATCAAGTCGGTGCGCAAATGGGGCTATGAGGTGAAAGGCGTGCCGGACGGCCAGGCCGAGATCATCGTCTGCGCCGACAATTTCCACGGACGCACGCTGGGCATCGTCGGCTTCTCAACGGACGCCGAGACACGCGGACACTTTGGACCGTTCGCGCCGGGCTTCAGGATCATTCCGTTCGGCGATGCCGCGGCCCTCGAAGCAGCGATCACGCCAAACACTGTCGCCTTTCTGGTCGAGCCGATCCAGGGCGAAGCCGGTGTCATCATTCCCCCGGCCGGCTATTTCACAGAGGTCCGGGAGCTCTGCACCGCCAACAATGTGATGCTGGTGCTCGACGAGATCCAGACCGGGCTCGGCCGCACCGGCAAGTTGCTTGCCGAACAGCACGAGGGAATCGAGGCTGACGTGACGCTGCTCGGCAAGGCCTTGTCCGGCGGCTTCTATCCGGTGTCGGCCGTGCTCTCGAACAACGACGTGCTCGGGACATTGCGACCTGGGCAGCATGGCTCAACCTTCGGCGGCAACCCGCTTGCCTGCGCGGTGGCGCGCGCAGCGGTGCGCGTACTGGTCGAGGAAGGCATGATCGAGAACGCGGCCACGCAGGGCGCGCGCTTCCTGCAAGGCTTGAAGGACATCCGCGCCAACACGATCCGCGACGTGCGCGGGCGCGGCCTGATGCTGGCGGTCGAGCTGCATCCCGAGGCCGGCCGTGCCCGCCGCTACTGCGAGGCGCTCCAGGGCAAGGGCATCCTCGCCAAGGACACCCATGAGCACACGATCCGCATCGCCCCGCCGCTGGTGATCACCAGCGACCAGGTCGACTGGGCGATCGAGCAGTTCGCCACGATCCTGACGCAGGATTTCTCTTGAGGTTGCTCGCGCCGGAAGATCGCAATGAGGGCGATGGGTTTCGCAAGAGCTGAAGCCATCCTACGCGCTTCAACACGCCGCAAGCTACACCACCGTCTTGTGCCGCTCGATGCAGGTGCGCAGTACCTCGTCGATCGGCTTGCTCCACCAGTCGTTGGAGAAAATTTCGATCTCCGAATAGCCGGCAAAACCTTGCGCCTCGACGGCGGCGCGCGCGGATTTGATGTCGATGACGCCGTCGCCCATCATGCCGCGGTCGTTGAGGATGTCCCTGGTCGGCACCAGCCAGTCGCAGACGTGGAAGGCCAGCAGCCGATCCTGGCCGGCGCGCGCGATCTGGTGCATCAGCTCCGGATCCCACCAGATATGATAGACGTCGAGCGCGACGCCGAGCATGCCGCTACGGGCGGGGTCGAGCCGGTCGCAGATGTCGAGCGCCTGCTTTGTCGTGTTCACGCAGGCGCGGTCAGCGGCATAGGCCGGATGGAGAGGTTCGATCGCGAGCGGCAGGTTTGCCTGCCTGGCGTAGTCGAGCATCTCGGCAAGGGCTTCTTCCACCTGCCCGCGCGCTGCCGAAATATCCTTCGAGGCCTCGCTGCCGGGCCGCGAATATTGCGGCAGGCCGCCGACGACGAGGACGATGCAGGGCGCACCCAGCGCCTTGGCTTCATCGACGCAGCGCCGGTTATCGTCACGCACCTCGGTGCGGCGCGATGCGTCCGACGTGAACATGCCGCCGCGGCAATAGCCGGAGAGATCGAGGCCGGCATCACGCACCGCGCGGACGGCGCGGTCGAGACCGACGGCGGCGACCTGGTCGCGCCAGGGATCGATGGCGCGGATGCCGTGCCTGGCACTGGCCTCGATGATCTGAACGAGGTCACCCTGCTTGCGGACGGTCGCCGTGTTCAGTGACAGCCAGCGATGGTCGGAGGAAAAATCACGCATCAGGATTCGATACCGCGGGTGGCGAGCACGGTCTTCATCCGCTGCGTCGCGCGTTCGGGGTTGGCGAGCAGGCCGGCCTTGTCGGCCAGACGGAACAGCTCGGCCAGATGCAGCGTGGAGCGCGTGCTCTCCTGGCCACCGACCATGGTGAAATGATCCTGATGGCCGTTGAGATACGCCATGAAGACGACGCCGGTCTTGTAGAACCGCGTCGGCGCCTTGAAGATGTGGCGGGACAACGGCACCGTCGGCCCCAGCACGTCGTGGAAGCCGGCTTCGTCACCAGCTGCGAGCCGCGACAGTGCGTAGGATGCCGCCGGCGCAATGGCATCGAAAATGCCGAGCAGCGCGTGCGAAAAGCCCCGCTCGTCGCCGGCGATCAGCTCCGCATAGTTGAAATCGTCGCCGGTATACATCTTGACGCGCTTGTCGAGACGGTGGCGCATGTCGATCTCGCGCTGCTTGTCGAGCAGCGAGACCTTGACGCCGTCGACCTTGGCCGCATTGTTGTTGATGATGGCCACCGCAATGTCCATCGCCTTGTCGAGATCCTTGGGGCCCCAATATCCCGTCAGGGCAGGATCGAACATGTCGCCGAGCCAGTGGATGATCACGGGCTCACGGACCTGCGACAGCACGCGGTTGTAGACCTTCGCGTAGTCGTCGGCGCTGCGACCAATTTTTGCCAGCGCGCGCGACGCCATCAGGATGAGGCGGCCGCCGACCTTCTCGACCGCCGAGATCTGCTCCTCGTAGGCCCGGATGACGTCGTCGAGGCTTTTTGCATCTTCAACGGCGAGGTGATCGGTGCCGGCACCGGAGAACACCAGCGCGTTGCGCCGCTTGGCTGCACCGACCGAACGCGTGATCAGCTCCAGCGAGGTCGGCCAGTCCAGCCCCATGCCGCGCTGCGCCGTGTCCATCGCTTCGGCGACGCCGAGGCCGAGATCCCAGACGTGTTCGCGAAACGCGATGGTCTTGTCCCAGTCGACGGCCACCGAAAGCCAGGGGTCGTTATCCGCGAACGGATCGGCGACAGTATGCACGGCCGAGAAGGCGATGCGGTTCAACGGTCCTTCGAGCTTTGCGGGAAAGGTCCGCGAGGCCGCGAGCCGGTAGGTCTCGATCGAGCGATCGGCTTTCGGCAGCTTCAGCGACAATGATGACATTGGCAACACAGGTTTGTTCATGACTTCGGACCTCTCCCCGTCATTGCGAGGAGCGAAGCGACGAAGCAATCCAGACGCTCACCGCAGAGGGACACTGGATTGCTTCGCTTCGCTCGCAATGACGGCTTGGTAAACATCGCGACTTGTCCAATAGACTCAGGCCTTGATCGGGGCGACGTCGATCCAGCGCCGCTCCTTCCAGCTCTTCAGTGCGCATTCGGCGAGCTGCACGCCCTTGACGCCTTCGAGCAGCGTGAACTTGTAGGGCGCATCCTCGTAGACGTGTCGGATGAACATCTCCCACTGTTCCTTGAAGCCGTTGTCGTAGGTGACGTTGTCGGGCAGCTTCTGCCAGTCGCCGTAAAAATCGTGCAGCCGCTTCTCGTCCGGATTCCACACTGGCCGCGGCGTCGCCTGGCGCGCCTGGATCATGCAGTCGGTGAGACCCGCGACGGCCGAGCCGTGCGTGCCGTCGACCTGGAAGGTGACGAGGTCGTCGCGGTAGACGCGCGTGACCCAGGACATGTTGATATGCGCGATGACGCCGCCCTCGAGCTGGAAGGTCGCGTAGGCGGAATCATCCGCGGTCGCCTTGTACGTCTTGCCCTGCTCGTCGAAGCGCTCGGGGATGTCGGTGTTGCCGATGCAGACCACGCTCTGGACATTGCCGAAGAGGTTGTCGAGCACGTAGCGCCAGTGGCAGACCATGTCCAAAATGATGCCGCCGCCGTCCTCGTCGCGGTAGTTCCAGGATGGCCGTTGCGCCTCCTGCCAGCCGCCCTCGAACACCCAATAGCCGAACTCGCCACGCACCGAGAGGATGCGGCCGAAGAAGCCGGAATCGCGCAGGAAGGCGATCTTCTTCAGGCCGGGCAGGAACAGCTTGTCCTGCACCGTGCCGTGCTTGACGCCCCTGGAATTGGCGAGCTTCACGACTTCGAGCGCTTCCTCGAAGTTCGTCGCGATCGGCTTCTCGCAATAGACGTGCTTGCCGGCATTGATGGCCTGGGTCAGAAGGCCGGGCCGCGCCTGCGTCGTCGCGGCATCGAAGAACATGGTGTCGTTCTTGTCGGCGAGCGCCGCGTCGAGATCGGTGGTCCAGCGCGTGATGTTGTAACGCTTGGCAAGCCCCTCGACCTTCTCGGCGCTGCGGCCGATCAGGATCGGATCGGGCATGATGCGGTCGCCGTTCTTCAAGCGAACGCCGCCCTGGTCGCGGATCGCGACGATCGAGCGGATCAGATGCTGGTTGAGCCCCATGCGGCCAGTGACGCCGTTCATGATGAGGCCGAGGCGTTGGGTAGTCATGCCGTTTGCTCCTGAAGTGATCTTGGCTGTTCGAGCGGGCGAAGCGCCGACCAGTCCGGATGGACCGACGTCGCAAAGCCCGTTGCATTGAGCGATCCCGTCAGGAGATCGCCGTTGTGAATGGAGAGCCGGATGCCCTGCCCGGCATCGGCATAGAGGTCAGGATGCGCGGCCGCGAAGGCCTGCGCTTCGGCTACAGGCGTCCCGCCAAAGCCGTTGACATAGTGGTGGCCGTTGCGCTCGGCATGGGTGACGCCGATGAAGGCACCGAGCGCAAGATCCTGCTGCACGGCAAGGCCCGCCTGGCAGGTGAGGTCCTCACCAGCGACAAAGAATTTTTCTCCGCCCGCGCTCCATTTCGCCGCGCGCGTCGCGTTGACAATGGACTTGTAGAGCCCCTTGCAGGACTTTGACGAGATGCCGTGATAGCCGAGCGCCCGCGCCGCCGGGAACGCGTCGTAAGAATCGTCGGCCTCGTCGATAATGAGGCCGCGCGCGGCGAGCGAGCCGAGCGGCGATTGCCGGGTGATATCGCGCGGCATCGGCTGCTCGATGTAGAGCAATTTCGACGAGATCGATCGCAGCATGGGCTCGCGATCGAGCCGGTCGACCAGCGCCTGCAAGCCGGTAAGGTCGGCATATTGCTCGTTGGCATCGAGCGTTACCTTGTACTCCCGCCCCAGCCGGTCGAGTTCCTTGCCAATGCGCGCCAGCCGTGCCGCATCGGCCATAGGGTCGCCCGACAGCTTCAGCTTGAAGTAATTCGCGCCGGCGTTCTCGCGCAGATCGGCAACGCCGCCCTCGCCTTCGACGGTATCATCGAGACCGACAGTATGCCTGATCGCAACACGTGGCAGCGGCTTGCGGCCCGAGAGAAACGTCGTGAGGTCCGCTTCCTTCAGGTCCGGCGACAGCCGCGCATCGATGCCGGCGATGTTGCCGGCCATCCCATCGAAGAAATTGGTCTGCGCGGCGCGCAGCAGCGCATCGAGGATAGCCTTGTCGATTTCCGCTGGACCGTAGGCGGCTGCAAGCGCCGGAATGCTCTGCTTCGCACAGGTCGCGACCTGGGCACCGATGCAGGAGGCATGCAGATCGAACGCTGTCTGGAATCCGGTTCGCGCCAGATAAAGCCCGCGCGCGATTGCGAGCGAGCGGCGCAAGCCGTCGACCGTCTGCGCCGGAGACAGCTCCGGCCGCTTGTCGAACCATTTTGGCACCAGCATTTCGGCGCTGGCGCCGACGGCGGTTCCCTTGCCCGTGGTCTTGCCCTCGACCTCGATCTCAACCCGCACGAACAGCTGCGGCGTCGCGTTGATAGTAACAGCGCCAAAGCGGAACGGCCGCGCAAAATGCACGGGACGTTCGAAGAAAGCGATGTCTCGCAGCTTCAGGCGCACGAGGATCGTCCCGAGAAGGTCGTCATGCCCGGGCTTGTCCCGGGCATCCACGTTCTTTGTCGCGTGGAGCAAGGCGTGGATGGCCGGGACAAGCCCGGCCATGACGCTCCGGAATCTAGAGCTGCTTCCATCCTCTCTAATCCAGCGAACCCTGCGAGAAGAAATGCTTGCGGATGCGTTGCACGAGCTCGGTGAAGACCGGATCGGCCATTACATCGAGCGAGCGAGGGCGCGGCAGCGGCACGTCGTAGATCGCGGCGACCGCACCGGGGCGCTCGGTCATCACCAGCACGCGGTCGGCGAGGAACACGGCCTCCGGAATCGAATGCGTGATCAAGAGCACCGTCTTCCTGGTCTCGCGCTGGATCCGCATCAGCTCCACATTCATGCGCTCGCGCGTCAGCGCATCGAGCGCGCCGAACGGCTCGTCCATCAGCATGATCTTGGGATCGTGCACCAGGGCGCGGCAAATAGAGGCCCGCTGCTGCATGCCGCCGGAGAGCTGCCAGGGCAGCTTCTTCTCGAACCCTTCGAGCCCGACCATTTTCAACAGCGCCTTGGCGCGGACGAGATATTCGTCACGCGGCAGGCGCTTCATGTCGATCGGCAGCATCACGTTGGAGAGGATGTTGCGCCAGGGCAGCAGCAGCGCGTTCTGGAAGACGATGCCGACATTGCCGTGCGGCTTCGTCACCTTCTCGCCCTCGACCAAGACCTCGCCCGCGCTCGGCGGCAGCAGACCCGAGATCAGCTTGAGCAGCGTGGACTTGCCGCAGCCGCTTGGGCCGACCACGACAAAGAACTCGCCGTCGTTGATGTGGAAATCGAGCGGCCGCAGCGACGGCACGTCGCCATCGCGCGTCCGATAGGTCTTGGACACGCCGGACAGAGTGATGCCCGACGTGTCGTTACCGGCGCGGTCGCTCACCAGTCGGAGGTGAGCGCTAGGCTGTTCTTCTGGACTGGCCTTCTTCGGAATCATTCAGTCACATCCAATTGAACTCAGACGATCCGCACCGTCATTGCGAGGAGCGAAGCGACTAAGCAATCCAGAATCTTTCCGCAGAGGCAGCCTGGATTGCTTCGCTTCGCTCGCAATAACAGAGGCGCTCACGAGCCACTCTTCGGCAGGTAATCGTTGGTGTAGAAGGCCTTCGGGTTCTCCTTGGCCTTGGCATCGAGGCCGCCATATTCGACCATCAGGTTGACGCTGTCCGTCATGTTCTGGTCGGTGACCTGGAACGGCCGCTTGCTCTTGGTCTCGGCGGTCCGGTAGAGCGGAATGGTCAGCTCAAAGCCCTGCGTCAGCGTGTCGATCTTGCCACCCTTGGGGTTGGCATCGAGGATCGACTGCGCGGCCGCCTTCGGCTCCTTCTCGGCGGCTTCGACCGCCTTGGTCGTCGCCGACATGAAGCGGCGGACGAGGTCGGCATTGGCCTTCACATAGTCGGAGTTGGCGATGATGCCGGAGGAGACCATGTTGATGCCGTAGTCGGCGAACTTGATCGGATAGACGTCCTTGCCGGTGGCGTCCTTGATCTTCATCGACTGGTCCATGACGTAGCCGAGCAAGAGATCAGCCTGGCCGTTGATGACGGCGTTGAGCTTGGTCTGGCCGTCACCGGCAACGGTGGTGAAGTCGCTTTCCTTCAGGCCGGTCTTCTTCAGGAACAGCGGCCAGATCTGGGTCATGGAATCGGCCGGCGTGATCGCCACCGTCTTGCCCTTGATGTCCTCCGGCTTCTTGATGTTCTTGTCGACGAAGCCCATGGCGGACATCGGTGAGGTCTGCAGCAGAACGCCGGTCGCGATCACAGGCGCGCCCTTGATCGCGGCGCGCATCATGGTGGGAACGTCGACATAGCCGAAGTCCGCGGTCTTGGCGGCGACGGCCTGGGTGGTCGCAGCCGAGCCGCGGCCTTCCTGGATCTCGAGGTCGATGCCCTCGGCCGCATAAATGCCCTTGGCCTTGCCGTAATAGAACGGCGCGTGCTCGCCATAGACGTACCAGTTGAGCATCAGCACGACCTTGTCGGCCGCCTGCGCCGGCGTAACTGCAAACGCCATCAGCGCCACAGATGCAGCCCCAATCCACCGCTTCATCGTCACTCTCCCTTGTCGTTATGTTTCGGCCGTTGGTGGCCGTTGCTTAAGTTAAGAGGCGAAAATCACGTCTTCGCGCTGGCTGACATGCCAGGGAATGACCAGCTTCTCGATCCGGTCGACGATCCAGAACAGGATGACGCCGAGCAGCGCGAGGATCACGAGAGCCGCGAACATCGTCGGCAGGTCGAAGGTGCCGATCGAACGCTGCATCACGTAGCCGATGCCGGAATTGGAGCCGACGAACTCGCCGACGACGGCGCCGACCACGGCAAGCGTCACCGACACTTTTAGGCCGGAGAAGATCGCCGGCAGCGCATGCGGCAGGTTTACCGCACAAAACACCTGGAAACGGCTGCCCTGCATGGCGCGGGCGAGATCGACCATGTCAGGATCGACCGACTTGAAGCCCTGCACCGCCGAGACCACGACGGGGAAGAACCCGAGCAGGAACGCGGAAATCACCTTTGGAATGATGCCGAAGCCGAACCAGACCACGAACAGCGGTGCGATCGCGATCTTCGGCACGGATTGGGAGAACACCAAGAGCGGATAGACGTAGCTCTCCACCGTTTTCGAGCCCGCGATCAGCATGGCGACGGGGATGCCGAACAGCGCGGACAGCAGGAAGCCGCAGACGGTCGCATAAGTGGTCGGCCAGCACTGGCGCAGCAGTTCCGGCCAGTCGGAGCGCAGCACAGCGACGACGTCCGCGGGCGACGGGATCTGATAGGCCGGGATCTTGAACAGCCGGATCGCAAGGTCCCAGGCCACCACGATGAAAACCAGGAACAGAAACGGCCGCACCCAGGCCGCATTCAGCATCTTGGACACCGCACTTTGCGGCTTCAGCTCAGCCACGCCTCACTCCCGGTATTCTTTTCGTTTCCGGGGAGAAATTAACCCGTTGGATAAATACTGTCCAGAGGTTTCCCTGTGACGTTTTGTGCCCCGGCCAGACCCGTCATCCCCGCGCAACCGCGAAGCGGTTGTCGCTGGAGGTGCGAGCGCAGCGAAGCAATCCAGACTGCCGCCGCGGACAGATTCTGGATTGCTTCGCTAACGCTCGCAATGACGGAGTAAAGTGCGGGGTCCCCGCCTCGCGCGCTCCATCCGGGCCACGGATTAAACCGTCTGCGCCACCGCAGCGCGCGACTTCGGCGCCTTGGCGATCTCGAACAGCACGGCGGACTGTCCGGTCAGCGCGGCCAGCACGAGGCCGACCATGTGCGCAAGCCGCTCGTCCTTGGCGTCCTTGGCGAGCAGGTCGCGGCCGAAGATCACGCCGAGTGTCGCCGAGTTCGAGAGATAGAAGAAGCAGAGGCCCGCGATCGAGATGTAGAGCTGCACCGGATCGACCGCGACCTGAAAATCGCCACTCTCGACGCCGCGCCGCACCACGGTGCCGATCATCTCGACGAAGGGCGAGTGCATCGACTTGACCTTGGTCGAGCGCTTGAGGTGCTTTGCACGCGCGAGGTTCTCGGTCTGGAGCAGCGACAGGAACTCGGGATTGCGCAGGAAGTAACCCCAGGTGAACTCGATCAGGCGCTTGATGGCCTCGGGCGGATCGAGATGCTCGAGATCGAGCCCCCGCTCCTCGCTGCGGATCTTGTCATAGGCGCCTTCCAGCACAGCGAGGTAGAGGTCGTCCTTGTTGCCGACGTGGTAGTACAGCATGCGCTTGTTGGCGCCGGCCTTGGCCGCGATCCGGTCGACGCGTGCGCCGGCCAGCCCATGAGCGGAAAACTCCTGCTTGGCCGCCTCGAGAATGCGCAGCCGCATCCCCTCGGGATCGCGCTGCCATTTCAGAGTTCGCTTTGCCGCTGCTTTCGCCAAACCGGGTGCTCGCTGGGTGGTCGTCTGGATCGCATTTATCATGCGCGCGGCCCGGCGCATAGTTTCGTCATTGCGAGCGGAGCGAAGCAATCCAGACTGCTATCGCGGAAACAGCCTGGATTGCTTCGTCGCAAGGGCTCCTCGCAATGACGGAGGAGAGACAGCCGCCCCTCACTCCACCGGCTTCGGCGAACGCTCCAGGAGCACGGTCTGGATCCCGCAGGTGCCGTTGCGCACGGTCATGATCCGCGTGCCCGGCTTGCGGCCGTTGCGCACCTCGGTGACATCGAGGCCGGCAGCGAGCAGGCGGGCGCGGGTGGCGTCGATGTCGGCGACGCGCCAGCTCAGGCCCCAGAGCCGGTCATGCAGGGAATCCCCGCCTGCAACGGGGCGGCGCACCACTTCGACGATGAGATCGCCGCAGCGGAAGAACATCAGCTGGCCCCAGTCGAGATGCGAACGGTCGAGTGCCAGATCGAGCCCGAGCCGCGCGCCATAGAGCGCGGCGGCGCGATCGGAATCCTCGGTAGTGATCACGACGTGGTCGAGCCCGTCGATCGGCGCGATGTCGGTCGCAACCGACTTCGGACGCTCCTCGGCTAACTCGAGGAAGAACATGCGTACGCCGCGCGTCAGCTCGGTCGCGGCCCGCGTGCGCTTCCAGTGCAGGGCTGCACCGCTCGCATCGTTGCTGCTCTCGACCTCGGCGACGGGATCCGGCTTCAGCGCCACCCGGTCCAGTCGCCGGTGCATCTTGCTCATGTCTGCGACACGAAAGCACAGGCTGGCGAGCACGCCCTCCTGGTCGTCGAGCAGTGCACGCATGCGGTCCGCGGTTGCGGTAAAGCCGCTCGGCGCCATCAATTCGAGGGTCATGTTCTCGAGGGTGAACAGCACGCGATCGGCGCCCTCGCCGGAATTCTGCCAGGCCGGCGCGCGCCCGAGCAGCGTCTGATAGGCCGCCTTGGCCGCACCGATATCCCTGACCAGAGCGACGATGTGATCGAGGCCGGTGATCATGTTCATCCCTTTTGATCGACCTGGAACCGTGGGGCCGAAAACGGCATTTGTCCGGGCTTGGCACGGGCGTGCCATGGTCGTATTCCGGCCTCATGCCGACCTCAAGCGCCTTGGGGCGGTTTTGCGAATAATTTCAGCGTCCCGGACAGGGAACCGGTGTTAGAGTAAACCCGCCGGCCGGGACCACCACGCGCATCACGGACAAGCAATGCAGGCTCTCTTCATCGGACAGACCTATATCGACGTCGTCTTCATTACCGACCACATGCCGACCGGCGACGAAAAGCACGTGGCAACAGACTACGCGGTTTCTTTCGGCGGCAACGCGGTCACGGCGGCGTTCTGCTGCGCCAAGCTCGGCATCGTGCCTGATCTCATCGCCACGGCGGCCAATGACTGGCTGGGCCGCATGTTCCAGGACATGTGCGCGAAATACGCGATCTCGCTGCATGGGCGGAAGGTGAACCAGTCCTCGCTCTCCTTCATCATGCCAAAGGACGGCAAGCGCGCCATCGTTCGCTGCCGCGACGACGAGCACATCCACCCCTTCCCGATGCTCAATCTCGGCGGCTGCCGCGCGCTGCATATCGATGGCCACCAGCCCGATGCCGCGATCCATTACGCAAAGGTCTGCCGCGAGGTCGGCATTCTGACCTCGCTCGACGGCGGCGGCCTGCGCACCAACACGCATGAGCTGCTGGAGTTTATCGACGTCGCCATCGTCGCCGAGCGCCTGTGCGAGCAGATGGACCTGACGCCGGAGAAGATGCTCGACTACCTCAAGGGCCGCGGCTGCAGGATCGGCGGCGTCACCATGGGCGAGAAGGGCCTGCTCTGGTACGACGAGACCGGGACGGTGCAGGTGATGCCGGCGATGCCGATCCCGCGCGAGCGCGTGATCGACACCAACGGCGCCGGCGACGTCTTCCACGGCGCCTATGTCTATTCCTATCTCGCGCACCCCGGCAAAAGCTGGCGCGAGCATTTTGATTTTGCCCGCGCCGCTTCGACCTTCAAGATCCAGCGCCTCGGCAACGAGGCCGGCCTGCCGACCCTTGTGGACATCGCCAAAGTCAGGCACGAGTTCGAAGTCAGGGTCTAGGGATTTTGTAAGGGCATATCATGGGACGCGTCTTCGTCGCCGGCAGCATCAACATGGATGTGGTGGCGACCGCCGATCGTCATCCCAGGGTTGGCGAGACCGTCGCCGGCCGCGAGGTGCTGTATTTTCCCGGCGGCAAGGGTGCGAACCAGGCCGTGGCCGCGTCACGGCTCGGCGCGAAAACGACGCTGATCGGGCGGCTCGGCACGGATGCGTTCGGGGCTGAGCTCAGGACGTTTCTCACGGCGCAGGGCATCGATCCCGGCTCGATCAAGGAGACGCCGGAGACGCACACCGGCACCGCGATCATCACGGTCGCGGCCTCCGACAACACCATCGTCGTCATTCCCGGCAGCAATGCGCTGGTCAGCGCGGATGATGTCGCGAGCGTACCGCTGGCGAAGGGCGACGTCGCGGTCAGCCAGTTCGAGGTTCCGCTGCCGACCATCGCCGCGTTCTTCCAGCGCGCGCACGCGGCGGGCGCCACCACATTGCTGAATCCCGCCCCGGCGCAAAAGATGTCGCCCGAGCTGCTCGCGCTGGTCGACATCCTCGTGCTGAACGAGACCGAGCTCGGCTTCCTTGCGGGCACTGAGCTCTCTGATAACGACGAGGCCGCAACAATCATCGATGTCGCGCGAAAACTTCAGGCGCGCGGGGACCAGACCATCTGCATCACGCTCGGCAAGCGCGGCGTGCTGGCGCTCGCCGGCAGCGACGAATTTGCCGTGCGGGGACGCGTGGTGAAGGCGGTCGACACTACTGGCGCTGGCGATTGCTTCGTCGGCGCGCTCGCGTCGCAGCTCGCCGATGGCGTTCCCTTGCGCGCCGCCCTCGCCTTCGCCAACGCCGCCGCCTCAATCAGCGTGCAGCGGATGGGGGCCGGACCGTCGATGCCGACGGCCGCCGAGGTTACGGCGGTGCTCAGCGCCGGCTGATCACGCCAGCGCACTCTTCAGGTCGAAGCTTTCATCGGCCGCCTGCTCCGGCGTGATCGAGCGGTCCATGGCCTGCAACCTTCGGCCGAACATATGATCGCCGGCGCGGTTGATCGATTCGATGCCGAGCAGTCTGTCGCCGTGATAGCAGAACGCGGAGAACGCCTTCTTGGCGGGGTCGCCGCGCAGCACGACGCGGTCGTAGCCGGTGGTGAGGCCTGCGATCTGGAGCTTGTCGTCGCCCTGGTCGCTCCAGAACCAAGGATGGCCGTCGTAAGGTTTCTTGTCCCCGGTCAGCCGCGCCGCGAGGCAGCGGGCGTGGTCGGTGGCGTTCTGCACTGATTCAAGTCGCAGCGAGCCGCCGAAGCGCGGGCTTTTGAACAGCGCGCAATCGCCAATCGCGGAAATATTGGGATCAGCGGTCGAGAGATATTCGTCGACGATGATGCCGGCCGCGACCGGCAGCCCCGCCTCGGCCGCAAGCTCGATGTTCGGCAACACGCCGACGCCGACCACGACGAGGTCGGCGGGCAGATGCCGGCCGTCGCTCAAGGAGACGCCGGTGACCTTGCCGTTCTCGGCTTCGATGGAGGTTGCCTGCACACCGAGGTGAATGCGGATGCCGGCATCGCGATGACGTTCTTGAAAATACTCCGAGACCTCCGCCGTCACCGCGCGCGCCATCACGCGCGGCGCGAGCTCGAGCACGTCGACCTCGAGGCCCTTGATCCGCGCGGTCGCGGCGAATTCGAGGCCAATGAAGCCGGCGCCGATCACAACGACCCGCGTCTTCGACGGAATGATCTTTCGCAGCGCCTCGCTCTCGTCGAGGATGCGCAGATATTTCACGTCGGGCAGATTGGCGTTGGGCAGATCGAGCAGGCGGTTGCGCGCGCCGGTTGCCAGGATCAGGTGACCGTAGGGAAGCGTTTCGCCCGAGGCGAGCAGAAGCTTGCGCCCCGCCCGGTCGATCGACACGGCGCGGCCGGCGATCAGCTCGATGGCCTGATCGTGGTAAAATTTCTCCGGCCGGAACATCAGGCTCTCCGGCCCGGCCGAGCCCTTGATGTAGGCCTTGGACAGCGGCGGCCGCTGATAGGGCAGATGCGCCTCGTCATTGATCAGGCGGATGCGCTCCGAAAAACCCGCCTGCCGCAGGGATGCCGCGACCTGGTAGCCGCCATGGCCGGCACCGACAATGATCACCGGACCGTCCGTCATTGGACAGCCCATTTCCGCAAGACACGAGCGTCACCCATGTCGTCTCCTCTCTCGCTCATACTGGCTTGGCTAGCCTAGGAGGAGCCGGCGCTCGTGTCCGTCCCTAAACGAAGGCGGCCCTATTTGAGCCGATCATTCCGCGCGACGCAAGGCCCGTAGGCGGGGCACTGGCGGCCAGGGATTGTCACCCCTCGCCTTCTGCGATTTAGTTACAGCAACAGACCTCATGCCGGGGATTCCTCAGATGCCAACTCCCGTCTCCCAACCCGATGATCCCGCGCTGCTGCGGATCGACGGCCCGATCGCGACCATCACGCTGAACCGCCCTGCCGCGTTCAACTCGATCAACCTTGCGATCGCGCAAAAACTCGAACAGCTCGCGATCTATATCGAAGGCGACGACACGATCAGGGTCGTGGTGCTCGAAGGCGAAGGCCGCGCCTTCTCCGCCGGCGGCGATCTGCAGACGATTGGTGCTGCGGCCGAAGCCAACACGGTGACGCTGGTGGTCGGCGAGTTACTGAAGCACTACCATGCCTTCATCGAGATCATCCGGCGCATGCCGAAGATCTCGCTGTCGAGCGTGCACGGCTCGGCCGCCGGCGCCGGCATGGGGCTCGCCTTCGTCACCGATCTCTGCATCGCCGCGGAGGACGCCAAGTTCACGCCGGCCTATGCCAAGATCGGCGTGTCGCCGGATGGCGGCTCGACGGTCGGGATCGTCGGCACGGTCGGCTCGCGCCGCGCGCTGCAGATCTTCCTGGCCGAGGACAAATTTACGGCGCAGCAAGCCTATGAATGGGGCCTCGTCGCCAAGACCGTTCCCGCAACCGAATTGAAGACGGCGACGCGGCAGCTGGCCGAGCGGCTGGCGCAGAATCCGCGTGCGGCCATCGCCGGAACCAAATCGCTGGTCTATGCCGCCGCCACCACGCCGGTCAAACAGCAGCTCGATGCCGAGGAGCACAAGATCATCATGGCGATGAACACGGAGGATTTTCGTGTTGCCGTGAAGAAGTTCACGAGCAAGAGCAAGTGAGCGCGCCCACGCCATCGCGCTCGTTCTGCGGCCTGCGCCACGGCGCAACGGACTGGAACCGGCAGGGACTTTTCCAGGGCCGAACCGACAATCCGCTGAACGAGGATGGCCTGCGGCAAGCGAACGAGGCCGCAGATTTGCTGCGCGGCGCCGGCATCAGCCGCATCGTCGCAAGCCCCCTGGTGCGCGCGGCCCGAACGGCGGAGATCGTCGCCGACGCGATCGCGGCGCCGCTCACGATCGACGCAGGCATCATCGAGTTCGACTTCGGCAGCTTTGAAGGCCTGCCCGTCCGCGATCTCATGATCAGGCACGGCGTCAAATCGGCGACGGGCCTCGTCTCGATCCTGCCCGCCGACGGCGAGAACTGGGACACCATGACGGAGCGATCACTGCGCACCGTCGCGCTCTGGCTCGACCGCTATCCCGACGACTACGTTCTGTTCGTTTGCCATGACGCCGTGATGCAGGGCATAGCGAACGCGCTCACCGGCAGCTATTTCAAGAACAGCCACGGCACGCCGTTTCGCTACGTGCACGACCGAGCCGGTTGGCGCGTCGAGCAGCTGATCACTTAGGAAGATCACTTGGGACGTAGGAAGATCACTTGGGACAGATGTAGCCGGTTCCCGCCGGCGACTTGAAGCAGCCGACCGATTCCGGCAGCACTTTCTGCGGCAGCCACAGCACGACGCTCGGAAAGTAGATCGCGAACGCGATGGTGGCGAAGAACACGACATAGATCGGCAGCGCCGCCCGTAACGCTTTCGCAAAGCTGACGCCGACGAATTTCGACGCCATCAAGAGCACCAGACCATAAGGCGGCGTGATCAGGCCGAAGGCCAACGTCGCGATCAGCACCACGCCCATGTGGACGCCATTGATGTCGCCGGCTTCCGTCAGCGTGTTGACCAGCGGCATGAAGATGATGATGGTCGGAACCGGTTCGATGAAATCGCCGACGACGGTGAACAGCAGCACCATCAGAAGCATGATCAGATGGGGATCGTTGCCGGCGATCGAGGTGATCATGTCGGCGATGTAACTGGCGCCGCGCAAGTACGCCAGCATCCAACCGAAGGCGTTGGCGGCGCCGATGGTGATCAGCGGCAGCGAGAAGATCAGCCCCGCCAGACAGAAATCGTAGGGAATCTTCCGGAAATGGCCGCGGTTGAGCGCGGGGATCACGACCAGGATGATCCAGACCACGGCGACGACGCCGGCCTCGGTCGGCGTGAACCAGCCGGTCAGAATGCCGCCGAGCAGGATCACCGGAATCATCAGCGGCAGCGCCGCATCGCCGGCCGCGAACACGATCTGACGCAGCGGCGCGCGCGGCTTGCGCAGGCCGGACGGGCCGAAGAAATAGCAATAGATCATCAGCCCGAAGCCGATCATCAGGCCGGGCACGACGCCGGCCATGAACAGGCCGGCGATCGAGACGTTGCCGACGGCGCCATAGACCACCGCCGTGATGCTCGGCGGCACCAGCGCCGCAATGGTCGAGGCCGACGCAATGATCGCGGCAATGAACGCGGGCTCATAGCCCTCGCGCTTCATCGGGCCGCCGAGCGCGCGGCTCATCACGGCGACGTCGGCGGTGGTCGAGCCCGACATCTCCGAGAAGAACATGCTGAAGACGACCACGACCTGCGACAGTCCGCCCCTGATATGCCCGACCAGCGATACCGAGAGGTTTGCGATTCGCACCACCACATTGGCCGAGCTCATGAGCTCGCCGACCAGCAGGAAGAAAGGGATCGCCAGCAGCGCCTCGGAATCGACGCCGTCAAAGATCTTCTGGATGATTGCGGCGAGCGAGACGTCGGACAGGACCGCGCCGATGAACACGCCGGCCATCAGCGAGAACGGCACGGGCACGCCGAGATAGCCAAACGACAGGAAGCAGATCGACATCAACGCGAGGACAATGGGTGCGCTCACGGCTGCGCCCTCATTTGCGCTTCGGTGATGACGGGCGCGGCATCCTCCTCCGGCGGCTCAGGGTGGTCGAAGCCGTTGCGCAGGCCGTTGACGAGCTGCTCGATGGTGAACAGGCCGACCAGGATGCCGGAGAGCGGAATGATGGCGTAGAGCGAAGCGATCGGCGTGCCGGACGGCAGGCGAAAGCTGCCGAAGCCGCGTAGGTAATTCTGGTAGCCGTACCAGATCAGGCAGAAAGCGACGCCGAGCACGACGAGGCGAATGATGATCTCGACGATGATCCTGGGCACGCCATGCATCGCCTCCGAGATCGCGGTGAGATAGAGGTGATCGTTGCGCCGGGTCGCAACGGCTGTCCCGATGAAGATCGCATAGATGAACAGCGTCGAGGTGACTTCCTGGAGCCACAGCCAGGGATGGCCGATGGTGCGGGTGACGATGTCGGCGGTGACCGACAGCGAGAAACCGAAGCACAGCACGCCGCACAAGATCATGAGCGCGAGCTCGAGCCAGTCGAGCCAGCGCCATTTCAGGTGACGCTGGCGTTGCAATACGAGCTTGTCGGCGATGGCCATTATTGCTCCCGGCTGCGAGTTGGCCTCACCTCTCCCGCTTGCGGGAGAGGTCGCGGAGCGAAGCGACGCGGGTGAGGGTTCTTTCCTCTGGGGAAGTATCACATTGTGGAGACACCCTCTCCCCAACCCTCTCCCGCAAGCGGGAGAGGGAGCGCACCGTCTTCGGGAATCGCGTTAATTAATCGACCGGATCAGATCCTTGATCTTCTCGGCGTGCGGGCCGAGCTCCTTGGCGAGCTTGTCGAGATAGGGATCGGCAATCGCCGCAAAGCTCTTCTTGTCGACGTTGTCGACGATCTTGACGCCCAGCTTCTTCAGCTTCTCGGCCGCGGCCCGTTCGAGGTCGAACGCCTTCGCCGGCTCCTTCGTGCTGACCTCGTTGGCCGCGGTCTGCACCCAGCCCTTCTGCTCGGCCGAAAGGCTCTGCCAGAGCTTGTCGGAGACGAACACCAACGCGTTGTTGGCCTCGTGCTCGGTGATGTTCAGCACCGGCGCGACCTCGTAGTGCTTGTTGACGAGGTAGACGTTGATGCTGTTCTCGGCGACATCGACCACACCGGTCTGCAACGAGGTGTAGACGCTGCCGAACGGCATGTGCACGGTCTGGGCGCCGTAGGCCGGGAACATGGTGTCCTCCGTCGCGGTCGCCTGCACGCGGACCTTCAGGCCCTTGATGTCGCCGACATTATGGATCTCTTTCTTGGAGTACATGTGGCGCACGCCCTGCGAGCCCGTGCCGATGAGGTGCAAGCCCTGCGTGGTCTCATCGATCATGATCTTGAGGGCCTCGAACACCTTCGGGTCAGCGAGGCCTTTGATCACATGCTGTTCGTCGCGGAACAGATAGTGCAGCGACATCACGCCGGCCTGCGGCGAGATCGTCGCGGTGTTGGCCGAGGAGACGATCGAGAATTCGACGTCGCCGGACTTCACGAGCTGAAGCACCTGCGGCTCTTGGCCGAGCTGCGCGCCCGGATACTGGTCGATGATCATGGTGCCTTTGCTCAATTCCTTGAGCTTGTCGGCAAAGAGGTCGCCGGCGATCGAGTAGCCGGTGTTGCGGGGCTGGTCATAGGCGAAGCGATAATGCTTCACCTCCTGCGCCCCCGCGCTCGTGACGAACAGCATGGCGGCCGTAGCCACCAAGCCGCGTAAGAATCCTGCCATGGATCGTACAATCATCGTCTCCCCCTGTTGTTATCGCCCGCCGCTTTTAGCGGTCTGGACGCTCGTTCGAGTGGTTGTCAGCCCTTTTCAGTCTTTGGTCCAGTCCTCTGCATAAAGTCGAAGTCGCAGCCCTCGTCGGCCTGCAAGATGGTCTTGTCGAATAGCCAAGCGTAGCCACGCTTGACTTCCTCGGACGCTTGAGCCGGCTTCAAGGCGGCGCGCCGACGCTCCAGCTCCGCCGGATCTACCAGCAGCTCGATGCTGCGCTTGGCTACATCGAGACTGATCTTGTCGCCATTCTTCACGAGCGCGAGCGGTCCGCCGACCGCGGATTCCGGCGTGATGTGCAACACGATGGTGCCGAACGCGGTGCCGCTCATGCGCGCATCCGAAATGCGCACCATGTCCTTGGTACCGCCACGCGCGAGCTTCTTCGGGATCGGCAGATAGCCGGCCTCGGGCATGCCGGGCGCGCCCTTGGGGCCGGCGTTGCGCAGCACCAGGACGTCATCGGCGGTGACGTCGAGCTCGGGATCATCGACCCGCAAGGTCATGTCCTCGACGGATTCGAACACCACCGCACGCCCGGTATGCTGCAACAGTTTTGGGCTCGCCGCCGACTGCTTGATGACGGCGCCGCGCGGCGCGAGGTTGCCGTGCAGGACGGCGAGGCCGCCTTCCTTCTTGATCGGATTGTCGCGCGAGCGGATAGCGTCCTGGCCGGGCACGTCCTCCGCATTCGCGACGACGTCGCGCAGGCTCTCACCCGAGATCGTCTTCGCATCGAGATCGACGAGATCGCCGAGCTGTGCCAGCAGTTTCGGCACGCCGCCGGCGTGATGGAAATGCTCCATGTAATGCTCGCCCGACGGCTTGAGATCGACCAGCACCGGCACCTCACGTCCGATCTGGTCGAACACCTCGAGATCGATCCGATGCGGTGAGCGATGCGCCATCGCGGTCAGATGGATCAGGCCATTGGTCGAGCCACCGATCGCCTGCAGCACGACCTGCGCGTTCTTGAAGGACGCTGGCGTCAGGACCTCGCTCGGCCTCGGGCCCTTGGTTTTGGCCATTTCAGCAGCAACCCGGCCGCTCGCCTCCGCCAGACGGAAACGCTCGGCATGCGGCGCCGGGATCGTCGCGCTCATCGGCAGCGACAGACCCATGGCTTCGATCATGCAGGCCATGGTGGAAGCCGTGCCCATCACCATGCAGGTGCCGACCGACGGCGCGAGACGGCCGTTGACGGCTTCGATTTCGACGTCGTCGATCTCGCCGGCGCGATACTTGCCCCAGAGACGGCGGCAATCGGTGCAGGCGCCGAGCACCTCGCCCTTGTGATGGCCGACCACCATCGGACCGACGGGAATGACGACGGTCGGCAGGTCGGCGCTGATCGCGGCCATCACCTGCGCCGGAAGCGTCTTGTCGCAACCGCCGATCACGATCACCGAATCCATCGGCTGGGCCCGGATCATCTCCTCGGTGTCCATCGCCATCAGATTGCGCAGGTACATCGAGGTCGGATGCGCAAAACTCTCGGCGATCGAGATGGTCGGGAATACGAACGGCATCGCGCCCGACAGCATCACGCCGCGCTTGGCGGCTTCGATGATCTGCGGGACGTTGCCGTGGCAGGGGTTGTAGTCGCTGTAGGTATTGGTGATGCCGACGATCGGGCGCTCCAGCGCGTCGTCGGAATAGCCCATGGCCTTGATGAACGCCTTGCGCAGGAACAGCGAGAAGCCGGCATCGCCATAGCTCGTCAAACCCTTGCGCAACCCATTCGACATCATGGCACTCCTTAACTTGCCATTGTGGTACAGCCTGCCCCCTGATTGTCAATAAGATAGGGCCAGATGGTCGCTCTTTCTGCTCCTGGCGCTCCCCGGCGACACAAATTATTGACAATCCGACTTCTCCCTGCTCCACAAGGCGGACCGGCAAGGCGCCGGAGGCTGAGGGCATGTCCGACATTCGTACCGCAGACGCCATGCCGCTCCGGCGCGACGATCCGGATGACGTCGTCGCGCGGCTGGAGGAGGACATCATCTTCGGCCGCTTCGCACCCGGCGCGCGCCTGACCGAAGACGCGCTGATGTCGCGCTACGGCACTTCCAGGCACTTCGTGCGCCAGGCGCTGGTGGACGCCGAGCGGCGCGGCATCGTCCGCCGTGAGAAGAATGTCGGCGCCACCGTGCGGTTCTATTCGGCCGAGGAAGTCCGGCAGATCTACGAAGTGCGGGAGATGCTGACGCGGCAGGCGGCGTTGATGATCCCCCTGCCCGCGCCGCAAGGCCTGATCGACGAGCTGACCGCCTTGCAACGCGAGTATTGCGCGAAGGCGGACGTGAGGGACTTGCGCGGCATCCACGAAGCCAACGACGCCTTCCACGTCGCGTTGTTCGCCGCCTGCGGCAATCCCTATCTGGTCCGCTCGCTGCAGGACTACATGAGCCTGACACTGCCGATGCGCGCGAAAAACCTCGCCGACCGCGATGGACTGGCACAGTCACGGCGCCAGCACGAGCTGATGATCGAGCTACTCAAAGGCCGCGACAGCTGGGCGCTGGCGCAACTGTGCGTGGATCACATGCAGTTCAGCAAGTCGGATTATCTGGCGCGGATTGCCGATGAGGCTGCGCTAACGTGCTCGTCAGGCTAACCCCGCGTTCAGTATCGTCTCAGCAGACCGCGATCCACGCTGGCATCGCCATAATCGGCGCAGGCCCCTTTCGGATCCCTGACCAAATCCGCTAGCACGCGCTTGATCGTCTTGCTGGCCGCCTCGAACACCTCGGGGCGGAACTTGCCGGGATCGTAGCTCTCGCCATCGTGAGCCTTTATCGCCGCCGAATAAGCGTCAATCATCGCCATCGCCGCATTGGGGCTCCCGAGCAGCCTGGCGCCGAGTTGAACGCCACCGGCACCATCGACCTCGTAGCCGACGCATCGCTGTTCGAGCACTGCGGACGCGGTGACAAGCTGGTCGAGAAACGTCGCTTCAGCATCGCTGAGCGTTGCGGCTCGCGAGGGTGCTGATGCGATCGTCGCAAGCATTGCAACGACAGACAGTTTGATTTTCATTGTCGCGGCTCTCGAATTGCGCTCGCACAGATCGAGAGCCCGATGGTGTCCGGACGATGTTGATCTAAGTCAACAGCCCGGCCATGACGACAAGTACTATCGCTTGTTCCAATCAATGATCCGGCTGGTGTCGCCGTCGAACTCGAGGCTCGCGAACGCGCCGCCCTGAAAATGGTCGCCGACCGGATCCGGCTTCAACTTGGCCTGCTCGGCCATGGCGTGTGCGACATGGTCCTCGGAGCGGCCGGTGGGGCGATAGCCGAATTCGTAGGCGCGGTGGTTGTCCCACCAGGCGCGCTCGTTCAGCGATACGCCATAAAACACCTCGAAATGGATGTCGGGATGCTCGAGCCCGATTTGGCAGAGTTGCACCAAATCTTCCGGCTTCAGCCAGATCGAGATCCGGCGGAGGTCCAACGGCACGTCCCCGAAATTGCCGATGCGAAGGCAAGTCACTTTCAGGCCGTGCTTATCGGCATAGAGCGCGCCGAGTGCTTCGCCGAACACCTTGCTGACGCCATAGCGGCCGTCCGGGCGCGCGGTGACGTCGGTATCGATCCTGCGGTGGCGCGGATAGAATCCGACGGCATGGTTCGAGGACGCGAACACGACGCGCTTGACGCCCTTGCGATACGCGGCCTCGAACAGATTGTAGCCGCCGATGATGTTGGCCTGGAGGATGTCGTCCCACGGGCCCTCGACCGAATAGCCGCCGAAATGGATGATGCCGTCGACGCCCTCGCAGATCGCCTCGCACTGGGCAAGGTCTGACAGGTCGGCCGCCTTGAACTGCTCGTTCGCCCCGAGATCGGCGGGCGGGCGGATGTCAGAGAGCAGCAGGTCCGGATAGATCGGCGGCAGCAGTTTCCGCAGACGCGTTCCGATTCCGCCCGAAGCTCCCGTCATCAAGATACGCGGCATGTCTTCCCTCGCCGTTAGTGACCAATTTGCGGTCACGTGTCTCTAATGATAGCAGGAATGTCCAGAGGGAACGAAACGAGAGAACCGACATGGATGAGGCATCGTCCCACACCCAGGAGCGGTCAGGCTGGCGGCCTGCGAGCTACTATCCTGATCCGGCCATTCACGCACTCGATCCCCGATTCGAAAAATACTGGTTGAAACTTTCGGCGGTGGAACGGCTGGCGACCGGCCTGCGCTGGGCCGAGGGGCCGGTCTGGTTCGGCGACGGGCGATTTCTCTTGTGCAGCGACATCCCGAACCAGCGCATCATCAAATGGGAGGAAGAGACCGGCGCCGTCTCGGTTTTCCGAAAGCCCTCCAATTTCGCCAATGGCAATACCAGGGATCGCCAGGGCCGGCTCGTCACCTGCGAGCACGGCGGCCGTCGCGTGACCCGCACCGAATATGACGGCGAGATCACGGTGCTGATGGATTCATTCGGCGGCAAGCCGCTGAACTCGCCGAACGACATCGTGGTCAAGTCCGACGGCTCGATCTGGTTCACCGATCCGACCTTCGGCCTGCTCGGCAACTACGAGGGCTTCAAGGCGGAGAGCGAGATCGAGCCGAACGTCTATCGGCTCGATCCGGCGACGCGCAAGGCGACGATCGTCGCCGAGGGCGTGCTGGGCCCGAACGGGCTGTGCTTCTCGCCGGACGAGAAGATTCTGTACGTGGTGGAATCGCGCGGCGTGCCGAACCGCAAGATCCTTGCCTATGACGTCGCGGCCGACGGCACCACGATCTCGAACAAGCGCGTCCACATCGATGCGGGACCTGGCACACCGGATGGCATGCGCTGCGACATCGACGGCAATCTCTGGTGCGGCTGGGGCATGGGCGATCCCGAACTCGACGGCGTGGTGGTGTTCGCGCCGGACGGCGTCATGATCGGCCGCATCGCGCTGCCCGAGCGCTGCGCCAATCTCTGCTTCGGCGGCCTCAAGCGCAACCGCCTGTTCATGGCGGCGAGCCAGTCGATCTACGCGCTGTATGTGAACACGCAAGGCGCGGCGGGAGGCTAGGTCTCCTCTCTCCTCCGTCATTGCGAGGAGCACTTGCGACGAAGCAATCCAGACTCCACCCGCGGAGAGATTCTGGATTGCTTCGCTTCGCTCGCAATGACGAAGGATAGACTTCGTAGCCCGGATGGAGCGGAGCGCAATCCGGGGACCGGTCCCGCATTACGCTCCGCTCCATGCGGGCTACAACAAAACGCCGGAGCGGTTTCCCGCTCCGGCGTCATTCTGTTCAGGCCCTAAGGCTTACGCCGCGTTGAAGCCGGCGACGGCCTTCACTTCGAGGAAGTCCTCGAGGCCGTACTTGCCCCACTCGCGGCCGTTGCCCGACTGCTTGTAGCCACCGAACGGCGCGGTGCGGTCGTTGGGCACGCCCTGGAGGTTGACGTTGCCGGCGCGGATCTGGCGACCGACGCGCTTGGCGTCCTCGACCGAGGCGCCCGAGACATAGCCGGCGAGGCCATAGGGCGTGTCGTTGGCGATGTGCACGGCCTCGGCTTCGTCCTTGGCACCGAGGATGGTCAGCACCGGTCCGAAGATTTCCTCGCGGGCGATCGTCATCTCGGGGGTGACGTCGGCGAAGATCGTCGGGCGGACATAGAAGCCCTTGTTGACGCCTTCGGGCAGGCCCGGGCCGCCGGCGACGAGCGTTGCGCCCTCGTCGATGCCCTTCTTGATCAGCGCCTGGATCTTGTCCCACTGGCCGCGGTTGACCACGGGGCCGATCGTGGTGCCTTCAGCGCGCGGATCACCCGCCTTGGTCTTGTCGGCGACGGCCTTCGCGATCGCGGCGACTTCCTTCATCTTCGAGGTCGGCACGATCATGCGCGAGGGCGCGTTGCACGACTGGCCGGAGTTGTTGAACATGTGCATCACGCCGCCGGTCACCGCCTTCGTGAGGTCGGCGCCTTCGAGGATGACGTTCGGCGACTTGCCGCCGAGTTCCTGGCTGACGCGCTTCACGGTCGGCGCCGCACGCTTGGCAACGTCGATACCGGCGCGGGTCGAGCCGGTGAAGGAGATCATGTCGATGTCGGGATGCTCGCTCATGGCGGCGCCGACCTCGGGGCCGAGGCCGTTGACGAGGTTGAACACGCCCTTCGGCACGCCGGCTTCATGGAGGATTTCCGCGAAGATCAGCGCCGAGGTGGGCGTGAACTCCGACGGCTTCAGGATCATGGTGCAGCCGGCGGCGAGCGCGGGTGCGACCTTGCAGGCGATCTGGTTGAGCGGCCAGTTCCAGGGCGTGATCATGCCGACCACACCGACCGGCTCGCGCAGCACCATGGCGGTGCCGACCGGCTCCTCGAAATGATAGTTCTTGAGCACGTCGAGCGTGGTCATGAGATGGCCGAGGCCGGCGCCGGCCTGGAGTTTTTCCGCCATCGGCAGCGGCGCGCCCATCTCATCGGAGACGGAAGCACCGATCTCCTTGAGACGGCCCTTGTAGACTTCGATGACCTTCGTGAGCAGCGCGACCCGCTCGTCTCGGCTGGTCTGGGAGAAAGTTGCAAAGGCGCGCTTGGCGGCGGCAACCGCCTTGTCCACGTCGGCCTTGGAGCCCAGCGCAACCTCGTACATCGCTTCTTCCGTCGCCGGATTGACGACCGGGGTGGACTTCTTGACGGCGGGATCGACCCAGGCGCCGTCGATGTAGAATTGCATGCGATTGACCATCGTTAACCTCTTCTTGGGGGCTTGGGGGGCGTTTCGGCAGGCATCCTTGCACGAAAGCGCCAGCAATTGAACCCGCCATATGCGGGGCCAGCGTTGCGGCAGACGGAGGTGGTTATATGAGCCGATGGCGACAACGTGGCAAGGTGGCCCGGCCGTCATTCCGGGGCGCGCATTATCGCCCTGGAATCACGCCCCCGGTTACTTCCGCTACACCGCCATCTTCCGATGCAGCACCGGCGCACCGGTGGTGAGGCTTTCCGCCGCATCGATGATCGCATTCGCGTCGATGCCGTAGTGGCGATAGAGGTCCGCGATGGTGCCGGTCTGGCCGAACTGCTCGACACCGAGCGCCTCGACGCGGTGGCCGCGGACGCTGCCGAGCCAGCCGAGCGCGGAGGGATGGCCGTCGATCACGGTCACGATGCCGCAGTCGCGCGGCAACGGCGCCAGCAGTTTTTCGATGTGGCTGAGGTGCTGCACGCCGCGCCGATCGCGCCGCAATTTGCGCGCGGCAGTCCATCCCGAATGGAGCCGATCCGCCGAGGTGATCGCGAGCAGGCCGATGTCGCGGCGGCTCTCGCCGATGAAGCCGGTCGCCTCGATCGCCTCCGGCGCGACCGCGCCGGTATAGGCAATCACGAGTTCGGCATTCGGGCCCGGCTTGCGCAGCCAGTAGGCGCCGTCGGTGATGCCCTGCTGCAGTTCCGGCGTCATGATCCGCTGCGCCTGCTCGATCGAGCGCGTCGAGAGCCGCAAATAGACCGAGCCGCCCTCGCCCGGATCGCGCTGCATGTGCGCAAACCCCCAGCCCATGATCACGGCGAGTTCGTCGACGAAGGCCGGCTCGAACGAGGCGAGCCCGTCCTGCGCCATGCCGATCAGCGGCGTCGCGATCGACTGGTGCGCGCCGCCCTCCGGCGCGAGCGTGATGCCGGACGGCGTCGCCGCCACCATGAAGCGCGCATCCTGGTAACAGGCGTAATTGAGCGCATCGAGGCCGCGCTCGATGAAGGGATCGTAGAGCGTGCCGACCGGCAGCAGCCGCGCGCCGTTGATCTGGTGCGACAGGCCGAGCGCCGAGAGCATGATGAACAGGTTCATCTCGGCGATGCCGAGCTCGAGATGCTGGCCCTTGGGCGAGAAGTCCCAATTGAATGTGGACGGAATTTTCTCGCTACGGAATAAGTCCGCCTTCTCACCACGTGCGAACAGGCCGCGCCGATTCACCCACGGGCCGAGATTGGTCGAGACCGTGACGTCGGGCGAGGTCGTGACGATGCGTTGTGCGAGTTCGCTGTCACCGCGCGCGATCTCGTTCAGCACGAGGCCAAAGCCCTGTTGCGTCGACATCTGCGGCGACGGCTTGAACACAAGCTGCTGCGGCACCTCGACGACAGGCGCGGTCAGCCGGCGGCCATCCTTGTTGAACGGCACGCGCGCGAGGAACGCGTCGAGCTCGGCGGCACTTTGCGTGAGGCCCTCGTACTTGTCCCATTCGTGCCCGGGACGAATGTTCTGGCTTTCGCGATATTTCTCCATCTGCGCGACCGTCATCAGGCCGGCATGGTTGTCCTTGTGGCCCTGGAACGGCAGGCCGACGCCCTTGATGGTGTAGGCGATGAAGCAGACCGGGCGATCGTGATCGATGGACTCGAACGCCTCCAGCATGCTCGCCATGTCGTGACCGCCGAGGTTCGACATCAACGCCAAGAGTTCGTCGTCGCTGCGCTTGTCGATCAATTTTGTGATCGGCCCCTGGTCGCCGATCTCGTCGTGGAGATGCTTGCGAAACGCTGCACCGCCCTGGAAGCACAGCGCCGCATAGAGCGCGTTCGGGCAATTGTCGATCCAGCGCTTCAACGCCTCGCCCCCCACTTCAGCAAACGCCTCGCGCATCAGGCGACCGTATTTCACGATGACCACGTCCCAACCGAAATTGCGGAACATGGTCTCGAACTTTTCCCAGAGGCCTTCGCGCACGACGGCATCGAGCGACTGGCGGTTGTAGTCGACCACCCACCAGGTGTTGCGCAGGCCGTGCTTCCAGCCTTCTGCCAGCGCCTCGAAAATGTTGCCCTCGTCCATCTCGGCGTCGCCGACCAGCGCGATCATCCGCCCTTCGCGGCGATCCTTCAGCCAGCCATGCGCCTTGACGTAGTCCTGCACCAGCGAGGCGAACAGCGTCTGCGCGACGCCGAGGCCGACCGAGCCGGTCGAGAAGTCGACGTCGTCGACGTCCTTGGTCCGCGAGGGATAGGATTGCGCGCCCTTGAAGCCGCGAAAATTCTCCAGTTTCTCGCGGCTCTGCCGGCCGAACAGATACTGGATGGCGTGGAACACCGGGCTCGCATGCGGCTTCACCGCGACGCGGTCCTCGGGCCGCAACACGCTAAAATACAGCGCCGACATGATGGTCGCGAGCGAGGCGGACGAGGCCTGGTGGCCGCCGACCTTGAGGCCGTCCGTGTTCGACCGGACGTGGTTGGCGTGGTGGATGGTCCATGACGACAGCCACAGCGCCTTGCGGGCCAGCGCGGTCAATGTGTCGAGACGGGCGGAATCAACGGGCATCGCAATGCTCCCGGAAAACAGGTCGGAAGATGATACGCCTGCGAGCGACGCCAAACTTCTCAATTTTTCGCGCCATACCTCCGAATATTGGGATAATTTACCAACAAGACCGGACAAAACATAGGTTCCATCCCAATGCCAGAGCTCGACGCCATCGACCGCAAAATCCTCGCCTTGCTGCAGACCGACAGCCGGCTGACCATGCAGGAGCTCGCCGACAAGGTCGGATTGTCGGTCTCGCCCTGCCATCGCAGGGTCAAGCTGCTGGAGGAACGCGGCGTGATCTCGCGCTACATCGCGACCGTGGACCAGAAGGCGCTGGGGTTGCATGTCAGCGTGTTCATTTCGATCAAGCTGGCGCGGCAGAAGGAGGAGGATCTCAATCGTTTCGCCCGCGCGATCTCGAAATGGGACGAGGTGCTGGAATGCTATCTGATGACCGGCAACCGCGACTATCTCCTGCGCGTGGTGGCGGCTGACCTCGCCTCCTACGAGACCTTCCTCAAGACCAAGCTGACCCGGCTCGACGGCATCGCCTCGATCGAGTCGAGCTTTGCGCTCAGCCAGGTCAAATATTCGATCGCGCTGCCGGTCTGACGGTCCCTGCCGGGCTATTCCGGAACCGGTGTCACATGGGCGCAATAAACCCCGCCGATGGTCACCGGTGACAGGCACCCTGCCGAAAGAAGGACCCATGACCGCATCCGACCGCACCCCTGAAATGGCCAAACGCGAGCGCATCATCCGGGAAATGATCGACGATCTCGACGAAGAGCTGGAGATGGAGCTCGACGACAGCAGGCTCGACGAGCTGCTGGATGAGACCGACGGGCTCCGCCCGACGGTCGACCGAAAACTCTATTTCCGCGAGCTGCTCCGGCTCCAGGGCGAGCTGGTCAAGCTGCAGGACTGGGTGCAGAGCGAGAAGAAGAAGGTCGTGGTTCTGTTCGAAGGTCGCGACTCCGCCGGCAAGGGTGGCGTGATCAAGCGCATCACCCAGCGCCTCAATCCCCGCATCTGCCGCGTCGCAGCGCTTCCGGCGCCGAGCGAGCGCGAGCGCACGCAATGGTATTTCCAGCGCTACGTCTCGCACCTGCCCGCCGGCGGCGAATTGGTGCTGTTCGACCGCAGCTGGTACAACCGCGCGGGCGTCGAGCGCGTGATGGGCTTCTGCACCGACGAGCAGTATCAGGAGTTCTTCAGCACGGTGCCGGAGTTCGAGCGGATGCTGATCCGCTCCGGCATCATTCTGGTCAAATACTGGTTCTCCATCACCGACGACGAGCAGCAGTTCCGCTTCACCATGCGCATCAAGGATCCGCTCAAGCAGTGGAAGCTGAGCCCGATGGACGTCGAGGCCCGCAGCCGCTGGGAGGCCTACACCAAGGCCAAGGAGACGATGCTGGAGCACACGCATCTGCCGGACTCGCCGTGGTGGATCGTCGATGCCGTGGACAAGAAGCGCGCCCGCCTCAACTGCATCGCGCATCTTCTGAGCCAGATCCCCTACCAGGAAGTCGGTCGCGCACCCGTGGTGCTGCCGCCGCGCGTGCGCAATCCCGACTATCACCGCGGTCCGATCCCGCTGGAGATGTACGTGCCTTCGAAATACTGAGGAAAGTCTGGTGGGCAAAGCGTAGCGTGCCCACCATGATGAGCACGGTACTTGATGGTGGGCACGGCGCTTTGCGCCTTTGCCCACCCTGCGAGACCGTCACCGCCACGGCTGCACGATGATCTTGGTGTGCGCCTCGGGATTGGCGAGATCCGCGAACGCCTTGGCGACGCCGTCAATTCCGACCTCAGCCGTCACCATCGCGGCGGCATCCACCTGCCCTTCCGCGATCAGGCGCAGCGACGCCGCAAACTCCTCCGGCGTGTAGCCGAGCACATATTGGACATTGAGCTCTTTCATGATGCCGAGCATGGGCTCGCTTTTGTCGCTCTCCATGCAAACGCCGACCACGACGATCTTGGCATCGCGCGGCGCGCCCTCGAACACCTGCTGCAGCAGGCCGGGCACGCCGACGCATTCGAAGATCACCGCGGGCTTCAGCGCCGGCAGCATGGCCTGGAACGGCGGCCGCGCGGCCTTCTCCGCCTCCGACATCTGCGCGTGCTCGGCCCAGGTCGCATAGGGCTGCGACGTCAGGGGATCGACGACAATGTCGGCGCCGAACTTTGCCGCGAGCGCGCGCCGCGCCGGCGAATAGTCGGCAGCAACGATCGGATGCAGGCCCTTGAGCTTCAGCGCGGCGATCACCGCAAGGCCGACCGGCCCGCAGCCGATGACGAGCGGCACTTCGCCGCCGCTGATGTTGGCTTTGGCCACCGCATGGACGCCGACCGCAAGCGGCTCGGTCAGCGCGGCATGTTCGGGCGCAAGGCCGTTCGGCACTTCCAGCAGCAGCGGCTCGCTGAGCAGCATCGCTTCCGCATAACCGCCGACGAAGTCGTTGGAATAGCCGATGCCCTTGATGCCCTCCGGCGTGAGCAATGCGGGCAGCGAGCACACATGCGTGCCCGGCTTGAGCTTGCGCGTGGTGCCGGGGCCGTAGTCGACGATCTCGCAGCAGAACTCATGACCGAAGACGACGTCGCGCGACAGATCCATCGGCGTTCGCCCGGTCTTCTTCGCCATCTCCACCATCCGCGGCGCGTGCTGGCGCGCGTGCAGGTCGGAGCCGCAAATGCCGCAGGCGAGCGTCTTGACCAGCACCTGGCCGGGGCCCGGCTTCGGCTCGGCCATCCGGTCGACGACAATCTCACCGTTCCTGAAAATCGCAGCGCGCATCCAGCTCCTCCCCCATCGTTGGAGCCGTTGATAGCACGAAGCGGGACGCTTGACTTGCGTCAGGGGTTCGGGGAACGCGCGGCCTGCACCAGAAGCTGAGCGCGGCGAATGCGCTCGCGATGGGCGATGTAGAGACCGCTGGCGACGATGAAAGCCGCGCCGGTGATCGTCCATACGTCCGGCAACTCGCCGAACAGGAAGAATCCCAGAAGGCTGACCCACAGCAACTGCGTGTAGGAGAACGGCGCCAGCACCGAAGCATCGCCGTAGCGATAGGCCAGCACGATGATCCATTGGCCGACGGTCGAGGCGACACCGATCACGATGCCGAGGCCGATCGCGGTCCAGGTCGGCGTGACCCAGACGAACGGCACCATCACGCTGAGGATCGCGACGCCGGTGAGAGCGGAGTACGCCATGGTGGTGAGAACGGCCTCGCGCCCGCTCATCATGCGCGTCATGATCAGCGCGGCAGCCCAGCAGAACGCCGAGACGATCGGGAAGAAGGCGGCGATGTGGAACGCACTCGAGCCGGGCCGCAGAATGATCATCACGCCGGTCAAGCCGATCGCGGTCGCGATCCAGCGACGCATCCCGACCTTCTCACTGAGGAAGATAATCGACAGTGCGGTGACAAACAGCGGCGAGACGAAGCCGGTGGCGGAAGCTTCCGCAATCGGCAGGAAGCGCAGGCCAGTGATGAAGAACAGCGAGGAGCCGAGCAGCGCGACGCCCCTCATCAACTGCAGCCCGAGACGTTCGGTCCGCATCGCATGCAGCGGCGAACCCGGCAGCATCACGGGCGTGAACATCAGCGCGAAGGTGACGAATCGGATCCAGGTGATCTCGATCGACGGCAGGCTGGTCGAGAGATATTTCGCGGTGACGTCGGAGCAGCCGAGGAACACCGTCGACAGCAGCACCAGCGCGATGCCCTTGAAGGGATGATCGACGCGCGCAGGCGCACGGCGAGCCTCCTGCTTCTTCTCCGGCGCGGGCATGGAAATACTGTCGAGCCTTGCGGCTGCGGCGGGCGGCGGTGTCACGGCTGGAACCTGGGAAAACGACGATTCGGGAACGATCGTAAAAAACGACAAATGCGCCGCTTTCACAACTTCCGAAAACAGGATGCCGATATGCGCTCACGTCCGCGCGCGTCAATACTCCATTAATAATAGGCCTTTGTGCACTACAGCATGGGCAGACCACGCGGTTTCGAACCGCGCGGAAACGCCGCATCCAGCGCCGAAATCTCCTCTTTCGTCAGCACGAGATTACCGGCAGTCGCATTTTCGCCGGCATGTTCGGCGGATGACGCCTTCGGGATCGCAAACACCGTAGTCGCACGGGTGAGGAAGCTCAACGCGACCTGACGCGGCGTCGCGCGACGCGCCTCCGCAATGCGCGCGAGCACGGCGCCGCCCTTGCTGCGCTCATCGGGAAAATCATCGTGCCCGAACGGTGAATAGGCGACGACGGCGACGCCGTGCTTCTCGCACCACGGGATCACCGTATGCTCGATCGCACGTTCCTTCAGATGATAGAGCACCTGATTGCAGGCGATCCTGCCTTCGCCGGACACATCGAGGATTTCGTCGAGATCGTCCGCGTCGAAATTGGAAACGCCCCAGGATTTGATCTTGCCGGCCTTCACCAGTTCCTCGAATGCGGCGACGGTGTCTTCAAGGTCATACGAGCCGCGCCAGTGCAGCAGGTAGCAATCGAGACGATCCGTCTTCAGCCGCTTCAGCGAGCGCTCGCAGGCCGTAATGGTACCGCGACGCGAGGCATTGCTCGGCAGCACCTTCGATACCAGGAATACCTCATCACGGCGGCCGGCGATCGCATCGGCAATGACGAGCTCGGCGTCGCCGTACATCTCCGCGGTGTCGATATGGGTCATGCCGAGATCGAGCCCGCGCTGCAGCGCCGCGACCGCGCGCTTGCGATCGCCATGGTCGAGATACCAGGTGCCCTGCCCGATCACGGAGACATTGGCGCCGGTCCTGCCGAAGGGTTTTGTGTTCATGTTTGCTCCTTCAAATGCTCTACAGACCACTGATGTCCGCGACCAGCACGCTGCCGGTCGCAGACTCCGTGATATAGAGCCGATCCTTCTTCGCGCCACCGATAGCGACATTGGTGCAGTTCGGCCCCGCGCAGGACTTGATCCGCGCGATCAGCTCACCATTCGGTGCGAACACGAAGACATGGCCGAGCGAGGCGTGGCCGACGAACAGGCGACCGCTCGCGTCCATGGTCATGCCGTCGGGGCCTGACGTGCCGAACAGCGAGCAGAAGCGGCCAACCTTCGACACGCTGCCATCCTTCATGAACGGCAGCCGCCATACCGCATTGTCGCGCGTCATCGCGACGAACAGCACGGTCTCGGTCGGATCAAGCACCAGTCCGTTCGGGCTGATGCCGGTGTCAACAAGACAATCGAGCCGGCCGTTCGGCGCCAGTTTATAGACGCGGCCGCTTGCGTCGTGCAGACCGGTCTGGCCCTGGTCGGTGAAATAGATGTCGCCATTCGAGGCGAGATGCAGATCGTTGCAGCCGCGGAACGATTCCGAATTGCGCGCGGTCAGGATGGGCTTGATGCGACCAGCCTTGGCGTCGAGCTCCATGATGCCGTGCATGTAATCCGCCACCAGGACGCGGCCGTCGGCCGCGATCTTCAGCCCGTTCGGCCAGCCCTCATACTCGATCACGAGCGACCACGTGCCATCCGGTGCAATGCGGAAGATGCGGCCAAACGGAATGTCGACCACGTAGAGATTTCCATCCCTGTCGAACGACGGCCCTTCGATGAAGCTATCGGTCGGTACGCCCGGCCGGTTGGCGTCGGCCCAATCGCTCCACACGCCTTTGCGGCGGAAATCATCGGGCATGACGGAAAAGATCTTGGTTTCGATCAGGCGCGGCGGCGTTTCCAGGTACATTTTTGATTTTTTCTTATTGCTGAGGGGGAGCGCGGCAACATAGGGCACAATCGCGGGCGCGTCGATTGGGGCAGTGGCATGGCTGCGTTGGTGGAAATGGATAATCCGCCTCAACAAGCACCGTCATTGCGAGCGCAGCGAAGCAATCCAGACTGTCACCGCGGCGGGACTCTGGATTGCTTCGCTGCGCTCGCAATGACGATGGAGAGAGTGGTGCCTACCTCGCCGCGCCCGCGAGCTTGACCTGCTTCGCCGGTGCCGCCTCTGTCGTTGCGATCAGCCGCTTCAGCTCGGGGATGCAGGAACCGCAATTGGTGCCGGCCTTCAGTTTTGCGCCGATCTCGGCGGCGGTGCGCGCGCCTGCCGCGATGGTGTCGCAGATGGTGCCACGGCCGACGCCGAAGCAGGCGCAGACGACCGGACCGGTCGCCGCGGCGCCTTCGCTGGACTTGCCTGACAGCAGCATGCGGCGCTGATCGTCGGTGACGCGATCGGCCGCGAACGCGCTCTTCACCACCTCCCAGTCCCCGGCATCGCGCGCGGGGCCGACGAACAGACAGGTCTCGATGCGATCGCCCGAAAACAAGGCCGCGCGATAAACACCGCCGCCGAAATCGCGGTAGTCGGCGACATCTTCGCCGGCAAGGCCGTCGAGCCAGGCCGGCCAGCGCGACAGATCCGCGTTGTCGGCGAAGAGATAGCCGAAGCCGCCGGCCACAGTTGCGCGAGTCCACAGCAGGTTTTGCGGTAAATCGAGCTGTTTTCGCGACAGCGCAAAGCCGCGGAAGACGTACTCATACGGCGCGATCGCCGCCGGCGTCGCCTTCGATTCCGGCTGCCCGGAGAACGGATCCGTGAACGGCGCGACCAGCGCACCGACACGGCCGTGCGAGGCATTCATCGCGCTCCAGTGGATCGGCGCGAACAACGCACCGCGTTGCTGCCGCTCGCTGACGACAGCCTTCAAAATGCACTGGCCGTAATCGGTGGTGATGCGGGCATAGCCGTCATGGACGATGCCGTATTTGTTGGCGTCGTCGGGATGAATCTCGACGAACGGCTCGGGCAGATGCGCGCCCAGCCGCTTGCTCAGCCCCGTGCGCGTCATCGTATGCCACTGGTCGCGGATGCGTCCGGTGTTGAGCCGCAGGGGGCGCGACGGTCCGGTCTCGCTGCGCAGTGCAGGCATCTCCGGCGCGACGAAGCGGCCCTTGCCGTCATTGGTGAAGAAGCCGCCTGCCGCGAAGAAGCGCTCGCCCGGCGCCTCGCCCTCGCGCGCCGGCCATTGCACGGGCTTCAAGGCGTCGAAGTCTTCATCAGACAGCGACGTCAGCGCGCCGATGTCGAAATCGCGGCTGCCATTGTTCTCGAACGCCGAGAGCGCGGCGTGCTCGCGGAAAATCTCGGCGGCGGATTTGTAATTGAAGCTGTCGCCGAAGCCGAGGCGTTTTGCGGTCTCGCTGAGGATCCACCAATCGGGACGCGCCTCGCCGGGTGCGGGCAGGAACGAACGCTGGCGCGAGATGCGGCGTTCGGAATTGGTCACCGTGCCCGACTTCTCGCCCCAGGCCAGTGCCGGCAGCAGCACGTGCGGGCCGGCTCCGACCGTGTCGTTGGAGAGCACGTTCTCGGAGACCACGAACAGCTCGAGCTTCTTCAGCGCCTCGCGCACGAAATCGGCATCAGGCAGCGACACCGCGGGATTGGTGCCCATCACCCATAACGCCTTGACCTCGCCGCGGTTGATCGCCTCGAATAGCTGCACTGCCTTCAGCCCTTCGTGGGTCGCGATGCCCGGCGCCTTCCAGAACCGCCTGACGCGGTCGATGTCGGGCGGCGTGAAGTTCATGTGCGCAGCGAGCTGATTGGCGAGACCGCCGACCTCACGGCCGCCCATCGCGTTGGGCTGGCCGGTGAGCGAGAACGGCGAGGCACCGAGCTTACCGATGCGGCCCGTGGCAAGATGGCAGTTCAGGATCGCGTTGACCTTGTCGGTGCCCTGCGCCGACTGGTTCACGCCCTGCGAATAGAGCGTGACGACACGCTCGGTGTCGCGGAACATCTTGAAGAAGGCGGCGACGTCCTGCTCGGGGAGGCCGGTCGCCAGCGCGGTCGCCGTGACGCTGCCGGCGATGTTGCGCGCGCGCGCCAGCGCATCATCAAAACCCGACGTGTTCTGGGCGATATACTCCTGATCCAGTGCGCCGCTGTCGGCGAGATGGACGAACAGGCCCGAGAACAGCGCGGTATCGGTGCCGGGCTTGATGCCGAGGAACAGATCGACGTCGCTCGCGGTATCCGTGCGGCGCGGATCGATCACGATCATGCGCGCGCCGCGCTCCTGCCGGTTCTTCAGCATGCGCTGGAACAGCACCGGGTGGCACCAGGCGGCGTTCGAGCCGACGAAGACGAGCAGATCGGCCTGGTCGAGATCCTCGTAGCAGCCGGGCACGGTGTCGGCGCCGAAGGCACGGCGGTGGCCGGCGACCGAGGACGACATGCACAGCCGCGAATTGGTGTCGACGTTCGCCGTGCCGACAAAGCCCTTCATCAGCTTGTTGGCGACGTAGTAATCCTCGGTGAGCAGCTGGCCCGAAAGATAGAACGCGACCGCGTCGGCCCCGTCGCGCGCGACGATGTGCTGCATGCGATGGGCGACGTGATCAAGCGCATCGCTCCACGCGACGCGCTCCAGCACGCCCTTGCAGCGGATCATCGGATACAGCAGCCGGCTCTCCAGCCCGACGGTCTCGCCGAGCGCAGAGCCTTTCGAACACAGCCGGCCGAAATTGGCGGGATGATCGGGATCACCCGCGATCGCAGCACCGCCCGCGCCATCTGGCGTTGCGAGCACGCCGCAACCGACGCCGCAATAGGGACAGGTCGTTTTGGTCGTGCGGAGGTTGGGGTCGATCGCCGTCATGTCAAGCCGCCTCCATCAAGCAGCTCTGGACGGCAGCGCGAGCGCGCGGCCGAACATCATGTCGGCGCGGATCCCGGCGATCTTCTCGCGCGTACGGATCAGCTCGAGATACCAGAGCGCGTCGGCGGTATCACCGATCAAGACGGCGCCGGTGAGACATCCGTCGGCGATCACAAGCTTCTTGTAGGTGCCGCGCCTGCGATCGGTCAGCAGCAGGCTCTCGCTGCCCTCCCCGCCCACGAAGTCGCCGGCGGAGAACACGCTGACGCCCGAGACCTTCAGATTGGTCGAGACCACACTGCCCTGATACGCGGCGGGACGGCCGCCGAGATGCCGCGCCAGAACGCGCGCCTGCTCATAGGCCGGCTCGACCAGGCCGTAACAGGTGCCGCGATGCTCGGCGCACTCGCCGAGCGCGTAGATGTCGGGCGACGCCGTCTGCATCTCGTCGTTGACGACGATGCCGCGGTTGACCGCGATGCCGGCCTCCCTGGCCAGCGCGATGTTCGGCCTGATGCCGGCGGCGAAGATCACGGCGTCGGCCTCGACGCGGCTGCCGTCGGCAAGCTCGACGGCTTCGACCTGGCGCTCGCCATGGATGCGCGCGGTCGAGGCATTGAGCAGGATGCGGATGCCCTTGCGTTCGACCAGCGTCTTGAGCAGATCGGCGGCCGGCCCATCGAGCTGGCGCTCCATCAGCCGGTCCATCAGATGCAGCAGCGTCACGGGCGCGCCGGCTTTCGCCAGGCCATAGGCCGCTTCGAGCCCGAGCAGGCCACCGCCGACCACAACAACGCGCTTCTTCGCGGCCGCCAGCGTCAGCAGCAGGTCGACATCGCGCGTGTCGCGAAACGTATGCACGCCGGCGAGATCGGCGCCGGGCACGTTCAGCCGCAGCGGTGTCGATCCCGTGGCGAGCACGAGCTTGGAATATTCCATGCTCTCTTCACCTGCGATTTTCAGCTCGCGGCGGCCGGTGTCGATCTCGGTGACGCGGTAGCCGTAGCGCACCGTGACGCCGCGATGGCGCCACCAGTCGGCGGGCCGCAGCTCGATCTCGTGCGAGCCGGTTTCGCCGGCCAGCACCGAGGAGAGCAGCACGCGATTGTAAGCGAGCCGCGGCTCATCGCCGATGACGGCAACCGCGTAGCGGCCGAGCGCAGTCTTGGCGAGTTCATCGACCAGACGCGCAGCCGCCATGCCGTTACCGACGATGACCAGTGGTTCACTCACAAGGCATCTCCTATTCGGCGGCCTGCGCCTGTGCGCCGTAGGCCTCGGAAATCATGTAGCCGGACAGCACGCCATAGGCGTCGGTCCAGGCGGTTGCGAGTTCGGGCGTCCAGGCGTCGCCGAGCCCCTTCTCCAGAGTCCACAGCAAGGTCGCGCCGACCACGGGATAGTGCTCGGCCTTGGCGCCGTAGGCGACGTGGCGCTTGGCGAGCGCCGACGCCGCGGGAAGAATCGTCTCGACATTCGACAGGCCACTGACGACAGCGGCGAGCATGCCCATCAGCTTCTTGCGCTGCTCGGTCATGTCCTCGGGAAACATCGCACGCACGGACGGCGCCACTTCGAACAAGCGGTCGTAGAACAACTTTGAGGCTGCTTCTGAAATCGGCGCGACCTTGGAAAAGCTTTGCTGCACGAGGGCGATCTGCTGTGGCGTCATGATGTTCTCCTGTCTGTTTCGGTCTGCCTTTGTCCGCGCCGTTGCGAACAAGGTTCATGGGTCAAACTTCATCAGAGCGGCTTCTCCCCGCGTGCGGGGAGAAGCGAGTTGCGTACCGAGTATTAGACCCGCGCTTCGGCGAGGCTTGGCGCGCCTTCAGTCTGCGGGCCGCGGCGCAGGTAGAACCACCAGGTGAGTCCAAGGCAGGCGGCGTAGAACACGAGGAAGATCGCTAGCGCGAGCTGCGGACCACCAGTCGCTGCGATCGACTTTCCGAAGCTGCTCGGGATCAGGTAGCCGCCGATCGCGCCGACCGCGCCGATGAAGCCGACTGCTGCGCCACTCTCGACGCTCGCCGTCTTCAACGCATCCGCACGCGCCGCCTCGCCCTTGCCGCGCACCTTGAACAGATTCTGCTCGCGGAAGATCGAGGGGATCATGCGGTAGGTCGAGCCGTTGCCGATGCCCGTGGTCAGGAACAGGATCAAGAACATCGACAGGAAGCCGGTGAAGTCCTTCTGCCCGACGAAGTACAGCACGCCGATCGTGGCCGCCGCCATCGCGATGAAATTCCAGAAAGTGATGATGGAGCCGCCGACCTTGTCGGCGAGCCAGCCGCCGAGCGGGCGCGATAGCGAACCGACCAGAGGACCTAGGAACGCGATCGAGATCGTCACCGTCGGAAACTGGGTCTTGATCAGCAGCGGGAACGCCGCGGAGTAGCCGATGAAGGAACCGAACGTTCCGATATAGATGACCGCCATGATCCAGGTGTGCTTGCGCTTGACGATCGCGAGCTGGTTCTTCACCGACGACTTGGCCGAGGTCAGGTTGTTCATGAAGAACGCCGCACCGAACACCGCGATCGCGATCGGCAGCACCCACATCAAGCCGGCGTTCTGCAAATAGACGCCGCCGACCGGCGTGGCCTGGAACAGGTTGATGACGCCGAGCGTCATCAGGATCGGGGTCACGAGCTGCACGCTGGAGACGCCGATGTTGCCGCCCGCAGCATTGATACCCAGCGCCGAGCCCTTCATTCGGTCCGGGAAGAAGAACGAGATGTTGGTCATGCTGGAGGCGAAATTGCCGCCGCCGAGACCGGCTGTCGACGCGATCAACAGCATCAGCCAGAACGGCGTGTCGGGCTGGCTCACGAAGTAGGCGAGCGCCAGCGTCGGGATGAACAGCACCGCCGCGCTGAAGATGGTCCAGTTGCGGCCGCCGAACGTGGTGACAGCGAACGTATAGGGAAAGCGCATCAAGGCGCCGATCAGGCCCGGCACCGCCACGAGCTGGAACAGCTCGTCGGTCGAATAGTGGAAACCCGCCTGCGGCAGCTTGGTCGCGACGATGCTCCAGATCAGCCACACGGAGAAGCCGATATGCTCGGCGACGATCGACCAGATCAAGTTACGCCGGGCGACGGCTTTGCCGCCCGCATTCCAGAACGCCTCATCTTCGGGGCGCCAGTCAGAAATCCACGTCGGATTGCTTTCCTTCATTGGAAAAATTCCCTTTCGTAGGAAGCGGGACACCGACTGACGCGGGGGCGCACGGATGCACGCTCGGGGAGGCCCCCGTTTTCGGCGGTGTCACGATTTGAATGATTGCTCGGTGACGGCGTCGATGGCGTCGAAACCCTTAATTCAAGCTCCGTGCCAAACCGATCAACGTTGGAAAGTTAAATAAATACAGCAACTTGATGCAATTGATGAAAAAATAATCACGCCTATAATTGCATCAAAAACCAGCGACGCGCTCATTTCTTGAATGCAGATTCGCCTGTTGATTGTGCGTCGCACAAGACTTGGGCACGCGCCCGTTTTTTCGTCATCGGGCGATCTGCCGGAGCCGATGAGGCACGGCCGGGGAGGTGTATCTCCTTCCAAACAGCGAAAAAATCGGGCCCAGCCTGTTGTCACCTGCTTGCCGGCCGGTCTGGCACATCGATTGCTTTTGTTCTGCCTAGTCAACGATGACTGACAGTGAGCCGGAGCGTTAAGCCACCGATGGCCACTGGGAAGCCTGTTCGCTGGTCCGCCAAGGCGCGGTCATCGTGATGCTATCCCTTGCGCATGTCGGTGCTCTTCTCCGCTCCGCGTCCCCGTCCCGCGGGGCGCGCGCACAGCTCATTGGTCTGACAGAGGCGTCGATCCGGCACGAGCCGGGTCGATCGTTCACACGAGCAAAGGAGCTGTTGATGTCGTATCTCGCGCCTTCGGAATTCGTCACCAAGATGGTGGACGCAGGCGAATCCAAGATCTTCATGTCCACCCGGGATACGGTCATCCGCGCCTATATGGCCGGCGCCATCCTGGCACTCGCGGCCTGGTTCGCCGTCACCATCAACGTCAACACCGGCCAGCCGATCATCGGCGCGCTGCTCTTCCCGGTCGGGTTCTCCATGCTCTATCTGTTGGGCTTCGACCTTCTGACCGGCGTCTTCGTGCTCGCGCCGCTCGCGCTGATCGACAAGCGGCCCGGCGTCACGCTCGGCGGCGTATTACGCAACTGGGGGCTGGTGTTCCTCGGCAATTTCGCCGGAGCGCTCACGGTGGCCTTCATGATGGCCTTCGTCACGACGTTCGGCTTCACGCAGGACCCCGACAAGGTCGGCGCGGCCATCGGCAATATCGGTGAAGGCCGAACGCTCGGCTACGCGGCGCATGGTGCCGCCGGCATGGCGACGCTGTTCATCCGCGGCATGCTCTGCAACTGGATGGTCTCGACCGGCGTCGTCGGCGCGATGATCTCCACGACCGTCCCCGGCAAGGTGATCGCTATGTGGATGCCGATCCTGGTGTTCTTCTACATGGTGTTCGAGCATTCCGTGGTGAACATGTTCCTGTTCCCGTCAGGCCTGATGCTCCACGCCAAATTCTCGATCATGGATTACTTCATCTGGAACGAGATCCCGACCGTGCTGGGCAACCTCGTGGGCGGCCTCGCCTTCACCGGACTGACGCTCTACACGACGCACGTGCTGACGAAGCCGAAGCGCCAGCCGGCTGCGAAGGCGCAGACCCGCGCCGCGGCCTGATCGATCGATGGTCAACAAGGGAGCCTCGCCTGATAAGGTGAGGCTCCCTTTGCATTGGTGGCGAGGATGGGCCGGGGCTTGCGAATTTCGATCGGGCAGCACTCCGACAAGGGGCGTAAGCCGGTCAACCAGGATTTTCACGGCGCCCTCATCCCGGCGGAGCCGCTGTTGAGCCTGAAGGGGATCGCCGTCGTGCTGGCCGACGGTATCTCCAGCAGCGCCGTGAGCCAGGTCGCAAGCGAGTCGGCGGTCAAGAGCTTCCTGAGCGATTATTATTGCACATCAGAATCCTGGACGGTGAAGACGTCGGCGCGGCGCGTGCTCGAAGCCACGAACTCGTGGCTGCACGCGGAAACGCGACGCAGCCAGTGCGCCTACGAGCGCGACAAGGGCTACGTCTGCACTTTCACCGCAATGGTCGTCAAATCGACCATGGCCCACATCTTTCACGTCGGCGACTGCCGGATCTACCGCGTCGCCGGCAAGGCGCTCGAGCAGCTGACCGAAGACCATCGCGTCATCGTCTCGTCGGAGCAGACCTATCTCGGCCGCGCGCTCGGGATCAATCCGCAGATCGAGATCGACTACCAGGCGCTCCAGATCGAGAAGGGCGACATCTTCCTGCTCGCCACCGACGGCGCCTACGAGTTCGCCGATCATCGCTTCGTCACCAGCACGCTCGATGCCCATGCCGGCGATCTCGATGGCGCAGCGAAATCCATCGTCGAGGAGGCCCATCGGCGCGGCAGCGACGACAACATCACCGTCCAGATCCTGCGCATCGACGAGGTGCCGCAGACCGGTTCGTCCGACATTTTCGGCGGCACGACGGAGCTGCCGTTGCCGCCGCTTCCGGAACCGCGGGCACTATTCGATGGCTACAGCATCGTCCGTGAAGTGCACGCCTCCAGCCGCAGCCACATCTATCTTGCGGTCGACACCGAGACCGAGGAGATGGTCGCCCTGAAAATCCCCTCGATCGATCTGCGCGATGACCCCGCCTATTTGAAGCGCTTCCTGATTGAGGAATGGATCGCGCGGCGGATCGACAGCCCCCATGTGCTGAAACCCCGCACGCGGTCCAAACGACGCAACTACCTCTACGTTGTGACCGAGTTCATCGAGGGGCAGACGCTGCGGCAATGGATGCTGGACAATCCGCGCCCCGACCTCGAGACCGTCCGCGGCATCGTGGACCAGATCGCGACGGGCCTGCGCGCCTTTCACCGCATGGAGATGCTGCATCAGGACCTGAGGCCCGACAACATCCTGATCGACAAGACCGGCACCGCGAAGATCATCGACTTCGGCGCGGTCCAGGTCGCCGGAATCGTCGAGGCCTCGCCACATCCGGCCGACGCAGAAATCCTCGGTACGGTGCAATACACCGCGCCGGAATACTTTCTCGGCGAAGGCGGCTCACCACGCTCGGACATGTTCTCGCTGGCCGTGATTTGCTACCAGATGTTGACCGGAGATCTGCCTTACGGTGCCCAGATCGCCCGCATCCGGGGACGATCGGACGCGTGGAAGCTGAGGTATCGTCCGGCCAGCCACGACGACCGCGCTGTCCCCGTCTGGATCGACGGCGCGCTGCGCAAGGCGCTGCATCCCGATCCCAACAAGCGCCACGAGGACCTGTCCGAATTCACCTACGAGCTCAGGAATCCGAATCCGGCCTATCTCAGCACGCGGACCACGCCGCTGCTCGAGCGCAATCCGCTTCTGTTCTGGAAGTTGACCACAGTGGTCCTGGCATGCGCCGTCGTGACCCTGCTCGCGCTGCTGCATGCGCGCTAGTAGGACCGATCTCGGTCAGGCCGGCTCGGCCGCCTTCGTCCCCAGCGGCTTGGGCGCGATGCCGCCACCGGGCTTGAGGTGGAATTCATAGGTCATCAGGTGCCATTGCCCGTTCGCCTTGGCGCCGTCGGGCATCGCCGGATCGCTGCGCGGTTCGACCTTGGCGACGAGGTCATCCTTGACCCCGAACACCACGTCGGAATCGAGATATTTGTCGCCGTCCATGAAGACGTGGGTGATGAGCGGCTCGTAGCCCTTCGCATTGACCAGGAAGTGCACATGCGCCGGGCGCATCGGATGGCGCTTGGTCTGCATGATCATCTCGCCGACCGGGCCATCCGTCGGGATCGGATAGCTGCACGGCAAAATGGTGCGGAAGAAGAATCGGCCATCGCTGTCGGTGATGAAGCGCGCCCGCGCCGAGGCGCCGACCTCGTCATAATTCGCCTTCTGGGAATCATAGAAGCCGTCATCGTCGGCATGCCAGACATCGACAGGAACATTGGCGAGCGGCTTGCCCTTGAGATCAGTGACGCGGCTCTGCACGAACATCCGCTCGCCCGTGAGATTGTTCGGCGAGATGTCGGTGCCGTGGGCGGTGACCTTGTGCTCGCCGACATAGAACGGGCCGAGCACCGTGGTCTGGGTCGCGCCATCGCGGTCGCGGTGGTTGACGGCATCGACCAGCATGGAAACGCCGAGCACGTCGGACAGCAGGATGAACTCCTGCCGGGTGTCGGTGCACTTCTGGCCGGTGCGGGTCAGGAAATCGATGGCGTAGTCCCATTCCTCGAAACTGAGACCGGTCTTGCTCACGTAATCGTGCAGCGACTTCACCAATTCCTGGAGCAGGAATTTCGCTCGCGGATTTGGGGTGTTGTCGAAGCTTTTGACGACGGCTTCGGTGAGTTCGGTCTCGTTGAACTGCGTCATGGTGCGTTTGCCCTAGATTTTCTCGTTGGCCCGGCTGGGCTCCCTGGAGGCGTTCCAGACCGGAGCCTACACCAACCGGCGGCCCTGCGTTAAGCGCGACCCGCTGGGAATGAGGCCATCATTTCGGCTATCAACTTGCCGACAAAACCGCCCGGAGGAACCGATGCTCGCCCCTACCCCCGCCTCGCCCGAATCCGTGGGCATGTCCAAGGCCGCGCTCGACCGCGTCGATGCCCATCTGAAGACCCGCTACATCGATGCCGGCCGCTTCCCGGGCACGCATCTCCTCGTCTACCGTCGCGGCAAGATCGCCCACAGCTCCGTGCAGGGCCTTGCCGATATCGGGCGCAAGGTGCCGGTCAAGGACGACACCATCTACCGCATCTATTCCATGACCAAGGCGATCACGAGCGTCGCCTTCATGATGCTGGTCGAGGAAGGCCTGGTCGCGATCGACGAGCCTGTCGCCAAATACATCCCCGAATGGACGAATCTCGGCGTGTTCGTCGCCGGCACTTCGCCGGCCTTCCTGACCCGGCCGCCGTCCCGGCCGATGCTGATCGTCGACCTCCTGCGCCACACGTCCGGGCTGACTTACGGCTTCCAGCAGCGCTCCAATGTCGATGCGGCCTATCGCGCCGAGAAGATCGGCGAGGTCGAGAAAGCAGGCACGCTGCAGACCATGATCGATAGCCTTGCCAAAATCCCGCTGGAGTTCTCGCCGGGCGAGGCCTGGAACTACTCGGTCGCGACCGACGTGCTCGGCTATCTCGTCGGCAAGATCTCCGGGATGCCGTTCGAGCAGTTCCTCAAAACACGCATCCTCGATCCACTCGGCATGACCGACACCGACTTCCACGTGCCCGCCTCGAAGGCGCACCGCTTCGCCGCCTGCTACAACGCCGATCCCAGTGGTGGATTCACCTTCCATGCCGGCCAGCGCCGCGAAGGCCTCACGCTCCAGGACGACCCGACCACGAGCTCGTTCCTGTCGCCGCCCTCCTTCATCTCCGGCGGCGGCGGGCTGTGCTCGACGATGGCGGATTATCTCACCTTCTGCCGCGCACTCCTCAACGGCGGCGAGCTCGGCGGCGTCAGACTGATCGGGCCGAAGACCCTGGCGCTGATGACCAGCAACCACCTTCCCGGCGGCCACGCGCTGCCCGAACTGTCGCGCTCGCTGTTTTCGGAAGCCGCCTACAACGGCATCGGCTTCGGTCTCGGCTTCGCCGTGACCATGCGTCCATCGGAGACGCTGATCGCGGGCAGCGCGGGTGAATACGCCTGGGGCGGTGCAGCCACGACTTCGTTCTTCATCGATCCCGCCGAGGAACTGATCACCATCTTCATGACCCAGGTGCTGCCGTCGAGCGCCTACCCGATCCGGCGCGAGCTGCGCAGCATGGTCTACGCCGCGATCACCGAGAGCAATCTCTGAGATCACGAACGTCTCTTGAGATTTGCGAGAGGTCGTCATGCCCGGGCATGCACGTTCTTCGTTCCACTTGGCCAAGCGCGTGGATGGCCAGGACAAGCCGGGCCATGACGAGACATACACGATGGCAACGGGCTTCGTGAGAGATCAGCGAGCCCGTTGCTATTTTGTCTAGTGGAAGTGGCCGATCAGATAGATGCCGCCGCCGACAACCAGTACGGCCGGCACGGCCCACAAGATGAGAACTGGCATTGTGTCATCCTCGTCAGTTTGACGTGCAGACCTTGACGGTCTTCATGCCGCTCTCAGCCTCGGTGCGCGACTTGTAGACCGTGCCCGACGGGCTCACGACGGTCATGGATGTGTCCATCGGCTTCTTGTCGACGATGGTGCACTTCTTGGTCTTGACGTCCTGCACGACGTAGAATTCGTCGGCTGCGAACGCCGGCAGGGAAAATGCAGCAACCATCAGCGCTGCGGTTACGATCCTCAATTTCATGTTCTCCTCCAATTGCCGGGCATTCCAAACCCCGGTCGATTCACAAACGGGAAAAAATGGCAATTTGTTCCTATCCGCCGGGAACGTCACGTTCAGAGGGATGTTGAACAAGCGGTCGCCTCTCGGAGTAGATCCCACCATGACTTCGCATCGAGAAGCCCGGATCGCCGGGCTGAGCCTGGCGGCCGTGTACGCCATGTGTTTGCTGCTCACGGCAATCGGCATGAGCTGAAGCGCCGGCGGCTGCGCTGCAAAATTGCCATTCCGGCCTGCTTGCCGGAGATGAAAATCGTGGCGCCGCGCAAGTCCTGCCCGTATGGTTCTGTCCAAAATCAAAATCCGGCGCCGCAGCGCTGGAACCGGGACGCCCGCGTTGTCAAAGCTCACCTTGCCGGTCCGGCTCGCTCTCCTGGTTGCGGGAACGATGTTGCCGCTGATCGTTTTCGCCGTCGGTCTCGCTTATTCCAACTATCGGCAGGACCGCAGCGACGCGACGCGGCGGGTGCTCGAGACAGTGCGAAGCATGCGCCTCGTGCTCGATTCCGAAGTGCAGCGGATGACGGGCGGTCTGCAGGTGCTCGCGCTCAGCGAATCCTTGCGCAGAGGTGACTTCGACAGTTTCCGGCGATCGGCAGCCGGGTTCATCAACCAGTACGGTGAGGACAGCGTGCTGCTGCTGGCCGACAAGTCTGGGCACCAATTGTTCTCGACGCTGACCACCGACACGGCGAGCCTGCCACCGCGCAACAATCACGAGATCGTCGAACGGGTCTTCGCGAGCAAGACGCCGCAATTCTCCGATCTGTTCACCGGATCTACCAAGAAGCGCCCGATCGTCACGGTCGAAGTCCCCGTGCTGAGCGACGGCGAGGTGATCTACTCGCTGTCCTTCAGCCCGCCGATCGACATCTTCCAGCATCTGGTCGAGCGACAGCGCCCCGACGAGCAATGGACCGTGTCGCTGCTGGACAGCAAGGGCGTCGTGTTCGCGCGCGCCCCCAATCCGAACGAGACCTTCGGCAAGCAGGCTTCGCCCTCGCTGTACGAGGCGATGTTCCGCTCACCCGAGGCGGTTCTGTCGAGCGTGTCGCTCGACGGCGTTGCGCTTGCCTCGGCCTACACACGGTCGCGGCTGACCGGCTGGACCGTCGCCGCCGGCGTCACCGAGAGCTCGCTGATCGAACCGCTCTGGCGCAACATCGCGATCACCGGCCTGATCGGCGGCGTGCTGCTGCTGGTCGGCCTCACCTTTGCGGTCAGGATGGCGACCACGATCGCGCGCGGCGACATGCTGCACAATCTGCTGGTCGAGGAGCTCAACCACCGCGTCAAGAACACGCTGGCCTTGATGCAGGCCATCGCGGTGCAGACCTTCCGCGGCGCAAGCCGCGACGAGCGCACCAAGTTCGAGGGGCGTCTCGGCGCGCTGGCCGAGGCACATAATCTCCTCAGCCAGGAGAAATGGGCAGGCTCGGAACTCAGGGACGTGATCGCGCGCGCGCTGCAGCCGTTCCTGCTGGTAAATCCGGGCCGCATCCGGATGAATGGCCCCGCGGTACCGCTGTCGCCGCGCCTGGCCGTGGTGCTCTCCATGATCGTGCATGAGATCGCGACCAACGCCGCGAAATACGGCGCATTGTCCAACGAGACCGGCCGGGTGACGCTGGACTGGCAGATCATGGAGGACACGCCGAAGCCACGGCTCCGGCTGATCTGGACCGAGACAGGCGGGCCATTGGTGACGGCGCCGGTGCAGCGCGGCTTCGGCTCGCGTCTGATCGAGCGCAGCGCACGCGACCAGCTAGGTGGCGAGGCGACCGTGGACTTTTTGCCGCGCGGCGTCGTCTGCACGGTGATTTGCGCCCTGGATGAAACCCGGTGAACGAAGGATATCGGCAATGAAGATCACTCGGATCCGCGAGCACATCCTCGAAGCGAAGCTCTCGCAGCCCTTCGCTTATTCGCGCGCCTGGTACGACACCCGCACTGCGATGCTGGTCGAGATCGAGACCGACGCGGGCCTGACCGGCTGGGGTGAATGCTACGGGCCGGCTCGCATGACGTCGGCTGTCGTCGATGGCGTCGCACCCTGGCTGGTCGGCGAGGATCCACTGCGCACCGACGTGCTGTGGCAGACGATCTACGCGCGCCTGCGCGATCACGGCCAGAAGGGCATCGTGATCCAGGGCTTGAGCGGCATCGACATCGCGCTGTGGGACATCAAGGGCAAGCATTTTGGCGTGCCCGCACACCAGCTGCTCGGCGGCGCCGCGCGAAAAGAAGTACAGGCCTATGCGACCGGGCTCTACCGGCGCAAATCGGGCGATCCGCTGAAATACTTGCCGGAGGAAGCGGCCGGTTATGCCGCGGAAGGATTCCGCGCCGTGAAGCTGAAGATCGGATTCGGCATCGCGGAGGACGCCGCGGTCACGCGCGGCGTGCGTGAGGCGATCGGCGGCGATGTCGCGCTGATGGTCGACGCCAACCACGCCTATGATGCGGTCGCCGCAATCCGGCTCGGCCGGCTGATCGAGCCCCACGACATCGGATGGTTCGAGGAGCCGGTGCCGCCGGAGGACGTTGCCGGCTATCGCGCGGTGAAATCGGCGCTGACGATACCGATCGCCGGTGGCGAGTGCGAGTTCACGCGCTTCGGCTTCCGCGACCTGTTCGCCACGCACGCGCTCGATATCGCCCAGCCCGACCCCTGCGCGGCCGGTGGCCTCACCGAATGCAAGAAGATCGCCGACATGAGCGAGGCGTTCGGCATCCGCTACAATCCGCACGTCTGGGGCACCGGGATTGCGATCGCGGCCTCGCTCCAGCTTCTCGCCGTGCTGCCGTCGCACACGCCGACTTCGCTGGCGCCGCTCGAACCGCTGCTGGAATTCGACCGCACCGAACATCCGATCCGGCAGGCGATCTTGAAAGAGCCGATCGAGCACACCAACGGCGTTGTTCGCGTGCCCAACGGTCCCGGGCTCGGCGTCGAGATCGACCGCGAGGCGCTGGCGCGATTCGCGATGAACGCCTAACCGATCGTCTGCAGCGCCGGAAACGTCTCCAGCAGCCAGATGCTCACATTGGAGACCGCACCGGTGAGGAAGCCGATGCCGGTGATCACCATCAACACGCCCATGGCCCGCTCGACATTGACGAGCTGGCCCTTCATGCGCGCGAACAGTTTTGAGAACTGCTCGATCATCAGGGCTGCGATCAGGAAGGGAATGCCGAGGCCCGCGGAATAGACCGCGAGCAACCCCGCCCCCTTCGTCACCGTCGCCTCCGCCGCGGCGATCGACAGGATCGCAGCGAGGATCGGGCCGATGCAGGGCGTCCAGCCGAAGGCGAAGGCGAGGCCCATCACATAGGCCCCCCAGAGGCCGACGGGCCTTGGCGCGGTCAGGCGCCCCTCGCGCATCAACAGGCCGATCCGCGTCAGCCCGAGGAAGTGCAGGCCCATGATGATGATGACGATGCCGGCAAGGATCGACAGCTCCGCCGACCAGGCGCGGATCAGCCCGCCGATCAGCGAGGCGCTGGCGCCGAGCGCCACGAACACCGTCGAGAATCCGAGCACGAACAGCAGCGCCGCCATCATGATCGCGCGCTTGGAGGCGGAGGCGGGCTCGTCGCTCTCGACATGCTCGATCGTGGCGCCGGTGAGATAGATCAGGTAGGGCGGAACCAGGGGCAGAACGCACGGCGAGAGGAAGCTGACGAGGCCGGCAATCAGCGCCGCCGTAATCGAAACATTTTGCATGATGCAGTCGGAGCCATCCCGGGCCCTCAGGCAGCGCGCCGGGAACGCGCGCATGGCCGGGGCCGAACCGGCTCTGGTGTAGCCGATGCCGGGGAATGCGCAACAGAGGCGCGATCAAACCAAGGCTCCTCCCGATGCCGTCTGCGATCACAGATGCGGCATCGGGACGCGCACAAATCTCGCCAAAAAGCGAGATTCGGCGGCGCGGCTACTTCACCACGCGGAGCAGCGGACGCCGGGGCTGGTCCTGCGTCTGCTTGGAGGGGGGCAGCGGTTCGCTGGCAGCGCTCCGCAGCATTTCGTCGCACAGCGCCTTGAGGTCGGCGCTGTCAATTCCTTTGAGCTTCATCCTGACATCGAGGATGACGATCGAGAGCAGCTCAGCCGACTCGCGGCTGCTGCTCTCATTGAGAACCTTGCGGCACCCCTCGAGCGTCTCGAGCACCGACTGCAACTGTTCGTCTGAATGCGACACGGCGTTCTTTCCGTTAATTCGGGCTGCGAGACGCGCTTGAAACGATCCCCTCGGCCCCCAGAGAGAGCCAAGGATAGCATGGGGAATCAGCGCCCTCGAAGTTGATTTCTATGTGTTTCTGCGTCGAAACCGCGGTTCCAGTCGGCATCGCCACGCGACGCAAGTCGGAACGGTCAAAGTTGAAACGCTTGGTCTCGCGCGATCGATCAATCCCACGAGGGCGCACGACATTTCGCACGTCACCCTCCGGTGCACGTAAACCCGGCAATCCTGCAGCCACTTCGAGGCTTGCAACGGAACGCACGACTAACCCCTCTTCCGGGCAATAACTTGCCCGATCCCAATCCCAAGCACACTAAAATACCACTTCGGGCGCGGTAAGTATGGCGTTCAAAACTCACCGTTCCCCAACCCGTCGTGGTTGTGGTTTGCGCTAGATTCTGCCAGTTTAGCGACCCGAAGGGACTTGTATGCACTCCTTGGCGGAAAGGGGCGTTCCACTGGAGGAACGCCTAAAGACAAACATCAGCGGCCTCTCCGATTGGGATGCGGCCCGCATTTTCTTGGAAGTCGTTCGATGCGGCAGTTTCCGCTCGGCGGCAGAACGCCTGTCCCTGTCCATCAATGTGGTCCGCCGCCGAATCGATGATTTCGAGCGCCAGACCGGCACCACCCTGTTCACCCGCGACGTCCACGGCACCCATCTCACTGACGAAGGCGCGCTGGTGGTCTCCGCCGTCGAGCGCATGGAGGCGGCGGCCTTCGATGTGCTGCGCACGAGCGATTCGACGGCCAGCGCTTTGTCCGGCGAAGTCCGCGTCGCCGTGACCGAGGGACTCGGGACATTCTGGCTCGCCCCGCGGCTGGTCGAATTCCAGCAGGCCTATCCGAAGATCATCGTCGACCTGCATTGCGCGATGCGCTCGGCCGACGTGTCCCGCCACGAGGCCGACGTCGCCATCCATCTGTCGCGGCCGTCGGCGCTCGACGTCAAGCTGGTGCGGCTCGGCCGCATGCATTTGATGTTCTGGGCCTCGAGAAGTTACGTCGAGAAATATGGCGCGCCACGTTCGGCGGTGGAATTGATCAAGCACCGCCTGGTGCTGCAATTCGCCGACCAGATCGCCGCCAAGGAAACCTTTGAGAGCTTCTTCCCGGGCGTTCCGGAACGTGACCTTCTGGTCATGAAGACCAACGTCTCGAGCGCCAACTACTGGGCGGTCGCGAATGGAGCCGGCATCGGCGTATTCCCGAGCTATGCCATTGCGCTGGGCGGGAAGTTAATTCCACTGGAAGTCGAGTTGAACCGACCGCTGGATATCTGGTTGTCCTACCACCCTGGTAGTGGCCGGATTCCCCGCGTGCGGCACATGATTGATTGGCTGATCGAAGCTTTCAATCCAGCTCGCTTCCCGTGGTTTAAGGAAGAATTCGTGCATCCGCATGAATTCAAGGACTCGTATATGGGCGAACCCCTGACCCAGCTCTTCGGGGGATTTTCAACCGAAGAACAAAGGTGAAAAATAAAATGAAAGCAGCGGCGAAGAGAATGAAGCAGCGCAGTGCTGGCAAGCCGGACATCGAGCTTGGCAAGCGGATCCGTCTGCGGCGCGTCGAGATGAAGATCTCGCAGGCCGAGCTCGGCGAAAAGCTCGGCGTGAGCTTCCAGCAGGTCCAGAAATACGAGAAGGGCGTCAATCGCGTCGGCGCGGCTCGGCTTCAGCAGATCGCCTCCGCCCTCGATGTGCCGGTGACCTTCTTCTATGACGGCGACAACAAGGCCCGCGAAGTCGAAAGCCTCCTGTTCCTGGACTCGGCTTTCAGCCTTCGCCTGCTGCGCGCCTACAGCAAGATCAAGGATCAGACGGTGCAGCGTCAGCTCGTCTCGCTGATGGAATCGATCGCGGCGAACGAAGCCTGATCGATTGACGGTCTGGCCTTCACGGCCAATGTTCAATCCGCCGCGCCGCGGGGGCGCGGCTGGATTGGGCGAGGCCTGATTGGCAGGATAAGCGCTTGCGCGCCCACGCGCGTGGCCTTCGATCTTCGGGGCGGCTTGGCCGCCCCTTTTTTTTGGTATTCGTCGCGGTTTTCGCGAACCCGCCCCAGCCTTGTTGCGACCTAATCGAGAGCCTCCGCGTTGGACACACGGGGCCTCGATGCGCCGTGCTTAATGGGACCGCAACTCCGATGCCCTAGCTTCTCGCCGATTTCGGGAATCGGCGCACGCAGCACAGCGGCCGGGAATTGCCTCATGGGGAAAACCAGACAGATGTCGAAACGCCATGCCGTGATCATTGCCATCGGCCTCCTCGCCAGCGCTTCCGCGCTCGCGCAGACCGAGACCACGGGCCAGGCCACGCCCAAGGCCGCCACCCCGTCCGGCATAGTCCCGACAGCCGCCAACCCGGCTCACGCCGCCGCCCCCAAGGCCGCCCCTGCGGCACCGGCTTCGACAGCCGAGAGCCGCTCGGCCGCAGCTCTCGCGCTGACGCATGAGCCGACCTATGACGAAGGCACCGCCCAGCGCATCAAGGACGCGGCGCTGAGCTATTCAGATCTCGCGGTGCGCGGCGGCTGGCCGGCGATCCCTGCGGACGCCAAGTTCGCGCCCGGCGTCCAGGGCGCCAACGACGACCTCCTCCGCAAGCGGCTGATCCTCTCGGGCGACCTCGCGGCCGAGAAAGCGAGCGGCGCTTTCGACCAGGATCTCGCGGACGGTGTGAAGCGCTTCCAGGCCCGCCACGGTCTTGCGCCGACGGGCCTGATCACGCCACGCACGCTCGCGGCGATGAACGTCACGGTGCAAAAGCGCATCCGCCAGCTGGAGGCATCGCTCGAGCGGCTCGAGAACAGCAGTTTCAGCTTCGGCCAGCGCTATGTCGTGGTCAACATTCCCGCCGCCTTTGCCGAGGCGATCGAGAACGACATCGTGGTGCGGCGCTATCGCGTCATCGTCGGCAAGACCGAAAAGCCCTCGCCGACGCTGACGGCCCAGATCACCGGCGTGGTGCTGAACCCGACCTGGACCGTGCCCTCCTCGATCGCAAAGACCGAGATCTCCGCGCATATGCGCAAGGACCCGACCTATCTGTCGCGCATGCACATGGACGTGCTCGACGGCCACGACAATCCGATCGACCCGCATTCGGTCGACTGGTCGGGCGCGCACACGCCAAACTTCACCGTGCGCCAGCAGAACGGCACTTTCAACGCGCTCGGCGCGGTCAAGATCGACATGCCGAACTCCTATTCGGTCTACATGCACGACACCAACCAGCGCAATCTCTTCAGCGACGATTACCGCTTCGACTCCCACGGCTGCTCCCGCGTCGACAATGTGCGCGATCTCGCCGCCTGGCTGCTCAAGGACCAGCCGAAGTGGAGCCGCGCCGCGATCGACGCGGAAATCGCCACGGGTCAGCATCAGGAGGTCGCCATGGCCAGGAAGGTGCCGGTGGCCTGGATCTATCTCACGGCGTGGATGACCAAGGACCAGACCATCCAGTTCCGCAACGACATCTATAATCAGGACGAGCAGTTGCTGGAGGCGACCGCCGAAGAAGCCGCGTTCTTCAGCAATGCCGGCAGCCATCCGCTGACCGCGCATATGGCGCAGTAGGCATGCAATCGCGGCACGGCCGGATGCAGATCCCTTGCCCTGCCGCGGTTGACCCGGCCCTCGCCAAAGTCGCACATTGCGCCTCGCCAATGACAAGCGAGCGCGCAATGCCCGATCTCTCCCAGGAAACTCCCTACGCCGACGGCAAGATCACCAAGCAGGTCACCGACGGCATTGGTGTGATCACCTTCAACAATCCCGACAAGCGCAACGCGATGTCGCTGGAGATGTGGGAGGGATTTGGCGAGGCGCTGACAGCCTTGCGCGACGACGATACGGTGCGCGTCGTGATCATGCGCGGTGCCGGCGGCAAGGCGTTCGTCTCAGGCGCCGACATCAGCCAGTTCGAGAAAACCCGCCACAATGCGGCGGCCTCCGAGGAATACGGTAAGCGCAGCGCCGCCCAGCGCGCGCTGCTCGCCGATTACCCGAAGCCGACGATTGCCTGCATCCAGGGCTTTTGCCTCGGCGGCGGCATGCAGGTCGCAATGCTCGCCGATATCCGCATCGCTGCGCATGACAGCCAGTTCGGCATCCCCGCGGCGAAGCTCGGCATCGCCTATGGTTATGATGGCTTGCGGCACCTGGTGTCGCTGGTCGGCCCGTCCTGGGCGCGGTTGCTGATGTACACCGGCATGCGCATCGATTCCACCGAAGCGCTGCGCATCGGCCTCGTCGAGCGCGTGATCCCGGACGATCAGCTCTGGGGCGAGACCATGACGATTGCCGAGACGATCTCGCACAACGCGCCGCTTGCAATCAAGGCCGCCAAGATCACCATCGCCGCGGTGCTGAAGGACCAAAGCGCCCGCGACATGGATGCTATCAAGGCGGCCGGCACGGCCTGCATGGACAGCGCGGATTTCCGCGAGGGCCGGCAGGCCTTCATGGAGAAGCGCAAGCCGCAGTTTTCGGGGAAGTAGCCTCTGCGCTGGACGCGCCACAAAAATCTCGAAAACAACCCCATGCAAAGTAGAAATTGCTCAACAAGCTCGATATGGCGCGAGCCGTGCGGCAATGAGATTTGACACGTCGGGCAAAACACCGGCAGAATAACACCATGGCGCACCGCGGCCGATAAGGATGGGCACGACGCCGCCGCGCTGATTGGACCAAGTGCAACGCATGCTCCGATCACGGCAACCCGTCAGATGGTCAAAACATGAAAGACACGTTGAACTTCGTCGGCGACGGCGATGATGTGGACGTCATCCACGACGTTGAGCGAACCTTTGGGATCAAGCTGACCGCAGCGGAAGCCGAGCAGACGCGGACCGTCGGCCAGCTTCACGATCTGATCGAACTGAAACGTCCGAACGCCGGAAGCGGGACACAGACATGCCTGTCTCAACTGGCGTTCTATCGCCTGCGTCGAGCACTCAAAACGATGGGACTCGAGGGCGAGATCACACCTCAGACGCCCATGTCAGCACTCGAGCGAATTGAACCTCGTTCGATGGCTTCGAAATGGCGTCGCCTTGCGCAAAGTTCTGGCCTTGATCTTCCAAGTCTGGAATCACCTTTCCGGATAAAGAAGGAGCCGGCAATCTTCCGTTGGCGGGCCCCGCTCATATTGGGCGTGCTCGGCTGCTTGTGGGTCGCCTTTGGGACCTCGCTGGACTACCGGCTTGTGCTCTTTCTGGGAAGCGCACTGTTTGTTGGCTTTGATTACGCGTGGTGGCTTGTCGCCCGGAGCGCTCCGCAGCGTATCCACACCATCGGTGAGCTGGCGCGAGAAGCTTCTGGCTTCAGTTTCGCGACACTGACAGCCGAGAACAAGGAATGCGCTCCGTCTGACCGGTGGTTTGCGCTGGGCGCGATCTTGCGCGGGATTACCGGACACGAGCTTGCAATTACGCGTCAGACAACGTTCTTCGCCGATCACGCGAGGTCCACGGCTTAGTGGCCTGAAATCGGCGTGCTTGAGGTTTGATATTCGTCAAATGGCCGACCTGCCCAAGGAATCTTTCATTATCGAACGCCTCCAAGAAGGCGGCTGGCGCGTCGTCCGACGGGCCGACCTGACTGATATCCCGATCGCCGACTTTGTTTCGTTCCACGAGGCCCAGGAATGGGTGAACTGGAAGTCCGGCACTCCCAGAATCAATCCGTTTATCACGGCGAACGAAATGTTCTCACAGCCGCGGCTGGTCGAGATCGCGATCGAGCCGAAGTCGAAGGCCGATGCGGAGAAGCTCGGCATTGCGCTGGCGAAGCTCGCGACCGAGGACCCTGCTTTCGAAATGTCGATCGATCACGAGACCGGACAGGTCGTCTTGAAGGGCGTGAGCGAACTCCATCTCGACGCCAAGCTCGAAACCCTCAGGCGCACCTACGGCATCGATCTCGGAGTTGGGGCGCCGCAGGTGGCGTTCCGTGAGCGCATCACTTGGCCGGCCGAGATGGAATATACCTACAGGAAGCAGTTGGGCGGTTCAGGCCGGTTCGCGGCCGTCAAACTGCGTGTCGAGCCGAACGCGCCCGGCCAGGGCTACCGGTTCGAGTGCAGGATCGCCGGCAACGCGGTACCGAAAGAATTCATCCCCGGCGTCGAAAAGGGGATCGAGAGCGTGCTTCCCTCGGGCGTGGTCGCGGGCTTCCCGGTGATCGACATCAAGGTCGAACTGGTTGACGGCAAATACCATGACACGGACTCTTCTGCGCTTGCCTTCGAGATCGCCGCACGCGCGGCCTTCCGACAGGCGCTTGAAAACGCTGGGCCGTTGCTGCTCGAGCCGATCATGGCGGTGGAGGTGGTGAGCCCTGAGGACTGTTTGGGTCCCATCATCGGAGACCTGAATTTGCGGCGCGGGCAGATCCAGAGGCAAGACACGCGCGGCGGCGCCACTGTCATCAACGCGATGGTGCCTCTCAGCCGCATGTTCAGTTACGTGAATGACCTGCGCTCGATAAGCCAGGGGCGCGCAACCTTCACAATGAAATTCGATCACTACGCTCCGGCATCCTCGCCCGAGCATGACCCACCATTTCGGCCTGCAATCGGGATGCGTGCTTGAACGAAACTTCGCGGATGAGCATCGCGACGAGGCCGCTCCCGTGAACGCCTGTTCACCAAGATTAAATTCCTCGCCTCCCTGCGCTGCGATAGCAACCAGTTGATCCCCTGCAAGTTCTCCCGCCACCAACGAGGGAGATTGCGATGAAACTCAAACTTGCTGTTGTTCTTGGTCTGGCTGCTCTTGGCAGCGCCGCGCTGGTGTCGGGACAAGCGCTCGCGGCGATGCCGAACGGCATTCCGCTGGCTGACCAGGTCACCAGCGGTCCGGCCGCGCACGTCGATCAGGTGCGCATGGTCTGCAACGCCTGGGGCCGCTGCTGGTGGCGCCCGAACTATTACGGCGCCTACGGCTATTACGGCGGCCCGCGACGCTTCTACGGTTACGGCCCGCGCCGGTGGGGCGGGGGCTATCGCCACTGGCACCGCTGGTAGATGACGAAGGGGCCGCGAGGCCCCTTTTTCTTGCGAGGCCCGCGGCGTCAATCGGCGAAAACCTCGATCAGGCGAAAGCGCTCGCACATCAGCATCATGTCTTCGCTGAAGCGTCCGAGCCGGCCGAAATAGGTGCGATGGGCATTGCGCCAATAGGCAAGGCTTCGATCGCCCTCGCCCTCATCGTAGGCAAAGGCGGCGTCGACGTCATGGAAGCGCCGGTAGGTGATCTCGACGGTTTCGATGACGCAACGTGGTTGTCCCCGTCCATCGAGCACGACCCAGCGCTCACCAGGCGTCGATGTGTTCGGCTCGTCCTCCGTGCTGCAGGTCGCGGTCTTGACGCCCTTGACGACGAGCTCGAACAATTCATCCGCGAGCGCCGGACTGTCGCCGAAGGCAAAGGTCCGGAGCGCTCGATAGTGTTCGGCGACCGGCTTGCTCATGGTCTTCCAGCTCCCCGATCGCCCGCCCGCGTCTACAGCGCCGCGAGCACCGCCTTCGTGATGTCCGCCGTGCCGTTGCTGCCGCCAAATTCCATCGGCTTGAGGCCGCCGGCATAGACCTGATCGACCGCGCGCTCGATCCGCTCGCCGGCTTCCGCCGCGCTCTCGACCCCGTGCTTGTCGGCGAGCCAGTCCAGCATCATCGCCGTCGACAGGATCATGCCGGTGGGATTGGCCTTGCCTTGCCCCATGATATCGGGCGCGGTGCCGTGGCACGGCTGGAACACCGCATATTTGTCGCCGATGTCGGCCGACGGCGCCATGCCGAGGCCGCCGATCAGGCTCGCGGTGATGTCGGAGACGATGTCACCGAACATGTTCTCCATCACCATCACGTCGAAATCCCAGGGGCGCTTGACCAGCATCGCCGAGCAGGCATCGACATAGAGGCGATCGGTCTTCACCTCGGGATGTTTCTTCGCGATCTCGTCAAAGATGCCGCGGAAGAACGCAAATGCCTTGAACACGTTCGCCTTGTCGACACAGGCGAGGCTGCCCCGCTTGCCACGTGCCTTGCGACGCTCGGCGAGGCGAAACGAGAACTCGAACAGCCGCTCGGAGGTCTTGCGCGTGATCACCATGGTCTCGCGCGCGTCGTCATGGGTGACGACGCCCTTGCCCATCGAGGCGAACAGGCCTTCGGTGGACTCGCGGATCACGACGAGATCGATGCCGCGCTTGTCAGCGCCGACGATCGGGCTCGGCACGCCCGGAATCAGCCGCGCCGGGCGCACACCGGCATAGAGATCGAAGATGAAGCGCAGCTCGATCTGCGGCGCGATCTCGGTATTGTCGGGGTAACGCACCGACGGCAGGCCGCAGGCCCCGAGCAGGATCGCGTCGGCCTCCTCGCAGAGCTTGATCGTGCTGTCCGGCATCGACTTGCCGGTGGCGAGATAATTGTTGGCACCGGCGGGAGCCTCGGTGAAGCGGAAGCGCAGGCCCGACTTTGTCTCGATCTTGCGCAGCACCTCGAGCGCGGGCGCCATGACTTCGGGACCGATGCCGTCACCGGCGAGCACGGCAATGTGGAAGGCGTTGTTTGCGGGCATGCGGATTTTCTCACGCGAAGGAAGAAGAGGCCCGTCATTGCGAGGAGCGAAGCGACGAAGCAATCCAGACTGTCTCTGCTGAAAGACTCTGGATTGCTTCGCTCCGCTCGCAATGACGGAAGAGAACTACGGCATCAGCACCGTGCGCCCGACCACCGCGCCCTGTTGCAACTGCACCAGCGCGTCGTTGGCCTTGTTGAGCGGTGCCTTCGTCACCGGGATCGGCGCCACGTTCTTGGCACGCACGAGATCGAGCAATTCCTGCGTCTCGCGCAAATTGCCGACATAGCTGCCCTGGATCGTCACTGCCTTGATCGGGATCAGCGGCAAGGCCCAGGTCGCGCCGCCGCCGAACAGGCCGACGATGACGAGCTTGCCGCCCTTCGTCAGGCAGTCGAAGCCAAGCTGTGTCGTCGCAGCGTTGCCGACGAGGTCGATCACGGCGCGGATCGGCCCACCCGCTTTCTTTGCCAGCTGCTCCAGCGCATCCGGCGCCTTGGGATCGACGGTGGCGAGCGCGCCGGCCTTTTCCGCGGCCTCGCGCTTCCTGGCGTCGATGTCGACCATGATCGCGCCCTTGCCGCCCATCGCCTTGAGCAGCGACAGCGCCATCAGGCCGAGGCCACCGGCGCCGAACATCACGATCGGCGTGTCAAAATGCTGCTCGACCTTCTTCAGTGCGCTGTAGGTGGTAACGCCCGAGCAGGCATAGGGTGCGGCCGACGCGGGATCGAGCCCTTTCAGGTTGAGCAGATAGCGCGGATGCGGCACCAGCATGTGATCGGAATAGCCGCCGTCGCAATAGACGCCGAGCGAGCGCGGCGTCAGGCACATGTTCTCGTCACCGGCGAGGCAGGTGGCGCATTTGCCGCAGCCGATCCAGGGATAGACCAGGCCGACATCGCCAAGCTTGAGACCGCCCTGGTCGGTCGGTTTCACGTCGGGCCCGAACGCCAGGACTTCGCCGACAGTCTCATGGCCCATCGTCAGCGGCAGATTGATGCCGCGGTCTTTCAACGACAGGGGCTTGCGGCCATGGCCGAGGTCGTAGCCGCCTTCCCAGATGTGGAGGTCGCTGTGGCAGACGCCGGCGGCCTTGACCCTGATCAGCACCTGCGTGCCCGATGGTTGCGGCGTTGCCTCGTCGAACTCCTGCAGCGGCGCCTTGAAATCAGCGACCTTGAAACTCTTCATGGCGTCCTCCCGGCGTACGTCTTCTCGTCGCGCCACCATGCCACGAGCGGCGGGGCGAGACAAACCCGCACAGCCGTCTTAGTTCAGGCGAGCGGATGGTGGCAAGCCGCGAACTGGCCTGGCGCGACCTCGCGCAACTCCGGTATCTCCGCGCTGCATCGCTGGTCCGCCCGTGGGCAGCGGGTGCGGAAGCGGCAACCGGACGGCGGCGCAATCGGCGATGGCGGCTCGCCGATCGCCACGCTCTCGGCGGGACGCACGTCCGGATCAGGCACCGGGATCGCCTCCAGCAGCAGCCCGGTATAGGGGTGCGCAGGCTTTGCGAACAACTGCTCGGACCGGCCGACCTCGCAGAGCCGGCCGAGATACATCACCGCGACGCGGTCGCTGACCGCTTTGACCACGGCGAGGTCGTGCGCGATGAACAGCAGCGTCAGGCCGAACCGCGCCTTCATCTCCTCCAGCAGATTGAGGATCTGCGCGCGGATGGAGACGTCGAGCGCCGACACCGGCTCGTCGCAGACGATGAACTCGGGGTTGAGCACGAGCGATCGCGCGATGCAGATGCGCTGGCACTGGCCGCCGGAGAATTCGTGCGGCAGCCGGCCCGCCACGAGATCGGGATCGAGCCCGACCGCAGAGAGCACGTCGTGAACACGCCGCTTGCGCTCGGCAGCATCCTTGACGCCGGCGATGATCAACGGCTCGGCGACGATGTCGCCAATGCGCCGCCGCGGATTGAGCGAGGCAATCGGGTCCTGGAAGATCAGCTGCACGCGGCGGCGCATTTTTCGCAGCGCCTCGCCTTCCATCGCGGAGAGGTCCTCGCCGTCGAACAGCACGCGGCCGGATTTGGCCCGGCGCAATTGCAGCACTGCACGGCCCAGCGTCGACTTGCCGCAGCCGGATTCGCCGACCAGCCCCAGCGTCTCGCCGCGCGCGACGTGAAGGCTGACGCCGGAGACCGCGTGCACCGTCTTGTTGCCGAGACCGTACTCGACGACGAGATTGTCGACATTCAGCAGCGGCTCATTCTGTACGGCAAGCTGCATCATGCGCCAATCCCTTCCGCCATCTGGATCGGGTGGAAGCAGGCATAGAGATGGCCGGGCATCTCGGCGCTCTTCAATTCGGGCTTGGCTTCGTGACAGCGCCCGGCAGCGTAGCGGCAGCGCTGCGCAAAGGAGCAGCCCTTGAGCGGTCGCGTCGGATCGGGCGGACGGCCGGAGATGGCGGGCAGCGGCGTGTGCGGCGCAGTCTCCAGCTTCGGGATCGCCGCCAGCAGCGCCTCGGTGTAGGGCATGTGCATGCGTTTGAAGAGCGCCTGCGTCGGCGCGCGTTCCACCACCCTGCCCGCATACATCACCGCGACCTCGTCGGCGCGGCCGGCAACCACGCCGAGATCGTGGGTGATGATGATCATCGCCATGTGGCGGCGGCGTTGCTCGCGCGCCAGCAGGTCGAGGATCTGCGCCTGGATGGTGACGTCGAGCGCCGTGGTCGGCTCGTCCGCGATCAGGAGTTTCGGCTCGCAGGATAGCGCGATCGCAATCGCGATGCGCTGGCGCATGCCGCCGGAACATTGATGCGGATATTGCGCGAGCCGCTGCTCCGGCGCGGGAATGCCGACGGCCGCGAGCAACTCGATGCTGCGTTTTCGCGCGGCCGGCGCATCGAGCTCGAGGTGCTCCTGGATCGTTTCCATCAACTGGGTGCCGATGGTCAGCACCGGATTGAGCGAGGTCATCGGGTCCTGGAACACCACCGCAAGGTCGCGCGCGCGCAGGCGTCGCAGGCTTTCAGGCGCGAGCCGCACCAGATCCTGGCCGTCGAACATGACGCGCCCGGAGAGCTTCGCCTTCTTCGGCAGCAGCTGGAGGATCGCCCGCGACAGCATGGTCTTGCCGCAGCCGGATTCACCGACGATGCCGAGCGTACGCCCCGCCTCCAGCGACAGATCGACATGATCGACGGCACGCAAGTTTCCGCGCGGGGTCGGCAGCTCGACCGCAACGTCCGCGATGGTCAAAAGCGGCGCGCTCACAACGCCCCCTGACGCGGGTCGGTCAGCGCCCGCATGGTGTCGCCGACGAGGTTGAACGCCAGCACGGTCAGGAACAATCCAGCCGCCGGCAGGAAGGCCAACCGCGGCGCGACGTCGAGGCTGTCGCGGCCCTCGCCGATCATGCTGCCCCAGCTCGCCATCGGCGGCGGCACGCCGAGCCCGAGGAAAGACAGCGCGCCCTCGACCACGATGGTGACGGCGACGCCGAGCAGGAAGAAGGCGAGCAGCGGCAGGATCACGTTCGGTAGCAGCTCGCGCAACAGGATGCGAGCGTGGCTCGCGCCCAGCGCCTCCGCCGCGATCACGAATTCACGTCGGGCCAATGTCAGCGTCGCCGCGCGCGCCACGCGCATGAAGGCGGGAATGCCGAGCACGCCGAGGATGATGGTCAGATTGGGAATGGACTGGCCGAGATAGGCGGTCACGGCAAGCGCGAAAACCAGCGGCGGAAAGGCCAGCAGCACATCCATGCTGCCGACCACCAGCGTCTCGAACCGGCCGCGGAAATAGCCGGCGAGCAGGCCCAGCGCGCCGCCGATACCAAGCCCGATCATTGGGGCGATCAGCCCCACGGTCAGCGACACGCGCGCGCCAAAAATCAACCGGGCAAACTCGTCGCGGCCGAGGCCGTCGGTGCCGAGCCAGTGCTCGCTCGAAAAGGCGGCACGGCGCTCCAGCATATCCATGTCGGTCGGATTCTGCAGCGGCAGAACCGGCGCGAGGATCGCTAGCGCAAGAATGATTGCGAGCCAGAGGCTCGCGATCCAGAACAGCAGTCCGAGCTTGCGCTTGCGCCGGACCGGTGCAGCTACCTCGTGCTGGATCGAAAGCTCAAGCGTGGCCATGGCGGATCCTCGGATCGAGCACAGCGTAGAGCATGTCGACGATGAAGTTGACGATGACGAAGCCGCAGGCGACCAGCAGCACCACGCCCTGGAGGATGACGAGGTCGCGGGTGTAGATCGCGCCGACCAGCAGCCGGCCGATGCCGGGCAGAGCGAAGATCGATTCCACGATCAACGTGCCGCCGAGCAGGCGGCCGATATTGATGCCGGTCACCGTCACCAGCGTCAGCGACGACGGTTTCAGCGCATGCACGAACAGGATACGCGAAGGCTTCAGGCCTTTGGCCTTGGCGAGTGCGATGTAGTCTTCCTGCAAGGTCGCGATCATGTCGGAGCGCAGCACCCGCATGATGCCCGGCCATTCCGCCAGTGCCAGCGTCAGCGCCGGCAGCACGAAGAAGCGCAAATTGGCCAACGGCTCCTCGGTAAACGGCACATAGCCGGTCGCCGGCAGCCAGCGCAGTTCGACCGCGAACAGATAGATCAGCAGGATCGCCAGCAGAAAGGACGGCATCGACAGCATCGCAAAAGCGCCGCCGGTCATGAAGCGATCGAACGCACCGCCGGCGCGCGCGGCGCAGGCGATCGCGAGGGGAATGCCGATCAGGAGCCCGATGAACTCGGCCATCAGCATCAGCTCGAGCGAGACCGGGATGCGCTCGGAGACCGCCTGCAGCACGGTCTGCCCGGTGCGGAACGAGCGGCCGAGATCGCCCTGCAGGACGTGGCCGAGCCAGCTCAGATATCGCCACCAGATTGGCTGATCCAGCCCCATGTCGTGGCGAAGCGCGGCAACTTTCTCTGGCGTCGCCTGATCGCCGAGAATGACATAGGCAAGATCGCCCGGCAGCAGCGAAGCGATCAGGAAGGTCAGCAACGAGACGGCGAGCAGGACCGGCACAACGTACAGGAAGCGGCGCGCAACGAAGGCGACCATGCGCAGGCTATTCCTTCCAGACGCGGGACACGTCGATCATCCCACTATACATCTTCGGCAGCCCTTTGAGGTTCGCGCTGGAGATTGCGTAATACGTGTTCTGAAAAGTCCAGAACCAGATCGCTTCCTTGTTGATCAGGCGCGTGGCCGCACAATAATCCTCGATGCGCTTGTCGACCTCGGCGGTCACACGCGCGTGCTCCAGAAGCTTGTCCAGCTCCGGGTTCGAGTAATTGGCCAGCGCGACCGGGCTGCCGGTGTGGAAGTTGGCGAACATCTGCGGGTCAGGATCGGCGAGGTCGACGATCCGCCATGGGATGAGCTGGAATTGCCGCATGAAGGCGCGCGGCGGAATCGTCGCCTGATCGACCTGATCGAGCTCCATGCTAGCGCCGACATTCTTCCAGAATTGCTGCAACACCTGGCCAACGATGCGGCCACGCGGCGTCGCCGTGACCACCGTCTTGAACTCGACCGGCTTGCCATACGCCTGAATCAGCGCCTTGGCCTTCGCCACATCGAACGGCAGCGCGCCGTCGTCCTTGCACTTGACCCATGAGCCGTCACCGTACGGGTTGCTCGCGGGCTTGGCGAGCCCGTTGGTGATCGCTTGCGACATCTTCTTGCGGTCGATCGCCATGACCAGCGCCTGCCGTACGCGGACGTCGTCGAACGGCGGGGTCTTGGTGTTGAAAGCGTAGGGCTGAGTGCCCGAGCCCGTGTAGCTGTGCACGGTCAGCTTCGGATCCTTTTGCGCCTTCTGAATGTTGTCGGCATCATACTCGTCGTCCCAGACGATGTCGGCTTCGCCCGACTGCAGGCTGGCGAAGCGCGACTGCGCGTCGGGCAGCGGCTTCAGAATGATGCGATCGAGATAGACCTTGTCCTTGTCCCAATAATCAGGGTTCTTCTCCAGGACCATGCGGTCGCCGGCGGTCCATGACTTCAGAACATAGGGTCCGGTACCGACAGGATTGCGGTTGTAGTCGTCACCTCTAGTCTTCCAGGCGGTCGGCGAGTGCACTGCGGCGTTCTGGTTGGGATAGGACACTAGCGTCGGATAATTCACCGAGGGATCGTTGAGATTGTAGACGACGGTCAGCTCGTCGGGCGCCTGAACGTTATTGACGGCAGCGATGTAGAATGCGCACCGGCACTTGTTGGCGGGATCCTTCTGCCGGTCGAAATTGGCCTTGTAGGCCTCGGCGTTGAACGGCGTCCCATCGTGGAACTTGACGCCGGGGCGCAGTTTGAACGTCCAGGTCTTGAAGTCGTCCGAATGCGTCCACGACAGCGCAAGCTTGGGCTGCGCCTCGCCCTTGTCGTCGAGATAGGTCAGCGTGTCGAAGATGGCGGCCGCCGGGGTGAGCACGGCCGCGTCGTAGACGCCAACCTTCAGCGGATCGAAACCGGGAACATCGAGCTCCAAGCCGACGGTGATGCTGCCGCCCGGCTTCTGCGCCTGCGCCGGATTCGCCAACGGAAGGAGCGCAAATGCCGCAACAAGGAAAATCGGCGCGCGCTTGCGCGCCGCGGCAGCAATGTTCGTCATGGTTCCTCCCGGGATCCTCGTCCGATGTTTCGGATCGCTGAATGACTTGGAGGCGAGCTTGGCGACAAATGCTCGCCACGGCAAGAGGAACACACGGGGTTCTATGCCGCATGCGCGCGGCGTGACGCACTCAGTTCATCGATTCTGTTTTGCCTGACGGAATTGGCGCCGCATCGCCGAGGCCGATTTCCTCACGCAGCTCGCGCGTATGCTCGCCGAGCACGGCCACGGTCTCGCCCGGCGTGGTGTCGGCGCCCGTCATCCGGAACGGCAGATTGATCACCCTAAACGAGCCGCCTCCATCCTCCACTGACGAGAGCGCCTGCCGGTGCGCCAGCTGCGGGTCGGCCAGAGCTTCCTTGATGGTGCGATAGGCCGAGGCCGGCACGCCGGCAGCGCTTAAATCCACAAGGCATGCGGCGGTCGTGAGACGCTTAGACCAAGCCTCGACGCCGTCCATCATGTCGGCCCAGTTTTCGCGCCGCGGAGCGTAGGAGGCGAAGCGCGAGTCGGGGATCCATTCGGGCCGGCCAATCACGCCCATCAAGGCCTGAAACGTCTTCTCGCTGGCGACCGTGATCATGACATAGCCGTCAGCAGTCTCGGTCGGTCCGAACATCGGGCGCGGCGGCGGCTTCACCGCGAATTGCGAGCTCTGCAGCTCGATCACCGTCAAGGTCAGCATCGATTCCAGCATGGAGACGTCGATGTGCTGGCCGAGCCCGGTCACGGTGCGCTGATAGAGCGCGGACGCGATCGCGCCGAAACCATATGTGCCGGTGACGACATCGGCATGGTAGATGCCACAATAGTCCGGACGGTTGCGGCCGGGCTGGTAGGCGAGATGCGCCATGTCGTAGCCGGAGGCGGCATGGATCACCGGCGCGTAGGCCGGCAGCTCGGCGGAGGGACCGGTCTGGCCATAGCCCGAGATCGAGCAATAGATCAGCCTGGGATTGACCGGGCGGAGGCTGCCATAGTCGAGCCGCAGCCGGCGCATCACGCCGGGACGAAAATTCTCGACCAGGATGTCCGATGTGGCGACCAGCCGGCGGACCGCCTCCCTGCCGTCCTCCGACTTGAGGTCGAGCACGACGCTCTTCTTGCCGACATTGAGCTGGCCGAACACGGTGCTGCAGCCTTTGCGCAACGGCGGCCGCGTCCGCATCGTCTCGCCGCCGTCGGTCTCGATCTTGATGACCTCGGCGCCCATATCTGCCAGCATCCGCGCGCAATGGGGGCCGGCAATCGTGGTCGAAAAATCCAGGACCCTGAGGCCCGCGAAGGCCTTTGTCGTCGTGTCTTCGTGCTTATCTGATAGCTGCATTCCCGGCCGCCCCTTAGGAACTATCATTGTTCCCTCTTGTTGGTGCGTCGACCGTAGTGGGCGGCAGCCGAGTAGGAAAGTCTTTACCGAACGAACGCGTCTCGTGGGTGGCTTGAGTTTTCCAGGGGCAACTGGACCCGATCTTGCATAGCAGCAATCGGGATCGGAAGAGGGCAATCGTTCTTGAGGGTCTTATTCGTCACCACGGAGATGGACGACTTCGTCCGCGTCGGCGGACTTGGTGCCGTTTCCGCTGCCCTCCCCCGAGCGCTCCGCCCCTTCGCCGATATCCGGATCATGCTGCCCGGCTATCGCGACATCATCGAGCAACTCACGCATATTCAGATTGTTGGCCGCTGCCCGGCGTTCGCGGAGATGCCGGCCTGCTCGCTCGGCCGGGCCGCCACCAAAGACGGCCTGCCCGTCTATGTGCTGTTGTGCTCCCAACTCTACGACCGGCCCGGCAATCCCTATGGCGACGAGTCCGGGCGCGACTGGCCGGACAACGATATCCGCTTCGCACGTTTTGCCTCGGCTGCGGCTGAGCTTGCCATGGGCAAGCTGGACAAGAATTGGGCAGCAGACCTGGTCCATGCCAATGACTGGCAGGCTTCGCTCGTGCCGGCCTACCTCGCCTGGCGCGGCGCCAAGCTGCCGTCGATCCTGACCATCCACAACCTCGCCTATCAGGGTCTCTTCCCGAAGGACTCGCTACGGCGGATCGGCGTCCCCGAAAGCTCCTTCCACATCGACGGCGTCGAGTTCTACGACCAGCTCTCCTTCCTCAAGGCCGGCCTCGTCTATGCCTCGCACCTCACCACCGTCAGCGGCACCTATGCGCGCGAGATCACGACGGAGGAATTCGGCTGCGGCATGGAGGGCCTGCTGCGCGTCCGCTCCGAAGCGTCCGAGCTCACCGGCATCCTCAACGGCATCGACGAGAGCTGGGACCCGCGCTCCTGCGCCCAGCTCGCGCAACAATTCGGCGCCGGCGACTGGGTCGGCAAGAAGGCCAATGCGGATTACGTGCGCAAGCAGTTTGGCCTCGCAGTCTCGCGCGGGCCGATGTTCGCGATCGTCGCCCGCCTCGTGCACCAAAAGGGCATCGACCTCGTGCTGTCGGCCGCCGACGAGATCGTCGACGCCGGCGGGCAGATCGTTGTCACCGGCTCCGGCGAGCCCGCGCTCGAGCAGGCGCTGATCGACGCGCATCGCCGCCGGCCCGACGCCATCGGCGTCACCATCGGCTTCAACGAAGCCCAGGCCAGGCGCATTTTTGCCGGCAGCGATTTCACATTGATGCCGTCGCGGTTCGAGCCGTGCGGCTTGAGCCAGATGTACGCCCAGCGCTTCGGCTCACTGCCGATCGGCCACCAGACCGGCGGCCTTGCCGAAACCATCACCGACGGCGAGACCGGCTTCCTGTTCTCGAGGCCCTCGCACGAGTCTTTATTGGGCGGCGTCCGCCGTGCCTTCTCCGCGTTCATGGCCCAGGACCAGCTCGACACCATGCGCCGCAGCGCGATGGGGCGGTCGTTCTCCTGGAGCATCTCGGCTGGAATCTACAGCGCGCTGTATCGGAAGCTGGCGGCGGTGTGAGGGCCGAGGCGCTCCCGCGTACTCCGTCATTGCGAGCGGAGCAAAGCAATCCAGACTATCTCCGCGGTGGCAGTCTGGATTGCTTCGTCGCAAGTGCTCCTCGCAATGACGGCGTTTGTGGCAACCACCTGACTCTCACCCCTTCCCACGCGCATCCATCTGCGGCCGGCCGATCCAGGCGCGGTTGAGGCAGCGGGTCATCCAGTCGGGCTGCAGCTCGCCACGGAGCCGCGCCTGCGCTTCCTGATAGGGGCCGACGTAGCGCAGGCGATCCGGCAATCTCGGATAGACGCGCCTGATCCATCTCAGCGCATTGTCGGCGGCTCTCTTGTCGCGCTCATCAAGCTCAAACCCAAAGCCCGCGCGCAGGCGTTCCGGCAGCAGGCTCGCCGTCAGCGCGCGATACCATCGCGGCGGCCGCAGCCACGGACGCGCGCCGCCAAAGATCTGCGCGGCGATCTCGCGGGCGGCCGGGCTGACGGTCAGCGTGTCCGACTGCGCCATCGCATCGGTGTAGGCTACAAAGCCCGCCCAGTCCGCCGGCAGATCATCGCCCGTCAGTCCGAACAGCGCGCCAAACGTCCGGCTCTCGGTCCAGTAACGCTCGCGCTCGTCCGCCGCGAGCGGTGGCAGGACCAGATCGTGCGCCATCAACGCGGTCTCGGCCAGCGTGGCGTGAACCCAGCGCAGCGACGGGATGTCGTTGGCGCAGTAGCGCGAGCCGGCCGCGAAGGGACCGACGGTCTCCGGCATCTCGCCGACGATCATGGAATGGCGCCGGTGCAGTTGCCGCGACGACAGCAAGGCCCGGTCGAGCGAGCCGAACACCATGGCGAAGACGATGTCGAAGGTGCGATGAAAACGCCCGATCGGATCGGCCAGGGTTTTGGAATGCTCGGCGATGGCTGCCGCGACCCAGGGATGCGCGAGTTGAAGCAGCAGCGCACGGCCGGCACCAAGAAAGATGACGGCCTCCCGGTCGATCCGCCAGGTCACCGTGTCAGGGCCGAACACGCCGGGCACCGGTCCCGCCGCATGGGCACGGACCTGATCGAGAGCCAACTCCAGATGGTTCCCGGTCACCACTTGCAGCGCCTTTCGCTTGCGGACGACAGCCGACGATCCACAAGGCCTGTGGCAATTCCATGAAGCGAGCGGCGCCCTGTGGGGCTATTCCGCAGCCAGCGGCATCTCGTCGATATGCTCGTGCAGCACCACGCCCGACAGCGGATCGAATTCGCCGATCCACGGCGCGCGCGCCAGCACCGACCTTGTATGCGCGTAACCGGCGTCCCAGCGCTGCACGATGCCGGACGGGCTGAAATCGATGTCCTTGGTATGGGTCTCGCGATCGAGCTGCGGTGCCAGCAACCGCACCACGTGCATGCGCGTCGAGCAGCCATAGCCGATCAGATCCCTCACCGCGGGATCATCGCGCGCGCTTTCGGGCAACCGTGCCGCAAGCTCGTTGATGACGTGGCGCAACCGATGGGCCTGCTGCTGGCGCTCGATCTGGCTCGCGATCCTGCTGGAATATTGCACATCCTTGTGCCGGGTCAGCACCTCGCCCATCGTCGTCGGCTCGGCGCCGACGGGATTCCACAGATGCACGGAGAAGATCAGCGAGTTCCGGCGCGGATTGTCGTCGAACACGGCCTCCGTCGGCGAGTTCGAGAGAATGCCCCCGTCCCAATAGAGCTCGCCGTCGATACGCACCGCCGGGAAGGCCGGCGGCAGCGCACCCGAGGCCATGACGTGCTTCACCGTCAGCTCACCATCGCGGCTGTCGAAATAGCGCATCTGGCTGGTGCCGACATGGGCCGCACCAACCGTGAGACGCGGTGCGCCGCTGTTGGCGAGGTCGAAATCGACGAGGTCGCGCAGCGTGGTCTCCAGCGGCGCGGTCGAATAATAGCCGGCGCGATCGGCGCCGAGCGGATAGGACTCGCCGGCATGCGCCAGTGAATTGGGCTGGAAGAAGCCGGGAATGCCGCCCGTGACGGTCGACCAATAGGCAAGCTTGTCGTCAAAGCCGGGAATGCCGGTCGGCAGGGGCCAGACCGGCTTCTGCTCCATCCGCTTCCAGAATTCCTTCAGGCGCGCGAGCCGGCTCTCCGGCGCGTTGCCTGCGATCAGGCTTGCATTGATCGCGCCGATCGAGGTGCCGATGACCCAGTCCGGCTCGATGCCAGCCTCGTGCAGCGCCTGGTAGACGCCCGCCTGATAGGAGCCGAGCGCACCGCCGCCTTGCAGCACCAGCACGATTTGTCCCGGCAGGTCGTTGGGCCTGCACGCCCCGGTACTACCCTGCATGCTCGTCGCACTCCTGCTCCAGAGAGCCAGCCTGACTCTTCTTCGCAAAATCCTGCGGCATTGTTACGCCCGGCGACCGTCGGCCGTCCAGCGACCATCGTCCGGATGGGGGTACGGATGACGGCGGAACCGGCGGAGCGTTAACGCTTTGCTGGCGCGTCCTGCGGCGGCGGCTCGTCGTCGGCGATGGCGCGCCATGCCGCGCCGTCGAGATCGTCGTACTGGCCGCTGCGGAGCGACCACAGGAAGGCGGCGAGGCCGGCGAGCCCGAGCATCAGCGCCAGCGGCACCAGGAAGACCAGGATCTCCATCACACGACCTCCCGCGCGCGGCTGCGGGCCCGCAGCGAGTTCAGCATCACCAGGATCGAGGATCCGCTCATGGCGGCCGCCGCAATCAGAGGCGTCACCACGCCGCTGATTGCGACCGGTACGGCCAGCACGTTGTAACCGATCGCGAGCCAGAGATTTTGCCGCATCAGGTGCAGCGCCTTGCGCGCGGAATCGATCGCCGCCACGACCGGGGCCAGCGGCCGGCCGAGGAAGACGAGATCGGCAGTGGCCTGGCTGAGATGCGCGGCCGAGATCGGCGACATCGAGACGTGGGCCGCCGCCAGCGACGGCGCATCGTTCATGCCGTCGCCGACCATCAGCACCTTTGCACCGCGCCCCTTCAGCTCCTCGATCCGCGCGATCTTGTCGGCCGGGGTCACGCCGGCGCGCCACTCGGCAATGCCGAGCGCATGGGCTGCAGCGATCACCGCAGGCTCGCGGTCGCCGGACAGGATCTCGATGCCGATGTGGCGATCCTTCAGCGCCGCAATCACCGCCTGCGCATCCGGACGCAGGCCCTGCCGCACCGAGAGGATGAACTTTTCGGCTCCCTTGCTGAACGCCACGACGGAGGCCTCGGGATCGAGACCGGCGACCGCCAATGCCTCGGCGCCGCAGAAGGACGGCCGGCCGAGCCGGATCTGGACGCCGTCGACCACGGCACGCACGCCCTGCCCGGCTTCTTCGACCGCACCGACAATCGGCGACCTCGTGCCCGCGGCCTGCGCAACCGCGGCGGCGACGGGATGATGGCTCGACAGCGCGAGGCGGCCGGCGAGTTCGAAAATATCGGCGGGGATATCGGCCGCATTGGTCACGTCGAGATCGGGCAGCGTCAGCGTGCCGGTCTTGTCGAAGATGACGTGGTCGGCCTCGGCCAGACGCTCGATGGCATGGCCGGAATTGAGCAGCACGCCGGACCTGAACATCGCGCCCGAAGCCACCGTCTGCACGGTCGGAATCGCAAGCCCGAGCGCACAGGGACAAGTGATGATCAGCACGGCAACGCCGGTGACAACAGCATCATGCCAGCCCGCGCCCGCGATGACCCAGCCCAGAATGGTGATCAGCGCGGTTGCATGCACCACCGGCGCATAGAGCCGCGCAGCGCGGTCGGCGAGCCGCATGTAGCGTGAGCGGGCCTGCAGCGCGTTGTCCAGGAGCCGCGTGATCTCGGCGAGCAGCGTCGCCTCCGACGCCGCCGAGACCCGCACCCGCAACGTGCCGGAGATATTCATCGAGCCCGCATAGACCGGCGCGCCCTGCTCGGCTGTGACATAAAGCGTCTCGCCGGTGATCAGGCTCTGGTCGATCTCGGAACGCCCCTCGATCACGGTGCCGTCGACCGCGCAGCGCTCGCCGGGCCGCAGCAGCACGATGTCGCCGGGATGGATCGCGGCGACCGGTACCTGCGAGATCTCATCGGGCCCGACGAATTTGGCGGCGGTCTCCGCTTTCAGCGCCGCGAGATTACCCGCGACCGCGCGGGTCCGCCGCCGCATGTTCTGGTCGAGGAAGCGGCCGACCAGCAAAAAAGTCAGCAGCATGATCGCCGCGTCGAAATAGGCGTGTTCGGCGTGATTGACGGTCTCGACCACGGACATGCCGAGCGCGAGGCACACGCCGATCGAGATCGGCACGTCCATGTTGGTGGTCTTGTTCGACAACGCGCGCCAGGCCGAGCGGAAGAACGGCCGGCCGGCATAGGCCGCCGCCGGCAGCGCGATCAGCGCCGACAGCCAGTGGAAGAAATCGCGCTGCTCAGGCAGCATGTCCGAGACGTTACCCGACCACACCGGGATCGACAGCATCATCACGTTCATGGTGGCGAACGCGGCGACGCCGAGGCAGCGCAGCAGGAAGCGCGATTCCGCGACCTCGGTCGCCTCCGCGCTCTCGGTCTCGTAAGGATAGGCCTTGTAGCCGAGCTCCCCGAGCCGGTCGATGAAGCTGGCAGGATCGAGCGTGCCCTCTTTCCATTCCAGCGCGACGCGGCGGTCGGTGAGGTTCACCCGCGCCAGCGTGACGTCCGGAATAGCGGACAGGCCGCGTTCGATCTTGGCCATGCAGCCGGCGCAGTGGACGCCCTCGACCGCGAGATCGATGTGCTGGAAGCCTGCGCCCGCGGCGCGGACATAGTGCGAGAAATCGCGCGTGACCAGCATGACGAAACCTCAGTTCAGGATCACGCGGTTGCGCGACAGGAACACTCGCTCGCCCTTGGCACCGCCTTCGATGACGAGATCCCACTGGCCCGGCGCGACGGACGCGGCATTGCCGCGATAGATGCCGAGGCCGGCCTCCGCGAGCTCGACGGCGAGGTCAGCGCGCTTGTCGGTCGGCCGCTCCAGGCGGCCTGCGAATTTCAATCCGGACACCGGCTGGCCCGCCGCATCGCGCGCCTCGACCTGAAGCACGGCATTGCCATCGGCGCGCCGCTCGATATGCGCACTCACCTTCCATTTGCGAGCGGCCTGGTCCTGAGCCGCCGAGATCTCGCGGTCGTAAGTGAGGCCCGCGGCATAGGGGCTGTCGACGTCAGTGCCGGGCAAAGTCGCGATCGCGAGCTTCATCATGGTGACGTTGACACCGATCACGACGCCAAAGAAAGCGACCAGAATCAGGAACACTTTGGTTCCGGTCAGCGGCCTGGTGGCCATGGCGATCTCCTGGTGTTACGGCGCGACGAAATTGTCGGTGGTGTTGGCGACCTCGCCGAGCCCGATATCGGTGACGTGGAAGTGCACGGGGATCGATTTCTCCGGGTTGCTCTCGGCCGGCGCGGTGACGAGCAGGCGAAGCTCGCTGGTCGAATCGCGCGGGATCACGATCATCGGCCTATCAGGCGTCACGGAATCGACGCCGACGACATGCGTGGTCAGATTGACCGGACCCTCCGCGTCGATCGCGACGACGCGGTCATAACCGCTCTTGTTGAGCAGTCGCACCGTATAGGCGTTGCGGATCGAGCCGTCGCTCAGCTTGACCGCGACCGGATTGCGATCGTGCAGCACGTTGACGTCGAGCAGGCTGCGGGTCGCGAGCACGTAGAGCATGATGCCGCCGACGGCCGCGATGATCGCGCCATAAGCGACGGTACGGGCGCGGACGATACGATAGATCGGCGCCTTGCCTTCCCGGCGGCGCTGGATGTTGATGTCGTTGTCATAGCCGATCAACCGCTTCGGCCGGCCGATCTTGGTCATGACGTTGTCGCAGGCGTCGATGCAGAGCCCGCACTGGATGCACTCGAGCTGCGGCCCGTTGCGGATGTCGATGCCGGTCGGGCAGACCGCGACGCATTGATAGCAGTCGACGCAGTCGCCGACTGGCTGCCCAAGCGCGCGCAGCTCCGCGGCCTTCTTCACCGAAGTGCGCTTCTCGCCGCGATCGTAGCGGTAGGTGACATTGAGCGCCCATTCGTCGGTGAGCGCGGCCTGGATGCGTGGCCACGGGCACATATAGGTGCAGACCTGCTCGCGCATGAAGCCGGCAAGCACATAGGTCGTCGCCGTCAGGATGCCGATCCAGATATAGGCGATCATCGGCGCCTCGAAGGTCAGAAGCTCCTTCACTAGCGTCGGCGCATCGTTGAAATAGAGCACCCAGGCGCCGCCGGTCCACCAGGCGATCATCAGCCAGATCGCATGCTTGAGGGCGATCTCGGAGACGCGCTTGAGCGTCAGCCCGCTGCCCGACTTGTCCCTGCGCATCCGCTCGCGGCGATCGCCTTCGACGAAGCGTTCGACGGCGTAGAACAAATCGGTCCAGACCGTCTGCGGGCAGAGATAGCCGCACCAGATGCGGCCGCCGACCGAGTTCATCAGGAACAGCGCCACCGCGGCGACGATCAGCAGACCCGTGAAGTAATAGATCTCCTGCGGCCACAGCTCGATGAAAAAGAAATAGAAGCGGCTGTTGGGAAGATCGATCAGCACCGCCTGGCTGGGGGCGCCGAGGCCGCGGTTCCAGCGCACGAAGGGCAGGAGGTAATAGACGCCGAGGCAGAACGCCATCAGGCCCCATTTGATCCGTCGGAATGTGCCGGAGATGCTCTGGGGATACACCTTCTTCTGGGCCACATAGAGCGGTCCGTCATCGTCGTCCGATGTGAGCTCGTTCGGGTTCACGGTCTTGTTCATCGCGTTAGAACTTCTCGAAGTGGCGCGATTAAACCTAGACCCGACGCCGCGGCGTCGATTGATCCAGCTCAAACGGAGGCGCTTTTGTTCGCCCCCGTTTCTCGATTATTTTCCACCGCCCAGTGAGTGGACGTAGACCGCCATCGCCTTGATGGTGGAAGGATCAAGCCGTCCTTCCCAGGCCGGCATGACGCCGGCGCGGCCCTGGCCGATGGTCTCGATCAGGGTTGCCTCATCCGAACCGTAGAGCCAGATCTTGTCGGTCAAATTGGGCGCGCCGAGTTCCTGGTTGCCCTTGCCGCCGTCGCCATGGCAGGCGACGCAATTGTCCGCAAAGATCTTCTCGCCCTTGGCAGCATCAAAACCCTTCCGCGCCGGGAGGCCCGACAGCGAGCGCACGTAGTTGGCGACCGTGACGATCTCGTCGCCCTTCAGCACGCCGTCCTTGCCGAACGCGAGCATCTGGCCTTCATGAGCCTTGGCGTGGCCGGAGCGTGCGCCGAACTGGATGGTCTGCATGATCTGGTCGAGCGTGCCGCCCCACAGCCAGTCGTCGTCGTTCAGGTTCGGAAAGCCCTTGGCGCCGGCGCCGCCGGAGCCGTGGCACGGCGCGCAATTGTCGCCGAACACGGTCTTGCCCTTGGCGCGGGCGAGCGCCAGCAAGGCCGGGTCCCTCTCGATGTCCGCGAGCGGCGCCGCCGCCAACGCCGCCATCTTCTCACCGCGGACAGCCTCGAGATTGGCGAGCTCCACCGCGACGCTGGCGCGCGTCGAATAGCCGAACAGCCCGGTCGTATTGCTCGATATCAGCGGCCAGGCCGGATAGACGATCCAGTAGCCTATCGACCAGACGATGGTGAGGTAGAAGGAGATCACCCACCAGCGCGGCAGTGGCGTGTTGAGCTCCTTGATACCGTCCCACTCGTGCCCGGTCGTGGACCTGCCCGAGACGGAATCGAATTCGCCATGATGATCGGTCATGATGTCTTACTCCTCCCGCAAAGGCAGACTGGCCGCCTCGTCGAACGCGGCCTTGTTACGGGGCCAGAACGCGTAGGCGATGATCGCGAGAAAGATCGCGACGAAGACTGGCGTCCAGATCGTGGTCACGAGGCCGGACGCGAGATTGTCGAGTGTCAGGATGGCTTTCATCGGTGATGCCTTCTCAGCGAAGATTGGCTTTCTCGCTGTAGAGCTTGAAGTCGACCAGCGTTCCGAGCATCTGCAGGTACGCGATCAGTGCGTCCATCTCGGTCGGTGTGCCGCTCTTGCCGTCGAAGTTACGCACGGCGGCCTTGGCGTAGCGCTTGGTGAAGGCGTCGGTACCGGCATTGTCCGGATCGGCCTGGGCCTTCATGTCGGCAGCCGCGTTGGCGATCTGGTCGTCGGTGTAGGGAACGCCGACCGTCCGCAACGTGCGCATGTGGTCGGCGATCGTGTCCGGATCGACTTCGATTGAGCTAAGGAAGGGATAACCCGGCATCACCGATTGCGGCACGATCGCGCGCGGATTGGTCAGATGGGTGACGTGCCAGTCGTCGGAATACTTTGCGCCGACGCGGGCGAGATCGGGACCGGTGCGCTTCGAGCCCCACTGGAATGGGTGGTCGAACATGCTCTCGGCGGCGAGCGAGAAGTGGCCGTAGCGCTCGACCTCGTCGCGCAAGGGACGGATCATCTGCGAATGGCAGAGATAGCAGCCCTCGCGGACATAGATGTTGCGCCCGGCCAGCTCCAGCGGCGTGTAGGGCCGCACGCCGTCGACCACCTCGATCGTGCTCTTGAGGTAGAACAGCGGCGTGATCTCGACGAGGCCGCCGATCGCAATCACCAGCAGAATGCCGACGATCAGGATGATCGAGTTCTTTTCGAAGATTTGGTGGCGTGTCCAGAACGACATGGGAAGCTCCTCACTCCGCCGGCTGAAGAGCGACGGGCATCTGGACTTCCTGCTCGCCGACGCGAACGGTCATCCAGAGATTATAGGCCATGATCAGCGCGCCGATCAGGAACAGCGCGCCGCCGGCAGCACGGATGACGTAGAAGGGATGCATCGCCTCGACGGACTCGATGAAGGAATATTCGAGGAAGCCGAGCGAGGTGTAGGCACGCCACATCAAGCCCTGAAGGATTCCGGACACCCACATCGCGGAGATGTAGAGGACGATGCCGAGGGTCGCGATCCAGAAGTGCCAGTTGACGAGCTTCAGGCTGTAGAGGCCCTTGCGATTCCAGATCCACGGCACCAGGCAATACAGCGCGCCGAAGGAGACGAAGCCGACCCAGCCGAGCGCGCCGGAATGCACGTGGCCGATGGTCCAGTCGGTGTAGTGGCTAAGCGAATTGACCACCTTGATCGACATCATCGGACCTTCGAAGGTCGACATGCCGTAGAAGGCGACCGAGACGACGAGCATGCGCAGCACAGGATCGGTGCGCAGCTTGTCCCAGGCGCCCGACAGCGTCATCAGGCCGTTGATCATGCCGCCCCAGGACGGCATCCACAGCATGATCGAGAAGGTCATGCCGAGCGTCTGCGTCCAGTCCGGCAGCGCCGTGTAATGCAGATGGTGCGGGCCGGCCCAGATGTAGAGGAAGATCAGTGCCCAGAAATGGATGATCGAGAGCCGGTAGGAATAGATCGGCCGCTCCGCCCGCTTCGGAATGAAGTAGTACATGATGGCGAGGAAGCCGGCGGTGAGGAAGAAGCCGACCGCGTTGTGGCCGTACCACCATTGGAACATGGCATCCTGGATGCCGCCCCAGGCGATGTAGGATTTCGAGCCGAAGAACGACACTGGCAGCGCGGGATTGTTGCCGAGATGCAGAACCGCGATCGTCACGATGAAGGCGAGATAGAACCAGTTCGCGACGAAGATGTGCGGTTCCTTGCGCTTGATGATGGTGCCGAGGAAGACCAGCAGATAAGTGACCCAGACGATGGTCAGCCAGAGATCGGCATACCATTCCGGCTCGGCATATTCCTTGGACTGGGTGACGCCGAGCAGATAGCCGGTGCCGGCGATGAGGATGAAATAATTGTAGCCGAGCACGACGAACCAGGGAGCGAGGTCGCCGGCGAGCCGCGCGCGGCAGGACTTCTGCACGACGTAGAAGGAGGTGCCGATCAGCACGTTGCCGCCGAAGGCGAAGATCACCGCGGAGGTGTGCAGGGGCCGCAAGCGCCCGAATTGAATCCAGGGCAGATCGAAGTTCAGCGCGGGCCAGGCCAGCTGCGACGCGATGATGAGCCCGACCAGGAAGCCTGCGATGCCCCAGAACATCGCGATGGCGGCCGTGAACTTGATCGGGCCCATATTGTAGTTGGGACGACCGTTGATCTCCGCGGGCGGCAGCCTCGCCGGGCGATCGTAGTAGCGGTTGATGATGAAGAACACCGCGGCCAGGCTCGCGGCTGCGCTCAGCCCGGTGTGGAAGGCGAAGGGCGCGTCGAGCGCCTTGGCCGAGGCAATCAGGCACAGGAAGGCCGCGACCGCGAAGACGAGCGCCAGACCGCTTTCGCCTGTCGTCATGGTTTTGGAGATGGAGGGCTGGGGCATCGCGGATTCTCTCTGAAAGAACACGCCGCCAGAAACCACATTCACCCTCGCGAGGAATTGATTGAAATCAAGCCGGGAGACTTTCCGCACGTCATTGCGAGGCGCTCTCGCGACGAAGCAATCCAGGATCTCTCCATAGCGACAGTCTGGATTGCTTCGATTCGCTCGCAATGACGGAGGCTGCAACTCTACCGCTCAGATTCGTAGGGTGGGCAAAGGCGCAACGCGCCGTGCCCACGATCTCTCTACGTATCCCAAAGATGGTAGGCACGCTTCGCTTTGATTTGCCCACCCTACGGCACCGCCTCACTCGCTCGCGGTCGCCTTCAGCGCCGCGATGACGTCCTCGCGCGCGACGATTCCGACCAGCTTCTCCGCACTATCGAGCACGATGATGCTCCGGATCCGATGCTCGACCATGATCTGGAGCACGCGCGTCAGCCGCGTGTCGGGGCTGACATAGATGAACTCCGGCGTCATGACGTCGCCGACCTTGCGGCTCATCAGGTCGCGATAGCGCGGCAGCATCTGGCTCGGCGAGAACGCAAAGCATTTCAGGATGTCGAATTTCGTGACGATGCCGACGATTTGCCCGTCATCCTCGACCGGATAGGAGTTGAAGTCGTCCTGCTCGAACATCTCGCTGAGCGCGAGCACATCATGGTCGCGCTGCACCGTCCTGACGTTCCGGGTCATGTAGCCGTCGACGGTCTGCTCAAGGAATTTGTACACGGCGCGTCCTCATCGCTTGTTTCTATGCTCGAGGCCGTCAGTGCGACAGCAGCACGCAGCGGGCGGCTTGCGTGACCAGAGATTGAGTGACGCCGCCGAGAATCAGCTCGCGGAAGCGGGAATGACCGTAGGCACCGGCGACGATCAGGCCGGCACCGACATCATCAGCGATCCTTTCCAACTGCACGGCGGCAGACTCACTGCCTGCGGCCTCCGGAACACGCGCTGTAGCGGTAACGCCGTGCCGGGCGAGCCAGGCCGCGATGTCGCTGACATGTGCCATCACCGCCGCGCGGTCATCGCCCTCCTCCGGAATCTCGACGACGGCGACGTCCTTCGCCTTGCGCAGCAACGGCAGCGCGTCCGCCACCGCCCGCCGCGCCTCGGGCGTGTCCTTCCAGGCCACCAGCACGCTACGCAGGTCGAGCCAGTTGATCCCGTCAGGCACGAACAGCAGCGGCCGGCCGGCCTGCATCACCAGATCCCTGGGACTTACCAGTGAAAAGGCATCGGAGAAGACCGGACTCTGCCCCCCGCTGACGATGATGTCGGCGCAACGCGCCTGCTCCAGGACATATCGTGCGGGAAAATCCGTGGCGCTGCGCCATTCAAGGCGCCCACCGCGGTTCCTGCCCGCGCCGCGGAATTCCGCCTCCAGATCGGCCAGGCACCGTTTGACGGAATCCTCCTCCTGATCGATCAGGCGCTGGGCCTCGGCACCATCGGTGAAAAAAAGCGGCGGCGCGAACTTTGCCGCGGCGACTCCGACGAGTGCAGCCTCGAAGCGTTCGGCGAGTTCGCCGGCGACCCGAAGGCGCGCATTGTTGGGTTGATCGAGCGCGAGGCTGACCATCACGGTCGCATATGTCATGGCGATTCTCCGAACGGCAATGAATTGGGAGAAATCTAGCCTCGCCGTGGCAAGGCAGGATGAGGTAGATCAAACCGCCGGGGCCGTGGGCCGGGAAATCCACCAATGGAATCAGAGATCCGAACTTGCCTCCGGCCCGCCCTTGGGCGAGATTGTCGACACATTCGCAGCACTCGGCCCGCCGCAACAGAATGGGAGCCCTTACTTGTCGCCGACCCGCGTGACGCATCCGCCAGACGATCATCGCGGCGAGCATTTCCGGGTCCGGATCGAAGGGTTCGGCGTCGGCACCTGGGATCTCGACCTCACGACGCGCGAACTGGAATGGTCGGAAACCGCGCGGATACTGCTCGGCGTCGAGCGCGGCCAGCCTGCGAGCTACGACCTTCTCCTGTCGCGTCTCGAGCCCGACGACCGCGCACGCGTCGAGGACGCGATCCGCGAGGTCTCCGAGCGCGGCGGCGGCTTCGACGTCTCTTTCAGGATTGCCGGGACCTCCGACCTGGGCAAATGGATCAGGGCCCGCGCAGGCCTGATCAGGGATGATGCCGGCGCCGCGCGTCATCTCAGTGGAATTTTCCTCGACATCAACGAGGAGAAGCAGGTCGAGGAAGCCCTGCGCACACGCGAGATCCACCTCCGCTCCATCCTGCACACGATCCCCGACGCCATGATCGTCATCGACGGTCGCGGCATCATGCAACTGTTCAGCACGGCCGCGGAACGCCTGTTCGGCTGGTCCGAGCAGGAGGCGATCGGCCAGAACGTCAGCATCCTGATGCCGGAGCCGGACCGCACCCGCCACGACGGCTACATCGCGCGCTATCGCTCGACCAACGATCCGCACATCATCGGCATCGGCCGCATCGTCACCGGCAAGCGCCGCGACGGCACCACCTTCCCGATGCATCTGTCGATCGGCGAGATGCAGTCCGGCGGCGAACCCTATTTCACCGGCTTCGTCCGCGACCTCACCGAGCATCAGAAGACCCAGGCGAGGCTCCAGGAATTGCAGTCCGAACTCGTCCATGTCTCGCGGCTGACCGCGATGGGCGAGATGGCCTCCGCGCTCGCCCACGAGATCAACCAGCCGCTGGCGGCGATCAGCAATTACATGAAGGGCTCGCGGCGGCTGCTCGCCGGCAGCACCGATCCCAACACGACGAAAATCGAGAGCGCGCTCGATCGTGCCTCGGAACAGGCGCTGCGCGCCGGCCAGATCATCCGGCGGCTGCGCGACTTCGTCTCCCGCGGCGAATCCGAGAAGCGGGTCGAGAGCCTGTCGAAGCTGATCGAGGAGGCCGGCGCGCTCGGTCTTGCCGGCGCGCGCGAACAGAACGTGCAGCTCCGCTTCAGTCTCGATCCCAACGCCGACCTCGTCCTCGCCGACCGGGTGCAGATCCAGCAGGTGCTGGTCAATCTGTTCCGCAATGCGCTGGAGGCGATGGCGCAATCGCCGCGACGCGAACTCGTCGTCACGAACAGGCGCATCACCGACGACATGATAGAGGTCGCGGTGTCGGACACCGGATCCGGCTTCCAGGACGACATCATTCCAAACCTGTTTCAGACCTTCTTCACCACCAAGGAGACCGGCATGGGCGTGGGATTGTCGATCAGCCGCTCGATCATCGAAGCTCACGGCGGCCGCATGGTGGCCGAGAGCAACGCTTCGGGCGGCGCGACATTCCGCTTCACCTTGCCAGCAGCGGACGAAAGCTGATCAATGACGACCAAGGGACATGTTTACGTCATCGACGACGACGAAGCGATGCGGGACTCGCTCAACTTCCTGCTGGATTCTACCGGCTTCGGCGTCACTCTGTTCGACGACGCGCAAAGCTTTCTCGACACCCTGCCCCGGCTCGCCTTCGGCTGTGTCGTCTCCGACATCAGGATGCCGGGCCTCGACGGCATCGAGCTGTTGAAACAGCTGAAGGCCCGGCACTCGCCGTTTCCAATCCTGATCATGACCGGCCACGGCGACGTGCCGCTCGCGGTGGAGGCGATGAAGCTCGGCGCCGTCGACTTCCTCGAAAAGCCGTTCGAGGACGACCGCCTCACCGCCATGATCGAGACCGCCCTCCGCCAGGCGGAGCCGGCGGCCAGGAGCGAGGCCGTGGCCCAGGACATCGTCGCCCGCGTCGCCTCCCTGAGCCCCAGGGAACGCCAGGTCATGGAAGGGCTGATCGCGGGCCTCTCCAACAAGCTGATCGCCCGCGACTACGACATCAGCCCGCGTACCATCGAGGTGTACCGCGCCAATGTCATGACCAAGATGCAGGCGGGTAGCCTGTCGGAACTGGTGCGGCTGGCGATGCGGGCCGGCATGCTGAAGGATTGAGGCAAGCAAATTTGAGGCAAGCACATTTGAGGCAGGTCAAACCGGTCCCCTCCGGCTGTGCTACGCGATCGGAATGATCGAGATCGGCTCGCACCATCAGCGGCTGCCAATGGCGTCACCCGCACAGCCCGTCGTCTACGTGGTCGACGACGACGATGCCGTGCTGGGTTCGCTGCGCTTCCTGCTGGAAACCGACGGCTTCGCGGTGCGTACCTTCCGGAACGCCACCGCGCTGCTCAACGCGACAAGCCCTCCCGGCGCCGACTGCTACGTGATCGACTACAAGATGCCTGATATCAACGGCATTGAGCTCGCCGAGCGCTTGCGCCAGTCCGACGTCGGCACCCCGGTGATCCTGATCACCGGCTATCCCGACCGCAACATCTCGGCCCGGGCCGCGGCCGCAGGCGTGAAAGACGTGATCTTGAAGCCGCTGCTCGACGAAAACCTGATCAAGCGCATCCGCCACGCCATTCAGGGCAGCCACGGGAATTGACCTACGGGATTCTACGTAAGGGGCCCCCCTTAAGATATCGCGCGAAATTTTCGAAGCGCCCGAACCCGCGTACCAAAGCGCCATCACAACGGAGATGGCGCAGATGCTGACCCAGACGCTCAACACCCAGGCGATCAATACGCAAGTTCGCGGCAAGATTGCCCCGGCCCATCCCGTCTCCGACCAGTTCGGCGCGATCACCGGTCAGGTCGGGCTGGTCGCGACCGAGTTCTCTTATCGCAAGGACGAGGAGATCTATGGCGAGGACGAGCCGGCGGAATATGTCTACCAGGTCGTCTCCGGCGCAGTCCGCACCTACAAGCTTCTCTCCGACGGCCGCCGCCAGATCGGCGCTTTCCACCTTCCCGGCGACGTGTTCGGCCTCGAATCCGGCGCCACCCACCGCCTCGCCGCCGAAGCCATCATCGACACCAACGTACGCCTGGTGAAGCGGGCGAGCCTCGAGAAGGCCGCCGGCACCGACGTGCAGGTCGCTCGCAAGCTCTGGGCCATGACCGCCGGCGAGTTGCGCCACGCCGAGGACCACATGCTGCTGCTCGGCCGCAAGACCGCGATGGAGCGGGTTGCGACCTTCCTGCTGGAAATGGATCGCCGCCTCGCGGTAGCCGGCATGATGGCGCTGCCGATGTGCCGTCGCGACATCGGCGACTATCTCGGCCTGACGCTCGAGACCGTGTCGCGGGCGCTGTCGCAGCTTCACGCCCAGGGCATTCTTGGTTTCTCCGGCGCCCGCCAGATCGTGCTGCGCAACCGTCAACGCCTGCACAATCTCGACGCCTGATCGTTTTGTCTTCCCCCACTTGGAGCCGGCTGATCTCGTTCAACCGGCCAGTTCTTTTGTCGCGGTCATGCCCGTGCGCCGGGTCTCCGGCATGACGAACAGGATCAGCAAAAGCCCGGTCGCAGCGATGCTCGCTAGCCCGAAGAAGGCGGTGGCATTGCCGAACTTGTCGCTGATATAGCCGCCGAGCGCGGTGCTCAAGGAGGCACCAATGCCGGTCGCGGTGCCGACAATGCCCTGCGCCAGGTTGAAATGCCCGCTGCCGAAGGCGACGTCGGCCACGATCAAGGGGATCATCACCGCGAACACCGCCGCCGTGAAACCGTCGAACACCTGCACCGCTACCAGCAGATAGGGATCGCGCACGGTCGCGAACAGCAGGCCCCGGATCGTCAGCGCACCGAACCCGATCAGCAGCAGCGGCCGCCGACCCCAGAGCTGCGCCTTGCGTCCGACGGTCGGCGACAGCAGCGCGACGATCGCCTGCGGCACGACAATGCAGAAGGCGACCAGCACCGTCGCCCATTGGCTCGATCGCGCCGTCACGGCGCTGGCCATCAGCGGCATCATCGAGGCGTTCGCGAGCTGCAACAGCAGCACGCTCAGCGCAAAGACGATCAGCGGTTTCTGCCGGATCAGATGCCAGATATTGGAGTCGCCGGGAACCGGCGCCTCACGCGGCATCTCGCCGTGGCAGCGCGCGATGTCGACCTCCTCTTCGCGAATCCGCGACAATGCGATCAGGGTCGGGATTGCCAGCAGGAAGCTGACCAGGAACACCGAGCGGCTCGAGAGAAGATATCCGGCGGTACCCATCACTGCCGCGGCGACACCGTTGCCGAGCGAGGCAAAGCGGGCGTTGCGGCCAAGCCGTTCGCCGATCTTGAGCGGACCGACGAGACCGAGGCTGATCGCCGCGATCGCAGGCCCCAGCACACAGCTCGCCGCTGCATGCAAAGTGGCGGCAGCCACCACGACGGGGAAAATCGGCATCGCCGCATAGGCGAGCGCGCAGCAGCCGATGGTTGCGATCGCAAGTGCCGCGACCAGCCGCTCGGACTTCGCCGCGTCGATGATGGCGCCGCCCGGCATCTGGCCGATCAGCGCGACGATGCCGGCGATCGACAGCACCAAGCCGATCTCGACCTGGGTCCATTTCTGCGTCGTCAGATAGACGGCGATGAAGGGCCCGAAGCCGGTCTGCACGTCGGCGAGAAAGAAGATGAACCAGTCGAGGCCGCGCAGGCTCCGGCGCGACGGCGCCGGAATGGCCGCAGGCAGAGGTACGGCGACGTTGTCGGGTTCAACGCGACCTTCACGATCTGCATGATTCAGCTTCCTCGACAACAGCACAGGCGGTCAGCCCTCCCCCCTCCTCATTGGATGGCTTGCAGCGGTTGAAGACTGCCGGACGCGCCGAGCACGACCATCGGCGCGTCTTCCTTGTATTCCGGCGCGGCTGCGACCTGCGCCTTGGTCAATTCCAGCGTGATGCTGTCCTTCTTGTTCGTGATCTTGCCGAAACGCAGCGCGTTCCAGTCGACGACGATCTTGCGGCTGCCGACGCCGAGGAATCCGCCGAAATCGATCACGGCGGCGCGCACGCGCCCGGTAAGATCGACGATGACGTCGACGATATGGCCCATGTCCTCGTCCGCCGCACTGCGCACGTCGCGTCCAAGCACGCCATGGGCGTCGCTGGCGCCAATGATCGTCACCGACGGCGGCGGCGCCGCATCTTTAGGCGTGACAGGCACAACCGAAGCCGGCGGCTGCACCGTCGGCGGTGCGTTCGCCTCGGTTGCGGCCGCGGGTGGCTCTTCCGCGGCACGCGATACGGCAACCGTCACCCCCGCGACGATCGCCACGCTCAGGACCAACCATCCGGCGGTACGCATGAACCCTCCTTGCCGCAGCTCGCTAGCGCGCCAGCACGATCGACACCTGGACCTGCCCGCGCGTGCGCAGCACCTCCAGCGCCACGTCGTGGCCGTGGCGACTGACGCGCAGATCGACGCTGGACTCGCCCAGCCGCAGATCGCGCAGGACGATTTCGTTCAAAAACGCCGGCAGATGCGGATTGCGCAAGCGGATCTCGCAGCGCGCGACGTCGAACTCGATGCCAAGCGCGGCCTCCAGCAGCGTGAACGGCGTCGCGCTGGCCCAGGCCTGCGGTGCGCAGGCCACCGGATAGAGCGTCGGGCCGCGCCGCTTCTCGCGGCGGAAGCCGCAGAACAATTCCGGCAACCGCCTCAGATCCATGTAGGTCGCGGCATCGAACAGGCCCCTGAACACATGGGCCACCGAGTGCTTGAGCCCGTAATGGGCGAGCCCGAGCGCGATCAGCGCATTGTCGTGCGGCCAGATCGATCCGTCGTGATACGACATCGGATTGTAGCGCGCCTCGCCGCGCGCGACGGTGCGGATGCCCCAGCCCGAGAAGAAATGCGGCCGCATCAGATCGGCAGCCACGAGACGGGCGCGGTCCTCGCGGATCATGCCGCTGAACAACACCTGCCCGGCATTCGAGGTGCGCACCTCGCACCGCCGCTTCTTGCCGTCGAGCGCAAGCGCGTAGGTTCCGAGCTCCTCGCACCAGAACGCTTCCTCAAAACGCTCGGCGAGTGTCTTGGCCTCCGCCTCGAGCCTCCTCGCGACATCCGGCTTGCCGAGCCGCAGCGCGCATCGTGCGGCGAGCTGTTTTGCGGCGTAGACATAGCCCTGGACCTCGGCCAGCGCGATGTTGCCCTCCGCGAGCTTGCCGTCGGCATGGAAGATCGCGTCGAACGAATCCTTCCAGCCCTGGTTGGCGAGCCCTTTTTCGGTGGCACGCTGGTATTCGACGAAGCCGTCCTGATCGGGGTCGCCGGGACCGTCGATCCAGGCGAGCCCGGCCTCGATCGCCGGCCACAGCTCGACCAGCGTTTTCTCGTCGCCGGTGCGCTCGACATAGCGCCCCGCAAGCAGGACGAACAATGCGGTCGAATCCACGCTGCCGTAATATTGCGAGAACGGCACCTCGCCTAGCGCCGCCATCTCGCCGCCGCGCATCTCGTGCAGGATTTTTCCAGGCGCGGCGTCAGCGAGCGGGTCAACCGCCCTCGCCTGGAAATGCGCGAGCCGCCGCAGCACGCCCTTGGCCACCCGCGGATCGACCCACAGCATCTGCAGCGCCGTGATTAACCCGTCGCGGCCGAACGTCGTCGAGTACCAGGGAATGCCGGCATAGGGATAGCGTCCCTGCGGCGTCTCCGTCATCAGCATATTGAGGTCGGCCATGGCCTGGCACAGCACCTCGTTGAAAATGTTGTTGGAGGTCTCGATGCTGGCCGCGCCGATCGTCGATTGCCGCAACTCGCGGCGATGCGCGAGCAGGCCCCTGAAGAAGCGCGCCGGCTTCTCCGTGACCGGCCGGTTGCAGGACACGGCCACGAACAGCGATTTGGACTCATGCGGATCCAGCTCGAGCTGCCAGGTCGCGGCATTGACCGAGAGCCGCGTCGGACGCGGATCGAAGTGAAGCCCGGTGGTGCGTTCGGCATCGTCGAGGCCGTGATATCCAAACAACACGTCGGTCGGCCCGAGCAGCTTGCTGGTGCCGGTGCCCCGGCGCGGCCGCCGTTCGCCGCGTACTTCGAACAGATCGGCAAAATCGCTGTCGAACAGCAGTGTCAGCTCAAAACTGGCTGGTTGTTCGCCGTGATTCTGCAGTCCGATGCGCTGATACGCCGTGCCGCGCCACAGGAAGATCGTGCGCACGATGTGCAGCAGGTCCTTTTGCAGGACAATGCGGCCCTGGCGATAGATGTCGGGATTGGTCAGATCGACCGTCAATCCCGAATTGTCGTCGCGCAGGTTCGAGCCAAGCAAGAGCGGCTGGAGATCGTCGAGCACGAGTTCCAGCCGGGCCAGATAGCGCGTGTCATGGTTGAACAGGCCATCCGGCCCGCCCGCCGACGCGCCGATGTCGCCGTGGCTGTCCAGCACGATGAAAGTATCGTCGTGCTTGAGCGACCGCCGCGGTCGGGCGGCGGGCCCCGTCATCGGAATGTAGAACGCTTGCTCCACGACGGCCTCTACCGTCTGCGATGCCAGGATGACCCTGGTTGCGGCTTCGATTGCCATGAGCTGCTCCCCTGCGGCTTGTTTTTCGAACGCGACCAACGCAAACGCAACTGTTGGGTTTACGCGGCGAACTTCGCGAGCCGGCTCATTTCCTGCGTCACCAGCTCACGGTACGGACCGTGGCCCTGCATCAACCGGTCGGGCGCGCCGTCCTCGATGATCTTGCCGTGCTTGAGCACGATCACGCGGTCGAAATTGCGCAATGTCGCGAGACGATGCGCGATCGCGATCACTGTGCGGCCGCGCATCAGCCGCGCCAGCGCCTCGCGGATCGCCTCCTCGGATTCGCTGTCGAGCGCCGCGGTCGCCTCGTCCAGCAACAGGATCGGCGCGTCCTTGACGAAGGCGCGCGCAATGGCAATGCGCTGGCGCTGGCCACCTGACATCTTCACGCCGCGGTCGCCCACCATGGTGTCGAGGCCGTCCGGCAGGCTGTCGATGAAATCGCAGCGCGCCGCGATTGCCGCACGCAGCACCTCGTCGTCGGTCGCATTCGGCCGGCCATAGCGGATGTTCTCGCGGATCGAGCGATGGAACAGCGAAATGTCCTGCGGCACGACCGAGATTGCCTCGCGCAAGCTCTGCTGAGTCACCATGGCAATATCCTGCCCGTCGACGGTCACACTGCCCTCGTCGACATCGTAGAAGCGCTGCAGCAGCGTGAACAGGGTCGACTTGCCGCCGCCGGACTGGCCTACCAGGCCGACGCGCTGGCCGGGCTGCAGCCGCAGGCTGAATCGCTCAAAGATCTTCTCGGCCCCGGGATAGCCGAAGGTGACGTTGTTATACGCGATCGCGGCGCCGGTCTTGACCAGCGGCTCGGCCTCGGGGTGATCGCGCAGTTCGTGCGGCACCAGCAGCGTGGCGATGGCCTCGGTCAGGCGTGCGACATGCTGGGTGACATCGACCAGCGCCACCGCGAGATCGCGGGTCGCGCTCAGGATGGAAATGCCGAGAGTACAGACCAGCACGACGTCGCCGGTGGTCGCCTCGCCCTTTTGCCAGAGCGTGACCGCCCAGGCCATCAGCGCGACGGTCAGGAGCACGGTCACCGCCGCATGCAGCAACCGCAGCTTCTCCAGATAACGCAGGCTGCGCCCGCGCGCGTTGACTTCCCGATTCACCGTGGCGTCGAACCGCTCATGCTCGTGGCCAATGCCGCAGAAGGCACGCACCAGCGGCATGTTGCTGATGACGTCGATCATCTCGCCGTCGACGGCGGCCGCCTTGTCGGCAAAATCGTCATGCAGCGGCTTTCCGGCTGCGGCCAGACGGAACATCGCGACCACCATGCCGCCGGCAATCACGATCAGACCCGCAGCCATATACGGGCTCACGGTTCCAATCAGCAGGATCGCCGCAATTGTGGCGATGCATGGCGGCAACACATTCCAGACAAACATGTTCTCGACCGTGAACACTGCATTGGATGTGGCGGTGATGCGGCTGGTCAGCATGCCTGGCATTCGGTCCGAGAAGTAGCTCGGCGCGTGTCCGGTCAGATGACGAAATATGTCGCGGCGTAAATCGCCCGTGACGCGCACAAAGGTGAAGCTGGCCGTCCAGCTCGCGATCCGCCACAGAAAATTGTCGGCGGCAATCAGTGACATGAGCAGAATGAATGCCAGCCATACGCTACCACCATGGGAGGTTCCCGCGGACAAGGCGTCGACAAGGGATTTGACGCCGTATTGCGTGCCTACCGAGCAGGCAACCGCTGCAACGACGGTGCCCAGGATCACCAGATGCGACGCCAAACGCCGCCGTAGATAGCGCAAGACAAAGGCAAATGGCCTGCGCGCATATCCAGAAAGATGATCCATTCGTTGCGACCCCGTCGTGATGATTTCAATTTTTCTCTTAGCCGATTGAACATCGACTGCTTCGCCTCAGTTCCCGGGCGAGCCCATCACGACATGCGGATGCGGACGATGTGAGAAGAGGAGATGGCATCATCGCGGCCACGCTGCAGTGTGTCGAAGAAGTAACGTTCGGGGAAAGGAACTTCGCAAATGCGAGAACGTTCCCTCCGCGGCATGCCGGTGCCGAACTCGGTAGGGGCTTTAATTTCCATGATCACACAGAGGAGAAGCTGAGATGCGCATCGCGCAGGTAGCTCCGTTGACGGAGGCTGTTCCACCCAAGCTGTATGGCGGCACCGAGCGGGTGGTGCACTGGCTGACGGAAGAGTTGGTTGCCCTTGGTCACGACGTCACACTTTTCGCCAGTGGCGACTCGCAGACGTCGGCGAAACTGGATGCTTTATGGCCCCGGGCGCTTCGCCTCGACGGTTCCGTGCGCGATCCCAACGCGCTCCACATGGTGCTCCTGGAGCGCGTGCGGCAAAAATGTGACGACGAGGAGTTCGACTTCCTCCACTTCCATCTCGATTATTATCCGTGGTCGCTGTTCTACCGGCAGCCGACACCGATGCTGACCACGCTGCATGGCCGGCTCGATCTGCCGGAGCATCAGCCTGTCTTCAATACCTTCTCCAGGATGCCGGTCATCTCGATCTCGAACGCACAGCGACGGCCGGTACCGCAGGCGAACTGGGTGACGACGATCCATCACGGCCTGCCGGAGAATCTGCTGACGCCGAAGCCGGCCAAGCAGGAATATCTCGCCGTGCTCGGCCGCATCGCGCCGGAGAAGGGCGTCGACCGCGCCATCAAGATCGCGATGCATTGCGGCATTCCGCTGAAGATCGCAGCCAAGGTCGACCGTGCCGACCAGGACTATTACGACGAGTTGATCAAGCCGATGATTGTGAACAATCCGCTGGTGGATTTCATCGGCGAGATCAGCGATCACGAGAAGTCGGACTTTTTGAGCGGCGCGCTCGGCCTGCTGTTGCCGATCGACTGGCCGGAGCCGTTTGGTCTCGTGATGATCGAAGCCATGGCCTGCGGCACGCCGGTGGTTGCCTTCAACCGCGGCTCGGTGCCCGAGATCATCGACGAGGGCCTCACCGGCTTCGTGGTCGAGGATATCCTCAGCGCCGCCGGCGTCGTCAACCGCCTCGCGCAACTCGACCGCACCGCCATCCGCAAGCAGTTCGAGAAGCGCTTTACGGCGCGGCGAATGGCACTGGACTATCTCGCGGCGTATCGCAGCATGACGGAAGCGCAGGCGCCGCGGATCAAACTGGTGAGCAGCGCGGAGTAGTAGCCACACGCACAACCGTCGTCCCGACGTTCGCCGGGACGACGGTTGAATGTATAACGCCCCGCTCCATCAACGCGTCATTGCGAGCGCAGCGAAGCAATCCAGAGTCTGCCCGCGGAGGGATTCTGGATTGCTTCGCTGCGCTCGCAATGACGGAATGTGCGGCAGCTGCCGTGCCTACACCACCACCGTCCGCTTCGGCTCCACGATCTCGAACATCCGCGGGAATTCGTCCATCAGGCCCATCAGCTCGGCAAGCCGCATCGGGTTGCCTGACAGCTTGACCTTGCCGGCAGCGACGGCTTCCGGAAAGCTCGTCAGCTTCGCGATCACCTCATCCAGCGTCGCGCGCGCCAGCGTGAAGCTGGCATCCGCATTGTCGGCCTGCACGCCTTCCGCATAAGTCAGCGCGCAGTTTTCAAGATTGAGCACGAAGCTCTCGCCGGTATCCGAAAAATTCCAGTTCAGCACGATGTGCTTTCCCTCCGCTTTCGGGCCGTTGAGGCGGATGCCGAGCACGTCCCAGAGCTGCTCGGTGCGCAGCGCTGCCAGCGTCTCGCGCGGCATCAGCGGGCGCGGCGGCATCTTCGGCATGCCCTGGCGCAATTCCTGGGCACCGAACAGATAGGCGTTGCGCCAGGTCGAGCTCTCGGCGGCATAGCCGAGCTGCTCCAGTGTATCCGCCAGCAACGCGCGAGCGGCTTGGTTGTCCGGCTCAGCGAAGACGAGATGGCCGAGCGCCTGCGCCACGAAGCGGAATTCACCCTTGTCAAAATCCGCGGCAGCACGCGCGAGGATCGCCTCGGCACCGCCCATATACTCGACGTACTTTTTCCCGGATTCGACCGGCGGCAGCGGATCGAGATTGACCGGGTTGGCGTCGTACCAGCCGAGATATTTTTGATAGATCGCCTTCACGTTATGGCGGATATGGCCGTAGTAACCCCGGCCGTGCCAGGCGCCCTCCAGGCTCTTCGGCAGTTGGATCGTCTCGGCGATCTCCGCCGCATTCAGCCCGTGGTTCATCAGGCGGATGGTCTGGTCATGCGCGAATTTATAGAGGTCGCGCTGCTCGCGGATCATGGTGTCGATGCGCTCGCGGCCCCACACCGGCCAGTGATGCTGGCCGCACATCGCCTCGGCCTTGCCGCCCCACAGCTGCAGCGCCTCGTTGAGGTATTTCGACCACGCCAGCGCATCGCGCACGTCGGCGCCGCGGAACGGCAGCAGATTGTGGAAATTATGCGTGCAGTTCTCGGCGAGGTTCAGGAGCTTGTAGCGCGGCAGGAAGAAGTGCATCTCCGCCGGCGCTTCGCTGTTCGGCGCCATCTGGAATTCGAACGCGACGCCGTCGATGACGCGCTTGTCTCCGGTCGCCATGATCAGGTCGGTCGGACGCAACAGCGCGACCGCGCCCGCCGCCATGGTCTTGCCGAGGCCGCAATCGACCTGCCCTCGTGCGCCCTTGGCCAGGAACGGTCCGAACTGGTACTGCGCCCGGCGCAGCATCGCCGGGCCTGCGATGATGTTCTCGGAGACGGCGTGCTCCATGAACAGGTTCGGCGCGATGATCGGCACCCGCCCGGTAGCCAGCGCATCCTCCTCCAGCACGCCGCGCGCGCCACCCCAGTGGTCGGTATGGGTGTGAGTGAAGATCACGGCCGCGACCGGCTTCTGGCCGCGGTGCTTGTAATAGAGATCGAGGGCGGCGCGGGCGCCCTCGATCGAGGTCAGCGTGTCCACGACGATGACGCCGCTGTCGCCCTCGATCAGCGTCATGTTGGCGATGTCGAGCCCGCGCACCTGGTAGACGCCGGGCACGACCTCGAACAGGCCGTGCTCCATGTTGAGCCGCGACTGCCGCCACAGGCTCGGGTTGACCGTCGGCGGCGCCTGCTCGGTGGATAGAAAGCCGTAGGGCTCGAGGCTCCAGACCGTCCTGCCTTGCGGATTCGTGACCTTCGCGTGCTCGATCGTGCCGAGGAAGCCGCGCGCGGCGTCGTCGAAATCCCGCGTGTCGGAAAATGGCAGCGCATTCAGCATCGCCGTTTGCTGCGCAATGACGGACGGCGTTGCGTCCTTCGGCTCGCTGCTGGAAATCTCGGTCATTGGCGTCCTCCCGGCTCGTCTTGTCTGGAGGAGCATCTAACCGCATCTTGATTGCGGTTCCAACCGCCGCTTACGCAGCCAGCCCTTCGGCGGCCGACTGGCAAGCAGGGATCGCATCGGCCATCCGCAATTCCGGCGCCAGCACATAACCGCCGCGGCTTTCCTTGGCCCGGTAGAGCGCCCTGTCGGAGCGCGACAACAGCGCCTCCGCGGTTCGGCCGTCATTCGGCGCGACGGCGACGCCGACGCTCACGCCGAGCTCGATGGCCTGTCCATCAACGTCGTAGGGCGAACTGATCGACTGCACGATGCGCCGGGCCATCGCTTCCGCATCACGCGCTACGCGCTGCACCAGGACGAATTCGTCGCCGCCCATGCGCACTACGAGGTCGTCGGTGGCGGCGATCGCCTTAAGCCGCCCGGCGACCTGCTTCAACAGCGCGTCGCCGACGGGATGACCGAAGCGGTCATTCGCTTCCTTGAAGCGGTCGAGATCGAGCGTATGGACGGCAATCGTCCCGGCCTCGAGCATGGCGGGCAAATCCGTCGCCAGCACCGAACGATTGGCCACCCCGGTCATCGGATCGATGCGCGACAGCTGCTCGAACTGCCGCTTCAGCGTGATCTGGTTGATCGAGGCGTTGAAGCTCAGCCGCACCATCTCGAAACTTGCGGCCACATACATCAGGATCAGGAGCCCGAGCCCGACATGGCGCAGATCGGGCTGCATGAAGGTCACCATCGCTGCGGGTGCGGCGATCGCGGTCAGATCAAGCAGCGCCGCGACGGGGCGCAGCGCCAGCCGCGCCACCACGCCGGCGCCAAAGCCGAAGCCGATGCCGATCGCCATCACGCAGCAGATCGCATCACCCAGCACGATGCTGCGCGCGGCAAACAGGCCGAGGATGAGGGCCGTCACGATGGTGCCGGCCACATAGCGCCGCTCCCAGCGCGCGCCCTCGGCCCGACCGAGCTGCGGCGGGCGCGCGAGGCGGCGACGGAATGCGAAAATCTCGAACAAGCGGACAATAGCCACCACGATGCCAGCGACCGTCAGCGCCGCCGTCACCATGTCGCCGGTCTCGTAGGTGGTGATGGCGCCAACCATCGCCTGGCAGGCGGCCGCAAGAATGGTGGGCATCGTCGTGCCGTGAAGGCCCGTTATGACTTCCACATAGACGGCATCCGAAATCGACGCCCGTCCGGATTCCATTCGGTCGAAAAACATGCCAGCACCCATCCACTGGCATGGTCTTAGCGTAGACCCGTAAAAATGGGTTCCCAGTGCAGCAATGGCATTTGAGCGCGCGGGTTTACCGCGCGTTAGCCATGGCCCTGCCGCGCATAGGCTCAGTGCATCCCCAGCACACGCGGCAGCCACAGCGTCAGATCGGGCCAGTAGGTCACGATGACGAGGAAGCCGAGCATGGTCAGGAGCCACGGCATCACCGCGCCCGCGAGATCGGTGATGCGCATTCGGGCTATCATCGATGCGACGTAGAGGTTCAAGCCGACAGGCGGATGGCAGAGGCCGACCTCCATGTTGACGTCCATGACGATGCCGAAATGGACGAGGTCGATGCCGAGCTTCTTCGCGGCCGGCGCCAGGATCGGCGCCATGATCAGGATGATCGAGTTCGGCTCCATGAAGTTGCCGGCGAGCAGCAGCAGCACGTTGACGACCAGCAGGAAGCCGACCCAGCCGAGGTTTTGCGCCGCGATCCAGTCGGCCAGGACCGTCGGCAGGTTCTCGTTGGCCAGCACGAACGAGAACAGCACCGCGTTGGTGACGATGTAGAGCAGCATCGCGCTGGTGTTGGCGGCGCGCAGCAGCACCCTCGGCACGTCCCTCATGCCGATGGCCTTGTAGACGAAGACCGAGATGAAGAACGAGTACACCGCAGCCATCGCCGCCGCTTCGGTGGCGGTGAACAGGCCGCTATAGATGCCGCCGATGATGATGACGACGAGCATCAGGCCCCAGATGCTCTCGCGGAAGGCGTGAAATGTCTCGCCCCAGGTCGCCTTCGGCAGCCGCGGATAGTCGCGGTTGCGTGCCAGCCACCAGGTGACGATGCAGAGCATCGTCGTCAAGAGAATGCCGGGCAACAGGCCCGCGACGAACAGCGCGCCGATCGAGGTGTTGGTCGAGACCGCGTAGACGATCTTCGGGATCGACGGCAGCATCAGGATGCCGAGCGAGCCCGCGACCGTGATGATGCCGGCGCCGAAGCGCATGGGATAGCCGTGGCGGACCATCTCCGGCAGCACGATGGCGCCGATCGCGGCAACCGTGGCCACGCTCGAGCCGCACACCAGCGCGAACATCGCGCAGGCGACGATACCGGCGAGCCCGAGACCGCCGTGCCAGTGCCCGATCAGCGAGGTCGCGAAATTGATCATGCGCCGTGCGACGCCGCCATGGGTGAGGAAATTGCCGGCGAGGATGAAGAACGGGATCGCCATGATCTCGAAGCCCTCGATGCCCGTGAAGAGCTTCATCGAGACCGCTTCGATCGGCACCGTCGTCAGCGTGAACAGGAACGTCATCACGGTGAGGCCGAGCGCGATCGAGACCGGAATGCCAGTCAACATGAGCGCGATCAGCAGCGCGAACACGGTGAAGGCGCGCAGCCAATGCGGCAGCACGATCACGCCGAACTTCTCGGCGAGACACATCGCGAAGATCAGGATCGGCGCCATGATCAGGATCACGCCGAGCGGCGAGACTTTTCGCGAGGCAGCCTTCGTTGCCGCACCGGCGGGCTGCGGATGCAGCGCCGGCGAGACGTCGGCCTCGACGCCCTCGACATGGGTCTCGTCATGATGCGGCAGATCGCCGGTCCAGTAATAGAACCAGGAGACCTGGAGGAAGCGGAAGCACATCAACCCGGAACCGAGCGGGATCGCCAGATAGACGAACCACATCGGCGCTTCCAGGTCGTTGGACTGCTGCCCGGTCTTGAACATCTCGGAGACAAAGGAGGCGCCGAACGCGGCGATCATGCCGGTGAACAGCGCGCCGCACAGCAGCGAGAACAGGATGACATGCTTGCGCGAATGTTCGGGCAGACGGTTGACGAGGAGATCGACGCCGACATGGATGCCGGTGCGCACGCCATAGGCCGCGCCGAACTTCGCCATCCAGATGAACATGTAGATGCAGAGTTCCTGCGCCCAGGACAGATCCAGCTCGGACAGGAAGGTGAACACCGCCATCGACAGCGACGCCAGCCAGGTCATGCCATGCGCGGCCGCCCAGCGCGAGAACACGATCGATTCGCCCGCACCGTAACGGTGCAAGACGGCAATGAAGATCAGCCCGGTTGCAGCCGCAATGAGCGTCGCGATCAACCATTCTTCGAGATGATTGAGCAGCTGGTTGAGCACGCGAAGCAAATCAAAGTCCCCCTATCGATACGAAACGGTCGGGAGTGCACGCACTCCCGACCGTTGGTATTATTCTCCCGGAAGCGCGTCAGTTCATCTTGACGTCGAGTTCCTTGGCGACGAGATCGAGCACTTCCTGCCCGACCCGGCCCTTGGCCCATTTATAAGTCGGCTGCATCGCCTCCTGCCAGGCCTTGCGATCGGCGTCGGTCAGATAATGCAGCTGGGTCTTGCCCGTCTTCTTGATCTCGGCCAGCGCGTCCTCGTTCTCCTGGTGCGCGATCTGGTTGGTGTAGTCGGTCGCATCCGCCATCGCCTTCTCGAGCTGGGCGCGAATGTCAGGCGGCAGGCCGGACCAGAATTTCGAGTTGACGATGACGGCGTATTGCAGATGCGCATGATAGGATACGGTGATGTCCTTCTGCACCTCGTAGAACTTCTGCGTCAGATAGTTGGACGCCGTGTTCTCGCAGCCGTCGACCACGCCGGTCTGCAGCGCCTGGTAGACTTCCGAGAACGCCATGATCTGCGGGATCGCGCCGAGGATGCGGAAATACTGGTCCGCGATCTTCGATCCGGAGATGCGGAATTTCAGGCCCTTGAAATCTTCCGGCTTCGTCAGCGGGCGGTTCGACGACACCATGTGGAAGCCGTTGTCCCAATAGGCGAGACCGGTGATGCCCTTGGCCTCCAGCTTCTGGAACAGCCATTTGCCGACCGTGCCCTTCATCGCATTGGAATAGGTTGCGTCGTCCTTGAACAGCCAGGGCAAATCGAGCGCCTCGAATTCCTTAACGCCGAGCGGCGCGAATTTTGCCGTCGAGGGCGCGAGCATCTGCACCGAGCCGAGCTGGAGCGCCTCGATCTCCTCCTTGTCCTTGTAGAGCGAGGAGTTCGGATAGACTTCGATCTTGACCTTGCCGTCGGTGTACTTCTCGGCAAGTTCCTTGAACTTCAGCGCGCCCTTGCCCTTCGGAGTGTCGTTGGCGACGACGTGGCTGAACTTGATAACGATCGGGCTCTGGGCCTGGGCCACAGCAGGAGCCAACGCGAGCGCGGCCGCGGCGACCGCGAGAAGCAGTTTGCGCATGAAAGACCTCCCCAACAACCTCGGAAACCGGGTTCTTTTTTATTTTACGGTTTCAGTAGTGGCAGCAATCGGTATCCCGAACAACTAGACCTAAGCCCAATTTGCCGCAGCGAAGCTATGCCGCAGGGAAGCTATCTTGATGGCGGTCGCATGCGCAACCCGGCGCCCGCTCCGTCCCCTCGGAGCGAGCGCTTATGTCGCATCGCCGAAGGGCATTAACCCTTGCGCTGGGCAACCATGAACAGCCGCCGGAACGGGAATAGCGTCTGCCCCGCCTCGTTCTTCGGATAAGCCTTCGCCACGCGCTGGCCATAGGCTGCCTCGAACGCGGCCTTCTCGTCGCCCTCGAGCACGTCGAGATAGCGCGTCAGCCAAGTGCCCTTGGTCCATTCCTTCACGGGATTTTCGCCTTCGAGGACCTGGAGATATTCGGTCTCCCAGATGTCGATGTTTTGCGACAGCGGCGCGAGCGCATCATGATAGAAGGCCGGCGCCTCGACCGGCGGCGGCGTCACGAGATGCTCGACCTTGGACCGCCAGGGCCCGTTCAGGGCGGTCTCGCCGATCAGCACATGGGATGGCGCCAGGAAGTTGCGCGGCATCTGCACGGCAAGCATGCCGCCGGGCGCGACCTTCTCCATCACCGAGGGGAAGAGTGCCGCATGATTGGGCAACCAGTGCAGTGCGGCATTGGAATAGACGACGTCATATTGCCTGGCAGGGCGCCAATGGCCGAGGTCCTCATGCGACCATTGCACGTCGGGCGCGGCTTTGCGTCCCGCAGCAACCATCTCGGCCGAGCCCTCGACGCCCGTCACCGCAGCGGACGGCCAGCGTTCCTTGATCAGCTTCGTGACATTACCGGCGCCGGCGCCGAGGTCGGCGACCGAGCGCGGGCCGACATCGGGAATCCGCATCAGCAGGTCCACCGCGGGCCGGAGCCGGTGGCCGGAGAATTTCAGATATTGCTGCGGATCCCATACCATCGTTCAAGCCTTTTCTTTTTCGTATTTCCTTCGTGGTCGCCCTTGGTTACCACTGCTCGTCCCGGTCGGGCAAATCGCCGCACCCGGGACAGGGCTGGAAACGAACGGCAAACGAACACCAAAAACCAAAGACGCAATCAAGAGAGCGTGTGACCATGGACCTCGGGCTGAAATCGAAAACCGCTGTCGTGACCGGAGCAAGCATCGGCATCGGCCGTGCCATCGCCAAGGGCCTGGCGGCCGAAGGCGTGCGCGTCGTCGGCGTGGCGCGACGCACCGACCTGCTGGCAGAGTTGGTGAAGGAGGTCGGCGGCGGGCTGATCACGCCGTTCGAGCAGGACGTGATGGCCACGGATGCCGCGGAGAAGATCTCAGCCTTCGCGGTGAAGGCGCTCGGCCATGTCGACATCCTCATCAACAATGCCGGTGGCAGCCGCCCCCTGCCTGTCGATGCGCCCGACAGCAAATGGGACGAGGCGATCGCGCTGAATTTCACCAGCTACCGCCGCATCGCGCATGCGCTGCTGCCGCAGATGATCGAACGCAAATGGGGTCGCATCGTCAACATCACCGGCAAGTCCGAGCCGGAAGGGTTGAATGCCGCCTTCGCCGCGAAAGCCGCGGTGCACGCCTGGGCCAAGGGCCTGTCGCGCGAGATCGGCGAGCACGGCATCACCATCAACTGCATCCCGCCCGGCCGCATCATGAGCGAGCAGATCCGCCGCAACTATGCGCCGGATTATCGCGAGCGCTTTGCCGAGGAAGAAATTCCGGTCGGCTATTGGGGTGAGCCGGAGGATCTGGCCGCCCTCGCGGTGTTTCTGGCGTCACCGGTAGCGCGCTACATCACGGGAACGGTGATCCCGGTGGATGGGGGCTTGAGACGGTATCAGTTTTAAATAGAGACAGCCCGCAGGATGGGAAGAGCGCAGCGAAGCCCATCAATAGCGTGCCGTGCAAAATGATGGGTTTCGCAAGCGCTCTACCCATCCTACGGCAGGATCCGACCGGCGATGCCTGATGCTCTCATCAGGCATCGCCGCCGTCATCGACCGCCTTACTTCTCAGCCTTGTACGACTGATTCTTCGCAATCGTCGTCCAGCGGCCGTTCTTGATCTGGCCGATGGTCGCGGCGGACACGCCGAGATGGTTGTCCTTGGAGAAGGACACCGGCGCGCCGCCGAAGATGTCTTCGAACACCTTGCCGGATTCCATCGCCGCAATCAGCGAATCCGTAGTCAGGTTCTTGCCGGCGAGACCGGCGTAGAACGCGAACGCCATGGCGCCGTCATAGCCCGAAGTCGACTGCAGATTAGGATCGACGCCGAACATCTTGTGATAGGCCTCGATGAATTCCTTCACCTTGCCCGTCGCCGTGTCCGGATAGAAGATCTCGGTCTGGCCGACACCAAAGATACCTTCAGTGGCGTCTTTGCCGAGCTCGTGCAGGTCCGGCACGTAGCTCGGTGACGACACCACATAGGTCGGCGTCCAGCCCAGCTTCTTGGCGGCGGTAACAATACCGACGGATTCGCGCACCACCGAGCCGAGCGCGACCAGATCGCAGCCGTCCGCCTTCATGCGCGCGACCTGCGAGTTGAAGTCGGTCGCGCCGCGCTTGAACGACACGCGCGTGGCCTCCGGCAGCTTCATATCCTTGAGCTGATCGGAGTAGGCATCGGTAAAATTCTTCCCCATCTCGTCGTCCTGGTAGACGATGCAGGGCTTGCTCAGCTTGTTGTGCTCCATCACGTATTTGATGCCGAGGCGCATCGTGTCGTAATAGGGGCTGAACATGTTGAACTTCAGCCGATCCTCGGGCTTGGCCGGATCCATCTTGAAGGTGAATTCCGCGGCCGTGATCGGGAACAGATGCGTCAGCCCGGCGCCCTGAACGAGCGGCATCGGCGCCAGCGTCGTCGCCGAACCCATCGCGGAGACGATCGAGAACGCCTTGTCGAGCTCGATGAGCTTCTGCGTCTGCAGCACGGCCTTCTTCGGATCGTAGCTGTCATCCTCCAGAATGAGCTTGATCTTGCGGCCGTTGATGCCGCCTGCCGCATTGATCTGCTCGACCGCGAGTTTCATGCCCGACGAGGCCGGCACACCCCATGACTTGATCGGCCCGGAGAGATCCATATGCGTACCGATCACGATCTCCGTGTCGCTGACGCCCTGGGTCTTGAACTGTGCGAGCGCGGGCTGCGCCGCCACTCCCGTGAGTACGACGATCGCGGCTGACAAAAGAAAACGTGAGGTCATGCTATTCCTCCCTGTGCTCTGGTTATGCGCTTTGTGAAACGGCGCTTTCTCTTTCGGAACGGGTTTGCGGGCGCAGCAACCGGCGGCGCAGCACGAGCATGGCGCTGATCTCGGGGTCGCCGGGACCAAGCGCGCGCTCAATCAGGGTGAAATCGTCGATCTTCACCGGTGCGCGCGTATTCGTGTCAGCGATCACCCCGGCGATCAGCGTCCGAATGTCCTGCGAGCGGCACAGGCTGAGGAAGTGCGTGAACGGAATGCTGTTGTCCTGCGCGAACTTGATCACGGGATCAGGATCCATCAGCACCAAGGCAATCACCTTCCCCTGATCGTCGCGATGCAGGAAGGCGTCGGCGACATAGGGCGATGTCGAGAGATCGGCTTCGCTCGCAAGGCACGCGGCGCCATTGTCATGATCCAGCAGATCCGCGACGCGGCCGGCAGGATGCGCTTGGCCGGCATGGGCGACATCGCCGCTGTGCCACCAGCCATCACGGATCGCGCTTGGGCCCTCGCCTGCATAGCCGACGAACAGCGTATCGGACCGCAGCCGGATTTCGCCTGAGCCAAGCGTCTCCAGCATCACGCCGTCGAGCGTCCTGGCCACGCTGCGATGCGCGGCGAGCGTCACGGCCCCGCCGGACTCGGCGTGACCATAGGCATCGGTGAGCGGCCGCCGGAGCGCCGCGAACCAGGCCCCGACATCGGCACGCGCCGGTGCACCGGTCGTGAGACAAAGCCGCGCCCGCGACAGGCCGAGACGCCGGCGCACGGGAGCGACGACCAGAGCATCGAGAATCGGGGGCGGCCCATTGCTGCCGGGCTTCACGGCCATCGCGATCATCCGACGCTGAAAGTTCGTCGCCTCGGCCGCGGCGAGCGCAACGCCGGACTTCAGCTTCGCCCACAGGCGCGGCGGCGCCTGCACGATCGTCGGCTGCAATTCGCGGAGATCGCTGAGCGCGGTCTCGCGGCTTTCCGGGAAGTTGATGATGCAGCCTGCCAGCAGCGAGGCGTAGACGCCGACCACGCGCTCCATCACATGATGCAGCGGCGTCAGGGACAGGCGCTCGTCGCGCGGGCTCAATTGCAGCCCGCTTGCAGCGCGCGTGGCCTGCCGGCCAAGCGCGGCCTGCGTGAGCAAGGCGCCGCGCGCCGGCGCCGTGACACCGGATGTCATCATGATCGCGGCGATGGCGGCGTCGGCTGGTGCTGGAAGCGGATCGGCGCCCCCGCCGCGCGCCTGCAGTTCCGCCAGCGTCATCACGTGATCCACCCGCGCGCCGTCGTCCCACTGCTCGTGCATGACGACGATCAGCCGCAGCTTCGGACAACGATCCCTGATGCCGAGCGCCCGGTGCAGATGCGCATCTCCAGCGACGAACAGAATGGTGACGCCGAAGAGATTGACAAGCCGCGCCAGCTCATTGCCGTCGGCATCGGCGTCCAGACCGGCCGAGATGCCGCCCGCGGCCATGATGCCGAGATCGGCGAGCACCCAATCGGCGCAGGTGTCGCCGCAGATGGCTGCGACGTCCTTGTCGTGCAAACCGACCGCGCGCAGGCCATTTGCGATTGCCTTGATACGCGTCGCAGTCTCCGTCCCGGTGAGCGGCTGCCAGAGGCCGTAACGCTTCGATCGCATCACCGTCGCGCCACCATGCGCTGTAAGCGCAGCCGCGAGACGTGCCGAAAGGGCTTCGGTTTCAGCGCCCGCCATGACCACCTTCACCGTGCATGCCCAGATAGAATTCGCGCACCTGGTCGGACTGAAGCAGATTGGCGCAGGTGTCGTGCATCACGACGCGGCCGACTTCGAGCACATAGCCGTAATGCGCGGTCTCCAGCGCCATCTTGGCGTTCTGCTCGACCAGCAGGATCGAGACGCCCTCCTCCGCGTTGAGGCGGCGGATGATCGCAAAAATCTCCTTCACCAGCAGCGGCGAGAGCCCGAGCGACGGCTCGTCCAGCAGCAGCACTTTCGGGCGGCTCATCAGGGCACGGCTGATCGCCAGCATCTGCTGCTGTCCGCCGGAGAGCTGGCCTGCGATCTGATTCTGCCGCTCGCGCAGCACCGGAAAATAGTCGAACACCTTTTCCAGGTCGCTCGCGACATTCTTGCTGTCGTTGCGGATGTAGGCGCCCATCCGCAGATTGTCGCGCACGGAGAGGAACGGAAACACCTCGCGCCCCTCGGGCACGTGGCTGATGCCGAGCCGGACCACCTTGTCCGGCTCCATCGCCCGGATCTTTCGGCCCTCGAATTCGACAGTGCCCTTCACGGGATCGAGCACGCCGGAGATGGTCTTCAAAATGCTGGTCTTGCCGGCGCCGTTGGCGCCGAGCACGGTGACGATCTGCCCCTGCATCAGATCGAGGCTGATGCCGCGGATCGCCGTGATCGGCCCGTAAGTGCTCTCGACATTGGCGAGACGGAGGATGGGCTGCGTGTTCATCGTCATGCCCCGAGATAGGCCGCGATGACGTCGGGGTGGCCCTGCACTTCCGCCGCCGTGCCGAGCGCCATCATCTTCCCGTAGTTCAGCGCCAGCACGCGGTTGGAGACGCGGCTGACCAGCGACATGTCGTGCTCGACCATCAGGACGGTGATTCGGAGACGTCGGTTGATCTCCAGAATCCATTCCGCCATCGCGTTGGTTTCCTCGACGTTGAGGCCCGACGAAGGCTCGTCGAGCAGCAGCAGCGTCGGCCCGACGCAGAGCGCGCGGGCAACCTCGATCACCTTGCGAACGCCATAGGGCAGCGCGCCGATCGTGGTGTCGCGGTATCTTTGCAGCCGCAACACGTCCATCACCTCCTCCGCGGCGCGCCGGTGCGCGACCTCCTCGTCGCGGACCTTCCTTGTGCGCAGGATGTCCTGCCAGGCGCGCGTGGTCGAATGCCGGTGACGGCCGACCAGGAGGTTCTGCAAGGTGGAGGCGCTTTCGAACAGCTCGATATTCTGGAACGTGCGGGCGATGCCGCGCCCGGCGATCTGTTGCGCCGAGAGCCGCGTGACGTCCTCGCCGCGAAAAATGATCTGGCCTGCGCTCGGTGTGTAGAGCCGGCTGATGAGGTTGAACAGCGTGGTCTTGCCGGCGCCGTTCGGCCCGATGATGGTGAAGACCTCGCCCTCGTTGATCCCGAACGAGACATTGTCGACGGCCGTGAGGCCGCCAAACTTCACCGTCAGGTTCTTGACGTCGAAGAAGGTCATCGTCGCTCGGACTTCAGGAACATGCGAGGAGGACGCGCGGCTCGTTGGCGCGCCAGCGGAAATTGCTTGAAATAGGCCTTCACCCGCAGCCAGCGGCCGTCGAGGCCCATCGGCTCATGGATGATGAAGACGATGATGATGATACCGAAGATCAGCGATTTCAGACCGGGCGCGTTGACCACACGCAGCACGCCGGCCTGGATCGCCGCGGTCACGGAGTCGGGCAGATAGAGCGCGTGCGTCAGCGCATCGCTCCACAACGGCACCTTGTCCTTGAGGATGATCAGCAGCGGATCGGCCATGATCATGAAGATCGCGCCGAACACCGCGCCGCGCAGGCTCACCAGCCCGCCGATGATGATGATCATGACGAAATCGATCGAGACCGACAGGCTGAACATCTCCGGCGAGATGAACGACATCTTGTGCGCATAGAGCGCGCCGGCAATACCGGTGATGCCGGCGGACAGTGCGAAGGCCGTCGTCTTGTAGCGGGCCGTGTCGATGCCCATGCTGCGCGCGGCGGTCTCGGAGTCCCGGATCGCCATGAAGGAGCGCCCGGTGGAGGAGCGGATGATGTTGATGGCGGCGAGGATCACCAGCACGGTGACGAGCAGGCAGAGATAATAGAAGCCCTCGGTGCCGAGCTTCAGCCCGAACAATGACGGCGGCGGCAGCATCAATCCTTCGTTGCCGTTGGTGACGCTCTCCCAGCGCGCGATGATCTCCTCGACGATGAAGGCAAAGGCGAGCGTCGCAATCGCAAGATAGATCCCGTGCAGGCGCAACGCCGGCAGGCCGACGAGATAGCCGGCGATACCGGTAAAGACACCTGCCAGCGGCAGATACAGCACCAGCGGTACACCGTGCTTCTGCGCGACGGCCGTGAAATAGGCGCCGATCGCGAGGAAGGCGGCGTGGCCGATCGAGACCTGTCCGGCCTGGCCCGACAGGATGTTCAGCGCCACGCCGACGATGGCGTAGATCATGATGAAGACGAGCTGGCTGAGATAATAGGATTCGATCATGTAAGGCGCAGCGATCAGGCCCGCGAGCAGCACGGCGTACCAGAACATCGCGGCCTTCGACGGAAACAGCGGATCGCTGTCGCCGTAATCGGTGCGGACATGATGCGCCATGCCTTACACCTTCTTGATGGCGTTGAGGCCGAACAGGCCCTGCGGCTTCCACAGCAGCACCGCGAGCAGGACGACATAGGCAGCGACGTCCTTGAACCCCTCAGGCAGATAGAAGCCCGATAGCGACTCGACGATGCCGATGGTGATGCCGCCGGCGACAGCGCCGGGGATCGAGCCGAAGCCGCCGAGCACGGCCGCCGGAAATGCCTTGATGCCGAGGAAGCCGAGATTGGCGTGAATCAGCGTGATCGGCGCCAGCAGAATTCCGGCGGCGCACGCAACCATCGCGGACAGGCTCCAGATCAGCGAGAACATGCGCTTGACCGGAATGCCCATGTAATAGGCCGCGAGCATGTTCTGCGACGTCGCCTGCATCGCAATGCCGACCCGCGTGTAGCGGAAGAAGGCGTAAAGTGCGGCACAGAGCAATATCGTCGCCACGATGATCGATAGCGCGTCCCAGGCGATCACGAGCTTGCCGACCGTGAACACGCCGTCGGTGAAGGGCGTCTCGATCCGCAAATCGTCGGTACCCCAGATGATGCCGACGAGCGCGCGGATCACGAGCCCGAGGCCGATCGTCGCCATCACGATCGAGAATTGCGGGTAGCCGAGGATGGGGCGAAGCACCAGCCGCTCCATGATCGCGCCGAGGATCGCCATAGCGATCACGCACAGCAGGAAAGAGAGCCAGTAGTTCAGCCCGAGCGTCGTGATGAAGGTGACCGACATGAACGCGCCAAGCATCATGATCTCGCCTTGCGCGAAATTCACCACCTCGGTCGCTTTGTAGATCAGCACGAACCCAAGGGCGATCAGCCCATAGACGCACCCCAGCGCGACGCCGCTAATGACTTGCTGCGTGAAATCGAGCATTTCCGTCCCATGGCGCGTTACGTCCATTTTTTTCGATATGAGAACGGTGGATGGTCTTAGTCAAGCAGCTAATTAACTCGACGCCGTAACCATCGAATGAGACGTGATGCCGCGCTCAATCGCATCGCGTAGCGCCTTGCCACAAGACTTGCGGAATGCGGTTGCAGGCTTGCGACTTGAGCGGCGCCGATGCTACGCACGCTCTGCTTGCGTTTGGTCTTTTGCGATATCAGCGACGGGCCATTGGCTCGCACGACCGATCTTGGGATCGCCTCATGTCATCTGCCGCAACTTCGTTCGCGCAATCGTTCTTCCATGGTACGCGCGCCGATCTGAAACCCGGCGACCTCATTGTCGTCGGCCATCGCTCCAACTTCACCGACGTCAAGCCGCTGTCCTGGGTCTATTTCGCGGCCACGCTGGATGCGGCGATCTGGGGCGCGGAACTCGCCGCGGGCAACGCGCCGGGACGCATTTACGTCGTGGAGCCGACCGGACCGGTCATGGCTGATCCGAACGTGACCGACAAGAAATTTCGCGGCAATCCAACATTGTCCTATCGCTCTCGCGATCCGCTGCGGGTGATCGCCGAAGTGACGCAGTGGCAAGGCCACGCGCCTGAACGGCTGCAGCAGATGAAGGACAATCTCGTCCGCCTGAAGGCGGAGGGTCAGGACAACATCATCGACTAGCGTCGGAGCTGCGCTTGTTGAGCTGCTCGATCGGGACTTTGGCGGCGCGCTCGGCGAAATCCAGCGTCTTGTCGTCGAGCTCGGCGAGCGGGAAAGACCGCGTCGCATAGCCCCAGTCGGCGGCTTCGCGCCGGACATCGCATCCCGAGATCGGGAGGGTTGTCATCGGCCGCGAATGCAGATCACCCCTCGTGGCCCGCTGTTCCCAGCGCGTCGCGCCGCCATGCACCGGGGCTGACGCCGGCGATCGCGGAGAAGACCCGCGTGAAGTGGCTCTGGTTGGCAAAGCCCACCGAAATCGCAACCTCGGAGAGCGACAGGCCGCGCACACTCATCAAGACCTTGGCGGTTCGCACGCGATGATGCAGAAGCCAGCGATAGGGGGGCAGGCCGGTCGACGCGCGGAACGCACGCGAGAAATGGCTGACCGAGAGGCCGAGCTCGGCCGCGATGGCCTGCAACGGCAGCTTGCCGCCGAGATCCGCTTCGAGCTTGTCGCAGGCGCGCGCCAGCTGCCATGGCGCAAGCCCGCCGCGGCTGATCTCGGCCTTGTGCCGAAAGCCTCCATAGGCCTGAGCGACGTGGGCGGTGAGCGCCAGCATCATGTGATCGATGAAGAGCTGGTTCGCTTCGGCCGGACGGCGCAGCCCCTCGCGCAGGGAAGCGCCGATATGGCGGACGATGGCATCATCGTGCCCGACAAGCCGGCAATCCAGCGTATCGATGCGTCGCGCCCCCGATTGATCGGTGAGACCGTCGAGGGCCGAACGCGGCACGTAGAAATGCAGCGAGTGAAGCGGCTTGTCGATCACGTAGCGCGGGTCGGCCTTGAGATCGTAGATATAGGTCGTCCCGGCGTGAACATCCGCCTTCTTGATGTGACGGCCCTGCTCCCAGAGCTCGCACTCCGGATAATCGCGCAGCTTCAGACTGACGAGATAGGCATCTTCCGCAGCAAGCGAACCGGAAAGACCCGGCACGGGATTGTCGTTGCGCGTTTCGGTGACCGCGATCTCGGTGCTGCGCAGCGAACGGGTCATCAGCGTTGGCGGCGCTTGCTCGAGGCGGAGGAATTCTCCGAGCCGTTCACCGTAAGCGCCTGTCCTGATCATCGTATGTCTCTTCTGTGACGGTTCGAGAGCAGGCCACAGCAACCCGCCATTTCGAGACCGGTATATCGGCTATCCACCCATTGCTGTCCACGACCGACGACGTCGCACCCGGGGGTGCCTGCCCCTTCGCCCCGGACCCGCAAAAATCAAAATTCATCAATTGTTTCAAATCGATGCGGCTCATGCCTCGGCGGCGCACCGGTGTCGTCGAACCGAAGCAGGACATCACGACTTTTCACAAACGCACGCCAGCTACAGGCGTGGGACATCCGCAGAGCAGGATCAGGCAACGCAGGGCAGCATCAGGAAAGACGCGGATTTTCGCGGCACCTAGAAGGCGCAAATCAACGGTGCCGGAACTGCAGCGGATCGCCTTCGACCTTCGGCCCAGCTGTTGCGCGAGGATCACCAGACCGGCCCGTGCGGCCACGCCATGCGGTGGCTGACGCCATGATCACGACGTCGCGCACCCAGCGACGCGCCCCCACACGAGCAAAAGTCCATGACCAAGATCGTCTTGCGCGAGTCCCCGAACGAAATCCCCGCCGCGCCTCAAGCGCGGCGCGACGCAGCACCGGCCGGCGACCGGCCCGCCGCCGATGTGGAGATGGCCCGCGTGCTCGGGACGGTGCCTTTTCGCATGGCGCTGGACTCGTCGGGCGCCGGGATCGCGCACTGGAAGCACGACCCGTTGCACGACGTCGTCGCGCCCATGAGCCATCACGTCATCATGGCCTACAACGGCTCGGTCCAGCGCATGGAGCGGCGGTCCGGACGATCGGTCGCGATCGGGACGTTTCGCCCGGGCGCCGTGATCATCATTCCGGAAGGATCGAGCTCGCGGTGGGACATTCCGAAGCCCGTCGACGTCGTTCAGCTCTATCTTCCACAGACCACGCTGCAGCGTGTTGCGGACGAGGCCGCAACCGGCTCGCCGGCGGATCTTCTGGAGCGAACCGCGCATCCCGATCCCGTGACGTCGCAATTGCTCCTGAGTGCGGCGGATGTCCTGGAAGGTAACGAGGCGCTGGACACACTGTTCAGGCAGCAACTCATGGATCTGCTGGCGACGCGCCTTCTCGCTGCGCACAGCGGCTCGCCGAACGTGATCGCACCGGCAAGGGGTGGCCTGGCGCCAAAGACGCTGCTTCGCGCGATCGAGCGCCTGCGCTCGGACAGCGATGCCGACGTCTCGCTCGCAGCGCTCGCCGCCGAGGCCGGTCTGTCGCGCTTTCACTTCTGCCGCGCATTCAAGGACAGCACCGGGCTCTCGCCGCATGCCTGGCTGCGCCAGCACCGGCTCGAGCAGGCCATGAACATGCTGCGCGACACCGACGTGTCCATCGTGACGGTCGCGGCGACGCTCGGCTACTCGTCACAGACCGCCTTTGCCGCCGCGTTTCGAAAGTTGACCGGGGAATCGCCGCGCGATTGGCGGCGACGCGCGCGTTAGCAGCAATCGCGCTTCAATCGCGTCAATCGCGCTGGGGCATCAGCGGAGGCCGTTCGATAGAAATCATGGTGCCCTACCACTGAAATGGAAATTGCAAATGGCCTTGATCAGTTCTGTCAGCCGGCTCGCAACCACCTCACGACGAAAGATTCTCGCAACGACGCTCATGTACGCGGCTTCGATGACCGTCCGCTCCACCTCGGCAGCGGGCAGCGACATCAAAACCGCGGCTCTCTCGATCGGGAAGAACGACGCGACGACGTCCGTCACCACCAGCGACGGCGTGAAGATCTTCTACAAAGACTGGGGACCGAGGTCCGCGCAGCCGATCGTCTTCCATCACGGCTGGCCGCTCAGCGCCGACGACTGGGATGCCCAGATGCTGTTCTTCCTGGCCAAGGGCTTTCGCGTCATCGCGCATGATCGCCGCGGCCATGGCCGCTCGACCCAGATCAGCGACGGGCACGACATGGATCATTACGCGGCCGACGTCGCAGCCCTCGTCGAGCATCTCGATCTTCGCAACGCCGTTCACATCGGCCACTCGACAGGTGGCGGCGAGGCAACGCGCTACGTCGCGCGTCATGGTCGCGATCGCGCTGCCAAGCTGGTGCTGATCGGCGCCGTGGCGCCCCTGATGCTGAAGACCGAGTCCAATCCCGGCGGATTGTCGCTTGAAGTCTTCGATGGCTTGCGCCGACAGCTTGCCGCCAACAGGTCGCAGTTCTACTTCGAATTCGCGAGCGGACCCTTCTACGGTTACAACCGTCCGGGCGCGGAGCCGTCGCAGGCGGCGATCTGGAATTGGTGGCGGCAGGGCATGATGGGCAGCGCCAAGGCCCATTACGAGGGCATCAAGGCCTTCTCCGAGACCGACTTCACCCAGGATCTGAAAGCCATCACCGTGCCGACACTGGTCCTGCACGGCAGCGACGACCAGATCGTCCCCGTTGCCGACTCGGCACTGCTGTCGGCCCGCCTGCTGAAGCACAGCACCCTGAAGATCTACGACCTGCTGCCGCACGGCCTCTGCACGACACATCCCGACATCGTCAACGCCGACTTGCTCAAATTCGTGACGGCATAACCTGCACTTTCACCGCAATCATCCCAATCAAGGAACAATCGACATGCGCATCGTCATCATCGGCGCCGGCTTCGCCGGCATGTACGCCGCCCTTTCAGCCGCCCGCCTGCGCGACATCCAGGGTGTGTCGCCGGAAAAGCTCGAGATCGCGCTCGTGGCGCCCGAACCGACGCTGGTGGTCCGCCCGCGGCTGTACGAACCGAAACCCGAGACTCTGACGGCACCTCTGCAGGACGTGCTGAAGTCGATCGACGTCGTCTACATCAAGGGCAGTGCCGAGGCGATCGATACCAGGTCGAAGATCGTCGAGATCGCTGCCGGACAAGGCTCCCGGAAGAAGCTGTCCTATGACCGTCTGGTGGTCGCCACCGGCAGCCGCCTGTTCCGCCCGAACGTTCCGGGCCTGGCCGAGCACGGCTTCAGCGTCGACCAGTTCGATGACGCCATCGCGCTCGATCGTCACCTGCACGGCCTGTCGAGCCGCCCGGCCTCGAAAGCGCGCAACACCGTTGTCGTCGCCGGCGGCGGCTTCACCGGGATCGAGGCCGCAACCGAGGTGCCATCGCGTCTGCGCGAGATTCTCGGCAAGGACGCGCCCTTGCGCGTGGTCATTGTCGACCGCAACCAGGCGATCGCCCCCGATATGGGTGCAGGCCCCCGCCCCATCATCGAGGACGCGCTGCGCAAGCTCGGCGTCGAGACCCGGCTCGGTGTCGGCGTCGCCTCGCTCGACAAATCCGGCGTCACGCTCTCCAGCGGCGAGCACATCGAATGCGAAACCGCGATCTGGGCCGCCGGCATGCGCGCTGCCCCGTTGACGACGCAGATTCCCGCCGAGCGCGATCAATTCGGCCGGCTGCTGGTCGACCGTGAGCTTCGCGTGCCATCGGTAAATGGCGTCTTTGCCACCGGCGACGCCGCGCGGGCCGCGTGTGACGATGTCGGCAATTACGCGCTGATGTCGTGTCAGCATGCGACCCGCATGGGCGCCTTCGCCGGCAACAACGCCGCCGCCGAGCTGCTGGGCGTTTCGACCAGGCCTTATCACCAGAAAGCCTACGTTACATGCCTCGACCTCGGCGAAGCCGGCGCGCTGTTCACCCGCGGCTGGGAACGCACGGTCGAGATGGTCGGCGACGTCGCCAAGAAGACCAAGCGGGACATCAACACGGTCTGGATCTATCCGCCCAGGGCCGAGCGCGCCGCGGCGCTCGCCTCGGCCGATCCGGAGCGCGTCACCTCTCTCTAAACACCTCACCACTCGTAGACGTCAACAGGAGACTAAAATGAATCTGCACAACACGCCCTCCCCCGCGACTTCGAAACCCGAAGAGCTGGTCCCGTCGCGCTACGCGGTGCGTATCGGCGAGATCGACGTGCTGGTGGTCAGCGACGGCGTGCTGCCGCTGCCGACCACGATGCTGGCGCACAACGCCGACCCCGCCGTCCGGGCAGCCTGGCTGAACAACATGTTCCTGCCGCAGGACGCCTTCGACTGGGCACTGAATGCGGTGATGGTCCGCAGCGGCGACAAGAAAATCCTCATCGACGCCGGATTGGGGTCCGACCCGGACCTGCACCTGCCGAGAGCCGGTCAGTTGATCAAGCGACTGGAGGCCGCGGGGATCGATCTGGCGTCGGTGACCGATTTGGTGCTGACCCACATGCACATGGACCATGTCGGTGGCCTGCTCGTCGACGGTGTGAAGCAACGGCTGCGCAAGGACCTGCGCATCCACGTGGCGGCGGCCGAGGTCAAATTCTGGGAGGCGCCCGATTTCTCGCGTGTCGCCATGCCGCCCGGATTCCCGGATGCGCTTCGCGCGGCCGCCAAGCAGTTCGTGAAGGAGTACGGCAGTCAGATCCGGCAGTTCGACGAGCAGCACGAGGTTGCACCTGGTGTCGTCGTCCGTCGCACCGGCGGTCACACCCCCGGACACAGCGTGGTTCGCGTGGCGTCCGGCGGCGACGCCCTGACATTCGCCGGTGACGCCGTGTTCGCCGTCGGGTTCGACCAGCCCGAGTGGCACAACGGCTTCGAGCACGATCCGGAAGAAGCGGCGCGCGTTCGTATCCGCCTCCTGCGCGAGCTGGCGGGGACCGGCGAGCTGCTGGTGGCCACGCACATGCCGTTCCCGTCCGTCGGACATGTCGCGGTCGCCGGCGACGCCTTCCGTTGGGTGCCTGTGTTCTGGGACTACTGATCGCATTTGAGCGAAAGCAATCGGGGCGCGGGCTCACGGAACACGTGAGTTCGCGCTCTGACAGTCCTCCGCAAAACTTCTCGGTCGCAACCCAACGCAGCTATGTCAGATGATCGAATTCACTTAGCGCAATTCTAACGTCCCGCGCAAAATCGACCAGCGATACCATCAATGGCTGCGCGTCGAATGCGGCGTGGCAAATCGACCACCGGCGAACTGTTCTTCGCAGTACGCCGCGCACAGGCGATCGAGTCCTTGATCTTGATGACCCCTCATGGAGCGGTGAGGTCAGAGCAATGCACTGAAGACCGTCGAGGCCATTTCGATTATTTGGTCACGATCCGTCGCGTTGGCGTCACGGTGCTGGTCGGCGCCATCGGCGAGATCGAGAACGTCAGCCAGGTATTCCAGCCCGCTGGCCGGTTTTCCGCAGCGAATTCGCCATATCCTTTCAGATTCAGATAGCCCTGCATGTCGCCAACCGGAAACAGATATCCGATCTGTGGACCGACGCCAACGACGCGCGACCGGAAACCCCCGAGAATGGGGTTCTGCCCGGAATCGTCGGTGATCTGCTGATACGCATATCCGACGAGTCCGACAAAGAACTGCTTCGAGAGAAACTTGGAGGCACCCCAGTCGACATGGAAGTCGACGCCGCTCTGGTACTGCGTATCTGGATTCTTGAAATTGTAGGTGAAGCCCGCGACCGCCGAAAACTCGTGTCCCGCCTGCGGGTTGAAATAGGTGTAGCCGCCGCCGCCATCAATCGCGCCGTGACCGATGCCGAGATTGGCCAGGCGGTTTGGATCGTAGGCCCCGACGGGAATATCTCCCGTCGCATAGGTCATGAAGTTATGGACCCCTTGATTCCACTTCAGCGTCACCTGCGGGTAGAGGTCGCCTACGGAGGTGACGGAGTCGCCAATGCTTCCCATCCGGGTTGTTGCCAACGGTCCGAACCCCGTCGTCAGCGTCCCGTTCAGGTCGGCGGCCGACCGCCCGAACAGTCCAATGACGCCAACGGCCAATTGTCCGCCCAGCACCGGCGTTGCGAAGGTATAGGTGGGGTTGAGCAGCACCAGGTCGGCCTGCGCATTCAGATGCAGATCCAGGTTGACATTCACGACTGCCGGAAATCGGCCGATCTGAATTTCTCTTGACGCGGCAGCGGAGCCGAACGCCGATACGGAGGTGTGATAGTAAACCTCGGCCATCGACCATCCCGGCACCTGCGGCGTTGCCGCAAGACTGCTGAAGCGTCCGGGGAGCCAATACGAAACGCCGCTCTCGTCGGCGTATGCGCCATCGGATAAGGCTGCGGACATCGCCATGACTGCGCCGATGGCTGGGTACATCAGCCGACGACCAGACTTGCGTTCGGGTTTGCAGCGCATCATGGACTCCCCCAGTGTTCGCTGAGGATAGTATGCCAGCGAGATTGTGACTGTCTCGCCTTAAAGTGACAAGTTGTGAGATCGCGCCGTCGTGTTGCTCCGGAGTCACGCTGCTCTTGCGTCGAGACGTTGGACCGCCCCTTTCGCAACTGTTCTGCGGCTCGGGCTAGACGCCGTGCGTCGGGCGCTATGCATTGACTCGCCAGCGGAACCACTCCCGCCTCGAGGTGCCCCGTATGGGTTCACTCATTTCGCGTTGTTCGACCGACGATCGCGTTCGCTGCACGACGTCGCTGATATGGCTATTCCAATGGCAGCACCTTTGCTGCCATATCTGGAGCGCGGCTGACCCTGTAGGTCGCGTTGCCGCATTTCAGGACCCAGACCGCATAGTCCGGCCTGGAGCGCTTGACATCTCTTGTCGCACGGAGCGGTCGATCACAGGCAAAGCCTTGCGTGCGGATCTGCGCAGCGAGCTCGTCCTTCGGCGTTTCTTCCGCGGCTTGCGCGGCGGATATCATCAAGTCGATATGATATCTGCTTTCGGTCAGCCACAACGCGGCGAGCAGAACAATGCCTGCAAACAGATGAACAGGCGTGACGACATTGCGACGCATCATAAGGCCTCCCAACTACGCGGACGATGGATAAAGCTTGAATGACCGAGAATCGTGTACACGTGGCTTTTATAAAGGGTGCCGCAGGCTTACGCTACAACCGCGGTGTTGACACCGTCGATCTCGGAATCCGGCGCAAGCTTGGCGCTCCGCCGGCCCGCCTGCGCAACAGAGGCTGGCGTCTCAATGTCGGCGAGACGCTGCTTGTTGTGGGCGGCCTGAGCGGTGAGTCCCGCCACATTTGCGCTCGCCTGCTCGTCATTCGCCTTCAGGATTTCAGTCTGTTGCTTTGCCGCCGCGAGCGAGCCCTGCAACTGCGAGACCTTGTACTGAAACGGCGCGGGGTCGAAACAGCACGTCGTCCTTCTTCACCGGCACGTTCGGCTTGACCGGGATTGCGACAATTTGACCCGTCACGTTCGGCGTCACTTCCGCGACGCGCCGGTCACCCTCACGCGACCCGACTGCGTGAGATAATTAAAGAGCGCAAGAAATGTCGCGAAGACAAATCCGCCGATCAACGGTGAAATCGTCCCTGACAACCAGCTCCACCGCATGATTCCGAATTTTGAAAACACCGACCCATAGCGCAACGAGGGAGAGGCACAGAATAAAAATCATGGCTGGCCCTCATTTTCTTGTGCTACTGTAATGCCCGTGGAGGTAGCATCACCCTTTTTGAAGTGCCTGCAAGCCTATAAGGCCATCACGTTTAATTCCAGCCCGCGTTTTTTGCTTTTGCGGACGCCATGCGGCGTTAACTGCAGCCGATGTTGTACGTTTCGATGGACGACCTCTCGCTCAGAGCGAGAGTGCCTTGGCCCCTGATCGATCGAACTTCTGCAAGTGAGGGAATGTAATGCGTATCACGACATTGAATCAGATTTTCGGATTGCTGGTACTGACCACCGCCTTGTCCGCTCCCGAGATTGCGCTGGCCCAGAACGCGGCAGCGCCGCCTGCCCTGAAGACGATCGGCACGCCATCCACGCCAGCCAAACCGGAGATTGTACCGTCGCTGTTCGTGCTCAACTCGCGCGGCGCGACGTTGCAAGGCGACACCCTCATTTTGAACGGCGTATCGCCCAGCTCGATCTTATTTGCCGACCGTCCCGTGCGGTCCGCAGGCCACCAGCTCACCACCGATGTGATCGCGGAATGGGGATCGGGCGAGGATAGTTTCGCCAAGAATCCTCCGAACGCGACCGTTTCCGTGCTCGGCAAGGATGGCTCCGTGAAGGACGCCGTGGTGGTTCTGAAGAATCCAAAACTCGAGGGCGACAAGCTCGCCTTCAATGTCCAGATCCTTGAAGGCGACCTTGCCGGCGCGGACGGCGGGGCCGCGCTGTTCATCGACATCATCGGCCGGCCGTTCACGCCGATGTCGTTTGCGGGCGTCGCCCGGCGCAGCGCATTCCGCGGCGCGATGTATGCCGGTGCGGTCGGAGCGGCAGCCTATGGCGCCTATGCTGCGCCGTACTACGCGCGTCCGGCCTGCGGCTACTATCCGTATCCCCCCTGTTATTGAGGGAACGTTGAAGCAGGCGCGGTCGGAGCGCCTGCGCGATACCGGGACTATCGCTCCCGGTAAAATTGCTTTCACAAGCGAATGTAAGGAGATCGTTCCATGAATTTCACCCGTCGCAACGTGACGATTGGCGGCATCAGCCTGCTCGCCAGTGCATCCATGAGCACAATGAGCCGCGCCGAGTTTGGTGAATTCCTCGGCATTGGCGAAGGATTCGAGGATTTCGCTGTTGCCACCGACGCCTACGTCTTCGGCTATCCGCTGGTGACGATGGAGATGACGCGTCGGGTCATTACCAACGTCGCCGCGCCGGTCGGAACCCGAGGGCCGATGGGCCAGATCATCAAGCTGCGCAAATATCCGGATGCGAGTTTCCGCGACGTCACGGCGCCCAATGCCGACACGCTCTATACGACGTCGTTCTTCGACGTCGGCAAGGAGCCGTGGGTGTTGAGCATCCCCGACATGAAGGGACGTTACGCCCTTTTTCCGATGCTGGACGGCTGGACCACCGTGTTCCAGGTGCCAGGCAAGCGAACGACCGGCACCGGCGCGCAGACCTATGCGATCACGGGTCCGGGATGGAAGGGCACGCTGCCGGCGGGAGTCAAGGAGCTCAAATCGCCGACCAACATCGTGTGGCTGCTCGGCCGCATCTACTGCACCGGCACACCCGATGATTACGCCGAGGTTCACAAGCTTCAGGACCAATGCGCACTGGTGCCGCTGAGTGCGTACGGCAAGCCCTATACACCGCCTCCGGGCACTGTTGATCCGTCGGTCGACATGAAGACGGCTGTGCGCGAACAGGTGAACAGAATGGACGCCGTGGCGTACTTCACGCTGCTGTGCAAGCTCATGAAAGACAATCCGCCGGCCGCGGCGGATGCGCCGCAGCTCGCCAAGTTCGCTAGGATTGGAATCGTGCCGGGGCAGGATTTCGATGCGAACAAGCTCAAGGCGGACTTCGTCAAGCGCGTTCCGGAAATCGCCAATGACCGGATCATGCTCCAGTTCAAGGTCAACAAGGACGTGAAGGACGAGAACGGTTGGGGCTTCACGACCAAGACCGGCATCTACGGCACGGACTATCTGATGCGGGCGCTGGTCACCGCCATTGGCCTCGGCGCCAACCGTCCGCAGGACGCTGTGTATCCGACATCGCTAAAGGATGCCGAGGACCGGAAATACAATGGCGCCAACAAATACGTGGTGCGATTCCCCAAGGGGCAGTTGCCGCCGGCACAAGGCTTCTGGTCGCTGACGATGTACGACGCCGACTACTTCTTCGTGAGCAATCCGATCAACCGCTACTCGATCAGCGCGCGCGAGCATCTGAAATCGAACCCGGACGGGTCCACCGATCTCTACATCCAGAAGGATTCCCCGGGGAAGGACAAGGAATCCAACTGGCTTCCGGCACCATCGGGCGATTTCGTCCTGATGATGCGGCTGTATTGGCCGAGCGAGAAGAACCCCTCGATCATCAATGGATCGTGGAAGATTCCGGCGGTGAAGAAAGCTGACGCCTGAAGAGCGGAGAGCGGATAGGTCGCGGCCGAGCGGTCTGAAAAACCCCTTGTCGTTCAAGGGGCCTTCTACTGTGCATGGGGTTGTTTTCCAGATGTTTGGTTCGAGCCCGAAACAAAAAGCAGAAAAAGCGCAGGCGAAAGCTCACTCCGCCTGCAGGATCTCCGCGATCGCGGCGCCCGCTGCGATGGTGCCGAGCTTGCCGCCGACGTCGCGCGTCGCCCTGCCCTCGCCAAGCGCCTTCGCCACCGCAGTCTCGATCGCACGCGCGGCCTCCTCGTAGCGGGCCACGCTGTTCTTCTCGCCGTGCCATCCGAGCAGCAGCGCGGTCGAGAGGATCAGCGAGACCGGGTTGGCGACGTCCTGCCCTGCGATGTCCGGCGCCGAGCCGTGCGCGGCCTGCGCCATGGCGTAGCGATCGCCGACATTGAGCGAGCCGCCGAGGCCGAGGCTGCCCGAGAGCTCCGCGGTGAGATCGGACAGGATGTCGCCGAACATGTTGGTGGCGACGACGACGTCGAAGCGGTCGGGATTGCGCACCACATGCGCCATCATCGCGTCGACCAGGATGTCGTCGACGGCGAGACCGGGGTACGCCTTGGCCGCCTCGCGACAGATGCCGAGAAACATGCCGTCGCCGATCTTGAGCACGTTGGCCTTGTGCACGATGGTGAGATGTTTTCGTCGTTTCATCGCCAGACGGCAGGCGGCGTGCGCGATGCGCTCGCAGCAATAGCGTGTGATCCGGCGCAGCGAGATCACGACGTCCGGCGTGACCAAGAGCTCGCCATTGCCCTGCTCCATGTTGCGGTCGGCGTAAAAACCTTCGGTGTTCTCGCGGACCACGACGAGGTCGAAATCGCCGAGCCGGCCGGGCCGGCCCGTGTAAGTGCGCGCGGGCCTGATGTTGGCGTAGAGGTCGAGGTTCTTGCGGAAGTGGCGCGACGGGTTGATCTCGCCATGCGCTTCGTCCTTGAAGTCGAAGGTAGCGGTCGGCCCCAGGATCAGGCCGTCAGCGGCGCGGACGGTGTCGAGCAGCTCGGGGCGCACGGTGGTGCCTGACAGCTTCAGGCTCGCGTGCCCGACCGCGTGCTCCTCCAGCCGCAGATTGAGCTGGAAGCGCTCGGACGCCGCGCGCAACACGCCCGATGTCGCGGCCGTGATCTCAGGCCCAATGCCGTCCCCCGGCAGAACGACGATTTGCATGATGATCCCCTTCCGAGTGCCGCAGCTGGCGCGATCATACGCCAGCGCGCAGGCTGATCGCCTGACCTTCGCGCATACAATGCATGCAAGCATATGCCTGTGGAAGCGGCCTCGGGCGTAGTACATGCCGACAGACCATTCGCGCCACGCTGTCGGAGAACGCGCAAGGCAATGACAATCACGTTACCTGCCGCTGCGCGCGAGCCCGATCATCCTGTCACCGATGGCCTGCCCGCCGAGCAGCGCCGCTGGGCGATTGCCGCGATCTTCACCGCGCTGGCGATGGCCTCGCTCGACACCGCGATCGCCAACATCGCGCTGCCGGCGATTGCCTCGGATCTGCATGTCAGCCCGGAGCAGTCGGTCTGGGTGGTCAACGTCTACCAGATCGCGCTGGTGGCAACGCTGCTGCCGCTCGGCGCGCTGGGCGAGATCGTCGGGCACCAGCGCATCTATCTCGGCGGCCTCGTGCTGTTCACCATCGCCTCGCTGTTCTGCGCGGTCGCCTGGTCGCTGGACAGCCTGCTGGTCGCGCGCACGCTGCAGGGCCTCGGCGCCAGCGGGATCATGAGCGTCAACACCGCGCTGGTGCGCTTCGTCTATCCCGGCCGGATGCAGGGCCGCGGCTTCGGCCACAACGCGCTTGTGGTCGCCACCGCCTTCACCTTCGGCCCCTCGATCGCTTCCGCCATCCTCGCGGTCGGTCCGTGGCCGTGGCTGTTCGCCGTCAACATCCCATTCGGCCTCGTCGCAATCGGCATCGGCTTTGCGATGCTACCGAAGACGCCGCGCGCCGATCACGGTTTTGATTTCCTCGGCGCACTCCTCGCGGCAATCTGCCTCGGCCTGTTCATCACGGGCATTGGCAGTGCGGCGCATAACCTGTCGCCTGTTATCGTGGCCGTCGAGCTGGTCACGGCGCTCGCGCTCGGCTTCATCCTGACGCGCCGTCATGCCGACCATCCTGCGCCGATGCTGCCGATCGACCTGTTCAGCCGGCCGACGTTCGCGCTGTCGGCGGCGACCGCCGTCTGCTCGTTCGCGGTGCAGGGGCTGGCCTTCGTCTCGCTGCCGTTCTATTTCGAGGACGTGCTCGGCCGCTCGCAGGTCGAGACCGGTTTCTTCATGACCCCGTGGCCGCTGGTGGTCGGCATCATGGCGCCGATCGCCGGTCGCCTCTCCGACCGCCATCCGGTCGGCCTGTTGGGCGGCATCGGCCTTATCTTGCTGGGCTTCGGCATGGCGCTGCTCGCGCTGCTTCCGGCGAACCCGAGCATTCCCGATATCGTCTGGCGGATCATGATCTGCGGCATGGGCTTCGGCTTCTTCCAGGCGCCGAACATGAAGGCGATCATGGGAAGCGCGCCGCCACACCGCGGCGGCAGCGCATCGGGCATCGTCGCCACCGCGCGCCTGACCGGACAGACGACTGGCGCGGCGCTCGCCGCGGCGTGCTTTGCGCTCGCCGGTCACAACGGCGCGACCGTTGCGCTGGCGCTCGGCGCAGGCTTTGCTGCACTCGGCAGCGTGATGAGCTTTTTGCGGCTGGCGGTGAAGTAGGCCGACACTATTGCGCCTTCTGCGCCATCGGTCGGCTGACGATGGCCGCCGCATCGAGCGGGTCGCATTTGACCGTCCGTCTCAGCTTCCACGCACCGTCCCAACCCGCGGTGTCGCTCACAGGCTTGAACGAAACGCCCTGTGGCATCAGAATAATCGGCTCCGATTTCAGGCAGGCATCGGGAAACGCGATGCCGTGTCCAGCGCTTTTGGAGAAATGCCCGACCAGCATCTGCGACGCCTGCATCCGCGCCGCCGGCGAGGCCCGCATCGAACGATCGGGATCGAAGGCGCGATAGCATGGCCATTCGGTATGACCAGGTGCGAACTCATAAGTGATCTTGCAAGCCGCGCCTGACGACTTCACGAACGGCGCATCCGAAGGCGCAGCCGCATCGCGTTCGAACACCAGCGTTTGCAATGTCAGCGCTTCCGTCGTCGCATCGGGCGAGACGGGCTTGTCGGAATCGATCGCGATTTCACCACGCGAAAACACCAGCCTCGTCCTGGGTTGAGCGTCCCTGGTCTCCAGCACCATCACGGGTCTTGCGGCCCAGGAGCGATCGAGCTCCACGTCGGCGCCGCCCATCGTCAATCGCACGTTGCCAAGAGCCGGATTGTCCTTGGCGAAATCGATCATGCGGAGGCGCGCGGTCTGTTTCGATGCCTCCAGGCTCAGGAAGCGCAGATCGTCGACCTTGCGCGTGATCGGCATCATCGGGTCGAAGCGATCGTCGATGTTGAACCGGACGACCTTCTTCAGCGTGGCGGATGCAGCTCCCTTGGGCGTGGCCGGCGGCGCGACGTCGATCACGAGCAGCGCGCCACCCGGTGAATAGGTATCACCGAAGGCGCGCTGCCAGAGCGCGGTCAGCGGCGAATTCGTCCGTTGGTTAACATCCCGCGCGAAGACGATCTGCTGTCCGGGGCGAACGACCGGAAAACTCTGGAATGCGCCAAGCGCGGCGCCCTTGACGACAGCTTCTCCGGTGAAGTTGATGCATCTGGACCGGTCGTCATGGCCGGATTGTTCGACCGGCCGCGACGCCGAACGCGAGCAGAAGCTGAGATCGTTGTCGATCGTTTTCTGCGGGCTGATTGCCGTCGCGTAGATGGGCTCAGGCGCGCCTGGAATTTCCATCGGCAGCGGAGAGCTCGCGAACATGTCGACCTCCACCATGGTCAGCAACGACTCGGCGTCCTTTGAGCACAGATCGCGCTTCGGCAAGGTATTGGTGAGAAGCCGCGCGGCGTCGGCGCCAACGATACAGGACATGGTGTCCTGCGGATTGTTCCGGCTCATCCAGATCAGATGATCCTTGCCCTTGCTGTCGACCAGCAAATGCGGTGCCGCATGATGGCGGCGCGGCGGCAGCCATATCGGGACGGTTTCCGACAGCATCGGCTCGCGCTTGAGCAACGCCTCCGGCAACTTCGTCACGCCGACCGAACGCAGTTCGGCGTCGACCTCGTTCGGATCCTGCGTGTACTCGAACACAGGCAGCTTTCCGCACGTCATGCAGGTGACGGCAATATCCGATCGCACGTTCTCGAAGGACAGGATGACCTGATCCGGGTCGTTGCGATATTTGGCGGGATCGACAGCCTTGAACGGATGGTCCACCACCCGGCCAGCCTGAAAACCGTCCGAGCGGAACGGATCGGATTCGAACTCGAAATAGGTCGATCGATCCCAGCCGCGAAAGGCGTTGTAGCCGCCCATGCTGACGCCTGCGAGGACCATCTTCGAGTCGGTCTGGCAACGCGTCGCGCTGTCGGTCCCGCTGCCGTTGCGAATATAGGTGCAGAGCCGGAACGCCGCATTTTGCAGGATGCGATCGCAATCGTTCTGGTTATAGCCGTAGGTGGCGAGGCCGTGGCGATAGCAGAGATCGTGGAAGACGCAGGCCTGCCGGAAGCGCTGCAGGACGAGGTGGCGCCTGCCCTCGGCATCCTTGCTTCCGTCGAAGAAGATGTTGGTCGCCGCGGGAAGGCTGCAGTTCAGGCCCTCGCCGCTGCCGCCGATCGCGCTGACGACATCCGGTCCCGATTCGAACGAGGTGACGGTGGCCGGCATCTCTCCGTCGGTGACGTCGTCGACATTCTTGTAGAGGGAGTCTGCGACGAACGAAGGGAGATAATTCAAGATCAGAAAGATCGCGACGATTGCCGCGATCGACCAGCCGATCACCTTCCTGGACATGCAGCACTCCGAAAAAGCCATTCTTGTCGCAATATGGCCGATAGGCTCGAAAAATTCGCTGGGGTGGCCGCAACTGATGGCGGCCCAGTGTTATCCTGACGACGATCGCCTCCAGGTTGTCGCGCTGTCAAGCGAGCGGCTCACAATCGCAGCCCTGAATTTCGGCAGGATGTCAGGCCAGGTTTCGCGCTACGGTCGTTCCGTCAGCGACGACCGGAACCGGCATTTGCTCATCCAGCGCGGCCAGGCGCGCGTCGATGGCATCGATGACCTTGCGCGAGAACGGTCCTAGGTGCGCGTAGGCCGCGATCATCTGCACCGCGATCCGCGCCGAGGAGGTGTCGCGCTTGGCGCAGTTCATGAAGGTCTGCCACAGCGGTCCGCGGGCCTCGGGGATCGCGGTGACCACGCGGTGCACGGTTTCCATCGCCCCGACCCGTGCGCGGATGTCGCCTTCGGCGAGCTCGTGGCGCTGTCTCGATCGGTCGAGCAGCGTCATCAATTTGTCGACGCGCCCCGCATAGGCGGCCGGGCTATAGACGCGCTCCAGCACCGTCTTGTAGTCCATCAGGATGTCGCGCAGCGGGCGAACCGGGTCGAAATTAATGCCGCCGGTGCACTGGTCGCCGCCTGTCGTGGATGCCAGATCATGGTCCGCGTGCAACCGGCCCTCCTTCGCAAGCCGGCGCGTCAGCTGCGTGTTCGGCAACGCATAGAGCAGACCGACCATGGCGACGGGAATCGCGGCCTCCTCGATGAAATCGATCATGGCCTCCGCCATCGACACCTTCTCGCTGTCGAAGCCAACGATGAAGCCGGCGGTGACGAGCATGCCGGCGCTGTAGATCTTGTGGATGCTCTCGGCGATGTTGCGCCGCGTGTTCTGCTTCTTCCGCATCGCGACCAGGGTCGCCGGGTCGGGACTTTCGATGCCGACGAAGATGCCGAAGAAATTCGCAGCGCCCATCAGCTCCAGCAATTCAGGATCATCGGCCAGATTGATCGAAGCTTCGGTCGACAGCTCGAAGGGATAGCCGTGCGCGCGCTGCCATTCGGCGAGTCGGGGCAGGAACTGGCGCAGCGACTTCTTGTTGCCGATGAAATTGTCATCGACGAAATCGAGATGACCGCGATAGCCCATCTGGTAGAGCCGCTCGAGCTCGACGAACATCTGATCGGTCGTCTTGGTTCGCGGCACGCGGCCATAGAGCTCGATGATGTCGCAGAACTCGCAGGTGAACGGACAGCCGCGCGAATACTGCACACCGAGATAGAGATAGTCCTCGAATTTGAGCAGGTCGAAGCGCGGCACCGGCGTCCTGGTGACGTCGGCCTGGAATTTCGGCGCGGTGAAGACGCCAGCGCGCGCGCCGCTGTCCCAGGCCGCGATGAACTCGTCGATCACGCCCTCTGCTTCGCCAAGCACCTGAAAGTCCGCGTTTGCGTAGATGTGCGGGCTCGACGTCGGATCGGGTCCGCCGACCACCACCGGCTTGCCCGATGCGCGGCACTTGTCGATCAGAAGCAGCGTACCGGCCTGCTGCGACAACATGCCCCCGGTGAAGACGACGTCGGCCCAGGCGAGATCGTCGTCCCCGAAAGCTTGCGTGTTGCAGTCGATGAGCCGCACCGTCCAGCTCTCCGGCAACATCGCCGCGACGGTGATCAGGCCGAGCGGGGCAGCCGGTCGCCGGACGCCCATCAGCTTGCAGGACTCGCCAAAGCTCCAGAAGGACTCCGCCGTGAACAGCGGATAGAGCATGAGCACGTTGCAGGGGTGCGGCACCTTCATGGAACTCCTCATTGTCTGGCCCAGTGTATCAAAGTGTCGTCGACTTGCACCACGGCAAAAGGGACAAACTGTCGCCCTCGGATCGAGGTCTGACGTCGCCGCAGGCCGTGTTCCTGGCGTTCAGGGAGATAGCGTCGATGGCCATCGAGTTGGCTTTCGCAGCGAGCGCACAACACCGCTTGGTCCATAATCTTCCCGCGACGGCGGAAATCTTCATAGCTGCCCCTCGGACTCTTGATTTGAACAGTTCCAGTTTGCCGGACACATTGCGCCGCTGAGTCCATCGGTGGATGGGCCAATCAGGGGACTTGCGATGGCAAACCTAACAATCAACGGAAAAACCTTCACGCTCGACGTCGAGCCGGACACGCCGCTGCTCTGGGCGATCCGCGAAAATGCCGGGTTGACCGGCACAAAATATGGCTGCGGCATTGCACAATGCGGCGCCTGCACCGTCCACATGGACGGTGTCGCCACCCGCTCCTGCGGGATCTCGGTCGCCGAGGCCGAGGGCAAAAAGATCACCACGATCGAGGGCCTCGCCTCGGGCAGCACGCTGCACAAGGTGCAGCAGGCCTGGATTGCCAAGGACGTCCCGCAATGCGGCTATTGCCAGAGCGGCATGATCATGGCCGTGGCAGCGCTCCTGAACGAGAAGCCGAAGCCGACCGACGCCGACATCGACGAGGCCATCACCAATATCTGCCGCTGCGGCACCTTCCAACAGGTGCGCGAAGCGATCCACACGATCGCAAGCGCCTGAGGAGCCGGCACATGAACAAGCACGTTTCCCCCAAGATGAACCGCCGCGCCTTCGTCATCGGCACCGCCGCTGTCGGCACGGGCCTCGCCATCGGCCTCGACCTCCCCTTCGGGGGCCCCGCCGTCGTCCGCGCAGCCGACGGCTCGCCCGAGGTCAATGCCTGGGTCGTGATCAGGCCCGACGACACCGTGGTAATCCGCATCGCCCGCTCCGAGATGGGCCAGGGCTCGCTCACCGGCCTCGCCCAGCTCGTCGCCGAGGAGCTCGAATGCGACTGGTCGAAAGTCACGACCGAATATCCGACACCCGGCCAGAGCGTCGCCCGCAAGCGCGTCTGGGGCGATTTCTCCACCGGCGGCAGCCGCGGCATCCGGAGCTCGCAGGACTATGTCCGCAAGGGCGGCGCCACCGCGCGCGTGATGCTGATCCAGGCCGCCGCCGACGAGTGGAAGGTGCCGGCCTCCGAATGCACCGTCGCCAAGGGCGTCATCACGCACAAGGCATCGGGCAAGACGACGACCTACGGCAGGGTCGCCGAAGCCGCGGCGAAGCTGACACCGCCGACCGAGGTCAAGCTCAAGGATCCCAAGGACTGGACGATCGTGGGCAAGGGCTTGCTGCGGCTCGACACCGCCGACAAGACCACCGGCACGATGGTCTACGGCATCGACATCAAGCTGCCGGGCATGCTGAACGCCGCGATCAAGGACTGTCCGGTGTTCGGCGGCAAGGTGAAGAGTTTTGACGAAGCCAAGATCACCGGCATGAAAGGCGTCAAGAAGGTCGTCAAGGTCGGCGACAGCGCGGTCGCGGTCGTTGCCGATACCTGGTGGCAGGCCAAGACCGCGCTGGAAGCGCTGCCGATCGTCTGGGACGAAGGCGACAACGCAAAGGTATCGAGCGAGACGATTGCGAAATGGCTGGCCGAGGGCCTTGACGACGCGCAACCGGCCTATGTCGGCAACAAGAATGGTGACGTGAAGGCGGCGATCGCGAGCGCCGCCAAGAAGGTCGAGGCCGTCTACAACTATCCCTACCAGAACCACGCCACGATGGAGCCGATGAACGCCACCGCGCTCTACACCACGGACAAATGCGAGGTCTGGTGCGGCACGCAGAATGGCGAGGCGGCCTTCGCCGCGGTGCTGGAGGCCTCGGGCCTGCCGGCGGAGAAATGCGACGTGCACAAGGTGATGCTTGGCGGCGGCTTCGGCCGGCGCGGCATGACGGACTATGTCCGTCAGGCGGTCGCGATCGCCAAGCAGATGCCGGGCACGCCGATCAAGCTGTTGTGGTCGCGCGAAGAGGACATGACGCACGGCAAGTATCACCCGATCACCCAGTGCAAGATGACCGGCGCGTTCGATGCCGACAACAATCTGGTCGCGCTGCACTACCGCCTGTCCGGGCAGTCCATCCTGTTCTCGGTGCGTCCCGACGCGCTGCAGAACGGCATGGACCCGGCCGCATTCCAGGGCGTCGCCCAATCCGGCGAAGCCGCGCTCGGCTACTCGGTGCCGAACCTGCTGGTCGAGCATTCGATGCGCAACCCGCACGTTCCGCCCGGCTTCTGGCGCGGCGTGAACGTCAATCACAACGCGATCTACATGGAATGCTTCATGGACGAGCTCGCCCATGCCGCAGGGCAGGACCCGCTCGAATTCCGCCGCAAGCTGATGGGCAAGAATCCCAAGCATCTGGCGGTGCTCAATGCCGTGGCCGAGAAGATCGGCTGGACTACACCCGCACCGCAAGGCGTCTATCGCGGCATTGCGCAGGTCATGGGCTACGGCAGCTATGTCGCCGGCGCCGCCGAAATCTCGGTGACCGATGGCAGCAAGATCAAGGTGCTTCGCATCGTCGCTTCCACCGATCCCGGCTACGTCGTCAATCCGGCGCAGGTGGAACGGCAGATCGCGGGCTCCTTCGTTTATGGCCTCTCGGCGCTGTTCTACGGCGGCTGCACCGTCAAGGATGGCCGCATCGAGCAAACCAACTTCGACACCTTCAACTCGATGCGCATCAACGAGATGCCGAAGGTGGAATCGGTGATGGTGCCGAGCGGCGGATTCTGGGGCGGCGTCGGCGAACCGACCATCGGTGTTGCGGCGCCTGCGGTGCTCAACGCCTACTTCGCGGCGACCGGCAAGCGCATCCGCTCGGTGCCGCTGCGCGACCAGAACATCAGCTTCGCTTAAAGAAAAGCCGCGGCGGCCATAGCGGTCGCCGCGGCAATTGCCTGGATGATCCGCATGACCACGCGACCGATGACACGGCGAACTGCCGTGCTCGGCATCACCGCCGCGACCGCGACATTGGCGCGGCCATCGGTCTTGCGCGCGCAATCGACCAGCCGCATCGTCGTGGTCGGTGGTGGCTTCGGCGGCGCAGCCTGCGCCCGCGCGCTCAAGCGCGCGCAAGGCGACTCGCAAGTCATCCTGATCGAGCCCAATGCGGTCTTCACCTGCTGCCCCCTGAGCAACGAGGTGATCGCGGGCCTGCGCGACATCGAAGCGCAGCAGTTCGACTACGACAAGCTGGCTGCCGAGGGCGTCACCGTGATCGGCGAGGCCGTGACCACCATCGAGCCGCAGCTGCGCAGCCTCCTGACGGCCGATGGCGTCGCCCTGCCCTATGACCGCCTCGTGCTCTCGCCCGGCATCGACTTCCACTTTGAGTCCCTGCCCGGCTATGACGAGGCCGCATCGGAAAAGATGCCGCACGCCTGGAAGGCCGGCGCGCAGACGCTGCTGTTGCGCAGGCAGTTGGAGGCGATGGACGATGGTGGCACGGTCGCCATCGCGATTCCCGCCAATCCCTCGCGCTGCCCGCCGGCTCCTTACGAGCGCGCCAGCCTGATCGCGCATTATTTGAAGACCAGGAAGCCGCGCTCGAAAGTGCTGATCCTCGATGCCAAGGACAATTTCTCGCAGCAGCGGCTGTTCGAAAAGGCATGGAAGGAACTCTACGGCGACATGATCGAGCGCATCGGCCTGTCGCAAGGCGGCCGCGTCACCTCGGTCGATCCCGCGACCAAGACCATCGTCACCGAGTTCGGCAACTACACACCCGATATCGCCAACGTCATCCCGCCCCAGCGCGCCGGGCACATTGCCGAGATCGCGGGCGCAACTGATGCCACCGGCTGGTGTCCGATCGACCCCGTCACCTTCGAGTCAAAGCTCGTCAAGAACGTCCATGTCATCGGCGACGCCTGCCTGGGCGGTGGCATTCCCAAATCGGCATCGGCCGCGAGCGCACAGGGCAAGGCTTGCGCTGCAGCCATCGTCAACCTGCTCGCCGGCCGCGTGCCGGAGACACCACGACTGACCGGCGTCTGCTACAACACCGTCGCGCCCGGCTACGGCTTCTCGCTCGCCGGCAATTACCAGCCGAGGGGCGACATCTTTGCCGAGGTCGAGGGCGGCGCGACGAGCCCGGTCGATGCACCGCGCGAACTGCGCACCCGCGAGGCGGCCGAGGCCGAGCGCTGGTTTCAAACCATCACGGCGGATACCTTTGGTTAGGTCGATAGTCCACACCGCTGCGTTGATCGCCAGTCTCGCGTTCGTGGCCGACGCACGCGCAGAGGGGCTCGCGCCCTATGAGATCACCGGCGACGGTATCGTGGACTCGCTGACGGGCGTTCCCGGCGATGCCGCGCGCGGGCGCGCGCTGGTGCTGACACGCACGACGACCTGCATCCTCTGCCATTCCGGCCCTTTTCCCGAAACGCGGTTCCAGGGCGACCTCGCGCCTGATCTCACCGGCGCGGGGAACCGCTGGACGGTGAGCCAGTTGCGGCTTCGGATGGTCGACGCCTCGCGCTTCAACCCGGACACCATCATGCCGTCCTATTATCGTGCGGACGGCCTCGTCCGCGTCGGACGCAATTTCGCCGACAAACCGATATTGTCGGCTGCGGAGATCGAGGACATCGTGGCCTTTCTTGCAACGCTTCGGGACTAGGATCATTCATGCAAACGACGCGTCGAAAATTCTTGAGCTTCGCCGGAGGCGTGACGGTTGCTGGAACGATCCCGATCGTCACGCTGCGGCCGGTCGAAGCAACGCCGGCGATGCTCAACACCGCCATCCGCAACGTCGTCGGCGAAGCGCCAATTCGCGTTGGCAAGATCAAGCTCGACATTCCGCCGCTGGTCGAGAACGGCAACACCGTGCCGATGACGGTGAACGTCGCAAGCCCGATGACGGCGGACGACTACGTCAAGAGCATCCACGTCTTCAACGAGAAGAACCCGCAGCCGAACATCGGTAATTTCTATCTGAACCCGTCGTCCGGCCGCGCCCAGATCTCCACGCGGATCCGGCTCGCCGACACCCAGAAGGTGGTCGCGATCGCCCGTCTCTCCGACGACTCGTTCTGGCAGGTCACAGCGGAAATTGTCGTGACACTGGCCGCCTGCACCGAGGAGGTGAACTGATGGCCGCCCTCATCAACGTCCCGGCGAAGGCCAAACGCGGCGATATCATCGAGATCCGCACGCTGACCTCGCACATCATGGAAACCGGCTTTCGCCACACCATGGACGGTGCGCTGGTGCCGCGCGACATCATCACGAGCTTCACCTGCCGCTACAACGGCGCCGAGATCTTCCGCGCCGATCTGTTTCCCGCCGTCGCCGCCAATCCGTATTTGTCATTCTTCACGGTCGCCAAAGAGAGCGGCAAGCTCGAGTTCGAATGGATCGGCGACAACGGCTATTCATCCGCCGCATCGGCATCGATCACGGTCGAATGATTCTTTGGCGCGCGATAGTACTGGCGGCGCTTGTCGCCACGGCCCCTGCCCTGCTCGCCGGCGAAATCCCGCCCGATGCGCGCCGTTCCGGCTATTTCTTCATGGGCCCCGATACACGCGCCATGCAGGATGACGACACCTCCAATCCGGGCATGCTGTTCGTGCTCGACGGCGAGGCGCTGTGGGCGAAGAAGGCCGGCAGCGCGGACAAGGCGTGCGCGGACTGCCATGGCGATGCGCGAAGCAGCATGAAGGGCGTCGCGGCCCGCTATCCCGCCTACGACAAGGCGCTCGCGCGCCCCGTCACGCTCGATCAGCGCATCAACCTCTGCCGCGCCAATCATCAGCAGGCAGCACCGCTGCCCTACGAGAGCCACGACATCCTGGCGCTGTCTGCCTTCGTGGCCCACCAATCGCGCGGCGTCGCAATCGCCGCAGGCGACGATCCGCAAGCCAAGCCTTTCGTCGAACAGGGCCGCAATCTCTTCATGCAGCGGGAGGGTCAACTCAACCTCGCCTGTACCAATTGCCACGACGACAACTTTGAGAAGCGCCTCGCGGGCTCGCCGATCACGCAAGGGCAGCCGACGGGCTATCCGCTCTATCGGCTGGAATGGCAGACGTTGGGATCGCTGGAACGGCGCCTGCGCAGCTGCATGACCGGCGTCCGCGCCCGGGCCTATGATTACGGCGCACCCGAGCTGGTCGCGCTCGAGCTCTATCTGATGGCACGGGCACGCGGAATGCCGATGGAAACACCGGCGGTGCGACCGTAACGCCCAAATTAGGGCTAGGCAGGCGTGGAACGGTCGCTAGTATCCCCCCAAATTGAGTCACAGGGAGGAACTAAAGTGGCTGACCACAAGATCTCGCGCCGTACGCTTTTGACCGGCACTGCCGCAGCTGGCGCGCTCAGCCTGACGGGGTTGCCGGCGCGCGCCGAGGTGAACTGGAAGAAATATGCCGGGACCAAGCTGGAGGTGATCCTCGCCAAGGGACCGCGCGGCGATAACCTGCAAAAATACGTCAAGGAATTCACTGAGCTCACCGGCATCCAGGTCGAGGCCGAGCAGATTCCCGAGCAGCAGCAGCGCCAGAAGGTCGTGATCGAGCTGACCTCGGGACGGCCGAGCTTCGATGTCGTGCATCTCAGCTATCACGTGCAGAAGCGACAATTCGAGAAGGCCGGCTGGCTCGCCGACATGACGCCCTATTTGAAGGATCCGACGCTGACGGCGCCGGACCTCGTCGAGAGCGATTTCTCGGCGGCGGGCCTGCAATATGCCAAGAACGACAAGGGCCAGATGCTGTCGCTGCCCTGGTCGGTCGACTATTTCATCCTCTACTACAACAAGGAGCTGTTCGAGAAGAAGGGCGTCGCGGTCCCCAAGACCCTCGACGAGATGGCTGCCGCCGCCGAGAAGCTCACCGATCCCAAGGAAGGGATCTACGGCTTTGTCGGGCGCGGCCTGCGCAACGCCAACATGGCAATGTGGAGCAACTTCTTCCTCGATTACGGCGGCGAATTCCTCGATGCCAAAGGCAACATCCTGACCGACGGTCCGGAAGCCATCGCCGCGACCAAGCTGTACCAGACGCTCCTGACGAAGTCGGCACCTCCTGGCGTCGCCGGCTTCAACTGGATGGAGTCGATGGCGTCCTTCACGCAAGGACGGTCCGCGATGTGGATCGACGGCGTCGGCTGGGCGCCGCCGCTGGAAGACCCGGCCGCCTCGCGTGTCGTCGGCAAGGTCGGCTACACCGTGGTACCCGCCGGTCCCAAGGGACAATATTCCTCGACCTACGGCGACGGCATCGGCATTGCCGCGGCAAGCAAGAACAAGGAAGCCGCCTATCTGCTCTGCCAGTGGGTGGTCTCGAAGACGCAAGGCGCACGGCTGCTGCAGGCCGGTGGCGGTGTCCCGTTCCGCAACTCGATCCTTGGCGACGCCGAAGTCCAGAAGGGCGTGAAGACCAAGGAGTGGCTGCAGTCGGTGATCGATTCCGGCAAGATCAGCAAGCTTGGGCTTCCCGTCGTGATCCCGGTCGCCGAATTCCGCGACATCGTCGGCGCGGCGGTCACTGCGACGCTGTCCGGCGCCGACCCCGCAGCCGAACTGAAGAAGGCCAACGATCAGTACCGGCCGATCCTGGAGCGTAGCGAAAAGGCGTGAGTGCGTTGACACAATCGGCTCCGGGCGCGGCACAGTCTGATGCCGCGCCGGAGAAGGAATTGCGGCCGCCGTCCTATTGGCCGTTCGTGGTGCCGGCGCTGGTCGTCGTGCTCGCCATCATCATCTTCCCGTGGGTCTTCACCATCTGGATGAGCCTGAACGAATGGAAGGTCGGTTCGCCGACCACCTTCGTCGGGGTCTCCAACTATTTACGCCTGACCACCGATCCCCGCTTCATCGAGTCGATCGGACATACGCTGGTTTACACCGTGCTGTCAGTGGTGCTGCCCCTCGTGTTCGGCACGTTCGCAGCCGTGGTGTTTCACCAGAAATTCGCCGGTCGCGGCTTCCTGCGCGGTATCTTCATCATGCCGATGATGGCAACGCCGGTGGCGATCGCGCTGGTCTGGACCATGATGTTCCACCCGCAGCTCGGCGTGCTGAACTATTTGCTGTCGCTGGTCGGGATCCCTCCGCAGCTCTGGGTGTTTCACCCGGCAACGGTGATCCCCTCGCTGGTGCTGGTCGAGACCTGGCAATGGACGCCGCTGGTGATGCTGATCGTGCTCGGCGGCCTCGCCGCGATCCCGACCGAGCCGTACGAGAGCGCGCAAATCGACGGCGCCAATCTCTGGCAGGTGTTCCGCTTCATCACCCTGCCGCTGATCATGCCGTTCCTGTTCATTGCGGGCATGATCCGCATGATCGACGCGGTGAAGAGCTTTGACATCATCTTCGCGATCACGCAGGGCGGCCCCGGCTCAGCGTCGGAGACGATCAACATCTATCTCTACAGCGTGGCTTTCTCTTACTACGACCTCGGCTACGGCTCGGCGATCGCGGTCGTGTTCTTCCTGCTGATTGTCCTGCTTGCGGCGGTGATGCTCTACGCCCGCCAGCGCATGCTGTGGACCGAGATCGCGAGCGACGCATGACCCCCAGTCAATTCAACGTGCGTCAAATCATCGGCAAGATCAGCCTGTGGTTCGCGGTGCTCGTCATCGTGTCGCCGGCAATCCTGTTCTTCCTCTGGATGGTGTCGCTCTCGCTCAAATTCGAGGTCGACAACGCCGCCTACCCGCCGGTCTTCATCCCCGAGCATTTCGCCTGGAAGAACTACGCCGACGTGGTCGCCTCGAACCGCTTCGTGACCTATTTCTTCAACAGCCTGATCGTGACCGGGAGCGCGACGGCGCTCGCGCTGATCGTCGGCGTCCCCGCCGGGTACGGCATCGCGCGCATGGCCGCGCACAAATCCGCAATCGTGATCCTGATCGCCCGCATCACGCCCGGCCTGTCCTACCTCATCCCCCTGTTCCTGCTGTTCCAGTGGCTGGGACTGCTCGGCACGCTGGTGCCGCAGATCATCATTCATCTCGTGGTGACGGTACCGATCGTGATCTGGATCATGATCGGCTATTTCGAGACGACCCCGCTGGAGCTGGAGGAAGCCGCGCTGATCGACGGCGCCACGCGCTGGCAGGTGTTCCGCCACGTTGCACTGCCGATCGCAAAGCCCGGCATCGCGGTTGCCTTCATCCTCGCGGTGATCTTCTCCTGGAATAATTTTGTGTTCGGCATCGTGCTGGCCGGACGCGAGACCCGCACCCTGCCCGTCGCCGTCTACAACATGATCTCGTTCGACCAGCTGAGCTGGGGCCCGCTTGCCGCCGCAGCGCTGATCGTCACGCTTCCGGTGCTGCTGCTTACAGTATTTGCCCAGCGGCAGATCGTGGCCGGGCTCACCGCGGGTGCGGTCAAGGGCGGATAGTCACGCCAATCTCAATCCGCCAGGGAGCGCGCTCGTGCGCGCTTCCCGCGCCACGGGCAGCCCGCGCTCTACTTGGAGTTGACGCAAGGTTCTCGCGCACATATGCTACAGATCGTAGCATCACTTAGCGAGACGCCCTATGTCAGCTCGCCCCCTGATCCCGCGCCGAAAGCTGTTTGGTAATCCGACTTACGTCGGCGCCAAGCTATCGCCGGATGGCCAATGGCTGTGTTGGGGCGCCCCTGTCGACGGCGTTCTGAACGTCTGGGTGTCTCCGGTCGATAATGTTGCGGCAGGACAGCCCGTGACGCGGACAAGGGGGAGACCGATCAACTGGCAGAGTTGGAGTCCGGACGGTCGCTACATCATGTTTCTCAACGACGAGAACGGGGATGAAAACCTGCATTTGTTCGTGGTCGATCCCCGCACGCTGGAACTCCGGGATCTGACGCCCTTCGCAAACGTCCGGGCAGTTCCAACCTACTGGTCGCACATCGTGCCGGACAAGATCGCGATCAATCTCAACGATCGCGACCCGCGATGGCACGACACTTTTCTGCTCGATCTCACAACCGGCGAGCGTTCTCTGATCTGGGAAAATCGTCAGGAGTTCGACTATGTCGGTCTCGACTGGCAGCTGAGACCGCGCCACGCCCGCAGTAACGCGGCCGACGGAGGTACGCGGCTTTGGCGCCTCGATGATGGCAAGGTCACGCATTGGTGCGATGTCCCATTCGAGGCCTATACGAGCACGCGGCTCTGGACGTTCGATGCCGGATGCAACCATCTCCACATGAGCTCGAGCCTGGAGCACGACAAGTCGGCGCTGCTGCGGATCGACTGGTCGAGCGGTGAAGAGCGCGTCCTGTATCGAAGCGACCGCGCGGACGTGACCGGCGCCATCTTCAATACCAAAACCTTCGAACCGGAAGCGGTTTGCATCGACCCCGGCCGGCAGGAATGGACGGCTTTGACGCCAGCGATTGCGGCCGAGCTTGATCTGATCAAGGCGCGCCTGCTGGATCACACATTTTACGTCGAAAGCCAGAGTGATGACGGCCGCCGATGGATTGTGGCGAGCCATGCGCCAGATCAACCCGTCACATATCATCTCCTCGACCGCGACAGGCAGACCATCACAGAACTGTTCACAGCGCGCCCCGAGCTAAAGTCATACCGGCTGGCGCCGATGCAGGAGGTACAGGGCAGGTCGCGCGATGGCTTCACCCTCGTCTCATACCTCACGCTGCCCGCCGACATCGTCGGCAACCGCCCGGCTCGGCCGCTGCCGATGGTCCTCATCGTCCATGGCGGTCCGTGGGGCCGGGACATCTATGGCTATCGCAGGGATCACCAATGGCTCGCGGATCGCGGCTACGCCGTGCTCTCGGTCAACTATCGGGGATCGACGGGCTTCGGCAAGGCGTTCGTCGCGGCGAGTGAGAAAGAGCACGCGCGCAAGATGCACGACGATCTCATCGACATGGTCGATTGGGCGATCGCCGAAGGCGTCGCGCAAAAGGACAAGGTCGCGATCTTCGGCCTGTCCTATGGCGGCCTGGCTTCGTTCGTCGGCGCGACTTTCACTCCGGACGTCTTCTGCTGTTCCGTGCCGGTCGTCGGCATCTCCAACCTGCGGACGCTGCTGGAATCGATGCCGCCCTATTGGGCCGGCTTCGCGGAATTCATGTATCGCAGCTACGGCGATCCCCGCACCGAGGAAGGCCGCAAGCTGCTCGCCGAACGCTCACCGATCAACAAGGTCGACAATATCAAGAAGCCGATGCTGATCTTTCATGGTGAAAACGATGTCCGGTGCAAGATCGCGGAAAGCGACACCATCGCCGCCGCCATGCAGGCGAAGAACATTCCGGTGACCTACATCGTCTATCCCGACGAGGGACACGGATTCCAGCGACCGCCGAATCAGCTCTCCCATCTCGCAATTGCCGAAGCGTTCTTTGCACGGCATCTGGGCGGCGCCTGCGAGCCCGTTGGCGAGGATTTCAATGGATCCAGTCACGAGGTTCGTGCCGGGGCCGATATCCTGTCCGATCTGGGTGTAGCCAACTGGCAGCTCACATAAAAGGCGGCCGGGCGACATAACGTCGTCCGGCCACGATTGATGTCAGAGCAACCTACTCCGCGGGCGCTGCGTGCATCTCCGGATGCGCGGCATAATGCTCGGTGCTGCCGAGCTTGCTGGCCGCGAACAAGCCCGCTGCCATCACGGCATAGGCAAACGCCACCGCGGGCGTCACGCCAAAGCCGCCGCCGATGCCGACGGCTTCGCCGTGCATGAAGCCGAAATAAGTCAGCACTGCACCGACGAGAGCGAAGGCCGATGCCTTTTCGAAATCGCGCTCGATGATGAAGACGCCGATCGCACCCAGGATCAGGCCGCCGAGGATGGAACCGCCACCCATCACTTCCAGCCCGTGATAGAACACGCCCTGTTGCGGCAGGGCGGCGATCGCCGCGGCCTTGACCGCGTCGGCCTTGTCGGCGGCAAGACCGCCGACGGAGGTCGCCGCCATCATGGTCGAGCCGAGCATGGTGTCGATCTGGAGCTTGGCCCAGGCGGCGAGATGCGGCGTCAGCGCCAGCACGATTGCCGGCGCGTGCTTGACCGGCGTGGTCTGGAACGCCTGAGCGCCGATGAGCATGCCGATGTAGAGCAGGATCGGCGAGATCGCGACGACAGGCACCAGTGCCAGCAGCACCGAGATGATGCCGAACCAGGCCAGCACCACCACCATGATGCCGGTCGCAGCCGAATAGCCGATGCGGCCGCCCATCGCCTTCCAGCCGGGATGGCCGATATAGACGGCGTTGATGAAGGGATTGCCCATCAGGCAACCAATCAGGCTGACGATGCCATCGGCGGTGAGCACGCGCGTGGTCGGATATTCGTCGCCGGCGGCTTCCGCGCTCTCGACGTTGTCCATGGCCTCGACGAGGTCATAGATACCGAACGGAATGGCGGTAACCAGGATGACGCCGAGAAATTCGAAGCCGGAGAAGACGTAGCCCACCGCCGGGATCGGCACCGAGAAGCCGAAATTGGAGAAGGCAGCTCCCACGCCCGCGATGCTCAACCCGCCAAGACCGAGCCCGAACAGATTGGAGCCCCATGCGATGATCATGCCGGCTGCGATCGCAACGAGACCCGCCGGAATGCCGCGCCAGTATTTCACACCACCAAACCAGCTCACCAGGATGATGGCAAAGCAGACCAGGCCAATCTGCGGCGTCATGTACATCTCGAGCGCGGGCCGCATCGAGATGAAGGTGACGGAGACGCCGGCGAGCGTGCCGAGCAGTGCCGCGCGCGGCGTGATCTTGCGGATGAACGGTGCAATGAAGCCGCCGATCATGAGAATGAAGCTCTGGAAGAACACCCAGACCAGGCCAGCCGACCAGCCCTTCAGGGGATCGCCGGTCTTGAGCGTGATCGGCAGCATGATCACGAAGGTGACGATGAACATGTGCGGCACGCTGACGCCCGAGGGTAGCGCGCAAACGTCGCTACGGCCGGTCCTCTGCGCGAGGCGATAAGCGAGGAAGGCATAGTAGAAGGTGGAAAGGCACATCATCAGCCCCAGCGCGGGCAGGATGCGGCCGAACACGAGGCTGTCCGGCATCTTCAACACGAAGCGCAGCAGGCCCGTGAGCACCAGCATGTTGACGAGGATGTTGGTGCCGAAGCCGAAAAATGCGTTCCAATCGCCCGGAGTCCATAGTGCCGGCTTGAACTCGGACGTATTGCTCTCAGATTTGCCGGCCGTCCCCGTCAATGTGCTCATGATATTCCCCTATGTGGTCGAAATCTTCATTGCCTCCAAGACTGCGGCTGAGGTTGCGACCCAGCCGAAGATACCGCCTTGGGCCTTGATCATCTTCAGGCCCATCTCGTGAAACTCGGGGAAGTACGAAGCGCAGCCATCCGAGATGACGACGCAGCGATAGCCGCGGTCGTTGGCCTCGCGCACCGTGGTGTTGACGCACACTTCGGTGGTGACGCCACACACGAGCAGATTCTCGATGCCGTATTTCTCCAGCACATCGGTCAGCTCGGTGGCGTAGAACGCGCCCTTGCCGGGCTTGTCGATAACGACTTCGCTGTCGAGCGGATAAAGCTCGGGGATGATGTCGTGGCCGGCTTCACCGCGAATGAGAATGCGGCCCATCGGACCGGGATCGCCGATGCGCAACGACGGCGCGCCGCGCTCGACTTTCGCCCGCGGCGCATCGGAGAGATCGGGCAGATGGCCCTCGCGGGTGTGGACGACGAGCATGCCGGTGTCGCGCGCGACCTTCAGCACCACGCCGATCGGCTTCACCGCGCGCGCGAGCTGACTGACGTCATTGCCGAGCGTCTCTCCGAAGCCGCCGGGCTCCATGAAGTCGCGCTGCATGTCGATGATCACGAGCGCGGTGCTCGCCCAGTCGAGCTTGATCGGCTCGGGCTCGGCGCTGATGACGCCCAGTGTCGGCTTGGTTGAGTTCAACATGACGCAGGCCCCGCGAGAACTCTCTTTGCCGGGAGTTCTGCAAGCGCCGTGCCATTGTGTACAATTGAGATCGAATGCGTGACGCAGCGAAATTCGCTGCGCTATCAGAATGTTATCGGAAGAGATCGCGTCTGCTTATTCGCTGAGCGACGGCTTTGCGACGTGCATTTGCTCAAAGGATGAGCGGCGATGAAGCTCGCTTCTTAGCGGCCAGCATCTCCATACAGCCGCCGATGCTCCTCCTCATACGGCGCGTAGGAATCCTTCAGCGTCGCCATGTTGAGCAACATGGTCGCGACCATCGCACCCGCCTTGTCCTCACCTTCGAAACAGGCGTTGCGATAATGCGCGGAGAGACAGCCGCTCTCGAACCACGCCTGTCCCCACAACCGCGCACCGAGCGGCGCGAACTGGCTGAAATGCGTCGGCCCCTCGATCGTCCCGCCCTTGAAGCCGAGCTTCTGCGCGGTGGCATCGTCGTGAATGGAGGCATGTGCGTCGTAAACCTGCGCGTGCAGCATCTGGCGCGGCTGGCGCCACGGCCCGGTCAAAGCCTCGGCCGTCTCGGTGATCTCGGTGTCGAATGCGTTTGCGGCCATGATGTTCTCCACAAGCAGCCATGACTAGCAGGAGCGCCACGGATGCGGCTAGCCGTATTGACTTCGCAGGCCCATGCCCTTGACTGTCATAATTCGCGTCGCGCAGCCGCAAATCCCTCCCGCAGCGCAAACCCCGCCGAGTAAGAGACGAGGACTTCTGAAATGACGCTGATGCAGGTCGAGCTGGACGACAAATACCGGCTCGAATCGAAGCGGATCTTCCTGTCCGGCACCCAGGCCCTGGTCCGCTTGCCTATGTTGCAGCGCGAACGCGACCGGCTCCAGGGGCTCAACACCGGCGGCTTCATCTCCGGCTATCGCGGTTCCCCGCTCGGCATGTACGATCACGCGCTGTGGCGCGCGAAGTCGCACCTTCAGCAGCACGACATCGCCTTCGTGCCCGGGCTGAACGAGGACTTAGCTGCGACCGCCGTCTGGGGCAGCCAGCAGGTCGGTCTGTTTCCCGGCGCCAAGGTCGATGGCGTATTCGGCATCTGGTACGGCAAGGGACCCGGCGTCGACCGCTCGGTCGATGCGCTCAAGCACGCCAATGCGGCCGGTACCTCACTCAATGGCGGCGTGCTCGCGCTCGCCGGCGACGACCATGGCTGCCAGTCCTCGACGCTGGCGCATCAGAGCGAGCAGGTGTTCGCAGCAGCCCTGATCCCCGTGATCAATCCGGCCACGCTGCAGGATTATCTCGATCTCGGCCTCTATGGCTTCGCGCTGTCGCGCTTCTCCGGCTGCTGGGTCGGCTTCAAGGCGATCAGCGAGACCGTGGAGAGCTCGGCCTCGATTGACAGCGATCCCGAGCGCGTCAAGATCATACTCCCCGACGATTTCGAGATGCCGCCCGGCGGCCTCAACATCCGCTGGCCCGATCCGCCGCTGGACGCGGAGCGTCGCCTGTTCGGCCCGAAGATGGCCGCGGTGCAGGCCTTTGCCCGCGCCAACAAGCTCGACCGCATCGTGCTCGATTCAAAGCCCGCGCGGCTCGGCATCGTCGCGACCGGCAAGGCCTATCTCGATCTGCGCCAGGCGCTCGCCGACTTAGGCATCACCGACAAGGACGCGCAGGATCTCGGCCTTCGCATCTACAAGGTCGCGCTGACCTGGCCGCTGGAGGAACGCGGCGCCAAGCGTTTCGCCGAAGGCCTTCAGGACGTGCTCGTGGTCGAGGAAAAGCGTGGCTTCATCGAAGACCAGCTGATGCGCATCCTCTACAACATCGATGCGTCCAGGCGTCCGACCGTCACGGGCAAACGCGACGAGAGCGGCGCGCCGCTGCTGCCGAGCGAGGGCGAGCTGACACCGACCATCGTCGCGGGCGCGCTGGTGGCGCGCTTGCGCAAGCTCGGGCATCACAGCCCGGTGCTTGAGCAGCGCCTCGCCCGGCTCGAGGCCTTCGACAATCCCGTCACCACCAGCACGCAGATCAAGCTCGCGCGCACGCCGTTCTTCTGCTCGGGCTGCCCGCACAATTCGTCGACGCGCGTGCCGGAGGGCAGCCGCGCCATGGCCGGCATCGGCTGCCACGGCATGGCCCTGAGCATGCCGACCCGCCGCACAGATCTGATCTCGCATATGGGCGCCGAGGGCGTGAACTGGATCGGGCAAGCGCCCTTCACCACCGAGAAGCACATTTTTCAGAACCTCGGCGACGGCACCTACACGCACTCTGGCCTGCTCGCGCTTCGCGCGGCATCGGCCGCCGGCATCAACATCACCTACAAGATCCTCTACAACGACGCCGTCGCGATGACCGGCGGCCAGCCGGCCGAGGGCGCCTTCAACGTCGCGCAGATCGCGCATCAGGTCTGGGCCGAGGGCGTGAAGCGGCTTGCCATCGTCTCGGACGATCCGGCCAAATATCCTGACGGCAACTACTTCCCGCAAGGCGCGACTATCCATCACCGCCGCGAGCTCGATGCCGTGCAGCGCGAACTGCGCGACATCAAGGGCCTCACGGTCGTGATCTACGACCAGACCTGCGCCGCGGAAAAGCGCCGCCGCCGCAAGCGCGGTCTCTATCCCGATCCGGCCAAGCGCGCTTTCATCAACGAGCTCGTCTGCGAAGGCTGCGGCGATTGCTCGCAGGCCTCCAACTGCGTCTCGGTGCAGCCGCTGGAAACCGAATTCGGCCGCAAGCGCCAGATCGACCAGTCGAACTGCAACAAGGACTTTTCCTGTGTCGAAGGCTTTTGCCCGAGCTTTGTCACCGTGCATGGCGGTTCGCTGAAGCGCATGAAGACCTCCGCGGTGGATTCAGGCCAATTGTTCGCCGATTTGCCGCTGCCGCCCGCGCGTGAACTGGAAGGCCCCTACAACATCCTCGTCACCGGCATCGGCGGCACCGGCGTCATCACCATCGGCGCCCTGCTCGGCATGGCCGCCCATGTCGACGGCCGCGGCTGCTCGGCGCTGGACTTCACCGGCCTGTCGCAGAAGAATGGTGCCGTGATGAGCCATGTGCGCATTGCGCCGAAGCCGGAAGATATTTCCGCGGTCCGCATCACCACCGGCGGGGCCGACGTCATTCTCGGCTGCGACATGATCGTGTCGGCCGGCCCGACTGCGCTGAGCCGCGCCGAACGCGGCGTGACCAGGGCCTACATCAATGCCGATCTGCAGCCGACCGCCAGCTTCGTGCAAAACCCCGATCTCGATTTCGAGATGGGCACGATGCAGACCGTGCTGCGCGACGCCATCGGCGACAAGAACCTCGACATCATTGACGCCACAGGCATCGCCGCGGCGCTGATGGGCGACAGCATCGCCACCAACCCCTTCATGCTCGGGTTCGCCTTCCAGAAGGGCGCGATCCCGCTCTCGCTGGAGGCCCTGCTCCGCGCCATCGAGATCAACGGCGCAGCGATCGAGATGAACAAGCTCGCCTTCACCTGGGGGCGGCTGGCCGCCCACGACATGTCGCGGGTGCGCAGCGTGCTTCAGTTCAAGAGCCGGGCAGTTGCGCCGACGAAGTCGCTCGACGACATCATCGCAACCCGGGCCGAGTTCCTGACCGGGTATCAGGACAAGGCGTATGCCGACCGCTATCTCGCGGCCGTCGCCAAGGTGCGCAAGGCAGAGAATGCCGCCTCGCCCGCGTCCACGGAGCTGACCGAGGCCGTGGCGAAAAACCTGTTCAAGCTGATGTCCTACAAGGACGAGTACGAGGTCGCGCGGCTCTATACCGACGGCAGCTTTGCCAAGAAAGTGTCGGAGAAATTCGACGGCGACTTCACCCTGAAATTCTATCTGGCCCCGCCGATCTTCGCGCAGCGCGACAAGACGACCGGGCATCTCCAGAAGAAGGAGTTCGGCAGCTGGATGATCCACGCCTTCCGCGTGCTGGCAAAACTCAAATTTCTGCGCGGCGGTGGTTTCGACCCCTTCGGCCGCACCGAGGAGCGCCGGACCGAGCGGAAGCTGGTCGCGGATTATGTGGCGATGATCGATCAACGGACAGCCGGGCTGAAGGCGGAGCAAATTCCGCTACTGGCGAGGCTCGCCCGTGTGCCGGAGAGCATCCGCGGCTTCGGGCATGTCAAGGAAGCGAACGTCAAGCTGGCGGCGGCCGAGAAGGCACGGCTGGAGGCGGAGCTGGAGAACAGCCGGTTTGCGGCGGCGGCGGAGTAGCGTCAGGGCGCGCGCTATCTCCGCCCCTCATTGCGAGGAGCGAAGCGACGAAGCAATCCAGACTACCCCCGCGGAGGCAGTCTGGATTGCTTCGCTGCGCTCGCAATGACGTGGAGAGAGTGGAGATAACGATCAGACGGATGCCTTCGCGGCGGTCGGCGCCATCGTCGCCCCCTCCGCCAGATGCCGTCCCGCGATATATCCGAACGTCAACGCTGGCCCGAGCGTGATCCCCGACCCGGGATAATTCCCATTCATGATCGAGCCCATGTCGTTGCCGCTGGCATAGAGACCCGCGATCGGCGTGCCGTCCTCGCGCAGCACGCGCGCCTGCGCGTCTACCTTCATGCCGATAGCCGTGCCGAGATCCGCCGGGTAGATGCGCATCGCGAAGAAAGGCGCACGGTCGATCGACGCGACGCAAGGGTTTGGCTTGTGGGCGCCATCGCCAAGGTGGCGCTGATAGATGGTGCTGCCACGTCCGAATTCGGGATCGCGGCCCTCCTTCGCATCGGAATTGTAGCCGACGATCGTCGCCGTGAGCACAGGCGGCTTGATGCCGATCTTCGCCGCGAGCTGCGCGATATCCAGCGCCTCGATCAACTCACCGCTCGCAACGTAGCGCCGCACGCTGCGCGTAAATGGCCTGACGCGGCCGAGGCCATAGCTCCACAGGAACTGACGGTCGCAGATCAGGAAGAACGGCCGGTCCGGTTCACCATTGCCGTCGCGGAACATGGCGAGCACGAATTCGTGGTAAGACACGGCCTCATTGACGAAGCGCCGTCCAAGCGCATTCACAGCGATCACGCCGGGCTTGGCCCGGTCGGTCACCGTATGCGGGAATGCGCCACGGCTCCCGTCGGCACGCCGGAACAGCGAGGCCGGCACCCAATAGGCCGGGCTCGTCACCTCCGTGTTGAGCGCGGCGCCGCTTGCGGTCGCGAGGCGAAGCCCATCGCCCGTACCCGCTGGGTTGGTGGCCGAGACGAAGCCGGCCGCCGCGGGGAAGAAGCGTTTGCGCAAAATGGCATCGTGCGAGAAGCCGCCCGTCGCAACCACCACGCCGCGACGCGCGGCAATCGAACGGTCGCGCGAGCCATGGCGAATGACCACACCGCTCACGCGACCGCTCTGCATCGACAAATCCTCGACGTCCGCGCTGAAGAGGATCTCGACCCGCCGCGACAACAGCGACGCATAGAGTCGCGCGGCGAGCGCATTGCCAAGAAACAATGTCGTGCCGCGCGGGCTGCGCAGCCGCTGCAGCGCGTATTCGGAGACCAGCCAGGCCGCGCGCAAGGTCGAGCGCAGCGATTTCCCGATCCGGCGCAGATGCGGGATGTCGAGGCGATTGACCATCATTCCGCCGAACAGCATGGACTCCGGCAATGGCGGACGCAGCCGCGCGAAATGCGCGCCCAGCCGGGTGCCGTCGAACGCAACTGGCTCCAGCACGCGCCCACCCGGCGTCGCACCGAGCCGCTCCGGATAATAGTCCGGATAGGCCTTCATTGGCTGCAGGCGAACTTCCGTGTTGGCTTCGAGATAAGCGACCGCCTCGGGGCCACGCGCAAGGAAGGCAGCGCGCAAGCCCGCATTGGCGGGCTCCGGCACCGTGCTCGACAGGTATTGGACAGCATCCGTGATGCTGTCGGAGAGCCCCGCCTCCTTCATCCTGGCATTGGCAGGGATCCAGACCATGCCGCCGGACCAAGCGGTGGTGCCGCCAACAAAGGCGGTCTTCTCGATCACCAGCACGTGCAACCCTTCGGCGGCGGCAACCGCCGCAGCCGTCATGCCGCCGGCACCGGCGCCGATGACAATGACATCGTAGGTCTCATGCGCCGGCATCATGCGGCAAGGGTCCGGAGGCGAGGCATGACATCGTCATACCCCGCCCGTGGCTTCACAGCTAGCGCTGGGGCTTGCGCTCGATCGGATCGATGTCGATCGCCCGCAGGCGGCCGAGCCGCAGCACGTCCATGGCGAGCCGCCGGCCAATCCGGTCGCGGTCGAGCACGCGGATCAGATCGTCGACGCCGTTGATGTCGACGCCGTCGAGCTTGACCACGACATCGCCGGGCAACAAGCCCGCCTTCGCCGCGGGGCCGTCCTGGTCGATCTGCGCCAGCAGCGCGCCCATCTTGTTCTCGACGCCGGCCAGCACCGCATGCCGCCGCGGGACAGGCGCAGTCTGTCCGGCGACGCCGATAAAGGCGCGGCGGACGTAGCCATGGCGGATGATCTCCGACAGCACGAACTGCGCGGTGTTGCTCGCGACCGCGAAACAGATCCCTTGCGCGCCATTGATGATGGCGGTGTTGATGCCGATCACCTCAGCATTCGACGACACAAGTGGTCCGCCGGAATTGCCGGGATTGAGTGCGGCATCGGTCTGGATCACGTCTTCGATGGTACGGCCGCTGACGGAGCGGATCGAGCGTCCGAGCGCCGAGACGACGCCGGCCGTGACGGTCGATTCAAAACCGAGCGGATTGCCGATCGCAATCACGAGTTGGCCTCGCCGGAGCGTCTTGGAGTTTCCGAGCGCGGCATAGGGCAGATCGCGCACACCATTGGCGCGCAGCAGCGCCAGATCGGTGTCGGGGTCGACGCCGAGCACCCTTGCATCACCCACGTTGCCCTCGACGTCCCGCAGCCGGATCTCCTTGGAGGAACCGACTACGTGGCTGTTGGTGAGGACGAGCCCGTCCGGCGAGATCACGATGCCGGAGCCGAGCCCGCCGCGCTCGCGGCCGTTCGGCACTTTTGGCCCGGTCTCGACGCGCACGACGGCAGGACCGACACGGTCGGTCACATCGATCATGGCATTGGAATAGGCATCCAGCAACGCCCGGTCGTCGATCGGGGCAGATGAAGCCGTTCGCGATGACGCAGCGTCATCGACGATATCTGAAGTGAAATCCAGCATGGCGAAAGTCCTTGAGGCTCACACAGATGGTGGCCAGTTCCGTCAGGCGCAAGTAGCCTGCCCGGGGCGCAAGGCTGGACTGCCCAGGTGGCTAGGGCGCTCGCCGCAACGTACCAGACCTGGCCTTGACCGGATCGAGCAGCGACCAGTCGCCATCCGGGAGCACATAGCCCTTGGGGAATGGCGCGCGCAGCTCGAGCCCGAGCGAGCGCAGCACGCGGTCGTCGCGGTAGTAACATTGCAGCACCACGCGAACGAGCGTTGCCGCGGCCGCGCCGCCCTGTTTGCGAAACTCCTGCGCCACCGCATCCCGCTTCGTGGCATCGAGCTCTGCAAGCGGCCCTCCTGCGAGCCGTGCCAGATGGTCCAGCGCCGCCGTCACCAATCTGGTGTCGCGGCCGAGCGTCGCCAGGATATCGGCCTGGATCGCTGGGTCGTCGGCGCCGGGCACCTTGTACTCGTCGCTGGCGGGCACGATCATCGCGGCGATGGTGCGGAGGTCGTCGCGCTGCCGAGGCGAGAGGGAGAGTTGATCAGGCATTGTGTCCTCTTCTGGGGCTCGCGCCGCGACGAAGGTCTGCTCCCTCCCCCGCTTGCGGGGGAGGGTTGCGGAGAGGGTGCATCCACATAGAGACTCCCCAAGAGGAGAGAACCCTCACCCGGCACTTCGTGCCGACCTCTCCCGAAAGCGGGAGAGGTGCACTGAGCGCGCCGCTACGTTTGAACATCATCATTCTCAGTCGAACAAGTTTGCGAGGCGCTGCTTCATCTGGTCGGCGATGTAGAGCGCGAGGGCCTGGATGGTGGACGTCGGGTTCACGCCGCCGGAGGTGACGAAGATACTGCCATCGACGATGAAAAGGTTCTTCACGTCGTGCGTGCGACCCCATTCGTTGACGACGGAGCGCTTGGGATCAGTGCCCATCCGCGCGGTGCCGAGCAGATGCCAGCCGCCCCACGGGATCGGCGAGTTGACGCAGATGTCGGTCGCGTCGGCTGTCTCGAGGATCTCGCGGCCGCGGGCGAGCGCATGGTCCATCATCTTCTGGCTGTTCTCGGAGATCGTGTAGTTGATCTTCGGCGCGGGTATGCCGTGGCTGTCCTTCAGCACGGGATCCAGCGTGACCTGGTTATGCTCCTCCGGCAGATCCTCGCAGATCGCGGAGAACCCGAGCCGATGGCCGTTGAGCTTGCGGAAGACGCGGTGATGATCCGCGCCCCAGGGCAGAATACCTTTCTGCTCGCTGACGACAGCCTCGAACACCGGCCCTGCTCCGCGCACGAACTGGACGCCATAGCCGCGCACAAAGCCGCGCGACAGGTCCGTGTCATACCACTCCTTGCTCCATAGGCAGGTCGGCGGCGCGCGGTTGCTGTCGGTCGGCTCCTTCACGTATCCGTAGATCTGCGCATAGGGATGGAACATCAAATTCTTGCCGACGAGGCCCGACGAATTGGCAAGACCGTCCGGGAAGCGGTCAGATTTCGAGTTCAGCAGCAGCCGCGGCGTGCCGACGCCATTGCAGGCGATGATGACGACATGCGCTGGCTGGAACTGCTCGACACCGTCCTTGTCGTAATACACCACGCCTGTGGCCATGCCGCTCTCGTCGGTCGTGATCTCACGCACCCGACAATGGGTGCGCAGCTCGACGCCGGCGCGGACCGCCTGCGGCCAATAGGTGATGTCGGTGGACGATTTCGCACCTTGCGCGCAGGCCGGCGTGCAATGGCCGAGATTGATGCAGCGGGCGCGGCCTTCATAGTCTGTGGTCGCGACCGTCGTGTCCGACGGCCACCAGTGCCAGCCGAGCTTGTTCATGGCCTTGCCCAGGATCGCGCCAGACAATCCCATCGGCTGCTGCGGCATCGGCGGATGCGTCAGCGGCGAGAGCGGATCGCCCGAGAGCCCGGACGTGCCCATGATGCGGTCGTTCTCCTCGAAGAACGGGGTCAGCGCGTCGTAATCGATCGGCCAGTCGTCGGCGACGCCGTCCAGCGTCTTCACCTTGAAATCGGAAGGATGCAGCCGCGGCCAGTGCGCGGTGTACATCACCGTCGAGCCGCCGACCGCATTATAGTTGACGACCTTGATCGGCGAACTGTCATCGTTGATCGGATAATCCTCGGGCCGGCCGCGGATATTCGGGCTCGACGACCATTCGCCGTAGAACTTGGCCTCCCAATCGCGGCCCGTGCTGGGATATTCCGCCGGGTTCATCCAGCCGCCCTGCTCCAGGCAGAGGATGTGCATCTTGGTCTCGGCTAGCGACCATGCCACCGCGGCACCCGAAGCGCCGGCACCGATGATCAGGACGTCCACGGGATCTTTCGTCAAAACTTCTTCCTCCCGCCCTCGCCGCTTCCCGGGCGATTCGACCATCACGGCTCACAAGGCCGGCGAACGATAGGGGCAGACCCGCCGGCGAGTAAAGGCTAGCGCGGGAATGTCGCACTTCGCACAGCGCAGACCATTGGTATCGTCCGATCCGGATGCTAGGAACGAGGGGCAAGAGCAATCGATAGCGAGAAATTATGTCCGCCGAGAATTCATTTGCCGCCGCCCGCGCCTTCGCGCTCGTTTTGTTTCTTGCTCTGTCCGGATCTCTGGGGGTGTCCAGCCCCGCCACGGCGCTGACCGCAGCCGCGACGGTCCGGGACGCCAATTCGATCCAGCTCGGCGACGTCACCTACCGGCTCGACGGCGTCGACGCGCCCGAACTGGACCAGGTCTGCATCGACGACCACGCCGATCCCTGGACCTGCGGCATCGAGGCCCGCGACCAGCTCACCAAGCTGATCGCTGGCAAGCCCGTGCGTTGCGACGATGTCGGTCCCGAAAAGAATTTTGGCAAGCGCCATCGCGCGATCTGCACGGTCGAGGGCGACAAGATCACGTTGAACGAGCGACTGCTCAGACTGGGCTTTGCCATCGCGCGTGAGCCCATCAAGGCCAACGTCAAGCCGGCGGCCGCCGAGGCCAAGACGGCGTCAGCCGGCATCTGGAAGGGCTGCTTTGTTGCACCGCAAGAATTCCGCACCGGCAAGAAGGACGGCTCCCTGCTCGGCGCCGCCTGCCGCTCCGACCGCGACAAGGAGATTCGCGCGGTGCTGTTTCCGGAGGAACTGACGGCGCCACCGAGTTGCGCCATCAAGGGCAAGCTCGCGGTGCGCGCTCGCGTCACCGGCAATATCGGCATCTATCATCTGCGGGGCTGCCCGAGCTACGCCGCGACCACCAAGCCGGACCGCTGGTTCTGCTCGGAGGACGATGCGCAGGCCTCGGGCTTCCGCAAGGCCTACAATTGCCGCCGGCCAAAGTGAAAAAGTGGTTCACGCAGCCGTGAGTGGTAAACCGAGACAGTATTGATCCGGGATTGAACTCTATCGCGAGTTGCTACACTTATATGTGTACGCAAGCGCTTTGCGCGAGCGTTTCCTTGGCGGCAATCCGGCTTCGGTCCGATTGCTTTGCTCGGGCGTTTCCTCCCTAGACTTGGGCCGCTTGTCACCAAGCGGCCCTTCTTTTTTTTGCGCAGCGCTAGCTGTGCATCTGGATGAACTGATCCATCGGCGGCATGTTCTGGTTGAGATGCGACATGATCCAGACGGTTCCGCCCACCACCAGGAATACGACCAGAAGCCCGAAGGCCAGTGCCAGCACGTTGTTGGTGTTGTCCGGGCCCGTGGTGATGTGCAGGAAGAACACCAGATGCACCCCCATCTGCGCAATCGCGAGCACGATCAGCGCAACGGGGATCGACGGTTGCCAGACCAGATCGGTACCAGCGATGAAGAAGGACGTCGCCGTCAACAGTAGCGCGAGGCCCAGGCCGACGACATAGCCGATGATACGCTCGCCAACGCTGTGTTGCTCTTCATCGCCAGGCGCGATGTCGTGCTCATGCATGTGCGTCTGATCGCTCATACGCCACTCCCAAGCAAGTATACGACGGAAAAGACGCCGACCCAGATGATGTCGAGCGCGTGCCAGAACAGCGCAAAGCACATCATCCGGCGCAGGACGTCGGCGCGAAAGCCCTTTGCGAAGACCTGCGCCATCATGGTGAGCAGCCAGAGCACGCCAGCCGACACATGCAAGCCGTGACACCCGACCAGCGAGAAGAACGCGGTCAGGAAGGCACTGCGCGATGGGCCATAACCGCGCGAGACGAGATCGGCGAATTCACGGAACTCGATCACGAGGAAGATGACCCCGAGCACACAGGTCACGGCCATGCCGAGATAGAACCAGAACCGGTTGCGAACGTCGGCCGCGATGCTGGCCATACCGCAGGTAAAGCTCGACAGCAGCAGGCAAACCGTCTCGATCGCGACGTTCCGTTGCTCGAAGATCTCCGAACCCTTGGGGCCATCGGCGGTCTGGCTAACGAGCACTGCATAGGCCGCAAAGAAGCAGGAGAACATCACGATGTCGGAGAGCAGGAACACCCAGAATCCGTAGGCGGTGACGGTCCGCTTCGGCGCGGGGCCAGGATGCTCGACGACGAGGCCGATGTGATGGGGATCGGCGTGCGCGTGGCCGACGGTCGCGGTCATCGCCATCAGATCGCTCCCGCCATGCTGACGAGGTTGCGCCGTTCCTCGAGATTGACGCGGTCGATCGCGGCGACCTCGGCTGCCGGGATGACGTACTCATCATGGTCACGCCAGGCGAACACGACGAAGGTCGCGAACGCGCCGATGCCGCCCAGAATCACCATCCACCAGATGTGCCAGATCAACGCGAAGCCCATGATGGTGGCGAAGAACGCGCAGACGAAGCCGGTCGGCGAGTTCCTGGGCATCTCGATGTCGCGGTACTCAAGCTCGTCGTGCTCGAGCGATTGCTGCTGGGCAGCGACCTTCATGTCCCAATAGGCATCCTCGCCGCGCACGTCCGGATGGAACGCGAAATTGAACACCGGCGGCGGCGACGACGTCGCCCATTCCAGTGACCGACCATCCCAGGGGTCGCCGGTGCGATCTCTCAGCGCCTCGCGATTTCGGATGCTGACCACGAGCTGCATGATCTGGCAGATGACGCCGATCGACAGAACGGCCATCCCCATCGCCGCCACGATCATCCAGGGACGCCACTCAGCGACGTTATAATGCTGCAAGCGCCGCGTCATGCCGAGCATGCCGGCGATATAGAGCGGCACGAAGGTGATGTAGAAGCCCGTAAAGGTGAACCAGAACGCCAGCTTGCCCCAGCGCTCGTCGAGGCGGAAACCGAACGCCTTCGGAAACCAGTATTCGAAACCGGCAAAGGCGCCGAACAGCACGCCGCCGATGATGACGTTATGGAAATGCGCTACCAGGAACATGCTGTTGTGGAGCATGAAGTCGGCGGGCGGCACCGCGACCAGCACGCCGGTCAAGCCGCCGATGATGAAGGTCACCATGAAACCGACCGCCCACAGCATCGGCGTCGCAAAGCGGATGCGGCCGCCATACATCGTGAACAGCCAATTGTAGATCTTCACCCCCGTCGGGATCGCGATGATCATGCTGGCAATGCCGAAGATGGCGTTGACGTCGGGGCCCGCCCCCATCGTGAAGAAATGGTGCAGCCAGACCATGAAGGAGATCACGCAGATCGCCATGGTCGCGAGCACCATAGAGCGATAGCCGAACAGCGCCTTGCCGGAGAAGGTCGAGACCACCTCGGAGAAGATGCCGAAGGCGGGCAACACGAGGATGTAGACCTCTGGATGCCCCCAGGCCCAGATCAAATTCATGAACATCATGACGTTGCCGCCGGCTTCGTTGGTAAAGAAGTGGAAGCCGAGGTAACGGTCGAGCAGCAGCATCGCCAGCGTCGCGGTGAGGATCGGGAATGCCGCGACGATGAGAAGGTTCGAGGCCAGCGTGGTCCAGCAGAACATCGGCATGCGCAGATAGTTCATGCCTTTGGTGCGCAGTTTCAGCACGGTCGTGACGAGGTTGATGCCCGCCACCAGCGTGCCGACGCCTGATATCTGCAGCGACCAGGCATAATAGTCGACGCCGACGCCGGGTGAATAGGACAGCTCCGACAGCGGCGGAAAGGCAAGCCAGCCAGTGCGCGCGAACTCGCCGATCACGAGCGACAGGTTGACCAGCAGTGCGCCTGTCGCAGTCAGCCAGAAGCCCACCGAATTCAACGTCGGGAAGGCCACGTCGCGCACACCAAGCTGCAGCGGCACGACGAGGTTCATCAACCCGATCACGAACGGCATCGCCACGAAGAAGATCATGATGGTGCCGTGCGCGGAAAAGATCTGGTTGTAGTGCTCCGGCGGCAGGTAGCCCTGTGACTGATACGCGATCGCCTGCTGGATCCGCATCATGATGGCGTCGCTCCCGCCCCGCAGCAACATCACCGAGGCCAGCAAGATATACATGACGCCGATGCGCTTGTGATCGACGCTCGTGATCCATTCGTGCCAGAGATAGGGCAGATGCCCCTTCACGACGACCCAGATCAGCACTGCGAGGATTCCGACCAGCACCACGCCGCCTGCGATGAGCGGAATGGGCTGATCGAACGGAATGGCCGACCAGTCGAGCTTACCGAGCATCGTGGCCTCCACTGTGCGACCGGCCGGCATCGGAGACGAGTTCCGGCCCCGGCCCTGGCGGAATGTGCTGGGTCGCGATCAGGTCGAACAGGCGCGGGTCCTCGAGCCGATAGGTCGGCCTGCCCTTCTCGATGCCCTGCTGCATCAGCTTCTTGTAGCTATCCTCGTTCAGCACGGCGTCGGTCTTCGCCGTGGACGCGACCCAATCCGGAAAAGCCAGCGGCGAGATCACGTTGACGTCGAACATCATGTCCGGAAAGCCATCGCCGGAGAAATGCGCCGAAAGGCCCTGAAGCTTGCCCTCATTGTCGGCACGCAGGTTCAGCCGCGTCACCATGCCGTTCATGGTGTAGATCATGCTGCCGAGCTGGGGGATGAAGAACACGTTCATCACGCTGGACGATGTCAGCTGGAAATTCAGCTCGGCGCCGGCCGGCACCGTCAGCGTGTTGACGGTGGCGACGCGCTGGTCCGGATAGATGAACAGCCATTTCCAGTCGAGCGAGACGGCCTGGATGCGCACCGGACTGCCCGTGCCGGGCACCGGTGCTGCGGGATCGAGCTTATGCGAGCCGATCCAGGCGACGCCGCCGAGCAGGATCACGGTGAGCGCGGGGATCGCCCACACCACCATCTCGACGCGACCGGAATAGACGAAGTCGGGCTGGAAGCGCGCTTTCGTGTTGGACGCGCGAAACCAGAATGCAAATGCCAAAATCGCGAAAATGGTTGGCACCACGATCGCGAGCATGATGAAGACGGAGTCGACCAAAATGGTGCTGTTGGCCGCAGCCACGGGCCCTTGTGGATCAAGCAGATTCATCGGCAAGCCACTGGCGGTTGAGAGTCCCCGGGAGAGAGCCTAGCGCGAGAAAGGCTCCGCAACAAACGCGATCGCGGGAGGTCGGTTCCTCCATGCGTACGGCGGCGCCTGCCCAATCTCGCCCGGCGGCATGCAATTCCGTGCGATGTCAATGACATCTACGCGGGACGGTCGGCCTTCTCACCCTCGCACTCCATTGCTAACTTGCACGAAAATATCGGGATGAAACGACATGCGGGGCCCCGAGGACGATGCCGGTCTCGCCGGCAGGGTGGCGCTGATCAGCGGCGGCGGCGCCGCGGGCGATGGCATCGGCAACGGCCGCGCTGCAGCAATTCTGCTGGCCCGCGCCGGCGCAAGAGTGCTGGTCGCCGACCGTGATCTCGAGCTCGCCGAACGCACCGTCGAGATGATCACGGCTGAAGGCGGCACGGCCGCGGCTCATGGCGGCGACGTCACCAGCGAAGGCGATTGCAAGACGCTGATCGAAGCCGCGCTCGACCGCTGGGGCCGGCTCGATTTTCTCGACAACAATGTCGGCATCGGCAGCCGCGGCAGCGTTGTCGATGAGGCGCCCGAACAATACCGCCGCGTCATGCAGGTCAATGTCGAGACCATGTTCCTGCTCTCGAAGCACGCTATCCCCGCCATGATCAAGACTGCCAAGGGCGGCGCGATCGTCAACATCTCCTCGATCTCGGCGTTGCGGCCGCGCGGGCTCACGACCTACACGACCTCGAAGGCCGCCATCATCGGGCTCACGCGTGCAATGGCGGTCGACCACGGCAGCGACAACATCCGCGTCAACTGCATCTGCCCGGGGCCGATGTACACGCCGATGGTCTACGCCCGCGGCATGAGCGAGCAAGCCCGCGCCAATCGCGCCAGGGCATCCCTGCTCAAGACCGAGGGCACCGGCTGGGACGTCGGCCACGCCGTCAAATTCCTGCTCAGCAACTTTGCGCGCTACATCACAGGCCAGGTGCTGGTGGTTGACGGCGGCGTGACACTGCAAGCGCCCGAACGCGAATCACAGGAACACTGAAAGGAAACACCACGGATGGCCCGCCTGCCCTATCTCGAGGCCGACCAGGTCGCGCCCGAATATCGCGACATGCTCAAGCGCAATACCAATCTGCACAAGCTGCTGGTCAACTCGCCGGAGATGGCGCGGGCCTTCAACGGCATCGGCGGCTACATCCGCTTCAAGAGCAAGCTCGACCCACGCCTGCGCGAGCTTGCCATCCTTCAGGTCGGCTGGATGGAGAAATCGGAGTACGAATTCACCCATCACGTCAAGATCGGCAAGGAGTTCGGCGTCACCGACGAGGACATCGCCGGCCTGATGGCAGAGACCGACGGCAAACCGTCGAAGCTCGAGCCGCTCGCCAGCGCAATCCTGAAAGGCGCCCGCGAGATGGTCCGCGAGCTTGCCATGTCGGACGTGACCTTCGCCGAAATCAAGGCGCATCTCTCCGACGAGCACATGGTCGATCTCGTCCTCACCATTGCCTTCTATTGCGGCGTGGTGCGCGTGCTCGCCACCATGAAGATCGACAACGAACCCACTTACAAAGAGGTACTCCAGCAGTACCCGATCCCGGGAGTGAAGTGATATGCGCTTGAAGGACAAGGTTGCGATCGTCGTCGGCGCCGGCCAGAGCCCCGGCGAGGGCATGGGCAACGGCCGCGCCACCGCGCTGACCTTCGCACGCGAGGGCGCGAAGGTACTGTGCGTCGACCATCATCTGGAATCGGCGCAGGAGACCGTCGACCTGATCGTAGCCAAGCAAGGCACCGCCTCGGCCTTCAAGGCCGACGTCACCAAGTCTGCCGACATCAAGGCGATGGTTGCCGACGCCAGATCGCGCTGGGGCCGGATCGACGTGCTGCACAACAATGTCGGCGTCAGCCTGTCCGGCGGCGATGCCGAGCTGCTTCAAATCACCGAAGAGGCGTTCGACCGCGTCGTCGCCATCAATCTGAAGAGCTGCATCCTCGCGGCCAAGGAGGTGATCCCGATCATGCGTGCGCAGAACAGCGGCGCCATCATCAACATCTCCTCGATGGCCGCGATCACCACTTATCCTTACGTCGCTTACAAGGCGACGAAATCGGCGATGATCGCCTTCACCGAACAGCTCGCCTACCAGAGCGCCGAATACGGCATCCGCGCCAACGTCATCCTGCCCGGCCTGATGAACACGCCGATGGCCGTCGACACCCGCGCCCGCGAATGGCACAAGACCCGCGCCGAGGTCGAAGCCGAGCGCGACAGCAAGGTACCGCTGCGCAAGAAGATGGGCACGGGCTGGGACGTCGCCAATGCAGCACTGTTCCTGGCGTCGGACGAAGCGAATTTCATCACCGGCGTGACGCTGCCGGTGGATGGTGGGGCGAGTGTGAGGCGGGGATAGGTCTTATCCTCACCTGCGGGTGAAAGCGTCAATGCGTCACCCGCCAGATCGTGCCGCCCGCGTCCTCCGACACCAGCAACGCGCCATCCTTAGCCACCGCAATTCCCACCGGCCGTCCCCACACCTGCGTGTCGTTGACGACAAAGCCCGTGACGAAATCCTCGTACTCCCCGGTCGGCTTGCCGTCCTTCATCTTGATGCGGATCACCTTGTAGCCGGTGCGCTTCGAGCGGTTCCAGGAACCGTGCTCGGCGGCGAAGGCGTCGCCCCGGTATTCGGATGGAAACTGCGTGCCCTGGTAGAAGGTCATGCCGAGCGAGGCCGAATGCGGCTGCACCAGCACGTCGGGCACCGTTACCTTGTCCTTGAGGTCCGGACGCGCGCCGGCGTGACGCGGATCTTCGTTGTTGCCGATGTAGAACCACGGCCAGCCGTAGAAGCCGCCCTCCTTCACGCTGGTGACGTAGTCGGGCACGAGATCGTCGCCGAGACCGTCGCGCTCGTTGGTCGAGCACCAGGGCAGCCCGGTCTGCGGCTGGATCGCGAGGCCGACACAGTTGCGGATGCCGGTGGCGTAGAGCTTGCGGTCCTTGCCTTGGGGGTCAAAGGAGAGCACCGCCGCACGCTCGGCCTCGTAGCCCCAGGACGCGCCAAGCGCTTGCGTGCGCGACCACGCCTCGAGCCCGCCGGGCGGGCTCCCCATGCCCTCGGCGACATTGCTGGCAGAGCCGACCGATACCAGCATCCGCTTGCCGTCCGGCGTGAACACGATATCGCGGGTGGTATGAGCGGATCCCACCGGCAAGCTCGCAACCACCGTCGCAGCCTTGGCGGATGCCTTGAGATCGCCGATCCGATAAGGGAAGCGAACGACGCTGCCTGTGTTGGCGACATAAACCCACTGCGGATTGTCGCCATTGGGGAAGAACGCGACGCCGAACGGACGGTTGAGCCCGCTGGCAAAGACCTCATTCGTCGCAACCTTACCACCATCACCCAGGCGCAGCACACGAATACGCCCCGGCCCGGTCTCCGCAACGAAAATGTCGCCATTCGGCGCGACGCGCAGCACGCGCGCATCAGACAGGCCGTCAGCCAAAAGCTCGATCTTGAACCCCGGCGCGACCTGCGGCATCGCCTCGCCGCGCGCCATCACGCGCGTGGGGTTGGAGACCGACGGCGATGCCCCGGGCTTCGGCAGGTCGTCCGGACGGATCAGCCTGACCACGCCGGGCTTGTCGGCCTGCCAGCTGCCATAGGCATCCTGGCCTTGCAGCACGGACTCGGCTTGCGCGCCGGCACAGGCGACCAACAGCCAAGCGGGCACCATCATGTGCGAAACACCAATTGTCACGTCGTCTTCCTCCCGGACTTCTTCTGCCGAATCCCACGTCAGCTCATGCCCGCACGATGTGCATTTGGCATGACCCATCGTACTGGAAAACGGCGCGGATCGGTGCGACAGATTGTAAGGGCACGGCCGCCGGTTGCGGTCATCAAAGCCGCGGCATCGACGTCGCGATTGATGGAGTGATCATGTGGGGATCGATCGTATCGGAGTGGGCAAGCCTGCTGCTGCGCTGGCTGCACGTGGTGGCCGCGATCGCCTGGATCGGCAGTTCGTTCTATTTCATCGCTCTCGACCTCAGCCTCAAACCCAGGAGCGATCTGCCTGATGGCGTGCAGGGCGAGGCCTGGCAGGTCCATGGCGGCGGCTTCTACCGGATCATGAAATATCTGGTGGCACCAGCCCAGATGCCGGACGAGCTCACCTGGTTCAAATGGGAGGCCTATACCACCTGGCTGTCCGGCTTCGCACTGATGGTGGTGGTGTATTATCTCGACGCCGATTTGTTCCTGGTCGACAAGTCGATCCTCGACCTCACGCCAATCCAGGCCGGGTTGTTCAGCTTTGGCAGCCTTGCGCTGGCGTGGTTGCTTTACGAGGGCGCCTGCCGCACCGGGCTCGCGCAGCGCGAGCTGCCCTTTGCCATCGGCGGCTATCTGTTCCTGGTCGTGCTGACCTATGCCTTCACCCATGTGCTGAGCGGCCGTGGCGCCTTCAATCAGATCGGCGCGCTCATCGGCACCATCATGGTGGCCAACGTCTTCGCGGTGATCATCCCGAACCAGAAGAAGATCGTCGCCAGCCTGATCGCGGGCCAGAAGCCCGATCCAAAGCTCGGCAAGACCAGCAAGGAGCGCTCGGTCCACAACAACTATCTGACCTTGCCGGTCGTCGTGCTGATGATCAGCAACCACTATCCCCTGCTCTATGCCACCCGCTTCAACTGGATCATCGTTGCGATCGTGCTGGCGCTGGGGCCGGTGATCCGTCATTTCTTCAACGAGGGTCATGCCGGGCGCAAATCGCCGTGGTGGGTGTGGGGCGTCGCGGCGGCGGGCGCGATCACGATCCTCTTCCTGTCCGCAGCCGGCCCGCGCGACGTGAAGACGGGCGCGCTGTCGGCACAGCCGACACTCGCCAATGTCGAGGAGATCGTGATGTCCCGCTGCAGCATGTGCCACGCGGCCGAGCCGGTCTGGGCCGGCATCGTGACCGCGCCGAAGGGCATTCTGCTCGATGCGCCCGAGCATATCCATCGTAACATCCGCCTGATCGGGCGCGTGGCCGCATGGTCCAATGCCATGCCGCCGGGCAACATCACCGAAATGACCAGCGAGGAGCGCGCCATCCTCGCCGCCTATATCGGCGAGCAGGATCGCTGAGGGCATAACGCGGCGATGCCGCATTTGGCGGAATGAAATTCCGCATCTTCTGCCGATTTGAAAATGACTTGATCGCCCATCCGGCGTAGACAGGACCCGCGGCCGCGGGCCGTCCAATGTCAGTTTGCAATTGCCGGGGAAATCACAGTGGCCCTCAAGAACATCATCGGTATCGACCACGCCGTGGTCATGGTGCGGGACCTCGACGGGGCCGCCGAAAACTACCGCCAGCTCGGTTTCACGCTGTCGCCGCGCGGCACCCACAGCGCGCACATGGGCACCGGCAACTACACCATCATGTTCGACCCGGACTATATGGAGCTGCTTGGCGTGCTGGTGCCGACCGAACACAACGCACCAGCGCGCGCCTTCGTCGAGCGGCACGGTGAAGGCATCGAGCGCGTCGCCTTCACCGCGGTCGATTCAACTGAAGGCGCCGAAGAAATCCGCGCGCGTGGCCTCACGCCGATCGGCCCGACCGATTTCGAGCGGCCGGTCACGCTGCCGAACGGCACGGTCTCAGCCGCCAAATTCCGGACCTTCATGTGGCCGACGGCCGAAGCCCCCGGCGGCGTGCGCATCTTCGCCTGCCAGCACAAGACCCGCGAGACGGTGTGGATCCCCGAACTGATGACGCACGCCAATGCAGCGAAGCGGATCAGCGAGGTGCTGATCGCAACGCCCGAGCCCGCGAAGGACGCAGCCCATCTGGCGCGGCTGATCGATCGTGAGCCGAAGGCAGAGGTCGACGGCGCGGTGACGGTGACATCGGGCGGCGACCGCGCCGACTTCGCCTACCTGACGCTCGACCAGCTCGGCAAACGCTATCCCGGCGTGCCGCTCGCAGGCCTCTCCGAGCGCGGCGGTGCAGCGCTGGTGCTCGTCAGCGGCGATCTCGCAGCCACCGAGAAAGCGCTGAGTTCGGCGGCTGTCCGCAGCGGAGCCGCGATCGTCGTGCCTCCGGCCAAGGCCAACGGCACCCTGCTCGCCTTCATTGCCGGCTGATTTGAACTAATTCTTTAACGCGCGTTTACCGGCGGCTCTAGGATTCCCCGATAGTCCAAGCCGCCCGGGGCCACGCGCATGTTCAAAGAGGGATCGCCGATCGCTTACGACGCGCCGGCCGAGTTGAAGAAATGGCCGTCACTGAAAGGCGAGAGGCAGAAGGACCGAGGTCCGCCCTATCTCGTCTACAACGGCACGCTGGCCGATTGCGTCCGTGAGCTGATGGACAAGCCGATCAAGGGCATCTCGCTCTATGACATCATGACGAGGCCGCAGCCGGCCTTCGAGCAGACCGTGCTGTCGCCCGGCGATGCCGCCGAGATCGCGATGCGCAAGGATTTTCCCAAGGGCTGATTGCCCCGCCGCTGCACCTGCCGCAAAATATCGAAAACAACCCCATGCACAGTAGCCGCCTCCCGCCAGCACAGGGACTTGCGCGACTGCGCCTACGGAATCACCGAAATTGCGTTTGACACGTCGGGCAAAACAGGAGCACGATGGCATCATCGCGATATCAGCCCGTGTTCAAGCCCCCGCCCGGTCATGGGCGCGCTCGATACCTGGCCGCGCGAAACCTCCTCATCGACATCTGAAAATCTCAGCCGCCGCTTGGCAGGCGCGCGATCGGCTGCGCTCGCAGCCGGCCCTCGTGCCTGCGCCGGCAAAGGACACATCCATGACGACATTACCGACACCCGGCGAATTGACGCCCATCGCGGCCAACGATCGCGCGGCGATGATCGCAAGCCCGAAGGTGAAACTCCGCCGCAGGCGCGTTGTGATCGACCATCCCGATCCACGCGCCGGCGAACGGCTGCTGGCCGAGGCGCTCGGCGCCGTCGACCGCGACGCACTGCATGGCTTGTTGAGCCAGCTGGTGAAAGCCAGCGTCGTTGCGCGGAAGCCCGACCAGGGCAATCTCTCCTTCATGGTCTCGATGCTGAAGAGCATCACGCCGAAGGATTCTCTCGAGGCCATGCTGGCGGCGCAGATGGTGAGCATTCACGTCGCGTCGATGCGCTGCGCCTGCCGCCTCGCCTGCACCGACGACGTGCCGCAGCAGGAGAGCCTCACGCGCGCGTTGACCCGGCTGGCCCGCACCTACTCCGCCCAGATGGAGGCCCTGCGCCGTCACCGCAGCGACGGCGCGTGTGCGATCACGGTGCAAAACTTGTCGGTGCAGGACGGCGGCAAGGCCGTCGTCGGCCATTTCACACAGCACGCGAACCTGATCGCTGCACAACCGGACCTGGTGGGGGCCGCCACCGCATGAGCCACACCCGCAACACCGGCCCGATGCTGACGAGCCCGCGTTGCGGCGCGCAAACGCGAAATGGCGAGACGTGCCGCGCGCCGGCACTGCGCGGCAAGGCGCGCTGCCGCATGCACGGCGGCGCATGGGGATCGGGGGCACCATTTGGAAACGGCAATGCGGTCAAGCACGGCTTCTTCACGCGTGAGGCGGTCGACGAACGAAAGTTTGTTCGTACTGTGCTGACGGAAGCAGAGAAATTGTTACGCAAGCTGAGCTGACCAAAGAACTCCGGCAACCCCTCGCGAGAACGGAACCCAGCGCACCCTACCGGGAACGGATTCCGCTCCTTCGCACTTAACAAATGACGGGAAATGAGGTGGCGCCATGGGCCAGTCGAAACCACATCGTCCGATCGCGATCGTCGTCGAGGATGACGACATTCAGCGCGAGATGCTCGCGTTGCTACTCAAAGAGCGCAATTTTGAAGTGCTGCAGTGTGAAGATGCAGAGACCGCGGCTCTGGCGCTCAAGGCAAAACACCCGACCCTGATGGTCACCGACTTCAATCTGGCCGGAAAGATGGACGGCGTCGATCTGGCTCACTTCGCCCGGCAGCAAAATGCCGATGTGCGGATCATCGTGATTTCGGGCCGCCCGTTACCCCGGCCCCTGCCGCCTGGCGCAAAGTTCCTCACCAAGCCGGTTTACCCGACGGCGCTGCTGGCGGAAGCGGCGCGATAACGCCAACGGCTTCTTCGCGTGAGCTGCCTAGCTGTGCAGTTGCGAATTGAGGCCGTCCCAATTCGGTGTTCGTCTGGTTGCTTCGAGAGCGCCGCTTTGGGAATTGCGGCGAAAGAGAAGGCCCTTCTGGCCCGAGAGTTCTTTGGCTTTCATGACTCGGCCATCTTCCAAAAGGATGCGCGCGCCTGCCGTGACGTAACAGCCGGCTTCGACGATACAATCGTCACCCAATGAAATGCCGATACCAGCGTTGGCTCCAATCAGGCAGCGCTCACCAACCGTGATCCTCTCTTTCCCTCCTCCGGACAGAGTGCCCATGATCGACGCCCCGCCACCAACGTCGCTGCCGCTTCCCACAACCACACCGCCGCTTATCCGGCCTTCGACCATGCAAGGACCGAGCGTACCTGCATTGAAATTGCAAAAGCCTTCATGCATGACAGTCGTGCCCGGAGCCAGGTAGGCTCCGAGCCTGACGCGATCCGCATCCGCAATTCTCACATCCGCGGGCGTCACATAGTCGGTCATGCGCGGAAACTTGTCCACGCCTGTCACCTCGAACCCGATGGCACGCTTTCGCGCGAGGATTCGTGCTTCCGGTACACGAGAGGATTCGCAGGGACCAAGGGTCGTCCAGGCAACGTTGGGTAACAGACCGAAAATGCCGTCAAGGTTCAGGCAATTCGGCTGAACGAGCCGGTGGCTCAGGAGATGGAGTCGAAGATATGCGTCGTGCACATCAGTTGGCGCAGATGCAAGGGAGTCGATGTCCGTACGGATTGCAACGATATCGACATTGCGGACGTCGTCGTGTCGCGCATATCCGTCTGCCGAATAACCCAACGAACTGACGATCTCGTCCTTCGCCAGCCGTGCCGTTGCCGCCTTGCCGGCCTCCTCAACCAGGCGCAGCTGAAGGAACCAGGAATCCAGCACGCGACCATCAGCGGCAATCGTCGCAAATCCCTCGCCTCTCGCGCCCCTCAGCTCCATCGCCATTTGAGTTTCTCACACTACGATCCTACAGGTCGTGCATACGCGAATTCTCCTGGAAATGGCAACTTCCGCGCGCGCAAACGTGTCCGCGTTGGATCATTTTCGACGGTTTCAGCGGAATGTAGCTCTCGTAGAGCACGCCGAGAACGCAACGTTCGGCCTGCCTTCAGACGAGGGGTGAGCCCGAAAGACAGGAATATAAGGTACCGGATCCGCTCTCCCGCCATTGGCACGCCCTCCCCAATCCTGTACCCCACCCAAAACCCTTGCCGGGACGGGACGCTGATGACTGCGGTTGCCAATGATGAAGCGGGATATGGCACCCGCGCGCTGATCTTTGCGCTGGTGGCGCTCGCCTGCGGGCACATGCTGTCGACATTGCTGCGCACGATCCCTGCGCTCAGCCTCGATCTAATGGCGGCGGATTTCCACGTGCAGCCGCAGGCGCTGGCGAGCCTCACCTCGGTCTACCATTTTGCCTTTGCAGCGTCGCAGATCCCGGTCGGCGCGGCGATGGATCGCTTTGGCGTCCGGCCGGTGTCGCTCAGCCTGCTTGCGGGCACCGTGATCGGCGCAATCGCGTCGGGCTTTGCGACGGGCCCTGAGAGTTTCGCCTTCGGGCAATTGCTGTTGGGCATCGCGACCTCGGGCATGCTGATGTGCCCGATGACGCTCGCAGCCAAGCAATTGTCGGCGGCGCGCTTCGGGCTGTGGTCGGGCGCAATCCTCTCGATCGGCAATATCGGCATGCTGTTGTCGTCGAGCCCGCTCGCCTTCGTGGTCGATCAATATGGCTGGCGCACCGGGTTCTGGATCGCCGCAGCCGGCGGCGTCGTGGTGGCGCTCGCCGTGTTCGCGCTGGTGCCGAACCAGCCGGCCGAGCACAAGGACGATTCCTCGCCGCTGTCGCAGATGATTGAGGTGCTGAGACTCGGCCTGTCGCGGCCGCTGCGCGGGCTGATCGCGTTGGCGATGGTGTCGCTCGCGACCTCGCTGGTGCTGCGCGGGCTGTGGGGCGGGCCTTGGCTGATGGAGGTCAAGGGCCTGTCGCGGGTCGAAGCCGGCAACCAGCTCGGCGCCTACACGCTGGCGATGATCGCAGGCCCGCTGTGCATCGGCATGATCGACCGCAGGATCGGCCGCCGCCGCGAACTCGTCGCCGGCACGCACACGATCGCCGCGCTGCTGGTGGTGCTGATGGCGCTCGGTGCGCCGCATTATGCGGTTGCATGGCTGTTCGGCGTGGAGGTCATGCCGCCGCAATATGATCTCGTGTTGTTCGTGCTCATTGGGCTGGCCACCTCCGCCCAGCCGCTGCTGTTCGGCATGTGCCGGCAGCTGGTCGACGCGCAGACCGCGGGCAAAGCGCTCGCGGCCGTGAACCTCGCCTTCTTCCTCGGTACCGCCCTGATGCAGTCGATCACCGGCGCGGTGGCTGCGTTCGCGGGGCTGCCGGCGGTGCTGCTGTTCATGGCGGCGGCGCTGCTCGTGGGGGTGATGATCTTTTTGACTTACACGTCGACGAATTCGTAGGATGGGTGGTTCGAGCATCAAAGGAATTCAGTTCATGTCTGTCGACACCAAGGCCGCCACCGATCGCCTCATGCGCTTCCTCGCCGTAGAAGGCGTCACGGGACAGGAGGCGGCGATCGGACGTGAGCTCACCGCCGCGCTGAAGGAAAGCGGCGTGCCGGCCAAGGCGATCCGGCTCGACGACGCCAACACCCGCATTCCCGTGCCGACCGAGACCGGCAACCTCATCGTCGACCTGCCCGGCCGCGGCACGCTGCACAACCAGCCGCGCATCATGTTCATGACCCACATGGACACTGTGCCGCTCTGCGCCGGCGCCAAGCCGAAGAAATCCGGCCGCAGAATCGTCAACTCCGCCAAGACCGCGCTCGGCGGCGATAATCGCTGCGGCTGCGGCGTGCTGGTGACGCTGGCAGCCGAGCTCGAAAAGCAGAAGCTCGACCATCCGCCGATCACGCTGCTGTTCTGCGTGCGCGAGGAGAGCGGGCTTTACGGCGCACGCCACGTCAAGCTGGACGAGCTGGGATCACCGGTGATGGCGTTCAACTATGACGGCGGCTCGGCGTCCAACGTCGTGATCGGCGCGGTCGGCGCTGATCGCTGGACCGTCGAGATCATGGGCCGCGCCTCGCATGCCGGCGTCGCGCCGGAGCGCGGCATCTCCTCGACGATGATCATGGCGCTGGCGCTTGCCGACGTGAAGGCCGGCGGCTGGTTCGGCAAGGTGGTGAAGGGCAAGGGCGCGAGCGCGCGGCAGGGCACCAGCAATGTCGGCCCCGTCACCGGCGGCGACGGCCGCCCCGCGGGCGACGCCACCAATGTCGTCACCGACTACGTCCATGTGCGCGGTGAGAGCCGCAGCCATGACGGAAAATTCTTCAAGGAGATCACAAAAGCCTACAAGGCCGCGTTCGAGAAGGCGGCCAAGAAGGTGACGAACGCGCAGGGCAAGTCCGGCAAGGTCAAGTTCAAGGCCGAGACCGACTATTATCCGTTCCGCATGAAGGACAGCCAGCCCGTCATCAAGCGCGCGGTCGAGGCGGTGTCCGCGGTCGGCGGCACCCCGAACGTCCGCACCGCCAATGGCGGCCTCGACGCCAACTGGATGGTGCGCCACGGCGTTCCCACCGTGACGTTCGGCGCGGGGCAGAACGAGGCGCACACAATCGACGAGTGGATCAATCTCGACGAATACGATCGCGCCTGCGCGCTGGCCGTGCAGCTCGCGACGATGCGCTGAGGCGCCTTGCGTGTACGCGGAGCGATCCTTTGTCGCTAGTGACGGCACCGCCATCGGATATCGACAAATCGGCTCAGGTCCTGGCCTGGTCCTGCTCCATGGCGCGATGCAGAGCGCAGCGAGCTTTACCGACCTTGGGGCAGCGCTCGCCGACCGCTTCACCGTGCTCATCCCGGACCGCCGCGGTCGAGGCCTGAGCGGACCGTTCCGGCCCGATCACGGCATGGCGACCGAGATCGATGATCTCGGCCGGCTCCTCGCCGAGACGGGCGCGCGCAATGTGTTTGCATTGAGCGCCGGCGCGGTGGTCGCCATGCACACCGCGCTCGTCAACCCGGCGATCGCACGCCTCGCGCTTTACGAGCCGCCGCTCGAGTTCGGCTCGGTCCAGCCGCGCTACTGGGCTGCGGACTATGAGGCGGCCCTGGCGAAGCGGGATCTGCCGGCCGCCTTTGTTGCCGTGCTCAAAGGTACCGGCGACCAGGAGGTGATGACAAAGCTCCCGACGCCTCTCCTTAAATCGTTCTTCGCCATGATGATGCGGCTGCGTCCCAACGCGGCCGTGGGCAACGGGCCGCCTCTGGCCACGCTGATCCCGACGGTCCATTACGACATCGAGCTGATTGCGGAGATGGCAGGCGATCTCGACCGCTTCAGGAGCTTGAGCACCGAAACGCTGCTGCTTGGCGGCGATCGCAGCCAAGGCTACCTCACGGCTGCGCTCGATGCGCTCGTCAAAATCCTGCCAAACGCGACACGCGTCGCGTTCAACGGCGCCGGCCATATCGCGGCGGACAACGAGGGCGATCCAGCCCGCGTCGCCGTGGAACTGCGGCGCTTTTTTGCGTGATCGTCGAAGACGACAACGACGCACCAGCATTGCCGCAAATGCGGTTGCTTGGCCGTGCATGCGAGCCTAGCCTGCAAAGAAAACGCAGGGAGGCTAAATGCCACGCATTTCAAATATCGAATCCGCCCTCTACCGGATCCCCCTCCCCGTCACGCTCTCCGACTCCACCCATGGCGAGATCGCGGCGTTCGAGCTGATCACCTGCCGCATCCGCGACGCCGACGGCGCTGAAGGCGTCGGCTACACCTACACGGTCGGGCGCAACGGCGGCGCGACCGCCGATATCCTCAAGCGCGAGATCCCGCCGCTGGTCGAGGGTCGCGAGGCCGACGATACCGAGGCGATCTGGCATCACGTCTGGTGGGGCCTGCATTATGGCGGGCGCGGTGGACCTGCGGTGCTGGCGCTGTCCGCGCTCGACATCGCGCTGTGGGATTTGAAGGCGCGGCGCGCCAAATTGCCGCTGTACCAGTTGCTCGGCGGATTCGATGCGCACGTGCCGTGCTATGCCGGCGGCATCGACCTGGATCTCTCCGTCGAGGCGCTCTTGAAGCAGACCGACGGTAATCTCGCCAAGGGGTTTCGCGCCATCAAGATGAAGGTCGGCCGGCCTGATCTCAAATCCGACGTTGCGCGCGTCGCGGCGATGCGACAGCATCTCGGCGACGGCTTTCCGCTGATGGCGGATGCCAACATGAAATGGACGGTCGAGGAAGCGATCCGCGCCGCCCGCGCGTTCGTGCCCCATGACCTGACCTGGCTGGAAGAGCCGATCATTCCCGACGATGTCGCAGGCCACGCCCGCATCATGCAGGCCGGTGGCGTGCCGATCGCGGCGGGAGAGAATCTGCGCTCGCTGTGGGAGTTCAAGAACTACATCGTATCAGGCGCGGTGTCCTATCCCGAGCCCGACGTCACCAATTGCGGCGGCGTCAGCGCCTTCATGAAGATCGCGCGGCTGGCGGAGGCCTTCAACCTGCCCGTCACCAGCCACGGCGCCCATGACATCACCGTGCACCTGCTCGCGGCCTGCCCGAACCGGTCGTACCTCGAGGCCCACGGCTTCGGGCTCGACAAGTACATCGAGCATCCGCTGGTGCTCGAGGACGGCAAGGCGCTCGCGCCGGCCCGCCCGGGCCACGGCATCAGCTTTGACTGGAAGGGGCTGGCGAAGCTCGTGCCGTAGAACTCCGTCATGCCCGGGCTCCCGGGCATCCACGTTCTTTGTAACGCGAAGTAAGACGTGGATGGCCGGGACAAGCCCGGCCATGACGATAGAGCTGCTTTGCACGCGAGGCATTCCAAGGGGCTTGATGCGGGGCGCGGATAATCGGCTAGAGTGGCGGCAGCCGTCATCATTCGAGAGAGCTGCGCCTTGACCCCCGAGTTGCACCAGAAACTGACCGCGTGGCGCCAGCATCTGCATGCCCACCCCGAGCTGTCCCTGCAGGAAAAGGCCACTGCCGCCTTCGTGCAGGAAAAACTCACGGAGCTCGGCATTCCCTTCGAGGCCGGCATTGGCGGTCACGGCGTGGTCGCGACGCTGACGCGCGGGTCCGCGCAAGCGCGCGTCGGCCTGCGCGCCGACATGGACGCACTGCCGATCACCGAGGATACGGGCCTCGCCTACGCTTCGACAACGCCCGGCGTGATGCATGCCTGCGGGCATGACGGCCACACCACCTCGCTGCTCGGCGCGGCCGCGCTGCTGGCAGCGGACACGAGTTGGAGCGGCACCGTCGACTTCATCTTCCAGCCCGCGGAAGAAGGTTTTGGCGGCTCGCGCGCGATGGTCGCGGCCGGGCTGTTCGAGCGCTTCCCGATGGACCGCGTGTTCGGCTTCCATAACTGGCCGGGCCTCGATGCCGGCACCATCGCGGTCCATGACGGCGTGGTCATGGCCTCCGGCGGACGCGTCACCATCACCATCGAGGGCCATGCGGGACATGCCGGCATGCCGCATCTGACGCGCGATCCCGTGATGGCGGCCGGCCATCTGATTGTGGCGCTACAATCGATCGTGTCGCGCAGCGTCGATCCGCTCGACACCGCCGTGCTCTCGCTCTGCGCCATCGAAGGCGGCACCGCGCCCAATCAAATCGCCGGCAAGGTCGTGATCCGCGGCACGCTGCGGCATCACCGCAGCGACGTGAAGGATATCCTCCTCGCACGGATCGGCGAGATCTGCGCCGGCATCGCCACCAGCTTTGACGTCAAGGTCACGCCCGACATCGTCATGGGCGTCGGCGTGACCACCAACACGCCGGAAGAGGCCGGCTTCGCGCGCATGGCCGCGGACAAGGTGCGCGCGCCGGTGCGGCGCGACCTCGCGCCCAGCATGGCCGGCGAGGATTTCGCCTTCTATCTCCATCACCGCCCCGGCGCGTTCGTCTGGATCGGCAACGGGCCCTTGCGCGACGGCGCCGAGCTGCACGGCCCGCGCTACAATTTCAACGACGCGATCCTCCCCGTCGCATCGAGCTGGATGGCCGAAGTCGCCAAGACAGCGCTGGCCGCGAACTAGGACGCGGCGCTGAGGCAAACGCGGACCGCCTGACGCGTCATGCCGCCGATCGATCCAGCAAGTCGCCGCCCTGCAGCGCGTCGAGCAGGCGCTGCTCGCGTTCGATCCGGCTACGGTAGAGCTCGCGTTCGTCGTCGGTTCTGGCGCCGGCCAGCAGCAAGCGATAATGCCGGATCACCTTCTCGCTGCCGCGGATGATGAGGTCGCGGACGTCGCTCATGGTTCCACCCCCGTCGCGGCAGAGGCCGATTGCGGGTTCGGAAGGATGAATGTGACGGGGAAGGCATCGGCGGCGAGAGCCTCGAGCGCGGTCTGCTCCTCGGCGAGGCGCCGTTCGATGTACCGGCGTTCGATGTCCGACAGCTTCGTCTTCAGCAAGCGCCGGTAGCGGGAGAGATTGTTTCGGTGCGCCCGAATGCGGGCCAGATCTTGATCGAGCATCGTCGTCACTCCAGACGGTCTTTCACGGTCCTTTTCGATTTGGCAATGTCGGAAGACAGATCTTCCGGGGCTCAAAAAAATATCCAGGCCGCTTTCCCTGTCAAGAGGCTTCCTCGCCGCTTGCGGGGCTGCAGGTCGCCAGCAGCCGGTCGCCGAAAATTTTTTCGTTCCCCCTCTTGCAACGCCCTTCCGCTGCGCTATTTCGTTTTTCGCCGCGAGAGCGGTGTGCCGGATGCCCGATAGGGTCCGGCGCGGGCGCCGGCCGGGGTCTTCGGACCTGCTCCGATTCCCTGTCTTGCGTTCCTTCGTATCCATCTTGCTCTTTGGAGGACTTGGTATGAGGACCACCTTTGACTTCGCGCCCCTGTGGCGCTCCACCATCGGCTTCGACCACCTGGCCGACCTCGTCGACAGCACGCTGCGCCAGGCGAGCGAGGACAACTATCCCCCCTACAACATCGAGCGCTCCGGCGAAGACCACTACCGGATCACGCTGGCCGTGGCGGGCTTCGGCGTCAACGACATCAGCGTGACCGCCGAACAGAACGCGCTCACCATCGAGGGCAGGAAGCCCGACGGCGCCGCGCGCGAGTATCTCTATCAGGGTATCGCGGCACGCCCGTTCCGACGCGTGTTCAATCTCGCCGATTACGTCCAGGTCAAGCAGGCCGCCTTCCAGGACGGTCTCTTGATCATCGATCTCGTGCGCGAGATTCCGGACGCGATGAAACCGCGCCGGATCCAGATCGCGGGCGCTTCGTCACCGCAGATCGAGCAGAAGAAGGCGGCTTAGCCTCGTCGAACGGGTTCGGCACTGCCCGCAAGCGAGCATGGCGGATGGCGACCGGTGTCGCTGTCCGCCGAGCAGGAACCATCCCTTCGGAAGGAGTGTAGAGGGAGACAACCATGACCAATGCCAATGCGACCATCGGCGGTCTCAACCCGCTGTTTCATCCCGCCGCACATTATGCATCCCCGAGCGCCGTCCTCGACGACCCCGGCCTCTCGACGCCGGAAAAGCGGATCATCCTGTCGTCCTGGGCTTCGGACATGTACGCGGTCGAATCCCATCCTGCCTTGCGCGAGATTCCCGGCCTGGACCACACCATCCGACTCGCGGACATCCTCGCCGCGCTGCGCAGGCTGGATCACGACGATGACCCGCCGCCCCGCGGCGGCGCTTCGATGCGACTGCGGCATCCCGCACCTGACGCGGAAGACGACAATGACGGCCGACCACCCGATCGTCGCGCTGCAATCGATTGCAGCGCGTAGCGGCGAAAGCACGCTCATCGTCACGATGATGGTCGCCTGCCGTTACGCTTCGTCGAGAAGCTCGAACAATTCCTCGACCATGTCGAACGGGGCATCGCGCGTCTCGCTATGGTAGACGACGCGATCGCCGTCGCGTTGCAGCGATTTTCCTTTCGACTTCCGCAGCCGTCCCGGCAGGAACGTCGCGGCCACCGCGCTTTGCCCGACGTCGAGGCGGACGATGCCTCTGTGCTTGCAGTCCAGCCGCAGTCGCGCAGCTGCAAAGACATCGCGAGCGGCCGGCGGCAAGGGTCCGAAGCGGCGGGAGGTTTCCTCCTCGAGATCGTCGAGCTCGTCCTCGCTGGCGCAGCGCGCGGCACGGGCATAGAGCTCCAGCCGCACGGGAGCGGATTGCACGTAGCTCGGGGGCAGCATATCGGCGACCGGCAGGTTGAGGTCGGGCACCCACACCACGGATCGGCCGTCATCGACCTTCTCCGAGGCCATCTTCAGGAGATGGCTGTAGAGCACGGGGCCGAACACCTGAACGTGGCCGGATTGCTGCTCCGAGAACAGATCGCCGGCGCCGCGGAGATCGAGGTCCCGCTCGCTGATCGCAAAACCTGCGCCCGGCCGGCTGAACTCCTCCAGCACGGCGAGCCGTTTCTCGGACTGCACCGAGGCCGACTCGGTCAGCAGAAATGCGAAGGCGCGAATGCCGCCGCGACCGACGCGTCCGCGCAGCTGGTGCAGCTGGGCGAGACCGAAATTTTCGGGCCAGCACACCACGATGGTGTTGGCGCGCGGAATATCGAGGCCGCTCTCCACGATGTTGGTGGCGAGCAGGACGTCGGCCTTGCCCTCGACGAAGGTCATCATGCGGTCGTCGATCTCGTCGGCCGGCAATTTGCCGTGCAGACAGACGATCTTGAGATCGGGCGCCACAGCCTGCACGCGCGCCAGCATCGGCTCCAGATCCTGGATGCGCGGGCAGATCAGGAAGCTCTGCCCGTGCCGCCGCTGCTCGCGCAGCAGGGCCGAGGCGATCGCTGCATCCGACAACGGCGCGATCTTGGTCGCGACCGGGAGCCGGTGCACCGGGGGCGAGGCAATGACGCTCAGATCCCTGAAGCCGGCAAGGCCCGCCGCGAGCGTGCGCGGGATCGGCGTGGCGCTCATCCAGAGCGTATGGGCGTTCTTGGCAAGCCCGGAAAGCTTTGCCTTCTCGGCGGCGCCAAAATGCTGCTCCTCGTCGATGATGACGAGGCCGAGGTCGTCGAACTTCACGTCCTTCGAGGTGAGCGCCTGCGTTCCGACGACGACTTTGATCCGGCCGCTGCGCAAGCCTTCCTTGGTCTCCCGCGTCTCGGCACCGGACGTGGCGCGCGACAGGCTGCCGACCTCGATATCGAGCGGCGCAAAGCGCTTGCGGAAGGTCGCGACGTGCTGCCGGGCCAATACGGTCGTGGGCACCGCGATCGCCACCTGCTTTCCGGACAGCACCACGGCGGCCGCAGCCCGTAGTGCCACCTCGGTCTTGCCGAAGCCGACGTCGCCGCAGATCACCCGGTCCATGGGATGCCCGGACGCGAGATCATCGAGCACGTCGTGGATCGCCTTGGCCTGATCGATCGTCGTGAAATAAGGAAAGCGCGCGACGAATTTTTCGTAGGCCGATCCCGGCGGGACCAGCTTGGCCGCCTTGCGCCGCTTGCGCTGACTGATGTGCCTGGCGAGCGCCTTGCCGGCGAGCTGGATTTCCTGCTCGGCGCCGGTGCGACGCGCCCACCATGTGCTGCCATCAGCCTTGTCGAGCGCGAGCTTGCCGCGCTCCGACGAGTAGGGCCACATCTGCGCCAGATCGGGCGGCGGCACCAGGACCGCGTTGTCGCCCGCGAAGGACAACCTGACCATCTCGCGCAACGCGCCGCCACCGGTGTTCACGGTCTGCAGGCCATCGAGCACGGCGAGGCCGCGCTGGAGATGTACGACCACCGTGCCCTGCTCCGGCACGTCGGCATGATCGAACGCCGCGATCCAGCTTCGCGCCATCGGCTGCGGATGATGCGCACGGCTGCCGAGCACGTCACTCGCCGTCAGCACGACGGCAGGCTTCTTGCCTGGAATGACGAAGCCGGCGTCGAGATCGGCCAGCAACGCCACGTCGCGATGACGCGCGCTCCCGGCCTCGTTCCAATCCGCGACGCGCTCCGCCCGCAAGCCGCTCATCCGCTCCATCGCGCGCAGATCTTCTTCCTGCGCCGCGACGAGGATCAGGCGCGAACCGGCGCGCCTGGCCTCCTCGACGAAGGCGCGCAGGGCTTTCCGGGTGGATGTCAGCTTGGAGAATTCCGGCGTCGGCTGGAACGGCGCGGTGCGCGGCAGCACCTTCATGCCGCGGGTCGCCTGCTTCCAGTCGCTCCGTCCCAGATATTCGCGCTCCCTGTCCGCGCGGCCCGCGGCCTCTTCGATCGTGCTCAGCCAGGCATCGCCATGCACCGACACGCCGGCATCCGCGATCCACTTGGCCTTTCCGCAATAGTCGAACAGCGTCGCGCGCTTGGCCCTCGCGCCGGTGATCGCGAGCCGTTCCGACATGGGATCGACGAGAAGCTCTTTGGTCTCGAAGATGATGTCGTGCTCTTTCGGATCGAACGCCACGATCCGGCGGATGGCGCGCCCGGAATGCTCCACCCGGAACGGCCCCAGCGCGCCTGCGGGAAATATCTCGAAGGTCTGGCCGTGAAACAGCGCGCCGCCCGGATAATCCGGCTCGTCATCGAGATCATAGCCCAGCGCTTCGAGACGGAGGCGAAGCTCGCTCTCGGAGAAGCTGCCGCCGACCTTCAAGCCCGTGTTCAGGCGCAGCAGGCTGGCCGGCGGCGGCAGGCGCTCCATCACGGCTTCCGCCGTCGAGACCAGAAAGATCGGCTGCCTGGATTTCGCAAGGCGCCGCAGCACCGAGGCTCTGCGGCCGGCGATCTCGCGCGATGGTTCCAGCTGATCGAACGGCAGGGTGTTCAGCCGCGGAAACACCAGCACGTCGCAGGACGGGTCGAGCGCATGAATGACGCTGCCAAGCCGCTCCGCCCTGTTCTCGCTCTCGGCGAGGAATACGAGACCGCTGTGCCCGGAGTCCTTCCACTGCGCCAGCAGATGCAGCGCCATCATGCCAAGCGGCGACGACGACGCGATCGTGGCGCGCTGCGCGCCTTTGCTCGTCTTCGGAGAACTCTTGCTCAGTGAGCGCCTGCTGGTCGAGCTCTTGGCGGGCGAGTGCTTTTTGGGCGAGCTCTTCTTTGGAGAACCCTTGACTTGGGAGCTCTTGGCTGGCCGCAATTTCTTGGAATGACGCACGTGAATCCGTTTCTCGTCGTAGGCAGTCGTCGATGTACGCGCAGCCGAGTTCGTCCCGATTCGGTCGCGGATGGTCATGCATATGGGAGGGGGCGTGCGAACGCGCGCCTCCCAAAACACCTCGTGCGACGCTGAGGTCGCAGGCTCACACAAAAAAGCGCGAGGACAAGCCGCCAGTCGTCTAGCAGACGCGCCCGCGCATTTCCACTCTTGTCATCACGTCGCGGCTAAATGATGCCGCTCTGCCGGAGTCCTGCAATCGCGGCCTTGTCGTAGCCGAGTTCCGCCAGCACGGAATCAGTGTGCTCGCCCAGCGTCGGCGGACGCGTCGCGATCTCGCCCGGCGTTTCCGACAGCCGGATGGCGGCGCGGGCAACCGGCGCCTGCTTCGGCAGGCCGGGATAATCGACATCCTGCAAAAAGCCGGCGGCGCGAATGTGCGGATGATCCAGCGCCTGCTGCGGGCTCAGCACGGGCCCGGTTGGAATCATCGCCTTGCCGAGGGTGTCGACCGCCTCCTGCGTGGTACGCTCGGCGCACCAGCGCGCCATCCGTTCGCTGATGACGGGGCCGTTGTTGCCGCGGCTGATGTCGTCAGGAAAGCGCGGATCGTTCAGCCATTGCTCTTCCTCGCCCATCAGCCTGGCCCAGCGCTTGAACAGCGGATGGCCGGTGACCTGGCACAGCACCCAGCCGTCCCTGGTGCGGTAGATGTCGGCGGGCGCCGCGGTCTGGCCGAGATTGCCTGATGGGACGCGGTTGACGTTGATGACGGCCTGCTCGATCAGCGTCGCATTGGTGAAGGACAGCGCGGTCGCCAGCAATGCGCCTTCGACGATCTGCCCACGCCCGGATTTGCCGCGCTCGATCAGCGCGGCGAGCGTGCCGAACGCGCAGTGCAGCGCCGTTCCGAAATCAACCCAGTTCACCGCCGCGCGGTAAGGCGGATTGCCGGCGCCGGTCATGTAGACCGAGCCCGACATGACCTGGCCGACACCATCGAAGCCGACGCGGTCGGACCACGGCCCCGGTCCGCCGAACGCGGTTGCGGTCGTCAGGATGATGTCGGGCTTGATCGCCTTGAGTGAGTCGTAGTCCAGCTTCATGGCGCGCAGCGTCTGCGGCGGCAGATTGGCGACGACGACATCCGCGGTCTTGACCAGCCGGCGCATCACCTCCTGCCCCTCCGGCGTCATCGGATCGAGCGTGATGCATTTCTTGTTGCGATTGACCTGGAGAAACAGCGCACCTTCGCCGCCTTCGCCGACCGGCGCCACGAAGCGATCCTCGCTGCCATCGCGCTTTTCGACGCGAATGACCTCGGCGCCGAACTCGGCCAGCAATGTCGCGCAATACGGTCCCGCGATATAGCGCCCGAAATCGAGGACACGCACGCCTTCCAGAACTCCCCCCATCGACCTCTTCTTTCGCTTGCGATTTCCGGGCAGATTACAGGGAATGGGTACCACGGCAAGGTGCAGCGCACACGTTGCCGCGCTCTCAAGATGCTGCCCTCAAGATGTGATCATCCAACCGTTTCGGCTGGCGGAAATTCTGCTCTAGTATGGAGCTAGCAGTCCCTCCAGCGAGAAGCGCACATCCATGCCGCAACAATTCGATCGATCCGCAGAAGATCTCGGCAACGCCATCCATTTCGAGCATGTCAACATCCAGGTTCCGGACCAGCGCCTCGCCACGCTGTTCTACGTCACCGGGCTCGGACTGACCCGCGATCCCTATCTGATGGTGTCCGACACCAACATGTGGATCAATGCCGGAAGGAGCCAGTTTCATCTGCCTGATGGCAAGGCGCAGGTGCTGCGCGGCCATACCGGGCTGGTCATCGAAGGCCGCGAGGCGCTGCTGGCGCGATTGGCGTCGGTCAAAAGCAAGCTCGAAGGCACGGCCTTCGCATACGCCGAGCACAACGACTATGTCGAAGCGACCTGCCCCTGGGGCAACCGCATCCGGGTCCATGAGCCGGACGCGGCGCGCTTCGGGCGCATCACGCTCGGCATCCCCTACGTCGCGTTCGACGTGCCGGCCGGATCGGCGCAGGCGATCTGCGCCTTCTATCCGGAGATCATGGGCATGCCCGCGGCTTTGCGCAACGGCGACGGCAAGGTTGCCGCGGTGAAGACCGGCCGCGACCAGCATCTGCTGTTCCGCGAGACCGATCGGCCGCAGCCCGACTATGACGGCCACCATGTGCAGATGTACATCACCGATTTCTCCGGGCCCTACCGCAAGCTGCTGGCGCGCGATCTGGTCTCCCGCGAAGACAACCAATACCAGTACCGCTTCTGCGACATCGTCGATCTCGACAGCGGCAAGCATCTCTTCACCGTCGAACACGAGGTGCGCAGCGCGACCCATCCGATGTTCATGCGGCCGATGGTCAATCGCAATCCCGTCGTCAACAACCGCAACTATGCCTACGGCCACGATCAGGCGTCATGGGCGATGGGGCCGGATCAGTACGAGGGATAGGGCTTCGCCAGCACACACCGTCTCAGCCGCCGACGAAGCGCCTTGCGTCAACGCGCCCGGAATCGTCAGCCCTGGTCGCCCGTTCTCACCGGCAGCGCGTCCACGCCGTGTGGCAGTGTCGACTTCGGTGCCGTGCGGGCGAGGCCGGCCAGCGCCAGCTTGCGTTTGCGTCGGGCCTGCAATTGCTGATCCGCCAACACGCCGATCAGAATCACCGTCCCCATCACCGCGAAGTTCAGGGAATTGGGGATGCCCAGGATATTCACGAGGTTCTGCAGCACCTGCAGCAGCGCAGTCCCCAACACGATACCGAGAATGGAACCCTCGCCGCCGCGGAGGCTGCACCCGCCCAGCACGGCAGCAGCAATCGCGTAGAGCTCGTAGAAATTGCCGAAGGAGCTCGGGGACACCGAGTTCGTGTAGAACACGAACAAGACCGTCGCAACTCCAGCGAGCCCACCACTGATGATATAGGCTGTTGCGATCACCATATTCGTGTTGATGCCGGAGAAGCGCGCCGCCTCCTCGTTCTTGCCGACGGCGTAAAGCCAGCGTCCGTAGACCGAGCGGTGCAGCACCACGCCGAGGACGAGCGCAAGGACGATCAGGAGGATGAAGGTGTTCGGGATACCCGCCACATGGCCGGAGGCAATGTTGCTCAGTGTCGCTGCCTCGTCGCCGTAGCCGAAGCCGCGTGTCGAGTCGGTCGTGTAGTAGCGGGCGGCGCCGCGATAGATCAGCAACCCGCACAGCGTCACGATGAAGGGCTGCATTTTCAGCCGCGTGATCAGGACCCCCTGGATGGCCCCCAGCACCAGTCCGCCCAGCAACACAGCCAGCAGCGCCAACGGCCAGGGAACCTGGTACGTCGTCAGGAGATCGACGAAGACGACACCGAGCAGCGCGAACATCGAGCCGAGCGAAAGGTCGATGCCGCCGGTGATGATCACGAGCCCTTCGCCAAGCGCAAACACACCGAACAGGCCGATCAGATTGGCCAGGTTCAGCAGGTTCACCACCGACAGGAAGGCCGGATTGATCATGCCCGTGATGACGGAGATCACCACGAGCAGCAGGCCGAGGCCGAGTTCTTTCTTGATCATTGCGCAGCGGCTTCCACGGTTTCCAGCGCCTGGCCTATTGCAAGCCGCAGCACGTTATATTCGCTGAATTGCGGGCGCTCCAGCACGCCGCTGACTCTTCCCTCATGCATCACCGCGACCCGGTCGGAGACGCCGATGACCTCCTCCATGTCCGAGGAGATCATCACGATCGCGACGCCCTGGTCGGCGAGTTCGCGCATCAGCGCATAGATCTCGCTCTTGGCACCGACATCGATGCCGCGGGTCGGCTCGTCGAAGAACATCACACGCGGCTGCATGGAGAGCCACTTGCCCAACACGACTTTCTGCTGGTTGCCGCCGGAGAGGGTCACGGCCTCCATGTCGACGCTCGGCACCTTGATGGAGAGCCGCCTGACCTGCTCCTTCGCGACATTGCGCTCGGACGCGCCGTTGACCAGCCACATCCGCGCATGATTCAGCAGGCTCGCCAGCGTCACGTTCTCGCAGATCGGCAGCTCCAGCACGAGCCCGGCTTTCTTGCGGTCCTCCGGCACCAGATAGATGCCTTGCCTGATCGCGTCCCGGGGCGATGCGACATCGACCGGCGCGTTGTCGATCCTGATCTCCCCACCCAGCACCGGGTCGATGCCGAAGGCCGCACGGGCCAGCGAAGTGCGACCAGCGCCCACCAGTCCTGCCAGTCCGAGGATCTCGCCATGCCGCACGGAAAGATCGATCTGCCGGTCGGGGAAAGCTGACGTCACGAGGCCGACGATGTCGCACCCCCCCGGCTGGGGCGGCCGTTTCGGCGGCGTATGCAGCGTTTTCAGGTCACGGCCGATCATCAGCCGGATCATTGCGGCATGGCTGAGCTGGTCTCGCGCCAGTTCTCCCACCGTGCGCCCATCGCGCAGCACCACGACACGGTCGGCGCAGGTCATGATCTCGCCGAGCCGGTGCGAGATATAGATCACTGCGATGCCGTGCGCCTTCAGATCGGCAATCACCTCGAGCAGCCGCTCGGTCTCCGAAATCGTCAGGCTCGAGGTCGGCTCGTCCATGATGATCACGCGGGCGTCGATCGAAAGCGCCTTGGCGATCTCTACCATCTGACGTTCGGCGATCGACAAATTGTCGACCAGCGTGTCAGGGCCGAAATCGGCGCCCAGCCGCTGCAGCAGCGGCGTCACGCGGGCGCGCATCTCCGCGCTGTTCACCAGCTTCAGCGGGCCGCCGACGAGCTTCTCGCGTCCGATGAAGACGTTCGCGGCGACGTCGAGATTCTCGAACAGGTTCAGTTCCTGATGCACGAAGGCGATGCCGGTCTGCGTCGCCTCGCTCACCGTCATTTCCGCGTGGTCGGTGCCGCCGATGCGGATCACGCCCGCGCTCGGCGCGATCACGCCGCCCAGCACGCGCATCAAAGTCGACTTGCCGGCGCCGTTCTCGCCGATCAGGCCCAACACCTCGCCGCGGTGCACGCGCAGGCTGACATCGTTGAGGGCCATGACCCCGGGATAGGACTTGCTGATCCCGACGAGTTCGAACAGGATTTCCGCCATTCACTCACTTCCTCCTGCTCGACACCCGACGGCCATGTTCGCTGTTCATGGCCGCCAGGCGTCGAAAGGCACTCAAGGTCACTTCTTCAGCAGATCCTTCATTTTAGCGGTGAACTCCGCGACGTTGGTCTTGCTGATCACCTGGGTCGGCACGATCAGCTTGCTGTCAGCCGGAATCCAGGACTTGTCGCCGTTCAGCGTCTTGATGATGTTGGTGGCGGAGAGATAGCCGAATTCGAACGGCTGCTGCACCACCGTCGACTCGATCGTGCCGTCGGAAATTCCCCGCAGCGTGCGCTGATCCTCGTCGAAGCCGACGATCTTCACCTTGCCCGCCTTGCCCGCCGCCTTGACCGCGTCATAGATCAGCGGTGTCTCGTAGCTCCAAAGGCCGGACAGCAGCGCAATGTCGGGATATTTGACGAGCACGTTCTCCATGTTCGCCTTGGCCTTGGCGGAGTCCACCTGGTCGGTGAACACGTCGACCAGCTCGATCTTGGTGCCGGCGATCGCTTCCTTGATACCCTGCACCCGCTCGCGGGCGTTATCCGCGTCCATCGTGCCGACGAACAGCGCTATCTTGCCGCCGTTCGGCAACGCCTTCTTGAACTCCTCGCCTGCTTGCCGGCCGGCCGCGACGTTGTCGGTACCGATATAAGCGAGACGCTTGCTCTGCGGCGCGTCGCTGTCCGTCGTGATCAAGATGGTCTGGGACGCGACCTTGTTGAGCTCTTCGGTTGCGTGCGGCGCATCGTCGACCGAGATGGAGATGCCGGCGACGCCGCGCACCAGCAGGTCGTCCAGCTCGCGGCGCTGGCCCGCGGCGGTCGCATCGTTGGTGACGATCAACTGGATATCGTATTCCGGGTGCTCCTTCTGAGCCTTCTCGAGCCCGCGGCCGGCGATGACCCAGAAATCGGCCGCGGCATTGGTCACCAGCGCGATGGTCTTCTTCTGCTGGGCCTGCGCCGCCCCCGTGGCCATCGCGAACGCAGCGGCGGTCGCGAGCAACGGCACCAGAAATTTCTTCATTGATCCGTTCATGTTTACCTCCCTTTGGTCCCCCAGATGCGGGGCTTCACAGCGCTTTCTGCGCTCTATTTTATTCACGTCGCGAAGAAATGTTGCAGAGCAGAACATCGAAATCAAGATGTACTGATCTTTTCTTCAAGCGGAAATAGTACATGAGACATGATATTAGTAAATATGGCTCGCCGTGCCGTAATCCGCGCTGTGTGTCTCTAGTTACACCGCAGCAATCGGCGCTTATTAAATTCATGCCCTGAATTAAATAGGACAGCATGACTGACCAGACTGAGTTACCGAGACGAATTTCAGGCATGGCCCGTGGCTCGAACCGGGGCCGCCTGGTGGACGTCCTGCGACGCCACGGGCCATTGCCGCGTGTGGAGCTGGCCCGGAGCACGGGTCTGAGCTTCCCCGCCGTTTCCGGCCTCACGTCCAGGCTGATCGCGGAAGAGTTGCTGTGCGAGACCGAGACGGCGGCACCCTCATGGTCAGACGAGCCCGACGAAGAGGATCCGGATGGGGTGAATGGCCGCCGCCGCGGTCGGCCGGCCACGCTGCTGACCCTGAACCCGGAGTTCGGCCGCATCATCGCGGTCTCGCTGCGCATGAACCTGATCGAGACGCTGATTGCGGATTTCAGCGGCTTCAGCCTGGCACAATCAAGACGCGAAATCGCGACGCGGGCTCTCGATGCGGCCGCGTTGTGCGAACTCGTGATCACGCAAATCAATGCGATGCTGGAGGCGACGGCCACGCCGCGCCATCGGCTGTTGGGAATAGGGATTGCTCTCCAGGGTATCGTGAACTCGGACACTGGCCGGCATCTGTGGAGCCCGGTGCTGTCCGTCACCGACATCGATCTGGCGAAGCCGGTGCGTCAGGCATTCGGCACCGAAGTCGTGATGGCGAATGACGCTGTCGCGGTTGCGCTCGCTCTCGCCGCCACGGAGCCGTCGCTGGCGCAGGGCCTCATGGCCACGATCCTGATCGGTCACGGCGTCGGCATGGGCATCGTGGTCGATGGTGAAGCGCGTTTGGGCGCCGGCGCCGGCAGCGAGATCGGCCATACCAAGTTGGGATCGAACGGGCCGCAATGCCGCTGCGGTCAGCGCGGCTGCATCGAGGCCCATCTCGCCGACTATGCGCTCTACCGCGACGCCCGCACCTTTCTCGACTTGCCGCCAGCGGCGTCGCAGCAACCTTCCGAGGCGCAAATGTCCCTTCTGCACGAGCGCGCACGGAGCGGCGACCCCCGTCTCGAGCACGTCTTCCAGCAGGCAGGCCGCGCGCTTGCCGAGGCTGTCGCGGCGACGATATCCGTGCTGCGCCCACACCATCTCGTCCTGGCAGGGCCCGGCCTGCAGGCATTCGACATGATGCGCCCCGCCTATGAGGAGCGGCTCGAGCAAGCGGTCTTGCCATGGCTGCTCAAGTCCACGACGATCCATCTGCGTCCAAGCGAGTCGGCAGCAATTGTCGATGGCATGATGCGACGGACGCTGCGGGTCGTTGACCGAAACCACATGGACGCAGCAGAATAAACAACGGAACCGGCCCCGATCATCAAGGCGATCCCGAGCGCAACGGCCTTGTTCCCAACAAGCGTCAGAACGGTGACTTCAGACTATGACGACGACAGACACGCCATCCGCCATCCCCGCGACGGGATATCGTCTTCGGCTTCCCGGCCCCACTGAAGTGCCCGAACGGGTGCGGCAGGCCACAGCACGGTTGATCGTCAACCATCGCGGTCCCGAATGCAAAACCGCGATCGGCGAGACCGAGGAGATGATCCGTCCGGTCTTCGGCACGACAAACCGCGTCATGTTCTTCGCGAGCTCCGGAACGGGCGTCATGGAGGCGGCACTCGTCAACGTGGTCGGGCCGGGCAGCCAGATCCTCGTGATCGAGCATGGTCAGTTCGGCGAGCGCTTCACCTCGATCGCCAAGGCCATGAATATCTCGGTCGACACCGTTGCTACCGAGTGGGGCCAGGCCATCGATGTTGCCGCGGTGGAGGCTCGCCTGCGCGAGCGCAGCTACCGCGCCATCGTCGTCGTCCACAACGAGAGCTCGACCGGAATGGTGGCCGATCTTGCGGCGCTCGGCGCGCTTGTGCGCGACCGGCCCACGCTGCTCATTGCGGACTCCGTCAGCGGCCTCGGCGGCATCGCGATGCGACAGGACGAATGGGGCGTCGATATCGTCGTCTCGGCCTCACAGAAGGCGCTGATGTGCCCGCCGGGCCTCGCACTTGCCAGCGTGAGCCCCAAGGCGTGGCGCGTGATCGAGCAGGACGAGCGACGATCGGTCTTCTTCTGGGATTTCCGCCGGGCGCTGAAATCCGTCGAGCTGAACGAGACTCCGTTCACGGCGCCGGTCAGCCTTCTCTATGGCCTGCGTGAATCCCTGACGATGATGCACGAGGAAGGCCTCCCGAACGTGCTCGCGCGCCATCAGCAACTGTCGGGCGCGCTGCGCGCCGGCGGCGCGGCGCTCGGGCTTGCGGATTTTTGCGAGCGCGGACCGCGCTCGAGCACCGTCGTCGTCTTCAAGGTGCCTGACGGGCTCGAGGGCGGAACGATCGTGCGGCGGCTCTACGCCGATCATCGCACGGTCATCGCCGGCGCCCGCAACCGTCTCTCCGGCCGCGTCATCCGATTCGGCACGATGGGCGCCTTCAGAGCCGCAACCATCCTGACAGACCTGCTTCATCTCGAAGACGTCTTGACCAAGCTGGGCCTCCCGGTCGAAGCTGGTGCCGGGCTCAAGGCGGCGACCGAACATCTCGCCAAAACCAAATAAGCAACAACAGAACCGAAAAGGCGAACACGATGAGAACTCCGGCCTCGGTCCTCGCCCGCGGCGCCGCGCTGGCCATCTCGCTCCTTGCGGCCGGATCGGCCTGGGCCGAGCAGCATGTCGTGCTCTATTCGGCCAACGACGACACCGTGAACAAGCTTGTCTCCGACGGCTTCGCCAAGGCGACCGGAATCAAGGTCGACGTGGTGTCGACGGGATCAGGGGTTCTTGTCCGCCGCATCACATCCGAGGCCGCAAATCCGCAAGGCGACGTGATCTGGGGTGTCAGCGCGACGATCCTGCGGCTGGCGAGCCCATATCTTCAGGCCTACCCGGCCAAGGGCCGCGAAGCCGTGCCGGCGCAGTTTCGCGATGCCGGGGATCTCTGGCTCGGCACCAACATCCAGGTCGTCGTGATCGGAGAGAACACCAAGGCGATCGACAAGGACAACGGGCCGAAATCCTGGGCGGATCTCCTCGATCCGAAATGGAAGGGCAAGCTTGCCTTTACCGACCCCAGCAATTCCGGATTCTCATATGCGGCCGCCACCTTGCTTCTATCGCAATGGGGAGAAGGCGACGCAGCCTGGACCAAGATGGGCCAGCTGCTTGCGAACGCGAAGGTGCTCAATCGCTCGACGCAGGTCTTCGAAGGCGTCGGCAGCGGCGAATATCCGCTCGGCATCACGCTGGAATATGCCGGCTTCCTTTGGGCCCACAACGGCGCGCCGGTGAATGTGGTCTACCCAGCCGAGGGCACGCACGCGGTCGTCGAGGGCGCTGGCATCCTGAAAGGCGGACCGAACACTGAAGCTGCCAAACAGCTCATCGATTATCTCGCCAGCAAGGACGTGCAGGAGATGTTGCTGAAAGCGACGTTCCGGCGGCCCGCGCGCCAGGATATCGATCTCGGCACTGTTGCACCCGGCATGCTGCCCTTCTCGGCGATCAAGGTGCTGCCCTACGACGATGCCAAATGGGAAGCGGCGCGGCGCGATACCCTCGCGCGGCTGAAGACGACGATCCAGGATACCCGCTGAAGTCCATGACCGCGATCCGGATCGAACAGTTGACGCGCACCTTCGGCCCGGTGCGCGCGGTGGACAACATCTCGCTCGACATCGCGCATGGCGAGCTGTTCACGCTGCTCGGGCCGTCGGGCTGCGGCAAGACGACGTTGTTGCGCATGATCGCCGGCTTCGTCGAGGTCGAGTCCGGATCGATTTCCTTCGGCGACCGGCGCATCGACAATCTGCCCGCGCATCGCCGCGACACCGGCATGGTGTTTCAGAATTACGCGATCTTTCCGAACCATACCGTGGCCGAAAACGTCGCCTACGGACTGAAGGCGAGGAAGGTTTCGGCCGCCGACATCAAATCGCGTGTCGACAAGGCGCTCGAGCGGGTGCGTCTCGCCGGCTATGGTCCGCGCTCGCCGCACCAGCTCTCGGGCGGCCAGCTGCAACGCGTCGCCATTGCGCGCGCACTCGTCATCGAGCCTGCGGTGCTGCTGTTCGACGAGCCGCTGTCCAATCTCGACGCGCAGCTGCGGACCGAGATGCGCATCGAGATCCGTCAATTGCAGCAGGCGCTCGGCCTGACCGCGATCTATGTGACGCATGACCAGGAGGAGGCGCTGGCCATCTCCGACCGCATCGCGGTCTTGCGGCACGGCAAGGTCGAGCAGGTCGACACGCCCGAGCGCATCTACCGGATGCCGCAGACCGCCTTCGTGGCCGAATTCCTCGGCTCGACCAATATGGTGCCGGGCGTCGCAAAGGCCTTCGACGGCCGCAACACCCAGGTTGCCGCAGCCGGAACGGAGTTTTTGGTTCGGGGCGAGGTCGCCGCGCCGGGTGCACCGGTGCTGCTGTCGCTCAGGCCGGAGGCGTTGCGGCTCAGCGACGGCTCCGACGCCGCCCTCGTTCACGCTCGGCTGGCATTGCGCGAATTCCTGGGCCCGGTGCAGCGTCTCCACGCAACGCTGCCGGATGGCACCCGGCTTCGGGTCTCGGCGCTCGGTGGCGCGGCGTTCGATGCCCTGCCCGGCGCGCCGCTGGTGCTTGCCTACGACCCCGCCCAGATCATTGCGTTCCCTGCGCCATGAAGCGCTTCGCCACCATCGTGGCCCTGGGCTCCCTGGTGCTGCTCGCGGTCTTCCTGCTTTACCCGCTGGCGCTCGTGCTCGATGCGAGCGTCCGGATCGACGGCACGGGCGCCTTCACTTTCGGAAACTATGCGGCGATCGTGAAGAGCCGCTACTATCTCGGCTCCATCGGCAACAGTCTGCTCGCAGCAGGACTCGCAACAGGCCTTGCTTGCGCGATCGGCATCCCGCTCGCCTTCTGCCTCGCCCGGGTTGACGTGCCGGGCCGCGCGCTGCTGCTGACGCTGGCGTCGCTGCCGCTGGTGCTGCCCTCGTTCGTCAGCGCCTACGCTCTCGTGCTGCTGTTCGGCCATGCCGGCGTCGTCACCACGGCCCTGCGCGGGATCGGCATCCCGATCGGCTCGATCTACGGCATGCCCGGCATCGTGATCGTGTTCACGTTGACGCTCTATCCCTACGTGGTGATGCCCGTGCTGGCGGGGTTTCAGGCCGTCGACGCTTCGATGGAAGAGGCCGCCCGTAATCTCGGCGGTTCGCAGTCTTATGCGGTTCGCACCGTGCTGCTGCCGATCGTGATGCCGGCGATCCTGGCCGGCGGCTTGCTGGTCTTCATCGAAGCGCTGGAGAATTTCGGCGTGCCGGCGGTGCTGGCCGAAGACCGGCCGTTTCTCGCCGTCGACATCTTCAAGCTGTTCGCCGGCGAGTCCGACGCAAACCCGGCGGCAGCCGGAGCCCTCAGCGTGCTCCTGATCGCCTGCACCGCGCTCGCGCTGCTCGTTCAACGGCACTATCTCGGCAAGCGCCGTTTCTCGACCAGTGCGCGCAGCGCGCCCGCAAAACTATCGCTGACGCCGGGGTTGCGGCTCGCTGCTGCGATCATGAGCTGGGGCATCGTGATTGTCTCGCTGCTGCCCTTCGCGGCGGTGTTGATGGTCTCGGTGCTGCGCTTCCGCGGCCCCGTCCTGACCTGGGAGCTGGGCCTGGACAATTACGCCACCCTGCTCTCGGGCTCCTATCGACCGCTGCTCAACACGCTGACGCTTGCGAGCGTCGCCGCCGTCGCGACGATGCTGATCGGTGCGCCGATCGGCTATGTCGTCGCCAGGCATCGCTCCCGCCTGTCGGGGCTGCTCGACTTCGTCGGGATGGTGCCGTTTGCGGTCTCGGGCACGATCCTTGCGATCGGCCTCATCGTTGCCTTCAACAGCGGGCCTCTCGTCCTGACCGGCGGCTGGCTGATCCTGGTGATCGCCTACGTCGTCCGCAAGCTGCCTTTCGCCATCCGCTCGTCCTCCGCGATCGTGCATCAGCTCGATCCGTCGCTCGAGGAAGCCTCGGTCAATCTCGGGGTCTCGCCAAGCAAGACATTCGCGACCCTCACGGTGCCGCTGATGGCGAGCGGACTCGTCGGCGGACTTGTCCTCGTCTGGATCACGGCCGCATCTGAGCTGAGCGCGACCATCGTGCTCTATTCGAGCCGTTGGGCGACCACGACCGTCGTCATGTACCACGCGATCGAAGGCACCGGCGCAGGCCTCGCGGCCGCCGCAGCCGCGGTCCTCATTCTCGTCACCGCGATCCCCTTGCTTCTGATCAACCGGCGCGTCAACAAGCAGGAAGCGACCGTCATATGACGGCAGGACAGGACGTCATGAACGACACAACCCGAACGCTCCCGAATTTTCGCAGCGACAATGTCGCGCCGGTCGCGCCTGAGATTCTCCAGGCGATCACCGAGGTCAATCGCGGACCGGCGGCTTCCTATGGCGACGACCATTATTCGAAATTGCTGAACCAGCGTTTCTCGGCGCTGTTCGAGACCGAGGTTACGGTTTTCCCCGTCGCGACCGGCACGGCGGCTAACGCCCTATCACTCGCGGCCTGCGCGCGACCATATGGCGCGATCTACTGCCACGAGGAGGCGCATGTTCACACCGCGGAAGGCGGCGCGACCGAAGCCTTCACAGGCGGCGCGAAGCTCCTCACTCTGCCCGGCTCGAACTTTCGGATCGAGCCCGCACTCCTGCGCCAGGCGCTCGCCGGGACGGCCTGGGGAGTCCGCAATCGCTCCCAGCCCGACGCGGTGTCGATCACCCAGTGCAGCGAATTCGGCACCGTCTACGCGCTCGCCGAGATCGCGGAGATCAGTGCAATCGCCCGTGACAGGAATCTGTCCGTTCACATGGATGGCGCCCGCTTCGCCAACGCCCTGGCGCGGCTCGGCTGCAGTCCGTCGGAGATGACGTGGCGCGCGGGCATCGACATCCTGTCCTTTGGCGCGACCAAGAACGGCGCCATGTCGGCGGATGCGATCGTGGTCTTCGACCGAGACCTCGTCGAACCCCTGTCCTACCGGCTTCGCCGCGCCGGCCAGACCTGGTCGAAGATGCGCTATGCGGCTGCACAGCTGCTCGCCTATGTCGAGGGCGGCCTTTATCTGCGGCTCGCGACCAAGGCCAACGCCGTGGCTGCGCGCCTTGGAGCGGGTCTCGCCGCACTGCCCGGCGTTCGGCTCGTCGCGCCAGTGGAAGCCAATCTGGTTTTCATCAACCTCCCTGTGTCGGCCATCAACCGGCTCGCTGCGACTGGCTTGCCATTCGCGCGACGTGGCCAGGACGTCATCCGCTTCGTGACCCGCTTCGACAGCACCGAACAGGAAGCCGACGAGGTCATCGCGCTCGTCCGTGATGCGACGACAGGAGGCTGAGAGCGACGCGCCGCCGCCTCAGTTCAAACGTCAGACCTCGCGATTCTCACAGCCCGGTTGTATCATCCGCGCATGAGAGAATCCGGCATCGTGGAAGGCGCGACGCGCGTTCGCAAGATCATCCATATCGACATGGATGCCTTTTACGCGTCGGTGGAACAGCGCGATAATCCGGAACTGCGCGGCAAGCCCGTCGCGGTCGGCGGTTCGGCCGAGCGCGGTGTGGTCGCCGCGGCGAGCTATGAAGCGCGCAAATTCGGCGTTCGGTCCGCGATGCCGTCGGTCACCGCGAAGCGTCAATGTCCCGACCTGATCTTCGTGAAGCCGCGCTTCGAAATCTACAAGGCGATCAGCCGGCAGATTCGCGAGATATTTGCCGAGCACACCGATATCATCGAGCCCTTGTCCCTCGACGAGGCCTATCTCGACGTGACGGAGAACCTACAAGGCATCCCGCTCGCGCGCGACATCGCGCTGCGGATCCGCGAGAAGATCAAGGCCGAGACCGGCCTCAACGCTTCGGCGGGCATTTCCTACAACAAGTTCCTGGCCAAGCTCGCCTCCGATCACCGCAAGCCGAACGGCCAGTTCGTGATCTCCCCGGAGATGGGACCCGCCTTCGTGGAGACGCTGCCTGTCGGCAAGTTCCACGGGATCGGGCCGGCAACAGGTGCGAAGATGAACGCACTCGGCTTGTTTACCGGTCTCGACATCCGCAACCAGACGCTCGAGTTCATGAACGCGAACTTCGGCAAGTCGGGCGCCTATTACTACTGGATCTCGCGCGGCGTCGACGAACGGCCGGTGCGGGCCAACCGGATCCGCAAATCCATCGGTGCGGAAACCACGTTCTCGACCGATCTCGCCGATTTCGACGTGCTGGTCGTCGAGCTTTGCCCCCTCGTCGACAAGGTCTGGCGCCATTGCGAGACGACCGGCAACCGGGGCCGCACCGTCACCTTGAAGATCAAGTTTGCCGACTTCGAGATCATCACACGCAGCAGGTCTCTCCTCGCGCCGGTCGCAGGCCGGGACGAGTTGGAGCGCCTGGCCTGCGGCCTGCTCGAAGTCGAGATGCCGCTGCCCAAACGCGTCAGGCTGCTGGGTGTATCGCTGTCGTCCCTCCAGCTCGGAGACGATGCGGAGCCGCAATTGACTTTCGGCATCTGATCCGAACCGGGTGCGGCAAGTGCGAAACCGGAATCACGCCGCGATCTCTTCCGCCCGGCTCCCGCCCTGATCGCGCTTCGCATTGATCAAATTGAGGAGATGCGCAGCCGCGCGAGCGTCGCTGAGAGCGCGGTGGTGGTCTTTCAGTTCGATATTGTAGGCACGGGTGAGCTTGCCGAGCCCGTATGATTTGTGACCGGGGTAGTGCCGGCGCATGCCCGCACAGGTGCAGAGTTTTGGAAAGCGAAAACGGCGTTCGAGGCGCTCGTATTCCGCGGCGATGAAGCCGTAATCAAAGTTCACGTTGTGGGCGACGAAAATGCCATCGCCCATGAACTGCATGAAGCTGTCCGCGATTTCTGCGAACAACGGCGCATTCCGCACCATCTCATTGGTGATGCCGGTCAAGGCGACGATCCTGGCGGGGATCGACCGCTGGGGGTTGAGCAGCGAATGCCATTCCGCCACGACCTCATGATTGCGGATCCTGACGGCACCGATCTCGGTGATGCGATCCCCGCCGGTCCAGCCGCCGGTGGTCTCGATATCCACGACGACATAGTCCTGGTCCGGATCGAAACGAAAGTCGGCGCGGCCGATTTCCGCGGGAATGCCGGCGTTGCCGAGCTGGCGAAGCCGCGTCAGCTGGTTGCGCCTGATCACGTCGCCCTCGGCCTTCACCTCCATGAACGAGACCGTGCCATCGGCCACGAGCATGAGATCGGGAAAGCCATCGCGCATCGCGCGATAGTCTTCGCACATCAGGCGAAGGATCGCGGCGAGGCCCGCCGCACGCGCGCCTGCCAGCAGCGCGCGGAGTGCATCGATATCGACATGGTCCCAGGCGAACACGCCGTTCGGCTTTCCCCATTTCGCGGCGACGATCCGCAGGATCTGGGGGAGCGCGGCGCTCGACGCGACGGCTTCCAGCTTCGTCTCGATCCGGGAAGCGAACAATCGCGCAAAGGTTCTGTCCTTCAGGCAGTGCGGCATCCAATCGAAGCCGCTGTGCAGTTGCCCGGATTCGAACAACTCGTCCCAGAACAGCAATCCGAACAGACAATGCCAAAGCGTGTTTTCGGCGTGGAAGACTTCGAGACCCTGCCGGCGCAAGACGCCCGCAAGTCCTGCTTCCGGATTACCGCGCCAGGAATCGTCGACCCGGAGCGTTCGCCCCGCCCGCAGCAGCTCGGTGCAGAGTCCTGTCCGGCGTCCATCGAACTTCCGGGCATAGAAATCGCTCGCGAACACGAACTCGTCGTCGCTGGCGGGATCGTCGATCATGCGACGCAGCAGTTCCTCAGCGGCGTCCTTGTCGCCTTCCGCATAGAGCAGACGGGCGAGGCGCTCGTGGCATTCGGCCGACGAGCCGACACGGTAGAGCTGAACCGCGAGCGCGGCCTCCCCCTTCTTTTCAAAATGCAAACCCGCCTTGTGTGCCGCACGGCTCCGCAGATCGATCGCGTAGTCCGTCGGGCAGACAGGACCGCCGAGAATGGCGGCGACGGAATTGCGATACACCTCGTCCGATTTGGTCTCGAGGTGGCGCAGCAGGCGCGCGTAGTGGAAGCAGGCCCTCGCCTCATCCGCGTCGGCAAACCGGGCGCTGAAATCCGCCTGATCGTTCGTGCGCAAAATGCCGAGGTCGCGCAGCGCGAAATTCTTGAGGTTGTTCTCGGTCTTGCCGAAATAGAGATAGAGCAGGAACTCCAATGGCTCGGTATCACCGAGCGCGATGAAGGCCTCGCCTCCGCAGTGCTGGAACGCAGCACCGAACGGCAAATTGGCGAGACAATGCTCCGTGAGCTTGCCCTTCGGCCATGAGGCCCGGACATCGCTCATGCCGACGGCCTTTGCGCCGTCGAACAGTATCGGCTTTGCAAGACACGCCACGAACGCAGCGTAGTCCTTCTCGATCAGACCTCGGACGTAACCGGCGGCAGCAAGCTCCCCCAGCGCGCCGAAAAGGTCGGCGATCTCGGTGTACTTGAACGTGGAGGGATTGAAGACCGTACCGTTCCGGTTGACCATCCGGATGAACAGGCACTGGGCGTCCTTGGACAGCGACGAGAAGCGCGCGACAAACGCCTGATGCCTTTCGGTCAGCACCGGACCGTAGGTCTCGCAAACGAAGCTCAGCATCTCCGTGAAATGGTCGTGGTAGTAATAGACCGGCAGGACAGGCAACGTCATCCGTGCGTCGCCCTCGGCGCGGCGCAGCCGAATACCGCTCTGGTCAGATCTGCGCGGGCGGCGGAGATACCGGCCACCCCTGATTCACGGGCGCTCATGTTCGACTTCTGTTCTTTTCGTCCGACAGTGTCAAGCTCAGAACGTCGCGACCGAACGAGATCCCAGACGGAGAAGTTAGCGTCGAGCGAAGAGACAGAGACTCTGTCGGTGATGCGAACAGGTGGAGCATCTGGCTGAGGCGGGTGGGATCGAACCTCCGAATGGCCGAACCAAGACCTGTTTGATTGTTCGACGATTTCAATCCGCATTTGGAAAAAGCGGCGTGCGGCACCCGCCCTTTTCTCGCCGCCATCGTCATTCAGGAACGCGCAGGGGGCGGGCTCCTCCAGGGGGCAGTTCCTGAAGGTTCTGCGTGATCATCCAACGTTTAGTGCAACACGAAGTGATTGCGTCCCGCCGTGCGCTCCTTGGCGGGCTTGCGTCCTCAGCCTGCGTTGTCGCGCTGGGCGGATGCGCCAGCTTGGGTGCTACCGGCGCACGCTACGACGCTTCGTCGCTCTCGGTCGACCCTACGTTGCTCGTCGTAACCACGCGCAAGCCAGTAAACGGCGGCCGGTCGAAGCCATGGTTCGGGCCGGAGCGGGCTTCTACGATGACCATCGCACGAGCCAAGCTCGTGTCGCCTGGTGACAGCCGTTTCTCTCTGGCTGCAGCCGGACTTGACGATTGGCGTCTTGATGGGGTCGAGCCGGTATCGGGCGATGTCGGCAGTCTTGTCGGGCAGGCCGGCGGCGGACCAGATGTTCTCATCTACGTGCACGGTTTCAAGCAGACGTTCGAGACAGCGGCGCTCGATGCTGCGCATCTCTCCGATGGCATCAGGTTCCGCGGCCAGACGATGGTATTCTCCTGGCCCTCGAAGGCTGGACTGTTCGACTATGCCTATGACCGCGACAGCGCAATGTGGTCCCGCGATGGCTTCGAACGCGTCCTGCAATCTGTCGTGACGAGTTCAAGCGCCGGCCGCGTCCACATCGTCGCGCACAGCATGGGAACCATGCTCACGCTCGAAAGCCTGCGCCAGCTCTATGCGCGATCTGGTGACGCCGTTGCGGGCAAGATCGGTGCCGTGGTGTTCGCCGCGCCGGACATCGACATGGACGTGTTCTCGTCGTCGATCAACCGCGTCGGTTCGCTTTCGCGCAAGATCACCGTCATCGCCGCAACGAACGACCGCGCGCTGGCATTGTCGGGGCAAATCGCTGGTGGGATGACAAGGGTCGGCGCTGCCGAGAAGACCGCCATCGAAGGGCTCGGGGTGCGCGTGGTCGATGCGTCCGAGGCAGGCTGGGGCGTTATCAACCACGACCTGTTCCTGTCGAATGCGGAGGTGCGCCAAGTGATACGCCGCTCGATTGATAGCGTGGCCGCGTGAATCCGCGGTGGCCGCGGTTCGTCCGGGCGAGGCTGCCGGATTCCGTCGGCACGGCGTGTTTGCTCTAACGCATGCGCGAGGTTGGGGCTAGCTCTGACAGCCCGTTGACAGGTTCAATGCCTTGAACAAGCCATCGAAGACGCTTGACCGGCAGGGCTTGACCTCCGCGACTGGTTTGGCGCGCTTGACATTCGCAATTGCCTTGGACGTTCCGTGCGCGGGCCGAGGTCCAGGCAGCATGACCGCGAACTTTCCCTCGCTTGCGGTGCGCCGGTGTGGCTCGATGATCTTCAAAGGCTCTTGCGCAACAGTCGCCTTTTGATCCGGCCGAGGCATCGGTTCGCTCGAGGCGACCGCCTGCGGAGGCGCCTCAAATTGCATGTGCGGGGTTTCGAGCCGGTCTGCCGTCGTCAGCGTATCGGCTGAGACGCGTAACCCGACGGTCGCCTGAACGGGCGGCGCGTTCACGGGCTTTGTCATGCGCGGCGCTGTCTCAAGCTCCATCATCGCGAGTGTACCGAAGCCAACGAGGATGAGAGCAGCCTTCATCTGATTTCACGCTTCCCGAACGAAACGCCTCGTTCAAAGCCGAAAATAAGCTCGCGAAAATCGGAGACCAATTGCAGACATCCAATAAGGCGGCTTGGCGGCAGAACTGAACCAGCCGGCGCGGCCACGGGACAAGATCAGAGACAGGGTTAACGCGGGTCATGCGAACTGGCCTCTTGTGCGGAGTGCTCGCTGTCGCCCACCGACTGGTACCTGAGGCCCCCCTCGAGCTTGCAACGTGCTAATCTGAGGCGGCACTCAGCCTGGACGGTGCACCGTGACCGATGGTCGTCACCCGGCATGGACCGAGGAAAGCCGCTTTCGCGGTGCGCTCGACGATGTGATTATCGTCCCGCTTGTTGTTGTCGCGCTCGCCACGAACAAGATCCTGCTTTTCGTTCTTTCGATCTTGATGCGGATGCTTGACTACGCCTTCCCTTTTGCAATGCAGATTGTCTGGCTTCCGCTCTTCGCGGCCAGGCTTGTCGGCGATGCCATCGTTACTGTCATCGATGGCGCGGTGCGCTTCCTTCCCCTGTCCGCCGCGAAGCGTCGACAGTGGGGTAGATCGATTCGCCGAAACTGGTTGTGGTTCCGGCGGAAGATCAGCTATCGAGCGTTCGAACATGCCGTGCATGATGCCTTTGAAGGCGGCATGGCATGGGTGTTCAGAACCTGCCGGCATCTCACGCCGAACGCCGCATTGCTCGTGATCCTGTGCGCGGTCCTTTGGCTGCCGATCTCTTTCGGTGCGGCAACAGCGATGCACGCGATATTGCTTGCCAAGGTCACGTCCTGGCCGGCCTGGATGCAACTCCTACATCCGCTCGCAACGGTCATCGCGAAGAGCAAGCTTCTGGTGCTACCGGTCTATCCGGCAGCCTGGCCGCAGGCCGAACAACATCCCTTCGTTCAGCTCGTCTTCAGGGGCTACGACATGGTCAAGCGCGCGCATGTGATCAGGAAGGTCGGCCTTCGCTATCGGCAGGCAGAGATCGCCGGGATCGCGGCGGTTGAGAGGCTCGAGCGCATTGCGGGCCTCACGTCGGCGGTGAGGTGGTTGCGCGAGGCTCATGTCGCAGAGCATCTCGGCGTCGAGAAGCCCACTCAGGAATTGCGTTCGTTCTTCGCGCGATGGTCCATCAAGTTCTCGGCTGAATATTACGAAGCAAAGGAACGGCAAGCCTCAGCGGTCCCATCACCAAACAGCAGCAAGCCGCAAAGGCCGAGTTGAGAAGGCAATTTGACGAGCAACATCAATTGGCTGGGGCGGGAGGGATCGAACCTCCGAATGGCGGAATCAAAATCCGCTGCCTTACCACTTGGCTACGCCCCATCAGGCGACGAAGGAAACGGTAGATGGTACCTGCAGATTCCCGTCGGTCGCAGCCGGTCTATAGGGAGCGGCGCGGCATTTCAACCGCCTGGAGGGGCAAAATACCACAGGCCGGGGGCCGGCCGGGCCACACTCTATTATAGGCCGGATCCCCGCTCGGCTCCCGTCCCTTCCCGCCCATTGAGACCTCCCGCGTTTCATGGGAATACGGCGCCAAACCTGTCCTCGGGAGTGAGCCATGACCTACCGCGCGCCGATCTCTGACATGCTGCTGTCGCTCAACCATGGCGCCGGCCTCAAGGCCGCCGTGGAAGCCGGCCATTACGGCGATTTCGACGGCGACATCGTCACCGCCGTGCTGGAGGAAGCCGGCAAGTTCGCGACCGACGTGCTGGCGCCGCTCAACAAGGTCGGCGACGAGCACGGCATCAAGCTCGACGACGGCAAGGTCACGACCGCACCGGGCTGGCCGGATGCCTACAAGCGCTGGACCGAGGGCGGCTGGAACGCGGTCTCCGGGCCTGAGGATTTCGGCGGCCAGGGCCTGCCGCTCGCGATCAACGCCGCCTGCACCGAGATCTGGAGCGCCTCAAACCTCGCCTTCGGTCTCTGCCCGCTGCTGACGGCCTCCGCAATGGAGGCGCTGGAGGCACATGGCAGCGAGGAGCTGAAGACGATCTATCTCGAAAAGCTCGTCTCCGGCGAATGGACCGGCACGATGCAGCTCACCGAGCCGCAGGCCGGCTCCGACGTCGGAGCGCTGCGCACCCGCGCCGAAAAGCAGGCCGACGGCACCTATCGCATCAAGGGGACGAAGATCTTCATCACCTATGGCGAGCACGACATGACCGACAACATCGTGCATTTCGTGCTGGCGCGACTGCCGGACGCGCCGGCCGGCACCAAGGGGATCTCGCTGTTCCTGGTGCCGAAATTCATGGTCAATGCCGACGGCTCGCTCGGTGCGCGCAACGACATCTTCGCGAGCGGCGTCGAACACAAGCTCGGCATGCACGCCTCGCCCACCTGCACCATGACCATGGGCGACCATGGCGGCGCCATCGGCTTCCTGGTCGGCGAAGAGAACCAGGGCATGCGCTGCATGTTCACAATGATGAACCAGGCCCGCCTCGGCGTCGGCCTCGAGGGCGTCGGCGTCGCCGATCGCGCTTATCAGCAAGCGCTGGCCTACGCACAGGAGCGCAAGCAGGGCCGCGCCGTCGGCAAGAAAGGCGACGGGTCGGATGCAATCTTCGTACATCCCGACGTCAAGCGCATGCTGATGCGGATGCGGGCGCAGACCGCGGCCGCGCGCACCATCTGCTATGCGACCGCGGTCGCGATCGACGTCTCGACGCGCGCGAAGGACCCCAAGGTACGCGCCGATGCTGCCGCGCGCGCCGCGCTGCTGACACCCATGGCAAAAGGCTATTCCACCGATATCGGCAACGAGGTCGCCTATCTCGGCGTGCAGGTGCATGGCGGCATGGGTTTCATCGAGGAGACCGGCGCTGCGCAGCATTATCGCGATGCGCGCATCACCGCGATCTATGAGGGCACAAACGGCATCCAGGCGATCGACCTCGTCACGCGCAAGCTCGCGGCGAACGGCGGGGCATCGGTGTGGGCGCTGCTCGACGAGCTTTCGGCCACCGTCAAGCAAGTCGAAGCCTCGAACGATCCCGCTTTCGGCACCACCGGCGTGAAGTTGCGCCAGGCGCTGGAGGCGCTGACGCGAACGAGCAAATGGCTGCTGGAGCGCGTCGCCTCTGCGCCGAACGAGGCGCTCGCCGGCGCGACGCCGTATCTGCAGCAGTTCGGCTCGACGCTCGGCGGCTGCATGCTGGCCTCCGAGGCGCTCGCCGCCAAGGCCGACGGCAACACGGAGGCCGCGCGCTACGTCTCGCTCGCGCGCTTCTTCGCCGAGAACATCACCGTGCAGGCGGGCGCGCTCGAGCGCACCGTGACGGAGAGCGCGGAGTCGGTCGCCGCGGCGGATGCGGTGCTGTTGGGGTAAGCGAGGCCTGCGTAACCCGGATGGAGCGGAACACAATCCGGGCTACGAAGCCGCGACCTTCACCGTTTTTCCCGGCCGCCACAGCACGATGGCGGCCGCGACGACATCGAGCACCACGCACATCGCAAACGCCATGGTGTAATCGCCGCTCACACTGCGCACGAGACCGATGATGCCGGGGCCGAAGGCGCTGACGATGCCGCTGATCGACGTCCCCAGCCCCATCGCGGCCGCGAAAGCCGCGCTTCCGATCTCGCGCTGGATGATCAAAGGCGGGAACGTGATCATGTTGCCGATCGAAAAGCCATAGACGGCACAGCACAAGAGCAGCACGGTCGGGCTTTGGCTCTGCAGGAGAACCAGCAGCGCTGCCGCCTGGCTCATCATCGACGCCGCGCAGGCAAGCCGCGGATCGAGCCGGTCGACGAACAGGCCGAGCGACAGCCGTCCGACCACCGCCATCGCCGCCATGATGGTAACCGCGAGACCCGCACTGGCGCGGCCGATCAGCGGTTCGAGAAACGTCACCTGGTGGATGATGAAGCCCATCTGCGCCAGCAGCGCGATCGCGATCGGCAGCACCATGGTCCAGAATGACGCGTTGGCGAGCAGCTCCTTCCGCGAATGACCCGCGGCCTTGCCCCCGGAGACAGCTGCTGCATTCGGCGACGCGTCGACCGGCCAGCTGGTGAAAACGACGACCACCGGCAGCACCAGCACCACCATCACGATGGTGGCCGCCAGCATGGCCGAGCGGAAACCGATGCTGCTGCTCAGCGCCAACAAAACCGGAACGAGAATGATGCCGCCGAAGGTGGCGCCGTTGAAGGCGAGGCTGAGCGCGAGCCCGCGGCGCCGCGCGAACCAGGCGTTCAGCACGGTTGCGATCACGACCGAGCCCATGCCGGTCCAGCCGACCGACATCAGCGCATAGGCAAGATAGAGCTGCCAGGGCGCCTGCATGACTCCCAGCAGCGCGGTCGATGCGCCAAGCGCGGTCAGCCCGCACAGGATCAGCGCCCGCAGCCCGATGCGGGCGAGCAGATCGTCGGTGAAGATGACGAGGACGGAGGTCAGCAGGAACGAGAATGTGCTGGCCGCGGACACCAAGGTACCGGGCCAGCCATGGGCGCGCTGGAGCTCGGCGAGATAGACGCCCTGGCCGTAGAGACCAAAGCCGAACATGAAGAAGGCCATCAGGAAGCAGGCCAGCACCACGCGCCAGCCGCGGTAGTGAACCGAGGATTCGTCAGCGCCTGTTGCGGCAATCATCGATCAAGTGTCGACCTCATGGAACGAGACGGTTGATCGTGACGCACAACCACCGGTTTTTCAAATGAAACATTGTAGCCAATTGTTGCAACGCGCAAAACGCCGCAGTACATGTGACGCGCCACGGTTCCACTCGCGCCAACATCGGACGGGTGTCATGCAACCGCTCGCGGGAATCACCACCGAAATGGTTGAGCGGCAGGATTGGCACGCCTGCCGGATGATGTAGGCTCAGTATCGCAAGACTCGCCGATGGCAGGCGCCGCGGCGACCGCAGGGAGTGTTCATGGCGAACGGCAATATCGTCGTCACCGAAGAGCGTGGAACGCGCGTCATCACCCTGCGCCGCCCGGGCAAGAAAAATGCGATCACCCAGGACATGTATCGCGAGATGAGCCGCGCGATCGATACCGCGCAGAACAATCCCGACATCCGCTGCATGATCATCACCGGCGGCTCCGGCGTGTTCACGGCCGGCGACGACATCGACGACTTCATCAAGGCCGACGCGTCGCGTCCCGAGACGCTGTCGGACGGCGCCAAATTCCTGTATTCGCTGGCCCTCAACGTCAAACCGATCATCGCAGCCGTGGACGGCGCCTCGATCGGCATGGGCACCGTGATGCTGTTTCACTGCGACTACGTGCTCGCCTCCAACGCCGCGACCTTCTCGGCGCCTTACATCAATCTCGGGCTCGTGCCGGTCGGCGCCGCCAGCCTGCTGATGCCGAGCACCATGGGCTACCAGCGCGCCTTCGCCATGCTGGTGATGGGACGCAGCTTCACCGCCGCCGAGGCCCATGCCGCCGGCTTCGTCAACACCGTGGTGTCGCCAGGACATACCGAGGTCGAGGCCCGCAAGGTGGCGCGCGAGATCTGCCGGCTACCGGCCGAAGCGGTCGCAACCTCGCGCAAGCTGCTGCGTGCCCCGCCGGAAGAACTCACCCGCCGCATCGACCAGGAAGCCCATCTGTTCGGCGAGAAGTTGAAATCGGCCGAGGCCACGGCCGCGTTCAATGCGTTTGCCAACAGGAAGCGGCGGTAGGTACACCCTCGCTCGTCATTCCGGGGCGCCCGAAGCGCGAACCCGGAATCCATCGGGCGGCAAAGTTGGTGGATGAATGGATTCCGGGCTCGCGACTTCATCGCGCCCCGGAATGACGGATACAGAAACAAGCTTCGTGAAATCTTCGCGCGGAACGACTAATCTTGTTCCATGCGACATCTTCTCCGCCTGACCAGCTTCGCCCTCGCTCTCGCCGCCCTGCCCGCCGCGGCCCAGACCGCTGCGCCCGTCGAGCTGCGCATGCTCGCGATCAACGATTTCCACGGCAATCTCCGTCCGCCGCCGGGCGGCATCCGCATCAATGATCCCGAGGACAAGAGCAAGAAGGTGGCTGTCGCCGCCGGCGGCGCCGAATACATGGCGACGCTGGTCAAGCAATTGCGCGAGGGGCACAAGAACACCATCTTCGTCGCCGCCGGCGACCTGATCGGGGCGAGCCCGTTCCTGTCGGCGATGTTCCACGACGAGCCGTCGGTCGAGGCGCTCTCGATGATGGGGCTCGCGATCACCTCGGTCGGCAATCACGAATTCGACGAGGGCAAGACTGAGCTGCTCAGGATGCAGAACGGCGGCTGCCATCCGGAAGACGGATGCCAGGGACCACGTCCCTTCACCGGCGCAAAATTCCACTATCTTGCGGCCTCCACCATCGAGACCGCGACCGGCAAGAGCGTGTTGCCGCCCTACGAGATCAGGGAGTTCGAGGGCATCCCGGTTGCCTTCATCGGGCTGACCTTGAAGGAGACCGCCGGCATCGTCTCTCCGTCAGGCATAGCCGGGCTCGAATTCCGCGACGAGGCCGAGACGGTGAACGCGCTGGTGCCGCAACTGAAGGCGCAGGGCGTCGAGGCGATCGTGGTGCTGATCCACCAGGGCGGCGAGCCGAGCGGCGATTACAACGAATGCCCGGCGATAACGGGACCAATCGTCGACATCGTCAAGAAGTTCGACCGTGCGGTCGACGTCGTCGTCAGCGGCCACACCCACCGTGCCTATGTTTGCCAAATCGACGGCCGGCTGGTCACGAGCGGCGACAAGTACGGCACGCTGGTCACCGCGATCGACCTCAAGCTCGATCCGGCGACACGCGACATCGTCAGTGCCAGGGCCGAGAACGTTATCGTCGCCAACGCCTCGCTCGCCAAGGATCCCGAGCAGACTGCGCTGATCGACGCCTATGACAAGCTCTCGGCGCCGATTGCCAACCGGCCAGCCGGATCGGTGACCCAGACGCTGTCGCGCATCCCGAACGACACCGGCGAAAGTGCGCTCGGCGACGTCATCGCCGATGCACAGCTCGCCGCCACCAAAGACGCCAAGGATGGCAGCGCCGTCATCGCACTCACCAATCCCGGCGGCATCCGCACCGACATCATCCCGAAAGAGAATGGCGCGGTGTCCTACGGCGAACTGTTTGCGAGCCAGCCATTCCGCAACCGCCTCGTCACGATGACGCTGTCAGGCAGCCAGCTCAAGGACATGCTGGAGCAGCAATGGCTCGATCCGAAGCGGCCGCGGATCCTCCAGGTGTCGATCGGGTTCAGCTACAGCTGGGACGCATCAAAGCCGCTCGGCGAGCGCGTGATAGCCGACAAGATGACGCTCAATGGCAAGCCGATCGAGCCGGGTACCGGCTACCGCGTGACCGTCAACGATTACCTCGCCGTCGGCGGCGACGGTTTTACGGTCGCGAAACAGGGCGCTTCGCCGCAATATGGCGGCTATGACGCCGATGCGCTGTTTGCCTTCTTTAAGGCACATGGTCCGATCGGCCCGCTGCCGCAGACCCGCATCCTGCGCGTGAATTGATCCGGATCAAACTGGCGCGGAACGGGACAGCCCTTTGCCATTCGCGGTGGAACGCATAGATTGCGTTTTGCATTGCGTTTTGGCGCCGGATGCGCCAAGCGACGTCGAGAGTTCGTTCCCTGTGAGGCCGACCTGATGAGCACGCTTCTTCTTTCCCACAAGGCCTGCCTCGACCACGTCACGCCGCCCGGACACCCTGAAAGACCCGACCGCCTGCGCGCGGTGGAGGAAGCGCTGGCGGTTGAGCGCTTCCAGTTCCTGGCGCGCGACCTCGCGCCGGAGGGCGATCTCGATCTCGTCACGCTGTGCCACAACGAAGATTACGTCACCGAGCTGCGTCACATCGCGCCGACCAGCGGCCAGGTCTATATCGACGGCGACACCTCGATGTCTCCTGGCACGTGGGAAGCGGTGATGCGCGGCGTCGGCGGCGCGGTGGCGGCGACCGAAGCGGTAATGAACGGCGAGCATCGCAATGCGTTCGTCGCGGTGCGCCCGCCCGGCCATCACGCCGAGATCGGCAAACCGATGGGCTTCTGCTTCTTCGACAATGTCGCGATCGCCGCGCGTCATGCGCAACGCAAATACGGCATCAAGCGCGCGGCCATCGTCGATTTCGACGTGCATCACGGCAACGGCACCCAGGATATCTTCTGGTCGGACCCGACCGTGATGTACTGCTCGACGCACCAGATGCCGCTGTTTCCGGGCACCGGCGCCAAGGGCGAGCGCGGTGATCACGACACCATCGTCAACGCACCGCTCGCCTCCGAAGACGGCGGGCCGGAATTCCGCAGTGCGTTCGAGAATTTGATCCTGCCGCAACTCGAAAAATTCAGCCCTGAATTGCTCGTCATCTCCGCGGGCTTCGACGCGCATTACCGCGATCCGCTGGCCTCGCTGAATTTGCGTGCGGAGGACTATTCCTGGGTCACGCGCAAGCTGATGGACCTTGCCGACAAGTCCGCCGGGGGCCGCGTTGTTTCCGTGCTCGAAGGTGGCTACGATCTGCAAGGACTGAAAGAATCTGTTACGGCGCATGTCGGCGCCCTCATGGGCGCTTAGACAGACCCGCCACATTAAGCCCGCAAAACTCTGCTGTTTTACTCGATAAGCGAATCGGGCAATCGGAAACGGATATGGCCGAAAATACCCAAGTCGACGTCTCCCGGCTCACCTTCGAGCGCGCGATCGAGGAACTCGAAACGATCGTGAAGCGGCTCGAGGACGGCAAGGTGCCGCTCGAGGAATCCGTCTCGATCTACGAGCGCGGCGAAGCCCTGAAGCGCCGCTGCGAGGAACTGTTGCGTCAGGCCGAGGCGCGCGTCGACAAGATCACCACCGATGCCAGCGGCCAAGCCACCGGCACGGCGCCGCTCGACGTGCAGTAACGGACGCGGTCGCAAAGCTGCCCTTCGAGCATCGGCCGCCTGCATTATTTCGAGATCGCACGCCGTTATCTCCGCCCGCGGGGCCGGGGAGCCCGGCACCAGGATTGAAGAATTTTCTCGCCGACGCCGTTTGGCGCGGCGAATGCCGCTAAAATCCCTGCCTTTCGGCCCAAAATCCTGCCAAGGAACCGGGCAGAACTGGAACCTCCCCACCGGCGCCGCGATTAACCAAATTGGCCCGCCGGTTGCACCTGCATACCCGTAATCCGTCCGGCGGGTTGGCTTTGGCCCAAGCTTTGGTGTAAAGCTGCGCGGAGTGTGGCTTTTTGTTAGCTTTGACGTGGGGACCGATTTCCGACGACAAGCGCTTCAAATCGCTAATGAAATTGGCTTGGACGGACGAAGCCGATCTACGTGACAGGGATCACAGAGACTGAACCGGAGCGTACTTAAGCTCACCTAAGCTTGAAGACGGGGCTCTGCCCCATGCAGGTGGCTCCGACGGTTTAAGGACTCGCGCTGCGCCGACATTGTGCAAACCCATCGCGCACCGGAACGATCTTCCGGCGCTGACAAATTGGAAATCGCCGTGAACGCATACAGTAAAACGCCGCTTCTCGACACTATCCGGACACCGGATGACCTGCGCAAGCTCAAGGTCGAGCAGGTTCGCCAGGTCGCCGACGAGCTGCGTCAGGAGACCATCGATGCCGTCTCGGTGACCGGCGGTCACTTCGGCGCGGGCCTCGGCGTGGTCGAGCTCACCACCGCGATCCACTACGTCTTCGACACGCCGCGCGATCGGCTGATCTGGGACGTCGGCCATCAGGCCTATCCGCACAAGATCCTCACCGGACGCCGCGACCGCATCCGCACGCTGCGCACCGGCGGTGGTCTCTCCGGCTTCACCAAGCGCAGCGAGAGCGATTACGATCCGTTCGGCGCCGCGCATTCCTCGACCTCGATCTCTGCCGGTCTCGGCATGGCCGTCGCGCGCGACCTCGCCGGCGGCAAGAACAACGTTATCGCCGTGATCGGTGACGGTGCGATGTCGGCGGGCATGGCCTACGAGGCCATGAACAACGCGGGCGCCATGAACTCGCGCCTGATCGTCATCCTCAACGACAACGACATGTCGATTGCGCCGCCGGTCGGCGCCATGAGCGCCTATCTGTCGCGCCTGTACTCCGGCAAGACCTATCGCACGCTGCGCGATGCAGCCAAGCAGATCAACAAACGCCTGCCGAAGATCCTCGCCAATCGCGCCAACCGCGTCGAGGAATATTCCCGCGGCTTCATGATGGACGGCGGCACGCTGTTCGAGGAGCTCGGCTTCTATTACGTCGGTCCGATCGACGGCCATAACCTCGACCACCTCCTGCCGGTGCTGAAGAACGTGCGCGACATGGAGACCGGCCCGATCCTGGTCCACGTCGTGACGCAGAAGGGCAAGGGTTACGGCCCGGCGGAAGCGTCCGCCGACAAGTATCACGCCGTCGTCAAGTTCGACGTTGCGACCGGCACCCAGGCGAAAGCCAAGCCGAACGCGCCGGCCTACCAGAACGTGTTCGGCCAGAGCCTGGTCAAGGAAGCCCAGAAGGACGACAAGATCGTCGCCATCACCGCGGCGATGCCGTCCGGTACCGGCGTCGACATCTTCAACAAGGCCTTCCCCGATCGCACATTCGACGTCGGCATCGCCGAACAGCACGCGGTGACCTTCGCCGCCGGTCTTGCGACCGAAGGCTACAAGCCGTTCTGCGCGATCTACTCGACCTTCCTGCAGCGCGGCTACGACCAGATCGTCCATGACGTCGCGATCCAGAGCCTGCCCGTGCGCTTCGCCATCGACCGCGCCGGCCTCGTCGGCGCCGACGGCGCGACGCATGCCGGGTCGTTCGACAACGCCTATCTCGGCTGTCTGCCGAACATGGTGATCATGGCGGCGGCGGATGAAGCCGAGCTGGTGCACATGGTGGCGACCCAGGTTGCGATCGACGACCGTCCGAGCTCGCTGCGCTATCCGCGCGGCGAGGGCCGCGGCATCGAGATGCCCGAGGTCGGCGTTGCCCTCGAGATCGGCAAGGGCCGCATGATCCGCCAGGGCAACAAGATCGCCCTGCTCTCCTTCGGCACGCGTCTGGCCGAATGCGAGAAGGCGGCCGACGAGCTCGCCGCCCATGGCCTCTCGACCTCGATTGCCGATGCACGCTTCATGAAGCCGCTCGACACCGAGCTGGTGCTCAAGCTCGCCCGTGATCACGACGTCCTGATCACGGTGGAAGAAGGCGCGGTCGGCGGCTTCGGCTCGCATGTCGCGCAGTTCCTGACCGATCAGGGCGTGCTCGACACCGGCATGGTCAAGTTCCGCACGATGGTCCTGCCCGACGTGTTCCAGGATCATGACACGCCGAACGCGATGTACGCCCGCGCTGGTCTCGACGCCAAGGGCATCGTCGCCAAGGTGTTCGAGGCGCTCGGCAAGGACGTCAAGACCGAGACGGTCAAGCTCGCCTGAGCTGTCGCGGCAGACGCCGCCTTCTCACCTCTCCCGCTTGCGGGAGAGGTCGGATCGCACAAGCGATCCGGGTGAGGGCTCTCTCCTCATGGGGAGCGTCGCGTGCGGAGACACCCCCTCCCCAACCCTCCCCCGCAAGCGGGAGAGGGAGTAGAGCGCGCGCCGCGGCTCGCATCCGATCCAAACTTTCCGGCTTTGCTCCCATGAAAATCTATCTGGCAGGTCCCGATGTGTTCCTGCCGGATGCGGTCGAGATCGGCCGGCGGAAGGCCGCGATCTGCGCTGCTCACGGGCTCACCGGGCTCTATCCCCTCGACAACGCCATCGACCTCACCGCGCTTGATGCGTCGCGGCAGATCTTCTGCGGCAACGAGGCCATGATGGACGCGGCCGACGCCATCATCGCCAATCTCACCCCATTCCGCGGCGCCGGTGCCGATCCCGGTACCGTCTACGAGCTCGGTTACATGGCCGGCCGCCGCAAGTTTTGCCTGGCGTATTCCAACGATGGCACCACCTATGCCGACCGTGTCGGCCGCTGCATGCACGTCACCTCCGAGCCGGGACGGCTGGTCGACGCACAGGGGCTGACGGTCGAGGATTTCGGCCTCGTCGACAATCTCATGATGATCCATGCGCTCGATCTGCACGGGTGCCCGCTGGTGACGCCGGCAGAACCGCCGGTCGACGTCTGGCACGATCTCGCCGCGTTCGAGACTTGCGTCCGGATGGCAGCCGCGCGATTGATCGCACCATAGACGTTTCAATCCTCTCCGGAGAGATCATGCCCCCTGCCCGCAAGCGCGCGGATGTTCTGCTGGTCGAGCGCGGCCTGTTCGAGAGCCGGGCGCGGGCGCGCGCGGCGATCGAGGCCGGCCTCGTCACCGCTGACGACAAGCGGGTCGCAAAACCATCGGAGACGATCGCCGAGGACGCGGTGATCCAGGCCGAGCCTGCGCACCCTTACGTCTCGCGCGGCGGCGTCAAGCTCGCCGGCGCGCTGGAGCGCTACCCGATCGAGATCGAGGACCATGTCTGCCTCGACGTCGGCGCCTCCACCGGCGGCTTTACCGAGGTGCTGCTGGCGAACGGCGCCAGCCTGGTGTTCGCCATCGATGTCGGCACCAGCCAGCTGCATGCCTCGCTGCGCGATCATCCCAAGATCGTGTCGATGGAGGAGACCGATATCCGCAGCTATGACGGCAAGCGACTGCCGGCGCGGCCCGATGTCGTCGTCATCGACGTCAGTTTCATTTCACTGAAGACCGTGCTGCCCGTGGCGCTGTCGCTCGCGGCCGCGCCGATGAGCCTGCTGGCGCTGATCAAGCCGCAGTTCGAGGCCGATCGGAAGCACAACAAGAAGGGCATCATCCGCGACGCCACCGTGCACCAGGAGATCTGCGACGATATCGCGACCTTTGCCGCGTCGCTCGGCTGCACCGACATCGAGGTGTTTCCTTCCTCGATTGCGGGAGGAGACGGCAACATCGAATTCTTCATCGGCGCGCGCCGTGGTTGAACGCGTCACGATCGATCATGTCGGCCATCGCGGCGACGGCGTCTCGCTGACGACCGGGGACGCGGTGTACGTGCCCTACACGCTTGGCGGCGAGAGTGTCGAGGTCGACCATGTCGCGGGCCATCCCGACCGCCGCAAGTTGCTCGCGGTCGACGTCGCCAGCCCCGAGCGGATCGAACCGTTCTGTCCGCATTTCGGCATCTGCGGCGGCTGCGCCATCCAGCACTGGGCGGCCGAGCCCTATCACGCGTGGAAGCGCAGCATCGTGGTCGAGACGCTGGCGCAGGCCGGAATCGATTGCGAGGTGGCACCGCTGGTCGATGCCCATGGTGCCGGCCGCCGGCGCGTGACGCTGCACGGAAGGTTCGGCACGCATGACGTGCTCAAGGTCGGCTTCTCGGCGGCGAGCTCTCACGACGTGATCCCGATCCATCGCTGCCCGATCCTCGATCCCGCGCTTGAGGGTGCGCTCGACGCCGCCTGGGCGCTCGCCGAGCCGCTGACATCAAAAATGCCGGTGACGAAGCCGCTCGATATCCAGGTGACGGCGACGGCCAATGGCCTCGATGTCGACGTGCGCGGCTCCGGCCCGCTGCCGACGCGACTGGTCACGGCGCTGTCGCGCGTCGCCGAGCAGCATCGCCTGGCTCGGCTGACGCGGCATGGCGAACTGGTGCTGCAACGCCTGTCGCCAACGGTCAGGATGGGCCGTGCCGAAGTGACACTGCCGCCGGGCTCGTTCCTGCAGGCAACAGCAGCCGGGGAAGAGACGCTCGCTGCCCTCGTTGCCGAGCGTATCGGCAAGGCCAAGGAGGTTCTCGACCTCTTCTGTGGCGTCGGCCCGTTCGCGCTGAGGCTTGCGGAGAAGGCGCGTGTCACGGCGTACGACAACGACGCCGGCGCGATCGCCGCGCTCGCGAGGGCCGCGCGCACGCCGGGACTCAAGCCGATCAAGGCCGAGCCGCGCGACCTGTTCCGCCGTCCGCTGGTGCCGCCGGAGCTGCGCGATTTCGATGCCGTGGTGTTCGATCCGCCGCGCCAGGGCGGACAGGCGCAGGCGCTGAAACTCGCGGCGAGCAAGGTGCCGGTCGTGATCGCGGTGTCCTGTAACGTCGCCACCTTCGCTCGCGACGCGCGGCTGCTGATTGACGGTGGCTACAAGATCGGCGCGGTGGTCCCGGTCGACCAGTTCCGCCACACGCCGCATGTGGAGTTGGTCGCGCGGTTTACGCGATGAAGTCCTAGTGTCGTAGCTGGCCGAGCGCCGGCGACTCGCCGGGCAGCATGTCCGACCTGATATCGCTGTCCATGCGGCCCGAGCCTCGCTGGGTGAAACCGGCGCCGAACGACAGGCTGAGGTTCGACGTCGGTTTGAACTCGACACCGGCAAATCCGCCGTAGCCGGGCGCAGCACCGGAGGTCAGCGGCGCAACCGAACTGCCGATGCCGTTGCCATATTTCAGCGTATCGAAGCCGGCAAAGAACGTCACAGGCATGCCACCCGTGGTCTTCATGTTGTAGCCAAACTGCGAGCTGTCATAGGACAGCGCGCTGAAATTGCCGGCCAGACCTGCCTGGCTGAAACCGCTCGGACCGACATTGCCGCTCTGGCTTCCGACAAAGAAACCGGGGCGAAAACCATAGCCGTTGGCATCACCAGCATTGAAGCTTGGAAAGTTGCCGTAGCTGTCGGCGCTGCCGCCAAAGCCAAAGGCCCCGCCCGGAATCCAATACTGCAAGGGTGCGACCTGCGCCTGAGCGGGCGTTTCGCCAAGGCAAAACACGGCGAACAAAACTGCGAAACCACAGGAGCGTGCGAGGCTGGACATTCCGGCTACCGTCAAAAGCTCCTCAATTATACCCTCCGAACAGCGCGAATGCCAGCGGGGCAGCATCGGCTGCCGCGTCATCAAGTTCCAGGATTACGTCTTGCTGGCGCATTGAACCTCGCCGGCGCCTGATTGACCCACATAAAGGACGCGCAAGTTCAGGCCGCGGCTTTGACCGCGAAGGCCTGGCGCAGTCCTGCAGCGCGCAATTGCGCAGCCCCTTGAAAATGCCCAACGTTTGTATGGAGGCTGTCATGGAGGTCAATTCCGACAGGTTGAATGCCTTTATGGGAAAGATGATCACCGAGATCGGGGCGGCGATGAACGCATCGCTCGTCCTCCTGGGCGACAAGCTCGGCCTCTACCGCGCCCTCGCCGCCAAGGGACCGATGAGCTCGGCCGAGCTTGCAAAAGCCACCGGAACGGCGGAGCGGTACGTCCGTGAATGGCTGGCGAGCCAGGCAGCATCCGGCTACGTCGAATACGACGCCGGTTCGGGAAAGTTCTCGATGCTGCCTGAGCAGGCGATGGCGCTCGCCGACCAGGACAGCCCGGTGTTCCTTGGCGCGGTCGGCAACGTCATTGCCGCCGCCTTTCTCGACGAGCCGAAGATCACGGACGCGTTCAAGTCCGGGCAAGGCGTCGGCTGGAATCGGCGCAGCGAGTGCCTGTTCTGCGGCACGGCCCGCTTCTTCCGCACCGGCTACATGCATCATCTGGTGCAGGAGTGGCTGCCCGCGCTCGACGGTGTCGTGGACAAGCTGAAGCGCGGTGCCAAGGTCGCCGATGTCGGCTGCGGACACGGCGTCTCGACGCGGCTGATGGCGGAGGCGTTCCCGAATTCGCGCTTCTATGGCTTCGATTATCACGAGGGCTCGATCGAGGCCGCGCGCAAGGCGGCAGCCGAGGCCAGGCTCGGCGATCGCGTCAGCTTCGCGGTTCACTCGGCCAAGACTTATCCGGCCGAGGGCTACGATCTGGTCTGCTTCTTCGATTGCCTGCACGACATGGGCGATCCCGTTGGCGCCATCAGCCACGTGCGTCAGACCATGGCGAAGGACGGCACCTGCATGCTGGTCGAGCCGTTCGCGGGCGATCGTCTCGAAGACAATCTCAACCCGGTCGGCCGCGTCTATTACGCGGCGTCGACCATGATCTGCACGCCGGCCTCGCTCGATCAGGAGGTGGGCCTCGCGCTCGGAGCGCAAGCCGGCGAGGCAAGGCTGCGCAAGGTCGCCAGCGAAGGCGGATTGTCGCGCTTCCGCCGCGCCGCCGAGACGCCGTTCAACCTGATCCTGGAGGCACGGATCTGACCTCCATCACGCCGGGCGCGTGGACGCGGCGCGCGGCCTTGCCGATGTCGCAGCCTCGCCCGGCGCCATGTCGGTGGATTCGCGCCGCCTTGTTCAACGCCCACTTGCGTTGCGGCGCGAGCAAGGCAAGGATGTCCGGAAGCGCGGAACGACAACGTGCCGCCGCTGCCGCCAAATAGATGCATCCACGCCGTTCATGCCGCACGATCCCCTGCTCACGCGCCTGAAATCCGCCTTTGTCGAGGTGCCTGGCGTTGAGGCCATCGTGCTCGGCGGCTCGCGTGCGCGGGGCAGCGAGCACGCCGCATCCGACTACGATATCGGCCTTTATTTCAAGGCCGCGATTCCACCGGATGCCGAGCGGCTGCTGGCCGCTGCAAAAGAGATCGCCGACAATCCTGCCGCCACGGCCGTAACACCGGTCGGCGAATGGGGACCATGGATCGTCGGCGGTGCATGGCTGTCGGTGGATGGCCGCAAGGTCGATCTGCTCTATCGCAACGCCGACGCGGTCGAAGCTGTAATGGAATCCTGCCGCGCTGGCGTCGTCACCATGGACTACCAGCCCGGCCATCCGCACGGCTTCTGCTCGGCGATCTGGATGGGCGAGATCGCCTATTGCCAACCGCTGCACGATCCGCAAGCCCTCATCGCCAGGCTGAAGTCGATCGCGCTGCCCTATCCGCGGCCGCTGCGCGATGCTCTGATCCGTCGCTTCCAATGGGAGGTCCTGTTCGGCGTCGAAAATGCCGAACTTGCCATCGCGCGGGGCGAACAGACCCATATCGCTGGATGCGCTTACCGGTCGCTCGCTTGTGTTGCGCAGGTGCTGTGCGCGCTCAACGCGCGCTATCTCATCAACGAAAAGGGAGCGCTATTGGAAGCAGCGCGGCTACCACTGACGATTCCGCATTTGGACGAGGAAGCAAAGGAGGTCTGGCGGTTAATCGGCGATGGCGCCTCTGCACCCGCCTGCGATGTCCTGCGCGAGATCGACCGGCAATTGAAGGGGCTGACGCAATCATGCGGGATGCGGCCGTAAGCAGCTACGGCATCCTGAAGGACTTGTGGTCATAGATCCGCTCATTCGCGGGCAAAGCGCGTCTCAGCGGCCCCAGCGGTCCGACCAGATCTTCTCGCCGATCAGGCAGTTCACGCGCGGCTCCTTCTCTTTGTCCGCAACGTGCACGACCGGACGCTCGGGCGTGCGGCCAGCAACTTCCATCAGCAGCTTGGTGCGGATCGCCTCCTTGAACTTGTCGCGATCCTTGATCGAGATGACGAAAGAGCCGGGACCGCCGACGACGCAGTCTTCGTAGTAATAATCGAGATTGTCGATATCCATGGTGGAATAGGACGGCTCCTTGACCATGATCGGCAGGCCGTTGATGACGATGCCTTTCTCGAGCGCGGCGTCACGCGCAATCGTGACCGGACCACCATTGTTGTTGGGACCGTCGCCGGAGATGTCGATGACGCGGCGAATTCCGTGATAGGGATCCTCGTCGAACAGCGGCATCGCAAATCCGATTGCGCCGGAGATCGAGGTGCGCGAGGCGCGCCGGATCGGCGTCTTCATGATCTCGGTTGCGACCGCGTCCGCCGTCTCCGGTCCGTCGATGAGGCGCCAGGGGATGATGATCTTCTGATCGTTGGATGCCGCCCATTCGAAATAGGTCACCGCGATCCTGCCGTTGGGGCCGGCCTTCAGCGCCTGCAAAAACTCCTTGGACTGGATCGCCTGCGCATAACCCTCGCGCTGGATCGCGAGTTCGTCCATGTCCATGGAGTAGGAGACATCGACCGCGAGGATCAGCTCGACATCGACCGACTGCGCGTCGCCGTCGGCGGCTTGCCGTTGATGCCTCGAAGGTTCGAATTTCGGCCCTGGTGCCGCGTTGCCCGCGACATCCCCTCCGGCAAGCACGCCGGCCACCAGCACAGCCCCGATCGAGAACAGCAACCGCATCGCAGTCTCCCGTCGTATGACGCGATGGTGACATGCAAACGGCTTGCCGCAAAGTGCGAAGATCGCTTGTGCTTCACAATTGGGTTAGAGATTTGCAGGTTAGAGATTGCGAGTTAGTCCTTTCGTGCGTTGCGCGAAACCGCCGTGATGTCGCCACGCTTGCGCCGCCACGCGATCGCGCCATGGGACAGAGCGCCCGCCTACTTGTTCCCTGTGATTTCCATGCTAGGCTGACCATACAGATGGGGATGGAGTCCCCCGACAACCGCCCGGCGGCCGAACGACCGTAGTGGGCTGATGGCTCCTGCTGGAGGTGAGGCGATCATTGAGCCTCTGCCTTTGGCGGGAGCTTGGACAAACCCGCCGCTGGCGGGTTTTTTGTTGCCTGAAAGCGAAGGCCAAGGGGATATTCAAGACGTGGAAGGCAACGACGTGACGACCACACCAAATGCTGCGCGCACCAGGCTGCCCAGGGGAATCTGGGTGCTCGGCTTCGTCTCGATGCTGATGGATATCTCCTCCGAGATGATCCACGCGCTGCTGCCGGTCTATCTCGTCACCGTGCTCGGCGCCTCCACGCTCACCGTCGGCTTCATCGAGGGCGTCGCGGAGGCAACCGCCTCGATCACGAAGATCTTCTCCGGCGCGTTGTCGGACTGGCTCGGCCGCCGCAAGCTGCTCGCCGCCCTCGGCTACGGGCTGGCCGCGGTGACAAAACCGCTGTTCCCGCTCGCGCCCAGCATCGGCTGGCTGGTCGCGGCGCGCTTCATCGACCGCGTCGGCAAGGGCATCCGCGGCGCACCCCGCGATGCGCTGATCGCCGATATCTCGCCGGCGGGCCTACGCGGCGCGAGTTTTGGTTTGCGACAGTCGCTCGACACGGTCGGTGCTTTCGTCGGGCCGCTGGCCGCGATCGGCCTGATGTGGTGGACGGCGGATCATTTTGTCGCGGTGTTCTGGGTGGCTGTTGTGCCGGCGTTATTGTCCTTTGGCCTGATCGCGTTCGCGGTCAACGAGCCGGAGCGGGATGCGAGCAAGGCACCCGCGAAAAACCCGCTCAACACCGCCGCCATGCGGCAGCTTGGATCCGTGTATTGGCGCGTCGTCGCGGTCGGTGTGGTCTTCACGCTCGCCCGCTTCAGCGAGGCCTTTCTGATCCTGCGTGCGCAGAGCATCGGCCTTAATGCGATGTGGGTGCCGGCGGTGCTGGTGCTCATGAACATCACCTACGCGCTCTCGGCCTATCCCGCCGGCGTGCTGTCGGACCGGATCAACCGGACCGCCCTGCTCGCGCTCGGCCTGGTGTTTCTCGCCGGCGCCGACCTCGCACTGGCGCTGCTGTCGAGTCTGCCCGGTCTCGCGCTCGGCGTCGTCTTGTGGGGTCTGCATATGGGATTGACGCAAGGCTTGCTCTCGGCCCTCGTCGCCGATACTGCTCCGCCAAGCCTGCGCGGTACTGCTTTCGGCTATTTCAACCTGTTCACCGGCCTTGCGCTGCTGGCCGCAAGCGTGATCGCCGGCGCGCTGTGGGACGTTTACGGCCCCGCAGGAACGTTCCTCGCCGGGCTCGGCTTCGCGCTGGTCGCACTCGTGGGACTGCTTACTATCGGCAACGGCTTGACGGCGGAGGACAAGGCATGACGGGAGGCTGTGCATCGTGCTGAGCGGAGTGATCGCAATCATGATCGGCAGCGTGCTGGGTGGCTGCGCCCGCTATTTCGTTTCCGGCGCGATCGCGCGGCGAATGGGCGAGACCTTTCCCTGGGGCACCATGACCATCAACGTCACCGGAGCCTTCGTGATCGGCATTTTTGGCGCGCTGGCGACCCATCCCGGCTCGGTGTTCGCCTCGCCCAATCCGTGGCTGTTTGCGGTGACCGGCTTCCTCGGCTGCTACACCACAGTGTCCTCGTTCAGCCTGCAAACGCTGACCCTGGCGCGCAACGGCGAGCCGGTGCACGCGCTCGGCAATGTCGTGTTCTCGGTCGGGCTCTGCCTCTCAGCCGTGAGTTGCGGCTTCCTCCTCGCGGACAGTTTTGGAGGCTAGCGGCAGATGAATCCCTCCTCTGCCGACCGCCGGCGCATTGCGATGCTCTATGTCTGGGTTTCCGCCGGCAGCATTGTCGGCGGGCTGACGCGCTATCTGGTCGGGCTCGCCCTCGACACCGGTCCCGGCTTTCCGTTTTCGACGCTGTTCATCAACGCCACGGGCTCGCTCATTATCGGCTTCTACGCGACACTGGCCGGCCCCGACGGCCGCTTGCTGGCGCGGCCGGAGCACCGACAGTTCGTCATGACCGGCTTCTGCGGCGGCTATACCACCTTCTCGACCTTCAGCCTGGAGACCTTCCGCCTGTTCCACGGCGGCATGAAATACACCGCGCTGGCCTATATCGCGGCGTCTGTCGTCTGCTGGCTGGTGTCGGTATGGGCAGGGCATATGATGGCAAGCCGCTACAACCGCTTGAAAAGGAGCTGATCATGCAAATTCCCAGTCAGGCAGTTTTGCTCCGCATCTTCATCGGCGAGAGCGACCATTGCGACGGCAAGCCGCTCTATGAAGCCATCGTGCTGAAGGCGCGCGAGCGACATCTCGCCGGTGCCACCGTGCTGCGCGGCCCCATGGGCTTCGGTAAGTCGAGCCGGCTGCACACCTCGAAGATCCTGCGGCTGTCGGAAGACCTGCCGCTGCTGATCGAGATCGTCGACAGCGAGGACAACATCAACGCATTCCTGCCCATCCTTGATGGCATGATGTCGAGCGGCCTGATCACCTTGGAGAAGGTGCAGGTCCTGCAATATGGTACGAAGGCCGCGAGCTGATCGCTCCGGCTGGGAACCCGAGGCCGCCGTGTCAAGGAGGCGGAATGAACGACACAGTTACCAAGCCAAAGACCAGGACCAAGACCAAGGTCGAGCGGCCCAAGCTGCACAAGGTCATCCTGATCAACGACGACTACACGCCGCGTGAGTTCGTCACCATGATCCTGAAGGCCGAATTCCGCATGACCGAGGATCAGGCCTACAAGGTGATGATCACCGCGCACAAGCTCGGCGCCTGCGTCGTCGCCGTGTTCACCAGGGACGTCGCCGAAACCAAGGCGACGCGTGCGACCGATGCCGCCCGCACGAAAGGTTATCCGCTGCTGTTCACGACGGAGCCGGAGGAATAGGCCTTGGGCTAGCCCTTGAGGCGCGCCATGATGATTTCGTCGTGATAGGTGCCGTCCACCAGGATCGCCATCCGCTTGATGCCCTCCTCGACAAACCCGACCTTGCGATAAAGGGCGGCCGCGGCGGTGTTGGTCGCGAACACGCCGAGCTCGATCCGGCGGAAGCCGAATGCGTCTGCCGCTTGAACGGCCTGCCGCAACAGCCGCTCGCCAAAGCCTTTGCCACGGAACTCGGGTACGAGCCCCATGAAGAGATCGCCGACATGCGCCGAGACGGCGCGGTTCGCGGGCGGCACGTTGCACCATCCGACCACAGCGCCGTCGATGGCGGCGACGATCTGCGGATAGCCGCGCTCGACATTGCGCGCGACGAAGGCGCGAACCTGCTCGACCGGCGGCGCCTCCACCAGCGCGATGTATTTGCGCTCGCGGGCGACGATGTCGACGGCGGCGCGAAAGGCGTCGGTGTCGGCGATCTGGATCTGGCGGAATTCAACGGTCATGGGCGTTCCGGCCGCTTTAAGCCATCACCACGGGCGTTTCCTCGGCCAGTCCGTACACACGCTGCGCCTTGGAAAATCCTGCGATCGGAAAATCGCCAAGATCGCGCCAGTCGTGCCGGCAGACATTGGTGAAGCCTTCCGACGCCACGACGGTGCGACCAAGCCGGCCCGCGATCTTTTCCATCCGCGCCGCGAGATTCACGGCCGGGCCGATGCAGGTGAAGTCGAGCCGGTTGCCGCCGCCGATATTGCCATAGAGGATGTTGCCGACATGGAGTGCGACGCCGAAGCGGAAGCGCTCGATGACGTCACCGACCGGAAAGGCGAGCGCCTCGACGCTGGCGCGGGATTCGCGTGCGGCTTCCAGCACGCGCGTGCAGACATGTGCGGCATCGCCGACATATTCGTCGATCGGAAACACCGCGAGCAGGCCGTCGCCCATGAACTTCAGGACCTCGCCGCCATGGCCACGGATTGCCGTGACCTGGCAGTCGAAATAATGGTTGAGGATCTCGACCACGGTCTCGGCCGGCAGCCGGTCCGACAGCGCGGTGAAGCCGCGCAGATCCGACAGCCAGATCGCAGCCTGCATGGTGTCGTTGTGACCGCGGCGGATCTGGCCGCCGAGGATACGTGCGCCGGCGCGGTTGCCGACATAGGTGTCGAGCAGCATCGAAGCCGTACGGCGCAGGGTGACGATCTCGCTGACGCGGGCCAGCGGCGCCATGATCGTCCGGATCGCCGCAATGTCATCATCGCTGAAGCCACCGGGGTCCCGCGTGACCCAGCTCGTGGCATGGATCGAGCCATCGAGAAACGGCATCGGCACCGCAATATAGTCGGTCACGCCTTCGGCGCGCATGTCGTCGAGGAACGGAAACCGCCTGCTGTCTGGATCGTCCATGCGGCCCCGCACCTCGATCCCCTGCTCGAACACGATGCGAAGCGGACTCTTGGCGAACTCCGGCGTCTCCAGAATCTCGAAATCGACGGTGCCCATTTCGACCTGCTGGCCCTGCCGCCAGATGAAGTTGCGGCCGAAGATTTCCGGATGCAGCGTACGGATGAAGATGCCGAACCGCCACAGCGGCAGGCCGGCATCGACCAGACGCTCGCAGACGGCCGCGATCATGTCGGCCGAGGTCCCCGGAGCCCTCGCGCCGTCGATCAGCCAGTTCAGGATACGCTGGAGCCCGGAGCTTTCCATGGGCGCATTTGCGGACGAAGTTGTGGAATCGTCAAGCTGCGCGGTGGGCTAGTACCGCGACACGAAGACCTAACGTCCCACCTGCCCGCGGTCGCGCAGGAAATGGTCAGCGAGCACGCAGGCCATCATGGCTTCGCCGACCGGGACGGCGCGGATGCCGACGCAGGGATCGTGGCGGCCCTTCGTAAAAATCTCGGTATCGGCGCCCTTGCGATCGACCGTGAGGCGCGGCTGCAGGATCGACGAGGTCGGCTTCACCGCGAAACGCACCACGATCGGTTGTCCCGTGGAGATACCGCCCAGAACGCCACCGGCGTGGTTGGACAGGAAGCGCGTGCCGTCATTGCCGGTGCGCATCTCGTCGGCGTTCTCTTCGCCGGTGAGCTCGGCGGCGCCAAAGCCCGCGCCGATCTCGACGCCCTTCACCGCGTTGATGGTCATCATCGCGCCCGCGAGATCAGAATCGAGCTTGGCGTAGATCGGCGCGCCCAGGCCGGCCGGCACGCCCTCCGCGACGATCTCCAGCACGGCGCCGATCGAGGAGCCGCTCTTGCGGATGCCGTCGAGATAGGTCTCGAAGAATGCGGCCTTGTCCTTGTCGGGACAGAAGAACGGGTTTTTGGCGATCTCGTCCCAGTCCCACTTCTCGCGGTCGATCTTGTGCGGGCCGATCTGCACTAGCGCGCCGCGGACTTTCACCTCGGGCAACACTTTTCGCGCGATCGCACCGGCGGCGACACGCATCGCGGTCTCGCGCGCGGAGGAACGGCCGCCGCCGCGATAGTCGCGCAGGCCATACTTGGCCTCATAGGTGAAGTCGGCGTGGCCGGGACGAAACTTGTCCTTGATCTCCGAATAGTCCTTCGAGCGCTGGTCGGTGTTCTCGATCAGGAGCCCGATCGGGGTGCCCGTGGTCACCTGCACGCCCGTTTCCGGATGCGCCATCACGCCGGACAGGATCTTGACCTGGTCCGGCTCCTGGCGCTGGGTGGTGAAGCGCGACTGGCCCGGCTTGCGACGATCGAGATCCTGCTGGATGTCGGCCTCGGTGAGCGGGATCATCGGCGGACAGCCATCGACCACGCAGCCAATCGCCACCCCATGGCTCTCGCCAAAGGTGGTGACGCGGAACATGTGGCCGAAAGTGTTGAAGGACATTGCCGAACTACCGTCTAGCGCTGAATGACAACGTTTATGTTGAATGACAACGTGACGTAACGCGATCTGGATGGGGGGTCAAATGTCCACCACGGTCGTCATGGCCGGGCCTGTCCCGGCCATCCACGTTCTCGGGGACCGCAAAAAGCAAGTTCGTGGATGCCCGGGACAAGCCCGGGCATGACGGCGGAAAAGGCGGTGCCGCCGTCAGCTATACTTGTCCAGCCGGCCGTCGCGGAACACATAGACGGCGCCCTGCTCGATATAGAGCTCGGCGGCGCTCGCCGGCGTCTCCAGGCCGAGCGAGACCATCAGGGCCCTACAGGTACCGCCATGGGCGACCGCGACGGTGTCGCTCCGAAGCTCGTCGTACCAGGCGCGCACGCGGACCTGCACATCGGCGTAGGTCTCCGCGCCCGCAGGCCCCACCGTCCATTTGTCGGCGAGGCGCCTGGCATAGATGTCGGGATCGTTCGCCTCGCTCTCGGCCAGCGTCAGCCCTTCCCAGACGCCGTAGCCGATCTCGCGCAGCCGATCATCCAGCGCATAATCCGCGACCGGCAGTTCGAGCTTGCCGCGCGCGAGTTCCATGGTCTGGCGCGCACGGCCGAGCGGGCTCGACACATAGGGCAGCGCCGCCTTGTCGCGGTCATCGCGCTTGAGCAGATCGGCCAGGATGAGGCCTGCCTGCACCGCCTGACCGCGGCCGCGCGCGTTCAGCGGAATGTCCCTGGTGCCCTGGAGCCTGCCGAGCGCATTCCACTCGGTTTCGCCGTGGCGAAGATAATAGATCGTGGGCACGGGCATTCCAGGTTAGTTTTGTTTGAGCATGATCTTATCGGAAAACCGGTGCCCACTTTTCCGGATCATGCTCTAGTCCTTGCTACCGGTCGACACATCCGGCGCGTCGGGGCGCTTCATACCGAGCACGTGGTAGCCGGCGTCGACGTGATGCACTTCGCCGGTGACGCCGCGCGACAGGTCGGACAGGAAATACAGCGAACTGTCGCCGACCTCCTCGATCGTCACGTTGCGACGCAGCGGCGCGTTGACCTCGTTATATTTCAGCAGCAGGCGTGAATCGGCGATGCCGGCGAACGCCAGCGTCTTGATCGGTCCTGCCGAGATCGCATTGACGCGGATCGCCTTCTCGCCGAGATCGGCGGCCAGATAGCGCACGCTCGCCTCCAGCGCCGCCTTGGCGACGCCCATGACGTTGTAGTTCGGCATCCACTTCTCGGAGCCGTAATAGCTCAGCGTGATGATCGAACCGCCGTCGGTCATCAGCTTCTCGGCGCGCTGCGCGACCGCAGTCAGCGAGTAGCAGGAGATCAGCATCGACTTGGAGAAATTGTCGGCGGTGGTGTCGACGTAGCGGCCCTCGAGCTGATCCTTGTCCGCAAACGCGATCGCGTGCACGACAAAATCAATCTTGCCCCACTTCTCCTTCAGCACGTCAAACACCGCATCGATGGTCGCGGCATCCGTGACGTCGCAATGGCCGAGCATGAGCGCGCCGAGCTCGGCGGCGAGCGGCTCGACCCGCTTCTTCAGCGCATCGCCCTGGTAGGTGAGTGCGATCTCGGCGCCGGCCGCCCGGCATGCCTTGGCGATGCCCCAGGCGATCGAGCGGTTGTTGGCGACGCCGAGGATCACCCCGCGCTTGCCTTGCATCAGACCCGAATTCTGCGCCATTTGCTAACGTCCTGTAGCTCTCGTTAAGGTCTGGAGGTACACCAGCCCTCCCCTACGGTACAGTCCTAATACGCGGCGTTAACGCTGTTTCGAGCGCCGGAATAGCCGTTCCGCTCGGGTGTTATGATGATTGTGGCGCTTGCGCCGAACGGCAGGACATCAAAGACGGCATGAGTGCGTTTCGCCAGAGCGTGGAAGCCATGATCCCGGCGTTGCGCCGCTATGCCCGCGCGCTGACGCGCGATGCGGATGCGGCCGACGATCTGGTGCAGGATACGTTGGTGCGAGCATTGCGCTCGGAGCGATTGTTTCTCGGAGGCGACGTCAGGAGCTGGCTCTACACGATCCTGACCAACCTCAACAAGAACCGGCGGCGCTCGCTGGCAAGGCGTCCGCAATTCATGCAGCTGACGGAGAACAACCCGGATGCCAGCGGGACGGAGGCCGAAGGACGCGACATCGAACGGGCACTCTCGACGCTCGTCGAGGAGCAACGTTCGGTGCTGCTCCTGGTGATGCTGGAAGGCATGAGCTACCGCGAGGTCGCCGAGATCCAGGGCGTGCCGATCGGCACCGTCATGTCCCGCCTGGCCCGCGCTCGTGCGCACGTTAAAGCGTCGCTGGAGGGTGAGCGCCCGGCGCTCAGGCGGGTGAAATGATGGCAGGATTGATGCATCGCGCAGGCCGCGTCCGCCGCACGAAGACAGCAGCAGCGCAGTCGAACGACGTAAGAAATTTTGGGCCGCAGAGCCAGAGACGACCGATATGAACGACCGCAATATTCCCGTGACCGAAGACGAGCTCCACGCCTTTGTCGATGGCGAGCTGCCGCCCGAGCGCCGCGCCGACGTCGAGGCCTGGCTTGCCGGACATCCCGAGGATGCCGAGCGAGTTCAGTCCTGGCGCGCCATGGCCGAGATGCTGCACGCCCGCTACGACAGCGTCGGCCAGGAGCCGGTGCCGGCCCGGCTGGAGCTCGAGCGGCTGGAGCGCCGTCCGCGGCAATGGTTCTATGGTGCGGTTGCGGCTGCGCTGGTCGCCTTCGTCGCCGGCGGCACGGCTGGCTGGGTGGCGCATGGCGCCGCCAACGCCCCCTCGACCTTCCAGAGCTTTACGGCGGATGCGCTCGATGCCCACCGGCTCTATGTCGTCGAGGTCCGCCATCCCGTCGAGGTCGGTGGCAACGAGCGCGACCACCTTCAGGCCTGGCTGACCCGGCGCTGCGGCTGGACCGTGTTCGCGCCCAATCTGGAGGCGAGCGGGCTCAAACTCGTCGGCGGCCGGCTGCTGCCGGGGCCGAGCGGGCCGGCGTCCTTCCTGATGTATGAGGGCGCCTCCGGCGAGCGCTACACGATCTACACCGCCAAGACCGAGAATGGTGCAACGCAGATGCGTTATGCCAAGGCGGACAAGGATGGGGCGCTGTTCTGGGCCGAGCGCGGCGTCGGTTACGTCGTCAGCGGCGGCGGCGCCGACCGCGATCGGCTGACCAAAGTTGCGCAGGCTGTGTACGACCAGGCTGAGAAAACGGGCGGCTGAACAACTGCGCAAACGCGGTGCCTCGATTCCGACATTGAAAATTTGGAATCAGGACATGTGTGCGTCTCATTATCGCACCGGGTGCTCACGCGAATATGAGCGGCGTTCGATCCGCCGATCGACGCGGGCGGCCTCGATTGGGGTTTTTGGTACCGCGCTGGTCCCCCTCTCGAGGCCGCACCTATTCATCGGCTGCCCCGCCGGACACCCGACATGTCGAGCATACGAACCGAGAAGCGCTACCACGCCTCGGGCGTATGATGGTCATCATCTGCTGGATGATGATCTAGACTTTTAGGAGAACCCCTTCAGTTCGATCTCGCCCTAACCAAGCCCGCTACGTGGATTGTAGGGGTGTTGGTCCCGCCACTTTTCCATCAATGCTTCAAGCTCGGCGTCGTTCCCGTCCGGTAGCATAATCCTGATGGTGACGAAGAGATCCCCGGTTCCGCCAGATTTCGGCAAGCCCTTACCTTTGAGGCGGAAGGTCCGGCCGCTAGAGGTGTTTTTCGGGACCGATAGTTCCACGGCATTGCCGAGTGTGGGCACACGGACCTTGCCGCCGAGCACCGCCTCGTAGAGCGTGACCGGCAGATCGATCCTGAGGTCGGCGCCCTCGATCTTGAAGAACGGATGCGGCGCGATGCCGATGGTGATCAGGAGATCGCCGGGGGGATGGCCCTGGGCGGTCTCGCCCTGGCCACGCAGCCGGATCTGCTGACCCTCGACGACGCCCGCCGGAATCTTGACGTTGAGTTCCTTGCCATTGGGCAGCCGGACGCGCTTCTCGCCACCCTTGACCGATTCTTCCAGCGACACGGACATGGCAACGTTGACGTCGAGATCGAACCCGACCCCGCCGGTGTCGAATTCGAACTGTGCTCCGCCGCCGGCTCCTGGCCGCGCGCCGCGCACCCCGCCACCGAACATGCTGTTGAGGATGTCCTCGAACGCACCGGCGCCCTGACCGGGGCCCGCGCCGCCGCTGCGGAAATTGTAGCTCTCGAACCCGCCGGGACCCGCGCGACCGCGCGGCCCGCCGCCACCCGGAAAGCCCTGGAAGCGCGGCTTGCCATCGGCATCGATCTCGCCGCGGTCGAACTGCTTGCGCTTGTCCTCGTCGCCGATGATCTCGTTGGCCGAATTGATCTCGGAGAAGCGCTCGGCGGCCTTGGGATCATCCTTGTTGCTGTCGGGATGATGCTTCTTGGCCAGCTTGCGATAAGCGCTCTTGATCGCGGCAGCGTTAGCGCTCCGCGGCACCCCCAAGACCTCATAGGGGTCGCGCATCCGTCACGTCTCCTCTTGGGAAAATCGAAATGTCGAAAGGGGCTGCCCGCCCCCACCTGAGCCTCATGTGGGGAGCTAGTGGCATTTTTGCAACTAGTCGATCTGCCTGATTCCTAGCTCCGCCATGGCTTTAGCGTATGAATCTCCCAACGGCCACGGCTGCTTTGGCAGCCGGCGCCCTGGAGCCAGCTTTCGGTCGCCCCGTTGACGTAGCTCGCCAGGAAATCGCGACACTTGCGGCCATCCTCGGCGGCGTAGGATTGCGCGATCGGCGTCACCGAGCCGCGTGCGCCGGTTTCCGGATTCTCCCAGTGCTGGCTGGCATCCTTGTCGCCCTTGGTCAGCACGTCGGAGGCGGCATTGCGGGCGAAGGCGAGATCGGTCTCGGTCGGAGGTGCGTCCTTCGCCGGCCGTGCGATCGAGCCGGTGAGGTCGCTGTCGTCGGCCTTGGCGTAAGCATTGGTGTCAGTGCGGGGCAGGCTGCAGCCGCCGGCGCCGAGCCCGATCAAAATCATCGTCATGGCGAGGCCCGGTGACCGCATCGCCGATAGGCCAACGCGTCCCCATACCCTATATAGGGCAGTAGCAGACAACAGCGCGCTTTGGGCCGCGGGACGCAATTCGGACTCCAGACATGACCGACACGACCTCGATGAAACACCAGACACCCTTAACATCCGGTGATTTCACCGCCGCCGACGAGCCTTTTGCGCTGTTCGAGGCCTGGCTGAACGAGGCGATCAAGAGCGAGCCGAACGATCCGAACGCCATGGCGCTCGCAACCGTCGATCCCGACGGCCTGCCCGACGTGCGCATGGTGCTGATGAAGGGCTTCGATACCGAAGGTTTCGTCTTCTACAGCCACATCGCAAGCCAAAAGGGCCGCGAACTCGCCGCAAATCCTAAGGCGGCTTTACTTTTTCACTGGAAGTCGCTGCGCCGTCAGGTCCGCATCCGCGGCAACGTGACGCCGGTGACCGATGCCGAGGCCGACGCCTATTTCGCGACACGACCGAAGCAGGCCCAGATCGGCGCCTGGGCGAGCAAGCAGTCGCAAGAGCTGGAGAGCCGCTTCGCTTTCGAGCAGGCCATCGCAAAGGTCGCGGCCAGGCATGTCATCGGCGACGTGCCGCGGCCGCCGGGCTGGAGCGGCTGGCGCATCACGCCTTCACGCATCGAGTTCTGGCACGACCGCCCATTCCGTCTGCACGACCGCATCGAATTTCGCCGTGACGCAGCCGGTCAGCCGTGGTCCAAGACGCGGATGTATCCCTAAGCTCTAGGCCGACCTGAAAGATGTCCATGCCGCCTTCGTCCAACGCGCCGCGCCGCACGCTGCTCCTGACCGGAGCGAGCCGTGGTATCGGCCATGCCACCGTGATCCGCTTCTCGTCGGCGGGCTGGCGCGTCATCACCTGCTCGCGGCATCCCTTCCCGGAGGATTGCCCGTGGGACGCGGGCCCCGAGGATCACATTCAGGTTGACCTCGGCAATCCCGCGGACACTGCGCGCGCGATCTCCGACATCCGCAACCGCCTCGAGGGCGGCGTGCTGCACGCACTGGTCAACAACGCTGCGATCTCACCCAAAGGCCCAGGCGGCTCCCGCCTCGGCTCGGTCGACACCGACCTCGACACCTGGACGCACGTCTTCCACGTCAACTTCTTCGCGCCGATCATGATCGCGCGCGGCTTGATCGAGGAACTGAAGGCGGCCAAGGGTTCGGTCGTAAACGTCACCTCGATCGCGGGCTCGCGCGTGCATCCCTTCGCGGGCGCGGCGTACGCAACCTCCAAGGCCGCGCTCGCGTCCCTGACGCGCGAGATGGCCTCGGACTTCGGCCGCGTCGGCGTGCGCGTCAACGCCATCGCGCCGGGCGAGATCGACACCTCGATCCTGTCGCCGGGCACCGAGAAGATCGTCGACCAGCAGATTCCGATGCATCGCCTCGGCACACCGGACGAGGTCGCAAAGATCGTCTATGTGCTGTGCACGGACACCAGTTCTTACGTCAACGGCGCCGAGATCCACATCAACGGCGGACAGCACGTTTAGGCCAGGTGACGCGCCAGGTGATCCATGGGCCGGTTTGCCAGCACAGCGTCAACTTACGAGCACTTGCGGCCGCCCTACCCGGACGAGTTCTTTCGCGGCGTCGCGCAAAAGCTCGGCCTCTCCGAACGATGCGCCTTGATCGATCTGGGCACCGGCCCCGGGCTGCTCGCGCTCGGCTTTGAGCCCTATGTCGGCCGTATCGTCGGCGTCGACCCTGAACCCGCGATGCTCGAGGCCGCGCGACAGGCTGCGGCGCGCGCACGGCGAGAGTTCACGCTGATCGAAGGCAGGGCAGAGACGCTTGGCGCCGATATCGGCACATTCGACATCGTCACGATCGGCCGCGCGCTGCATTGGATGGATCGCGACACGACGCTCGCGCGGCTCGATCGACTGGTCGCGCGCGACGGTGCGATCCTGATCTGCGCCTCGTTCTCGGTCATCGACGGCCGCAACCCATGGCTCGATGGCTACAACGAGATCCGCCGCCGCTGGTCGCCCGCGAAGCTCTGGGAGGAAGCCGGCAAGGGCACTCGGACCCATCGCGACTTGCCAGCGTTCTTCCGCGGCAGCGCCTTTGCGCCCACCGAGCTTGTCACGGTCGAGACCAGCCACACGGTCAGCATGCAGGACCTGGCGCAACGCACCCTCACCTACTCGTCGTCCTCACCGGAAGCGTTGGGCGACAATGTCGAGGCAATGTTGCGCGACGTCGAGAGCCATCTGGCATCGTTCAGCCGCGATGGCTTGATCGCCGAGACCATCGTCTCGACGGCGCAGATCGTGAAGCGCTAGATCATTTGCCGCGAAAGGCGGGAAGCAAGGCGATCCAGACAACGCCGCCGCAAGGCTGGATCGCCCGCCCTTCCTTCCACTCCTCAATCGACTCGAATCCGACGCGACCGTTCGCGCCTCAAAGCTGCAGCATTTGGAGCTGCGGCAGCGTTGAATGCGGTCGAGCAATCGTCATCGTTCTCACCGTCGAGCAGCGGAGCACCACAGTGCCGGCACATGCGTGCCGACAACGACGGCGCCTTGCCGCTCGCCACGGCCTGACGATAGCTCGTCAGGTCGATGACGTTGCGGGGCGTCGTTATGTGTTTTTCAACCATGGCTGTTCCTCGCGGCTAACCCGTTGCTTATCGCAGACAAGTTTCGCGCAAACGTTCAGCCCACTACTCAAATTTTACCGGAGGAATTGGGGCACAGCACACGCATCACCGCGTAGCCGCAATGACGCTCTATTCTGCGACACCATCAGCCCTGTCTGTGCGACCGGCGTAAGGTCTCGGTCACTATTTTCCGAGCACGCAGAAATCACAGCCACTTCTTCCACTTGAAGATCCAGTACGGGACGATCGCCGCGATCAGCATCAACACCAGCGCAAACGGATAGCCGTGGGTCCATTCGAGTTCCGGCATCGACTTGAAGTTCATGCCGTAGATCGAGGCGATCAGCGTCGGCGGCATCAGGACAACAGCCATGACCGAAAACAGCTTGATGATGTTGTTCTGCTCCAGATTGACGACACCGAGCATGGCGTCGAGCACGAAGGTGATCTTGCTGGAGAGATAGGAGGCGTGGTCGGTCAGCGAGACGACGTCGCGCTGCATGGTCTTGAGCTGCTCGCGCATGTCCTTCGACCATTTCACACCCTCCACCACCGCCGAAAGGAAGGCGACGACGCGGCCGATCGACACCAGGCTCTCGCGAACCTTGGAGGTCAAATCGCCCTTGCGGCCGATCGAGATCAGGATCTGCGAATATTGCTTGGCGTGGCCGTGGCGCTCGCTCTCGGGCTCGAAGATGTCGTGCGAGACCTGATCGATCTCGGCGCCGCAGCGTTCCAGAATGTCGGCGCAGCGGTCGATCACGGCGTCAAGCAGCTCCATCAGCACCATCTCGCCGGTGATCCCTGGGGTGCAGCTCCGCGCGAGCTTGGCCTCGACCAGGGCGAACGGCTTGGGCTGGTCGTAGCGCACCGTGACCAAGCGATGGTCGCCGAGGATGAAGGTCACCGCCGTGGTCCGGGGCATGTCGGTGTCGGAATGGCACATCAGCGTCGCGGTCATGTAGCGCGCGCTGTTCTCGATATAGAGGCGGCTGGAGATCTCGATCTCCTGCATGTCCTCCCGGGTCGGGATCGCGATCCCCAAGAGCCTTTCCACGGCCTTGTCCTCGGCCGCGGTCGGGTTGACCAAATCAACCCACACCGCATGTTCCGGGGCAGCGGCTAGATCGTCGACAACGGCCTTCTTCAGGGTGGAGTCGGTGGGAACGAACACAGAAAACATGAACAACTCCAGGAGGGGGCCTGCGACAGAATGACAGGCCCATAGCGCGATTCTGACAAGTTCATGATGACAAGCACATTAACGGAGCGTTTGCATTTGTGGCGACGGCATGGCTCAACTGTGGCACGGAATCGACAGTGCGGAATTCACAGCCCAAAATCCACCCCAAGACTGCAAAAATTGCGGCAGAAAAGCCACAGGTTAGGTCTCGCAGCGCGGGAGAAGCCCCGAAAAGCTGGAATTGTGGCAGATTTCAACGATAATAGGGGCCAAGGAGTCGTGGAATTGAGCCTGGCTCAAGCCCCGCGAAAGGTTGTTGTTTTCGATTGGAACCAAATCATGTCGTTGCTGAAAGTTACGCTTGGTCTTTTGGCCGCCGGCTTCATGCTGTCGGGCTGCATGCAGTCCACGCACTTCGAGGCGACCAACACGCAGAATTTCAAGCCGAAGGACAAGGAACTGCTTGCCAAGATCCGGTATGAAAACACCCCGGTCGCTGAGCCCTTCCGCCGCGCAATCGTCGACTACCACCGCAAGGAATCGCCGGGCTCGATCGTGGTCGATTCCGACAACCATTACCTCTACTACGTGATGGATGGCGGCAAGGCGATCCGCTACGGCATCACCGTCGGCGAAGAGGCCATGGCCTGGTCCGGCATCGCCAAGGTCGGCAGCATGACGGAATGGCCGGCCTGGCACCCGACGCCCGGCGAAATCTCGCGCCTGGGCGTGCCGACCTTTGTCGCTCCCGGTCCCGACAATCCGATGGGCTCGCGCGCGCTGTACCTCTATTCTGGCGGCAAGGACACGCTGTTCCGCATCCACGGTACCAACCAGCCTGAATATATCGGCGCCTCGATCTCCTCGGGCTGCATCCGCCTGACCAACGAGGATGCGATCGATCTTTACGGCCGCGTCAAGCTCGGCACCATCGTCGTGGTGCTCGAGCCGAAGCATGGCGACTCGCCGTACAACTCGCGGCTGGCGCTCCAGGGCGGCGGTGCTGGTACCAGTTCTTACTAAGCAGGACTTGCTTCAAGCTTTTGAAAAGCGCCGGTCTCACCGGCGCTTTTTTGTTGCCGACCTGCTCTTGCCGGAGTCGGCTGCGGGCTTGTCCGCCGGCGCGGCTGGTTTCACGCTCTCCTGATCGTCAGCCCCATCCTTAGCCGCCCCGTCTTTGGCGCCCTCCGACTTGGCCGCCACCTCGCGGGGTGGTGCCTCCTCGGGGCGCTCGGCCGGTAGCAGGGGCGCGACCTGGGGCAAGGGGTCCCAGACGTTCCACTGGCAGATCCGGTAGTCGTTGCGCCGCTGCGCCAGATCAAGGTGGATGTGATCCTCGTGGTACCAGTCCGAGCCTGGACCGAGTACCGTTGAAAAGCGCGAGCAGACCGAATGCAGCACGCGCTCGCGCAGCTCGCGCGACAGGGTGCGGTCGGTCAGGCCGATCGACTGGCCGTTGGCAAGCTTGAGCGCGCGAACGTCGAGCGCGTTGGCCTTGCCGTGCTCGGACAGCATCGCGCCGACCACGCGGTTGCGGCCGCGGCACTCAAAACTGTCGAAATTGTCGAGGTCGGTGATGGTGGAGCCGAGGCTCGCGGCCAGCGGCACCATATCGGTCCGAACCCAGTTGGCGATCGCTGACGCCATGGTGCAGCGGAGGATCGCCGCCGGCTTGACGGCGACCTTGCGCTTGTCCGGCAGCACGATCGCTTCCAGCCGCACCAGATCCTCGCCTCCGCAGGCGCCGGGGCCATGGACATCGGGAATGGACGGCGCGACCGCGATCTCCTCGGTCAGCGCGATCCGGCAGGCCGAGAGCTGCTTCTCGGGCGGCGGCGCGGCCTCGGCCGGTTTGCTGGGTTTATCCGGGGAAGGCTTGTCGACCGAGGGCTTGCCGTCGGTCTCCGGCGCGGCCTCATCCGTTGCTTTGGGAGCTTCCTCGGGGCGTGGCTTTGGTAGCGGTATCTTGGACAAGACCTTGGCGGAATGAGCGCTCCCGCGCGGCCGTGGTGTACCAAAGCCGAAAATATCGAGCGGCGCAGCATAGTTTCGCGCATTCACGGGCACAGACAGCACAAGGGATAGCCCGATCGCAGCGGTAACCATTGCCGCGCGGGCGGACATATTGCCGCGACAAGACCATTTGCGGCGAAACTCCGGCAGGCTAAAACTCATGACAATTCTTTGGCCCTGCGCTGAGAGCGATAACGCGCCCAGCGACTTCTCGGAGGAACGTCTGAATGCTCGGTTTGATGCAAGATTGGCCCCTGCTCTGCCACCGGATCATCGAACACGCCGCCAAGATTCATGGCAAGCAGGAGGTCGTGACGCGATCGGTCGAGGGACCGATCCATCGCACCACCTACTCCGAAATCCACCAGCGCGCGCTCAAGGTCTCGCAGATGCTGGAGCGCGACGGCATCAAGCTCGGCGACCGCGTCGCCACGATTGCCTGGAACACCTGGCGCCATCTCGAGGTCTGGTACGGCATCATGGGCATCGGCGCCATCTGCCATACCGTCAATCCCCGGCTTTTCCCTGAGCAGATCGCCTGGATCATCAACCACGCACAAGACCGCATCGTTATGGTCGATCTCACCTTCGTTCCGGTGCTGGAAAAGCTCGCCGACAAGCTGCCGAGCGTTGAACGGTACGTCATCCTCACCGACAAGGCGCATATGCCCGATACCACGTTGAAGAATGTCGTGGCCTACGAGGACTGGATCGCCGAGGCCGACGGCAAATTCAAATGGAAGGACTTTGACGAGAACACGGCGGCCGCGATGTGCTACACCTCCGGCACGACGGGCGACCCGAAGGGCGTGCTGTATTCGCATCGCTCCAACGTGCTGCACGCGCTGATGGCCAACAATGTCGACGCGCTCGGCACCAGTGCCGCCGAGACGATGCTGCCGGTGGTTCCGCTGTTTCATGCCAACAGCTGGGGTATCGCCTTCTCGGCACCCTCGCAGGGCACCAAGCTGGTGATGCCCGGGCCCAAGCTCGACGGCGCCTCGGTCTACGAGCTGCTCTCCACCGAGAAGGTGACGCACACCGCCGGCGTGCCGACGGTGTGGCTGATGCTGCTCCAGCACATGACCGCCAACAATCTGAAGCTGCCGGACCTGAAGATGGTGATCTGCGGCGGCTCGGCGATGCCCCGCTCGATGATCAAGGCCTTCCTCGACATGGGCTCGAACGTCCGCCACGCCTGGGGCATGACCGAGATGAGCCCGATCGGCAGCGTCTCGGCGCTGAAGCCGCCGTTCCAGACCGCGACTGGCGATGCGCGGCTCGACGTGCTGCAGATGCAGGGCTATGCGCCCTTCGCGGTCGAAATGAAGATCACCGACGATGCCGGCAAGGAGCTGCCCTGGGACGGCAAGACCTTTGGCCGTCTCAAAGTCTCCGGCCCCGCGGTGGCCAAGGCCTATTTCCGTCTCGATGGCAACATCCTCGACGAGGACGGCTTCTTCGATACCGGCGACGTCGCGACCATCGACGAGGACGGCTATATGCACATCACCGACCGCTCCAAGGACGTGATCAAGTCGGGCGGCGAGTGGATCTCCTCGATCGACCTCGAAAACCTCGCAGTCGGCCACCCGGCCGTGGCGGAGGCCGCCGTGATCGGCGTCTTCCACCCCAAGTGGGACGAGCGGCCGCTGCTGATCGTGCAGCTCAAGCAGGGCCAGCAGGCCACGCGCGACGACATCCTGAAATACATGGACGGCAAGATCGCCAAATGGTGGATGCCCGACGACGTTGCCTTCGTCGACGGCATCCCGCATACCGCGACCGGCAAGATCCTGAAGACCGCGCTGCGCGACCAGTTCAAGGACTATCGCTTCCCGAACGCGGCAGCGTAAGCGCTGCACTCAATGGCATCGGCAATGCGGCCCCTGGAGGGCCGCATTGTTTTTGGGCCGCTCACAATTGCGAACAGCGAAAGCCAACCTCCGGGCGGCTGAAGAACAGACGCTGCTCCTTCACCACGAGCACGAGCTGATTGCGATCGCGCAAGGCATCGCACAGATCTCCGGCAATGGTCTTGAAGACGCGCGTTTCGGCATAGGGCGTCACATTGAGATCCTCGATCGCCCAGCGCTGGAGATTGAGCACGTTGGTATTCTCCGAGGTGTGGACCAGATAAGGGCGAACGTTGCCGGGCGTGGAGGCCGCGCCGAGATCGCTGAGATAAATCTGCGCCTCGGTGAGATTGCCGGAATAGAGCGCCGAGGACAGGTAGGAATCCCAGAGATTGAAGAAGCTCAGCGCCGGCAGCACCACGAACAGCGCCACCGCCGCGCCATGGCGAAGGTCGCGCACATTCCAGACGATGTCGCGCCAGGTGAAGTCACCGGGGCTTGAAAACAGCAGCACGTCGAACACCGCCATCGCCGCGGTCCATGGCCAGACGACGTCGTTCCAGTTCAACCCCAGAGGGCCGAACATCGCCAGAATGAAGACGTGCATCCCAACCGCGGCGGCGAGCGAGGCGCGACGGAAGCGCCGGGTCAGCAGACCGACGCCGAACGCCACCTGAACGAAGGGGACCAAAAAGCCGAAGGCGTCGAGAGGCGTGGTCATTGACGGAAGCAAGCTGGTGATCGGCGTGATGATCCAGGAAAATTCATTCTCCATGAAGTTGAGGTTGATCTTCTGGAGCCCGGAGAAAACGTAGGTGAAGACGATAACCAGGCGAGCCAGGTTCAGCCTCTGGAGATCGTCGACCGGCGCCGCGCAGCCTCCGCCCGCGAGCCCTGCGACCGCGAGCAGGAAGCTGTATTGAAACACCCAGGGCTGCCACCGCGTCTGGTCGGCAAGGCAGAATGCGACAATGACGGTGAGAAAGCCTGCGATCGGCCAGCGAGCGCGAGGAACGGTCACGGCAAGCGCCGCCAGCACGAAAAGCGCGCCATAGAGTGCTGCCGCCACGGCGCCCTCGATCGGCGGCAGCAGCGACCAGACCGGCACCTGTGGATAAGACCGTGGCCCTATCCATAGCCCCGGGGACATCGCCAATCCGGTGCAAAATGCGACAAGGATGGTCAGCCGCAACAGAAACAGGCGCCGTGGCAGTGCCGCGCCCCGGTCCTCCGCGTTGCCCTGCTTCGCCATGTGCCCTTGCTTCCCCATGGCTCCTCCCGCGAACCGCCATACACACTATGTGGCTCGCCGCGGGCCATTGGTTCGACCGCGACTGCCCCGGACTCTCACCCGTTCAGAACGGGGATAAACCGCTTCACAGCCCTGCCGGAAATGCGCTAGGTCAGCTTGCTCCCGTCGCCCGTGCCCTCGCCCGGCGACTCACATCGGTGATGGAACAGCATGGCCCGCAGGTTTTCCGCTCCCTATCAGTCGGAGCCCGTGTCCAGCCTCGCGAACTGGGCGCGTAATCTGGCTGTGTTCGCGGTGGTGGCGGTGGTGGTATCGATCATCATCGTCCGTTTCGACTTCCTGGAGATGAAGCCTGCGCTGGCCACCTTCTTCGGCGGGCTCGCGATCTCAGCGCTTTCCATTCTGTTCGGCCTCGCCGGCTTTGCCGCGATCTGGCAGAACGGCTCGCGTGGCATGGCACGCATCCTGCTCGCCTTCCTGATTAGCGGGCTGATCCTCGCCTATCCCGCTTATCAAGCCCTGCTATACCGCAAGCTGCCGCCGATCCACGACATCACCACCGACCCGATCGACCCGCCGCGCTTCGACGCGCTGTCGCGTCTGCGCACCGGCGATGGCACCAACACCGCCGTTTATGCCGGTCTCTATTCGGCGGAGCAGCAGCGCCAGTTCTATCCCGACATCGAGCCGATCGAGCTCGAGATCCCCGTTGACCGCGCCTATGCGATCGCGCGCCAGCTCGTCATCAAGCGCAAATGGACCGTCATCGACGAACGCGAGCCGCAGCCACCGCGCCGCATGGGCCGCATCGAGGCGGTGGCACGCACGCCGATCATGGGCTTTCGCGAGGACATCTCGATCAGGGTCGTGCCTGACGGCGACGATTCCCGCGTCGATATCCGCTCCGCCTCGCGCTATTTCGAGAGCGATCTCGGCAGCAACGCCGCGCGCGTGACGAAATTCATCGACGACCTCAACACCGCAGCCGACGCCGACGCGCTGAAGCCGGTGAAGAAGACCCCGGTGGCGCCGCCGAAGGCGCCGGCGAAGACGGTGAAAAAGTGACGGGCTGCTAGGCGTTCGCCATTCGATACGTCCCGCCGATCACGGGATCGCCATCCGTCGCGACGACGCCGCGTGCGACGAGGTCCTCCAGATGCGCCAGCACGGAATAGCCGGCGGCCGTCGTCAGCCTGGGATCGATGCCGATATAGATTGCGCGCACCATGGTCGGGATATCCGTCTCGCCTTTGGCGAGGCGGTGCAGGATCGAGGCCTCGCGTGCCTTGCGGTGGCGGATCAGGAAACGCACGAAGCGCTGGCCCTCCAGGATCTCCGGACCATGGCCGGAGAAATACAGATCCTCGCCGCGCGCAGCGAGCCGGTCGAGCGATTCCATGTAGTCGATCATCGAGCCGTCGGGCGGCGCCACGATCGAGGTCGACCAGCCCATGACGTGATCGCCGACAAAGTTGAATTTTCGTTCGGGCCAGGCGAAGGCGAGATGGTTGGCGGTGTGACCGGGCGTCGCCACGGCCTCCAGCCGCCAGCCGGGGCCTTCGATGACGTCACCATGAGCGATCCTGATATCGGGGACGAAGTCGCGATCGGAGCCGGATTCCGGATTGTGCTTCTCGCTCTCGAAGCGCGGCCGCGACGCGCGGTGGGGGCCTTCGGCATAAACCGGCGCGCCGGTCGCCTGCTTGATGCGCGGTGTGTTCGGCGAGTGGTCGCGGTGAGTATGGGTGACGAAGATATGGCTCACCGTCTCGCCGCGCACGGCGTCGAGCAGCGCGGCCGCATGAGCCTCATCGTCCGGACCGGGATCGATGATCGCGACGTTGCCGGTGCCCACGATGTAGCTGACGGTACCGGTGAAGGTGAACGGACTCGGATTGTTACAGAGCACCCGCCGCACGCCGGGGCGGACTTCCTCGACGACACCGGCTTTAAGCGGAAAGTTGCGGTTGAACGGGACGTCGTCGTTGTCGGACATGGCTTGCTCATACCTTGCTGACTTCGTCATGCCCGGCCTTGTGCCGGGCATCCACGCTCTTCGCGTAGTCTAAGACGTGGATGGCCGGGACAAGCCCGGCCATGACGCAATTGGAGAGTTCAGTCGCATCCTCGGGCGGTTTTGCTCAGAAAAACGCCTGAATGCCCGTGATCGCGCGGCCCAAGATCAGGGCGTGGACGTCGTGGGTGCCCTCGTAGGTGTTGACCGTCTCGAGGTTATGGACGTGGCGCATCACGTGGTATTCGGCCGAGATGCCGTTGCCGCCATGCATGTCGCGGGCGACGCGGGCGATGTCGAGCGCCTTGCCGCAATTGTTGCGCTTCATGATCGAGATCATCTCGGGCGCGAACTTGCCCTCGTCCATCAGGCGGCCGACGCGCAAGCTACCCTGGAGGCCGAGTGCGATCTCGGTCTCCATGTCGGCGAGCTTCTTCTGCACCAGCTGGGTCGCGGCGAGCGGCTTGCCGAACTGCTTGCGGTCGAGCGTGTACTGGCGGGCGCGGTGCATGCAATCCTCGGCGGCGCCGAGCGCGCCCCAGGAGATGCCGTAGCGGGCGCGGTTGAGGCAGCCGAACGGACCCTTGAGGCCGGAGACGTTGGGCAGCAGCGCATCTTCCGGAACCACGACGCCGTCCATCACGACCTCGCCCGTAATCGAGGCGCGAAGCGATAGCTTGCCGCCGATCTTGGGCGCGGAGAGGCCCTTCATGCCCTTTTCCAGAACGAAGCCGCGGATCTGGTTGTCGTGCTCGGCCGATTTGGCCCAGACCACGAACACGTCGGCGATCGGAGCGTTCGAGATCCACATCTTGCTGCCGGTCAGGCGATAGCCGTCGGAGACCTTCTCGGCGCGGGTCTTCATGCCGGCCGGGTCGGAGCCGGCATCGGGCTCGGTCAGGCCGAAGCAGCCGACCCACTCGCCGCTGGCGAGCTTCGGCAGGTACTTCTTGCGCTGGTTCTCGTCGCCATAGGCGTAGATCGGGTACATCACCAGGGAGGACTGCACCGAATTCATCGAACGATAGCCGGAATCGACCCGCTCGATCTCGCGCGCGACGAGGCCATAGGCCACGTAGCTCGCGTTGGCGCAGCCATATTCCTCCGGCAGCGTGATGCCGATCAGGCCGAGTTCGCCCATCTCGTTGAAGATCTCGCGGTCGGTCTTCTCTTCCAGATAGGCCTTGGTGACGCGCGGCAGCAGCTTGTCCTGGGCGTAGGCGCGCGCCGTGTCGCGCACCATGCGCTCGTCTTCGGTCAGCTGCTCATCGAGCAGGAACGGATCGTCCCACTGGAAGGAAGCCGCAGCCGGCTTGTCCTTGGTCTGAGGGCGCACGCTCATGAAACGTCCTTTCGGTCTGGTTCCGTCTAGAAATTGCCCGACAAATTAATGCGCCGCGGCAACAAGTGCAATTGCGTTGCAGAAGTACGGGTCTGCGTGAATCCCCGGGATGCGTGTCGCGCGCCCCGGGGGATGCGCTTTGCGCACCCCGGAATGACAGCGCTAGCTTTCAAGCTGCTCGTTGGCGACGATCTCGATGCCGAAGCCCGAGAGGCCCTTGTAGTCATGCACCGATGAGGTGAGATGGCGGATCGAGGTGACGCCGAGATCGCGCAAGATCTGGGCTCCGACACCGACTTCGCGCCACTGACGGTTGCGGTCGGCTTCCGTCGCGCTCTCATCAGGCAGCGGGGCCACGGGGACTCCGGCCGCGCCATCGCGCAGATAAACCAGCACGCCGCGGCCGGATTTCTTGAAGTGTTCGAGCACCGCCGCCATGCGCTTGTGGCCGGTAAAGGTGTCCTTGACGATGTTCGGCTTGTGAAAGCGCGTCAGCACGTTCTTGCCGTCGCCGACGCCATTGTAGACGAAGGCAACGTGGGCGATGGAATCGAACGGCGAACGGTAGGCATAGCCCTGAAGCGGCCCGATCGGGCTTTCGGTGGTGAAGGTCGAGACACGCTCGATCAGCTTTTCGCGAGCCTGGCGATAGGCGATCATGTCGGCGATAGTGACGTGCTTCAGCTTGTGCTTGGCGGCGAACCGGGAAACCTGCTCGCCCTTCATCACGCTGCCGTCGTCGTTCATCAATTCGCTGATGACGCCGACCGGCGGCAGGCCCGAGAGCTTGCAGAGATCGACCGCGGCCTCGGTATGGCCGGAGCGCAGCAGCACGCCGCCGTCCTTGGCGATCAGCGGGAAGATGTGGCCCGGACGGGCGAAGTCGTTGGCGCCGGCATTGGGATTGGACAGCGCACGGCAGCAGGAGGCGCGCTCCTCGGCCGAGATGCCGGTGCCGCCGTCGGGCTTGTAGTCGATCGAGACCGTGAAGGCCGTGGTGTGGGCGGAATCGTTGTGGGCGACCATCGGATCGAGCCGCAGGCGGCGCGCGTCCTCGGTGGTGATCGGCGCGCAGACAATGCCGGAGGTGTGGCGGATGATGAAGGCCATCTTTTCCGCTGTGCAGAATGAGGCAGCGACGATGAGATCGCCCTCGCCCTCGCGATCGTCGTCGTCAGTCACGACGACGAGCTCGCCCCGGGCAAAGGCCTGCAAAACTTCCTGAACGGTATCGGGCATTTCCCAATCTCTATTGGTTATGGGCCGGAGGCTTAGCTTGAGGCCTTAGCTGGACTTGGGCCCAAGCGCTAGTGTCCTGGATGCAACCACATATGCCCGGAGGCCGCTCCCAGGCAGGCTTTCAGGCTTGCACCGAAGATACCAGCGATATAGGCGCGCCTGGCCCGGACGGAAGACGGCCGCACCGCCTCAGGGCAGCACTTCGCGCCGCTCGCCAAGCCGGGCATCGAGCTCGGCGCGCTTGTCGGCCAACAGGCCGGCCTGCGCGGCCTCGATCACCGTAAACAATTCATGAGCATCGCTGAGCCGGGTCACGGTGACATAGCTGGCGCCAGCCGCGTAGAGCTCGCCGACGTCGGACAGGAGATCGGCGGTGGCGACGATCAGGGCGTTGGGGTTGAGGGTGCGGACGTGGCGGACCAGCTTCTCGTTGCTGGCGCCCTTCAACAACGCGTCCGGCACGCTGAGGATGATCATCTCGGACTTGCCGATCCCGGCATGGAGCAGCGTGTCGGCGCTGCTGATGTCGCCATAGATCACGTGCAGGCCGCGCGAAAGCAGGGTCTGGTACACATTGGGGTTGAAGTCGATCACCGTGATCTGCTCCAGCAGCACCGGTGTCTGCCGTTCGATCTCGGCCAGCAGCGCGCTCGCGCTGCGGAAAAAGCCGAGGATGACGATGCGGCGCGCTTCGCCGTGGCCGCCTTCGTGGCCCTCTTCGGCGTGGCCGCTGCCATGGTCGAGATCGCGCAAACCGATCCGCTTGAGCGGGCCGATGGCCCAGCGGGTGATCTCGTCGCTGCGGGTCATGACGAAGGTCGAGAGCACGGCCAGCACCACGAAGGCGAAGGAGGCCGCATTCGCCGTTTCGGCTGCGATGTGATTGTCGGCCACGCCGGTCTGGATCACCACCAGCGAGAACTCGGAGATCTGCGCCAGATTGATCGCGGGCAGCAAGCTTGCGCGCAGACCCTGCTTCATCAGATAGAGCGGCATGAAGGTGGTGACGAGGCGGCTCACCACCGTGAACGCGGCAATCATCAAGGCCAGCCCGATCACCGAGAGGCCGGGCACGGGAATGGTCATGCCCAGCGCCACGAAGAACAGCGTGATGAAGAAGTCGCGGAGCGTCGTGACCTTGGCCGTGACGTCGAGCGCGTAGGGAAAGGTCGAGAGCGAGACACCGGCGATCAGCGCGCCCATCTCGCGCGAGAGCGAGAGCTGCTCGGCGGTCTCTGCGACGAAAAAGCACCAGGCGAGAGCCCCGAGCAGGATCAGCTCGGGCCGGCGGGCGATCTGGTGGAACAGGCGCGGCAGCACATAACGGCTGACCAGCAGCGCGGCGGCAACCAGCACTGCGACCCGGCCGATGGACAGCAGGATGACGCCGATCTGCAGGTTCGCGAGACTCGGCTGCACCGCCAGGAACAGAATGGCGAAGATATCCTGGAGCACAAGCACGCCGAGCGTGACGCGGCCGGGCAAGGTGTCGAGCTCCCGCTTCTCGTAGAGCACCTTGACGATGATCACGGTTGAGGAGAGCGCACAGGCAATGCAGAGATAGAGCGCGTCGAAATGGCCGCCGCCGAGCGAGAGCCCGATGCCGGCAAAGAACAGGATGCCGAGCAGGCAGCCGCCGAGCAGCTGGCCGCCGGCCGCGAACAGGATCACCTTGCCCGCACGCACGATCTTCTTCAGGTCGATCTCGAGCCCGATCATGAACAGCATGAAGATCAGGCCGAGCTCGGAGATGACGCTGATCGATTCCTGCGACTTGACCCAGCCGGCACCGAATGGACCAATGCAGAAGCCGGCGATAAGGTAGGCCAGGATCAGCGGTTGCCGGGAAAAATGGGCGAGCAAACCCAGCATCCAGGCAAACAGGATACAGAGAGTGATGTCGCGAATGAGCTCGTGCATGCCAGATCGGTCCGTTTCGTCGCACCCTAGAGACCGAGTGCAGCGCGGCAAGCGAGCAATTCGTCACATGCGGTGCGGTCTTGCCGCTGCAATGCTGCTATGCCCACTCGCCTTCACCCAGCCAGCGCTCGCACAGCCAAAAGTCAGTATCGAGCAAAACTTTGCCGATTCGCTGACGGCGCTGCCGAAGGAGGAACTCGCGGTCTCCGGCGGCTTCTATGTGCCTGCCTATTCCAGCGTCGCGATGAGCCAGGGCAAGCTGCGGGTCGATTTCTCGGTGACCCTGAGCGTCCACAACGCCTCCGAGACGCAAGCGCTCGTGGTTCGGCGCATCACCTATTTCGACACGGCCGGCAAGCAGGTCGAGAGCTATTTGAAGGCGCCGGTTGCGATAAAACCGCTCGCAACCATCTCGATCTTCATTCCGACCGACGACGTGCGCGGGGGGACCGGAGCCAATTTCATCGTCGACTGGGCCGCCACCGGCGAGATCACCGAGCCGGTAGTCGAGGCCTTGATGGTTGGCGGCGTCGCCAATGCGCATTACGCTTTCATCAGCCAAGGCCGTCCGACCAGGACGGCGGGGAAAAAATAAGGCCGTCCGACCAGGACGGCAGGCAAGAAGTAAGCAAGCGAGCACGGTCGCGACCGCGAATTGAAAACCCGAAAACAACCCCATGCACAGTAGCCCAATCTGCAAAATCAACGGCCTGACGGCCCGGCGCAACGAGATGCGGATTTTACGAATTTTGTTTGACGCGTCGGGCAAAACACTGGCATGATGACATCATCGAAATCGCAGCGCACGGCCGGCACCAAGCCGGTCGCACAAACAAGAACAAAACGAGGAACGCTCCCATGACGTCCAGCTTCGATTTCGGGCCTCTGTTTCCCGCAGGGCTGCCGGCTCCCTCTACGCGCTGGACGGGCCTCGCGAAATACAGCTTTGTCGGCGGCAACAACGATTCCGAGCAGGTGCCGCTCGACCACTTGATCGAAGCGGCCAACCAGGCCCTGCAACGCGAGGGCCGCTCGCTCGCCACTTACGGCCTGGCGCATGGCCCGCAAGGTTACCTGCCGCTGCGCGAATTCCTGGTGACAAAACTGAAGCGCGATGCCGGCATCAGCTGCACGGTCGACGATCTCATGATCGTCTCCGGCTCGCTCCAGGCGCTCGACCTCGTCAACAACACGCTGCTTTCGCGCGGCGATACCGTGATCGTCGAGCAGGAAACGTACCAGGGATCGCTGCAGCGCCTGACTCGGCTGGGCGTCAACACCGTCGGCATTCCGCTCGACGACGGCGGCATGCGCATGGACGCGCTGGCCTCGACGCTCGCCGAGTTGAAGGGCCGCGGCATCCGGCCGAAATACATCTACACCATTCCGACCGTGCAGAATCCGACCGGCAGCATCATGCCGGAGACACGCCGTCTCGAGCTGCTGCGGCTTTCGGCCGAATATGGCGTGCCTGTCTTCGAGGACGATTGCTATGCCGACCTCGTCTGGTCGGGGCAACGGCCGCCGGCGATCCACGCCTTGAGCAAACATGGCGGCGTGATCCATATCGGCTCGTTTTCGAAGTCGATCGCGCCGGCCCTGCGCGTCGGATTCATCGTCGCGCCCTGGGATGTGATGTCACGGATGCTGGCGCTGAAGACGGATGCCGGCTCCGGCGCGCTGGAGCAGATGGTGCTCGCCACCTATTGCAAGCCGCATTTCGCAAGTCACGTGCCGGCGCTGACGAAGACGCTACGGACCAAGCTCGACACGCTGATGGAAGCCCTCAACGAGCAGTTCGGCACCGCGGCCGAATTCGAGGAGCCCAAGGGCGGCATCTTCCTGTGGGTGAAGCTGCCCGACCAGGTCGATACGCTCAAGCTCTATCAGGCTGCGCTCGCCGCCGGTGTCTCGATCAATCCCGGACCGGAATGGTCGACCAACAAGGGCCATTCAGGTTCGCGCCTGCGGCTGTGCTTTGCGAGCCCCTCGCATCAGCAGATCCGCGAAGGCGTCGCCGTGCTGGCGGAGGTCTGCCGCAAGGAGTTCGGCGTGCCGGCCCGTAGCGCCAATGTGGAGAAGCGCGTTTGAGGCTATTTTTTTGAGCATGATCTTTTCGGAAAACCGCTTCACACTTTTCCGGATCATGCTCAAGCCACCCGTGGCTGGCTGCCGTGAATCGCGGCGGCCAATCGCAGCAACAGGACGATCGAGACGTTGCCCTTGCCGGCCTCGATCTGGGCGATGTAGCGCTCTGAAATCCCCGAACGGCGCGCCAGTTCCCGGCGCGACAGCTCGCAGCGCGTGCGCGAAGACCTCAGACGCTCGCCCAGCTCGGCCAGAAATGCGGTCTCGGAATATGGCGGCAGCGCACGGCTTCCCGGCAGCACCTCGCCCGCGAAATCCATCACTTGATTCAGCATCGCTCTCACCAATTTCGCCTTCGAGAGCGTCATCCTACCCTTGATATGACCGCCCTCATTGACGCGGATCAAATTCGCGCGCGATTGGGGACGAGCGTGGACGATTGCGCGCGGAATGCTAGAGTTTGAAATTGTTCGAGGCGGGGCTTTTCAGGACATGACGCGTTGTTTGAGCCGCTGGATGACGGCGACGCTGCTTTGGATTGCGTTGACGTCCCTGGCGCGCGCCGAAACGCTCGCGGCAACCGTCGAGCAATGGGGCTTGCTCGGCTCATGGGCGGTCGACTGCGCGGCGCGGCCCGACCGCGACAAGGGCGCACTGCTGACTTACGAAATCCGCAAGGACGGCCGGGTGATGTACCGGCGCAATTTCGGCGACACCAAGGACGAGAACGAGGTGGTATCCGCCACGGTCAACGCCGAAGGCCTGCTCAATGTGATGGTGTATTTCCCCTCGCTTCAGCAGACGCGTGAGTTCGGGCTATTGCTCTCAGAGCAAGATAGCCTGCGCGCGATCTACAATCGCAGCGATCGGGGTGAGTACACGATCAGGGACGGCAAATACGTCAAGACCGGCGAAAAGACGCCTGCGCAGCAGCGTTGCGAATAGCCTGAACATCCATTCAGAATTCTCTTCCCGTTCCTCCGGAACGTTCGCACGTATGCGCCGTTCTCAATTGCATTACGTTGGAGGAGGACATCATGAAGAAACTTGGTTATGTCGTTGCCGCTCTGGGTGCGCTCGCGGTTGCGGCGCCGACGCTGGCAAGTGCTGAGACCGTTGTGATCAAGCATGGTCATCACGGCCCGTACGGCGCCCGCGCCGAATACCGCGAGCATCGCGACAATGGTTGGCATCGCGGCTGGCACCATCACGACCGTGTCGTTGTGGTCAAGCGCAGTCATCGCCACTGGGACTAATGCGCAACGCAAACTGGAAATGGCCCCTCGCGGGGCCATTTCTCTGCGTTGCTCTTTGCATCAGATATGGCGCCTGATGAAGGGTATCTCTCCGCAAATACACTATCGTAGGGTGGGCAAAGCGAAGCGTGCCCACGAATTCTTTCCATCGCGAGCGATCGTGGGCACGGCGCAAGTGCGCCTTTGCCCACCCTACGATGCCGAGCTAGCGGAGAGAAAGAGTTGACTAATCCCAGGCCGGCGCGAAGCCTGGATTGACGCAACGCCCGTCCTTCGGCAGCGCTGCGATCTTGTTGCGGTCGGCATCATCCAACTTGATCTTCAACGCGTCCAGATTGGCCTGCTGGCTCTCGCGCCGTGACGCCTTCGGGATCGCGGCGACACCATCCTGGTCGAGCAGCCATTTCAACGCCACTTGCGCCGCGCTCGCATTGTGCTTCGCACCGATCTCAGCGAGCACCGGATCCGAAGCAATACGTCCCTGCGCGAGTGGGCAGTAAGCGACGAGCGGAATCGACTTCGCATTGAGATAGGCCAACACCTTCGATTGATCCAGCATCGCGTGATATTCGATCTGGTTGCAGGCGATCGGCGCCTTGACGTCCTCGACCGCGACCTTGAGCAGCGCCGTGGTGAAATTGGCGACGCCGATCGCGCGCGTGCGCCCCTCTTGCTTCAGCTTCATCAGGGTCTCGAACACCGCGCCCCAATTCGCCGACTTCGACGGCCAGTGCACCAGATAGAGATCGACGTGGTCGAGCCTCAACTTCTTCAGGCTGGCATCGAAGGCGCGGCGGATCGCATCCGGCGCCAGATTCTCATGCCAGACCTTGGTCGTGACGTGCAGCTCGGCACGCGGCACGGAGGCCGCGGCCAGCGCGGCGCCGATGGCCTCCTCGTTGGCATACATTTCGGCGGTGTCGATGTGACGATAGCCGATCGACAGCGCGCTCTCGACCGCGGCACGGCAGGCATCGCCTTGCATGCGAAAGGTGCCGAGGCCGAGCTTGGGCATGCTGATGCCCTGTGTTTTCAAATGGTCCATTGAACAGGCTCCTGAGGTACTCAGCCCGCCGGATGCGCGCGGCGATGCCGCGTGAGCAGACTCTTCGGTGATGGAAAAGAGGTGGCGGGAGTTGCCACTATAACGTCGCAGACGCGCGGCGGCCAATCAAGATCGGGTTAACTTTGAGGCGCCATTGCTTCCCCGGCGTCATGGCCGGGCTTGTCCCGGCCATCCACGCCTTGCTGAAAGGCACGAAGAACGTGGATGCCCGGGACAAGCCCGGGCATGACGCCGGGGCTCTCAGAGTTGCCCTTCCCTCACGAATGCTGCGCCACCAAGGCGAGGGGTGCCTGCGGCTGCGGCACGATATCGACGGACCAGAGATCGCGGTTGTCGACGTCCTTCAAGGTCACCGTCATGACGCCGCTTGTGCCGTCGATGTCGACACGACCGAAGAACTGCAGGCCGAAACAGGGCGCGAGGTTCTCGCCCTGGGCTTCGCTGCAGCCGTTCCGGTACATCGCCACGGGGCCAAAACTGTTGTCGAGTTCGCCAGGGCCCCAGGTGCCTGCATGGAGGGGGCCCGAGACGAACTCCCAGAACGGCTCGAAATCGCAAAACTGCGCCTTGTTCGGATCGTAGTAGTGCGCGGCGGTGTAATGCATGTCGGCGGTGAGCCAGACGGTGTTGCGGACACAAACGCGCTTGATGAACGCAAGCAGATCGGCGATTTCGTGCTCGCGGCGGTCGGGCGGGCCGTCGCCGAGCGCGACGGCATCGAGGCTGATCAGCCCGATCGGCAAATCTGCGGCGATCACCTTCCAGGTCGCGCGCGAGGCAGCAAGCTCGCGCTTCAGCCAGGCGAGCTGCTCGGCGCCTAGAATCCAGCCGCGATGATCGTTGCCCTTGTTCCAGGTCTCGTCGCGGTAGCTGCGCATGTCGACCATGAAGACGTCGAGCAGCGGGCCGTAGGCGATCTTGCGATAGACCCGTCCCTGCCGCGCGCCGATGTCCCGGATCGGCATGAAGTCGAAGAAGGCGCGGCGAGCACGGGCAACCAGGCGCGGGGTGCCGTCGTCCTCATAGCCGGCGTCGTCATAGCTGCCGGTCGGCGACCAGTCGTTGGTCACCTCGTGATCGTCCCATTGCGCGAGCATAGGCACTTGCGCATGGAACGCGCGAAAATTCTCGTCGAGATGGTTGTATTTGTAGTTGCCGCGGAATTGCGCCAGCGTGTGCGCAACTTGCGCTTTCTCCTCTGTCACCAGGTTGCGCCAGATCTCGCCATTCGGCAGCTTCTGCTCGGACGGGATCGTGCAGTCGGCATAGATATGATCGCCGGAGTGGATGAAGAAATCCGGGCGGTTGTCGAGCATGGTCCGATAGCTGCGGTAGCCACCGCGGGAGATGTCGATGCCCCAGCCCTGCCCCGCGACATCGCCCGACCACAGGAACGAGATCGACTGCCCTTCGGCCGGCGCGGTACGGAAATGGCCGACGCGGCTTGCGCCGGCGATGCCAGTGGCAATGTCGTCGAAACGCACGCGATAGAAGATGTCCTGCCCCGGTGGCAGATCGTCGAGCTGCAGCCTTGCGGTGAAGTCTGCGTCGGGCAGAGCGTCGCGCGATGCGGACGCAATGATGGTCCTAAAGCTCTCCACCGTCGAGCATTCCACCTGCATGCGAGCAGGCCGATCCGTGCGCGCCCAGATCACGGCAGAGCCGTCCGAGACGTCGCCGGATTGGATGCCGCCCGCGATCTGCGGGCGATCGGCGGCGCGGCTGATGCGCGGCTTTGCGAGCGAGGCGGCGGCAAGACTGGATGTCGAGCGGACCAGGAACTGTCGCCGGGTCCATGCGCGCGAAGCGCGGAGCGTTGCCATTCAGGAGACCTTCGTCGAATCGCGACGAAAGGTGCCTGCGCTCCTTGACTCCCGGCTTACAGTTTCTTGACTCCACGCCTACGGTTTTGCGACGTGGAGGTGACGGTCTCGGACCGGGTCAGTGCTTCCAGCTGCAGATGCCGCCGGAACGACACGGCCAGGTCTGGATGCGGGTGTCCATCGCCTGCGCGTCCAGCGGATTGCCGCGGCGATGCGCGAGCTTGGCGCGGGCTGCGCCACGTGGCTGCGCGCTCTTCGTGTGAGCGATCTTCGGTGCGGACACATGCACGCGTTCGGCCGCAATCTTTTTCGGCACGTCGATGGGCTCGGCACGGGCATGCGCCTCGTTGCCGTCCTTCGCCTCCAGCGCGACCGGCGCGAATTGCGTCTCGGGCCCGAGCCGCTTCGGCGACAGGACTGCCTTGGAGAGATCGAGACCGAGATATTCGTCAGGCTTGTAGTCGTCAGCGCGCGCGATACCGCCCCCTGCAAGCACGAGGGCAATGGCAACCGCAAAAGGAACGCTTTTCAGGACCACGGACGCCTCCTGAAATTGATGATTAAAAGAGTAATCTACCTCTATTTAGGAGGCATCGCGCGCGATTCCAGCGGTCAACTGCCGCCGTGGTTAAGAAGTTTGGCGGGTCAAGCGACCTTTCGCGTCGCGCCGGTCCCATCCAGGAACCCCATAAGCCGGTTGCGGATGATTTGTTCCGCCTCGGTCATGATGCGATCCACGAGTTCCTTGCAGCTGGGGATGTCGTGGATGAGGCCTGCGACCATACCGCAGCTCCAGGCGCCGGCATCCATCTGCCCGTCCAGCATGATCCTGGGATAGACACCCGCGACCTGGTCGTGGATGTCGTCGATTGTCAGCTTGGCGCCCTTCTCGCGCTCGATCTCGAGCAGGCGGTCGACATTGGCGTTCTTCAGTACGCGCTCGGTGTTGCGCAGAGCCCGCATGATCAGGCGGGTGTCGAGCTCGGTCGCCGCGACCAGCGCGTTCTTCACGTTCTGATGGACAGGTGCTTCCTTTGTCGCGATGAAGCGCGTGCCCATGTTCATGCCGGCCGCGCCCAGCGACAGCGCTGCGACGAGGCTGCGCCCATCAGCCATGCCGCCGGAGGCCACGAACGGGATCTTCAACTCTTCCGCCGCGCGCGGCAGCAGGATCATGTTGGGAATGTCGTCCTCGCCGGGATGGCCGCCGCACTCAAAGCCGTCGACGCTGACGGCGTCGCAGCCGATCCGCTCGGCCTTCAGCGAGTGACGCACCGAGGTGCATTTGTGGATCACCTTGATGCCGGCGGCCTTCAGTGCCGGCATGTATTGCTCCGGACTGCGGCCCGCGGTCTCGACCGCCTTGATGCCGCCCTCGACGATGGCTGCAATATATTCAGGATAAGGCGGCGCCGCGAAAGTCGGCAGGAAGGTGAGGTTCACGCCGAACGGCTTGTCGGTCATGTCGCGGCAGCGCGCGATCTCCTTGGCGAGCAACTCCGGCGTCTTCTGCGTGAGGCCGGTGATGATGCCGAGCCCGCCGGCATTGGAGACGGCGGCGGCAAGCTCGGCAAAGCCGACGAAATGCATGCCGCCCTGGATGATGGGGTGCTCGATGCCGAACAGTTCGGTGATCGCGGTCTTCACTTAGTTCTCCTCCCGGAATTCTTGCTTGGCGTTGGGTTCAGTCTAGCCGGACTTCTGCGCCGCGGTCACCATTTCTCGCCGAACGGGCGAATCTCCATCTCGAAGGTCCAAGCACTCTTCGGCTGCTGATAGAGCTGCCAATAGGAATCAGCAACGGCCGACGGCGGCATCAGCAGATCGGGATTATCGAGCGCATTCGGCCCGAGCGCCTCGAGCCGGCGCTGCCGCACCCATTCGGTGTCGACGCCGGAATCAATGATGAGGTGCGCGACGTGGATGTTCTTCGGCCCAAGCTCGCGCGCCATTGCCTGTGCCACCGCACGAAGTCCAAACTTCGCGCTGGCAAAGGCCGCAAAGCCGCTACCGCCGCGCAGGGACGCCGTCGCACCGGTGAAGAAGATCTTGCCGCCGCCGCGCGCCAGCATCAGCCGCGCCGCCTCGCGCCCTGCGAGGAAGCCGGAAAAGCAGGCCATCTCCCACACTTTTCGAAACACGCGCTCGGTGGTGTCGAGGATCGGAAAATTGACGTTGGCGCCGACATTGAAGATGCAGACTTCCAGCGGCGCGTGCTTGTCGGCATCGTCGAGGAAGGAGATGATTTCCTCCTCCTTCCGCGCATCCAACGAGCGCGCATGGATCTCGCCGCCTGCGGCTTCGATGTCCTTCACCAGCGGCGCGAGCTTGTCGCCGTTGCGACGGCCCGCATAGATCGAAAAGCCTTCGGCGGCGAATTTCTTGGCAATCTCGGAGCCGATGAAATCGCCGGCTCCGATCACGGCCGCAGTCGCGTTTCGCTTGGGCAAGGTCGCCTCCTCCGGTGAGCGCATGTGATTGCTCAAAGGCTATAGTTCTAAAATAGAACTGTCAAACCTTGGGATCTGATGCTAAACTTCCGTCGAAATACCCCAGATCATTCAAGTCAGTTCCTTTTTCAGACTTATGCTGCCCAGGCCGGAGACGGGATCATGAAATGGGATACGCTGGACGAGGAGCCCTGCTCGCTCTCCCGCACCGTCGCCGTGGTCGGCGACCGCTGGACGCTTCTCATCCTGCGCGAATGTTTTCTGCGCGTGCGCCGCTTTGAGGCGTTCCAGTCCTCGCTCCAGATCACGCGGCACCTGCTCTCGGAGCGGCTGAAGAAGCTGGTCCGCTTCGGCATCCTGCGCCGCGTCCCCTATTCCGAAGCGCCGAAGCGACACGAATACATCCTCACGCAGAAGGGGCTCGACCTCTATCCGATCATCATGGCGATGGTACATTGGGGCGACACCCACATGGGCGACGAGCGCGGCCGTCCGCTGCTGCACGAGCACAAGGCTTGCGGGAAATTGTTCGACCCGGTGATGGTGTGCTCGGAATGCGGCGAGCCGCTGCATGCCAAGCAGGTGCACGTGCATGCGGGGCCGGGACAGCGGGGAGCTGACGCCGCCTAGTGCCCCCGCGCCGGCGCACTGAGATTGATCGGACGCAGCACGGCCGCCGTGGGGATCATCAGCACCGCGATGATCGCAAGCGTCCAGAACACGTCGATATAGGCGAGGAAGTCGACCTGTTGCTGCAAGGTCTTCCCCACCCAGGCGATCGCCTGCGCGGCCGCGTCGCTGGCATTCGAGCCCTGGGCCTGGAAGTAGCGTGTCATCGCGTCGATGGTCTGCTGGTAGCCGAGGTCGGACGGCGCGGCGTGCTCGATCAGGCGGCTCTGGTGGAATTGCTGGCGCTGCGCCAGAACCGTCTGCGCCAGCGCCACGCCCATGGAGCCGCCGATATTGCGGGCGACGTTGATCAGCGCCGAGGCCTGGTTGGTCTTGTCCGGCGGCAGGCCGTCATAGGATGCGGTCGTGACCGGCAGGAACAGGAAAGGAAGCCCGATCGCGAGGAAGATACGCGACAGAGCGGCATAGCCATACGTAATGTCGCCGTTGAGCCCGGTCAGGTGCCACATCGAGAAGGCGACCACCGCGGCGCCGAACATGATGAGGTATTTCGGCTGCACCGTGCTGACGAGCCGACCGGCTACCGGCATCAGCATCAAGGTGACGATGCCGGCGGGCGATAGTGCAAGACCTGCCAGCAGTGCCGTGTAGTTCAGCTCGGTCTGGAGCAGTTGCGGCAGGATCTGCGTGGTCGAGATCAGCACCGCACCGGTGCCGAGCATGACCAGGAAGCAGGCGGCGAATTGGCGCCGGCCGAGCAGACGGAGATCGATGATAGGCTCTTCGCGAGAGAGCTCCCACGGGATCAGTGCAAGCAGCGACACGGCCGACAGCACAGCGAAGAAAATGATCGTGTTCGAGCCGAACCAGTCGTTGCGCTGGCCTTCATCGAGCACGTACTCGAGCGAGCCGAGCCCGATCGCGACCAGCGCGAAGCCGATATAGTCGACCCGCAGACCCTTGCTCAGCAGCTTCTCCCGCTCCTCCTCCGCGCCCGACGGCTCCTTGACCAGCGTGCCTACCAGGAACAGCGAGAGCAGCCCCATCGGGACGTTGATCAGGAAGACCCAGTGCCAGCTGTAGGTATCGGTGATCCAGCCGCCGAGCGTCGGGCCGATCACCGGCGCGACGACCACGGCGACGCCGTAGATGGCAAAAGCCTGTCCACGCCTCGCCGGCGGGAAGGAGTCGGCGAGGATCGCCTGCTCGCTCGTGGCCATGCCGCCGCCGCCGAGACCTTGCAGGATACGGAAGAGCACCAGCGACTGCAGATTCCACGCGAACCCGCACAGCAGCGAGGAGACCGTGAAAGTCGCGACACAGATCATGTAGAAGCGCTTGCGGCCGATCACGGTGGACAGCCAGCCCGAGATCGACAGCACGATGGCGTTGGCGACCAGATAGCTGGTGATGACGTAGGTGCTCTCGTCGATGCCGACCGCGAGCCCGCCGGCGATGTGGCGCAACGCGACATTGGCGATGGTGGTGTCGAGCACCTCCATGAAGGTCGCGATCGAAACCACGAAGGCGATCAGGTAAGGATTGTGCCCACCGGCCGCCGAGCGTTCCGGCGACCAGCCGCCGGCAGATGCGCCGTCTTGCGTGGCGTCCGTCATCGCACCCTGGTCCAGGGTACGACCGACATGCCGGGACCAACAGGCAGATCGGCCGGCCAATTGTCGAGCACGATTTTGACCGGCACGCGCTGCACCACCTTGACGTAGTTGCCAGTGGCATTCTCCGCCGGCAGCAGGCTGAAGGCGGTGCCGGAGCCGGGCTGCACGGAATCGACATGGCCGGTCAGCATGCGCCCGGGATAGGCATCGATGCGGATCTCGACCGGCTGGCCCGGCCGCATGTCGGCGAGCTGGGTCTCCTTGTAGTTGGCGACGATCCAGATCTCGTCGGGGACGAACATCATCAGACTCTGTCCCGCGGTCACGAACGTGCCCTTGGCGCCTGAGAGCTTGACGACGCGGCCGGACTGCACGGCGACGACGTTGGTGTATTGCAGGTTTAGCTTGGCCTGATCGAGTTGGGCCTGCGACTGCTGGAGCTGCGCCTTGGCGCCGTCGAGCTGAGCCTGCAGCGTCTTGATGCCGACTTGCGCGGCTATCACCGCGGTCCTGGCGCGCTCGGTGTTGGCTTGCTGGGCCTGAAGATCGGAGCGGGTCTGCTGCTGGCGCTGCACGGTGCCGGCGCCCTTCTCGACCAGGTCCTGGGCGCGCGCAGATTCTTCCTGCGAGAACTGAAGCTGGGCCTGCGCCTGCTCGAGCTGCGCCTGGGCCTGCTTGATCTGCTCCTGCTGGGAAACGATCTGCGCCGCGACATTGGCGATGTTCGCCTTGGAGACCTCGACCTGCGCCGCAGCCTGATCGACGGCGATGCGATAGTCGCGCTCGTCGATCTTGGCGATGAGATCGCCAGCGTTGACGTGCTGGTTGTCCGTGACCGGGACATCGGTCACGTAACCGCCGACCTTCGAGGCCACGGAAAAGCTGCGCGCCGCGACGAAGGCGTCGTCGGTTGATTCATAGTGGCGAACCTCCAGCCAATAGAGCAGGCCGCCGACCAGCGCTGCGATCAGCACGGCGGCGCCGACGAGGGCGAGCAGCCAATGCTCGGCAATCCGCTCGCGTAGCGACGGGGCCCTGTCCGGATTCCCGGACTGATCCTTGGTCTCGCGCTCGGGATCCGGCGAATTGTTTGGAGGTTCCACCTTCTGCGGTTGCTCCGCCGACGGCCCACGCTCCCGGGTTTGAGCATCCACTATGAACACCTCGATCGGGACTAAAGGTGCGCCCTACGGCTTGGCCATGCGCGCATGCCGGGAGCCTAACCGCAAGCCTTGGGGCATGGTTCCGGGCTGTGCGAGCACCGCCGTCATTCGTGAGTGCATTGCGCAAAAAAGGAAACGCAGCACCAAGTTGCCCCGCGCTCCACAAATCGTCTGCGCCCCGGTCAATGCGTCTTGGTCTCGTGCCACTTCTCCAGGTCCGGCTTCTTCTCGCCGGACTTCTGCTCCTTCTCCGGATTGCCCTTCCAGGGCTTGTCCGTCTGGGCGTGCGATCCCCAGTCATTCTGATGCCGGGGATCGTCGTCGGGCTTTTCCTGGCTCATCGGATCTCCCTCTCGATGACGCGATTCAAGCGAAGGGAACGCCATAGTAGGAGTTGACACCACGCATGGCGGCGTCATCGCCCCAGTTCCAATCGCTGCGCTCGCCGTATTTTGGCGCACCTTCGAGCGACTTCGCGGTGATCCCGGTGACGTAGCCGCCGAGCTCGGTGTCGTACTTCAGCGACTGCCAGGGCAATGGGTAGTGATCATTGCCGAGGCCCAGAAATCCACCGAAGCCGAGCACGGCGTAGGATACCTTGCCGCTGACCTTGTCGATCATCACGCGTTCGATCGAACCGATCTTGTTCCGATCCGCGCCATAAACCGACGTTCCCTCGACCTTGTCGCTGCCAATCAAACGGCCCATCTCGCCGCGATCCAGCTCGCCTTGATTCAACATTTCGATTCTCCACTCAGCCGATGTGTGGACCAACTTGGGTGAAGGGGGGATCGTTCCAGAGGGCACCTGCGACCAAACAGGAACATCGCCGGGAACGCGCTGTTCTTGATTGTCAGATCAGGGAAACCGGGAGCCGTCCACTGTGGGGGATCCGAACGAGAGCGGCGCTATCCGGGGAGCAGCGCGGCAGGTGTTCGAAAAGATCCTGCCCGGAAACGACTAAGGTGAACCATGAGCGACTTCGCGATATCCAACATGGCGTCAACGATCCCGTCGACGGCGTCGACGTGAAGCGTCAGATCAACACCAACCAGACGCCACACGAGCGGGCGCAGCATCATGCCGATGTGCGCGCCACTCCGTCGGCTTCGCCATCCGAGCCGTTCTTGCCTGAAAGACTCCGGCGCAAGCCGACCGATCCCATCAATCCGCGCACCGGCCGCCATCCGACGGATTAGGAACCTCGGTACCGAGCGCGTGTTGGTCGCCGCAACGAGCCGTAGGAACGATCGCCGTCACCAGGCCGTTACAGAACCGTCACGAAAAATAGCTCGTCGATTATCGACTGATGGCGCTAGTAACGGTTAAACCGACACCGATCGATTTCGCGATCGCAAACGAGATTGCGGATCATACCAACGCAGGGCTTGAGCAGACGGCTGAAGCCCTGACCTGGGGCGCCGACGAGCATGTGCTGCTCGCCCTCGCCTCTGCGGGTTGGCTTTACACCCGGCTTCGAGCTGGGGAAGAACGCCGCGTTGCTAATCACATCCTGGCGGTTTCGGTCGCAACGGCTGTGCTGCCGCATATCCTGAAATCGGTGTTCGACCAGGTCCGGCCGGACCGCCTAACGGTACGAGGCCATCGCCGCGGCGTCCCTTTCTCCGGACGGCCCCGCGACGCCTTCCCGTCCGGCCATGCCGTGCACATGGGCGCGCTGGCGTCCGCGGCCGGCTTGCTGCCGCCGGGCCGGCGTCGTCTCGCGCGCTCCATTGCAGCGGGCCTCTCGCTGACCCGTGTCGCGCTGCTCGCGCACTGGGCGAGCGATGTCGTCGCAGGCTTCACCCTCGGCATCCTCGTCGAGCGGATGCTGAGGCCATGGACGTTGGCGAGGCCGAGCCGCGGGCCCAGAGATCGCCGGCCACGGCGATGACCGAATATGTGCTCCGCTTCATCGCCGGCGGCGTGATCGTATCCGGCTTTGCGATCCTCGGCGACATGCTGAGGCCCAAGAGTTTTGGCGGCCTCCTCGGCGCCGCGCCATCGGTCGCGCTCGCCACGCTCGGCATCGCCGTCGTCCAGCACGGCCCGCAATTCGCTGCGGCCGAAAGCTGGACGATGATTTACGGCGCGATCGCCCTCGCCTGCTACAGCCTTGCCGTCTGCCATCTCCTGATGAGGCTTCGACTGGCAGCGCTGCCCGCCACCATCATCGCTTCCGTCGTATGGCTTGCCGTCGCCTTTGCCCTGCTCGCGGGTTTTGGAGGGGCCGCCTGATGCTGATCAAACTGTCGTCGTCCGCTCTGAAGCAAACGAAATGGTACGAATACGGCGTTCGCTTCCTGCTCGGCGGACTGGCGACGGTCGTCGCAGGCGCAGTGAGTGCACGCTTTGGCGTCGCTGTCGGTGGGCTCTTCCTCGCATTACCAGCGATCTTTTGTGCCAGCGCGACGCTGATCGAAAGCCATGAGCGCCGGGCCAAGGAGAAGGCGGGTTTCAGCGGACGGAGACGCGGCCAGCAGGCGGCAGCTCTCGATGCGGCGGGTGCAGGCCTCGGAAGCATTGGCCTTGCGGCATTTGCGGCTACCTTCTACGCCCTGGTCGCAACGAACGTGATCGGAGCATTCGCGGCCGCCATCCTGGTCTGGGCTGCCGTCTCGGTTTCGGCCTGGTCGCTGAGGCGAAAGCTTCGCATCACCTCCCACGCCACGCGGGTTGAACGCTGAGGCGATCAGCGAGATACCGCAGTCTCTTCCCGCAGCATCAGGAAATCGTACATCTCGGCCGCAGTCTGCAACTGGTCGATGCGTGCGACGACGGAGTCGCGCTGATGACCGCTCGGCAGGCACGCTAGTTCGTGCTCGAGGCGTAGCCTCTGCGCGTCGAGACGTTGTTCGAATGTGTGGGGCTCAGATCGTCTTCGCATTGTCCGTCCTCGGCGGCTGCAGGCCCGGGCTGTTGGCCCAGCGCTCGACTTGCTCGATCACCTTCTGATGGCTGGGACGCTTCGGCTTCTGCGCCTCCGCCTCTTCGGAAAGCTTGCGAGGTAACCTGACTTCATCCGTCATGGCTTATCTCCCTTTCCAAAAGAACGCGCCATCGAGCGGGTCGTTTCAATAATAACATATTGATTCTGCTAAATTATTTTACTCATTGGGCGATTGTTTCGACTCTTGTGGAACCGTCGCCAAATTCGTTCGTTGAGTAAATTATTCAACCTGCACATTTTGCGTGACCGACCATGAACGACCTTCGGGCCGAGCGCCTTCAAGTCATGCTCTCGCCGGAAGAGCTGGCGGCTGTTGATGATTTCCGGTTCAAACATCGCATGCCGACCCGCGCGGCCGCAGTCCGCGAGCTCCTCAAGTTCGGCCTCGCCGCTGTGGGCGTCGATGCCGGGGCCGGCGTGAAGTCGAGCAGCTTCGGCGTGTTCGGCCGCGGCCGCGACGGACATACTCAAGTCGACCCTGAGGGCGACAACGAAAACTGATCCGGATCTTTCTCCCAAAGCAAACGACCCCGGCACGGTGGGTGCCAGGGCCGTTCTTGGAGATTGCTTCCGGAGCACCGGGGGCATGTCACCGGAAGCAATCCATCGACTCTTCGCGCCGGGATTCGTTCCTCGCGGAATTAGCCAGTCGGCGCGGCGCCGGAATCGTCCGGGCTCATGCCGGAGCCCGGCGTCTTGCTGTTATCGTTCAGCTTGGGATCGCGCGTCGCCTCGCGCGATGGCGAGCCCTTCTGGTCCGTCTTGTGCACGGTCTGCGCGCGCTGTTTGTCGCGCGGCTGATCTTCCGCGCGCTTGTCCTTGACGATGCCGTGGTCGGAATGTGCCATGATGTCCTCTCGCGTGTTTCGATGCCTCGAAGCGCTTACGCTCCGGTAAGTCGAATGTTCCGAACGTGCGAAAGGAGTGCGACGCTAGCTGTGCGCCGCATGCACCGCCACGGATGCGTTTTCGTGATGCATCTGCCGGACCGTCGTCAGCGTCGCGAACGCGACCGAGACGCCAAAGGCGAGCATGAGTGAGAGAAGTGCCAGACGTGGAGCCATCGCAAAACCTCCTTCTGGAATCGGGAAAATGAACGCGATCGACTATTCCTGGTTATTGCTGATTGGTCGCGCCCGTTCCGTGAGCGGTCTCACACGCGGACTCACGAAAGCGAGAGCGGCTATGCATCTAGGTTTTGGCGGACGCGAATTTTCACCGGCGGGACTTCGCCATCGAGCCAGTCTTGCTCTTTCGCCAAGGCCGTCCAGGCATCCGCCATGCGCGAATAGCGATTATAGGCGGGTTGCCCTGCCGAACGCTCGGCCAATTGCAGACAGTTCTCGGCGTTGTCTCTGAAGATATCAGACTGTTTCATGGATAAGACGTGGGCATGGAACCTGCGCCCCGCAACCGCCCTTACAGGATCGTAACCTCCGCCGGAACTTCGCACGCCACAGGCCATTGGATAGTCATGCGGATATTTGTCGCGATCGTCCTCGCCTTCGTCAGCACTGCAGCTCTTGCCGACAGCACGGGCGAGCAGGTGCGCGGTGATCGCGCGCCCGACGCAACGGACGTCATCAGCGGCCTCTACGCCTTCAGCCGCTTCCAGCACGGTCTGCTGGAGAGCACCGACCTGAAGGGCAATGCGGAGGTCAAGAACCTCGCTGCGCTGCGCGACGAAGAGGCGGCCAAGCGGGACAAGGCGCTCAAGGAGATTCAGGACGCCATCGGCGCCGAGCCGCGCGTGAGCAAGGCAAAATCGGCCGGCATCAGCCTTGCCCAACCCGATGATACGGACGGGCCGGCCTATGTCAGAAGTTTCTATGCCGCACAGATTCCCGAATATGAATCCGCGATTGCCCTGCTCGAGCGCTATCTGAGGACGCCCGACAATCCCGCACTCGCTGTTTTCGCCCACGAGCACCTGCCGGTGCTGCGCGCGCAGTTGAAGGATGCCGAACGTACCATGGCTGACAAGTAGCAGCCTACTTGTCCTCAGGGTGATGCTGCTGGCCCGCTTGGGGCACCGGCCGGCGCCCACGCCGATCCGGATCCCGACGTTCCTAAGCCGGCGGGCTGGAGTTTCCGAATTGGAACACCCCAGCCCCCTCCTAAGGGCTGACAATTTTTGAGGAATTCGATGGAACTCTCGCCAACCTCCGCAGTTGGTTTGGCCGGGCTGAGCAAAACAGGTTCCAATTCCTCGCGCCGCAACCTTGGCGCTTGATTTCGAATTTGGCTGACGCTCTATTTTGATCAGTTGCGTCACGCCGTGGATTCGGCCGACGCTTGCGGGGGAATTAGTATGAGCGACCTCGATTCCGGAACGGCATCACGCTCCGGTCGTCGCATCCCGAAACCCAAACCCAACGGCACATCGGAGCCGGATTCCCGGCCGGAATTGCTGCTTGCGCTCCAGGCCATGCGGAGCGGTGACTTCTCCGTGCGCATGAGCGGCGACTATCTCGGGATCGACGGCAAGATCGCCGATACTTTCAACGAAATCATCGCCGCCAACCAGCGCATGGCGCAGCAGCTCGAGCTGGTCGGCCAAGTGGTGGGACGCGAAGGCAAGACCCGCCAGCGCGTAAAATTCGGCCTCGCCTCCGGTTCCTGGGCCGACATGGAAGGCTCCGTCAACACGCTGATCGACGATCTGTTGTGGCCGACGCGCGAGGTGACCCGCGCGGTCGCAGCGGTGGCGCAGGGCGACCTGCTCCAGACCGTCAAGCTCGACGTCGAGGGCCGCCCGCTCCGCGGCGAATTCCTGCAATCGGCGACCATCGTCAACACGATGATCAAGCAGCTCGGCGTCTTCACCTCCGAGGTGACACGCGTCGCGCGCGAGGTCGGCACCGAGGGAAAACTCGGCGGCCAGGCCCAGGTGCCGGAAGTGACCGGTGTCTGGAAAGACCTGACCGAGAGCGTCAACTCGATGGCGAACAACCTCACCAACCAGGTTCGCAACATCGCCGAGGTGACGATCGCAGTGGCCAACGGCGACTTGTCCAAGAAGATCACCGTCGACGTCCGCGGCGAGATCCTTCAGCTCAAGGAAGCCATCAACACGATGGTGGACCAGTTGCGCTCCTTCGCCTCCGAAGTGACGCGCGTCGCGCGTGAGGTCGGCACCGACGGCAAGCTCGGCGGCCAGGCCATCGTGCCCGGCGTCGCCGGCACCTGGAAGGACTTGACGGACTCCGTAAACGCGATGTGCGGCAACCTCACCGCACAGGTCCGCAACATCGCCAACGTGACGACCGCCGTGGCGCGCGGCGACTTGTCCCGCAAGATCACAGTGGACGTGCGCGGCGAAATTCTGGAGCTGAAGGACACCATCAACACCATGGTGGACCAGTTGAACGCCTTCGCCTCCGAAGTGACGCGCGTCGCGCGCGAGGTCGGCACCGAAGGCAAACTCGGCGGCCAGGCGCAAGTGCCCGGCGTAGCCGGCACCTGGAAGGACCTGACCGACAACGTCAACTTCATGGCGTCGAACCTGACCGCACAGGTCCGCAACATCGCCGACGTCGCCACCGCCATCGCGGGCGGAGACCTCTCCAAGAAGATCACCGTGAACGTGTCGGGCGAAATCCTTCAGCTGAAGGAAACGCTCAATACCTGCGTGGACCAGCTCAACGCCTTCGCCGGCGAAGTCACGCGCGTCGCCCGCGAGGTCGGTACCGAAGGCCGGCTCGGGGGCCAGGCCAACGTGCTCGGCGTCGCCGGCACCTGGAAGGACCTCACCGAAAGCGTCAACTCGATGGCGTCGAACCTGACCGCGCAGGTTCGCAACATCGCCGAGGTGACGACGGCGGTCGCCGGCGGCGACTTGTCGAAGAAGATCACCGTGGACACGCGCGGCGAAATCCTGGAGCTGAAGGACACCATCAACACCATGGTGGACCAGCTCAACGCCTTCGCCGGCGAAGTCACGCGCGTCGCGCGTGAGGTCGGCACCGAAGGCAAGCTCGGCGGCCAGGCCGTCGTGCGCGGCGTCGGCGGCACCTGGAAGGACTTGACCGACTCCGTCAACTCGATGGCGTCGAACCTGACCGGCCAGGTCCGCAACATCGCCGAGGTCGCGACCGCGGTCGCCAAGGGCGATTTGTCGAAGAAGATCACGGTGAACGTTTCGGGCGAAATCCTTCAGCTGAAGGAAACGCTCAACACCATGGTGGACCAGCTCAACGCCTTCGCCGGCGAAGTGACGCGCGTGGCGCGCGAAGTCGGCACCGACGGCAAGCTCGGCGGCCAGGCCGGCGTGCCCGGCGTCGCCGGCACCTGGAAGGATTTGACCGATTCCGTCAACTCGATGGCGGGCAACCTGACTGCCCAGGTCCGCAACATCGCCGAGGTCGCGACCGCAATCGCCGGCGGCGACCTCTCGCGCAAGATCACGGTGGACGTCCGCGGCGAGATCCTTCAGCTGAAGGACACGCTCAACACGATGGTCGACCAGCTCAACCGCTTCGCCGGTGAGGTGACGCGCGTGGCGCGCGAGGTCGGCACCGAAGGCCGGCTCGGCGGTCAGGCCAACGTGCCCGGCGTGGCCGGCACCTGGAAGGATCTGACCGATTCCGTCAACTCGATGGCGGGCAACCTCACCGCTCAGGTCCGCAATATCGCCGAGGTCACGACCGCCGTGGCGCGCGGCGACTTGTCCCGCAAGATCACCGTGGACGTGAAAGGCGAAATCCTCGAGCTGAAGAACACCATCAACACCATGGTGGACCAGCTCAACGCTTTCGCCGGCGAGGTGACGCGCGTCGCCCGCGAAGTCGGTACCGAAGGCAAGCTCGGCGGCCAGGCCGAAGTGTCCGGCGTCGCCGGCACCTGGAAGGACCTCACCGACAACGTCAACTTCATGGCCTCGAACCTCACGGCTCAGGTCCGCAACATCGCCGAGGTCGCGACCGCGATCGCCGGCGGCGATTTGTCGAAGAAGATCACGGTGGACGTGCGCGGCGAGATCCTGCTGCTCAAGGACACCTTGAACACGATGGTGGAGCAGCTCCGCTCCTTCGCGGCCGAAGTGACGCGCGTGGCGCGCGAGGTCGGCACCGAAGGCCGGCTCGGCGGTCAGGCGGTCGTGCCCGGCGTCGGCGGCACCTGGAAGGACCTGACCGACAACGTCAACCTGCTCGCGGCCAACCTCACCACGCAGGTTCGCAACATCGCCGAAGTGACCACGGCGGTCGCACGCGGCGACTTGTCTCGCAAGATCACCGTGGACGTGAAGGGCGAAATCCTCGAGCTCAAGAACACCATCAACACCATGGTGGACCAGCTCAACGCGTTCGCCGGCGAAGTCACCCGCGTTGCGCGCGAGGTCGGCACCGAAGGCGAGCTCGGTGGTCAGGCCCAGGTGCCCGGTGTGGCCGGCACCTGGAAGGACCTCACCGACACCGTCAACTTCATGGCGGCGAACCTGACCGAGCAGGTCCGCGGCATCGTCAAGGTGGTGACCGCGGTCGCCAACGGCGACCTCAAACAAAATCTCACCGTGAAGTCGAAGGGCGAGGTCGCGGCACTCGCCGATACCATCAACAACATGACGGAGACGCTCGCGACCTTCGCCGACCAGGTGACGTCGGTGGCGCGCGAGGTCGGCGTCGAAGGCCGGCTGGGTGGTCAAGCCGACGTGCCCGGCGCCGCCGGCACCTGGAAGGACCTTACCGGCAACGTCAACCTGCTCGCGGCCAACCTCACCTCGCAGGTGCGCGCGATCGCGGAGGTGGCAACTGCCGTGACCAAGGGCGATTTGACGCGGTCGATTCAGGTCGACGCCCGCGGCGAAGTGGCCGAGCTCAAAGACAACATCAACACGATGATCACGAACCTCCGTCTGACGACGGATGTGAACACCGAGCAGGACTGGCTGAAGACCAACCTTGCCAAGTTCACCAACATGCTTCAGGGCCAGCGCGATCTCGCGACCGTCGGCCGGCTGCTGCTGACAGAGCTGTCGCCGCTGGTCAACGCACATACCGGCGTGATCTACCGGGTCGAGAACGAGGACAATCCGCAACTCCTCTTGCTTGCCTCCTATGCCGGCGACGGCGTCTATCCCTATCAGCGCGTGCTTCCGTTCGGCGACGGCCTGATCGGCCAATGTGCAATCGACCGGCGCCCGCGCGTGGTCTCCGATATTCCCGCCGACGTGGTGCCGATCAACTCGGCGCTGCTTCGCGTCGCGCCGAAGAACCTCGTGGTGCTGCCCGTGCTGTTCGAGGGCCAGGTCAAGGCGGTGATCGAGCTCGCCTCGCTCGCCTCGTTCACGACCTCGCAGATGACGTTCCTGGAGCAGCTCACCGATTCCATCGGCATCGTGCTCAATTCGATCGAAGCGACGATGCAGACCGAAGGCCTGCTCAAGCAGTCGCAGCAGCTCGCCGGCGAGCTGCAGACGCAGCAGCGCGAGTTGCAGCAGACCAACGACCAGCTCGAGCAGAAGGCGCAGCAGCTCGCCGAGCGCAACGTCGAGGTCGAGCGCAAGAATCAGGAAATCGAGCAGGCGCGCCGCGCGCTTGAGGAAAAGGCAACCGAGCTCGCGCTGACCTCGAAGTACAAGTCGGAATTCCTGGCCAATATGAGCCACGAGCTGCGCACGCCGCTGAACTCGATCCTGATTCTCGGACAGCAGCTCACCGACAATCCCGATGGCAACCTCACGGGCAAACAGGTCGAATTCGCGCGCACCATCCACGGTGCCGGCACCGACCTCCTGAACCTCATCAGCGACATTCTCGATCTCTCCAAGATCGAGTCCGGCACGGTGACAGTGGACGCCGAGGAAATCCTCACCGCCAACCTGCTCGAGACGGTTGGACGCCCGTTCCGGCATGAAGCGGAGAACCGCAATCTGTCGTTCAAGATCGACGTCGATCCGAATCTCGCACGCAGCATCGTCACCGACTCCAAGCGTCTGCAACAGGTGCTGAAGAACCTGCTCTCCAACGCCTTCAAGTTCACCGGTGAAGGCGAAGTGCGGCTGCAGGTCGCCGGCGCGCTCGGCGGTTGGGGCACGGATCATCCCGTGCTGAACTCCGCGCCGGCCGTGATCGCCTTCGAGGTCTCCGATACCGGCATCGGCATTCCCCTCGAGAAGCAGAAGCTGATCTTCGAGGCGTTCCAGCAGGCGGACGCCGGCACCAGCCGCAAATACGGCGGCACTGGCCTTGGCCTCGCCATCAGCCGCGAACTGGCGAGTCTGCTCGGCGGCGAAATCCACCTTCGCAGTGCCCCGGGCAAGGGCTCGACCTTCACGCTGTATCTGCCGCTGAAATACTCCGGCCCGACGCTGGCGCCGCGCGCAGCACCAGCGCCGCAACAGTACAACCAGCCGCCGGCACTCCAGCCGGTCGCGCCAGAACAGCAGCGCGTCATCGAGCAGCTGCCCGACGACCGGCTCAATCTCGAACCCGGCGACAGCATCCTGCTCATCGTCGAGGACGATCCGCATTATGCGCGTATTCTGGTTGATCTCGCTCGCGACAAGGGTTTCAAGGTCCTGGTCGCGGCGCAGGGCGCGGAGGCGCTCGAACTCGCAAAACAGTATCAGCCGAGGGCCGTCTCACTCGACGTGTTTCTGCCCGACATGCTCGGCTGGACTGTGCTGAGCCAGCTCAAGCACAACCCGCTGACGCGCCACATTCCCGTGCAGATCATCACGCTCGACGAAGACCGGCAGCACGCACTCGCCCGCGGCGCCTTTTCCTTCGTCAACAAGCCGACGACCACCGAAGGTGTCGCCGCCGCGCTGACGCAGATCAAGGAATACGCGCGACCGCGGCGCAAGCGGCTCCTGATCGTCGAGGACAACGAGGCCGAGCAGCTGTCGATCCGCGAACTGCTGCATCACGACGACATCGAAATCGTGACCAGCGACACCGGTGCCGGTGCGCTGTCGACTCTGCGCGAAGCGCCCTGCGACTGCGTGGTGCTCGACCTCCGGCTGCCCGATATGAGTGGCTTCGAGGTGCTGGAGCAGATCCGTCGCGACGACACATTGTCGAACGTTCCGGTGGTGGTGTTCACCGGCCGCGAGCTCTCCGCGGAAGAGGATGCGGAACTTCACACCATGGCGCGTAGCATCGTGGTCAAGGGTGTGGAGTCACCCGAACGCCTGCTCGACGAGACTGCGTTGTTCCTGCATCGCGTGATCACCGAGCTGCCGGTCGAGAAGCAGCGCATGCTGGAGAAGCTCAACAGTTCCGACGAGGATTTGATCGGCAAGACCGCGTTGCTGGTCGACGACGACGCCCGCAACATCTTCGCGCTGTCGAGCGTGCTGGAGCGACGCGGCATGAAAGTGCTGACGGCGACCACCGGCCGCGAGGCGGTGACGCTGGTCGAGTCCAACCCGGAAATCGCCATCGTGCTGATGGACATCATGATGCCGCAGATGGATGGCTATCAGACCATCGGCGTGATCCGGGAGAACCCGGCCTTCCTGCGCCTGCCGATCATCGCGCTGACGGCGAAGGCAATGAAGGGCGACCGCGAGAAATGCCTGGAAGCCGGCGCGTCCGACTACCTCGCCAAACCCGTCAACACCGATCAATTGCTGCTTGCGATCCGCATGTGGCTGCACCGCTGAGTTGGATCCGCGAATGGACCACGAAAAGGTCAATATTCTCCTCGTCGACGATCAGCCGGCCAAGCTGCTCGCCTACGAGGTGATCTTGAAGGAACTCGGCGAGAACCTCGTGATCGCCTCGTCCGGCCGCGAGGCGCTGGAGGTCCTGCTCAAGACCGAGATCGCGGTGATCCTGGTCGACGTCTGCATGCCCGAACTCGACGGCTTCGAGCTCGCCGCGATGATCCGCGAGCATCCGCGTTTCCAGAAGACCGCAATGATCTTCATCTCGGCCATTCAGGTCAGCGACATCGACCGGTTGCGCGGCTACGAGATGGGCGCGGTCGATTACGTGCCGGTTCCGGTCGTACCGGAGGTGCTGCGCGCCAAGGTCAAGGTGTTTGCGGAGCTGTACCGCAAGACGCGCGAGCTCGAACGGCTGAACCAGGATCTCGAGGATCGCGTCCGCGCCCGCACGGCCGAACTGGAAAATTCCACCGCGAAGCTGCGCGAGAGCGAAGAGCGGCGCAGCATGGCGATCGCCGCCGGCAAGATGGGATCCTGGGATTGGGACTGGGTCAACGGCGACTGGATGTGGGACGAAGGCCAGTACCGCATCTTCGGCGTGACGCCGGAAACCTTCAACGTCACCTCGGCCAACATCCAGGCGCTGCTCCACCCGGATGACGTCGATCAGTTCGGGCAAGCGGTTGCCGCGTTCAATACCGGCGCCCACGCCTATGAAGGAGAGTTTCGCGTCTGCCGGCCCAATGGCGAGGTGCGCTGGTGCGTCGGCACGGCGGCGGCAACGGTGGAACCGGGCGGTCGCGTGGTGCGGGTGAGCGGAGTCACCGTCGATATCACCGAGCGCAAGCGCGCCGAGGAACGGCAGAACCTGCTCGCACGCGAAGTCGATCATCGGGCCAAGAATGCGCTGGCGCTGGCACAGTCGATCGTGCGCCTCACCCGCGCCGACGAGGTCAAGGCTTACGTCAGTGCCGTCGAGGGGCGCATCAACGCGCTCGCGCGCGTGCACACCATCCTGTCGCTGTCGAGCTGGCAAGGCGCCGAACTCTCCAAGCTGATCGAGGAAGAGCTTGCACCCTATTCGCTCGGCGGACAAATCAAGCTTGCGGGTCCCGAGGTTCAGTTGCTGCCTGCGACAGCCCAGACCCTGGCGCTGGCGCTGCACGAGCTCTTCACCAACTCGGCCAAATATGGCGCGCTCTCGACCCGGTCGGGGCGGCTCGCGATCGGCTGGCAGGCCGAGAACGATCTCCTCATCTTGACCTGGGAGGAGACCGGTGGGCCGTTGGTCAGGACGCCGAAGTCGCGTGGCTTCGGCACGAGAAGCTTGCTCGCCAGTGTCGAATCCCAGCTCGGCGGACAGGCGCAGTTCGATTGGCGTTCAGAGGGCCTGTTGTGCCGTCTCGATGTGCCGTTGACGCGCAAGAGCGCGGCAACATCGGCGGGGCAGGACAAGTTCGCGACCGGCACTTCTCCCGAACTTCAGCGCGCGTCGGGTTAGCGCGACGCAGCGACCTTCAACCGCAACATCGGCCGTGGTTCATCGGCGACACGCCCCTCGAGCCAGGCTTCCGTTTGCGCGAGATCACGCAACGCCGTCGCGTAGCGGCGGGCGGCGCTGCGCTCTGCACCGCGCGGCAGCTTGCGCGCCTTGCGCAACATGTCGGCCGCCGCGTTACGGTAGGCCAGCGAGCGATAGAGAAAGACCACCTTGCCCATATCGAATGTTCCCGTGTTGATGGTGCTCATCCTCGCAAGGTCGGCATGAACGTCGGATGAAGCGGCTCGTGACAATTCCTTCATCCGGATTGGAACCCAGGATGGGGGCGCGCGTTTGCATGCCAGATCGAGTGGCAGTTCCATGCGCGCAAAAAAGTCGCCGAAACAGTCGCAAAGCCTGATCTCTCCTGCCGGAATCATCAAACTGATGACGCACGCGATGATGGGCGCGGCACTCGGCCTGGCCTTCACGCTTGCATTGATCCTGGCCAATCCTGCGGTCGCAGAATTGCTGAACCACGGCGGCCGTGCGGCCGTTTTGGTCTTTGTCGGCACGATGGTGACGACGTTTGCCATCGGTGCCGCGCTGACGGGCGTCGTGTTCATCCTCAACGAGGACAAGGAATCTTGAAGCGCGCGTGAAGCGCAATGTGACGTCTGGTTCGGAACTCCCGCGGCGATGAGCGGTTGGCTGCCTGCGTCGATTTAACTCAGGGAGTTCCCGCGCATGAACACGACCAAGCTCGCTTTCGCCGTGATGTTGGCAACTGGCCTCGCTGCCGCGCCTTTCGCCGCGCAAGCCAAGTCGCATAAGGCCAAACACGGATCGGCGACCTCGTCCTCGCAGACCACCGGCGCCAACATGAAGAAGACCGTTCCTCCCGACGCGTCCGGCCAGGGCGGCGCCGGCCCTGGCAGCGATCAGGGTGGCAGCATGACCAAGCCCCAGAGCGGAATGAGCAAGTAAGCGCCGGCTCACGGCAATAAGAAGCCCCGTGGCGACGCGGGGCTTCTTGTTGCATGTCGCGTTGCGCGACCGCTTTAGCTGCGTCGGATGTCAATGATGTCAAGGCGGCGACTTGCGGAGTCCGTCTTCACGAGGTGGTCGAGCTGCGCCCGCTTGCGCGCGATCAGGAGCTGGGCCGCGGCATGGTCGAGGCCCTCACGCTGCAACTGCCGGATCGCGGAACCCAATTCCAGGATTTCGGCGCGCAGCTTCAGAATCCGGTAGGTGTCCGGGTCTTCCTCCACCGTCTGCCTCCATCCGCCACCTAAGTGCCATGTCTCAACGGCGCACGGGCCTGCTCTCGCCCTTCAGCGGACGAAGACGCACCCGGTCGCGGATGTGGGCAACACCCCGCCACCGCCGGACGCCTTCCATTCGCCGATCAACAGATCGATTTTCCGGCGCAGATCCATCTGCGCCTGGGCCCGTTCGGTGCAGTCGCGATCCCGATTGACCAGATCCCGCACGGACGCCTCGACATCGGCCATCTCCAGCCTCAAGGCGCTGATTTTGCGTCGAATTTCATTAATTCTATTGTCCATGACTTGTTAGAACAAAATAAGAACATATAGTCAAGCCACGAATTCAGTGTGGAGAGCGACATGCAGGTTCAGGGTAAATACGACGCCAAGGCTTTTCTCATGGAGCAGATGACCCGGGCGCAGGGGTTGCGGCTGAGGCGGCTGAGTGAGGAGGCCTATCAGCCCGCGCAATACGATCGCGGCCTGTCCTCTGCCGAAGCCGCGCGCCGCATCCAGGTGCTCGAAGCGGAGATCGAACTCGCGAACTCCTTCTGAGGCGCGCACACGACGCCTTTGGAACGTTGCGTCAGCACTCCTGTTCTCTTCCGAGGCCAAGGGGAGGTCACGGGAGAGAGTTGATGGCACGCAAGGCAAAGAAACGCCGTTACTCACGCAGTGCCGGCAATGATGTCGAGCGCGAGATGCGGCGTTACAAGAAGGGGACTGCGAAGAGCGGACCAGGCGGCCGCGGCGGACGCGTGAAGAGCCGCAAGCAGGCGATTGCGATCGGCCTGTCGGAAGCCCGCAAGAAAGGCAAGAAGGTGCCGAAGAAGGCCTCGAAGCGGAAGACGTCCAAGACGAAGAAGAAGAAGAGCTCGAAGCGAAAATCCGCCAGGCGGTGACGCCGACCGGCATCAGATCATGCTGCCGGGCATGAAGCAGCGAATCGAAACGCCGAACGCCGTCTTGACCGGCCAGACCATGGTACGGCCGGCGAGGTTCGGTTCGGTGATCACGGCTTCGTCGGGGACCTCGACCCACTCTCCGTCGAGACGGACCCGGTAGTGCCCATTGTGCGAGTCCCAGTCAGGATCGGCCACCGCAACGCCGTCGGCGTCCGAACAGCACGGACCGAGATGGCTGCGCAGGCTGTCGAACCAGGGTTTCAGCGGCGAATCGGTGAAGCGGCCGTCATCGCGCCCCATGGCGCTTCCGCCCGACAGCACCAGCGGCGCCGCGAGCAGCGCAAGCTTCAGCCAGAGCTTCAATCGATCCATGTCGGCACCGATCAAATGCGAACCACCGGCGGGTTCCACAAAGCAGCCGGACGTCCGAAGTTCTACTCCTGCAACTTGCCTCGGCGCCGTCACTGCCGCCAAGGTACAACAAGCGATTCCAAAAGTGTGACGAGCGAACGCGGCTTTTTCGGGCGAACCCGTCATCATTGCTGCCGTTAACGAGAATGTTATCGGCGGCCTGTGGGTATCTCGAAAGGCTCGCACGAAAAAGGCGGCCCGCAGGCCGCCTTTTGAATTTGCCGTCAAGACCGAGAGGTTATGCCAGCGGCACCGCCACGAAACGAATCGCCTCGGCGTTCTTCACCTGCAGCAGCACGCTGTTCTTGCCGGACGATTTGGCCTGCGCCAGTTCGGAGCGGACGTCGCCGACATTGGCGACCGCCTTGCCGCCGACATTGAGGATGACGTCGCCGGTCTGGATGCCGCGCTGTGCCGCCGGTCCCTGCGGGTCGACCTCGGTGACCACGACGCCCTTCTGGCCTGCGCCCTGAACGTCGCCGGCCGGCGCCAGGCTGAGCCCGAGGCGCGGCGTGCCGGGGGCCTGCTGCGTCTTGCCGTCGTCAGCTTTGGCCTGCTTTTCGTTCGGCAGCTCGCCGAGCGCCAGCGTCATCGTCTTGGTATCGCCCTTGTGGACGACATCGAGCTTCACGGATGTGCCCGGCGCCAGCGTGGCAATGGTGCGGGCGAGATCGCGGGAGTCCTTGATCGCGGTGCCATTGACGGCGGTGATGACGTCGCCAGCCTCGATGCCGGCCTTCGCCGCCGGGCTGCCATCCTGCGGGTTATCGACGATTGCGCCGCGCGCCTCTTTCAGGCCGAGGCTCTCGGCGATCTCCGCAGTCACCGGCTGCACCTGCACACCGAGCCAGCCGCGGGTGACGGCGCCCTTGTCCTTCAGCTGCGCGATCACGAGCTTGGCGGTCGAGGACGGAATATCGAAGCCGATGCCGACCGAGCCGCCCGAGGGCGAGAAGATCGCGGTGTTCACGCCGATCACGTTGCCGTTCATGTCGAAGGCCGGACCGCCGGAATTGCCCTTGTTGATCGGTGCATCGATCTGGATGTAGTCGTCATAGGGGCCGTTACCGATGTCGCGGCCGCTGGCGGAGACGATACCGGCCGTCACGGTGCCGCCGAGGCCGAAGGGATTGCCGACCGCGACCACCCAGTCGCCGATCCGCGGCTTCTGGTCGGAGAATTTCACGAACGGGAAGTCCTTCTTGCCGTCGACCTTGATCAGCGCGAGGTCGGTCTTCGGATCGGTGCCGACCACCTTCGCGGTGTAGATCGTGCCGTCGTCCATCGTCACCTGCACGGACTCGGCGTGGTCGACGACGTGGTTGTTGGTCACGGCATAGCCGTCGGCCGAGATGAAGAAGCCGGAGCCCTCGCCCGTGATCACTTGGTGACGCTGGCGCGGCATGCCGTTCATGCCACCCGGGCCGCGGAAGCCGAACTGTTGCGAGAACTGGTCGAACGGGGAATTCTCGTCCTGATCCATCCGGTTCTGTTGCAGCATCGCGCTCTTGTCGTTGTCCTGGTCGATCTTCACCCGCACCGAGATGACGGCGGGCTTGACCTTGCTGACGAGGTCGCCGAAGCCCGACGGCGTCGCGGCGCTTTCAGCGGCCTGCGCAGGCGAAATCAGGGAGTTCACGCCGAACGGCGTCGAAGCGGGAGACGCAGCCAGCACGGCCACGCCAAGCGCTGCCACGGTGCCGAGCAGCGCGAGCCGGCGCGGCTTCAGAATTGTACGGGTTCTGGTGGTGTCGGAATTGACGCGATCGATCATGTCGAAATGTCCATGTTGGGTAAGTCGCCTTGTACCCAACATGGACGTCGCCACCTTACGACGTCCCGTCCACGCGATTAAATCTTGGAAAAGTAACTGCGGCAGGCGGCCGCAGTTCAGCTTCTCGAAACAGACGTCGCTCCGCGCAACGACAGCCCAGCGAGCGGTCCTTTGGGGTTTTCAGCGAAAGCGCTCACGCCGCAGCGGGTCGCTCCCATGCCGCGGCTGCGATGGCGTCCTCTTCGCGTTGCGCATTGCACGCGTCGAAATGCGCCTTCAATGCAATCTCGGCGAGATATTCGAAATGTTCGGCCTGGCCGAGCAGCTGCCAGTTCTGGAGCGGCCGATAGGCCGCCTGCTGGCGACAGAGGGACGCCAGCGCGCGGTAGCGACGTACGTTCTCCATGAGACCCTCCCTCGCATTCACACGGGCTTATCACCCTGATTTACGTCACGCCGATGGCGATTGTGCAAAACATTTTTTGCGTGCCCAGCCGCCTTAACCTGGGTTAACTTTTAGGAAAGCCGCAGACCTGCATTGGTTCCTATCCTCACAGGCCTCACGTTCCGGGAAGGCGCGCTGCGCCTCGGTCCGTAGGCCCCCGGGAAACGTCGCGAGCGCGCCCAACGTCTCCGTAATCTACCGGATGCGCACACCTTCTCCCGCACGCATCGGCCGCGAGGAATTATCCTGCAGTTTCGGAACCCGACCAGCTTCCGCGGCAACGCGAATGGCCGCGATGTTGGCGGCATAATCGGCACTGCTCTTGCCGCGGAAGACGGCGGAACCTGCAACGAGCGTGTCAGCGCCAGCCGCGGCAACAGGAGCGGCATTGTCACCCGTGACGCCGCCATCGACCTCGAGCCGGATCGGCCGCTCGCCGATCATGCTGCGAATGCGCGCGATCTTCTCGAGCTGGGATTCGAGGAAGGACTGGCCGCCGAAGCCCGGGTTGACCGTCATCACCAGCACGAGATCCAGACGATCGAGCACATATTCGATCGCACTCTCGGGCGTCGCCGGACACAGGCTGACGCCGGCCTTCTTGCCGAGTGCCCGGATCGCCTGGAGCGAACGGTCGAGATGCGGGCCCGCCTCGGCATGGACGGTGATGACATCGGCCCCCGCCTTCGCGAACGCTTCCAGATAGGGATCGACAGGTGCAATCATCAGATGCACGTCGAAGACCTTCTTCGTTACCGGCCGGATCGCCTTGATGACGTCCGCGCCAAAACTGATGTTCGGCACGAAGTGGCCGTCCATGACGTCGCAATGGATCCAGTCGGCGCCGGCCGCATCGATTGCTGCGACCTCCTCGCCGAGGCGGGCGAAATCCGCCGCAAGGATCGAGGGGGCGATAATGATCTCCCTGGTCATGGCTTTGCACTCCGCGCATCTGCCCCGCCGCTGAAGACACGGCTCGCCAGGACGTCGATGGGATCGATGGTCTCGAGATCGGCGACGTCGAGCATGCGATCGAGATCCGACACCAGGCGATCGGCTTGCCGCAGTCGAATGCGATCGACCGCGTTGCGGATCGAGCGCGCGTTGGAGAAGAACGGCTGGGTTCGTCGTAACGCGATATACTTCTCGAACGCCTCGCGCGCCGCCACCGAAAAGCGATAGCCGCGCTCCCTCAGCATCAGCTCGGCGATGACCAGCAGCTCGGCTTCCGCATAATCGGGAAATTCGACGTGATGGGCGATGCGCGAGCGGAAGCCGGGATTGGAGGCGAAGAAGCTATTCATGCGCTCGCCATAGCCGGCGAGGATCACCACGAGGTCCTCGCGCTGGTTCTCCATCACCTGGAGCAGGATCTCGATCGCCTCCTGGCCGTAGTCGCGCTCGTTGTCAGGCCGGTGCAGGTAATAGGCCTCGTCGATGAAGAGCACGCCTCCCATCGCCTTCTTCAATATCTCTTTCGTCTTCGGCGCGGTATGGCCGATATATTGCCCGACGAGATCGTCGCGCGTCACCGAGATCACCTGCCCGCGCCGCACGAAGCCGAGACCGTGCAGGATCTTTGCCATGCGCAACGCCACCGTGGTCTTGCCGGTGCCGGGATTGCCGGTGAACGACATGTGCAGCGTCGGCGGTGCCGATGCGAGGCCCGCGCGCTGGCGGATGCGCTCGATCAGCAGCAGCGAGGCGATCTGGCGCACGCGGCTCTTGACCGGCTTCAGGCCGATCAGCTCCTGCTCGAGCTGTTGCAGCGTGTCGGTGATCCCGGCCGCTTCGGCCTCCTTGCGGAGATCGAAACTGGTCTCACCGCCTTCGGCGGCCGTTGCATGGGGAACGTCGAGCATGGGCACCTCGAAGAAAAGAGCTTCGCCGCGGGGGAGCGGCGAAGCAGTGGTCCGCCAAGAATACGGAGCAGGGAGCGCTCCGCGCGGAAGGGAGTGATTATTGCGAGGCGTGGGCGGCCGGCTTGCGCACGGTGCTGTACCGGATTGCGCGGCCGCCCACCTCTTGCCGCACCAGCTCGAACTCGGCCTCCTGAGGCGGACGGTTGACCAGGAAGGAGATCCGCACCGATTCCCAGCCATGACTGGAATCGAACCCGCTGATGCGGATGTAACGGTCGCCGTACACCCTGCGGCACTCGGCGAGTTCCATCATCACGCCGGCGGCGTCCTGGAGGTCGAAGATCGGCAGGCCCCACATCTCCCAATAGGTGTTGCGGGGATGCGGGTCGTCGGTGAACTCGATGTTCACCGCCCAGCCATTGGTGAGGCAGTATTGCACCTGCTTCGTGATCTGGTCGTCGGTCAGATCCGGCAGGAACGAGAAGCAGCCCTGGGTCAGTTTCATGTTCTGTCTCCTCAGACGGTCTCAAGCGCCGTCGGCACGAAGTCCGGCGTGTCGGTGGATTGATAGTTGAAGGTCACGTCCTTCCAGACTTCCAGCGCCGCCTTCAGCGGCGTGCAGGTCTCCGCCGCCCTGGCCAGAATCTCCGGGCCTTCGTGGACGTAGTCGCGGCCCTCGTTGCGGGCGAGGATCATCGCTTCCAGCGCCACGCGGTTGGCGATCGCGCCCGCCGCAATGCCCATGGGATGGCCGATGGTTCCACCGCCGAATTGCAGCACGACGTCCTCACCGAGCAGATCGAGCAGCTGGTGCATCTGGCCGGCATGGATGCCGCCGGAGGCAACCGGCATCATCTTGTTCAAGCTCGCCCAGTTCTGGTCGAAGAACAGGCCGTGCTCGAGCTTGGTCGGATTGAAATCCTCGCGGCAGACGTCGTAGTAACCGCGCGTGGTGTTGGGATCGCCTTCGAGCTTGCCGACGACCGTGCCGGCATGAATGTGGTCGACGCCGGCGAGCCGCATCCATTTGGCGATGACGCGGAACGACACGCCGTGGCTCTTCTGTCGCGTATAGGTCGAGTGACCGGCGCGGTGCAGATGCAGGATCATGTCGTTGCGGCGCGCCCATTTCGCCATGGACTGAATCGCGGTGTAGCCGATCACGAGGTCGATCATGACGATGCACGACCCGAGCTCCTTGGCGAACTCCGCGCGCTCGTACATGTCCTCCATCGTGCCCGCGGTGACGTTCAGATACGTGCCCTTGGTCTCGCCGGAGGCCGCCTGCGCACGGTTCACCGCCTCCATGCAATAGAGGAAGCGGTCGCGCCAGTGCATGAAGGGCTGCGAGTTGATGTTCTCGTCGTCCTTGGTGAAGTCGAGCCCGCCCTTCAGCGCCTCGTAGACCACGCGACCGTAGTTGCGGCCCGAAAGTCCGAGCTTCGGTTTGACCGTTGCGCCCAGCAGCGGCCGACCGAACTTGTCGAGCCGCTCGCGCTCGACCACGATGCCGGTCGCCGGGCCCTGGAATGTCTTCACATAGGCGACCGGGAAGCGCATGTCCTCCAGGCGCAGTGCCTTGAGCGGCTTGAAGCCAAAGACATTGCCGATGATCGACGCCGACAGATTGGCGATCGAACCCGGCTCGAACAGGTCGAGATCATAGGCAATGTAGGCGAAATACGAGCCAGGCGTGCCGGGCACCGGATCGACGCGATAGCACTTTGCGCGATACTTTTCGGCCGCGGTCAGGCGATCGGTCCACACCACCGTCCAGGTCGCGGTCGAGGATTCACCGGCCACGGCGGCCGACGCTTCGATCGGGTCGACGCCGTCCTGCGGCGTGACGCGGAACAGCGCGATGACATCGGTGTCCTTCGGTGTGTACTCGGGCTCCCAATAGCCCATGCGCGCGTATTCCATCGTGCCCGATCGATAGCGTTCCTTGCCGCGGACGGTTCCTGCATGTGCATTCATGGCTCTCTCCTGCTCTTCTCTCTCTGCATGATTAGGCTGCGACCGGCTCGCGGGCGCCGATGCGCGGGTCGAGCTCGCCATTGCGGTAACGCCGCGCCATCTCGCTCAAGGGGACGACCTTGATCCTGCTCGCGTGGCCCGCCGTGCCGAACTGCTCGAAACGATCGCGGCAGAGCTCGCGCATCGCATCCATCGCGGGTTTGAGGAATTTGCGCGGATCAAACTCGGAGCGCGCTTGCGTGGCCACTTTTCGGAACACCGCGGTCATCGCGAGACGGCAGTCGGTGTCGATATTGACCTTGCGCACACCGCTTCTGATGCCGCGGACGATCTCCTCGACCGGCACGCCCCAGGTCTGCGGCATCTCGCCGCCGAACTGGTTGAACATGTCTTGCAGTGGCTGCGGCACCGACGAGGAACCGTGCATCACGAGATGCGTGTTCGGCAGCCGGCGGTGGATCTCCTCGACCACCCGCATCGCCAAAATGTCGCCATCCGGCTTGCGGCTGAACTTGTAGGCGCCATGCGAGGTGCCCATCGCAATCGCGAGCGCATCAACCTTGGTGGCGCGAACGAAGTCGACGGCCTGGTCGGGATCGGTCAGCAACTGGTCGTGGCTCACCTTGCCCTCGACCCCATGGCCATCCTCCTGCTCACTACCCCCATGCTCGAGGGAGCCGAGCACACCGAGCTCGCCTTCGACGGAGGCGCCGACCCAATGCGCGAGATCGACGACGCGGCGGGTGATCGCGACGTTATAATCGTAGTCGGCTGCCGTCTTGGCATCGGCCTTGAGTGAGCCGTCCATCATCACGGACGTGAAGCCGTGGGCAATGGCCGACGCACAGGTCGCCTCGTCGTTGCCGTGGTCCTGGTGCATGCAGAGCGGGATGTCCGGATAGGTCCGTTCCAGCGCGTCGATCATGTGCGAAAGCATGAGATCGCCGGCATAGCTGCGGGCACCGCGCGAGGCCTGGATGATGACCGGCGCATCAACCTCGGCCGCCGCCTGCATGATCGCGATGCCCTGCTCCATATTGTTGATGTTGAATGCCGGCACCGCGTAGCCGTGGCTGGCGGCATGATCGAGCAATTGGCGAAGAGTGATACGGGCCACGAAGAATCCTCCTATTATTGCTTGCTAGCGCGGGCGATCGCCCGCCGGGCGGCTTCAGCGACGCTTTGCGGCGTGATGCCGAATTCGCGGTAGAGCACCGGAGCCGGTGCCGAGGCACCGAAGCCGCGCATGCCGACGAACTCGCCCTCAGCGCCGATCCAGCGATGCCAATCGCCGGCGACGGCCGCCTCGATTCCGACGCGCGGCGCGATGCCGAGAACCGCGGCGCGATAATCATCCGGTTGCTCTTCGAACAGGGCGAAGCACGGCGCTGACACGACGGCGGCCCGGACGTGCTCTGTTGCAAGCAGGCGTGACGCTTCCAGCGCGATCGAGACTTCCGAGCCGGTCGCCATCAGCGTCACGTCACGTCCGCCATCGGGCGAGACAATCACATAGGCGCCGCGCGCGACCCGGTTCCTGCCGCGGACATCGCTGCGGAAGGTCGGCAGCGCCTGGCGCGACAGGCACAGCACGGAAGGACGATCCTCGGTTTCGAGCGCGCAATTCCAGGCTTCCAGCGTTTCGACCGCGTCGGCGGGGCGGAACACGAGCAGGTTCGGAATGACGCGGAGCGCGGCGAGATGCTCGACCGGCTGATGCGTCGGACCATCCTCGCCGAGGCCGATGGAGTCATGGGTCATCACGTGGATGACACGCAGCCGCATCAGGGCCGCAAGACGGATCGCCGGCCGGCTGTAGTCGGAGAAGGCGAGGAACGTGCCGCCATAGGGAATGAACCCGCCATGCAGCGCGAGGCCGTTCATCGCGGCGGCCATGCCGTGCTCGCGAATGCCGTAATGAATGTAGTCGCCGGCGAACGAGTCACGCTTAACAGGAGCCTGCACCTTGGCGTGCGTCAGGTTCGAATGCGTCAGGTCCGCAGAGCCGCCGACAAATCCGGGGATCGTTCCCGCGATTCCGTCGAGCACCTGTTGTGAGGCCTGCCGCGTCGCAAGCTTTGGACGCTCGGTGGCAAAGCGCTCGCGCAATTTCGCCGAAGCCTGGGCATAGGCGTTCGGCAGGGCAACCGACTTGCCCTCGACGAACAGGTCGCGCTGCTCGGGCGTCGCGCATTCGTAACGATCGAGCCAGGCCAGGCGATCCACCTGCCCGCGCTGCCCGATCATCCGCCACGCCTTCATGACCGGGATCGGCACGACGAAGGGCTGATAATCCCAGCCCAGTGCCCGCCGTGCTGCCGCGGCCTGCTCGGTGCCGAGCGGCGCGCCATGCGCCTTCTCGGTACCCTGACGATCTGGCGCGCCGTAACCGATGATCGTGCGACAAGCGATCAGGGACGGTTTTGCGCGCTCACGTTCCTCTGCGATCGCCTGGGCGACGGCCTCGGGATCGTGCCCGTCGACGCGGCGCACAGACCAGCCGGATGCAGCGAAGCGCGCCAGCTGGTCATCCGAGGTCGCGAGCGAGGTCGGTCCGTCGATCGAGATGCCGTTGTCGTCGAACAGCACGATCAGGCGGCCGAGCTGGAGGTGACCCGCGAGCGAGATCGCCTCCTGGCTGATGCCTTCCATCAGGCAGCCGTCGCCGGCGATCACATAGGTGAAGTGATCGACGAGGCCGTCGCCATGCCGCGCATTGCCCATACGCTCCGCGAGCGCCATACCCACGGCTGTCGCGATGCCCTGCCCCAGCGGTCCGGTCGTGGTCTCGACGCCCGGCGTGTGGCCATATTCAGGATGCCCCGGCGTCTTCGAGCCCCATTGCCGGAACGCCTTGATGTCGTCGAGGCTGACATCGCCACCGGTCAGATGCAGCAGCGCGTAGAGCAGCATCGAGCCGTGGCCGGCCGAGAGCACGAAGCGGTCGCGGTCCGGCCAACCCGGATGCGCCGAGTCGAATTTGAGGAAGCGCGAGAACAGCACGGTCGCAACATCGGCCATGCCCATCGGCAGGCCGGGATGACCGGACTGCGAGGTCTCGATGGCGTCGACCGCGAGAAAGCGGACCGCGTTGGCGAGATCGCTGTGCGCGACTGCCGTGAGATCGGCATCGGCATGAACCGAGATGTTCATCAGATCCTCCTTTTCACTTCGAGCTGCGCTTGCGCTCGATGAGCTGCATGATGAGCGGCGTCAGGATGAGCTGCATCGCGAGATCGAGCTTTGCACCCGGACACACGATGGAGTTCGCGCGTGACATGAAGCTGTGCGGCAGCATCGAGAGCAGATAGGGGAAGTCGATGCCGCGCGGATTCTTGAAGCGGATCACGACCATCGATTCGTCGGGCGTCGGGATCCAGCGCGCGATGAACGGATTGGACGTGTCGACTGTCGGCACGCGCTGGAAATTGATATCGGTGTCGGTGAACTGCGGGCAGATGTAGTGGATGTAGTCCGGCATCCGCCGCAGGATGGTATCGGTGACGGCTTCGGTCGAATATCCACGCGCGCTGCGGTCGCGGTGCAGCTTCTGGATCCATTCGAGATTGATCACGGGCACGACGCCGATCTTCAGGTCCGCATAGCGCGCGACATTGACCCGGTCGGTGACGACGGCGCCGTGCAGCCCCTCGTAGAACAGCAGGTCGGAATTCTCCGGCAGTTGCTTCCACTCGGTGAAGGTGCCGGGCGCCGTGCCATGCAGCGCTGACTCCTCGGCGTCGTGGACGTAGTGCCGCGTCGTCGCGGAGCCGGTCTCGCCATAGTCGCGAAATGCCCGCTCGAGCTCCTCGAACAGATTTGTGTCCGGGCTGAAATGACTGAAGTGCTTGTTGCCGCGTTCGGCCTCCTGCGCCATGCGCACGCGCATCTCCGCGCGGTCGTAGCGATGGAAGGCATCACCTTCGATATAGACGGCGTTGACCTTCTCCCGGAAGAAGATCTGCTCAAATGTCTTCTTGACCGACGTCGTACCCGCGCCGGAGGAGCCGGTGATGGAGATGATCGGATGCTTCCTGGACATGGGTCACCTCGCTCACAACCGGAAGAAACCGCGCCGCGCGAACAGCGGCGCAGAGACGCTGGCGACCAACAGCGGATCGCAGTGCAGTTCAGCGACACGCCCCACTTCGTTGCTGGAGCCCATGACCAGCGGCACGCGCTGATGCAGGTTTTGCGCTGAGAGATCGAGGATGCGCTCGCGTCCGGTCGAGGCCGAGCCACCGGCCTGCTCGATGATGTAAGCCATCGGGTGTGCCTCGTAGACGAGGCGCAGGCGGCCGTCGCCGTAGCCGGGCCGCGCGTCGGAGGGATAGAGGAACACGCCGCCGCGGGTCAGGATGCGATAGGCCTCCGCGACGAGCGAGCCGATCCAGCGCATGTTGAAATCATGGTTGGCGGGCCCGTCGACGCCGGCGAGACATTCGTCGATGAAGGCGCGCACCGGTGGATCCCAATGGCGGCGATTGGAGACGTTGATGGCGAACTCCTCACACGTCTCGGAGATCTGCACGGCGCTGCGCGCGAGACGGAAGCAGCCGGCCTTGCGGTCGAGGGTGAAGATGTCGACGCCGTCGCCGAGCGTCAGCACCAGCGAGGTCTGGGGACCGTAGGTGACGAAGCCTGCCGCCAATTGCGCCGAGCCGCGCTGATGGAAGGCGAGACCGAGATCGTCCGGCGCGGGCAGAATCGAGAAGATCGTGCCGACGGTCATGTTGAGATCGATGTTGGAGGAGCCGTCGAGCGGATCGATCGCGACGCAGATTTTGGCTTCGCGGTCTCCGATCTGCGGCTCGCGCATCTCCTCCGATGCAAGCGCCGCGATCGGCAGCCGACCGAGGCAGCGGCGCAGGATCGCATCCGCCCGCACGTCGAGGTTGCGCTGGATGTCGCCGTCGCTGTTGCGACCGGTCGTGAGGCCTGAGGCGTCAGCGAGATCACCTGTCGCGATAAGGTCGGCGATCTCGATTGCGGCGGCCGCGATGGCATCGACCGCGGCCGCCACGGCCAGCGCATGCGGCGCCGTCTCGGAATAGCGTTGAAGGTGGTCGTCCAACCTGAGTTGCCCGGTCATCTGCGTCCATCCCCTTGCTGGCGCCGCATCCGGTTCCCTCCCTTTTGGAGGTCGGTGCGGTCTGTCCCAGCAGGATGAGATTGACAGGGGGAGCTTAATAAGGAAAATTTCTATTCATAATGAGCGTCAAAGAATTTTCTTATAATGGATCCGGCCATGCCGCGACCCAGCTCCGGCATCTGACGATCCGGCAGTTGCGCTCGCTTGCGGCGCTTTCCGCCAAGGGCAGCGTCACCGCGGCCTCGACCCAGCTCGGGCTGACCCAGCCGGCCGTGACCCAGCAGCTGCGGCAGCTTCAGGACCTCGCCGGCCTGCCGCTGGTGCAGCGGACCGGCGACGGCATGCTGCTGACGGAAGCCGGCCGGGAGGTTCTGACGCTCGCCGAGCGCGTCGAAGCCGCCATCACCGACTGCCAGGGCGCGCTTGATCTGCTTGCGGGCAGGACCGGCGGCACGGTGCATCTCGGCGCAGTCTCGACCGCGAAATATTTCGTGCCGCACGCGATCGCGGCGTTCTCCAAGCGCTCACCGAAGATCGAGATCAAGCTGACCATCGGCAACCGCGAGGAGATCCGCGAGGCCATGCACGGCTACGAGCTCGATTTCGCCGTGATGGGTCGGCCACCGGCCGACGTCAGCGTCGATGTGCGCCAGCTCGGGCGCAATCCGCACATCATCGTCGCGCGCAAGGGGCACTGGCTGGAGAAGGATTCCGGCCTCAGCCTGACCGATCTCGTGCACGAGACCTTCCTCACCCGCGAGCCCGGCTCGGGCACGCGTACGCTGATGGAGGGGATGTTCCAGAAGTCCGATCTGGAGCCGATCATCGGCATGGAGATGAGCAGCAACGAGACCATCAAGCAGGCGGTGATCGCAGGTCTCGGCATCGCCTTCATCTCGGCGCATACGGTGGCGCATGAGCTCGCCGAGGGCCGCCTGATCGTGCTCGACGTCGCGGGCCTGCCGATCGTCCGGCAATGGTACGTGATCCGCCGCAGCGACAAGGTGCTGCTGCCACCGGCGCAGGCGATGTTTGACTTCCTCGGCTCGGAGGGAGCGAACTATCTTCCCGAAGTGCCAGATTTCGGAGAGCGGTAGCGCCGCCGGCGTTCAGGCCAGGAGCTTCATCGCGACCGTCGCCGCCAGAATGACGATGATCTGGAGCAGGCGCTCCGTCGTGAAGATGCGGTTGAAGGTGGTCATCGCTCGTCCCGGCCGTCGTAGAGATCCGGGCTATTTCCTAACACACACGGCCAGCGGCGTAACTCCGTAGTCGTCACGGGTTCTGGTCGCGCAGCGGATCGTCGGAGCTTGAAATGTTTCGAACGATTCAAATCTGATGTCCCGGAATTGCTGAACGCCCAAACTGTTCATGCACGCAGTGACTTCGCGTGCACGGATGCGTCTTGCCCCGCATCTGGCCGCATCCTTGGGGAATTCGGGCGAGCTTTGAAGTGCAAGGGAGGGCGCGATGAACCGCATCGCAGCCAACGGAGAACTATCGTCTCGTGCTGGCCCGGTTTCCAGTCGCAAGGTCGCTGGCAGCGTGCTGGCGGTACTGACGGCTTCGAGCGCATTCTTCGCCTGTCCACGGGCCTTCGCGCAAGCTGCGCCGGCACCGGGCGCAGTGCTTCCTCCCGTCAATGTCACGGCCCCCGAGGGGCCGCGCCGCTCCAATTCGTCCGCGGCATCGCGCCGGTCGGGCAGCACACGGTCGCGCCGGACGCAAACGGCGCGGCGGCCGGAGACGATTGCCGAGCCAAAACCGTTCGCACAATCGCAGGATGCCCGCACCGGCACGGTCGGCTATTTCGCCAACAGCACCTCCGTTGCCACCAAGTCCAACACGCCGATCATCAACATTCCGCAATCGCTGTCCGTCATCACGCACCAGCAGATCCGCGACCAGAATTACCAGGGCCTGACCGACGTGACGCGCTACGTGCCCAGCGTCGCCGTCCACCAGGGCGAGGGCAATCGCGACGAACTCGTCATCCGCGGCGTCGATTCCAGCGCAAATTTCTTCGTCAACGGCTTTCGCGACGACGTGCAGTATTTCCGTGACATGTACAACGCCCAGAGCATCGAGGTGCTGAAGGGCCCGAGCGCGATCACCTTCGGCCGCGGCGCCGCCGGCGGGCTACTCAACCGCACGCTCAAGGAGGCAGACGGCACCCGGATCTACGAGGCGACCGCACAGACCGGATCGTGGGGCGACCGCCGCGTCACGCTCGATGCCGGGCAAGTCATCAACGAGAATGTCGCGGGCCGGCTGAACGTGTTTTACGAGGGGAGCGATGCGTTCCGCGACTTCAACCATCTCGAACGCTACGGCATCAACCCGACCGTCACGCTGAAGCCCGACGATTTCACCAAGGTCAAGCTCTCCTACGAATATTACCACGACGGCCGCACCGCCGATCGCGGCAATCCCTCGCAGAGCTTTCCCGGCGGCGTCACCCGATTCAATCCAACCACGCCGTTTGCACCGAACGGAAATTTCCAGACCTTCTTCGGCAGCCCGAGCCTCAACACCGCGCAGGCGACGGTGCAGACCGGAATGGCGATCGTCGAGCACGATTTCCAGAACGGATTGACGGTGCGCAACGGCACGATCGCGGCCGACTACCAGAAGTTCTATCAGAACATCTATCCCACCGGGGGCGCACTGGCCGGCGCGGTCAATCCGGCCGACACCGCGGTCAATCTCGGCGCCTATCAGCACACCACCAACCGCGACAACGTCTTCAACCAGACCGACTTCATCTACAAGGGCTGGACCGGCCCGATCGCGCACACCGTGGGCTTCGGCACCGAGTTCGGCCGCCAGGCCGGCGTCGACATCCGCAACACCGGCGTCTTCCCGAACGGCACCAACACCATCGTCCAGAACCCGTTCGCTCCGACCTATTTCGGGCCGGTCAATTTCGTCCACCACTTCACAGCCGTGAATCCCGACGGCGTCGCCACGCCGGACTCCAACAGCAAATACGGGCTGAACATCGAGTCCGGGTACCTGCGCGACACCATCGAATTCTCGCGCGCGCTTCAGCTCATCGTGGGCACGCGGTTCGACCGGTTCGAGATGTCGGCGCTGGACATGAACACCAACATCAACCGCGCCCGCACCGACAATCTGGTCTCGCCGCAGGCTGCCCTGATCGTCAAGCCGATCGAGAGCATGTCGATCTATACCGCCTACAGCATCTCCTATCTGCCCGCCTCCGGCGATCAATTCTCGGCGCTGACCGACGGCACACTGATCCTGCAACCACAGAAATTCGAGAACACCGAGGTCGGGATGAAGTGGAACATCAACCCGAAGCTATTGTTCTCGACGGCGATCTACAATCTCAACCGCACCAACCAGCCGATCGCCGACGGCAACAATCCCGGCTTCTTCTTCCCGTCCGGCGCCACGCTGACGCGGGGCTTCGAGGCGAGCCTGGTCGGCTACGTCACCGACCAATGGCAGTCCTCGCTGGGCTATGCCTATACGGATGCGAAGATCACCAGCCCGACATCGGCGACCGTCGTGGCCGGCAATCGCGTGCAGCTCGTGCCGTACAACCAGTTCGCATGGTGGAACAAGTACCAGTTCACGCCGCTATGGGCGGCGGCGCTCGGCATCATCTATTTCGGCGATTCGTTTGCGTCGTCCGACGACACCGTGAGGCTGCCGAGCTTCGTGCGCTTCGATGCCGGCGTCTACGCCACGATCGATGCGAACTGGCGCGCGCAACTGACGGTCGAGAACATCTTCAACAAGGGGTATTGGGCGTCCGCCGACGGCAACAACAACATCTCACCAGGTCAAGGCCGCACGGTGAGAGTTCAGGCGAGCTACAGGTTCTGAGCCGGTGTCAGAGAACGTCAGCGATTTCGTCGCTGACGTTCGCGTCGGATGGTTAACGCTCAGGCAGCGAGCGGCGTGACGTAGTCGGCGCGCGCAGCGAAATAGGCTTCCAGCTCGGACAGCGCGCGGGCTTCCCACTCGCTGGCCTGCTCCAGGAGCGACCAGCGCTGGCCCGGCCGAAACGCCGCGGTCTGGCGATAGAGCGATGCGATGCCGCGGTAGCGGCGCACGTTCTCGAAAATGGCGTGTCCGTTCATGTCGAAATTCCTCGTCCTTCCTGCGAGGGAATTTGCGGCCAAATCTTTTTCGAAAAGTTAGCGGCGCAATCCAGCTGTGCGGATGGTTGCCGGACTGTTGCGCGCGTGCAACGCACGCTGCGTGCAGGATCTGATTATTGCGAATTCGTTGCCGCGCTCTCGCCCGACGACTTCAGCCCGTCACGGCCGTTGATCGTCATGCTGACACGGCAGAGATCGGCAAGGCCGATCAGGAGCACGGCGAGCAGGCAGAACAGATTGACGGAATCCGCGTTCGCGCTGGACAGCGGCGTGAACTCGAAGAAGGGCGGGATGAACGCCCACCACACCAGCGGAACGGTGAGCACTGCGGCGAACACCGCCGCCGGTGCTCCCGCGACAATGCCGAGCACGAACAGGCTGGGCAGGAACGCCGCGAAATAGAGCCTCGCGCCGAGCGCAACGCAGGCGCCTTGAAGCGCAGCCGACGCCGCGACGACGACAAATCCGAGCAGAAATGCCTGCCACGACCATGGCCGTACTCGCGGTACGCCGACCAGTCCCGCACGCCTCATAGGGCCTCCCCTGCCGCCGTTAACCAGGCCGCTTGCGACCAAAGTACTACAGCTGCAGGGAATTCGCGAGACGGAAATTGCATCAGCAGGCCCATCGTATCCGCGGCTTGGTAAACGGCCGCGGCACACAATTGTACCGCTATTCCGTTGCCGCGTAGATCAGGCTGGCGACCGGCAGCGCAAGGCCAATGGCCGAAGCCAGCATCCAGCCGCCTTGCGCGAATGCCCAGGTGCCGAGCGCGGATCCGGCCGCACCGGCGGCGAAGAACGTCGCCATATAGAGCCCGTTGAGGCGGCTGCGGTGCTCGTGCCCGAGCACGAAGATGGCGCGGAAGCCGAGCACGACATTGCCCTGCACGCCGAAATCGATCGCGATCGCAGCCGCGACGAGGCAGGCGAGATTGAACATCGATCCGGCCGTGCCGACATGCGTCACCAGGAAGCCCAGGGCGACGAACAGCATCGCAGCGATCGTGGCGATGCGGCTATGGCCGCTATCGGCGAGTCGTCCTGCGATCGGCGCCGCGAACACGCCGGACACGCCGGCGAGTGCGAACAGGGCGATGCCGCTCTGGGTGAAGCCGAATTGGCTGGCGAGCTGGAGCGGCACCACAGTCCAGAACAGGGTGAAGGCGCCGAACAGGCCGGCCTGGTAGAGCGCGCGGCGCCGCAAGAGCGGCGTGGTGCGCACCAGATGCGGCATCGACAGCAGCAGTGCGCCGTAATGCATGCGCGCCACCGGCTTGCGCTGTGGCAGCGTGAGTCGCAGCACGATCGCGAGCACGATCATCAACGCAGCCGAGCAGAAGAACACCGCATGCCACGACAGCGCTGCCGTGACGAAGCTCGACACCGGCCGCGCCAGCATGATTCCGAGCATCAATCCGGTCGAGACGTTGCCGACGACGCGGCCGCGAACGGCTTCCGGCGCGAGATGGGCGGCATAGGGAATGATGATCTGCACCGCGACCGAGCCGAGCCCGATGAACAGCGCGGCGATCAGGAACGGCAACGCATGGGTCGCAAACGCGGCCGCCACCAGCGCCGCCGCACCGAGCGCGATGACCGTGCAGATCAGCGTGCGATTCTCGACGAGATCACCGAGCGGTACGATGAACAACAAGCCCGTGCCGTAGCCGATCTGCGTCATGGTCACGATCAGGCCGGCGGCCGCGTGCGACAGGCCGAGCGCGGCGCTGATCGGGGCGATCAGCGGCTGGGCATAATAGATGTTGGCGGCGACCATGCCACAGGCCGCGGCAAGCACGAAGGTCAGTCGCTGCGACACCGCATCCGGCTCGGGTGCGGCGTCGATCGTGGCATTCATCGTCATTCCAAACTCTCCGACACGTCATAGCCTCCATATATCGGGAACGATCATTCCCTAATTCGACAAAAATGATCAGGCAAGCAGCTTCATCGCGACCCCGACCAGGCGCTCGCCGTCGAGTGGCAGGCGCGCCTTGCCGACGACGCGCAGGCCCTGCGTCATGCAGATCATCAGCCGCGCGGTATCATCGGCTTCGACACGATCCGGAATCGAACCGTCTGCCTGCCCTTCGCGAATGAGGCCGGCGATGAAATTCTCATTGGTCTTGAGCTGAGCCGTGACGCGCGCCCGCATCACCGGATCGACAGCCGACAGTTCGACTGCGCTCCCGACCACGATGCAGCCGCGGCGTCCCTCGCTGCCCTGGGAGTGCTCGACATAGGACAGCAGCACCTGGCGCACCCTCTCGCGGCCATTCGCGCCCCGCGCGGCCGCACTGCGGTTCTGTTCCCCGCGCACCGCGACGTAGCGCTCGAAGGCGGCGAGGAACACGGCGTGCTTGTCGCGAAACGCCTTGTAGACGCTGCCCGTGGCAAGCCGCATCGCCGCGGTCAGCTCCCCGATCGAGGTGGCATGATAGCCGCGCTCGCAAAACACCCGAATCGCGCCGTCCAGAGCGGTGTCCATGTCGAACTCCCGGGGGCGGCCGGGCGGCTGGGCAACAGACTGTGATTGGCGGGCGGCTTTTGGCATTTCGGCATAATAGGGAATGATCGTTTCCGAATCAAGACCCCGGTTGTGATTGAGTGGTGCGAGCGCGACGTGAAGCACAGTGCTGTAGGGTGCGAGCGCAGCGACGCAATCCAGAATCCCTCCGCGGCGACAGTCATCAGCACCGCCGAAATCCGAGCGTCGCCATCGCTGTGTGGACGATGTCCGCGATGGCGATGCCCAGCCGACGGCTATTCCGACGCGGTGTCCGGCTACGGACGAGCGTGCGAGCATCAAGAAGGCAGCAAGACCCGGAATGAGGAAGACCGAGAACTGCTGCGATGTAGGTCCAGCAAGGTGTCGAAATAAGTCATTGGCAAGTCCAGATTTGGCTGTTCGAGATCGAGAGCCAGCCAGACCCAGTCATTCACTGCAAGTCCTGAGTGGTCCCTTGCAGGTGGTAGCGTTGATGTCTGGTCCAGTCAGAAGGGATCCCTCTTCGAGCGGTGGCGTCTCCCGCTCGGAACTCCGTCGCCTCGACCTTTTCGGAGCATCTTGCGCGATACGCCGAGCTGCCGGCAGATCTATGGGTTCACGGCCTAACAGACCCTCACTGTCACATAGCTATAACCATTCCATTGTTGCTGGTAACAAGATGAACCGTACGCAGCCGCGGCTCCCAGCGCGGCGCCTGTCGCTACACCAGCTGCCGCAGCGCCCCAACCAGGACGGTAATAGCCACCGCGATAGCCGCCCCGATAATAACGACCGCCTCCGGCCCAACGTGTCCCTCCACCGTGCCAGTGCGCTCCACCGCCGTGGAAGCGCGCACCGCCTCCATGGAAATTCGCACCGCCTCCGTGGAAATGTGCACCGCCTCCGCGCCCACCACGGGCGTCGGCCACGCTAGGAACAGTGGTTGCCGCAGCAGCGACGAAGCTGATCGCTAAGAGAATCTTGGTGGGTCGCATTTACACTCTCCTACAATTCCAACGATGGGTAATTCACGACGATGCTCGATGTTCCCTTGCGATCTAATGCTCGGTTCATGGTGGTAAAGCCCATCGTTAGGCCGATCGCGGGATCGCAGGTCTCGACAGTTAACTTGCGACCTGCGCACTTAGAAACATGATCGGTTGTCGCGACAACGGCCGGGGCGCAAGCTTGCAGGCGAACAGGGCACCTTTTGACTAGGAGCGACAGCGCGGGCGCGCTCAAGCCCGCCGGAGAAGGCCATGCCGGGCGCCGCAAGAGGAGCACGTGATGTATGGCGGAACGGCGACCGGACGCTGTCTAACTGCGGAACTTTCGTTGCCAATCTGCAACGGTTCCCGACGATCTAAGACCGGACAAAAGAAACGCCCATTGCCGCCACGAACCCTGCTCACAACGCCGTGAGACAAGTCAGGGGAACGACGATGCGTGCACAGCGCGTTTGGAACGTGAATGGGGCCGCCAGCATCGGGCAGCTTCAGTCCAGATTGGACGATTTGAACAAGCGACTGAATCAGCTTGAAAGCCAGCATCCCGCGAGCTGGAAGGTCGAAGAGCTGAAATCGAGCGCGCTCAGCCTGTCGCGGGAGATCGACGACATCCGCTGCGCGGAGGCGACGGCGGCGCTGCGGGAATTGCTGCGGAAATAAGTCAGCGGTGGGCGGCGACGATTGCGGGCTTTGAGAGGCCGCATCGAGCTTGATCGCCATGGCCGATTCGGGCGTCATCCAAGGAACCAACGCGCAGCCCCGCCATTTCCATGATGAGCATGGAGCAAAATCATGACCAGGCACCTGACGCGAGCCCATCTCGCCCGCGGTGTGGCCGGCGCGGTTTCCACGCTGGTCCTGTGCGCGACGATGGCCTTCACCATCGCGCACCACTTCGCGCTGTGAGGATATTTTCATGACGTCCGAGCCTGAAGAATCGGTGCGGCTGCAAGGCTACGGCGAGATGACGCTGCGCTCGGCGATTGCGACGGTGATGTTGCTGGCACCGCGCGAGCGCGCGGAGGCGGCGATCTTCCGCGTCCGTGACGGCGTGCGTTTGGCTTCGAGTGAGATCGCCGAGCTCGCGTCGGAATGGGGCATATCGCCGGCAGCTGAAATCAGGTCGCCAAGACTAGTCCCCGATCCGCACTGGTCCGACATCGTCCGCGGCATGGTCCGCGAGGCCCCGCTGCCGTCGCTGATGGTGGCGTTTCTGTTGGGCGTGCTGGTGACGCGCAGATGACGGCGCGCGGTCGCCAAGACACGCTCGCGTGAATGAATCACGCTGTGCTGCGAAACCTGATGAAACCCTTGTTGCTCGCGAAATCGCGATTGGTCGGCAAGGAACGCCTGAACGCAGCAGGGATTGGCCCCCTGTCGAAACCTGACATGGAGACAACCATGACACGTATGAAACTAGTGAGCGCGGCCGCACTGATGGCCGCTATTTTGCCGCTCGCAACTGCAAGCCCCAGCCTCGCGGCGGGACGCGGTCCCGGCGGGTGCACCCCACCGAGCGGAGACGCTGTCGGCGCCGCCGGTCCGGCCATGAACGGCGGCCAGTTGATGGCCGGCGTCGGCCAATGCCGTCGCATCGGAGGTTGGCATCAAACCGACACCTACGGTTATTGGGGGCCCAGCTACGGATATAACGAGCCCGGCTGGGGCGCACCGACCTACGAGCACCAAGAGTACTGACGCCCCGTACTAAAAGCTCCCAACGGCGCGGACGATCTCGACCGCGCCGTTTGCGTTGCATGAACACCGATCAGAGTTAGCTCTTCGCCGCAGACGGTGAGGTCGCTCGCCATGCTCGGTAGGCCCTTTGCCGCCGAGGCGACGCTGCGTGCGTCCAACACAGGGACTGCGGCGGGCGGCGCCGGATTGTGGTTGTTGGTCTGGACCGCTCTGCTGGCCCGACGCGGCGCGGGCGGCTTCTTGTGACGTTGCGGTTCACTGACACTGATCTGGACCGGCGGCAGCTCACGCGCGGTGCCGGCGTCCTGCGCGAAGGCGCTGCCGTCGTCTGCGAGAAGAATGAAGGCGGAGAGTGCCGCCAGCCCACCGCAACGACGGCCAGGCTAGGCCACCTCGGTCGCATTCGCGCCTCGAAGCATATCGCGTGCGTGCGGCCAGCCGCCGGCAAACATGCGGCGGTAGAGCACGATAGAGACCAGCCAGGCGACCACGAACAGCGCGATCACGACGAAGCCGATATTGGCGAGCGACTCGTTGAGGCCGTCGACCAGCGCCCATACACCACCGGACAGGCCGAGCCGGTCGGCGATCAGCCCGAGCGCCTCGATGCCGCCGATCAACAGCGCCACCGCGACGGAGGCCCCGGTGATGGTGAGGTTGTACCAGAGCTTTCGCAGGGGATCGACGAAGGCCCAGCGATAGGCGCTCACCATCAGCGCGGAGTCGGCGGTGTCGACAAGCGCCATGCCGGAGGCGAACAGCGCAGGAAACACCAGCACATGCACGAGCGACACGCCGCGTGCGGCTTCGCTGGTGGAAATGCTGAGCAGCCCGATCTCGGTCGCCGTGTCGAAGCCGAGGCCGAACAGGAGCCCGAGCGGATACATCTGCCAGGGCCTTGTCACCAGCCGGAACATCGGGCCGAGCAGCCGCGCCAGAAATCCGCGCTTGGCGAGCAGCGCGTCGAGGCCTTCAGCGTCGTGGACGCCGCGCTCGCGCACCATGCGGATCGTCCGCCACAGGCCGGCGAAGATCGCGAGATTGATGGCCGCGATCACGAGAAGGAACAGCGCCGACACCGAGGTGCCGATCAGGCCGCCGATCTCCTTCAGCAGACTGTCGCCACCAAAGCTGACGACGCCGAGCGCCAGCAGCATGGTCGCAACCACAACGACAGTGGAATGGCCGAGCGCAAAGTAGAGGCCGACACTTCGCGGCGCACCGCCGGCATGCATCAGCTTGCGCACGACGTTGTCGATCGCGGCAATATGGTCGGCATCGATGGCGTGGCGAAGGCCGAACACCCAGGCCAGCAGCGCCGTCGCCATCACTGTCGGCCGATCGCCGAACAGCGCAAACACGAGAGCCCATGCGGCAACGTTGGCGATAATCAGCCCGCCGAACAGGATCATGATGGTGAGATCGACGCCCTTCAAAGACAACTTCGTCAATGGGGTCATCATGGCACGTGGGTAAGAGGTTTGCTATCAACCATCATACTAGCAAAGAAGAGCTGAGCAAGCGCATCACGGCGATAATTCGTTCGCTAGGTAGTTTCCGACACGAAGCTAAGTAGAAACCCCACTGCTCCTTTTTGAGTCACTGCACCAGCATCTCCAGCGTACGTTCTGTAGCTTGGCGAGGAACCTATGCAGCTGACGCCGAGAGAGCTCGATAAGTTGCTTGTCTACATGATGGCCGACGTCGCACTGAAGCGAAAAGCCAAGGGACTTAGACTCAACTATCCGGAAGCCGTAGCTGTCATTTCCGCGGTCGCTCTGGACGGTGCACGCGCGGGAAAGACGATCGAAGAGGTGACCAGCGAGGCGCGGACGGCCCTCTCCAAAGCCGATGTCATGGATGGCGTAGCCGATCTCGTTCCAATGGTGCAGATCGAAGCGGTATTCACTGATGGCAGTCGGTTGGTGACGGTGCACACGCCGATCCAGTGAAGGACTGTCTAGTGAAAGTTTAGGGGACCAACATGGCTGGACCAAAAGTCGGACCCAATACGCCCGCCAATGTCGATCCAGCGACAGTGGGGGTGCCGATTGGCGGTTACGTATGCTCTTCGGGAGCAATTACGTTCGATGCGGATCGTCCGGTGACAACGCTCAAGGTACGCAACACCGGGGATCGGCCGGTCCAGGTTGGATCGCACTTTCATTTCTTCGAAGCCAATCGAGCGTTGGAATTTGACCGTGCGGCCGCCTTCGGCTTGCATCTGAATATCCCTTCGTCAACGGCAACGCGGTTCGAACCTGGCGACGAGCGGGAAGTTCAACTCGTCCCCTACGGCGGCAAGCGTGCCGTTTATGGCTTCAACAATCTTGTTGATGGTCCCACCGCGGGCTCGGATGCGGCGACGGTCAAGGCCAAAGCAGTAGCATTAGCCAAGAAGCGAGGTTTTCGCTCGCTATAAGCGATGGCGTGAGACGGGGTTTAGGGAGCGGGAGGCATCATGGCTACCATCTCTCGGAAAGAATATGTCGGCCTCTTCGGTCCGACGACGGGTGACCGAGTCCGCTTGGGTGATACCGGCCTTTTCGTCGAAATCGAACGCGATTTGCGCGGCGGCTACGGCGACGAAATCGTCTTCGGCGGTGGCAAGAGCATGCGCGAGGGCATGGGTATGGACAATCAGGTGACGCGGGCGGGCGGGGCTCCCGATCTCGTTATCACCAACGTGACGGTGATCGACGCGGTATTAGGCGTGGTAAAAGCGGACGTGGGTATCAAGGATGGCCGTATTTGTGGGATCGGCAAGGCCGGTAATCCGCAGACAATGGATCGCGTTACGCCCGGCCTGGAGGTCGGTCTGGCCACGGACACCATCTCGGGCTCCCATCTGATCCTGACGGCCGCCGGGATCGACACGCATATTCACTTCATTTCTCCGCAGCAGGCAGAGGCGGCACTCTCGAACGGCACCACCACTTTGATCGGTGGCGGGACGGGACCTTCAGACGGCTCCAATGCGACCACGGTCACATCGGGTCCCGGAAACATACAGATGATGTTGCGCGCGTTCGAAAATTGGCCGCTCAACGTCGGTATTCTCGGCAAGGGACACGGACACGGCAAGGCGGCGCTGGTCGAACAGATCGAGGCGGGTGCGGTCGGCGTGAAATGTCACGAAGACTGGGGCACCACCCCGGCGGTTCTTCGGTCCGCGCTGACCGTCGCGGACGAAACTGACACTCAGGTCTGTATCCATACTGATACGCTCAACGAGTCTGGTTTCGTCGACGACTCGATCGACGCGTTTGAGGGCCGGACCGTTCATTCGTTCCATACCGAAGGATCTGGCGGCGGCCATGCGCCTGATATCATCAAGATAGCCGGCCTGCCCAACGTGCTACCGTCGTCGACCAATCCGACGCTCCCTTACGGCATCAATTCGCAGGCGGAGCTCTACGACATGATCATGGTGTGTCACCATCTCAGCCCGGACATCCCCTCGGATGTGGCATTCACCGAAAGCCGCATCCGCGCGGAAACGATCGCGGCGGAAAACGTTCTCCAGGATCTCGGCGTCATCTCGATGTTTTCGAGCGATTCACAGGCCATGGGACGCATCGGGGAATGCTGGCTGCGTTGCATTCAGACCGCTGACGCCATGAAAACCGGGCGCGGCAAATTGCCCGAGGATGCGCCAGGCAACGATAATTTTCGAGTGCTGCGCTATGTCGCGAAGATCACAATCAATCCAGCGATCACGCACGGTATTGCCGATATGCTGGGTTCAGTCGAGGTCGGCAAGATTGCCGACCTCGTCCTGTGGGAGCCGGCATTCTTCGGCGCTAAGCCAAAGATCGTGATCAAGAACGGCTTCATAAGCTGGGCGGTAATGGGCGACCCAAACGCGTCGCTGCCGACGCCGCAGCCTACTTACTATCGACCCATGTTCGGTGCCTACGGTGACGCATTAGCCGCCAACTGCATCACGTTCGTCTCCGGCGCCGCGCATGCTGCCGGGATCAAGGAGCGGCTCGGGCTCCGCCGGCAGGTGATGCCGGTAAGAAACGTGCGAAAGATCGGAAAGCGCGACATGGTTCGAAATGCCGGGACGCCGAAAATCGAAGTGAGCGCGGAAACTTTTGCCGTGACCGTCGACGGCAAGCACGCGACCGTCCCCCCTTTGAAGACGGTCTCGCTGAACCAGAAGTATTTCTTCAGCTAGGAGAGCGTCGTGATCCTCATTGAAGCAATTCTGGGCAATATCAGCGACACCGAATGGGCCGGGCGGCTGTCTACGGCGGATATAGACCTGATCGAGATCGACCAGTGGGAGGCTCAGAAGAGCCGCTTCCGCAAGATGACGGTAAAGGGTGCAGAGGTTGCAGTCTCTATCGACCGCGGCACCCATATCCGCGATGGAGACGTTCTGCTTTGGAATGCTCAGGCACACGCGGCACTGGTCGCGCGCATCGAGCTGCGTGACGTGATGATCGTGAATCTGGACGATCTGACGAAACTCCGGCCCGAAATTGCGATGCGCACATGCGTTGAGCTGGGCCACGCGATGGGCAATCAGCATTGGCCGGCCTTGGTCAAGGACAACCTGGTTTATGTCCCGCTGACGGTCGATCGCAAGGTGATGGCGTCTGTCATGAATACCCACCGTTTTGAAGGAATCCGCTACGAATTCGTGCCGGGTCGAGAGGTCGTTCCCTATCTCGCTCCGCATGAATCACGTCGGCTCTTCGGCGGCGCGGAAGGACCGGTGCATTCGCACACGCATGAGAACTATGCCGATGTTGAGGCAGAGACGGGACGCGTGCACGGACATCCGCCGACCCAAATCCACGCCCCTCATAGAGCCGACGCTCACGGGCAATCATCGCCAGCAACGGCCGGTTCAGCGCGTGACCATCGCGGATGAAGGGGGCGAAGCGTCGAGAAGCGCCGCATTTCTCTCGCGGATGCTGCAGTTTGGTGACTCGATGTTCCCCATTGGTGCATTCTCGTTTTCTTCCGGCCTGGAATCCGCCGTTCAGAAAGGGGTCGTCACCAACGTGGCCACCCTTCGAGCGTTCGCGCGCACCGCGGTAGAGCAGGCCGCGCGCGGCGACGGTATCGCACTGATCGCAGCGCATCGCGCGGCGACTGCCGGCGACGTCGGTACCCTCACCCGAATCGATGCCCAGGTCTACGCGCGCAAGCTTTCTGACGAAACGCGGACGATGTCGATTCGCATGGGCAAGAAGTTCACCGAGATGGGCGTAGAGATGGTGGGAGCACCGCTGCTCTACACGTGGCGGGAGCGCATTGAATCGTCAGCGACGCCAGGTTGCTATCCCATCGCACTGGCGATCAGTTTCGCCGTGCAGAATCTCCCTGCCTGCCAGGCGTTTGTCGTGCATCAGTACGGCGTTGCCACGACGATCCTCGGCGCGGCCCTACGGCTGATGAAGGTGAGCCACATCGAGACGCAGAAGATTCTCTACGAACTGACGGGACAAACGGAAGAGATGTACGCGACCGCAGCGGCGGCGCGGCTTTCGGATATGGCGGCCTTTGCTCCGTTGACGGAAATCCTGGCCGCTGTCCACACAAGAGCGCATGTCCGCCTATTCATGAACTGACGTTGAATGGAGCTTCGAAATGTCGAAGAGTATCACGCGCATCGGCATCGGCGGTCCGGTCGGGTCCGGCAAGACCGCAATCGTGGAAGCCATCACGCCGCGTCTGCTTGATCTCGGCATCAAGGTCCTCATCATCACGAACGACGTGGTCACGACCGAAGACGCCAAGCATGTCCAGCGCACGCTCAAGGGCGTTCTGCTTCAGGAGCGCATTCTCGGAGTGGAGACGGGTGCCTGCCCTCATACGGCGGTGCGCGAAGATCCAAGCATGAACCTCGCCGCGGTCGAGGATATGGAACGGCGCTTTCCTGATAGCGACGTCGTGCTGATCGAAAGCGGAGGCGATAATCTGACGCTGACCTTCTCGCCAGCGCTGGTGGACTACTTCATCTATGTGATTGACGTGGCCGCGGGCGACAAGATCCCTCGCAAGAACGGACCCGGGATCACGTATTCCGACATCCTGGTCATCAACAAGACCGATCTTGCGCCCCACGTTGGGGCCAGCCTTGACGTGATGAAGCGAGATTCGCAGATGATGCGCGGTCTCAAGCCGTTTCTGTTCACGAACTGCAAGACGGGGGAAGGAATTCCAGAGCTGGTCGCGCTGATCGAGCGGGAATTCCTGTTCGATATTGATCGGCGGCTGCGGCGGCCAGCATGATACCCGCGGCCTTTCCTCCCTGGACCCGAGCTGAAACGCTTGGCGCTTCGATGCCGGAATTCGCACGGTTTCAGGATGAACCGCTGCAGATGAGGAGCGGCACTGTCGGCAAGACGGGTTTCCTGCGTCTAGGCCTCGAGCACCGTTGTGGTCAAACGATCTTAGCGAAGCTGGAACGTCGCTCGCCGTATATGGTGCAGCGCGCACTCCATTGCGACGAAGCAATGCCTGGTTTGGCCTACGTGTTCCTGATTACCACTACAGGCTGCGTGCTGCAGGGAGACAGGCTCGCCCTCGACATCACCCTGGGTCCACACGCGCAGGCGCACCTGACCTCGCAATCGGCAACCAAGATTCATGCGATGGACGCCAACTATGCGGCTCAAAGCCAGTCCATCACGCTTGCGGATCACGCTTACCTCGAGTTTCTTCCCGACCCCGTGATTCCGCATCGACACTCACGGTTTCTCAGCGACACACAGATCACCATTGCTCCGTCAGCCACTCTTCTCCTTTCTGAAATCGTTCAACCGGGTCGCAAGCACCATCATCCGGATGAGCGCTTCGGAGCAACGGTGTTGTCGATATCAAATTCTGCCGTGCGGCCCGATGGTCGTGTCTTGTTCGCAGAGAAGCTAGTCATCGAACCGCAGCGATACGCGATGCGGCAGACCGGTGTGATGGACTCCTTTGATGTTTTCGCCAACGTGATCCTGTGCGCACCGAAGGATAAGGCCGAACGCATCCATGAGCGTGCAGGGGCCGAGGTCAAGCTAACCGAAGGTCTCGCGTTTGGCGCTTGCCGACTGCCTAATGATGCCGGCCTGATCTTCAAGGTGCTAGGCCGCGAGACCGCGCAGGTGAAGGCCAAAGTCCGCGAGTTCTGGGGGATAGTACGCAAGGAGGTCGTCGGCCACCCGCTACCGCCACCCTATCTGTGGCGCTAGCGGGCACGGCAGTGCCAACGGTCAATCGCCGACGCTGGGTGTCGACACGTTCGAGGAGGCTGCAATGGAAAAGATCTTGGCAAAGTGGGAAAACCACGCCGCATCGTCAACCGTGTTGCGGTTCTGGGACATCAATTTGCGCAGCATCGGCCAAGTTATGTTTCAGAATAACCCGCTGAGCGGGATTCTATTTCTGGCGGCGATCGCTTGGGGCTCATACGCGGCCGGGGTCCCCCAGGTGGCAATTGCCGGCGTCCTCGCGGTCGTCGTGGCAAACTTGACGGCGCAATGGCTTCACGTCGATACCGAGTCGCTCCATTCAGGGCTCTATGGCTTCAACGGCATCCTCGTCGGACTTGCCTTGGCGACGTTCTTGTCCCCTGGAGCGCTGCTTTGGGTGTACGTAGTACTCGGAGCGGCCATATCCGTCGTCGTGATGCTTGCCACTACCAACGTCGTCAAGCCGTGGGGCGGAGCTCTCACGTTTCCGTTCGTGCTCACAACTTGGCTTTTCTTGTTGGCCACATATGGATTTTCCGGCCTCACGGGGACTGCACTGCCGTCGGGCAACGTTGTTACCGCGTTCCAACCCTACCAAGCAAGCCCGCTCCAGCTGGTTGACCTTGTCAAGGGAGTGCTTCTGAGCATCTCGCAAGTATTTCTGAAAGCCAATGGTATCGCGGCCCTACTCCTGCTCGCAGGGCTCGCGGTGAGCTCGCCCGCCGCCGCCGCCTTTGCTGTCGGAGGTTCGATATTGGCTGTGCTGACAGCCCATCTCTTCGGCGCTGAGAGCGAGCTGATCTCCGGCGGTCTTCTCGGATTCAGTCCGATCCTGACAGCGGTCGCACTTGGTACCGTCTTCTATCAACCGAGCTGGCGCGTCGTGGTCTACACGGCGCTTGCCACGTTGTTCACCGTGATCACCCAGTCAGCCCTGAACGTTGCGTTGACACCGTTCGCGATCCCGGCCCTTACGTCACCTTTCGTGTTGGTGACGTGGATGTTTCTGCTGCCGCGGCAATGCCTGCTGCCAGCTGTTGCCCGTGAAATCGAAAAGCCGGTCGCCGGAGCGTGATCTGGCGCTGCAATTTGGTGAGTTCTCAGTTGCCGTTGCGACACTGAGCGAGAGCGCGACAGCTCAATCGTCGACCCCGGATTTGTCGGAGAAAGTGAACCATGGGACTCATCGGGATATTGCTGGGCTTAGCCCTGCTCATGTGGCTCGCGTATCGGGGAGTGAGTGTTCTCCTGGTTTCTCCGATCGCAGCCCTCATCGCCGCCATTTTCTCAGGCGAACCTCTGCTCGCCCACTGGACGCAGACGTTCATGAGCGGGGCGGCGCGGTTCGTAGCGCAGTGGTTCCCCATGTTTATGCTCGGCGGGTTGTTCGGAAAGCTTATGGGCGACAGTGGTTCGATCAGCTCCATCGCGCACTATTTGACCAACAAGTTAGGCACCAAGCGCACGATGCTCGCGGTGGTGATCGCCTCGGCCCTTGTGACCTACGGTGGCGTAAGCGTGTTCGTGGCATTTTTTGTGCTGGTGCCCATGGCTCACGAGATGTTCCGGGCCGCGAACATCCCCCGACGGTTGCTCCCGGCAACCGTCGGCCTTGGTGCATTCACGTTCACCATGTCGGTGATGCCGGGAACCCCTTCGGTCAACAACGCCATTCCGATGCCGTACTTCGGCACCACCACCTTCGCGGCTCCCGGGCTGAGCATCATCGCGTCGGCTATCATCTTCGTCTTCGGCATGTGGTGGCTCGGTCGCGTTGAGGCGGCAGCGCGCAAGGCGGGTGAAGGTTACGGCGGCGAGGCGGAAGCTGCTCCCGTCGTCAGCGAGAAGGTTCGTCAGCAGGCCGCGTCGGCGCGCGACTTCGACCCGGCAGAGTTACCGCATGGCAAGCCGGCCGAGACCGGGCCTAGCTTCGCCGTTGCCGTGCTGCCCATCGTTGTCGTTATCGTCACGAATTTCCTGATGTCGCTTTTCATATTCCCGCGCCTCGATTTTTCGTTCCTGTCCGAGGACCAGTGGGGCGGCACGACGATTGCGGCCGTGTCCGGCGTCTGGTCAGTTGTCGTGGCCTTAGCGGCAGCAAACTTGACCGTTCTTCTCTTCAACCTTCGGCGCCTGCCAACCCTCCGCGAAAGTCTCGACGCCGGTGCGAATTCGGCAGCCCTGCCGATGCTGATGATTGCCAGCCTTGTGGGCTTCGGCGCGGTCGTGGCCGCGCTGCCGGCATTTGCGACAGTTCGTGACGCGGTGTTCGCGGTCTATGGAGGACCGCTGGTCTCGTTGGCCGTCTCCATGAATGTGCTGGCGGGGCTGACCGGCACTGCTTCCGGCGGTATGGCGATCGTGCTCAATGCATTTGGCGACGACTTTATGCGTCTGGCCGCCGAACATCACATCAGCCACGAATTGATGCATCGTATAACAACGATGAGCGCAGGCACGCTGGATGCCCTTCCCCACAACGGCACGGTGTTGCTGCTATTAAAGATAAGTGGCCTCACTCATCGTGAAAGCTATTTCGACATGGTGATGACCGTAATCGTAAGTTGCATTATCGCACTTGTTGCTGTCCTGATACTGGGTTCGGTTTTTGGATCGTTTTGATGGCCGATTCATTGCCGGATCGCGCAACCACCGTTTACTGTTCGCTCAGGAGTTTGACGAGCGGGCACCGACAAAGCCTCAGCGATTCGACCTTGAGATACTGCGCTTCCGCCCAAAGGTGAGGCGCGCGACCGATGTCTGACTCGTAACGAGACCGCAGCGTTGCGTTGGCATTGTCGGCGGCATCGTGAGCAGCAGACGATACACTCGGGAGCGTCGAAGGGCGGCCCGGTCGCCACGAACCGAAGGCCTCTGCGTCATATCGTTCGGTCTATCCTGATCGGCCTATACACCGGCACTCGCGCAGGCGCGATCGCGTCGGCGTCGCCATATGCGATAATTGGGCGCTCTTACGTGGATATGGTACGCGGCAGTTTTTATCGTAAGGCCATTGGCAAGCGCACGACCAAGAAGCGTCAGACGCCAGCCCCCATACCGCCGCGGCTGCTCGCCCACCTTCGACGCTGGTGGAACCGTAAACTGATCGCCGAATGCTTCGTGGAGTTCAACGGCAAGCCGGTCGACTCGGTGAAAAAGGGCTTCAAGACCGCTGTGGGGCTTGCTGGGCTACCGCGACATGGCTCATTCAGCATGGTGTGCCGATCTGGGAGGCGGCAGGGTTCCTGGGCATGTCTCCCGAGGTCCTGCAGGACACCTACGGCCACCACCACCCCGATTTTCCAAGGGGCGGCCACGGCCATCGGTCAAAAAGGCCGGTATGTTTCGGTGGTTGAAACGGTGGTTGACTCGGGAAAGACCAAAGATCAGAAGGAAAAACCTAATGATTTCTGGTCGGAGTGGCAGGATTCGAACCTGCGACCCCTGCGTCCCGAACGCAGTGCTCTACCGGGCTGAGCCACACTCCGACAAGAGGCCGGCTTATAGCGTCGGGTGTGACGCACCGCAAGCGGCCGAGCTGAGGAATTTTGTCCCTGTGAAAACGGGTCTTGAAACGTCGATTTTACCGGCCGGCCAGGCCGGCGCGGAGGCTGCGGCCCGGATTTTGGCCGCTGGCGGGCTGGTCGCGTTCCCGACCGAGACGGTCTACGGGCTCGGCGCGGACGCGGCGAACGCGACCGCGATCGCCCATCTCTACGCCGCCAAGGGGCGGCCGGCCTTCAATCCGCTGATCGCCCATGTCGCCGACCTCGCCGCCGCGCGCCGGATCGGGCGGTTCGATCCGCGCGCCTCGAGGCTTGCCGAGGCGTTCTGGCCGGGGCCGCTGACGCTGGTGGTGCCGAAGACGGATGATTGCCCGGTGGCCGATCTCGCCACGGCAGGCCTCGACACCGTCGCGATCCGCATTCCCGCCCACCCGGTGGCCGAAGCCATTTTGCGCGCCTTTGGCGGGGCCGTGGTGGCACCGTCGGCCAACATCTCCGGCCATGTCTCGCCGACGCTGGCGGCCCATGTGGAGAGCGATCTTGCGGGGCGGATCGACCTGATCGTGGACGGAGGACCGGTCGCAGTCGGCGTCGAATCGACCATCGTCGGCTGCTTCGAGGCGCCGATTCTGCTGCGCCCCGGCGGGCTGTCACGCGAACGCATTGAGGCCGTGCTCGGCATGCCCCTGGTGCGACCGCCCGTGCAGAACGAGAGCGACGACAGCCAGCCGCTGGCGCCGGGCATGATGGCCTCGCACTACGCGCCGCGCGCCAATGTGCGGCTCGATGCGCGCGACGTGGCGCCGGGCGAAGCGCTGCTGGCGTTCGGGCCTGTGCGCCTGCCCGGCCTGGAGGTCGCTGCCGCTGTCATGAATTTGTCGGCCACGGCTGATCTCGATGAAGCGGCCGCCAATCTGTTCGGCTATCTTCGCGCTCTTGACGCGAAGGCGCCGAACGCGATCGCCGTGATGACAATCCCGGAAGAAGGTTTGGGCGAAGCGATCAATGACCGGCTGCGCCGGGCCTCCGTGGCGAGATGAGAGCGAAGTAGAGACGAGACAATGAATATCAATCAATCCGCCACCCCGCCGCTTGCGCCCGAGCTGATCGACCAATTCCGCAGAATCGTCGGCGACAAGCACGCGATCACCGATGCAGCCGACATCCAGGCTTACGTCACCGAGGAGCGCAATCTGTTCCTCGGCCGCTCGCCGCTGGTGCTGCGACCGGGCTCGACGGCGGAAGTGTCTGCGATCTGCAAGCTCGCCTCCGCACACAAGATCGCGCTGGTGCCGCAGGGCGGCAACACCGGCCTCGTCGGCGGCCAGACGCCGCATAACGGCGAGGTCGTGGTGTCGCTACGCCGGCTCGACAAGATCCGCGAGGTCGACACGGCCTCCAACACCATGACCTGCGAGGCCGGCGTGGTGCTGCAGATAGCGCAGCAGAAGGCGTCCGACGTGGACCGGCTGTTTCCGCTGTCGTTGGGTGCGGAAGGAAGCTGCACCATTGGCGGCAATCTCTCGACCAATGCCGGCGGCACCGCCGCGCTCGCCTATGGCGTGGCGCGCGAGATGGCGCTGGGGTTGGAAGTGGTGCTCGCCGACGGGCGCGTGCTCAACGTGTTGTCGAAGCTGAAAAAGGACAACACCGGCTACAATCTGCACAACCTCTTCATCGGCGCCGAAGGCACGCTCGGCATCATCACGGCGGCGACGCTCAAACTGTTTCCGAAGCCGCGGGCGGTCGAGACCGCCTATGTCGGGCTGAAATCGCCGGCGGCGGCGCTAGAACTGCTGACGATCGCGCAAAGCGAAGCCGCCAATGCGCTGACGAGCTTCGAGCTGCTGTCGGAGATGGCGGTGGATTTCTCGGTCCGCCACGGCATCGACGTGCGTGATCCCCTTGCCGAGAAGCATCCCTGGTACGTGCTGATGGAATTGTCCTCGCCGGGCGACGACGCCCGCACGCCGCTGGAGACGATCCTGGCCCGCGCCATGGAGGAGGAGATCGTCGACGACGCCGTGATCGCGGCCAACCTCACCCAGCGCGGTAATTTCTGGAAGCTGCGCGAAGAAATGTCGTCGGCGCAGAAGCCCGAAGGCGGCTCGATCAAGCACGACATCTCCGTTCCCGTAGCCGCCGTGCCTGCCTTCATCACGGAGGCGAATGCAGCCGTGGTAAAACTGATCCCCGGCGCGCGGCCGGTGCCGTTCGGCCATCTCGGCGACGGCAATCTGCACTACAATGTCAGCCAGCCGATCGGGGCCAACACCGCGGATTACCTCGCGCGCTGGCACGAGATGAACGCGGTCGTGTTCGAGATCGTGCTCCGCATGGGCGGCTCGATCTCGGCCGAACACGGCATCGGCGTGCTGAAGCGCGACGAGCTCCCGGACGTGAAGGACAAGACCGCGATCGAGCTGATGCGCGCGATCAAGGCGATGCTAGATCCGCACGGCATCATGAATCCGGGGAAGGTGCTGTGAGCGCTCTTGCGATTGACGCGATTGGGGATGCCGATGTCGAGAACGTCGTGGCGCTGTGGCAGCGCTGCGGCCTGACGCGGCCGTGGAACGATCCGCATGCCGACATTGCGCTGGCGCGGCGGCGGGAGAATTCTGCCGTGCTGGTCGGCCGCGATGGCGGCGCGATCGTTGCAACCGTCATGGTCGGCCATGACGGCCATCGCGGCTGGGTCTATTACGTCGCGGTTGATCCCGATATCCGCAAACGCGGCTTCGGCCGTGTCATCATGGCGGCGGCCGAGGACTGGCTGCGGCAGGCTGGCATCGCTAAGCTGCAGCTTCTCGTGCGCCGCGAGAATGCGCAGGCGAATGCGTTCTACCAGTCGCTCGGCTTCGAGGAATCGACCTCGGTGATGTTCCAGAAGTGGCTCGACGGTCGCGAACAGCCTCGTTAGCTCTCACCCGGAAGACAGCAATGACCATTTCCGACCGCGTCCGCATCAAGGACGTCCGCGTGCTCTCGAACGGCTGGACCACGCTGAAGGCCACGACGTTCGAGTACCGCCGCGGCAATGGCGAATGGCAGACACAGACGCGCGAGACCTATGAGCGCGACAACGCCGCTGCCGTGCTGCCTTACAATCGCGCACAGCGCAGCGTGATCCTGGTGCGCCAGTTCCGCCTGCCGGCCTTCATCCGTGGCTATGACGATCTCCTGATCGAGGCGGCCGCAGGCGTGCTGGATGACGCTTCGCCCGAGGTGCGCATCCGCGCCGAAGCCGAGGAAGAAACCGGCTATCGCCTGCACGACGTCCACAAGGTGTTCGAGGCGTTCATGAGCCCGGGCGCCATCACCGAAAAACTGCATTTCTTCGTCGCCGAATACGAGCCGGGGATGCGGGTGAGCGCCGGCGGAGGGCTCGAACACGAGGGCGAGGACATCGAGGTGCTGGAGCTCGGCATCGACGAGGCGCTGGCGATGATCGCCGACGGCCGCATCATCGACGCCAAGGCGATCATGCTGCTGCAATACGCCGCGCTGCATATTTTCCGCTAGCCCCGCCCGAGCGGCAATTCTGGCCTGCGCGGCCGTGGCGCCTGTTGAGCAAACCGCAGACTATCTCTAGTCTGCCTCTCAACAAGAACCAGGAGACGCGCCCATGTCCGCTCCGCGCGACGACGAATTCGGCTTTGCGCCCGACTATGATTCCCCGGTCCCCTATATGCAGCGCACCCGGGACTATTACACCGCGATCGGCTACACCACGGCGTATCGCTGGGCGCATTACACCGAGGCGCCGTTTCAGCCGCTGAAGAAGCCGCTGGCGCAATCGCGGGTGACGATCATCACGACGGCGGCACCCTACGATCCGACCAAGGGCGATCAGGGACCGGGCGCGGCGTATAATGGGAGCGCGAAATTCTATCAGGTCTATGACGGCGATACCTCGCAGCCACACGATCTGCGCATTTCGCATATCGGCTACGACCGCAAGCACACCACGGCCACCGACAACGGCACCTGGTTTCCGCTGCCGCAGCTCCTGAAGGCGCACGCGGCGGGCCGGATCGGCGAGGTGGCACCGCGCTTCTTCGGCGCGCCGACCAATCGTAGCCATCGCGTCACGCTGGACACCGACGCGCCGGAGATTCTGGCGCGCTGCATTGCCGACCAGGTCGACGTTGCCGTGCTGGTGCCGAACTGCCCGGTCTGCCATCAAACGACGGCGTTGGTGGCGCGACATCTCGAGGCCAACGGCATTCCGACCGTGATCATGGGCTGCGCCAAGGACATCATCGAGCACGCCGCTGTGCCACGCTTTTTGTTCTCGGACTTCCCGCTCGGCAATTCCGCCGGCAAGCCGCATGACATTGCGTCGCAAGCGCAGACGCTGGAGCTGGCGCTGAAAGTACTGGAGACCGCGAGCGGCCCGCAGACCACGATGCAGTCGCCGCTGCGCTGGAGCGAAGACGCCTCCTGGAAGCTCGACTACAACAACGTCGCGCAACTGAGCCCCGAAGAGCTCGCGCGCCGCCGCGCCGAATTCGACAAGCAGAAGGAGATCGCGCGCGGCAACCGCGCCGCCTGACGTCCTCCGATAAAATAAACAACGAGGGGAGAGAAGCGTGACGCGACCGTTCGAGGGCGTGAAGATCCTGGACTTCACGCAAGTGCTGGCCGGTCCTTATGCAAGTTACCAGCTTGCGTTGTTGGGCGCAGATGTCATCAAGGTCGAGCGGCGCGAGGGCGAGGACATGCGCCGCACGCCGCTGTCGCGCGAATGGGCCGAGCGGGGGCTGGCGCCCGCCTTCCAGGCCATCAACGGCAACAAGCGCAGCCTGACGCTGGATCTGCAGAAGCCGGATGCGATCGCGATCGTGAAGAAGCTGGCGAGCCAGGTCGACGTCGTCATGGAGAATTTCCGGCCGGGCGTGATGGACAAGCTCGGCATCGGCTACGAGGCGCTGTCCGCGATCAATCCGAAGCTGATCTATTGCGCGGTATCAGGTTTTGGCCAGACCGGTCCGGATCGGTTGCGGCCAGGCTATGACGGCAAGATGCAGGCGCTGTCGGGCATCATGGCGATCACTGGCCATCCCCAAACAGGGCCGACGCGCGCGGGTTTTGCGGTGTGCGACGTGCTCTCGGGCGCTACGGCCGCCTTTGGCGTGTCGAGCGCACTCTACCAGCGCGACCGCACCGGCAAAGGCCAACTCATCGACGTCTCCATGCTGGAGGCGACGATGGCATTTCTCTCCGGCCAGATCGCGGACTGGTCCGTCGCCGGCCATCGCCAGCAGCTTTCGGGCAACCAGGCCGTCAGCCGCAGGACCACGGCGAATTTGTTCAAATGCGGCGACGGCCACATCCTGCTCGCCGTCAACAACGAAAAGCAATACCGCGCGCTGATGGCCGCGCTCGGCCGCGAGGACACGCTGAACGATCCGCGCTTCGCCGACTGGTTTTCGCGCAACGAGAACGAGCCTGCGCTGCGCGCCATCATCGAGGAGGCGCTCGCGAAGCGGCCGGCACGGGAATGGGAGACCTTACTGGAAGACGCCGGCGCGCCCTGCGCCAGCATCTGGAAGGTCGAGGAGGTCATCGACCATCCGCAGATTGCCGCGCGAGGCGCCATTCAAGAGTTGGATACGCCCTACGGCCGCCTGCGCTTTGCCGGCAGCGGATTCAAGCTCGCGCATGGCGGCGGCAAGCTCGATCGCATGGCGCCGGAGCTTGGCGCGGATACGGATGCGGTGCTGGGCGAGCTGGGGTTTGATACGGCGGAGATCGCCGCGCTGAGGGCAAGGGAGATTGTTTAAGATTCCGCTGCCGGGTGGGCAAAGGCGCGACGCGCCGTGCCCACCACCTCTCTCGATCGCGAAAAATGCGTGGGCACGCTTGCGCTTTGCCCACCCTACGGCAGCGCAGCTAGAACAATGACCCCTGCTCGTCATCCACCGAACCGGACGCAACCTTCCGCACGGCCTTCCTGGGCTTCACCGCCTCGGCCTCCGCCTCCATCTCCTCCGCGCTGATCGGCAAGAGCAGCTGCTCGTCGTCATTGGCGACGCGGTTGACGCGAGTGGAGACCGGGTGCCAGACGAATTCGCCGCGGCGCGGGGCCGTCATCAGCGGCAGGATCGCATCGACCTCGTCACCGCGGCAATCGAGCCAGCGCTCGAAATCGCGCGGACTGATCGTCACCGGCACACGGTCATGCAGCGCGGCCAGATCCTCGCCGGCCGCCGCCGTGACGATCGCCACCGTGTCGAGCTCCTCGCCGTTCGGCCCGATCCAGGTCTCGAACACAGCGGCGAAGCCGAGCGGCGCACCGTCGGCATGATGGATGAAGAACGGCTGCTTGCGGCCGTCGATCGCCTTCCATTCGTAATAGCCGTCGGCCGGGATCAGCCCGCGCCGCCGGCGAATCGCTCTCTTGAAGGCCGGCTTCTCCAGCACGGTCTCGCGGCGCGCATTGATCAGGAGCGTAAAGCCTTTGGGGTCCTTGACCCAACCCGGCAGCAGACCCCAGCGCATCAGACGAAAATGGCGCGCACCGTTCTCGACAAACACGACCGGAATCGGTTGCGTCGGCGCGACATTGTACCGGGACGGGAAATTCGGCTGCTCGATATAGCCGAACAGTTGCCGCAAGGCCGCGGGGGCCGAAGTTATGACGAAGCGTCCACACATCAGAGCGACTATATAGGGTCCGTTCAGGTCCTTTTAACCCCGAACGTCAAGACTGCGGCAGATGAGCTCAACGGCCTCCCAACCCGCGACGCGCGCACAGACGGGCCCCGAGGCCGCGGCCTGGACCGAGCGGCTGCGCTTGGCCAACATCAACCCGCGGACCGGACTTGCCACCGACTATCTCAACCATTTCAATGAAGCCGTGATGCTTCTGGAAATGATTCCGGACATGCCGGAATGCGCCGAGGACTTTTTGACCTGGTCGCCGCTGTCCTATGCCGAGCATTTTACCGCCTCGAACTTCAAGGCACGGGATCTGGCAATCGAAGCCTATGAGAAAGCCGAGCCGAACGTGCGGACCCAGTTCGACCACATCACCGATACCATGACCTCGATTCTGACCGCGGTCGGCTCGGCCATGCGCGAGGTCGAGAACGACATCACCCGCGTCCGCCTCGCCGAGCAGGCCACCCTCTGGGTCAAACCGCTGATCGCGGCCTGCGGCGGCATCATCAACGGCGGCGCGGAAGCCGACGTCGACACCATCATGGCGAATTGAGCCGTGGCGTCCGTCAGCCAGCCCACTCATCCCCAGATCGCGGTCAGCGCCGCGATTTTCCGCGACGGCAGGGTGCTGCTGACCCGCCGTGCCCGCTCGCCCGCCAAGGGGTTCTATTCGCTGCCCGGCGGCCGGGTCGAATTCGGCGAATCACTGCACCAGGCGCTGAGCCGCGAGGTCGACGAGGAAACCGGGCTGCAAATCGAGATCGTCAGCCTTGCCGGCTGGCGCGAGGTGCTACCGGCCGCACCCGGTGCCGGCCATTATTTGATCATGTCGTTTGCCGCCCGCTGGGTGGCCAGGGAACCCGCCCTGAACGACGAGCTCGACGATTACCGCTGGATCGCCCCAGACGCCCTGGGGAGCCTCGGCGACCTCAAGCTGACCGGGGGGCTGGAGGGGATCATCCAGTCCGCCCAGCGGCTGATTAGCCCCTGAGGATCCCGCCTTGCGTCATCAGCCCTGAGGGGGCATACAGCCCGCCGATGTCGACGCGATTTCTGGTCATTTTTGTCCTGATCCTCGCTTGCGCTTCCGCGCCCGCCCGGGCCCAGGACGTGGCGGCGCCGTTCGACGCCGATTTGCAGCGGCTGGCCGAGATCCTCGGCGGCCTGCACTATCTGCGCGGCATCTGCGGCACCAACGAGGGCAACAAATGGCGCAGCGAGATGCAGGCGCTGATCGATGCTGAAACCCCTTCAGGCGAGCGCCGCACCCGCATGATCGCAGGCTTCAACCGCGGCTATAACGGCTTCCAGCAGACCTACCGGAGCTGCACGCCGGCGGCGACGGTGGCGATCCGCCGCTACGTCGAGGAAGGCTCGAAGATCTCGCGGGATCTCACGGCGCGCTACGCAAACTGAGCTCGCGGGAACTCTGTCATCGACTTTGTTCACAGCCGTTAACCGTTCTTAAAGATGTGGCCTAGCGGTCGTTAATGCGCGTGCTACACCTCTTGCACAGCGCATCGCCGTGGATCGCGCCCCAGCCCTGATTGAGATTCATGAGCCAGCCGATTTCCTACGCCCCCGCCCGCGCGCCGCTGCCCGATCACGAGCAGAAACAAGCCGCACTGAGCTATCTCAACGAGGCCTGGGCCGAAGCGCGCCATGACGGCGTCGACGGCGATTGCCTGGCGCAGGCGAGCCTGTTTGCAGCGCTCGCCGAGCTCGTCGGCACCTATGGCGAGGACGCGGTAGCGAAATTCGTCGAGGGTTTTCCCGCCCGCATCCGCAACGGCGAATTCTCGGTCTGCCTCGCGAGGCAGTGAGTCCCTCTTCGAAAATGCCCCGCCGCACGGGCGAGGCATTCATCAAGGCCCGACCTTGAGCGTCGCTTTCATATTGGGATGATAGCGGCAGTAATAATCGACCGTTCCCGCCTCCTTCAGAACCAACGTCGCCGCCTTCTTAGGCGGCAGCGTCACGTCGAAATCGCCGTTGTTCGCGGTGGCAGTGTGGGCAAAGACGTCCTTGTTGATCCATGTGACGGTGTCGCCGACCTTCGCCGACACCTCAGCCGGTGAGATCACGAGATTCTCCATTGTGATCTCGATCGTCGCGGCGCGCGCCGGGACGAGCATCGCTGCGAAGACAAGCGCCACAGCGATCGAACATAGCCGCCCCGACATCATCGCAAGCTCCCTATTTCAGCTCGGCCGCGACGTGCTCGGCATGCTGCTGATGACCCTGAAAGATCTTCAGGCCGGTCTGCAACAGGCTCTTCAGCTCGGCATTGCTCGCGGACGGAATGAGCTGGGTCTCCAGCGCGCCGTTGACCGCCTTGTGATAGGCGACCTCGTTGGCGACATAGGCCTTGTCGAACGCAGCGCCGTCCAGCTTGTCGAGCTCGGCCAGCTTGTCGCTCGCCTGCTTCGACAGCGCCTTGCTGGTGTCGTTATCCTCCGGCGTGACGTTCAGCTTCTTGACCAGCGCCAGCGCCTGCTTGTTGACCGCCTCGTGGTCGCGCAGCATGTCCTCGGCAAACGCCTTGACGTCCTTGTTCTTGGCTTTCTTCTGCGCCTGTTTCGCGGCGTTGATGTCGATCACGCCCGCGGTGTAGGCGATGTGGGCGATCTGCGGATCGGTGAGCTTGTTGGCAGCGCGCGCGCCTTGCAGCAGCACGGGGCTGGACAACAGAAAGGCAGCGGCGATCGCCGCGCTCCAACGAACGAACATGGTTTGACACTCCTGTGCTGCCGGACGGTTTATCCGGCGTTGCTTCACAGGAATTGGATGGGAGTTTCGCGCAAACGTTCCCGAAAAACTTCAGCCTCCGATTCCGAGGCGCTTCAACACAGCCTCCGTCAGGCGCTCGCAGCGCCAGCCGGCAAACGGGAACGCGTCCATCATCACCGGGCCGATCTCCTTCTCGACATTCTCGCGCAGCATGGCGCGGGCACGATGCAGCCGGGTCTTCACGGTTTCGGGCTTCACGCCGAGCAGATCGGCGGTCTCCTCGATGTTCATGCCCTCCATGACGCGCGCGACGAAGACCATGCGGAAGACATCCGGCAACTCGTCGATGGCGCGTTCGACGACGCGCTGGATTTCACGTTGGGCCATGGTCCTTTCCGGATCGCCTGCGGGAGAAACGGGAAATTTGATGATCTGCGCCTCGAGCGCGGCTTCGGGCACCGAACCGAGCTCGACATGCGGCTTGGCGCTGCGCGCCCGGCCAAGCGCCTCGTTGATGGCGATGCGGGATAGCCAGGTCGACAGCCCGGACTCGCCCCTGAAGCCGTCGAGATGAGTAAAGGCGCGGACATAAGTCTCTTGCACCACGTCCTCGGCTTCGCTGTCGTTGCGCAGAATGCCGCGCGCCAGGCGGTAGAGCCGGCGGTTATTTGCCTGCATGATCTCGCGGAGCGCAGCCTCGTCACGGCCTCGCGCGCGGTCGATCAGCTCGGCTTCCGATGTTCTGGCGCCGGCGGACAGACCGGCTGCGGTTCGTTGCATGGCGGTCACCTGCTCGTTTCCGTTCGTTCCAGATATTGGATGCAGGCTGGGAGAAAAGGTTCCCGGATTTCTTGCCCGCTTAATCCGTCTCGATCGGCAGCGCCGGGTCCCTCGCCCACTCGCCCATGGAGGCATCGTAGAGCGTCAGCCTGTCGTAGCCGAGCTGCGTCAGCAGAAACAAATCAATCGTCGCCGAGATGCCGCCGCCGCAATACAGGATCACGTTCTTGTCGGGCGTGACACCTTGGGCTGCGAATTTCGCCTCGGCATCCGCAAGCGAGGTCAGGGTCTTGTCGGCATTCACGAGCGTTGCAGCCGACACGTTGACGCTGCCGGGCACGCGGCCGGGGCGACCGTAGCGGCTTGGCTCTAGGCCCTTGTGAAATTGCGGCCCGAGCGCGTTGACGGTGACGGAGGAGGGATCGCCGATATGTGCCTCGACGGTATTCTTGTCGACGAAGAACCCCGCGCGCGGGGTCGCCTTGAAGGTCGTCGCCGGATAGCCCTTCGGGGCGCCGGTCTCGACGGGCCGCCCCTCTTGCTTCCATTTGTCGAAGCCGCCGTCGAGCACCTGTGCGTCGACGCCGAGCGAGCGCAGCATCCACCAGAACCGCGTCGACCACATCATGGTGCCGATGCTGTAGAGCACGATGGTCTTGCCGGCATCCGCACCGTGGCGACCGAAGGCGGCCTCCAGCTGGGCCACGCCAGGCATCATGAAGAATTGCTGCGCCGAGGCGTCGGAGAATTCGCCCTGCAGGTCGAGGAAATCGGCGCCCGGGATGTGGCCGGCCGCGAACGTCTTGTCGCCGGGAACGGCGCGATACGGCACGTCGCTGCCGGGTGGGACCGGCTCGTTGTAGGTCGTGCAATCGTAAAGGCGGAGATTGGGGTCGCCGAGGATGGTGGCGAGCTGCTCGGCGGTGATGAGGGCCGTGGGCTGGGACATCGGACTGCACTCCCGTTCGAGAGGAAGTGTAGCTCCCTCCCCTCCTCATTGCGAGCGCAGCGAAGCAATCCAGACCGTCGCCTCGCAATGACGAGGTTGCGGCGCCCTACTGCTTCAGCGTCTCCAGAAACCGCACCGGCTCGCCCTGCGACGGCGTCACGAGTTCGCCCTGCCACATCACGCGGCGACCGCGGATGAAGGTGCCGACGGGCCAGCCGGTGACGCGGACGCCGTCATAGGGTGTCCAGCCGGCTTTCGACGCCACCCATTTGTTGGTGATGGTCTCGCTGCGCTTCAGATCGACGATCGTGAAATCGGCATCGTAACCGGCGGCGATGCGGCCCTTGCAGGCCATGTTGTAGAGGCGCGCCGGGCCGGCGCTGGTGAGATCGACGAACCTTGCGAGCGAAAGCCGGCCGGCGTTGACATGGTCGAGCATCAGCGGCACCAGCGTCTGCACACCGGTCATGCCGGAGGGCGAGGCCGGATAGGTCTTCTGCTTCTCTTCCAGCGTATGCGGGGCGTGATCGGAGCCGAGCACGTCGATGATGCCCTGCTCGATGCCGCGCCAGATGCCGGCGCGGTGATCGGCGCCGCGCACCGGCGGGTTCATCTGCGCCAGCGTGCCGAGCCGCTCGTAGCATTCGGGCGCAATCAGCGTGAGATGATGCGGCGTCGCCTCGCAGGACGCGACATCCTTGTGGTCGCGCAGATACTCGATCTCTTCCTTGGTCGAGATGTGCAGGACGTGGATGCGCTTGCCGGTCTCATGCGCGAGCTTGACCAGGCGCTGTGTTGCCATTAGTGCCGCGGTCTCGTCGCGCCAGACCGGATGCGAACGCGGGTCGCCCTCGATGCGGAGCGACTTGCGGTCGTTGAGGCGATACTCGTCCTCGGCATGGAACGCCGCGCGGCGGCAGATCACCTGAAAGATGCGGCGCAGGCTCTCGTCGTCCTCCACCAGCAGCGCGCCGGTCGAGGAGCCGATGAACACTTTCACGCCGGCACAGCCGGGCGCGCGCTCGAGCACGGGCAGATCCTGCACGTTCTCGCGGGTGCCGCCGATGAAGAAGGCGAAATCGCAATGCATGCGGTGGTGCGCGCGCTTCACCTTGTCGGTGAAAGTCGCCTCCGTCACCGTGAGCGGCGACGTGTTCGGCATCTCGAACACGGCGGTGACGCCGCCCATCACGGCGCTGCGCGAGCCGGTCTCGAGGTCTTCCTTCTGCTCCAGCCCGGGCTCGCGGAAATGCACCTGCGTGTCCATCACGCCGGGCAGGATGTGAAGGCCCTTGCAGTCGATCACCTCGGCGGCGGAGCCCTGCGACAATGGCCCCAGCTCGGCGATGCGACCATTGGTGATGCCGATATCACGAACAGCCTCGCCGTCCTGGTTGACGACGGTGCCGCCTTTGACGATCACATCGAAACGCTGGGTCATGGCTGGAGGCCTCTCTCATCCCCAAGCGCAGGGCTCGAGGTCTTGTCGTTTATGCCTTGCGGGCTTACGTTCCGGACCACCATGTCGCAAGAGATTTTCGCATGAAAGCAGCGTTTCTTCCCGACCGGAGCGTGATCAAGGTCGCGGGCGAGGAGGCACGCAACTTCCTCAATGGCCTCATCACGACCGACGTCGACAGGCTCAAGCCGGGCCTGGGGCGATTCGGTGCGCTGCTGACGCCGCAGGGCAAGATCATCGTGGATTTCCTGATCACGGAGGCGCCTGCCGGCCACGGCGGCGGGTTCCTGATCGACTGCCCGAAACCGCTGGCCGAGGGGCTCGCCACCAAGCTGAAATTCTACAAGCTGCGCGCCAAGGTGACGGTGGACAACCTCTCCGACGATCTCGGCGTGCTCGCAGCCTGGGACGGCCGGTTGGCGGCTCAGCCGGATCTCTCCTTTGCCGATCCACGCAATGAGCATCTCGGCACGCGCATCCTGATCCCCGAGGACCTCAAGCAAAAGCTCTCCGACCTGATCGGCGCCGAGCTGGTCGATGCCGCCGACTACGAGGCGCATCGCATCGCACTCGGCGTGCCGCGCGGCGGGCTCGATTTCATGTACAGCGACGCGTTCCCGCACGAGACCAATATGGACCGCCTCGCCGGCGTCGATTTCGACAAGGGCTGCTATGTCGGCCAGGAGGTCGTCTCGCGCATGCAGCATCGCGGCACCGCGCGCACCCGCAGCGTGAAGGTGCTGATCGAGGACGCCTCGCCCGAGGCTGGCGTCAGTGTCATGGCCGGTGACAAACCCGTCGGCACCATGGGCTCGTCGGCGCAAGGCAAGGGCATTGCTCTGGTGCGCATCGACCGCGTTGCGGACGCGCTCGATGCCGGCCAGCCACTCACCGCTGGCGGTCTCGTGTTGAAGCTGGCAGAACCCGATGTCGTCCGCATTCCCGCAAAGCAGCCCATCGCATGAGCCGCGCTCCCCGCCTGCATCCCGACGGAAAGACCCGGTGCCCCTGGCCGGGCGAAGATCCGCTCTATGTCGCCTATCACGACACCGAATGGGGCGTGCCCGAATATGACGACCGCGCGCTTTACGAAAAGCTGATCCTCGACGGTTTTCAGGCCGGCCTCTCCTGGATCACGATTTTGCGGAAGCGCGACAATTTCCGCAAGGCGTTCGACGATTTCCAGCCGGAGAAGATCGCGCGCTATAACGACAAGAAGGTGCATGCGCTGATGAACGACGCCGGCATCGTGCGCAACCGCGCCAAGATCGACGGCGCGATCCTCAGCGCAAAATCCTACCTCGACATCATGGAGAAGGGACCGGGCTTTTCGAAGCTGCTCTGGGACTTCGTGGACGGCCGCCCCAAGGTCAACAACTTCAAGACCACCGCGAGCGTGCCGGCCTCGACACCCTTGTCGGTGCAGGTCTCCAAGGAGCTGTCCTCGCGCGGCTTCAAGTTCGTCGGCCCGACCATTGTCTATGCCTTCATGGAGGCAACCGGCATAGTCAACGACCATCTCGTCGATTGCCACTGCCACGCAAGCTGCAGCAAGTTGCAGCGCAAGCCGCGCCTCAAGGCCAAATGACGGCCAAGAAGACCGCACGCGACGTAGAATCCCGCGCCTGGCAGCGCATGCTGTCGGGCCGGCGGCTCGATCTGCTCGACCCCTCCCCGCTCGATGTCGAGATCGGCGACATCGCGCATGGGCTCGCGCGCGTCGCCCGCTGGAACGGACAGACCACAGGGGCACATATCTTCTCGGTCGCGCAGCACACGCTGCTGGTGGAGACCGTGCTGCGGCACGAGATGCCGCGCGTCGATGAGCGCATGCGGCTCGCAGCCCTGTTGCACGATGCGCCTGAATACGTGATTGGCGACATGATCTCGCCATTCAAGGCGGTGCTCGACGGCCACTACAAGGCCGTGGAGAAACGCCTGCTCGGCGCCATCCACATCCGCTTCGGCCTGCCGCCGGTGCTGCCCGATGAGATCACGCTGGCCATCAAGGCCGCCGATCGCGGCGCGGCCTATCTGGAGGCGACCGAGCTCGCAGGCTTCGGTGAGAGCGAGGCGAAGCGCCTGTTCGGGAGGGATCCCGGCCTCTCCGACAGCGTCCGGCGCGACTACCTGACGCCCTGGACGGCGGCGCGGGCCGAGAAGCAGTTTCTGGAGCGGTTCAACGCGGTGTTCGCGTAGCATCATCCCTTCGTAGGGTGGGCAAACGGAGCGTGCCCACCAAACTAGCCGCGATGTGCGCGGTGCGAAACGGTGGGCACGGCGCGATGCGCCTTTGCCCACCCTACGAGCGCTCGCTATAATCAGCGGCAAAAAGGTCCGCCATGATCCACGTCTGTTCGCTCGCCGCCCTTCCCGAAACCGTCCGCCGCACCGGGGCCAGCCATGTGCTGACCGTGATGGCCAATGTCGAGCAGGTGGCGCGGCCGGTGTCGGTGCTCCCCGCCAATCATCTCAAGGTGTCGATGGACGACATCACCGAGGAGATGGATGGCTTTGTCGCCCCCTCCGAGGCGCATATCGACCAGGTGCTGAATTTCGTCCGCGGCTGGGACCGCGGCGCGCCGCTGGTGGTGCATTGCTATGCCGGCATCAGCCGCTCCACGGCGAGCGCGTTCGCCGCCGTCTGCGCGCTCAATCCCGATCGTGACGAGGTCGAGATCGCGAAGAAGATTCGTGCGGCCTCGCCGATCGCTTCGCCGAACCGGCGCATCGTCGGTCTCGCCGACCGTGCGCTCGGGCGCAACGGCCGCATGCTGCGCGCGCTCGACGAGATGGGCCCGGGCGAGTTGCTGGTCGAGGGCCGCCCCTTCGTGATCGAGCTCGAATGAGACGAGAGTCGCATAGTCGCCGCGACGGGACTGCGCTCCCTCTCCCGCTTGCGGGAGAGGGTTGGGGAGAGGGTATCTCCGCATCGGGACACGCCCCTAGAGGAGAAAGCCCTCACCCGGCGCTGCGCGCCGACCTCTCCCGCAAGCGGGAGAGATCGCAGCCGGCCCGTGGCGAGACCATCTCCATCAACCTTCTCACAACACCTGCGATCGTCACCGGATGAGCGACAAGCTGCTGACTCCGATCGAGATCGGCTTGACCGCCGCGATCGTCGCGATCGAAGATCACGAGCCATTGGTCCTGACGGCGCGCGGCGGCGACGGCTTGACCGGCCTGCCGTTCGGCCCATTCGATGCGCCGAGCCATCGCACCTTCGAGATCGGCCTGCGCGCCTGGGTCGAGCAACAGGCGAGCTTGCGGCTCGGCTATGTCGAGCAGCTCTACACTTTTGGCGATCGGGGCCGTCATGCGGAGGCCGGCGACACCGGCGCCCATATGGTGTCGATCGGCTATCTCGCACTGACGCGCACTGCCGAGGGCGCCGCGAACGCGGCGAGCTTCGAGCCCTGGTATCGTTTCTTCCCCTGGGAAGACTGGCGCGAGGCGCCGCCCGCGATCATCGCCCGTGACATCATCCCCGAGCTCAACAAATGGGCCGAGGGGGAGACGCCGGAGACCACGCGCGCATTGCCGCGAAAAGATCGCGTAAGGTTCTATTTCGGCCTGGAGGGTGCGGCCTGGGACGAGGAGCGCGTGCTCGACCGCTACGAGCTCCTGTACGAGGCCGGCCTCGTCGAGGAGGCGCGGCGCGACGGCCGGCCTGCGGCATTGGCGCGCAAGGCGCTTCCAGCGCTCGGCACCTCGATGCGGTTCGACCACCGCAGGATCCTCGCCACGGGAATCGCGCGGCTGCGCGCAAAGCTGAAGTATCGCCCTGTGGTGTTTGAACTTTTGCCCGCCGAGTTCACACTCACTGAGTTGCAGTACACGGTGGAGGCGATCTCCGGCCGCCATTTGCACAAGCAAAATTTCCGCCGTCTGGTCGAAACCGAAGCCCTGGTCGAACCGACCGGCGTGATGTCGACACAGACCGGCGGGAGACCGGCGGCGCTCTATCGCTTCCGCCGTGACGTGCTCCAGGAGCGGCCCGCGCCGGGCTTGCGCGTGCGCTCCCGGCGCTAGATCATTTGCGCGATCGGCCCCTGCGCGCCGGTTGCCTGGAGGCTTCATGTTCGACGACTGGTTTAACGACCTTGCGGTGATCGTTGCGATCATCGCGTTCCTGATCGCGATCAAGGCCTCCAGCCAGGCGACCGAGCTACGCCGGCGGCTGAGCTCGCTCGAAGCGATGCTGTACGCCCAGCGACAGGTGCAGGTGCAGCCGCCGCCGCTGATGCCTTTCCAGGAGCAAGGCTCGGCGCCCGCTGAAGCAACGCCGGAGCCCCCGCCCGTCGCGCCAGAGGCCGAACTCGCTCCGCCGCTCGTTGCTGATCTCGTGACGCCGCCCCCGCTCGACGCGAGTCTCTCAGCCGACGTGCCGCCGCCGCTGCCCGCGCCGCCGCCCGGCTTCGAGGAGCGGCTCGGCACGCGCTGGGTGGTATGGATCGGCGGGCTTGCGCTCGCGCTCGGCGGGTTCTTCATGGTGCGCTATTCGATCGAGGCCGGCCTGGTCGGCCCCGGCGTGCGGGTGTTCCTCGGCGGCCTGTTCGCAGCCGCGTTGCTGGGCGCCGGCGAATGGACGCGGCGCAAGGAGAGCATCTCGGCGATTGCGGCGCTGCCGATCGCCAACATCCCCGCGATCCTCACTGCGGCCGGAACGGCGGTGGCGTTCGCAACCGTGTATGCGGCCTACGCGCTCTATGACTTCCTGGTGCCCGCCACGGCCTTCGTGCTGCTCGGCCTCGTCGCGCTCGGCACCCTTGCCGCAGCGCTGCTGCACGGGCCGGCGCTCGCGGGCCTCGGCGTGGTCGGCGCTTTTGCGACGCCGGTGCTCGTCTCCAGCGGCAAGCCGGACTATTGGGCGCTCTATATCTATCTCGCCATCGTCACCGCCGCGAGCTTTGGCCTCGCCCGTATCAAGCTCTGGCGCTGGCTGGCCGTGACGACGATCGTCTTCGCCCTGCTCTGGATCTTCCCGGGGCTCGATACCGGTGCGTTGCAGGTCGCACCGCATGCCTTCCATGCCATCGCGGGCTTCGTGCTGGCGGCACTGCTCGTGGTCTGCGGCTTCATGTTCGGTCCGACCATCGAGGACGGACAGATCGAGCCGGTATCATCGAGCGCGCTGGGCGCCTATCTGTTCGGCGCGATGCTGATCGTGCTGTCGAGCGCCCATGCCGATCTCGCGCTGATCGCCTTCACGTTGCTTGTTGCGGCGACGCTGTCCATTGCCTGGCGCGCGGAGGCTGCCGTCGGCGCGCTGGGCGCTGCGGCTGCGACCGTGTTCATCGTGTTCGCCGAGTGGGCCGTGCGCGCCAATCCCGACATGCTGGTGCTGCCGGGCGGCCCGATGCCCGGCATCACGCCGACCGCCACCGACAGCGCGGTGACGCTGCACCTCGTGATGGCCGCGATCTTCGCCGCCGGCTTCGGCATCGCGGGCTTCTTCGCGCAAGGGCGCTCGAATTCGGCGATCATCCCCGTGGTGTGGTCGGCGGCGGGTGTCGCCACGCCGATCGCGATCCTGGTCGCGCTCTACGCCCGCATCGCCCATCTCGACCGCTCGATCCCATTCGCGATCCTCGCGGTGCTGCTGGCGGCCGCCTTTGGTGCCGCGACGGAAACGCTGACCCGCCGCGAAACCCGGCCGGGCCTTGCGATCTCGACGGCGCTGTTTGCGACCGGCACGCTCGGCGCGCTGGCGCTGGCGCTGACCTTCGCGCTGGAGAAGGGCTGGCTCACCATCGCGCTGGCGCTGATGTCGCTCGGCACCGCCTGGATTGCCATGCAGCGGCCGATCCCGTTCCTGCGCTGGCTCGCCGCCATCTTTGCCGGCATCGTCACCGCGCGCATTCTCTACGACCCCCGCATCGTCGGCGATGCCGTCGGCACCACGCCGATCTTCAACTGGCTGCTGTGGGGCTATGGTCTGCCGGCGGCCTCGTTCTGGGCGGCGAGCATGCTTCTGCGCCGCAGGGGTGACGACGCGCCGCTGCGCATGGTGGAGGCGGCCGCGATCCTGTTCACCGCCCTGCTCGCCTTCATGGAGGTTCGCCATCTTGCTACCGGCGGTGACATGATCGCGACGCCGTCACTGCTCGAAGCAGGCCTCCAGGTCTGCGTGTCATTGGCCATGGCGATTGGGCTCGAGCGATTGAGACTGCGCAGCCACAGCATCGTGCACAATGTCGGAGCCGTCGTGCTCACGGCAATCGCCGGCTTCGTCAGCGTGTTCGGTCTGCTGTTCCTGCAGAACCCGCTGATCTGGCGCATCGACGTCGGCGGCGCCGTGTTCAACCTGCTGTTGCTCTGCTACGCGCTGCCGGCGGTGCTGATGCTGCTGCTCGCCTATGCCGTGGTCGATGCACGCGGCAAGGTCTATGCGAATACGATTGCGGGCGCTGCGCTCGTGTTTGCGCTGTCGTACCTGACGCTGGAGATCCGCCGCTTCTATCACGGCCCGTTCCTCACCAGCGGCGAGACCACGGGGGCGGAGCAATACACCTATTCGATCGGCTGGCTCGCGTTCGGCGTCGTGCTGCTCGGCATCGGCATCACAGTCAATTCCGAGCGAGCGCGGCTGGCGTCGGCCGCCGTCATCGCGCTGACCATCCTGAAGGCGTTCGTGATCGACATGTCGACGCTGACGGGCATCTACCGCGCGCTGTCGTTCATGTGCCTTGGCATCGTGCTGGTCGCGATCGGCTGGCTGTACCAGCGCATCCTGTTCCGGCGGCAGGCTCCGCCGCCGGTTCCGCAGACAGGCAGTTGAGGGTCAGGCCGCGCGGACCGATTCCAGGAACTGCGCGACCTCGACCTTGAGGCGAGTACTGTCGGTCGCCAGCGACTTCGCCGCCGACAGCACTTGCGTCGAAGCCGAGCCGGTCTCGATCGCACCGCGCTGCACGTCGGTGATGTTCATCGAGACCTCCTGCGTGCCGAGCGAGGCTTGCTGCACGTTGCGCGAGATCTCCTGCGTGGCCGCACCCTGCTCCTCGATGGCGGCGGCGATCGCGGAGGACACCTCCGACAGCCGCTCGATGGTGCCGCCGATTTCCTGGATCGCACTGACCGATTCCTGCGTCGCCGTCTGGATGCCCGCGACCTGCGCGCCGATCTCGCCCGTCGCCTTCGCGGTCTGCTCGGCCAGCGCCTTGACCTCGGAGGCGACGACGGCGAAACCGCGGCCGGCGTCGCCGGCGCGCGCCGCCTCGATGGTTGCGTTCAGCGCCAGCAGATTGGTCTGGCCCGCGATGGTGTTGATGAGTTCGACCACGTCGCCGATGCGGGAGGCTGCCTGCGATAGCTCGTTGACGCGTGCATTGGTCCGCGCCGCCTGGTCGACCGCTTCCGCGGCCATGCGCGCCGAATCCTGCACGCGGCGGCTGATCTCGGTGACGGAGGACGACAGCTCCTCGGAAGCCGAGGCGACCGACTGCACATTGGTCGACGCTTCCTCGGAGGCCGCGGCGACCGCCGTCGCCAGCTCCTGACCGCGCTGCGCGGTGTTGGTCAACGTCGTTGCGGACGCCTCGAGCTCGGTCGAGGCCGAGGAGACGGTGCCGACGACTTCGCCGATCATCGCCTCGAACTTGCGGGTGATGGCATCGACGCGGCGGCCGCGTTCGATCTTGGCCTCGGCGTCGCGCGCGGCGGCCTCGTCGGCGGCTTTCTTGGCGATCAGCGCTTCCTTGAAGATCTGGAGCGCATCCGCCATCGAACCGATCTCGGTCTTCTCGCCGCGGTGCGGCACGTCGGCCGAGAGGTCGCCCTCGCCGAGCGACTGCATCGGCTTGATGATGGACGCAATGCCCCGCGACACGTCACGCACGAGATAATAGGCCGCGCCGATCGCGATCGCCACCGAGGCAATGATGATGCCGACCAGCACACGGAAGATCGTGGCGTAGCTGTCAGCCGCCTGCTTGGTCTCGATCTCGGCTCCGCGGTTGTTGAGCTCGATGCCCTTCTGCAGCAACGGATCGGCAGCCTGGGCCATCTTCGCGACCTTGGTCTGCAGCATCTCGTTGGCCTCGGCCGGGAATTTGCCGGGACTCTTGCGAGACAGTGCCATCACGTCCTGCACGCCATTCAGATATTCGGCCCACGCCTTGGTCCATTGCCCATAGAGCGAGCGTTCCTCGTCGGCGGTGATCAACGGCTCGTACACCTTGCGGGTCTGGTCGATGCGCGCCTGCAGCGAGGCGAGGCGCTTCTCGGCCGCCTCCTTGCCCTCGGCGGTGTCCTGCATCAGGTGCAGACGAAGCGCGACGCGCAGCTCGTTGACGTCGGCCCGGATCGAGCCGAGCGCACGGACGCTCGGCAGCCAGCTCTGCGCGATCTCGACGGTGTGGGAGTTGATGTTCTGCATGGTCCCGATCGCCACGACGCCGACGCCGGCGAGCGAGAGCACGAGGACCGACAACACGGTGAGAAGCTTGAAGACGATCGACAACTTCGACATCACGACAAATCCCGATGATAAACGCGCAAGTCACCCGCGCCGCACCCGTCGCTACCGACGGCGGGGCGGTGGTCATTCCAACAATGCTGGCTGGTTCTTATCCGATAAGATTGCGCCCATAGTTGCAAACAGGCGTTAACAAGAACCTAGGGGAACTACTGATTTGCCGATTCTCGACACTTTAACTCCCTGCAATCATTTGTTGCAGTCTCGGAGGTATCGCGCAGCAGCACCACACCCCGGCACTGCGTCAAACGCAGCGCGTTATTCGCGTGAGGCGATCTACGCCGTCAGGCCGCCCGCACCGAATCCAGGAAGCGCGCGACCTCGCTCTTCAGCCGGTTGCTTTCTTGCGACAGCGATTGCGCCGCCGAATGGACCTGCGCCGATGCAGCGCCGGTCTCGCCCGCACCACGCTGGACCTCGCCGATATTGGCTGACACGTCCGAGGTGCCCTGCGCGGCATGCTGGATGTTGCGGGAGATCTCCTGCGTGGCGGCGCCCTGCTCCTCGACAGCCGCAGCGATGGTCGAGGAGATTTCCGACATCCGCGCGATGGTGTCGCCGATCTCCCTGATTGCACCGACGGAGTCCTGCGTCGCGGCCTGGATCGCGCCGATGTGCTGGCCGATTTCGCCGGTTGCTTTCGCGGTCTGCTCGGCCAGCGCCTTCACCTCGCTCGCCACCACGGCAAAGCCCCGACCCGCCTCACCGGCCCGCGCCGCCTCGATCGTGGCGTTGAGCGCCAGCAGATTGGTCTGGCCGGCAATGGTGTTGATCAGATCGACCACGTCACCAATGCGCCCGGCAGCCTTGGTAAGCTCGCCGACGCGTGCATTGGTGCGCTGCGCTTGCTCGACAGCGACGTCGGCAACGCGTGCCGATTCCTGCACCTGACGGCTGATCTCGGAGATCGACGATGTCATCTCCTCGCTCGCGGACGACACCGACTGCACATTCGCGGACGCTTCCTCCGAAGCCGACGCCACCGAGGTGGCGAGCCCGTTGGAGCGCTCCGCGGCGCGCGTCAGCGTATTGGAGGAGGCTTCGAGCTCGGTTGCTGCCGATGAGACGGTCTCGATGATTTCGCCGACCGCGCCTTCGAAATCATCGGCGAGCCGCTTCATGTCCGCCTTGCGCTGCGCACGCCGTCGTGTGTCGGCTTCCGCCTGCTCGGCGCGCAGCCGCTCGGCCTCCGTCATGTTGGCTCGGAACACCTCGACCGCACCGGCCATCTCGCCGATCTCGTCCTTGCGTCCGATGCCGGGTACGGCAATCGAGAGCTCGCCGCGCGCAAGCCGCGTCATCGCGTCGACCATGCCGGACAGCGCCTTCGAGATCGAGCGTCCGAGCAGGAAGCCGACCACGGCGAGCACCGCGACGGTGACGAGGAACGCGATCATCATCCAGAACCGGACGGCATCGCGGGTCGCCGCTTCGGCGGCATCGGCCCGCTTGTAGAGGCCCTCGACCGTGGTCCCCACCTCCTGCATCCCCGGCTCGAGGTCGCGGAAGGTCTTCATCATGCTGGCATCCAGGGCCGCACTCTGTTGTGCGGTCTCGGCCCAAGCCGCGAACTCGGCCAGGTATTTCTGGAGCTTGGCCGTGATGTCGTTCATCACCACCGTAGGAACAGCGACGACCTCGATCGCCTTGGAGAACTCAACCGCGGCCTTCTTCACCTCGGCGATGTATTTTGGGTCACGCCGCAGCATGAAGTCCTTCTCGTGCCGGCGCATCATCAGCATCCAGCTCGTCGTCCTGGGATCGTCGATCTCCTTCAGCTTGGCCTCGACGTCGTGCACCGCGGCGCGGAGCGAGCCGGACAGGCCGAGCGTCTCGCTCAGTCCGAGCCTGGTTTCGGCAGCGACCAGCGCGTTGAAATCCGCGGTGTAGCGCCTGAAGCCCTCCTGGGCCTGCTTCGTCTTCTCGGACAGGGTGCCCATACCGCCTGTCGACATCAGCCGTTCGACCTCGTCGAAATCGCGGTTGATCGGGCCGACCAGCTCGGCATGCGCCTTGGCATAGCTCTCGTTGCGGCGCTGCTGGAAATTCTTCTCGTTGCGGCGGGCCTCCAGCATCTCGATCGAGAGCTGCTTGTTAAGGTCGGCGATCGTGCGAGCCCGGTTTGCGACATCGCGGGAGGCGTCCTGGGAGAGGCTGCCGATCTCATAGATCGCGCCGAAGGCGACCAGTCCGACGAGACCCAAAAGTCCGATCGCCATGACTTTGTGGGTCAGGCGAATGGGAAGACCGCTCATGGACGAGCTCCAAAGTGCTTGTAAAAAATGGCGAGGTGAGAGCGAATCGTGCCAGGAAATTGGCCAGATCATGCCCGCATCGCTTTTCTGGAAAGTTAACCGAGCGGGCCATTCGTCTTGAAACTGCAACAAAAAAGCGAACGACCGCATGGCATGCGATGCATTCGTCCAAGGCAGGTAAATTGCACGCGCAGGTTTGCGCAGAACGTCACTCGGTCGAGCGGCGCAGCTCGAGCGGACCTTCGTTCTTCGCCGGTTCGGACTTCAGTTCCGATTTCACCGGCTCGATCCGGCTGCTCTCGACCCGCGGAGTCTCGACGCGCGCGGCGACCTCGGTGCTCGATGCGTTGACCGAACCGGTCTGCTCCGGCGCGCGCAGCGAGCGCGGCCGTGCAACGGCGCGTGCCATCAGCATCTGATTGCCGCCCTGGTGGTGGAAGTCGCAATAGGCGAAGCCCATGCCCGAGACCGAGCCGCGGAAGCTGCGGTCGTCGGTCTTTTCGAGGTTAAAACAGGGCTCGAACGGAATGCCCTTGATCGACGCACACACGTTCTGGCCGCGGATCTGGAGCGTGTTGCCGGGCAGGCGGAGATGTTTCACCGGGCCTGAGCCCGAGAACTGCACCGCGCCCGCGGCGCCGAGATCGTCGAGGATGCGGCCTGCACCGCGGGTGCCGTCGAAACAGGTGAACGCGAACACCTTGCCGGCGACGAAGCGGCGCGCCTCATCCGCGTTCATACTCCCGGCCAAGGCAATGGCCGGCGCAAACGTCACGACTGCCGTGACAGCCCCCAACACAATACGCGCAAGCATGCTCAACTCCGAACTAACCCCCGCAGCGGGCGATGCCTTATCTCTTTACCCGCTGCTTACCATACTAACCATGGCGACATTGAAGCAGCTTGGTTGGTAAAGTCTGAACGCCGTTAGACAATTTTTACCACGATGCGACCGCGGACCTGGCCGGCCAGGATTTTCGCGCCCCATTCCGGAACTTGGTCGAGCGGAATTTCTGTAGTGATTTCAGATAGTTTCGTTCGATCAAGATCGGAGGCCAGGCGCTGCCAGGCGGCTTTCCGGGGGTCGATCGGGCACATCACGGAATCGATGCCGAGAAGGCACACCCCGCGCAAAATGAAGGGTGCGACAGAAGACGGCAGGTCCATGCCGGCAGCAAGACCGCAGGCTGCGATGGCGCCGCCGTACCTGGTCATCGACAGCAGATTCGCGAGCGTGTTCGAGCCGACGCTGTCGACGCCGCCCGCCCAGCGCTCCTTGGCCAGGGGCTTCGCCGGTGCCGACAATTCATTGCGGTCGATCACCTCGGCAGCGCCGAGGCTCTTCAGGTAATCGGCCTCCGTGGCGCGGCCGGTCGAGGCGATGACGTGATAGCCGACCCGGGACAGCACGGCGATCGCGACCGAGCCGACGCCGCCGGCTGCGCCCGTGACCACCACCGGGCCGCTCTTCGGCGAGACACCGTGCTTCTCGAGCGCGAGCACGGAGAGCATCGCAGTGAAGCCCGCGGTGCCGATCGCCATGGCATCGCGCGCCGACAGGCCCTGCGGAAGGGCGACCAGCCAGTCGCCCTTCACCCGCGCCTTCTCGGCATAGGCGCCGAGATGGGTCTCGCCCATGCCCCAGCCGGTGCAGACGACCTTGTCGCCCGCTTTCCATGCGGGATCCGATGAAGCTTCGACCGTGCCGGCGAAGTCGATGCCGGCGATCATCGGGAAGCGGCGCACCACCGGCGCCTTGCCTGTCAGCGCGAGGCCGTCCTTGTAGTTCAGCGTCGACCATTCCACGCGGACGGTGACGTCGCCGTCCATCAGCTCGGCTTCGTCGAACTGGGTGAGCGCGGCAGTGGTGCCCTTGTCGGCCTTGTCGATCCGGATCGCCTTGAAACTGGCCACAGCAAACTCCCTGACTTGTTTGACCGGGATGTTTAGCCGATCAGGCAGGCTGCGCAACCGCTCGTGCGACCGGCTTCTCCACGATCGGAAGATTGATCAGCGCCGAGAGCACGCCGAACAGGATCGAGAGCCACCAGATCGGCGTGTAGGAACCGTACTTTTCGAACACGATGCCGCCGAGCCAGACGCCGAGGAAGCCGCCGACCTGATGGCTGACAAAGGCGAAGCCATAGAGCGTGGCGAGCCAGCGCGTGCCGAACATCAGCGCCACCAGCGCCGAGGTCGGTGGAACCGTCGACAGCCAGGTCAGGCCGGAGACCGCGCCGAACGCGATCGCCGAGAACGGCGTGATCGGGAACGAGATGAAGGCGAGCGTTGCGAGCGCACGGGTGAAATAGATCACCGAGAGGATATAGCGCTTCGGCAGCGAATTCTGGAGATAGCCGACGCTGAGCGAGCCCATGATGTTGAACAGGCCGATCGCCGCGATCACCCAGCCGCCGGTTTGCGTCGAGATGCCGCGGTCGACCAGGAACGCCGGCAGATGCACGGTGATGAAGGCGAGCTGGAAGCCGCAGGTGAAGAAGCCGAGCACCAGCAGCACGTAGGAGCGATGGCCGAAGGCCTCTGCAAGCGCCTTGGTGATGGTCTGCTCATCCGCTGGGGTCGTGCCGGTGTTGCCTGCGACAGGCGGCGTCGAGATTGCGAGCGCCAGCGGGATGATCAGCAGCATCAGGAAGCCGAATACGGTAAGCGCCTGCTGCCACCCGAAATTGTCGATCAGCGCGACACCGATCGGCGCAAACAGGAACTGGCCGAGCGAGCCCGCCGCAGTGCCGGCGCCGAGCGCAAGGCCACGCTTCTCGGCCGGCAGCAGTTTTGTGAACGCCGACAGCACCAGATTGAACGAGCAGCCGGCGAGACCGAAGCCGACCATCACGCCAGCGCCGATGTTGAGCGACATCGGCGTCGAGGAATAGCGCATCAGCAGAAGGCCGCCGGCATAGAGCAGTGCGCCAACGCACATTACGCGGAACAGGCCGAAGCGATCGGCAACGGCGCCCGCGATCGGCTGGCCCAATCCCCACAGCAAATTCTGGAAGGCGATGGCGAGGCCGAACACGTCGCGGCCCCAGGCGAATTCGTGGCTCATCGGCTGGACGAAGAAGCCCAGCGCCGAGCGCGGACCGAAGCCCAGCATGCCGATCGCGCAGCCGCAGAGGATGATGACGGCCGGCGTGCGCCAGTTGGAAGAGCGTGAGGTCGAACCGAGCTCGCCCGCGTGTGTCGACATGGTCTTCCTCCTCGGCCATTGGCGGATCTGCAAATCGGCGTCGCCAGTCAGCCGTTTAATGCAAATGCATGAAAAGCCCAAGTCGAAAGTAATTGCGTTCCACGTGGGGCTGGTGCCGGAGCATTGCGTTTCGTCACGGCCTTGCCGGGCGCGATGAGACTGGACTTGACGAGAATGTGTGCGGCGAGGCCTAGCGGCTCCCAGATTGGCGTGTTATCCTCGATCTACTCAGATTGAGTATATGTAAGCCTTGGCAAAGCCCACCGGCCCTCTCGGCCGGATTTCTCAGGCTCCATATATACTCTTAGTGAGCATAATTAACGTACACGGGAGGCTTCGATGCCGATCACTGGAATTTACGGCCCCGACGATTTTGCCAATCGGCCGCCGGGCCAAGCCACCTCCGCCCCGCTCGCGCCGTCGCGAGCCGGCCCCACGTTGCCGAGGCCCTCGCTCGAATGGACGAGCGAGATCGAACGCGCCACCGCGCCGATCTACGAGCGCGTCAAGCATGTCATCCCGCCGATCGAATGGCCGCTGATGGCACCGACGATTCACGCGATCAATCAACTGAAGCGCGCGCGCAACGCCGTGATCCTCGCCCACAACTACCAGGCGCCTGAGATCTTTCACGGTGTCGCCGACATCGGCGGCGATTCGCTTCAGCTCGCGGTCGAGGCCACCAAGGTGAAGGCCGATGTCATCGTCCAGTGCGGCGTGCACTTCATGGCGGAAACGTCAAAGCTGCTCAATCCGGACAAGACGGTGCTGATCCCGGACTCCCGCGCCGGCTGCTCGCTCGCCGCCAGCATCACCGGCGCCGACGTGCGCCTGCTCCGCGAAAAATTTCCCGGTGTGCCCGTGGTTGCCTATGTCAACACGTCAGCCGAGGTGAAGGCCGAGGTCGATATCTGCTGCACCTCGTCGAACGCGGTGCAGGTGGTGGAGAGCCTGAACGCGCCAGGCGTGATCTTCCTGCCCGATCGTTATCTCGCGACCTATGTCGCCTCGAAGACCGACGTGAAGATTATCGCCTGGAAGGGCGCCTGCGAGGTGCATGAACGCTTCACCGGCGACGAGCTGCGCGCCTTCCGCGACGCCGATCCCTCCGTGCAGATCATCGCGCACCCCGAATGCCCGCCGGACGTGCTGGCGGAGGCGGATTTCACCGGTTCGACCGCGCACATGATCAACTGGGTGCGCGAGCGACGGCCGAAGCGGCTGGTGATGATCACGGAATGCTCGATGGCCGACAATGTCCGCGCCGAGCTGCCCGACGTGGAGATGCTGCGGCCCTGCAATCTCTGCCCGCACATGAAGCGCATCACGCTGTCCAACATTCTGGAGAGCCTGCTGACCCTCGGCGAGGAAGTGACGATCGATCCGGCGCTCGCGCAGCGCGCGCGGCGATCGGTCGAGCGGATGATCAACTTGAAGAACTGAAGGCGTGACATGACCAACATCCACAACCTCACCCGCACCACCGACGATGTCGTCATCGTCGGCGGTGGCCTCGCCGGACTGTTCTGCGCGTTGAAGCTGGCGCCGCGACCGGTGACGCTGATCTCGGCCGCGCCGCTCGGACAGGGGGCGTCATCCGCATGGGCGCAAGGCGGCATCGCGGCCGCTATGGCCGAGGGCGACAGTCCCGAGGCGCATGCCGCTGATACCATCGCGGTCGGCGGCGGCATCGTCGATGAGGCGGTCGCGCTCGGCATCGCGCGCGAGGCCGCGCCGCGGATTCACGATTTGCTCGCTTATGGCGTGCCGTTCGATCGCGATCTGGAAGGCCGGCTTGCCGTGGGACGGGAAGCTGCGCATTCGGCGCGGCGGATCGTCCACGTCCGTGGCGACGGCGCGGGTGCCGCGATCATCGCGGCGCTGAGCGAGGCGGTGCGCCGCACGCCGTCGATCCGCCTGATCGAAGGCTTCGTCGCCGAAGCACTGCTCACCGAGGACGGCGCCGCCGCCGGGCTGCAGTTGCGCGAGGCCGGCAATTTTGCTGCGAGGCCCGTGATGATCGCTTCGCGCGCGATCGTGCTGGCGACCGGCGGCATCGGCCATCTCTATGCCGTCACCACCAATCCGACTGAAGCCAATGGATCGGGCCTTGCGATCGCAGCGCGCGTCGGCGCTGTGATCGCCGATCCCGAATTCGTGCAGTTCCATCCGACCGCTATCATGGTCGGCCGCGATCCGGCGCCGCTTGCGACCGAGGCGCTGCGCGGTGAAGGCGCGACGCTGATCAACGGCCAGGGCAAGCGCTTCATGCTTGCCCTTCACCCGCTCGCCGAGCTCGCTCCGCGCGACATCGTGGCCCGCGGCGTGTTCGCCGAGATCGCGGGCGGACGCGGCGCCTTCCTCGATGCGCGCGAAGCACTGGGCGCACGCTTCGCCGACAAATTCCCGACGGTGCATGCAAGCTGCATCGCCGCCGGCATCGATCCGGCGACGCAAGCCATCCCGATCGCGCCGGCCGTGCATTATCACATGGGCGGCATCGCGGTGGACGCGCGCGGCCGCAGCTCGATCGACGGGCTGTGGGCCGGGGGAGAAGTGTCGTCCACCGGTGCGCATGGTGCCAATCGACTTGCCTCGAATTCGCTGCTGGAGGCCGTGGTCTACGCCGCGCGCATCGCCGACGATATCGCCGGCCAGGCAATCCCCTCACCCGCCCGCCTCCCCGATGGGCTGCTGGTAACTCCACGAGGCGGTGCACCGGATGCAGCCAGCGTGAAGCAGTTGCGCACGATGATGAGTACGCATGTCGGCGTGATCCGCGAGCGCGACGGACTTGCGGACGCCGTGCGCAGTTTTGCTGCGCTCGAGCACAATGCCACGAGCATCGCTGTCCGCAACATGGCGACAGCGGCCCTGCTCGTAGCCGCCGCGGCCTGGAGCCGGTGCGAGAGCCGCGGCGCGCATTTCCGCTCTGACCATCCTGCGGAGGTGCCCGCGCTGGCGCAGAGAACGATGACCACACTGGCCGCGGTGCGAGAGGTCGCGGACGGCCTCACCGCGCATTCATCGCCGCGCATCGCGCAATCCATGATCGCCTGACGGAGTATGTCATGATCACCCCGACCTCCCTGCTCTATCCCGATGCCTTCCTCTCTCCGCTCGCCATCGACGAGGCCGTGTATCGCGCGCTCGACGAGGACCTTGGCCGCGCCGGCGACGTCACCTCGCTCGCGACGATCCCGGAAGCGACCAAAGCGCGGGCCATCCTCGTCGCGCGGCAAGCCGGCGTCATCTCCGGTCTGCCGCTCGCGCTGGCGACACTGCAAAAGCTCTCGCCGGACCTCGAGGTGCGCGCGCATGTCCGTGACGCCGCGCGCGTTGCCCGCGGGCAGCAGGTCCTGACGATCTCCGGCCCGGCCCGCGCCATTCTCACGGCGGAGCGGACCGCGCTGAACTTCGTCGGTCGGCTGTCCGGCGTCGCCACGCTCACGGCCGACTATGTCGCGCGCACCGAGGGCACCAGGATGCGCATCTGCTGCACGCGAAAGACCACGCCGGGATTGCGGGCGCTGGAGAAATACGCCGTGCGTTGCGGCGGCGGCTTCAACCACCGCTTCGGCCTCGACGATGCGATCCTGATCAAGGACAATCACATCGCGGTCGCCGGCGGCATCCGCCCCGGGCTGGAGCGCGCCCGCGCCCATGCCGGCCATCTCGTCAAGATCGAGATCGAGGTGGATACGCTCGCACAGCTCCGCGAGGTGCTCGACACCGGCCTTGCCGAGGCCGTGCTGCTCGACAACATGGACATCGCGACGTTGCGCGAGGCCGTGCGGATGAGCGAGGGCCGGGTCGCGCTGGAGGCGTCGGGTGGCGTCACATTGGACTCGATCGCGGCAATCGCGGCGACGGGCGTCGACTACGCTTCGTCCGGCGCGTTGACGCATTCGGCACCGAATTTCGACTGCGCGCTGGATATCGAGATGTGAGGTGGTCTGCGTCATGGCCGGGCTTGTCCCGGCCATCCACGGCTCGCCACACGTTGCGAAGAACGTGGATGCCCGGGACAAGCCCGGGCATGACGAACTTCTACCTTCGCTCGACCACGCCCATCTCGGCGGAGCTCCTGGCTTCCTGGGCGAGCTCGGCCGAGAGCGCGGCGGTTTGTGCTGGCGTGCCCCAGCTCGGCTCCTCGCTGCCGTCACCCCAGTTGCGCGGCCGGTAGAAGGTGTGCACGCCGAATTTGTACATCTTCTTCATCTCGGCGACCCAGGACGGACGCACCCAGTAGGCGTGGTAGTGCGTCGACTTGCCGACCTCGGGCAGCCAGATCTGGCCGTCGAGCATCGCCTTCGATATCCTCTTGGCGCGCTCCCACATCTCGGGCTCGCGGATCACGTCGGGATTGTTGTCGCAGGCAAAGGTGAACTGGCAGGCGAAGTGGCGGTACTTGTTCTGATAGACCACGCCGCAGACGGTGTCCGGATATTTGCCGGAGAACACGCGGTTCATCACCACTTGCGCGACCGCGATCTGGCCGCGCACGGCCTCGCCGCGGGATTCGAAATAGACGGCCTCAGCGAGACACTTCTCAGACTTCGCGCGTGACTTGTCGTCAAGCGCCAGCCGCTCGGCCGGCGATTTGGCGCGCTGGTTGTCGGCGTTGACCTCGCCCTTCGGCGCGACGCTCTCGCCGCTCTCGATCGCGTTTCCGACGTCCTCGTTCGGCGGCGACAGCGAGGCCAGCTTCATGTCGGGGTCGGGTGTCACGATCAGCGGCTCGGCGCCGGGCTGCCAGCTCTCGATGCTCTCGACATTGCCGCCAAGCGAGGAGCTGCCGAAGAACAGGTTCGAGGTCTTGACGCTGAAGGGATCGCGCGGCGGGGCGGCGATCGTCGCCTGCTTCAGTGCGGCGAGCGGCTCCGCCGCAAAAGAGAGCGCGTTGTCGCCGGCCTTTGGCGGATTGGCATATTGCGGCAACGGCGGCGCGCGCATCGCCTCCTGAAGTTCGGGATCGAGCGCTGCCGCTGACTCAGGCGACATCGCTTGCGGCTGCGCGGCAGGCAGCTCGGCCGTCTTGGCACCAAACACCGAGCTATTCGAGGTCGCGGGATTTTCCTGGGCGGGAGCCGCGGGCGGCGCTGCCATCTCGGGCGTCGGGGCCGGCGCCACGGTGGCGAGACGGTCGCCCTTCAGAGCGCGATCGACCTTGGGGAAATCGGAGGCCTGGTAACGCGTCGGCGCCTGGAACACGGGATTGCGCGTGACGGCGCCGGTGACGTCCCGACCATCGAGGCTCGCGAGGCGAACCATGGCGCTCTGTGGAACCGACGTTCCGATCGGACGCGAGAAACTGTAGGTGGCCAGCTGAATGGACGAGGCTGCAGAGAACACCTGCTTCTGCCAACGCTCGGCGACGCCGGGCTGACGCGCCAGCAACGAGCCTATGTCCTGATAGCCGGTCTCTCTCGGCACCAATGCGAAGATGCAGAGACCGATTCCGAAGGATGCGAACCGCGCACCCTTCGGATGGTTACGCAACACTGACATCGATACGCTCACGCTACGCTTACACTAGAGAGATCGAGCCGCAGTACTTCCGTGCAATTCGATCTTTATCGTGAGTATCTAATTTAGGTTGCCGGGGCGTTAATCGGCGTTGCGCCCGAAGCACACACAAGCGATGTCAGGTGTTTGCACGCGGCGATGCTGCGTGTTGGTAAATGCGGCCCCACTTGAAACGGTAAACATCCGGTCAACGCGAATGGTGAAGGAACTCTTGCACACGCGTATCAATACGGGACGCACCAAGTTCCATCCTCCGTTATTGCGAGGAGCGAAGCGACGAAGCAATCCAGACTGTCACCGCGGAGGGATTCTGGATTGCTTCGCTGCGCTCGCAATGACGGGTTGCGAGAGTGCCGTCTCAAATGAAAAGAGGCGGTGGTTTTGCCCCGCCTCTTCGCATTCAACATCTCAACGCTTCGTCTTACGCCTGGCTCGCAACCACCTTGCCAAGCGCAGCCTGCGCCGCCGCAAGCCGCGCAATCGGCACGCGGTAGGGCGAGCAGGAGACGTAGTCGAGGCCGACATTGTGGCAGAAGGCGACGGAGGCCGGGTCGCCGCCGTGTTCGCCGCAGATGCCCATCTTGAGCTTCGGGCGCGCTTTGCGGCCGCGCGCGACGCCGATCTTGACGAGCTCGCCGACCCCTTCCTGGTCGAGCGAGATGAAGGGATCGATCGAGAGGATGCCCTTCGTCACGTAGGGACCGAGGAAGCTCGCGGCGTCGTCGCGGCTGATGCCGTAGGTCGTCTGCGTGAGGTCGTTGGTGCCGAACGAGAAGAACTCGGCGCTCTCGGCGATCTGCTCCGCGAGCAGGCAGGCGCGCGGCAGCTCGATCATGGTGCCGACCTGATAGGTGAGCTTGGTGTTGGTGTCGCGCATCACGGCTTTCGCGGTCGAGTCGATGCGCGCCTTGACGAGATCGAGCTCGGCCTTCGTCGCGATCAAGGGCACCATCACCTCGAGGCCGACGGCCTTGCCGGTCCGCTTCTCGGCCTCGACCGCAGCCTCGAAGATCGCCCGCGCCTGCATCTCGGCGATCTCGGGGTACGCGATCGCGATACGGCAACCGCGGAAGCCGAGCATCGGATTGAACTCCGAGAGCTCGCGCGCACGGTCGGCAAGACGCCGCGGATCGGTGTTCATGGCGCGCGCCACTTCCTCGACCTCGGCATGGGTGTGCGGCAGGAACTCGTGCAGCGGCGGGTCGAGGAGACGGATCGTGACGGGCAACCCCTTCATGATCTCGAACAGCTCGACGAAGTCGGCGCGCTGCATCGGCAACAGCTTCGCAAGCGCGGCACGGCGCGACTGCTCGTCTTCGGAGAGGATCATCTCGCGCACCGTGCGGATGCGCGTCTCCTCGAAGAACATGTGCTCGGTGCGGCAGAGGCCGATGCCTTCCGCGCCGAACTTGATCGCGGTACGGGCGTCATCCGGCGTATCGCCGTTGACGCGGACGCCGATCTTGCGGACCTGGTCGGCCCAGTTCATCAGCGTGCCGAACTCGCCGGAAAGCTCCGGCTCGATCATCGGCATCCGGCCGGCCAGCACCTGGCCGAGCGAGCCGTCGATGGTGATGACATCACCGGCCTTGAAGGTGCGCGAACCGATGCTCATGGTGCCGCGGCCGTAATCGACCCGGATGGTACCGCAGCCGGAGACGCAAGGCTTGCCCATGCCGCGCGCGACCACGGCGGCGTGCGAGGTCATGCCGCCCCGGGTGGTCAAGATGCCTTCGGCGGCGTGCATGCCGTGGATGTCCTCGGGGCTGGTCTCGATGCGGACCAGGATGACCTTGCGTCCGTCGCCCTGGAGCTTGGCCGCTTCGTCCGAGGAGAACACGATCTCGCCGGAGGCCGCACCGGGCGAGGCCGGCAGGCCGGTCGCGATCACGTCGCGCTTGGCGTTGGGATCGATGGTCGGATGCAGGAGCTGGTCGAGCGAGGCGGGATCGATCCGCATCACCGCTTCCTTCTTGGTGATCAGGCCCTCATTGGCGAGCTCGACCGCGATCCGGAGCGCAGCCTTGGCCGTGCGCTTGCCGCCGCGGGTCTGCAGCATCCACAGCTTGCCCTGCTCGACCGTGAACTCCATGTCCTGCATGTCGCGGTAGTGCTTCTCGAGCAGCGTGTAGATACGCGTCAGCTCCTTGAAGGCCTCCGGCATCGCCGCTTCCATCGACGCCTTGTCGGAACCGGATTCCTTGCGCGCTTCCTCGGTGATGTCCTGCGGCGTGCGGATGCCCGCCACCACGTCCTCGCCCTGCGCGTTGATCAGGAACTCGCCGTACAGCTTGCTCTCGCCGGTCGAGGGGTTGCGGGTGAACGCAACGCCGGTCGCCGAGGTCTCGCCCATGTTGCCGAACACCATGGCCTGCACGTTGACCGCGGTGCCCCAGTCAGCGGGAATGTCGTGCAGCTTGCGGTAGGTCACCGCGCGCGCGTTCATCCAGGATGAAAACACCGCGCCGACCGCGCCCCAGAGCTGGTCATGCGGATCCTGCGGGAAATCCTTACCGGTTTCGCGCGCGACGGCGTCCTTGTACTTGCCGACCAGGTCGACCCAGTCCTCGGCGGTGAGGTCGGTGTCGAGCGTGTAGCCCTGGCTGTCCTTGAAGGTGTCGAGGATTTCCTCGAAATGATGATGCTCGAAACCGAGCACCACGTCGGAATACATGGTGATGAAGCGGCGATAGCTGTCATAGGCGAAGCGGCGGTCGCCCGACAGTTCCGACAGCGCTTCCACGGTTTCGTCGTTGAGGCCGAGATTGAGCACGGTGTCCATCATGCCCGGCATCGAGGCGCGCGCACCGGATCGCACGGAAACGAGCAGCGGGTTCTTGGTGTCGCCGAACACCTTGCCGGTCAACTTGCCGACATAGTCCAGCGCCTTCTCAACCTGCGACTGCAGCTCCTTCGGATAGGATTTGTCGTGGGCATAAAAATAGGTGCAGACCGAGGTCGGGATGGTGAAGCCCGGAGGCACCGGCAGGCCGAGATTGGCCATCTCGGCGAGGTTGGCGCCCTTGCCGCCGAGCAGGTCGCGCATCTCCGAGCGGCCCTCGGCCTTGCCGTCGCCGAACGTGAAGACCCATTTGTTGGCCGAAAACTTGGCCGGTGCGCTCTTGGCCGGAGCAGCCTTCGCAGCGACCTTCGGTGCAGCCGGCTTGGTCGCAGCCTTCGCGACGGGCTTGGCCGCCGGCTTCGACACCGGCCTGGCCGTGGCCTTCGCTGCAGGCTTGGCCGCCTTGGCGACGGGCTTCGGGGCGCTCTTCACGGCGCTCTTCGGGAGCACCTTGCGGGCCGCCGACGCGGCTTTCGCCTTGGCGGAGGGCTTTGATTTCGCTGCAGTTTTATTAGGCTTCGAGGCGGCTTTGGCCATAGCTTGCACACAACCTGCGAGAGGGACGGGAGCGCGCGGGCCTTACACCATTTTGGGCGGGTCCGCGCAAGTCGAAGAGTTCCGGAAAATGAAGGCCTAGAGATGGAGCCACTTCAACAAACCGAGCCCGATCGCACCATTGATGATGAGAAAGATCGCCACGATCAGGTTGAGAAGCCGCGGCATGATCAGGATGAGCACGCCCGCAAGCAGCGACAGAATCGGCGAGATGTGGGCGATGGTGAGATGCATGAAAAGTCTTCCTGTGCGTTAAGGCGAATCGCGGCGGATCATAGCGGACTGGGTTCCCGCGGGTAGAGACGCGCTAGGGCCCCGCGAGTTCCCGGCTTCGCGAAAACTGCCCGAAATTGCCGCGTATGCGGCAGGGCTTTTTCGGAACATCGCGCGCGACGCAGCATTGGCATCCAGTCGCGCCACTGGCGCCGGCTGAAATCAATTCGAGGAGTTGCCCATGCGGAACAGGATTCTTGCCCTTGCAACGCTCGCGGCCGCGATCGGCTCGCCCGTCGCGGCGCAGGCGCAAACCGGGATCACGGTGGGCCGCGCGCCCGTGGTCGTCGACAGCGGCCCGACCATCGCGGTCGAACAGCGGCCCGCTTTCCGTGACTATGTCGTCGAACAACGTGTGCCCACCTTCAGCATTCCCGATCGCGTGGTCGTCGGCGCCACCTTACCCGAGACCGGCGTCACCTATTATGACGTGCCGCAGCGTTTCGGCGCCACGACCTACCGCTACACCGTCGTGAACGGCGAGACCGTGCTGGTCGAGCCGCGCTCGCGCCGCATCGTTGAGGTGATGGACTAGCGCGTTCAAGCATCAACTGGATGTCCGGCGCGTCACTTCAATCAGGCTGGCGCGAGCAATATAAACGGACATCAGGCCCCGCCCCGGTCTCCCCCCGCCGGGCGGGGCTTTTTTTGCGTCGTCATTCCGGGGCGCGCGAAGCGCGAGCCCGGAATCCATTGCGCCGCGCGTGATGTGGAGACATGGATTCCGGGCTCGCGCCAAGGGGCGCGCCCCGGAATGACAGCATCTACTGTGGCGCGCCTCAATCCTGGATCTTCGAGAAATCCGCCACCGCACGCGTGGCGCTGCGGATCTCGTTGAGCAGCTTCAGGCGGTTCTCCCGCACCTTTGCATCGTCGTCATTGACGCGCACCTTGTCGAAGAACGCATCGACCGGCGGACGCAGCTTTGCCATCGCGGTCATCGCGGCGGCAAAATCCTCCTTGGCGACGGCCGCGCTTGCCTCCGCCTTCACCTCGCCGATCGCCGTGGCCAGCGCCTTTTCCTCATCGAGGCTGTAGAGCGCAGCATCCGGGGCGCCGTCAAAAGTGCGCTTGTCCTTCTTCTCCTCGATGCCAAGGATATTGCTCGCGCGCTTGATGCCGGCGAGCAGGTTCTTACCGTCGTCAGTCTCGAGGAATTTGCCCAGCGCCTCGACGCGGCGGACGATCATCAGCATATCGTCCTGGCCACCGAGCGCGAACACGGCGTCGACGAGATCGTGACGGGCGCCCTGCTCGCGAAGCTGGACTTTCAAGCGGTCGGCGAAGAAAGCGAGCAGATCGTTCGGGAGCTTCTGCGCATCCGCAGGCTTCACCGATAGGCCGGCGAGCGCCGACGCAGCCAGCTTCATCAGCGACAGCCGAAGCGCGTTCTCCGCAATCAGCCTGATCACACCCAGCGCTGCACGACGAAGCGCATACGGATCCTTGCTGCCCGTCGGCTTCTCGTCGATAGCCCAGAACCCAATCAGCGTGTCGATCTTGTCGGCAAGCGCGACCGCGACGCTGACCGGATCGGTCGGCACGCGATCGGCAGGCCCCTGCGGCTTGTAGTGCTCTTCGCAAGCGGCCGCGACGGACGCGTCCTCGTCCTGGGCCAGCGCGTAGTACTTGCCCATCAGGCCCTGCACCTCAGGGAATTCCCCGACGACTTCGGTCAGCAGATCGGCCTTCGCCAGATGCGCGGCGCGCGTGGCCTTGGCGACATCGGCGCCGACCAGCGGCGCAATCTCCGCGGCGAGGCGCTCGATGCGCTTGATGCGCGCTGCCTGGGTGCCGAGCTTCTCGTGGAACACGATCTGCTCGAACTTCGGCAGCCGATCCTCGAGCTTCGTCTTCAGGTCCGTCTCGTAGAAGAACTTCGCATCCGACAGGCGCGGACGGATGACGCGCTCGTTGCCGGCGACGATGACCTTGCCGCCGTCGGTCGCCTCGATATTGGCGGTGAGGACGAATTTGTTGGTCAGCTTCCCGGTCTTGGGATCCTTGACCACGAAGCACTTCTGGTTGTTGCGGATGGTGGCGCGGATCACCTCGTCCGGGATCGCGAGATACTCTTGCTCGAACGATCCCATCATCACGACAGGCCATTCGACGAGGCCCGAGACCTCATCGAGAAGCGCCTGATCCTCGACCAGTTCGAAGCCTTGCGCGAAAGTCAGCTCCTTGGCGTCGGCAAAGATAATGTCCTTGCGTGCCTGCGGATCGAGGATGACCTTTGCAGCCTTCAGCTTCGCTTCGTAGTCCTCGAAGCGGCGCACAGAAATTGCGCTAGGTGCCATGAAGCGGTGGCCGTAAGTGGTTTGGCCAGTCTCGATGCCGTCCACCGAGAACTTTACGACATCGGGCTCTTCGGTCTCTGGCCCGAACGTCGCGGTGATCGCATGCAGCGGACGCACCCAGCTCAACGAGCCCGGTTTGCCGGAGCGCGCGCCCCAGCGCATCGATTTCGGCCAGGGGAAGGTGCGGATGATGACGGGCAGAATCTCGGCGAGCACGTCGATCGCGTCGCGCCCGGCCTTCTCGATCAGCGCGATATAGAAATCGCCCTTGGCGTCGCGCTGGATCTTGGCCTCATCCAGCGACTTCAAACCTGTCGCTTTCAAGAAGCCCTGCACGGCCGCATCGGGTCCGCCGACTTTCGGTCCGCGGCGCTCGGTCTTCAGGTCAGGCTGGCGCGCGGGGATGCCATGCACGGTGAGCGCGAGACGGCGCGGTGTCGCGAAGGCTTTCGCGCCCTCATAGACGAGGCCTTCGGCGACGAGCTTCTCGGTCACCAGGCGGCGCAGATCGTCGGCCGCCTTGGCCTGCATGCGCGCGGGAATTTCTTCCGAGAACAGTTCAAGCAAAAGATCGGGCATCAGGCCGCTCCGCCCGCTTCAGTGTGGATCCAGGCCTCGCCGCAGGCTTTTGCAAGTTCGCGCACGCGAAGAATGTAGCTTTGACGCTCGGTCACCGAGATGACGCCGCGGGCATCGAGCAGGTTGAAGACATGGCTCGCCTTGATGCACTGGTCGTACGCCGGCAGCGCCATCAGATGCGCCTCGCGCTTGCCGTCCTTCCAGCCCGCGTCGAGGTACTTTCGGCAGGCGGCTTCCGCCATCTTGAACTGCTCGAACAGCATCGCGGTGTCGGCGACTTCGAAATTGTGCTTCGAATATTCCCGCTCGGCCTGCAGGAAGACGTCGCCATAGGTGACCTTGGCATCGCCGTCGCGGCCGTTGAAGTTGAGATCGTAGACGCGGTCGACGCCCTGCACATACATCGCGAGGCGCTCGAGCCCGTAGGTGAGCTCGCCCGCGACCGGAGCGCATTCAAAACCCGCGACCTGCTGGAAATAGGTGAACTGGCTGACTTCCATGCCGTCGCACCAGCACTCCCACCCCAGGCCCCAGGCGCCCAGCGTCGGGCTCTCCCAATCGTCCTCGACGAAGCGGATGTCGTGCACGGCAGCATCGATGCCGATCGCGGCGAGCGACTTCAGGTACAGCTCCTGAAGGTTCGGCGGCGACGGCTTCATGATCACCTGGAACTGGTAGTAGTGCTGCATCCGGTTCGGATTCTCGCCGTAGCGACCGTCCTTCGGCCGGCGCGAGGGCTGCACATAGGCGGCGTTCCAGGGCTTTGGCCCAAGCGCGCGCAACGTGGTCGCCGGATGGAAGGTGCCCGCGCCCATCTCCATGTCATAGGGCTGCAGGATCACGCAGCCCTGCTCGGCCCAGAACCGCTGGAGCGCGAGGATAAAACCCTGGAACGAGCGTTCCGGGCGCATATGGGCGGGCAATGAGGCGTCCATCGTCAGATCAGGCTCTCGCGGGGGGTTTTGAATCGCGCGGGACCGTATCGACGGCGGGGGTGGGAATCAAGGCAAAGGGGCCTCTTCTCACCTCTCCCGCTTGCGGGAGAGGTCGGCGCGAAGCGCCGGGTGAGGGTTCTGTCCTCTTGGGGGTTCTCGTATGTGGAGATACCCTCTCCCCAACCCTCCCCCGCAGGCGGGGGAGGGAGCGCACCTTGCGCGCGGAGGGAGCTAACCCGGCCGGTAAGCCCCTGTCACGGGGTCACGCTTCAGCGTCTGGACGGCTCCCATATGGGCGGCCTCGGCGACGCGCGAGAGGCGCATCTCCTCCAGCTCCTGGTTGATCCGGAGTGCGGTCTTGTAGGCCCAGCGGACCACGGCAAGCCCACCCAGCACGCCCGCAAATGCAACGAACGGCGGCATCGGTCGATCCTTGTTCAATGCTCAGCCCCCACGCGCATATTCGCGCAGTCCGGGCTGCGCCGCAATTGGCTCAGTCCGGACCAAATGGCGCGGGAGTGCCTCCACCTAGAACCCGAATTTCGCCCAAATCGCCCGCGCCTCGACTGCCGAGATCACCTCATCCGCCAGTCCGGTCATTGATTCCAGGGCCGAAAGCTGGCCCGCGCCCGGCGATTTCCGCCCCAACAGACCGGACAGCAGGCCGCTCGGCTGCGCGATCACAGGGGTGAGAACCTTCTCGCCGTAGCGGGCACGAAGAGTTGAGCGGATATCGCCGATGCCGTCGGCCAAGCCCAGCGCGATTGAGCTCTCGCCAGCCCAGTATTCGCCGGTGAACAGGGTGTCGTCGGCGCCCTTGAGCCGCGCGCCGCGGCTCTCCTTCACCAGCGCGATGAAGATCTGGTGGATCTCGCGCTGAAGCGCCTTCAGCTTGGCGACGTCGTCGGGATTTTCGGGCAGGAACGGATCGAGCATCGCCTTGTGGGCGCCGGCCGTGTAGAGCCGCCGCTCGATACCGAGCCGCTTGATCGCCTCCTGGAAACCAAAGCTGCCGCCCACCACACCGATCGAGCCGAGGATCGAGGACGGATCGCAAAAGATCTCGTCGCCGGCGCAGGCGATCATGTAGCCGCCGGAGGCCGCGACATCCTCGACGAACACCAGCACGGGCAGCTTCTTCTCCGCCGCAAGCTGCTTGATGCGCAGATAGATCTGGCGCGACTGCACCGGCGAGCCGCCGGGCGAGTTGATCACCAGTGCCACTGCCTTGGCGTTGCGGACCGAAAAGGCCCGCTCCAGCACCCGGGCAACGCCCGCGAGCGACATGCCCGGACGCAGCGGCGTCACCGCGCCGATCACGCCCGACAGCCGCACCACCGGCACGACTGCCGTGCCCGGGCGGAAGCGCGCCGGCAGGTATTGCATGAGCTTGTCGGCCCAGCCGGAATTTTCGCGATCGTTCAATTGTTCGGCCATGCCGTTACCTCTGATTAACCGATTCTTATCACGCGACTGTCATTGAAAGTGCCTGGAACGTGTTTTGCAGAATCCCCGTTGGGAAGCTGCAATAAGGCAGCGGAGGAAGCGACATGAAGATCTATCTGCTGTTGATGCTGATCGGTGCACTTTTCACGGCGATCCGCTTTACGTCCCAGCCGGAACAGCAGTCGGAATCGCTTCCCCAGTAAGCCGTCAAGGCTCTGCCAGCGGCAAGACCGCTCTCCCTTCCAGAATATTCCTCACCTCTTTTTTAGGCACGCCTGACTCATCATTGAGCATGAGGCCCGGCAGCAATCGCAGCGGCGCCCGGCCGCCCTTGACGGCGCGCACCAGCACGCGGATTGCAGGCCTTCCCGCTTCGCCATGAACCGGCAGGACCGACACGCTGCCGAAGCCGCGTGACAGCGCGGCCAAAACGTCCGCGACACCATCCGCGCGCCAGATCAGGGTCAGCACGCCGTTCGATCGAAGGACGCGTCGCGCTGCATGCACCCAGGCATGCAGCGTCTCCTCGGTCGCGACATGCGCAGTGTGACGCGCCTGGTCCGGCGAGCCGCGGTGCCGCGCGAAATCGTTGAAGGGCGGGTTCATCAACACGCAGTCAGCGCTGTCGGGCATGAGCCCATGTGCCGCAAAAGCCTGCGCATCCGCCGTGACGTCGAGCACAATCACCTCCGCGGCAATCGCATTCGCGGCCGCATTGGTGCGCGCGAGCCCGGCCAGTTCCGGATCGATCTCGACGAGGCAGAGATTGACCCCGGCCACGCGCCGGGCCAGCGCCAGCCCGGCCGTGCCGACGCCGGCGCCGAGATCCACCACACGGTCGCCAGCGCGGGCCTCGGTCGCCGCCGCAAGCAGGATGGCATCGTGTCCTGCGCGGTGGCCGGATCGCCTCTGCCTCAGGAGCAATTGCCCGCCGAGAAAGGCGTCCTCGGTAATATCTGTGACGACGTCAATCATCGCCGCGCAGTTCGTGGCTGAGTCCGGCCTCGGTCAGGAGCTGCCGGGCCTCGATGGCATCGTCCTCATGGACCAGTATCCGCCGCGGCAGGACGCCGAGCGAGCCCTCGATGATGCTCATGTTCTGGTCCAGCACCAGATGATGGATATTGGCGCCGTCGAGCAGCGCGCCAATCGCCGACACCAACACGATATCGTTGGTCCGAACCAGTTCACGCAAACGAGCCTCCTGCCTGAAAGGGGTGAGCGGCAAATGTCAATGGTTCCACAGGCCTTGCCGCATCCCCGTCCAGTTTCTATGGTCTTTCCATCAGAATAGCCCCTCCGGGGCAAATATTGGAGACCGGCGTGGCCGTCATCGTACCTTTCGAAACTCCCGGCGCGTCGATCGAAGAGCTGGTTGCCCTTGTCGCTCCCGACATGGAGCGCGTCAACGCCACGATCCTGTCGCGGACCGGGTCGGACGTGACCATGATCCCGGAAGTGGCCAACCATCTGATCTCCTCCGGCGGCAAGCGCCTGCGGCCGATGCTGACGCTCGCCATGGCGAATCTCGCCGGCTACACCGGCGACGGCCACATCAAGCTGGCGGCCTCCGTCGAGTTCATGCACACCGCGACCCTGCTCCACGACGACGTCGTCGACGAGAGCGAGATGCGGCGCGGCAAGCTCTCCGCGCGCATGCTCTGGGGCAATGAGGCCAGCGTGCTGGTCGGCGACTTCCTGCTCGGCCAGGCCTTCCGCATGATGGTCGAGGTCGGCTCGCTGCGCGCGCTCGACATCCTTTCCGCGGCCGCCGCCACCATCGCCGAGGGCGAGGTGATGCAGCTGGCCGCCGCCAAGAACACCGCGACCACCGAGGACGAATATCTCGCCGTGATCCGAGGCAAGACCGCCGAGCTGTTCGCCGCCGCCTGCGAAGTTGGCCCCGTGATCGCCAATCGCCCGAAGGCCGAGCAGACCGCCTGCCGTTCGGTCGGCATGAATCTCGGCATCGCCTTCCAGCTCGTCGACGACGTGCTCGACTATGGCGGCAAAAGCGCAAAGCTCGGCAAGAACACCGGTGACGATTTCCGCGAGGGCAAGATCACACTCCCCGTCGTGCTCGCCTTCCGCCGCGGCAACGACACCGAGCGCGCCTTCTGGATCCGGGCACTCGAGCGCGGCGAGATCGGCGACAGCGATCTCGATCACGCCCTCGGGCTGATGAACAAGCACCGCGCACTCGATGACACAATCAGCCGCGCGCACCACTACGGTGCCATGGCCGTCGACGCGCTGGCGCTGTTCCCGTCCTCGCCGATGAAGAGCGCGCTGGAACAGGTGGTGGCGTTCTGCCTGGCACGGTCGCATTAAGCGAAGGCCTGACGCTCCTCCAGTCGCACTGTTGTTAGCGCCGTCATCCTGAGGCGCGAGCGGCACGATGCAAAGCATCGTGCCGGGAGCCTCGAAGGATGCACGGCCGAGATGCAGCCGGGCCGTTCGCCCTTCGAGGCTCGCTGCGCTCGCGCCTCAGGGTGACGGCGATAGATATACACAGCCCCTCCCTCTCGTGTCCCGGACGCGCTGCGGCGTGAAACGCTGCTGCGCAGAGCCAAGAGGCGTGTGCAGCGTCCGGGGCACGAGCGCCGAGTAACTTGCATTTTGCAAGTCAATGCCCTACCTTCTCATCATGCAGCCCAAATCCGCTTCGATCCTGGAATGCCCGGTCGGCCGTGCCGTGGAGACGGTCGGCGAGTGGTGGAGCATCCTGATCCTGCGGGATGCGTTTCAGGGCTCGACGCGGTTCGACGAATTCGAGCGCAATCTCGGCATCGCGCCGAACATTCTATCGCGGCGTCTCGCCCATCTCGCCAAGACCGGCATGTTCGTCCGCCGCCGCTATCACGAACGGCCGCCGCGTTACGAATATGTGCTGACGGACAAGGCGCGGGATTTTTTCCCCGTGATCGCCACGCTGCTCGCCTGGGGCAACAAGCATCTCGCGCCGAAGGGCAAATCCATCCTGCTGGCGAACCGGGACGATCGCCGCCCGCTCGATCCGGTCGTGGTCGATGCCACCGGTAGGCAGCCGATCACGCTCGCCAATGCGGTGGTGATCGCAGGCCCCGGCGCGAGCCGCCTGATGCGCCGGCGGCTCACTTCGCTCAAAGCCATGAACCCGGCGGTCGCGCCGGTTGGAGACTGACATGCGTCGTATCGTCGTGACGGGAATGGGCGCGGTGTCGCCGCTCGGCTGTGGTGTCGAATTGTCCTGGCGCCGGCTGCTCGCCGGACAGAGCGGATTGCGCCCGCTGCCCCAATGGTCGCAGGCGCTGCCCGCGCGTATCGCCGGTCTCGTCCCAGACAAGGCCGACGACGCAGACGGCGGTTTCGATCCGGCGCAGGCCGCCGCACCAAAAGATCAGCGCAAGATGGACCGCTTCATCCTGTTTGCGCTGCTCGCCACCGCAGAGGCAGTCGCGCAGGCCAAATGGACGCCGCAAGATGCAGCGTCACTGGAGCGGACCGCGACCATCATCGGCTCCGGCGTCGGCGGCTTCCCGGCAATGGCGGAGGCCGTGCGCATCACCGAGCAGCGCGGCCCGCGTCGGCTGTCACCATTCACGATCCCCTCGTTTCTCGCCAATCTCGCCGCCGGCCACGTCTCGATCAAATACGGCTACAAGGGCGCGCTGGGCACGCCGGTCACGGCGTGTGCCGCCGGCGTGCAGGCGATCGGCGATGCCGCGCGCATGATCCGCGCAGACGAAGCCGATGTCGCGATCTGCGGCGGTGCGGAAGCCTGCATCGATATCGTCAGCCTCGGCGGCTTTGCGGCAGCACGCGCGCTGTCGAGCTCCTTCAACGACGAGCCCGCGCGCGCCTCGCGCCCGTTCGATCGCGACCGCGACGGCTTCGTCATGGGCGAAGGCGCCGGCGTTCTGGTGATCGAGGAACTGGAACATGCGCTCGCGCGCGGCGCCACGCCGATCGCCGAGATCGTCGGATATGGCACCACAGCGGATGCCTATCACATGACGTCGGGTCCGCCCGATGGCGACGGCGCCCGCCGCGCGATGGAGATCGCGCTGCGCCAGGCGAACCTTGCGCCGGCGGATTTGCAGCATCTCAACGCGCATGCGACGTCGACGCCGGCCGGCGACGAGAGCGAGCTCGGCGCGATCGCTGCGCTGTTCGGCCGCGACAACGCCATCGCGGTCAGCGCGACCAAATCGGCCACCGGCCATCTGCTCGGTGCCGCCGGCGGCCTGGAGGCGATTTTCACCGTGCTCGCCTTGCGCGACCAGATCGCGCCACCGACGCTCAATTTTGAAAATCCGGACGCAAACGCCGAGGGTATCGACATTGTCGCAGGCAGCGCCCGGCCGATGCCGATGCTCAACGCCATCTCCAACGGCTTTGGCTTCGGCGGGGTGAATGCCAGCGCGATCTTCCGGCGCATGGGCTAAACGACAGGCCTTGCAATCGCGGCGCGCTGCGCTACGAAACCGGGATGATCGATACGAATTTCTGGCTGTTCCTCGCCGCCGCAATTCTCATTGCCGTCATTCCCGGCCCCGGCATCTTCTACGTCGCGGCGCGAACCCTGTCGGAAGGACGCGCCAGCGGCTTTGCCTCGACAGCGGGCACGGCGCTGGGCGGATTGGTCCATGTCGTCGCAGGCAGTCTCGGCATCTCCGCGATCATCCTGGCGAGCGCCGAGCTGTTCACCGTCGTGAAGCTCGTTGGCGCGTTGTATCTGGTCTGGCTCGGCATCAAGACCTTTCGCAGCGCCGGACGGACGCCGTCGCTCGCGAGCGAGCCTGTCGGGGACAAGCGTGCGTTCCGTGACGGCGTGCTGGTCGAGGCGTTGAACCCGAAGACCGCAGCGTTCTTCCTCGCCTTCATTCCGCAATTTCTCGATCCCGCGGGAACGAGCCCCACGCTGCAATTCATCATGCTCGGCGCCATCTCGGTGAAACTGAACACGCTCGTCGATGTCGTCGTGGTGCTGATGGCATCTGCAACTCGCGCGCAACTGATCGAACGGCCGCGTCTGATGCGTCGCCTCACGCAAGGCTCCGGCGTCTTCATTGCCGGCCTTGGCCTGTCGCTCGCGTTGGCGCGCCGGCCGGTGAATGGATAGCAGGCTGCGAAATGATGCTCGCCCCGCAAAGTCGCTATTACGAGTCCCACGGCCTGCGGCTGCATTATGCCGACTGGGGCAACGAGGACGCGCCGCCACTTGTCTTGGTCCATGGCGGCCGCGATCATTGCCGGAGCTGGGATGCCATCGCCCGCTCGCTGCAACCGCATTTCCATGTGATCGCGCCCGACCTGCGTGGCCATGGCGATTCCGATTGGACCAAAGGCGGCAGCTACGCGCTGACCGAGTATGTCTACGATCTCGCCCAGCTCATCCGCAGCATCGCAGTGCCTCAAGTGACCCTCATCGGCCATTCGATGGGCGGAATGGTGAGCCTGATCTTTTCAGGCTCATTCCCCGAGCAGGTCACGAAGCTCGTCGTTCTCGACGGCGTGACGATGCTGCCTGATGCACCGAAGCCTCCGACGCATGAGCGCATCGGCAGATGGGTCAGCCAGCTCGACAGGCTGCACGACCGAACCCCGCGCCGCTATGCGACCCTCGAGGACGCGGCCGCGCAGATGGTGCTTCACAACAAGCGCCTCGCCCGCGACCTCGCACTGCACCTTGCAACACACGGGGCACGCCGGAACGAGGACGGCACCTATAGCTGGAAGTTCGATCCCTACCAGCGCGCCTCCGCGCCGCATCGGCTCTGGCCGGACGACCACGTCGCGCTGTGGTCGCGCATCGCCTGCCCGACGCTGCTGCTCAATGCCGGCGAAAGCTTTCTCGCCGGTGCAAGGTCGACGGGACTGGAGCGCCATTTCCAGCAGGCGCGGATCGAGACCATCGCGGGTGCCGGGCACTGGCTGCAGCATGACAAGCCAGAGCAGGTGCTGGGTGAGATCCGGCAGTTTCTCGGGCTTGCCGAGGATGGCGCGGGCTAGCTCAACGTTCCCGCGTGCACCCACCAGCCGGGATGGTCGCGCCGAATTGTCTCGGCGGCGGCGTGCGCCCCCGCGGACGCGCCGTAGATCGCAAAGCACGTCGCGCCCGAGCCGGACATCCGCGCCAGCTTGACGCCGGCGGAAGAGCGCAAAGCGCCCAGCACGTCGCCGATGACGGGTTCGATGCGCAGCGCAGGGGCTTCGAGATCATTGGCGACGGTTTCGAGAACCTCGACCCAATCGGCGATTGACCCGCCCTGCTCCGGCCAGGCCGGAGCCTCGAGCACATCGGTCGCGCCGACCAGCAATTCGCCGTTGCGCAGGCCCAACTCCTGGAACACGTCCTTGGTCGCAACCGGCACGCGCGGGTTGACCATCACGCACGGCATGCTTGGCAGCGCCAGCGGCAGCAACTGCTCGCCGACGCCGGTCATGTCGCAGGCGCGCGAGAACAGGCACACCGGTACGTCGGCGCCGGTCGCGAGCGCGACCTTCCGGAGCCGGGGATCATCGAGCGACAGATTGTTGAGGCGCGCGAGAAGGCGCAGCGCGGCTGCTGCATCGGCCGAACCGCCGCCGATACCGGCTGCGACCGGCAAGACCTTGTCGAGCGCGAAGGCGCCGAGCTTCAAATTCGGCACCGCATCGGCCAGCAGTTTTGCGGCCTTGAACACGAGATTGTCTGATGTCTCGCCGCAGGCCGCGGCAAGCGGCCCCGTGGTCGCAAGCCTGAGCTCGCCACCCGGCTCCAGCGTGAGCCGGTCGGCACAATCGGCAAACGCAACCACGCTTTCGAGATCATGATAGCCGTCGGCACGACGGCCAACCACGCGAAGGCTCAGATTGACCTTCGCGCGCCCTTCTTCAACCAACGCCGGCATCGGCGACACGCCCCCAGTCACTCAGTTAGCCGCCCTTGCCGTCGTCCTTCTTCTTGTCCGCCTGCGCGGCCGAAGAGTTCGAATTGTCATCGGTCATGCCGTTGGCGATCTTGGCCTCGATCTTCGGCAGATCGTCCGCCTCGGGCTTGAGATCGCGGGCGTGCGCCCACTGGAATTTTGCTTCCAGCGTGCGGCCGACGCGCCAATAGGCGTCGCCGAGATGGTCGTTGATGGTGGGATCCTCGGGCTTCAGGTCGATCGCGCGCTCGAGGTTCTTCACCGCCTCTTCGTAGTTGCCGATGCGGTAATAAGCCCAGCCGAGCGAATCGACGATGTAGCCGTCGTCGGGCCGCTGCTCGACGGCACGCTTGATCATCTTCATGCCTTCGTCGAGGTTCACGCCCTGGTCGATCCAGGAATAGCCGAGATAGTTGAGGACATGCGGCTGGTCGGGCTGCAGCTCGAGCGCCTTCTTCATGTCGGCTTCGGCCTTGCCCCACTCCTTGGTGCGCTCCTCGCAGATGCCGCGGTAGTAGTACCAGACGCTGTTGGCCTTGTCGTTGCCGGCCGGCAGCACGTCGATGCCCCGCGAATAGGTCGCGCCGCAGTCGCCGAATTTCTTGCGGCCGCGCTCGAGATTGCCGAGCGCCATGATGGCTTCGAGATCCTTGGAATCCTCGGCGGTCACGCCCTTGAGGATCTTGATCGCCTCGTCGGTGCGGTCGGCGGAATCCAGATCGATGGCGAGCTGGATCTGCGCATTGCGCTTCAAAGGCGAGCTCGACGGTACGCGCTCATAGATCTTGATCGCCATCTGCGGCCGCTTCACCGATTCATAGAGGTCGGCGAGAGAGAGCAAGGCCAGCGGATGAGTGGGCTGGAGATAGAGCGCGAGCTGGAGATAGACCAGCGCGAGATCCTCGCCACCGCGACGGGTCAGCGTGGCGCCGATGCCGTAGAGCGCCTCGGCCGCACCCGCCTGCGCGGAATCGACCAGCGACGGCATCTTCTTGCCGGCCTTAGTCTCGCGCAGGCCTTCCACGATCAGCGGATGACGGGCGAGCTTCTTGTCGAACGCCTCATAGATTGCGGTCGCCGAGGCGGCGTCCTTGTTGCGCGACAGCCAGCGTGCATAGGCCTCGCTGACGCGCAGCATGGAATCGTCGAGCTTGTAGGCGCGCTCGAAGCGGACGCCCGCGTCCTTCTCCTTGCCGGCGTTCTCGAGGATCATGCCGGCGTGCAGGTCCTTGAACAGCGGATACCATTCCGGGCCCGCCAGCTTGTCGATGGTCGCAACCGCGCCCTTGGCATCGCCCGCACCATAGGCGGCCCAGCCGGACAGCAGCGTTGCGACGAGATCGGTGATCGGTCCGCGAATCGACTGGTTGATGTTGCTTTGCGCGCTCGGATATTTCTTCAGCTTCAAATCATGCACGCCGACCACCAGGCGCGCGACGCGATTGGTCTTGTCGATGGTGAGGATGCGTTCGGCGAGCTTGACCGCTTCCTCGATGTCGCCATCGCCGACCGAGGCGATGAACGCGCGGTCGAGCAGCTCGTTGTTCTTGGGGTCGGTCCGCAGCGCGGAGCGGTAGAAGGCGGCGGCCGACGTCGCGTCGCGCTCGACGCTGGCGTGACGGGCGGCGAGATAGCTGCCGGCGGTGGTGAGCGACTTCAGATCGTTTCGGGTCGGAAACTGCGCTGCCGTGTCGGCCGGATGATCCGGCGTCTGCGCCAGCACTCCGCCAGGGACCGCCACGATCGCAGAGCCGGCAAGGGCGATGGCAGCAGCAGTCCAGCGGTTGAAACGATTTGAAAACATCAGGGCTCGCCTTGAGTTGGTAGTGCCTGGGTTTGAAGCAAAAGGCCGTCTCGCACGCGAACGCGGCCGGCGACAGGGACCCGGAACCGTCGGGTCCGGACAATGCCGCTTTTGGCGCTTCACCGCAAGGATTCGGACCGGGCGATCCCCTCCGCACGCCCCAAATCGGCCAAGAGAGCCCCAAGACGCCGCTAGTATGGCCTTATCGTGACCGGGGGCACCCGTGGTGCTCCCAGGGGCACGGGTGGTGCTCCCGCTCTCACGCGAACGTGCGCCATATCACCCTTCGGACCCCTTTGGACGCCTGGCGCGCCCTTACATCGCCTCGTAGTTCGGACCGCCACCGCCCTCGGGGGGAACCCAGGTGATGTTTCCGTTGGGGTCCTTCACGTCACAGGTTTTACAATGTACGCAGTTCTGGGCGTTGATCTGGAAGCGCGGGCCCGAACCTTCCTCGACCCACTCATAGACGCCGGCCGGGCAATAGCGGTTCGAGGGACCGGCGAAGACGTCGTGCTCGGACATCTTCTGAAGGTTCATGTCGGCCACCCGGAGGTGGATCGGCTGATCTTCCTCGTGATTGGTGTTGGACAGGAACACCGAGGACAGCTTGTCGAACGAGATCTTGCCGTCCGGCTTCGGATAGTTCCTGGGCGCGTGGCTCTTGGCCGGATCGAGTGTCGAGCGATCGGGCTTGGCATGTGACTGCGTGCCGAACAGCGAGGTGCCGAATAGTGTGTTGAACCACATGTCGAAGCCGCCGAGCGCGACACCGACCACGGTGCCGAACTTCGACCACAGCGGCTTGACGTTGCGGACCAGGAATAGATCCTTGCCGACTGATGAGGACCGCCACGCGTTCTCGTAGTCGAAGATCTCGTCGTTGGCACGATCGGCCGCGAGCGCGGCCGCGACATGTTCCGCGGCGAGCATGCCGGTGCCCGTCGCATTGTGCACGCCCTTGATGCGGGGCACGTTGACGAAGCCGGCCGCGCAGCCGACCAGCGCGCCGCCGGGGAACGTCAGCTTCGGCACCGACTGGTAGCCGCCCTCGGTGATGGCCCGCGCGCCGTAAGCAAGGCGTTTGGCGCCTTCGAAGGTGCCGCGGATCGACGGATGCGTCTTGAAGCGCTGGAATTCGTCGAACGGCGACAGATACGGATCGTCGTAGTTCAGATGCACGACGAAGCCGACGGCGACGAGATTGTCGTCGTAATGATAGAGGAACGAACCACCGCCGGTCTTCAGGTCGAGCGGCCAGCCGAACGAATGCTGAATCATGCCCTTCTGGTGCTTGGCAGGATCGATCTGCCAGACTTCCTTGAGGCCGATGCCGAACTTCGCGGGCTCGCTGTTGGAATCGAGCGCGAACTTGGCGATCAGCTGCTTGGTCAGGCTGCCGCGCGCGCCTTCGGCGAACAGCGTATACTTGCCGAGCAACTCCATGCCGCGGGTGAAGGAGTCCTTCGGCTTGCCGTCGCGGCCGATGCCCATGTCGCCGGTGGCGATGCCCTTCACCGCGCCCTTTTCGTCATAGAGCACTTCGGCGGCGGCGAAGCCCGGGTAGATCTCGACGCCGAGCGCCTCGGCCTTGCGCGCCAGCCAGCGACAGACATTGCCGAGCGAGCCGATATAGCAGTGATGGTTGTCCATCAGCGGCGGCATGATGAAGTTCGGCAGCTTGATCGCGCCGCCAGCCGTCATCCAGTAGAAGCGGTCATCCTTGACCTGCGTCTTCAGCGGGCAATCGGAATCTTCGCGCCAGTCCGGGATCAGCTTGTCGAGCCCGGCCGGATCAATCACGGCGCCGGAGAGAATGTGTGCACCGACCTCGGAGCCCTTCTCCACCACGACGACGTTGAGATCGGCATTGATCTGCTTCAGCCGGATCGCCGCAGCCAGGCCCGAGGGGCCGGCGCCGACGATGACGACGTCGAATTCCATGGATTCGCGCGGGGGAAGTTCTTCGGTGCTCATCTGATCTCAGCCCTTGAGACGGTTCCTTGTCGTTTGCGCTCCCTTGTTTCCGATTTTTCCGGGTAGGACAACCACGGAAATGCGTTCCGCTGGGATGCAAGGCGCCTTAAGATGAACTAATAGTCTGACTTTCCAAATGATCCCCGAGCCCGCACCCACCGTCCGAGAACTGCTCGCCTTCTATCTGGAGGCCGGTGTCGATTGCGCGCTCGCGGAGGAACCGGTCGACCGCCTGGCGGAATTAGACGTCCCGCCGCCGGCCCCGCGCGCAGCGCCGGTCGAAGCACCGCGGCCTGTCGCCGCGCCTGCGGTGATACGTGGCGAGGCCGCACCGGCGCCCGACGTCGCCATCGCCTCGGCCCGCGAGGCTGCGCGCACCGCGCCAACGCTCGAGGCTTTGCGCGAGCTCATGCAGAACTTCGAGGGCTGCGCGCTCAAGCACACTGCGACGCGGCTGGTCTTCGCTGACGGCAATCCGCAGGCGCGCATCATGTTCGTCGGCGAGGCGCCGGGCCGCGACGAGGATATCGAGGGACTTCCGTTCGTCGGGCGCAGCGGCAAGCTGCTCGACCTCATGATCGGTGCGATCGGGCTGAACCGCACCACGGCCTACATCACCAACGTCATTCCCTGGCGGCCACCCGGCAACCGCACGCCGACGCCGCAGGAGACGCAGATCTGCCTGCCCTTCATCCAGCGTCATATCGAATTGGTGAACCCCGACGTGCTGGTGACGCTCGGCAATCCCTCGACGCAGACGCTGCTCTCGACGCGAGAAGGCATCATGCGGACGCGCGGACGCTGGTTCGACTATGACACCGGCCAGCGCACCATCCGCGCGCTGCCGACCTTCCACCCGGCCTATCTCTTGCGCTCGCCGTCCTACAAGCGGCTGGCCTGGCAGGATCTGCGCGCGATCGCGAAGCTGCTGGCGGGATCGTAAGGAGCAGCCCACTCCCGCCCCGTCATTGCAATGACGACGCCCGCGCTAGCCTGGCGTTCCCTTCGGGCGCACGATCGCCCAGCCGATGCGCAACAATCCCTGACGGCCATTGACCAGCCATTCGAAGGCGCGCGGCACTTCCGGCACGATGCCGGGAAAGCGCGCGAGGATTTCGGGCGGCGGGGTGCCGGCGGTATCGGAGGCGCGCCAGACCACGACGCCGCCGGTATCGCTGAATTTTGCCTGTGACATCCACGGCGTACGCGCGGGCGCGGCATCGATGAACAGATGCGGCCGCCCGGAGTGCAGCGTGATCAGGCTCGCAAGCTCGGTTTCACCTGCGACCGCGCGCAGGCGGTGGTTGGTGCGGCGGGCAAAGCTCTCATCGAAGAAGTCCGAGATCGCGCGCGCCGGCATCGATGTCGCGATCTCGCCGGTGCCGCTCCAGGGCAGGAACAAAACGGCCAGCACGATGCCCGCCGCCGGAGCCACGATGGCCGCTATCCACACCGTGCGCAGCATCCGGGCGCGGCGCACCGCGATGAGATCGCCGGCCACGACGACCATGGCGAGGCCCGACATGACCAGCACCACGCCGGCACCGCCGACGACGGCATTGAGCCCGAACAGTCCGGAGATCAGGACAGCTCCGAGCGCGGGCGCGATCGCAAAGAAATAGACGAAATTACGTGCGAGCGGCGCGACCGGCGGGCGGTAGATGATCGGCGCCTCCTCGCTTTTGCCTGCGAACAGGGGGGTGTTGAGGAAGGTCAGCACTGGAACCGCCACCGCACCGAGCACGAGCCCGCCCAGCAGCCAGGCGGCGTGGATCGCGCGGCCGCCGAGGTCGGCAATTCGCGGCAGAGCCGGCAGCACAAGGGTCTCGGCGCGCATCAGCCAGACGGCGTAGGGCAGCGCCAGCACGGCGACGACGACGACCGCGAACAGCGGATCGAGCGCGCGCAATGTCCGGCGGCCGCCGGCGGTCGAGAGCGCGAAGATGACGAGCAATGCGAGCAGGAAGATCGCGGCGGGCGTGGTCAGGAGCAAGAGGCCGGCCTCGATCGACCAGGCGAACCAGGCATTGCCGCGGCGCTGGCCGATGATCTGCCAGGAATGCAGCAGCAACAGCGTCCAGAGCGGCCGCGCCAGCACCAGCGGGCCGAAGTCGAGCGCCGACGAGGAGAAGGCCAGCACCGTCATGGTCAGGAGCACGGCGAGCACCGCCTGCTGGGTGCCGACCATTGCGCGCGCGAGGTGATAGAGCGCGATGAACGTCGCGATCTCGCAGAGCTCGGCCAGGACATAGACGCCGAACATGTTGCCGCCGGCGGCACGATAGGCGATATCGGCGAGCCACACCGACAGCGGCGGGCCGAGATCAGTGCCGACCTGGTACTCGCGGCCGAAGGCCAGCAGGGTCGCGAGGCTGCCGGGCGGGCTGCGATAGAACAGAAGCGCCACCAGCAGCCACATCGCGGCCTGCAACAGCACGGCAATCCAGACGATCAGCCGCGGCCGGGCGCGAATGAGCTCGATGACCAGGGAGGTAAACCGCATGCAACGCCCGCAAGATGCAGCCAACCCATCCAGCCGGCCCTATTCGCTCACGCCTGTTTTGATAAAGGCCGCCACGCGTCGTGGCAACGGCAGTCTACGCTAGAGGCCTGCTGAGGCATCGATTTCAACTGTGGTCTCCACCTGCACCTCGATCTCGGTGACCGCAAACAGGTCCCGCGCCGGCTCAACGGTCCAGGGCATGTGCTTGGCACGGGCGGCGGCGACCGGGGCGAAGAAGCTGCGGTGGTGAATCGTGGGGCCGAGGCGATTGAGCGCGTCGAGATGCTCGGGCACGCCATAGCCCTTGTGCTGCTCGAAACCGTAGCCCGGGCAGTCCTGCGCCAGCGCGCACATCAGCCGGTCGCGCGTCACCTTGGCGACGATCGAGGCGGCCGCGATCGACAGCACGATACCGTCGCCGCCGATCACGGCCTCGCAGTCGCAAGCAGTATCGAGCCGGTCGCGGCCGTCGACGAAGACGTGCTTCGGCGCTTCGGGCAACGCGACCACCGCACGCTTCAGCGCCCAGAGCGAGGCGCGCAGGATGTTGTCGCGGTCGATCCGGGCCGGTGAGGCGACGGCGACCGAGACTTGCGCGGTCGCGCAGATCTTGTCGAACAGTTTTTCGCGCTCCTCCGCCGTCAACCGCTTCGAATCGTCGATGCCGCGCGGAATGCGGTCGGGATCGAGAATCACCGCGGCCGCCACCACGGGCCCTGCCAGCGGCCCACGGCCGGCCTCGTCACAGCCTGCGATCGGCCAGATGCCGCGCTTGATTAGCACGCGCTCGCGGCGGAAGCTGGCCTTCGCGGGCGCAACCTTCTTTGGCGCGTCGTTGGCTGGTGTCTTGGCGGACCTGTCCCGAATCATGGCCGGGATCGTGCGCAAGCCGACCCGCTTGCGCAACCGGGAACCCGGCGCAATTCCCGTTATTCAGGCGGGTCGCCCTACTCCGCCAGATGCACCCGCCGGTCGTCACCGACCTCGATGCCGGGTGCGACCACGACCTCCCAGGGATGGCCGTCGGGATCGGCAAAATAGCCGGAATAGCCGCCATATTCGGTTTCGTGCGCGGCCTTCAGCAGCGTCGCGCCCTTGCTAAACGCAAACGCCAGCACCGCATCGACCTCCTCGCGCGTCGCGCAGTTCCAGGCGAGCGTGACGCCGCGGAAGGTGGTTGGCCTCGGAGCGTCCGGCAGCTTCGCGTCGGCTGCGAGCTGGTCCCAGGGAAACAGGCCGAGCACCGGGCCGCCGGTGTCGAAGAACGCAACGGCATCGCCCGTCGCTTTCAGCCGGCGCGAAAACCCGAGCGCGTCGTAGAAGGCGATGCCGGCGCGGATGTCACTGACGCCAAGCGTGATCACCGTGAGCCGTGGTACGGGAGCCGGCAGTTCCTCACTCATCACACACCTCGTTTGCTCCGCGCCCTAGAACAGGCTGAGCTGCTCGCCGTTCTGTTTCGGTCGCGCAAAATGATCCACGGTCAGTTTCGCGCGGCGCTTGTTCAGCCCGAGCCGGTCGCAGGCGATCTCGAAGCGGCGGCCGATGGTCCAGGCCATTGGACCCGTACCCTTCATCCGCTCGCCCCATTTCGCATCGTAGTCGCGGCCGCCGCGCATGTCGCGGATCAGCGTGAAGACGTGGCGATAGCGGTCCGGATAATTCGCCATCAGCCATTCGCGGAAGAGATCGCGCACCTCGAGCGGCAGCCGCAGCAGCACGTAGGAGGCTTCCTTGACGCCGGCATGCGCGGCGGCATCGAGGATGCGCTCGATCTCGGAATCGTTCAGCGCGGGGATCACGGGCGCGACCATCACCGTTGTCGGAATGCCGGCCTCCGAGAGCCGCTTCAGCGCCTCCAGCCGCTTCGGCGGCGTCGAGGCGCGCGGCTCCATGGTGCGCGCGAGTTTCGGGTCGAGCGAGGTCACCGAGATCGCGACCTTGGCGAGGTTGCGCTCGGCCATGCGCGCGAGAATGTCGATGTCGCGCACGACCAGCGCGGACTTGGTGACGATGCCGACGGGATGGCCGGTGCGTTCCAGCACCTCCAGAATGCCCCGCATGATTTCGCGCTCGCGTTCGATCGGCTGATAGGGATCGGTGTTGGTGCCGATCGCAATCATCCGCGGCTCGTAGCCGGCGGCCGCGAGCTCCTTCTCGAGCAGCGCCGGCGCCTCGGGTTTCACGAACAGCTTTGACTCGAAGTCGAGCCCCGGCGACAGGCCGAGATAGGCGTGCGTCGGTCGCGCGAAGCAGTAGACGCACCCATGCTCGCAACCACGATAGGGATTGATCGAACGATCGAAGCCGATGTCGGGCGAGTCGTTGCGGGTGATCACCTTGCGCGACGTGTCCACCGCAACGCTGGTCTTGAACGGCGGCAGCTCTTCCAGGCTCTGCCAGCCGTCGTCGAAGGCGACGCGGGCCTCGGCCTCGAACCGGCCGCTGGCGTTGGACTGCGCGCCCCGCCCTCGCCTGCGCGCGCGGTCGATGGCGACCCCGAGCTCGGGGAAATCAGAAGGCGCACCCGCCGGCTCGGAGGGCGCCGTGACCGGCGGGTGCTTGAGAGCAGAAGAAGCAGCTGGACTCATGAAGCCAAGATAGCACGCCAACAGAACAAATCAAGAACAAGAATGAAAAACGCGAAAACAACCCCATGCAAAGTAGAGCTGCCCAAACTTCGCGCGCTGACCTTTGATCTCACGCAACGGTAGAGCCGCCGCAATCCCGTTTGATGATGCCGAAGGATCGATCGCGCGGGAGCGCGGTTGATGAGCGTCGCAGGGCGGAGGCCGGCAGGAACATGACAAATCAACAACAATCGCGCGCCGCGAACAGCGAACTCGATCTCCTCGATCGCTACTGGCGCGCCGCGAACTACCTCTCCGTCGGGCAAATCTATCTCCTGGACAATCCGCTATTGCGAGAGCCCTTGCGGCCCGAGCACATCAAGCCGCGCCTGCTCGGCCATTGGGGCACGACGCCCGGCTTGAACTTCATTTATGCCCATCTCAACCGCGTCATCCGCGCGCTGGATCTCAGCGTGCTTTACGTCTGCGGTCCCGGCCATGGCGGGCCAGGCATGGTCGCCAACACTTATCTGGAAGGCAGCTACAGCGAAATCTATCCAGACATCGCGCGCGATGCGGACGGATTGCGAAAGCTTTTCAGGCAGTTCTCCTTCCCTGGCGGCATCCCCAGCCATGCGGCGCCGGAAACGCCGGGTTCAATCCACGAAGGCGGCGAGCTCGGCTACGCGCTGGTGCATGCCTATGGCGCGGCGTTCGACAATCCCGACCTGATCGTCGCCTGCGTCGTCGGCGACGGCGAGGCCGAGACCGGCCCGCTCGCGGCCTCCTGGCACTCGAACAAGTTCCTGAACCCCGCCCATGACGGCGCGGTGCTGCCGATCCTCCACCTCAACGGCTACAAAATCGCCAATCCGACCGTGCTCGGGCGGATGCCTGACAGCGAGATCCGCGATCTCTTCCACGGATTCGGCCACGAACCGCTGTTCGTCGAGGGCGACGATCCCAAATTGATGCACCGGGCCATGGCGGACGCGCTCGACGTCGCGCTCGCCAGCATCCGCTCGACCCAGCAGCACGCCCGCGACGGACGAAAGAGCATCGAGCGGCCGCGCTCGCCAATGATCGTGCTGCGCAGCCCGAAGGGCTGGACGGGTCCGAAGGAGGTCGACGGCAAGAAGGTCGAGGGTTTTTGGCGCGCGCATCAGGTTCCCGTTGCGAGCTGCCGTGAGAACCCGGCGCATCTGAGGATCCTCGAAGACTGGATGCGCAGCTACGAGCCGGACAAACTGTTCGACGGCAACGGCGCGCTCGTCCCGGAGCTTCAGGCGCTGGCGCCCGAAGGCATCCGCCGCATGGGCGCCAATCCGCATGCCAATGGCGGGCTTCTCAAGAAGGAACTGAAGCTGCCGGACTTCCGCAGCTTCGCCGTGGAGGTGCCGCAGCCCGGTGCCGCCACGGGGGAAGCGACGCGTCAGCTCGGCAAATTTTTGCGCGACGTCATCCGGCTCAACGCGCAAGAGCGCAACTTCCGCCTGATGGGCCCGGACGAGACCGCGTCAAACCGGCTCGACGCTGTGTTCGAAACCACCGAACGCGTCTGGATGGAGCCGATCGAACCTTACGACGTGCATCTCGCGCAGGACGGCCGCGTGATGGAGGTGCTGAGCGAGCATCTCTGCCAGGGCTGGCTGGAGGGCTATCTGCTCACCGGACGACACGGTTTCTTCTCCTGCTACGAGGCCTTCATCCACATCGTGGATTCCATGTTCAACCAGCACGCCAAATGGCTGAAGGTGACGCGACACCTGCCCTGGCGCCGCCCGATCGCCTCGCTGAACTATCTCCTGACCTCGCATGTCTGGCGGCAGGACCATAACGGCTTCAGCCATCAGGACCCCGGCTTCGTCGACCTCGTCGCCAACAAGAAGGCCGATATCGTCCGCATCTACTTCCCGCCGGATGCCAACACCCTGCTGTGGATCGCCGACCACTGCCTGCGCACCTACAATCGCATCAACGTCATCGTCGCCGGCAAGCAGCCGTCGCCGCAATGGCTATCGATGCAGGAAGCCGCGACGCATTGCGATGCCGGCATCGGCATTTGGGTGTGGGCCGGCAACGAGGAGACCGACCGCGAGCCCGACGTGGTGATGGCCTGCGCCGGCGACGTCCCGACCCTGGAAACACTCGCCGCCGTCGACCTGCTGCGCAAGGCGCTGCCGGACCTGAGGATCCGCGTCGTCAATGTCGTCGACCTCATGACGCTGCAGCCGAAGGAGCAGCACCCGCATGGGCTTTCGGATCGCGACTTCGACAGCCTGTTCACATCGGACAAGCCTGTCATCTTCGCCTATCACGGCTATCCCCATCTGATCCACCGGCTGACCTATAACCGCACCAACCATGCCGGCATGCATGTGCGCGGCTTTGCCGAGGAAGGTACCACCACGACGCCGTTCGACATGGTCGTGCTGAACGAGCTCGACCGTTATCATCTCGCGATCGAGGCGATCGAGCGCGTACCGGGGCTCGCAACCAAGGCCGCACACGTGAAGCAGCAATTCCGCGATGTGCTGATCGAGCATTCGCGTTACGTGCGCGAACATGGCGAGGACATGCCTGTGATCCGCGATTGGGGCTGGCCGGGCAAGGCGGGCTAACGTCATGCCGACCTCTGACGCGGTGCTCGTCCTCAACGCAGGCTCGTCGAGCATCAAGTTCGGCCTGTTCGAGATCGGGGCGAGCGAACCTGCCCTGCTCTGCAAGGGCCTGCTTGACGAGCACGCGGCGAAGCCGCGGCTGGTGGCAAAGGGCCCATCGGGCGAGACGCTGTTCGAGAAGCAGAGGGAGGCGTCGGATACGGACGGGGGTCATCTGTTCGCCGACGTGCTCGGCTTCATCGAGGACCGTTTTGGCGAAGGCTGCCTGCGCGCCATGGGGCATCGCATCGTCCATGGTGGTCCGGATTATTCCGGCCCCGTCGCGCTGACCGACGACGTCTATGGCAAGCTGGAGGCGCTGACGCCGCTGGCGCCGCTGCATCAGCCGCGCTGCCTGGCACCGGTCCGAACCATCAGGGCGCTCCGCCCCTCGCTGACACAGATCGCCTGCTTCGACACCGCCTTCCATCACGGCCTTTCGCCGCCGGCGAGCCGCTTCGCGATTCCGGGACGTTATGAGGCGCGCGGCCTCCGGCGCTACGGCTTTCACGGGCTCTCGTTCGAATATGTCGCGGGCCGGCTCGCAAGGATCGCGCCGGAGCTTGCAGCCAAGCGCACCGTCATCGCCCATCTCGGCAATGGCGCGAGCCTCTGCGCGTTGCACGACGGCCGCAGCGTCGACACCACGATGGGGCTGACACCGCTCGACGGTCTCGTGATGGGCACGCGCTGCGGCACCATCGATCCTGGCGTGCTGCTTTACCTGTTGCAGCACGAGAAAATGTCGGTCGAGGATTTGCAGCATTTGCTCTATCACGAGTCCGGCCTGCTCGGCGTCTCCGGTGTCTCCGCGGACATGCGGACACTGCTTGCGAGCAGCGAGCCTGCGGCCCGGGAGGCGGTCGATCTCTTTGTCTTCCGCGCGGCGCAGGAGGTTGCGGTGATGGCGAACACGCTCGGCGGACTGGACTGTCTGGTCTTCACCGGCGGCATCGGCGAGCACGCGAAGGAGATCCGCAGCGCGATCGGCGCACGCCTCGCGTGGCTCGGCGTGCGCATCGATGCGGCGGCGAATGACGTAGGACGTGAACGTATCAGTGGCGGTGGTAGCGCGGTCGAGGTGTTCGTGATTCCAACCAATGAAGAACTGATGATAGCACGGCATTGCGTCGCGATGCTGCGGTGAGATGAGGTCCGATCGGCAACTCCTACTTCCCTTCTCCCCTTGTGGGAGAAGGTGGCGTAGGCGGCCTTCGGCCGCCGTTCTCAGGAACGCCGAAGCGAAGCTTCGGCTATGGCGCCGGATGAGGGGTTCTGTCCGCGCTCACACATGCAAATGAATGCGCGGAGACAGACCCCTCACCCAAGTGAACTTGTGTCTCCTTGCATCGCTGCCCTCTCCCACAAGGGGCGAGGGCACAGTCATGCGCATCTCGCCCGCTGAGCTCAGTGAATCCCGGCAAAGATCTGCACGCACCCGATCACCACCTCGATCAGGATCAGCACCACCACCGCGATCTCGAGCCGGAGCGAGCGCTGGGTGTCGATGATGTCGGTCAGCGCATCGGCCGTCTCGGCTACGACCGTGAGCTTGCGGTCGAGCGTGTCGAGACGTTCCTTCAGTTCGTACTCGTCTTCGAGACGCGCATAGAGCCGGTCGAGCTGCGGCTTTTCCCAGAGCGCATCGGGTTTTTCGGCAACCGCGACGCGGCCCGCGACGCGCTGCTGGACGAGCAGCGCGTTGCCGATCAGCTGCAGGATGCCCTTGCGCCGCCGCGACGTCCGGCCTTTCTCGGCGAGCTCGCGCGCAAAGGGCTCGATGACATCGAAGACCGCAGCGACGCGGCGCTCGTCGCGCGCCAGCGACGTGCTCTTGGCGAGCGCGTCCGCGATCAGCAGCAGCCGCTCGTCGGAAAACTTCGAGAGGTTGATCGGCCCGCCCGGCTGGATCGCCTCGGCGTTTTCGTCGTGGCAAAGCTGCGCCTGCGCAGTCTCCTCCTCATAGGGGCTGAGCTCGCCGATCACGCGCGACTTGAGACTGTCGATGAGAACCTTCTCCTCCGACGGCAACAGCCCGATCAGCACCACGACGCCGTAGCGGAAGATCACGGCAAGGCCGCCATGGGCGCGGAAGGCAGCCGGCGTCGAGGACACCAGCGTGCCGATCTCGAGCCCCGACGGATTGATGCGCTCGCCCAGCATCACGGCGCGGATCCGCAAGGTCGGCGCGGCGTCCGGCTTCGGCAATGGCGACGTCGCGCCAATGGGAAGTTGATCGGCGTTCATTGGACACACCCCGCTCTGTGCGACGGCGCTTGCACGTTTTTCCCATCCGCACGGTCATGGGAGATTGCCGATGCAATCTCAGGGAACGGCGCCGTCACCTCTGACGATATCGGCAGGGAAACGCCCCGTTTGAAGCTCACGAAGCCGAAATTCGCCGAAACTTTCGGCAAAGTAACCAACCTGCGCACGACATATTCGGCTGCGTTGGGCTCGCGCCGGTTTACCATCGCATGCCAAGGCGCAGCCGAAAAGTTGCACTCGGCAGCGCAGCGTGTTTATGACAACATCATAACAAGTTACGCTTCTCCCGAATTGCGGACATCGAAGTCTCAATCATGCTGAGCGTCATCATTCCGACCGAAGGCGTCGAGCAGACCGCGGTCGCAACTCTGACCGCGCTGGTCCCCGGTGCCGCGGCGGGCATCATCAAGGAAGTCTTGCTGGTCGACGGCACCCACAACGGCGTCATCGAGCGCGTTGCCGACGTCGCCGGCTGCCGTTTCATTGGCTGCGAGGGACCTTCGCAAGGCGCAGCACTCGCCGCCGGCGCGCTCCAGGCGCGTTCGCCGTGGCTGATGTTCCTCCCTGCCGGCGCGGTGCTGGACACCGGCTGGATCGAGGAGACCACCCAATTCATCCAGGCCGTCGCAACCAGCGGCCGGGATCGGGCCGCGGTGTTCCGCTACGCGCGCTCGCCTTACGCCGATACCGGCTTCCGTGACGTCCTGTGGTCGGTGGCGCGCATGCTGGTCGGCCCCCTCGGCGATCAGGGACTTTTGATCGCACGGGATCATTACGACCGGATCGGCGGCTATCCGCCCCAGGCCCGGCGGTCCGAGGCGCGGCTGCTCAGGCGGCTCGGCCGCTCCTCCCGGACATTGTTGCGCAGCCGGATCGTCATGGTCGCGTGAGGCCACCAGATACTTGCCAAAGTCAAATAATTATTTGACAATAGCAATTATTGAGGTGTCCCATGTCCATCGACGGTCCCGACGACCAGATCGCAGCGGTTCGCGCCTTCAACCGCTTCTATACCCGCAAGCTCGGCGTGCTCGACCAGCACCTGGGAAACAGCCCGTTTTCGCTCAGCGAGGCCCGCGTGCTCTATGAGCTCGCGCATCGCGACGACCTTGCGGCCAAAGAGATCGGAAACGAGCTCGGTCTCGACCCCGGCTATCTCAGCCGCATCGTCCAGAGCTTCGACGAGAAGGGCCTGATCACACGAAAGCCGCTGCCGGCAGATCGCAGGCAATACCAGCTGAGCCTCACCGCCAAGGGGCGCCAGACCTTCGCCAAGCTGAGCCTGAGCTCGCAAAATGAGGTCGCCGCCATGCTGGCGCAGCTTTCGTCCGGCGATGCGACGCGGCTCACGCAGGCGATGGCGACCATTGAGGCCGTGCTGCAGCAACGCCGAAACCAGCCCGCTTCTGTCGTGCTGCGCAGCCATCACGTCGGTGACATGGGCTGGGTCATCTCCCGGCAGGCCGCCGCCTACGCCGCCGACTACAACTGGGACATCAGCTACGAGGCGTTGGTCGCCGAGATCTGCGCACAGTTCATCAAGAATTACGACGCCACTCGAGAGCACTGCTGGATCGCTGAAGTTGGCGGCGAACCGGTCGGCTCGGTCTTTCTGGTCAAGGCCACCGACGAGATCGCCAAGCTGCGCCTGTTGCAGGTGGAGAAGAAAGCCCGCGGGCTCGGTGTCGGCCGCGCGCTGGTCGAGCAATGCATGCAGGGCGCGCGCGAGCGAGGCTACCGCCGCATGACGCTGTGGACGCAGAGCATTCTTGTCGCCGCACGTGGCATCTATCAGAGCGCAGGATTCAAGATGGTCAAGGAAGAGAAGCACCACAGCTTCGGTGCCGATCTGGTTGGCGAGACCTGGGAGCGGGATCTGTAGCTGCGCGATGCGCGTTGCGGATTGCGGAGTGATGCGGATTATAGTGCCCTCTCCCCTTGTAGGAGAGGGCTGCGATACTCGTAGATGCGAACTCGCTTGGGTGAGGGGTATGTCTCCGAGCACTCAGCGCGCGCGGATAGATACCCGTCATCCGGCGCCATAGCCGAAGCTTCGCTTCGGCGTTCCTGAGAAACGGCGGCCGAAGGCCGCCTATGCCACCTTCTCACACAAGGGGAGAAGGGAAGAGAGCATCACACCGTCGCGCCCTGCGCCTTGGGCCTGCGCAGATGCTCGTCCAGCCGCGGCATGATCTCGACGAAATTGCAAGGCCGTGTGCGGTAGTCGAGTTGGGCGGCCAAAATGCCGTCCCAGCCGTCGCGGCAGGCGCCGGGCGAGCCTGGCAGGCAAAAGATGTAGGTCGCACCCGTGACGCCCGCGGTGGCGCGGCTCTGGATCGTCGACGTGCCGATCTTGGCGTGGCTCAGCATGTGGAAGGCGATGGAGAAGCCGTCCATGCGCTTCTCGAACAACGGCTCGATCGCCTCCGGCGTGACGTCGCGTCCGGTGAAGCCCGTGCCGCCGGTGGTGATGACGACGTCGACGCCGGCGTCTGCAACCCAGCGGCGGATGACGGCGCGGATGGCCTCGACGTCATCGGTGACGATCTCGCGCGCGGCGAGGTGATGACCGGCGGCAGTGAGACGGTCGACGAGCGTCTGGCCGGACTTGTCATCCGCAAGCGCGCGCGTGTCGGAGACGGTGAGCACCGCGATGTTGAGCGGGATGAATTGTTTTGTCTCGTCGATGGAGGCCATGGCTCATTCCTCTCGTGTCCCGGACGTGGTGCAGCGTGAAACGCTGCTGCGCAGAGCCGGGACCCATTGTGACAGACGCAAGGACCGGCATTGTGGGCCCCGGCTCTGCAGCGCACCGCTGAAGAAGCGCCGCGCTGCGTCCGGGGCACGAGACCTGCGCTACGGCCCGCCGCCGCCGAACGTGTTGCAGGCCTGCACCGTGCCCTGCTGATAGCCGGTCATGAACCACTGCTTGCGCTGCGCGGCCGAGCCGTGGGTGAAGGAATCGGGCACGACGCGCCCCGTGGCCTGACGCTGCAGCGTATCGTCGCCGATCGCGCTCGCCGTGGTCAGCGCGGCGTCGATGTCGCCGGCTTCGAGGAAGTTCGGACGCTTCTTCGCCTCGCGATTGACCCAGACACCGGACAGACAGTCGGCCTGCAATTCGACCCTCACCTGGAGCGCATTGGCCTCGGCCTTGCTGCCGGCCTGCTGCTGCAGACGCGTCACCTTCGGAATGATGCCGAGCAGGTTCTGGATGTGATGGCCGGCTTCATGCGCGATGATGTAGGCGGTGGTGAAATTGCACGCTGACTTGCCGGAGCAGCCGCGGAAGCGCGTCTCGACCTCGCGGAAGAACCCGGTGTCGAGGAAGATGGTGCGGTCGGGCGGGCAGTAGAACGGCCCCATCGCCGACTCCGCCCGGCCGCAGCGGCCGCCATTGGTGGCGTTGCGGAACAGCACCACCTTCGGGCCGGTGTAGGACTGGCCGCTGGCCTGGAAGATCTCGCTCCAGCGATCGTCGATCTCGCCGAGGATGCCGGAGATCATGCTGCCCATCTCGTCGGTCGGCGCGCCGCGCTTGGCCTGCGTCGAGGGACGGTCGCTCTGGTAGCTCGGCGCCTGGCCGCCGCCGGTGAGGATCTCGGCGCCGCCGATCAGGATGCGCGGATCGATGCCGAACGCATAGCCGACCAGGCCGAGCACGATGATGGTGCCGATGCCGAGGCCGCCACCGCCCATCGGCAGGCCGAACCCGCCGCCGCCTCCACCGCCGCCAAATCCTCCACCACCGTCGTCGCGACGATCCTCGACGTCGTCGCTGCGGCGGAAATCATCGTAGCGCATGGCGGGCTTCCCTCAGGTCGGCGATTGCATGGCGTGGGCACGCGGAAACGCGAAAACCTCTACGCGCCACATACGTAAAATTTCCATTGCGTTAATCAATATCCCGCTCGGCAATTATTGCCTAGTGCGAGAGCGTGCGACGCCAGCAATTTTTTCCGAGGGCCAAGCATTTTTTTCCGAGAGAAATTTGGAGTCTTTTTGCCGCTCCAGCCACTCCCGCAACGCGAAGAAACGCGAAACACACTGCAAAACACGGCAAATGCGCGCAGCGCCTCGCGCGCAATGCGCGATCGCCGGCCTGCTCACGAAAGCAGCGGGTTAAGTCGATTTTTACTTTGCCGCTTCATTGTAACGGTCAGTCGGTTGTTTGGTCCCGCGTCGCCGACAGCGTCGCCTGAGTCAGAGTCCTTGAGTCATGGTAGTGTCGCGTCGCGGGGCGTCTGCAAGGGCGCCCCGCACAAATTTCGAGTCCGCTTCGCACAGCATCATCCTCGGTGATTGCGTCGCCGAGATGTCGAAGCTTCAGACTGGTTCGGTCGATCTCGTGTTCGCCGATCCGCCCTACAATCTCCAGCTCAAGGGCGATCTCAAGCGCCCCGACGAATCCCACGTCGATGCCGTCAACGACGACTGGGACAAGTTCGATTCATTCTCCGCCTATGACGATTTCACCCGTGCCTGGCTCTTGGCCGCGCGCCGCGCGATGAAGCCGTCGGCGACGATCTGGGTGATCGGCTCCTATCACAACATCTTCCGCGTCGGCGCGATCATGCAGGACCTCGGCTTCTGGCTCCTGAACGACATCGTGTGGCGCAAGACCAACCCGATGCCGAATTTCCGCGGCCGTCGCTTCACCAACGCGCACGAGACCATGATCTGGGCCGCGCGTGATGAAAAAGCCAAGGGCTATACCTTCAACTACGAAGCGCTGAAGGCGGCCAACGAGGACGTGCAGGCACGTTCCGACTGGCTGATCCCGCTCTGCACCGGCGAGGAGCGCCTCAAGGGCGCCGACGGCAAGAAAGTGCATCCGACGCAGAAGCCGGAAGGCCTGCTCGCACGCGTGCTGCTGTCGTCGTCGAAGCCCGGCGACCTCGTGATCGATCCCTTCAACGGCACCGGCACCACCGGCGCCGTGGCCAAGCGCCTCGGCCGCTCCTATATCGGCTTCGAGCGCGACAAGACCTACGCCAAGGCGGCGCAAGCGCGCATCGCCGCGGTCGAGCCGCTGCCGGAAGAGAGCCTCGCCCCGTTCATGACCGCGCGCGAAGCACCTCGCGTGGCGTTCTCCGAGCTGATCGAGCGCGGCATGATCATGCCCGGCACGAAACTGTTCGACGCCAAGAAGAAGCTTGGCGCGCTGGTCCGTGCCGACGGCGCCATCATGTTCGGCGACAAGGTCGGCTCGATCCACCGCATGGGCGCGGCGGCGCAGGGCGCGCAGGCCTGCAACGGCTGGACCTTCTGGCACATCGAGACCAAGAAGGGTCTCAAGCTGATCGACGAGCTCCGCGCCGAGATCCGCGCCGGCATGGCGGAATAGCCGCTTCCGATCACTCGTCTCAAGGGGGGCAAAGGCGCAAAGCGCCGTGCCCACCATCTCTCCAAGAAATCGATGGAATTGGTGGGCACGCTATCGCTTTGCCCACCCTACGGCACCTGGGCCGTGGCCCTTACGGCCGCCATCTGCCTTTGTTACGCCCGCCGATCTGCGTCATGCGCAGATACCGCACGGCAATCTCGCCGGTTGCGTCCCCCGACAGGGTTCGGGCAAGAGAAGGCCGCCTCGCGGCAATGATGCTGCGTCCGCTATCGGCTACCAACACTTGCACCCACTTGGGAGACGCCCGATGCTCAAATTCTATTTCAACGGATCGCCGAACCCGACCAAGGTCGCGCTCTTCCTCGAAGAGGCTGGCCTGGCGTTCGAGCCCGTGAAGATCGACACCCGCAAGGGCGAGCAGTTCACGCCGGACTATCTGAAGATCAATCCGAACGCCAAGGTGCCGGCGATCGACGACAACGGCACGATCGTGTTCGATTCGAACGCGATCCTGCTCTATCTCGCCGAGAAGACCGGACAATTCCTGCCCGCGAATCGCGCGGAATTGCTGTCCTGGCTGATGTTCGTGGCATCCGGCGTCGGGCCGTATTCGGGTCAGGCCGTGCACTTCAAGCATTTTGCGCCGAAGGACCAGAACCACGACTACGCCCACAACCGCTACCAGTACGAGACCGACCGCCACTACAAGATTCTCGACGGTCATCTCAAAGGCCGCAGCTACATGGTCGGCGACGACTATTCGATCGTCGACATGGCGCTGTGGGGCTGGGCGCGGATGGTGCCGTTCAAGCTCGGCGATGACGCTTTTGCGCGCTACCCGAACGTGAAGCGGCTGATCGACGAGATCTCGGCGCGGCCGGCAGCTAGCCGCGCGATCGCGCTGAAGGACAAGTTCACCTTCAAGGCCGAGATGGACGACGAGGCCCGTCGCAACATGTTCGGGCACATGACGACCAAAGTGGCCTGATCACATCTCGTCGCGATTGAAGGCCACGCGCACGCGCGTGGCCTTTTGCTTTCAGGCGGCGTGGACCGAGCTCAGGAACTTGGCGACTTCCTGCTTCAACCGGTTGCTGTCGGCCGACAGCGAGCGCGCTGCCGAGAGCACCTGCGAGGACGCCGAGCCGGTGTCGGAGGCGCCGCGCTGGACGTCGCCGATATTGGTCGAGACGCGCTGGGTGCCGTGGGCGGCCTGCTGGACGTTGCGGGAGATTTCCTGCGTGGCGGCGCCCTGCTGTTCCACGGCGGCGGCGACCGTCGAGGAGATTTCCGACAGCCGTTCGATGGTGCCGCTGATCTCCCGGATCGAGCCAACCGATTCTTCCGTCGCGGCCTGGATGCCGGAGACCTGCTGGGCGATCTCGCCGGTGGCTTTTGCGGTCTGCTCGGCCAGCGCCTTGACCTCGGAGGCGACCACCGCAAAGCCGCGGCCGGCTTCGCCGGCGCGCGCCGCCTCGATGGTGGCGTTGAGCGCCAGCAGATTGGTCTGGCCGGCGATGGTGCTGATCAGTTCGACCACGTCGCCGATGCGGGCGGCCGCCTTGGAGAGCTCGCTGACGCGGGCGTTGGTCTTCGTCGCCTGCCCGACGGCTTCGCCGGCGATGCGGGCGGATTCCTGGACCTGACGGGCGATCTCGGAGACCGAGGACGACAGCTCTTCGGTCGCGGACGCGACGGCCTGGACGTTGGCGGTGGCCTCCTGCGATGCGGAGGCGACTTCCGTGGACAGATCCTGGGCGCGTGTCGCCGTTGCGGTCAGGGTGCCGGCGGAGGCCTCGAGCTCGTTCGATGCCGACGACACGGTGTCGACGATCTCGCCGACCGCCTGCTCGAACTGGTCGGCGAGCCGGACCATGTCCTTCTTGCGGTCCTCGGCCTGCCGCGCCTCGATCTCGGTCTGCTCGTGGCGCATGCGCTCGGTGTCGATCATGTTGTCCTTGAACACCTGGATCGCCTTGGCCATGTCGCCGATCTCGTCGGGCTTGCCACGCGAGGGGATCTCGACCGCGAGATCGCCGCCGGCGAGCAGCCCCATCGCCCGCGTCATCGAGGTCAGTGGCCCGACGATGCTGCGGGCGATCAGGACAGCCACGATCAGTCCGAACAGGGTGGCCACCCCGCCCACGATCTCTTGCATGGACGTCGTGCCGTCGATCGCGGCTTCGGCCTGGCTGCGCGAGTCCTTGTAGTCCTTCTTCAGCGCAGTCTCGGCGACCTTGAGCTTGGCGATGCTGTCGACGATCAGCGGCGCGAGGCTCTTGTGGTAGATCTCGTCGGCCTGGAGCATCGCGGCCGACGTGGTCTCGAATGCGGATTTGTAGATTCCGAGCGAGGTCTTCACCGGCGCGAGCGTGGCGCGCAATTCCGTCGCTTGCGGGCTCTTTTCGAGCGCGGCGAGCCGCTGCGACGCCCTGTCCACATTGGTCCTGAAGTTGGCGGGGCCCTTGGTGTCGCGCAGCGCCAGGAAACGCCAGTTTGCGATCTGAACCAGCAGCAGCCGGGATTCGAGGTCTGCGACGAGGGACGCGGTGTCCTCGTCGACGGCCGCGCGCGCCACGTCGGAGAGCTTGTTCATCTTGACGGTCAGCTCGTCGCCGCTCGGCAGCAGTGTCGCCTTGCCGGTCCGCGCCTCGTTGACGGCGTCGCCGAGATTGTCGCGCAGAGTCTTCATTTTGGCGATGTCGGCGATCAGATCGTTGTAGAGCTTGCGCCGCTCCTCGGAGAGCGTGCCCTTGGCACCGACCTGCAGCAGCTCGGTCGCCGCGGCCTCCCGTTCCGAGGCCTCCCGCATCGCGGATTCGTTGGCGTCGTAGACGTAGCGCAGATTGGCGCGCTGGATCGCCTGCAGGTGGGTCGAGATCTCCAGCACCCGCGCGGTGCTGTCCGAAAATGCCGAGGCCTTTCCGACATGGTCCTGCACGGACCGCAAATTCCAGATGGCCACCACCGCCATCACGAGACCAACCACGACCAGCGCCATGAAGCCGGCATAGAGACGGCCCCGGATCCGCAAACGAAAGCTCGGCATTCCCATTGTCCACCCGGAAGCATGTGAATTCAGGCGGACGCACAACTCCGGCAATCGTCACGGACACCCCAGCAGCCGCGCGTCGCCTCTTCGGCGACTCACGCTGCACCGCGATACAATGCGGGACACTTCTTAATTGAACCTTCTGATTTTTCGCGCATGTCGCCAAAGCCGCGCACAAAACCCTGCTGATATTAGCGGCAGCTGGGCAAGGTTTTGGCATGACGCCGTTCAATCCGCTCAGCTCGCAGCCCTCGTCTGCGGAAACGGACCCAACGCCTTCTCGGTCAGCACCGAGTCGCAGTACTCCCGGATCTCCTTGATCTTGCCGTCCTCGAGCCGAAACACGAGGCAATAGTCATTGTCGTAGCGCACGCCCTCGGGCGTGACATTGTCGCCCTTGGCCTCCACCACGACGATGTCGCCATCGGCGATGAAGCGCTCGGCGACCGTGCGGGTCCGGTCACGCAGGCGGGTGCGGACATAGCCGTGCAGGTCGTTGAGGATCGCGTCTTTCCCGGTGAAGCTGCGCGACCAGGAATACTGGCCGGTGACGATCCATCTGGCGTCGTCGGCAAGGCTTGCGGCGAACAGCGCGCGGTCGCGCACCGCCGGATCGGGGTCGGCGGCGGCGGCGAAAATATCCTGCATCAGTTTCTTGTTGGCGCTCGCGCTCATGGCGGCATCTCCGTTTGGTGGCAACACGGAGAAGATCGCTGCCCGGCGGTAATTCTTCAAATCGATAGTGGATATGATATCTATTCACCTCATGAATTTGAATTCGCTCGACCTCAATCTATTGACTGCGCTCGACGCGCTGTTGCGCGAAGCCAATGTCAGCCGCGCGGCCATGCGCATCGGGCTGTCGCAGCCGGCCACCAGCCATGCGCTGCAACGCCTGCGCGACATCTTTGGCGACCCGCTGCTGGTGCGCACCGGCGCCCGGATGGAGCTGACGCCGCGGGCGCAAGCCTTGCGCGCGCCGCTGGCGCAGGCGCTCGACCAGGTGCGCGGGCTATTCGTGCCCGACGCGTTCGACGCCGCGCGCAGCGAGCGGCCATTCCGCCTGATGATGCCGGACCTCGCGGTCGAGCTGCTGATGCCGCCCTTGATGGAGAAGGTGACACGCGTTGCGCCGAACGTCCGCATCGACGTGGTGCCGTGGCGGGGCCCGGCGATCTTCCACGCCGAGTTCGCCCGGACCATCGATCTCGTGATCTCGATCGGCAACGCCTTCAAAGGCTTTCACCGCCAATTGCTCTACACCGACAGCGATGCGCTGGCGGTGCGGCGCGGTCATCCCGTGGGCGCCAAGCTGAAGCGCCGCGAGGCGTTCCTCGCCGCGCGCCATGTCGGCGTGATCATCCGCGGCAACGGCGAGGATCTGATCGACACCTGGCTCCGGACCAAGGGCATCGAGCGGCACATCTCGCTGGTGGTGTCCGGCTATCTCGAAGCGCTGCACGTTGCCGCCCGCACCGACCTCGTCGCCTTCGTGCCGCGCCGGCTGATCGCGGCGCTGTCGAAGCAGTTCGGGCTCGCCACGGTGACGCCGCCGCTCGACCCCGGGATCGACGAGCAGTTCTTGTTCTATCCGACCCGTGCACAGATGGATCCGGGCTCGATCTGGCTGCGGCGGCTGATGCTGGAGACGGGACGGGAGCTGGAAAAACACAAACGATGAGGACCACAGCGGCGTCGCAAGGCACTCGACTTGAAACGGGGCCTCTGTGCCTTTAATGAGCCAGCCACAGAAACCGAAGGGGATCGAGAGCATGCTGGGCCCGCACCAACCACTTGGCTGGTTGATCCGTCTTCCGTTCAAGCTGGTTTCGCCATCTACCGTCATGCCGGTGCTCACCGGACCGAACCGGGGCCTGAAGTGGGTCGCCGGCGCCGGCAACCAGAGTTGCTGGCTCGGCACCTACGAAAGCGATCATGCCAAGACGATCGCCGCTCGCGTAAAACCGGGCATGACGGTTTTTGATGTTGGCGCACACGCCGGATACTACACCTTGATGCTATCCAGGCGTGTTGGACCGCAAGGTCGTGTTTTTGCGTTCGAAGCAAACCCCGCCAACGCAACAAAGCTCCGCAGGCATCTGGATCTCAACAACATCAAGAATGCCGAAGTGATCGAGGCAGCGGTCACCGACAGGGCCGGAGAGACGTTCTTTCACACCAACGAGAGTGCCAGCGAATACGGTTACATGGGGAAGATTTCAGGATCAGGCACGCCCGTCAGGACGGTCCGCCTCGACGACTTTCCCACTCCGGACCTGATCAAGATGGATATCGAGGGCGCCGAAACGCTGGCTCTCACGGGCGCGGCGCGGCTCTTGTCCGAGCACAAGAGCGCGATCTTCCTCGCCTTGCACGACGGCGCCTTCGAACAGGCGCCGGCCATTTTAAAACAGCATGGCTATCGGATCGAGCCGGTCGGAGAGCGTGAACTGTGGGGCACTCCGCCCTAGCTTCGTAAGGCCGGTCGGCCGCCCTACGATCCAGCGAAACCTTACGCCTTCTGCGCGTCCATCACCTTGCGCACGGCGGGACGGTCCGACATGCGCTTGAAATGGTCGGCGATCTTCGGCGTGGCGTTGATGTCGACATTGTCGCCTTCGAGCCAGTGCGAGAGCGCGTGGAGGTAGGGATCGCAGATCGTGAACTGGTCGCCCATCACCCATGGCCCCTTGAACATCTTCTGCTCGATCAGCTTGAAGCAGGCGCCCATTGTTTTCGGCACCATCGCCTTCATGTCGGCGAACGAGCTCTCCTGCGTCGCCCAGCGCGCGCCACGCATCTTGTGGGCATGGTTGATGTGCGCGGTCGAACAGAGATAGGAGTTGAACGATTGCACCTGGGCGAAGTCGAAGGCATCGTCGAGCGGCGCGAGCTTCGCCTTGGGGAAGGTTTGCGCGATGTAGGCCAGCATCGCGGGCGTCTCGGTGAGGACGCCACGATCGGTCACCAGCGCCGGCACGCGGCCCTTCGGATTGATTGCGAGGTAGTCCGGGCTGTTCTGCTGGTTATCCTTGAAGCTCAGCCGTTCAGCCGTGTAGTCGGCGCCGGCCTCCTCCAGGGTCATGTAGGTGGCGAGCGCGCAGGTACCGGTGGCGTAGTAAAGCTTGAGCATGTCGGACCTCATGGGAAAATTGGAAACTAACGGCTGTGGGCTGCCAGGTCCATAGTACGGCGCGCAGTGCTTTTGCTCTTCGCAGTTGCCCACCGCGGCCCGCCTATGCCAAGACGCCTGCAATCGGAGGGGTTTGGTCATGACGGTACTCATCGCCGGCGGCGGCATCGGCGGGCTGACGCTTGCGCTCAGCCTGCACGGAATCGGCGTTCCCGTAAAAGTGTTCGAGAGCGTCGCGGAACTGAAGCCGCTCGGCGTCGGCATCAACGTGCTGCCGCACGCGGTACGCGAGCTGATCGAACTCGGGCTGATGGACAAGCTCGATGCCAGCGGCGTGCGCACCCGTGAGCTCGCTTATTTCTCCAAGCACGGCAAGCCGATCTGGAGCGAGCCGCGCGGCCTGGAAGCCGGCTACAAATGGCCGCAGTTCTCGATCCATCGCGGCACGCTCCAGCAACTCCTGCTCGACACCGCAATCGAGCGGCTCGGCCGCGACAACATCTTGACCAGCCACCATCTGACCGGCTGGACCGAGACGGCGGGCGGCGTCCGCGCCGATTTCATCGACCGGGCGACCGGCAAACCGGCCGGGACATACGAAGGCGCCATCATGATCGCCGCCGACGGCATCCATTCCGCCGCGCGAGAAAAGCTCTATCCGCAAGAGGGCCCGCCGATCTGGAACGGCCGCATCCTCTGGCGCGGCGTGACGCCGTCAAAAGCCTTCCTGACCGGCCGCACCATGATCATGGCCGGCCACGAGATCCTGAAATTCGTCTGCTATCCGATCTCGAAAGAACCGGATGCCGCCGGCAATCATCTGATCAACTGGGTCGCCGAGCGCCACATGCCGCCGACCTATCAGTGGCGCCGCGAGGACTATAACCGCACTGCCCGGCTGGACGAGTTCTTGCCCTGGTTCGAGAGCTGGACGTTCGACTGGCTCGACGTGCCCGGCCTGATCAAGAACTGCCCGCACGCCTACGAATATCCGCTGGTCGACCGCGATCCGGTGTCGCAATGGACCTTCGGCCAGGTCACGCTGATGGGCGATGCCGCGCATCCGATGTACCCGATCGGCTCGAACGGCGCTTCGCAGGCGATCCTCGATGCCCGCACCATCACCCGCCAGATTTTGGCGCATGGTCCGACGACCGCGGCACTGCTCGCCTATGAAGCAGAGCGGCGTCCCGCGACCACCGACCTCGTGCTGCTCAACCGCAAGAACGGCCCGGAGCAGGTGATGCAGCTCGTCGAGGAGCGCGCGCCGGATGGCTTTGAGGTCGTCACCGACGTGCTGTCGCAAAAAGAGCTGGAAGACATCGCCGCGAACTACAAGCGCGTTGCGGGCTTCCAGGTCGAGGCGCTGAATGCGAAGCCGCCGATCGTGAGCAAAGACGCGCGCGCGAGGGCGTGAGACTTCCAGGCGATATCCACGTTGATGCGCCCTCTCCCCTTGCGGGAAAGGGCAGCGCGCGCGGCTCGACTATTTTCCGACCACCCTCGCCGCCTCCAGCAACCGCTCGCTCGCGCTCGCTGTCGCCAGCACCGTGCCGTCTTCCGCCATCAGCTTGGCCTCGACGAACGCAATGGTCTTGCCGAGCTGCGTCACCTTCGCCTCGCCGATGATCGGTCCCGGCCTTGCCGGGCTGAGAAAATTCACCGTCATGCTGATGGTCGTGGTGTAGAGCCGGCCCTCGCTCATCACCAGCACGGCCGGGCCCATCGTGTCGTCCAGCATCGCGGAGAGCAGACCGCCCTGGATGAAGCCCGCCGGGTTGCAGAACTCCGGCTTGCCTTCGAAGCCGAGCTTGATCCAGCCGTCCGCGGGACGGGCATCGAGCAGCCGCCAGCCCAACAGCTCGGCGCAGGGCGGTCTCTTGAAGTTGTCGAGCGCGGTCTTGACCATGCGAACCTCCGTTGCCGCTCGTACATAACGCAAGGCTGCTGACAGGCTAGTGTCAGCAGGAACGAAGGCTAGTGATCCAATCCGTGCGCGATCACCTTGCGCATGACGTTGGGCAGCGCCTCGTCGGCCAGGGTTGCGATCGGCACCCAGCGCATGCCTTTGGGCGCGCGCGTGCGGGCCTCGGCCTTCGCGGTGTAGACCACGAGCTCCAGCGGGAAATGCGTGAAGACGTGAGTGATCACGCCGACCTTGCGCTGCCATCGCGACAGCGCTTTCAATTCCGGCGCCTGCTGTTTTGCCGTCGCGTCCTCCTGTCCGGCGCGCCAGTCGGAACCCGGCACCTCGGTCATGCCACCGAGCAATCCCTTTTCAGGTCGGCTACGAACCAGCAGCTCGTCACCGCGCGTGACGACGAAGGCAGCCCCCCGCCGCAGCGCACCGCTTTTCTTCGGCGCCTTGCGCGGAAACGTCTCCGGCGTTCGGAGCGTACGCGCCGTGCAATCCTCGTTCAGCGGGCACAACGAGCACGCCGGCTTTTTCGGCGTGCAGATCGAGGCGCCGAGATCCATCAGCGCCTGGGCACTATCGCCAGCGCGGGAGTTGGCCAGCAGCGTCGCTGCCAGTTGCTGGATCAGCGGCTTGGCCTGCGGCAGCTCTTCCTCCACCGCATACAGACGCGACACCACGCGCTCGATATTGCCGTCGACCGGCATGGTGTGGCGATCGAACGCGATCGCCGCAATCGCCGCCGCGGTGTAGGGCCCGATGCCTGGCAGAGTTCGCAGCCCCTCCTCGGTGTCTGGAAAGGCGCCGCCGTGCTCGCGCGTCACCACCACCGCACAGGCATGGAGATTGCGCGCGCGCGAATAATAGCCGAGCCCGGCCCACATCCGCAGCACGTCATCCTGCGTGGCGTTCCCCAACGCCGTGACCTCAGGCCAGCGCGCGACGAATTTTTCGAAATAGGGCCCGACCGCCCTTACCGTGGTCTGCTGCAGCATGATCTCCGACAACCAGACGCGGTAGGGATCCGACGTCTCCCCCGGCGCGGCGCGCCACGGCAATTTGCGGCGGTGGCGATCGTACCAGGCAAGCAGCAATGTGGGGCGAGCCGACGGCGTGGTCGCCGTGGTGCTCCGCTCCTTCTTGCGCGCGGTCGTGGAGGACATTCGCCTTTACTAGAGGAGGATTTCGCCTGTGGCCAGCGCGACCAGACCGTTGCGGGCTATAACGCCTTGCGTTATACACAAGCATGATCCAGAGCTTCGCCAACCCCGAGACAGAGTTGATCTGATCCGGGCGGCGAAGCAGGAAACTGCCGCCCGACATTCAGAATGCAGCCTTGCGAAAACTGCGTTTGCTCAATCAAGCGCGGGTGTTGACCGATCTCAGGGTTCCACCGGGCAACCGGCTCGAAGCACTGAAGGCCGATCGCCAAGGTCAGCATTCGATCCGGATCAACGATCAGTGGCGCATCTGTTTTGTCTGGGATGACGGAGGACCGAAACATGTCGAAATCGTCGACTACCACGGTTAGGAGCGGGCTCCTCCGCAATCCTCATCCCGGTGAGATCCTGCTCGACGAGTTCTTGAAGCCGATGGACCTCAGCCAGAATGCGCTGGCGCGCGCTGTGCGCGTGCCACCGCGGCGGATCAACGAGATCGTCCTCGGCAAGCGCGACATCACGGCTGACACCGACCTGCGGCTTGCCCGCTATTTTGGTCTGTCGGAGGGCTTTTTCCTGGGGCTCCAGATGGACTACGATCTGATGCAGCGGCGGCGCGAGATCGACCGCGACCTCAAGGCCATCCGGCCTCGCGCGGCAGCGTAGCGGACACGGCTCATGGCCAAATTCCCTCCCAAACCCGGCCCCATCAGCGCCAAGCCGCTCGGGATCCTGCTCAACGACGTCTTTGCCGAGGCCTATGCCAAGCAGGGTTTTGCTGCGCGCGAACTGGTGACGCGGTGGGCGCAGATTGCCGGGCCTGAAATAGCCGCCCATGCCGAGCCGCTCAAGATGCAATGGCCGCGGCCGGTCGAGGGCCAGCCGCAGGAGCCGGCGACGCTGGTGCTGCGGGTCGAGGGCCCGATGGCGCTGGAGATCCAGCACTCGGCCGACGTCATCCTGGAGCGGGTGAACCGCTTCTTCGGCTGGAGCGCGGTCGGCAAGCTCGCGTTCCGCCAGGCCCCCCTGTCGCGCCCGCGGCGCCCGGTGCGTCCCGGCCCGCCGGACCCCAAGGCCGTCGCTGCGGTGGCGGAGAGCCTGGGGGATATCGAAGATGAGGAACTGAAGACGGCGCTGGCACGGCTCGGGGCCGCCATCAAGCGAAATTGAGCCTCATTTCGCGGCCAATCTGGCCCCGTCCCTGCCGCTCGCCATTGCCTCTAACCACGTTTCAAGCTAGCGACAGGCCGCCCGGGAACCTTGATCCTTTGGGCGCGAGACCACGCCAATCCGGGAGCCGACCTTGATCATCACCCGCCGCGCCTTCACCACGATGCTGTCGCTGACCGGTCTTGCCGCGATCGCCGGGCTCTCGCCGCTGCGGTTCATCACTGACGCGATGGCGCAGGCCGCCGGCGATGTCGCCAAGCCCGTGTCGCTGCCCGACATGGCGCTCGGCCCGAAGGACGCCGCCGTCACCATCACCGAATACGCCTCGATGACCTGCCCGCACTGCGCGGCCTTCAACGAGCAGGTGTTCCCCAAGATCAAGTCGGAATACATCGACACCGGCAAGGTGCGTTACATCTTCCGCGAGTTCCCGCTCGACATCAAAGCCGCCGCCGGCTCGATGCTGTCGCGCTGCATCGCCAAAGACGACGCACCGAAATACTTTGCCGTCACCGACATGCTGTTCCGCCAGCAGAACGACTGGGTGGTGAAGAACACCACCGAGACCCTGACGCGGATCGGCAAGCAGGCCGGCCTCACGCAGCAGCAGGTGGAAGCCTGCCTGAAGGACCAGGCGCTGCTCGACAAGATCGCCGCCGACCAGAAATATGCCAGCGACGTTCTGAAGGTTGATTCGACGCCGACCTTCTTCATCAACGGCGAGAAGATCAAGGGCGAGACCTCGTTCGAGGAATTCGCCAAGAAGATCAATCCGCTGCTGAAGAGCTGATTCGCCCGTCAAGACTCTGATTCGCATCTCAAAAGCCGTATCTTTCCCGGCATAAATCCCTTGGGAAAAGCGGCTTTCGCAGGTTGCCCTCGCGGCACACCGCGGCCATTGTCCGCCGCATGAGGCGCCCAGCGCGACTCGCCCCAGACAGCGACATTGCCTTCCATGGTATTGTCCCGGCAGGGGATTCGCGCCTGCCAACAGAGATGCGTGCTTATGAAAATCACCCGCCTGCGCCTACACGGCTTCAAGTCCTTCGTTGAGCCCACGGACTTCGTCATCGAGCCCGGCTTGACCGGCGTGGTCGGCCCCAACGGTTGCGGCAAGTCGAATCTCGTCGAGGCGCTGCGCTGGGCGATGGGTGAGACCTCGTACAAGTCGCTGCGTGCCGCCGACATGGACGCGGTGATCTTCGCCGGCTCAGGCAACCGTCCCGCGCGCAACCACGCCGAAGTGACGATGACGATCGACAATGCCGATCGCACCGCGCCGGCGGCGATGAACGACAGCCAGCTGCTCGAAATCTCCCGCCGCATCGAGCGCGAGGCCGGCTCGGTGTATCGTATCAACGGCCGCGACGTGCGCGCCCGTGACGTGCAGATCCTGTTCGCGGACGCCGCCACCGGCGCGCGTTCGCCGGCGCTCGTCCACCAGGGCAAGATCGGCGAAATCATCCAGGCCAAGCCCGAGCAACGCCGCCGCGTGCTGGAAGACGCCGCCGGCGTCGCCGGTCTGCATGCCCGTCGCCACGAGGCCGAGCTGCGGCTGAAAGCGGCCGAGACCAACCTCACCCGCGTCGAGGACGTGATCGGCCAGCTCGCAGGGCAAATGGAAGGCCTGAAGAAGCAGGCCCGCCAGGCCGTGCGCTATCGCGAGGTCGCCGCCAAGGTCCGCAAGGCCGAGGCCACGCTGTTCCATCTGCGCTGGATCGGCGCCCATGCCGACGTCAGCGAATCCGGCCACACCCACGATCTCGCCGTGCGCGAGATGGCCGAGCGCACTCAGCACCAGGCCGAAGCTGCCCGCATCCAGGCGATCCGCGCCGCCGAAATGCCGGCGCTGCGCGATGCCGAAGCGCGCGCCGCGGCAGGCCTTCAGCGCCTGACCAACGCGCGCGAGCTGCTCGACCGCGAGGAAGAGCGCGCCAAGGAGCGCGTCGCCGAACTCGAGCGCCGCCTCGCCCAGTTCGAAGGCGACATTTCCCGTGCTCAACAACAAACCATGGACGCCGATGTCGCGCTGCAGCGGCTCGACACCGAAGATGCCGAGCTGAAGGAAGAGATCAAGTCACGCGTCGAGAAGCGCTCCGGCGTCGACGAGCGGGTCGGCGAAGCCGAGGCCGTGCTGACCGAAACCGAGCAGCAGTTCTCCGAGCTCACCACCGCGCTCGCCGACCTCACCGCCAAGCGCAACCAGCTCGAGGCCAACGTCCGCACCCACCGCGACAAGCTTGCCCGTCTCGACCAGGAGATCGCGAACGTCGCCGCGGAAGAACAGAAGCTTGCCGCCGAGACCGGCGGCTTCGGCGATCTCGACGAGTTGACCGCAACGGTCGAAACCGCCGAACAGACGCTGGCCGCTTCGGAAGCCGCCGCACAGGCGAGCGAAGCCGCGCATGTCGCCGCGCGCCAGACGCTGGAATCCTCACGCTCGCCGCTGGTCGAGGCCGACAAGCGCGTGCAGCGGCTCGACACCGAAGCGCGCACGATTTCAAAAATCGTCAACGGCGAGACCAAGAATCTGTGGCCTCCGATCATCGACGGCATCACCGTCGACAAGGGCTTCGAAAAGGCCATCGGTGCCGCACTCGGCGACGATCTCGATGCGCCGGTCGATCCGTCGGCGCCGATGCGCTGGACCAATGCCGGCGTCACCGAGGGCGATCCGGAATTGCCCGAAGGCGCCACCCCGCTCGCCAACCACGTGCAAGCGCCGGCAGAGCTGACGCGCCGCCTCGCGCAGATCGGCGTCGTCCCGCGCGAGCGCGGTGCCGAGCTCGTCTCGCAGCTCAAGACCGGCCAGCGGCTGGTGTCCCCCGAAGGCGACGTCTGGCGCTGGGACGGCTTTGTCGCCGCCGCCCATGCGCCCACCGGCGCCGCGCGGCGCCTCGCAGAGCGCGCCCGCCTCGTCGACATCGAGAACGAGCTGGAGCAGGCCCGCATCGACGCGCAGATCAAGCGTCAGGCGCTGGAGAACGCCGAGTCCGAGCTGCAGATGGCGGCCAGCACCGAAGGCGCTTCGCGCGAAGCCTGGCGTGCCGCGCAGCGCGAGCTGAACGTCGCACGCGAGCGCCATGCCACGGCCGAGCGCGAGATCAGCCGCCACGCCGCGCGCAAGGCGACGCTGTCGGAAGCGCACAGCCGTCTCGCCGCCGACCGCGCCGAGGCCGAAGCCGCTTACGAATACGCCGAGGCCGGCATCAGCGAACTGCCGTCAAGCGAGGACACCGAGACCCGTCTCGCCGCCGTCCGCAGCGACATCGAAGGTCATCGCCGCATGGCCGCGCAGGTCCGCGCCGAGGCGCAGGCACTGGCGCGCGAGGCCGAGCTCGCCGACCGTCGCGTGCAGGCGATCCTCGCCGAGCGCACCGAATGGCAGAACCGCAAGGAGAGCGCGGCCTCCCATATCGACACCATCCAGACCCGCATCACCGAGGTCTCGATCGAGCGCAGCGATCTCGAGAACGCGCCCGCCGTGTTCGCCGAGAAGCGCAGCGCGCTGATCACCGAGATCGAGTACGCCGAGAACGACCGCCGCATGGCGGCCGATGCGCTCGCCACCGCGGAGACCGCGATGGCCGAGACCGATCGCGTCGCGAAGCTGACGCTTGAAGCCCTCTCCAGCTCGCGCGAAGCCACTGCGCGTGCCGAGGAGCGCATGGAAGGTTCGCGGCGCCGGCTCGAAGACATCGAGCGCGAAATCCGCGACATGCTCGAAGTCGAGCCGCAGGCCGTCGCCGGCCTTGCCGAGCTCGAGCCCGGCGCCGAGCTGCCGCCGCTGCACGACATCGAGGAAGACCTCGAAAAGATGCGCCGCGACCGCGAGCGCCTGGGCGCGGTCAATTTGCGCGCCGAGGAAGAGCTGCGCGAGGTCGAGACCCAACACACCGGTCTGGTCACCGAGCGCGACGACCTGGTCGAAGCCATCAAGCGGCTGCGCCAGGGCATCCAGAGTCTCAACAAGGAAGCGCGCGAGCGTCTCCTGACGTCGTTCGAGATTGTCAACAACCACTTCAAGCGCCTGTTCGTCGAGCTGTTCGGCGGCGGCGAAGCTGCGCTGCACCTGATCGAGAGCGACGATCCGCTGGAAGCCGGTCTCGAAATCATCGCAAAACCGCCGGGCAAGAAGCCGCAGACGCTGTCGCTGCTCTCGGGTGGCGAACAGGCGCTGACCGCGATGGCGCTGATCTTCGCGGTGTTCTTGACGAACCCCTCGCCGATCTGCGTGCTGGACGAAGTCGACGCGCCGCTCGACGACCACAACGTCGAACGGTACTGCAATTTGCTGCACGAGATGACCTCCTCGACCGACACGCGCTTCGTCATCATCACGCACAACCCGATCACGATGGCGCGGATGAACCGCCTGTTCGGCGTCACCATGGCCGAGCGCGGCGTCTCGCAGCTCGTCTCGGTGAACCTGCAAGAGGCCGTGGACATTCTCGACCAGAACGTGGCGTGATATCTCTGCCGTCATTCCGCACCTCGCGAAGCGAGAAGGCGGAACGACGGTAGGCAAACATGATCTCACCCACCCTCCCCGCCGAACTCAAGGCTGCACTCGACGCCAGGCTGCAGGGCTTTTCCCGCACCGACGCCGCACAACGGTCGCAGAAGATCTCGACCACCTATCGCGCCGGCGGCGGCTCCGGAACGATCAAGTCGGAAGCAGACGCGCTCGCTTATGCGCTCGCGCGCATGCCGGCGACTTACGCCGCAGTCGCCGCAAGCCTGAATGCACTGGTCGAGATCGCGCCGGACTTTACCCCGGAAACGCTGCTCGACGTCGGCGCCGGTCCGGGCACCGCGAGCTGGGCCGCCGCTGAGGCCTTTTCGTCGCTGCAGGATTTTACGCTGCTCGATGCCAACGCGACGCTGAGCCGGCTCGCGCTCGATCTGGCGCGCGACAGCTCGCGCCTCTCGGATTGCCGTTATCTGCCAGGCGATGCCGCCACCAACCTCGCCGAGGTCTCAGAAGCCGATCTCGTCGTCGCGAGCTATGTCATCGGCGAGCTCGGCGAGAATGAACAGCGCAAGCTCGCCGAGACGATGTGGGCCAAAGCGCGCCACGTGCTGGTCGTGATCGAGCCCGGCACGCCCGCAGGCACTACCCGCATCCTCGCGCTGCGCCGGCAACTGATTGCGGCCGGCGCTTATGTCGCCGCGCCCTGCCCGCACGAAAAGCCCTGCCCCCTCATCGCGCCCGACTGGTGCCATTTCAACCAGCGCCTGCCGCGCTCCCAGGCGCACCGCCAGATCAAGGGCGCCGAGGTGCCGTTCGAGGACGAACGCTTCATCTACGTCGCCCTGACCCGCACCCCGCCAGCGACGCGCGCCGCACGGGTGCTGGCGCCGCCGGATGTCGGCAAGGCCGAGATTACCGCAAAGCTCTGCACGGAGGACGGCGTCGTACTGACGAAGGTGCCTCGGCGCGACAAGACCGCCTACGCCGGCGCCCGTCGCTGGCACTGGGGTGATGCCGTTCTGTCCGAAAGTTAACCCCGTTCAGCGCTTTTGCCTTGAACTCGGATGGTTCCTGATCCGACCAAGTCTTACCTCTCCTCCGCGCCGGGGCTTCGCTCTGCGCCAATTTGGTCTAGGCTGCGTCCGCCTTCTTTCCCCTTCAGGAGTTTTCCATGTCGACCGGCTGGATCGTTCTCGGCGTCATCGTCGTTCTCGTGTTCCTGGCGTTCAGTGCCTACAACCGGCTGGTGGCGCTGGGCCAGCGCGTCGGCCAGGCCTTCGCCGATGTCGACGTGCAGCTCAAGCAGCGTCACGATCTGGTCCCGAACCTGGTCGAGACCGTGAAGGGCTACGCGTCGCATGAGCGCGGCACGCTCGACGACGTCATCAAAGCGCGCAATTCGGCGATGTCTGCGCAAGGGCCGACGCAGGTGTCCGCGGCCGAGAACCAGCTCTCCGGCGCGCTCGGCCGGCTGATCGCGCTGTCGGAGGCCTATCCCGACCTCAAGGCCAACGCCAATTTCCAGCAGCTTGCGAGCGAGCTCTCCGACCTCGAAAACAAGATCGCGGCGAGCCGCCGTTTCTTCAACAACGCGGTCCAGGAATACAACACCGGCATCCAGCAGATGCCCGCCGCTTTGTTCGCCGGCATGTTCGGCTTCACCAGGAAGGACTTCTTCGATCTCGGGGCGAGCCGTACCGAGGTCGAGGCTGCGCCTCAGGTGAAGTTCTGATTTGAGCCGATAGGCCGGCAGGGCAACGCGTCATGGCCGCGTATGGTCTCTACACGCACATCGCCTCGAACAAGTTTCGTTCGATGCTGCTGCTCGCCGGTCTGTTCGTGCTGGTCTATGTCCTGGTCTATGCCGGCGCGCTGGTCGCCGAGGTCGTCATCAACGGCAATGAGACCGTCGCCTATTATCTGAGCCGCGCCTTCTCCGACCTGCTCAAGGCCGCCCCCTTCGCGACGATTGCGGCGATCACCTGGATCATCATCGCCTATTTCTTCCACCAGTCGATGATCGACGCGGTGACCGGCGGCCACGACGTCACCCGGCAGGAAGAGCCCCGCCTCTACAATCTGCTGGAGAATCTCTGCATCTCGCGCGGCATCACCATGCCGAAGCTGAAGATCATGGAGAGCCCGGCGCTGAACGCGTTCGCGACCGGCCTCAATCCGCGGCAATATGCAGTCACCGTCACCACGGGTCTCCTGAAGGCGCTGAACGACCAGGAGATCGAGGCGGTGCTCGGCCACGAGCTCACCCACATCAAGAACGGCGACGTTCAGCTGATGGTGGTCGCCGTGATCATCGCCGGCGTGGTCGGCTTCTTCGGCGAATTGTTCTTCCGCCTGTTCACCAATTTGAGCTGGAGCTCCGGCGGTTCGTGGTCGTCGGGCTCCTCCTCGTCGTCGCGATCGTCCTCGTCGTCGAGCGACAGCAAGAGCTCAGGCGGCGGCGCCATCGTGGTCATCATCATCGCGGTCGTGCTGATCGTGGTGGCCTGGCTGGTGTCGCAGGTGGTCAAGCTCGCATTGTCGCGCTCGCGCGAATATCTCGCCGACGCCGGCTCGGTCGAGCTGACGAAAAATCCCGATGCCATGATCTCGGCGCTGCGCAAGATCGAAGGCCGCGGCGAATTGCCGGGCGCGACCTCCGCGGTGATGGAGCTCTGCCTCGACAATCCGCGCGAGGGCTTTTCAGATCTGTTCGCGACCCACCCCTCGGTGCAATCCCGCGTCGATGCGCTGGTCAAGTTCGCCGGCGGTCGTGATCCCGGCCCACTGCCGCCGCCGGAAGACGAGACGGAACAGCCCGCCGCGGACGAGCCCGAGGCACAGGCCGATCAGCAGGACGCCCCGCCGGCATTGCCGCAGGGTCCGTGGACCGATGCACGCGGCCGGGCCTCGCCACCGCCCGTCCCTGCGCCAAGCCCCTCCGGAACCGCGGCCGGCAATCCTGTCGGCAATCCCATGGGTCCGTGGGGCCGCCACTGAACGTGCGACCTGTCGCGCCTCGAGCCGGTCTCACTGCGTTTGGGAAAAACTGCGGGAATTGCCGCTGGCCTGTGCCGGAGATTTGAATTCTCCCTTGTTTCTGCCATGTTCGCGCCCAACAGCAGACTTGGGACATCCTTGGGACATCGATTTGGGGCCCGGCCGATTGCGACCTCGCGATCGGGGGCGCGTTAGGGGACAGCAATGGCAAAGCCGGCAGTGGTTGTGGTGGGCGCGGACAAGGGCGGGGTCGGCAAGACCACGGTATCGCGCACCTTGCTCGATTATTTTTCCGCCAACAACGTGCCGACCCGCGCCTTCGACACGGAATCCCCGCGCGGTACGCTGAAGCGCTTCCACCCCGACATCACCGAGATCGTCGACATGACGACGACGGCCGATCAGATGAAGATATTCGATACGCTCAATGCGACGAGCCCGTCGGTGACCGTGATCGACGTCCGCGCCGGCCTGCTCTCGCCTGCTCTGGCCTCCCTGCGCGACATCGGTTTCCTCGACGCCGCCAAGGCCGGCCAGATCACCTTCGCGGTGTTCCACATCCTCGGACCCTCGATCGCCTCGCTGGACGAGATCGCCGAGACGGCCGGTTTCATGACCGGCGCCAAATATTTCCTGGTGAAGAACTTCATCAACGACACCCAGTTCTTCCAGTGGGACCAGTCGACCTACAATTCCTACTTTCACCGCATCAAGGATGCGACCGAGCTGACCATCCCCAAGCTCAACGAAATGGCCTATGAGCAGGTCGAGGTCTCCTCGGTCCCGTTTCTGAAATTCGTCGCCAACAAGGGCATCAACGACGAGGCCGCGAACTATTCGTTCGTGCTGCGCGGCTATGTCCGGCACTGGCTGGCGAACGTCTGGAGCGAGTTCGACCGTATCCGCCTGACCGACATCGTCGGCTCCAAGCCCGGCAGCCGCAACAGCGAAAAATAGTTGCGAGCGGCGTGCTGATACGGCTGGATTGGGCGGTAAGTTCGCTCAGATAATAGCGTGATGCCCGCGACGCCCCTTTACATCATCTGCTCGCCCCGCCCGCAGGTCGGCAAGACCTTGCTGGCGCGGCTGCTGAGCGAGTTTTTGCTGCTCAAGAACGGCAACGTCACGGCGTTCGACGTCAATCTGAAGGAACCATCGCTGCTTGATTATCTGCCGAAGGTGACCGAAACCGCTGACGTGATCGACACCTATGGCAAGATGCAGCTGATGGACCGCGTCATCGTCGATGACGGGCTCGCCAAGGTCATCGACCTCGGCTTCCACGCCTTCGACGAATTCTTCAAGATGACCGACGAGATCGGCCTGCTCAAGGAAGCGGCGCGCCGGCATGTCGCTCCGATGATCCTGTTCGTGGCCGACACCGACCGCCTCTCCGCCCGCGCCCACGAGATGCTGCGCGGGCAGATCCCGCGGATGAACCTGATCACCGTCGACAACGAGTTCATCATCCGCGGCGAGCTGCCGCCCGCGATGGCCGGCGGCCGGCTGTTCCGCCTGCCCGCACTACCGGGCTTCCTGAAGACCTATATCGACCGGCTGAACTTCTCCTTCACCGGCTATTTGCGCCAGGAGAAGGACTCCTCGTCCGAGCTGCACCAATGGACCCGGCGGAATTACCTCGCCTTCCGCGAGCTGGAGCTCAGCTTGATCCTGCAACGATCTTAGGTCGCAGATTATACCCGGATAATATTGACTGCTGGCCGCGTTGGGCTTAATGAGACGGTCTTCAACGTCCCCACCAGCCAGGCCCAGCCGTGAGCATCGACCGGAAAGCAGCCATCGCGGCCTACAAGGAGCGGAAGACCGTTGCCGGCATCTACGCGGTCCGCTGCGCGGCTTCAGGCGAGGCCTGGGTCGGCCAAGCCCCAAACCTGGAGACGATCCAGAACCGTATCTGGTTCTCGCTGCGCCAGGGCAACCACCCCTGCGGCAGCCTCCAGGCCGCCTGGAACGCGCATGGCGAGGCCGGCCTGACGTTCGGCGAATGCGAGCGGTTGGAGGACGAGGAAAGCGGCTATGTCAGGAACGCGCTGCTCAAAGAGCGCGGGGCGCACTGGCGGGACGAACTGAAGGCCGAGGCGATCTGACGATCGCTCAATGCCCGTCGAACGTCATCAGCGTGCGCACCGGAATATCCATGGCGCGGAGCTTGGCGGCGCCGCCGAGCTCCGGCAGGTCGACGATGAAACAGGCGGCGACGACATTCGCGCCGATCTGCCGAAGCAGTTTCACAGCGCCCTCGGCCGTGCCGCCGGTGGCGATGAGATCGTCGACCAGGATGACACGCTCACCGGGCTGGATCGCATCGACATGCATCTCCATCTCGTCGATGCCGTACTCCAGCGAATAGGCGATGCGCACGGTGGTGTGCGGCAGCTTGCCCTTCTTGCGGATCGGCACGAAGCCGGCCGAAAGCTGATGCGCCACCGCGCCGCCGATGATGAAGCCGCGCGCTTCCATGCCGGCGACCTTGTCGATCTTGTTGCCGGCCCAGGGATTGACGAGCTCGTCGACCGCGCGGCGGAAGGCGCGCGCATCCGCGAGCAAGGTCGTGATGTCGCGGAACATGATCCCCGGCTTGGGATAGTCGGGAATGGTGCGGACGCTCGCCTTCAGGTCGTGGTCAAAGGTCATTGGTGCCTCTCAATTGACCGGCGCATCCAGCCGGAACGCGTTTTCGACAATCCTCAATCCCACCTCGTTGCCGAGCGACATCAGCGACTCCGGATGGAATTGCACGCCGGCGACCGGCAGGGTCTTGTGCTCCAGCGCCATGGCGACGCCGTCCTCGGTGCTGGCGGTGACGCTTAGAACTTCAGGCATGCTGTCGCGCTCGACAAAGAGCGAATGATAGCGGCCGATCACGATCTCGTTCGGCAGATTGCGCATCAGGCGCCCGCCGCGCACCTGCACACGCGAGGGCCGACCGTGGGCTGGATGAGTGAGCTGGCCGAGCTCGCCGCCGAAATATTCGCCGATTGCCTGGACGCCGAGGCAGACGCCGAACACGGGCAGCTTGTTCTCGAGCGCCGCGCCGATGGTTGTCTTGATCCCGAAATCCTCCGGGCGGCCCGGGCCTGGCGACAGCACCAGCAAATCCCACCTCTTCTGCTTGAGCATGTCGAGCGCATGCACATAGCGGACCACGGTGACGCTGGCGCCGACCTGACGGAAATAATCGGCGAGCATGTGCACGAAACTGTCGTCGTGGTCGATCAGCAGCACGCGCTTGCCCGAGCCGGTGGCATCGGGGGCAAACGCCGACAGCGGCTTCGGCGGATCGCCGCGCAGCGCCTGGAACAGGGCTGCGGCTTTCACCTGGCATTCGCGATCTTCCGCGGCGGGATCGGAGTCGAACAGACAGGTGGCGCCGACACGGACCTCAGCGAGACCATCCTTCATGCGGATGGTGCGGATGGTGAGACCGGTGTTGATGCTGCCATCGAAGTTCACAGCGCCGATCGCGCCGGCATACCAGCGCCGCGGCGAGCGCTCGTGGTCCTCGACGAACTGCATGGCCCAGAGCTTGGGCGCGCCGGTCACCGTCACCGCCCAGGCATGGGTGAGGAACGCGTCCAGCGCATCGAAGCCGGGTCGCAGCATGCCTTCGACATGATCGACGGTGTGGAACAGCTTTGAGTAGGTCTCGATCTGGCGGCGCGCCAAAACCTTGATCGTGCCGGGGACGCAGACGCGCGCTTTGTCGTTGCGATCGACGTCGGTGCACATGTTGAGCTCGAACTCGTCCTTCTCCGAGTTCAGGAGCTGGCGGATCTGCTCGGCATCGCCGATCGCATCGGTGCCGCGCGCGATCGTGCCCGAGATCGGACAGGTCTCGACGCGGCGCCCGTCGGAGCGCACGAACATCTCCGGCGACGCAGAGACGAGGAATTCGCCGTCGCCGAGATTCATCAGCGCACCGTAGGGCGACGGGTTGATGACGCAGAGGCGCTGGAACACTTCGGCCGGCGACCGCTCGCAGGGCTCGGCAAAGAGCTGGCCGGGCACAGCTTCAAAGAGATCACCGCGGGCAAAGGCCGCGCGCGCGGTCTCGACGGTGGCCTGGTATTCGCCGGGGGCGTGATCGGCAAAGCCCTGGCGTCCCGTCTTCAAATAGGGGCTCTCGGCCGTTTCGCGCGGCAGGCCTTCCGTGGATTTGCCCTTCCACGCGAATTCGTAGCTCAGCACGACGCCGCGCCCCGTGGCGCGGTCATAGGCAAGCAAGCGATCGGGGACGTAGAGTACGATGTCGCGCTGATCATTCTCGCGCGGGCGCTTCTGCACGAGGTCCTCGATCTGGAACACGAGGTCGTAGGCGAAGGCGCCGAACAGGCCGAGCAGCCCGTCGTCATTGGCGGAGAAGGCGGCGACGAGATCGCGCACCAGCGACATCACGCTGGCGCGTCGCGTGCGCTGGTCTTCCTCGATCGGCGCATCGCCGCGGATGATATCGCCGGCAAGCCGCGTGGCGGTCTTCCCGGAGATCACGACGCAGGGCTCGCGCAGGACGTCGGCGAGGAAGGCGATCAGCACCTCGCCACGCGCGTTGAGCGCTTCGAGCTTGAAATTGACGCCAGTGGTTTCGAGCTTGAGCGGCGGATCGGAGAAGCCCAGGTCAAAGCTCTCGTAGCGGCCCGGCACGGTCGTGCCCGAGGACAGCACCACGCCGCGGCGGCGGTCGAGCAGGCTGACGAGATCGTCGAGCCGGTTGGCGCCGCCGGTGAACTGTTCGGCCACGCGCGTGATCGCGAGACCGCCGCGGGTCACGTAGTCGCTTCTGGCCGGAAGGGCAAAGACTGTCCTGTTCATGTGGTCCTCTTACGAAACTTGCCGAGGGAACGCCACACAGGACAAACGATCAGGCCGCCGCACTGCGTGGGCGACCTTCGACGATTTTGGGAAAAGAAATCGCACCGGCCACCTCTTAGGAGGTGCGCCACCAAAGACGGGATGGGCAGGCTGCGGTGCTCATGGGCGGATACTCACCATGGCGCGGGGACGGCGTCAAGGGCGCCACCCCGCACTACGGGCTACGGAGGCTACCCCAGATGCTTCCTGAAAAATTCCGTGGCCCTGCCCCAGGCGAGCTCGGCGGCTTCGCGGTCGTGCACGGCCTGGCGCTGCTCGTTGACGAAGGCGTGTTCGGCGTCATAGCGGAACAGCTCGAGCGACTTGCCGGCGGCCTTCATCGCCTTCTCGAAGCCGTTGACCAGCTCCGGCGTGCACCAGTCGTCCTTGTTGGCGAAGTGGGCCTGCAGCGGGATCTTGACGTCGGCGGGCTTGGCCGCCTGCTCCGGCGGGATGCCGTAGAACACGACGCCCGCGGCGAGCTCCGGCACATGCACCGAGCCGATGATGGTGACGGCACCGCCGAGGCAGAAGCCGGTCAGGCCAACCTTGGCGCCGTTGCGCGACAGATATTGCGTGGCGCCGCGCACGGTCTGCGTGGTGGCATCCATGAAATCGAGCGAGTTCATCTCTTTGCCGGCCGCATCCGTGTCGTGATACGGCACCACCTTGCCGTTGTAGAGATCGGGCGCCAGCGCATCGAAGCCGGCGAGCGCAAAGCGGTCGCACAGGCCCTTGATCTGGTCCGACAGGCCCCACCACTCCTGGATCACGACCACGCCCGGCGCGTTGCCGCGTGCGGCGTTCGCAAGATAGCCCGAGGCGTCCTTGCCGTCCGGACGCTTGAAGGTGACGACGGTTCCCATGGTGGTGTCCTCCGACGAAGTTGTAGGGCGGTTGGAGGTATTTTGACCGGAGGGAACGCGCGGCGCAATCCACACTCTCGTCATTCCGGGGCGCGCATTGCGCGAGCCCGGAATCCATTTCGCAGCGGAGTTGATGGATGAATGGATTCCGGGCTCGATGCTGACGCATCGCCCCGGAATGACGGAGAACTGAGCAATAAAAAAGCCCCCTTGCGGAGGCTTCTTCATTCTCGTTTCGCATTGGCCGCTTAGTGCGAGTCGGCCCAGACCTTCTTCTTGGTGAAGTACATCAGCAACGCGAAGATGATCAGGAACACGAAGACCTGGAGGCCGATGCGCTTGCGCGCTTCCATGTGCGGTTCGGCGGTCCACATCAGGAACGTGGTAACATCCTTGGCGTACTGCGCAACCGTCGCCGGCGAGCCGTCGTCAAAGGTCACCTGGCCGTCGCTGAGCGGCTTCGGCATCTTGATGGCGTGGCCCGGGAAGTACTTGTTGTAGTACGAGCCTTCCGGGATGGTCACGCCTTCCGGCGCCTTGTCCTCAAAGCCCTGGAGCACCGCCGCGACATAGTCCGGGCCCTGCTCCTGGTACTGGCTGAAGAAGTCGACCAGGAACATCGGGAAGCCGCGGCCGTAGGACCGCGCCTTGGTGATCAGCGACAAATCGGGCGGCGCTGCGCCACCGTTCGCCGCGCGCGCTGCCTGCTCGTTCGGGAACGGCGAGGGGAAGTAGTCCGCCGCCCGGCCGGGGCGCTCGAACATGTCGCCCGCATCGTTCGGGCCGTCCTTGATCTTGTAATCGGAGGCAAACGCTGCGACCTGCGCCACCGAATAGCCGGGGCCGCCGGGATCGCCGAGATTGCGGAAGGCAATGAAGGACAGGCCGTGGCAGTTGGCACAGACCTCCTTGTAGACCTTCAGACCGCGCTGGAGCGCACCGCGGTCATACGTGCCGAAAGGGCCCGCGAACGACCATTTGTTGCCCGGTGGCTTGGGGCCGCCTTCCTCGGCGCGGACATCCCCCAAGGTGCCGACGAAGAGCGCGCCGGCGGCGACGAGCGCAACCGCGATCGAGGCTACGGCCTTGCCGCTCTTGGCGAGGATCGCCTCCGAGATCGAGTTCGGCACCGGCCGCGGCGTCTCGATGCGCGCGAGCAGCGGCAGCACGATCAGGAAGTAGGCGAAGTAGCAGACCGTCAGGACCCGGCCGGCAATCACGTAGATGCCTTCCGGCGGCTGCGCGCCGAGATAGCCGAGCAGGATGCAGACCGCGACGAAGATCCAGAAGAACTGCTTGGCCAGCGGACGGTACTTCGACGACCTGGTCTTGGCGGCATCGAGCCAGGGCAGGAAGCACAGGATGATGATCGCCGAGAACATCCCGATCACGCCCGCGAGCTTGTTCGGGATCGAGCGCAGGATCGCGTAGAACGGCAGGTAATACCATTCCGGCACGATGTGCGGCGGCGTCACGCCCGGGTTCGCCGGAATGTAGTTGTCGGCGTCGCCGAGATAGTTCGGCATGTAGAAGATGAACCAGGCATAGAGCAGCAGGAAGCAGGCGACGCCGAAGCCGTCCTTGATGGTCGCATGCGGCGTGAACGGCACCGTGTCCTTTTCCGTCTTCGGCTCGACGCCGTCAGGATTGTTCTGGCCGGCCACGTGCAGCGCCCAGACGTGGAGCACGACGACACCCGCGATCAGGAACGGCAGCAAATAGTGCAGCGAGAAGAAGCGGTTCAGCGTCGGGTTGCCGACCGAATAGCCGCCCCACAGCAGTGTGACGATGCTCTCGCCGACATAGGGAATGGCCGAGAACAAATTGGTGATGACAGTGGCGCCCCAGAAGCTCATCTGGCCCCACGGCAGCACATAGCCCATGAAGCCCGTCGCCATCATCAGGAGGTAGATGATGACGCCGAGGATCCAGAGCACCTCGCGCGGTTCCTTGTAGGAGCCGTAATAGAGGCCGCGCAGCATGTGGACGTAGACCGCGAAGAAGAACATCGACGCGCCGCAGGCGTGCATGTTGCGCAGCAGCCAGCCGTAATTGACGTCACGGACCAAGAGCTCGACCGACTTGAAGGCGAGATCGGCATGCGGCGCGTAGTGCATCGCCAGGATCACGCCGGTCAGGATCTGCATCCCGAGCATGAAGGAGAGGATGGCGCCGAACGTCCACCAGTAGTTCAGGTTACGCGGGGTGGGATAGACGACGAAGGAAGAGTGCACGAGACCCATGATCGGCAGACGCCGCTCGATCCATTGCAGGGCCGGATTGCTCGGCTGGTAGTCGGATGGTCCGCTCATGATGCGATCCTGAGGAAATAAAACGACGAGACGGTTCGAGGCTTCGGACGCGGGTCCGAAGCTCAGCCGATCTGGATTTTGGTGTCGGAAACGAACTGGTACGGCGGCACCGGCAGGTTCGCGGGCGCGGGCCCCTGGCGGATGCGGCCGGACGAATCGTACTGCGAACCATGGCAGGGGCAGAAGAACCCGTCGTAATTGCCTTCATGAGCGATCGGGATGCAGCCGAGGTGGGTGCAGATGCCGATCACGACCAGCCACTGGTCATGGCCGGCTTTGACCCGGGCCTCGTCGGACTGCGGATCGGGCAGGCTCGCCACGGGAACGGCGCGCGCCTCGTCGATCTGCTTCTTGGTGCGGTGACTGATGTAGATCGGCTTGCCACGCCAGAACACCTTGATGTCCTGCCCCTCGGCGACCGGGCTCAGATCGACCTCGATCGGCGCACCGGCGGCGATGGTCGAGGCGTCCGGATTCATTTGGGAGATAAAGGGCCAGAGCGCAGCTGCGCCCCCTACTGCTGCAGCTGCCCCCGTTGCAACGAATAAGAAATCACGGCGTGTCGGATGGTCCGCCGAAGACGCTGTCGTCACGATTCCAACCCTTTCTTCTTGTGCTGCCGACGGAACCGCTCCAGGAGCCCCCAAGGTCCCCGGAACAGTCTGCCGGCGCCCGCGGCCCCCCGCGGCGGCAGAACTTGGCGTGTCTCCACCAAAACAAGGCGAAAAACAGCAGTCCAGAATCGTTCTATTGGCACCCTTGCAGGACGAGCGCAAGCCCGCTAACGGCGCGGGAGCGTGCAATGCACGAATTCCGCGGCCAGCGATGTTTTATTGAGACATTTCCGGCCCACAACCGACCGACCATCGCCCATGCAGATCGCACTTTTCCAACCCGACATCCCCCAGAACACCGGCACGATTCTCCGCCTGTGCGCTTGTCTTGGCATCGCCGCCCACATCATCGAACCGGCCGGCTTCCCGGTCTCCGACCGGCATTTCCGTCGGGCGGGAATGGACTACCTCGACCACGTCAGCATCGCCCGGCACGATTCCTGGTCGAAATTCGAGGAGTGGCGGGCGGCACACAGTTACCGGCTGCTGCTGTTCACCACCAAGGCCGCCACTGATTACCGCGATTTTCATTACCAGACGTCGGACATCCTGCTATTCGGGCGCGAGAGCGCCGGTGTCACCGACGCGGTGGTCGAGGCCGCGGATGCGCGGCTGGTAATCCCGATCAGCCCGGGGCTGCGGTCGCTCAATGTCGCCATGACCGCGGCGATGGCCGCAGGCGAAGCGCTCCGGCAGGTCCGGACCCCGCACGATTGATAGTTTGAGGAGAGAGCAGTGAGTTACGCGGTCAAGGAAATCTTCCTGACCCTGCAAGGCGAAGGCGCCCATGCCGGGCGCGCATCCGTGTTCTGCCGTTTTGCCGGCTGCAACCTCTGGAGTGGCCGCGAGGCGGACCGCGGCCATGCGACATGCCAGTTCTGCGACACGGATTTCGTCGGCACGGACGGCACGCTCGGCGGCCGTTACGCCTCGGCCGTGGAACTCGCCGACACCATCGCCGCGCAATGGACGGCTTCCGCCGACAACCGCTACGTGGTGCTGACCGGCGGCGAGCCGCTGCTGCAGGTCGATGACGCCCTGGTCGAGGCGCTCCATGCTCGCGGCTTCGAGATCGGCGTCGAGACCAACGGCACGGTTGCTCCGCCGGACGGCCTCGACTGGATCTGCGTCAGTCCCAAGGGCGGCAGCGAGCTCGTGCTGAAGCGTGGCCACGAACTGAAGCTGGTCTATCCGCAGGCTCTCGCTGCACCCGAGACTTTCGAGGGCCTCGCCTTCGAGCGCTTCTCGCTGCAACCGATGGACGGGCCCGAGGTCGCAGATAACACCGCGCGCGCGATCGACTACTGCCTGCGCCATCCGCAATGGCGGCTGAGCGTGCAGACGCATAAATCGCTCGGCATCAGATAGGACGGGTTGACGACAGATGTGGGAATTGACGAAATCGTTCCGCTTCGAGGCGGCGCATTCGCTGTCGGGAACGACCTTTGGCGCTGATAGCGAAGAGATCCACGGCCACTCCTTCCGCGCCGAGGTGACGGTGCGCGGCATCCCCGACCCTGCGACCGGCATGGTGGTCGATCTCGGCCTGCTCCAGCGCGCCATAGAGGACGTGCGCGTGACGCTCGACCACAAGTTCCTCAACAAGATCGAGGCGCTGGGCGCACCGACGCTGGAGAACCTGTCGCGCTTCGTCTGGGAGCGGCTCGCGCATATCGGCAAGCTGACCCGCGTCAGCATCCACCGCGACAGTTGCAACGAGAGCTGCACCTATTACGGTCCGCAAGCGTGAGATTTCGTAGGGTGGGCAAAGCGTAGCGTGCCCACCATTCAAGACAACGGTGATAGATGGTGGGCACGGCGCGACCGCGCCTTTGCCCACCCTACAGGGCCGGTGCGCCGGGGTTAGACCATGGACGTTTCGACAATCGAAGACCGCAAGGCCCGCGCCCGCGGCTGGTTCGAGCATCTGCGCGACGACATCTGCGCGAGCTTCGAACGGCTTGAGGATGAGGCGCCGCAAGGCCTCTATCCCGGCGAGGCCGGCCGCTTTGCGCGGACGCCATGGCAGCGCACCGATCACTCTGGCGCTGCCGGCGGTGGCGGCGTGATGTCGATCATGCACGGACGCCTGTTCGAGAAGGTCGGCGTGCATTGCTCGACCGTGCACGGCGAGTTCGCGCCCGAGTTTCGCGCGCAGATTCCGGGCGCGGCTGAAGACCCTCGCTTCTGGGCCTCCGGGATCTCGCTGATCGCCCACATGCGCAATCCACACGTACCGGCCGTGCACATGAACACGCGCTTCGTCGTCACCACCAAGGCGTGGTTTGGCGGCGGCGCCGATCTCACGCCGGTGCTCGACCGCCGGCGCACGCAGGAGGATTCGGACACCCTCGCCTTCCACGCCGCGATGAAGGAAGCCTGCACAGGACCGAACGGCGTTGCCGATTACGACAAGTACAGGAAGTGGTGCGACGAGTATTTTTATCTGCCGCACCGGAAAGAGGCGCGCGGCATCGGCGGCATCTTCTACGACTGGCATGACAGCGGCGACTGGGACGCCGACCTCGCCTTCACGCAGGATGTCGGTCGCGCGTTCCTGAAGATCTACCCTGAAATCGTCAGGCGCAATTTCGCGAGCGCCTGGACCCGAGAGGATCGCGAGGAGCAGCTGATCCGCCGCGGCCGCTATGTCGAGTTCAACCTGCTCTACGACCGCGGCACCATCTTCGGTCTCAAGACCGGCGGCAATGTGGATTCGATCCTGTCGTCGCTGCCGCCGGAGGTGAAATGGCCATGACGACGAAGCCTGCAATCAAGCCGCTGCCGCGCGCCATGCTGATCGACATGGACGACACCATCCTGTCGGCCTATGGCCGGCCCGAGATCGCCTGGAACACGATCGCGGAAGAATTCGCCGAGGAGCTCGCACCGCTGCCGCCGCGAGAGGTCGCCACCGCCGTGCTGGCCTATGCGCAACAGTTCTGGTCGACCGCGGAAGCCGCGTGGCGGATGAAGCTCGGCGAGGCGCGACGACTCACGGTGCGCGGTGGCTTCGCCGCGCTCGAAGCCCGCGGCCACCGCGCCCTCTCCGACGATCTCGCCGCGCGCCTCGCCGATCGCTTCACCACCTATCGCGAGGAGGCGATCTTCGTTTTCCCCGGCGCACATGATGCGATCGACGCATTCAAGGCGCATGGCGTCAAGCTCGCGCTGGTCACCAACGGCGCCGCCGACATGCAGCGCGCCAAGATCGAGCGCTTCGAGCTGACCCATCGCTTCGATCACATCCAGATCGAGGGCGAGCACGGCTTCGGCAAGCCGGAGGAGCGCGCCTATCTGCACGCGATGGAGGCGCTCGGCGTCACCGTCGAGGACACCTGGATGATCGGCGACAATCTGGAATGGGAGGTCGTGGCGCCGCAGCGTCTCGGCATCCATTCGATCTGGATCGACGTGCATGGCGATGGCCTGCCCGAAGGCTCGACCGTCAAGCCGGATCGCATCATCAGCTCGCTGACCGAGCTCATGCCGGGCTAAATTCCGAAAACAACCCCATGCACAGTAGGCTGCTGCAAAATCAACAGCTTGCCGCCAAGCGTAACGTGGCTGCTGATTTTACGAAATCATTTGACGCGTCGGGCAAAACAGGCGCATGATGCCACCATCGCCGCGCCTGGGACGGAATACTCCTGAAGCGACCATCGAGCGATCTCCCACTCGAACCTCTGCCATCGACGTTTCGCGCAGTCCACGCAAGCCGGCGCAATTCACGGGTCTCGCAGCCCGTGATCGGCGTGTCATGACGGCTTGCTAGCCTTCGCTCTCTTCGATCAACCCGAAAGGACCATCCATGGAACTGAAAACCGGCGACGTCGTGATGCTGAAATCCGGCGGCCAGCCGTTGACCGTCGCAGAGGTCAAAGGCGACGACATCGTCTGCCTCTGGATGGGCTCGGAGGGCGATCTGTTCCGCGAGACGCTGCCGCTCGCGACGCTCGAGCGCCTGGAAATCGAAGACCACGATGAGGACGACGAAGACGAGGAAGAAGACGACGAGGACGACGAGTAGGCGCGCCCAAGATCGTATCCTGGAGTTCGTATCCTGGTCAGACCGGCGCGCTCAGCTCCGGCACATCTGATGTCCGCTCCTCCGCCAACAACGGCGCAGGAGCGGACATCGCTGGATAGCGCAGACCATACGACGATTGCCACTGGCGCCGGCCAGTGTTGGAAACACGCTCCATGATCAGGCCATACCAGCTGGAACGGCTATCGCGAGATGCCGGCATGGAGTAGAATTCATCGACAACGACGCCAGGCACACGTTCCGTACACTATTGAGCTCCGTCACAGGGTGGCGGACGCCTCAAGCAGGAGGGGTGGCAGATGGCAGATGAAGTTGCGCGCGGACCGCGCGATTCAACGGAGTGGCATCCCAGCAAATATGCGCTCTGGAGCGAGCGCTGGGGCGACGGGGTCAACACGCCGACCTCTATCTTGCTGCGTCATCCAACGGCTCCGTTTCTCCGTACCGTCCCCGCTATTGATGATTCCCATATGCAGCGCGTGGGAGCGGTTGGGTGTTGTACGGGGGCGGAGGAAAGGTGACGTCAAAGTTGACGTCCCAGGACATGGTGCCGATATCGGTGTCGATCAGCGCGGAGACAAGCTGATCCGGCTCGTTGGTCAACACGGTGGTCGATGTCGGCAGAATTTGAATCCCCCTCATGATGAGGTAGACGGCCGGATCGCCACCGCACCCGACGGAACGCCGCGTGTCCAGTGGCAAGCCGCGAGCAAGCCCGACACGGCTGGCAGCCGAACCAGGACTACACCATATTCGTTCGTGTTCTGGGGGACGCCGAAAGAGGCTGGGGCTCTTGTCAGCAAGGTTGATAGGCGCGATTGCAGCGACAGCAGTTGCGCGCGGGGGAGAAAGTTGTTTTCCGCATGTTCAACTTCGTTTGACGTTGTGCTGGTCAAGAGACGCTTGCACGCGGATATTGCCATGAGCGGATGACAAGCTTTCGCAACTCCTCAGGAACGATGTCGTGTAACGCCGGGTTGATGCTTGCCGTTGAGGCAACAATTCGTTAGCGATATTCGGCGGCCGGCACTCGCCGTTCTGCTGACATGTTGGAGGATCTCATGCGGATCGTCGCGCTGGTTGTCTTCATGGTGGCGGGGCTCTCCTCCGCAGCGCACGCTGAGCGTGACTATCCCTGGTGCGTCTTTGGCGGAGATCTCGGCTTCCCCGGCGAGTGCATGTATTCGACGCGAGAACAGTGCCTGGCCTCGTCATCTGGGCGGTGGAACACCTATTGCGATGTGAACCCGCGCGTGAGATTCAAACAGCAGCTGCCGCCTCCGCCGCCCCGGACGCGCTGATCACGCTGGCGGCTCCTGCACCCGGACAACCAGCCCGCGATGTCGACAAGCGACATTTGCCAAATCGCACGATCGCTCGCCCCATGCGGGTCCCTGATGCCGGGGATGTGACCAGTCGTGAAACCCACACCCGTTGGGGCTCTGCAGCCGAGGCTTAACTAGGGAGCCTGAGGGCAGCTGGAGAAAAAGCGATGCGTTCTATTTTGGCTCTGAGCCTTTTGATGATCGCCCTGGGCGGCATTGCGAACGCGGCGCCGGCGCACCACACCCACCGGCACACCGTGGTTCGCTCCCATCAGGGCACATTCGCGCCAGGCGCGACTTCGAGCTTTGCCTATGCGCCGCCTCGGCCGGCGACCGAATCCCGGTCCACCTCCTCCTGTGACCAGCCAGAAGCGTATTTCGGCGCTTGTCAGGGTTACGCGCCGGGCGAGAAGGAGCAGTTTCTGAACAGCTTGCACGGTCCATAGACGATAGAGCCCACGTGCTTGGGTCAGCTCATCTCGCCTGCGAACCATCGGGACGAACGCGATCGCGCGCCGTCGTCCGACCTGGACCATCAATCCAGCGGAACGTTCAGACTGGTCCCTTTGGTGATAATGCCGCCACGGTTGCCGATCTCGATCGAGCCATAGCGCTGCCTGAAGCAATCGGGCAGCGGCCGGTCACCTGCCATGCTGAGCCAAAGGCGCAGCAAATGACGCTTTTGGCTTGCATCGGGCCAATCGCGGAATCCGGTCCGGTCATGCAGGAGAGCATGATTGTACACGAACTGCATGTCACCCGGCTCGAGCCGCATGCCAAAATGCAAGCTGGGGTCATTTGCGAGCGCGTCGAAGAGATCGAGCGCCTCGACGTGAGCCGACGTCAGTCTCGGCGCATCGGGAAAGCGCTGCGCACTGTCGATATACTGGCGCTGATAGAACCCGGTCAGGAATCCCGCATGCCAATTCAGCACGGGGATTTCGAGATACGGCTTCTCTTTCTCCGGCACCTCGCCGCGCCGGTCTGTCGCAATGGGATCAAACAGGAGAGCGGCAAGGTCGGGACGCCTGTCGAACATCTCGTTGTAGATCGACGTCGTGCTGACCAGGAGAGAATCCCCTCCTTCCATCGCCTCGCGAATGCATAACAGTCCAACCACGTCGGACGAATCCGTGTGGAAGGTCTGCCGTTCCGACGTCTGATAAATCCGGGTGTTCGGATCTTTGGCGTCGGCGCCGACGTCACGGACATGACCGAGAATATGCCCGGCCGCATTTTGCGACCGCGCCGATCCGAGATGCGCGCCCACCCCGCAAAAGATCGTAGCGGCAAACTCCTGGCTGTAATTTGCCACCGGGAGGCCGCGAATAACTTCGAAGCCCAGACCGGAAAGCAGCGTTGTCTTGAGCTCTTCCAGATGCGCGCCGAGGCGAGGAAGCGGAAAGCTTTCCCTGGTGATGCCGGCGATCTTCCTGCTTCGACCGAGATAGGATTCAGCCGCGTGCTCGAGCTCCGCGATCTCGCTGGCCGCAAGCGATATCAGCCAGCGATCAGGGTTGGCCTTCATCTCAGCGCCTAGCCAGGCCGATGGAATGTCGATCTTCCCCGGAGGGCGATTGATCGCGCCGGGGGCCGAGGCCACGTTCATAGTGTTGGCTCCTGACAAGATGGGTCGTCGGTGAGAGCGTCGGACCATCGACGATATTGTGCAGACCGCGTGTGTGCAACTTGGCGGGTCCACTGCATGGGCGCCCGGGCAATCGTGGCACATAACGTTGAGATCAGATCTGCGGCGGAACGCACATCGCTGGATGTCACAGAAGGGCCCCAGACGCCGACATCGCAACGGCGCGAGCGAGCGGCGTTCTGTCGGCCCATGTCGATGGCGCAGATGGTCCTGCGCCCTGCAAATTGCCGGTATCCGAATGTTATGATACAACCAGTGGCTGTCGGGACGGCTGTTCCGTCCCGCATTTGGGAGGTACGTTATGCGATCGTCATTAGGCTTCGCCGTGCCGTCAGTCGTCGTTACCTTGTCAATGGTCTTGCTGTGCAGCAGCACGGCAATGTCACAACCCACTCCAAACTCCTCGCTTCCCGCCGTCTCGGTTGAAGCCCCAAAGGCAAGGCCGACTGTTGTGCCGAGGCAGGGGCCAACGACCGTGACTTCCTACCACCACCGGGCAACCGGCTCATCGACCGCTCAAGGGCCGGTATTCGGGCCGAATACAGTCTTGGGGAAGCTGGCCAAGCTGGAGCGATCTGCCAGCAGCTGTAACGGTGGCTGCGAAACAAGTTACGCTGTCGGCAACGCTCCCTGGGTTGGCTGCAGTCATAGTACGGAAATTTATATTGGAAACTTCTCGTCGACGTGCCGGGACACGCTCAGCTACAACACCTACGCACAGTGCATAGAAACCAAGACTTTGCTCGGCGCGACACCGAAAGAGTCTCGGTGGATTTGCAGCAGCCTGCAAGCCGGGGGCAACTTGCCCGGCGAAAAGCGAGTCGCCGAAAGCCGCCGCTAGTCCACGCCGCCCACCCACTGCATGAAGGACGCTGACAGCATGGCTCGAAACCTTCGAGCCATGCTGAATGTCCGCTTCGGGGTGATGAGCACACGTCGGACAGAGTGCCGACAGCGTGCGGTTCGGCCAACCCGTCAGCGCCGGCCCGTCATCGCGCTCAATTCCGTCTTGACCCGCGCCATGGACTTCGGGCCATCCGGGTCGGACGGAACGAGTTGCGCGTACGCTTCGAAATCGGACAAGGCTTCCGGCAGACTGCGCTTCTTCTCCCGCGCCACGCCACGGTTGTAATAGGATTTGGCAAACTTCGGATTGAGCCGGATCGCTTCGTCGTAGTCCGCGATCGCACTGTCGAGATCGCCCTTGGCGAGGAAAGCGTCGCCGCGGTTGTCGTAGGCCTCGACATATTTCGGATCGAGGCGAAGCGCAGAATCGTAGTCGCCGATGGCGCGACTGAGGTCGCCCTTGTTCTTATGTTCAACGCCGCGGTTCAGGTAGATTTGCGCAAGCTCCTCGCCCCTGAACTCGCCCGACGCAATGGCGCGGGAGCATGCCGCGATGGCAGCGTCGCCGGATTGCCTGGCGCAGGCGTCCACGTCGTCCGATGAGGTCTCCGCAATCGACGGGAGGAGCCGGGATAACCGTTTGCTGTTCCCCTGGGCGCTGATCCCGCCTCCTTGGTCGGCGGCGCAGCGCGAATGGTTCGTTAACCAGACGAGAATGGAACTTCAATTTCGCAGCTCAATCCATCGGTATTTCACAGGGTGTTGCCTGAAGCGCACAGGTATCGTCTCGTACTTGTGGTTAGCTAAGCTCGCGGGCCAACGGGAGATGGTTTGTGCGTAAGTGGCTTCTTGCTGCCATCGCCACGATTGCGATCACTGGATCGGTCAACGCGGCTGATCTCGCGCCGGTGTACAAGGCGGCGCCTGCGGGAGCGGCACCGGTCGCCTACAGCTGGTCAGGGTTCTACCTTGGCGGCAATTTGGGCGTCATGTGGAACGACACACGGGCGGACCCCGTGTCATTTACGACCACCGGCGTCGACTTTTCCGGGCGCCAGGCCGTTGGCCAATTTCCGAGGTTCGACGTCGGCGATACCGCTTTCACCGGCGGGGGTCAGGTCGGATACAATTTCCAATTCGGGTCAAATTGGGTCGCAGGTATTGAAGCCGACATCAACTACAGCGGCCTGAACAAGACCGACACGCGCGTATTCCCGGCGACCCCTTTCATCGGCGGCGGCATCATCGACGCCAATACCGAATCCGCGACACAAAAGCTCGGCTGGCTTGGCACGGTGCGCGGTCGCCTTGGGTTTACGACCTTGAGCAACCGGTTATTTGCGTTTGCGACCGCTGGCCTGGCCTATGGAAAGGTCGACGACAGCATCTACACCATTGGCGTGCCAAACGGCGCGGGCCCATTTCTGATCAGCGCAAGCTCGGCGGCGGTTCGCGTCGGATGGACAGCGGGCGGCGGCCTGGAATACGCATTTTCCAGCAACTGGAGGGCCAAGTTCGAATACCTCTACTACGATCTTGGCACACAAAACCTCACCCTGGATTACGCCCCGCTTCCGGGCGACGCGAACAACACGATCACGTACAGATTTCACAACAACGGCAATCTGGTGCGCGTCGGCCTGAACTACAATTTCTAGAGAGGAGCGGGGCGTCCGCCGCTGCTTCGCGCCGAAGGCCAATTGCCAGCATCGCCGGGGGAGGAGAATTTTTTCTCTTGTCCGTTTGCAGGCGGGATGCCGGCGTCTGACAGGTGGCCTTGATGCAGCTAGGCCGAATCCTTGCTTGGACGTTCTGGATGGCAAAGGCAGCAATTGACGCGAGAGCCTTGAGCCATCATGCCCGCCCGGCGTAGCTGCTCTGTTTTCCGGAGGGCGTCCGGATAGCTCGGAAACTCCTCCCAGAAATAAGTGCTGCCGCGGCCAACGCGGATACTTCCCTGCTGCATTCCCTGGCCATTTCGGCACGCCGCGCATTCCGGGTGGTGGATACGGACGCGCTTGAGCATCGTGTCCCAAAATACCCAGAACATTGATTGTCCTCCCAGGCCTCGCGCTGGAATCTCGTTCGGGCAGATCCTTCCTGACGCCATAAGCGGTGGCCCCTTCCCACGGCCAATTGCCAGCAAAAATTGGCCCCAACTCGAGGCTGGCTGAGCTGAGGCCAATTTGCTGGGCTGACGGGCTTTTACCAGACCAGGCACGTCAGAATGCGCTACAGGCGGCACTCCACACCATTGGCCATCCGGTCTACCTCGAAATTTTCCGAAAGTTCCGAATCGCGCGCTGGCTTTTGCTTGCGCGGTGTCGTTGACCATCGGTGCCCCAACCCCGCCTGACGCCAGGGGCCATCTACCCGATCAGCTGCCTCGCCGCCGCCGAGATCATCATCAGCCCGCCGGTGATCACAGCGACGTCGAGGATCGCCGTGTGAATATGCACCGGCATCCGCTCGACGAAGGCTTTGGCGAGGAACGCGCCTGGGATGGCGATGCCGCCGATCAGCAGCGCGAAGGCGAGCACCTGCGCGGTGACGGCGCCGGCGAGGCCGAACACCGAAATCTTGATGAGGCCGGTGCCGAGCGAGATCATCGCATCGGTCGCGATGACCGCGGCGCCTTCGAGACCCGCGGCCATCAGCAGCGAGAGCAGGATCACGCCGGAGCCCGAGGTGCCGCCGACCAGGACGCCATAGCCGACCGATCCGGCCGCAAGGCCGGTGTCGCCGATCCTGACCTCGCGGCTCCGCAGCACGCGGCGCAGCGGCACGCTGAGGATCAGCATGGTGCCGATCACGAGCGCAGCTCCGGCATTGGTGAGGCGCGTGTAGCCATAGGCGCCGAGCGCGGTGGTCAGCGCCGCGCAGACCAGCACGATAGCTGCGCGGCGGCGGTCGGCATAGCGGAGATAGGCAACCGCACGGCTGGAATTGGTGAAGAGCGCGGAGATCGCGATGATCGGCACCACCGGCTCGGCCCCGACCAGAGGCACCAGCACCAGCGGCATCAAGGCGCCGGTGCCGTAACCGGCGAGACCACCGATGATCGAAGCAAACAACGCCATCAACGCGACCAGAAAAAGCCCGGAAATCGAGATGTCGGCGAAGCCTGAGACGATGGTCACGTTCTCTCATCGCGGCTGATGCGTGCCGCAGCTTGATCGGCGATGGCAGCGAGTGCCGCTTCCTCTAGTGGAAAATCCGCCGCCAGCCAAGCGTCCTCGGCGAGTGTCAACACATGTCCGAGCGCAGGCCCTTCCGCCACGCCGCGCGCGATGAAGTCGGCGGCTTTCAGCGGGAATTTCGGCGCGGTCCAGCGTTGCGGCAACTCAGCGAGCTCGCGCCAGCGCGACGACATCACGTCGCCGCCGTTGCGTGCCCAGGCCAGCAACACACGATCGTGATAGCGCTCGGGCCCCAGCCGATACACCAGCCGCCGCGCATTGGCTTCGTCCTTGGTGGCGAAGCGCCACCAGCGATGGCCCATCGAATCGAGCGCCTTGGCTTCGGCATTGGACAGCCTCAGGCGGGCCGCGACGCGCTTGGCGTCTTCGGTGACGGCGACCGTCAGCGTGGCGAGGCGGCGGGTGCTGCTTGCCGGCAATCCCAGCTCGCGCTCGATCGCGATCATCGCCGTCAGCGGCCCGGTATAGACAACGCCGCCGATCAGCGCCTGCAGCAAGCCGGCATCGGCCATCGCGAGCGCGGCCGCGGACGCGCCGCCCGCCACCAGCAATTTCAGCATCTCGATGCGCACGCGTTCGGCCGAGAGCGCGGCAAGGCCCGCGCGGCCGCGGATGCAGGCGAGATAGCCGTCGCGGTCGGGCTCGCCGGCGCCGAAGGCGGCATGGATGCGGAAGAAGCGCAGGATGCGCAAATAGTCTTCGGCGATGCGCTGGTCGGGATCGCCGATAAAGCGCACGCGCCGCGCCTTGGCGTCCGCGATGCCGCCGACATAGTCGTAGACGACGCCGTTCGCATCGACCGACAGGCCGTTCATGGTGAAGTCGCGCCGCTCGGCGTCCTTCACCCAGTCGCGGCCGAAGGCGACCTTGGCCTTGCGGCCGAAGGTTTCGGTATCCTCGCGCAGCGTCGTGACTTCGTAAGGCGTGCCGTCGACGACCAGCGTGACGGTGCCGTGGTCGATGCCGGTCGGCACGCTCTTGATGCCCGCAGCCTTCGCGCGCCGGACCACCTCGTCGGGGCGCGCCGTGGTCGCGATATCCGTGTCGCCCGGCGGCAGGCCGAGCAGCGCGTTGCGGACGGTGCCGCCGACCACGCGCGCCTCCTCGCCATTGACGTTGAGCAGTTGCAGGACGCGCGCCGTCCCGCCCGAGGTCAGCCAGGGCGCACCAGCAAGGATTGGCTCCGCGCTCATCGTCCGGCCCTTATCTTTTTTCCATTCAACTGTCCCTGCCCGGCACGAGCTTGCCATTCTCGATATGGGCGGGAACGTAGGTCGAGTTCGGCGCAGCGCCGGAGAAATGCGCAAGTCCAACCAGCCCGGCGATCACGAGCACGAGTGCCACCAGCACCAGGCGCGCGACGATGGTGACCGGCCAGGACGATTGTACGAACAGGCCGGACCGCGTGGCGGCGAGGAACAGCGCATAGACGGCAAAAGGGATGAGGAAGATTCCGATCTCGGTCAGGACCGCCCGGGTCATGACGAATAGATCCGCTCATACAGCACGCGCAGCATTCCGGCCGTCGCACCCCAGATGTAGCGCTCCGCAAACGGCATCGCATAGTAAAATCGCTCCATGCCGCGGAATTCCTTGCTGTGCACCTGATGGTTCGACGGATTCATCAGGAAGGATAACGGCACTTCGAATGCGTCATCAACCTCGGAATGGTTGATCGTGAGCTGAAAGCCCGGCCGCACCCGGGCCACTGTCGGCAGGATGCGGAAGCCGAACGCCGTGCCATAGAGATCGAGATAGCCGATCGGCTCGACGAAATCTCTGGACAGCCCGACCTCTTCCTCCGCTTCGCGCAGCGCAGCATCGAGCGGCGAGGAATCGGTCGCGTCGATCTTGCCACCGGGAAAGGCGATCTGGCCGGCGTGATCGTTGAGGTTCGCCGAACGCTGCGTCAGCAGGATGGTCGGCTCGGGACGATCGACCACCGCAATCAGCACGGCGGCGGGGCGCACCGGCTGCTCGCGCGCGACGATCTCGAGCATCTTGTCGGTGCCGGGATCGCCGGAGGCGGGGACGATATTCGGATCAAACAGCCCGGGCGGCACGTCGAAGCCGAGCTTCGCCCTGGAGCGCGCAAAGAAATCCGCCGCGCGGAAAGCGACAGGCTCGCTCATCTCGCTCTCGGACTCACTCCTGGAGATAGGCTTGTTCAAAGCGCGGCCCTCACCTGCTCCGCGTCGGCCATGGCGAAGAACTCGCCGGCCGACTCGACGCCGAACATCGGCTGGCCATCGACCATCCGCTCCTCACCCATGTCAACAAGATCGTAATAGAGCGCGCGGGTGACCTTGGCCCAGAGGTCGGCACGGACATGCAGGTATGGCGTCAACCCGCCGTCCCGGGCCTGCTCGAAGCGCAGCCGGTGCGCGGCATCGCAGGTGACCCAGTCGTCGACATTGGTGCGGAAGCTCAGCACGCGATGGTCGTCCTCGTCGCTCTTCAGCATCTCCACCGCCATGAAGGGTGCGTCGTCGACACGGATGCCGACTTTCTCCACGGGCGTGACGAGGAAATGCTTGTCGCCCTCGCGCTTCAGAATCGTCGAGAACAGGCGGACCAGCGCGTGACGCCCGATTGGCGTGCCCATGTAGAACCAAGTACCATCGGACGCGATTCGGATGTCGAGATCGCCGCAAAGCGGCGGATTCCACAGATGCACCGGAGGCAGGCCCTTTTTGGCGCCTTCGGCACCGGCAGCACTTTTGGCGGCGGCAGTCAGCCCCTCAAGACCGCGATCGGCGCTCTGCCCTTGGTTCGCCATGGTTTGCCCTGACTTTGTCATTTCGCACGGATGTCGTTTGGCACGTTTGGTGCAGGTCTACGTTGTCAATCGGTGCGCGGTTCCATCCCCGGACTAGTCCGGTGTGGAGGTCGCCACTTCGTGATGCCCTACATAACCCTAAGCCGATAAGGTGGGGATAGGTTAATTCAACGAATACATGGCCTTCCTGCAAGTCTAGCATGGGGCCCAAGACGACGTGAATGTCGACGTGAAATGACGACGCAAGATTGCCGCGTGGCAGGCTTAAGGAGCTAACGGATGGCGGAAAGTGTCGAGAAGCTCGAAGACGGCATCGTCCGTTCGGCCGAGCAGGTGTCGAGCCAGGTGCGCGCGGCGAAGGACGCGATCGCATCGGTGATCTTCGGCCAGGATCGCGTGATCGAGAACACGCTGGTCACGATCCTCTCCGGCGGACACGCGCTGTTGATCGGTGTGCCCGGACTTGCCAAGACCAAGCTGGTCGAGACGCTCGGCGTCACGCTCGGCCTCGATGCCAAGCGCATCCAGTTCACGCCCGATTTGATGCCGTCGGACATTCTCGGCGCCGAAGTGCTCGACGAGAGCACCGCGGGAAAACGCTCCTTCCGCTTCATCTCCGGTCCCGTGTTCGCGCAGCTGTTGATGGCCGACGAGATCAACCGCGCCAGCCCGCGCACGCAATCGGCGCTGCTGCAGGCGATGCAGGAGCAGCACATCACCGTCGCCGGCGCGCGCCACGATTTGCCGAAACCGTTCCACGTGCTCGCGACGCAAAACCCGCTGGAGCAGGAAGGCACCTATCCGCTGCCCGAAGCGCAGCTCGACCGCTTCCTGATGGAGATCGACGTCGATTATCCCGATCGCGACGCCGAACGCCGCATCCTGTTCGAGACCACCGGCGCCGAGGAAACGCTGGCAAAGGCATCGTTGACGGCGGATGCGCTGATCACGGCGCAGCGGCTGGTGCGCCGCCTGCCGGTCGGCGATTCCGTGGTTGAAGCTATCCTCTCGCTGGTGCGTTCGGCCCGTCCGGGCCCGGACAGCGGCGAGGCCGGCAAGTTCATCGCCTGGGGCCCCGGCCCGCGCGCCAGCCAATCCCTCATGCTGGCCGTGCGCGCCCGCGCGCTGATCGACGGACGTCTCGCACCCTCGGTCGACGACGTGCTCGACCTCGCCGAACCGATTCTGAAGCACCGCATGGCGCTGACGTTCCAGGCGCGCGCGGAGGGACGCACGATTCCGGACGTGATCCGGCAATTGAAGGCACGGATCGGTTGATGGCCGCAGAGACCGGGCACACAGCAAAGGAGATCATCGCGATCCGACGTGCCGATGGCGAAAGCCGTACGCTCGCCGCTTCGCTGCCACGCCTGGTGCTCGAGGCCCGCCGCATCGCCGCCAACGTCATCCACGGTTTGCATGGAAGGCGCCGCGCCGGCTCGGGCGAGAATTTCTGGCAATACCGTCGCTTCGTGTCGGGCGAGCCATCGCAGAATGTCGACTGGCGCCGCTCGGCGCGCGACGACCATCTCTATGTTCGCGAGCTCGAATGGGAAGCCTCGCACACGGTGTGGATCTGGCCCGACCGTTCGCCGTCGATGGCGTTCGCCTCGAAGACCGCGCGTGAATCCAAATTGGAACGCACGCTGATCGTCGCCTTTGCGCTGGCCGAGCTGCTGGTCGCGGGCGGCGAACGGGTCGGCATTCCAGGATTGATGGCACCGACCGCAAGCCGCAGCGTCATCGACAAGATGGCACAGGCGATGCTGCATGACGATGCCGACCGGCTGAGCCTGCCGCCATCCTTCGTCCCCGCCGCCCTCGCCGAGACGATCGTGCTGTCGGATTTCTGGTCACCGATCGCGGAGATCAGGACCACGCTCGCAGGGCTCTCCGGCTCCGGCGCGCATGGCACGCTGGTGCAGATCGTCGATCCCGCCGAGGAATCGTTTCCCTATTCGGGCCGCGTCGAGTTCGTCGAGCCGGAAGGCTTTGGCGTGATCACCGCCGGCCGCGCTGAAAGCTGGGCGGAGGATTACACCGCGCGGCTGGCGCTGCACCGCGACCAGATCCGCGCCGAGACCAACAAGCTCGACTGGCTGTTCACGACGCATGCGACCGACCGCTCGGCCGCCGAGCTCCTGCTGTTCCTCCATGCCGGCATGCAGGTGAGCAAGTCGGGCGCCCGTACCACTGCGATCAAGGCGGGGCCGGCCGCATGATGGGATTGCCGCTCGCCTTCACCGAACCGCTGCTCCTGATCGGCCTCGTCAGCCTGCCGGTGCTGTGGTGGCTGTTGCGCGTGATGCCGCCGCGGCCGCGCCGCATCGAATTTCCGCCGACACGCCTGCTGTTCGACATCGCGCCGCGGGAAGAAACGCCCTCGCGGACGCCGTGGTGGCTGACCGCGCTGCGGCTCCTGGCTGCGGCTCTCGTCATTTTCGCCGCCGCCGGCCCGATCTGGAATCCGCAGACCGGCCTTGCTGCAAGCAAGGCGCCGCTGATGATCATGCTCGACGACGGCTGGAGCGCCGCATCGAACTGGGACGTCAGGATCAGGGCCGCCGACGAGCTGATCGCCAATGCCGACAACGACCGCCGCGCGATCGCGCTGGTGCCGCTGTCCGAGCCGAACCGCGACATCACGCTGATGCCGGCGGGCGCAGCGCGCGTTGCGCTGCGACAGATCGTGCCAAAGCCCTATTCGATCGAGCGCGTCGAAACCCTCACCGCGGTCGATCGGTTCCTGAAAGCCACCGGCGACTGCGAGATCGCCTGGCTGTCCGACGGCGTCGACACAGGTCGCGGCGAAGAGTTCGTAGCTGGACTCGGCAAGACCTTGGGGGATCGCAGCTTGACGGTGTTCGAAGGCGGCACCTCCTCGCCGCTGGCGCTGGTCGCGGCGGAGAACGCGGCGGCGAAGATGACGGTGAAGGTGCTGCGCACCGACAGCGGTATTGCCGCCGGCACCGTGCGGGCGCTGGACCAGAAGGCCTCGCCGATCGGCGAGGCGCGCTTTACGTTCGGGCCGCAGGACAAGGAGACCGAGGCCGCGTTCGACCTGCCCGTCGAGCTGCGCAACGACATCTCGCGGCTCGAGATCTCCGGCGAACGTTCGGCCGGCGCGGTGCAGCTGCTCGACAAGCGCTGGCGGCGGCGCGCCATCGGCATCGTCTCGGGCGCAAGCAGCGAGACCGCGCAGCCGCTGCTGGCGCCGACCTTCTACCTCACGCGCGCACTGGCGCCGTTCGCCGACGTGCGGCTCGCCGACAAGGGCTCGCCGCAGCAGGGCATCACGCAATTTTTGGATCAAAAACTGCCGATGATCATCCTCGCGGACGTCGGCACCGTCGCGCCAGAATTGCGCGAACGGCTCAACGCCTGGATCGACCAGGGCGGCGTGCTGGTGCGCTTCGCCGGCCCCCGGCTGGCGCAGGCCGAAGACGATCTGGTCCCGGTCAAGCTGCGCAAGGGCGGCCGCACGCTCGGCGGCAGCCTGACCTGGGAGAAGCCGCAGCATCTCGCCGCCTTCGCGGCTGACGGTCCGTTTGCCGGCGTCGTCGTGCCCAAGGACGTCACCGTGAGCCGGCAGGTGCTGGCCGAGCCCGATGCGGTGCTCGCCACCAAGAGCTGGGCCTCGCTCGAAGACGGCACGCCGCTCGTGACCGGCGAGCATCGCGGCAAGGGCATCGTCAGCCTGTTCCACGTCAGCGCCGACATGCGCTGGTCGGATCTGCCGATGTCGGGCACCTTCGTCGAAATGCTCCGGCGCGTCGTCGACATGTCCGGCTACACCGCCAAGCCCGGCGCCGGCGTTGCCGCTGAAGCGACCGCCGAGACGCTGGCACCGCTGCGCATGCTCGACGGCTTCGGCGCCTTTGGGCCGCCGCCGTCCACCGCCAAGCCGCTGACGGCTGATTATCGCGACCGCGCCACGCCGGATCATCCGCCCGGCTTCTACGGTCCAGCAGAAGGACCGCTCGCCGTGAACACGCTCGCTAACGCCGACCGCATCGCAGCCCTCAACACCGCAGGCCTCCGCGCCCGGCACGCCACCTACACCAACGCCGAGCCGCGCGATCTGCGCGGCTGGCTGCTGTCGACCTCGCTGGCGCTGTTCCTGGTGGACGCGATCATCGTGGCGCTGCTCGGCGGCGGCCTCGCTGCGCTGCTGCGTCGTCGCGCCGCGCCCGCCATCATCCTGCTCGGCTTCATGCTCGCAGGCATCGCGGTGCTCTCGCCGACGCCGTCGCGCGCCGACAGCGCATCGGACGAGTTCGCGATGAAGTCGACCTCGCAGACCCGCCTCGCCTATGTCGTCACCGGCAATGCCGACGTGGATTCCATCGTCAAGGCCGGCCTGTCCGGCCTGACGCTGTTCCTGGCGCAGCGCACCGCGCTCGAAGCCGGCGACCCCGTCGGCGTCGATCCCGCGCGCGACGAGCTCGCCTTCTTCCCGCTGATCTACTGGCCGATCGTGCCGGGCGCGCCAAAACCGCCGCAGGACGCCATCAACAAGATCGACGCCTATATGAAGCAGGGCGGCACCGTGATCTTCGACACCCGCGACGCGGTCGAAGCACCGCCCGGCGAGAATGGCGCCTCGCAAACGCCGGGCATGCAGGCCCTGCGCGAGATCCTGTCGTCGCTCGACGTACCCGAGCTCGAGCCGGTGCCGCGCGAGCACGTGCTGACCAAAACCTTCTATCTCTTGCGCGACTTCCCCGGCCGCTTCAACTCGGGCCAGACCTGGGTCGAGGCGCTGCCGCGCGAGGACGATGACGAGAGCGCGCAGCGGCCCGCGCGCGGCGGCGACGGCGTCTCGCCGATCATCATCACCTCCAACGACCTCGCCGGCGCCTGGGCGCTCCGTCCCGACGGCCAGCCGATGCTGCCGTTGACCCCGGGCGAACCGCGCCAGCGTGAATTCGCCTACCGCGCCGGCGTCAACATCGTGATGTACACGCTGACCGGCAACTACAAGGCCGACCAGGTGCACGCACCCGCCCTGATCGAACGGCTGGGGCAATGATGCGGGTTTCGAATCCGAGTACCCGCCCAAATGAAGCCGTCATGGCCGGGCTTAGCCGTCTGAAGGACGGCGTCGCTTCCGCTCGCCTATGCCCGGCCATCCACGCCTTGCCACGCGGCACGAAGAACGTGGATGCCCGGGACAAGCCCGGGCATGACGATGCCGAGAGAGTGACGATATGAACTACGGCATCGCTTTTACGCCGCTGGTCCCCGCGATCGTCCTGTGGATCGCGCTCGCGGCCATCGTGGTCATCGCGATCGTGCTGTTGCTGGCGCGCGCCCGCGGCGCGGCCGTGCGCGTGGCGGCGCTGGCGCTGTTTTTGCTGGCGCTGGCCAATCCCTCCTTCACGCGCGAGGACCGCGATCCCCTCACCTCCGTCGCCGCCGTCGTCGTCGACAAGAGCCCGAGCCAGAATTTCGGCAAGCGCAACCAGGAAGCCGCGAAGGCGCAGGAGGCGCTGGTCGACAGCCTGAAGAAGATCAAGGGACTTGAAGTGCGCGTCGTCGAGGCCGGTCAGGCCGACGGCGAGACCGACGGCACAAAACTGTTCGGCGCGCTGGCCTCCGTGCTGTCGGACGTGCCGGTCGACCGCGTCGCCGGCGCGTTCCTGATCACCGACGGCCGCGTTCACGACATCCCGGCCAACGCTGCCGCGTTCGGCTTCCAGGCGCCGGTGCAGGCCCTGGTCACCGGACAGAAGGACGAGCGCGATCGCCGCATCGCGATCACGGCGGCGCCGCGCTTCGGCATCGTCGGCCAGAACCAGACCATCACCTACAAGCTCGACGACCAGGGCGTCACCGGCGAGCGCGCCAAGGTCACGATCCGGCGCGACGGCGAGGTCATCAACGAGCGCACGCTCGCGAGCGGCCAGAGCGCCAGCGTCGACGTCGAGATCAAGCATGCCGGTCCGAACATCGTTGAGATCGAGGCCTCGCCGCTCGAGCGCGAGCTGACACCCGTGAACAACCGCGCCGTGGTCGCCATCGACGGCGTGCGCGACAAGCTGCGCGTGCTTTTGGTGTCCGGCGAGCCGCATTCGGGCGAGCGCACCTGGCGCAACCTGCTGAAGTCCGACGCCAGCGTCGACCTCGTGCATTTCACCATTCTGCGTCCGCCGGAGAAGCAGGACGGCACGCCGATCAACGAATTGTCGCTGATCGCGTTTCCGACCCGCGAGCTGTTCCAGCAGCACATCAACGAATTCCAGCTGATCATCTTCGATCGCTACGCCCGCCAGGGCGTGCTGCCGATCGCCTATTTCGACAACATCGCGCGCTATGTGCGCGCGGGCGGCGCCGTGCTGGTGTCGGCCGGACCCGATTATGCCTCGACGACGAGCATCTGGCGCACGCCGCTCGACACGGTGCTGCCGGCCGAGCCGGTCGGCGTCACCGAGAAGCCGTTCTATGCGCATCTCTCCGACATCGGCAAACGCCATCCTGTGACGCGTGGCCTGGAGGGCTCGGCCTACGATCCGCCGCACTGGAGCCGTTTCTTCCGCACCGTCGAGACCCGCAATTCGGTCAACCCGCCAGTGATGACGGGCGCGGACGGCAAGCCGCTGCTGTTTCTCTCGCGCTTCGGCGAGGGCCGTGTCGCGCTGCTGCTGTCCGACCACATCTGGCTGTGGGCGCGCGGCTATGAAGGCGGCGGTCCGCATCTCGACCTGCTCAGGCGGATGTCGCACTGGCTGATGAAGCAGCCGGACCTCGACGAGGAAGCGCTGCGCCTCCAGGTGCAGGGCAAGGATCTCGTCGTGGTGCGCCAGACCATGGCGGACAGCGTCCAGCCTGTGAGCGTCACCTCGCCTTCCGGGGTCTCGCGCGATCTGACGCTCAGCCAAGGCGACCCCGGTGAATGGCGAGCCAGCCTTCCCGCGAACGAGCTCGGCTTGTGGGCTGCCACCGACGGCACGCTGAAGGCGCTGATCAATGTCGGCCCGACCAATCCGAAGGAATTTTCGGAAGTCACCTCCACCACCGAGACATTGAAGCCGCTGACGCAAGCAACCGGCGGCAGCGCCGTGCGGATCGCGGATGGCGGGAGCGTCGAGCTGCCGCGCATCGTCCCGGTGCGCTCGACCAGCGTGTTTGCCGGCGACGGCTGGATGGGCGTGCGGATGCGCGACGCCAGCGTCGTCAAGGGCGTCGGCGTGCTCCCGATCTTCGCCGGCCTGATCGGGCTGCTCTTGCTGCTCGGTGCCTTCGCCGCGACCTGGGTGCGTGAGGGGCGGTAGTTGCCCGAACGACACATTCAGCAACGGTCCGCCTGGGCCGTCGCTGCGGCGGTTGACATCCGTTCAACGTTCCTGCGATGTTACAATATAACATCGCAGCGCCTGGTCGGCGCCTCGCGATGCGGGGTGGCGTCTTGAGATGAAGTGGTTCCGGTCGAATGTCAGGCACGGCGCCCGGCTCGCGTTGTTCGCGATGCTGGTGCAGTTCGCGCTGACCTTCGGCCATAGTCACTGGTTCGCGCAGGCCGCGCCCCTCACTCAGTCCCAGCTGACTGACGGCGCCAAGACTATCGCGTCGAGCGACCGCGCAGCGATCCAAAAACGGTCCCCGACAAACCCGGATCGCGAACAACCCGGTGACGACAATTGCGCGATCTGCGCATTGGTCGCGATGGCCGGCACGGTCACGTTCGCGACGCCGCCGCTGCTGTTGCTGCCGCAGGCCGTCGAGCTGCTCTACCGCACCACCGATGCCGAATTCATCCATCTGGAATCGGCCCGTACCGCGTTCCAGCCGCGCGCCCCTCCCGCCTCCTGATCCCCATCGATTGAGCTGCCAACGGAATCGATCGCGCGTCGCGCCGATCCCGCCAGGCTACCGAAATTGATCCGTCGCGTGTCGACGGCGCGTACCGCCTGCAAGTGCTCCGAATGGGCGCGGCGGTGCGTGATCGGAAATCAGGACAATGGTGTCTTCAAAAGCAATATTGGCGGGCTCGAGCCTCGCCGCACTCACGCTGTTTCATCCCGGCGGCGGCGCCATGGCGCAGACGACCGCTCCCGTCACGACGCTGCCGAGCGTCGAAGTCGATGCGCCCAAGCAGACCCAGGCGCCGCGCCGCCCCAAGGTTCGCGTCGCCGTCGCCAAGCGACGTGCGACAGCAACGCAGGCGCGGCCGCAGACCGAGGCGCCGGCCGCCGTCGAAGGCCAGAGCGACCGGCTCGACGCCGCGCGTCAAAGCGTGCTTCCGCCCGGCGGCGCCACAGCCCATACGCTCAATCATCAGGCCATCGAGGCGCTGCCGCAGGGCACCAACGCCTCACTGGACAAGGTGCTGCTGCAATTTCCCGGCGTCACCCAGGATTCGGCCGCGAGCGGCGACCTGCATGTCCGCAACGAGCACGCCAATCTGCAATACCGCATCAACGGCGTGATGCTTCCCGACGGCGTCGGCGCGTTCGGGCAGATCCTCGACACCGGCATCGTCGGCAGCCTGAGCCTGCTCACCGGCGCGCTGCCGGCGCAATACGGCCAGCGCACCGCCGGCGTGCTGGACATCCAGACCAAGGCCGACGCCTTCAACAATTCCGGCGTCGTCGGCGTCTATGGCGGCAGCAACGGCACCATCTCGACCAATTTGGAATATGGCGGGACCGCCGGGCAAACCCAGTATTTCCTGTCGGGTCGCTTTCTCCAGAACAATCTCGGCATCGAGAATCCGACCCCGTCGGTCAACGCGATCCATGATCGCACCAACCAGGAGAAGGGATTTCTCTATCTCTCGACGATGATCGATCCGAATAGCCGTCTCACCTTCATGAGCGGCGTGTCGAATGCGACGTTCCAGATCCCGAACAATCCCGGCCAGACGCCTGCTAACACCGCGTTCGGCGTCTCGAACTTCGACTCATCCCGGCTCAACGAGCACCAGAACGAGTTCAACCAGTTCAACGTCGTCTCCTACCAGACCTCGAACGGCGAGTTCGACACGCAGACCTCGTATTTCAATCGCACCAGCCTGCTGCACTTCTATCCCGACCCGATCGGCGATCTCGTCTTCAACGGCGTGTCCTCGGACGTCTATCGCCAGAGCGTGGTCAACGGCCTCCAGCAGGATACCGCCTGGCGCATCGGCTATGCGCACACGCTGCGCTTCGGCCTCTCGGTCAGCGCGGAGCGGTCGCTGGTCAACAGCGGGACCACCGTGCTGCCGCTGGCCGATCCCACCGACCCGAGCGCGGGAACGATCGACGCCCCGTTCTCGGTGTTCGATTCCAGCGCCAAGACCGGCTGGCTGATCGGGACCTACGTCCAGGACGAATGGAAGATCACCAACAATCTGACCCTGAACGCCGGCCTGCGCTTCGACCAGATGTACCAGTATGTGGATGCGAACCAGCTCAGCCCGCGCGTCAGCCTGACCTGGAAGCCGTTCGAGGGCACCACGTTCCACGCCGGCTATGCACGCAACTTCACCCCGCCCTCACAGGTGATCGCGGCCCCGGTCAATCTTGCGCTGGTCACCCCGCCCGGCGCGCCGGCCAACACGCAAACGCCGGAGGTTGGGCAGAACAGCCCGGTGCTGCCGGAGCGGTCGCACGTGTTCGACGTCGGCGTGACCCAGAAGATCTATCCGATCCCCGGCCTCGAGGTCGGCGCCGACGCCTACTACAAGAAGGCGCGCGACCTGCTCGACGACGGCCAGTTCGGCGCGGCCTATGTGCTGAGCGGCTTCAACTACGATCGCGGCGAGAACGTCGGCGTCGAGCTGAAGTCGACCTACCGCAACGGCAATTTCAGCGCCTACGCCAACCTCGCCTGGGCCAAGCAGATCGCGACCAACGTCGTCTCGAACCAGTATCTGTTCGGCGCGGACGAACTCGCCTACATCTCGGGCCATTACATCTACACCGACCACGCCCAGATGCTGTCGGGATCGGCCGGCGCCTCCTATCTCTGGGAGGGCACGCGTTTCAGCGTGTCGATGATCTACGGCAGCGGCCTGCGCTCGGGCTTTGCCAACACCGATCACCTGCCGGGCTACACGCAGGTCAATTTCGGCCTGTCGCACGACTTCAACATCATCGCGCCGAACAAGCCGACGACGGTGCGCTTCGACGTGGTCAATGCGTTCGACACGATCTACCAGATCCGCGACGGCTCCGGCATCGGCGTGTTCGCCCCGCAATACGGGCCGCGGCGCGGCTTCTATGTCGGCATGTCGCAGCGGTTCTAACCGCGGGGCTTGCGTGCGTCGGGGCCTGCGGGCCCCGGCGCAGCAGCAGGCGGCTCACCTGCGATAGGCGACGCAGTCGATTTCCACCTTGCAATCCACCACCATGCTCGACACCACGCAGGCCCGCGCCGGAGGATTGGCGCCGAAATATTCGGCGAAGACCTTGTTGAAGCTTTGAAAGTCTCGGGGATCGTCGAGCCAGACGCCGCAACGCACGACATCCTTGGGCTCGAAGCCGGCTTCAGTCAGGATGGCGAGCAGGTTGCGGATCGCCTTGTGCGATTGCGGGATGATGCCGCCCTCGATCACCTCGCCGTTCTCCATCGGCGTCTGCCCCGAGACGTAGAGCCAGCCATCGGCCTCGACCGCGCGGGCAAAAGGGAGGTGTTGGCCGCCGGTGCCGGTGCCGCCGGCCGCACCATATCGTTTCAGGGTCATGGGTCTCGTCCTGTGTGGTGTGATTATGTCAGGGCCCGGCCCGGCCGCGCGAAGGTGCAGCGTCCGTCCGTGACCACGGCCTCGCCTGCGACGAAGACCGAACGGATGCCTGCGGGCATTTCCGTCGGCGTCTCGAACGTCGCCTTGTCCATGATGGTCTCGTCGAACAGCGTGAGATCCGCGACCATGCCCGGCCGCAGGATGCCGCGGTCGGACAGGCCGAAGCGCTGGGCGGGCATCGCCGTCATGCGCCGCACGGCATCTTCCAGCGTCAGCCAGCCCTGCTCGTGCGTCAGCCGGCCGGCGACGCGCGGGAAACTGCCATAGGCGCGCGGATGCGGCTTGGTGCCCGGGCGCGGAATGCCATCGGAGCCGACCATGTGCAGGCGATGGGTGAAGGCCGCGCGCAAATCGGCCTCATCGAGCTGGAACATGATGATGCCGGTCTGGCCCTGATCCTCCTCGATGCACCGAACCATGAGATCGAACGGCGAGATGCCGAGCTCGCGCGCGGCATCGACCATCGACTTGCCCTCGAGCGGCTTCAGCGCCGGATTGCCGGTGCCGGAGATGCGCACATTGTGCCAGCCGATCAGCACGATCTTGGACTGCGCGGCATGCGGATCGGGATCGCCCTCCTCCACCAGCACGCGCAGCGCCTCGCGCTTCGCGGAATCGCGCAGCCGTTCGCGCAGCGCGTCGATGCCGCCTTCGAGCGCCGCCGGCGGCAGCAATTGCAGCATGTAGGAGCTGCCGGCGGGATACGGATACATGTCGAAGGAGATATCGATCCCCTCCGCGCGCGCAGCCTCGAGCCGGTCGAGCGCCTTGGGGATCGCGCCCCAGTTCGGCTTTCCCGCCGATTGCAGGTGCGACAGCAGCCCGGCCGCGCCGGAGGCGCGCAGGATCGCGATGAACTCGTCGATGGAATTGAGGAGGCCCGCTTCATAGCTGCGGATATGCGCGGTGAGCAGCTTGCCGTGAGCCCGCACCGTCGTCGCCAGCGCACACAGTTCATTGCTGTCGGCATAGGCGCTTGGCGGATAGACGAGGCCGAGTGACAGGCCGGCAGCGCCCTGCTCAAATTGCCGCGCGAGCAACGCCTGCATCGCCGCGATCTCTTCGCTACTCGCCGCGCGACGGTCGTAACCGAGCACGGCGAGCCGGATCGCGGCATGTCCGACCAGCGAAACGAGGTTGAGCGCCACGCCCGGCCCCTCCAGGGCCAGCCGATAACCGTCGAAACTGTCGAAGACTTCATCGGTTCGGGTTTCGCCGGCGAGACCCGAGAAGTGCAGGCGCAGCATCTCGGCGGAGCCCGCGGTCGCCGGATAGAGCGAGAAGCAGCAATTGCCGACCACGAGCGTGGTCACGCCCTGCAGCGCTTTTTCGGGCCTGTCAGGCTCGCGCAGGCAGATCAGGTCGTCATGGCAATGCGCGTCGATGAAGCCCGGCGCGAGATAGCATCCGCGCGCATCGATGATGTCGGCCTCCTCCGCCGGCAGCGAGGCCCCGATCGCCGCGATACGGCCGTCGCTGATGCGCAAGTCCGCTTCGAACCACGGCGCGCCGGTGCCGTCGATCAGCCGGGCGTTGCGGATGAGTGTGTCCTTGCCGTTGGAATTCTGGGGCATGCCCCTCTCCTCAGTGAACAGGCACGGCGTTTGGTGGCGACGCTTCTTCGAAATCCGGAATCGATTCGATCCGGCCAAGCACCACGACATAGAAGAAGATGCCGATCAGCAGCACGATTCCGGCGATCATGAAGGCACCGGCAAAGGATTGAGTCCAGTCGACCACGACCCCGGTCACGATCGGTGCCAGCACGCCCATCATGTTGTTGGTGAAATTCAGAATGCCGCCGACCGTTCCCGCCCCGCCCTTCGGCGCGATCAGCGACACGATCGAGGACCCCACCGGCGCCGCGGCGGACAATCCCGAGATCGCGATCGACAACCACAGCAACGCCCAGCCCGGCTTCACGGTGAAGGCGGCACCGACCACGGCAAGCCCCATCAGCATGCCGACGATGATCACGGACTGGCGCACCCGCGTGCTGTCGTAGCCGCGCTTGATCAGATGATCCACCAGGAACCCGCCGATCAGGAGGTCGGACAGCGTCGCAAAGATCCAGGGAATCGTCGAATAGCCTGCAGCCGACATCAGATTCATATGCATGGTCTGAGCGAGATAGCCCGGCAACCAGGTGAGGAAGAGATAGAACGTGTAGCCGTACGCGGAGAACCCGATGGTCAGTCCCCAGACCTTGCGGTTGCGCAAGAGGTAGCCGAGCATGCGGCTCTGCCCCGCTGTGGCCGGGCCTTCGGGCGTGCCGCCGCCGGCGACGATGTAGTCGTGCTCCGCCTTGGAGAGCTTCGGATCCTCGCTCGGATTTCGATAGATGACGTAATAGGCGACGAAATACAGGAAGCTCAGCAGCGCGGTGACGCCAAAACCCCAGCGCCAGCCGTAGAGAAAGATCACGTAGGCGACCAGCGGCACGCCGATCACGTTGGAGAATTTGGCGGCAGAATCGAAGATCGCAGTCGAGCGCGCGCGTTCGTCGAGCGGAAACCAGTGGCCGGTCGCCTTCTGACTTGCCGGAAAGGCCGGTGCTTCCGCGACGCCGAGCAACAGGCGCGCGCCGGCGATGCCCCACAGTCCGCTGGCGAGCGCGGTGATGGTGGCGGCGACCGCCCAGAGGAAGCTGGAGGCGCGGCCGACCATGGTGACGCCGAAGCGATCGAGCACCATGCCGCCGGGGACTTGCAGCAGCGAATAGGTCCAGAAGAACGCGCTGCCGAGAAGCCCGATGTCGGTGGCGGTGAGCCCGAGCTCCTTCGTGAGCTCGGGCGTCGCGGCGGAGAGCCCGACACGATCGATGTAGTTGATGAGAATTCCGACGCCGAGGAGGCAACCGATCAGCCAGCGTCGCCCGGGTACCTGTTGGCCTGCATTCGCCATTTCGAATCCTCTCTCGATAACGCGGGATCAGGTCTCTCGTGCCGCCAAACGGCGGAACGGGCAGACCATCGCCGCATTAATGATTGTCTCTTATAATGGACAGCATTTTCTTATAGCGTCACGTTAGATATTACGGCGGCGTGATGTCAAGAGTGGACATGCGAGTCCGCCCCCGCACGCGAGCTCGGACGCGCGGCCCGACGCGAGTGCATCGGCCGTGGCGTTGCCGGTCGACTGAGTTCAGTGGCGATCGGAGAGTTCGGTTGCGGTGGCGACGAGGTCGTCGAGCAGCGCGGTCCTGCGCTCCTTCACCGAGTCCGCAGGAACGACGAAGCACAGCGTCGCGACCGCGACACCCTTCTTGTCGCGGATGGGGGCGGCAAGACACGACGTAAACCGATCGGACAGCGCCGTCGTCACGCATTTGCCGTCACGCCTAGCGCGTGCAACGTCCTTGACGAAATCGTCGATATCGAGGACGCGGCCGTCCGGCAGGCGAAAATCCTCTTTCGGAACGAACGCGCGAATGTCTGCCGGGCTCATGTGATCCAGCAGTAACCGGCCGGATGCCGTCCACGGCAGCGGCACCTCGATGCCGACATCCGTCGTGATCCGGAACAGGCCCGACCCGTCCCGCGTGTCGACCACCACATATTTGCGGCCACGCAACGCGCAGAGTTGCGCGGTGGCGCTATGCTGGGTCGCCAGCCGGTCGAGCGCCTCGCGGCATCGGCGATGCAGGGGATTTGCCTCCGCGTAGGCCCGCCCGTAGAGATGCACCGCCTTGCCGAAATAGACCTGACCGCCCTCGCCCACGCTCTCCAGCAGGTCCGCCTCGATCAGGCGGTTGGCGATGGCATAGACGGTCGATCGCGGCGCGCCCATTTGCTTCGCGAGGTCGCTGAGCTTGGAGGGCTCGCGCAGATGCAGCAGCGCTTCCAGGAGATCGATGGTCCGATCAATCCCGTTCTGGCGTTCCGCGGGCGAGGTGCCCTTTTTGGATGCGGCCAAACTTCACATGTCCTTCGTCAGCTGCGTTGCCTGCGGTTTTTGGCATAATCCGCGCCGACGGTACAGTGTGCAGCTGGTCGCTGGCGCTAGCTCGACAGAAAGTGCACCAGGTCAGCCATGCCGAGCCCCTCGCCGTCCGGAACGGCGTCCAGCTGTTCGCGCGGTTGCTTCTGCCGATTGACCCAAAAGGTGGGATAGCCGAACAGCTTCGCGCCGGAGGCGTCCCAGCCGGCGAAAGCGGCAAAGAGGACCTCTTCGCGCTTCAACCCGAAAGCATCGACGCCCATCTGATAGGCGCGGGGGTCAGGCTTGTAGGCCCGAACCGCATCCGTGCTCAGCTGAAATTCGAAGATGCCTTCGAGCCCTGCCGCGCGAATATTGGCGTCGAGCATCGCGGGCGAGAAATTGCTCAGGAAGGCGAGTCGCAAGCCGTTGTCCTTCAGCATGGACAAGGCGGGCAAGGCGTCGGGCCAGATCGTCATTCCGAGATAACCCTCGACCAACGCACTTCGCTTGACGCCGGTCAGTTCAATATCGAGCGACCTGCAGGCGAACACCAGGGCGTCATCGATGACGCCCAGAAAGTCGCGATAATGTCCGCTCATGGTGCGGAGCCATGTGTACTCGAACAGCTTGGTTCGCCAGACCTTTGACAGCTCGGCGCCGCGTCCGGGAAACAGGTTCTCGGCAAGAGCGAAGATGGGACGCGGATCGAAGATCGGAAAGCCGTCGAACGCGATCGCCTTGATCGGCGCGCCTGCTCCACGGGAATCGTTTGCTACTGAGGACGCGACCGTCAACGACGCGATCGCGAGAAGTCGGCGGCGACTAAGGGCCATCTGGGCGGTCTCATGCGGTGGACGATTTGGCTCGGCTGCGACTTGTCCGGCGCCGGCCGAACACGTCGCGGCGACCATGATCGTCCAGCCACCTGGAATATTCCCGACTGCGTCGGAATCGACAGATCAGGACCCCTGCATGTATCGGACGGGATTCTCAGGATCCGCTTTGAAGATGCCGGCAGCTTCGGCGAACAGGGTCGATACCGCATCTTGTTTGAGGTCGTCGAACCGACCGAAACTGAAGTTGTTGCCTCCCATCCGAAGTTCGCCAAGTTTTCCGGCATAACGGGATACGACGGGCGCGCCTTGCCTGGTCACCGTCACGTACACGCTGATGTAGTTTTTCTGGAGCGCAACACCGATCACCGGCCACTCCGCGCTTTTTCCCGACTTGATGGCGTAGCGAAACTTTCCATAGCCGATCATCTTCATGCGCATTCCCGCCTCTCCCGCGGGCGTTCCCTGATGGAAATGGCGCTTGAGGGCTGGCGCGGCCGAGACGACCAGCTTGTGCGACGCGATCAGATCGCGCTTTCGCGCCGGATCGAAATCGAGATAGGCCTGCAATGTGTCGGCTGTCACGCGGAACATGTGAGGCTCCACCGGTCGTTGGTGCGCTATCCCCGCGCCTTGCTCCAGTCCGGAGCAACTGCGCCTGAGACCCCCTCAAACGCGCCGTCGACGAGCTCGAACACCAGGAGGCGGGCGGCATCGACCGGGCCCGGCATGGTCACGCGTCCCTTGGGGACGAGCTTGAAACCGACGCGGCTGTAATAGGGCTCGTCGCCGACCAGCAGCACGATGGCGTGGCCCTTGTCCCCGGCGTCCTTCAACGCCCGCTCCATCAGCAAGCGCCCGATGCCGCGGCTGCGGAACGGTGGCTCGACAGTGAGCGGCCCGAGCAGCAGCGCCGGCGTCTCACCGATCATGACCGGCAATTGCCTGACGGAGCCGACCAGCAGCGTGCCGATGCGGGCGGTGAAAGAAACGTCGAGCAGATGGTCGACATGCTCGCGGATGCGGTAGGCGCTGAGCACGAAGCGGCCGGGGCCGAAGGTGCGCTCGTGCAGCCGCTCGATCGCCTGGGCGTCGCCGGGAGCTTCGGGACTAATGGTGATTGAGAGATCGTTCATGCCATAGCGTTTTCGAGCGAAGTGGATTCCGGTTCGCGTTGAAAAACGCGTCAATACAGCAAGCGGAGTAGCATCTGGATGTCCGGCCGTCCATGGGAGCGCGTGACGTCAGGCCCTTTTCGGCGCCGGCTGGGACAGATAGGCCAGCATCTTCATCTCCCGCCGCCCCCGCGTCACGGTATCGAGCACGAGGCCCGACGAGACCGACAGTATCGCCACGATCGTCAATCCCATCGACAGCACGGCGGTCGGCAGGCGCGGCACGAGGCCGGTTTCGATGAATGTGACGACGATCGGGATTGCAAGGGTGACCGCGGCCAGCGCCAGCAGGATTCCGATCACGGTGAAGAAGCGCAGCGGCCGCTCCGAGCGGTACAGCTTGAGCATGGTACCGAGAATGCGAAAGCCGTCGCGCCAGGTGTTGAGCTTCGAGAACGAGCCTTCCGGCCGCGCGTAATAGGGCGTCTCGACCTCGGCGACCGGCAGCGACAATTCCAGCGCGTAGACCGCGAGCTCGGTCTCGATCTCGAAGCCATCGGACAGCACGGGGAACGATTTGACGAAGCGCCGCGAGAACACGCGGTACCCGGACAGGATGTCCTTGAACTCCTGTCCGAAGGTCGAGGACAGGAAGCCGGTCAGCATGCGGTTGCCAGTGCGATGGCCGAGACGGTAGGCGGCCTCCGACTGGTCGATGCGGAGCCCGACCACCATGTCGAGATGTTCGTCGACTAGCTTGTCGATCATGCGCGGCGCACTCGGCGCATCGTAGGTGGCATCGCCGTCGACCAGCACGTAGATGTCGGCCTCGACATCGGCGAACATGCGACGCACGACATGGCCCTTGCCCTGCCGCCGCTCGCTGCGCACGATCGCGCCGGCCTCGCGCGCGACGGCAGCGGTGCTATCGCGCGAATTATTGTCGTAGACATAGATCTCCGCCGCAGGCAGCGCCTTGCGGAAGTCGGCAACGACGGCCGCGACCGCCGCCTCTTCATTGTAGCAGGGCACCAGCACGGCGATGCGGGGTTGAGCGGATGTCATCGCGGCAGTGCTCCCAGACTGGCCGGCTCGCGCCGGATCGATGCAACCTGACGCACCTCGGCCCGCTGAAGCAACCGCGCAAACGACAGCGTCCACAGCGACAGCATCGCGATCGGCACGACGTAATACGGCGTGAAGATCGGATGGCTCAGGAAGAAGCCGAGATTGACGACGAGGTTGCCGGCAACGACGAAGGCAGCCTGCCGCACGTGGTGCTCGCGCGACCACAACAGCGAGAGCGTCGCGCCGATCGCGAGCACGATCAGCACGATCTGCATGTCGCGTAGATACTGACCGAACACAGCGAGATCGAACGCCGGCGCGACCAGATCGGCGCTGCCATAGGTCGTCGCCAGCGCGCTGCCGGCGTTGATGGCCTGGGCGGCCAGCGTCGGCGCCATGCCGACGAACACGCCGGCACCGAGGGCGAGGCCCTGCACGAATGTCGCAAGCGAGCGCGTCCACAGAAAGGGAATGCCGAGGAACAGGAAATAGCCGGCCGCGAGCAAGGCATTCGGAAGTCTGAAATTGACGGATGCGCCGAGCAGCAGACCGATCAGCGCGATCAGCAGGACGCTGCGCTTCTCCCTGACCAGCCACAGCGCCGTCAGGAAGCCCGCGCCCGCGCACAGCGCCATGGTCGGCGCAACCGAATAGCTCGCCTTCGCCGGATTGATCATGAGATAGACCGCAAGCGCGCCGAACACGCCGGCGCCCAGGATCGACGGCAGTGTCCGTGCCATCGCAATGCCTGTGAGCGCGAGGCCGCACACGATCAGGCTCGCGGCAATGTAGAGCGGCACGACCTGATGGCCTTGCGGAAACAGCGCCAGCAGAAAGCCGGTGCCCGGTGGGTATTGCAACACGACCTTGCCGCCCGGCATTGGATTGTGGCAGGGCCAGCGGATCGGATCCTTCCAATCGGCGAAGGCGATTTCCTTTAACTTGCCTTCGAAATAACGGTCGTCGTCCCTGACCGCGTTGGTGTCGAGCCCGCCGGCGCCGAAGCGCTGGAACAGATGTGCCTGCCGGAGATAGCAGATGTCGTCATAGACCCCGCGCGCCTCGCTCCAGCGCGACATTGTCGCGATGTTGCTAGCGAGGATCGCAAGGCAGATCAGGCCGAAGGCGAGTTTTGCAGCTTTCATCAGGTTTCCGTGGCGCCCATTCGGACTGGTACTAGCATAGCCCGCCCTCAGCGCCACGTCGCAATCAGGGGCTTGCCGTGAAGCACTTCCGCGATCCGCAGCCGCGTGCCGGCGGTCGCCTCCTCAGGCAGCGCGGCGGTGTCGAAGAAGCCGCATGCGATGATCTCGTGGTTGGGCGCCGGCAGCCGGTCCTGCCGGAAATGCCTGACCACATAGACCGCGACATGGTCGCGGCGGGAAATGTGGCTGTTGAGGAAGATGCCGTGCAGTACGGCCTCTCCGGTGAGGTCGATATCGCCCTCCTCCTTGAGCTCGCGACGCATCGCCTGTTCCATGGTCTCGCCATGGTCGACGCCGCCGCCTGGCAGGTACCAGCCCGAGACGTAGCTGTGCTTGACCAGAAACACCTTGTTGTCGGCATCGAGCACCACGGCGCGGACGCCGAGCGTCATGCCGCGGACCAGCAGGAAATAGGCATGGAAGACTCGCCGCAGCAGCGGCTCGAATTTCCGTCGGATCTTGTCCAGGCGTTCCCCCATCAGGCTCTCTTGAAGCGCCCTTTCAAGCGTCCCTTGCGCGATGCCGGCGACCTTGCCATTACAGCAAGCGAATAGCGAGGCACGCGCGCGCCATGACTTACCAGACGTCGGCACCTTTCACGCTCGCCCATCTGTCCGACCCGCATCTGCCGCCGCTGCCGAAACCGCGGCTGATCGAGCTCGCCGGCAAGCGCGCGCTCGGCTACGTCAACTGGACGCGCAACCGCCACAAGTACCAGCGCCGCGAGGTGCTCGACGCGCTGGTCGCCGACATGCAGGCGCAAGCGCCCGACCACATCGCGGTCACAGGCGATCTCGTCAATCTGGCGATGGAGGCCGAGTTCGCCCCGGCGCGCGCGTGGCTCGACGGGGTCGGCTCGCCTGGCCGCGTCACCACGATTCCCGGCAATCACGACGCCTATGTCCGCGCCACGCGCCATCGCTTCGGCGAGACCTTCGCACCCTATCTTGCAAGCGACGACGGCAGCGTCGGCTTTCCCGGCGTGCGCCGGCGCGGACCGGCCGCGCTGATCAGCCTCTCCAGCGCCGTGCCGACACCGCCCTTGATGGCGACGGGCACGCTGGGGCGCGATCAGCTCGACGCGCTCGAGCAGATGCTCGATAAGCTCGCGGCCGAGGACGTCTTCCGCGTGCTGCTGGTGCATCATCCGCTGAAGTCCGATGCACGCCAGAAACGGCTGACGGATTCCGCAGGCCTGCTGGCGCTGCTCAAGCGGCACGGTGTCGAGCTGGTCCTGCACGGGCACGACCACATCCATTCGACGATGTGGTTCGACGGCCCCAACGGCAACATTCCCGCGATCGGCGTGCCGTCGGCCTCGGCGCTCGCGCACGGGCGCTATCCGGCGGCGGCCTACAATCTGTTCGCGATCGACAAGGACAATGCCGGCTGGCGCTGCGAGCAGATCGTGCGGAGCCTCGATCATGGCATGCAGATGCGAGAGATCAAGCGCACGCGGCTGATGTAGTTCGTCGTCATTGCGAGCGAAGCGAAGCAATCCAGAGTCCCTCCCCGGAGACATTTCTGGATTGCTTCGCTTTGCTCGCAATGACGGAAACAGCCTCACCAGCTCCGCAACGCCGCGAGCACGGCGATGCCGAACAGCGCGGCAGCACCGAATATGAAGCCGAACACGAACGGCCAGACGCGCGAACGGCGGGGTGGCTCCGCGACCTCCGGCTTCGGCTCGGGCAGCACCGCCATCGCATGCTCGCGCTCGATCATGCGGCGAGCGACGTAGTCGGTCACGGCTTCGACGATCACCGCGGTGTCGTGCGATTCGGCGAGCACGATGCGGCCGAAGCGGGTGTCCTGGACGAAGCGGTACATCCGCTTGTCGCGCCCCATCATGATGTGGGCGACGACGTCGATCCAGAGCCTGGGCGTATCGCCCTGGCTGATGCCGCGGTCGAACAAATCGATCTGCTCCGGCACCTGGGCGAACAGCGGGTCGAGCGCGTCGTTGAGGATCTCGAGCCGCGCCACCTCGGCGTCCCTGAGATCGACGACGACGCCGGTCCGGTCGGCGGCCTCGATCCGCGCGCGCAGCAGCGCATCGCGCAGCCGCACCGGGCGCGGCTGGCTGGGATTGATACCGCTGGTCTCGGGCTCTGACATTGTCGGCCTCGTCCTCGACTTTCCGCCATTAACCTATCAGCAACCACAGCGCCCGCAAAGGGCCCATCATTCCAGATACTTACGGCGCCCACAGGCCGTTGATGTGTGCCAAAAACAGACGATCCCACCCGGCTTGCGCCGGATGGGACCCTCCGTCCTTGGACGTCTTCTTGGATTTGTCAGGCAGCCGTCAGGCCGAGACCCGCGACGGCTCTTCCACGATCGAGAAACGGACGCCGGCCTTGTGGCGGTTCTCTTCCGAAACCGTCCGCCAGGCGTCTTCGGCTTCCGTACGGGTCTTGAACGGACCCTGCACCTGGGCCGAGCCTTCCACGAGCTTGTGGAAGTTCATCGAGCCGAACTCGCCGCCGATCACCCAGAAATTGCTGCCTTTGGTCATTGTCAGTCTCCTGTCGATAGCGTGTTGCGTTAGCCGAACTGGTTCATGGTGTTGTGCGCGCCGCCCGCCTTCAGGGCCGCTTCGCCGGCGAAGTATTCCTTGTGGTCGTCGCCGATATCGGAGCCCGCCATGTTCTGATGCTTGGCGCAGGCGATGCCCTGACGGATCTCCTGCCGCTGGACGTTCTTCACGTAGCCCAGCATGCCCTGCTCGCCGAAATACTCGCGTGCGAGGTTGTCGGTCGAGAGCGCTGCCGTGTGATAAGTCGGCAACGTGATCAGGTGGTGGAAGATGCCGGCACGTTTGGCCGAATCTGCCTGGAAGGTGCGGATGCGCTCGTCGGCTTCGAGGGCCAGCGGCGTCTCATCGTATTCCGGCTTCATCAGCTCGGCACGATTGTACTTCGAGACATCCTTGCCGGCTTCCTTCATCGCGTCGTAGACCTGCCAACGGAAGTTGAGCGTCCAGTTGAACGAGGGCGAGTTGTTGTAGGCGAGCTTCGCGTTCGGGACGACCTCGCGGATGCGGTCGACCATCTTGGCGATCTGCTCGATATGCGGCTTCTCGGTCTCGATCCAGAGCAGGTCCGCACCGTTCTGCAGCGAGGTGATGCTGTCGAGCACGCAGCGGTCTTCGCCCGTGCCGGGGCGGAACTGGTAGAGATTCGAGGGCAGCCGCTTCGGACGCATCATCTGGCCGTTGCGGTTGATGATGACGTCGCCATTGCGGGCGTTCTCGGCAGTGATTTCCTCGCAATCGAGGAAGCTGTTGTACTGATCGCCGATGTCGCCCGGCTTGTGGCTGACGGCGATCTGCTGCGTCAGACCAGCGCCGAGCGAGTCGGTACGGGTGACGATGACGCCGTCTTCGACGCCGAGCTCGAGGAAGGCGTGGCGGCAGGCGCGGATCTTCGCGATGAACACCTCGTGCGGCACGGTGACCTTGCCGTCCTGGTGACCGCACTGCTTCTCGTCGGAGACCTGGTTCTCGATCTGCAGCGCGCAGGCGCCCGCCTCGATCATCTTCTTGGCGAGCAGATAGGTCGCCTCGGCATTGCCGAAGCCGGCGTCGATGTCGGCGATGACGGGCACGACGTGGGTCTGGAAGTTGTCGATCTTGGCGATCAGCTCCTTCTCGCGAGTCTTGTCGCCTTCCTTGCGCGCCTTGTCGAGGCTGCGGAAGATGTCGTTGAGCTCGCGGGAATCCGCCTGACGGAGGAAGGTGTAGAGCTCCTCGATCAGCGCCGGCACCGAGGTCTTCTCGTGCATCGACTGGTCGGGCAGCGGACCGAACTCGGAACGCAGCGCCGCGATCATCCAGCCGGACAGGTAGAGATAAGTGCGATCGGTCTTGCCGCCGAAGTGCTTCTTGACCGAGATCAGCTTCTGCTGGGCGATGAAGCCGTGCCAGCAGCCCAGCGACTGGGTGTACTTGGTCGGATCGTTGTCATAGGCCGCCATGTCGGCCCGCATCAGCGCCGCGGTGTAGCGGGCGACGTCGAGGCCAGTCTTGAAGCGGTTCTGCAGGCGCATGCGCGCGACCGCTTCGGCCGACACCCCGTTCCAGGTCGGCTGATTCTTGAGGAGCGCCTGGGCCGCCTCAACCTCGTTCTGATACGAGGCCGGGCCCTGAAAGGAGCTGATGCCACGGGGCTGGTAGTTCATGTTCTTGCTCTCTCTTCTCGACATTCATGACAGTGCATTGCGAAATGCGTGACATGAGCTAAACGCGAGAAAGAGAAGCTCGTATAGAGGCCTTGTATTTGAATGGTGATGTGATGTAACATCGAGACATGTAATAGATGTTATTTTGTAAATTTTGTAAAAATATAGGTCAGAAAGACTGCCCTTAGAGGCTGTGGAGATGTGAAGATGCCCGCCGAGTCCGGGAAAAAGCTGTTCGTCGGCCCGCGCTTCCGGCGGATCCGGCAGCAATTGGGGCTGTCCCAGACCCAGATCGCCGAGGGGCTCGGGATCTCGCCGAGCTATGTCAATCTGATCGAGCGGAACCAGCGCCCGGTGACCGCGCAGATCCTGCTGCGGCTCGCCGAAACCTACGACCTCGATCTGCGCGATCTCGCCACCGCCGACGAGGACCGCTTCTTCGCCGAGCTCAACGAGATCTTCTCCGATCCGCTGTTCCGCCAGATCGATGTTCCCAAGCAGGAGCTGCGCGACCTGGCCGAACTCTGTCCCGGCGTCACCCATGCGCTGCAACGGCTCTATGCGGCCTATACCGAGGCGCGCCAGGGCGAGACGCTGGCGGCAGCCCAAATGGCCGACCGCGACGTCGGCACGCGCTACGAGGCCAATCCGGTCGAGCGCGTGCGCGAGCTGATCGAGGCCAACCGCAATTATTTCCCGGAGCTCGAGCAGGCCGCGGAGACTCTTCGCGACGAGTTGAACGTGCCGGCCGAAGGGCTCTATGCCGCACTCGCCGCGCGCCTGCGCGAAAGGCATTCGATCCAGACCCGGATCATGCCGGTCGATGTGATGCGCGAGACGCTCCGCCGTTTCGACCGCCATCGCCGCCAGCTCCTGATCTCGGAACTGGTCGACCCGCCCGGCCGCGCGTTCCAGCTTGCCTTCCAGCTCGGCTTGGGCGAATGCGCCCAAGCCCTGGAGACCATCATCGGCCGCGCCGGCCCGCTCGACGACGCGCCGCGCCGGCTGTTTCGCATCACGCTCGGCAATTACTTCGCGGCGGCCGTGATGATGCCCTACCCGACCTTCCTCGCGGCGGCCGAAGCGCTCAACTACGATATCCACGTGCTGGCGCAGCGCTTCAATTCCGGCTTCGAGCAGGTCTGCCATCGCCTCACCACGCTGCAACGGCCGAACGCGCGCGGCATTCCGTTCTTCCTGCTGCGCGTCGACAATGCCGGTAACGTATCGAAGCGCTTTTCCTCCGGCACCTTCCCGTTCTCGAAATTCGGCGGCACCTGTCCGCTGTGGAACGTGCACTCGACCTTCGACACGCCTGATCGCCTGCTGAAGCAGGTGATCGAGCTGTCCGACGGCACGCGCTATTTCTCGATCGCGCAGATGGTACGCCGGCCCGTCGCGCCGCACCCGCTGCCGCAGCCGCGCTTCGCCATCGGCCTCGGTTGCGAGATCCGCCACGCCGCGCGCCTGACCTACGCCGCCGGTATGGATCTGGAGAAGACGGAAGGCACGCCGATCGGCGTCAATTGCCGGCTCTGCGAGCGCGAAAACTGCGCCCAGCGCGCCGAGCCGCCGATCACGCGCACGCTGATCTTGGACGAGACGACGAGGCGGGTGTCGAGCTTCGCGTTCTCGAATGCAAGGGAGCTGTGAGGGCATTTGCCGCAGTCTCGTCATTGCGAGCGAAGCGAAGCAATCCAGACTGTTTCCGCAGCAACAGCCTGGATTGCTTCGTCGCTTTCGCTCCTCGCAATGACGAGAGGCTCACGCCAGCGTATGCACGATTACCGGTCCCGCCGCGGCACTCGCATGCCCCGCCAGCAATGACCCCAGGTTCTTTTCGATCCAGGCGATGGCGCGCTTGTTCGCTTCCTCGGCCTGCTCGAACTTGTCGAAGATGGAGATCGCGGTCACCGTGTCGTCGCCGGCATAGACCACGTAATAGGCCCGGAAGCCGTCGACGTCGCTGATGATCGGAACGGCGCCGTCCTTGATGCGGCGCGCCAGCTCTTCGGCGCTTCCGCTCTTCGCCTTGGCCTGACGGATGGCGGCATACATGGCATCCTCCTCCGGCTATCGATGTGGGGCATGGTGCCCGGGTTCGATCCTACGCCGAAGCGCGGATCGGGGATACCCTGCTTGGTTAACCCTGCCCTAATCCGCCTTCGCGATCTGCAACCAACGATTAAGCACGCCTCAACATCGCGGCCTTAGTCTCGCCCCACTCACTTTTCGCAAACAACGGCAGCCTATCCTGCCGCGTGAAGTGACATCAGGGGGTTCATCATGCGCATTGCGTTGCTGCTGACCGCGACCATTGTCGGCGCGCTCTTCGCCAATCCGTCCAACGCCGGCGCGCTCGACGTCGCGTCCGCCGATGACGCGAAGGCGCTGCCGCCCGGCTTCCAGAGCTATCGCGGCTACATGTTCGACGTGTCGGAGAATTCCGATCGCAAGGACGTCGACAAGCTCACCGAGAACCTGAAGCAGCAGATCGACGTCGTCGAGGGCGCCGGGTTCTCCCCACGCGTGCTTCGCTTCTTCCGGACCGTCCCGATCATCGCGAGCGAGCTGGCCTGCCTCGACGAAGGCGCCGCGACCGCCTGCTAAGGCCGGGTCACGCCGGACATCCAGCGCACCACCCCGCGGACGCTAACGGTGTGGGACCACGACAAGCAGCGCTGGACCAACCCGAACGCCGTCGACCTCGCCGTCGATTCCGGGCTCGGCGTGATCATGGTCCGGCCCGACATGATGCGTTACGAGAAAGAGGCCGTGCTGCTCCACGAGATGCTGCACGCCTATCACGCGCGGCTGCTGCCGGACGGCTACGCCAACAAGGGCGTGATCAGCTATTACGCCTATGCCAAATCCAAGGATTTCCTGCCCAAGGAAGCCTATGCGCTGAAGAACCACATGGAGTTCTTTGCGGTGACCGCCAGCATCTTCCTGGCCGGCAAGAGCGAATTCCACGATCCCAAGACCCGCGAAGCGCTCAAGGAGAAAATGCCGGACTATTACAAATATCTGGTCGGCGTGTTCGGCTTCGACCCCGATCCGGCAGCAAGCTCGAGCGGACCGGTCGCCTCGCTGAAATAAGACCGACACGGCGCACCTCGCGCCCAGCCAATGCCAAAAGCCGCGCGACATGCGCGGCTTTTCTGCTTTGGGTGCCGGAAGCTGCGGATGACGCCCGGGCGGGAATTGCCAAGGCGGGGCCCGATCTGCATAGTCCCGCCGCATCGATTGGGACTGTTTCGAAGAGGATAGAAGACATGGCGGACGCCGACCTGGATGTCGTGATCCGGCAACTGGCCAGACAGCTGCAGACGGGCCTGATGACCCGCGCCAAGGAGCGGCGGGATCGCTTCAGCGGCCTTGCGGCCAAGGCCAAGGGCAAGGAGACCGGCGCCCGCTTCAAGATGATGGCCAAGGCCACCATGGAGCAAGCCACCGCCGCCGCAAAGCGCCTCCAGATGTCCGCCGACAACGTCGCCGACAGCTACGCCCGCGCCATGCGGCTCGCCGCCAGCACGCCTGTCGAGGCGAAGGCGGAGAAGCCGGCCAAGGAAAAGCCGGTGAAGGACAAGCCGGCGAAGAAGGCCGCGAAGGCGAAGAAGGCCAAAGCCAAGAAAGCGAAGTAGTCCCTCTCATCGCCGCGGTGTGGAGACCTGGGTCGGCTCGCCGTGTGCAACTTCGGCGAGCTTTGCGCGCGCGGCATCGCGTATGCGGGCGTCCTTGCCCGGCGGCAGCACAACGGCAGCTTCGAAATCTGCACGGGCATCGTCGGCCTGGCCGCGGGCGAGGAATGCGAGGCCGCGGTCGAGGCGGGCCCGCGCGTCCGTCGGGTCGAGGCGCACGGCCGTGCTGTAGCTCAAAATCGCGCGGTCGAGATCGCCCATGGCGGCGAGCGCGAGGCCGCGCTCGTGATAGGGCAGCGCGGGCTTGGGATCGAGCGCGATCGCTTCGTCAAAATCGGCAATCGCAAGGCTCAGCTCACCGTTCTGACGGTACGCCTGCGCGCGGTCGCGATAGAGCGAGGCGCGGTTGGGATTAAGGTGGATGGCCTCGTTGAAATCGGCGATCGCCCGGCCGTTGTCGCCGTGGCGCAGCGCGATGCGTCCGCGCCCCTCATAGGCGAAGGCGATCAGGGAGCCGCGAAACGGCGAGAAGCCGATCACGGCCGAGCAGATGTCGGGCTCGTCCTCATCCCCACAATTCACGACCGTATGCGTGGACAGGCCAATGGCCACGCCCAGGACGATCAACAATGACACGGCAACTCTGGTCATCTCGACGGCGACCGGCGACGGGCCGGCCACGCATCCCCTTTCGAAGGAACACTCTCGACGAGGTATTAACACCGGCCGGACCGGTCCTGTGTGCGCCAGGTCACTAAGCCAGGCAAAATCCGGCTGGTTCCGTATCAGCCCCAAGGACCACGAGAAGGCCCATTTGACGGACCGCGCGACGACGAGCGGCCCCACGGGCCCTGCGGCGGATAGTTCTCGTTGGCGCCGACCGACGGCGCGGCTTGCGTGCCGAGCTCGGCCGCGAGTTGCTGGAGCGCCGCGATGCGGTTCTGCGTCGAGGGATGGGTGGCGAAGAGACTGTCGACGCCATGGCCCGACAGCGGGTTGATGATGAACATGTGCGCGGTCGCGGGATTTCGCTCGGCATCATAGTTCGGCACCTGATGCGCCGCGCTCTCGATCTTCACCAGCGCCGATGCCAACCACATCGGCTGGCCCGCGATGCGCGCGCCGAGATTGTCGGCGGCATATTCGCGGGTGCGGCTGATCGCCATCTGCACCAGCATCGCAGCCAGCGGTGCCAGGATCATCATCAGGATCGAGCCGACGATGCCGGGGCCGTTGTTGTCGCGGTTGCCGCCGAAGAACATGCCGAACTGCGCCAGCATAGAGATCGCACCGGCGATGGTCGCGGTGATGGTCATCAGCAGCGTGTCGTGATTCCTGATATGTGCAAGCTCATGCGCGATCACGCCGGCGAGCTCCTCACGGCTGAGCTGGTTCATCAGGCCGACAGTGACGGCGACGGCGGCGTTCTCGGGATTGCGGCCTGTCGCGAACGCGTTGGGCTGCTGCTCGTCCATCACGAACACGCGCGGCATCGGCAGGCCGGCGCGGCCCGCAAGCTCGGCGACGAGGCCGACCAGCTCCGGCGCGCTTTGACGGTCGACCTCATGGGCGCCGTACATCGACAGCACCGCGCGGTCAGAGTTCCAGTAGGCGAAGAGATTGGTCGCCGCAGCAATCACGAGCGCGATCATGGCGCCGGTGGCGCCGCCGATCAGGTAGCCCACGCCCATGAACAGGGCGGTGAGGCCTGCGAGAAGCATTGCGGTACGCAGATAGTTCATGGCCGTCTCCAAAGCCGGCCATGGGCGAGCCTTTGGCCGGCGTCCTCGACGTATGAACGCCGCGAGCCGCTGCAAGGCTCGTGCGTCGCCGGGCCGCAGATAAGTCGGCCACCCGCCAGCCTTTCGTCCATCGCTAAAGCTTGACCGAGATTTGCGCAAAAACGCGCGCGGACACTTAGCAACCTGGAAAGCGCAGCTTGGGCTTAATCCACAGTAACCGGGCACGCTGCGCGGCCCTTGCGCATTGACCGGTTCCATTGGCCTTCCGTCCGCAAGGTGACCGTCATGGCAGACCGCTCGCGCGCCGCTTCCGTCGAACCCGGATCCGTTCCCTCGCCTCAAGACGCCAAGTCTGACGCGAAAGGCTTGCAGGACGGGCTGCACGAGCAGCTGTTCGCCAATGATGAGCCCGGCCATGCGCCCGATGCGCAAACGTCGCAGGAGCCACCACGCCGTTGGCCGCGTCTGCGGCGCGGCGCCAAGATCGCCATCGGGCTTGCCATCATCGCCGTGTTCGGCTGGCTGCCGCTGCGCGTGATCTGGGAAAATTCGAGCGTCGAGGCCGTGCTGAATTCCCGCCTCGTCACGCTGCGCACGCCGATCGGTGGCCGCGTGGCCGCCGTCCAACGCGTGACCGACCAGACCAAGCTGGATGCCGGAACCGTGGTCCTGCGCGTCGTGAACTCGCGCAGCGATCGCACCCGGCTCGACGATCTCCGCCGGCAGAAATCGCGCCTGGAGAACGAACGGCCGAGCCTTGCCGCCAAGCTGGCCGCGGCCCAATCAGCACAAAAAGATCTGGCGCGACAGGCCTCGCAATTCCGCGACGGGCGCGTGCTCCAGCTCGAAGCCCGCATCGCGGAGATCCAGACCTCGATCGAGGCGGCGGCGGCGCGGCGGGACGAAGCCAACGCCGCGGTCGAACGTGCGACGTCGCTGGCGAAATCCGGCAACGTCTCGACCGTGGAGCTGGCGCGGCTGACGCGCGAGCTCTCGGTGTCACAGCAGACCGAGCTCGGGGCGCGCAAGCGGCTGGATGCAGCCAAGGTCGAGCTCGCCGCGGCCCAGAACGGCTCGTTCCTCGGCGACAGCTATAACGATCGGCCAAGCTCGGTGCAGCGCGAGGAGGAGATGCGCCAGCGTGCCGGCGACCTCGAGGCCGATCTTGCACGCACCGACACCGAGATTGCCTGGCTCGCCAACGAGATCATCGTCGAGGAAGTCCGCTTTGCCGATCTCTCCGAGGCCAACATCACGACGCCCGTCGCAGGCCGCGTCTGGGAAATGATGACATCACCCGGCGAGGACGTGCAGGCCGGGCAGCCGCTGCTCAAGGTGCTCGATTGCAGCGGCGCGGTGATCACCGCCAATGTCACCGAGAGCGTCTACAACCGCCTGCAGCTCGGTGACCGCGCCACCTTCGAGCCGAACGATGACGGCGCGCCGATCTCGGGCACAGTGGTCAATCTGACTGGGGCGGCCGGCGCGCCCGCAAATCTTGCCATCAATCCGGATGCGCTGAGCAAGGAGCCTTATCGCGTGACCGTGGCGCCTCGCGACTCCGCATCGCAGGCCTGCACCGTGGGGCGCACCGGCCGTGTCGTGTTCGCCAGGCACGAGAGCGCCTCGTGATGCTGGCATTGACGCCCGGTCTGCTTGCGCTCGGCGCCTTCATGGCGATCGTGCCGCTGCTCAGGCTCGACAGCACGAAAGCGCGCTCGTTCCTCGCAATCGTGTCGCTGATCCTCTTGCTCCGCTATCTCCATTGGCGTGTCACGTCGACGCTGCCGCCGCCCCATCTGACTGCGGATGCCGTGATTGGCTATCCCTTCATGCTACTGGAAGCGGCCTCGCTGGTCGCGGTCGCCCTGTCGCTGCTGTTCCTGAGCCGGACGATCGACCGCACCAAGACGGCGAGGAGCGACGGCCGCGCCACCGATCCCCGTGCGCCGTTGATCGACGTCTTCATCTGCACCTACAACGAAGAGCGGTCTATCCTCGAGCGCACCATCATCGGCGCGACCGGCATGGAATACGGCAACTACCGCGTCTGGGTGCTGGACGACGGCCGACGGCCGTGGCTGCGGCGCCTTTCGGGAGAGCTCAACTGCCACTATCTCACGCGACCCGACAACCACCACGCCAAGGCCGGCAACATCAACCATGCCCTCCGGCATGTCGGTGCGCTGCCGGAACGGCCGCACTTCGTCGCCATCCTCGACGCCGATTTTGTGCCGCGGCCCGACTTCCTCACGCGCACCATCTCGCTGATGGACAATCCGTCGGTCGGCGTGGTGCAGACGCCGCAGCACTTCATCAATCCCGATCCGATCCAGACCAATCTCGCTGCGACCGACGTCTGGCCCGACGAGCAGCGATTCTTCTTCGATATCCTGATGCCGGCAAAGGACGCCTGGGGCGTCGCCTTCTGTTGCGGCACCTCGTCTCTCATTCGCTACGCCGGACTGGTGCAGATTGGCGGCTTTCCTACCGACTCGGTGACGGAGGACTATCTCGTCACGCTGCGCCTGAAGGAATTCGGGCTCACCACAATCTATCTCAATGAGCGATTGACGATCGGGCTCGCACCGGAAGGGCTGAAGGAATACATCACCCAGCGCGCTCGCTGGTGCCTCGGCTTCATGCAGATCATCCGCGGCCGCAGCGGGCCGTTCTCGCAAACGTCAAATCTCTCCTTCATCGATCGGCTCTCGCTGGTCGACGCCTTCATGAGCTGGTTCGCGGTCTACACATCGAAAGTCGCGGGTCTCGCGGTGCCCTGGCTGTTCCTGCTGTTCGGCATCAAGGCGGTGCAGGCGGATCTCACCGAGCTGTTGCGCTTCTTCCTGCCGTTCTATGTCTGGCACGGTCTCACCATGGCCTGGCTGTCGCGCGGCCGCTCGCTCGCGATGATGACGGATGTCTCGCAACTGATCGCCGCGCCCGCCGTACTCAAGGCCGTGGCAGCCGGACTGCTGAAGCCGAAGGGGCATAAATTCAAGGTCACGGCGAAAGGCGGCGACCGCGACAGGCGATTTGTCGAATGGCCGCTGCTGCGCCTCTATGGTAGTGCGCTTGCGATCACGCTCGCGGCCATCGCCTATGCCTTCATCCTGCATCTGCGCGGCGAGAACATCGCCTATGGCGGACTGGCTCTGGCCTGGAGCCTCTACAACGCATTCATCCTCACCGTGGTCTGCTTCGTCTGCATCGAGCAGCCGCGCAAGCGCAAGGCAGAGCGCTTCGATCGCAACGAAGCCATCCTGCTGCGCCAGAACGGCAAGTCGCATCTGGCACGGCTTGCCGACCTCTCCATCACCGGCGCGCGGCTGATCGATCCCGATCCACCGCTCCCCGGCAGCCCGATCGAATGCGGCATCTACGGCCGATCGATCGCCGCGATCGTGGTGCGACGGACGGCGGATGGATTCGCGGTACGCTTCGAGGAAGGTATGGACACGCGCGTGCATGCCATCAGGGCGTTCTATGCCGGTGAATATGTGCGCGCCTATCGGGGTGTCAGGGCTCTGCCGGTCGGGAAAGCGCTGCTGGCGCGACTGTTTGGCTAGCTCGCATTCAGCGCGCCGGCATGGCATAGAAAGGATGGCCCGAGGCCGTCACTTCGCCTAGAATTGGATCGAATCCACGCCCGCCTCTCCCCCCGTCGGAACCCCTATGGTCCAGACCCGATTTCTGATCTCGGCCGTCGCGCTCCTCGCCTGCACTGCCACCGCCTCCGCCCAGTTCCAAGCGCCCGTGCCCAAGGCTACGGCCCCCAAGGCCACCGCTCCCTCACCGCGCGCGGCGTCGTGCCACAATGGGCAGAGCTTCGACCGCTTCCTCGCCGACGTGAAACAGCAGGCGGTTGCGGCCGGCGTGTCGCAGCGAACGATATCGGAGGCTGCGCCCTACCTCGTCTACGACCAAGGCATCGTCAATCGCGACCGCGGTCAGCGCGTGTTTGGCCAGCTCTTCACCGAATTTGCCGGCCGGATGGCCGCGCCCTATCGCATGCAGAACGGCCAGCAGCACATCAAGCAACACGCGGCGGCGTTCGCGCGGGCCGAGAAGGAATATGGCGTGCCGCCGGCGGTGATTGCCGCGTTCTGGGGCCTGGAGAGCGACTTCGGCGTCAACATGGGCAATCTGCCGACGCTGAAATCGCTGGTGTCGCTGGCCTATGACTGCCGCCGTTCGGAAATGTTCGTGAACGAGACCATCGCCGCGCTGAAGATCATCGACCGCGGCGATCTCACACCCGACGAAATGATCGGCTCCTGGGCCGGCGAGCTCGGGCAGACACAGTTTCTGCCCGTGCACTACGTCAACTACGCCGTCGACTATGACGGCGACGGCCGGCGCGACCTCCTGCGCAGCGAGGACGACGTGATCGGTTCGACCGCGAACTATATCGCCAACGGCTTGAAGTGGCGGCGCGGCGAACCTTGGCTGGAAGAGATCAAGGTGCCGCAAAACCTGCCATGGGATCAGACCGACCTCAGCGTGCAGCTGCCGCGTTCGAAATGGGCGCAGTTCGGCGTTACCTACCCCGACGGCCGGCCGCTGCCGAACGATAATCTCGCCGCGTCGGTGCTGCTGCCGATGGGACGCAACGGTCCTGCCTTCATGGCCTATGCGAATTTCGCGGCCTATACCGAATGGAATAACTCGCTGATCTATTCGACCACGGCGGGCTATCTCGCCTCACGCATTGCGGGCGCAGCGCCAATGCGTAGGCCGGCCGGACAGGTCGCGCAACTGCCGTTCAACGAGCTCAAGCAATTGCAGCAATTGCTGGTCCAGGCCGGCTTCAATGTCGGCAAGGTCGACGGCGTGCTGGGCCAGCAGAGCCGCGCCGCCGTGAAGGCGATGCAGATCAAATACGGCCTGCCTGCCGATTCCTGGCCGACCGCGGAGCTGCTCGCGCGCATGCGCGGCAGCACGGCACAGGCACAGCCCCAAGCGACGGTGCGGTAGAATTTTCGCACCGCACAAGCCGTTTCGGCGATTGTATTATTCCATGACGCTCCCATGTGAGTGGCTCAGGTTTTCTCCTGAGATCTCCCACCATTGAAGCGAGCATCACATGTCCTTCCACGACGCCGTCGTCCCCGCCTATCTGCAAATGCTGAACAGCCTGACCGGCCTGCTCACCAAGGCCGAGGCGCATTGTGCGGCCAAAAAGATCGACCCGAGCGTCCTGCTCGGCTCGCGCCTCTTCCCGGACATGCTGCCGCTGTCGAAGCAGATCCAGCTCGCCAGCGACTTCGCCGCCAAGGGCTGCGCCAGGCTGACCCATAGCGAGGTGCCTTCGATGCCCGACACGGAAAAGACCTTTGAGGAGCTGAAGCAGCGGCTCGCCAAGACGATCGACTACGTGAAATCATACAAGCCGGAGCAGTTCGAAGGCGCCGACACCAAGGATGTGACCTTCCCGGCAGGCCCGGACCGCACCATGACGCTCAAGGGCCAGCAATTCTTCAGCGGAGTCTCGCTACCGAACTTCTATTTCCACGCCACGACTGCTCACGGCATCATGCGCCACAACGGCGTAGAGATCGGCAAGCGCGATTTCCTCGGCGCGAACTAATTCGCGATATCGCGCGGCTGCGAGAGCGTAAATCCGCTGCCGTGGCCGAAATTGCGCATGATTTGTGCTGCGCGGGGCCTGCCGCGCAGCTCGCCTGCACTTTCCGTATGGCTCATCCCTTGCGCTGATTGTCGCAATGCACAAGTGTTCCAGACCTCTTAACTACTGGAAGCCCCCCAATGAGCCGTCTGACCAAATTGCTTGAGACTTATAAGCTCGGCCCGATCACGCTGGCGAACCGCCTCGTGATGGCGCCGTTGACGCGCAACCGCGCGGCGCCCGGCACCTTCGTCCCCTCTCCGCTCGCCGCCGACTATTATGGCCAGCGCGCCTCCGCGGGCCTGCTGATCACCGAAGCGAGCCAGGTCTCGCAGCAGGGCCAGGGCTATCAGGACACGCCCGGCATCTATTCGAAGGACCAGGTCGCCGCCTGGCGCAAGATCAACGACAAGGTGCATGAGCGTGGCGGCAAGATCTTCATCCAGCTCTGGCATGTCGGCCGTATCTCGCATGTCGACCTCCAGGCGGGCGGCGCAGCCCCGGTGGCACCGAGCGCGATCCGTGCCAAGGGCAAGACTTTCGTCAACGGCACCTTCGCCGACGTCTCCGAGCCGCGCGCGCTCGAACTCTCCGAAATTCCAGGCATCATCGACGACTTCAAGCGCGCCACGAAGAACGCGCTGGAGGCCGGCTTCGACGGCGTCGAGATCCACGGCGCCAACGGCTACCTGCTCGACCAGTTCGCCAGGGACGGCACCAACAAGCGTACCGACGCCTATGGCGGCTCCATCGAGAACCGCGCCAGGCTGATGCTGGAAGTCTCCAAGGCCGTCGTTGCCGAAGCCGGCGCCGAGCGCACCGGCATCCGCATCTCGCCGGTGACGCCCGCGAATGACATCTCGGACTCCAATCCCCAGCCGCTGTTCGATCACATCGTCGATGGGCTGAACGCGCTGAAGCTCGTCTACATCCACGTCATCGAGGGCGCGACCGGCGGGCCGCGCGACATCGCGCCGTTCGACTACGCATCGCTGCGCAAGCGCTTCTCGGGCGCCTACATCGCCAACAACGGCTACGATTTCGATCTCGCGACCAAGGTGCTGGACGCGAACGCTGCCGATTTGATTGCCTTCGGCAAGCCGTTCATCTCCAACCCCGACCTGGTCGAGCGGCTGAAGACGGGCGCGGCTCTGAACGATTGGGACAAGAACACGTTCTACGGCGGCGGTGCCAAGGGCTACACGGATTACCCGACGCTGGCGGCCGAGCCGGCGGAGTAAATTCCGCTCCGTCCTCCGTCATTGCGAGGAGCGAAGCGACGAAGCAATCCAGACTGCCTCCGCGGATCGACTCTGGATTGCTTGAGGATGTGGAGAAATCGCGTCGAACGCCTCAAAAACAAAAAGGCCGGGATTGCTCCCGGCCTTTCGTCGTTTTGTGACGTCGCTTACTGCAGCGAGGCGCGCTTGGGCGGGGTGGCCGGCCACGACTTGATCAGCGTGTCGTAGTCGATCGTTTCGCCCTTCGGCTTCTCGTTGGCGAGCTTGCGCTGCGGCGCGATGGTGCCGTCCTTCTGGGCCTTGGCGAACCAGAACTCGGCCGACTCCTTCTTGTGCAGCTTCGGACCGCAGGCGCCCTGCACGCCCGACTTCTCGATGCGCTCCATGACGGAGTCTTGCGCAGCGGCAAGAGCATCCATCGCGGCTTGCGGCGTCTTCGCACCGGACGACGCATCGCCGATGTTCTGCCACCAGAGCTGCGCGAGCTTCGGATAGTCGGGCACGTTGTTGCCGGTCGGGGTCCACTGCACGCGCGCGGGCGAGCGGTAGAACTCGATCAGGCCGCCGAGCTTCGGCGCACGCTCGGTGAACGACTTGTCCCAGATGTCGGATTCACGGATGAAGGTGAGACCGACATGGCTCTTCTTCAGCGACACCGTCTTGGAGACGATGAACTGGAGATACAGCCAGGCTGCCTTGCGGCGATCCGCCGGGGTCGACTTCAGAAGCGTGAGCGAACCCGCGTCCTGGTAGCCGAGCTTCATGCCTTCCTTCCAGTACGAACCGTGCGGCGACGGAGCCATACGCCACTTCGGCGTACCGTCCGCGTTCATCACGGCGATGCCCGGCTTCACCATGTCGGCGGTGAAGGCGGTGTACCAGAACATCTGCTGGGCGATGTTGCCCTGTGCCGGGACCGGACCCGACTCGGAGAACGTCATGCCCTGTGCCTGCGGCGGAGCGTACTTCTTCATCCACTCCAGGTACTTGGTGATCGAGTAGACGGCAGCCGGACCGTTGGTGTCGCCGCCGCGCTCGATCGACGAGCCGACCGGACGACAACCTTCCATGCGGATGCCCCACTCGTCGACCGGCAGACCGTTCGGAATGCCCTTGTCGCCGTTACCCGCCATCGAGAGCCAGGCGTCGGTGAAACGCCAGCCGAGCGACGGGTCCTTCTTGCCATAGTCCATATGGCCGTAGACCTTGACGCCGTTGATCTCCTTGATGTCGTTCGTGAAGAACTCGGCGATGTCCTCATACGCCGACCAGTTCACGGGCACGCCGAGATCGTAGCCATACTTGGCCTTGAACTTGGCCTTGTAGTCAGGGTTGGTGAACCAGTCGTAGCGGAACCAATAAAGGTTCGCGAACTGCTGGTCGGGCAGCTGATAGAGCTTGCCGTCCGGCGCGGTGCCGAACGACTTGCCGATGAAGTCGTTGACGTCGAGCATGGGATCGGTGACGTCCTTGCCCTCGCCGGTCATGTAGTCGGACAGCGCGATGGTCTGACCGTAGCGGAAGTGGGTGCCGATCAGGTCGGAATCGTTGATCCAGCCGTCATAGACGTTCTTGCCGGACTGCATCTGGGTCTGAAGCTTTTCGACGACGTCACCTTCCTGGATGATGTCGTGCTTGAGCTTGATGCCGGTCAGCTCGGAGAACGCCTTGGCGAGCGTCTGCGACTCGTATTCGTGGGTCGCGATGGTCTCGGAGACGACGTTGATCTCCATGCCCTTGAAAGGCTCGGCGGCCTTCGCGAACCACTCCAGCTCCTTCTTCTGGTCGTCCTTAGAAATGGTCGAAGGCTGGAATTCCGCAATCCACTTCTGGATGGCGGCATCGTCGGCGGCGCGAACCGGCGCCGAGGTAGCGAACGCGGTGGCGAGAATGGCCGCGGCGCTCGACACGGTCAGAAAGCTAATCTTGGTCAATGGACCTTTCCTTCTCCTAAACTGTCGCATGTTGTTCCTCCGTTGCAGCGACAAACTTTTATACAGGCCCGGGTTGCCCCCGGATCTGGCCGTCCCTTCGCGAGCTTCAGACCGTGCGAAAAATGAGCACGGCCGTCACCAGCGAAATTCCACTTGCGAGCCAGAGGCTCGAAATCTCGATCCCCTCCTCGCCGATCGGCAGCGAGGCGATCGGGTCGGTGCCGACCAGGCCGATCCACGCGAGATGGATGACGGCCGCCAAAATCAGCGAGATGAACAGGCGATCGCCGCGCGTGGTCGGAATACTGAGCACGCCGACGCGCTCGGCCTCGGGATAGACGGACGCGAGCCACGTCATCACGAGAAGCGTGCAAGCGAGCGCGGCGAAGAAGATCGCCGTCGGCAGCGTCCAGGCCATCCATGCAATGGATTCCATGAGAACCTCCTAGACCCGGCCGAGCGCGAAACCGCGCGCGATGTAGTTGCGGACAAACCAGATCACCAGCGCGCCCGGGATGATGGTGAGCACGCCGGCGGCCGCCAGCAGGCCCCAATCCATACCGGCCGCCGACACGGTGCGCGTCATGATCGCCGCGATCGGCTTGGTCTGCACCGAGGTCAGCGTCCGCGCGAGCAGCAGCTCGACCCAGGAGAACATGAAGCAGAAGAAGGCGGCGACGCCGATACCGCTCGCAATCAGCGGCACCAGGATTCTGACGAAGAAGCGCGGAAAGGAATAGCCGTCGAGGAAGGCGGTCTCGTCGATCTCGCGCGGCACGCCGGAAACGAAGCCCTCGAGGATCCACACCGCCAGGGGCACGTTGAAGATGCAGTGCGCGAGCGCAACGGCCCAAGGGGTATCAAACAGCCCGATCGCCGAATAGAGATTGAAGAACGGCAGCGCATAGACCGCCGCCGGCGCCATACGGTTCGACAGCAACCAGAAGAACAGATGCTTGTCGCCGAGGAAGCGGTAGCGCGAGAACGCGTAGGCCGCGGGCAACGCCACCGAGATCGAGATGATGGTGTTGAGGATGACGTATTCGAGCGAGTTGATGTAGCCGGAATACCAGCTCTCGTCGGTGAAGATGCGCCTGTAGTGCTGCAGCGTCGGCGCATGCGGCCACAAGGTCATCGTCGAGACGATCTCGGCGTTGGTCTTGAAGCTCATGTTGACGAGCCAGTAGATCGGCAACAGCAGGAAGATCAGGAACAACCCCATGATGAAACGGCGGCCGGGGATCGAGTGCATCACGCGGCTCCTTCCTGGGGTTTCCGTTCGCTGCCGGCATTGGTCATGACGGTGTAGAAGATCCAGCAGACGATCAGTATGATCAGATTGTAGACCAGCGAGAGCGCCGCGGCCTTGCCGAGGTCGAACTGGCCGAGCGCGATCTTGACGAGCTCGATCGACACGAAGGTGGTCGAGTTGCCGGGCCCGCCGCCGGTGACGACGAAGGGCTCGGTGTAGATCATGAAGCTGTCCATGAAGCGCAGCAGCACGGCGATCAGCAGCACGCGATTCATTTTCGGCAACTGGATCGCCTTGAACACGGCCCAGCGCGAGGCACCGTCGATCTGGGCGGCCTGATAATAGGCCTCCGGGATCGACTTCAGGCCCGCATAGCAGAGCAACGCGACGAGGCTGGTCCAATGCCAGACGTCCATCACGATGACGGTGACCCAGGCGTCGACGGCGTTGGACACGTAATTGTAGTCGATGCCCATCGCATTGAGCGTATAGCCGAGCAGGCCGATGTCGGGCCGGCCAAAGATCTGCCAGATCGTGCCGACCACGTTCCACGGAATCAGCAGCGGTAGCGCGAGGGTGACGAGGCAGGCCGCAACGGTCCAGCCCTGCCGCGGCATGGACAGCGCCACCACGATGCCGAGCGGCACTTCGATGGCGAGGATCACCAGCGAGAAGAACAGATTGCGGCCGAGCGAAGCCAGGAAGCGGCCGCCGAGATCGGTCGATGGATCGAGCAATTCCTTGAACCAGCCGACGCCGTTCCAGAAGAACTGGTTGTTGCCGAAGGTGTCCTGCATCGAATAGTTCACCACCGTCATCAGCGGCAGCACCGCCGAGAATGCGACGACCAGGAACACCGGCAGCACCAGGAACCAGGCTTTTTGGTTGACGGTCTTGTCCATCAGGCGGCTCCTTCCACCAGAAGGCTGTCGGCATAGACGTGGACGTGCGCTGGATCGAATTTCAGCCCGGCCGTGCCGTCCGAACTGGTGAAGCCCGCAGGTGCCCGCGCCGCGAGCTTGGCGTCGCCGAGACGCGCGCGCGCAAAGCGGATGCGGCCGAGATCGTCGATGCGCTCGATCCTGGCAGTGAGCAGGCCGGGTGTGGGCGCGACGACCTCGACGAATTCCGGGCGCACACCGATCTCGATCTTGGCGTTTGCCGGCAGATTGTCGTAAGCGCGGTTGAGCGCGATGATGTGGCCGTCGATCCGCGCCTCGCGTCCCTTCACCTCGGCCGGCAGGATGTTCATGCCGGGCGAGCCGATGAAATAGCCGACGAAGGTATGGGCGGGCTTGTCGAACAGCTCGGCCGGCGTTCCGCTCTGCACCACGCGGCCGTCATGCATGACGACGACAGTGTCAGCGAAGGTCAGCGCCTCGGTCTGGTCGTGGGTGACGTAGATCATCGTGAGGTCGAGCTCGCGATGCAGCGCCTTCAGCTTGGAGCGGAGCTGCCATTTCAGCTCGGGATCGATCACCGTCAGCGGCTCGTCGAACAGCACGGCGGCAACATCGGAGCGGACGAGGCCGCGGCCGAGCGAGATTTTTTGCTTGGCGTCAGCCGTCAGCCGGGTCGCCTTGCGGTTCAGATAGGGCTCGAGGTCGAGCAGGCGCCCGATCTCAGCGACGCGCTTGTCGATCTCGGCCTTCGGCACGCCGCGGTTCTTCAACGGAAACGCCAGGTTCTGTCCCACCGTCATGGTGTCGTAGATCACCGGAAACTGGAACACCTGGGCGATGTTGCGCTTCTGGGTTGACAGGGGTGTGATGTCCTGGCCGTCGAACTGGATTTTCCCCCGCGACGGCGTGATGATGCCGGAGATGACGTTGAGCAGCGTGGTCTTGCCGCAGCCGGACGGACCAAGCAGCGCATAAGCGCCGCCCTGCCGCCAGGTCATGGTCACCGGCTTCAGCGCAAAGGTTTCCTCCGGCGCATCATTGCCACCGTAGGAATGGGCGAGATCGATGAGGTCAATGCGGGCCATGTCGCATCCCCCTCAAGAACCCGGGGCCGCGACGAGGCGATCAGCCGCGTCGAAGACGAAGACATCATTGGGGTCGAGCACCGCGTCGATGGTCTGGCCGGGCTCGAACTCGTGCACGCCGTGCAGCACCGCAACCCAGTTCGATCCGTCGCGGGTCAAATGCACAAAACTCTCCGAACCGGTGATCTCGGTCACCGTCACCGTGGCATGGAAGGCGTGACGATCAGTCTGGCCATTGGCGAGTGCAAGCTGATGCGCGCGAAAACCGACGCGATAGGCGCCATCGCTGAGCGAGGAATAAAGACCGGAAGCCGGCGCGGCGATGCCTCCCGCATATTGCACCGAGCCGTTCTTCTTCTCGATGCCGACGAGATTAAGCGGCGGATCGGAAAACACCTGCGCGACACGCAGTGTCTGCGGACGGCGGTAGACGCCGGGCGTCTCCCCGATCTGGAGCGCCTGGCCTTGCCACATGCAGACCGTGTTGCCGCCCAGCAGCAGCGCCTCGGTCGGCTCTGTCGTGGCATAGACGAAGATCGCGCCGGAGGCCTCGAAGATGCGCGGCAATTCGGCACGCAGCTCCTCGCGCAGCTTGTAATCGAGATTGGCGAGAGGCTCGTCGAGCAGCACGAGGTCGGCGCCCTTCACCAGCGCGCGCGCCATTGCGGTACGCTGTTGCTGGCCGCCGGAGAGCTGGAGCGGTGTTCGCTTCAGGAACGGCTCGAGCCGGAGCAGCCGGGCAGCTTCCGCCACGCGCGTCTCGATCTCCTCGCGCGGCTTGCCCTGCACACGCAGGGGCGAGGCGATGTTCTCATAGACCGTGAGCGAGGGGTAATTGATGAACTGCTGATAGACCATCGCGACGGAACGCTGGCGCACGTCAACGCCAGTGACGTCCGTGCCGTTGACCAGCACCTTGCCCGTGGTCGGCTTGTCGAGGCCGGCGAGCAGCCGCATGATCGAAGTCTTGCCCGACAGCGTCGGCCCGAGCAGCACGTTCAACGTGCCGCTCTCGAGCGTCAGGGAGACGTCGCGAATGTGCGGGACTCCGTCGACGGTCCGGGTCACATGATCGAGTGTCACGCTCATGAGCGTCCTCCTGCTTCCAGCAGAGGACTTTGCGATACAACGTGGGTCCTGATCCAGTCGTCCAGAGCGGCAATTTCGTCGGCAGATAGCCGCAGGCCGAGCTTGGAGCGGCGCCAGACGATATCCTCGGCGGTCACCGCCCATTCGTTGGTCATCAGGTAGCGAACCTCACGTTCGGTCAGAGTTGCGCCAAAGGCCTGGCCGAGATCGGCGGCCGATTTGGCGTCGCCGAGCAATTTGATGGCGCGGGTGCCATAGGCGCGCGCGAGACGTCGCGCATGCTCATGGCTGAGGAAGGGGTAGCCGCGCTGCAACTCGGCGATCAGGCCGTCGACGGCCGATACATCCATGTCGCCGCCGGGCAGCGGCCATTTGCCGGTCCAGCCCTCGCGCGCTTTCGCGCTGCGAAGATAGGGCGCGAGCCGTTCCAGCGCCTCTTCGGCGAGGCGGCGATAGGTCGTGATCTTGCCGCCATAGATCGACAGCAGCGGCGAGCCGCCGGGGGTGTCGAGCTCGAACACGTAGTCGCGGGTCGCGGCCTTGGCTTCGCTGGCGCCGTCGTCATAGAGCGGCCGCACGCCGGAATAGGTCCAGACCACGTCCTCTGGTGTCACCGGCTTGGCGAGATATTCGCTCGCGGCGGCGCAGAGATATTGGAGCTCTTCCGCCGTGGCCTTCACCTTAGAGGGATCGCCGTCATAGTCGCGATCGGTGGTGCCGATCAGCGTAAAGTCATCCTGATAGGGGATGACGAAGATGATGCGGCCGTCAGCATTCTGGAACATGTAGGCGCGATCGTGGTCGTAGAGTTTTTTCACGACGATATGCGAGCCCTGCACCAGGCGCACTTTGGCTTTCGCATTCACGCCGGCACCGCGGCCGAGCACGTCCTCGACCCAGGGGCCGCCGGCATTGACCAGCGCGCGGGCCTGGATGGACGAACGTGCGCCGGTCAGCGTGTCGACCATGCTGACGGTCCAGACACCATCGGACTGCTTGATGTCCGTCGCACGGGTCCGGGTGCGAATCTCGGCGCCCTTGTCGGCGGCGTCACGCGCATTGAGCACGACCAGACGGGCGTCATCGACGAAGCAGTCGGAATATTCGAACGCACGGCTATAGCGATTCGGGATCAGCGGACGGCCGACCTCGTCACGCCGCAAATCAACCGAGCGGGTTGACGGCAACAGATGACGGCCGCCGATGTGATCGTAGAGGAAGAGGCCGAGACGCAGCAGCCAGGCCGGGCGCAGGCCCGCGTGGTGCGGCAAAACGAAACGCAGGGGACGGATGATGTGGGGCGCGATGCCCCAGAGAATCTCGCGCTCGATCAGCGCTTCGCGGACCAGCCGGAACTCGTAATATTCGAGATAGCGCAGGCCGCCATGCACCAGTTTGGTCGACCAGGACGACGTCCCGCTGGCCAGATCGTTCATTTCGCACAGGAAAACAGTGTTTCCGCGGCCCACGGCATCGCGCGCGATGCCGCAACCGTTAACACCGCCTCCAATGATGGCGAGGTCGAAAATACGCTCCAACAGACGCATCCCCCGGCGACCACTCGTTCCGTCGAGTGTCTACTTTCGCTTTTGATTAGATCACACCAAAAAACGAAAGCAAGATGAAAGAGAGGGGAAGAGAAGTGAAAACGGAACTTTTTGATGGGCAGTTCGCCGTCAAAATGGGCGTCTGAACTGATGATCCGGGGGCAGCGACGCGCTTGAACGATCACCTTGAGGTCTATATGGTCAATATAGTCATATTGTCCTATTCGAGATGACCGATCACAGCACCGCTCCCGATTCGCCACCGACCGACACTTGGACGCTTGCCAATGCCAAGGCTCGCTTGTCCGAGGTGATCGATCGCGCCCAAACTGGTCCCCAGATCATCACCCGTCACGGCAGGCCCAATGCGGTGATCGTTTCCGCCGAAGAATGGGCGCGAAAGACCGCGCGCAAAGGGACGCTCGCCGAATTCCTGCTGGCTTCGCCGCTACGCGGCGCCGACCTCGAGCTTGAACGTGAGCAGGACGAACCGCGCGACGAAATGCCGTGAACCTGCTCCTCGACACCAATGTGCTGTCGGAAGTTCAGCGGCCGGCGCCTTCCCCAAAAGTCCTGGTGTGGCTCGACACGGTCGATGAGGATCGCACGTTCATAAGCGTTGCCTCGATTGCCGAGCTTCGCCGCGGCATCGCATTGCTAGATGATGGCCGTCGGCGCGCGGCGCTGACCGCCTGGCTCGCCCACGATTTGCCGGCTCGGTTTGCAGGCCGCATCCTGCCGATCGACCATGCGGTCGCAGAGCGCTGGGGTGATCTGATGGCGCAGAGTCGCCGCAGCGGCGTTGCGTTGTCGGTGATGGACGGGTTCTTTGCGGCAACCGCGCTTACCAACGCTCTCACGCTCGTCACGCGCAACGTGAAGGATTTTTCCGCTTTTGGCGTGCCGCTGCTCGACCCGTGGGACGGCGCCTGAGGCGCTAGCGCAGCCTGACCACCGGTGCGGCTTCCGGCGCAGCGTCCTGCGCTTCGGCCTGAGCCTCATCGAGATCCCCGGCTCCCTTCGGCATCGCCGCCATCACCTCGATGCCCTTGCCGTGGCAGATGGTGGCGAGGCGCTCGGGCAGTTCCTGATCGGTGACGAAGGTCTGGATCTGGCTGATATGGGCGATGCGGACCGGCGCGCTGCGCCGAAGTTTTGTGGAATCAGCCACCAGCATGACGCTGCGGGCATTGGCGATGATGGCCTGCGCCACCTGCACCTCGCGATAGTCGAAGTCGAGCAGCGCGCCTTCCTCGTCGATCGCGGACGCGCCGATGATGGCGTAGTCGACCTTGAACTGGCCGATCAGCTGCGTTGCGGTCGAGCCGACCACGGCGCCGTCGGCACGCCGCACCGTGCCGCCGGCCACCACCACCTCGATGCGGGGATGGCGGTAGAGCAGCATGGCAACATTGAGGTTGTTGGTGATGACGAGCAAGTCCTCGTGCGAGGTCAGCGCGCTCGCGACCTCCTCGGTCGTGGTGCCGATGTTGATGAAGAGCGAGCAGCCGTTCGGGATCAACGAGGCGGCCGCAGCGCCAATCGCTTTCTTCTCGTCGGCGGCGACGAAGCGGCGCGCCTCGTAAGCGAGATTTTCGACGCCCGAGGCGATGATCGCGCCGCCATGGACGCGGGTGAGCGAACGGCGCTCGCAGAGATCGTTGAGGTCCTTGCGGATCGTCTGCGCCGAGACTTCGAACCGGCGCGCCAGCTCCTCGACCATGACGCGGCCGGAAGAGCGGGCGATGTTGAGGATTTCAGCTTGGCGATGGGTCAATCCGGTCACGGCAATGGCCTCAAATCAGAACGATGCATGGTGCGGCGGTTCGCGCGCGCGGTCAATGCGCACGCCGATCACGGTTAATGGATGAAAATCTCACCACGCCATCGCAGCAGCGAGCCGCGCGAGCAAGTCGGGATCGTCGAAGGCGCTCGCGGACGCAACGGCGCCCGATCCAACAAGGTCAGCATCGCTGAGGCTGGTCCGGATACCGATGGTCGGAATGCCGGCGGCAGCGGCCGACTGCACGCCGGAGCGGGAATCCTCGAAGGCGATCGAGGCAGCCGCGCTGGCGCCGACGAAGCGCAAGCCCTCTTGATAGGGCAGCGGATGCGGCTTGCCGTGCGGCAACTCGTCGCCGATCACCAGCGTCTTGAAGCGATGCGTGATGCCGAGGCCGGACAACAGCAGCTCGGCATTGAGACGCGGCGCGTTGGTGACGGCGACCATGGGAATGCCGGCCTCATCCGCGCGGTCGAGCAACGCCATCAGGCCGGGCAGCGGCTCGATCTGTCCCGCGACCAGCGTGCGGAACACCTCCTCCTTCTCGCCGAGAATCGCGGCGCGCCCCTCCAATGTTTCATTGGGCAGAAAGCGCTCGCCGATCGACACATTGGCGAAGCCTTGCAGCTCCCTGGAGAAGCGCGCGTGGTCGAAAACATGACCGTGAGGACCGAGCACCTGGTTGAACGCTTTCAGATGCAGCGGGTCGGTGTTGGCCAGCGTGCCGTCGATATCGAACAGCAATGCCTTGCCCATAGTCTCGATCATGTCCGTACTTTCCCGAATGCGCCGCGCATCAATGCCGAAGACGTATCAATAGAGCCGCGCGCGCGCAATAACGCATACGGATGACAATCACGCGCCACTCGACAAAGCCGCACCCGGCTGCAACACTCCATACAAGATCAAAAAGGAGGAAACGATGACGATCAACCGACGCGATCTGGCTCTCTCGACTCTCGCCGTCTCCGCGCTTGCGCTCTCAACACCGGCGCTTGCCGCTTCCGCAGACGAGGAAGCCGTGGCGAAGCAGGTCGAGGCCTTCCGCCTCGCCCAGATCGCTGCCGACCCGAAGGCGCTCGGTGCGCTGTGCTGGGACGATCTCAGCTACAGCCATTCCAGCGGCAAGGTCGAGGACAAGGCGACCTTCATCACCAACGCGACCGACGGCAAATCGAAATTTCTCTCGATCGCCTATCAGGACCCGACCATCAAGGTCGTCGGCCCCGCCGCGATCGTGCGCTTCCACTGGGTCGCGGAACAGGAGATGGCGGCCGATGGGAAAAAAGTGCCGACCAACCTTCACATCCTGATGAACTGGCAGAAGCAGGGCGACCAGTGGAAGCTCTTGTCGCGCGCAGCGACGAAGTTGTGATCGACGGCGTCATTGCGGGGCGCGCCGAAAGGTGCGCCCCGCAATCCATTGATCGGCAATTTCTGCAGCAGGATCGATTCCGGGCTCGCGCTGCGCGCGCCCCGGAATGACGGGCTGGCTGCTACGCCGCCTCCTTCACATCGCCATTAACCAGCTTGCGCGCAGCGCGCTCGGCTTCGCGCGCGTTGCGGAAAAGCTGGCCTTCGAGGCGATTGAATTGCTGGGATGAGGCGAAGAAGCAGTAGCCGCCCTGACCGCGAACAACGATGCCCGCGGTCTCTGAATTCACTTCGATGATGTAGCTGTCCGGCATGGCCCGTAGAGTCCTCAATGCGGGCAAATAACGACGATTTTGCCCAAAGGTTCCCAAGGACAAATCGGCCGTTTCCACCCCGAATCGACGCGCTATTGAGTACGCCGGGACCTCATCCGTTTTATGACCCGTTCTTGGCAAAGCCGCGACGCGCTGACTCAATGGCGCCGCGTTTCACGGTGCTGCCAATTTCGTGAGGCGGGACTGAGTGCCGCGCGCGGTTACGTCGCAATCGGCGGAGCGTCTCGCTGGATCACTTGCGGATGGCCGTTATCGTCGATCGAAACATAGGTGAAATTGCCATCAGTCACGAGGATCGGCTGCAGCTCCCGCCGCCGTAGCGCCCAGGCTTCGAGATGGATGGTGAGCGAGGTGCGCCCGACGCGCACGAGGTTGGCGTAGACCGACACGAGATCGCCGACATAGACCGCCTTGCGAAAATTCATCGCGTCGATCGCAACCGTGACGGTGCGCGACTTCGCGACTTTTGATGCAAACACGCCGCCGCCGACGTCCATCTGGCTGAGCAGCCAACCGCCGAAAATGTCGCCATTGGCGTTGGTGTCGGCGGGCATCGCCAGCGTGCGGATGCAGAGATCGCCGCTCGGCTCGGTAGCTCCCTGTTCGCTCATGCTTCTCTCGCGTGAAATCTGCTCACTTGAAATTGTCCCAGCCCGGATCGGGCGCGAAGCGCCCGCCGAATCGCTCGGCCAGCGCGCGCATGGTCGATACGACATTCTCCACGCCGCGTGCACGCGCATAGTTCAACGGCCCACCGCGGAACGGGGCATAGCCGGTGCCGAAGATCATGGCGCCGTCGACCGCATCGGGATCATCGACGATGCCTTCACGCAAGCATGCGACGCAGACATTGGACATCGGCAGCACAAGGCGGTCGATCATCTGGTCGGTGACGCGCGGACCAGTCTCGGGCAATGGCGCCTTCTCGGCCTTGCCGTCCTTCCAGGTGTAAAACCCCTTGCCGGTCTTGCGGCCGAGCTCGCCCTTGGCAACCTTGTCGCGCAGCCAGGCTGGCGTTGGCGGCAACAGATCACCGAATTTCGTGCGCAGCATGTCGCCGACGGCGAGACAGATATCGAGCCCGACCTGGTCGGCCAGCTCGATCGGCCCCATCGGCATGCCGAATTGCTCGGCCGCAGCATCGATCAGGCGCTGGTCGGTCTTCTCGTCCAGCATCACCATGGCTTCGAGCATGTAGGGCGTCAGCGCGCGGTTGACGAGGAAGCCCGGAGAGCTCTTCACGGACAATGGCAGGCGGTCGATCGCGCCAATAAACGCCAGCGCTTGCTTCAGCACTTGCGCATCGTTGCCGTCATGGCTGACGACCTCGACCAGCTGCAGCCGCGACACCGGGTTGAAAAAGTGCAGCCCGACGAGGCGCTCCGGCCGCGCCAGCGTGGTGCGCAGATCCTGAAGCGGAATGCTCGACGTGTTGGTGGCGAGAATCGCGCCCGGCTTCATTTTGGGCTCGAGGCCGGCATAGACCTTCTGTTTGAGCTCGAGCTTTTCCGGCACCGCCTCGATGATGAGATCGGCATTGCGGACGCCCTCGCCGTCCATGTCGGGGATCAGGCGATCGAGCGCATCGCGGACCTCGGTCGGCTTGCGGATGATCTTGCCGTAGAGCTCGGCCCCGCGCTTCACCGCGCCTGCGATCGGCTCGGCCTTCATGTCGGCCAGCGAGACGTGGAGCCCCTGCCCTGCGCACCACGCCGCGATATCGCCGCCCATGGCGCCCGCGCCGATGACATGGACGTGCTTGACCGTGTTGCGGGGGCCCGCAGCCTTCTTCATCTGCTCGCGCAGGAAGAACACGCGGATCAGATTCTGCGCGGTCGGGGTCACCATCAGCCTGGCGAAGGAGGCCTGCTCCGCCTTCAGCATCGCGGACTTGCTGCCGCCATGGGTCTCCCAGAGATCGATCAGCGCGTAAGGCGCCGGATAATGCTCGCGCGGTGCGGCCTTCGCCGCCTCCGAGCGCATGCGCCTGGCAAGCAGGCCGCGCACGGGGCCGAGATTGGCCGCGCGGGTGAGCAGGCCGGGCTTGGCCCGCTTCAGGCGGCCGAACAGCACGTCCTTCACCGCGCCACCGACGTGGCGCTCCTGCGTGACGGCGTCGACGAGGCCGAGCGATTTGGCGCGACGCGCATCGATGGTACGGCCGGTCAGCATCAGCGCCATCGACTGGGTCGGATTGACCAGTGCCGTAAAGCGCGCGGTGCCGCCGAGGCCGGGATGCAGGCCCAGCATCACCTCCGGGAAACCAAAGCGCGCGCCGTCGATGGCGATACGCGACTGGCAGGCGAGCGCGACCTCGAGCCCACCGCCCAGACAGAAGCCGTGGATCACCGCGACCGTCGGCAGCTTGAGCGCCTCCAGATGATCGACCACCGCATGCGCGGCGCGGATGCGCGTCTCCACCATCGCCGGATCGCTGGCGCCACGGAATTCGTTGACGTCGGCGCCGGCGATGAAGCCGGACGGTTTTGCCGAGCGGATCACGAGTCCTGCGGGCCGTTCGGTCTCGATCGCCGCGAGCGCGGCATCGAACTCCTCCATCACGTCGGCGGACAGCGTGTTGGCGCTGGCGTCGGCGCGGTCGAACAACAGCCAGGCGACGCCGTCGGCATCGCGCGTCAGCTTGAAATGCTTGTAGGGGCCGTCTGCCGCGGGCTGCGGCCCGAGCGAGAGCACACGGTCGCCGAGCGCGGTCATGATCTTTGAATCCATGGTCACACCGCCTCGATCAGCATGGCGCCGCCAAGCCCGCCACCGATGCACTCGGTGGCAATCCCGCGCCGCGTGCCGAGCCGCTTCATCGCGTTGACGAGATGCAGCACGATGCGGTTGCCGGAGGTGCCGACGGGATGGCCGAGCGAAATCGCGCCGCCGTCGACGTTGAGCTTGCCACGGTCGATTTCGCCCGCGGCGCCGTCGAGGCCGAGAATCTCGCGGCAGAATTTGCCGTCGTTCCAGGCGGCGAGGCAGCCGAGCACCTGCGTCGCAAACGCTTCGTTCAGCTCCCAGGTCTCGACATCTTGGAGGGTCAGGTTGTTGCGCTGGAGCAGCGGCGTCGCCGACATCACGGGGCCAAGCCCCATGATAGCAGGATCGAGCGCGGCCCAGTTGCTGTCGACGATCGCGGCCTTCGGCGTCAGTCCGTGCTTTGCGACCGCCGCGTCGGAGGCGAGGATCACCCAGGAGGCGCCATCGGTGATCTGCGAGGAATTGCCGGCAGTGACCTGGCCCCAGGGACGTTCGAACACCGGCCTGAGTTTTGCCAGCGTCTCGGCCGTGGAATCTGGACGCACGCCATCGTCGTGATCGAAGAATTTTCCGTCGCGGGAGAAGGCGGTCTCGACCTCGCCTTTCAGAAAGCCCTCGGCCTGCGCGTGCGCGAGGCGGCGATGGCTCTCGGCCGCATAAGCATCCGACTGGGCACGCGTAATGCCGAAGAGATGGCCGACCACCTCGGCGGTCTGGCCCATGTTCAATTCGGTGATGGGATCGGTCAGCCCGCGCTCCAGCCCGATGATCGGCTTGAGATAGCTTGGACGCAGCTTGAATGCGGCCGCGAGCTTCGCGGCCACCCCCTTGGCGGTGGCAAGGCCGGCGAACCAGCGCACGCCGGAGTTCGGCCAGACCAGCGGCGCGTGGCTCAGCGCCTCGGTGCCGCCGGCCAGGATCATGTCGACATAGCCTTCGCGGATGTAGCGGTAGGCGGTGTCGATCGACTGCATGCCGGAGCCGCAATTGATCTGCACCGTGAAGGCGACCATGTCCTCGCCCATGCCGAGCCGGAGCGCCGCGACGCGAGCCGGGTTCATCTCGTCGGCAATGACGTTGACACAGCCAAGGATGACCTGGTCGAAATCAGTCGGCGAGAACGGCTGGCGCGCCAGCAGCGGCCGGCCGCATTGCACCGCGAGATCGACCGGTGTGAACGGCCCCGGCCCCGAGCGCGCCTTCAAGAACGGCGTCCGGCTGCCGTCGACGATGAATACCGGTCGTGCCATCAGCTCGCCGCCCTCTGTTCACCGAGTTCCTGGAAGAACTGATGCACGTCGCCGGTTTTCTTGTAAATCGGCGACAGCGCCTCCGGCGCAAAATCGTCGACCTCGATGACTTTTGTGACGGCTTCATGAGCGGCTGCAAGCTGCTCGCCTTCGGCCTGCGTGATCACGCCCTTGCTGACGGCGTCCTTCCAGTCGCGGATGTGCGCGGCGCGCATGCGCTTGGCGATGGCGTCGGTGCCTGCCACCAGCTTGAACGCACGTTCCAGTCGGGCGAAGCCGCTGTCGTCGTCGACATGAGCGAGGTCCGGCGTGAGCCGCTCGCGTGCGGCCGTGGGCTCCAGCACGAGGCCCGCGCACTGATGCACGACGCGGTCGGAGGGACCTAGCACGCGGGCGCCGAACGGCTGGACCACGAGCTTGAGGATCACGGCGACGAAGCGGTTCGGCAGATTGGCGAGAATTTCGGCGAACCGGTTCTCGATGGTCCGGAAGCCCGCCGCCATGCACCATTCGAGCGCTGCATAATCCTCCTTCTGCCGACCCTCGTCCTGCCAGCGCTTTAGCGCGGCAGAGAGCAGATAGAGCTCGGAGAGGATATCGCCGAACCGCGCCGACAGCATTTCCTTGCGCTTGAGCGCGCCGCCGAGCGTGAGCAGCGCCATGTCGGCGCAGAGCGCGAACGCGGCCGAATAGCGCGAAAGCTGGCGATAGAACGGCGTGGCGTCGCCGGCATCAGGCGCCAGCGCAAAGGCGCCAAAGGTCCAGCTTCGGCCGAAGGCGCGGAGCAGGGTCTGGAAACTATGGCCGACATGCTTCCAGAACGCCTTGTCGAACGCGGCGAGCCCACGCTCGCGATCGGTGTCCGCCAGCGCATTCATCTCATCGAGCAGATACGGATGGGCGCGGATCGCGCCCTGCCCGAACACGATGAGATTGCGGGTGAGGATGTTGGCGCCCTCGACCGTGATGCCGACTGGCACGGCACGGTGGAGATTGCCGATATAGTTCTGCGGACCGTCGATCACAGCCTTGCCACCGTGAATGTCCATGGCGTCATCGATCGCGATGCGCATCCGCTCGGTCGCGTGCAGCTTCATGATGCCGGAGATCACAGCGGGATGAACGCCGGCATTCAGCGCCGCGCAGGTCAGCCGCCGCGCGGCATCGAGCTGATAGGCGGTGGCGACGATGCGCGCGAGCGGCTCCTCGACGCCCTCGAACTTGGAGATGGAGATGCCGAACTGCTCGCGGATGCGGGCATAGGCGCCGGTGGTGCGCGCCGCGTAGGCGGCGCCTGCCGCCGAAAGCGACGGCAGCGAAATGCCGCGGCCGGCGGCGAGCGCCGTCATCAGCATCTTCCAGCCTTGCCCGAGCCGTGCCTCACCGCCGATGACGTAGTCGAGTGGGATGAAGACGTCGCGGCCCCAGTTCGGACCATTCTGGAACACTTGCATCGAAGGCAGATGGCGGTGGCCGATCTCGACGCCGGGCAGATTGGTCGGGATCAGTGCGACGGTGATGCCGAGTTCTTCCTGATCGCCGACGAGATGATCGGGGTCGTAGGCCTTGAAGGCGAGACCCAGCAGCGTCGCGACCGGACCAAGCGTGATGTAGCGCTTGTGCCAGTTCAGCCTGAGGCCTGTGACCTCGCGGCCCTCAAACACACCCTTGCAGATGATGCCGGTGTCGACCATCGAAGCGGCATCGGATCCGGCCTCGGGGCTGGTGAGACCGAAGCAGGGAATGTCACGGCCGTCGGCGAGCCGCGGCAGCCAGCGCTCCTGCTGGTCTTTCGTGCCGAAACGCATCAGAAGCTCGCCGGGCCCAAGCGAGTTCGGCACCATCACGGTGACGGCGGCCGCGATCGAGCGGGTCGAGATTTTCCGCACCACTTCCGAGTGGGCATAGGGCGAGAAGCCGAGGCCGCCAAACTCCTTCGGGATGATCATGCCGAAGAATTTTTCGCGCTTGATGAACGCCCAGGCCTCCTGGGGAAGATCGCGCCATTCCCAAAAGATCTTCCACTCGTCGAGCATGGCGCAGAACTCGTCGACCGGACCGTTGAGGAAAGCCTGCTCCTCATCGGTCAGTTTCGCCTGCGGGATATTCAGAAGCTTTGACCAATCAGGGTTGCCGGTAAAGAGATCGGCGTCCCACCAGACGTCACCGGCCTCCAGCGCCTCGCGCTCGGTGTCGGACATCGCCGGCAGCACGCCGCGCGCCCAGGAGAAGATCGGCTTTGTGATGGTGTCGCGGCGGAAGCTCATGGCGGACCTCATGCAACGGCGCGGGTATGGGTATTTTAGCGGAAAGTGGCCGAGGTGCGTGAACACTTCGCGCGCAAAAAGGTGCGAATTGACGCGGCCGGGCGGCCCCGGACCATAACGGCCGGGGTGCGGTGCCAGTTCCGGAGAGGGAATGGGATGCTTCCACACCACGATTCCGGGGCGCGCCATCAGGTGCTAGCCCGGAATGACGGAGGGAGAGACAGGCCTAATCGGGCCGAACCATCTCGAACATGTTTTCCGGCTTGATCTCGAAATAGTCGCCGCGGCGCCCCGCGCGCACGATCGGGCGGGCGGCGGCGGTTTGGTAGACGCCGTCCTTGATCATGGCCTTGTCGATGTGGACAGCGACGACCTCGCCCAGCGTCAGCCAGGCATCGGCCTCCTTGCCGTCGGAGCCCTTGAGGCGAACGATGTCGGACACCTTGCACTCGAAGGCGACGGGGCTCTCCCCAACGCGTGGCACGTTGACGAGCTTGCCGGGCACCGCGGTGAGGCCCGCGATCTCGAACTCGTCGACCTCGGGCGCGACATGCGCGGCGGTCGCGTTCATGTGCTTGGCGAGATCCATCGTGGCGAGATTCCAGACGAATTCGCCGGTCTGCTGAATGTTCTCGACCGAGTCCTTCCAGTTGGTGGAGGAGAAGCCGATGATCGGCGGCACGTAAGCGAAGGCGTTGAAGAAGCTGTACGGCGCCAGATTGACGTGGCCTTTGGTGTCACGCGAGGAGATCCAGCCGATCGGCCGCGGCGCGATGATGGCGTTGAAGGGATCGTGCTTGAGGCCGTGGCCCTTGGCGGGCTCGTAGAAGTACAGGTCTTTGTCGGTCACGCGCTGCTTCCTTTTCGTCATTGCGAGCGCAGCGAAGCAATCCAGAATCCCTCCGCGGAGACAGTCTGGATTGCTTCGCTGCACTCGCAATGACGGAGTTTGTTGGTCCGTCCCGGTCCGCCATTCGCCCCTCTAGGGCACTGCGAACTTATTTATAGGGGGAAACCCGCCCGTCCGTCAGTGGCGCGGCGACAGACCGGCGATGACGAAATCGATCATCTGGTCGATGCTCGGGCCCGGCTTAGTGGCGCACTGGGCGATCATCTGGGGGTGGAAGAAGCGCATCATGGCGGTGCAGGCACAGAGCGACGCCAGCTGCAGGTCCGGCGCCTCGAACTCACCGGAGGCGGCGCCTTGCGCGATCATCTGGCCGATGACCCCGGCGATGCATTCCATATGGGCGACGCAGACGTCCCAATCCTCCTGCATCGCGATCTCGACCATCTCATGCAGCTTGGAGTCGCCGACATAGCGCTCGGTGTTCATGCGATGGATGGTGGTGAGCAGCTCGCGGAAGCGCTCGAGCACCGGACCGGGCCGCGCCACGATCCGCTGCGCCTCGAGCTCGACCTCGCCCATCAAGCTGCGCGCCACCGCCTGATGGATTGCCTTCTTCGACTCGAAGAAGCGATAGACGTTGGCGGGGCTCATCCGGAGCTCTTTGGCGATGTCCCCGACCGTAGTCTTCTGATAGCCGATCACGCGGAACAGCCGCTCGGCCACCTCGAGAATACGATCCCGGGTGTCGCCTTCGATATGTTCCGCAACCAGTGTCATGTGTCAGGACTCGTCCGTCGGTAGTCTTCTCATTTATTCAGCCGCTTCAGCAAGCGGAATTGCGTGCTGGTCATCGCTCCCATGCTGCGGCGCGGCAGGCTGCTCGGGGGTGCCGGCCTCGTCGAGGCTCTTGCGGAACCACAGGGCGTAGAGGCCCGGCAGGTACAGCAGGGTCAGGAAGGTCGCGACGAACAGGCCACCCATGATGGTGATCGCCATCGGGCCCCAGAAAGCCGACCGCGACAACGGGATCATCGCCAGGATGGCGGCAAGCGCCGTCAACACCACCGGACGGGCGCGGCGGACGGTCGCCTCGACGATCGCCTCCCGGCGAGTCAAGCCATGCGAAACGTCGGTCTCGATCTGGTCGACCAGGATGACTGCGTTGCGCATGATCATGCCGGCGAGTGCGATCAGGCCGAGCAGCGCCACAAAACCGAACGGGGCGTTGGCGATGTTGAGCCCCAACGAGGCGCCGACGATACCGAGCGGCGCAGTGAGGAACACCAGGATCAGGCGCGAGAAGCTCTGCAGCTGGATCATCAGCAGCGTCAGCATCACCATGACCATCACCGGGAAGAGGATGAAGATCGAGGCGTTACCCTTGGCGGATTCCTCGAACGCACCACCCGGCTCGATGCGGTAGGCCGGCTCGAGGTAGTCCTTGATCTGCTGCAGCTTCGGCGTGATCTGGCTGGTGACGTCGGGTGCCTGCACGCCGTCGACGACGTCGGAGCGCACGGTGATCGCCATGTCGCGGTTGCGCCGCCACATGATCGGCTCCTCGTGGGCGTACTCGATCTTGGCGATCTGCTGCAGCGGCACAGCCACGCCGTTCTTCGAGGTGATGGTCAGATCGCCGACGCCGCCGAGGTCGAGACGCTCGGACGGGATCGCGCGGGCAACCACGCCGACCTTCTCGATGCCGTCACGCACGGTCGTGACCTGCGCGCCGGAGATCAGCATGGACAACGCTTGCGAGACGTCCTGCGGGGTCAGGCCCATGGCACGAGCGCGATCCTGGTCGACGACGAGCTTGAGGTACGGAGATTGCTCGTTCCAGTCGAGCTGGACGTCCTTGACGCTCTTGTTCTGCCGCATGACGTCGCGAACCTGGTAGGCGATCTCGCGCACCTTGTTGGCGTCGGGGCCGATCACGCGGAACTGCACGGGGAAGCCGACCGGCGGACCGAAATTGAAACGGTCGACGCGCACGCGCGCCTCCGTCAGCATGCCGTCGGCGACGGCGCCCTCGATCTTGGCCTTGACGCGCTCGCGTGCCTCGACGCCCTTGGCGACGATGACGATCTCGGCAAAGGCCTCGTTCGGCAGCTGCGGGTTGAGGCCGAGCCAGAAGCGCGGCGAGCCCTGGCCGACGTAAGACGTATAGGTATCGATATCCTTGTCGTCCTTGAGCAGCGTCTCGGCCTTCTTGACCGCCTTCTCGGTGACGTTGAAGGCGGTGCCCTCGGGCAGGCGCAGCTGCAGGAACAGCTCAGGCCGCTCCGACAGCGGGAAGAACTGCTGCTGGACATGGCCGAAGCCGACGATGGCAGCGATGAAGACGCCGACGGTCGCGGCCACCACGGTGATGCGATGATTGACGCACCATTGCACGATGGCGCGCAGGCCGCGGTACATGCGGGTCTCGTAGACCGCGTGCGGATCGTGATTGTGATGCACCTTGATGTTGGGCAGCAGCATGACGCCGATATAGGGCGTGAAGATCACCGCCACGAACCAGGACGCGACCAGTGCGATCGCCACGATCCAGAAGATGCTACCGGCATACTCGCCGACCGCGGAATTGGCAAAGCCGATGGGGAGGAAGCCAGCGGCCGTGACCAACGTTCCCGTGAGCATCGGAAACGCGGTAGATTCCCAGGCAAACGACGCCGCGCGAAACCGGTCCCAGCCCTGCTCCATCTTCACCACCATCATCTCGACCGCGATGATGGCGTCGTCGACGAGCAGGCCGAGCGCGATGATCAGCGCACCGAGCGTAATACGATGCAGGTCGAGCGACATCGTGTTCATGACGATGAAGACGATGCCGAGCACCAGCGGCACGGAGAGCGCGACCACGATGCCGGTGCGCCAGCCGAGCGCGAGGAACGAGACGAACAGCACGATGACGAGTGCTTCCATGAAGGAATGCACGAATTCGCCGACGGCGTGCTCGACCACCTTGGGCTGATCGGCGATCAGCGCGACGTCGACGCCCTGCGGCACGGCCTTCATGAACTCTGCGGTCGCCTTCTCGACCTCCTTGCCGAGATCGAGGATGTTGGCGCCCTTGGCGGTGACGACGCCGATGCCGATCGCGGGCTTGCCTTCCTGGCGGACGACGAAGCTCGGCGGATCGACATAGCCGTGGGTGACGGTGGCGATGTCGCCCAGGCGGAACACGCGGCCGTTGCTCTCGACCGGGGTCTCGGCCACGGCCTTGGCGCCGTCGAGCGCGCCGGTGACCCGCAGCGGTACGCGCTGCGACGAGGTCTCGACCGTACCGGCCGGCGTCACGTTGTTCTGCTTGGCAAGCGAATCGAACAGCGCCTGCGGCGTGATGCCGAGGGTGGCGAGCTTGGCGTGGCTGAACTCGACGAAGATGCGCTCGTCCTGGTTGCCGTAGACGTCGACCTTGGTCACGCCGGGCACCTTGAGCAGGCGCTGACGGAAACCTTCCGAGACCTTCTTGAGCTGGGCGTAATCGGCGCCATCGCCGGTCATCATGTAGAGGATGGAGTCGACGTCGGAGAACTCGTCGTTGACTACCGGCCCCAGAATCCCAGCGGGCAGCTGGCCCTGCACGTCGACCAGCTTCTTGCGCAGGAGATAGAAGAGATAAGGCACATCCTTCGGCGGCGTGGAGTCGCGGAAGGTGACCTGAAGCGCGGTGAAGCCGGGCTTGGAGTAGGTCTGCACCTTCTCGAAGTAAGGCAGTTCCTGGATCTTCTTTTCGATGGGATCCGCGACCTGGGCCTGCATTTCCTGCGCGGTCGCGCCTGGCCACATCACGGAGACATTGACCACCTTCACCGTGAAGAACGGATCCTCGGCGCGGCCGAGCTTCTGATATGAGAAGAAGCCGGCGACGCCGAGCACGAGCATCAAGAACAGGACCAGCGTCGGATGGCTGACGGCCCAGGCCGAAAGGTTGAAGCGCTTCATCGCACTCTCCGGAAAAAACGATCCAATTGCCAAAAACGACAGCCGCTCTGTTCAGGGCGTCGTCGCGAGGCAGCGAAGCAATCCAGGGGGCTGGGCAGATTCTGGATCGCTTCGCCGCTTCAGCCTTTGCGTAGGGGCAAGGGCCGAAACTCACCTCACACGACGTAACTCGTAAGCTTTAGAAAGACAGTGACGACACGACCCGCACCTTCTGGCCGGGATCGAGCTTCTGCACGCCGAGCGTGACGATCTTGGCACCCTCATCGACACCGCTGGTGATGACGACGTCGTTGCTGTCGTAGGACTTCACCGCGACGGGCTTCAGCGTGACCGCGCCATTGTCGTCGACGACGTAGAAGGACGGCTTGCCGCCTTCGTTGAACAGCGCCGACAACGGCAACCGGGCGACGCGCTCGGTGGCGGCGTCCGACAGCGTCAGCGTCGCGGTCATGCCGAGCGAAACCTTGTCGTCGGCCTCGGGCAGCGAGAACTTTGCGAGATAGGTGCGCGTGGCGGAATCCGCGGTGGGCGCGATCTCGCGCAGCTTCGCCGTGTATTTCTTGTCCGGCTCCGACCAAAGGGTGACGCTGGCGGCGCCCGATTTGGCACGTCCGACCAGCGTCTCAGGGATCGCGACGACCGCTTCCTTTTCGGCAAAGCGGGCGACACGGATCGAGGTCTGGCCTGCGGCAACCACCTGGCCGGGCTCGATCAGCGTTGCCGTGACGACGCCACGGGCGTCGGCATTGAGCGTCGCGTAGGACAGGGAATTCTTGGTCAGTTCGACGGAGCGGACGGCGCGGTCCAGGCGCGCGCGGGCCTCGTCAGCAGCCGCGCGGCTCGAATCCATCGCGGCATCGGTGGTCCAGCCCTTGGCCTTCAGATCCTTGGCGCGCTGCTCGGCGGCTGCAGCCTGGGCCAACACGCCGGTGGCGGCGGTCTGCTCGGCGACGGCCTGCTCGGCCTGGAGCTTCAGGTCGACTTCGTCGAGGGTGGCGAGCGGTTGCCCGATCTCGACGGTCTGGCCGACTTCGACCAAACGCTTGTCGACCTTGCCGGCGACGCGAAAGCCGAGATCGCTCTCGATCCGCGGCCTGACGGTGCCGACGAAGCTGCGCTCCGGGGTCTCGGCATCATAATGGGCGGTTGCGACCAGAACCGGCCGCGGCGGCTCGGCCTTTTGCGCCACGGTATCGTTGCACCCGGCCAGCGCAGCGGCCATCAGGGCCAGCGACACACCCGCCAAGAGCCTGGAATAGCTGGACAAAACGGACCGAACGAACATCGGAGGACACTCCTGCGTCTTCAATGAGAGGAATGTCGACTAATCACTGATAAAAGTCAATAATCGTCAGTCATCAGGAAAGCGTGATCGTTAAGGGGTGGTAGAGATTGGGAGACCCTTCTCACGGAGGTGCTATCGTAGGGCAGGCGAGGCCGTGAGCCCGGATGGAGCGCAGCGGGCCTCAGGCCAGATATTGTAAGGTCGGCAAAGGCGCGTCAGCGCCGTGCCCACGAGACTAGCGGTGGGCACGCTGCGCTTTGCCCACCCTTGGGACCGTCCACTCGGCTCTACCGCCCCTGCTCTGCGAACTCGTGCTTGGTCTCGTGGCCGCCGACGAAGACCAGAATGCCGGCGAGCAGCGGCAGAACGGCGAGCACCAGCAGGCCGGTCGAGGTCTGGCCGGTGGCTTCCTTGACCCAGCCGATCAGATAGGGACCGCCGAAGCCCGCGAGATTGCCGATCGAGTTGATCAGTGCGATGGCGCCGGCAGCCGCCGTGCCCGACAGCCACGAGGTCGGCAAGGTCCAGAATACGCCGAAGACGCAGAACACGCCGATTGCGGCGAAGGTCAGCGCCACCATCGTCATGGTGGGATCTGTGATGTAGCTGGAGATGGCGAGAGCGACCGCGATCAGGATCATGGGTGCACCAACATGCATCACGCGCTCGCGCGTGGCGTCCGAATGCCGTGCCCACAGGATCATGGCGATCGTGCCGAACACATAGGGGATCGCGGTGACGAAGCCGGTCTGGGCGTTGCTGAGGCCGAACGCCTTGACGATCTGCGGCAGCCAGAACTGCATGCCGTAGAGCGCGCCGACAAAGCCGAAATAGATCAGGCTGAGCGCGATCACCTTCGGTGAGGACAGGGCTTCACCGAGTGAGAGATGCTTCACCGCCTGCTTGGCCGCGATTTCCGAATCGAGCTTCGACTTGAGCCAGGCCTTCTGCTCGGCCGAGAGCCAGTCCGCCTTCTCCGGCCGGTCGGTGAGATAGAACCAGGTGACGATGCCGAGCAGCACCGAGGGAATGCCCTCGAGAATGAACAACCACTGCCAGCCCTTCAGCCCCATCGCACCGTCGAGGCCGAGCAGCAGGCCCGAGATCGGTGCGCCGATCACGGTCGAAACCGGCACGGCGATCGCAAAGGCCGCGAGGAAGCGGCCGCGATATTCGGCCGGGTACCAGTAGGTGAGATAGAGGATGATGCCGGGAAAGAAGCCGGCTTCGGCCACGCCGAGCAGGAAGCGCAGGACGTAGAAGCTGGTCACGCTGTTCACCAGCGCCATCAGCGCCGAGATGATGCCCCAGGTCACCATGATGCGGGCGATCCAGCGGCTGGCGCCGAACTTTTCCAGCGCCAGATTGCTCGGCACCTCGAAGATGAAATAGCCGATGAAGAAGATGCCGGCGCCCCAGGAGAAGATCAGCGGCGTGAACTTCAACTCGGCATTCATGGTCAGCGCGGCGAAGCCGAGATTGACGCGGTCGAGATAGGAGAAGAAGTAGGCCAGCACCAGGAACGGGATCAGACGCCAGGAGATGGCGCGGATGGTCGACGTCTCGATTTCGCTCTTGGATGTGCAGGCGGAACCGGCATAGGTCGTGGTCTGGCTCATGGCTTCCCCCCGGGTTATTGCTTTTGTGAGCTGATCCGGGGTTTTCAGCATCGCGGGCAAAGAGTCAATGGAACAAGCAATGCACGGCGCGCAACCGGTCAACACCGTTGCGCCGCTGCGGACATCGCTGATCCGTGCCGTCTTGGCGCTGGTCGTGATCGCCTGCGGGCTATCCTTGCGCTGGTATGGTCTTCCGCTCGGGCTTCCTGCCTTCGTCGTGAAGTATGGCGGCTCGCTGTTGTGGGCGACCATGGTGTTCCTGCTGGTCGGGGCGTTGGCGCCACGGCTGCCGCGGACGCAGATCGCGGCCATCGCGGCAGCAATTGCCATCGTGGTCGAGTTCTCGCGGCTGGTGCACACCCCGTGGCTCGATGCGTTCCGGCTCACCACCGCAGGCGCGCTGCTGTTGGGCCGAATCTTTTCGCTGTGGAATTTGGTCGCCTATCTCATCGGTATCGTGGCCGGCGTCTGGCTCGACAGCCGTGTCGCGAGCTTCGGCCAAGGCCGCATCCTGCCCCGACGTAGCAAGCTCAATTCGCAAGAGGCCGGCTCGACCCGCGAATGATCAGCTCCGTCGGCACGGTGAGACCACGGCCGCGCTCGATCTCGTCGCCGCGCATCCGCTCCAGCAGCATGGTCGCGGCGTGGCGGCCCATGGCCGCAAGATCCCACTCGATCGCCGTGATAGGCGGCGTGTGCAGTTCGGCCAGGTCGGAGTCGCTGCCAGCCACCACCGAAATCCCGTCACCGACGGCAATGCTCATCGTCCGCAGGGCTCTCAGGCAGCCGCCGAGCACGTCCATCGCCGCGACGAAGAGCGCCGTCGGGGGATTCGCGATACTCATGAGCGACGCCGTCGCCCGATAGGCGTCTTCGCTCGAGAGCACATTATCGCGCAACAGTTTCGGATCCGGCGCGATCCCCGCAGCCGAATACGCCTCGCGAAATCCGTCGAGGCGGCTTCGCGACGGGAAGGCCTTGGTATCGCCGACAAGCATGGCGATCCGACGGTGCCCAAGGCCAATCAGATGGCTCGTCGCAAGGCGCGCACCCTCGCGATGATCGGCCATGACGCGATCGAGCGCCGCGATGCTGTCCCGGTCGATGAGCAGGACCGGCATCGGCGCCTCCGACAGCGCTTCGCGCACGTCCCGGTGCTGCTCGTCGCTCAGCGTCATCATCACGCCATCCACCCGGCGCCTGCGAAAGGCGCCCAGCAAATCGATCTCGACGTCGGGGCGGTTGGTCGTGCTCGCCAGAAGCAAAGTGTATCCAGCCTCACGCAGGACCGCCTCGGCCTCCTTGATGAACAGCGCGAAGCGCGGGATGTCGAAATCGCGAATCGCGCAGGCCACGAGGCGCGAACGTCCCGCACGCATGCTCTGCGCCGTGACATCGACCTCGTAGCCGAGATCAGCCATGGCCCTTTCGACGCGCTCGCGCAGCCCTGGGGTCACCGTGGGATGACCATTGAGCACACGGGATACGGTGCCGACCGCGACGCCGGCCTCGCGGGCGACGTCCTTGACCTTTACAGTCTGCGATCGAAGCGGCTGGGATGACATGCCCGCCTTATGAACCGGTTCACCAACTCGAGCAAGCTTTTACGACTACAATCGCCTCAAAACTAGGCACACGTGTAACAAACGGTCTTCCACGATTACCCTCTTGATGAACCGGTTCATTGACTCCAGCGCCGGACTCGGCACAATGGAGAGCCGCATGAGGAGACCTCATCCTCTCGATCGGACGCATTGGAGAAGAGCCATGCCGCAGCCAAAGGTCGCCTTTGTTGGATTTGGCGAGGCCGCGCAATGCTTTGCAAAACATCTCGCGGCGCAGACCGGTGCGCCGATGGTCGCGTTCTGTCAGGGCAAGACGCATGCGCCGCCCTACTCGCAGGTCTTTCGCGCGATGGCGGCCGGTTGTGGCGTCACGCTGGTCGAGCGGCTTGACGATCTGTCGGACGCGGACGTGATCTTTTCCGCGGTCGTCGTTGCGGTCGCAGCCGAGACCGGCGAAGCGATATCCAGGATCGTACGTCCCGGCTGTCTCGTGGTGGACATCAACGCCGCGAGCCCGCGAACCAAAAGACGTGTCGCCGAAGCCGTCGAGGCGCGCGGCGGCGTGTTCGCGGACACGAATCTGATGGGTTCGGTCGACCTCTATGGCGCGGCGGTCGCGCTCTATACGTCCGGCAGCGGAGCCGAGCGCTTCGCAGACATTTTCAGGCCACTCGGTTTTCGCATCGAGGTAGCGGGTCCCGAAGCTGGAACAGCAGCGGCCGTGAAGATGCTGCGGAGCGTGGTGACGAAAGGCATGGAAGCGCTGCTGGTCGAAGCCCTGACCGCCGCAACGCTCGCCGGCGTGCGAGAGGAGACCATGCGCGGGCTTTGCGCGTCGATGGATGCCACCACGTTCAGCAAATTCCTGGACATGTGCGTCCGCTCCGACGTGCTGCATGCCGAGCGGCGCGCCGTGGAAATGGAAGGCGTGGCGGAGGGCCTGCGGGAATTGGGCTTCGATCCCCTGATGACGACCGCCACAACGGAGCGATTGAGAGTCTCCGCGCAACTCGGGTTACGGGAAGAATTTGCGCAACGCTCCGGCTATTCGGCCGACGAGGTGCTGGACCGATACGCTGACGCTCACTCCGCCAGCTGAAACCGCTCAAATCGACCAAGCTCTTCCTCGATCTTCCGCTTGAGCTCCTTGCGCCCCGCCGTCTTCTTGCCCTGCCCGAGCCAGGTCCATTTCTGCATCAACAGCTTCTTGGCCTGCCGGTCGGTCTTGAGGTCGAGCGCGGCAACGATCTCGTCGCCGACCAGCACGGGCAGCGCGAAATAGCCAAGCTTGCGCTTTGCCTTCGGCACATAGGCCTCGAACAGATGGTTGTAGCCGAAGATGAGATTGGTGCGCTTGCGCTGGATGATCAGCGGATCGAACGGCGACAGGATATGGACGAGATCTGGCGACACCTCATGCGGCTCCAGTGCCGCAGGCGTGCCCCAATGCTCCTGCTTGCCGGCGCCCTCGATCGCGACCGGCACGAGCTCGCCGCGGCGGACCCGCGCGGCGATCAGACCCGCCACCGCCTTCTTGCTCGGCGCGTCGAGATGGCAGATCGAATCGAGGCTGACGACGCCTTGCGAACGCAGCGCGCGGTCGAGCAGATAGGCCGTGATCTCCTTCGCTGACGCCGGCTTCGGCAGCTTGTCCCAGCCGAAATGCCGCGTCATCAGATCATAGGTCTTGAGCATGCCCTGGCGCGCGCTGACGGTCGCGACGCCGGTGTAGAAGGCAAGCTGAAGCGCCCGCTTCGAGGGTTTCCGGCTCTGCCACAGATGCTCCTTCTCGGTGAGCACGTCGTCCTCGATGTCGCGGATCGTCAGCGGGCCGGCCCGCAACAGCCGCATCACCTTGCGCGTGTCGGCCGGCGTCACCGAGGCATACCATCTGTGCCCCTCGCGCTTGTGCTCGCGCATCGCCGGCAGGAAGAAGCGAAACTCGTTCGACGGCACGTAGGACAGCGCATGGGTCCAGTATTCGAATACGCTTCTGTCGACACTCTGGGCATGCCGCAGGTCGGCCCGGCTGTAGGACGGGATACGGCTGAACAGGATGTGGTGATGGCAGCGCTCGATCACGTTGATGGTGTCGATCTGCACATAGCCGAGATGAGCGATCGCCTCCGCCACGGCCTGCGCGCCCTCGCCGAATGGCGCGCGCGTATCGAGCCGCTGGGCGCGCAGCCATATCTGCCGGGCCTGTGTCGTCGGAAGCGGAAGGGGTTTTAGGGCGCGGGACATTGCAAGAGGCAATGTAGCGGGATTCGCGCCAGGAAAAAGGGAGGCGGAGAAGATGTAAAGCCAGAACGGCCAAGGAAAAGCCGCGCTGCCATCTGCCGGCAGCGCGGCTGGATGGAGCGGCCGAAGCCTACTTCATCATCATGGCCTTCTGCGCCTTCATGTAGTGCATGCAGGCGCCCTTCATCTTGCCCATGCTCATGTCCGTGTTGGCCATGGCCATTTCCTTGTTCGCGGCCACCTTGGCCGGCGTGTCGGCGGTGCCGGTCATCATGGCCGTCGATTTCATCATGTTGTCGCCGGTGCATGCCATCATCGCGGATGCGGGCGAAACGGAAAGGGCGAACGCGACAAAGGCTGCGGCGGTGAGCAAGGTCTTCATCGAAAAGTCTCCTTGAGCAAAACGAAACCGGCGTCATGCCGGCATTCGCAATTACGTATTCTCCTGCGACAATGTTTCGCGGAGAAAAAAATTTCTTGCCGCAATGCGAAATGATGCGGCGTCAGCGGCCGTCCTTCGGCGCCCTGGGCCGGTCACTGATGCTGCCGGTGGCGACGTCGGGCTCGCAGGCGGCCCTGCCCCGCCCCTCCGCCTGGCAGCGATAGACACTGCCGGTGAGGCGGTCGACCAGCCACATGTTCTCGTCGGTTGGAGCTTCGAGACCGACATAGCGGGAGGTCAAGCCAGTAATCAGCGTCGAGAGCAGGATCGCCACCGCAATCATCGCCGCGCCGATATAGATGGGCATGGCGTTCAGAGACACAGTCCGATCCGGCGGGCCGTTGCGGTAGAATTGATAATCACTTGGCCTCGGCACGGGACGGAACTCAGCTCCCTCGTCTGCGATGTCTGATGGAGGGTGTCTGCTAGGCGCGCATCTGGCCAATTTCTTGTTCGCGAGCAGGCCATGCGGCGACGGCTTTGCGACGATCGATGTGCGCGAGTTTCCAAAGCAAAAGCGGCCCGGACCGGGCCGCTCCCTTTATCCTGCAGCTGACTGGATCAGTACCTGAACAGCCCGCCGATCACGTTGCCGAAGAGAGCGCCGCCTCCGGCTTCGCCACCGCCTCCGCTGTGATAGCGGCGGACATTGCTGCCTGAAGAGCGATGACGCACGGGCTCGTCGTCGGAGGCGTCAGCCGAGGCGACGCGGGTGGAGACGATCTCCGATTGCATGGCCTTGTGCTGGAGCTTGTTGAGATAGCCGGTAGCGGGATAGCCGCGCGCGGTCTGCCAGCGCTTGATCGCAGAGCGCGTCTCGTCGTCGAACTTGCCGCTCGCCTTGATGTCGAAGCCGAGGCCGGTGAGGCGGCGCTGCACGTCGCGGCGCTGGTCTTTGTCCAGATCGATCTGGTCTTCAGAGGCCTGGTCGGCGGCGTCCTTGATGGTCGAGGGGGCGGCGCCGGTTGTGGGATTGGGCGTCGTCGTTGTGGGGCGATTCTGGATCGCAGCGATGCGGGCCAGCGCCAGCGATTTGAAAGCGCCGTTCGGATATTTGGTTAGATAGGCGTTGAGCTCCTCAGCCCTGTTGTCCCTGATCGAGCGCCAGAACTCGAGCTCGACTTCGCCGGCCTGGGGGATGGACGCTGCAGCGGTTGCGTCAGCGGCCAACGCTACGTTGCTGGAGAAGACGAGAGCCGCGAGGGACACGGCCGCAATCAGGAAACGCATGGTCTTTCTCCCCAAGTCCGGAACCACCGATGGATGGACTCTGGGCTTTTCCACGAAACCTGAATGTGACTTGGATCACGCTAGGGGCGCGGCGGCTCGCGCTGGCGTCGAAAAGGGCACGACGGCTGCTGTTCGCCGGTCGCAGGTGCCGGGCCGAAACACCGCGAAAACCGGATGAAATGAGCTTGGGAGCCCCTGTCCACCAACGTGATGGGGAGCACGTCGGAGCCTTTGAACCTATCCTATGCTCGCAGCATCAAATCGCCATCAGGCGTTACAGCGAGGATAGGACAATGACCCATTTCAATAAGTTTTTTGGACTGAAGACGATCACGATCACGGCCGCGCTGTCGTTGACGGCGGGCCTGGCTTTCGCCGGCGACACCAGCGTCTCCACCAACCAGATCCTGGATGCGTTGAAGCCCAAGCCGATTACCCGCGGCCTGTCCGCCGGTCCGCAGGCCGATCCGACGGCGCAAGCCAAGGAAGCGACCTTCCTCAACACCGTGCGCAACCGCCAGACCCGTTCGCTCTCGATGGGCGAGCGCGATCAGATCGCCGAGCTCGCATCGACCAAGCCGACCATCGATCTGGAGATCCAGTTCGACTATAACTCGGCCGACATCGCCAAGACCTCGGTGCCGTCGGTGCAGGCGCTCGGCAAGGCGTTGTCCGATCCGTCGCTGAAAGGCTCGACCTTCGTGGTCGCCGGCCACACCGATGCGGTCGGCACCGAAGAGTACAATCAGGGCCTCTCGGAGCGTCGCGCCGACACCATCAAGAAGTACCTGGTGCAGAACTACGGCCTCAACAACGGCGATCTCGTCACCGTCGGCTATGGCAAGACCAAGCTGAAGGACACCGCCAACGGCGCCGACCCGATCAACCGTCGCGTCCAGGTCGTGAACATGGACACCAAGACCGCGTCCAAATGACCTGAGCAAGTGATCTGAGATGCAGTTGCAGCAATCGAAGCCGCCTGCCGCGAAACCGGCAGGCGGCTTTCTGTTGTCAGATCCAGCTCTGAAACAGCATCAGCCGGTTGAACATCTGCATCGACGTACCGATGAAAGCGGCTGAGATCGGCAGCATCACCACAAAACCGATCGCGGCTAGGCCGACATAGGCCCACAACAGCCAGCGCGGCAAGCCCTCGCTGCGCAGCCCATAGACGAGCGCGAGCGAGGCCGCGGTTGCGGCCGGCAGATAATAATAGATGAAGCCCAGCGTGCGCGGCAGCAGCGCCCAGGCGAGCCAGGGGCCGAAATAGAACGCCGCGATCAGGAAAGCATCCCAGCGACGCACGACGATGAAGTCGCGCAACACCACTGCGAGCGCGAGCAGCGCCGGCCATGCTACCAGCGGATTGCCGAGGAAAACGATGGCCGCGACGTTGTCTTCCGAGGTCTTGTCGAACAGAAACCAGACGGGCCGCGCCAGCAACGGCCAGGACGGCCACGAACTCATATAAGTATGGCCGGCGATTGCGGTGGTGGTGTTGTCGGCAAAGATGCGGCGCTGCGCCTCGATCAGATCGGGCAACGACACCCCGTAGAGCGGAACGAAGGCGGCGAGATAGGTCACGGCCGGCAACAGCGCGAAGCAGAGCGCGGCATGATGTGCTCTGAACTCTGGCCAGAGATCGGGACGATACCAGTCACCTGGCTTGGCGTCGGCAAACAGCGTGTGCCAGCCCTGCATCAGGCGGATCACCGCCACGATGACGATGCAGACACCGAGCGAAAACAGGCCGCTCCATTTGCAGGCGGCGGCGAGACCGAACAGCGCGCCCGCGAGTGCGAACAGCGCCTGCGGCCGCTCTCGTCGAAAGCCGTGCATGAAAGCGGCGATGGCGAGCAGACCGAAGCCGAGTGCGAAAATGTCGAGCATCGCAATGCGCGCCTGCACATAGAGCATCTGGTTGAACGCCGCGATCAGCGCTGCTGCGATCGCGGGCCCTTGCGATCCGAACAGCGCGAGCCCGCAGAGATAGATCGCGACGATCGCAAACGCGCCGAACAGCGTCGCCGGATAGCGCCAGCCCAGCGCGTTGTCGCCGAATGCTGCGATCGATGCCGCGATCAGCTCCTTCGCCAGCGGCGGATGCATCGGATTGAGCATCGGCCGCGACGGCGTGGAGCCCAGCATCTGCCGCGCAGCCGGCACGTAATGCACCTCGTCGAACACGAATTTTTCCGGCGTCATGAGCCCGATCAGCAGCGCGAGATGCGCAGCCAGGAAGATCGCGACAGCGATCACTGCGCTTCGCGACAATCCCGGAACCGCGTGTGCTTCACGCGACAGCTGTGGGGCTATTTTACGTGGCAAATGTGCGTCACCGCGAATAAAAAACAACTCAGCCGATCCATTGAACGCATTCCGCCGCAACTGTCACTAAGCTAACGCTCGTCTCGCGCCACTTGTGATAATTCTACCACAACATCGGCGTGCGCGATCGGGGACTTCGAACGGGTACGATATGAATTTTCGTTTTCTGCTTTTCCCTGCACTGCTGTCGGCTGCGCTGTTCGCTGCGACTTGCGCGCAGGCACAAACGCGCGTTGGCGAAGCCGTCCTGGTTCAGAACGAAGTGGTGCGCGTCGCTGCGACCACGTCGCCGATCAGCGTCGGCGATAGCATGATGCGCGACGAGACCGTGCGCACCGGCGCCGGCAGCGCAGCGCGTTTCGTGATGGCCGACAGCACCAATCTTTCCCTTGGACCGAGCGCCACGCTGAAGCTCGACCGCACCGTCTTCAACGACGAGCACAGCTATCGCGACGTCGCCATCCGCATGGCTACCGGCGCCTTCCGCTTCGTCACCGGACATTCGGAGAAGACCGCCTACAAGATCACGACGCCGCTCGCGACCATCGGTGTTCGCGGCACCACACTCGACATCCTGTCGCAGCGCGGCCGCTCGGTCGTCGTGCTTCAGGAGGGCGCCGCAAGCGTCTGTACGCTGAGCCTCCAGTGCATTCAGTTGACCCAGCCGGGCGATACTGCGGTCATCACTTCGACCGGCGGCAAGGTCTCCATCACCAAGACCAACACGCCGCCCTGGACTTTCGCCGCCAACTGCGCCGCGAATGCGGGGCTGTGCGCCGTCAACCAGTATGCCGACGCCTCGCCGACCATCACTCCCGCCGTCCATGACGACGGCATGCTGTGCGGGCGCTGACGATGGCGCAGCTCGGCTTCAAGCGGCTTGTCCCGGCCGGCGCATTGGCTGCGGGCGCGGCGCTTGCATTATTTGCTTTCAACACTCGTCCGGCCTCAGCCGCAAGTACCTGCGAGTTCGAATGCGGCGAGCCGAACCCCTATCCGTCACCAAGCCCCTACCCGTCGCCGAGCCCGTCTCCATCGCCCAGCCCGTCGCCATCGCCGAGCCCGACTCCGACCGGCTCCGATTCCAGCGGCAACTCGGTCAACGGCCTCGCCAACCAGCGCTTCAACCAGATGATCACCAACCGCGTGCTCGGTACGGTGCTGCTTGGCGTCAACGAACAGGTCAATTGCAGCGACTGCATCAGCGCATTCGGCTCGGCCGGCTCGTTTTCTGCCGGCATCCACGGCCGCAAGGAGCTGACCTCCAATCTCTCGCTGCTCGCCGGCCTCGCCTACACGCAATACAGCGAGGGCGGCTACAACATCACCAGCGCACCGATCGGGGCCTTTGCACTGCGCTACGACTTCACCGATTGGGGCTCGTCGCGTCCGTTCTTCGACGTCGGCACGATCCTGACTCCGTGGGAGAAGGCGCGCTACACCCGCAGCTACGACACCAGCCTCGGCCCGGTGAGTGTGACCAGCTCGACCAACGCCGCGAACTACGCGGTCTATGGTCGCGCCGGCTGGATGAGCCGAGTGTCACCGCGCGACGAGGTCGCGGCCTCCGTCGAGGTCTGGCAGCTCTGGCAGCGCGTATCGGGTTATGCGGACAACACGGTCGCGTTCAATCCGTTCGACGCCAGCATTGCGACCGGCACCGACCGCACCAGCCTGGTCAAGATCGGCGGCCAGTGGACCCATCTCTTCGCCGGCAACATCGAGACCAACGTCAACGGCGGCTGGGTGCAGTCGTTCGCCAGCCACAGCGGCATCGTCGCCACCGTGGCCGGCAACGGCACGGTGGTGCCGACGATGGGCAACCAGGGCTGGTTCGAATATGGCGGCCGCCTCGGCTTCCGCGCGCAGAAGGGCTGGATCGTGGACCTCTTCGCCAACGGCACACTGGGCCCGCAGCCGGTCGGCAACACGATCCATGGCGGCGTAGGGCTGAGGATCAATTATTAGCGGGTCAATCTAGGCTGGATCTCGTAGGGTGGGCAAAGCGGAAGCGTGCCCACCAACTCTCGCAATCGTGGACTGATGGTGGGCACGGCGCTATTGCGCCTTTGCCCACCCTACGGCACTACGAGGCCCCGCAATCGTCACGCCGCCGACTTCCCTTCAAACGCGCGCCGCAGCACCTCGACATCGAGCTTCACCATTTTCATCATGGCCTGCATTGCGCGTGCGGCGGCAGCCTTGTCGGGGCTCGACAGGAAATCGAACATCACCTTCGGCACCACCTGCCAGGCAACGCCCCACCGATCTCTGAGCCAGCCACACTGCTCTTCCTTGCCGCCATGGGCGAGGAATGCGTTCCAGACGCTGTCCACCTGCGCCTGGTCATCGCAATGGATCATCAGCGACAGGGCGTGCGTGTACTCCATCTTCATACCGCCGTTGAGCGCGACCAGCGGCTGGCCGGCCACCGTGAACTCGACGACGAGCACGGAGCCGTCCTTGCCGGACGGGCCGTCCGAAACGTTGTGCTGGACGTTGGTGATCGCCGAATTCGGAACGAGCGAGACGTAGAAATTGGCGGCCTCCACGGCATCGCCATTGAACCACATGCAGGGCACGAGCTTGGACATTCGCAACTGCTCCTCTTCAGCTTTCGATCAGGCATTCGCCATGGCGGGCTTCGGGGGGACCGCTGCCATGTCCAGCCAGTTCACACCCCACATGTGACCATCCGGATCCTCGAAGCTGCGGCCGTACATGAAGCTGTCGTCATCAATCGGGCTCGGATCGGCCACCCCGCCCGCAGCCTCGGCTTTGCGGACGATATCGTCGACCTCGTTCCGACTGTCGGCCGAGATACAGAACAGCGCCTGGTTCGAGGTCCTCGCGTCCGCAATCGGCTTCGGAGTGAAGTGACGGAATTTCTCGTGGGTCGTCAGCATCACGTAGATGGTCTCGGAAAAGACCATGCAGCTCGCCGTGTCGTCACTGAATTGCGGGTTCCGGGTGGCGCCGATCGCCTCATAAAAGGCGGTCGCGCGCTTGAGGTCAGTCACCGGCAGATTGAGGAAAATCATCCTGGGCATCGGAAGCTCCTTGGGCGGGGTTCTGCCCAAGGACGGATGGCCGAGCCGCCATCCGACACAGCTTCCGAAGTATTTTCCGACCGCCCGCTGCGGGGTTCTGTCGCACCGAACCTCGCGCGGCCTTCAGCCTTACTTCTTCTCGTTCGGATCCCGGTGGACGGGATCGATCCAGAGCACGGTCTCGGGCTTCTCGACCGGCTCGATATCGAGGTTGATCGCAACCGCCTCGCCGTCGCTGCGGACCAGCACGCATTCCAGCACCTCGTCGCGGCTGGCGTTGATCTCCTGGTGCGGCACGTAGGGCGGCACGAAAATGAAATCGCCGGGGCCGGCCTCGGCGGTGAATTGCAGGCTCTCGCCCCAGCGCATCCGCGCCTTGCCCTTCACCACATAGATGACACTTTCGAGATGGCCGTGGTGATGCGCGCCGGTCTTGGCGTCGGGCTTGATGCTGACGGTGCCCGCCCACAATTTCTGCGCGCCGACGCGTGCGAAATTGATGGCGGCCGCACGATCCATGCCTGCCGTCGACGGCACATTGGTATCGAGCTGGTTGCCGGGAATGACGCGCACGCCGTCATGTTTCCAGCGATCATCGTGATGATCGTGGTCATGGTGGGAATGCGAATGATCATGGCCGGTCATGGGACTTGCTTTCTGTTGGTTCCGTGCGCGGCAAGCTAACCAAAGCCGGACCGTCAAGCCATACCAAAATCGGAACCCTCATAGCCGCCCCGCGTTGTTATTCCGAGCAATCTGCAAGGAGAGTTTCATGGGTAGCACGACCGACAAGATCAAAGGCAACGCCAACGAAGCCATCGGCAAGGCCAAGCAGGGTATCGGTGAAGCCACCGGTTCCGAGCGCCTGCAGGGCGAAGGCGTGGTCCAGGAGGTGAAGGGCAAAGGCCAGAAGGCCATGGGCGACGCCAAGGACGCCGCGAAGGATGCAATCGATCGCGCCGCTGCGGCGGCACGTCGCGCGGCTGAGTAGCGCGCCAGACCAAAAGCGAAAAGACCGGCCGAAAGGCCGGTCTTTTTATTTGCCGCTCACTTCACCGCGAGCAATTCCACATCGAACATCAGCGTCGCGTTCGGCGGGATCACGCCGCCGGCGCCGCGCGCGCCGTAGCCGAGCTGCGCCGGGATGATCAGCGTGCGCTTGCCGCCAACTTTCATCGTGGCAACGCCCTCGTCCCAGCCGGCGATGACGCGGCCCTTGCCGATCGGGAATTCGAACGGCTCGTTGCGATCGACGGACGAGTCGAATTTCTTGCCCTTCTGGCCATTCTCATAGAGCCAGCCGGTATAATGCATCACGCAAATCTGGCCGGGCTTCGGCGACGCGCCGGTGCCGACGACGCTGTCGATAGTCTGCAAGCCTGAAGCTGTGGTCATGGGTTTTCCTGCGGTCTGGGCCGATGCCGTGGTGGAGACGAATATCGACACGCTGGCGATCACAGTGATCGCGAGGGCCGACATGATGGCGAGGAGTGCGCGCTGAAAACGCTGCATAGAACACCTTCCGTTTGAGGCGGAAGGTGTCTAGCGCAACGAGGATACGGTTTCCACCCCTCAGACCTCGATATTTTCCAGCCTTACAGGCAGCTTGCGGATGCGCTGGCCCGTAGCGTGATAGATCGCATTGCAGATCGCGGCATTGGTGCCGACATTGGCAAGCTCGCCGAGGCCCTTTGCACCGGCCGGGTTGATATGATCGTCCTGCTCGGAGAGCAGAATGACCTCGACGCCCGGCACGTCCGCATTTACGGGTACGAGATAGTCGGCGAAATTGTCGTTGACGTAGCGCGCGGTGCGCTGGTCGATCTCAGTGGCCTCCAGCAAGGCCGACGACATGCCCCAGATCAAGCCACCCATCAGCTGGCTGCGGGCCGTGCGCGGATTCATGATGCGGCCGGCCGCAAAGGCGCCGACCAGCCGTGGCGCGCGGATTTCGTGCGTGAAGCGATTAATCCTGACCTCGACGAACTCCGCACCAAAAGCGTAGGCGATCTTGTCCTTCATGGACGCACCGCCGACGAGCCGCGCGTGGCCAGCATGCATGGCGCGCAACGAATCCATCGGAGCGCCTTCCGGCTTCCACTCGCCATATTCCTCAATCAGGCCCGTACCCAGCGCGTCGAATGCCTTTTCAAGATCGATCGCTTCGCTGCTCTTCGCCGCTTTGGTCGCCGGCGTCTGGCCCAGGCCAATGGTCTCTTTGGCCTTGTCGGTCAGGCTTTTGTTCGGCATCACTGCCTTGAGGAGGCGCTGGCGGACCTGGTCGCACACCATCATCACCGCCGAACAGGTGCTGGCCGTGGAGTTAGATCCCCCGGCGACGGGTCCCGGCGGAAGGTCGCTGTCGCCAACAAACACCGCGACTTTCTCCAGGGGCACACCAAGCCGCTCGGCTGCCGTCTGCGCCAGAATCGTATAGGCACCGGTGCCGATCTCATGGCCGGCGATCTCGACGCGGGTGCGGCCGTCGCGCTGGAGGCGCACACGCGCCGCTGCAGGAGCCATCTGCGTCGGATAACAGGTTGCCGCGCAGCCATAGCCGATCAGCCAGTCGCCATCGGACATCGATTTCGGCGCCGCCGAGCGCTGCGCCCAGCCGAAGGCCTTGGCGGCCTCGTCGAAGCACGCCATCAGCGACCGCGATGTGTAGGGCTTCCCTCCGATCGGCTCATTGGTGGTGTCGTTGATGCGACGGAGTTCGACCGGATCCATGTTGAGCTTCACGGCCAGTTCGTCCATCGCGCTCTCCAGCGCGAACAGATACGGCACCTCCGGCGGCGAGCGCATGAAGCCCGGCGTGTTTCGGTCCGCGCGCACGATCGATACCAGGCTGTCGACATTTGGACAGGCATAGAGCCGCGTCGTTGTCTTGGTGCCGCCGACGCAATAGGGGTCGGCGCGCGAGGACACTTCGGCGCCCTCATGCCTGAGGGCGACCAGCTTGCCGTCACGGCTGGCGCCGAGCTTGATCTCGTGGCGCGTTTCGGCGCGATAGGTTGCAATGGTAAAACCCTGGTCGCGGGTCGGCACCAGCTTGATCGGCCGGTTCAGCCGCTTGGCGATGCCGGCGATGATCGCCGTCCGCGGCGTCATCGAACCGCGCGAGCCAAAGCCGCCGCCGACGTAGGGATTGACCACCCTCACCTTGTCGGCGTCGATGCCGAGCTGCTCGGCCACGCCATTCTTCAACCCGTAGACATATTGGCTGGGTTCATAGATGACGAGGTTGTCGCCCATCCAGGCACAGCTCGTTGAAAACAGCTCCATCGGATTGTGGTGCTGCGTCGGCGTGTCGTAGGAAGCAGTGAGCTTGACCTCGGCCTCGTTAAACCCCTTGGCGAAATCGCCAACCTTTGGGTCTTCCTTGAACTGGGAACTCTGTCCCTTCGCAGCTGCCGTCGTCGTGCCCGGCGAGTCGAAGGTCGCACTTGGTGTGGCAGCCGCGTAGCTGACCTTGACGCGGTTGGCTGCCTCGCGCGCGGCCTCGTAGCTCTCTGCAATGACCACCGCAATGATCTCGCCGTCATGCGAGATGTCGGCCGACTTCAACGGCTGAATCGTGGTGCCCGCATAGCCGCCATTGCTGAACAGCTTCGACTCCTTCAGCTTCGGCGCGTTCTCGTGCGTAACTATGTCGATCACGCCGCGGACGCGGTTGGCACCGGCCAGATCAAAGCCGTCGATGCGGCCCCTGGCAATCGCGCTGGTGACCAGGAACGCATAAGCCGGATTGTCCAGCGGCATGTCGGACCCGTAGGTCGCACGCCCAGTCACCTTTACTACCGCATCATAGCGCGGCACGGGCCGACCCATATTCGCCTTCGGCTCGGGAGCAGCTGCGGTCATGGTCAGATCTCCATCGTTACAGCCTGCTGCAGCGCGCGCGCCACCACGCGCTTGCCGAGCGCGATCTTGAAACTGTTGTGCTGACGCCCCTTGGCGTCGGCGAATGCGGCGTCCGCGGCGCGCTGCGCCAGACCGTCATCGAACTTCTGGCCCTTGAGCAGCGCCTCCGTCTCGCGCGCGCGCCAGGGCACTGTGGCGACGCCTCCCAACGCGATACGCGCATCCCTGATCGTGCCGTCCTGCACGTCGAGCGCGACCGCAGCGGAGGACAGCGCGAATTCATAGGATTGTCGGTCGCGCGCCTTCAAGTAAACGGAGCGCGGCCAGCGGCCCGGAATGACGAAAGCGGAAATGAGCTCGCCCGATTGAAGCGTCGTCTCGATCTCGGGCGTGCTGCCGGGCGCCTTGTGCAGCTCCGCAAACGGGAGGCGGCGGATGCCGGATCTGCCGGTGACCTCGACCGTGGCGTCCAGCGCGATCAGCGCCTGGGCAAAATCGCCGGGATAGGTCGCGATGCACTGGTCGGAGGTGCCGAGTACCGCGTGCATGCGGTTGACGCCATCCATCGCGGCACAGCCCGAGCCAGGACTGCGTTTGTTGCAATTCCGGTAGGAGACATCGCGAAAATAGCTGCAGCGGGTCCGCTGCATCACATTGCCGCCAAGCGTCGCCATGTTGCGCAGCTGGGCGCTGGCGGCGAGCTTCAGCGAATTGGCGATGACCGGGTAGTGGCGCTGAATCTCGTCGTGGGCGGCGACATCAGACATTTTTGCCAGCGCGCCGAGGCGCAGGTTCTCACCACCCGGATCGATCGCTGACCAGCGTTGATCGAGCGGATTGATGTCGACGATCGCGGCGGGCCGCATCACGTCGAGCTTCATCAAATCGATCAGCGTGGTGCCGCCGGCGAGCGGCTGCGCGTTGGCCTGCGTCAGCGGGCTGTTGGCGGTTGCGGCGGCGCTGAGCGCCTGCACGGCCATGTCAGGGTCTGTCGCCCTTTGATATGAAAATGGTCGCATGGGCCTAGCCTTTCATGATCTCGGGGGCGGCCTGCTTCACGGCGGCGACGATGTTCGGATAGGCGGCGCAGCGGCAGATGTTGCCGCTCATGTACTCACGGATATCGGCATCGGTGCCGGCGTGTCCCTCTTTCACGCAGGCAATCGCCGACATGATCTGGCCGGGCGTGCAATAGCCGCACTGGAACGCATCATTATCGACGAAGGCCTGCTGCATCGGGTGCAGCTGGTCGTTGGTGGCGAGCCCTTCGACGGTCGTGATCTCCTGACCTTCGGCCGAGAGCGCGAGCGTCAGGCACGACACCACGCGGCGGTCGCCGATCAGCACCGTGCAGGCGCCGCACTGGCCGTGATCGCAACCCTTCTTGCTGCCGGTGAGCTTGAGACGTTCGCGCAACGCATCCAGCACCGTGGTGCGCGCGTCGAGGCTCAGGCGCATGTCCCTGCCGTTCACCCGCAGCGTGACGTCAACGGGAAGCGCCGGATCCTGCGCCAGCGGCGCCCGCGCATCCTGCGCGGCGGCGCGTGCGGCAAGGGGAACAAGCGCGCTGCCTGCGGCACCTGCCATGAAGGCGCGCCGATCAAATCCTGATGGACGGGAACTTGAATGGTCGGACATGGACGGGCCTCCGCCGCTTCGAAAGAAAAGCAGCGCACGCCTGCGCCGCTCACCGCCCACCAACTTGGGACCATGAGCTCCGTTCCGAACAGAAAAGGGCGACGCAGCCGATGCCGCGTCGCCCTCCGTCAATTTTTCCTGATCCTGGCGCGAGGAACCTCGCGCGATCAATAGCCGAGCGCGCAGCCGTCCTTGCGCGGATCGGAACCGCCGGTGAGCGTGCCCTTGTCCCAGTCGATCCAGATCGCCTGGGCGCCGCCGAGCGGGCCAACGACGCTGGTGGTCCTGTGACCGAGCTTCTTGAGGCCCTCGACGATATCAGCCGGTACACTGTCCTCGAGCTGGTACTGGCCCTCGTAGTGCAGGCCGCGCGGCATATCGATCGCCTCCTGCACGTCGCAGCCGTAGTCGAGGATGTTGGTCAGGAGATGGGTCTGGCCGGTCGGCTGGTACTGTCCGCCCATCACCGCGAACGACATCGTGGAACGGCCGCCCTTGGTGAGCAGACCGGGCATGATCGTGTGCAGCGGACGTTTGCCACCCTCGATGCAGTTGGGATGCCCCGGCTGGATGCGGAAGCCGCCGGCGCGATTCTGGAACAGCACACCGGTCTGGTTCGAGACGATGGCCGATCCGAAGGAATGTGCGACCGAGTTGATGAACGAGCAGACGTTGCGGTCCTTGTCCACCACCGTGATGTAGATGGTCGAGGGATTCATCGGCGGCGCCACATTCGGCAGGTCGAGCAGGCCGTCCATGCGGATCTTGCTGATGTAATCGTCGGCAAAGCCCTTCGCGAGCATCTCGGCGACGTTGATCTTCATGTGCTCGGGAGAGGCGACGTGCATCTCGCGGTTCATGTAGGCGATGCGCGCGGCTTCGGCCTCGAGATGGAAGCGCTCGACGCTGAGCGGCGCGTACTTGGTCAGGTCGAAGCGCGACAGGATGTTGAGCATCAGCAGTGCGGTAACGCCAGGACCGTTCGGCGGGCACTGCCAGACGTCGTAGCCCTTGTAGGTGGTGCCGATCGGCGTCGTCGTCTCGGTGGTGTGTGCGGCGAAATCGTCGAGCGTGTGCAGGCCGCCGATGCCGCGCAGGGTCTCGACCATGTCGTCGGCGATCGCACCCTTGTAGAAGGCGTCGCGGCCGTCCTTGGCGATGGCGCGCAGCGTCTTGCCGAGCTCGGCCTGACGGATCACGTCGCCGGCGACCGGCGGCTTGCCGCCCGGCAGCAGGTAGCGCACGGTGTTGGTGCCGCCCTTCAGCTTCTCGAACTGGTTCTTCCAGTCGAACGCGATGCGGGGGGCGACGACGTAGCCTTCCTCGGCCGCCTTGATCGCGGGCTGCAGCAGCCGGTCGAAACCGAACTTGCCGTGGTCGCGCAGCACGGTCGCGAAACAGTCGATCACGCCCGGGATCGAGACCGCATGGGCCGAGGTCAGCGGCACGGAATTGATCTTGCGCTCGAGATACCAGTCCGCGTTGGCCGCCTTCGGCGCCCGGCCGGAGCCGTTGTAGGCGACGATCTTGCCCTCACCGCGCGGCTGGATCAGCGCAAAGCAATCGCCGCCGATGCCGGTCGATTGCGGCTCGATCACGCCGAGCACGGCAGAACCCGCCACCGCCGCGTCTACGGCCGTGCCGCCCTCGCGCAGCACCTCGATCGCGGCGAGAGACGCCTGCGGATGCGAGGTCGCGACCATCGCGTTGGTGGCGTGGACCGTGGACCTGCCGGGGAAATGGAAGTTTCTCATCGAAGTTTTGCTCTCTCAGGGCCGTAGGACGCGTGCCGGGCCATCTCGGAAAATCCGGGCCTTCATGACACATTCCGGGCCACCCGGGCAATGCTGGCATACCAGGGAAATGGCAGCCATTCGCTGGGAATAGAGCTGTCGGTTGCGGGTTTTCTGGGCGCCGGCCGCCTGCTAAACGAGCGCATGATTTACAAGGTTTGTGCCTTCTACCAATTCGCCGCCCTGCCCGATTACCGCGAGCTGCGCGAGCCGCTGCGCGCGTTCTGCGCCGGGCTGGCACTGAAGGGCAGCGTGCTGCTGGCCCACGAAGGCATCAACGGCACGATCGCAGGCGCACCCGAGGCGATCGACGCCTTCGCCCACGAGCTCGCGCATGGGGCAATGTTCGGCGGCCGGCTGAACAATCTCGAACTGAAATGCTCGTCCGCCGAGGCGATGCCGTTCGGCCGGCTCAAGGTGCGGCTGAAGAAGGAGATCGTCACGCTTGGCGATGCGGCCGCCGATCCGACCCGGCAGGTCGGCACCTATGTCGAGGCCGCCGCATGGAACGCGCTGATCGCCTCACCCGACACGCTGGTGCTCGACACCCGAAACGCCTTCGAGGTGGCGATGGGCACGTTCGAGGGCGCTGTCGATCCCCGAATCAAGAGCTTTGGCCAGTTCAAGGATTTCGCCGCCGAGAAGCTCGACCCCGCGAAGCACCGACGCATCGCCATGTTCTGCACCGGCGGCATCCGCTGCGAGAAGGCGAGCGCGCATCTGCTGGCCCGCGGCTTTGCCGAGGTCTATCACCTCAAGGGCGGCATTCTGAAATATCTGGAAGAGGTGCCGGAGGCGCAGAGCCGCTGGCGCGGCGAATGTTTTGTGTTCGACGAACGCGTGGCGCTCGGCCATGGATTGCGCGAACGGGGCCTGCACGAACAAGAATTGGGGCACGGTCGTGACGAATGACATCAAGGCGCTCGCCGAGCGCATCGACACGCTGGAGACGCGTCTTGCCTATCAGGACGACACCATCGAGACGCTGAACCAAACCGTCACCGCGCAGTGGAAGCAGATCGATGTGCTGACGCGGCAGCTGGCGCAGCTCAACGAGCGACTGCAGGAGGCCGAGGCAAATGCGCCGGGCCCCACCAATGAGCGTCCGCCGCATTATTGAGTGATATTACTGACCAGCCGCCTTCAGCAGGTTCATCACCTCGCCTGACATCATCAGCCGATCGCGGCCGGCATCCTTGGCGGCGTAGAGCGCGCGATCAGCGGACTCGATCAGCGATCCCGCACCCGCAGTGCGCTCGAATGAGGGCCGGCAGGCCGCGCCGCCGATCGAGACGGTGACGCATGCCGCCACCCCACTGGAGGCATGAACGAGGCCTGCATCGTGGACGGCGCTGCGGATCCGCTCGCCGATCCGGGCACAGCCGGCGGCATCGGTGTTCGGCAGCAGCATGGCGAATTCCTCGCCGCCATAGCGGGCCGCGAGATCCCCGACCCGCTGCATCTCGGCCGCGATGATTTTGGCGACCACGCGCAAGCAGGCGTCGCCGGAGGGATGGCCGTACTCGTCGTTGTAGGACTTGAAGTGATCGACGTCGATCATCAGGAGGCCGAGGCTGGAGCGGTCGCGATAGGCCCGCGCCCATTCCTCCTTGAGCCGCTCATCGAAGCGGCGGCGGTTGGCAAGCCCGGTGAGGCTGTCCTCGATCGCGAGCGTTTCGAGCCGGGTCTCCAGCTTCTTCTGCTCGGTGATGTCGCGCGAGATCGCGACCACACCGTCGACATTGCCGTTATCCTTGCGCGTGACGCGCATGGTCGATTCCAGCCAGACCTCGGACTTCTGCCGGTGCACGTTGCGATAGGTGACGCGCGCTTCGTCCGTATCGCCGCGCTTCATGGCGTCGACGATGGCCTGCACCTGCGGCCGGTCCTCCGGATGGATTCCGGCAAGCGCATCGGTACCGATGAGCTGATTGGGTCGCCAGCCGACGACGCGGTTGCATGACGGCGAGACGTAGCGCAGCCGCTCGTCGAGCCCGATGCGCGTGACCATGTCGCTGGAGCCTTCCGCGAGCAGGCGGAAATGCGCCTCCTTCTCGATCAGGGCCGCGGCCATGCGCTGGCCGCGCTGCAACTGGCGCACCAGCACCGCACCGATCACCGCGATCAGCATCACCAGCGCGACCACGTACAGCATGCGGGAAATCGCAGCAGCCCGCCACGGCGCGAGCAGCTCGTCCTTGTCGACCGTTGCGAGCAGCACGAGCGGGTAGCGGCCAGAGCGCTTGAAAAAGCTGACGCGCTCGGCGCCGTCCAGCGGCGACTTGAAATGATAGGCGCCGTTCGGCCGTTGCAGGCTGGCGTCGCGGAACAGGGGGGTGTCGCCGACATTGCGGCCGACGAACTTCTCGTTGTTCGGGTTGCGCGCGATGATCATGCCGTCGCCGTACATCAGCGTCACGGAGCTGTTGCGGCCGATCTCGAACTGCTCGTAGAAGTGCGACAGATATCTAGAGGCGATGGCCGCGAGCACCACGCCGCCGAAGCTGCCGTCGGGCTTGTTGAAGCGGCGCGACAGGGTGACAACCCATTCGCCGTCGACGAGGCTCTTCACGGGACGGCCGACATAGGCCTCGCGCTTGGGCGAGAGCTGGTGGTGACGGAAGAACGTGTCGTCGCTGAGCGTCGAGGCGATCGCGCCCGGCGAGGTCAGCCAGTTACCCTGGTCGTCGATGATGGCGAGGCTGTGGACGCGCTCCATCGCCTTCTTGCGCGCCTCCAGGAGGTTGCGCAGCTTCGCGATCGTGGCGGGATCGGCGCCATCCATCTCCAGCCGGCTGACGACGCCGACGACGCCGGAGTCGAGCAGATCAAGGCTGTCCTCGGCATGCTGAGTCAACGAGCGGGCGACGTTTGCCATCTCGGTTTCGGCGCCCTTGAGCACCGCGTCCCGCGCGGCCCATTCACGCCAGCCGCTGACGCCGAGGATCGCCACGCAAGTGAGCACGACAAAAGCCGCTGCGCGCAACGGCAAGCGGCTCCATCCGGCTCTCTGTGAGGCGACGTTCATGCGGCAGAAATCTCCGATGACCGGAACTTCTGCCGCTTCTGTTATTGAACCCTGAAGTGCCTGCGGGAATTCGCATTCATCTACGGGTTTTCCCGTACTCCTACGGACCGGGGCTTCCGCAGATCACTAACAAGGTCTTATCAAACCTATCGGAAACCGGTGGCCGCTAGCTGAAGATCGACTTGACCTTGGCCCAGAGCGAGGGATTGTCGGCATCGGCATCGGCCTTCGATGGCGTCGGCTGCGTGACGCTCACGGGATCGGAGGCCGGGAAGGTATCTTCCAACCCGGTATCGAGCTTGGCGTGGCGGTCGGCCGCGAGCGCCTCGTGCAGATTGTCGGCGTGCTTGTCATGCGGCGCGGGATTGAATGTCTGAGCCATGGATTCCTCCTCCATTGGCCGGGTCAACGCGGCGCAATTGCGCTGGTTCCCCTGTTCCGCTTCTGCCCATTGCGGTGTATCAGGAACCTCAACTCTGCGTCAGGAACATTCGTGCCCCAGTCTGCGACCAAGCCCTTCATCGACGTGCTCTCCGGCCAGCGGCAAGCCGTCCCGCCACTATGGATGATGCGGCAGGCCGGCCGATACTTGCCGGAATATCGCGAGGTACGCGCCAAGGCCGGCGGCTTCCTCGATCTCTGCTTCAATCCGGAGCTTGCCGCCGAAGTCACGCTGCAACCGATCCGCCGGTTCGGCTTCGATGCGGCGATCATCTTCTCCGACATTCTGGTGATCCCCTACGCGCTCGGTCGCTCCGTGCGCTTCGAGGTCGGTGAAGGGCCGCGGCTCGAGCCGCTGGACGATCCGGCCAAGGTCGCAACGCTCGCCGCGCAGGCCGACCTCGGCAAGCTCACACCGGTGTTCGAGGCGCTCAAGATCGTGCGCGGCGCGCTCGATCCGAAGATGGCGCTGATCGGATTCTGCGGCGCGCCGTGGACGGTCGCGACCTATATGGTTGCGGGCCATGGCACGCCGGACCAGGCGCCGGCGCGGATGATGGCCTACCGGCATCCGGAGGCCTTTGCGAAAATCATCGACGTCCTGGTCGAGAGCTCGATCCAATATCTGCTGGCGCAGCTCGACGCCGGCGCCAACGCCTTGCAGATCTTCGACACCTGGGCCGGCGTATTGCCGCCGGCAGAGTTCGTGCGCTGGTCGACCGAGCCGACCCGGCGCATCGTCGAAGGCGTGCGCGCCAAGGTGCCGGACGCCAGGATCATCGGCTTCCCCCGCGGCGCCGGCGCACAATTGCCGGGCTATGTCGAGGCGACCGGCGTCAACGCGGTCAGCATCGACTGGACCGCGGAGCCCGCCTTCGTCCGCGAGCGCGTGCAGAGCAAAGTCGCAGTGCAGGGCAATCTGGATCCGCTGGTGCTGATCACGGGCGGCTCGGCACTCGACCGCGCGGTCGACAATGTGCTGACGAATTTTGCGCAAGGGCGCTTCATCTTCAATCTCGGCCACGGCATCCAGCCGGAGACGCCGATCGCCCATGTCGAACAGATGCTGAAGCGCGCGAGGGGGTGAAAAACTTTCGCCCCTCGAGAGGCGGAAACCAAAATCGCAAAAACAACCCCATGCACAGTACAAATCATTGAAGAGTTTCGCGACGCGCAGGTTGAGCGCCTGTCGCACCGACGTTTGACACGTCGGGCAAAACAGGCGCACGATGGCATGATCCCGCCGATCGTGAAAAATCTGGAGCAAGAGGTTGAACGGAAGTCGTTCCTCATGCGTGGCGCGACCATCGACCGAAGATCGCTTTGGGACCGAGCTGGCCTGGTCAGCGTCCGCGACATTTCTTAGACAGTTCGGTGGATCAAGGCGCGAGCGATTCAATGACGATGGCGCAGCGCGGTGCGAAAGGCGAGGGATTTGCAACCATTCCGACCGGCCGCGTCCTGGATTCCTGGTTTCCTCGGCCGCGCTTGAGTGCGCAGGCTGATGGGGCGGCAACGGCTCGGTTGACGGAGCGGGAGATCAAGGGATCATTGCGCGGTCTCAACTAATAAGGGCTGAGTACACTTTCGAGAAATCGCTCCTTTTCGCCAGGCGCGTAGCCCTGCGAAGCACCATAATATGGTTCGCTGTAGCCTTGGTAATATGGTGCGGACCGGTAGTGTTGACGCGGCGCATAGGCAAAACCCGAGGCTCGACCCGATGGGTACATGTGATGGGGATGAAGCACCGCGTGCCGGCGGTGCCCATGGTTCACAGTTGCCGCGTTCGCGAACCCGCACAGGCTTATCAAAACGCTCAAGGCTAAAATCGAACGCATCGCCTTCTTCGCTCCAGGGAGTTTGCCCGCCTGTTCAATAATTGCCATGATGCAGCGTTCCAAAGAAACGCGGGCTTCTTCGTGGCACCCTTTGGCGACTACCGGTGATGCGGCCCAGTGTCCGCTCCCAAGTGATGAACCGACCTCGGCTGATCAAGCTGCTGAGGTCAACTTGTGACCCAGCAGCGGACCCGCACCCGCATTGCGTCGTTGGTCAACCACGCGGAGCGGGGTCATCCTTTGCGGCGCTTTTCCCTTGCCAGACCGACATGGATGAAGTGAACCAGTTCCGCTTGGTCATCGTATTGGAGATCCCTAAGCACCGCGATGACTGCCTCGACCCCGTTGGGTGCAGATGCCACTATAGTTACGGCGCGAGATGTATCCTCGTGCCATGACCTGCCCGGCGTGGAGAAGCAAACATTTATCTCAAATTCCGGCATTCCCCGATGGCTCCATCCTTGCATTCCCGTAACGGCTATGAAACGGAAAAGTTACAACCCGGGTCATGAAGGAATGGCGGGCGCCAGACAGCCCCGACTGACCGAGGGGGCATGCGTGTCGGAGCCAATCGCGATAGCATTGCCAGCCCAGCTGACGACCCGCGAGCAAGCAAATGGGTGCAGGCTCGGCTGTTACTACTTGCCGCAGAGCAGGTCTTCAGCCGACCGAGCTGACTAGTCTCGTCCCGGTGATTGACACCATAAGAACCAAACGGGTCGCGCAGCGTTTATGCGGCACAACTCGAACTGGAGGTTGTCATGATCAAGAAGGCGTTTCTCGCTCTCAGTGTCGCAGCCGTGCTTGCCTTGGCTCCTACTGGAGTGTCCGCCCAACGTGGCTTTCACGGTGGATGGCACGGCGGCGGTTGGCATGGCGGCGGTTGGGGGGCCGGTTGGCGCGGCGGTGGCTGGGGTGCACCAGTAGGAATAGGTATCGGCCTCGGGCTCGCCAGCGCGGCCGCATGGGGACCTGGCTGGGGGTGGGGAGGACCTGGCTGGGGACCCGGCTGGGGAGCGCCCGGTTGGAGTTACGCGGCGTATGGCGGATGCACGCGATGGCGTCGGGTCTGGACCGGGTGGGGTTGGCGGCTCAGGCCAGTGAACGTATGTTGGTGAGCAGTGTGACCGATGGTGGCCCTGCCTAGTTGCGAGCAGGTCTTCGCACGAGGAGCCGCACATAAGGTGCCGCTCATTGCCGTTATCTGCATCTGGTCAAAATGCGAAGAACTCAACCTGAGCAAATCTAGTCCGCCGTGCCCCAATGAGCGGACCTCAACGAAGTGCGCTGCTACTTCGCTGATGGGCCGATATTGTTGCAAAAGTCGTTTTTCGCCGATGACCAAAATTCTGCGGGCCGTGGGCGCGACTTTCGCGTACAAGATGCGAGGGACCTCACGGCCTCACGCAAAATTCTCAGGCGACTTCGGTAACACGATCGAGGTCATACGAGTCAGCGGTCGATCGCTGCGCAATGTTTTCGCGAAAAGTCTTGAGCCCTGCAACTTTCGACTTTTGCAACACAATCGGCCAGCAGCGGACAGTCGTTCTAAGGTCGGAGAGCAGCGTTGGGACAATCAGGCCATGGCATGCGTCTGTTCACGCTAGGCCAACTCGGCCAAGCGTGAACGAGTCCCTTTGATCAGACGGTCGGGACGGTGCCGCCGTCGATAACAAACTCAGAGCCGTGGATCGAGGCGGCGCGATCCGAGGCCAAGTAGGCGATGACGTCGGCGACCTCATAAGGTTCGGCCGCACGCCCGATGGAAATCCCGCCCAGACTGTCGAGGACGACTTGCCGCGCCTGCTCGATCGTACCGCCATTGGCGGCCTGAATGCGCTTCAGCAGGTCGACGGAGGACTCGGTCATGATCCAGCCGGGGGAGACGACGTTGACCCGCACGTTCTTCGGTCCCAGCTCCTTGGAGATCGACTTGCTGTAGGTTCTAAGCGCGGCCTTGGCAGCGGCGTAGGCGGTAGTCGCCTCGGGCAGAGGCAGGACCGACTGGATGGAGGTGACGTGCACCACCGCGCCCGCGCCCCGTTCAATCATCTGCGGAATCAGGAGGCGGTCGAGGCGGACCGTGGCCAGCAGGTTCAGGTTTAGTTCGGAGAGCCAGTGGTCGTCCGTCAGGGCCACAAAGCCGCCGCCGGGCGTGGACGAACCGCCGATGACGTGGGCCAGGATGTCTACGCCGCCCATACGCTCGAGCGCCGCCTTGGCCAGCGTTTCCCCACCCTCGGGAGTTGTCAGGTCCGCCTGGACGAACTCGACACCGTCGACAGGCTCCATCGCTCCGCGGGCGGCGGTGATCACCCGGGCGCCGCCGGCGAGGAAGCGGTCGACGGTGGCACGGCCCAGACCTTTGGTGCCACCGCTGATGAGCACGCACTTGCCCGCGAACTCGGTCGGATCAGCCTTGATGGTCATGCCGTGATCTCCAGGGCCTTGATGGCGTCGTCTTCCAGCGTGAAGCGGTAGGTGAAGCGGATCGGGCTGCCCTTGAAGTCGCCATGGCCGGGACCTTCGACGACGACCTGGCCGTCTTCGTGCCGGACGGTGTCCGGCGTGAAAATCGCCTTCGCCCCGACCACCGCCTCTTCAAGCAAATGCTTTATTTCGGCGTGCCCCCGAAGAACGGCGCCGTTATCGCGAAGGATGGCGTCGGCTGCGAAGGGTGTCAGCATGCCGTCAACATCCAGACGGGCGTTCGCGGCCACATACGCGGCGATCGGGGATGGAAGTTCGAGCGTCATTGTTCTTGTCCTGCTTGCTGCGGTCGCAGCCGCGGCGGCTGCAAGTTCGGTTGCCAGCCAAGATAGCGATGGACATCTGGCGCGATAATCGGGACAATTCGGGATGTGCCATCACGAAAATCGGGACAATGTCGCAGAGTAGCCTGAACGAATTGGACGCAGTGCTCATGGTCGCCCGCCGGGGCAAGTTTCGCACGGCTGCGCTTGAGCTCGGGGTTTCAACGACCGCGCTCAGCAACGCGGTCGGAAAGCTGGAGCGCACGCTCGGCGTCCGGCTCTTCAACCGGACGACGCGAAGCGTCTCCTTGACAGAGGCAGGTCAGCGGTTCGTCGCACAAGTCGCTCCTGCCGTGCAGGACATTCATGAGGCGATGGAGGTTGCGCGCTCTCAACAAGCCACGCCTTCGGGCACACTGCGCATCAATGCGTTTCCGACAGCGGCGCGGGAAATCTTCTCGTGGCTTGTCCTACCGTTTCTCCGAGCGCACCCTCAGGTTCACATCGACATCGTCACAGAGGGGCGCTTAGTGGACATTGTCGCGGGCGGCTTCGACCTCGGCGTCCGTAGCTCAGATCTTGTGCCAGTCGACATGATCGCACTCCCATTGGGGGTCGCGCGGCGCAGTGTTGTGGTGGGAACACCGAGCTATTTGAAAGCGCACGGGACGCCCCTGATCCCCCAGGATCTCGCCGAGCATTCCTGTCTCCGCGTCCGGCTTCCCGATGGTGCAATCTACCGCTGGCCGTTCGAGAAGGACGGACAATCGGTCCATATCGACGTTGAGGGTCCCATCACCCTCGACGAAGCGAGCCTCGCGCGCACCGCGGCCCTCGCTTCCGTCGGTCTCACCTTGGCGATGGAGTCCGACGTGCGAGACGACATGGAGGCAGGTCGCCTTGTGCCCGTGCTCGAGGATTGGACGCCCATTCGGTCGCCGTTGAGCCTCTACTATCCGAGCCGACGCAACCCGACCGCCGGGTTCAAGGCGTTCGTCGATTTCGCGCGGCGGCAAAGTGGGGCCAGCATTAGCCGACACACAGATCCGAAAGCGCCAGTAACGGACATTCGAGCGCTGTAAATTCAAAGTCGGTTATGGGTCAAAACGCGAAGAACTCAACCAGAGCAAATCTCGTCCGCCATGCCTCAATAAGCGGACCTCGTCGAGCGGTGTCGCGATTTCGCCGAAGGGCCACAATCGGACTCATGCGGCGCACCAAAACCAACGCAATCCGATCGCCGATGTTTGCTTCGGAAAGTTCAAAGACACGACTTGCCGAGATCCGCGAAAATCTAGTTGTGGCCGCGCGAGATTGTCACGGTCGATGGACTAATCTCTTCGCTTGTCTTGAAGAAAGCGAGCAAAAAAGCCGCGGGCTATCGCATCCAGAGCTTCGGAGATTTGTTCGCCGGTCTCTCGCGGGGTGACGCGGTTTAGTTCGAGTCTCTCGGCCTCGCGAATGTAGTCCATCGATAGTTCGCGCAAGCGCTGGACTTCAGAATCATCCGGTAAGGGGGCGATTTGTGCCAAAAGGTTTCGCGCGCGCGCGCGTGCGCGTTCACTTCGAGAGCCATCCATGACAGCCTCCAAGGGTACTTACGTTGTGGGTTTTTGATCAGTCCCTCGGCTCAAACAATAACATTCGATACGGAGGAAGGCCCTTGAGATCGGCTCGCGAAGATCAAGTACATTCAACTCGCGCTGCTATGTCGGGTTCCTGACATTGTCAGGTTTTTACGGGGTTCGCTCCTGATTTTTGGATTCAGATTGAAACGCAAAGTGCCCGATTGTAGTTTGACTTCGGGAACCGACGAAGGGCGGTCCAGCTGAGGAGGTATAGCGTGTCGATGATCCGAAAGCGGCTCTCGAATGAAGAGCGGGCAAGCCGCCCCGCCTTTGATGAGCGAGTATCCGAGGCAGCTAAAGATCTAGAGGATCGTGCGAGGCTGCTGCCACCAAGTCCGGCGCGCGACGCGCTCCTACGCAGAGCTCGCCTCATGAATGTTGCCAAACACATAAACGAGTGGCTGTCGTCACCAGGACTTCAACCACCGAAATGAGAATGTCGTACTTTCCTGAAGTAAGCGCGGATAGATGGCCCACGGCGGAATTTGATTTTCCGCCCCAGCTGTCACCCGAGCAAGCCCTGGTACTGCGATTTCACGGTCTCGTAGCATTCGCAGGCTGCATCCTGCAGGGCCTGAAGGTTGGTTATCAGGATCTTTCCTCTGGTGTATTTGATGATTCCCGCCTGCTGAAGCGTATGCGCCACGACCGTCACGCTTGTTCGCTTGACACCTAGCATCTCCGCTAAGAACTCTTGCGTGAATAACAGCGTATCGCTTTGTGAAAGGTCTCTTGACCTGAGCAGCCAGCGGCACAGGCGGGCGTTCACATGATGCGCTGCCATGCAGGCGGTGGATTGCTGCGCCTGAGCGTACAGGGTTTGCTCGTGTCTGATCAGCAGTGAAAGGAGCGCTTGGCTCCGCATGGCCGCACTCCTGAGCTCCGCCAAGCTGCAAACCATTGCCCTACCGCTCAGCTGGATCACCGCCCGACTTAGTGACTTCCGGCCATCGAGCGCCGCCGATGCGCCAATTACTCCGTCTCGGCCAACCATCGCGGCCTCCACGACTTGGCCACTCGATAGCGTGACCACGATGGAGATGACCGCGCTAGTCGGAAAATAGGTCGCGTCGATGCTATCGCCCGCCTCGAACAACACCTGCTCCTGTTCAAGATCCACGAGCTTTAGGCAGGGTTGAAGGGCAGCCAGATCGCTCGGCGAAAGCGAGGCGAGAAGTAAGTTTTCTTTATGCGGCATATCGCGCTCCCTCGATTATGGCGGGAGCGCAAAACTCTCGGTCAGCGGCGCCGGTGGTCTGCCGTTAATCATCCGACACTACGCTCAAACGGAAATAAAGCGAGGGCAATATTGTCCCTAGCTAGCAGCGATTCGCTGTTCGTCCGTATGTTCCGAGATGGGTCAAATGCGAAGAATTCAGGTTGAGCAAATCTGGTCCGCTCTGCCACGATGAGCAGACCTCCGTCAGACGCGCTGCAACTTCGCAGATGGGCCAGAAGGCGACGTTGGCTGGAACGGTCGCCGGGTCGACGCTATCGCCTGTTTCCCCACTCAACAAAATTCCACTCCTCCCTGAGGATCACGCGATAGCTTCCGGGAGGTGGCGCTTGCTCTAGGATTTCGACTTTCGAAGAAGCGTTTGTATCTAAGAAAATCCCAAACACGGGCATACACGCTTTCAAAGCATAGCGCGCAGCGTCCTCGGCTGTCCGAACCCCCGCTGCTTGCGCATCAGGTGCGTGCAACCGAACACAAGCTCGAAAGTCGGAACCGGATGGCTGCTTCTCGTCATGAGTTTGAGCGAATAGCTGAGGCGACAACGCCAGAAGCGAGATCAAAATAGCTACTCTCATGGATGCCTCTAAGACGTTGAAACAAAGCTCACGTTCAACCAAGTTATTGGGACCGAAATAAGGGACGGCATGTCCGCTTGGGGTCACAAGCTGCCTTTGGCAGGCTCTTCACCATGGTCGGCTCATTTCCGGGAAGCAGACATTGCGGCTCTGCGGCCGGAGGTTGACAACGGGCCATAAGCCGGGGCGACCGTTAGTGGTCATTTCGCCCGCTTCCAAACTACGTCGACGGTCTCGCCGCTCGGTGGTCGAATGGTTAGCGTGAGCTGATCTTCCGTTATCGCTACGAAGCGCTTCTGGTTAGCACCATTCCAATTCGGAAAGGAACTGCCTTCAATATGGATTGCGATGCTGCGGTCTGCCTCGTTCATCGAGTACGTCCCGAAGTAGGTCTGGGTCCCGTTAGCTGTTGCCTTGTTTTCGTCCGCAGTACCCAGCCAGAGCGTATTGCTTGTGTAGTTGGCGCGGTCTGAACACATGACCGTTATGATGTATCTCCCGCTGGCATCAAAAATGGCCATGCCCGTTGGGCTCTCTCCGAACTGCCGCAAGGTGGTGCCATCGTTTTTCTTCTGCTCCCAAGAGATCACGATCCACGTTCCCACGAGTGCTTGCTTCAGCGACGGCCCCTGACTAGCGGCGGTGTTCGCATGCAGCGTCAGCCCCAAAACCGCAGCAATGCACGTACCGAAAACACTACGGTGCTTCATTGGTATACCCCGTGGCTTTGCCCCAACTCTGATCCGCCCTGTAGAGCTGAAGCAGAGTATAAGAAATCTCGGCTTATGAACGACGGATTTCCGCGTTGGGTCAAAGGCCGCCCTCGTCAGCCCGCATATCCTTGGTCGGGTTATCTCCCGGAAGCGGATATCGCCACGCTGAGGGCTGAGGTCAGCCACGGGTCATAGCGGTACTCCGAATGCAGGTGCTAACCTTCCGCCACGAAAGCGTAACTGTTGCCATCTTTCGTCAGCGTGCCGGCGTTTGGCATCAACCAATGCGTACCCGAAACGATTAATTTGTCAGCGACCGCGCGGTCGAAGACCTTCTTTCGGGTTTCGACGGCCATTTGCGGGTCTTGATCGATTGCAAGCTGCCACTCGGGATTTGTTGCAATGTGGGGCGCAAGGTTGACCACGTCAGCCGTAATCAAGAATTGCTTGCTGCCGGACGCTACCAAATGGGCGACCATTCCCGGGCTATGGCCGGGCACCTGAACTGCTTGGACACCCGGCAACAGTTCCGGCTCTCCCTCGAATGTTCTCACGTTCTTCCAAGAAGCTACCGTCACTTTGATACGCTGGGCAAGACCTTTGCGGCTTGGTCCTAAATCGATCTGCTCCACCCCCGGCTGCGTCCACCATTTTAATTCGGCTGCCGGCACCACGATGTCAGCATCCGGGAAAACCTGCGCATTGCTCTCATTGTTCATGAGACCATAGATATGGTCACCATGCAGATGCGAGATCAGGATCGTCTTGACTGCCTTGGGGTCGAGGCCGGCCGCCGACATGCTCTCGAACAGCCTGCCATTGCCGTCGCCATAAATGGGGTGGCCACCTGTGCCCGCGTCGATCAGCACGACCTGATCACGAACCTTGAGTGCCATAACAATAAACCGCAGGGGCGCTTGATTTTCGGGGAAGCCCGCGCCCCGCATTACAGCCTTTACCTTTTCAAACTCGACATTCTTTACCAAGCCGTCTCGAAGCGGAACGTTTCGCGCACCGTCGACCAACGCGAAAACTTCGATATCGCCAACTTGATACTTGCGGAATAGTTGTGAAGCAGATTGTTGAGCGTAAGCCGCATCGACAAATCCGACCGGCTTATCCAGTCCGAATGCGGCACAAGCACCCGCTGCGCCCAATGTCAGTTCTCGACGCGAGATATCGAACATCGTTCGGTTCTCCACTCGGCGAAATAATGGAGATTATCAATAAAGACGCAAATGGCACAAGTCCGCTTAGGGTCCAGGCTGTGAGAAAACCCTGTCGATGCTATGATTCTCGTACTGAATCGGCGGGGGAAGCAATGCAGGGTTTCGTTCAAGGGGTGGATCGCCACCAGACGACGTTGCTGCCCGGATGTCTCGATGATTGGGGCGGCGAGAACAATCCTGTTCGTGATGTTCTCCGTCCGGCCGCGCCACTCATCGTGATCCATTCGGCATCGAACAATGTCTCAAAGCCAAGCGACTCCAGGTGCAGGCAATGGAAGCTGTCCTTGACGAACCACTCCCGCCGTCGATTTGAACCAATCAAGTCAGCGATGACCTCAAGCTGCGCTGGTGCAGCTTCCACGCCTGCTGTCGTCACCGCGTCAGGGTAGAAGCGCGGCGTCCCCAGCCGGGTCAACCAGAGCGCCTCATGAAACTCGCCGGGATGATCATGCGCCCGGCAAACTGCGTCGCACCACATGGCGTTGTTATGGGCGGCCAGCACCGTGATGCTGCTCTTCATTCCCGCTCCAGTTTGAATTGACGACAGCCCAGGCCGGTCAGTGTCAGGCGTCTTGATGTCTGGTGTCGCCGATTGCTGTGCCCGCGCCGCGATCGACCAGGCCATGGCCGATCCCAGACCAGCAACAAACTTTTCTTCGACATTTTTGCTCCTGGGCTGTCCTGCGGCAGCATATTGCGATCGGGCTCGCTTGGAAACCGATTGGCGATGTCGGCGGTTGGCCCATCAGCGAAGTAGCGGCGCAGCTCATCGAGGTCCACTTACGGAGGAATGGCGAACGAGATTTGCTCAGGTTGAGCTCTTCGCATTTTGACCCGCAACGAAGTGGTGCCGCTTCATTCAAAATTGAGCATTTCGCGTTTATGGGTTCACGGCCACGCCCTAACGCGGCCGGCTGCGCTCGATGATCTCGGCGGCCCCCTTCGACAGCAGGTCCAGTCCCACTGCACGGCCAAGCTCACGCGGGCGATTGGCCGGCCCTTCGCGTGAGACTTCGATGATGGTGTTGCCGGAGAGATCGAGCACGGAGGCGGTCAACGACATCTGATCGCCGTCGATGGTGGAAAAACCCGCCACCGGCGAATTGCAGTGGCCGTTCAGCACCCACAGCACCTCGCGCTCGGCGTCGGCGCAGGCATGCGCGGCAGCATCGTCGATCGCTGACAGGATTTTTCGCGTTTGCCAATCCTGCGCGGCGCATTCGACGGCGACGATGCCCTGCCCTGCCGCGGGCAGCATCTCCGCCGCGGTGAATTCGTAGGCGATGCGGCCGGAAAGACCAACGCGATCGAGGCCCGAACGTGCCATGATCAGCGCGTCGGCAGGCCCCACCGCACCGCCGTCGGGAAGCTTCTGCTTCTCGCCAATGTCGAGCTTTCGCACGCGGGTGTCGGCGGCGCCGCGGAAATGAATCACCTCGACATCCGGAAACAACCGCCGCGCATAGGCCGCACGTCGCACCGCGTTGGTGCCGACTTTAAAACCCTTGCCGCGCGACTGGCGCAGCGCTTGCAGCGTGACGCCGGCGCGCAACACCAGCGCATCGCTGGGCGGATCGCGCGACAGCGTGGCGCCGATGACGAGGCCGGGCGTGTCCTCATTCCCTGGCATGTCCTTCAGCGAATGCATCGCCGCCTGCAATTCGCCCGCAAGCACCGCGGCGCGGATCTGCGCCACGAAGGCACCGCCCTTGCCGCCATGCGGCAAGAGCTTGCTGGTCTGGTCGAGATCGCCGGTGGTGTCGAACTTGACGATCTCGACATCGAGATCGGGCACGGCGGCGGTCAGGCGGCGCGCAATCTCTTCCGTCTGTGCCAGCGCCATCACGCTTTTGCGGGTGCCGATCTTGAATCGCGTAGCCAAGTCCTAATCCTCTCAAGACGCGGGTTTACCGCGCATCCTCCAATATCATATCGGAGGCCTTCTCCGCGATCATGATGATCGGCGCGTTGGTGTTCCCCGAGACGAGGTCCGGCATGATCGAACCGTCGACGACGCGCAAGCCCTCGAGGCCCCTCACCTTCAACCGCTGGTCGACCACCGCGAGCGCATCATTGCCCATACGACAGGTCGAGGTCGGATGGTAGATGGTGCTGCCGCGCTCGCGGCAATAATCCAGCAGTTCGGCGTCCGTGGATACCTTCGCTCCGGGATCGTACTCGCTGACCACGAACGGCTTCAGCGCCGGCGCGTTCAGGATCTTGCGCAGGATCTTGAGGCCTTCGACGTTGGTGGTGCGGTCGGTCTCGGTCGACATGTAGTTGATGCGGATTTCCGGTGGCACGGTCGGGTCCGCGCTGCGGATGCGCAGTGACCCGCGGCTCTCGGGACGGAGCTGGCACACCGACGCGGTGAAGCCGGAAAAGTCGTGCAGCCGCTCGCCCATCTTGTCGGTCGAGAACGGCAGGAAGTGCACCTGGATGTCGGGCGAGGCAAGGCGCGGATTGGTCTTGAAGAACGCGCCCGCGGTGCCGGCCGCGATGGTCAGCCAGCCTTTCCGGAATAGCGCATAACGCGCACCGGCGAGCGTGCGGCGGAGCGGATTGTTGACGGTGTCGTTGAGCGTGATCTTCTGCGAGCAGCGCATCACGATGCGGACCTGCATATGGTCCTGGAGATCGTGACCAACGCCTTGTGCATCGAGCACGACGTCGATGCCGTGCTTGCGCAAGAGATCGGCGGGCCCGACGCCGGAGAGCTGCAGGAGCTGCGGCGAGTTGTAGGCGCCACTCGACAGCACGATCTCCCGCCGCGCCCGCGCACGGCGCACATTTGCCCCTTGCCGGTATTCGACGCCGACCGCTCGGCGCCCCTCGAACAGCACGCGCTGGCCCAGCGCTTCGGTCTCGACCCTGAGATTGCCGCGCGCCTTCGCAGGGCCGAGATAGGCCACCGCGGTCGAGGCGCGGCGGCCGTTGCGCGTCGTGGTCTGGAACAGGCCGACACCTTCCTGCGTGGCGCCGTTGAAATCGGGGTTATAGGGCAGCCCGGTCTCGACCGCGGCGTCGATAAAACCTTTCGACAGCGGATCGGTCACGACCATGTTGGACACCGGCAGCGGCCCGCCGCTGCCGTGATATCGGTCGGCGCCGCGCGTCTGGTTCTCGGCCTTCTTGAAATAGGGCAACACGTCGTCATAACCCCAGCCGGCATTGCCGTGCTGGCGCCAGCGATCGTAGTCCTCGTGCTGGCCGCGCACGTAGAGCAGGCCGTTGATCGAGCTCGATCCACCCAGCGTTTTTCCACGCGGCTGGAACACCTGGCGTCCCTTCAGCTCGGGCTCCGGCTCGGTCTGGTACATCCAGTTGACGGTCTTTTCCTTGAACAGCTTGCCGTAGCCGAGCGGCACGTGGATCCAGATGTTGGAATCCTTTGGGCCGGCCTCCAGCAGCAATACGCTGTGCTTGCCGTTCGCCGACAGCCTATTGGCGAGCACGCAGCCGGCGGACCCGGCGCCAACGATGATGTAGTCGAATTCAGGATCTGACGGTGTGGGGGCGGAATTTGCGTTCATGCGCTACTGTTCTTCTTGTTGGTGTGGGCGTTTCCGGTTCGTCACTAGCACAATCATGCAGCGACACGCAGCGCCTCGACCAGCGACTTGAACGCACGGGCGTATTCCGCGCCTGCCCTTGCGATATCGGCGCGCCCGGCGCAGGCGACCGCGGCCTCCGTCACCGCACCAAGCAGCAGCCGCGCCAGCGGCTCGACCGGCTGCTTCGCGATCAGGCCGGCCTCCATCGCCACCGACAGCGCACGCGGCATCTTGCCGCCGAAATGTTTCGAATCGATCTCGCGCCAGCGCTCCCAGCCGAGCACGGCCGGTCCGTCGCGCAGGATGATCTGGCCGGTCGGGCCTTTGGCAGTGGCGGCAAAATAATGCTGGGTGCCGGCGACCATCGCGGCCAGCACGTCTTTCTCGGCCCGCGCGGCGCTGTCGATCTCGACCACGAGATCGCGCGAGACGAGATCGAACACCGCTTCGAACACCGCTTCCTTGGTCTTGAAGTGATGATAGACCGCGCCCTTGGCGACATCGGCGGCCTCCGCGATCTCGTCCATCGTGGTGGCCGCGAAGCCCTGCGTCCCGAACAGCCGGCGCGCCGCCGTCAGGATCGCTTCCGTTGTCGCCGCCCGCCGCTCCGCCTGTTTCGCCATGTCGTTTTGTCTATAGCGTGATGAGTTGAGATCGAAGCGAGTTCGGCCACGAACGACGCTCTTTCCGTTCCCTCCCCCGCAAGCGGGAGAGGGAGCCGAGCCTTCGTCGCGGCCGCGACCTAACCTAACGTCATCACGCTCTAATCCAATTCGTCTCACGCGGCCAGTTGACTTTTCGACTATCAGTCGGTATTTACCGACCCAAAGTCGGTTTTAATCGAAAGGTCCGTCATGCCGAGCCGTGAGATCGTGGAAGCCTTTGCGCAGCGTCTGGAGGCCGGGGATTTCGTCGGTGCGATCGAACAATTCTACACGCCCGACGCCGCCACCTATGAGAACAACGCCGCCCCGACCGTCGGACGCGACAAGCTGGCAGCGAAGGAGCGCGGCGTGCTCGCGGCGTTCAAAGAGGTCAACGCCGTTCGCGTCGGGCCGAGCCTGATCGAGGGCGACCATGTCGCGACGCGCTGGATCTTCAGCTTCACCAACGCGGAAGGCGTCACGCGCACGCTGGAGGAGATCGCCTGGCAGACCTGGCGCGGCGACGAGTTGATCGAGGAGCGGTTTTATTACGACCCGAAGCAGATGGGACGGTGAGCAGAGCGCCATCGCATTCTGCACCTGCGGCGAACCATACAGGCCGAGCACGCACCCGTTACAGCCGTAACGCGGTGAGCCGCATTTGTATCGATTTGTTATCGATACTCTCGACCGAACACGCAGAAGTGGTCGCGGCAACCGCAGCGATCGGGGATAATTCATAGTTCGTCAAAGGTTTGCGGAGAATTCTTCCGATCGAGCCGGACAAACGGCCCATGCTGCAGGCCCTGGAATGCGGACTCAACTGACCCACCATGTCGCAAGGCTGTTTGCCGGCGATCTGTCGGCCTTTGGCGGTCCCGCAACCGACGAAGCGGTCGCTGGCCATATCCGCGCCGAACAGATGTCGCTGGTGCTCGGCTATTCCGTCGGCATCATGCTGGCCAACGCCTGCAATGCGAGCGTGCTTGCCATTGCGCTGTGGCAGTCTCCGGACCGGATCCTCGCCCTGATCTGGGCCGTTGTTGTCGCCGGCGCCGCGATCGTGTTCGGCCTGCAATCCCATGCCTCCCGCCGGATCACAAAACCGCAATTCGTCTCGCGCCGGGCGATGCACCGGCTGGTGCGCAACGCCTTCGTACTCGGCGCCGCCTGGGGCATCGTCCCTGTCGCCTTCTTCGCGGACGCTTCGACCGGCGGGCAGCTCGTCATCACCTGCCTGTGCTCGGGCATGCTGGCCGGCGGCGCGCTCGCCTTCGCCACCATCCCGATCGCGGCCATCGCGTTCACCGCCCCCATCTTCGTCGGCATCGCCATCTGCCTCAGCCGGAACGGCGACCTCGCCTTCCTGCTGATCGCCTTTCTCGTCGTGGTCTATGGCAGCGTGCTGCTGCGCGGCGTGTTCGTCAATTCGTTCGGGTTTGCGCGACGCGTCATGCGGCAGATCGAGGCGGAGCGTACGGTTCGGCAAGATCCCCTCACCCTGCTGCCCAACCGCATCGCCTTCAACGAGACGCTCGACGGCACGCTCAAGCGCCTCGCCTTGTCGGGCGAGGAGTTCGCGGTGCTGCTGCTCGATCTCGATCGCTTCAAGGAGGTCAACGACCGCTTCGGCCATCCGGCCGGCGACCAATTCCTGGTTCAGGTCGCAAGCCGGCTGCAGCGCTGTACCCGCGCGGCCGAGCACGTCGCGCGCATCGGCGGCGACGAGTTCGCGCTGGTGATGGCCAATCTGGCGCGGCCGGAGGATGCGCTCGAGATCGCCGAGCGCTTCGTAGCTAGCTTCAGCGAACCGCTCCTGATCGAGGGCTGCGAGATCGTCGGCGCCACCAGCGTCGGCATCGTGCTGGCGCCGCGCGACGGCAACACGCCGCTCGACATCATGAAGAACGCGGATGCCGCGCTCTATCGCGCCAAGAAGGCCGGACCGGGCACAATCTGCTTCTTCGAGGAGGAAGACGACAAGGCCTCGCGCGACCGCAAGGCGCTGCAGACGGATCTCGCCGGCGCCGTCGCGCGCGACGAGCTGTTCCTGGTGTTCCAGCCTTTCCTCGATCTCGGCAACAACCGCATCACCGGCTTCGAGGCGCTGCTGCGCTGGCAGCATCCATTGCGCGGACTGGTGCCGCCGAGCGAATTCATCCCGATCGCCGAGGAGACCGGGCTGATCCACGAGATCGGCGAATGGGTCATCCGCCGCGCCTGTGCGACGCTGGCGGACTGGCCGGAGGACATCAGGGTCGCCGTGAACTTCTCGGCCGCGCAGTTTCACAACGCGAGCATTCTCCAGACCATCGTGCAGGCGCTGGCTGACGCCAAGGTCGCGCCGCACCGGCTCGAGATCGAGATCACGGAATCGATGCTGCTGTCGAAATACGGCTCGGCCGCATCGATCCTGAACGCGCTGCTGGAGCTCGGCGCCACGGTGGCGCTGGACGATTTCGGCACGGGTTTCTCGTCGCTGACGTACTTGCGCAAGCTGCCGTTCAGCCGCATCAAGATCGACCAGTCCTTCATCCGCGACATGCTGGTGCAGCCGGATTGCGCGGCGATCGTGAAATCGGTGATCTCGCTGGCGCGCGACCTCGATATCGACGTCGTCGCCGAAGGCGTCGAGACCGCCGACCAGCTCGAATATCTGCGCCAGATCAATTGCGACGAAGTGCAGGGCTATCTGATCGGCCGGCCGGTCTCGGCCGATGGCGTGCAGGTGCTGCTCAACTCGAAGAAGCTGCGGGCAATTTTTGCGGCTTAGGGCTCGCTGCTTCCACAAATGTCATGGCCGGGCCCTGTCCCGGCCATCCACGCCCAACCACACAGCACGAAGAACGTGGATGCCCGGGCCTTCGCCTCGCCGAAGCGGCTTCGGCCGCGCAGGCGGGACAAGCCCGGGCATGACGACGCCGCTCAGATCGCATCAGCCCGCAGCAGCGTATCTACCGTGATCGTGCCCCTCGCGCGCGAAACGCAGGCGCAGATCTTTTCGTTGCTCTGCTTTTGATGATCGCTAAAGAAGACGTCGCGATGGTCGATCTCGCCGTCGACTGCGACGACGTCGATGGCGCAGAGGCCGCATTCGCCGCGCTTGCAGTCGGATATCACCTCGAAGCCGCTGGCGTTGAGGACATCCAGCATCGAACGCTCGCGCGGGATTTCGAGCTCGACGCCGGAGCCCTTCAGGCGCACGCGGAACGTCTCGGTCGGCAACGTGCCGCTGGAGCCGAAGGTTTCGTAGCGAAGGTCAGAAAGCGGATGGCCCGCGCGGATCCAGGCGTGGCGGGCGGCATCGAGCATCCGCATCGGACCACAAAACAGCGTCAGCGTGCCTTTCGGCAATGAGGCGAACAGGCTGTCGAGGTCCAGCCGCTTGCCTTCATCGCCGGCATGGACGACCAGGCGGTCACCGAGCAGGCCCGTGAGATCATCGAGATAGGCGGCATCAGCGCGCCCGCGCACGGCGTAGTGAAGGGCGACATCGACGCCACGGCGCGCCAGCGCATGCGCGGCACCGATGATCGGGGTGATGCCGATGCCGCCGGCGATCAGGCAATAATTTTCGCGCGCCCAATCGACCGCGACGAGCGATGCGGGCCGCGTGATGTCGAGCCGCGCGCCCGGTGCAAGCTGCCACATATAGCGCGAGCCGCCGCGGGAATCCTCGGCGCGGCGCACCGCGATCCTGAAACCGCGCGGCGAGGCTTCGCCGACCAGCGAATAGGAGCGCGTTTCGGGTTGGCCCCCGATGGTGACGCTGACATTGATGTGGCTGCCGACCGGATATGCGGCGCCATCGTACTGATCCGGCCGGATCAGGAATTCGCGGATGCCGGGCGCAAGGTCGCGGGTCGAGACAAGCGTCGCGGGAATCCAGGTTTCGACGAAGCGCATGGTGCCCTCAATCGGTTGCGGTCTTGATCAGCGCGAGCGCCGGCAAGAGGTCGAGATGGGTGCGGTTGCGCAGCGCGAGCCGCAAATTGCGCACCGCGAGCCGCGCGTGCTCGCGCATCACGGCTTCGGCGCGCGCCCCCTCGCGGTTCTCGATCGCGTCGATCACGACGCGGTGGTGCTCCTGGCCGATGATCAGGATCTGCTGCGCCTCGGGGAGTGCCGACTGCGCCATCACGAAGCCGCTGGGCGACGCGAACGGCAGCGCCGAGGCACGGTCGATCTGCCGAACCAGTGGCGGGCTGCGCGACAATTCGGTGAGCAGGGCGTGGAAGCGCGCGTTCAGCGCCACATAGGACGAGAAGGCTTCGATCGAGATCGGCACCTGCCGCAGCAACTCGTCGATCGCGGCCAAGCACTCTTTCAGCGGCTCGAGCTCGCGCGCGGAAACACCGCGCTCCGCGGCAAAGCGCGCGGCGAGACCTTCCAGCGTGCCGCGCAGCTCGATGGAATCGGCGATGTCGCGCTCCGAAAACGCCTTCACCATGAAGCCGCCGGAAGGGATCGCCTCCAGCAGGCCCTCCTCCTCCAGCCGTACCAGCGCCATGCGGACCGGCGTGCGCGAGGCGCCGGTGGTCTCCACCGCCTGGAGCTCGGAGATGCGTTCGCCCGGGCGCAACGAGCCCGACAGGATCTGGTCGCGCAGCGCGAGCTGCGCTTTCACGGTCTGCGAGACGGAGCGATCGACCTCGCGTTCGGGCGCTGCTTTCACTTGCCCTACTCCGCGGCCTGGAGGTGCGTCGGCGCGTTTTCTTTCGCCACCATCTTGTCGATCAGCTTGCGCGTCCACATCGCGCCGGCGTCGATGTTGAGGTTGTAGAAGATGCGATCGGGGTTTTCGTCCATCGCGCGCTGCTGCGCCTCGAGGATCAGCTCGTCCTCGTGGAAGATGCCGGAGACGCCTTCGCGAATCTCGGTGGTGATGCGCTGCTCGCCGATCTGATAGTTGCGGACGAAGGCCCAGAAATAATGGCAGGTCTTCTCGGTCTCCGGCGTGATGGTGTTGAGCACGAAGCCGTTGACGCCCTGCGAGCGGTCGCCTTCCGGCGCGCCGGTGCCGGTCGGCGCCACGCCGACGTCGATGGCGATGGTGCAGGGAGCTTCGAAGCGGATGATCTGCCAGCGGTCGACGAGGCCGGTTTGGCCGAGTTGCTTGGCCCAGAACGGCGGCGCCTCGATGCCGCGCATCCAGCGCGTCACCGTCACCGTCTTCTCGCCATGGGTGACGTCGAACGGCGCTTCCGCCACCGCCTCATTGCCGATGGAGGAGCCGTGCACGAAGGTCTCGTGGGTGAGGTCCATGAGATTGTCGAGCACGAGGCGGTAGTCGCAGGCGACGCGGATGGTCTTGCCGTCGCCGGCCCAGGCTGGATCGTGATTCCAGTGCATGTCGGGCACGAGCGCGGGATCGGCCAGCGCCGGATCGCCCATCCAGAGCCAGATGTAGCGATGGCGCTCGACCACGGGATAGGCGCGGACGCAGGCCGACGGATTGATGGTCTCCTGCGAGGGCATGAAGGTGCAGCGGCCCTGCGCATTGTATTTCAGGCCGTGATAGCCGCAGACGACGGTGTCGCCCTCGAGCCGGCCCTTGGACAGCGGCACCAGGCGATGCCAGCAGGCATCCTCGAGAGCTGTCACCGCGCCGTCGGCCTTGCGGTACATCACGATGTGCTTGCCGCAAATCGTCCGCGGCAACAGCGCCGGCTTGACGTCGGCGTCCCATGCGGCGGCGTACCAGGCGTTCATCGGGAAAGGTTTTGTCACCGGCGATCTCCCAAGGCTTATGTATGCGTTATGTATACATTAGCGGGAGATGACAACCGTTCAAGAGCTTATTTGCCTTACTAAATTACCTCCAAGCGTTCTTGTGTATACAACATTGATCGGATATGGCGCCCTACGCCCCGAACACCTTTGCCAGCCCCGCCTGCGCTTCCTGCTGAATCCGCTTCAGGTGGTCGGTGCTGCGGAAACTCTCGGCGTAGATCTTGTAGACGTCCTCCGTCCCCGACGGCCTCGCCGCGAACCAGCCGAAATCGGTCTCGACCTTGATGCCGCCGAACGGCTGGCCGTTGCCGGGCGCCTTGCTCAGCGTCGCGCGAACCGGATCGCCGGCGAGATCCTTCAGGCCGAGCTGCTCGGGCGTGACCGATTTCAGGATGTTCTTCTGCGGCCCGGTGGCGGCGACGTCGATACGCGCATAGTGCGGCACGCCGAGCTCGGCGGTGAGATCATTGAACAGCTGGCTCGGATCGCGGCCGGTCTTGGCCATGATCTCGGCTGCGAGCAGGCCGAGGATGATGCCATCCTTGTCGGTGGTCCACACCGAGCCGTCGCGGCGCAGGAACGAGGCCCCTGCGCTCTCCTCGCCGCCGAAGCCGAAGCTGCCCGTGACCAGCCCGTCGACGAACCATTTGAAGCCGACCGGCGTCTCGACCAACTTGCGGCCGAGTTTCTTGGCGACACGGTCGATGATCGAGCTCGACACCACGGTCTTGCCGATCGCGGCACTGCCGCCCCAGTTCGGGCGGTGCACGAACAGATAGGAGATCGCGGTCGCCAGATAATGGTTCGGGTTCATCAAGCCGCCGGTGCGGGTGACGATGCCGTGGCGATCGGCGTCGGTGTCGTTGGCAAAGGCGACGTCGAAGCGGTCGCGCATCGCGATCAGGCTCGCCATCGCGTAGGGTGACGAGCAGTCCATGCGGATCTTGCCGTCCCAGTCCACCGTCATGAAGCGAAAGGTCGGGTCGATCGCCTCGTTCACGACGGTGGCCTTGAGGCCGTAGCGCTCGATGATCGGGTGCCAGTAATGCACAGCGGCGCCGCCGAGCGGGTCGATACCGATATTGATGCCGGCGGATTTGATCAGTTCGAGATCGACGACATTGCCGAGATCGGCGACATAAGGGGTGATGTAGTCGTAGGCGTGAACGGTCGACGACTTCAGCGCCCTCGCATAGTCGACGCGCTTCACGCTCCTGAGCCCGTCGGCGAGATAGGCGTTGGCCCGCTTCTCGACGACCCCCGTGACGTCGGTGTCGGCCGGGCCGCCATGCGGCGGATTGTATTTGTAGCCGCCGTCCTCCGGCGGATTGTGCGAGGGCGTGATGACGACACCGTCAGCGAGCCCCGATGTGCGGCCCTTGTTGTAGGTCAGGATCGCGTGCGAGATCACAGGCGTCGGCGTGTAGCCGCCGTCCTTGTCGATCATGACCTCGACGCCGTTGGCCGCGAACACCTCGACCGCACTCGCGAGCGCAGGCTCGGCCAGCGCATGGGTGTCGATGCCGATGAAGAGCGGGCCGGTCAGCCCCTTTTCTCGCCTGTAGTCGCAGATGGCCTGCGTGGTCGCGAGGATGTGGCCCTCGTTGAACGTGTTCTTGAACGAGGTGCCGCGATGGCCCGAGGTCCCGAACGCCACCCGCTGCGCCGGGTCCGCCGCATCCGGCTTGTTGGCGAAATAGGCCGTCACGAGCCGCGGAATGTTGGCGAGCGCGGACGGCGAAACCAGCTTGCCCGCCGCGGGATGAACGTCAGCCACTGAAATATCCTCGTCCTGTCATACTGAGATTGCGCCACATCATAGCATCGGCTGGGCTAGCACCCAACCACAACACCCGCGATGGGGGAGCCGTTCCTGAGATCGTGCTATGGTGTTCTTTTAATCAGGCCTTTTCGAGTCGCACATGGCGCTGTTTCACAGGCTCTCGTTTATTCTGATCGCCTGCCTCGTCGTGGGCCTTGCCCTGGCCTTTGCACCGGCGCGCGCCGCCCAATTCTACACCGAGGATCTGCGGATCCCGATGGCGGAGGCCGGGCCGCAGGGACTCGAGGCATTTCTGGTCCGCCCGGCCGGGACCAGGCGCTATCCGCTCGCGCTGCTGAGCCACGGCTCGCCGCGCAGCTTCGACGACCGCGCGACGATGTCGGCCCACAAATATTACGGCATCGCGCTGGAATATGCCCGGCGCGGTTTTGCCGCGCTGATCGTGATGCGGCGCGGCTATGGCACTTCGCCCGGCGGACGCGTCGACAGCGTCGGCGGCTGCGCCAATGCCGCCTATCTGCCGGCGGCCGCCGTTGCGGTCGCGGATTTGCGCGCGGCGATCGATGCGATGGCGCGCCGGGTCGACGTCACGACGACAGGCATGATCGCGGCCGGCCATTCCGCCGGAGGCCTTGCCACCGTCGCTTTGACCGCGCAGGCGCCTGCCGGTCTCGTCGCCGCGATCAGCTTCGCCGGTGGCCGCGGTTCGCGCGATGATGACGACGTCTGCAACGAGGATGGCCTGGTGCAGGCCTTTGCCAGCCTCGGCAAGACGTCACGCGTGCCGATGCTGTGGGTCTACGCCACCAATGATTCCTATTTCGGTCCCGATCTCGCGCGCCGTCTCTACGATGGGTTTCGCGCTGGTGGCGGTAACGCAACATTCATCGCGGCGCCGCCTTACGGCGATGATGGCCACTATCTCTATTCCGTCGTAGCCCGCCCGCAATGGACGCCTTACGTCGACGCCTTCCTGCGCGAGCGCGGGCTCGCCCACGACATGCTGAGCCCGCCCGATCCGCTGCCGCCGCCTGGCCATTTCAGTGACGCGGCGAAAGCCGAGTTCGCGCGCTATCTCGCCAGCACCATGCCGCACAAGGCTTTTGCGGTGTCGTCCAATGGCGGTTACGGCTGGCGCTCGGGACGCAGCACGGTCGACGATGCGCAACGCGATTCGCTCGCGGCCTGCATGAAATGGTCGCCGACCTGCACCCTCTATGCGGTCGACGACCAGCTTGCGGGGGCGACGCGACAGATCACCACGGATCAGAGCGCCCGCACACGATAGGCGCGCGGGCGACCGGATCTTCCGACAGTTGAGATCAGAGCCGCTCGCTGAGCGCGAGCTTGTAGCCGACGCCGGTGACGGTGGCGATGACAGGCGTGCCGCTGCCGACGAGCTTGCGGCGCAGCCGCGCCACCAGCGCATCGACCGTGCGGATGTCGACCTCGGCCTGGCGATTGCTGACGACCTCGATCAGATAATCGCGGCTGAGCGGCCGTCCGTCCGCACCGACGAGCGCGGCGAGCAGATCGAACTCGGCCCGCGTCAGCGCCACCGGCTTGCCGTCGCTGCCGAGCAGCTCGCGCCGCGTCAGGTCGATGATCCAGTCGCCGAAGGCGATCGAATTGTGGTTGCGCGCCGCCTTGCGGTCGATCGAGCGCCGCCGCAGCACGCTGCGCGCACGCGCCAGCAGTTCGCGCAGGTTGATCGGCTTGGTGACGTAGTGATCGCCGGCGATCTCGAGACCGAGGATGCGATCGACGTCGGTGTCGCGGCGGGTCACGAAGATGATGCCCGCATTGCTGGTCGCCTGAATCTCCTTGGCGAGCTCGAAGCCGTCGCCGTCGGGCAACTGCACGTCGAGGAAGACGAGGTCGGTGCGCGCGCGCAGCGCCTGACGGCATTCCGCACAGGTGCCGGCGCCGACCACGTCGAAATTGTTCTCGCTGAAATAACCGACCAGCATCGTCCGGGTCACCGGGTCGTCTTCGACCACGATCAATCGCTCGCGCCCAATGGGACGCAATTCCTGAAGTGCGGAATCAGCCACGATGTTGGATGTCCTGTGTGCGTACGACCCGGCTTGAAAATTTGAGTCGCGGCGTGATGCGTTGTCGTGTGAACGAACATTCACGGCTTATTCGAGCCCCCGAATTGCCTGCCCCAATACTAGGCGTGTTGCGTCGCCCAAACAATATAGGTCACGGTATTGAAGTATTAAGTATGAATTGGCCCACACTTCTCACTGAGCGCATCGATGCGCAGGCCCGGCTCGCGCGACCCGCTTCGGCCGCGCCCGGCAACGGCAATTCATCCGAATCCGGATTCTACCGCTGATTAACATACAGAAAAGCTTCCGCTTCGGTTTGGCCGGCACCGCCTTCGAGCCTAGTGTGATCAAACCGACCGGCTCCACACGGGAGTAAGCGCAATGGAAGTCATTCTGCTCGGCACCGGTGGCCCGCGCCCGGACCCACGCCGCATGGCGACGACGACGCTGATCAGGCTCGGCGAGGAGAACATCCTGTTCGACGCAGGCCGCGGCGTCATGGTGCAGCTCAGCAAGGCCGGCGTACCGCTCGGCGCCATCAACACGGTCTTTCTCACGCATCATCATTTCGATCACATCGGCGACCTCTATGATGTGATGCTGAATTCGTGGATGCATGGGCGCAAGGACGATCTGCGCATTTATGGGCCGCCGGATACCGAACGGCTCGTCAACACGCTGGTGACGCAGGTTTACGACAAGGACATCGCCTGGCGCGATCAGGGCGAGCCGACTTTCGGCGGCTGGAAACCGGTGGTCGGAACCGACATCATTCCCGGCCCCGTTCTCGATACCGGTCGCTGGAAGATCAGCGCCGAGCTCGTTTCGCATGGCGACGGGCTCGACATGTCACCGGCGTTTCTCGCGCGCTGGATGTGTCTCGGCTATCGCTTCGAGGCGAACGGCAAGGTCATTGCGATTTCGGGCGACACCGTCCCCTGCCCCGGCCTCGAGCGGCTGGCCGAGGGCGCCGACCTGCTCGTGCAAGTTTGCTTTCTCACAACGCCGGAGATCAACAACGACCATTTCCGGCGGCTTGCGAAATACACGCTGGCTTGCGGTGACACGGTCGGCAAGATCGCGGCCAAGGCCGGCGTCAAGAAGCTGGCGCTGACCCATCACCGTCCCCGCACCGACGACACCATGCTGAACGCGCTGCTCGCGGATGTCAGGCGGGATTATTCGGGTCCCGTCGTGCTCGGCGAGGACCTGACGCGCATTGAGGTGTGAGAGCTTAGGACGTTCCCACGTCGACCCGGAACGACAAGCGCTCCTCTGCGCCGGGCGCGATGTGCATCAGGCCCGGCTTGTCGCTGAATTCGCCGTCGAAGTCCTTGGGACTGGCATAGCCGCGCCAGGGTTCGATGCAAAGGAACGGCGCGCCGGATGGCTTCGACCAGACGCCGAGCTCGCGAAAGCCACGCCATGACATTTTGAGCCAAGGCCCGGTGCCATCCGTGCAGGCATAGCGGACCGCATGGCTGTTGATGGGATCGAGGATGACGGCGTCGTTGGTGAAGAGGGATTCCGACAGGGGAAGCACAGTGCCTCGGACGGGGCTTGGATCCGTTGCCGCGAGCAGGAGTCCGCTCTCGACACGGCGAACCGGAGACGGCTCCTCGTTCGTGAACGTCAGCGCGTAGCTCTCCTTCGGCACGCCGGGCTGAAGCGGCCAGTTGAAGGCGGGATGGCCTCCGAGCGACGCCGGCAATGTCTCGTTGCCGGTGTTGGTGAGCGTGAGCGAGAGATCGAGACCGTACTGATCGAGCGCATAGGCCGCCGTCAGCCGAAACGCGAACGGATAGAGCGCGCGCGTCGCCTCGCTGTCCTCAAGCATGAGCGCGCACCGGCTCTCGCTACGCTCCATCCAAGCGAAGCGGCTGTCGCGCGCAAAGCCGTGCTGGGTCATCCGGTAGGTCTTGCCCCGGTAGCGCATTTCGTCATTGGCGAGACGCCCGACGATCGGAAACAACAGCGGTGCATGTCGCGTCCAGGCGGGACCCGCCTGCCAGACGAACTCAGTGCCGTCGTTCTTGAGCGAGCACATCTCGGCGCCGTGCGCTTTGATGGTCGCGGTGAGCCCGCCACTGCGGAGCGTGTGGGTATCAACAAGGTCCTTCAAAGAATTGCCACCTGACATTTCAGATACTTACATGTTCCAATTCGCGAAAACGCTCGCATTTGGCAAAGACTTCGCGATGCGGCGCATTCGCCATGTCCACGTAGCGATGCTCGCCATGCATTCTTCCTGCAAGGGGCCGTTCGGGTAGTATTGATCAGATAGGTCATGTAGCCGTTCGAACTCCTCGCGACTTTCCCAGGGCATCACGTCAATTGACGAGAAGCCGCCGTGTTCATGGTGTTCGACGTCCTGGAGCTAATCGCTTTCGGTGCACTTCCCGCGCTGCGCGTGCGGCGGCTGAGAGGCGCGTGCGGGGACATCAAGAGGAACCTCCGTGTTGCGAAACGCGGTCGCTCTGCCTTCCGACTCCGTTCAGTTGAAGGATCGGTCGAGCGCAAGAGCCCGCGGCGGCGTTCCTGTAGCCGATTCGAAGATTAAGCATTCCTCCGTTCAGCAAAGATGTCTAGCTCGATCTCCTGAAAGCACTGGATTGATGCTGCGGCGCCGCGAGCCCGTCCGCTAGTTTCGCGGCGCAACATCACACGATGCCGCAAGCGATAGATTAAGCACGTTCGCAAGGCGGTCGAAGGCATGATCGACGAACGCCCCTTTGTGAGGCATTCTTTGTGATCCGCCAAAGGGAGTAGCTGCCGTGAAGCCAAATCGTGATGCCGCCCGCGCGTTGGTCGATGCGGGATTTATGCCGCTGTCCGAATACATCAGGCAGTTCGAACAAGATGTCGTCGCGCCGGGGGTGGCGCCTTCGGTTGAAGCGAATATCGATGGGCAAATCAATCCAGAGCGGAGGACCGGACGGGATCGCCGCCAAATAGATCGCCACGTCACGTCGCGATAATAGCCCCATCGACTCACTAAGCGTCGATCGTCCCGCCCGCGCCATTTGCCGCTTGGAGCGACAACCTTATGGGTCGAGCACACGATGGTCTTGCCCCGTAACGCGGCGCTTCGCCAATCATTACCGCCGCCATGCGTGTCGAAGGCCAACCTTGGCACATCCCTTCCACGGATGAAGAGACTAGCCTTGCACACGGGAGCCGCGATCAGCTGAACATGAAGTAGTCGCTGTGAAGGTTAGCGACCGTGACCCCCTTGATCAGGATTGTATCATGGCTGTCCAATGTGATCAGGGCATCCGATCCCTGCTGAGCAATGTGAAGACCGCTAAAATTCGCGGCGAGCGAAGAGCTGATCGAGATCTTGTCCGTGCCTGCAGAGGCGGCATCGGTGTTGAAGCTGTAGACCGTGTCATTGCCGCCCTGATAGGTCACCGTGCCACCACTGGTGGAGCGGAAATAGAACGTGTCGTTGCCCGTGCCGCCGACAAGCTTTAGGTTATCGGAATAAGCATAGACCTCGTGGTTCCCGTTGGTGTGGGTATATTCCCGCATCGTCAGGTTACTGTTGGTATCCGTCGTGTCAGTGCGGATATCGCCGGTGCCGTCCTGGCTGTAATAGTCGACAGCACGGGAACCGTCAGCCTTGATAAGCGTGTGGTTCAGGATCGCGCCAGCGCTGGAGTAGTTGGAAATGTCCTTGCTGCCATCGGAGTTGTGTTTTTCCAGATAATCATAGCTGCCGTCGGAGTGGAACCGCTCGATGAGCGTCACGCCGCCGCTCGCGTCGCTCGTCTGGTGGATCGACGTATAAGACTGACCAGTGATCTGATAGGCATAGACATCCGACGAGCCGTCCGTGTGAAGGATACTGTCCTTTGTCAGCACGCCGTTCGTATAGGTCTTGTTGTCGGCGCTACCGTCCACGTTGGCCGTATATTCGGTCAACTTGTTGCCGGCCAGCGTGTCGTAGGTGGAGGTGGTCGTACCGGTCGAGGTGACCGAGACTTCCGTGCTCAATTTTCCGGCGCTAGTATAATAGTCGTAGAGCTTCGAACCATCCGAGTGGTAGGCCGCCTTGTAGTCGTAAGTGCCGTCCGAGTGCAAGCGTTCGACAAGCGTGACGTTGCCGCTGGCGTCACTGGCTTGATGCGTCGACGTATAGGACTGGCCGGTGATATTGTAGACGTACACCTCGGATGAGCCGTCCTTGTGAAGGACGTTGTCCTTCATCAGCACGTCGTTCGCATAAGTCTTGTTGTCAGCGCTGCCATCCACATTGGCCGTATAGACGATGAGCTTGTAGCCCGTCGTCGTGTCATAGGTCGTTGTCGTGGTTGCGGCCGACGTGACGGCAATTTCGGAGCTGTGAGCTCCCGCGGTCGTATAGTAGTCGTAGACCTTGGAACCATCCGTGTTGTAGGCCGCCTTGTATTGATAGCTGCCGTCGGCGTGGAAGCGCTCGATCAGCGTCACCCTGCCACTCGTGTCGCCCACCTGATGGGTCGAGGTGTAGGACTGGCCGGTGATATTGTAGACGTAGACTTCGGACGAGCCGTCCTTGTTGAGAACGTTGTCCTTCATCAGCACGCCGTTCGTATAGGCCTTGTTGTCGGCGCTGCCGTCCACATTTGCCGCATAAACGTTGAGCTTGTCGCCCGTCGTCGTGTCATAGGTGATCGTCGTCGTGGCGGTCGAGGTGGCGACGATTTCGGAGCTGTGAACGCCCGCGGTCGTGTAGTAGTCGTAGACCTTGGAACCGTCCGCGTTATAAACCACCTTGTACTGATAAGTGCCGTCGGCATGGAAGCGCTCGATCAGCGTTACCTTGCCGCTCGCGTCAGCCACCTGATGCGTCGAGGTGTAGGACTGGCCGGTGATATTGTAGACGTAAACCTCGGATGATCCGTCCTTGTTGAGGACGTTGTCTTTCATCAGCACGCCGTTCGTGTACGCCTTGTTGTCGGCGCTGCCATCTGCATTGGCCGTATAGACGATGAGCTTGTCGCCCGTCGTCGTGTCATAGGTCGTTGTCGTGGTGGCGGTCGACGTGACGGCTATTTCGGAACTGTGAGCTCCCGCGCTCGTATAATAGTCGTAGACCTTGGAGCCATCCGCGTTATAGGTCACCTTGTATTGATAGCTGCCGTCGGCGTGGAAGCGCTCGATGAGCGTCACCTTGCCGCTCGCGTCAGCCACCTGGTGCGTCGAGGTGTAGGACTGGCCGGTGATGTTGTAGGCGTAAACTTCGGACGAGCCATCCTTGTGAAGGACATTGTCCTTCGTCAACACGCCATTTGTATAGACCTTGTTGTCGGCGCTGCCGTCCGAATTGCTGGTATAGGCCCGGAGCTTATAGCCGGTCGCGGTATCGTAGGTGGTCGTGACCGTGCTGGCGGACGTCACGCTGACTTCCGTGCTCAGCGCGCCGGTGCTGCTGTAATAGTCGTAAACCTTGGAACCGTCAGTGTTGTACGCAGCCTTGTATTGATAGCTGCCATCGGCGTTGAAGCGCTCGATCAGCGTCACTTTGCCGCTCACGTCGTACGCAGTGTGATCCGACGTGTAAGCCTGGCCCGTGACGCCGTAGTGATAATAGTCGACCCGTCCGTCGGCCAGCGTAACGCTCTTCGAGATAATTGCGCCGCTGCTGCTGACGCCCCAAACCGTGGTCTCGGTAAGGGTACCGCTGGCGTCGAAATCCTGTTCCTCGGACCAGCCGGTGCCGCCCCACGTGATGGAGAAGGAATAGCCGCCGGAGATCTTCGACAGCAGATCGCCATAGTGGGCGATGACGTATTGCATGGTTTCGGGCGACGAGATGGCCAGAACATGCGAGTCGGTCAACGTCACCTTTTCCAGTCCGGCGGCGCTCACCAGCGTGTCCATCTGGGCGACGAAGTCGGCCGATGTCATCGTGAGATCGTAGTTCACCGTCGTGGTGCCTTCGCCCGCAGCGGCGGTCGCGCCGACTTCGATGACCAATGGGTGATCGCTGAGGCTGATCTGGATCGTGCTGGTGTTGTAATAGACCGCAATCGGGGCCGTCCCCGTCAGCGGGTCGTAGACGTAAACGGCACTCTCCACCTGCCCGAGATTGACGGTAACGGTCGTTGCGGGCGTCGTGATTTCCGTCTGGGTCGCACTGTCCCATCCGATCGTATCGGCCCACACGACCAGGTCGCTGACGGCGCCCGACTTATTCATCAGCATCGTATGGGTATTGCTGGGTGCGTTGGACAGCGTGTAGTTCAGATCCGCGCCGGTATGAGCGCTGCCGTCGTCACCATGGCTCAAGATGGTCGTCAGGTTGTGGACCGCGACCGCGGCTTCCTTCGGTGTTCCGTCTGAATTGAAAAGACCGAAATGGGCTTCCTTGGCGCCACGAGACGCCGAGGATGGCGAGTCGAACAGCTCGTAAATATAGGTGGCGGACGATCCGTCTTCATACGCCATGAGCAGATTGGAGAGCACAAGCTTCGCCTGCGCGTCGTCATTGACGCCGATGCCGACGGTGCTTGCCAACGTCGTATAACCGGTCTCCGTCACGATGACCGGATCGTTGGTCGAAATATCTTTCGCCAGAGCAAGATCTTGCTCGATCTGACCATCGGCAAGCGCGCCTGTGTGGACATAGACGTGTGCATTCGCCGCATCCGAGTAGGCGCTCATGTCGCCGACCGAGGCGTTCATCGCATCGGTCTGGTTCCCGATGCTGAAGTTGACGACGGTGACATTGCTGAGAGCACCGTTGGCCTTCACAGCAGCATAAAGAGCCTCCTGGAATGCCGCGGCCCCTTCAAGCGACGTCATCCCGTTGTAGGAGAAGGAATTCAGATTGGCTTCATTGATGCCTTCGATGGACAGCAGAGCGCCCGGGTGCTCCGTCTTGAACTCCGCAAGAGCCGCGACATAGCTGGCCAGCCCGCTGCTGCCGGACCCAGGCAGAACGTAGCTGACGCGGAAGTCGAAAGAGACGCCCGCATTGGCAAGTGCGTCGATGACAGCATTTGCATGCCCGGTGGCGCTGTAGGAGTCGCGAACGTGGCTGATGCCCAGATAGTCCAGACTACTGATGATCAGGCTGGAGTTGGTGTATGCGTCGATATAGCTGCCCGCGTTGGTGTTGATACCGAGGGAATTCAAGAAACTCGACGCAGTAGTAGCCGACATGTAGAGCACCCCATTGACCATGGCGCTCAGACTAAGCAGCCATCTCTAACAGCCTCGCTTCAAGAATGCTAAAATTGCCCGCTTTTCCGCGAACTTTTCCGGAAGCTCGATCGTTTCTCAACAACTCGCGTCGCCTTCATCGGTTGCCCTCTATCGCAGGACATCCACCCGTATTTTCACGGGTTCAGAGATACTCTTCGTTGTCCTCAAGGCGCGGTTCCTGTCCGGGATGAGCGGCGCAGCCGCAGCACCACCGGCTGCCGTCACTTAACCATCGACGCTTTTCCGAATCGGCTCGCGACCACCCGCTCTCTCCGACTCCAGCAAGCTGAAAGCGTGGCTCGCCTTCAATCAGGCGATGGCAACTATGCCTGCGATCACCGAATGAAGGCGCCCCGCCAAGCTCCGATGGTCCGCCTGCTTTTCGTTTGGATGGTGAGGACGCCAATGATCCCATCGTCTGAGAAAACGACCGGACCGTTGGCGCACCAGACATACGAAGGGTCAACCGCGGCTCGGCTCCTTCGACCGGCCGACGCTTTCATAGACGAAACCGGCAGCCTGCATGTCTTCAGGAAGATAGACGTTGCGGAGGTCAACGACGACGGGTTGCGCCATGGTCTCCTTCAGCCGGTCGAGATCGAGCGCGCGGAACTGCACCCATTCGGTGACGATGACGAGCGCATCGGCGCCCTCAGCGCAGGAATAGGCGTCCTCGCAATAGGTGATGTTGGGCAGTTCGCCCTTGGCCTGCTCCATGCCGACCGGATCGAACGCCTTCACCTTGGCGCCCATGTCGAGGAGGCCGGTGACCAGCGGAATCGATGGCGCATCGCGCATGTCGTCCGTATCAGGCTTAAAGGTGAGACCAAGCACGGCGATGGTCTTGCCGCGCAGCGAGCCGCCGAGTGCCTGGCTTACTTTTCGCGCCATCGCGCGCTTGCGGTTCTCGTTGACCGCCAGCACGGATTCGACGATGCGCAAGCTCACGTCGTAGTCCTGCGCGATCTTGATCAGCGCCTTGGTGTCCTTCGGGAAGCAGGAGCCGCCGAAGCCCGGGCCGGCGTGCAGGAATTTTGTGCCGATGCGGTTGTCCAGGCCAATGCCGCGCGCGACTTCCTGGACGTTGGCGCCGACCTTTTCGGAGAGATCCGCGATCTCGTTGATGAAGGTGATCTTGGTCGCGAGGAACGCGTTGGCGGCGTATTTGATCATCTCGGCGGTGCGACGTTCCGTGAACATCAGCGGCGCCTGGTTCAGCGACAGCGGGCGATAGATGTCGCCCATCACCTTGCGGCCGCGCTCGTCGGACGTGCCGACGACGACGCGATCGGGGAATTTGAAGTCGCGGATCGCGGCGCCCTCGCGCAGGAACTCCGGATTGGAGGCGACGACGACGTCGGCCTTGGGATTGGCCTCGCGGATGATGCGCTCGACCTCGTCACCGGTGCCGACCGGAACGGTCGACTTCGTCACCACGACGGTGAATCCGGACAGCGACTGCGCGATCTCTTTCGCGGCAGCGTAGACGTAGGAGAGATCGGCATGGCCGTCGCCGCGACGCGAGGGCGTACCGACCGCGATGAACACGGCGTCGGCATCCGCGACCGGCTTCGACAGATCGGTGGTGAAGCTCAGGCGCTTGGCCTTCACATTGGTCGCGACCAGCTCGTCGAGGCCCGGCTCGTAGATCGGAATCTCGCCGCGATGAAGGGCCGCGATTTTCTTCTCGTCCTTGTCGACGCAGATGACGTCGTGACCGAAATCCGCAAAGCAGGCCCCGGACACCAGTCCCACATAACCGGTGCCGATCATCGCAATTCGCATGAAAAACTCTTTCCGTTGACGACGGATGTTCCGCACTGAACACCCTAGACCATTTCTCTATCCGACCGCACGCCCAACATTAGGGCACACTGCTTCGCAAGCCGAACAAACCTTAACCGTCGCAACCCGATTTTTTTGTGTCTTGCGGTTCGCTTCGGCGATCACACGCCGTGGTAGTTTCGATACCATTCGACGAAACGCGCGAGGCCTTCCGCGATTGGCGTCGACGGCGCGAAACCGACATCGCGCTGGAGGGCGGAAATGTCGGCGCGCGTCTCCAGCACGTCGCCGGCCTGCATCGGCAGCAGCTTGCGGATCGCAGGCTTGCCGATGATCTTCTCGAGCGTCTCGACGAACTCGAGCAGCTTGACCGACTTGTTGTTGCCGATGTTGTAGACGCGATACGGCGCATAGCTCGACGAATTTTCGGGCTGTTCCGCGTTCCACGCGGGATTCGGAGCTGCGGGCCGATCGAGCGTGCGGATCACGCCTTCGACGATGTCGTCGACATAGGTGAAGTCGCGCCACATGTCGCCATTATTGAAAATCTTGATCGGCTCATTCGCGAAGATCGCGCGCGTGAACAGATAAGCGGCCATGTCGGGCCGGCCCCACGGACCGTAGACGGTGAAGAAGCGAAGACCGGTCACCGGCAGCTTGTGAACGTGCGCAAAGGTGTGCGCCATCAGCTCGTTGGCCTTCTTGCTCGCGGCGTAAAGGCTGACCGGATGATTCACCGATTGCTCGGTCGAATACGGCAAGGTGCGATTGGCACCATAGACCGAGCTCGACGAGGCGTAGACCAGATGCGCCAGACCATGGCGCCGGCCGGCCTCGAGCACAGTGACAAAGCCGTCACAATTGGCACGGATGCTGGTGATGGGATCGTCGATCGAGGCGCGGACGCCCGGCTGCGCGGCAAGGTGGACAACCCGATCGGGCGCGACTTCATCGAATACGCGAGTCACTGCGGCGAAATCGGCAAGGTCGATCTCGTGGAAGCCGAAGCCGGGAAGGTGCTTGAGTTTTTCGAGGCGCGCGCGCTTCAGCGCCGGATCGTAATACTGCGTGAACGCATCGATACCGACGACCTGTTCGCCACGCGCCAACAGCCGTTCGCAAACATGCATTCCGATAAAGCCAGCAGCTCCGGTAACCACCACAGGGGCCAAGGCTAAACTCCGCTGTTTCGTTCTTCTGCACTGCAATGCCAGACTGGATCGGCGGAGGCAAGGCTTCAGTCCTGCATGGACTGCGCCACCGGAATCATATTGTTGCAAGCCGCGATCGCGGCCGCCGAAACATGACGGGCTTGCCGTGAAACCGACACGTCTGCGCCTCACTGCGCCAAGCTGCGCCGCCTGATCAGCAAGCGGCCAACTCGGCCGCGCCGGGAGGTCAGCCGCGCTGACTTGCCGAAGCAGGAAAGCAAGGATGCGAGATCGTGAATCCGCGATCCTGAGCGAACCGCCGAAATACCAGACGCACTTCATCCGGCTGACTACACATCTGATTCAGCAACACCGCCTGCGTCGCCGCCGACGCGGCCTGGTATATGACAAGAGCCGTAGGAAGCTGACGCGCCCCGACAATATCGTCGAAGTCATCAAGCGTCTGCTGCTTGAGCTTTTCAGGCAAGAAGCCGTATGCCCGCAACGCAAGGGGCGCCCGGAACAGCTGCACCCACATCTCATGCGGCGCAAAAGTGTAGGACTGGGTCAGATAGGAAATGGCGCTCGGACTGAAGCCGAGCGTGCGAATTTCCGCCCAGTAGAGTGCCAGCCAACCAATCGATTCTGAAGGCGAGCAGGCGATCAGCTGTTTGGCCGCGCCCGTGACGTTCGGCAGCCTCAAATCCATAGCGGCCGCGTCGCCGGCTTCGATGGCATTGCTCAACAGCCGCAGCTGAATCAACACCACGTTGCGGCTCAGCTTCGGATCGCAGAGCCCTTTCGCGTCGCTACCAACGCGGGTCACAATCCGCTCGAGCGCAGAGTCGTCGTAGCGCTCGCCGCGCATCAGGTGCGACGCGAGGTCCCGCAAGGTCGGCCGAAATGTGTAACTTGCGACCGACCCCAGCCAGATGAGCGCCAATACCACGAGAATCGCATTCAAAACGGCGGCTGAGAGCGCCACAGATCGAGGCGCTGCCTGCGGCACGTCAGCTCTGCTCGATGTAGTAGTCGGAGTAATGTCGCCCCTTGTAAGACTCAATCCGCTTCAACGTTTTTGGATTGGCTCTATTGAGAACGATTCCAACGATCTTGTTCTTGAAAACGTCCAGCTCCGTAAGCGACTCGTGCACCGCCGCCCGGCGTGTCTTGCCCCATTCTACGACATACACGATGGCGTCGACCAAATGCCCTGCCGCCTTAGCATCCGTCACCGGCAGCACGGGGGCCAGATCCACGAAGATATAGTCATATTGCTTCCGGGCGGCCTTGAGGAACTCCGCCATCGCAGCAGAAGCAAGCAGATCGGCAGAATTGACCAATCTGGTCTGCACGACCGAGGGCAAGAAATTGAGCTTCGAATGGCGATCGACCTGAACATGCCGCTCGAACTGGTTTGGCTCCGCGAGGGCCTCGACCAATCCGGTCTTGGCTGCAGGAGCAAGCTTGCGCGTCAAGGCCTGCGTGTGCAGGTCACCGTCAATCAACAGGGTCCGATGTCCCGTGAGCGACGCCAATTGGGCCAGATTGGCAGCGACGGTCGTCTTGCCTTCCTTTGGAAGCGACGAGACAATGGCGATGACATTCATCTCTCTCGATAGACGAGCCAGATCCACTGCCGTTTTCACATTCCGAAGCGTCTCGGCGAAGCGCGAGAACGGGTGTTCGAGAGCATATCGTGCGAGCGATGCCCCCCCCGCATCTGAGGCAGAACCGTCCAGCCCATCCGACTTGATCTCGGGGAGCGTACCCAGACACTGGAGCGCGGTTTCACCTTCCACCTCCATGGGCGTTCGGAGCACTTCAGTCAGCAATTCCTTGGCTACTGCACCACCTACGCCGAAACACAACCCACCAACGAGGCCACCGAGCAGGAGCAGACCGATCCTCGGCCAGCTCTTCTTATCCGGCTTTTGCGCCGTGCTGATGATCCGCGCTTCGCTGATCGGGAAGCTCTGGTTCTGCGTGGCTTCCTGAAGTTGCTGGAGGAAGTTATTGTACAAAGTTCGATAAGTATCGGCGGCACTTTCGAGATTGCGCAGCTTCACTTGGGCTTGGCTCGCGCTGCCGGATGCACCTATGAGCTTGTTGAGATCGCCGTCGAGAGAACTCTCCCGGCTTCGCGCAATCTCGTAGTCGCTCTTGTAGGCATCGGCAATCCGCCTGACCTCATCCTTGATCGCCCGCCGCAGCTCTTGCATTTTCGAAGCCAGGTTGATCGATGCCTGGTGATCCTTCCCGTACTTGTTGGACCAGTCAGCATATTGGGCCGAAAGATCAAGATACTGGGCCCGCAGGCGCGTGATGACGGTATTGTTCAGCGCATCAGTGACGGTGGGCTGGGCGAGATCCTGGTCGGTGATCGAATTGATGCGGTCGAGACGCGCCTTGGCCTCGGCAGTCGCGGCCCGGGCCTGAATCAGCTGAGTGTTGACGTCGGACAATTGCTGCTCACTCATGAGCCCCTTGCTCGTCCCGACGATATTGTTCTCGGTCTTGAAGGTCTGAACCGCGCGGTCGGCATCCATGGCCTGCTGCTGAAGTTCCGCGCTTCGGCGCTGCAACCACTCGCTCGCCCGTTTCGTCGACTGGTATTTCGCCTCCAGAACGCCAACCATATACTGGTCAGCCAAAGCGTTGGCGATACGCGCCGCTTTTTCCGGCTCCGTGGACTTGAATGACAGCGTGAGAACGTAGGTAACGCCGACCCTCTCCACCTTCAGATTCTTCTTCAGGGCGGCGACGACCATCCGCTTGACGAAATCCTTGGACTCGGGCTCGGCGACCCCCAGCACACTCACGACTGCGCCGATGATGTGAGAGACCAGATCGCCTTCAACGTACTCCGGATCGCTCGTAAGATTCATCGAATCGACAACCGATCGGATCATGTCGTCGGACGAAAGAAGCTCAACCTGGCTCTCCACGAAGCCAGGATCGATCAGAGTGCTATTGGCGTCCGTTGACTTGCTCAGAAGTTGCGCCTGGCGCGTATCCACCAGGATGCTGACCGAGGCCGTGTAATAAGGGGTGGCCGTCAGCGCGTATGCCAAGACCAAGGCAAGAAAACAGCCGACGACCGTGGCGATCAAGGGCCACTGCCGACGGACAATATCTATTGCTCGCTCGAACGTCAGCACAGCCGTATTGAACGGGAACGTCAAAGGCTGGCCAGGCTCAAAGTTGCTGCGAGGCTGATACATGTTTCACTTTTATTGTGGTGGAAGCTCAAGGGGGAGCGGAACGGGAGCGAACGGATCGGCGACGTCCATGTTCCACTCGCCGTTGAACAACGAATTGGGCCGATTTACCGGAGCGCTCTGGACGGGAATCTGGGGCGTCGATTCAGAATCAACCGAAGCATAGCCTGCGCTCACGGATGAGTCTTGCAAGCCTCGCGTGAAGTCGATGATGCTTTGGACCGCTTTGGGATCGACAGGACCGCAATGCTGCGCGGCGCGGGCCATTCCACGACCAATCGCGGCACGGTTTGTCGCAGGAGCGAGTTGCACCAGCTTTTTGATCGCGGGCAGAAGATCTGGGTTACTCGCCAGATATTCGGTCACCTTCTGCTCGATTTTGGATCGATCATTCTTGGCGTATTTCAACAAATGTTCCGGATCATCGGCAAACAAGCGAAGCTCCAACGACGGAGTTCGCAGGAGAAGCGGCAAGCAACCAGCCGCCGTGGCCGGCGAAAGACCGATCACAGCGAACAAGAACAGAAGGGCAGGCACAAAACGTGCCATTATGAGAGCTCACCTGAAGTGAGCCGGGATCGACAGCTCCGAGAAGTCAACTGATGTCACCGTAGATGTCTGTCCGAGAACGTTGGTTCGGTAGCAGACAAATACGGCAAGTCTTTGTGCGTTGCAAAAAGATTTGTATCTTGCCTAGTTTGAGCCGTCTTTCACACTGCCAAGTCCGGCAAAATCGCGACGATCCTGCTTGGCAATGGACACCCAGACGCGGGGATTTTCACCCGACTCCATCGACACCCACTGATAGTCAAGTCCGCCCCACCTCTGAACGTCCGAGGCAAGATTGTCCAAGATGTAGTCGCCGTCCTGCAGGCGCGCGACGAGCACCAGATGACCTCCGGCCGGTGCATAGACGACCGCCAAACGCAAGGCACTGGCGGGCCAGCCCTTGGCAATGAGCATATGCCGTTTGGTCACGGCGTAGTCGTTGCAATCTCCCGACGTCGGCGAAATCGCCCAATGGGACCGCAGCGGATCCGTCGATTTGGCCAGCGGGTGTATGCTCTGGTTCACCGTCGCATTGACTTCAGTCAACATCGAGAAGGCCGTATCGCGCTCCGGCAATCGGGCCTCCGACGAGCTCTGCTCGCACTCTGCAGGGCTGTTCATGCAGAATTTTACGAACGAGAGCGGAGCCAGGACGTTCTGCGCTTCCTTCAGGAATGAAGCCGAAGGCGCCTTCGCCTGCTCAGCCGCGTAGCACGGCATTGAGAGCCCAACGACGAGCCAAGCCGCGATCAGATGCCGTTTCATCACCACCTCCAACGATAAATTCGATGGATTGAATGTAGAGCCGAAACTTCTCAACCTGATTGCGCAATTTCGTAAAATTGCATCTAAACGAAATACAGCCCCTCAGTTGGTGGGGCTAATCGGAGCGAGGGGATTGGCGGACGTGCTCGACGCGGCGGTGAAGAAAGTCGTCGTGCCCGGCACCGATGCGGTCGAAAAATCGGCGGTAGTTGAAGTACTTACGGCGCCACCCGCCTGACTTGGCGTTGACCCGCGGCCGCCTCCCTGGACAGATTCGCCGTTGGGGTCAGACCCCGCAACGACGTTGGTCGGAACATCTCCAGTGATGCTTTCGAAGGACTGAATGAGCTCACTGTTCTCGGATTTAAGAACCGCTTCCTGGATCAATGTTGCAGTCGATGGATGCGACACGACGCAGGTCGATGCGGCCGTCCCAAGCCCAGCCCCGATCGCGCGATTCTGACTGGGGGAGCTGGCGCTAGATAGCGACCTGATACCCTCCAACGTTTCGGGGCGCATGGTCGCGAAGTCCCTGATGGTTGAGGAAAGCTTACCCTCGTCACCTTCCGGGAAGCCACTCAGCAAAGCGGATGGGTCGTCGAGAAATTGCGTCGCCCGCTCGGCTGTAATCCCGCCGGCAAGGGGAGCGCAAGCAACGTCGACCGCAGTCGCCGCACGAGATATCGACGGCTCAACCAAAAAGGGAACCAAAACCAGCCATACTCTAACCTTCATTTTGGCAATCTCTTTCCGAATTTTTTACGTGTAGAAGTCGCATTTGTATAAGCGATTTCCCCAAAGGGGTGAATAGCTTTAAGAAAATGTAACCCAAAGGGGTGAATAGCTTTAAGAAAATGTAAATTGCCTAGTGCCGAGGCGGGCGCTCCAGAGTGGATATTGATTGCGCCAGGCCACATCCCACAATTGCGGCAAATAACACTGCAAAACCCGTTACTTGCACCGAAAAATCAACGCATGAATGCAGTGCCCCGAGCAGAAAGACCGCAGCCCCCGTGGCTGGCATATAATTGTCACGTCGCCTCGCAAAACTGCCCAGGCTCATTCTTCCGAAGAAAAACACTGCGAGACCACACACGAGAACCGTTAAAGGAATGCCCGCGGAGACCAACATCTCAAGCGGAGTACTGTGGGCCTTGTCCCAGATTCCCTGACTTCCAAGATCTGCCGTCCGGAATGCAGGAAATGCACTCTCGAAATTGCCAAGCCCCCAACCGAATAGCTCGTGGCCCGTCAACATCTCCAGCGTTGTGCGATAGACCTCAAGCCGTCGCGGGTCCCCCATCCCGAACATGCCGACGCGACTGCTCGCCATTCCGCCGATCACAAAAAAAACAACGATAGCGGCCAAAGCCACCATTCCAGCGACCAGCCAGTAGCGCTTCAACTGGTCTCGATATTGCATCAGTTGCAAATTGGCCAGGAAGGCAAGGCCGAGGAGCGTGAGAAGAACGCCGGCGCGAGACCCTGTCATGCCAACGGCCGTGAGACATGCAAGGAGGCCTGCGCAAAGAGCTATGGGATGATCGACAAAGGAGCGTTGAACCCGCCGAGGGCCGCGCTGGGCAAACCACGTGTGGGACGACAATGCCAACAATTGCCCCAGGAACAAAACCGCGCAGCAGCCCCAAAAGGCCGCTGCTGTATTTCGATTAACGAACGTTCCAGTGGCGAACGCGAGATAGTATTCCTTGGTCCGCCATAAGAGCTTCGTAGGAACAAAAAGCTGAGCAGCGATGCCATAGACAGCATAGGCGAAACCAGCATATGCAGTCGCCTTCAGCAGCGATCTTGCAGCTTCTTCGTCTGTTGCAATCAAATAGGCTCGCGCAAACGCCAGGGCAAAGAGCAAACAAGGGCCGAACGCCACCCACGGAACTGAAGCTGTTACAGAAAGGCGATCCGGCAGCGTCAGCCCGGCAAGTTTCCGGGCCACCTCCCATGCCGGACTGGCGAGTTCAAGACTGACACCGGGCCAGATTTGAAATACCGCCAATGTGCAAGTGAATAGCAGAATGACCGCCACCGAACCCAAAACCCAGAGATCTGTGTAACACACGCGCGACAGTTCGGCGGTCGCGAGGCTGACGACCAGGAGCGCAGTCCAGATCCAGACCCAGACCAGATCGACAGAGCCGAATGGCAGAGGCGCCGCCAAGATCACAAAAAATGCGATAAACTGAGATATCCGATGCACAGCAACAGTTTCTATTTGGAGGCCAGGCAATCGGCCATCATTCGGTTGGGCTTGCCGCGCAGAATGAACAAAATCGACACACCATGTGCGAGCCTGTGCCCCAGACACATCCGTCGTTGAAGACACGAAGTATTTAACGAAAGCCTTCATGATGGATCAACCGAAGACGCATTCCGAAGACCAAAAAACGACGCCTGCGATCTGGACGCTTCCAACCCTGGAAGGTCTCGCAGTCATTCTTTATTTTGGGCGCGACGCCTTCGCTGGCGTGGTTCGGTATTACGCCAGCCTTACTCATCTCGACCCGCTTTGGTTCGTCCCGGACATCTTCGCATTCGCCTGCATTGGCGCCTTCATCTACCGGTACGCTTTCAAGAGAACGAACGTTCTTGCGATTCTATTCCTCTTATATGTGCTGTTTGCTCTGTTCCTGGGCTACGTCTTCCTCGGCGAAGTCAAGGGACTGGCTTCGTCCATCAAGATGATTGCTCCGGCCTTTGTTGGATTCTGCTTTTGCGGCCGCGATTTCAAGGATCAAAAATTTCTCCTGAAGTTCATCTACTTTCTCCTGTTCGCCTCCATCATTGGCATCATGTGGTCCGCCCACACGCGCCTGCCGTGGGTGGCCTTCTCATATGAGTCTTTCGGCGCCACACGAACTGCCGCGCGGCTTTGGTGGACCGGAGGCGAAAGCCGGGTCTCCGGGTTTGCCGCTGATAGCACCATGGCGGCATATTTCGTCTTGATCACCTACGTCTTCACCTCGGTTCGAAAGAGCGCACTATGGTGCCTGCTTTGGGCGGCACCCGCCTTTTATGCGATCCATCTCTCGACGAATAAGACTGCGCTCGGCGTATTGGCGATCTATATCGCCGCCCTGCTATTCGTCCGTGCATTCAACGAAAGACACCGGTTTTCCGCACTTCGCTCGATTACGCTGTGGTCGTTCACCTGCATCCTGATTCCCGCAGTGCTCATGCTGACGCTCAGTGGCACGAACATGGCCCGGATCGCAAAGGGCCTCTACAGCTTGCAGGATCGCATCAATAATAGCTGGCAGCTGCCCTTCGTATACATGAACGATCTGATGCCACTCGGCTATTTCACGGGCTGCGGATTGGGATGCTTCAACTACCCTCAGCAGCTGTTTTCAAACAAGGTTAGCTACTACGTGCCCGTGGATAATTTCTATATCGGTACGTACCTGATGTTCGGTCCGATCTTCGCGCTTTTCATGCTCTTCGTCATACTGGCCGTGGCGAGAACACGGGACATCTACAAGCTCACCGTGGTCTTCGTCATGAACTTCTACACCATTACGGTTCTGGGCTACGGACCTGCCAGCGGCCTCTTGGTCATCACCATGGGATTCAGCGAAGTATTTGGCGCGAAATTGAGGTCACGCACCTTTAGTGCCGAATCCAATGCCATCGGACGGCAGCCTATTCTAAGAGTAGCGAGCGGGTGATGAGGCTCCCCAGATTGCCCAACGAGCGGATAGATCCCATCAACACCACATCTCGCGAGGGAGCCCGTCGCGCCCACACGAAGCAATTCGAGCCCTCAATTCAAGGTTTGCGAGGTCTCGCAGCTTTGAGTGTATTGCTCGTCCACCTCTATGACATGCCAATGCTGGCCGGCTTCCTTCCAGCCGTGCCCTCGTGGCTGGACGCGACCGTGGGAACCTTCGGCCGTGGGGTCGAGGTGTTCTTCATGATCAGCGGCTACCTCATTCCGGCGAGCCTGGTTCGGCACAAGTTGATCTCGAAGTTCTTCTACGATCGATGCCTGCGCATTCTTCCGGTATTCGTTACCTTCCACCTCATCCTTTTCGCCATTGGCCCTTTGGTCGGATACAAATTCTTCAAGGACATCGACGCACTGAACTATCTGAAGATTTTCTTCGCCAACCTGCTGTTTCTTCCCGACATCCTCAATCTTCCTCTTGGCCAGCAGAATGCCTGGACTCTCACCTATGAGTGGGCCTTCTATATCTGGTTTGCGGTTGCGTTCTATTTCGCGCCGCGCTCGCGACCAGCCACGGCGCTCGTGGTCGTCGCGGGCTGCGTTGCCATGTTCTATTTTCCCATCGCCGCCTACTTCCTGATTGGCCTCGTTCTCGGCGCGGTTGAGCTGCGCATCAGGGCACAGGGCTTTCCTGGGCTGATATTCAGCGTCGCCTGCCTCGCGCTGATGTATGCGCTGCTGGAGTATGTACATCCGTTCGCAGGACTGATCCCTGCGTTCTTCCTGTTTTCGACCGTGCTGAATCCAGACTCGACTATCGCGCAGTTATTGTCGAAGGCTGCGCCGCAATTTGCTGGCAAGATCAGCTACAGCCTCTATCTTGTTCACCCTTTTGCGCTCTATCCGCTCCAAGTGATCGGGAGCAAACTGGTCGCGCATGGCTATTCACCGTGGGCCGTCTGGCCGATGTTCGTGATAGTCGGCTTGCCCCTCTCGTTCGTGGCGTCGACCATTACGTACGAGTTGATCGAAGTTCGAATGAGGCATGCCATCGCGACATTCCTTGGAGATTCGAAACGAAGATCCCTCGCCGAAGCGCGGAATGACTAGCTACGCGAACGAAGTGCTGGCGGCGTCACTTCTGCAACGTTCGCCGCCCCCTCACCTTTGACAGGGCTTGCACGATATGCTTGGCCTTCGTCATCGCGGATGATGACGGTTCTGACAATGCGCATTCCCCGGAAATTGATTGCCCTAACGAATGTCCTCATTCGATCCGCGACGTTGGCGCTCCGTTTCTTACTTTCCTTCTACATCATCAAATATCTCGGTTACGACGCGGCGGGCGTCTACGGGCTCACGGTTGGCGTCACGGGCATTACGCCGGCGCTGATCGGCTGGGGGCTGAACTATTTCGTCGCCCGCGAGGTCGTCGGCCTGTCTCCGTCCGAGGCAGCCTTGCGGATTCGAAATCGCCTGTTCATCACAATCGTCTCGCTGACATTGGCGACAGTGGCGATGATCCTGTTCTCCTATTTTTCCCAGCGAACGAGCGCCGCCCTCTTCGTGTTGATCGCGATCCTTGCCTGGTTCGAAACAATCGCGCTCGACCTGCACCTGCCGCTGATCGGCCTGGGCAAAGCCCTGGAAGCGAACATTCTCGTCTTCATACGCTCCGCCGCTTGGGTCCCCTTTATCGTTGGTCTCGGCCTGGCCTTCCCGCAACTCCGCTCAATGGAAGCGCTGTTGTCGGCATGGATCGTCGCCAACGTGCTGGCGCTCGTCCTGCTCGGCGTCATGTCGCGGCGATGGGATTTGGGCAGGATACTCAGCCGGCAAATTGACTTCGATTGGATCCTCAACCGGCTGCGACGATCCTGGCATATCTATATCAGCGACGTCAGCCTCGTGGGATTGATGTATCTCGACCGATATATCGTTGGAATTTTTCTTGGGCTGTCGGCAACCGGTATCTACACCTTCTTCTGGTCGCTCAGCAATTCATTGCAGACGCTGGTTTCGACCGCCGTCGTTCAAACTGCGCTGCCCACTCTGGTGAAAGCCTTCCCGAGCGAAGATCGCTCCGCCTGGAAAAATGCCATCACGGTCGAATTCTACAAAGTGATCTCGATTTCGGTCGGAATGGCACTCGTGATTTTCGCGGCGAGCGAAGTCGCCCTGCGCTATATGTCGATGCAGGGCCTGAGTGAGCATCACGGGCTCTTCCTGCTGCTTCTTGCCGCGTCCGTGCTGCGTGCGTGTTCCGATCTTGGAAATGTCGCAATGCTGAGCACGCAAAAAGATACGTCATATGCCGCCATCAACATAATCGGGGTCTTCCTTTCGACCGGCATGACCTGTGTTGGCGTCGCATTCTACGGCCTCTCCGGCGCAGGCGTGGCGGCTTTTACCACCGCGATCATTCTCTTGCTGTTGCGGGTCTGGCTGCTCGCGGGCCTCCTTCGGCCCACTGCGTCACCCCTACCTGGAGGCGATGCCTAACGTCGACCAAACGGCCTTGCGCTGCAAAAGAAAGACCTTAAGCTTGCCGGCAGCCAGTGCCGCATCGCGGAGCGACTCTTTATGACCCGAACGACGAAGATTATCGACAAGATCCGGGAGGATCTTGCGCACTACGCGCTGCGAGAACACACCGGCGTCAGCCTCGCCTTCGTCGCACGCATGTTCCTGTTAACTCCCGGATTTCAGTTCGTGCTGTCTTTACGCATCCAGGAAGCACTGTTTCGGATACCACTCGTCGGCAGACTCCTGCGTCGCATAGCCTGGTGGGCCTCATGCCTTTTCTTCGGATCAGAGATAGCGTTGGCTGCCGACGTGGATGGAGGACTCTACGTCCCCCATCCATACGGAATTGTCGTAGGGGCGAGCGACATCGGAAAGCGCGTCACATTACTGCAACACATCACCATCGGCCGAAAGGACCACTCCGATCGAGGACGTCCTCGGATCGGTGATGGAGCCTCTTTGATGGCGGGCTGCGTCGTCGTTGGAGACATCACGATCGGTAGCGGCGCAATCGTCGGCGCCAATTCCGTCGTACTGAAGGACGTCCCGCCGAATTCCGTAGCGATCGGCGCTCCGGCCAAAATACTGCGGCGCGCCGACGATCCGATCAGCACCAACGACGAATTGCAGGACGCAAAATCCCAGGTCGCTTAGGATTGCCAGACGCGCGACGAGCGTCTCAGCCGGCCTTGGCTCTTGATTTGCCTTCTCCGACGATCCGAGCGGGAGCTCCTGCCACGCAGGCATGATCGGGAACATCGACCAGAACGACTGAATGTGCCGCAATGACGGCGTTACGTCCAACCCTGATTCCACCCAGCACCGTTGCGCCGGTGTAGATCACTGCTCCGTCTTCGATCGTGGGATATGCCGCAACGTCTTGCGAAGTTCGGCCAAGCGTAACGCCCTGATAGATCGTCACGTCGTTCCCGATCACGCTCCCCTCACCTATGACGACACCGATCGGATGCGGTAAACACAGTCCGGAACCGAGCCGGGCCGTGACGGCAATGTAACACCCATATGACGTGATCGTACCTCGCCAAACAAGTCGTGACAAAATTCTAGCCATCTTGCCGCCGCGATTCAGCCAAATCGCGAGCCGCGCGCGCATGACGACGCAAAAACCCGGCGATGTGACGATTGCGATCACGCCCCCCAGCCAACCCTCGCGCCCAGCGTTTCGCGAGAGATCTCGCCTCCAAGTACTCATCCGCAACCTCTTCCTTCGGTCGATCAATCGCGCCTAGTGTACGAGTTCCTAAGCGATGCCGCGCGATCAGTCACGAGTTCCTTGTAACACTGTCGTTTGCCATGTTTGTAGCGCACTTCGTAACCATTCCGCGGCTGGTCCCGCTCTCACCATGTCAGCTGGCCCGTGTGGGTTGTTCGAATGCGCGGAAAGCAGGCAGGGACCGCCTGGCCACCCAAACCCGCCAATCGCGGCGGCTAGGCTTCAACGATATCGACACACACAGCGCTGCCGCGCCCGGTCGTTCCGCCCCGCCGGTTTGCAGTGCGCCTCGCAACGTCATTCGATATTGAGCTCCGGTCCGAGGCTCATCCTCCGAAATTACCAAGCTTGATATGGCGCCGTTTGGCAGCGCCGGTTCCATCGAACGTCCTCATAACAAGACGGCCACATGAGGGCCTCGTGCGCCCGGGTACCTGACAAAACAGGCTAAACGACTCGTTAGTAATCGCGCTTGTTCGTCCGACGACAATCTCCGCGGCATGATTCGCGACAAGCTAACGACGTCCATCATCGAACACGTGTCGCGCAAATTCAGAGTCATTCGTCTCGCGCTGACCAGGAGGCTGATTACAACAGAGGCAATCATCGCGCGGAAACTACGCACCGGTTCCGAGACCAGCGACAAGAGTTCCGCACTCGGACACGCGACGACGCAAATTTGAGGTACTTCGAGCACGAAAAATTCCAAGTCGTGTGAGAGAGATTGGGGAAACTCTCAAGCTTGGAAGTAAGTCGCGATGGCAACGTCCAGCACATCCTCCACCGTCCATTCGGCTCAGGCCTTTGTCGCTTCGATCGGCGTCAACGCTCACACGGCCTATTCGAGTTCCTCTGCCTACGCTTCTTACGGCGACTCGAGCCTGATCCTCGACGACCTGCATTATCTCGGCGTCACCACGATCCGTGACGCGCTGCCGACGGATCCGAACGCCACTCCTGTGGTCAACGCGCTGGCCGCTGCCGGCGTGAAGTTCGACTTTGTGGTCTCGTCCGATCTGCCGGCATCCAGCACAGCAGGGCTCGCGCAATTCATGGCGTCGCTCGACAGCTTCGTCGCGAAATACCCCAATAGTATCGTGGCAATCGAGGGGCTCAACGAAGCGAACATCCAGGCGTTCAGCTACAAGGGCAGTTCGTCGATGGCGGCGGCTGCGCAGTTTCAAAAGGATCTCTACACCGCGATCAAGGCCGACGGGCATCTCGGCGGCGTCTCTGTTTATAATCTTACCCTGGGCCTGAACGACTCTGCGGCTTATGCAAAGCTCGGTGACCTCTCGAAATACTCCGACTATTCGACGTCCCACGCGTATGTCGCAACGTCGACGCCGGAGAATTACGGCATTCAATATGGCGTCGACGTTGCCGCAAGCAGCTCGCCGGGCAATCCCTCCGTCATCACCGAGACGGGCTACACCACGCTTGCGAGCTACTCCGGCCTCGGCGTTGACCAGCTCGTGCAAGCCAAGTCGATCCTGAATTCTCTGGTCGACGCGTTCAAGGACGGCGTCAGCAAGACCTACCTCTACGAGCTGCTCGACCACGGCAGCAATTCCGACCCGGAAGGACACTTCGGTCTGTTCAACGCCGACGGCACCCCGAAACTGGCCGCAGCGGCGGTTCACAATCTCACGACCATTCTCTCTGACGACGGGAGCGGCGGCCGGACGCCGGCGACGCCGCTCGCCTACACGATCAACAATCTACCGACGAGCGGCAACAGCATGGTCCTCGCCAAGAGCAACGGCGCGTATGAGCTGGTCGTCTGGGCCGAACCCCAGCTTTGGAACGACGCAAAGGATACCGAGATCTCCAATCCGGCGACGCAGGCCAAGGTGCACCTCGGCAGCGTGCACAAGACCGTCACGATTTACGACCCGTTGAATACGAGCAAGCCGATCGCGGTTTATACCAACGTCCAGGACTTCACGCTTCCTGTCAGCGACCACCCGCTCATCATCGAGATCGACGCTCCGACAGCATCGGCAACCACGCCGGCCGGCGAAACCGCTGTCGTCGCCACCTCGGCGGCGGTCGTGGCCGATCTGTCGGACCTCAATGCGGCTGGAACCGTCAAATCCATCACGTTGACCGACACGCATGTGCTGACGGTGTCGTCGAAAGCGACGATGGACTACATGATCTCGCACTACGCCGGTGTGCTTTCGACGATCAAGGGCGGATATTCGTTCGCCGTGACAACCTCGACGTCCACCTGGAGCCTCACCGAGAACTACGACTCGACCGGCAAGCTCACCTCGACCGACCAGACCGCCTACCAGAACGGCGTCGCCGCGTACGATCTGGTCACTTACGCCGATGGCACAACCGCCGCCTCGAACTTCGCCAACGGCATCAAGACGCAGACCACGGTCACCCATACCGACGGATCCAAAGACGTTACCGTCTACGAAATCACCGGGAAATCCTATGTCACGCTGGTGACATCCACGAACGCATCCGGGGGCGTCGTCGAAAAGAAGTACATCAGCGCCGATGGCAGCACGGTCGATGATCACTTCAATTCTTCGGGCGCGCTCGTTTCCGAGACCAAGACCAACGCAGACGGCTCCTCAAGCTCGACCCTTTACACGAATAGCGTCAAGGCAGCGGCGTTCGTCACCAACGCCGATCAAAGCAACGACAATTCCTTCTACAACATCAAGGGGCAGAGCTATACCTCGGAAGTCCTGCACGTGAATGCCAGCGGCGCAGTCATCTCGGTCGTCCGCAGCCACGCCGACGGGACGCTGGACTACACCGAGACGCACGGCTCGGATGGCAAGGTCACGTCGACAAATTTCGACGCGAAGGGCGTAAAGGTCGCGCAGGCCACCACCCATACCGACGGAACAAAGGACATCTACGCGCTCAATATCCAGCAGAAGCCCTACGCGTCCGAGCACAGCCACTTCGACGCCTCGGGCAATCTTACGCTATTCGAGCGCTTCCACGCGGATGGCAGTTACGCCGAAAAGGCCACGATGCTTGGCGGCACGACCGTTACCGACAATTACGATTCGAAGGGCGCGCTTGCCAGTGAGCTGGTGTTTGGCGCCGACGGGTCGACGTCGACGTCGCTGTTCGTGGATGGCGTGAAGACGAAAATGTACATCCTGAATGCAGATCACAGCCAGGATAACTACGCCTACGGCGTCGTCGGCCAATCATGGGTCAATATCGTCCAGCACGCTGACGCCGCCGGGAAGCTTATGTCGGCTGCGCGCACGCATGCTGATGGCACCCTCGACTACACGCTTGGGACGGGCTCGGACGGCACCACAACCGCGACGTATTACGACGCTAAAGGCGTCATGGGATCGAAAGTCGTTACACAAACCTCTGGAGTCCGGGACGTCTTCACTTTCCTGACGACCGGCGTCCAAGACAAGAACTACGCAGCATCGGGCGCGCTGCAAAAGACGGACCTGCTCAAAACCGACGGTACGCATGTCGAAACGGCAAACGCCGCCAACGTAACGCTTCGCGGCGGGAGCGGAAACGACACCTTTGCGTCGGCCGGTTCAACCAGCTTTGTGTTTGACCGAGGCAACGACCGGATCCAGAACTTTCATGCGGGGACGGCCGTTGATCACGATGTCATCAAGATCTCTCAGTCGCTCGTCGCCGACTACAGCCATATGAGTGTCTCCCAGGCTGGAGCCGACGCAGTGGTCCATCTGGGTGACGCTGGATCGATCCTGCTCGCACACGTCAATGCGGCTCAGCTTACACACGCCAACTTCCTGTTCGTGTAGCCTGAAGAGAGCGCAGGCTTCTTCTGCGCTCTTGAACCGTGCATTTTCCAGCATCCCGCGCCAAGGCGCTGTGGTCTATCCGCATTGCGCGGTAAAACATGGACGGTGCCTGCAGCGAGACGCGGCACCTTGTCATGTCGGCTCTGCGAGGATTCCGCCCGAAGCAAGAAAAACAGACCAACGACGTTAGTCGTGGCCATGAATTGCCACAAATTTCAATCTTAGTTAGACGTACCAACAAGAGGTTCGCGCTCCCGCCTTGCTTGGGAACGCAAATGCGGAATATGGTTGGAATCTGAGTGTTATGTGGATTAGTATGTCTCGATCAAGCCACTTTTCGAATGACGCATGATTTCTCGGGGCTAAGAATAGTCCATATTGCCGAGACGGTTCGCGGCGGAATCGCAACCTATTTCAATGAACTGCACGTCCTTCAATGCCAGACCTTCGGTCAGGAGAACGTGCACTATCTTGTTCCGTCGGACCACAGGGACGATCTGATCGGAATTTCAGATGCGAACATTGTCGCGTTCGACCGCTCAGGTCGCAACCTGGCCAGCCTGCTGAGGCTGGGTCTGGAGACGATACAACAAGTACGAATTGCCCGACCGGATATTGTGCACGTTCACTCCACGTTGGCTGGTATAATCGTGCGCACAATGTTGATGTTCGTTCGGAATAGGCCCGCGGTGGTCTATTGTGCTCACGGCTGGGCATTCTCTCGCGACACGTCGCGGTTGAGCAACTACGTCTCCAAGCTGACAGAATGGCTGCTGGCCAAGGTCACAGACCGAGTTATCTGCATCTCGATGAACGAATACTCCGCAGCCCGCGACGCCGGCATTCCGGAGGAGAAACTCAACTTCGTTCTGAGCGGCATGCGCAATGAGCGCCTAAGTTCCGACCCAGCTGCCCCTAACTGGAGCACACAGAAGCTAAAGGTCCTGTTTATTGGGCGCCTTGATCGGCAGAAAGGCTATGACTTCCTCATTGAGGCTGCTCAGCAGCTCGATAGCACTATCGACGTTCGAATGATTGGTTCCGCAGTCGTCAGTGAGGAAGGTGACCACGCCCTGCCTTCAAACGTCACGTTGCTCGGCTGGCTTCCGCGCACGAGCATCGAGACGCAGCTCAACCTCGCGGATATCGTCGTCATCCCGTCGCGCTGGGAGGCCTTCGGCTTTGTCGCGCTCGAAGCGATGCGGGCGCGCAAGCCGATTTTGGCATTTCGAGCTGGGGCTCTGCCGGAAATCGTCGAAAACGGTGTAACTGGCTTGATTTGCGATCCAGTTGGCCCGCAAGCTCTCGTTATGGGATTGAAGGAAGCTGCACGAATTGACCTGCCGGCGCTTGGGGAGGCGGGCTATGAGCGCTTCATTTCCGTGTTCAGCGTCAGCCGAACGCACGAGCAGTTGCTCAAGGTTTATGCTAGCGCATTAAGATTAACTTCGAAGCAATTGTCAAAATTGGCGCTCTGACCAGGGCTACGTGGCTCAAATGCAACAAGGCCGGCCGAATCTTCTTGGCCGGCATGCCAAGCGTTGGTCCAAAATCTCGCACCTGCTAAAAGGTACTTAGGCGAGAATTGAGAATAGGAAGCGCTTTGTTACAGTCATTGTTAAGAGTATCCTCAGCGCTCGTGATCGCCTTCTGCCTTGCGGGTTGTGGTGGATTCACGCCGCAAGATGCGCCGAATAGCGCCGCGATCGTTTCCAATGCAGCGCTGACGGTGGCACCAAGCCCACCGCTTCCGTACGCCGTTCTGGCGGTAGACCCCGGAATCATGAAGTGGGCAAATTCCATCAGCGACCGCAGTGGTGGCTCGTTCGGCAGGTTAGCGGGTGGTGACTACAAGGATATCACCATCGGTGTGGGCGATATCGTCGCCGTGACTATCTTCGAAGCTCAATCCGGCGGCCTCTTCATTCCCCGAGAAGCCAGCGTACGGCCGGGTAATTTCGTCGAGGTTCCTCGCCAGCAGGTTGATCAGTCCGGTAACATCACGGTTCCATATGCTGGCTCGATAAAGGTTGCTGGCCTCACGGCCCGTGCAGTTGCCGACGTCGTGCGAGAGCGTATCAAGAACCGCGCCATTGATCCGCAAGCCGTGGTTTCAGTTGTCGAACAGCGCGGAAATCAAGTCAGCGTCCTTGGCGAAGCCAACGCACCGCTGCGTTTCCCGATCGATCCCGGCGGCATTCGTGTCCTGGGAGCAATCGCGCGCGCAGGCGGCCCAAAATATCCTTCGTGGGAAACGAAGGTCAGAATCAAGCGTGGAGCCCGAACCTATATCGAGACGATGAGCTCGATCGTCCGGCATCCGGAGGAAGATGCCTTCCTTGCGCCCGGAGACGTCGTCTATCTGTCGCGGGAGCCTCGAATCTTCATGGTCTTCGGGTCGACGCCCTCACCTGGCTCCATCGGCGGCACGAACAACCGCAGGTTCACGTTTGAAAACGACACGATGACGCTTTCGGAGGCCATCGCAAAGGCGGGTGGCTTGGACGGAGCCCGGGCAAACTCGCCGTCGGTCTATGTCTTGCGGCTTGAACCCAGAAATCTCCTGAAGTCGGCGGGCATCGATGTCGAGCGTTTCAGGGGCGATCTCGTCCCGACCGTGTACAATTTCGATTGGAGCAAGCCGGACGGGATGTTCTTTGCCGACTCCTTCCAGATCCGGGACCACGACGCGATTGTCGTATCGGAATCTCCGAGCACCGAGTTGCTCAAATTCTTCAGTCTGATGATCGCCGGAACGGACACGGCTGTGAACATCCAGACACTGAGCCGGTAACGCCCGTTCACACTGGATCGTACCCTCACGCAGCGCTGCAATCTTTCAGCGCTGCACCTTCCTCAAATATCCTATGAGTTGTGGGCAGCTGGACTGCCCACATTTCATTTTGGCTTGGCGGTAAAGCCGGGAACTTGGCCTGGATACTGCAGGATGCCTACGCGCGTCACAAAAAGGCGCCGTGTCGGCGGCTAAACGAACCAGATCCGCTGGTCATTTGGAGCTTGAACGTATGCGTGTTTTGGTCGTCTCGGCCATGTTTCCGCCGAATGTCCTTGGCGGTGCTGAAATTTCTGCTTTCAACCTCGCCTCGTGGCTGCTGCGGCAAAATAACGAAGTCGGCGTGCTTATGGCCGCGAAATCCCCGGAAGAGGAGAAGTTTGGCGAGATCGTCGACGGGATGAAGGTATGGAGCGTCTACATGCCGCGTCCATACCCCATATTCGCGCAAGGCGCGGTTCACCAAAAATACCTCAAACCTGTCTGGCATCTGCAGGACCATCTCGATCCACGCAACCGAACAAGGGTCTCGAAGGTTATCGAGGAATTTAGACCCGACTTCTGCAACGTCCACTATCTGACAGGGATAGGCCATAATGTGCTTAGCGAGCTCGGCAAGCGCGACATTCCAGTCATGTACGTCATGCCCGACCTTGCTCTGTCTTGCGTACGCCTGACCATGTTTCGCGATGGAAAGACGTGCGAACGTCAATGTTGGCCCTGCAAACTATCGGCGGCCTCAAAACGCAACGACTTCCGCTCGGTTCGGCGCATTGGGTTTTGCGCACCATCGCGTGCAAATCTAGAACGCAACGCCCGCTTCCAGGCACTCGACGCCTATCCAACCGCCCATATCCTGAACGCCAACAAGTATCCGGCGCCAACCGTCGTGAGAAATCCTTCGGCGAAGGTGCGCTTCATATACGTCGGCCGCCTTCACGCAGCCAAGGGCGTCGACCTGCTCATCCAGGCCGCGGATATGATGAACCAAGATCTGGATCTTTCTCTAACCATCGTTGGCGGCGGCGCTGAGGAAGAGGCCCTGCGGCAGAAATACGGTCATCACCCGCGCATCGAGTTCACCGGACACGTGCCGCTCCAGGAGGCGATCAATCGCATAGCAGCGAGCGACGTCCTCTGTATCCCGTCCATCTGGCTCGAGAACTCCCCGGGTGTCGTCATCCAGGCACTAGGCATGGGTGTCCCCGTGATTGGCAGCGAAGTCGGAGGCATCCCCGAATTGGTTCAGCACGATGAGACGGGCCTGCTTGTGGCACCAGGGGATGTCACCGCATGGCGCAACGCCATGCAGGAGTTGGTCATGGACCGAGCGCGCCTCGGCAGGTTTCAACAAAATGCCGCGGGCCGTGCCAACGAATTTGATCAGGATTTCATTGGCAGGCGCTATGTCGCCTTCATGGATCGGATAATGAATTTTGAAGGTCTACCGGTCCACTGACGCGGAGGAAGGGCATCTGAAAATGACATTTCCGATCCATATCACCCGTGCGACAAAGCTCATACTCGCAGCTGTATCTGCCGTGGTCCTTGCGAGCCTCTTCGTCCACCCCGCGACGGCAGAGACGAAAACGATTGTTTTTCCCCATCGAGACGCACCGGCAACGGCCCCACGACAGATTATCTTTGGCGCGAATATCCACTATGGGCTGCGGCGGATACTCGGCTACACCTCGGTCGACCAGGGAATTAAGCAGCTTAGCGACATCGGCGCGGTCTCGTTTCGCGATTACCTACCCTGGCAATCCTTCGATTTCAGGTCAGGAGCTCCGTCCCTCGTCTACTCCGAGCGACTGATGAGCTTTCTTCCCCAAGCAAGGTTCAAGCCACTCCTCAATCTGGGAGGCGCCAACAGCCAGGTTTCGGGCGGAGTGCCGCCGATGTCCGAAGAGGGACTGCAATACTTCGATCGCTATCTTGAAGCAGTCGTTGCGACGACCAAAAAGTACGATCCGATCTACGAAATCTGGAACGAATGGAATATGTACATCGGCACCGGACCTCGTATGCCGCGCTTGCAGAGCGCCGGCGATGCGAGCGATCCGCGAGCCGCGATTCACTATGCACGCATTGCGAGAACGGCGGTGGATACGATTAAGAACGCCAATCCTCATGCCGTCGTGATCGTAGGTGCCGTCGGCGACGACGCTGACTGGGCCTGGGCACAAGCGATCACGCGCTATGGCGCGCTCGATCATGCCGATGGCTTATCCGTTCATCTCTACAATCAATGCGCGAGATTGGCATCCGATCGGACTGCCAAAGAAATGATCGTGCGCCTGGAGAGGCTGCAGGGAGCCTTGCGGTCGATTAGAAACGGTCAAGAGACCCCCATTTATGTCACCGAGTTTGGTTGGCCGACATCCCAAGGTAATTGCGGCATGCCCCTGGATGTTTCTGCTTACAATTTCGCTCATTTCATTTTGGAGAGCGCTACGTTGCCATGGCTCAGAGGGGCATGGATGCATGAGCTGAAAAATGTTGGGCCGGATCCGGTGGAGCGCGAAAACAACTTTGGCCTCTTCACATTTGACGATAAGCCGAAGCCCGCTGTCTGCTTCATGCGCCAGGCCATAGACTTGGTGAGGTCGGCCAAGTTGCTGGAATTGCGCGAGCCGTTTCCGGACGTCTTTGTGCTACGCGCTGTCTCAGCCGGCAGACAAACAGTCGTACTTTGGACGTCAGGTCCCTTCAGACATGCCAACTACAAGTTCGACGATACGGCATTGCACGCCCGCATGATGTGTGGCGACACAATACCGACAAGCCAGCGTGCGAGCGTGGGAGCGCAACCCGCAATCTACGAGTTTGATCAGAGTTCTCAAATAAGCGTGACCTTGGATACGGGAGAACTTCCCGCTCAAGGGCACAAGTGAGCCGCGCGACTGGGTCTTGAAATATCATGAGTTCCGATGCTGTTGTACTGTAAGAGGCTCCTTTCCGAGCTCCGCAAGAAGAACCATGGCGCCCCCCGATTGTGGTTCATCGGACCGATGCCGCCCCCCATACATGGGCAATCCCTCTACAACACCGTATTGCTGGACTTCCTGCGCAGCTATCGCTCTCCGACGTGCTTGCCGCTGGGTGGAACCAGATCGGAGAAACTCGCCGGAGCGCTTTTGTTGCCTCTGGTCATGCTCTTTGTCGCCCGCCGCAAAGACGACATCTATACCTCACCTCCCGGCCAGGGTGGGGTCTGGACATTCTTAATTCTGCTAGCAACGCTCCGCATTCGTCATCTCGACCACTTCGTGCATCACCATTCCTTCCGGGCAATCAATCAGGCGCCGGCGCTTTCCGCAAAGCTGCTGGCGCAAATCGGCGGAAGATACCAGCGCCATATTTTCCTCTCGGACGGAATGAGAGAACGATATGCAAAACTCTACCTGAACGAGCATCAACGATCTCGAAGTCTGGTCCTGCCCAACTCCTTCTTGTTTTATGATCCCGTAGATCATATGCCCCAGCGCTCCGGGCCCATCACGTTAGGCCATTTGAGCGTTATCACCCGCGAGAAAGGAATTGTTTATCTGATGGACCTCGCGGAGCGCATGATGCGGGTTCGATCCGATTTCCGCTTGCTGTTGGCCGGCCCGGTTCGTGATGCTTCTCTCAAGGAAGAGATACTCGCATTTTGTGCACGTACCTCCGACAGGGCCGTGTATCTGGGGCCGGTCTACGGCGATCAAAAGGCCGATTTCTACCGAGCCGTCGATATCTTCGTTCTTCCTTCACGCCTGCTCGACGAAGCCGACCCTCTGGTTTTGCTGGAGTCCTACAGCAACGGCTGCGAGGTTGTGGCGTCGAGCACCGGTTGTATTCCGGAAAGAATTCGGTCGGCGGACCAACTCCTCTCCTTTACCTCCGACAATGACTGCGCCCTGGTGGGCCGCATCGTCGACCAATGCAAAGCGGATCGAAGCGGAGTTTCCTCATCGTGCGTTGCGCACGCCCAGCGGCTCTATGCGAACTCGCGGGAAGCGGCCATCCGGTTTCTTGGAGCGCTGTCGATCTCGATTCCGCTCGATGCATTTCCCAACAAATCTGGCCAAGCCGAGAAGCCGTGAACATATCCAGCATCTCGCGAATTTGCTCGATGCGGCCGAGATGACGGACGCGCGACGAACCGAAGAACGATGGTACGAAAACGACATGCATCAAATTCGTGCAGAGAGTGACACTAAAAGAGACTCTCCACGATGGCATTTGGTACAGGGGGCTCCGAGGAATTGTGATATGAGCCGTGGCCCGTTAAAGCTAAGAGACAGAGAGTTGATGAACGATCCTCAAGCCAGCCGGAGCGTCACCTCGATGAGCCTCGCCGCGCCATGCCATCCCGCATGGACACATGATTTACTACAGTTCCCACTCTGCAGGAATTTCGCTCAATGAGCTGCCCGAGTAAGCTCCAGGCGATCATCGTCAACTTCAGAACCCCCAAACTAACCATTCGCTGCATAAGGTCGATGCTGGAACATCGCGTGGTGGATCGGGAGAGCGTGTTGATTGTCGACAACTGTTCCGGAGACAACTCGGTCGAGGAGTTTCGCAAGGCTCTACCCGACATTCGAACAATTGTCGCCGATCATAACGGCGGGTTTGGAGCCGGCGTTAATCTAGGTGTGGCGAAGACGACTGCCGACTATCTTCTTATCCTCAATCCAGACACCTATTTTGAATTCAACAGCGCCGCGTCCGTCGTGGATTTGATGGAGCGAGGTCCCGGAGTCGCCCTGGTCGGGATGGACCTCGTCAATCCCGACGGAAGTCGTCAGTATTCGGCTCGCCGCTTCTACTCGGTGTTCGACGTCCTCGCCCGACGCGTGGATTGGATCGGAGCGATGGTGCCCCAGCGGGCCGAGAAGCATCTGATGAAGGGCGCTTGGGAGACCGGCGAGCCATTCGATGCAGAATGGGTCATGGGAACCGGCTTCGTCGTCCGGCGCTCAGCGTTCGAACTCATCCGCGGAATGGACGAGAGGTATTTCCTCTACATGGAGGACGTCGATCTCTGCGCCCGTCTTTGGCGCGCGGGATACAAGGTCAAGGGGATGCCGGGTGCCAAGTTGGTCCATGATCACCAACGGTCGAGCGCGGCCGGTCCCCTTACATTTGCCGGTAGGACGCACATTCATAGCCTGTTTCTATTCAGGTCGCGGTTTACGGTTCCGCTGTTCCGGCCACCGGGCGTGGACAAGATCGCTAGACGCAAAGCTGGGAACTAAGTGTTTGGCAGCGGTCACGCCGAGACGTGACCGGCAGAGCGATCTTTCATGACGTCCGAACTTCCGAAAGAAGAAACCCCGGTGCGGCGACACGGACAATTACTACAGCTGAACTGGATCCGGGCCATCGCAGCGCTGCTCGTCGTCGCCTATCACTGCGAAGTCACCATGATGTTGCCGAAATACTTCGGCGCCAGCACGCTTCCATTTTTCAAGGCCGGCCATTCGGGCGTTCAGCTGTTTTTTGTCCTGAGTGGCTTCGTCATTTACCTGGCGCATCATCGCGATTCCGAGGGTGACGGCAGCATCGTCGCCCGATTTGCGGCGAAGCGATTTCGTCGCATCTATCCATCACTTTGGATCGTGCTCGTTCCTTTGATCATCCTGTCGCTTTTCGGATTCGCAACACGGGTACCGAGCAACGCCGACGTCGCCTTGTCGCTGCTGATTTTGCCGGCGCAGGAAGAGGTGATCCTGGCTACGGAATGGACGCTTCGCCATGAAATTCTCTTCTACGCCATGTTCGTCTGCTTTCTCTGGAATCGCAGAATCGGGTTCTGGCTTCTGGTTGCCTGGGGCTTCATCGGCCTCCCTCTCGCTCTGTTCGACGACAAGGGCTGGCTGATCGACTTCATCTTCAACAACAATCACGTACTATTTCTGTGTGGTGTCGGCATCGCATGGCTCTACATACGTGGATACTCTGCTGCTGGCCCCTATTTTCTCTTCGCCGGGTTGATCGTTTTCGCGGTCACATTCTACTTCGGCATATCGAAGCAGATCCCTCCAAACGGAGAACTCCTGCTGTTTGGACTGGGCGCAGCAGGAATTATCCACGGCGCATGTTCAATGCCGTTCCTGAACCGGAGAATTGTTCCGCTGGAGGAGGCGGGGGCTGCCTCATACGCTCTCTATCTCATTCACTATCCGCTGATCTCGCTGCTTGTGAAGCTCGCGGTCAAGCTCAACACGGCGGTAGCAGCGCCACGCGCCCTGTATTTTGTGGTCATTATCGTGATCTGTCAGGTGATCGCGATCGTTTTCCATCATCTGATAGAAGCCCCTCTGATGAAGGCTTCGTGGATGCAGAGGTTGTTCCTGCCTGCCCGGGCGACAGCGGCCGCCTCAGGCTTTCAAGGACCGGCTCCTGATATTGTAGAACCGCAACATGCCAGAACGTCCTCATCGGACTAGATGGAACTGAGCAACGCCTGCGCGGACGAGATCCAAGTGTACCGCGATCTCCGGCTCAACTGACCGGCAAGCTCGGCTTCGGACGGAGCTCCCTTTTCGATCCGCTCTCGCATCAATCGAGCCAGATGTTCCGAATCCGTGGGACTGCAATACTCCGCGGCATCTCCGCATACCTCGCGTAGCACCGCGATGTCCGACACGATGACGGGACATCCAAACACCATGGCCTCCAGCGGAGGCACGCCAAACCCTTCGTACAGGCTCGGAAAGATCAGCGCGGTTGCATGGCGATACAAAGCCGCCATGGAGGCGTCGGAAATGTGTCCGGTGGGGATCACCCGATCGTCAGGCATTATATCACTGCGGCCGAAGACCCGCTCGTTGGCTGCGCCCACGATCACCAACAGGTAATCCCGGGGGAGCGATTTTATCGCTCGGGTTACAAGTTCGACATTCTTGTTTCGCTTGTTGGAGCCGATAGCCAGAAAATATCGCCCCGGCACCAGGTTGAGCCTGTGCAATATCTCATCGTCGGCCGGAATCCCGGCCAGATGCTCGGCGCTGTTTGAGCAAACGGAAATGTCTTCGACCGGAATCTTCAGGACGTCGGAGAGCTCGCGTTGAGAAAAATGCGACACCGTCACGATGCGAGCGGTCCTGGCGTAGAGCCGCCCGAGACAACGGTGAAACTGACCATAGCTGCGGCTGAAGAACTCGGGATGCCGAAAGACCTGCGCATCGTGCAGGACGATATGGTGCCGGCGATGGAGCACGGGCCCGGAATTGGCGAGACTGAGGAGAGTGCCGCTTCGCGCGGCCATGGCGAGATCGATCTGGTCCCAAGCGTGCCCCGTCCGCTTTCCGATCTTCGCGATGCGGATATGTTTCAGCGAGAGACGGTCCTCGGCATTCGAAGGCACGAGGAGGGTCCAATTCGCGCTGCCGAGCCGTTCAGGCAGCTGCTTCCGATCAATCAGCTGGTCGATCGCCTTGACGATCTCCGCGGCAAATCTCTGAACGCCGCTGACGGGCTGCGAGAGAAATCGACCGTTTATAAAAACATCAGGCATGTTTCTTGCGGCTTGACAGGGTCTACGGCAGCTTCGAACGGCTGAGAACCATGAGAGACCATCCGCCGACAAGCCGGACCGTCGCATCGGGGGCAGCGAGAAACGCCAAGCGTCGGGGCCATGCGGCCAGCCGCTTCTTCCAGGTCTTGTAAGACTGATCGATCGCCCAAGCCGTATAGAAGCAGTCGATTGTCTCCAGGCCCGATTCCTCGATCATGGACAGCGCGCTGGCCCGCGAGAAATAATGGATATGCCCCAGCGTGCGACGGGCTTCGGGAAGCACCCAACCGCGCCCGACCGCAAGCGCGCTCATGTCGAGCGGGACATGGATGACCTGCCAACGAGACATATTCCCCATCGCCCGTAAGAATTCGAACGGGTTCTCGACGTGCTCCACCACGTCGATCGCCATCGTCAGATCGAATTGCTTTCCGGCCTGAAAAGCATTCTGCATGCTGAAGCTCAGATTGTCCGACGCTCGTTTGAGGGACAATTCATGAGCATAGGGAGAGACTTCAAAGCCCTCCAATCTCGATTGCGCATATTGCTTGGAGAGTATCCCTACGATCGCACCCGTCCCGCAGCCGATGTCAGCCAATGTTTTCCATTGGATGCCGTTGCGATCGAGAATCGTCCGGATATGCGCCGCCTTCCACGGAGCATCTTCCTCGTGCCAATTCGGATTGTCGACGGCGTAGTCGTCCTGCCTGTACCGGCTCGTTGCGTCGGGCGCCGGCCGCTCCATCGAGGAAGAATTCATGCCGGTTGCGCCCTCACGCATTCGTAGAAGGCAACGACTCGCCGCCCCAAAGTGTCCTGATTGAACTCTTGCATTGCCGCGTCGGCGCTGTCCTTGTACGCCTCGAGACGCTCCGGTTGATCGAGTATGCCCTCGATCGCCGTACTCCAGGCTCTTACATCGCCCGCCTCCACAAGGACACCATTTTTCTCGTGCATCACGAGTTCCGGTATTCCGCCGGCATTGCTTCCCATGACAGGGAGGCCATGCCCCAGCGCTTCGATGATCACGCCAGGGGAGTTTTCGAACCAAATGGACGGCACGAGAAGGAGGTCGCTTTGGGCCATGCGATTGGCGACTTCCTGGCCTGAGACATGGCCGGCGAACCCGATCCAGCGATGATGACCATAGCGCCGCTTGAGATCATCTTCGCTGGGGCCGGTGCCCACCAGCGTCAGCGTAAACTCGTAGCGCTCCGACAATGGCTCGAGGGCCTGCAGCAGGACATACAGCCCTTTCGATTCATGTAGACGTCCGACATATAGGAAGCGAACGACCCTCGATGCATTCTTCGCGACGGTCGAATTCGGCGATTTATTGGGATTCAGGATATGGGCCTGGGCCCAGGCCTGGATCGGTTGAAACGCCGACAGCCGGCGAAGAATCGCAAGCGAAGGCGAGATGAATCCCAACCGTGGAACGGAGCGGAGAAAAGCGAGTTTCGCTCTCGACGAAAACGCACAGGGGGCGCATAGGCGATCGCACTCCCGGCCGGACTTGAACATCGCCATCCTCACGCAAGCGAGGCTAAGGTCGTGAACCGTGAAGACGACGGGTATTTTCCTGCCGCCGATCGCGCGAAGGGTATTCCAGCCGATGCCTTGCAGGACGTGGATGTTGACCAGGTCCGGGGCAAATTCGTCGAGGACCTGACGCATGATCCGATCGTTGCGAGGATCAAAATGGTCTTGAAGATGCCAAATGGATTTCTGTAAACCGGATTTTTGAGCGGCTACAAACACCGTGTACGGCCGAGGCATGTGAATGCGCCAGACTTTGAGACCGTCAACGATCGCCCCCCTCACCTCGTCCGCGGGAGCCGGTGATGTGGTGAGGACGGCGACCTCGTGACCGTTCGCCTGAAGCCACGCCGCCAGATTGCTCGCAGAAATTTCAGCTCCGCCTTGAACGAAGGGCGGAAAGAAGGCCGAGACGATCAGAATTCGCATGTACGTTCGTTACCTGACACAATAGAGGCGAAGATGGCCAGAGCGGCGAAAACGGGGTTGGTGATTGCAATCATCGCAGCAGGTTTGCTCTTCGGCAAAATCTACGCTGCCAATCAAGCGACATCCATCTCGATTGGCAAGCAGCCGTTGGCCGAACGAGCCGAACGGCCGATCATCGGCGTCGGCGTGCACTTCGGGATAGGTGGAGAATATGGCTATTCCCCGCAAAAGTCCGCGCTGATATTGCGCTCCGATGCATTCGATTCAGTCAGGGACGATTTGGCGTGGAGCCTGTTTCGAGCTGGACCCGGAATTGGCGACACAACAATTCAAGCCCGCGAACCCGTCAAATTGTTCGATTTCCTGGACCAGACCCAGGCGAGGCCCCTGCTCATTCTGGGTCATCCCAATCCTCTCGTTCCCGACGGCCAACCTCCGCTGACCGATGTCGGCCGAAAGAGCTTTGCCGAATTTGCGGCGAAGGCAGTCCAAACGACCGCCAAGCGAAACCCAATCTACGAGATCTGGAACGAATGGAACATGAACGCCGTGCTGGGACGCCCGTTCCTGGTCGGCGAAGGCGATCCGAGCGATCCACGCGCGGCGAGCCATTATTCCGCCCTCGCGAAGGAGGCGCTTGCGAAGATACGCAGCGTGGCCCCGAAAGCGCAGGTATTGGTCGGGGCCGTCGGGATGGATCCCGATTGGAAGTGGACCATGGCCCTCTTGCGTTCCGGCGCGCTGGAAGGTGCAAGCGGCCTGTCCGTCCACCTCTACAATCACTGCGAGCGCGAGGTTTCCAACCGAAGCGCAGAGGCTGCGATCCGGCAGATCAGCACCTTGCGCCAGTTGCTGGATTCCTCCGGATCGAACATCCCGATCTACGTTACGGAAGTTGGTTGGCCGACGACTTCGAAGACTTGCCCGATCTCTACGCAGACAGCAGCGAACAATATCGCGCAATTCCTGCTCTGGATGGCGGCCACACCCTGGTTGAAGGGAGCATGGATCTACGAAATGAAGGATCAGGGCCCTGATCCGGCCGCCCTGGAGGACAACTTTGGCCTGTACGACTATGCCTTCTCGCCGAAGCCGGCTGCATGCTTTACCCGCGAGGCGATCGGTATCATCAAGAGCGCGGGCGCAATGAGACTTGAACGACCTTTCCCTGAATTGTCCGTCATCGAGGCAACGACCTCTGCGGGTAAGCGGCTGATTGCCTGGACTTCGCACGAGACGGTCTCAGCGACCCTGGAATTCCCTGACGGAATGGAACCGGAATTCGCTCCGTTGTGCCAGCAGAAGGCTACATCGAAGACGATAAAGATCGGGGCAACGCCTGTCGTGATCACCTTGCCGACGACAGCCCCAATCGAATTGAAGGCAGCAATCGCTCGCTAATACCCGAGAGCTAACGGGTTCCCACCCCAAACACAGTCCTCGGGCCCCGGGCAGGTGCAGAGCAGCCCGAGAGGCCCTTCCGGACTTGATGGAGAGCATTGGCAACGGTTCGCGGGAATAGGCCACGTATGGGCAAGGCCCTCACAAGGCCTTTGAGCACGCTTAACGCGTCAACCCAACATGCTGTCGGATCACCTGGGGCCGAAATAATGGTCCGCAGACATAACCTTCGTGGAATGATTCGATTCGAAGATGCTTGGCGCGCTCAGCCTACTTCAACAGGGTCGCTCCAAGACTCAATAGCTCAAACTTCGTTGATTGGGGGGGAGGCGCAGGCAGAATCAATCTTTCAGCCCCGTCTCGCCAGCCCGCACCGCGCCGTCAGTAAGCTTCCTGATGGATCAGGGCCAGAGCGGTCTTCAGGATGATCCTGATGTCCAGCCAGATGCTCCAATTGCTGACGTACCAGACATCGTACTCGACCCGCTTCTCCATCAGGTCGATGGTCGGCGTCTCGCCGCGGAAACCGTTGACCTGCGCCCAACCGGTCAGGCCCGGCTTCATGTGGTGCCGATACACATAGTTGCTGATGAGCTGGTCATAATAATTGTCATGCGCGAGCGCATGCGGCCGCGGTCCGACCAGCGACATCTCACCGCGCAGGACGTTCCAGAGCTGCGGCAACTCGTCGATGCTGGTCCGTCGCAGCACACGACCGACGCGGGTAACGCGGGCGTCAGACTTCGTCGCCTGCGTCACGGTGTGGCCATTCTCTGCCACCGTCATGGAACGGAACTTCCAGATCTGGAACGGCTTGCCGTTGAAGCCGCGCCGGGACTGCTTGAAGATCACGTGGCCCAGTGAATCGAGCTTGATCATGATCGCCGCCGTCATCAGCAGCGGTGCCAGCAGCAGCAGGGCAAACGAGGCAAGGCCGATGTCCAGGCAGCGCTTCTGCGCCCGCTCGAACACGGTGAGCGGCGCACGCTGGATCTCGATGGCAACTGTGCCGCTGACCGGCTGGAACGGCCGCGAGACGAGATCAGCGATCGGGAAGTCCGGCAGCAGGCGAATCGGCTGAGGAACCACGCGCAGGTGCTGGCTCAGCCTCTGGAGCAGAGGCATCTCGTCCCAGTCGATGACCAGGAGATATTCCTCGACATCGGCCGCGCGCGCCTGATGGACAACGTCGCGAATCTCGTGATCCCACCCCTCACCATCTTCGGACGGCCCGAGAACGAAATGACGCACGACGTTGAAGCCGTGCTTGCGCAGATCCTTGAAACGGCTCGACGTGAAATCGAGCGGCTTCAGGCTGAGCAGCACGACCTTGCGGTCGACCAGGCGGCCTCTGGCATAGCTCGAGTTCAATGCGATGCGCCACAGCAGCCGCAGCCCGCCGAGGGCGACACCACCAGTCGCAGCAAACAGCAGCGTGGTTCCGCGCGACAGATCCGCCGACGATTTGAGCAGGAACGCCTCGACCGCGAGAATGGTCAGCGAGATGGCCCAGATCGCCAGCGACTTGCGAAGCTGCCAGACCGTGTTGAGCAAACGATGATGATCATAGACGCCCTGGAAGTATGAGATCGTCACGAACACGGCGGCAACCACCAGACCTGCACCTACCGACGAATCCTGCTCCGCAACGAGCAGCCGATAAAGGCCGCTCGCAGCGAAATAGCTCAACAGGAGTGCAAGAAAGTCACCAGCGATCAGAGCGATCTGGAGGGGACGTTGGAGAGCACCGCGACGGTTCGATACAACCGAATAAAAGTTTTCCGAACCATAAGTTGCTACAGCCATCCGAACCTCGCTGCCTCGTCACGCACTCGCAACCGCCGAGTTGCAAGCAGTCGACTTAAAATTTGCGGTGCGCCTTCGGCAATGTCTTAACTAAACAAAGCAACAATGCGGCACTGCACCTAAAAAATCAAATCTATTTTCTGCGATGCGGCGCCTGCATACGTGCATGCTCAAAGTGTTGTCACAAGGCTGACATTTGCCTGAGCAATGCGCCGAGTTTCGCATCAAATCATTCTAATTTTACACATTATTGCGCGCGCATTTGAACGGTTGTTCAACCCTGTTGCTTAAGCCGACCTTAGGCCGGCGCCATTAACAATCGTGGCGGTTTCTGGGGAGTTGTGCCGTGAGTACCGTCGCCATTTTCAGTCTACTGATCGGATCGTTGCTTGGCGGCCGATTCCGGATTTTCATTCTGCCGCCGGCCATCGTGCTGGGCGGAGCGATGATTGGCGCCGTCTCTGCCTGGCAGGGACAAGGCCCGGCTCACATTGTCGTTATGATCGTTGTCTTTGCGGCCGTGCTCCAGCTCGGCTATCTCGGCGGCGCGCTTCTGGTCCGCTCGCGTGCGGCAGCGTATCGCAGCGCGGCCGCACCGTCGATCGACAGCCGCAGCTTCGGCTGAGCGCACCAAGCCCGGCAAATCGACGCCTCGTCAGATCGCACGGGTGATAGGACAGCCGCAAGAACCGGCGTTCATATAGCGTGGACGAAAAAAGCTGCTCATGCTGACCCGAATTCGTCGATAGCGTATTGACATCTCGGACGAAGCTCTCTGAAAGAGTTGGGCCCCATGGTCACCACCTCGACTCAGAACTCGCCACGGCCGATGCTGCCGAACGGTGTGCGGATCTACGCACTCAGCGACATCCACGGCTGTGCGCATTTGCTCGAACAGATGTTCGCCGTCATCGATGCGGACATGGCGAACAGCCGGCCGTATCGCGCGATCGAGGTCTTTCTCGGCGACTATATCGACCGCGGACCGGACTCGCGTCACACTCTTGATCTCCTGATCGATCGCAGCCGCCGCCGCAACACGGTCTTTCTCAAGGGCAACCACGAGGCCTATTTCACCTCGGTGCTGGATGATCCCTCGCGCACCGGCGACTGGTTTCAGTTCGGCGGCCTCCAGACCCTGATGTCCTACGGTATCTCGGCAACGCCCGATCTCAGCAAGGACGAACAGTCCGATCTCGTGCGCGAGCTCACTTCGACGATGCCGCCACAGCACATCGCGTTCCTGCGCCAGTTGCGGCCGACCTTCACATGCGGCGACTTTTTCTTCGTGCATGCCGGCGTCCGTCCGGGAATCCCGCTGTCCGAGCAGCGCGAGCAGGATCTGCTATGGATCAGGGACGAATTTCTCCAGAGCAAGAAGCGTTTCGGCAAATACGTCGTGCACGGTCATACGCCGGTACGCCAGGCCGAGCTACTCGAGAACCGTGCCAATATCGATACCGGAGCGTATGCCACCGGCAACCTGACCCTGTTGTCGATTCAGGGCAACAGCATGCTCGCGATCTAGCGACGCGAGCGCGGAGCGTCAGTTGGTCTGGCTTGCCGGCGGCCGGTATTCCGGGAACCGGCTGAGCATCGCCGCCTTCAGGAATTTGAAATGGGCGATCGAGGCGCTGAGCTCCTTGAGCCTGCGCTGGCCGTTCAGGATTTCCTTGTCGAACAGGTCCTGGTGGTGATTGTCGAGCGCCTCGCGCTCGAGATATTCGTCATTGCCGTTACCAATGGTCACAGCCGCGCGCGCCAGCACGTCTTCCACCCGGCGATTCAGACCCGATTGCTCACGCTCCGCCGCATGCAGCGCGTCCTCGATCGCGACCATGATTGCTTCGATGCGTGTGCGATCCGTGTCGGCGTCGCGCTCGGGCGAGCGGGCACGGAACGTCTGCTCTCCGCCGAAGCGGTCTTTCAGGAAATTGTGAGTGCGGGCCCGCAAGAAGAGCTGAAACATGCGTGCACTTTCGGTTCGAGGCGCCAAACCGGAAAATGGGCCCTGGATGGTTAACAAAGTTTAAAGGCCGCGGAACGTTGTGCTCCGATGCCGCCCCGTGAACCGGCTTCAAATCGTCGCCTTGAAAGCATCCAGCTCGCGATCGAGCGCCTGCTGCCAGCTCGGCGGCGTGATGCCGAACTGCTCGCGCAGCCGCGTAAGATCAAGGCGAGAATTGAACGGCCGCTTCGCCTTGACCGGAAATTCGTCCGAACGGATTGGAACGATTTCCTTCACCGCGAATTGGACGCCCCTCGATTGCAACCCGGCAACGATCGCAGTCGCAAAGCCGTGCCAGCTGGTCTCGCCGGCGCAGACCAGATTGACGACGCCGCCTCGCTGCTCGAACGTCTTGCGAAGGTCATCGTCGCTCCGCGGCAGCATCGCAACCACCGCTTGCGAAATCGCACTGGCTGCCGTCGGAGCACCGATCTGGTCGGCAACGATCCGCAACTGCTCGCGCTCTCCGGCGAGCCGCACGATCGTCTTGAGGAAGCTCGCACCGGTTGCTGAGTAAACCCAGGACGTCCGCGCGATCACATGCAGGGCACCCGCCTCGGCGATGGCCTGATCGCCGGCCAGCTTGCTTTGGCCGTAGACCGAGAGAGGACCCGGCGTGCTGTCCTCGCGCCAGTGACGATCACTGGAGCCGTCAAATACATAGTCCGTCGAAAAGTGCACCAGCGGCACGCCGCGGGGCGCTGCCCACTGAGCGATTGCCTTGGGAGATTCCGCGTTGATCCGAAACGCGAGCTCTCGCTCGTCTTCCGCACGATCCACAGCTGTATAAGCGGCGGGATTGATGATCAGATCCGGCTTGATCGAATCCAGCCTGCCAGCAAGCTCGTCCGGACGCGACAGGTCGAACTGTTCCCGCAGCGGCGCAACGATATCAGCTCGTTCCCGAAGCAGCGGAAGCAAGGCTCCGCCCACCTGCCCCGCAGAACCCGTCAGCAGGATCCTCATGTCAGATCTCTCCGTAACGCGGGAGATTCTTCACATCTGCGAGCAAGGACGCGTCGGCATCCTTGGGCGACAGCGAGGGATCTGCGAGACCCCAGTCGATGCCGATCGCCGGGTCGTTCCATCGAACCGAGATCTCATCCTTCGGGCTGTAGAGCGAGTCGCACTTGTAGAAAAAATCGGCGGTCTCGGAGAGAACTGCAAAGCCATGCGCGAAGCCGCGAGGAACCCACAATTGCCACCGATTCTCCTCATTCAGTTCGACAGCAACATGACGCCCAAAATTTGGGCTACCGACGCGGACGTCGACGGCAACGTCCAGAACCCGGCCGCGGAGCGCCGTGACCAGCTTGCCCTGCGCGCCCGGATTTTGTAGGTGCAGGCCACGCAACACTCCATGACGCGAGCGTGACAGATTGTCCTGAACGAACGGCTGCGCAACCCCGCTCTGCGCGTACCGCTCGAATTGGTAGGTCTCCAAGAAAAAGCCGCGTAGATCACCGAATAGCTTCGGCTCGATGATCAAAACCTCGGGCAGATCTGTCTTGATAACGTTCATTCCAGCGACTTGAGCTCCGCACATAGAACAATCTTGTGCAGCGCACACTATCTGATAATTTCGAATTGGTAAACCAGAGGGACCTATGAAGGGAATTATACTCGCTGGCGGAACAGGCTCGCGCCTTTTTCCCGTCACGACAGTGGTGTCGAAGCAGCTGCTTCCGGTTTTCGACAAACCGATGATCTACTATCCGCTGTCGACACTGATGCTCGCTGGGATTCGCGACATTCTCATCATCTCGACGCCGCAGGACAAGCCGCTGTTCCAGCGCCTGCTCGGCGATGGATCGGAGATCGGCGTCAACTTCTCCTACGCCACGCAGGACACCCCGCGCGGTCTTGCCGACGCCTTCATCGTCGGCCGCGAATTCGTGGGATCGGATTCCGTCGCGCTGGTTCTCGGCGACAATATCTTTTACGGCCACGGACTTCCGGAGATGCTGGCCAGGGCGGCAACTCGCAAGAGCGGCGCCACGATCTTCGGCTATGTCGTCAACTCACCCGAGCAATACGGCGTGGTCGAGCTCGATAGCGACGGACGTGCGCGCTCGATCGAAGAGAAGCCCAAGCAGCCGAAGTCGAACGTCGCCGTCACCGGCCTCTATTTCTACGACAACAGCGTGGTCGAGATCGCTGCCGGGATCAAACCTTCGGCACGGGGCGAGATCGAGATCACCGACGTGAACAATGCCTACCTCGCGCGCGGCGACCTGTTCGTCGAAGTGCTCGGGCGCGGGTTTGCCTGGCTCGACACCGGCACGCACGCCTCGCTGGTCGAAGCCAGTCACTTCGTTCAGATCCTGGAACAGCGCCAGGGCTTGCGTATCGCCTGCCCCGAGGAAATCGCCTTGCGGCGCGGTTACATTTCGCTCGAAGCCTTCAAGAAGGTTGCAGAAAAAACCGCCAAAAGCAGCTATGGCGAGTATCTGCAATCGGTAGCCCGTTCCTTCGCCGCTCAAGACTGAGGCAGATCACATATGCGTTTCGAAGGCTCCACGATTTTCGTCACGGGCGGCGCGGGTTTCATTGGATCCGCAGTCGTCCGTCATCTGCTCCGCGACACGCACGCACGCGTCGTCAACATCGACAAGCTGACCTATGCGGCGAACCTCGAGTCGATCCCTGACGCCGAGGCAAATCCGCGTTATGCATTCGAGAAGCAATGCATTTGCGAGGCGACCTCGCTTCGCAAGCTGTTCGAGAAGTACCAGCCCGTCGCAGTGATGAACCTGGCGGCCGAGAGCCATGTCGACCGTTCGATCGACGGCCCCGGCGAATTCATCCAGACCAACATCGTCGGCACCTTCACGCTGCTGCAGGAGGCGCTGCGATACTGGAGGGGGCTGAGCCCGGACCGCCGCTCGCAATTCCGCTTTCTCCACATTTCCACCGACGAGGTATTCGGGTCGCTCGGCAAGGACGGTTACTTCACCGAGACCACGTCCTATTCGCCCAACTCGCCCTATTCGGCGAGCAAGGCATCCTCCGATCATCTGGTTCGCGCCTGGCGCGAGACCTACGACCTTCCGACGATGGTGACGAACTGTTCGAACAATTACGGGCCGTATCACTTTCCCGAGAAGCTTATTCCCCACATCATCATCAAGGGGCTCGCCGGCGAGCAATTGCCGGTTTACGGCGACGGACAGAACATTCGCGACTGGCTCTATGTCGAGGATCACGCCAAGGCGCTCACGCTCGTGCTCGAGCGCGGTGCGGTCGGTGAGACGTACAATGTCGGCGGCCGAAATGAACGCACCAATTTGCACGTCGTGGAAGGCATTTGCGACATGCTGGACGAAATGTCGCCACGCACGGCAGGCCCCCGCCGCGGCCTCATTTCGTTCGTCGCCGACCGCCCGGGGCATGACCGCCGCTACGCGATCGATGCTTCGAAGCTCGAGCGCGAGCTCGGATGGCGCGCTGACGAGAATTTCGAGAGCGGCCTTGCCAAGACGGTTCGCTGGTTCTTCGACAACCGCATCTGGTGGCAAACCATTCTCGATCGCGGCTATCAGCAGAAGCGCATCGGCCTCGGCTAGCTGGCCGGATCGACCTCGCTTTCGACAGCCCACGTCGACGTGCACCGGCAAATTCGACGATCTCGTGACAAAACCCGGCGAGCAGACGCAATGCCCCTGTCGTGAGCGGCGACGATCTTGGGCGTGATTGCAATCGAATAACTTCGAGGTCACAGCGGCTGCTGCAATACGAGGGCGACGTGACTCGCATTGAGGAATCGACGTACGAAGGGTTACTATTTATTGGATCGAAGATCCGTCTATTCAAGTCAGCAGAGACATCATGACAGACCAAG
>NZ_JAIRDQ010000030.1 GCF_021458635.1 Bradyrhizobium monzae
TGCCCGCAGCGCCGCCTCGTCTCGGCCCGACACCAGCAGCGGGATCAACGGCGATGATGCGTCAACTGCGCCGATCTCGGCCCCCTGCACCGCACCACTGACGGAATCAGAACGCGCAGGCGCTTCCTCAAGAACGACGTGCGCATTCGTCCCGCTCAGTCCAAACGCGCTGACCCCTGCGCGCCGCGGCCGCGCGACATCGCGGGGCCAAGCCGTCAATTGATCCACCACCTCGACCTTCAGTCGTTCCCAATCCAGATGCGGATTGAGCGGTCGGCAATGCAATGTGGGCGGCAACGCTTCCGACTCGAAGCTCGCCAGCATCTTGATCACACCGACCAGGCCTGCTGCCGCTTCGAGATGCCCAACGTTGGTTTTCACGGCTCCAAGCTTCAACCGCCCGAGGTCGCCGGGTCGCGCCTGGCCATACACCGCGTCCAACGCCTGAACTTCGATCGGATCGCCAAGCGACGTTCCCGTTCCGTGGCATTCGACGACATCGATGTCGGCCGCTTCCAAACGCGCATCGGCCAATGCGGCTCGCAACGTTTTCTGTTGCGCAGTTCCGTTGGGCACGGTGAGGCCCGAACTTGCACCGTCGTGGTTGACCGCGGTGCCGCGTACCACGCCCAATATTCGCTTGCCCTGCGCCTGCGCATCCTCCAGTCGCATCATCGCCACCACAGCGGCACCTTCGCCACGGCCGTATCCGTCGGCCGCCTCGGAAAACGTCTTGCTGCGACCGTCGGACGCCAGCGCGCGCGTCTGCGACAACACCACAAACGCTTCGGGGCTCGACGCCACCTGCACGCCGCCCACGATCGCCAGATCGCAACGTCCCGATCGCAAATGCTCCGAGGCAAGATGCAGCGCGACCAACGACGACGAGCAGGCCGTATCGACCGCCATGACCGGACCTTGCACCCCCAAATGGTAGGCAAGCCGCCCGGCAGAGAATGCGGCGCCTCCGCCCGTCGCGGCGTAGGCGTCCGCCTCTTCCAGGTTAAAACCTCGGGTCTGATATTCGTTCGGCCCAATGCCGATGAACAACCCTGCCGTCGACCCCGCCAGGGATTTCGGCACGATCCCGGCATCTTCGAGCGCCGACCACGTGACTTCGAGCAGCAGCCGGTGCTGCGGGTCGATCTGCGCTGCTTCCCGCGGCGAGATGCCGAAGAAGCCCGCGTCGAACCCCGCCACATCGTTCAGCAACGATGCTTCCTTGACGTAGGACGTGCCACGATGTTCGGGATCAGGGTCATAATAGGTTGCGCGGTCGAAGCGCTCCGCGGGAATCGGTCCCAACGTATCGACGCCCGACGACAGCACCTGCCAAAAACTCGACAAATCTTCAGCGCCACCTGGGAAACGCAGTCCGACGCCGATGATCGCAAGCGCCCCTGACGCTTCGCCATAACGTACGACCGTGGGGGTCTCAGGCTTTCTCGAGCCGTCCGCCAGCTCCAAGGCATCCAGAACCCATTCGCTCACCGCTTTCAGATTGGGATGGTCGAACGCAAGCGTCGCCGGCACTGACAAACCGGTTTGCTTCGCAAGCCTGTTCCGAACCTCCACCGCCATCAGCGAGTCCAGGCCCAACTCGGCGAAGCCGACCTCGGTTGCCAATGACTGCGGCTCGTTGATCCCGAGCACGACGGCGACGAGATCCCGCACCAGCGACAGCACGCGGCTGCGGCGCTCGCGAACGGTCAGCTTTTGCAGCTCGGTCCTCAGGTTATGCGCATGACCATTCACGTTGTCCGCGCCGGATGTCCGCGCGGCCTGCATCTCCGGGAGTTCGCTCAGGAGCGGATTGAAGCGGCCTGCCAATTCGCTCGTGCGGGCCCAGTCGACATCAAAGACCGCCAGTTCCGCTCGACCGTCATCAAGCGCGCGCTCAAGTCCCAACAGACAGAGCTCTGGCTTCATGAAGGAACCACCGCGACGACGCAGCAGAGCCTCGGCATTCGGATTCGCCGCCATTCCGACGTCCGCCCACGCACCCCAGTGAATGATCGTCGCCGGCAATCCCCGGGAACGTCGCAGATGAACCAAGCCCGTGAGCCCGGCATTGGCGGCGCTATAGGCAGACTGGCCATAATTGCCGAGGAAGCCGGCGGCCGATCCGTACAACACGAACGAGGCGAGTTCGCTGCCCCAACGCTGGACCGAATCATGCAACGCCCAGGCGCCGCCGAGTTTGGCGCCCTGCTCTTTCTCAATTGCTTCCGGCGTCAATTCGTTGAGCGGGACGTCGATCACGTCGCCCGCGAGGTGAAAGATGTGGCGCAGTGCGGGCCTGCCCGCGTCGCTGGATGTCAGTTCACGGACGAGCGCGTCGACCGCGGCGCTGTCGCCGACATCGCACGCCCGCACTTCCGCGCGGCATCCCTTGTCTGCGAGTGCCACCACGAGGTCCGCCGCGCCGGGCGCCTGTTCGCCGCGTCGCGACGTCAGGATGAGATGCTGCGCGCCCCGATCCGCGAGCCAATGGGACAGGAACGATCCAAGCGCTCCTGTGCCGCCGGTGATGAGGATGGTCCCTTGCGGGTCCCATTTCGTCGCTGGCTTCGAGCCGGTTCGCGACGGCGCGTGGTGCAGCTTTCGCGTCCAGAGGTGTTGTCCTCTCAGCGCGAACTCTCCGCCCGCCGTCTCGGCGGACAGGAACGTCGCCGCGATCCGGCGCAGGGTGACGTCGTCAGCAGGTCCAAAATCTGCCAACCCGCCAAAGGAGCTGGGAAGCTCTAAGCTCAGCGTTCTGCCAAGACCCCACAAAGCCTGCAGGTAGGGTGCTGCCGGCGCATCGTCATCTCTGATCCGTAGAGCGTGAGGCGTGCACAGCCACAGGCGCGTCGTCGAAGCGTCCTGTCGCTGGCTGATGCTCTGTGCCAGCATCACGGCGTCGCTGGTTGCTCGCAGCCAGGGTTTTTGTTCCGCCACAGAGCTCCTTGGCGGCAGCGTTTCTGCCAGGTACACGACCGCTCGCGGCAAGGGTGCGTCTGCGCTGTCTGCGTCTGCTCGCAGTCGGGCCGTCGCCTCGTTCACCGTGAGACACTCGACGATTGTGCCTTGCACGCGAAGGGCTTCTTGCAGCCGCTCCAGATGAGCCACGTCGAACCACTGGCCGCGCACAAGCCAGCAGGCTCCGTCGGTAGGCGCAGACGAGATTGAGGCAGTCATCCTCTGCCATTGGTCCTCGTAGCACCACCCGTCGACTGTCGATTCCGCTTCAGTGTGCGCGTACCAATTGTTCAGAGCCGGCAAGAGCGCCGACAGATGCTCGCGTTGTCCGCCTTCCGGAAGCTGCAGGAGCTGCTCGACCCGCTCCATGCTGCCACTCTGCACCGCCTCCCAAAAACGGGCATCAACGCCATTTTTCGCTTCGGCCTGATGCGGCTTCTCCGCCTCAACCCAATAACGCTGACGCTGGAATGCATAAGTCGGCAGTGAGGCAACGGGTTGGTGCGCGCTCGCACCGAGCGCCTTCGCCCAGTCGACATGAACGCCATGAACATGCAGCGTACCCAGCGCGGCCAGCAACGCTTCGCTGCCGTCGCGCCCGCGACGCTGTGTGGCGACCACCTGCATCGGCGAGCCTTCCGAGAGGCAGCCCGCCGCAAGCCCGGTCAAAATGCCGTCCGGGCCAAGCTCGAGGCTGGCCCGCACGCCCTCGGCTTCCAGCACATGCACGCCATCCAGGAACCGCACGGGCTTGCGCACCTGGCGCACCCAGTAATCCGCGCTGCAGAGCTCGTCCGTGGTCGCGAGATGCCCCGTCACATTGCTCACGATCGGCAGGCGCGGCGTGCCGAAGGAGACCTGCGAGAGCACCTTGCCGAACTCTTCCAGCATCGGCTCCATGCGCTGCGAGTGGAAGGCGTGGCTCACCTGCAGGCGGCTGGTCCTGCGGCCCTTGCTCCTGAACGCTTCCGCCAGCGCCAGCACGGCGGCTTCATCGCCGGAGATCACCGTCGAACGCGGCCCGTTCAGTCCGGCGATCTCGACACCGGCTGCGAGCAGCGGCAGCACTTCCGCTTCGCCCGCCTCCAGCGCCACCATGGCGCCGCCGGCGGGCTGGGCCTGCATCAGCCGGCCACGCGCCGCGACCACGCGGCAGGCATCCTGCAATGACCACACGCCAGAGACATGCGCC
>NZ_JAIRDQ010000031.1 GCF_021458635.1 Bradyrhizobium monzae
ATCCGAGCCCGAGCTTGCGCTGCGCCACGGTGCGGTGCTGGCGCCGCGGCTGGCGCGCGCTGGCGCTGGTGCGGCTGAGCCGCGTCCTCTCGACGTCAGTGGAACGGTGTTGATCACGGGTGGTGCGGGCGAGCTCGGCAGTGCAGTCGCGCGGCATCTCATTGCCAGGCACGGTGTGCGTCATCTGTTGCTGACGTCGCGTCGCGGAATGGCGACGCCTGGAGCAACCGAGTTGGTCGCCGAGCTCGAGGCGCTGGGCGCGCAGACGGTCGAGCTCGTGAGTTGCGACGTCTCGAACCGTGACGCGGTTGGCGCGGTGTTGAGCGCCATCGCGTCAGACCGCCCGTTGACGGGCGTGTTCCACCTTGCCGCGACGCTGGACGACGGGATCGTGCCGGCGCTCACGGTGGAGCGGCTGGAGCGGGTGCTGCGACCGAAGCTCGATGGCGCCTGGCATCTGCACGAGCTGACCGCGGATAAGGACCTCGCTGCGTTCGTGCTGTTTTCGTCAGCGGGAGGGCTTGGCAGCCCGGGCCAGGCGAACTACGCGGCGGCGAACGTGTTCCTTGATGCACTTGCGGCGGAACGCCGGCATCGCGGTCTTGCGGGGCAGAGCCTGTTGTGGGGACTGTGGGAGCAACGCGGCGTGGGTATGACGGCGCATCTTGGCCGGGCCGAGCTGATGCGGATGCGCCGGCAAGGCGTGCAGGCGTTGTCGCTGGAGCCAGGACTCCAATTGCTGGACGCGGCGCAAGCGCTGCCCGATGCGATGGTGATCCCGATTCATCTGGATCTCGGCGCGATGCAGCGCCAGTTCGCCGACGACGTGCCGCCACTGTATCGTGGCCTGGTGCGCAGTGGATTGCGGCGCGCCTCGGCAGGAAGCGGCGACACCAATAGTCTGCGGTCGCGGCTGGCGTCGCTTGCGAGCGACGCGGAGCGGCTGCTGGCGCTGGTGGAGCTGGCGCAGGCGGAGATTGCGGCGGTGCTGGCGCTGCCCGGAGCCTCGTCGGTGCCTGCGGATCAATCGCTCAAGGACCTTGGTCTGGACTCGCTGATGGCGGTCGCACTCCGCAACCGGCTGTCGGGGCAAATTGGGGCCAAGCTGCCGACCACACTCGCCTTCGATTATCCGTCGGCGCGGGCGATCGCGCAGCTGTTGCAGGAGAAGATCGCGTCCAGCGAGCGTGCGTCGCAGCGGCAAGGTGCGGGAGTCAAAGGCAAGGCCCGGTCGAAACTCGAAGGGCTTACGTCACTCGCGGCATTGCTCGACAGCGCAGATCCCGAATTTCTGCGCCAGCTCGACCTGGAACGGCGGCTTTCAGGGCTTGCGGAGATGAGCGCCCTGCTCGAGAAGGGAAATTCCTCTTGCATCGTTCCGATACGCCCCGGATTTGGAGATCGGGTCATGATTTACATCCCGGGTCTCGGCCACGGCTCCACCCGTGAGAACACGCCCCAGGCGATCAAGGACCTGGCTGGGGACTATCCTATCGCGGGTCTCAACCCATACCCGCTCGCAGAGCAAGGGCTTCTGAATGGAACTGTCGAAGACCTGGCTTTGAATTATGCGCCACACGTGGAGTCCTGGATTGGTGGCCGTTCCGTGTTCTTCGTTGGCGGCTCCTTCGGCGGCGTCGTCGCCATTGCGCTGGCTGCTGAATTGGAACGTCGTGGCCATCACGTGACGGGAATTGCCTTGCTTGACACGCAGTCGCCGCCTGACCTGACCTCCGTGCCGACATCAATGATGCAGGTCGTCGACGGAATCGGCTGGGCCCACCTGATGAGGACGTATGGCCTTGACGAGGATGATTCCGAAAGGCTGGCCGAACTCACCGGTGCTCCGTCAACGCAAGCTCTGCGTGAGATGATCTCCGACAACGTCAAGGGCCAGATCGGCTACGCCTTGCCGGACGTGGCTGCGCCCATCTACATGCTGCACGCCAGGGAGCACGATCCTGGACTTCGGAGCCTTGAAGACCATTTGGTCCCGGATTTGGGCTGGGGTCGATTTGGGCTCAAGATGACTTCCGTCATCATGGTGCCAGGCACGCACAGCTCCATGTACGCCCACCCGGAAATGCCCGGTTACATCGACGCGCTGGTTGATAAGGGGATCATGATGGGGATGAGCGAAGTCGCGGAGTAACCCATTGATTCGACACATCCCGT
>NZ_JAIRDQ010000032.1 GCF_021458635.1 Bradyrhizobium monzae
GGCCGGTGCTGCAACTAGCCGGGGCCTGAGCATCTACAGCCGTGCGGAAGATGCTCCTGAAGGCGCGTCATGGACGCTGCATGCGCAGGGCGTGCTGGGCGAGGCGCAGGACGCTGCGGCAGACCTAACGCAAGAGAGCGGCCTCGAAGTCTGGCCACCCGTCGGTGGCGAGCCGATCGACCTGAGCGGTCATTACGCGAAGCTGGCGGCGCGCGGCTACGGCTATGGGCCGCTGTTCCAGGGGCTGGTCGAGGCCTGGCGCGTTGGCGACGTCGTCTACGGCCGCGCGGTGCTGGCGGAGGCGCTGGGAGCATCAGCGGATGGTTACGGGCTGCATCCGGCGCTCTTGGACAGCGCACTGCATGTGCTGAGCTTCGACCGGATTGCCGGCGCCGATCTCAGCGACGGCGCCGATGCGCCGCTGCTGCTGCCGTTCGAATGGTCCGAGGTGTCGCTGGCCGCTCAAGGCGCACGCGAGCTGCGGGTCCGCGCCTCGGTCGAGCGCAGCGGCGAAGGCGAGGCCTTGGCGCATCTGCAGCTGGCGGATGGCCATGGGCGCGTCGTTGCCCATGTCGGGGGTCTGCGGCTGAAGCAAGCGAGCGAAGCGCAGATCCGCGAGGCCGCGCGCAGCGAGGCGCAGCATCTGTACCGGCTGGAATGGCGCGCGGTGACGTTGAGCGAGGCCGAGGCCACCTCTGACGCGGCCCCGCTGATCGTGGGTGGCGACGGCAGGCTGGCGGCCCGTCTCGGGCTCGATCATGTCGACAGCATTGCCGCTGTTGTTGCGCGGCTCGACGAAGGCGGCGCGATCCCCACACAGCTCGTGTTCGACCATCTGTCCGATCCGGCTGAACCCATCGGCGGCGTGCTTGCGGCAACGCATGCGACGGCGGCGCGTGGCCTTGCCGAGCTGCAGGCGATCTTTGGCGAAGCAAGGCTGAACGAGACGGATGTGACGTGGCTGACGCAGGGCGCGGTTGCGACCGGTGCCGACGAAGGCGCCGGCGGACTGACGCGTGCGCCGCTGTGGGGCCTGGTGCGAAGCGCGCGGGCGGAGCATCCCGATCGGCGGCTGCAGCTTGTCGATGTGGATGCAGTGCCTGCCGATGCAGCACTGCTGGGCAAGCTCATTGCGACGACNGTCAGAGCCCGAGCTTGCGCTGCGCCACGGTGCGGTGCTGGCGCCGCGGCTGGCGCGCGCTGGCGCCGGCGCGGGCACCCTTCAGGCGCCTTCCACCGTAGAAGATTACCGCGTTGCGGTCACCGATCCCGGCCGGCTCGACGGCGTCAGCCTGGTGGCGGCGTCCGAGCTGTCGGAGCCGCTGGCCGCCAATGAGGTCCGGGTCGTGGTGCGTGCGGCCGGCATGAACTTCCGCGACGTGCTGATCACGCTGGGCCAGATTGCCTCGCCCGCGATCGGGTTCGAGTTCGCCGGCGTGGTGGAGGCGGTCGGCGCTGAGGTGACCTCGGTTGCGGTCGGCGATCGCGTGTTCGGCTGTGGCCGCGGCTGCTTTGGCACCCGCGCGGTGACGAAGGCCGAGCAGCTGGCAAAGATCCCCGACGGCATGTCGTTCGCGGCGGCGGCGACGATCCCGCTGGCCTATCTGACGGCGCTGTATGCGCTGCAGGAGCTCGGCCAGATCAAATCCGGCGACCGCGTCCTGGTGCACGCGGCGGCCGGCGGCGTCGGCATGGCGGCGGTGCAGCTGTGCCGTCACTTCGGCGCGGAGGTCTATGGCACGGCGAGCCCGGGCAAATGGCCGGTGCTGGAACGGATGGGTCTGGACGGCCGTCACATCGCCAACTCCCGTGACCTCAGCTTCGAGCGGCAGTTCAGCTCGGCCACCAACAATGAAGGCGTCGACATCGTCCTCAACGCGCTGACCGGCGAGTTCGTCGATGCCTCGCTGCGGCTGTTGCCGCGGGGCGGCCGCTTCCTGGAGATGGGGATCGCCGACGGGCGTGACGCGGCTGCGATCGCGCAAAAATACCGCGGCGTGAGCTACCATGCCTTCATCCTGCCGACCGAGCGGATGCCGGCGCTCTTGACCCAGCTGATGGGATTGTTCGCGCAAGGTGCGCTGGCGCCGTTGCCCTATGTCGCCTACGACGTCAGGCAGATGCCGGCGGCGCTGCGGCAGATGGCGCAGGGCCGTCACGTCGGCAAGCAGGTGGTGCAGCTGCCGCGGCGTCTTGCCGACGGCGGCACGGTGCTGATCACGGGCGGCGCAGGCGAGATCGGCCGCGAGGTCGCCCGGCATCTGGTTGCCGAGCATGGCGTGCGGCACCTGCTGCTGACGTCGCGTCGCGGCATGGCCGCGCCGGGCGCCTCCGAGCTGGTGGCCGAGCTGCAAACCCTGGGCGCGCAGACGGTCGAGCTGGTGAGCTGCGACGTCGCGAACCGTGACGCGGTCGGCAAACTCCTGAACGCCATCGCACCGGAGCGTCCGCTGACGGGCGTGTTCCATCTGGCCGCCACGCTCGACGACGGCATCGTGCCGGCGCTGACCGTGGAGCGGCTGGAGCGGGTGTTGCAGCCGAAGCTCGACGGCGCCTGGCATCTGCACGAGCTGACGGCAAAGATGGATCTTGCGGCGTTCGTGCTGTTCTCGTCGGTGGCGGCGCTCGGCAGTCCGGGGCAGGCCAACTACGCGGCGGCGAACGTGTTTTTGGATGCGCTTGCGGCGGAGCGGCGGCATCGTGGTCTGGCCGGGCAGAGCCTGCTGTGGGGCCTGTGGGCGCCGCGCGGGGTCGGCATGACGGCGCATCTGGGCCGGGCCGAGCTGATGCGGATGCGCCGGCAGGGCGTGCAGGCGCTGTCGCTGGAGCTCGGGCTCGATCTTCTGGACGCGGCACGATCGCAGCCCGAAGCGATGCTGGTCCCGATCCATCTGGACGTCGGCGCGATGCAGCGCCAGCTCAGCGACGACGTGCCGGCGCTGTATCGCGGTCTGGTGCGCAGCGGCTTGCGCAAGGCCTCGACGGCGGCAAGCGGCGACACCAATGGCTTGCGGGTGCGGCTGGCGGCGCTGGCCGGCGAGAGCGAGCGGCTGGCGGCGCTGGTGGAGCTGGCGCAGGAGGAGATCGCGGCGGTGCTGGCCTCGTCCGGAACCGCCTCGGTGCCGGCGGACCAGCCGCTGAAGGAGCTCGGGCTCGACTCGCTGATGGCGGTCGAGCTGCGCAACCGCCTGTCGGGGCGCATCAGCGCCAGGCTGCCGACCACGCTCGCCTTCGACTACCC
>NZ_JAIRDQ010000033.1 GCF_021458635.1 Bradyrhizobium monzae
CCCGTCGAGGCTGGGCAAGAACTACTTTTAATGAGCTAGGATAAGGACGATTGCGGACCGTGGCTCGATATGCGTCCGGGATGGTCCTGGAACGGGCTGGATGCGCTGCAGGACAGCGAGAGCGCATTGGAACGCTGCGAGCAGCTCTGCCATGCGGGCCATGAAGGCATCGAAGCCGATGATGTTGAGCGCGCGAGTGAAGTTGTAGCAGAGGGCCATGAGACTCCATTCGCCGCGGACCTTGTCGAAGCCGCGAACGAGAAAGTGGCGATAGCCGGCGCGGCACTTGAGCGTGCCGAAGGGGTGTTCGACAATGCCCGAACGACGGCGCATCAACTGGCCTGCGCCTGCCATTCGTGCGCGATGACGGTCGAGAACGTCCTCGTGCTCCCAGCGACTGATGATCCGGTTGACCGCCGTCGGGGAGAGGCAACGAGCCTTCAACACGCACGTCCCGCAGGTCTTCTTGCTACCCGCATAGCGTATCTCGATGCGGCCGTTGGCACTCGTCCGGCGTCCGTCCATCGCATGCAGCAATCCTCCAGCCGGACAGGTGTAGGCGTCGGCGGCGGCGTCATAACTGAAGCTTCTGAGGCCGAAGCGGCCTTCCTTCTCGAGCCGCTGGTTGCCATCTGATGGGGGAACATAGGCTTCGATGCCATCGTCCTCGCAGCCCTTCAGGCCAGCGCTGCTGTAATAGCCTTCGTCCGCCAGCACCTGTAGCGCCTGCGCGTCGAGGGCCTCCTTGGTAGCTCTTGCCATCGCATGGAGCTGATTGACGTCGCTGCTATCGTTCACCACCTCGCTTGCGACAATGAGCTTGTGTTTGTCGTCCACGGCGAGCTGTACGTTATAGCCCGCAACGCCTTGCGCGCTCTTGACCAGAAGCCGTGCGTCGGGATCGGTCAGGGACAATTGCGTCTCACCAGTCTCTTCCAGCCGCTTCAGATCGGCTTGCGCGCGCGAGCGACGGGCCATCAGTGCCGCGACTTTGGCGCCGAGATCCTCGCCATCGCCTCCGCCGCCGTCGGTTCGATCCTTGCTCGTATCCCCGGCTTCCGTCACGTCGTTGTCGTCAAGGGATTTGCGGTAAGCCTCGATCTCCTGGTCAAGCTTTGCGATCTGATCGGCGAGCCTCTTGCGCGTAAAGATGCTCGCTTTGCTGACGTCGCCATGGAAGAAGGAGCCGTCGATCGCCACGACCGTGCCGCCGACCAGGCCAAGCTGGCGGATAAGCAACACAAAGCTGCGGTTCGCCGCCTTCAGAGCCTGCCAGTTCTCCTTGCGGAACTTGGCGATCGTCCGATAGCCCGGCTTCAGGCTCTTCAGTAGCCACATCAGCTCTAGATTACGGCTCGCTTCCCGCTCCAGCCGGCGCGATGACCTGATCTGGTTGATGTAGCCGTAAAGATAGAGCTTCAAGAGATCGGCCGGATCGTACGGCGGCTGACCCATCCCACCCGCGCCGCGGTCGGCGTGGCGGAAGCCAAGCTCTATGAGGTCAAGAGCACAGACAAAGCTCTCGATCGCCCGGACTGGATTATCCCGTCCAACATAATCCTCAATCCGCGCAGGAATCAGGTTTGCTAGTTCACGGCTCTCGCCGCTCTTGAATGTACGATTCGTCATAAGCAGAATCGTACATCAACTCCCGAAAATGCCGAGTTCTTGCCC
>NZ_JAIRDQ010000034.1 GCF_021458635.1 Bradyrhizobium monzae
CAGGCTGTTGAAGAACTCAGCCGCGTTCGCAAACGAAGCCTGAATCGTCGCCATTGTGTATGTAGAAGTGGCCGACGAGCCTGCCCGCGGTGCCGATCATGGCCCATCCGCGACCGCAGGCGGGATCATTCTCGTCGTGTCCTTCCCATGAGAACTCCGCGCAGGCCGAACCGTCTCGCGCGCCGTAGCGGACGTCGAGAAAGCCCTTTAGCGCACCGAAGGCGATTTCACCATCGGACTTGCCCTTGAAGGTGAGATGCGCCTCTTCGACAAGATCGAGGAAGTCGCTGTCGTCCATTTCGACGATGCGCCAGCGGCCGGCAAAGGCCTTGGCGAAGCCGGGCGCCTTGGCCATCAGCCGGCCTCCACTATCAGCTTGGGCAGCCGCACGAGATTGTAGGCGGTGGCAGCGAAGGTAAAAGCCCATGCGACGCGATCACGGCCACGGAAGCTCGTCTTCTCTTGCCCGGCGATCGTCTTGATCCAGCCGAATGCCTCCTCGATGCGCTTGCGGATGCGCTGGCTGACGGCATAGCCGCCGTGCCGGGTCGTTCGCCCGTCGATCGCAGAGCTGCGGCCGCTGGTGTTCTGCGCAACATGCGGCGTCACGTTCATCGAGCGCAGCTCGTTGACGAAGTCTTCTGCGTCGTAGGCTTTGTCGGCACCAAGCGTGATCGCTGTCGGCCGGTCGGCACGAGGCTCGATCATGTGCAGCGCGGCCACCCGTTCGGCATGCCCGTCAGCCAGTGTCAGGCAGGCGTCGACCAGCAGACCGTGGCGGTTCTCCATCAGCCCATGCCCGATGAAGCACAGCTTCGTCTCCTTGCCCTTACCCTTGCGGTACAGCCTGGCATCCGGATCGGTGGTCGAAGCATGGGTGTCGTTCGAGCGTTTCTGGCCGTGGAAGTTCGCTTCCGCATTGCGCCCGCCGCCCTGCGCCGGCGGCTCGCCAGAACCGTCCTTCGGCTTGACGCTCTTCATCGAGGCCCAGGCCTCGATCAGCGTGCCATCGACCGAGAAGTGATCGCTCGACAGAAGCTTCTTCACCTTGGGCTGCGCCAGCACCGCCGCCAGGAACTTGGCCGCGATGTCGCCTTCCAGCAGCCGGTCGCGGTTCTTCGAGAACACCGAATGGTCCCAGGCCCCGTTGTCGACACCGATTCCGACGAACCAGCGGAACAGCAGGTCGTATTCCAGCCGCTCCATCAGAAGCCGCTCCGAGCGGATCGAATAAAACGCCTGCAACAGCATCGCCCGCAGCAGCTTCTCCGGCGGGATCGACGGCCGCCCAATCGGCGAATAGAGCGCGGCAAACTCCTGCTCCAGCGCCGCCAGCGCCTCGTTCACGATCGTCCGGATCGCTCGCAGCGGATGATCACGCCGCACCCGCGCCTCAAGGTCAACGTAGCTGAACAGCTCGCCCGTTCGATTGTCGCCGCCGCGCACGCACCATCTCCGAATCTCGTCGGAGCCAATGAATCACGGTCCACGATCGGCGGCGAGCGCCTTTTTCAACGGCCTGCTA
>NZ_JAIRDQ010000035.1 GCF_021458635.1 Bradyrhizobium monzae
GTCGAGCGTGCTGGCGGGGCGTGTGTCCTATGTGCTGGGCCTCGAGGGGCCGGCGATGACGGTCGACACGGCATGCTCGTCGTCGCTGACCGCGCTGCACCTGGCCTGCACGGCACTGCGTCAGGGTGAGTGCGACCTGGCGCTGGCGGGCGGCGTGACCGTGATGTCGACGCCCTCGACGTTTGTGGCGCTGGGACCCGACAACGGCATGGCGCCGGATGGGCGCTGCAAGGCGTTCTCGGCGGATGCCAATGGCGCCGGCTGGAGCGAAGGCTGCGGCGTGCTGGTGTTGAAGCGGCGGTCGGATGCGGAGCGGGATGGCGACGAGATTCTGGCGCTGATCCGCGGCTCCGCGGTGAACCAGGACGGCCGCAGCCAGGGCCTGACGGCGCCGAACGGTCCGAGCCAGCAGCGCGTGATCCGCGCGGCGCTGTCGACGAGCGGGGTCAGCCCCGACGAGATCGATGTGGTCGAAGCGCACGGCACCGGCACCAATCTTGGCGACCCGATCGAAGCCGGCGCCTTGGCCGCGGTGTTCGGACCGACCCGGCGCGAGGATCGTCCGTTGTGGCTGGGCTCGTCGAAGTCGAACCTCGGCCACACCCAGGCCGCCGCCGGCGTTTTGGGCGTGATGAAGATGGTGCTGGCGCTGCGGCACGAGGTCTTGCCGAAGACGCTGCATGCGGAGCAACCGAGCCACCAGATCGAATGGGAGGGCAGCGGGCTGTCGCTGCTGCAGCAGGCGCGGGCCTGGCCGCGCGAGGCCTCGCATGTGCGCCGTGCCGGCGTGTCCGCGTTCGGCATCAGCGGCACCAATGCGCATGTGGTGATCGAGGAAGCGCCGGTACGCGCTACGACTCGCGGCACAGATACAGCTGAAGCGTCATCGCTCCCGATCCCGCTGCTGGTGTCGGGCCGAGACGAGGCGGCGCTGCGGGCG
>NZ_JAIRDQ010000036.1 GCF_021458635.1 Bradyrhizobium monzae
GACCGCGCGCGCCATGGCCCGCCTGCTGCTCGAGAAGCTCGAACTCGACAATGTCAATTCAGGTCCGTCGATCTGGGGAGAAGAGCAGATCCGCCGGAAGCTCCGAGAGGTTTCGATCGAGGCGCTCCGTAAATCAGGTCTTCTTGAACGCCTCATGATGCAGCCGAATGACACCTCCCGGCGTGCAAGCGACGATGAATTGTCCGCGCATATTGATGACGCGGAAACGGACTCTTTGCTGAGTATCGCGTCTGAATTGCTCTGAAAAAATCATGCAGCAGATGAATCAAGAAGTTCAGGATCTCAAAAACGCTCTTCGCCAGAGTCTGCACAAGATTCGGGATCTGAAGTCGTCTCTCGAAGCGGTGGAGAACGCCTCCTCCGAGCCAATCGTGATTGTGGGGATGAGCTGCCGCGGTCCCGGCGGGCTGACGAGTCCCGAGAACTACTGGTCGTTGCTGGAGCGCGGCGGTGACGGCATTGGCCCGCTGCCGGGCCGCTGGAGCCGGGAGCTGTTGCGGCGCCTGGAAGCGGTGACGGGCGGGCTGACGCAGGAAGGCGGCTTCATCGATGCGGTCGCGGAGTTTGACGCGGGCTTCTTCGGCATCTCGCCGCGCGAGGCGATGGAGATGGACCCGCAGCAGCGGCTGATCCTGGAAGCGTCGTGGGAGGCGCTGGAGCGCGCGGGGCTGCAACCGGACGGACTGAGTCAGAGCCGGACCGGCGTCTATCTCGGCGCGATGGCCGGCGACTACGGCATGCGCTCGCTCGAGGCGACCACGGTGTGGACCGCGACCGGCACGAC
>NZ_JAIRDQ010000037.1 GCF_021458635.1 Bradyrhizobium monzae
CCTCCGGCGAAGGCCGCCTTGTGTAGTTTGCGAGGAGGCCTGAGGATTTGACCTTAAGTCTAGCGTTAAGGTCACGTCGGGAATGCAGGTCAATGTGTTGGGCGCCGAGCGTCGGCGGCGATGGAGTTACGACGAGAAGGTCCGCCTTCTCGAAGAGACCTTGCAGCCCGGCGAGACGGTCTGCGGCGTGGCACGCCGGCACGGGATGGCCCATAGCCTGCTGTTCACCTGGCGTCGACAAGCGCGCCAGGGGCGACTGGGCGGAGATGCCACACCTGCTCTTGTTCCCGTCGAGATCACGCCTGTGGCGGCTCCGATCTCGAGCAGCGCGCTACAACCGACGTCTTCACCGCCTGCGCAGCGTGTAAGAGCCGGAATCATCGAGATTGAGCTCGGCGGCGGCTGTCGTGTTCGCGTTGACCGTGACGTGGATGTTGAGGCGCTGCAGCAGGTTCTTGAGCTCTTGCGACGACGATGATCCCGATTCCGAGCGGCGTCAGGGTCTGGATCGCCACTGGCCACACCGATATGCGTCGCGGCATGCGAAGCTTGGCTCTCACAGTTCAGGAGAGCCTGAAGCGCGATCCTCATGCTGGCGATCTCTACATCTTCCGGGGTCGCAGCGGCGATCTGGTCAAGATTCTTTGGCATGATGGGTTGGGCATGTCGCTCTATGCCAAGCGTCTGGACCGAGGCAAGTTCATC
>NZ_JAIRDQ010000038.1 GCF_021458635.1 Bradyrhizobium monzae
GGGCCTACGGCTTGCGAGTGCTGCGGCGGCATTCGTCTTCGCAAGCTCGGCGAGGACGTGACGCAGACGCTGGAAGTGGTACCGCGCCAGTGGAAGGTGATCGAGACGGTGCGGGAGAAGTTCTCCTGCCGTGATTGCGAGAAGATCAGCCAGGCGCCGGCGCCGTTCCATGCCATCGCCCGCGGATGGGCCGGCCCGAGCCTGTTGGCCATGATCATGTTCGAGAAGTTCGGCCAGCACCAGCCGCTGAACCGCCAGGCCGAGCGCTATGCCCTGGAAGGCGTGCCGATCGCGCTGTCGACCATGGCGGACGCCGTGGGATCGGTTTGTACGGCGCTGGACCCACTCCTGCGCCTGGTGGAAGCCCATGTCATGGCGGCCGAGCGCCTTCATGCCGATGATACGACCGTGCCGGTGCTGGCCAAGGGCAAGACCGATACGGCACGATGCTGGATCTACGTCCGGGACGACCGGCCGTTTAGCGGTGCGGGTCCGCCGGCAGCGATGTTCTACTACTCGCGTGATCGCAAGGGCGAGCATCCGAAGGGGCATCTGGCCGGATATGCCGGCATCCTGCAGGCCGACGCCTATGACGGGTACAACCAGCTCTATCTGGCGGGACGCCACCCTGGACCGATCCGGGAAGCGGCGTGTTGGGTCCATGCGCGGCGCCCGTTCTTCGCCATGGCCGATANTCGAAGAGAATGCGCGTCGCAAGGCCACCGGCAAGAAGGAGATCCCGCTCTCGCCCATCGCGGTCGAGGTCGTGCGGCGGATCGATGCGCTGTTCGAGATCGAACGCTCCATCAATGGCAGGAGTGCCGAGGAACGCGTTCAGGTTCGGCAGATGCTGAGCCGGCCTCTGGTCGAGAACCTTCAGGTCTATATGCGGGAGCAGCTCGCCAAGCTGTCCCGTGGGCACGACCTGGCCAAGGCGTTCAACTACATCCTGAAGCGCTGGGCGAGCTTCACTCTCTTCCTGGAGGACGGCCGCGTCTGTCTCTCGAACAATGCCGCCGAGCGAGGATTNAAGAGGTATAGCTCTCGGACGAAAATCCTGGTTGTTCTGCGGCTCTGATCGTGGCGGACGGCGCGCAGCTTCGATGTATAGCTTGATCGTCACGGCCAAAATGAACGGCGTCGATCCGCAGGCCTGGCTCACGGATATCCTTGCCCGCATCGCTGCCCACCCAGCTCATCGGCTCGACGAGCTTCTGCCCTGGAATTGGACGCCGGGATCAGCGATTGCTGCGCAAGCGGCGTGATCTGCGAGCTGATGACGCTGCTGCGTGACGACTAACCCGCCTGTGGCCCACGCCGAATGCTTAC
>NZ_JAIRDQ010000039.1 GCF_021458635.1 Bradyrhizobium monzae
CCGCCGACCGCGTGCGGGTGCTGCGGCGGCAACCGCCTGCGCAAGCTTGGCGAAGACGTGACGCGGACGCTGGAGGTGGTGCCGCGGCAGTGGAAGGTGGTCGAGACGGTCCGGGAGAAGTTCTCCTGCCGCGACTGCGAGAAGATCAGCCAGGCGCCAGCGCCGTTCCATGCCATCGCCCGGGGATGGGCTGGTCCGAGCCTTTTGGCCATGATCATGTTCGAGAAGTTCGGCCAGCATCAGCCGTTGAACCGCCAGGCCGAGCGCTACGCCCTGGAAGGCGTGCCGATCGCGCTGTCAACCATAGCGGACGCCGTGGGATCGGTCTGTGCGTCGCTGGATCCCCTCCTGCGCCTGGTCGAAGCCCATGTCATGGCGGCCGAGCGCCTTCATGCCGATGATACGACCGTGCCAGTGCTGGCCAAGGGCAAGACCGATACGGCACGATGCTGGATCTACGTCCGGGACGACCGGCCGTTTAGCGGTGCGGGTCCGCCGGCGGCGATGTTCTACTACTCGCGTGATCGCAAGGGCGAGCATCCCCAGGCGCATCTGGCCCGATATACCGGCATCCTGCAGGCCGACGCCTATGACGGGTACAACCA
>NZ_JAIRDQ010000004.1 GCF_021458635.1 Bradyrhizobium monzae
TCAGGGATGAAAGAGCTCGTCGGCATTGCGGAACAGGTCGCGGCAAAACTGATCGCGCGCAAGCAGACCATTGCGGTCGCGGAATCCTCGACCGGAGGCCTGATCGCGGCGAGCCTGCTCGCGGTGCCCGGTGCCTCCGCCTATTTCCTCGGCGGCGCGGTGGTCTACACCCGCGACGCCAGGCGCGTGCTGATGGATATTTCGGACGAAGGAATGAAGGCCTTTCGTTCCTCCTCGGAGCCCTACGCGAAACTTCTGGCCGAACAGATGCGCGGCCGCTTCAGCTCCGACTGGGGCCTGTCCGAGACAGGCGCAGCCGGCCCGACCGGCAACCGCTATGGCGACGCTGCCGGCCATAGCTGCATGGCGGTTGCGGGGCCCGCGGCTGAGGTGATGACACTGGAGACGGGCAGCAGCGACCGATTCGCCAACATGCAGGTGTTCGCGGCGGCGGCGCTGAAATTGCTGCTGAGGAAGCTGGAGGGGTGAGCTGCCTCTCGCAGAGTGCTAGATCGCCCGCCTTCGCGGGCGATGACACCGATGTAAGTGGCCTCACCTTCCCAAATGCCGCGTAAAGATCCGCACCACGTAGCCCTTGAATCGCGGCGCCTCGTCGTAGAGGTCCGAGGCCAGGCGCTCGATCGTCTCGCGCAGCGACATGAATTGCGCCTGGCGGGCGCTGCTCTCGGTACCCTGCATGCCCGCAAGCTCGTCCATCGCGGCATCGCTGATCTGGCAATGCACGACGTCCTCGTCACTCGTCATGGTGAAGCGGAAAGCCAGACGTTCGAGGTCGTGGCCGATGATCTTGTCGCGCGCCAGCGGCATCCCATTGTCCCGTTCGTACCCCCGAACGGGACAATGCAAAAAATCCGGCGGCTTGTCACCTTGGCCGCAAGACCAGCCGCGGCCCCCTAATACGCGAGCGCAGTCCCGGTCGGCTTCTCCAGCGCCGCGGCCAACGATTTGTACTCCGCGCAATCCGTCCCGCAAATGGCTGCAATCCGGCCGAGATGAAACATCGCTTGCTCGCGATTGCCCTGTTCGAGCTGCCATAGACCATAATATTGCCAGGTCAACACGTGGTTTGGATCGATCTTCAGTGCGTGCTCGTACCAGACTTGCGACTGCTTGTAGTCACCGAGCTTGCGGTAGGAGTAACCGATCAGGTTCGCGACATTCGCATTGTCGTCATGACCAAGTGTCTTCAACTGCGCGATCGCGGTCGTGTAGTCGTTGCGCTCGTAGATGGTGTCATACGCCACGCGATAGCCTGCGGCAAAAGCCGGATCATCGATACTCGACTGGTTGTTGGCCTTCTTGCCCTTCTGGGTGGCTTTGGTGCCGGAGCGGCTCGGGTAGGTCGGGGCCGGCGTGCTCTGGCTGGAAGAGGGGCGCGCGAAGGGGTCCATGCCGCCCCCACCGCCTCCGCCGCCTCCCCCACCACCTCCGCCTGCCGCCAAGACAGGTACAGATCCGGTTGCGGCAACGAACGCCGCAAGATACACGCCGCGAACGGCACGCCTGGTGATCGGACTGACCATTGTGTGGTCTCCTGATGTCTACGAAGACGCCCCGGACGAGATGATAACCCTGTCTCGGCCGGAATATTCCCGGGACACGCGCGCGAGCACATCAGGCACTCGGCACGACAGCTGTGCTGCCGTTGTTCAGGCAGCTTCGGCCGGCCTATTGGAACGCGACTTCGGCGAAGCTGCGGAGCTTGCGCGAATGCAACCGCTCCGATTCCTGCTGCTTGAGCCGCTCCAGCGCCTTGAGGCCTATCTCGAGATGCTGGCCGACGCGGCGGCGGTAGAATTCGCTGGCCATGCCGGCGAGCTTGATCTCGCCATGCAGCGGCTTGTCGGAGACGCAGAGCAAAGTGCCATAGGGCACGCGGAAGCGGTAACCGTTGGCGGCGATCGCGGCCGATTCCATGTCGAGCGCGACGGCGCGCGATTGCGACATGCGGCGAATGACCTCGGGCCCGGAGATCTCCCAATTGCGGTTGTCGACGCTGGCGACCGTGCCCGTGCGCATCAGGCGCTTGAGCTCGAAACCTTCCAGGCCGGTGACGTCCTCGACCGCCTGCTCCAGCGCGACCTGCATCTCGGCCAGCGCCGGGATCGGCACCCACAGCGGCAGCTCGCGATCGAGCACATGGTCCTCGCGTACATAGCCATGCGCGAGCACGTAGTCGCCGAGCCGCTGCGTGTTGCGCAAGCCGGCGCAATGCCCGAGCATCAGCCAGGCATGCGGCCGCAGCACCGCGACATGATCGGTGACGTTGCGCGCGTTGGACGGACCGGTGCCGATATTGATCAGGGTGATGCCGCGATAGCCGGGCATGACCAGATGGAAGGCCGGCATCTGCGGAATACGCGCGGGCGTGTCGCCGATCGTCGCGCCGCCGCTGCGCGTGATCACGTTGCCGGGCGCGACGAAAGCTTCGAGACCGGCCTCGCCGGACTGAAGCCGCTGCTGACACATCTGCGCGAAGGCGTCGACGTAGAACTGGTAGTTGGTGAAAATGACAAAGTTCTGGAAATGCTCGGGATCGGTGCCGGTGTAGTGATAGAGCCGGCGCAGCGAGTAGTCGACGCGGGCCGCGCGAAACAGCGACAGCGGCTCGGGTACGCCCGCCTTAAGCTCGAACGTGCCGTCGGCGATCGCATCGTCCATGGTGGCGAGATCTGGCACGTCGAACGCATCGCGCAGCGATCGCGTGACGGCCGAATTCTCGCTGGTGCTGATGGCGGCTTCGATGTTGATGTCGCGGCGATAGGCGAAGTGGATCGGGATCGGCTCGGTGGACTCGCCGATCTCGACGGGTACGCCGTGGTTCTGGATCAGGAGGCCGATCTGCTCGGTGAGATAGGCGCGAAACAGATCCGGCCGCGTCACGCTGGTCTCGTGCACGCCGGGTCCAGCGACGAACCCATAGGCGAGACGCGAATCCAGCCGCGCATGCGTCGCGGTGGTGAGGCGGACGAAGGGATAATAGGCCCGCACGCGCGTCGTGATCGCCTCACCTGTGACATAGGCTTCGAACCGGTCGCGCAGGAATTTGGTGTTGCGGTCGTAGATTTCTTCGAGACGGCCCACCGCGAGGCCCGCGTCGGTGAAGGATTTTGTGGCGATGGAGGGCAGGGTTTGCATGGTTCGAACGCCGGGTTGCTGGGCTTGAGTCGAACTATAGCAAGAAACGAGTCTCTCCGTCATTGCGAGCGCAGCGAAGCAAACCAGAAATCCCGCCGCGGAGACAGACTGGATTGCTTCGCTGCGCTCGCAATGACGGCGAAGGATGACGCCCTTTTACGCGTCACTTCTCGCGGAACGCCCGCATGAACTGGTCGTGCAGCGGTTTCAGGAGGTACGACAGCATGGTGCGGTCGCCGGTCTGGACGAACGCTTCCACCGGCATGCCGGGGATCAGCTTGGAGTCGCCGAGCTTGGCGACCTCTTCCGCCGACAGCGAGACGCGGATGGTGTAGTAGCTCTGGCCCGTGCGCTGGTCGGTGGTGACGTCGGGCGAGACGCGGCTGACGACGCCGGTGAGCTCGGGCGTGGTGCGCTGGTTGAAGGCGGAGAGGCGCAGCAGCGTCTTCTGGCCGATCTGCAGCTTGTCGATATCGACCGGATTGACCTTGGCCTCGACCTGGAGGTCGTCGGCCTGCGGCACGATCAGCATCAGCGCATCGCCGGCGGTGACGACGCCGCCGACGGTGTGCACCGTCGATTGCAGCACCATGCCGTCCTGCGGCGCGCGAATGTCGACGCGACGGAGCTGGTCCTCGGCCGCGACCTTGCGCTCGATCAGCTCGCCGCTCTTGTCGTTGGTCTCGCGCAAATCCTTGGAGACTTCGCTCACCATGTCCTTGTCGACCTGGATGATCTGAAGCTCGGTCTCGGTGATCTTGCCCTTGGCCTGCGCCCGCGAGGCAATGTACTGCGCGCGCTCGCCGTTGAGGCGGGCAGAGTCGCGCTCCAGCGTGGTCAGACGCGAGATCTGCACCAGATGCTTGTCATAGAGATCGCGCACACCGATGAGCTCCTGCTGCACCAGCGCGATCTCCTTGTCCTTGGCTCTCTCCTGCGCGGAAAGACCCTCGATCTCCTCGTTGAGCTGCTGGATGCGCTCGCGCAGCTGCGCCTTCTGGCCGGCACGGCCGTTGACGCGGACGTCGAACAGCTTGGTTTCGGCAGAGAGCAGCACCTTGACGTCGGGATCGTCGCCGCGATCGAGCAGCGATGCCGGGAATTCAATCTTGTCGAGACCGCGCTGTTCGGCTTGCAGCCGTGCCGCACGCGCCTGCGCGGCGTCGAGATTCTTGGTGACGATGGCGAGATTGGCCTTGGTGACGGTGTCGTCGAGCCGCACCACGATATCGCCGGCCTTGACCACGTCGCCGTCGCGTGCGCGCACCTCGCCGACCACGCCGCCGGTCGGGTGCTGCACCTTCTTGACGTTGGATTCGACCACGATCTGGCCCGGCGCGATCAGCGCGCCGGAGATCAGCACCGTCGAGGCCCAGCCGCCGAGGCCGAGGCCGAGGACCAGCACGATCGAGATCCCGAGGATCAGGTGGAAGCGGATCGACTCCTGTACGGTCCTGTTCGCGGCGGGCTTTGGGCCGCCAACCGTCATCGTGCTCATGGTTTGGCCACTCCGCCTTCGCTGACGATCTTGATCGGCGTCGGCGGCGCGACGCGGGGCTGCAGCACCTGGGCGAGCACCTGCTCCTTCGGACCGAAGGCCTGCATGCGGCCATCACGGAGCACCAGGATCTGGTCGACCGCCTCGACGCCGATGGGCCGGTGCGCCACCACGATGACGATGGCGCCGCGCTCGCGGGCGCTGCGGATCGCACGGGTCAGCGCCTCGTCGCCTTCGGTATCGAGATTGGAGTTCGGCTCGTCCAGCACGATCAGGAACGGATTGCCGTAGAGCGCGCGTGCCAGTGCCACGCGCTGGGCCTGGCCTGCGGAAAGCGACGTGCCCTGCTCGCCGACCTGCGTGTTGTAACCCTCGCGCATCTTGATGATCATCTCGTGCACGCCGGCTTCCTTGGCCGCGGAGATGATGGCGTCGGACGTCGCCTCCGGATCAAATCGGCTGATGTTCTGCGCGATGGTGCCGCCGAACAGCTCGACGTCCTGCGGCAGATAGCCGATGTAGCGGCCGAGCATGTCGGACGCCCATTGGTCGAGCGCCGCGCCGTCGAGCCGAACCTTGCCGCGGACCGGATACCAGACGCCGACCAGCGCGCGGATCAGCGAGGATTTGCCGGAGCCGCTCGGCCCGATCACGCCGAGGCCGTTGCCGGCTTCGAGCACAAAATTGACGTCCTGCACGATCAGGCGCTGGTCGCCCGGGGCCACCATGGCGACGCCTTCGACCGAGAGCCGGCTGGTGGGCGCCTGTAACTGGGTCGGCGCCGCCTGCGCCGGCATCTGCTCAAGCAGGCGGCTGAGGCGGTGCCAGCTCTGGCGCGCCGCGACGAAGGATTTCCAGTGCGCGATCGCGAGATCGACCGGCGCCAGTGCGCGGGCCGAGAGGATCGAGCCCGCAATGATGATGCCGGCGGTCGCCTCCTGGTGGATGACGAGATAGGCGCCGACCGCGAGCACCGCCGATTGCAGCATCATGCGCAGCACTTTGGCGATCGCGCCGAGGCCGCCGGCGACGTCGCTCGCACGCTGATTGCCGGCGAGGTATTTTTCGTTGGCCTCGCTCCAGCGCGCGTTCAGCCGGCCGGCCATGCCCATCGACACCAGCACTTCGGCATTGCGGCGGCTGGATTGGGCGAGATCGTTGCGCTGGGCAGCAAGGCCCATCGCCTCCTTCGCCGGCTGGCGGGACAGATATTCGGTGACCAGGGTCAGGCTGACCAGGATGATCGCGCCAATCAGCGCGGTCACACCGATCATGACATGGAAGGCGAAACAGATGGCGAGATAGAGCGGCAGCCAGGGCAGGTCGAAGAACGCGCTCGGACCCATGCCGCCGAGGAACGAGCGGACATTGTCGAGGTCGCGCAGCGGCTGCAGCCCTTCGTTGCGGTTGCCGACCAAAAGCGGCAGGCGCACGATGGTGTCGAACACGCGCTTGTTCAGGGCCTCGTCGAGCGCGGTTCCGACCCGTCCCAGGATGCGGCTGCGGATCATGTCGAGCACGCCCTGTGCCACATAGAGACCGCCGGCGAGGACGATCAGGCCGACGAGTGTCGGGATGCTGCGGCTCGGCAGCACCCGGTCGTAGACCTCCAGCATGAAGATCGACCCGGTCAGATAGAGCAGGTTGATCATGCAGCTCATGAAGCCGACGCCGAGGAACGCTGTGCGGCAGGCACGCAGCGCGTCACCGAGCTCTGAACGGCGGAGGCCGGGAACGGCTGCCATCAGTCTGATCTCTTTCGGGTAAGGGGCAGAACCCCTGATAAAAAAGGCAAATCGAGGCGTACGCGCCCTGGATTAATATCGAGTTCTCCCCGCGTGCAATGCAATCGAATTAATCCGGGCCCTTGCCACATCTACCCCGAACGGCCCGATCCGCAAGTCCGGTATTTCACAGTCTTTGCGGCTTTTTATAGCAAAGACAAGCGCCTCGCCCCAAGTCACGGGGAGAGGCGCTCGGTTCCGATCAATCGAACCCGCTAGAACCGGCCGCCGCCGCGCACTAGCCGCACCACCAGTAGCAGGATGACGGCGCCGATCGCGGAATAGACGATCTCCGAGACCAGCCCGGTGCCGATATGAATGCCGAGCTTCGGGAACAGGAAACTCGCGACAAAGGCGCCGGCGATGCCGATCACGATGTCACCGATGATGCCGAAACCGCTCCCCCGCACGACCTTCCCGGCAAGCCAGCCGGCCACCAGGCCGACGAAAAGGATGACGAGCAGGCCTTCATTCGAAATGTACATGAGTCAGGTCCCTCTCCTTTAGCAGTCCGCATGGAACGGGAACCGGGATGAACGGGGTCTGAATGCGGTTCCCGCGATCGGGTTGCGCCTGCGCCGACAAAAAAAGTCGAAAACAACCCCATGCACAGTAGAACTGGCCCGGGCGCGGTGCGCGGGGTGGATTGAGCGCGCCGGTCTACGACGCGGTCACCGGCTCGGCCAGCACACACCTCGCCGCCCGACCGAGGCCGACTTCCACATTCGGCGGCAGCTGCTCGACACAGCGCGGCTCGGCGAGCTTGCAGCGGGGGGCGAAGGAGCAGTTGTGGGGCTTCTCGGACAACGACGGCGGGGTGCCGGGGATGGTCTCCAGCCGCTGCCCGCGCCTGGCGCCGTGGATGGTCGAGGCGAGCAGGCCTTTTGCGTAGGGGTGGACCGGGCTGCGGACGATGTCGCGCAGGCTGCCCTGCTCCACGATCTGGCCGGCATACATCACCGCGACGCGGTCGCAGATCTCGGTGGCGACGCCGATATCGTGGGTGACGAAGATGACGGACATGCCGAACTCGCGTTGCAGCTCGCGCAGTAGCAGCAGGATCTGGATCTGCACGGTGGCATCGAGCGCGGTGGTCGGCTCGTCCGCGAGCAGGATTTTTGGCCGGCAGGCGAGCGCGAGCGCAATCATCGCGCGCTGGCGCATGCCGCCGGACATTTCGTGCGGATAGGCATCCAGCCGCCGCTTTGCGGACGGGATGCGCACGATTTCGAGCATCTCCAGCGCCCGCGCCCTGCCTTCCGCATATGATTTGCCTTCGTGGCGCACGACGCTTTCGGCGATCTGCGCGCCGATGGTGTAAACCGGGTCGAGCGCCAGTGCCGGCTCCTGAAAGATCATCGAGACGGTTTGACCGCGGAACGACGACAGCTCTTCGTCGTTCATGGCGAGCACGTCGCGGCGCATGACGTTGACCGTCCCCGAAATCTGCGTGCGCTTCTTCGGCAGCAGCCGCATCAGCGCGCGCAGGGTCACGCTCTTGCCCGAACCGGACTCGCCGAGCAGGCCCAACACCTCGCCGTCACCGAGCGAGAGATTGAGATCGTTCACGGCATAGACCGTGCGCTCTCCGGTGAAGCGAATGTTGAGGCCTGAGATCTCGACGAGTTTTGTCATGACGGCAGTTTGGGTACCCGATCGTGATAATCGGTGACGCGCTGGAAGGCGGCGCCGATGGTCAGCAAGGTCGCTTCATCGAAGGAGCGACCGATCAGCTGCATGCCGATCGGCAGGCCGCTGCTGGTGAAGCCGGAGGGGACGGTGAGCGACGGCAGGCCCAGAAAATTCACCGGACGGGTGAACAGCGTCAGCCGCTGCAACAGCGCCGGTGCGTTCGGCCCGCCGCCGACGTCGCTCTCTTCAATCGTCGGCGCCGGCACAGGCGAGGCCGGTGCGATGATCGCGTCGACGCCTGCGGCGGCCGCATTGTGCGCGGCGAGCGCCGGGCCACGCCAGCGCATCGCCTCGAGGTAGGTGATGGCGGGAACGGCGAGGCCGTTCTGCAGCCGCATCAGCGTCTGCGAGCCATAGTCTTGCGGCCGCTCGATCATCCAGCGCTTGTGAAAGGCGGCAGCTTCAGCCGCGAGCACGAGCTGGCTTGCGGCGGACAATTGCCGCTGGTTCGGCAGCTCGACCGTGAGGATGTAGGCGCCCTCGCGCTTGAGCACCGCGATGGTCTCGTCCAGCACGCGCGCGACCTCGCTGTCGAGATCGTCGACATAGAACGACGCAGGCACGCCGATCCTGAGGCCCTTGAGCGAGCCCTTGGTCGCCGCGACATAGTCCGACAACGGCTCATGGCTTGTGGTCGAATCCTCGGGGTCCGGACCGGCCATCAGCGCCAGCAGCAGCGCGCAGTCTTCCGCGGTGCGTGCGAGCGGGCCGACCGTGTCGAGCGATTGCGACAGCGGCATCGCGCCGGCGCGGCTGACGCGGCCTACCGTGGTCTTCAATCCCGTGACCCCGCAGAAATGAGCGGGCATGCGGATCGAGCCGCCGGTGTCCGAGCCGAGCGCCGCATAAGTCAGCCGCGCCGCGACCGACGAGCCGGAGCCCGAGGACGAACCGCCGGTGATATGCGCGACGTTCCAGGGATTGCGCACCGGGCCGTAATGGGCGTTGTGGCCGGTCGGACCATAGGCGAATTCGGCCAGATGCAGCGTGCCGAGCCGGACCTGGCCGGCATCCTTCAAGCGCTGCAAGGCGGTGGATGTCACCGTCGGAACGAAATCGCGACGGATCAGCGAGCCACAGGTCGCGACGTGGCCTGCGTCGTAATACATGTCCTTGTGCGCGAGCGGCACGCCGTGCAGCGGACCGCGCACCGCGCCCTTGGCGAGTTCGGCGTCGGCCGTATCTGCCGCCTTCAACGCAGCTTCCGACTCGATCGACATGAAAGCGTTGAGATGCGGCTGCCATTGCGCGATGCGATGCAGCAGCGCGCGCGTCACCTCATGCGAGGACACCTGCTTCATCGCGATCGCACGCGCGACCTCGGTGAGCGTCATCAGGGCAGGTTCGGTGCTCATTTCGACACCTTATGCGTCTGCGCCAGCGGATAGAGCGCGGGCTCGAGGTCGAACGGCAGCGTGCCGGCGATGGCCGCAAAGCCTTCAAAGGCGGGCCCGATGGAATTGGAGATGCGTGTCGCGATCTCCTCGTTCACGGGGACGCCGGCGACTTGCGCCGTCGCCTGGATTTCTTTTGTCGTTGGTCTCGTCATGCGGTTTCCTCTATGGGCGCGAGCGGCTATGGCCTGAACCCGGAATGGCCATGTAGCACGCGGCCTCGTGGCCCATCTTATCCACGGCAGTGAGCTTTGGTGCAGCATTTGCGCAGAGCGGCTCCGCAAAGGCGCAACGCGTGTGGAAGCGGCAGCCCGGAGGCGGATCGATCGGATTGGGCGGATCGCCGGAGATCGGCGGCTTTTCGGTGCGGCGATCCGGATCTGAAGACGGCATCGCAGCCAGCAGCGCGCGCGTATAGGGATGCGCGGGCTGGTCCCACACCTGGTCGACCGGGCCGAGCTCGACGACCTCGCCGAGATACATCACCAGCACGCGGTCCGAGATGTAGCGGACGACATTGAGGTCGTGGCTGATGAAGAGATAGGTCAGGCCGAACTCGCGCTTGAGATCGGCCAGCAGGTTGAGCACCTGCGCCTCGACGGATTTGTCGAGCGCGGAGACGGCTTCGTCCAAAATCACCAGCCGCGGCGACAGAGCGAGGGCCCGCGCGATGTTGACGCGCTGGCGCTGGCCGCCGGAAATCTCGTGCGGATAGCGGTTGGCGAAGTTTGCAGGCACCAGGCCGACCTTGCCGAGCAGCTCGCGCGCCAGCGCCCGCGCCGCGCTGTCGGCCATGCCGTGGACCTTCGGACCGAACGCAATTGATTCCTCGATTGTCAGGCGCGGATTGAGCGAGGCATAGGAATCCTGAAACACCATCTGCATGCCGCGGCGCAGTTCGCGCAGCGACAGCGACTGCCCGATGGTCATGCCGTCATAGATGATGTCGCCGGTGTCGCGCGGCATCAGATGCATCAGCAGGCGCGCGGTGGTGGACTTGCCGCAGCCGGACTCGCCGACAATGCCGACGGTCTCGCCCTTCGCAACGGAAAAGGAGACATTGTCGACCGCGCGCACGGTCCGCTTCGCGGCGAACAGCCCGCCACGCACCGGAAAATGCTTCGTCAGCCCGTTGACCTGGAGCAGCGGCTGCGCGACGCCGCCGAAGTCCTCGACCGGCTCCAGCATGGCAACGGAAGTGTTGGTCTCGCTCATGGCCTAATTCCTGATGTCCATGGCGCTGCGCAGGCCGTCCGAGAGCAGGTTGAAGCAGATCGAGACCGCAAAGATCATCGCGCCCGGCAATGCCGCGACCCAGGGATTGACGTAGATCGCGGTGCGAAGCGTGTTCAGCATCAGCCCCCATTCCGGTTCCGGCGGTTTTGTCCCCAGGCCCAGGAAGGAGAGACCGGCCGCCAAAATCATCGAGACCGAGATCAGGCTCGTCGCATAGACGAAGATCGAACCCAGCACGTTGCCGAGGATGTGCACGCGCATGATGGTGAAGGGTCCGGCGCCGGAGGCGCGCGCGGCTTCGACGAAATCCATGTTGCGCACGCCGGTGGTGACGCTTTCGGCGACGCGGGTGATCTGCGGCACGAACACGACGGTCAGCGACACGATGGAATTGAGGATGCCGGCGCCGAGCGCGCCTGAGATTGCAATCGCCAGCAGCACGGACGGGAAAGCGTAGAATACGTCGATCGTGCGCATGATCGCGGTGTTGAGCTTGCCGCCGACATAGCCGGCGACGAGACCGAGCGAAGTGCCGATGCAGAAGGCGAGGATGACGGGCAAAATGCCGATGACCAGCGACAACCGGCCGCCATAGATCAGCCGCGCCAGCATGTCGCGGCCGAGCTCGTCGGTGCCGAGCGGATAGCCTGCCGTGCCGATGTGGCGCAGGCGGCGGATCATCGAGCCCTTGTAGGGGTCTTCGAGACCCAGCCACGGCGCAAGGATCGCGGAGAGGAAGATCAGCAGCAGCACCAGCGCGCAGGCCATGCTGACCTTGTCGCGCAGGATACGCCGGCCAACGGTGGCCCAATAGCCGCGTGCCTTGGAGGCAGGCGCGGCCTGCAGCGCGGCGTCGGCGGTGGCGGACAACGGAAGCTCGCTCATCCCGCTAGCCCCGCTTGATGCGCGGATCGATCGCGGCTTGCGCGATGTCGACCAGCAGATTGAGGAAGACGAAGAACAGCGCCAGCACCAGGATCGTGCCCTGCAGCAGCGGCAGGTCGCGCTGGAAGATCGCGGAGTTGAGCAGGAAGCCCGAGCCCGGCCAGGAGAATACGGTCTCGATCAGGATCGAGCCGCCGAGCATGTAGCCGAGCTGAAGCCCCATCACCGCGAGCGCGGTCGGCGCGGCGTTCTTGATGACGTGACGGAACACGCCGGTTTCATGCAGGCCCTTGGCGCGCAACGCCTCGACGAAATCCTGCGAGAGAATATCGCCGGTGAGCGCGCGCACGGTGCGGGTGACGATGCCCATCGGGATCACCGACGTCGTAATCGCCGGCAACACGAGATATTTCAGGTGCGCCCAGTCCCAGGCCCAGGAGCTGGAGCCGTTTGGCCCGGCGCCGACCGCGGGCAGCCAGTTCAGCTCCACCGAGAAGATGATGACGAGCACCATGCCGAGCCAGTAATGCGGCACCGAGACGCCGGCGATGGCAAAGGAGGTCGCGAGCTTGTCGATCCAGGTCTCGCGGAAATAGCCGGCGATCAGGCCGAGCAGGATGCCCATGGTGAAGCCGATGATGGCGGCCGCAATTGCCAGCGTAACGGTGTTGCCGACCGCGCGCATGACTTCCGCGAGTACGGGACGGCCCGTCGCAATGGAATTGCCGAGATCGCCATGCAGCGCGCGCAGCAGCCACAGGCCGAACTGCACCGGCAGCGGCCGGTCAAAACCATAGGCGGCGCGCAGCTGCGCCGCGAGCTCCTGCGAGGCATCGGCCGGCAGCACCGCGACCAGCGGATCGCCCGGCGTGATGTGCACGAGCAGAAAGCACACCAGGGCCACGCTGATGACGATCGGGATGACGTAGACAATGCGTCTGGCGATGTAGGCGAGCACTGACTTACCTGAAGTGAACTCACACGATGACGTGGCGGGCTACCGTAAGGAACGCACGCTGCGAAGGTTCCCTTCCCCCTTGCGGGGGAGGGTTAGGGAGAGGGGTAGCCACAGAGGGACCGCCCGTGTGAACCCCCTTCCCCAACCCTTCCCCGCAAGGGGGAGGGGAGCCTTACCAGCGTGCCCGCCTTACGGCGTCATCGACACCAGCGAGAAGTCGATGAACCAGCTCTTCGGCTGGACGACGCCGGTGACTTTCGGGCTCATGGCGCGCGGGCCGACGTCGTGGGCGACGTAAAGGAAGGCCGCGTCGTCGACGGAGGCCGCGTGCAGTTCGGCGAGCGCGGCATCGCGCGCGGCGGGGTCAAAGGTCTGCCGCGCCTTTTTCACCAGCTCGTCGAATTTGGGATTGTTGATAAAGCCCCAATTGTTCGAGACCGGCGGCGCCATGCTCGACTGCAGGAAGCGCACCAGCGCAAAGAACGGGTCCATCGCCGCATAGGTGACGTTGGTCGCGTTGGAGCCGTTGGCTGACGGATCCTTGGCACCGCGGCGCCAGTTGGTGAACAGCGTATTCCACTCGATGACGTCGAGCTGCACGTCGAAATAGCATTCGGCGAGCGCCTGCTGGAGATATTCGTTCATTGGCAGCGGCTGCATCTGGCCAGATCCTGATGCCGACGTCTGGACCTTCACCGTCAGCTTCTTGTTCGGACCAAAACCTGCTTCCTGCATCAGCTTTTGGGCAGCCGGCTTGTCGTACTTGATCTCGAAGGTCGGCTTGCCGCGCCAGGGATGGCCGGGCTCGAACGTGCCGGTCGCGGGCACCATGAGCCCCGCAAGCAGTCCGTCCTTGAGACCTTCGCGATCGACGCAGAGGTTGGCGGCCTTGCGGACGCGGATGTCGTTCCAGGGTGAGCCTTCGACGCGTGAGAACTGCCAGGGCCAGACGTGCGGCTGCTCGTTGGCATAGAGCTTGAAGCCGCGTTGCTTCAGCTCGGGCAGTGCGTCCGGCGCCGGCGCCTCGACCCAGTCGACCTGTCCCGAGAGCAGCGCGGCGGTGCGCGCGTTGGCTTCCGGCATCGGCACGAGCACCATCTTGTCGATCTTGGGCACGCGGGCCTTGTCCCAGTAATCCGCATTCTTGACCAGCTCGAGCCGCTCGCGCGGGGTGAAGCTCGCCATCTTCCACGGGCCGGTGCCCGCGGCGTCCTTGGCAAAGGAAGTCCAGGCGGCCTGCGATTTCGCCTTGGCGCCGGCGCCTTCCGCCTTGTCATAGAAGTGCTGCCACTTCGCCGGGCTCGCCATGAACAGGTTGGTGAGGTTGATCGGCAGGAAGCTGTCAGGCTCCTTGGTGGTGAGCTCGACCGTCATGTCGTCGATCTTCTTGGCGGAGGCCAGCGTCGGCATGCGCGATGCGGTGACGCCGACCTGGCTGGCGTCGAATTGTGGCGCGTCCTGCTTCAGGACCTTGTCGACGTTCCACACCACCGCGTCGGCATTGAACGGCGTGCCATCATGGAAGGTGACGCCGGGACGCAGCTTGAAGGTCCATTTGGTCTTGTCGGCATCGTCGACCTTCCACTCGGTGGCAAGGCCGGGGATCACCACGCTGGCCTTGTCGGCCGACGACAGATCCCATCCGGTCAGCGCGTCATACATGGTGACGCCCGTGAAGCGGTTGCCTTCAAAGCCCTGATCGGGCTGACCGAGCGTGCGCGGAATATCGGCAGCCGTCATGCCGATGCGCAACACGGATTCCGCGCTGGCCGCGCGCGGCCACGCAGCCGCAGTCGTCAGGGCCAGCGCCGCGATCAGTGCCGCGCGTGTTGTTGTCTTGATAAGCATTACGTCTGTCCTTTTCCGGCTTTCGATGACTAATTTTGATGCAAACGTATGCAATGGCTATGCCAATGGGGAAACTTATTCTGCAAATTGCCCCTGCGACGACAAGTCCTTGTGATCGCGCGTGTGCTTAGGCATCGCGCTGCCTATTCTGGCATCAAGATTGCAGGTTTGGCCCTGATTTTCGCTTGAGTTTTCTTGGGAGCTTTGGGCCATGCGTATTCGACTATCGACCTGTCTCGCGGTGCTTGCGCTGGCGTCATTCGCAATCCCGGCGCGCGCTGAAACGGTGCTGCGCTACGGCATCTCCATGGCGGACATTCCGCTGACGACCGGCCAGCCCGATCGCGGCGCAGGCGCCTACCAGTTCACGGCCTATACGATCTACGATCCGCTGGTGGCGTGGGAAATGGACGTCGCCGATCGCCCGGGCAAGCTGGTGCCGGGCCTCGCCACCGATTGGAAGGTGGATGACACCGACAAGACCAAATGGCGCTTCAGCTTGCGCAAGGGCGTGAAGTTTCACGACGGCAGCGAGTTCAATGCCGACGCAGTGATCTGGAATCTCGACAAGGTGCTCAACGACAAGGCGCCGCAATTCGACAAGCGGCAGAGCGCGCAGGTGAAGACCCGCCTGCCCTCGGTCGCGAGCTACGCCAAGATCGATGACTCCACTGTGGAGATCACGACCAAGACGGTGGACTCCTTCTTCCCCTATCAGATGCTGTGGTTCCTGGTGTCGAGCCCGACGCAGTATGAAAAGCTCGGCAAGGACTGGGACAAGTTCGCAAGCCAGCCTTCGGGCACCGGCCCGTTCAAGCTGACAAAACTGGTGCCGCGCGAGCTCGCCGAGCTCAGCAAGAATCCGGACTATTGGAACGCCAAGCGTATTCCAAAGGTCGACAAGATCGTGCTGGTGCCGATGCCGGAGGCGCTGACGCGCACCAATGCGCTGCTCGCCGGCCAGGTCGATCTGATCGAGACGCCGGCACCCGATGCCGTGCCGCAGCTGAAGGCCGCCGGCATGAAGATCGTCGACAACGTTACCCCGCATGTCTGGAATTATCATCTCAGCGTGCTGCCGGGCTCGCCCTGGACCGACATCCGGCTGCGCAAGGCGCTCAACCTCGCGATCAACCGCGACGAAGTCGTCGGCCTGATGAACGGCCTCGCCAAGCCCGCCAAGGGCCAGGTCGACCCGTCGAGCCCGTGGTTCGGCAAGCCGAGCTTCGACATCAAATATGATCTCGCCGCCGCCAAGAAGCTGGTCGAGGAGGCCGGCTACTCCAAGGCGAAGCCGCTGAAGGCCACCTTCATCATCGCGCAGGGCGGCACCGGCCAGATGCTGTCGCTGCCGATGAACGAATTCTTGCAGCAGAGTTTCAAGGAGATCGGCATCGACATCGACTTCAAGGTGGTCGAGCTCGAGACGCTTTATACACACTGGCGCAAGGGCGCGGCCGACGAGATGAACGCCGGCATCACCGCCAACAACATCGCCTATGTCACCTCCGACCCGCTCTACGCCATCGTCCGCTTCTTCGCCTCCGACCAGATCGCGCCGGTCGGCGTCAACTGGGGCGGCTACAAGAACCCGAAGGTCGACGCGTTGATCAACGAGGCCAAGCAGACCTTCGACACCGCCAAGCAGGACGATCTGATCGCGCAGGCGCATGCCCTGATCGTCGACGACGCCGCGCTGGTCTGGGTCGTCCACGACACCAACCCGCACGCGCTGTCGCCGAAGGTGAAGCAGTTCGTGCAGGCGCAGCACTGGTTCCAGGACCTGACGACGATCGGGGTGGAGTGAGGGGCGACCTTCGCCGGGACGACCGCAGAGAACTATTGCACGCAAACGCCTCAACAAACTCGTCATTGCGAGCGGAGCGAAGCAATCCAGAGTGTCTCCGCGGATGCATTTCTGGATTGCTTCGCTCCGCTCGCAATGACGGAGTGTGTGGGCGACTGCGGAGCCCACCCGCTCATATGCCTACTTCGTCAGCAGCACATACGCGCCCGTCCACCCTTCCCCGGGCGGATTGACTTTGAACTCCTTGATCCGCGCTTCGTACAGCTTGAACAGCTTGTCCAGCGTGTCGGCGTCCTCGCTGCGGCGGCCGCGTTCGATGGCATCGAGTGCGCCCTGCCAGTTGCGGTTGCGGTAGCAGCCGAGCATCTCGATGGTAATGTTGCGCAGGCGCTGGAACGCGGCCGACTGCATCACGTCCTCGCGGCCGGCGATGGCATAGATTACCTCCGGCTCGCTCTTGCCCTTGACCATGATGAAGTCGAGCTCGAGGATCGCGAACTTGTCCTTGGCCGCGAGCGCCGTGTGGGAGCCGACGATGATCGGAAAGCCGTATTCCTTGGTCTGGCCTTCCAGGCGTGACGCCAGGTTCACGCTGTCGCCGAGCACCGAATAATTCTTCTTCAGATCGGAGCCCATATTACCGACCACGCCGATGCCGGTGTTGAGACCGATGCCGACATTGAGCGGGATATAGATATGGCCGCCATCGGCGGCTTCCTGCTCGCGCTCCTTGTTGACGACGTCGATCTTCTCGAGCATCCGGACCGCGGCCTCGCAGGCGTTGACCTGGTGCTCGGCATCGTCGAGCGGCGCATTCCAGAACGCCATGATGGCGTCGCCCATGTACTTGTCGACGTAACCCTTCTCCTCGATGATCACGTCGGTAAGGGGCGTCAGGAAGCGGTTCATCAGCGTGATCAGGCCTTGCGGATCGTGCTTATAGCTTTCCGAGATGGAGGTGAAGCCGCGCACGTCCGAGAACATGATCGTCAACTCGCGCTCCTCGCCGCCGAGCACGACTTTCTCCGGCGATTGCGCGAGCTGCTCGACCAGCACCGGCGACATATATTGCGCAAATATGCCGCGGATCTGTACGCGCTGCCGCTGCTCACGCACGAAGCTCGAGAAGATGAAGGTCAGGTAGATCGCGGTGGTCGACAGCAACGGATAGGTGAAGTCGATGAGGTAACGGTACTGCCAGTAGAAGAACCAGGACGTGCCTATCAGGACCGCGGCAAACATCGCGCCCGCCAGCACCAGCCGGACGGGGCCGAGATTCGGCGTGAAGATGATGACGAGGATGCCGATGATGAGCGCGGCGAGCAGCTCGACGCCGAGCGCGTAGTTCGGCTGCGAGATCACCGCGCCGCTCAGCACGCTTTCGAGCACCTGGGCGTGGATCTCGACACCCGGCATGTTCGGGGACACCGGCGTGGTCTTGAGGTCGTTCAGCCCGGCGGCGGAGGTGCCGATCAGCACCAGCTTGCCGGCGACCTTGCCGGGCGGCACGGCATTGTCGAGCACGTCGGCGGCCGAAACATAGATCGAGGGATCGCGGCGGGCGTAATGCACCCAAAGCTGGCCGTTCTTGTCGGTCGGGATCTCGACGCCCTTGAGGCGGATGGCGCGGATGCCGGTCTTGTCGGTGCGAATCAGCAGCGTCGGCGTGCCCGTGACGACCCTCAGGATCTCGAGACTGAGCGAGGGCATGATGTTGCCCTGGGCGCGCATGATCATCGGCACGCGGCGGATCAAGCCGTCGCGCTCGGTCCGGATCGAGAACAAGCCGCGGCCGGCCGCGACCTGTTCGATGACGGGCACGTTGCGCAGCAGGCCGGGGAATTCGAACAGGAATTTTTCGGCGTTCTCCTCGCCGACCGTCGCCACGCCAGTGAAGGGCAACGTCTTGTCGAGCTCGGACCCGACCGCGGGCTGGCCGGTTTCGCCCAGCACCACGCGCGAGTGCTTGATCGCTTCCGAGAGGATCTGGTCGTTGCTCGGCAGCTCGCGCAGCTTCATCCGCGTGGCGTCGTCCAGATAGCGCATCTGGTTGGCGACCAGATCCGGATTGAGCCGATCTGGTTCCGAGAACACGACGTCGAAGCCGATCGCCACCGCACCGCTATTGGTGAGGTTGATAATCAGGTCCGCGATCCGCATGCGCGACCACGGCCATTGGCCGAACCTGGCGAGGCTCCTGTCGTCGATATCGACGATGGTGACCGGCCGCACCGTCTTGTGGCGGGGATCGATCAGCTGGAACAGGTCGAAGGTGCGCAGCCGCAATTCCTGCACCGGCGGCGGATCCCAGACGCGCAAGCCGGCGAAGACGACCAGCAGCGCAAGGCAGAGCAGCCGCGCAAGGCCGAACTTTCGCGTGAACCACCGACGCAGGATTCTGAGACGTTTCATGTCGATTGAATATCACGCATTGCCGGTCAATGGCAGCGCCGAACGCACGTGCAGACGATCGGCGTCGTCCGAGCGGTTACCCGGGATGAACGATGAAGTCGCTCGCGTGGAGATTGAGGGCGTTGACACCCTTCAGGAGGATCGTGTCGGCGGCATCGATCGTGATCAGGGTATCCGCAGGATTGGTCGACGAAGCCGCCACGTGCTGCGCGATCCATGCAGCGTCGATATCGGCCGCCACGACGCTGGTCAGGTCGATGTGGTCCTGATTGGGCGTGAAATTCACGATCATGTCGTGGTTCGAATTGGCCGCGAACACGAACTGTTCCTGATAGCCGGTCCCGAAGAACACGTCCTTGCCGGTCGTGCCGGTGAGGCTCTCGTGATCGTACGCGCTTTCGGCGAGATTGAAAATCAGGTTGACCGTATCGGTCGCGCCGTGGCCGTCGGTCACTTTGAGCGTGACCTTATCCGTGGAAGGCTCTCCGCGGCCTTCGTTGTAGGTCACCGTCTGCAATGTCGAATTGATGACGGCCAAAGAACCGGTCGCCGATGACGGGCTCACGTTGCTACTCGGATCCTCGGTGGCGGCAGCGATCGTGAACGTTTCATTGGCGTCGGCATCGGTAACCGAGAGGCCGTGCACGATCACCTGCTCGTCGCTGTTCTGCGTGACACTGATCTGGTCGACGTTGATCACCGGCGCGTCGTTGCTGCCGGCAATGTTGATCGTGACCACGCCATTGCCGGTGCCGGTCGCCGTGTGGCCGTCGTCAGGCACGATGGTGTATTGCAGCGACAGCGTATGCCCCGCGGCGAGGAAGTCGAAGGCCTGGCCGCCGGAATTGAAGTCCCATGAGAACTGCGCGTGCGTCGCGGTGCCGTCGAGAATGTCGCCCGACTGCACCTTGAGATAGTTCATCAGATCGGAGGCCCACAATCCGTCGAACCCGTCCGCCTGCAAATTGCCGTCGAGCTTGACGGCGACGCCGGTGGCGGAGACCGTCACGTGATCGGTGGCATCGACATCCGACACCGTCAACGTACCGTGGCTGCTCAGCGCCGCGTTGGTTTCGGGCAGGTTGTCGCCGGCACTATCGCCCGCCTCGACCATGACCTTCGGCGCGTCGTTGGTGCCGGTGATCGTGACGGCAACGTCCTGAGTAACCGTGCCGCCGTGGTGATCGTCAAACGTGACCGTATAGATCTGAGTGATCGCCTGACCCTGGGCCAGCGATTGTAGCGTTGGGTTGGTGTTGTCGAGTGTGAAATGCCAGCCCAGCGTCGCACCGTTGCTGGTGTCGCTGCCGGATTCGGCCACCGAACTGTCGATGGTGAAAGTACCGATATGCGAACTACTGCCGAAGCCCGGCAGATCCGAGCTGACGGATGACGACTTGAACACCGCCTGCGCGGTGTGGGTGTCGATCAGGTCGAGGTCTTGGACCGCCAGCGTGCCATCGGTCGAGAGCGTCGGCGTGGCGGCGTCCTCCGTCACGGCCCCCGCTGCCGCCGCGGCATCGCTCGTGATGGTCGGCGCGTCGTTGGCACCGTTGATCGTGACAGTGACGTCCTGCGAGACCGTTGCGCCGTGACTGTCGGTAAAGGTGACGGTGTAGACCTCGGTGATGGACTGACCTTGGGCCAGCGATTGCAGCACCGCATTACTGTTGTCGAGGCTGAAGTGCCAACCGAGCGCGGCACCATTGTTGGCGTCGGTGCTGAGCTCCGTCACCGCCGGATCGATCGTGAAGGTGCCGAGAGATGTGCCGTCGCTGAACCCCGGCAGGTGCGCGCTCGACGTCGACGATTTGAACACCGCTTGCGCCGTATGGGTGTCGATCAGATCCAGATCCTGGATCTCCAGCATGCCACCGATCGACAAAGTCGCGCTGGTATCCTCGGTCACTGTGCCCGATGCAGCCGCAGCATTGCTGGTCACCGTCGGCGCATCATTGGCCCCGTTGATGGTCACGGTAACGTCCTGCGAGACCGTTGCGCCGTGGTTGTCGGTAAAGGTGACGGTGTAGATTTCGGTGATGGACTGGCCCTGTGCCAGCGATTGCAGCACCGCATTGCTATTGTCGAGGCTGAAGTGCCAACCGAGCGTGGCACCGCTGTCGGTGTCGCTGTTGGACTCGGTCACCGACGAATCGATCGTGAAGGTGCCGAGAGATGTACCGTTGCTGAAACCGGGCAGATGCGCACTCGACGTCGATGACTTGAACACCGCTTGCGCCGTGTGGTTATCGATCAGGTCGAGGTCCTCGATCGCCAGCATCCCACTGGTCGACAGCGTCGCACCCGCATCCTCGGTGACAGTTCCCGCAGCGGCTGCGGCATTGCTGGTGATGGTCGGCGCATCATTGGCGCCGTTGATCGTCACGGTGACGTCCTGCGAGACCGTTGCGCCATGATCGTCGGTGAAGGTGACGGTGTAGATTTCGGTGATGGACTGGCCCTGGGCCAGCGATTGCAGCACCGCATTACTGTTGTCGAGGCTGAAGTGCCAACCGAGCGTGGCACCGTTGTCGGTGTCGCTGTTGGACTCGGTCAGCGACGAATCGATCGTGAAGGTGCCGAGAGACGTACCGTCGCTGAAACCGGGCAGATGCGCATCCGACGTCGACGATTTGAACACCGCTTGCGCCGTATGGGTGTCGATCAGATCCAGATCCTGGATCTCCAGCGTGCCACAGATCGACAGCGTCGCGCTCGTATCCTCAGTCACCGCTCCAGAAGCCGCCGCAGCGGTGCTGGTAATGGTCGGCGCGTCGTTGGTGCCGTTGATCGTGACGGTGACGTCCTGCGAGACCGTTGCGCCGTGGTTGTCGGTAAAGGTGACGGTGTAGACCTGGGTGATGGTCTGGCCCTCGGCCAACGATTGCAGCACCGGGTCGTTGTCGTTGAGTACAAAATGCCAACCGAGCGTGGAACCGTTGTCGGTGTCGCTGTTGGACTCGGTCACCGACGAATCGATCGTGAAGGTGCCGAGAGCCGTACCGTCGCTGAAACCGGGCAGATGCGCGCTCGACACCGACGACTTGAACACCGCCTGCGCCGTGTGGGTGTCGATCAGGTCAAGGTCCTGGATCGCCAGCGTGCCGCCGGTCGACAGCGTCGGCGTCGCGGCATCCTCGGTGACCTTGCCCATCGCCGTAGCAGAACTGCTGGTGACGGTCGGCGCATCGTTGGTTCCGGTGATGACGACCGTCACATCCTGGGTGACCGTTCCGCCGTGATGATCATCGACGGTGACGGTGTACACCTCGGTGAGGGTCTGGCCCTCGGCCAGCGATTGCAACACCGGGTCGTTGTCATCGAGCGTAAAGCTCCAGCCCACGGACCCGATCGTGCTGACGCCGGGACTCTCGCTCACCGCCGCGAGGGCGAAAGTGCCGATATGGGAGGTGCCGTCGCCAAAGCCGGGCAGATGCGCGCTCGACGTCGTCGACTTCAAGACGAAGCTCGCGGTGTGCGTGTCCGTGAGATCGGGATCGTTGAAGGTGATGGTGCCGCCAGCCGTCAGAGTCGCCGCAGCATCTTCCTTGATCGCACCGGTCGGGGTCGTCGACGCCGTAACGATCGTCGGCACGTCGTTGGTGCCCTCGACGCTGACGTCGGCGCCGTTGATGGACACGGTGATCGGCGTACTGACAACGCCGCCATGCCCGTCATCGACCTGGATCACATAATTGAGGACCAGCGTCTCGCCGTCGGCGAGGAAATCGAACAAATGATCGGCAACGCTGTAGGTCCAGGTGGCCGAACCGTTGTTGCTGTTTGCGGCGCCCTGCACCACGGTCAACGGCACCTCGACGGCGGCGACCGCGGCGAGTTGCTGCGGCGTCAACGATGCCGTGATATCGTGACCATGCGCATCGAGATATTTGAACGGCTGGGTGGTCGAGAGCGCCGCGCCGACGATCGGCCGATCCGTCAGATCGACGTCGGTGAACGTGACCGTACCGGTCATGGTGTCTAGCGCGGTGTTGCCGGTCCCGACCTTCTCGATAACGGTGCCGCCCGACGTCACCACGGTGGGCTTGTCGTTGGTGCCTGTGATGGTGATGGTGATCGGGATGAACGCGGTTTCGGGGTTGACCGAGAAATTGTCGTCGATGCGGACCATGTAGGTCAGCGTCAGCGTTTCGCCGGCCGCCAGGAAGTCGAAGACGTGGTCGGGAATCGTGTAGGTCCAGACTGCCGAACCGTTGTTGCTGTTGGCAGCTTCCGGGGCGACGCTGATCTGGATCTGCGTCGCCGCGATGTCCTGCTTCTGCAGCGCGGTGAGCGAGCCGGTGACGTCCTGCTGGCCCGCGTTCACGTAGACGAAGTTCGGCGCTTGAGCGAGAGTCACCGAAACCGTCGGCCGGTCGCCGAGATTCTGATCGACGAAAGTGATCCGGCCGGACACCGTGTCAGCATCGACGGTGCCGCCGGTCGTGTCCGCGCGGTCGGCGGTCGCATTCGCGTGCTCGGTCAGCTTGAACGCCGACGTGACGTTCCCGTTGAGATCGAGGCTCCGCGCCAGCGGCGGTCCGGGAATACGGTCAGCCGCCTTATCCCCTCCGCCTTGCCCCGAGCCGGCGCCATTGTTGACGGTGTGGGTAAAGGTCGCGGTCGCTGTGGCACCAGTGTCCGTCTTGATCAGGACGATGTTGCCGTTCTGCGTGATCGTGTCGGTGAAGTTGGTGGTGAGCTTGGTGTTGGTGTTGTTGTCGGTGAACTTCAGCGTGAACACGTCCGTGATCAGCTTCTGAACGTCCGGCGACAGCAGCCCATTGGTGATCGAGACGTTGCCGCCGCTGATCTGGATCATCTGGCCGGCCTGGTTGACCGTCGCGATCGGCAGCAGGGTCAGCTTGTCGAACAGGATATATGAGCCGGTGGTACCGTTCGGCTCGACCAGCACCTGGAAGTTGGCCTGCGGTTGCGGATCGCCGCCACCGGACGGAATGACGAAATTGATCTCCGTCAGCACCGCCGTGCCGCGGATGCCCATGGTGGCGACCGGCGTATCGATCTTCATGTCGCCGTGCTTGGCGGTTTCGCCGGCAACGAAGGTGATGGTGCCCGCGACCAGGCTGAGCAGCGAGGAATTGTTCGACCCGTTGGGGTCGTAAACCATCTCGTTCAGCACCATCCGCGCGTTCGAAGACAGGCCGAACACGGTGCCGTCGATGAAGGTGACGCCAAGCGTCGAATCCGAACCGGTCGAGACCACGTCGCCCTTCTCGACGTTGTCGCCGTTGTTCAGGATGACCGAGACGCCGTTGCGGATCGCGGTCGCGCTGCCGGTCAGCTTGGTGACATGGCCGATGACCTGCGCCGCGGCGGCACCGGGCGCGGCCTGCGCATACTGGACGTAACCCGTGAGCGCGCTGACGATGTCGCCGGTGAGATGGGCGCCGTCCGGCGAGGCGATCGCCGCGCGCTTGTCGCCCCTGAAATAATCGTGAACGACGAACTCATGGCCGTCGTGCGACAGCACGAGATCAACACCCGTGCGCTTGAACTCGCCATTGAAGATCAGATTGGGGTCGGCAACGACGACCGCGCCTTCGGGCACGTGGCCATGCGCTTTGGCTATGAATGAATCGACATGGTGGCCATTCGATTGGCCATCAAAAGAGAGCGCGGCGTCAAATTTGCCAGCGTAATTCAACCGGGCACCGTAAAAAGGGTTAAAATCTAAGTAAGTAGCCACCGCCTAAGCTTGCATAGCATTACCGAGTCCTTAGCGAAACCGTCTATTGCTTGTGTGATTTCGCATCACTTGGCCGCGCACGACTATGCCTGCAGCGACATTCTTAGATAATCTGAGGTATTATTCTGAATATTTTGAAGTCGAATCCGGCTTATTGCGCACATTTCCAGTCATCCAAAGTATTCAGCCGTACTGATTTGACAGCAGATACTTGTGTCATCTTTTCTTCGCAGTGCCCCGGAACATCCTGCGGCAAATACGGAGTTAAATCTGTGACCCATTTAACAGAACTCGTGAAATAGCGGGTCGTTAGCCATAGGCGAAGAATCGGCCTACCGACAACTTCTGCCCGTAGTTCGCTCGTTTTCGCGGCAGGCGAAGCTCGTCCCAACCGGCGAATCGTAAAATTTTACGCAATTTGGCCGAGCCAGGTTCAGCCTGTCCCTCGGTTTCGGCGCCCCGCCCAAGCGCGTTAAGCAGAACAAAACGGCCCGTCTCGCACTATCTCCGCGAAAGCAACAAGCCCGGCACGTTGAGGTCGAGGGGGACCTGGCGAAGCCGGATAAGGGGATGTCAGATGGAGACCGCTGCTCGCTCGCGCGCCTGGCGCGCTATCCTTGTCCTGTGCGGATTGATCCTGTTCGGATCGGCCGCCGACCTTCGTGCCGGCACATTGCTGTCGCCGGGCGCAGGCATGCTCGTGCGCAAATCGGCCGAGCCGTTCGGCGTGTTCGCCTTCGCCATTTCCACCGGTGGTTTGCGGCAGAAATGGTTCGCGCTGAAAGAGAAGCTCGACGACGACATGGTGCAGCTCGCGCTGTGCGACGGCGACCGCGACAATTGCGCCTCGCCCGCGGCGCTGAAACTGCTCGCCATCGTCGACCAGGCCCGCACCCGCGACGGCCGCGCACTGCTCGGCGAGACCAACCGTGCCATCAACCTCGCCATCCGCGCCGAAAATGACGGCGCCGAGGACGTCTGGAGCTCGCCGCTCGATACCTTTCAGCGTGGTGCCGGTGATTGCGAGGATTACGCCATTGCCAAGCTGGCCGCGTTGCGGCTTGCCGGTGTCGCCGCTGAGGACCTCCGCCTCGTCGTGCTGCGCGACACCCGCAATGGCGAAGGTCATGCGGTTGCTTCGGCAAAGCTCGACGGCCACTGGCTGATGCTGGACAATCGCCGCATGGCCATGGTCGAGGATGACGACGCGCGCAACTACCAGCCGCTCTACGTGCTCTACCAATCCGCCGTGCTGAAATATGCCGGCGAACCCGTGCGGGGCGAGAGCCAGCGGGTGTCCATGGTATCGGCCGAGGCCGAGGCGCGGTGATCTTGGTGTAACCACCCGCCACAAATCCATATCGCCACGCGATCCGGGACGCTAGCATGGCCATGGCCACGGGCATGCTGGGGACAATGGGAATGCGGTTGATCGTGCTGACTGTGCTTGCGCTGCTGGCATTACCGGTAATGCTGGCATTACCGGCGGCATCGAGCTTCGCGCAATCCAGGGCATCCGACCGGTCCGTTGCCGACAGGCTGCCGCTGTTCGCCAGGAATAACTGCCAGCAGATCCGTGACCCCGGCAATCAATTGTTCTGCGGTGATCCCGAGCTGTCTGCCGCGGCCGAGAAACTCTCTACCGCCATCGAGGCGCGGCTTGCCCGCCTGCCCGATCGCCTGCCTGCCATCGAAGAGAACGCGATCTGGATCCGCCAGCGCAATCTCGGCTGCGGCATCGTTGGCCAGACCGCGATCCGCGCCGATGAGTTCGACCGTGTGAAGGCCTGCCTTCTCAAGGTGACCGAGGATCGCGCCACGATCGTGCGCGATCCGGATTTCGACTGTCTCGCGGCCAACACCGCGGCCGGCGCGCTGATCTGCGCAGACCCGGCGCTGGCGCTCACCGAGACCGAGCTGAACAGCCAGGTGCTCGGCCTGATCGGCAGACTGGACCCGACCGCCGCGCGCTTTGCCTTCGCCGAATACGGCCGCTGGACCCGAGAGCGCGATCGCAAGTGCAACCTGGTCGGCAAGGAGAACGTGCCGCCGCAGGAGCTCGGCCCCGCGGAGGATTGCCTCGCCGACCATCTGAAGCGCAGGAGCGACGAGATCGCGGCCGCCAAGGGCGATCCGAACAAGGTGTTCGGCCGGCAGGTCGCAGCCAAGGAGCCCGACACCGACGCCGTCGATTTCTGCGCCGCGCGCATCCACGCCGCCAATTCGTGCGGCAACTTCCTCCGCATCAACCGCGTCTACGCGCTCGACAGCCAGGTGACGGATCAGGAAGCGCAGGTCACCGGCGAGATCGAGATGGTCGTGCTGGCGCCGTTCACTGCCTGCAGCAAGGTCGCATCGACCTGCACCGGCACCTGCTGGGACCCCAGCACCGGCCGCCCGCAACCGGGAGCCGCCAACAAGGAGCGCGCCGCGGCAGCCTTCAACGTCACCCGCCGCCTGCGAATCCAGCGGACCTTTGCTTTCGTGAAAGCCGCCGACGGCTGGCGCTGCCGCGAAGACGAGCTGGCGCCGGTGAACTCGGGTACCGCGGGCGGGGGATCTTGAGCTCTCTTTACGGAACGCTGAGGCGCACCCATCTTTGAATGACCGCATTTGCAGCAGCGCTATTCACCGTGCCGAAACATCTTCGGGTCATGGTCGCGACCAATGCAAAACCGGATGGTGTGGCCGTCATGAAGCCGGACAGCTCGGCGCTCGAAGTCCGAGGGTTAACCAAGCGTTTTGACCGTTTGGCGGTCGATAGCCTCGATCTCACCATCCATGCCGGCGAATTCTACGCGCTGGTCGGCCCCAATGGCGCCGGCAAGACCACCACTTTGCGCATGGTTGCAGGCCTGTTGCGGCCCGACGACGGCGGCGTTTCGATCTTCGGGATCGATGCGCTTCGAAATCCGGTCGCGGCCAAGCAGGTGATGGCGTGGGTCTCCGACGAGCCCATGATCTATGACAAGCTCACCCCGCTCGAATATCTCGAATTCGTCGCCGGCCTCTGGGGCATCGCGCCGTCCACCTCGAAGCCGGTCGCCGAGGAACTCCTGAGCTCGCTCGGGCTCGAGCCGCACCGCCACGAACGCTGCGAAGGGTTCTCCAAGGGCATGCGCCAGAAGGTGGCGCTTGCCGGTGCGCTGGTGCACGATCCCCGCCTCATCATTCTCGACGAGCCGCTGACGGGCCTCGACGCCGTCTCCGCCCGCCATGTGAAGGGCCTGTTGAGCGAGCGCGTTCAGGCCGGCTGCACCATCATCATGACCACGCATATTCTCGAGGTGGCCGAGCGCATGGCCGACCGCATCGGCGTGATCGCCGCGGGTCGCCTGGTCGCCGAGGGCACGCTGACCGAGTTGCGCCAGCAGAACGGCCATGCCGACACCAGCCTGGAAGACCTCTTCATCGCTCTGGTGACGCTCCAGGAAGCCGCATGAGCTCGGCGACCGCTCTTTCGTGGTTTGCCCGTCACGAGCTTCGGCTCGCCTGGCGCGAATGGTTCGCCATGATGACGGGTGGCCGGCGCAGGCGCGCCCGCGTCGCAATGATCGGCCTGCTGTTCTTCGCCGCGCTGCTGCATGTGCCGGCCTGGGCGGTGATCGGCCGCTTCGCCAATCTGCAGCTGCCGCTGGACAAATCGTCGCTGATCGTGATCTCGGCGACGATCTTTCTCGCCTGGACCTTGATGCTGTCGCAAGCGATCGAATCGGTGACACGGGTATTTTACGCCCGCGCGGATCTCGATCTCATCATGTCCTCACCGGCGACGCTCGCCAATCTGTTCTCGGTGCGCATCGCCGCGATCGCGCTCACCGTCACGGCGATGGCGCTGTTGTTCTCGACGCCCTTCATCGACGTGCTGGTGATCGGCGGCGGAGCGCGGTGGCTCGCCGCCTTCGGCGTCGTGATCGCGATGGGCCTGTCGGCCGCGGCGATCGCGATTGCCGTCACCATCCTGCTGTTTCGCCTGATCGGCCCGGCACGCACGCGCTTCGTGGCCCAGATCCTGGCTGCGATTATCGGCGCGGGCTTCGTCATCGCGCTCCAGGTCGCGGCGATCATCTCCTACGGCACCCTGTCGCGCTTCACCATCCTGACGTCAGGCACCCTCGCCGCCCACGCGCCCGACATCGACAGCATCTGGTGGTGGCCCGCGCGGGCGACCATGGGTGACAGCGAGGCGCTGCTATTGCTCCTCGCACTCGGGCTGGTGCTGCTCGGATGCGTGATGGCGATCTTCTCGGGCCGCTTCGCCGACACCGCGATCGACGCTGCGGCCTACGGCACATCCAGCCGCAGGCGCGCGAAGGAACGCCCGTTTCGCGGCGGATCGCGGCAGCAGGCGCTGCGGCGCAAGGAGTTCGTGCTGCTCTGTCGCGATCCCTGGTTGATCTCGCAGACCCTGATGCAGCTGCTCTATCTGGTGCCGCCGGCGTTGCTGCTGTGGCGCAGCTTTGCCGATAGTTCTGCGGCGCTGACGCTGATCTCGCCCGTCATCGTGATGGCCGCAGGTCAGCTCGCAGGCGGGCTCGCCTGGCTGACGATCTCCGGCGAGGACGCTCCCGATCTGGTTGCAACCGCGCCGCTCGCTGCCACGAGCGTCATCCGCGCCAAGATCGAGGTGGTGCTGATCGCCATCGCCGTCATCTTCAGTCCGCTGGTTGCGGTGCTGGTTTTTGCCTCGCCGTTCCAGGCTGCGGTCACGGCCGCCACGATCATCATCAGTGCGGCCTCGGCCACCGCGATCCAGCTCTGGTTCCGGGTCCAGGCCCGGCGCAGCCAATTCCGCCGCCGCCAGACCTCGTCGCGGCTTGCGACCTTCGCCGAAGCCTTCTCCTCGATCGGCTGGGCCGCGACCGCCGCACTGCTGCTGACGCTCCCGACCGCCGGTATCGTCAGCGGCCTGATCACCGCGAGCCTGGTGGCGATGACCTGGAAGTTCAGCCCGCGCCGGGAGTGAAGGTGCGACACTGACGCGCTGTTGATCGCGTCCTGTTGGCCACGCGCTGCATTGCACGCTAGACTTCCTCTGAGGTCATCGGGGACTGGATATGTGGCGATTCATTTCAGCGGCATTTGCGCTATTAGGCGCGTGTCTCTCACCTGCCCTCGCCCAGCAGCCACCTCAACGCAGCGAATGCCTGGCGATGGCGAACGCTGCGCCCCGCACGATGCCGGTCGCATTCCGGCAGGCGACCGCCGCGGCCGAGGTCGAGATCACCTATGCCGGCCACTCCACCTATTTCATCGACACGCCGGGCGGGGTGCGCATCGCGACCGACTATAGCGGCGCCTATCAGGTCGGCCGGCTGCCTGACGTCGTCACCATGAACCGGGCGCACAGCACCCACTATTCGCTCAATCCCGACGAGCGCATTCCCCACGTGCTGCATGGCTGGGGCGAGGACGGCAAGCCGGCGATCGTGTCGGAACGGATCGGCGACACCTTCATCCGCAACGTCACGACCGACATCCGCCGCTACTTTGGTGACGATTCCGGCACCGACATGATCCGCGACGGCAATTCGATCTTCATCTTCGAGGTCGCCGGCCTCTGCATCGGCCATCTCGGTCATCTCCATCACAAGCTCGACGACAGCCATTTCGCACAGATCGGGCGGCTCGACATCGTGATGGTGCCGATAGACGGCACCTACACCATGTCGCTCGACGGCGTCTCGGAGATCACCAGGCGCCTGCGTGCCTCCGTGGTGCTGCCGATGCACCGTTTCGCCACCCCGCTCGACGCGTTCATGCGCCGCATCGGCCAGCAGTTCGAGATCGACCGCCGCGCCGAGCGCTCCCTGCGAATGTCGCGGGATACGCTGCCAACGACGCCGACGGTGATCATCCTCGACGGCGTCTGACGCGCAATTTTCTCCAAGTCGGCTGTCTGCCAATCGTGCTGATCTCTCGACGACAGGAGATCGACATGACCGACTTTGCGAGATTGCTTCACGCGGACGGGCCCAACCCCGAGCATGCGGCGGCGCTTCAGCTCTATGGCCGCTTCGTCGGCGACTGGGACGCCGAGATTACCGCCCACGGCACAGACGGAACGAAACACGCCGCACCCGGCGAGATTCACTTCGGCTGGGTGCTGGAAGGACGCGCGGTCCAGGACGTCTGGATCATTCCCCGCCCCGCGGGCGCGACCGCCTTTCCGATCGCCGGCAATTGGTACGGCACGACGCTGCGGGTCTATGATCCCTCCATTTCCGCGTGGCGGATTTCCTGGTTCGATCCGGCGCGCAGCGTGTTCCGTCAGCAGATCGGCCGTCCGCGCGGCGAGGACATCGTGCAGGAAGGCACGACCGAAAGCGGCGAGCTCACGCGCTGGAGTTTCGTTGAAATCACAGACGATTCCTTTCACTGGCTCGGCGAGGTCAAGCCCACCGCCGCCGCTGATTGGCGGCTGGTGGTGGATGTGAGGGCGCAGCGGCGCAAGGGGTGAGCCGAACTGATCTTGATTGGACAATCGGGCTCAGGATTCGCTGCAACCTCTCCCGTTTGCGGGGGAGGTCGGCGCGAAGCGACGGGTGGGGGCTCTCTCCACGCTGGGGCATTCTCCGTAAACCTCAAACAATCCCGACGCGGAGACACCCACCCCAGCCCTCCCTCGCAAGCGGGAGAGGGAGCGCACCTCCTCCGCCGCTGCCATGGTGCTCTGAGCAAGGCGCGCTGCTGCGTGACGCGATGAGATGTTAGGCTCCCGCGACAAAAAACAGAGGGAGCGAACGTCGATGGCTGCAAGCGATCTGCCCGCCAACACCAGCGGGCTATTCGTCGAACCGCGCGAGGACTGGCTCGCGCAATATCAGGAGGAGATCCTCGATCCCGCGCGGCCGATCGTCGATCCGCATCATCATCTCTGGAATCGTGGCCATCGCTATCTGATCGAGGAGATGGCTGATGACATCGCTTCCGGCCACAACATCATCGCCACCGTCTATGTCGACTGCCGCTCGATGTATCGCGCACACGGGCCCGAGGCGTTCCGGCCCGTCGGTGAGGTCGAGTTCGCCAACGGCGTCGCCGCGATGAGCGCGAGCGGCGGCTACGGCAAGGCCGCGATCTGCGCCGGCATCGTCAGCCATGCAAACCTGCTGCTCGGTGATGCGGCCAAGCCGGTGCTGGAGGCGGAGATCGCCGCCGGCAACGGCCGCTTCCGCGGCATCCGGCATTCATCCGCCTGGGACCCGGATCCCGTCGTTGCCGGCATGTATGCGAACCGGCCGAAGGGATTGTTGCAGGATCCGACCTTCCGCAAAGGCTTTGCCTGCCTTGCACCCCTGAACCTCAGCTTCGATGCCTGGCTGTTTCATCCGCAGATCGGCGAGCTGACCGAGCTGGCGCACGCCTTTCCGAACACCAAAATCGTGCTCGATCATTGCGGCGGCCCGGCCGGCGTCGGTCGTTTTGCCGGACGGCGCGAAGAAGTGTTTCCGCAATGGCGCGCCTCGATCCAGGAGATCGCGAAATGCGAGAACGTGGTGGTGAAGCTCGGCGGCCTTGCGATGTGCCTGCTCGGCTACGACTTCCATCTCCGCGCCCAACCGCCGTCATCCGAGGAGCTGGCCGCGGCGTGGAAGCCTTATGTCGAAACCTGCATCGAGGCGTTCGGCGTGAGACGCGCGATGTTCGAAAGCAATTTTCCGCCGGACAAGGGCCAGTGCAGCTACCAGGTGATCTTCAATGCCTTCAAGCGCATTGCAGCACCAATGAGCGAAGCCGAGAAGACGGCGCTGTTCTCGCAGACGGCGACCGATGTCTACCGGCTCGAACTGCCGTCATGACGCGAAAGAGGGGCCGGGATGTTGGTCCCGCCCCCTCTTCCGTCGTGGCCGCTGGGAAGCGTCCGTAAAAAGGATTAGCCGGCACCCATCAGCGTCGCAGGACGGCGCTCGCCGGGCGAGAGGAACATCCGCTTGAGCTTGTTGACGACGCGGACCATGAAGCCGATGACGGCCGGGTTGGTCTTGCGGCAGAAGGCGATCTTCTTGACGTGGCCTTCGACATGCCATTTGGCATGCGCGCCATCGCGGAAGAAGATGACGTCGCCGACGCCGTAGCGCTTTGGCGGCATGCCGTCGCTTTCGAGCACGATCGATCCTTCCAGGATCATGATGGTCTCGTCGAAATCATAGTACCAGTTGAAGCGACCTTCGGTGCAGGACCAGATGATGGTCGACGAAGTGCCGTCCGAGCTGGTCGACAGGATGTGGGAGCGCGAGACCGGGTTGCCCTCGATGATCCAGGTCGGCTCGATCGGCCGCAGCTCCAGATCCACGTTGCAACTACCAATTTCAATCAATGCCCGCGACATCTGCTTCCCCAGAAGGTAGTATGATTAACCGGGCTTAATCCCGGATTGTTTCGAAAGATGTTGGGAACGCTAGTAGCCGGCTTTTAATTCTTCCTTACGCAGGCCCCGACAATCAGCCGCAAGTTGCAGATGCGAAGCGGTTAACGTCGAGATTTCCCTGCAAATTCGCGCACATGAACCCATCCTTTCCGGGGTGCGACAAAGTGCGCGGAACGACCTAGAAGGAGCCCTATCGATGCCCCTGACCCCGGAGGTTCTGACAGCCCAAGGCGAGATCGTCGCCTGGCTCGGCAGCCTCGATGTCTCGTTCGCGCCGGACGAGGAGCGCTGGTTCACGATCGACGGCGTCGAAAGCCCCCGGCAGATCGGCACTGACGGCTCAGGCGGCGCCTTTGTGCTGCTGCCGTCGCAAAATGTGCTCTACGTCTCATCGGAAGGACGCGCAGGCGTTATCGCCGACAATTTCGACGCGTTCATCCAGCTCGTCGTCGCCCACCCCTATTGGCTCGACATCCTCAAATTCTCCGCCGGCGGCGATCTCCACGAGATGCGACGCGCGGCGGATGCGCTGGAGGCGACACGCGACGAGGACGACATCAACGAGGCGAGAGAGGAAATCCGCATGCACCTCGACCTGCCGGACCCGGCCGATCCGGTCGGCGCGCTCTACGAGGCGGTCGCGGCTTCCGACGCCATCGTGCGGGCCACCGACGGCAGCCCGTCCACGACGCTGTTCAACCGCTTCAGCATCGACAACAATCCGATGCTGCGCGACGCGGCGGCTTAGGAAGAGATAGTTACTTCGCCCACTCGCCCTTGCGGAACACGGGCACCTTGCTGCCGTCGGCCAGAATGCCGTCGATGTCGGTCTCGGCCGAGCCGATCATCCAGTCGATATGGATCAGGCTCTGGTTGCCGCCTTGGGCTGCGATCTGCTGCGGGGTGAGCTGCGCGCCGTTGATGAAGCACTTCGAGTAGCACTGGCCGAGCGCGATGTGGGATGCTGCGTTCTCGTCGAAGAGCGTGTTGTAGAACAACAACCCGCTCTGCGAGATCGGCGAGGAATGCGGCACCAGCGCCACTTCGCCGAGCCGGCGTGCGCCCTCGTCGGTGTCGAGCACCTTGTTCAGCACCTCCGCGCCGCGCGAAGCCTTGGCATCGACGATCCTGCCGTCCTCGAAGCGCACCGCGATGTTGTCGATCAGTGTGCCCTGGTAGGACAGCGGCTTCGAGCTCACGACGTGGCCGTAGACCCGCCGGCAATGCGGCGTGGTGAAGACCTCTTCGGTCGGGATGTTGGCATTGCAGCTGATGCCGTTCTTGGAGAGCGAGGCACCGCCCTCCCACTCGTGGCCATCAGCCAAGCCGATGGTGAGATCGGTGCCGGGTCCTGAATATTGCAGCGCGCGAAAACGCTGGCCGTTGAGCCAGTTGGTGCGCTCGCGCAGCACCGCATTGTGGCTTGCCCAATTGGCCGTCGCGTCTTCGCGATCGACGCGTGACGCCGCGAAAATCGCGTCCGCAAGCTTGCCGACCGCAACCTCCTCGGAATCGTTCGGAAACACCTGCTTCGCCCAGGATGGGCTCGGATAGGCGATGATGTTCCAGTTGGTGTCGAAATTAACGATCTTTTCCAGCGCCGGCTGATACGCCATGGAATTGGCCTTGCTGGCGCGCGCGACCTTGGACGCATCTTCGCCCGACAGCAGCATCGGATTGTCGCCGACGATGGCGAGACGCGCGGTGTTGTTGGAGAACGCCTTCGCCATGCCCTCGTAGAGCCAGTTGGCGGCGCGATCAAAGCTATTGTCGTGGCCGTGGCGATAGCGCGCCAGCGTCATCTCCTCGTCGGAGAGGATCGGCGTCACGATGCCGGCACCGGCCTTGTAGGCGTGCGCAGCGATCCGGCGAACCAGCGGCAGCGCGATCGCAGGCGCCGTCAAGAGAAGGTCCTGTCCCGGCCGCAAGCCCAGTCCCACCTTCACCGCCACCTCGGCCAGCCGATCGAGTTTTACGGGATCGATGGGAGTGGCGGAATTGCGTTGATCGGTCATGCCGGGCCCTCTGTCGGAATCTCTCGTTCAATCTAAGTCTAGCATCACCAGACACAAGTGTGCGAGCGTCTTGCGAGACGTGAAAGATACGGGATTTCACGCAGTTTGGTTTTCAACGCGTTGCCGATTTCAGCACCCGATCGACCATATCAGGCGCAAGGCCAAGGTAATTTTTCGGTGAGGTGAGGGCCTCGATGGTCGCGCGATCGATTCGGGCGGTGACGCGCGGATCGGCCGACAGCGCGTCGGCGAGGCTGATGCCCCTCTCGTTGGCGATCCGGCAGGCGTCGTAGACCACGTCGTGCGCATCCTGCCGACCCATCTGTGGCGCCAGTCCCATCATGACCGCTTCGGCCACAATCAGACCGCGGCTAAGGGCGAGGTTGTCGTTCATCTTTGTCTCGTCCACGATGAGACCGGCGAGCGCAAACTTCGCCTGATGAAGCGCACCGGCGGTCAGCACGAAGCTTTCCGGGATCGCCATCCATTCGGCGTGCCACGGACCGGTGGCGCGCTCGAAATCTTGCACCATGGCGTCGAGCATCAGGCCTGCGTGCTGGCGCACCGCCTTGCTTGCTGCGAGCATCAGCTCGGAGGAGATCGGGTTGCGCTTCTGCGGCATGGTCGAGGAGGCGCCGCGGCCCTTGACGAAAGGCTCGTAGACCTCGGCGAATTCGGTCGAGGCCATGATCATGATGTCGAGCGCGACCTTGCCGAGCGAGCCGGTGACGAGCGCGAGGAAATTCACGGCTTCGGCAAAGCCGTCGCGCGCGACGTGCCAGGTCGAGGCGGGAACGCCGAGCTTCAGCTCGGCGCAGAGCGCCTCCTGCACCTCGAACCCCTTGTCGCCGAGCGAGGCCAGCGTGCCGGCGGCGCCGGCAAACTGGCCGACGAGAACCCGCGGCTTCAATTGCTCAAGGCGCTCGGCGTGGCGGTCGAACATCGCGAGCCAGATCGCGGTCTTGTAGCCGAAGGTCACGGGCAGTGCCTGCTGGAGGTGGGTGCGGCCGGCCATCGGCGTATCGCGATGACGCCGCGAGAGCTCGGCAAGGATTTTTCGGAGCTCTGCGATATCGCGTTCGATGATCTCGAATGCGGCGCACAACTGAAGGACCACGGCGGTGTCCATGATGTCCTGCGTGGTCGCGCCCCAATGCACGTAGCGGCCAGCTTCGCCGCATTGCTTCACCATCTGATGCACCAAAGGGAGGATCGGATAGCCGACGATGTCGGTTTCCTGCCGCAGCAGACCGAAGTCGAGTGCCGTGACATCCGTCCGCGCCGCGATCTCATCGGCGGCCTCATGCGGAATCACGCCGCATCGCGCCTCCGCCTTTGCCAGCGCCACCTCGACCTCGGCATAGCGCGCAACCAGCGCGATGTCAGAAAACACCTCGCGCATCGCGGGCGTGCCGAAGGCATCGCGAAACAGCATGGAGTCGAGCACGGTGGTCGCGGCGGGAAAGGCGGGCATGGGCGTTTCTTTGCGGCTGTTATTTTGTGTGGAGTAGCTTACGCGGGCAGCAGTGTTCGGCAATGGACATTCGCCGTTCGTCACAAGTTCGATGTGTGTGCGATGGCTTCGGCGCCTCAGGATGACGGCGATAAATTCCTGTCCAAACTTTAATTCAGCGCGCTGCTCCGACTGCACTATCACTTGTCACGCGGCCCGGGAGCGGCCGCATGACGGCGAGACCACAATGTTGAAATCGTTTCGCGTCGTTGCTGGAGCTTGACCGCCGCCGGAAGGCGACGCGCAGTACTGCATGCAGCGCTGCAAATCCTACAATCCGAACACGGGCATGTATCTCGGCAACGACGGCCGGCGCCATCCCTGCCCGTGATGCTCAGCCGCGGCATCCGGATCGCCCGGGTGCCGCGACAATCGGAACCAAAACTGTCTAACTCAGGATGCATTCCTCCGCGCAAATCACATAGCAGCCATCCGGCAGCTGCAATGAACCAAGCAGACCCTCCCGCGGACTCACAGACTTCGAGGCGAAATCCATTTTGATTTCATCATTGCCTGAAGTTGTTGCGAGGCCCGAGTTTTCGACGTGCAGTTTCTGTTCCGGGACCACCTTCTCGACACCGACTTGCGCGAGCTCAGCCGCGAGCAGGTTCCCGTTTCCGTGGAACCGCAGGTCTTCGACCTCGTCGTCCATCTGATGGAGAACCGCGACCGGGTCGTCAGCAAGGACGAGCTGATCGACAAGATCTGGCACGGCCGCAGCGTGTCGGAATCGACATTGACCAGCCGGATCAATGCCGCGCGCAAGGCGATCGGCGACAGCGGCGCGAACCAGGCCTTGATCCGCACTATCGCGCGAAAAGGCTTTCGCTTCGTCGGCGATGTCGAAACCAAGTCCGCCAGGGCAACGGCAACGGTGGAACCGCGCCGCAGCGTCACAACGTCGCACGCAACGCCTGCGCTGCCCGACCGCCCGGCGATCGCCGTGCTGCCCTTTACCAATATGAGCGGCGACCGCGAGCAGGACTATTTCTCCGACGGGATCAGCGAAGACATCATTACCGCATTGTCGAAGCTGCGCTGGTTCTTCGTCGTCGCGCGCAACTCCTCCTTCGTCTACAAGGGCCGCGCCGTCCACCTCCACGAGATCGCGCGCGAACTCGGCGTTCGCTATGTGCTCGAGGGCAGCGTGCGGCGAAGCGGCGATCGCGTGCGCATCTCCGCCCAGCTCAACGACGTCTCGACCGGCGGCCATCTCTGGGCCGAGCGCTACGACCGCGAGCTTGCCGACATCTTCGCCGTGCAGGATGAGATCACCGAAGCCATCGTCGCCGCGATCGAACCGCAGCTCTACGCCGCCGAAAATTTTCGCGCCCAGCAGAAGCCGCCGGGCAGTCTCGATGCCTGGGACTTCGTGATGCGCGCGCTGTCGCATTACTGGCATATCACGCGCGAGGACAATGCGTCGGCGCAGGCACTGCTGGAGCAGGCGATCGCCATCGACCCCGCCTATGGCAAGGCGCTGGGCCTGCTCGCGACCAGCCACATTTTTGGTGCGCATATGGGCTGGGCCGATATGGCCGCGACTGTCCCGGTTGCCGAACGCGCAGCACTTGCCGCGGTGGAGGCCGATCGCGACGACGCCTGGGCCCATCACGGTCTCGCTTATACCTATCTGTTCCGGCGCCGCTTCGACGACGCGCTGGCGGAGTTCGAGCTGGCCCTGAAGCTCAATCCGAATTTCGCGATGGCGCACGCGTTCTACGGCGTCACGCTGTGCTATACCGGACGATGGCAGGACGGCGATGCGGCTGCACGCCGCGCGCTGCAGCTCAGCCCGCGCGATCCGCTCGCGGCGATCTATTGCGGCGTCGCCGGCTACGCCCAGTTCATCGGCCGCAATTACGAAGACGCCATGCAGATGGCACGGGAATCGATGCGGCAGCGCGCCGATTTCGTCGGCGCGCATCGCGTGCTCACGGCGGCCGCCGGCATGTCCGGCGATCCCGCACTTGCCGCTTCCGCGCTCGAAGGATTGCGCCGGACCCAGCCCGGCATCTCGCTTGCCTGGCTCATGCGCGAGCTGCCGATGCTGCGCGAAGAGGACCGGGCGCATTATCTCGAAGGATTTCGGCGCGCGGGGATGAGGTAACGCCGCATTGTCGGTGCACCCTCTCCCACAAGGGGAGAGGGAAGAGCAGCGCACCCTACTCCTGCATCATCTCGCCGCTGCCGCCGAACTCGGCGGGAAAATCCTTCAGCTTGGGCAGGCCGTCGCGCATCGGCAGCACCGTCTCGGAATAGTTGACGTGGACGCCGGGGCTGAAGGCGAGCGTCGGGATAGTCGCCGTGAAGACGTCGATCAAGTTGAGCGGCGGGTGATTGGTCATGACATGACCGCCGCACTTCTTGCAGTATTTGCGCTGGCTGAGCGGCGTCTTGACGAAGGTCTCGACGTTCTGCCCGCCTTCGCTGATGCGCACGGCTTCCGGCTTCCACAGGCTGAAGGCGTTGACCGGCCCGCCCGACCACGATCGGCAGGAACGGCAGTGGCAATAGCCCATCGCCGCGGGTTCGCCCGTGACCTCGATCGTGACCGCGCCGCAAAAGCAGTGTCCGACATGTTTCATCTTGGTTGTCTCCTGAGATGGAAATTGGGATTGAAATCCTTGGATTGCAAATAAAGTCCCGTCGCGCGTCCTCCGATTGGCGGACGCGCGACGGAGCGCGCTGCGGCTAGACTGACCGGCGCCAGGGAATAAGCATCGACACCCGTTGTTTGTATTGCCGGTAATCGTCGCCAAAGAGATCGACGAGATCGTGCTCCTCCAGCGCGATACCGACGAAGATGTAGGCCGTGGTCACGGCCGCAAACAGCAGATGGCCTGCGGTCATGGTCGGGGCCGCCCAAAAGGCGATGATGAAGCCGAGATAGATCGGATGACGGACGAATTTGTAGAGCAGCGGCGTCTTGAACCGCGGCGGCGCGGCCTCCTTGCCGACGAGATGGTTGGTCACCTGATGCAATCCGAACAATTCGAAATGATTGATGATGAAGGTCGAGGTGAACACCAGCACCCAGCCCGCGAGCGACAGCGTGACCAGCGTCACGGCAAGATCCGGATTGGCGACGTCCCATATGACCGACGGCAACGGACGCCACTGCCAGAACAGGAGGAGCAATGACAGGCTCGCGAACAGCACATAGGTCGAGCGCTCGACCGGCTTGGGGACGAATTGCGTCCACCACGCCTTGAAGCGCTGGCGCGCCATCACGCTGTGTTGAACGGCGAACAGCGTCATCAGCAGCAGATTGATGACCACCGCTTCGGCGGTCGGTGTGTCCGGCCCGGTGTCGATGGTCTTCGGCACGACCAGACCCATCACGAAGCCGATCGCGTAGACAATCGTAACGAAAAAAACGAGATACGCCGCAATTCCGTAAAGAAAGGCGATGAACTTGAAAACACGTGAGCCCGCAATCTCCGGGCCGATGGAATGAACCTGATGATCGAGTTGGGTCATAGAAAGCTCCGTTGTGCCGAGGCATCGGCACTGTTTGGTCTCCGCACCATGCCGGACCGGACGACGGAAGACTTTCACGGACGGTTTATTTTCGCCTGAGACGACTTTGATTTTTGCTTGAGACGACAGAAACGTGCGATTCCTCTTTGAAAACAACGTGCTCGACGGCGATCTGCGCGAGCTGACCTGCGCCGGGACGACCGTGCCGCTGCAGCCGCAGGTGTTCGATCTGCTGCTCTACCTCGTCGCGGAACGCGCCCGCGTCGTCAGCAAGGACGATCTGATCAGCGAGATCTGGAGCGACCGCATCGTGTCGGATTCCGCGCTGAACAGCCGGATCAACGCCGCGCGCAAGGCGCTCGGCGACGACGGCGCGACGCAGCGGCTGATCAAGACGATACCGCGCAAGGGCTTTCGTTTCGTGGGTGAAGTCCGGGAAGAAGTGGCAGAAAAGCCTGTTCCGGCCAGCCCTGTGCCGGCCGAGGTCGCACCGGGTTCCCCGCGCGTCGCGGCCGACCGTCCGGGTATCGCCGTGCTCGCCTTCGAGAACATGAGCGGCGATCCCGCCCAGGAATATTTCGGCGACGGGATCAGCGAGGACATTCTCACCGCGTTGTCGAAGCAGCGCTGGTTCGTCGTGATCGCCCGCAACTCGTCCTTCACCTACAAGGGGCGCGCGGTCCACCTCAAGCAGATCGCCGAGGAGCTCGGCGTCCGCTACATCGTCGAGGGCAGCGTGCGCAAGGTGAACAACCGCGTCCGCATCACCGCACAGCTCAACGACGCCACCACCGGCGGCCATCTCTGGGCCGAGCGCTACGACCGCGATCTGGTCGACGTCTTCGCCGTGCAGGACGAGATCACCGAGCGGATCGTCGCAGCGATCGAGCCGCAGATCCATGCCGCGGAGAATTTTCGTACGCATCGCAAGCTACCATCGAGCCTGGATGCCTGGGACCTGCTGATGCAGGCGCTGTCGCATTACTGGCGGATCACGCCGCAGGACCACGCCGCAGCACAGAATCTGCTCGAACGCGCGATCGCGATCGATCCGGATTATGGCCAGGCGCTGGCGGTGCTGGCGGCAAGCCACATGTTCGGCGTGCATCTGGGCTGGGCGGAGCTCGCAACGACGGCGCCGATCGCGGAGAATGCCGCGCTCGCCGCGATGCGCTGCGACCATGAGAATGCCTGGGCCCATGCCGCCCTCGGCAGCGTCTGCTTCTCGACCAGCCGGCTTGCGGACGCGCTGTCCGAGTTCGAGCAGGCGCTCGCGCTCAACCCGAACTTCTCGCTGGCACAGGGCTATTACGCGCTGGCGCTGTCCTATGCCGGACGACCCGGCGATTCGTTCGAGGCAGCGCAAAAGGCGATCAGGCTCTCGCCGCGCGATCCGTCGCTGGCGATCTATTACGGCATCGCCGGCTACGCGCGCTTCACTGAGCGGCAGTACGACGAGGCCATCGCGCTAGCGCGTGAGGCGATCCGCCATCGCGGCGATCTCACCGGCGCCTATCGCGTGCTCGCCGTCTCCGCCGGCATGACTGGCAACGGCGCGCTTGCGGATATGGCGCTGGGAGAGCTGCGCCGCACCCAGCCCAATATCTCACTGGACTGGATCGCAACGCAGCTGCCGTGGGCCAATAACGCGGACCGCGAGCACTATCTGGAAGGATTTCGTCGCGCGGGACTGAACTGAGGACGGTCACGCACCCGACGCAAATGCGTCGAGCAGCGCGTTGAAGGGCTCCGGCTTCTCCCATTGCGTGGAGTGGCCGGCGCCGTCGACGACCTGCACCGCACCGCGCCACAGGGTCGGCGCAGCCAGGCGCTGCAGCCAGCCGAGATCGACGATCTGCTCTTCCGCGCCCTGCACGATCGCCAGCGGAATCTTCAGATTGCGCACGATCTCGGTTTCGTCGGCGAGGCCGCCGCTTTGCGCGACGGCGCCGAGACAGGCGCGCGCATTGCCGTCGGTCCTGCGGAAATCGTCCTGCATGAAACCGGGGATCGGCGCGTAGCCCGGCGCAAAGGCCGTATGCATCCACTCCTCGATCTCTGGTTCGGTCGGCGCGGCCGTGAACGCGGTGGGCGACAAGTTCTTGAAGCCGGCAAAGCCCGCAGGCCCGTGGCCTACCGGTGGCGTCCCGAAGATCATCAGCCCGGCCGCCATCGGCAGCGACGCAGCCGCGTTCAGCACCGCATGGCCTCCGAGGCTCCAGCCGACGATGATTGCGTTCGTGAGATCGAGCGCGCGGGCAGCAGCCGTGATCGCCGCGGCATAGCCATGGCCGGAATAATCCTTCTCCGGATGGGCCGGCGGCGACGAGGCGCCATGGCCGGGCAGATCGATCGCGATCACGCGGTATTTGGCGCCGAGCGGCCCCTGCAACTGCTTCTGCCAGATCCTGGACGAGGAGGAATTGCCATGGATCAGCAGAATCGGGCGTCCCGTGCCCGCGCTTTCAAATCCCGCAATGGTCTGCGCGCCCAGCTGCAGACGCAACGGACGCAGGTCCGGACCTGGAAATGGCTGATCGCTCATACTGCCCCACTCTGGTTCTCGATCGTGATCGCGAGCAATCTGCCACGCCGCGCAAGACGACGCCACCGTTGCGCACAGCTGTCTCCACCTCGTCATTGCGAGCGCAGCGAAGCAATCCAGAATCCCGCCGCGGGAAGACGCTGGATTGCTTCGCTACGCTCAGCAATGACGGAATTCGCGGCGACGACGCGGGACACATCATCGACCTGGCGAAGGGCGCCTCCCTACTTCGCCTTGGCCTGAATCGGCTTCGGCGGCGACACTTGCGCCCATTCCTTGTCGGCACGGGGACCATTGAGATCGCCGGTGAGGCCGATCAGCTGGCCGGGCTGAGCGTCGAGGGTCTGCTGCCAGGTCTGGGTCTGGCACAACAGCTTGATCAGACATCCCTTGAGCTTGAGGCGGTCGGCGGATTCGCGCCACAGCGAGACCGAATAGAACTTGCCGTCCTCGGCATTGTAGATGTCGCCGGCGAACCGGCCATCGGACGTCGCCTGCAGGCCCATGATCAACTGGTGGCCGAGCAGCGTGCGGGCGCGCTTGTCGGGGTCGGGATTTTCCTTGTCGCGATAAGGCTGGCCGCGCTTGTCGGCCGGCTCCCTCATCCAGACGATGAAGCCACAGATGCGGTCGCGCGACGGGCCGCAACGCTCGAGCCTGATGCGGGCGCGGCCATCCTCGACCAGCCAAGTACCGCTGGGATCGTTGGGCGTGACGGCGCCGACGCGACCGCCAAGGACCATCATCACGATGGTGACGGCGACGCGCAGCACGAAGCGAACGAGAAAATTCATCAGCGGCACCTTTCGTTGAGAGGATCGCGGCGTCAGTTCAATTGCGCCATCAGCGCATCGGCGCCCTTGTCGATACCGGCATTGGCAGCCGCGAGCGCGCCAACGCTGGCTTTGATGTCGTAGGCACCCGGGTATTGCTTGGTGACGTAGGCCGACAGCAGGCGTGAGGTCGACGCGTCGAAGATTTCGACGCCATAGATGACCGAGCCGGTCAGTGCGCCCTCGCCGTCGCGCGCGGCCTGGACGCCGTTGTAGACGGCGCCCGCCATGTCGAAGCGGGAGAGCGTTCCGAGCACCGGCGTGTTGGTGACGGCGCCGGTGAGCGTCAGCCTGATCCGCAGCGTCTGCGGTCCACGCTCGCGCACGAGAGCGAAGCGACCGCGCAGCCGCTCGGCGAAACGGGTCTGCATATAGGCGGCGAGCGTCGCCTTGTCCTTGTCGGACATCTCGCCAAACTGGTGGTCCTTGCCGCGGTAGACCACGACGGGCTCGATGATCACCTTGTTAAAGGCGCGCCAGTCGACCGGCGTGGAATAGCGATAGGGCACGCGGCCAGAGGCATCCGACTTGTCGGGCGCCATGTAGGCGGACGACGCCAGCTCCGAATAGGGCACGGGCGCGACCGAGGCGCAGCCGGCCACGGCCGTGCCAAGCATCAGCGTTCCCAGACCGCGCAGGGCGATCGAGCGATCCATTCCAGACTCCTCTAGCGGCTTTTCAAAAGGCCATTTTTAGGAAAGGCGATGGGGACCGCAGCCGTGTTCGGGACCAAACACGGCTGCGGCGCTCACCATCGCCGGCCCATGGCTTCGTCCGGGGCCAATTCGGAAACCTCGGGCCGTCCCAGTGTTTCGATTTATAAAACCGACCGGACGGTTTGTAAAGTGCGAAAACGGCGAGCTGACCCATTTGGCCGCAGGCGCGGCCTTAGGCGGCGATCAGCAGGAATTCGCTAACGATGAATCAGGCGCGCTTGCGCGGGCTTGCAGCCTTCGCCGCCGATGGACCAACCTTCGCGCCACGCGATCCCGGCTTTTCCAGCGCCCGCCACTGGCTGTCGTCGAGCAGGCGCACGAACAGACGCTCGCGCTCCGCCTTGGCCAGCGGCGACATGCCGAACAGCTCGCCGAGCAGGAGGCCACGTGCCGCAGCCCAGCGCAGCATAGCGAGATCCGGATCCTTGGCCTCGGCCTTGATCGCCGCGATCGTCTTCTCGTCGCTCGCGCGCGGCATCGCCATCAGGTCCGGATTCTCGACCATCGCGGCCAGCAGCGCGAGCGCTGCCGAATTCGGCGTATTGGTAGCCTCCCGCACCGTCGCGATCTCGGTGGCGAGCTCCGGGTTTTCGGACTCCGCGCGTGCCTTCGCGCGATAAGGCGTCGAGAACTGCTCGAAATGCGCCATCTGCCGCTCGAGCAGCGCCTTCAGCACCGCCTCCTTGGTGCGGAACTGGTGCATCACGCCGCCCTTGCTCAGGCCGCTCTCGCGCGCGATCGCATCAAGCGTCAACCGGCCGGGTCCGTCACGCGCGATGATGGCGAACGCGGCATCGAGCGCAGCATTGCGGGATCGTTCGGAGCGTGTGGCGTTGTCCATGGCCGACTTGTCTCCGTGACAAGACAATGAATCAAGTGAAAACAGGACGCGCTGTACATTTTTTGTGCGAACACTGTCGAGACTTTCATCTTGCGGCGCGGAATGAGACTGTGTGAGCCTCGATGGTGGATGGGGACTGGGATGGGGCAGCCGTCGCTTTGCGCGCGAGGACGTTGCAGAGCGGTGACGGCTGGTCTCGCTTGAGAAAGATACGAGATGTCGAAACGAGTGTTGCTTGGTCTCCTCCTGGCTTGCGGCCTCACGGCCTCGGCACTGGCGCAAGAGCCAAAGACGGGGGGTGTCATCAATGCAGTGATCCAGCCCGAGCCGCCCGGCCTGATGCTTGCGATGATCCAGAACGGTCCGACCCAGATGGTGTCGGGCAACATCTTCGAAGGCCTGCTGCGCTATAGCCCCAAGCTCGAGCCGCTTCCGGAACTCGCCGAGAGCTGGAGCGTCAGCGAAGACGCCAAGACCTACACCTTCAAGCTCAGAAAGGGCGTCACCTGGCATGACGGCAAGCCCTTCACCGCGGCCGACGTGCTGTTCTCGGTCGAGATGCTGAAGCAGACGCACGCGCGCGCCCGCAACAACCTCGCCCAAGTCGACAAGGTCGAGGCGCCCGACGATTACACCGTTGTCTTCACGCTGAAGCAGCCATTCGGCCCGTTCCTCGGCATCTTCGAGGTCGGCTCGATGCCGATGGTGCCAAAACATCTCTATGACGGCACCGACTGGAAGACCAATCCCTACAACAACGCGCCGGTTGGCACCGGCCCCTTCATGTTCAAGGAATGGCAGAAGGGCTCGTTCATTCGGCTGGTCAAGAACCCGAATTATTACGAGAAGGGCAAGCCCTATATCGACGAGATCTACTGGCAGATCATCCCCGACGCCGCCGCGCGTTCGGTGGCCTACGAGACCGGCAAGGTCGACGTGCTGCCCGGCGGCTCGGTCGAGAATTTCGACGTGCCGCGGCTGTCCAAGCTGAAGGACACTTGTGTCACCGGTGCGGGCTGGGAATTCTTCTCGCCGCTGGCCTGGCTGTGGCTGAACAACCGCCAGGGGCCGCTGGCCGACAAGCGCGTGCGTCAGGCGATCATGTACGCAATCGACCGCGATTTCGCCAAGGACGTGATCTGGAACGGGCTCGGCAAGGTCGCGACCGGTCCCTCGGCCTCGACCATCAAGTACTACACCGACGACGTGCCGAAATACGCCTACGACCCTGCCAAGGCCAAGGCGCTGCTGAAGGAGGCCGGCTACAAGGGCGAGAAGATCCGCCTGCTGCCGCTCGCCTATGGCGAGACCTGGCAGCGCTGGGGTGAAGCCGTGAAGCAGAACCTCATGGACGTCGGCATGAACATCGAGACGATCTCGACCGACGTTGCCGGCGGCAACCAGAAGATCGGCGACTGGGATTACGACATCGCCTTCACCTATCTCTACCAGTACGGCGATCCCGCGCTCGGTGTCGGCCGCAACTACGTCTCCAGCGCGATCGCCAAGGGACAGGTGTTCAACAATGTCGAGGGCTACTCCAACCCCGAGATCGACAAGCTGTTCGCCGACGGCGCGGTCGCAACGCCCGACTCCAAGCGCAAGGAAATCTACGCGAAGGCGCAGAAGATCCTGGTCGAGGACGTGCCGGTGGCCTGGATGCTCGAGCTGCAATTCCCGACCATCACCCGCTGCAAGGTCAAGAACCTGATCACCACCGGCATCGGGGTCAATGACGGCTTCAAGGATGCATGGCTCGACAAGTGAGTGCAGGCGCCCCGAACTCCACTTACCTCTCCCGCTTGCGGGAGAGGTCGCTACGTGCGAAGCGCGTAGCGGGTGAGGGCTCTCTCCTCTTGGCGTCCTCTTTGCGGAAATACCCTCTCCCCTGCCCTCTCCCGCAAGCGGGAGAGGGAGCGCATCGTGATTGTCGCTGCGTTCAACCTGATCTGATCGCCTCCTAAGATGCTCTCCTTCGTCGCTCAGCGTGTCGTGAAGGGCGTGATCGTCCTGCTTGCGATCATCGTTCTCAATTTCTTCCTGATCCGGCTTGCGCCCGGCGACCCCGCTGTCGTGATGGCGGGCGAGGCCGGAGCGAGCGACCAGGTCTTCGTTAAGCAGCTCCGGGAGAAATTCGGGCTCGACAAGCCGCTGCCCGAACAGCTCTTCATCTATGTCAAGGGCATCGCGACGCTCGACCTCGGCTTCTCCTTCCGCCAGCAGGCGCCGGTGTCGAAATTGATCCTCGAACGGCTGCCGGCAACGCTGTTGTTGACACTGACCGCCTTCGCGATCTCGCTCGCACTCGGGGTTCTGTTCGGCACCTTCGCCGCCCGCTTCGCCGGAACCTTCCTCGACACCGCCATCACCATCTTCGCGTTGATCTTCTACGCCATGCCGATCTTCTGGGTGGCGCTGATGGGAATCCTGCTGTTCTCGGTCACGGTCGACTGGCTGCCGAGCTTCGGTTACGAGACGGTCGGCGCCAACCTCACCGGCCTTGCCCATGTGGTCGACGTCGCAAGGCACCTGATCATGCCGGCGATGACGCTCGGCCTGTTCTTCATGGCGACCTACACCCGCATGACGCGTGCCTCGATGCTGGAGGTGAAGCGGCTCGACTTCGTCAAGACCGCGCGCGCCAAGGGCCTGTCCGACGCGGTGATCCAGCGCCGCCATGTGCTGCGCAACGCGCTGTTGCCCGTCGTGACGCTCGCCGGCGTGCATGCGGGCACGCTGATCGGCGGCGCCGTCATCACCGAGACCGTGTTCGCCTGGCCCGGCATCGGGCGGCTGATGTACGACGCGCTGCTGCAGCGCGACTACAACCTGCTGCTCGGCGTCTTCGTGACCTGCTCGGTCATGGTGCTGATCTTCAACCTCATTACAGACCTCGTCTATCGCCTGGTCGACCCACGCATCGAATTCGCCGCATGAAACAGTTCTGGACATCGATGCTGAAGAGCCCGAGCGGCGTCGCCGGGCTCGTCATCCTTCTGCTTGCCGTCTCGGTTGCGGTGTTCGGGCCGTTGCTGTTCCCGAACTCGCCCTGGCGCATGGTGCAGCGGCCGTTCCTGCCGCCCTTCACGCTCTCGACCGTGCCGCTCGGCACCGACGCGCTCGGCCGCGACGTGTTCGCCGGCATGATCTTTGGCGCACGCGTGTCCCTGCTGGTCGGTCTCGTCTCGACGCTGGTCGCGCTGGTCGTCGGCGTTCCCATCGGCGCCATGGCCGGCTATTTCGGCGGCAAGGTCGACGACGCGCTGATGCGCTTCACCGAATTCTTCCAGACCATTCCAAGCTTCGCGCTCGCGATCGTGCTGGTCGCGATCCTGCAGCCGTCGATCTACTCGATCGTGGCCTCGATCGCCGTGGTGAGCTGGCCGCCGGTCGCGCGCCTCGTCCGCGGCGAGGTGCTGTCGCTGCGCACGCGCGAATATGTCCAGGCCGCCGTCGTCACCGGACAGAGCAACACCTGGATCATCCTGCGCGAGATCCTGCCCAACGCGCTGTCGCCGGTGATCGTGCTGGCCTCGCTGATGGTGGCGACCGCAATCCTCCTGGAATCCTCGCTGTCCTTCCTTGGGCTGGGCGATCCCAACCTGATCTCCTGGGGCTACATGGTCGGCGCCGGGCGCACCGTGATCCGGCAGGCCTGGTGGATCACGGTGTTTCCCGGCGTCGCGATCCTGATCTCGGTGCTCGGGCTCAACCTGATCGGCGAAGGCCTCAACGACGCGCTCAATCCGCGCCTGTCGCGGGAAGGACGCTGATGATGACCGCCCCGCCCGCCGTCTCCATCAGGAACTTGCGGATCGCGCTGCCCAAGGGAGCCGAGCGTCCGTTCGCCGTCGACGGCGTGTCGCTCGATTTGCGGCCCGGCAAGATCGTCTGCGTCGTCGGCGAATCCGGCTCCGGCAAGTCGATGTGCGCCCATGCGCTGATGGGTCTCCTGCCGGATACGGTGAGCGTCACCTCGGGCGAGATCCACTTCGAGGGCCGCGACCTGCTCAAGCTCGATGATGACGGCTGGCGCGATTTGCGCGGCCGCCGCTTCGCGATGATCTTCCAGGAGCCGATGACCGCGCTCAATCCGTTGATGCGGATCGGCGACCAGATGGCGGAGATGTTCGAGGCCCACGGCCTGCTCTCGCCAAGAGAGCGACGTGCAAAGGCCTTGTCGCTGGCGCGCGAAGTCGGCCTGCCCGACCCCGAGCGCATCGTGCGCGCCTATCCGCACCAGCTTTCGGGCGGTCAGCGCCAGCGCGCCATGATCGCGATGGCGCTCGCGCTCGAGCCCGGCGTGCTGGTCGCGGACGAACCGACCACCGCGCTCGACGTCACCACGCAGGCGCAGATCCTGAAATTGATCCGCAACCTCCAGCGCAATCGCAACATGGCGGTGATGTTCATCACCCATGATTTTGGCGTCGTCGCCGACATCGCCGACCAGGTCGTGGTGCTCCGGCACGGCAAAGTCGTCGAGGAAGGCCCTGCCGCGACCGTCTTCAACGAACCACAGCACGATTACACCAAGGCGCTGCTTGCGGCCGTGCCGTCGATGCACCCGCCCGCCCGCGCCGCCCTCGACGATCAGGCCAGAGCCGTCGAGGTGATCGGGCTGGACAAGACCTACGTCACATCGGGCGGCTGGTTTCGCGAGGACCGTCGCGTCGAGGCCGCGCGCGCGGTGAACTTCAATATCCTCAAAGGAGAGACGCTCGGCCTCGTCGGCGAGTCCGGCTCCGGCAAATCGTCGGTGGCGCGACTCGTCATGCGGCTGATCGAGGCCGATCGCGGTACGGTGCGGATCGGCGACACCGATCTCACGCAGCTTTCCGGCAAGGCGCTGCGCGCCGAACGCCATCGCATCCAGATGATTTTTCAGGATCCGTTCGCCTCGCTCAATCCGCGCCGCAAGATCGGCCACATCATTGCCGACGGCCCGATCGCGGCCGGCACTGATCCGAAGGTCGCATTCGCCCGCGCCCGCGATCTCCTCAAGATGGTCGGCTTGGACGCCGGCGCACTCGAGCGCTATCCGCATGAATTCTCCGGCGGCCAACGCCAGCGCATCGGCATTGCGCGCGCGCTCGCGCTCGAGCCCGAAATCATCGTCGCCGATGAAGCCGTCTCCGCGCTCGACGTCTCCGTGCAGGCGCAGGTGCTGCGGCTGCTCGAAGACCTCAAGGCGCGCCTCGGCCTCTCGATGCTGTTCATCACCCACGATCTGCGCGTGGCCGCCCAGATCTGCGACCGCATCGCGGTGATGCAGCGTGGCGCCATCGTCGAGCTGAAGTCGACCGCGCAGCTCTTCGCCGCACCGGAACATCCCTATACGCGCGAGTTGCTCGCGGCCGTGCCGGGACAGAAGGAACGTGCGCCGGCGGCGTGAGGCGACCGATCGCGGTTGCTACTTGGCCGGCGGGTTGGTGTTGTTCCAGGTCGGGACCGAGTTTGTCACACCGACCGATGGCCGGTTGTAGGATCCGATCGATGGAGCCGTAACGGTCCCGACGGTCTGTCCCGAACTTCCATAAGTCGTGCTGCCTTGCGTTGCTGGCGCCCCGGAACGTCCGCTCGTGTTCGGTGTGCCCGCCGCGGACGTCTGCGCGCTTGCAGCGAATGGCGCTGCCACCAATCCGAGTGCAATGACGGCGGCAATGCAGGTTCTTATTCTTTTCATGGCTGATCCTTCCTGGGTCGGTCCCTCAGCCGCCTCGGCCGTTCACTCCTCGAACCGCTCGTGCACTGAGCAACCTTAAAAACGCCACGCGCGCCAAAATGTGCCGCAACACCATCCCATTGCGGCGCTCAACACTTCGCGAAGCGAGGTTGCAAAGGTCGGCCCATCGCTTCGGTATGCCGATCCGCCCCGGGGAACAGGCCAGTCACGGGCTTTTTATCCCTCGTGACCGCCCGCACAGCTGCAAAGCTGAAGCCGGCACACCATATCCGGATTGAATGATTGCCATCATCTGATGGTGGATTTGCCGATCTTTGGAGGCCGACATGGGCCAGATTATTCAGTTTGTTTCGAAATCCGAGCGCGAGCGCATTCGCCTGATTCAGGAGGCCCGCGCGATCTACGACAGCATTTTCCCGCCGGCCGATCCGGCCAGCGAGCAGCAGGACACGGCGACGATCAGCCGTGCGGCTGGCAGCGATGTGGGGAATCTGGCGTGATCAAGATCATCGCAGTGCTCTGCAGTCTCTCGACTCCCGGAAATTGCCACGAGCAGATCGTCACGACGTCGGACTTCGCCGAGGTCTCGATGCAGTCCTGCATGATGGGCGCGCCGCAGCTTGCCGAATGGATGAACCAGCATCCGGCCGAGCGGCTGGCGGCATGGCGCTGCGTGATCGGCCAGCAGGGCCGCCGGGGCGCGTGAGGCCACCAGCGACACAACGACGACCTGCCTCGTGTTTCCGATCGGCGGCGCGGAAGCCTGACGCGCAGCGCAGCGGCGCTTGATCTCACTTGGGATTGGTATTGCTCCAAGTCGGAACCGAATTGGTCACGCCGACCGACGGCCAATTATATGTTCCGATCGACGGCGCCGTGACCGTGCCGACCGTCTGTCCTGATGACCCGTAAGTCGGCCTCGGCGAGGTCGCGGTCACGCCGGAGCTTCCATAGGCTGGAGCCATCACGTCGGTCGTGTAATGCCGGCCGGATCTGTGCTTCTTCGCTTCAGCTGCAAAAGGAGCGGAAAGCAGGGCAATCGTGATGAGTGCGGCAATGGCAGGTTTGATGCTTGTCATGGCAGGTCCCTTCGTCGCTGCGGTCCCACAGTGCATCTGTTCATTCATCGAAAAATGTCCATAGGCTCCCGGCCATAACAGGTTGCGCGCGAAGGTGCCCCGGCGACACGTCCTCGCGAGCGCGATCTCCGCCTTCGGATGGACCCGAATCAGCGCTACTGCATTGCTTTCACTGCCTTCCGTGGACGCAGACAGCATGACCGGCCCCGAACTGAAGCAACTCCGCGCCGACCTCTCCGACGCCATCGCGCGCAAGCTCACCGCGGCCGACATGGCGAAACTCTGTGCCCTGCCGGAGAAGGGCGGTGCCGACACGATCCGGCGCTGGGAGGTGAGCGGGCCGACGCTGGCCGCGACCAAGGTGCTGCGCGTGCTCGCGATGGCGAGCGAGCGCTACCCGATCCTGGAAAAGTTCGACGTCTTCGATCGCCACGACGTGCGCGTGGAGGACCGGCCAGCGAAGCGCACGGCCTTCCGTGCGCAGATGCGCAACGAGGTGTTGCGGCGTCTTGGTTAACGAGAGGCGCGCGCAGGTTACCGCAACGCGCGAGTTAAGCCTTCCTTCAGCACTTCTTAAGCCGACATTAAGCACGAAAATCATTTGGCGCCCAATAAGTTAGGTTGGGCGCCGCTGTGCCACGGATGTGACAGCATTTTCGTCAAAAGCGAGCTATCTGCAAAACCAACGCGGCGCGGACAGCGCGCCTGCCGGGGACCTTAGTGTTGGAGTTCGAGACTATGAAGAAGATTCTGTTTGCGACCGTTGCGCTGCTCGCGGTGAGCGCGGCTGCCCCGGCCCTTGGTGCCGATCTCGGCGCCCGCCCCTATTACAACAAGGCACCGGCCTACGCCGCGCCGATCTACAACTGGACCGGCTTCTACATCGGCGCGCATCTCGGCGGCGCGTTCTCGAGCGACAACAATTTCAACGGCCTCTCCACCGGCAACAACGGCAACGGCCGTTTCCTCGGCGGTCTGCAGGCTGGTGCGGACTGGCAGTTCAACCCGAACTTCGTGGTCGGTGCCGAAGCTCAGTATTCCTGGCTCTCCGGCAGCGTCGGCGCGGTGTTTCCGGGCGGCGTGGCCTACACCAACGACCAGCGCGGCCTCGGCTCGATCACCGGTCGCGTCGGCTACACCTGGGGCCCGGGCCTGCTCTACGTGAAGGGCGGCTACGCTTATTCCGACAACAACGAGAAGGTGACGGTGGGCGGCGTTCCGACCGGCTTCATCATCGCCGGCGATCACCGCAACGGCTACACCGTCGGCGCCGGCCTCGAATACATGTTCGCGCCGAACTGGTCGGCCAAGGCCGAGTACCAGTACTACAATTTCGGCGACGCGCACTTCACCGCGGGTCCGCTGGTCGGCACCGGCAACTTCACCACCGACGACCACACCTTCAAGGCGGGCGTCAACTATCGCTTCAACTGGGCGAGCCCGATGGTCGCGCGCTACTGATCGCGCCCGACAATCCCTTCGAAATCCGTTTCGCTATCATGGGCCGGCAGCACTGCCGGCCCTTTCCTTTTTCGCTCTGCGGAACTTGCCAAGCAATTGTGCAACTTGCGATTTTTTAACCCGCGCCAAGGATACTCGGCTGCGAAAATATAAGATTACGGGTGTGGGGGAATTTCGATGGCGATCCGTCTCAGCGTTGGCCGTTTCAAACCTCGTTTCAAAATGCCGAAATGGGGCCTGCGCGGCAGCCTGTTGGCGGCATTCGCCGTGATCGCGGGCATGGGCCTCCTGATCGCAGCCGGCGCCGGCTTCGTGTTCAACCATCTGGGCTCGACCATGATGGATTTGAGCGGCCGCGACATCCCGCGCCTCTCCGCCAGCCTTCAGCTTGCCTCGCAGAGTGCGACGCTCGCAGCACAGGGCCCGGGTTTGCTCGCTTCACCCAGTGATGATGCGCTGAAGGAGCGCACCAAGAGCGTGAAGGACATCCAGCAGCTCGCCATGGCCAAGCTCGGCGAGATCATCGAGCTCGGTGCCGACCAACAGACTGCGAACGCGCTCCGCGACACCGCCAAGAGCATCGACGAAGCCACGCAGAGCCTGGTCTCGGCGGCCCGCGAACGGCTCGATACCGGCGCGCTGCACGACAAGCAGTATGAAGCGCTGCGCAAGGCCCAGCTCGCTTTCGTCGGCGCTGCCGGCCCGGCAATGCTGGATGCGCAAACCCGCCTCAACGCCATCCTTGGTGCCGCGGAAGTGTCGGCCGATGATGCGACCGAAGCTGCCCGCACCGTCTCCCAGGTCTCAACCGTCTCCGCCAATGGCAATCTGATGGCCGCCGACATGATGGCTGCGCTCTCCGCCAACAGCAGCGATACGCTCGAGGCGATCGAGAAGGAATTCAAGACGACCCGCGACCGCGTCAAGTCGAACCTCGAGGACCTCCCGAACATTCCCTCGACGCAGGCCGTGCGCGACGCCGTGCAGAAGCTGTTCGCCTTCGGCGAGGGCAAGACCGGCGTGTTCAAGATCCGCCAGAAGGAGCTCGATTCCATCGACTACGGCCAGACCATCCTGGACGAGACCCGCAAGCTCAATGTCGGACTCGGCATCAGCGTGCAGCAGCTCGTCGACGGCGTGCAGAAAGAGACTAACGCGTCGACCTTCCAGGCGCGCCAGGAGATCTCGCTTGCCACCACCGCAATGCTGGCTCTGGGCGGGCTTACCTTGATCGGCTCGGCGCTGTTCGTCTGGCTCTATGTCGGCCGCAACATCCTGCGCCGCATCCGTGAGCTTCAGCGCGCCATGCAGCTGCTCTCGGCCGGAGACCTCGACACCGAGATCGTCCGCTCCCGTCAGAACGACGAGATCGGCGCGATGAAGGAAACGCTCACGGTGTTCCGCGACAGCATGATCGAAGCCCGGGCGCTTGCGGGCGAGCAGGACAAGGATCGTGTCGTCAAGGCCGAACGTGCCGCGCAGATGGAGGCGAAGATCGCCGAGTTCGAGGGCACGGTGCGTTCCGCGCTCGACAATCTCGCGCAATCGGCCAATTCGATGCAGTCGACCGCGCAGAGCATGTCGACGACAGCCGATCAGTCCAACGCGCTGGTCAACGCGGTCGCCTCGGCCGCCGAAGAGACCTCGGTGAACGTGCAGACCGTGTCGTCGGGCACCGAGCAGCTCTCGTCCTCGATCGAGGAGATCAGCAAGCAGGTCGTTACCTCGGCGGCGATCGCCAAGAAGGCGGTCGAAGAGGCAGGTGCCACCGACGCCACGGTGCAGAGCCTTGCCGACAGCGCAAGCCGCATCAGCGTCGTGGTCGACCTGATCCAGACCATCGCGTCGCAGACCAATCTGCTCGCGCTCAACGCCACCATCGAGGCCGCGCGCGCGGGCGAAGCCGGCCGCGGCTTTGCGGTGGTTGCCTCCGAGGTGAAGAGCCTCGCCAGCCAGACCGCGAAGGCGACGGAAGAGATCCGCACCCAGATCGCCAGCATGCAGCAGGTCACGACCTCGGCCGTCGGCGCCATCCAGGGCATCGGCCGGATCATCGGCGAGATCGACAACGTCACCACCACGATCGCAGCTGCGGTCGAGGAGCAGGGCGCGGCGACTCGCGAGATCGCCCGCAACATCCAGCATGCGGCCGGCGGCACCAGCGAGGTCTCCAGCAACATCGTCGGCGTCTCCACCGCGTCGGCCGAGGCCGGTGCGGCAGCGACCGAAGTGCTGAGTGCATCGGATGCCCTCCGTCGCGAGGCCGACATGCTGCGCGGAGAGATCGACGCGTTCCTCAACAACATGCGGGCGGCATAAGGACGCCGTCCCGTAGCCCGGATCGAGCGAAGCGTAATCCGGGCTACGGAAAAACTACGCGGAATGACCGCCATGCAGGCGCGCCGCGTGTTCTTTTTCGGCTGGCGCCCCGCCCGCGCTGGGTTTAAGCCGGTAGCATGAACGCAAAAATCGACACCGTGCAGTCCTCCGCGGAGGCGCTCCGCTATCCTTGGGAACAGCATCCCGGCCCCGAAGAGGTGGTCGAGGTCAGGCCCGGCGTGTTGTGGGCGCGGCTGAAGCTGCCGTTCCGCCTCAACCATGTGAACATATATCTGCTCGCCGACGGCGACGGCTATGCGATGGTCGATGCCGGCTTCGGCAACGAGGAGACGATCGAGGCCTGGACAAAACTGTTCGAGGGCCCGCTGAAGGGCGTCAACATCACGCGCCTCATCGTCACCCACTCGCACCCCGATCATGTCGGCCTTGCCGGGTGGATCGTCGAGCGGTTCAACTGTCCGCTGGTGATGTCGCAGGTGGAATATCTGCAATCGGTCTATCACCAGAATCGCGGCACCGAAGAGCGGCGCGAAGCGCAGCGGCTGTTCTTCCGCCGCCACGGCATGGACGAGTCGCTCACCGAAAAGCTGCTCGGCCGCGGCCAGGATTATCTCAAGCGGGTCTCGGTACTGCCGCCGTCCTACCGCCGCATCTCGCATGGCGACGAGGTCGTGATCGGCACGCGCCGCTTCAAGGTGATCACAGGCGGCGGGCATGCGCTCGACCAGGTGATGCTGTATTGCGCCGACGACAAGCTGTTCCTCTCCGCCGACCAGGTGCTGAGCAAGATCTCGCCGAACGTCAGCGTGTGGGCAGTCGAGCCCGACCAGAACTCGCTCGGCGAATATCTCGCCTCGCTCGCGAGCCTCACCACCACCCTGCCCTATGACTTGCTGGTGCTGCCCGGTCACGGCGTGCCGTTCTACGGACTGAAGACGCGTATCAAGCAGCTCGCCGACCACCATGAGGAGCGTTGCCGCCTGATCGCGGAAGCCTGCCGCGAGGTGCCGCAGACCTCGCGCGCGCTGGTGCCAGTCGTGTTCAACAAGCACGTGCTCGACGAGCACCAGATGGGCTTTGCCGCCGGCGAGCTCGTTGCCCACGTCAACTACATGATCGTCGAGGGCAGGCTGACCGCCGACACCAAGGACGGCGTGCTCCAGTTCAGGACGACCTGAGGGCAAGTACCGGCTAACATCGGCATTTCGGCGGATGCTGCAGGGCAGCATCAGAGGTCGCGCGGACTTGATCGGGATCAAGTGTCAAATCGCACGGTAGGGCATTTTGCCCAAATGCCCCTCACGCCCAAATGTGGGATAGCGCATAGACATTGGAGCTGGAAAAGCTCTAAGGATATGCGCTCTTTTTGGTCAGTTCCGTCTCAGGTTGCACCGATGGATTACGCCCAGTTTTTCAATTCCGCCCTCGATCGCCTCCACACCGAGCGCCGCTATCGCGTGTTCGCCGATCTGGAGCGCACGGCCGGCCGGTTCCCGCATGCGGTCTGGCATTCACCGAAGGGCAAACGCGACGTCGTGATCTGGTGCTCCAACGATTACCTCGGCATGGGCCAGCACCCGAAGGTGGTCGGCGCCATGGTCGAGACCGCAACCCGCGTCGGCACCGGCGCAGGCGGCACCCGCAACATCGCCGGCACGCATCATCCGCTGGTGCAGCTCGAGGCCGAGCTCGCCGACCTCCACGGCAAGGAAGCGGCGCTGCTGTTCACCTCGGGCTATGTCTCGAACCAGACCGGCATCGCCACCATCGCAAAGCTCATTCCGAACTGCCTGATCCTGTCGGACGAGCTCAACCACAATTCGATGATCGAGGGCATCCGCCAGTCCGGCTGCGAACGGCAAGTGTTCCGCCACAACGATCTCGCCGATCTCGAAGCGCTGTTGAAGGAGGCGGGTGCGAACCGGCCCAAGCTGATCGCCTGCGAGAGCCTTTATTCCATGGACGGCGACGTCGCCCCGCTCGCCAAAATCTGCGATCTCGCCGAAAAATATAACGCGATGACCTATGTCGACGAGGTTCATGCCGTCGGCATGTACGGCCCGCGCGGCGGCGGTATCGCCGAGCGTGACGGCGTCATGCATCGCATCGACATTCTCGAGGGCACGCTGGCCAAGGCGTTCGGCTGCCTCGGCGGCTACATCGCCGCCAACGGCCAGATCATCGACGCCGTGCGTTCCTACGCGCCGGGCTTCATCTTCACCACTGCGCTGCCGCCGGCGATCTGCTCGGCCGCGACCGCCGCGATCAAGCACCTTAAGAGCTCGAGCTGGGAGCGCGAGCGCCACCAGGACCGCGCCGCCCGCGTCAAGGCAATCCTCAACGCCGCCGGCCTGCCCGTGATGTCGAACGACACCCACATCGTGCCGCTGTTCGTCGGCAATCCCGAGAAGTGCAAGCAGGCCTCGGATATGCTGCTCGAGGATCACGGCATCTACATCCAGCCGATCAACTATCCGACCGTCGCCAAGGGCACCGAGCGCCTGCGCATCACGCCTTCGCCCTATCACGACGACGGCCTGATCGATCAGCTCGCCGAAGCGCTGTTGCAGGTGTGGGACCGCCTCGGCCTGCCGCTCAGCGAGAAGTCGCTGGCGGCGGAGTAGGCTGTTCGCCTCTTCTTCGAACCAACTTTCTATCGAGCCCGGAGCTACCCCCCTCCCCAACTCTCCCCCGCAAGGGGGGAGGGAGCGAGACAGGTGTGCCCGTCTCACGTTGACCTGCCTCCCAACTCTGTCTTGTCTCCGCCGCAACAATCGACACTCTCTCCGTTCCCTCCCCCCTTGTGGGGGAGGGTCAGGGAGGGGGGTGCCACACGGGGACTCCTCGGGGAGCAACGCACCTTAACGACAACCCCAGTTCCCGCCCGCATCCGGCATTTCGCTGTCGCCTCGCCCCGGCCAACGCGCTAGATTTGCAGGGAAAATGAGAGCGGGCGCGATCCTCGCGCTTAGGAAGATCGGGCGCTGCCGCGCCATGGGAGAAGCACGCTCGCCATGTTGCACGATTGGGGCGTGATCGCTGCCGCCTTCGGCTATATCGGCTTCCTGTTCCTGGTGGCGAGCCACGGCGATCGCCGCTCGCCGGCCGGACGCGGCCGCGCGTCCGGGCTGATCTATCCGCTGTCGCTGGCGATCTACTGCACCTCCTGGACCTTCTTCGGCTCGGTCGGCTTCGCCACCCGCACCTCGACCGACTTCCTCGCGATCTATGTCGGCCCGATCCTGATGATCGGCCTTGGCGCCGGCGTGCTCCGCCGCGTGATCCAGCTTGCGAAAGCCCACAACATCACCTCGATCGCCGACTTCATCGGCGCACGCTACGGCAAGAGCCAGGCGGTGGCGGCAACCGTGGCGCTGATCGCGATCATCGGCTCGGTGCCCTACATCGCCCTCCAGCTCAAGGCGGTCGCCTCCTCGCTCGAAGTCATCCTGAGCGAGGACCAGGCGTTCTCCCACATCCCGATCCTCGGCGACATGGCGCTGATGGTGACGCTGGCGATGGCCGCCTTCGCCGTGCTGTTCGGCACCCGGCAGACCGACGCCACCGAGCATCAGCACGGCCTGATGCTGGCGGTCGCGACCGAATCCATTATCAAGCTGGTCGCCTTCCTCACCGCCGGCATCTTCGTCACCTTCTGGATGTTCTCGCCGCACGAATTGATCGAGCGCGCGATGAAGACGCCGGAAGCGGTGCGCGCCATCGACTATTCGCCGTCGATCGGCAATTTTCTCACCATGACGCTGCTGTCGCTGTGCGCGATCATGCTGCTGCCGCGCCAGTTTCATGTCAGCGTGGTCGAGAATTCCTCGGACGCCGAGGTCAGCCGCGCGCGCTGGCTGTTCCCGCTCTATCTCGTCGCCATCAACGTGTTCGTGATCCCGATCGCGCTCGCCGGCCTCGTCAGCTTCCCGTTCGGCGCGGTCGACCCCGACATGTACGTGCTGGCCCTGCCGATGGAGGGCGGCGCGGGACTGCTCAGCGTCGCCGTGTTCGTCGGCGGCCTGTCGGCCGCGACCGCGATGGTGATCGTCGAATGCGTCGCGCTCTCCATCATGGTGTCCAACGACCTCGTGGTGCCGCTGGTGCTGCAACGACGGCCCGAGGGCCGCACGGGGGCCACCGATTTCGGCGACTTCCTGCTGCGCTCGCGGCGGCTTGCGATCTTCGCCATCATGGTGATGGCCTATTTCTACTATCGCGCGCTCGGCAACACCCAGCTCGCAGCGATCGGGCTGTTGTCCTTTGCCGCCATCGCGCAGCTCGCGCCCGCCTTCTTCGGTGGCCTGTTGTGGCGGCGCGCCACCGCGCGCGGCGCCATCGGCGGCATGATGGTCGGTTTCGCCGTATGGCTCTACACGTTGTTCGTCCCGAGCTTCATGGATTCCTCGACCGCAGGGATAATGTTGCTCCAGCACGGCCCGTTCGGCATCGAGGCGCTGCGGCCGCAGGCGCTGTTCGGCGCCGACCTGCCGCCGCTGATGCATGGCGTGGTCTGGTCGCTCTCGCTCAACATCCTCACTTACGTGCTGCTGTCGCTGGCGCGGCGGCCCTCGTCCATCGAGCTGGTGCAGGCCGATCTGTTCGTACCGAACACGCTCGCGCCCATCGCTCCGAATTTCCGGCGCTGGCGCACCACCATCACGGTGCAGGACATCCAGACCACAGTCGCGCAATATCTCGGGCCCGATCGTGCCCGGCATTCGTTCGAGGCGTTCTCGGCACGGCGCAACATGCGGCTGGAGTCGGGAGCCCCCGCCGATTTCGAGCTGCTGCAGCACGCCGAGCACCTGATCGCCTCGTCGATCGGGGCTGCGTCCTCGCGCCTCGTGATGTCGCTGCTGCTGCGCAAGCGAACCGTGTCTGCGAGGGCCGCGCTGAAACTGCTCGACGATTCCCACGCAGCACTGCATTTCAACCGCGAGATCCTCCAGACCGCGCTCAACCATGTGCGCCAGGGCATCGCGGTGTTCGACGTCGATCTGCAGCTGATCTGCTCCAACCGGCAGTTCGGCGATCTCCTCAACGTGCCCCCGCATTTCATCCAGTTCGGCACCCCGCTCCGCGAGATCCTGGAGTTCATGGGCGTCAGCGATCCCGCGGATCAGGCTGACCGCGAGGCGATGATCGAGCAGCGGCTCGTGGCCTACACCACCGACAGCGAGCCCTATCTCGAACGCCTGCCGGAACGCCACATGGTGATCGAGGTGCTCACCAACCGCATGCCCGGCGGCGGCTTCGTCATCACCTTCACCGATGTCACGCCGACCTTCGAGGCTGCGGAAGCGCTGGAGCGCGCCAATGCGACGCTGGAGAAGCGGGTGCGCGACCGCACCGAGGAGCTGACCCGGCTGAACTCCGAGCTGGCGCTGGCCAAGAGCAGCGCGGAGGACGCCAGCATCTCCAAGACGCGCTTCCTCGCGGCCGCCAGCCACGACATTCTCCAGCCGCTGAACGCGGCCCGGCTCTATGTCACGAGCCTGGTCGAGCGCCAGCACAGCGGCGAGGAGACACGGCTGGTCGAGAATATCGACGAATCGCTGCAAGCCATCGAGGAAATCCTCGGCGCGCTGCTCGACATCTCCAGGCTCGATGCTGGCGCGATGACGACCTCGATCTCGAGCTTCAAGATGGCCGATCTGATGCGCTCGCTGGAGATCGAGTTCGCGCCGATCGCGCGCGCCAAGGGCCTCGACCTCACCTTCGTGCCCTGCTCGCTGCCGGTCGAGTCCGACCGGCTGCTGCTGCGGCGTCTGCTGCAGAACCTGATCTCGAACGCGATCAAATATACGCCGCGCGGGCGCGTGCTGGTCGGCTGCCGCCGCCAAGACCCCTCGCTCAGGATCTGCGTCTACGACACCGGCGTCGGCATCCCCACGGTCAAGCGCGCCGAGATCTTCAAGGAATTCCACCGCCTCGAGCAGGGCGCGCGGATCGCGCGCGGGCTGGGGCTGGGTCTCTCGATCGTCGAGCGGCTGGCGCGCGTGCTCAAGCATGACATCGCCATCGACGCCAATGCCAGCGGCGGCTCGCTGTTCTCCGTCACGGTCCCGACGGCGAAAGCCGTGACGCTCACGGCGGCGGTGACCAGCGCAACGCCGCTGGCGCGTACGCCGATCTCCGGCGCGCTGATCGTCTGCATCGAGAACGACGCCGCGATCCTCGACGGCATGCGGACGCTGTTGAAGGCCTGGGACGCCGAGGTGATCGCGGTCGCCGATCCCGAAGGCGCCATCGCCGCAATCGAGGCCGTCGGCAAACGCGTGACCGGCTTGCTCGTCGACTATCACCTCGACCGCGGCAACGGCATCGCCGCCATCCGCGACATCCGCCGCCGCTTCGGCGACATCCCCGCGATCCTGATCACCGCCGACCGCAGCCCTGCCGTGCAGAGTGCTGCGCGCGACGAGAAGATCGCGGTGCTGAACAAGCCGGTGAAGCCGGCGTCGCTGCGCGCCTTGCTCGGGCAATGGCGGACGCAGCAGATGGTCGCGGCGGAGTGAAGCGGCGTTGCCAGCGAAGGCCGGGTGCGTCTTCCCAACTTAGGGCGCAAGCCGCGTGAAGACGTAATCATGGCCCTTCGCGCGGGCCTCATGGCAGGCAAAGCAGGTGCGGTGCTGCGCCTCGTTCACCGGCTTGCCGTTGATGAAGCGGCCGAAGCCCCAGCCGCCGGTCGCGGCATACTTTTTCGAATCCTTGACCATGACCTGGACCGTGGTGGCAGTGCCGGGAATGGTCGCAGAGGCGAAGTCGGGCGATTGCGTGCGCTTCCAGGCGCGCTTCACCAGAATGGTGCCGTCGGGGAATGGCAGCTTGCCGTCCTGATAGGCATCGATTGCGGTCTGGTTGCCGACGACGGCACGCAGCTCATTCAGGGGTGCGGCCTCCTCGGCCGGCGCGATCAGCTCCCACTGCTTGTAGTTCACAGGAATCGTGACGCCGAAGATTGGCGACGCATCTGTCACCACAGGTCCTTCCGCCAGCGCGATCGAGGCCAGGTACGGCACGCACGTGAGCAGAGCGACGAGCAGGAGCACGGCCAGCGTGATGACCGTGGCGTAGGAGAACTTTTTCTTTTCAGGTTCAATTGACGGCATGGCACTTCTTCAAGCTGGGATCGCGGTGCATCCTCGGTCCGGCCAGCGCCGGACCGAGGCATTGAACGAGCAGCTCAGGCGCCGCCGTCGGCATCGATGACGGCCTTGGCAAAGGCTTGCGGTGCCTCCTGCGGCAAATTGTGGCCGATGCCGCCGGTGATCAGGCGATAGTCGTAGCGGCCGGAGAATCTCTTGGCGTAGGCGCTGGGATCGGGGTGCGGCGCGCCGTTCGCGTCGCCTTCCATCGTGATGGTCGGCACGCTGATGATGGGAGTAGCCGCTAGCTTCTTCTCGATCTCCTCGTACTTCGTCTCGCCCTTGGCGAGCCCGAGCCGCCAGCGGTAGTTGTGGATCGTGATCGCGACATGATCCTTGTTCTCGAAGGCCTTCGCACTGCGATCGAAGGTGGCGTCGTCGAACTTCCACTGCGGCGAGGCCAGCTTCCAGATCAGCTTTGCGAAATCATGCGTGTACTTCTCGTAGCCGGCGCGGCCGCGCTCGGTCGCGAAATAGAACTGGTACCACCATTGCAGCTCGGCCGCCGGCGGCAGCGGCGCGTTGCCCGATGCCTGACTGGAAATCAGATAGCCGCTCACCGACACCAGCGCGCGACAGCGCTCCGGCCACAACGCCGCGATGATGTCGGCGGTGCGCGCGCCCCAGTCGAAACCGGCAAGGACGGCCTTCTTGATGTCGAGTGCATCCATCAGCGCGATGATGTCGGAGGCCAGCGCGCCCGGCTCGCCGTTGCGCAACGTCTCGCTGGAGAGGAAGTGCGTCGAGCCATAGCCGCGCAGATAGGGGATGATGACGCGATAGCCGGCCTGCGCCAGGATCGGCGCGACATCGACGAAGCTGTGAATGTCGTAGGGCCAGCCGTGGAGCAGGATCGCCACCGGGCCGGTCGCGGGGCCGGCTTCGGCATAGCCGACATTCAGCACGCCGGCATTGATCTGTTTGATCGTGCCGAACGATGCGTTGGTTGCGGCAGGCCGCGGCGTCTCGGTTTCGGCGCGCGCGAGCTCGATCACGCTGAGGCCGACGGCGACGGTCCCAACTGCGACACCGAGGAACTGGCGGCGATGCTGGTCGATAATCTGTGTCATGATCTCTTGCCTCGTTGATGGTTGTCGGAATCGTCAGATCAGGTCGACGGTGACGTCGATGTTGCCGCGAACGGCCTTGGAATAGGGACAGGTCTGGTGCGCCTCATTGATGAGGTCGCGCGCGACATCGCGATCGAGGCCGGGCAGGCTGACACCGAGGCGCGCTCGGAGCGCGTAGGCGCCCGCGTCGAGGACGAGATCGATTTCCGCGTCGATCGCGCTTTTGCTTGGAAGCACGATTTTCCGCTTACGGGCTGCGATCTCCATCGCGCCTTCGAAACATGCAGACCAGCCGGCCGCGAATAATTGCTCGGGATTGGTGCCGATGCCCGCGCCGCTCGGCGGCGACAGCCGCACGTCGAGGCGGCCATCCGAGCTGCGGGACATACCTTCGTGACGTCCCCCGGCGGTGTGGGTTCGGGCCGTGTAGAGCAATTTTTCAGTTTGGCTCATGAGAGTCTCCTTGCCGTCACGAAACTGACTATCAGCGCCCACGCCGGGATACCCGTTTAGTGTTGTGAGAAGTTGTGAGGCCCACGGGGAACCGCGTTACGAGCCCTGCAAACGCGGTCTGATGCCGATGCAAAGTCGGCCTTGCCGGATCGCTGCGCGCTGGCTATCCGGTTCTGCAAATGGGCAAGATTTCGTGATGACCGATCCGGCCGGGCCTGCGGCAGCAACATTGTCGTTCGGGCCATTCACCGTGACGCCGCATGAGAGGCTGGTGACGCGCGACGGCGTCGTGCTGCCGATGGGCGCCAAGAGTTTCGATACGCTGATCGCACTGATGTCGCGGCCGAACGAGGTCGTCAGCAAATGGGACCTGATGGGCCTGGTATGGCCCGGTATGAGCGTCGAGGAAACCAACCTGCGCTTCCACATCGCAGCGCTGCGGAAGGCGCTCGGCGACGGCAAGGACGGCGCCCGCTACATCACGACGCTGTCGGGCCGCGGCTATTGTTTCGTGGCGCCGATCTCGCAAGCCGGTGTTGAGGCAGAGCGACGCCGCGCACCGCAGGCGGAATTGCCACTCGTAAAACTACCCAACCGATTGCAGCGGATGGTCGGACGTGCCGACGCGGTCGCCACCGTATCGGACAAGCTGATCACGTCCCGCTTCGTCACAATCGTGGGCCCGGGCGGCGTCGGCAAGACCGCTGTTGCTGTCGCGATCGCGCATGATCTGCTCGCGACATTTGCCGAGGCCGCACACTTCGTTGACCTTGCCGCGGTCAGCGATCCCGATCTCGTGATCACCTCACTGCTGCTGATGCTCGGACTGCCGGTCCAGACCGACGATCCGATGCCGGCCTTGCTCGCGCATCTGCACGACAAGCGCATGTTGCTGGTGCTGGACAATTGCGAGCATGTGATCGCGGCGGCAGCACCACTCGCGGCGGAGATTTTTCAGGCGGCGCCGCAGGTCCACATCCTCGCCACGAGCCGCGAGGCGCTGCGCGTCGAGGGTGAGCAAGTCTACCGGCTGGCGCCGCTTGGCGTTCCGCCCGATGATTCCGAGCTGACGGCCGCGGTCGCCCGGACCTATCCCGCACTCGAGCTCTTCCTCGAACGCGCAAAGGCCAGCGGCGCCCAGATCGCGCTCGACAATTCCAATGCCGTCATTGCGGCCGGGATCTGCCGCAAGCTCGACGGCATGGCGCTCGCGATCGAGCTCGCCGCCGGCCGGGTCGAAGCCTATGGCCTGGAGCAGACCGCAGCGCTGCTTGACGAGCGCCTCAATCTGCTCTGGCAGGGTCAGCGCACCGCGCCGCCGCGGCAGAAGACGTTGCAGGCCACGCTGGACTGGAGCTACGGTCTGCTGTCCGAGCTCGAACGCCTCGTGCTGCGCAGGCTCGCGGTCTTCGCCGGCCATTTCACCATCGACGCCGCACTCGAGGTCGTGCCCGACGAGCAGGTCGACCGCGGGCTTCTGTTCGACGCCATCGACAGCCTCGTCGCCAAATCGATGGTCGCGCCGCGACCGATCGGCGCCATGATGCGCTATCGTCTGCTCGACACGACGCGCGCCTATCTGCTCGCGATCGAGGACGACGGATCGGCCCTCGCCGGCCGCCACGCCAGCTATTACCGGCGATGGCTGCAACAGGCCGGCACCAAATGGGCGACGGTGCCGAGCGCCGATGAGCGCGCCATCCATTTCTCGGCGCTTCACAATGTGCGCGCCGCGCTCGACTGGTGCTTTGGTCCTACCGGCGATGTCAGCATCGGCATTGCGCTCGCCGCTGCGGCGGCGCCCATTTTCCTCGCGATGTCATTGCTGACCGAATGCCGGCGATGGTCCGAGCGAGCCCTGGCGGCGATCGATTCCGCCTCGCGCGGCAGTGCTGAAGAAATGCATCTGCAAGCCGCGCTAGGATTGACCCTGATGTTCACGCGCGGTGGCAGCGAAGCCGCGCGCAACGCCCTGACCCGAGCCTTTGCAATCGCGGAAACGCTCGGCGATGCGCCGAACCAGCTCCAATTGCTAGGCCGGATGCACATCTTCCACGAGCGCGTCGGTCAGTTCGGGGCCGCGCTCGGCTATGCGCAACAGAGCCTCGTCGTCGCCGAAGCACTCGGCGATCCCGCCTCGCTCGCTCTCGCGCAGTCGCTGCTCGGCGTCTCGCTGCATCTGGGCGGCGAGCATCGCGGCGCGCTGAAGACGCTGGAGGCGGCCTGGCGCGGTCCCGGCACGGAACGAATCAGCACGGTCTATGGCTTCGACCACCGCAACCGGGCCGGCATCTCGCTGGCGCGCGAGCTGTGGCTGCAGGGCCGGCCGGCGCAGGCACGGCAACTGGCGCAGCAGACGGTCGCTGAGGCCGCGCAGATGGATCATCCGATCACGCTCTGCATCGCCCTGATCTGGGCGGTCTCGATCGATCTCTGGACCGGTGACCTCGCCGCCGCGGACGATAATGTCGATCGCTTCATTGCTCATGCCGAATCGCGCTCGATGGGGCCTTATCTCGCGGTCGGCCGAGGCGTCAAAGGCGAGCTCGCGATCCGGCGCGGCGACGCCGCGAGCGGCGTCGAGACGATCAGACGCTGCCTGCAGGAACTCCACGAGTCCGGCTACGAGTTGCTCACCACCACCTTCGACATCGCGCTGGTGCACGGCCACCTTGCGCTTGGACAGATCGAGCAGAGCGCGCATTTGATCGACGACGCGATCCGTCTCGTCGAACAGAGTGGCGATCATCTGTACATGCCCGAGCTGCTGCGCATGAAGGGCAAGGTCCTGCTGTCCCGGCCGCAGCCGAACATCGAGGAAGCGGAACGGCAAATCAGGGAAGCGCTGGAACTGGGCCGCCGCACGGGAGCGAAGGCCTGGGAGCTGCGCGCTGCGATCGATCTCGCCAAGCTTGCCGCCGACCGCGGCGAAGCCATGCGATTGCTCCAATCGGCGCTCGCAGGTTTTGCCGAAGGTTCCGAGACGGCGGATATCAAAGCAGCCACCGAGATCTTGGAGAGCTTGTAGTCTCTCGTGTCCCGGACGCGCAGCAGCATGCTCCGATTCACATTTCAAACAACAGACGCGCCTTCGCCTTCTCGCGGCGCGTTTCGCCCGAGTTTTGCTCTTCGTTTCACGCCCTCTTCAAACAAAGGGCGCAGGGAAGGCCGGGTGCTGACCTCGCACCCACGGTCCGCTGTGCGCATGTAGCGCAAAAGAATTGCACAGCGGCATACAGGTGAAGCCGAACACACGGCCTTCCCTGCGCGATGGTCGGACGGCTTATGCCGTGCTCTCCCGGGAGCCGAATTCCTTCTGGCCTCCCTCACCTCACGGAAGTCACCGGCACCGCGCCGGTTGGCGCCAATGCCGCATCCGCAAGACTTGGCCGTAGCGACGACGGCCGGGACCACACGGTTTTGCCGTACGCGGACTTTCCGGCTTCGCCAAAAGGCTTCGCCGGACATCAAGCGCCGTTCGTACAACGCGGCTTGCGAGACACTCACGGGGTTCGGCTCAATCCATCGCCCCGCCCTGCACTCGCATCCGCGACGGCGCTGCCAGCGTCCACCGCAGCCCGATCCGCGGCTCGTGACGACGTACGACCGCCCCTTTTCGCCGGATCAGGATGGGCGACACATACGACAAATCCGAATTTCGGTAAAGTGGAATATTTTGTGCCAGACCTGTTGACCCAGCGATGGCGTGTTTTGCCCGCCGGGCAGCGCAAGCGATTGTGCCCGGACTACCCCGTCGGCGTGCCTTGCTTCCACTGGCCGCCCGCGATCTTCGCGGCGGCGATCACCGCCTGGGTCCGGCTCTCGACGCCGAGCTTTTGCAGGATGGCCGAGACATGCGCCTTGATGGTCGCCTCGGAGACGCCGAGCTCGTAGGCGATCTGCTTGTTCAGCAATCCTTCCGACAACATCATCAGCACGCGCACCTGCTGCGGCGTCAGCGTCACCAGGCGGTCGCGCAGGCGCGTCATGTCGGGGTCGGCCGCGGCCGACAGGTCGGTATCGGCGGGAACCCAGACATCGCCTTCCATGACCTTGAGGATGGCGTCGCGCAGCGTTTCGACGCCGAACCGCTTCGGGATGAAACCGGAGGCGCCGAAATCGAGCGAGCGGCGGATCGTGGCGCTGTCATCGGAGGCCGAGACGATCACCACCGGGATCGCCGGATATTGCGCGCGCAGATAGATCAGGCCTGAGAAGCCGGAGATGCCGGGCATCGAGAGGTCGAGCAGGACCAGGTCGACGTCGGAGGTCTGTTCCAGCAGTTTCGTCAGATCCTCGAACGACCCGGCCTCGTCGATCTTTGCCGTGCTCAGGACGCCGGCCACCGCCTGCCGCAGCGCATCGCGGAACAGCGGATGGTCATCGGCGATGACCAGATGGGTGGAGGGAGCGCTCATCGATCTCATGCTGTCGTTCACGTCAGCGCCAGTAGTCCGGACCGGCGCAATGGTCAATTCTTCCCCGACCGGCCGTGGCATGCAAGGGCACATTATTCCTTTGCGGGAAAGGGGTTAATCCGCAAGCCGTCCGCCGCGGCGCGGCACTATCCATCCACACCGTCAGTTGCATGTCAGTGCGCAAGGCCGAAAGTCGTATTGGGGCCAGTTTCACGCCGATGTTACCTTGGGGGCAAGACCCAGATTGATCCGGCATGCCCGGACAGCCGGGACGCGAGGAAACGAGATTCGGGGAGCGCATTCACGATGTCCACAATAGCTGCAACGTCGGTACGATCCGGCGGCATGACGAAGGATGAGCGGTTCGTCATCCTCGCATCGTCCCTCGGCACCGTCTTCGAGTGGTACGACTTCTATCTCTACGGATCGCTGGCCGGCATCATCGGCACGCAGTTCTTCACCATTGCCGGCGCCGACGGCAAGCCGATGTTCGACCAGGCTACGCGCGACATCTTCGCGCTGCTGGCCTTCGCGGCAGGCTTCCTGGTCCGCCCGTTCGGCGCGATCGTGTTCGGCCGCGTCGGCGACATCGTCGGCCGCAAATACACCTTCCTCGTCACCATCCTGATCATGGGCCTGTCGACCTTCATCGTCGGCCTGTTGCCCGGCGCGGCCCAAATCGGCATCGCCGCCCCGATCATCCTGATCGGCCTGCGCCTGCTGCAGGGCCTCGCGCTCGGTGGCGAGTACGGCGGTGCGGCGACCTACGTCGCCGAACATGCGCCGCAAAACAAGCGCGGCTACTACACCTCCTTCATTCAGACCACCGCGACACTCGGCCTGTTCCTGTCGCTGCTGGTGATCCTGTTCACCCGCTCGGCGACCGGCGAGGCCGCCTTTGCCGGTGCCCCCGGCTCCTATTGGGGCGGCTGGCGCATTCCGTTCCTGGTGTCGGTCGCGTTGCTCGGCATCTCGGTCTGGATCCGTCTGCGCCTGAACGAATCGCCGGTGTTCCAGCGCATGAAGGACGAGGGCAAGGGCTCCAAGGCGCCGCTGACCGAAGCCTTCGCCACCTGGAGCAACGCCAAGATCGTGATCCTGGCGCTGTTCGGCCTGACCATGGGCCAGGCGGTGATCTGGTACACGGGCCAGTTCTACGCGCTGTTCTTCCTGCAATCGATCCTGAAGGTCGACGGTTACACCGCCAACCTCCTGATCGCATGGTCGCTGCTGCTCGGCACCGGCTTCTTCCTGGTGTTCGGCGCACTGTCCGACCGGATCGGCCGCAAGCCGATCATCCTGGCCGGCTGCCTGATCGGCGCACTGACCCTGTTCCCGATCTTCAAGATGATCTCGAGCAACGCCAATCCGGCGCTGGAAAAGGCCTACGAGACGGTCAAGGTGCAGGTGGTGGCGGATCCCGCAGGCTGCGGCGATCTGTTCAACCCGGTCGGCACCCGCGTCTTCACCGCGCCTTGCGACACGGCACGCGCCTTCCTCGCCCAGTCGTCGGTGAAGTACACGACGGTTCCGGGACCGGCGGGCGCGGTGAAGATCCTCGTCAACGACAAGGAAGTGCCCTACACGGACGCCAAGACGTCGAACCCCGCGATCACCGCGGCGACCCAGGCGGCGGGCTATCCGAAGGCGGGTGACGCGGGCATCGTGAAGATGTCGAACCCGTTCGACATCTTCCGTCCGCAGGTGTCGGCCCTCATCGGGCTGCTGTTCATCCTCGTGATCTACGTCACCATGGTGTACGGCCCGATCGCGGCGATGCTGGTCGAACTGTTCCCGACCCGCATCCGCTACACCTCGATGTCGTTGCCCTATCACATCGGCAACGGCTGGTTCGGTGGCTTGCTGCCGGCGACCGCCTTCGCGATCACCGCCTCGACCGGCGATATCTACTCCGGCCTGTGGTACCCGGTGATCTTCGCGTTGATCACGGCCGTGGTCGGCTTCTTCTTCGTCCCCGAGACGAAGGATGTCGACATCACCAAGATGTAGTCGCGTCGCACGACGCTGACAAAACAACCGGCCGCGGAGCGATCCGCGGCCGGTTTGCTTTTGAGGCTTTATTGGTTGCTGCCTATAAACTGCAGCACGACCTCGCGCCGATGCGGGCGCGCGCGGTGCTCGATCAGATAGATCGCCTGCCACGTGCCCAGCGCGAGCGCGCCACCCAGCACCGGCACCTGGAGCGAGGTCCCCGTCAGCATCGTCTTGACGTGCGCCGGCATATCGTCCGGGCCCTCGGTGTCGTGAGTCCAGCCTGCATCCTCATCGTCCGGCGCGAGCCGCGCGAGCACTGTGGTGAGATCGACGAGCACGGAAGGGTCGGCATTCTCCTGGATCGTCAGGGACGCCGAGGTGTGACGGATGAACAGCGTCAGGGCGCCATCCCGCGCATGAACGTCGGCGATGAACCGCGCGGCCTCGGCCGTGAGGTCGATGAAGCCGCAGCCGGAAGTCTGCACCATCAGCGTCGCGGTGCTGACGCTCGTGGCGCGCACCGTCGATGGTGCGGAGCGCGTCTGCGATGTGACTGAGGTCATGAATCTCTATCACCTCCGAAAAGCTGCCGTGGGGCGGGCAAAGGCGCGGTGCGCCGTGCCCACCCTCTCGATGCCGATGCGTGCATTGGTGGGCACGCTTCACTTTGCTCCCTACGGCACCGCGTCGTGCGTTAGATCTTCCCCGACACGTCCTTCTGCACGCGGTTGGCCATGTCGATCAGCCGGCGCCACGCCTTTTCCAGGAACGACATCACGCGGTCCATGTCCTGGTCGCTCGGCAGCGGGATCTCGAGCTTGCGGTCGCCCTCGGCGACCTTTGGCTCGCCCTTCTTCAGGGAATCGGATTTCGGCAGCGCCTCATCGATCTTGCCGGAGACGGTCGGACCGGTGGCCTGCCCCTTCAGCTTTTCTACCTCGGCCTGGAGCCGGCCGATCTCGGCATCGAGCGCGGAGCGCTCGTCGGGCACGGCGTAGCAGGCCCAGCCGGTGCCGTTCCTGGTACAGGTCGAGACCGTGCCGGTGCGGGTGTCGAGCCGCAACACGCCCTCGGGGATCGGCGTCATGCTGTAGCGGCCGTTTTCGCCGTCCGGTGCTGATTGCGCCGCAACCAGTCCGCTGCTGACCGTCGTCACCGCAACGATTGCCGCAACACACCATGATCTTGTGGATGATTTCGCCGGTCTCATCGCGCTCTCCGCCACGCCGCGAAAGCTGGCACCTCCCGGAATTCTACACCCGGGCGGGCGACGGCGCACCGCCCGCTCGCTCGAATCCGCTGCCAAAAACCGCATCCGTGGAATCAACGATGGCGACGCCCGCTTTGATCCCGAAAGCCGCGGCGAAATGTCGGCCATATCGGCGGATCGCGCGGAGACCTGCTGCGGTGCGGCGTCACGCTGTGTGCAGCGCTGGCGCGCAAGGCAATATCATCAGGTAAATCAAATAGATAAACGAACACGACGCGATCGTGACTTGGCTTGACTTGATTATGAGCGGTCAGTATGGTCCGCGCGGCTTTTGAGGGTGGCGGGCGTAGTTTCCATTCAACCGCAGCGTTTCTGGTCTTCGTGGCATGGCTCAAGACACGGGACACGGCGAGAATGGAGATCGCGATAGATCGCCCGAGGAAGCTGCGCTTTCCGAACGGCTCGGAAATCTTGAACAGCGGTTGTCCGAATTTCGCGGCCGCCACGTCAAGACCGAGCAACCCGCAGGTGACGGAGAAGACAGAGCGGCCAGAGCTTCGGCGATGGCGCTTGGTTTCCGGTTATCCTCCGAGTTGGTCGCCGGTGTCGTTGTCGGAGCGGGGATTGGCTGGGGTTTCGACCGCTTGCTGTCGACGTCGCCCTTCGGATTTATCGTGTTCATGCTGCTGGGCTTCGTGGCCGGCGTGGTGAATGTGGTGAGAACGGCGGGCGCGGGTCAAAGGCGCGGTGGTTCGTAAGCTGATCCGACACGAGGAGAGGAATTTTCGCGCCGGCTTCGCCGGTGCGGGCCGGCCCGGCCGGTAGACCGAGACCAGCCGGCATCGCCCGGCAGACCAAGAGATGCCGCGCCGATGAAAATCGATCCGATCCACCAGTTCAACATCGAGCCTCTCTTCACGATCGGCCATATCGGCAATCACACGATCGCGTTCACCAATTCATCGCTCTACATGCTGGTGGCAGTGGCGATCATCTCGTTCCTGATGCTTGCCAGCGGTACGCAGCTGGTTCCCGGGCGCCTTCAGTCGGTCGCCGAAATCTCCTACGAGTTCATCGCCTCGACCATCCGTTCGACGGCCGGCTCGGAAGGCATGAAGTTCTTCCCGCTGATCTTCTCGCTGTTCATGTTCCTGTGCGTCTCGAACCTGGTCGGCATCATCCCCTACACCTTCACGATCTCGAGCCATCTGATCGTGACGGCAGCGCTTGCGCTCCTGGTCTTCTTCACCGTCCTGATCTACGGCGTCGCCAAGAACGGCCTGAAATTCTTCTCGATCTTCGTGCCCCACGGCGTCCCCGGCTACATCCTGCCGCTGGTGATGTTCATCGAGATCCTGTCGTTCTTCCTGCGGCCGGTCTCCCACAGCGTCCGTCTGTTCGCCAACATGCTGGCCGGCCACATCGCGCTGAAAGTGTTCGCGGGCTTCGTCGCCATGCTCGGCTTCTCGCTCGGCGCGCTGGGCTGGGTCGGCGGCGTGCTGCCGCTGGCGCTCACGATCGCGCTGTACGCTCTCGAGATCCTGGTCGCGTTCCTGCAAGCCTATGTGTTTGCGATCCTGACCTGCATCTACCTCAACGACGCCATTCATCCGGGACACTAAGCGGTCCGGGGAATTTCCACCCAAAACCCAATCTTTCTTCCAAGGAGTCTAAAATGGATCCGGCAGCAGCAAAACTTATCGGCGCGGGCATCGCATGCATCGGCATGGGCGGCGCAGGCGTCGGCGTGGGCGTGATCTTCGGCAACTACCTCGCCGCAGCCGTTCGCAACCCGTCGGCTGCTCAGGGCCAGTTCGGCAACCTGATCTTCGGCTTCGCCGTGACCGAAGCGCTCGGCATTTTCTCGCTGCTGATCGCACTGCTGCTGCTGTTCGTTCCGCTCTGAGGACGAATTTTCGCGCCGCTTCAACCGAAGCGGCGCGCATGACAGCAACAGGAGAACTCCATGGCTGAGAGTCATGGCGGGGCGAAAAGTCCGGCGGCGGGCGCCCACACCGAGACCGAAGGCGGTCACGGTGGCGGTTTTCCGCCGTTCGAGAGCAGCACCTTCGCTTCGCAGCTGGTGTCGCTCGCGATCTTCTTCGTCGTGCTTTACGTGATCGTGTCCAAGCTCGCACTGCCGAAGGTCGGCGGTGCGATCGAAGCGCGTCAGAACAAGATCGAGGGTGACCTCGCCGAAGCGCAGACGCTGAAGGATCAGTCCGACGCGGCGCTGAAGGCCTATGAAGGCGAGCTTGCTTCGGCGCGTTCGCGGGCACAGGCGATCGGCAACGAATCCCGCGACAAGGCGAATGCGCAGGCGGAAGCCGAGCGCAAGGCGCTGGAAGAGCAGCTGGCGGCCAAGCTCGCCGAGGCGGAGAAGACCATCGCCTCGACCCGCGCGACCGCCATGAGCAACGTCCGCGGCATCGCGGCCGATGCGGCAGGCACCATCGTGCAGCAGCTCACCGGCGTGGTTCCGGACGCGGCGTCGGTCAATGCCGCCGTTGATGCGTCCTTGAAGGGTTAGTCGATATGTTCTTCGAACCTGAATTCTGGGTCGCCGTCGCCTTCGTGATTCTGATGGTCGTGTTCGGCTATCTCGGGGTCTTCAAGAAGGCGATGGCTGCGCTCGACCATCGCGCCGACCGCATCAAGGCCGAGCTCGACGACGCGACCCGCCTGAAGCAGGAAGCCGCCAAGGTGCTCGCCGACTACAAGGCGCGCAGTGCCACGGCCGAGCGCGAGGCTGCCGACATCATCGCCAACGCCAGGAGTGAAGCCGAGCGCATCGCGACCGAGGCCAAGGCCAAGGTGGAAGACTTCGTCGCCCGCCGCACCAAGACCGCGGAGAGCAAGATCGCGCTCGCCGAGGCCCAGGCGGTGGCCGATGTTCGCGCCGCAGCCGCGGAAGCCGCCGTCCAGGCCGCCTCCACGATCCTGTCGCAGTCGGTCAAGGGCCAGGTCGCCGACGATCTGCTCGCCAAGGGCATTACCGAGGTTCGCCAGAAGCTGAACTGAGGGCAGACGCCTCACCCATCAAAAAGCCGGCGCGATGAGCGCCGGCTTTTTTGTTTTGTGCGTGATGCTTCCTCATCGTCATGCCCGGGCTCGTCCCGGGCATCCACGCCTTGGCCGCCAAAAAGAACGTGGATGGCCGGGACAAGCCCGGCCATGACGGCTGAAAGCGTGCCTTACTTCTTCTTCCGCGCTTTCGGCTCGGGCGACAGGGCCTGCGGGTCGAAGCCGACGTAGAAGATGTAGGAATCGGCGGCTGCGGCCGACGGCACCGGGTAGGACAGGTCCTCGGCAACGAAGGTGAAGGGCACGCTGCCGCCTTCGGACATCTCGACCGTGGTCCGGTAGGCCTTCGAGGCGATCACCTTCTCGCCGACGCCACCCTGCACCACGGCGACGCGCAGGGGCACCTCGACCGTGTTGGGCGCGCCCGCGGGGCCGGCGATGACCCGGCCCTGGATGCCGATGCGCGCGGTGATCTCGCCACCGTTGCGGACGCATTCGCGCGCCATTTTGGTGATCGAGGCCTGGAAGCGGACATCGTTGCCGACGGCTGGCTTGCCTGTCGCCCCGACCCCGTAAGTGGACGCTCCGGCGCGCACCGTGACCTGCGGGCAATCGATGTCGTCATCGGCCGCCGGCTGGCCCGGCGCGGGCGCCGGCTTGGCCGGCTCGTCGGATTTGCCGCCGAACAGGCTCTTGAAGCGATCGGTCAGCGACTGCGCAGCGACCGGCGACACGGAAGCGAATGACACCGACAGCGCCAGCGCAATCACCGGACCCCGCCGCAGCGCTTTCCGCAATGAGCGAAGCTCGTTCATGAACGCCTGTACTCCATGACAACATCCCGGCCGATTGCCGGCGTGGTGCGGGTTATATCGCCAAAATCGGCGATCCCAAGGCAGGAAAAAACTGGACTTTGGCCGTATGGAAGACCCGCCTCAGCCCCGGAAGTCCTCGTGCAGCAGGCCGAACAGCAGATGGTCCTGCCAGACCCCGTTGATGCAGAGATAGCGGCGCGCCAGCCCCTCGCGCGAGAAGCCGCACTTCTCCAGCACCCGGATCGACGGCGCATTGGTGGGGATGCAGGCGGCCTCGACCCGGTGCAGGTTGAGCTCGCCGAACAGCGTCGGCAGCAGCACCCGCAGCGCCGCGGTCATGTAGCCGCGATGGGTGTGGGGCTGGCCGACCCAATAGCCGATGGTGCCGGCCTGGACGATGCCGCGCCGGACATTGGCGAGCGTGATGCCGCCGACCATGGCGCCGTCGAGCTCGCGGAAGATCAGAAAGGGATAGGAGCGGTCCGCCGCGATGTCCTCGGAATAGCGGCGCAGGCGGCGGCGGAAGCCGGACCGGGTCAGGTCGTCCGACGGCCAGATCGGCTCCCACGGCGTCAAGTAATCGCGGCTGGTCTCGCGCAGATGCGCCCATTGCAGGAAATCCGACATCTGCGGCGCCCGCAGCAACAACCCGTTGCCGCGGGGGGCGAGAGCAGCAGGTCCGCTGGATGGCAGGCGAAAGAGGGCCATGGTGATGCTTCCCGGGACGGGGCGCTCGTTGCGCGGCTCCTAGTGCAGCCGCGCCTTGGCGCGCGCCTTCGTCAATCCTTCCGCAAAAGACACCGCCGTGTCCAGACCCCTGCCGCTGCCCAATGCAACTACTGCAGGGCGGCTGCGCGAAAGCAGTGCACGCGCCGCATCTCGGGTCGATTCGACACTCACGGCGTCGATCCGGGCCACCAGCTCCTGCACCGTCTGCGGCCGGCCATAGGCCAACACGTGCCGGGCGAGTTGCTCGGCGCGCGAGGAGCAGCTCTCCAGCGCCATCAGCAGGCCCGCCTTCATCTGCGCCTTGGCGCGGGCGATCTCGGCCTCGGTCAGGGTCTCGACCGAATCATTCATGATGTCGACCACGACCTCCATCATCTCCGGCGCGTCGGCGGGATCGGTGCCGGTGTAAAGGCCGAAGAAACCGGTGTCGGTATAGGGCGCGTGGAACGAGTAGATCGAGTAGCAGAGGCCGCGCTTCTCGCGGACTTCCTGGAACAGCCGCGACGACATTCCGCCGCCGAGGATGTTGGTGAAGACCTGGAGCGAGAACAGCGACAGGTCGGTCTGCGGCACGCCTTCCAGCGCCAGCGTCAGATGGGCCTGCTCGAGCTCGCGATGCACGACCTTGGCGCCGCCCTTGCCGAACTGGGCGGCCTGCGGCTTCGGCCCCGGCGTCGCGTCAAAGCTCGCAAAGCGCTTCTCGACCTCGGCGACGACCTGCTTGTGATCGACGGCACCGGCCGCCGCCACCACCATGTCGGGCCCGCGGTAATGCGTCGACAGATAGTCGCGCAGCGAGTCGCGGTTGAAGGCGCGCAGGGTCTTGGCGGTGCCGAGCAGCGAGCGGCCCATCGGCTGGTCGGGATAGCAGAGCTCGTTGAGATGCTCGAACACGACGTCGTCGGGCGTGTCCTGGGCCGCGCCGATCTCCTGCACGATGACGTTCTTCTCGCGCTCGAGCTCATCGGGCTCGAAGGCGGGGTTGGCCAGGATGTCGGCAAGCACGTCGAGCGCCAGTGGCACGTCGGCCTTCATCACGCGGGCATAATAGGACGTGGTCTCGGTCGAGGTGCCGGCATTGAGGTCGCCGCCGACCGCCTCGATTTCCTCGACGATCTCGCGCGAGGAGCGCCCGGTCGTGCCCTTGAACGCCATGTGCTCGAGCAGATGCGAGATGCCATGCTCATTCGGTTTCTCGTCGCGGCCGCCGACGCCGGCCCAGACGCCGAGCGCGGCGGTCTCCAGATGCGGCATGTTGTCGGTGACGACGGTCAGGCCGGAGGCAAGCTTGGAGATTTCGACGCTCATCCGGCAACTCCCTGTTTCGCGGCACGGCTGACCGACAGCACGAACCGCTCCACCTCGGCCTGATCGTTCTTCATGACCTTCATATGTTCGGATTTGGTCATGAGACCGTCGAGCCACGCCGGCAGTTGCGGCCGCTGGCCGCAGGCCGCATCCACGGCATCAGGGAATTTGGCCGGATGCGCGGTCGAGAGTACGATGTTGGGCACGGTCGTGTCGGTGGTGTCGCGATCGGCGACCGCGAGCGCCACGGCGGTGTGGGGATCGACAAGCTCGCCGGCCTCGCGCCAGGCGGCGCGGATCGCAGCCGCGGTTTCGGTCTCGTCGGCGCGGCCGGCGTCGAATTCTTCACGGATCGCAGCGAGCGTGGCGTCAGGCAGGACAAAGCGGCCCGACTGTTTCAGCGAATCCATCAACCGGCGCACACCGGCTGCGTCGCGCTTGCCGGCTTCGAACAGCAGCCGCTCGAAATTCGAGGAGATCTGGATGTCCATCGAGGGCGAGGCGGTGGCGTGCACCTCGCGCACCTCGTAGATGCCGGTCTTGAGCGTGCGGGCGAGAATGTCATTGACGTTGGCGGCAATGCGCAGCGTTCGCACGGGAAGCCCCATGCGCTTGGCAACGTAGCCTGCAAAAATATCGCCGAAATTGCCGGTCGGCACGATGAAATCCACCGCACGTGCCGGCGCGCCGGCGGCGACTGCGGAGGTGAAATAATAAACCACCTGGGCGACGATGCGGGCCCAGTTGATGGAATTGACGCCGGACAGCGAGGTCGCATCGCGGAAGCGATGGTTGTTGAACATCCCCTTCACGAGCGCCTGGCAGTCGTCGAAATTGCCCTCGATGGCGAGCGCGTGGACGTTGGCTGCGCCCGTCGTCGTCATCATGCGCTGCTGCACCTCGGAGATGCGCTTGTGCGGGAACAGCACGACGAGATCGACATTCTCCAGCCCCGCGAACGCATCGACAGCCGCGCCGCCGGTGTCGCCGGAGGTCGCGACCACGATGGTGGTGCGCTGGCCGCGCTTGGCCAGCACATGGTCCATCAGACGCGAGATCAGCTGCATCGCCACGTCCTTGAAGGCGAGCGTCGGACCGTGGAACAGCTCCAGCACGAATTGATGCGGCGACATCTGGCGCAGCGGCACCACGGCCGGATGACGGAAGGTGGCATAGGCCTCGTTCGCCATGCGACCGAGGTCGGCGTCGGAAATTTCGCCGCCGACGAAGGGACGGATCACGTCGACCGCGACCTCCCAATAGGGGCGGCCGAAAAAGCCGGCGATGGTCTCGACCGGGAGTTGCGGCCAAGTCACCGGGACATACAGGCCGCCGTCGCGGGCAAGCCCCGTCAGCATCACGTCGCAGAAGCCAAGCTCAGGGGCCTCGCCCCGGGTCGAGATATAACGAGTCAAACTGCCCTCCAAAGGCCGGCCCGACCTGAGTCCGGGCCTTAAGCCTTTGATTTCACGATGTTCCTAGTTCACAGCCAGCGGCTCGCGGCACCATAGAGTGTTTTCCGGGGCCGCACCATGCCCAACGAAAAAGGGCTGCGGCGGATGCCGCAGCCCTTCTCTTGGAAGGTCTGTCGTTGATGTGTGCAGACCCGGTTTCCGTGTCGGGGGTCGGCCCCAAAAGTCGAGCGAGCTTTCGTCGCCTGTCACGAAATCGTCAAGAAGAAAAACGGCGCGCAACGCCGAATGTTCCTGTTTTTCCCGATATGTCCCCGCGGGGCCATCGATCAGGCCGCTCGGCGCTCGGTCCTGTTGCCTCTTTTTCCCGAATAGACGCGCACGACGGAACGAACGTCGCGTCGGCCCATTGTGTCGGCGGAAGGTTTCAGCCGTCGTCCACGCATTGCCCGGATGCGCGGCTGGGCCGATCCGTCGGCCGAACCGGCTGCATCCTGGAGCAACCGGTTCGGTCCCTGACGGTGTCAGTTCATCCCAATTTCCACCGCGATCCGGATCAGGTCGGAGTGGTTCTTGGCCCCCAGCTTCTGCTTGAGCAGGGACGTGGTGTTGGCGACGGTCTTGTAGGAGATGCCGAGCGCCTCGGCGACCTCGACGATCTTGTCGCCGCGCCCGAGCAGGCGGAGAATTTCGAGCTCCCGCGGCGTCATCTGCGAGGCCGGATTGGCCTTGATCGCAGCGCCCGAGAACGTCACGGCCTCCGCGAGCTGCGGCGAAATGAAGTTATCGCCCGCGACCACCTTGCGCACGGCCTTGAGCAGGATCCGGGGATCGTCGCCCTTGGAGACATAGCCCTGCGCCCCGAGGTCCACGGCGCGCACCACGAAGGCCGGGTCATCGTTCATGCTGAACATGATGATCTTGGCGTCCGGATCGTCCTTGCGGATCCGGCGCATCAGCTCGAAGCCCGAGACATCGGGCAGGCTGATGTCGATCACGGTCACGTCGGGCCGCTTGCTGACATAGGCGCGATGGCCTGATTTGGCGTCGCTCGCCTCGTCGATCCGGATCGAATGATCGGATGCGAAAAGGGTGCGGCAACCGGACAGCACCACGGGATGATCGTCGACGATCAGGACCCTGGTCGCCGGCTTGGCGGTATCTTGCATCGCGCGCTCTCTTGTTTTCTGACTCATAGACCGGCGGGAACAAATGGAAAGAGAAAATCCCGCCAATGCGCGTTAGAATTGACCTAATGTGGCACCGACTCTCGTTCAGGACCCAGCTGTTTCTTCCGCTCGGCGTGAGCTTTATTGCCGCGCTGGCGATGGGCGGCGTGCTGCTCCAGACCTTCGCGGGCGGCCAACTGGCCGACGAGAACGAGCCCGGTCGACGCTCGACCCAAACCGTCGCTGTCGCGCTCAACAGCGCCCTGAGCGCGTCAGACAATCCGCGGAAGGTGCTTGACGCCTTTGTCAATTCTTTGGGCACCGCCTCTGATATCCAATTCCGACCCGTGGAGGCGGGTCCCTCGCCTCTTGTGCGGGAGGGCCTGCGGGATATGCATGGCGTGCCGCAATGGTTCGTGGACCTGATCGCCATCCCCGACATGAACGCGGCGTCTCCCGTCGTCATCGACGGCAGGCACATTGGCGACATCGTGTTCGTGCCCGACATGTCGGCCGACCTGTTCGAGAAGTGGATCGGCTTTCTGGCACTGACGAGCCTCATTGCGGTGCTGATGGTGCTGACCGGAACGATCGCCTATCTGTTCGCAGGATCGGCGCTACGGCCCCTGCAAAATCTCGGCGCAGGCCTCACCCGTATTCGGCAAGGCGATTATGCGATGCCGATCCCGGTCGCAGGCCCGCCGGAAATCCGGCAGAGCTGCGAGGAGGCCAATGCGCTGGCAGCGACGCTCGCGCAATTGAGCCAGGACAATCGCGATCTACTGCACCGCCTGGTGTCGCTGCAGGACAATGAGCGGCGCGATCTCGCCCGCGAGCTGCACGACGAACTTGGCCCGCTGCTGTTCAGCATCCGCGCCGGCACGATCGCGCTGAGCGAGGCCGCACCACAGACGGGAAATCTCGGCAAGTCCGTGCAGGAGGTGATGCGATCGGTCGAGGCGCTCCAGCAAACCAACCGCCGCATCCTCGACCGGCTGCGGCCGCTCTACATCGAGGAATTGGGGCTTGAGGCCAGCGTGCAGACACTGCTCCGGAACTTTCGCAGGCAAGCGCCGCATATCGGCCTCACCGCCGCGATCGATCCCGGTCTCAACGAGATCGATGGACCGCTGGCCCAGACCGTCTACCGCGTCATCCAGGAGACCTTGACCAACGTGCTGCGCCACGCCGGAGCACGCAACGCCCATGTGGAGACCGCGATTGCCGGCGATGTCCTCGCGATCGACGTCTCCGACGATGGCAGCGGCTTTCCCGCCGACAATGTCTTCGGCCGAGGCCTGACCGGCATGCACGAGCGCGTTCGGGCGCTCAGCGGATCCCTGTCACTGCTGCGGGCGGACGAACGAACCTATGTGCGCTGCCGCCTTCCACTCGGGGAAGTCCACGCCCCGATCACAGGCTAGCACGCACCGCAATCGTGCGAGCCCTGCTGCGCCGGCTCGCACTGCGTGCTGTAGATCTTGCCTTCCGCGCTGAAGCGGAACGTGGCGCGGACGCGCAGCGCGCCCGCGACGGAATATTCGAGATCGATGCCGTTCTGCGCGGGATGGATCTCCTCCAGCCCGAAGCCAGCCGAGGAGAAGGCGCTGAGTTTCGGTCCCCAATAGGTTTCGAGCTCGCGCCGGCCGCGATAGAGATGCGTGCCGTTGCACGTGCATTCCAGCTCGGCATCGTCGGCATAGAGGTCGAGCAGCATCGCAAGGTCGCCCCTGCGGCAGGCATCCACCCAATCGACGACAAGTCCCATCTGATCGAAATCGCCCACGCCAGCAATCCTGTTTGCCGCGGAAAATATTTCAGGTCGGCTTAGGACCACCCTCGTGAATATGTGCTGAATAATAAAGCCCGGGCGATTCCGGGTCCCCACCGGGAACCTACGGACTCGCTTCGCTCTTTCGCCGTCCCCTGACCCAAACCACAAAGGCGATCAGCACCGCGCCTGCGAGCGCGAACCAGGTGATCGCGTATTGCAGATGGTCATCTTTCAAATTCACGTCCAGCGGCCCCGGACGTGGAATGTTGTTCTCGGGAGCCGGCTGCTCGAGGTCGACGTAGAACGGCGCGACAGCGCCCCAATGAAGCGCGCTTGCGATTGCCAGATGATCGCGCGCGAACCACAGCCGCTTGTCCAGGTTCTCGGCCGGCGTCAGCCATCCCGGTGCTTCCGGAAACCGCAGATAGCCGGTGAGCGCGACCGGCGCGCCGGTGACGAGCTTCTTCACCGCGCGATCCTCGACGCTGCGCTCCTGCATCGTGTTCTCGACGAACCCCGCATCGATCACGACGATCTCGCCGCTCGGCAGCCGCGCCGGCAGGAATGCCCAGGTGCCGGGGCCGGAGGCATCCCTGCGCACGGCGGAGCCGGACGAGTAGACCATCGCATCCGGCGAAGCCGCATAGGTCGCCGTGAAGCTGACGCGGCGAAACTCGTCGCGCGCAGGCGTCAGCGCCGCCCATTGCGCAGGCGGCGGCAGCGCGATCGGCGCGGCCGCGAGGCGCTCGGTGAGTGCGGCGATCAGTTCGTGCTTGGCGGTGCGTCGCTGCAATTGCCAGACACCGAGCGCGACGAAGGCCGCGGTCAGCAGAAGCGTGAACAGCGCAAAGCCGGCCACGCGAGGCTTGCGCGCAGGCTCGCTCATTTCGCGCGGTCGACCAGTCGGCCAGGTGCTGCCTTGTGGTGGAATTGCAGCGCGATCAGCAGCGATTTCATGGAGCGTAGTGGGAGAAGCGTGGTTGCGAGGATCAACGGCAGCCACAGCACTGCATGCAGCCAGTATGGTGGCTGATATTTGACCTCGACGACGAGCGCGCAACCGACCACGATCGCGCCGGCCAGCATGATGATGAAGATCGCCGGACCGTCACCGGCATCGATGAAGGCGTAGTCGAGACCGCAGACGTCACAGGATGGCGCGAGCGTCAGGAAGCCCGCATAGAGCTTGCCTTCACCGCAGCGCGGGCATTTACAGGCGAGCCCGCGCAGTGCGCTTTGCAGGACCGTGGGCTGGGACTCGGGAGTGCCGGCAGGTTCGTTCATGACGCGCAACTCTATCACAGTTTCGGAAAGCAAAAGGGCGGCCCTGCGGCCGCCCTTTCCAGATCGATTGACCGCGGCTCAGTGTGCGCCGTGGGCCATAGCCTCGGCGCCGTGGCCCCAGACGTAGATGCACAGGAACAGGAACAGCCACACCACGTCGACGAAGTGCCAGTACCAGGCCGCGAACTCGAAGCCGAGGTGCTGCGTCGGCGTAAAATGGCCGGCATAGGCGCGGAACAGACAGACCAGCAGGAAGATGGTGCCGACCAGCACGTGGAAACCGTGGAAGCCGGTCGCCATGAAGAAGGTCGCGCCGTAGACGTTGCCGCCGAACGAGAACGCCGCGTGGCTGTACTCATAGGCCTGCACGCAGGTGAAGGTCGCGCCCAGGAGGACGGTGAGGATCAGGCCGTATTTCAGGCCCTGGCGGTCGTTCTCGAGCAGCGCGTGATGCGCCCAGGTGACCGTGGTGCCGGAGGTGAGCAGGATCAGCGTGTTCAGCAGCGGCAGATGCCAGGGATCGAAAGTCTCGATGCCATGCGGCGGCCAGGTGCCCGGCACGGTGCACGCGCCGGCCGCGGTGCCAAGGCCGCAGCCGAACACGGCGTCGCGGGTGGCGTGGACGGCGTCGGCCGGGAACAGCGCGGCGTTGAAATAGGCCCAGAACCAGGCAACGAAGAACATCACCTCGGAGGCGATGAACAGGATCATGCCGTAGCGATGGCTGATCTGTACGACCCGGGTATGGTCGCCCTTGTACTGGGCTTCCTTGATCACGTCGCCCCACCAGCTCGCCATGGTGTAGAGCACGCCGACGGTGCCGATACCGAAGATGATCGGCGCGGCCGAGACCATGTGGTGCATCCAGGTGATCGCGCCGACCGCCATGACGAAGGCCGAGATGGAGCCGACCACCGGCCAGGGGGACGGATCGACCAAGTGGTAGTCGTGATGCTTGCCTTGCGCGGTAGCCATTACGGTCTGTCTCCTCAATCCCGTGCCTGTCCGGCACTTATCCCCTTATTCCAACCCTGAGCGTCAACCCGGCGGCTGGAGATTTCCCTTGCGTTTGTCGTCATCGCCGAATGCGAGCGGCTTCACCACCGGATCCTTCACCTGATAGAACGTGTAGGACAGCGTGATGGTGCCGAGCCCGTCATTGTCGTGGTCGTCGACGATCGACGGATCGACGTAGAACACCACGGGCATCTCGCGCTTCTCGCCGGGCGCCATGGTCTGCTCGGTGAAGCAGAAGCAGTTGATCTTCTGGAAATAGGAGCCGACCGTCAGCGGCGCGACGTTGTAGGCGGCTTGCCCGGAGGTGGTGCGCGCGGCCTGGTTGGTCACGGTGTAGTAGATCGTGGTGACCTGGCCGATATTGACCTCGACCTCGGTCTGCTCCGGCTCGAACTTCCAGGGCAGACCGGGCGCGACGTTGGCATCGAAGCGTACCGCGATCTTGCGTGCGATCGGGCCGGTGGCTGGCGCCGAGGTCGCGACCTGAGTCGTGCCGTTGAAGCCGGTGGCGCGGCAGAACCAGTTGTAGAACGGCACCGCTGCGTAGGACGCGCCGACCATGAGCGCGACGACGCCGCCGCAGATCGAGGCGACCAATGCGTCGCGACCCAAACCACGGCGCACCGGCTTTGAGGTCACGTCCTGCGATATGGTCGGCTCTCGATCCATCTCTCTCACATTGGCCGAACTAGAACCGCCGGTCCCTTGACCATGGTGACAGCGAAAAACAGGATGACGAGAACGCCGAGCGCAAGCGCGATCGCAATCGAACGCTGACGGCGGCTCTTCTTTTGCGCCTCGGTGAGGACGATTCCATCTGGCTCGGGTTTGTCAGCCATTCCTGCCTCATGCGCCCCCAACCATGGGAGCAAGCGCCCGGTAGACGACCTCGGCCAGCAGGGTCGCGAACAGCGCGAACAGATACAGGATCGAGAAGGCAAACAGTTTTCGCGTCGCGCGCAGCGACTGGCTGCGTTCGCGGCGCACATACACGTTGATCGCGAGCACCAGCATGCCGGCGCCGAGCACCAGCGAGGTCACGCCGTAGGTGGCGTCGAAATAGCCGAGCGCCCAGGGCGCGGCAGCCACTGCGATCAGCACGATGGTGTAGAGCAAGATCTGGAGACGGGTCGCATCGGGGCCGGCGACATTGGGCAGCATCGGAATGCCGGCGCGGGCATAGTCGTCGGAGCGGAACAGCGCCAGCGCCCAGAAGTGCGGCGGCGTCCAGAAGAAGATGATGGCGAACAGCAGCAACGGCTCGACGTCGACCGTACCGGTGACGGACGCCCACGCCACCACCGGCGGCAGCGCGCCGGCGGCGCCGCCGATCACGATGTTCTGCGCGGTCCAGCGCTTCAGGCCCATCGTGTAGATCACGACGTAGAAGAAGATGGTGAAGGCGAGCAGCGCGCCCGCGATCCAGTTGACGAGAATGCCGAGCGTCATCACCGAGAAGAAGGCGAGCGTCATGCCGAACGCCATTGCCTCGGGCCGGGTGATGCGGCCGCGCGGGATCGGGCGGTTGGCTGTGCGCGACATCTTGGCGTCGATGTCACCCTCGAGCGCCATGTTGAGCGCGCCGGAGGCGCCGGCGCCGACCGCGATGCAGAGCAGCGAGGTGATCGCGAGCACCCAGTGGAAGCGTCCCGGCGCCATCGCCATCCCGACCAGCGCGGTGAAGATCACGAGCGACATCACCCGCGGCTTGAGCAGCGCGAGGTAATCACCGACCTCCGCCTCGGAGATGCGGGGATTGATGTCGACGGCGTTCTGATCGAGGACGGACACTTAAACCTACTCGTTTCTTTGTAGAGCCGCGGCGCCCGTCACGAGCGCCGCGGAAGTTTTGTCGCTTACTGCACGCGGGGCAGCACTTCGAACTGGTGGAAGGGCGGCGGCGAGGACAGCGTCCACTCCAGCGTGGTCGCGCCTGCACCCCACGGATTGTCGCCCGCCGGGACCTTCTTCATGAAGGCGTCGAACACGCAGTAGAGGAAGATCAGCACGCCGAAGCCGGAGATGTAGGAGCCGAGCGAGGAGACGAGGTTCCAGCCGGCGAACGCATCCGGATAGTCGACATAGCGGCGCGGCATGCCCGACAGGCCGAGGAAGTGCTGCGGAAAGAACACCAGGTTGACGCCGACGAAGGTGAACCAGAAGTGCGCCTTGGCCAGCGTCTCGTTGTACATGTAGCCCGTCATCTTCGGGAACCAGTAGTACCAGCCGGCGAAGATCGCGAACACCGCGCCAAGCGACAGCACGTAGTGGAAGTGGGCGACGACGTAGTAGGTCTCCTGCAGCACGCGATCGACGCCGGCGTTCGCCAGCACGACGCCGGTGACGCCGCCGACCGTGAACAGGAAGATGAAGCCCACCGCCCAGATCATCGGGGCACGGAAATCGATCGAGCCGCCCCACATCGTCGCGATCCAGGAGAAGATCTTCACGCCGGTCGGAACCGCGATCACCATCGTGGCGGCGACGAAATAGGCCTGCGTCGCCGACGACATGCCGACCGTGTACATGTGATGCGCCCACACCACGAAGCCGATGCCACCGATCGCGACCATGGCGTAGGCCATGCCGAGATAGCCGAACACGGGCTTGCGCGAGAAGGTCGAGACGATCTGGCTGATCATGCCGAAGCCGGGCAGGATCAGGATGTACACCTCGGGGTGACCGAAGAACCAGAACAGATGCTGAAACAGCACGGGGTCGCCGCCGCCATCGGGCGCGAAGAACGTCGTGCCGAAATTGCGGTCGGTGAGCAGCATGGTGATCGCACCGGCGAGAACCGGCAGCGACAACAGCAGCAGGAACACCGTTACCAGGATCGACCACACGAACAGCGGCATCTTGTGCAGGGTCATGCCCGGCGCGCGCATGTTGAAGATCGTGGTGATGAAGTTGATCGCGCCGAGGATCGACGAGGCGCCCGCCAGATGGAGCGAGAGGATCGCGAAGTCGACGGCCGGGCCCGGGTGACCGGTGCTCGACAGCGGCACATACATGGTCCAGCCGGCACCGACGCCGTTCGCGCCGGGCTCGCCCTCGACGAAGGTCGACATCACGAGCAGGGCGAAGGAGGCCGGCAGCAGCCAGAACGAGATGTTGTTCATGCGCGGGAACGCCATGTCCGGCGCGCCGATCATCAGCGGCACGAACCAGTTGCCGAAGCCGCCGATCATCGCGGGCATGACCATGAAGAAGATCATGATCAGGCCGTGCGAGGTCACGAACACGTTATAGGTGTGCGTCTCGTGGAATATCTGCACGCCCGGATACATCAATTCGGCACGGATCGCGATCGACATCGCGGCACCGATGATGCCGGCGATGACCGCGAAGATCAGGTACATCGTGCCGATGTCCTTGTGGTTCGTCGAATACACGTAACGACGCCATCCGGTCGGATGGGCGTGCTCGTGGTCATGTCCGTGGTCTTGCGCGTGATCGCCGTGTGCCGCTGCGCTGGTTGCCATTTTCAAATCCTGCCTTGCGTCCCATTCGGACCTTTGGAGGTCCCGCCCTTTATGTCGCTTTCAGTCCGTCAAGCCGTCGCCCGGCGCTTACTGCGTCGGGCCGGCTGCGGAGGCGAAAATGCTGGTGCCGCCGCTCGCATATTTTTTCTTTGCCGATTCGACCCAGGAGGCGAACTCCTGGTCGTTCACGACGCGAATCGCGATCGGCATGAAGGCGTGGTCCTTGCCGCAGAGCTCCGAGCACTGGCCATAGAACATGCCGGTCTTGGTGGCCTTGAACCAGGTCTCGTTCAGCCGCCCCGGAATGGCGTCGATCTTGACGCCGAAAGCCGGCAGCGCGAACGCGTGGATGACGTCGGCGCCGGTGACCTGAACACGAATCACCTTGTTGACCGGCACCACCATCTCGTTGTCGACGCCGAGCAGGCGGGGCTGCTTGTCCTGGGCCATCAGCGAGTCGAACTCGAACTTGCCGTTATCCGGATAGGCGTAGGACCAGTACCACTGCTTGCCGGTGGCCTTGATGGTCAGATCCGCCTTCGGCACGTCGAGCTCGAGGAACAGCAGGCGGAACGACGGCACCGCGATGCCGACCAGGATCAGCACCGGTACCAGGGTCCACACCACCTCGATCAGCGTGTTGTGGGTGGTTCGCGACGGCACCGGATTGGCCTTCGAATTGAACTTCACCACCACGACCACGAGCAGCGCCAGCACGAACAGTGTGATCACGATGATCAGTACGGACAAGAAGTCGTGAAACCAGACGATATTGTCCATCACCGGAGACCCGGAGGCCTGGAGATGCCATTCCCACGGCTCCGGCTGCCCGAGCTCGGCAAATGCCGCGCCGCCCGTCGCCAACGTGATGCCAGCGGCCACCAAGGCGATGGTGGCCAATCCCAGCAAATGCCGGCCCACCCGACTCTTCGACATCCTCATGCCGCTCGCGCTCCCCTTACGAAATCACCCCAGGTGCATTCCCGTATGTCCGGGAAATGCTTATTCGACCCGCCCGTCCGACAAACCGCCGCGCAAGAATACCTCTAAGAGGAATTGGGGCCAGATCGCTCAAACGCCGAAATCAAGCCTCTCAAACCATAATTCTTGATCTATCGCAATGCAGTCTTCGGCCCCCACTGTCAGCCATCACCCGCAAGATATTTCCCAGCAAGATCAGACAAAAATACCGTTTCCCGGGATGCCGCGGCTTGACAGCTGAATTGCCGGCGGTAGGCACTGGCGGACAGTTGCGCAGGAACCTGATTCGTGCCGGCGATGGCGGGCCAAGGCGGCGCGGGATTTGCTTGGGAATTGCCTTCAAGACGCCGTCATTGCCGTATCAGTCCACCAGCGCGCGCGAGCAGAGGGACCGACCCCGATGGGGCTTTCGAGATGCATGGCAAGGCCGGCTAACCGCTTCACGGTCCTGATCGGCCTGCTGTCCGCCGCCCTTCTCCTTGCATTGCCGGGCCTAGCCCATGCGCAGGGCGCGGTGCGCTCCGTCCATGGCGACTGGCAGATCCGCTGCGACACTCCACCGGGCGCCCAGGCCGAGCAATGCGCCCTGATCCAGAGCGTGGTGGCGGAAGACCGCTCCAACGCCGGCCTCACCGTGATCGTGCTCAAGACCGCCGACCAGAAGAGCCGCCTGATGCGGGTGGTCGCCCCTTTGGGCGTGCTGCTACCCTCGGGCCTGGGGCTGAAGCTCGACAACCAGGACGTCGGCCGCGCCGGCTTCGTCCGCTGCCTGCCCAATGGCTGCGTCGCCGAGGTCGTCATGGACGACAAGCTGCTTGGTCAGCTCCGCAGCGCCAAGACCGCGACCTTCATCATCTTCGAGACGCCTGAGGAAGGCATCGGCTTCCCGCTCAGCCTGAACGGGCTCGGCGAGGGATATGACAAGCTGCCTTAGGCGCTGAAAGTCGCTGGTGAATCTATTGTTTCCGTAATGTGACGCGGCGCGCCCTCGCGGAACCGTTCCGAAACCATTATCTTGCCTCACATCCCCCGATAATGGACGGACGCATGACAAATCCTGCCACAACCTCCCTGCTCGACCGCGCCAATCTCGACCGCGACCAGGTTCGCAACGAACTCGCGCGCGGCCTTGCCGGCGCCGACGACGGCGAATTGTTCCTGGAATACAGCCAGACCGAAGCGCTGATGTTCGACAATGGGCGGCTGAAGCAGGCGACCTACGACACCTCGCAAGGGTTTGGCCTGCGCGCGGTCAAGGACGACGCCGTTGGCTATGCACATTCCTCCGACGTGTCGCTGCCGGCGCTGATTCGCGCCGCCGACGCGGTGGCCGCCGTCCGCGGCGGCTATTCCGGCAGCTTTGCAGCCCCGCCGGCGCATACCAATGTGCGGCTTTATAGTGACGACAATCCACTGGATGCGCCGGGCTTCGAGACCAAGGTCAAGCTGCTCGCCGAAATCGACGCCTATCTGCGCGACAAGGATCCGCGGGTGCGGCAGGTCAGCGTCAGCCTGGGCGCGACCTGGCAGGTCGTCGAGATCCTGCGGCCCGACGGCGAGAGCTATCGCGACATCCGGCCGCTGGTGCGCGTCAACGTCTCCGTCGTCGCCGGCCAGGGCGACCGCCAGGAAAGCGGCAGCAAGGGTTATGGCGGCCGCGCCGGCTACGCCGAATTCATCGAGAGCAAAAACTGGCGCGACGCCGCCGACGGCGCGCTGCGTGAGGCTTTGGTCAATCTGGAATCGATTCCCGCCCCTGCCGGCGAGATGGACGTCGTGCTCGGCGCCGGCTGGCCCGGCGTGATGCTGCATGAAGCGGTCGGTCACGGCCTCGAGGGCGACTTCAACCGCAAGAAGACGTCTGCGTTTGCCGGGCTGATGGGCCAGCAAGTCGCGGCCAAGGGCGTGACCGTGGTCGACGACGGCACCATTGCCTCGCGCCGTGGCTCGCTGTCGATCGACGACGAGGGCACGCCGACCAATCGCACCGTGCTGATCGAGGACGGCATCCTGGTCGGCTACATGCAGGACCGCCAGAATGCGCGCCTGATGAACATGAAGCCGACCGGCAACGGCCGGCGCCAGGGCTATGCCCATGTGCCGATGCCGCGCATGACCAACACCTACATGCTCGCAGGCGAGCGCGATCCGGCCGAGATTCTCGCGTCGGTGAAGAACGGCGTGTTTGCCGCGAATTTCGGCGGCGGACAGGTCGACATCACCTCGGGCAAATACGTCTTCCAGTGCACCGAGGCCTACAAGATCGAGAACGGCAAGATCGGCGCGCCGCTGAAGGGCGCCATGCTGATCGGCAACGGGCCGACCGACCTGCATCGCATCCGTATGATCGGCAACGATCTCGCGCTCGATACCGGCATCGGCACCTGCGGCAAGAACGGCCAGGGCGTGCCGGTCGGCGTCGGCCAGCCGTCGCTGCTGATGGAACGCATTACGGTGGGTGGAACGGGCGCATGAGCGTTGAGAAAGTAACTGTCAGCACCAAGCGGAAGAGCAGCGGTTGGGGCGGTCAGCTCGTGCAGCTCGCCGGCATCGTCGCCGCCGTCTTCATCGCCAAGGGCGCGCTGGCCGAACCGTTCTACGTGCCGTCGGGCTCGATGGAGCCGACGCTGTTGATCGGCGACGCCCTGCTGGCTTCGAAATTCCCCTATGGCTACGGCACCTCGTCGCTGCCGATCCAGATCAACCTGCCGGAAACCGGCCGCGTCTTCGCTGAGACGCCGAAGGCTGGCGATGTCGTGGTCTTCCGCTGGCCCGGCGACCGCTCGCAGGCCTGGGTCAAGCGCGTCGTGGGCCTGCCCGGCGATCGCATCCAGATGCGACAGGGGCAGCTCTTCATCAACGATCGCCCCGCCGAGCTCAAGCCGGATGGCGTTGGTGCCGCCGAGGACGACAATGGCGGCAGCGAGCCCGCCTACCGCTATGTCGAGACACTGCCGAACGGCGTCAAGCACCTGATCTTCAAGATGCGCGACAACGGTCCGCTCGACAACACCCAGGAAGTGACGGTGCCGGCCGGACATCTGTTCGTGCTTGGCGACAACCGCGACAACTCGGCCGACAGCCGCGTCCCGCTGCGCTCCGGCGGCGTCGGCCTGCTGCCGGTCGACAATCTGGTCGGTCGTGCCGATGCCGTGCTCGGCTCCTGGGATCTCGGCATGCGCGGCCAGCCGGTGTGGACCTGGCTCTCCGGCTTCCGCCTCGCCCGGTTCTTCACCGCCGTGCACTGAGCCGATCTCATGACCAAGGCCAGGCGCGCGACCGTCGAGCCGCTTCTGCGGCGGCGCTGGCGCGCGCTGGCATCGAAGGCCGCGCGAACGGATTATGATGCGCGCAAGTGCGCGTGAGTGGCACAATGGATGAGGCGCGCTTCCTCGCGTTGGCGCTGAAGAACCCGATCAACGTTGCGATCATCGACGAGCTCCACCGCCTCGCGCTGCCTGATGCGTGGCTGGTCTCGGGATGCCTGGTGCAAACGGTTTGGAACGTGCTCACCGGCCGCGCCATCGATCATGGCATCGCCGATTACGACGTGTTCTATTTCGATCCCAATACTTCCTGGGAAGCGGAAGACTCCGTGATCCGCAAGGTGCAAGCTCGACTCGGGCATCTCGGAGTCAAGATCGAGACCCGCAATCAGGCACGCGTGCACCTGTGGTACCCGGCCAAGCACGCCCTGCCCTATCCGCCCTTGACGCGCGCGACTGACGGCATCGACCGCTTCCTCACCCAGAACACGCAAATCGGCGTGATGCGCGCGGACGACGGCCATGAGGTTTACGCGCCGCATGGGTTCAACGACGTCGCGGGATTGATCGTGCGGCCCAATCCGGCTCTGAATTTTTCTGCGGCGAACTACGCCGCGAAGGCGGCGCGATGGAAAGCGTTGTGGCCGGAGATCACGGTGATTGCCGCCGAGTGATCCGAACCTACCTCACAACACCCGACGTGAACCCCGCCTTCCGCCGCGGCGGCTTGATGTCCTTTTTCAGGAAACAGCGCGCTTCGCGGCCCGTATAGCCGGGACGGGCATAGGTGAAGGCGCGGCATTTGTTGTCGGCGGTGCAGGCGGCCTTGCAGGCCTCCTCGCCTTCGCCTTCCTTGAGGTCGAAATTGCGCAGATCGCCGCCGGGGCGGTCGATCGAGGTCTCCACTCCCTCGACGCGCGGCTCGATCACGCCGGCGCCGCGCACGCCGGAGATACAGCAACTACCCGGCACCCGCGGCGGCACGGTATTCTTGAGCCAGCACACCGCAGCGGCGCCGTCGATGTCGGGATAGCTGAAGCTCCAGGAGCGGCATTTGCGATCGCGCTCGCAGAGCAGCGCGCAATCCTCGGGATCACCTGACGTGACCGGCGTGTTGAAATAATCGCCGCCAGGCCGGTCGAACGCCGTCTGGGCGCGCGCAGGCCCGCTCGCAAAAGCGAGCAACAGCAGCGTGGCGCAAGTCACGACGCATGCCAAGACCTTTGCCAAGACCTTGGCCATGACGGCCCCAGGCAGGCGGCCCTTCCACATCCGAACAGCTTTCGAGTTATTGACGGCGCTCAGGTTTTTCGGCCGGTCATTTGATCGCCGCAAACCTGTATGGGCGATGAACAGCTCAAATCCTGATCGTGGCCGATATAACTAGAACGCGTATTCCGCATAGGCCGGTTCCACCGAGCCCTTCCAGGCGCCGTTGAACTTCTCGAGCATCTCTTCGGCCGGGGTTCGGCCGGAATCGATGATGCGGTCGAGCGGCTCCAGATGCCGCGTTTCGTCGCGGCCGATCGCGTCGATGCGGCCGCGGCGACGCAGGCCCGCATGTGCCAGAACGAGGCACTCCTTGGCGATCTCGAACAGATAACGGTCCTTGATCCGCGCCTTGAAGCCGAAGCGCGGCACATCGTCGCGCAGGGCCTGACGCTCGGGCGCGGTCCAGTGCTTCACCAGGTCCCAGGCGGCGTCGAGCGAGACGTCGTCATAGAACAGCCCGGCCCAGAACGCCGACAGTGCCGGCAGACGGCCCCACGGGCCGCCATCGGAGCCGCGCATTTCGAGGTAACGCTTGAGCCGCACTTCCGGGAAAATCGTCGAGAGATGGTTGGCCCAGTCCGACAGCGTCGGACGCTCGCCGGGCAGATTGTTGTTGCGGCCGTCGAAGAAGGCGCGGAACGAGGAGCCCGACACGTCGATGTAATCGTCGCCGCGCTTGACGAAATACATGGGCACATCGAGCGCATAGTCGACATAGCGCTCAAAACCCATGCCGTCCTCGAACGCCCACGGCATCATGCCCGAACGCGCATTGTCGGTGTCGCGCCAGATCTCGGAGCGGAAGGACAGGAAGCCGTTCGGCTTGCCTTCGGTGAACGGCGAATTGGCGAACAAAGCGGTCGCGACCGGCTGCAGCGCCAGCGAGACGCGCAGCTTCTTGACCATGTCGGCTTCGGACGAGAAGTCGAGATTGGTCTGCACCGTGCAGGTCCGGTACATCATGTCGAGGCCGTATTGGCCGACCTTCGGCATGTAATTGGTCATGATCTTGTAGCGGCCCTTGGGCATCACCGGAATGTCGGCGCGCGACCAGGACGGCGTCATGCCGAGCCCGAGAAAACCGATGCCGAGCGGGGTCGCGATCTCGCGCACCTGCGCCAGATGCGCCATCAGCTCGCTCTGGGTCTGATGCACGTTCTCGACCGGCGCGCCGGACAGCTCGAACTGTCCGCCCGGCTCGAGCGAAATCGCGCCGCCGCCGGTGACGTCGTACAGGCCGATGATGTTGCCCTTCTCCATGATCGGCTCCCAGCCAAGTAGGAGCTTCATGCCTTCGAGCAGAGCGCCGATGCCGCGCGGGCCCTCGTACGGCACCGGTCGGTGGCCTTCGAGCGTGAACGGCGTCTTCTCGTGCTCAGTGCCCATGCGGAATTCGGACGGGTCCTTGCAGCCGGCCTCGAACCACGCAACGAGCTCGTCGCGCGATTGCAGCGGCGTCATATCGATCTGGTCTCGCGCCATATCAAACTCTAATCAGAAGCGCTTCGATCGAATGCGCGCGGGTGACGGGGATGGTCCGCGAACCCACCGGGCGCGCGGACGTGCTGGTTTGCCGCGCGGTCATCGCGACGGCGAGGTTTCGTTGACGTTGACGACGGGCGGCAGTTTCATCTCGCCGCACGCGCAGCCCAGGCGGTCGAGCAGACCGCTGAGCTTGACGGCATCGGCATCGGAGAGTTTCGAGCCGACATATTTCTCGATCGCAGCCGAATAGGCGCCCCACATCCGCTTCTGCAACTCGCGGCCGGCCTCTGTGATCTCGACGAACTGGCCGCGCTTGTCGATCTTGCATTCGCGCCGGCAGGCTAGCCCCTCGTCGACCAGGCGGTCGATCAGGCGCGAGGTGGAGTATTGCGGGATCAGCATCTGCCGCTCGAGTTCCACCGGGCGCAGCTCTCCGCTCGGCGCGCGCGACAATTCGAGGAGCGCGTCGTACCAGGCCAGTGGCGGGAACCCTGCCTTCTTGAGGTCCTGCTCGACGCAGTCGAGCACTCGGCTCTGCACCCGCATCAGGCGGATCCAGGCACTGGTTGCCTCGGTCGATGGTTTGCGTTTCATGGTGCCGCTCAACTTCGTCGTCCGCTTCTTACCCCACTCGATGCACCTGCATCAATCTTGACTATTGCATGCAGGTGCATGTAGGCGTTCTTTCGCCCCAACCAAGCGTCAAGAGGAGGAAATTCCATGAAACTGTATTACTCGCCCGGCGCCTGCTCGCTGTCCCCCCATATCGCGCTCCTGGAGGCCGACCTGCCCTACGAGCTCGTCAAGGTCGATATCCGGGCCAAGAAGCTCGAGAACGGTGAGGACTATCTGAAGGTCAATCCGAAGGGTCAGGTCCCTGCGCTGGGCCTCGACAGCGGCGAGATCGTGACCGAAGGCCCGGTCATTGTCCAGATGATCGCCGACAAGGCCCCGGCCAAGGCCTTGGCGCCCGCGCGCGACAGTTCCGAGCGCTACAAGCTGCTCGAATGGCTGAACTTCCTTACCTCCGAGGTGCACAAGAGCTTCGGCCCGCTGTTCGCGCCGGCGCTCAACGACGAAGCCAAGGCGTTCTTCAAGGACCGCGTCATGGGCAAGCTGAAGCACATCGACGGCGAGCTCGCCGGCCGCGATTACCTCATGGGCAAGCAGTTCTCGGTCGCCGACGGCTATCTCTTCACGATGCTGACCTGGGGCGACCGGATGAAGTTTGACCTCTCGGCGATGCCCCACCTCACCGCCTACAAGGCCCGCGTCGCCGCCCGGCCGAAAGTGCAGGAGGCCTTGAAGAAGGAAGGGCTGGCGCAGGCCGCGTGAACGCTCGCAACATGCAGCGAGCCAAAAGGCCGGATCGACGATCCGGCCTTTCTTATTGGCTGTAAGGCGACGCCGGCGCGACGCTCCTTCGCCGGACCATCGTACCTCCCATTAGACTTATGAACTACTGTTCGCGGAATGTAAGTGGTGCTGTCTTGTCACCACCCGCAAAGCGGGCGAGCGTGATTGATCAAAGACTATTCGGACTCGCATCGGGGTTGAACTTGACGATTGCCTTCGTCCTGATCGTTGCAAGCGTAGTGGTGGGAATAGCGACAGGTTGTTTTTTCAGGATCTGGGCGCTGGTCGTGCTTTCGCCCTTAATCGCAGTTGTCGCGGCGATCATTCTTCGCGCTTACGCGTTCGGAATGATGGCGGGCGTGACCGTCATTGCCATCTGTCTTGCCGTCTCCCAGCTCGCCTACTTCGCGACAACCTATCTGCGGTATGCGCGGGACGTATCACCGCATGACGAAGTCGACGGCGAGCCAGGCGAGGTGGGCGAGCAGAAAATCCGCCGCGAGCACAAGTAACGCCAACGCCGCCCAAAGCCCGGGCCCCCTGCGCCGCAGGCGCGCCGGCTTCTGTTGCGGCGAGAGGCGGCCGGTCGTGGACGCGACAGCATGTTTCGCAGCGACATCGCGACCGAGCGCGGTCTTTCGCAGCACCAAAGAGTTCATCAAGGATACTTTCTTATTTCGTCTTCAACTTGCCGATGGAGCGGCAAGTGTCCCAGGGTTCGTCACCCGACTGGTGAGCAAGAGTGATGCCAAGGCCGAGCAAAAGAACGGCGCCGCTTTGTCGCGCATATGACAATTGCGCGACAAAGGGCAGCGAGACTCAGGCACGGTTCCTAGCCGGATTTTGTGGGCGGTTCCACAACGTGGGAACCAATCTGACGTAACCGTGATGATGTCGCAGGAAAACAAAGAAGGCCGGATCGACGATCCGGCCTTCTTGTTTCAAGCGAACGCGATCGATCAGGCAGCAGCTGCCTTCTTCGGTGCAAACCGGCCGTAGAACGTTTCACCCTTCGCGGCCATCTCCTCGAGAAGCTTCGGCGGCGTGAAGCGCGAGCCGTATTTCGCCTCGAGCTTGTGGCAGAGTTCGACGAACTTCTGCGTGCCCATGAAGTCGATGTAGGACAGCGTGCCGCCGGTGAACGGCGCGAAGCCGAAGCCGAGGATCGAGCCGACATCCGCCTCGCGCGGATCGGTGATGACGTGATCCTCCACCGTACGCGCGGCTTCTACCGCCTGCACTACCAGGAAGCGCTGCTTCAGCTCCTCGACGTCGAGCGCGTCAGGATCGAGCTGCTTCGGCTGCAGCGCGGACAAGCCCGGCCACAGGCTCTTCTGACCCTTGCCCTTCTCGGGATAGTCGTAAAAACCCTTGCTGTTCTTGCGGCCGAGCCGGCCCTGGTTCTCGACCAGCTCCACCATCAGCTTCTTCTGATCGGGGTTGATGGCGTTGGGACCGAGATCGGCTTCGGTCGCCTTCATGATCTTGAGCCCGAGGTCGAGCGCGACTTCGTCCGAGAGTGAGAGCGGGCCGACCGGCATGCCGGCCATCTTGGCGCAGTTCTCGATCATCGCCGGCGGCACGCCTTCGAGAAACATCTCATTGCCCTCGGCGACGTAGCGGCCGACGCAGCGGTTGGCGAAGAAGCCGCGGCTGTCGTTGACGACGATCGGCGTCTTGCCGATCTGGCGAACGTAATCGAGCGCGGTCGCGAGCGCGAGATCGCCGGTGTTCTTGCCCTTGATGATCTCCACAAGCATCATCTTCTCGACGGGCGAGAAGAAATGGATGCCGACGAACTTGCCCTGGTCCTTGAAGCCCTCGGCCAGCGAGGTGATCGGCAGCGTCGAGGTGTTCGACGCGAAGATCACGTCGGCCTTCAGATACTCCTGCGCCTTGGCAAAGGTCTCCGCCTTGACCTTGCGGTCCTCGAACACGGCCTCGATGACGAGGTCGACGTCCTTCAGCGCAGCATAGTCCGCCGTCGGCGTGATGCGTGCGAGCAGCGCCTCGGCGTCGGTCGGCTTGGCGCGGCCCTTCTTGATCTGGTCCTCAATCACCTTCTGCGCATGCGCCTTGCCCTTGTCGGCGCTTTCCTGGTCGCGATCGATCAGCACGACGTCGAGGCCGGCGCGAGCCGAGACGTAGCCGACGCTCGCACCCATGAAGCCGGCGCCGATCACGGCGATCTTCTTCACCTTGGTTGCGGGCACGTCCTTCGGACGGCGCGCGCCCTTGTTCAGCTCCTGCATCGACAGGAACAGGCTGCGGATCATCGCGGCCGCTTCCTTCGAGCGAAGCACTGAAGTGAAATAGCGCGACTCGACGCGAAGCGCGGCGTCGATCGGCAACTGCAGGCCTTCATAGACGCAGCTCATGATTGCGCGTGCGGCCGGATAGTTGTCGTAGGTCTCGCGGCGATAGATCGCGTTGCCGGCCGGGAACATCATCATGCCGGCCTTGGAGAACACGGGGCCGCCGGGCAGCTTGAAACCCTTCTCGTCCCAGGGCGCAACCGCCTTGCCGCCGCCCTTGATCCAGTCCTTCGCCGCCTTGACGAGGTCGGCGGCCGGAACGATGGCGTGGATCAGATTGAGCTGCTTGGCCTTCTCGATCGTAACAGGGTCGCCTTTGAGCAAAATCGTCATGGCGTCCTGCGGCGGCACCAACCGCGGCACGCGCTGCGTGCCGCCGGCGCCGGGGAACAAGCCGACCTTGACCTCGGGCAGGCCGAGGCGCGTCTTGGGATTCTCCGCAGCCACGCGATAGTGGCAGCACAGCGTGATCTCGAAGCCACCGCCGAGCGCGAGGCCGTTGATCGCGGCCGCCCACGGCTTGCCTGACGTCTCGATCGAGCGAAGCACCTGCGAGAAGCGGCGGCTCTGCTCGAACAGCATCTGGTTCGCCGCGGTCTCGCCCTGCTCCTTGAAGACCTTTGCGTAGGCCTGGTTCATGCCTTCGAGCATGGACAGATCGGCGCCGGCGCAGAACGCGTCCTTGGCGGAGGTGATGACGACGCCCTTCACTGCGGCGTCAGCCGTGGTCGCCTTGACGATTGCGTCGAGCTCGCTGGTCGAGGTCTCGTCGAGCACATTCATCGAACGGCCCGGGATGTCCCAGGTGATGAGCGCGATGCCGTCGGAATCGGTCTCAACCTTGAAGTTCTTGTAAGCCATGTTGGTTGCTCCCTACCCTTAGACGCGCTCGATGATGGTCGCGGTGCCCATGCCGCCGCCGATGCACAGCGTCACCAGGGCGGTGGACTTGTTGGTGCGCTCGAGCTCGTCGAGCACGGTGCCCAAAATCATCGCGCCGGTGGCGCCAAGGGGATGGCCGAGCGCGATGGCGCCGCCATTGACGTTGATCTTGGCGTTGTCGATGTCGAAGGCCTGGATGTAGCGCAGCACCACGGAGGCGAAGGCCTCGTTGAGCTCAAACAGGTCGATATCCGACTTCTTCATGCCGGAACGCGCGAACAGCTTTTCGGTGACGTCAACCGGACCAGTCAGCATCATCGCCGGCTCCGAGCCGATGTTGGCAAACGCGCGGATTTTTGCGCGCGGCTTGAGGCCATACTTCGCGCCCGCGTCCTTGCTGCCGAGCAGGACGGCGCCGGCGCCATCAACGATACCCGACGAATTGCCGGCGTGATGCACATAGTTGACGCGCTCGATCTCGGGATGCGACTGCACCGCGACACCGTCAAAGCCGCCCATCTGCGCCATCATCGTGAACGACGGCTGCAGCTGCGCCAGCGACTGCATCGTCGTCGAAGGACGCATGTGCTCGTCCTTGGCGAGGATGGTGAGGCCGTTGATGTCCTTCACCGGCACGACCGACTTGTTGAAGCGGCCTTCATCCCAGGACTTCGCCGCGCGTTGCTGGCTCTGCACCGCGTAGGCGTCGACGTCGTCGCGCGAGAAGCCGTATTTGGTGGCGATCAGGTCAGCCGAAACGCCCTGCGGCATGAAATAAGCTGGGACCGCCATCGAGGGATCCATCGGCCAGGCGCCGCCGGAGGCGCCGATGCCGACGCGGCTCATCGATTCGGCGCCGCCGCCGATCACGAGTTCATGCTGGCCGCTCATCACCTGCGCGGCCGCAAAGTTCACGGCGTCGAGGCCGGAGGCACAGAAGCGGCTGATCTGCACGCCGGGGACGGCTTCACCGAGACCTGCCTTGAGCGCGGCAAAGCGCGCGATGTCGGAGCCGGCCTCACCGACCGGATCGACCACGCCGAGAATGACGTCATCGACGGAATCTTCCGGCAAATTGTTGCGGTCCTTCAGCGCCTTCAGCGGCACGGTGGCGAGCGCCAGGGCGGTGACTTCGTGCAGCGCGCCGTCCGCCTTGCCGCGGCCGCGGGGGGTGCGAACGTGATCGTAGATGAATGCCTCAGGCATGACGCCCTCCTGATCTGTTGTTCGAATCTTGATAGTGCGGAAGCAGGCTCAGAACGCTTCCGCCGGCAGTTCCATGATGGTGGCGCAGCCGGACTGGATGCGCGCGAGATTGGCCGCGGTTTCCGGCAGCATCCGCTCCATGAAGAAACGGCCGGTCACGAGCTTGGTCGAGAGATAGGGCGTCGCCCCGCTGGCGGCAATCTTGGCATTCGTCACCTTCGCCATCTTCGCCCACATATAGCCAAGCGCGACGAAGCCGAAGAGATGCAGATAGTCGGTCGCAGCGGCGCCGGCATTGTCGGGCTTCGCCATCGCGTTCTGCATCAGCCAGGTCGTGGCCTGCTGCAGATGGCCGAGCGAGGCCGAGAGCGGGGTGATGAAAGGCTTCAGCGCCTCGTCGCCGCCGTTCTCCTTGGCGAAGGCCATGACCTCGCCGAAGAACGCCATGATGGCGCGGCCGCCGTCGCGCGGCAGCTTGCGGCCGACGAGGTCGAGCGCCTGGATGCCGTTGGCGCCTTCGTAGATCATGGCGATGCGGGCATCGCGCACGAACTGCTCCATGCCCTGCTCGGCGATGTAGCCGTGACCGCCATACATCTGCTGCGCCTGCACCGCGTTGGCAAAACCGTACTCGGTGAGGAAGCCTTTCAGCACCGGCGTCATCAAGCCCATGTGATCGTCGGCGGCCTGGCGATCCTTCGGATCCTCGGAGCGATGGGCGACGTCGCTCTTCAGCGCGGTCCACATCACGAAGGCGCGCGCGGCCTCGTTGAAGGCGCGGATCGACAGCAGCGTCCGGCGCACGTCGGGATGCACGATGATCGGGTCGGCCGGCTTGTCCGGCGCCTTCACGCCGGTCAGCGAACGACCCTGGATGCGCTCGCGGGCATAGGCGACCGCGTTCTGATAGGCGACCTCGGACTGCGCGAGACCCTGAACCGCGACGCCGAGGCGGGCCTCGTTCATCATCACGAACATGCCCTGCATGCCCTTGTTCTCTTCGCCGATCAGCCAGCCGGTGGCGCTGTCGTAGTTCATCACGCAGGTCGAATTGCCGTGGATGCCCATCTTGTGCTCGATCGAGCCGCAGACGACGCCATTGCGGGCGCCCACCGAACCGTCGGCATTCACCAGGAATTTCGGCACCACGAACAGCGAGACGCCCTTGATGCCCGCAGGTGCGCCCTCGATGCGGGCGAGCACGAGGTGGATGATGTTCGGAGCGAGGTCATGCTCGCCGGCCGAGATGAAGATCTTGGTGCCCGTGATCTTGAAGCTGCCGTCGGCCTGGCGCACCGCCTTGGTGCGGAGCATGCCGAGGTCGGTGCCGCACTGCGGTTCGGTCAGATTCATGGTGCCGGTCCATTCGCCCGCCACCATCTTCGGCACGTAGGTCTGCTTCTGCTCCGGCGAGCCATGAACGATCAGCGCCGCGGTCGCGCCCATGGTGAGGCCGCCATACATCGAGAACGCCATGTTGGCGGAGATCTGGAATTCGTTGACCGCCTGGCTCAGCGTCACCGGCAGGCCCTGGCCGCCGAACTCGGTCGGAGCCGACAGACCGAGCCAGCCGCCCTCGGCCACCTGCTTGAAGGCGTCCTTGAAGCCCTTCGGGGTGGTGACGCTGCCGTCCTCGGCGCGCTTGCAGCCTTCGAGATCGCCGACGCGATTGAGCGGCTGCAGCACCTCTTCGGCGAGCTTGGCGGCTTCGCCCAAGATGGCCTCGCGTACGTCGCTCGACGCGTCGGAGAAGCCGGCGAGATTGTCGTAGCGGTCGATCTGGAAGACGTCGTTGAGCAGGAAGTTCACGTCTTCGACGGGGGCTTTATAGATCGGCATTGCGGTCTCCCGGCATGGCGCTCGGAAATGGGGAAATCTACGATTGGGCGGCGAGCTGCTCCGCCATCAGGCGGTGCAGCATGTTGATGGCCTTGAGCGGACGCACCATCACCTTGAAATTTGTGATTCGTCCCTCGGCATCGAAGGCAATGATGTCGACGCCGTTGATCTCGATGCCGTCGATGACGTTCTTGAATTCGAGCACGGCGCCGTCGGCGCTTGTCCACTCGCCGACATAGCTGAAGCCGGGACCGCCGAGCACCTTCTCGGCGCTGGCGAGATATTTGAAGGTGATGTCGCGCCCGCGCTGCGGCGAATGCACGACAGGGCTTTCGAACACGGCGTCAGGATGGAGCAGGTCCCAGAGCGCGTTGCGGTCGTGGGACTTCATGAAGGCGTACCAGGAGTCGAGGCCGGTCATTGTCAGGGTCCCTCCCGTGGATCAAAGGCCTTGAATCAAAGATCTTGGCAAAAACTCGGAAACAACCCCATGCACAGTAGCGAGGAGGTTGATTCCGCTGGGCTTTCTGGTCGGTTCCGAGCCCGACTCGGGACCACCCCATATGCACATTGACGCATATGCGTCGATGCGCATAAAGTCAAGCTGCTAGGTTAAGGTCACAGGGAGGCAGGTCACATGGCGCTGGGCGACGCGATCCTCGCATGCCTGACGGAACGTCCGATGACGGGCTACGAGCTCGCCAAGACATTCGATTCCTCGATCGGCTTCTTTTGGAAGGCCGACCACCAGCAGATCTATCGCGAACTCTCCAAGCTGCGCGACCGCGGCTACATCCAGGGCCGTGAGGTCGTCCAGTCCGGCAAGCCCAACAAGCTCATTTATACGCTCACTCCGGAAGGACGAACAGCGCTGCGGCACTGGGCCGCGCGGCCGAGCACCCCGCCCTCGATCAAGGACGACCTGCTGGTCCGGCTGCATGCCCTCGACAGCATCGACATCGAGCCGATCCGCACCGATCTGATGGACCGCCTGGAGCATCACCGTGACCGGCACGAGAACTACGAGCGGATCCTGAAGAAGCGTTTTCCCGAAGGGACGGCATCTGATGTGCTCGACCTCGGCAATCTGCTGCTGCTCCGCCTCGGCGCGCGGCACGAGCAGATGGTCGCGGACTTTTGCGAAGAGGCGCTCGAGGCGCTGTCGACGATGAGCGGCAAGGCCATTGTGTTGCCGATCGAGGACAGCAAGCGTGAGGGTAAGGGCTAATCATCCGACTTGCTGAGACACCGCCGAAGGCAGCCCGGCGGGCCCAGACCTGATTTGAATCCCGGACATCCGGGCCGCCAACCGATCGGGCCGACGGCGCGGGTCACGGCGTCCGCGAAGGGTCGATTCCCTCGATGCGGGCCTTGAACTCGGGGCACTCGACCAGCGGCGTGTGCGTGCAGATCGCAGCGTGCCTGAGGCTGTCACGCATGCGGGTCAGGCGGGAAATCTCCTGATCGAGTTCCTCGGCTCGCTCGGCCATTCGCGCGCGCAGCACGGTGTCACTCGGCGTCGCAACGAGAAATCGTCCGATTTGTGCGAGCGAGAACCCCGCCAGTCTCGCACAGCTTATGAGAGCCAGCCGGCCCAGCGTGCCCGCATCATAAGTGCGGCGCAGGCCATTGCGCCCGCTCGATTCGATCAAGCCACGCCGTTCGTAGAACCGGAGCGCGGAGGGCGCGAGCCCCGATCGGCGGGCGACCTCGGCGATGTCCAACAGCATCCCATGCCCCCTTGACTTGAACTGCACTTCAAGTGGCACGGTCCCCGCCCTCACGTCAATTGAATTTCGGAGATCATCGTCATGACATTGCATCCACAGGTCGAAGCGCACCTCAAGCGGCTCGCTGGAACGCGCTTCGCCGATCTACACAAACTGTCCCCGGACCAGGTGCGCGCCGGAATGCGGCAAATGTCCAGCGCTCTGGGCGAGCCCGAACCGGTCGCGCAAGTCGAGGATCACACGATCCAAACAGACGCAGGCGATTGTCCCATTCGCGTGTATCGCCCGGCTCCCGGCAAGGTCCGTCCCATCATCGTCTTCTTTCACGGCGGAGGCTTCGTGCTTGGCGATCTCGACACCCATGACGGACTCGCACGCGCCCTAGCGAACGCCACAGGGAACATCGTGGTTTCGGTCAACTATCCGCTCGCGCCCGAAAACAAGTATCCCGCCGCGCGCAACGCAGCTTACGCGGCAACCCGATGGATCGCCGAGCATGCAACCGAGATCGGCGGCGACGCCTCGCGGCTGGCGGTCGCCGGAGACAGCGCAGGAGGGAATTTGGCCGCAGTCGTCGCACTGATGGCGAGGGATGCGGGTGCGCCCAAGATCGCCCTTCAGCTGCTGATCTATCCCGATCTCGACTTCCGGCGAACAAACGTGTCGATCCGGGAGTTCGCAGGAAAATGGGGCAACATCAGCCGCGAAACGCAGGGCTGGTTCATGAACCAGTACCTCAACAACGAGGAGGAGAAGCTCGACCCTCTGGTGTCGCCCTTGCTTGCGCCGAGCGTGGCGGGCGTGCCTCGGGCATTCATCATCACCGCCGAATACGACGCCCTGCGCGACGAGGGAGAAGCATATGGCCAGCGGCTCCAGGACGCCGGCGTCGAAGCCGTCGTACGGCGGTACGACGGAATGATCCATGAATTCCTGCGATGGCCGTTCGACGGCAGCAGGCAAGCATTGCGGGACGCTGCGGACGCCTTGGCGGCCGCCCTGGCCTGATCTTCGAGTTGTCCGAGCGAGCTGCCCGGCGCTGCGTTCGAAGAGCGCAGCGCCGGGCGGCCCCCCGGTTCCCGCCGCCCAACTTTAAGACACCGGCGACGCATTCCTTAACCCGTTATTTACCGTAACAGGAAAAAGTCGGTTTTCGAGGCAGACGACCCGCGCCAAATCCGATTGTCTTAACAACCGGCACGTGTGGGGAGACTGGACGCGCCGGGTGGGGCGCCGGAGTCGGAACCGGACAGAGTCATGAATTCGCGCGTATCGTGGAGTGTTGACGGCATCGATCCATCCGTCAGGGAGCGGGCCGAAGCTGCTGCGCGTCGCGCCGGCATGTCACTCAACGATTGGCTGAACTCCACGCTCGGCGAGCCTGCCGCGCCGAACTTTCGCGGGCCTTACGAGCAGCGTCAGGAGCAGCGTCCCGATCCGCGCTCGGCGCCGATGCCGAGCCAGGAGAGCCGCGACGTCGCCGACATCCATCAGCGGCTCGACGCGATCACCCAGCAGATCGAACGAATTTCAAAGCCCGCGCCGCGCCAGGACGGTTCACGCCAGGACGGTTCACGACAAGACGCCACACGACAGGACGTCTCGCGCGAGCAGGGCGTCGCCCGGCAGCTCAACGACGCGATCTCGCGGCTCGATGCCCGCCTGTCGCAGATCTCGCGGCCCCCGCAGCCTCAACCTCAAGCGCAGCAGCCTCAAGCGCCGCGGCCCGCGCCGGTCGAGACGCGGCAGCGCCAGGCCGATGCGGTCGAGCGTGCCGCAGCCCAGGTCTATCGCAGCTCGCCGCCCCTGAGCCCCGCGTCGTTCGACGTCGCGGTCGCCGAGATCACCGCGCGGCAGAGCGAGCTCGACGGATTCGTACCGCGTCAGGTGCCGCCGCGCGCCGCGCCCTCGATCGCGCCGAGCGCAGCTCCCTATGCGCCACCGATGGCGCCGCCCGCGCCCGCCTATGCTCCGCCGCCACCGCAGTCAGGGCCGGATTTCTCGTCGCTCGAACGCCATCTGCTCAAGATCACGAGCCAGATCGAGTCGCTGCAGCGTCCCGACCATACCGATCAGGCGATCAACGGCTTCCGTGCCGAGCTCGCCGAGATCCGCAACGCCATCACCGAGGCGATGCCGCGCCGCGCGATCGAATCGATCGAGAACGAGATCCGCTCGCTGCACCGTCGCATCGACGAGACCCGCTCCAACGGCACCGACGGCCAGGTGCTCTCAGGCATCGAGCGCGCGCTCGCCGACATCAAGCAGGTGCTGCGCACGCTGACGCCGGCCGAGCAGCTCACCGGCTATGACGAGGCGATCCGCAATCTCGGCGCCAAGCTCGATCTGATCCTGCGCGCCAATGACGACCCTTCGACGGTGCGCCAGCTCGAAGGCGCGATCTCGGCATTGCGCGGCATCGTCTCGAACGTCGCCTCCAACGAAGCGCTGGCGCGGCTTTCCGAGGACGTGCAGCTGCTGTCGTCCAAGGTCGACCAGGTCAATCGCCCCTCGGACCGCGGCGACAGCTTCGCCGTGCTGGAGCAGCGCATCGCCGCGCTCACCGCTGCGCTAGAAACGCGCGAGCGGCCGCAAGCCGCCGAGAGCACCGAACATCTGGAAGGCGCGATCCGCGCGCTGTCCGACCGTTTCGACCGTATGCAGGTCGGCAACGACTCGGCCTCGACCTTCGCGCATCTCGAGCAGCGGGTCTCCTATCTGCTGGAGCGGATCGAGAACAATTCGGATTCACGCGGCAGCAATCTGGGCCGTGTCGAGGACGGGCTGCACGACATCCTGCGGCACCTCGAACGGCAGCAGGCCACCTATTCCGCGCTCGCCGAGAGCCGAAGCTCGGCCCCGTCTCCCGATTCCGGAATGGTCGACCTCGTCAAGCGCGAGCTGTCCGACATCCGCTACAGCCAGGCCGAGACCAACCGCAGCACGCAGGATTCGCTGGAGGCCGTGCACAACACGCTCGGCCATGTCGTCGATCGTCTCTCGATGATCGAGGGCGATCTGCGTTCGGTGCGTACCGCGCCGCCGGCCCCTGCGCCGATGCCGATGGCTGCGCCCCTGCAGATGGCGGCACCGGCTGAGCCGGCGCCGATGGCGCGCGAGCAACAGCCGCAGCCACAGCAGCCGAAATACGATCCAAAGCCTGAGCTGCAAAATCCGGCCGCCGCGCAGCACGCGCATTCCACCTTCGTCGCCGCGCCGCGCGAATTCCATGCCGCGGCGCCCGCTGCACCGCCACCGGTGCCGACGGCGCCGGTTCCGCCGCGCGCGATCAGCGAGATCCTCGAGCCGCACACGGCGCCCGCCCGCGCCGCGATCGCGCCCGAGCTGCCGCCGGATCACCCGCTCGAGCCCGGCACGCGTCCGAACGGCCGTCCCGCCACGCCGTCGGAGCGCATTGCCGCGTCCGAGAGCGCGATCAGCGAAATCCCCGCTCCGCCGAAGGAGCCGGTGTCGTCGTCGAGCTTCATCGCGGCCGCGCGCCGCGCCGCGCAAGCTGCCGCCGCCGCGCAACCGCCGGAGAAGCCCGCCCGCGGCGTCAAGGCCGCGATCGCCGCCCGCACCAAGGACAAAGGTCAAGCCAAGGTTCAAGGCCAGGAAGGCGCCTCGACCATCACCTCAAAAATCCGCTCGCTGCTGGTCGGCGCGAGCGTGGTCGTGATCGTGCTCGGCACCTTCAAGATGGCGATGAACCTGCTCGAAGGCGGCAGCGCACCGCCGGCACCGCAGGCGATGGAAAATACGTCGAGCCAGCCCGCGCCGCAGGCGCCGCCGCCGGTCGAGAACAAGCCCGCCGCGCCCGAGCAGGTCACACCGTCGATGACCTCGCCGACGCCGATCGGGAAGCAGTCGCAGAACAATGCCGCACCGGCGCCCGCGACGAATTCCGCCGGCACGGCCTCCGTCGAAATTCCGCCCGCTCCCGCCGTTGCGCCACCCGCGCGCTCCAGCGACGTCACCGGTGCACTGTCGGGCGCGAGCCACGCACGGCTCGGCACGGTCCAGGTGCCGCCGAGCGAGAAGCTGCCTGACGGCATCGCCGGCCCGGGCCTGCGCACCGCCGCGATGAAGGGCGATGCGAATGCAGCGTACGAGATCGGCCTGCGCTTTGCCGAGGGCAAGGGCGTGGCCGCGAATTACGACGAAGCGGCGAAGTGGTACGATCGCGCGGCACAGGCCGGCGTGGTGCCCGCGACCTTCCGTCTCGGCACGCTCTATGAAAAGGGCCTGGGCGTGAAGAAAGACGCCGACATCGCCCGCCGCTACTACACGCAGGCCGCCGAGCGCGGCAACGCCAAGGCGATGCACAATCTCGCGGTGCTCGATGCCGACGGCGGCGGACGCGGCGCCAACTACAAGAGCGCGGCGCAGTGGTTCCGAAAAGCGGCCGATCGCGGCGTCGCCGACAGCCAGTTCAACCTCGGCATCCTCTATGCCCGCGGCATTGGCGTCGAACAGAACCTCGCCGAATCCTACAAATGGTTCACGCTGGCGGCCGGACAGGGCGACGCGGACGCGGCGACCAAGCGCGACGACGTCGCCAAGCGCCTCGACCCGCAATCGCTCGCCGCCGCCAAGCTCGCGATCCAGACCTTCAGCGCCGAGCCGCAGCCCGACGACGCCGTCAACGTCCAGGCCCCCGCCGGCGGCTGGGACAGCGCACCGCAGGCTGCCGGAAAGCCCGCGCCGAAGCCGGTCGCAACGAAGAAGTCGGCGTCAGCGGCGCATTAAATCGAAATAGCCTGAGGTCAGATCGGTCGAGCCACGGGCTCGGTGCACCTCTCCCGCTTGCGGGGGAGGTCGACGCGCTCGGCAGCGCACTTGCGCGCCTGAGCGCGGCGGGTGGGGGCTTTTCTCCTCTGGGAGAGTCCCACTGCGGAGATACCTTCTCCCCGACCCTCCCCCGCAAGCGGGGAGGGAGCGCACCTGCGTTGTCGCAACGAGCGCGCCCAATCTCGTCACTCCCACGCGCCCCATTCACTACACCCAAATTTCCCGGTCCCGCCCCGCGCCAAATTCCGCTATTGAAGGGCGCGGCATGCCCTTCCTGCGAGCGCTCCGCGAAATCGATCCGTCTCGCCGGAGCGAGGGTCCGATGCAGCTCTACCTTCCGATCGCCGATCTTCCGGTCAACGTGTTCCTGGTGCTGGCGATGGGCGCGGCCGTCGGCTTCGTCTCGGGCATGTTCGGGATCGGCGGCGGCTTCCTGATGACACCGCTGTTGATCTTCATCGGCATCACGCCCGCCGTCGCGGTCGCCTCCGTCGCGAGCCATATCGCGGCCTCGTCGTTTTCCGGTGCCCTCACCTATTGGCGGCGGCGTGCGATCGATCCGGCGCTGGCCAGCGTGTTGTTGTGCGGTGGCGTGACCGGAACGGCGCTGGGGGTGTGGACCTTCACGCAGCTCCGCGCGCTCGGCCAACTCGATCTGATGATCGCGCTCTCTTACGTGATACTGCTCAGCACGGTCGGCAGCCTGATGTTCTCCGAAGGCCTGCGCGCGCTGATGCGGACCCGGCGCGGCGCCGTGCCGCCACGGCGCACGCACAACTGGATTCACGGCCTGCCGCTGAAGATGCGGTTCAAGCGCTCGAAGATTTACCTGTCGGTCATCCCGGTGGTCGTCATCGGCATCGTGATCGGCTTCATCGGCGCGGTCATGGGCATCGGCGGCGGCTTCATCCTGGTGCCGATCATGATCTATCTCCTGAGGGTGCCGACCTCGACGGTGATCGGGACCTCGATGGTGCTGACGCTGGTCACCATGCTGTTCGCGACCATGCTGCATGCGGTGACCAATCACCTCGTCGACGCCGTGCTGGCGCTGATCCTGATGGTCGGCGGCGTCACCGGCGCGCAATTCGGCGCCCGTGCCGGCCAGAAGATCCGCGGCGAGCAGCTGCGGCTGCTGTTGGGCCTGCTGATCCTTTCGGTCGGTGTCCGCTTCGCGGTCGAGCTGGTGATCCGCCCCGAAGACCTCTTCACCATCCGTGAGCTGGGGGTGAGCGGATGATGCGTGCGCTCGCTGCGGCTCTCCTCGTCCTGTTGCTCGGCGCGTCCGCGCGGGCCGAGCGGCTGATCGTATCGGTCTCCAACCATCGCGTCACGGTGACGCCAAACTATTCCGGCGAGGAGCTGGTGCTGTTCGGCTCGGTGGAGAAGGATGCCTCCACGCCCGCCGACCGCACGGCTTACGACCTCGTGGTGACCGTGATGGGCCCGCGCGCCGACATGGTGACGCGGCGCAAGGAGCGCACCTTCGGCATCTGGATCAACACCGACTACCGGCAGTTCCTGCAGGTGCCGAGCTATCTGGCGCTGTTCGCCAACCGCCCGTTCGACGGCATCACCTCGCCCGAGATCGCACGGCGGCAGCAGATCGGGCTCAACAATGTGCTGCTGACCCAGCGCGTCAGCGGCGATTACGCCGACGTGGTGCCGAACGACGCGTTCCGCTCCGCCTTCATCCGCCTGCGCACCCAGCGCGGGCTCTATCGCGAGGATGCGAGCGCGGTGACGTTCCTGACGCCGACGCTGTTCCGCACCGGCATCCCGCTGCCGGCGGAGGTGCCGATCGGGACCTATGAGGTCGAGATCAAGCTGTTCGCGAACGGCGCCTTCGTCGGCAAGACCGAGACCGCGTTCGAGATCGTCAAGGTCGGGTTCGAGCAGTTCGTGGCCAACACCGCGCGGCAGAACGGGCTGGTCTATGGCCTCGTCACGGCGGCGATGGCGCTGATGACGGGATGGATGGCGTCGATCGTGTTTCGGAAGGATTGAGGGAGGCACACCGCCGCCCCACCGTCATGCCCGGGCTTGTCCCGGGCATCCACGTTCTTACACGCGGCAACAAAGACGTGGATGGCCGGGACAAGCCCGGCCATGACGAGGAGGAAAGAGTGCGCCACATCTCAGCTACGGCGCCTCCACCACCGTCGGCACGCCGGGCTCCAGCAGCCGCAACCGTGTCCCGAAACCCAGCACATCGAAAGTCTTGCGCAAATCCTCGCTGCTCTGGCGGAAATGCGCCCAGCCCTCGGTGTGCACGGGCACGATCATCGCGTCGGGGAAGGCCCGCGCGGTCTCGATGGTGTCGTTGGTGTCCATGGTGAGATGGAACGGTCCGCGGGTTTGCGCAGCGCCCGCAAAGGGCATCACCACGCCGCATTTGAAACGACGCGCGACCTCGGCGACACCGTCGAACCAGGTGGTGTCGCCGCTGATATAGACCGGGCGCGTGTCCTTGCGGCTCGATTGCACCACGAAGCCGATGACGTCGCCCGACAGCGGCTCGATGCCGGCCGGGCCGTGACGCGCCGGCGTGGCGGTAATGGTCAGCGTGTTGCCGTCGTCGTCCTTCAGATGCGCGGTCGCCCAGGGCGCGAGGCCCTCGACATGGCCTCCGAGACGTTTTGCGCCGGCCTCGGTCGTCAGTGCACGCGGCGCCTTGAGCAGATAGTCGCGGCCGGACTTGTCGAGATTGTCCGAGTGCTGGTCGTGGCTGAGCAGCACCGCATCGATCGGGCCGATCGCATCGGCCTTTACCGCGGGACCGATGGTCTTCTCCAGCTTCACATGCGGCAACGCGTAAGCACCGGGCGCATCGAAAGTGGGATCGGTGAGCAGGCGAAAGCCGTCGATCTCGATCAGCGCGGTGGGGCCGCCGATCAGGGTGATGGAAACAGGCATGAGGGGAACTCCTCTTATACGACGGGCTTATGCGACAGACTTAGGCGACAGATTTGGCGGGTCGCGTCACCAGGTAAATGCCGAGCGCCACCAGAATGATCCCCAGCAAGTCACGCGCTTCGACATGTTCGCCGAGCACGAGATACGCGAACAGCATGCCGAGCGGCGGCATCAGGAAATGATAGGCACTGGCAGCGGTGGCGCCACACACTTTCAGGAGATGAAACCAGAGCCAGTAGGCCAGGATCGAGCCGCCGAGCACGAGGAACGCGAAGGCGCCGATCAGGCCTGGGGTGACATCGATCGCATGAATGTCGGCGAAGGTGAGCGCGACCGGCGTCAGCACGATGCCGGCGGCGAGATTCTGCACGCCGTTGCCGATCCACAGGGACCCCCTTGGCGCGAGCAGCTTGAACAGGATGGTGCCGACGACGATGGAGGCCAGTGAGGCCAGCGTGAAGAGGATGCCGTGCAAGCTGTCGGTGCCGACCGAGAGGCGGTGCCAGACGATCAGAGTGACGCCGATGATTCCGAGCAGAAGGCCGCTCGCCTTGCGCCAGGTCATGCCCTCGCCGAGCAGAAGTGCGGCGAGCGCGGCCGTGAACACCGGATTGGCCGAGACGATCAGGCCGCCGAGGCCGGCGGAGACCGATTGCAGGCCGGTGTAGCCGAGCCCGAGATAGAGCGCGTTGTTGGCAATGCCGAGCACGGCAAAGATCAGGACATCGCGCCACGACAACGACCAGTCGCCGCGGGTAGCCGTGGCACCGAGGATCAAAATGCCGGCAAGCGAGAAGCGCGCGGCAAGCAGGATCAGCGGCGGACAATGGGTGACGCCGATCTTGCCGGCGACGAAGGCATAGCTCCAGAGCAGGCAAAACACGCCGATGGCGAGCGGCAGGGTGTTGAAGCGGCTGCGGGGGACGGACATCGAGGGGGCGAGCGACATGGCGTTTCTTTCGGGGGCATTTCCTGAGCCCTCGATCTAGGGAGCCGGCTTGCCATTTGGAAATTAAATGATTAACTCGCGATCAGTGGATTTTCGAATGGAGGCGGGTATGCTCGATCTGGAGCTTCTGCGCAGCTTTGTCTCGGTGGTCGAGGCCGGCGGCTTCACCCGCGCCAGCGAGCGCGTCCATCGCACGCAATCGACCGTCAGCCAGCAGATCAAGCGGCTGGAGGAGGATGTCGGCCAGGTGCTGCTGCACCGTGACGGCAAGGACGTGCGCCCGACCGAAGCCGGCGAGCGGCTGCTGTCCTATGCGCGGCGGTTGCTGTCGCTGGCGGAAGAAGCGCGCGACGTGCTGCGCGAGCCCGACGGGGGCGCGGTCCGGCTCGGCATCCCCGAAGATTTTGCGGCGTATCGTCTGGCAAAGCTGCTGGGCGCGTTCTCACGCTCGCATCCGAACCTGCGGCTCGACGTGCGCGCCGACCAGAGCAAGAACCTCGCCCGCGATCTCGAGCGCGGCGAGCTCGATCTCGCGCTCTACAAGCGCGAGGCCGGCGGCAAGGACGCCATCGCGATCTGGCCCGAGGAGGTGCACTGGGTCACCAGCAAGAGCCATCCGATCGACTTCAACGCACCGTCGGTGCCGCTGATCGGCTTTCCGCTCGGCTGCCTCTACCGCGCCGGCGCGATCCATGCGCTGGAAAGCGCCGGCCGCGCCTGGCACATGTCGTACTCGTCATCGAGCCTCGCCGGCATCCAGGCCGCGGTCGCCGCCGGCATGGGCCTGAGCATCCTGTCGGAGATGTCGATTCAATCAGACCATCGCGTGCTGACGGCCAAGGACGGTTTTGCGCCGATCAACCGCACCGAAGTGGCGCTAATGGCCGCGCCCAACGCCAGCTCCGCGACGCTGCGGCTGGCGGATCGGCTCGCGGAGTTTTGCGAGAACGTGCAGGCGAAGGCGGCTTAGCGAGCGCCGGCTACTCGGATTGGACCAGAGCTTCTTTGGCCAACACCCAGCCGGAGAGGCCGTACGACGAGCTTAAAACAAAACCTTTGACGCCGCTTGCCGTGAGCGTCTGCGCCGCAGCAGACAGATCGGCCGCCCATGGCCCTGGGGCGCCCACCATACGGTAGCACTCTGCGATTCTGGAGCCATGGTCGGTGAACACACGCTCGACGGAGACGACCTCCAATGAGAAGATGATATTTCCGAATGCGTCGTTCTCGAATTGATATCCCTCGACACCATTGAAAACGATGGTGCGCGGGCGCTGTTCCCGCTTCGCAGCGTCTCTCGGATCAGGCCTTGTGTGAAGTTGATCTGCCGGGCTTCGCAGTTCACCTCGTACGATGAAACGAAATCATCATGAAGCGAGGGCAGCATGCTCGCTTCCTCAATAACACCGTGACGCCGCGATCGCGTGGACGCGGCGGTCGCCGAGGAGATGCGCGACAAAACCGTTCTTCGGAAAGATTTTTGCGAACGCGGCATCGCGGATGCTTAAGCCCCCCGCATAGGCGCCGAACGCCGGCATTACCGCGCGCATGCCGTCGCTGGCGAAACAACGCCGCTCCATCGAGCGGCCGCGCGCGGAGACGCGGGCCTTGGGATGGAGATGGCCGGCGATCTCGCCATGCGCGCCGGTCGGCTCGTGGCGGAACGTGATCGGGCCGATCGCGACCTCATCGGCAACGGTGCCGCCGAGATCGCGCGGCAACGCCGGATCGTGGTTGCCGGAGATCCAGATCCAGTCGCGGCCGGCCTGGAGCGTGGCGACGGCGTCGCGGTCGTCCGCCGAGAGACGCTCATGCGCGGCGCGATCGTGAAAACTGTCGCCGAGCGCGATGACGATTCTTGGATCATGGCGGGAGATGACAGCAGCGAGCCGGCTGAGCGTCGCCAGCGTGTCGTAGGGCGGCAGCAGCACGCCGCGCGTGGCGAAGCTGGAACCTTTTTCCAGATGCAGGTCGGAGACGACGAGCAGGCGCTGCTCGTCCCAGAACAGCGCGCCGGAGAGGTCGGCGGCAAAAGTCACATCGGTGATGGTGACCCTGGAAACGCGCATGTCCTCGACATCCTCTGAAACCAGCGCGCCCAACCCCACGTCAAAACCTGCCCTTATCCCATCGCCTCTTTGACGAGCTCGTCGGCGGCTTCTGCCAGCAGCTCGTCACCAGCTTCGCCATAAACTGACTCGCGGCCGATTTCCAGCATCACGGGGACGGCGAGCGGGGAGACGTGGTCGAGTTCCCGGTGCGTGATGTGGCCCTGGATGCGGGCGAGCATGTCGCCGAGACGGCGCAGGTCGAGCAGGCCGGTGGCGGCGTCGGCGCGCGCGGCGCGCAGCAGCACGTGATCGGCCTGGTGCTTGCGCAAGACGTCATAGACCAGATCGGTCGAGAACAGCACCTGGCGGCGGCTCTTCTCCTCGCCGGTGTGGCGGCGCGCGATCAGGCCGGAGATGATCGCACAATTGCGGAAGGTGCGCTTCATCAGTGCGGATTCGGCGAGCCATGCCTCGAGATCGTCACCGAGCATATCAGGGTCGAACAGCGCGTTGAGATCGAGCTTGCCGTTGCGGATCATGAACGAGAGGTCACCGAGCCCCCAGATCGCCACCGCATATTCGTTGGCGACGAAGCCGAGCGGCCGGGCGCGGGCGCGCTCCAGCCGTCGTGTCAGCAGCATGCCGAGGGTCTGGTGCGCGAGGCGGCCTTCGAAGGGATAGCACACGATGTAATGCTTGTTGGCGCGCGGAAAACTTTCCACCAGCAGCTCGCGCACCGCAGGCACGCGCGAGACGTCTTTTTGCTGCGACAGCCAGTCGCGCACCTGTTCCGGCAAGCCTTTCCAAGCGCGGCCGTCGTCGAGCAGCCGGCGCACGCGCTCGGCAAGATAGGTCGAGAGCGGAAACTTGCCGCCCATATAGGACGGCACCTTGGGATCCTTGTCATGCGCGCGCGAGACATAGACCTGGTCCTCGACCAGGGTTTCGTAGCGGACGACTTCGCCAGAGAACACGAAGGTATCGCCGGGCGCGAGACCCTCGATGAAGGCCTCCTCGATCTCGCCGAGCAGACGGCCGCCGCGCGCGATCACGCCGGTCGATCCGGTGCCGCCGCCGCGCGAGCGCACCAGCCGCACCTTCAGCATGTCGTCCTCGACGATGGTGCCGACATTCATCCGGTAGCTCTGCCGCACTTTCGGGTTGGCGACGCGCCAGCGGCCCTGCTTGTCCTGCTTGATGCGCGCGAAGCGCTCATAGGTTTTTAGCGCGTAGCCACCGGAGGCGACGAAGTCGACGACGTCGTCGAAATCCTGCCGTGTCAGATCGGCGTAAGGCGCGGCAGTGCGGACTTCGTCGTAAAGTTCGTCACTCAAGAAGGGCTCGCCGCAGGCGCAGCCGAGCACGTGCTGGGCCAGCACGTCGAGCGCACCGATGCGCAAGGGCGGCGTGTCCTGCGCATTCTCGGCGATGGCGTCGATGGCGACGCGGCATTCCAGCACCTCAAAACGGTTGGCCGGCACCAGCACGGCGCGCGAGGCTTCGTCGAGGCGATGGTTGGCGCGGCCGATGCGCTGCATCAGGCGCGAGGAGCCCTTGGGCGCGCCGATATTGACGACGAGATCGACGTCGCCCCAGTCGACACCGAGATCGAGCGAGGAGGTGCAGACCACGCCGCGCAATCTGCCTGCCGACATGGCATCCTCGACCTTGCGGCGTTGCGCGACGTCGAGCGAGCCGTGATGCAGGGCAATCGCGAGGTTGTCGTCGTTCATGCTCCAGAGGTTCTGGAACAGCATCTCGGCCTGGCTGCGGGTGTTGACGAAAACGAGCGTGGTCTTATTCGCCTTGATCAGCTCGTAGATTTCGGGAAGCGCGTGGCGCGCACTGTGGCCGGCCCAGGGCAGCCGCTCGCGTGTATCCAGCATCTCGACCAGCGGCGGCGCGGCGCCGCCGGCGATGACGACGTCGGCGGAGTAGCCCTTGTCTTTCAGTTGCGGCACCAGGAAGCGGGCCAGGGATTCCGGCTCGGCCACCGTTGCCGACAGGCCGATCGCGCGCATCTGCGGCGCCAGCCGCCACAGCCGCGCCAGGCCCAGCGACAGCAGATCGCCGCGCTTGGAGGTCACCAACGCGTGCAGCTCGTCGAGCACGATGCGTTTCAGGGAGGAGAACAGGAACGGCGCGTCGTCGGAGGAGAGCAGCAGCGCGAGCTGCTCCGGCGTCGTCAGCAGAATGTCCGGCGGATAACGCCGCTGGCGCTGCCGCCGCGACACCGGCGTGTCGCCGGTGCGGGTTTCGATCTTGATCGGCAGACCCATCTCGGCGACCGGCCGCTCCAGATTGCGGGCGATGTCGACGGCGAGCGCTTTCAGGGGCGAAATGTAGAGCGTGTGCAGGCCGCCGCCGCGTTGCACGGTGCGGCCGGTGGAGACGACGGTTTTCGCGGCAGAGCTCGGCGCGGCACTCAGCTCCACCAGCGTCGGCAGAAATCCCGCCAGCGTCTTGCCGGCGCCGGTCGGCGCGATCAACAGCGCGCTGGCGTCCTCACGCGCCTTCTCCAGCAGCGCGAGCTGATGCCCACGCGGCGACCAGCCGCGCGCCGAAAACCATTGCTGGAAGCGGTCGGGCAGCAGCACGGCCGGCTCGGCCGGGATTTTGAGGATGCGGGGCGGCACGGCATAACAGGTAAGCCGTGCCGGCGGGTTCGTCGAGGGGGCCCTACTCCACCACCGGCCTGTCCGAGACATCCCAGTCCTTGCCGTTGAAGATCTGGATGAACAGCGTCTTCATCGGCGTGTAGTCGTCGGGCGTGTAGCTGTAACTGACGCCGTCGAGGAAGAAGGGCGAGTGGAAGCCGTTGAGGGTCGAGGCCTGCTTCAGCACATTGGCGCGGGTCAGCTCATCGCCGCAGCGGCGAAGGATCTCGCCCATGGTGACGGCCTGGCCGTAGCCGGCATAGGCGATCGTATTATCGGCAGCGACGTTCGGCAGATATTTCTTGCGCAGCTCCTCGAACGCCGTGGGGCCCGGATCCTTTTCCCAACGGCCCGGCCCTGCATCCTTCGAATAGCTGATCGCCACGATGTCCTTGGCATTTTCGAAGCCCGCGGCGCCGAGGATGGATTTGCCGGTCGAGCCGGCCGAGAGAAGCTGCAACGGCTTCCAGCCAAGCTCGGCGACCTTGCGGATCGACTGCGACGACGCCTTGCCGGTGGAGATGTTGTAAAAAACGTCGGCGCCCGACTTCGAGAGATTGATGAGCTGGGAATCGACGGTGGGATCGGTGAGATCGTAGGTCTGCTCCATGATCACCTGCGCGGTGCCGCCGGCATCGGCCAGCACCTTCTTGAACGGCCCTAAGAAGTCGCGGCCGAAATCGTCGTTCTGGTAGAGGATGCCGACCTTGGCATTCGGTTTCACGGCGACGACATGCTTGGCCAGGATGCGCGCCTCGGTCGGATAGAGCGGCAGGCCCGCCATCGTCCATTTGAATTCCTTCGGGTTGTTCCACTTCGACGCGCCCGTGTTGAGCAAGAGCTGCGGCACGCCCTTGGCGTTCAGGTATTTGTGCACGGCGGTCTGCGGCGCGGTGCCGAGCGAACCGTAGAGCGCCAGCACCTCCTCCTGCTCGACCAGCCGCCGCGTCGCCTCGACGCATTTCGGCGCGCTGTAGGCGTCGTCGAGTGTCAGGAAATTGATCTTGCGTCCGTTGATGCCGCCCTTCTCGTTCAGCATCTGGAAATAGGCTTCGCCAATGCGCCCGAGCACGCCGTAGAGCGAGCCGGGACCGGAATGCGGCACGGTCTGCCCGATCTTGATCTCGGTGTCGCTGGCGCCCGCATCGTATTTCTTCTCGGCAGCCCAGACTGAGGGCGCGGGCAGAACGGATGCGGCAATGGTGGCGAGCGCGGCGGCTCCGACATCGCGTCGCGATGGATTCCTGGTCATTGTTGTTTCTCTCCCTGGTGCGCGCATTGTGCTGGCTTCGCACTGCGCGGCAAGTAGGAAGTTCGTCGCCGAGCGACGCAATGACGCCGGAATTGCGGTGTGGCTAGCGCCTAGACTCAAGTTTTCTCGGCAACGACGACGAGGCCACGCACGGGTTCGTTGTTCTCGACGCGCGGAGAAGCGGGCTCTAGAGCCAGCAGTGTGAGTCCGGCCTTCGCAATCGCGCCGCGCACATATTCCGCCGAGTGGGCATAGCGCAGGCCTTCGCCGAGCATGATGCCATCGCCGTCATGCGTCTCCAGCGTGAAGGCGAGCACACCGCCTGATACGAGCACGCGCCTGGCCTCAGTCAGCACCGGCGCGAGCTCGGAGAGGTAGACGAACGCATCTGCAGCGACGACGAGGTTCGCGCTCGCGTCCGCCTTGGTGCGCAGGCCCTCGATCATGTCGGCGACTTCGAGCTCGGCATAAAGCTCGGTGGCACGCGCCTCCTTGATCATGCCGGGCGACAGGTCGATGCCGATGAAATGGTCGACCTGCTTTGCGAAGGCCGCAGCGGCGAGGCCGGTGCCGCAGCCGAGATCGATGGTGCGCTTGAAGAAGGCCGGCTTCTTCGCGGCGACACGCGCGGCCAGCACCGCCTTGAAGATCAGCGCGGGCGCGCGATAACCGAGATCGTTGATCAGCGCGTGCTCGAAGCGCGGGGCGTACTGGTCGAACAGCGCCTGCACATAGGCCTTGGGCATTTCGGAGAGCTGCGCATCGCCGAGCCGGATCAGATGCAGGCCGGCGCCGTGCTGATCCTCGGGATCGCAATCGCGCGCTTGACGAAATGCCGCGATCGCCTTGTCGCGCTCGCCGAGCTGCTGGCGGATTTCGCCGAGCGTGAACCAGGCCGAGGTGAAATTGGGGGCGAGCTCGATCGCCTGCTCGATGAGATCGGCAGCGGCGGGCAGATCGCCCTTGAGCTGGAGGTCGCGCGCGAACTCGAAACGGCGGTCGGCCATGAGATCGCCGGAGGTCAGAAACAGGCGGAGCGGCATTGGGAACCAGGAAGCGAAGCGGGTGATGACTCGAAGATGCAATGGAGCGACCTATATACCAATCATGCGCCCGCAAGACATCCTGCTGCCAACTGCTGACGGCCTGTGCTGCAAGCCCGGCGGCTTCCATATCGATCCTGTCCGCCCGGTCGACCGCGCCGTGATCACCCACGGCCATTCCGACCATGCCCGCGCCGGCCATGGCGCGGTGCTGGCAACGCAGGAAACGCTGGACATGATGCGGCTGCGCTATGGCGAGGATTTTGCCGGCACGACGCAGGCCATCAGCTATGGCGAGGAGCTCCGGCTCGGCGACGTCAAGGTCAAGTTTCACCCGGCCGGTCATGTGCTGGGCTCGGCGCAGATCGCCGTCACCTGCAAAGACACCTGCATCGTCGCCTCCGGCGACTACAAGGACGCGCCCGACCCGACCTGCGTACCGTTCGAGCTCGTGCCCTGCGACGTCTTCATCACCGAGGCGACGTTCGGCCTGCCGGTGTTTCGTCATGGCGATGCGGCGGACGAGGTGAAGAAGCTGCTCGCCTCGGTCGCGCTGTTTCCCGAGCGCGCCCATCTCGTCGGCGCCTATTCGCTCGGCAAGGCGCAGCGCGTGATCGCGCTGCTGCGCCTCGCCGGCTATGACGCGCCGGTCTATCTGCATGGCGCGATGGAGAAGATCACGTCCTACTACCAGAGCCGCGGCATCGAACTCGGCGAGCTGCGGCCGGCGGCCGGCATGAAGAAGGCAGCGCTGGCCGGCACCATCACGCTCGCGCCGCCGTCGGCGACATCTGATATCTGGGCGCGGCGCTTCCCCGACCCCGTCACCGCTTTCGCGTCGGGTTGGATGCGCGTGCGCGCCCGCGCGCGACAGGGTGGCATCGAATTGCCGCTGGTGATCTCCGATCACGCCGACTGGGACGGCCTCACCGCGACGATCGCGGCAACCGGCGCCGGCGAAATCTGGGTCACTCACGGCCAGGAAGACGCGCTGGTGCATTGGTGCAAGTCGCGTGGCCTGCGCGCGCAGCCGCTCGATCTCGTCGGCTATGGCGAGGAAGAGGAAAGCGAGCCGCCGATTCAGAGCGGGGCCGAGGCATGAACCGCTTCGCCGAACTCCTGGACCGCCTCGCCTACGAGCCCGGCCGCAACAACAAGCTGCGGCTGCTCACCGGCTATTTTCGCGAAGTCGGCGATCCCGACCGCGGCTACGCGCTGGCCGCGCTCACCGGTGCGCTCAGCTTCAAGCACGCCAAGCCGGCGCTGATCCGCGATTTGATTGCGTTGCGCACGGATGAGGTGCTGTTCGGGTTGAGTTACGATTACGTCGGCGATCTCTCGGAGACGGTCGCGCTGATGTGGCCGCGCAGAATCGTCAACAATGACGAGTCTTTTCCGAGCCACCCTTCTCCCCCGCCCTCCCCCACATCCGCCTTCGCTAAAGCTTCGGCGGACAAGAGGGGGGAGGGACAGAGTTCGGAGCTATCGACAAGCAAGACGACAATAAATACGGGCGAGCCAGTTTCGCATGAGGAACGTACTCCCTCCCCCCTCGTGTCCGCCGTAGCTCGAAGAGCGAAGGCGGATGTGGGGGAGGGTCAGGGAGGGGGGTACCGCGGGCGAGATGCCTATGAGTCTGCTTACTCAAGCAATCACAACAACCCGCCGCCCCCGACCCTCGCCGAAGTCGTCACCACGCTGCGCACGCTCGGCAAGACCGAGCTGCCAAAGCAGCTCGAGCGCTGGCTCGACGAGCTCGACGAGACCGGTCGCTGGGCGCTGCTGAAGCTCGTCACCGGCGCGTTGCGAATCGGCATCTCCGCGCGCCTGGCCAAGACCGCGGCCGCTGCGCTTGGCGACAAGGACCCGCACGAGGTCGAGCTGATCTGGCCCGGTCTCGCGCCACCCTATCTCGACCTGTTCGCCTGGCTGGAAGGCCGCAGCCAGAAGCCTGTCAATCGCGATCCCGCGCCGTTCCGGCCCGTGATGCTGGCGCATGCGATCGAGGACAGCGATTTCGCGAGCCTCGATCCTGCCGACTACGTCGCCGAATGGAAATGGGACGGCATCCGCGTGCAGGCGGCGGCGGGCCGGGGTGACGACGGACAGATCACCGCGCGCCTCTATTCGCGCACAGGCGAGGACATCACGGGCAGCTTTCCGGATCTGGTGCCGTCGCTACGGCTGCCGGGCGCGATCGACGGTGAGCTGCTGATCCTGCGCGGAGGCCGCGTACAAAGCTTCAACGTCCTGCAACAGCGCCTCAACCGCAAGGTCGTCTCGCCAAAACTGATCAAGGAGTTTCCGAGCCACCTTCGCGCCTACGATCTGCTCGGCGACGACGAGAACGATCTGCGCGAGCTGCCGTTCGCGGAGCGGCGCGAGCGGCTTCAGGCCTTCATCGCAAAACTCGACGATCCCCGCATCGATCTCTCGCCCACCGTCCCCTTCGCAAGCTGGGACGCGCTCACCGCCGCGCGCGCCGATCCTGCGAGCGCCGGCGCGGGCGAGGATGCCGACGCCGTCGAGGGCGTGATGCTGAAGCGGCGCGATGCGCCTTATCTGCCGGGACGGCCGAAGGGGCAGTGGTGGAAGTGGAAGCGCGATCCGCACGTCATCGACGCCGTGCTGATGTATGCACAGCGCGGCCACGGCAAGCGCTCGTCCTACTATTCCGACTACACGTTTGGCGTCTGGACCGGCACCGAGAACGGCGACGAGCTGGTGCCGGTCGGAAAAGCCTATTTCGGCTTCACCGACGAGGAGCTGTTGCAGATCGACCGCTTCGTCCGCCGCAACACCACCGAAAAGTTCGGCCCTGTCCGCCATGTCGTGCACGAGGGCGACAAGGGGCTGGTGCTGGAGGTGGCCTTCGAAGGGCTGCAACGCTCGCCGCGACACAAATCCGGGGTCGCCATGCGCTTTCCCCGCATCAGCCGCCTGCGCTGGGACAAGCCGCCGCGGGAGGCCGACCGGCTGGAAACACTGGAAAAGATGCTGAAGGCGGAGACGGCGGAGGTCGAGGCGTGAGAGCGCTCGGTTGCTGCCATGAAGGCCGTGCGCTCCCTCGCCCGCTTGCGGGAGAGGGGCCGGGGAGAGGGTGTTTCCGCATTGGGACACTCCCCCAGCGGAAAGAGCCCTCACCCGCGCCTTCGGCGCGACCTCTCCCGCACGCGGGAGAGGTTAAGGAGCCCGCGGCCAGCGGCTCTCCCAAATCGACGCTCCGGCGCCGCCCGAATTAAAATGCGGTAAGCTGATTGACGGTCGGGTCAGGGTTCCCCATGTCCCCCGCCGTGACCTATAATCCGGGCGAATCCGCCCAAGGAGTTTGAGATGGCCCACGACGTCAGAGATTTGCCGGCCGGCCACAGTGATGGTCTGCACCGCTTTCTCGGCGGCTCGCCGCTGGCGGTCGCGTTTCGCCTGGTGCTGCTCTCAATCCTGGTCGGCGTCGTGCTGGCCGCGATCGGCTTCGATCCCTGGAATATTCTCATCAGCATCCGCCTGCTGTTCCAGCGGCTGTGGGATCTCGGCTTCGATGCCGTGAACTGGCTGTGGCGCTACTTCCTGCTCGGCGCTGTCATCGTGATCCCGATCTGGCTGCTGTCGCGCGTGTTCGGCTCACCGCGCAGGTAAGGAATTGGAGGCCCGCAGCCGATGCAATTGCGCTTTGTCGGCTGCGGCGACGCCTTCGGCTCGGGCGGCAGGCTCAACACCTGTTTCCATGTCTCGGGGCGGGAAGCCAACTTCCTGATCGATTGCGGCGCGTCGGCCCTGCCGGCGCTGAAACGGCTCGGGATCGATCGCAACGATATCGATCTCATCCTCATCACCCATTTCCACGGCGATCATTTTGCCGGCCTGCCGTTCCTCCTGCTCGACGCCCAATTCTCGCGGCGGACGCGGCCGCTCACCATCGCGGGTCCGGAAGGCATCGAGACGCGGCTGACGCAAGTCATGGAAGCGCTGTTCGAACATTCCTCGAAGACCAAGCAGCGCTTCGAGCTGAACATCGTCGAACTCGCACCCGAACAAGCCCAGACCTTCGGTGCGGTGACTGTGACGCCCTACCCGGTCGTGCACGGCGAATCCGGCGGGCCCTTCCTCGCCTACCGCGTCGAGGCCGAAGGCCGCACGCTCGCCTACAGCGCCGACACCGAATGGACGGAGACGCTCATTCCGCTGGCGCATGGCGCGGACCTTTTCATTGCCGAGGCCTATATGTACGACAGGGTGGTCAAGAACCATCTCAGCCTGAAGACCTTGGAACAGCACCTCCCAGCCATCGGCGCAAAACGCCTCGTGCTCACTCATATGAGCGACGACGTGCTCTCGCGTCTCGATGACATCGAACATCTCGCGGCCGAAGACGGCATGGTGCTGGTGTTCTGACATGCACGCCCCCGTTCATCCCAACGTCGGCTCCCGCCAGGTCTTCGCCATCGCGGGTCCCGCGATGGTCGCGAACCTGACGACGCCGCTGATCGGCGTGGTCTCGACCACCGCGATCGGCCGGCTCGACGATGCCGCGCTGCTCGGCGGCGTCGCGATGGCCTCCGTCATCTTCGACTGCCTGTTCTGGCTGTTCGGCTTCCTGCGCATGAGCACGCTCGCCTTCACCGCGCAGGCGCTCGGCGCCGGCCAGACGCGCGAGCAGACCGTGATCCTGGTGCGCGGCTTCATCGTCGCCGGCCTGATCGGCGCCGCGCTGATCGCGCTGCAATTGCCGCTGGCCAGCGCGCTGTTCGACCTGATGGGCGGCAGCGCGGGCGTGACGCACGCCGCAAAGACCTACTTCATGATCCGGATCTGGTCGTCGCCGTTCGCGTTCGCCAACTACGTCATTCTCGGCTGGCTGGTCGGACAGGCCCGCGCCAATCCGGCGCTCGCGCTCCAGGTCGTCATCAATCTCATCAACATGGCGGCGACGATTCTGCTGGTGCTGGTCTACGACACCGGCATCGCGGGCGCGGCGATCGCCGCGCTGCTGTCGGAGGGCATCGGTTTCGTGCTCGGCGTCATCGTTTGCCGGCGCTATGCACATGGCGGCTTTGCCGTTCCCCGCGCAACGCTGCTCGATCGCGAAAAGCTGATGCGGCTGCTGGCTGTCAACTCCGACATCATGATCCGCACCGCGGCGCTGATCACCGTATTCCTGTTCTTCACCGCCAAGGGGGCGCGCGCCGGCGACGTCACGCTCGCCGCAAACTCCGTCCTCAACAATTTCCTGCTGGTCAGCGCCTTCTTCCTCGATGGCCTCGCCAACGCCGCCCAGCAGCTCTGCGGCCGCACCTTTGGCGGCCGCGATGCCAGGGGATTTGCCGATTCGACCCGGCTGGTGCTGCTGTGGGGCCTTGGCTTCGCGCTGGTCGTCGCGGTTTTGTTTGCGCTGTTCGGGCCCAACCTGATCAATTTCATGACGGCGAGCGAGGACGTCCGCCGCGCTGCGCGCGAGTTCCTGCCCTTCATCGTGCTGGCGCCGATCCCCGGCGTGTTCGCCTTTGGCTTCGACGGCATCTTTGTCGGCGCGACCTGGGCGCGCGAGATGCGCAATCTGATGCTGGCCTCACTCGCGATTTTCATGGGCGTGTGGTGGGCGCTGCAATCCTTCGGCAATACCGGATTGTGGTGCGCGCTGATCGCATTCTACATCGCGCGTGGCGGATTGCAGGGCGCAAGATATCCGGCGCTGTACCGGACGACGTTTCCGAAATCGTAGCTCTCGTGTCCCGGCTCTGCAGCGTAGCGCTGAAGAAGCGCTGCGCTGCGTCCGGGGCACGAGACTGCCTTATATCCCCGGCCAATCTTCCGCCGTCAGCGTCGCCGCATCGGCGCCGACGATCTCGGAAAGCGAATCACGCCCCGTGCGCAGCAGCGTCGAGGTCAGATCGCGCTTGATCTCGTCGACGAGGCCGAGGCCCTTGTAGACCAGCGACGAATAGAGCTGGATCAGGCTGGCACCGGCACGGATCTTGGTCAGCGCGGCCCCGCCGGAGTCCACGCCGCCGACACCGATCAGCGGGAAGGCGCCCTCGACGCGGACATAGGTCTCCGCGACCATGCGCGTCGACAGACGGAACAGCGGCCGGCCGGACAGGCCGCCCTGCTCCTTCGACCGCATTTCCTCGCGCAACGTGCTCGGCCGCGCGATCGTCGTGTTCGACACGATCATGCCGTCGACCTTGCGCGAGCGCGCGACCTGCACGACGTCATCGAGCTGGGCGAGGCTCAGATCAGGCGCGATCTTCAGCAGCACCGGCGTATCTCCGGCCTTCTGCCGCACCCGCTCGCGCGCGTCGATCACGCGTCCGAGCAATTCGTCGAGCAGCGCGCCTTCCTGCAGGTTGCGCAGGCCCGGCGTGTTGGGCGATGACACGTTGACGGTGAAATAGCTCGCGACCGGCGCAAAGGTCTCGATCAGCTTGACGTAGTCAGCGACGCGGTCGGGCGAATCCTTGTTGGCGCCGACATTGACGCCGACAATGCCGCCATTCGCCGCGCGCGCGGCGAGCCGGCGCAGCGCGACCTCGGCACCGTCATTGTTGAAACCCATGCGGTTGATGACGGCCTCATCGCGCTCCAGTCGAAACAGCCGCGGCCGCGGATTTCCGGCTTGCGGCTTCGGCGTCACCGAGCCGATCTCGATAAAGCCGAAGCCGAGCCGCAGCAATGCGTCGGGCACTTCAGCACTCTTGTCGAAGCCCGCGGCCATGCCGATCGGATTGGGAAAGTTGAGCCCGAAGGCGCGCACGGCAAGCTTGGGATCATCGGTGCGCGGTTTCACCGGCGGCAGGAAGCGCAGGCCCTGGATCGCAAGGCGATGCGCGTCTTCCGGATCGAGCCAGCGCAGCACCGGCAGCGAGAAAGCATCGAACGCGCGGATCACGGGGCAAGCTCCGGGGTGTCGTGGCCGCCATCGGAGCGAATATTGAGGTTCATCACCGAGAGCACCGCGCCGAGATCGAGCTCGCCATAAAGATGCGGAAACAGCTCCTCATTGCGCGAGCGCTCCCAGCGCAGTTCGGCTCCGAGCGCGTCGCCGTCGACTTCGACCAGGAACAGCGCGCGCTGGCCGAAATAATGTTTGCGCAAGGTCTCCGGAACCTGGGCGGCGGTCGAGAAATGGATGAATCCGTCGCGCGCATCGTCCGCGCTGCCGCTGTACACGCCCTGCCGTTCCGCCTCGCGCCAGGCCGAGGCCGGACAGATTTTGTAGATCTTGACCACCGCTTACCGGAGCCCTGTTTGCTCGTTGAGTCTTTTGGGTTTTTTCGTCTTGTATGGGTCTTAAAACCCGGCGCGACCGTAAAGGCGGCCCCCTCCGAACTCAAGACTTAGCGGTGGCCCCTTGCGCGAAAAACGGAAAACCGGTTGATTTGAGGATAGTTTTCCTGAGTTGCGACGGGCTGGACCTTCCATGGTCAAACAGGCCAAAGCGCAGAGGATGCTGACCCACGACCAGATCTGGGCCGCGCTGGACCGATTGGCCGCGCGCGCCGGGCTGTCGTCGTCCGGCCTTGCCAAACGGGCCGGGCTCGACCCCACCACCTTCAACAAGTCCAAACGAGTCACATCCGACGGGCGCGAACGCTGGCCCTCGACCGAATCGATCGCGAAGGCACTGGCGGCCGCGGAGTCCTCGATCGACATTTTCGCCAGGCTGATCGGCGACGATACCGGCGACGGCCGCGCCGTGCCGCTGCTCGGCTTTGCGCAGGCCGGTGTGAGCGGCGCGTTCGACGAATCCGGCTTTCCATCCGGCAAGAGCTGGAGCGAGATCGCGCTGCCGGCCGCCGAGGACAACCACGCCTTTGCACTGGCGATTTCCGGCGACGCGCTGGCACCCGCCTATCGCGACGGTGACGTCATCCTGGTCTCGCCTGGCGCCCCGATCCGCAAGGGCGATCGCGTGGTGGTGAAGGCGAAAGCGGGCGAGGTGACGCTCGCGATGCTCAAGCGTCGCACGGCGAAGGCGCTGGAATTGCAGCCGCTCGAAGCGGCGGAAGCAGAGCGGACGATGGCGGTGGGTGATGTCGCGTGGATCGCAAGGATCGTTTGGGCGAGCCAGTGAGGACAGATCTGCGGCCCAGCATTCAGTGTCGTCCCGGCGTTTCGCCTGGACGACGGCTGAGGTGGCGCAACACCGCCGCCTCACGCACTCCTTGCCAGCGCGCCGTCGATCATGTTGACCGCGTTCTGCACGCCATACACCGCCACGAACGAGCCGAAGCGCGGGCCCTTCTCCTGGCCGAGCAGGACCTGGTAGAGCATGTTGAACCAGTCGAGCGTGACGCCGGGGCGGCCGTCCTTGCCCTTCTTGACCTGGTCGAGGAATGGCTCGCGGCGGCCGATCTCATAGACGATGTTCTGGATGTCTTCGGCTGACGCCTCCTGCGGCAGCTGCGACAGCGCTTCGCGCAGATCCTGCAGCGCAGCGCGCTCGGTGTCCGTCGGTTGGCGGAACTGCTTCGTCGGCGCGACGAAATCGCGGTAATAGTTGATGGCGTAGCCGACCATCGCATCCAGCTTCGGATGCGTCTGCGGGCTCACGCCGGGACGATAGCGGCCAATAAAGCCCCACAGCGTCTCGGCGTTTTCCGCATTCGACGACGACACCAGCGTGAGGAGCAGCTGGAACGTCACGGGCATGTCGGCCTTCGGCGGATGGCCATAATGGATGTGCCAGACCGGATTGCCGAGCTGCTGCTTGTCATCCTGCCTGGCAAAGCCGTCCGAGAATTGCTGGTAGTCGTCAACTTGGCGCGGGATGACGTCGAAGAACAGCCGCTTGGCCGCCTTCGGCTCGCGATACATGAACAGCGACAGCGATTCCGGCGAGGCATAACGCAGCCATTCGTCGATGGTAAGGCCGTTGCCCTTCGACTTCGAGATCTTCTGGCCCTTCTCGTCGAGGAAGAGCTCGTAATTGAAACCTTCGGGCGGCGTGCCGCCGAGCGCCCTGGCGATGGCGCCGGAAAGCTTCACGGAGTCGATCAGATCCTTGCCGGCCATCTCGTAGTCGACGCCGAGCGCGACCCAGCGCATCGCCCAGTCGGCCTTCCACTGACACTTGACGTTGCCGCCGGTGACGGGCGTCTCGACCTCTTCGCCGCTGTCGGGATCGACATAGGTCACGGTGCCCGCGGCGACGTCGCGGCGGATCATCGGCACTTGCAGCACTACGCCGGTGGTCTTGCTGATCGGCAGGAACGGCGAATAGGTGGCGCGGCGATCCGGCCCGAGCGTCGGCAGGATGATGTCCATCACCTTGTCGTAGGCGGCCAGCATCTTGAGCAAGGTCGCGTCGAAACGGCCTGACTTGTAATAGACGGTCGAGCTTGCGAACTCGTAGTCAAAGCCGAAATGATCCAGGAAGGCGCGCAGGCGCGCGTTGTTGGCGTCACCAAACGACGGATGCTCGTTCGAGAACGGGTCAGGCACCGCGGTGAGCGGCCGCCCCAGATATTGCGCGAGCAGGTCCTTGTTCGGCACGTTGTCCGGCACCTTGCGAAAGCCGTCCATGTCGTCGGAGAAGGCGAGCAGGCGCGTCTTGATCTTGTCCTCGGTGAGCACGCGGAAGGCATGGCGCACCATCGAGGTGCGCGCGACTTCGCCGAACGTGCCGATATGCGGCAGCCCCGACGGGCCGTAACCGGTCTCGAACAGCACCTCGTCCTTCGGGCTTTTCTTCAGCCGCGCGACAATGGCCTTCGCCTGCTCGAATGGCCAGGCGTTGGATTGTTCGGCGAGCGCACGAAGATCGCTCGGGCTCATGTTGGGATCGATAACGGACATCAAGGGGCCTCCGGGCCGCGGAAAATAGCGATTTCCGGGCAGAATGCAAAAGTTGGTGCGCAACTATTGCGAAATCGTAGGGTGGGTAAAGCGAAGCGTGCCCACCACTCCTGAAGACGTGGGCACGGCGCTCGCGCGCCTTTGCCCACCCTACGGCAGCTCGCTCGCAGCAAGAAATCAGAACGGGCTCACCGAGAAATAGCGCAGCCACAAATCCGTGTAGCGGCCTTTTTCCCAGACGCGGAACAGCGCCCAGTTCAGCGCCTGGCGCAGCACGTCGTTGCCCTTGCGCACGGCGATGCCGATGCCCTCGCCGAAGAAGCGGCTCTCGACGAAGGGGCCGCCGGAGAAGGCGCAGCAATCGCCGGAATCGGTGCCGTTGATCCAGAACGCCAGCGAGATGGCGTCGCCGAAGATGAAATCGACCTCGCCCTTGCGGAGTGCCGCGCGCAAGGCGTCGTCGTTGGGATAACCGTGCAGCTCGGCGTCGGTGAACATCGCCTTGAGATAGGCCTCATGCGCGGAGCCCGCGATGACGCCGACCTTCTTGCCTTCGAGATATTCGGGACGAATCTCCGGCATCACCGCATCCTTGCGCGAAGCGAAACGCGCCGGCACGCGGTAATAGGGATCGGTGAAATCGACGCGCGCGCGCAGCTGCGGGCTCACCGCCATGGACGCAATGATCGCATCGCCCCGGTTCGAGGTAAGCGCATCGACCAGCGTCTCGAAGCGGCGCATCTGCACCGTGCAGGTGACCTTGATCTCCTCGCAGAGCGAACGGGCGAGATCGACGTTGAAGCCGGCCGGATTGCCGTCGGCGCCGGTATAGTTGAACGGCGGGTAGTCGGTCTCGGTCAGGAAGCGGATCACGGTCAGGCGCGACAGGTCGGGCCGCTCCGGGCGCCGCCGCGGATCCCAGAAGCCCGGCACGGCCTGGGGGGCGGCTCGAGGCGCGGTTTGGGGAGTGGCCTGGGGCGCCGTCGGGGGCTGCTTTGCCGGGGCTTGGGCGTTGGCGACGGACAGGCATGCGAGCAGGCATGCGGCAACGGCCAGCCCCGTCAGCAAGCCACGGGCAGATTGGGACGATTTCGCCTGTTGCGATGGAGCCATCGGCCGGAATTTTGCGAATTTCATTGAGATCGGAGGGCCTTATAGACCATCCGGCCGGGAACGCGAGCGGGGATTGTGGGTTGCGGTCGTCATGCCCGGGCTTGTCCCGGGCATCCACGTTCTTCGTCCCGCGCGGCGAGGCGTGGATGGCCGGGACAAGCCCGGCCATGACGGCTGGATCACAGATACCGCTTCAACTCGGTCGCGGCCTCTTCCGGGGTCCGCTTCAGGTTGAACGGCGAGACGAAACGGCCGTCGCGGTCCATCAGATAGATCAGTGCGGTGTGGTCCATGGTGTAGTCGCCGTCCTTGGTCGGGACCTTCTTGGCGTAGACCCGGTAGGAGGTAATGACCTTGGCGGTCTCGGCGGGATCGCCGCTGAGGCCCTCGAGATGCGGATCGAAGCTCGCGAGATAGTCCTTCATCGTCGCGGGCGTGTCGCGTTCGGGATCGACCGAGATGAAGACGGCGTTGACCTTGTCGGCGTCCTTGCCCATCGCGCGCAGCACTTCCGACATCTCGAACAGCGAGGTCGGGCAGACGTCGGGGCAATGGGTGTAGCCGAAGAAGATCAGGGTCGGCTTGCCCTTGAGGTCCTTGTCGGTGAAGGCCTTGCCGGCCTGATCGGTGAGCTGGAACGGGCCGCCGATCGCGGCCGGCTGCGCCACCTTGCTGACCCCGCCCATGGCCCAGAACAGCACCAGCAGACCGACGACGAGGCTTGAGGCGAAGGCGGTCGCGATCACCAGCGGACGGGCAGTGGAGCTCATGAGCGAAAAACTTCCTGTCGCGGATCAGAAGCAGGCGGCAAAGCCGGTCCTGATCATTTCGAAGAACACCTGGGAGCCATAGTGGAACCAGAGCGCGAGCGCGCCGATGACCATCAGCGCACCGACACAAGCGCCGGCCCACAGCAGCACGGACGGCGTGCGCCCGGCATTGGGCGAATTGTCCTCTATCGGATGGGCCGGGTGCTGTGGTTGAGCCATCACAAGTATCGGGGGCGAAGGCCCCGGTTCCCAAGCTCTCAGATAAGCTTTGGCCCGCCTGCGGGCAAGGCGCCGCTGGCGGGCCAGAACGAATCCCCTCAGGCCGAGAATGTCAGTGCAGCAGCTGGCCCCGGGCGGATTCGAGCTGATCCGCTTGCGGGAGGGGTCCGCGCGACGGCTTGTTGGCCGAGGCCTGCGCGTCGAGATAGCAGGGCTTGTACATGGCCTGAAGCTGCCTGCCCCTCAGGAACAGCATGTGCGGCGTGAGGCCGCCGCGCTGCGAGATCCAGCGCTTTACCTGCGACGGATACATCGAATAGAGCATCTGGGTCGCCTCGGCATTGGTCACGGCGCGGCCGTTGTTGCCGAAATCCCAGGCGGCGTGGAAGCCGAGCGTTGCGTGCGAGGTGACGCAGATCCGGTTGTGCGGGATGGCGCCGAGGACGATGGTGCAGGCCGAGGCACAGAGACCGTCGATGATGACGGTGTCGCCGGACTGACGCAGGTCCTGGTATCTGTCGACGTAGGTTCCGATCCGGCCACCGCGGTCATCCGCGATCCGAACCACCGCGTGAGACGCCCCCATGCATGCGATCAAGAGAACCGCCGCAAGCAACCCCGTCAGAAACTTCATTGGCCCCCGCCCCAGTCGAATTCGAATCTGTGTGTCAGGTGGTGATGCGTCGCTAGCGTCGGTCGTAACCGCGGTTTTGTCTAGGCAGACCAGCTTGCTCAAAACAAATTCAAATCCAGTGTTGCGTCCGCGCTGCACTCAGCCTGCCTCAATCCCAAAGTGGAACAAGTTAATGATGTCTTACGCGACAAGCCCTTGATCTCAGTTGCAACCGCTGGCTTCAATCCGGGCAACTACAGGGGGGGAACTCATGGCCGGGCATTCGACCGAGCAGGCTGACGTCATTGTCGTCGGCGGAGGACTATCGGGGCTGGTCGCGGCGACCGAGATCGCCGACGCCGGCAAGCGCGTGATCGTGGTCGACCAGGAAGGCGAGCAGTCGCTCGGCGGCCAGGCGTTCTGGTCGTTCGGCGGATTGTTTCTGGTGAACTCGCCGGAACAGCGCCGGCTCGGCATCAAGGACTCCTTCGATCTCGCGATGCAGGACTGGCTCGGCACCGCCGGCTTTGACCGCGACGAGGATTTTTGGCCGCGTAAATGGGCCGAGGCCTATGTGGCGTTCGCGGCCGGCGAGAAGCGCGACTGGCTGCGCGCGATGGGGCATCGCATCTTTCCCGTGGTCGGCTGGGCCGAGCGCGGCGGTTATGACGCGATGGGCCACGGCAATTCGGTGCCGCGCTTTCACGTCACCTGGGGCACCGGGCCCGGCATCATCGAGCCGTTCGAGCGCCGCGCGCGCGAAGCGGCGAAGAGCGGCCGGCTGATCTTCAGGTTCCGCCATCGCGTCGATGCGCTCTCGATCACCAACGGCACCGTGGACGGCGTCAGCGGCGCGATCCTTGCGCCCGACAGCGTCGAGCGCGGCAGGAGCTCGTCGCGCACAGTCGTCGGCGAGTTCGCGCTGAAGGCGCAGGCCGTGATCGTGGCGTCCGGCGGCATCGGCGGCAATCATGATCTGGTGCGCGCAAACTGGCCGGAGCGGCTCGGCGAGCCGCCCAAATTCATGATCTCGGGCGTGCCCGAGCATGTCGACGGCCGCATGATCGGCATTACCGAAAAATCAGGCGCGCGGCTGATCAACCGCGACCGGATGTGGCACTATGTCGAGGGCATCCAGAACTGGAATCCAATCTGGCCGCGCCACGGCATCCGCATCCTGCCCGGCCCGTCCTCGATGTGGTTCGACGCCACGGGTACGCGGCTGCCGGCGCCGCTATTCCCGGGGTCCGATACGCTCGGCCAGCTCAAATACATCATGTCGACCGGCTATGATTATTCCTGGTTCATCCTGACGCAGGCCATCATCAAGAAGGAATTTGCGCTGTCGGGCTCGGAGCAGAATCCGGATCTCACCGGCAAGAGCTGGCGCATGACCTTGCGCCGCGCCACCAACAAGGGCGCACCGGCGCCGGTCGAGGCGTTCAAAAGCCATGGTGTCGACTTCATCGTGCGCGACAAGATCGAAGACCTCGTCGCCGCCATGAACAAGCTCGCCGGCAGCGACCTCCTCAAGCTCGACCACATCCGGATGCAGATCGAGGCGCGCGACCGCGAGATCGCCAACCCTTATGTCAAGGACGCGCAGTTGATGAACATCCACAATGCGCGGCGCTACATCGGCGACAGACTGATCCGCACGGCGTCGCCGCATCGCATTCTCGATCCCGCGCAGGGGCCGCTGATCGCGGTCAAGCTCAACATCCTCACCCGCAAGACGCTGGGCGGTTTCGAGACCGATCTCGACTCGCGCGTGTTCGGCGAGGAAGGACAGATCATTCCCGGCCTCTACGCAGTCGGCGAAGCCGCCGGCTTCGGCGGCGGCGGCGTGCACGGTTACCGCTCGCTGGAAGGCACTTTCCTCGGCGGCTGCCTGTTCTCGGGCCGCAATGCCGGCCGCGCCGCGGCGAAAGCGGTGGGATAAATCATGAGGTGGTTGATGCGCATCGGGGCGTTTGTTGCGACGCTCGCCACGGCATCAACGGCATCCGCCGACACGATCGACGTCAACGGCGTGAAGCGCTCCTACACCGTGCAGCTGCCGGCGAAGAAGCCGGCGCCGCTCGTGATCGTGCTGCACGGCAAGACCCAGCGCGGCGCCGACATGATCACGCGGACGGCATGGCCGCAGGTCGCCAAACGCGACGGACTGGCCGTGGTGTTTCCCGACGGGCTCAACCATGCCTGGGCCGATGCGCGGACGAAGGCCGGACCCGAGCTGCGTGGACCACCCGCAGGCACCGATGACGTCGCGTTCATCACCAAGCTGGTCGAGAAGCTGGTGGCCGACGGCACGGCCGATGCCAAACGCGTCTACGTCACCGGCGTCTCCAACGGCGGCGCCATGGTGATGACCTTGGTCTGCGCGCGCGCCGATCTGTTTGTGGCTGGCGCGAGTGTGATCATGAATCTGACCGATGAGACCGCCGTCACCTGCCATCCGTCGCGGCCGCTGCCGATGCTGATCATGAACGGCACAGCCGATCCGCTGATCCCTTACGAGGGTGGCCGCGGATCGAGCTATTTTGCCGCAGACGGATTCTGGTCCACCGAGAAGACCGTGGCATTCTGGCGCGAGCTCAATGGTTGCGAGAGCGACGACGCCAGCGTGACGGATATGCCCGACAAGGCGCCCGCCGATCGTTCCACAGTCACACGGATCACGTCACGCTGCCCTGCAGGGCACGACGTCCTGCTCTATCGCGTCAACGACGGCGGACACCGCATGCCTGGATTCGCGCCGGATGCCCGCTTCCAGAAGGTCGCAACCGGCCTGCTCGGGCCGCAGAACGGCGACATCGACGGCGCCGAGACGATTTGGGCTTTCTTCAGCCAGTTTCGTTGAACGCGCGCATGCATCGCTCGTGGCGCATGCATTGGCGGCAACGCATGCGTGCCCGGGGTGGCACCGCGTGGGGGGCTGCGCTAGACAAGGCGGCCATTCCCACCAGGAGATCCCGTAAATGAGCATTCAGCGTTTTGAAACTGGCCCGCGCATGAGCCAGGTCGTGGTGCACGGCAACACCGTCTATCTCGCCGGCGTCGTCGCCAACAATGCGGCCGGCGAAAGCGTGACCAAGCAGACCCAGGACATCCTGAAGACCATCGACGGCCATCTCGCCAAGGCGGGCACCGACAAGTCGAAGCTGCTGTCGGCCACGATCTACATCACCGACATGAAGACGTTCCAGGAAATGAACGCCGTGTGGGACGGCTGGGTGTCGCCCGGCAACACCCCGGCCCGCGCCACCGTCGAAGCCAAGCTGGCCGCGCCGCAATACACCGTCGAGATCATGGTGACCGCGGCGAAGTAAATCGCACCGACCCACATGCGGCAGGAGCGCGATGAGACCATCATCGCGCTCCTTTTTTTCGGACGCATGATCTCCGAGGTAATCGATCCTCGCGCGCGAACCTTCGATAGTCAGGTCAGCCGAGCCACACGGCGCCATCGAAGGAGAGTCTCATGACCGACCACGTCACCATCGCCCGCCGCTACATCGATCTCTGGAACGAGCGCGCACAAAATCGCCGCCGCGAACTGCTCAGCGAGAACTGGACGGCGGACGCGAGCTATGTCGATCCGCTGATGAAGGGGGACGGCCGGGATGGCATCGATGCCCTGATCGCCGGCGTGCAGCAGCGCTTTCCGGACTTCAAGTTCACGTTGATCGGCGAGCCCAACGGTTATGGCGACCATGTCCGCTTCAGCTGGGGCCTTGGACCTGAAGGTGTCGACAGCCCGATCAAGGGGACTGATTTCGCCGTGCTGAAGGACGGGCGGATCAAGAGCATCACCGGATTTCTGGATCAGGTGCCCGCGGGCGCGTAAGGGCGTACCGCCTCCTCAATCGCAGCCGTCGTTCCGGCGTTCGCCGGGACGACATCTGTGGTTGGGCGCGAATGTGCGCCCATCACATCATCCCACTGCCAACCGATACGCCCGCTTCGCATTCACCCCAAACACTTTCTCGCGCGTGCTCGCTCCAAGCTTCGCCAGGCACGCTTCGAGCGCGTTCTTGATCTCGCCGTAGCTGCCCGCCAGCAGGCACACCGGCCAGTCCGAGCCGAAGATCAGGCGGTCCTCGCCGAAGCACTTCGCAACATGCGCAACGAACGGAAACAGCCGCTCGGCGTCCCAATCGGTCCATTTCGCTTCCGTCGCGAGACCCGAGACCTTGCACCAGACGTTGTCGCAGGCGGCAAGTGATGCGATGCGGTCGGACCATTCGGCGCTGCCGCCATCGGCGATCGGCGGCTTTGCGGCGTGGTCGAGCACGAAGCGAGCCTGCGGAAAGGCTTTTGCGGTCGCTATCGCGGCGGGGAGCTCGCGGGTGCGGACGAGGAAGTCATAGGCGAGGTCGCGGGCGAACACGGCTGCCAGTCCGCGCTGGACATCCGCGCGCAACAGCCAGTCGGGATCGGCCTCGTCGTGGACCTGGTGGCGGATGCCGACCAGCCTTGCGCCACCCGGCAAGCCGCGCAGGCGATCAAGCGTGTCGCCGAGCGCGGCATCGGTCAGATCGGCCCAGCCGACCACACCGATGACGGAGGGCGTGGCATGCGCGACGCGCAAGAATTCCTCGGTCTCCTCCAGCGACGAGCGGCATTGCACCACGATGCTTGCGTCGATGCCGTTCGCTCTCAAGAGCGGCGCGAGATCGGCGGGGCCGAAGGCGCGGCGGATCGGTTCGAGCTCAGATGCCTCCATCCAGGGATAGTCGGCGCGCGCGGGATCCCAGAAATGCTGATGAGCGTCGATGGCCATGTCTCACGCCCCGCCCGGCAGCGGCGCCCGCGCGTCAACGAGGTTTTTCGCGCGCAGCTCCTGCCAGAAGGCTTGCGGCACCGCGCGTTCCGACATCGCGATGTTGTCGGCGACCTCCGCGGCATTGCGGGCGCCCATCACGGCGACTGTCACGGCCGGATGGGCCATGCAGAACTGGAGCGCTGCGGCCTTCAGCTCGGTGCCGTGTTTGCGGCAGAGCGCGTCGAGCGCGAGCGCACGCGCAACAAGCGCCGCATCAGCGTCCTCATAGTTGAACTTCGCGCCCGCATGCGGATTGGCGAGGATACCGCTGTTGTAGATGCCACCGAGCAAGATGCGGATGTTCTTCGCGACGCAAACCGGAAACAGCGCGTCCAGCGCGCCCTGGTCGAGCAGCGTGTAGCGGCCGGCGAGCAGGAAGCAGTCGACCGGCACGGCTTCGGCGAAACGCGTGAGCATCTCGGACTGGTTCATGCCGGAACCGATCGCCTTCACGGTGCCGTCATCGCGCAGACGCACCAGCGCGCGGAAGGCGCCGCTGACGGCATCTTCATAGTGATCGTCAGGATCATGTACGAGCAGAACATCGACGCGATCGAGCCCGAGACGGACGAGGCTCTCTTCGACCGAGCGCATCACACCGTCATAGCTGAAATCGAATTGCGGCCGCAATGCAGGCGCGTCCTTGTAATGATCATCCTCGATCGTTGCGTCACCAGGCGCGCGCAGCAGGCGACCGACCTTGGTCGAGATCGCATAGGACTCGCGCGGCTGTTGCCGCAAGAAAGCACCCAGTCGTTGTTCCGCAAGGCCAAAACCATAGAGCGGCGCGGTGTCGAAGAAGCGGATGCCGGCCGACCAGCCGGCCGCGAGCGTCGCTTCCGCATCGGCATCGCTGACCGCCGAAAACAGGCCGCCGAGTGGCGCCGAGCCGAGGCCGATTGCAGTGACGTCGAGATCGTTACCTAGCCGCGCGCGCTTCATTGCAATTCCTTTCGGGTATAGACTCTTCCACGTCGTCATGGCCGGGCTTGTCCCGGCCATCCACGACCTTTGCCGCGGCTCGAAGAACGTGGATGCCCGGGACAAGCCCGGGCATGACGAGTTTGCAACCGGGGCACGCTGAACAAGCACAATCCGCGAAAACAGCACTCCCTCCCCGGCAAGCGGGAGAGGGAGTGTAGCGCAGGAACGTTGGGCTGGTAACGTTCCTACTTCAACAGTTGAGCGACGTTGTCCTTCGTCACGAGATCGAGGCCGGTATAGACGATCTCCGGCACCTTCCCGCCCTTCTTGATGGCGAGCAGCGTGTCCATCGCCTTCTCGCCCATTTCGAACGGGCGCTGGCCGGTGAGCGCGTTGGAGTAACCGTCGCGCAGCAGCTCAAGCTGCATCTTGAGCGTGTCGGCGACAACGAGAGTCAGCTTGCCGGAGTCGATGTCCTTCTTGTTCTTGTTGACGAAAGCCTTGAAGCCTTCGGGAGCAAACATCGGCCAGCCGCCGACCGGCACGATAGCGGCAAGATCCGGCGTCGCGGTGCGCAGATCCGTCATCTGCTGCACCGCGAGCGCGGAATCGTCATTGCAGAAGGTCGGCGAGCCCTGGACCTCGACCCATTTCGAGCCCTTGAGCGCTTCGCGGACACCATCGACACGTTCGGCAAGGTTCTTCGCACCCGGGCCACCGGAAACCATGGCATATTTGCCGCCGTCCGGCCGGAGCTGGAGCAACTGCTTGCCGAGCGCAAGGCCGAAGTCCTTGTTGTTGGTGCCGATATAGGCAAGCCGCTTGGAACCCGGCGCATCCGCGTCAAACGTGATGACGGGGATGCCGGCTGCAGCCGCCGCGTCGATCGACTTGGTCATCGCCGCGACGTCGGCAACCGAGATTGCCAAGCCATCCACCTTCTGGGTGATGAAGTCCTGGATGATCTGCGCCTGCGTGGCCGGTTCGTGCTCGATCGGCCCCTTGTAGATGCACTCGACATTGCCGAGTTCCTTGGCTCGCTTCATGCAACCGTCACGCGCCACGTCGAAGAACGGATTGTTCATCGCCTTGGGCACGACGGCGAACTTGTAGGTCTGGGCAAATGCCGGGGTTGCCATCATTGCGATGGTCACGCCGGCCAACAGAAGCTTCTTCATTTCTTCCCTCCACACTTTGTTGCCTATCCATTTGTGATGTGATGCCCCGGCAGGCGGATAGACGATCTTTCGTTGTCCTTCCGGGGAAACTGGTTAAGTCATGCGCGAGCGGATGCGGTCGACCAGCACGGCAAGGATGATGATCACGCCGACCAGCGTCTGCTGCCAGTAGGAGTTGACCTGCGCGAGCACGAGGCCGTTGCGGATCACTTCGAGCAGCACGCAGCCGACGATGGCACCCAACGGGCCACCGAGGCCGCCGGCGAGATTGGCGCCGCCGATAACCGCCGCCGCAATGACGTTGAGCTCGTAGGAGGTCGCCATGTTGGCGGGCGCGGATCCCAGCCAGCCAGAGATGATGATGCCCTGCAGGCCGGTGGCGAGCGCGCAGATCACGTAGACCTCGATCTTCACGCGCACGACCGGGATGCCGGTCAGCTCCGCCGCCTTCTCGTTGCCGCCGAGCGCGAAGACGTGGCGGCCGAAACTGGTGTGATGCAGCACAATCGCCATCACGGCGGCGAGTATCATCAGGTAGATGAAGGGTGCGGGCACGCCGAACACGTCGCCCGAAGTCAGCGCGTAGAAATAATCGGCATCGGGCCCACCTGGAAAGCTGCCACGACCGTTCGAGACGACATAGGCCAGTCCACGCACGATCGAGAGCATGCCGAGCGTGGTGACGAAGGGCGACAGCCCGAGCACCGCAATGCAGAAACCGTTGACGAGCCCGACGATCAACGCGGCGCACAGCCCCGCGAGCACCGAGATCACGAGAATCAGTCCGGGCACATTGGCGACGACCGTCTTGCCATCGGCGGCCAAATGGACGAACGCCGATCCCGGCGCCGACAGCTCGACCATGACCATGGAGGTAATCATCGCAGAAAAACACATCATCGAGCCGACGGAGAGATCAATGCCGCCGGTGATGATGACGAAAGTGATTCCGAGCGTAGCAATGGCGATGAACGAAAAGTTCTTCGCCACGTTCTGCATGTTGCCCTCCGTGAAGAAATACGGGCTGGCAAAATGCATCACGAGCATCAGCACCAGGAGTGCCGCCAGCACGTAGCCGGTCTGCGAAGCAAAGATGCCGCGCCGCCACCATTTGGTCTTGCCGACGTTCGAGAACGTGACCGGGGATTCCAAGGGCATGGCCATCACGCCGCCTCCTTCGCGCCGGTAATGAGGGCGGTGACTTCCTCTGGCGACGTCTCGTGGATCGGCTTGTCGGCCCGTTTCTCGCCCCGGCGCATGACGATGACGCGGTCGCACACCGCGAACACGTCGGGCATGCGGTGCGAGATCAGCATCACGGCGACGCCCTGCTCTTTCAGGCGGTGGATCAGGCTCAAGACCTGCTCGACCTGGCGCACGGAGATCGCCGCCGTCGGCTCGTCCATCATCACGAGTTTTGCGTTTGACAGCCGCGTCCGCGCGATCGCCACCGCCTGGCGCTGGCCGCCCGACATCTGCTTGACGAGATCGTCGGGACGCGTCTCCGAACGCAGCTCGCCGAACAGATCCAGCGCACGCGATGCCATGGCCTTGTGGTCGAGCAAAGCGATCGGTCCGAATTTGCGCTTCAGCTCGCGGCCGAGAAACACGTTGGCGGCGGCGGTCAGATTGTCGGCGAGCGCAAGGTCCTGATAGACGACCTCGATCCCGACCGCGCGTGCGTCGATGGGCCGGTTGAAATGGACCGCGTTGCCGCCGAAGCGGATTTCGCCATGGCTGGGTCGGAAATTGCCGGCGATGATCTTGACCAGCGTCGACTTGCCGGCGCCGTTGTCGCCCATCAGGCCAACCACTTCGCCAGGCCGCACATGCATATCGACATCATGCAGCGCGCGGATGGCGCCGAACTCCTTGCCGATGCCGGTAAGTTCGAGGACCGGTGTTGTGTCAGCACTTGCCATCAGCGACCTCAGACGTAACGGTTGACGAGAGATTCCAGATATTCCTGCCGTCCCGAGCGCGGCTGCGGGTCGAAGCCGGGGCCCAGCGCGCGGTCGGAGAGATCGGCGAGCGAACGCTGGCCGCCGAGAATGGCACGGCCCTCGGCCCCTGCCCATCCATTGTAGCGGTCGGCGAGCGGCGCCGTGAGGGCGCCGGCGTCGAGCATGTCGGCAGCACCGAGGAAGGCCCGCGCGCAGGCGTCCATCGAGCCGACATGAGCATGGATGAGATCGTCGGGATCGATCGACTGGCGGCGGATCTTGGCGTCGAAATTGAGCCCGCCCGAGGTGAAGCCGCCGCGGTTCAGGATCTCGTGGAACACCAGTGCCAGCTCGCCCACATTCATCGCGAACTGGTCGGTATCCCAGCCGAGCAGATCGTCGCCGCGGTTGATGTCGAGCGAGCCGAACACGCCGAGCGCTTCGGCGAGCGCGACCTCGTGATGGAAGGAATGGCCGGCAAGGATGGCGTGGTTCTGCTCGATGTTGAGCTTGACGTCCTTGAGCAGGTCGTAGCGCGCGAGGAAGCCGTAACAGGTGGCGACGTCGAAATCATATTGATGTTTGGTCGGCTCCTTCGGCTTCGGCTCGATCAGGATCGGGCCCTTGAAGCCGATCTTGTGCTTGTGCTCGACCACGAGCGAGACGAAGCGGCCGAGCTGGTCGAGCTCGCGCTTGAGATCGGTGTTGAGCAGCGTCTCGTAGCCCTCGCGGCCGCCCCACAGCACATAGTTCTGGCCGCCGAGCCGATGCGTCACCTCCAGCGCGGCGCGGACCTGGCCGGCGGCATAGGTGAAGATCTCGGGGTCCGGATTGGTCGCGGCACCCGCCATGTAGCGGCGGTGCGTGAACAGGTTCGCGGTGCCCCACAGCAGGCGGACTTTTGCCGAAGCCATCTTTGTCTCGAAGATATCCGCGATCGCGTTGAGATTGGCGACCGATTCGGCGAGCGAGGCGCCTTCAGGCGCCGCATCGACGTCGTGGAAGGTGAAGAAGGGCACGTCCAGCAGGCGGAACAGCTCGAAAGCGACATCGGCCTTGGCGCGCGCCATCGCCATCGGGTCGGAGCCGTGGTGCCAGGGCCGCAGAAAGGTCTCGCCGCCGAACGGATCGGCGCCTGGCCAGCAGAACGAATGCCAATAGCAGACAGCGAAGCGCAAATGATCTTCCAGCCTGCGGCCATGAACCATGCGGTCCTTGTCGTACCAGCGGAAGGCGGGCGCATTTCCCGCCTCCTTGCCGGCGAAGGCCACAGGCGTGCTTGCATCGAAGAATTTGGCTGACGCGTTCACTTAAAGACTCTCCTTCAGAGCGGGGTAAAGCTCGCGCCAGCGGCGATAGGCCTCGTCATAGGCGGACGCTGCGGAGGCGCGGGGCACGAAACTGGCGAGCCGTCGGGGGCGGGTGCAGATTTGCGCGGGATCGTCGCCGGTGGCGGCAAGCCGGCCGAGCCGCGCGGCGCCGAGCGCGGCACCGACCTCGCCCTCCTCGACGCGGTGCACGGCAATGCCGAGCACGTCGGCGCAAATCTGCGCCCACAGCGGCGAGCGCGAGCCGCCGCCGACGAGATCGACTTCAGTGATCGCTCCGCCTGCCGCGCTCAGCGCCGCCAGATTATCGCGTGCGGCGAAGGCGACGCCTTCGAGCACGGCCTGGACGATCTGGCCGCGGCCGGTCGCGGCGCGCAAGCCGACGAAGGCGCCGCTCGCGGCGGCATCGTTGTGCGGCGTACGCTCGCCGTCGAGATAGGGCAGGAATTTGACCGGGCTCGGCCCGTCGACACGCTCGCCCAGCGGCGCGAGCAGCGCTGCGGCGGGCGTCTCCATGACGCCCGAAAGCCAGGCGAGCGAGGCGGCCGCCGACAGCATCACGCCCATCTGGTGCCAGAGACCCGGCAGGGCGTGGCAGAACGCATGCACCGCCGCGGCCGGCGCCGGCGCAAAGCGATCGGTGACACGGAACACAACGCCCGAGGTTCCCAATGAAAGAAACGCATCGCCGGGCGCGATCGCGCCGAGCCCGATCGCGCTCGCGGCGTTGTCACCAGCGCCGCCGGCGACCACGACGTCCTTCGCCATGCCCCAGCGCTGCGCGAATTCGCCCGCCAGCACTGCGCTCACTGCGCTGCCCTCGACAAGGCGCGGCATGTGATGCAGCTCGAGCCCGGTGGCATGCAGCAGCAGGGGAGACCAGCGGCGCAAGCCGACATCGAGCCACAGCGTGCCGGCCGCGTCCGACATGTCCTCGACCATCTCACCGGTGAGGCGGTAGCGGACATAGGCCTTCGGGAGCAGCACCTTTGCCACGCGATCGAAAACATCAGGCTCATGCCGCGAGACCCAGAGCAGCTTTGGCGCGGTGAACCCGGGCATCGCGAGATTCCCCGCGATTCCGTGCAACGATGGGCAGCGCCGCTCCAGCACGGCGCATTCGGCATGCGACCTACCGTCGTTCCAGAGGATCGCCGGGCGCAACGGACGGCCATCGTCGCCGAGCAAGGTCGCGCCATGCATCTGGCCTGACAGTCCGATGCCGCGCACGCCAGCAACGTCACGCGGATGAGCGGCCGCGAGATCGTCGACCGCGCCGATGGCGGCCTCGACCCAGGCATCCGGGTCCTGCTCAGACCACAGCGGCTGCGGATGCGACAGCGCAAGCTCGCGCGCGGCCGTCGCGACAACCGCGCCAACCTCGTTCACAAGCACCGCCTTCACACCGGACGTGCCGATGTCTATTCCGAGATACAAAGTCTTCCCTCCCTCTTCGTGACCTGTTCGGAAAACAGCTGCACACTTTTCCGGATCACTGCCGCGGTACACGATCTGGCGTCGCGCTTTCCGCAATCACTCGCTTCAAAACACAGAGCACCGCGGCCTTGCGGCTACGGCAGATTGTCCCGCATCAGGATGTCGATGCGGATATTCTCCTGTTCACTCAAGATCGGCTCGTTACGCGCAAGCGACAACAGCACGCGCACGGCGGCGCGCGCCTCGTGCCCGGGGTTCTGCGAGATCGCGACATCCAGCGTGCCCTGCAGCAACAGTCTTCGCGTCATGGCGGTCAGATCGTGGGCGATGAAGACGACCTGCTTCTCGCGGCCGGCCTCGGTCAGGGCCTTGGCCACGCCTTGCGTACCGGCGCCGACATTGTAGAGGCCGATGATGTCAGGATGCTTGCCGAGCAGCCGCGACAGCAACTGCTCGGAGCGGTCATCCTCGTCCCGCCCCTCCAGCAGAGGCAGGATGTCGAGGTGCGAAAATTCCGACGCCATCACCTGGTTGAAGCCAAAAATGCGCTCGGCATGGTCGCGCAGGCCCTGCGAACCCGCGATGATGGCGACCTTGCCGGGCTTTTCGCCGACCAGCCGCCCGACCAGCGCGCCGGCGGTGCGGCCGGCCGCGATGTTGTCGATGCCGACATAATGGTGGCGGCGCGACGACGGCACATCCGAGACCAGCGTTACCACCTTGGTGCCGGCATCGACGAGATCGTTGATCGCAGCGCGCACGCCGGGATGATCCAGCGCCACCACGGCAACGCCGTCGTAATCGCCCGACAGCGTCTCGAGCGACGCGGCGAGCACGGACGGGTCGAACACATCCGTATTGATCAGCTCGACGTTGAGACGGCGGGCCGAAAGCCAGGCCGACATTTCGCCGAGATAGGCCTCGATCTGCTGCATGAACGGGTTCGCCCCCGTCGGCATGACGAAGGCAAACCGGCGGGCGCGGCCGCGGGCCAGCTCGGCGGCGGCCACATGCGGCTGGAAGGCATTGCGCGCGATCGTCTCCTGGACGCGCCGGACCGTATCCGGCCGCACGCCCGGGCGCTTGTGCAGGACGCGATCGACCGTAGCCAGGCTGACACCGGCCTCGCGGGCGATGTCCTTCAGCGTCAGCGCGGCGGAGACGGTCTCTTCGGCCATGCCTGAAGGCTAGCAGAGGCGTTTTGAGGTACGCAACTCATTTTGAGGGGCGAGGCGATTTTTTCGAGTCCCGGTTGCGCCCGGCCTCAGCGGCCCCTCAGGTCGAGTGTCAGAAACAGACTGTTGGGGTCCTCGACATAGCCCTCGAAAGGGCCGCAAGGCACGAAGCCGTCCTGATAGAGCGCGTGCGCCGGCTTGAAATAGTCCCACGAGCCGGTCTCGAGGCTCAGGCGCTCGATGTCGCGCTTGCGCGCCTCGGCGATGATGTGGCGGAGCATCAGGCCACCAAAGCCGCGACGGCGCGTGGTCTGGAGCGTGTGCATCGACTTCACCTCGCCATGGGCGGCGGAAAGCGTCTTCAGCGCGCCGGTCGCAACCAGCGTCTCGCTGTCCCAGCCGGTCCAGAACGCGACGTCGCTGGCGCGAAGACCTGCGAGATCGAGCGCATGCGCACTGCCCGGCGCAGTCTGCGCCCGCGCCGCCGCGACGTGATGGTCGAGCAGCGCGACCACGCGCGGATCGAAGGTGTCGCCGGCGCGAATCTGCATGGTCATGGCCTTGCGTCGCTCGCAAGCTCCTTCTGCATGAACACGAGATCGAGCCAGCGGCCGAACTTGCAGCCGACCTCCGGCATGCGGGCGACCTCGATGAAGCCGAGCGAGACGTGCAAACCGATCGAGCCGGCATTGGCAGCGTCGATACCCGCAATCATGGCATGCTTGTTGAGCGTCGTAGCGCGCTCGATCAGCGCGGCAACCAGGCTGCGGCCGATGCCTGCGCGATGATGCCGCTCGTCGACATAGACCGAATTCTCCACGGTGTGGCGATAGCCGGGAAAGGGACGGAAATCGCCGAACGAGGCGAAGCCGACGACGTCCCTGCCCTTCATCGCGACCAGCACGGGATAGCCGGCCTGCTGCCGCGCGCGGATCCAGTCGCGCCGCGAGCCGAGATCGGCCGGCCCGTCGGTCCAGACCGCCGTGGTGTTGATCGCCGCGAAATTGTAGATGGCGAGAATATCCTCGGCATCTTCCAGCGTGGCGTCCCGTACGATCAGCGACATCACATTTTGCCATATGACGTGCCGCGCCGCGTAATGATGACGTAGCGCGCATCCTGCTTGGTTTCGTTCTCGAAGGTCACCGAGCGCATCACGTCGAAGTCGAGGCAGTCGCCGTCACGCAGCCGCACCGCCTTGGCGTCGATATGGACGCAGACCGCCCCCTCCAGCATCAGGAGTTGCTGGGTGAAGGCGTTGCGGCCCCAGGGGCTGTAGGCCACGCGCGCGCCGGCCGGCAAATCGACGACAATGATCTCGATGCCGCTCGCCGCATCGGCCGGCGAGGCATGACGCCGCCGGTAGCCGCTGTCGGGATCGCGCCATTGCGGCTGGTCGGCCAGCCGCGTCAGCCGCTCCGGCGGCTTCTCCGAGAGCGCGACGACGTCGCTCAGCGAGACATCGAGCGCCGCACAGAGCTTGTTGAGCAGCGCAGCGGTGGCACTGCTTTGCGCCCGTTCCACCCGCCCGATCATGGCCCGGCTGACACCGGAGCGCGTTGCGAGTTCGTTCAAGGTCATGCCGGCCTGCGTCCTCAGAATCTTCAATCGGCGACCAATCGCCCTGTCGAGTTTTTGCTGGTCCATGGTCTCTGATCCGAACATCGCCCGGCGCATGGACCGCATCCGCCGGACGAGAGGAGATTAAGCCGGAGGAGCGGCGCGTGCCGGGACCGAGGGGCTAATATATTGGAATCTTTGCGCGGCGGGCAGCACGGTTTAGGATGCATCCAATGGCAATGCACCGGGAGGCGATGACATGAGCGGACCGACGCAGCGGATCATCAAGGCCAATGGCGTCAACCTCAACGTCGCCGAACAGGGCGAGGGCCCGCTGGTGCTGTTCTGCCACGGCTTTCCCGAGGGCTGGTATTCCTGGCGCCATCAGCTCGAAGCGCTGGCCGCGGCCGGCTACCACGCCGTCGCGCCCGACATGCGCGGCTACGGCAAGAGCGACAAGCCCGAGGCGATCGACCAGTACACGATCTTGCACATGGTCGGCGATCTCGTCGGCGTGCTCGACGCCTACGCGGCAAAGGACGCCGTCATCGTCGGCCACGATTGGGGGGCGACAATTGCCTGGCACACCGCGCGTCTGCGGCCCGATCGGTTCCGCGCCGCCGCCATCCTCAGCGTGCCCTATCGCCCGCGAAGCCCGGTGCGGCCGACCAGCGTGATGCCGCAGACGGAGGACGCGCAGTTCTATCAGCTATACTTCCAGCAGCCGGGCGCGGCCGAAGCGGAGTTCGAGGCAGACCCGCGGAAAACGCTCGGCGCCATGCTGTTCGGCGGCTCCGGCGAAGGGGCAGCCGCGATCCGCGCCAATGCCGAGCGTCAGGGGCGGACCGTCGGGGTCGGCATGGTCTCGCGCAAGGACGGCATGTTGCCGAAGGTGCCGGTGCCGCTGCCATCATGGCTGAGCGCCGCCGATCTCGATTATTACGGCGGCGAATTCGCCCGCAGCGGTTTCCGCGGACCGCTCAACTACTACCGCAACATCGATCGCAACTGGGAGCTGATGGGAGCGTTCGAGGGCGTGAAGGTGGTCGTGCCCTCGCTCTACATCGCCGGCGACCACGACATGGTCGTCGCCTTCCCCGGCGCCGCCGAGCAGATCGCCAACATGAAGCAGTCTGTGCCGCAACTGCGCGACATCAAGATGCTGCCGGGCTGCGGACACTGGACGCAGCAGGAGCGGCCGGCCGAGGTGAACGCGGCGCTTTTGGAGTTTTTGCGGAGCCTGCCGAACTAAGGACGGCCGCTATCCCAGCTTGTCGATACGCTTTTGCTCTATGCGATGCAGGGATTTGGAGCGGGCGAAGGGAATCGAACCCTCGTATGCAGCTTGGGAAGCTGCCGTTCTACCATTGAACTACGCCCGCTTATGCGCGTGTCCTGCGCCCGTCCTGATTAGCCGAGACGGTGTCCGGCGCCAAGCGCTTTGGCGCGTCAGGCCGGACGGTTGTTAACGTCTCGGTAAGATTCCAGGTGCGCCGAATTGTGGCGGTGTTATGATCGCTGCAGGGGTTAAGAAACGTACAGCGTGTGGGGCGTGCGCATGGTGGGGCGTGCTTACGCGATATTCGACACGGCCATAGGCCGTTGCGGCATCGTCTGGAGCGATTCCGGAGTGGTCGCCGTGCAATTGCCGGAGGCGCGGGAGATCGACACCCGCCGCCGGATTTTCCAGGTCCATCCCGAGGCGCGCGAGCAGGCAGTGCCGCTCAACGCGGAGCTTGCGATCGAGGGCATCGTCACTTTGCTGCAGGGCAGCGATCCTGATTTTTCCGACGTCAGCCTCGACGCCGGCGACGTGCCGGCCTTCAACCGGCGGGTCTACGAATATGCCTGCACCATCCCGCGCGGGGAGACGCGCACCTATCACGAGATCGCCAAGGCGCTGGGCGCGTCCGGCGCCGGGCATTCGGTGGCGCAGGCGATTTCCAAAAATCCCTACATGATCATCGTGCCTTGCCACCGGGTTCTCGAAGCCGGCGGCTATGCCGACCGGATCTCGCCTTACGGCGGGGTGATTTCCAAGCGGCGGCTGCTGGCGCTCGAAGGCGCCCATCCGATCGCCAGCAAGACGCTGTTCGAGGTGCTGCTGCCCGTTGCCCCGCCGCGTTCACCTACCTAGATAGGTGCAATGGATGCGACCACGCTGCTGACGTCACAGGCAATGACGGTCTCCGAGTTTCGCTGCAACGCGGGACCGGGCGATCAACCGTTTGCCGAGTGCCGCACCGGTCATTCCATCGCCTATGTCCGCTCGGGAAGCTTCGGCTGCCATTGCCGCGCCGGCTTCTTCGAACTGGTGGCGGGCTCGCTGCTGGTCGGCGCGCCCGGCGACGAATACACCTGCACGCATGAGCATGTCTGCGGCGACGTCTGCCTGTCGTTCTTCTTCAGCGAGGATTTGGTCGAGACGATCGGCGGCCGGCGCGAGATGTGGCAGGTCGGCGCGACGCCCCCGCTGCCCGAACTGATGGTGCTGGGCGAGCTCGCCCAGACGGCGGCAGATGGCAACAGCGATCTGGGCCTTGACGAGGTCGGCCAGATTTTTGCGAGCCGCTTTGTCGACGTGGTCTCGGGCAAGCCGCGCAGGCAGGTGGCACCGACGGCGCGCGACCGCCGCCGCGCGGTCGAGGCCGCATTGTGGATCGACGACAATTCGCAGGCCGAGATCGATCTCGAGCAGGCCGCACGCCTGGCCGATCTGAGCCCGTTCCATTTCCTGCGGCTGTTTTCCAACGTGCTCGGCGTGACCCCGCATCAATATCTGGTGCGCTCGCGGCTGCGGCACGCGGCGCGCCTGCTCACCGACGACGCCATCGCGGTCACCGACATCGCCTATGACGTCGGCTTCGGCGACCTCTCCAACTTCGTTCGCACCTTCCATCGCGCCGCCGGCATGTCGCCGACGAAGTTCCGGCAGGCGTCAAAGGGGAAGCGCAAGATTCTCCAAGAGCAGTTTGCCCTCAACTGACTAGGGTCGTCTCCGGCGCGCGCCACGATGCGGCGCGCTTTGCAATGGAGATGACCATGTACGACCATATCGGACTGCGCGTTGCCGACCTTGACGCCGCCACGCGTTTCTACACCGCGGTGCTGGCGCCGCTCGGCTACGTCCTGTGCTCGAGCGGCGACGGCTATGCCGGCTTCGGGCCGAAGGGCGAGCCGGCGCTCTGGCTGCATCTGAACAAGGGCCGCAAGGCCGACGGCGCACATATCGCGTTTCGCGCCAAGGACCATGACGCGGTGAAGGCATTTCACAGCGAGGGCCTGAAAAGTGGCGGCCATGACAATGGCGGCGCCGGACCGCGCAAGGATTACAGCCCGACCTATTACGCGGCGTTTTTGATCGATCCCGATGGCAACAATGTCGAGGCGGTTTGTAGCTGAGTATTTGCCACTTGCTCCGTCATTGCGAGGAGCTCGCGACAAAATTGCGGAGCAATTTTGCGCTGATGCGACGAAGCAATCCAGACTGTCTCCGCAGAAACATCTCTGGATTGCTTCGCTGCGCTCGCAATGACGGCGTTCGTGGCGACAGCTCGCGAAATCAGAGACACTGCATTCAAGGACATACCATGGCCTCCATCCACAACGACGTCCCTCTCCCCGCTCCGGCCCACGACGTCTGGGACGCGGTGCGCGATTTCGGCGCGCTGCATCGGCGACTGGTGCCGGGCTTCGTCACTGCCTGCCAGCTCGACGGCGATGCGCGCATCGTCACCTTCGCCAACGGCTCGGTGGCGCGCGAGGTGCTGGTCGATTGCGACGACGCGCGGCAGCGGCTGGCCTACGCGATCGACAACGAGCGGCTGAAGCACTACAGCGCCTCGGTGCAGGTGATCGCCGAGGGCGACGCGAAATGCCGCCTGGTCTGGATCATCGACATGCTGCCGAATGAACTCGCGCCTTACGTTGAAGGCCAGACCAAGGAAGCCGTCAACGCCATGCTGAGGGCCTTTCCGTCAGCGGGCTGACATCTGCTCTGTGATTTTCCTCACAGAGCACTTGCCGTGTCCGCTCTAACCATAACGGCGATACGTCCGGTCGGCTCTGCTGTCGCGGCGGAGCGCCATAGGCGAGGAGCTGGTCATGAGAGGTGCCAACAAGCTGATCTGCGCAGCAGCCGCGGTGCTGCTGCTGTTTTCAATCACGAACACACCGGCGCGGGCGCAGTTCGCCGGCTTTGGTGGCGGCGGAGACGCCGGGGGTCAGGACATGATGACCCAGATGGCGCCAATGCTTGAGATGATGAAGGCCAAGATGGGCAAGCGCCGCTTCGCTGCATTGATGCAGACCATGGGCCCGATGATGGAAAATGGCGGCGGCGGATTAGGCGGCATGATGGGCGGCATGGGCGGCGGCGACATGATGAGCATGCTCGGCAGCCCCGCAGCCAGCCAGATGATGGCGATGCTCCCGCAAATGATGAGCATGGCGAATTTCGGCGGTGGTGGCCACCGACATCACAAGCATCACTAAAGCGCGATGAGATTTGGATGAATCGTCATCGCGCTTCAGGCGGTCGTTTGCGCATGATCTTTCCGGAAAACCGCTTCGCACTTTTCCGGATCATGCTCTAGCTCATCAGCGCCGGACGGATAGCGACCTTGTTTTCGCGCGGCCCCCAGCGTGTCAGCACCACGCTGGAGCACGAGAGCAGGCCGAGCACGACCATCGAGCTCGCGGCGAGCCAGAAAAAGTTTTGCGCCGTCGCATCGTGCGTCGACAGCCACCAGCCGGTCGTCGCGATGTAGATCAGTCGTGCGGTCTGCGCCAGCACCGGGCCGATCACCTTGGCTGCACCCTGCGACGAGAAGTACATCGTCGAGGCGAGGCCGATGAAGGCGTAGAACGGCGCCACCGTCGACAGATATTGATGGCTGGTCGCGCGCACCGTCGCGCTGTCCGTGAATATGTTGACCCAGAGGTCGGGGAACAGCGCAACGAGGCAGGCCGGTGCGCCGACAGCGACGAAGGCGCTCGCGCCCGCGATCCATGCGATGCGGCGCGCACGCCCGATGCGGCCGGCGCCGACCGCCATACCGATCATCGGCACCGAGGCGATGCCGAACGAAAACGCGATCGAGGTCAGCAAAAATTCGAGCCGCGCGCCGATGCCGTAGCCGGCGAGAATCGCGGTGCCGAATTTGGCCAGCATATGGGTGAAGATCGAGATCGTCAGCACCGATTGCAACGGCGAGAAGCAGGCGATGGCGCCGACCTTCAGGATGTCGAAGAACATCGCCCATTGGATACGCAGCCCGCGCAGTTTTGGAACGATGCGCGCACGGCCGGAAAACAGATACCAGCCCATCACGCAGATGTTCATGGAGTAGGCGATCAGCGCGCCGGCGGCGACGCCGCGCATGCCGAGTTGCGGCATGGGTCCGAGCCCGAGGCCCAGCGTGCCGCCGAGCACGATCTGCCAGACCGCGGAGTTGAGAATCAGAAGCGACGGCAGCTTCATGTTGCCGGTACCGCGCAGCACGCCGGCCATGGTGTTGAGCAACCAGGGCAGCACGGCGCCACCGAAAAACACCTGCGTGTAGGCGATCGCATGCGTCAGCACGTCGCCGCGGCCGCCGAGCATCGTGAGCACCTGGGGCCCGAAGATCAGCATGCCCAGCATGAATACGAGGCCGAAGGTGATGCCGATCAGGAGCGCATGCGCGGCCAGCGTCCCGGCGCGCTCGCGATCGCCGGCGCCGAGCGCACGGGCGATGGCCGACGCTACGGCACCGCCCATGGCACCGCCCGACATGGTCATGGTCAGGATCACTGTCGGAAACACCAGCGCCATCGCGGCCAGCGCTTCCACACCGAGGCGCCCGATATAGGAGGTCTCCGCGATCACCACGCAGGTGCCGGCGGACAGCGCGACCACGTTCGGCCAGGCGAGACTGAGCAGCGTGCGCAGAATCGGCCCGTCGGTCAGCGCGCTCCGTACTGGGCGCCGCGACGGTGGCAGCGGACGTTCTTCCTCATCGACCGGGATCTCGGCGATGTCCGTCATTTCCTCTCCCGGGCAAAAGCGCCAATTGCGGCGCGGCAATGCTTAGGTGTGCCAATGAATTTACTCGCGCGAAAGGCGCGTCGATACTTGTTAGCACGGTCGCGGCCGATTCCTCCTGCGTCAGGTGCAGGCGTGCCCTGCGGCAGCGCATTTCAAGCGGCGGAATTAACCGACCGTCCAGATCAGCGGCGGCCGGCCGCCTGCCGTTGGGCGCAAGTGTACGCCGATATGCCGGCCGCATCCGGCAGCCAGCCCCTCGAACAGCCCCTCCAGCACTTTTGCGCAGGCGCGGTGATAATCGGCGACGTCGTCCATCAGCTTCCAGCTCTGCTGACGGATTTCGCAAGTGCCTTCGGACGTCGTGGTCTCTGCCGCATCGTCTTGCGCAGCGAACAGCGCGTTGAGGAAGGATGCGAACTCGCTCGCACCTCCGCGTGTCGCCGACAGCGCGGCCGCGACCTCGTCGAAATATTGCATGCCGATCAGCTTGCCGGTGAGGTGCAGGAGATAGCCGGCGTCTTCCGGCCCGAGCAGCTGCACCATCACCGGTGCTGCCGTGCGGACATACTCCATCGCGTAGTTGCGATAGGCCTTTTCAAGGCGTGGCTTCGGCCAGCTCGACACTGGCAGAGCTGGTGCCGTCTTCGCGTCGAATGCAGGGGCTTCGAGGTGCCGCGCGAACACCAGGCGCTGGTCGAGCTCGAGCGGATGGTCGTATTGGTGGTAGTAACCTTCGAGCCCGTCCTGGCCGTCGACGCTCTGCTTGGTGCAGACGAAGCCCAGGCGGAGGTCGCCGAGCGCAACGCCGTTATTGGCGTGCCAGCCGCGCAGCATCGCGCGGGAGACCGCGCCGGGCACGCCGCAGATCGCGGTGCCCTTCCAGATCCAGCGCGGCGGCGGATAGCGGATCCAGGCCTTGGTGTCGCTCTCATGCATGTATTCGACGTGCACGCCGCCGATCCAGTTGGAGAGATAGTGATACTGCGCGGCCGCCACGGCCGGCGGCAGATGGCTGAGGCCGAGCTTTTGCAAGCCCGGCAGGAAGCGCTCCTGCTGCTGACGTCGAAACACGCGGAAGACGAATTCAGCGGCGTCAGCCGTGCCGCGCCGCGTGACCACGGTGAGGATCAGGCCGGTGAAATAAGCGTGATAGAGGTCGGCGACCGCGCGCCAACGTTTCCATTGCGCGTCCTGCGCGGCGTCTGCTGCGGTCATGCTCGCTCCCGATCGTTGTTTTGATCGAGTGTGTCACTGCGTCCCGAGACTGGCAACCGGACGGTCATGCAGGGCGCCCTGCACGACGGCCCATCAATTCCGCATCACGAATTTTGCGACGCTTTGGCGGCGCGCTCGCGCTCGACGCGCTCGGTGGCGTCACGCGCCATCGCGACCGATCCGACCACGTTGCCGCCGGCGTCCCGCACCAGCGCAAAAGTCATCTCAATGTAGAGCTTGCGTCCGCTTCTGTGCAGCGCGCGAGTGAGCGTCGGCCGGCCCGCAAGCTTCATCGCGCCATTCGCGAGCGCGGCCTCGAAGCCCTTCCAGTGCGCGGCGCGCAGATGCTCGGGAATGATCAGATCGAGGTTTTGGCCCAGCGCATCCTCCGCAGTGAAGCCGAATAGCGCGGTCGATGCGCGATTCCAGCGCGTGATGGTGCCGGAGCGATCCGAATAAATCAGGGCGTCGGCGACGTCGTCGAGGATGTTTGCATCGAGTTGGGATTGATCGGTCATGGCGCCACCTCAGACGAAATGTAGCGCGGATCGAGCGCAGTGCAATCCGGGATCCTTGTCGCGAGAGTTCCCGGATCTTGTTGCGCTCCAACCGGGCTGCAAGGCGTTGCCTAGGTGGTCCGAAAATCGTCACCGTCTTTGGCCCTTTGGCGACGACATTATTGACGCCGCGACACCTCAAACGGAAGCACCTCGAAGCCTCTCACAAACTTGACCAGGTCCTCCGCGCCCTCGGACGCAAGCACCCGGCCATCAGCATACTGCACAATCAGGAAATCCCGTTGGGCAGCGCCATCGCTCGCGGTTGCCTGCCAAAGAAGTCGCCCCGACGCCTTGTCCCTTAACGTAAGCGACTGAGCTGAAGCCGGCGCCACTTCCCAGTCGTAGCGGTCGTCCTCTGAGCGAGTGGCAGCGGGGACGGCAAAGGATGATGGCTTGGCGCCTGTCGACGCATCCCATGCCGACCACCCGCTATCGGTCCGAACAAATACCTTGCTCCCGTCCTCACCAAGGCGGATCTCGGAGATTTCTGCATCGGTCGGAAAGAACAGCTTCCTGCCGGATCTAATGACCGCAACGCCATATGTGTGTGGATCTGCGACAGTGCGCTGCTCATGGAAGCCGGTCGCGAATGTCGTGAGATCAGAGGACCAGGTGAGCACCTCGCTGCCATGGATATCGTCGATATGGATAATACGGCGGGCCGTCGCCGGGTCCCATAGCGTGACCTGATCGGGCGTTGCCCACACGACAACCAATCCGCGCCGAAACTCCATGCCGGAAACTTGAGTATCCTGGCAAGGCCGGCTCCATTTGAGCAGCGGCGGCACCGACTGCATGTCAACCAGCAGCGCATTGATATTCGAGCTGCTCGCGTCGAGTTCGGTCGGTGCAAGGAGGAGATGTTGCCCATCGAACGCGAAGGCGCCGTGCGGCCTGCCGCAAAAGGTGTGCAGCGTCTTTCCGGATGCGTCGGCGACGATCTTCTTTTGGGCCAGGTCAATAAAATAAACATGGTAAGCCCAGACCTCTTCTTCAGCCTCGTCCTGCGCCTCGCCGCCAGTCGTTACCTGAATGATGCCCTGGCGATCCGTCAGCTCGACACTCTGCACTTTCTCCAAGCTGACCAGAGAGGCCAATCGCTGATCGACTAGATAGTTTTTCTCTGCCTGCAAGTCGTGTGGGACGTCGAACGGCCACGGCGACGGCCGCTTGCGCTCGATCCAGGTCCAATTGCTGGCATCAAGGGGCAGAGCGAGTGCTGCCGCATCCTCGATTGGCGCACCGGTCTCTGCCGACCAGCCCATCGTCTCGGTGTCATCGACCGTATCCCGGGCAAGCCGCGCAAGGACAACACGTCCGTCGGCGGAAATGGCCATGCGCGTGAACCTGGCGGACTCGCCCGACGTCAGTTCGCGAAGAATGGCACCGGTTCTCAGGTCCGAGATAACGATCGTGGCCTGGGTTCCCGTCAGAAACCAGCTTCGGCTTGGGGCAATCTCGATGGCCTGCGTGTGTTCAGGCCCGAGCTGCGTAACGGCCACAAAGCCCGGTGGAGCTTCGGCCGCCGTCCCGACTCGTGGCAATGCCGCCGAGACAAGCTCAACGGCGATGGCCACGGCGAGCAAAAGGAACGATCTTGATCGCATGCTGGGCTTCGATTGCGATGCGTCTTCGGCTGATCCCGATTTAACGACGCGACCCTAAGTCGCAAAAAATGAACAAATCGCTCCGAATCCCGAGCGTTTTTGCGGGCTTCATCTGCGGCGAGAAGTGGCTACACCCGAAAATGCTTGCTCAGCTTCAGGCCCTGCGCCTGGTAGTTGGAGCCGATGCGCTGGCCGTACATGGCATCGGGGCGGGCCAGCATCTTCTCGTAGACGAGGCGGCCGACGATCTGGCCGTGCTCGAGGATGAACGGCACTTCGCGCGAGCGCACTTCCAGCACGGCGCGCGCGCCCTGGCCGCCGGCGCCGGCATAGCCGAAGCCGGGATCGAAGAATCCGGCATAGTGCACGCGGAATTCGCCGACCAGCGGATCGAACGGCACCATCTCCGCGGCGTAATCGGGCGGCACCTGCACCGCCTCTTTCGAGGCGAGGATATAGAACTCGCCGGGATCGAGGATCAGGCTGCCGTCGGGACGGGCCGAGATCGGCTCCCAGAAATCCTCGACCGCGTAGCCGGAGCGACGATCGACATCGACCACACCAGTGTGGCGCTTGGCGCGGTAGCCGACGAAGCCTGTGCTTTTCTCGCCGGAGAGATCGACGGAGACGGCAACGCCGCCGGTAAGATCCGCATCGTCGATATCGACGAGGCGCTCGGACGCATGCAGCGCGTCGAGCTCGTCGGCATTAAGGATGGCGTCGCCGGTGCGGAAACGGACCTGCGACAGGCGCGAACCTTCGCTGACCAGCACCGGAAACGTCTTCGGGCTGATCTCGGCATAGAGCGGGCCGTGGTAACCGGCGCCGATCATGTCGAAGCGGCGCGTGCCATCGGCGATCACGCGGGTGAAGACGTCGAGACGGCCGGTCGAGCTTTTCGGGTTGGCAGCCGCGACAATCTCCGGCGGCAGCGCAAGGCTCTCGAGCAGCGGCACGATGTAGACGCAGTTGGTCTCCAGCACCGCGCCGTCGGCGAGGCTGAACTCGTGCAGCTTCAACTGGTCGATGCGCTCGGCGACGGTGGCGCCGGGGCCGGGCAGGAAGCTCGCACGTACGCGGTAAGCGATGTCGCCGAGGCGCAGATCGAGGCTCGCCGGCTGGATCTGGCTTTCGACGAAATCGTATGCAGGCAGGATGAGGCCCGCTTCCGCCATCGCCGCGATCATGCGGTCGGGCAGGATACCATTGGCGTCGGCGGCAACCGTGAACGTCAACCGGGGGTCCTCATCGGGGTCAAATACATCCGGACATGCGGGAAATACTAGCCTTTTACGGCTATCCGATGGACGCCTTGACGAAAAGGGCATTGCGGAATATGAGCATCACTTATCCCGTGGTGATTTGAGCCGGCCGGCTTGCAGCCACGTTAAATAAGTCGCTAAACAGGCCGGGGACCTCTGTGATCCCGGCCCGTGGATATATCCAGGCCGGTTTTTTTGTGACCATTTTCGATGGTCACGCAGAGGAGAGCCTATGTCGAAGTCCCCGGCGTCCACCACGCAATACCGTCCCGAAACCCGCCTGGTCCATTCCGGCACCCTGCGCTCGCAATATGGCGAGACGTCGGAGTCGCTGTTCCTGACCCAGGGCTATGTCTACAACAGCGCCGAGGAGTGCGAGGCGCGGTTCAAGGGCGAGGACCCCGGCTTCATCTATTCGCGCTACTCGAACCCGACCATCGCGATGTTCGAGCGCCGCATGATCGAGCTCGAAGGCGCCGAGGCCGCGCGCTCGGCGGCGACCGGCATGGCCGCGGTGACGACCGCGATCCTGGCGCCGCTCAAGGCTGGTGACCACGTGGTCGCCTCGAAGGCGTTGTTCGGCTCGTGCCTCTACGTCATCCAGGATCTGCTACCGCGCTACGGCATCGAGACCACGCTGGTCGACGGAGCCGATCTCGACCAGTGGCAACGCGCGCTCAAGCCCAACACCAAGACGTTCTTCCTGGAGAGCCCGACCAATCCGACGCTCGACGTGCTCGACATTCCCGCGATTGCCGAGATTGCGCATAGCGGCGGCGCGCGGCTGGTCGTCGACAACGTGTTCGCGACGCCGATCTGGCAGAGCCCGCTCGCGCTCGGCGCCGACGTCGTCGTCTACTCCGCGACCAAGCACATCGACGGCCAGGGCCGCTGCCTCGGCGGCATCATCCTGTCCTCCGAAGCCTTCATCGCCGAGCACATCCACAATTTCATGCGCCAGACCGGCCCGTCGATCTCGCCGTTCAATGCCTGGGTCCTGCTCAAGGGCTTGGAGACGCTCGGCGTGCGCGTGCGCGCGCAGACCGACACCGCAGGCCGCATCGCCGACGTGCTGGCGAGCCATCGCAAGATTGCGCGACTGGTCTATCCCGGCCGCGCCGATCATCCGCAGGCCGCGCTGGTGAAGAAGCAGATGCGCGGCGGCTCGACGCTGGTCGGCTTCGAGGTCAAGGGCGGCAAGGCCGCGGCATTCCGCGTGCTCAACGAGCTCAAGCTTGCAAAGATCTCGAACAATCTCGGCGACGCCAAGAGCCTCGTGACGCATCCGGCGACGACGACGCATCAGCGGCTGAAGCCGGAGGTACGCGCCGAGCTCGGGATCGGCGAAGGATTCATTCGCTTCTCGGCAGGGCTCGAGCATGCGGATGATCTGATCGAGGATCTGACGGCGGCGCTGGAGAAGGCGTAGCCACGCATTCGATATTGTAGGGTGGGCAAAGTGCCCACCAATCCGGCGACTAAACCGATAGATGGTGGGCACGGCGCTTTGCGCCTTTGCCCACCCTACGGCACCGAGTCCTACATCGGCCGATAGGTCCGCACGTCCGCGGGCACGTTCACCCCCAGCTTGATCTGGCCGACCGAGCGGATGATGTCGTCGCCGAGCAGCTGGGCGAAGCAGGCATAGCCCCAATCGTTCATGTGCAGGCCATCGGCGATGACAAAGCTCTCGACCGGGAGCGCCTGCTTCTCGTGCCAGTCGCGCATCACCTCGAAGCGCGGAAAGATGCCGACGTGACGGAGCGCGGCGACCTTGCCGAGCAGCTTCACCATCTTGCTCGCGCTCTCGGGACGTTCGGTGACGCGCGGCGAATATTGCGGGTCGACCAGCACGACGTCGGCATCGCCTGCGGCCTGGATGCGGGTGACGCCGTCCTCGACCATCCTGGCGGTGTCGCCGGGATCGAGATCGCGCAGCACGGCATTGGTGCCGACCTGCCAGATCACGAGATCCGGATGCACGTCGATCACCTCCTTCTGGAGGCGCTTCATCATCTCGGGCGCGTCCTCGCCGCCGATTCCGGCGTTGATGACGGTGATGTTCGCCGTGGGATATTGCCGGTGCAGCTGCGCGGCGAGACGGTTCGGATAGTTGAAGTCGGGCGAGCTTGCGCCGTAGCCCGCCGTCGATGACGAGCCGAACGCGACGATGACGACGGGCTGGCCGGCGATGAGCTTGCTCGCAACATGCGGCAGCGAGCCCATCGTCTTCGAGCCGCCCTTCGGCGCGAGACACGGCACGCGGCGGAAGATGTCGCCGGCGGATTTCGCGACCTGCTTCACCTTGTCGATGGCGCGCGAGGTGAGGCCGCGCTGCTCGCCAGCCGCCGGGCTGGTTGCGGCGACGGTCGTCTGGGACGGTGATGCCGGTGCGGGATTAGCAGCCTGCTGCGGAGCGGGGGTCGCCTGGGCGGTTTGAGCGCGAGCAGAAGCCTGCAACACGGGCGTCAGCATCAGCAGCGCCGCCGCTGCGGACGCGGCCAGCCATGTCGACAGGCCAAAAGGGCGGAGAGAACTCATTAACGCTAGACCTCAATTTTGCTGCTGGCCCGGCCCCAGATGGGCAGCGTCGATCACAAACTGCGCCAACGCACGGCCGATGCAATCATGGACCTGTTTCGCGAGCTCAGGGCCGCGGGAGGGGCTGAACAGGTCGAACTGACCCTGGTCATTCCACTGCCGCATCATCGCGAAACGGTCGAACAGCGGGACATCATGCTCCTGCGCCACCACCCGCATATTATCGAGATAAGGCGGCGCCGAGATCATGGTTTCGGTACGCGGGCTGTACTGCAAATTCATCAAGACGACGTCGGCCCCTGCATTTTGCAATGCAGCGACCCCTTCGGTCACGGCACCGCGGAAATCGTCGGGATCGATGGATCGGATAGCATCCACGGTCCCGGTCTGCCAGATGACCAAAGTAGGTGTTTTTGCTTCCATCAGCTTAACGAAGGTTCCGGCGGCTTCCTCCGCGGTCTTCTTGCTCTGTATTTCTACGGATACGTGCACGGTCTCCGCAGGCGGCAGCTTGTCCTTCAGAATGGCCTGCATGCGCGCCGGATAGGAGCTGTCCTCCGAGGATGGAATGGTGGTGGAGCGGCTGCCGATCACCAGGATCTCGAGCGGCTTGCCGGCCTTGACGGTCTCGGCGACCTTGTGGAGCTGGCTGTCGGTGGCAAGCAGATAGGGCGGCAATTCGCAGGCTGCGGGCGCGGCAGGCACAGCGTCGCCCGCGCGCGCCGAAGGCGCGACGAGACCAGCGCACAGCAGGATCAGGCTCAGGAGAACCTTCGCCTTCATCAGCCCCCTCCCGCCAGATCGGCGTTGCCGGCGGCGGCTTTGGTTTTCGTACCGCTCTTGTCGGCCACGCGCTTGTACCACGAAATCACCCAGGCGACGCCCCACATGATCAGGATTCCGGAGAGACTAATCAGCGCATGCATGCCCGGTCCACCGGAGACCTCGGCCAGGATGAAATGGCCGGCAAAGGCCAGGAAGACGCCGAGGCAGAAGATCTCCAGCGAATGCTGGCCGCACAGGATCAGCGGCCGCAGCCACGGCGATTTCAGGCCCGGCCACTCCCGCGGCAGGAAGCGCACGGTGAGCGCGGCCAGCGCCAGAAAATGCGTGAAGCGCAGGACGTCGAGGTCGGTCTTGTCGATCGGATACATCCACTGCTCGAGCCGCTTCGGCATGAGATGGCCGAGCTGCGGCACGTACCAGGTGAGCGTCACGTAGAACGCCCCGACGAGACAGGCGATCGAGATCCACATCGTCACGGGTGAGGCCAGAATGCGCGACATGCGTCGCGCACCTCCGAGCGCGCACCAGGCCCCGAACACGAAGAGCAATTGCCAGGCGAGAGGATTGAAAGCCCAGAAGCCGTTCGGGTAGGCCGAGAAGTAGAGGTCGAATTCCCAGGTCGCCGCGTAGAGCAGCGCCGAGAGCGCGAGCGTCACATCGGGCCGCCACTTCATCGACCACAGGATCAGCGGCAGCGCCAGCATCAGCACGATGTACAGCGGCAGCACGTCCATGTTGACGGGACGGAAGCGCAAGAGCAGCGCCTGCACGATGGTGACATCGGGCTGCTTGAGGAAGTCCATGATCCCCATCTCTTCGGTGTAGAGCGGATTCTCGAAGCTGGTCGCGACGTAGGAGATCTCGGCGAGGAAGATCGTGAACAGGAAGACGTGGGCGACATAGATCTGCCAGCACCGGCGCAGGATGCGCGCGGTGGCGATGACGAAGCCGCTCTCCAGCATGGCGCGGCCATAGACGAAGGCAGCCGTGTAGCCGGAGATGAAGATGAAGATCTCGGTGGCGTCGCTGAAGCCGTAATTGCGGATCGTGAACCAAGTCAGCAGATTCGGCGGCAGATGGTCGATGAAGATCAGCCACAGCGCCAGCCCTCGGAACAGGTCGAGCCTGAGCTCGCGCTCGCCGATGGCGGGCAGCGTGATCGCCGGCGCGCGCGGCTGCGCTGCCGCGGGCTTGGCCTCCACAAGCTTGGCCTCCGCGGGCTTGGCACCCGCGGTTCCCGCGATCGTCGATCCCGTCACTTGATCGGCAATGGTCATCGGGGCCCAAAAACCCTTCCGCAAAATCGCGACGTTTGAGGAGTGTACCGGTCCCGTCGCCGCCTCGCAAAGCGGCGGGATCACATACGGGTGTATTCTGTGAGGGTGTACTTCCCTGCCAATTCTGGCGGGACGATGTCGCGAAAGCCGCCCGCGGCGTTTGGTTCCCGGCCGGGTTTTCGTTATGATGGCAATCATGTACCGCGCCGTGACCCGTCAGATCGAAGTGACCGTCGAGCCGAACTTTGTTCCGGAGCAGTCGTCGGCCGACCGCTCGCGCTATTTCTGGTCCTACACCATCGTCATCACCAATTCCGGCGACGAGACCGTGCAGCTCAAGACGCGGCACTGGATCATCACCGACGCCTCCGGCCGGCAGCAGGAGGTCAAGGGCGAAGGCGTGGTCGGCGAGCAGCCGACCTTGGCCCCCGGCGAGCGCTTCGAATACACCTCCGGCGTGCCCCTCTCGACCGCCTCCGGCTTCATGACCGGCCGCTACCAGATGGTCAGCGCGAGCGGCGAACGTTTCGAGATCGACGTGCCGACGTTTTCGCTGGATAGCCCGGACAACAAGCGGGTGTTGAACTAGGCGAGCGCGGGTGCCGTAGGGTGGGCGAAGCGAAGCGTGCCCACGTTCTTTGCTGTCGTCGAGAGGTCGTGGGCACGGCGCAAGTGCGCCTTTGCCCACCCTACGATAGCTTGCTACGCGTCTTCCACGCCCGCTTCATCCGGCGTGAACTCGTACACCGATGAGCAGAACTCGCAGGTCACGACGACCTTGTCGTCCTTGACCATGGCGGAGCGATCGTCCGGCGAAAAACTCTTCAGCATCGAGGCGACCGCGTCGCGCGAGCAGGAGCATTGCGCTTTCAGCACCAACGGATTGAACACGCGCACGCCGCGCTCGTGGAAGAGACGATAGAGCAGCCGCTCGCCGGAGAGATCGGGATCGATCAGCTCGACGTCCTCGACGGTTTCGATCAGCGAGCGCGCCTCGACCCAGGCATCGTCCTCGGCGACGGCGTGCACCTCGACGCCATCGGGCGCGTCGCCGGGATGCAGATCGGCCTGCCGCGCGCGCTCCGGCGCCTTCGGCAAAAACTGCATCAGCATGCCGCCGGCGCGCCAGCGATGCTTGCCGCCGTCGCTCGAGCGCCACTCTTCGCCGACCGCGAGGCGCACGCGCGTCGGGATCTGCTCGGAGCGCAGGAAATATTCGTGAGCGGCGTCTTCCAGGCTGCCGCCGTCGAGCGCGACCAGCCCCTGGTAACGGCTCATGTCCGGCCCCTGGTCGATCGTCATGGCGAGATGGCCGCGGCCGAGCAGCGTGCCGGAATCCCTGGTGTCACCGAGGCGGTCGGCGTCGAAGCGTGCATAGGCGCGCAGACGATCCGGCGCCTGATAGTCCACCACCAGAAACGACACCGGCCCGTCGGTCTGGGCCTGCAGGATGAAACGGCCCTCGAATTTTAGCGCCGAGCCGAGCAGCGTGGTCAGCACGATGGCCTCGCCGAGCAGCTTGCCGACCGGCGCCGGATAATCGTGCTTGGTCAGGATCTCGTCGAGCGCCGGGCCGAGCCGAACCAGCCGACCGCGCACATCGAGCGCGTCGACCTCGTAAGGCAGCACGGCGTCATCGATCGGAACCGGGGATGGCGCGCGAACCGGGCTCTCTAGCCCGGTTTTCATGTCAGGGGATTGGGAAACCATGGCGCTTTATCTGGGGTCGGAGAGTGAAAATGGAAGGGGCGCGAGGGGACCTCAAGCTCGGTGTTGTCCCGGGGCGCGCGAAGCGCGAACCCGGGATCCATAACCGCCGGATTAGTTATTGCCGGCGGTGACATCTCCGAGTCATCGCCTAACCGCAACGTTACTTCACCGCGTCAAAACACCAGGCCAAAATGCCCTTCTGCGCATGCAGGCGGTTTTCGGCCTCGTCGAACACGACTGATTGCGGGCCGTCGATCACCTCGTCGGTGACCTCCTCGCCGCGATGAGCGGGCAGGCAGTGCATGAACAGCGCGTCGGGCTTGGCCAGCGACATCAGCTTCGAATTGACCTGGTAGGGCTTGAGCACGTTGTGACGGTGCTCGCCTTCCTTGTCACCCATCGACACCCAGGTGTCGGTCACGACGCAATCGGCACCCTTCACGGCGGCCTCGGGATCGGAGCCGAGCACGATCGGCGCGCCGGTAGCCTTGATGAAATCGCGCATCACCTTCTTCGGAGCGAGCTCCGGCGGGGTTGCTACGTTGAGCTGGAACTTGAAGCGCTCGGCCGCGTGCGCCCAGGACGCCAGCACGTTGTTGTCGTCGCCGGTCCAGGCCACCGTCTTGCCCTCGATCGGGCCGCGGTGTTCCTCAAAGGTCATGAGGTCCGCCATCACCTGACAGGGATGCGAGCGCCGCGTCAGGCCGTTGATGACAGGCACCGTCGCGTTCGCTGCGAGCTCCAGCAGCGCATCGTGATTGAGGATGCGGATCATGATGGCGTCGACATAGCGCGACAGCACGCGCGCGGTGTCGGCAATGGTCTCGCCGCGGCCGAGCTGCATCTCGGCACCCGTGAGCATGATGGGCTCACCGCCGAGCTGGCGCATGGCGACGTCGAACGACACGCGCGTGCGGGTCGACGGGCGCTCGAAGATCATGGCCAGCGTCTTGCCTTCCAGCGGCCTGACCGGCTGATGCGCCTTCTGCTTCGCCTTCATGGCTGAGGAGGCCGCGAGCATGCTCTTGAGCTCCGACAGCGGCAGCTCGTTGATATCGAGGAAGTGCTTTGGCGTCTTGCTCATCAGCTTGCCGCCCGCTTGTTGCCAGACAGCGCAGTGCAGGCGCGCTCGAGCCGCTCGACGCTCTCCTCGATCTCGGCTTCGGTGACGATCAAGGGCGGCAGGAAGCGCACGACATTGTCGCCGGCGCCGACAGTGAGCAGTTTCTCGTTGCGGAGCGCTGCGACCAGATCGCCGGAGGGCACCACGGCCTTGATGCCGATCAGGAGCCCCTCGCCGCGAACTTCGCTGACGACATCGGAGTGACGGTCGATCACGGAGGCGAGCTTCTGCTTGAGCAGCAGCGACATCTTCTGCACGTGATCGAAGAAGCCGGGCTTGAGCATGACGTCGAGCACGGCGTTCGCAGCCGAGATCGCCAGCGGATTGCCGCCGAAGGTCGAGCCGTGCGAACCGGGCCCCATGCCGGAGGCCGCGTCCGCGGTCGCCAGCACCGCACCGATCGGGAAGCCGCCGCCGAGCGCTTTCGCCAGCGACATCACGTCAGGCGTGACGCCGGTGCGCCGATGAGCGAAGAGATCGCCGGTGCGGCCCATGCCTGTCTGCACCTCGTCGAAGGCGAGCAGCAGGCCCTTCTCGTCGCAGAGCTGGCGCAGCGCCTTCAGGAAAGAAGGCGTCGCCGAACGCACGCCGCCCTCGCCCTGGATCGGCTCGATCAGGATGCCGGCGGTCTCCGGGCCGATCGCCTTCTTCACGGCCTCGATGTCGCCGTGCGGGATCTGGTCGAAACCGTCCATCGGCGGACCAAAGCCTTCGAGATATTTTGCAGAGCCGGTTGCAGCCAGCGTCGCCAGCGTGCGGCCGTGGAAGGCGCCTTCGAAGGTGATGATGCGGTAGCGCTCCGGATGTCCCTTGGAGAAGTGATGATGCCGGACCAGCTTGATCACGCCCTCCAGCGCCTCGGCGCCGGAATTGCAGAAGAACACGAAGTCCGCAAAACTCTCGTTGCAGAGACGCGCGGCGAGCTTCTCGCCGTCCGGGCTCTGGAACAGGTTCGACATGTGCCAGAGTTTTGTGGCCTGCTCCTGCAGCGCCTTGACCAGCGCGGGATGTGCATGGCCGAGCGCATTCACCGCCACGCCCGAGGTGAAATCGAGATAGCGATCGCCATTGGTGGCGATCAACCAGACGCCTTCACCGCGCTCAAAACCGATGTCGGTCCTGGCGAAAACGGGGAGCAAATGCGGCGCAGCGCTGTTGGTCATGATGGTCTCTTTGGATGTTTCGGACGGCCTGAACGTGCGTTGCGCAGCGCATCATTGGTCCGGAAAACGAAACGTGCCGCCTTTTAAGGGCGGCACGTGTCACTATCTTATGCCTGGCACCATTGGTGTCAATGCCGCCCGGAAAGCCCCGCGAAACGCTGATTCCGTAGTCTTGCGGTGCTCGATTTTCGGGTTTTTGGCCACGGAACATGTGGAAGCGAGTCGGCGGACTCTTGCGCGTGAGTCACGCCATATTGTAGCGTTTGGCTTGTCAGATACGACATCTCGTGCAGCGGTTCTGATCCCTAAAGTCCTCATGTACCGGCGTAAACGTTCGGGCGTCTCATTGCGCCCGGCGAGCCTTAAGGGATTCCGGCGGCACGGGTTTTTCGAAGCTTAGGCATTCGTCGTGCGGCCCCGACATGGCCGTCGCGCGGCGAAGGAAAGGGTGCAATGACCGTTTTGACCTGGTCCGACGATCGCGTCGAACAGCTGAAAAAGCTCTGGGAGGCCGGACTTTCGGCCAGCCAGATCGCCGCTGAGCTTGGCAATGTCACCCGCAACGCGGTGATCGGCAAGGTGCACAGGCTCGGCCTGTCGGGCCGCGCCAAGAGCCCGTCCTCGGCAGCTCCACGGCCGCGCAAGGCGCGTCCAGCGCAGCACATGATGCGGGTGAGCAGACCCATCGCGCGCGGCAATACCGCGCTGGCGCAGGCCTTCGAGGTCGAGGTCGAGGCTGAACCGGTCACCTACGACAACGTGGTGCCGATGAGCCAGCGGCTGTCGCTGCTCGAGCTGAACGAGGCGACCTGCCACTGGCCGGTCGGCGATCCCTCGAGCCCGGATTTCTTCTTCTGCGGCGGCAAGGCCCTCTCCGGTCTGCCCTACTGCGCCCAGCACTCGCGGGTGGCGTATCAGCCGGCGTCAGATCGCAGGCGTGCGCCGGCGAAGCCGGGTCCGCGCTGAGTTTGCAGATCTAGCTGATTAGAAAGACGACGGCCGTCACACGATGACGGCTCAACCAAGTCTGTGTCGTCCCCGCCTACACCCCTGTGGTTACCGCGACGAGCGCAAGCGCTCACACAGTGGTCCCGGATCTGCGCTTCGCTTGTCCGGGACGGCGACTGAGACTGTGGCCTCAGCCGCCCTCGCTCAGAGTCACAAACCCTACGCCTGCTCGGCCTTCGCAAACCGATCGTCCAGCGCATAGCCCGCGCCACGGACGGTGCGGATCGGGTCCTGCTCGCGGCCGAGATTGAGCAGCTTGCGCAGGCGGCCGATATGCACGTCGACGGTGCGCTCGTCGATATAGATGTCGCGACCCCAGACGCTGTCGAGCAGTTGCTCGCGCGAGAACACGCGGCCGGGATGCTCCAGGAAAAACTCCAGCAGGCGATATTCGGTCGGGCCGAGATCGATCGGCCGGCCCGAGCGCGCCACGCGGCGCTTATCGCGATCGAGCTCAATGTCGCCGAAAGCCAGGATGGTGGCGAGCCGCTCCGGGCTTGCGCGCCGGAGCAGGCCTTTCACGCGCGCCAGCAGCTCGGGCACCGAGAACGGCTTGACGATGTAATCGTCGGCGCCGGTCGCAAGGCCCCGCACCCGCTCGCTTTCCTCGCCGCGGGCGGTGAGCATGATGATCGGCAGCTGCTTGGTGTCCGACCGCGCACGCAGCCGGCGGCACAGCTCGATGCCGGAAAGGCCCGGCAGCATCCAGTCGAGCACGATCAGATCGGGGATGTGCTCCTTGAGACGGGTGTCGGCATCGTCGCCGCGCATCACCGTCTCGACGTCATAGCCGTCGCCTTCGAGGTTGTAGCGGAGGAGCTCGGTGAGAGCTTCCTCGTCCTCAACCACCATAATGCGTGCGCCCATGGGGTCGTCGCTCCTTGCGTAATCAGGTGTTCGGGACCGTGGTGGCGAAGGTCGTCATGTCGCCCTTCGGCCGCTTGTCGGTGATGGCCTGGCCTTCGATCATGTAGAACACGGTCTCGGCGATGTTGGTGGCGTGGTCACCGATCCGCTCGATGTTCTTGGCGCAGAACATCAGATGGATGCAGAACGAGATGTTGCGCGGGTCCTCCATCATGTAGGTGAGGAGCTCGCGGAACAGCGAGGTGCAAATGGCGTCGACTTCCTCGTCGCCCTTCCAGACCGCCATCGCCGCCGGCAGGTCGTGCGCGGCATAAGCGTCCAGCACCGACTTGACCTGCTGCTGCACGAGGTCGGTCATGTGCTCGAGGCCGCGAAACAGTTTGAGCGGGTGGAAATCCGTCTCCAGCGCCGCGACGCGCTTGCCCATGTTCTTGGCAAGATCGCCGATGCGCTCGAGATCGGTCGCGACGCGCATGGCGCCGACGATTTCGCGCAAGTCCACGGCCATCGGCTGGCGGCGCGCGATGGTGAGCACGGCACGCTCTTCGATCTTCTTCTGCAGCGCGTCGAGCTCGGCGTCGATGGTGACGACGCGCTGGCCGAGCGCGACGTCGCGGCGGATCAGTGCATCGACGGAATCGACGATCATGCGCTCGGCGATGCCGCCCATCTCGGCGACCAGGCGCGTGAGCTCCTGGAGGTCGGTGTCGAAGGCCTTTGCGGTATGTTCAGAACCCATGTGCCGTCTCCTCAGCCGAACCGGCCGGTGATGTAATCCTGCGTGCGCCGGTCGGTCGGCGACGTGAAGATCTTGCTGGTGTCGTCGAACTCGATCAGCTCGCCGAGATACATGAAAGCGGTCTTGTCGGAAACGCGGGCCGCCTGCTGCATGTTATGGGTCACGATCGCGATCGTGTAGTTCTCGGACAGCTCCTGGATCAGTTCCTCGACCTTGGCGGTCGAGATCGGATCGAGCGCCGAGCAGGGCTCGTCGAACAGGATCACCTCGGGCCGCACCGCGACGGTGCGGGCGATGCAGAGGCGCTGCTGCTGGCCGCCGGAGAGCGACAGGCCGGAGGCATTGAGCTTGTCCTTGACCTCGTTCCACAGCGCGCCGCCGCGCAGCGCCTTCTCGACGCGATCGTCCATCTCGGACTTCGAGATCTTCTCATAGAGACGGATGCCGAAGGCGATGTTCTCGTAGATCGTCATCGGGAACGGCGTCGGCTTCTGGAACACCATGCCGACGCGGGCGCGCAGCAGATTGAGGTCGAGCTTGGGATCGAGGATGTTGGTCTGGTCGAGCATCAGCTGACCGGAGACGCGCTGGCCCGGATAGAGGTCGTACATCCGGTTGAAGATGCGCAGCAGGGTCGACTTGCCGCAGCCCGACGGTCCGATGAACGCCGTGACGCGGTTGGTGCCGAGCGCCAGATTGATGTTCTTCAGCGCGTGGTGCTCGCCGTAATAGAAGTTGAGATTGCGGACCGTCACCTTGGCCGGCGCTTCGGGCAAGGGCTGCGAGCCGGGATGAACGGCGGGCGTACTGACGGAAACAGACATTTCGCTCATTTTGCGGTCCTCTCGGCGCTCAGGATGCGCGCGCCAATGTTCAGCGCAAGCACGGTCAACGTGATCAGCAGGGCGCCGCTCCAGGCCAACTGCTTCCAGTAGGCATACGGGCTCTGCACGAAGTTGTTGATGGTCACCGGCAGGTTCGCCATGGTCTTGTTCAGGCCCAGGCTGAAGAACTGGTTCGACAGTGCGGTGAACAGCAGCGGCGCGGTCTCGCCGGCGACGCGGGCGGTGGCCAGCATTACGCCGGTGATGAGGCCCGAGCGCGCCGCACGGTAAGCGATGCGCTTGATCACCAGCGAGCGCGGCAGGCCGAGGGCGGAAGCCGCCTCGCGCAGCGCGTTCGGCACCAGCAGCAGCATGTCCTCGGTCGTGCGCAGCACCACCGGGATCACGATGACGGCGAGCGCGAGTGAGCCTGCGATCGCCGAGAAGCCGCGCATCGGCACCACTACCGCGCCGTAGATGAACAGGCCGATGATGATCGAGGGTGCCGAGAGCAGGATGTCGTTGATGAAGCGGATCACCGAGGTCAGCTTGTCGTTGCGGCCGTACTCGGCGAGATAGGTGCCGGCGAACAGGCCGAGCGGCGCACCGATGCCGACGCCGATCACGGTCATGATCAGCGAGCCGACGATGGCGTTGCGCAGACCGCCTTCAGTCGAGCCCGGAGGCGGCGTGTCCGCAGCGAACAGCTCGAGGTTCAACCCGGCCAGGCCGTTATAGAGCAGCGTGATCAGGATCAGCGCGAGCCAGGTGACGCCGAAGGCGGCAGCACCGAAGCAGAGCCCACGGATCACGATGTCCTTGCGGCGGCGACGTGAATAAATCGGGTTCATGTCAGTTCCCCGCCTTCTTTTCCAGCCGCATCAGCATCAGCCGGGCGCCGGCGAGCACGAAGAACGTCAGCACGAACAGCAGCAGGCCGAGCAGGATCAGGCCGGACTGGTGCAGGCCGTCGCTCTCGGCGAATTCGGATGCGATCGCCGCCGAGATCGTGGTGCCCGGCGCGAAGATCGAGGACGAGATGCGGAACGAGTTGCCGATGATGAAGGTCACCGCCATCGTCTCGCCGAGCGCGCGGCCCAGCGCCAGCATGACGCCGCCGATGATGCCGACGCGGGTATAGGGGATCACCACGCTGCGCACGACTTCCCAGGTCGTGCAGCCGACACCGTAGGCAGCTTCCTTCAGCACCGGCGGCACCGTCTTGAACACGTCGACCGAGATCGAGGTGATGAAGGGCAGCACCATGATGGCGAGGATCAGCGCGGCGTTGAACAGGCTGAGATAGGACGGCGGACCCGCGAAGATCGCGCCCAGCACGGGGACGCCGTCGAAGATCTTGATCATGAAGGGCTGAAAGGTGTTGGCCAGGAACGGACCCAGCACGAAGAAGCCCCACATGCCGTAGATGATCGAGGGAATGCCGGCGAGCAGCTCGATCGCCATGCCGATCGGGCGGCGCAGCCATTGCGGGCAGAGCTCGGTGAGGAAGATCGCAATGCCGAGACCGACCGGGATGGCGATCAGCATCGCGATGAAGGAGGTGACGAGCGTGCCGTACATCGGTCCGAGCGCGCCGAGCACGGGCGGATCGGCCGAGGGCGCCCAGCGCTGCGTCCACAGGAACGCGAAGCCGTATTCCTTCATCGCCGGGAAGGCGCCGACGATCAGCGACAGGATGATGCCGCCGAGGATGAGAAGCACCGAGATCGCGCTGAGCCGCGTGATCCAGTAGAAGGTGACATCGCCGAGCTTGAACGCGCTCAAGGCCTTGGCGCGATCATATGGTCCGGCGTCGTCGACGATATCGCTCTGAACGGCCATTTCTGCCACGCCGATCCCCTATACCAAGAATACACGCTTTTTGTTGGTCTCGTGCCCCGGATGCGGCGCTAGCTGCGAAGCATTGCGACGCTGATCCGGGGCCTCGTTCTTGTGGGTCTCGGCTCAGCGCAGCAGCGTTTCACGCTGCCGCGCGTCCGGGACACGAGAGCAGAGCGATTAGCTCTTGATCTCGGCAGCCCAGGTCTTCTCGATCAGCTGGACGACGCTGTCGGGCATCGGGATGTAGTCGAGCTCTTCAGCCGCCTTGCCGCCGTTCTTGAAGGCCCAGCGGAAGAACTTGATGGCTTCCTGCGAGGCCGCCTTGTCGGTGGCATCCTTGTGCATGAGGATGAAGGTCGCCGCCGTGATCGGCCAGGACTTGTCGCCGGGCTGGTCGGTCAGGATGACGTAGTAGCCGGGAGCCTTGGCCCAGTCGGCGTTGGAAGCGGCCGCCTGGAAAGCTTCGACGGTCGGCTGCACTGGCTTGCCAGCCTTGTTGACGAGGCCGGTGTAGGTCAGCTTGTTCTGCTTGGCATAGGCGTACTCGACGTAACCGATCGAGTTCTTGGTCTGGCTGATGTTGCCCGACACGCCTTCGTTGCCCTTGGCGCCGACGCCAACCGGCCACTCGACGGCGGTGCCCTCACCGACCTTGCTCTTCCAGTCGGCGCTGGCCTTGGAGAGGTAGTTGGTGAAGTTGAAGGTGGTGCCCGAACCGTCCGAACGGCGGACCACGGTGATCGCATCCGACGGCAGCTTCACGTTCGGATTGAGCTTCTTGATCGCAGCATCGTCCCACTTGGTGATCTTGCCGAGATAGATGTTGGCGAGCGTCTCGCCGTCGAACACCAGCTCGCCTGCCTTGACGCCTTCGAGGTTGACGACGGGAACGATGGCACCCATCACCATCGGCCACTGGGCAAGGCCGTCCTTCTCGAGCTGCTCGGCCTTGAGCGGCGCGTCGCTGGCGCCGAAGGTCACGGTCTTGGCCTGGATCTGCTTGATGCCACCGCCGGAACCGATCGACTGGTAGTTCAGGCCGTTGCCGGTCTCCTTCTTGTAGGCGTCAGCCCACTTCGAATAGATCGGGAATGGGAAGGTCGCGCCTGCGCCGGTGATGTCGGCAGCGAAAGCCGCCGTCGTCGTTGCGGCGACCAAGCCGGCAGCGACGATCGTTTTGATGAAATTCATGCTGGTCTCCATACAGGGGAGCGAAGCGCCATCAGCGCCCGATCGCGCTCCCGCGCCGCCCGTTTAGGAGCGGTCGGCTGTGCTTTTACGAAGGTTTCGTGACAGTCGGATGACACCATCAAGCGATTGAAATCGCTTGAATTTCAACTCACAACCGGAGCCTTGGCCTGGGGAAAACAGGCGGTGAAAGTGGCGCCCTGCTTGGGCACGCTTTCGATCAAAAGGCGGCCGCGGTGACGGTTAAGAATATGTTTCACCAGCGATAATCCCAGTCCGGTTCCGCCCTGGGAGCGGCTGTCGCCCACGTCCACCCGGTAGAAGCGCTCGGTCAGGCGCGGCAGGTGCTCGGGCGCGATGCCGGGGCCGAAATCGCGCACCATGACCCGGATTTCCTGCGCTCCATCGGTGGCCGCGGTCGCCGTCAGCGACACGATGACGCGTCCGCCGGAGGCGCCGTATTTGAGCGCATTCTCGATCAGATTTTCGAACAGGCGCAGCAGCTCCTCGCGATCACCCGCGATCATGACCGGCGCTTCCGGCAGATGGGTCTCGACCTCGACCTGGCGTTCCCGGGCCAGTGGCTCGAGTCCGTCGGCGACCTGGAAGATGATCGGCAGCAGGTCGACCAGGGTATCCGGCCGCACATGGGCCGACAGTTCCACCCGCGACAGCGACAGCAGATCGTCGATCAGGCGCGCCATGCGAGTGGCCTGATTGTGCATGATGCCGAGGAAGCGCTCGCGCGCCTTGGGATCGTCCTTGGCCTGGCCCTGCAGCGTGTCGATGAAGCCGGACAGCGCAGCCAGCGGCGTGCGCAATTCATGGCTGGCATTGGCGACGAAGTCGGCGCGCATCTCCTCGACCCGGCGCAGCGGCGTCTGGTCGTGGAAGGTCATCAGCATGCATTTGTCGGCGCCGCCGAAATTGGTCGGCACCGGCACCGGGGTGATGATCAGCTCCATCCAGCGATCGACCGGGACATGATCGAGATAGGTCGCCCGCCGCGGCTCGCTGGTCGCAATGGATTCGCGCAGCGCCGTGATGATCTCCGGCGAGCGCAGCGCGAACTGGGCGAGCTCGTTCTTGCGCAGCGCCGGCGCGAGCTGGGCGGCGGCAGCATTGAGATGGATGACGCGGCCGGCGCGGTCGAGCAGCACGGCCGGATCCGGCATGCCGGCAACGACCGCGGCCACGGCCGCGCTCTCGACCGGATTGACGCGACGGGTGTCCTCGCGCGAGGCAGCGGTATCATGCAGCCGCCAGGGGATCAGCGCGGCGGCTGCGATGCACAGGAACACCGTCGCGGCCCGTATCACCGACAACTCGCCGAGCGAAACCACGACCGACAGCGCCAGCGCGGCGGCGATCAGGATGATCGTCGAGTGCCGCAGCCGGTCGGACCAGGGCTGCACCGTGGGAGACGAGGGAGCGTCGATCGCCATCGGGGCGGGCTTCTCCTTGTTGCCTTTTGCGCTGGTCAGGCGCCGCTGTCGCTGCGCTTTCTCACATAAGCGGCTTCAGGCGGTGGGCCTGGATCGAGCTTGAGCGCCGCCTGTTGCAGGCGCTTGGATCGGGCGCCGATGATAACCTCGCGAAACGTCAGCAAGATTACAGAGATGACGAAGGGCGACAGATAATAGAGGACCCGGAACAGCAGCATACCGCCGAGCAGCTCCTCGCGGTCCATCTGCCAGAGGCCGACCAGCATGGCGGCGTCGAACACCCCGAGCCCACCGGGCGAATGGCTGGCGAAACCGAGCAGCGTCGCCGAGACGAAGATGACCGCGACTACGACGAACCCGAGATTGGGCTCGTCGGGCACCAGCACGTACATCGCGAGCGCGCAGAAGCCGAGATCGATGATGCCGATAGCGATCTGCAACAGCGTCAGGGGGCCGCCCGGCAGCACCACGGTCCAGGGGCCGCGTCCGACCACCCGCGGCTGGGTCCAGACCCAGACCACATAGCCGACCAGCGCTGCGAGGATCATCATCGCGAGCGTCCGGTTCAGCCACGGCGGCAGCTGGTCGATCGAGGAAGCCGCCTCCGGATGATAGGAAATGCCGAGGCCGAGCACGGCGGCGTTGCCGAGCCAGAAGGTGAGGCCGGCGAGAAAGCAGATTTTGGCGACGTCGATCGCGTTCAGCCCATAGGCCGAGTAGATGCGGTAGCGCACTGCGCCACCGGTGAAGACACTGGCGCCGACATTGTGGCCGATCGAATAGCTGGTGAATGCCGCGAGTGCGTTGATGCGATAGGGCAGATGGGCATGGCCGATCGCGCGCACAGCGAACAGATCGTAGAACGTCAGCGTGAAATAGCCCGCCGTGACGAACAGCGCCGCCATCGCGATCTGGCGCGGCTCGGTGCTCTTGATCGCCTCGATCACCTCGTTGGTGTCGATGCCGCGCAGCATGTGGTAGAGCACATAGCAAGCGATGCCGATGACCGCGACGCTGATCACAACTCCAAGCTTATGCAGGATTTGCTTCTGGCGCAGAAACGTCATCGCCCTGCGTATGGCTTCCAGCATCTAGACCTCGAACAACGCTTCAGCGGCCAGGGTGGCCGGCGAACAGGCGGACGACGCACAGGCACTCAACGAACGAACACTCAACGAACCCTTGCCGCCGGCTCCGGCCTCGCGCATGCCCCCGCCCCTCCACTAGCGCGTTTTCGGGCGGAGTGGAATTCGCCAATGTGAACAAAATCACGTGGCTTCAATATTTTAGGCAGGTTTGCGGGCTCAAGGTGCACGGTTTGGCGCTTTCTGCGGCAAGGCTGACGCGAATCTCCATGGCAATCCTGCGCAGGGGCCGTGAAGTTTTGATGATTTCGACCGGACAATGTTCCGTCACGCCTTAAGTCGAAATCAATCTATGGGCGCCGCCCGCCTGTTGAAAGAGGGGGGCGATCCGCGCCCGCCGGCTGCAGCACACATAGCCGCGCGACAACCGCGCGGCCGTTTGCCTGACAATTTGGGTGCACCGCGACATCACGGAGGCGGACTCCATCGCGCCCGTCCGCCGGCGCGGGGCCGGCAGCGAGCATGGTGTCCGGAGGACGCGTCCTCCCTAGGCCGCGAGTTGCGGACGCACAGCCTCGATGCCGGCGATCCAGCCGGCGACGGAGCGGCCGATCGCCTCGGGGTGATCCTCCTGAAGGAAGTGGAGCCCGGCGCCGAGACGAACATGTGCGCAATGCTTCAACGACGCCGCAAACGTCTCGGCGAACTCCGGCGCGACCAGCGCACCGGGCTCGCCCGAGAACAGCAGCTTTGGATAGGAAGAAACGGCCAGCGCCGCGTGCGCGGATTGGAGTTCGGCATAGACATCGGCGGGCTCGCCAGCGATCGGCAATTCACGCGGAAGCGCAAGAACGGGGCGGCGGCTCTCTGGTGTCGGGAACGGCGCGCGATAGGGCGCCATCTCCTCGGCGCTGAGCTTGCGGACGATGCCGCCGGGCAGCACGCGCTCGACGAATGCATTCGCCTCGAGGATCATGGCCTCGCCCTCGCCCGGGGTCCTGAACTTGCGAAACACCGTCCGCGCCGCCTCGGCGTGGTCCTGCTTTTCCGGGCGGTCGGTGTGGTGAAAGTCCTGCCAGGTCGGCATCGGACGGATGAACTCCATGAAAGCGAGGCCACGCACGAGATCCGGCCGGCGCGCGGCGAGATGAAATGCGAGCGCCGTGCCCCAATCCTGCGCCACGAGATAGGCGGACGTGATGCCGCGTGCTTCGATGAAGGCGTCGAGATAGCGGACATGGTCGAAGAACCGGTAAGCGATGTCGGGCTTGCCGGATTGGCCGAAGCCGATGTTGTCCGGCGCGATGCAATGCGCGACCGGCGACACCAGCGGCAAGATGTTGCGCCAGATGTGCGACGAGGTCGGATTGCCGTGCAGGAACAGCGCGACCGGCGCTCCTTCCGCGCCTGCCTCGCGATAGGCCATGCTGCTTCCCAGGACGGACGCTTTGCGGATCTCGATCTGCTTGCTCATGTCAGCTCCTTGAACACGGTTTGGAATGCGATGGTCTTGAAACGTTCGAGCGCGTTGGGATTGCGGTCGACCTTCATGCGCAGGATCGCGCCCTGCCAGGACGCGAGCAGGAAGTCGGCAAGCTCATCAGGTTCGAAATTGGAGGCGATCTCGCCGCTGGTCTGGGCATCCCTGATGCAGGCGGCGAACGGCGCGCGCCATTCGGCGAAGATCGCGGCGAGACGCGCGCGCAACAACTCGCTGCTGCCTGATGCCTCCAGGCTGAGATCACCGATCAGGCAGCCGCGGCCATAGCCGTCGGCCTCGAGCCGGCCGGTGATGATGTCGAGGTAGCGGCGCAGCCGTGCGCGCGGCGTCAGCGAGGTATCGTCGAGCGCCTCGGCGACCAATCCTCTGGTGACGTCGAAATAGCGGTCGAGCACTTCGGAGGCGAACGCCTCCTTGGAGCGGAAATGGTTGGTGAAGGACCCCTGCGGTGCGCCCGCCGCAGCGGTGACGTCGCGCACACTGGTGCCGTGATAGCCGGTCCGGAACATGACCTTGAGGCCGGCGTCGAGGATGGCGTCTTTGAGTGAGGGCTTCGGCATGAAGGGTATAATACGTACGTACGTATTAATGTCAAGACATCACTTGTGCCGTCGGCGATCTGCTTACCGATCAATTAGTTATCGGAATTCGAGAGGATCGATCGCCCGGCAGCGGATCGCGGTTCAGACTACAGGCTGGCTCCGCGAGACCACCCAATAGCGCAGCCATGCACCGATGGTGCAGCCGACGAGGTAGCAGGCGAACAGGACCAGGCCGAGGTCGAGCCAGTAGCCGAAGCGGCCCGGGACCACATGCGCGAACGAGGCCGCGACCAAGGCCGCGACCAGCGCGGCGAGCCAGCGCGCCGTCACCTTCGAAGTGCCGTTGCCGCGCTGGACCACCGAGATCCAGCCCATGCAGAAGCCCAGCAGCGTCGAGCCGATCAGCCAGCCCATATGGAACGAGACGAGATAGGGCATCGTCACCTCACCAGAAATTCGATGCGGCGGTTTTGCGCCTTGCCGTCGTCGGTGTCGTTGCCGGCAACGGGCTGCGTGGCGCCGTAGCCGACCGCGGTGAAGCGGTCCGCCGGCAGGCCGGCCTTGACCAGATAATCGATCACCGCCTGCGCGCGCTTCTCGGACAGAGCCTGGTTGAAAGCATCCTCGCCGTCGGCATCGGTGTGTCCCGCGACCTCGATATTTGTGGTCGGACAGCGCAGCGCCGTCTCGATCAGATGATCGAGAATGCCGGCGGAGTCGGGATCGATGTCAGCGCGCTTGGTTGCGAAGCGGATCTTGCCCTTGACCAGCAGCTCCGAGAACAATTGCTGGCAGACGGTACCATCGACCGGCCCCGCCGCAGGTTTCACCGTGATTTCGGGCTTGTACTGCCAGTTTTTTGGAAAGTCCTTGCCGAGGCCGGCACGGATGTCGTTGGCCGCACCTTCATACAGCGCATCGCCTGACAGCTTCACCTCGCGATCGGACACGACGAGCGTGCCGGTCGACAGCCGTGACAGCGCGCCGAGCGCTGCGACCACTGCGGTGTTGAAGGAGCTGGGCGCACCGACACTGGCCTTGAGATTGTCGACGACCTTCTCGGTGAAGAATTTTCGCGATGCGCTGGTCGCGATCGCGGCGTGCACGTTGTTGTCGGGCACGTAGCCGGTCAGCGTCACGGTGGCGGCGACCGGATCCTTGTAGGCCTGGAAGATGTAAGGCGGGGCCTTGATCTCGTTGGCGGCGATCGAGAAGCCTTCGGGCAGGTTCTTCAGCGCAGCCGCGATCGCCTCGCGGCCGCCGAGGTCGCGCGCCATGCCCGACAGATTGACCTTGGTGTCTGTGATCGTGATCTTGCCGTCCTTCAGCTTGCCGATCTGGTCAAGCAGCAGCATCGCGGCCGCCTCGAACCGCGCCGGCGCGCCGCGGGCCAGACCCATCTGATCGGCGACCTCGGTCCCGTTGACCTCCTTGCGCGCGGCTTCGGTCAGCCGCGCCTTCATCGACGGCAGCGGCGCGGAGCCCGACAGCGTCACCCGCACCACGTCACGCTCGGCACTCCAGACGAAGGGTTTTGCTTCCGGAACAAGACGGGTCTGGTCATCGACCAGCCGCACGCCGGGAACCATCTCGACCGTGGTCACGGCGTCGTGGCGCCCCTCTTCGGAGAAGGCATCCGCGGCCAGACTGACGTCACGGCCGTCGACCGCGATCCGGGTCTTGTCCACGACGGTGTCCTTGAGCGCGGCCGAGCTGCGGGCCGACAGGTCCGCCTCGACCGGCAAGGTGTTATTCCAGGCCGCAAATCCCCACATGACGGCCAGGGGAATCAGCCCTGGCCACCATTTGCTGGCCCACCTGAAAAGCATCTGCATTCGACGACCCGAACTCTGGAACCGGAGACAAAACAAACCCTTGGCGGGCTGTCAAACCGGAAATGGGGCCCTTTCGGGGGCCGCGCGTGGACAATTGGAATAACTTTTTCTTCAAGGGTCACACCCTAAGTTGCAGGCGGAATGCCCAGGGGTGGCCCGCCGGTCATGAAACAACTCCGTAACAATGTCATTCGCGCCGGGCTGGGAGCACTCTATTTCAGCGGGGCGCACCATCTGCTGCGCCCGCTGCTGTCGGGCGTCGGCGCCATTTTCATGCTGCACCACGTGCGACCGGCCCGCGAGGGCGCGTTCCAGCCGAACCGGCATCTCGAGGTCACCCCGGACTTCCTGCGTGCGACGCTGCGTCATCTGCGCGCGCGCGAGATCGACATCGTCAGCATGGACGAGCTGCACGAACGGCTGGTGCAAGGCCGCTTCGACCGCCGCATCGCCGCCTTCACCCTCGACGACGGCTATCGCGACAACCGGGAGCACGCCCTGCCAGTGCTGCGCGAATTTGACGCGCCCGCGACCATCTATGTCACCAGCGACTTCGCCGAGGGCACCGGACGGCTGTGGTGGGCGGCGCTCGAGGCCGTCATCGCCAAGGCCGAGCAGGTCGATGTGCAGATCGGCCATTCCGCGCTGCGGCTCGATGCGAGCACGCCGGCCGCGAAGCAGGCGGCATTCGACCGCTTGCATGACTGGCTCCGCGCCCTTCCGGGCGAGCACGATCTGAAGCGCGAGATCGAGGCGCTTTGCGCCGCGCATGGTGTGGACATGGAAGCGCTGTGCCGCAGCCTCTGCCTGTCCTGGGACGAGGTGAAGCGGCTCGCGGCCGATCCGCTGATCACGATCGGCGCCCACACCATCAGCCATTGCAATCTCGCCAAGCAGAACGAGGAGATCGCCGCGCAGGAGATGGCCGTCGGCCGGGTGCGGATCGAGCAGGCGTTGGAGCGCGAGGTGCTGCATCTCGCCTATCCCTATGGCGACCGCGAGGCGGCGGGCAAACGTGAGTTTACGATGGCCGCGTCCGCCGGCTTCAAGACCGCGGTAACGACACGTCCCGGCATGCTGTTCGCAGAGAACGCCGGCCACATGACCGCGCTGCCGCGCGTCTCGCTCAACGGCAACTACCAGAACGCGCGCATCCTGCCGGTGCTGACGTCCGGTGCGGCGACTGCGATGTGGAACGGCTTTCGCCGGTTTGCCGCGGCTTGACTGTTGTCCCGGCCTGCGCCGGGCAACACCGAGTTGACTCCCCTCCCCGCGGCGCTCAAAACGTCGCCAACCAAGGGAGGCACCATGTCCAACGATCTGTTTTCGCTCAAGGGCCGCATCGCACTCGTGACCGGCGGCTCGCGCGGCATCGGCAAGATGATCGCCGCCGGATACCTCGGCGCAGGCGCTGCGAAGGTCTACATCACCGCGCGCAAGGCCGGCCCTTGCGAAGCCACGGCGAAGGAGCTGTCGGCGCAATATGACGGCGAGTGCATCGCGCTGCCGATCGACATCTCGACCGTCGAAGGCTGCGACAAGCTGGCTTCCGAAATCATCAAGCTCGAGCCGAAGCTCGACATCCTCGTCAACAATGCCGGTGCGGCCTGGGGCGCGGAGTTCGACGAATTTCCGGAAAGCGGCTGGGACAAGGTGATGGACCTCAACGTCAAGTCACTGTTCTTCCTGACCAAGGCGCTGGCGAAACCGCTGCGCGCGGCGGCGTCGCGCGAGCGGCCCGCCAAGGTCATCAACATCGCCTCCGTCGACGGTATCTTCGTCAATCCGGGCGAGACCTATTCCTACGCCGCGAGCAAGGCCGCGGTGATCCATCTGACGCGCCGCATGGCGACGAAGCTGATCAAGGACAACATCAACGTCACCGCGATCGCGCCGGGCGCGTTCAAGTCCGACATGAACCGCGCCGCGCGGGACCACTCGGACGACGTCGCCAAGCGCATTCCGGCGCGGCGCATCGGCACCGACGAGGACATGGCAGGCGTCGCGATCTACCTCGCCTCACGTGCGGGCGATTACGTGGTGGGCAACACCATCGCGGTCGATGGCGGCGTGGTGTACGCGAATGCGGGATTGGAGATTGCGGGATAACCCATGGGAATGGCGAGTAGCGAATAGCGAGTGGTTCTTCCATTCGCCATTCGCCGCTTCCAATTCGCAATCTCTTACGACTCGATCTTCACATATTCGAAATCGCCCGGCTTGTTGTCGATGCCGACCTTCGGCGGCGAGATCCACGACGCGAACTGGCCGGTTTCGGTAACGGGCTGCATCAGCGAAGTAATGAAATCGCCGTCGGCGGTCGAGGGCAGCCAATCGTCCTTGCGCTTGGCCCAGGTGGCGTCGTCAATCAAGAGACCATCCGGCGTCGCGTGGATGCCCTTGAACTCGCCGATGTGGCGATGGAAGGCGACGTTCGGCAGCTTGAGCTGGAAGTCATAGCCCGCGGTCGAGATCACCTTGTTCCAGCGCAGCATGCCCTTGACGCAGTCCTGGCTGTAATCGTCGCGCAGGCGCATGTTGAGCGCGGTCAGCGCCGGCTCGTCGACCAGCTTGATTTCGCCGTCAATGAACTTGAGCACCGGATAGGTCGCGTTCTTGAGCTGGTGATCGTCGTCGATCTGGGTCTCGTGATAGCGGCCCTTGATTCCGGTGTTGAAGGCATTGGCCGCGTTGGTCGAGACTTCCGAGCCGAACAGATCGAGCGACAACGTGTAGTGCAGGTTCAGCTTCTTCTGGATGGTTGGAAGATCGATCACGCCGAGCGCGCGGACCTTGGCGATGTCGGTCGGATCAGTGATGCCGGCCTCGCGCATCGCGTCGCAGGTGCGCTGCACGACGCGGGTAATGCCGGTCTCGCCGACGAACATGTGGTGCGCTTCTTCGGTCAGCATGAAGCGGCAGGTGCGCGACAGCGGATCGAAGCCGGACTGCGCCAGGCTGTGCAACTGCATCTTGCCGTCGCGGTCAGTGAAATAGGTGAACATGAAGAAGGACAGCCAGTCCGGCGTCGCCTCGTTGAAGGCGCCCAGCATGCGCGGCGCGTCGGCATCGCCCGAGCGGCGACGCAGCAAATCGTCGGCTTCCTCGCGGCCGTCGCGGCCGAAATATTTCTGCAGCAAGTAGACCATCGCCCAGAGATGGCGGCCTTCCTCGACATTGACCTGGAACAAATTGCGCATGTCGTAGAGCGAGGGCGCGGTCTTGCCGAGATGGCGCTGCTGCTCGACCGAGGCCGGCTCGGTGTCGCCCTGGATCACGATCAGGCGGCGCAGCATGGCGCGATACTCGCCCGGGACTTCCTGCCAGGCAGGCTCGCCAAAGTGCTCGCCGAAGGGAACGACGCGGTTCTCTTCCTGCGGCGCAAGCAGAATGCCCCAGCGATAGTCGGGCATGCGCACGTAATCGAACTTGGCCCAGCCGCGCGGATCGACCGAATACGCGGTGCGCAGATACACCAGCGATTCCTGGAAACCTTCCGGCCCCATGTCGCTCCACCAATCCATGTAACCGGGATGCCAGCCTTCCAGCGCCTTCAGCACCTGGCGGTCTTCGGCGAGATTCACATTGTTCGGAATCTTGGTCGAGTAGTCGACGTTCATGATGTTCATGTTCATGGCCGTGCTCCTTGCGATCTCTTTCCGTCATGCCCGGCCTCGTGCCGGGCATCCACGTTCTTGCTTCCTTGAGTCAAGGACGTGGATGGCCGGGACAAGCCCGGCCATGACGCAGTGAAAGTCGTTACACCCGCGTCATATCGAATTTCGGCTTCTGTCCGCTGCCGTAGCGGCGCAGCGCGCCTTCCTCGCCGACGGCGTTCGGGCGCTGGAAGATCCAGTTCTGCCACGCTGTCAGGCGCGAGAAGATTTTTGATTCCATCGTCTCAGGACCGACGAAGCGAAGACTCGCTTCCATGCCGGTGAGGCTGTCGGGCGAGAAGCTGGCGCGTTCCTCGAGGAACACGCGGACCTCGTCGTCCCAGTCGATGTCGTCGAGCGCGAAGGTGACGAGGCCGAGTTCTTCCGCTTGCTCGGCGTCGAGACTGGTGCCGCGCGTGGCTTCCGCGCGCTCCACGTCCGCCGGATCGGCCTGGAAGCGCGACTCCAGCCGCGTCAGGCCGTGGCTCATCGGATACGGACCGAAATTCATCGCCGACAGCTCGATCGACGGCGGCGGCTGATTGTCGCCCTGGCGCGTGCCGATCAGCATGTAGGAGCGGTCAGCGGCGAAGACCAGCTCGGCGAGCGTGCCGGCAAAGCATGAACCGGGCTCGACCAGCGTCACCAGCGTGCGCGAAGTGACGTCGATGCGCTTGAGCACGCGCTTCCAGTAGTGGCGGATTTCGTTGACCAGCCAGTGCGCCTTGTTGGCTTCAAGGAAGGCGTCGCTGGCGAGCACATGGGCGCGGTCGCCATGGCTCTTGAACACCAGCATCGCGATCTCGAGCTCGTTGATGCGCAAGTGAAGAATGGCGTCGTCGAGCTCGCGCGCGACCTGCAGCGGCCAGAAAGAGGCCCCTTGAGCCATCATGCCGTCGATATCGGCGGGTGCTGCTGCCTCCGGCGCCTTGATCGAGATGGTGGCGATGCGCGCGGCACGGTCGATATCGACGGTCACAAAACCATAACGGATGCTGGTTTCGTCGATCATGCGCTTGAGCGGCGTCAGCGCGATGCCCTTGCCGCTGCCGGCGCGCTTCGACTTTCCGGCGAATTCCTTGGCGCGCTCGACGATCCTGGCTTCCAGCTTCGAGTTCGGCGCGATCTCGTCGACGAGGCGCCATTGCACCGCGCGCTTGCCCTTCACGCCTTCCTCGATGGTGCAGAAGAAATCGGCGTGATCGCGGCGCACTTTTCGCTTGTCGACGACGCGGGTGAGGCCGCCGGTGCCGGGCAGCACCGCGAGCAGCGGCACTTCGGGCAACGCGACGGCGGAGGCGCCGTCGTCGGCGAGAATGATGTGGTCGGTCGCGAGCGCCAGCTCATAGCCGCCGCCGGCAGCCGAGCCGTTCACGACAGTGATGAAGCGCTGGCCGGAATTCTCCGAGGAGTCTTCCATGCCGTTGCGGGTCTCGTTGGTGAACTTGCAGAAATTCACCTTGTGGGCATGGGTCGAGCCCGCGAGCATGCGGATGTTGGCGCCAGCGCAGAACACGCGGTTCTTGGCCGAGCGCATCACCACGACCTTCACCTCGGGGTGCTCGAAACGCAGCCGCTGCACGACGTCGGCGAGCTCGATGTCGACGCCGAGATCGTAGGAATTGAGCTTGAGCAGATAGCCCTCGAACAGGCCGCCATTCTCGTCGACGTCCATGGTCAGCGTCGCGACGTCACCGTCGACGGCCAGCTTCCAGTGCTTGTAGCGGGACGGTTCGGTCTGGAAATCGATGAATGTCGCGCCGCCTGCGAGGCGCCGATCTTCCCCGGCCATGGGCCACCCTTGAGCTCGTCTTGGTTTTACCGTTAGATGCACAATAGTGCATATTCAGAAGCGCGTCTAGTCCTCAACGGCCATTACATGCACTTTGTTTCATGAGGGCGCTTGGGACCGCACGATGGCACTGAGCCCGATCCAGTCGGCCTTGGTGAGCTGGGGACGGCCGAGCTTGGCCTGGAGCAAGGCCGTCAGCGCCGGCACCGGAAAGCTCTCGACAAAGCCGTCGCCGACCGGGGCCGCCTTGCGGGAGGTCAGCGCACGCAACTCGGTGAGCGCATCTCCAAACAGGCGCGCGGCCGAACGCGCCTTCTGCATGCGCAGCCGCAGATTGGCGTTGGCCACGTGGGTGCAGGCCCGCAGCAGAATGCGCTCGCGGCCGCCTTGCGGGGCCGCGGCCCACAGCGTTTCCAGCACCTCCTGCGATTCCCAGAAATAACCGCGGTCGTTCAGTGCGAGCCCATAGCGCAGCGCCGGATGGCGGGCCGGCACGTAGCCGCGGAACGCCGGAGGCACCAACACCTTGGCCATATCGAGCGTCTCATAGTCCGCTTCGACCTCGGCGGTCTCGCCCGGCACATAGGCCCAGCGCGGCCATGGCAATGGGCCGGTCACGTGTGAAGGCACATTCATAGATGTGCCTTCGCATGATCATGCGGCGCGTACCCCGAGTCCCTGATCGTCGCGCAGGGCCGCTTTTGCAAATTGCTCAATCGCGTCAAGCGTCGCTCCGGGCGCTTCACGATGCGGGGAATGACCCGCGTCTGAAATAATTTCTAGATCTACCGGACAATAGCACTCTTCCTGCGCAATTTCGACCTGCCGCAGTGTTCCATATTGGTCATCCCTTCCCTGTACGACCAGGACAGGAACGCGGATGTAGGCCAGATATTCCGAAATGTCCCAACCGCGGAATTTCGGATCGAGCCAGGCGCCGTTCCAGCCGTAAAAGGCGTTGTCGACGTCCTTGTGCCAGCGCGCGAGCTTTGCCTTGAGATCGGTGGTCTCGTAGGTGGTCTTGATCGCGGCGATGGATTCTACCGAAATGTCCTCGACGATGAAATGCGGCGCGATCAGCGCGACGCCTTGCAGGCGATGATCCTGATGCGCGCCGGCATAGATCGCCGCAATCGAGGCGCCGTCGGAATGGCCGAGCAGCAGGCCACGCTTGAAGGGAATCGCATCGAGTACCTTGGGCAGCACGTCGAGTGCCTCGCGCTGCATGTAGTCCAGCGGCCGCGGCAACGTCACCGGGCTCGACTGGCCATAGCCCGCGCGCGAATAGACGAAAATGCCGGCGCCGGTCGCCTGCTGGAGCTTCTCCGGAAAATCATTCCACAGGCCGACGGATCCGAGGCCTTCGTGCAGCATGACGATGGTCGGCACATCGGCGGATTGCGGCGCGAGCCATTTGTATTCGAGGCTGGCCGTGCCGATGCTGAGGAAGCCGGTTGGGGTGAGGGTCATGATTGCGCTCTTCTCTCAGTCGTCATGCCCGGGCTTGAGCCGCCTGCGCGGCCGAAGCCGCTTCTGCGAGGCGAAGGCCCGGGCATCCACGTCTTTCCTCAATTGCAGTCGCACGGGACAGGCCCGGCCATGACGGTTGCGGCTAGTTCGCACCCTCGCGCAGCTTGAATCGCTGGATCTTTCCTGTCGCCGTCTTCGGCAGCGAATCCACCACGTCGATCCAGCGCGGATATTTCCACGGGCCGATCTTCTGCTTGACGTGCTCCTTCAGCGTCTCCCGCAAGTCCGTCGTCTTCACGCCCGGACGCAGCACGACGAAAGCCTTCGGCTTGAGCAGGCCTTCCGGATCGGCCTCCGGCACGACGGCGGCTTCCAGCACCGCCGGATGCGTGATCAGGGCACTCTCGACCTCGAACGGCGAGACCCAGATGCCGGAGACCTTGAACATGTCATCGGCGCGGCCGCAGAAGGTGTAGCGGCCATCGGTGTCGCGAACATATTTGTCGCCGGTGCGGGTCCACGGGCCCTCGAAGGTGCGACGGCTCTTGTGGCGCTGATTCCAGTAGCCCTCGCCGGCCGAGGGCGCATCGACCAGGAGTTCGCCGACCTCGCCGTCGGCGACGTCCTGGCCGGCCTCGTTGACGAGCCGCACCGCATAGCCCGGGACCGGCTTGCCGGATGAGCCGTATTTGATGTCGCCGGGCGCGTTGGACAGGAAGATGTGCAGCAGCTCGGTCGAGCCGACGCCGTCGAGAATGTCGACGCCAAAGCGCGCCTTCCAACTGTTGCCGACGGACTCCGGCAACGCTTCACCGGCCGACGTGCAGATTCGCAAGCTCTTGCCGCCGCGCTCGCTCTTCATCGTCTCATCGTTGAGCATGGCCGCGAACAGCGTCGGCACGCCGTAGAAGATCGAGGGATTGTAGCGGTTCATCAGATCGAACATCCGCGCCGGGGTCGGGCGCTCGCTGTTCAGAATCGTGGTGGCGCCGACCGACATCGGGAAGGTCAGCGCGTTGCCAAGGCCATAAGCGAAGAACAGCTTTGCGGCGGAGAGACCGACATCGTTCTCGCGGATGCCGAGCACCTGGTTCGCGTAGGTGTCGGCGGTCGCCTGCAAATTCGAATGGATGTGGCGCACGCCCTTGGGCATGCCCGTCGAGCCCGATGAATAGAGCCAGAATGCCGGCTCGTCGGGATGCGTCGCAGCCGTGGTGAACTGATCGCTTTCGCCCGCGATCTCTTCAGCGAGCTGCTTGTGCCCATTCTGCTTGGCGCCGGAGACCACGACATGCTCGAGGTCCGGCATGCGGCCAACGACATCCTTGATGACGGGATAGAGCGCTTCGGAGACGAACAGCACGCGCGCACGGCAGTCGGCGAGGATGTAGGCGTATTGGTCCGCCGTGAGCAGCGTGTTGAGCGGCACGGGCACGATGCCGGCGCGGATCGCACCCAAAAACACGATCGGGAAGTCGATCGTATCAAGCATGACCATCGCCACGCGCTCTTCGCGGCGGACGCCGAGCCGGCGCAGCATGTTGGCGGCGCGGAGGGTCTGAAGCTGGAGCTCGCCATAGGTGAGCCGCGACACGGTGTCGTCGAAGGCGAGCTTGTTGCCCCGGCCCTCCTCGACGTTACGGTCGAGCAGCCAGGTCACCGCGTTGTAGGATCCCTCGCTCACGGTCGTCTCCCCCGAATTTAGAATTATAATTCATAGAAAGACACTGCGGCAGCTTGCTGTCAATGCCAGCAGGCACTATGTTTCATTAAAACGCGCCGCAGGACCTCCTGTAAAGAAGCCTCATGACCGACAGTCCCGACGCCGAATCCCGCTTTCTCGAACAGCTCGGCCAACGCGTGCGCACCATGCGCGCGCTGCGCGGCATGTCGCGCAAAGTGCTCGCCAAGGTATCAGGAATTTCCGAGCGCTACATCGCGCAGCTCGAGAGCGGCAAGGGCAATGTCTCGATCGTGCTGCTGCGCCGCGTCTCCGACGCAATGGGCGCGCATCTCGAAGACCTGCTCCCCTCAGCCGATCCGACGCCGGACTGGCAGATGTTTCGCGATCTGCTGCGCAAGGCGACGCCAGCGCAGATCGCGCAAGCCAAAGACCTGCTCGCCGGCGGCAGCGCCTCCGCGCCGCGGCGCGCGCCGTTCTGCGGCATCGCGCTGATCGGCCTGCGCGGCGCGGGCAAATCGACGCTGGGGCGGATGCTGGCGAAGAAGATCGGCTGGAGTTTTGTCGAGCTCAACAAGGAGGTCGAGCAGCAGAACGGCCTCTCGGTCGCCGAGATCATCGCGCTCTACGGCCAGGAAGGCTTTCGCCGCATGGAGCAGGCCGCGCTGCAGCAGCTGCTCGCGCGAAACGAGCTGATGGTGCTGGCGACCGGCGGCGGCATCGTCTCGGAGCCGTTGACCTTCGACCAGATCCTGTCGTCGTTCTACACGATCTGGCTGAAGGCCGAGCCCGAGGAGCACATGGCCCGCGTCCGCCGCCAGGGCGATCTGCGTCCGATGGCGGATGACCGCTCGGCGATGGCGGAGCTGCGCAACATTTTGCTCAGCCGCGAGCCGCTGTACGCGCGCGCGACGGCGGTGGTGGACACGGCAGGGCTGAGCGTCGACGCGGCGGCGGCAAGGCTGATCGATGCGGTGCGCCCGGTGCTGCAAAACGAAGCGCGCAGCTTCGGGCTGCGAAGTGTGGCGCTGTAGCGATGACCGATAGCGACGTCGCAGCGTCCATGTTCGAGCGGATCGGCGGCAACGCCACGATCGACCGGCTGGTGGATCGCTTCTACGACCGCATGGACACGCTGCCGGAGGCGAAGAACATCCGCACGATGCATGCGGATGACCTCGGCCTGATCAGGGACGTGCTGAAGCGCTATCTCACCGAATGGACCGGCGGCCCGAAACTCTATTCGGTCGAGAAGGGCCATCCGCGGCTGCGGCAGCGGCACATCGGCTTTGCCATCGGCGATGCCGAGCGCGATGCGTGGATGCTCTGCATGCGCGGCGCGATGGCGGACACGGTCACCGACGCGGCGGCACGGCAGGACCTCGACAAGGCACTGTCCGGCCTCGCCGACTGGATGCGCAACCGGCCGTGATGTCGATCAAAGCCTAGATCGACCAGTAGTTTGGATGCTGGTACGGCGGCGAGCGGTCGCCCCAGTCGAATTCATCGCCATCGACTTCGCAGGGGCCGCTGCTCAATTGCTCCGGCGTCAGTTCGACCTGGAAGGCCTGACGTCCCGGATCATATTTCAGCGCGCTCCATTGCACCGGATAGTGATGATGCGTCCCGAGCAGCCTGCCGGTCTTGATCACGGCGTAAGCGACCGTTCCGCTTGCCTTGTCGAGCATCAATCGTTCGACCGTGCCGAGCTTCGTGCCGTCGCACCCGTAGACGGCGACGTGTTCGACGCGGTCACTGGGAACCATGGTGTGTTGCATGGCATGCTCCCTGGTCTTGTCCGGACCGTATCATAGCACAGACACGGCGGAATGTAGGACGGTCAGCGTCGCAGCAGCCTTTTGCGTTGCACCTACGAAACCTACAATAGCTGCGAACGCACCGGACCCACCCCCTCGCGCAGCAGCGGCAGGAAGCGGTCGATCAATTCCTGCGCCGGCACGCGGTCGACATGGGCACCCATGTTGATGGCGGCGACGATCACGTTGTCATAACGGCGCACGGGCACCGAGATCGAGCGAAAATGCGGCTCGGCTTCGCGGTCGACCAGTGAGTACCCCTGCGCGCGATCGGCGACGATGCGTGCCAGCAGCACCTTGGGATCGGTCACCGTCTGCGGCGTCAGCGCCTCGCGCTTCATCTTCTTGATGCGCGCAAGAAGACCGGCATCGTCGAGCTGGCCGAGCATGGCGCGGCCGACCGAGGTGCAGAAGGCCGGCAGGCGGTAGCCGATTTCGAGGCCCCCCGAAAACATCCGCGCCGGGCTGCTGCGGGCGACGAACACGACGTCGTCACCGTCGAGCACCGCGAGCGAGGAGATCTCGTTGGCCGCGGTCGCGGCGCGATCGAGCACCGGCTGCAGCACCGTGACGAGCTGGTTGGAGCGCAGGTACGATGCCGCCAGCGTCAGCACATGCGGCGTCAGCGAGAACAGTTTTCCGTCGCCTCTGACAAAGCCGCCGCGCTGGAGCGTGAACAGCATGCGCCGCGCGGTGGCACGCGGCAGCTCGGCGGCGCGAGCGAGATCGCTCAGCGTCATCGGGCCTGCGTTGGTGCCGAAGCATTGCAGCAGGCGCAGTCCGCGATCGAGGGCTTCGACGAAATCCGTCGCGCGCTCGTCAGTCTCGTTTCGCTTCAGCTTGGGCATGGGGCCGGGATAGTCCTGCAAAATAGTGCTTGCTGTCGACCCAAGGCATGTCATAATTCGCCCATTAGTTCAATAGACGAACAAGCGCCGCTCCACAAAGGATGCACTCGCCATGATGAGCCAGGAGCAGAACGACCTGATCACGCGCACCGGGCCGAAAGACCCGTGCGGCAAGCTGATGCGGAGCTACTGGCAGCCGGCAGCCCTGGTCGACGAGCTGGAGGGTGAGCGGCCGATCCGTCCCGTCAAATTGCTCGGCGAGAACCTGGTGCTGTTCCGCGACGAGACCGGGCGCTACGGCCTGATCGATCGTCATTGCGCCCATCGCGGCGCCGACCTCGCTTTCGGCCGGCTCGAACACGGCGGCCTGCGCTGCGCCTTCCACGGCTGGCTGTTCGACGCCACCGGCCAATGCATCGAGACGCCGGCCGAGCCGAAGGATTCAAAACTCTGCCAGAACATCCGCCAGCGCTCCTATCCCGTGGTGGAGAAGAGCGGCATCCTCTGGGCCTATCTCGGCGAAGGTGAGCCGCCGGCATTCCCGGAACTCGACTGCTTCGTCGCGCCCGGCACGCATACGTTCGCGTTCAAGGGCCACATGGCCTGCAACTGGCTCCAGGCGCTCGAAGTCGGCATCGATCCCGCGCACGCCTCCTATCTGCACCGCTTTTTCGAGGACGAGGACACCTCCACCGCCTACGGCAAGCAATTTCGCGGTGCCTCGGCTGGCAGCGATCTCCCGATGACGAAGATCCTGCGCGAATACGACCGCCCGATCATCAATGTCGAGCACACCGAATACGGCCTGCGGCTGATCGCGCTGCGCGAGATCGACGAAGAACGCACCCATGTGCGCGTCACCAACCAGCTTTTCCCGCATGGCTTCGTCATCCCCATGAGCACGGAGATGACGATCACGCAGTGGCACGTGCCGGTCGACGACGAGAACTGCTACTGGTACGCGATCTTCACCAGCTATTCGAACCCGGTCGACAAGACAAAAATGCGCGAGCAGCGGCTCGAGCTCTACGAGCTGCCCGACTACAAGTCGCGCAAGAACCGCAGCAACGATTACGGCTTCGATCCGCACGAGCAGCAGACCGCGACCTATACCGGCATGGGCAACGACATCAACGTCCACGACCAGTGGGCGGTGGAATCGATGGGCGCGATCCAGGACCGCACCAAGGAGCATCTCGCCTCGAGCGACAAGGCGATCGTGCAATATCGCCGCCTGCTGCGGCAGGAGATCGAGAAGGTCGGCGGCGGCGAGAAGCCGATGCTGTTCCTGGACGAGGCGAATGCACGCAGCATCCAGGGCCCCGCGACCATGGACGGCATCGGGCCGACGCGCGGCTGGGAGACCTACTGGATGGAAGTCGACGTCAAGCGCCGCCGCGGCGCGCCGTGGACAGCGCCGGTGCCGAAGGAGATCGCCGACAACGTGCATCGGCTGACGGCGGCGGAGTGAGAGTGGCGCTCTATCCCCGTCATTGCGAGCGCAGCGAAGCAATCCAGATTGCCTCTCCGGAGAGACTCTGGATTGCTTCGTCGCAAGAGCTCCTCGCAATGACGGAGAATGTGGCAAGCGCCTTGCGCCCGTCGGGCATCGTGACTGAGGAGCAATCAAAGTGACTTTCGTCGCGCGTCATGCGCTGTGGTCGGATGAGCAGACAGACGCCGCAGCGCGCATGCGCCGCATCGTCGAGGACAAGAACCTCGAGGTCATCCGCCTCGCCTTCCCCGACCAGCACGGCATTTTGCGCGGCAAGACCATTATCGCCTCCGAGGCGATCGCCTCGCTGGAGAGCGGCTGCTCCATCACCACGACGATGCTCGCCAAGGACACGTCCCACCGCACGGTGTTTCCGGTGTTCACATCAGGCGGCGGTTTCGGCATGAAGGAGATGGAGGGCGCGGCCGACGTACTGATGGTCGTCGATCCCACTTCCTTTCGCGTGCTGCCGTGGGCGCCGGCGACGGGCTGGGTGCTGTGCGACCTCTATTTCAATGACGGCCGTCCGGTGCCGTTCGCGACGCGCGGGCTTTATCGCAAAGCGCTCGACGAGCTCGGCCGCCGCGGCCATGATTTCGTCGCCGGCCTCGAGGTCGAATTCCATATCTTCAAGCTCGACGACCCGCACATGCGCCCGGAGGATGCGGGACAGCCCGGCACGCCGCCGTCGGTAAGCCTGCTCTCTCACGGCTATCAATACCTCACCGAGCAGCGCTTTGATCAGATGGAGCCGGTGCTGGAGATCCTGCGCCGCGACATCATCGCGCTCGGCTTGCCCCTGCGCTCGGTCGAAGTCGAATTCGGGCCGAGCCAGTGCGAATTCACCTTCGCGCCGAAGAAGGGCCTGGAGCCTGCCGACAACATGGTGCTGTTTCGCAGTGCTGTGAAGCAGATCGCGCGCCGCCACGGCTATCACGCCACCTTCATGTGCCGGCCGAAACTGCCGAATTTGTTTGCAAGCGGATGGCACCTGCATCAATCGGTCGTCTCGCGCACGAACGGCGACAATCTGTTCATGGCCAAGGAGGCCGGGCAACCGCTCAGCGAGTTCGGTCGCGCCTGGCTCGCCGGGCTGCTCGATCACGCCCGTGCGGCCACCGTGTTCACCACGCCGACCATCAACGGCTACAGGCGCTACCGCTCCTATTCGCTGGCGCCGGACCGCGCCATCTGGGGCCGCGACAATCGCGGCGTGATGATCCGCGTGCTCGGCGGCGCGGGCGATGCCGCAACGCGCCTGGAAAATCGTGTCGGCGAGCCCGCGGCCAATCCCTATCTCTATATGGCCGCCCAGATCCTCTCAGGCCTCGACGGCGTCGACCGCAAGCTCGATCCCGGCCCCTCGGCCGACACGCCCTACGAGACCAAGGCGCCCCTCTTGCCGAAGAGCCTGCGCGATGCCGTCTCCGCGCTGAAGGACGATCCGTTCTTCCGCGAAAAATTGGGCACGGAGTTCGTCGACTATTACACCCACATCAAGAACGCCGAGATCGACCGCTTCCTCGCGGAGGTGACCGACTGGGAACATCGCGAATATTTCGAGATGTTTTGACGGAAGTCAGCCTCACGCCGCTGTGAGGCGACTTCATCCCGCCTGTTCCGACGACACCACTCCGCACTCCGACGAAGCCGTTTTCCCGGTGCCTCGAAAAGCGCCTGAAAAGCGCGAGGTCTAACCTTGCCTCGATGATCAACACTGGAGTTCGATCATGTTCAGTCAATTGTTCAGCCTGATTTATCGCCTGTCCTGCCGGAACACGCTGGTCGAAATCGGCGTACACCACCTCGCACGCTAGCGGTCGGCCGATAGGGCTTAGGTAAGAGAGGCTGACCAGATAACCGGAGCTTTCATGCGCGAGCTCATCCTGATCGCTACGGCGGTGACGCTGCTTGCAACGCAAGCCGATGCCGGTGGTTCGCGAAGCCTCAGCCTCACTGCGACCAATGCGAACCCGGCGACCGAGCAGCCGGCAGCGCCGCAGGCAACTCAAGCCCCGACGGCAACGCCACCGGCGAGTGTGCAGACGGCGACCACCACACCCGCATCCCCTGCGCCGACCACACCAGCGCAAACCGTGATCGCGCCGGCCGTTACGTCCGCTCAGCCGACCGCGGAACCGGCCAAGCCGAAGCACCGCCAGCCATCGACCGAGGCGCGCGTGATCCGCGAACTGCATCGGCACGGAATTTATTGGTAGGAGCTCTGAGTTTTCCGGGCGTTCGCAGGTCGACTGCGAGCCTGCGGCACTGACGCCCTCTAGATCCCCAAATACTTATGCTGCAGGTCCGGCTCGGCCATCAGCTCGTCCGACGTGCCGCTCCAAACGGTCTTGCCGCGCTCGATGATGAAGTGGCGGTCGCAGATGCGGGCGAGGTGGTCGACATTCTTGTCGACGACCAGGATCGACTGGCCGCGGCTCTTCAGGAGCGACAGGCAGTTCCAGATCTCTTCGCGGATCAGCGGCGCCAGCCCTTCGGTCGCCTCGTCCAGGATCAGGAGCTTCGGATTGGTCATCAGCGCGCGGCCAATGGCGAGCATCTGCTGCTCGCCGCCGGAGAGCTGGTTACCCATATTGGCGGCGCGCTCGGCGAGCCGCGGGAACAGCACGTAGATCGCAGCGAGCGTCCAGGGATTGGCGCTGTCAAAGCGATCGGCGGCGGCCGCGACCAGATTTTCGCGCACGGTGAGGTTCGGAAAAATCTGGCGGCCCTCAGGCACCAGCCCGATGCCGAGCTTGGCGATCCGGTATGACGGAAGCTGCCGAACTTCAGTGTCCGCAAAGCGGATCGCGCCTGAGCGCGCCGGCGTCAGGCCCATGATCGAGCGGATCGTCGTGGTCTTGCCCATGCCGTTGCGGCCCATCAGCGAGACCATCTCGCCGGGCTTGATCGACAGGGACAGGCCGAACAGCACTTGGCTGAGGCCATAGCAGGTCTCGATGCCGTCGACGTCGAGCAGCGTGTCAGCCATGGTGCGTCACCACGTGCTGGTCGCCGAGATAGGCGCGCTTGACGTCTTCGTTGGCGCGGATCGCGGCGGGATCGCCGGAGGCAATGACGCGGCCATAGACCAGCACCGAGATGCGATCGGCGAGCGCAAACACCGCGGGCATGTCGTGCTCGACCAGCACGATCGAGACTTCCTTCCGCAGCTCCTGGAGCAATTTCACCATGTTCTGCGATTCGGTGACGCCGAGGCCGGCCATTGGCTCGTCCAGCAGCAGCAATTTCGGTTTGCTGGCGAGCGCCACCGCAAGCTCGATCTGGCGCCGTTCGCCATGGCTGAGCCTGGACACCACGACGTCGGCGCGATGCAACAAGCCGACGCGGTCGAGCGCGGCGTGCGCAGCGTCGCGCAAGCCCTTTTCCTTGCGGGCATTGGCAAAGAAGCGGAACGAATGGCCGGCATGCGCCTGCGCTGCCAGCGCGACATTGTCGGCCGCGGTGAAGTCGAGCAGGAGGGAGGTGATCTGGAACGAACGTGCGAGGCCCAGCGCGCAGCGGCGGTAGGCCGGCAGGTAAGTGATGTCGCGGCCGTCCAACGAGACGCTGCCGGAATGCGGCTCGAGATGCCCGGTGAGCTGGCTGATCAGCGTGGTCTTGCCGGCGCCGTTCGGGCCGATGATGGCGTGCAGCTCGCCTGCCGCGACGTCGAGCGAGACGTTGTCCGTCGCGGTGATGCCGCCGAAGCGGCGCACCAGCTTTTCAACGCGGAGCAGCGGTTCAGCCACGATTGAGCCTCCCCAGCAGGCCCATGATGCCGCCGCGGCCGAACAGCACGATCAGCAGCAACAGCGGCCCCATGATCAGCGCCCAATATTCGGTGAGCTGCGACAGAAACTCTTCCAGCAGCAGATAGACCACTGCGCCCATCACCGGGCCGAACAGCGTGCCCATGCCGCCCAGGATCACCATCACCATGAGATCGCCGGAGCGGGTCCAGTACATCACGGCCGGGCTGACGAAATCGGTGTTGTTGGCGAGCAGCGCGCCGGCGAGGCCGCACATCGTGCCGGAGATGACGAAGCAGACCAGCTGGTAGCGCTTGGCGGGAAAGCCGATCGCCTGCATGCGCTGCTCGTTGGAACGCAGGCCCTGCACGACGAGGCCGAAGCGCGAATTGACGATGCGCCAGATCAGGAAGATCACCGCGAACAGGCAGGCCAGGCAGAGATAATAGAACTGCGTGCGGTTCGAGAGATTGATCAGCCCCGAGAAATCGCTGCGCTTGTAGACGGTGAGGCCGTCATCGCCGCCATAACGCGCAAGGCCCGAGGCGACGTAATAGGCCATCTGCGCGAAGGCGAGCGTGATCATGATGAAGTAGACGCCACGGGTGCGCAAAGAGAGCGTGCCGATCACCAGCGCATAGATTGCAGACGCCGCGAGCGCGACGGGAAACTGGATGAAGCCGGAGCCGATGCCTTCCTGCGCCAGCATACCGACGGCGTAGCCGCCGATGCCGAGATAGGCGGCGTGGCCAAAGCTCATCATGCCGCCAAACCCCATGATGAGGTTGAGGCTTGCCGCTGCCAGCGCCAGGATGACGATGCGGGTGAACAGCGTCAGGATGAAGACGTTGCCGGACAGATTCGAATAGAGCGGCAGCACCACGAGGCCCGCCAGCATCAGGGCCGTGACGGCCTTGCTCACCGAGAAAGTCTTCATCGACGGTTGGCCGGAAACAGCCCCTCCGGCCGCACCACCAGCACGATCGCCATCAGCAGATAGATCAGCATGGACGAGAGCGCGGGCGCGGCGGTGGAGGCAGCGGCGCCACTCAGCACCTGCCGCAGCAGATTGGGCAGGAAGGCGCGGCCGAGCGTGTCGATCATGCCGACGAAGATCGCAGCGAGGAACGCGCCGCGGATCGAGCCGATACCGCCGATCACGATGATGACGAAGGCAAGGATGAGGATGTTCTCACCCATGCCGATCTGCACCGTGAGGATCGGCGCCTGCATCATGCCGGCCAAGCCTGCGAGCGCCGCGCCGAGCCCGAACACCAGCGTGTAGAGCAGCTTGATGTTGATGCCGAGCGCGCCAATCATTTCGCGGTTGGAGGCGCCGGCGCGGATCAGCATGCCGATGCGGGTGCGCATCACGCCGAGATAGAGCAGCAGCGCCACCAGCAGCGCGACGACGATGATGGCAAGGCGGTACGCAGGATAGTGAATGCCCGGCAGGATCGGCACCGGCACCGTGAGCCAGGCCGGCAGCGGCAGGGCGAGGCCGGCCGGGCCCCAGATCAGCCGCACGGCTTCATTGAAGAACAGGATCAGGCCGAAGGTCGCGAGCACGTGGTCGAGATGGTCGCGCCCATAGAGATGCCGCAGCGCACTCATTTCGAGCACGATGCCGAGCACGAGTGTCGCACCTAGCGCCAGCAGCGCGCCGAGCAGAAAGCTGCCGGTCCACGCCGCGAAGGTCGCGGCAAAATAGGCGCCCATCATGTAGAGCGAGCCGTGCGCGAGGTTGACGAGATCCATGATCCCGAACACCAGCGTCAGGCCGGCGGCAAGCAGGAACAGCAGCAGACCGAACTGCAATCCGTTCAAGAACTGTTCGACGACGAGCAGCATCAAAACTCTTTCAGGCGCATACGGACGCGCGCCGATGTTCGAACACAGTCGCCATCAGTGAAAGAGCTCCCCCTGCCTCTTCAAGGCGGAAAAATGGGTAATGGCAGTATCGTTCCGAGGCAAGAGTGATTCCACGCCAGACATGCACTTTGTTGCATGCCGGTGCATGCGATCAAAATCGGGCCCTGCAAGACCGGCCTTTAAGACCGGCCCTGCAAGAAGGCTGCCGCGCGGGGTGGGTCAGCCTGCCGCACCCAAACGATCACCCTCCCCCGTTGCCGAGGAGAGGGTGCGCGACGTGTCGGAATGAAGATATTTCTAGTGCGACGTGATCTGGCGGGGGAAATCATCGGGCTCGTTGAGCTCGCTGTTGGCCGTCGAGGCCTCCAGCGCCGCCATCCGGAACAGGTAGGCGAGCGTCGCCAACCCGGTGTCTTCGGCCATCTGCGCCAGCTCGAGCGCCATGTCGGACATGTAGCCGAGATTCTCGTCCCTGGTTTGCGCCATGATCTGGCAGTCTCGCATCATGTTCGACATCTCAGGCGCTCTTTCGTTGCGCGGCGGTGCGGCCGCAAAGGTTGGCACGGGCAATGCAATCGAGACGCGGTCCGTCCTGCTGGACGAGGCTCTTCATCCCGATCCGGTCACGCACGACGTTGAGTGATTCCTGGCGGATATCGATGGTCGCGGCAATGGTCCAGGAGTCCTCGACCAGCGCCGGCAATCCCAGCGGCGTGACGACGAAGCCGATGTCGTGGAAGCGCGGCAGCCACCACGTCTCCATGACGAGGCAAAGCCGCTCGATGCCCTGATCGAGACAGAACTCCTGCGCCGCCGCCATCAGTTGCAGATTGAACGCTCCGTCGCGGCGCTCGCGCGTCACGAAGAAGCGCGACCACTCCCAGACCTGCGGATCGACCGGGCAGCCGCGCACCGCAGCGAGATGGGGGAAGACCTCGCTCATCATGGTCGGCTTGGTGGTCGGATAGAGGCGGGAGCCACCCAGCACGCGGCGGTTCTCGAGAGCCAGCAAATAGATCGCGTCCTCGTTGTCGTAGACGTCGATCTCGCGGCTGTCGGGCTTGCGCAGCCCCTCCCACTTCCGCTCTTCGACGAAAATCTCGTGACGTACCCTGAAATGCTGCTCCAGGACGTCTTCGTAGAGGTGCCGGTTCTCGGCAGAAATCACATGAATCATAAACTCCCCCATGACTTGAAATGGGGGCAGCCTCAGCGAAAACGGCCAAACCGACTATTGGGAAATTTCCCAGTAGGCGAAGATTTCAGGGATTGATGATTCTTTGGCGGATCGCGATCGCGACCGCGTGCGTCCGGTTGACGGCGCCGAGCTTGCGCGCAGCGGTTGCAAGATGCTCTTCCGCGGTGCGCTGCGTGATGTTCAGGATCTCGCCGATCTCCCAGGCGGACTTGCCCTGCGACGCCCAGGCGATCACCTCGCGCTCGCGCGGGGTCAGGCGCGCCGACGGATGCGGTGAGGGCGCGAGCAGACGGCGAATATGGTCGAAGCCGTACATCGCGATCAAATGCAGTGCCGGCTTGCTGCGGGCATTGAGATCGAGATGAACGCCGCCGAGCGAGACGCCGGCCTCATAACCGGTCAAGCCGTGGATCGGCACGACGAAACCGCGCGACATGCGGAAATCGGCGGCGCGCCGCATCACCTCCACCGCGCCCGGCTCAAACTCCGCGTCATAAGGCGCTTCCGACCATTCGAACGGATTGACCGTGTGGCGGCACTTCCGGATCACGGGATCGACGCGGTCGTAGCTCTTTTCGGTATAGAGGCTGAACCACTCCGCCGGCCATTTCTTGGCCAGCACCATCTGGGAAAAACGCTGATCGGGATTCGGCAATCCGGTGACGATGATGTGCTCGAAGCCATAGCGGCCGAACGCCAGCGCGAGCGCATCCATGGCGTCAGGAACCCCGCGATAGGCTCCCAGCCCTTCGATGAAGTCCAGCGCTTCCCGGCCATAATCCACGGCGGACATCGGTGCGTTCCCTGACCCTCGCCATTCCGTATAGCACGTCTTTGGGGGCTGCCTCAATTCACCGCGCCCGTAAATTCCCGGTGTGGCACGCGACCCCGAGATTCAATCTACTTGTGGAGGAAGAGACCTCAAGTTACACCTATGGCGTCTGGAGCGGGAAAGCCACGATGGAAGACGAGAACATCGCCCTCAACAGCGTGCTCGGCCTGGAATTGAACCGCGTGTTTTTCGCTGTGCGCGATACGGCAAACAAGCAGAAGATCATCGAGTTTGCCCGCGACGTGCTGCAAAGCGAGCGCCCCAAGCTCGTCGACAGCGCCTCACCGGAGAGCCCGGCGGGCTAGCAGCAACTGCAGCAATCAACGTCGATGAAGCAGATCGCGCGGCGACGCCCTTACACTTGCGCTGATTTTTGTCGATGCAATCCGGCCGTTGCTTTTCCTTCTCCCCTTGTGGGAGAAGGTGGCATAGGCGGCCTTCGGCCGCCGTTCTCAGGAACGCCGAAGCGAAGCTTCGGCTATAACGCCGGAAGGGGTTGCCACCGCAAGCACACAGATGAGTTCGCGGAGAGAAACCCCTCACCCGTCTCGCCGCTAGCGCGGCGAGCCACCCTCTCCCACAAGGGGAGAGGGAAGGCAGCAGCGCCACGACCGTCTCTCGGGATGCCCTGTTCATGATGACTCTGCGCCAGGTTGAAGTGATCCGTGCCGTGATGGTGACGGGCACCATTGGCGGCGCGGCGAAGCTGTTGAACGTGTCGGCGCCGGGGATCAGCCGGCTGGTCAAGTACACCGAGCGCTCGCTCGGCATCCGCTTCTTCCAGCGCCAGAACGGGCGCTACTTCCCGACGCCGGAAGCCGAGAACATTTTCGAGCAGATCAACGGCGTCTACAAGAAGGTCGACGACCTCTCCGAGATCATCTCCAAGATCGGCCGCGGCGGATTGTCGGAGCTGCGCATCGGCTCGGTGCCGAGCATCTCGCAGGTGATGGTGCCGCGCGCGATCGAGCGCGTCCGCCGCCGCTATCCGGATCTCGGCATCGACATCAACATCCTCAAGCTCGAGGAAGCGATCGACTATCTGATGCTCGGCCGCGGCGAGTGCGTCGCCATGAGCTACCGGCTGGAGCATTCCGGCCTCGACTTCATGCCGCTCGCCTCGGGCGAGCTCTATTGCATCGTTCCGCCCGGTCATGAGCTTGCCGGCCGCAAGCAGGTCTCGGCCGCCGAGATCACCCGCTATCCGCTGATCGGCATCGATCCGAACGATCCTTACGGCCGGATCATGGCAGAGATCTTTGCGCGCCACCGGCTCGAGTACAACATCACCATCCGCGCGCGCTTCGGCACCACGGTCTGCGCGCTGGTGAAGGCGGGGCTCGGCATCGCCATCATCGACCAGTTCACGGTGGCCCATGGCGGCTATCCCGGAATCGAGCTCTTGAAGATCACCGAGCCGACCCGGTTCGACACCTACATTGCGGTCAAGCGCGGCGCGCCGCTGTCGCTCCATGTCGAGTATTTCATCGAATCCCTGCGCGCCGAGATGCGCGCGGTCGAGCCGTCCCGCGGCAACGGCAGGGCCACCTCGGAGCGCGGGCGGAAGAAATAACATTATGTTAGGTTTGATGGATAAATGGGTAATTGTGTTAGGCAGAGGAAAGACTATCGTCCCTCTTGGAATGGCGCGGATTTCCCCGCTAATGGCGGGACCTCAACGCGCTCTCGAGAGACGATAGTGGATCATGTCTAGCCGCGGACCTGCTGCCTCCAAAAAACTCCTGACCGGCCTGATCGGCGCACCGATCGCCCATTCCGCCTCCCCCGCCATGCATGAGCGCGCCGCCGAGGCGCTTGGCCTGCGCGGCCACTATCAGCTCATCGAGGTCGCGGGCGCGGACGCGACGGGGCTGAGCATGATGCTCGAAGGCGTGCGGCGGCTCGGCTTTGCCGGCGTCAACGTCACTTTTCCCTACAAGGAGGCGGTGGTGCCGCTGCTCGACGAGCTGGCCACGACTGCGGCCACCATGGCAGCGGTCAACACCGTCGTCGTCAAGGACGGCCGCCTGATCGGCCACAATACCGACACCACCGGCTTCGCGCGCGCCGTCAAGCCGTTACTGGCGCCCTCCGGAAATGCAGTGGCCGTGATCGGCACCGGTGGTGTCGGCAAGGCGATCGCGTTTGCGCTGGCGAGCCTGAAGGTGGCTGACCTCCGTATCTTCGACAGCGAGCCGGCGCGGGCCGAAAAACTCGCCGCGCTGCTGGCCAAGCATGGTGGCGCGCGGGTGGCCACGAGCGTCGAGGACGCCCTCGACGGCGCAACCGGCCTCGTCAACGGCACGCCGGTCGGCATGCTACCGAACCGGGACACGCCAGTCGCGCCGGCGCTGCTGCGTCAGAGCCTTTGGGTCGCCGACGCCGTCTACTCGCCGCTGATCACGCCGCTCCTTGCCGCAGCGCAGGAGAAGGGCGCGCGGATCATGACCGGGCGCGAGCTTGCGATCTACCAGGCTGCCGACGCCTTCGAACTGTTCACAGGCCTTGCCCCGTCGACCGAAGTCATGGGACAGGCTTTTGATGCCGTGATGGCCGCGCGCAGCGCCGCCTATCAGGCCGCTTGAGGCGAAGCGGCCGGACACAAGGCCGCTTGCAAAATTGAACCGGGAGGAGAGGACGATGAAATCAACGCTACTAGTGGGCGCGCTGCTCACCGCAATCACGACCACGGGTGCCTTCGCACAGGCGATCAAGCTTGCCGACGTCGCCGAACTCTCGGGTGGCGGCGCCACCGTCGGCACCAACTGGAAGAACGGCATCGACCTCGCGATCGAGGAGATCAACGCCAAGGGCGGCGTGCTCGGCCGCAAGCTCGAAGTCACCCATGCCGACTCGCAGTCCAACCCCGGCGTGGCGCGCGCGCAGGTGCAGAAGGCGCTCGACGCCGAGCCCTATGTGCTGCTCGGGCCCGGCTATTCCGGCTCGGTGAAGGTCACCGCCCCGCTCGCAGCCGAAGCCGGCATTGCGCAGATCATGGGCGGCGAAGCCGCCGAGCTGACCCAGGCCGGCAACAAGTTCCTGTTCCGCACCTCGTTCGGCCAGCAGTCCTCGATGCCGAAGGTCGCAAAGTACATCCACGACGACATGAAGGCGAAGTCGGTCGCGGTGGTCTGGGTCAACAATGACTTTGGCCGCGGCGGACGCGACGTCGTGGTCAAGGAGCTGGAGCGGCTCGGCTCCAAGGTCGTGGCCGATCTCTCCACCGAGGCCGGCCAGGCCGATTTCGCCGCCGACGTCGGCAAGATCAAGGCCGCCAATCCCGACGCCGTGTTCGTCTATCTGAACGAGGAAGAGAGCGCGCGCATCCTGAAAGAGCTGAAGCGCCAGGGCGTCACCGCGCCGCTGATGGGCGAGACCACGCTGATCGGCCAGAAGGTGATCGAGCTCGCCGGCGACGCCGCCAACGGCGCGCGCGGCCATGTCGGTCTCACCACGGATGCCCCGGTCGACCTGATCAAGGGTTTCCGTGACCGCTTCTCGAAGAAGTACAATTACGTGCCCGACCATAACGGCCTGAAGGGCTACCTCGCCGTCTACATGGTGAAGGCCACCACCGAGAAGATGGGCAAGGTCGACAGCAAGGCGTTCGCCGACACGCTGCATGGCTTGACGATCAAGGCCGCGGACGAGCCGGGCATTTTGATGGACGTCACGTTCGACCAGAACGGCGACATCGATCGGCAGAGTTTTCTGGTCGAGGTGGTCGAAGGCAAGCAGGTCGTGAAGCAGGTGCTGCCGAAGGTGAAGTGAGGTCTTCTCTCGTCTCCCTCTCCCCGTAAGAACGGGGCGAGAGAGATGATGGAGCGGGGCAAGGAGTTCGAGAGGGGAAATGTCCAATCTGTTCGATCTTCTGGTCGCGGGCCTGGCCACCGGCGCGATCTATGCGCTGGTCGCGGTTGGCTTCACGCTGCTGTGGCAGACCTCGCAGACCATCAATTTCGCACAAGGCGAGTTCGTGATGCTGCCGGCGTTCTTGATGCTGGCGGCAATGCATGTCGGCGCGCCGTTCTGGCTCGCGATCATCCTCGGCATCCTCTTGTCGATGCTCCTGCTGGGCCTCGCTTTCAAGATGCTGTTGGTCGATCCGATGATGCGCCATGGCGTGCTGCCGCTCGCAATCGCGACCATGGCGCTGGCGATCGGAATCAAGGAGGCCGTCAAACAGTTCTTCAGCGCGGAGGCTTCGCCCTTCCCGTCGATCGTGCCGACCGGCGACATCTCCATCCTCGGCCACGCCGTCTCGCTGCAAAGCATCGGCGTGCTCGTCCTCGCCATTCTTGCCGTGTTCGGCCTGACCGCGCTGCTCAACCGCACGTCGCTCGGCCACCAGATGCAGGCGGCGGCTCAAAACCCGACGGTCGCACGCATCATCGGCGTGCCGGTCGAGCGCATGATCCTGCTGACCTTCCTGATCAACGCCTTCCTGGTCGCGCTGGCCTCGCTGCTGATCACGCCGATCTATCTGGCAAAGTTTTCGAGCGGTGAAGTGCTGGGCCAGGCCGCCTTCATCGCCGCGATCGTCGGCGGCTTCAACCAGGTGCGCGGCGCGATCGCCGGCGGCCTGTTGATCGGCGTGCTCGACAACCTCGCGGCCGCCTATGTCTCGACGCAGTACCGCGCCGCCGTGCCGATGATCTTCCTGATCGTCGTCATCCTGTTCCGGCCGCAAGGACTGCTCGGCCGCGCCGAGGAGCGCACGGTATGAGCGGCTTCGCCAAACCCCTGAAGATCGCGCTCGGGCTCATCGTCATTGCCGGCCTGATCGTCATTCCCATGAACTTCAACCGCTACGGCCTGTTCATCCTGAGCCAGTGGGCGGTGATGACGATTGCCGCGATGGGGCTCAACCTCACGCTCGGCTATGCCGGCCAGGTCTCGCTGGCGCAGGGCGCATTCGTCGGCATCGGCGCCTATGCCTCTGCGATCATGACGACGCATGGCTGGCCGCTGCCGGCGGCGATCGTGGTTGCGATCGTGCTCGCCTTCGCGGTCGGCTGGGTGCTCGGCTATCCCGCGCTGCGCGTGCAGCACCACTACCTCGCCTTCGTGACACTCGCCTTCTCGACCCTCGCTTTCCTCGTATTCCGCAATGAGAGCTGGCTCACCGGCGGCATCTACGGAATTTCCAACATTCCCCGCCCGCATGTCTTCGGGATCGCGACCAACAAGCCGCTGCCGTTCTACTATGTCTGCCTCGGCTCGCTCGCGATCGTGTCCGTCGCGGTCTGGTGGCTGATCCGTTCGCCCTGGGGCCGCGCCTTCATGGCGCTGCGAGAAAATCCGCTGCGTGCGCAGTCACTCGGCATCGATACCCGCCGCTACACACTGATGGCCTTTGCGATCGGCTCGGCGCTCGGCGGCGTCGCCGGCGCTCTCTATGCGCCGCTGACGCAATATATCGACCCGGTGCCGTTCAACCTGTCGCTTTCGCTCGATCTCCTGATGATGGTGATCGTCGGCGGCGCCGGCTTTTATTTCGGTCCTTTCCTGGGGGCGATGATCGCGGTGCTGCTGCCGGAATGGCTGCGTTTCACCGAAGGCTATTATCTGATGCTCTACGCGATCGCGGTGATGGGGCTTCTGATCTGGTCGCCGACAGGCATTCTCGGGATCCTCGACCGCTATATGGCCGCCCGGCGCACCAAGGCCGCTTCCGCACTCCGCGCCGTCGCCAAATCTCGCCTGGAGACCGCACAATGAGTGCAGTCCTCGAGGTCACCGGCATCAAGAAGACCTTTGGCGGCATCACCGCGGTCGACGGCGTTTCGTTCGATGTTCGCGAGGGCGAGATCCTGGGCCTGATCGGCCCGAACGGATGCGGCAAGTCGACCTTGTTCAACTGCATTCTCGGCCAGCTCACGCCGACGGGCGGCGAGGTCAAGCTCGACGGCAAGGTCGTCACCGGCCTGCGCCCCTCCGAGCTCAACAAGCTCGGCGTCAGCCGCACTTTCCAGCTGCTGCAGGTGTTTCCAAAACTCTCGGTGCGCGAGAACCTGATCCTCGCCGGGCAGGAGCATCAGGGCAATATGGCCTCGCGCCTCGTCGGCCGCTCCGATGCCGGGCTGACTGACGCCGCGAACCAGATGATCGGCTTCTTCAAGCTCGATCATCTCGCTGCGGAACCTGCCGGCGGCCTCTCCTACGGCCAGCAGAAGCTGCTCGACGCCGCCATGGCCTTCATGGGCGGCCCGCGCCTGGTGCTGCTCGACGAACCCGCCGGCGGCGTCAATCCGACCATGCTGTCGGATCTGAAGGAACGCCTCGTCGCGATCAACCGCGAGAAGAATGCGACCTTTGTCGTGATCGAGCACAACATGGAGTTCGTGATGTCGCTGTGCTCGCGCGTGATGGTGATGGCGGAAGGCAAGGTGCTGGCGATGGGGCGGCCGGACGAAGTCCGGAAAAACTCCGCCGTGATCGAAGCCTATCTCGGGCATTAGGGACAACGAGCCATGAGCGACCCGATCCTCTCGGTTCACAATCTCGTCGGCGGCTACGGCAAGATGACGATCCTGAACGGCACGACATTTTCGGTGCCGCCGGCGACCATCACCACGATCATCGGCCCGAACGGTGCCGGCAAATCCACTGTGTTCAAGGCGATCTTCGGCCTGCTCAAGCTGCGCGAGGGCAAGATCAGCTTTGCCGGCCGCGACGTCACCAATTTGAGCCAGCGCGCGCTGCTCAACGCCGGTATCTGCTACGTGCCGCAAGGCCGCAATATCTTTCCAGAGCTCTCAGTTCGCAGCAACATCGAGCTCGGCGGAGTTTCCGCCGGCAAGGGCATCGACCTGCCGACACGCATCGAGGCCGCGCTCGACCTGTTCCCCGCGCTGCGCCGCAAGTCGACGCAGCAGGCCTCGACGCTGTCCGGCGGCGAGCAGAAGCAGCTCGAGATCGCCCGCTCGCTGCTGCTTGAACCAAAGCTCGTGCTGATCGACGAGCCCTCGATCGGCCTGTCGCCGCTCATGGTGCAACAGACCTTCGATATTCTGAAGAGCCTGCGTGACCGCGGCGTCACCATCCTGATGATCGAGCAGAACGCGCGCTCGGCGCTGGAGATCTCGGATATCGGCATCGTGCTCGAGCTCGGCCAGACCCGCATGGTCGACAAGGCGGAGCGGATCCTGAACGATCCACGGATTGGGCAACTGTTCCTTGGTGGCGCGATGGAGGAAAGTGCGGCATGAGCGCGCCAATGCGCATTGCGGTCGCCGGCGCTGGCCTGATCGGCCGCCGCCACATCGAATTGATCGAGGCCTCGCAAGGCTGCGTGCTGGCGGGCATCGCCGATCCCTCGCCTGCCGCGGTTGACTATGCGGGGGCACACAATGTGCACTGCTACGCGGACCACCGCGCATTGCTGGCGCAGGAAAAGCCCGACGGCCTGATCATCGCCTCGCCGAACGCCCTGCATCTCCAGATGGCGCTCGACTGCGCCGAGGCCGGCGTACCGGCGCTGATCGAGAAGCCGGTGACCGACACGGTCGCGGCCGCGCAGCGCCTCTGCGTGGCGGTCAAGCGGACCGGCGTACCCATGCTGGTCGGTCATCACCGCCGGCACAATCCGATCATCAAGGCCGCGCGAGAGACGGTCGCGACCGGCAAGCTCGGCCAGCTTACCGCCGTGGTCGGATTGTGGCTCCTGAAAAAGCCCGACGATTATTTTGAGGTCGCGTGGCGGTACCAGCAGGGTGGCGGGCCGCTGCTCATCAACCTCATTCACGATATCGACAATCTCCGATTCGTCTGCGGCGAGATCACGGAGGTGCAGGCGCTGACGTCGAATATGGTGCGCGGTTTCGCGGTGGAGGATACCGCGGCTCTGTTGCTGCGCTTCGCCAACGGCGCGCTTGGAACGGTGACGGTGTCGGACGCGACGCCGGCGCCGTGGAGCTGGGAGCTGACCGCAGGAGAGAACGCGATCTACCCAAGGCAGGATCAGCCCTGTTACGTCTTCGCCGGAACGAGCGGTTCGCTCTCCGTCCCGACCATGGAGCTGTGGTCCTATCCACAAAGTCCGGGCTGGCATGCGCCGCTATCGCGCAATCCTGTCGCACTCGCAGGATACGATCCGCTCGTCGAGCAGCTGCGGCACTTCCTCGCAGTGATCGCGGGCCGTGAGCAGCCACTGATCTCCGTCGAAGACGCGATGGCCACGCTCGCAGTCGTCGAAGCCGTCAGTGAAGCGGCACGCACGGGCCAGAAAATATCGCCGGGCCACATCATGGAGCAGGCAGCATGAACAAGCGCTCGATCGCGACCGTTTCTCTCTCAGGGGCGTTGGACGAAAAACTTCGCGCCATCGCATCCGCCGGCTTCGAGGCGGTCGAGATCTTCGAGAACGACCTGCTGTCCTTCGGGTCTGGCCCGCTCGACATCGCAAATCTCTGCAAGGACCTCAATCTCGAGATCTGCGCATTCCAGCCTTTCCGCGATTTCGAGGGCATGCCGGAGCCGCAGCGCACGCGCAACTTCGCCCGCGCCGAGCGCAAATTCGATCTGATGCAGGAGCTCGGCACCGATTTGCTGCTGATCTGCTCCAACGTCTCCCCCCACTCGCTCGGCGGCATCGACCGCGCTGCAGATGATTTTCGCGAACTCGGCGACCGCGCTGCCAAGCGCGGTTTGCGCGTGGGCTACGAAGCGCTCGCCTGGGGGCGCCACGTCAATGACTACCGCGATGCCTGGGAGATCGTGCGCCGCGCCGACCATCCTGCGATCGGCGTGATCCTCGACAGCTTTCACGCGCTGGCGCCCGGTTTCCCGGTTCGCGCGATGGCCTCGATCCCCGGCGACAAGATCTTCCTGGTGCAATTGGCCGACGCGCCAAAGCTCGATCTCGACATCCTGTCGTGGAGCCGGCACTTCCGCTCCTTCCCCGGCCAGGGCGATCTGCCGGTCGGCGAGTTCATGCAGGCGATCGCAGCGACGGGTTATTCCGGCCCGTGGTCGCTGGAGATCTTCAACGACCAGTTCCGCGCCGGCTCCGCGGCCCAGACCGCGGTCGACGGCCTGCGCTCGCTGATCCTGTTGCAGGACCAGCTCGCCCCGGATTGGCCAAAGCTCGTCGGCGAGCCCCTGGCGCCAAGGGCCAAGAGCAGCGGCACGGGCTTCATCGAGTTCGCCGTCAACGAGACCAAGGCCGGCGAGCTCGCGCATCTGTTTTCACAGCTCGGCTTCCGCAAGACCGGCAAGCATCGCAGCAAGACAGTGGAGCGCTGGTCCCAGGGCAAGGTCGAGCTCGTGATCAATTCCGAAACCGACGGCTTTGCGCATTCGCACTACGTCACCCACGGCCCCGGCGTCTGCGCCATCGCGCTCGACGTCGACAATGCGGGCCTCGCCATGCAGCGGGCCGAAACGCTGAAGGCGCGCACCTTCTATCAGCCGGTCGGACCAGGCGAGCTGGAGATCCCCGCGATCCACGGCGTCGGTGGCAGCCTGCTTTATTTTCTCGACCAGGCCGGCAAGAACTGGGACACGGATTTTGCGCCAGTGGCGAGCGATGCAAGCGCGGATGCACTGCTCGCCATCGACCACATCGCGCAGTCGATGCCTTACGACGAGATGCTGTCCTGGCTGCTGTTCTACACCGGCATCCTCGACCTCGAGCGGCTGCCGCAGATGGAGATCGCCGACCCCAGGGGTCTCGTGCAGAGTCAGGCCCTCATCAACGGCGACCAGAGCCTGCGCTTCGTCGTCAACGGCTCCTCCGCCAACCGCACGCTGCCGGCGCGTTTCATCTCGGAGTTTTTCGGTTCAGGCGTGCAGCACGTCGCGTTCGCGTGCCAGGATATCTTTGCCAGCGTCGCCGCAATGCGCGCCCGCGGCGCGGACTTCCTGGATATCCCTGACAATTATTACGACGACATCGAAGCCAAATACGACCTCGCGCCCGATCTCATGGCCAGGCTACGCGCCAACCACATCCTCTACGACCGCGAGGGTGATGGCGAATTCTTCCAGGTCTACACCCACATCTTCGATGAGCGTTTTTTCTTCGAGATCGTCGAGCGGCGCAGCTACCAGGGATTTGGCGCGGCGAATGCCGGGATCAGGCTCGCGGCGCAGGCCCGCGAGGTGCGGCCTGCGAGCATGCCGCGGGTGTAGGACACTCTCTCCACGCCGTCATTGCGAGGAGCCCTTGCGACGAAGCAATCCAGAATCTTTCCGCGGAAGGATTCTGGATTGCTTCGCTTCGCTCGCAATGACGAGGACGAGGAATTCTCGCGCACCACACACCTGGCGTGTTCGCGGAGACAGCCCCTCACCCAGCCCTCTCCCCGTAAAAATGGGGAGAGGGTGAGGAACGACCTCACTTCATCACGCACTTGTCGTGGAAACGGTCCTGATCGTTCTCCACGATCGTCGCCACGGTCTTCAGCGACAGCTGGCCTTCGCCGTCCTTGACCACGTCCTGCAGATAGAAGCTCTGCACCGGGATGTGGTTCTTGCCGTATTTGAACGGACCGCGCAGCGACTTGATGTTGGCCTTCTCCATCTCGGCCTTCATCGCGTCCTTCTTGCTGGTATCGCCCTTCACCGCGACAACCGCGCTGTTGATGAGCTGGGCCGCGTCATAGGCTTGCGCACCGTAATAGGTCGGGCGCAGGCCGGTGTACTTCTTGCGGTAGTCGGCGACGAAGCGCTTGTTCTGCTCGTTGGGGAGGTCGTTGACCCATTCCTGCGCGCCGGGAACGCCGAGCGCGTTCTCCTTCTGCAGCGGCAGCGACAGCTCGTCGACGGTGAACGCTGTATAGAGCGGCATCGCGCTCTTCAGGCCGGCCTGCGCATATTGGTTGAGGAACTGCACGCCCGCTGCACCGGGATAGAATACGAAGATCGACTCTGCGCCGGACGCCCGTGCCTTGGAGAGTTCGGCGGAGAAGTCGAGCTGGCTCGGCCAGACCGTGTATTCCTCGCCCTTGATCTCACCCTTGAACGTGCTCTTCACGCCCGCGAGCATGTCCTTCCCGGCCGCGTAGTTCGGCCCGATCAGGAACACGCTCTTGACGCCCTTCTGGTTCATGTAGAGGCCCATGGCGGCGGGCGTCTGGTCGTTCTGCCACGAGGTCGAGAACACGTAAGGCGAACACAGCTCGCCCGCGAGCTGCGACGGGCCGGCATTGGCCGAGATCAGGAAGGTCTGCGAGTCCACCGCGGTCTTGAGCGAGGCCAGCAGCACGTTCGACCAGATGTAGCCGACGATGAAATCGACCTTATCGGACTGCACTAGCTTCTCGGTCTTCTGCTTGCCGACGTCGGGCTTCTGGCCGTCGTCCTCGTAAATCACCTCGACCGGCTTGCCGTCCATCTTGCGGCCCATGTGGTCGAGCGCGAGCTCAAAGGAGTTGCGCATGTCGTTGCCGATCACGGCAGTCGGACCGCTGAAGGTCGAGACGAAACCGATCTTGATGGTGTCGCCGGCGAATGCCGGGCTTGCCAGCGCGAGCGCAGCCGCACCCGCCAGCCAGAATGCTGTCTTCATAACCAATCCCCTCCTTATTATTGATCCCGGAACGGGGTGATCGCCGCCCGGGTCTGTCTCTATTGAACGCAAAATCTGTCGCGCCGCCAATGGCTCAGCGCCCGCCCCTGCACCATATTTCGCCCCAAACAAGGATGGCAAGAAATATAATTCTACTTACTTCGACCAAGACCGGTTCAAGGCTGCGGCGTTTTCTCGCGGGAATATCGATACGCCGCGCCTATTCGGTCATTGATGACAGCTATTGGACCGCGGCGCTCAATTCGCACTTAAATGAAGAAGGTGAGCAGCGAGATTCGAGGGTACATCATGACCACGACACCGCATCGCGTCGTCATCGTCGGCGCCGGCTTCGGCGGGCTGGAGACGACCTACCGGCTGGCGGGGGCGCCGGTCGAGATCACGCTGATCGACCGCCGCAACCATCATCTGTTTCAGCCGCTGCTCTATCAGGTCGCGACCGCTTCGCTCGCAACCAGCGAGATTGCCTGGCCGGTGCGCCATTTGATGCGCGACCGGCGCGAAGTGACGACGCTGTTCGCGACCGTCAGCGGCGTCGATGCCGCCAGGCGCTGCGTGCTGATCGACGACGGCAGCGAGGTGCCCTACGACACGCTGGTGCTCGCCACCGGCGCGCGCCACGCCTATTTCGGCCATGACGAGTGGGAGACATGGGCGCCGGGGCTGAAAACGCTGGAAGACGCGACCACGCTGCGCCGTCACATCCTGGTGGCCTTCGAGCGCGCCGAGCGCGAGACTGATCCGGCCAAGCGCGCGGCACGGCTGACTTTCGTGATCGTCGGCGCCGGCCCGACCGGCGTCGAGCTTGCCGGCACCATCGCCGAGATGGCGCACCACACGCTGCCCGCAGATTTCCGCAACATCGACACCCACAAGGCCCGGGTGGTGCTGATCGAGGCCGGCCCGCGCGTGCTCGCAGGCTTTCCCGAGGACCTCTCGGCCTATGCGCAGGCCTCGCTGGAAAAGATCGGCGTCGAGGTCGTGCTCGGGCAGGCCGTCACCGAGATCAATCGTGAGGGCGTCGTGTTCGGCGGCAAGCTGCTCGAGGCCAAGACACGGATCTGGGCCGCCGGCGTGCGCGCCTCGCCGGCCGCCGAATGGCTGGGCGCACCGGCCGATCGCGCCGGGCGCGTGCAGGTCGAAGACGATCTCACCATCCCCGGCCATCCCGAGATCTTCGCGATCGGCGACACAATCAATATCAACGCCTGGGAGGGCAAGCCGGTGCCCGGCATCGCGCCCGCCGCGAAGCAGCAGGGCCGTCACGTCGCCGAAACCATCAAGGCGCGGCTACGCGGCGAGAGCAAGGGAGCGTTCCGCTACAAGCACTCTGGCAGCCTCGCGCAGATCGGCAAGCGTCTCGCGGTGATCGATTTCGGTCGCATCAAGCTTCGCGGCACCATCGCGTGGTGGATCTGGGGCATTGCCCACATCTACTTCCTGATCGGCCTCCGCCACCGCCTCAGCGTCGCGCTGAGCTGGCTCTGGATCTACGCCCGCGACCAGCGCGCGGCGAGATTGATCACGCAGGGAAGCAGCAAGGTGGCGTAGGGGTGATACTGTCGTGTCCGGGACGCGGCGCGTCATGCCGGGCGATGCAAAGCATCGTCCCGTATGACGCGACGCAGAGCCGGGACCCAGAAGTTATGGGCCCCGGCTCTGCAGCGCGGCGCTACGCGCCGCACTGCGTCCGGGGCACGAGATTCACCGCTGCTGCATTTACTTCACCAACTCGCACCCACCCTCCGCCATCGGACGAAACGCCTGCTCGGCGGGAATTGTCGAGACCAGCTTGTAGTAGTCGTACGGGTACTTCGACTCCTCGGGCTTCTTCACCTCGAACAGATACATCGGATGCACGACGCGGCCGTCCTGGCGGATCGCGGTGTCGCCGAAGAGCTTGTCCTTGCCTTTGAACTTCTTCATCTCGGGCACGACGTCCTTGGCATTGTCGCTGCCGGTCGCAGCGACCGCGTTGAGAAAAGCGAGCGTGGACGCATAGACGCCGGCCTGGTTGCCGCTCGGCATCTTGCCGTTCATGCCGGGTCGCGTAGCGAACCGTTTTGCAAACGCGCGGGTGTCGTCGTTCATGTCCCAGTAAAAAGCTTCCATGAGCTGGAGGCCCTGCGCGACCTTGATGCCCATGCCGTGGACATCGTTGATGAAGAGCAGGAAGGCGACGAGCTTCTGGCCACTCTGCTGGATACCGAACTCGGCGGCCTGCTTCACCGCGTTGATGGTGTCGCCACCGGCATTGGCAAGGCCGATCACCTGCGCTTTCGATCCCTGCGCCTGCAACAGGAACGAGGCGAAGTCGGAGGTGCCGAGCGGATGCTTGGACGAGCCGAGCACCTTGCCGCCGTGGCCCTCGATGTATTTCTGCGCCTCCGCCTCGATACCCTTGCCGAGCGCGTAGTCGACCGTGAGAAAATACCAGTCCTTGCCGCCGCGCGACATCATCGCCGCCGCCGTGGTATTGCCGGTCGCCCAGGTGTCGTTGACCCACTGAATGGTATTCGGCGAGCAGGCCTTGCCCGTGAGATCGGCGCTCGCGGTCGACGATGCGAGGTACGTCATGCGGCTGTCGCGCAACAGCGTGTTGATGGAGAGGCCGACGGCCGAGTTCGGCACGTCGACGATGGCGTCGACGCCCTCGACGTCGAGCCACTTTCGCGCGATTGCGTTGCCGACGTCCGCCTTGTTCTGGTGATCGGCGTAGACGATCTCGACCTTGATTCCTTTGCCGCCACCGTTGAAATCCTCGGCCGCCATGCGCGCAGCCTCGACCGAGCCCATGCCATTGGTGTCCTGGAAAATGCCGGAGATGTCGTTGAGCACGCCAACGCGCACGACATGGTCGGATATCTCGGCGCTTGCCGCGCCGCCGATCAGGCTCACCACCAGCGCGAGCGTCCACTTCAAGTTCTTCATTGGTCCCTCCCCTTTATTGTCTTGGTCGCCGGCAGTGTCAGGCCGGCGTGATCGTCACCGGCAGGCTGTCGAGCCCGCGCAGCGTGTTGTTGAAGCGGCGCTTCGGCTCGCCCGTGATCTCGATGCCGGCAACGCGGCGGGCCAGGGCCGAGAGCATGGTCTCGCCCTCGAGCCGCGCCACGAGCTGGCCGACACACATGTGAATGCCCGAGCCGTAGCCGACATGGCCGGAGGTGCGGCGGGTGATGTCGTAGCTGTCGGGCTTGTCCCAGCGCCGCGGATCACGGTTGGCGGCCGCGAGGAACATCAGCACTTTCTCACCTTCGCCGACGGTCGCGCCTGACAATTCGACCTCGCGCGTCGTGGTGCGGAAGAAGGTCTGCACCGGGCTCTCGAAGCGCACGGCCTCCTCGAAGGCGTTGCGCGCGAGCGTGAGATCGCTGTGGAGGCGCTGCCACTGATCGGGGAAGCGAGCCAGGCAATAGACGGCGGCACCGATACCGTTGACCGTGGTGTCGAGGCCAGCCGACAGCAGCGAGCGTACCAGCAGCGGCGCTTCCGTCGCCGTGATGGCCCCCTCGTCGACATGAGTATGAATGCAGGCGCCGATGCCGCCCGGCGTCAGGTTGTCGCGCTGGCACTGCTCGGTGACATAGGCCTGGTGCGGCGCCGAGCGCGCGATCGCCTCCTGGCGCAGCTGGTTCGGTGGGCCGAAGGCGTTGAACACCAGGCTCGCATAGGGGATGAGGTGGTCACGTCCCTCAGGCTTCAGCCCCAGCGCGTCCGGGAAGATCGAAAGTGGATAGGCTTCGGCGAGATCGGCGATCGCGTCAAAGCTCCGCTTCTCAAGCAATAAGTCGATCCGTTCTTCCGCTGCCGCCGCGAAGCGGTCGCGGAGACCCTTCATCACAGTCGGCGACAGAACCTTCGACAGCACCGCGCGGGTTCGGGTGTGCTCGGGCGGATCGGCCTCGAGGATCAAGCTCGGCGGCCGCCACGGCGTCTCCTTCTTGAAGTCGGACAGGCCGACGCCGCGGCTGGAGCAGAAGGTTGCGGGATCGTTCAGGACGGCATGGACCTCGGCATAGCGCGCCACGCCGTAGAGCTTCCATTTGTCGAGATAGACGACCGGCCCTGTCTCGCGCAGCAGCTCGTGCGTGGGATAGGGGTCGGCAAAAAAGTTCATGTCGAAGGGATCGACGTCGAGATGCGGGACGCCTGATACGGTCGAGCCGGGTGCGCTCATAAAAGTCCTCCCTTATTTTGATCTTGTGAAACGGCCGCGCTTGCCCTTAGGTCTTTCGGCAAGCCGCGAGACAGATTCCCGATATGCCGCCTTCGACCAGATCCCGCCCAAAGCCTGCGCCCGCCGATATCGGGCCGACGCTCGATCTCGATCGTTACGTCCCGGCCTTCATCACTTTCATCGCCAACAAGCTCTCGAACAGCGCGACGGCATTCTATCAGCGGCAGTTTGGCGTCAACGTCACGGAGTGGCGGATCATGTCGCTGCTGGCGATCGAGCCCGGCATTCCAGCCTCCCGCATCTGCCACGTCATCGGCTTCGACAAGGGCCCGGTGAGTCGCACGCTCGCCGGCCTCGAGAAACGCGGGCATGTGTCGATCCGCACCGACCCGAACGACGGCCGCACCCATTCGATCTCGCTGACCGCGAAGGGCCGCACCACCCATGACAAGGTCATCGTCGCGGCGTTCGAACGGGAGCGGCGTCTGCTGTCCTGTCTGAGCAAGGACGAGCGCGAGGTCTTGATCGACCTGCTGCGCCGATTGCACGAAAATCTCGGCGCAGTGACCAGCGGCAGCGCTTGACGGAGCACGCGCTGGGTACAATCCGGGATCATCTCCAGGCATGCGCAGGCGTTTGCCCGCGGCACCCTCTCTGCCAAGCATCGTTTCCTCCAAGATCAGGCGCAGCGGTTCCTCCGCCGTCATCCTTGTCTCGAACGGTTCGCACAAATTAGTTGCTTCGGCAACAAAAGAATCATGCGGGACATTGCGGCAGCATGGCTGGCGTATTTGGGCTTGCCCAACTCTCGTGTCCCGGACGCGCTGCAGCGTGAAACGCTGCTGCGCAGAGCCGGGACCCATGCGCATCAGGAGAGATGGGCCCCGGCTCTGCAGCGCATCACTGCGTGCTACGCTGCGCCCGGGGCACGAGAGCGGTGGGCGTGGCGAGAGGCATTTTAGCCGCTACAGCCCGATCCACTCACCGGAGGCATCATCATTCAGCCGCGCCACGGCCTCCGCACGCCGTGCCAGCACCGCGCGCTGGTTGATGTAGCCCTTGTCGGTGATCTCGCCGCCGTCGACCGACGGCGGTTCGGTGAGCAGCAGTGTGCGCGTGGCGTGGCCGGAGGAATTGGCGCCCTGCTGCTTCAGTCTTGAAAGCCCCTGTGCGATGGCGATCCTGACATTGTCGTGCGCCAACACTTCGTTCACGCCCGCCGTTTCTGGCAGACCGGCATGGGCGCGACAGGCGACAATGTTCGGGAACACCAGAAACCGCACCTCGTCACCCCCATGGCCGGCCACGACGATGTCCTGCGCCAGTGGCGCAAGCGCGGCGATGCCGGCGACGCGCAGCGTGCCGACGCTGACCCAGGTGCCGGAATTGAGCTTGAAATCCTCCGCGACACGGCCATCGAAGAACAGACCGCGCTCCGGCCGATCGACATCCGCAAGCTTCACGGCGTCGCCGATGAGATAGAAACCTTCCGCATCAAAAGCCTGCTTGGTCAGTTCGGGCGCGTTCCAATAGCCCGGCGTGACGTTGGGGCCGCGCACGCGGACCTCCAGCTTGTCGCCGGAGGCAACGAGCTTCAGCTCCGTTCCGGGAATCGGCACGCCGATATTGCCGGAACGCTCCGCAAGGAAATGGCAGTCGGTCGCCAGCGGCGACGTTTCGGTCGAGCCCCAGGCCGAAACCATCGGCATCGCACGGCCAACAGTCTTGATCGAAAGCTCTTCGAGAGCGTCCCACAAATTCTGCGGCAATGCTGCGCCGGCATAGAAGGCGAACTTCACCTCGTTGAAGAAATTCCGGCGCAGTTCCTCGTCGGCACGGAGCGCCGCAATCAGCATGTCGAAGCCACGCGGCACGTTGAAATAGACCGTGGGCATCACGCTTTTGAGGTTGGCGAGCGAGGTCGCGAACAATCCGGGCGCGGGCTTGCCGCCGTCGATATAGAGCGAGCCGCCATTGCGCAGCACCAGATTGAAATTGTGGTTGGCGCCGAAGGTGTGGCTCCAGGGCAGCCAATCGAGAATGACGAGATCGCCGCGCCCCTGCTCCAGAAAGGTCCAGGTCTGCGCCTTGGCCTGCTGGCTCGAGGTCAGCATGCGCTGGGTGTTGATGACCGCCTTGGGGGCGCCGGTCGAGCCCGAGGTGAAAAGGAACTTTGCGATCGTGTCCGGCGTCACGGCAGCGAAGGCTGTTGCAACATCGCCGGTCTCAGGCGTTGCCGCGATGGCGCGGAAGGCAAGTGCCTCGGCGTCGCCAGCATTGCCACTGATGATCTGTGCCTTGTGCAGCGGTTTGATCGCAGCAAGCGCCGCGGCAAACGGCTTGGTGGCGGAAACGTAGATCGCGCCGGGGTCCAGCAGCGCGATCATGCTCTTCAGCTTGTCAAAATCCTTCGACATCAGCGAATAAGCCGGCGAAATCGCGGCCGAGGGCACGCCGACATGCTGGGCGGCCAGCGCAAGCAGCGCATGATCGATGCTGTTGTCGGAGAGAATGACGACGGGGCGCTCGGCACTGAGCCCCTGCGTCAGGATCCACGACGCCGCGGCGCGTACACGCCGCAGAGCACCCGCGTAAGTCACGGTGGCCCAGGGCGTATCGGCGCCGTCACGCTCCGCGAGGAAGACCGTGTCCGGCGTCTGCTGCGCAAAATGTTCCAGCCAGTCGCCGATGCAGCGCGCGCCGTCGCGCAAGGGCTCGCCCGAGCGCAGCACGATGCTGCCGTCGGCGCGATGCTCGGCGACGGTCTTTGGCGTTGCGAACAGGCTCGAAACGTCTCCGCGAGTGGCGGATGTCATGGCTTCCTCCTCGCCCATATTCGGGATCGGCCGCCGCCTCGTTCCGGGCAGCTTTGGCCATAATGTTGGCCGGGGCAATTGTTGTCGTCAACAACAATCTTCCGTTGGAGCCGTCGAGGCGCTAAGCTCGCGCGGCAGGAGACACGATGTGACAGCCAGCGCAGCCCGGACTTCCCGCCGCAAACGCACCGGCAATGGCGCGGCGCGGCGGATCGACGCGGACGAGATCGGGCTCGACGCGCTGGTCGGCCATGCCGGTTACGCGGTGCGGCGCTTCCAGATCTGGATTTTTCAGGATTTCATCAAGACGCTGGGCGACGTCGATATCAAGCCGACGCAGTATTCGGTGCTGACCGTGATCGGCGCCAATCCCGGGCTCTCGCAGATGGCGGTGGCAAAGCGCCTCGGCATCGAACGTGCCCGGCTGGTGCATCTACTCGACAGCCTCGAGCAGCGCAAGCTCGTGAAGCGGATCAAGTCGAAAGAGGACCGGCGCTCGCACGCGCTGCATCTCACCGGCCAGGGTGAGACGGCGCTGGCCAAATTCAAGCGGCTCGCCGCCGAGCACGAGCGGCATGTCGAGGAGAAGATCGGCAAGGCCAACCGGGAGCGGCTGCTTCAGATCCTCGCCGGCTTCACCTGATCTCGACTGCCCAATATTTGCGCAAATGCCCAGAACCGGACCGAGGCGCGACAGCCTGCGCGCTAATCAGCGCATCCCCCAAGTCCCTGATCTCACGATAATATCGGAGGGGACTGCGCTGCCCGGATAATGTACACAATGGCACATCGCTTGCTTCAATCCGGGTGAGACCTGTTGCCGGAGTTTTATCGCCATGAAGGCTGAGATGGGGGCTGAGCAGCCTGAAACGATCGCCGCGATTGTGGCCGCGCATCGCGCGGGCACAATGACGCCGGCGCAGACGGTCGCGCGGACCTATCAGCGTATCCGCGACCACAATGATCCCGCCATCTTCATCAGCCTGCGCGATGAGAAGGACGCGATCGCGGAGGCCGAAAAGCTGGCCGCGAAGGATGCCGCCAGCCTGCCGCTCTACGGCGTGCCGGTCGCGGTGAAGGACAATATCGATGCGCTGGGCTTCCCGACCACGGCAGCCTGCCCGGCCTTCTCCTATACGCCGACGCACGACTCGACCGCGGTCGAGCGTCTGCGCGCCGCGGGCGCGATCATCATCGGCAAGGCCAATCTGGACCAGTTCGCAACCGGCCTCGTCGGCGTGCGCTCGCCCTATGGCATTCCCAAAAATTCGATCCGCGAGGATCTCATTCCTGGCGGGTCGAGCTCGGGCTCTGCGGTGGCGGTCGGCGCGGGCCTCGTGCCGCTGTCACTCGGCACTGACACGGCCGGCTCAGGCCGCGTGCCGGCGATGCTCAACAACATCGTCGGGCTGAAGCCGAGCCTCGGCATGATCTCGACCGCCGGCATCGTGCCGGCCTGCCGTACGCTCGACTGCATCTCGGTATTTGCTTTGACGGTCGACGACGCCGCCCTTGCCCTTTCCGTGATGGCGGGGTCGGACCAGGCTGATCCGTTCTCGCGCGACCGGCCGCCTGGCGCGCTCACGCCCTTCCCGGCAAATCTGCGCCTGGGCGTTCCGCGCAACGGGCAACTGATCTTCTTCGGCGACAAGAAGGCGGAGGCCGCGTACGGTGAAGCCTTGAAGCGCTGGACCGCACTCGGCGCTGAGCTTATCGAGTTCGACCTCGAGCCGTTCTACGAGACGGCGCGGTTGCTCTATGAAGGCCCCTGGGTTGCCGAGCGTTATCTCGTCATCAAGAACCTGCTAGCATCCGCCCCTGATTCCATTCACCCCGTAACGCGGGAGATCACCGCGGCCGGGGCGCGGCTGACGGCAGCGGAGACTTTCTCAGCGCTCTACCGCCTGCAGGGCCTGCGCAAGATCGCCGAGCGAACGTTTGCGAATATCGACGCTCTGGTGCTGCCGACGGCGCCGACGACGTACACGACCGCGCAGGTGCTGGCCAATCCGATCGAGCTCAACAGCCGGCTCGGCACCTACACCAATTTTGTGAACCTGCTCGATCTCTGCGGTCTGGCCGTACCGGCGGCAATGCGCGCGGATGGCCTTCCGTTCGGCATCACGCTGCTCGCCCCCGCCGGCCGCGATGCGATGCTCGCGAGCATCGGCCGCGTGTTCCATGCCGATACGCAGTTGACGCTTGGTGCGAAGGGCGTGGCGCAGGCACCGCTTCCAGCACTTTCCGCAACCGGCGGCGACGAGATCCCGATCGCCGTGGTCGGCGCGCATCTCTCCGGCATGGCGCTGAACGGCGAATTGAAGACGTTGAACGCAAAGCTGATCGAGGCGACCAGGACCGCGCCCGACTACAAGCTCTATGCGTTGAAGACCACGCCACCGAAGCCGGGCCTGCTGCGCGTTGAGGCCGGTACGGGCGCGTCGATCGAGCTCGAAATCTGGTCGCTGTCGTCGTCCGCCTTCGGCAACTTCGTCAACGCGATCCCCGCACCGATGGCGATCGGTACGATCCGCCTGGCCGATGGCCGCAGCTTGAAGGGATTCCTTGTCGAGCCAGAAGTGCTGGGCGAGGCGCGGGATATCACGGCGTATGGCGGCTGGCGGAAGTTTATGGCGGAAGCCGCGACAACATAGGTCTCGTAGGGTGGGCAAAGCGGCTTGTCCGCCGTAGCTCGAAGAGCGAGGGCGGAAGCGTGCTCACCACCGCCATCAATCGGGAAAGATCGTGGGCACGGCGCTTTGCGCCTTTGCCCACCCTACGGCACTGAGTGCGCGGCCTACACCGACACCGCGTAAATCTCATACTCCCCGCGCACCAGTTCGATATGCGCGCGCATCGCAGCGGCGGCGCCCTGCTTGTCGCCGCGCATGATGGCGACGACGACGCGGTCGTGCTCCGCTTGCGACTTTGCAAGACGGCCGAGATTGCGGAACTGGGCACGGCGGAACGGCTGCACGCGGACCCGCGTCGCCAGCGTGATCTCGGCGATGTAGCCGTTCTGCGAGCCTGCATAAATCGCGTTATGAAAGCGCTCGTTGACCTCATGGAAGCGGTCGGGATTGCCGGCGTAGCTGAGAACGCGGAGCTCCTCGTGGATCGCTTCGAGACCATGACGCTCGGCAGCGGACATCCGCTCGGCCGCGAGGCCGGCGCACAGCGCCTCCAGTTCCGCCATCGCCTCGAACATGCTCGTCAGCCGCTCGAACGAGGGTTGCGCCACAACCGCACCGCGATGGGGACGCGCCTCGACCAAGCCACTCGCCACCAGCTGGCGCAGCGCTTCGCGCACCGGCGTGCGCGAGACGCTGAAGCGCCGCGCGATGTCGGTCTCGTCCAGCGGCGCGCCGGGCGCGAGGGTTCCACGGACGATCTCGTCGGCAAGCTGGAGACGCAACTCCTCGGCGCGCGTGACCTTCTGCACCGATGGCGAGGCACGGTCGACGCGCGGCACCACCGGCTCGGCCGGCAGTGTTCCGGGCGGAAAATCGTCAAGCGTCATACGGTTCAGGTCTCTTTCGACTCGTCGATGATGCTGACATGGGCAGCGACGACGCGCCAGCCCTCCGGGAAGCGAATCCAGGTCTGCATCTGACGGCCGACCCTGCCGGGCGCGGTGTCGCGATAGAACAGGGTGGAGGCGACGGCCGTATCGCGGCCATAGCTGGTGATCGCCGTCTTGGCCGTGCGGCGATTGAGCCCAACCGGCGAGCGGCCCGCGCGGAAGCCGGAAATCGCCTCATAGCCATAGAGGTTCTCGCCGATGCCGTAGCGCAGCGTGCGGGGATCGTTGCGGAACAGCTCGCCGAGCACGGCGACGTCGTTGGTGACGAGCGCCTGCTCATAGCGCTCGAAGGCGGCTTTGACTTCCGCGATCACGTCGGGGAGATCGATCTCCATCTCAGAATCCTTTTGGTGACGGCGCGGCGACCACGCCCATCTTTTCCAACGCGTGCGCGACGCGCAACGCGATGTCCTCGCGCCAGGGCGCAGCAATGATCTGCACGCCGATCGGTAGCGGCTCGATCGGCACGGGAACTGCGACGACGGGCAGGCCAATGAACGAGATCGGCTGGGTGTGGATGCCGATATTGGCGCGCACCGGCAGTTCGACGCCGTCGAGATTGAAATTGACCTGGCCGAGCTTTGGCGCGGTGCAGGGCGTTGCCGGGGCGATCAGCACATCGACCGATTTGAATATCTCGGCGAATTGCGCGCGATACCAGCGGCGGAATTTTTGCGCGCGGTCGACCAGCGGTGCGGGCACCATGGCGCCAGCAATCAGCCGGTCGCGCACGGCCGGATCGAAATCGTTCGGGCGCTTGCGCAGCCGATCGAGATGCAGCGATGCGCCTTCGGTGGTGCTGATGACATAGGCCGCCGCGCGGGCGCGCACGGCTTCGGGCACGTCAACGACCTTCGTCGCCCCGAGCGCCTTGGCGACGCGGCTGACGGCTTCGACGGCTTCCGGAAACAAATTCTTCTGAAAGTAGCCCCCGGCGATCGCGATCCGCAAATCGGAAGTCGGATTGGCGAGCAGCGGCAGCGTCGGCTCCAGGCCACGCGTGGTGCAGGCGGCATCGTCAGCATCCGGGCCCTGCATCGCATCGTAGGCGAGCGCGAGATCGGTGACGGAGCGTGCGAACGGACCGAGATGATCGAGGCTTGCCACGAACGGAAACGAGCGCGCCCGCGAGAGCCGGCCATAGGTCGGCTTCAGGCCAAAAATGCCGCAGAAGGAGGACGGCACGCGGATCGAGCCATTGGTGTCGGAGCCGAGCGCGATCGGCACCAACGCGCCGCCGACGGCGCTGCCCGAGCCGCCGGAGGAACCACCGGTCATCCGCGTGGTGTCATGCGGATTGCGCGAGGGACCGTCATGGACGTTCTCGCCGGTGAAATCGTATGCGTACTCGCCCATGTTGAGCGCGCCGACGAGAACGGCGCCGGCCGCTTCCATGCGCTCGATCAGCGTCGCGTCTCGCTTCGAAGGTACGAGGTCGCGGTTGATTTTCGAGCCGGCCCGCGTGGGCAGACCCGCGACATCGAACAGGTTCTTCACTGCAAAGGGCACGCCGGCGAGCGGGCCGACGGTCTTGCCGGCGGCGATCTGGACATCGACCGCGCGTGCTTTCGCGCGCGCGCGATCGGCGGTGACGTCGGTGAAGGAATTGAGAACGCCGTCGTGCTGCTTGATACGTGCGAGGGTCGCTTCAGTCACATCGAGCGCGGACATCTTGCCGCCAGCCACCGCCTTTGCGATGTCCGCAGCATTCATCTCTGGCTTGGTGGTCATGGCAGCATCAGGCCGTAAAAATCGGCGCGGGCTCGGTTTCGTCCGGCAGCGCGAATTCGTCGACCAGGCGGGCAAGCCGCAGCGAGACTTCGAGATTGGCGCGCACCGCGGGCCGCCATGCCTCCTCGACCGGCAGCGCCAGCGCTTTCGATACGGCGTCGATATAATCGTCCAGCGGCTCGGCCATCACGCTCCCAAACAATCAGTGCGCTTTCAGTGTACCTGCAACGGCGGATGCGGGATCGCCGTCAGCAGCTCCTTGGTGTAGTCGTCCTGCGGATCGCTCAACACCCTCTCGGAAGAGCCTTCCTCGACGATCCGCCCCGTCCGCATCACAATGACACGATCGCACAACAAGCGCACTACATTCAAATCATGCGAGACGAACAGATAGCTCATACCTAGCCGCGCCTTGAGGTCCTGGAGCAGGTTCAGGACGACCGCCTGCACCGAGACGTCCAGCGCCGCGGTCGGCTCGTCCAGGATGACCAACTTTGGATGCAGGGCGATGGCGCGGGCAATGCCGACGCGGGCCTTCTGGCCGCCGGAGAGCTGGTGCGGAAAACGATCCAGCAGATTGTGCGGCAGGCCGACCATGGTGGCCAGCTCCTCGCAGCGGGTGCGGAGCGCGTCGCGACGCCTGATGTCGCCGAGCTGCAGAAGCGGATCGGCGATGGCGCGGGCGGCGGTGAAGCGCGGGTTGAGGCTGTCGGTGGGATCCTGGAACACCATCTGGATGCGGCTGCGCTGCGGCAGCCGGGCAAAGGACGCGGGCGCGATGGCGCCGATATCCTCGCCGTCGAACTGGATCAGGCCGGAGGTCTGGTCCAAGAGCCGCATCACCATCATCGACGTGGTCGATTTGCCGCAGCCGGATTCGCCGACCAGGCCGACGCTCTCGCCGTGGCCGATCGAGAAGCTGATGCCGTCGACGGCGCGGAACACATCCGGCTCCACGGGTGGCTTGCGGCCGAACAGTTTTCCGAGCGTGGCGGTGGCGCCCTGGCGGGGATATTCCTTGACGAGCTTTTCGATGAGCAGGAGGGGCTTTTGGCTCTCCGCGCTTGCTGCGGCGGCCGGGGCAGACTCCGCGAGAGCCGCGCCCTCCTCCTCCGGCAACAAATCCCGCAGGCTCACGCCGAGCCGCGGCGTCGCGCGCATCAGCTTCTTGGTGTAGGGGTGTTGCGGGTTGGCGAAGATATCGGCGGCCTTGGCGGTCTCGACCACGCGGCCCTTTTCCATGACCACGACTCGGTCGCAATAGGCGGCCGCCAAGCCGAGATCGTGGGTGATCAGGATGGTCGACATCGCCTTGCGCTTGGTCAGCTCGACGATCAGGTCCATCACCGCCTTTTGCGTGGTGACGTCTAACCCGGTCGTCGGCTCGTCCGCGATCAGCAGCTGCGGGTTGCAGGCGAGCGCGAGGGCGATGACGACACGCTGGCACATGCCGCCCGAGAGCTCGAACGGATAGGCGTGATAGCGCTCGCGCGGGCGGGCGATCTTGACCTGCTCCAGCGCCTCGATCGCCTTTTCTCCACGATCCGAAACCATCGCCTGCTGCACATGGGTGCGCAGCACGTCCTCGATCTGGTCGCCCACTTTCCGGATCGGGTTCAGCGCCGCACGCGGGTTCTGAAAAATCATCGAGACTTCGCGGCCGCGCAGGTCGCGCATCTGGGCTTCAGACGCAGCCTTGACGTCGATGCCCGAAAACATCACCGAACCCTCGGCGATCTTGCCGGCGCGATCGAGGATGCGCATCACCGCATAGGATGTCACCGACTTGCCGGAGCCGGACTCGCCGACGATGGCAAGCGTCTCGCCCTTGGCGACGGAGATGTTGACGTGCTGCACGGCCTTGACGATGCCGCGGCGGGTGGTGAATTCGACGGTGAGATCCTGGACGTCGAGCAGCGGTTGGGCGGTCACGAGGGCCTCCCCCCACGCAAAGAAATCGAAAACAACCCCATGCACAGTAGAGCGGCTTTGGAATCGTTGGAGAATTTTCGCGAAAAATAGGCCATCACGTCCTCCGCTGGGGATCGACGATGTCGCGCAGGCCGTCGCCGAGGAGGTTGAAGCAGAACACGGCGATCATCAGCGCAAGGCCGGGGAATAGCGCGATCCACCATTCGCCCGAGACCATGAAGCCCGCGCCCTCGGCGACCATGATGCCCCATTCGGCGGTCGGCGGGCGGACGCCGAGGCCGATGAAGGACAGGCCCGCGGCATTCAGGATGGCGTAGCCCATGGTCAGCGACATCTGCACGATCATGATCGGCATGATGTTCGGCAGGATATGCAGCAGCAGGATGCGGAATTCGCCGTTGCCGGAGAGACGCGCCGCCTGCACGAAGCCGGCATTGCGGCGCACGTTCGCCTCGGCGCGCGCGACGCGGGCATAGAGCGGGAAGTTCACGATGGCGGTCGCCAGAATGATGTTCTGCACGGTATTGCCGAGCGCGGCGACGATGCCCATCGCCAGCACGAACAGCGGAAAGGCCATGATGGTGTCGGCGATGCGGCCGACGATGCGATCGGTCCAGCCGCCGAAATAGCCCGCCGCGATGCCGGCGAGACCGCCCATCAGAAACACCAACACGACGGAGGCCACCGCGATGAAGGTATCGAGCCGCGTCGCCACCACGACGCGGCTGAAGATGTCGCGGCCCAACTGGTCGGTGCCGAACCAGTGTGCGGCCGAGGGCGGCTTCAATGCCGCAGCGGTGTCGGACGCCAGCGGATCGTATGGCACCACATAGGGACCGAAGATCGCGGCAAGCAGAATGACAACGAGAAGAGCAAAGGAAAAGCCCGTGACCTTGTTCTCGCCGAGAACGTAGCGGGTCTGTTCGAGGATCGCGACCAGCCCCGAGGTTCGCGCAGGCCCGGCGGGTTCAACAGCGGGTGCAGCAGAGCTCATGGTTTAGCCCTCAAGCCTGACGCGAGGATCGATCACGCCATAGAGAATGTCGATCACGAGATTGAGCAGCACATACATCACCGCCATGGTCAGCACGAAACCCTGCACCGGCGCGAAGTCCGACGAGATCAGCGCTTCCACCGCGTAGGAGCCGATGCCGGGCCAGGCGAACACTTTTTCGACCAGCACATTGGCGCCCAGCAGGAACGAGAACACCATGCTGAGCGTGGTGATCACAGGCAGCATGGCGTTGCGGAAGGCGTAGGTGACGATGACGGTCGCCGGCGACAGGCCGCTGGCACGCGCGGTGCGGACGAATTCGCTCCCCAGCACCGCCAGCATCGAGGCGCGCGTCATGCGCGCGATCGGCGCCAGTGAGAAGATCGCCAGCGTCGTCGCCGGCAGGATGAGCTGGCTCAGCGCCGAACGAAACGCCTCGAAATCACGCGCGATCAGCGTGTCGATCAGAAAGAAGCCGGTGACCGCCGGCGGCGCGCTGTAGAACACGTCGAGGCGACCGAGCGGCGCCGGTGACCAGCCGAGCCGGAAATAGAAGACATAGACCAGCACGAGGCCGGTGAAGAAGACGGGGAGCGAGACGCCCGCTGTTGTCGTGATGCGACATAGATGGTCAATCCATGACCCCGGCCGCGTCGCCGCCAGCACACCGAGCGGGATGGCGATGGCGATGGAGACGATCAGCCCAAGCAGTGTCAGCTCGGCGGAAGCCGGAAGGCGGTTGCGAATTTCAGCTGCGACCGGCTGGCCTGTCGTGAGCGAGTTGCCGAAATCGCCGTGCGCGAGATCGTTGGTGTAGCGGAAGAACTGCTCGATCAGCGGCTTGTCGAGGCCGAGTTTTTTGCGGATCTGTTCGACGGCTTCCTTTGTGGCCGCGGGGCCGGCAAAATAGGCCGCGGGATCACCCGGCAATGCGCGCGTGAGCAGGAAGGTGACGATGACGACGCCGATCAGCGAGGGAATCGCAAACATCAGGCGCTTGCCGATCATGGTCAGCATGGCGGCTTCCTTGTCTTGGACAAAGCTCTCTCGGTACGCGGAGCTGCGTTCCCTCCCCCCTTGTGGGGGAGGGCTAGGGAGAGGGGTGGCCGCGGGAGGGGTCGGAGTTTGTGGCTACCCCTCTCCCCAACCCTCCCCCACAAGGGGGGAGGGAGCCTGAAGAGCGTGCTCACCTCACTCGACCACGAGACACCGAGAGACGCGGCCATGTCGCGCGCGCTCAGCATGGCCTCACCCCTTTGCCATCGCGCGATAGTCGAGCCTCCGGTGGAACCAGTATTGGTAGCCTGAGATGTTCTTCTGCATCGCGACGTTGACGAAGGGCTGGTACAGCGGGATGCGCGGGATGTCGGTGTAGGCGAGATCGACGAAGCCTTTCACGTCGGCATCGTAGGTTGCCATGTCGCCGGTCGCGGCCGCGGTCCGCGCGCCGTCGATCAGCTTGTCCATCTCCGCCGACTTGTAGCTCATGGTGTTGAAGACGGAATTGTTGCCGTGATAGCACCAGTAGAAGAAGTATTCGGGGTAATCGAGCCAGCCCGAAAACACGTTGGTGAAGAGCGGCATCTCCTTCTTGTTCAACTCCGTGCGCCAGTTGGCGCCGGGCACCTTGTTGATGGTGGTCTTGATGCCGATCTGCGCCAGGCTCTCCTGCACCAGCACGCAGAGCGGCTCGTTGACGCCGGCAAAATTGAGATCGAACGAGATCGTGGTCTCGAAGCCGCCGGCGAGGCCCGCTTCCGCCATCAGCGCTTTCGCCTTCTCGATGTCGGTGTTGTATTTGTGCGGCTGCGGCCAGGCGACTTCGGTCGGCTTGTCCTTGGGTGCGCCGAACATCGGGTTCGCCAGCCCGAACATCACGGCGTCCATGATCTTCTGATAGGGCAGCGCGTAGGCGACCGCCTGACGTACCCTGGGATTGTCGAACGGCGGCTTGGTGACGTTCATGCCGATATACTGGATGCCGTTGGAGAACGGCAGCGACACCACGTTGAGCTTGCCGTTGGCCTTCATCTCCTGGAAATCCTTGTTTGGGAGTTCGTAGGAGACGTCGGCGTCGCCGCGTTCCAGCAGCGCACGGCGGTTGCCGGCCTGCGGCACCATGCGCCAGATCACGCGCTTGATCTTCGGCAGCGGACCGCAGATCCAATCCTCGTTGCGCTCCATGATCACTTCGGTGCCGGCGGTCCACTTCGTCACCTTGTAGGCGCCGGAGCCCGCGGTCTGCTGCTTGGTGAATTCGAGGCCCCAGGGATCCTTCTCGTTGGCGTTCTTCTTGACGAGCTCGGAGTTGACGATGCAGGGCACGATGACCGCGAGATCGGGGACCGTCAGCCTGTCCTTTTTCAGGAAGTCGACGCGCACGGTATAGTCGTCGATGACGACGAACTGCTCCGGCTTGGTCAGCGAGCCCGCGCTCATCTGGAAGGTCGGGAAGCCGCCGACGCTGACCGCACGATCGAGCGACCACTTCACGTCCTTGGCGGTGACGGGCGTGCCGTCGTGGAATTTGGCGTTCTTGCGCAGCTTGAAGGTGACCGACATGTCGTCGATCTTGAACTCCTCGGCGAGCTCGGGCTTGAACTTGTCGCGGTCGTAATAGGGCACGCCGCCGGGACCGGTCTTCATCTCGTGGCTGATCAGCCGGTCGTAGCAATTCCAGGAGACTTCATAGCCGGGCACGTTGGTGCCGACGCCGTGGATGTCGAGATTGTTGGGGCCGCCTTCGGAGACAATCAGCAGCGTCTCCGAGCGCGCATCGGCATGGACCGAGGAGATGACCTGTGGCATCGCCGGAAGCGCCGCGCCGGCGGCTAATCCGGACACGGATCTGAGGAAATCGCGGCGCTTCATGAGGATGCTCCAACTCAAAAAGTTTCTGGTTGGAACTGGATTCGCAAGGTTCGTGCCAAGGCTTAACGAGATGGCGGCCGCGCTTTAATGCATTGATATCACAAGAAAATTATGGAGGTAGGCACCGAGACGCCAACGCTCAGATCTTATGCATTGCATACAAAGAGCGGCATTTGCTTATTAGATAGACAGATATGAGCAGTGGCTTATTAAATGTGCGCAGCGGAGCTACGACCTCCGCGAGCTATCGAGAGGGTGAAAGTTCGCCCCTCAAACTCGTCATTGCGAGCGCAGCGAAGCTATCCAGAGTCTTTCCGCTGAGGCGGTCTGGATTGCTTCGCTGCGCTCGCAATGACGGCTGATGGAGCGATCACTCCGCCCAGATCAACTCCTGAAGGTCGACCAGATCGTCCACCTTGTCCTGCCAGCCCTCGATACAGATGTGGCTGTTGAGGTCGCTGGCCTGGTGCAGCAGCATCAGGGCCATCAGGCGCCGCTTCAGCGCGTGGTCCGGCTTCTCATAGCCAAAGCCTTCGAGCAGGCCGCGCACCCTCCCCGGCCGGCCCGCCGACATGAAGGCGCTCGGGCCGAGCAGATCGTAATCGCGCCAGCCCGCCCGGACGTCGCCGAAGTCGAACAGGCCGGCGAGCGACCAGTCGCCGTCATGGCAGGCGAGCAAAAAATTCTCCGGAATGTATTCGCCGATCAGGATCACCGGCGGCGCGTCCATCGGAATCAGCGTCGCGGCATCACGCAGGAGATCGTCGAGGCCGGCCAGGAATTTCGGTGCGAGGCCGAGACGTTCGTGCCGCGCGCGGCATCCCTGCATCTGTGCGCGCATGAACGCATCCCAGCGCGGCTCGATGTGCGCGAGCGGGCCGAGCGGCACGCGCTGCACGGCGGCAATGGTCTCGCCGATCTGACGCAGCACGCGCTCCTTCTGCACTTCCGGCAATGACGGCCAGACCTCCGAGCCGAGCGTGCCGGCGAGGCGCGTCATGATCAGATAAGGCCAGCCATCGCGCATCCCCTCCGCGACGATTTTGGGGATCGGCAGATATAGCCGGTTCTCGAGCTGCATCAGCGAACCGCGCTCGGAGACGAATTGCGCGCGCAGCAGTGGCGGAAAGATTTTCAGGATCAGCTTGCCACTCAGCCCGACCACGAGATTGGTGCCGGTTGCAAACACATGCGGCGCGCTGACATCGAGACCGTGGCCGCGCGCGATGTCGAGCGCGATCGGCAGCCATTGCGGCGGGTTGGAACGCCAGGCGCGAAAGGCCTGTGCGTCGGCGAAGTGAGGAAGAGTCATCGGCATCGCAATCTTGATGGACATTTGAGTTCGTCATGCCCGGCCTTGTCCCGGGCATCCACGTTCTTCGCGCTGCGGTCAAGGCGTGGATGGCCGGGACAAGCCCGGGCATGACGCTGTGGAAAGGTCGTGGGCTCTAACGCCGAGCTTCCATCCCCGCTACCGCTCCGGGCTCGCGCGTTCGAACTGGCGCAGCAGCTTGTTGCCGCGCTCGACTGCGGCATCGAGCGCGACTTGCGCGCTCTTCTGGCCGGAGAAGGCCTGCTCGAGCTCCTCCTCGATCGTGCCGCGGATCAGGTTGAAGGAGCCGAGCCTTATGCCTTTCGAATTCTCGGTCGGCGGATGCAACGTAATCTCCTCGAACGAGATCGCCGAACCCGGATTGCGCTCGTAAAAGCCCTGCGCGCGCGTCAGCTCGAAAGAAGCGCGGGTGATCGGCAAATAACCGGTGTTCTGATGCCAGGCGGCCTGCACGCCGGGCTGCGACAGATAGGCGAAGAACCGCGCCACGCCCTTGTATTCCTCGCGCGGCCGGTCGCGCAGCACCCACAGCGTGGCGCCGCCGATGATCGAATTCTGCGGTGCGCCTTTCACGTCGGGCCAATACGGCATCATGCCGTAGCCGATCTCGAACTTCGAATTGGCCTTGAAGTCGGCGCGCGTCGCCGAGGAGCCGATGAAGATGCCGCATTCGCCGTTCTGGAAGCGCGGCTCGGCCGACTGGCCACGGCCGCTATAGTCGAACAACTTTGTCCTCTGCCATTCGGCGAGCTGCGCAATGTGCTTGACCACGACCGGGTTGTTGATGGTCAATTCCGCATCGAGGCCGGCAAAGCCATTCGCGCGCGTCGCCAGCGGCAGATTGTGAAACGCCGATAAGTTCTCGACGTTGATCCAGGACGGCCAGGACGTGGTGAAGCCGCAAACGGCGCCGCGGTCGCGCAGGCGCTTTGCAGCGGCGCCCAGCTCGGGCCAGGTCTTCGGCGGCGTCTCCGGATCGAGGCCGGCGTCGCGGAACATGGTCTTGTTGTAATAGAGGATCGGCGTCGACGAGTTGAACGGGAACGACAGCAGATTGCCGGCGGCGTCGGTATAATAGCCGGAGACCGCCGGAAGATAGTCGTTGAGCGAGAACGGCTCGCCCATGTCGCGCATCATGCTGTAGACCGGATAGATCGCGCCCTTGGCCGCGGTCATCGTTGCCGTTGCGACCTCGTTGACCTGGACGATCGCGGGCTGGCTGCGGGAGCGGAAGGCGAAGATCGCGGCCGTCACCGTCTCGGTGTAATTGCCCTTGTAGGTCGGCACCACCCGGTAATCGGACTGCGAGGCGTTGAAATCGGAAGCGAGCTTTTCGAGCTGCTTGCCGAGCTCGCCCGACATGGCGTGCCACCACGCGATGTCGGTGGCGGCGCGCGCTTCGCAGCTCAAGGCGAAGGCCAAAGTGGCGGCGGCGACCTGCAAAAGGCGCAATGCTGAAGTCACGATGGCTCTTCCCGGATCAAGCGGCAAAAGGCGACTATACTCTGCTCAAGGCTATACCCTGCTTAAGGCGCGGCCCTTGGCGTTTCAACCGGGAATGAAGACGGGCTGCGCCGCACAATCGCCCAGCCGGCCCCGGCGGGATGGCCATCTCTCTACCATCTGCTAGATTGCTTTGAACCTTTTGGTCCCGCCATAGACTCCATCTCCGAGGGGTTGAGTGTGCCAGTGCTGAACCGTGCCGAACTCTCACGGGCCGGGGTGATCTTCGTCGCGCTTCTGTTCGCCATCTGCGCGACGGGCGCTGCTGCGCGTGAATTCCGCGCCGCCGACACCCAGACCGAGGACTACCCGACCGTCCAGGCGCTGCGCTACATGGGCGCGCTGATCGCCGAGCGCACCGGCGGCCGGCACGAGATCAAGGTGTTTCACTCCCGCCAGCTCGGCGAGGAGAAGGAGACGATCGAGCAGACCCGCGCCGGCGCGATCGACCTCAACCGGACCAATGTGGCCCTGATCGGCAATTTCGTCCCGGCGATGAACGTGCTCGCCATGCCGTTCCTGTTCCGGTCCATCGAGCACATGCAGAAGGTGCTGGACGGACCGATCGGCAACGAGATCTTGGGCAGCTTCGAGCCCTACGGCTTCGTCGGACTGGCCTTCTACGATTCCGGGGCACGCTCGATCTACAATGCGGACCGCCCCGTGAAGCGCATCGCCGATCTCAAGGGGTTGCGGATCCGGGTGCAGCAGTCGGAGTTGATGAGCCAGATGATCCGCTCGCTCGGCGCCGAGCCGGTCGAATTGCCCTATGGGCAGGTGCTCACGGGGCTCGCGACCCATCTGATCGACGGCGCCGAAAACAACTGGCCATCCTTCGTGACGACAGACCATTACAAATATGCCGGCTACTACACCCTGACCGAGCACACGATGAGCCCGGAGGTGCTGGTGATCTCGCTCAAGGCCTGGCGCAGCCTGTCGGCCGACGACCAGCAGATTTTCCGTGAGGCCGCGTTGCGCTCCAGCCAGTTCATGCGCGAGAAGTGGCGCGACCTCGAGGAGCAGTCGCAGCACAAGGCGGAGGCCGCCGGCATCACCGTTGTCAAGGATCTCGACCGCAAGCCGTTCGAGGACGCGATGGCGCCGATCTACGCCAAGGCCGCGAAGGATCCCGCCGCGGCCGCGCTGATCGAACGCATTCGAAAGGTGGAGTGAGGCCGCTTGATCGCGCCCGGACACAGCGAGTTCGCAGAGCGGCCGCCCGGCGCGATCGGGCGGATGCGCGCGCGGCTCGTCGGAGCGCTGCGGGCGGTGCCGATCCGCTGGCGCATCCTGTCGATCGCGGCGCTGAACTCCGCCGTGGTGGTCGTGCTGGTGGCGATGATCTGGAACGGCGCGCAGGTCCTGGGCTCGGCCTGGGACGACGTCCGCCAGGTGCGCGAATCCGACCGGATCCTGGCGTTGCTCGAGAGCGAGACCGGGCGCCTGCAGAACCTGATCCACCGCTACATCAACCAGCCGAGCCCGGACCTGTTCGCCGAGATCCTGCTGCTGCGCGAGGCCGTGCTCGGCACGCTGACCGACCGCGCCGCCAAGGACCCGATGCTGGCAGGCTCGGTCGAGGAGCTGGAGCGCACCACCGACCGCTTCCTCAACGGCTTTGGCGAGCTGCGCAGCGTGCAGGCGACCATCGCCAGGACCTATGAGGAGCAGGTGCAGGGCCCGGCCAAGGACATGGCGGGCCTGTACTCCATCATCGAGGGCGCAACCGGCCATCGCGACGCGCTGATCTGGCCCTCGCTCGGCAAGTCGCGCGAGGCCTTCACCGCGATGCTGGTCGCGGCCAATTCCTACTATCTGTCGCTGTCGCCCGGCGCCGCCGACGACGCGCGCCGCAACACCGAGACGATCGAGAAGACCATTCCGGTCATGATCGATCTCGCCGACAACGATCTGCAGCGCATGGCGTTGCAGAAGCTCGGTGCCCGCACCATGGCGCTGCGCGAGGGCTTTGCAAAACTCAGCGAGCAACTGACCAACCGCACTGAGTTGCTGCGCAACACTATCGACGCCAGCCAGGCCGAGGCGATCGGCGCCATCGACGATCTCTCGACGAAAATGCGCCACCGCGAGCAGAAGGCGCAGGAAACGTTTGACCGCACGCTGGCGGATATCTCGCGACGGGTGCTGTCGATCGCGGTGATCTTCCTCGGCATCATCCTCTCCGCCGGCGTCTTGATCGCGCTGTCGATCCGGCTGCCGCTGCAGCAGATCATGGCGGCGATGCGCGCGATCACGCTCGGCGATCTCGGCCGCGAGGTGCAGGGCACCAAGGCCCGCGACGAGGTCGGCGCCATGGCGCGCGCGGTGGAGGTGTTCCGCGAGAACGCGATCGCCAAGCGCGAGACCGAGGACGAGCTGCGGGCGTCGAAGGAAAAGGCCGAGAGCGCGCTGCTCGAGCTCAACGCCGCGCAGCAGAATCTGATCGATGCCGAGCGGCTCGCAGCGCTCGGCGGACTCGTCGCCGGCGTCGCCCATGAGGTCAACAACCCCATCGGCATCAGCCTGACCGTGGCCTCGAGTTTTGCGCGGCGCAGCGAGATCTTCGAGGCCCAGCTCAAGGGCGACGGCGGCTTGCGCCGCTCGCAGCTCGACGAGTTCGTGCAGTCCTCGCGCGACGCCTCGCAGCAGCTGGTCGCCAACCTCACCCGCGCCGGCGAGCTGATCCAGTCGTTCAAACAGGTCGCGGTCGACCGCTCCCATGCCGAGCGCCGGCAATTCTCGTTGAGCGAAGCGACCGACCAGATCATTGCGAGCTTGAGGCCCGTGCTGAAGCGCTCGCCGATCACGCTCCAGGTCGACGTGCCCGAAGGGCTCCTGCTCGACGGCTATCCGGGCTCCTACGGCCAGATCCTGACCAATCTGTTCCTCAACGCCGCCAACCACGCCTTTGCCGACGGCCGCGCCGGCACCATCACGATCTCGGCGCGGCCGCGCGGCACCGACGACATCGAGATCATCTTCGCCGACGACGGGGCCGGCATGACCCCCGACGTGCAGCGCCAGGCCTTTGACCCATTCTTTACCACTCGGCGCAATGAAGGTGGCACGGGACTGGGCTTGCATATCGTCTATAACCTCGTCACCCAGCAGCTCGGCGGCCGGATGATGCTGGAATCCAAGCTGGGACAAGGCACTACTTTTCGGATTATCATGCCGCGGATCGCCAAGGGCGGCGCGCAGAGCACAGAAAGTGACGGGACTTCGCAATGGCCGAACAGGACGATGTCCTCCACCTGATCGACGACACCGGTACCGCGTCGGAGGATATGGACGCCCGGAAATGGAAGATCGCCGTCATCGACGACGATCCGGCGGTGCATGACGGCACCCGCTTTGCGCTCTCGGACTACAGCTTGAACGGCCAGGGCCTGGAAATCCTCTCCGCCCATTCCGCGGCGGAAGGTCGCAAGCTGATGGCGGCGCACAACGACATCGCCGCGGTGCTGCTCGACGTCATCATGGAGACGGACGTCGCCGGCCTCGAGCTGGTCGAATACATCCGCAACGAGCTCAAGAACGAGACCGTGCGGATCATCCTGCGCACCGGACAGCCCGGCCAGGCGCCGGAGCGGCGCGTGATCGTGCAGTACGACATCAACGACTACAAGGCCAAGACCGAGCTCACCGCCGATAAGCTGTTCACCTCGCTGACCGCCGCGCTGCGCTCCTACCAGCAGCTCGAGCGCATGGTGCAGACCCGGCGCGGGCTCGAGATCATCATCGACGCCGCCTCGACGCTGTACGACTTCAAGTCGATGCAGCGGCTCGCCGAGGGCGTGCTGACCCAGCTCGCCTCGCTGCTCAACGCCGATTGCGCCGGTATACTGGTTTTGCGCGACAATGGCGGCATCGACGCAGAGCTCTCGGTGCTTGCCGGCAGCGGCTGCTACAGCCGCTTCATCGGCACCACCTCGTCGAAGGCGCTCGACCCCGATCTGCGCTCGATGGTGGAAGCCGCCTTCCAGGGCCGCAAGAACGAATTCGCCGACCATCGCAGCGTGATCTACTTGCGCACCGGCTCCGGCCGCGAGGTCGTGGTGCTGCTCCAGGCCGAGCGCGAATTGTCCGAGACCGATCGCTCGCTGGTGGAGATCTTCTCCAGCCGGCTCTCGATCGCGTTCGACAACGTCATCCTCTACCAGCAGCTCCAGGACGCCAACACGCAGCTGGAAGACCGCGTCGCCCAGCGCACCCGCGCGCTGATGCAGGCCAACCGGCGGCTCTCGGCGCAATGGCTGCGGCTGCAGCGCGCCAACGGCTTCAAGAACGAGATTCTGGGCACCGTCGCGCACGATCTGAAGAACCCGCTCGGCGTCATCCTCGGCCGGACCGAAATGCTGAAGGAGCTGATCTCGACCGGCGCCTCGTCGAGCGGCGTGGTTGCTCAGGTCGATCACATCCGCGACGCCACCAAGCGCCTGACCACGATGGTCGACCACTTGATCTCGGACGCGATGGCGGATGCCTTCGACATCACCATCCGCCGCGAGCCGGTCGACGTCGCGGCGCTGGTCAAGGAGGTCGCCGAGGCCAACCAGCCGCTCGCCGTCAACAAGCAGCAGGCGATCACCGTCACCGCGCCGGCCAACATCGTCACCATGTGCGACACCGACCGCATCCGCGAAGCAATCGACAACCTGATCAGCAACGCCATCAAATACTCGCCGATATCAGGCAAGATCACCGTCGCGGTCACCCACGAGGGCCACGACACCATCATCCGCGTCAGCGACGAGGGCGCCGGCCTGTCGCCGGAGGATCTCGGCCGCCTGTTCGGCCGGTTCCAGCGGCTATCCGCAAAACCGACAGCAGGTGAGAGCTCGACAGGGCTTGGGTTGTCCATCGTCAAGCGTATTATCGACATGCATGGCGGCGAGGTCACCGCCAACAGCGACGGCCCGGGCAAGGGCTCCACCTTCACCATCACCCTGCCCGCGACCGAGATGCCGTAACGCGAGTACCGAGATCTGAGTGACATGACACAAAGCCAGCACATCATGATCGTCGACGACGAGGCCCCGGCCCGGGAGATGGTCGGCGATTACCTCAAGATGCACGGCTTCACGGTGACGCTGTGCGACGGCGGAAAGAGCTTGCGCGCCGCGATCGACGGCAGCATGCCCGACCTCGTCGTGCTCGACCTCAACATGCCCGAGGAAGACGGCCTCTCGATCATCCGCGACCTCAAGAGCCGCATCAACGTTCCCGTCATCATGCTGACGGCGACCGCGAGCCCGATCGACCGTGTCGTCGGCCTCGAGCTCGGCGCCGACGATTACGTGGCAAAGCCCTGCGAGCTGCGCGAACTGATGGCGCGAATCCGCTCGGTGCTGCGGCGAAGCGCGCCGGTGAAGGCCGCTGCCGCTGAAGCTGCGCCTGCGAAATCGGACAAGGATCAGCTCGTTCGGTTCGGGACGAAATGGCTCGACCTCGAAGCCCAGGCTTTGCGCGACGACGAAGGCAACGAGCATCCGCTGACCGCGTCGGAATTCGGGCTGCTCAAGGTGTTCGCGGCCAATCCGAAGCGCGTGCTGTCGCGCGAACGCCTGCTGGAGCTGGCCAATGCGCGCGACGCCGAAGCCTTCGACCGCGCCGTCGACCTCCGCATCATGCGCATCCGCCGCAAGATCGAGCCCGACCCGACCAAGCCTGCCGTGATCCGCACCATCCGCGGCGGCGGTTATCTGTTCTCGCCGGCGGGTGAGAAGGCGTAAGGACCTCCGGCGAAGGCGGTGTGTGCGGTCGCGCACGCAACGCAAGCCTCCAATATTCGTTCCGCCTGGTCCAAGTCGCCAGTACCGTATTTTCCAACCATTGAAATTCCACGCTTTTCTGCCCCCAATGTTTCGTCGCGCTTTGTCCGACGAAACAATTTGGCGGCGCACGAAACCATTTTCCGCTTTTCGTGCAGACGTCCCGAAACGTTGGCTCATTAACACTTTGGTCCAAGGAAACGCCGCTCGGTTGCGGCGCACCGGGGAGCTAAGTCAATGCCGAACGTCATCGCCATCAACGCCCAAGCCAGCCAGAGCATCATCGCCGCTCAGGCGACCTCGGACGACATGCTCCTCGAGAGCATTGCCGACGGCAACCGGACGTCCATGCACATCCTTTATTGCCGTCACAGCGTGCGGGTTTACCGCTTCATCCTGCGCATCGTGCGCGATGCCACCACGGCGGAAGACCTGGTCAGCCAGGTGTTCCTGGACGTGTGGCGGACCGCTGGGCAGTTCCAGGGTCGCTCGCAGGTCTCGACCTGGCTGCTGTCGATCGCCCGCTTCAAGGCGCTGACCGCGATGCGCCAGCGCCGGTTCGAGGACATCGACCAGGAAGACGTGCGGCAGATCCCGGACGGTTGCGACACGCCCGAGACCTCGCTCGACCGCAGCGACACCAGCGCCATCCTGCGCGCCTGCGTGCAAAAACTGTCACCCGCGCATCGCGAGATCATCACCCTCGTCTACTACCATGAGAAGTCGGTGGAGGAGGTCGGGCAGATCATCGGCATCCCCCAGAGCACGGTGAAGACCCGGATGTTCTACGCGCGCAAGCAGCTCGCCGATTTGCTTAAGAATTGCGGCGTCGACCGCTTCGCCGCCTAGGGCAAATGATTTCAATGGGATAGGGCCGGATCGCCGGCCCCGTCCCGGGACACGAAAGCGTTACCGCCGACGAAACAAATGAAACAAACCACAACATCAGGCGGAAAAACTTCGTCCCTATAAAGATCACATACGGTTTCGTTAAACCTCCCAAGACCTCCAACGACCCGGACGGGATGCCCCCCTCCGGGTCGTTTTGTGTCTGGGGATGGCGCAAGCGCAGCCTCCGCCGTCACGAGCGCGTGACACCGCGTAACGATCCCCACCTCCATCCCGAACTGCCCTCGTGACATCCATCACGAGTGCCCCATGCTCGAACTTCTCTTCGCCGTCCTCGCCGGAATCCTCACCATCGCCGCCCCCTGCACGCTGCCGATGTTGCCGATCCTGCTCGGCGCCTCGGTCGGGCACACGTCGCAACTGCGGCCCGCGATGATCGCGCTCGGTTTCGTCATGTCCTTCTCCGCGGTCGCGCTGCTGCTGGGTGCACTGACGCAGGCATTCGATTTCGACCCGAATGTGCTGCGCGAGGCGGCTTCTATCCTGTTGCTCGGCTTCGGCCTGCTGATGCTGTGGCCGGCGCCGTTCGAATGGCTGTCGATCCGGCTCAATGGCTGGCTCAATCTCGGCGCAGCAAGCGGCACGCAGCGCGAAAGCGCACTCGGCGGCCTCGTGCTCGGGACAACGTTGGGCCTGGTCTGGACGCCCTGCGCCGGCCCCGTGCTCGGCTCGATCCTGACGCTGGTCGCGACGTCGAAGAATCTGGCCTGGGCCGGCACGCTGCTGATCGCCTACGCCATAGGCGCTGCGATCCCGATGCTCGCGATCGCCTATGGCGGACAGGCCGCAACCACGCGCGTGCGCAGCCTCGCACGCATCTCGCCACGCCTGCAGCAGGGCTTTGGCGTCGTCGTGATCGCCTTCGCGCTCGCCGCCTATTTCCAATACGACACGCTGATCGTGGCGTGGCTCACCGGCTTCTACCCCACCGGCCAGATCGGCCTGTGATCGCTTCACCTCTCAACGGAGAACACGTCCATGACCTTCAAGCTGCTCGCCGTCTCCGCCGCGTTGATCGGCTTCGCCGTCACCGGCGCCGTCATCCCCGGCATCTGCGACGAGGCCACGCCTGCGGCGCCGGTCAAGGTCGCGGCCGCCAGCCAAACGGCGACCGCACCCGACTTCGCCGGCATCGGCAACTGGTTCAACTCGAAGCCGCTCACGATCGCCGACCTCCGCGGCAAGGTCGTGCTGGTCGACTTCTGGACCTATGGCTGCGTCAACTGTGTCAACACGCTGCCGCACGTCACCGACCTCTATGCAAAATACAAGGACAAGGGCCTCGTCGTGGTCGGCGTGCACACGCCGGAATTCCCGTTCGAGCGCTCCGCCGCCAACGTGCAGGCCGCACTGAAGCGCCACGGCATCACCTATCCGGTGGCGCAGGACAATGATTCCAAAACCTGGAACGCCTACCGCAACCAATATTGGCCGGCGCAATACATCATCGACCAGAGCGGCAAGATCGTGTTTCAGCACGAAGGCGAAGGCCGCTACGACGAGATCGACCGCACCGTGGCCAAGCTGCTGAGCGCCAATAGCTGACCCGCATGCAGCGGCCCTTTGCGTTGCTGCTTGACTTCACGGACCCGTCCGTGGAGTTTCGCGGCCTCGACATCAGCCGCCGCAATGAACGACACGACCACCAGCAACGATATCCGCCTCCGCGAAGGCTCCTCGATCGCGCAGCGGCTGGTCGTGGCCGGCTCTGCGGCGGCCGTCGCGCTGTGTTTCACACCGGGCCTGTTCACGCACGACTTCCTCGAAGTGGTCATCTCCGTGGTCGCGCTGCTGGCGGGCGCCGCGTTCGTCGGCGCCGTGATGCTGACGCCGGCGGTGGTATGGATCATCACGCCGGATGAGATCCTGATCGGAAAGCAACGTCCGTTCGGGAAGCTCCAGACGCGGATCGTCGCGAAAGACGACATCAGGGAGCTTCAGGTTCCCGGCAGCAAGACCGCAAAAGCCCGCTTCCAGCTGGCCTTCACGCTTGCCTCGGGCGAACGCCTGACCTCCCCGCCGCTCTCGGACGTCACGCATGTGCGGGACACCGTGGCCCGGATCGCCGCGCAATTCGACGTTGCCGGTGTCGAAGCGCCGGTTAATCCCCTCGATGCCAGCAATCCCGAGATGCGTCTTGGCGAACCTCTCGAGCCGTTTTCCGTGCGGGACATCCGGATCGTTGCGTTGATCGCCGTCGCCTTGTCCGCCGTGCCCTACGCCTACAAGCTCTGGCGCGGATGGCCGCCCAATTCGATCGACATCATGCTGCTGCCGCTTGGCGCGATTGCCGCATTCGCGGTCTACCGATTCGCCAATCTCGTGACCGGCGCCTTCTGGGTCATTCGCGAGGGCGATATCCGCGTCGAGCGCCTCTGGGGCAACGGCCAGCCGCGCGCCGACCATATCGAAGGGCAGGATGTGAAAGCGATCACGGTCGAACGCCGCGGCCGATCCGAGGACGAGCACTGCATCGTGGCGATCCGGTTGCAGTCCGGACGACGGTTTCGCAGCCCCCGCATCGGCTCGCGCAACGAGGCCCGCGCCGTGGGCGCCGAGATCGTACGGCGGCTCGGGATTGGGGCGGAGGCCAGTCAGATCTAGAGCACCCTGCTTCCACATCGTCATGGCCGGGCTTGTCCCGGCCATCCACGTCTGCACACACGGCACCAAGAACGTGGATGCCCGGGACAAGCCCGGGCATGACGGCATTTGTGGATGCAGATTTGGCCGCTCCACCCTGAAGAGGTGGCCGCGACCACTGCTTTTCGCGCCATCCCCCGTTCATGGCATTGCCGGGGCCCGTCAAAAAACCAAAGCATTCTCGTGACATACCAGAGGGCAGCGCCTTTAACTTGCCACGAAGCTGCCCCTGAGTTCAGATGGTTCCTAACGATTTGCGCTGTGGCAGCGGGGAGAGCTTGAAATGACGGATTTTCGTCGTCTGACTGGGACATTGTTGGCTGCGATGGGGCTGTTCCTATCCGCGCCACAAGCCTTCGCCCAGCAGCCGGACCGCGGCGACGAGCCCGGACTGATCGCCGACGACAGCTATCAGCTCGATCCGGAATGGCAGAAGCAGGTCGTGTACTACCGTACGACCGAGCCGCCCGGCACCATCATCATCTCGACCACCGAGCGCCACCTCTATCTGGTGCAGCCCGGCGGGCGCGCGATCCGCTACGGCATCGGCGTCGGCCGCGACGGTTTTCAGTGGCAGGGACTGGTGAACATCACCAACAAGAAGGAGTGGCCGGACTGGACGCCGCCGACGGAGATGATCCAGCGCCAGCCCTATCTGCCGCGCTTCATGGCCGGCGGCCCCGGCAATCCGCTCGGCGCCCGCGCCATGTATCTGGGCACCACGGTCTACCGCATCCACGGCACCAACCGTCCCGACACGATCGGCACCAAGGTGTCCTCGGGCTGCTTCCGTCTCGTCAACAATGACGTCGCCGATCTCTACGATCGCGTCCCTGTTGGCACCAAGGTGGTCATCCGGCAGAAGCCTGAACTCTAAACTTCTCGCCCTCCTCCAGATTCCCTGTCCCGATTTTTTCGAGAGAGCAACATGATGCGCACATTTCGAGGCGGCCTGCTGATCGGGCTCGCGGTTGCCGTGCTGGTCGGCGCCCTGGCCGTCATCTACGAATTCTACGACACCCGCACGCTGAAGCGCACGGTGCGCCGCGGCGAAGTGCTGTGCGGCGTCAACAAGGGCCTGCCGGGCTTCTCGATCCCCGACGACAAGGGCAACTGGAGCGGTTTCGACGTCGATTTCTGCCGTGCTGTGGCGGCCGCGATCTTCGACGACCCGAACAAGGCGCGCTTCGTGCCGCTCGACGCCAGCGAGCGCTTCAAGGAATTGCAGAGCCGCAAGGTCGACATCCTCTCGCGCAACTCGACCTGGAGCATGTCGCGTGAGCTCGACTACGATCTCTACTTCCCGGCCGTCGCCTATTACGACGGCGAAGGTTTCATGGTGCCACGCTCCCGCAACAAGGAGACGTCGCTGGACCTCGCCGACAGCAAGGTCTGCGTGCAGGCCGGCACCACCACGCTGCTCAACCTCGCCGACTACTTCCGTGCCAACAACATGAAGTACGAGCTGCTGAAGTTCGACAAGCTGGAAGACGTGGTGAAGGCCTACGACACCGGCAAGTGCGACACGCTCACCGCCGACGTCTCGCAGCTCTATGCGCTGCGGCTGAACATGTCCAAGCCCGGCGACCACATGATCCTGCCCGACATGATCTCCAAGGAGCCGCTCGCCCCCGTCGTGCGCCAGCGCGACGACGACTGGATGATGATCGTGAAGTGGACGCTCTACGCGATGATCAACGCCGAAGAGCTCGGCGTCACCTCGGAGAATATCGACGAGGCCCTGAAGTCGAAGAAGCCGGAAGTGATGCGGCTGGTCGGCACCGATGGCAATTACGGCGAGCAGCTCGGCCTGACCAAGGACTGGGCCGCGCGCATCATCCGCCGCGTCGGCAATTACGGCGAGATGTACGAGCGCAATATCGGCGACAAGTCGCCGCTGAAGATCCCGCGCGGCATGAACCAGCTGTGGAACGCGGGTGGCGTGCAGTACGCGCCGCCGATGCGATAAGGCGACTCTCCCTGGTGTCGTCCCGGCGGAACGCCGGGACGACACCTCGTATTCAGGCCAGATCGTGAACCCATAAATCTGCCAGCGCACGGCTTGCCAGAGTCCGCCATGCCTCGATAGCGACCAAATTCTGCTGCGCAGCTAAATGACGCAAAGGGCCTTTTGGTCAAGCCGAGATCGCGGCTTGCTTCGCGGGAGCTTCGACGTAACACTGGCCGGATGCAATCGTCGGATGCCGAGGCGCCCGTGGAATCGAAATGGCGAATTCTAGCGCTGCTCTTCACGGCGCGTTGCGTCATGGGCATGCAGTTCGAAAGCGTCGGAGCGCTCGGCCCGCTGCTTCGAGCGGAGGGCCTCGATTATGCCCGGCTCGGCATCCTGGTCGGCGCCTATCTGGCGCCCAGCGTCCTGGTTGCGCTTCCTGGAGGAATAGTGGTCCAAAGGCTCGGCGAACGAACCACGCTTCTCCTGTGCGCGGCGCTGATGTTCGCCGGCGCCGTCGTCGATCTGTCGAGCGACTGGAACGCGCGCCTGCTGGCCAGAGTCATCGCGGGCACGGGCGGGGTGGTGTTTACCATCGCAGGCACCAAGATGATCGCCGATATGTTCGCTGGTAGGCAGTTCGGCCTTGCGATGGCGGCTCTCGCCGGCTCGTGGCCGTGCGGGATAGCGCTGGCTTTGATCGCGTTGCCGCCGATCGCGGACAAGTTCGGGCTGATCGGGGCGTCGGTAGCACTGGTGATCCTGACCCTGATGGCGCTAATCCTGTTGGTCGCGCTGCCGAAGCAGGCGCGACCGGGCGCGCCGTTGTCCGCGGCCTTCCCAAGCGCGGCCGTCACGGCCGCGGTGGCCATTGCAGGCTTGGTCGGTGGCATTGCCAATGCCACTTTCGCCAATGCGTTTGCGTTCGGTCCGTTGCTTCTCACCGAGAGGGGCTATACGGCCGAGATCGCCGCCTCACACGTCAGTGTCGCGCTGTGGGTCACTATTGCGGCCATCCCAGTCGGCGGCGCGCTTGCGATCCGGCGAGGCCCCGGCATCTGGATCGCTGCCGCATCCCTGCTGCTCGCCGCGGTCGGGATGGCAGCCGTCCCGGTGTCCGACCACGACGTTCTCATCTTCGCAGGACTGGGGCTGGTGGCCGGCCTATCCGGAGCGACGTTCGCCAGCCTGCCGTCATGGGCGCTTCCCGTCCAGGCGCGCGCGGTCGGAATGGGAATCTTCTTCACCGCGTTCTACGGGAGCATGCTGGCGTTGCCGCCGATCGCGGGCGTCTTCGCGCACCGCGCCGGAAGTGCGGGCATAGCCTTCGACGTCGCTGCGGTCGCTCTTTTTGTCGCCATGCCGCTGCTCGGGGGCTTCGCCGCGCTGGTTTCCGCGCCCCGGTCGGCTCCGGCGGTCGAGGAAGGCGCGGTCTAAGGGCCGCGTTCAATCGGGGACCGCCCCAATCACGACTATGCCGGTCCCCGGCGCACGCGGTCGCGTCGAGATCGTCGGCTCAAAGATGAAACTGAAAACAACGCCGCCGATACCAAGTTCGAGCCAATCTCGAAACGAATGGCCGCCAGCCTAAGTTCGACCGGCTGCTCCGCATCCTGGACCGCGACAGCCTCCGCGACGCCATCACCTAGTCCTGGGCGACGCGCGGGTGCATCCCAGACCGAGAGTGGTTCTCCCAAGTCGCGAGTTATGAGAGTTGGCGCGGCTCGGACCGTGACTCCGAGCGCACTTCGTAGGGTACCCCACTTCGCTGATGGGCCCCGAGCGGTCATTGGGCACTCACCGGCGGAATGCCTCGACGTGACCCAATGCGGTCCTTGCCACCCGCGCGCTCAGGTGGCAGCTCCGAAAATGTTACAAGTTACCGGCGCCGGGCCAGGGCACCGGCTTGTGTCGGTACTACTCAATCAACTCAACATCGTCGAGCCTGAAGCTGCGGCCCCACAACCGCTCGCCGCCGCCGCAGGCACGCGCAGACGGTATAGGCGCCCATCCTTGGCGTCACTCACATCGGCTCTATCTCTCCGGGGCGCCAGCTCTTGTCAAACCAGGTTTCGAGCGGCGCGTAGAGACGCAGAAGAGTGTTCCAGCCCTTGCCGGGGACCGTCTGGATCCAGTTGTTTTCCTTCCCGGCTGGCGCCTTCGGACCGAAGTAGACATCGACCGACCCATCCGCATTCACCAGCAGTCCTTTGGTGAGGCTGCCGACGGCAGGGAACTGCTGATCCGTCTGAAGCATCGAGCGTGTCTGATTGTCGTACACCGTGAACGACCAGAACTCCTTGGCAGGAATGCGCGGCGGCATGTGCAGTCTATAGGTCTTCGTTCCATCGAGGGGGTTACCCTTGGCGTCGACGAAAGCGGCGGCGTACTGTGAGCCTTCTCCAACCATCTTCATCGCCATCGCCGGCGATATGCCGGTAGCGTAGAAGAAGAACATGCTCTTTGCGTCCAGATTGACGGCGCCGTTTTCCTCGAACTTGTAACTTCCTCCGATGAACGCGGTCATCCACGCGCTGTCCGGGTAGAAGTACGCCTCCTTGATTCTCGCGCGATACATGAGGGAGCGAACCGTGGCATCGCCTACCGCCGCCGCCTCTTCAAGTATCCCCTTCATGCGAGTGTCAGGCGCGAAAGGCTTGCCCTTCTCGATCCCGATGGCGGCGAACAGGCCCAGCGTATCCGGGTCGAGCGCATCATTTGGCTCATCCTGAATGAAGCGATTGAGAAACTCAAAAAGCGAATAGTCAGCGGGGCCGATTGTGTTGAACGCCTTGCCGGAGATGTCGACGAACTTCATGGCAGGCGGATTTGCGCTCTGACTGAGCGGATATACCCGCAAGGCCTTCTTCACCATATCGACGCCGGGTTTCGGGTCGCCATCTTTCAGGAAGGTTCGAAAGAAGAGCAGGTTTCCTACAGTGCGTGAACGAGCAACAAAGTAGCCATCGGGCACCGCGCCGGTGTAGCCCGGCGGCAGCAGCAGGTACTTGCCGCCTTTACCCTTGTCCGGTCCGGTGAAGCCAACGTCGGTAACCCATCGGAACCAGGCATCGTCGATTGGACCGAGCACCTCCGGAGGTACTTCGATGACCAGCGGACCATCCTTGGTGCTTAGAAGGAGCACAGTATAGGGCGTGGTGGTGTTAGCGGTCAGGAACAGCGATTTGGAGTCCAGCAGTTGCTCTGCGATCAGGACGGTCTGGTTGACCGCACCGAAATCAGCGGAGCTACGGCGGACTGCTTCAATCGAAACGCCCGGCAATGCGGTCATATAGGCCTGAACGCCGCGCTGGAAGTCGAGATTGCTAAAGACCTTGTCGACGGTTTCGCTGTCGGGAAAGCCGTCGGTGAACTTGAGCTTTCCAAGGCGAGTTTCCACCGTGTCCTTCGTAATGAGTGATGGCGGGATCTCGGTGCTCATTTTCATTTTTGGCGTCTGAGCGAGCGCCATCGTATCCATCGAAAAGATCAGCCAGGCGGCCGCCCCAATCTTCAGAGCATTGCGACGGTACATGGTGGGTCCTCCCTCGCTGTTAAAGATACGCTGTATACGAGCTGATCCAGACCAGGATCGACATGAGCACGCCAATGACGCCGGCGTTCTCTGCAAACACGGTGGCGGTTCCGGGCATCCCGAGCCTGAGCTGGCCAATGAGCATCGTAGGCTCCGTGGCTTCACTGGATCGCCATTGCCAGAAAAACGAAGCCGTTTCGGGTCCTCTGAATGCTGGGGCGTATTGGGAATGGCACACGGCGGGGTTGATCTAAATCAAGGGAGTTCAGCATTGGGGTCCAGACTGTAAGGTCCCGACGTGTGCTGTCCCACGTCCGTCCACTCCACCCCCCGAGAACGACGTCGCTGCTTCCTAGCGGCCGAGTCGGCTTCGGGTCATGCGCGATTGGGGCGAGCCGGCAGCGAGTCCGGTCAGATCCGCGGCGCCGACGAAAGCGCAAGTCAATTCAAAGCGTTAGCGACATGAAAACGGGGCATTGCGGGTTGACGGCGCTGCCCAAGACCCCGCACCACCTGTTACAATCGCTTGGTTCGGTGGCGACGGGCTGGCGTCGGGGACCACGTCATGGACGGCACTGGCTGCCGGTCATGACGCGGCGGTGCAAATGAGCGATACCTTCAACATGCGCGTGCATCAGCACGGAGCCTGTATCGCGGACAACAATCAGGAAGATAGGGATCGCTCACGAGATGGCCTGACCAGCGAGATCCACGCGGTGGTGGACACCGATGGCCTGCCGGTCCATCTCGCCCTCACGGAAGGTGAGGCGCATGACAGCCGGCTGTGTTCGGTTCTGCTCCACGCCCTCGATCGTGCCGGTGGTACCCTCGTCTCAATACCCCCGCGCCCGCGCCAGTTGCTCGGTGTGGTAATTCGTGTCGCCGAACAACTCCTCGCACACGCGTGCGCGCTTCATGAAGAAGCCGATGTCGAACTGGTCGGTCATGCCCATGCCGCCATGCATCTGCACGCCCTCCTGCACCGCGCGGGTTGCGGTGGTGCCGGCGCGCGCCTTGGCAACAGCGACGGCTGACGCCGCCTTGGCGACGTCCGCATCCAGCGCCTGCAGCGCCTTCATGGTGGCGGCGCGGGTGATCTCGATGTCGACATAGAGCTCGGCCGCGCGGTGCTGCAGTGCCTGGAATTCGCCGATCAGCTTGCCGAACTGCTTTCGGTTCTTGAGGTATTCGACGGTGCGGTTGAACACCTCGTCGCTGAGGCCCACCATTTCGGCGGCGACCGCGCCGCGGCCGATATCGAGCACGCCGTCGAGCAGCGCCGCGCCCTGATCGACCTCGCCGAGCACGCTGTCGGCATCGACCTCGACATTGGAAAGCTCGATCCGCGCCGCGTTGTGCGCGTCGACCATGATGGTGCGCTCGATCGCAACGCCCTTGGCCTTGGGGTTGACCAGGAACAGCGTCAGGCCGTCGCGCTCGCCGGCGGAGCCTGCGGTGCGCGCAGCGACGATGAAGAGATCGGCGACATGGCCGTCGACGACGAGCGCCTTGGCACCCGAGAGTTTGAAACCGTTGCCGGCGCGCACGGCCTGCAAGCTCGTCTGCAGCGGGCGATGCTTTGCGCCTTCGTCGATCGCGAGCGTCGCGAGCAGCGAGCCGTTGGAAATTTTCGGCAAGAACTCCGACTTCTGCGCGGCATTGCCGCCGCGGTTCAGCGCCGAGGCCGCGACCACTGAGGTGGCCAGGAACGGTGACGGCATCAGCGTGCGGCCGATCTCCTCCATGACGATTCCGGCTTCCATGAAGCCGAGACCGCTGCCGCCGAATTCTTCCGGCACCAGCAAGCCGGAAAAGCCCATCTCGGCGAAGGAGTGCCACAGCTCCTTGGAGAAGCCGGTGGGATCCTTGGAATCGCGTAGAGATCGCAGGTGCGACACCGGCGCCTTGTCGCTGATCAGCCCGCGCGCGCTATCGCGGAGCATCGATTGTTCTTCGGTGAGGACGAGGGCCATGTGCGTGTTTCCGAATTTCGAAGTCTATTTGCTTTCGTCATTCCGGGATGGCCCGAAGGGCCAGGCCCGGAATCCATCGGACGGCATTCCTGCAGTGAGATGGATTCCGGGCTCGCGCGTCGCGCGCCCCGGAATGACGTGTGGTGAGAACGTGCTCAAGCCCCCGGCAAATCCAGGATGCGCTTGGCGACGATGCCGAGCATCACCTCCGTCGTGCCGCCCTCGATCGAGTTGGCCTTGGTGCGCAGCCAGGCGCGCGAGCGGGCGCCTTGGCGCGAGCGCTCGCTCTCCCATTCCAGCGCATCGACGCCGCCAGCCGACATCAGGATCTCGTAGCGACGCTTGTTCAGCTCGGTGCCGTAATATTTCATCGCCGACGAAAACGCCGGATGCGCCTGACCGGCCTTGGCGAGATCGACCGCGCGCTCGGCGCAGGCCGCGAGCGCGGCCTCGTCGACGTCGAAATTCGCGATCCGGCCACGCAGCATCGAATCGTCGAGCTTGCCTTGTGCATCCGAGCCGACCGAGTCGGCCGCGATCTGGCCGAGCGGACGGCCGACGCCGCGCTCGCCCATGCCGGAGATCATCGCGCGCTCGTGCTGCAGCAGATATTTCGCGACGTCCCAGCCGCGATTGACGGTGCCGACCACATGCGACTTAGGCACGCGGACGCCGTCGAAAAAGGTCTCGCAGAACGGCGAGTAGCCGGAGATCAGCAGGATCGGCTTGGTGGTGACGCCCTTCGACGTCATGTCGAACAGGATGAAGCTGATGCCGTCATGCTTCTTCGCAGCCGAGTCGGTGCGTACCAGGCAGAAGATCCAGTCGGCGTAGTTGGCGTAGGACGTCCAGATCTTCGATCCCGTGATGACGAAATCGTCGCCGTCGCTCTCGGCGCGGGTCTGCAGCGAAGCGAGATCGGAGCCGGCGTTCGGCTCGGAATACCCCTGGCACCAGCGGATCAGGCCCGCGGCGATTTTTGGCAGATGCTCCTTCTTCTGCGCCTCGTTGCCGTACTTCAAGAGCGCCGGCCCGAGCATCCAGATGCCGAAGCTCGACAGCGGCGGGCGCGCGCCGATTCTTCCCATCTCCGAACGCAGCACCTTGTGCTCGGCCGCGCTGAGGCCACCGCCACCATATTCCTTCGGCCAGTCCGGCACGGTCCAGCCCTTGTCGCGCATGCGCTCGAACCAGATGCGCTGCGGCTCGGACGAGAACTTTGCGTTGCGCCCGCCCCAGAACACGTCGCCATCCGACGCCGCGGGCTTGCGCATCTCCGGCGGACAATTGGCTTCCAGCCAGGCGCGGGTCTCGCTGCGGAATTGTTCGAGATCGGCCGTCTCAGTTTCGCTCATGGTCGTTTCCACTAATTCAAAAGACTTGTTGGGCACGACTCTGGGCCATCGCACTGCGGAATTCAACCACTTCCGTGCCGCGTCATCGGCTATAGTCACGCCGCGGCGGTGCTTGAAAACAAAGAGGAAACGAGAATGCGCCTGAAACTTCTTTCGCCTGGCGAAATGAACGAGAGCCAGCGGCAGACCTATGACGAGTCGATTGCCGGCAAACGCGGCAAGCCGCCGGCGCCGATGATGGCCTGGCTCAACAGCCCCGACATGGCCCGTCACGCCACGCGGCTCGGCGAGGTCCTGCGCTACGACACCATCTTCCCGGCAAAGCTCTCGGAGATCGCGATCCTGGTGACGGCGCGGCACTGGACTGCGCACTACGAATGGTATGCGCATAAGCGCCTCGCGTTGGCGGGCGGCATGGATCCCAAAATCATCGACGCGATCCGCGATCGCCGCACGCCGGCTTTCGACGATCCCAAGGCCAAGATGATCTATGATCTCGCGAAGTCGCTGCATGAGGGCCACGGCGTCGAGAAGGGCCTCTACGACGAGGCGGTGAACGTGCTCAGCGCGCGCGGCGTCGTCGAGGTGATTGGCCTCTGCGGCTATTACACGATGGTGTCGATGACGCTGAACACGTTCGCGTTCGAACTGCCGGAGGGCGAGGTGCCGGAGCTGTCATAGCTTCGCATCCGGATGCGCCATTGCGCATCCGGAAACGCTGGGTTTCGGGATCAGCCAGTAGCACTGTCCCGACGCGCGGCCTAAGTGAGATCTGGTAACGGAGCAGCCACATGTCGCAAACATCAGCCGTCGCCGCCGGCACAAGGATCGGCCACGTCCACCTCAAGGTCGCCGATCTCGATCGTGCGCTGGGCTTCTATTGCGGCGTGCTCGGCTTCGAGCTGATGCAGCGCATGGGCTCAGGCGCGGCCTTCATCTCGGCCGGCGGTTATCATCACCACATCGGGCTCAACACTTGGGAAAGCAAGGGCGGCTCTCCGCCGCCGCCAGGCACGACCGGGCTGTTTCACACCGCGATCCTCTACCCGACGCGGCCGGCACTGGCGGACGCGTTGCATCGCGTGCTGACGGCCGGCATTGCGCTGGACGGCGCCAGCGATCACGGCGTGTCCGAGGCGCTGTATCTGCGCGATCCCGATCAGAATGGCGTGGAGCTGTATTGGGACAAGCCGCGGGAGCAGTGGCCGTTCGGGCCGGATGGGAAGCTCGCGATGTTCACGAAGCGTCTGGATGTGGAGGCGTTGTTGAAGCAGCGCGAGGTCTAACTCCGCTCCCTCCCGTCGTCATTGCGAGCGAAGCGAAGCAATCCAGACTGCCACCGCGGAAAGACTCTGGATTGCTTCGCTGCGCTCGCAATGACGGAGTGTGTTGAGACGCCGTCGCCCCCTATGCAGTCTTCGTGTGGGGCGTGCCCCGCACCATGATCAACGCTGCCGCCGCCACCTCCAGCACAATACAGAGATAGAACGGCAGCGAATAGCCGCCGGACCAGTCGCGCAGGAAGCCGACCACGCCGGGGCCGAACGCATAGGTCACCTGATTGATCGCGGTGTTGAGGCTGATCAGCACGCCGAACGAGGCGGAATCGAACTCCTGCTGCACGATGAGCGACGGCATCGTGATGAGGTTGCCGACCGAGAAGCCGAACACCGCGCAGGCTGCGATCAGCACGTAATCATTGTGCAGATTGATCACGACGCACAGCGCCGCGGCCTGGCTTAGGAACGACAGCGCCGATGCCAGCCGCTGGTTGAGGCGGTCGATCACCATCGAGAACAGGACCCGGCCGATCACCGCCATCGCGGTGAGCACCGCGACGGCTACGGCCGCGCGCTCGCGCCCGATCACGGGATCGAGGAACGAGATCAGGTGCACGATGAAGCCGACCTGCGCGAACAGCACCAGTGCGAACGCAATCGTCACCGTGAGGAAACCGACATCGCGCAGCGCGCGCGAGCGGATCTCCGTCGACGATTGCGGCTTTGCCGGCGCCGCTCCATGCCGGCCATGGAGATCGGGCGGCCGGCCGACGACCAGCAGGATCACCGGCACGAGCAGCACCAGCATGGCGCCGCACGTGGCGAACATCGCGTTTCCGAATCCGATATGGCTGATCATCATCACCAGCAGCGGCACACCGACGATGCCACCAAAACTGGCGCCGTTCAGCGCCAGGCTGATCGCCATGCCGCGCTTCTGGTCGAACCAGAGGCTGATGGTGTTGGTGATCATGGCGAGGCTGGTGCCGGCCCAGCCGAAGGCGAGCACGGCGTTCGCCAGATATAGCTCCCAGGGCTCGCGCACCGCGCCGATTGCGACGCTAGCTGCCGCCATCGCCAGCGTGCCGGCGATCAGGCAGATGCGCGGGCCGTATTTGCGGACGGCCTCGCCGACGAAGACGACCAGCAGTGCACCAAACAGATAAAAGAACGTGGTGCCCGAGGAGATCAGCGAGGCCGGCCAACCCCGCGCGCGCTGCAGCTCGGCGACATAGACGCTCTGGCCATAGAAGCCGAGGCCCCAACCGAAGGTCGCGAGCAGAAAGCAGACGGCGACGATGCGCCAGCCTTCGTAGCGGAGCGAGGATTCGTCGATCGCCGGAGTCTGAGGATTGTCGAGCATTGCCGCTTACTCCGTCATGCCCGGGCATAGCCGTCTGAAGGACGGCGTCGCTTCCGCTCGCCTATGCCCGGGCATCCGCGTTCTTCGATCCGCGCGCCTAAGACGTGGATGGCCGGGACAAGGCCCGGCCATGACGACATCTAATAAACCCTCATCCAAAAATCACTTCGACCTGGATCGAAGTATCAACGTTGCTGACAGTCTCCTGCCACTTAAAGTGCGTCCGGGAACTCGCCCATGGCCGCGTCCAGCTGCGCCTTGCGGCGGCGGGCCCAGGACGCCAGCGAGAGCACCGCGAGACCGAGCACGACCGGCGGGAATACCACCATGTTCACCGCGGACCAGCCGTAATTCGCAAGCAACTGCCCGGAGGAGAACGAGCCGATCGCCATCATGCCGAACACTAGGAAATCGTTGAAGGCCTGCACCTTGTTGCGCTCCTGCGGCCGATGCGTCTCCAGCACCAGCGCGGAGGCGCCGATGAAGGAGAAATTCCAGCCCACGCCGAGCACGATCAGCGTCGCCCAGAAATGCATCGCGGTGATGCCGGAGAGGCCGATGCCGGCGGCACCCGCTTCCAGCAGCAGGCCGGCGGCGACGATCTTCGGTGCGCCGAAGCGGGCGATCAGCGCGCCGGTGAAGAAGCTCGGGCCGTACATCGCGACGATGTGCCATTGAATGCCGAAATTGGAATCGGACAGACTCAGTCCGCACATCTTCATGGCGAGCGGCGCCGACGTCATGACCAGATTCATCATAGGATAGGAGATGACGCCGCACAGTGCGGCCGCGATGAAGCGCGGCTGGGTCACGATCTCGAGTAGCGGCCGGCCACCGTGCAGATCGGCCGGGGCCGGCTTCGGCATGTCGACGCCGGCGACGATGCCCATCGCAACCAGGGCGACCGCCGCCTGCACCAGGAAGCTGAAGGCGAACAGATAGGGCGACCAGATCTCCATGGTCCATTGCACGAGCTGCGGACCGAGCACGCCGGCGAACACGCCGCCCGCCATCACCCACGACACGGCCTTCGGCCGATAGGCCGCGCTGGCGCCGTCGGCCGCCGCGAAGCGGTAGGATTGCGCCACCGAGCCATAGAGGCCGCCGAGGAAGGTCGCGAGGCAGAACAGCGCGAACGAGGCGTGCAGGATCGCGAACGAGCCGATGACACCGGTGAGCGCACCGAGGCCGGTGCCGATGACAAAAGCCCAGCGGCGGCCGAAGCGGCGCGAGATCGCGCCGGTCGGCAGCGTACCGGCCGCGAGCCCGACCACGTACATCGACAGCGGCACGGTCGCGAGCGACATGTCGGGCGCGAGCGTGGCGCCGACGATCGAGCCGGTGGCGAAGATCACCGCCGAATTGGCGCCGGTCAGCGCCTGGGCTGCGGCGAGGCGCACCACATTGCCGCGCACGCGGACGTCGTCGGCAATCTCATTGGCTGAAGTCACGTCTAACATCGGCATTTCCGCCCGCAGGGTCTTTTAAGCAAAAGGCTTGGTGATTCCCGGCACTATGGCGGGGCGCGGGAGGGCGGGCAACCGGCGCAAACGGGCGCAGGCCATGCCTCTGACGCAATCGGATGGACCATACCGGGCGGCGCTCTTGACGGCTTGCGCGCGATCAAATCCTATCCGCCGCGCGATCTCAGGAGTCTTGTTCATGTCCGTCGATCACAAGCCTACGCTCAGCGCGCCCGACGACGATCCCTGGCTCTGGCTGGAAGAGGTCGAAGGCGCTCGCGCGCTCGATTTCGTGGCGCGGCAGAACCGCCTGACGCTGGACAGATTCGGCGGCGCGGCGTTCGAACGCGACCGCGACATCCTTGCGTCGATCTACGACCGATCGGACAACATCCCCTATGTCAGCCGCAGCCACGGCCTGCTCTACAATCTCTGGAAGGACGCGAAAAACCCGCGCGGCCTGTGGCGACGAACCACGATGGCGGAATTTCGCAAGCCCGAGACGGCCTGGGAGACGCTGCTCGATATCGACAAGCTCGCGGCGGAAGAAGGCGAGGACTGGCTTCTCAATTGGTCGAGCTCGTTTCCGGGCGACGTGCCGCAGACGATCCTGAGCCTGTCGCGGGGCGGCAGCGACGCCGTCACCTTGCGCGAGTTCGACCTCGACACGAAGAGCTTCGCTGCCGGAGGCTTCACCCTGCCGGAAGCCAAGGGCGGCGTCGATTGGGTCGATGCCGACACGCTGCTGCTGTCGAGCGCTTATGGCGGCGAAGCCATGGCGACGAGCTCCGGCTATGCGCGGACGGTGCGGTTGTGGCGGCGCGGCGAGCCTGTCGAGAATGCTCGCGTGGTCTTCGAGACCACGCCGGATCGCATGAGCGCCTCTTGCGACGTCGACCGCACCGGCGAGACGCCGCGGGTTTGGTTCGTCGACCGGCTCGACTTCTTCAAGTTCGACGTCTGGCTGGGCACCGAAACCGGCGCGACCATAAAGCTCGACCTTCCCTCCGACATCTGGCTGCAGGCTCACCGCGACTGGTTCGCGATCAAGCTGCGCTCGGCATGGACCGTGGCCGGCGTCACCCACACCGCGGACAGTGTGCTCGGCATTTCGCTGTCGGCCTTTCTCGCTGGAGATCGCAACTTCACCGTCGTCTTCGCACCAGGCGCGCGCCGCGCGCTCCAGGGATTTTCCTGGGCCGACGGCAAGCTGCTGCTGTCCATTCTCGACGAGCTGCGGCCGGTCTTCGAGATCTGCACGCCGTCTCCCACCGGCTGGAGCCGCGAAACCCTGCGCGGGCTCCCGGGAATCGGCGTCGTCGATGTCTGGCGCTTCGATCATCATGAATCCGAAAGCAACGGCGACCTGCTCGCCAATGTGCAGGATCCGCTGACGCCGCCTTCGCTGAGGCTGGTCGAGCGCGGCGTCGAAAGTCCGACGGTGCTGAAGCAGGCGCCGAAGACCTTCAACGCCGACGGCCTCGTGGTGACGCAACACGAGGCGATCTCGATCGACGGCGAGCGCATTCCCTATGTGCAGACCGGTCCAGCCGGTGAGACCGGCGATGCGCCGGTCTATATGAGCGCCTATGGCGGCTTCGGGCTCGCGGTGAAACCGCAATACAATTCGTCGCTCGGCAAGCTGTGGCTGGAGCGCGGCGGCACGACGGTGCAGGCCAATTTGCGCGGCGGCGGCGAGTTCGGCACGCGCTGGCACGATGCGGGGCGATACGCCGGCAAGAAGCTGTCGCATGATGATTTCGCGGCAGTCGCCGCCGATCTCGTCCGCCGCGGCGTGACGCAGCCAAGGCGGATCGCCGCGCAAGGCGGTTCGAACGGCGGCATCCTCATCACCAACATGCTGGTGCGATACCCCGAGCGCTTCGGCGCGCTGTTCTGCACCATCCCGCTGATCGACATGCGCCGCTACACCAAGCTGCTCGCGGGCGCGAGCTGGATCGCGGAATATGGCGACCCCGACAAGCCCGAGGAATGGGAGTGGCTGAAGACCTACTCCGCCTATCACAACGCAAAGCCCGGCCAACCCTATCCGCCGATCCTGATCGCCACGACGCGGCGCGACGACCGCGTCCACCCCGGACACGCGCGCAAGATGGCGGCAAAGCTGCAGGCGATGGGCTACGACGCCTGGTTCTACGAGCCCGCCGCCGGCGGCCACGGCTACGGCAAGGACAACAAGGAGCGCGCCGGCTTCCAGGTGCTCGGCTTTCAGTTTTTGAAGGAGAAGATCGGGTGGGTGGATGAAGGTTAGCGGTTGGACGCCGATGCCTCCCCATCGTCATGGCCGGGCTTGACCCGGCCATCCACGACTAGCCGCTTAGCACGAAGAACGTGGATGCCCGGGACAAGCCCGGGCATGACGACCTGTTAACGCCCAAACACCAGCGTCAGATTGTTCGCGGGCATGTCGATCGTATCGACCAGCCTCAAGCCCGCACCGCGCGCGAGTTTTTCGACATCGCCGATGTCGCGCACGCCCCATTCGGGATTGCCTTCGCGCAAGGAGGTGTCGAACACGGCGTTGCTGAGTGCGGTGTGCTTGCCGTCGCGCTTGAACGGGCCGTAGAGGAACAGCTGGCCGTCGGACCGCAGATAACGGCCGGCGCCGGCGAACAGGCCCTCGGCCACGGTCCAGGGTGCGATGTGAATGACATTGGCGCAGAACACGGCGGCCAGATTGTTCGGCCCCCGCCCGCTCTTCATCTCCGGGCACCAGTCGGGATCGACAAGATCGATCCGCAACGGCGAGCGGATGTTTGTCAGGCCCGAATGCACGCGCCAGGCCTCGATGCTCTTCACGTGGCGCTGATTGAGGTCGCTCGGCCACCAGACCAGATCGGGCGTATGGCGGGCGAAATGGACCACGTGCTGGCCGGTTCCACTGCCGACCTCGACCACGTCGCCCGACTGGCCTGCGAGATGCTTTCCGAGCGCCGCCCAGAGCGGCTCGTGATTGCGATGGAAGGCCGGCGCATCGAGACGGCCGTCGGATTCGACCCTCCCGCCGTCCCTGCCAAATTCAACGACATATTCAGCCAATTCATATCCCCAAAAAACAAGAAAGCAGACGAAAACGCAACAAGGGCAAAACGCCCCCCGGACTTTGCCGGTTAAAGCCGGCTTGATGAACGATCTATCTCTTCAGTTGCAATGCGGAAGATATTAACGCCATTTTGCGCCCTGCATAGTCTTGATTGTCAGGGCATGCCCTTTGTGCTTTTGAACACTATCTCTTGCCGACATCATAAGCCTCGGAACGACGCCTTGACCGCCTTTCCTCGCAAGCCCGCCCTGCTCCTCGCGCTGGTCGTCCTCACAGGCCTCGCCATGCGCCCGGCATGGGCGCAGTCCGCAATCGCCGACGGCCAAAAGCTCGCCTTCGACCGCGGCAAGGGCAATTGCCTGACCTGCCACGCCATCAAGGGCGGCGACTTGCCGGGCACGATCGGGCCGGAGCTGAAGGACATCAAGGCAAAATACCCCGACCGCAACGAGCTGGTCGCAATCCTGTTCGACGAGACCAAGCGCAATCCGCAGACCATGATGCCGCCGTTCGGCCGCAACCGGCTTTTGACCGACCAGGAGATCAACGCGATCGTTGATTTCCTGCAGACGCTGTAACGGCGAGCCCGGAAAACCCAGATGAGACCTGAGATGACCACACACACCGACCCTCATCCGACGCGGCGCCTGATCCTTCAGGGCGCGGCCTCGGTCGCGCTGCTCGGCCTCGGCAATCTGCCGTTCGCGCCCGCGCTCGCCGCGGCCAATGACAAATATCCGGAAGAGGCGTTCAAGCTGAAGAACGAGGCCGACGCGATCAAGGCGCTCTTCGGCAAGACCGCCGAGCCCTCCGACAAGGTCAAGCTCGATGCGCCCGAGATTGCCGAGAACGGCGGCGTGGTGCCGATCGCAGTGGCGACGACGCTGGACAAGGTCAGCTCGATCTCGCTCTTCGTCGCCGAGAACCCGAACGCGCTCGCAGCCTCCTACAAGATTCCCGACGGCACCATGCCTGCTGTCGCCAACCGCTTGAAGATGGCCAAGACCAGCACCGTGACCGCGATCGTGGAAGCCGACGGCAAGCTCTACAGCGCGACCAAGGAGGTCAAGGTCACCGTCGGCGGCTGCGGCGGTTAGGAGGATCAATCCGATGGCATCCAGCATTCGCGTACGTGCAACATCCAACGGCGACATCACCGAGGTGCAGACGCTGATCCAGCACCCCATGGATACCGGCCTGGTCAAGGACGCCAAGGGCGAGCTGATCCCCGCGCACTACATCCAGCAGCTGAAGTTCGAATGTAACGGCAAGGACGTGTTCGTCGCCAATTGGGGTACCGCAGTCTCCAAGGACCCCTACGTCAAGTTCAGCTTCAAGGGCGCCAAGAAGGGCGACGACCTCAAAATCTCCTGGACCGACAACAAGGGTGGGTCCGACCAGACCACCGCAAAGATCGCGTGATGAAGGCCCGCACTGCCCTCCTGCTTGGCTCGTTGAGCGCCGCGCTCGTCGCGTTCGCACTCACCTCGCCGCGCGTGATCGCGGCCGACAAGGTCGACCCCGTTGCCGATGCCAAGGCGTTCCAAAACTTCTTCTTCCAGAAGTTTCCAAACGTGAAGCACGAGGATTTCGTCAACGGTCCTTATTCCATGAATGAGGACATGAAGCGGCAGTGGCAGGAGAAGGAAGAGTTTCCGCCCTACGAGTTCGCGCTCGACGCCGGCAAGGAAATGTTTGCGACGCCGTTCAAGAACGGCAAGACCTATGCCGACTGCTTCCCGAACGGCGGCATCGGCATTCGCCAAAACTATCCCTATTTCGACACCAAGGAAGGCAAGGTTGTCACGCTGGAGCTCGCGCTGAACCGCTGCCGCGAGGCCAATGGCGAAGCACCCTACTCCTACGTCAAGGACGAGATGGCTTCGCTCACGGCGTACATGGCCTTCACCTCGCGCGGCAAGCCGATGGACATCAGGATACCGGATGATCCGCGCGCGCTGCAAGCGTTCGAGAACGGCAAGCGCTATTTCTACACCCGCCGCGGCCAGATGAACTTCTCCTGCGCGAGCTGCCATGTGCAGAGCCCGGGCGAGCGCATCCGCGCCGAGATCCTGGCGCCGGCGCTCGGCATCTTGAACGCACTGCCGATCTACCGCTCCGAATGGAGCGGCATGGGCACCACCAGCCGCCGCTTCGTCACCTGCAACAGCCAGACCCGCGCGGTTCCGCTGGAGCCGCAGGCCGATGAATATCGCGACGTCGAATATTTCCTCTCCTACGTCGCCAACGGCCTGCCGATTTCCGGACCGGGAGCGCGGCCATGAAGCGGTCACTTCCTCTCGCCATGTTGCTGGCCCTGAGCTTCGCGCCGATGGCGCGCGCGGCAACCGAAGCAGACTACAAGGCGGCCTATGCTGCCGCGGAGAGTGCTTCCAAGGAGGCAGCCGACATGCGCAACCAGTGGACCACGACCGTCTCGACGCTGGCGGCCGCCAAGAAGGCGGGCGATGGCGGCGATTTCGACCGCGCCGTGACCGCAGCCAGGGAAGCCGAAGCGCTGGCGAAGGCGTCAATCTTCCAGGCGACCTCTGAAAAAGAGGCCTGGAAGACGATGGAAATCCGCTAGACTTGATGACACCGGAACCGTCGAACTGCCGAGAAATAGGCGCGGAGAATTAGTGATGGCGATCCGCCGCCGCGATTTCCTGAGGGGCTCAGCAATTGCTGCCGCATCGCTTGTGCTGCCGCGGTTTGCACGCGGCACCGAGACCGCGAGCATTTACGACATCGAGCGGTTCGGCAACGCACGGATCCTGCACCTCACCGACACGCATGCGCAGCTCAACCCGGTCTATTTCCGCGAGCCCAGCGTCAATATCGGCATTGGCGAGATGGCGGGACGGCCGCCGCATCTGGTCGGCCGCGCTTTCCTGGAGCACTTCGGCATCCGGCCCGACAGCGCCGAGGCCTATGCCTTCTCCTGTGTCGAGTTCGAGAAATCCGCCGGACGTTTCGGCAAGCTCGGCGGCTTCGCCCATCTGAAAACGCTGATCGACCGCCTGCGCGGTGATGTCGGCGACAAGCGTGCCATGCTGGTCGACGGCGGCGACCTCTGGCAGGGCACCGGGCTCGCCAACATCATGCAGGGCCGCGACATGGTCGAGGTCGCGAATCTGCTCGGCATCGAGGCCATGACCGGGCATTGGGAGTTCACCTATGGCGAGCAGGTGCTGCGGGAGAATCTCGAGCATTTCAAGGGCGAGTTTCTGGCGCAGAACATCTTCCTGACCGAGGAAGCGGCGTTCAACGATGCCCCCGCCTTCGACAAAGCGACGGGGCGCGTGTTCAAGCCGTCGACCATCAAGGATATCGGCGGCCATCGCGTCGCGATCATCGGCCAGGCCTTTCCTTACGTGCCGATCGCGCATCCCAAGCGCTTCACGCCGGACTGGACCTTTGGCATCCGCGAGGAAGAGCTGCAGAGGCATGTCGATGCGTTGCGCGGCAGCGACAAGGTCGATGCGGTGATCCTGCTGTCGCACAACGGCATGGACGTCGACCTCAAGCTCGCAAGCCGCGTCACGGGCATCGACGTCATCCTCGGCGGCCACACCCATGACGCCGTGCCACAACCGATCGCCGTGAAGAACCCGAGCGGCACGACGCTCGTCACCAATGCCGGCTCGAACGGTAAATTTCTCGCCGTGCTCGATCTCGCGCTCGAAAAGGGCAAGGTCAGCGACGTCAAATATCATCTGCTGCCGGTCTATTCCGAGTTGCTGAAGCCCGACGCTGCGATGGCCGAGCTGATCGGAAAGCTGCGCGCGCCGCACGTGACCGACTGGTCGGAGAAAGTCGCAACGCCGGACCGGCTGCTCTATCGCCGCGACAATTTCGTCGGCCCCATCGACGAGTTGATCTGCACCGCGCTGCGCACCGAGCTCGACGCCGAGATCGCGCTGTCGCCGGGCTTCCGCTGGGGCATCACCGCCTTGTCGGGCCAGCCGATGACCATGGAGGATGTGCTCGCGGAGACCGCGATCACCTATCCCGAGACTTATGTGCAGGAGATGACCGGCGGCCAAATCAAGGACGTGCTGGAAGACATCTGCGACAATCTCTTCAACGCCGATCCCTATTATCAGCAGGGCGGTGACATGGTGCGGGCCGGCGGGCTCAGCTACGCCTGCAGCCCCACCAACGCGATCGGTAGCCGCATCTCCGAGCTCAAGCTCCCCAATGGCAAGGCGCTCAGCGCCAACAGGCGCTACAAGGTCGCCGGCTGGGCCTCGGTCAACGACCAGCAGGGCGCCCCGGTGTGGGACGTCGTCGGCAAGTATCTGCGCTCCGGCCGGATGTTTCAGGAGCGGCTCGGCTCAGGCGTCACGCTGAAAGGCGTCGACGGCAATTCGGGCGTTGCAGGATAGGCATGATGCGATCGCAAACCTTTCGCGCGATGCTGCTGGCGCTGCTTGTCCTGGTCGCGCCAACGCTCGCTTCTGCGCAACAGGTGCCGCTCCAGGACAAGCCGTTCGCCGAGCACAAGATCGTACTGCAGCTCTCGGATAGCGATGCGAAGAAGCAGGCGCTGGTGCTGAGCGTCGCCAACAATCTCCTGAAGGCTTACGACCCCGACAAGATCGCGGTTGAGGTCGTCACCTTCGGTCCCGGCATCGATCTGCTTCTGTCGGCCAGCGAGCGCCGCAAGCAGGTCGAGAGCCTGATCGCGCAAGGCGTGCGCTTCGACATCTGCCTCAACACGGTCGACACGATCGAGCGGGACACAGGCAAGCGGCCGGAGTTCATTCCGGCGGCGACGCCGGTGCAGGTGGGTGTCGGGCAGATCCTGTTTCTGGCGGAGAATGGGTACACGGTGGTGAGGCCGTAGGTCTTAGCCACACCTTCCGCTGTAGACCGTCCATCCGCCCCGCAACAAAAGCTCCGCTCCCCAGCGCGGTCCCGCGGAACAAAAATCTTCTAAATTTTATCTCGACTACAGTGAATTGCTTCTCTTTATACCCCCCGGCGTAGTAGAATCCTCGAAACCAGTTCACGCCGGGTCCTGCCATGATCTTTCGCCAGCTCTTCGACAGCGTTTCGGGCACCTACAGCTACGTCCTTGCCAGCCGCCCCGGCGGCGAGGCGCTGATCCTTGATCCCGTGCTGGAGAAGGTCGATCGCTACTGCCAGCTGCTGCGCGAGCTCGACCTCAAGCTGGTCAAGGCCGTCGACACCCATTTGCATGCCGACCACGTCACCGGCCTCGGCGAGCTGCGTGACCGCACCCATTGCATGACCGTCATGGGCGACCAGACCAAGGCCGACGTGGTGGCCATGAGAGTCGCCGACGGCGACAAGGTGACCATCGAGGGCCTGTCGCTCGATGTGATGTACACGCCGGGCCACACCGACGATTCCTATTCCTATCTGATGGGTGACCGCGTCTTCACCGGCGATACGCTCTTGATCCGCGGCACCGGCCGCACCGATTTCCAGAACGGTTCATCGCGCGCGCAGTACGAGTCGATCTTCAACCGGCTGCTGAAGCTGCCGGATGAGACGATGGTCTTCCCGGCGCATGACTACAAGGGCGATACCGTCTCCACCATCGGTGAGGAGAGGCGCTACAATCCGCGACTGCAGGTGCGCTCGGTCGACGAATATATCGAGCTGATGGCGAACCTGAAGCTGCCCAATCCAAAGATGATGGACGTGGCAGTGCCCGCCAACATGCATGTCGGCCTGCACCAGGAGGAGCTGGAGAAGGAGGGCCGTGCGCTCAGCGCAGTCGAAGCGATCCGTTCGCTCGGCCGGCCGGACATGCTCCTGGTCGATTTGCGCGAGAGCAATGAGCGGATGAAGCACGGCATGCTCGAGGGCGCGCTGCACACGCCCTATCCGAGCGTCGAGGAGAGCCTCAAGCCCGGCGGCATGCTGCGCGAGGTCGCCGCCGCCACCGGCCGCCGCGTCGTGTTCTTCTGCGCCTTCGGCGAGCGCTCGGCGATGGCCGTTGCCGCTGCCAAGGTGGCCGGTCTCAGCAACACCGCCCACATCGCCGGCGGCATCGATGCCTGGAAGAAGGCCGGCGGGCCGATCATGCACTGACAGACTGTCGTGGCTCTTGAGATAGATCAGGCGCCGCACATATTTTAGATCTAGAAGCGGATGATGCATCACCATCCGGGACCCGCCATGGCCAAGACTGCAAAGCCGAGCGAACCACCGAAGACGAAGGCCGCTGACGACAAGGCCAAAAAGCCGCAGCCGCCGCGCAACACCGACGACGATTACGAAGACGGCGACATCGCCACGCCGAAGCGTGATCGTTACGGGAATGATGACGAGCCGTTGTAGGGAACCCCGAACTCCGCTGTCGTCCCTGCGTTCGCAGGACGACGGGTGGACCTCCACGCGCACTAGCTGCCATGCGCCTGCGCTGATGGACAAATAACCGCTGTCCCCGATAGTTTGCGCGCTTCCAGGGACTGAAACGGAACTGCAATGGTCGACGTTCTCGCTGCACCGCAACAAGGCAAGGCGGACAGCGCGTTGCGCACGCTCACCGGGATTTCGATCGCGCACTGGGTCAGCCATTTTCATCTGCTGGTCCTGCCGATGCTGTTCCCGTTCCTCAAAGGTCAGCTTGGCGTCGGCTATGTCGAGCTCGGCTTCGCGCTGACCGTCTCTGCCGTGGTCTCCGGCCTGACGCAGGCACCGACAGGTTATCTCGTCGACCATTTTGGCGCGCGCAAGATCCTGCTGGGCGGGCTGACGCTCGGCGGGCTTGCGTTGATCATGCTCGGCCTGCACCTGAGCTACGCCTCGCTGATCGCCTGCGCCGTGCTGCTTGGCCTCGCCAACAGCGTCTATCATCCCGCGGATTACGCCATCCTGGCCGAGCACATGGACGAGGCGCGGATGGGCCGCGCCTTCTCGATCCACACCTTTGCCGGCTATTTTGGCGGCGCCGTCGCGCCGGCAATCGTCGCGGCACTGATCACCGTGTCCGGCGGCGTCGGCGCGCTGATCGCATCGGGCGCAATCGGCGTGCTGGTGGCGCTGCTGCTGGTCGCCATGAACATTCCCGATGCCGGTGCGCACAAGACCAAGCCAGGCAACGCGACCATGCCGAAGCAGGCCGTCATCACGCCGGCGCTGATCACGCTGACCGCGCTGTTCATGCTGCTGAGCCTGTCGGTTGCCGGCATCAACAATTTCGGCGTGGTGGCGCTGATGAGCGGTTACGGCGCGACCTACTCTGCTGCGAATATCGCGCTGACGGCGTTCCTCGGCTGCAGCGCGGCGGGCGTGCTCGCCGGCGGCTTCCTCGCCGACCACACCGAACGCCACGGCTATGTCGCCGCCGCCTGCTTTGCCGCGAATGCCGCCATCGTGCTGCTGATCGCGCTGGTCACACTGCCCGGCTGGGCGCTCACCGCCGCGATGGCGATCGCGGGTTTCCTCTCCGGCGTGATCGCGCCGTCGCGCGACATGCTGGTGCGCAACGCCGCACCTCCCGGTGCGGCGGGCCGCGCCTTCGGCATCGTCTCGACCGGCTTCAATCTTGGCGGCATCGTCAGCCCGCTGCTGTTCGGCTGGATCATGGACCAGAGCGCGCCGCACTGGGTGTTCGGCGCCTCCGTGATCTTCATGGTCGCAACGGTCGTGCTGTCGCCGTTCACGGAACGGAAGCCAGCCAAGGCGTAGCTGCACGAAAGAAACAACAAAGCAAAACCGGAAGAAACACCATGAGCACCCCTGATCTCGTGATCCGCGGCGGCACCGTCGCGGACGGGCGTGGCGGCGAGCTGTTCGAGGCTGACGTCGCCATCACCGGCGGCAAGATCAGCGAGGTCGGCAAGGTCGCGGCCAACGGCCGTGAGGAGATCGATGCGCGTGGAAAGCTGGTGACGCCGGGCTTCGTCGACGTTCACACGCATTACGACGGCCAGGTCACCTGGAGCCAGGACATCACGCCGTCCTCGCAGAACGGCGTCACCACCGCGATCATGGGCAATTGTGGTGTCGGCTTTGCGCCATGCAAGCCGGCCGATCACGTCCGCCTGATCCAGCTGATGGAAGGCGTTGAGGACATTCCCGAGCCTGTGCTGAGCGCCGGCATTCCCTGGGCCTGGGAGAGCTTTCCGGATTACATGAACTGGCTGTCCAAGCGCGAGTTCGACATCGATGTCGGCGCGCAGCTGCCGCACGCGGCGCTGCGGGTCTATGTCATGGGCGAGCGCGGCGCGCGCCGCGATCCCTCGACGGCCGAAGACAATGCGGCCATGGCGAAGCTCGCGGGCGAGGCGGTGTGCTCCGGCGCGCTCGGCTTCTCGACCTCGCGCACGCTCAACCACCGCACCTCGACCGGCGATTTCACGCCGACGTTGAAAGCGGGCGAAGACGAGCTTACCGCGATTGCCGGGGCGATGCACAGCCAGGGTCGCAGCGTGCTGCAGTTCGTGCTCGATCTCTCCACTCTCCACGAAGATCTGCCGATGATGCTGCGAGTGGCAGACAACACAAAATGCCCGATCTCGTTCTCGATCACGCAGAACGACAAATCGCCAAACCGCTGGCGCCAGACGCTGGACGAGATCAATGCGGCGGCGAAGCGCGGCCTCTCCATCACCGCGCAGATCGCGGCTCGCCCGGTCGGCCTGCTGCTCGGCCTCGAGCTATCGCGCAACCCGTTCCAGACCCATCCGAGCTACAAGGCTATCGCGCATCTGCCGCTGAAAGAGCGACTGGCGCGGCTGCATCAGAGCGAGGTGCGCAAGGCGATTTTGAGCGAGACGGCAACGTCAACCGACGATCCACTGTTCTTCCGTCCCAACTACGACAAGATGTTTTTGCTCGGCGATCCACCTGACTATGAACAGCCGCCGGAGAACGCGCTGGGTCCGCAGGCACGCAAGCAGGGCCGGCAGCCGGAAGAGCTCGCCTATGAGGCGATGCTGTCGGACGAGGGGCGCGGCATGCTCTACGTGCCGTTCCTCAACTATGCCGACGGCAACCTGGATGCGACGCGCGAAATGCTGACCGATCCGCAGTCAGTGCCCGGCCTCTCCGACGGCGGCGCGCATTGCGGCATCATCTGCGACGCCAGCTTCCCAACCTATTTGCTGACCCACTGGACCCGCGACCGCAAGCGCGGCGAGAAGCTCTCAATTCCGTTCGTGGTCGCGGCGTAGTCGCGCAAGACGGCTCTGTCGGTCGGCCTCACCGATCGTGGCTTGATCGCGCCGGGCTACAAGGCCGACGTCAACGTCATCGACTACGACCGGCTGCATCTGCATCCGCCGAAGGTACATTACGATCTGCCGGTCGGCGGGCGGCGGCTGTTGCAGGATGTCGACGGCTATGAGGCCACCATCGTGTCCGGCGTGGTGACGCGGCGGCACGGCGAGGCCACGGGACGCCGGCCAGGGAAGTTGATCCGGGGTGCGCAGGGGTGAATTAAGCGATGGGTTGCTTACCCTCCCCTGGAGGGGGAGGGTAAGAGAGCTCACCCCTTACGTCGGCGAGACCACGCCCTTCAGCTCGGCCGGGCGCGCCGCCCTGCCGCGCGTCAGCCTGGCCTTTTCGGTGTTCGGCCAGAGCAGCAGCAGACCGATGACGCCGGAGCCGACCATCACCACCGCGTTGATGGTAAAGCCGGTCATGTAGCCGTTGAGCATGCTGCCGGCGCGCTGGATCACGGTGCCCATCACCATCGGCGCGATGATGCCCGAGAGCGTGTAGAGCGCCCCGTAGATCGCGATGACGGCGCCGCGCTGCGAGGCCGGCGTGAATTCGCCGAGCATCGGCGGGCAGACGACATAGATCGCACCGCAGAGACCCGAGCCGACGACAAGCAGCGCGATTTGAAGACCCGCGCCCTGAACATGCGGCATCATCGCCAGCACCAGGCCGCCGATGATCAGCGGCACCGAGCCGAGCACGCCGCGCGAGATGCGCGTGGTGTAGCCGCGCGCCATCATGACCTGCGAGATCCAGCCCGTCAGGATGACGATGGTGGCACCGAACACCCAGGGCAGGATCGAGATGTAGCCGGCCTGCTGCTGCGAGAAGCCGAGACCCGCGATGATGAACGCGGTGAACCATGTCAGCCCGAGCGACAGCGCCCAATAGGCGCCGAAGGTCGCGATCACGCAGCCGAGGAAGGTGCGCGAGGTCAGAAGCCGGATGTAGGGAATTTTCGGCTCATTGGCAGCGAGCGCCTTGGTGTCCTCGAGCGGACCTTCCTTGCCGAGCGCCAGCCAGGCACAGACCCAGATCAGGCCGACGACACCGAGCGCGCCGAAGGCGTAGTGCCAGGAGTGATTGACGATGACCCAGTTCAGCGCAGGCACGGCGAGGATGACGCCGAAGGCCGAGCCCTGCGACAGGATCGCGGTCGGCAACGTGCGCTTCTCGTCCGGAAACCATTTGTAGATCGCATGCGCGGCGACCGAGAATGCCGGGCCTTCGCCTGCGCCGAGCACGATGCGGCAAATCAGGAGCGTGGTGAAGGAGACGGTGCCAACCATCGGAAACTGCGCCAGCGCCCAGATCACCGCGAGCGTCAGCAGCACATAGCGCGTCGGCACCTTGTTGACGATGAACCCGACCACGATGGCCGAGACCGAGAACAGGATGAAGAACGAGGAGCCGAGCATGCCGAATTGCGCAGGCTCGAGCTTCAGATCGGTCATGATCGGCACGGCGGCGAGGCCGACGACGATCTTGTCCGCGAAGTTCACCACCATGAAGAGAAAGAGGAGAAAAGTGACGGTCCAGGCGCCCTTCTGCGTTTCCTTTGTGGTCCCTTGGGACACCCCTGCCGTCCTAGCCGCCGCGGACGGCGTTCCCTGAGCGCTCATCATTCTCCCCGCATGTCTTTTGTCGGCACTTTTTGATTTGGCCGTCTTGGCAGCTAACAACGGCTTGAACGGCAACGCAACCCCGGCATTTCCAGAGTAAGTGTGCTACGCAGCATTGAGTTAATTCCGTCCGGCGCATTGATCTTGCTGAGCATCCGAAACCTCTCAAAGACCTTCTCCTCGGCCGCCGAGCCGGTCCATGTGCTGCGCGGCGTCGATCTCGACCTGCAGGCCGGCGAGCGCGTCGCGCTGACCGGCGAATCCGGCAGCGGCAAGAGCACACTGCTGCACCTGATCGCCGGACTGGATGCCGCCGATGGCGGCACAATCCGGCTGGACAACACCGAGGTCACCAAGCTCTCCGATGCTGGCCGCGCCGGGCTGCGACGCGACCGGATCGGGCTGGTTTTTCAGCAGTACAACCTGATCCCGAGCCTGTCGGTCGCCGATAACCTCGCCTTCCAGGCGCGCATTGCCGGCCGCCATGATGCCGCCTGGACCAGGGAGCTGACCGAACGGCTCGGGCTCGGCAGCCTGCTCAAGCGTTATCCAGAGCAATTATCAGGCGGCCAGCAGCAGCGCGTCGCGATCGGACGGGCGTTGGCGACCAAACCATCCCTGCTGCTCGCGGACGAGCCGACCGGCAATCTCGACGAAGCCACCGCCGACGACGTGCTGGCGCTGGCGCGCGACCTCGTCGCGCGCACCGGCTGCGGTTTCCTGATGGTGACGCACAGCCTGCATCTGGCCGGCACGCTCGACCGTCACATCGTCCTCCATGCGGGGCGGATCGCATGATGCGCGCGCTGTGGGTGCTCGCAGTGCTGCTCAGCCATTGGCGCCGGCACAGGATGCAGTTCGCAACGCTGCTGATCGGGCTGATCGCGGCGACCGCGCTGTGGAGCGGCGTGCAAGCGATCAACCAGCAGGCCCGCGGCGCCTATGACCGCGCGGCGGCGACGTTCGGCGGTATCCGTACGGCAATGCTGGTCGCGCCCAATGCAGCGACCTTCCCGCAAGCGCTGTTCATAAAACTCCGCCGCGCGGGCTGGCCGGTGTCGCCGGTGCTGGAAGGCCGGGTTCAAATCAATGGACGCTCGATGCGGCTGCTCGGCATCGAGCCGGTGACGCTGCCGGCCGATGTCGGCAACGCACCGCGCCTCGGCGCGGCCGATCTCAGCAGCTTTGTTGCCGCACCCGGCCAGACGCTGGTCGCGGAGGAGACGCTGAACGATCTGCACGAGCAGGACGGCGCGACGCCCTCGATCAGCAGCGGCGCAAAGCTGCCGCCGCTGCACGTGCTGCCGCAGCTCGTGCCCGACGTGCTGGTGGTCGATATCGGCGTGGCCCAGCTTCTGCTGAACAAGCCGGAGCAGCTGTCGCGCCTCTTGATCGGCAAGGCAAAGAGCAAGCCCGCGCCGTTGCAAAGCGTGGTCGGCGAGCAGTTGCAGCGGATCGAGCCGAATGCGGAGACGGAGCTGGAGCGACTGACCGACAGCTTCCATCTCAACCTCACCGCCTTCGGCCTGCTGTCGTTCTTCGTCGGGCTGTTCATCGTCAATTCGGCCGTCGGCCTCGCCTTCGAGCAGCGGCTGCCGATGCTGCGCACCTTGCGCGCCTGCGGTGCCTCGGCGCGGCTGGTCAACACCGTGCTGGTGATCGAGCTGGTGGCGCTGGCGCTGGTCGCCGGCCTGATCGGGCTCGTCTGCGGTTACGTGATCGCGGCGGCGCTGCTGCCCGATGTGGCGGCGTCACTGCGCGGGCTTTATGGCGCGCAAATTCCAGGGCAGCTCACGCTGAGGCCCGAATGGTGGCTCGCCGGCATCGGCATCAGTGTTGCGGGTGCGATCGTGGCGGCCGCGACCAGCCTGATCAAGGCCATCAGGATGCCGGTGCTGGCGACCGCGCAGCCGCACGCGTGGCAGCAGCGACAACGTCGCTGGCTGATCCTGCAGAGTCTGGCCGCCTGCGCCGTATTCGCGGTCGCACTGCTGCTGCTCTATTACGGGCAATCGTTGATCGCGGGGTTTGGCCTGCTGGCGGCGCTGATGCTCGGCGCGGCGCTGATCCTGCCGGCGTTCCTCGAGATTCTCCTGCTCGCCGGCCAACGTTTCGCGCGCGGGCCGTTGGCACTGTGGTTCTGGGCCGACAGCCGGCAGCAGCTTTCGGGATTGTCGCTGGCGCTGATGGCGCTGCTGCTCGCATTGGCCGTCAATGTCGGTGTGTCCACCATGGTGGAAACGTTCAGCCGCACCTTTGTCGGCTGGCTCGATGGACGGCTCGCGGCCGATGTTTACATCAGCGCCGCCGACAATGCGCAGGGCGCCGCGATCCGCAACTGGCTGAAGGACCGCAGCGAGGTCCAGGCGATCCTGTCGGGCGGCCGCGCAGAGACGCAGCTCCAGGGCCAGCCGGTGGAATTGTTCGGCCTGCCCGATCACGCGCTCTATCGCGAGCGCTGGCCGCTGCTGGAGTCCGCGCCGCGCGCCTGGACGCAGCTGGTGCCGGGCAATGCCGCCTTCATCAGCGAGCAGCTCAGCCGTCGCCTCAACGTCCGCGTCGGCGACGTCATCGAAGTGCCGGCGCCGGGCGGGACCTGGGAGCTCGACATCGTCGGCATCTATGCCGATTACGGCAATCCCAAGGGGCAGCTCGCGGTGAACGTCGCGGCGCTGATCCGGCAGTTTCCGCAAACGCCGCAGACGCGGATCGGGCTGATCGTCCCACGCGACAGGATACCCGGCCTGATCTCAGCTTTGCAGAAGCAGTTCGCACTCGACGACCGCGCCGTGGCCGACCAGGCGACCGTGAAGGCGGAATCGATCCGCATCTTCAACCGCACCTTTGCGGTGACGTCGGCACTGAATGCCTTCACGCTCGGCGTCGCCGGCATCGCGCTGTTGACCAGCCTTCTGACGCTGGCGAATTCGCGCCTGCCGCAGCTTGCGCCGCTCTGGGCGATCGGCATCACGCGGCCGCGCCTGGCCGCGATCGAGCTGACCAAGACGCTGTCGGTGGCGCTGTTCACGTCGCTGCTGGCCGTGCCGCTCGGGCTGCTGGTGGCGTGGTGCCTGATCGCGATCGTCAACGTCAAGGCGTTCGGCTGGCGGTTGCCGTTCCATGTCTTCCCGCTGCAACTGGTCGAGCTGGTCGCCGTCGCGCTGATCGCTTCGCTATTGGCGGCGCTGCTGCCGATGATCCGGCTGGCGCGGATGCAGCCCGCGAGCCTCGTCAAGGTGTTTGCCAATGAGCGCTGACAAACTCTCGCGGCGCGCGTTTGCCGGCGGCATCGCCGCACTCGTGGCTGCGCGCAGCGCCAGCGCGCAGGGCTATGCCGGGCTCGGCGAGACCGCCGACGGCTTTGCGAAGGTGGCGCCGGGAAAGGCATTCATCTTCCCTGGAGATCACGGACCGCATCCGGCGTTTCGCATCGAGTGGTGGTATTTGACGGCGAACCTCGTCGACAGCAGTGGCGCTGCCTGTGGGCTGCAATGGACGCTGTTTCGGCAGGCCGCAAAGCCCGGGCCGCAAGCCGAGGGCTGGGCCAATCAGCAGATCTGGATGGCGCATGCCGCGGTGACGCGCGCCGACACCCACCGCTTCGACGAGCTGTTTTCGCGCGGCGGTATCGGGCAGGCGAACGTCGAAGCAAAACCGTTCGCGGCGTGGATCGACGATTGGGAGATGAAGGGTTCTGGGCGCACCGACGATCGCACTCTGGCGCCGGTCACGTTGAAGGCATCGGGCACCGATTTCAGCTACGCGCTCACGCTTGATTCGGACCGGCCGGTCGTCCTGCAGGGCGACGCCGGCTACAGCCGCAAGTCCGAACGCGGACAGGCATCCTACTATTACAGCCAGCCGTTCTACCGTGCGCGCGGCACGCTCACCATCGACGACAAGCCGGTCGAGGTCTCCGGCCAGGCCTGGATGGATCGGGAATGGAGCAGCCAGCCGCTCGACGCCGACCAGACCGGTTGGGACTGGCTGTCGCTGCATCTCGCCTCCGGCGACAAGCTGATGCTGTATCGGCTGCGCCAGAAAGACGGCAAGGATTATCCGTTCGGCAACTGGATCAGTGCCGCGGGCGAGACGCAGATGATTGCGGGCCGCGATATCCAGATGAGTCCGAAGGCGACGGCCGAGGTCGCCGGCCGCAAGCTGCCGGTGGAATGGCAGATCGCGATCCCGTCACGCTCATTCTCGATTTCCTGCAAGCCGCTCAATCCGAAGGCGTGGATGGGGACCGGCTTCTCCTATTGGGAGGGGCCGATCAGCTTTGCCGGCACGCACGACGGCGTTGGCTATCTCGAGCTGACCGGCTATTGAGCTGCATCTGACTGCCGGAGGCTTCGATGTACCACCTGACTGCGCTCGTCACACTGCTCGCCATCCTGTTTTTCTTCTTCACCTGCATGAATGTCTCGCGGTCGCGGACCAAAACCGGCGTCAAGGTGCCGGCGATGTCGGGCCATCCGGATTTCGAGCGCGCCTTCCGCATCCAGATGAATACACTGGAATGGATGCCGATCTTCCTGCCGTCGCTCTGGCTGTTTGCGATCTATATCAGCGACGCCATCGCGGCCGGCATCGGCGCGGTCTGGATCATTGGCCGCATCGTCTATTTCATCGGTTATTCGCAAGCCGCCGCCAAGCGCGGCCCGGGGTTTGCGATCCAGGGCGTGGCGGGGATTGCGCTGTGGGCGGGAGCGTTGGGGGCGGTGGTGTTGAGGTTGGTGTAGTGAAAGCGCGACATCACAGGCGCTCGTGACCCGGGCGCGGTGCAGCGTGCAACGCTGCGCCGCTGAACCGGGACCCAATCTGGCTGCAAGACTTGGAGAGGCATGGGTCCCGGCTCTGCGCAGCAACGCTGCGCCTTGCAGCACGTCCGGGACACAAGACCGTCACTTCGTCAGCGGGCAGCCGCTTTCCTTGGCGGTGAAGAACGCCTTGTCGCCGGGGACGGTCGCGAGTTCCTTGTAGTAATCCCACGGCTTCTTCGATTCCGAGGGCTTCTTGACCTCGAACAGATACATGTCGTGGACCATGCGGCCGTTCTCGAGCACCTTGCCCTTGGCGAAGGCGTCGTCGACCGGCAGCTCCTTCAGCTTCTTGGCGACAGCCTCGGTGTCCTTGGTGCCGGCGGCCTTCACCGCCTTCAGATAGCTCAACGTCGCCGAATAGGTGCCTGCGTGAATCATGCTTGGCATCCGGCCGGTGCGCTTGAAGAAGCGCTCGGAGAAGGCGCGCGTCGTATCGTCATGGTCCCAATAGAAGCCCTCGGTCAGCACCAGGCCTTGCGCAGCCTGCAAGCCAAGACCATGCACCTCGGCCAGCGTCATCAGCAGGCCAGCAAGCTTCTGACCGCCCTGGACGATACCGAATTCGGCCGCCTGCTTGATCGAGTTGGTGGTATCCTGGCCGGCATTGGCGAGGCCGACGATCTTGGCCTTCGAGCTCTGCGCCTGCAGCAGGAAGGAGGAGAAGTCCGAGGAATTGAGGGGGACGCGGACCGAGCCCAGCACCTTGCCGCCATTGGCGGTGACGATCTCGCTGGTGTCCTTTTCCAGTGCGTAGCCGAAGGCGTAGTCCGCGGTGAGGAAGAACCAGCTGTCGCCGCCGGCCTTGGTCAGCGCGCCGCCGGTGCCGACCGCGAGCGCGTGGGTGTCGAACGCCCAGTGGAACCCATAGGGCGAGCACGCAGACCCGGTGATGCTCGACGTAGCCGCACCGACCACGATGTCGATCTTCTTCTTTTCCTTCGACAGATCCTGCACGGCGAGCGCCACCGACGATGTCGTCAGCTCCGTGATCATGTCGACATTGTCGGCATCATACCAGCGCCGCGCGATGGACGTCGCAAGATCAGGCTTGTTCTGGTGATCGGCGGTGATCATCTCGACCTTCTGGCCGAGCACCTCGCCGCCAAAATCCTCGATCGCCATCTTGGCGGCTTCGACCGAATATTTTCCGCCGTAATCGGCATAGACGCCGGACTGATCGTTCAGGACGCCGATCTTGACGCCTTGCGCAGAGACCGGCGCGGCCAACAACAGAGCCGACGTTGCGACAGCGGCCAAAAGTGTTGATTTCATCTGTTAACTCCCAGCAGTGTTCTGTTTTGAAATCGCGCGGATACTAGTGAAGAACGGCGCGCGTGCCCATTGGTTTTGCTTAGACCGTTAGTATGGAGGTGAGTGCGGCATTCTCCGCTGTCGTCCCGGACAAGCGAAGCGCAGATCCGGGATCCATAACCACAGGATTAGGTTTGGCGAAGACCCGTGGTTACCGGCCCTACCCCACACTGCTCCCTGGGGTTATGGGTCCCCGCGTTCCGCGGGGACGACAGCGGAGATTAGGGAAGCGCCGAGGCCCAACAACTAGGCCACCGCCTCCGGCGGCTTCCCCTCGTTCCGCCCTTCCGCCAGGTTGCGCACCACCACATAGAAGATCGGTGTGAACAGCAGCCCGAACAGCGTCACGCCGATCATGCCGAAGAACACGGCAACGCCGACGGCCTGACGCATCTCCGAGCCGGAACCGGACGAGATCACCAGCGGCAGCACGCCGAGGATGAAGGCGAAGGACGTCATCAGGATCGGCCGCAGTCGCAACCGGCAGGCGTCGATCACGGCCTCCAGCCGTGGCTTGCCCTCTTTCTCGATGTCGCGTGCGAACTCGACGATCAGGATCGCGTTTTTCGCCGCCAGTCCCACCAGCACGACGAAGCCGATCTGGGTCAGGATGTTGACGTCCTGGCCCATGATGCGCACGCCGATGGTGGCCGCCAGCAAGCACATCGGCACGATCAGGATCACCGCAAACGGCAACGTCCAGCTGCCGTATTGCGCGGCGAGCACGAGATAGACGAACAGCACGCAGATCGGGAACACGTAGAGACCGGCATTGCCGCCGGTGACCTGCTGATAAGACAGGTCCGTCCACTCGAACGTAAACCCGCTCGGCAAGATGTCGTCAGCGAGCTTCTTGATGGTATTGAGCGCGGTGGTCGAGCTCGTACCCGGCGCCGGCTCACCCTGCAATTCGGACGCCGCGTAGAGATTGTAGCGCGCGACACGGTCCGGACCCGAGACATCCTTGAAGTCGACCACGCTGCCGAGCATCACCATGTCGCCGGAGGCATTTCGCGTGCGCAAGCGCGCGAGATCGGCGGGCTCTTTCCGGAACGGGAAATCAGCCTGTGCCGTGACGTGATAGGTGCGTCCGAATAGGTTGAAGTCGTTGACATAGGTCGATCCGAAATAGGTCTGGATCGTGTCGTTGATGTTGGCGATGGGCACGCCGAGCTTCTGCGCCTTGGTGCGGTCGATGTCGACGAACAGCTGCGGCGTGTTGGCCGAAAACGGCGAGAACACAGTGGGGCCGAGGAGCGAGGGCGATTTGCGCGCGGCGGCGACGAGTTCGTCGGTCGCCGAGGCCAGCAGCTCCGGTCCACGGCCCTGCCGATCCTGGATGCGGATGGTGAAGCCACCGCCAGTGCCGATGCCGGGCACGGCCGGCGGCGGAATGACGATGATGAACGCGCCCTGAATCGCGGCGAGCCGCTTGCGCAGCTCGCCCGTAATCGCATTCGCCGTCAGTCCTTTCTTCAGGCGTACCTCGGGTTCGTCGAACACCGGGAACAGCGCAGCTGCATTGCCCGCCTGCGTGCGCGTGGCGCCGGAGAAGCCGGCGAAGGCGGCAACGCGGATGATGCCCGGCGTATCCAGCGAGATCCGCTCGATCTCGCGCACGACCTCGGTGGTGCGTGCCAGCGACGCCGCACCCGGCAATTGCACGGATATGATGACGTAGCCGCGGTCCTGCGCCGGGATGAAGCCCTGCGACGTGGTGCCGATCAGCCAGCCGGCGCTGCCGATCAGCACGACGTAGATCAGGATCATCACCACCGAGTGCCGGATCACGAAATTGGCGACGCCGGCGTAGCCGTGCGCCAACCGGTCGAACACCCGATTGAAGGCGCCGGTGAACGCGTTCCATCCACGCGCGAGAATATTCCAGCGTGCCGGCGGTCGCTTCTCCTCGTGCGGGACGAGGATCTGTGAGGCCAGCGCCGGCGAGAGCGTCAACGAGCAGAAGCAGGAGATCGCGGTCGCGACCGCGATGGTCACGGCGAATTGCTGGAAGAACTGCCCGGATATGCCGCCGAGGAACGCCGTCGGCACGAACACTGCGCAGAGCACGAGCGCGATCGAGACCAGCGCGCCGCCAACCTCCTCCATGGTCTTCAGCGCCGCGTCGCGGCGGCTGAGGCCGTGCTCGAGATGCCGCTCGACATTCTCGACCACGACGATGGCGTCGTCGACCACGATGCCGACGGCGAGCACGAGCCCGAACAAAGTGAGATTGTTGATGGAAAAGCCGAGCGCCGCCATCACCGCGAAGGTACCGACCAGCGAGACGGGAATGGCGATGATCGGGATGATCGCCGGCCGCCAGCCCTGCAGGAACACCAGCACGACGACGACCACGAGCAGCATGGCCTCGTAGATCGTCTTGATCAGCTCATGAACGGACTGCGCGATGAACTCGGTCGGGTTGTAGCCGATATTGTAGTCGAGCCCCTTCGGGAAGCTCTCCTTCAGCTTCGTCATGGTGTCGGAGATGTTCTTTGCCGTCGCGAGCGCATTCGATCCCGGCCGCTGCGTCACCAGCATCGCGACCGCGGATTTACGCAGCAGGAAGCTGTTGGTCGAATAGGCCAATGCGCCGAGCTCGATGCGGGCGACGTCGCGCAAGCGCACCGTGCGGCCGTCCGAGCCGGCCTTGATCAGGATGTCCTCGAACTGCTTCTGGTCCTTCAACCGTCCCGTGAAAACGAGGTTCGGCTGAAAAGCGCGATCGGCGATCGGCGGCTCGGCGATCTGGCCACCCGCGATCTGCACGTTCTGGGCGCGGATCGCGGCCAGCACCTCGGTCGAGGTCAGGCCGAGATTGGCGATGCGATCAGGGTCGAGCCAGAGCCGCATCGAATAGTCGCGCGCGCCAAAGATCTGGATGTCGCCGACACCGTCGATACGCAGCAGCTGGTCGCGGACCTGGAGCAGCGCGTAGTTGGAGATATAGAGCTGGTCGAACGTGTCGTCGGGCGACAGCATGAACACGACCATCAAAATGTCGGGCGAATTCTTGCGGGTAACGACGCCGTTACGCTGCACCTCGTCCGGCAGCTGCGGCTGCGCGATCGCGACGCGGTTCTGGACCAGCACCTGCGCCTTGTCGAGATCGGTGCCGAGCTTGAAGGTGACGGTGATGGTGAGCTGACCGTTCGAGGTCGCCTGGCTGTAGAGATACAGCATGTCCTCGACGCCGTTGATCTGCTGCTCGATCGGCGCAGCGACGGTGTCGGAGACGGTTTGCGCCGAGGCGCCCGGATATTGCGTGGTGACGACGACGGTCGGCGGCACCACTTGCGGATATTCGGAGACCGGCAGCGTCGAATAAGCGAGCGCACCGACGATCAGGAGCACGATCGACAGCACCATCGCCAGGATGGGCTGGTTGATGGAGAGACGGCCCAGATTCATGACTTGTCACCAGCCTTGGCACCGGCCGGCGCTTTCGCGGGAGACGGGGCGACCTTGGCGCCGACGCGGGCGCGCTGGATGCCGTTGACGATGACGCGGTCCTCGGCGTTCAGTCCTTCGCGGATCACGCGCAGGCCTTCATCGAGCGGTCCGAGCACCACCGGACGCGCCTCCACCGTGTCGTCGGGCTTCACCACGAACACGATCTTGCGAGACTGGTCGGTCGCGACCGCGACGTCCGGGATCAGCAGCGCCTCGTAAGGCGCGCTGCCGATCAGGCGAACGCGACCGAACTGGCCGGGCAGGATCGACAGATCGGTGTTCTTGACCACGGCGCGGCTGCGCAGCGTGCCGGTGGAGACATCGAGGCGGTTGTCGAGGAAGTTGATGGCGCCCTCATGCGACGGCTTTGTCTCGCCAGCCAGCGTCACCTGCACCGGGTTGGCGGTGTCGCGCGAGCTCGGGCGCTTACCCTCGAACCAGAGCTTGCTGTATTTGATGAAGGTCGTCTCATCCATGTCGAAATAGACGTAGATCGGGTCGAGCGAGACGATCGAGGTCAGGAGCGTCGACGTGCCGGTGTCGCTGCCCTGCACGAGGTTGCCCGGGCTGACGAGATGGCGGCTGACGCGGCCGGTGAGCGGCGCGGTCACATGGGTGAACTCGATGTTGAGCCGGGCCGCCTTCAGCGCGCCCTCGGCCTGGGTCTCGGCGGCGTGCGCGGCCTGCAAGGCCTGCCGGCGCTGGTCGACGACCTGCTCGGACACCGCGCTGGTCTGAACCAGGTTCAGGCCGCGGTCGAGCTCGCGCTTGGCGAGCTCCACCTTGGCGCGGGCGTCGGAGAGCTGGCCGTCCGCCTGCTCGGCCACCGCCTCGAACGGGCGCGGGTCGATGACGTACAGCAGGTCGCCCTGATGCACGATCGCGCCGTCCTGGAACTCGACGGAGTTGACGAAGCCGCCGACGCGGGGGCGCACCTGCACCTCCTCGACCGCCTCGAAGCGGCCGGTGAACTCGTCCCAATCGGTGACGGTGCGCTTGACCGGCTGGGCGACGGTCACCGGCGGAGGCGGAGGTGCTGCCGCTTGCGATGTCGGTTGTCCGCAACCGCTGAGCGCGAACGCGGCAGCAAGAAGGCCGGCTATGGCGTAGGGCACGACATAGGGCTTGGACTGAACGAAATCGTGCGTTTTGGCAAATGGCTCGCTTCCGTCCGGTCCAGTCATCCCAGGTCCTCGCATAAAAGCCGCGGAAAATGCACGGTAAGCGCCTATCCGCGGGGGACACAACATGGGTCACCATGATGAAATCTTCAAGACGATAGCGTACGCAATGCTTCCAAGCGTGCCCTGACCAGGTGGCGGGTTGACAGGGAGTGAGGTGGATCTGCGCGCGGCGGTTGGCGCCAGCGAGGCTCGCGATGAACGCGCGGCATTCTCCACCCTCCCCTGGAGGGTAACAAAGAGCCAGCGTCTTCGCACATGACGGAGGCCGACCGCTCGGCTAGACTACCTCCTACAAAAACAAGATAAATTGTCCTGGGAGGACAGGCGTGCATCAGGGACGTGTCGTTTACGGCGCGATCGAGGAGGTCGTGTTCGGCCATCCGGCGACTGAGGCCATTGTCGCGCAGATGGACCGGCTCGGCGCCCGCCGCGCCTACTTGATGGTCTCGGGCACGCTGAACCGAGAGACCGACGAGATCGCAAAAATCGTCCAGGCGCTGGGCGCCTGCTGCGCCGGGCTGTTCGATGCGATGCCGGCGCACACGCCGCGCGAGGCGGTGATAGCTGCGACCAATGCGGCGCGCGAGGCCGGCGCCGATCTGATCGTCACCGTGGGCGGTGGCTCGATCACCGACGGCGCCAAGGCGGTGCAGTTGTGCCTTGCCAACGGTATCGACGATATCGACGGCATCGAGCGTATCCGCGTGCGCAAGGGCGTCGCGCCCGAAATGACCGCGCCGACGGTACGCCAGATCAGCGTGCCCACCACGATTGCCGGCGGCGAGTTCTCATCGATCGCGGGCGTCACCGACCGCAGCACGCATGTGAAGCAGATGCTGCGGCATCCACTCACCGTTCCGCGCGCGACCATCCTCGATCCCGCCATCACCGTGCATACGCCGGAATGGCTGTTCCTCTCGACCGGCGTCCGCGCCATCGATCATTGCGTCGAGGCGATCTGCTCGCGTGAGACCCACCCTTACGCCGACGCGCAATCGGTGAAGGGCCTCGCCATGCTCGCCGACGCGCTGCCGCGGGTGAAGGCCGACCCCAGCGATCTCGACGCCCGGATGGATGCGCAGATCGGCACCTGGCTGTCGATGGGTGCCCTCGCCGCCGGCGTACCGATGGGCGCGAGCCACGGCATCGGCTATGTGCTGGGTGCCGCCTTCGACGTGCCGCATGGCTACACCTCCTGCGTCATGCTGCCGGCGGTGATGCGCTGGAACGCGCGCGACAACGCCGAACAGCAGATGATCGTCGCCGCCGCCATGGGTTTTCCCGGACGCAACGCCGCCGACGTGCTCGATGCCTTCATCCGCTCGCTCGGCATGCCACGCAGCCTCGCGGAGGTCCGCGTCTCGCCGGAACATTTCGACGCCATCGCCGAACAGGCGATGCGCACGAACTGGATCCCGCGCAATCCGCGCAAGATCGAGAGCCCGGCGCAAGTGCGCGAAATCCTGCTTCTCGCCGCATAGTTCATAGCCGGAGGACTGATGTACCCAGGTCTGCATGCCCGTCTACGCCCGCTGCAACCCGCCTTCATCATGGCAGCGACGGGCGAGGCCGTCACCTATCGCGAATTCGATGCGCGCAGCAACCGGCTGGCGCATCTGTTTCGCAAGCATGGATTGAATCGGCTCGATCACTACTCGATCTTCATGGAGAACAATTCCCGCTATCTCGAAGCGTGCAGCGCGGGCGAGCGGTCGGGGCTGTATTACACCTGCATCAACTCCTTCCTGACGCCGGGCGAGCTCGCCTATCTTCTGGTCAACAGCCAGTCGAAGATCTTGATCACGTCGATGGCGAAACTCGACATCGCCCGTGAAGCAATCCAGGCCTGCCCCGACATCAAGCTCTGTATCGTCGCCGACGGCCCCGGCGAGAGCCACCGCATCGTAGGCCTCGCGGAGGTGACCGCAGATCAGCCGAAGACGCCGATCCCTGATGAATGGCTTGGCACCTCCATGCTCTATTCGTCGGGCACGACCGGACGTCCCAAGGGCATCATTCGGCCACTTCCGGAAGAACCGCCGAAGTACAATCTGCCGCTGTTCGATTTCCTTTCAAAACTTTGGCACTACCGCGAGGGCATGGTCTATTTGTCGCCGGCGCCGCTCTATCACTCGGCGCCGCAGGCCGCGGTCAATCTCACGATCCGGATCGGCGGCACCGTCGTCATCATGGAGACGTTCGACCCCGAGCGTTATCTCCAGCTGGTCGAGCAATGGGGCATCACCCACAGCCAGCTGGTGCCAACGATGTTCTCGCGGATGCTGAAGTTGCCGGAAGAGGTACGCAGCCGCTACGATTTGTCATCGCTCGAGATCGCGATCCATGCCGCCGCGCCCTGCCCTGCGCTGGTGAAAGACGACATCATCAAATGGTGGGGGCCGATCATCCACGAGTATTACGGCGCGACCGAAGGCCTCGGCTTTACCGCGTGCAACAGCGCGGAATGGCTGGCGCATCGCGGCACCGTCGGCAAGGTGCTGCTCGGCGACCTCCACATCCTCGACGAGAACATGCAGCCTTGCCCGACGGGCACGCCCGGCCAGGTCTGGTTCAAGACGGGATCGCCGTTCGAATATTTCAACGATCCGGAGAAGACCAGGGAGGCGCGCTCGGCCGACGGCAGCATGAGCACGGTCGGCGATGTCGGCTATGTCGACGACGACCGCTTCCTTTATCTCACCGACCGCGCCACCTTCATGATCATCTCCGGCGGCGTGAACATCTATCCGCAGGAATGCGAGAATCTGCTGATCACCCATCCCAAGGTCGCGGATGCCGCAGTGTTCGGCGTGCCCAATGCCGATCTCGGCGAAGAGGTGAAGGCCGTGGTGCAGCCGATGCCGGGCGTGATGCCGGGTGACGCGCTCGCCGAGGAGTTGATCGCCTTCTGCGGGGCATCGCTGTCGCGGCAAAAGGTGCCGCGTTCGGTCGATTTCGAGAAGGAATTGCCGCGGCTGCCGACGGGGAAACTCTACAAGCGACTGCTGCGGGACCGGTATTGGGGCAACAAGACGTCACGGATTGTGTGACCCCTGGCGTCGTCCTGGCGAACGCCGGACGACGCCCGAGGAACTTCTCTCACATTGTGAGAGATCTGCTCCGCGGCCTTTCGTCATCCCAATTGTCGAGACAGCGCGCGCCCTTGCCGGTTGCCTCCCTCCACGCGCGTCGGCTATCGTCCGGTCAAACAGGCCACAAATGGCCCAAAAGACTAATGTCCAGGGAGGACCGAGGATGCGGAGCGTATGGGCGCTCGCCGCGACGGCGGCGCTATCTTTGCTGGCGTTTTCGACCACGACCTTCGCCGGTGAGCCCAAACAGGGCGGAATCCTGCGGATGTACCACCGCGACAGCCCCGGCAACGCCTCGATCCATGAGGGTGCGACCTACTCGCTCAATGTTCCCTTCATGCCGGTGTTCAACAACCTCGTCATTTACAAACAGGACGAGCCCCAGAACACGATGAACAACATCGTGCCGGAACTCGCGGAGAGCTGGGCCTGGGTCAACGACAACAAGACGCTGACCTTCAAGCTGCGCCAAGGCGTCAAATGGCACGACGGCAAGCCGTTCACCTCGGCGGATGTGAAATGCACCTTCGACATGCTGATGGGTAAGTCGCAGCAGAAGTTCCGTCAGAACCCGCGCAAATCCTGGTACGAGCAGGTCAATGACATCTCGACCAATGGTGACTTCGAGGTGTCCTTCAATATGAAGCGGCCGCAGCCGTCACTGCTGGCGCTGCTGGCGTCCGGCTACACGCCGGTCTATCCCTGCCACGTCTCGCCCGGCGACATGCGCACGCATCCGATCGGCACCGGCCCGTTCAAGTTCGTCGAGTTCAAGGCCAATGAATCGATCAAGCTGACACGAAATACGGATTATTGGCGCAAGGGCCGGCCCTATCTCGACGGCATCGAGTTCACCATCATCCCGAACCGCTCGACCGCGATCCTCGCCTTCGTCGCCGGCAAGTTTGACATGACCTTCCCGACCGAGGTGAGCATTCCGCTGCTGAAGGACGTGAAATCGCAGGCGCCGAACGCGATCTGCGAGGTCGAACCGAACAACGTCGCGACCAACATCATCGTCAATTCATCCGCGCCGCCATTCGACAATATCGACATCCGCAAGGCCATGGCGCTGGCGCTGGACCGCAAGGCGTTCATCTCGATCATGTTCGAGGGCCAGGGCGACGTCGGCGGCACCATGCTGCCGCCACCGAACGGACTGTGGGGCATGCCGAAGGAGATGCTGGAGACCATTCCCGGTTACGGTCCCGACATCAACGCCAATCGCGAGGAAGCCAAGAAGCTGATGCAGAAGGCGGGCTATGGGCCGGACAAGCACCTCGCCGTCAAGGTTTCGACCCGCAACATTCCGGTTTATCGCGATCCCGCGGTGATCCTGATCGACCAGCTCAAGAGCATCTATATCGACGGCGAGCTCGACGTGGTCGAGACCGCGAACTGGTTCCCGAAGATCGCGCGCAAGGATTACATGCTCGGGCTCAACCTGACCGGTAACGCCGTCGACGATCCCGACCAGTCCTTCTACGAGAACTATTCCTGCGGCTCCGAACGCAACTACACCAACTACTGCAACAAGGAGATCGAGAAGCTGTTCGACGTGCAGTCGCAGGAGACCGACATCGCCAAGCGCAAGAAGCTGGTGTGGGACATCGACAAGAAGTTGCAGGAGGACGTCGCCCGCCCGATCATCTTCCACGCGCGCACCGGCACCTGCTGGCAGCCCTATGTCAGGGGCGTGACTGTGATGACCAACAGCTCCTATAATGGGTACCGGTACGAAGATCTGTGGATGGACAAGTAGCGCAGCGAACAGGCGAGGCAGCTCGGCGGGAGGGCGCGAATGTTTGCGTATCTGGTACGGCGCCTGTTCCTGATGCTCGTGACCCTGTTCGGGATCTCGGTCGTCATCTTCTTCCTGTTGCGCATCGTGCCCGGCAACATCGTCGACATCCTGTTCGCGGCGGCCGGCTATGTCGATCCCGCCGACAAGGCCAATCTTGAGAAGGAGCTCGGCATCGACCAGCCGCTGGTCGTGCAGTATTGGCACTGGATCAGCGGTTTTCTGCGTGGCGACTTCGGCTACTCTTATGTGTCCGAGAAGCCGGCGCTTCAGGAGATATTGCCGCGGATCCCGATCACGGCGCGGCTCGCTGGCCTCGCGCTGCTGTTCTCGGCGTCGATCGGCATTCCGCTTGGCGTCATCAGCGCGGTCAAGCAGGGCACGCGGCTCGACTACGCGCTGCGCGTGGTGAGCTTGAGCGGGCTGTCGCTGCCCTCATTCTGGCTCGGCCTGCTGATCCTCACCGCGGCCGTGGCGATGTTCGGCCAGATCCCGATCTTCAATCCCAATCCGGCCACGTGGCTCGAGGCGTTCGCGACCTATGCCGTGCCGGCCGCCGCCGTCGGCTTCCGCAGCGCGGCGCTGACCATGCGCATCACGCGATCCTCGATGCTGGAAGTGCTGCGGCAGGATTATATCCGCACCGCCCGCGCCAAGGGCGCCTCGGATGCCGCCGTGAACTACAAGCACGCGCTGAAGAACGCGATTCTGCCCGTCATCACCGTGATCGGCATCGAGGCGGCGTTTCTGATCGGTGGCCTCATCGTCACCGAGACCGTGTTCAACATTCCCGGCGTCGCGCGCTTCCTGGTCGAGGCGATCCGCTGGCGGGACTATCCGATCGTGCAGAACCTCGTGATGCTGATTGCGGTGGTGGTGGTGAGCGCGAATTTCATCGTCGACATGCTCTACGCGGTGTTCGACCCGCGCATCCGATACACGGATTAGGAGATCAGCTTGGCCGCGATCGACTTCGACGTTGAACTGAGGCGGGCCGGGGCGCATGCGACCGGCGGCTGGCGGCGCGTGCTGTTTTTGGCGCAGCGGCATGTGCTCGGCGCTGCCGGGCTCGTCATCATGATCATGTTCGTGTTGACCGCGATCTTCGCCGACCTCATCGCCCGCTATGACCCGCTGAGCGTCGATTCCGCCCACGCGCTGATGCGGCCGAGCCTGGCGCACTGGATGGGCACGGATTCTTTCGGCCGTGACGTGTTCAGCCGCATCATCCACGGCGCGCGGATTTCGCTTGCGGTCGGCATCGGCTCGACCGCGCTCGGCGGCACGATCGGCGTCATCGTCGGCCTCACCTCCGGCTATCTCTCCGGCTGGGTCGATCTCGTGTTCCAGCGCGTCTCCGACATCCTGCAGGCGCTGCCACTGCTGGTCCTGGCCCTGATCATGACGGCGGCGCTCGGCCCGTCGTTGCCAAATGTCATCCTGGCGATTGCCATTCCGCTGATCCCGACCGTCTCACGCGTCACCCGTGCCAACACGCTGGCGCTACGCGAGCAGCCGTTCGTGGAAGCGGCGAAATCGATCGGCATGAGCGAGGTGCGCATCGCGCTGCGCCACGTGCTGCCCAACACGCTGGCGCCGCTGATCGTGCTCGCGACCGCCCAGCTCGGCTCGACCATTTTGACCGAAGCCTCGCTGTCCTTCCTCGGCCTCGGCATTCCCGAGCCTTACCCGTCCTGGGGCCGCATGCTCTCCGAGTCCGCCGCCGAATATGTCCGCACCGCGCCGTGGCTGGTGATCTTCCCGGGCATCGCGATCAGCCTCGCCGTGTTCGGCGCAAACCTGTTCGGCGACGCCTTGCGCGACATCCTCGATCCCCGGCAGCGCGGCTGATGGCTGACACCTCCGATCTCGTGCTCGACGTAAAGAACCTGAAGACGGTGTTCTTCACGAACTCCGGCCTGTTCAGGGCGGTCGACGACGTCTCCTTCACCGTGAGCCGGGGCGAGACGCTCGCAATCGTCGGCGAATCCGGTTGCGGAAAGAGCGTTACCGCGCTGTCGCTGATGCGGCTGGTGCCCGATCCGCCCGGCCGGATCGTCGGGGGTTCGGTCTCGCTCGAAGGCACCGATCTCCTGGCGCTGAGCGAGGCCGAGATGCGCAAGATCCGGGGCAACCGCATCTCCATGATCTTTCAGGAACCGATGACCTCGCTCAATCCGGTGATGCGGATCGGCGACCAGATCGTCGAAGCGGTGCGGCTGCACCGGAACCTGTCGACAAAGGAGGCGCACAACATCGCCGTCGAGATGCTGCGGCTGGTGCGCATCCCCGAGCCGGCGCGGCGCGCAAGCGAGTATCCGCACCAGCTCTCCGGCGGCATGCGCCAGCGGGCGATGATCGCGATGGCGCTGGCGTGCCGGCCGGCGCTGCTGATCGCGGACGAGCCGACCACCGCGCTCGACGTCACCATCCAGGCGCAGATCCTGGCGCTGATCCTCGATCTCCAGAAGGAGCTCGGCACTGGCCTCGTGCTGATCACGCACGATCTCGGCGTCGTCGCACAGACTGCGCAGCGCGTGATCGTGATGTATGCGGGCCGGAAGGTCGAGGAGGCCAGCGTCGAGGCATTGTTCGCCGCGCCGAAACATCCCTACACGCGTGGGCTGATGGCCTCGATCCCTGCGGTGCCCGCGTCCGGCGTCGCCGCACAGGAACGGCTGAACGAAATTCCCGGTACCGTGCCGTCGCTGGTGCGACTGCCGAAAGGCTGCGCTTTCGCGCCGCGCTGCAAGCTCGCGATCAAGCGCTGCGAGGCCGAATATCCGCCGCTGACCGATTGGGGCGGCGGCCATCTCGCGGCTTGCTGGCGCGCGGCTGAAGTGGCGGAGGGAGCATGACCGAGCGACTTCTCGAAGTCACCGACCTCAAGAAGCATTATCCGGTGCGCGCCGGCGTGCTGCGCCGGCAGGTCGGCACCGTGCACTCGGTCGACGGTGTCTCGTTTTCGCTTGGCGAGGGCGAGACGCTGGGCCTGGTCGGCGAATCCGGCTGCGGCAAGTCAACCGTGGCGCGCAGCGTGCTCCGGCTGGTCGAGCCGACCTCGGGACAGATCCGGCTCGACGGTGAGGACATCACGCATCTGTCCAAGACTGCGCTGCGCCGGCATCGCCGTTCGATGCAGATCGTGTTTCAGGACCCGTTCGCCTCACTCAATCCGCGCATGACCGCAGGTGATATCGTCGGCGAGCCGCTGGCCGTGCACGGGCTCGCGACCGGCAAGATGCTGGAGGCGCGCGTCGCAAAACTGTTCGAGCAGGTGGGCCTCCGGCCCGACCAGATGCGCAATTTTCCGCATCAATTTTCCGGTGGCCAACGCCAGCGCATCTGCATCGCGCGGGCACTCGCGCTGGAGCCGCGCCTGATCGTCTGCGACGAGCCGGTCTCCGCACTCGACGTCTCGATCCAGGCGCAGGTGATCAATCTGCTGATCGACCTGCAAAAGCAGCACGGCTTCTCCTATCTCTTCATCGCCCATGACCTCGCCGTGGTCGCGCATATCAGCCACCGCGTGGCCGTAATGTATCTCGGCCGCATCGTCGAGATCGCCGACAAGGACGAACTGTTCCGTAACCCGCGGCATCCCTACACGCAGGCCCTGCTCGCCTCGGTTCCGATCGCCAATCCGCTTGCGAAGAAGCTGGCGCCGCTGGTCGACGGCGACGTGCCGAGTCCGGTCAATCCGCCGCCCGGCTGCGCGTTTCACACGCGCTGCCGGTTTGCGATGGAGCGATGCAAGACGGAGCGGCCGGTGCTGATGGATGCAGGCGACGGGCATCAGGTGGCATGCTTGCTCAACGACGGGACGGGACGACCAGCGCAGGTGTCGTAGGGCAGACAAAGCGAGGCGGGCGCGCCGCGGTTACCCTGTCCCGATCTCCGCCACGATCCTGCCCGTCGTCACCTGTTCGCCCTCGGCGACGTCGATCGCCGCCACCACGCCGTCGATGCCGGCCTTGTGGACGTGCTCCATCTTCATCGCCTCCAGCGTCAGCACCGGCTGACCGGCGGTGACGCGATCGCCCGGCTTGACCAAGACGGCGACGACGCGGCCGTTCATGGCGGCACGGACTTTGCCGTCGCCGCCATTGCTTGCTGCGGCCTTCGGCGCGGCGAGGGTGAGATCGGTGACCGCTAGCGGGATGCCGCGGTGCTGGAGGTAGAGCCGATCGCCGTCGCGCAGGAACTCTGCGCTGTCCATCACACCGTCATGGCGGAAGCGGATGGAGTCGGGATCGAGTTGCTCGATCTCGAACTTGTCCTGGCGCCCGCCGGTGACGACGGTGTAGCTGCCATCGCGCTCACGCGTGACGTCGAGCTCTAGCGCGTGGCCTGCGACTTCGAGTTTCGCAGGTAGCGGAAACGTTGCCGACAAGCTCCGGCCACTGCGCCACGCCGGCGCGCGCGGATTCGTCACGTAGAGCAGCAGGCCCGCCAGCGCCGTATCGAACGCGGCATCCGCGCGCGGCGCCAATAGTTCATCGCGGTGTGCGCCGATGAACGCCGTCGTCGCCTCGCCCCTGGCAAAGCCGGGATGACGCAGGCATGACATCAGGAACGCCTGATTGGTGGTCACGCCAAGCGCGGTGAGCTGCTCCAGGCCGACGATCAGCCGCCCTCTCGCCTCGTCGCGCGTGGCGCCATGGCTGATCACCTTGGCGATCATGGAATCGTAGAACGGCGGAATCTCCGAGCCCGATTGCAGCGCGTGCTCGACACGGATGCCATCGGGCACCTGCCAGCGCGCCATGCGGCCGGATTGCGGCATGAAATCCTGCGCGGCATCTTCCGAGCAGAGCCGCACCTCGATGGCGTGGCCTGAGAACCGGATGTCCTGCTGCTTCACAGGCAAGGGCTCGCCGCGCGCGACGCGCAGTTGCAGCTCGACCAGATCGAGCCCGGTGATCGCCTCGGTCACGGGATGCTCGACCTGCAGGCGCGTGTTCATCTCCATGAAGTAGAACTCGCCGCTGGCATCGAGCAGGAATTCCAGCGTACCGGCGCCCTCGTAACGCAACGCCTTCACCGCCGCGACCGCGACCTCGCCCATTTTCGCGCGCAGCTCGGGCGTCACCGCGGGCGATGGCGCCTCCTCGATCAGCTTCTGGTGACGCCGTTGCACCGAGCAGTCGCGCTCGCCGAGATGGATGGCGTTGCCGTGGCTGTCGCCGAACACCTGGATCTCAATGTGGCGGGGATTTTGGATCGCGCGTTCGAGGATCACCGCGGGATCGCCGAACGCGGCTTTCGCCTCCGACCGTGCGCTGCGCAGCGCATCGGGGAATGATCCGGCGTCAGCGACCAACCGCATGCCGCGCCCGCCGCCGCCAGCCACCGCCTTGATCATCACGGGGAAGCCGATCTTCCGGGCCTCCGCGAGCATCACCTCGTCGCCCTGGTCGCCACCTTGGTAGCCGGGCACGATAGGTACGCCGGCCTTCTTCATCATCTCCTTGGCGCCGGCCTTGTTGCCCATAGCCTCGATCGCCTGCGGCGATGGGCCGATGAAGACGAGGCCAGCATCCTTGCAAGCCTGCGCAAAGTCCTCGTTCTCGGCGAGGAAGCCGTAGCCGGGATGCACCGCATCCGCGCCGCTCGCCTTGGCCGCGGCAATGATCGCTGGAATGTCGAGATAGGATTGCGCCGGCAAGGCTTCGCCGATACGCACCGCCTGATCGGCTTGCTTGACGTGAAGTGTGTCGCGATCGGCATCCGAATAGACCGCAACGACGCCGAGGCCGAGCTGCCGCGCACTGCGCATCACGCGCAGCGCGATCTCGCCGCGATTGGCGACCAAAACCTTGAAGAACGGCCGGTGCTGCACTGATCCGTTCCTCATGGCCGCGCCACCGAGAATTGCATGCGCTGGGGGTTCCGCGCGTCGCCCTCGCGGCAGATCGCCAGCACCTCGGACAGGACCGCACGGGTGTCGCGCGGATCGATCACGCCGTCGTCGAGCACACGCGCGCTAGTCGAGAACACATCCATCTGGCCGTCGAACACGCCGACGATCTGCGCCTTCATGGCCTCCAGCTTTTCTTTCTCGACCGGCTTGCCGCGCCGTGCTGCGGCGGCCTCGGTCACGATCGCCATGGTTTCGGCGGCCTGCTCGCCGCCCATCACAGCGGTCTTGGCGTTGGGCCAGGAGAAGCAGAAACGCGGATGGAAGCCACGGCCGCACATGCCGTAATTGCCCGCGCCGAACGAGGCCCCGCAATAGATGGTGATCTGCGGCACCGTCGCCGAGGTCACCGCCTGGATCATCTTCGAGCCGTGCTTGATCATGCCGGCTTCTTCATAGGCTTTACCGACCATGTAACCGGTGGTGTTGTTGAGATAGAGGATCGGCGTGCGGGTCTGGCAGCAGGCCAGGATGAAATGCGTCGCCTTGTTGGCGCCGGCGGGATCGAGCGGACCGTTGTTGGTGATGATGCCGATCGCCTGGCCCTCGATGCGGGCATGGCCGCAGATGGTGGCGGGGCCGTAATTCGGCGCCATCTCGGTGAAATCGGAGTCGTCGATGATGCGCGCGATCACCTGCTTCATGTCCACGGGACGCTTGTGGTCCATCGGCATGATGCCGAGCAGCTCGTCCTGGTCGTAGCGCGGCGGCTTGACCAGTGGAGCCGCCCTGCCCGGCCGCTCCCACTCCAGCGCCGCCATGATCTCGCGCGCGATGCGCAGGGCGTCACGGTCGTCCTCGGCGAGATAGTCGCCGAGACCGGAGATTTGCGTATGCATCTCGGCGCCGCCGAGTTCTTCCTCGGTGGCGATCTCGCCGGTCGCGGCCTTCAGCAGCGGCGGGCCGGCGAGGAAGGCGCGGGTGCGGCCGCGGACCATGACGATATAGTCGGACAGGCCGGTCTGATAAGCGCCGCCGGCGGTGGACGAGCCGTGCGTGACGGTGACGACCGGAAGTCCTGCGGCCGAGAGCCGCGCGAGATTGCGAAAGATATTGCCGCCACGGACAAAATCCTCGACGCGGTAGCGCAACAGATTGGCGCCCGCGCTCTCGACGAGTTGCACGTAAGGCAGCTTGTTCTCCAGCGCGAGCTCCTGCACCCGGATCGTCTTGTCGAGGCCGTAGGGCTGCAGCGCGCCGGCATCGATGCCGGCGTCATTGGCGCTGACCATGCAGCGGATGCCCGAGACGAAGCCGATGCCGGCGATGACGCCGCCGCCAGGCACGCTCTTGTCCGCGTCCGGCACGTCGAACATGTAGCCGGCGAGCGTCGACAGCTCGATGAAGGGCGCACCGGGATCGAGCACCAGCGCGACGCGCTCGCGGGGCAGGAGCTGGCCGCGCTTGTGGAAGCGATCCTTTGCTGCGGCGGACGCGGCGCGCGTGCGCTCTTCCAGGGCGCGCATGCGGTCGATCAGGCCGAGCATGCCGTCACGATTGGCGTGATAGGCGGCGCTGCCGGGGGAAATGGTGTTTTCGAGAATGGACATAATTTGATCCTGCTCGTCATTGCGAGGAGCGAAGCGACGAAGCAATCCAGTCCGTTTCCGCGGATACACTCTGGATTGCTTCGCTTCGCTCGCAATGACGGGTGAGGCGATACCTTACCTGTTCGTCCCAAAGATCTTCCGCGCCTCGGCGGGGCTCGCGATCTCGCGACCGGCACGGCGGGCGCAGGCGGCGATGGCCTCGATCAGCTGGCCGTTTGACGTCACCTTGTTGCCGTCGGCGAGATAGAAGGCGTCCTCGAGACCGGTGCGCAGGTGACCACCGAGCTCGGCGCAACGCTGGTGCAGAGGCCAGATTTCCTCGCGGCCGATGGCGGTGACCTGAAAATGCGCCTCGGGCCGCTTCAGCTTGATCAGGATCGGCAGCAGATCGGGATCCGACGGCATCCCCGAAGCGACGCCCATCACAAAATTGTATTCGAGCGGACCTTTGTACATGCCGACCTGATGGTACATGCCGACGCAACGGACGATACCGACGTCAAAACATTCGAACTCGGGGATGGTGCCGACCGCGTTCATGACGTCGAGATAGTCCTTCACCTTCTCGACCGCATTGTCGAACATCATCGGCGGCCAGGCCCAACTGTTGTCGGCCTTGACCTTCAGGTAATTCAGCGAACCGGCGTTGCAGGCGGCGATCTCCGGCCTGGTCTCGCGGATGCAGTCCAGCGCGCCAGAATAGTTCGGCCCTGAGACGCCCGAGGTGTGATTGATGATGACGCCAGGGCAGGCTTCGCGAATCGCCTGCTGGATCTCCTTGCTGACGGCGACCTCCCAGGACGGCAGATGCCCCTTGTTCGGCGCCTGTTGCCGCAAATGGATGTGCATGATGGACGCGCCCGCATCGAACGCAGCCTTGGCCTCGCGCGCCATCTGCTCGGGCGTCACAGGCACGTTGTGCTGCTTCGGGTCGGTGAGCACGCCGTTCAGCGCGCAGGTGATCACGGCCTTGTCGCTCATACCACAGATGTCTCGCAAGTTGAGAATTCAACGGCTGCGATCATGTGATGCGCGGAATGAGGCTTCTTGCGCGGAGAAGCTGAAGAAGGGCGAGCTTTCGTAGGGTGGGCAAAGGCGCTTGCGCCGTGCCCACGCTATTTCGGCGATTGAGAAAGATCGTGGGCACGCTTCGCTTCGCCCACCCTACGAGAGCGAGCCTAGCTCGCCTCCGCGAGCCTCACCGTCTCGCTGCTGCGATAGATCGCAAGATCGCGCGAGCCGACGAAGATCGCGCGCGGCTTCAATCCATAGAAGCGGCGGATCGAGTGGCTGAAATGGGTCGAGTCAGGATAGCCGATATCCTGCGCGAGATGGGCGAGGTTGAGGTCCTGGTTGGCGAAGTGCAGCAGATGCCGCGCACGCTTCCAGGCCCGGAAGGAGCGGAACGAGATGCCGGTCTCTTCCTTGAACAGATGCAGGAAGCGCGAGGCGGAGAGCCCAGCTTCCGCAGCGCAGGTATCCGCCGTCACCGGCTCACCCGAGAAACGCTCGATGCGGGCGACGGCACGCGTCACGCGCGGGTCGAGCACGCGGCGCGGCAGCGCCTCGCCAAAGCACATCTCGTCGAATTCAGCGGTGTTGATGTCGCCATAGCGACGCTGGCGCAGCAGCGCGTAGGCGGCGAGGATTTTGCGGGCATAGATCGCGCGGTCTGGACCCATCAGCCGCTGGGCCAAAGCCTCGATCACGCCATCCGGCATGCTTTCCGGCTCGAGCGTGACGCTGATTGCGGTGCGGTAGTCGCTGGCAATGGAATGCCGCTGGTTCGGCAGGGTGACGAACAGTTCGGCGGTGGCGAGAACGTCATCGATGGTCAGATGCAGGCTGCCCTTCACGGCGACATAGACGTGGCAGCAACCTGGAGTCCGCTTGCGGGGCCTGCCGAGCAAGCCGGCATAGAAGACCCGCTCCGGCGTGATCAGCATCAGATGGTCGGATTCGCGACCTTTATCTTCCATTGGGATCCTCCTCGCGCGGCTCTTGGGCCGCTGCGGACGGAGGTCACCTTAGCGGAAATTTGGGCGCTGTCACGACGGGATAGCGCTGTCATGACGCGCAAAAGATTACCATTCCGGGACGACGATCAGTCATCCCGGAACCGCGATGAGACCGTAGTCCCATCCTGCGGAATGCTTACGCCCTCACGCGCGGCGCAACATTCTGCTCGGCGCCGGCCTTCTGCTCCGCAGCAACCGCGCGCTTGAAACCATCGCGTTGCTGCAGACGCGTCCAATAGGCTGCGACATTCGGCCCAAAATCCTTGGCAAGACCGATACTGCTGGCCAACCGCAGCGCATAACCAATGACAATGTCAGCGGCGGTGAAACGGCCGGCGCACAAGGCCTCAGCATTCGCGGTTGCCGCCTCGACGGCGCGCAGCCGGCCCAGGAACCATTTGGCGTAGTCGGTGGCGACCTGCGGATTGCGGCGCTCCTCCGGCTCGAGCTGGGTGTAGCGCAGCACCAGCGTTTGCGGGAAGGTTAACGTGGCATCGCTGAAATACATCCAGTTCAGGAAGGCGCCATAGGCGGGATCCTCGGGGCCGACCATCAGCGGCGTCGGACCATATTTGACGCCGAGATAGTGGCAGATGCCGGAGGACTCCGTCATCTTGGCCTCGCCATCGACCATGAAGGGAATCGTGCCCAACGGATTGAGCGCGAGGTATTCCTTGGCGAAGACCCGCGGCGGGAACGGCAGCATCTTCAGCTCATACGGCAGCCCCATCTCCTCCAGCATCCAGAGCGGGCGGAACGAGCGCGCGGCGTCGCAGTGATAGAGCGTGATCATGATGCCTTCCCTTTACTGCCGGGCAGCGTGCCCATCATCTTGCACAGGACCATCAGCATGACCTCGTCGGCGCCACCGCCGATCGAGGTCAGGCGGCTGTCGCGATAGGCGCGGCTGACCGGCGTCTCGTTGGTAAAGCCCATTCCACCCCAATATTGCAAGCAGGCATCGGTGAGCTCGCGGCCGAGCCGGCCTGCCTTGAGCTTGGCCATGGTTGCAAGCTTGGTGACGTCCTCGCCCGCGACCAGCTGCTCGGCGGCGCGATAGATCAGCGCGCGCAGCAGCTCGACCTCGGTCTGCATCTCCGCGAGCTTGAAGTGCACAATTTGGTTGTCGAGGATGCTCTGGCCGAAAGCCTTGCGGTTGCGGGTGTATTCGATGGTCTGATCGATGATGTATTCGTGCGCCTTCAGGCAGGCCGCCGCGCCCCAGAGCCGCTCCTCCTGGAACTGGATCATCTGGTAGGTAAAGCCCTTGCCCTCCTCGCCGATCCGGTTGCGCTTGGGCACGCGGACATTGTCGAAGAATATTTGCGCGGTGTCCGAGGAGCGCATTCCCATCTTGTCGAGTTTTCGCGCGACGGTTACGCCTTTGGCCTTCATGGGGACGCAGATCAGCGATTTGTTGCGGTGAACGGGGCCATCGCCGGTGTTCGCCAGCAGGCAGATCCAGTCGGCCTGGGTGCCGTTGGTGATCCACATCTTGCCACCGTCGATGACGTAGTCGTCGCCGTCGGACCGCGCGCCGGTCTTGATCGAGGCGACGTCCGAACCTGCGCCGGGCTCGGAGACGCCGATGCAGGCGACGAAGTCGCCGGAGATCGAGGGCACCAGGAATTCGCGCCGCACCTCGTCCGAGCCGAACCGCGCCAGCGCCGGCGTCGCCATGTCGGTCTGCACGCCGATCGCCATCGGCACGCCGCCGCAGGTGATGGCGCCGAGCTCTTCGGCCATCATCAAGGCGTAGGAATAATCGAGGCCTGAGCCGCCGAACTCGACCGGCTTGTTCAGACCGAGGAAGCCGAGGCCGCCCATCTTCTTGAACAGCTCATGCGCCGGGAAGATGCCGGCCTTCTCCCATTCGTCGACACGCGGATTGATCTCGTTGGCGATGAATTTCTGCAAGCTCCGGCGGACGTCGTCGTGATCGGCGGTAAACAGCATCTTTGTCAGCTCAACTCTCGGTATCTCTAATGTGCTCGTCAGGGCCGGGCTTGTCCCGGCCATCCACGCCTTCGTCGCTCGGCACCAAGAACGTGGATGCCCGGGACAAGCCCGGGCACGACGGAGAACACGGCTACAACCCCATCTGCCGGCTGGCGAGATCCTTCATGATCTCCTCGGTGCCGCCGCCGATGGCGTTGACCTTGACCTCGCGGTAGATGCGCTCGGCCTTGATGCCGCGCATGAAGCCGGCGCCGCCAAAAATCTGCACGGCTTCCGAGGCGCAGAACGCCATGGTCTGCGTCGCCTGGTTCTTCATCATGCAGATTTCCGCAACCGGGCTCTCGCCCTGCTCGAGCCGCCAGGCCAGCATTTCCAGCATCGCTTGCGATGCTGCGACCTTCTGCGCCATGTCGACGATCTTGTGGCGGATGACCTGGTGCTGGGCGAGCGGCTTGCCGAAGGTCTTGCGTTCCTTGGCATAGGCGACCGCTTCATCGAGGCAGACGCGGGCGAAGGCGGTGCAGCCGGCGGCCATGCCCATGCGCTCGCTGTTGAAATTCCGCATGATGATCTTGAAGCCCTGGCCCTCCTCGCCGATCAGGTTTTCGGCCGGCACGCGGCAATCGTCGAAATGCAGCGCCGCAGTGTCGGAGGCCCACCAGCCCATCTTCTTCAATTTCGTCCGCGACAGGCCGGGCGTATCGCCCTCGATCAGGAGCAGGCTGACCCCGCCGGCGCCTTCGCCGCCCGTGCGCACCGCAACGGTCAGATAATCGGCGCGCACGCCCGAGGTGATGAAGGTCTTTTCGCCGCTCACGACGTAGTGATCTCCGTCGCGCCGCGCTTTGGTGCGGAGGTTTGCGACGTCAGATCCGCCGCCTGGCTCGGTGATTGCGAGCGCGGAGATCTTCTCACCGGAGAGCACCTGCGGCAGCACGCGTGCCTTGACCTCAAGCCGCGCTGCGCGTGCGATCGGCGGCGAGCCGATGGTGTGGCTCATCAGGCTCGCGCTGATGCCGCCGGCGCCGGCCCGCGCCAGCTCCTGGCTGGCCACGATCTTCATGAACTGGTCGGCGGCGATCCCGCCATATTCCTCGGGAAATCCGAGCCCCAACAGGCCGATCTCGGCCGCCTTGCGATAGAGCGCGCGGGGGAATTCACCGGCCTCGTCCCACTCATGGGCGAACGGCGCGATCTCCCTCTCGACGAAGCGGCGCATCACGTCCCGGAAGGCGTCGTGCTCGGCGGTATAGAACGGGCTCTTCATTGCATGCGCGCCTTTGACGGTTCTCTTCTCGTTCCACCATGGCCGGAACATTGGCGGCCCACTTGCGCCGAGTGGCTGGGTGGGGCGTGGCACCTCGCCGGCCCAAGACCTAGCAACTCAACGCAAGACGGTTTTCATCCCTCGCAGGCCAACTCCAAATCAAAAAAGACTGCTGCACAAAACTCCGGCTGGCCTCCCAGGGCCACGCCGGGCATGGTGCACAGCAATAAAAATGCAGGCGGCACACGACCGCCGAGGGAGGGATTGTTGGCCGTTCGTTACTACGACTGGATCGCTCATCATGCGCGCCGCGCGCCTGGCAAGGTCGCGGCCATCGACCTCGCGAGCGAGCGCCGCTTCACCTATGCGGAGCTCGACGCTCGCGTCTCGCGCCTCGCCTGGTTCTTCCGCCACACGCTGAAAATCTCACGCGGCGACCGCGTCGCGGTGCTGGCGCTGAACACGACCGATACGCTGGAGGTGCAGTTCGCCTGCGGACGGTTGGGCGCCGTCTTCGTGCCGCTGAACACCCGCCTCACCGTTCCCGAGCTTCAGTTCATCACCGGTGATTGCGCGCCGAAGGTGATGATCCACGACACCGATCTGGCCGAGACGGCGCTCGCTGTGGCCAAGCTCTGCAACGTCGCGACCAGCCTGCTGCTCGGCGCCGGCGGCGTCTATGAGGCCGGGATCGCATCCGCCAAGCGGCTGGAGCGCGCCGAGGACGTCACGCTCGATGACGTCTCGACCATCATGTACACGTCGGGCACCACGGGCCATCCGAAGGGTGCGACCATCACCCACGGCATGACATTCTGGAATTGCGTCAATCTCGGCGGTCCCGCCTGTATCGGACCGTCCTCGGTGCTGCTTACCGTGCTGCCGCTGTTCCACACCGGCGGACTGAATTGCTACACCAATCCCGTGCTGCATGCCGGCGGCACCGTGATGATCATGCGCGCATTCGATCCCGGCACGGCGCTTGGCCTGATCAACGATCCCGCGCAAGGCATCAACGTGTTCTTCGGCGTGCCTGCGATCTACCAATTCATGGCGCAGCAGCCGGCCTTCGCAACGACTGACCTTTCCCGGCTGATCGTCTGCGGTGTCGGCGGCGCTCCGATGCCAGTACCGCTGCTCAAGGTGTGGGAGGGGCGCGGCGTCGCGCTCCAACAGGGTTACGGCATGACCGAGACGTCGCCGGCCGTGCTGGTGCTCGATCGCGAGGACGCGGCACGCAAGGCCGGCTCCGCCGGCAAGCCGGTGCTCCACACCGAGGTCCGCATCGTCCGCCCCGACGGCAGCGATGCCGATGTCGGCGAGCTCGGCGAACTCTGGGTCAAGGGACCGAACATCACGCCGGGCTATTGGAACAGGCCGGAGGCCAACAAATCCTCCTTCACCGACGGCTGGCTGCACACCGGCGATGCGACGCGCGTCGATGAAGAAGGTTTTTATTACATCGTCGACCGCTGGAAGGACATGTACATCTCCGGCGGCGAGAACGTCTATCCGGCTGAAGTGGAGAATGTCCTGCACCAGCTCACCGCAATCGCCGAAGCGGCCGTGATCGGCATTGCCGATCCGCAATGGGGCGAGGTCGGCCTCGCCATCGTCGCGGTCAAACAGGGCCAGCGGCTGACCGAGGCGGATGTCTTCGCGCATTGCGCGGCCAATCTCGCGCGCTTCAAATGTCCGCGCCAGGTTCGCTTCGTCGATGCGCTGCCGCGCAACGCCACCGGCAAGATCCACAAGCCGACCCTGCGCAAGGAATTCTCGGTCGCTTCCGAGGTCGACAAGAAAGTCGCCAACGCCTGATCAAAGCGCCCTCGTGTGGGCGCTTCCTTGTTTCTGACGTGCCTGTCTCCAACCAAGAAACCCAAGGAAATTTTATGAAGAGGAAACTCTCCCTGCTCGCCGCTACAGCGGCCCTGGCATTGCTCACGACCCAGGGCGCCCAGGCACAAAAGGCATACGACGCCGGCGTCACCGACACCGAGATCAAGATCGGCAATGTCGAGGCCTATTCAGGACCTGCTTCCGCCTACGGCGTCATCGGCAAGACCGAAGAAGCCTATTTCAAGATGATCAACGACCAGGGCGGCATCAACGGCCGCAAGATCAACTGGATCTCCTATGACGACGGTTACTCGCCGCCGAAGACGGTGGAGCAGATCCGCAAGCTGATCGAGAGCGACGAGGTTTTCCTGGTGTTCAACGCGCTGGGCACGCCGACCCAGACCGCCGTGCAGAAATATCACAACTCCAAGAAAGTGCCGCAGCTCTTCCTCGCCACCGGCGCCAGCAAGTGGAACGATCCGCACAACTTCCCCTGGACCATGGGCTTCCAGCCGAGCTACCGGGTCGAGGCACGGATCTTCGCAAAATACATTCTGAAGGAGAAGCCGGACGCGAAGGTCGCGATCTTCTATGCCAACGACGATTTCGGCAAAGACTACCTTGCCGGCATCAAGGACGTGTTCGGCGACAAGGCATCGAAGCTGATCGTGGCTGAAGAAAGCTACGAAACGTCGGAACCGTCGATCGACGCCCATATCGTCAAGCTCAAGGACACCGGCGCCGACGTTTTCGTGAACATTTCGACCCCGAAATTCGCGGCGCAGGCCATCAAGAAGATGGCCGAGCTCGGCTGGAAACCGATGCACCTGATGACCGACGTCTCGGTTTCGATCGGCGCGGTGATGAAGCCGGCGGGCCTCGAAGCCTCCGAGGGCGTGCTCTCGGCCGGCTACCTCAAGGACGCCTCGGATCCGCAGTGGAAGGACGATGCCGGCATGAAGAAATTCATGACTTTCATCGAAAAGTACATGCCTGGCGCGAACATCTCCGACGCCAATCTGGTTTACGGCTACGCCGCCGCCCAGACCATGGTGCAGGTGCTGAAGCAGGCAGGTGACAACCTCACCCGCGAGAACGTGATGAAGCAGGCCGCCAGCCTGAAGGACTTCACCCCCGACACGCTGATCCCGGGGATCACGATCAACACCTCGGCCACCGACTTCGCGCCGATCGAGCAGCTCAAGATGTGGCGGTTCAAGAGCGGCCAATGGGAGCTGTTCGGCCCCATCATCAGCGCCGAGCCGAGCGGCTAGCTTCGATCGGAGATCGCCACTACGTGCGGGATAGCGGCCGAAAGGCCGCTATCTTTTTGATCGCCGTTGCACGCCTCCTGATTCACTTCGATGGCGACGACGGAAAGGCCGAGATGGCGCAAATCGCCGACACCTCTGAGCACGGGACAGGCCCATGCCAGGGTCGCGACGCCTGATTTTGGCAGATCCAAGCTCAGCGTATAGCGGTCACAACCGATATCGATCGCGGCGGGGTCGACATGCGCCCCGTCGAGGTAGAATTGCGTGCCGATTTTATCCAGCGGCGCACGCAGCGCCGGGCTTCGGATGCAAACAATGTTGCGCCCGGGCCAGCCTTTGATGCGGATGGCAGCCTGCGGCTCGCTCCAGCGAAAGGTATAGCCGGCCGCGGTCTCCACGTCGTGAAATCCGAGCTGCGCGAGGACATGATCGCCCAGCAATTTAGGCGTAGGCTTGGCATGGTCACGAAGGCGACGGATGCATGCGAGCCGTTGTAGGCGGATCAGCGATGCGATGTAGCGCTTCATCCAGTGGGCGATGGCGTCGCTCGACCCGATCACGATCAGTGCTGTGAGCACCGACCGCGCATGTGCGACGGCGAGGCGCGCGACGACACGCGCATGGAGATCGCCAAACAGCGCCGGCGCGCTCCAGCGCCACAAGGCTCGCAGCTTCTCGCCCGGCCTCCTCCTCCAGCCCGTGTAGCGCATCAGCGCATTCAGCGTTTGGAGGGCAAGCGCACCATCGAAATTGTCCGGCTCGCTCCATTCGCGGGGAATCTCGAGCAGCTCACAGCCCGGATCGCGCCGAGCCTCACTCAGATAGCGGATCTCGCCCTGCACGAAATCGAGCGTGAATGTCTTCAGCTCACCGATCCGGCCGACGTAATAGTGATGGAAGCACGCCGCTTCGAGATAACCGATGGTGTAGCCCCGCGCAAAATATCCGGCGGCGAGCACCCATTCGGCGAAATGACCGAGCTCTTCGCGCAGGCCCCCGCACTCCTCGTAAACGTCGCGCCGCGTCACAAAGCACTGGTCGAGCACCTTGCGCCAGGGATGCTGCTTCATGCCAAACTCGATGTCCGCCTGGTACATCGCAGCTTCCGCCTCCGACAGGCGGTTGTGGCAGATCGGGACTGAGCGACAGGAAAACCCCGCCCAATCGGGGTGCTCGTCGATCGCGCGGATGCAGAGCGCGATCACGTCCGGCTCGGGCCGGCAATGCGATTCCGTGAAGAACAGATAGCGGCCACGCGCCCTGGCGGCGCCGATTGCGCTGAGCCCGATATCGTGAACGGAATCGGCGAATTCGAGGTGGGCTTTGTCCCCAGCGAGCGCCTTCAGCTCCGTGAGCGCGGTGAAGTCAGGCGGCACGACCAGAATGATCTCATAGAGAGACCGGTCCGCCGTCTGCGATGTCCAACCGAGCCAGGATTGCTCCCACCGACCGCGGTGATATTCGAGCGGGATGATCACGGAGAACAGCGGCCGGTCGGGGCCCAAGCCGGATATCAAGCCGGATGTCATGCTGGATTTCACTCCTCAACCTGATCGCTCAAGACGCCGATTCGGGCGCGGGTTCAGGCAGGCAAAAAGAGCGCAAAAGACTCGTCGACAGTGCGCCTAAGGTGATCGCGATACAGCTTGTAATTCGCGTGGTCGGGTGCGATCCGGCCCACTGCCGGATCGACGATATTCCGTGCCGGCACATAGGCTATGGGTGCTGCGACCGGCGTCAGCTGCGAGCCGGCACCGGCGCGCAGCGTCGAGATAATGCCGTACATTGCGCCAGACACAGTTGGCCGCGATACCGTGATCACGCGATGCTGGCCGTGTTTGTTGATGACAAGATAGATGAACCCCGACTGGTGCGGCACTGCAACTTCGCCGGTGTGCTCATAGGCCGCATCGGTCCGCTCGCCCTCGCGGAAAACCAGCGAAGAAACCTTCGGCTCCCAGACGATCTCGGTGCGATAGGCGAAGATCGCATCCTTGTCGCCAAACGACGGCCGCAGCGTGATGTAGACGTCCTCGATCCAGGTCACCGCGCGATGCGAATAGGAGCCGAGGCTGTCAGGCGCCACATCGTTGCCGGCCGCGGGCGACAGCGCAGCCGTGCTCCTGCGCAGGGACACGCCCAGGGCCTGCTCGAGCCGGACCGTGGTCGCCAACGTGAACGGGCGGCGGCCGCCGAGCGCTTTCTCCAGCGTCGACAGGCTGAGCTTGGCCTGCTCGGCCAGCGCCTGCCGCGAAATCCTGCGCCTGGCGATCTCCTCGCGAATCGTCTCCGCGACCTCCCGGCTTTGGTCGTCCGAAAGCTGCCCGTCGTTGAGTTTATCCGGCGTCTGCATCGTTAACCCTGCTCCACGGCCGCCAGTCTAGCAGGGCGGACAAGTCAGCACAAAACCGGACATGGCCGCCAAAGCGGTGGCCCGGCAAGGCCAGCCGTGGCGGAACATTGCCGATCATTCTGCTCGCGAAATCGCCCCCTCCCGGCCGATGCTCGGCGTCGTCAAACACCTTTCGGGAGCAGGCAAATGAGCAATTGCGACGCGGTCGACAGCAACGAGCATCCTTGGCTCGGCAGGGTGGTCAAGGTCGGACTGTTCCTCCTGGCACAGAGCATTGCCGTGCTCCTGGTCAGCTTCGTGGCCCTGCTGGTGAGCTTCGCGCCGGGCTGGTCGGCGACGACCGAGCAGGCAAGCCTGCTCCAGCCCGGCGATGCCAAGTCCGGCAGCCTCCTCCTGAAGGAGGACAGCGCTTACACGGAGGCCATTCGCCTTGGGATCGATGTCGACATCACGGTGAGCGGCCCGACGCTGCGCACCCGCGTCACCCAGATCTTCCGCAACCCGACCAAGGACTGGGTCGAGGCGACCTATGTCTACCCGCTGGCCGCCGACGGCGCCGTCGACACGCTCAAGATGGTGGTCGGCGACCGCGTCATCGTCGGCGACATCAAGGCGCGTCAGCAGGCACGCGCAATTTACGAGCAGGCGCGCCGCAACGGACAAAGGGCCGCGCTCACCGAGCAGGAGCGGCCCAACATCTTCACCAACTCCGTCGCCAATATCGGTCCCGGCGAAACCGTGCTGGTGCAGATCGAATACCAAGAGCCGGTGCATCAGTCCGGCAACGAATATTCGCTGCGCGTGCCGCTCGTGGTCGGGCCACGCTACAATCCGGCGCCGATCGTGCAGAGCGTCGATTTCCGCAAGGACGGCTCCGGCTGGGGCGCTACCCATTCAGACCCGGTGCCCGACCGTGACCGCATCTCGCCCCCGGTGCTCGATCCCGCCAACAACGCGCCGATCAATCCGACCAGCATCACGGTGCACCTGAAAGCCGGTTTTGCGCTCGGCGAGGTGAAGAGCCACCATCACAACGTCAAGATCGCGAGCCCGGACAACGCGACGCGCGTCGTGACGCTTGCCGACGGCAACGTGCCGGCCGACCGTGACTTCGAGCTGACCTGGAAGCCGACCGCCGAGAAGGCGCCGTCGGTCGGCCTGTTCCGCGAGCATGTCGGCGATGCGGACTATCTGCTCGCCTTCGTCACACCGCCGGCCGCCGAGCAAACAACGCAGAAGCCGCTGCCGCGCGAAGTGCTGTTCGTGATCGACAATTCCGGCTCGATGGGCGGCACCTCGATCGAGCAGGCCAAGGCGAGCCTGCTCTATGCGCTCGGGCGCCTCCAGCCGAACGACCGCTTCAACGTGATCCGTTTTGACGACACCATGGACGTGCTGTTTCCGACCCCGGTGCCAGCCGATACCACGCATGTCAGTGAGGCGACGTCATTCGTCAGCGCATTACAAGCGCGCGGCGGCACCGAGATGGTGCCGGCGATGCGTGCGGCCCTGACCGACAAGCTCGGTGACACCAACACGGTTCGCCAGATCGTGTTTCTGACCGACGGCGCGATCGGCAACGAGCAGCAATTGTTCGAGACGATCACCGCGATGCGCGGCCGCTCGCGCATCTTCATGGTCGGCATCGGCTCCGCGCCCAACACCTATCTGATGACGCGGGCTTCCGAACTCGGCCGCGGTGCCTTCACCCACATCGGCTCCGTCGAGCAGGTCGATGAGCGCATGCGCGGCCTGTTCGCCAAGCTGGAGAACCCTGCCGTGACCGGCCTCACCGCAAAATTCTCGGAAGCCAAGGTCGACGTCACCCCCGCGATCATTCCCGACATCTATCGCGACGAGCCGCTCGTGCTCGCAGCAAAGCTCGACAAGCTTGCGGGTTCGCTGGAGATCAAGGGTCGCGTCGGCGACCGGCCGTGGTCGGTGACACTGCCGCTGCAAAACGCTGCCGAGGGCAAAGGCCTGTCAAAGCTCTGGGCCAGGCGCAAGATCGGCGATGCCGAGGTGGCGCGGACGCTCCGCGAGATGACACCGGAGGACACGGACAAGACGATCCTCGCGCTGGCGCTCGACCATCAGATCGTCACGCGACTGACCAGTCTCGTCGCGGTCGACAAGACGCCGAGCCGCCCCGAAGGCCAACCGCTCAAGGTCAGCGAGCTTCCGATCAACCTGCCGGCGGGTTGGGACTTCGCGAAGGTGTTCGGCGAACGGCCGCAGCTGACGCCGACACAGTTGCGCGAGCGCCGCGCCGATGCAGGCCAGCCTGCAGCAAGGCGTCCGGCTCCCGTCACACCCGATGCGATCCGCCTGCCCAAGACCGCGACCTCGGCCGCGCTGAAGATGATCGCAGGCCTGATCATGATCGTTCTCGCTCTGATCCTGTTCGTGTTCAACCGACGTCAGCGCTTGCTCACTGACGTCGCTTGAGAGAGGAGCCCCCGACTCCTCTTGCTTGGCGCGCGCGGCTGCCCGTCCCGATACCAACGGCCGCGCGCGCCCTTTTTCTTCTCGCCATTGCGAGCGCAGCGAGCAATCCAGACTGCCTCCGCCGAAAGACCCTGGATTGCTTCGCTTCGCTCGCAATGATGGTTGTGGAAACAATGCCCCGCTTCATCTCGCCTCTGGTTCTCGCACTTGTCGGAACGATCTTGTTCGGCGACGGCGCCTACATCCACGCCAAAGCGTGGCTCGCGCAGGTCCTCCTGGAGCGTGCGTTCGACCACAGCGTTGCGACCGGCCAGCCGTTCAAGCCATGGTCCTGGGCTGATACCTGGCCGGTGGCGCGGATCGAGGTGAAACGGATCGGCGCCAGCGCCATCGTGCTGGAAGGCACGAGCGGCCAGGCGCTCGCTTTCGGACCCGGCCACATCCACCAAACGGTTGATGCAGGCGAGCGCGGCGTTGCCGTATATGCCGCACATCGCGATACACATTTCCGCTTCCTGCGGGATGTTGCCACTGGTGACGTGATCGATGTCACACGCAGTGACGGCAAACGCTTTCGCTATCGCGCAGACGCCTCAAGCGTGGTTCATTTTGACGCATCGGGCATCGATCCGACGACACATGGCTTCGAACTCGTGCTTGCGACCTGTTGGCCGTTCGACTCGGTCACATCGGGTCCGGAGCGTTACATCCTGCACGCCACCTTGATTGGAACCGATGGATAAGGGTTCACACTCGGCCCGCCCGGGGTCTGCCGACCCTTCCCAGACCGCGCATGACATGCCTGACAATCACGTTTGACGGACCGCTCAACTGGCGCCGCCGATCGTAGACCTATAAGAATGGCCAGTTGGTTTCCTATTCTGCAATGAGCAGGAAGAAGAAGTCGTTGATGGACGAAGAATTCAAGCAGCGTCTCGAGCACCTCGAAAACCGCGTCGCGCTACTGGAGAGGAACCAGCATCTCATTGCAGCCGGGCAGAGACGCGCCTCCCTTCGCAGCTTCTGGAGGCGACCGCCGATGTGGACCTTCGAGCAATATCCGCCGCGACTTCTCAACCTGAACGCGTTCAAGCCCGCACCCGCGATTCCCGCCAATGCGCCGCGGATCGCAATGGTCACGCCGAGCTACAATCACGCGCAATATCTCGGCGCGACGATCGACAGCATCGTCAGTCAGGCTTACCCGAACCTCTACTATCACGTGCAGGACGGCGCCTCGATCGACAGCACGCTCGAGCTCCTGAAGAGCCGCGGCGACAGCATCAGCTGGAAAAGCGAACCGGATGAGGGCCAATCCAACGCAATCAATCTCGGCTTTGCCGGCGTCGACTGCGAGATCATGGCTTATCTCAACAGCGACGACATGCTGCTGCCCGGGACGCTCGCCTATGTCGCCAACTATTTCATGGAACACCCCGACGTCGACATCATCTACGGTCACCGCGTCTTCATCGATCGCGAAGGCCTCGAGGTCGGCCGCGCCGTGCTGCCGCGCCATGATGGCAAGGCGCTGCAATATGCCGACTACATTCCACAGGAGACGATGTTCTGGCGCAAGCGCGTCTGGGACAGGATCGGGCCGATCGACGAAAGCTTCCACTACGCAATGGACTGGGATTTCATCCTGCGGGCGCAGGCCGCCGGATTCAAGTTCGTGCGCTTGCCGCGATTCCTCGCCTGCTTCCGCATTCATGACGCGCAGAAGACCGCGGCGACCTATTCGATCGGCGTCAGGGAAATGGGCATCTTGAGGCGCCGTGTCCTCGGTTTCGACCCGACGCAGATGCAGATCCGGCGTGCCATCGCCCCCTATCTCGTACAGCAATTGGCCTATCATTATGGCTGCAAGCTAGGCCTGCTACAGTACTGAACACGCGGCGATCACGGACCTGATGAGGCGTGGATGTCGCCCTCGAGCCACACCCGCTCGATACCGATGCCAAGCGGCCGCACGTCGGAACTCAATGCCAGATCTGCGGGCGAGCGCGGATTGGACAGCGCCAAGCTGATCGTCAACGTCCCGTCGGCGGCAATCGCGGCTGGATCGAGCCTCAGCCTGCGCAGGCCGGTGAATGCATCCACCGAGAACATCAATTGCTGTAGCTCTCCGTTGCCGACGCGGCAGACGGCTCGTAGTTGTGGATTCCTGTCCGAGACGAAGGCCCGGCATGCCAAGACAACCTCGACCGGTCGTGACGGAGCAGGACGGACCTCGAAGCGAAGCACGCAACTCCTGGCGACGGACCATGTACCCCATTCTTCCGGCTCACTCCATCCTTCGATCAACGCAGCAACGCCGACCCCATCGCGCGTGAAGTCGAGCGCATCCGCGCCCAATATCGCACCGCAGCGGATGCTTCACAATTCTCCGGATCGAGCGGCGCCTGATCCGGAACGAATTGCGCGATCACACGAACCGCATCCGCGATCGAACTGAGCCCAAGCGCAGAGCCGTCGAGTTCATACAGCACGCGATTAGGCCCGGTTGCACGAACGCCGACAAGGGGTGGCGGACGATCCGCAAGGCGCGCTGGAATGATGATGTCGGCGGCGTCGAAGCCATGCAGGCGCGCCAGCTCGCCGATCGTCTGTACGGTCCAATCATAGAGCGGCGGCCGATTGTTGACGTCGCTCGCAAGAGCCTGCGCCAGTGCCTTGAAATCGACCCGCATCTCGCTGTCACCCGCCAGCAGCAAACGTTTCAGGTCGAGCATGTCCTGAGCGATGAAAAGCTGGAGCGCGTTGAGACCCGGCAATTGAGGATCGCTGTCGACGGGTCCGAAATCTCGGACCCCTCGCGAGGATTCGAGCACATCCGTCGTCTCGAAGAACAGCAGATGGCCGGTGCTGTGTCCCGAAAACCCGGCCATGCCGAGCGGCCGCGACAGGCGAACAAAGCTGTCGGTCAACGCCGCATTGACGATACCGGACGCTACGTCGGGCGAAAGCCCTATGAAATAGCGGCCGCCGATCGCGCGCATCCGCTCGATGACGCGTCGGTGGACGAACGAGTTGTAGATCATCGGCAGCCGCGCATAATGCGCCTGGAAGCCGTAGACGCGCTCCAACTCGCCGCGCGAGGCGACGCGCTTTGCCGTCGAGGTGAAGTCGATCTCGGCGAGCAGACGGTTGCGGAAAGCCGGATGATAGAAATCCGGCCAATAGTAGCTGTAGGCGTCCCAGCTCAGGAGATCGATCCTGCCATCGCCGAGGATCTTCTCCGCCGTGGCGCAGGCATAGGGCATCAGGCCGTCGTCATCGCCGATGAAGGTAACGTACTCGCCCGAGGCATGGTCGAGTGCGGCCTCCCAATTGTCGGTCATGGTGAGAACGGCGTCGCTTGCAAAATGCTTGAAGCGCGTGTCGTCGAAGCCCGCGACCAGCTCCGCGATCTCAGGATTGCCGCCGTTGTTCTGGACGATGAACTCGCAATTGGCCAGGCGCGACTGCTGGGCCAACGTCGCCAGTGCGTGACGCAGCGTGTCGGGACGGTTGAGGGTGGGGACAACGACGGATAGAAGCGGCATGAATCAATCGTAGCATACTGGCTGGCGGTTTGGCACTTTCACCGGACCGACGGCAATGCTACCCTTCGCGCGAGCACAACCCGAACTCCCCTGCAGCCGGTGCAAGCATGTCGTCTCCTCGTGGCTGGATATGGGAACATGGAGGAAGACGGGATCTCGACGCCGGCGAATGGGACGATTGGGTGGCTCTCGCCAAGGATGACGCGACCGAGCGCACCTGGTATCTCGGCACGCCCCATACGCGTTTTCCGAACAAGGACGAGTTGAGGGATAGCGGTCCCGCGGCGGCGCTCAAGGGCTGGCTGCCGGCCGAGCCACTCATCCGCCCCGGCACGAGGGTGATGGCGCTCGGAAGTTGCTTTGCCGGCCACTTCATCGAATGGTTGGCGAAAAACGGGTACGAACAACCGGGCGGCGAGCCGTTCCTGGTGCTTGCACGCAATCCGTTCGAGAATATTGCCGTGATAGCGCAACAGTTTCGCTGGGCATTCGGAGAGGCCGACCCGGGGGACTTGCTGTGGGCGGACAAGAGCAAGCAGCGAAATTATGCCACGGAAGAAAAACGTCTGGCGATGCGCCAGGCATTGATGGAGGCTGACGTCTTCATCGCAACGCTTTCCCTGTCGGAAATCTGGTACGACAGACTGACCGGGGAGCCGCTGTGGCGTGTGATGCCGCCAAAATGGCATGACCCCGAACGTCACGCATTTAAAGTCATGAGCTTCGCGGAAAATATCGAGGCGCTCGAGACGATCGAGCGAATCCGCGCGCAATGGCTTCCAAAGCTCAAGATCATTTACACGGTCTCGCCCCAACCCCTGGGAGCAACGTTCCGCCCCGTGTCCGCGGTGACGGCCAATGCCGCATCAAAGGCGATCGTGCGCGGCGCCCTAGATGAGTTCTTTCGCAGTCGCGGCGAAGATCTCAATCGGATCTATTTCTATTTTCCGGGTTATGAGCTGGTCACGTCCATGATTGGCGATCCATTCCTGCCGGACAATCGGCACATCTATGACCACGTCGTCGATTTCGTGCTCGATCTGTTCGCCAGGACATTCACGAGCAATGGGACATCGGCGACCGAGTCCGCGGACCTTCTGCGATGGCCGCCGATTGCGGATGAGCAGGCGCGATTGTCCGAACTCGAACGGCGCAATGCGGAACTCCAGCGGGTGTGCGACGACCGACTGGCGGTGATCGACGAGCTCAAGCGCGTTTGCGATGAACGTCTCGCCCTGATCGAAAAGCTGCACGGCGCACTGCATGGATCCGGAAGATAAGGGTGCCAGCCGTCCATCAAACTATTCCGTGACACGGCATGCAATGCTGCCGGTTGCTACCCTGAAGAACTCGCCATAAAACAGAACGACACAAGGCCAAAAAGAACAAAGGGTGAGGTCACGCCATGGAAGCCCAGGTGTCTGCTGCGTCAGTTTCTTCGCGTCCATGGTCGCCGCCGCCCGATGCCAGTGACATCGTCAAGGGCATCCACGCCATGCTGCATCCGCACAACATCGTGCTGGTGGGCGCAACCGACAAGCCGGGCAATTACGCCGAGCGCATCTGGAACAATCTGGTCAGATACGGCTTCGAGGGCGGGCTCTATCCGGTCAACGCCAAGCGCGAAACCATCTGGGGCGTGCCCTGCTACAAGGATTTTGCGAGCCTCCCCGAGAAGCCTGATCACGTTCTGGTGCTGGTGCCCGCGCGCTTCGCCGTGCAGGTGATCCGCGACGCGGCTGCGGCCGGCGCGCGCTCCGCCACCATCGTCACCTCGGGCTTCAGCGAGTTGCAGGACGAGGCGAGCCAGCAGCTCGCTGCCGAATTGCAAGCGGCAGTGCGCGAGACCGGGCTCGCCGTCACCGGGCCGAACTGCCTTGGAAATTTGAGCGCCGGCGAGAAGCTCTTCACCAATATCGACGACCGCATCGTCACCATGGAACAAGGCGCGGTGGCGATCGCGGGTCAATCCGGCGCCATCGTCATGGCAATCCGGCAGGCGCTGGAGGATCGCGGCGTCGGCGTCGGCTACATGGTGACAACAGGCAACGAGACGGGGCTCGAGACACCGGACCTGATGCGCTATTTTGCCGAAGATCCGAGCGTCAAGGTGATCGTGGTCTATCTCGAAGGCGTGCGCAACACCAAAGCGTTTCGCGACGCCTGCAAGGCCGCGCGTGCCGCGAGCAAGCCGGTGATCGCGCTCAAGCTCGGATCATCGGAAGGCGGCCGCGCCGCGGCCATGGCGCACACAGGTGCGTTGGCGGGTTCGATCGAAACGTTCGACGCGATCGCAACCCGCGAAGGCGTGATCCGCGTGGCCGGGCTCGACGAGCTGATCGAGACCACCGAATGCTTCGTCCACGCCGCCGTGCCCAAGGGCGACCGGCTCGCGGCGGTGACGCTGTCCGGCGGCAAGCGCGGCATGCTGCTCGACGCCTTCCATGCCGAGGGCCTGAACTTCGCGCCGCTGAGCCCGCATGTCGGCTCGGAGCTGGCAAAGATGCTCGGCCCGGGTTCGATCGTCGGCAATCCGCTCGATGCCGGCTTTGCCGCGGTGGTCGATCCCTCCGTCTACATGAAGTCGATCAAGCTGATGATCGACGATCCCGAGATCGATATCGTCATCATCGACGCCGAGTTTCCAAAAGCGCCGCACGAGCAGCGCGAACGCAATCTGCGCATCGTCGACGAGATGGCGAGCCGGGCCGCAAAGCCCGTGATCTATATCAGCGCGATGTCGATCGGCTTCACCGAGTTCACCAAGGGCCTGCGCAAATCGCTGCCGCACCTCGCGGTGATGCAGGGCATGGACCGCGCGGTGACCGCGATCAAATCCCTGCTCGCTTATGCCAGGCTGCGCAAGGAAGTGCCCGACATCGTCTCGAGCTCGAAGCCCGCCGCCCGCACCGTGCTGGAGAAAGCGCTGGCATCGGCGAGCGGCGCTGCACTCGACGAGGTCGCCTCGAAGAAGCTGCTGAAGGCCTATGGCATTCCTGTCTCGAAGGAAGGAATTACGCAGACGGCTGCGGACGCCGTGAAGATCGCCAAGCAGATCGGCTTTCCGGTCGTGGCCAAAGTCGTCAGCGCCGAGATCCTGCACAAATCCGATATCGGCGGCGTGGTGCTGAACCTCAACAGCGCCGCCGAGGTGAAGAAAGCTTTTTCCGACATCACCGCGCGGGTGAAGAAGCTGAAGGGCAAGCCAAGGCTCGACGGCATCCTGATCGCGCAGCAGGTCAAGGCCGACCTCGAGCTCGTGGTCGGCGCGTCGCTCGACGCCGAGATGGGGCCGGTCGTGCTGTTCGGCACCGGCGGCATCGATATCGAGCTGATGAAGGACGTGGCGCTGGCCGGCGCGCCGCTGGACGAGGCCGAGGCGCGGCTCCTGATCGGCCGCACCAAAGCCGGCATCAAGATGCGCGGCTATCGCGGCAAGCCGGCGCTGCACGAGGCCTCCGCCGTGAAGGCGCTGGTCGGCCTGTCCAGTTTGATCGCGGATGCCGGCGACCGGATCGCCTCAATCGACGTCAATCCGTTCCTGATCAATGCCAAAACAGGAGTCGCGGTCGATGCGCTGATCGTGCTGAACAATGCCGCGGCAAAGCGCGCCACGGAGCATTGATGTCGCGTGGGGCGGATGAGCGAAGCGCAATCCGCCGATTTGCGTAGCGCTTGACGGAAAAGTGGCGGGTTACGCTTCCGCTTCGCTCTTCGAGCTACGGCGGACAAGTCGTTAACCCGACCCCGTTAACATTGCGGCCATCCCGGCTCCTTCCAACTTCCCCGCTTTGGTCGTAAAATCGCCACCCGATGGCACGCGCGAGCAATCTCTTGATCGGAACGACGACGCTGACGGTGATCGCCGTGGCGTTCGGCGGCATGCTCGGCGTGCAGAAATGGCGCACGATCCAGAGCCGCAGCCAGTTGCGCGTCGTATTCGAAGGCGGTTCCGCGAGCGGCCTGCGCCGCGGCGGCCCGGTCAATTTCGACGGCGTGCCCGCCGGCCAGATCCTCTCGATCAAGCTGGACAGTCCGCGCAAGGTCGTGGCGCTGGTCTCGCTCGATAACACCGCGCCGATCCGCAAGGACACGGTCGCCGGCATCGAGTTCCAGGGCCTCACCGGTGTCGCTGCGGTCTCGCTGATCGGCGGTGCCCCGTCCGCGCCGCCGGTGCCGCTGGACTCGGACGGCATTCCCGTGCTGACCGCCGATCTCAGCGACGCCGAATCCATCGTCGACACGCTCCACAGCGTCGATCGCACCATCGTCAGCAACGCACCCGCGATCAAGGACGGCCTCCGTACGTTCGAAAACCATACCGCCGACCTCAAAGGCAAGGGCGACGAGATCGACGCGGTGATGCTCAAGGTCGACAATGCGTTCGCGGGCTTCGACAAGACGGTCACGAAGATCGAGGGCGTGGTCCCCGGCTTCGTCGACGGCAAGGCCGACGAGTTGTTCGAGAAGGTGAAGGGGCTGCACGAGCTCGCCGACACCATGAAGAAGAAATCCGCAAGCTTCCTGGAGGACACGCGCCGCTCGCTGCTCGATGTCAGCGAAGCCGCCAACAAGATGAGCGGGACACCCGCGCCTGCCGCCGCCCCGCGTCCGCCGCGCAAGCCGGCGCAGCAGAAGCGGTAGAGCCTACCAGGTGTAGCGCACGACACCCTTGCCAGCGTAGGAGCGCGTGACGTTCGAGAACTCGCCCTCGAAGGTTGCCGACGCGGACCAGCCGTTCATCCAGTTCATCTGGACCGACGCCGTGGTCAGCGCAGAATCGCGTGCCAGCGCGGCACCGTTCACGACGAAGGCCGATCCCGGCAGCGTCTGGAACACTGCGCCGACCGCGCGATCCGGATTGAAATCATGCGCCCAGGCCGCGCGGCCGCGCAGCGTCAGCACGCCGCCCGCGGCAGCAAACGATCTGTCGGCGCGCAGGCCGAGCTCGGTGCGGGTGCTGGTCACGTCCCTGGCGGCATAGTTGAGCGCGAAATTATTGTTGCCGACCACGGTGAATTCCGAATAGCTCGGCAGGCTGAACATCGTGGCCTGGAGCGCGGCATAGGGCGTCAGCCCGATCCACGGCGTCGCCTGGCGATAGCCGCCCTCGATACGACCTGAAACGGCGTTGGCATTGAACTGCGCACGCAGCTGATCGGTGCCGGCGACTGTGACGATGCGGTTGGTGGTGACATCCTGCCAGCCATAGGCCAGCGCGGCCGTGACATAGGCAGGCCCTGCATTGTAGCGAACGAACGCGCCGGCCTGGAACAGATCCGAGTGGCCCCAACCGAGGCCGTTGACGCCGAAGCCGGTGCCGCCGCCGGCGAGCGCGAAGCCCGCGACCGTCGAGGGTGAGAAGCGATAGTCGAGACCGACCGCCGTGCCGTAGACGCTGCTGGTCGTGTTGTTCGAACCGAGCGCCGCATTGCCGTCAGTGGTCTGCGAGCCGCCGTAGCCGGCAGCCCAGACATCCCAGCGCTGCTCGAATGTCGGCGATGGCGCCTTGCGCTGGATCGAGGCAAAGGCGTCGCCGGGGCGCTTGCCGGAAGCAGCCGCGCTCGTTTCGTCGACGTAAGGCGTCGCGCCTGAAGTGCCGCTGCGCCCCGCGCCGTACACGTCGGTCAACAGGCTCATGAACAGGTTCATCGCATTGAACGTCGTCTGCTGCGATCCCGTTGCCGGCTCGCCGGAGGCCTGCGTAAGGCCGGCGGGCGAGAGGTTCGCCAGCGCCACGGGAAGGCTACCCGTGGTGTTGAAGTAGCGTGTCAAAGCATTGGCAACGTTCTGCTGATTGATATTGAGACCGCCACCATAATTCAGCGCGAGATCGAGAAATACATTGCTCGGGTCGTAGCTCAGGCTGGCCTGGAGATTCGACGAGAGCCCCGCCACGACCGGGTTGAACTTGTCGGGCAACGTGCCCGCAGTCAGGATCGTGTAATGCTTCGCGATCAATCCGGTCGGAACGGCCACGACCGTGGCGCCGCCGAGCGTTGCCGTTCCCACCACGACCGCGATGCCATTGCTCGTGCCAGACAACTGCACCACGTAGCTCGACGTCGATGTGAACGAGAGATTCCCTGACACGGTGAGCGTGCCGGTTGGGCTGCCCGGCGCCAGCGCGCCGCCGTTGACGGAGATGGAGCTTCCGACCGTGCCGGCGCCGCCAAACGTGCCGCCCGCCGCGACGCTCACATTGCCGTTGATGGTGCCGGCGAGCATCAGCGTGCCGCCGAGCACGTTCCAGTCCTGATTGCCGGTGCCCGTCACCGTCCAGGTCGAGCTGTCGACCTTGTTGAAGGTCGAGAAGCCGTCGTACTGGAGGCCGGTGCCGATCAGGTCGAGATTGAACGTATCCTTGCCGGTCCCGCCAAGCTGGAAGGTATCGGTGCCGGTGCCGAGCACGAGGCCGTTGATGACGCTGCCGGGCCCGAGCGTAAGCGTATTCGGGCCGCAGCTACAAAACTCGATCGCGGCAAAGCCGGTCGCGGCGTTGATGGTGCCCGAATTGAAGACGCTCGCGCCGCCATTCACGCTGATGCCGATACCGTTGGCGCCGACGGTGATGGTGCCGGTATTGACGACCTGATTGGTCGTACTCGCCGTGTACACGTCGATGCCGAAGCCGGAAGCGCCAACGGTGATCGTGCCATTGTTGGTGACGAGGTTGGAGTCGCCGGCGACGAAGATGCCTTCGGCAGAATCGGCTCCGGTGATCCGTCCGCTGTTCGTGACCGTGCCGGACAGGCCGGAATAGCCAACGGCCACTCCGTAGAAGCCGACACTGATCGTCCCGTTTTGGCTGATCACGCCCCGGTCGCCCTGCACCGAAATCCCCACCCCGCCGCCGTCGCCCGCGGTGATCTTGCCGCCGTTGGTCACCTTGGCGTCATCGCCCAGCACCGAAATGCCCATGCCGAAACCGACGGCCGTGATGGTGCCGAAATTGCTGACGGTCTCAAAAGCGCCTTGCATGAGGACGCCGACGGCGCCCTGGCCCACCGAGATCGTGCCGGTCGCTGTGTTGGTGACCGTATTGCCGTCGGCGCTCGCCACAATGCCGCTGGAGAAACCGCCGACCATGATCGCGCCTGCATTGGTCACGAACCCGCCGCCAAAGACGGAGATTCCGGTCGAATCGCCGCCCCCGGTGATCGTGCCCGTCGCGGCATTGGTGATCGTGTTGGCCTGCCCCGATAAGATACCTGTCGCCAATATCCCAACCGTCAGACCGCCACTATTGGTGACGGTATTGTTGTCGCCGACTGAGATCGCGGCGCCATGGTCGCCCGTCGTGACCGTTCCGGCATTGGCGATGACATTGTGATCGATCGCAAGGATGCCGAGGCCGTTGCCGAGCACCGTGATGGTGCCGTTGTTGGCGACGATGTTCGAATTGCCCACGCTGATACCGGTCAGGCCCGAGCCTGCCGACAGCGTTCCATTGTTGGTGACGGAATTGGAGTCGTTGACGCCGATCGAGACCGAGCCGTTGTCGTTCACCGTCACGCCCGACAGCACGTTGACGCTGAGACTGTTGACGCCGACGCCGGCCTGAAAGCCATCGGCATCGTTGCCACTACAGGTGACGGTCTGGCCGCTCGCAGCCGGATCGGGTGCACATTGTGCGTTAGCCGAGGTCGTCGAAAGGACGAGGCCGAACAAGAGCGTCAGGATTGCCGATGCGCCAGCGGATGCCACGGCGCCATTACGGCGCAGGCCACCCTGCGGCCTCGATAGTCCCGCGCCCCTCACGTCACACCTCAAGCCATGCTATTCCGCCGCAGAACTTAGGCCATGAGAAGTTTCCGTAGAACTACGCTCGCCACGAATGCGTCGGTTTAGCGCACAACCCGTGCAGAATCCGACAGCTATGTTGCAATCGCGCCACGGTTTTGCTCGGCGGAGCTACCATTCCGCACAAAAGCACGCCCCGGCCAAGCCGCGCGTCGGCCGCGACCGCCTAGTAATTGCTCGGCGCCGCCTCATTCGGGATGCCGTCGATCGGGCATTCGGCAGTCCCCGGTGTCGAACGCGTCATCGCCTCGACCATGTCGCGCGTGCCTTCGGGATCCGCGATCCAGTTCTTGTAGAAATCATAGGGGCAGGCCGCGACGCCGCGCGGGCTCTCGCCGGAATTGATCATGCCGGTATAGCCACGGTGGACCAGCTTATAGAGGTGGTTCTGCGACTGGCCGTTGCGGCGGGCATCGCGGATCAGATGCTTCGAGAGTTGGGCGTATTGGATGCCGTACTCCTCCTCGCCGCACTCGCCGAGCGTGCGGCCGTCGAAGCCGATGATCGCGGAGTGGCCGAAATAGGAATAGACGCCGTCGAAACCGGCCGCGTTGGCGACCGCGACATAGACGTTGTTGGCCCACGCCATCGCCTTTGAAATCAGAACCTGCTGCTCCTTGGCCGGATACATATAGCCCTGGCAGCGCACGATCAGCTCAGCGCCCTTCATGGCGCAGTCGCGCCAGATCTCGGGGAAGTTGCCGTCGTCGCAGATGATCAGGCTGACCTTCATGCCCTTCGGGCCTTCGGAGACGTAGGTGCAATTGCCGGGATACCAGCCCTCGATCGGCACCCACGGCATGATCTTGCGATACTTCTGCACGATCTCGCCCTTGTCGTTCATCAGGATCAGGGTGTTGTAGGGCGCCTTGTGTGGATGTTCCTCGTGCCGCTCGCCGGTCAGCGAGAACACACCCCACACTTTGGCCTTGCGACAGGCCTCCGCGAAGATCGCGGTCTCCTCGCCGGGCACTGCGGAGGCGGTCTCGTACATCTCCTTGGAGTCGTACATGATGCCTTGCGTGGAGTATTCCGGGAAGATCACCAGATCCATGCCGGGCAGACCGGCCTTCATGCCCACCAGCATGTCGGCGATCTTGCGAGCGTTGTCGAGCACCTCGGCCTTGGTGTGCAGGCGCGGCATCTTGTAATTGACCACCGCGACGCCGACGGTGTCGTTGCTGCTGGAAATATCGCCGTGAAGCATTTGGGCCGCTCCTGTCTTTTATTCGTTTGAGGTCATCGCGTGGCGTTAGTGGCTGATCATCCAGGGCCGCGCGGTGGGAAAGCCCTTGGCGCCGCTCTTGGTCTTGGTCACCAGCCGCGCCGGCTTCTTCTTGTCCGTCGCGTTCTTGTCCTTGACCGTCTTGCCCGATGAGCAGCAGCCGCAACCGGGGCCGTGCGAGGCCTTGTATTGCGCGAGCGTCTGCGGTGCGTACGTGCTGCGCTCGTTAACGGCGTGCGCCTTGCGCTTTTCCGCCGGCATGCAGAAGAAATTCGGCGCGGTCAGGATCACGCGCGGCGCCGATGCCTCGCAATGCGGGCAGTCTTGCGGATCGTCGCATTCCGCCATCGGACGCAGATCCTTGAACGGACCGCAATCGTCACAGAGATATTCATAGACCGGCATCTTGTATCCCTTCGCGCTCAGTGATGTCCGCTTCACCTCTCCCCGTAAGAACGGGGAGAGGGAGCGCAGCGTCATTTGTCCGGCGAGATCGGCATCTGGATATCGCCGGTGATGTGCTTGATGGGTCCGGCCACCGACGGCATCACGTCGAAGTCGAAGATCTCGGTCGGCAACCACAACGTGGCGCAGGCATTGGGCACGTCGACCACGCCGGAGATGTGCCCCTGGCATGGCGCGGTGCCGAGGATCGAATAGGCCTGGGCGCCGGAGTAGCCGAACTTCTTCAGGTACTCGATCGCATTCAAACAGGCTTGCCGGTAGGCGATGTGGACGTCGAGATAATGCTGCTTGCCGGCCTCGTCGACCGAGATGCCTTCGAAGATCAGATAGTCCTTGTAGTTCGGCGTGATCGGCGACGGCTTGAAGATCGGGTTCTTGATGCCGTATTTCGACATGCCATCCTTGATCACCTCGACCTTCAGATGCAGCCAGCCGGCCATCTCGATGGCGCCGCAGAAGGTGATCTCGCCGTCGCCCTGACTGAAGTGCAGGTCGCCCATCGAGAGACCGGCGCCGGGCACATAGACCGGGAAGTAGATTTTTGAGCCGCGCGACAGGTCCTTGATGTCGCAATTGCCGCCATGCTCACGCGGCGGCACGGTGCGCGCACCTTCCGCACCGATCTTGGCTTTCACGTCACCCTTGGCACGGCCGCCATGGGCGGTCGCCGCGAATGGCGGGTTGGCAAGACCAGGCACACGGGTCGGGTTGGTCGAGATCAGCTCGGCCTCGCGCTTGTTCCAGGTCTCCAGCATCTTCGGATCGGGCAAGCAGCCGATCAGGCCGGGATGGATCAGGCCGGCGAAGTTGACGCCGGGAATGTGACGCGACGAGGTGTAGAGGCCCTTGATGTCCCAGATCGACTTCTGCGCCAGCGGGAAATGATCAGTGAGGAAGCCGCCGCCGTTCTGCTTGGAGAAGAAGCCGTTGAAGCCCCAAAGGCTCTCCTTCATGGGACCGACGTCGAGCAGGTCGACGACCAGGAGGTCGCCGGGCTCCGCGCCCTTGACGCCGATCGGGCCGGAGAGGAAGTGCACGATCGAGAGATCGATGTCGCGCACGTCGTCGGCGGAATCGTTGTTCTTGATGAAGCCGCCGGTCCAATCATAGGTCTCGATGATGAAATCGTCGCCGGGATTGACCCAGGCCACGATCGGGATGTCGGGGTGCCAGCGGTTGTGCACCATGTCATTTTCGTAGGCCGACTTGGTGAGATCGACCTTGATCAGTGTCTCTGGCATAGAGAGGCTCCCCTGTTACTACGGTTGGTTAGACGGACAGATATTTTGAGACCTGCGCGGCATCGACGCTGTCGCGCGGGTCGTCGCGCACGATCGCGCCGTTCTCGATGACCAGCACACGGTCGGCGATATCAAGCGCGAAGCTTAGGACCTGCTCGGACACGACGATCGACAGGCCCTTTTCGTCGCGGATGCGTTTCAGCGTGCGTGCCATGTCCTTGATGATCGACGGCTGGATGCCTTCAGTCGGCTCGTCGAGCAGCAGAACCTTCGGCTTGGTCGCGAGCGCGCGGGCAATCGCCAATTGTTGTTGCTGCCCGCCGGAAAGATTGCCACCACGGCGGCCTTTCATCTCCAGCAGCACCGGGAACAATTCGTAGATATCGGCGGGCACTTCGGTCCCGCCGGACACGACGAGGCCGGTCTCGATGTTCTCCTTCACCGTCATGGTCGAGAAGATCATGCGACCCTGCGGCACATAGGCGAGGCCCTTGGCCACGCGCTCATAGCTCGGCAGGCCGCCGAGTTCCGCGCCGTCCATCGTCACCGATCCGCTTTTCGCCGGCAGGATGCCCATCAGCGATTTCATCAGCGTGGTCTTGCCCATGCCGTTGCGGCCCATGATCGCAACGATCTCGTTGGGCGCGACCTTGACGTTGAGCCCGTGCAGCACCTCACTCTGGCCGTAGGCGACGTGGAGATCCGAAATAGCCAGCATCGTCACGCCTCCTTAATGGCCCAGATAGACTTCGATGACCTTGGGATCGTTCTGCACCTTCTCCATGGTCCCTTCGGAGAGGATCTGGCCCTGGTGCAGCACAGTGACCTTGTGCGCGATGTCTTCGACGAACTTCATGTCGTGCTCGATCACCAGCACCGAACGGTTCTTGATGATGCGGTTGAGCAGCTCCGCAGTCTTGGTCCGCTCGGAGACGCTCATGCCGGCAACGGGCTCGTCGAGCATCAGGAGATCCGGGTCCTGGATCAGCAGCATGCCGATCTCGAGCCACTGCTTCTGGCCATGGCTGAGCAGATCGGCGCTCATGTTCAGCCGATCCTTCAGGAAGATCATCTCCGCGACTTCGTGCACGCGGTCGCGCACGGCGGCGTCGCGGGTAAAGGTCAGCGCACCGAACACCGAGCGGCCGCGCGGGTAGGAGATCTCCAGATTCTCGAACACTGTGAGATCGTCGTAGATCGACGGGTTCTGGAACTTGCGGCCGACCCCGGTCTTGACGATCTCGTTCTCCTTCATCCGCGTCAGCTCCTTGCCGCGGAACTGGATCGAGCCTGACGTCGCTTTGGTCTTGCCGCAGATCAGGTCGAGCACCGTGGTCTTGCCGGCGCCATTGGGCCCGATGATGACGCGGATCTCGTTCTCGTCGACATAGAAGGAGAGATCGTTGACCGCCTTGAACCCGTCGAAAGAGACGGTCAGGGCTTCGACAGCGAGCAGGAATTCCTTGGGCTGATGACCGACGAGCATGATCTATCTCCTCACTGCCAGCGTGGCATCGGCATCGTGATGACCGACGAGCATGATCTATCTCCTCACTCGGCCGGGGCGCCGTCGGCGACCGAGCCGTCGGTCCAGCCTTCAGGTTTGGGTTTGCGCGACGAGATCAGGCGATCGATGCGCGGCTGCACATAGTCGCCCCAGATCCCGGCAAGACCGTTCGGGAATGCGAGAACCACAGCGATGAACAGACCGCCGAGCCCGAACAGCCACAATTCCGGAAATGTCTCCGACAGGCTGGTCTTGGCGAAATTGACCAGCAGCGTGCCGTAGATGGCGCCGAGGATCGACAGCCGGCCGCCGACGGCGGTGTAGATCACCATTTCGATCGACGGCACGATGCCGACGAAGGACGGTGACATGAAGCCGACATTGAGGGCGAACATGGCGCCGCCGATCGCGGCGAACACGGCGGCGATGCAGAAGGCGAAGATCTTGAAGTTCGCAACGCTGTAGCCGGAGAATCGAACCCGGTCCTCCTTCTCGCGCATCGCAACCAGAATACGTCCCAGCTTGGAGTGCCGGACGAACTGCGCAATCATGATGCAGACGAACAGGCAGCCGACCTCAAAGAAGTACAGCACGACCTTGGCGTGGTCGGGCCTGATGTCCCAACCCTTCAGGGTGCGCAGATCGGTCATGCCGTTGATGCCGCCGGTGTAGCCTTGCTGGCCCACGATCAGGATGGTGAGGATGGCCGCAACCGCCTGGGTGATGATGGCGAAATAGGTGCCGCCGACCCGGCGCTTGAACATCGCGGTGCCGATGATCAGGGCGAAGATGCCGGGCACGAGAATGATGGCCGCAATCGTGAAGGTCAGGCTGTTGAAGGGTTTCCAGAACAACGGCAGCGCCGTGATCTGATTCCAGTCCATGAAATCCGGAATGCCGGGGGTCGACTGGATCTTGGTGTTCTCCACGCTCGATGCCTCGAGCTTGAGGAACATCGCCATGCAGTAACCACCGAGCCCGAAGAACACGCCCTGGCCGAGGCTGAGAATGCCGCCATAGCCCCAGCAAATCACCAACCCCAGTGCGACGAAGGCGTAGGTCAGGTACTTTGCCACCAGATTGAGCCTAAAGACGTCGAGCGTGAGCGGAAGCACCACCACCAGGAAGACCGCGAGCACCAGAATTCCGATCAGCTCCGATCGATTGACGAACCGATTGTCGGTCATTGCATCAGCCTTCCGTTTCTCACTTGCGGACCTTGAGGGCGAACAGCCCCTGCGGCCGCAGCATCAGGATTCCGACAACGGCGAGCAGCGTCAGCACCTTGGCCATCGAGCCCGACATGAAGAACTCGAGGGTGGATTGCGTCTGCGAGATCGAGAAGGCCGAGGCGATGGTGCCGAGCAGGCTCGCGGCGCCGCCGAACACGACCACGAGGAACGTGTCGACGATGTAGAGCTGTCCTGAGGTCGGGCCGGTCGAGCCGATCATGGTGAAGGCTGAGCCCGCGACGCCGGCGATGCCGCAGCCGAGACCGTAGGTGTAACGATCGACCTTTTCGGTGTTGATGCCGACGGCACCGGCCATGATGCGGTTCTGCACGACGGCCCGGACCTGGCGGCCCCAGCGCGACTTGTACATCACGTATGCGACGCTGATGGTAATCAGGACTGTCAGGCACATCACGAAGACGCCGTTGATCGGCACTTCGATGCTATCGGTGACGTGAAGCGAGCCGAGCATCCATTGCGGCAGCTCGACGCCGACCTCGCGCGCGCCGAATACGGAACGATAAGCCTGCTGCAACATCAAGCTGAGCCCCCAGGTTGCAAGCAGCGTGTCGAGCGGGCGCTTGTAGAGATGCCGTATCAGCACCCATTCCACCAGCATTCCCAGCGCGCCGGATGCGACAAAGGCGAGGATCATCGCGAGGAAGAAGTAGCCGCTGAACAGGCTCGGCAAATAGGCCTGAAAGAAATTCGAGGTCATCCAGGTGACGTAGGCCCCGAGGATCATGAACTCGCCATGGGCCATGTTGATGACGCCCATCTGGCCGAAGATGATCGCAAGTCCGAGCGCCATCAGCACATAGACAGAGAACAGGATCAGTCCTGCAAAACCCTGCATGACGAAGATGGAGCCAAGGTCACCAAGCGAGTAGTCGCCGAACATCGATGTCCTCCGTCAGGGATGAGGTCCCGCGTCACGAACAGATTCGCGACGCGGGGGTCTTGGGCGTGGACTTGCAATCCACGCCAGGGAGAGGCTTGGTGGCGAGGGGACCGGCGACGAACGCCGGGGCTCTTACTGGTAGCCCTTGGGGAACGGATCCGGTTCGACGAGATCGGCGGTCTCGTAGATCAGTTCGAACTGGCCATCGAGCTTGGCGCGTCCCACCCGGGTCTTCGACCAGAGGTGATGGTTCTCGTGGATGCGCACATAGCCTTCCGGCGCGCCCTTGAACTCGACGCCGGGAGAAGCCGCCGCAATCTTGTCGACGTCGAAGGAGCCCGCCTTCTCGACGGTCAACTTCCACAGCCACGGGCCGAGATAGGCAGCCTGGGTGACGTCTCCGATCACGGTCTTTTCGCCCCACATCTTCTTGAACGCGGGCACGAAGGCCTTGTTGTTCGCGTTGTCGAGCGACTGGAAGTACTTCATGCAGGCATAGGCGCCCGCGATGTTCTCACCGCCGATGCCGTCGATTTCGTCCTCGGTGACCGAGATCGTCAGCAGCGCCTGCTTGGAGAGGTCGATGCCGGCGGCCTTGAGCTGCTTGTAGAAGGCGACGTTGGAGCCGCCGACCACGTCGGTGAAAATCACGTCGGGCTTGGTCAGCTTGATCTTGTTGATGACCGAGTTGAACTGGGTGTTGCCGAGCGGATAGTACTCCTCGCCGACGACCTTGCCCTTCAGCACGTTCTCGACGTGCTTGCGCGCGATCTTGTTGGAAGTGCGAGGCCAGATGTAGTCGGAGCCGATGAAGAAGAACGACTTCGCGCCCTTCTCCTTGGCGATCCAGTTCAGGCCGGCGAGGATCTGCTGGGTCGCCTCCTGGCCGGTGTAGATCACGTTCTTGGACTGCTCGAGACCTTCATAGAAGGTCGGGTAGTACAGCATGCCGTTGTACTGCTCGACGACCGGCAGCACCGCCTTGCGCGAGGCCGAGGTCCAGCAGCCCATGATCGCCGCGACCTTGTCGTTGACCAGCAGCTTCTTGGCCTTCTCCGCAAAGGTCGGCCAGTCGCTGGCGCCGTCTTCCTGGATGAACTTGATCTTGCGGCCGAGCACGCCGCCGGCGGCGTTGATCTGCTCGATGGCAAGCTTTTCGGCCTCGATCGAGCCGGTTTCGGAGATCGCCATGGTGCCGGTCGCCGAATGCAGGATGCCGACCGTCACCTCAGTGTCGGTGACCGCAAGGCCGGTGGTGTTGACCGCCGAGGTCGCCGGGGCCTGCGCAAACGACGCCCGCGGCAGCATCGTGACGGCCGGTATGGCCGCCATTCCCATCAATAGTTTGCGCCGGAGCGGCGACAACAGGCCCTTGTTGGTTTCGTCTGACATGAGCACCCCACTGTTTGTTCGAGGACACGCGATTGGTGTCGTGAGGATGGCTCGAATTTGTGCACCGCAAGCATACGCAAGATCGCGTATACTGCACCGCAAAATACCGACGTAGGCTTTTGGTACGGGATTTGCGAGGTCGCGAGAGGTTCGGACGAGTTCGGGAGTGGGGTTCGAGTGGCAGGGCGGCAGCGAATAGACCGCGTCAGGCGCCAGTACAATCAATGGGTCGCCAACCAGACGCTGGAAGACTACGCGCTGCGCTTCACCGCCAAGAGCGCGCGGCGCTGGTCCGCCGCTCGCGTCGCCAACACCGCAATCGGTGCAATCTCCTTCCTGGTGCTGGAGGCGATCGGCGGCACCATCACCCTCAATTACGGCGTCACCAACGCCGCGGCCGCGATCCTCGTCGTCTCCACCATCATCTTCTGCTGCGGCGTACCGATTGCCTATTATGCAGCCAAATGCGGCATCGACATTGACCTCCTCACGCGCGGCGCCGGCTTCGGCTATATCGGTTCGACCGTCACCTCGCTGATCTACGCCTCCTTCACCTTCATCTTCTTTGCGGTCGAGGCGGTGATCCTGGCGACCGCGCTGGAGATGTGCCTCGGCATCCCGCGCCCGATCGGCTACCTCATCAGCGCCGTCGCGATCATTCCGCTCGTGACCTACGGCATCACGCTGATCAGCCGCTTCCAGCTCTGGACGCAGCCGCTCTGGATAGTCCTGCACATCCTGCCCTTTGCCGCGATCGCCTGGGCCAGCCCGCACTCCTTCACGGAATGGCACAAATTCGCCGGGGAGCACGGCGACCTCGGTGGCCATTTCGATCTGTTGCAGTTCGGTGTCGCATCCTCCGTGGTGTTCTCGCTGGTGGCGCAGATCGGCGAGCAGGTCGACTTCCTGCGATTTCTGCCGCGGGACCGCCGCACCTCCAGGGCCTCCTGGTGGATTGCGCTGATGAGCGCAGGGCCCGGCTGGATCGTGCTCGGCGCACTGAAACTTCTGGCCGGCTCGTTCCTCGCCTTCTTTGCGCTCAGCCACGGCGTGCCGCCCGAAGAGGCGGCCGAGCCCGCCCATATGTATCTCGTGGCCTTCCGCTACGTGCTGTCGGATCCGGACCTCGCGCTGGCGCTGACCGGCTTCTTCGTGGTGCTGTCGCAGATCAAGATCAACGTCACCAACGCCTATGCAGGCTCGATCGCCTGGTCGAATTTCTTCTCCCGCCTGACGCACAGCCATCCCGGACGCGTGGTCTGGCTGGTGTTCAACGTGATGGTGGCGCTGCTGCTGATGGAGATCGGCGTCTACAAGGCGCTGGAGCAGACGCTCGCGCTGTACTCCAACGTCGCGATTGCCTGGGTCGGCGCGCTGGTGGCCGATCTCGTCATCAACAAGCCGCTCGGGCTCCGTCCCCCGCAGATGGAGTTCAAGCGCGCGCATCTCTACGACATCAATCCCGTCGGCGTCGGTGCCATGACGCTCGCGATCATCGTGTCGATCGCGGCGTTCTACGGCCTGTTCGGCCCGACCATGAAGGCGCTTGCCGCCTTCGTCGCGCTGACGGTGGCTTTCGTCACCGCCCCGATCATTGCCTGGCTGACCGACGGAAAATTCTACATCGCGCGCAAGCCGAAGCGGAGCTGGGCCAACATCGAGGCGATCCAGTGCTGTATCTGCGAGCATAGTTTTGAACCGGAGGACATGACGTCCTGCCCCGCTTACGCCGGTCCGATCTGCTCCTTGTGCTGTTCACTCGATGCACGCTGCCACGACCTCTGCAAACCGCACGCGCGGGCGCAGGTGCAATTTTCCGATGCGCTCGGCAAAATCCTGCCGCAACCGATCTATCAGCGGATCAACTCGCAGTTCGGCCACTATATCGGCGTGTTCGTCGTTTCCGCCGGCCTCGTCGCATTGGTGCTCGGGCTGATCTATCTCCAGACCTCGGCGAGCGTGCATGGCGAGAACTCGCTTGTCTCCAACGTGCTGTGGAAGGTGTTCTTCTCGCTCAGCATCATCATCGGCGTGGTCGCCTGGCTGTTCGTGCTGGCGCAGCAGAGCCGCCGCGCCGCGGAGGCCGAGACACGGCGGCAGACCACGCTGCTGATCCAGGAGATCGACGCGCACAAGCGCACCGACGCCGAACTCCAGCGCGCCAAGGAAGTTGCCGAGTCCGCCAATCTCGCAAAGAGCCGCTATGTGGTGGGGCTGAGCCATGAGCTTCGCTCGCCACTGAATGCGATCAGCGGCTATGCCCAACTGCTGGAGCAGGATGCGACGCTCAACACCAAGCCGCGTGACCAGGTCCGCGTCGTCCGCCGCAGTGCCGATCACCTCTCCGGCCTGATCGACGGCATTCTGGACATCTCCAAGATCGAGGCGGGACGGCTTTACCTGTCCCGCGACGAAGTCCGCTTGAGCGAATTCCTCGATCAGCTCGTCGGCATGTTCCGTCTCCAGGCCGGCGCCAAGGGCATCGACTTCGTGTTCAGGCGTCCCGCGACATTGCCGACGGTGGTCTATGCCGACGAGAAGCGGCTGCGCCAGGTGCTGATCAACCTCCTCTCCAACGCTATCAAGTTCACGCAGACCGGCAGTGTGCAGTTTATCGTGCACTACCGCAGTCCCGTCGCCGAGTTCGAGGTGACCGACACCGGCCCCGGTATCCAGGGCGACGACCTCGAACGCATCTTCGCGCCGTTCGAGCGTGGCGCGCTCGGGGTGTCGCAGCCGCAGACGGGCACGGGACTGGGGCTCACCATCAGCCGGCTGCTTGCCGGTGTGATGGGCGGCGACATCAAGGTCGCTAGCACCGTTGGACGCGGCAGTACGTTCAAGGTGAAGATGCTGCTATCGGAGGTCAGCAACCCCAGGCGCATCGCGCCGGTGGAAGCGCCGATCTCCGGCTATCACGGGGCACGCAAGACCATTCTCGTCACCGACGACGATCCCGTGCATCGCGACCTCCTGCGCGAAGTGCTGACGCCGCTCGGCTTCATCCTGCTCAGTGCCGCCGACGGGCCAGGCTGTCTCGCGCTGGCGCAGCATTGCCGACCCGACCTGTTCCTGCTCGACATCTCGATGCCGGGCATGGATGGCTGGACCGTGGCGGAACAGCTGCGCGCCGACGGCCATCACCAGGCCCGCATCCTGATGGTGTCCGCGAGCGCACTGGAGGCGCACGGCGCGCCGCTCGCACAGCCCTTCCACGACGGCTATCTGATGAAGCCGATCGACATCCCACGGCTGCAGGAAACGATTCGCCAGTTGCTCAAGATCGAATGGCAATACGGCTCCGACGAAATCGTGGTACCACTGTGGCGGCCGGACAGCGGCTCGCGGCCGCCGGTCAGGCACATCGAGGCGCTGATCGGACTCGGCCAGATCGGCTACGTCAAGGCGATCCAACTGAAACTGGACGAGATTGGCAGCGAGCATCCGGAGCATGCCGACTTCGTCGCGGAGATGCGATCGCTGGTCGATCGCTTCGATCTCGACCAATACATGACAACATTGAAAACACTGCATGCTTATGAGCATTGAGCCGAAAAAGCGCGACGTCGCGCTCGTCGTCGACGACTCGCCCGAAACGCTGCGGCTGCTGACCGACGCGCTCGACGGCGCCGGAATGACTGTGATGGTGGCGCTCGACGGCGCCAGCGCGATGCGCATTGTCGACCAGATCACGCCCGACATCGTGCTGCTCGACGCCGTGATGCCCGGGCTGGACGGCTTCGAGACCTGCCGTCGGCTCAAGCGCGACGCGGGCCTTGCCAACGTTCCCGTGATCTTCATGACGGGCCTCGCCGAGACCGAGCACATCGTGCGCGGGCTGGAGGCCGGCGGCGTCGACTACGTGACCAAGCCGATCGTGATCGAGGAGATGCTGGCGCGCATCCGCGTCCATCTCGGCAATGCGCGGCTGACCCAGAGCGCGCGTACCGCGCTCGACGTCTCCGGCCGCTTCCTGTTCGCAGTCAACCGCCAGGGCCACATCCTGTGGGCAACTCCGCAGGCGCAAAAACTGCTGGCGGATCATCACGGCACGCAGGCCGACGACTTCGTCCTGCCGCCGTCCCTGCTGCAATGGCTGGAGCAGACGAAGGGCAAGGGCAGCGCGAAGTCTCAGGCCGCTTCCCTGCCCGACAATCCGCAACTTCGGTTCTATTACATGGGCGAGACCGCGCCGAACGAATTCCTGCTGCGGCTGTCCAAGGAGTCCGGCACCGCGCTGCCGCCCGAATTCACCAGCGAGCTCGGCCTCACCACCCGCGAGGGCGAGGTGCTGGCCTGGCTCAGCAAGGGCAAGACCAATCGCGACATCGCGCAGATCTTGGGATTGAGTCCGCGCACCGTCGACAAGCATCTGGAGCAGATTTACGCCAAGCTGGGCGTGGAGAACCGGACGGCCGCGGCAGCGATTGCCACGAATGCGACGCGAAGGAATTCGTAGCGGGACTGCGGGTGAGTTGGGACGTCGCCGACAACAACAACGGTGTCGTCCCGGCGAAGGCACTAAGGCATGCACGTATCTCTGAGGCTCCATCCTGCTGCGACGGCTTGGAAGTATTCGAGGCCGTTCTTGAAGGTGATCGGGCCCGGCGGCTTGGACGATGGGTAGCCGTCCCAACCGCCCAGGCGGCCGATGATCCATGCGGCCCAGGCGAGGCTGTCGGGCGGGTGCGGGTTCTTGAGTCGCTTGCTCTTGGCTTCGAGTTGCTTGTTGAGAGCAGCAAGCGCGCCGATTTCGCCGTCGTTGAAGGCAACGCGACGGGGCTGCTGACCGCCACCGCGCGCTTGCAGAAGCTGGATCGTGATGACAGCCGCCTTGGCGGCTATAGCGACCAGCTTGAGAAGGCGATCGGCGGTTCCGATCTGGCTGTCTTCAAGCTTGAGGCCTTGTGCCTTCAGGACGCGGAAGAACTGCTCGATAATCCAGCGCTGCCTGTACCACCGCACGATACGCCAGGCATCTTCGATGCCGGCGACCTCGTGAGAGGTCAGAAGCCGCCAGTGCAGCGGCTCCACGCCGACTTCGGCATTGATCTCGCGCACATCAACCACCGCCAGCGGCAGGCTTTTCGGCAGATCACGCAGGAACTTACTCTGTGGGCGGCAAGCTCGATCGTGCCAAAGCGAAGTTCGAGCTGGGCCAGACGTGCCGGCCGCGCGGCGCGCGCAGGCAGTTGGACCGTACGCCGATCCACCGCGGCCATGGCATCGCTGGCCTCATATAAACCGTTGCGGTCTGCAAGCTTGCGATCATGCATGCTGCGCGCGATGACGTGGAAGTGTTGCTCAGCCGAACTGGCATAGAGGGCAAAGATATCGCTCTCGCGATCACCCAGCACTGTCACCGCCGAGGCCTTGGTGAGCAGCGGCCTGGCCGCAACGGTGGTGGATATCCAGCGCTGCGATTCCTTGTCCGATAATTCCCGATCGTCGTGCGGGGTCGTACGGCGGCCTTTGCGCGTCCATATCTGTCCGCTCAAAAGCCCAAGACGCGCCATCGTCGGCATCTACCGCCAGCAGCGGATGCAACAGCACCCCGTAATTATTGCCTTTGCCGATTTCTCCGAGCCCGCGCCGTCGTTGCGGCGTCGTGTTGAAGTGGATCTCGCTGGTATCCTGGATGGCCAGCACGTGGCGGCCTTCTACCGCCGTGGTCGTGCGTTCGCTCCAGCCTTCGACGATCCGCTCCGCTGTCACCTTGTCGTGGCCGAGAAAGCGGTTGAACCGCACTTCCAGGGCCCGATCTCCCCTGGAGAGCCGACGCAGGCAGACCGTCTTGCTCGCAACCATGCGTTCGACGAGCGCCGCCCCCCTTTATCGAGACGACAATCCCAGAACCGACCCAAGGTCCAATCGATGCCTGACACCATCCAACACCTCCGCCAAAGCCGAAGTGTCGCAATAGGAATCACACAAACTGCCGATTCGGGAATCCCCCCCGGGCAACTTCTTGCCAAACCAGTTATGTGCATGCCTTAGTGCGTTCGCAGGGACGACAGCGGAGTGCGGGCGATTGCGACCGCCCCTTACACGAACCGCCCCCTCACCCATACACAAACGCCTTATCGTCCAGATCCGTCTTCGGGATCTCGTCCTTCTCGGTCCAGTAATCCTGGCTGTGCTGCCATTCCGGCTTGTCGCCGCGCTTGGGCAACAGGTTCATGTCGCGCATGATGTAACCGGGGTTGAAGTTCTCCGGATCGATCCAGGGCAGGATCGGCATGTTGTGGTCTTCGGCGCGCAGGCTCACCTCGACCTTCCTGCTGCCCTTCGCCTTCATGTGGCCGAGCAGCCGGCAGACGAAGTCCGCAACGAGATCCACACGCAGCGTCCAGCTCGCACGGAAATAGCCGAACACCCAGACCATGTTCGGCACGCCCGTGAACATCATGCCGCGATAGGTCACGGTATCGCCGAAGGCGAGAGGCTTGCCGTCGATCTCGAAGGCAATGTCGCCGAGCGACGAGAGGTTGAAGCCGGTCGCGGTGACGATGACATCGGCCTCGAGCAGCTTGCCGGATTTGAGCTGGATGCCGTTCTCGACGAAGCATTCGATCTCGTCGGTGACGACCGAGGCCTTGCCGCTGGCAATGCCCTTGAAGAGGTCGGCATCAGGCACGAAGGCGATGCGCTGCCGCCACGGCCGATAACTCGGCGTGAAATGCGTCGCGACGTCGTAGTCGGCGCCGAGCACCGCGCTGATCTGGCCGATCAGCTCCTTCTTCACCTGCTCCGGCTTGGACAAGCAGAGCTTGGTGAACGCATCCTGCTCCAACAGAATCTTGCGGCGGACGATCTCGTGGATCCAGGCCTCGTCGACCTGGAGCCGGCGCAATTCCTCCGCGATCTCGATGGCATTGCGGCCGAGCCGGAAATAGGTCGGCGAGCGCTGCAGCATGGTGACATGCGCGCACTCATCAGCGATGTTCGGCACTAGCGTCGCCGCGGTCGCGCCCGAGCCGATCACGACGACCTTCTTACCCGCGAGGTCGATGTCATCCGGCCAGGCTTGCGGATGCACGATGCGCCCCTTGAAGTGATCCATCCCCTTCCATTCCGGCGTGTAGCCTTCGGAATGGCGATAGTAGCCCTGGCACATCCAGAGGAAATTGGCGGTGAAGATCTTTGCTTCACCCGTGTCGGTCGTCACCGCCTCGATGGTCCATAGATTCTGCTCGCTCGACCAGCTCGCCGAATTGATCTTGTGCTTGTAGCGGATATGGCGGGCGATATCGTTGTCGTCGATCACCTCGTTCATGTAAGCGAGGATTTCCTCAGCGGTGGCGATCGGCGGCCCGACCCAGGGCTTGAAGCTGTAGCCGAAAGTATGGAGATCGCTATCCGAGCGAATGCCGGGATAGCGATGCGTGCTCCAGGTGCCGCCGAACGTCGCCTGCGTCTCCAGGATGACATAGCTCGTGCCCGGAAGCTGCTTGGTGACGTGATAGGCGCTGCCGATGCCGGAGATGCCGGCTCCGACGATCAGCACGTCGAAATGTTCTGAAGCCTGTTTGGCCGTGGCGTGACTGCGAACAGCGACATTCATTGTTGCTTCTATGCCTTGTCTTGTTCTGGCCGCCTTGACTGGCGACGCGTTTCCTCCGCGACGGGCAAGGTTGCCAACCGCGCTTCCTCTGCAAAATGACATAGATCAAGTCGCGATCAAACTACAACGCCGCGCCCCAGCTCCGCGCCGTCTGCAAGATCCAGTCGCGATAGAGCGTCAGCGGCGTGACCCCGGTCAATCCGCCGCAACCGGCAGCGCCATTTGGCCCCGTCGACCAGCTGATGACGCCGACAAGCACGGCGCCATTGGGCTTGTCCTCGAACACGGGGCCGCCGGAATCGCCGGTGCAGGCGCCGATTCCGTCGCGAACACCGTTGGTTACGGGATCGACCAGGCGGATCTGGAACGTGCCGGGCTGGCCGGTGGCAGCGAGACTGGCAACGCGAATCGCACCGCCACTCTTGCCGTCGCCGCGCACGGTGACGCCGATACCGGCAATGGTGAAGCGGCTGCCAACCTGAATTGGAATATTTGGCATGCCGACCGGTATCGTCGATTTTCCCTTGAGTGGAATTTCCAGTTGCAGCAATGCCACGTCAGCCGTGGCGCGATGCGATTGCATGGCTTGCATGTTGAAGCCGGGATGGATCGCAACAGTGCGCACATTCAACAGCTGTGGCGCACCGTCGACACCGCGATCGACGATCTTGTAGTCCGCACCGGGCTGCACGCAATGCGCGACGGTGAGCACCAGTTTCGGCGCGACCAGACTTCCGGTGCAGAAATTGCCGCGCGAGCCCACGATGGTGACGACCGCGCGCGCGACGCCATCGATCTGCGGCGTACCGCCGCCGACGATGGCATGAGCGGGCGTGGCGAGCAGCAGCGCTGAGACGACGAGAGTTGCAAGCTTCTTCATGGGAACACGCTTCTAGCGTCGGCATCGATGGTGATACGCGATTGCTTCGGACTGGCCCTTGCCGATAGCGCATGCTAGCCCTCTTGGAAAGGGAATGACGAGGGCAAGATAGTGGCGATCGAGGCTGTGATCTTTGATTTTGGCGGCGTATTGACGAGCTCGCCGTTCGAGGCCTTTTCGCGGTTCGAGACCGAGCGCGGCCTGCCCGTCGACATCATCCGGCGTACCAACGCCGCCAATCATCTGGAAAACGCCTGGGCCAAGTTCGAGCGCGCCGAGGTCGATGTCGACATGTTCGACAAGCTATTCGCGGAGGAATCGCGCGCACTCGGCGCCGAAGTGCGCGGCCGCGAGGTGCTGCCGCTGCTCCAGGGCGATCTGCGTCCCGAGATGGTCGAGGCCCTGAAGCGCATCAAGGCACAATTCAAGACCGGCTGCATCACCAACAATCTGCCGGCCAACGCCATCGGCAGCATGACCGGGCGCTCGCTCTACGTCGCGGAGGTCATGGTGCTGTTCGACCACGTCATCGAATCCGCCAAGATCGGCCTGCGCAAGCCCGACCCGCGCATTTACCAGCTGATGGTCGAGACGCTGAAGGTCGATCCGAAGAGATGCGTCTATCTCGACGACCTCGGCGTCAATTTGAAGCCCGCGCGCGAGATGGGCATGGCCACGATCAAGGTCACCAGTGGTGCGCAGGCGATTGCCGAGCTCGAGGCGGCGACGGGGCTGAAGCTGGGGTAGTCTATCATCCTCGTTGCAAGAAGCCGTAGGGTGGGCAAATCGTACTGCGTCAAGCGAAGCGTGCCCACCACAAGCATATGGTGGGCACGGCGCGATGCGCCTTTGCCCACCCTACGAGAACTTACTCCGCCGCAGCAGCGATTCGCTCAGGAAACGCGGCCGCCAGCGCAGCACGATCCGGCTTCAGCACACCGCGTTCGGTGATGAGACCGGTCACAAGACGCGCCGGGGTGACGTCGAACGCGTAGTTCGCGACCGGCGATCCCTCCGGCACGATGCGGACCGTTTCCAAGCGGCCATCGGCCGTGCGACCGGTCATGTCGGTGACCTCAGCGCCGCTACGCTGCTCGATCGGAATGTCGCGAATACCGTCATCGACCGCGAAATCGATCGTCGGCGACGGCAGCGCCACGTAGAACGGCACGTTGTTGTCATGCGCGGCGAGCGCCTTCAGGTAGGTACCGATCTTGTTGCAGACGTCGCCATTGGCGGCGACGCGATCGGTGCCGACGATAGCGAGATCAACCATGCCGTGCTGCATCAGATGCCCGCCGGTATTATCAGGGATCACCGTATGCGGCACGCCGTGATGACCGAGCTCCCAGGCGGTGAGCGAGGCACCCTGATTGCGCGGCCGGGTCTCGTCGACCCAGACATGGATCCTGATACCGCGCTCATGTGCAAGATAGATCGGCGCGGTCGCGGTGCCCCAGTCGACGGTGGCGAGCCAGCCTGCGTTGCAATGGGTCAGCACGTTGACCGTCTCGCCCGGCTTCTTCTTCGCGACGATCGCCTCGATCAGCGCGAGGCCATTGCTGGCAATGCCGCGGTTGATCTCGACATCCTGCTCGACGATCTCGTCGGCCCTGGCGTACGCTGCTTCCGCACGTTCGACCGGATCGATCGGTGCGAGCGTCGCGCGCATTTCGTCCAGCGCCCATTTCAAATTGATCGCGGTCGGCCGCGCCACGACCAGCGCCTCGTAAGCGCGCTTCAGGCCCGCATCGGAGGCATCCTCGCGCATCGCAAGGGCCATGCCGTAAGCTGCCGTTGCGCCGATCAGCGGCGCGCCACGCACCAGCATGTCGCGGATCGCAACCGCCGCGTCCTCGCACGAGGTCAGTTTTGCAACGACGAACTCATGCGGCAGCCGCCGCTGGTCGATCGCGCCGACCGACCAACCGTCGTGCTCGCGCCAGATGCTGCGGAAATGCTTGCCGTCGACCTTCATGGCATTCTGCCTTTTCGTCCCTCGTCGTGCGTCTCAACCGCGCAGGATGCGCCCGGCCACCGCATCGAGCTTCTTCAGAAGCTCGGGATCGCGCGCTTCGGGCGCGGTGATCAGCGCGGTGTCGAGCGCGCGATCCGAACCGATCGGACACGGCTCATGCTCGCGCGGAAAATCCTTGGCGAGGCGAGCGACCAATGCCTTGGCCTTGTCGGCGTTTGACGTCAGCACGCGGATGATATCCTGCACGGTGACGGCGTCGTGATCGGGGTGCCAGCAATCGAAATCGGTCACCATCGCGACGGTCGCGTAGCAGATCTCGGCCTCGCGGGCGAGCTTTGCTTCGGGCATGTTGGTCATGCCGATCACGGAATAGCCCAACGTCTTGTAGGTCATGCTTTCGGCATAAGTGGAAAACTGCGGCCCCTCCATGCAGACATAGGTGCCGCCGCGCGCGATCGCGATGCCCTCGGCTGCAGCCGCCGCGGCAAGGTGGATGCGCAGCCGCGGCGAGACCGGATGTGCCATCGAGACATGCGCAACGCAGCCTTTGCCGAAGAACGAGCTCTCGCGCTTGTGGGTGCGGTCGACGAACTGGTCAACGAGGACAAAGGTACCGGGCGGCATCTCCTCCTTGAAGGAACCGCAGGCCGATAACGAGATCAGGTCGGTGACGCCGGCACGCTTCAGCACGTCGATATTGGCGCGGTAGTTGATGTCGGAGGGCGACAGCCGATGTCCCTTGTCATGACGCGGCAGGAACACGATCGGCAGGCCTGCGATCGTGCCTCGGCGCACGGGCGCCGACGGCTCGCCCCAGGGGCTCTTGATCACCTCTTCGTGCGCGCCCTCGAGTCCCGGCAAATCGTAGATGCCGGAGCCGCCGATGATGCCCAATACCGCCTGCGCCATGCCTGCTCCACCCGTTCGCCTCGTGCGACATGGTTAAGCTATGCCAGTTTTGCGGCGGTTTTGGAACGGGGTGGTGGTGACCCGCGGCGACGCGGCGGTATACTTAACTCAGGCCGCCGTCGCGGGCTGCAGCTGGGTCGCAACCATGCGCTCCAGCGTCTCGACGGACTGGAAATTCTCCGGCGTGATCTCGGTTTGCGGAATGGTGAAGTCGAATTCGGCTTCGACGCCCAGCATCAGATTGACCATGTCCATCGAGGTCAGGCCGGCATCGACGAGTTTCGTCGACGGCGTGACATCGGCGGTGAGCGAGTTCTGCGCGAGGATGCCCTTCACCAGCTTGGTGATGCGGTTGCGCAAATCGGTATCGAAGGCCTGCATCGGCAAATTCCCATCTGTCTATAAAAGGTCGGCCGGTTGCCGGGTACGATGGGCACGACGGGCCGATCCCGCAATGGGCGTCACCATTACTTCGCGTTTCTTAGTAAACGATGACTCAGATTGTCTGGAATTCGGGCTTCTTCCAAATCCCTAACACGACACCGGGATTTTCGACGATGCAAACAACCGGGCCTTAACTGTTCGTTCGGAATTTCAGTTCGTTTACCCTCTATTTCATCGACGAATTTGAATTAAATCCGTAGCCTCCAATCACAAGCAAAGATGGTCGGATGATCGCGAACGGCATCGCAAAAGGTGTCTGCGGTTTCGAACGACGAAACGGAGGCGGACGAGCATGAACGTGCGTGAAGCAGTCCTGACTGTCGACGAGACGCAAGCGAGCCTTTTCGAAGGTCCTTCCTTGATCGAGCGTGCGGCTCGCACCGCCAGCGTGGCGGCGGCCGACGCTGACGGCGTCGATCGCGACGCCCGCTTCCCTCATAAGGCGTTCGATACCGCGCGCGAGCAGAAGCTGCTCGGCGTGATGATCCCGGTCGAGTTCGGCGGCTTCGGCGCCTCGGTCTACGACGTCACGGACATATGCTACACGCTCGGACGCGCCTGCGCCTCCACCGCGATGATCTACGCGATGCATACGACCAAGGTCGCCTGCGTGATCAGGCACGGCCACGGCATCCCCTGGATGGAGACCATGATGCGCCGGGTCGCTCGCGACCAGTGGCTGCTCGCCTCTTCCACCACCGAGGGCCAGAACGGCGGCAATATCCGCGCCAGCGCGGCCGCGGTCGACCATGCCGGCGACATCGTCTCGCTGGTTCGCGACGCCACCGTGATCTCCTATGGCGCCCAGGCCGACGGGCTCGTCACCATCGCCCGCCGCGCCACCGAGGCCGCTGCTTCCGACCAGGTGCTGCTGGCGCTCGCCAAGGACGATTATTCGCTGAAGCAGACGCAGGGCTGGGAAACGCTCGGCATGCGCGGCACCTGCTCGACCGGTTTCGAGCTGAAGGTCGATTGCTCCGCCGACCGCGTCTTCCCGGAAGCCTATGACAAGATCCACGCCCAGACCATGACGCCGTTCGCGCACCTGTGCTGGTCGTCGACCTGGGCCGGCATTGCCGCCGCCTCGGTCACGCGTGCGCAGGCTTTCGTTCGCAAGGCGGCCCGCAGCTCCGGTGGTCAAATGCCGCCGGCGGCCGCGCACTTCACCGCCGCGAAAATGTCGCTGGCCAAACTGCGCGCATTGATATCGGCCAATCTCGACGCCTTCGCCCGCGCCGAGCATGACGAGCGCGCGCTCGGCTCGCTCGATTTCCAGTCCTCGATCACGCTGTTGAAGGTGCAGGCCTCGGAGCTCGCGGTCGAGACCGTGATGCACGCGATGCGAACTGCGGGCCTGTCCGGCTACCGTAACGACGGCGAGTTCACGATGGGGCGCCATCTTCGCGACGTGCTGTCGTCGCCAATCATGATCAACAACGACCGCATTCTGGCCAACGCCGCCACCTCGACGCTGATGAGCGGCGTGCCGACAAGCCTGCGGGACTAACAAGCCTTCGCGACTGACGCGCTTTAGAGACCAACAAGAATAATTGCAGATAACAGGAAGTCGAAAATGAACATTGCCGTTCTCCCCGATTCACCCGAGACCGCGCCGCAGGCCGCGGATCCGCTCGATCATCTCGCCAACAAGCTGTTCCACCCGATGGGGTCGGACGGCGTCTATGCTCGCACCGCGCTCTATGAAGGCGTTGTCGAACGTCTCGCCGCGCTGATCACCAGCAATCGCGAAGCCGGCACCGAGGTCATGCGCTTTCCGCCGGTGATGAGCCGCAGCCAGCTTGAAAAATCCGGCTACCTCAAGAGCTTTCCGAACCTGCTCGGCTGCGTCTGCGGCCTGCATGGCACCGAACGCGAGATCAACGCCGCAGTGAGCCGCTTCGATGCCGGCGGCGACTGGACCTCGTCGCTGTCGCCGGCCGATCTCGTGCTGTCGCCCGCGGCCTGCTACCCCGTCTATCCGATCGCGGCCAGCCGCGGCCAGCTGCCGAAGGGCGGCCTGCGCTTCGACGTCGCTGCCGACTGCTTCCGTCGCGAGCCGTCAAAGCATCTCGACCGGCTGCAATCGTTCCGGATGCGCGAATATGTCTGCATCGGCACGCCCGATGACGTCGCCGATTTCCGCGAACGCTGGATGGTGCGGGCGCAGGCGATCGCAACCGATCTCGGCCTGACCTTCCGCGTCGACTATGCCAGCGACCCGTTCTTTGGCCGCGTCGGCCAGATGAAGGCGGTGAGCCAGAAGCAGCAGCAGCTCAAGTTCGAGCTCCTGATCCCGCTGCGTTCGGAAGAGCAGCCGACCGCCTGCATGAGCTTCAACTATCACCGCGAACATTTCGGCACGACCTGGGGCATCCAGGACGCCAATGGCGAGCCCGCGCATACCGGCTGCGTCGCCTTCGGCATGGATCGCCTGGCTGTCGCGATGTTCCACACCCACGGCACCGATCTCTCCGCCTGGCCCGCCAAGGTGCGAGGCCTTCTGGGCATGCAGCCGCTAGCTCCGGTTGATGCCCACGGCGAAGGCTGGCGCTAAGGTAAGAGGCCTTCCATTTCCACGGGTAAGACGAGCGTGATCCACACCAAGGTCCGATGCCGCGAGATCACCGAAGCCGACGTCGATGCGGTCGCGGACCTGTTGACGCGCGGCTTCGGCGGCCGCTCGCGCAACTACTGGATCCAGGGCCTGCGCCGGCAGGCCTTCCGGCCGGTGCCGGACGGCTATCCGCGCTTCGGCTACATGCTCGACAATGACGGCGAACCGGTCGGCGTGCTGCTGCTGCTCTACACCACGCGCAAGGACGGCGAGGAAACCGCCATCCAGTGCAATCTGTCGAGCTGGTATGTCGAGCCGGCCTATCGCAATTACGCGCCGCTGCTGACCAAGATCGCGCAACGGCACAAGAACGTGACCTACCTCAACATCAGCCCGGCGCCGTGGACCTGGCCGCTGATCGAGACGCAGGGCTTTCGCGCCTATTGCCGCGGCCTATTCGTCTCGGTGCCGGCGCTGTCGCGTGCCCCGCGCTGGAGCAAGATCGAGGTCATCTCCCAGCACACCAAGCGGATCGAGGGCCTCTCCGCGGCCGAGACCGAACTGCTGACGCGGCATGCGCGCTACAATTGCCTCAGCCTGGTCTGCCGCTCGCCGAAGGGCGTCTTCCCCTTCATCTTGCAACCGGTGCGAATCCGCCGTGGTTTCATCGCGCCGCCGGTGATGCAATTGATCTACTGCCGCAGCGCCGCCGAATACGCCGCTTGCGCCGGCCGCATCGGCCGGCTGCTGCTACGGCTCGGCAAGATCTCGGTGATCGTCGATTCCAACGAGCCCATCCCCGGCCTTGTTGGTATTTATACCGAGCGGCGCGGCCGCAAATATTTCAAGGGTCCACACCGCCCGCGGCTGGCCGACCTCACGGACACGGAGCTGGTGCTCTACGGGCCTTGAGGGCCGACGCGACGCGACGCGGGGCGGTCATTGCTCCCCTGCGGCAAGATCCTCGCAATCACGCCGAAAGACCGTCGGCACCGACACGGCTCGCTCCGCCATCGCAGAGCAACAATTCATCCCGCAACAGCGAACGTTTTAATTTGTGCCCGTGAGACGAGAGCTGAAAACTCTTTCTCCTTGTCAAAGCGGCCGTCGCGGAGTCAGAGTTCCGTCACACCGCGCAATATTCGGCCGGTTAAGACAAAACAATTATTGGGGCGGATGGATGAATAGACTGTCGATCGGCGGCTACGCCGCGCTATTTGGCTTGGCTTTTTTCCTGCCAGCCACCGCTTACGCACAACAGGAAGTGAAGCAGGACTCCGTCGGCCCGGTGGGCACGGCCAACGTCACGCCGGTGACGCAGGCGATGCTCAATGCCGCCGACAAGAGCGCGACCAATTTCCTGTTGACCAATGGCAATTACGCGCAGACCCGGTTTCACCTGGCCAAGCAGATCAATCAGAAAAACGTGAAGAACCTGCACGTCGCCTGGATCTACCAGACCGACGTCAAGGAATCGTTGGAGACCTCGCCCATCGTGGTCGACGGCGTGATGTTCGTGACGACTTCCTACAGCCATGTCTATGCGCTCGACGCCAAGACCGGACGCGAGCTCTGGCACTACAATCACAAGATGGGACCGATCACGACCTACTGCTGCGGCCCGAACAACCGCGGCGTCCAGGTCCTGAACGACATGGTCTACCTCGCAACGCTCGATGCAAAGCTGATCGCGTTGAGTGCCAAGACCGGCGACGTCGTCTGGAAAACCGATATCGCCGATCCCGAGATGGGCTACAGCGAGACGATGGCGCCGACGGTGGTGAAGGACAAGGTGCTGATCGGCACCAATGGCGGCGAGTACGGCATTCGCGGCTTTGTTCGCGCCTATGATGCCAAGACCGGCAAGCAGGTCTGGAGCTTCAACACCATTCCGGACAGCACGGTCGGCGTCTGGGCCACTAAGGATGCTACCGGCCGCGACATGCATCGCGACATCGCTGCGGAAAAAGACGCTCTCGCCAAGAACGGCGATCCCTTCGCAAAACTCGGCGGCGGCGTCTGGCAGAATCCGGCCGTCGATCTGGCCTCCAACCGGATCTATTTCGTGGTCGGCAATCCCTCGCCCGATCTCGACGGCTCGACCCGTCCCGGTGACAATCTCTACACGGACTCGCTCGTCGCGCTCGACCTCGATACCGGCAAGTATGTCTGCCACTTCCAGTATATCGCCCACGACGTCTGGGATCTGGATGCGGTGAGCCCGCCGGTGCTGGTCGATGTGAAGGACAAGAGCGGCAAGACCGTCCCCGGCGTGCTCCATGCCGGCAAGACCGGGCACATCTATGTGCACGATCGCAAGGACTGCAGTCTGATCCGCTTCTCCGAGGCGATGGTGCCGCAGGAGAACATGTGGGTGCTGCCGACCAAGGATGGTGCCCGCATGCTGCCGGGTGCGAACGGCGGCGTCGAATGGTCGCCGATCGCGACCGATCCGAGCCAGTCGTTGGCTTATGCCATCAATCTGCATCAGCCGATGACGTATCGTGTCGAGAGCTCGCCTTATCCCAACGGCAAGCTGTGGCTCGGTGGCGCCTTCACTGCTATTCCCAGCGAAAAGCAGTCCGGCAACATCACCGCCGTCAACTACGACACCGGCAAGATCAAATGGCAGGTGAAAACGCCGGAGCCGATGATCGGCGGCATCTTGGCAACCGCGGGCGGGCTCGTCTTCACGGGTGAAGGCAACGGTAAGTTCGCCGCCTACAACTCCGCCGACGGCAAGGAGCTATGGAGCTTCCGCGCCGGCGCAGGCGTCAACGCGCCGCCGTCCAGCTACATGGTGGGTGGCAAGCAGTACATCGTGGTCGGCGCCGGCGGCAATACTCAAGTCAATTTCAAGCGCGGCAACAACATCATCGCCTTTACGCTTGATTGAGCCGACAGCCGTCCTATCGTGAACCAGGCGGGGCCGCACGCGGCCCCGCTTTCGTTAGAGCATATTGGATTGATCTCATGGCGATGAAATTGTGTTCAGTCATTCTGCTCGGACTAGCGCTCGGCGCAGGCGCCCGGCCCGCAGTGGCAGACAGCATCGCTGAGAAGGTCGAGGTCTGCGCCGGATGTCACGGCGCCGACGGCAAGCCGGTCGACAAGACGATTCCGGTGATTTGGGGCCAGCTCACCGGCTACATCTACATCCAGCTTCGCGACTTCAAGCGAGGTGATCGCAAGAGCGAGATCATGCAGCCTATCGCATCAGGCTTCGAGAGAGACGATATGCTCGCGGTCGCGGAATATTTTTCGCAGAAGAAGTGGCCGGACCTGGGGCAGCCCCGCGCGCCAAAGGACGTTTCGAAGAAGGCGACCGACGCCGAGCATTCGGTCGGCTGTACCGGCTGCCATCTCGAGCAATTCCAAGGCACCAGCACCACGCCGCGGCTCGCCGGCCAGAGCCGGGAATATCTCGCCAAGACCATGGCAGACCTCCGCACCCGCGCCCGCGGCAACAATCCCGGCATGTCCGACTTGATGATCGCGACGCCGGAGAACGACCTGACGGCGCTGGCAGAGTTTTTGGCGGGGCTGTGAGAGGCCGCGCCTTCTCCTTCAATGCGTTAACAGGCGCTCGCGCAGCGCTGTCAGCGTGGTAAGATCGGCGGCGCGCTTGCCGGCGTTGTCGCGGAGCGATGGGTCGGCGCCCCGCGCCAGCAAGACTGTCACGACGTCAGCCCGGCCGCCCTCCACAGCGATCATCAGCGCGGTGCGACCGCGCGCGTCGCGGTCATTGATATGCGCGCTGCCGTCGAGCAGAAAGCTGACGACCTTCACCACCTCGGCCTGCTCGACCTTCTCGTCGGCGCCAGCCGCCCACATCAGCAGCGTCAACTCGTTCGGATAGCGTGCATTGACGTCGATGTTGCGCGCAAGCAGCCGCTTCACGATGTCGAGCCGACCGCCGGCCGCGGCATAGACGATCGGCGGCTTGCCGGTTTCGTCCGCGGCGCGCTCGTCGGCACCGTGCGCGAGCAAGATTTCGACGGTCGCGTCACTGCCAGCATAGGCCGCCGCAGCTATGGGAGAGATGCCGCTGCGGCCGGCGAGCTTGACGTCGGCGCCGCGCTCGATCAGGCGCGCCACCACCGCGGCATGGCCGCGTTCGGATGCGGCATAGAGCGCGGTTGCGCCGGCGAGATTGCGTGCGTCGATCGGCGCGCCGCGCGCCAGAAGCAGGTCGACCACATCAAGGTTACCAAAGCGTGCCGCGTGGCCGAGCGGCCGTGCCCCCAGCCGGTCGCGCGCATCGACGGAGGCTCCGGCGTCGAGGAGTTCGGTCTCCAGTGCAAGGCACCCGGAATCCGCAGCCGAGAACAGCAACAGCGACACCTCGATGGCCGTGATCTGCGCTCTGGTGCTCTGAAACTGGCGGGTCAACTCCTGACAGCGCACGGCATCGGCGGCAGCGGTCGGCGAAACGGCGGTGAAGGCGGCTATCACAACTCCCAGCAAGACGGCGCGGCGATACACGGCAGTCACCTCCATTTAAGATATCCCGGAACTCAAACGTGACACGGTACCGGGCCACTGCCAAGCCATCGCAATGCAAGCGGCTACGGTTTAGCTCGCCTCGCGCAGGCTGCGGTGCCCAGTCACCCTCCGTAAACTACGGCGCTTAAGGGAATTTTCCCGCCTCTTCGCTACGCTCGGTGGCTGAATTGCGTTGCGTCAAGTCTATTGCCGCCGAGATGCCACTGCCCCCATGACGTCGACCCGCGACAACGAGCTCGGTGTACGCCGCGAGCAAGGCCAGCAGGCCCTGCTCTCGCTGAGCCAGCTTGCGCTCGACGGCATGGAACAGGGGGTTTGCGTCTACGACGCCGACAACCGGATCGTGCTGGTCAACACGCGTTACCTGACGCTGTTCAACATGTCGGCCGAGATCGTCCAGCCCGGAACGCGCTACCGCGATGTGCTCGCCCACAGCGTAGCGCTCGGCAATATCCCGGCAAGTGAGCTCGACGCGCTCTACACCGCGCGGATCGCATTGATTGCGGCCGGCAAGCCGTTCCAGACCCGGCAGACGCTGGCAAGCGGCCTTGTCATCACGCTCGAACTGAAGCCGCTTCCAGCTGGCGGCTGGATGACGATCTGCGACGACGTCAGCCGGCTCGCCCGGCTCGAGACCGAGCTGCAACTCCAGACCGAACGCAGCCAGCATGCGCTCGCGCACATGTCGCACGGCCTCATCATGTACGATGCCGACGCCCGCGTCGTCGTCTGCAACGAGCGGTTCCTGCAATTCTACGACCTCGACCCCAACGTCGTGAAACCGGGTGTCGCGCACAGCACGGCCATCGACCACTGGCTGTCGCGCGGCAACAGAGCGGACATGTCCGGAGACGAGTTCCGCGATGCCCGGATCAACGACGTCCGGACCAGGAACCCGAAGACCGTTCTGGTGACGCGCTATGACGGCCGCAAGGTGCAAGCCGTATCCCGCTTCATGCCCGACGGCGGCTGGGTCACCGTGCACGAGGACGTCACCGAACGGCTCCGGCATGAAGAGACGCTGAAGCAGCAGAACCTCATGCTGGATGCGGCGCTCGAAAACATGGCGCATGGGCTCGCGTTCTACGACAGCGACATGCGCCTGCGCATCTGCAATTCGACCTACCAGCAGATCTATCGGCTGCCGCCGGAGGAGAGCAAGCCCGGCACGCATCTCGCCGAGCTGATCGAGCGCTCGATGGCGAACGGTGCCTTCTCCTCCGAATACAGCCCGCAGCAGATCCTGGAGGCCGCCCGCACCCGGATCGCGAGCCGCGATTCCTCGCCGATGCGGCGGAGCATGACCAACGACACGGTGATCTCGGTGCGCTATTGCGCGCTGCCCGAGGGCGGCTTCGTCGCCACCTATGAGGACATCACCGAGCGCGAACGGGCGGTCGAAGAGCTGAGTGAGCAGTATCGCCGCTTCGACGCGGCGCTGAACAACATGAGTCAGGGCCTGTGCATGCTCGATACGAGTCTGCACGTGATCGTTTGCAACCGCCGCTACATCGAGATGTACGGCCTGTCGCCTGACATTGTGAAGCCCGGCGTCTCGATGCGCGAGATCATGGAGCACAGCTGCGATCTCGGCATCCATCCGAACACGACCGCCGCCAAGATCTATGCCGACTACGTCGAGCGGCTGCGCGAGGGCGAGCACACGCTGCACCGCCATTTGAGCGACGGCCGCATCATCAAGCTCAACCACAAGCGGATGGAGCATGGCGGCTGGGTCGTCACCTATGAGGACGTCACCGAGCGCCACAAAGCCCAGGCCCGGGTCGCGCACATGGCGCAGCACGATTCGCTCACCGACCTGCCCAACCGCACGCTGTTCCGCGAGAAGATGGGAGAGGGGTTGAACCAGGTCGCGATCGCCGGCGGCGCGATGGCGGTGCTGTGCTTCGACCTCGACAATTTCAAGACCGTCAACGACCGGCTCGGCCACGCCGCCGGCGACCGCCTGCTGCGCTGGGTCGCGGCGCGGCTGAAGGAGAATGTCGGCGAGCACGACACCGTCGCCCGTCTCGGCGGCGACGAGTTTGCCGTGCTCCAGCGCGGACCGCAGCCGCAATCGGCGGAGCGGCTTGCGCGGCGGCTGGTCGAGATCATCGGCCATCCGCCGCCGCTGGAGAGCCAGTCGATCCATGTCGGCGTCTCCGTCGGCATCGCGATCGCGCCCGACCACGGCCTCGACGCCGACGAGCTGATGAAATGCGCCGATCTCGCACTGTACCAGGCCAAGGCCAAGGGACGCGGCGCCTACCAGCTGTTCGAGCCCGAAATGGAAGAAGCGGCTCGCAGCCGGCACGCGCTGGAGCACGATCTGCGCGGCGCGCTGGAAGCCAACCAATTCCATCTGGTGTTCCAGCCGCAGGTGCGGCTCGACACCTCCGAGCTGACCGGCTTCGAGGCGCTGCTGCGCTGGAAGCATCCGTCGCGCGGCTTCGTCTCGCCGGCCGAGTTCATTCCGATCGCCGAAGAGAACGGGCTGATCGTCGCGATCGGCGAATGGGTGCTGCGCTCGGCCTGCGCCACGGCGGCCTCATGGCCGGATGTCACGGTCGCGGTCAATCTGTCACCGGTCCAGTTCCGCTCGCGCGGACTGGTGGCGATGGTGACGAGCGCGCTTGCAGAAGCCGGCCTGCCGCCGCAGCGGCTCGAGCTCGAGGTCACCGAGACGGCGCTGCTCGACGACAGCGAAGCGACGATCGAGATCCTGCATCAGCTCCGCGCCCTCGGCGTGCGCGTCAGCCTCGACGATTTCGGCGTCGGCTATTCTTCGCTGAGTTACTTGCGCAAGTTTCCGTTCGACCGCATCAAGATCGACCGCTCCTTCGTCGGCACACTCGGCGAAAGCCCCGAGAGCGTCGCCATCGTCCGAACCATCGCGAGCCTCGGTTCCGTGCTTGGCGTCGAGACCACGGCGGAAGGCGTCGAGACGGTGGAGCAGCTCGAATTCGTCCGCGAATGCGGCTGCACTGCCGTGCAGGGATACTATTTCGGTAGGCCGTGTCCGGCAGCCGAAGTCAGCCGCACCATCGAGACGTTGAACGCGGTCCGTCGCGTGGCGTAAGGGCTTGCTGCCTGCTCCCCGCACGAATTTCGTGAAACAACCCCATGCAAAGTAGAACGGCGTTGATTTCAAAGGGGAAATCGTGACGATCGCGACGCTGCGCTAATCCACCCGACGATGCCTCAGCCGGCCGCGGGTAGCACGTTGTCCGGCGCCGCACCCCATGGGCGGTCAACGGAGGCGAGGCCGATCAGGCGGCCCTGGATGTAGTCGCAGCCCCACTCGCGCAGCATGTTGGCGGCCTCCTCGTCCTGGACCCATTCGGCGACGGTCTTGATGTCGAGGCGGCGGGCGAGGTCGATCAAGGTCTGCACGAAAGCGCGGTCGTCGGCGGAATGGGTGATGTTCTGCACGAACGCACCGTCGATCTTGACGATATCCACGCCGAGCTTGCGCAAATTGCGGAACGAGGTGTAACCGGCGCCGAAATCGTCGATCGCGATGCTGCTGCCGAAGTTCTTGAGACGGCTGACGAAGGCGCGGACGTCGTCGATGTCCTGGATCGCGACCGTCTCGGTGATCTCGACGATCAGCCGCTCGGCGACGCCGGGATGGGCAAGCATCAGCGATTCTATACCGGCCCACCAATCGGGGTCCATCGTCGTATCAGGCGAGATGTTGAGGCTGAGGCGGATGTCGGGCGTGGCCGCGAGCTCGGCAACCACGAGCTCGAGCACGCGGTGATCGACCAGCCGAATGAGGCCGAGCCGCTCGGCGACCGGAACGATGTCCGGCGCGAGCAGGACCTGGCCATCACCCTGGTCCATCCGCACCAGGCATTCGTGGAACGCGCCTTCGCGCGTGGCAACCGAGACCACCGGCTCATAAGCGAGCTTGATGCGGCGCTCGTTGAGCGCGGTGACGATCTCGTCGGTGACGCGAATGTTGACGCGGCGCTGCGCGTCGCGCTCGGCATTCGGGCGCCAGGCGGCGAACGAACCGGCGCGGCGGCGCTTGGCGGCATCCAGCGTCTCGTGAGCGCGGTTGATGGCCTCGTCGGTATTGCGGGCATAGCGCGGCAGGCTGACCGCGCCGATCGAGACGGTAACCGAGACCGGACCGGATTTGGTCGGCACCACCTCGTCACGGACGCCGGCGAGAAAGCGCTCCGCGGCGACGTTCATGTCGTCGACGGTGCAGTTCTTCAGGATGAGGCCGAACTTGTTGCCGGAGAAGCGCCCGAGCACGTCGCCGCCGCGTAAGCGCGCGCGAATGCGCTTGGCGACGTCGAGGATCACGGCATCGGCAACGTCAAAGCCGAAGGCGTCGTTGACGCGGGCAAGATGATCGATGCCGACCAGCAGGAAGGCTGCGGTCGAGCGGAAGCGGCTCGTCTCCTCGATCGCTTCGGCCAGCGCCGCGATCAGGTGAGAGCGGTTGAGCTCGCCGGTCAGCGGATCAAGCCGGGCAAGCTTGGTCAGCTCCTCGTCGCGGGCGTGCCGCTCATTGTTGATGCGGACGGAGCCGATCGCGCGCATTGGGCGGCCGTCGGCACCCGCGAACCAGCGGCCGGTCTCCTCGATCCAGACCACGGGGTCGGAGGCGCTCATGCGCACGCCATATTCGACCCGGTAGGGCGTGCCGTCGGTGCCGTGCACGGCGGATGTCTGCGCCAGCGCCGCGCTCCGCAGCGTCTGCGCGGGCTCGATCAGCTTGGCGAACTGGGCGCCGGTCGCGAGGCGCTCGGCCGGAATGCCGGGGAAGATGACGCCGGCCTGTTCACCCCAGACGATGGCGTCGCTCGCGATATCCCAGACGAACACGGCCTGACCGAGAGCGGCCAGGATTTCGGAGGCTTGCGGCAATGCTGGGGTCAAAAGCGCCTCGTTTCGGGACAGCGGGGAGTCCTGAGCCGGCACAGAGTACGGCCAGATTCGCCTCCAACCCTAGGCAAAGTTCATAAACAATTTGGAAACCACGTTTCCGAGCGCCATGGAACGGAATAGGCTCGACCGGCATAGGCCTTGCGAGACCATCGAATGCACCGGCGCGAGCGTCCCAAAACGCGCCAGCTCAACCGGATTAGCGGTGTTGCGATGGCGAATGCGGATCAGATCGAAGAGACAACGCGGGAAGCAAGTACCGCGCTGGTACCGCTGACGCCCGTTTTGCAGTTGGTCCACAAGGTGCCGCTGACGCGTCCGGATCCGAGCTTCGTCACCCAGCTGATCGCCAATGCCGAGCACCTGCCTCAGGCAAACCGGCTGCGCCGCGGCTCGTCCGAGGACGCACGCATGGCCTATGGCGGCAAGGGCCCGCTTCCCAGCGTCATCTCACGCACACGTCAGGTGGCGTAGCGCCGATCAGCGCGGCTCTTCGGGCGAGGACGGCGTGCCGTTGCCCGGCTGCAAATGCGGCGAGGGAATTTCCGGCGACGGTACGACGCCCGGCTTCGGCGCGGGGTGATCCATCAAAACGGATTCGGCGACCGATTGCGCCGAGGGCGCGGACGGCGGTTCAGGCTGCGGTGCAGGCACGGGATCGAGCTTCGGCTCAAACGCTGTTGCTGGCGGCGGCGCCTCGGCCTGGCGTTTGGCCTTGCGCGGCACCGCCACCGTCTCTGCGGCAACATAGGCGATGCGGCGGCGTGCGCGTTGGGCGATGCCGCCGAGGAAATCGGCCATCGAAAGCAGCACCAGCAGGAAAAAAGTGGAATTGCCGAATTTGGGCCACATCACGAATTCGGCCGCGGCCGCGCCGAACAGGATCAGCGACAGCAGATGATCCATCAGGAATTTCGCGCCTGGGCGCGCGCCCTTGACCACTTCGAGCAGCAGCAGCAGCACGCCGAGCGCGAGCAGGAGGTCGGCGAGCGTGACCGGCCAGGTCTCGCCGGTGATCATCGGCACCTTGAACAGCACGTCCGAAAAGGACACGCTGGGCATCAGGAAGGCGATGATGTTGTAGACGGCGAGCGGAATCAGAAGCAGCGGGAAACCGACCATCGGCAAAGCGCCTTCTCGATCAAGATGTCCGGGCAAGACAATGCGACGGCGAAGCATACGCTCCGCCGCCGACACCGTCATATCTCATGGATTGGCCGAAATCAGGCAGGTCACGTCATCCTGATTGAGGAGAACACCCGCCCGAGAAGAGTCTTTAGGACTCTTTCTTCTTCAGGACCTGACGGCCCTTGTACATGCCGGTCTTGAGGTCGAGATGATGCGGACGACGGAGCTCACCGGAGTCCTTGTCTTCCACATAGGTCGGCTTCTTGATGGCATCTGCCGAGCGGCGCATGCCACGGCGCGACGGCGAAGTTTTTCGTCTCGGAACGGCCATTTCAATATCCTCTAGGGATTGGTGTTCATCCGGGCATCGTCCGCGAAGGGACGGCTCAGCACCCGCAAACCGAGGCGAGCTGAATGCCGATCAAGGCCGGGCTTATAGAGGAAGGCTGGCCGTAAATCTAGGGTTCTGGGACGGAAAATGCGCCCCAAAAGAGCCCGGAATCAGCGATTTTCCCGCCAGCAGGTCAAAAGCGAGGAGGCCTGCCCCCTTGCTACATAGGTCCCGGCCAGCCGCCGCACGCCTGGCCCGGGGGTCCTGGCGCTGCGTTTGACCGGATTCGGCAGGATCGACGCCAAAAGGGCCGCTTCCCGGGGGGAGAGGTTGGCAGCCGACTTGCCGAAGGCATAGGCGCTGCCCGTTTCGACCCCAAACTGGCCCTGCGGGCCGAGCTCGGCAATGTTGAGGTAAATTTCCAGGATCCGGTGCTTGGGCAGGACGAAATCGATCCAGAGCGCCAGCGGGAATTCCAGCGCCTTGCGGACGAAATCCCGCCCCTGCCAGAGGAACAGGTTTTTCGCGACCTGCTGGGTGATGGTGGAGGCGCCGCGGAACGGCGTACCGTCCTCCTTGGCGTCGTCGATGGCCTCGCGCAGCGCGCCCCAGTCGATGCCGTGGTGCTTGCAGAAATGGGCGTCCTCGGCCGCCACCACCGAGCGTGGCACATAAGGAGACATCGCCGCCAGATCGATCCATTCCCGGTGCATCGGCGCGCCCGTCAGCGAGCGCCAGGCCATCAGCGTCGAAACCGGATGGCCGGAGCGGTAGAATGGCGCGATCACATAGGGCGCCAGCAACGCGACCGCGGCCATCACCAGCAGGATTTTAACGATGCGCAAATCGACCTTTCCGGCGCAAACTGAAACCTGGCCGCGGATCCCGCCATTAAGTCTGTGATAATTCGGGTCTTTTCCAGCACTTTTTAGGCCTTCCAAACGATTGACTGAGGCCGGCTCATAAAGGATTGTCCCGCCGAATTTTAGTTCTGGAGCCTTTCTTGATGACCGGCACGTCCCCGTCCGATTTCGCCAAACGTCTGGACAAGACCGCTGATGACACCGAAGCCCTGCTCGGGCGCCTGCTGTCGGACGACATCCTGCACGATGAGATCGCCCGTCCCAAGCGACTGATGGACGCAATGCGCTATTCGAGCCTGAATGGCGGCAAGCGCCTGCGCCCCTTCCTGGTGGTCGAGAGTGCGGCCGTGTTCGGTGTTCCGCGCGAAGCGGCGCTGCTCGTGGGCGCCGCGCTCGAATGCATCCACTGCTATTCGCTGATCCATGACGATCTGCCGGCGATGGACAATTCGGACCTGCGCCGCGGCCGCCCCACCCTGCACAAGCAGACCGATGACGCCACCGCGATCCTCGCCGGCGACGGCCTTCTGACCATCGCCTTCGACATCGTCACCCGCGACGAGATCCATCGTGATGCCAATGTACGGTTGTTGCTGACGCGGGCGCTGGCACGCTGCGCCGGCATCGGCGGCATGGTCGGCGGCCAGATCCTCGATCTCGCCGGCGAAGGCCGCTTTGGCGGCAACGAACCGATCGATGTCGCCCGTATCCAGCAGATGAAGACCGGCGCGCTGCTGCGCTACGGCTGCATCGCCGGCGCGATCCTCGGCCAGGCCTCGAAGGCGGAATACCAGGCACTCGACGACTACGGCCGCGCACTTGGCGAAGCCTTCCAGATCGCCGACGATCTGCTCGACGTCGAAGGCGATGCGGCGGCGCTCGGCAAGCCCTCGGGCCAGGACGCCGTGCTCGGCAAGACCACTTTCGTCACCCAGCTCGGCATCGAAGGCGCCAAGCAGCGCGTGCGCGATCTGCTGGCACGCGCCGACAGCGCGGTGTCGATCTTCGGTGATCGCGCCGCGGTGCTGCAGGCCGCCGCGCGCTTCGTCGCCGAACGCAAGAACTAGTAACTCCCTCACCTCTCCCGCTTGCGGGAGAGGTCGGCGCGTCCCGGGCGATGCGAAGCATCGTCCCGCGCGCCGGGTGAGGGCTCTCTCCTCTTGGGGGTTCTCGCTTGCGGAGACACCCTCTCCCCAACCCTCCCCCGCAAGCGGGGGAGGGAGCGCACCTGCGATGCCGCTCAGGGCTCACCGGACGATCCGCATGGAAAAAGAAGATCCCGTCCTCGTCCGCTTCCGGCAGATGTCGCGACCGATGCGGCTGATCTATGCGCGGCCGCGGACGTTCATCTCGCTTGGTATCGGCATCCTCGTCTGCCTGCTTGCGCCGGGCTCGCTCCGGCTGACGACGCGGCTTGTGCTCGGCTGGGATGCGCTGATCGCAGTGTATCTCGTGCTGGTCTACAGCATGATGCTGTGCAACGACCATCGGCACATCCACCGTAGCGCCGCAATGCAGGACGACGGCCGCTTCGTGATCCTGCTGGTGACGGCGATCGGCGCGTTCGCGAGCATCGCAGCAATCGTCTCGGAGCTCGGTGTTCATCGCGGCGCTGCGGAGCTGACCATCGCCATCACGACCATCGTGCTGTCCTGGGCCGCCGTGCACACGACCTTCGCGCTGCACTACGCCCATGACTATTACCGGCATCCGCCGGGCGGCTTGCAGTTTCCGAGCGGCGACAAGGAAGACCACGCCGACTATTGGGACTTCGTCTATTTCTCGTTCGTGATCGGCATGACCGCGCAGGTCTCCGACGTCGGCATCACCGACAAGACCATCCGCCGCACCGCCACGGCGCACGGCATCGTGTCCTTCATCTACAACACGGCGCTGCTGGCGCTGACGGTGAACATCGCGGCGAGCGCGATCGCGACGTGATCCCCGCGACATTGTCGCGGGAATCAGCCCCCTCAGTTGCAGACCTCGTAATTGGCATCAACGTGCGGGCCGCCGCCACCGCGATATTCGAGGTGGCAGCCGCGCCGGACCGGACGGCAGAGCAGATCGTTGCAAAAAATCTGACCACTGCCACCCGAAGCGCGACCCGCGCCGGCCGCAGCGATGCCGCCCGCCGCTCCCGCGGCCGCGCCACCGGACTGACGACGCTGCCGCGCGGGACGCTCGTCGCCGTCGTCGCGCTTGGCGGTTGCAGGCTTGGTCGGCTTGGCGGCACGCTGCTTCTCGCATTCATTGTCGTCGTTCAGCGCATAGCCGTCGCCGCAGACGATCTTGGTGCATTTGTCGCCGTCGGCCTTGAAGCCGTGATCGCAGACCAGCGGGCAGACGCGCGACTGCTTTGACTTGACCGTGTCGAGTGCATCCGTGCTTGCGACCTTCACATCGAGCTTGGTACCGGCATAGCGGTTGAACTGCGACAGCGACCGCTGGGCGGACGTGTTCCAGTTGCCGTCAGCCTGTCCGGAGAAACAGCCGACGCGACCGAGCTCGGTCTGCACCGAGCGGCTGAGATCGGCCGGCGTGGTTGCCGGCGTCAGCGAAGCGACATTGGTGCCGGCAGGGCTCGCCGTGCTGGCCGGCGCAGCGCTCGGTGCTGTAGCGGCGAGATTGACGCGCTGCTGCTCTGCAGCCGCAGCTTGCTGCTGCGCCTGCTCCTTGGCCTTCTGCGCGGCAAGCTGGGCCTGCTCGGCCGCTTTCGCGTCTGCCGCGGCCTTCGCCTGCGCGTCCTTCTGCGCACCGACCGCAGCGAGACGATCGCGTTCGGCGTCGGCCTGCTTCGTCTTCTCGATCGCCGCCGCATGAACCTGCTCGGCCTGGATCTTGTCGAGCTGAAGCTTGGCAAGGTTCGCATAGAAGCCGTCGGGGTGCTGGGCCAGGAAGGCTTCCCATGCCGGCTTGTTACCGACCTGGAGCGCGAGTTCATAGTCGCGGCGCATGTCGGCCTGCGGATTCACCGCGGGCGCAGGCGCCGCCGCTGCGATCACGGGCGCGGCCTTGACCGGCACCAGCGGCACGTCTTCGCCGCCAAGCGAACCATAGACGAACGGCTCCTGCTTGTTGCCGGTCGACTTGAGCACGTCGTCGCGCACGAAGCCGAAGGCGCGGCGGACATCGAGGCCCGGCGTCGTCAGATGCTTCGACAGCGCGATGGTGAACGGGCTGTTGGCGCCGTCGCCATCCTGTGCCGTAAAGCCGGCCTTGGCCGAATAGGCGATCAGCGTGTTTGAGCTGGCCGGCTCGACCTGCGCCAGACCACGACCGATGCCGCGCGAGGCGAGCGTGCGCTTCATGGTCCGGCCGAACGGATTGTCACGGCAGGCATCGAGGATCACCAGGCGAAGCTGCTTCGCCGGCTCGACCGAGACCAGGACGCGATCGAGCGAGAGCGCCTCGTCATAGACGTCGGTGTCGCGCTCGAGCTTGGCATCGACCGGGATCAGATAGTTGGAGCCTTCGACCTCGATGCCGTGGCCGGCATAGTAGACGACGGCGATGTCGGCATCGCGGGTCGCGTCGGCGAACTCGCGCAGCACCCGCCGCGTATCGAGCGCGGTCAGATCGTGGCGGGAATCGACGACATCGAAGCCGGCATCCTTCAGCGTCTTGGCCATCACCGCACCGTCGTTGACGGGGTTGGTGAGCTGCGGCGCGTGCTGATAGGCCGAGTTGGCGAGCACCAGCGCGACGCGCTTTCCGGCGAAGGCGGGGTCGGCGCCGAACATCAGCGCGACGGCGATGAGAACCGGGTAAAGTCTGAACAAAATGCGCATGACACGCTTTCCAAAAATTCGTGGCAGTTCACACCCTCGGTACGACCTTAGCAAGATCGGCTGCTCACGCCTGTGATGGAGGTCACGAAGACCGCGCCGACAACAGACGAAGGCCCCCTTTTTGTTAGTCGCACCAGCGCGTTGGCGGTTCGCTGCCGATAGCGCGCGGGCAGATTTTCCCTAGCCACCCCCGATGTGCCCCAGATGCTGCGGCAGATCGTCCGTGATCTCGTGCCACGGCGCCTTGGAGCCGACGAAAATATGGGCGCGGGGGCGGATCGAAGGAGCATCGACCAGGGTTCCCATGGCGACATGGACCCATTTTCCTTCCCGGACCCGCGAATAAAGCAGCGAACCGCAACGGGCGCAGTGCGCGTCATGGGTGGTGTCGTCCCCGTAAATCATCCGCTGCTCCTCGCCCTTGACGAGGCGAAGCCGGCTGTATTCGATGCCCGCGAACGGCTTGAAGGCGGAACCGGTGGTCCGGCGGCAGTTCGAACAATGGCAGTTCAGCGCATAGGAGAACGCGTCCGCCACCTCGTAGCGGACGGCGCGGCAATAGCATTCGCCGGCAAGGATGCGAGCGTTCGATTTCTCTGATCCGGTCATGACGGTGCCCTCGCACAAATGGCGGAAGACACCCATAGCGCAATCCGGTGCGTACCACTAAGTTCGCGGCGCGCCATCATTCAAAGGGATGACCCATGAGCCCAAATCGTTCGAGCGTCGATGCCGTCGTGCAATCCTATTTCGACGGGCTTTACGAGGGCGACGCCGAAAAGCTCGGTGCCATCTTCCACCCCTCAGCCGATCTGCGCTGGGTCGAAAAGGGCGAACTGCAGGTGCTCACCGTGCCCGACTGGCTCGACCGCGTGCGCAAGCGGGCCTCGGCCAAGGCGGAGGGCAAACCGCGCGAGGATTTCATCGTCACCATCGACCGCTCGGATGACAAGACCGCCTTCATCAAGGTCAAATGCCAGCTGCCGCCGCGCTTCTTCACGGATTATCTGGTGGCGATGAAGCTCGCCGACGGCTGGCAGATCGTGTCGAAATCCTATCGGTATGATCTGAAGGAGTGAGGGGTGCCACTGCCCGAAATCGGGCGCACTCGCCCCCATTCTCCGTCGTTGCGAGCCCAACTCTAGCCACACGTCATTGCGAGGAGCTCTTGCGACGACGCAATCCAGAGTCCCTCCGCGGAGAGATTCTGGATTGCTTCGCTCCGCTCGCAATGACGGCGCGGATAGCGCGTCCATTACATCTCTCTCCATCTCCGTGTCACCCGAAGGTCCCCCCATGCTGCTCGACCGCCGTTCCCTGCTCGCCTCTCTGTGCTGGGTGGCCGCTTCTCCCGCTCTCGCCGTGGACGCGCCGCCTGAGCTCCAATCCTATGAGCGCGAGAGCGGCGGACGGATCGGGGTCTATGCGGAGAATCTCGCCACCGGCGCAAAGCTCACCTGGCGGGCCGACGAGCGCTTCGTGATGTGCTCGACCTTCAAGGCTTCGCTCGCGGCTTGCGTGCTGGCGCGGGTCGATCGCGGCGAGGAGAAGCTGGCCGCGATGATTCCCTATGGCAAGACCGACCTGCTGGAGTACGCGCCGGTCGCGAAGCAAAACCTCTCGGCCGGCGCGATGTCGGTCGCCGACATGTGCAAGGCGATCGTCGAGCTCAGCGACAACACTTGCGCCAATCTGCTGCTCGCCCGGGTCGGCGGCCCTGCCGCACTCACGGCGTTCTGGCGGTCGATCGGCGACACCATTTCGCGGCTCGACCACAACGAGCCCGAGCTGAACCGCTCGCCGCCCGGCGATCCCCATGACACCACGACGCCGGCGGCGATGGCCGGCAATCTGAAGCGGCTGGTCACGGGCGAAGCGCTCTCGCCGGCTTCACGGACCCGGCTCACTGACTGGATGGTGGGCTGCAAGACCGGCGCGAACCGGCTGCGCGGCGGCCTGCCGGCCAGCTGGAAGATCGGCGACAAGACCGGCAACAACGGCAAGGATGCATCGGGCGATATCGCGGTCGCCTGGGCCAAACCGGATACGCCAATCCTGATCGCGGCCTACACCCAGGGCGGCACGCCGAACCCAACACAGATCGAAGCGGCGTTCGCCCGCATCGGGCGCATGGTGGCCGAACGACTGGTGTAAGCCGCTTCGCATTGACCTGTTGGCCGCTTCCGGGCCAAGACAGGCCATGATCGCAGCGAAATTCCAGACCTTCCTCATCCTGCTCACTGTCCTGGCAGGCACCGCGCTGGTCGCCCGCCGTTTCAACATGGCGCCTGCCATTTTGCTGATGCTCTCCGGCGTCGGCCTCGCTTTCGTGCCAGGCATGCCGCCGGTGGAACTGCCGCCGGAACTGGTGCTGCTGATGGTGCTGCCACCGCTGATCTACTCGGCGAGCGTCGCGATGAGCTGGCGCGAGTTCAGGAACAATTTGCGCCCCATCGTGCTGCTCGCGGTCGGCGCCGTGATCTTCACGGCAGCGCTCGTTGCGGCTGCCACCCATTACGTGATCGGTCTGCCCTGGAGCATCGGCTTCCTGCTGGGCGCCATCGTCGCGCCGCCCGACGTGGTGGCGCCGCTCGCGATTGCGCGCCGGCTGAACATGCCGCGCCGGCTCCTGGTCATCCTCGAGGGCGAGGGCCTCGCCAATGACGCGACCGCGCTGATCCTCTACCGCTTCGCGCTCGCAGCGATCGTGGTCGGGCATTTCTCGCTGCCGCTGGCGGCCGGCGAATTTGCCGTCATCGTCGCGGGCGAAATCGCCTTCGGCATCGGCGTCGGCTGGCTCTCCCTCCGCTTCCGCAAATGGTCCTGCGATCCGCAGGTCGAGCTGACGCTGTCGCTGATTACGCCCTATGTGTCTTACTGGCTGCCCGAGCATGTCGGCGGCTCCGGCGTGATCGCCACCGTCGCTTGCGGCCTCTATGTGAGCTGGAACGGACCGCTGCTGATTTCGGCGTCGACGCGCCTGCAGGGCATCTTCTTCTGGGATCTCATCATCTATCTGATCGAGGGCTTGCTGTTCCTGCTCACCGGATTCCAGATGCGCGCGCTCTACGAGAAATCGAAAGCGTTCCCGCTCGACGACATCATGATCGCGACCGCCGTGGTGATGGTCATCATCGTCCTGGCGCGCTTCGCCTGGCTCTACCCCGCGACCTATCTGCCGCGGATGCTCAGCAAATCGCTGCGCAAACGCGATCCGTCGCCGCCCTGGCAATGGCCGTTCGCGCTCGCTTTCACCGGCGTGCGCGGCGCGGTGTCGCTGGCTGCCGCGCTGGCGCTCCCGTTCACGCTGCCCGATGGCGCTGCCTTCCCGTATCGCGACCTGATCCTGTTCGTGGCCTTCGGCGTCATCTTCATCACCCTGATCGGCGTCGGCCTGACGCTGCCGCCGGTGGTGCGCTGGCTCGGCATCGCGGAAGCCGGCCGCAACGAACATGTCGCGGAGCACGAGGCCGAGATCGCGGCACGGCGCCAGGCGCTCGACGCCGCGCTGAAATCGCTGGATGCATTGACCGAAGAAAAAGAGGTCTCGGACGAAGTGATGCGGCTCCTGCGCGCGCGCCACGAGATCCGCGTCAACCAGCTTCCTGATTCACTCGATCCCGCCCGCCACGACGTCTCTGCCGCCGGCACCGCACTGACCCGCGAGCTGATCGCCGCCGAGCGCAAGTTCATCCACGACCTCTTGCGCGACGGTCAGATCACCGACGAAACGCGACGGAGGATCGAACGCGACCTGGACCTGGAGGAGGCAAGCCTGGCGAACCGGGAGTATCAGGGGGCGCCGCTGTAACGTCTCGTCATTGCGAGGAGCGAAGCGACGAAGCAATTCAGACTGCCTCCGCTGAACGATTCTGGATTGCTTCGCTGCGCTCGCAATGACGGAGGCCGCAAGACAACCTACCGCTTCTCGCAATACGCCCGCATCGCCGTCACCACGGCCGTCGCAACCAGCTCCTGCCGCTCCGGCGAATTCACGGCCATCTCCTCGTCGCGGTTGATGATGGAGCCCGCCTCCAGCAGCACCGCGGCGCTTCGGGTCTGCGAGAGCACGACGAGCCCGTCATAACGGTAAACGCCGACATCCTTGTCGAGCAGGGGATGCCGGTAGCGCCCCATCAGCGGCAGGCTGTATTGGGTCGCGTATTGCAGGCCTTTTTCCTTCAGCTCCCGGCCCAGCAACCGGGCGAAAGCGAGGCTGGCGGCGAAGCGCGGATTGCGCTCGGACACGAACAGCGAATGGCCGCTGAAGCGATCGCTGAAATGGCTCCTGGCGCCTTCGAACTCCCAATCCTCCAGCATCTTGTCCGGCACGGAATCGTGGTGGATCGACAGGAAAAAATCGGCATGTGCGGCGTTGGCAGTGCCGACACGCTTGAGCAGGCTTGCCCGCGCCTTGCCTTCGGTCACCAGCACGCGGGTCGCGGCAAAGTCTGCCAACTTCAGGCGCTCTCCGATCAGACGCGCCAGATGCAGGTTGAAGCCGAATTCCACATCGTTGCGCGCACTGGTCGCGCCTTGCGATTCCGAGGTGTGTCCGACATCGAGGATGATCCTGAATTTACGCGGCTCGCATGGCTCGGGCGCAGGCGGCTTGATCCTGGCTCTCGCGGCCTTGCGCGCTCCGGCCGCCTCGCCATGGTCAGCTGGCAGCACCAAAAGCGGGATCAGCGAAACGGCCATGGCGGCGGTGATGCGCCACGATATTTTCACACCGGCCGTTCCCCCTTCACGGTCACGCGCGTGCCCGAGCGCGTGTGCGGCCAGTAGTCCCACATCGCGCGGTGCTGGGTGCAGCGGTTATCCCAGAAGGCGATGGCGTTCTCGGTCCAGCGGAAGCGGCACTGGAACAGCGGGTTCTCCGCGTGCTGGTAGAGATAGGCGAGCATCGCGTCGCTCTCGTCGCGCGGGATGCCGTTGATGCAGCGGGTGAAGCCGCGGTTGACGTAGAGCGCCTTCTTGCCCGTGACCGGATGGGTGCGCACCACCGGGTGCTCGGCGTTCGGGTAGGACGGCCGATCGGCGACGCCGTAATTGGCGTAGAGCCCGCGATAGATCGGCTCGCCGTCGTGCAGGGCGGTCACGCCGTCGAGATAGGCCTTCATGCGGTCTGACAGCGCTTCGTAAGCCGCGTACATGTTGGCGAACAGCGTGTCGCCGCCGCGCGGCGGACATTGCTTGATGTAGAGGATCGACCCCAGCGGCGGCTCGAGATCGCAGGAGACGTCGGAATGCCAGCCCTCGCCGTTGGCGCGCGGCGAGTTCTTGTCGGCATAGATCTTCATCAGCGCGGGATCTTCGTCCTCATGCGGCGCGGCGGGATGAAAATGCAGCTCGCCGAACTTGCGGCCGAAGGCGAGATGTTGCTGCGGCGTGATGGTCTGGTCGCGGAAGAAGATCACGAGGTTTTCGGCAAGCGCGCGGTGGATCTCGTCCATCTGCTGGTTGGAACGGGCATCGTCGGAGACCAGCTTGCCGATGTCGACGCCGGAGATCTCCGCGCCGATGATGGGCGTGAGCTTCTCGACCGCGATGGTCTCGTAAGGAGCGCCGTCTTCCGCCATGTGGCGGTAACGCGGGCCTTGCTTGCCGGCGAGTGAGCTCATGGCGTGTCTCCCGATCGTTTTGATTGGGAGCATGGTAGCAATGTAGGGCGGGTTAGCGAAGCGTAACCCGCCACTTCGCGTCCGCAAAAAATAAGGCGGATTACGCTTCGCTAATCCGCCCTACGATTCTGCTATTTGAGAGACGTTTACTCCGCCGCGGGCGCGGGCACCTTGGCGCCCTGGCCGTAGCGCTGGTCGATGTAGTCGATCACCAGCGCCTTGAAGTCGGCGGAGATGGTGGGGCCGCGCAGCGTGCGGAACTTCTTGCCGTCGACGAACACCGGCGCGGCCGGCGCCTCGCCGGTGCCGGGCAAGGAGATGCCGATATTGGCATGCTTGGATTCGCCGGGGCCGTTGACGATGCAGCCCATGACGGCAACGTTGAGCTCCTCGACGCCCGGATATTTAGACTTCCAGTTCGGCATCTCGTCGCGGATGAAACTCTGGATCGAGCTGGCCAGCTCCTGGAATGTGGTCGAGGTGGTGCGGCCGCAGCCGGGGCACGCCGCGACCAGCGGCACGAAGGTGCGGAAGCCCATGGTCTGAAGCAGCTCCTGGCCGACCTGCACTTCGCGGGTGCGGTCACCGCCGGGCTCCGGCGTCAGCGAGATGCGGATGGTGTCGCCGATACCCTGCTGCAGCAGGATGCCGAGCGCGGCCGAGGATGCGACGATGCCCTTGGTGCCCATGCCGGCCTCGGTGAGGCCAAGATGGATTGCGTAGTCGGACCGGCTGGCGAGATCCTGATAGACCGCGATGAGATCCTGCACCGCCGAGACCTTTGCGGAGAGGATGATGCGGTCCTTGGGCATGCCGAGCTCTTCGGCGCGCGCAGCCGAGAGCAGCGCCGACTGCACCATCGCCTCGCGCGTAACCGCGCGCACGTCGCGCGGATCGGCGGACGCGGCGTTCTCGTCCATCAGCCTGGTCAGCAGCTCCTGGTCGAGCGAACCCCAATTGGCGCCGATGCGCACCGGCTTGCTGTTCTTGTTCGCGATCTCGATGATGTCGGCGAACTGGGTGTCGCGCTTGTCCTTGAAGCCGACATTGCCGGGATTGATGCGGTACTTGGCGAGCGCTTCGGCGCAGGCCGGATAGGCCGCGAGCAGCTTGTGGCCGATATAATGGAAATCGCCGATCAGCGGCGTGGTGATGCCACGCTTGGCCAGGCCGTCGCGGATGTGCGGAACGGCGGCAGCAGCTTCCTCGCGGTCCACGGTGATGCGGACCATTTCGGAGCCGGCGCGCGCCAGCGCTGCGACCTGGGCGATGGTGCCGTCGATGTCGGCCGTGTCGGTGTTGGTCATCGACTGAACGACGATCGGCGCACCGCCGCCGACGGCGACGTTGCCAACCTTGACCTGGGTGGTCTGATGCCGGGGCGCCGGGCCCGCGATATCGGAATCGATGGGGTTTTCGAGCTTGTTCATGGAGGTCCAAATATCAGGTTTTGGTGACGTTCAGCAATGCATCAGCTGGCGCCGCGGCCGTTTGGCTCGGACGGTTAACCAGAAAAAGCCCAGCAATTACAAGGACGGCTGCCGCCCCAAAAGCCAGGCTCAGGTGATCGTGCATGATGAAATAGCTACCCACCACGCCAAACAAAGGGGTGATGAAGGTAAAAGCCGACAATTTGCTGGCCGAATAGGTCTTCACCAGCGCGAACCAAAGCGTGAACGTGGTTCCAACCACCCAGATCGCCTGGAAGGCCATCAGGCCGAGGGCGAGCGGCGACGGGGTGTGGGTGATGGTCTCCCCGGACAGCCAGGCAGCCGCGCCAAGGATGGGGATCGAGGTCGCGACCTGGTAGCCGAGCGCCTTTTCAGGCGCGGCGAAGCGCAGCCGCGTGCCCTTGGCGACCAGCGTGGTCGCGGCCCACAGTGAAGCGCCGGCGACGATCATGAGATCGCCGAGAAGGACGTGTGAGTCGACATTGGCCTGCGGCACGCCGATCGCGAGCGCCACACCGGCAAAGCTGATCGCAAGTCCCAGCCATTGCGTGCTGCCAAGGCGTTCGCCGAGCACTTGATAGGAGCCGAGCGCAACGAAGAACGGCGCGGTGTAGAGAAACACCACCGCGCGGGATGCCGAGGTCAGGCGCAGGCCCTGGAAGATCAGCACGAACTCGATGCCGAACATCAGCCCGGCGATCAGGCCGGGCTTCCACGTGCCGTCACGCTCGAAGAATTTGACGCCGCGCAAGCTGCCGATGACGAACAGCACCGGCAGCGCGCCCATCGAGCGGATCATCGCCTGCAGCATCGGCGGAATATCCGGCAGCACCAGCTTCACCGCGATCTGGTTGAAGGCCCAGGTCAGGCACAGCATGAGCATCAGGGCGATGGCGCCGGCACTGAGGGGGCGTGCGGCGGACGGATTGGCTTGAGGTGAGGACATTTCTTCCTGGAATCCGGCTTTGTGCCGTTGTTGCTTCAAGACGTTTTCTGACAATGGGTGCAGACACCCGTGATCTCCACCACGGACAGCTTTGGCGCGAAGCCTGACGCGCGCGCCGCGGCATTCAGCTCCTTGGCAAACGACCCCGACGGGATCTCGCCGACAAGGCCGCAGCGCTCGCAGATCAGGAACGCGACTGCCGAGGTCGCGTCATGGTCGTGGGCGGCGCAGGCGAGATAGGCGTTGCGGCTTTCGATGCGGTGCACGAGGCCGTTCGCCATCAAAAAATCGAGGGCACGGTAGACCGTGATCGGCGCCGGCCGCGCCATCGATTTTGCCAGTTCGTCGATCACCTCGTAAGCGCCCAGCGGCCGATGGCTGGACAGCAGCGCACCCAGCACCTGGCGGCGTATCGGCGTGAATTTCTGCGCCCGCTGCGCGCAAACGGCTTCCGCATGCGCCAGCGCGTCCGCGGTGCAGCGGCCGTGATCATGGTCGGGCGTCGGAAATGCCGGCTTTGCGAGGGTCATTCGGCCCGCCTTCTAGCATTTCGGCCATGGAACCCAAAGCACGACCGGCGCCGCGGCGGTCAGCCATGCTTTTGTTGCGGGACAGTATCGCGCCAATCCGCCATGAAATAATCATAAGCTTGCTTATTATAGGGAAGCTTATTGGAGGCGAAGCTCATGACCCGCGGGTCTGTCGACCACAACTTCCTGTTCACGCTCGGCGAGCTCTACCGGCTCTTGCGGGTCTATGCCGACAAGGAGGCCTCGCGCTTCGGCATCACCCGCGCGCAATGGGCGGTGCTGGCCAAGGTCGAGCGCAGCGAGGGCATGAAACAGTCGGAACTCGCCGAGCTGCTGGAGATGCAGCCGATCACGCTGACGCGGCTGATCGACAAGCTCTGCGACAGCGACTGGATCGAGCGCCGCAACGACGCCTCGGACCGCCGCGTCAAGCGCCTCTATCTGAAGAAGGCCGGCCGTGCGCTGCTCGGCAAGATGAGCGGCCTGAAATCGGAACTCACGGCGAACGCGCTCGACGGGATCAGCCCGGCTGACGCCCATCGTCTCCTCACCCAACTCGAAACCATCAAGGAAAACGTGCGTACCGCGATCCAGACGTCTGGTGCGGAACAAGCGCGTAAGGAGCAGCGCTATGGCTGATCAGGTCCTCAAATTCCAGCCCGAGCAGAAGATCGACAGCGGCAAGCCGACCAAGAAGGCCGGGACCGATCCGCGCCGCCGCTTCGTCGCAGGCCTGCGCCGTTATCGCCGCTTCCTGCTGATGGTGGTGCTGCCGATCGTGGCCGTGATCGCCGGCCTGACCTTCTATCTCAATGGCGGCCGCTATGTCGGCACCGACGACGCCTATGTCGGTGCGCAGAAGGTGCTGGTGACGCCCGATATCTCCGGCAAGATCCAGAAGGTCGTCGTCAAGGAGGGCCAGCTGGTCAAGCAGGGCGACGAACTGTTCGAGATCGATCCCGTGCCGTTTCGCCTCGCGGTGGACGAGGCCAAGGCGCAGCTGATGCAGGCGCAGACGACCTATGACAATCTTCGCGCCAACATCAAGATCTACGGCGACATGCTCGATCTCGCCCAGAAGGGCGTCGACCTGAAGCAGCGCGACGTCGAGCGCAAGCAGGCGCTGGTGAAGAACAGCTACGGCTCGCAGCTCGATCTCGATAACGCCTCGAACGCGCTGGTCACGTCGGGCTCGATCGCACAATACGTCAAGCAGCAGATCTCGACCGCCAAGACGCAGCTGCTCGGCGACACCGACCTGCCGCTGGAGAAATTCCCGCCCTACGTTGAGGCCAAGTCCAAGCTCGACAATGCCGAGCGCAATCTCGACCACTCCGTGGTGCGGGCATCGATGGGCGGTATCGCAACCCAGGTCGAGCAGATCCAGCTCGGCCGCTACGTCACCGCCGGCACCCCGGTGTTCTCCATCATCGACGTCGCCCATCCCTGGGTCGACGCCAATCCGAAGGAGAGCGACCTCACCTACGTCACCGAAGGCCAGCCTGTTACCCTCGAGGTCGATGCGTTCCCGAACCATGTCTTCAAGGGCAAGATCGGTTCGCTCTCGCCCGGCACCGGCGCGCAATTTGCGATCCTGCCGCCGCAGAACGCTACCGGCAACTTCGTCAAAGTGGTGCAGCGCGTGCCGGTCCGGATCTATTTCGACGAGAGCGACAAATACGTGAAGAAACTGAAGGCCGGCATGAGCGTCTATGCCACCATCGACACCGGCCACCAGCGCTCGCTCGCCGGCCTGCTCGGCCTGTCGGCGACGGCTGGCCAGGACAAGGACTGATCCGATGGCGGAGTCCAACCCCGCCCTGATGGTCCCCGGCCTGCGCCGGAACATGGTGACGATCTGCGCCATGACGGCGACCATCATGCAGGCGCTGGACACCACGATCGCCAACGTCGCGCTGCCCTACATGCAGGGCACGCTGTCGGCGTCACAGGACCAGATCAACTGGGTGCTGACCTCCTACATCGTTGCGGCCGCGATCATGACCGCGCCGGTCGGTTGGATCTCCAACCGCTACGGCCGCAAGCGCATCTTCATCATCTGCGCCGCCGGCTTTACGTTCGCCTCCGTGCTGTGCGGCCTCGCGCAGGACATCAACCAGATGGTGCTGTTCCGCCTGCTGCAAGGCGTGTTCGGCGCCGCACTGGTGCCGCTGTCGCAGTCCGTCATGCTCGACTATTACACGCTGCAGGAACGCGCCACCGCCATGTCGATCTGGGGCATGGGCGTGATGATGGGCCCCATCATGGGTCCGTCGCTCGGCGCCTGGCTGACCGAGACCTATTCATGGCACTGGGTATTCTTCGTCAACCTGCCGTTCGGCGCGATCACCGTGCTCGGGCTCGGCGTCTTCATGGACGAGACGGACAAGAATCTCAGCCTGAAGTTCGACTGGTTCGGCTTTGCCGCGCTCGCGATCGGGATCGGCGCGCTGCAACTCGCGCTTGACCGTGGCGAGCAACTCGACTGGTTCGAATCGGTCGAGATCGTGACCGAGTTCGTGGTCTCGGGAATCGCCTTCTATTACTTCTTCGTCCACTCGTTCACGACCTCGCGCCCCTTCATCCAGTTCGCGCTGTTTCGGGATCGCAACTTCCTCACCGGCTGCATCTTCATGACGGTGATGGGCCTCGTGCTCTATTCGACCATGGCGCTGGCCTCGCCCTACCTTCAAAACGTCATCGGCTATCCCATCATGACCGCCGGCGGCCTGCTCGCAAGCCGCGGCTTCGGCACCTTCTTTGCCATGATGATGGTCGGTCGCATCATGCGCTATATCGAGGCGCGCACGCTGATCATCTGCGGCCTATCGCTGACGGCCGCGTCGCTGTTCCAGATGACCGGCTGGACCGACCAGACCCAGGTGCCGGAGATCGTCGTTGTCAGCGTGATCCAGGGCTTCGGCTTCGGCCTCGTCTTCGTGCCGCTCTCGACGGTGGCGTTCCTGACACTGCCGAACCATCTGCGCACCGACGGCACCTCGATGCTGACGCTGATGCGCAACGTCGCGAGCTCAGTCGGCATCTCGATCGTCATCGCCCAGCTGACGCAGGGAACGCGCGGGACCTATGCGATCCTGTCTGAGTATATCAACCCCTTCAACCACGCCCTCCAGATGCCGAACGTGCGCAGCATGATCGACCTCTCCACCGACGCCGGCCGCGCCATGGCCGACCGCATGGTCGGCGTGCAGTCGCAGATCATCGCCTTCGCGCACGACTACCAGCTGGTGATGTTCTTCATCCTCTGCACCATCCCGCTGGCGCTGATGATCGGCTCGACCAAGGCCACGCTGCGCAAGCAGACGGCAGCGCCGGAACATGCGGTGATGGAGTAAGACGAACAACGCGGCGGCGCCTCATCGTCATTGCGAGCGCAGCGAAGCAATCCAGAATCTTTCCGCGGCGGCAGTCTGGATTGCTTCGTCGCATCAGCGCAAAATTGCTCCGCAATTTTGTCGCGAGCTCCTCGCAATGACGGCTTGTAGCACAAGCACCCTACAACAGCTCCTCGCAGCCGAGATCATCGACCGCCATCATCACCCGCTCCAGATTGTTCCACCAGATCAGCGGCGGAATGTTGATGCTCCATTGCCAGACCGGTTTGGTGATGTGCCAGAGCACCGACCGGCGATAGTCCTGGTCGAGCGCGCCGCGGGTGTAACCGACCACCCCGTGCGCGAGCAGCGTCTCGTGATAGTGATTGAGCAACTGACGTTCGAGCGCCTGCCGGCGCTCCGGATACCACTGGATCGCCATCATGTAGGCGAGGTCGGTGGGCGGCACGTTGATGCGCCATTGGTCGAAATCGAAAATGCGCACGGTGTCGACGACGCCAGCACGCGGCAGCAGGAAATTCCAGCTATGCGCGTCGCCATGAGTGATGCTGAGATGCCGCCGCGAGTGGTAGCGCTCGGACAGCCGGGCCGACTGGTCGATCAGGCGGCGATAGATAATGCGACGCTCCTCGCTGAGGCGGTCGCCGAGCAGATCGGCGAAGCGATCGTAGTGGCCTGCGAAGGTCTCCATGTGCTGCGCACTGTCCTCGGTGCTCACCCAGGTGCCGACGGTGTCGCCGAGACTGGGATGATCCCACCACGCCGCATGCCAGCTTGCGAGAGTCGTGACGATCGCGATCGCCTGTTCCCGCGACGGCGGCAGGGGCCACTGCGTCGCGACCTCATGGCTGTCGGTGAGATCCTCGAGCAGAAGATGCCAACTGGGGCTTTCCTCGTCGAAGCGTCCGTCGAAGCAGCGCGGCACCAGTCCCGAGGGCATTTTCGGCGCGAGCTTCGCGTAGAAGGCCACCTCGTGCCGGCCGCCATGCGCAAGCGTCTTGGCAAAATTGGCATGGGCCGTCTTGAGGATCAGCGTCTGCGGTGCGCCCGTGGACTCCCCGACATAACGCAGTCCGAGCCGCGTGATGTGCGACACCAACGTGTCGCGCTCATGCAGCACCTTCACTTCGCGCACGGCGCCGGCGTCCAGCACGCCGGCCTTGCGCAGTGCAGCCGTCAGGTACCCGGGTTCAGCGACCGCCGGCAATTGTGAGGATGTCATGAATCGCGCCCCCCGGTGCCGCAGCCATACTGCATGAACACTCGGGGAAGCGCCAGCGCGCGACAGCCGCCTTCACAGGAAGGCGGCGAGACGTCAGACGTCGAAGAACACCGTTTCGGTGTCACCCTGCAGGCGCAAGTCGAGCTTATAGACGGCCTTGCCGGCCTCGCGCACCGCAATCAGCGTGGCGCGGCGGTCGGCCGGCACCAGTCCTAGCACGGGATCGGCGGCGTTGCCGGCCTCGTCGCCGAAATAGATGCGGGTATAGAGATGCCGCAGCATGCCGCGCGCGAACACCGCCAGGACGATGTGCGGCGCCTGCGGCTTGCCGTCGGGATCGGGCACGACGCCCGGCTTGATGGTGTCGAAGGAATAATTGCCGTCCTTGTCCGTGCCGCAGCGGGCAAAGCCGCGGAAGCTGGCGTTCGGCAGCGCGCGCTTGTCCTGCGGGTCGGCGAAGCGTCCCTGCGCGTCCGCCTGCCAGATCTCCAGCATGGCGTCAGGCACGATGGCACCGTCGCCGTCGAACACCCGGCCCTCGATGCGGACACGGTCGCCCGTGACGTCAGGCGTCAGCGTCGAATTGGTGAACGCGTCATTCCAGGCGTATTCGCCGGTCGGAGTCATGCCGTATTTGAAGAACGGGCCGACGGTCTGCGACGGGGTGATACCGTTGGGCTTCACAGAGTCCTGCACGTTAGTGGTTCTCCATGGGGGTGGCATCCTTACCGCGCAGCACGATGTCGAAGCGGTAGCACAGCGCCCATTCCGGCTTGGTATTCTCAAGGTCGAACGACGAGACCATGCGCATCCGCGCCCTCTCGTCCGGCACCGAGTTGAAGATCGGGTCGAACGGGAACAGCGGGTCGCCGGGGAAATACATCTGCGTCACGAGGCGAGTGACGAAGGAATGGCCGAACACCGAGAGATGGATGTGGGCAGGGCGCCAGGCATTGTGGTGATTGCCCCAGGGATAAGCGCCGGGCTTGATGGTGACGAAGCGATAGTAGCCGGAGGCGTCGCTCTGGGTGCGGCCCGCTCCGGTAAAATTCGGATCGAGCGGCGCCGGGTGCTGGTCGCGGACATGGACGTAACGACCGCAGGCATTGGCCTGCCAGATCTCGACCAGCGAGTTCGGGACGCCGCGGCCGTCTTCGTCACGGACATGGCCGTGCACGATGATGCGCTCGCCGAGCGGCTCGCCTGTGTGCTGGGTGGTGAGGTCGCTGTCGCCGTCGCGCACGGTCTCGTGGCCATAGACCGGGCCGGTCAGCTCCGACAACGTGTGGCGCATCGGGATCAAGGGCTTGTTCGGCGCGCGCTTGATCGAGCTCTTGTATTCGGGCGACAGCGGCAGCGGATGCGCCTTGTTGCTGTCGGTGGGATAGATGAATGTCATTGGCGAACTCCTCCCCGGCCATTTTGGTCCAGCCGGTCAACGCTTCGGCCAATCATTATAGAATATAACTAATCTAGGGAAGCGGGTTTAGCGCTCCCGCCAACCCGACATCGTCCGTCACCAAGCTTTACTTGATCGGCGCACGCGGCAGCACAGCCTCGCCTGCCTCGAGCCGGTAGGTGTGATCGAGCGAATACCATGGCGTCGTAACGTCACGCGCGGTCGGATGCGGCGTCTCGTGGCGCAGGAACTTGCCGATCAGCGCTTGTGTCACGCCGAACTGCACGTCGCTGTCGATATGGGGGTCGTTGGGATCGTAGACCTGCGAGATCAGCACCTTGAATCCCGGCTTGAAGATCAGGGCGTGCAGATGCGCGGGACGATAGGGATGGCGGCTCTGCGCCTCCAGGAGGCGGCCGACCACGCCATTGGTCGGAATCGGATAGCCCACCATCATCACCGAGCGGAACGAGAAACGCCCATCCTGGTCGGTCGTGAACTTGCCGCGCAGGTTCATGTCGGCCTGCTCGGGGTCCTGGTTCTCATAGAGCCCGACCGGCGAGGCATGCCAGACATCGACCTCCGCGCCGGCAATGGGCCGACCGTCTTTGTCGACGACGTGGCCGTTGACGAACAACGGCGCGCCCGGCGTCTCGGAGCGGACAATCGATCCGCCCTCCTCCACAAGCGGCGAGTTCAGCCGCCAGAACGGTCCGAGCAGCGACTGGTCGGTTTCGGTATTGCCCTGATCGCCGTTGTTGAGCAGGCAGACCAGCGGCGAGACGCCGAGCGAGCCCGCCATCAGCACGACTTCATTATGCGTGTCGGTGGTCAGCTTCCCAAGCTCGGCGATAACAGCCGTAGCGTCGCGAAACTCCTTCTCGGTCAGGCGCACGTCACGGACGAAGCCGTGCAGATGCTTGACCAGCGAGACCATGATCTGCCGCATCCGCGGATCGGACGTCCGCTCCATTACCGCCAGTGCGGCGGCCGTGACGTCCTGCTCGCGCTCGATGATCATGGCACGGCCCCTAAAGGCCCTCTCCCCGCAAGCGAGGAGAGGGAGAAAGCCTAATTCAGCTTCTCGATCGCCATCGCCACGCCCTGGCCGACGCCGACGCACATGGTGGCGAGCGCGAGCTTGCCGCCGCGCTTCTCCATGCCGTGGACGGCGGTGAGCGCGAGGCGCGCGCCGCTCATGCCGAGCGGATGGCCGAGCGCGATCGCGCCGCCATGCGGATTGACGAAGTCCGCATCGTCGGCAACGCCGAGCTGACGCATGCAGGCGATGCCCTGCGAGGCGAAGGCTTCATTGAGCTCGATCAGGTCGAAATCGGTGATCTTCTTGCCCAGACGTTCCATCAGCTTGCGGGTCGCCGGCACCGGGCCGATGCCCATGATGCGCGGCGGCACGCCGGCCGAGGCGAGGCCGAGGATGCGCGCGCGCGGCGTGAGGCCATGCTTCTTCACAGCGGCTTCCGAGGCCAGAATCATCGCAGCCGCGCCGTCATTGACGCCCGACGCATTGCCTGCGGTCACCGTGCCGGGATTGCGCACGATCGGCCTCAGCTTCGTCAGGGCTTCGAGCGTGGTCTCGGGACGCGGATGCTCGTCCTTGTCGATGGTAACGGGGCCGGCCTTGCCGCCGGGAATGGTGATCGGGATGATCTCTTCGGCGAAATAGCCGGCTGCGATCGCCTTACCGGCGCGCTGCTGCGAGCGGATGGCGAAGGCATCCTGGTCGGCGCGCGAGACCTGGAATTCCTCGGCGACGTTTTCGCCGGTCTCCGGCATCGCGTCGACGCCATATTGCGCCTTGAGCAGCGGATTGATGAAGCGCCAGCCGATCGTGGTGTCGAAGATCTCGGCCGAGCGCGAGAACGCCTCCTGCGCCTTGCCCATCACGAACGGCGCGCGGGTCATGGATTCCACGCCACCGGCGATCGCAAGCTCGATCTCGCCGGAGCGGATGGCACGACCGGCCGCGCCAACGGCATCGAGGCCGGAGGCACAAAGCCGGTTCAGGGTCTGGCCGGGAACCGAGTCCGGGAGCCCGGCGAGCAGCAGCGCCATGCGCGCGACATTGCGGTTGTCCTCGCCGGCCTGGTTGGCGCAGCCGAAGAACACTTCGTCGACCTGCGCCCAGTCGAGATTGGGGTGCTTGGCCATCAGCGCCTTGATCGGGGCCGCCGCGAGGTCGTCGGCGCGCACCTTGGCAAGCGAGCCGCCGAAACGGCCGATCGGGGTCCGCACGGCATCGCAGATAAAGACGTCACGCATCGTTGTTCTCCCTGAATGCCGCGGTTCGGCGAAAATTCTTCAATGTCGGCGGAGTTTTAGGAGGGCGCCCGCGGCAGGTCAATTGACGGTTTCTTGCTTGTTCCGAGGGGTGCGCACGCTGCCAACGCATGCCGCGGTGCGGACAACGTGGAAAACCCGCCTCCTCTGGCCAAACCGGTAGGAGCAGCAGGCGAAATTTTGTAGGTTGCGCCGCCCATGACCATGCAACAGCCCATTCCCGCGCCAGAACCTGAATCGACGCCCGCGCCGCAGGCGGAGGCCGCCGCGCGCGTCACGCCGATGATGGAACAGTACCTGGAGATCAAGGCGGCGCATCAGGGCCTGCTGCTGTTCTACCGGATGGGCGATTTCTACGAGCTGTTCTTCGAGGACGCCGAGATCGCCTCGAAGACGCTCGGCATCGTGCTCACCAAGCGCGGCAAGCATCAGGGCAACGACATCCCGATGTGCGGCGTGCCGGTCGAACGCTCCGAGGATTATCTGCATCGCCTGATCAGCGCCGGCCACCGGGTCGCCGTGTGCGAGCAGACCGAGGATCCCGCCGCTGCGAAAGCGCGCGGCAACAAGAGCGTCGTGCGCCGCGGCGTGGTGCGGCTGGTCACGCCAGGCACGCTGACCGAGGACACGCTGCTCGATGCGCGCGCCAACAACTATCTGCTGGCGATTGCGCGAGCGCGCTCGTCGGCCGGCGGCGACCGCTTCGGCCTTGCCTGGATCGATATCTCGACCGCCGAATTCACTGTGACGGAATGCTCTCACGGCGAGCTCGCCGCGACGCTGGCGCGCATCAATCCGAACGAGGCGATCGTCACCGACGCGCTTTTTGGCGACAACCAGCTCGGACAGACCTTTCGCGAGCTGCCGGCGGTGACGCCGGTGACCCGCGACGTCTTCGACGGCGCCACCGCCGAGAAGCGGCTGTGCGATTATTTCGCCGTCGCGACCATGGACGGGCTGGCACAGCTCTCGCGGCTGGAGGCCACGGCTGCGGCCGCCGCCGTCACCTATGTCGATCGCACCCAGGTCGGCAAGCACCCGCCGCTGTCGCCGCCCGCACGCGAAGCCTCCGGCGCGACCATGGCGATCGATCCGGCCACGCGCGCCAATCTTGAACTGACGCGGACGCTCGCGGGCGAACGTCGTGGCTCGCTGCTCGATGCCATCGACTGCACGGTAACCTCGGCCGGCTCGCGCCTGCTGGCGCAACGGCTCGCGGCGCCCTTGACCGATGCGCCCGCGATTGCGCGGCGGCTCGATGCCGTCAGCGCCTTCGTGGCGGATTCGGCCACGCGCGAGGACATCCGCAGCATCTTGCGCGGTGCGCCCGACATGTCGCGCGCGCTCGCCCGTCTCTCGGTCGGCCGCGGCGGACCGCGCGACCTCGCCGGCTTGCGCGACGGCATCGTCGCGGCCGACCAGGTGCTGGCGCGGCTCGGCGAGCTCGACCAGCCGCCGCTGGAGATCGCCGCAGTGATGGCCGCCCTGCAGCGTCCGTCGCGCGAGCTTGCCGCCGAATTTGCCCGCGCGCTCGACGAGCAGCTGCCGCTGATCAAGCGCGATGGCGGCTTCGTTCGTGCCGGCTACGAGCCGGCCCTCGATGAAGCGCGAAACCTGCGCGACGCCTCGCGCCTCGTAGTCGCCTCGATGCAGGCGCGCTACGCCGACGCGACCTCCGTCAAGGGTCTCAAGATCCGCCACAACAACGTGCTCGGCTATTTCGTCGAGGTTACCGCGCAGCACGGCGACAAGCTGATGTCGGCGCCGCTGAACGCGACCTTCATCCATCGCCAGACGCTGGCGGGCCAGGTGCGCTTCACCACCTCCGAGCTCGGAGAGATCGAAGCCAAGATCGCCAACGCCGGCGACCGCGCGCTCGGGCTCGAGCTCGAAATCTTCGAACGGCTCTGCGCCAAGGCGCTCGAGATCAGCGACGATCTGCGCGCGGCGGCGCAAGGCTTTGCGCTGCTCGACGTTGCGACGTCGCTGGCCAAGCTCGCGGTCGACGAGAACTATGTGCGGCCCGAGGTCGATGGCTCCCTCGGCTTTGCCATCGAGGCCGGCCGTCATCCCGTGGTCGAGCAGGCGCTGAAGCGCAATGGCGAGCCGTTCATCGCCAACGCCTGCGATCTCTCACCAAGTCCTGCGCAAAAATCCGGCCAGCTCTGGCTGCTGACCGGCCCGAACATGGCCGGTAAATCGACCTTCCTGCGCCAGAACGCGCTGATTGCGCTGCTGGCTCAAATCGGAAGTTTCGTGCCGGCCACCCGCGCGCGGATCGGCATCATCGACCGCCTGTTCTCGCGCGTCGGCGCCGCCGACGATCTCGCGCGCGGCCGCTCCACCTTCATGGTCGAGATGGTCGAGACCGCCGCGATCCTCAACCAGGCTGGCGAGCGCGCGCTGGTCATCCTCGACGAGATCGGCCGCGGCACCGCGACCTTCGACGGCCTTTCCATCGCCTGGGCCGCGATCGAGCATCTGCACGAAAGCAACCGCTGCCGCACGCTGTTCGCGACGCATTACCACGAGCTGACCGCACTCTCGGCAAAACTGCCGCGTATGTTCAACGCGACCGTGCGGGTGAAGGAGTGGCAGGGCAATGTCGTGTTCCTGCACGAGGTGCTGCCCGGTTCGGCCGACCGCTCCTACGGCATCCAGGTCGCCAAGCTCGCCGGCCTGCCGCCGGCCGTGATCACGCGCGCGAAATCCGTGCTGGCAAAACTCGAAGCCCAGGACCGCGGCCAGACCGCCCGCGCGCTCGCCGACGATCTGCCGCTGTTCGCGGTGCCCTCGCGCGCCGCCGCCGAAGCCGCGCCGCCGACCGAGGCCGAGCTGGTCATGGAAGCCGTGAAAGCGCTGCACCCGGACGAGATGTCGCCGCGCGAGGCGCTCGATGCGCTGTATGCGTTGAAGGCCAGGCTACCGAAGTAGTTCCAGCGAACCTTCGCCGCGATGCCGGGCTGAGTGCCGCAGCGGAATTGCGACGGCATGGCCGTGTTCGCCGGCATACCGGCCGTCAGCGGCTCGCCCTGGCAAACGGCTCGATCAGCTTCAAGGTCGCGGCGAGGCGGATGCTGCGCTTGCCGGCTAGCGCGGTCGCTTCCATTTCAGCGCCCTTGTCATTGCAGTGGCCGGAGAAGCCGATGCCCACCGCATAGCCACCGAACAAGGGATGCTCGCTCTTCGCCGGCGTGTGTTCCTGATTGACGAATTCGCCTTTCCAGCGACCGTTCGTCGAAGAATAGGCGCCGAGATAATAGAAGAAGGCATCGCCGCCGAGGATGCGGCCGTCGCGCAGCAACATCACGCCGGTATGGCCGCCGGTAATTCCGTCCAGCATCCGGATGTCGATCGAATAGAGTCCGCTGACGATGCCGCCCTCGCCGACCGCACCGGGCGGGGGAACGTCATCGTCGCCGAGCGGCGTCATCACGGCGCGAAACACCGAGACGTCCTCGACCACTTCTCCCTCGAAGCGGTAGAGCTTGCCCTGCTGTCGGCCGCGAATGCTGATTGTAACGGCGCCGGAACTGACCAGCGACCTGTGCTGTGGCGACCGGCTGTGGCGCTTCGTCCGGAGCCTGGCGACGATTTCGCCGTCCACAATCTCGTAGGTGCCGAAGTGGGCGAAGGCCGTGTTGCCGCCAAGCATTTTCCCGGCATGGGCGTACAGCACGCTGCGGCCGGAGCCGTCGTTGATATCGTATTCGACCTTGTACAATCCCTCCACCACACGCCCCGATCTTGTTCTGTTGCCAGTTTAGCGGGTCTGCCAGCCCCGGTAACTAACTATCCTGACGCAGGACTGAGGTCCCAAGCGTAAGCGTGCCTCACCTTACGAAGCGCGGCGCGGCTCATGCATCGCCCTCTTCCGTCGTCCCATCCACCACAGCGTCAGGTTCCAGCCGATGCAGGTGGCGAGTGCGCAACTCAAGCCGATCGCCGAGCCGAACTGCATGACGGCGACGTGCAGCACGGCAATCGCCATGCCGAAGCCGAGCAGGCCCCAGGCGGAGTTGGCGAGCACGGCGGCGGTCGGCGGGCCGCCGATGCGCGGATGCAGGATGACCATCATGCTGGTGAAGACGATCGGATAGAGCGCGATGACGCCGGAGACGCGCGGGCCGACCCAGCCCGAGGTCGAGATCACGATCGCGACGAGCGTTGCGACCAGCGAAGCACGGAACGGGATGTCGTACCAGCGGCGCGTCACCAGCGGCATCTTTACGTGGCGGTACTGCGCAAGCAGCGGAATGCAGATCCCGAAGGCGACCAGATTGACGGCGAGCCCGGCCATCAGGGTCCAGTCGAACAGACGGATGATGGACGCCAGCACGATCCACACCCCGACCGCGCTTCCGACACTCACGGCAAAACTGTGCCGCTGCGCCAGCACGACGTAGGTCAGCCCCAGGAAGATCGTCGCGGCGTTGACCGGAAGGCTCGACAGCGCACCCTGCGCGATGAAGGCGGCGTCATGGTCGATTGCGAGGAAGACGTAGGAAGGCCCCGCCGAGATCGGCAGGGTCGCCACCAGCGCGCCGATCACCGGGCCGGAGCGCTCGGTGATGACAGATGCCGACACCACGAAGGCCGCCGCAACCGCCATGCGCAAAAGAAGGAAGAGGATGTAAGAGAGGTCGACGGACATTTTTTCTTCTTGCCTTCCCCTCAAGGGGGAAGGTGGCAGTCACATCCGCTGCATCGACACCGAAACCTTCGGGCCGTTCTTGATGGTCTGATAGACCACGCAATAACGCTCGGTGAGTTTGAGCAGGAGATCAAGCTTGTCCTGCGGCGCATCGGTGTCGACTTCGAAGCGCAGGCGGATCTCGGCAAAGCCGACCGGAGTCTCCTTGTCGACGCCGAGCGTGCCGCGGAAGTCGAGATCGCCCTCGGCGTAGATGTTGCCGGTCTTCAGCGGAATCTCGATCGCAGTCGCGACCGACTTCAGCGTAACGCCGGCGCAGGCGACCAGCGCCTCAAGGAGCATGTCGCCCGAGCAGAGCTCGAGGCCGGAGCCGCCGGTGGCCGGATGCAGGCCGGCCATCGCGATGGCGCGGCCGGTCTCGACCTTGCAGGCGATGCCTTCGCTGTCGGTCGAGCCCTTCGCCTTCAGCGTGATCATCGCGGTCTTGGGATCGGTCTTGTAGCGTTCCTTGATCGGGGCCTGCATCTGGCGCAGTTCTGCGGCGTCCATCTTGTTCTCTCCCGGAAAGATCGTCTCCACGAAGTACCTGCTTGCGATGTACCGGCTCGGAGAGAAAATGTCACCACCACATGGCCTGACCGGGACCCTGGGTTGCGTCACGGTCAGGCACGTTGCGGTCGAGCGAACGGTCGAGTGACGTCAGCACACTTCGTTTGAAATTCTCGAACAGCGGCGAATTGCGGTCGCGCGGCCTGCCCAGATTGATCTCGATCTGGTCGAACAGCCGGCCCGGCCGCGGCCGCATCACCAGCACGCGATCGGCCAGCACCACGGCCTCGTCGACGTCGTGTGTGACGAGGATCAAGGTCGGCCGCGTGTCGGCCCAGAGGTCGAGCAGATGATCCTGCAGGTCGCGACGGGTGAAAGCGTCGAGCGCCGAGAACGGCTCGTCGAGCAGGAGCACCTCGGGCTGCGGCACCAGCGCCCGCGCAATCGCGACGCGCTGCGCCTGCCCGCCGGAGAGCTCGCGCGGCCAGGCCTCTGCCTTGTCGGCGAGGCCGACGCGGGCGAGCGCACGCGCCACCTTCTCGCGTCGCTCAGCGGGAGGCAGGTCCGCAAGCCCAAAGCCGATATTGTCGGCGACGCTGAGCCAGGGCAGCAGCCGCGGCTCCTGGAAGATGATGCCGATCTTGGCGTGCGGCGAGGCGATCGCTTCACTGTCGAGCGTCACCGTGCCGGAGCTGGCGCGGTCAAGACCGGCGATGGCGCGCAGCAATGTTGATTTGCCGCAGCCGGAGCCGCCGATGATGGCGAGGATCTCGCCCTGGCTGATCTCGGCCGAGAAGCGCGCCAGTGCCTGCACGCCGTTGGGATAGGTCTTGCTGACCCGGTCGAGCGCCAGCATCGCGTTACGCTCCCTTATCAAGTTTCTTTGGCGCGCCCGAAGGCGTCCTGCCAGCGCAGGAAGGGCATCGCTGCAAGTTCGATCAGCCAATCGGTCAGCTTGCCGAGGATGGCGAAGATCACGATCGCGGCCATGATCTGCGCGGGCTTGCCGAGCTGCTGGCCGTCGAGCAGGAGATAGCCGAGGCCTTCGGAGGCACCGATCAGCTCGGCCGCGACCACGAACATCCAGCCGAGACCGAGGCCGACGCGCAGAGACACGACGTAAGCAGGCAGCACCGCAGGCAGCAGGATGCGACGGATCATCGCAAACCCGGAGAGACGGAAGGTGCGGCCGACCTCGACGATCTTGCGATCGACCGAGAGGATCGCGCCCATCACGCCGAGATAGACCGGGAAGAACACACCGGCCGCGATCAGCGCGATCTTGGACGTCTCGAAAATGCCGAGCCAGAGGATGAACAGCGGCACCCACGCCAGCGACGGAATCGCACGCAGGGCCTGCACGGTCGGATCGAGCAGCCGCCGTGCCAGCGACCAGTAGCCGGAGATGGCGCCGAGCACCGTGCCTGCAACCACGCCGAACGCGAAGCCAAGACCGACGCGCCACAGCGTCGCGGCGATGTGGCGAACCAGCTCACCGGAGCGGGCGAGATCGGCGATGGTGGCGAAAACCCGCGAGGGCGGCGGCACCAGCCGGCCGTTGGACCAGCCGCGCCAGACCACGAGCTCCCAGCCGAGCGCGAGCGCCAACGGCAGCAACAACCCCAGCATCGGTCGCGCATAACGCGACAGCCGCGTGGGCGCGGCGGCGCGCTCGGCCGGTTCCGAGGATTGCTGCAGGACTGGAGCATCGGAGATCATGGCCGGTAGGAAGCGCGTCTGGCCGGGGAATGCAAGGGCGCCTCATACCCTCCCCTGCAGGGTCCCTCCAGGGGAAGGTAAGAGCATCTCAATTCGTCGGCAGCGGGACCTGGTCGTCGATCAGGGCATCCACGTTCGCCTTCACGTCGACCTTGGCATCGACGACGCCGGCCTGCTGCAGGGCAAGGCCCGCGGCAAGGATCGACTCGCGCTGGGGGGCGCCGATGCGGCTGTGGGTGAGCTCGGTGCGCTCCTTGAGCTGCTTGTCGACGACGGCGTCGGGAAGTTTTGTGACCGCGATGAAGGTCTTCTTCAGCTCGTCGTAATTCGCCAGCGAATATTTTCGCGCTTCTTCATAGACCGCGAGCACGCGGCGGACGGCGTCCGGATAGTCCTTCAGGAACTGCTCGCGCACATTGAGGATGCCCCAGGTGTTGGCGTCCGCCTTGCGATAGAACAGCTTTGCGCCCTCCTCGACCTCGGCCTGCGCCATCATGGGATCGAGACCGGCCCAGGCATCGACGTCGCCGCGGATCAGCGCGGTCTTGCCGTCGGCGTGCTGGAGCAGCACCGGGGTGATGTCCTTTTCGGTGAGGCCCGCGCCGAGCAGCGCGCGCACCAGGAAGATGTGCGGATCGGTGCCGCGCGTCACCGCGACGCGCTTGCCCTTGAGGTCGGCGACGCTTGCGATCTTGGAGTCCTTGCCCGTGACGAGCGCGGTCCACTCGGGGCGCGAATAGACATAGATCGACTTGATCGGGTTGCCGTTGATGCGGGCGACCAGCGCTGCCGAGCCCGCGGTCGAGCCGAAATCGATCGAACCGGCGTTGAGGAATTCGAGCGCCTTGTTCGAACCGGCCGACTGCACCCAGGTGATGGTGATGCCGTCCTTGGCAAACTCCTTCTCCAAGAGCCCCTTCTGCTTCAGGACCATCGACACTGGATTGTAGGTCGCCCAGTCGATGCGGATTTCCTTGAGCGGATCGGCAGCCCGCGCCGCGGGGGTCACGGCGAGCGCGACGGCCCCCGCCAAGAGAATACGTCGTGTCAAGTTGGTCATGCCCAGCCTCCTGCAAAACTTCATTGTTTTTCAATGAGTTATATCTAGAGGTCAACGAGAAAATCCCACCCTCGAAAGCGTGCGGCCTGAGGACAATTTTGCTCGATCCCGGCCTTTTCCAGCATGGAACGACTATTGCCAGAGAATGGCGGGTGACAGCGCCTGTCACCTCTTATATCCGGTGAGACATGGACAGCGTTGCGACCGAGCACAAGCCACAGGTGGATGATCGCTTCGACACCGCGCGGATCACCGCCGCGGTCGATGCGCTTGCCGAAAAGCATCAAGGCCGCGAGGACACGTTCCGCACCGCGACCGCGCAATTGCTCAAGGCCGAGCTTCTTGCGGCGCGCGCCGCGGCACAGGCAATCCTGCTGAAGGACCGCCACGGGCGCCGCTGCGCCGAGCGGCTGTGCCACGTGCAGGATGAGATCATCCGCATCCTCTATTCAGCCGCGACCCGTCATCTCTACCGCTCGCCGATCCCCAGCGGGGCGGAACGCATGGCGGTGGTCGCGACCGGCGGCTATGGCCGCGGCCTGATGGCACCCGAGTCCGACATCGATCTCTTGTTCATACTGCCCTACAAGCAGACCGCCTGGGGCGAACAGGTCGCCGAAGCCATCCTCTATTGCCTCTGGGACATGGGGCTGAAGGTCGGCCACGCCACGCGCTCGGTCGATGAATCGATCCGGCAGGCGCGCGGCGACATGACCATCCGCACCGCGATCCTGGAGACGCGCTTCCTCACCGGCGACCAGCCGCTCTATGACGAACTGGTCGCACGTTTCGACAAGGAAGTGGTGCAGGGCACCGCGTCCGAATTCGTCACCGCAAAACTCGCCGAGCGCGAGGAGCGGCATCGCCGCGGCGGCCAGTCGCGCTATCTGGTCGAGCCCAACGTCAAGGACGGCAAGGGCGCGCTACGCGACCTGCACACGCTGTTCTGGATCGCGAAATACGTCTATCGCGTCCGCGACACCGACGAACTGGTCGAGCGCGGCGTGTTCGACGCGCAGGAGTATCGCAGCTTCCGCCGCTGCGCCGACTTCCTCTGGTCGGTGCGCTGCAATCTGCATTTCTACTCCGGCCGCGCCGAAGAGCGCCTCTCCTTCGACCTCCAGCGCGAGATCGCGGTCCGGCTCGGCTACACCTCGCATCCCGGCATGCAGGACGTCGAGCGCTTCATGAAGCACTACTTCCTGGTCGCCAAGGAAGTCGGCAATCTCACCGCCATCCTCTGCGCCAAGCTCGAGGACCAGCAGGCCAAGCCCGCACCGGTGCTGAGCCGAATGATGGCGCGGCTGCGCCCCACGCCCGTGAAGCGGCGCGTGCCTGACAGCGACGACTTCATCGTCGACAACAACCGCATCAACGTTGCCGCGCCCGACGTCTTCAAGCACGATCCGGTCAATCTGATCCGCATCTTCCGCCTGGCGCAGAAGAACAACCTCGCCTTCCATCCGGACGCGATGCGCGACGTGACGCGCTCGCTCGGCCTGATCAACGCGCAGATGCGCGAGAATCCCGAGGCCAACCGGCTGTTCATGGAGATCCTGACCTCCGACAATGCCGAGATCGTGCTGCGTCGGATGAACGAGACCGGCGTGCTCGGCCATTTCATCCGCGCCTTCGGCAAGATCGTCTCGATGATGCAGTTCAACATGTATCATCACTACACGGTCGACGAACATCTGATCCGCTGCGTCGGCTTCCTCCAGGACATCGAGCGCGGAGGCATCGAGGAGTTCACGTTCGCCAGCGACCTGATGCGTAAGATTCGCCCCGAGCATCGTTCGGTGATCTACATCACGACGCTGCTGCACGACATCGCCAAGGGACGGCCCGAGGATCATTCGATCGCGGGCGCCAAGGTCGCGCGCCGGCTCTGCCCGCGGCTCGGCTTCAGCGCCGCCGACACCGAGCTCGTGGCCTGGCTGATCGAGGAGCACCTCACGATGTCCACGGTCGCGCAGTCGCGCGACCTCTCCGACCGCAAGACCATCGAGAATTTCGCCGCCGTGGTGCAGTCGGTCGAGCAGATGAAGCTGCTCACCATCCTGACCACCGCCGACATCCGTGGCGTCGGTCCGGGCGTGTGGAACGGCTGGAAGGCGCAGCTGCTGCGCTCGCTTTATTACGAGACCGAACCGGTGCTGACCGGCGGGTTCTCGGAGGTCGACCGCGGCAAGCGCCTGACGGCTGCCTACGCCGAATTCCGGCATGCCTTCGCCGAATGGCCCGCCGACGAGCTCGATGCCTATGTCGGCCGGCACTACCCGGCCTACTGGCTCAAGGTCGAGCTGCCGCGCAAGATTCGCCACGCCCGCTTCGTGCGGTCGAGCGAACAGGCCGGCCACAAGCTCGCGATCAATGTCGGCTTCGACGAGGTGCGCGGCGTCACCGAGCTCACCATCTTCGCCGCCGACCATCCCTGGCTGCTGTCGATCATTGCGGGCGCCTGCGCTTCGGCCGGCGCCAACATCGTCGACGCCCAGATCTACACCACGACCGACGGCCGCGCGCTCGACACGATCTCGATCTCCCGGGAATACGACCGCGACGAGGACGAGGGGCGGCGCGCCACGCGCATCGGCGAGATGATCGAGGACGTGCTGGAAGGCAAGCTGCGCCTGCCCGAAGTGGTGGCGCGGCGCACCGTGCGCAGCAAGGCGCGGCCTTTCGTGATCGAGCCGGAAGTGACCATCAACAATCAATGGTCCGACCGCTACACCGTGATCGAAGTCTCCGGCCTCGACCGCCCCGGCCTGCTCTACGAGCTGACCACCGCGATCTCGAAGCTCAATCTCAACATCGCCTCTGCCCATGTCGCGACCTTCGGCGAGCGTGCCCGCGACGTGTTCTACGTCACCGATCTGCTCGGCGCGCAGATCAGCGCACCGACCCGCCAGGCGGCGATCAAGAGCGCGCTGACCCACGTGATGGCCGGCGACAAGGCGGTTGCGGCTCCAGCGGCGTGACTTTCGTCATTCCGCGCCTGCGGCGACCGCCTTGCTCATCATCGCGCCGGCTTTTGTTCGGAGTGTCGCAGCACGCTCACCAGTGCAGACAGCGCGGCTGGTTGATGCTGGCGACTGGGATAATACATGAAGAAGCCAGGAATTGGCGGCGTCCAATCCTCCAGCACCCGAACAAGGCGACCCTTCGCAATATCTCCGGCGACCTGTTCTTCATAGGCGAGTCCGATACCAACTCCAGCTAGCGCCGCCTGAATTACCAGGTGAGTATCGTCAATTATAAGTGGGCCGTTCACGTTGATCGTGACCGACTTTCGTCCCTGCTCAAACTCCCACCGATATGGACCACCTGCGAGACGCAGGGTAATGCACCGATGATCGTTGAGATCCTTTGGCTTCTCGGGGATGCCTCGTGAAGCGAAATAGCGCGGCGACCCTACTACCGCCAATCGCAGTTCGGGCGTGACACGAACCGCGATCATGTCCTTTTGAATGTACTCGCCAAGCTGAATACCGGCATCGAACTCGCCTGCAACAAGGTCCACAGGGCCAGTGACGGTGACAACATCCAAAACGATGTCAGGGTACGCCTCAGCGAAGGCTCTGAGCCGCGGTAACAAGACCATCACGGCAGCTGATCGCGACATTACAATTCGAAGGCGACCTTCGGGTCGGTGCCGAACGCTTCGGGCTTTGTCGAGGGCATGCCGAATTTGCTCAAGCGCCGGAGAGAGGTCTTCCAAAAGAGCCGCCCCCGCAGCGGTTGGTGCAACGCTCTTGGTTGTTCGCGCGAGCAGCTGCAGCTCAAGCCGTTGTTCAAGCCTCCGGATCGTGTGGCTCAAGGCCGACTGAGACACGCCCAGCTTTATCGCAGCGCGTGTAAAGCTTCGTTCGCTGGCCACGACTGCAAACGTCGCGAGTTCGTTCATTTCATTTGTCATCGTTTATGAATATCGCTCATGAGCCCATGCCATGCAATACGTCTAGTCTCATAAGCCAGTTTGCCGTAGCCATAGGCAAGCAGGTGACGCTCGGCACGGCTGGCCGAGCTGCATGAATGAGTTCGGTGTAACAGCTTGAGGATGACGATGGATAGAGACGTTCCCGCCTTGCGCTCGCTTGCGCAGACCTACTTCGATGCTGCCTATGAAATGGATGCTGAGAAATTTGCATCCATATTCCACTCGTTGAGTTCGGTGACGAAGGTCGCCGAGGACGGCAATGTGGGCGTGACGCCGATTGCGGCGTGGCTAACAGCGGTCCGTAACATGAAAGCTCCGAAGCAACACGACTTCGAGCGAAATGATCAGATCCTATCAATGGACATTGAAGGAGAGCTCGCGCTCTTGAGGGTGAAATTGCACATTCCGCCGCGTTCCTTCACGGACCTGTTGTCATGCTTAAGGGTGAACGGAACCTGGAAGATCGTGCAGAAAGTGATGACGTCGACAGTCTGAGGGATTCTGTTACGGAGCTGCCATCAGATCTTTCAAACCTCCACGCCCTCATGCCGCAGCAGCCAGCGTTTGCGCTCCAGTCCGCCGCCATATTTCACCAGCGAACCATCAGCGCCGATCAGCCGGTGGCACGGCAGCACCACGCTGATCGGGTTGGAGCCATTGGCGTGGCCGACGGCGCGAATGGCCTTGGGCATCCCGATCTTCGCCGCGAGCGCGCCGTAGCTCATCGTGGTGCCGGCGGGGATTTTTGCCAGCGCGGTCCAGACCTTTTGCTGGAATGGCGTGCCGGCGATCCGCCATGCGATGCGAGAGAGTTGACCGAGATCGCCCTCAAAATAAGCCGACAGCGCCGTCTTCATCGCCGTCGGCGCAGCCTGATCCGCCAGGTCCACTGCGCCATGATGCAGGCGCAAGAGCTCGCGCATGCGGTGCTCGTAATCGTCCCAGTCGAGCGCGCGCAACGCGCCGTCGGCATCGGTGACAAGCAACGCTATCCCGATCGGCGTCGCCAGCCGATCGAGGCCGAAACGTTCGGGAGTCCTGGTTGATCGAGCGGCCATTGCGTCACCTTGCATCGGAACACGCTTCGCACTTTCCATGCCGGCCATGCTAACGTCCACCCGAAAGCTGACGCTTTTGGCGGGGAGCTCAACTTGATCTGGATCGCCAATAGCCTGGTGGCGCTGGTCGCCGCACTGCACGCCTATTTCCTGATCCTGGAGATGTTCCTCTGGGACAAGCCGCAGGGCTTGAAGGTTTTCCGCAATACGCCGGAGAAGGCCGAGATCACGAAAGTGCTGGCCGCCAACCAGGGCCTCTATAACGGCTTCCTCACTGCCGGCCTGATCTGGGGTCTCGTCCACGGCAATCCGGCCGTCGCGTTCCAGATCAAGGTGTTCTTTCTGCTCTGCGTGATCGTGGCCGGCGCCTATGGCGCGGCGACCGTCAGCACGCGCATCCTGATCGTGCAGGCGCTGCCGGCGGCGATCGCGCTGGCTGCATTGTTCCTGGCCTGAAAGCCTAAGACCTTAGCCTGAGACGCTACGGCGCGGCGCCGCGATCCTTGCGCGGCGCCTGCCCTTCCTCCACACTCTCCGGCAGCGAGGGCGACCGTTGCAACCAACGGGAAAAGACCGTCGACCGGAAAATTCCGTCAGGAGGAACAACCCAACATGAGCAATCGCAGAGCCTTCATAGCTGCCACGGCGGCGCTCGCCTTCGTGTTCTCCGCCAACCAAGCTCTCGCCCAGAAGAAATACGACACCGGCGCGAGCGACACCGAAATCAAGATCGGCCAGACCGTGCCGTTCTCGGGCCCCTATTCCGTCTACGCCAATATCGGCAAGACGCAGGCTGCCTACTTCAAGATGATCAACGATCAGGGCGGCATCAACGGCCGCAAGATCAACCTGATCCAATACGACGACGCCTATTCGCCGCCGAAGACCGTCGAGCAGGTGCGCAAGCTAGTCGAAGGCGACGAAGTCCTCTTCACCTTCCAGATCATCGGCACGGCCGCCAACGCTGCCGTGCAAAAATATCTCAACGGCAAGAAGATCCCGCAGCTCCTCGCCTCGACTGGCGCAGCGCGCTTCAACGATCCGCAGAACTACCCTTGGACCATTGCCTACAATCCCAACTACATCTCCGAGGGACGCATCTACGCCAAGTACATTCTCAAGGAGCATCCGAACGCCAAGATCGGCGTGCTCTACCAGAACGACGACATGGGCCGCGACTATCTGGCCGGCCTGAAGAGCGGCCTCGGCGACAAGGCCGCCAGCATGATTGTCGGCGAAGTTTCCTACGAGGTCACCGACCCGACGGTGGACTCGCAGGTGGTCAAGCTGAAAACGATGGGTGCCGATCTTTTCTACGATGCCTCGACGCCGAAGTTCGCGGCACAGGCTATCAAGAAGGTCGCCGAGCTCGGCTGGACTCCGGTGCACATCGTCGACATCAATGCGAGCCCGATCTCGGCGACGTTGAAGCCGGCTGGCCTCGACATCTCCAAGGGCATCATCTCGACCCAATATGGCAAGGAGCCCAGCGACCCGCAGTGGAAGGACGACCCGGGCGTGAAGGCCTTCTTCGCCTTCATGGACAAGTATTTCCCCGAGGGCGACAAGCTCAACACTGTAAACACCTATGGCTACTCGGTGGCCGAGCTGCTGGTGCAGGTCCTGAAGCAATGCGGCGACGACCTGTCGCGAGAGAACGTGATGAAGCAGGTCGCCAACATCAAGGACTTCACCCCGAGCTTTGCACTGCCCGGCATCAAGATCAACACCGGCCCGAACGACTACCGCGTCAACAAGCAGATGCAGATGATGAAGTTCAACGGCGAACGCTGGGAGCTGTTCGGACCGATCATCGAGGACTCGGGGCCGGCAGGTTAGTAACTTCGTAGGGGTGGGTTCGCCAACCCACCCCTACGAACTGCGGGCGCTTCCCCGCCTTGCGTTGCAACAATCACTCCGCCACACTCGCCCTCAGCGACGGCACCGGACGCGCAGTGCGTCCGGCAGACCATCTGCAATAACAGACCGAGGAAATTGCGAATGAGGAATGGAATTCTGCATCTGGCCACGGCAACGGCGCTGACCCTGGCGCTGTCGGTCTCTGCGGCCAATGCCCAAAAGAAATATGATCCGGGCGCCAGCGACACCGAGATCAAGGTCGGACAGACCATGCCGTTTTCGGGACCGGCGTCGGCCTATTCGTCGATCGGCAAGACCCAGGCCGCCTATTTCAAGATGATCAACGACCAGGGCGGCGTCAATGGTCGCAAGATCAATCTGATCCAGTATGACGACGCCTATTCGCCGCCGAAAGCCGTGGAGCAGATCCGCAAGCTCGTCGAGAGCGACGAGGTGCTGCTGACCTTTCAGATCATCGGCACGCCCGTGAATGCGGCCGTCCAGAAATATCTCAACTCCAAGAAGGTGCCGCAGCTGTTCGCGGCCACCGGCGCCTCGCGGTTCACCGACCCGAAGAACTTCCCGTGGACGATGGGTTTCAATCCGAATTACTTCGTCGAGGGCCGCATCTACGGCCAGTACATTCTGAAGGAGCATCCGAACGCGAAGATCGGCGTGCTCTATCAGAATGACGACCTCGGCAAGGACTATCTGAACGGCATCAAGGCCGGCCTCGGCGACAAGGCCGCCAAGATGATCGTGACCGAAGCGTCGTACGAAGTCTCCGATCCGACCGTCGATTCGCAGATCCTCAAGATCAAGGACGCCGGCGCCGACCTGTTCTTCAGCGCGACGACGCCGAAGCAGGCCGCGCAGGCGATCAAGAAGATCGCCGAGATGGGCTGGCATCCGGTTCAGATCGTCGACATCAATGCCACCTCCGTCGGCGCGGTGCTGAAGCCGGCAGGCCTCGATGCCGCCAAGGGCCTGATCAGCGTCAACTACGGCAAGGAGCCGCTGGATCCGACCTGGAAGGACGACGCCGGTCTGAAGAAGTATTTCGACTTCATGGCCAAGTACTATCCTGATGGCGACAGGGACTCGAACTTCAACACTTACGGCTATAGTACGGCGCAGCTGCTGGTGCATGTGCTGAAGCAGTGCGGCGACGACCTGACCCGCGAGAACGTCATGAAGCAGGCGGCCTCGCTGAAGGACGTCACCAGCGACACCGCGCTCCCCGGCATCAAGGCCAACACCTCGCCGACCGACTACCGCGTCAACAAGCAGCTTCAGATGATGAAGTTCAATGGCGAGCGCTGGGAGCTGTTCGGGCCGATCCTGGAGGACGCAGGTCCGGCGGGTTAGCCACCGAGCTCTGAAATCCAATCGGCGGCCTGCGGGCCGCCGATTTTTTTGGAGCGTCTACGTCGGTATCTCCCCAAAGTTTTTTCCGACCGGCAGCACCGCGTGCCGGATCAGGCGCGAATCCTCCACTGCGGCCTGGCGGTGCTTGACCGCCTCGCGATAGACGGGGTCGCGGATCATCTCGACGAAGGCGGCGACGCTGGGGTATTCGGCGATGAAGCAGTGGTCCCAGCGCTCGTCCTGCGGACCGATCAGCATCAGCTCGAACTTGCCTTGCCAGACGATGCGGCCGCCGAGGCGCTCGAACACGGGGCCGCTTTCGCGACCATAGGCCGCATAGGCCTCCGCGCCGGAAGCTTTCCGACCGTCGGGATACGCCGCCTCTTTGCGCAAGCGCACCAGGTTGAGCATGTGGATCGGGCCGGGGCGGTTGTTGTCCCGGAATTGCGCGAAGATTTCCTTGGTCGGATCGATGTGGCTCATTCGAGTTCCCTCTTTTTTATGGCCGCGATCCTAACTCTGTCGCGGAATGAGCGGAACTGCGGCCTGGGAATGCCGCACCTCCTAATCGGACGTTAAGCACGGGGTAACGGGGCCTTAAACCCCGACCGCTAGCGTGCGACGGGGCGGGATGACCAGGCGTTTGCGTATGGGGTCGGGAAAGAAAAAGGGTGGGCGGAAGGAGCCGTTGTTCGGCTTGCCCGCGGCGCTCGCCGATCTGCGCCTGACGGCGGCGGACCGCATTCCCGGCGGCGGCGAGGACAAGCCGAAAAAGTCCGCCGGCAAGCGCAAGGCCGACACGTCCCACGATGAGCCGCCGCGCGAGCGGAAGGCACAAGCGAGCCGCAGCGGCGCCAAGCGCCGGTCGAAATCATCCTTCAGCGCCGGCCTCGGCCGCCTCGTCTATTGGGGCGCCGTGCTGAGCCTGTGGGGCGTGATCGCCGTGATCGGCGTGGTGATCTGGGTCGGCGCCCATCTGCCGCCGATCCAGTCGCTGGAAATTCCCAAACGCCCGCCGACGATCCAGATCGTCGGCATGGACGGCAGCCTGCTGGCGCAGCGTGGCGAGATGGCCGGCGCCAACGTGTCGCTGAAGGACCTGCCGCCCTACCTGCCCAAGGCGTTCATCGCCATCGAAGACCGCCGCTTCTATTCGCATTTCGGCATCGACCCCGTCGGCATTTTGCGTGCCCTCGTCACCAACGTGCTCCATCGCGGCGTGTCGCAGGGCGGCTCGACGCTAACGCAGCAGCTCGCCAAAAACCTGTTCCTGACCCAGGAACGCACCATGGCGCGCAAGCTGCAGGAGGCGGAGCTCGCGATCTGGCTGGAACGCAAGCATTCCAAGAACGAGATCCTGGAGCTCTATCTCAACCGCGTCTATTTCGGCTCCGGCGCCTACGGCGTCGAAGCCGCCGCGCAGAAATATTTCGGCAAGCCGGCCAAGAACGTGACGGTGGCGGAAGCCGCGATGCTGGCTGGCCTGGTCAAATCGCCCTCGCGCCTTGCGCCGAACCGCAATCCCGAAGGCGCGGAAGCGCGCGCGCAAATCGTGCTCGCGGCAATGGCGGATGCCAAGTTCATCACCGAGGCGCAGGCCCAGGCTTCGATCGGCCATCCCTCCTACAATGTGAAGCCGGTCGGCGCCGGCACCGTGAACTACGTCGCCGATTGGATCGGCGAGGTGCTGGACGATCTCGTCGGCCAGATCGACGACAGCATCAAGGTCGAGACCACGATCGATCCGAAACTCCAGGCCGTGGCTGAGGCTGCCGTCATCGACGAGCTCGCGGCCAAGAGCGTGAAGTTCAACGTCAGCCAGGGCGCGCTGGTGGCGATGACGCCCGACGGCGCGGTGCGCGCCATGGTCGGCGGCCGGAACTACTCCGACAGCCAGTACAACCGCGCGGTGACCGCGAAGCGCCAGCCGGGCTCCTCGTTCAAGCCGTTCGTCTATCTGACGGCGATGGAGCAGGGGCTGACGCCGGACACCGTCCGCCAGGACGCGCCGATCGAGGTCAAGGGCTGGAAGCCCGAGAACTACACGCATGAATATTTCGGCGCGGTGACGCTGACGCAGGCGCTGGCGATGTCGCTCAATACCGTCGCCATCCGCCTCGGCCTCGAGGTCGGGCCGAAGAACGTGGTGCGCACCGCGCACCGGCTCGGCATTTCCTCGAAGCTCGAGCCCAACGCCTCGATTGCGCTCGGCACCTCGGAAGTCTCCGTGGTCGAGTTGGTCGGCGCCTATGCGCCGTTCGCCAATGGCGGCTTCGCCGTCGCGCCGCATGTGGTGACGCGGATCAGGACACTCGACGGCAAGCTGCTCTACATGCGCCAGCCCGAGGAACATAACCAGGTGATCGAGCCGCGTTACGTCGGCATGATGAACAGTATGATGCGGGAGACGCTGATCTCCGGCACGGCCAAGAAGGCCGAGATCCCGGGCTGGCAGGCGGCCGGCAAGACCGGCACCAGCCAGGATTACCGCGACGCCTGGTTCATCGGCTACACGTCGAACCTCGTCACCGGCGTCTGGCTCGGCAATGACGACAATTCGCCGACCAAGAAGGCCACCGGCGGCGGCTTGCCGGTCGAAGTCTGGACCCGCTTCATGCGCACCGCGCACGAAGGCGTGCAGGTGGCCGCCCTGCCGAACCTGCAAAGCAATTGGGGGCCGGCGAACCTCGTGCAGATCTCCTCGCAGGTGTCGCCGCCAACACAGACGGCAGCAGCCGGCCCCGCAGCGGCGCCGGTCGGCACTGGCGGCTATCGCCCACCACCGCCGACGCGCACCAACGTCAATGCGCGGCCGGAAGCGGCCGCAGGGCTTGATGGCTGGCTGATGGACCGGCTGTTCGGCGGAAATCGCTAGCTTTGGCCCGAGGTCCCGATGCCCTCATTTCAAAAACGCGAAAACAACCCCATGCACAGTAGCCGGCCTGTTGCGGCGTGATGCGTCGCGAATTGGTCGAAAGCCTTGATGTGATGGAGCAAAATGCAATCGCCCGCACAAGGCGGGCGATCCAGCGTCAAATGCAACAACGGCGCACCCTAATCCTCGACCCCGTACCGGTGCAGATCGTTGCCGTAGGTGTCGAGCCACTTCTTGGCGCGCTCCATCGACGGGCAGATCTTGCCGCAGACGCGCCAGAAGCGGGCGGAGTGGTTCATCTCGACGAGATGCGCCACTTCATGCGCGGCGAGGTAGTCGAGCACGTAGGGCGGCGCCAGGATCAGGCGCCAGGAGAACGACAGCGAGCCGGCCGAGGTGCACGAGCCCCAGCGGCTGGACTGATCGCGGATCGAGAGCCGCTTCACCTTGACGCCGAGCTCGGCGGCGTGGGTCTGGGCTGAACGCTGCAGATCGTGGCGCGCCTCGCGCTTGAGGAAGTCGCTGACGCGGCGATCGACATGCTCGAGGCCGCCGGCGACGCAGAGAATGCGTTCACCGCTGTCGCGAATTTCGGTCCACACCGTGCCGCGCGTGCCGGCGCGATGCACGATGCGATGGGAAACGCCGCGGAGAGGTATCACTGTGCCAGGCTGGAACGGTGCAGCTTTCGGCAAACGACCAAGACGCGCCGCGATCCACGCACCGTGACGCTGCGCGAAGTCTTTTGCTTCAGCGAGCGTGCCGCGCGGCGGGATCGTGAGGATCGCTTCGCGGTCGCTCGGATGAATTCTGAGCGTGTAACGGCGCGCTCGGCGGTGCCTGCGCAGCCGAATCGCAAAGAATTGCGATCCATGAGTGATGACGAGGGTCTTCGGTTCGTGGGGCCGACGATAGAGGAGCGCGCGTGTGGCCATGTCTGTCAGTCCGGGGGGCAAGAGTTCGCCCGGATTCTGCCATAACCGCCGCCAGGGAAAGCGCTCGGCGCAAAAACAAATCATTTGCCCAATATACAGGGGTCTGGCGTCCGGGAGACCCTACAGACTGGGGTTGGAACCCGCTTTTTTCGCCCCCGCTGGACGCATGTGGCCCCCCCAAGGGGTGAGGGGTGACTCACTCCTATAAGACTACCTAAATACCTCAAATCTGAGGGGAACCAGGCCCTCCCGGAGCCTCCGGCAGGGCCTCAATTTTCGACGGGAAAGCCGAAAAACGGCTATCTCCGCCCTCATCCTGAGGAGCCCGCGCAGCGGGCGTCTCGAAGGATGGCCACAGGCGAGATCCCGGCCTTCATGGTTCGAGACGCGCCTTCCGCGCTCCTCACAATGAGGAGCTCTATTCAGCCGCAAGCGCCTGTGTTGCGTTCGGAGTCGCTGCCGAGACCATGAAATCATGGATGCGCGGCACGATTTCCGACTTGAAGCGCGAACCGTTGAACACGCCGTAATGTCCAACGCCCTTCTGGACGTAATGAACGCGGCGATGATCCGGAATCGAGCTGCACAATCCGTGCGTTGCTTCGGTCTGACCGAGACCCGAGATGTCGTCGTTCTCGCCTTCGACCGTCATCAACGCAACGCGCGTCACCTTGGAGGGGTCGACCCGAGTTCCACGATGCATCATCTCGCCCTTCGGCAGCGAATGCTTCACGAACACGGTGTCGACCGTCTGCAGGTAGTACTCGGCCGACAGGTCCATGACCGCGAGATATTCGTCATAGAAGTCGCGATGCTTGTCGACGAGGTCGCCGTCACCCTTCACCAGATTGGCGAACAGGCGCTTGTGAGCGTCCATGTGGCGGTCGAGGTTCATGCTGATGAACCCGTTCAGCTGCAGGAAGCCCGGATAGACGTCACGCATCATGCCCGGATGCGGGAACGGCACCTTGGTGATGACGGTGTTGCGGAACCAGTCGATGCCGCGTTCCTGCGCGAGCTGGTTCACCGCGGTCGGATTGCGGCGGGTGTCGATCGGGCCACCCATCAGCGTCATCGAGGTCGGCACGAAAGGATCGCGGCGCGCTTCCATGATCGAGACGCCGGCGACCACGGGCACGGAGGGCTGGCACACCGCCAGCACATGGGTGTTGCCGCCGAGGACGTGCAGCATCTCGATGACGTAGTCGATGTAATCGTCGAGATCGAAGCGGCCTTCGCTCAAGGGCACCATGCGGGCATCGGCCCAATCGGTGATGTAGACCTCATGCGCCGGCAGGAAGGCCTCGACCGTGCCACGGAGCAGCGTCGCATAATGGCCGGACATCGGCGCCACGATCAGCACGCGCGGCTGCGGGCTGCGCAGCGGACGGGCGAACTTGCGATCGAAATAGAGCAGCTTGCAGAACGGCTTTTCCCAGACCGGGCGGACCTCGACGGGGACGCGGATGCCGTTGACCTCGGTGTCGTTGAGACCCCATTCCGGCTTGCCGTAACGGCGCGTGGTGCGCTCGAACAGTTCGCAGGCGGCAGCCACCGACTTGCCGACCTCGGTGCGCGCCCAGGGATTGAGCGGGTTCTGAAACAGCAGCTTGGTCGCATCGGTGACGGCGCGTGCCGGATTGAGAGAGGCCTGCGCCATCTCGTACATCCAGTACATCGGCGTCGTCAGGACCGGGCTGCCTTCATTAGCCTGGAGCGGTACGCCGCCAAACTCACCAATCGGCATGATCAAATTCCTCTTCGCATCGCAGCATACTGCCGAATGCGTAATATTGCGTCAATGCATGCTTCCGTACATCTACGTGGCGTAGACCGTTAAATCCGCCTGAATCCACGGGAAAGTGACGTTATTCGCCGCCTGCGAGCAGCGAGCCGTGCTTTTTGGCGCTGCGCAAAAGGGCAAGGAATGCCCAAAAGGAAGCAACCAGAAGACCTGCGTTGATGGCCAACGCGCCCAGCATCAAATCGGTCCGGAAGGTGTTCTCGATCAACAGCGCGCGCATCCCCTCGAACACGTAGGTCGGCGGCAGCGACCAGGCGACGTATTGCAGCCAGGCGGGCAGCACGCTGACCGGATAATAGATGCAGGCGAGCGGCATGATCGCGAACATCAACGTCCAGACGATGCTCTCGGCGCCAAGGCCGTTCCGCAGCACCAGGCCGGAAACGAAGATGCCGACCGACCAGCTGGTGAAGATCAGGTTGCAGAAGAAGGCGATCAGCGGCAGGCCGAGGCTGTAGACATTGAAGTGAAAGAACGCAATCGCGAGCAGCGTCATCGGAATGACGCCGATCGCCAGCCGGATCAGGCTCATCGCCATCAGCGACAGCAGAAACTCGATCGGCTTTAGCGGGCTCATCATGAGGTTGCCGAGGTTGCGCGCCCACATCTCTTCCAGGAAGGAGATGGAGAAGCCGAGCTGGCCGCGGAACAGGATGTCCCAGAGGATGACGGCGCCGATCAGCGTGCCGCCGGCACGCGCGAAGAAATTGGCGTTCTGGGCGATGTAGAGCTGAAGAAAGCCCCAGGTGATGATCTGCAGCGCCGGCCAGTACAGCAGCTCCAGCAATCGCGGCCAGGACGACATCAGGAGATACCAATAGCGCAGGATCATCGCGCCGATGCGTTGCGCCGAGATGCCGCGGTGGAGGAAAAGCTCGCTCATCGCGCCGCATCCTCTCTGGCACCGTTCGTCCGTCCGCGCGCGACGTCCAGAAACACCTCCTCCAGCGTGGTGCGGTTATAGCGGGCCATGATGGCGTCGGGCGTGTCGTCGTCCTCGACGCGGCCGCGCTTCATGATGATGACGCGGTCACAGAGCCGCTCGACCTCGAGCATGTTGTGCGACGCCAGCAGGATGGTGGCTCTGTTGTCCTTGCGATAGCGTTCCAGGTGCGCGCGCACCCAGTCGGCCGTGTCGGGGTCGAGCGAGGCGGTCGGCTCGTCCAGCAGCAACAGCTCGGGCTCGTTGATCAGCGCCTTCGCCAGCGCGACGCGGGTCTTCTGCCCGGCCGAGAGCTTGCCGTTGGCGCGGTCGATGAAATCGTTGAGATCGAGATCATCGGCCAGCTTCGCGATGCGGTCGGCGAGGTTTTTGACCGCATAAAGCTTGCCGAAAATGGTGAGGTTCTGCCGCACCGTGAGCCGCATCGGCATGTCGACATAGGGGCTCTCGAAGTTCATCCGCCCAAGCACGGCCGCGCTCTCCTCGGGCATCCGATGCCCAAGCACCTGCACACGGCCGGAGGTCGGCAGCACCAATCCCATGATCATCGCGATGGTGGTGGTCTTGCCGGCACCGTTGCCGCCCAAAAGCCCCGTGATGCTGCCGCGAGGAAGCATGAAGGAGATGCCGTCCACCGCGCGGGTCTGCTTGTAGAGCTTGACCAGGCGATCGACCTCGATGGCCGCGGACAAAGTGCTGTCCGCGACAGTCGGCCGACTTGAAGCCTTCGAGTTCTCAGTCATGCTAAGGGCGTTCTTCCGCCATTGCGCGGTGGAGTGCAAGGCTTGTAACTCCAAGGCTTGTAACTCCAAAGGCTTGTAGCTCCAAAGGCTTGTAACTCGTTGGAAGCAGTGGGCCAGCGTGTTTGTGATAGGACACGCGCACCGCTAGATTGGCCTGTCATGACCGAGACCGCCGCCTCCGACTTTCGCCCGTCGCAACGACACATCCGCCTGGACACGATCCTGCGGCTGCGCTGGCTCGCCGTGCTGGGCCAGCTGGCCGCGATCTTCATCGTGGCGCAGGGACTCGAGTTCGATGTCGCCATTGTCCCCTGTGTCAGCATCATCGGCCTGTCGGCGGCGCTCAACCTGGCTCTGCAGACCGCCGCCAACCCGATGCAGCGGCTGGAGCCGCTTCACGCGGCCGGGCTGTTGGCATTGAACATCGTGGAACTGGCCGGGCTGTTGTTCTTCACCGGCGGATTGCAGAACCCGTTCTCGTTCCTGTTTCTCGCGCCTGTCCTGATTTCGGCCACCGCGCTGCCGGCCCGATTGACCTTCGCTCTCGGCTTGCTGGCCGTGGCCTGCGCCTCGATCCTGTTCTTCTTTCACTTCCCGCTGCCATGGGACTCCGAAGATCCCGTGGTGCTGCCGCCGATCTATCTGTTCGGCGTCTGGCTTTCGATCGTGCTCGCGATCGGCGTCACCAGCCTCTACTCGTTTCAGGTGACCGAGGAGGCGCGCAAGCTCGCCGACGCCTTGGCCGCGACCGAGCTGGTGCTGACGCGCGAGCAGCATCTGACCCAGCTCGACGGATTGGCCGCCGCCGCCGCGCACGAGCTCGGCACGCCGCTTGCGACCATCTTCCTGATCTCGCGCGAGCTGGAAAAGACCGTGACCGATCCGGTCTTCGCGGCGGACCTGAAGACGTTGCGCGAGCAGACGCAACGCTGCCGCGACATTCTGAGCAAGATCACCCAGCTGTCCTCCACCGGCGCACCGTTCGACCGCATGAAGCTGTCGGAGCTGATCGAAGAGGTGGTGGCGCCGCACCGCGATTTCGGCGTCGACATCAAGGTGCGGATCGCAGTGGCCGCGACGGTCGAACCGGTCGGATCGCGCAATCCGGCGGTGCTCTATGGCGTCGGCAACATCATCGAGAACGCCGTCGACTTCGCCAACTCCACGGTCGAGGTCAACGCGTGGTGGAACAATGAGACGATCGAGATCGTGATCTCCGACGACGGCCCCGGCATTCCGCCCGATCTCATGAACCGGATCGGCGAGCCTTATTTGTCGCGGCGACGCACCCAGGATGCCGGCGGCGGTCTGGGGCTCGGCGTGTTCATCGCCCGCACGCTGCTCGAACGCACCGGCGCCAAGGTCTCGTTTACCAATCGGACCTTTCCGGAACATGGTGCAGTGGTACAGATCGCGTGGCCGAAGGAGCGTTTTGAGGCTATCGAGAGCCTAGAAGAAACAATAGGATAGGGCGCGACCTTGCGTCGCACATGCGGGCCGATCGACTATCGGCGGCCTTGGCACCGCCTGATTGCGACGCCATATGTGGATGTGCAGGAGAGAGGACAAAACCTTGAACGCCATCGCCGAACTGAACGAACAGACCGACCGCTCGCTTCTCATCGTGGAGGACGACAAGCCGTTCCTGGAGCGCCTGTCGCGCGCCATGGAAACACGCGGCTTTGCGGTGACGTCATGTGACACGGTCTCCGATGGTCTTGCGCAGATCGGCAAGTCCGCCCCGGCCTACGCCGTGGTCGATCTTCGCCTCGGTGATGGCAACGGTCTCGACGTCGTCTCCGCGCTGAAGAAGAAGCGGCCCGAAGCGCGCGCCATCGTGCTGACCGGCTATGGCAACATCGCCACCGCCGTCACCGCGGTGAAGATGGGCGCGATCGATTATCTCTCGAAGCCCGCGGATGCCGACGACGTCGTCGCAGCCCTGCTCTCGACCAGCACGGATAAATCCGAGTTGCCGGCGAACCCCATGTCGGCCGACCGCGTCCGCTGGGAACACATCCAGCGCATCTACGAAATGTGCAACCGCAACGTCTCGGAGACGGCGCGGAGGCTGAACATGCACCGCCGTACGCTGCAGCGGATTCTGGCCAAGCGCGCGCCGAGGTAAAGGTGCGTAGGGTGGGTAGAGCGAAGCGAAACCCACCATCTTCGCGGTTTGCATTGAAAGTGATGGGTTTCGCTTCGCTCTACTACGAATTCATTCCCAAAAATCCGCATGTCCTTGCGGATCGACCAGGCGGTTGATCCGCAACGCAGCGGCCATTCCAAACCGCACCGTCATCTGCTTGCGCGTGGCGGCTGCGATCTTGTGCTCGGGCGCTTCGCAATGCATGTGCGCGCCATAGGCGTCCGCGATGATCAGACCGGTGCCTTCGGGGAAAATCTCGCACGGCAGATCCTGCGTGAAGGCGAAGAACAGCCGGTCGCAATGGGCGCGGTACTCGTGCCATTTCTGATCGGCACGCAAATCCTCGACCGACGATTTGATCTCGACGATCCAGATCTCGCCGCGCTCGTTCAGCGCCACGAGATCAGCGCGCCGGCCCGACGGCAGCGGCAATTCGCTGATGCAGGTAAAACCGAGCGACCGCAGCAGCCGCGCGGTGCCGCGCGCGATCGCGAGCGCCGTCTCGGATTGACGGCGGTCCGGCGGCGGCACGAGGGCGATGCGGGCGGGGCTGTCCATGGGAAAGGAGGATAGCCGATTCCATTCTCGCTGTCGTCCCGGCGAAGATGAAAGCGGAACCTCCCCTCCACCTCGCACTTATCACGCAGCCGCCGCACCTCGGCGGGAGCATCGAGGGCGTTCGCGCATGATCGACGATCTCTGGTACAAGAACGCCATCATCTATTGTCTCTCCGTCGGCACCTATATGGACGCCAATGGCGACGGCGTCGGTGACTTCAAGGGCCTGTTGCGCCGGCTCGACTATCTGCACGGGCTGGGCATCACCACGATCTGGCTGATGCCGTTCCAGACCTCGCCGGGCCGCGATGACGGCTACGACATCGCGGATTATTACAGTGTCGATTCCCGCTACGGCACGCTCGGCGATTTCGTTGAGTTCGCCCATGGCTGCAAGCAGCGCGGCATCCGCGTCATCATCGATCTCGTCGTGAACCACACCTCCGACCAGCATCGCTGGTTCAAGGAGGCACGACGCGACAAGAATTCACCCTATCGCGACTGGTATGTCTGGTCGGACAAGAAGCCGGCCAACGCCAACAAGGGCATGGTGTTTCCCGGCGTGCAGAAATCGACCTGGACGCGCGACAAGGAAGCCGGCGCGTATTACTTCCACCGCTTTTACGATTTCCAGCCCGATCTCAACACCTCGAACCCGCAGGTGCAGGCGGAGATTCTGAAGATCATGGGCTTCTGGATCCAGCTCGGCGTCTCCGGCTTTCGCATGGACGCCGTGCCCTTCATCATCGCCACCAAGGGCGCGAAGGTGAAGAAGCCAACCGAGCAATACGACATGCTGCGGACCTTCCGCGAATTCCTGCAATGGCGTGAGGGCGACGCCATTATTCTGGCCGAAGCCAATGTGCTGCCGGAAACGGACCTGGAATATTTCGGCAAGGACGCCGACCGCATGCACATGATGTTCAACTTCCACGTCAACCAGCATCTGTTCTATGCGCTCGCCTCCAGCGACTCGCGACCGCTGGCCAAGGCGCTGAAGGCGACCAAGCCGCGGCCAGCTTCGGCGCAATGGGGCCTGTTCCTGCGCAATCACGACGAGCTCGATCTGGGACGGCTGACCAAGGCGCAGCGCGACACCGTGTTCGGAGCGTTCGGCCCCGACAAGGACATGCAGCTCTACGATCGCGGCATTCGTCGCCGGCTTGCGCCGATGCTCGGCGGCGACCGCAGGCGGCTCGAGCTTGCCTACAGCTTGATGTGCACGCTGCCGGGAACGCCCGTGATCCGCTACGGCGACGAAATCGCGATGGGCGACGATCTGTCGCTGCCTGAGCGCAATTGCGCGCGGACGCCGATGCAATGGTCGACCGAGCCGCAGGGCGGCTTCACCAAGAACAACAAGCCGGCCAATCCCGTCATCGACAAGGGGCCATACGGCTATGAGCACGTCAACGTCGCCAAACAGCGGCGCGATCCCAATTCGATGCTGAACTGGACCGAACGCATCATTCGCATGCGCAAGGAGGTGCCCGAGATCGGCTGGGGCGATTTCGCAGTGATACCGACCCGCGATCCCGCCGTGTTCATCATGCGCTATGACTGGCGCAACAATTCCGTGCTGTTCGTGCATAATCTCGACGAAAAGCCGCGCGAGACGGCGTTCTCGGCCGGGCTCCCCGGAGATGCCGGCGAGCACCTGATCAATCTGCTCGCGGAGGACCACAGCCACGCCGACAAGCGCGGCCAGCACCGCGTCGTGCTGGAGCCGTATGGGTACCGCTGGTACCGCGTCGGCGGGTTGGATTATCTGCTGAAGCGGAGTGATGTCGGCGGGACTAGCGCGGGTAACAAGCATCCGGGGTGATGTCAGCGATGCAGCCTCTGCTCCGCTGCTTCAACGATCGTCATTGCGAGCGCAGCGAAGCAATCCAGCCTGCCTCCGCGGAACGATTCTGGATTGCTTCGCCACGCTCGCAATGACGGGGACAGAATGTCGACTACGGCTATGAGGGCGGCTGCACCACCACGCCCTCATTCCCCCGCAGATCCAGCACGCCCTCCAGCCGCTCGCCCGCGCGATCCAGGAATGTCGACAGCAAGATCTCGCTGCCAAACCGTATCGCGCTCGTCGTCACCGCGATCGGCTCCGGCCCGAGATTGAGCACGACGATCAGCGCCCTGCCCTCGGCCTCGCGGCGATAGACGAGCAGATCGCCCTGCGCGGCGATCGGATGATAGTCGCCGGCGACCAGTGGCGGGCAGCTCTTGCGCAACGCGATCAGGCGCTTGTACAGGCTGAGAATCGAGCGCGTGTCGGCGTCGAGATTGACGACGTTCTCGTGCACGTGATCCTCCGGCAGCGGCAGCCACGGCCTGGCTTGCGAGAAGCCGGAGAAATTGGACGAATCCCACTGCATCGGCGTGCGGCAGCCGTCGCGCCCCACCCCGATGCCGGGCACGTTTTTCTCGAAGGGATCGCGCACATCCTCCGGCGCGATCGCGAGCTGGTGCATGCCGATCTCGTCGCCGTAATAAAGCGTCGGCGTGCCGCGCAGGGTCAGCAGCAGCATCGCCGCAACGCGGGCCTGTTCGGGCCCGACGCGGCTGGCGACACGCGGGCGATCGTGATTGCCGAGCACCCAGTTCGGCCACGCGCCCTTGGGCAGCGCCTTCTCATAGTCGTCGATGATATTCTCGATCGAACGCGCGCTCCAGAAGGTCGAGAGCAGCGCGAAATTGAACGGCATTTGCGCGCCGGTGAGATCGTTGCCGTAATAGGCCATCAACCGATGCAGCGGCAGATAGACCTCGCCGATCAGCACCCGCGCACCAAAGGCGTCGGTGACACGCCGCATCTCGGCGATAACGTCGAACACCTCCGGCTGGTCGGTGGAGTATTGCGTCAGGATCTTTTCGTTCGGAGGCCGGCCCTCGACATAATGCGGGTTCGGCGGATTGTCGCGAAACTCGGCATCCTTGATCAGGTGCCAGATGACATCGACGCGAAAGCCGTCGACGCCCTTGTGCAGCCAGAACCGCATCACGTCGTAGATCGCGGCGCGGACCTCGGGATTGCGCCAGTTGAGGTCCGGCTGCTGGGCGAGGAAGGCGTGGTAGTAATATTGACCGGTCGCGGCGTCGACCTGCCATGCGCTGCCGCCGAATTCGGACAGCCAATTGTTCGGCACGCCGCCATCGGCGGCCGGATCGCGCCAGATGTACCAGTCGCGCTTGGGGTTGTCGCGCGAGGAGCGGCTCTCGACGAACCAGGGATGCTGATCGGAGGTGTGGTTCGGGACGAGATCGAGGATCAGCTTCAGGCCATGGTCATGCGCGGCCGCGAGCAGCGCATCGAAATCCGCCATCGTGCCGAACAGCGGATCGATGCCGGTATAGTCGGAGATGTCGTAGCCGAAATCGGCCATCGGCGAAGGGAAGATCGGCGACAGCCAGATCGCGTCGACGCCGAGCGATTTCACGTAAGGAAGACGCCGCAAAATGCCGGCGAGATCGCCGACGCCGTCGCCGTCACTGTCCTGAAACGAGCGTGGATAGATCTGATAGAAGATGCCGTCGCGCCACCAGTTCTCGCCGTCCTGAGCCATCTCGAGATCCACCCGGAAATCTGCCTGCGCGAAAGAACGCGGCAGCAACGCCCCGGTTCAAACAGCCACGCGAATTGGGACGGCCGTGTGACGGCGGGGACGGTTGTTCCGCTTGCAGGCCACGACTATTTTGCTTGGCGGCGCAGCAAAAATCGGCATTGTGAGGCCATGACCGAGCAAAACGACACCCAGCAATCCTCGCAGGCCAAGGCCGGCGCGATCATCGTCCCCGTGACGCTGTTCGAGCAGAACTGCACCATCATCTGGGACGAACCTTCCAAGAAGGCCGTGGTGATCGACCCCGGCGGGGACGTGCCGAAGATCCTCGAGGCGATCAAGCAGACCGGCGTCACGGTCGAGAAGATCTGGCTGACCCACGGCCATATCGACCATGTCGGCGGCGCCGCCGAGTTGCGCGATGCGCTCGAGGTGCCGATCGAGGGCCCGCATGCCGCGGACAAACATCTACTCGACAACGTCGTGGAGAGCGGCGCACGCTTCGGCATGACGGAGGTGCGCAATTTCGAGCCGGACCGCTGGCTCGACGAAGGCGACACCGTGTCGATCGGCGGTCTGACGTTCGACATTTTCCATTGCCCCGGCCATTCGCCGGGTAGCGTGGTGTTCTTCAACAAGGATTTGCGCTTTGCCCATGTCGGCGACGTCTTGTTCGCAGGCTCGGTCGGGCGCACGGACTTGCCCGGCGGCAATCACGCCACGCTGATCAACTCGATCATGACAAAGCTGCTGCCGCTCGGCGACGATGTCGGCTTCATCTGCGGCCATGGCGCCGGCTCGAGCATCGGCCAGGAGCGGATGACCAATCCGTTCATCACCGGCGAGATGTGAGCATTACTCGGCGGCGTCGACGAGCGCCGCCGTCTCGGCAAGGTTGCGCTCGCCCCATTCGCGGATGGCCGCAACGACCGGCACGAAGCTCTTGCCCTTGCGCGTCAGGCGATACTCGACCTTGGGCGGCACCTCGCCGAAATCCTTGCGATCGATCAGGCCACTCGCGGTCAGCGCCTTCAATTCGCGGCTGAGCACGCGTGGCGTGATCTCTGCGCTGCCTGATGTACCGCGCAACAGGCCGCTCCTGATCTCGCCATAGCGGCGCGGGCCGTCCTTCAGATCCCAGACGATGCGCAGCTTGTACTTGCCGCTGATCATCTTTTGAAAGGCTGCGACGGGACAGCTGCGTGCTGGAACTGCCTTCGGCATGTCGTCTCCTCCGTGAAGAGGAGGATAGGAGCAGCGCCGAAAAAGTCCATACTATCAATTTTGTCCATACTTGCAGGATGGCGCACGAGCCGCAGATGATGGTGCACAGCGAACCGGGAGCGTCACATGAAGCACTTCGTGATCAAGTACGAATTCAAGAACGGCACGACGGAAGACTGGCACCAGGAGATCGGCCGCTTCATCAAGGCGATCGACAGTGACCCCGAGCTGAAAGGGCGGCTCAGCTATCGCGTCCTGAAGAACCGTGACGACGGCCACTATTTCCATCTCGCCAGCGTCACGGACGATACCGTGCAAAAGACGTTGCAATCGCGCGACTTCTTCAAGGCCTATACGGAGATGACGCGGAAGGTGGCGGCCGGCGGCGAGGTGACGGTGACGCCGATCGAGATGATCGGCGCGACGGCCTGACCTACTTCATCAAACCTGCGGCGGTCAGCGCGCGCGTGATGACCTGGCCGAGATCGAAGCCGCGGGAATGCTCGCGCTTCGGCTCGGCCCGCTCGTCGGCGACCGCAGCCCGGATCGAGCGGGCGAGATGCGGGGCGGAGGTCAGCGCAGGCTTCGGTGATTTCGGTTCGGCCTTCTTCTTGGCCGCATCCGGAATCCATCCGGTGAGGCCAAAGAACTTTGCGATGTGGTAGGACGACGAAATGCCGGCCTCGATCAGGAACGCGCCTTCGACGCCGTAGCGCTGGTCGTTGTCGGCAAGGCCCAGCGGCGTTCCGTGCGCCATGCCGGTGATGGCGTAGGACTCGACCAGCGTCTCGCCGTCCTTGTTCCACCAGGCCTGGCGCGGATAGCCATCGACATTGGTCTCGGCCATTGGCGTCATCGGCAGATCGTGCAAATCGAGCCACTGCTTGACGATCTCGTTGGCATTGCCGGGGTTGACGGTGCGGTCGGCGCTGCCGTGCCAGACCGACACCTTCGGCCAGGGCCCGCGATGATTGGACGCCCGCCGCACGAAATCGCCGAGCTCACGCTCAGGCCGCGCCGGGGAATGGAACATGCCGTCCAGCGCCTCGCGCAAATTCGACGCGATGCCGTAAGGAAGGCCTGCGATGATCGCGCCGGCTGAAAACACCTCCGGATAGGTCGCGAGCATCACCGAGGTCATGCCGCCACCGGCGGACAGGCCGGTGATGTAGATCCGCCTGGGATCAATCCGGTGCGTCTGCACCATATACGCGACCATCTCGCGGATCGATTGCGCCTCGCCGCCGTCGCGCGCGGTGTCTTCCGAATTGAACCAGTTGAAGCAGGTGTTGCCGTTGTTGATGCGCTGCTGCTCCGGCATCGCCAGCGCGAAGCCATAGTGGCGCGCGAGCGTCGACCAGCCCGCACCGAGATCGTAGCCAGCCGCCGTCTGGCCGCAGCCGTGCAGCACGACGACGAGCGCGCGCGGCTTCTGCAATTGCGCGGGCACGAACGCGAACATGCGCAGATTGCCGGGATTGTCGCCGAAACCGGTGACTTCCTGCAGCGGACTGGAGGCATCAGCGCTTGCGCCAAAGTCGGGCAAGCGCAGACCATCCATCCTTGGCAGATGTCTCAAGAGGTCGACATTACGGGCTAACGACACGGCAAATTCCTGGTGGGCGGCTTTCAACGTTTACCCAGACCAGATAGTTGCTGCAGTGCAAAATGAAAAGACCGTGTGCTGTCGATATGCCGGAATCACGCAAAATCCCGCGGATTTCCGCACATATTGACCGCACTGCCTCAACTTCGTGCAGATGCGTGGCGCATCCACGTCAGGAATGCGGCGCAGATCATGATTAACGCCGCAAACAGCGCGAGCGAGGCGAGAAATCCTGCGCGGGTTGATTGCAGCGCTTCGATCGCGAAGAACACCGCGCCGATTGCGGCCACTCCGGCCGCATTTCCGATCTGCGCAATGGTGCCGTACATGCCCGACGCCGAGCCTGCCGCGACGGGTTTGACGGTCGAGAGCACCGCGCCCGACAGCGGCGCCATCACCATGCCCTGACCGTAGCCGAAGATGAGCATGACGAACGCAAGCGCGATCGGGCTCGGCATGTCGACAGAGCCGACCAGAAGCGCGAGCGCGGCGAGACCCCCGATCTGCAACGCGCAGCCCTCGATCAACACCTTGGTGCCGCGATGCTTCGCCCGCGCAGCGCTGTGCCGCGAGGCCGCGACGAACGCGAGTGCGAGCGGAACGAGGGCGAAGCCGGCGGCGAGCGGCGCAATCTTCAGGCCGCGCTGCATGAACAACGTCATCACCAGATAGAACGAGAGATTGGCGACGAAGAAAAAGAAGGCCGCACCGAGCCCGCGCAGGAAGACGGCATCCGCCAGCAGCGTCAGATCGATCAGCGGCATGCCCGCGCGCGCAACGACGTGCTCGAGCTTCAGGAATCCTGCGAGGATCGCACCGCCGCCCAGCATCACCACCCACAGCCACGGCGCCCAGCCGGCATCGTGACCGAACAGCAACGGGCCGATCAGGCACAGCAACCCCGCGAACAGCACCACGCTGCCCTTGATGTCGAGCCTGGTGCCGGCCCGACGCGGCACCGACGGCATGATACGCCAGGCGGCCGCGGCAATGACGAGGCCGCAGGGCACGTTGACGAAAAATACCGAACGCCAGCCGCTATGGGCAATATCCATCGTCACCAACAGTCCGCCGAGCACAAAGCCCGCCGCGCCCGCGAGCCCGAGCGCGATGCCGTAGATACCGAAAGCGCGGCTGCGTGACTCGTCCGTGAACAGCAGATGCAGCGTGGCCAGCACCTGCGGCACCATCAGCGCGGCAGTCGCGCCCTGCGCCAGCCGGGCAATGATCAGCTCGGCACCGGATTGCGCCAGCCCGCACCACAGCGACGTCGCGGTGAAGCCGAGCACGCCGGCAAGAAAGACGTTCTTCGTGCCGTGGATATCGCCGAGGCGACCGCCGGTGACGACCAGCGTGGCATAGGCGATCAGATAGATCGCGATGACGGATTCGATCTGTGCCGGCGTCGCGTGCAGGTCGACCGCGATGGTGGGAATCGCGACGTTCACGATGAAGGCGTCGACGCCGAACATGAACTGCGCGGCGACGACGATCGCCAGCACCCACCAGCGGCGGGTCGAATCGACGGGCTTTGTGACGGTTTGATGCATTTTCGCGCGAGCCTTCCGCGATTTATTTGCGCTTCAAACTCGCAGATCGGCATTATCCCTGCGATTACCTCGGAGGTAGGGCTTGCCCGTCCCAAAGCGCGCCGTCTCAACGCATGCCTGCATTCCGCCTTGCGGGACATCGCGCGATTGCGTTCGTGCTGTCTGCCACGTAGCCTCCGCCTACCTAACAAACAGAAAATGACAGCCGGAGAGAATGCCATGGCGCGCCTGAAGTTTGGAGCCTTCCTTGCCCCGCATCACCCGATCGGGGAGCATCCGATGCTTCAGTTCCGGCGCGATCTCGACCTGGTCGAGCAGCTCGATGCGCTCGGCTATGACGAATTCTGGTGCGGCGAGCATCACTCCTCCGGCTGGGAGATGATCGCCTCGCCCGAGATGTTTCTGGCCGCGGCCGGCGAGCGCACCAAGCGCATCAAGCTCGGCACCGGCGTGGTGTCGCTGCCCTATCATCATCCCTTCAACGTGGCCCAGCGCATGGTGCAGCTCGACCACATGACCGGCGGCCGCGCCATCTTCGGCTCCGGCCCCGGCGCGCTGGCGTCGGACGCGCACACGCTCGGCATCGACCCGATGACGCAGCGCGACCGCCAGGACGAAGCCATCGCCGTGATCCGCCGGCTGTTCAACGGCGAGCGCGTCACCGCCAAGAGCGACTGGTTCACCATGAACGACGCCGCGCTGCAGATCCTGCCGCTGCAGGAGGAAATGCCGTTCGTGGTGGCGTCGCAGATTTCACCGTCGGGCATGACGCTCGCCGGCAAATACGGCATCGGCATCATCTCGCTGGGCTCGATGACGACGCAGGGCCTGATGTCGCTGCAACAACAATGGCAGTTCGCCGAGGATGCCGCCAAGACGCACGGCACCACGGTCAGCCGCGCCGACTGGCGCGTGCTGCTGAGCTTCCACATCGCCGAGAGCCGCGAGCAGGCCCGCAAGGAAGCCGGCGCCGGGCTGATGCGCTGGCACAACGAATATAATGTCGGCACGCTGCAGCGGCCGGGCCTCGAGGCGTTCTCCTCGCCCGACGAGGCCGTGGACAAGACCGCCTTCGTCGAGGGCGCGGCGTCCACCATCGGCACGCCCGACGATCTCGTCAAAACCATCAAGAACGTGATGGACGTGTCCGGTGGCGTCGGCGCCGTCATCGGCTTCGTGCACGACTGGGCCAATCCGGAAGCCACGCGCCGGAGCTGGGACATGGTCGCGCGCTACGTCGTGCCGGAGATCAACGGCTACATCGACGGCCTCCGCAAGTCGCAAAAGTTCGTGATCGAGAACCGCGCGATTTTCGAGCGCGCCGGTCAGGCCGTGATGGCCAAGATCATGCAGAACGAGAAGGCTGCCGAGGCGCTGAAGGTGACCGGCTCCGGCCGCGTCGCGATTCCCGCCGTCAATGCGCCAGATCTGCAGAAGGAAGCGGCCAAGCGCTAGGCCCTATTGGCGCCACGCTTGTAACGACGTTCACAGGCAAGACATCTCGGCCTGTGCTATGCTGGACTGGTCAGCCAACCGGAGCAATCGTCATGTCGATGCAGAATGTGGCCTCGCCTGCGCTTCAGTACACCGCGCCCAAGCGCAACCAGCTGACGCACATCCCCGGTGACGAAGGCTGGCCGATCATCGGCAAGACCTTTCAGGTGCTCGCCGATCCCAAGGGCCACATCGAACGAAGCGGCGCCAAATACGGCCCGGTTTACCGCACCCACATTTTCGGCGAGACCAATGTTGTGCTGCTCGGGCCCGAGGCCAACGAGCTGGTGATGTTCGACCAGCAAAAGCTGTTTTCGTCGACGCACGGCTGGAACCATGTGCTCGGCCTGTTGTTTCCGCGCGGATTGATGCTGCTCGATTTCGACGAGCATCGGCTACATCGCAAGGCGCTGTCGGTCGCGTTCAAGTCAGGTCCGATGAAATCTTATCTGAGCGATCTCGATCGCGGCATCTCCGCGCGCGTTGCGCAGTGGAAGGCCAAGCCTGGCGAGATGCAGCTTTATCCGGCGATGAAGCAGCTCACGCTCGATCTCGCTGCGGCGTCTTTCCTCGGCGCCGATATCGGGCCGGAAGTCGACGAGATCAACCGCGCTTTCGTCGATATGGTCGCGGCCGCCGTTGCTCCGATCCGAAAGCCCCTGCCGGGCACCCAGATGGCGCGCGGCGTCAACGGGCGCAAGCGCATCGTCGCATATTTCCGCGAGCAGATTCCGCTCCGCCGCGGCAACCACGGCGGCGACGACCTGTTCTCGCAGCTCTGCCGCGCCACCCATGAGGACGGCGCGCTGCTTTCCGAGCAGGACATCATCGATCACATGAGCTTTTTGATGATGGCCGCCCACGATACGCTGACGTCGTCGCTGACGTCGTTCATCGGAGAGCTCGCCGCCAACCCCGACTGGCAGAGCAGGCTGCGCGCGGAAGTTCTCGCGCTCGGGCTCGCTCCCGGAGCGCCGAGCAGTTTTGATGATCTCGAAAAAATGCCGCTGACGGAGATGGCCTTCAAGGAAGCGCTGCGGATCAAGCCGCCGGTGCCCTCGATGCCGCGCCGCGCGATGCGCGATTTCACCTTCAAGGGCTACACGATCCCGGCCGGCACGGCCGTCGGCGTCAATCCGCTCTTTACCCACCACATGAAGGACATCTGGCCCGAGCCGGATCGCTTCGACCCCCTGCGCTTCACCGAGGAAGCCCAGCGCAATCGCCACCGCTTCGCCTGGGTGCCGTTCGGCGGCGGCGCGCATATGTGCCTCGGCCTGCACTTTGCCTACATGCAGGCGAAATGCTTTGCCCGGCACTTCCTGCAGAACATCGAGGTGTCGCTGGAGCCCGGCTACAAGCCGGACTGGCAGATGTGGCCGATCCCGAAGCCGACGGATGGGCTGAAGGTCAGGGTGAAGGCGGCGTGAGCCTCAGCCGTCATTGCGAGCGAAGCGAAGCAATCCAGACCGTCTCCGCGGAAGCAGTCTGGATTGCTTCGTCGCTTCGCTCCTCGCAATGACGGAAACTCGGTCTCGATCTCGGAAATTGCGTGGGCACGCTGCGCTTTGCCCACCCTACGGCACCTCTGCCGGAGCGCCTACGCGCCCTGATCGAAGGCCTTGCGCAGGGCCGTCAGGCCCTGCTGCTGCTGGGTCCAGTTGCGGCCACCGGTGACGGCGCCGTCGACGACGAGATCGTGGCCGTTGACGAAGCTGGATTCGTCGCTTGCCAGGAACACCGCGGCGTGGGCGATGTCGTCAGGTAGACCCGCGCGCGGGATCGGTTGGGCGGTCTTGTAGACGTCGCGCAACATGGCAGGGGTCTGCTCGGCAGCATCGGTCGAGAGTCCCAACGCCTTGCCGAAGATTCCGGTCGCGATCGCGCCGGGCGAGATCGAGTTAACACGCACGTTGGATTCCCCGAGCTCCATCGCCACGCATTTCGTCAGATGAATCACAGCGGCTTTGGCCGCGCCGTAAACCAGCGAGGAAGAATAGCCGGCAAGACGGCCGGCGATGCTGCCATTGTTGATGATGCTGCCCGCCCCCTGCTTCTTCATATAGGGCGCAGCATGCTTCATGCCGAGCATGACGCTGCGCACCAGGGTCGCCATCGCCGTATCGAAGCGCTCGACCTCGAGACCTTCGATGCCGCCCGTCTGCGCCGGGCCGCCGGCATTGTTGAAGAGGCAGTCAATCCGGCCGAATTTTTCCACCGCGAGCGCGATCAGCGCCTGCATCTGCGCTTCGACGGTCACATCTGTCTGGCGGAAAACGCAGGCAACGCCGAGCTGCTTCGCCAGCGCCTCGCCTTCCGGTATACGCCGGCCTGCGATCACAATTTTGGCACCTTCGGCAACGAAGACTTCAGCGGTACGCAACCCGATCCCGCTCGTCGCCCCCGTAATCACCGCAACTTTGCCGTCAAGCCTGCCCATGGAATGTCCCTGTTTTCGACTGATTTGAAGCCAAATGGCGGACACCGATCGATGACGTCACGACGACAATCGGCGCCGCAGGAATCACTATTCCCGCCGGCTCCCGACAAGGCAAGCTTTGCTTGCGCATGCGAGATGCGTAACATCATGTCCCGTCTCTCGATTTTCGAACCGCAACCGGGCTGCGCATGAGGAAGCTGATCGACGAATTCAGCAAAGCCTGGCAGGGCGTGGCGCCGCCATCGCTCGGCCTCAGCATTGCGTTCGCGTTGGCCTGCCTGCTGGTTGCGACCGTGGCGCGCTGGGGGCTCGCGCATGTGCGCCCAGACGTCTTCTTCACACCGTACTTTCCGGCCGTGTTCTTCGCAGCCGCCTTCGGCGGCTTGCGGATCGGCGTGGTGACTGCGCTGGTCGGCGGCGTGCTCGGCGTCGTCGTGAATTTCGGCGATGCTTACGCCGATCGCGCGCGGTTCGCCCTGCTGACGCTCTATTGGGGCGTCTCCGCGCTGACAATCTGGGGCGTCGAGCATTATCGCACCATGCTGGCGGAGCAGCGCCGGATCTCCAAGCGCCTGATCGAGGAAGAGGACTATCGCAAGGTCCTGGTCGACGAACTCCAGCACCGGCTGAAGAACAAGCTGTCGACCGTTCACGCCGTGCTGCACCAGGTGCTGCACGACCAGCCGCACGTCTGGGCCCGGATCGACCCGCGGCTGCGCTCGCTGGCCGCGACCGACGACCTGATTTCGCGGATCGACAAAGCCGGCTGCGACATTCGCGATCTGCTGATCTCCGAACTCGGCCCTTACGGTCATGTCCGCTTCACCCTCAACGGCGACCGGCTGTTCCTGCCGCCGAAGCTTGCGGTGACGCTGTCACTGATGTTTCACGAACTCGCCACCAACGCCGGCAAATACGGCGCGTTCTCCTCACCTCGCGGATTGCTGCAGGTGTCATGGACCGTCAGCGACGATCGTCTCGCCATCACCTGGGATGAGACCGAAGGCCCGAGCGTCGACAAGATCTCGGAGCCCGGTTTCGGCACCAAGCTGCTGAAGTCGGCGCTAACCGCCTTCGACGGCAAGACCGAAGTCTCTTATTTGAAGACCGGGCTGCATTGCAACATGCAGTGTCGCATTCCCAAGAGCGAATGAGCTGCGACTGGTCGTGCCAGAAGCGAAACAGAACCGCACGCACCGCTCGGGCTTTTGCAGGCGCTGTTGACCTTCTGTTAATGACGATCGGCGGCGCACCTCGCAACGCCACAAGTTTCTCGCAAGACACCCCCGTATTTCTGCCGGCCCCTTAACCAAACCTAAGAGGGAACTGCGCATGATCGCGTGCATTGCAAACGCGCGCTGAAACAACAAGATTCATGACTTCTATGAACGACAATGCATATAGCAGCGCGAGCGAAGCCGAACTCGGATTCCTCAAGGAAATCGTTAGAATGCTGCCTGCCGGCCTGACCGTGCAGGACGCGCAAGGCAAGCTTCTCCTGGTTAACGATGTAGCGGCCGCGCAGCTCGGCATGGACGGCAGCCGCCCGTCGCCCGACCTCGCGCAGCGCCGCGAGGCCTGCGAGCGCGCGCTGAGGGCCGGACAGCCGGTCACCTCCGAAGAAGCGCTCCAGGACGGCGCCGCACGCCAGGTGCTGCTGACGACCCATCGACCGATCCAGCTCGACGGCCGCGAGCTACTGATCTCAGCCTCCGCGGATATCACCGAGCAGAAGAATTTCGAGGACCAGCTGTTTCGCTCGGCCTATTTCGACGAGCTGACCGGACTGCCCTCGCGGCGCGTGATCGAACATCGCGTCAACAGCCTGCTCGCAGGCGACCGCGGCGGCGAGCGTTTTGCACTCGCCTTTCTCGATGTCGACAATTTCAAGCATATCAACGATTATTACGGCCACACCGCTGGCGACGCGCTGCTGGTCGAGCTGTCGAAGCGGCTCGGCCGCGACCTGCGCGAATCCGACATGTTGTCGCGCATCTCCGGCGACGAATTCCTGCTGCTGCTCTCGCCGATCCGGAGCCAGGAGGAAGTCGCCGAATTCATGCAATCGACGCTGGAGCGACTGACCGCACCGTTCTTCATCGACAATTCGGAGGTCTTCGCTTCTACCTCGGTCGGCATCAGCCTCTACCCCGATCACGGCCGCAGCTTCGAGACACTGCGTCAGAACGCCGACATCGCGATGTACCGCATCAAGAATGACGGCAAGGGAATGGCCGCGTTCTTCGACGCCGGCATGGAGCGCGAGGCCTTGGCGCGGATGAAGATCGAGCAGTCGCTGCGGCTCGCCATCCTCGAAAAGCGCTTTTGCTGCGCTTTCCAGTCCAAGGTCGACATCCGCACCCAGACCGTGACGGGCATCGAGGCGCTGGTGCGCCTGCGCGACGACGAGGGCGTGATCCAGGCGCCGGGCTCATTCATCAATCTGGCGGGCGAGCTCGGGCTGATCGACGAGCTGACCCATCTCGTGCTGGCCGAGATCGTCAAGTCGATCGACCTTATCAACAACACTTTCGGCGCGGAAGCGACCATCAGCATCAACGTCGCCGCCAAGCAGGCCGGCAATCCCGAATTCATGCGCACCTTCGCGCAGGCGCTGGACGATACCGGCTTCCCCCAACGCTTCATGATCGAGGTGACCGAAGACGCCTTCGTCGCCAAGAGTCACTTCCAGTCGGAAATCCTGCCGATGTTCCGCAAGCTCGGTGTCGGCATCTCGATCGACGATTTCGGCACCGGCTATTCGTCGCTGTCGGCGCTGGCCGACATCACCGCCGACGAGATCAAGATCGACCGCTCCTTCATCACCGACATCCATAAGCGCCCGCGCAGCCAGGGCATTCTGCGCGCGATCGAATCCCTGAGCGAAGCGCTCGGTATGACCGTCATCGCCGAAGGCCTCGAATCCTTCGAGGAGCTCGCCTATCTCCAGGCCGCGACCAAGATCCGCTACGCACAGGGCTATTATTTCGCTCGCCCGATCTTCCTGGAGGAGCTGAAGCTCGCCACGCCCGCCTCGAGCGAGTCCCGCGCCAGCGTCTCAGCCCGCCCGATGCAGCAGAACCGCCAGGGCTATTCGCGGGCGAACGGGTATCGAAGGTAGTGCGACGCCAATATCTGCGTCGCCGCATTCAAGATAGCGCCGTCATCCTGAGGTGCGAGCCGTGCGGCGCAACGCGACGCATGGGGAGCCTCGAAGGATGTACGGCCGAGCTGCCAGCCGGGCCGTCGCCCTTCGAGGGCCGCTGAAGAAGCGGCCACCTCCAGCGACAACCGCTTCGCGGTTGCGCAGGGGTGACGGGGACATAGATCGCGCGAGCGGGCATCGGCGTTAACCCCGTCACACCGATTTCCCTTTGAAATTGCTGCGCTTTTGGTAAGAAGCAGGCGGACCTCCCCGAGGCACATTATGTCCACTGCTTCCTCCGACGTCAGCGATCCCGCCTATGTCCGCGCACGGGCAATGGTGACGCTGTTCGAGCGGCTGGAGCATCTGTGCGAGGGCGCGATCGCGATCGATCGCAGCGGGAAGGTCATCTACGTCAACGAGAAATACCTCATCTCGCTCGGCCTCAAGCAGGCCGCGGAAGCAATCGGCCGCCCGATCGAGGAGATCATTCCGAACAGCCTGATGCGGAATGTCGTCGAAAGCGGCGAGCCGATCCTGCTCGACATCATGGAGCTCGGCGGCGAGCAGCTCGTGGTGACGCGCATGCCGATCGAGGACGAGACGCGCAACGTCATCGGCGCGATCGGCTTCGTGCTCTATGACCACGTCGAAGGCCTGAAACCCCTGCTTGCCCGCGTCACCCAGCTCGAGAGCGATCTGCGGCTGGCGCGGCGGCAATTGTCCAACGCCCGCGCGGCGCGATTCACATTCGCCGATTTCGTCGGCGCGACGCCGGCAATCACTCAAGCCAAGGATTTTGCCAAACGCGCCGCGCGGCAGAGCGTGACCGTGCTGCTCACCGGCGAGACCGGCACCGGCAAGGAGCTGCTGGCGCAGGCCATCCACAACGCGTCATCGCGCGCGGAAAAGCCGTTCGTCAGCGTCAATGTCGCGGCGATCCCGGAGACGCTGATCGAGTCCGAATTTTTCGGTACCGCGCCGGGTGCCACTACCGGCGTCGACCGCAGGGGACGCGAGGGCAAGTTCCGCCTAGCCGACGGCGGCACGTTGTTCCTCGACGAGATCGGCGAGATGCCGCTGCAATTGCAGGCCAAGCTGCTGCGCGTGCTGCAGGAGCGCGAGATCGAGCCGCTCGGCTCGGACAAGATCACCAAGGTCGATGTGCGCGTCATCGCGGCGACCAATGTCGATTTGCGCAAGCGCGTCAGCGACGGCGCATTCCGCGCCGATCTCTATTACCGGCTCAACGTGCTGTCGATCGACCTGCCGCCGCTTCGCAAATGCCTCGACGACCTCCCGGACATCTGCGCGCGGCTGATCGAGGACATCGGTGCCTCCGGAGATTTCGTCAATGCCAGGATCACGCCGAGCGGATTGTCCGCGCTCGCGCGCTATGATTGGCCCGGCAACGTCCGCGAGCTCCGCAACATCCTCGAGCGCGCGCTGATCCTGAGCGATTCCGGACGCCTGACGAGCGACGATTTCGTGCACATCCTGTCGGTCGGCGCGGATGCGCACCCCGCAGCGGCGCAGCGGATGACGGGATCGGTCGTTCCCTATGCGGAAGCCGAGGCCGAATTCGAGAAGCAGACGCTCGAACATGCGCTCGCCGCCAGCAACGGCCAGATCACGGAAGCCGCGCGCATGCTGCGCATCTCGCGCGCGACCTTCTACAAGAAGCTCGCCAAGTTCGGCCTGGCCTCGGGATCACCGCCCGTCTGAGTTTCGAGACTGGACGTGTCCGAAGTCTCGGATTCCTGACACCGCGATACCGGCACGCGCGCGTCAACAGGCTGTCACATGCATCTCACGCTAGCTCCGCCGTAAGGTGGAATTGCAATGTCTGCACATGTGTGCAAATCGCTGTGATCAAGGCAGTCCATATTTTGGGAGGAACACCGTGCGTCGATCGCTCATTCTCACAGCAGCCATCATCGGCTTGACGGCGGGCAGCTCCGCGCGAGCCGATGACCTCAAGGTCGCGCTGATCTACGGCAAGACCGGCCCGCTCGAAGCCTATGCCAAGCAGACCGAAACCGGCCTGCAGATGGGCTTTGAATACGCCACCAAGGGCACGATGACGATCGACGGCCGCAAGATCGTCATCATCACCAAGGACGACCAGGGCAAGCCGGACCTTGCGAAGACCGCGCTCGCCGAAGCCTATCAGGACGACAAGGCCGACATCGCGATCGGCACGACCTCGTCGGCTGCGGCGCTCGCCATTCTCCCCGTCGCCGAGGAGAACAAGAAGATTTTGATCGTCGAGCCCGCGGTCGCGGACCAGATTACCGGCGAGAAGTGGAATCGCTACATCTTCCGCACGGCGCGCAATTCGTCGCAGGACGCGATCTCGAACGCGGTCGCGATCGGCAAGCAGGGCGTCACCGTGGCTACGCTGGCACAGGACTATGCCTTCGGCCGCGACGGCGTCGCCGCCTTCAAGGAGGCGCTGGCCAAGACCGGCGCGACGCTCGGCGCAGAAGAATATGCTCCGACCAACACCACTGATTTTACCGCCGTCGGCCAGCGCCTGTTCGACGCATTGAAGGACAAGCCGGGCCGCAAGGTGATCTGGGTGATCTGGGCCGGCGCCGGCAATCCGCTGGCAAAACTCCAGGACATGGATCCGAAGCGTTACGGCATCGAGCTGTCGACCGGCGGCAACATCCTGCCGGCACTCGCGGCCTATAAAGGCCTGCCCGGCATGGAAGGCGCGACCTATTACTACTACGACATCCCGAAGAACCCGGTGAACGACTGGCTCGTCGCCGAGCACAAGAAGCGCTTCAACGCGCCGCCGGACTTCTTCACCGCGGGCGGCTTTGCGGCCGCGATGTCCGTCGTCGCCGCCGTCACCAAGGCGAAGTCGACCGACACCGAGAAGCTGATCACGGCGATGGAAGGCATGGAGTTCGACACGCCGAAGGGCAAGATGGTGTTCCGCAAGGAAGACCACCAGGCGCTGCAGAGCATGTATCACTTCAAGGTCAAGGTCGATCCGAACGTCGCCTGGGCCGTGCTCGAGCCGGTGCGCGAGCTGAAGATCGAGGACATGGACGTTCCGGTCAAGAACAAGCGTTGAGCTTTCTTCCTTCACCTCTCCCGCTTGCGGGAGAGGCCGGGTGAGGGCTCTGACCTCTCGGGGAGTCTTCGTCGTGGAAGCACCCTCTCCCCTACCCTCCCCCGCAAGCGGGCGAGGGGGCGCTCCGTGATCGCGGATACATCCCAAACTCATCAGACTCTCAATGACGCTCGCTCTCGAAACCCGCGACCTCACCATCCGCTTCGGCGGCCATGTCGCAGTCAACAACGTCACCTGCACGTTCCGCCCGGGCGAGCTCACCGCCATCGTCGGGCCGAACGGCGCCGGCAAGACCACCTATTTCAACCTGATCTCGGGCCAGCTGCGCGCGTCCAGCGGCAGCATCCTGTTCGACGGCACCGACATTACCCAGCATTCCGCGCCGCTGCGGACCCGTGCGGGTCTCGGACGCGCGTTCCAGCTCACCAATCTCTTCCCGAACCTGTCAGTGGAAGAGAACGTCCGCCTCGCGGTGCAGGCGGCCAATGGCACGCATTACGACATGCTGCGGCCCTGGATGGTTCGCCGCGATCTGATCGCGCGCGCCGACGCCATTCTCGACCAGGTCGCGCTCGGCACCCGCCGCGGCGTGGCCGCGACCGCGCTGTCGCACGGCGACCAGCGCAAGCTCGAGGTGGCGCTGATGATCGCGCTGGAGCCGAAAGTGTTCATGTTCGACGAGCCGACCGCCGGCATGAGCATCGATGAGGTGCCGGTCGTGCTGAACCTGATCGCGCAGCTCAAGCAGGACAAGAGCAAGATCATCCTGCTGGTCGAGCACAAGATGGACGTGGTGCGCTCGCTCGCCGACCGCATCATCGTGCTGCATAACGGCCAGCTTGTCGCAGATGGCCCGCCCGCCGAGGTGATCGCCTCCCCGATCGTGCAGGAAGCCTATCTCGGCGTCGCACCCAAGACAATTGCAGAGGGGGCCGCATGACCGATCTCCTGAAGCTCTCCGGCGTGCACACCCACATCGGCCGCTATCACATTCTCCAGGGCATCGACCTCGCCGTGCCGCAGGGGCAGGTCACGATGCTGCTGGGCCGCAACGGCGCCGGCAAGACCACGACGCTGCGCACGATCATGGGTCTGTGGCCGGCCTCTGCCGGCGAGATCACGCTCGGCGGCGAACGCATCGAGGGTCGCGCCACGCCAGATATCGCGCAACGCGGTGTCGGCTATGTGCCTGAGAGCATGGCGGTGTTTTCCGACCTCACGGTGAAAGAGAATCTCGTCCTCGCCGCCCGCGACGGTCCGATGGACGACAAGCAGCTGGAATGGATCTTTGGTTACTTCCCGGCGCTGCGCCGGTTCTGGCTGTCGCGCGCGGGAAGCCTCTCGGGCGGGCAGAAGCAGATGTTGTCGATCGCACGCGCGATCATCGAGCCGCGCAAGCTCTTACTGATCGACGAACCGACCAAGGGACTGGCGCCCGCCATCGTCATGGCGCTGATCGAGTGCCTGAAGGAGATCAAGCGCAAGGGCGCGACGATCCTGCTGGTCGAGCAGAATTTCTTTGCCGCCCGCGAGCTCGGCGACAACGTGCTGGTGATGGACAACGGCACCATCGTCCACCGCGGCGAGATGGCGGCCTTGGCCTCTGACGTGCCGCTGCAGGAACGGCTGCTCGGCCTGAGCCTGGAGGCGCATCAGTGACTGACCTCGCCGCAACCGATCCGCTGCCGAAGCCGAAGCGCGATATCGCGCCGATCCTGCTGCCAATCGCGCTCGCGCTTGTCACGATTCCCCTGATCGGCTCGCCCAGCACCTGGCTGACGCTGACGGCGGCAAGCCTCGCGATGGGCATGATGATCTTCATCATGGCCTCTGGCTTGACGCTGGTGTTCGGCCTGATGGACGTGCTGAATTTCGGCCACGGCGCCTTCATCGCGGTGGGCGCCTACATTGCAACGCTGGTGTTCGCGCCGTTCGCAGCCTCCGTGCAGGCGGATTCGCTGTGGGTGAACCTTGCGGCGCTGGCGCCCGCAGCGCTGCTGTCGATGGCGGTATCAGGCGCCCTCGGCCTGGTCGTCGAGCGCGTGCTGATCCTTCCCGTGTACGGCCAGCATCTGAAGCAGATCCTGATGACGACTGGCGGCCTGATCGTCGCCGAGCAGACGCTCTATGCGCTGTGGGGGCCGCAGATCATCCCGATGCCGCTGCCGACCTCGCTGCGCGGCTCCTTCATCTTCGGTGACGTCGCGATCGCCAAATACCGCGTGCTGGCGACGCTGATCGGGCTTGCCGTCTTCATCGCGATCCAGCTCGTGCTCAACCGCACCAAGCTCGGCCTGCTGATCCGCGCCGGCGTCGAGAACCGCGAGATGGTCGAGGCGCTCGGTTACCGCATCCGCCGGCTGTTCCTCGGCGTGTTCATGACGGGCTCGGCGCTGGCCGGCCTCGGCGGCGTGATGTGGGCGCTCTATCGCGAGCAGGTCCACGCCTCCATGAGCGACGAGCTCACGGTCTTGATCTTCGTCGTCGTCATCATCGGCGGATTGGGCTCGATCGGCGGCTGCTTCATCGGCGCGATCCTGGTGGCGATGGTCGCCAATTACGGCGGCTTCCTGGTGCCGAAACTCGCCCTCGTCTCCAACATCCTGCTGATGGTCGCCATTCTGATGTGGCGGCCGCGCGGCCTCTATGCGGTGACCAGCCGATGATGATCCTGTCGGGCGATCCGCCGCGGAGCCGCGTACTCACGCTCGTTCTCGTCGTCATCATCCTGGCGCTGGCGGCGACGCCGTTCCTGTTCCCCGGGGCAAAAGCGCTGAACGTCGCGGCCAAGATCTGCGTGTTCGCCGCGCTGGTGGCGTCCTACGATTTGCTGCTCGGCTACACCGGCTCGGTGTCGTTCGCGCACACGATGTTCTACGGCATCGGCAGCTACGCGATCGCGATTGCGCTGTACGGGATGGGCCCGAACTGGGCCGCGGTCGCAACCGGCATCGTCGTCGGCCTGCCGCTGGCGGCGCTGCTCGCGCTCGCCATCGGCCTGTTCTCGCTGCGGGTCGCCGCGATCTTCTTCGCCATGATCACGCTCGCGGTCGCCTCCGCCTTCCAGGTATTGGCCTCGCAACTCTCATGGCTGACCGGCGGCGAGGACGGGCGCAGTTTCCAGCTCCCCGAGCTGCTCCGCCCCGGCACGGTGCTGATCTCAAAAGACCTGTTCGGCTTCGAGATCAACGGCCGCATCCTGACCTTCTACCTGGTGTTCGCCATCTCGGCCCTGATGATCCTCGCGCTGTTGCGCGTGGTGAACTCGCCGTTCGGCCGCGTGCTGCAGGCAATCCGCGAAAACCGCTTTCGCGCCGAGGCTCTCGGTTTCCGGACCGTGTTCCATTTGAGCTATGCCAACTGCCTCGCCGCGCTGGTCGCCGCCGGCGCCGGCATCCTCAATGCGCTGTGGCTGCGCTACGCGGGCCCGGACACCTCGCTGAGCTTCTCCATCATGCTGGACATTCTCCTGATGGTGGTGATCGGCGGCATGGGCACGATCTACGGTGCGATCATCGGCGCGACGATCTTCATCCTCGCGCAGAACTATCTGCAATCGCTGATGGGCGTTGCCTCCAAGGCAGCGTCCGAGGCTGGCCTGCCGCTGCTGCCGGGCTTGCTCCATCCCGACCGCTGGCTGCTCTGGCTCGGGCTGCTCTTCATTGCCAGCGTCTATTTCTTCCCGACCGGCGTGGTCGGACGGCTGCGCAATGGTGGCGGCGGCAAGAGCGCGGGCGCTTCGCATTAAGCTTCGATTAACGATGCAGCGCAGCGCGCCGTGCAGGCGGCGTACAACCGTGGCGCGATGTCCCGCAGTTCCCGCGTGGGTGGATATCCGTATTAATCCGCAACCGGTTTAAGCCATGGGTAACCGGCTTTCCTAAGCATTGCGCCACCTGTCCGGTGTAATTCTGTTCCTCCGGGGGAGTGGGATGCGCCAGGTTTTCGTACAGATGGCAGCTGCGATATTCTCGGCCACGAAAAGCGGCTGGGACGCTGCCATGCGGCGCGGCCCCGTGCTGTGGCTGACGCTCTCGGGCGCGTTGCTGGTCGCCGGCATCTTCGCCGTGACCGCAATGGCCGTCGGCGAGTTTCGCGAGAAGACACTCACCAACCGCGAGCGCGAGCTGGAAAACACCGTGCAGCTGATCGCTCGGCATTTCGATCAGCAATTTGAAGATTCCGACGTTGTCGCTGCCGATCTGATCGGGCAGATGCACCTGTCGGACATCACCTCGCCGCAGATGTTCCGCGAGCGCATGTCGGGGCCCGAAGCGAACCGGATGCTGCGGGGCAAGGTCAGCGCCGTGTCCTATCTCGGCGACATCGCGATCTACGATGCCGACGGCGAGATCATCAACTGGTCGCGCGCCGAGCCACTCCCCAAGATCAACGTCTCCTCGCGCGCCTATTTCCAGACCTTCAAATCGAATCCGATGTCGGAGCCGGTGCTGCTGGAATCCGTGCGCAGCTACCTGATCGGCAAATGGACCACGATCGTGGCGCGCCGGCTGACCCTGCCGGACGGCACTTTCCTCGGCGCGATGGTCCGGCGGATCGATCCTGACAGCTATCGGCGCTATTTCGCTTCGGTCGCTCTGGCCGATGGCGCCGCCATCTCGCTGTTCGACCGCGAAGGCGTGATGCTGGCGCGCTACCCGAATGTCGAATCGATGATCGGGACCAGCTACAAGACCGCGCCGCTGATGCAGAAGGTATTGACCCGCGGTGGTCAGCACACGCTGCGGGTCAAGAGCCCGGTCGACGGCGAGGAGAAGCTCGGCTCGGCTGCGTCGCTCACGCATTTCCCGCTGGTCATCGTCGCCACCAACACCACGTCGGCCGCGCTTGCCGACTGGCGGCAGCAGACCGGTTTCATGGTCACCACAGCGACGCTGTCAGCGGCCGTGATCGCGCTGATCCTCTTCATGATCATCCGCCAGATCAACCGGCAGAACCGCGAGGCCCAGCAGCGGCTCGAGGCGGAGCGGCAGCGGCTCGACACCGCCATGAACAACATGTCGCAGGGGCTGATCCTGTACGACGCCAACGGCTACATCGTCACCTGCAATCGCCGCTATGCCGACATGTTCGGCCTCTCCCACGACGTCATCAAGCCCGGCTGTCACATCACAGGGGCGATGGCCCATCGCAAGGAGCGCAACGCGTTCAGCGGTGACGTCGAGGCGTTTTGCGCCGGAGTCATGAAGGGCGTCGCCGAGGGCAAGGTCGCCACCAAGATACATCAATTGCCCAACGGCCGGGCCTTCCAGGTCATCAACACCCCGCTCGCGCAGGGCGGATGGGTCGCCACGATCGAGGAGATCACCGAGCGGCTCAACCTGGAGCAGGAGCGCGACCGCAACTACACGTTCCTCCGCGAGATCATCGATCACATCCCGTCGCAGATCACGGTGAAGGACGCCCGGACACGGCAATATTTGCTGATCAACAGCACTGCCGCAGAGCAATTCGGGCAATCGCGCGAAGCCATCGTCGGCAAGACCCCGTTCGACATCTACCCGATCGACACGGCGAAGCTCGTCACCGAAGACGACAGCAAAGCGCTGCAGACGATCGAGGGATTGTCCAAGGACGAACATGCCTGGCCGAGCCAGACCATGGGGCTGCGCTACATCACCTCGACCCGGATCGGGATCCGCGACAAGTCCGGCGAGCCGCGCTATCTCATCAATGTCGTCGATGACGTCACCGAGCGGCGGCGCGCCGACGAGAAGATCGCGCATATGGCGCACTACGATGCGCTGACCGACCTGCCCAACCGCACGCTATTCCGCGAGCAGATCGAGCGCGAGCTGGAGAAGGTCGCCGGCGGCGAACGGTTCGCGCTGCTCTATATCGACGTCGACGAGTTCAAGGGCATCAACGATTCACTCGGCCACCATGTCGGCGACGAGCTGCTGAAGGCGATCGCGGGTCGCATCCGCGCCTGCCTCAAGCCGGGCGATCTGATCGCGCGGCTTGGTGGCGACGAGTTCGCCGTGATCCAGACCAAAATCGAATCGTCCGCCGACGTGCTCTCCTTCGTGACGCGGATCCATGAAGCGATCCGCCGCCCCTATCACTGCCTCGGCCACCAGCTCTCCACCGACGCCAGCATCGGCATCGCGCTGGCGCCGCAGGACGGTGCCGACCTCGACCAGCTCATCAAGAATGCCGACCTCGCAATGTACGGCGCCAAGGCGGAAGGGCGGCGCACCTACCGCTTCTTCGTGCCGGAGATGGATGCGAGCGCCAAGGCCCGCCTCACCCTGGAGCAGGATCTGCGCCAGGCGCTGATCGACGGCGGCTTCGAGATTCATTATCAGCCGCTGGTCAATCTGCACTCGGGCGAAGTCTCCGGCTGCGAGGCGCTGCTGCGCTGGCGCCATCCCGAACGCGGCATGGTCTCGCCGGTCGAATTCATTCCGATCGCCGAAGATACCGGCCTGATCAACGAGCTCGGTGACTGGGTGCTGCGCACGGCCTGCAACGAGGCCGCGACCTGGCCGGCCCACGTGCGCGTCGCCGTCAACGTCTCGCCGGTGCAGCTCAAATGCGACACGCTGGCGCTGCGGATCGCGGGGGCGCTGGCCGCCTCCGGGCTCGAGCCGCGGCGTCTCGAGCTCGAGATCACCGAGGCCGTGCTGATCCGCGACGACGAGGCGGCGCTCTCGATCCTGCACCAGCTTCGCGCGATCGGCGTACGCATCGCGCTCGACGATTTCGGTACCGGCTATTCCTCGCTGAGCTATCTGAAGCGCTTCCCGTTCGACAAGATCAAGATCGACCGCTGCTTCGTCGTCGACATCGCCGATTCCAGCGGGTCGCCCGTGATCGTGCAGGCGGTGGTGAACATCGCCTCCGCCAGCAACATGACGACAGTCGCCGAAGGCGTCGAGACCGAAGCCCAGCGCGAGATGCTGCGCGCGCTCGGCTGCACGGAGATGCAGGGCTATCTGTTCAGCAAGCCGAAACCGGCGGCCGAGGTGCGCGGGCTGTTCGGCCCGGGCGATGCCATGCCTGTGGCGGCGGTGGCCTGATATGGCAAAGCTCAGCAAGTCTCCCGCCAAAGCCGTCGACGTTGCCGATTCCTACGCGGTGCGGCTGATGCAGCATTTGGTGGTGCCGACCTTCGTGATCGACCCGAAGCGCCGCGTCGTGATCTGGAACAGGGCCTGCGAGCGGCTGACCGGCGTTGCCGCCTCCGAGGTGATCGGCACCGGCAAGCACTGGCAGGCCTTCTACCAAACCAGGCGCCCTTGCCTCGCCGATTTGGTCGCGCTCGACCAGCCCGAACAACTGCCGGAGTTCTATTCGGAATATGCCGCACGCGGCCACAACGGGCTTGGCTTCAGCGCGGAGAACTGGTGCGTGATGCCAAAGCTCGGCAGCCAGCTTTATCTCGCGATCGACGCCGGTCCGATCCATGACGAGGCTGGCAACCTGATCGCGGTGGTGGAGACGCTGCGCGACCTCACCGACCAGAAGCGCGCCGAGATGGCGCTGAAGGAGCTCGCCACCAAGGACGGGCTGACCGGGCTGTCCAACCGCCGCTCCTTCGACCAGATGCTGATGACCGAATGGACGCGCGCGCAGCGGACGCAGAAGCCGCTCGCGCTGCTGTTCGTAGACGTCGATCACTTCAAGCTGTTCAACGACGAGCACGGCCATCAGTCCGGCGACGAATGCCTGCGCGAGGTCGCGCGCGTCGTCAGCCGCCATGCGGTGCGCCCGCTCGACCTGGCCAGCCGCTACGGCGGCGAGGAATTTGCGCTGATCCTGCCCGAGACGAGTTGCGACGATGCCTGCGCCATCGCCGAGGAGATCCGCGGCGCCGTCATGGCGTTGCGCATCGCCCATGGCGCCCATGGGGCCGGCAACCACGTCACCCTCAGTGTCGGCGTCGCCAGTCACATCCCCGGCGAAGCCGACGGCGCCCCCGACCGGCTGCTGGGTGCGGCCGACCAGGCGCTCTATGCGGCCAAACGGCTCGGCCGCAACCGTGTGGTCTGCTCGGAGCGGATCCTGGCCGAATTCGCAGGCCTCCGCCGGGACACGATGCCGGTTGGTGGTCGGGTTCCTGGCCTGGCCCCGCGCAAATCGGCCTAAAGCGCGACGATTGTCGCGGCCAGACCGGTTGCCCGCCCCTCGCCAATCGGCTACATCAACCGTCGCTGCACCCGTAGCTCAGCTGGATAGAGCGTTGCCCTCCGAAGGCAAAGGTCACACGTTCGAATCGTGTCGGGTGCGCCATTCAGTACAGAACTATGAACGCCAAACACCGCCGATTTCCCGCTCCAAGCGGCCACGAGCGTTCGCAGCAGTTCCGACTTCGATCCCATGATGCGAACCTCGCTATCCGCGACCTCTATGCGCTGCGCCAGAGCGCGTAGGTGATCCCGCCGATAGCCGCCGCCCTCAAGCCGCAATCCATCGCGAGCCCGGCTTCGATCGCATCGTAAAGCCGGTTGAGCCGCTGGTCGGTCTCCGTGATTCGCCGATTGAGTTCGGCCAGATGCTCACGACGGCGCTCTGTGCGCTCCTCCCGACGGTCAAGGAGATTGGCAAGAATGGTTTTTAAACGATCGGGTCGAAGCAACCGTTCTTCGAGATGGCTCGCGATCAAATCGTCAAGCTTGTCCATCGGGAAGATGCGGCCCTCGCAGCCGGTCTTGCCTTGGCGGGCTTTCGTCGAGCAGGTGTAATAGCGATATGTCCCGCCTGCGCTTCCCCTTCCAGTGCGGAGCGTCATGGCGCCGCCGCGCCGTTCGTTGAGATGGCAGGTGATGGCCTTGACGCCCAACGGGCCGGAATTGCCATCATCTTCAAGAAATAGCCGATAAATCAGCCGCACGGTGTCGGCGTGCAAGGGATCGATTTCCAGCTTCTTCTTGGTCTTCGATCCGCGCTGCTCGGCCGCGACAATGCGATAGCCGATCGGCGGCGGTGCTCCATTCCAGAAGCCTTGCCGCGCGTTTTCGTTCATGGCGCGCAGGACGTGCTTGGCGTTCTCCTTCGACTGGTATTCGTCGAACAGCGCCATGATCTGCCGCATCATGGCGGTGAAATGCAGAAAGCAGACCAGCCCTCGACGATAGACATGCAGGTAGCCAGAACTAGCAAGGTTCATATCACCTTGCTCAGCTCACGGACTGGAAGACGGCTGATGCTGTGTCCTGTGGCTGCTTCAGCTGCGCGACGCAGCTTGGCCGGGTCTGACACTCCCTGATGGTCGAGCCGCGGCGTATATGGTGCTTCCAGTCTTGCTGCTTCGTCGTCGGTGAGGCTGGTCGATAGGGAGGCCACGGCGTCGTCAATATGTTCTGCTTTCAGCGCACCCACGATCGGAGCAGCCACCACAGGATTGCGACGCAACCAGGCAAGCGCAATCATTGCCCGGCCGACGCCCCGTTCTTCCGCAATGGCCCCCACCGTATCGATAATCAGCTTGTCGCTGTCGGCAGTGGCCGCACCCAGATTGTAGACCGCTTCGGTTTCCGCCCTTGCTGTCGTCGCTCCCCACGGTCGGGCCAGCCGACCACGGTTGAGAGGGCTATAGATAATGGTCTGCACCCCTTCGTCGATGCAAAGCGCATGCATCTCGCGCTCTTCTTCGCGGTCGAGAAGATTGTAAGTATCCTGCATCGACACGAAGCGGGCCCAGCCGTTGGATTTCTGCAGGTGTAGCGCCTTGCCGAATTCCCAGGCCATCATGGACGATGCACCGAGGTACCGGACCTTGCCGGCCTTGACGACATCGTTCAGGGCCTCGAGCGTTTCTTCCCAAGGGGTGGTCCTGTCACGACGGTGGATCTGGTAGAGATCGATATAGTCCGTGCCCAGGCGCTTGAGGCTCATATCGACCTCGGTCATGATCGCCTTGCGCGATAGCCCTATACTATTGGGTCCGTCGCGCATTGGTGCGCTGAGCTTGGTGGCGATCACGACGTTTTCACGGTGCGCGAAGTCCTTCAGTGCCCGCCCGAGGATCTCCTCGCTGGAACCGTTTGAATACAGATTGGCGGTATCGAAGAAATTGATGCCCGCCTCAAGTGCGTGGCGAATGAGGCGTCGACTTCCTTCCTCGTCAAGTGACCAGGAAGGGTAGCCTCGCGACGGGTCCCCGAACCCCATGCAGCCAATACAGATAGGCGAAATATCGAGGCCCGTCCGGCCGAGCTTGGCATATTGCATGTCCATCTCCACATTCGCTATATTCGGACAAATGTCCGCTTAGAGTTAAGTAACGGACAATTGTCCGTTTAGTCAAGAGGCGATATGGCTGTAGAAGAGGACGGATTGCGAGCGGACGCCCGCGCCAACCGTGACCGCATACTTGAGGTGGCACGAAAGGCTCTGACCCACGATCCCGAAACGCCGCTTAGCGCTATCGGTAAGGCGGCCGGAGTTGGGCAAGGCACGCTCTATCGCCACTTCCCGACGCGGGAAGCTCTGGCCCTGGCCATTTATCGCGAGGAGATCAACGCCCTTGCGGCTCTCGCATCCACGCTTTTGCAGAAGCATCCGCCGCTGGAGGCGTTTCGTCTCTGGTGTGCCCAGCTGGCTAATTCCAGTGCAATGAAACGCGGCGTGGCAAAGCTTCTGCAGGGGGCCACTTCCGAGGATGACAAACGCGAGACTTATGAGCAAATGGTGTTGGCGGTGCGTTCACTCATCGCTGCATGTGAGGCCGCGGGTGCGATTGATACCGGTGCAAATGCCGACGATGTTTTGATGCTTCTTGGAGTACTTTGGCAGCTTCCGTCCCATCCCGGAAGGGATTCTCAGTCGGCGAGGATAATAGCGCTCATCTTCGGGGGGTTGGGGGCCAAAGACTAGCTATGCGGCCTTGCTGGGCCATGAAGCTCGTTCTTGTGTTGGAGCGCGTCGGGAGCGACCGGTTCGTCGGGGTCTGCACGTACCGCGAGCGCAGCTTGTTTGGGGGTGGGAAGCGAACGGTCAGCTATTGCAAGGCAAGACTGCCAAATCGGACGAGCGTGACCATGTTCTGCTTCTCGGCATGAACAATGATCCGAAGGCAAGATGCGACGACGGGCAGCGGCGATCTTGCGGCACACCTGAACTCGGTGGAAGCAAGCGGGCTCCATCTGGGGGCCGCATACTCCCGATCAATCAGGCTGCCGCAGCGCGATTGAGTTTCGGAACGACGGCGTCGATGAACGTGTCCATCGTTGCTTCACCCATATCCACGGCCTTGGCACCTTCGCCATGGATAATCCTCACGTCGGTGATGCCGAGGACGTTGAGAATGGCCTTGAGGTATCGCGGGGCAAAATTGAGGTGGTCGATGGGCGACGCCTCGCCATAGATGCCGCCGGACGCCAGCACCACGGTGGCTTTCTTGCCGATCAGCAGTCCCTTGCCATCGAAGCCAAGCGTTACGCCCTTGCGCACGATGTGATCGATCCAGGCTTTGAGGCTGGCCGGGATATTGTAGTTGTAGACCGGCGTGGCGATGACAAGCTCCTCAGTTGCCAGCAATTCGGCAACCAGCGCGTCCGAGAGACGCAGTTGCTCGGCCATGTCCGAGGTATGGGCATGCGGTGGCGTGAAATAGGCCGATAACCACGGCATGGTCACGTGCGGCAGCGCATCCACCGCCAGGTCGCGCCGCACGACCGCGCCATCCGGGTGCACCTCGAGCCAATTGGCGACAAGGCGTTTGGTCAGCTGACGGGAAATCGAAGCCTCGCCGCGCGCGCTGGTTTCGACAACGAGAAGGTTGGGCATGGCGTCCTCAAGGTTTTGGGCTAAACAGCCGGAACAGATGCGGACGATATAGGGCTTTCTATCTAGCGGCGGGAGCGATAATGAAGCGATCATATCTATCGACTAATGTGATGGATCATGATCGGCAGTCTCAGCCTCGACCAGTTGCGCATCCTGGTGACCATTGCTGATGCAGGCAGCTTTTCGGCGGCCGGGCGGCAATTGCGCCGTGCGCAATCGGCAATCAGCCAGTCGGTGGCGACATTGGAAGCCGCGCAGGGCGTCCAGCTCTTTGACCGCAGCACCCATCGCCCCCGCCTGACTGAAACGGGCCGGGTTCTGGTCGATCAAGCCCGGCTGGTGCTTTCGAGCGCGGCACGCTTCGAGGCCGTCGCGACCGGCGCGCGAGGCGGGGTCGAGCCCGAGCTTGCCCTGGCCATAGATCCGCTGGTGCCCACCGCCCCGCTCATCGAAAGCCTGCGCGCGTTGCACCAGGCCTATCCGCATCTTGCCGTCAGCTTCTCGACCGAGGGCCTGGGCGGGGCGCTGCGTCGTTTGCGCAGCGGCGACGTCGCACTGGCCTTCTGCCTGCTGCTGCCGGTGGTGCCTGAGGACGTCGTGGCTTCGCCGCTGCTGCGCGTGGCGCTGACGCCCGTGGTCAGCGCCGAACACCCATTGGCAGCGCTTGGTCGTCCGGCAACCCGCGACGACCTGGAGCGCCATATCCAGCTCGTCCTGTCCGATCCGGTCGATCGGGAAGCGAACAATTACGGCCTGGCCAGCGCCACGCGGTGGCGCTTTGTCGACCTCGGCCGCAGACTGGATTTCCTGCTGGCCGGCTTCGGCTGGTGCCGGATGCCGGAGCATCTGATTGCCGATCATCTCGCAGCCAGCGATCTGGTTCGGCTCGAACTGGCCGAAGATGCCCGTGACCCGGCAGACGCCCTGACCATCTACGCCGCCCGCATGGCGGACCATGAACCTGGCCCGGCCGGCCGGTGGCTCCTTAACGACCTGCAGGTCCGGCTGTCGCTCTGATCCGGCCAAACACTTGTCGTCAGTATCGCCTAATCCCTGAGAGATACCGGAAGAGCCGCGATGAACGCGGTCAAAGTCGGCTCTTCGGTGTTAGTCGCACTGTCGCCAACGTCCGCAATGAGGTCGCGAGCCGCCGTTCAGCAGCGACGAGTTGGTCGCCCATTTATCACCCTACAGCCGCAAATCTGCTAGGGCTCTCATTGGTCGCTAATGACCGATTCCCAGCTTTCCGTTTATAGGGCTATGGCGTAGACATAGTTCTCATCATCACCCGGTGTGGTGCGCCATTTTCCCACCATTCAGTACAAAGCCGCGAACTACGGCAGGGCTCCCGTATGGATCGGTGCCTATTTGATCTTGATTGGAAAGGTTGATGTCGTCGCCGACGCGTTAGCGGATCGCAGCCTGCCGCTCCGCTCCGTCTCGCCTGGGCACCACCTCGACAGCTGAAGCCAAAAGGCTCGGCTGGAGCAGGACGGCGAACTCTTCGAGCGATAGTGGCGGAGAAAAAATATATCCTTGCGCCATGGTCGCGCCGTTTTCGGCCGCGAACCGGAGGTCTTCGGCCGTTTCGACGCCTTCTACGACCGTTTCGAACCCCAATTCGTCCGCAAGTCCGAGCGCCAGGCGAAGGATCGTCTGCTTTTCGCGGTCTTCCGCGACACCCGCCACGAGCGTGCGATCGAGTTTCACGGCGTCGAAGGGGAGCCTCGCCATCGTCGAAAGATTCGAATAGCCGGCTCCGAAATCGTCCATTGCAAAGCGTATGCCCAACTGCCTGAGCAGGCTTATTCTCTCGCGCACGAGATCTGGATTGCGCATCGCGACCGACTCTGTGACCTCGATCTCGAGGCGTGGCGGCGGGAAGTCGGCCTCGCGAACGGCCGTGACGATATCCTTGATGAACAGCGGGTCCTCGATTTCCGTCGCCGCGACATTTACAGCGAGCACGAGGTTCGCGCCGGCTCGGATCAGGCCCCCGATTTCGGCGAGCGCGCGCCGGAGCACGAAGCGGTCGATTTCCATGATGAGGCCGATCTCTTCCGCGATCTTGATGAAGCGCTGAGGAGGAATGTCGCCCTCCTTCGGGTGATGCCAGCGCGCCAGCGCCTCCACACCTAGGATGCGGCCATCCACGCAGGACACCTTGGGCTGGTAATGGACAAAGAGCTCTTCATTGCGGATCGCCAAGGCAAGATCGGTTTCGAGCGCATGGCGGGCTCGCGCGACCTCTGCGAGATCCGGAGTGAAGAACGCGTAGGTATTGCGTCCCGAGCTCTTCGCGGCGTACATCGCAAGGTCGGCCCGGATCAGGAGATCGTCGTAGGTTGTGCCGTGGGTGGGACAGATCGCGATTCCGATGCTGACGCCGATGGTCGCATGGTTGCTCTGCAGCTTGAAGGAAACCTGCAGCGTCTCGATCATCTCGCGGGCACTGAGGCTCGCGGCCTCGACCGTCTTCACTCCAGCGATGACGGCGACGAACTCGTCGCCCCCGACCCGGGCGAGCAGACATTTGCCGGGAGCGCCCTTGGATGTCAGCAAATTGCTCAAGCGCTCGGCAACCATCCTGAGCAGTTCGTCGCCAGCCTTGTGCCCGAAAGTGTCGTTGATGGATTTGAAGCCATCGAGGTCGAGGAAGAACAGCGCTCCGCCCTCTTCTGCGTCGATGAGCGCCGGCGCATCGATGCGCATCTTCTCCCGATTGGGAATGCGGCTCACCGTATCGTAGAACGCGAGTTGACGAATTTTTCGAGTGCTGGCCCGCAAATGCGTCAGCATTCGCTCGAATGCGAGGCCGAGGCTGTTGACCTCGCCGATGCCGGTTGCGCGGAACGGAACGTCGAGATTGCCACCCGCGATTTCCTGGGCGGTCTTGGCGAGCGCTGAGAGCCCTTTCGTGAGGTGCCTCACGGCGGCCAATAGCGCGACGACCAAGGCACCGAGCGCCAGCGCCGCGGACGCCAGGAACTGCCACATCAGCGAACGCGTGTGGGATGCACCGATCTGGAACATCTGATCACGTGTCGTCGTCACGAGCGAAGCGCTCGCGAACGTACACACCTTGAGCGTGGCCGCGTAATCGACACAGCGCGCGACGTAGTTGCCGTCAGCCGAGTGCTGCAGCCCGGTCAAACGCGTCCTGGTGCCGCTGAATCTCACCCCTTCAGGTCCCGCGGAGGACACGATCTCGTTGTCGCCCGTGATGATGACGACGCCGGCATTGGCTAGCGAAGTAAAGTTCTCGAGAGTCCGCTCCGTGCGCCCGAGCGGTCGGATGGCGGCAAGCGCGCCGATGAGATCGCCGAACTCGTCGAACACGGGCTCGATCGCGGTGTGCGCTATGGTGTGGCGCCGCGGCAGGCCGAGCGCCGACAATTCACGCAATTGGAGTTCATAGGTGCCTTCCTCACCCTGCGGGTGCGAGCGGCTGTTGTCCTTGAGGATCGCGCTGAGATTGCCAGACAGGGCGCTACCCTCGAGCGCCCGGTTCAGCGCCAGGAGGTCGAGGGACGTGTTGGCGCCGATCACGCGACCGGTTTCGTCCAAGGCGATCAGCCTTTCGAATCCGGAGGTCGAAGCAACGATGCTGAGCAGCTCACGGATAGTCACATCGTTGTTCGAGGCGACCGCCTTGGCGACATCGGCGCGCTGAGCGATCTGACGCAGGCGAGATGCGGTTTCCGCGCCCAGGACCTCGATTCGCGCTCGCGCCAACTGCGCCTCACCATCAAGGCGATGAGCGAGCTGGTCTTCCGAGAGTTCACCCAGTGCCGCAGCCTGCTGGCTCAGTTGCTGCTGCAGGCGCAGCGCCGTCAAGCCACCGATGAGGCCGAGCCCGAGGACACCGGTCGCGAGCACGACGGCAACAAGACGCATGGCGATAGACGAAGGGAAACTCGGAACCGCAGACGGAACGAGCCAAGGACGCCAATGGGGTGGCGCCCTCGATGCCTTTGCCGAATCCGTGTCAGTTGCCACCACCGCCAGCACCCTGAACTTGCGGGGGCCGGTCAATGTCGCTCACTGAGGCCCCCAACTGAGCGTGTTCCAGGGCGACCTTAGGCGAGCAAACCATTCAATATCGTCTATTTATCGTCTATTTGTGGCTGGCTAATTAGCAAACGGTTTTTCGAAACCATCAAATTTTGTGCTTTCCGTCCGCCACGGATAATTCCAAAGGCACGGTGTTGCGACAACAGATGGTTTAGGTTTCTTTGCCAGATTGGCCACCTCGTGGTTCGAAGGGGTTTGCAATGGCATTTGCGAGGATCACGGCAGCAATTTTGGGCCTCTGCATTGCGGGGGTGAATGCCGTCAGCGCCGAAACACGCCGGCTCGACATCGTCGGGACCGGAGACGGCATCGATGTCCTCCGTGTCATCGCCGCGAGCTTCATGCAGCAGGAAGGATCGGCACGTGTCGAGGTCCCGCCGAGCATCGGTTCTGGCGGAGGCATCGCGGCCGTGGGATCCGGCAAAGCGATCCTGGGCCGCGTCGCACGCCGCCTAACCGACGCCGAAGCGGCCTCCGGAATCGTCTACAAGGCGATCGCCCGCCTGCCCTCGGCTTTCATCATCCATCCCGGCTGCGGAGTGAGTGCCGTCACAAGCGATCAGCTCGTTGCGATCTATTCGGGCCGCCTCGCGAATTGGAAGGAGCTGGGCGGAGCCGATATGCGCATTCGTGTCGTGCGGCGCGAGGACCAGGACAGCACTCTCACCGTGCTACGGGCCAGCATGCCCGGCTGGCATAATCTCGAGATCACCGAGAAATCGAAGACGGCAACCACAACACAGGAAGCGATCGAGACGGTTCGCGATGTTCAAGGCGCGATCGGCTTCGGTCCCTTCTCGCGGCCGTTGGAACAGGGGCTCACAGTGCTTCGCGTGGACGGTCACTACCCGACCGACGCGGATTATCCCTCGAGCGTGGTGCTGGCGCTGATCTATTTGAACACGTTGCAGGATCCGGACGCCTTGGCCTTTCTACGCTTTGCCGATACGCAGAAGGCGGCCGACGTCATCACTAGCCTCGGTAGTCTGCCCGTCAAGCCGTGAGCCGCCGGCGCTGCTGAGCTCGGCATCGGCTCACGGACCGGGGCGATGAGGCTGCTCCCGGCTTCGCCATAGATGGGTGATCTTGTCCATCAGCGATGAGGTTTGAGAGCTCGGCAGGAAAGGATCGGCGTAGCATTGCGCATTGGCCGAGCGCGCCTTGTTCTTTACGATATCGACGAGACCAACGGGGCCGGCGACGTAAACCGTATCCTCCAGCCCGAGCAGGGGCAGGTAGTGCGATGGGCGCCCGGGCCTGATCGGCAGGGTAGATCCGACCTCTGTCGTCGCAATGACGTCGCGGACACCGTCGTCGATCAGCCACTGCAACGAGGGAAGCATATAGAGGTTATCGGCATCCCGGCTGCCGGCGACGACCGCCATCTCGCGGTTGCGCTGGGTTGAGCGCGCCGAGCGGGCCAGCGCCCAGATCGGGGCCCAGCCTGCTCCGCCGGCGACCAGCACCAGCGGCCCCTGGCCCTGTCGTAGATAGGCTTGTCCGAAGGGGCCTTGCACATGCGCCGCATGGCCGGGCCTGATGGCCTTGGCGATCTGCCCCGACACGGTGCCGTCAGGCAGGCGCCGGATGTGGAAGACGAGTTCGACTTGCTTGAAGGAACCATCGAGCCTGAAGGTCGGGCTGAACTCGCGCGCAGGATAGCCGGAAAACTTGACGCGCACATATTGGCCCGGCCGAAACTCGAGCGGCGCTGAGGTCGTCAGCACGACTTCGGCGATCTCTGGCGAGAGCTCGTTGATCTCGGTAACGACGCACGCGCGCTTGATCGGTAGCGGCAATTCTTCGAATTCGATCTCCGCATCGCCTGCGACCGCGGCCTGGCAGGCGAGCACAGTGCGGCCATGGCCCGAGCCGCCGTCATCGACCGATCCCGAAACGACCGTCACGCGGCAGCTCTGACATTGTCCCGATCTGCAGTCGTGTGGAATGAGGATCGAGCCGCCGAGCGCCGCGTCGATCAGGCTTTCGCCGGCGCGGGCTTCGACGAGCTTGCCATTGAGGACGAGCCGACAATGCCTCTTCATCGCGAGGCCTCTGGGCGCCGCGAATTTCTGCGAGCAGGCCGCTGCTCGCCGCGCCAGAATGCGATGCGCGGATGAGGGCGAAGGCATGCTTCGGCGCAGCCGCGCCGTAGTAGCCTCCGGTCGAGCTCGTCGCCGCCCGTGAGATGCCTATTTCTGCATGACGACAAGCACCGGGCGGTTATGGCTCGCATGCCGCGTCTGTGCATGGTCGAAGACGGCGACCCACATGTAGAGATCGTGGCCTGGCACGAAGGCTTTGTCATATCTGCCATCGCTTTTCATGTTGCGCGTCAGCTCGAGCGTCCAATGTCCGTTGCTCCATCTTGAAACCCCAGTGACATTGGCCCGCTCTCCGTCGTTGTCGCCGGCAATAATCACGCCGGGCAGGATCGTACCAACGGGAATCCTCGCGTCGGCCTCTGGAGTGTAGGGTTCGCTCTCCCGGTCGAACATGTACCAGCGGCCGTTTTCGTCATCGCTACTGCTGGGATTGAGATCGAATTTGCCGAGGGCTGCGACCTGCGCCTTCCAGTCCTTGGGAAGCCGCAGAACCGTGACGGGCCCTTTGTCGTCCCTACGGATGAACTTGAAGTTATACGAATAAAGAGAGCGACCTGGCTTGTTCCAATAGCCGCCCTGGTAGCGGGCATCGTAATTTTGCTCGTCCAAGGTCGGGGCGTAGGGCGGACCAATATATTGGCTATCGACACGCCCGAGCATGCCCCCGCGCGACGCCTTCCACTGCCACATGTCTATGTAGCTGCCATCCGTCGTGTAGTGGAAGCCCCGGCCGTTGATCGGGATCGGTTTTCCGGGCAGCGGGTTGGCGCCGAGATCCGTCGCGCCTGCGCCGCCAAGCGACGGATTATCGGAGAAAATGACCGCCAGTTTATCCTCATAGAAGTCGACGGCGTCTTGCAGACCCGCACGCTCGTCGAGAACGTGCCAGCCATCCTCCTTCTTAATGATCGGAATCCGGCGCAGGGAGCGCGTGGGATCGTCCCACCGGAAGGCGAAATAGATCTTCTGCCCGTCGTGCAGGGCGCGCACTTCCACCAGCGATTCGCCCGATCCGTCGAGATTGGCACCCTGCTGCGTGCGGATGAAGACGGGGCGCGCGCGCGACCAGGCGGGATCGCCCATGGCGCCGTCCAGCTTGGGCGCGTCGCTCACCCGCGCGGCGACGAGCGCATCGCGCGTCGCCCAGTCGAGCCCGGCAACGCCGCACGCGACTGCCACGCCGATTGCAGCGGCGACGAGAAGAGGCCTCGGCCGCACGGCCTTCGTGATCGCGAGCGGCGTCGGCCGAAACACGCGGAAAATCTGCAGCCAGCCACCATAGAGATAATGCGCAACGACATGCGCGAAGATATAGACGAGCGCGACGAAGGCGGCGGTCGAGTGGAGATAAGCCCACCAGCCGCCGTAGCCGAGATACATCATGACGCCCGTCCCCGTGAGGAAGATCACGAGCGCATAGACGAACCAGTGCAGGATGATGTTGACGGCCCCCCACTTGAGGCGAGTCGGAGCGCGCATCGCGAGGATCCGCGTCTTCTTGAGGGTGTTGCGCTCGACGAGGCCGCTGCGCGCGAGGTAGGCGACGTAGGCCGACCCACAGAAGAAGACGGCGAGCCCCGCGAGGAAATGCCAGGAAAAGATCTCGCCCTGAGGCAGGACCGGAGCAAGCCATTTCGAGAAAGGGGCGCGCAGCGCGTCCGCTGCGATGCGTATGCCGGTAACGAGGCTTACGACGAAAGCGAGCGCGGTCGCCCAATGGAGCGTTATCGTCCCGACATCCGTGCGTGGCGGGCTTTCTCGAGTCTTTGTTTGAGCGAGGCTTTTCTCGGTCAAGGCTTCGGCGTTCGTTCGAGCGGTGACATCGTTCATTGCATAAGCTTACCCACGGTAAACCAGCAGAGCTAGCGTCCGCTTTCGCTTCTCCCGGAAAAGCGGACAGCTGCGAACAAGCTACCTAGCGGTCGGCCAACGAGCCGTCCCTTGGGCATACGCCAGTCTCGAAGTTGGCCTCTAACCCAGCTGGCTCTGGCGCTGGGCAGCCCTGAGCGCGGGCGTTGCGCGGGTCGCTAAACCACGTCCATCATATGCTCGGCGGAAACAGTTGGGGGATGTGGCGGCCTTCAGCGCTTCGCTTCTTCCAGGAGCTTGGATTTATATAGCAGTTTCAATTATATATGAGTTCGCGGCTTTGTTCTGAATGGTGCGCCGCTGTTCGCCACAGTACGCTAGAACCGAAAAATGCTCCGCTATTGCGTGGGCCTTGCCGCTACGCGGCCGACCTTCGCCTGCGCGGTCGCGGCGGAGAGCATCGGGACCCCTCGCGCAACGCTGCATTCTGGCAGGAGCGCAATCGCTTCTGTGAAGGTCTAAAGATGGCGGGGCTGCCCAGGGAAGTCGTCGCAAGCTCCCTGCCTCGACGGCGATGGCCTGTTATGGCACATTTCATCGACACCGCGGATCAATCGGAAGGCCAGCGATCGAGAGCTGGTTGATCTCCTCGGTTGCCGTCTTTTGCGTTGATAGAATTCCGGAGCGCGCCAATGGGCCGGAGGAATAAGGTTCTGCTTGCCGATCGCGTCGCCAGGGCGGCTGAAGCTGCGCTTGACCCCAGGCAGTTTGTGAGCGCCGTCGACATCCTTGTCGGGATTGGGTGGCTTGACCCTGAAGCGGTGGAGCGTTGGCGCCGCGGGCAAGTCGAATGCCTGGAGGAAGTCGTCCGAATCGACGTGCCGCGAATCTCCGACGCGCTGCGGTCCTTCCTGTCCTGGTCGGCCGCGCAAGGATTGCTCGCAAGCCGGACCGAGTATGTCGCACGTACGCCGCACCGCCAGACCCTGCGTTTCAGCCACAGCGGAGATCCGGCTGTCGAGGAGTCATATCGCACCCATCGGGTCTCGCCTTCGCTTTCCGAAAAGAAGCGTGAGCGTCTGTCGGAGAAGACAAGCCGAGCCCCGGAGCTGGTGGCTATCCGGCCATTGAACGCGGAGTGGACATGCCACCGGTGTGGCGGCACCGGAGGCCTGCTGATGATGGAGAGTCCCGGCCCGGCATGCCTGCGCTGCGTTGGCCTCGACGATCTCGAATTTCTGCCGGCAAGGGATGCCTTGCTGACGCGCCGGGTGAAGGCGAAAAGTCCCCGATATGCGTCGTCGTGCGCTTCAGCAAGACCCGCGGCCGCTACGAACGGCAAGGCCTGTTAGTCTGCGCAAGCTTTCGACCGCGATGCTTAGCTCGACAACAGCGCCCGTGCGGCTCGGGCAAGACGACGACCGGTGGTCTTCTGCCTCAGTGCCTCCGTCCAGTCGAACATGCTTGAATTGACATCGTACTCGCCGCGCTGGGCTTCCGGTATCGCACCGGCCACGATGCGTGCGATCAGGTGCGGCAATTCCCGATAGAATGTTTCCGTGCGATACGGTGGATGAAGCGAGTAGAGCCCGGCTCCCGAACCGAGAAAGTCGATGCGGGAAAGTCCCCTGCGCATCATGGCCGCCGAGATGATCTCCTCGGCCGGCATCGTCAGCGGCGACTGGCGAAACAATCTGGCGCGGATCCGGCGCCGGAGATTCGGACGCACCAGCTCCAGCGCCCCGATCGATGCATCGAACTTGTTTTGATCGAGCACGAAGATACGCGTGCTCACGCTGCAAAAGCGGTAAGCCGGGTAGGCGGCGGCGAGCCGCTCGGGCGGCCGGACGCCGGTCAAACCCGGGAACCCTCCATGTAGATCGGCGAGTGTGCCGTCAGCGCGGGGCGGACCAGGAAGTGGTCCGGCGAATAGCGCATCCGGCGTCGCCCTCAGCCAGCCGATCGCCTCCTCCAGCCAGACCTGGCTGCCACCGCCGAACAGCATGTCGCTGTCCATATGGACCACATAGTCCGCGTCCGCCTTCAGCAGGCCGTAGAAATAGGCATGGAACGGTCCGCCATCGAAGGCCTTTTCCGGATAGGCGCGGCTTGTCGAGAAATAACGCTGCCGCACGGACTCGAGCGCCGTCGGCGAATAGTCGACCTCGGAAATTTCCGCCTTCGGCGACTTCAGCGCGATGGCCTCCAGGAGCGCAAACAGGCGTCCGCGGTACTCCTCGTAAGCATGACCGCTGTAGCGGCCGCTCCTGCTCTGCCTGGTGTCAACCGTGAATACGATACGATCGACCTGGTCGCCCCACACGTCGATCTGATGCGGAAGTGTGTGGACCGCATGGCGCACGTCCAGCGGATGCAAATTGATCTGAAGCGCGGATCCGACCTGCATCTCATCTCTCCTTGCCAGCGAACTGGTTGATCACGTCCATGAACAGCTCGCGCCCGAATTCGCCGTTCAGGGGAAGCGGCCTGTTGGGTGCGTGGTCAGCTTTTGGCGCGGCAGATGCTGATCCATGACGTCGAATTCCGCTACCAGACGCCTCGACGGGCCTTCATACCCGTAATTTATCATAGATGGCTTTCCGCAGAGGCCAATTAGCACTGCTGTCGTTAATGAACTCACGGCACCTTCGCAGCGCGCGTTCGCCTTAACAAAAACGGTTACTCATTCATTGACGTTGCGCAGAAATGTCCCGCGGCATCGCCTCTTCGTGCCGGAGCATACCGAACGCGGTTTCCCACCAACAGGCGCCGCCCGAAGGCCGGGTTCAGGATCTCACGCCAAATCGCGCGAGAAAATGCAACCCGCCGGTCGCGACCACGAACATGAACCACGTCGGATTTATCCGGTCGAGCAGAAACGTCTCCGTCGTCGCGACGTAAGGTCGGAATAGCCAAACGACCAGAACTCCCCGTCCCCTCGCTGTCCGGCGTCCTGCTCAACGACCGGCTCTGATATCAGCAACGCACCATAAGCCTGATCCAGCCACCCTTCGGTACCCCGAAGGGCGGCTGTTCTTTTCAGTGTCGCGCATCACGGCCGCGCGGCCGGCTCGCATCATTCTTCCTGCATCGCGCGGAACGGCCCGCGCGAACTGAAATGAGGAGACTGCCATGCAGAACAAGGCTCGCGAATTGACGGAGACGGAGCTCGAGACGATCGCCGGCGGCAGCTTCTGGGACAGTGTTGTCAACCTCTTCCACAACCTCTTCGCCGGCGCCGGCGATCTTCGCCGTCCGCTCAACCGCCCCTGATCTCAACTGCGATCCGGACGGGGGCCGTACGCGGCTCTCGTCCTCGCAATCTCAGTGCCTGACATGCTCGAACACCACGATCACGCCGGTTGGTTCGGGCTCGTGTGCCATCAGGCGCGTCAGATCCGCATCGCTCCAGTCGGCGAGGCTGACGACTTCACCGGTCTGACGTTCCGCACTCAGCGACGGCGTTGGCTCAAGAACTTTCAATCCCATCTCGTCGACGAAGAAGGTGTGTTCCCCGAACATGCTGTTGAGCTGCGGCATGGCCGGATGCTCGTCGGGCAGCACCTGCGCGCCGAGCTGGTTGACGGTCTGCTTCACCTGTTCGGATGTGAGCTTCATGAGCTGCTCCGTTCTGTCGTGTTGGTTTCATGGCTTGAACCAAGGTTTGGCCGGAGCGCGTGTTCCCTGCGCCTGTGTCGCCTGGCTCAAATTTCCGAACGGGTGCTGCGCACAAATGTTCCTGCAAAATGTATTTCGTGATCGCGCGTCGCATCTGCCGCGCCGGCGGCGCGAGATCGCCACACGATGTCCACGATCTGATCGATCGGCGCTAGTGCTCGCTCCGGTTTTCGCCAACCGAAAGCGCGCAGATGCGCGACAGATAGGTGTAGGGCAGCCCCGTCTCCTCCGCCCAGGCGTTGAACTGCGCCTGCACCTTGGCGAGATCGCGCTTCGACTTGACCTCTTCGGCGATGTCGAGGCCGGCATCGCGCAGGCAGGCGACGACATCCTTCGACGTGACGAAGCCGTCCCAGCCGACGAAGCGCAGCAGCATCTGGCCCGTGTTGCCACCCAGCCTAGAGCCGCGTCTGGTCAGGAGATCGAGCAGGCCGATCTCGTTGGACGGCGGCCATTTCGCCAGAAACTTGCCGAAGCTGCCGTGCTCTTTCGCGATCTCCTGCACAAAGGCGGCGTTATCGCGCACCGACATGATCTTGGCGCCATTGCGCACGATCCGCGCATCGCGCAGCAGGGCTTCCCAATAATCTTCGGGCTGGAAGCCGAGCTTGGCCGGCTGGAAGCGAAGGAAAGCGTCTTCAAAACCATCCCACTTCGCATCGATCACGCTCCAGGCGAAGCCCGCGCAAAACACCCGCCTGGTCATCTCGGCGAGGATGCGATCGTCGCCGAGTTTTGCAAGCCTCTTCAGGTCGGGCGTGTCAGGCATCAGTCTGTCGAGCGCCTTGGGCCCGCCCTTGCGCTTCTCGGCACGGGCACGAATGGTCTTGAAAGAGGTCATGCGATCACTCGCGTTGAAGGCGCGCCACGACACCAGAATCCGACGATCCGGTCCAGCCCTGCGACGCACCGTCACTTGCGCGCTCCCGCCTGTCACAGCTACGCTGGTCCGCTTCTTGCTTTACAACGATTTGGAATTCCCAGACATTTTCGCACTCTCTCCGGCGGATCCGCAATGCGTTGCCTGGTCGTGGCCGACCTGCACTACTCGCTGCCGCAGCTCGACTGGCTGGTCAGCGCTGCGCCGCAATTCGACCTTGTGATCTTCGCCGGCGATGCGCTGGACATCGGATCGACGGTGGATTTCCGCGCCCAGATCGTGGTGGTGAAGAAGTACCTCGCGCTGATCTCGGCGCAGGCGAGGGTCATTCTCTGCTCCGGCAATCATGACCTCGACGAGCGCAATGCGGAGGGCGAGAAGATCTCGCGCTGGATCTCGGAGGTGCGCGAGTTGGGCATCGCCTGCGACGGCGACAATCTCACCATCGGCGACACGCTGTTCACGGTGTGCCCGTGGTGGGACGGACCGCTGGTCAAGCAGCGCATCGCCGATCAGCTGCGCGATGCCTCGCTCAACCGTTCGCGGCGATGGATCTGGGCGCATCACGCACCACCGGCCAATTCACCGACGAGCTGGGGCGGCAAGCGGTTCTTCGGCGATGTCGAGCTGGTGCAGTGGATCATGCAGTATCAGCCGTCGATGGTGATCTCGGGCCATGTGCATCAATCCCCCTTCATCACCGACGGCTCGTGGTTCGACCGGCTGGGCCAGACCTGGGTGTTCAATGCCGGCCTGCAACCCGGCCGGCCGCCGACGCACGTCGTGCTGGACCTGGATGAGAACAAGGCGTTCTGGCTGGCGGCGGGCGAAGCGCAGTGGATCGATCTCGGTGTGCCGCTGAAGCGGCCGGCATCCACTATCGAGGAGTCGCCGGACTGGCTCACATCCTTGGGTCGGATTGCCGATCCGAACCTGGCGAGACCTCGAGCGGTGGCAGGTTGATCATGCTCTGGAGCACCTCGCCGACCATGGCGAGATGCGTGCCGTGACCGGCATATTGCCGCTTGAGATCGGCGAGATAGGTGTTGGCGGCATTGAGCCGCTGCGCCAGCATGCGCGCGATCAGCAGCGCGACCTCCGGCTCCCGCTTGAGGAGCGAGGCAGCATCTGGGAATTCGTAGACGACCGTGTCGGAGCAGGCACGTACTGTCGCCGTGTGCGGCAGCCCCAGCAACACGGACATCTCGCCCAGCACCGCCCCGGGCTCGGCAATGGTGGCGACCACCATCTCGCCCTTGAGCACCTCGAGCTTGCCGTTCATCAGCACATAGAGATGGCCGGAGGCGCCGCCTTCGGTCACCAGATGCGTGCCGGCCGCAACCTGCCGCTCAGTTCCACCGGTGCAATAATCCAGAACCCCGCGCATGGCCGCATACTCCCGTCCTGGGAGATAGTAGAGCACGATCCGCAAGGAGATGCAGCGGTTTTTGACCCTGCCGCCGGCCTGCCCAGGCTTTTGGCGGCCGGGCTCAGCGCGACAGCCGTTTTGCGAGATGAACCGACTGCCAGTCTCCAAGGCCGGTATCCGCAAACCCCGCCTTCTTCGCGAGGCAGCGCATCTCGGCATTGGTTCGTGCGGTCTCGGCCGCGATCATCTCGTGACCGAGACCGCTCGCGCGTCGCTCCATCGCCGTCATCATCTGCAGGCCGACGCCCTTGCGCTGAAAGACATCGGCAACAGAGATAGCGAAATCGCCATGCCGGGCGAGCGCGTCATACGCGTATCGCGCTTCGCCGATGATCGTGCTTTGCCCTTGATCCAGCCTGAGCTCCGCAAGCAAAGTGAAATAGTCGGGATGGCTGACCTTGGCGACGCATTCGGCCGCGACCACGGCAAGATCGGCACGCGCGCCCATAAAGCGCTTGTCGCGCGTTGTCGTGGAAAGGCCGGTGAAATAGATCGAGAGGCTCTCCACGTCCGATGCATTGGCAGCCCTGATCCAGACTGCACCATTTGTTTCATCCGGCTCGACAGCGGCATCCAGAGATAGCTGTGACATGCGCGAAGCTCTCCGCAGATTGCGTGAACCGCACATCTAACCGACGCCGCGCATTGGCCGCTTGGACAGAGCTGCCAATCTTGCGGCCAGAAACGAACAGCGCGTTGTCCCGTGCCGGACATCACAAGGGGGCCGCGCTCATGCAGCTTCGCGCGCGCCGACATGCCGTTCGGGCCGTGTTGCCGTCATCGACTGCTCTTCGGCGTCCTGCGGCGCGCCCCAGAATTCCCGCACCGTGGGCCCCCATCTCAACCGTCGCGCGCGCAAGAATTCCAGGATCTCGTGCGGCCAGACCCTGCGGCCCATATGCGTGTACCAGCGCATGGCGTGCCGTAGGCCGGCATCGCGCTGAAACAGCACGCGCCAGATCGCCTTGGGGCGACATTGCAGCACCATCTCCGTGAATTTGAACCAGACCAGCACGCGCCACGGCGCCATGTAGCGCGTCGCCAGCACCTCATGCTTGTAATCCCAGCGGCGGCGATCCGGCTGGATCACGCGGCGGTCGGCAGCGAGCCGGAAGTACGGTGTCCAGCGATGCGGCGTGACGTAGAGCAGCTGCACCTGATCGGGATCGTAGGCCAGCAGCTGCTTCAATCCACGCCAGTGGTCGCGATCGGTTTCTTCCTCGAACCCGACCACCCAGGTCGCCATCGACAGGATGCCATGCTGCCGCAACAGACGAATGGCCTCGCGGTCGGTTGCGGTCGTCGCACCCTTGCGGATCAGCTCCAGCGTCTTCTCATCGGTGTTCTCCAGCCCGAGCAGGAAGCGCTGCCAGCCTGCCTGCTTGTAGAGATGCAGGATGTCGGCATCGCGCACGATGTCGTCGGCGCGAGTCGATCCCACCAGGATGAGATCGACATTCTCGGCGATCAGCGCGTCGAGGAAGGCTCGCCACGCCTTCTTGGATACAGTCGGATTTTCGTCCGCGAAGTTGATGACCTTCACACCGTGCTCACGATGCAGGCGAGCCAGCTCTTTGGCGAAGCGGACGGGATCGCGATGGCGCCATCGCGTCCAGAAGCCGCGCTGGCCGCAATAGTTGCACAGATGCGGGCAGCCGCGCGAGAACTGTACGACCACGGCGCGCAGGCCGCCCCAATAGCTGTAGCGCGCGTGATCGATCAGTTCCCAGCCGATGCGATAGGCATCGAGGTCCGCGATCACGGGCGCAGGCAGGGTCGCGCGTGGACCCGTGGCATCGCGAAACGCGATGCCGGCAACACCGCCGAGATCGTGGCCATTTTCCAGCGCGCGCATCAGGCGCCGCGCAGTCTCCTCGCCTTCGCCACGGACGATGGCGCTGACATAGGGCTCATCGCGCAGGACGTCGCGCCAGTGATAGGTCGGGAACACGCCGCCATAGACGATCAGCACGCCCGGCATGGCTTTCACCAGGGCCTGCGCAATTTCTGAAATAACCGGATGTCCGGAGGTTGAGCCGGAATGGCCGAACAACACGGCATCCGGAGCGAAGCGGTTCGTCTCGGTAACAATGTCCGCGACCGGCATTGGTCCGAACTCGGCATCGATCAGCCGCACGGTATGACCGTCGTCGATCAGTGGGCCGCCGACCGCGAGCAAGCCGAGCGGCGGCAGATGATCGTCCGGAATCCGGCTTCCGATCGAGGGATGAGGCACGTTGACGAGAAGAACACGCATGGACTTTCGCTCCCGCTTTGGTTGGCGTGATCGTCCGTCCCGCTTCTATGAAGAAGCCCAATCCCCCGACTGAACCCGAAGACATCGTGCGTGACTGCCGCGGAGACTCTTCTGCTCCGCTTCTGCGTCACGCCCGAGAGAGTGAAGGCACCTCCTCAGGCATGATCGCCTGGAGGCCGCCGAAGCGTCGCTCGCGGCCATGGAACGAGGCGAGCGCCGCGGCCAGATCCCCGGCATCGAATTCGGGCCACATCCGCTCGGTGAAATGCAGCTCGGCATAGGCGCCTTCCCAGAGCAGGAAGTCCGACAGCCGCTTTTCGCCCGACGTGCGGATGATGAGATCGACGTCGCGCAAGCCGGCCTCCCCGGTGACCAATTGCGAGAACGCTTCGCGGGTGAGGCTGGTCAGCGCGGCCGCCTTCGCCGCGGCATTGAGGATGGCGTCGCGCGCGGAATAGTCGACGGCGATGCGCAGATGCAGCGTGGTGCCGCGGGCAGTGGCCGCCTCCGCACGCGCGATGGCCGTGGCGATGCCGTCCGGCAAGCGGTCGCGACGGCCGATCACGGTGAGCCGCACGCCGTTCTTCACCAGGCTCTGCACTTCATTGGCGAGATAGAAGCGCAGCAGCGTCATCAGGGCTGCAACCTCAGCCTTCGGTCGGCGCCAATTGTCGGTCGAGAACGCGTAGAGCGTCAGCGTACCGACGCCCTGTTTGGGCGCGACCTCGACGATGCGGCGGATCGCCTCGACGCCGGCCTCATGGCCGCGCACGCGCGACAGGCCGCGTCGTGTCGCCCATCGTCCGTTGCCGTCCATGATGATACCGACATGAAGTTTCTCGTTGGGGGACGTGACGTCACTTTGCATCGCAAAGTCTCCAGTCAAAAAGGGGGGACGATCAGGTCGGGAGAATGCCGAGGCGGCCAAGCGGCGGTGCCTCGCGGCCGGCGGCCTTGGCGGCATCGCGCACGAGACGCTCGAGCACGGCGAGATAGTCGAGGAAGCGACGGCGTCCGGTCTTGGTCAGACGGCAGGTGGTGTGCGGGCGATTGCCCTCATAGCCCTTGGTCACCTCGACGAGGCCAGCCTCCTGGAGCACGGCGAGGTGCCGGCTGAGATTGCCGTCGGTGAGGCCGCAGAGCTGTTTGAGATCGGCGAAGGCAAGGCCCTTCGGGTGCGCCATCAGTGAGGTCAGAAGCCCGAGCCTCGCCTTCTCGTGGATCACACGGTCGAGCCCTTCATAGGAGAAAGGCGCGCTGTCAGTCTTCGACATCATTCTCTCCGGACGCAACATACAGAATGGCCGCCATCATCGACTGGCCGAACACGAAAGGCAGTCCCATTGTCCAAGGCGACAGCACGTGAGTCCGGCTCGCCAGCACCACCACTGCAAAACCCGAGATGAAGTACCAGGCCCCTGCGAACGCCACGCTGCGCGGCAGCGATCGAACGGACGCGAAAATGCCGAGCGAGACCAGGATCTGCCACAGCCCCGGCAGGAGCCACAGCGTCTCGGCTGCGAACTTCCACATCACCACCGCGAGCAGGATGCCGGCGACGCCCGCGGGCAGGAACTGCTCGACCGCCTGATGGATCATGGCGTCGGCGAGGCCCGAATGATGACGGCGCGAACGCGCGCGCATCTCGATCCAGATCATCAGGCCGGACAGCGCAGCCGCAACGAACCAGCCGAGAAAGAAGCCGAGCGGCTCGCCGGTGGGATCGCCGAGCAGCCAGAATTGCAGGATCGCAGTGACAAGCGCGACCGCGCCGGTCGCAGCCATCGTCGCCGGACCGTAGCCACGGAACGCCGTGCCGGCCGCGATCTGGCTGCGGATCGCCACGATGTCGGCCAGGGCCTTGTCGAGATCGCGCATCGGCAACGCCAAAACTCCGCTCCACCCAGCTCACGGACCGGCACCGCCCGATCACTTTGTAACGCAAAGCATACCGCACTACAAAGTAAAGGCAAGCCGGAAAGTCGTCCGCAGGGGACGCGACCCGATCGGACAACTGTCGGTTGCGCGAAACCTGCCCGCACAGATAAGATGCCGCCAAAGCGCTCCGGGGGAAAGTTATGTGGTTAAAGTCGTTTGTCGTTGCGTCTCTGTTGCAGCTGTATCTTGCCGGACTGTCGCATGCGGCAGGACCGTTCGGCTCCGTCAATGTCGGCAATTGGATCGGCGGCGCCTTTAGCAACGACCAGACCGGCGCCTTCTCCCATTGCGCCGCAACGACGCCTTATGCGAACGGTGTCATCCTCGTCGTGAGCCAAAATGCTGCCGGCACATGGTCACTCGCCTTTGCGAGTCCCAGCTACCACTTCAACAAGGGCGAGAACGCTGCGATTGACGTGACCTTTGACGGGCAGGAGCAAGCCAGGCTGTTTGCGACGGCCTACCAGACCAACATGCTCACGGCCATCATGCCGGTCAATGTCGTGCGTACGTTTCAGAAGGCGAGCCTGATGGTCGCGACGGCCGGCCGCGCCGTCCTGAATTTCGACCTGACCTCGACCGGGCCGGTGATCGCAGCGTTGGCGAATTGCGTGACGAAGGTAAAAGCCGACGGGCTCGACAAGGCCGGCGATTTCACCAAAGGTGCCGCGAAGCCGGCAGCTACGGCAGACAAGCAAGGCGCACCGCCAGCGAGCAAACCCGGCAGAGGGGCCAAGAGCAGCTCCGGCTTTGGCACCGGCTTCGTGGTCAGCGCCAGCGGACACATCGTCACCAACAACCACGTGATCGACGGGTGCAGCGAGCTCAAGGGCAATCTCACCGGGGAGGCCGCGATGGTGTTGCGCGTCGTGTCGAGCGACGCGAACAACGATCTAGCCCTGTTGCAGCCGTCGTCGACGGCGACATTCAAGGACTTTGCCCGGATCCGCGATCGCTCGTTCCACTCCGGCGATTCCGTCGTCGCGATCGGATTTCCCTATCATGGCTTGCTCACATCGGACTTCACCGTGACGACCGGGATCGTGAGCTCGCTCAGCGGCATGCGCAACGACACGCGGTTCCTGCAAATCAGCGCACCGGTACAACCCGGCAATAGTGGCGGCCCGCTGTTCGACACAACCGGGCAGGTCGTCGGCGTGGTCACGAGAAAGCTCGATGGATTGCGAGTCGCCGTGGCAACCGGCACCATTCCCGAAAACATCAATTTCGCGATCAAGACCGGCGCACTGCGCGATTTCCTCGACAATTCGGTGGTGCCGTACCAGACGGCCGAGCCGAAGGGTGAGCTAAAGACCCCCGAGATCGCCGGCAACGCGCGGGCCTATACAATGCTGATCTCGTGCAAAGGCACGGAAGAGGCTGACGCGAAGAAGTGAGGTGGCCTCGACGGTACCGCCCCGCTCCGACGTCGTCCTGGCTTTCCGCCAGGACGATACCTGTGCGCTCCCTCACCCGTGGCAGCAAGCGCCTTTCGCCTGCGGCTCGTACTGGTCGCGCAGGCGGACCCAGTCCATCGGATACGGCAGCCCCTCCTCGTGACGGCCGAGCGGGGTGAGGTCGAGATATTGATAGGCTGCGTTCATCATGTCGAGGCCGCGGGCAAAGCAGGAATAGGTGTGAAAGATCTCGCCGGCCTCGTTGCGATAAAACACGCTGATGCCGGGTAGCTCCGGGCCATAGAACGGCGTGGTGCCGAAATTGTATCTCAGGACGCCCCGATCGATCTGCTCGCGTGTGAACGAGACCTCGTAATCATAGTTGAAGTCGTTGTGGCCTGAAGACACCCAGTCAAAGCTCCAGCCCATGCGCTTCTTGAACGCCTCGAGCTTTTCGACGGATGCCAGCGAGATCGCGACCATGGTGGTGTCGCGCGCAGCCAGATGCGGCACCATGCGCTCAAAACCATCGGCCCAGAACGAACAGCTCTTGCAGGCAGCCTCCCAGTCGGGCGAGAACATCACGTGCTGCACCACGAGCTGCGGGCGACCCTTGAAGAGATCGCCGAGCGTGACCTTGCCGTTCGGGCCATCGAACACATAGCCCTTGTCGACCTTCACCCAGGGCAATGCGCGGCGCTCCTCGGCAAGACGCTCGCGGGCCTGGCTCAACTCCTTCTCGTGCGCCAGATGGGCTTTGCGGGCGGCGATCCACTGCTCGCGCGAGACGATCTGATGTTGCTGCATGATGTCCTCCTTGAGGTCCCCTTGCGGTCAGGCGACGAAGGTGTCGAGCTTGTCGAAGAACGAATTCCAGCCACGCTGATGGTTGTCGCGCGCGGTCTCGTCAAAGAACTGGGCGTGATGAAAGACCATCAGCGTGCCGGCGCTGTCCGGCTTCAGCGTGATCGTCACCAGCGATTCGCGCTCCGGCGTTGAATGCCAGGCCCAGGTGAAGACCAGCCGCTCGTTCGGCACGACCTCGCGATAGAGGCCGCCCGCCTCGAAATATTCGCCGTCCTCGCGGGTGAAAGAGATACGGTAGCGGCCACCGCTGCGGACGTCGAGCTCGGCACTCAACGTCGCCGGCTTCATATTCGGCGGCCCGAACCATTGCACTAGCTGCTCGGCTTGCGTCCAGGCGGCGAAGACCTTTTCCGGCCGCGCGCGGAGCCGGCGCGTGAGCGTGAGGCTTGGACCTTCGGTTGCGCGTTCGGCGGTGTTGGCTGCTGCGTTGACCATGGTTTGTCCTCCACAAAGGCGGCAAGGCGATCAAAACTCTCGGACCAGAATTGCGCGTAGCGATTGAGCCAGTTCATCGCCTGTTCCATCGGCTGCGCGGTGAGCCGGCAGGAGACCGTCCGCCCGGTCTTCTCGCGCACGATCAGGCCCGCATCCGTGAGCACGTCGAGATGCTTCATGATCGCCGGCAGCGAGATCGAGAACGGCGCTGCCAGCTCACTCACCGACAGGCTGTCCCTTTCGCCGAGACGCGCGAGCAGCGCGCGCCGCGTCGGATCGGACAGCGCCGCAAAGGTGCGATCAAGCGTCTCGTCTTGATACTTAACCATAAGGTTTAGTATAGACGTGGACGCCGTCCCGTCAAGCGGGAACCGCGCAAGAAAAAAGCCCCGCCTTGCGGCGGGGCTCCATGTCCGGTCATTCGGGAGGTTGCTACTCGACCTTGAGGCCGGCGAACTCGACGACCTTCTTCCACTTCGCGGTCTCGGCCCCGATCTCCTGGCCGAACGCCTCCGGCGTCTCGACCAGCGGATCGCCGCCGAGCTCGACCAGGCGCTTGGTCATGTCGGGCTCCTTCATGAGCGTGTTGATCTCGTTGTTGAGCTTGGCGATCATGTCCTTAGGCATGTTCTTCGGCGCACCCATGCCGAACAGCGCGCTCGCCTCGTAGTCCTTCACGGTCTCGCCGATCGCGGGCACGTCCGGCAGCTGCGGCGAGCGCTGCGCCGTGGTGACGCCGAGCGCGCGAAGCGAGCCGGAGCGGATGTGCTGGATGATCGAGGGCATGTTGTCGAAGATCACCTGCACCTGTCCGCCGAGCATGTCGGTGATCGCCGGCGCCGCGCCCCGATAGGGCACGTGCTGCATCTTGCAGCCGGTCATTGCCATGAACATTTCGCCGGACAGATGCACCGAGGTGCCGTTGCCGGAGGAGGCCATGTTCACCTTGCCGGGATTGGCCTTCACATACTCGATGAACTCGGCGACGGTCTTGGCCGGCACGTCCTTGTTGACGGTCATCACGTTCGGCACGCGCTGGAACGCGGCGATCGGCGCGATGTCGCGGACGAAGTTGAACTTGAGATTGGTATAGAGCGTGGCGTTGATGTAGTTCGCCGGATTGACCAGGAAGACGGTGTAGCCGTCGGGCTCGGCGTTCACGACGGATTCGGTGCCGATATTGTTGCCGGCGCCCGGCTTGTTCTCGATCACGAATTGCTGGCCGAGCCGCTCCGACAGCCGCTGGCCGATCAGGCGCGCCAGGATGTCGGTGGCGCCGCCCGGCGGATAGCCGACCACGAATTTCACCGGCCGGGACGGATAATCCGCTGCAAAGGCCTTCGACAGCGGGCTGGCTGCAAGCGGGGTGGCGGCGAGCAGGCAGAGCGCGGAACGGCGAGTGATCATCTCAAGGGTTCTCCCAAGTGTTGTTCTTGAAAAGCGGCGTTGTTCTCAAGGGACGGATAGCTTGATCGTGGCGTCAGCGGCGTTGTAACAAAGCCTGCCACGCGCGGAAAGTACGCAACGTTCATGGCGACGAAAGGATAAGGCATGCCGGTCAAGGTCGAGGCCCTCGATCACCTCGTGATCAACGTCGCCGACGTCGCAGTGACCTCCGAGTGGTATCGCAAGATCCTCGGCATGGAAGTCAAGGTGTTCGACCCCGGTGGCGGCAAAGCGCCGCGGACCTCGCTAGGGTTTGGTCAACAGAAGATCAACGTTCGGCCCCGCGATGCTGACAAGGAGGAATGGTTCACCGCCGACCACCAGACCGCGGGCAGCGAGGATCTGTGCTTCCTCACCTCCGCAACGCCCGACGAGGTGGTGGCGCATTTGAAGGCACACGGCGTCGCGATCGAGGAAGGCCCGGTTCCCAAGCAGGGCGCCCGCGGCACGCTGTGCTCGGTCTATTGCCGGGATCCGGATGGCAGCCTGATCGAGATTTCGTCGTACGAGGATTAGTAGGCGCACGGCGCTTCCTCCCGCCCATTTGCGCCCCACGCCGTCCGATGGCAGGAAGACGCAATCATCAAAAAGCAGCCGCCATCAAGATGCAGGCTGCGCGGGAGGATCCATGTCCATTCAACAGACTGCAGCCGGAATCGTTGGCCCGTTCGATGGGCTCGACGTGCCGTGGCTGCTGAAGATGCGGGCCGAGGTACGCCGCGATCATCCGTTCCTGATCTGGGCGCCGTTCGAGGCCCCGGCGCGGCGCTGGAGCTATGGCGAGTTTCACGAGCGGGTCGGCGCGCTCGCCGCGGGACTCGCCAGGCGCGGCGTGAAGCCGGGCGAGTACGTGCTCATTCATCTCGATAACTGCATCGAGGCGCTGCTGGCCTGGTTTGCCTGCGTGGAGCTCGGCGCCATCGCTGTCACCACCAACACGCGCTCGGCGCCGGCGGAGATCGAATACTTTGCCGGTCATTGCGGCGCGGTCGCTGCGATCACGCAACCGGCCTATGCGGAGATCGTCGCCCGAAACTGCCGCAACATTCGCTGGATGGCGGTGACGTCGCACGATGCGGGCGCGCCGCCTGCGCAAGCTGTCTCGCGCGGCGACAGTTTTGAGGAGCTGTTCGCCGACAGCGCCGACCGGCCGAAGCGGACGACCGATCCGCTCGCGCCCTGCAGCGTGCAGTACACGTCAGGCACGACATCGCGGCCGAAGGCGGTGCTCTGGACGCATGCCAACGCGCTCTGGGGCGCCAAGATCAATGCCGCGCATGAGGACCTTCACGCCAGCGACGTGCACCAGACTTATCTGCCGCTGTTCCACACCAATGCGCTGGCCTATTCCATGCTGGCGACGCTGTGGGTCGGGGCGACTTGCGTGATCCAGCCGCGCTTCTCTGCGAGCCGGTTCTGGGGCGTCGCGCGCGAGCACGGCTCGACCTGGACCTCGACGATCCCCTTCTGCATGAAGGCACTGCTCGAGCAGGACATCCCGCGGGATCACAAATTCCGCCTGTGGGGCACCGCGGTGAACGATCCGCCGCCCTTTGCCGTCTTCGGCGTCAAGATCATCGGCTGGTGGGGCATGACCGAGACCATCACCCACGGCATCATCGGCGAGGTCGACCAGCCCAACATCCCGATGTCGATCGGCCGCGCCGCGCCGGAATATCAGATCCGAATCACCGAAGATGATGGACGGCCGACCGCGGTCGGCGACACCGGCAATCTCTCGATCAAGGGCATCCCCGGCCTGTCGCTGTTCGCCGAATATCTGCACAACGAGCAAGCCACGCGCGAGAGCTTTGACGAGCACGGCTTCTTCATCACCGGCGATCGAGTCACGCTGCTGGAGAACGGCTTCATCAAGTTCGGCGACCGCGCCAAGGACATGCTGAAGGTCGGCGGCGAGAACGTCGCGGCCTCCGAGATCGAGCAGGTGATCGCAATCGTCCCCGGCGTGCGCGAGGCCGCGGTGGTGGCGAAGAAGCATCCGATGCTGGACGAGGTGCCGGTGGTCTTCATCATCCCGCATGGCGGTGTCGCGGGCGCAGCGCCGGATCTGCAGGACAGCGTGATGGCGGCCTGCCGCAAGGGTCTCGCCGACTTCAAGGTGCCGCGCGAGATCAGGCTTGTCGACGACATGCCGCGTTCGACGCTGGAGAAGGTGGCGAAAGCGGAGTTGCGGAAGATGGTGGGATAGCGGCGCCGCGTCAGAATGACCCGAGCGCCACCGGCCGGAACGCCTGCAGCAGCTGCTGATCCAGCTTGCCGCCCATGCCTTCCATCATCGTGAAGGCACGCGAGTGGGTGAAGGGCATGCGGTAGGCGCGCTTCTCCACCAGGGCGGCGTAGATGTCGACGATGGTCGTCAGCCGCACGATGTCGCTGATCTGGTTCGACGACAGCCCGTTCGGATAGCCGCTGCCGTCGAGGAATTCATGGTGATGCAACACGACATCCAGCATCTCCGGCGGGAAGCCGCCTTGCGCCGCGAGCGCGTCGTAGCCGCGGCGCGGATGCTGGCGGACCTCGGCCATCTCCTCGTCGGTGAGCTTGCCGGGCTTGTCGAGCAACGCGGAGGGGACGAAGGCCTTGCCGACATCGTGCAGCAGGGCGGCACGGGTCAACCGGCGCTGATCGTCCTCGCGCATGCCGAGATGCTGCGCAAAGGACACCGCGAAGCCGGTCACGAACAGGCAGTGACGGTAACTGCCGACATGGTGGCAGCCGACCGTGGTGAGCCATTCGCGCAGCGAGGAATGCTTGATCGCTTTCAAGATCCTGCTCTCGGCGGCGATGACGTCGTCGAAGGTCAGAGGCACGCCGAGCGGCAGCTTCTCGAACATCTTCTTCAGCACCGCATGCGCCGCCTCGACGCCGCGGTTGAGCGTCTTGCCGCGATCGGTCGCGTCATAGCTCGCCGTATCGGGAAACGCGGCGCGGATGCGCTGCAGGATCGCCTCGGGCTGCAGCGGCCGCGAGATGGTGTCGGTGGCGCCGAGCGCCCAGGCCTGCATGGTGCCGTGGTGCAGGGCATCCGCCAGCACGAACAAACGCGGCATCGAACGATAGCCCTCGGCGCGCAGCTTGTTGCGCACCCGCTGCACACTCTCGGGCGAGCGGAGGTTGATGTCGACCACGAGACCGGAGAGATCGCGCGACGGCTGTTCGGGGATTTCCTGCGTCGTCACCGTCGAGACATCGCCGACCGCCTTCAAGATGCCGGCGAGCTCGGTGCTGGCGTCGCTCCGGTCGGAGGCGAGCAGAAGCCGGCGTTTGGCGGCGGATTTGGCTGGCGCGTTCATGGCTTCCCCAAAAGCACGGGAGTGTATTTGGCGTCAGCCTAAGCCGGATCAGGTTCTCCGGCCCTTAAGAGGCGTGCTCAACGGAACCTGCCGGAATTGCGCACAGTTTTACGGACTGGGTGCTCCGCGGCGGTTCCAGCAAAAGGCGAAAACAACCCCATGCACAGTAGGCGGGAGAAGCCATTCTCGTCGGAAAGTGACGAGAATGGCTTGACCATAACGAGAACAGACCCCATATTCTCGTCACAGAATGCAGAAAATATGATCTATATCCACGACAAGCCTGACTGGCCGGCCTTTCAGTGGAGCGCAGACCGGTTAGCGACGCGACTGGCCCAGGTGCGTCACAAGCAGGGCCGCCTGCTTGGCCGAATGGAGAGTCTTGGCTGCACTTTGAGGGCGGAAGCCTCGCTTCAGGCGCTCACCGAGGATGTCGTCAAATCGAGGGAGATCGAAGGTGAAACCCTCGATCGCAATCAGGTTCGATCGTCGATCGCCCGCCGGCTCGGCATCGATATTGGCGCACTCACGCCGGCAGAGAGAAACGTGGAGGGCGTCGTTGATATGACGCTCGACGCGACCCAGAAACCAGATCAACCCATCACCGCCGAGCGGTTGTTCGGCTGGCATGCCGCCCTCTTCCCGACAGGCCGGAGCGGCCTGTTGAAGATCGTCGTTGCCGGGTGGCGCACCGAACAGTCCGGCGCCATGCAGGTCGTCTCCGGGCCGGTCGGCCGCGAACATATTCATTTCGAAGCACCAGCCGCCGAGCGACTCGACGAAGAAATGAGGAGATTCCTCGACTGGTTCAACGCCGATCGGGAAGCGGACCCTGTCATCAAGGCAGCAGTCGCGCATCTCTGGTTTGTGACTATCCGTCCGTTCGAGGACGGCAATGGCCGCATTGCGCGCGTGATAGCGGACCTCGCTCTGGCGCGTTCGGAGGAGACCACGCAGCGCTTCTACAGCATGTCGTCCCAGATCCGAAAAGAACGCAACGCCTACTACGACATGCTCGAAAGGACACAGCGCGGAACGCTCGACATCACCGACTGGCTACAATGGTTTCTCGATTGCCTCGATCGCGCATTCGACGGCGCCGAGACGATCATGGGAAACGTGCTGGACAAGGCAAGGTTCTGGGAGCGCCATGGCACGCGCTCCCTCAATGATCGCCAGCGGCTGATGTTGAACCGCTTGATCGAGGGCTTCGAGGGCAAGCTCACCTCTTCGAAATGGGCCCAATTTGTCAAGGTCTCGCAAGCGACCGCTGCCCGCGACATCGAAGACCTGATCGACAAGGGCATCCTTCAGAGGGACGCCGCCGGTGGCCGCAGTACGAGCTATTCGCTGGTGCCGTAAGCGCGCGGTTGTTGAGCCAGAAAAAATCCGCCGGAGGCTGCCCTCCGGCGGATCATCCTGGTCAGCACTTGCAAGCCCGGCCTTACGCCTTCATCGCCCCCTTCACGGCTTCGGCCGTGATCGGCAGTGCCCGGACGCGGGCGCCGGAGGCGTTGAAGATGGCGTTGCCGATGGCAGGCGCCACCACCGTCACCGCGGGCTCGCCGACGCCGGTGGCCTTCTCGCCATTGGCGATCACGGCAACGGCGACCTCGGGCACCTGGCTCATGCGCAGGGGCGTGTAGCTGTCGAAGTTGGTCTGCTCGATGCCGCCATCCTTGAGCGTCGCCTTCTCGTACAGCGCCAGTGACAGCCCCCACAGCGCCGCACCCTCGACCTGGGCCCGGATGTTGTCGGGATGCACCTGCGTGCCGACATCGGTTGCGACCGTGAGCTTCTTCACGGTCACTTCGCCTGACGGCGCCACGGCGACATGCGCGACGCAAGCGGTCCAGCTTGCGGTCGCACGTTCCTGCGACGACACGCAGGCCACGCCCATGCCTTCTCCCTTGGGGAGTTTCTTGGTGCCGTAGCCGGCGAGGCCCATCGCCGCGAGCAGCGTGTTGCGCAGCCGCTGCGCGCCGCCGTCGTTCTTGCCGGCGCCGTCGAGCAGCGAGATGCGGTATTGCGCCGGATCCTTGCCGGCCGCAGCCGCGATCTCGTCGATCATGCTTTCGACCGCCCAGAAGGTCCAACCCGGCGCCACCGAACGGAGCTGACCCGACGGGGTGGCGTTGTGCGCCATCTCGTTCTTGATCGCCCGCACGTGATGGTTGGGCACCGTGTAGAAGAAGTCCGATCCGTTCACCGTGAAGCTGTCGAGCGGACCCTTCTTGTCGACCGAGGGCGTGAGGAAATCAGGAATTCCCCAGCGCTGCGTCGGCCAGGCCGAAACCACGTCGTGGCTGAGCGCGACGAGCTTGCCGTCGCCGTCCACGCCGGCTTTCACTTTCTGGTAGGTAAGCGGACGCGAGAAATCCATCGTCATGTCGTTCTCGCGCGTGTAGATCACCTTCACCGGCTTGCCCACGGCCTTGGCCGCCTGCACCGCCGGCACCATCATGTCGGCGTCGAGCCTGCGGCCGAAGCCGCCACCGAGCCACATCTGGTGCATCACCACGAACTTTGGATCGATCCCGGCAGCACCGGCCGCAATCGCGCCGGAGCGCGTCGCGAACTGGTTGCCGGAATAGATGTGCAGGATGTCGCCCTTGAACTCCGCGGTGGCGTTCATCGGCTCCATCGGCGCGTGGATGTTGATGCTGGTGGTGTACTCCGCCTCCAGCACCTTGGCCGCGGTGCCGAGTGCGGCCGCGGGATCGCCGTCCTTGACGAAGAACTGGCCGGAATCGTCCAGCTTCTGAAGCCGCTTGGCTTCCTCGAGCAGCGACTCGCTCGACACTTTCGCATTCGGGCCGCCGTCATAGCTGACCTTCAGCGCCGCCGCCGCCTTCTTGGCGTTGGCGTAGGTGTTGGCGACCGCAACCACCCAGCCGGTCGTGGTCTGAGTCTTGTCGTCGAGGGTGACGGCCTTGATGAAGCCCGGCACCTTCTTCGCAGCGGAGTCGTCGACCGATTTCACCGTGGCGCCGTAGCGCACCGGCGGCGTCACCACCGCGCCATAGGCCATGCCCGGGATCATCACGTCGATGCCGTATTTGGCCGTGCCGTTGGTCTTGGAGGGGATGTCGAGCTGCGGCACCGACACACCGATCATGGTGTATTGATCCTGCGTCTTCAGCTTGATCGCCTTCAGCTCGTCCGGCGTGAAGGTTTTTGTCGCCTTGCCGCTCTTCACGACATCGGCGAACGACATCTGCTTCTTCGACTTCGCATGCACGATCATGGAATCGCGCACTGCGAGCTCGCCTGCCGGCACGCCCATCGCGGCGGCAGCACCTTCGGTCAACGCCATGCGACCGGCGGCACCCGCCCGGCTCATCGCGTCGAAGTTCATCATGGTCGACCAGCTGCCGCCGGTGATCTGCGCTCCCAGCACGGGATCGTTGAACTTTGGATCGTTGGAAGCGAGGTTGACCCGCATGTCGCTCCACTTCGCGCCCAGCTCCTCGCAGACGATCTGCGCCATGGTGGAGGCGATGTGCTGGCCCATGTCGGCCTTGCCGCAGGTCACGGTGACCAGGCCATCGGGCGAGATCGCGTACCAGACGCTCGGCTCGAAATTGGCGGGAGCCGCAGCGAGCGCTTCGCCTACACCGGGCACGCCGGCATAGCCGAGCACCAGGCCGGTGGCCGCGGTGCCGACCAGGAAGGAGCGGCGGCTGAGATCTGATGTCTCTGACGTGACGTTCTTCACGTGCTGATTCATGTGGGCCTCCGCTCGTTGCCGGCGGCGGATGCAGTGCGCATCTCGGTGGCGGCGCGCATGATTGCTTTCTGGATCCGCGAATAGGTCATGCAACGGCAGAGATTGCCGTCCATATGCGCCACGACCTCTTCCTTGGTCGGATTGGCGTTCTTCGCCAGCAGCGAAGCCGCCTGCATGATCTGCCCGGACTGGCAGTAGCCGCATTGCGGCACCTGCTCGGCGACCCACGCCTTCTGCAGGGGGTGATCACCCTTGGCGGAAAGACCTTCGATGGTGGTGATCTTCTTGCCGGCGACGTCGCCGACCATGGTCTGGCACGAGCGTACGGCTTCGCCGTTGACGTGCACGGTGCAGGCACCGCACAGGCCGGCACCACAGCCGAATTTCGTGCCGGTCATCTGCAATTGTTCGCGGATGGCCCAAAGGAGCGGCGTGTCGTTTGCCGCATCCACGGACATACTCCGCCCGTTGATGGTGAGCGTTGGCATAGGCGTCTTCCCTTGCCGGTGCAATGAAGCCGCTTACGGCGGCAACTTGTGTAGCGGACACCCACCGGGTCGGCGGCCGCCTTGCGCGGGAGAATGATCGGGTTCCTGCGTCGTGGCAAATGCAATTTGGAATCGATCGAAACTATCGCGGCATCTGATTGTTGTGCGTTGCGACAACAGCGCTGACGTTAGCGACTGGACACAACAAGCAGCGTGTTGGGACTGCATATGATCGCTGCGAGGCAGTTTCTTCGAGGTAACTTGGCGGCTTGCGCCGCTGCTCCCTTCACCTCAAGCCCTCCTACCTCTGCTAAGACTGAAGCGCGATCTGACATTTCCGCTTCCTCATCAAATGAAAGCGGTGCGCCAGGCCCGACATTCGGACCAGCCGGCCTGCAAATTTCATTCCCGATGATAGAAAGGATCTGCCTATCAGCTGCTTCCGGCTCGTGATTGCGTCACGCTGGCATGTTAATAGACGGGGCGACAATCACGCGACCTATCGGCACTGTCCTACAGGTCCTCCTTTCGCGATCTGCCTGTCGCGTGCTTCGCTGACGTTGTCGATTGACCGGCGTGGATTTCTCGGTCCAAGGTTTTATTGTGATTATTGCCGTTTGGATTCCCCTTCAGTGCAAGCAAGATTGCTTTCGTTCCATGCTGCTTCCCGATTGGTACAACTCACTCTTCGCCGGCAAGCCTCGCAAAACGAGAAAGGTCGTCGACTCAAACCAACTGCAAGACGAGGCATTAAGATCGTATCTTTCGGCGTCGATCGACAACTATGTAATTCTAACAGACTACGCCGCGATGGAGGCTTACAAGGGAGACACGCTCGCCTGCATTTATGACCGACTCCGAATCCTTGCTCAGCATCCGAACCAAGTCCTGATACTCAAGGGAACGCAGTACATCTGCGGATTGGGAGGGCGCGCCGCGGTCTCGCAAAGCCCGTTGATCGACGAGACGCAAACTCGTGAATTTCCGGAATTTTGCCAACATTTGCTTGCCGCAGAACGCGGTGATCTGTCGCTTCAACAACAGCTTTTGGAGCACGGACGCGAGGCAACCGTTCATATCGACCGGATGCTTCTCGACATGACGACACTATCCGTCGGGATTGATCTGATGACGAAAACCTATGCGGCAACGCGTCAACACGATGAAGCACGAAGCGGGACTCGAACCTGAACACTTCGTCACCGAGGGCGACTACCGCGAGGCGACTTCCGCCTTGGAGGGATTCCGGGAGTATCTCGCAGATCGCGAAGAATCTGCGCCCTAAGTAATCGTGAGGCCGGGGGCGGGTCCTGCACTCAAAGCCTGGCAGGACGAGAAACGGCTGCTTTGACAATTGAGCCAGGATGCGGAAGAAAAACACATGTAACAGCCCCCGGCGATCCATGCCCACCCGCTCCAAAGTCTATCGCGTGATGATCGGCTCTCCATCCGATCTCTCAGAAGAGCGTCTAGCGGCGACTGCTGCCGTCAACGAATGGAACGCGCAGCACGCAGACGCTGAGAGCGTGGTGTTGTTGCCGGTCATGTGGGAAACGCATGCAATGCCGACGTCAGGCGTCAGACCCCAGTCGGCGATCAACGATCAGCTCGTCGACCGTTGCGATATTCTCATCGGAATGTTCTGGACAAAGCTTGGCACGGCGACTGGCGTGGCTGCATCTGGGACGGTGGAAGAGATCGACCGCTTCGTCGCAGCGGGCAAGCCAGCCATGCTCTATTTCTCCCAACGGAAAGCCGCGAAGGGCAAGGTCGATCCCAAGCAAGCGGCTAAGCTCCAGAAATTCAAGGCGGCGACTTACAAAAAGTCGTTGGTTGGGTCGTTTGCCAGCGTGGCCGAGCTTAAGCGGATACTTGTTCGCGACCTCACGCGCCAAATTCGGGCGCTACGGCCCGGCACCCCCACTCACCCTGGTAAAATCGACCGGGCGCGAGAAATCACCGAACTCATCAGGCAACATAAGCAGCAGGGGATAACGATCGACGAATTCAAGAGCTACGACGAATTGCTCGGAATGAAGAAGCGCAGCAAGGCGGAAGTGCGCGACCCGGTCGAGCCAGGAGAGACCGGACCGAACGGACACCAAATCGGATACACAAAAGAGGGCGACAAAGTCGAATGGATTCCGTCGGATGAAACCGACGGCGAATTGTGGCCGATGATCCTTCGCCGAGGGGATAAAGCGATCCTCGCCGCCTACAACGAGTTCTGGGAAAAGGTCTGGTGGAATCGGCACCAGAATTGGCTCTATCGTCTCGAAACCGGCGAAGAGACCCTGACTGAGGCTCAGAAGCCGATGCTGGCAACTGCCCGCAAGGCGGCACGACGCATCGAGCGGAAATACGGCAAGGAGAATTTGGGATGGGATGACTTCGAGTGGGGTTTGCTAAGCGGCAAGCTTTCCGCGCTGTCCTGGGTCTTTGGCTCGGAGTGGGAGGAGTCGCTCGACACCTAGACTAAAGGCAACGCGGCTGCTGAATGCCCGGGCTCGTGATCGTTTTGGCTTTGCCTTCTTGCCGGCCCACCAGCAGGCTCACAGCGCAAAAAGTCCTGATCACAAAGGGAATGAAGAAAATTCCTACACAGCCCGGCTTCGCTTCGCGAAGCCACCCTCTCCCGCAAGGGGCGAGGGTGCACCGGTGTCGTGGTTAGAATGAAGAACAACAAAGGGCGAAAACAATGCCAAGGATCGATCGGGACGGCGTCGGGATCCATTACGAAGTTCACGGCGACGGACCGCCGCTGCTGCTCACCCACGGCTATTCCTCGACCTCGGCGATGTGGCATGGGCAGGTCGAGGCGCTCGCCAAGCAGTACAAGCTGATCCTGTGGGACATGCGCGGCCACGGCCAGTCCGACTATCCCGATGATCCCAAAGCCTACAGCGAAGCGCTGACCGTCGGCGACATGGCGGCGATCCTCGACGCGGTCGATGCCAGGCGCGCCATCATCGGCGGGCTCTCGCTCGGCGGCTACATGTCGCTCGCATTCTATCGCGCCCATCCGCAAACCGCTCGCGCGCTGCTGATCATCGACACCGGGCCCGGCTTCAAGAAGGACGAGCCGCGCGAGGCCTGGAATGCGCGTGCGCTCGCCACCGCCGACAAGCTCGATCGTGAAGGCCTCGACGTGCTGAAAACGGCCACCCGCGAGCGCGCCACCGCCAGCCATCGCAACGCCAGGGGACTGGCGCTAGCCGCGCGCGGCATGCTGACCCAGCGCGATGCCAAGGTGATGGAGCTGCTGCCCGACATCAAGGTGCCGTCGCTGATCGTGGTCGGCGCCGACGACACGCCGTTCCTGGCGGCGTCGGACTACATGGCGGCCAAAATCCCCGGCGCACAAAAGGTCGTGATCCCCGCGGCCGGACACGCCGTCAACATCGACCAGCCCAAGGCTTTTGTTGACGCCGTGGTGCCTTTCCTGAAGAACTTGCCGGGATAGGCGGTCATACAGGGATCACGGCAATGAAGCGGGCAATCTTGGCTGCGGGCGCAGCGCTTCTCTCGATGGCAACGTCCGTGCAGGCCGAGCCGTTCGGGACAGTGCCGCTGCGCCGTCCCTTCGTCGATACCTTGTCGAACAACACGCCGCTGGCGTTCGGGATGGATGCGGAGCAGGCCGCGCACGTCCTCGGACAACCCTTGCGATACGTCAAAGGGCGTCCCGGCAACGAGATCTATCTCGCGCTGCGCGACGTCGGCGGCAGCGGACTGATCCCTTACCGCCACCGCCTGTTCCTGCAATTCCGTCATGGACGGCTGGCAGGATGGAAGGAAGATTACGGCGAGAACTGGATGTGGGAGTGAGGGCGGCTGCGCCACTGTCTCCCCAAGCGTCTCGAGGGATGAAGGCCCGGCTCTCGCTTCTCGCCCTTTCATCCTTCGAGACGCGCTGACGCGCTCCTCAGGATGAGGGGAGAGAGCTGAATTTCAGATCGACAAGCAAGAAGGACAACCCGCGTGGGACAAGACATCAAGCTGACGGCGTCGGATAATTTCCAGCTCGGCGCCTATCGCGCCGATCCCGCAGCCGCGCCGAAGGGCGCGGTGGCGGTGATCCAGGAGATTTTTGGCGTCAATCATCACATCCGCTCGGTCTGCGACCGCCTCGCCGGCGAAGGCTATGTCGCGATCGCGCCGTCGATCTTCGACCGCACCGCGCCGGGCTTCCAGTCCGGCTATACGCCCGATGAGATCGCCGAAGCGCGAAAATTCGTCGCCAATCCCGATTGGGACGCGATGCTGCGCGACACCCAGGCTGCGATCGACGCGGTGACGAACGTCGGCCCGGTCGGCATCATCGGCTTCTGCCTCGGCGGCAGCGTTGCCTATGTCGCGGCGACGCGATTGAACGGCCTGAAGGCCGCGATCGGCTATTACGGCGGTGCCGTCGTGCGCTTTGCCGACGAGAAACCGAAGGTGCCGACGCAACTGCATTTCGGCGAAAAGGATGCCGGAATTCCGCTGACCGATGTCGAGACCGTCAAGACGAAGCGGCCCGATGTCGAGGTCTTCACCTATCCCGGCGCGCAGCACGGCTTCCATTGTGACGAGCGGCCGAGCTATGACAAGACCAGCTCCGACATCGCCTGGCCGCGCAGCATGGCGTTTCTTGCGAAACATTTGACGAAGTAGCGCACGTCGCGCTCCTCCGTCATTCCGGGACGCGCCGATAGGCGCGGACCCGGAATGACGACGCTCCTAGAACCAGCGCTCGCCGACGAACACGGTGTCGCCGGGGCTGACGGGCGTGCCGAGCGGCACGATGGCGCGCATCGAGCCGCCGGCTTCGGTGTGCGTGACGGTGACCACATCGCGTTTGGCGCGCGGCGAAAAACCGCCGGCGATCGCGACCGCGCTCTCGACCGTCATGTTCGGCACATAGGGATATTGGCCGGGCGCGGAGACTTCGCCGAGAATGAAGAACGGGCGGTAGGACTCGATCTCCACCGCCACTGAAGGATCGCGGATAAAGCCGTTGCGCAGGCGCGCTGCGATTTCTCCGGCGAGCCCTGCCGGAGTGCGGCCGCGTGCCGGCACTCCGCCGATCAGCGGCATGGTGATGGATCCGCCGGCATCGATGGCGTAGCTGTTGGTGAGCCCTTCCTGGCCGAAGACCACCACGCGGAGCTTGTCGCCGGCATCGAGGTGATAGGAGGAGTCGTAGCGCACGGGCGCAGCCACCATCGGCGCTGCATAGGCCACCGGCACGGGAGCCGGACCCGACGCAAAGGAATTGCTGAGCGCGGCAATGGCGCCGCCGCCGTTATCGGCAACGACGACCGGCGGCGGTGCGCCATAGGGCTGGCCATAGGCCATGGAGTCGAGATCGGGGCGGGGCTGCACCATCGCGACGGGACCGGTGGTCTGCATGCAGCCGCCCAGGGCCAGCGCGGCGGACGCTGCCAAGATCGACCATCGAAACGCGCGTGCAACCGGCACCGGACCATCCCTGAAAACGAGACAGCTTCAGTGATGCACTCGTTATGGTTAATAAAGGGTTGAGGGGACCTCAACCCTCCCTTGGAGGGGGAGGTAAGAGACGCGCACTTACGCGCTCACCCCTACACCGATCGGACACGACACGCCCGTGCCACCTAAGCCGCAATAGCCGGCGGGATTCTTCGCCAGATATTGCTGATGATAGTCCTCGGCGAAATAGAATTCGCCGGCTGGCGCGATCTCGGTGGTGATGGCGCCGAGGCCCTTTGCAGCGAGCGCCTTCTGATAGAGTGCCTTCGACTGGTCGGCCGCTTTCTTCTGCGCATCCGAATAAGTGTAGATCGCGCTTCTGTACTGCGTGCCGACATCGTTGCCCTGGCGCATGCCCTGCGTCGGGTTGTGGTTCTCCCAGAACGTCTTCAGAAGCTTCTCGTAGGAGATCTTCTTCGGATCGAACACGACCAGCACCACTTCGGTGTGGCCGGTGCGTCCCGAACAGGTCTCTTCATAGGTCGGGTTCGGCGTGTGACCGCCGGCATAGCCGACGGCGGTCGCGTAGATGCCATCGCCGAGCTCCCAGAATTTGCGCTCGGCGCCCCAGAAGCAGCCGAGCCCGAACACGGCCTGCTCGAGGCCTGCGGGATAAGGCGGCGCGAGCTTCTCGCCGTTGACGAAATGGAAGCTCGCGGTCGGAATCGGTTGCGCGCGGCCGGGCAGCGCGTCAGCTGCACTCGGCAGTGCGGTGGTCTTGCGCATGAACACCATGATGGATCTCCGCAAAACGAGCTCTCGCGCGCCCGAGCCAAGTGCTCGGGCGGCGTGCTCGCGATCGAGTGGGAATATAGGTCTTTACGCAGGAAGGGGCAGGTTTGTTACGCCGCGCCCGGTGCGATGCTTGGTCCCGGCGGGAACTGAAGATCAGTCCCGGCGGGAACATCAGTCCCGGGAATAGCCGATCAGCGGTTTGCGCGGGCGGAACAGGATCATCAGAAGAATGCCCAGCAAGCCGAGAACCGCGAAAACCGGCTGGTCCAGCACCAGGCGGATCACCGAAGTCCAGAGCCAGGGCGCCTTGGCCTCGACCCAGGTCCGGACGGCGGACTGGCTGGCCTGGTTGATGTCGTTCCAGAACTGGCCGAACCGGGTGAAGCGCAAGGTCTGGTCGGCGACCCAGCGGGCGCCGTCATAGACCATGAAGAAGAACCCGCCGGCGAGCAGCAACAAGCCAATCAGTCGGAAAAAGCCGCGGATCATGCCCTACCTCTATGGTCGCCCGATCGGACGACCCCTGGAAATGCCGTCAGCCAATAGCCGGGAGACGGCAGAAATTCAACCTCATCAGGGCGTTACGGCCCCCTTGGTACACCCTGGAGCCTGCTTTTCCAGCCCCTAAAGCGTTGACGGTGCCAAAGACCCCCTCTATAAGGGCGCCAACTGGCGGCGGGCGCAATCCTGCCGCCGCTGTTCTTTGAGCAGTTGCAGGCTCTTTTGATTTGAGCCTCAGAGATGGCCGCAAGGCTTATCGCTCATGTTCTTGGAACGGCCCAGCAACCGAACACCCTAAATCCGAGCGTCGATTCCGCGGTCAAGCTGCCGGCGCTACCCGACCAAGACGCGACCGGTACCCGCAAAGGACATTGAGACTATGGCCAACACCACCTCCGCCAAGAAAGCGACGCGCAAGATCGCCCGCCGCACCGCCGTCAACAAGTCGCGCCGCACCCAGATGCGCGGTGCCGTGCGTAACGTCGAGGAAGCCATCGCGACCGGCGATCGCGCCGCCGCGCTGAAGGCGATGGCGAGCGCCGAGCCCGCCCTGATGCAGGCCGCGCAGCGCAACATCGTTCACAAGAACAACGCCAGCCGCAAGGTCTCGCGCCTCACCGCGCAGATCGCCAAGCTCGCCAAGTAGACTTACCAAGTAATCTCGCCAAGTAAGTTCGCGACGTAAGCTCGTCGACGCGCCCCGATCGTCTCGTCCGATCGGCGAAGCCCTCGAATATCGCGTTTTCAATCAGCCCGGCTCACGCCGGGCTTTTTGTTGCCTGTCACAATTCCCGCTCGCGGTCGCTGGGCGACCAATCTTTGGTTGGAAGACTTTGGTCGTGTGCACCATGCTGCGTCCGTGATTTTACCAGTCGGTGCTTTGGCAACAGCGGAAACTTTCATTGCGCTGCGAAAAGCCTCTGCGGGGGCTAAGTTGCATTCTCCCGCGCGAGAGTTCTGCACACCGTAGTTTCACCGGAATAGGTTTCGCCCTGGGGTTACCCTGTGAAACGAGACTCAAAAAACGATGTCTCGCTAATCACTTATCGACATAGCGGCGCCAAGCATTTGGAAAATTCATGCGCGCAGTGCGTGCGTGACGCTTTTGTAAAAATTTTTTGGCGACAGGGGAGTTGTTGTCACATGACGCGCCGCGTCTTCGAATCTGCGCACGAATCCAAAAACTTGGTCTCAAGCCTGTGAACAACTCGTGCGTGGCGTTAACGCTGGTCAAGATTTTAAACGCCTCAAGTGTGAATCAATTTCGTTGCGAGTCTTTCCGCTTGGTGTATTCCTTAAGTCGTTCGCGGCGCCCACGATCTTGAGACCAGCGCGGTTTTGGAAACGGGGCGAGCGTGCAAATCGGCGGCGGTGTGCACGTAGGCGACGCTTCAACAAGCGATTGTCGGATCAACACCCACAGCAATGTGGGGACGGTAGCTCTTTGTCTGAATGTCTCCAAGCGGGATTTTTTCTTGTCTCGCTCGCGCCAGGCGCAAATGAGGGACATCATGAAGCTGCCCCGACAAGCGTGATGGCGAAGCCGAGCGGACGAAAAGTGCAGACGGGCGGGACATCGGCGGCTTCAGTCGCAGTTGTCTTCTAGGACACGCAGGACCTTGCCGTGAGCAATCACGGCAGGACGGGGAGGTATCATGTCTTACGGACTCAACGCGGTATTGAAACCAATTTCCATTTCCAACGATGCCGTTCTGGATTTGCCGGACATCCAGCCTCCCGCGTGTGACGAGGCGCCGAGTACGCGCTGACCTCGCGAACACTCCATCTCTGACATCGCTGATCTGACCGCGGCGTTCGCGCCGATCGGCAGAGCTATGCCCGACGATGGACTCGCTTGAGGTCGCGTCATTGCAGAAACCCTGATGCCAGGAACTCTGCATGGCGCTCACAACGCAACCTTATCTCTCAAGAAAAGTTCTCAAATGATGACGACATCGGAACAGGATCGCTGGTCACGCGTGAAGAGCCGGCTGCGCTCGAACGTCGGCGAAGACGTTTATACGAGCTGGTTTGCGCGCATGGATCTCGAAGGCGTGCAGGAAGAGAGCGTGCGTCTCTCGGTGCCGACCCGCTTCCTGAAGAGCTGGATCCAGGCCCATTATGCCGAGCGCGTGCTGTCGTGCTGGCAGGCCGAGATGCCCGAAGTGCACCGCATCGATCTCACCGTTCGCTCCGCGGTGCGCCCCGTGCTGCAGCCGAAGGAAGCGCCGGTGCAGGTCGAAGCACGCCGTGCGCCGGCACCTGAGCTGCGCTCGACGGCGACCGCTCCGGTCTCGGCCAATCACGATGCGCTCGGCGGCTCGCCGCTCGATCCGCGCCTGACCTTTGCGAGCTTCGTTGTCGGCCGCTCCAACACGCTGGCGCATGCCGCCGCGCGTCAGGTCGCCGAAGGCCGCCGCGGCGACCCCGTGATGTTCAACCCGCTCTACATCCATGCCGGTGTTGGCCTCGGCAAGACGCATCTGCTGCAGGCGGTGACCTGGGCCGGCAATTCCGGCAACGAGCGCAAGGTGCTCTATCTCACCGCGGAAAAATTCATGTACGGCTTCGTCGCCGCGCTGAAGACGCAGACGGCGCTCGCCTTCAAGGAAGCGCTGCGCGGCATCGACGTGCTCGTCATCGACGATCTCCAGTTCCTGCAGGGCAAGTCGACCCAGGCCGAGTTCTGTCACACGCTGAACGCGCTGATCGATGCCGGCCGTCAGGTCGTGATCGCGGCCGACCGTCCGCCGTCCGATCTCGAAAGCCTGGACGACCGCGTCCGCTCGCGTCTGGCCGGGGGTCTCGTGGTCGAGATGGCCTCGCTCGGCGAGGAGCTGCGCCACGGCATTCTCAAGTCGCGCGTCGCAGCCGCCCGCGCCCATCATGCGACATTCGAGGTGCCGGAGGAGGTGCTGACTTATCTGGCCCGCACCATCACTCATAACGGCCGCGACCTCGAAGGCGCCATCAACCGCCTGTTGGCGCACTCGAAGTTGAACAACCGGCCGGTGACGCTGGAAATGGCCGAGCACGAGGTGCGCGACCTGATCCGGCCGCAGGAGCCGAAGCGGATCAAGATCGAGGACATCCAGCGCGTGGTGGCACGGCAGTATAATGTCAGCCGCTCCGACCTGCTGTCCTCGCGCCGGACCGCCAATGTGGTGCGTCCGCGCCAGGTGGCGATGTACCTCGCCAAGACCCTGACGCTGCGCTCGCTCCCCGAGATCGGCCGCCGCTTCGGAGGCCGCGACCACACCACGGTGCTGCACGCCGTGCGCAAGATCGAGGCCCTGGTGTCCAAGGACAATGCGTTGTCCGAGGAGGTCGAGTCGCTCAAGCGCCAGCTGCAGGAATAAACGCCTAAGACGCTCCTGCCATTCTCCCGCCGCCCCGGCCGCGCCCGGGGCGGCGGTCGCGTTTCTGCGGGTAAATCGTGGGGAACTGGCCCCGATCCCTTGAATCCGGAGGCCATCCGCGCCACCTTGCGCGACCCTGACGGCTTTGGTCATATCGGCTGGACGATCCGGCTTTCCGGGGTCTTCGGTGCCGCGGCGCGCTTTCCTCCGCCCGGCTTTTTCCATCTTTGGGGATCGGGCGAGTAGTGCAATGAAGGTTACGGTCGAACGCGCGCAACTCCTGAAATCGCTGGGCCATGTCCACCGCGTGGTCGAGCGCCGCAACACGATTCCGATCCTGGGCAACGTGCTGGTCCGCGCGGAGAATGCGAAATTGTCGCTGAAGGCGACCGACCTCGACCTCGAGGTCACCGAAACGCTGCCGGCGGAAACCGCCACGGCCGGTTCCACCACCGTGCCGGCGCACATGTTCTACGACATCGTGCGCAAGCTGCCCGACGGTTCGCAGATCGTGCTGGAAGCCGACGGCGACCGCGCCGTGCTGGCGATCCGCGCCGGCCGCTCGCGCTTCACGCTGCAGACCCTGCCGGAGAACGACTTCCCGGATCTCGCCACCGGTGACCTCTCGCATTCGTTCTCGCTCGCCGCCAAGGACGTCAAGCGGCTGATCGACCGCACCCAGTTCGCGATCTCGACGGAAGAGACGCGCTATTATCTCAACGGCATCTATCTGCATGCGGCCGGCACGGCGAACGCCGCGACCTTGCGCGGCGTTGCCACCGACGGCCACCGCCTCGCCCAGCTCGACCTGGTCCAGCCCAAGGGCGCCGAGGGCATGCCCGGCGTGATCGTACCGCGCAAAACCGTCGGCGAGGTACAGCGCCTGATCGAGGACAACGAGGCCGAGGTCACGATCGAGCTGTCGCAGGCAAAAATCCGCTTCACCATCGGCAATGTGGTGCTGACCTCGAAACTGATCGACGGCACCTTCCCGGATTACGGCCGCGTCATTCCGCAGGGCAATGACAAGGAGCTGGTGGTCGACAAGAAGGACTTCGAGAACGCGGTCGACCGCGTCTCGACGATCTCGAGCGAGCGCGGCCGCGCGGTGAAGCTGTCGCTGTCGCCGGGCAAGCTGGTGCTGTCGGTCACCAATCCGGATTCCGGCAGCGCCACCGAAGAGATCGAGGTCGAGTACGCCTCCGACGCGCTCGATATCGGCTTCAACTCCCGCTATCTGCTCGACATCGCCGCCCAGATCGAAGGCGACGTCGCCACCCTCAAGCTCGCCGACCCCGGCTCGCCCACCCTGGTGCAGGACAAGGACGACAAGAGCGCGCTGTACGTGCTGATGCCGATGCGGGTGTGAGGGGCGTGCTCCCTCGCGGACACCAAGCAATCCTTCTTGAACTACGCGCGATGCGCATTGTTGCGCCCTCTCCCCTTGTGGGAGAGGGCATCTCCGCAATCGGCCAAGGCTTCACTTGGGTGAGGGGTTAGTGCCGCAAGAACCGTCCCATCGGTCGGTCTCCAAGCATCTCCGCCAATTCGCGAAGAACATGCGGCACAAACCGACGGATGCGGAAGCTGCGATGTGGCGCCTGCTCAGGCATCGACAACTCTCCGCTTTCAAGTTCCGTCGGCAGGTCCCGTTCAAAACCTACATTCTCGACTTCGTCTGTTTCGACAAGCGTCTCGTGATCGAGATCGACGGAAGTCAGCACGCGGAATCGCATCGTGATGCAGCTAGGGACGCCGCAATTTCCGCGGAAGGTTTCTCGATAGCGCGTTATTGGAACAACGACGTGCTACAGCAGCCCGCTTCTGTATTGGAGGATATCCTTGCAAAGCTTGCCCAGCGGTAAGATACCCCTCACCCGTCGCCTCACTTCGTGAGGCGCCACCCTCTCCCACAGGGGGAGAGGGGAAGAAGCGCGCCCATAACGAATATCGCATGACCCCCTCCCGCATTCACCGCCTGACGTTGACGCATTTTCGCAATTATCGGGCGGCGGGGCTCGAGACGGCGGCCGACATGGTGGCGCTGGTCGGGCCGAACGGGGCGGGCAAGACCAATTGCATCGAGGCGATCTCGTTCCTGTCGCCCGGACGCGGCTTGAGGCGCGCCACGCTGGAGGACGTCGCCGACAACCAGGGCGACGGCTCCTGGGCGGTGTCCGCGCAGGTCGAGGGCGCGCTGGGGCTCGCCACGCTCGGCACCGGCATCGACGCACCGCGCGCGGATAGCCCGGTGAGCCGGCGTGTCCGTATCGACCGCGAGCCGGTGAATTCGGCGGCCGCCTTCGGCGACCACATCCGCATGGTGTGGCTGACGCCGGCGATGGACGGGCTGTTCATGGGCGCTGCTTCCGAGCGGCGGCGCTTCTTCGACCGCCTGGTGCTGGCGATCGACAACGAGCATTCCAGCCGCATCAACGCGCTCGAACGTTCGCTGCGCTCGCGCAACCGCCTGCTCGAGACGCGCAATTACGATGACCATTGGTGTGACGCGATCGAACGCGAGACCGCCGAGCTTGCGGTCGCGGTGGCCGCAACGCGCGGCCAAACCGCGGCGCGGCTCACTGGCATGCTCAACACGCGCGCACAGCAGTCCGCATTTCCCTCAGCGCAGATCGCGCTCGACGGCTGGATGGAGAACGCGCTGCTGACCGAGACCGCGACCTCGGTCGAGGACCGCTACCGCCAGATCCTGCGCGACAACCGCCCGCGCGATGCGATTGCCGGCCGCACCACCGATGGCCCGCATCTGACCGATCTGCAGGTGATCTATGCGCCGAAGAGCATGCCCGCACGCGACGCCTCGACCGGCGAGCAGAAGGCGCTCTTGATCGGTCTCGTGCTGGCGCATGCGACGCTGGTCGCCGAAATGACCGGCATCGTGCCGCTGCTGCTGCTCGACGAGGTCGTCGCCCACCTCGATCCGAACCGGCGCGCCGCGCTGTTCGACGAGCTGCGCAAGCTCGGCGCGCAGGTGTGGCTGACCGGCGCGGACCCGGCCGCGTTTGCCGAGATCGGCGCCGGCGGCGAAGTCTTTGACGTCGAGAGCGGACGCGTTTCCGCCCGGCGATAGAGGCCGTCGTTGAACCCGGTTATTTCCCGTCGCGACTAGCTCCCTGAGGCCGCGCCGACCGTGTCGCAGCCGTTGCAATCGCGGCGCTCTCACAGCGCGCGATGTCCCTGAGGAGTGACCATGCGGACGGTAAGGCTCGGAGCGAAAGTTCCGGCACGATGGCGAGCGTTTGCGTGCGGCCTCGCCTTCCTCGCAAGCTGCATGCTCGCGGCCACAGCCAGCGTCTGGATGCCGCATCTCGCGACGCTGATTTCGCCTGCGCTGACACCCGATCCCGAGGCCAAGCTGCCCGCGCCGACCCGTTACAGCTACAGGGGAATCCACACCACCGTCGTGCAGGGCGTTGAAACGCCGCTCCGCACCAGGCTGGAGGCGACCGTGCCGGCCGAGCTCGGCAACGTGCTCGCCTTCTACCGCACCGAGCTCGGAAAGCTCGGCTGGCAGGAACAGCGCGATGGTGCGGTGGTCTCGGCCGATCACGCCCAGCTCGCCTTCGTGTCCCCGGTTGGGCCCGGCATGCTGGCACTCGACCGCAGGGATAGCAGCACCACGGTCAATCTCGTGCAGAAGAACGCGTCTGTCGCCGCCAACGCGAATGTCATGCCCGAACCCGGCCAGGCCAAGCTGGTGTTCTCCAACATCAGCGAGACGGAAGCCGCGCTCACGATCAATAACCGGACCATCACGCGCGCCGCCGGCACCCGCGCCGTGTCGCTGGATCTGCAGCCCGGCAAATATTCCTACGCGGTCAGCGTACCGGGCCACCCCGCCACCACGCATGTCCTGGACTTCGCGGCCGGCGACACCTGGGAGCTCACGGTCGGACGCGACGGAGAGGAATGGTCGCCGCTCTTGCTTTATTGAGCCTTTTGAACCTCGCGGGTTCCCACCGGTGGGGGCCAACGGGCGAGGTGCTCCCGCTGCAGATGTATTGAGCTCTGACGACGCTGCTACCTCCGCATCGTCATGGCCGGGCTTGTCCCGGCCATCCACGTCTTTCTCTCACGTAGCACCAAGAACGTGGATGCCCGGGACAAGCCCGGGCATGACGGGCACCTGTGAATGCTGTCCAAGGCACCCAAAATCACTCTCCCCGACCCGCAAAAACCACGCCTTCCGGAGCCCCAAAACAGCCCTCCCGATCGCACTTTTTTCGAGGCTCCGAATCGGGCTTCAAAAGCCTTGAAAACTCGTTGAAAAATCCTATCTGATCAAAGGGTTGCCGGAGGATACTTTGCGCTAGGCGCGATCGGTCTTTCATGGCACAAATAGCCTGCAAATCAGCGCCTTTTGCGCGGCTGATTCGGGCGACATCTCGAAGGCATCTCATGACAGAACCTGCTCGGCAGACGCCTGCCGAAAACGAGCCCTCAAATCCGAGCGATTACGGGGCGGAATCGATCCGCGTGCTCAAGGGGCTCGATGCCGTCCGCAAGCGTCCGGGCATGTATATCGGCGACACCGATGACGGCTCGGGCCTGCACCACATGGTGTACGAGGTCGTCGACAACGCGATCGACGAAGCGCTGGCAGGACACGCCTCGCGCGTCGACGTCGTGCTCAATGCCGACAATTCCGTCACCGTGCGCGACGACGGCCGCGGCATTCCCGTCGACATCCACAAGGGCGAAGGCATTTCCGCGGCCGAGGTCATCATGACCCAGCTTCATGCCGGCGGAAAGTTCGACCAGAATTCCTACAAGGTTTCCGGCGGCCTGCATGGCGTCGGCGTCTCCGTCGTCAACGCGCTGTCGAGCAAGCTCGGCCTGCGCATCTGGCGCGACAACAAGGAACACTACATCGAGTTCGCCCATGGCGACGCGGTGGCTCCGCTGGCGGTCGTCGGCGACGCGCCGGGCAAGCGCGGCACCGAAGTGACATTCCAGGCCTCGCCCGAGACCTTCAAGAACATCGAGTATGATTTCGCGACGCTGGAGCACCGGCTGCGCGAGCTCGCCTTCCTCAATTCCGGTGTCAACATCGCTCTCTCCGACATGCGTCACGCCGTCGAGAAGCGCGAGGAGATGCACTATTCCGGCGGTGTCGAGGAATTCGTCAAATATCTCGACCGCAACAAGAAGGCGATCGTGCCGGCACCGATCATGGTGCGCGCGGAAGCCAACGGCATCGGCGTCGAGGCCGCGTTGTGGTGGAACGACAGCTACCACGAGAACGTGCTGTGCTTCACCAACAACATCCCGCAGCGCGACGGCGGCACCCATCTCGCCGGTTTCCGCGGCGCGCTGACGCGCCAGGTCAACGGTTATGCCGAGGCCAACGCCAAGAAGGAAAAGATCGCGCTGACCGGCGACGACTGCCGCGAAGGCTTGACGGCCGTGCTGTCGGTGAAGGTGCCGGACCCGAAGTTTTCGTCGCAGACCAAGGACAAGCTGGTGTCCTCGGAAGTGCGCCCCGTGGTCGAGAACGTCCTCAACGAGGCGCTCCAGGCCTGGTTCGAGGAGCATCCGGCCGAGGCCAAGATGATCGTCGGCAAGGTGATCCAGGCCGCGGCTGCGCGCGAAGCTGCGCGAAAGGCGCGCGAGCTGACGCGCAAGAGCCCGCTCTCGGTTTCCTCGCTGCCCGGCAAGCTCGCCGACTGCCAGGAAAAGGATCCGGCCAAATCCGAACTCTTCATCGTCGAGGGTGACTCGGCAGGCGGCAGCGCCAAGCAGGGCCGCAACCGCGAATTCCAGGCCGTCTTGCCGCTCCGCGGCAAGATATTGAATGTCGAGCGCGTGCGCCCCGACAAGATGCTGGGCAGCGAGCAGATCGGCACGCTGATCACCGCGCTCGGAACGAGCATCGGCGACGAATTTTCGGTCGAGAAGCTGCGCTATCACAAGATCATCGTAATGACGGACGCCGACGTCGACGGCGCCCACATCCGCACGCTGCTGCTGACCTTCTTCTACCGGCAGATGCGCGACATCATCGACGGCGGCTATCTCTATATCGCCCAGCCGCCGCTCTATAAGGTCTCCAGAGGCAAGTCCGAGCAGTACCTAAAGGACGAGCGGGCGCTGGAAGACTATCTGATCGACGCCGGCCTCGATGACTGCGTCTACATCCCCGGCACTGGCGGCGACCGCTCCGGCCGCGACCTGCGCCAGCTGGTCGACGACGCCCGCGTGGTCCGCAGCGTCCTGCGCAATTTGCACAGCCGCTATAATCGCAAGGTGATCGAGCAAGCTGCCATCACCGGCGTGCTGAACAAGTCGATCTACGGTAATCCGGAGAACGCGGCCGCGGCAGCGCAATACATCGCGAGCCGGCTGGACAACCAGGCCGAGGAGGTCGAGCGCGGCTGGGTGGGGCAATTCGTCGAGGGCCAGGGCTTCCTGTTCGAGCGCACGGTCCGCGGCGTCAAGGAAGCGGCTGTGATCGACGATGCCTTCCTCGGCTCGGCCGAGGCGCGCAAGCTCGACGAATTCACGACCAAGCTGCAGGACGTCTATGCCCGTTCCGGCAAGCTGCGGCGCAAGGACACCGAGCACGCCGTCCACGGCCCGGTCGATTTGTTCGAGGCCGTGACCGAAGCCGGCCGCAAGGGCATCACGCTGCAGCGCTACAAAGGTCTCGGCGAGATGAACCCGGAGCAGCTCTGGGAAACCACGCTCGACACCGACGTGCGTTCGCTGCTGCAGGTGAAGGTCAAGGAGGTCGACGAGGCCGACGACATCTTCACCAAGCTGATGGGCGACGTGGTCGAACCACGCCGCGACTTCATCCAGGAACACTCGCTCAGCGCGACGATCGATATCTGAGGCGCCAAAACAGGTCGTCATGCCCGGGCTTGTCCCGGGCATCTACGCTCTTTGCGCCGCGACGAAGGCGTGGACGGCCGGGACAAGCCCGGCCATGACGCTGCGGAAGCTTCACCGCTTCCATGCAGCTGCAAGTGCAGAATTGATACCCCGCTCAATTCCCTATAGTTTCCGCCTCCAAAGCAGCCCGCCCCACCGCAACAGGACGGAGAGAACCCGTGGCGCCCATCCAATACATCGTCGAGGGCGGTCACCGGCTCTCGGGCTCGATCGAGCCGGCCGGCAACAAGAATTCCGCGCTGCCGATCATCGCAGCCGCACTGCTCACCGAGCATCCGGTGACGCTGGAAAACGTGCCGCGGATCCGCGACACCGAGACGCTGGTCGAGCTGATCCGATCGGTCGGCGCGGCCGCGGAATGGACCGCCCGCAACACGCTTCACATTCACGCCAAGAGCATCCGCGCCGCCGATCTCGATCCCGAGCTCTGCGTTCGCATCCGTGCCTCGATCCTGCTCGCAGGCCCCCTGCTCGCGCGCTGCGGTGAGGTGATGCTGCCGCCGCCCGGCGGCGACGTCATCGGCCGGCGCAGGCTCGACACCCATGTACTCGCGCTGGAGCAGCTTGGCGCCAAGGTCACCGCGACCGACCGCCTCGAATTCCGCGCGCCAAAGCTCACCGGCGCCGACGTGTTCCTGGACGAACCGAGCGTCACCGCGACCGAGAATGCGCTGATTGCCGCCGTCGCGGCCGACGGCGTCACCTATTTGCGCAACGTGGCGTCCGAGCCGCATGTGCAGGATCTCGCCAATTTCCTGGTCGCGCTCGGCGCCAAGATCGAGGGCATCGGCACCAACACCATGATCGTGCATGGTCCGGCGACGCTGGGGGAAACGACCTACCGGATCCAGCCCGACCATATCGAGGTCGGCTCGCTGATCGGTCTCGCCGCCGTGACGCGTTCGCCGTTGCGGGTCGTGCGCGCCGGCGTCGAGCATCTGCGTTCGATCCGCATGGGCTTCGAGCGGCTCGGCATCGTCTGCCGCGTCGAGGGCGACGATCTCATCGTGCCGTCGAACCAGACGCTGAAAATCCAGGACGATTTTGGCGGCCACGTACCGAAACTGGAGGACCAGCCCTGGCCGGCCTTCCCGGCCGACCTGATGTCGATCGCGATCGTCACCGCCACGCAGTGCGAAGGCGTGATCCTGATGTTCGAGAAGATGTTCGAGTCACGAATGTTCTTCGTCGACAAGCTGATCGGGATGGGCGCGCGCATCGTGCTGTGCGATCCGCATCGCGCCATCATCGCAGGCCCCAGCCGGCTGCATGGCGCGACGCTGAGCTCGCCCGACATCCGCGCCGGCATGGCGATGCTGCTCGCCGCCGTCTGCGCCGAGGGGACCTCCACCATCAACAACGCCGACCAGATCGAGCGCGGCTACGAGCGCATCGACGAACGGCTGAACGCGCTGGGGGCGAAGATCCGGCGCGTGCCGGAACGGAAGGGCTGAGGCTGCTTTCTTCCCTTCTCCCCTTGTGGGAGAAGGTGGCATAGGCGGCCTTCGGCCGCCGTTCTCAGGAACGCCGACGCGAAGCTTCGGCTTTGGCGCCGGACAAGGGGTCTCTCTCCGCACGCACAAATGAGTTCGCGGAGCGATACCCCTCACCCGTCTCGCCGCTACGCGGCGAGCCACCCTCTCCCACAAGGGGAGAGGGTAAGAAGCCCGAGCCATGTTTTCGTCGCTCTGCGATGATATTGGATAGCCATGCTCGACACCGTCGAACCTCAATCGCAGCCGCAAGCGGGCGTGCAAAGCCATCTCGCGCAGGAGTTCGTCGAGACGCTGCGGCTGGCCGTGCCGATGATGCTGACGCAGCTCGGGCAGATCGCGATGATCACGAGCGATCTCGCGCTGATCGGGAGGCTTGGCCAGGATGCCGTCGCCGCTGCGGCACTTGCGCACACCGTCTATTTCGTCAGCTTTACCTTCGGACTCGGATTGATGGCCGCGGTCTCGCCGCTGGCAGCCCAAGCGTTCGGCGCCGGCGACGTCAGACGCATCCGCCTCTCCTTGCGCGTCGGCCTCTGGGTCGCGCTGCTGATCTCGCTGCCGATGATGGCTTCGCCGCTCTATGGTGAGCACATCCTGATTGCGCTCGGACAGGCGCCGCATTCGGCCGCGCTCGCACAGCGCTACCTGAACGGGCTGGCCTGGGGCATCGCGCCGGCGCTCGGCTTCATCGCGCTGCGCAGCATGATGAGCGCGGTGAACCGGCCGCAGGCGCCGCTGTGGATCACGCTCGCGGCGATCCCCGCGAATTTTGCGCTGGTCTACTGCCTGATCCACGGCCTGCTCGGCCTGCCGGAGCTCGGCCTGTTCGGCGCGGGACTGGCGACCACGCTGGTCAATCTCGGCACCTTCATCGCGGCCCTCGCCATTGCGGCGTGGCGCAAGCCGTTCGCCGACTGTCATCTGCTGGCCCATCTGTGGCGGATCGACTGGCCTTTGATGCGTCAGCTGATCGCGATCGGCGCACCGATCTCGTTCTCCCTCCTGCTCGAATACGGCCTATTCTCTTCGGCCGCGCTGTTGATGGGACTGATCTCGACCACCGCGCTGGCCGCGCACCAGATCGCGCTGCAGGTCACGGCCGTGCTGTTCATGGTCCCGCTCGGCATCGGCATGGCCGCGACGGTGCGGGTCGGCCATGCCTTTGGCCGTAACGAGCCGGCCGGCGTCCGACGCGCCGGCCTCGTCGCAGCGGTGCTCGGGGTCGCACTCGTCGCAGCCTTGACGATTGCCATCATCCTCGGCCGCTATGAGCTTGGGCGGCTATTCCTCGGCAGCAGCGAGACCAGCGCGCCGACCGTCGAGCTGACCGCAACACTGCTTTTGGTCGGCGCCACCTTCTTCATCGCCGATGCGCTGCAGACCATCATGGGCGGCGCGCTGCGCGGCATCAATGACACGAGGATGACACTGGTGTTCGCGGCGATCGGCTATTGGTGCGTCGGCTTCCCCATTGCCTGGGCGCTCGCTTTCCACGCCGGCTTCGGCGCGGTCGGTGTCTGGATCGGACTGTCGATCGGATCATTCGTCTATGCCGGACTCTTGATCTTGCGATTCCGGATACTGACGCGCAAACTGGCGGGATGATCGGACCCGTTCGCGAAATCACCCCCAACGTCGATGCCGGCACGGTGCTATCAGGCGCGCAATTCATCGACGCGTTTCGTGTGGAGGTCGGCGCGGCGCAATTGAGTGCGCGCGAGGCCTGCACCCGAATGGTCCTGAACGCGCCGCGTTGGATCAATGCGCTGACCCGCTTGCGCAACATCCTGGTGACCCCCTTCGGCTTGAAAAAATCGGGCGAAGGCACCTACGCGCCCGGCGGCCTGATCGGCCTGTTTCCAGTGCTGAGCGAGACGCCGGATCAGCTCATCGCCGGCTTCGACGATTCCCATCTCGACTTCCGCCTCGTGGTCGACGTCGCGGGCGAAGCAACACTGCGCCACGTCACCTCGACCACGCTGGTGCGGACCAACAACCTCCTCGGGCGGACCTACCTCGCGCTGATCATCCCGTTCCACAAGCTCGTCGTGCGCGGCATGATGGGACGCATCGTGGAGCCGGCCCGATAATTACTCCGCCATCCGCGCGGACTTATCGGCCGTAGATTCCGCCCATTCGCCGACCACGCGATCGAGGTCGCAGAGATTCTGGTGCATCTGCTCCAGCGAGAAGCCGATGGCGTAGAAGCGTTCCGCCATCTCGCCGGGCAGGCCGCGGATCAGGCCGTCGCGGCGGACGGCGGCGACCTCATCGGCATAGCGCTCGAGCGCCAGATGCACAGGGCGGATCGTCGGGGCGCCGGCACCCGCCCGCAAGGCGCTAGCCGCCGAGCGCACGAAGAGGGCGATCGCAGTCGCGACCTCCGACAAGGGCGCGGCGAGGCGCGTCTGCAATTCTATCGGCAGCGGTACCACGGTGGCGCGACCGATCATCACAACGTCGTGGCGTAACCGTAGAATCGTGCGCAACAACGGGCCTGTGTCCGGACCGCCCGACAATCGCGCCGAGCGCTCGCGCTCGGCTTCGGCACCAATGGTGTTCATGCCCACCATGGCGATGCCGATGCCGTCCTGGATCCGATGCAACGCATCGTTGTCGCGGCCGCGCGTCAGGCCCGCGAGCAATTCGGTGAAGGCGTCGGCGATCAGTTCGAGCAGTTTTGCCGCGCTGGCGCGGATCTGGCGCACCGCGCGCGACGGCAGCACCAGGAAGGAGACGAGCAGCCCCGTCACCGCGCCGACCGAGACCTCGCTGACGCGATCGATCGCCGAGGCCATGGGATCGGCGTGATGCATCGACGGAAGCACGAGCACGATCACGGCGGTCACCGTTGCAGAGCTCAAATTCGGATAGATCGACGCGACAAAGGCAAGCGGCGCCACGGCCAGCACCAGCAGACCCAGCAGGCCCAGTTCGCTGGAATAAGGGATCAGGATCGCAATCGCGCCGCCATAGACCGCGCCGCCGATGGTGCCGAGCATGTAGTCGCGCGTCGCCTTCAGCGAGCGGCCGACGCTCATCTGGGTTACGATGATCGAGGTGAGGACGGCCCAGAGCGGCAACAACAGGTGCAGCGCGGTCGCGAGCGCATAGGCGCCGGTGGCCGCGACCGTGACCCGGACCGCGAGCCCCAATTGCGTCTTTCGCGACCAGACCCGGTCGAACAGCTCTGCTGCGAATGCCATCGTCGACTGTCCCGATCCTCACAACCAGCCAAAAGCATAGCTGATGCCCGCGGCTCCAAGGCCGCTTGAAAGGCCAAATCAGCCCGCCTAATTTGCCGGCCAAAACGAGGAAACACGATGGCCCACGAAACCGCAACGCTTGCCGCCTATGTCGCCAACCTGAAATTCGCGGATATTCCGGCGGAGGTGCTGGATCGCGCCAAGGTGCTGACGCTGGATTTCCTCGGCAGCGCCATCCGCGCCAGAAGCGAGGCTGAATCGACCCCGTCGATCCTGAAGATGCTGGAAGCGCTCGCGCTCGACACCAAGGGCGAGTCCACCGTGTTCGGCGATGCCAAGACCTGGACACCGGCGGTGGCCGCCCTGCTCAACGGGGCGCTCGGCCATTCCCTCGATTTCGACGACACGCATGCGGATTCCTCGCTGCATCCGAGCGCGCCGGTGGTTCCGGCCGCCTTTGCCGTCGGCGAAATGGTCGGTGCGTCCGGGCGCGACGTGCTGACGGCGATCGTTGCGGGCTATGAGGTCTGCTGCCGGCTCGGCAACGCGCTCGACCCGACCTCGCACTATGCGCGCGGCTTCCATCCGACCGCGACCGCCGGCACCTACGGCGCAGCGGCGGCCGCAGGAAAACTGTTCGGCCTCTCCGAGGCGCAGCTCATCGCCGCCTTCGGCGTCGCCGGCAGCCAGGCGGCTGGATCGCTGCAATTCCTGATGAACGGCGCCTGGAACAAGCGCTACCAGGTTGGAGCTGCCGCAATGAACGGCGTGATCGCCGCGACGCTGGCGCGCAACGATTTCGTCGGCGCGACGGAATCGGTCGAAGGCAAGCATGGCCTGCTCGCTGGCTACACCGACGATGCGCATCCCGACAAGGCGGTCGCCGGGCTCGGCAAGACCTACGAGACCATGAAGATCGGCGTGAAGCCGTATCCGAGCTGCCGCTACACCCATGCCGCGATCGACGCGCTGATCGCGATGCGGCGCGAACACAATCTGACGCCCGACCAGGTCAAGCGCGTCGAGATCGGGCTGCATCGCAACGGCATCACGCTGACCGGCGATGCCGCGACCAAGCGGCATCCGACCTCGATCGTCGGGGGCCAGTTCTCGATGTTCTTCACCGGGGCGCTCGCGCTCGACCAGGGCTCGTTCGGCTGGGACGACTACAACCGGCTCGGCGATGCCGCCATCGACGCGCTCGCCAACAAGTTCGACGTGGTGCAGGACGACCGGCTCGAGGTCGGCCGCACCCATCCCTTCGGCGCGCGCGTCAGCATCACCACCGATGACGGCGTGCACGAGCGCCTCTACGCCGATCCGTCCGGAGAGCCGACATCCTTCCCGGATGCGCAAGCGATGCAGCAGAAGTTTTTGACGCTGGCGCGGCCCGTGCTGAACGCACGAGCCGACAAGTTCGCCGATGCGATCATGACGCTGGAGCGGTTCGACCGCGTGGCGAAGGCGACGGAACTGGGACGGCAGTAGCCGCTCAATTCGCCCCCGCCAGCTTCCCCTTCTCCCGCGTTGTCGCAACGACATCGCGCACGAGATCGAACACGCCGTCCGCTTCCGGCGGGACGTTCGGCGAGCGGCCGAGGCGCACGATCACCAGCTGCTCCGAAGGGATCACGATCGTGTACTGCCCGATCGTGCCCTTGGCGAAGAACGCATCGCGCGGCCAGCCGTGGTCGATGCGAAACTTCGCACCAAAGCTGTTGCCTTGGTTGGTCCAGAAACCGGCACCGATGCCAACCCACGCATGTGGCGTCGCCGACGCGGAATAGTTCACCCAACCTTCGGGCAGGATGCGCTTGCCGCCGGCGACGCCGTCATTGAGATAGAGCTGGCCAAACCGCGCCCAGTCGCGTGCGGACGCCATCATTTCGCCGGAGCCCTCGATCGTGCCGGCGCCGTCGGGCTGAAGCGTGACGTTGACCATGCCGAGCGGCGCGAACAATTCGCGACGCGCGAAGGCGAGCGCATCCGCGGGCTTACCGCCGGCGGCGTTGCGGATCAGCCCTGCGAGGATGATGAAGTTGCCGTCGTGATAATTCCAGACCGAGCCGGGCGCGGTTGCGAGCGGCGCGCGCTCGGCAAAATTAGCCATGTCGTCCTCGACGTATTTCATGACGTTGACCGGCTCGAGCACGGAGCCGAGCGAGGCTTGCAACGAACTTCCGAGCGCGATGCCAGCGGTATGCCGCAGCAGCTGGTCGACGGTGATGGCGTGGCGCGGATCTTCCGGATTTTGCCAGGCAGCAACCGGCGCGGGCCCGTCGACTTTCAACTTGCCCTGGCGCACGAGGATGCCCGTCAGCGCCGAGGTCACCGATTTCGTCATGGAGAAGCCGAGCAGCTGCGTCTCCGGTCCGATGCCGTCGGCATAGCGCTCGGCGATGATACGGCCCGCCTTCATGACGACGATCGCGCGGGTGCGGCGGTAAGGCGGCTGCGCGGGCTCGGCGAAGGCGCGGTCGAGCGCCGCGGACAGGCCCTCGCTTTCGCTTTGCGGCGACACGAGTCCCTGGCCAGCGATCTCGGGCAGCAAAGCTGGCTGCTTGTCGACGGGCGGCAGCGCCACGCCGGTGACCCCCTGGCCGTGCTCGAGCGTGCAGCCGAGCCCCTCCCGATAGACGGCATGGCTGCGGCCGATGCCGAACAGCGTCACGGTGACATCCCTGCGCGCGCGATCGATCTGCAAATTCATTGCCCAGGTCAGGAGACCCGCTCCCGGCATTGCATCGGTGGTCTCGGCGAGGTCGCGTTTGGGATCGAGCCCGGAGACGAAGGTCTCCGAGCAGAGCGTGTGGGCGATGAAGCCGGTGGCAACCTTGGGCACGTCACGGGCGCGCGCCGCGCTGAGTGCGAGGCCGGCACAGGCAATGGCGGTGGTAGCGAGGATGATCTTGCGGCGACGGGTCACGGGCTTTCTCCGGCTTCGGGGCGAGTGCCGGAGAACAAGCCGGATGCGCGCGACATGCGCTCGCCGGATTTGAAAAGCGATCTGGTTGAAACTGATCGGGACTAGCCGATTCCGAAATTCTTACGTGATTTCAAAGTCCTAACATCTAGGCCACATCGGCCTTGAGCCGCCGGTACTCCGTCGGCGTCACGCCCGTGACAGCCCGGAAGGCGCGGTTGAACGGACCCAGCGACTGGAAGCCGGCGTCCATCGCGATGGTGATGACGGGAACCCCGGCCTGGGTGGGATCGGCGAGCGCGGCCTTGGCCTCCTCGATCCGGTGGTTGTTCAGGAACACATTGAAGTTGCGATAGCCGAGCCGCTGGTTGATCAGCCGGCGCAGGCGGTATTCCGGAATCTTCAGCCGGCCCGCCAGCACGCCAATGGTGATATTCTCCTGGCGATAGATGCGCTCGTCCGCCATCAGCCGCATCAAGGCGTCGATGAGCTTTTGATCGGCGGCGTCATCGGCCGCAGGCTGGCTGAAAACAATCGGCGGTGCGGGCTCCGCCGCGGCTGGAAACAGATCCGCCCCATCGACGCGCATCATGGCATAGACGATCGCCGCGACCGTGCAGGTGAGCACGCCGGCATTGATGGTTTCGGCGACATCGCCGACGTGGTGGCCGGCGACGGCGATCTGGAGCACCGCGTTCAGCCCGCCGTAAAGGGCGATTGCACAGACGATGAAGACGCGAACGCGGCGGCGGCGCTCGACCAGGTCGGCCGGCCAGGAGGCAATCATCTGCCCGACCGCAAGGGCGATGAAACCGAGCACGATCAGGTTGACCATCGTCACCGAGAACCGCACATGGCCGCTGGGTGCAATCCAGACGCAGCCTGCGAAGCTGAAGGCCGCCACCAACGCCCAGATCAAACCGTGCCACCAGCGGAGGCGAAACTCGTCGTCGAACAGGGCGCTGGTGAACAGCCAGAACACCACGATGGTGCCGGTCGACAACGCGATCAGCGGTGCATGCCAGAGTGGAATCCGCGACGTGACATCCATGGAGTAGCTCACCACATGCGCGATCGAGCCCAGTGCGAAGGCCACGCCGAGACGAGCTGTGAGCACGTTGCGAAAGTCCTGTAACAGCGACACCGCCAGCATCAGCAGCAGCGCGACGCTGGCGGCGCGAAAGGCGAGGTCGAGGGCGGCTGTTGTCATCGAATGCTGCGGTCGATCACGGTTGAGGTCGACCGAACATCGTTCGTTGCGCTCATTTTTTCAAGGACCAGTGGCCCGGCCATTATCGCGACGGCAATGCAAAATCCTGCTACCATCGATCTCGAGAGTGTAAAGAAGGAGACCCCCATGAGCTGGCAACCCTCCAACGATCCCGTGCTCGGCGATCCCATGTCCTGCGACGCGCTCGATCTCGTCATTGTGCCGCGCACCCGCGATCTCGGCGACGGATTCGTGGTGCGGCGCGCGTTGCCGCATGGCAAGCGGCAGATGGTCGGGCCCTTCATCTTCTTCGATCATTTCGGTCCGGTGCAATTCGTGTCCGGCAAGGGCATGGACGTGCGGCCGCATCCGCATATCGGGCTCGCCACCGTCACCTATCTGTTCGATGGGTCGATCATGCATCGCGACAGCGAGGGCAATGTGCAGGAGATCGCGCCGGGCGCGATGAATCTGATGACGGCCGGGCGCGGCATCGCGCATTCCGAGCGCACGCCGGACGCGCAGCGCGCAGCGGGGCAGCAGATGCTCGGCCTGCAAAGCTGGATCGCCCTGCCGGCCGGATCGGAAGAGATCGACCCCTCGTTCCAGCATTATGCGGCGGGCGAGCTGCCAATGATCTCCGAGCGCGATTTTACCGCGCGGGTGATCGCCGGATCCGCCTTCGGCATCACCTCGCCGGTGAAAATGGTGTCCCCGTGGTTCTACACCGAGGTCACGGCCGTGGCGGGCGCGACCGTGCCGCTCGACCCTGATCACGAGGAGCGCGCGATCTACCTGGTCGACGGCGAGGTCGAGATCGCCAACGAGCGCTATGAGGGGCCGCGGCTCCTGATCTTCCGCCCCGGCGACCACATCACCGTGAAGGCGCTCAGGGCCACGCGGATGATGTTTCTCGGCGGCGACGCATTGGAGGGCCCGCGCCACATCTGGTGGAATTTCGTCTCTTCCAGCAAGGAGCGGATCGAGCAGGCCAAGCAGGACTGGAAAACCGGCCGCTTCGCCGCGGTTCCGCAGGAACATGAGTTCATTCCGCTGCCGGAATAGGTTAATCGGGTTTGCAGCCGCGCCATCAGGCGCGGCCGGACTTACTTCCTGAAGGCTCTGCCGATGACCACCATGCTCTCCAGTGACCTGCCGCTGACCAAGATCGGCCGCGGCAAGGTGCGCGATATCTACGCCGTCGACGACGACCGCCTGCTGCTGCTGACCACCGACCGCATCAGCGCCTTCGACGTCGTGATGGGCGAGACCATCCCGATGAAGGGCGCGGTGCTGACGCAGATCAGCGCGTTCTGGTTCAACAAGCTCGAAGGCGTGGTGCCGCATCACATGATCAGCGCCGACACCGACGAGATCATTGCAGCCGTGCCGGCGCTCAAAGCCCATCGCGCCGAGATCCTCGGTCGCGCCATGCTGTCCCGCCGCACCACAGTGTTCCCGATCGAATGCGTGATCCGCGGTTATCTGTCGGGCTCGGCCTGGAAGGAATATGCGTCGGACGGCACGCTTGCGGGCGAAAAACTGAAGACCGGCCTCGTCGAGAGCGAGAAGCTCGAGCCCTCGATCTTCAGCCCCGCCACCAAGGCCGAGACCGGCCATGACGAGAACATCACCATCGCCAGGATGCGCGCCGTCGTCGGCGACGACGTCGCCTACACGCTCGAGAGCATGACGCGCGCGATCTACACGCTCGGCGAGGAGCTGGCGCGCGAGCAGGGCATCATCATCGCCGACACCAAGTTCGAGTTCGGCCGCGACAAGGACGGCCGCATCATCCTGATCGACGAAGTCATGACGCCGGATTCATCGCGGTTCTGGGCGGTCGATGCCTACAAGCCCGGCCAGCCCCAGGCGAGCTTCGACAAGCAGCCGCTACGCGACTATCTCGATGTCGAGCGCCGCGCCGGCCGCTGGAACGGTGACGCCCCGCCGCCGCCGCTGCCGCCGAGCGTGGTGGAGGCGACCAGCAAGCGGTATCTGGAAGCATATCGGCGCGTGACGGGCAGCGAACTCAAGCTCTAGCGCCGACATCACCTCTCGCTCCGTCATTGCGAGCGCAGCGAAGCAATCCAGAATCTTTCCGCCGAGACAGTCTGGATTGCTTCGCTGCGCTCGCAATGACGTGGAGGGGCCCGCCCGACACCGAGTATGTGCAGGCGATTTCGGCTTTTCCTCACAGCCGTATGGCTGACCGTTCACACGCGGAGCGCCGCAGAACTGTCGGATACTTCATATTTGCAAGAATCCTGTTGCGCTAGGCTCGTACTCGTCTACCTCTCCAGACAGGTATTTTCATGAGCGAGTGTCACGGCGTGACAGATCCTGCAATTGGCTTCGATCCGGTCACGACGGTCAACCCGTCCTTCAAACGCGCGCTGAATGACATGCTGGGCGGAGGTGCCGCGAGCATCCTCACCTTGACGTTCGGGCTGTCCTATTCGCTGCTGATTTTCGCCGGCCCGCTCTCGCCCTATCTGTCCTACGGCATCGCTGCGACCTTCATCAGCTCGGCGGTGCTGGCCGCCGTCATCGGGCTCGGTAGCTCGCTTCCCTTTGCGATCGCCGCCCCCGACAGCTCGACGGTGGCCGTGACCGGAATTCTGGCGGCCTCGCTGGTCGAGCACATCGAAACGGCCAGTCTGTCGGCACCGCTGCTCTCGCCGGTCCTGATCACGCTCGGCCTGTCGACCGGGCTCACCGGCGTCGTGCTGTGCGGGCTGGGCCTGACGCGGATGGGCCGCGCCATCCGTTACGTGCCCTATCCCGTTGTCGGCGGCTTCCTCGGAGCCACCGGACTTCTCATCGCCCTCGGTGCGATCAGGGTCATCACCAACACCCCGCTGCAGCTCGCGACGCTGCCGCGCTTCGCCAACGGCACCACACTGCTGGAGCTCGGCGCAGCCTGCGCCATGGCGCTGGTGCTGTATCTGACCTGGCACCGCTCCCGGAATCCATTCGGGCTGCCGATCATCTTGGTCGGCGGCGTGATCACGGCGCATCTGGCGTTCTGGATCTCGGGTGTCTCGCTCGACCAGGCCAGGTCCCTCGGTTGGACGTTTCAGCCGCCGCCGCAGGCCGCGTTCATGCTGCCCTGGCACACCGACGATCTCGCCCGCTATCCCTGGTTTGCCGTGCCGGACCTGCTCGGCAATCTCGTCGCCGTCATCTTCGTCGCCGCGTCGAGCACGCTGTTCAACACCACCGGCATCGAGGTCGCGGTACACCGCGAGGCCAATCTCGAGCGTGAGCTGAACGTCACCGGCGCGGCCAACATTCTCAGCGGCGTGCTCGGCGGCTATACCGGCTGCAGCTCGATCAGCCGGTCGATCCTCAATTTCTCCAGCGGCGGCCGCGGCCGGCTGTCCGGTCTCACCGCCTCAGCGCTGTCGCTGCTGATGCTCGCGATCGCGCCAGAGCTGCTCGGCTTCATTCCGAAATTCGTGCTCGGCGGCTTGCTGCTCTATCTCGGCGCCGACCAGCTGCACAAATGGATCATCGAGTCGCGCAAGCGGCTTTCGAAGCTCGAATATCTGTCGCTGGTCGCCATCATCGCCATCATCGTGGCCTGGGGTTTCGTGCCGGGCATCCTGATCGGCGTGATCATCGGCTGTGCGACCTTTGCGTTCAGCGCGGCGCGGGTCGAATCGATCAAGTACAGTTTTGACGGCTCCGAATATCGCTCCTCGCTCGACCGCTCGCGCGACGACCAGGAGGTGCTGCTGGCCCATGGCGGCAAGATCCAGGGGCTCAATCTGCAGAGCTATCTGTTCTTCGGCTCCGCCAACCGGCTCTACCAGCACGTCAAGCAATTGCTTCGTGAGCGCCCGGAATGCCGCTATCTGCTGTTCGATTTCAAGCTCGTCACCGGCGTCGATTCCTCCGCGGCCTACAGTTTCGCCCAGATCAAGCGCAGCGCAGCTGATCTCGGCGTCGAACTGATCCTGGTGCATCTATCGGCGGCGGCCGAGAAGGTGCTGCGCTCCAGCGATTTCGTCGGCGACAGCGTCACCATCATTCCCGAGCTCGATCATGCGCTGGAATGGTGCGAGAACGAGCTGATCTCGCAACATCAGGGCCTAGCGCAGGAAGAGGCCAGCCTGCGCGACTGGTTCGCAAGCATTCTCGACAGCGAGGATGACGCCGACGAGCTGATCCGCCGCTGCCAGCGCATCGAGGTCGAGGCCGGCGAGGTCATCGTACAGGCCGGCGATCCCGCCGATTCCATGCACTTCATCCTCGACGGTCGCGTCGGCATCATGGTCCCCGCCGATGACGACCGCACCACGCGCGTGCGCAGCCTGGGGCGCTACACCACGATCGGCGAGATGGGCCTGGTATCACAGACACCGCGCAGCGCCACCATCCAGGCCGAGGTCGACAGCGTGCTCTACGTACTGAACACGCTCCAGTTCGACGCGATCCGGGAAGAGGACCCCGCGCTGAGTCAGAAGCTGCTGACTTATTTCGTGTCGGTGATGGCGGAGCGGCTGGCATTTGCGAATAGGACGATCGCGGTGCTGCGACGGTGAGGCCTTCGTCATTGCGAGGAGCCCGCGACAAAATTGCGCAGCAATTTTGTGCTGCTGCGACGAAGCAATCCAGACGGTCTCCGTGGAAAGATTCTGGATTGCTTCGCTTCGCTCGCAATGACGTCGAGGGATAACGGCGGCCTCACACCCCCGCCATCATCACGTATTTGATCTCGACATATTCTTCCATGCCGTGACGCGAGCCTTCGCGCCCCAAGCCGCTTTCCTTGACGCCGCCGAACGGCGCGACTTCCGTGGTGATGAGGCCGGTGTTGACGCCGACCATGCCGGATTCCAGCGCCTCGGCGACGCGCCAGACGCGGCCGAGATCGCGGGAGTAGAAGTAGGACGCAAGGCCGAACGGCGAGGCGTTGCACATCGCGATCACGTCGGCCTCGTCCTTGAAGCGGATCACAGCCGCGAGCGGGCCGAAGGTTTCTTCCTGCGACACCAGCGAGTCCGGCTTGACGTCGGCAAGCACGGTCGGCTCGAAGAAGGAACGTCCGAGCTCGCTGCGCTTGCCGCCGGTGACGACCTTGGCGCCGCGCTTGACAGCGTCCGCAATGTGACGCTCGACCTTATCGATCGCCTTCATGTTGATCAGCGGGCCCTGCGTGACGCCGGCTTCGGTGCCATCGCCGATCTTCATGATCGCCACCTTCGCCGACAGCTTCTTGACGAACTCGTCGTAGATCTTGTCCTGGGCATAGATGCGGTTGGCGCAGACGCAGGTCTGGCCCATGTTGCGGTATTTCGAAACGATCGCGCCCTCGACGGCCGCGTCGATGTCAGCATCGTCGAACACCACGAACGGCGCGTTGCCACCAAGCTCGAGGCCGAGCCGCTTCACGCCGACGGCAGCCTGCTGATAGAGAATCTTGCCGACGGCGGTCGAACCGGTGAAGCCGACAAAGCGCACCGCCGGATGCTCGCACAGCACCTTGCCGATCGGCGGCGCATCACCGGTGATGATGTTGAGCACGCCCTTGGGGATGCCGGCCTTCTCGGCGAGCACGGCCAGCGCCAGCGCCGACAGCGGCGTCTCGTTGGCGGGCTTCAGCACCACGGTGCAGCCCGCGGCCAGCGCCGGTGACACCTTGCGTGTGATCATCGAGTTCGGAAAATTCCACGGCGTGATGGCGCCGCAGACACCGATCGGCTGCTTGATCGCGAGCAGCCGCGCATCGGGCCGCTGTGACGGAATAGTCTCGCCATAGACGCGGCGGGCTTCCTCCGCGAAGAACTCGATATAGGCGGCGCCGATATCGACCTCGCCGAGCGCCTCCGACAGCGGCTTGCCCTGCTCGGAGGTAAGAATCAGCGCGAGGTCCTCGCGGTTGGCGGTGATCAGCTCGAACCATTTACGCAGGATGTTGGAGCGCTGCTTGGCGGTGTGCTTGGCCCAGGCCGGGAAGGCGCGCTGAGCGGCTTCGACCGCCTTGGTGGTGTCGTCCGCGCCAAGCTGCGGGACCTTTGCGATCTCGACACCGGTCGCGGGATTGTTCACGGCAAAGACCGGCGTGCCGACCCAGGCGCCGTCGATGTAGCAGGCCTCCTTCAGGAGCGAGGGGTCCTTCAACCGGTCACGCAGGTTGGCGGTGGCGTGCTGGGCGCGTGCGGCGGCGGTCGGCGTCATGGCGTTGCTCCTCGGACGATCATTGGGGGCGATCGGCCCGGAATATAGGGACAGACGGCGCACAATGCACCGTCCCGCAACGCACAGCTGATGGGAATTAACCTAAGACCAGCGTGATTACGCCGCGCCGCTCAGATAGGTCTCGCGCCGGCCGATCATGCGCTCGGCGGCCGCCTTGGCGTCGGCCTTCGAGGAGGTTGCGCACGTCCGATATTCGAGATCGGGCGCATCGGAGGTGTCGCGGCGGCCGAACCAGGATTTTGAGCCGACCGGCAGCAGCGCCAGCGACTGCGCCAGATTGTCGACCGCACCGAAGGAATAGAGCGCGCCGGTGCCGGCGATGCGGACCTCGTAAATCCCGGGTGCGATCGGCGCTTCGAGATTGTCGCCCCGTCCGGGACGGGGATAGCGCTTCCATTCGCTCCAGGTCGAAATCATCTCAGGTCCCCTCGCGGCCGGTTAAGCGGCCGCCAAAATTGCTTCAAGTCTTAACGTCAGCCGCCCATCGGGCCAGATGCTGAACGCCGCAACGCACAAAATGTTTCAAGTGCTTCAAACGCTCAAAACATATCGCCTGAGCCCATCCAAGGTCACGGCGAGTTGCGGCCATCCACCGCAGATTGTGAAGAAGTGTTGCAGATCAGTCGTCCCGCGTAGGGCTTGGGCCGTCAAGTCACGACATCGCGACCGACGCGGACATCCGGACGCGCTTGCCGCGCAGCGGATGCGGGAGGACAATCGATCGCTTCCAACAATAATCAAACCGGAGGAAACGCGTATGCAAAGCAAAGCTGAGATCGACGGGATTCTGAGCAAGACAAGCGACGCCAAGGAGATTCCCGGCGTTGTTGCGATCGCCGCCAGCGGCAACGAGGTTCTTTACCAGGGCGCCTTCGGCAAGCGCGATCTGTCCAAGCCCGATGCGATGACCGCGGACAGTGTGTTCTGGATCGCTTCGATGACGAAGGCGGTGACGAGTGCCGGCGCGATGCAGCTGGTCGAGCAGGGCAAGCTCTCGCTCGATGCACCGATCGGATCGCTGCTGCCCGATCTCGCCAAGCCGCAGGTGCTGGAAGGCTTTGACGCCAAGGGCGAACCAAAACTGCGGCCGGCGACGAGCGCGATCACGCTGCGCCAGCTGATGACCCACACCGCCGGCTTCGCCTACAACATGTGGAACGGCGATCTCGCGGTCTATCTGGAAAAGACCGGCATCCCTGCGATCACCACCTGCCAGAATGCCGCGCTGAAGACGCCTGTCATGACCGATCCCGGCACGCGCTGGGAGTACGGCACCAATATCGATTTCGTCGGCAAAGCCGTGGAAGCCGTCAGCGGCAAGCGTCTCGATGCTTACCTGCGCGACAATCTCTTCGCGCCACTCGGCATGTCCGACACCGGCTTCAAGATCACCGACGACATGCGCAAGCGCCTGGTCGGCATGCATGCCCGCGGCGAGGACGGCCAGCTCGCCGCGATCCCGTTCGAGCTCGAGCAGAATCCGGAATTCCACATGGGTGGCGGCGGCCTCTATTCGACCGCGGCCGACTACATCAAGTTCACCCAGATGATCCTGAACAAGGGCCGCGGCAACGGCAACCAGGTGCTGAAGGCCGAGACGATCGCCAGCATGAGCCAGAACCAGATGGGCGATATCAACATGACCAGGCTGCCCACCGCGGCGCCGATGTACACCAACGACGTTGATCTCTATCCGGATCAGGTGAAGAAGTGGGGCCTCAGCTTCATGATCAACACCGCCAAGACCGCGGAGGGTCGCAGCGCCGGCAGTCTCGCCTGGGCCGGCCTCGCCAACACCTACTATTGGATCGACCCGGCGCGCGACGTCACCGGCGTGATCCTGATGCAGCTGTTGCCGTTTGCGGATGCGAAATGCCTGCAGGCGTTCGCGGGATTCGAACGTGGCGTCTATGCCGGGCTCGATGCGGGCAGCGGCAAGAAGGCGGCCTAGCAGCGCACGCAACTCGCACCAAGCGGGATGGCCGGGCTTGTCCCGGCCAACCACGTGGTGCCATAAAATAAAAAGATCGTGGATGCACGGGTCAAGCCCGGGCATGACGGCCAAACGACATCGTGCCAATCATCTTTGACGAGAGGATTCCGATTTGGCGGATAAGAGCGACAGTTACGTTTGCGGCATCTCGGACACGCCGCTGCTCGGCGACACCATTGGCCGCAGTCTCGACCACGCCGTGCGACGCTGGGGCAGTCGTGAAGCACTGGTCTCGCCTAGCCACGGCGTACGATGGACCTGGACGGAATTTTCGGAGCGCGTCGACGCGCTCGCTGCCGGCTTTCTCGCGCTCGGCCTCGAACGCGGTGAGCGGATCGGCATCTGGTCGCTGAACCGGCCGGAATGGACGCTGACCCAGTTCGCCGCCGCCAAGGCCGGGCTGATCCTGGTGACGATCAATCCTGCCTACCGGCTCAGCGAGCTCGAGTTCGCGCTGAAGAAAGTGGGCTGCGCGGCGATCGTCACCGCGACGGCATTCAAGACCAGCCAATATATGGAGATGCTCAACACGCTGCTGCCGGAATTGGCGAGCGCCACGCCGGGGAAGCTGCAGGCGCCGCGGCTGCCCGCGCTGCGGATGGTGATCCAGATCGGCGGCCCGGCCGCATCAGGCACGATCCCCTTCGAGGAGGTCGCGCGCATGGGCGGCGCCCAGCATCGCGAGCAGCTTGCGGCGCTCGGCGCGGCGCTTCAGTTCGACGATCCCGTCAACATCCAGTTCACCAGCGGCACCACTGGATCGCCCAAGGGGGTGACGCTGACCCATCACAACATCCTCAACAACGGCTATTTCACCGGGCGTGCGATGCGCCTGACGGAAGCGGACCGCATCTGCATTCCGGTACCGCTCTATCATTGCTTCGGCATGGTGATGGGCAACCTCGCCTCCGTCACGCTCGGCACCACGATGGTCTATCCCGGCGAGGGCTTTGATCCGCTCGCGACGCTGCGCGCGATCGAGCAGGAAAAGTGCACCGCGCTGTATGGCGTACCGACCATGTTCATCGCTGAGCTCGACCATCCCGAGTTCGCGACGTTCAATCTGAAATCATTGCGCACCGGCATCATGGCGGGCGCGCCCTGCCCGATCGAGGTGATGAAGCGCGTCAACACCGAGATGAACATGCGCGAGGTCACGATCGCCTATGGCATGACCGAGACCAGCCCGGTCAGCTTCCAGAGCGCGACGGACGACCCGCTCGAGCGACGCGTCTCCACCGTCGGCCGGATTCATCCGCATGTCGAGGTGAAGGTCGTCGATCTCGAAGGCAGGATCGTCAGGCGCGGCGAACGCGGCGAGCTCTGCACCCGCGGCTACAGCGTCATGCTGGGCTATTGGGAGGAGAAGGAAAAGACCGGCGACGTGCTGGATACCAACGGCTGGATGCACACCGGCGATCTCGCCACCATCGACGACGAGGGCTATTGCAACATCGTCGGCCGCATCAAGGATCTGGTGATCCGCGGCGGCGAGAACCTTTACCCGCGCGAGATCGAGGAGTTTCTCTACCGCCATCCGAAGATCCAGGACGTGCAGATTTTTGGCGTAGCCGACGCCCGCTGTGGCGAGGAGCTCTGCGCCTGGGTCCGCGTCAGGTCCGGCGAGACGCTGACGGCGGAGGAAGTTCGCGCGTTCTGCGATGGCCAGATCGCCCACAACAAGATCCCGCGCTACGTCGAGTTCGTCGACGAATTTCCGATGACCGTGACCGGAAAGATCCAGAAGTTCGTGATGCGAGAGGCGGTCGAGCAGCGGCTGGGGCTGAAGGCGGCGAAGACAGCGTGAGCCCGCGCCGTCATTGCGAGCGCAGCGAAGCAATCCAGACTGCCTCCTCGGAGAGAATCTGGATTGCTTCGTCGCTGCGCTCCTCGCAATGACGGGGAGAGAGCGGAGTTAAACCGTCAACCCGCGCTGCTGCGCCAATTGCTTCAGCGACACCTGCGGGCGCGCGCCGATATGCTGGATCACTTCGGCGGCGGCAAGCGCACCGAGCTCGCCGCACTGCTTGTGCGACAGATCGCGCGAGAGGCCGTACAGGAAGCCAGCCGCGAACAGATCGCCGGCGCCGGTGGTGTCCACCAGCTGCGTGATCGGCGAGGCCGGCGCGGCGACGGCGTCCGTCGGCGTCACCACCACGCAGCCCTTCTCGCTGCGGGTGACCACGCCGAGCTTGACGTCGTTGCGCAGCTGCTTGAGCGCGGTGTCGAAGTCGGAGGTCTCGTAGAGCGAGTGCAGCTCGGACTCGTTGGCGAACACGATGTCGGCGGTGCCGCCCCGCATCAGCCCCAGAAACTCGTCGCGATAGCGGCCGACGCAGAAGGAGTCCGACAGCGTCAGCGCCACCTTGCGGCCAGCCTCGTGAGCAATCTTGGAGGCCTTCAGGAAGGCTTCCTTGGCGCCCGGCGGATCCCAAAGATAACCTTCGAGATAGACGATCTTGGCGGCCGCGATCTCGGCCGGATCGATGTCAGCCGGCGACAGATCCTGCGCCGCGCCGAGATAGGTGTTCATAGTGCGCTCGCCGTCGCCCGTGACCAGGATGTAGGAGCAGCCGGTCGCGGGGCCGTCTTTCGCGGCCGGCGTGTTGAAGGCGACGCCGGCGGCGCGGATGTCGTGGACATAGAGCTTGCCGATCTGGTCGTCCTTGACCTTGCCGACATAAGCGGCACGCGCGCCCAGGCTGCCGATGCCCACGATCGTGTTGGCGGCCGAGCCGCCCGAGACTTCCGTCGCCGGACCCATGTCCGCATAGATCGCAGCAGCCCGCGCCTCGTCGATCAGGGACATGCCGCCCTTGGTCATGCCGTGCTTGACCAAAAAGGCTTCATCGGTCCGGACCAGCACGTCGAACAGCGCGTTGCCGATGCCGAGAACGTCATATTTCACGTCAGCCATTCACCTTGATCCTGTTTGCCGGATTGCGATTGCCGGAGAAATCCGCTTCCTGTCGGCCTGAAATCTGGTTCGCGGCCTATCACGACCGGGCCTCTACGGGCAAGCAACGGTATTATGTACGTCCGATGATCCGCTCCTTCCTGACAGTTTCGACGGGAACACTGGCCTCGCGGCTACTGGGCTTTGCCCGCGATTCCCTGATCGCGGCGCTGCTCGGCACCGGCGCCGTGGCGGATGCGTTTTTGGCCGCATTCCAGCTCGTCAACGTGGTACGGCGCCTGCTCAGCGAAGGCGCGCTGAATGCGGCCCTGATTCCGGCCTGGCTGCGCGTCCGTGAGCGCGATGGGGAAGTGGCCGCCTCCGCGTTTGCGGGGCGCGTGCTCGGCACGGTCAGCGCGGCCCTGATCGTGATCTCCATCGTGATCGCGCTGTTGATGCCGCTGATCATCACGATCATCGCGCCGGGCTTCGTCGGCAGCCACACGCTCGATCTCGCCGTTCAGAACGCGCGGCTGATGCTGCCTTATCTGGCCTTTGCTGGCCCGGTCACGGTGCTGATGGGGCTGCTGAATGCGCAAGGGAGATTTGCGCTCACGGCGTTCTCGCCGCTGCTGTTCAACATCGCGTTGATTGCAACGATCGCGATGCTGCTGGTCTGGCACGCCGATGCGTCCCTCGCCGCATGGATGCTGGCGGCGACCGTCGGCATTGCCGGCCTGCTGCAACTCCTGATGCTGGTGTCGCAGCGAGGTGCGCAGCTCGCGACACCGTTGCGCGCAAGTTTAGACAAGGAGATGCGCAGCTTCTTTGCCAAGGCGATCCCCGGCATGATCGCAAGCTCCGGCCCGCAATGGCTGATGGTGGCCGGCGCGATCATCGCCTCCGCAACGCCGTCGGCCGTGTCCTGGCTCTATTTCGCCAACCGCCTGATCGAGCTGCCGCTCGGCATTGTCGGCGTCGCCATGGGCACGGTGCTGGTGCCGGAGCTGACGCGCGCCGTGGGGAGCGGCGACCGCGACGCGGTGGCCCATGCGGAATCGCGCGCGCTGGAGCTCGCGACCGGGCTGGCGCTGCCCGCCACGCTCGGCCTTGCCGTGCTGGCCGAACCGATCGTGCGGCTTTTGTTCGAGCATGGCGCGTTCGGCGCCGATGACAGTACGGCGACCGCACACGCGCTGATGTGGCTGGCATTGGGCCTGCCGGCGCACGTGCTGATCAAGGCGCTGTCGCCGGCCTTCTTTGCCCGCAGCGACACAATGACGCCGCTGCTCGCCACCGCCAAAGGCCTTGTGGTCGCGGTCGCGCTCGCTGTGCTGCTTGGGCACTTCTTTGGCGCGAGCGGGATCGCGGCCAGCATCGCCGCCGGCGCCTGGAGCAGCGCCGTCTCGTTACTTCGCAAAGGCACCGGCGAATTCGGCTTCTCGGTTGATGCTGTCGCGCGAAAACGGCTGCCGCGGATCGTGCTTGCGGCCGCCGCCATGGGCGCCCTGCTCTGGCTGACGACGGGGCTGATGCCGGTTGAGGCCCACGGCCTCATCCGCTTCATTGTGCTGGGCTTGCAGATTGGCGCCGGAATCGCCGTCTATGGCCTGCTCCTGCAAATCCTCGGCGCGGCGTCCTGGCGCGAGGCGGTTAATGCCCTGAAGCGGCCCGCCTGACCGACCTCGGCCCACGCGGGTCGATCGAATTACCCTTGACGGGGCAGCGCCGCTGTTGGAAACGACGGCCCGAATACCTCTGGGAACACTTGCCATGCCATTCGTTGAACGGGTTTTTTCGGGCGTCCAGCCGACGGGCAATCTGCACCTCGGCAATTATCTCGGCGCGATTGTCAACTTCGTGAAGATGCAGGAAACCCACAACTGCATCTATTGCGTCGTCGACATGCACGCGATCACGCAGGGCGTGGACGTCTGGGGCGGCCCGGCCGAGCTCGCGCGCAACACCCGCGAGGTGACCGCGGCGTTCATCGCAAGCGGCATCGATCCCAGGAAGCACATCGTGTTCAACCAGAGCCAGGTCTCCGGCCACGCCGAGCTCGCCTGGATCTTCAACTGCGTCGCGCGCATGGGCTGGCTCGGCCGCATGACCCAGTTCAAGGAGAAGGCCGGCAAGGACCGCGAGAACGCCTCGGTCGGGCTGTTCGACTATCCCGTGCTGATGGCCGCCGACATTCTGCTTTACCGCGCCACCCACGTTCCGGTCGGCGAGGACCAGAAGCAGCATCTCGAGCTCTCGCGCGACATCGCGCAGAAGTTCAACAATGATTTCGGCGATTCCATTCGTAGCCATGGCACCAATGACGGCCTGTTCTTCCCGTTGCCGGAACCCCTGATCACGGGCCCGGCGACGCGCGTGATGAGCCTGCGCGACGGCACCAAGAAGATGTCGAAATCAGATGCGTCGGACAATTCGCGCATCAATCTGACCGACGACGCCGACACCATCGCGCAGAAGATCCGCAAGGCGAAGACCGATCCGGAGCCCTTGCCGAGCGAAGAGAAGGGCTTGGAAGCACGTCCCGAGGCCGACAATCTCGTCGGCATTTTCGCCGCGCTCTCCGGCCGTTCCAAGGCCAGCGTGCTCGGCGAGTTCGGCGGCGGCCAGTTCTCCAGCTTCAAGAACGCGCTGGCGGAGCTGTGCGTGACCAAGCTCGCGCCGATCGCCGGCGAGATGAAGCGCCTGGTGGCCGAGCCCAGCCATATCGACGCCATCCTGAACGATGGTTCCGATCGGGCCCGCGCCATCGCCGAGGAGACCATGAACCTCTCCAAGGACATCGTCGGCTTCATTCGCCGTCGCTGAAGTCCGGCCTGCGCCGCGGCGCAGGCCGCTTCGCCTCTCCCCAAGCGCGAGCGAGTGTGGCAGCATGCTCCCCGTGCACATTCCGGGATAGGCATGACCAGCAAGCGACTTTGCTTCGAGCCGGGTCACAAGCCCAAATGCCTCGTCATCGTCGACGACACCGCCGAATGGGATCGCGCGGTCTATTACGCCAGCCGCTGGGCGATCCGCGCCGGCGGCGGCGTGGTGATGTTGCGCATCATCGAGATCGAGGACCAGAACCAGCAATGGCTGGGTGTCGCCGACATTATGCGCGCCGAGGCCCATGAAGCGGCGGAAGCCGCGCTCGACCGCGCCGCCGGCCGCGCCAACGGCATTGCCGCGATCACGCCGGAGCGGCTCATCCGCGAGGGCGCCGCGATGGAACAGCTGCTCGCGGTCATCGACGAGGACCCCGATATTGCCATGCTCGTGCTCGCCGCCAGCCCCGGCGCGGAAGGGCCGGGACCGTGGGTGGCGCTGCTCACGCATGCACTCGGCACGTTCCCGGTGCCGGTGACCATCATTTCAGGTGCGCTGAGCGATCAAAGCGTGGATTCGCTGACGTAGCCGCTCCGACCCCTCCATGGGACGGTAAGCAATGGCCTAACCCGCTGAAATAACAGCGAAACGACCGTCTATCCCCTTGACCGTGCGTTCCCCGTCGCCATCTGCTACTGGATGGAGCACGCGCCGGCCTTGAACCGGCGACGTCTGGAGAGAACCATGTTCATTCAAACCGAAGCCACCCCCAATCCCGCCACGTTGAAATTCATTCCCGGCCGCGTCGTCGTCGACGGCAGCCCGATGGAGTTTGCTAGCCGCGAATCCGCTGTGCGTTCGCCGCTCGCGGAAAAGCTGTTCGAGGTGCCCGGCGTCACCGGCGTGTTCTATGGGTCGGATTTCATCACCGTGACCAAGGCGAACGGTGAATGGCAGCAGCTTAAGCCCGCGATCCTCGGTGCCATCATGGAGCACTACATGTCCGGCGCGCCGCTGCTCGCCGACGGCGCTGCGCAAGCCGATGTCGATCTCGACGACGAAGACGAGTTCTTCGACGAGTCCGATGCCGAGACGGTCGACATGATCAAGGATCTGATCGAGACGCGGGTGCGGCCGGCGGTCGCCAATGACGGCGGCGACATCACTTTCCGCGGCTTCAAGGACGGTATCGTCTATCTCAACATGAAGGGCGCCTGCTCCGGCTGCCCGTCATCGACCGCGACGCTCCAGCACGGCATTCAGAATCTGCTGAAGCACTTTGTGCCTGACGTGGTCGAAGTCCGGCCGATGTGAGCGAGCTGCCATAGGGTGGGCAAAGCGAAGCGTGACCACCTTCTTTCATAGAGGCAAAGCTGGTGGGCACGGCCCAAGAGCGCCTTTGCCCGCCCTACGAAGTGCGGCGATATCAGGGGCTACGAACAGTGAATGACGAATGGCGGATGGGCGTCTGGTTCGCTAAGCTGTCCGCCGTTCGCCACTCACTGCTCGTTTTTTCATGCTGATCCTTGCCATCGATACCGCGCTCGAAGCGTGTGCGGCTGCCGTTCTCGACACCGACGCCGGTGAGCTCCTCGCGCAGGAGCTGCTGCTCATGAAGCGCGGCCATGCCGAGGCGCTGATGCCGATGATCGCGCGCGTGATGCGGTCGGCCGATCTCGCTTTCACGGCGCTCGACCGCATCGCGGTCACGGTCGGCCCCGGCAGCTTCACCGGCTTGCGCGTCGGCATCTCGGCGGCCCGCGGTCTCGCGCTCGCGGCCAAGCGGCCGGCCGTCGGACTGACGACCTTGTCGGCCTACGCAGCCGCCATTGTCGGCCAGAGCGGAACGGTGCCGGTGATCTCCGCGATCGATGCGCGGCACGATCACGTCTATTTCCAGATCGTCGCCGGCGACGGCAGTTTGCTGGTGCGGCCGGCCGTCGCTCCCGTCGACGAGGCGATCGCGGCCTCGCAATTCGGCGCGCCGCATCTGGTCGGCAATGCCGCAAAGATTCTCGCCGAGCGCTGGCCGAAAGATGCGTCGCAACCTGTTTCGGTCGACCCGCAGCCCGCACCCGACATCAGCTGGGTCGCCTGGCTCGGCGCTGCGGCAAATGCCGACACCAATCCGGCGCGGCCGTTCTATCTGAAGGCGCCCGATGCAAAGCCGGCGGTCCAGCCCCTGCTCGCCGCTCAAGCCGCAACGTCATGATGAGATGGTTTTCGGAATGGTGGCGCGGCGGCACCGCCGCCGTCGAACCGGCGTCCGTGCGCGACGCGACACGGTTGGCACAGCTCCACGCCGCCTCTTTCGCGCACGGCTGGGGCGAAAGCGAGTTCGAGGTCATGCTCAGCGAGCGCAACACGCTCGTCCACCGCTTGCGGCTCGGTCGCAAGACCATCGGATTTGCCGTATCGCGGATCGGCGCGGACGAAGCCGAAATCCTCTCGGTCGCGGTCGACCAGTCCCATCGCGGCCGCGGTCTCTCCCGAACGCTGCTGATGACCCATCTGGGTCACCTCGCGGGGCGAGGCGTGCGCACGATATTTCTGGAGGTCGAGGAGAACAATCAGCCGGCACGACGGCTCTATGACCGAGGCGGATTCGTGGTGGTCGGGCGCCGCGAACGCTACTATAAGCAGGCCAACGGGGAACAATTGAACGCACTTCTGATGCGACGTGACTTGTCGTAGTATCGATGGCAGAAAGCGCCCGTCAGGCAGACATCACATGACTGGACTTAAACCCTCTTCCGCATCCAAGGCGTCCGGCATCGAGGCGCGCTGTGCCGCCACCGGCATGCGCATGACCGAGCAACGCCGCGTCATCGCCCGCGTGCTTGCGGAAGCGGTCGATCATCCCGACGTCGAGGAACTGTACCGGCGCTGTGTCGCCGTCGACGACAAGATCTCGATCTCGACCGTCTATCGCACCGTCAAACTGTTCGAGGATGCCGGCATCATCGAGCGTCACGATTTCCGCGAGGGCCGCGCGCGCTACGAGACGATGCGCGACAGCCATCACGACCACCTCATCAATCTGCGCGACGGCAAGGTCATCGAGTTCACCTCCGAAGAGATCGAGAAGCTTCAGGCGGAGATCGCCCGCAAGCTCGGCTACAAGCTGGTCGATCACCGGCTCGAGCTCTATTGCGTCCCGCTCGACGACGACAAGCCGACGTCCTGATCTCGTGGCCGTTGATCTCATCATCTTCGATTGCGACGGCGTGCTCGTGGACAGCGAGGCGATCTCCTGTCGCGCGCATGCCGATGTGCTGACCCGTCACGGCTATCCGATCACATCGGAGCAGGTGTCCGAGCGCTTCCTTGGCCGCTCGACGAAACAGGCCAATCTCGAGATCGAAGCCGAACTCGGCCGCAAGCTGCCCGAGGCCTATCACGGCGATCTGCAGGACGAGCTGTTTCGCGCGTTCGAAGCCGATCTCGAAGCGATCCACGGCATCCACGACGTGCTCGACGTCGTGACGCAACGGGTCTGCGTTGCCTCGAGCGGTTCGCATCCGCGCATGCGGGTGAGTCTCGGAAGCACTGGGCTCTATGAACGCCTCGCCCCCAACATCTTCTCGTCCTCGCAGGTGACAAACGGCAAGCCTGCACCGGACCTGTTCCTGTTTGCTGCGAAGGAAATGGGCGTGCCGCCGGAGCGCTGTGTCGTGATCGAGGACAGCCTTGCCGGCATCGCCGGTGCGCGGGCGGCCCGGATGAAAGTGTTCGGCTTTTACGGTGGCAGCCATTGCGGGGCCGGCCATGCCGAAACCCTGCGCCAGGCCGGTGCCGACCTGACCTTCTCGGACATGCATCAATTGCCTGAACTGGTCCGGCGGATCGCAGCGGACGCCCTGACGGGCTGAATCCGGCGCCAAACCTCTCGATTCCGCACTTCGCGGCTGCTTCATACCCCTGGAATGACCCTTTCAGGCTCCAATCGCTGGATTTTCGGCCCCTCAGCCTATATCTGAGGGCCGTCCTCCACCTCAATTCCGGGTTCCATGAAGCCGCCGCGCAAGCTGCACATCAAATCATATGGCTGCCAGATGAACGTCTACGATGCCCAGCGCATGGTGGACACGCTGGCTCCGGAAGGATTCGTGGAGACGGCCAACGCCGAGGACGCCGATCTCGTCATCCTCAACACCTGCCACATCCGCGAAAAGGCCTCTGAAAAGGTCTATTCCGAGCTCGGCCGCCTGCGCGTCGCCAAGGACGAGGCCGCGCGCGAGGGCCGCGCCATGCAGATCGCGGTCGCAGGCTGCGTCGCCCAGGCCGAAGGCGAGGAGATCGTGCGCCGCGCACCGGCGGTCGACGTCGTGGTCGGTCCACAGAGCTATCATCACCTGCCCGAGCTGTTGAAGCGCGCCGGCCATGAAGGCCGCGCCATCGAGACCGAGTTTCCGGCCGCGGACAAGTTCGGCTTCCTTGCCCAGCCGAAGCCCGAGGCGATCCGCGCGCGCGGTATTTCCGCTTTCGTGACCGTGCAGGAAGGCTGCAACAAGTTCTGCACCTTCTGCGTCGTGCCCTACACGCGCGGCGCCGAAGTCTCGCGGCCCGTCGCAAAGATCATCGACGACGTGAAGCGTCTCGCCGACAACGGCGTGCGCGAGCTCACGCTGATCGGCCAGAACGTCAACGCCTATCACGGCGACGGACCGGATGGAAAAAGCTGGGGGCTCGGCCAATTGCTGGAGCGCCTGGCGCAGATTCCCGGCATCGCACGGCTGCGCTACTCGACCAGCCACCCCCGCGACGTCGATGATACCTTGATTGCAGCCCATCGCGATCTCGATGCGCTGATGCCGTTCGTGCACCTGCCGGTGCAGTCGGGTTCGGACCGAATCCTGGCCGCCATGAACCGGAAACATACCGCCGATGATTATCGGCGCGTCATCGACCGTTTCCGGTCCGCGCGCCAAGACATTGCTTTTTCATCAGATTTCATCGTGGGCTTCCCAGGGGAAAGCGAGCAAGATTTTCTCGCGACACTCGCGCTTGTCACGCAAATCGGCTACGCTGCAGCATATTCGTTCAAATACTCCGCCCGGCCGGGAACGCCGGCCGCGGATATGCAGGAGACGGTGTCCCCCGTCGAGATGGACCAGCGATTGGAGCGGCTCCAGGAATTGATCGACAGCCAGCAATCGGCCTTCAACAAGGCTGCGATTGGCTCAACGGTCGACGTGCTGTTCGAACGTCCGGCGCGCAAGGACGGCCAGATCGTCGGCCGCACCGCCTTCCTCCAGCCTGCGCATGTGATGGCCTCGTCCGACATCATCGGACAAATCCTGCCGGTACGGATCGACAGCCTCGAGCGCTACAGTTTCCTCGGCGAGCTCGCCACGCCACGTACGCGCGAGCCCGCTTTATCATCCATCGCCACTGGAGCCTGAACCCTTGCCAAAAAGCGCATCGGATTCGTCTTCTATCGCTCCCAGCCGCAAATTTGACCGCGACATGCAAGTTCCGCCCGAGACCCAGGTCGTCATCGACTTCGACGACAACCGCGCCGCATCCGCGCTGGTCGGCCCCTACGGCCAGAACCTGGCGCAGATCGAGCGGCGGCTCGGCGTCGTGGTGGACTCCAAGGGCAACCACATCACCATCGGCGGCACCCGCGACGGCTGCGACGCGGCACGCCGGGTGCTGGAGACGCTCTATGAGCATGCCGTGAAGGGGCAGGAAGTCGACCAGGGCGAGGTCGAAGGCGCAATCCGCGCGGTGATCGCACAGGGGTCGCTGTTCGAGTTCGACGCCAAGTCGGCGAAGTCGGCCTTCGACAGCATCAACTTGCGCAAGCGCCCGGTGCGCGCACGCACGGCTGCGCAAGACTCTTACATCCGCGCGCTGAAGCGCCATGAGCTGGTGTTCGGCATCGGCCCCGCCGGCACCGGCAAGACCTGGCTCGCGGTCGCGCATGCCGCGCAATTGTTCGAGCGCAAGGAGGTCGACAAGATCATCCTGTCGCGTCCGGCGGTCGAAGCCGGCGAGCGACTCGGCTTCCTGCCCGGCGACCTCCGCGAGAAGGTCGATCCGTATCTGCGTCCGATCTACGACGCGCTCTACGACCTGATGGATGCACGCATCGTCGAGCGCGCGCTGCAGACCGGCGAGATCGAGATCGCGCCGCTCGCCTTCATGCGCGGCCGCACGCTGACCAACGCAGCCATCATCCTGGACGAGGCGCAGAACACGACATCGATGCAGATGAAGATGTTTCTGACCCGTCTCGGCGAGAATAGCCGCATGATCGTAACCGGCGATCCCTCGCAGATCGACTTGCCGAACGGCCAGACCTCGGGTCTGGCCGAGGCGACGCGTCTGCTGAGCGGAGTCGAAGGCATTGCGCAAGTTCAATTCAAAGCCGAGGACGTCATCCGCCACGAGCTCGTGGCACGAATCGTCTCCGCCTACGAAGGGCAGCCGCAGCGGCCGCCCGCCGGCAACAAATCCTGACGAGACAACAGCGGGACCACACGGGCGCGGATCCGGCGCCTTTTCGCCCCGAACAAAACCATGTCACACCCCAACCTTCCCATGACCGAGGTCCTCGTCGTCGCCGATTGCTGGCAAAGCGAGCCCGACGCCGAAACCGTGATCCAGCGCGCCGTTGCGGCCGCCGCCGAATCCGTCGATGAAGATGTCGCGGAGGCGGAAGTGGCTGTGATGCTGACCGATGACGCCGGTATCCGCACTCTCAACGGCAACTGGCGCGGCATCGACAAGCCGACCAACGTGCTGTCGTTTCCCGCACTCCAGCCGGAGGGCGAATGGAAGCCGGGCGATGCACCGCGCATGCTCGGCGACATCGCGATCGCCTACGAGACCATGCGGCGCGAGGCGGACGAGGAACACAAGCCGTTCGATCATCATTTGAGTCATCTCGCCGTGCATGGTTTCCTGCACTTGATCGGCTACGATCACGAGAACGACGGCGACGCGGAAGAGATGGAAGCGCTCGAAACCGAGATCCTGGCTCACCTCGGCATCCCCGATCCCTATGCAGACCGCGCGGGGACGCACTGAGATGCCGGATTCAGAGCCTACTCACGACAATCCGCGCAACACGGCCAACCTCCCGGCCGTGGTGACATCAGGCGAGGTCCTGCGGCCGACCGCGGATGGCTGGCTGCTGCGCGCCATCCGCACGCTGTTCGGCTGGAAGGCCGGCTCGGTGCGCGACGATCTCCAGGTCGTGCTCGACGCGAGCACGCCCGACGACACCGGCTTCTCCGCGGTCGAGCGCACCATGCTGCGCAACATCCTCGGCCTGCACGAGCGCCGCATCGCCGATGTCATGGTGCATCGTGCCGACATCATCGCGGTGAAACGCGACATCCCGCTCGGCGAATTGATGGATCGCTTCGAGAGCGCCGGCCATTCGCGCCTCGTGGTCTACAACGAGACGCTCGACGATCCCGTCGGCATCGTCCACATCCGCGACCTGCTCGCCTTCATGACCGCGCGTGCGCGCGTGTCGGAGGCCACCAAGACCAAGCGCAAGAAGCCGCTGCCGGCCGGGCTCGACCTTCGCACCGTCGATCTGGCGCTGCCGCTCGGGGATGCCCGCATCATCCGCAAGCTGCTCTATGTGCCGCCGTCGATGCGGGCGATCGACCTGCTCGCACAGATGCAGGCGACGCGCATTCACCTGGCGCTCGTCGTCGACGAATATGGCGGCAGCGACGGGCTGGTTTCGCTCGAAGATATCGTCGAGCAGATCGTCGGCGAAATCGACGACGAGCACGACAGCGACGAGCCGCCGTCGATCGTGCGGCTGCCCGACAACGCCTTCATCGCCGACGCCCGCGCCAGCCTCGACGACGTGCGCACCGTGATCGGCGAGGACTTCGTCACCGGCGAGGCCGGCGAGGAAGTGGAGACGCTCGGCGGCTATCTCGTCAGCTTCGTCGGGCGCCTTCCGGTGCGCGGCGAGGTGATCTCGGGTCCCGGCAATTACGAGGTCGAGGTGCTCGATGCCGATCCGCGCCGCGTCAAGCGGCTGCGCATCTCGACGCGAAAGGAACGCCCCGCGCCGCGCACCCAGCGCGAGAGCCGCCGCCGCGAGGCCCCGACCGAGAGTGGCCAGCCGCCTGCGGGCGACACGCCGACCCCGCCGCCAGCCGACGGGACCGGCTCGCAGTGAGCGCGTTCCAGCGACTTCGGCAGATTGCGCTTGCCATCATCCTGACCTGGGGTTGGAAGCGCGCGCTGCTTGCGATGGCGTGCGGTGCACTGTCGGTGCTGGCGCTGGCCCCGTTCAATTTCTTTCCGGTGCTGTTCATCACCTTCCCCGTCATGGTCTGGCTGATCGACGGCGCCGGGGCCGGACGCTATCGCGGCGTCCCTGCCGCAGCGCTGACCGGCTACTGGTTCGGGCTCGGCTATTTCGTCCCCGGCCTCTACTGGATCGGCATCGCCTTCTTTGTCGATGCGGATGTGTTCGCCTGGCTGACGCCGTTCGCCGTGCTGGGCCTGCCGGCCTATCTCTCCATCTTCACCGCGATCGGCTTCGCGTTGGCCCGCCTGCTCTGGACCAAGGATGCCACCCGCGTTCTCGCACTCGCCGCGAGCCTCACCGTCAGTGAATGGTTGCGCGGGCACGTGCTCACGGGCTTTCCATGGAACGCTTTCGGCTATGCGCTGTCGGAGCCGCTGGCGCTGGCGCAGACCGCATCGCTGATCGGTCAGTGGGGCATGACGTTCCTCACGGTTGCGATCTTCGCGAGCCCCGCCGTACTGATCGACCGCACGCGCGACCGTCGCCCGGCCTGGCGCGTGCCGGCCGGGGCCGTTGCGCTGCTGGTCGCGATGGGCATCTTCGGCGCCATCCGCATGGCGCTGCATCCGACCACGATGGTTGCGGGTGCGAAGCTGCGCCTGATGCAGCCGAACCTGCAGCAAGACCAAAAGTTCAACTACTCCGCCAAGGCGGAGGTGATGAAGAAATATCTCGCGCTGTCGGACCGCGCCTCCGGACCGCAATCGACCGGCGTGAGCGCCGCCACGATCTTGATCTGGCCGGAATCCGCCTTTCCGTTTTTCCTGACCCGCGAAGCGGACGCGATGGCGCAAATCGCAGAGCTGCTGCCCAAGGGCACGGTGCTGATCACAGGATCGGTCCGCGCCCCCGATCTGCCGCCGGGCACGCCGATCACCCGGGCCTACAATTCGATTTACGTGATCGATCACGACGGCAGCGTGCTTGCGGTCTACGACAAGCTGCATCTGGTTCCGTTCGGCGAGTTTCTTCCCTACCAGAATTTGATGGAGAAGCTCGGCTTCGAACAACTGACGCGGATGCGCGGCGGCTTCATTGCCGGCACGGTGCGCCACGTGCTGCCGGTGCCGGGCGCACCGCCTGCGCTGCCGTCGATCTGCTACGAGGCGATTTTCCCCGGCGAGGTCGGAACGCGTGACGAGCGCCCGGGCTGGATGGTAAATCTCACCAATGACGGCTGGTTCGGCATCTCGACCGGTCCGTACCAGCATCTGGAGCAGGCGCGGATGCGCGCCATCGAGCTTGGACTGCCGCTGGTCCGCTCCGCAAACACCGGCATCTCGGCGGTGATCGATCCGGTGGGACGCACCGTGGCGAGCCTCGGTCTCGGAATCGAAGGCATTTTGGATGCAGCCCTGCCCACCGCAATCCCGCCAACCATCTATGCGAGAGTCGGCGACATCCCCGCAGCCATGCTGGTCGCGCTGGCTGTGATTTTGGCGGTGCGACGGCGTGTTGCCAAACGGCACCCCTGATCGCACTGCAGCTAGCGGCTTCTGGCGAGGCGCCGGGAAACTTTTGACAACCGCAGTCCCACGGTTGACATACTGCTCGCGGGCTCCCCATTCTGCACCCGCTGCACAAGACAGCGGTGCATTGCTAAATTTCTCCGCAATGTTTCCCCAATCAGGGTGAAGTTTTGACGTCGCTGTCACCCGAGGCAATAGTTTCATTGCGCCGACGGTGGTGTTTGGAGGGCTGAGGAAATGTCGAAAGCGCCCAACCCTGTTGACAAATATGTCGGCAGTCGCGTGCGCATGCGCCGCATCATGTTGGGCATGAGTCAGGAAAAGCTTGGTGAAGCTTTGGGCCTGACTTTCCAGCAGATTCAGAAGTACGAGAAGGGCACGAACCGCGTTGGAGCAAGCCGAATCCAGCAGATCGCCGAGATTCTGCAGGTGCCGGTGTCGTTCCTGTTCGAGGGTGGACCGAGCGGCGTCGCCGGCCCCGACGGCTTCGCGGAAGGTGCATCGCCCTCTTATGTCTCCGACTTCCTCGCGACCTCCGAAGGGCTCGCGCTGACCAAGGCGTTCACCCGAATCACCGATTCGAAGCTGCGCCGTTCGATCGTCGATCTCGTCGAGCAGATCGCCGCCCGCGAAGGCCCTGACAAGCGCTGACGCGCCAACTCATTCCGATTTGAGACTGCGCCAAATCTGGCTTATGTCGTCATTTGCGGCCGCTCTTCAGCGCGCCTCCGCCGAGATGATGCGATTCGAAGGCACAGATATTTTCATGGCGAACTCCAACTCGTTCGATTCCCAAACTATTCTCGCCGGTATCCGCCGCTGGGTGGAGATCGAGACGCCGACGGAGGTGCCTGACCAGGTCAACAGGCTGGTCTCCGTGGTCGCCGACCATTACCGCGATCTGCCCGTCACGCTCGACCGCGTCGCCGGCGTCGATGGCTGCGGCGATCATCTTGTGGTGCGTTCGACCTGGGGTCAGGACCGCCCCGGTATCCTGGTGCTCAGCCATCTCGATACCGTCCATCCCATGGGCTTCATCGAACGTCTGCCGTTCAAGGTCGAAGGCGACAGCGCGTTCGGTCCCGGCATCTACGACATGAAGGGCGGTGCCTACATCGCCTATCACGCCTTTCGAGAGCTTTGCGCTGCGCCCGAGCGTCCGCCGCTCGGCATCACCCACATGTTCACCTCCGACGAGGAGATCGGCAGCCCGACCTCGCGCGCGCTCATCGAGGCCGAAGGGCGCAAGGCCAGATACGTGCTGGTGACGGAACCGGCGCGCGACGGCGGCAAGATCGTCACCGGGCGCAAGGGCGTCGGGCGCTTCAAGATTTACATCAAGGGCGTGCCCGCACATGCCGGCTCGCGCCCCGAAGACGGCCGCAGCGCCGTGCGCGAGCTCGCAAACGTCATCCAGACGCTCGATGGGATGAACGACCTGAAGCGCGGCGTCACCGTCAATGTCGGCGTGGTGCGCGGCGGCACGCGGCCCAACGTCACGCCAGAGGAGGCCTATGCCGAAGTCGATCTGCGCGTGCCTGGCTTCAACGATGCGGAAGAATTCGTCGGCAAGATCCTCGGACTGACATCGAAGACCGATGGCGTCACCGTCACCGTCACCGGCGAGCTCAATCGCCCTCCCTACGAGAAAGGCAATGCCGGCGCCTCGCTGTACGAGCACGCGAAGACGATTGCCGCGGAGATCGGTTTCGAGCTGATCGACACCCACACCGGCGGCGGCTCGGACGGCAATTTCACCGCGCCCCATACCGGCACGCTCGACGGACTCGGCGTCGACGGCAAGGGCGCACACACCCATTATGAGCAGCTCTACGTCTCCTCGCTCGAGCCGCGCGCGCGGCTGCTCCACCGCCTGTACCAGACGCTGCGATGAGCGAACGCAAATCAGATCCCGATCGCGCGGACGGCGAGCGTGCCTTCTTCGGACGGCGCAAGGGACATAAGCTCAGGCAGCACCAGGCCGAGCTGGTCGATCATCTGCTGCCGCATCTTGCGCTCGACATCACGACCGAGAGGCCGGCGAGCGCCGCTGAGATCTTCGATCCCGCAGCCGAAGACTTGCGGCTCGAGATCGGCTTCGGTGGCGGCGAGCATCTCGCCGCGGAGGCGCAAAACTTCACGACGACGGGCTTCATCGGCTGCGAGCCCTATGTCAACGGCATGGCAAAAATCCTCGCGCAGATCGAGGCGGCCAACATCACCAACATCCGCCTGTTCGCCGGCGATGCCGCCGAACTGCTGGCCTGGCTGCCGGACGCCTCGCTGTCGCGGATCGATCTGATCCATCCCGATCCCTGGCCGAAGCGGCGACACTGGAAGCGGCGCTTCGTTCAGGACCGGACGATCGTCGCCATGGCGCGCGTGCTGAAGCCGGGCGGTGAATTTCGTTTCGTCTGCGATATCGACGATTACTGCGCCTGGACGCTCTCGCATCTTGCGCGCGCGCCGGATTTTCAGTGGCTTGCGGAACGCGCCGATGATTTTCGCCAGCCCTGGGCCGGCTACACCATGACGCGCTATGGACGTAAGGCCGCGCGCGAGGGACGCAAGGCGGCGTACTTGCGGTTTCGCAGGCGTTAGATCGCTCGCCGGTTGCGCCAGAAATTCACGACGCGCTCGGCGGTCGCCGGCATCAGGCGGGTGAAATTGATCCGCGACTGCTCGAGATCGGCATCGGCCGGCATGCGATGCGGCCCGTACCACATCAGGATCAGCGCGCGCACCGTGGGCCAGCCGAGATTCAGGACGCGGCCGAGGATCAGGATCGGATCGTAGCGGTCGCCTGCGATCAGGCGGTCGAGCATCGATAGCCTGACGCCAGCCATCGCCGAGAGCGTGGCGACCGATTCCTCGTATTTCTGCGCCTTGGCAAAACCAAGCAGCGCGCTTTCGCCGAGATGGCCGCCGCGCTGCAGATCAAGCACCGTACGTTGCGCGGCGGAGAAATCGCGCCGCGGGCCGGGCGGCAGCGCGGCGTCCTCGATCGAGGCCATGGCGCGTTTGATCTCGACCTGGCGCGTCGGATTGACCACGCTGGAGAGACGACGGCGAATGACATCGAGCGTGCCGTCCAGGAGTTCTTTAAGATGCTCGCCGGAGATATCGTCGCGCTGGCCGATCTTGAGCGTCAGCACGCCATCCCGGCTCGCGCGCTTGATCAGTTCCGAATAGCCGCCCGCTGAGAAGGACGCACCGGCATTGCCGGCGGCACGACGCACCACGTCGCGATCGCCGCGCTCGACCAGCACGTCGGTGATCTCAGTCGACAGGGTCGGCCGTTCCGTCATCGCCAGCAGATGGCCCTGGCCCTTCAGCCGGGCGATCTCGACGAGTGCGGCTTCATCGAGCACGGGCGAACGGCGCAACACCGGACCCGCCACCAGGATTTCGTTTTCGCGCGCGAGCTGGCCGACCAGATGAGGCGGTGCATTATCCAGCCGCGAGAAGCGCTCGGCGAGATCGACGCGCGAGGCAAGCTCCGCATGCGGGACGAGATCGATCAGGAGATCGTCGAAGAGATCGACGAGCTCGGGACGGAGTTTTGAGGCGTCCTGAAAGAACAGCGCGGCAATGGCGCTCGCGATCTCGCCACGACGCCGGGGATCGCCGCGTTTGACGATATCGTCCAGTCCGGGAATGAGCGACGTGGCAACGGTCATGAAACGCAACTCGAATTTGGCACGCCGTGGGCGCGCCATAGCCTCAAGCCGCCCCACAACCGGGAAATTTAGGCCCGGTTCGTGAAAGAAGCGTTGCTCCCGGGGGCCTGCCGGGCTGCAAAAAGCCCGCATCCGGCTGCGATGGGCCTTGTCCGGAGTGGCGGAAAGGGCTATATCAGCGCCAATTCATCTTCTCATACGATCCGCGTAGTGAGAGTGGGCCCGAAAGGACCCGCTCTTTTTTATTACCTGAACGCGGCTTGGCGGAAGATGCGGCCCGACTGAGCGTCGGGAAAGTTCCGAAGCGGGCTTCGACGTTTTGACCAAGCCTTAACCATCGAGACTATCGAGCGCCTTGACCCCTGATATGACCGAACCGAACACTGGTTCCACCGAGGCCGAGTTGCTGGCCGAGCCGAGGCTCGTGGTCGAGCCGGGCGCGGCGGCGCGGGTGTCTGCGGTCGCGGCTCCCGTGCTCGAGGGCATGGGTTACCGGCTGGTGCGGATCCGCATCTCCGGCGACGCCGGCTGCACCGTGCAGATCATGGCCGAGCGGCCGGACGGCTCGATGCAGCTCGAGGATTGCGAGGCGATCTCGCGAGCCCTGTCGCCCGTGCTCGACGTCGCCGACCCCATCGATCGCGCCTATCGGCTGGAGATCTCATCGCCGGGGATCGACCGTCCGCTGGTGCGCCGCTCCGATTTCGAGCGCTATTCCGGCCATCTGGTGAAGATCGACATGGCGGTCGCCCATGAGGGGCGCAAGCGGTTCCGTGGCACCCTCGGTGCCGTCGAAGGTGATCGCGTGCATCTGCATCGCGACGATGCCAAGGCGGACGCCGATGCCGACGTGCTCCTGACCATGGAAGATATCGGCGAGGCGCGGCTGGTCCTGACCGACGAGCTGATCGCGGAATCCATGCGCCGCGGCAAGGCCGAGGAGCGCCAGATGCGCCGCGATCTCGGCATCGCGCCGCCGCCGGCACCGCACGCGGAGATCAGCGCGAAGACCACCAAGAACACCAAGCCGCAAAAGAAGCCGGCCCCGACCAATACAAAGAAGCATCGCCTTGCTGCCGAACGTGCGCGGCGCGGCGAGATCGAGCCTGACGAAGGAGACTAGCCATGGCAGTCAGCGCCAATCGACTTGAATTGCTCCAGATCGCCGACGCCGTCGCCCGCGAGAAATCGATCGACCGCGGCATCGTCATCGCGGCGATGGAAGATGCCATCGCCAAGGCGGCGCGGGCCCGCTACGGCAGCGAGACTGACGTTCACGCCGAGATCGACCCGAAGAAGGGCGAGCTGCGGCTGTCGCGCCACATGCTGGTCGTCGACAAGGTCGAAAACCACTCCAACCAGATTTCGCTGGTCGACGCGCAGCGCGCCAATCCCGGCGCCCAGGTTGGCGACACCATCGCCGACACCCTGCCGCCGCTGGAATACGGCCGCATCGCCGCGCAATCGGCCAAGCAGGTGATCGTGCAGAAGGTGCGCGAGGCCGAGCGCGACCGGCAATATCAGGAATTCAAGGACCGCATCGGCGACATCGTCAACGGCGTCGTCAAGCGCGTCGAATATGGCAGCGTGATCGTCGATCTCGGCCGCGGTGAAGCCATCATCCGCCGCGACGAGATGCTGCCGCGCGAAGTGTTCCGCAACGGCGACCGCGTCCGCGCCTACATCTTCGACGTCCGCCGCGAGACCCGCGGTCCGCAGATCTTCCTGTCCCGCACCCATCCGCAGTTCATGGCGAAGCTGTTCGCCCAGGAAGTGCCTGAGATCTATGACGGCATCGTCGAGATCAAGGCGGTCGCCCGCGATCCGGGCTCGCGCGCGAAGATCGGCGTGATTTCCCGCGATTCCTCGGTCGATCCGGTCGGCGCCTGCGTCGGTATGCGCGGCTCGCGCGTGCAGGCCGTCGTGAACGAACTGCAGGGCGAGAAGATCGACATCATTCCCTGGTCGCCCGACATTGCAACCTTCGTGGTCAACGCGCTGGCGCCGGCTGAAGTCTCCAAGGTCGTCATCGACGAAGACCGCGAGCGCATCGAGGTCGTGGTGCCCGACACCAATAACCAGCTTTCGCTGGCGATCGGCCGGCGCGGCCAGAACGTCCGTCTCGCCTCGCAGCTCACCGGCTGGGACATCGACATCCTGACCGAGCAGGAGGAATCGGAGCGCCGCCAGGCCGACTTCGAGAACTCCACCCGCGTCTTCATGGAATCGCTCAATGTCGACGAGGTGGTCGGCCAGCTGCTCGCGTCCGAGGGCTTCACCTCGGTCGAGGAACTCGCGATGGTGGACCTCAAGGAGCTCGCCGGGATCGAGGGTTTCGACGAAGAGACAGCGCAGGAGCTCCAGAACCGCGCCCGCGAATATCTCGATCAGCAGGAAGCCGAGATCGAGGCCCGCCGCAAGGAACTCGGCGTCGAGGACGCCGTGAAGGACGTGCCCGGCGTGACCTCGAAGATGCTGGTGAAGTTCGGCGAGAACGACATCAAGTCGGTCGAGGATCTCGCCGGCTGCGCCACCGACGATCTGGTCGGCTGGACCGAGCGCAAGGAAGGCGGCGAGCAGACCAAATTCGCCGGTGCGCTCGACGGCCTCGGCGTCTCCCGCGACGATGCGGAAGCCATGATCATGCAGGCCCGCGTCAAGGCCGGCTGGATCACCGAGGCTGACCTCGCCAAGCCCGAAGAGGCTGAAGCGACCGAAGATCAGCCGGCTTAAGGGCAAGGAGAATGTCGCCCGGATGCTCACCGATACTGACCCCGAACTTGACCATGGGCCGCGGACCGAAAGGTCCGCCACCATGCGCATGTGCGCGGTCAGTCGCGAGATCCGGCCGATCGACGAGCTGATCCGCTTCGTCGTATCGCCGCAAGGCGACATAGTTCCCGATCTCAAGCGCAAGCTGCCCGGCCGGGGCATGTGGGTCACGGCATCGCGACAGGTGGTTGCGGAAGCCGTTCGTCGTCACCAATTTACCAAGGCCTTCAAGCGCGACTTGCGCATTCCCCAGACGCTTCCCACCGACATCGATGCGCTCCTGGTTCGGAGCGTGACCGAAGCCCTTGGGATTGCCGCCAAGGCGGGCCAGATCGTTGCCGGCTTCGGCAAGGTCGAAAGCGCCCTGCGGGGAGGCACGGTCGAGGTCCTGATCCATGCCAGCGACGGGGCCGCGGACGGAATCCGCAAATTGGACACGCTGGCGCGTCAAAATGACGGAAATCGCGGCTCCCAGCCGCCGATTCCCGTCGTCACGGCCCTGAAATCGATAGAATTGGATTTGGCACTTACCCGGTCAAATGTGATACATGCTGCCCTGCTCGCGGGCCCGGCGAGCAAGTCATTCCTGTCACGTAGCCAGATGCTGGTCCGATACCGGATGGCGGACGCTGACAAGACTGCCGAAAAGCCCGGCCAGGATTTCTGAAGATAACGACGACCCAATAAGACGGTGCGGCAACGCACAACACTGACAAATCAGGATTAGGACTGCTGAATGGTTGATACCAAGACCCCTGACGACAAGAAGCTGAGCGTTCCGAGCAAGACGCTATCGCTCAAGCCGCGCGTCGAAACGGGCACTGTGCGCCAGAGCTTCAGCCATGGCCGCAGCAAGCAGGTCGTGGTCGAGAAGCGCGGCAAGCGCCGTATCGACGGCAGCCCTGAGCCGCAGGCGCCCACGGTGGTTGCGAAGCCGGCGCCCGCTGCACCTGCGCCCGCCCCGTCACGCCCGGCGCCGCCGCGCAACGCCGGCTCCGGCGTCGTGCTGCGGACGCTGACCGAGGACGAACGTTCCGCTCGCGCCAGCGCGCTCGCCGACGCCAAAGTGCGCGAAGTCGAGGAACGCCGCCAGGCCGAGGAAGAGGCCCAGCGCCGCACCGTTCGCGAGGCCGCCGAACGCGCCGAGCGCGAAGCTGCCGAATCCCGCCGCAAGGCCGAAGAAGAGCGTCACCGTCACGAGGACGAGGCCAAGCGCAAGGCCGAGACCGAAGCCAAGAAGCGTTTTGGTGAAGGCGAGCAGGCGGCATCGGCCGCGCGTCCCGCGGCAGCCGCCCCGGCGACCGGCGCTCCGCGTCCCGCGCCGACCACGACGCGACCGGGAGCGACGACGACCGCTCGCGCGGCAACGACCGCGCCGCGGCCGGGTGTCCCGGCGGCTCGTGCCCCCGGTGTCGCGGCCGGACCGGACGAGGACGACGGTCCGCGCCAGATCCGTCGCGGTCCCGGCGGCGCGGCGCGCCCTGTGGTGGCGCCCAAGCCGACCCACAAGCCTGGCCCGCAGAAGGAGCGCGGCCGACTGACCGTCGTCACCGCGCTCAATGCCGACGAAGTGCGCGAGCGCTCGATCGCCTCGTTCCGCCGCCGCACCCAGCGCCTGAAGGGCCACGTCTCGAACGAGCCGAAGGAGAAGCTGATCCGCGAGGTGGTCATTCCTGAAGCGATCACCATCCAGGAACTCGCCAACCGCATGGCCGAGCGCGCGGTCGATGTCATCCGCATGCTGATGAAGCAGGGCGCGATGCACAAGATCACCGACGTGATCGATGCCGACACCGCGCAGCTGATCGCCGAAGAGCTCGGCCACACCGTCAAGCGCGTTGCCGCGTCCGACGTTGAAGAAGGCCTGTTCGACGCCATCGACGATTCCACCGACACCGAGACGCGCTCGCCTGTGGTGACCGTGATGGGTCACGTCGACCACGGCAAGACCTCGCTGCTCGACGCCCTCCGCCATGCCAACGTGGTGTCCGGCGAAGCCGGCGGCATCACCCAGCATATCGGTGCCTATCAGGTGCTGTCGCCCGAGAGCGGCAAGAAGATCACCTTCATCGACACGCCCGGCCACGCCGCGTTCACCGCGATGCGCGCCCGCGGCGCCAAGGTCACCGATATCGTCGTGCTGGTGGTGGCGGCCGATGACGGCGTCATGCCGCAGACGGTTGAAGCCATCAACCACGCCAAGGCGGCGCGGGTGCCGATCATCGTTGCGATCAACAAGATCGACAAGCCCGACGCCAAGCCCGAGCGCGTCCGCACCGAGCTGCTCCAGCACGAAGTGCAGGTGGAATCCTTCGGCGGCGACGTCGTCGACGTCGAAGTCTCCGCCAAGAACAAGACCAATCTCGACAAGCTGCTCGAGATGATCGCGCTGCAGGCCGACATCCTCGACCTGAAGACCAATTCGGAGCGTCCGGCCGAAGGTACCGTGATCGAAGCCAAGCTCGATCGCGGCCGTGGTCCGGTCGCGACCGTGCTGGTCCAGCGCGGCACGCTCCGTGTCGGCGACATCATCGTCGCCGGCGCCGAGATGGGTCGCGTCCGCGCGCTGATCTCGGACCAGGGCGAGACGGTGCAGGAAGCAGGCCCCTCGGTGCCGGTCGAGGTGCTCGGCTTCAACGGACCGCCGGAGGCCGGCGATCGCCTCGCCGTCGTCGAGAACGAAGCCCGCGCCCGCCAGGTCACGAGCTACCGCGCGCATCAGAAGCGCGAGAACGCGGCAGCCTCGATCTCCGGCATGCGCGGTTCGCTCGAGCAGATGATGTCGCAGCTGAAGACGGCGGGCCGCAAGGAATTCCCGCTGATCATCAAGGCCGACGTGCAGGGCTCGCTGGAAGCGATCCTCGGCTCGCTGGAGAAGCTCGGCACCGACGAAGTCGCCGCCCGCATCCTGCATGCAGGCGTCGGCGGCATCTCTGAGTCCGACGTCACGCTCGCGGAAGGCTTCAACGCTGCGATCATCGGCTTCTCGGTTCGTGCGAACAAGGAAGCTGCCGCGGCCGCCAAGCGCAACGGCATCGAGATCCGCTACTACAACATCATCTACGACCTCGTGGACGACGTGAAGAAGGCGATGAGCGGTCTGCTCGCGCCGACCTTGCGCGAAACCATGCTGGGCAATGCTTCGATCCTGGAGATCTTCAACATCTCCAAGGTCGGCAAGGTTGCCGGCTGCCGCGTCACCGACGGCACCGTGGAACGCGGCGCCAATGTGCGCCTGATCCGCGACAACGTCGTCGTGCACGAAGGCAAGCTGTCGACGCTGAAGCGCTTCAAGGACGAAGTGAAGGAAGTCCAGTCCGGTCAGGAATGCGGCATGGCCTTCGAGAACTATCACGACATGCGTGCCGGTGACGTGATCGAGTGTTATCGCGTAGAGACGATCCAGCGCTCCCTGTAAGTCCAAATCTTATCGAAGCGCCTGGATCTTTTTGAGCTGAAATTGCGGGAGTGCGATGGCCGGATTTTTCCGGCCATCCGCGCCACATTCGTTTCAACAGGACAAATGACAATGCTCGTGTCCCAAACGCGGGCACGACAAGGTGATTTTCGACTATGCCCCGCCATCATCAGAAAAAAAGTTCCGCGCCCGGTGGCTCGCAGCGTCAGCTGCGCGTCGGCGAGCAGGTTCGCCACGCGATAGCCGAGATTCTGGCGCAAGGCAGCGTGCATGATGCGCACCTCGAAGGTCACATCATCACCGTGCCGGAGGTGCGGATGTCGCCCGACCTGAAGCTCGCCACAATCTACGTGATGCCGCTTGGTGGCCGTGACACCGAGCTCGTCATCGCTGCGCTCGATCGCAACAAGAAATTCCTGCGCGGCGAAGTCGCGCGGCGCGTTAACCTGAAATTTGCACCTGACCTTCGCTTCCGCGTCGACGAGCGATTCGACGAAGCGGAACGGATCGAGAAGCTTTTGCGAACACCTGCGGTGCAGAAGGACCTGGAACAGAATCCGGACTCGGATCGGGAAGAAGAACAATGATGATGGACCCGGCTCACGGCACGATCGGCAGCGAAGAAGCCGACACGCGCGACATGCAGCAAAATAATTTTGCAGATGTCGGCGGCAATGCTCAGCCGCATCAGGAGGCGCGTCGCGTCAACAACGATCCGCGCGCGGGCAAGCAGAAGGGCAATCAGCCGCGCCGCGACCGGCGTGACGTGCACGGCTGGGTCGTGCTCGACAAGCCGATCGGGATGACCTCGACGCAGGCCGTCGCCGTGCTCAAGCGTCTGTTCAATGCCAAGCGCGCGGGCCACGCCGGCACGCTCGACCCGCTCGCCTCGGGCGGTCTTCCGATTGCGCTCGGCGAAGCCACCAAGACGGTTCCCTTCGTCATGGACGGCCGCAAGCGCTACCGCTTCACCGTGTGCTGGGGCCAGGAGCGCGACACCGACGATATCGAGGGCCAGGTCACCGCGACCTCGGACCAGCGTCCGACCCGAGAGGCCATCGAAGCCCTGCTGCCGCGGTTTACCGGTGTGATCGAGCAGGTTCCGCCGCGCTATTCGGCGATCAAGGTCCAGGGCGAGCGGGCCTATGACCTTGCGCGCGACGGCGAGGTCGTGGAACTGGCGCCCCGCCCGGTCGAAATTCACCATTTAACTCTTGTGGATCAACCGGATAACGATCGGGCCGTGTTCGAGGCCGAGTGCGGCAAGGGCACCTATGTCCGCGCGCTCGCCCGCGATATGGGCCGGATTTTGGGTACTTTTGGCCATATCTGCGCGCTTCGGCGGACCCTGGTCGGCCCGTTTGGCGAAAACGACATGATTCCGCTGGATCAGCTGGAGGCTTTATGCGATAGAGCCGCGTCCGGCGAGAGAAGCCTCGCCGACGCGCTGATGCCCGTTGAGACCGCGCTGGACGACATCCCGGCACTGGCCGTCACTCGGGCTGATGCGGCAAGGCTCCATCGGGGCCAAGCCGTTTTGTTGCGCGGACGGGATGCGCCCACAAGTAGCGGCACAGTCTATGTCACGGTAGCAGGCCGTCTTTTGGCGCTTGCTGAAGTTGGCAATGGCGAAATCATCCCCAAGCGTGTGTTCAACCTGACCGGCTTGACTGCCTCAACCGGTCGCAACGAGAGAAATTGACGATGTCGATTGCCGCAGAACGCAAAGCGGAAGTCATCAAGACGAATGCCAACAAGGTCGGCGACACCGGCTCGCCGGAAGTTCAGGTCGCGATCTTGTCGGAACGCATCACCAACCTGACCGCCCATTTCAAGACCCACGTGAAGGACAACCATTCGCGTCGTGGCCTCTTGAAGCTGGTCTCGACCCGCCGTTCGCTCCTCGACTACCTCAAGAAGAGGGACGAGGCGCGCTACAAGGCGCTGCTCGAGAAGCACAACATTCGTCGTTAAGAGTTCTTGCGCGCGCCACCGGCGCGCGTTTTTGCGCGTGATTTCGAGCGAAAGCGCTTGGTTTAAGGTTTTTGTTCGAGGCTCAGGCGTACGTTCGGTGCGGGCCAGTGATGCTACGCATCGGGGGCATGATGAGCGAAGACCGCGGTTCGGTGTTCGCGCGCGTGCCGACTGACAGTCCAGCAGCAATCCGGCGGCTGGGCGCAACGGGCAAGGCGCCCGTATGACCCGAAAGGATGGACGCCATCCGACATCCAAAGACCATGGCAGGATCGCAGGACGCTGATCACCCGCTCCGATCAGCGTCCTGCAATCTTGACATGGTTTTTGTTTTTCGAGCCGTCCCTTCTTTCGAGAAACCATGAAAGAAGAACCTCTATGTTCAATAAGCATACAGTCGAGATCGACTGGGGCGGACGCCCTCTCAAGCTCGAAACCGGCAAGATCGCACGCCAGGCCGACGGCGCCGTCCTCGCCACCTATGGCGAGACCGTGGTGCTCGCTACCGTCGTCGCGGCGAAGTCGCCGCGTGAAGGCGTCGACTTCCTGCCGCTGACCGTCGACTACCAGGAAAAGACCTACGCAGCTGGCCGCATTCCCGGCGGCTATTTCAAGCGCGAGGGCCGTCCGACCGAGAAGGAGACGCTGGTCTCCCGCCTGATCGACCGTCCGATCCGTCCGCTATTCGTCGACGGCTGGCGCAACGAGACCCAGGTGATCGCCACCGTGCTGTCGCACGACATGGAGAACGATCCCGACATCGTCGCGCTGGTGGCCTCCTCGGCCGCACTGACCCTGTCCGGCGCGCCGTTCAAGGGCCCGATCGGCGCAGCCCGCGTCGGCTTCGCCAATGACGAGTTCATCCTCAACCCGACGCTCGACGAGATGGTCGACACCCAGCTCGACCTGGTCGTCGCCGGCACCGCCGACGCCGTGCTGATGGTGGAATCGGAAGCCAAGGAACTGAACGAAGACATCATGCTCGGCGCGGTGATGTTCGGTCACCGCCACTTCCAGCCGGTCATCAACGCGATCATCGAGCTCGCCGAGAAGGCCGCCAAGGAGCCGCGCGAAGTCACCGTCATCGACAATTCCGCGCTCGAGAAGGAAATGCTCGGCATCGTCGAGCAGGAGCTGCGCTCCGCCTACGCCATTCCGGTCAAGCAGGATCGCTACGCCGCGGTCGGCAAGGTCAAGGAAAAGGTGATCGCCCACTACTTCCCCGAAGGGCAGGAGCCGAAATACGACAAGCTGCGCATCGGCGCCGTGTTCAAGGAGCTCGAGGCGAAGATCGTTCGCTGGAATATCCTCGACACCGGCAAGCGCATCGACGGCCGTGACTCCAAGACCGTGCGCAACATCATCGCCGAAGTCGGCGTGCTGCCCCGCGCTCACGGCTCGGCGCTGTTCACCCGCGGCGAGACCCAGGGCCTGGTCGTGACCACGCTCGGCACCGGCGAGGACGAGCAGTACATCGACGCGCTGTCGGGAACGTACAAGGAGACGTTCCTGCTGCACTACAACTTCCCTCCCTACTCGGTCGGTGAGACCGGTCGCCTCGGCGGCACCAAGCGCCGCGAGATCGGCCACGGCAAGCTTGCCTGGCGCGCGATCCACCCGGTGCTGCCGCCGCATCACGAGTTCCCGTACACGATCCGCGTGGTCTCCGAGATCACCGAGTCCAATGGCTCCTCGTCGATGGCTTCGGTGTGCGGCGCCTCACTCGCTCTGATGGATGCCGGCGTGCCGTTGAAGCGGCCGACCGCGGGCATCGCGATGGGCCTGATCCTCGAAGACAAGCGCTTCGCGGTTCTCTCGGACATCCTCGGTGACGAAGACCATCTCGGCGACATGGACTTCAAGGTCGCCGGCACGGAGCAGGGCATCACCTCGCTCCAGATGGACATCAAGATCGAGGGCATCACCGAAGAGATCATGAAGGTCGCGCTCGGCCAGGCCAAGGATGGGCGTATCCACATCCTCGGCGAGATGGCGAAGGCGCTCACCAACGCCCGCGCCGAGCTCGGCGAATACGCGCCGCGCATCGAGACCTTCAAGATCGCCACCGACAAGATCCGCGAAGTGATCGGCACCGGCGGCAAGGTGATCCGCGAGATCGTCGAGAAGACCGGCGCCAAGGTCAACATCGAGGACGACGGCACCGTGAAGGTCGCCTCCAGCGACGGCGAGGCGATGAAGGCCGCGATCAAGTGGATCAAGTCGATCGCATCCGATCCGGAAGTCGGCCAGATCTATGACGGCACCGTCGTCAAGGTGATGGAGTTCGGCGCCTTCGTGAACTTCTTCGGCTCCAAGGACGGTCTCGTCCACATCAGCCAGCTCGCCTCGGCGCGCGTGCAGAAGACCTCCGACGTCGTCAAGGAAGGCGACAAGGTCAAGGTCAAGCTGCTCGGCTTCGACGATCGCGGCAAGACCCGCCTCTCGATGAAGGTCGTCGACCAGACCACCGGCGAAGACCTCGAAGGCAAGGGCGGCGACGGCGAGAAAGCCCCGCGCGAAGCGGCCGGCGAGTAATCGCTTTAGCCACGTCAGAAACACGAAGGGCGGCCTCGCGGCCGCCCTTTTTGTTTGTCGCTGGCTGTGCGCGGGCGTCAGGCCGCGAGGTCGAACCGATCGAGGTTCATCACCTTGGTCCAGGCCTTGGCAAAGTCCTGCACGAACTGCTGCTTCGCATCCGATGCGGCATAGACCTCGGCGAAGGCGCGGAGCTGCGAGTGCGAGCCGAAGATCAGATCGGCGCGCGTGCCGGTCCACTTCACCGCATTGGTCTTGCGGTCGCGACCCTCGTAGGAGCCGTCAGCAACCGGCGTCCACTGCGTGCTCATGTCGAGCAGGTTCACGAAGTAGTCGTTGGAGAGCGTGCCCACCTTCGCGGTGAAGACGCCGGCCTTCGAACCGTTCGCATTGGCACCGAGCACGCGCAGGCCGCCGACGAGCACCGTCAGTTCGGGGCCCGAGAGCTTCAAAAGCTGCGCGCGATCGACGAGAGCTTCTTCCTGCTGCAGGAACTGATGCTTCTTGCCGATGTAGTTTCGGAAGCCATCGACCCGCGGCTCCAGCGGTGCGAAGGAGGCGGCATCGGTCTGCTCCTGCGAAGCATCCATGCGGCCCGGGGTGAAGCCAACCTTCACATCGACGCCGGCATCCTTGGCAGCCTTCTCGACCGCGGCGGTGCCGCCGAGCACGATCAGGTCGGCGATCGAGACCTTCTTGGCGCCGGCCGTCGCGTTGAAGTCCTTCTGGATCGCTTCGAGCTTGCCGAGCACCTTGGAGAGCTGAGCCGGCTGGTTCACCTCCCAGTCCTTCTGCGGGGCAAGACGGATGCGCGCGCCGTTGGCGCCGCCGCGCTTGTCCGAGCCGCGGAACGTCGAGGCCGACGCCCAGGCGGTCGAGACCAGCTCGGACACCGAAAGACCTGAAGCCAGGATCTTCGACTTCAGCGCAGCCACGTCCTGATCGTTGACCAGCTCGTGGTTCACGGCCGGGATCGGATCCTGCCAGATCAGCGTTTCCTTCGGCACCAGCGGGCCGAGATAACGTACGATCGGACCCATGTCGCGGTGGGTGAGCTTGAACCAGGCGCGGGCGAAGGCGTCCGCGAACTGGTCGGGGTTTTCGAGGAAGCGGCGCGAGATCTTCTCATAGGCCGGATCCATGCGCAGCGAGAGGTCGGTCGTCAGCATCGTCGGCCGATGCTTCTTCGACTTGTCGAACGGATCCGGAATGATCGCGTCAGCCCCCTTGGCGGTCCACTGGTTCGCACCGCCCGGGCTCTTCGTCAGCTCCCATTCGTAGTTGAACAGGTTCTCGAAGAAATTGTTGCTCCACTTCGTCGGCGTCGTCGTCCACGTCACCTCGAGACCGCTGGTGATGGAATCACCCGCGATGCCCGACGCGTGCTTGCTCTTCCAGCCGAGGCCCTGATCTTCCAGCGCGCCCGCTTCCGGCTCCGGGCCGACCAGCGACGGATCGCCCGCGCCGTGGGTCTTGCCGAAAGAGTGGCCGCCGGCGATCAGCGCGACGGTCTCTTCGTCGTTCATCGCCATGCGGAAGAAGGTCTCGCGGATGTCCTTGGCCGCAGCAACCGGATCAGGCTTGCCGTTCGGGCCTTCCGGATTGACGTAGATGAGACCCATCTGCACAGCGCCGAGCGGCTCGGCGAGCTGGCGTTCGCCGCTGTAGCGCTCATCGCCGAGCCACGTGCCTTCGGGACCCCAATAGAGCTCTTCCGGCTCCCAGACGTCGGCGCGACCACCGGCAAAGCCGAACGTCTTGAAGCCCATCGACTCCAGCGCGACGTTGCCGGCGAGCACCATCAGATCGGCCCAGGAAATCTTGCGGCCGTATTTCTGCTTGACCGGCCAGAGCAGCCGGCGCGCCTTGTCGAGGTTGGCGTTGTCAGGCCAGCTGTTGAGCGGAGCGAAACGCTGCTGACCGGCACCGGCGCCGCCGCGGCCGTCGGTGATGCGGTAGGTACCCGCGCTATGCCAGGCCATGCGGATCATCAGACCGCCGTAGTGACCGAAATCGGCGGGCCACCATTCCTGCGAATCCGTCATCAAGGCGGTCAGGTCCTTGATGACCGCGTTCAGGTCGAGGGTCTTGAACTCCTTGGCGTAGTCGAACGCCTTGCCCATCGGATCGGACAGGCCGGAATTCTTGTGCAGCATGTCGATGCTGAGCTGGGTGGGCCACCAGTCGCGGTTCACCGGCGTGGGTTTTCCGCCCGAAAACGGGCACTTCGAAGAGTCGTCCATGAATACCTCCTCTGGTGGCGTCGCACTCGCGCCATTGACCAGGTCGAACCACTCTAGGCGTCGCGTTCGATCAGGGGAAGTTGACTTTAGTGATCGCTGCGATAGGATTTTCTGATGATCAACGTGACCCTGCGCCAACTGCGATATTTCGACGCGCTGGCCCGCCATGGTCATTTCGGCCGCGCTGCGGAGTCCTGTTCCATCTCGCAGCCGGCGCTGTCGATGCAGATCAAGGAACTGGAAGAAGCGCTCGGCGGGCTGCTGCTGGAGCGCAGCGCGCGCCAAGTCGCGCTGACCCGGTTTGGCGAGGAACTCGCACAACGCGTCCGTGACATCCTGCGCTCGGTCGACGAGCTCGGCGATTTCGCGCGCGCCTCGCAGGACCGTTTTGCGGGCCGCCTGCGCATCGGCATGATCCCGACGATCGCGCCTTATCTCCTGCCCAAGATCACCAAGAACCTCACGCGCCTGCATCCCGAGCTCGACGTCCGGGTGCGCGAAACCATGACGCCACGGCTGATCCAGGAACTGGTCGAGGGCCGGCTCGACACCGCCATCGTTGCGCTGCCGGTCTCCGAACCCTCGCTCACCGAGGTCGCTTTGTTCGAGGAAAAGTTTTTGCTGGTGCGGCCGGGCACGGACGCGGGCACGCCGGTGCCGTCGCGCGAGATGATGCGCGAGATGCGGCTGTTGCTGCTCGAGGAGGGACATTGTTTCCGCGACCAGGCGCTGTCGTTCTGCAACATGCAGTCGGCGCCACCGCGCGAGATGCTGGACGCGAATTCGCTGTCGACGCTGGTCCAGATGGTCAGTGCCGGCATCGGCGTCACCCTGATTCCGGAGATGGCGGTGTCGGTGGAGACGCGATCGGCCTCGGTCTCGCTGTCGCGATTCCGCGACCCCGAGCCCTCGCGCACCATCGGCATGGTCTGGCGCAAGACCAGCCCCCTGGCGCGGCAGCTGCTGCAGATCTCCGAGGTGGTGTGTCTGTCGGCCGGCAAGGAGCGCCCGCGGCAGGCTTTGCGCGGCCAGCGGGGTTGAAGCGGGAATTTTCCGAGACAGCCGGGATCATTGACGTGACTTCCCGCGCACAGCGGACACACCGAGCTGGGAGTGCCAATGCCTGATCTGATCATCCGCCCCGCCCGCGCCGACGAATATGACGAGATCGGCCGTGTCTGGATGGAGAGCTGGGTCTCGACCGGGCTCGCCGAGGCCAGCGAATTCCTGCTGGCAAACCTGCGGGCGCGCATCCGGCGCGAGATGGAGAACGGCTGGAGCCTGTTCGTCGCCGACGACAACGGCACCATCGCCGCGATGCTCGCGCTGCATCTGCCAAAGCTCTATCTCGATGCTGTTCGTCGGGCCCGCTTATCAGGGGCAATCGCTCGGCCGGAAGTGCTCGCCTTCACGCGCACGAAGATGCCGGAGGAAATGTACTTGCGCTGCGTCCGCGAGAACGAAAAGGCCTGGCGCTGGTACGAGCGCGAGGGCTTTGTGTTCGAGAAGGAAGAGGTCGAACCGTCGAATGGATTCATGATGAAGTACTACCGGTGGATGCGGCCCGCCGGGTAGGCACCGAGTTCGGGACGCAGCTTGCGGTTGTCGCGATCCCACCCTAGTGTGGCGCGTCCGACAACTTCCTGCTGCTGATCCCCCGGAATCCATGCTTCGAATTGCTGTCTCGCTGATCGCGCTACTGTCCCTTTTGAGCTCGGCAGTCGCGCAAACCCCTCCCCCAACCACCGCACCTCCCGCACCGGCAAAACCGGCTGCCAAGAAGGCGGCGCCGAAAGCCAAGCCGGTTGCGAAGCAGCCGGTCGCGGTGGAGAGCGGCCCGTGCCGGCTCGGCGTGATCTCGGTGATCGGAGACCATTACTCGGTACAGAAATTTGGCCTCACGATCTTCGAGAATGAGGCAAGCGAGATCCCAATCGACTGGGGTCTCGATGATCTCGTCTTTGCGCGGGTGCGCGCGGCAACGAACAACGATCCTGCAGTGCGCAGGATTGCCTATCCCAAGGGCGTCTTCGAGCCCTTCTATAATCCGAAAACCTTCCTGATCCGCGATCCAGGAGAGCGCCTGCCGGTGATTGTGCGGAGCTTCACCGCGAATGCGAATTGCGAGCGCTATCTTGTCGCAACGACCTTCAAGGCGGAGCTGCCGAACACGCACATGGAGCTGAAAGGCATCGGCACCTACAATCAGGGCATCGGCGGCATCCTCCGCCACTCGCATCTTTTCGCCAATGTTGCGATTACGCTGGTCGACGGCCGCAGCTACGAGGAGATCAAGCGCCCCTTTGTGAATTTTGGCGCCAACTTTGCTGCAAGCATGCGACTGACCGAAGACCCGCTTACCAAGCTCGACAACTCGTTATTCCCAGATCCACCCGCGGCAGCTTCGTCCAATGCGGCGCTGCGCGAGAGGACGCGGGCACTCGTCGCGGACAGGCTCGACCGGGGCCTACCCGGCTATCTCAAGGAAGACTGAGTCGGAACAGAGCGTAGTGCATTGCGGATGCGATGCAGAAGCGGCATGAATCCGCCCCTCCTCGCCTCTCGCCAATGAAAGGTCCGCTCCCATGATCAAGCTCTATTGGTCGCCCCGCTCGCGTTCGTTTTCGACGCTCTGGCTGATGGAAGAGAGCGGGCTTCCTTATGAGCGCGTGCTGACCGACATTTCGACGGGCGCACAAAAGGCGCCGGACTATTTGAAGGTCAATCCGATGGGCAAGGTGCCGGCGCTGGCCGATGGCGATGCCGCGCTCGGTGAAGCCGCCGCGATCTGCGCCTATATCGCCGACCGCTATCCCGAGACGAAGCTCGCGCCGGCCGTGACCGATCCGCGCCGCGCGCGATATCTGCAATGGCTGTTCTTTTCACCGAGCTGCATCGAACCCGCGATCATCCAGATCTTCACCAAGATCGAGGTGCCCACTTCGACCGCGGCCTGGGGTAGCGCGACACAGGTGTTCGACGTGCTGGAGGCGGCGCTCGAAAAGGGGCCGTGGATTCTCGGCGAGGAATTTTCTGCGGCCGACATCACAATCGGCTCAGGCCTGAATTTCGCAGTGCGCCTGTTCAAGATGGTGCCGTCACGCCCCGCCTTCGATGCCTATATCGCGCGTTGCATGGCGCGGCCGGCGTTCCAGCGCGCGGAGAGCATCGCGGCGGGTTAGTCCGGCGTCTTCAAATCGTCCGGCCTCGGCATCAGGACGATGTTGTAGCCGGAATCGACATAGTGGATTTCGCCGGTCACGCCGCCGGAGAGATCCGACAGCAGATACAGCGCCGAGCCACCGAGCTCATCGAGCGTGACGCCGCGGCGGAGCGGCGAGTGCTTTTGCATGAAGGCAAACATCGCGCGCGCCTCGCCGATGCCGGAGCCGGCGAGCGTGCGGATGGGGCCGGCGGAGATCGCGTTGACGCGGATGCCGCGCGGCCCGAAATCGGAAGCGAGATAGCGCACCGAGGCTTCCAGCGCCGCCTTGGCCACGCCCATGACGTTGTAGTTCGGCATCGACCGCTCCGAGGCGCCGAAGGTCAGCGTGATCATGCTGCCGCCCTCCGTCATCAGCTCGGCGGCGCGTTTTGCGACCTCCGTGAACGAGAAGCAGGAGATCACCATGGTGCGCGAAAAATTCTCGCGGCTGGTGTCGGCGTAGCGGCCCTTCAGCTCGTTCTTGTCGGCAAAGCCGATCGCGTGGATCACGAAATCGAGCTTGCCCCACTTTTCGCGCAGGACGTCAAACGTGGCATCGACGCTGGCTATGTCCTCGACGTCGCAAGGCAGCACCAATTCCACGCCAAGCGAGTCTGCCAGCGGCTTGACGCGCTTGCCGAGGGCTTCGCCCTGGAAGGTGAAGGCGAGCTCGGCACCATGGGCATGCAGCGTCTTCGCCATGCCCCAGGCGATCGAATGATCATTGGCGATGCCCATGATCAGACCGCGCTTGCCTTTCATCAAACCTTCCATCTCGCGATTAATCTCCGCTTTCGTCACGCCTATCAGAGCTAGAAGCTAAGACGTGGATGGCCGGGACAAGCCCGGCCATGACGAGAAAATCAACAGTGCGCCAACAGTGGCGTCACACATCCAGCCGGCTGAACACCAGGGTGGCGTTGGTGCCGCCGAAGCCGAAGGAGTTCGACAGCACGGTACCGATTTTGACGTTGTCCATGCGCTTGCGCACGATCGGCATGTCGGCGAACACGGGATCGAGCTCCTGGATGTGCGCGCTTTCGCAGATGAAACCGTTGTTCATCATCAGCAGCGAATAGATCGCCTCCTGCACGCCGGTCGCGCCCAGCGAGTGACCGGTCAGCGCCTTGGTCGCCGAGATCGGCGGGCACTTCTCGCCGGCGCCGAACACGCGGCGGAGCGCGTCGATTTCCGGCGGATCACCTGCCGGCGTCGAGGTCGCGTGCGGATTGATGTAGTCGACCTTGGTCTTCACCGTCGACATCGCCATGCGCATGCAGCGCTCGGCGCCTTCACCTGACGGCGCGACCATGTCGTAGCCGTCCGAGGTCGCGCCATAGCCGACGATCTCGCCGTAGATGCGCGCGCCGCGCGCCTTGGCGTGCTCGAGCTCTTCCAGCACGAGGACTCCCGCGCCGCCGGCGATGACAAAACCGTCGCGGTTGACGTCGTAGGGACGCGAGGCGGTGGCGGGCGTGTCGTTGTACTTCGAGGACATCGCGCCCATGGCGTCGAACAGCACCGACAGCGACCAGTCGAGCTCTTCGCAACCGCCGGCGAAGACGACGTCCTGCTTGCCGATCTGGATCGTCTCATAGGCATTGCCGACGCAGTGGTTCGACGTCGCGCAGGCCGAGGAGATCGAATAGTTCACGCCCTTGATCTTGAACCAGGTCGCGAGCGTCGCCGACGCCGTGGACGACATCGCCTTCGGCACTGCGAACGGACCGACGCGCTTCGGTCCCTTGGTGCGGGTGATGTCGGCGGACTCGACGATGGTGCGCGCCGAGGGGCCGCCGGAGCCCATGATGATGCCGGTGCGGATGTTGGAGACTTCGTCAGGCGACAGACCGGAGTCCTGGATCGCCTGCTCCATCGCGACATGATTCCACGCCGCGCCCTGGCCGAGGAAGCGCATCGCGCGGCGGTCGACCACCGTCGAAGGATCGAGCGTCGGCGCACCCTGCACCTGCGACCGGAAGCCAAGCTCGGCATATTTCTCAGCCCGAGAAATGCCAGACTTCGCCTCGTGAAGGCTCGCAAGCACTTCCTGGGTGTTGTTTCCGATCGACGAGACGATACCCATCCCGGTGACCACAACCCGCCTCATGACAGCCTCGCCCTATATCGTTGTCTTCTTGGTGATGCGCGTTAGCTCAGGCTCGTGCCCTGCTTGAACAGGCCGACCTTCAGATCCTTCGCGCGATAAATAATCTGGTCGTCGACCGAAAGCCATCCGTCGGCAATGCCGAGCACGAGCTTTGAACGCATCACGCGCTTGATATCGACGTTGTACACAACCTTGCGGGCCTCGGGCAGCACTTGGCCGCTGAACTTCAATTCGTTCAAGCCGAGCGCACGGCCGCGACCTTCGCCTCCGGTCCAGCCCAGATAAAAGCCGACCATTTGCCACAGCGCATCGAGGCCGAGGCAGCCGGGCATCACGGGATCGTTCTTGAAGTGGCAGCCGAAGAACCAGAGGTCGGATTTCACGTCGAGCTCGGCGCGTACCACGCCCTTGCCGTACTCGCCGCCATTATCGCTAATTTCCGTGATGCGGTCGAACATGAGCATCGGCGGCAACGGCAGCTGGGCATTGCCCGGGCCGAACATCTCGCCGCGGCCACATGCCAGCAGATCTTCGTATTCGTAACCGTTGCGCCCGTTCAGCATGGAAGCCTCTGTTTGAACCCCGATTGAGCGGCGTTTCTGGCGAAAATGGGCCCCGTTTTCATTCGGAAAGCAACGCCAATTGCCGTCGTCAGGCGCGAATGCCGAGAGCCCGGATGGACTTGCGAACCTGGCCTCAATGCCTGGCCGCGCCGCGATCGGCTAAGCGGAACCGCGGGCTCTCTAACACAGGCCTTTTCGGGTGGCAAAGCTGTCCCATGAAGGTAAAATGACCGGGACACGGCTCGGTTCCTCCGTTGATTAGAACCACTCTAGTTGCGAGAAACTTGCATCTGCATCTATCTGTCCATATATTGCAGATAGATAGTGTTCACGCGTGCCCGAATTCTGGAAATGAACGAAAACAACGCCACTCATCACGACGAAGAAGCCCATGCGGCGGCCCTTCTGTCCGGCCGCCAGCCGGCCCTGACCGGCTGCCCCTGGCACGACGTCAATGAAATGCTCCAGTCTGCCGGCCTGCGCCCGACGCGCCAGCGCATGGCTCTGGGCTGGCTGCTGTTCGGCAAGGGTGCACGCCACCTCACGGCCGAAATGCTCTACGAGGAAGCGACGCTGGCCAAGGTCCCGGTTTCGCTCGCGACCGTCTACAACACGCTGAACCAGCTGACCGATGCCGGCCTGCTGCGTCAGGTCAGCGTCGACGGCACCAAGACCTATTTCGACACCAACGTCACGACCCATCACCATTACTACCTCGAGAACAGCCACGAGCTGGTCGATATCGAGGATCCGCATCTGGCGCTGTCCAAGATGCCGGAGGTGCCGGAAGGCTACGAGATCGCGCGCATCGACATGGTCGTGCGCCTGCGCAAGAAGCGCTGAGATCGTCCTGAATTTCTGAGTTTGTCGTCATGGCCGGGCTTGTCCCGGCCATCCACGTTTTTGGCCAGCAAGAAGCTCGTGGATGCCCGGGCATGACGGGCTGAGATTGCAACTCGCCCTTCGGGTCAGTTCACCTGCTCGTCCGAGTACACGCCCCAAAGGCGCTCCTGCTGGATCCAGCCGTCAAAGCCGTTGCCGGTGACGTGGCACCAGCTTGTGGTGCACTTTTTCACCTGCGTGACGACGCCCGCCTGGAGTTTTGCGGCCACCGCACTGTCGGCATCGGCGCGGTCATAGATCGGCGCGAGTTCGTCCTTGTGCTTCATGGTGACCACCGCAGTGCGGCGGCCCGACAGCAGCGAATGATAGACCCAGCCCTCGGCGCCCTCGGAATCACGCACCCGGCGCCAGTTCTCGAACTCGGCGGTGATTTCAACCGGCAGGCCGGAACGGGTGTAGACCCAGGCCACGTCATTGTCCTTGGTCGGGCCGGCGCGGACATTCACATGATCCGATTTGAGGCTGACATAACGCGGCACCGGAAGGCCGCTGGCCGTCTGAGGGGTGTTGTCCTTGGCGGAGTGCCCGGGGCTGACCGATGCGCTCAACCAGGTGCAAACGAGCGCCATCACCGAACAAAAACGCCCCAACGCCATCAACCCGTCTCCTGTCGAAGACCTCGGCCTGAGCCCGGTCCTCACCCCAAATCCAAAGCCTGCCCTGTAGACCCCGTTCCCGCGCCACGCGCGGTGTTCCCCAAGCCAAACCCGTGGTTCTTGTCTTGGCCCGGCCTTCTGCTAGAGAGGACGGACATCTGAACAACCCGTTTGCCCCGATTTTCCGGCCGGAAAGTGGGGAGGAAAGCTTGAAGGAAACGCCGGGGACGACACGGCAAAGACAGTGTCGGACAACCGGGTTAATGAGGCCTCAACGGCCGGCCTTTGGCGACAGAGGCGGTCTGCAACGCCTCATGAGGGCAGGACATGTCGGTGAAGAAAAAGCCCCTCGTCGTGGTGACGCGCAAGCTCCCGGACTCGATCGAGACCCGGATGCGCGAACTGTTCGACGCACGCATCAATCTCGACGATTCGCCGATGTCGGCCGAACAGCTCGCGGAAGCGGCTCGTACCGCCGACATCCTGGTTCCGACGGTCACCGATCACATCAGCGCCGACATCGTCAATCAGCCCGACTGCAGGCTGCGCCTGATCGCCAATTTCGGCAACGGTGTCGACAATATCGACGTCGAAGCCGCGCATGCCCGCGGCATCACGGTTACCAACACGCCAAAGGTTCTGACCGAAGACACCGCCGACATGACCATGGCGCTGATCCTGGCCGTGCCGCGCCGGATGATCGAAGGCGCTTCGGTGCTGACGGAGGGAAAACCCTGGGCAGGCTGGTCGCCGACCTGGATGCTCGGCCACCGTATCGGCGGAAAGCGCCTCGGCATCATCGGGATGGGCCGCATCGGCCAGGCCGTCGCGCGCCGCGCCCGCGCCTTCGGCTTGCAGATCCACTATCACAACCGCCGTCCCGTCGCGCCGAAGATCGCCGAAGAGCTTGGTGCGACCTATTGGGAAAGCCTCGACCAGATGCTGGCGCGGATGGACATCATCTCCGTGAACTGTCCGCACACGCCGGCGACTTATCACCTGCTGTCGGCGCGACGGCTGAAGCTGATCCGCAAGGACGCCTACATCGTCAACACCGCGCGCGGCGGGGTGACCGACGAAGACACGCTGATCAAGCTGATCGAAGGCGGCGAGATCGGCGGCGCCGGCCTCGACGTCTACGAGCACGAGCCGGCGGTCAACCCAAAGCTGGTACGTCTCGCGAGGGCCGGCAAGGTGACGCTGATGCCGCATATGGGCTCAGCCACGATCGAAGGCCGCGTCGAGATGGGCGAGAAGGTGATTATCAACATCCGCACCTTCCTCGATGCGCACAAGCCGCCGGATCGCGTGCTGCCGAGCATGCTCTGAGTTTTATTTGCTGCGCTTGCGCCAGTCGGCGACGAAATCGATGAAGGCGCGCAAAGCGGGCGGCGGCTGGCGGCGGCTGGGGTAGTACAGGAACGGGCCCGGAAACGGCTCGCACCAATCCTCCATCAGGCTGACCAGCGCACCGGATTTCAGGGCATCACCGACATAGCCATCGAGCGTTGCCCAGATGCCGGCGCCGTCGAGCGCGGCGCGCATCGCAAGGCCCATATTGGTCGAGATCAGTTTTGCCGGCGGATCGACCTTCACGACCTGGCCGGCTTTCTCGAACTCCAGATCGTGCATGACGCCGCTCGAATAGCGGGCGCGGATACAATCGTGCGCGAGCAGATCCTTCGGATGCTCCGGCCAGCCGCGTCGCGCGAGGTAGGCCGGCGACGCGACGACGACATAGCTTTGCGGACCGCTCAGCGGGATCGCTACCATGTCCTGCGCGAGATGCTCGCCATAGCGCACACCGGCATCGTAGCCCCCGCCCACGATATCGACGAAACCACTCTCCGAGACGATGTCGAGATCGACCTGCGGATGGGCAGCGAGAAACGGTCCGACCATCGGCGCCAGCACCAAATCGACCGCCGGCGGTGGCGCGTTGATGCGCAGGCGGCCAGAGGCGACCTCGCGCAGGCCCCGGACCTGATCCAGGGCATCGCCGACGTCGCGCAAGGCCGGCGCCACCCGCGATAGCAACAGCTCACCCGCCTCGGTCAGCGCGACACTGCGGGTGGTGCGGTTCATCAGGCGGACGCCGAGGCGCTCCTCCAGATCCCGCAATCGCTGGCTAAGGCTCGACACCGACACGCGAATTTCGACCGCCGCCCTCCGGAAATTGCGGGTTCGGGCAACGGCCACGAAGGCGTCGAGATCGCGCAGGTCGAGATCGATCATTGTTCGCCAGCGTGAACAAGTTATTCCGGATTGTCCAGCTTATCGGCGCAATCGGGAAGGCGCATATCTGGTCTCGTCACGCGGCGCCATCAGCCGCCAGCTTTTCGAGGAGAGCCATCATGGAACAGCGTAAACTCGGTTCGACCGGCCCCAATGTCTCCGCCCTGGGCCTCGGCTGCATGGGCATGTCAGAGGTCTACGGCCCCGCCGATCGCGGCGAGAGCATCGCCACGGTTCACGCCGCGCTCGATGCCGGCATCACGCTGCTCGACACCGGCGATTTCTACGCCATGGGTCACAACGAGATGCTGGTGCGCGAGGCACTTAAAAATGTCGCGCGCGAAAAGGTGCAGATCAGCGTGAAGTATGGCGCGCTGCGCGGTCCCGCCGGTGACTTCATCGGAATGGACACGCGGCCGGCCGCGACCAAGAATTTTCTGGCCTATTCGCTGCAACGCCTCGGCACCGACTACATCGACGTCTACCGGCCGGCGCGGCTCGATCCCTCCGTGCCGATCGAGGAAACGATCGGTGGCATCGCCGATCTCGTGAAGGCCGGTTACGTCAGGCATATCGGCCTGTCCGAGGTCGGCTCCGACACCATCCGCCGCGCGCACGCGGTGCATCCGATCGCCGACCTCCAGATCGAATATTCGCTGATCGAACGCGGCATCGAGCGCGACATCCTGAACACCTGCCGCGAGCTCGGCATCGCCATCACCGCTTATGGCGTGCTGGCGCGCGGCCTGATCAGCGGCCATTGGTCAAAGGAGTCCGGCAAGACTGGCCGCGACTACCGGCTGATGACACCGCGCTTCCAGGGCGCGAATCTCGATGCCAATCTCGCGCTGGTGGAGCAGCTGCGCGCGATCGCCGCCGAGATCGGCGCAACGCCGGCACAGGTCGCGATCGCCTGGGTCGCCGCGCAGGGCAAGGAGATCGTGCCTTTGATCGGCGCGAGAACCCGCACCCGTCTCAGCGAAGCGCTGGGTGCGACCAGGGTGACGCTGACGCCGGCTCAGCTGACCGCGCTGGCAAAAGCCTTCCCGCCGAATGTTGCCGCCGGCACGCGCTATGCGGCCGAGCAGATGGCGCATCTCGACAGCGAGAAGCCGGCCACCGCGTAACTGTTGCAATCAGGTGCGATGGGCACTGAGGTCAGTCATGACCGGCCCATCGCCATTGAGCGGATTGGCCGGATCGCGCGCGTAACGCAATGTCTCGAAGCGCATCGCGCGCGCATCGATCATCAGGAGGCGGCCGACCAGGCCGTCGCCGAAACCGACGATCTCGCGAATCGCCTCCAGCGCCATCATCGAGCCCATGACGCCCGCAAGCGCGCCCATGACGCCGGCCTCGGCGCAGGCCGGTACGGTGCCGGGCGGGGGCGCCTCTGGAAACAGACAGCGATAGGTCGGGTTGAATTCGCCCCGCTCGTTTGTCTCATGCGCGCGGATGGTGGTGAGCGAGCCGTCGAAAGTGCCGAGCGCCGCTGATATCAGCGGCCGCTTCGCAAAGAAGCAGGCATCCGAGACCAGATAGCGCGTCGAGAAATTGTCGGAACCGTCGAGCACGAGGTCGTAGTCGCCGATCAGCGAGAGCGCATTGTCGGCATTGAGCCAGGTGGCGTGGCCGACAAAGCGCACATGCGGATTGAGCGCCGTAATCCGCTCGGCCGCGCTCTCGACCTTGTGCCGGCCGATGTCAGGCGTGGTATGGATGACCTGGCGCTGAAGGTTGGACAGCGACACGACGTCGTCATCGACGACGCCGAGCGTGCCGATGCCGGCCGCTGCCAGATACATCAACGCAGGCGCGCCGAGCCCGCCGGCGCCGATCACCAGCGCAGAGGCCCGCTTCAGCGCAGCCTGGCCGGGACCGCCGACATCGCGCAAGACGATATGACGGGCATAGCGTTCGAGTTCGTCCGGGCTCAGCACCTTCTGTTACTCCTGAACCGCCCCGAGATTGTTCGCGACCAACGAGATGTGCTTCAATGGCAGCGCGTTCAATGGGCTGGCTGGATTTGTCATGAGATCGATGCTTGCGGCAACACTGATGTTGGCGTCTGCCACAGGCGCCGGCGCCCAGATGACGACACCACAGGTCCCCGGCACCAAGCCGAAAGTGGTCCAGACCGTTCCGATCAAGCCGCCCGCCCTGCAGACGCCGTCGGAAACCGCGGATGGGATGGCGCAGGCCGAGCGGCTGTCGCTGCAGTCCGACCTCGTCTGGGTGGGCGAATATAACGGCGCCATCACCGGCGATGTCAGCTCGCGCATGGTCGACGCCATCAAGGCGTACCAGAAGGCCAAGGGCGGCAAGCCGACCGGCGTGCTCAATCCGCAGGAGCGCGCCGCGCTCGCCGAAACCGCCCGGCGCAAGCAAGACAGCGTCGGTTGGAAAATCGTGACGGAAATGACCAGCGGCGCACGGCTCGGCATTCCCTCAAAGCTGGTGCCGCAGCAGGCCAGCGACGCCAACGGCTCGAAATGGAGCTCGCCGACCGGAACGGTGCAGGTGCTGCTGAGCCGTCACAAGGAGGCGAACCCGACGACGGCAAAACTCGCGGAAGCCGAGAAGAAAGAGCCGTCCGGACGCAAGGTCGACTATACCGTGGTCAAGCCCGACTTCTTCGTGCTGTCGGGATTGCAGGGCCTGAAGAAATTTTACGTGCGCGGCACCTCTAGGGGCGACGAAGTCCGCATCATGACGATCCTCTACGACCAGGCGACCGAGAACACGGTCGAGCCGGTCGTGATCGCGATGTCGAGCGCGTTCAACGCGTTTCCGACCGGGCCGCAAGCCGGACCGCCGCCGCGCAAGGCCGTCGAATATGGCACCGGCATCGTCGTCAGCGACGACGGTGCAATTCTGGCCGACCGTCTCGTCACGGAGTCCTGTCTCGCCATCACCATCGGCGGCTACGGCAATGCCGATCGTCTCGCCGAGGACAAGGAGCACGATCTCGCGCTGCTGCACATCTATGGCGCACGTGGCTTGAAGCCGCTCAACCTTGCCAGCGACGCAGCGAAGACAAGCGTCGATGTCGTCGGCATCGCCGATCCCCAGAGCCAGGGCGGCGCGGCGGGCGTGTCGAGCGTCAAGGGCGCGCTGGCATCGGTCGGTGGCGGCGATGCCGCACTGTCGCCACCGCCGGCCGTTGGATTTTCCGGCGGGCCGGCAGTCGATGGCGAGGGCAAATTCGCAGGCGTGACGCTGTTGAAGCCGGCAATGGTCGCGGGACCTGCAACGGTGGCGCCGGCATCACAAGCCGTGATGGTTTCCGCAGATGCGGTCCGCGATTTCCTGAAAGCGAACGGCGTCGCCGCGAACGGCACATCGACCGATGCGAAGGCAGCGGTCGTTCGCGTGATCTGCGTGCGGAAGTAGGGCGAACGGTCAACGCAAACTCTCGTGTCCCGGACGCGGTGCGGCACGAAGTGACGCGCCGCAGAGCCGGGGCGCGAGACTAGGCGAGCCTAAATCGAATCCCGCTCTTCGCAAGCCCACCCGAAATCCCGACCGGCGTGCCGTCCGCGCGCCAGCAGGCCGCGCCGGTCATGGTGCCGTCGTCGTGGAAGGCGATGCCGTTCATGCCGCCGGCGACCGTCGCGACGGGCTGAACCTTGTGGCCGAGCGCCGCGAGCTTGGTACGCACGCTCTCCGGCACCGCCTGCTCGACCTCGAGCGCATTACCTTCGGTCCAGACCCGCGGCGCTTCGACCGCTTCCTGCAGGCTCATGCCGTGGTCGATCAGATTGAGCAGGGCCTGCATCGCGCTCGGGAAGATACGCTTTCCGCCGGGCAAGCCCAGCGCATAGCGCAGCTTGCCGTCGCGGAGTGCCATCATTGGCGACATCGAGGTCGTCACGCGCTTGCCTGGCGCGAGCGACAGCGCGTGGCCCGGCCGCGGATCGAACAGGTTCATGTAATTGTTGGCGATGGCCCCCAAACCCGGGATCATGATCTTGGCGCCAAACAGATTATTGATGGTCTGCGTGGTCGCGACCACGTTTCCAAAAGAATCTGCCGCCGTCATGTGCGTGGTGTGCGCGCTTTCGAGCTGCGTCACGCCGGCGCCAAAAGCCTGCGCACGCGCCGGATCGATCGCGCGGCGGCGCTCCTCGGCATAGGCTTTTGACGTCAGCTTCTCCACGGGCACGCCGACATAATCAGGATCACCGCTGGCTGCGGCGCGATCGGCGAAGGCGATCTTCAGGACTTCGGCGAGGTAATGGATGGTCTCCGACGTACCGAAGCCGAGCCCGCCGATATCAAAACCCTCCAGAATGTTCAGAATCTGCGCGATGTGCACACCGGAGGCCGCGGGCGGCGGCGGACCCAAAATGGTCCAGCCGCGATAGTCGGCGCGGATCGGCTGCCGTTCGACGGTCTTGTAATTGGTCAAATCATTGCGGCGGATGAAGCCGCCGGTCTTTTCCATGTAGTCGACGAGGATGTCGCCGAGCGACCCTTCGTAGAGCGCCGTCTCGCCGTGGCCGGCGATATACCGGAGCGTCTCGGCATATTCGGCCTGCACCACGCGCTCGCCGACTTTCAAGGGTTCTCCATCAGGCAAATAGATCGCCGCGATCGGCTTGTCCTTGCGCATCGTGGCGGCGCTCTCGCTGATGCATTCGTGCAAGTACGGCGTCGCAGCATAGCCGCGCGCGGCGTGCTTGATCGCGGGCTGCATGACATCGGCAAGCGACATGGTGCCGAACCGGCGCAGCGTCTCGCACCAGGCTTTCAACGAGCCCGGCGTAGCGACGGCCTTCGCCCCGTTGAGATTCTCGTTACCGACGGTGTCGAAGACGTCGTGCGCCGAGCCCGGCTTCGACGTGTAGGTGGTGTCGCGCACCGCCGCGGGCGCCGTGCTCTGGCCGTCGATGAAGCGATGGCTGCCGTCGGCGAGCCTGATGTGCGCCATGCCGCCGCCGATGATGCCGACCATCATCGGCTCGACCACCGTCAGCGTGAACAGGGTCGCGATCGCGGCATCGACGGCGTTGCCGCCGGCGGCCAGCATCTCGGCGCCGGCGATCGAGGCCAATGGGTGGTTGCTGACCACCATGCCGCGGCTCGAGACCGCCGGCATCTTCTGGCATTCAAAGCTCGTTGCCGTCCGGTCGCGCCAATTTCCGCCCATGCCGCTCGCTCCTCTCATGCACGGCGGCGAGCACATCATGCGCTGGACTGCGGGTCCAGTATTGGTACGGATTAGCTGGCATTCGCGATTCTGCCGGCAGCCCGGCCGTGACGCCGAGGAGACGTCATCGACACTCACACCCTGTCGCGTAGCCAGGTTTCACGCCGCACGATCCACTTCTCGGACTTCGACTGTCCGCCGTGATGGGCGAGCTCAATAAAGCCGACGAACTCCGCGCCGGTCTTCTGCTTGACCCGGCGCGAGGCCTCGTTGGTGGCGGCGTTGCAGACATAGAAATGATCGAGGCCGAGCGTGAGGAAGGCAAAGTCGTTCATCGCGGTGGTGGCCTCCGTCATCAAGCCACGCCCCCAGTAGGGCTCAGCCAACCAGAAGCTTCGATTGCCCTTGGTGCCGTCGGCGCAGGGGCGGAAATGAATGTTCCCGATGGCCTCACCATCGCCGCCCTTCAGGACCAGCACCCAATGGTGGAGCTCCTCGCCGGCTGAGATTTTGCCGAGCTGCGACCGGACAAAAGTATCCGCGCCGTCTGCCGGATACGGCCAGGGCACGAGGGCCGCGAGTTGCCGGATGATGTTCCAGTTGTCGAAATGGCGCTGGATCGCCGGCGCGTCGGACAATGCCAGCGGACGCAGGATCAGCCGTTCGGTCTCAAGCTGCGGCGTCTGCATGGACTTCTATTTCTGACATTTCGAGCACCAGAAGGTCGAACGGCCGTTCTGGGTAAAGCGCTTGACCGTGCCGCCACAGCGGGGCGTCGCGCATTTCTCATCCTCGCGGTCGTAGACCTTGAATGAGTGCTGGAAATAGCCGAGCTCGCCCGAGGTCTGGCGGTGGTCACGCAAAGACGAGCCGCCGGCCTTGATCGCATCATTCAGGACGGTGTGGATGGCTCCGACCAGTCGCGTCGCATGGTCCGTCGGCTCGCCCTTCTTGGTCGACAGCGTTGCCGCGATCCGGCGCGGCGACAGATGCGAGCGGTGCAGGGCTTCGCAGACATAGATGTTGCCGAGGCCGGCGACGACGCGCTGGTCGAGCAGCGCGGCCTTCAGGCTCGTGGTCTTGTCCTGGCAGGCGTGCGCCAGCATCGCTGCGTCGAACTCGTTGCCGAGCGGCTCGGGGCCGAGCCCGCGCAGCAGCGGCTCGTCGTCGAGCGCATTGCGCGCGATCACTTTCATGTAACCGAAGCGGCGCGGATCGTTGAAGATGATGTCGGCGCCCGAGGACATCCGAAACAGCACGTGGTCGTGCGCGGAGTCCTTCCCCCTGGGATAGTGAAACTCGCCGGGCGCGGCCTCGTTATCCGGCTTGACGACGCGGAACGAGCCCGACATGCCCAGATGCATCAGCAGCACGTCGCCGGAGGCGAGATCGGCCATGAGATATTTTGCACGGCGGCCGAGGCCCGTGACGATCTGCCCCTGCAGCCGGGCTACGAAGTCCGGCTGGAACGGAAAGCGCAAATCGGGCCTGCGGGCCTCCGCGACGACGATTTTCGCACCCTCCATGACGGGCTGAAGGCCGCGGCGGACAGTCTCGACTTCGGGCAATTCGGGCATGGTCAGGCATTCACCTTATGAGGGCGGTGTGATAGCGCCATTGCGGCGGCCGCGCTATGGTCGGCGCCGTGGAGTAGAGTAATGGATCGGCCGGGCGAAACCACGCATTTTGGCTTCAAAGACGTTCCCCTGGGGGACAAACAGACGCTGGTGAACGACGTGTTTCACAGCGTGGCGTCGCGCTATGACTTGATGAACGATTTGATGTCCGGTGGCCTGCACCGGGTCTGGAAGGACATCATGATCAACGCGCTCAATCCGCCGAAGAGCGACCGCCCCTTTGCATTGCTCGACGTTGCCGGCGGTACCGGCGACATTTCGTTCCGGGCCGCCAAAGCGGCAGGGCCGGGCTTCCATGCCACCGTTTGCGACATCAATTCCGACATGCTGGCGGTGGGCCGCGCGCGTGCCGCCAAACGCCACCTCGAAACCCAGGTCGATTTCGTCGAAGGCAATGCCGAAGCGCTCGCCTTCGCCGACCGCAGCTTTGACGCATATACGATCGCTTTCGGCATTCGCAACGTGCCGGAGATCGACAAAGCGCTGCGCGAGGCCTATCGCGTGCTTAAGCCCGGCAGCCGCTTCCTGTGCCTGGAATTCTCCACCGTCGAGATGCCCGGCCTCGACAAGATCTACGACCTGTTCTCGTTCAAGGTGATCCCGCCGCTCGGGCGTATGGTGACGGGCGACGCCGAATCCTACCAATATCTCGTCGAATCCATCCGCAAGTTTCCGAAGCCCAACACCTTCGCCGACATGATCCGCGACGCGGGCTTCTCCCGCGTGAGCTTTCAGACCCTGACCGGCGGCATCGTCGCACTGCATTCGGGTTGGCGTTTGTGATTTCTGCCATCACCCACATTTCGCGCCTGATCCGCGCCGCGTTCGTGTTTGCGCGCGAGGGCGTGTTCGGCTCCGTCGATCCGAGCCTGGTGCCGCCGCCCGGACAGCTTGCGCTGAAGCTCGCGCGCATCGTCGAGCGGCGCGGCCCGAAGGATGGTCCGCGGATGTCGCGTGCGCTGACCCGGATGGGTCCGGCCTATCTCAAGCTCGGACAGTTTCTGGCGACGCGGCCCGACGTCGTCGGCGTCGTGATGGCGCGCGACCTCGAAAGCCTTCAGGACCGCCTGCCGCCATTTTCGCAAGCGGAAGCCGAAGCCGCAATCTCGACGTCGCTGGAACGGCCGCTGAAGGATGTGTTCGTCAGCCTCAGTGCGCCGGTGGCCGCCGCCTCGATCGCGCAGGTGCATCGCGGCGAGGTCGAGCGCGATGGCATCCGCAAGCCTGTCGCGGTCAAGGTGCTCAGGCCCCACGTGTCCGCGCGCTTCCGCCGCGATCTCTCCGATTTCTTCTACGTCGCCCACAAGGCCGAGGCTTATTCCGCCGAAGCGCGACGGCTGCGCCTGATCGAAGTCATCAACACGATGTCGCGCTCGGTCGCGATGGAGATGGATCTGCGGCTGGAAGCCGCTGCGCTGTCGGAGATGGCGGAGAACACTCAGGGCGATCCTGACTTCCGCGTGCCGACCGTCGACTGGGACCGCACCACGCACAATGTGCTGACGATGGAGTGGATCGACGGCATCGCGCTGAACGATCACAAGCGCCTGGCGGAGGCGCAGGTCGACCTACCCGATCTCGGCCGCAAGGTGATCCAGAGTTTCCTGCGCCACGCGCTGCGCGACGGCTTCTTCCACGCCGACATGCATCCGGGCAATCTGTTCCTCGATGAGGCCGGCCGTCTCGTCGCGGTCGATTTCGGCATCATGGGCCGGCTCGGGATGAAGGAGCGGCGCTTCCTCGCCGAAATCCTGCTCGGCTTCATCACCCGCGATTATCGCCGCGTCGCCGAAGTGCATTTCGAGGCGGGCTACGTGCCCGCGCATCACTCGGTCGAGAATTTCGCGCAGGCCATCCGCGCCATCGGCGAGCCCATCCACAATCGCACCGCCGAGGAAATCTCGATGGCGCGTCTGCTGACGCTGCTGCTCGAGGTCACCGGCCTGTTCGACATGACGACGCGGCCCGAGTTGATCCTGCTGCAGAAGACCATGGTCGTGGTCGAGGGCGTGGCGCGCGGCTTCGATCCCAGGCTCGACATCTGGAAGGTCGCCGATCCCGTCGTGCGCGAATGGATCGAGCGCAATCTCGGGCCGATCGGCCGGGTGCAGGGCGCGCTCGCCGGCGGCGGCGACCTCGCCCGCATCCTGATGCGTCTCCCGGATCTTGCAGCGCGCTCGGTCGCGGTGATCGAGCAGCTCGAGACCATGACGCGGGAGGGCCTTCGGCTGTCGCCGGAGAGCATCGCCGCGATGGGGCGCAGCGAGGGCCGCAAGAACCGCTGGCGCACCGTCGCGCTCTGGATCATCGCCGCGACCTTCATTGGGATCCTCATCGCCGTCCGGAATCTATGATTGCCAAAAGACTTGATTGCAGTGCAATCAAGCGGGTGATAGCATCGCTATCATTCCGTGCTGGAGGGGCGTCATGGCAAGCCTGACCATCCGCAAGCTCGACGACACCGTCAAAGCCTATCTGCGGCTGCGCTCGGCCAGAAACCGCAGATCGGTCGAGGAAGAGGTCCGGGTCATCCTGCGGGAGCTGATCGAGGGCCGCGAGGAGCCGCTGACGCCGTTTGCGGTGCCGCCCGAGGCATCCCCTGCGGCCGCGCCGGCGCGCACCAGCGCCGTCCCCGAGGCCAGCGTTACCCTGATCATCGGCGGCGGAATCGCCGCCTTCAAGTCGCTCGACCTGATCCGCAGGCTGAAGGAGCGCCGCATCGAGGTCCGCTGCGTGCTGACCAAGGCGGCGGAGCAGTTCGTCACGCCGCTCTCGGTCAGCGCCCTCTCCCATGAGCGCGTCTACACCGATCTGTTCGATCCCCAGAGCGAGTTCGACGCCGGCCATATCCGTCTCGCGCGCGACTGCGATCTGATCGTGGTGGCGCCGGCGACCGCCGATTTGATGGCCAAGATGGCCAACGGCCATGCCGACGATCTCGCCAGCGCCATCCTGCTCGCAACCAACCGCAAGATCCTGATCGCGCCGGCGATGAATCCGCTGATGTGGAATAATCCGGCGACCCGCCGCAATGTCGCGCAGCTTCAGCGTGACGGCGTCCTGCTGATCGGCCCCAACTCAGGCGAGATGGCCGAAGCGGGCGAAGCCGGAATCGGCCGTATGTCCGAGGCGATCGAGATCGCCACCGCTGCAGAGCGGCTGCTGCGGCCGCCGGTACCGCGACCGCTCGCCGGCAAGCGCGTGCTGATCACCGCGGGCCCGACCCACGAGCCGATCGATCCGGTGCGCTACATCGCCAATCGTTCTTCGGGCAAGCAAGGCTTTGCCATCGCCGCAGCAGCACAGGCTGCCGGCGCCGAGGTGATTCTGGTAAGCGGCCCCGTGGACCTCGCCAATCCGCAGGGCGTGACGGTAAAGCGCGTGGAATCGGCGCGGCAGATGCTCGAGCAGGTGCAATCAGCGCTTCCGGCCGACATCGCGATCTTCGCCGCCGCGGTCGCCGACTGGCGCGTGGCCAATGAGGGCGAGCAGAAGCTGAAGAAGACCTCGGCCGGCATGCCGCCGCTGCAATTGGTCGAGAATCCCGACATCCTCGCCACGATCTCCAAGCTCGCCGACAAGCGCCCGCCGCTGGTGATCGGCTTTGCCGCCGAGACCGAGCACCTCATCGACAACGCCAAGACAAAGCTCGCCCGCAAGGGCTGCGACTGGATCGTCGCCAACGACGTCTCGCCCGCCACGGGCGTGATGGGCGGCGACCGCAACACCGTGCACCTCATCAGCAAGAATGCTGAGAACAACGGCGAGATCACAGTTGATTCCTGGCCGGTGATGACCAAGGAACAGGTCGCCATCGAACTGGTCGCGCATATCGCCAAAAGCGTGACCGACAAATCCCTGGAGCCGGCATCTTGAGCAGCAAAGTCACGGTCGAACTGCAGCACCTCGCGCACGCGGAAGGCCTGCCGCTGCCGGCCTATCAGACCACGGAAGCCGCCGGCCTCGACCTGATGGCGGCAGTGGCGGACAGCGAGCCGATGACGCTGACACCCGGCCAATATGCGCTGGTGCCGACCGGGCTCGCGATTGCCCTGCCGCCCGGACACGAGGCCCAGGTGCGGCCGCGCTCCGGGCTTGCGGCCAAGCACGGCGTCACCGTGCTGAACTCACCCGGCACGATCGACGCCGACTATCGCGGCGAGATCAAGGTGATCCTGATCAACCACGGCGCGGCACCGTTCGTGATCAAGCGCGGCGAGCGCATCGCGCAGATGGTGATCGCACCAATGGTCCAGGCCGCGCTGGTTCCGGTCGTGACGCTGTCGTCGACCGATCGCGGCGCCGGCGGCTTTGGCTCGACCGGACGCTAGTTTTTCTTACCTCTCCCGCTTGCGGGAGAGGTCGACACGCTCGCAGAGCGTGGCGGGTGAGGGCTCTTTCCTCTGGGGGGTTGTCCCGTTGCGGAGACACCCCTCTCCCCAACCCTCCCCCGCAAGCGGGGGAGGGAGCGCACCGTATCCGCACGACGCTAACGCGCACCAAATCCAACCGAATCATCCCGAAGACCTATGTGGGCTGGAACCCGCGCCCGGCATTTTTGTGGGGCCGCCTTTGCGTTCACGGTCTGGACTCTTACCGGTGGAGTCGCGGTGAGGGTATTGTCGTTTGATTCGCGTGCGGCGGGGGTCGCCGCGCGCAGATTCGTGCGGTCTTGGGGCAACTATGTCAGGCGTGATCGTGTCGATGCGTCGGACGCTGTTGTCGTGCACTTCGTTGGCGCGCAACGGCCTATTCGGAGGCGCTCTCGCAGCGCTGCTGCCGGCTGAGCCGGCGGAAGCCGCCGACCTCGTCGACACACTCTCGATATTGCTGGATTTCAACCGGCAGGAGCTCGCGGTGCTGGCCACCGCGCTGGCTTTGCTCGGCTTCACGGTCGTCGCCGCGATCCTGCTGATGCGCACGCGCGTGCGCACGGCCAAGAACGAGGCGGGGCTGCGCACGCGAATCAGGGAACTCCAGCTGCAGTCCGACCGCTTCGGCGCACTGCTGTTCGCCGAACCGCAAGTCCTGATCTCCTGGCCGGCCGGCGATCATCGCGCACAGGTCTCCGGCGACATTTCCATGGTGCTGCCGCGCGATTCGTCGCCGCAGCGCGTGCTCGCCTTCGGAACCTGGCTGCCACCGGAACCGGCGCTGCAGATGGATCACGCCGTCGACGCGCTGCGCGAGCGCGGTGACGGCTTCCAGCTCACGCTGACCACCGCCAACGGCCACACGCTGGAAGCGATCGGCCGCGCCATTGGCGGCCAGGCCATTGTCCGGATTCGAGAACTCTCCGGCCTTCGGCGCGATCTGGCCGAGACCCATCTGCGCTACAGGGCGCTGTCCGACGAAACCGAGATGCTGCGCGGCTTCGCCGCCGCCGCGCCGTGGCCGATCTGGGCCAAGGGCGAGAACGGCGCGCTGACCTTCGCCAATCCGGCCTATGTGCGCGCGACGGAAGCGACCAGCGTCGCGGATGCCCACGATCGGAAGCTCGAGCTGCTCGACAGCGCCGACCGCACCGCCATGGAGCGCAGCCTGAAGGAGGCAGCTCACTTCACCTCGCGGCTGCCGATCGTGACCGGCGGCGAGCGGCGCATGTACGACGTGCGCGCCGTCAATGTCGGCAATGCGAGCGTCGGTGTCGCGATCGATGCCAGCGAGGCGGATGCGCTGAGCGCGGCCCTGGTGCGGATGGCGGAGGCGCATCGCCGCACGCTCGACCAGCTCTCCTCCGGCGTTGCCGTGTTCGACGGCCATCGCCGGCTCGCCTTCTACAATGATTCCTATCGGCGGCTGTGGGACCTCGATCGCAGCTTCCTGGATGCCAATCCCGACGATTCCAGCGTGCTCGACAAGCTCCGCGCCGCACGAAAACTGCCGGAGCAGCCGGATTTCCGCGCCTGGAAGGCCAAGCTGCACGAGGCCTATCGCGCGGTCGAGGCCGCCAAGGACACCTGGTATTTGCCCGACGGCCGCGCGTTGTCGGTCGTCACCACGCCCAATCCCGAAGGCGGCGTCACCTATCTGTTCGACGACGTCACCGAGAGCCTCGAGCTCGCCCGCCGCTTCGACGGCATGATCCGGGTCCAGCGCGAGACCCTGGACAGCCTCGCCGAGGGCGTCGCCGTGTTCGGCAGCAACGGCAGGGCGCAGCTGTTCAATCCGGCGTTCCTGCGGATGTGGAAGCTGTCGAACGATTCCATGCGCGAGGAGCCGCATATCCAGACCGTCGAGGGCTGGTGCCATCAGTTGTTCGACGACCCCGTGGTCTGGCGCCAGATCCGCGAGGCCATCACCTCGATCGAGAACCGCGCCGACGTACCGATCAAGCTGGAGCGCAAGGACGGCAGCGTGCTCGACGGCATGATCCGGCCGCTGCCTGACGGCGCGACCATGCTGACCTTCCTCGACATCACCGACACCGAGAACGTCGAGCGCGCGTTGCGCGAGCGCAACGAGGCGCTGGAGACCGCCGACCAGATGAAGGTGGATTTCGTCCACCACGTTTCCTACGAGCTGCGCTCGCCGCTCACCACCATCATCGGCTTCGCGCATTTCCTCAGCGACCCCTCGACCGGGCCGCTGACCCCGAAGCAGGCCGAATATCTCGACTACGTCACCAAATCGACCAATGCGCTGCTGGCTCTGACCAACAACATCCTCGATCTCGCCACCATCGACGCCGGCGCCATGAAGCTGGAACTCGGCCCGGTCGACGTCAGCAAAACCATCGAGCTCGCCGCCGAAGGCATCCAGGACCGGCTCGCCACCGACCGCATCCGCCTCAAGGTCGAGATCGCGCCCGATGTCGGCAGCTTCGTCGGCGACGAGAAGCGCGTGGTGCAGGTGCTCTATAACCTGCTCGCCAATGCCGTGGGCTTCTCGCCGCAGGATTCCACCGTCGGAATCAGCGCGCGCCGTACCGAGCGCAGCGTGGTCTTCATTGTGACAGATTCCGGACCTGGAATACCCGCCGACATGAAGGACAAGGTGTTCAACTGGTTCGAAAGCCGCTCGCAGGGCTCGCGTCATCGCGGCGCCGGGCTCGGGCTTTCGCTGGTGCGCTCCTTCGTCGAGCTGCATGGCGGCAAGGTGCAGGTGGATTCGGTCGTCGGCAAAGGCACGGTCGTGATCTGCGACTTCCCGACCGACCAGGCGGCGCATCGCGACGCCGCCGAATGACAGCGCCGACCACATTCTCCGTCGCGCTCCACAACGAGACGGCCACTGCGCAATTAATGGCCGATCTCGCACTGCTGGTCGGCCCCGGCGATGTCATCACGCTCACCGGCGATCTCGGTGCCGGCAAGACCGCAGCGGCGCGCAGCCTGATCCGCTACCTCGCCGGCGACGACGAACTGGAAGTGCCGAGCCCGACTTTCACGCTGGTGCAGGGTTACGAGCTGCCGGCGTTTGCCGTGATGCATGCCGACCTTTATCGCGTCGAGGACGAGAGCGAGCTCGAGGAGATCGGACTGTCGCCGCTGCCGGATGCGACGCTGGTGCTGATCGAATGGCCCGAGCGTGCGCCCTCGGCGATGCCCACGGACCGCATCGACATCGCGCTGACGCATCGCCCGGCGCTGGGCTCGAATGCAAGGGCCGCCGACATCACCGGCTATGGCAAGGGCGCCGCGGTCGTCGCGCGGCTGCAGACGCTGCGAGAATTTCTCGACGCATCTGGCTACATGAATGCGACGCGCAAGCGCATGGCCGGTGACGCCTCGACACGCTCCTATGCGCGGCTGATCCGCGATGATGGCGTCGTCATCCTCATGAACTCGCCGCAGCGCCCTGATGGCGCGGCGATCTACAACGGCAAATCCTACAGCGCCGTGGTGCATCTCGCGGAGAACATCAAGCCATTCGTCGCCATCGACGAAGGCCTGCGCGCGGCAGGAATCTCGGCGCCCGCGATCCACCATTTCGACCTCGATCACGGTTTTCTGATCTCGGAAGATTTCGGCAGTGAAGGCGTGATCGAAGGCGATCCGCCGCGCCCGATCCCTGAGCGCTATGAAGCCGCGACCGACGTACTGGCCGTGCTGCACGGCAAGGCGCTGCCGGAGACTCTCCCGCTGGATGGGCAAACCCATGCCATTCCCGCTTGGGACACCGACGCACTGCTGATCGAGATCGGCTTGATGCCGGAATGGTATCTGCCCGATCGCGACGCGCCGCTGAGCGACGAGAAGCGTGCGGAGTTCTTCGCGATGTGGCGCGAGCTGCTGAAGAAACCGCTGGCCGCACCAAAAACCTGGATCATCCGCGACTACCACTCGCCGAATCTGATCTGGCTCGCCGATCGTACCGGCATGGCGCGCGTCGGCGTGATCGACTTCCAGGACGCCGTGCTCGGACCGCACTCCTACGACGTGGTGTCGCTGCTGCAGGATGCCCGCATCGACGTGCCCGAAACCCTCGAGCTGACGCTGCTGTCGCGCTACATCAAGGCGCGCCGCGTTGACGATGCAAGCTTCGATCCGGCCGGCTTTGCCGAGCTCTATGCCATCATGTCGGCACAGCGCAACACGCGCCTGCTCGGTACCTTCGCCCGGCTCAACCGCCGCGACGGCAAGCCGCATTATCTGCGGCACCAGCCGCGGATCTGGACCTATCTGCAGCGCTCGCTGGCACATCCGGCGCTCGCGCATTTGCGCGACTGGTATCTCGCGAACGTCCCGCCGCCTCAAAGCTGAGCCGAAACCGGTTTACCGGCTGTTAGCCATCGCACCGGTATCATCGCCCGCAGGCAGCCGGGCGAATAGGGGCTGGAGCAAGGGCATATGGCGGTCAAGACGGACCATCGCGGGAACAGTCGGGTTGTTTTCGAACGTGGGGTGCCGGCCCAGATGATGGGGATCGACGGCACCTGGCGGCGCGAATGCACGATGGAGGACGTCTCCGAGAGCGGCGCCAAGCTGACCATCGATGGCTCGATCGAAGGTCTGCACCTGAAGGAATTTTTTCTCGTCTTGTCATCCACCGGATTAGCGTACCGGCGCTGCGAACTGGCCTGGGTCAATGGCGACCAGATCGGGGTCAATTTCCTCAAGCAAGGCGACAAGAAGAAAAAGATGCGTTCCACAGCCGTCAGGGCGTGACGGCAACACACGTCGTACAACCGTCACGGCGGGTGGTTAAGGCCGTTGAGATGCGGTGCGGTCGAGTCCGGCCCGTGCTAGGATTGCTGCAAACGCGAATTTCAGAGGTTCGAGAAAGCGAAGCATGTCCGTCAAACCGACCAAAGCCATGGTGCTCGCCGCAGGGTTCGGCCTGCGCATGCGTCCGCTGACGGACAAGATGCCGAAGCCGATGGTGCCGGTGGCCGGCCAGCCGCTGCTCGACCACGTGCTCGACAAGCTCGCCCAAGCCGGCGTCACCGAGGCGGTGGTCAACGTTCATTATCTGCCCGACCAGATCATCGACCACACCGCAACGCGCCAGCATCCGCGCGTGACGATCTCGGACGAGCGCGACCAGGTGCTCGGCACCGGCGGCGGCGTGGTCAAGGCGCTGCCGCTGCTCGGCGATGCGCCGTTCTACCACGTCAATTCCGACACGCTGTGGATCGACGGCGTGCGCTCCAATTTGACGCGGCTTGCGGAAAACTTCGACCCCGAGCGCATGGACATCCTGCTGCTGATGGCGCCGACCGCCACCAGCATCGGCTATGGCGGCCGCGGCGATTACGGCATGCTGCCCGACGGCGCGCTGCGCAAGCGCAAGGAAAAAGAGATCGTCCCGTTCGTCTATGCGGGCGCGGCCATCCTGTCGCCGACGATCTTCGCCGATGCGCCGCAGGGCGAGTTCTCGCTGACGAAAATGTTCGACCGCGCCAACGACCAGGAGCGCCTGTTCGGCCTCCGCCTCGACGGCGTCTGGATGCATGTCGGCACGCCCGACGCGGTCCACGCCGCCGAAGAGGCGTTTCTGGAGAGCGTGGCGTAGGGCCAACCCCAACACGGTGCCGTAGGGTGGGCAAAGGCGCACTTGCGCCGTGCCCACCATCTCTCCCGATCGCAAAAAATGCGTGGGCACGCTTCGCTCTGCCCACCCTACGAAACCGTCCTAGCCCCGCGAACAGCGGGGACGATTTCGTCCCGGCCCATATCCATTTGAGCACGCCTCCCTATATTGGCGCCTGATTCCCGAATCAGGCGGCCCATGCGCGTTTTCAGCGTTCCCCTCTCAGTTCCGTTCCTGCGCACCATCGTCACCGCCCTGCTCGACGGCCGGCTGGTCGACGGGTTCGAGGCACGCAAGGAACCGGCGCGACTCGCGGACGCCACGCTCTATCTGCCGACCCGCCGTGCCATGCGCGTCGTCAGGGAGATATTCCTCGACGAGATGAAGGCGGACGCCGTGGTGCTGCCGCGCATCGTCGCGCTCGGCGACATCGACGAGGACGAGCTGGCCTTCACCGACGAAGGCGAACAGTTTTCCGGCACAACGCCGCTCGAGATTCCGCCGCGGCTCGGCGAGCTCGAACGGCGGCTGACGCTGGCGCAGCTCGTTGCCGCCTGGGCCAAGGGTCCGGTGCTGGCGCCGCTGGTGGTCGGCGGTCCCGCCTCGACGCTGGCGCTGGCCGGCGACCTCGCCCGCCTGATCGACGACATGGTGACGCGCGGCGTCGACTGGAGCGCGCTCGATGGCCTCGTGCCCGACCAGCTCGATCGCTACTGGCAGCACTCGCTCGAATTCTTGCGCATCGCCCGCATCGCCTGGCCCAGTCATCTCGCCGAGATCAACCGGATCGAGCCCGCGGCACGGCGCGATCTCCTGATCGCTGCAGAAGCCAAGCGCCTGACCGCGCATCCCCATGGCCCTGTGATCGCAGCCGGCTCGACCGGCTCGATGCCGGCCACCGCCAAGTTTTTGCACGCAGTCGCCTCGCTGCCGCATGGCGCCGTGGTGCTGCCGGGCCTCGACACCGATCTCGACGACGACGCGTGGCGAAGCATCGGCGGCGTGCGCGATTCGCTCGGCAAGTTCGCGGAGCATCCGGCCTCGAACCATCCGCAATATGCCATGCACGCGCTGCTGGATCGTTTTGGCATCAAGCGCAGCGACGTCGAGATCCTTCAGCCGCCGGCCGACGGCGGCCGCGATCTGCTGGCGTCGGAATCGATGCGGCCCTCCGCCAAGACGGAAGTCTGGCACGACCGGTTGAAGCAGCCCGATGTCGCCACAAAGATCGTCGGCGGGATGAACAATCTCGCGGTGGTCGAAGCTCCCAATCCCGAGATGGAAGCGCTCGCCATTGCGATTGCGATGCGCGAGGCGCGCCATCTCGACAAATCGGCGGCGCTGGTGACGCCGGATCGCGCGCTGGCGCGACGGGTGATGGCCGCGCTGACCCGATGGGATCTCGCCTTCGACGATTCCGGCGGCGACGTCCTAATGGAAACCTCCGCCGGCGTATTTGCGCGCCTTGCGGCAGAGGCAGCGACCAAGGGATTGGAGCCGCCGACGCTGCTGGCGATGCTGAAACACCCGTTGTGCCGGCTCGGCCGCGCGCCGGGTGCTTGGAAGACCGCCATCGAGGGGCTGGAGCTCGCCGTGTTACGCGGCACGCGTCCGCCTGCAGGCACCGGCGGCCTGTTGCGTGAGTTCAATCGCTTTCGCGAGGAGCTGGCAAAGCTGTGGCGCAGCGAGGTCTCCGCGTTGCATCACGCCGAGCCCCGCGCGCGTCTGAAGGCGGATGACCTCGATCGCATCCAGGCATTGCTCAATGCCTTGCAAAAGGCCCTGGCGCCGATCGAGAGCCTGGTGTCGTCAAAGCCGTTCGACTTTGCCGAGCCTGCACATCGCCATCGCGAGATCCTGATAGACTTGTCGCGCGACGAGCAGGGCATTCCGCTCGCCTTCGAGGAGCGCGAAGGCCTCGCGCTCGCTGGCGCCTTCGACGATCTCCTGCGCGGCGGCACGACCAGCGGATTGATGGTGACACTCTCCGACTACGCCGAATTGTTCCAGACCGCGTTCAGCGACCGCGCGGTGCGGCGACGGGACAAGCCAGGCGCGCGGCTGCAGATCTACGGCCCGCTGGAATCGCGCCTGATGCAGACCGACCGAATCATCATCGGCGGCCTCATCGAAGGCGTCTGGCCGCCAGCCCCGCGAATCGATCCCTGGCTCAGCCGCCCGATGCGGCACGAGCTTGGTCTCGATCTGCCGGAGCGCCGCATCGGCCTCTCCGCCCACGACTTCGCGCAACTGCTCGGCGGCGACGAGGTGATCCTCACCCATTCCGCCAAGGCCGGCGGCGCACCGGCGGTGGCTTCGCGTTTCCTGCACCGGCTAGAAGCTGTCGCCGGCGACGAGCTCTGGAAGACCGCCATTCGCGCCGGCGAGAAATACGTGCAATTCGCCGGCGCTCTGGACCAGCCCGCCGAAGTCACGCCGATCAAGCAACCGGAGCCACGGCCGCCGCGCGCGATGCGGCCGTTGAAGATGTCGGTGACCGCGATCGAGGACTGGCTGCGCGATCCCTACACGATCTACGCCAAACGCATCCTGAAGCTCGATGCGCTCGATCCCGTCGACATGCCGCTCTCGGCCGCCGATCGCGGCTCGGCGATCCACGATGCGCTTGGCGAATTCACGGAGACCTATGCCGCGCACCTGCCCGACGATCCCACGCGCGTGCTGCGCGCGATCGGCGAAAAGTATTTTGCCCCGCTGATGGAGCGGCCCGAGGCACGCGCGCTGTGGTGGCCGCGCTTCCAGCGCATCGCGCGCTGGTTTGGCGAATGGGAAACGGCGCGGCGTGACGTCATCGAGGCCATCACCGCGGAGACCCGCGGCGAGATCTCGATCAGGCTCGACAACGAACGCAGCTTCGTTCTCTCCGCCCGTGCCGACCGCATCGAGCGGCGCCAGGGCGGCGGCTACGCCATTCTCGACTACAAGACCGGCCAGCCGCCGACCGGCAAGCAGGTCCGCATGGGCCTGTCGCCGCAGCTCACGCTGGAAGCCGCGATCCTGCGCGAGGGCGGCTTCCCCGACATCGACGCCGGCGCGTCCGTGAGCCAGCTCGTCTATGTCCGCCTGAGCGGCAACAATCCACCGGGCGAGGAGCGCATTCTCGAGCTCAAGTACAAGCAAGGCGACGAGCCGCAGCCGCCTGACACTGCGGCAGCGGAAGCGCGGGCCAAGCTGGAGGCGCTGATCCGCGCCTTCGACGACGAGAACCAGCCCTACACGTCGCTGAACCTGCCGATGTGGACCAACCGCTACGGCGCCTATGACGATCTCGCCCGGATCAAGGAATGGTCCGCGGCCGGCGGCCTGGGGATCGAGGAATGGTGAAGGCGCCCCGCCCCATTCCGGATGAAGTGCGCGCGCGGCAGGCGCGTGCCTCCGATCCGACCGCCTCGGCTTTCGTGTCGGCCAATGCCGGCTCGGGCAAGACCCATGTGCTGGTGCAGCGCGTGATCCGCCTGCTGCTGTCAGGCGTACCGCCGGAGAAGATTCTCTGCATCACCTTCACCAAGGCTGCCGCCGCCAACATGGCCGAGCGCGTGTTCACCACGCTTGGTCATTGGGTGACGCTTGATGACGCCGCGCTCGATGCGGCGATCCGCGCGGTCGGCATTCCGCACCCCAATACAAAACTGCGCCGCGAAGCGCGAAAACTGTTCGCCTGCGCGCTGGAGACGCCGGGCGGATTGAAGGTGCAGACGATCCACGCGCTGTGTACGCGCCTGCTCCAGCAATTTCCGTTCGAGGCCAACGTGCCGGCGCGCTTCGCCGTGATGGACGACCGCGACCAGACCGACATGATGGAGCGCGCCAATCTGAAGGTTCTGCTGGAGGCCGCGCGCGATCCGGAGACCGTCACCGGCCGCGCGCTGCTGACCGCAATGGCGAGCGCCGCCGACGTCACCTTCAAGGAGGTCGTGCGCGAGGCGTGCTTAAGCCGCGACCATTTCATGGCCTGGACCGATGAGGCCGGCAACCCAGGGGAGGCCGCCGAACAAATGGCGACCGTGCTGGGCGTCGATGCAAGCGACCGCATCGAGGATGTCGAGACGGAGATTCTCGATGGCCCGTTCCTGCCGCGCTGGCGCTGGGACGACATTGCGTTTGCGCTTGATGATGGGAATAAGACTGAAAAGGATCAAGCCGATTGCTTAAGGTCGGCGAAGGCATTCTCGGGGGGCGCGCAAGTTGATGTCTATCTTGGCGTGTTCTTGACTGATGATAAGAAGCAACCGCGTAAGACGTTGTTGACCAAGCAATTTTGCAAGGATCATCCATCCGTCGCTCACCTGTTCGATAATGAAGCACGGCGGCTCGACGTACTGATCGAGAGGCGCCGCGCGTTGACCGTACGCGACCGCACCGCGGCTCTCCTGCACATCGCCACCGCCGCCGCCGCAAATTACCGCCGCGAGAAGCAGGAGCGCGGGCTGCTCGACTACGACGATCTCATCGACAAGACGCTGGCGATGCTGAACCGCATCTCCGCAGGCTGGGTGCATTACAAGCTCGACCGCGGTGTCGATCATGTGCTGATCGACGAGGCCCAGGACACCAGCCCGCGGCAATGGGACATCGTTGCCCACATCATCTCGGAGTTCACGGCCGGCGAGGGCGCGCGCGAGGGGCTGAACCGCACGGTGTTCGCCGTCGGCGACGAGAAGCAGTCGATCTTCTCATTTCAGGGCGCAGCCCCGCATGAATTCGACGCGCGCCGCCGCGAGCTGCACCGCAAGTTCACCGCGGCCGGGCTGAAATTCGATCCGGTCGCCTTCACCTATTCGTTCCGCTCCGGCGCCGCGATCCTGCATTCGGTCGACCACGTCTTTCGCGAGCCCGCGATCTACAAGAGCATCCATTCGGCCGAAATCGGCCATCCCCTGCACAATGCACTCGCCGATGCCGGTCCGAGCGTGATCGAGCTGTGGGATCTTGCCGAGGCCGATGACAGGCAGGAGATCGAGGGCTGGCGCGCGCCGTTCGACGGCGTCGCCGTCACCAGTCCGGAGGTCAAGCTCGCCCGCCGCATCCAGGCCGAGATCAAGCGGCTGGTCGAGAGCGGCACGCTGACGGGACACGAAGGTGAGCGGCGTCCCTTACGCTATGGAGACATGCTGATCCTGGTGCGCCGGCGCGGCAACGCATTCGACGCAGTGATCCAGGCGCTGAAGCACGCCAACGTTCCCGTCGCCGGTGCCGACCGGCTCAAGCTGACCGAGCACATCGCGATCATCGATCTGATGAACCTCGCAGATGCACTGCTGCTGCCGCAGGACGATCTCGCGCTCGCGGTGGCGCTGAAGAGCCCGCTGTTCGGTCTCGACGACGACGATTTGTTTAGGCTTGCCCATGACCGCAAGGGATCGCTGCGCCGCGCGCTCGGCGAGCACGCAGCCGAAAGCGAGAAGTTCGCGACAGCGCTGCGACGCCTTGAGGCCTGCGAAATCCGCGCGCGCGAGGAGACGCCGTTCGCCTTCTATGCCTGGCTGCTCGGCGGTGATGGCGGGCGCGCGCGCATCCTGCGCCGGCTCGGCCACGAGGCCAATGACGCGTTGGACGAATTTTTGGAGCTGGCGCTGAACTGCGAGCGCAAGGCACCGGCCTCGCTGCAGGGCTTCATGGCCTGGCTGCGCTCGGCTGACACCGAGGTGAAGCGCGACATGGAGATCACGCGCGACGAGGTGCGGGTGATGACCGTGCACGGCGCCAAGGGTCTCGAGGCTTCGGTCGTGTTCATGGTCGACACCACCTCGTCGCCCGCGGACTCGCAGCGGGTGCGGCTGATCCCCGTGCCGCACGGCAATGGCGGCGAGGTCGTGGTCTGGGCCGGGCGCAAGGCCGATGACCCAAAGCCGGTCGCCGACGCGCGCAAGGCGATGCTGGAGGAGACCGAGGACGAATATCGCCGCCTGCTCTATGTCGCGATGACGCGCGCGGCCGACCGGCTGGTCGTGGGCGGCTGCCTGCCCGGCAACATGAGGACGGTCCGCAAGCTGAGCTGGTACGACCTCGTCGACACCGGGCTCACCGGCTCCGGCCTGGACAAGCAGACGATCGAAACGCCGCTCGGCAAGGTCACCCGATTCGCCCGGCCGGAGGATGTCGCAGCGCTGGGCACGCCCGCGACAAGCGTGGACCGGACGATCACGCTGCCGGACTGGCTGCGGACGCCGGCGCCGCGTGAGACCATCGACGACGATCCGGTGCGTCCCTCCGGCCAGTCGACCGAAGACGGCCGCAGCGTACGGGCCGGCGAATCAGTCCAGTCGCGCGCACTGGCGCTGCAGCGCGGCACGCTGGTGCACCGATTGCTGCAGTCTCTGCCCGAGATCGCACCCGACCGCCGGCGCGAGGCCGCGCTGGGCTTCATGACCCGCAATGCCGGCGACTGGACTGAGGCCGATCGCGTTGCGCTAGCCGACAAGGTGCTCGCCCTGATCGCCGAGCCGCGATTCGCAGCCGTGTTTGCCGCCGGCAGCCGGGCGGAAGTCGCCATCGTCGGGAAACTCGACCGGCCGGGCCACCCGCCGGCGCTGGTGTCGGGGCAGATCGACCGGCTGGTCGTTCGTCCGGACGAGGTTTTGATCGTCGATTTCAAGACCAACCAGACCGCCCCCAAAAGCGCCGCGGATGCCCCCGCCGCCTATGTCCGGCAGCTTGCGCTGTACCGGGCGGTGCTGGCGCGGCTTTATCCCCAAAAGCCGGTTCGAGCCGTCCTGCTCTGGACCGAGGCCCTTGAATATATGGAGATTTCAGCCCCCGCGCTGGACGCGGCGCTGGCATCCCTTCATCTCAGTGTGAGCGTCCTTGACCCAGCAAGAGGCCGTTCATAGGTTGAGGCCATGATCCAGGGCGCGATTCCATGTCGCGCCGATTCTCTTTCAACCGAGTGAGGTACTCCAATGGCCGTTGGCAAGGTTTCCGACACCGATTTCGAAGCCGAAGTACTCAAGGCGAACGGCCCCGTCGTCGTCGATTTCTGGGCCGAATGGTGCGGCCCCTGCCGCATGATCGCACCCGCTCTCGACGAGATCGCCGGCGCGATGGGCGACAAGGTCAAGATCGTGAAGCTCAACGTCGACGAGAGCCCGAAGACCGCGTCGAAGTACGGCGTGATGTCGATCCCGACCCTGATGATCTTCAAGGGCGGCGAGATGGCCTCCCGTCAGGTCGGCGCGGCGCCGAAGGCGAAGCTGCAGCAGTGGATCACCTCCGCGGTCTGATCCACGCCGTTTGAGTTTGTGCAACGGCCGGCGAATAGCCGGCCGTTTTGTTTGCGCGCAGCCCGGCAAGGGGCCTATTTCTCCTCCGCGAGCTTGGCCAGGCTCGCGAGTACCTCAGGAAAATCTGCGGAAACCGCCGGACCGATCTCGGCAGCCTGCGGGCCTTGGGCATCGACGGCGTAAACGATGCGCGTGCGGGCCGGTCCAAGCCGCTCGATGCGATGGGCGACCTTGATGGCGAGATCGCCGACCCGGGTTTCGTCGACGAAGCACACGTTCTCGCGCACATCGATCAATTGCGAGCGCAGCGCCTCCTCGCCTGGCGGTGTCATCGTGAACCAGATGCCGGCCGCGAACGGCCCGTCGATCACGATCTGTTCGATCCCCGCGTTCCAGTGCTTCCAGCCGGGGACATCGCGAAAGATGCTCCAGATCGTCTCCGGGGATGCCGACGTCTCGATGGCGTATTCGCTTCTCCAGGCACGTCCGTCATCCATCGCGCGCTCCTGCTGATATGTGCGCTAATATCGTACGCTACCCGATCCAGCCCGTCGCCAGCGCGTTGGCGAGCTCCGGCTGATTGTTGCGGCGTGCGAGCGCGGCCATCGCTTCATGGTCGTAGGCGATCTGGCGGAACGTGACCTGCCAGGCAGCGTCAACGAATTCGAGGATCGCATAGCGCGCGTGCGGCGTACCGGCTTCGACCAGATGCGGAAACGGATGCACGTCGCGATAGCCGGGGCTGCCGACGCTGCCGGGATTGACGATCAGGCGGCCGTCGCGAAGCCGCACGGCACGGGCAAGATGGGTGTGGGCGCAGAGGATCAGCGACTGCGCGACGCCTTGCGCAAATTGCTCGATCCGGTCGAGCGGCGATAGCGCCACCGTGCCGTCGGGATGCACAGTGTCGAGCCAGTAGACTTCGTCATCCTCGGGCGTCGCATGGCAGAGGAAGACCTGGTCGCGAAACACCCGAATCATCGGCTGCCCACGCAGCCAGTCGAGCTGCGCCGCATTGAGCTGCGCATGCGCGGGACGGTCCCACGAGCCCATCTTCTCCGGAGCACGATCGAGCAGATAGCGGTCGTGGTTGCCGAGCACATGCACGGCATCGAGCTCCATCAGGATCTCGATGGTACGGCGTGCATCGAGCGGGCCGCTCAGCATGTCGCCGAGATTGACGATGTCGGAGATGCCGTGCGCGCGAATGTCGGCCAGCACCGCCTCCAGCGCGAGATAGTTTCCGTGGACGTCGGCAATCGCGGCAAAACGCATTGGCATTTCCAATCTCGCATGGAGGACACGAGACTTTCTATGCAGGAGGCGTGCCGTTGAGCCTCAGCACGTGGCCGGCGAGATAGAGCGAGCCGGTGATGAGGATGCGCGGCGGCACTTCGTAGGCGAGCTTCGACAGAGCTCGCAGGGCGGCCTCGACGCCGGGGGCGATCTCGACGCGCATGCCGAGGCTGCGCACCGCGTCCGCAAGACGATCGACCGGCATCGCGTTTTCGATGTCCGGAATCGGCACGGCGATGATGTGGCGGGTGAGGCCGGCGAAATTGGCCAGAAACGCCTGCGCATCCTTGTTGGCCATCATGCCCGAGATCACGACCAGCGGCCGCGACACGCGCTCTTCGAGATCGCCGAGCGCAGCGGCTGCGACGCGGCCGCCATCGGCATTGTGCCCGCCGTCAAGCCAGATCTCGCTGCCCTGCGGCCCCCAGGAGAGCAGCTCGCCCGAGGTGAGACGCTGCATCCGCGCCGGCCATTCGGCGCTGACGATGCCGGCCTCGAAGGCCGCCTGGTTGACCTTGAAGTTCGGAATCGCCCGCAGCGTCGCGATGGCGAGGCCGGCATTGTCGAACTGATGCCGGCCGAACAGGCGCGGCGCCGCCAGATCCATCAAGCCGCGCTCGTCGGAATAGACCAGACGGCCATGCTCGACATTGACATGCCAGCTTTCGTTCGCGGCAAACAGCGGCGCGCGCATGCGCTTGGCCTCGGCCTCGATCACGGCCATCGCTGCAGGTGTCTGCTCCGCGCACACCACGGGCACGCCGCGCTTGATGATCGCGGCCTTCTCGCCGGCGATCGATGTCAGCGTGTCACCGAGGAAATCCATGTGATCCATGCTGATCGGCGTGATCACGCAGGCCGCAGGCGTATCGACCACATTGGTCGAATCGAGCCGGCCGCCGAGGCCGACTTCGAGCAGCACGGCGTCGGCAGGATTTTGCGCGAACAGATCCAAGGCGGCGGCGGTCTTCAGTTCAAAGACCGTCGCAGGCTCGCCGGCATTGACGCGCTCGACCTCTTCCAGCGCCGCGCGCAATTCGTCGTCGGAGACGAGCACGCCGCCGCCGACGCGGCCGATGCGAAAACATTCGTTGATGCGGACCAGATAGGGCGAGGTGTAGGCGTGGACGCGCAGGCCGGCCGCCTCCAGCGTCGCGCGCAGATAGGCAACCGTCGAGCCCTTGCCGTTGGTGCCGGCGACATGGATCACCGGCGGCAGCTTGCGTTCGGGATGGCCGAGCCGCTCGAGCAGGCGATGCATCCGCGTCAGCCCGAGATCGATGCGTTTCTGATGCAGGGCCGACAGCCGCCCGATCAATGCATCGAGCAGCAGCTTTGCGCTGTCAGAGGATTCGTTCACGCGTGGGGCGCAGCCGGCGCCGTCTCAGCGGCCGATACGATCTGTGCCGGGCTGACGACAGGCTGTACCGATTTCGAGGCGCCCTCGTGCGCCGGCGCCTTGGTGAGCAGGCGGCAGAGCCTTGCCAAGGTCGGACGCAACTCGTGGCGATGCACGACCATGTCGACCATGCCGTGCTCCTTCAGATATTCGGCACGCTGAAAACCCTCGGGCAGCTTTTCGCGGATGGTCTGCTCGATCACGCGCGCGCCGGCAAAGCCGATCAGCGCGCCGGGCTCGGCGATCTGCACGTCGCCGAGCATCGCATAGGACGCGGTGACGCCGCCCGTGGTCGGGTTGGTCAGCACGACGATGTAGGGCTGTTTCGCTTCGCGCAGCATCTGCACGCCGACCGTGGTGCGCGGCATCTGCATCAGCGACAGGATGCCTTCCTGCATGCGGGCGCCGCCGGACGCGGCGAACACGATGAACGGCGACTTCTTTTCGACCGCCAGCTCGAGCCCGCGCACGAGGGCTTCACCGGCAGCCATGCCGAGCGAACCGCCCATGAAATCGAAATCCTGCACGGCGATGACGACACCGGCGCCTTCGAGCTTGCCGTAGCCGACCTTGACCGCGTCGTTCAGATTGGTGCGCGCGCGCGCGTCCTTGACGCGGTCGACGTATTTCTTCTCGTCGCGAAACTTGAGCGGATCGGGCGTGACGTCCGGCAGAGCGACGTCGAACCAGGTCTCGTTGTCGAAGATCGACTTCAGCCGCGCCACCGCGCCCATGCGCATGTGGTAGTTCGAGCCGGGGATGACGAACTGGTTGGCCTCGACGTCCTTGTAGAACACGAGCTGTCCGGAATCCGGGCACTTGATCCACAGATTCTCCGGCGTCTCCCGCCGCAGCATGTTGCGGATCTTCGGCCGGACCACATTGGTAAGCCAGTTCATGGTTTGCTCCGATGTGCGATCCCGCAGGGGATCGCCTGAAGAACTATATGGCGGCCGGGCCCTTGCCCGGCAAGCCGCCATGTCGTCCGCCCCTAGAGCGGAATTATGGCCTATTCGGCCGCTTGTTTCGCTGCCCTCACACCCTGGGCCAGCGCCGCCGTCAGCTCGGCCACGGCGTTAACGGTTTTGGCGGTTGCGCGGCCCTCGGCATCGAGACTGTTCTTGAGCGCATCGACCAGCGCGGTGCCGACCACCGAACCATCGGCCTTCTCGGCAATGGCGCGCGCCGCCTCCGGCGTGCGGATGCCAAAACCAACGCAGATCGGCAGCTTGGTATGCCGCTTGATGCGCGCGACAGCTTCACCGACGGCATTCGCGTCCGCCGCCGCTGCACCGGTGATGCCGGCGATAGAGACGTAATAGACAAAGCCTGATGTGTTCGCGAGCACCGCGGGCAGGCGCTTGTCGTCGGTGGTCGGGGTCGCGAGGCGAATGAAGTTCAGGCCCGCCTTCAGCGCGGGAATGCAGAGCTCGTCGTCTTCCTCCGGCGGCAAATCGACGATGATCAGGCCGTCAACGCCGGCCGTCTTGGCATCAGCCAAAAACTTGTCGACGCCGTAAATGTAGATCGGATTGTAATAGCCCATCAGCACCAGCGGCGTGCCGTTGTCGTCCTTGCGGAAGCCGCGCACCAGCTCCAGCGTCTTCCTCAAGGTCATGCCGTTCTTGAGCGCGCGCAGACCTGCCGCCTGAATCGAGGGACCGTCCGCCATCGGATCGGTGAAGGGAATGCCGAGTTCGATGATGTCGGCGCCTGATTTCGAGAGCGCCTTGACGATCTCGAGCGACGTCGCCGGATCGGGATCGCCCGCCATCACATAGGTGACGAAGGCCGCGCGGCCCTCTTTCTTCAATGCGGCGAAACGGGTGTCGATACGCGTGGTCACTTGGTCTTGCCCTTCAGGATGTCGCCGACCTGGGGGACGTCCTTGTCGCCGCGGCCGGAGAGATTGACGACCATCAGGTGGTCTTTCGGCCGCTTCGGCGCGAGCTCCATCACCTTGGCGATGGCGTGCGCGGGCTCGAGTGCCGGAATGATGCCCTCGAGCTTCGAAAGCAGCTGGAACGCGGCGAGCGCCTCGTCGTCGGTCGCGGAGAGATAATTGACGCGGCCGATTTCGTGCAGCCAGGAATGCTCGGGGCCGATGCCGGGGTAGTCGAGGCCGGCCGAGATCGAATGCGCGTCCTGGATCTGGCCGTCGGCATCCATCAGGAGATAGGTGCGGTTGCCGTGCAGCACGCCGGGACGGCCGCCTGCAATCGACGCGGCGTGCAGCTGCGTCAGCCCATGGCCCGCGGCTTCGACGCCGAAGATCTCGACGGTGGAATCGTCGAGGAACGGATGGAACAGGCCCATCGCGTTCGAGCCGCCGCCGATGCAGGCAACGAGAGAGTCCGGCAGGCGGCCTTCGACCTCCTGCATCTGCGTCCTGGTCTCGTTGCCGATGATGGACTGGAAGTCGCGCACCAGCGTCGGATAGGGATGCGGCCCTGCCACCGTGCCGATGCAGTAGAAGGTGTTGTGCACGTTGGTGACCCAGTCGCGCAGCGCCTCGTTCATCGCGTCCTTCAGCGTGCGCGTGCCCGACTGCACCGGGACCACCGTCGCGCCCAGCATCTCCATGCGGATCACGTTGGGCTGCTGCCGCTCGACGTCGACCGCGCCCATATAGACCACGCATTCGAGGCCGAAGCGCGCGCACAGCGTCGCGGTGGCGACACCGTGCTGGCCGGCGCCGGTCTCGGCGATGATGCGCTTCTTGCCCATGCGCCGCGCCAACATGATCTGGCCGAGCACGTTGTTCACCTTGTGCGAGCCGGTGTGGTTGAGCTCTTCGCGCTTCAGGTAAATCTTGGCGCCGCCGAGATGCTCGGTGAGGCGCTCGGCGAAATAGAGCGGCGAGGGACGGCCGACATAATTCTTGAGATAGCCGTTCATCTCGGCCTGGAAGGCCGGATCGGCCTTGGCCGCGGTGTAGGCCTTCTCCAGATCGAGGATCAGCGGCATCAGGGTTTCGGCGACGAAGCGTCCGCCGAAGATGCCGAAATGGCCGCGCTCGTCGGGGCCGCTGCGATAGGAATTTGGTTTGGCGATGTTCATCGAACGCTCAACTCTTGAGTGGCGCGCGCGGCGCGAATGAAGGCCTTGATCAGCTCGGGGTCCTTGACGCCGGGGGCGCTCTCGACACCCGAGGACACGTCGGCACCACCGGCGCCGGTGACGCGGAGGGCTTCCGCGACGTTGTCGGCGTGAAGCCCGCCCGAGACCATGTAGGGCAATTTCAGGTCGAGATTTTCCAGCAGGTGCCAGTCGAAGGGCGCCCCCAGGCCGCCGGGCCGGGTCGCATCCTTGGGCGCACGCGCATCGAACAGGATGCGGTCGGCGATCGCGGCATAGCCGGGCAGCACGGCGAGATCGGCCGATGTCGCGACCGGCACCGCCTTCATGACGGGGCGGCCGAATCTCTGCTTGATGTCGCGCAGCCGCGCCACGCTCTCCTTGCCGTGAAGCTGAAAAATATCGGGCGACAGCGCATCCATGATGTTGTCGAGCGTGGCATCGTCGGCATCGACCGTGAGCGCGACCTTGAGCGCGCGCCGCTTCACCTGCCGGCCGAGATCGCGACCCGTCTCCAGCGACACATGCCGGGGCGAGGGCGGAAAGAACACGAACCCCACCATGTCGGCGCCCGCGTCGAGCGCCGTTTCGAGCGTCTCGCGCGTGGACAGGCCGCAGATTTTGACGAGCAGGGACATGGTCACAAAGCAGGTGGAGGCCGCAAGCGGCGGCCGGGAAACGGGTTTTTCAGTCGGGCCGCTTCTACAACGTCGCGCGCTGCTTGTCTCGCCCAACGGGCCCGTAGAGGCCCACCCCGGAGGGCACCGGGAGGTGCCGGGGCTCGGGCTTGGCCGGAGCCGTCTGGGCCCGCAGATCGGCCAGCTCACCCCGGGCAGCCCGGGCATCCGCCTCATTCCGGCGGGCGGCGCGTCGCCAGTGCCGCTGGCCGAACCAGACGGCGCACCCACCGGCGATGACGCCCACGGCAGCCACCAGGATCAGCAGCAGGAACAGCGGCAGCGTGATCGACAGCGCCGGATCGGCCGCCATGAAGGGATCAAAGGAGACGGTGACGAAGTGGCGGTTGGCCACCGCAAAGGTCACCAGGATCAGGCCCAGCGGAATCACGATCAGCGCGGTCAGGAATTTTCGCATCGCGATCGCTCGTCTTGAATCAAGCTCGTTGCCGCATCATGCGGCCATTCGGTCAAGCCCGGACCACAGCGTTAGTCCGGGGCGCCCGGATCCGGATGATCGCGATTCAGCCGCTCGCGCATTTCCTTGCCGGTCTTGAAGAACGGAACGCTCTTCTGATCGACGGGGACATGGGCGCCGGTGCGCGGATTGCGGCCGGCGCGTGCAGGGCGGTGCTTCACCGAGAAAGCACCGAAGCCGCGCAGCTCGACGCGGTCACCGCGCGCGAGTGCCGCTACGATCTCCTCGAGAATCGCATTCACAATGTTCTCGACATCCCGCTGGTACAGATGCGGGTTGTGCTCGGCGATACGCTGAACAAGTTCGGATTTGATCATCGAGAGATAGGACCCGGGAGCGTGCGGATGACCATTTCCGTGAAAATGCCTTGATCTGTCAAGACGCTAAATGAAGGTTGAGCGTCGTGAAAATGCGTGACATTTGCCGAAAAAGCGGGCTGCACGGCTACCCGCCGGACGGGAAAAAGGTCCTGGGCTCGCGTTGTTCCCGCTTATTCCCGGTCAATTCGACGCAGCCGGCTGCCACAGGGCCAGCATTCCATCCAACCCGACGCGATCGACCGCCTGCACGACGCCGGTTTGTGCGATTTGGTGCGCAATCGAGCCGAATCCAAGCGCTTCCAGCGTTACGGCAGCGGCGGTCTTGAGGAACGGCAGGTCGCCAAAGCGGGGCTCGAGCTTGTAATCGCGCACGCTGAGACCCTTCTTGACACCCTTCTGCTCCTCGAGCCAGGTCACGGCGGCTTTCTCGTCGCCGAGCTGATCGATCAGCTTTAGATCGATCGCCTGGCGTCCGGTGAAGACGCGGCCATCGACGACTTTTTCGAGCTGCGTGTCATCCATGCCACGCCGCTGCTTCACCAGATCCTTGAACCAGGCATAGGAATCCTTCACCAGCGCATCCAGCGCGGCCCGGGCCTCGGGGCTGGTCGGCTCAAAACCGTTGGGCGCGGCCTTCAGCGGCGTGGACTTCACTTCCTCGACCTTGACACCGACGGTCTTCAGCAGCTCCGAAAAGTTCGGAAACTGGAACAGTACGCCGATCGAGCCGACCAGCGAGCTCTGCTGGGCGATGATGTGATCGCTCGCAATCGCGGTGATGTAGCCGCCCGACGCCGCAAGCCCCTCAACCACGACGACCAGCGGCTTCTTCGCCTTCAGGCGCGTCAAGGAATCGTAGAGCTGCTCGGACCCGGCAGTGGTGCCGCCCGGCGAGTTGACGTGAACGATCACGGCGGCGGCCTGCGAATTCTCCAGCCGCTCCAGCGCCCGCGTCCGCTCGGAATCGCTGCGGATCAGGCCGTCGATCTGGACGCGCGCGATCGAGCCTGCGGAGGCGAAGCTGCCGCGCGCGCCGGGTGTCGCGATCAGCGCGAAGCCCGCGATCGCCGCGATCGCGATCAGCGCAGCCATCACGCGCCAGAACGTCAGCTTGCGGCGGATCCTGCGGCGATCGACGATGATGTCCGAATCGAGCGACATCGGAATATCTCCAAATGAAGGGCCGCGGGCGTTGTGCCGTCACAACGTGACCAATGGCTTGTCTGGATACATCAATTGCGGCGCAATTTGAAGAAAACAAGGCCCCGCGCAGCCCGGACGGAGCCGCAACAAAAAAGCCCCGGCTCGCGCCGGGGCTTTGATGCTTGCGAAACGAACGTTTCGTTTACTTGCTGTCGCGGTTCTTGAGCGCGGTGCCCAGGATGTCGCCAAGCGTCGCACCCGAATCCGAGGAGCCGTACTGCGCGATGGCTTCCTTCTCTTCGGCGACTTCGAGCGCCTTGATCGACACCTGGACCTTGCGGGCCTTCTTGTCGAACTGGATCACGCGGGCATCGACCTTCTCGCCGACGGCAAAGCGTTCGGCGCGCTGGTCGTTGCGGTCACGCGCGAGCTCCGAGCGCTTGACGAAGGTGGTGAAGTCGGTACCGGCGATCTTCACCTCGATGCCGCTTTCCTTCACTTCGAGCACTTCGCAGGTCACGACCGCGCCCTTCTTGACATCGCCCGGCTCGGCGAAGGGGTCGCCTTCGAGCTGCTTGATGCCGAGCGAGATACGCTCCTTCTCGACGTCCACATCGAGCACCACGGCTTTCACCACGTCGCCCTTCTTGTAGTTGTCGATCACCTGCTCGCCCGGCTGCTTCCAGTCGAGGTCGGAGAGATGGACCATACCGTCGACGTCGCCTTCGAGACCCAGGAACAGACCGAACTCGGTCTTGTTCTTGACTTCGCCCTCAACGGTCGAACCGGTCGGGTGACCTTCGACGAAGACCTCCCAGGGGTTGCGCATGGTCTGCTTGAGGCCGAGCGAAATGCGGCGCTTGACGGAATCGACTTCCAGCACCTGCACATCGACTTCCTGCGAGGTCGACACGATCTTGCCGGGGTGCATGTTCTTCTTGGTCCACGACATCTCGGAGACGTGGATCAGGCCTTCGATGCCCGGCTCGAGCTCGACGAACGCACCGTAGTCGGTGATGTTGGTGACACGGCCGGTGAAGCGGGCACCCAGCGGGTACTTGGCTTCGATGCCCTGCCACGGATCGTCCAGCAGCTGCTTCATGCCCAGCGAGATGCGGTGCGTCTCGTGGTTGATCTTGATGATCTTGACCTTCACGGTCTGGCCGATCGAGAGCACCTCGGTCGGGTGGTTGACGCGGCGCCACGCGATGTCGGTGACGTGCAGCAGGCCGTCGATGCCGCCGAGGTCAACGAACGCACCGTAATCGGTGATGTTCTTGACCACGCCGTCGATGACCTGACCCTCTTCGAGGTTCTGCACCAGCTCCTGACGCTGCTCGGCGCGGGTCTCTTCGAGAACCGTGCGGCGGGACACGACGATGTTGCCGCGGCGGCGGTCCATCTTGAGGATCTGGAACGGCTGCGCGTTGTTCATCAGCGGCGCAACGTCGCGGATCGGACGGATGTCGACCTGCGAACGCGGCAGGAAGGCAACGGCACCGTCGAGGTCGACGGTGAAGCCGCCCTTGACCTGGTTGAAGATGACGCCCGTGACCTTCTCGTTGTTCTGGAACGCCTTCTCCAGCTTGCCCCAGCTCTCTTCGCGGCGCGCCTTGTCGCGCGACAGCACGGCTTCGCCGAGGGCGTTCTCGATGCGATCGAGGAACACTTCCACCTCGTCGCCGACCTTGATCTCGCTCTCACGGCCGGGGCCGGAAAATTCGCGCAGGGCGACGCGGCCCTCGGTCTTCAGGCCGACGTCGATGACGGCCATGTCCTTTTCAATTGCAACCACCTTGCCCTTGACGACCGAGCTCTCCTGCAGGTTGCCACCTGCGAAGGACTCGTCGAGCATCGCGGCGAAATCGTCGCGCGAGGGGCTATAAGTATCAGCGGAAGTCGAAGCCATTTGTTCTCCAGTTGCGGATGTCTTGCCGGCCGTTGGGTTTTTGGGCGTATCGGACGCGCAGTGTCGGAAGGTCCACAAAACCTTCTAGCGACCGCTCGTTGCTCCGATTTGCGACCGGAACAGCGGAAGCGGGCCGGCTGGGCCCGCACGTTCGATACGAGAAAATCTTTGTCCGGAGCCTGGATCGCGTCGACCCCAAACAGGGATCGAGAGTATCGACCTCAAAGAGCGGGAGCGGGCGCTTCCTCCAATGACGGCTGCGGCTTAACCCCGCGACCGGCCCGCTCGGACGGCCTCGATAATGTCGATGGCGGCCCGGACGCCGCCTTCTATATCCAGTTGGGAGTTATCAAGCAAGTAAGCATCCGCGGCCGGTTTGAGCGGCGCAATCGGCCTGTTCTTGTCCCGCTCGTCGCGCTGGATGATGTCGGCGAGCACCGCCGCCTCATCCGCCTCCTCGCCCCGTGCCCTCGCCTCCATGGTGCGGCGGCGGGCGCGAACTCTTGGGTCGGCCACGACGAAAATCTTCACGTCGGCATCAGGGCAGATCACGGTTCCAATGTCCCGGCCGTCCAGCACCGCGCCGGGCGGATCGGCAGCGAATTGCCGCTGGAAATTGAGCAGGACCTCGCGAACCCTGGGGATCGCCGAAACGATCGAGGCGCCCTCGCCGGCCGTCTGGGTCTTGAGGGCGGGATTGCCGAACTTTTCGGGATCGAGTTCCAGCGCGGCCTGCACCGCAGCCGCCTCGTCCCGGAGATCATGGCCGGACTGCATCAAGGCGTAAGCGACCGCGCGGTAGATCACGCCGGTATCGAGGTGACGATAGCCGTAATGATGGGCGAGGCGCTTGCCGAGCGTGCCCTTGCCCGAGGCCGCGGGTCCATCGATGGCGATGATCATGAAAACTCGGCTCCCAGCGACCGCATCATCGGAATGAAGTCCGGGAAACTGGTGGCGATGAAGGCGGTGTCGTCGACTGTCACCGGCTGATCGGACGCGCAGCCCATCACCAGCGCCGACATCGCGATGCGGTGATCCATATGCGTGGCGACAGTGCCGCCGCCGGGGACGTGGCCGCGGCCTTCGACGATCAGATCGTCGCCGGAAACAGTGACCTTCACGCCATTGACGCGGAGCATGTCCGCGGTCGCCTCGAGCCGATCGGATTCCTTGACGCGCAGCTCCTGCAGACCACGCATGATGGTCGTGCCTTCGGCGAACGAAGCCGCGACCGCGAGCACGAGATATTCGTCGATCATCGACGGCGCGCGCTCCGGAGGCACTTCGACGCCGCGCAGCTTTGATGCGCGCACGCGCAGCTGCGCCATCGGCTCGCCGGCGTCACCGCGTACGTCGCTTTCCTCGATGGACGCGCCCATCTCACGCAGCGTCGTAAAAAGGCCGGTGCGCAGCGGATTGGTCATCACGTCCGATAGGACGACATCGGAACCTTCGACGATCAGCGCCGCAACGACGGGAAAGGCCGCTGAGGACGGATCGGCGGGCACGATGACGGTGGCACCACGCAGCTCGGGCTGGCCGGCCAGCGTGATGCGGCGGCCGTGAGCGCCCTCCGCCACCGAGATGATATCCGCACCAAAATGCTTCAGCATCAGCTCGGTGTGGTCGCGGCTGGCCTCGCTCTCGATCACAGTGGTGGCGCCCGGCGCAGACAGCCCCGCCAGCAGCACCGCCGACTTGATCTGGGCCGAGGCAACCGGCGTCTTGTAGGTGATCGGCAGCGGATCGCGCGCGCCCTGAACGGTCAGCGGCAGCCGGCCACCCTCGGCGGCAGAAGCGACCTTGGCGCCCATTTTTTCCAGCGGATCCAGGATTCGGCGCATCGGACGGCTGCGCAGCGAGGCATCGCCGTCGAAGATCGCCGAGATCGGGCAGCCGGCGACGGCGCCCATGACGAGCCGGCAGCCGGTACCGGAGTTGCCGAAATCCAGCGCGGCCTTGGGCTGGGCAAAGCCTCCGACGCCCACGCCCTGCACCTTCCAGGCGAAATCGCCGGTGCGTTCGACCCTGGCGCCGAGCGCCCGCATGGATTGGGCGGTGTTGAGGACGTCCTCGCCCTCGAGAAGGCCCGCAATCCGGGTCTCGCCGACAGCAAGCGCGCCCAGGATGAGGGCGCGGTGGGAGATCGACTTGTCCCCGGGCACCCGTACTTTTCCGGTCAGGGGACCGCTTGCGCGCGACTTCAGCGGCGTCGGCTTGTCGGAATGGGTCAAGATTGTGTCCTTGAATGCGTCCGAAGAGGCTGCGGGCAGGTACCACATGGTCTCCCCGCCGTCACGAGCATGTCTTTCTCTCGTAATGCGCTATTGACAGCGGGCCGCCAACTAGCCAAGTGAAACACCGCTTTTCAGACATCCCAGGATTCCTCTGCCGTGGCCAAGTCCGAACTCGGAACCAAACGTATTTGCCCGACCACGGGCAAGAAGTTCTACGACCTCAACAAGAATCCGGTGATCTCGCCCTATACCGGCGAAGTGGTCCCGATTGCGCCTGTGGCGCCGGCCCGCGCGACCCGCGGCGCCGAAGCCCGTCACGCGGCTGCCGCGGACACCACGCCGGAGCCGGCCGAGGTCGAGGAGGTCTCGCTCGAGGAGGCCGATGCCGAAGAGAACACCGGCAAGGTCAAGGCCGTCGTCCCCGAATCCGAGGACGATATCGAGGTCGACGAGACCCTCGACGACGACGATGACGATGATTCGACCTTCATTGCCGACGAAGAAGAGGGCGATGAGGACGTGACCGACATCATTGGTGATGTCGGAGGTGATGAAGAGACTTGAGATCAGCCCTGATCTGTGAAAAAGGGTGCACCGCGCGAGTCACCAGGCTCGCCGGTCGGGAGTGATCCACAAGGATCGTCCCAAGACTTAAGGGGCCATAGCTCAGCTGGGAGAGCGCTTGCATGGCATGCAAGAGGTCGGCGGTTCGATCCCGCCTGGCTCCACCACGCTTCGCCCTTCGGGCTCCCCGTGGCTGCGCCACGCGTAGCCTGAAGGGCGAAGCCTGGTGTCCGGCGAAGCCCGCAGGGCGAAGACGGACTGGTGGTTTTCCTACTCCCTCCCATCCGACTGCCCAGACGCGAGCCGTCAATGTGGTACGTCTACATCCTCAGCAGCATCGAATTTCCCGACCAAGAATATATCGGCGCCACGGAAGATCTGAAGCGACGGCTGCCTGAGCACAACGCCGGTAAATCCGCCCATACCGCCAAGTTCAAGCCGTGGAAGCTGGTTTGGTATTGCGCCTTCCCTGACAAGATGAAGGCCCTGGCATTCGATAAATATCTCAAATCGCACTCGGGCCGCGCCTTCTCGAAAAAGCGGCTCTGCTAGCCCCTACTCCCCGATCACCGCATTCAGCCGATCCCTTAGCGCGACGATCTCGTCTTTCATCGCGACCAGCTCCGGCACCGTGCAATCCGACGCGGCCAGGATCGACTGCGGGACGCTGCGCGCCTTGTCCTTCAGCGCGTGCCCATGCGGCGTCAGCGCGATCAGGACCCGACGCTCGTCTTCGCTCGAGCGTGTGCGCTTGACGAGGTGTGCGGCTTCGAGCCGCTTGAGCAGCGGCGTCAGCGTGCCCGAATCCAGAAACAGCTTTTCGCCGATATCCTTGACCGGCACGTCGTCGCGCTCCCATAGCACCAGCATCACCAGATATTGCGGATAGGTCAGGCCGAGCCGGTCGAGCAGCGGCTTGTAGACGCGGTTGAAGGCATGCGCGGCCGAATAGACGGCGAAGCAGATCTGGTTGTCGAGGCGTTGCGGATCCAGGGTCGATAATTTCCGGGCCATAGAGAATCTCACGAGATTGACCCGCATTGTGGGACCGGGCGGGCCGACATTCAATTGCGAACAATTAAATGTGAGGCATGCAAATTTCAATTGCGCACAATCTAATTGTTTGCGATAGAGGTGGCACCCCAACCCCAAAACCCTGAGGAGACGAAAATGTCCGTGAACGTCCTCTACAAGACCAGCGCAAAGGCCACCGGCGGCCGTGACGGCCATGCTGCGACCCTCGACGGCGCACTCGACGTCAAGCTCACCACGCCGAAGGAGCTCGGCGGTGGCGGCGGCGCCGGCAACAATCCCGAGCAGCTGTTTGCGGCCGGCTATGCCGCCTGCTTCATCGGCGCGATGAAGTTCGTGTCCTCGCAGGGTGGCCCGAAGGTCCCCGCCGACGCTTCCGTCACCTCGACTGTCGGCATCGGCCCGCGCTCGGCCGGTGGCTTCGGCCTCGACATCGATCTGGCCGTCTCGCTGCCGGGGCTGTCCCGCGCCGACGCCGAGGCGCTTGTCGAGAAGGCGCACCAGGTGTGCCCGTACTCCAACGCGACGCGCGGCAATGTCGACGTCCGCCTGACGGTCGTCTGATCTCGGTGGATCGGCTGGCCCGAGATCTCCCTCGGGCCGGCCGCTTCCGCTTGATTTGCCACGCCGCGGGATTGCGCGGCGACGCATACGCCCCCACGCGACAAGCCATTGCTGGCCTGGGCGAACCTCGCTAGGCCTGTGGTCGACGATCGACACAGGGGAAGCGAAGGCATGACTGAAGCCGCAACCGGCGCAATGAGCGGACTGCGTGTGATCGATCTCACGCGCGTGCTCGGCGGTCCCTACTGCACCCAGATCCTCGCCGACCATGGCGCCGACGTGATCAAGGTCGAGCCGCCCGCGGGCGACGAGGTGCGCGACTGGGGGCCTCCCTTCCACGAGGACGACGCGGCGTATTTCGTCGGCATCAACCGCAACAAGCGCTCGATCGGCCTCGACCTCGCTTCCGATGGCGGTCGTGTCGTGCTGCTCAAGATGCTGGAAACGGCGGACGTCCTGATCGAGAATTTCAAGCCGGGCACACTGGAGAAATGGGGCATCGGCAACGATGTGCTCAGCAAGAAATATCCGCGTCTCGTGCACTGCCGGATCTGCGGCTTCGGCGCCGACGGCCCGCGCGGCGGCAATCCCGGTTATGACGCGATCATCCAGGCCATGACCGGCATGATCGCGGCGACCGGCTCGCCGGAAAGCGGTCCGATGCGGATCGGCGTGCCCTTGGTCGACATCACCACCGGACTTTATGCGGCGATCGGCATCCTGATGGCGCTGTCCGAGCGGCAGCGCTCGGGCAAAGGCCAGTTCCTGGAGACGACGCTGTACGAAACCGGCCTCGCCATCATGCATCCGCACACCGCGAATTATTTCATGCATGGCAAGCCGCCCGGCCTCACCGGGAACGAGCATCCGAACCTCGTGCCTTACGCGATCTTCCCGACCAAGACCGACAACATCTTCATCGGCGTCGGCAATGACGGCACGTTCCGCAAGCTCGCCAAGGAAATCGGCAAGCCCGAGCTCGGCACCGATCCGCGCTTTGCCCGCAACAAGGACCGCATCGCCAATCGTGATGCGCTGCGCGCCGAGCTTGCCGCGGTGTTCAGCCAGCACGAGGCCGAGCCGCTGTGCAATCGCCTGCTGGCCGCGGGCCTGCCCGCAGGTCCCGTGCAGAAGATCGACCAGGCGCTGACCAACCCGCACACGATCGCGCGCGGCGATGTCATCGAGAAGGATTGGTACAAGGGCGTGGCCTCGCCGATCCGGCTCGATCGCAGCAAGCCGAGCCTGCGCCGCCTGCCGCCGAAGTTCAGCCAGCACTCCCAGGAGGTGCTGGGCGAGTTCGGCTACTCAAAGGCGGAGATCGACGCGATGGTCGGGAACGGCGTGGTCTGCGGGCCCGAGCGCAAGCGCTAGGGCCTCGCCTCCTCACCTAAGCAAATGCCGCACTGCGGCGCGGGCATTGGTGTGCACCGCGAATGGAGGAGGCTGCCCGCGTCGCGTTCGCCTATTTGATGGCTTCCCTTTTCCAGCGCTTGCCGCTTTCGTTTCGGCCGCTTACACAGTCATGTGAACGTCATATGGCGCTGCTAGCGCAAGCGCTTCTTTTTGACGGCCAAGAGAACGGCCAAGGGAGGTTACTTAATGGCTCTTCGACATTTTGGAGCGGCTGCCGCTGTTGCAATCGCGGTTGGCATGACGGCTTCGCCGGCGCTGGCCGCGACTGAAATCCAGTGGTGGCACGCGATGACGGGCGCGAACAACGACGTCATCGTCAAGCTCGCCAACGACTTCAATGCGTCGCAGAGCGACTACAAGGTCGTCCCGACCTACAAGGGCAGCTATCCCGACACCATGAACGCCGGCATCGCGGCCTTCCGCGCCGGCAACGCCCCGCACATCATGCAGGTGTTCGAGGTCGGCACCGCGACCATGATGGCCGCGACCGGCGCCGTGAAGCCCGTCTACAAGCTGATGGCCGACGCCGGCGAGAAGTTCGATCCGAAGATCTACCTGCCCGCCATCACCGGCTACTACTCGACCTCGAAGGGCGAGATGCTGTCCTTCCCGTTCAACTCGTCGTCGACCGTGATGTGGGTCAATCTCGACGAGCTGAAGAAGGTCAACGCCGAGATCCCGAAGACCTGGCCCGAAGTGTTCGAGGTCGCCAAGAAGCTGCACGACAACGGTCATCCGACCTGCGGCTTCTCCAACTCCTGGGTCACCTGGGTCAATCTCGAGCAGCTCTCCGCCTGGCACAACGTGCCGCTCGCCAGCAAGGCCAACGGCCTCGACGGCTTCGACACCAAGCTCGAGTTCAACGCGCCGCTGCAAGAGAAGCATCTCGAGAAGCTGGTCGAGCTGCAGAAGGACAAGACCTACGACTACGCCGGCCGCACCAACCAGGGCGAAGGCCGCTTCACCTCGGGTGAGTGCGCGATCTACCTGACTTCGTCGGCCTTCTTCGGCAACGTCAAGGCGCAGGCCAAGTTCAACTTCACCGCCGCCCCGATGCCGTATTATCCGGACGTCAAGGGCGCGCCGCAGAACTCGATCATCGGCGGTGCTTCGCTCTGGGTGATGGGCGGCAAGTCGGCCGACGAATACAAGGGCGTCGCCAAATTCCTGACCTTCCTCTCGGACACCGATCGTCAGGTCTACATCCACAAGGCCTCGGGCTATCTGCCGATCACCAAGGCGGCCTATGAGAAGGCCAAGGCCGAGGGCTTCTACAAGGATCAGCCCTATCTCGAGACCCCGCTGCTCGAGCTGACCAACAAGGAGCCGACCGAGAATTCGCGCGGCCTGCGCCTCGGCAACATGGTTCAGCTGCGTGACGTCTGGGCGGAAGAGATCGAGCAGGCGCTGGCCGGCAAGAAGACCGCCAAGCAGGCGCTGGATGCCTCGGTCGAGCGCGGCAACACGATGCTGCGCCAGTTCGAAAAGACCGCCGTAAAATAAGGCGCAGGCGTCGGCGGGCCGCACGATCAGCGGCCCGCCGGCGCCACCCCATCATGCAAAAGCAAGCGATTTTCCAGTCAAAGCTACTGCCCTTCGCGCTGGTTGCGCCGCAACTCGCGATCGTTCTGATTTTCTTCTACTGGCCGGCCGTGCAGGCCGTCATCCAGTCGTTCCTGCTGCAGGACGCTTTCGGCCTCTCGACGAGCTTCGTCTGGTTCGAGAATTATCTCGAGCTGTTCAGTGACCCCGCCTATTTCGAGACGATCATCCGAACCTTCTTCTTCTCGTTTGCGATCGCGGGGTCCTCGCTATCCGTGGCGCTGCTGCTCGCGGTGATGGCGGACAAGCCGTTACGCGGCGGCGCGGTCTATCGCACGCTGCTGATCTGGCCCTATGCCGTGGCGCCGCCCGTGGTCGGCGTGATCTGGGTCTTCATGCTGCATCCCTCGCTCGGCGTGCTCTCGCGCTATCTGCGCGCCGCCGGCATCGAATGGAATCCGCTGCTGGACGGCAACCAGGCCGCGACGCTGGTCATCCTCGCCGCCGCCTGGAAGCAGATCTCCTACAATTTCCTATTCTTCCTCGCAGGACTCGCGAGCATTCCGAAGAGCGTGCTCGAGGCCGCCGCGATCGACGGCGCGCGCCCGATGCGCCGGTTCTGGACCGTGACTTTCCCGCTGCTGTCGCCGACCATCTTCTTCCTGCTGGTCGTCAACATCGTCTATGCCTTCTTCGACACCTTCGGCATCATCGACACCATGACACGCGGCGGTCCCGGCAAGTCGACGGAGACGCTGGTCTACAAGGTCTACAACGACGGCCTGATCGGCGGAAACCTCGGCAGCTCGGCGGCGCAGTCGGTGATCCTGATGGTCATGGTCATCGTGCTCACCGGCATCCAGTTCCGCTTCGTCGAACGCAAGGTGACCTACTGATGGTCGAGCAAGAGGGCTTTCGACGCTACGTCGCCCACATCGTGCTCTGGATCGGGATCGCGATCGTCGCCTTCCCGGTCTACGTTGCCATCGTCGCCTCGACCCAGGACAACGCGCTGATCGCCAACGGGCAGATGTCGCTGTTGCCCGGCGGCCATTTCTTCGAGGTCTACTACCAGACCATCTTCGTCGGCACGAGCGGCTCGACCCGCGAGCCCGTGGCCAACATGATGCTGAACTCGCTGGTGATGGCGCTGTTGATCGCGGTCGGCAAGATCGCGATCTCGATCATCTCGGCCTATGGCATCGTGTATTTCCGCTTTCCCTTCCGGATGCCGATCTTCTGGATCATCTTCATCACCCTGATGCTGCCGGTCGAGGTGCGCATCTACCCGACCTACAAGATCGTCGCTGACCTGCACATGCTCGACAGCTACGCCGGTCTCGCGCTGCCGCTGATCGCATCCGCCACCGCGACGCTGCTGTTCCGGCAGTTCTTCATGACCGTGCCGGATGAATTGCTGGAGGCCTCGCGCATCGACGGCGCCGGCCCCTTGCGCTTCTTCTGGGATACGCTGCTGCCGCTGTCGCGCACCAACATGGCCGCGCTGTTCGTGATCCTCTTCATCCTCGGCTGGAATCAATATCTCTGGCCGCTGCTGATCACCACCCGCGACGACATGCAGACCATCCAGATCGGCATTCGCAAGATGATGACCACCAACGATGCGCTGACCGAATGGCCGATCGTGATGGCGACCGCCGTGCTGGCCATGCTGCCGCCGGTGTTCGTCGTCGTCGCCATGCAGAAATTGTTCGTGCGCGGCCTGGTCGAGACGGAGAAGTAGAGAGACATGGCCAACGTCACCCTGCGCAACGTCCGCAAGACCTATCCCGGCGGCTTCGAGGCCATCAAGGGCGTCAACGTCGATGTCGGCGACGGCCAGTTCTGCGTGCTGGTCGGCCCCTCCGGCTGCGGCAAGTCCACGCTGCTCCGCATGGTCGCGGGGCTGGAGACCGTCACCGGCGGCGAGATCGACATCGGCGGCAAGGTCGTCAACCAGGTCGAGCCCGCCGATCGCGACATCGCGATGGTGTTCCAGAACTACGCGCTCTATCCGCATATGAGCGTGTTCAACAACATGGCCTACGGCCTGCGCAATCGCGGCATGAAGGAAGCCGAGATCAAGGCCCGCGTCGAGGAAGCCGCGCGCGTGCTCGAGCTCGCGCCGATGCTGGACCGCAAGCCGCGCCAGCTCTCCGGCGGCCAGCGCCAGCGCGTCGCCATGGGCCGCGCCATCGTGCGCCAGCCAAAGGTATTCCTGTTCGACGAGCCGCTCTCGAACCTCGACGCAAAACTGCGCATCGCGATGCGCGTCGAGATCCGCAAATTGCAGCGCCGGCTGAACACGACGTCGATCTACGTCACCCACGACCAGCTCGAGGCGATGACGCTCGCCGACATCCTCGTCGTGATGAATGGCGGCCAGGTCGAGCAGATCGGCAATCCGCTCGCGATCTACGAGAAGCCGGCCACGACCTTCGTCGCCTCCTTCATCGGCGCGCCGCCGATGAACCTGATGTCGACGCGCCCCGACGAGATCAAGTCCCAGCTCGGTGGCGCTGGCGACGCCGGCATCCTCGGCATCCGTCCGGAAGATTTCGTCATCACCGACCAGACCCCGGCCGGCGGCGTCGCTTTGCCGCTCACGGTCGAAGCGATCGAACGTGTCGGCGCCGAGACCTTCGTCTACGGCTCACGCCAGCAGGACGATAAGCGCGTCGCCGCTACGCCCGGCGAACTGCCGCCGGGCGAGATCATCGTCCGCATCCCCGGCTCCGAGGCACCGCCGATCGGCCAGAAGATCCGCGTCGCGGCGGTACGCCAAAAGCTGCATTTGTTCAGCGGCGACGGGCGTACGCGGATCGAGGCCTGACCGGTTCCGGCCGAAGTCGCGAAAACAACCCCATGCACAGTAGGAGGGGCTCTGTTTTCATTGGGATAAATCACCCGGCAGATTCACCATGACCGGGCGACGGCGAAGCAGTGAATCCACAGCCCCCTGCTAGGTGCTTGAACCCCCACGGGGATATGCCCATATTGCTGACCAAGGGGCGCCGGTTCCGGGCCCTGAAATGCCAAAGTCGCTTCGAGAGGACTTTGTAAACTATGTCTCGTGTTCCAACGCTTTCCAGTCCGTTCCTTCTGGGTTTCGACGAAATCGAGCGCGTGCTCGATCGCGTCGTCAAAGGCGCCGACGGCTACCCTCCCTACAATATCGAGAAGTGCAGCGGCGCGGACAGCCAGCCCGAGCGCTTGCGGATCACGCTGGCGGTGGCCGGATTCACCCGCGACCAACTCGATGTAACCATTGAGGAAAACCAGCTCGTCATTCGCGGGCGACAGCAGGACGACAAGACCCGGCAATACATCCATCGCGGGATCGCCGCGCGCCACTTCCAGCGCACCTTCGTGCTGGCGGAGGGGATGCTGGTGCTGGGTGCGGATCTGAAGAACGGGTTGTTGTCGGTCGATCTGGCCCGGCCTGAACCGGAGAGGATCGTTAAGACAATCGCTATCAATGAGCACGAATAATGGAACGAGTAGCGGACTCGACCGCTTAGTTTCTGTGAAGGAGTCGAGACCATGAGTGAAGGTCACGTTGCGTTCGAATACGAAGCCAAGGCCGTCTCACCCGAGACGCTGGCAACCCTCGGCGAAGGCCATATCGCCTATGTGAAGCAGATCCGCTCCGAGGATGTGCCCGGCCTGTTTCCCGAAGCCCCGAAGATTGCGCCCGGCCTCAAGCTGTTCGCGCTCCACGCCGCCGACGGCACGCCGATCATGCTGACCGACAGCCGCGAAGCCGCAGTCGCGAATGCCTGGAGCAACGAGTTGCAGGCGATGAGCGTGCACTAAGCGTACGCGCTTTCGCACGAATGAAGTTTTGAGCGGGCATGCCTTCACATGAAGGCGTGCCCGTTTTCATTTTGAGGGATGATGGTTCCGGATCACCCTTCAGAGGCAGCCCACCTCTGGGCACTGACATCCGCCAGCGCCTCGAATATAGCCGGCGTGCGTTCCAGGCGGGCGATCGTTCGCGCGCCTTCGAGCGCGGCTACCAATGCCGCTGCGGTAGAGGATGCGCGCGCAGGAGCGAAACCACAGCCCCTGAAATGCTCTGCAACGATCGCGGTCGAATCGACAAATCCGCGCGCAACCCGTTTGGTCAGCTCAGCGTCGAGCGCGGGCAGCTCATTCGCCAGATTTTGCATCAGACATCCATACTGGAAATCGGAGGCGACCATCTCGGCCGCGAACGTGCCGAAAATCTGACGAACAAAATTCAGAGCATCCCCCGTCGTATCCGCCGAGATACTGCGCAATACGGCCATTCTACTCGCAACGTAATGATCGATTGCTTCCTCTGCGAGCTGTGCCTTGCCGCGCGGAAAGTGAAAGTAGAACGATCCCTTGGGAGCACCGCTCTCTTCAATGATCTGGGTCAATCCAGTCGCCGTGTAGCCCTGGATGCGAAACAGTCGTTCGGCCGTGGCAATCGCGCGAGCGCGGGCGTCAGTCTTACGTGGCATGCCGTGGACATAACACGTCGCGCTTGACGTCGCTATGGTGATCGCCATACTATGGCGATCACCATAGAAGGAGTCCGGTGATGCCCCACCGACGACGCGTTCCGTCATGAGTCGTCCAGTGAGTTTCAAGCCATCGGCGTCCCGACGAGCCATCCTGGCGATGGGCGCGGCCAGCCTGGTTGCGGCTTCACTTCGACCGGTCCGCGCAAACCCCATAGGAGCAACTGATTTGGCCACATCAACATATGGCGACGGAACGCTTCCCAAGGGGGTTCGTTCGCGCATGATCCATGGCGTCAACGGCCTCGATGTCCATATTCTCGAGGCCGGTTACGAAAGCCCCGGCCGGCCGCTCGCGCTGCTTCTGCACGGCTTTCCGGATTTGGCTTACGGCTGGCGACACCTGATCCCAATTCTGGCTGACGCCGGGTACCACGTCGTGGCGCCCGACCAGCGGGGTTTTGGCCGCACCACCGGTTGGGTGAACGGCTATGACGCCCCGCTCGCGCCCTTCAGTCTCTTGAACATGACACGCGACGCCCTCGGATTGGTTTCGGCGTTGGGATATCGGCGTACAGCGATGCTCGTCGGACACGACTTCGGCTCGCCCGTGGCGGCCTATTGTGCGCTGGCCCGGCCTGACGTCTTTCCCTCGGTGGTGCTGATGAGCGCAGCGTTCCCCGGTCCGCCGGCACTTCCGTTCAACACCGCGGACAGCGAGGCATCGGCGGCTCAACCGAACTCTCAAAATCAAAAGTTGGCGGCCGCACTGGCGGCGCTCGATCCGCCCAGAGTGCATTATCAACAATATCTGAGCACACGGGAGGCGAACGATGACATGTGGCACCCCCCTCAAGGCCTACATGCGTTTCTTCGTGCATTTTTCCACGTCAAGAGCGGCGACTGGCCAGGAAACAAGCCGCATCCGCTGAAGGCCCCAACCGCCATCGAACTTGCACAAATGCCCACCTATTACGTCATGGATCTCGGTAAGACGATGCCCGAGACCGTCGCTCCATTCCAACCTTCCGCCGCCGAGGTCCTGGCCTGCAAATGGCTTACCGAGCCGGAACTTGGCGTTTACACGGAGGAGTATGGCCGCACTGGGTTTCAAGGCGCCCTGCAGGCTTATCGCGTCTTTTCCGATCCTGACCTGAACGCCGAGTTGCGCCTGTTTTCGGGCAGAACGATCGATGTCCCGTCGCTCTTCATCGGCGGCAAAAGCGATTGGGGCACCTATGCGGCGCCGGGCGCACTCGATCTTATGAGGACGAAGGCGGCGACGAGGATGGGTGGCATCGAGCTGATCGACGGCGCCGGTCACTGGATCCAACAGGAGCAGCCGGTTCGGCTCAGCACGCTCCTGCTCGCCTTCGTCAAGGAGGTGGGTGGGCCGGATCACACTTTACGCCGCTGACCGAAGCCGCAGTGGCGAATGCCTGGAACAACGAGATGCAGGCGGTGAGCGTTCACTGAGCACGCGAGCGCGTTCGCGCTTGGCTGACGAATCCAAATACGCGGGCATGCTTTAAGGCAGCCCGCGCATTTTTTGGCGCCTGACAGGCGTTTGCTAGCCGCCCGACCGCCCCGCCAGCCGCGCGCGGATGTCCGGCTTCAGCACCTTGCCGACCTTGGAGCGCGGCAGATCGTCCCAGACTTCGATCTGCTTCGGTGTCTTGACGCTGCCGATCTGTCCCTTGACGAAGACGGCGAGCGCCGCGGGGTCAATCTGATGGCCGGCACGGGGCTGCACCACGGCGACGATCCGCTCACCCCATTTCTCGTCCGGAAGGCCAATCACGGCGCAATCCTGCACCGCCTCATGCGCCCGCAGCGCGTTCTCGACCTCGATCGAGTAGACGTTGAACCCGCCGGTGATGATCATGTCCTTGGCGCGATCGACGATATAGAGGTAGCCGTCGTCGTCGAGATAGCCGATGTCGCCGGTGTGGTGCCAGCCATGCGCGGAGGCCTCCGCCGTGGCCTCGGGATTTTTGTAATAGCCTTCCATCACCAGCGAACCGCGGACCACGATCTCGCCGCGTGCGCCTGATGGCAGCAAATTGCCGTCGCCGTCCATGATGCCGGCCTGCACCAGCGGGCTGATCCGCCCGGCCGAGGCGAGACGCTCCATCGCGATGGTGCCGTCGGCATTGTAATGCTCGCGCGGCGCCATCATCGAGATCATCATCGGCGCTTCGGTCTGACCGAACAACTGCGCCATAGGCCCGATACGCCGGAGCGCCTCCGCAAGCCGCGCGGCCGAGATAGGCGCCGCGCCGTACCAGAAGCATTGCAGCGACCCGAGCTTCGCGGAATCGAGCTTCGGATGATCGAGCAGCATGTAGATCACGGTCGGCGGCAGGAAGGTGTGCGTGACGCGATAGCGCTCGATCAGATCGAGAAATTCGGCGATGTCGGGGTGATGCATGATCACGATGCGGCCGCCGAGCGCCATGATCGGGAAACACAGCACGCCGGCCGCGTGGGTCAGCGGCGCGAGCGCGAGATAGGTCGGACGGCCCTTGAAGGGATAGCCCATCAGCGTCAGTGCCGTCATGGCCTCGATATTGCGGCCCGACAGCATGACCCCCCTTCGGCTTGCCGGTGGTGCCGCCGGTGCCCGGGATCATCGCGATATCGTCGACCGTCTCGCGTTGATAGGGGTCGTCGGCGAGGCCTGCGAGCCAGCTGTCGAACGAGGGTGCGAAGGGTAACTCGGCATCGAGGCAGACGAGGGCGCGCAGCTTTGGCAGCTCTGCACGCACCGCCTCGACCATCGGCGCGAAGCTCGAATGAAACAGCAGCAGGCTGCAGTCGAATTGGTCGAGGATGATCCGGTTTTCGGCCGCCTCGTTGCGCGGATTGATCGGGCACCAGACCGCACCGGCGCGGGAAATGCCGAAGACGCAGGCAAACGCGACCGGATCGTTGCCGGAGAGGATTGCGACCTTCTCGCCGGCAGCAATCCCCGATCGCGCGAGCCCGCGCGCGATTCGGTAGCTCAGCGACTGCACCTCGCGATAGCTGAGATCGCGCCCGTCCATGGTCAGGCACGGCGCATCAGCGCCGAGCGAGGCGCCTTTGTCCAGGTAATCGATGAAGCGCATGATCAACACCCGAAGCGGCAGCGGGCGACGCGGAGGACCGCGCCACCCGCGATTGACTTAATCGTGCACGGTCAAAATCGGCTTGCCGACGAGCCCGAAGCTGCGCAATTGCCCGAGCAGCTCGTGATGGCCGAACGCCTGGCAGCCGGAGGCGAACCCCACGCGCTTCGGCGGCTGCTGCAGCAAATGCGCCGCGGCATAGGCCTGCAGCAAGCCGGTCTGCTTGTAGTTGCTGTTGCCATAGATGACGCAGTGCGCGCGCCCCAATGGGCCTGAGGCATGCACCGAATCCAGGGACTTGTTGACGCGCGGGTTCTCACGCGGCGGCATGGTGTTCATCACGCCGGCGGCGGTCTGCGCCAGCGCGGTGTAGCGGTCGTCGGGCTTCATGTCCTTGGTCGCATCCAGCGCGGCGGCAACGATCTGCGGCACGGCCAGCATCAGCCCGCGGTTGAACACGCCGCCCAGCACCTTGACGTTGGCCACGCGCGGATCGCGCTTGAACCACACGGGATGCGAGGTGCCGCCCCAGGGCAGCGCCAGCGCCAGCTCATGCTGGCCGGGGATGGCGAGGTTGTAGAGGCCGGCATCGGGCTGATGCTCGACATACTTGTTCTGCTCCAGATAGTAGGCCTTGGCCATCGCGGCGTTGACCAGGATGGTCTGCGTCGATGCGATGGTCGGGCTGCCACCCCAGAACACGGCGATATCAAGCGTGTCGAGGCCGGGCGTCTCCAGGCACAGCTGGGCTGCGATCTCGCCGGTGGTGTACATCTGCGCGATGCCCGGCGCCAACAGCAGGCCGGCATTGGCGAACTTCGGACCCCACTCCTGCTCGAGCGTGATCAGCCAGTCCTGCTCACCGGTGGTGTCGGTGTAATGACACTTGGAGGCGAGGCAAGCCTGCACCACTTCGCCGCCGAACTTGGCGAAGGGGCCCACGGTGTTGAGCACCACCGAGGCGCCACTGAACAATTCCGTCAGCGCAGCTACGGTGTGCGGCACCTTGACCACCTCGTAGTCGGCGGTCTCGATGCCCGCTACGTTCGACTTCATCGCGGCGTTGAGCTTCTCATTGCTGCGGCCGGCGGCGATGAAGGGGATGTTGTATTCGCGTAAGTATTCGCAGACCAGCCGGCCGGTATAGCCGGAAGCGCCATAGACGATGACGGGCTTCTTCGCACTCATTGCGTTCCTCCGAAATGTTCGTTGTCAGATTCTTTGCTACATGCCCATGCCGCCATCGACCGGCAGTCCGATGCCGGTGATGAAGCGCGCCGCGTTCGAGCACAGGAATACCGCGGCATCGCCGATGTCCGTGACCTCGGCGAGACGGCCGAGCGGGGTTTGCTCCACCACCGAGCCGACCGCGGCGTTGACGTCAGCCGCGAGCCCGACCTTGACGATGTCGTTGGCGAGCTGCAGGCCCATGTCGGTCGGGATCAGGCCCGGATAGATGCAGTTCACGCGCACGCCGAAACCGAGCTTGCCGGCTTCCATCGCTCCGACCCGCGTCATGCGGTCGACCGCGGATTTGGTGCCCGAATAGACCGCGATGCTCGGGAAGGCGATCGTCGCCGCAACCGAGGCGATGTTGACGACGGCGCCGCCCTTGCCGGCCGGCCCGCCCGGGCGCATGGCACGGAAGGCGTGCTTCATGCCGAGCACGGTGCCGACGATATTGACGTCGCACATCCGCCGCGCGTCCTCAGCCTTCACCTCGGAGATCAGCGACGTGATCTCGATGCCGGCATTGTTGATCAGGATGTCGTAGCCGCCGAGGGTTGCGACCGTCGCGGCGACAGCCCGCTCCCATTGCGCGTCGTCGGTGACGTCGAGTTGGACGAAGCCCGTGGCGACGTCTTCCTTCGCGATCGTCGCTGCGCTGGCGCGGCCGGTCTCCTCCAGGATGTCGGCGATCATGATCGAGGCGCCGGCTCGCGCCAACGCCTGCGCGATGGCCGCGCCGATGCCGCGGGCACCGCCGGTGACCAGGGCTTTCCTGCCTGCAAGGCTCTTCCCACTCATGACGCACTCCTCCGTTGCTGGTGATCGATCTTTTCGTGCTGCGCCGGTCGGCGCGCACCAGGTCGATGGGCGCAAGCCTTTTGGGCTGCACCCAGCGAAGCGTTCCTCCATGGCCGGACGTCTTGACGACTGTCCAAATTCTTGGTGCGAACCTCCGCCAGAATCTTGACACTTGTCAAGAACGAATTTGACAGTTGTCAAAGGAAGTGGTTGTGAGGGGATGGAGCATTCCGCGATCGACGCGGTATAAGTCCCTGAAAGAACGGGACTGAGGAAGGGACGAAATGGCGCGGCAGGTGACGGGAGCGGCCCGGCGTGTGGCTGATGCGGCCGAGGTGCTGCGCGACGAGAAGTTCAACGCGCGGCGCATCGAGCTTGCCGAGGCCGCGCTCGAAACGCTTGGAGAGCTCGGTTTCGCACGCACCAGCCTGCGTGAAATCGCGCAGAACTCGGCGTTCACGCACGGCGTGTTCCACTATTATTTCAGCGACAAGCTCGACCTGATCTGCTGCTGCGTCCGCCACTACAAGGCGAAGTGCGTGACGCGATATGACGAGGTCGTCGCGACAGCAACGAGCCGCGACGAATTGACGGAGGGTTTCCTCGCCAAGCTCGCAGCAACGCTGCAGACCGATGCCCGCATGCACCGTCTTTGGTACGATTTGCGCGCGCAGGCGATGTTCGAGGCGGCGTTTCGCAAGGATGTGCTCGAGATCGACAAGAGCCTGGAAGCGATGATCTGGCGCATCGCCTCCCGCTATGCCGAGCTCGGCAGCAAGCGGCCGGTGTCATCGCCGGCTGCGCTCTATGCGCTGTTCGACGGCCTGTTCCAAAGTGCGCTGCTCAAGCATCTCGCCGGTGACAAGACGGCGATTCGCGAACTGCTCGACGAAGTCCGGCGCCTGCTGCCGACGGTGTGCTGAAGCGCACGCGCGGCGCCCGCGAAGGCGTGATCGTTTTCATTAATGCGATGGATCGACCGCGCTCTCCGCGTCATTGCGAGCGCAGCGAAGCAATCCAGAATCCTTCCGCGGAGAGACTCTGGATTGCTTCGCTTCGCTCGCAATGACGGAGTGTGAGGCTACGGCGTGCCTAACGACGACTACGCCGCGGTCGCCGGCGGCAGCGCCAGCACCGAATAGATCGCCTGCGCGTCGCGCGAGGCGCGGAGCTTCTTGGCGATGTCCTGGTCGCGCAGCAGGCGGGCGATGCGGGCGAGCGCCTTGAGATGATCGGCGCCGGCGCCTTCGGGGGCGAGCAGCAGAAAGACGAGATCGACCGGCTGGCCATCCATCGCCTCGAAATCGATCGGGCGATCGAGCCGGGCGAACAGGCCAAAAATCTTTTCCAGCTTGGGCAGCTTGCCGTGGGGAATGGCGACGCCGTAGCCGACCGCGGTGGTGCCGAGCTTCTCGCGCTGGAGCAGCACCTCGAACACGGAGCGCTCGTTCTGACCGGTCAGCTCGGCGGCCTTGGCCGCGAGTTCCTGGAGCGCCTGCTTCTTGCTGTTGACCTTCAATGCCGGAAGTATCGCCTCGGGCGCGACCAGATCGGTAATCGGCATGGAAGTGTTCCGAGGTGAATTAAACCGTCAGGTTCCGAATTGACCGGCTCGATCAGATCGAGCCCGGCCGGCGTCGAGAAGGTGAAGCAGGAGGCGGACTTAGCCCCGATCCTGATGTGGGGCGCTTCTACTCCAACGCAATCCCGGTGCCAACTCCCGCGTGCAGCTTTGCCCCGGTCATTGTTAAGACCTGTGGTTGATACGGGGGCCGCCTAGCCATCCGATTTGGCGCCCGGCGGGTCGATCCAGCCGACATTGCCGTCGGCCCGGCGGTAGATGATGTTCACCCGGCCCGAGGAACCGTGCTGGAATACCAGGCAGGGTGCCCCGCTGAGGTCGAGTTCCATGACGGCTTCGCTGACCGACAGCTGCCTCAGCGACGTCGTGGCCTCCGCGATGATCACGGGGCTGTAGCCGGTGACCTCGTCCTCGTCGTCGCCCTCGCCCGGTGCCTCCAGCACGTAAGCCGTCGCGTCGAGCGCAGCCAGCGCCGCGGAGGCGACATGGGCCTTGCGTGCGGAACGGTCCTTGAGCCGGCTCTTGTAGCGCTTGAGCCGCTTCTCGATCATGATCAGCGCCTGGTCGGCACTGGCATAGGCGTCCTGCGCGTTCGAATCGGCTTCCAGCGTAATGCCGGAATCAAGATGCAGCGCACAGTCGGTGCGAAAACCGAGGCCGTCCTTGCTGAGCGTGATGTGGCCGGAATAGTTGCCGTCGAAATATTTACGCAGGACCTCTTCGGTCCGGACGGTGACCCGGCCGCGCAGGGCCTCACCGACGCTAACGCTCTTGCCCGAAATCCGAAGAGTCATGTGATGCCTCGCTTGGTTTGCTTGCCCAGCTTGGATCGGTCGCGAATTGGGGGATGAGAGTAGCGCGATTTCGCGCCAGCGCAATCAGGCCGGTTCGGTGTTGCGGGAGCGATCCGGCATTGCGGTGGAAAGGACGTTACCAAGAGCGCTCTGCTTGTCACGACGGCGTTGCACCGAGGACGGAATGCGCATGGCTTCGCGGTACTTCGCGACCGTGCGGCGGGCAATATCAATGCCCGAAGCGCGCAAGCGTTCCACGATGGTATCATCCGACAGGATCGCGGCAGGCAGCTCCGAATCAATCAGCTGCTTGATGTGATGACGCACCGCTTCGGCCGAATGCGCCTCGCCGCCGTCGGCCGAGGCGATCGAGGCCGTGAAGAAATACTTCAATTCGAATGTGCCGCGATTTGTCGCCATGTATTTGTTGGCGGTGACGCGCGACACCGTGGATTCATGCATCTGGATGGCGTCGGCGACGGCCTTCAGATTCAGCGGCCGCAGATGCGCGACACCATGGGTGAAGAAGCCGTCCTGCTGACGCACGATCTCGGTCGCAACCTTCAGGATGGTACGGGCGCGCTGGTCGAGCGCGCGCACCAGCCAGGTCGCGTTCTGCAGCGCGTCGGTGAAATACGACTTGTCGCCGTCCTTGCCCTTCTTCTTCGACAGCTCGGAATAATAGGTCTGGTTCACCAGCACGCGCGGCAAGGTGTCGCTGTTGAGCTCGACATGCCAGCCGCCATCCGGACCCGGGCGGACATAGACATCCGGCACCATGGTCTGCATGCGCGCCGAGCCGAACTTCATGCCGGGCTTGGGATTGAGGCGGCGGATCTCGCCGATCATGTCGGCGATGTCCTCGTCGTCGACACCGCAGAGCTTGCGAAGCGCGCCGATGTCGCGCTTGGCGAGGAGGTCGAGGTGCTCGACCAGCGCCTGCATCGCAGGATCGTAGCGGTCGAGCTCGCGCAGCTGGATGGCCAGGCATTCGCTCAAATTGCGCGCGCAGACGCCGGGCGGATCGAATTTCTGCAGCACGGCGAGAACGTCCTCGACGTCCTTTTGCGTCGCGCCGAGCCGCTCGGCGGCCTGGCCGAGATCGGGCGGCAGATAGCCGGCTTCGTCGACGAGGTCGATCAGGTATTGCCCGATCATGCGCTGGGCCGCGCCGGTGAAGGCGACCGAGAGCTGCTCGGCGAGATGGTCACCAAGCGTGGTTTCCGCCGCGACGAAGGCTTCGAGATTGTAGTCTTCGTCACCGGAGGCGCCGCCGCCCCATTCGGTATAGGTGGTCGGCGCTGCGTCCTGGGCGTTGCGCGCCGCCGCCTCGGCGGGCTCCTCGGAGAAGACGTTGTCCAGGCCGGTGTCCAGGGTCTGCTCGATCTCGGCGCGGGTGCCGAGATCCTTGCTCATCCATTCTTCCTGGCCGGGCTCGAAGGCGCTGCCGCTGCCGCCAAAGCCGTCATCGGCGCCATGACCGTCGCCCTGGCTGCCTGAATCTTCGCCATCATGGTCGCTGAACTGGCCGGCCTCGGCCGGGGCCTCGCCGCCGGGGGCCTCGTCATTGGCCCGCTCCAGCAGTGGATTACGCTCGAGTTCCTCTTCCACGAAGGTGGTGAGATCGAGATTGGACAATTGCAGCAGCTTGATCGCCTGCATCAGCTGCGGCGTCATGACCAGCGACTGCGATTGCCGGAACTCTAATCTCTGCGTAAGCGCCATCTAATAAGAACCGTTCCCGAAAATTGGTCCGATTCTTGCTTATCTTAGTCCTGGCCCGATGTACACGCCTTGACGAAATGGAAAAAAGGGCTAGAGGCGGAATTCCTCGCCAAGGTAAAGGCGGCGAACATCCGGATCGGCGACGATCTCGTCCGGGCTCCCCTCCGTCAGGATTTCACCGGCATAGACGATATAGGCGCGGTCGGTGAGGCCGAGCGTCTCGCGCACATTGTGGTCGGTGATCAGCACGCCGATGCCGCGATTGGTGAGATGGCGAACCAGGTCCTGAATGTCGCCGACCGCAATCGGGTCGATGCCGGCGAAGGGCTCGTCGAGCAGCATGTAGTTCGGACGCGTTGCGAGCGCGCGCGCGATCTCGACGCGGCGGCGCTCACCGCCGGACAGCGCGATCGACGGCGATTTCCGCAGGCGCGTGATGTTGAATTCGTCGAGCAGGGAGTCGAGCTGCTGCTCGCGCTTCTTGCGCGAGGGCTCGACCACTTCGAGCACGGCGCGAATGTTCTGCTCGACGGTGAGGCCGCGGAAGATCGAGGCTTCCTGCGGCAGATAGCCGATGCCGAGCCGCGCGCGCTGATACATCGGCAGCTTGGTGACGTCGTGACCGTCGAGCTCGATCGCGCCGCGATCGGCCTTGATCAGGCCGGTAATCATGTAGAACACGGTGGTCTTGCCGGCGCCGTTCGGGCCGAGCAGGCCGACCGCTTCGCCGCGCCGCACATAGATGCTGACGCCGCGCACGACCTGGCGGCTGCCAAAACTCTTTTCCACGCTATGCACAGCCAGGAAGCCCGGCCGCCGCAGCAGCTGCGGTCCGCCCGTGCCGTTGGACTTTGCAACGGGCTTCGCGCTGGGTTTGGCTTTGGGCGGTTGAGCCGCCGCCGGCCGCGCCCGCGGCGGGGCCTCGACGCCATAGGGGTCCGAGGCCTGCATCGGCTGCTCCCGGGCAATCGGCGGCGCATCGCGCACCGGGCTCGCCACCAGGCCGCCGACGCTGTCACCGAGCGCGGTGATGTCCTGACGGGCAAATCCTGGCCGGCCGCGCTTGGCGGGGCGCCGACGGAACATGCTGAACAGATCGACCATCCCCGCCTTCTAGCCTGCTACGGATCCTGCGCGGTCCTCGCGCGGTCTGCCGCGCCAGCCTGTTACTTCGCCGACGCAGCATGAATGTAGGGATGTCTCATGCCCAGTGAAACACGCCCGAAAAGCGGCGGACCCCGCTTCGAAAGCCCTGCCGCTAGATACAGTCTCGCCGGGCAAGCTTCAACCTCGGATCGGCTGCATCTGAGCCAAGCTCTTGAATTTACTTTTGTTTACCTGAGCCCGGCAATTGCAAGGGCGAGCCCGCACCCGGGGCGACCGGCGTTCCGCATTTGCCGTTCGCGCCGCCCTGGGACTGGATGAACAGGCCCTGCACCTTGCCGCTGTCGGATTCCACCCGGGAGACGCCGGTGGTCATGTCGACCATCAGGCGGTCGCCGCGCAGCACGTTCTGGCACTGCGTCAGCACCACGCCGCCGAGCATGGTGATGAGGTTGGTCTTGGTGTCGAACACGGCGGTCTCGCCGGTCACCACCTGGTCCTTCTGGGTGACGACGACATTGCCGCGCGCTTCCAGCCGCTTGATCGAGGAGGCGCCGCCCGGCCCCGGCGTCGCCGATTGCATCGGCGCGCCCTTGGTCGCCTTGGCGCCCTTGGCCGGCTCAGCCTGCGGCACGGCCGCCTTGTCGCTGCTGGATTCGTAGAACACCACCAGCGTCTTCGAGGTCATGGTGGTGTCGCCCTGCACGACCTTCACATTGCCCGCGAAGGTCGCTTCCTTTTTCTTGTCGCGCATCTCGAGCGAGGCGGCCTCGATCTGGATCGGCTGATCGCGGTTCTGCGAAAAGCCCTGCATCGCATTGGGCACGCCCTGCATCGTGCTTTGCGCGACCGCCGCACCGGTCGCAATCAGCGCAGCGCCGCCAAGCCAAACCGCTGCGACGATGGCGCGACGCTTGCTGTCGTTGCGCGGGAAAAAATGAGCCATGAAAATCACTTTGAGTTCGCAGATTTGTTCCTGGACTTCGCAGGCACAGGCGCCGGCGCGGGCTGCTCGACCGGCGCGGGCGCAGCGTCATCCGTGCTGATCTTGTCCAGATACATCACGACATTGCCTTCGAAACGAATGACGTCGCCGCCTTCGGTGATGCGCAAGCGATCGGCGGTCAGCGTGCCGTTGGTCAGCTTGACGTCGACATGATCGTCCGAGGAGACCGTGCCCTTGCCCATGTCGACGAAAGCGGAGTTCAACCGCGCCTCGTAGCCGGTCGAGGTGCGCAGGAAGATGTCCTTGTGCAAATCGAGCTGCTGTTGCTTGTTGTCGAACCGGCCGGTGCGGGCATCGAGCAGTAGGGTCGACTGGTCTTCCATCAGCACCTTCGCCTTGAGGTCGTTGAGGTCGACATGGTCGGGATCGGTGATGTCCTGCGTCGCGGTCTTGGCCCAGAGCTCGTAGGGCCGCTGGTCCGGCGTGAAGCCGGACAGATGCGGCGATTCCATCGTGATCTTGGTACCCGTCACCACCAGGTTTCCGGAATCGACCTTCACGGGGATCATGGTGAAGGGGTTGAGGAAGGTGGAGACCGCAACGATCGAGGCCATGGCGAGAATCACGGTCACCGGCACCGCGATGCGCAGAATCCGCACCAGGCGGCTGTGGCGCGCCGCGCTGGCAAACTTCGCCGCGAGCGCGGCGTCGTAGGTGGAAAACTGGGCCGAATTCACCGCTGCTCCAGGGTGTCGCTCGCCTTGTCCGATCGCGGGCGTGCCATTGTACCCGGAAGCGCCAAATTATGCAGCCTTGCACATATCAGCCTTGGACATATCAGCCTTGGACAGGCCGTTACGAAAGTGTCCGAAACGGGGCGGCAACCTGAACCCAACAGCCTGCAGCGGGCTCAGGAATGCGCAAAAATGTCCTCTTCCTCCCAGCCCTGGAGGTCGAGCAGGGCGCGGGTCGGCAGGAAGTCGAAACAGGCTTTTGCCAGCGCGGTGCGGCCTTCCCGGACCAGCATGGCGTCGAGCCGCTCGCGCAGGGCGTGCAGGTGCAGCACGTCGGAGGCGGCGTAGGCGAGCTGCGGCTCGGTCAGGCTGTCGGAACCCCAGTCGCTGGATTGCTGCTGCTTGGAGAGGTCGACATTGAGCACCTCGCGGACGAGGTCCTTAAGGCCGTGGCGGTCGGTATAGGTGCGGGTCAGGCGGGAGGCGATCTTGGTGCAGTAGATCGGCCCGGTCATCACGCCGAAGCTCTGGTAGAGCACCGCGACGTCGAACCGCGCGAAATGGAAGATCTTGGTGATGGCGGGATTGGCCAGCAGGGCCTTCAGGTTCGGCGCGTCGGTGTGACCCTTGGGAATCTGCACCACGTCGGCACTGCCGTCGCCGGGCGAGAGCTGGACCACGCAGAGCCGGTCGCGGTGCGGGTTCAACCCCATGGTCTCGGTGTCGATCGCGACCGCGCCGGTGTAGCGGGTGAGGTCAGGCAGGTCGCCGCGATGCAGGCGTACGGTCATGGCGTTTCAAACCCTCGATCGAATCGGCGCTAGATCAAATTAATGCCTGAAGCGGCAACTGGCGAGGGCCGGCCGGGTCGAAGATCCGCCAGCAGCCTTGCGCGCCGCGATGTAGCTGCTGGCCACGGTCGGCGCAAGCATCGCGGCCGTATTTCAACCGGCCGGCGCGCGTCCGGCGGCCGAGACGCAGAGCCGTCTGGTCCGGAACACCACGTCATGCTGCGAGGACAATGTCTCGCAGCGATCGACCACGTAACCGATGCCGTGCCCCGCGGCATAGGCCAATCGTGCGGCGTGGGACGCCAGCGCCTCCGTCTCGGTCATCCGCTCGTGCCAGATCCAGTAGTAGGACGGCGTCCACATCGCGGCGGCGCCGCGCTTGTGGTCGACCCAGATGCGGCGATGCGCCACGAATTCGAAGATGGTCGTCCGCGTGAGCGCGAGGTCCGCGGGATCCGCCGGCGTGGTTTCCGGGCGATGGGGTAGCGGCAGGAAGATCGCATCGGCCCGTGTCGCAGCGCGCGCCCAATTGCCGACGTCCTGCCACTCACCGACCCCATCGTTGAAGAGGCGGTTGACGGCGACGTTCTGCCAGACCGCAAGCGGCCATAGAACCAGACCCACCAGCGCCAACGCCGCATAGCCGAACCGGCGATGCGAGGCGGGCGCGTCGTCCGTCACGCGCGTGGCCAGGACCACGCCCACAACCAGCGGAACGATGAGCGCGATCGCGATGCCGTCGATGCCGAGGCAAAGCACCATCAGGCACCCCGGGAGGAAGGCCATCGCACGGTCACGGCTCAGCCAGTTGGTCGTGAGCGCCGCCACGGCAAGTCCGGCCAAAAGATAGATCTGCGTCCCCGAACGCAGCAGCTGAAGATTGAGAACGAGATTCGCGCCGGAGACGAATGGAATGACGATACCGACCGCATAGACCAGGATCGCGCCGAGATAGGCCGCCTGCAACGCGCGCGCCCGGGCGCCGAACCACGCAAACGCGGCGGCGCCGACAGCGATCACCGCGACCGTCGCGAGGATGCTGTCGAGATCGGCCGCCGTGATCAGCGAATGGCCGGCATAATATTCATGGAGATAGGCCGGATAGTCGAAGCCGGGCGGCTTGCCGAACTCGGGATTGCCGAGCACGGCATGCAGGACCGGATAGGCAATGGGGAGCGAGATCACGACCCCGGCGAAGGTCCGCCAGCAGACGGTCCGCAGTGGCGTCTCGCCTCGAAGCATCGAGGTGACCGCGACGAGAACCAGCAGCGGTGCCAGCCAGACGGCAACGAAGGCATTGACGAAGAAGGTGACACCGCAGGCAATGGCCGCCGACATGAACCATCGTCGCGCCGCGAAATAGATTGCGAGCAGGACGGTGCCGTTGGCGATCTCGGAATGCGTGAAATAGTTCACGAACAGTCCGCCCATGCCGACCGGGCTGTAACCGTCGAGGAACGCGATCGCGCACAGGATCAGGCTGAAGACGATCTTGTCACGCCGCGTGACGACGCCGAGCAGCGAGGCGCAGCACAGGAAGCCGATCAGAGACAACAGGCGCGACAGATAATTCAGAACGAAGAACAGCACTTCCGTCTGCCCCAAATCCTTCTGCGTGTCGTTCAGCAGGATCCAGACGCCAGAGGCGAAATAGCGCAGGGACTGGATGAAGGCGTCATCGTGAAACTGCGGCTCGTTGCCGAGCCCGGCGACGATCGGAAGATGGAACAGGTTGTTCTCGATGCCGAAGACGAAGCCGGTGCGCAGCAGGGACACCACGGCCGCGAACGCCGCAATCACCAGCGTATCGACGATCGCAGGCGAGAGCGCCCGCAAGCTCTTCCGGCTCGCCGTACCCAGGCTCGAGGTCGCGAGGCTCATCAGATCGCCGCCAGCATGATGCAGACCATCGCCGCCACGACGACGCGGCTCGCGCCGTCCCGGAAGGCGTAGATGATGGGATCGTCGGGCATCTCGCGGCGATGCGCGATCATCAGGGCGCGGCCGAACCAGTACAACAGCAAGGGCGCGAGCAGCCACAGCATCCAGGGCCGGCTGTAGAGCGGCGTCACCGCGGAGGACGAGACGTAGAGCGCGAACACCGTCACCGCATTCATGGCGCTCGCGGCCGCCATCGCGGCGATGATGTGCAGATCGCTGATGCGGTAGTCGCGGTTGGAGGGATCGGCGAGGCCTTCGCCCTGGCGCATGCTGAGCTCGCTGAAGCGCTTGATCAGCGCGAGCGAGGTGAACACGAACAGCGAGAACACCATGAGCCATTCCGACAGCACGACACCGGCCGCGACCGCGCCGGCGCCGATGCGCAAGGAGTAGAGCCCGGCGAGGGTGACGACATCGACCAGCATCTTGCGCTTGAGCACGAGCGAATAGGCGATGGTGGTGGCGAGATAGGCGGCGAGCACGCCGAGGAAGGTTACGGAGATGGAGAGGCTGGCGGCGACGGCGACCAGCCACAGCGCAGGGATCGCTGACAGCGCCGAGGAGATCGGCAGGTCACCCGCCGCGAGCGCGCGATGGCGCTTGGTCGGATGCTGGCGATCGGCGGCGAGGTCGAGCAGGTCGTTCATCAGATAGGCACCCGACGCGCAGGCCGAGAATGCCAGGAACGCCAGCAGCGTGGTGCCGAGCGTGGCGAGGTTCATCTGATGTGCCGTGATGACGGGTACGAACACGAGCGTGTTCTTGGCGTATTGATAGACCCGTAGCGCCTTCGCCCAGGTTTTGAGAGATGCGCGGCCGCGGCTTCGGTGCGCGATGCGCTCGATCGCGGCGCGATCGAACGGCAGATGCTCACCCGCGGCAAGATCGGCCGGCGTCACGACGCCGTCAAAGCCGAGATGCGCGGCGATGCCGGCTGCATGATCGGCGAAGCGGCGCGCGACCAGAAAAATCCTCTCGCCCCGCGCGCGTGCCACCAGCGCCTGGTTCAGCACGTCGGCATCGTAGGGAAGGTGGGCGTAGTCGAGCTCGGCGCACGCCAGAATATCCGTGAGCGCTGCCATGCCTGCGCGGCCGCCGGCGCCAAAGCGGGCCAGCATGCGCGCCGGACTGGAGAACAGCGCCTCCATCAATAATTCAGAGCGCAGCAGAGCGCCTTCGAGATCGATGACGAGGGTGCGGGCGGGCGCCGAATTCGCCTGCGGCGCGGCTTCGCTCCGATCGTACTGCCTGACGGGCTGCTCCATCCGAAAACGCTCTGTCTGACCGCGACACGGCCGGCCCAAGTTCTGGGGAGGCCGGGAGCAGGAAAATGGACGCCCGCGAGCCTAGGGAGCATTCGCTAAGGGCGGCTTAATTCGGCCGGCGGAACGGCGGCTGAGAGGGCCCGCCGCCAGGCTGTTGCAGGGATCCCACAATCCGGCGCGCGCTCGATATACCAGCGGAACTTGAGGCCCGCGCCCGTGGAAATCGCCCGCGCCCACCCTATCTGAGCCCGGCTTCTCACATGCATCAGGTGCCATGACAGACCAGACGCTCGCCGCGCCGATCGACGATCAGCAGGAACGCCAGCGCGGCTTTTCGCGCTACCAGTCACTCCTGGTGGCGCTGCTCGCGTTCGCACAGTTCACGATCATCCTCGATTTCATCATCATGTCGCCGCTCGGCGCCATCCTGATGCCCTCGCTCAACATCACGGCCGGGCAATTCGGCGTCGCGGTGTCGGCCTACGCGTTCAGCGCCGGACTATCGGGCATCCTGGCCGCCGGCTTTGCCGACCGCTTCGACCGCAAGCGGCTGCTGCTGTTCTTCTATGTCGGCTTCACGCTCGGAACGCTGCTCTGCGCGCTGGCGCAGACCTACCACGTGCTGCTGCTCGGCCGGATCGTGACCGGATTGTTCGGCGGCGTGATCGGCTCGATCGTGCTCGCCATCGTCACCGATCTGTTTCCGCTACACTTGCGCGGCCGCGTCATGGGATTCGTGCAGACGGCGTTCGCCGCGAGCCAGGTGCTGGGCGTTCCGGCCGGACTGTTTCTCGCCAATCACTGGAGCTGGCATGTCTGCTTCTTTGCGATCATCGGCCTGTCGATCCTGGCGATCGCCATCATCGCCTTCGCCATGGAGCCGGTCGACGCGCATCTGAAGCTGAAGCAGGACAGGAACCCGTTCCACCATCTGGTCGCGACGGTCAGTGAGCCGCGCTACACGCTGGCCTTCGCGGTCACGACCTTGCTGGCGACGGGCGGCTACATGCTGATGCCGTATTCCAGCGCCTTCACCGTCAACAATATCGGCATCGACATCGTGCATCTGCCGACGATCTATCTGGTCTCCGGCCTGTTCAGCATCGTCACCGGACCGCTGGTCGGCCGCGCCAGCGACGCCTTCGGCAAATATCCGACCTTCGTGTTCGGCTGCGCGATGACCGCCATCATGGTGCTGATCTACACCCATCTCGGCCACGTCTCGCTGGTGACCGCGATCGTCGTCAACGTGCTGATGTTCGTCGGCATCTTCTCGCGCATGATCCCGTCGCAGGCGCTGATGTCGGCGATCCCCGACCCGAGCCAGCGCGGCTCGTTCAGCGCGGTCAGCGCCTCGCTCCAGCAGCTCTCCGGCGGGCTCGGCTCGGTGCTCGCGGCCGCGATCATCTCGCAACAACCGGACGGTTCGCTGCTCCATTTCGAGCGGATCGGCTATGTCGTCGTCACCACGACGATGATCACGCTGTTGATGATGTATTTTGTGCAGAAATCGGTGGCGGAGAGGGCGGGGAGGAGCGTGGTGTGAGGGATTTTGGTCCCATCAGCCATCCCGCAGCGGCGATGCAAAGATCGCGGTCCGGCTAGCTCCGATGATTGGAAGCAGGCCTATTTGGGGACCAAATCCCGCAAAATGGTGCCCAGGAAAGGACTCGAACCTTCACGGCCGTTAAGCCACTGGCACCTGAAGCCAGCGCGTCTACCAATTCCACCACCTGGGCATGCCGTTTGGGGCACGGAGGCGGTTACTACGGTTCAGTGACGCGGTTGTCAATTCATGGTTCGGCTTGCCGATTGCGCATTGCAAACCGGGCCGATACAAGCCTGATAACACGCACTCTTCCTGCAGGATCGGACCCAGGACAATTCTAATGGCATCGAATCTGGAAACTCTCGTCACGGTTTTCGGCGGATCGGGGTTTTTGGGCCGGAATGTCGTCCGCGCGCTGTGCCGGCGGGACTACCGGGTCCGGGTCGCGGTGCGGCGGCCGGAACTGGCCGGATACCTCCAGCCTTCCGGCAAGGTCGGCCAGGTCCACACCATCCAGGCCAATCTGCGCTATCCGGCCTCGGTCGAGGCGGCGGTGCGCGATTCGGATGTGGTGATCAATCTGGTCGGCATCCTCACCGAGGGCGGCGGGCAGACCTTCGACGCCGTCCAGGCCAAGGGCGCCGAGACCGTCGCCAGGGCGGCGGCCGCCGTCGGCGCGAGGCTGATCCACGTCTCGGCGATCGGCGCCGACGCCGAATCGCCCTCGCTTTATGCCAAGGCCAAGGCAGCCGGCGAGGCCGCGGTGATCGCGGCCGTGCCGTCGGCCACGATCTTCCGTCCCTCCGTGATGTTCGGCCCCGAGGACCAGTTCACCAACCGCTTCGCGGCGCTGGCGCGGCTGTCGCCGGTGCTGCCGCTGATCGGCGGCGAGACCAGGATGCAGCCGGTCTATGTCGGCGACGTCGCCACCGCGATTGCGGATGCCGTCGACGGCAAGGCCAAGGCGGGCGCCACCTACGAGCTCGGCGGGCCGGAAGTGCTGACGATGCGCGAGATCATCGAGGCCATCGTCGCCATCGCCGATCGCAAGCCGACGCTGGCGCCGCTGTCGTTCGGCCTCGCCCGCCTCAACGCCTCCTTGCTGCAATTCGCCCCGGGCGCGCTGAAGCTGACGCCGGACCAGGTGACGCTGCTCGAGCGCGACAATGTCGTGTCGGATGCGGCCAAGGCCGCCGGGCTGACGCTGGAAGGCCTCGGCATCGCCGCCGATTCGCTGGAAGCGGTCGCCCCGCAGTACCTGTGGCGTTTCCGCCCGCAGGGCCAGTTCCAGCGCAAGAGCGCGTGAGGGCTCGTTCTCTCCGCCGTCATGGCCGGGCATAGCCGTCCGAAGGACGGCGTCGCTTCGCTCGCCTATGTCCCGGCCATCCACGTCTTTCTTAATGCGGACGCCAAGAACGTGGATGCCCGGCACAAGGCCGGGCATGACGAGACAGTGGTGTGAGCCGCAAGAACGTCAAAACTTCAGCTTCTTGAACACCGCCTCCGGCAGCGTCTTGATGATGAGCATCACGAGACGCCATTTGCCGCTGATATAGACGACATCCGTCTTCTTCGCGACGGCTGCGAGGATCGCATCACCCACGACCGGCGCATCGACGGTGAGTGGGCCGATCAGCTTCATGCCTTCCGTCATCTTGGTGCGGACGAAGCCAGGTTTCACGGTGACGACATGCACGCCGCCGCGGCTGGCGCGGGCGCGCAGGCCCGACAGGAAGGCCGAGAAGCCGGCTTTCGCGGAGCCATAGACATAGTTCGAGGCGCGGCCACGATCGCCTGCGACCGACGACACGCCGACAATCGTGCCATTGCCGCGGCCTAAGAACTTTTCGGCGAACAGGCCGAGGATCAGTGACGGACCCTCGTAGTTCGAGCGCATGATCGCCGTGGCGTGCGCGAGATCGCTCTCGGCGCTTGGCTGCACGCCCAGGAGCCCGATGATCGAGACGACGACGTCGGGCAACACGGGAAGGCCCGCGACAAAGCCGTCGAACGAGGCGGTGTCGAGCACGTCGAATGTCCACGTCCTCGCTTCGATATTGTAGCGCGCGCGCAGATCCGCCGCGTCAGGCTCCAGCGCGGCGGCATCGCGGCCTGCGACGCCGACATCGTAGCCTGCTTTGGCAAAGGCACGTGCCGCGGCGCGGCCGATATCAGAGGAGCCACCGAGCACCAGAACGGTCTTGCGTGATGTCACGGTTTAAACCTCATCGAACAGGCGTTGCGAAAGTCTCGAACGAATGTTTCCGGCGGGATCGAGCGATTTGCGGATCGCGTTGAAGCGCGACAGCGCGGGATAGCCGGCCTCGAACGTCGCGCGCGACTGGCGCGCATCCTTGGCGAGATAAAGCCGTCCGCCGGCGGCGACGACGAGGCGGTCGATCTCGTCGAGGAAATTCAGGATGTCGCCCTTCACCGGGAAATCCAGCGCCAGCGTGTAGCCAGGCAGCGGAAACGACAACAGGCCGTCGCCATGGCCGAGCTTCTTCAGCACCGCGAGGAAGGAGGCATCACCGCGCCTCGCAACACGATCGAGAATGTCGCCGAGTACGGCGCGCGCGCCAGCTTCCGGGATCACGCATTGATGCTGGAGAAAGCCGCGCCGTCCATAGATGCGATTCCAGTCACTGATGCTGTCGAGCGGGAAGAAATACGGATAGAGCGAGACCACATGGTCGCCGCCGGCGCGCCTTGCGCCCATACGGTAGTAGAGCTCGTTGAAGGCGCGGATGCTGTATCGATTGAGCGTCATCGACGGCAGATCGATCGGCACGCCGAGCCCGGGATTTTTGCCGGCGGGAAAGCGAGCGGCGCCTTCGGCAAGCTCGTCGGTGCGGGCGTGCTCACCGAGATAGATCAGCGAGCGGCCGAGGTCGCGCCCTCGTGCCACGCAATCGATCCACGCCACCGAATAGGTCGCGGACACACTCGCCTCGAGCGCGCGCATCGCGGCGTCGAGATCGGATGCGGAGATCACGCGCTCGCGGATCCAGCCGGTCTCCACGGAGCGTAGCCGCAACGTGGCTTCGAGGATCACACCCGTGAGGCCCATGCCGCCGACGGTCGCGAAGAAGGCATCGGGATGTTGTACGCGCGAGACCTCGATCGTCTCGCCCGCGCCGGTGCGCAGCAGAATGCTGTCGACATAGCGGCCAAAGCCGCCCTCGCCATGATGGTTCTTGCCATGCACATCGGCAGCGATGGCGCCGCCAACCGACACAAACCGCGTGCCGGGTACGACGAAGGGCAGGAAACCGCGCGGGCCAAAAGTGTCGATCAGGTCGGACAGCAGCACGCCGGCCTCGAGGCGGATGCGGCCCGTCGCCCGATCGAACGACCTGACCCGGTCGAACCCGGTCATCGCGATGGTCCGGCTGACGCCGATCGCGGCATCACCATAGGCGCGGCCATTGCCCCGGGCCACGGAGCCGGTCACCTGGGCGACAGCCGCGCCCACGGCCTCGAACGACCGCGGCCGCAGCACTTCGCTATCGACGACCGGGAACCGCCCCCAGCCGCTGACGAGGGTCATCGTTCAGCTCCGCCTGCGGGCCATCCCGCTCCGGACACTGCCTAGCGGTCAAAAGCTGATATTGCGTTGAGGCGCGTCAACAAAGGTTAATGGCCGAGCGCCAGCGCGATCAGGCCGAGCGTGCCGACGATGACGCGCCACCAGGCGAACACCACGAAGCCGTGGCGGGTGACGTATCCGAGGAACGCCTTGACCACGATGATGGCGGTGATGAACGACACCACGAAACCGATCGCGACGATGCCCATATGGTCCATCGTCATCTCGGAGCGGTTCTTGTAGAAATCATAGGCGAACGCGCCGATCATGGTGGGGATGGCGAGGAAGAACGAGAACTCCGCCGCCGCCCGCTTGTCGGCCCCCAGAAACATCGCGGCGACGATGCTGGCGCCGGAGCGCGACACGCCCGGGATCATCGCGACGCACTGGGCGATGCCGATATAGAGATACATCAGCAGCGGAAACCTGGTGGCGTCATGCTCGCGCGCCTTGAGATCGAGCCGATCGACCCACAACAGGATGGCGCCGCCCACGATCAGCGAGAAGCACACGACCCAGGGATTGAACAGCATGCTCTTGATGTATTTGCCGGCGACGAGACCGACGATCACCGCAGGCAGGAACGCCACCAGCACGCCGATCACGAAGCGGCGCGCATAGGCATCGCCGGTGAACATGCCGATCGCGACGTCCCACAGTTTCTTGAAGTACAGCACGACGATCGCGAGGATCGCGCCGAGCTGGATCAAAACCGTAAACGAATCCCAGAAGGCGCCCTCGCCAAGGCCGAAGAAGCGCTCCGCAAGCAGCAGGTGGCCAGTCGAGGAAACGGGAAGGAACTCGGTCACACCCTCGATGATGCCGAGGATCACTGCCCGTATTGTATCTGACATATTTACGGTCCATTTCCGCTGGAAAAGCGGGGCTCTTCTCGCCTATTCGCCCCTCGCTCGCAATCGCAAAATGCGCTAACGCGCCCTTGCCTCGCGGTTTTGAAAGACTAGTGTGGCGCCGCACAAACATTGATGGATTCTTAAGCACCATCAAATAGTCAAAGGCTTCATGTTTACGCTGTTTCATCATCCGTTCTGTCCGCATTCGCGCTTCATCCGCCTGATCGCGGGCGAATACGGGCTCGAACTGAAGCTGGCCGAGGAGCGCAGCTGGGAACGGCGCGAGGCATTTCTGCTGCTCAATGCGGCCGGCACGACGCCGGTGCTGGTGGACGACGAGCAGCCGCCGATTCCGGGCGCGGCCATTATTGCCGAGTATCTCGATGAGGCCTATGGCGCCGAGATGGGCCCCAAGCGCCTGATGCCGGAGACGATCGCCGAGCGCGTCGAGGTGCGCCGGCTGATGGCCTGGTTCAACGAAAAATTCTTCGAGGAGGTCTCCCACCCGCTCGTCACCGAGCGCATCTACAAGCGCTTCATGAGCGAGGACAATGGCGGCGGACCGCCCTCACCCGACGTGATGCGCGCCGCCAAGGCCAATGTGCGCTATCATCTCGCCTATATCGGCTGGCTGGCGCAGACGCGTAACTTCCTCGCCGGCGACCGGCTCAGTTACGCGGATCTCGCCGCCGCGGCGCATCTCTCGGCGATCGACTATCTGGGCGACGTGCCATGGAGCGAGGACGACGCGGCAAAGGCGTGGTACGCGCGGGTGAAATCCCGCCCGTCGTTCCGTCCGCTGCTGAGCGAATGGCTGGCGGGCGTGCCGGCGTCGCGGACCTACGTGGACCTGGATTTCTGAACTCCGATCCGACCGAACTGAAGGCGGCGCTGGCACGCGAAGCGCGTGCGCTCGGCTTCGACTGCATCGGGATCACCGAGCCCGGCACGATCGAGAACGCTGGACAGCATTTCCTCGAATTCATCGCCTCCGGCGGCCATGGTGACATGGACTGGCTTGCGAACCAGCCGGAGCGCCGGGTCGATCCGCGCGGGCTGTGGGCCGACGTGCGCAGCGTGATCATGCTTGGCGTCAATTACGGCCCCGACCAGGATCCGCTTGCGATCCTGACACAGCGCACGCGCGCGGCGATCTCGGTCTATGCGCAGGGCGACGATTATCACGACCTCATCAAGAAGCGACTGAAGGCGCTGGCGCGCTGGCTGGTCGCGACCGCACCGAGCGAAGTGAAAGTATTCGTCGACACCGCGGCGGTGATGGAGAAGCCGCTCGCGCAAGCGGCCCATCTCGGCTGGCAGGGCAAGCACACCAATCTGGTCTCGCGCGAGTTCGGCTCATGGCTGTTTCTCGGCGCGATCTACACCACACTCGAACTGCCGCGCGACGGTGCCGAGATCGATCATTGCGGCTCGTGCCAGGCCTGTCTCGACATCTGCCCGACCTCGGCGTTCCCCGCGCCCTACAAGCTCGATGCGCGGCGCTGCATCTCCTATCTCACCATCGAGAACAAGGTGCCGATCCCGCGCGAGTTTCGCAAAGCGATAGGCAACCGCATCTATGGCTGCGATGACTGCCTCGCCGCCTGTCCCTGGAACAAGTTTGCGCAGGAAGGACGCGAAGCAAAACTCGCCGCGCGTGATGAATTGCGTGCGCCCGGTCTTGCTGAACTTTCACGGCTCGACGAAGCCGCCTTTCGCGCGCTGTTCGCGAAGTCCCCGGTGAAGCGGATTGGTCGCGATCGCTTCTTGCGGAACGTGCTGATCGCGATCGGCAACTCCGGCGAGATGGCGCTGGCGGAGGAAGCGCGTCGATTGCTGGCTGATGCGAGCCCGCTGGTGCGCGGGGCGGCGGTGTGGGCGCTGGCGCAGTTGCTGTCGCGGGATGAGTTTGACGCGATGAAGCTGACTGCGGCGAGCAGTGAGCAAGACGAGAGCGTGCGCGAGGAGTGGCGGGCTTGATTTCCCCACCCATTCCTTCAAGGTCGCGCGTCATGAAAAACATGCCTTTCTTCACCCGCGACGGCGATACATTCCATCCGACGGAAGTGGCCAACGGTCCGTGGGATCCGAAATCGCTGCACGGACGCGTCATCATCGGCCTGCTCGGCTTCACCATCGAGGAGCGCCATTCCGGGCCTGAATTCGTGCCAGCGCGGTTGACCGTCGACATGTTTCGGCTGCCGACGATCGACAAGCCGATCGAAGTGACGACGCGGCTGGTCCGCGACGGCCTGCGCATCCGCGTGGTGGAGGCGGAGTTCGTCTCCGGCGGCGTCAGCATGGCGCGCGCCTCGTGCCAGCTATTGCGGCGGACGCAAAACCCCGACGGCAATGTCTGGTCGCCGCCGAACTGGGACGTGCCGAAGCCGGACGATATTCCAAAGCCGACCGATCCCAGGCTCGGCATGAACGGCAAATGGACGACACGGCCGATCGTCGGCCACATGGGCTCGCTCGGACCGCGCCGGCTCTGGATGAGCGAGGTGCGCGAGCTCGTGGCGGGCGTGCCGATGACGCCGTTCGTCCACGTCGCCACCGGCGCCGATTTCGCGAGCCCATTCGCCAATGCCGGCGACAAGGGGCTCGGCTACATCAACAGCGACGTGACGATCTATCTGCACCGTTTGCCGGTGACGAACTGGATCGGTTTCGACGTGGTCAACCACCAGGCCACCGACGGCGTCGCGATCGGCGAATGCTGGCTCTACGACGAGCAGGGCGCGATCGGCACCGCGACGGTCGCAGCACTGGCGCAACGCAAGCCGATGGCGAAGCCACCGCCGCCGTAGGGGCTCTGCCGTCAGCCCAAATGCCGCTTCATCTCCGGCCGCGCCTTCAGTTCCGCACCTTGCTTGCCGACGATCTTCGCAATCCGCTCCGGCGCAAACTTCAGATCGACAAACGCCGGCGCGGTGTTGGCGACCTCGTGATAACCGGCGATCTTGCCGTCGCGCAGCGTCATGATCGCGACGCCCTCGAACATCGCGCGCGCGCCGTTCGCTTCCGGCAGGGTCGATTTGTAGCTGAAGGTGTAGCGCGCATAGAGCGTGGCGCCGTTGCTGACGGGATCATGCATGTCCCAGCGGAAATCCGTCGCCGTGCGATAAAACCAGTCGTCGACCATCGCTGCGATTTTGTCGCGGCCCGCAAACGCGCCATAGAACACGTCGTGATAGACGCCGTCCTCGGTGAACAGGTCGGCAAAGGCACGGCCGTTGCGTTGTTCGACGGCATCACAAAAAGCACGCAGCATCGCGGTGGTGGTCATTGCATTGCCTCCCGGTGTTTCTTGTTGGCCCACTTCACCCGATCTCCGCCACCGCGGCAAGAATGCGCGCGATGTCTTGCGGGCGCGACAGGCGGTGATCGCCGTCCTGGATCATGGTCAGCACGACGTCGTCGGCCGGCAGGCGATGCGTCAGCGCAAACGCATGCTGCCACGGCACGTCGGGATCCTGGGCGCCTTGCAGGATGCGGACGGGGCAACCGAGATCGATGGCGCTGCCGAGCACGAGATGGTTGCGCCCCTCCTCGATCAGCTTGCGCGTGATCGGATAGGGCGTGCCGTCGCCATATTCGGACGGCCGCAGCCAAAACCCCTTGGTCTCGATCTCCTTCTTCACCTCGGGCGAAAAGGTCTTCCACATCAGCTCTTCCGTGAAATCCGGCGCCGGCGCGATCAGAACCAGACCGGCGAGCGAGGATTTCGCTTGCTGATTCTCTTGCTGATTGTCTTGCCGCTTCCTGATCTCGCGCGCGAGCAGCAGCGCCATCCAGCCGCCCATGGAGGAACCGATCAGGATTTGCGGACCGGTGCAGAACCGCTCGAACACCGCGACGCTGTCCTCGAGCCAGCTTCCGATGGTTCCGTTGGCGAAATCGCCGCCGGATTCACCATGACCGGAATAGTCGAACCGGACCGCGGCACGGCCATGCTCGCCGGCCCAGCCGTCGAGCGCCACTGCCTTGCCGCCCTGCATGTCCGACTTGAAGCCGCCGAGCCAGACCAGGCCGGGCCCTTGGCCGGCGCGACGGCGCACCGCGATCCGGCGCGCTGACGAGCCCTCGCCCACATCGATAAAGTCGAGCACGGCATCGGGAAATGCTGGGGTCATGGAACGTTTACTCTGGTTGTGCGGTTTGAGCTGTTCGGGCGCGCCCCGCGACGCAACCCTATGTTGGCATTGTCCCTTTGGGACGCTTGCGGAACAGGGGCAAGGTGTCTATGTCGAGCACCGTGCCGATGGGCGTGGCCAAAATGTCTCGCATTTGAGGGTTTTTCGCCTCTCGCACGAGCGAGTTGCTTGCCGGCAAACGCATCTTCCTTCAAAATAGCCGCTTCCTTCCACAACCTTGGAGAACCACCCATTCGCCGTCCCAATAGAGCCCCGCCCGTTGCCAGCAAAGACGGGCCGCGCATCAATGATGATATTCGCAATGCGCAGATCCAGCTGATCGACCAGACCGGTGACAACAAAGGCACGGTCGAGACGATGATGGCTATCAAGTTGGCCCAGGAAGCGGGCATGGATCTGGTCGAGATTTCGCCAAATGTCAGCCCTCCCGTCTGCAAGATCATGGACTACGGGAAGTATAAGTATTCCGCCCAGAAGAAAGCCGCCGAAGCCCGCAAGCGTCAGAAGACCGTCGAGATCAAGGAGATCAAGCTCCGCCCGATGATCGACGATCACGACTATGACGTGAAGATGCGCGCGATGCTGCGGTTCTTCGAAGAGGGCGACAAGGTCAAGATCACCCTGCGCTATCGCGGCCGCGAAATGGCGCACCAGGAGATCGGCACCAAGCTGCTGGACAAGATCAAGACCGACGTCGCCGAGCTCGCCAAGGTCGAGCAGGACGCCCGGTTCGAGGGCCGTCAGGTCGTCATGGTCCTGGCGCCGCGCTGACGACGGCTCGTTACAGCTGAAATTTTAACGGCCCGTCCGGATCTCCGGCGGGCCGTTTTGTTTTCAGGTCCGCGTCGCCTGCCAGGTGCCGCTGCACTGGTCACCGGAAATGATGCCCTTCCACGAGCCGCCCCCGGCCGCGCCGCCAAGCCGGCCACCGCCGCTGGCGTGGGAGGCGCCGACCGAGACCTGGACCGCAACGGCCCCGCCACGATTGACCCTGCCGGACACCCGGCCGCCGCCGGCGGACGACACCCGGCTGCCGGTCACGGTGAAGGGGACGCTGTAGCCCGAGCTGCAATTGCCGCGGGTGGTGGCGAAGGTGACATTCCAGACGCCGTCATAGCCGCTGATGCGGGCATCGGCCGTCGACGGGACGGCGGTGGCAGCGAGCATGGCGAACAGCGCCAGGTGGCGCGGACGGGCGACGACAGACAAGAGCGATTGGGAAAAATGGGCCATTTTGGTCCTGCTCCGGACGGGACGGCGTGAACAATGAGGTGGTAACCCCCAATAGTCGGCGGCCAGGTTCTGGCGGTTCATCGTTGCCAATTGGCTCGTCCTCTGCCATAAGGCCGACCTTCATCGCCCGGCTGATTAAGGGCTGCCGTGGCGGTGTTCTGTGCGGGTTTCTCGCTTGTTCGCAAAACCTGAGCACAATCAACGCTCTAACGAGCATTTTTGACGGCCAGCCGCCTTCGCGGGCGGAACTCTGTGGCCATTAGGAGAGCCAAATGCCCAAGCTGAAGACCAAATCGGGCGCTAAAAAGCGCTTCAAGGTGACTGCCACCGGCAAAGTGATGTTCGCCCATCGCGGCAAGCGTCACGGCATGATCAAGCGGACGAAGAAGCAGATCCGTCAGCTCCGCGGCACTGCTGTGCTGTTCAAGACCGACGGCGACAACGTCAAGAAGTACTTCTTGCCGAACGCCTGATCGCGTCCACGATCATTGCCATCCGCGTCGCGTCTTTCGCGGCGATCCGAAAACCAAGTCATCTCTGAAGGATTTTTGTCATGTCTCGCGTCAAACGCGGTGTGACCGCTCACGCCAAGCACAAGAAAGTCTACAAGGCCGCCAAGGGTTTCCGCGGCCGCCGCAAGAACACGATCCGCACCGCCAAGCCGGCCGTCGACAAGGCGATGCAGTACGCCTTCCGTGACCGCAAGCGCAAGAAGCGCACCTTCCGCGCGCTCTGGATCCAGCGCATCAACGCTGCCGTTCGTCCGTTCGGCCTGACCTACAGCCGGTTTATCGACGGCATGGCCAAGTCGGGCATCACGGTCGACCGCAAGGTGCTGTCGGATCTCGCGATCAACGAGCCCGCGTCGTTCCAGCTGATTGCCGAGAAGGCCAAAGCTGCGCTCGCAGCCTAAGGCCTGCGCTAGCGGGCCTTCCGGCCCGCAGCCTTCAGCGCGCGTTGCGAGTAACGCTGGGCGACCTCCGCCCGGCAGAATGCCATGAACGAGAGATACATGGTGCCGGACTTGTTCCGGTACTTGCCGTCGCACACCCGCATCTCGCGTTTGTAGGCCTGCCTCTCGGCGGCGTTGAGGCCGGGCTTGAAATCCGCCTCGCATTTCTTCTCGACGGCGGCACCGAGCTCGACGTCGCCGCTCGCGGTCAGCTCGCAATCCCTGAAGACCTTCATCGCGCTTTCGCAACTCTTCTGGGCGCTGATGGTGTCGGCGACCTCGTCCAGCGTCATGGATTTGTCCATGCAGACCATGGCGCGCGCCGGGTGGGCTGCGACCGACAGAACGATGGCGAGAGCGGCCAAGCAGGATTTCGAAAGCATCGCAAAGGTCTCCTCGTATCCCCTTGGTGCCCGGCCCCCGCGCGAGGTTCAACCCAGCTGGTCCTACGCCCGAAATGACCGGCTTTTTGCTTGACGTTACGGCCTTCGGGCGGCGACAACCCAGCCGAATTTGGCAGCAAGGATTTGACTGTGTCCGACCTCGCAACGCTCGAAACATCCATCCTCGACCAGATCGCCGCCGCCGGCGATGAAGCCGCGCTCGAAGCGGTGCGCGTCGCAGCCCTCGGCAAGAAGGGCTCGATCTCGGCGCTGCTCGCCACGCTCGGCAAGATGTCGCCCGACGAGCGCAAGACGCAAGGCGCCGCGATCAACCAGGCCAAGGACAAGGTCACCGAGGCGCTCGCCGCACGGCGCGACCTGCTGAAGTCCGCGGCGCTCGATGCGCGGCTGGCGTCCGAGACCGTCGACGTGACCTTGCCGCTGCGCGATGCCCAGGCCGAAGCCGGCCGCATCCATCCGTTGAGCCAGGTCTGGGACGAGCTGACCACGATCTTCGCCGACATGGGATTCTCGGTCGCCGAAGGTCCTGACATCGAGACCGACGATTACAACTTCACCAAGCTGAATTTTCCGGAAGGCCATCCGGCGCGCGAGATGCACGACACGTTCTTCTTCCATCCGAAGGAGGACGGCTCGCGCATGCTGTTGCGCACCCACACCTCGCCGGTGCAGGTGCGCACCATGCTCACCCAGAAGCCGCCGATCCGCGTGATCTGCCCGGGCCGTACCTACCGCATCGATTCGGACGCGACCCACACGCCGCAATTCCACCAGGTCGAAGGCCTCGTCATCGACAAGCACTCGCATCTCGGCCACCTCAAATGGATCCTGCACGAGTTCTGCAAGGCGTTCTTCGAGGTCGATCACATCAACATGCGCTTCCGCCCGTCGTTCTTCCCGTTCACCGAGCCGTCGCTGGAAGTCGACCTGCAATGCCGCCGCGACAAGAACGAGATCCGCTTCGGCGAGGGCGAGGACTGGATGGAGATCCTCGGCTGCGGCATGGTGCACCCGAACGTGCTGCGCGCCTGCGGCATCGATCCCGACGAGTACCAGGGATTTGCCTGGGGCATGGGCATCGACCGCATCGCCATGCTGAAATACGGCATCGCCGATCTGCGCCAACTGTTCGACAGCGACGTCCGCTGGCTCAACCATTACGGCTTCAAACCGCTCGAAGTGCCGACACTTGCCGGAGGGCTGAGCTCGTGAAATTCACCCTCTCCTGGCTGAAGGATCATCTCGACACCGACGAGCCCCTGGAAAAGCTTGCCGACAAGCTCACCATGATCGGGCTCGAGGTCGAGAACATCGAGGACAAGGCGAGGGCGCTGAAGCCCTTCAGCATTGCGAAGGTGATTTCGGCCGAGCAGCACCCCAATGCCGATCGGCTGCGCGTCTGCATGGTCGACACCGGTGACGGTGGCGCGGCGGTGCAGGTCGTGTGCGGTGCGCCGAATGCGCGCGCGGGGCTCGTCAGCGTGTTCTCGCCGCCCGGCACCTACATTCCCGGCAAGGACATCACGCTCGGCATCGGCACCATCCGCGGCGTCGAGAGCCGCGGCATGCTGTGCTCGGCGGCCGAGCTGCAGATCTCCAACGACCACGACGGCATCATGGAATTGCCGGCGGACGCGCCGATCGGCGCCGGCTATGCCGAATGGGCAGCCCTTGGCGATCCCGTGATCGAGATCAATCTGACGCCGAACCGGCAGGACTGCACCGGCGTGCACGGCATCGCGCGCGACCTCGCCGCCGCCGACATGGGCAAATTCAAGGACGCCGCGATCAAGCCGATCAAGGGCGAATTCCCCTGCCCGGTGAAGGTCACGGTCGAGGACACCGCGCTGTGCCCGGGTTTTGCGTTGCGCCTCGTGCGTGGCGTGAAGAACGGCCCGTCGCCGGAATGGCTGCAGAAGCGACTGACCGCGATCGGGCTGCGCCCCATCAATGCGCTCGTCGACATCACCAACTTCATGACCTACGACCGCGCGCGTCCGCTGCACGTGTTCGACGCCAGGAAGGTGGTGGGCAATCTCGTGGTGCGCCGCGCCCGCAGCGGCGAGGCGCTGCTCGCGCTCGACGGTCGCGCCTACAATCTCGATCCCTCGATCTGCGTGATCGCGGACGAGCACGGCGTCGAGTCGCTCGCCGGCATCATGGGCGGCGAAGCCTCGGGCTGCGACGAAAACACCACAGATGTCCTGATCGAATCGGCGCTGTGGAACGAGATCAACGTCGCCCAGACCGGCCGCAAGCTCGGCATCAACTCCGATGCGCGCTACCGCTTCGAGCGCGGCGTCGATCCGGCCTTCATGGTGCCGGGACTGGAGCTCGCCACCAAGCTGGTGCTGGAGCTGTGCGGCGGCATGCCGTCAGAGAACGTCGTGGTCGGCAAGACTTTCGGCGACGATCGCGTGATCGATTTCCCGCTCACCGAGGTCAAGCGTCTCTCCGGCATCGAAGTGCCGCAGGTCGAGATGAAGCGTATCCTCTCCCATCTCGGCTTCATGATGGCGGGTCCGGGTCCCGTCGTGAAGGTCGCGGTGCCGTCGTGGCGCTCCGACGTGCATGGGAAGGCCGACATCGTCGAGGAAGTCGTCCGCATCTACGGCGTCGACAAGGTGCCGATGACGCCGTTCGAGCGCGGCGAGGACGCGCGCAAACCCATGCTGACACCGCTGCAGCTTCGCACCCGCCGCGCGCGGCGCGCGCTCGCGAGCCGCGGCATGACCGAAGCCGTGACGTGGTCGTTCATCACGAAGCCTGCAGCAAAACTGTTCGGCGGCGGCCAGCGCGAGCTCGAGGTCGCCAACCCGATCGCCGCCGATCTTTCCGACATGCGGCCGAGCCTGCTGCCGGGCCTGGTCGCAGCCGCACAGGCCAATGCCGACCGCGGTTTTGGCGACGTCGTGCTGTTCGAGGTCGGTCAGGTGTTCAAGGGCGATCGCCCGCAGGATCAGTTCATGGCGGCGAGCGGCGTGCGCCGCGGCCTTGCGTCGCCGGACGGATTGGGACGGCACTGGTCGGGCTCGGCGCAGGCCGATGTGTTCGACGCCAAGGCCGACGCGCTCGCGGTGCTGGCAGCCGCCGGCGCGCCGATGCAGGCGCTCCAGATCGTCGCCGGCGGTCCTGCCTGGCTGCATCCGGGCCGCTCCGGCACGATCCAGATCGGTCCGCAGAACGTGCTCGGCACTTTCGGCGAGATGCACCCCCGCGCGCTGGAAGTGCTCGGCGCCGACGGCCCGCTTGTCGTGTTCGAGGTGATCCTCGACCGCATTCCGGAGGCCAAGAAGAAGCCGACTCGCGCCAAGCCGTTGATCGAGCTCTCGACATTCCAGCCGGTGTCGCGCGACTTCGCCTTCATCGTCGATCGCGCCTTGAAAGCCGGCGACATCGTGCGCGCCGCGCAGGGCGTCGACAAGAAGCTGATCACCGGCGTCAACGTGTTCGACGTCTACGAGGGCAAGGGCATCGACGACGGCAAGAAGTCGATCGGCATCGCGGTGACGATCCAGCCGCGCGAGAAGACGTTGACCGATCAGGAGATCGAGGCCGTCGCCGCAAGGATCGTGGCGGAGGTCACGAAGAAGACCGGCGGCACGTTGCGGGGATGAGCTTTACGGACTTCCTTCCCAAGGACGTCAGCCTCACCATTGCGATGGCGCTCTGCGCCATCGCTTTCGTTTCGGGCACCGCGCGCGGTTTCTCCGGCTTCGGCTCCGCGCTGATCTTCATGCCCCTGGCGAGCAGTATCGCCGGGCCACGGCTGGTCGCCGCACTTCTGCTCGTCATCGATTTCGTCGCGGCCGCACCGCTGCTGCCCGACGCGTGGCGAAAGGCCGACCGCAAGGCGACCGCCGTGATCGTGCTGGGCGCACTGGTCGGCGTGCCCGTCGGCACCTATTTCCTCAGCGTGCTCGAACCCGTCACCACGCGCTGGATCATCTCCTGCTTCGTCGCCGCGCTTCTTCTGCTGCTGCTGTCGGGCTGGCGCTATCGCGGCAAGGACCACGCCTGGCTCTCGGTCGGCATCGGCGGCCTCTCCGGCTTCTGCAGCGGACTGGCGCAGACCGGCGGGCCGCCGATTGTCGGCTACTGGCTCGGCCGTCCGATCGAATCGATCGTGGCGCGCGCCAACATCTTGCTGTTCTTCGGCGCCTCGGATTTCTTCTCGATGGTCAGCTATGCCACGACGGGCCTGATCTCGCGCGAGTCGCTGCTGCTCTCGCTCATCGTCGGCCCGGTCTACGCGATCGGCGTGGCCTTCGGCGCCTCACTGTTCGGCCGCGCCAGCGAAGCGGTATTCCGCGGCATCTGCTACGCGTTGATTGCGATCGCGGTGATCGCCGGACTGCCGGTGCTGGACGGTATTTTGCGCTAGTTCGCCTACGGCCGCGGCGCGCGACGCCGCTTCGTCGACGGCCTCGGCACCTCGGCCGGCTCATCCTTCAGCGCACCGATCTTGCGGAGCGCGGCGTCCGCGGCGCGCTCGCCGCTTTCCCAGGCGCCGTCGACCGTGCCCCAGAGCGTCTCGTGCGTGGCTTCACCGGCGAGGAACATGTTGCCGATCGGCTCGGTCAGGACTCTTCGCGACAACTGCCCGCCGGGGGAGGCTGCCGACATCGCGCCCATCACATAGGGTGACGCGTTCCAGCGCGTCACGGCGGTCTTCTGCACATTCGCAGCCACCTCGCTGCCGAACAGCTTGGTAATCCACTCCTTCGCGAAGGCCGCCATCGCCTTCTCGCCCTGCTCGGAGAGATCGCGGCCGAACGAACCGCCGACGTCGATCGAACACAGCGAGGATCCCCCGATATTGGCGAACATCAGTGCGGTGCGCGTGGAGTTGCTCTGCTCGATCAGGATGTCGTCGCGCGACAGCCCGAGCGGATTTCCCGGCAGCTGCAGCACGATGTGATCGTAGCTGCCAAGACCGAGCTTCGACGCGGCATCGAGCGTACGCTTGGGGATGTCAGGCGCGAACTTGATCGCGCCGCTCGTGAGCACGTTGGTCGAGACGGTGATGATGGCGGCGCGCGCGGCGATCTTGCCTCCTGGCGTCTCCACGCTGACGTCGCGATTGCTCCACACAATCCGGCTTGCCGGGGTCGAAAGCACGACGGGCGCCTGCTCGCCGAGCTTGGCTATCAAGGTGCCCAGACCCTGGCGACAGGCGATCGGGGCGTTGCGATCCTGCGCACGCGCCTTGTCGATCGCCGACAGCTCTTTCAGGTCTTTGCCGGCGAAGCTCGCACCGAGCACGAACTCGGCGGCGCCCGCCCAATCGCCGAGATCCTTTGGCAGCACCGACCCGCAGGACGTATCGAGCTTGCCGCGCGCGGCCTCGTCGATGGCACGGTTGGCGCGCACCAGCGCGGCCAAAAACTCCTCGGTCTCGCCCGCGCGCGCATTGCGGCGGCCGATGCGCATCTTCTGGCCCGACGGTGCCGGGGAGACATCGAGCCCGGCACTGCGCGCGAGCCGGATCATCGGGTTGGTGTCGGGATTGTGCATCCAGCGCGCGCCACGATCGAACGGCACGTCGAAGGTGGTGCTGTCGGTCATGCAGCGCCCGCCGATTTGCGACGCCGCCTCCACCACGACGACCTTGCGATTGGCCGCCATGACGCGCCGCGCTGCAGCGATGCCGGCCGCACCCGCGCCGATCACGACAATGTCAGCCTCGCGCGGCAGCGGTGCGGCAGTTGCGCCCAGGACCGGCACTGCGGCAAAGGCTGCCGACGCCGATAGGAAGCCGCGGCGCGTGATTGTCATGGCATGGTTTCCGGGGACTTGCGACGAACGGGAACAGCCCACGAACCTTGCCGCATCTGATGTTGCACAGCAACCATCATGGTGAATCAATCGTGCGCGACCTCACAGACCCATGAACCGAATTGCAACAGGTTTCGACCATGATACAGATGGAAAAAAAGACGGCCAGAAAGGCCCGGGGGAGTTCATGGGGACGGTTCTAGATTCAGTCGGCAAGGTGATAGCCGCGTACCTCTCGAAGGAGGTGCCGGGCTACGAGCCGTTCACGCCGAGCGATCCCGAGCACCTGCGCGGCGTGATCCAGCCCGGCGACGTGATGCTGGTCGAAGGCAACAACCGCATCTCCGGCATCATCAAATATCTGACGCAGTCGACCTGGTCGCATGCCGCGCTCTACGTCGGTCCGGTCGAGGGCGCACAGGAGCCCGACGGCGAGCCGCATGTGCTGATCGAGGCCAATATCGGCGAAGGCGTCACCTCCGCGCCGCTGTCGAAATATTTTCCCTATCACACCCGCGTGTGCCGCCCGGTCGGGCTGTCCTATGAGGACCGCACCACGGTGTGCCGCTATGCGATCAACCGCATCGGCTTCGGCTACGACACCAAGAACATCATCGACTTGATGCGTTTCCTGTTTCCGCTGCCGATCCCGCAGCGCTGGCGGCGGCGCATGATCGCGATCGGCTCGGGCGATCCGACCAAGATCATCTGCTCGGCGCTGATCGCGCAGGCGTTCGACGCGGTGCGCTATCCGATCCTGCCGAAGATCACCAAGGCCGGCAGCCGCGCCGCCCGCCGCGAGATCCTGCACATCCGCGATTCCTCGCTCTATATGCCCCGCGACTTCGACATCTCGCCCTATTTCGAAGTGGTCAAACCCACCATCGTGCATGGCTTCGACTACACAGCCTTGCACTGGGCCGACAAGCAAAAGCCGCTCGAGGAGGTAGCGGGCTCATTCGGTGTGTTTCCAGAAACGCTCCGTGCGCCGCCGCTCGTTCCTGAAGCGATTGACGAAGAGGCGCCGGCTTCGGCTAAGCAAGTAAGCGCGCAACCTGCGGAGATAGACGTCACCTCTTCCGAGCATTTTGTACTGCTGAAAGAGCTCGCGATGTGTCGCGCGCAAAAGCAGACGCAGGAGATCGCGGCTTAAGGCATCACTCTCGCCACCGTCATTGCGAGGAGCGAAACGACGAAGCAATCCAAACTGTCACTATGGTGGGATTCTGGATTGCTTCGCTGCGCTCGCAATGACGAAGAACCTACCGCTCGGCCCGCCCGATCACCGCCATCAGCTCCGCGATCTTCTCGCGCTGATCCGACTTGTCGCCGCTGGCGATCGCGTGCTCGACGCAATGGGCGACGTGATCCTTCAAGACCTCTTCCTCGACCCGGCGCAGCGCAGCGCGCACCGCCGAGATCTGCGTGACGATGTCGATGCAGTAGCGGTCATCCTCGACCATTTTCGAGAGGCCGCGAACCTGGCCCTCGATCCGGCCGAGACGTTTTCCGACGGATGCCTTGATGTCCTTGCGCATGACGCCTATATACCCCTACCGGGTATAGGTTACAAGGCCGGAGCGCAGGAATGAACGACGCGGACCACAGCCATCATCACGACGGGGACAGGCATTCCGGATGCGGCTGCGCCGCCAAGACCGCGGCGCCCGCTAAGAAGCCTGCGGCTTCGTCCTGCTGCGGCGGCCACGGCGATCACGCGCATCACCACGCCCATGACCTTGGTGCAGCCGCGACGAAGGTCCTCGATCCCGTCTGCGGCATGACGGTCGATCCCGCGACCTCCAAGCACCGCTTTGAGCATCACGGCGAGACCTTCCATTTCTGCTCGGCCGGCTGCCGCACCAAGTTCGCAGTCGATCCTGCGAAGTATCTTGCAAAAGAAAACGCGCCCGAGCCGGAGATGCCGGCGGGCACGATCTACACCTGCCCGATGCATCCGGAAATCCGCCAGGTCGGACCCGGCAGCTGCCCGATCTGCGGCATGGCGCTGGAGCCGGAGGTCGCGAGCCTGGAGACCGGGCCCAATCCGGAACTCGCCGACATGACGCAGCGGTTCTGGATCGGCGGCGCGCTGGCGCTGCCGCCTGTGGTGCTGGAGATGGGGGGCCATCTCGCAGGTCCACACAACTGGATCGACCCGACTTTGTCGAACTGGATCCAGCTCGTTTTCGCCACGCCCGTGGTGTTCTGGGCCGGCTGGCCATTCCTGGTGCGCGGCTGGCAGTCGCTGCTGACGCGCAACCTCAACATGTTCACGCTGATCGCGATGGGCACGGGCGTTGCCTATGTCTACAGCCTGATCGGCACCATCGCGCCGCAGATTTTCCCTGCCACGTTCCGCGGCCATGAGGGCGCAGTCGCCGTCTATTTCGAAGCTGCCGCGGTCATCACCGTCCTGGTTTTGCTCGGGCAGGTTCTGGAGTTGCGCGCCCGCGATGCGACCTCGGGTGCGATCAAGGCGTTGTTGCAGCTCGCCCCAAAGACCGCGCGGCGCGTCGATGCCGATGGCAACGAACACGAAGTCGAGATCGATACGCTCCATGCCGGAGATTCCTTGCGCGTACGTCCCGGCGAGAAAGTGCCGGTCGACGGCGTCATTCTGGAGGGACGTTCCTCGCTCGATGAATCGCTCGTGACCGGTGAATCCATGCCCGTCACCAAGGAGGTTGGCGCCAAGGTGATCGCCGGCACGCTCAACCAGTCGGGCAGCTTCATCATGCGCGCCGACAAGGTCGGGCGCGAGACGCTGTTGTCGCAGATCGTGCAGATGGTCGCCGACGCGCAGCGCTCGCGCGCGCCGATCCAGCGGCTGGCGGACCATGTCGCCGGCTGGTTCGTGCCGACCGTCATCGCCGTTGCCATCGTTGCGTTCGCTGCCTGGGCCTGGTTCGGGCCGGAACCGCGGCTCGCCTTCGGCCTCGTCGCCGCCGTCAGCGTGCTGATCATCGCCTGCCCCTGCGCGCTGGGGCTGGCGACCCCGATGTCGATCATGGTCGGCGTCGGCCGCGGGGCGCAGGCCGGGGTGCTGATCAAGAACGCCGAGGCACTGGAGCGGATGGAGAAGATCGACACGCTGGTGGTCGACAAGACCGGCACGCTGACCGAAGGCAAACCCAAGGTGGTCGCGATCGTGCCTGCGGCCGGCTTTGCCGAGGATAATATCCTTCGGTTTGCAGCGAGCGTCGAGCGCGCCAGCGAGCATCCGCTCGCCGACGCGGTCGTGCGCGCGGCCGAGGAGAAGCAGCTTGGCCTCGGCCAGGTCGAGCAATTCGATTCGCCGACGGGCAAGGGCGCGACCGGCAAGGTCGACGGCAAGGTCATCGTGCTCGGCAACGCCAAATATTTCGCTTCGATCGGCATCAATACCGAGCCACTCGGCGCGGAGGCTGAGCGGCTGCGTGGCGACGGCGCCACCGTCATCAACATGGCGATCGATGGCAACCTCGCCGGCCTGTTTGCCATCGCCGACCCGATCAAGGCTTCGACCCCGGAGGCGCTGAAGGCGCTCGCCGCCGAAGGCATCAAAGTCATCATGCTGACCGGCGACAACCGCACCACGGCCGAAGCCGTCGCGCGCCGGCTCGGCATCGCCGATGTCGAGGCCGAGGTGCTGCCGGACCAGAAGAGCGCGGTGGTGACGAAGCTGCAAAGGGCCGGCCGCAGCGTCGCGATGGCCGGCGACGGCGTCAACGACGCACCGGCGCTGGCGGCAGCCGAGGTCGGCATTGCCATGGGCACGGGCACGGACGTGGCGATGGAAAGCGCCGGCGTCACGCTGCTGAAGGGTGATCTCACCGGCATCGTCCGTGCGCGAAAGCTGTCGCAGGCGACGATGAGCAACATCCGGCAAAACCTGTTCTTCGCCTTCATCTACAATGCCGCCGGTATCCCGATCGCCGCCGGCATCCTCTATCCCGCCTTCGGCGTGCTGCTGTCGCCGATCATCGCGGCGGCCGCGATGGCGCTGTCCTCGGTCAGCGTGGTCGGCAATGCGCTGCGGCTGCGCGCGACGCGGCTGTGAGGGTGACGAAATCCGTGTAGAACAGGTTCGTTCGGCGGTACGCGGAGGAGACCTGATGCAGCGGATTACCATCACGATCGAGGACGATTTGCTGGCGGAGATCGACGCCGCAGCCGAAGCCCGCGGCTATCAGAACCGCAGCGAAATCATCCGCGACCTCGCCCGCGCCGGGCTGCAGCAATCGAGTGAGAACACGGCACAGAGCGGCCCCTGCGTCGCCGGTCTCGTCTATGTCTACGACCACGCGGCGCGCGATCTCTCGAAGCGGCTGGTGCAGGAATTCCATGGCCATCACGACCTCGCGCTGGCAACGCTTCACGTCCATCTCGACGACAACAATTGCATGGAGATGACGGCGCTGAAGGGCGATGCCGCAGAGGTCAGGCACTTTGCCGATCGCATCATCGCCGAGCGCGGCGTGCGCTATGGACGTGTGGTGATGATCCCGACCGGAGAGGGCAAGCCGGCCAAGGTGCGGAAGCACGGGCATCGGCATGAGTAGGCCTGCCGCGTAGACGGTGCAAACCCTCGCCCCTTGTGGGAGAGGGTGGCTCGCCGCAAAGCGGCGAGACGGGTGAGGGGTATCTCTCCACGATTCCAACGCTCATTTGAATTCGCGGATAGACA
>NZ_JAIRDQ010000040.1 GCF_021458635.1 Bradyrhizobium monzae
AACGTACCCGTCGACGTCCACATCGTGGTCGCCTCGAGCGAGCGCATGCCGTAGTCGCCAGCCATCGCGCCGAGATAGACGCCGGTGCGGCTCTCGCTCAGTCCGTCCGGTTGCAGCCCCGCGCGCTCCAGCGCCTCCCACGACGCTTCCAGGATCAGCCGCTGCTGCGGGTCCATCTCCACCGCCTCGCGCGGCGAGATGCCGAAGAAAGATGCGTCGAACTCCGCAACAGCGTCGATAAAGCCGCCTTCCTGCGACAGCCCGCCCGTCACCGCTTCGAGGCGCCGCAACAGCTCCCGGCTCCAGCGGCCCGGCAGCGGACCAACGCCGTCGCCACCGCGCTCCAGCAGCGACCAGTAGCTCTCGGGACTGGCCGGGCCGCCGGGCGTGCGGCAGCTCATCCCGACAATCGCGATTGGCTCGGACGCCGATGCGGTGATTGTCCGCCGCTTCTCCTGCCGCACAGGCGCGCGAGCGAGTTCGAGCTTCTCGAGCAGCAGGCGGGCCATGGCGCGCGCGGTT
>NZ_JAIRDQ010000041.1 GCF_021458635.1 Bradyrhizobium monzae
GCACTGAGCTCGCCGATGGAATGACCAAGCAAAATGTCGGGCGCGATGCCCCACTGCTCGAGCTGACGGAACAGCGCCACTTCAATTGCAAACAAAGCGGGCTGCGCGTAAGCGGTCTCGTCGAGCTTTGCGGCGGCCTCGGAGCCCGCGTCCGCAAACATCACATCGCGCAGCGGCAGATCGAGCAGCGCGTCAAAATAACCGCAGGCCTCCTCGAACGTGGCGCGGAACGTCGCACAACTCTCCAGCAGCGCGCGGCCCATGCCGAGCTGCTGCGCGCCCTGGCCCGTGAACAGGAGCGCCAGCTTGCCTGTCTCGCCCCTGGCCTCACCAACCGACACCGCGGCATGCGGGCGGCCCTCGGCCAGCGCACCGAGCGCCTCCACGGCCTCCGCCGCATCGCGCACTGAGACCGCAGCCCGCGAAGCGAACTGCGTCCGGTGTAGTGCTGCAGTGGCGACGATAGAAGACCAATCGGCCTGCGGATGCTGCGACAGCCATTCGCCGTAACGGCCCGCCTG
>NZ_JAIRDQ010000042.1 GCF_021458635.1 Bradyrhizobium monzae
CCAGAGCCATCCACCTGAACCTGCAGCCGGACACCGCCCTCCGCCGGCAGCACCAGCGGCGACAGCAGCGTCAGCTGCGATACGCTGCTCAAGCCCACCGCACGCGCCGCCGCAAAGCCGAGCTCCAGCAGCCCCGTCCCCGGCAGCAGCACCGTGCCGAACACGGCGTGGTCGCCGAGCCAGCCCGCCTCCGACAGCGACAGCCGTCCCGTCAGCAGGAACCCGTCGCTCTCGGCTAGCGGCGTCGCCGCTCCCAGCAGCGGATGCGACGCATCCGACAGGCCCATCGTCGCCGCGTCCCCGCTCGGCTTCTCAGCCTCGAGCCAGTAACGCTGACGCTGGAACGCATAAGTCGGCAGTGAGGCAACGGGTTGGTGCGCGCTCGCACCGAGCGCCTTCGCCCAGTCGACATGAATGCCGTGGACGTGAAGCGCGCCGAGATTGCGCAAAAGCTCCGACATCCCTCCACCGTCGCGGCGCAGA
>NZ_JAIRDQ010000043.1 GCF_021458635.1 Bradyrhizobium monzae
GCTTCGGCGCGATGGCGGCGGCATGTCGGAGCTTTTGCGCAATCTCGGCACGCTGCATGTTCATGGTGTTCATGTCGACTGGGCGAAGGCGCTTGGCTCACATGCGCACCAACCCGTTGCATCGCTGCCGACCTATGCATTCCAGCGTCAGCGCTATTGGCTGGAGGCTGAGAAGCCGAGCGGGGACGCGGCGACGATGGGCCTGTCGGATGCGTCGCATCCGCTGCTGGGAGCGGCGACGCCGCTAGCCGAGAGCGACGGCTTCCTGCTGACGGGGCGGCTGTCGCTGTCGGAGGCGGGCTGGCTCGGCGACCACGCCGTGTTCGGCACGGTGCTGCTGCCGGGGACGGGACTGCTGGAGCTCGGCTTTGCGGCGGCGCGTGCGGTCGGCTTGAGCAGCGTATCGCAGCTGACGCTGCTGTCGCCGCTGGTGCTGCCGGCGGAAGGCGGTGTGCGTCTGCAGGTTCAGGTGGATGGCTCTGA
>NZ_JAIRDQ010000044.1 GCF_021458635.1 Bradyrhizobium monzae
ATCGATCACCACCCGCTCGCGTGGCAGGTGGTCGGGGAAGGTCTGACGCTCGGGACGCTTGCGCGTAAATCCACCTACCGTCGTCGTCTTCGCCACGGCCCGTTCCGCCGCCAGTTCGTCCTCGGTGGCGTCGGCTTCCAGTTCTTCGAACGTCAGCGCCAGCTGCTCGATCAGGCGCGACGAACGCTCCGACCGCTGGCCGTAGATTTGATGCTTCAGCTTGGCGATCTGCAGCTTCTGCTGGGCGATCAGCGCCTCGTCTTCAGATGCCTTCGCGCGGGCGACTGCAAGTTCAGCGGCGATCTCCAAACCCTTCGCGCGCTCGGCTGCCAGCGCCGCTTTCAGGGCGGCAATGTCATCCGGAGCGGCATCGC
>NZ_JAIRDQ010000005.1 GCF_021458635.1 Bradyrhizobium monzae
TTTTGCTGCATATCAGGCTGGTGCGAGGTTGGACCTGCCACGCCCCATGCGCCGTTCGAGCTTCTGGCTGAACAGCGACAGGGGATAGCACATGGCGAAATAGGTGACGGCGATGATGGCGTAGATGGCGAATGGTTCGAACAGCGAGTTGTTGACGATCTGCCCGGAGCGCATCAGCTCGACGAAGCCGACGACGGAAGCGAGCGAGGTGTTCTTGATGATCTGCACCATGAAGCCGACGGTCGGTGGCGTCGCGATGCGGATGGCCTGCGGCAGGATCACCTTCGTCATGCGCTGGATCCGGCTTAGCGCGAGGCCTTCGGCGGCCTCCCATTGCGGTTTCGGCACTGATTGGATGCAGCCGCGCCATATTTCGCCGAGATAGGCGGCGACATAGAGCGTGAGCGAGGCGCCTGCGGCCGTGAGCGAGGAGACCCTGAGACCGATCGCGGCGAGGCCGAAATAGCCGAGGAAAAGGATGACGAGCAGCGGCGTGCCCTGAATGAGCTGAACATAAACGCCGCTGGCAACCCGTACTGATTTGAGCGGCGATATCCGCGCGAGTGCGATTGCGAAGCCGACAATCCCGCCGCCGATCAGCGCGATCATTGACAGGCCAATGGTCCACAGCGCGCCTTGGCCGAGGAACATCAGATGATTGATGTTGAGATGCCCGCCCATGATCATCTCACAAGGGCGTGCCGAGCCGGCGACGGCGCGGAAACAGCACGAGGCCGAGGCCCCAGAAGCCTGCCCGCATCACCAGCGACAGGACGACGTAGAGCACGGCGACGATGATGTAGGTTTCGAACGCCCTGTAAGTGTCCGACTGGATGTAATTGGCGACGGCGGTGAGTTCTTCCGCCGAGATCTGCGAGCAGACCGAGGAGGCCAGCATCAGCAACACGAACTGGCTGGTCAGCGCCGGATAGACCTTCTCAATCGCCGGCAGCAGGATGATGTGCCAATAAATCTGGAAGCGTGACAGCGCCAAGCCCTCGGCCGCCTCGATTTGGCCGCGCGGGATCGCCTCGAAGCCGGCGCGCATGATCTCGGCAGTGTAGGCGCCGACATTGATCGTCAGCGCGGCGACCGCCACTGTGAAGGCGGAGAATTTCAGCCCGAGGCTTGCGAGGCCGAAATAGACCAGGAAGATCTGCACCAGCAACGGCGTGTTGCGGATCGTCTCGACATAGACCTTGCAGGCGCCGGCGATCGGCGCGTTGTGGGAGCCACGCCCGACCGCGGCGAGCGTGCCGAGCAAGGCGCCCAGCACGGTTGCGAAGGCCGCCAATTCGAGAGTCAGTGCGGCGCCCGCCAGAAAACTCGGCCAACGCTCCAGCACTGCGGGAAAGTCGAGTTGGAGGCTCATCGTGGTCGATCTAGCCTGTGGTCTGGTTGGTCATGCGGTCGTAAACCCGGAACAGCGCCTGGTTGCCGTTGCTGCCTTCGCCATGCGCGCGGGCGTCGACATATTGACTGGTGACGAGGGCGGTGCCGGGCAGGGGGACGCTCACGGCCTGCGCATGCTCCTGCACCAGACGAAGGTCCTTGAGCTGCAGATCGATCCGGAAACCAGCCGAGACGTCGCCTGCGATCATCGCGGGGCCAAGCTTGTCGAGCATCCACGAAGCGGCGGAGCCGCCGAGCAGCACCCGGCGTAGTAGATTGAGATCGAGGCCAGAGGCGCGCCCCAGCGCGAGGGCTTCACAGATGGCCTGAATGTTGATGCCGCAGATCAGCTGATTGCAGAGCTTGACGGTCTGGCCGGCGCCGGAGGCGCCGACATGGGTGATGGTCGTGCCCATCGCGTGGAAAAACGGCTCGGCTTGGGCGAAGGCGGCCGCATCGCCGCCGGCCATGATCGAGAGCGCGGCGTTCTTGGCGCCAACAGGTCCGCCCGAGACCGGGGCGTCGACGAAACTGACGTCGACCTTTTGCAGGTCGGCATGAATGCGGCGGACAGCGACCGGCGAGATCGTGCTCATGTCGACAATGAGCTTGCCTGATGGAGGCGACTTCAGGAGGCCATGCTCGCCGTAGATGGTCGCCTCGACATGGGGTGTGTCGGGCAGCATGGTAATGACGATGTCGGCGCCTTGCGCGGCATCCGCCGGGCTCCTGGCCCGCGTCGCGCCGTCCTTGACGATGTCAGCCACAGCGGTTTCGTTAAGATCGAAGGCGCGCACCGCGTGCCCGACCCTGAGGAGGTTGCGCACCATCTCCAGACCCATCGTGCCGACGCCGATGAAGCCGACGCTGCCCTTATCGTTCCGTCCCATGTTGCTTCCGTTTCTTGCTTCGTCTGTCCGTGATCAGCCCGAGATGCTGGTCTTGTCGATGTCGCCGACGACGGCACGTCGCCGGTATTCGTCGCCGATGGCAAAATGCTTGCGCAGCGTCGCGTCCGCGCGATCGGGATCGCGGGCGATGACGGCTTCGAAGATGCGGCGGTGGTCGTCGATCAAATAGGTCTTCATCGATGGGAAGGCCTGCACCAGTTCGCGGCGGCTGCGATGCGAGTGCGTCAGCAGGCCCGCCATCGAACTGTGCAGCACCGTCAGCGTCTCCGAATGCGACGCCACGACGATGGCGCGGTGGAACTCGAAATCGGCCATGCCGCCGGCATCCGCTTCGTCGATCGTCTCGCCAATCTTGGCGAGCGCGCGCTGCAAGCGTTCAAAGTCGGCAATGTTGGCGCGCTCGCAGGCGAGCCTGATCGCCTGGCATTCGATCGCGACGCGCGCCTGCATGACGTCGTCGAGCATGTCCGCCTGCTGGGCGAGCGCGAAGGTGAAGAAGTCGTTCAGCACCGAGACGTCAGGCCGCGTCACCACGGTGCCGATGCGGTCGCGGATCTCGACGATGCCGAGCACGGTGAGGGCGCGCAGCGCCTCGCGGACGATCGGTCGGCTGACGCCAAGCAGCGTCGCCAGCTCACGCTCCGAGATCAGGCGGTCGCCGGGCTTGAGCGAGCCCGCAAGCAGGCGCTCGCGCAGGAAGGCGAATACCTTCTCGAACCCTTTTTCGCCTTCGGCGGCGCGCTTGAGCTCCATCCCTGTCTCTTTTTTGGTCTGATCTTGGTAAGACCAGTATGATAACCAGAGCCGTCGCGTCAAGAGCCTTGGTTAATTGCGGGTGGTTTAGGCCTCGCCAATCCGACCGGCTCCGCGGCTCGATCCTTAGAATTTGAAGCGTATTGGTCGGAGCGTTGCTCAAAGAATTTGAGGTCCGCGATGCCCGACCACCATTCCTTCTCCGCGCTCGATCGCCATGCGGTGCTCAGCGGATCCGACAACGGCTATCCCTGGTACGCCGGCGCGATGCTTGCGGTCGAAGCGAGGGAAGTGGTTCGGCTTCGCTGCGAGAAGCTCAGCCATGGCGATGAGGCTGCCGGGCAGGAGGCTGTGCTGATGGTCAGCGAGAAAGTCGCTGCCGCCTTCGAAGCATTTGCGAGCCTGCTCGCGGGCGCAACGCCGGCTGCGGTTGTTCAGCGCTATCGCGAGCACGTGGCCGGCAACGCCAAACGCCTGTCCGCGAATTGAGACTTCGCGGCGTCCGTGCAACTGCCCACCTGCCTCGAAAGGGCGTGCTCAATTGTCAGCCCGTGCTGGGGCGGGCCTGAAGTGAGCCGGGCCATTGGTCCGCTGCTGACAGCATGTTGGCAGCAGGTGCGGGCTATGACCATCTCCTGACAAAACGGAGAGCCGGTCATGCCGATCGAGGCAAGCTGTCATTGCGGGGAGACGGTATTCGAGGTGACGGAGGCGCCCGCGAGCGTGACGCGCTGCACGTGTTCGCTCTGTGCCAAGCGCGGCGCATTGTGGGCCTATTACACGCCGGCGCAGTTTCGCCTGCTGTCGCCCGCCGACAATGTCGCGACCTATCGCTGGGGCAGCCGCACCGTCAAACATCATTTTTGTGCGAACTGCGGTTGCGGGACTTTCTCGGAATCGCCGGACTGGTCGACGGGAAAACCCGACTTCGACAATCCCAAGGTCGGGGTCAATGCGCGCCTGTTCGACGATTTCGATCTCGAGGCGGTGCCGGTGAATGTGATCGACGGCAAGAACCTGTGGTGAGGGCGCAGTCCCGCGCATAGCTCCTGCACGGTCGTCCTCTTGAGGCGGCCCAAGAAAGCTGATTTGGTTTCGGCCCAAGAAGTTCGGCCCAAGAAAGAAAAATGGGAGGAAGCCATGGTGCGTCTTTTTGCGCGAGCGATGCTTGCGATGTGTCTGGCCGTTGCGGCCGGTTTCAATGCGCAAGCGCAGACCAGGCCGAAGGTCACAACGCTTGGACCGGACTTTCCCAAGGCCGCGCTGTTCGTCGGCAACAGCTTTTTCTACTACAACAACGGCATGCCCGGGCACCTCTCCTTCATGGAGCGGGCGGCGGATGATGCCAACAAGGCGGCCTATCGCAACACCATGGCCACGATCGGCGGCTCCGGCCTCGACTGGCACGACATGGACAACCTGCTGCGGCCGGGCGGTCTCGGTGCTTACTCCTTCGACGACCAGAACAACGTCGTCTTCAACAAGCCCGGCAAGCATTACGACGCCGTCGTGATGATGGATTGCAGCCAATGCCCGATCCATCCGCAGCTGAAGGACGCGTTCACGACCTTCGCCAGGAAGGACAGCGAAATCGTTCGCGCCCATGACATGCGGCCGGTGCTGTTCATGTCCTGGGCCTATCTAGACAAGCCCGAAATGACGGAAGGGCTGGCCGAGGCCTATACGATCGCCGGCAATGCGAACGATGCGCTCGTCATTCCCGCGGGCCTCGCCTTCGCGCGCGTGCGCAAGCTGCAGCCGGAGCTCAATCTGTATGCGCCGGACAAGCGGCATCCCAGCCCCGCCGGCACCTATCTCGCGGCCTGTGTCACGCTGGCCGCGCTGACCGGCCGGTCGCCGGTTGGCAATTCCTACACGATGGGGATCGATCCGGCGACGGTGCAATTGCTGCAGAAGGCGGCGTGGGACACCGTGCAGGACTATTACGGGCGGTGATCCGGCGCGATCTCCGTGGATGGGCAAAGCGCAGCGTGCCCACCATTGCTGTTACTTAAGCACCACCCAGGCCGGAGCATGATCGCTCGCACCATCCTTGCCACGAACCTTCTTGTCGACGCCGGCCTTTGCCAGGCGTGAGACGAGGGCAGGGCTGAGCAGCAGATGGTCGAGCCTGAGCCCAGCATCGCGCGGCCAGCGGTTTCGCTTGTAGTCCCAGAACGTGTAGATGCGCTTGTCCCCGTGCAGGTCGCGGATGGCATCGCACCAGCCTTGCTCGACGAGCGAGGCGAACGCCGCGCGGCTCTTGGGCTGGATCAGCGCATCCTTGTCCCATGACCGCGTCGGATAGATGTCGATCTCATCAGGCGCGACGTTGAAGTCGCCGGCGAGCACGACCGGCAGATCTTGCTTGAGGAAAGTCCTGGCGTGGCGTTTCAGCCGCGCAAGCCAGTCCAACTTGTAGTCGAACTTCGGCCCCGGCTGCGGATTGCCATTCGGCGAGTAGATGCTGGTGACGATGACGCCGCGCACGGCGGCCTCGATGTAGCGCGCCTCGGCGTCGTCGGGCCGCCCCGGCAACCGGTCGCGCGTCAGCACCGGCTCGGCGTTGCGGGCGAGGATGGCGACGCCGTTCCAGGTCTTCTGTCCGCGCCAGACTGCGCCGTAGCCGGCTTTTTCGATCGCTGCTGCCGGAAATTCGCCATCACTTGCCTTCAACTCTTGGAGTGCGACGACATCCGGCTTCGCCGCGCGCATCCATGCGAGCAGATTGGGCAGGCGGCGGTTGATGTTGTTGATGTTGAATGTCGCAATCTTCATGTAGAGCTACCGGCTTCTGCCTTCTGTTACCGGAGATACAATGTCCAAGTTGAGCTTTGCCGCCATTGCGGTCGTCGTCGCGTTCTCCGGGGTCGCTTTGGCACAATCGGCCGATCCGCGCGGTGCGTGCAAGGCGGATTACGACAAGTTCTGCGCCGGCATCGCGCCGGGTGGTGGCAAGATCGTCGCCTGCCTCAACGCCAAGCGCGATCAGCTCAGCGCGACCTGCAAGGCGGCGCTGGACAGCCGGAAGAAATAAGGGGCGCTCAGCTCGGCAGCGGCGGCGGAGCCGCCGGTGGCGGGGAGGGCGGCTGTTCAGCCGCCTGCGCGGGCTCCGGCTTTGCGAGCGGCTCCACGACATTGCCGCCCTTGTAGATGCGGGCGTAGCGGTGGCCGAGGCTGGTCAGCACCTCATAGCCGATCGTGCCGAAATGATGGGCCAACTCGTCGACGGTGATGCCGTCGCCGAGCAGCGTCACCATATGGCCGCGCCGCGCCGCGTTTGGCGGAAGGTCGGTGATGTCGATCGCAATCAAATCCATCGAGACGCGGCCCGCCACCGGGCAGCGCTTGCCGGCAACGATCACCTCGGCGCCGCGGGTGCCGTCATTGGAGCTGGCCGCGCGGAAATAGCCGTCGGCATAGCCAACCGCAATGATCGCGAGTTTGGTCGGCCGCCGTGCGGTCCAGGTGCCGCCATAGCCGACGGTTTCGCCGCGCTCGATGGTGCGGATCTGCACGATGCGCGCCTTGAGATCGACCACGGGCTGCATCGGATTGTCCGCCTCCGGCGTCGGGTTGACGCCGTAGAGCGCGGCGCCCGGCCGGACCAGGTCGAACTGGAAGGGCGCCCCGAGAAAGATGCCTGAGGAGTTGGCGAGCGCCGCCGGCACGCCGGAAAACTCGCTGGCGATGCCGCGGAAGGCCGCGAGCTGCTTGGCGTTGACGGGGCTGTTGAGCTGCTCGGCCGAGACCAGATGGCTCATCACCAGCGTGATGCCGTGATCGCCGGCATTGATGCGGGGGATGATGGCCTGCGCTTCCGCAAGCGTCAGCCCGAGCCGGTTCATGCCGGTGTCGATATGGATCGCGGCGCCGCCGGACCAGCCGGTGCGGCGGCAGAACACGTCCCATTCGGCGAGCTCGTTGAGATCGCCGACCACGGGACGGCAGTTGATCTTGGCGTAGTGCTCGCCGGTGTTCTGGAAATAGCCGCCGAGCACGTAGATCGTGGCGTCCGGTACCGCCGCGCGGGCGGTGCGCGCCTCCTCGATGGTGGCGACGAAGAAGGTCTTGCAGCCGGCCTTGTTCAGCGCTTGCGCGACCTGCGCGGTGCCGCACCCGTAAGCGTCGGCCTTGATCACCGCCGAGCACTCGGCCGGCACGGCGGTCTTCTCGAGCTTGCGCCAGTTGGCGATGATGGCATCGAGATCGACGGTGAGCACGCCGCCGTGGGCTGCGAGCGCGGCAGCCTGATTGGCCTCCGCGGAGAGAAGGCCAGATTGCGGGATCGTGTTCGGGTCGGACGCCATTGTCATGGCGCCGTTTTACGCAAGAGGCAGGTCCCGTTCAAGGAACTCAATAGTCGTTGCCGCTGCGAGCCGGCATCTGGCTGTCAGGCGCGAGGTCGCCGAACCGCGTGACGGAGGCTTCGAACGCCAAGTCGACGGTGCCTGTCGGGCCGTGGCGCTGCTTGCCGATGATGACTTCGGCCTTGCCGTACGCAAGGTCCATGTCCAGGCGCCATTTCTCGTGTTCGGGCGTGCCCGGGCGCGGCTCCTTCATCGCGAGGTAATATTCCTCGCGGTAAACGAACAGCACGACGTCGGCGTCCTGCTCGATTGATCCGGATTCACGCAAGTCGGAGAGCTGCGGCCGCTTGTCGTCGCGGGATTCGACCTGACGCGAGAGCTGCGACAGCGCGATCACGGGGACGTTGAGTTCCTTCGCCAGCGCCTTCAGGCTGGTCGTGATCTCCGTGATTTCCTGCACGCGGCTGTCGCTGGCGCGCTTGCCCGAGCCGGAGAGCAGCTGGATGTAGTCGATCACGAGCAGATCGAGGCCCTTCTGGCGCTTCAGCCGGCGCGCGCGCGCCATCAGCTGCGCGATCGACAGGCCGCCGGTCGCGTCGACATAGAAGGGCAGCGACTGCAGCTCGATCGAGACCTCCCGGATCTTGTCGAAATCGGCTTCTGAGATGCCGCCGCGGCGGATGTGGGAAGAGGGAATGCCGGTGCGCTCGGCCACGATACGCGTGGCGAGCTGGTCGGCCGACATTTCGCAGGAGAAGAAACCGATCACGCCGCCATTGGCGGCCTTCATGGTGCCGTCGGCCTGGAGCTCGGCGACATAGGCCTTGGCGACGTTGTAGGCGATGTTGGTCGCCAGCGACGTCTTGCCCATGCCCGGGCGTCCGGCCACGATGATGAGGTCGGAGTGCTGCAGGCCGCCCATCTTGGTGTCGAGGTCGCGCATACCTGTGGAGATGCCGGACAGCTTTCCGTCGCGCTGGAACGCCTTTGCCGCGAGATCGACCGCAACCGCCAACGCCTGCGAGAATTTCTGGAAGCCGCCGTCATACCGGCCGGACTCGGCGAGCTCGTAGAGGCGGCGCTCGGCGTCCTCGATCTGGGCCCGCGGGGCGAAATCGACCGGCGCGTCATAGGCGACATTGACCATGTCTTCGCCGATGCCGATGAGGTCACGACGCAGCGCAAGATCGTAGATGGTGCGCCCATAGTCCTGGGCGTTGATGATGGTGGTCGCCTCAGCCGCGAGCCGCGCCAGATATTGGCCGATGGTCATGCCGCCGACGTCGGTGTCGGCAGGCAGGAACGTCTTCAGCGTTACCGGCGTGGCGATCTTGCCCATCCGGATCAGGCTGCCGGCGGTTTCGAAGATGGTCTGGTGCAGCGGCTCGAAATAGTGCTTCGCCTCCAGGAAGTCGGAGACACGATAGAAGGCGTCGTTGTTGACCAGAATCGCGCCCAGAAGGCTCTGTTCCGCCTCGATATTGTGCGGCGCGCTCCGATAGGCTGGAGTTCCGGCTTCGGGCGCGAGTTTGAGGACGTTCGAATCAGTCAGGGCCATGATCGAGCGATAGCAATTTTCTTGGGCGGATGCGGGGCCGGGATAAAGCGCCGGCGCAAGCCGAAGCGGAAGCAAAAGCTCGTCGCTATCAACCGATCATTAAAAATGGTGGATGATTGGCGGTCGCAGCATGCGCCGCGCTTGACTGATTTTGCGGAACTCGCCGGGCGCTGGAAGTGGCTGCGACCGCACCGCGGAAAAATCCGGATGCCGTGAACCTTCGGGATTGAGGCGCAGACCTATCAAAGAGCGCGCGAAATGGCGCACGCTGGCCACTTTCGGCGCGGGTTTCAGACCAGCAGGAGGTAGACCAGCGCAACCAGGGCCGCGCCGACGCCGGTGGCGATCAGGGCGTAATCGGTGCGGAGGTCGTCCTGCGCGTCGAATGAGGTTTGGGTCTCTTTGCTCATGGCGACGGTCTAGGCCAGGACTGACCAGACTTAATGTGAAGCAGATCACATCTCCCCGGATTCTTTCGGGGTACCTCGGGAACGGGACTGGCGGGTGGGGGATTGTCCCCCGTATCCTGCCACTAGGAAGACGAGGCAAGCGATGCGGCCAGAACGGCAGCTACAGGTTTGGCGAAGCGATGCGGGTAGCCGGCTCTGGCTGTCCGGGCTCCTCGCCGCCATGGAGCATGCCGCCCAGCCGGAGCAGAGGCGCCTTCCGGTCGCGCCTGAAACCCTCGCGGCATTGCGAGCCCAGCTAGCGTTACCGCCGTCTTTCCGGATCTCGTCGATTTCGACCCTGCGTCATTAGAACTCATTCACCAGCAAGCTTCAGCTTCGGTATCGCGCTGCCTTCGAGAGCGCGCAACCGGGACTCTTCTTGCGCGATATAGTCGCGGGTCATTGGGACTACGCCCTGGCGCTTGGTGAGCTGGAGCTGGAAGTTCATCATGCCCTGCTTGCGGAACGTCATCTCGCAGGCGGCGAGGTAAAACTCCCACATCAGCGCGAAGCGCTCGTCATAGAGCTGCACGGCTTCCTCGCGCCGGGCCATGAAACGTTCCCGCCAAGCCTTCAACGTTTCAGCGTAGTGCAAGCGCAAGATCTCGACGTCGCAGACCAATAGACCGGCGTTCTCGATCGCGGGCAGTACTTCCGACAGCGACGGGATGTAGCCGCCCGGGAAGATGTATTTGGCGATCCAGGGATTGGTCGAATCCGGCCCCTGCGAGCGGCCGATCGAGTGCAGCAGCATGACGCCGTCATCGCTGAGCAGTTCGGCGCAGCGCTTGAAGTAAGTGTCGTAAAATCTGGCTCCGACATGTTCGAACATGCCGACCGAGACAATGCGGTCGAACGGGCCACCGATGTCGCGATAGTCCTGAAGCAGAAAGCGCGCTTGTCGCGTCAGGCCTTTTTCGGCGACGCGCGTGTTCGCAACCTGCAACTGCTCCGTCGACAGCGTCACGCCGGTCACGTCGGCGCCTGCGATCTCGGCGAGATAGAGGCCGAGCCCGCCCCAGCCGGAGCCGATGTCGAGCACGCGCTGGCCGCGGCTGACCAGCAGCTTTGCGGTGACGTGCCGCTTCTTGGCGAGCTGCGCGTCGTCGAGCGTGGTCTCCGGCGTCTCGAAATAGGCGCAGCTATATTGCTTGTCGGCGTCGAGGAACAACGAATAAAGCCGCGCATCGAGATCGTAGTGATGTGCGACATTGTTCCGCGCGCGTACCCGCGGATTGAATTGCCTCAGGTGCCGGACCAGATAGCGCAGGTGCCACCAGGGCTTTGCCCAGTGTGGCAACAGGTCGGCTTGACCGAGCAGGATCGCAAGAGCATCAGCTATGCTCCCGCGCTCGACGACGAACTCGCCGTTCATATAGGCCTCGCCAAGCCCGAGCTCGGGATTGATGAGGACCCTCCTTTGTGCGTCGGCAGTGACAAAGCGGACTTCGATCGGCTCGCCGGAGCCGTCGCCGACAGCGAACTTCAGTCCGCTCGCCGTGGTCACCGTCATCGACCCGCGGCGGATGAATTGGGACAAAAACTTACGTAACAAACGGTCCATCGACACACACCTCTCGAGCGAACCCGAAAAGAAGCGAACAAACCCGGCCGTCACACATTAACGCCTCAGATTATACGGGTTCCCATGCGTCCGCATGTAAATCTAGGCAGACTATTCCCGGACCGCTAATGCGTTGTGTTCAAACCCGATATTCGAAAATCGCGTGGTCACATGCTTGTTGAGTGCGCTTCCATTCGCAGCGCAATCGGCTAAAAGGTGACCGCCGCCGCGCCCGCATGCCGGCCGTATCTGTCGGATTTCAATGGAGATGATGGGAATGTCGAGCCGAGCGCTCAGCCTCGCCACGGTGATTTTTCTGATCGGCATCGGCGCCTCCGATGCCGCTCTGGCGCAGGCGACGAACCTCGAGGCCGGCAAGGCCCCATCCCAGCTTTTCGCGCAGACCTGCAATGCCTGCCATAAGAGCCCGCGAGGGTTGTTGAAGACGGTGTCGCCGGGCTCGCTGCCAGGCTTCCTGCGGCAGCACTACACCACCAGCCCGGACATGGCCGGCGTGCTGGCCTCCTATCTCGTCTCCAATGGTGCCGCCGACACCCGCTACCAGGCCAAGGATGGCAAGGACAAGAAGGATGGCGCCAAGGAGAAGGACGCCAACACGAATCCTGGGCAGTCACCCGAGCACCAGGGGCGCCGTCAGCGCTCGCAAGAGGCCGCCAAGCCAGAGGGCGAGGGCGCTGCCAGCCCGGCGCCTGAAGGCCGCCTGAAGCGGGCGGCGCGGCCGAGCGACGAGGGGGCCAAGGAAGGTGCAAAGCCCCAGGCCGCCACCGGGCAACCGCCCGAGGGCCGCAAGGGCAAGCGCATGAGCAGGCGCGGCAAGCCAGAGACGGACGACGCAGCCGCGCCGAAGGCGGAGCCCAAGGTCGATTCCAAAACTGAGCCCAAGAGCGAGTCCAAGACCGAACCCAAGACCGAACCGAAGAGTGACAGTGCCAAGGTCGATTCCGGTCGCGACGAGTCCAAGCCCGATAGCGCCAAGCCGGTCGAGAAGCCGACAGAAGCGAAGCCGGAGAGCGCCAAGGTCGAGCCGCGCGCCAGCGAAACGCCGGCTCTGCGCCCCGATCCGGTGCCGGAGGTGACACCGGCCCCGCCGGCGGCCGCAAAGCCGGCTGAACCGGCTGCGCCCAAGCCTGCGGAAGCGGCCGTCTCCAAACCGGCCGAACCTGCGCCGACCTCCGAACCGGCGGCCAAGCCGGCCGAGCCGGCACCGACTGCGCCCGCGGCGGCGCCGTCACCTGCACCCGCCGAGTCGTCCGGCCCGCCGGCCCCGCCAATCTCGCGATAAGCCGATAATCCCGGCGATCTGCGAAGGCCGCGCCCCAGCGCGGCCTTCGTGTCGTATTGACCCTCACTAGAGCAGCACTCTAGAGTAATACTCTAGGAGGTGGCGATGTCATCCGGCGTTCGCGACGATCTATTGGCTGCGGGACTAGCGGCGTTCGACCGGTCGGGCTTCGAGGGCGCGACGGTGGCCGCGATCCGCGCCAAGGCCCGTGCTTCCAACGGCAGCTTCTTTCATGTCTTCGGCTCCAAGAAGGAGCTCGCGGGCGCGCTGTTCCTGGAGGTGCTGCGGCGCTATCACGCCGCGATGCTCGCCGCGCTCGACCAGGCGCCCGAAGCTGAGCAGGGCATCGATCGCCTGATCCGCGCTCATCTCGACTGGGTCGTGCTGAGCCGCCGCGAGGCGCGCTATCTCTTCGAGATCTCGCGCAATGAGTGGGGCGAGAACGTCCGCGACGCCCAGCGCGCGCAGAATGCGCGGCTCGCGGAAGGCATCGAGCGCTGGCGCGCGCCGCTGGTGGCAAGCGGCGAGCTTCTGCAGATGCCACCGGTGATGTTCGTCAGCCAGCTGATCGGCCCCGCGCAGATTTTCTGCCGGGCCTTTCTCTCCGGGCGCGATCGCGCCGATCCGCGCGGCGAGGCGGACACGCTGATCGCCTGCGCCATCCGTGCGCTGGTGCCGTCCGGGCGCGTCAAAACCAGGCAAGGCAAGCAAGGAATGGCGACATGAGCAACGAAGCCGATCCAGAGTTCACTCCGATTGCCGAGCGCATCCATGCCAATGTCGGCCGGCAGGGCTTTATGAACCTGGTCGGCGCCGAGCTGTCGGAATTGTCGCGGGGCAGTTGCACGATTGCGGTCGAGCGTCGGCCGGAGCTGCTGCAGCAGCACGGCTTCTTCCACGGCGGCGTCACCGCATTCCTGGTCGACAATGCCACGACCATTGCGGCTGCGACCTCGCGCGGGCAGGCCGCCCTGACCGCGGAATACAAGCTCAATCTGCTGTCGCCGGCGGTCGGCGAAAAACTGATCTGCCGTGCGAGGGTGATCAAACCGGGCCGTCAGGTCGCCGTGGTCGCGGCCGACGTGTTCTGCCTTATCGACGGTGTCGAGAAGCACACGGCAACGGCACTCGCCTCGATCGCGATGCTGAGCGAGGATGTCGCGCCCAAAACGAAAAGCCCGGCTGCCTGAGGCCGCCGGGCTTCGTAACCTTGCGTGAATGCGAGGCTTACTTCTCGGTGTCTTCTGCAGCCGGCGCCGGCGCGGCGTCGTCGTGCTGGGCTTCCGGATCGAAGAACTCGCCGGCGGCAGCAATCGCCTCGGCGGCCGCATCGCGGTCTTCGTTGCGAGTGGAGATATCCTCGCCGCGGTTGATGCGCTCGGCCTCATCCTGGCTGCGCGCAACGGTGACGGTGACCTCGACTTCGACTTCGGGGTGGATCGCGACGGTGATCGAGTGCTTGCCGATGGTCTTGATCGGCGCGTCGAGCTGCACCTGCGGACGCTCGAGCGCAACGCCGTCGGCCTCGAAGGCCATAACCACGTCACGCACCGTCACCGAGCCGAACAGCTGGCCGGCTTCGGACGCCTGACGGATCACGATGATGTTCTTGCCCTGGATCTTCTCGGCGACCTTGGACGCCTCGCCCTTCGACGCAAGATTGCGGGCTTCGAGATCGGCCTTCATGCCGTCGTACTTGGCGCGGTTGTCGGCGGTGGCGCGCAGCGCCTTGCCGCGCTTGAGCAGGAAATTGCGGGCATAGCCGTCGCGAACCTTCACGACTTCGCCCATCTGGCCAAGCTTGTTCACGCGTTCCAGCAAAATGACTTCCATATTCGTTCTCCTTTGAAGTGCTCTGGGTTTTCAGTTTTCGGGTTGGACTTAAGTTGTCGGCAATGGCGGCGGTTGCCGGTTGCGCAGGAAGCGCTCACGGAAGCCGAACACGGCGTCCGCAAGCCCAAGGGCGGTCAGCAGGACAAGGCTCACGCTGAACATGAAGAGGATGGCGTAGGTGGTGGCGAGCCAGATCCCGCGATTGGCGAGGTCGCGTGTGATGGTGTGCAGAACGGCAAGGCCGACCAGCGCATAGGCCATCATCAGGACGGTCGTGACGACGACGGCGAGAATGCCGGTCATTCCGCTGAAGAAACTGAAGGCAAGCGCGACACAGAGCGCCACCAGCGTCATCGGCGGCAAGCTCGTGCCGCTGAGGTCCGGCCACGGCCGATGCAGCCGACCTGAAACTGCCGCGACCTTGGCGGCAAGCCAGAGATTCAAGGTCAGCGTCGCCATCTGCGATGCGGCGACCAGAACCGGAATGACCGCGACCATCAGGCCGACGCGGGGATCACTCTCCGTAACGGTCGTCTCGCTCACCATTGAAAGAATTTTGGCGAGGCCGTGGCGCATCGCATCGGTGATGGCCGACGCATCGCTCCCCAGCGAATACAGCGATCCCGCGGTCAGCAGCGTCGCCAGCGCCGCAATCCAGAGCAGGATACGTCCAAGCGGATACCATTCGACCTGAGGCGAAGCCGCATCGGTGCCGGCGATGCCGCCAGGCACGGGTCTTCCCAGCATCGCGAGATGGCCGAGCCACCAGGCCGGCAGCGCGAATGCGAGACCATAACCGAGCGCGAGGGGCGGGCTGAGCGCACCGGCAATAACCAGCGTCGCGACGATGCCACCCAGTGCACCGCAGAGCGGTCCCCAGGCGATCGCGGCGAGCATGAGCGGCAGCGGAGCGAGGTAAACCAGGACAAGCGAGATCAGCGCGCCCGACACGATCGAGGCGAACATCAGGGCCGACGCAGCGCCGGCGATCAGGGCTATCAGTCCAAATACCATCATCAGCTGTCCCGCTCCCTTCGAGCGGTTAGAGCGAGACCAGCGGAAACGCTAGTATTATCAGATGCTTATGCAGATCGGTTCGTGCTGTGTAGCAGAAACCGTAGCAGAAACCTCAGCTCGCTCAGCCCTGCGAACTGCCTCGCGGCGGTCGCAAACGAATGAGGCTCCCCACAGGAGCCCCAAACCAATGCCGGCCTTCTATCCACTTTCGCCCGGATATTCAACGCCCAATCTGATGGGCGGCGTCGAGCAGGTCGTCGAAGGTTCCCGGCATGACGTGGCGATAGGTCTTCCGGATCGTGGCCACCGAGACTCCGCAGTAGAGGCTAACCTTCTCAATATCGACGCCTTGGTCGAGATACCATGTGATCGCGGTGTGGCGCATGGTGTGGCGGATGACCTTCTCTTGCTTGTTCTCGGTCGCGAGGCCTGCCAGCTCGACCACCGTTGACCAGCCCTCCCGGACTGAGCGGACAGGCTTGCCGTTGAACTCGATAACGGCGCGCTGCGAGATGCCGAGCCTGTGCCAGCGCCGCATATGCGCCAGCCAGACGGGGTCGGGCTCGCGGGTTTCCCTGACCACTTCATGCAGTTGTTCCGCACGGCCGGCGCCAGTCCTTGTGACGTCAACATCGAATGTTCCTCGACGGCGTTCTTCGCGGCAAATGCGGAGCGGCCCGCTCTTCTCGTCCCTGTCTGCTTGGTGCTGGAACGCCGGGTTTCTGATTCGGTCATTACCGAGAAGCCAGGGCGCGGGCCTTTTCCAAACCTGCCACGAGCGCGGTTACGGTCTGATCCGCAATGCCTTGGCGACGCAGGAATCCTTCGGTGTCGCGAGCCAGGGGTTCGTAGCGCCCCAGTTTCACCAAGGCTTGCTGCGTACCTTGCCGGTCTCCAAGTTCGGCGTAAGCGGTGGCGAGCACCAACTGGCTAAATCCTGAATCGCCGCGCGCGGATTGCTCCGCGATCCTGCGGGCTTGCTCCCAATCGCCCTTCAGATACAGACCGACCGCGATGAAATGAAAGTACCAGTTCGGCGGGTTCAACGTGCGATCGATCGCGCGTTGGAGGGTCGGTACGCCCTCTTCGAAATTGCCTCGCACGGATAACCGCCAACCGAGTTGAGCCAGGATCTCCGGATCATTCGGATTGAGGTCGACCAATTGGCGCGTGAGGCGCTGGCTCTCTTCATAGCGGCCAGTGAAGTGGTAGGCGGCAGCCAGTGCCTTCAGCGCGAGCGGATTCTTCGGTTGTAGGCTGAGGGCTTTCGATATGGCATCCTGGGCCTTGTCGTACCGGCTTTGACGGTCGTCGCCGGCAAAGCCCAGGCGGCCGGCATCCAGGTGAAGCCATCCGAGCATTGCCCAGGCATCGCTATATCCGGGGTCTCGCTGAACGGTCTGTTCGAGACATCGCATCGCCGGATCGAACTCCGCCCGGAGAAAGGTGCGTCGGTAGCCATAGGCGCGGAGCACGCACACGTAGCTGTCCATGTGCGAAACCGCTGGCGCCGTAGAGCCGTTGCTCATGTCGGTCCTGACGACGCCATAGGGCTGGCCGATGACTTCCGCGATCTCGTCCGCGAGGGCCCTCTGAGTGCTCACAAAAGATTGCGGATCGAGCGGTCGGCTGTAGGACTTGGTCCACACGATGCCACCGCTCGTCGCGTTCACGACCGAAATCGTGACGCGTACTTCTTCGGCATCCGTCTGGACGCTTCCGTTGACGACGTAGGAAAATCCGCGATCTCGCGCGAGCTGCAACGATCGCGATGCCTGGTCCGGCAGTGACGACGAGGTGTAGAGCCGAAAGCCGGAAAAATGAAACAGATTGGCGGTCAGCTCCTGCCCCATTCCGGCGGCCAGGTAGCGGGTATTTTCGCCGGAACTCAAAGGCTCGAACGGCATCACCAAGACACCGGGCTCCCTCGTCGTGCTCAAGGGAAACCGACCCGCGCCGAACGGCGACATCCACATGATCAAGCCGGCGGCGACCGCTGCGACAAGCGCGGCGCCGATCGACCAACGACGGTAGGAACTCGATCTGGTGATCGGCGAGACGTCTACCGCTCCGTTTCGGTCCGAGACGGCAGGAAGCTCGAGCGCCGATTCATCCGCCGAACCGGCAATCGACGGTTTGTTCAGCCACTCGAAGTTGGGGACGTAAGACCCCTTCGGAATTACGATTCGGACCGGGTCGTTTCGACCGGCGTCCACGTAGTAACTGTCGAGGTCGCGTCGAAGTCGTCTGGCTTCCAGGCGCACGACAGGGTCCGCTTGAGGGTCGAATGAATCGTCGCGGCCGAACACCGCCAGTGCGATCGTGTAGCCTTTGAGACTCTGGGCGCGCCCGGAAAGCGTCTCCTCGACGATGAAACGGAGAAACCCGCGCCGTCTTTCGTTCGCCTGAAAATGTTGGCTGGAAAAAATTTGCTCGAGCTGGGCGCGCACGATCTCCGGAGAGATCCCCTCGACTGCGCGATGGGCCGCTTCCCCAACAGCGTCACTCCCACTAGGAAAACTCGACCCGCTGTACGTCACACGGTGACCCACTTTAAGCGAAATGGCGTGAACAGTAGTGCCGGTACCATCCTGCTACCTTCTGAAGCATTCAATTTTCCGTCGCTGCAATTTAACTCTTATTCGCCAATCCTTTGAGTGATCAGGCAATTCGTCGCAGTTACGGGCATGCCAGCGACGGATGCGACAGTTCCATCCGGCAATTGGAGGTCGCGGCCCACGACCGCGAGCGTTTGCTCGCTATCGCTTCCGTCGCGACCTGTGCTCGACACAGGTTCGAACCCGTTCGAACCTTGACCTCGGCGGACCGCGAGACGCTCAATGTGGTGGCATCTCATTCATGACACGGACCGAGGGGTAATCGTAATGGATCTTCGGAAGCGTCAATGCTGCTATCGCAATCCAATGCTCGCTTGATCGCCACGCAGCGCGTCACCTCTATCGATCTGGCCGACCCACATGGAGGAACTTCGATACATCCTAGGACGCCTTCCGCAGCGCGAACTCGATATCCGCCGGAGCGCCGCTCGCGATGCGACCTTCAGGGCCATCTGTTCGGACTACGAAGAGGCCGCAAAAGCGCGAGACCACTGGCGACAGGCCGTTGGTCACGGAGACACCACGGCAGAACGAAAGGTCGAAGACTACACTGACCTATTGGTCGAACTGGAGCAGGAAATTCTATCGCATCTGGGCGGCCCCAAGTTTGAGCGTGACGATCCACAAAAAGACTGACCGGAGACGCAATATGAAAAGTAGCTTTTTCGCGAAGCTTTCGATCCTCGGCATACTGGCCGCTGGCTATCTTCAAGGCGCATCCGCGCAAACGCAGGACGCACGCAGAGACGCGACCGACGCGACCAAACAGGCCAATTCGGTTCTGCTGAAACAGCTTCCATTCAGCGACACCTCCGACTTCGACAATGCCAACAAGGGCCTGCTGGCCCCGCTCCCGTCGGAACTCATCAAGGGAAGCGCAGGCAACGCTATCTGGAACCCGCAGCAATACAGCTTCATCAGAAGCGGCGCTGCGGCACCCGACACGGTGAACCCCAGCCTGTGGCGGCAATCGCAATTGATCAACATCTCCGGTCTCTTCGAGGTCGTCGACGGCATCTACCAGGTCCGCAACCAGGACCTGTCCAACATGACGATCATCGAGGGCAGCGAAGGCATCACCATCGTCGATCCGCTCGTCTCGGCGGAAACCGCGAAGGTCGCCCTCGACCTGTACCGCTCCAAGCGCGGCGACAAGCCCGTCAAGGCCGTGATCTACACACACAGTCATGTCGACCATTACGGCGGCGTGCGCGGCGTCACGACCGAAGATGACGTCAAAGCCGGCAAGGTCAAGATCTACGCCCCGGACGGCTTCCTGGAAGCCGCGGTAGCGGAGAACGTGATGGCGGGCACCGCCATGAGCAGGCGCGCCAGCTACATGTACGGCAACCTGCTCAAGGCGGACCCGAAGGGTCAGGTGGGCGCGGGTCTCGGTACGACCACGTCGGCCGGAACCGTGACGCTGATCGCGCCGACCAACATCATCAAGGAAACCGGTCAAAAGGAAAAGATCGACGGACTGACCTACGAATTCCTGATGGCGCCGGGCTCCGAGGCACCCTCCGAGATGATGTGGTACATCGAGGAAAAGAAGGCGATGGAGTCCGCCGAGGACGCCACCCACACCCTGCACAACACCTACTCGCTGCGCGGCGCCAAGATCCGCGAGCCGCTTCCCTGGTCCAAGTACCTCAACCAGGCTCTGGTCATGTGGGGCGACAAGGTGGAGGTCGTCTTCGCCCAGCACCACTGGCCTACCTGGGGCAACGACAAGGTGACCGGGCTTTTGAAGAGCCAGCGCGATCTCTATCGATTCATCAACGACCAGACCCTGCGCATGGTCAACAAGGGCATGACGATGCGCGAGATCGCTGACGCATTCAAATTGCCCGACAGCCTCGGCAATGTCTGGGCCAACCGCGGCTACTACGGTTCGGTCTATCACGACGTCGCTGCGACCTACGTGCTCTATCTCGGCTGGTTCGACGGCAATCCGGCGACCCTGCATGAACTGCCACCGGTCGAGGGCAGCAAGAAATACGTCGAGTTCATGGGCGGTGCGGACGAGGTGCTGAAGAAGGCCAAGGCCGCCTACGACAAGGGCGAATACCGCTGGGTGTCCCAGGTGGTCTACCACGTGGTGTTCGCCGACCCGAACAACCAGGCGGCCAAGAACCTCGAGGCCGACGCCCTCGAGCAGCTCGGCTACCAGGCCGAGTCCGGGCCTTGGCGCAATTTCTACCTTAGCGGCGCGCAGGAGCTGCGCAACGGCGTCGCCAAGCTGCCGACCCCGAACACGGCGAGCCCCGACACGGTGCGCGCGATGTCCGCGGACCTGTTCTTCGACTATCTCGGAGTTCGTCTGAACGCCGAGAGGGCCGGGGCCGCCAAGGCTAAGCTGAACTTCGATTTCGGCCAGGACGGCAAGTATCTCGTCGAGATGGAAAACGGCGTTCTGAACCACACGGCGAACATGACGGCCAACAACGCCGACGCGACCCTGACCCTGTCGAGGGACACGCTGAACAAGATCATCCTTCAGCAGACCAAGCTCGACGACGCGATTTCGTCGGGCACGGTCAAGGTCGACGGAGACCGGGCCAAGCTCAACCAGATCGTGGCCGCTCTCGACGATTTCGAGTTCTGGTTCAACATCGTGACGCCCTAGTCGAACGGCCTGCGCCCTCCTTTCCCGAGGGACGCAGGCCCGTTCTCGAATGAAGCGCCCCGGACGACCCATCGGCTCTTTGCCCGGATCGTTCGACGTGACCCTTGCGTAAGACACATGGGAGAAACGTGGATGGTAGTTTTCGTTACGCTCGCCCGACGATGCGCTCCGCTCCTCGCTTTCGCTTCGATTCTGGCATTGCCGGTCGCGGGTCACGCTGCGCCCCTCAATCCCGCTTCGATCCTCACACAGAGCGATGCGAGGCGTGAAGAGACCGTTGAGGTCCGTGCGATGGCGCGCGGCGGACGCGCACATGTAGGGCCTCGCGGCGGCGCCGTGGTGCATCGTGGAGGCGCGGTCGTTGGCCCCCGAGGCGGCGCATACCGCGGACGCACGGCCGTCGTCGGACCGCACGGCAACGTGGCCGTTCGCAGCAGGACGGTCGTGAGAGGAAGCGGCGGATGGGCCAGGCCCGGCTGGTATGGGTGGCCCAGAGGGGGTGCCATCGCGGCCGGAGCGGCGATCGGCATGGTGTCGGCAGCGACAGCGGCTGCCTGGGCCGGCGCTGCGCCCGCAGCCGGCATGTGCTGGTACTACACCGATCCTTCCCGCACCCAGGGCTTCTGGGATTATTGTCGGTAGCGGCCGGCCGCCTAATTTAGGGGCAGGGGCCATTCGGGCCGGCGCGCTGGAGCCGGCCGCACCGATCGGCAATGGTGGGGCAAGAAATTGGCGACGACCGCGAGCCGAAAAAAGCTGGGCGTGACTCTCGGCGCCCTCGCGGCGGTCCTATGGCCGCTAATGGCTGACGCCCAGTCCGCCGCCGGCGGCCGACAACACGGGTCTCGACTTCTTCCGCCCGCGGCCGAACCTGTTCCAGCTGCAGTACGAATACCGGACGGCGCCCGGAAGCACGCGCGACGTCACGACCGACACGCTCAACTTTCGCTACGACCATGCGTTCTACCTGTCGCCAACGTGGACGGTGGTGACGCGCGCCGATCTGCCGCTGCTCGCCAGGAACACGATCAACTCAAGCAACCCCAACGGCGACTACCTGTACGGCATCGGCGACTCCGACATCCAGGCCGCGGTGATCCACGACCTCGATACGCGCTGGGCGGTCGGCTTTGGCCTGCGGCTGATCACGCCTACCGGGGAGGATCCTCTCGGATCGGGAAAGTGGCGCACGATGCCGATCGTGGGCTTCCGCATGGCGCTGCCCGAGATCAGCAAGTCGAGCTATTTCGAGCCAATCTTCCGGTATGACGTCAGCGTGGCCGGCGATCCGACTAGGCGCAACATCAGCAACCTGCAATTCGGTCCCACCTTGAATATCGGCCTTCCGGAGCGCTGGTTCGTGACCTTTTTCCCGAGCCAGGACATCCGCTACAACTTCGGCGACCCTGTCACCGGTCAGACCGGCCGCCTGTTCCTGCCGTTCGACGTGCGGGTCGGAAAGAAGATATCCGATCAGATCGCGGCCTCCGTCGAGGTCGGCGTTCCCATCGTCAAGGACTACCCCGTCTACAACTTCAAGGGCCAGTTTCGGCTCAACGTGACGTGGTAACGATCAGCCCATATGGATCATTTTCAAAGCAGGTTGTTGTCCGCTCCCGGGAGCACCCTCTTAGCGCAAGGCGGAGAGCCTTGGTCGTCGCCAACACATAGGCGGAGCCCTAGTAAAGAGCCTGAGAAACGGAGCTCGCCCGTAGCATTTTCGTAGCAGAAATGGGGTGAAAAGCCCGGTACCTACCGTGAACATGCGGCAGCAGTTGCGTTGATTTTATTGAAGAAAATTCTTGTCGCTCAGACGAGCGGTTAGAGGCGCTTTGCCCCAACCATCGGCGACCAGACGACCCGGAAGGCTTATGAGTTCAGAAAGTCGAGACCGGCGGCGTGATCGCCGCCGGCCGAATTCGTTTTAGCGAATGACGTAGGGCAGCAGGCCCAGGAACCGCGCGCGCTTGATGGCGCGGGCAAGCTCACGCTGCTTCTTCGCGGACACCGCGGTGATGCGGCTCGGCACGATCTTGCCGCGCTCGGAGACGTAACGCATCAGCAGCTTGGAGTCCTTGTAGTCGATCTTCGGAGCATTCGCGCCCGTGAACGGGCAGCTCTTGCGACGACGGAAAAACGGGCGGCGTGCACCAGCTTCAGCCATTGTTCTTACTCCCCATCCGTCGTGGTGGTTTCAGCTTCGTCGCGCGGACGGCGCGGGCCGCGATCACCGCGGAAGCCGCCACCGTCACGATCGCCACCACGGAAACCGCCTTCGCGGTCGCCACGGAAGCCGCCGCCTTCACGATCGCGGAAGCCGCCGCCACGGTCGTCACGCTCGCGATCGCGGTCAGCCTTGCGCATCATCGCAGACGGGCCTTCCTCGAGCTCTTCGACGCGGACGCTGAGATAGCGGATCACGTCTTCGCTGATGCGCTCCTGGCGCTCGATCTCGGCGATCGCCGCGGAGGGCGCGTCGATGTTGAGCAGCACGAAGTGCGCCTTGCGGTTCTTGTTCATGCGATAGGTGAGGGAGCGAACGCCCCAATTCTCGGTCTTGGTGACCTTGCCGCCGAGACCTTCGACGATTCCGGTCATCTGCGCAGTCAGCTCTTCGACCTGCTGCGTGCTCGCGTCTTGGCGCGCGAGAAAAACATGCTCATAGAGAGCCATAGTCGTCCTTTCCTCGTGTTAGCGCATTGCCCGGCGTCAAGCCCTTAAGAGACCTTCGGAAAGGACTCTGGGATTAAGCTCAGAAGGCGGAAACACGGGACGACGGGCCGACTGGCCCTGCCACACCAAAATCACGAATGATTTGCTGAGACCGTCCGTTCAGCTCCCGGCCGGGGTCTGCGGATGCGCGCGTTATACGGATTTTGGCCGGCTTGGCAAGGTTTGCGGCCGGATTTTCGGCCCGGATCGTACCGGAGCGGGTGGTGGGACCGGTCCTCTTATACCACATCCGGCTTGATCTCTTTGTTTGTATATCATACAAATAAGTCAGGAGAGATCCGATGACGGAAAAGTCGGCCGGGGAGCCGTTTGATCAGGAGCCGTTTGAGACGGCTGGTGACCCCAAACATGCCGCGCGGGCTACGCGCTCGGCTGGGCGCAAGATGCGTTCCCTGCTGCTGGACGCCGCGAGCCCGCTGTTTCGGGAGCGGGGGCTGTTGGGCACCGCGATCACCGATATCGCAGCCGCCGCGGACGCCTTCCCGAGCCAGATCACCTATTACTTCCGCACCAAGGAGGCGCTGTTCGTCGAATGCGCCTGCCGCGATCTCCTGTATCTGGCGCGCGCGACCGAGCAGGCGGCGCTGAAGGCGCGCACACCGCGGGAATACACCCACGCGCTGGCCGAGACCGTGACCGCCAGCGATTCGATCGCCTTCTTCGCCGAGGCGTTGATGCTGACGCGGCGGCGACAGGATCTGGCGCCGCTGGTCGAGCGCACTATCGAACGCCTGCACAGCGAAGGCGCACGGGCTTATGCGGGCCAGGTCGCCCGCCATGGCTGGCGCTCGCTGCGCGCGCCCGACGACAGCTCGCGGCGGTTCTGGGCGGTCGCCATCGGTGTCATTCTCGAGGGCTACGCCATGGGCCGCTCGCCCGAGGCACTCTGCGAAGAGATGCTGCGCGTGCTCGGCGAGCAGGCGAAATCCACTGGCGATGCTGCGCGCCTGCGTCTCGTCGACGAGCGTGGCGCATCAAACAATTCGAACGAGGAGAGGTAGGCCATGACCGCGCTTCGGATGCGTGCCCGCGATTTCCTGACCGACGATCAACTGGTCGACGTGCGTCAGCGCGTGACCTGGAAGGGTGTCGCGATGATCGCGCACGCCTGGGCGTTGATCATTGGCGCGGTCGCCTTGGTCGCGTGGTGGCCCAATCCGATCACCTATGTTCTCGCCGTCGCCATCATCGGCTCGCGCCAGCTCGGCTTGGCGATCCTCATGCATGACGGCGCGCATGGTTGCCTGTCCGCGGACGAGAAGACCAATCTGGCCTTGAGCCAGTGGCTCTGCGCCTATCCGCTCTTTGCCGAGACGCGCAGCTATCGGCGCTATCACCTGCAGCATCATGCACGCACCCAGCAGGAGGATGACCCTGATCTGGTGCTGTCGGCGCCGTTTCCGATCACCAGGCTGAGCTATCGCCGCAAGTTCATCCGCGACGTCACCGGACAGACCGGCTACCAGCAGCGCAAGGCGCAATTGCTCAACGCGCTCGGGCCGAAGGACTGGCCGTGGCGGCAGCGCGCCGCGCATTTCTGGGAGAAGCTCGGGCCGCAATGCCTGGTCAACGCCGCGATGTTCGCCGCGCTCACGGCGGCCGGCGTGTGGTGGGCCTATCCGCTGCTATGGCTGGTGCCGCTGTTGACCTGGATGATGGTCATCACCCGCATCCGCAACATCGCCGAGCATGCTGTCGTTCCCGACAGCAGCGATCCCTTGCGCAACACCCGCACCACGCATGCCAATTTCCTCGAGCGTCTGTTCATCGCGCCGTACTACGTGAACTATCACCTCGAGCATCATCTGCTGTTCTACGTGCCCTGCTACAATCTGCCGAAGGTGCACCGCCTGCTCAGTGAAAGCCGGCATGCGGAGCGGATGGAGGTGCAGCCGAATTACGCCGCAGTGCTGCGACTCGCTACCGCCAAGCCGAACCGCGACGACCGGCCGGGCCAATTGGTCAGCAATGCGCGCCGCGCGCAGGCCGGTGCCGAAGTTGGTGCGGATCAGAAGGCCGGCGGGTTTTGAGAGGCCGCGTCAGCAGTTGAATGCCGGCCAAGGCCACCGTCTTGGCTTGACAGTCCGGCCCCGGACAGTGTCTACGGCCCCTTTCGGAGCATGGTCGGGAACCAAGGCTCGGGCCGGACGTCATCGGCTGCCGGGTTCTCGAAGCACACGGCTCGAGCGATCCAGGGAGCGCCGATGACGGCAGCATTCACATTTCCGGGGCAGGGTTCCCAGGCCGTTGGCATGGGCAAGGCTCTGGCCGACGCCTTTCCGGTGGCGCGCGCCGTGTTCGACGAGGTCGACGCCGCGCTTGGAGAGAAGCTGACGGCCACGATCTGGGATGGTCCGGCCGAAACCCTTCAGCTCACCGAGAACGCCCAGCCGGCCCTGATGGCGGTGTCTGTGGCGACCCTGCGGGTGCTGGAGGCTGAAGCAGGGTTTTCCGTGGGGCGGGATGCGGCGTTCGTTGCCGGTCACTCGCTCGGCGAATATTCGGCGCTGGCTGCGGCCGGCAGCTTGACGATCTCGGACACCGCGCGGCTGCTTCGCATCCGCGGTCTCGCAATGCAAAAAGCCGTGCCGGTCGGCGCCGGCGCGATGGCCGCGCTGCTCGGCCTCGATTACGATGCGGCCATTGAGGTCGCCAAGGAGGCGGCACAGGGGCAGGTCTGCCAGGCCGCCAATGACAATGGCGGCGGCCAGGTGGTCGTCTCCGGCGACAAGGCCGCGGTCGACCGCGCCGTCGAGATCGCGAAGACCAAGGGCGCCAAGCGCGCCATGCTGCTGCCGGTGTCCGCGCCGTTCCATTGCAAGCTGATGCAGCCCGCCGCGGACGCGATGGCCGAGGCGCTGTCCAAGGTCACGATCAAGGCGCCGGCTGCGCCGCTGGTCTCAAACGTGCTCGCAAGCGCCATCACCGATCCTGACGAGATCCGCCGCCGCCTGGTCGAGCAGGTCACCGGCACGGTGCGCTGGCGCGAGTCGGTTGGTTACATGGCGGGGCAGGGCGTCACCCGATTCTTCGAGATCGGCGCGGGCAAGGTGCTGACGGGCCTCGTCAAGCGTATTGCCGACGGCGCCGTCGGCGTTGCCGTGGGCGGTCCGAATGACATTGCCGCCGCCAAGGATGCATTGGCTGCTGCGAAGCAAGCTTAAGTTTGCGCACGATCTTTCCGGAAAGCCGCTGCACACTTTTCCGGATCGTCGTGCTTTGGAGGAGTTTTCGATGTTCGATCTGACTGGCAAAAAGGCGCTCGTCACCGGCGCGACCGGCGGTATCGGCGGCGCGATCGCACAGGCGCTGCACGCCCAGGGCGCGACCGTTGCGATCTCGGGGACGCGCAAGGACGTGCTGGACGAACTGGCCGGCAAGCTCGGCGAGCGCACCTTCGTGCTGCCCTGCAATCTCTCCAAGGCCGACGAGGTCGAGGCGCTGGTCCCGGCCGCGGAAGCTGCGATGGGCCAGGTCGACATTCTGATCGCCAACGCCGGCATCACGCGTGACAATCTGTTCGTTCAGCTTCGTGATGAGGATTGGGACGAGGTCATCAACGTCAATCTGACCGCGACCTTCCGCCTGGCGCGCGCCGCCACCAAATTGATGATGCGCAAGCGCTTCGGCCGTATCATTGCCATCACCTCGGTGGTCGGCGTCACCGGCAATCCCGGGCAGGGCAACTACACCGCGTCGAAGGCCGGCCTGATCGGCATGATCAAGACGCTAGGGGCCGAATACGCAAAGCGCGGCGTGACCGCGAACTGCATTGCACCCGGCTTCATCAAGACGCCGATGACGGATGCGCTCAACGACAAGCAGCGCGAGACGATTCTGACCAAGGTTCCGGCCAATCGCCTGGGCACGCCCGAGGACATTGCGGCGGCCGCGGTCTACCTGAGTTCGAACGAAGCGGCCTACGTCACCGGCCAGACCATCCATGTCAACGGCGGCATGGCCATGATCTGATACGTCGTTCCGCACTGCCCACATGGGCGGGCAGGATGCGGCAAACGGCGTTTTCGGAGCGAATTGAGGCGTGTAGTCAAGGCAGTTGAAGTGTGATAACCGGACCTTCAACGGATGGGCAAAGAACGCCATTGCAGGTTTTTGAAACCCTGTATATTGGCGATGCGGAGCCTTGGCCGTCGTTCGCCGGGCCTCCATCGGTTAAGGTGGGGCCAAATCAAAGTTCGTAAGCGAAGGCAGTCAACGACCACGACGGCTCGTATCGTCCCGGGGGGTCGGGTCTACAGGGAACAACACGAGGTTATGCAATGAGTGACATTGGCGAGCGGGTTAAGAAGATCGTGGTCGAACACCTTGGTGTTGAACCCGAGAAGGTTGTCGACGCAGCGAGCTTCATCGATGACCTCGGCGCCGACAGTCTGGACACCGTCGAACTGGTGATGGCGTTCGAAGAAGAATTCGGGTGCGAGATTCCGGACGACGCCGCGGAAACGATTCTCACCGTCGGCGACGCTACGAAGTTTCTCGAGAAGAACGCGAAGAGCTAAGGCTCTTCATTTTCGCGGGGACAACATTGAAACCGGACGGGCCGCTTCGCAGCGGTCAGCCGGTTTCTTGTTATTGGCCGTGAATCTTTCGATTCGGAGTTTTCGGATATGAGGCGGGTTGTCGTCACTGGTCTCGGCATGGTGTCGCCACTCGGCTGCGGCGTCGAGCCAACCTGGAAACGCATCCTCAACGGCGAAAGCGGTGCACGCAGGATCGAGAGCTTCGATGTCTCCGATCTGCAGACCAAATACGCCTGCACAGTCGTGCGCGGCGACGGCAGCAACGACAGCTTCAATCCCGATATCTGGATGGAGCCGAAAGACCAGCGCAAGGTCGACGACTTCATCATCTTCGGCATGGCCGCGGCCGGCCAGGCGCTCGACGATGCCAACTGGCATCCGGAGACCGAAGAGGACAAATGCGCGACCGGCACCATGATCGGCTCGGGCATCGGCGGCCTCAACGGCATTGCCGAAACGGCGATCCTGCTGAAGGAGCGCGGACCCCGCCGGGTGTCGCCATTCTTCATTCCGGGCCGCCTGATCAATCTCGCCTCCGGCTATGTCTCGATCAAGCACGGGCTGAAGGGGCCGAACCATTCGGTGGTCACGGCCTGCTCGACCGGTGCGCATGCCGTCGGCGACGCCGCGCGGCTGATCGCGCTGGGCGATGCCGACGTCATGGTCGCTGGCGGCGCGGAGTCGCCGATCAGCCGTATCGGCATTGCCGGCTTCAACGCCGCGCGTGCGCTCTCGACCGGCTTCAACGACACGCCCGAGAAGGCCTCGCGTCCCTATGACAAGGACCGCGACGGCTTCGTGATGGGCGAGGGCGCCGGCGTCCTCGTCCTGGAGGAGCTGGAGCACGCCCAGCGCCGCCACGCGAAGATCTATGCCGAGGTGATTGGCTACGGCCTGTCAGGTGACGCCTATCACATAACGTCGCCGGCGCCCGATGGTGATGGCGGCTTCCGGAGCATGTCGGCGGCGCTCAAGCGCGCAGGTCTGACCGCATCCGACCTCGACTATATCAACGCACACGGCACCTCGACGCCGCTCGGCGACGAGATCGAGCTCGGCGCGGTGGAGCGGCTGCTCGGCAATGCTGCCTCCAAGGTTGCGATGTCCTCGACCAAATCGTCGACCGGCCATCTGCTCGGCGCGGCCGGCGCGATCGAGGCGATCTTCGCCATCCTCGCGATTCGCGATAACATCGTCCCGCCGACCATCAACCTGGACAACCCGTCGGTGGAGACCGCGATCGATCTCGTGCCGCATAAGGCGAAGCAGCGCGAGGTCAACGTCGCGTTGTCGAATTCTTTCGGTTTCGGCGGTACCAATGCGTCGGTGATCCTCCGGCGGCTGGCCCATTAGTTTGTGTTTGCAACGAATCCACCGTTTTGCCGTATTCGGCGATAAGTCATACCCTCGGGCGCGTGCATTTGGCTCGGCAAGCGATTGTCAGGCTGCGATTGAACCGGCAGGATTCAGGTTGCTTCGATGAGTGAAAGGCCGCCCATTTCGCCCCGGAGTCCGCGGGCAGCGCTCGAGCCCGAGCAGGTCCCGCCGCCGCCGAAGCGTTCGGAGCGGGCGCGCAACCCGTTCGTCGTGGTCGGCAACGCCATCATCACCCTGCTGCTGATCGCCATGCTCGGCGCCGGCGGCGCCTATTATTACGGTCGGCAGGCGCTCGAGGCGCCGGGGCCGCTGAAGGAAGACAAGATCGTCAACATCCCGCAGCGTGCGGGCAAGCGTGACATCGCCGAGACCCTGAACAAGGAAGGCGTGACCGATGTCAATCCGTGGGTGTTCATCGCCGCGGTGGCTGCGCTGAAGGCGAGCTCGGACCTGAAGCCGGGGGAATATTCGTTCCAGAAGAACGCATCCCTGCGTGACGTCATCGCCACCATCGTCGAGGGCAAGGTGGTGCAGCATTCCGTCACGATTCCGGAAGGCCTGACCTCCGAGCAGATCGTGGCGCGGCTGTCCGACAACGACATCTTCACCGGCAGCGTGCGCGAATTGCCGCGTGAAGGCACGCTGCTGCCGGAGACCTACAAGTTCCCGCGCGGGACCCCGCGCGACCAGGTGATCCAGCGCATGCAGCAGGCGCACAAGCGCGTGCTCGCGGAGATCTGGGAGCGCCGCAGCCAGGACCTTCCGGTCAAGACCCCGGAGCAGCTGGAAACGCTCGCCTCGATCGTCGAGAAGGAGACCGGCAAACCGGATGAGCGCAGCCGCGTCGCTGCCGTGTTCGTCAATCGGCTCAAGCAGAAGATCAAGCTGCAGTCCGATCCGACCATCATCTACGGCCTCGTCGGCGGTAAGGGCACCCTGGGACGCCCGATCAAGCGCAGCGAGATCACGCAGCCGTCACCCTACAACACCTATGTGATCGAGGGCTTACCGCCGGGCCCGATCGCCAACCCCGGCCGCGCCTCGCTGGAGGCGGCCGCCAACCCGGCCCGAACCCGCGACCTCTTCTTCGTGGCGGACGGCACCGGCGGGCACGCCTTCACCGAGACCTACGACGCGCACCAGAAGAACGTCGCCAAGTTGCGCGCGATGGAGAAGCAGATCCAGAACGACACGGTCGAGCCGGCCGATGACGCGCCGGCGCCGGCCGCCGCCGCGCCAGCGGCCGTCGATACGGCACCGACCGCGACCACGCCCAAGCCGACCCAGCAGAAGAAACCGCCGGCGCGGCCAGCCAATCCCGCGCCCGCACGGCAGGGCGCGGTGCAGCCGTCGCCGCCGGTGATCCAGCGCTAGGCCTTGGTCCGGGTCCGCCCCTGCGCAGACCTGCCACGGGACTTTGCGGATTCCACTTTCCTGCAAAATAGTCTTAAGATTCGCGTGGCCTGATGGCCTCGCGAATCCATGTTTCCGGAGAATTTGACCTGATGGCGCTGTCGTCCATGACCGGCTTTGCCCGAAGCCACGGCGCTAGCGGGCCGTATACGTTCGAATGGGAATTGAAGTCGGTCAACGCCAAGGGCTTTGATCTCAGGGTGCGGCTGCCGCAAGGGTTCGACGAGCTCGAGGCCCACGCCAAGAAGCGCGCGGGCGAACTGTTGTCGCGCGGCACCGTCTACGCCAATCTGAGCGTCAAGCGTGCCAATGCGGCCGCCACCGTCCGCGTCAACGAGGACGTGCTCAACGCCGTGCTGAAGGCGGCCGCCGTCATTGCCGGAAAGGTCGACGCGGTCGCGCCGAGCGTTGACGGACTTTTGGCCATCAAGGGTGTCATTGAGGTTGCCGAGCCCGAGGGTGATGAGGAGGAGGACAACGCCGCGCGGGTTGCCGCGGCTGAAGCCTTCGACAAGGCGCTCGATGAACTCGTGGCGATGCGCAAGCGCGAGGGCAGCTCGCTCGGCCAGATCCTGATCCAACGTGTCGACGAGGTCGAGCAGCTGGCGAAGAAGGCGGAAGCCGCGCCGGGCCGCAAGCCCGAGGCGATCAAGGCGAGGCTCGCCGAGCAGATCGCCGCGCTGCTGGACACCTCCGACCGTTTCGATTCCGATCGCCTGATGCAGGAAGCGATCCTGATCGCGACCAGGGCCGACATCCGCGAGGAGCTCGACCGCATCGCCTCGCACGTCGCGCAGGCGCGCGAGCTGATCGGCAAGGGCGGCCCGATCGGGCGCAAGCTCGATTTTCTGGCGCAGGAGTTTCACCGCGAGGTCAACACCTGCTGCTCGAAGTCGAACGACATCGAGCTGACCAATACCGGCCTTGCCATGAAGAACGTGGTCGAGCAATTCCGCGAGCAGGTCCAGAATCTGGAGTGATCGATGACGACGGGCGGTCACGGAACTGACGGTGTCGAGCGGCGCGGGCTGATGTTCGTGCTGTCCTCGCCATCGGGCGCGGGCAAGACGACGCTGTCGCGTCTCCTGATCGACCGCATGCCCGGCCTGCGCATGTCGGTGTCGGCGACGACGCGGTCGATGCGGCCCGGCGAGGTCGACGGCCGCGACTATCTGTTCGTCGACAAGCCCAGGTTCGACGCCATGGTGAAGGGCGACGAGCTGCTGGAATGGGCAACCGTGTTCGACAACAGCTACGGTACGCCGCGCGCGCCCGTCGAGGCCGCGCTGTCGGCGGGGCAGGACGTGCTGTTCGACATCGACTGGCAGGGTACCCAGCAGTTGCGCGAAAAAGCGCGCGCCGACGTCGTCAGCGTCTTCATCCTGCCACCCTCAGCGGCCGATCTCGAGAAGCGGCTGCATTCGCGCGCGCAGGATTCCGACGAGGTGATCCGCAAGCGCATGAGCCGCGCCAGCCACGAGATGAGCCACTGGGCCGAGTACGACTACATCGTCATCAACCACAATCTCGATGACGCCTTCGCCGAGGTGCAGTCGATCCTGAAGGCCGAGCGCCTCAAGCGCGAGCGGCGGACCGGCCTCGTGAGCTTCGTGCGAGGGCTGCAAGGTCAGCTTCAAGGCTAGCATGGTCGGCTTCAGGGCGAGGCTGCGTCAGCCGCGGCCCTTCCGTCGCCAGCCGCTCCAGCATCGCCGTGATGATGTCGATATCGACGCCGTTGTCGTCGCGTGCATGGTCGTCTTGCGCGTCCGCGTCGTGCTTTGCCGGCTCTTCGTTGTGAACGTCGTCGGCGGCGAGGACAGCCGCCGGGGCCTCGATCTCGAATTCGCCGTCGAAATAGTCGATCCCGGTCTCGTCAGACTCTGCGGTCACAACCTCGAGGGAGCGGCTCTGCGCAGCGATCCGGCCAATGGCGTTGGAGAATGCGGCGATCTGCGGGGCTTCCAGGCGCATGGCGTCGAAGTCCACCGGAAGCGGCCGTTCGACGCGAGGCGCCGGCTCGGAATGCCAGGGCGCGCGGCTGTCCTCGTCATCCTGCCGATGATCCCAGTTCACGCGGCGATCGGCCGTCCGGGCGCGCGCGCGTCCACCGGCGAAGCGATAAATCACGCTGGCGAGGACGCCGGCGAGCGCCAGCGCGCCGGCGATGACGAGCAGCAGCATCTGCACCGATCCGGTTGGCTTGTCCGCGGGCGCGTCTGCCGCGGCGAGCGTCAATGGGGCGGGGGATGTGGCCGGCTTCGCGTTCGGCTGTGCGGACGCCGCTGCAGGTGCGGCATCCGTTGCAGCTGAAGGCTGCGGCGCAGGCGAAGCGGGTGCCGGATCGGGCCAGCGCGTGGCGACGGAGGGCTGCGCTGCATTGGCATCGGTGGCGCTGGGAGCCTGCTGCGTCGAGGCTGCGGCCGGCGCCGGCGGGCTCGCTGCAGCACTGGTCTGCGGCGCGATGTATTCGGCATGCGCATTCTGCACCGATTGCGGCGCGGCTGGAGCCGCATTCGGCGCATCGGGCGTCGCCTGAGCGCTCTGCGTGGCCTTAGCACCTTCCTTGGCACCTTCGGCGCGCAGATACCAGCATTGCCGTTTGGTCCCGCGCTCCACGCGGAAGTGCCAGTGCTGGCCCTGCGGCGCGACACCCTTCGGCGAGGCGAGACAGTCGGCTGCCGCATTGGCCGCGCTTGCGGCGCTGGGTGCGCTTGGCGCGTTCTGCGAAACAGCGGCCAACGGTGCGCCGGCGATGATGCTGCCTACCAGCGCGGATATGAACTTTGCGGTGCGGTTGCCCATCCTGGTCTCCCGTTTACGCATGACGCAACTCGTTACCTTCCCTTTCTCAACAAAGAGTTAGGTGGCAATGAGCCGCAAATCCGGAGAGGATGTGGCTTGAATTGGGCCTGCACGGCGTTCGTTCCACCGCGAAATCAGGCTTTTTGCTGACGCTATTGCTTGGTCCAGGTTCCCTAGCAATCGTCGGAGCGGCGGAAGGTGCCGGAGCCGCGGCGCCCCCAGCGAGGTGCATCTGTCGTGATGACCATGGCATGCGTTATCTTCGGCGTATTCCCGTTGTGAGCATTGAGAGGCGCACGCATGAGAACGATCAGGATCGGCTCCGGAGCGGGCTACTCGGGTGATCGCATCGAGCCGGCCATCGAACTCGCCGAGAAAGGTCACATTCAGTACCTTGGCTTCGAGTGCCTCGCCGAGCGCACCATCGCGCTGGCGCAACAGGAGAAGATGAAAAATCCGGATGCTGGCTACGATCCCCTGCTGGAACGGCGCATGCGTGCGGTGTTGGCGATCTGCAAGGCCAAGGGCATCAAGATCATCACCAATATGGGCGCGGCCAATCCGCAGGCTGCGGCGCGGAAGACGGCCAGGATTGCCAGGGAATTGGGGATTGCAGGCCTGAAGATTGCCGCGGTCGTCGGCGACGACGTGCTGGACGTTTGCAAGCAGGGAAACTTCCCGTTTCTGGAAATCGACGGACGCATCGGCGATCTCGGCAATCGGCTGTTATCGGCGAATGCGTATCTCGGGGCAGAGCCGATCGTGCGGGCGCTGCAGGCCGGTGCAGACGTGGTCATCACGGGGCGGGTCGGCGATCCCGCACTGTTCCTGGCGCCTCTGCTTCACGAGTTCGGCTGGGCGAACGACGACTGGGACTCGCTGGGTCGCGGAGCTCTGGTTGGGCACCTCCTGGAGTGTGCCGGCCAGATTACCGGTGGCTATTTCGCCGATCCCGGTTTGAAGGACGTCGCGGGTCTGGCACGTCTCGGCTTTCCCATCGGGGAAGTGAGCGAGGATGGCAACGTCGTGATTACGAAGGTTGAGGGATCGGGCGGCGCCGTGACCGAAGCCACCTGCAAGGAGCAGTTGCTGTACGAGGTCCACGATCCCGCAAACTACATCCAGCCCGACGTGGTCGCCGATTTCTCCAACGTGACCGTCAAGCAGATCGGCCCTGACAGGGTGAGCATTTCCGGCGCGACCGGCAAGCCGGCGACGCCGACATACAAGACCTCCGTAGGCTATATCGACAGCTACATCGGCGAGGGGCAGATGTCCTACGGCGGTCCCGGCGCGTTGGCGCGGGGGAGGCTGGCGCTGGAAATAGTTCGGCAGAGGCTGGAATTGTGCGGCGTCCAAATGAACGAGCAGCGCTTCGACTTGATCGGGGCGAACGCATTGTACGGCAGCGAGCTCTCCGAGGGCCACGATCCATACGAAGTTCGAATCAGAGCGGCCGGCCGCACCAATAGCCTTGCCGAAGCCGTGTTGATCGGCAACGAGGTCGAAACGCTCTACACCAACGGACCGGCCGGAGGCGGCGGTGCATTCAAGTCCGCGCGGGAGATTATCGCCGTGGCATCGGTTCTGGTGCCCAAGGAGTTGACGTCACCTGCGATCCAGCTGTTCGAGGCGTGAGGCAGTGTCAGCGCCCAGCCGCGGGTTACCTCAGGACCGACGTCAAATTCAGAAGAGACCATGACCATGAAGCTGCGTGAAATTGCCCATTCCCGGACCGGCGACAAGGGCAACACATCGAATATCTCGGTGATTGCCTTCGATCCGGCAAACTATGAATTTCTGCGGGAGCACGTGACGGCCGATCGGGTCAAGCTTCTGTTCGCAAGCATCGTACGTGGCGACGTCAAGCGTTTCGAAATGCCAACCATCGGTGCGCTCAATTTTGTGCTGATGGACGCGCTGGGCGGCGGAGTAACACGCTCGCTTGCTGTCGATCAGCATGGCAAGAGCTTGAGTTCAGCGCTGCTTGACTTGGATCTCCCGGCATTGCGCGGGTGAGCGAGCTTGTCTCAACACGTTCGCCAGCTTCAGCGCCAGCAGCCCCAATACGCCGCTGATCAATCCCACGATCGCGTAGGACTCCGCGAACACGCCAGTTTGAATGAAGACCTGGCACGCGATGGCCAAGCAGATGGCGGCGAGCATCAGGCAGCCGCAGCCGACGATGATCGAGAGATAGCGGATCGCGGTTGCGACGGGCCTGGCGGGTGATGCGGGATCGGTCATGCTGGATGACAACGGCGCGGCCGACGTTGCGTTCCGCCGCCGTCACAAGCGCGCAAGAGCATTACTTGCTTGCGCAGCAGTCAACCAACAGGCGCCAGATGCGCTGGATCTCGACTGTCCTCTGAAGCTCGAGGACGTGGTTCTCGCTGGCGCGGGGGGAAGGGGTTGCAGAGCGGAGTTCGCGCGGCGCGATCCAGCGTTCGGAAATCGGATCGTACCATTTGCCGAGATTGACCAAGCTTGTCTCTCCTCTGTCGATCCCCTGGTTTTGCCTATCCCATGCGGCGGTTGCTGGTGTTCTGGGTGAGGTTGCCGTGGGCTGCCTGCTCACGGATGTTCTGCTTCTCGTCGTCGCGATGGCCTTTGGTAGTGTCGACGGGAACGGCCGGCACGCTGCCGGCGCCCTTGTGGCTCTGGTTTTCGTCGGGAACTGGCTGCACCGTTTGTGTCAGCGGCTTCGTCATGCGCCCAGACTCCGTTGTTGCCTTGACGAGAGGCCAACGCGCGGGTGGTTCGCGGTGTTCCAACCTTTAGGGCGAAGTGATTGGGTGACGCGCAGCTTCAGTGCTTCGAGGCGTCATGCTCACGGGATGACGATCCATCGGCCGGCGTCGGGTTCTCCTGCGCGCGGAGCTCTTTCAGGGGCGCCCCGAGGGATCGTTCGTGGCCTGCCGGCCCGGTGCGGTGCCCCGGCTTGCGGTATCTGCCGATGATCCGCTTGATGTCGTCGACGGCCTGCAGCAGAGGCGGCGTCAGCGAGAATAGCGCCCCCATCGCAATGGCAATGATTGTGTGGCGCAGCGAGACCCTTTCGTCCTCGTCGTAGGCGTTTCGGCCGATCGGGACAGGTGCGAGTCCGCTCGACGATCGCGGCTGATTCGATTTCCGGGGCTTGCGCGGCGGGATCATAATCACGACGAAGAGGACGTTGATCAGGAGCCAGATGCCCAGAATGATAAGAAGGATGCGCATTCCACTCAAAACCGTAGGTGATACAATGTGCTGTCAGCTTATGCGTGCATTGAACGGCCGTTCGCATCCCATTGCAAGTTGTGCTTTGGTTTTATGCAAATTTCCGGGGTAGCCGGCTATCGGAATTCGGCAGATTGGGGCAAGTTCGCCCGGGTCCATCCGTGGAACTGGGGCGGCCGCGGGCGTTAACTTTCTGCCGACCCCGCGGAAGAGCCTCCCGCGTTGCACGCGAGCCACGCCTCGAACTTTGTTCTGGGCCGGAGAACTACGGAATTTCGAAACAGGCCGTCTGGTCGCGATAGGCGTCGATCGCCCTGTTGGCGAGCATCAGCGGCCGGCGCTCGCCGGTTTTGAGCTGCACCTCGATCGCATCGAGAATGATGTTGGCGGACGTGTCGGGCGAGCCGAGCTCGCCGCTCTTCTCGAGGAAGCTCCAGGCAATGAAGAACGCGCTTTCGACGGTGCAGCGAATGGACATGCGCAGCCAACGCGGCGCAGCCGTAGCCGTTCCGCGCGCCGGGCATCGCACGTAGCGAGCTCACTTCAGCGACGAACCGATCGAGCCCAACTTCAGCTTCAGCGTCGAACCGAGATTGTTGACCACCGCGATGTTGGCCAGCGCAATGCCGGCGGATCAGACCGTACGCGCGATCGCCGTCGCGCCGAATTCGTCCGCCAGGAAGCGGCAAAAGGTCTGCATGGGCACGCCGGAATCCGAAGAGCGATGATGAGACCGTAGTTCGCAGGTCGCGCTTCAATATGCGGAACCGGTCTCGCGTGAATTCCGAGTTAATGGCGCAAAACGAAAGCGGCGGCGAGATGCGTATCCCGCCGCCGGTCGAAGCTCAGTTCTTCAGCACGATGCGGCCGACCACGTGGCCGGCTCGCAGCTCGTCGATCCATTTCTGGACATCGCCCATCGGCTCTTCGCGCATCGGCGTCGGCTTGATCTTGCCGGCGCGGGCGAGCGCCATCAGTTCATGCGCCTCGGCAAGCGTGCCGACCATAAAACCCTCGACCGTGAGGCGCTTGTAGACCCACTGCACCATCGGCAGCGTGAACTGGCCGCCCATCAGGCCGGAAACGACGACCTTGCCGCCGCGCGCGGCAACCGCGACCGCAAAGGCCATCGACTTCTCGTTGCCCGCGAAATCGACGACCTCGTCAAAACCGCCGTCGGTCTCCTTCAGGATGCGTTTGATGACGTCGGGCTCGGAGGGATCATAGGCGTTGGCCGCGCCGTTCTTCAGCGCGGTATCGCGCGCGGCCGGCGAGAGATCGGCGACCGTGATCGGCTGCTTGAACATCGCTTGCGCGAACGACAGTCCCATCATGCCGACGCCGCCGAGACCGATCAGCAGCAGATTGCGCTGACGCGGACGGTCGACCAGGCGCTTGAGCGCACCATAGGCGGTGACGCCAGAGCACATCAAGGTCGCGGCCTGGTTGACGGGCAGCGGATCGTAGTCGAGCAGATATTTTGCGTCGGGCACCAGCACGTGGGTGGCGAATCCGCCGTCGATGGAGACGCCGAGGAAGCGCTGTTTCGCGCAGAGGTTCTCGTCGCCGTTCTTGCAGTCGCGGCACTGGCCGCAACCGATCCAGGGAAACACCGCCTTGTTCGAACCGACGAGACCCGCCGGCACGTCGGGGCCGACTTCATCGACGACGCCGGCGATCTCGTGGCCGAGCGTGAAGGGCAGCGTCATGCCGCGTGTGGTGTCGAGCTTCTTGCCGCCGCCCAGATCGGCATAGCCATCCTGGATGTGCAGGTCGGAATGGCAGAGGCCGCAGCGCTCGATGCGCACCAGCACCTCACGTGCTTGCGGCTTGGGCGTATCGACGATGGTCTCGCACAAGGGCGCATCGAACTTGACCAGCGACTGCCGACGCATCAACGCCATTTTCTTCCCTCCGGAATTTCCATTCTCACGTTTCGGTTCGTATATCCGCCAATTCACGCGCCATGGCAACAAAGCCGGAGATGGGAATGGTCTCGGCGCGCCGCGTCGCATCGACGCCGGCGGCTGCCGCAAGCCGCGCGGGATCGACACCGAGCGATTTCAGGCTCTGGCGCAGCATTTTACGGCGCTGGCCGAAGGCCGCGGCCGCGACCTGTTCGAGCATCCTGCGATCGCAGGGTAGCGGCTCCGCGCGCGGCTTGAGGCGCACGACCGAGGAGGTGACTTTCGGCGGCGGCACGAAGGCAGACGGCGAAATGTCGAACAGGATTTTCGTCTCGCAGCGCCAGTTGGCAAGCACGCCGAGCCGGCCATAGGCCTCCTCGTCCTCGCGCGCGACGATGCGCTCGCCGACCTCGCGCTGAAACATCAGCACCATCATGTCGAACCATGGCGGCCAGGGCTCGGTGGTGAGCCAGTTGATCAGCAGCTGGGTCGCGATGTTGTAGGGCAGATTGGCGACGATCTTCGCGCGCTCCCGCCCGAGCAGCGGACGCGGATCGAACGTCATGGCATCGCCATGCACGATTTCGAGCCGGCCGGGATAGCGCGCAGAAATATCATTCAACGCCGGGATCGCGCGCTCGTCATGCTCGATCGCGATGACGCGCTTGGCGCCGAGCGCGAGCAGCGCGCGTGTCAGCCCGCCCGGGCCCGGGCCGATCTCGACGATGGTGCTCTCTTCCAGCGGCGCTGCCGCGCGCGCGATCCGCGCGGTGAGATTGAGATCGAGCAGAAAGTTCTGGCCCAGCGATTTGCGGGCCGACAGGGCGTGCTGGCGAATGACCTCGCGAAGCGGCGGGAGGTCGTCGATCGCGCTCATCAGCTGTTTGCAGCCGCCATGCGGCTGGCAAGCTTGAGTGCCGCGATCAGGCTCGCCGGATTGGCCTTGCCGGTGCCGGCGATATCGAAGGCGGTGCCGTGATCGGGCGAGGTGCGGATGAAGGGCAGGCCGAGCGTGACATTGACGGCGTCGTCGAACGCCACCGTCTTGATCGGGATCAGCGCCTGGTCGTGATACATGCAGACCGCGCAGTCATAGCCGGCGCGCGCGGCCTCGTGGAACATGGTGTCGGCAGGCAGCGGTCCCCTGACGTCGATGCCGTCATTGCGCAGGACTTTGAGCGCCGGGGCGATCACGGTCTGCTCCTCATGGCCGAGCGAGCCGTCCTCGCCGGCATGCGGATTGAGGCCGGAGATCGCGATCCGCGGCCGCGCAACGCCGAAGCGGGATGTCAGCTCGGTTGCGACGATGCGCACGGTCGAGACGATGAGCTCGCTCGTGAGCTGGCTGAGGGCCTCCCGCAAGGAAACGTGGATCGTCACCGGCACCACGGCGAGCCGCGGCGACCACAGCATCATCACCGGCTGCGGCACGCTGGCATCGACGCTCGCGAGCTCGGCGAGGAATTCGGTGTGGCCGGGATGACGGAAGCCGGCGCGGTAAAGCACGCTCTTGGCGATCGGGTTGGTGACGACGGCGCCGGCGCGTCCGGCACGGACGTCGCTGACCGCCTGGCGGATCGAGACAAGGGCTGCCGGTGCACTCGAGGCATCGGGCTTACCGGGCGCAGCGGTCGCACGCTCGCCGGTCGCAACCACGGGCAGGGCATCGGCAAAGACGGTCTCGACTTCGCCCGGGCTCACCGCGGCGATCCTGATGTCGGCGCCGAGTGCTTTGGCGCGCTGCCCGATCAGCGCCTCGTCGCCGAGCAGATAGAAGGCGGGAAGGCCGAGCTCGCGGCGCCTGAGCCAGGCCGCGATGGTGATGTCGGGGCCGATGCCGGCGGGCTCTCCGAGCGTCAGTGCAAGGGGCTTTGCGGGAGCGGCCATCAGCGGTTGCGATATTCGATCATCGCCGCTTTGCGGAGCTCGTCGAGATAGGCCTTCTGGGTCTTCTCGTACTTGTCCGTATACATCTTCTCGCGGATCTCGCGCTTCTTCGGCGTATCGATCGTGGTCGGCTTGCGCGAGCAAAGCACGACCATCTCGATGCCGGACTTGGTTACTTCGGGGGCCGTGAGGTGGCCGATCGCGGTGTCGTCGAGAACCTTGCGCAGCGACTCCGGCAGGTCGGCGGTGGTCTTGGTGACGCTGTCGCGGATGGTGGCGTTCGGCGTCGAACGGAACAGCGAATTGGCTTCCTCGCAGCTTCCGACACGCGAGCGGTATTGCTCGGCTTCCTTCATCCGCGTCTCCTGGAAAGCGGCCGACGAGCCGCGCGGCACGATCAGCACGATCGGCTGCATCTTGTACTCGGTGCCCTCGATCTGAAGCTTCTCTTCGCCGCCTTCGCGCACCTTGTCGGCGACCTCCCTCTCGCTGATCAGCAGCTTCTCCTTGAAGCGGCCGCGCACGAGGCTGGTCCACACCATCTCGGACTTCATGCGGCTCTTGAGAGTGTCGGGGCGCACGCCCTTGCTCTCGAGCGATTTGGTGAGCTGATCGATCGAGATGCGCATGCGTTGCGCCATGCCCTCGTAGGACTGGTTGACGTCGGAAACGGTGGGGTCGACGCCGTATTTCTTGCCTTCCTTTATCTTGATCTTGTCGTCGATCAGGATGTTGATGACGTCCTGCCGGCTCGGGGTCTTCTGCGTCGTCAGCGTGTCGAGCTTGGAGCGCTGCTCGATGTCGAAATCGGTGATGGGATCGCCGTTGACCATGACGACAATGTTCTGCGCATGCGCCGGCGCGCCGGCGAGAACCAGTACGGAGGCCAGCACGAGGAGGGGGAGGCGGAAGAAAGGCAGTCGGGTCGTCATGGTTGTCGCTCGCATGTCAGCCGAGATGATCCTGCGATCGGGAGCAGGTGGCCGGCATTTTTGACGGGTTCACTGGTAGCCGGCGGAACCGCTGGCCCCGGTCGAGGTCGCCAGCGTGCGCAGGCCGATCTGGAACATGAACGCGTGGCTGAGCACGGGCGGCGTGGTGCCCGCAGCATAGCTATACGAAGTTACATAGTTCGCCGCCAGCACGAAGCAATCGTCGACATAGCCGGCGCCGAGCACATATTGGTTGATCTTGTTGGCCTCGAGGTCCCAGCGCGCCGAGCCCGTCACCACCCAATTGGTCGCGACCTTGATCGAGCCGGTCGTCAGGATGCCCTCGCGGCGGGTCAAATAGCCGAGTTCCGGCTGCGCCGCGTAATTGCCGTACATCACGCTGACCGACCAGCGATTGAAGTTGGCGCGGCCTTCCGCCTCGAAGCGCTGGATGTTCCAGGTCTGCTCGTCCATGCGGGAGCGGACGCTGAACGTATAGGTGCTGTTCGGCGAGTAGGCGGCGCTCGCCACGTAATCCGAGCGCGGCTTGTCGAGGCCGGAATTTAGACCGGTATTGATGGAGTCCTGCACCGCGTAGGAGTTCATGCCGAACAGCTGGTAGGACTGGCCGAACAGCACCTTGACGGCGCCGCCCTTGTCGAACTGCGTGGTCGCCTGCACGCCGACATTGGCGCGGCCGCCGCCTTCGACGCGGTCGTAACCGGAGAACTTGTCGACGCTGAACAGGTTGGAGGTGTCGAACACCATGCTCTGCGCATCTTCGTTCGGGAGCTTGCCGGCATAGGTCTCGTTCGGGCGGATGATGATCTGCGCGATCGGCTCGATGGTGGTCGAGCCCCAGGGCTGAACGTTGATGAAGGGATAGCGATATTCGAGGCCGACGGTCGGCATCAGGCGGAACGCTTGGGTGTCGCCGACGGGCAGGTAGTTCGACACGCCCGGCTGGTTGGAGACGTCGGAATTGATCGCGTCGGCGCGCAGGATCGCGAACGGCGTCCAGATCTCGCCGAACGGGTCGGTGAAGGACTTGCGCCACTGCGCCTCCGCCGTCAGGCGGGTGTAGGTGCCGGGGAAGCCACGCAGCAGGCACTGCGACGGCGTGCGCGCGAGCGGATCGGCCGAGGTCGTCGTGCACAGGCCGATGGTGTTGGCCGTCGTCGTGATCGGGTCGAACACCGCGTCGTTACGCGTCAGATTGACGAAGTTCGTCTTGTAGGAGACCTCGCCGCCGAAGATCGGATAGTTGAGCACGTTCGAGTAGTCGATCACGGGATAGACGACCGGGACCTGCTGCTGGTTGCCCGAGAAGCTCGTCCAGTACATCGTGCGCGCGTCGAAGAAGCTGCGATTGCCGACGCCGGTCAGATAGAGTTGCGACAGCGCATCCGTCGGCAGGTTCAGGAACGAGCCGAGCGGATCGCGATAGGCCGACAGGCGGTAGTCCGACATGAAATAATAGTCGGAGAGCAGGACGCCGTCCCAGCCCCAGACCCATTTGTCGTTCAGTGCGAACTGGCCCTTGGTCTCGATGCCGCCGCGGAACTGGCGGTCGCCCGGCTGGCCGGCGAAATTGCCGGGATTGAGCTGGTCGATGCCGTAGACGCGGACCTGGTAGGCGCCGTCCATCAGGCGCTGGCGGAACTCGGCCTGGAACAGCACGCCCTGCTTGGAGGTGATGCGCGGGCTGAAGGTCGCATCCATGTCGGGCGCGATCGCCCAGTAGAACGGGACTTCGACGCCGTAGCCGAACGCCGTGTAGGAGGTGAAGCCCGGCATCAGGAAGCCGGTCTTGCGCTTCACGGTCGGATCGGGCGTCGAGAAATAGGGCATGTAGGCGAGCGGCACGCCGAAGAATTCGAGCTGCGCCGTCTCGAAATACAGCATCTTCTCCTGCTGGTCGTGGATGATGCGGGCGCCCTTGACCTGCCAGAGCGGGGGCTTCTTCGGATCGTCCTTACACGGCGCGCAGGCGGTGTAGACGCCGTTCTCGAACACCGTGTAGTTGCCGCTCGATCGGTCGGCACGGGTCGCGGCCATGCGGGTCTGGTCGGCGGTGTCCACGCGCAGCGAATCGACGAAACCGTCGCGGTAGTCGTCGGAGAGATCCAGAATCTCGGCATAGGTGATCTTGCCGTCGGCATCCGTCATGCGGATGTTGCCTTCGGCATGGAGCCGCTTGGTCTTCTGGTCGTAGATGACCCGATCGGCCTCGACGCTGGTGCCGTTGTAGAACAGCTGGACGTTGCCGACCGCGGAAATGCGCGAATTGTTGTAGTCGTAATCGACCTCGGTCGCCTGCACGAGCATCTGCCCGTCATTGGCGGCCTTCGGCGGCCGCGGACGCGGCGGCAGCGGATTGTAGGTGTAGCTCTGGGCGGCAGCCGGCGTCACCGCGGCAAGATCGATCATGCCGGCGAGTGATACGGTCGCGATCAGGGCAAGCAGGAGCGTGCGGACAGACAAGCCATATCCGTTCGCGCGCACGGGGGTGCGCAACGTGAAACCAGATACGTGTCCTCGGCGGACGGCCGTCACTATCCGTCCTCCTGATACAGCAAGGCCAAAAAGCCGGTGAGGCCGCCCACCACCACGGGCAACCACGCCGCAGCGATCGGATGCATCAACTCAGCCTTGCTCAAGTCTTCAGTCACTTTCGACAGAACGTAGAGCAGAAAGCCTGCGCCCACGCCACTCAAAACCATCTTCTGTACGCCGCCCATCCGGAAGAAGCGCAGCGACACGGACGCCGCGAGCATCACCATGGCGGCGAGCAAAAACGGCTGTGCCAGCAGCTTGTGATACTGGAGTCGATATCCGGCTGTCGCGAACCCCGAGCTCTCCGACGAGCGGATGTAGCTCGGTAGTTGCCAAAAGGACACAGTCTCGGGTGTGGAAAAGCTGTTGCGAACCTGCGCTTCGGTCAACGTCGTCGGAATCTCGAGACTGGCCTGATCGACCGGCGGAGAATCGAGCGAGAAGCGGCGTACGCCCTTGAACAGCCAATGGCCGGATTCGAGCGTCGCCTCGCGCGCCTCGATCCGCTCCTTGAAGTGCTGCTCTGTGTCAAAGCGGAACAGCGTGAGTCCCGTCAGCCGGACGCCCTGTTGCTCGCTGCGCGCCGCGTTGATGATGGTCTGGCCGTCGCTGGTCACCTGGTTGAGCCAGAAGCCCGAGGCGTCCTGGATGCCGCCGCCAGGCGCCGAGCCGAACAGCTCCGCCTCCATGCGCTTGGAAAGCTCGCGGAGGTTAGCCGACATCGGATTGTAGGCGATGGTGGCGATCACGCCGATCAGGAGCGCGCTGCCGAGCGCGGGCGAGATGAACTGCCAGGCCGAGATGCCGGCGGCGCGCGCCACCACGAGCTCGAGCCGGCGGGAGAGGGCGAGATAGCAGGTCATGGCGCCGATCAGCATGCAGAACGGCGTCAGCTTCTCCAGCAGTTGCGGTACCCGGAACAACGAGGTCTCGGCCACCATGATCGCGGACGCCGACGCCAGCCCCGAGGTCTTGCGCACCATCTCGATGTAGTCGACCAGCACCAGCAGCAGGAAAATGCTCGCGAACACGCCGAGTGCGGCGACCACGAAGCGGCCGGCGAAATAGCGCCCGAGCGTGTTGGTGAGCATGCTCATGCGGTCGCCGGCCGTCCGAACAGCCGCGCGATCCGCGCGTTCGATCTGTTGATGGCTTCCGTCAGGCCGGGCGGCGGCTCGACCACGATGCCGCCGATGATCATCCACAGCCCGACACCGATCGCGCCCAAGACCATCGCGTACTGGAACAGCACTGGACCGGGCGACTTCACGGCCATCACCGAGCAGGCAAATCCCGCCATGCGCAGGCCGAACACGGCGAGCACCGAGCCGCCGATCGAGAAGTTGCGGCTCTGGCGGGTGGTACGCGGCGCGCCGAGGAAAGCGAAGGTCAGGACGGCAAAGGCGAAGGGATAGATAGGCGCGAGCAAGTTGTCGTGCAGGGCCGAGCGGAACTGCCCGGGAATCTGCTTGTAGACCGGATCGTCCTCGGACGGCGAGAACAGCTCCCACAGATAGCGCTCGCGAATGCCGAGGGTGACGTCATGGCCCTGGTTGCCGAACTTCGACATGTCGAAGCCGTAGCGGCCGAACGCCACCAGCGCAGGGTCGCGCTTGCCGGCCTCGAAGCGCTGGAGGTTGCCGTCCTTGAGCACCAGAAACGATCCGTTCTCGTTCTTCACGACCTCGCCGTGCTCAGCGACGATCGAGACGCGCTCGTTCGGATCGCGACGGTCGTCGATGAAGATGCCGGCGAGGATGCCGCCCGGCAGACGCTCGCGAATCCGGATCGTGAGATTCTTGTCGAGCTGGGCGAAGCGGCCGGGCTGCAGGATGTTGGTGAGCACGTCGGCGGTGATTTCGGCGTCCCACTGCTTGATCCGCCGCATGCCGTCGGGGGCGAGGTAGGCCGCGATGAAGGCCACCAGCAGCGCCACCACGCAGGTGGCGTAGAAGAACGGATAGAACAGCCGGAACGGCGAGAAGCCGGCGGCATTCATCACGATGATCTCGGAATCGGTCGCGAGCTTGTTCAGCGTGTGCGAGATCGCGATCATCAGCGCGATCGGCGAGATGATCAGCACCAGCGCCGGGATCACGAGGCTGGTGATGCCGAGGAAGGTCATGATGGTCTGACCCTGGCTCGTCATCAGGTCGATGCCGCGCAACGCCTGCGTAATCCAGATCACGCCGGTAAGGCTGACCAGGACGAGCGCAAACGACGCCAGCGTCGTGCGGAAAATATACCTGTCGATTGACCCCATGCGCTACCGCACGAATCCCACCAAAGCCCCAACACGCGCGCACCGGAATTCCTTCTATCCAACCAATCCCCTGACAGGGGATCCCCAAGGTCGGCCAGGCAGCTCTTCCGGAGGCTCACCTTCTCACTACCATCCCTTTGATCCGTCAACAAAATGGCTGACCCATGGCACCCTCAACATATGGTTAATATTTCCCTCGTTGTGGCGTCCCTGCCACGGGCGGTGCTTGGCATCGACCGCGCTTCTCGCCCATAGTGCGGGCAGACGAGTGAATCGCCATTCAGGTTCGGCTTTCGGCCGGCTCGCTTGATTGGTAAAAATCCCATGTTTTCGAGGAGTTACCCATGTCCGATGCCATCAAGGTCGGCTTCGTCCCGTTGGCCAGTGCCGCCCGTGGCATCCTGATCGTGTTCTGTGACGACGCTCTGAAGGTTGGTCCGGCGACGGCCAAGGCGCTGGGCGGGGCAGCCGAGCTCGTGAAGCGGGCGGCGGCCGCCGCCTCGTTCAAGGGTAAAACCGGCGCCGCCCTGGACATCCTGGCGCCCGAGGGTCTGAAGGCCGAGCGCCTGATCGTGATCGGGACCGGCAAGGCATCGAGCCTGAAGGGCAACGACTTCCTGAAATTCGGCGGCGTGGCCGCCGGCAAGCTCAAGGCTGGGACCGCTGCCATGACCATCATGGCGGAACTGACGGCTGGCGCCATGACCAGCGAGCAGGCGGTTGCGATCGCCTCGGGCCTGCGGCTGCGCGCCTACAAGTTCGACCGCTACAAGACCAAGAAGAAGGACGGCGAGGAGGGCGCCTTGCGCGCCGACGTCTCGCTGGCGGTCGGCGATGCGGCCGCAGCGAAGAGGGCCTTCGTGTCGGCCGGCGCCGTCGTCGACGGCGTCATCATCGCGCGCGATCTCGTCAACGAGCCGCCGAACGTGCTCTTCCCCGAGGAGTTCGCGCGCCGCGCAGGCCTGCTGCGCAAGCTCGGCGTCAAGATCGAGGTGCTCGACGTCAAGGCGATGCAGAAGCTCGGTATGGGCGCGCTGCTCGGCGTCGGCCAGGGCTCGGCGCGGCCGAGCCGCACCGTGATCATGCGCTGGGACGGGGCTAAGAAAGGCGAGGCGCCGGTTGCCTTCGTCGGCAAGGGCGTCTGCTTCGACACCGGCGGCATCTCGATCAAGCCGGCCGGCAGCATGGAGGACATGAAGGGCGACATGGGCGGCGCTGCATGCGTCGTCGGCCTGATGCACGCGCTCGCGGCGCGTAAAGCGAAGGCCAACGTGGTCGGCGCCATCGGCCTCGTCGAGAACATGCCCGACGGCAATGCGCAGCGGCCGGGTGACATCGTCACCTCGATGTCGGGCCAGACCATCGAGATCATCAACACCGACGCGGAAGGCCGCCTCGTGCTGGCCGACGTGCTCTGGTACGTGGCCAAGAAGACCAAGCCGAAATTCATGGTGGATCTGGCGACGCTGACCGGCGCGATCGTGGTCGCGCTCGGCACCGATCATGCCGGCATGTTCTCCAACAATGACGAACTCGCCGAGCGCCTGCACGCCGCCGGCATCGAGAGCGGCGAGAAGGTCTGGCGCCTGCCGCTCGGCCCCGAATACGACAAGCTGATCGATTCCCAGTTCGCCGACATGAAGAACACCGGCGGCCGCCACGGCGGCTCGATCACCGCGGCGCAGTTCCTGCAGCGCTTCGTCGACGGGACGCCCTGGGCGCATCTCGACATCGCCGGCACCGCGATGGGCGTGCCCAAGACCGACATCAACCAGAGCTGGGGAAGCGGCTACGGGGTACGGCTGCTCGATCGCCTGGTGGCGGATCATTACGAGCGCAAATGACCGAAGTGCTCTTCTACCATCTGCAAAACATGACGGTTGAGAACGTCTTGCCGCCGCTTCTCGAGAAATCGCTCGAGCGCGGCTGGCGCGTCGTGGTGCAGTCGACCTCACCGGAGCGCGCCGATGCGCTCGACGCGCATCTATGGACCTATCGCGACGATTCCTTCCTGCCGCACGCGACATGGCGCGTGAACGATGTGGCCGAGCAGCCGATCGTGCTGGCGATCGAGGCGGACAATCCGAACGGCGCCAATGTCCGCTTCCTGGTCGACAACGCCGAATTGCCGCAGGACGCGGAGGCCTATGAGCGCATGGTGTTGCTGTTCAACGGCGACGATCCGGATGCGCTTGCGGCGGCCCGCAGCACCTGGACGGATTGCAAGACGCGCGGATTTGAGGTCACCTATTGGCAGGCGGACGAACGGGGCCGGTGGCAGCGGCGGAATTAGCCACCTTACCCGGTTAATGATAATTTGGTCTTTCTCGGGCAGACTGGTTTCGGCCACCTTCGTGCCGCAAAGTGATGTTGGGACAATCGCTTAGGTCTGCTCCTTCATGCGGGGAATCTAGTTTATCGTGCGACATCAAAAGCTTCAAAAGTCGCTCATAGTTGCATTGGCCGCTGTCGCGCCGCTGATCGCGGGCTGCTCGGGCGGGACCGATCTGCTGGCGTCTGCTAAAGACGCCGAATGGTTCAACAAGCCGAGCCGCCTGTTCATCAAGAACATCTCGATCGAATCGCCGCCGCTGACCCCCGACAAGCCGGTTGGCGCTGAAGATCTCGTCAGTGCCGACGGCGCTTGCCCCGGCATGGCACCGCCGCCTGGACCTGCTGATGCAAACGCCTCGACCACGGCGCCCGCGCCGATGGGCGGCACGGTCGCGCTCGGCCACACCGAATGCGACGTGGTGCGCGGCATCGGCGCGCCCTCCAATGTCAATCTCTCAAGCGATGCCGCCGGCCGTCGCGTCGCGGTTGTCACCTGGACCACGGGTCCGCGCGCGGGCATCTACACGTTCACATCGGGGCGCCTCTCCGCGATCGAGGGCTCGCCCGAGCCGCAGGTCGCTCCGAAACCGGTGAAGCCGAAGGCGAAGAAGAAGGCGGCGACGTAACGCGTTCGTCTTGTCCGCTTCTGCTCTCGAAGGCCGGTTGCGACTGGTCAACGCGATCAGCCGCTTGTACCCGTCCAGATCATCACGCGGCCTTACGCCCCTTGATCGCCGTCGCACTGGCATGGACCGTGATCGCACCGCTCGCGCTTGCTGGCAGTCGCGCCTGCAGTCGGCGTTTGAGCTCAGCGCCCTGGGCTTCCGACAGCTTTCCCATCACGCCGCTTGGGCTGCTCACGACCATCGACAACCAATAATCGTCGAAGTCAGCGAATGTCCGCTCGACAACCAACTCACGGGTTTCGATATTGCTCAGGCCAATCTCCGCCCAGAGTGCCTTCAACGCTTCGAAACGTGAAATGTCCGCGCTCGGCGGGCGCGCTGCGGGGATACCAAGGGCATCCAACTCTTCCCACAGCGGCTGCGTCGGCGTGCCGCCCCGCACAATGTCCCAAGTGTAGGACGCGACCATGCCGCCGGGCTTGGTGACACGGACCATTTCCGAAGCACCTTTGCGCGCGTCGGGGACGAAGAACAGCGCCAGCGCCATCACCGCGACGTCGAAGCGGTCGCGGTCGTAGGGAAGTGCCATCGCATCGCCAATTGAAAGCTCGACCGGTTTTGCCGCGAACTTTTGGCGCGCCGTCGCAATTTGCGCATCGGAGGGATCAATCGCGCAAACGGATGAGGGAGCGGATTTCGCAACAAGGAGTTCAGTGAACGCGCCGTTGCCCGCACCGACATCCGCCCAGGCCAGTCCGGGTCGTGGCGCCAGCCAGTCAAGGAACAAGGTCCCGGCCGATCGGCTCCAGGGTGCCATGAAGCGCTCGTAAGCTGCGCCATCGGTGAATTTGATCGGTTCGGGTGACGACATCCGAGATCTCCCTCAAATATTCGTTGTGCGGATATTCATTGGGCCGAAAATACACGTCGCTCTCGACTCTGCAGCGGGGCCGTGGGCGATTTGCCGACGCCCACTCCGTCGCCGAGCTTAATACCAAATGCGTCGAGACCACACGCGCAATTTCGTTCGGCTTGGCAGGCGCGTCGGAAGGTGATCCGCCGCCGCAGCTCCCAACTTGCGAGCCATCATATCCGCAGATGCCCAAGACCGGCCTGCCGCAAATCTGGAGGGAATCTCCAGAATAATCACGCGCATCTCAAGCAACCCTTCAAGATTGTCTTGACGGCGGCTGCTACGCATCGAGGGGGGGCTAGATCGATCGAAGGAATATTTGGATGTCCATTACCTCTGTTTTTTCCCCGGTTACGGGGCAGCTCACGATTTTCGGCGATAGCGCCAATAACGGCCTCGTGATCGACCGCGACATGTCTGGCCGCATTCTCATCAATAACGGGCAAGTGAAGACCGTCGGCGGCGATCCCACTGTCGCCAACACCAACGAGATCGATGTCTTCGGTCAGAGCGGTGACGACACCATCACCGTCAACGAAAGCCACGGCGCGATGCCCGCGGTGCATATTTTCGGCGGCGACGGCAATGACAGGATCACGGGCGGCTCGGGTGCTGATCTGCTGTTCGGTCAGGCCGGCGACGATGTGATCAAGGGCGGCGGCGGCAACGATCTGCTGTTCGGCGGCGCGGGCAACGACACGCTCGACGGTGGCAGCGGTGACAACCAGCTGTTCGGCGAAGCCGGCAACGACCTCATGATCTGGAATCCCGGCGGCGGCAGCAACGTCGTCGAAGGCGGCGACGGCAACGACACGGTGCAGATCAACGGCAGCAACGCCTCGGAGACGTTCACGATCACGGCGAATGGCACCCGCGTGCGGTTCGACGGGACGGGCGCTGCGCCATTTTCCCTCGATATCGGCACGACGGAGAATCTCGTGCTGCATGCCGGCGGCGGCGACGATGTCATCACGGCAGGTAACGGCCTCGGCAGCCTGATTTCGCTGACGCTCGACGGCGGCGCCGGCAACGACACGATTACCGGCGGCGACGGCAACGATCTCCTGATCGGGGGTTCCGGCAACGACATCGTCAACGGCGGCCGCGGCAACGACTTGGCCCAGCTCGGGAGTGGCGACGACACCTTCATCTGGAATCCCGGCGACGGCAGCGACACCGTCGAGGGCGGATCGGGCAACGACAAGCTGCTGTTCAACGGCGCCAACATCGCCGAGAACATCAACATCACGGCCAATGGCGGCCGGGTGCGCTTCACCCGCGATGTCGCCAACATCACGATGGACCTCAACAGCATCGAGCAGATCGAGTTCGATGCGCGCGGTGGCGCCGACAACATCACCGTCGGCGATCTCACCGGCACCGGTGTCAAGCAGGTCCTGGTCGATCTCGGAGCCACGCCCGGCGGCACACAAGGCGACGGCGCGGCCGATACGGTGACCGTCAACGGCACCAACGGCAATCAGCACATCGAGGTCACGGCCACGGGCACCACGGTCACGGTGACAGGCCTGCCGGAAGTCGTGACAATCGCCAATGCCGAGGCTGCCAACGACCGGCTGGTGATCCAGGCACTCGACGGCAACGACGTCATCGATGCATCCGCGCTCGCCGCGGTGATCGGGCTGACCATCGACGGCGGCGCCGGGAATGACACCATCACCGGCAGTCAGGGCGCCGACACCCTGATCGGCGGTGACGGCAACGACAAGGTCACCGGCGGCCGCGGTAATGACGTGGCGTTTCTCGGCGCGGGCGACGATATCTTCACGTGGAATCCCGGTGACGGCAGCGACGTCGTCGAAGGCGGCACGGGAACGGACACGCTGGTGTTCAACGGCTCCAATGTGGCCGAGAACATGTCGATCTCGGCGAACGGAAACCGTGCGCTGCTCAGCCGCGACGTCGGGAATATCGTCATGGATCTCAACGATGTCGAGCACGTGCAGATCGCTGCCGCCGGCGGCGCCGACAACATCACGGTTAACGATCTGACCGGCACTGATGTCACGCAGGTGGCTATCGACCTCAGTGCCGCCCCCGGCAGCCAAAGCGGCGACGGCGCGGCGGACCGCGTGACGGTGAATGGCAGTGCCGGTGACGACACCATCAAGGTCGTCACATCAGGCGGATCGATCGTGGTCAACGGGCTTGCCGCGCAAGTCACGGTCGCGCACGCCGACGCCGGTGACGTGCTTGCCGTCAACGGCGGATTGGGCAACGATGTCATCGATGCCTCCGCAATCAAGGCCGGCCAGCTCGTCAGCCTCAATATCAACGGCGGCGATGGCAACGACACCATCACCGGCAGCGCCGGCAATGACATCGTGAATGGCGGCCGCGGCAACGATGTCGCCAATCTCGGCGCCGGCGATGACACGTTCGTCTGGAACCCCGGCGATGGCAGCGACACCGTCGAAGGCGGCAAGGGCACCGATACGCTGCTATTCAACGGGGCCAACATCAATGAGAGCGTCAACATCTCGGCCAATGGCGGTCGGGTGCTGTTCACCCGCGACGTTGCGTCCATCGCGATGGACTTGAATGGGGTCGAGCATATCGACTTCAACGCCCTCGGCGGCGCCGACAACATCACCGTCAACGATCTCTCCGGCACCGGCGTCAACCAGGTCAATCTCGACCTCGGCGCCAATGACGGCGCCGCCGATACCGTGACCATCAACGGAACCAGTGGCGCCGACGTCATCACGGTCACCGAGCACGACGGCATCGTCACGGTGTCGGGCCTTGGCCAGGACATCAACATCACCGATGCCGGCGCGGGCGACAAGATCGTCATCAATGGCCTCGATGGCGACGATGTCATCACGGCCACGGGCCTGCACGGCGGCATCCAGCTCGTTGCCAACGGCGGCAACGGCGACGACGTCCTGATCGGAGGTTCCGGCAACGACACGCTGACGGGCGGGGCGGGTGACGACGTGCTGATCGGCGGTGCTGGCCAGGACGTCCTCGATGGCGGCACCGGCAGCAACGTTCTCATCCAGGACGGGGGACCGATGGCGGCTGCGATGCTGCTCAACCAGGCCATGGCGGCGAGCTTCGTTCCGGCCGGCGACGGCCATGGCGCGATGCCGCTGGCCGACCCGCACACGGCGCAGACCCAGACGCTCGCTCCGCCGCAGCACGCCTGACGCTCCGGCCTGGAGAACGCCCATGACGACGCACGCGGTCTCGACCGATACGGGGCTCGACGCGCTCCTGACCTTGCTTCACCTGCAAGGCGTGGCGGCCGACCGCGATCAGCTCAGGCACCGGGCCGGCAACGCAAGTTTTGGCGCAGCGGACATCATCCGCTGCGCCAGATCTCTCGGCCTGAAAGCACGAACCTATCGTACCCAATGGAGCCGTCTGTCCGACAGCCCGCTGCCGGCGATCGCGATGCTGCGTGACGGCAGTTTCATGGTCATCGCCAAAGCGTCCGCCGACAAGGTGCTGGTGCAGTCACCGCAGGCGCAGCGGCCGGTGTTCATGGAGCGCGACGAGCTCTGCGCGCTCTGGGACGGCGGATTGATCCTGATGGCCCGGCGCGCCGGCCTATCCGACCTCGGACGCCGCTTCGATATCACCTGGTTCATCGGTGCGATCGGCAAATACCGGCGGCTGCTGGGCGAGGTGGTGGCGGCCTCGTTCTTCCTTCAGCTGTTTGCACTGGTCTCGCCGCTGTTCTTCCAGGTCGTGATCGACAAGGTGCTGGTGCACCGCTCGCTGTCCACGCTCGACGTGCTCGTCATCGGCCTCGTTGTCGTCTCGCTGTTCGACACCGTGCTCGGAATTTTGCGCAATTATCTGTTCTCGCACACGACCAACCGCATCGACGTCGAGCTGGGCGCGCGCCTGTTCAACCATCTGCTGGCGCTGCCGATGGCCTGGTTTCAGGCGAGGCGCGTCGGCGATTCCGTGGCGCGGGTCCGCGAGCTCGAGAACATCCGCAATTTTATCACCTCATCGTCGCTGACGCTTCTGATCGACCTGGTCTTCACCTCGGTGTTTCTGGCGGTGATGTTCGCCTATTCGCCGATGATGACCTGTATCGTGCTCGGGTCGTTTCCGTTCTACATCGCGATCTCGGCGGTGGCGACGCCGCTGTTCCGCCGCAGGTTGGAGGAGAAATTCCGCCGCGGTGCCGAGAACCAGGCGTTTCTGGTCGAGAGCGTCAGCGGCATCGAGACGCTGAAGGCGATGGCGGTCGAGCCGCAGATGCAGCGCCGCTGGGAGGAGCAGCTCGCCGGCTACGTCTCGGCGAGTTTTGGTGTCACCAGCCTCGGCAACACGGCGAGCCAGCTGGTGCAGTTCGTCAGCAAGGTGGTCACCGCCGCCATCCTCTATGTCGGCGCACGCCTTGTGATCGGGGACGCCCTGACCGTCGGCGAGCTCGTGGCGTTCAATATCTTTGCGGGCCGGGTCTCGGCGCCCGTGCTGCGGCTGGCGCAGGTCTGGCAGGATTTTCACCAGGCGCGGCTCTCGATCGCGCGGCTCGGCGACATCCTCAACAGTGCCGCCGAGCCGGCTTACTCCGCGGGCCGCGCCCGACTGCCGGCGCTGCGGGGCAATATCCACTTCGAGCATGTGGCTTTTCGCTACCGGCTCGACGGACCGGAAATCCTCCACGACGTCTCGTTCGATATTCCGGCCGGCCAGACCGTCGGCATTGTCGGCTCGTCGGGCTCGGGCAAGAGCACCTTCGCAAAACTGGTGCAGCGGCTCTACGTGCCGCAGGGCGGCCGCGTGCTGATCGATGGCATGGATCTGGTGATGACCGACCCGGCCTGGTTGCGGCGGCAGATCGGTGTCGTGCTGCAGGAGAACATGCTGTTCAACCGCTCGGTACGTGACAACATCGCGCTCGCCGATCCGACCCTGCCGATGGACCGTATCATGGAGGCGGCGCGGCTCGCAGGCGCGCATGATTTCATCCTGGAGCTGCCCGAGGGCTACGACACCGTCGTGGGCGAGCGCGGCTCGACGCTCTCGGGCGGGCAGCGCCAGCGCATCGCGATCGCCCGCGCGCTCGTGACCAATCCCCGCATCCTGATCTTCGACGAAGCCACCAGCGCGCTCGACTATGAAAGCGAGCGGATCATCCACGACAACATGAGGGACATCGCCAAGGGCCGCACCGTCCTGATCATCGCGCATCGTCTCTCCACCGTCCGCGGCGCCGACCGCATCTTCACGCTGGAGCGGGGACGTCTGGTCGAGGACGGCACGCATGACGCCTTGATCAGGAGCGGCGGCCGCTACGCCAGCCTGCATCGGCTCCAGGGAGGGATCTATGAGGTCGGCTAGCACCGCGCCGGCCAGCAAGCCGGAACAGACCGTCGTTCCCTTCAGGCAAGCCAACAGTCGTCGCGCGGAAGAAACCGCCTTCCTGCCCGCCGCGCTGGAGATCACCGAAAGCCCGCCGTCGCCGATCGGCCGCGCCATCGCGTTTGCGTTGATGGCCCTTGTCTGTGCGGCGCTCGCATGGTCGGCCTGGGGCACGATCGACATCGTGGCGTCCGCGACCGGCAAGGTGGTGTCGAGCGGGCGCAGCAAGGTGGTGCAGCCATTCGAGACCGGCGTGGTGCGCGCCATCCATGTGCAGGACGGGCAGGCGGTCAAATCCGGCGACGTGCTGATCGAGCTCGATCCGACCGTGAATGCTGCGGAGCGCGATCACCTGCACGACGACCTCATGGCCGAACGGCTGAACGTCGCGCGCCTTCGCGCCGCGCTGGCTGCGGGCGAAGACGGCCCCGCCAGTCTCATCCCGCCAGAGGATGCCGATCCCTTGCTGGTCGCGACGCAGCAGCAACTTCTCGCCAACCAAATCGGCGAGCACCGCGCCAAGCTCGCGGCCCTTGCAGGCCAGGAGGCGCAGAAGAACGCCGAGCAGCAGACCATCGCGGCCACGATCCACAAGCTGGGTGCATTGCTCCCCGTGACCGAGCAGCGCGTCGATATCCGCAGGACGCTGATGGAAAAGGAAATCGGCTCGAAGCTGACGTATTACGAGACGCTTCAGCTCCAGATCGAGCAGCAGGAGGAGCTCGGCGTCCAACGCAGCCACTTGAAGGAAGCCGAGTCCGCCGTCGCCGCGATCCGGGAGACCCGCATCCAGGCGGTGGCCGAGTATCGCAAGAGCCTGTCCGACGAGCTCGCCAAGAGCGAGCAGAAGGCCAATGGCCTCGCGCGCGATCTGATCAAGGCGCAGCAGCGGACCAAGCTTCAGCAGCTGACATCACCGGTCGACGGTGTCGTGCAGCAGCTTGCGGTCCATACCGTCGGCGGCGTGGTCACTCCGGCGCAGTCGCTGCTCGTGATCGTGCCGTCAGATACACGGCTCGAGATCGAGGCGATGATCTCCAACCGCGACATCGGCTTCGTCGAGGCCGGGCAGGGCGCCGCGATCAAGATCGACACCTTCAACTTCACCCGCTACGGCCTGCTGCAAGGCCGGGTCGTCAGCGTCTCGCAGGACGCCATCATGCGCGACCGTCCGCCGGAACGTGGCGACCGCGCGCCAGGGGCGCAACACGAGAGCAGCGAGCCCAACGGGCAGGAGCTCAGCTACAGCGCCCGCATCGCGCTCGATCGCACCCAAATGCAGGTGGAGGACCGCCTCGTCAGCCTGTCGCCGGGCATGGCGGTGACGGTGGAAATCAGGACCGGCTCGCGCACGATTTTGAGCTATTTGCTGTCGCCGCTGCAGCGCTACCGGCACGACATCATGCGGGAACGCTAGTTCGCAGCCTCGTCGAACTGCGCGCTTGCCTCGAGCCACTGTTCTTCCGCGCGCGCCAGCGCGTCCGCTGCATTCGCGCGCGCCTTCGACAGCTGCGCCGCCTGCTTGGGATCGCGGGTGAAAATGTCGGGCAGGGCGAGCGCGGTGTCGATCTTGGCGATGATGTCGCTGACACGCGCAATCTCGCTCTCGGCCTCCGCGATGCGCTTCTTCAGCGAGCCGCGATTGTCCGATTTCGGGCGCTGCGGCTTCTCGCTCGCCGTGCTGCGCTCCCGCGGGGCGGGCTCGGCGTTGCGCGAGGACAGCACCAGGCGGCGGTATTCGTCGAGGTCGCCGTCGTAATTGGTCACGGTGCGGTCGGCAACGATCCAGAGCTGGTCGGCGCAGGCCTCGATCAGATAGCGGTCGTGCGAGACCATGATGATCGCGCCGGGAAACTCGTTGATCGCTTCGGCTAGTGCTGCGCGGCTGTCGATGTCGAGATGGTTGGTCGGCTCGTCCAGGATGATCATGTTGGGGCCGTAGAACGTCGCGAGCCCCAGCAGCAGCCGTGCCTTCTCGCCGCCCGACAGCTTGCCGGCCTTGGTATCGGCCGCCTTGCCGGAGAAGCCGATGGCGCCGGCGCGCGCCCGCACTTTCGCCTCGGGCGCGTCGCCCATCAGCTTGCGGATATGGTCGTAGGCCGAGGCGTCCTCGTTCAATTCGTCGAGCTGATGCTGCGCGAAATAGGCGATCGACAGCTTGTCGGCGCGCGTCACCTTGCCGGAGAAGGGGGCGAGACGCGCAGCGAGCAATTTGACGAGTGTCGACTTGCCGTTACCGTTAGCCCCCAACAGAGCGATGCGGTCGTCATTGTCGATGCGTAGCGTCACGCGACTGAGCACCGGCGTTGCCGGATCGTAGCCGACGGACGCGTTGTCGACGGCGATGATCGGCGGCGACAAAATCTTTTCCGGCGCAGGAAACGTGATCTCGCGCACGTCCTCCGTCACCAGCGCCCTGATCGGCTTCAGCCGCTCCAGCATTTTGACGCGTGATTGGGCCTGGCGCGCCTTGGAGGCCTTGGCCTTGAAGCGGTCCACGAAGGCTTGCAGGTGCGCCCGCTCGGCCTCCTGGCGCTTGATCTGCTTGGCGTCGAGCAGCTCGCGCGCGGCGCGCTGCTCCTCGAAGGAGGAGTAGGTGCCCTTGTAGAGCGTGAGCTTGCCGCGCTCCAGATGCAGGATCTGGTCGACCGAGCTTTCCAGCAAGTCGCGATCATGGCTGATCACGATCACGGTGCGCGGATAATGCGCGAGATGGTCCTCGAGCCAAAGCGTGCCTTCGAGGTCGAGATAGTTGGTGGGTTCGTCGAGCAGCAGCAAATCGGGGGCCGCAAACAGCGTCGCGGCCAACGCGACGCGCATGCGCCAGCCGCCGGAGAATTCGGCGCAGGGGCGCAGCTGGTCGGCGGCGGAAAAGCCGAGGCCGGAGAGGATCGCAGCCGCACGGCTCGGGGCGGAGTGTGCGTCGATGTCGATGAGCCGGGTCTGGATCTCGGCGATCCGGTGCGGGTCGGTGGCGCTCTCGGCTTCGTGAAGCAGCGCGTCGCGCTCGAGATCGGCCTTCAGCACGACCGAAATCAGGCTTTCGGGGCCATTCGGGGCTTCCTGCGCCAGGCTTCCCACGCGCCAGCGCGGCGGGAGGGTCACCGAGCCGTGCTCGGCCGACAGCTCGCCGCGGATCACCTTGAACAGCGTCGATTTGCCGGTGCCGTTGCGTCCGACCATGCCGACCCTCGAGCCGGGCGTGATCTGCACGGAGCTATTGTCGATCAGAAGGCGTCCGGCGAGGCGGATGGAGAGGTCGGTGATGGAGAGCATGCGGCCTTGTCACCGCAGGCGGGATCAAACGCAACCCGATTTTTCGTCAATGCGACTCGCGTTCGCGCTTCCTCAACTCGTCCATCAGCTGCTCGAGATGCGTCGGGAGCCGGGGATCGGGACGAAGGCTTTGCTGAAGCCGCTCGCCTACGGCATCGCAGATCGAGCGGCTGGTGCGCCGGTCGATCTGTTCGCTCTCATTGGCAAAATGGCCAGCCATCTCAGGGTTCCGTGTCTGTAAAGTAACGACACGGTACCAAGTCATTGCACCCGAAATGGTTTCGCCGGGCATTGGGCATGTTGGCATTCTAGTAAAAATTGTATGAATTCGCCGTATCTGCACAAATACAAGGCCCCGGCGGGGGGAACGCCGGGGCCTCGCTTGGAAGGTACTGCAGGGGGGAACAGTACCTCAGGAAGGTAATATCGGTCTCAGTAGCAGCGGTTGACCAGCCGCCAGCGGGGTCCCCAGGGGGTCGGGACCAGCCGGCGCACATAGCAGCCGCCGTAACCGTAGGAGACGGGGGCGGCGTAGAAGCGCGGTCCGCCCCAGCCAAAGCCGCCGTGATGCCAGCCGCCACCGCCGTGCCAGCCCCAGCCGCCGCCATGCCAGTGAGCGGAGGCGGAGGTGGGAGCCAGCGCGGCACCCAGCGCGACCGCGGCAACTGCAGCGAGCGAAAGTTTCCTCAACATGGTGATCTCCTCAAAACTGCCGGCGCGCGGCTATCGCGTCGATGGAAAGGCCGCCGAAACGATCCGCCTCAGGGAAGGCTTTGGTTTCGATGGACCTGACGTTATGCCAGCGAGGCTGAACCAAACCCTCATGGGCCCTTCAGATTGGGTTCATCTGCGTGAAATCGTTGTAATCCATGTCGAAATCCGGCCCTTAACCTGCGGCGATGCGCCCGTGGGCCGTTCCGGCGGTCGCTTGCCGGATCGCGAAGGCGCCGATATAAGCCCCGCAACTCCGAACCACCCTTTTTCTCTTCAAGGACAAGATCATGGCCATCGAACGCACTTTCTCGATCATCAAGCCCGACGCGACCGCGCGTAACCTGACCGGCGCCGTGAACGCCGTGATCGAGAAGGCGGGCCTGCGCATCGTCGCGCAGAAGCGCATCCGCATGACCAAGGAACAGGCCGAAACCTTCTACGCCGTCCACAAGGCCCGCCCGTTCTTCGGTGAGCTCGTCGAGTTCATGACCTCGGGCCCGGTCGTGGTCCAGGTGCTGGAAGCCGAGGGCGCGATCGCCAAGTACCGCGACGCGATGGGCGCGACCGATCCGTCCAAGGCGGCCGACGGCACCATCCGCAAGCTCTACGCAAAGTCTATCGGCGAGAACTCCGCCCACGGCTCGGACGCCCCGGAGACCGCCGCGATCGAGATCGCGCAGTTCTTCTCGGGCAACGAGATCGTCGGCTGAGCTGTCGGCCGATAAGTTAAGTCGACGGGGCGAAAGGACTGATTGTGAACTGGCTCTGGCAGATCTTCGATCCCGCCACGATCGGGGTATTCCTCACCCAGTTCCGCAATGAGATGGCCGAACCGACCTTCTGGATTGCGGTCGGCAAGATCATTTGGATCAACGTCCTGTTGTCCGGCGACAATGCGCTGGTGATTGCGCTTGCCTGCCGCGGCCTGAAGCCGCGGCACCGGCTGTGGGGCATGGTGCTTGGCGCGGGTGCCGCGGTGCTGCTCCGGATCATCTTCACCGGCATTGTCGCGAGCCTGATGGAACTGCCGTACCTCAAGCTGGTCGGCGGCCTCGCGCTGGTCGTGATCGCGGCAAAGCTGCTGGTGCCGGAAAATGAGGACGAGGACGGCGTCGAGTCGGCCTCGCATCTGTGGCAAGCGGTTCAGATCGTCGTCGTCGCCGACATCGTCATGAGCCTCGACAACGTCATTGCGGTCGCTGCGGCGGCCAATGGCAGCGTGCCGCTCCTGGTGCTCGGCCTCGCCATCAGCGTGCCCCTGATCGTCGCCGGTGCGGCGCTGATCATGGCGCTGCTCTCGAAGCTGCCGATCTTGGTCTGGGCTGGTGCGGCGCTGCTTGGCTGGATCGCGGGCGAGGTGATCGCAACCGATCCCGGCATCGCGCCGAAGCTGCACTCGCTCTCCGAAGGTCCGTTCGGCGCCTCGCTGGACAAGATTCTCGGCAGCCTGCACGTCCCGCCGCAATTCGCCCATGGCGGCGGTGGCGCCGAATATCTCTGTGCCGCGCTCGGCGTCGTTGTGGTGCTGCTGGTCGGCTCGATCTGGCGCCGGCGCAAGCTGAGCCACGACGCCGCGCTCGAGCACGCAAAAGCTGCCGAATAAGCCTTATCTTTTGCGCATGATCTTCGCGCAAACGCGTTCCGCGTTTGTCGCGAGGGAAACCCGCTTCACGCTTTCCCGGATCATGCTCTAGCGCCGCACGATCGAACCGGATCGCCCGATCAGGCGGGCGAGCTGTTTGAAGCGGCTGCCGACGCGGTCGGCGACGAGGTCGCCGAGCCTGTGCTCGAACACCAGCATCAGATTGCGGCCCTGGCTGCGGAAATGCGTGGCGGGCAGGACGCCCGGGCGCGCCGCCGAGATCAGATGCGCGACACGGAACGCTGCGCCGAGGAGACGGGCGCGTTCGAGCTGGGCCGGCGTCAGCAGCTCTTGCATCGTGACCGGCGGCTGGTTCTCTTCGCTCAACCCGGCATATCGATAGAACACGGACAGGCCGACAAAGGCGCGCTCGGTGTGCGTGATTGCACCGAAATTGCCGTTGACGACAAGGCTCAGCGTCTGCTCGCCGCGATGGTCGGGATGCACGCGCCAGCCGATGTCGGAGAGCAGGCAGGCGGCGTGGCGAAGGCGGCGGTCTTCTTCGGTCTCGCGCAGCTTGACCACGCGCGCGAGGCGGTCGGTCCAGGCGATCAGCTCGCGCGCATGTTTGGCGGAGCGCGACAGCAGCTGGTTCAGCTCTTCCGCCGCGCAGATCAGCCCGTCCTTGTTGCGCTCGCTCTCCGACAGCTTCTCGTGCAGCAGGCCTTCGCGCACCCCGAAGGTCGAAAACACGATGGTCTTGGGCTTCGCCACGCGGATGATGTGCTCGAGCACCAGCGCGGCATAGGTGAGGAGAGGGCGCCGCGCATCCGCGACGACTTCGATGTCGGCGAGCATGTTGGCGGCTGCAAGACGACGCAGACGGCGCGAAAAGTCGAGCGCTTCGGCGGCCGAAATCGAATAGCCGTGCATCACCTGGAGCGGGTAGCCGCTCTGGATGATGTGGATGCGCGCGAGCGCGCGCCAGGTGCCGCCGACGGCATAGAAGCTGCGGCCGCTGCCCGCCTTGAGCTGCGGCACCTCGTCGATTGCGTCGCGTACGATGCGGTCGGCGCGCTTCAGCGATTTGTGCGCGAGGTCCTGCAGCGCGAGGCCGCCGAGCGGCAGCGTTACGCCGCTGCGCACGCTGTTCCCGCGCACGTCGATCAATTCGAGCGAGCCGCCGCCGAGATCGCCGACGATGCCGTCCGGGCGGTGAATGCCCGAGATCACGCCGAGCGCCGACAGCTTCGCTTCGCGCGGTCCGGACAGGATCTCGATCTTCACGGCGCAGATGCGCTCGGCTTTCGCGATGAAGTCGGGGCCGTTGGAGGCGTCGCGGCAGGCCGCGGTCGCGATCGCGAACACGCGGCCGACCTGCATCACGCGGCACAGCGCGCGAAAACGCTTCAGCGAGGTCAGCGCCTTGTCGACGGCATCCGGCGCGAGCAGGCCCGTGCTCTGCACCTCACGCCCGAGGCCGCACAGCGTCTTCTCGTTGAAGATCGGAATCAGGCTCCGTGTCAGTCCCTCGTAGACGACGAGACGAACCGAGTTCGAGCCGATGTCGATGACCGCGACGCTAGCGCCACGCTTGCGCGGCCGTTTCACGGCAAAAATCTCCGGTCAGGACTGATGGCGTTCGTTTCGGCGCGTGAGACGGCGCGGCGAGGATTCCTTGAGCGACTTTCCACGGCCAGACAGACTCGGATTTGTCATGAAGTAGTTGTGCACGTTGAAAGGCTCCTCGCCCTTCGCGGTCTTCATACGCGTTGAGGACCCATCCGGCAACAATTGCCAGCTCTGCTCGTTGTCCTTCAGGTTCGCGACCATGATCTGTTCGAGAACCTGCTGATGCACCGTGGGATTTTGCAGCGGACACAGCACCTCCACGCGGCGGTCGAGGTTGCGCGGCATCATATCGGCCGACGAGATATACACAGCCGCTTTCGCGCTCGGCAGGCCCTGGCCCATGCCGAAGCAGTAGATTCGGCCGTGTTCCAGGAAGCGTCCGATGATCGACTTGACGCGGATGTTCTCCGACAGGCCGGGAATACCGGGGCGCAGGCAGCAGATACCGCGGACCACGAGCTCGACCTGCACGCCAGCCTGTGACGCCTCGTAGAGCGCGTCGATGATATCGGGGTCGACCAGCGCATTCATCTTCATCCAGACCGCACCGGGCTTGCCGTGACGTGCGTGCTCGGTTTCGCCCTGGATGTGCTCGATGATGCGCTTGCGCAAGGTCAGCGGCGACACCGCCATCTTTTCCAGATCGCTTGGTGCGGCGTAGCCCGTGATGAAGTTGAACACGCGCGCGGCGTCGCGGCCGATGGTCGGTTCCGAGGTGAAGTAGGAGAGGTCCGTATAAATACGCGCGGTGACCGGGTGATAATTGCCGGTGCCGGTATGGACGTAAGTGGTGAGGCTGCCGCCCTCGCGGCGCACCACCATCGATAGCTTTGCGTGCGTCTTCAACTCGAGGAAGCCGTAGACGACTTGCACGCCGGCGCGTTCGAGGTCGCGCGCCCAGCGGATGTTGGCCTCTTCGTCGAAGCGCGCCTTCAGCTCGATCAGCGCCGTGACGGACTTGCCGGCCTCGGCCGCTTCGGCCAGCGCGCGCACGATCGGCGAGTTGTTGGAGGTGCGATAGAGCGTCTGCTTGATCGCAACGACATCAGGATCGCGTGCAGCCTGTTGCAGGAACTGCACCACCACGTCGAAGGATTCGTAGGGGTGATGGACGACCAGGTCCTTCTGGCGGATCGCGGCAAAGATGTCGCCGCCATGCTCGCGCACGCGCTCCGGATGACGCGGCACGTATGGCGTGAATTCGAGGTCGGGCCGGTCGAGCCGGGTGAGCTGCGAGAGCTCGTTCATGGCGAGCACGCCGTCGACCAGGAACACCTCATCGTCGGCCGCCGACAGCGCGTGCTGCACGAAGTTGCGCAGCTGCTCCGGCATCTTGGCGTCGATCTCGAGCCGGATCACCGATCCGCGGCGGCGGCGCTTCAGCGCGGTCTCGAACAGGCGGACGAGATCTTCGGCCTCTTCCTCGATTTCGAGCTCGGAGTCGCGGATGATGCGGAAGGCGCCCTGGCCGTGGAGATTGTAGCCCGGGAACAGGCGATTGATGAAAAGGCCGGTCACCTGCTCCAGCGAGATCAAGCGCACCACCTTGCCGTCGCCCGGCAGGCGGATGAAGCGGTCGATCTTGCCGGGCATGCGGATCAGCGCGTTCATCTGCTTGCCGTCGATGGCACGCGTGAGCTGCAGCGCGATGGTGAAGCCGAGGCTCGGGATGAACGGGAAGGGGTGGGCCGGATCGATCGCCAGCGGCGTCAGCAGCGGGAACACGTTGCTGAGGAAATAGTCCTCGAGCCAGGTCCGCTCCGCCTTGGTGACCTCCTTGCCTTCGACCAGCCCGATGCCGACGTCGGCGAGCGTGCCGCGCAAATCGGCCCAGATCGCCTGCTGGTCGGATGCGAGTTGCGAGACGGTTCGGTTGATCAGCGCGAGCTGCTCGGACGGGGTCAGGCCGTCGGGGGCGCGCTCGGCGATGCCCTCGCGGACCTGCGCCTTGATGCCGGCGACGCGGACCATGAAGAACTCGTCGAGGTTATTTGCGGAAATCGAAAGGAATCGCACCCGCTCCAGCACGGGATGGCTCGGATTGACCGATTCTTCCAGGACGCGGCGGTTGAAATGCAGCCAGGAGAGCTCGCGATTGATGAATCGCTCAGGACTCGATGCGATCGCCGGCACGCTCTCGGCTTCCGTGGCTTTCTCTTTCGTTTCAACAGCTTGCGCGGAATCCATGAGAAGTCGGTCCATCCAGTTCGCCCCAATTTGCGACTTGCGCGCAAAACCGGCCGGAGCATGTGTTAGCGCGATGACGTTTCGATGACATTGATGTTCCGCCGCCTCGCCGCGTCAAGCGGGCGCAAAGGGGCTCAACGGGGGCTGATGGTCAGACGTCCCGGAGCAGCTCGGCGGCCAGCGCCCGGGTGACGGGGCGGCCGAGCCGCAGGGCCTCGCCGTCGAGCAGCTCCACGGCGCGCCGGGCGGCGGCCGACGACCGCTCCAGCCGGGTCGCGAGGTAACTCACCACGCTTTCGTCCACGGAGAGCTGGCGGTCGGTGCAGAACTTGACGATCAGGCCGCGGAACAGCTGGTCGTCCGGCGGCGCCAGCGAAATCACGGGAATCGTCCGAAGCCGGGAGCGGAGATCACGGAGCTCGACGTCGATCGCCGCCGGCGCCTCGCGGCCGGTGAAAAGTACATAGGCGCCGTCCTCGCGCGCGAGGTTCATCAAATGGAAGAGGGCGCGCTCGTCGAAATCCCTGGCCTTGAGATCTTCGACCACGAGTGCGCCGGTCGCGAGTGCGCCGGGGACAGTGGTGGCACTAAGGGCGTTGGCCGTCGTCGAGCGAGCCCCGGCCTCCCCAGCCCAGATCGCGGCCAGATGGCTCTTGCCTGAACCTTCGGGGCCGGCCAGCCACATGATCCGGTTCGGCCATTCCGGCCAACCGTCGATCAGAGCGAGGCCGGCGGCATTGGCAGGGCCCTCGAGGAAATTGTCCCGGCTGAGGCTCTCCGCATGCGGAAGCGAGAACGCCAATTGTCGGGGTTGAACGCGGCCTGCCACGCTTGCTTTGCTCCGTGCCGGCGCGCCGGCTTGGTTGGAAGAGATTCGAGATATCCGGCGGGAGTTGGCCTTTTGCGGGGCCGTATCCCCGTCATTTGGCTTCGATCGTGCTCATGTGCCGCAACCACTCGACGAGATAGAGCGATACGGAAGAGAGCGTGAAGATCGTCACCAAGCCCATCAGGATGACATCATAGGGCGCCGGCTTGAAGCCGAAGGCAAGCGCGGCCAGCACCAGGGCCGCGTAGGCGACCTGTGCGGCTGTGTTTAGCTTGGATACTTTCGACGGCCGCATCTCGACCGGCTTGTCGAACAGCCAGGATACGATCACCGCCGAGACGATCATGATGTCGCGGGAAACCACCAGGATCACGATCCAGCGCGGGATGTCGCCCCAGATCCCGAGCGACAGGTAGATCGACACCAGCAGCGCCTTGTCGGCCAGCGGGTCGAGCAGGGCGCCGAGCTCGCTCGTCATGTTGAAGCGCTTGGCTAGGAAACCGTCCACGGCGTCGCTGATGCCCGCGATCAAGAAGACGGCAAACGCCACCTCCATTTGGCTCGACACGATGGCCCAGACGATAATCGGGACCAGCATGATGCGGCCCAGGGTAATGATGTTCGGAATACTCACGCGGCGCTTCCCGGCACCCGGTCTGACCTCGAAATCCAGCCCCTTTGAGGGCTGAACCGGTTGATATCTCTACATAGTATAGGGCGGGGCGCCACGCTTGCCATTGCGTGTCCCCGGAATTCGACGTAACCAGCCGCAAACCCACTGGAAATCCGGCATGACCGACCGCAAAAACGGCCTTACTTACGCCGATTCAGGCGTCGATATCGACGCGGGCAACCGCCTGGTCGACCTGATCAAGCCGATGGTGCGCGCCACCGCACGGCCCGGCGCCGACGCCGAGATCGGCGGATTCGGCGGCCTGTTCGACCTCAAGGCGGCCGGCTTCAAGGACCCCATCCTGGTCGCGGCCACCGACGGCGTCGGCACCAAGGTCAAGATCGCGATCGAAACCGGTCTGCATGGCGGGATCGGTATCGACCTCGTGGCCATGAGTGTCAACGACCTCGTGGTGCAGGGCGCCGAGCCGCTGTTCTTCCTCGACTATTTCGCCTGCGGCAAGCTCGACCCGGAGGCGACCGCCTCGATCGTCGCCGGCGTCGCCGAAGGCTGCCGCGAGTCCGGTTGCGCCCTGATCGGTGGCGAAACCGCCGAAATGCCTGGCCTCTACAAGGACGGCGACTACGACCTCGGCGGCTTTGCCGTCGGCGCCGCCGAGCGCGGCACGCTGCTGCCGCGCAAGGACATTGCCGCAGGCGACGCCGTGATCGGCCTAGCCTCGTCGGGCGTGCACTCCAACGGCTTCTCACTGGTGCGCAAGATCGTGGAACAGTCGGGCCTCGGCTTCGAGGCGCAGGCGCCGTTCGCGCCGGTGATGACGCTCGGCGGCGCGCTGCTGACGCCGACGCGGCTCTACGTCAAATCCTGTCTGCGCGCGATCCGCGAAACCGGCGCGGTGAAGGGCCTCGCCCACATCACCGGCGGCGGCTTTACCGACAACATTCCGCGCGTACTGCCCGCACAGCTTGGCGTCGGTATCGATCTGGCGCGCCTGCCGGTGCTGCCGGTGTTCAAATGGCTGGCGGCGCAAGCCGGCATCGCCGAGCTCGAAATGCTCCGGACCTTCAACTGCGGCATCGGCATGATCGCGATCGTCGAGCCCGAGAAGGTCGACGAAGTCGTGCGGGTCTTCACCGATGCCGGCGAGACCGTGGCGCAGCTCGGCACCGTGATCCCGGCCGAGGGCGAGCATCGCGTCGTCTATAACGGCCATCTCGACATGGCGCTGTGATGACTGGCGCTGTGATGAAGCGCCGCGTCGCCATCCTGATTTCCGGCCGCGGCTCCAACATGTCCGCGCTGATCAAGGCAGCGGCTGCTGCGGATTTCCCGGCAGAGATTTCGCTCGTCATCTCGAACAAGGCCGATGCGCTCGGGCTCGAACGGGCCAAGGCGGCCGGTGTGAAAACGCTGTTGATCGAGAGCAAGCCGTTCGGCAAGGACCGCGCCGGCTTCGAGCAGGTGCTGCAGGCCGCCCTCGACCAGCACGGCATCGAGCTGATTTGCCTCGGCGGCTTCATGCGCCTGTTCACCGCCGAATTCGCCAGGGCCTGGTACGGGCGGATGCTCAATATCCATCCCTCGCTGTTGCCGTCGTTCCCCGGCCTCGATCCGCACGGCCAGGCCTTGCGCGCCGGCGTCAAGTTGTCCGGCGCGACGGTGCACTTCGTGATCCCCGAGACCGATGCGGGCCCGATCGTGATGCAGGGCGCCGTTCCCGTCAGCGATCACGACACCGCGGACACGCTGTCGGAGCGCATCCTCGAAGTTGAGCACCGCATCTATCCCGCCGCGCTGAGCCTGCTTGCGACCGGCAAGGTCAAGATCGAGGGCGACGTCTGCAAAACCGCGGGCAGTTCAGCGTCGGAGAATTTTTTGGTTGCGCCGGTGGCGAACTGAAGCGCGGCCGCGTTTCGTCGCCCCCAAACAAAACCCCCGGCAGAGCCGGGGGCAACGTCATGATCTCTCGCGCTTTGGCTTTGAGAGAAATCAGGAGACCTTGAGGTTTTCCGCGGAGGCTTTGCCGCGGTTCTCCACGAGGTCGTATTCAACCACCTGGTTTTCATTGAGGGTCGAGAGTCCGGCGCGCTCGACGGCGGAGATGTGGACGAACACGTCCTTGTCGCTGCCGTTCGGCTTGATGAACCCGTAGCCCTTGGTCGGGTTGAACCATTTGACGGTGCCCTTTTGTGGCATCGTAGTCTCCTCCGCTAGATACAAAAAAGACGCGGCCGCTTTTCGCGTGCCACGCCACAAACGGGCTTCCGGTAGTCTGTTCGAGTCTTGAGTCTCAATGTCGCGAAACGCACAGCCGAGCGCCAATTCCGATTGTGTGCGGTATTCCAACACGAAAACCGCGCGCTAGCAAGCCGCGCGCGAATTTCAAGACCGCACCCGAGATGTCCCGCGTGCTATTTGCGACCTGTGGCCGCGGAACCACAATCAGGGGCAATAGCCTCCGTCCGAGCGTGCCGACCTGTTGACCCCTAGTGGCAGTTCGGCACAAATCGCCGCACGCGCGGCAGCTTGTGTTGCATTCCTGCGCGCCGCCATTCGCTTTCGGGATGAGTCGTCATGCGCTGCACCTCGCAGCTCTCCGGGACACGGCAGATCATCGGGCTGGACCGTGTTCGCCGGATCGCGACGGCAATCGCGATGGCCGTTGTGCTCGCCGTGATGGTGTCGATCACGCCCAGCTTCGCGCAAAGCCCGACGCCGACCCCGACCCCGACACCCACGGCGTCACCGACCCCGGTCCCGACCGCGACCAATTACGACCAATCGGCCGGTAACAGCGCGCTCAATCTCGGCTCGAACTTCCTGGAGCGTCTCGGCAACCAGGCCTCCGGGGGCGTCGATCGCGCGTTCCGTAGCAACCCCGGCGGTGGCGGGGCCTCGGCGAGCACGGAGGATCCGCGCTACCGCACCTGGTACGAGGGCTACGGCGTTTCGGTCCGCACCGATGCGCAAGGCGATTTCGTCGGCGACGAGCGCAAGACGTTCGGCGGCGTCGCCGGCTTCGGTGCGCGGGTCGCACCGGGCGTCAATCTCGGCTTATCCGTCGACCAGAGCCATACCGACATCGACGTGCCGCTCGCGCTGCAGTCGGCGACGCTCGATCTGACCCAGATCGGCTTCAACGGCTCTATCGACAAGGGACCGTGGACTTGGGCCTTTGCGGTGGTGCACGGTTTCGGCAAGGTCCATTCCAGCCGGGACACCGGCTTTGGCTTTGCGACGGCGGGCTATCGCGCCGCGGTCGACGGCGCGCTGACCGAGATCAGCTATTACTGGACCAAGGACCAGATGCGCGTCGTGCCCAAGGGCGCGCTCGAATATGTGCGGGCCACCGGGGCGGCGTTCCAGGAGGCGGGCGGACTTGATCCGCTCAACGTCGGCTCGAGTGCGATCGCGCGCGCGCGCGTCATGATCGGCGCCGAGATCGGGCGCTACTTCATTTTCGACCGGAAGATCCTGGACCTCTCGGCCTATGGCAAGTTCGTCGACAATTTCTATCAGGACCTGGGCTCGGTCCAGGTCAGCCTCGGCACCCAGAACATCATCGTGCCCGGCATCGGCGAGAGCCGTTACGGCATGGACGCCGGCGCCTCGGCATCGCTCAGCCTGACCAACACCGCGCGGCTCTACGTCAATTACGACGGCAAATTCCGCAACGAGCTGACGTCGCATCAGGGCACGGTCGGCTTCGAGTATCGGTGGTGAGGCGCGCCTATTTCGGCGTCGCCGCGACATAGCCCGTCAATCCAAAGCCTTCGCGCGCGGCCGTCATCATCGGCACCAGCGCGTTCGGATGGATGAACTCGTCGCGGAAGCAGGGATGGGTCTTGGGGTCGAAGATCTTCTTCAGCCAGTCGACCACGATCTTGTGTCGCTCGGAGGCGCGGAACTCCTTGTGATAGGTCAGCCAGAGATCGGCGTGGTGGCTGACGCCGAGGTCGACGGCCACGAGCGGTGCACCGAGCGCGATCGACACCGTCGGCAGGAAGCCGATGCCGGCGCCGCGCTCGACCGCGTAGAGCGCGCCGACGGACGAGTTCGTCTTGATCCCGACGATGCCTTCCAGCGACTTCAACCCGAGCACGCGGGCATAGGCGCCGTCGTCGACCTGCGGCGCGCTCTGCTTGATGATGCGGTGGCTCGGCAATTCGGCGAGAGTCGCCGGCACGCCGTAGAGGTCCGCATAGTCCCTGGAGACGAAGGGATAGATGTGGAGCCGGCCGAGCTTGGCGACGATCAGGTCGGGATTGGTCGGCGGCTCGAGCTGGATCGCAATGTCCGACTCCAGCCGTGCGACGTCGGCCTGCTCCATCGCACAACGCAGGTCGACGGTGATCTTGCGGTAGGTCTTCTGGAAATCGATCAGGCGCGGCAGGATCCAGAAATTTCCGGGGCCCTCCGTCACCGCGACGCGCACCGTGCCCGACGTATCGTTCGAGGACCGCGAGGCGCGGCGGAAGACGTTGAAGGCGTGACGCTCCATATGCGCGACATCGGCGATCATCGCGGTGCCTTCGTCGGTGAGCGTGAGCCCGCTCTGGTCGCGCAGGAAAAGCCTGCAGCCGATGCTCTCTTCGAGCCGGTCGATCCGGCGCATCAATGTGGTGGAGGTCAGCCCGAGCTCTTCGGCCGCATTTCGGAAACTTTTAAATTTTGCGCAAGCTAAAAAGAGTTTCAAATCGTCCCAGGACGCATTTAGCGCTTCTTCATGGTGCTGCATCAATGCAGCGCCCCGGTGCAATACTTGCTGCATACTCCTGATCTCCAGCCGCTAAGCTTCTCCTCATAGCGGCGTACAAAACCCCCGAACGATAGAGGGACGACATGAGTATGGAAAGGGGCTCGTTTGCCGCAAGGCATGATTTCGATGCCTTGCCGCTGAGCCCCGACGTGGACGTCCGTTGCGCGCAATTCGGGGAAATCGCCGCACTTTCGGAAATGGCGCACCGGCTGGTGCCGGGCGTGCAGATCGGAGCGACGGAGCTTGCGAGATATTTCGCCTTCGATCCCCAGAGCATCCTGACCTTCACCCGGAACGGCAATCTGCTCGGCGGCATGGCCTTTCTGTTCCTCAACGATCGCGGGCATGATGCCTTGCTGCTCGACGATATCTGTCTGACGGCGCCCGAAACGCACCACCTCGCTTCCGTGAACGAGGACGTTTCGGCAATCTACATCTGGGCGATTGCGGCCACCGGCCGTGGCATCGCCGGTCTCGGCAAGGCCGCGGCTCATCTCCGTCAGATAAGGTTTCGCGGCGCGGACTGCTATGCGCAGCCGTCAACCGTGGCCGGACGTGAAATCATGAAGGCAACGGGCTTCGCGCCCATTTCGAGCTTCCAGCCCGACCTCTGGTGTTACGAGCGCCCCTGGCACCGGCAGCCCATGCCCATGCCGGGCGCGATCATCCAAGCAAGGAGTTTTTCAGATGCACGGCACTAGGATTCCTCTCGCCAAGCCTGACTCCCGCGCGATCACCGTTCGCCTTGCGCGCAATCCGAGCGACCTCATGCTGGTCACGGCCATTCGCTCCGCGGTCTATCTCGCCGAGCAGGATTGTCCGTTCGATGAGGAGTTCGACGGCAACGACATGGTTGCCGCACATTTCATCGGCTACATCGGCAACGAGCCGGCGGGCTGTCTGCGGGTGCGCTTCTTCGGCGACTTCGCCAAGGTCGAGCGGCTTGCGGTGCGTCACCAATATCGGCGCTCGCGGATCTCGTTCAAGCTGGTTCAGGCCAGCGTCGACTATGTGAAGCGCAAGGGGTTCCGCAAGATCTATGGTCAGGCTCAGGACCGGCTGGTCGATTTCTGGGCTCATTTCGGCGCCAAGCCGCTCGGCCATAACCGAAAGATTACCTTCTCGGATTTCTCCTACACGGAAATGCTGCTGGAGATCGAGCCGGGGCCGGACGCCATCACGCTGGACAGCGATCCCTATGTGATCATCCGTCCCGAGGGCGACTGGGACCGCCCGGGCGTGCTCGACGCATCGGCGGGGCGGGCGGTGACCTCACCGCTGCGGGACCTCGCGCTCGCCGACCGCTGAAACTGGTGCAACTCGGCGCAAGGCGATGCCGGTCTCCGTCCACGACGATCCGCTGGTCCTGGTCTGCGCGGACCTCCAGGTCGAATACCTGACAGCCGGGCGTCGCCACGTCATTCTCGAAGGCGACGCCGCCACGTTGCGCTGCCTGGAGTTGCTGACGCTGTGGCGCAGTAATCACTGGCCGGTGATGCATTTGAAGCGTATCGCGCAGGCGGCGTGGTTCAATCCGTCATCCAGGCTGACCGATTGGATCGCCGAGGCGAGGCCGCGTCCGGGCGAGATGACGTTCGAGCACCCATTGCCGTCGGCCTACAGCTCCTCGCGTTTCGCAGACTACATGTCCAGCATCCGCAATGTGGGCTGCGTGGTCACAGGCTTTTCCCTCGACGAGACCATCCTGGCCACCGCGGTGGAGGGATTTCACCGCAGCCACCGCTATCAGGTGGTCGTCGATGCCGTGGCCTGCCGGCAGCCGGGAACAAGCGAGGCGGCCGCCTACAAGCAGTCGGTGGTGAATGTCATCGCCAACTTTGCTACACTCCAGTCCAGCGCCGAACTGATCAGAACCAGCGGCGCCGTCGCCGTCTGAGAGGGACGCGATCGGCGGTTGGATGGGTGGGACATTGTCTCGGGAGCACGAGCTCAAGGAGCTGGCGAGCGATCTGTCGCGTGCCGTCGAGGCGGCGCGCCGGATCGGCCTGTCCACGACCGTCTATCTGCTGTCGATGGCACTGGTCGAGGTGAGGGAAGCCGCAGCCGACGACGAGGGAAATGACGACGGCGCGGCCTGAGCGCTGTCTTGTGTGCGGCTTTGTGCATCGCTGCTGAGCGCTTGCTGCCGACGAATTGGCGTTGCAAGTTTTCTCTCGTCGCAATAGCCAAGTAATCTGCTAACCGACCGATGGCGTTGGCCGTGCCGGCGACGTGATGACTTGAGGATACCTGCAAATGTCCATGCTGCCCAATTCGCAAGAAGCCCGCGATGTGGCCTATCAGCTCCATGCCTACACCAACGCGCGCGCGCATCAGCAGGCAGGTCCGCTGGTGATCGAGCGCGGCGAGGGGCCCTACGTGTTCGACGCGTCGGGCAAGCGCTATTTCGAGGCGATGGCGGGCTTGTGGAGCGTCGGGCTCGGCTTCAACGAGAAGCGGCTGGTCGAGGCCGCGCACAAGCAGATGCAGGCGCTGCCGTTCTATCACACCTTCTCCGCCAAATCGCACGGGCCCTCGATCGACCTCGCCGAGAAGCTGGTCGCGCTGGCGCCGGTGCCGATGAGCAAGGTGTTCTTCACCAATTCCGGCTCGGAGGCGAACGATACCGTCCTCAAGCTGATCGCCTACCGCTCCAATTCGCTCGGCCAGCCGCAGCGCAAGAAGATCATCAGCCGCATGCGCGCCTATCACGGCGTCACCATTGCGTCGGCGAGCCTCACGGGCCTCCCCAACAACCACCGCTCGTTCGACCTGCCGCTGCCGAACATCCTGCACACGGGCTCGCCGCATTTCTACAAGGACGGGGCGCCCGGCGAGAGCGAGGAAGCCTTCGCGACGCGCCGGGCCGAGGAGCTCGACGCGCTGATCCAGAAGGAAGGGCCTGATACGATCGCGGCCTTGTTCGGCGAGCCGGTGATGGGGGCGGGCGGCGTCATCGTGCCGCCGGCGACTTATTGGGAGAAGATTCAGGCGGTCTTGACAAAGTACGACATCCTGCTGATCGCCGACGAAGTGATCTGCGGCTTCGGCCGCACCGGCAAGATGTTCGGCTGCGAGACCTATGGCATCAAGCCCGACGCGATGGTGGTCTCCAAGCAGATCACCTCGAGCTATTTCCCGCTGTCGGCGATCATCATGAACGACCGCATGTTCGAGCCGATCGCCGACGAGAGCAACAAGATCGGCGTGCTCGGCCACGGTTTTACGGCAGGCGGCCATCCGGTCGGCTCGGCGATTGCGCTGGAAAACCTCAAGATCATCGAGGAGCGGGGCCTGGTCGCCCATGCCGCCGAGCTCGGCGGTTACATGCAGGACAAGCTGCGCGAGCTCACCAGCCATCCGCTGGTTGGCGAGGTCCGTGGCGTCGCCATGATCGCAGCGCTCGAGCTCGTGCTCGACAAGGGCCGCAAGACTGCAGCCGCGACGCCGGGCGCCGTCGGCGGCATGGCGAGCCGCATGCTGCAGGAGCGCGGCGTGATCTCGCGCAACATGCTCGACGCCATCGCCATCTGCCCGCCGCTGATCGTCACCAAGGCCCAGATCGACGAGCTGATCGCGGCGATCACTGGCGTGTTGAATGACATGAAGCCGGAAGTGGCCAAGCTGCCGCGGGCGTAGGGGAAGCCGGGGCGTCATACTCCGTCATTGCGAGGAGCGAAGCGACGAAGCAATCCAGAATGGGTCCGCGGAGACGGTCTGGATTGCTTCGCTTCGCTCGCAATGACGAGGTTGAGAGTTGCGTGCCCAACGCAATCGCCGTCACCCCTCAGGATGACGGTTTAGCCGCCTCCACCCGCTGAACCCCGATCACGCGACCCTTCTCGATCGCCAAGGCCAGCTCGCCGCGCTTCAGCTTCAGCGCGTTGTCGCCGAACAGCTCGCGGCGCCAGCCGCGGAGCGCCGGCACGTCGGCCTCGTCGTCGGCTGCGATTTCCTCGAGATCGTCGACGGTCGCGATCACCTTGCTGGCCACGGCATGGCGCTCGGCGGTCATGCGCAGCAGCACCTTCAACAGCTCGACGGTCGCAGCGCCGTTGTTGTTGTTGCGCGGCTTCTCCAGCTTCGGCAGCGTGGAATGGTCCCGCGCCAGCCCGCGCTCGACCGCGGCGACGATGTCTGCGCCCCATTTCGACTTCTCAAAGCCCTTCGGCACCGAGCGCAGATGCGCGAGCTTCTCCAGCGTGTTCGGCGCGTGGGTGGCGATGTCGCTGATGGCTTCGTCGCGCAGCACGCGACCGCGCGGCACGTCGCGGCTCTGCGCCTCCTGCTCGCGCCAGGCGGCGACTTCCATCAGCACCGCGAGGTCCTTCGGCTTGCGCACCCGCGTCTTCAGCCGCTCCCAGGCGCGCTCGGGGTGGAAGTCGTAAGTCTTGGGCGAGGTCAGGACTTCCATCTCGATGGAGACCCATTCGCTGCGGCGGCGCTTCTTCAAATCGGCGTCGAGCGCGGCGAAGACATCGCGTAAGTGCGTGACGTCGGAGACCGCGTAATGCATCTGCTCCTTGGTCAGCGGCCGGCGCGACCAGTCGGTGAAGCGGTGGGTCTTGTCCGGGCGGTGGCCGGTGACCTTCTCGACCAGCGCGTCATAGGCGATGCTGTCGCCATAGCCGAGCACCATGGCGGCAACCTGGGTGTCGAACACCGGATGCGGGATGATGTTGGCCTGGTGCCAGACGATCTCGATGTCCTGGCGTGCGGCGTGGAATACCTTCAGCACGCTCTCATTGGCCATCAGCTCGAAGAACGGCTTGAGGTCGATGCCCTCGGCCAGCGTGTCGATGACGATCGCTTCCTCGGGGCTCGCCATCTGCACCACGCACAACAGCGGGTAGTAGGTGGTCTCGCGCAGGAACTCGGTATCGACGGTAATGACGGGGTGCTTGGCCAGCCGGCTGCAGGCAGCCGCGAGGTCAGCGGTGGTGGTAATCAAATCCATGAACGGCCCATGACACTTGCCATCAGCCGTTCTGCCGAAAGCGCTGTGATGTCAAGGGGGTTGGAGCGAATTCGAGCCTTGCATTGGGCTGGAATCGCCCCCGTCGGCCGAAATTCCTACTCGTAGCGGATCCGGTGCGAGGATTTGCGGGCGCAGGGCAGCGCCACCACGATCAGGCACATGCCAACCAGCGCCAGACCCAGGAACTCGAAAACCAGCAAATCCACGGCGGAAATCTCCAGAAACACCGTTAGATTTGTCGGCTGTGCGTTGAGGGTCTGTTAATTCGAATGGTTACCGCCGGCGGGCCGGGCCGGATGGTGCACGAGGAGTTAATGGGCCTTCGGGCCTGCCATCACGTCATCAGCTTCGACAGGCCGGCGGCGAGGGTATCCACGGCGGCGCGAACCTTTGGCGGCATTCGGGGGGAACGTGGCCACAGCGCGTGGCAGTCGTACAGGAATTCTGGTTGTCCGCCGAAGAGACCGATCAGCGCGCCGGCGTCGAGGCGTTCGCGGACCAGCCAATAGGGCAGCCAGGCCAGTCCCATGCCCTGAGCGGCGGCATCGGCGATGGCCTCCAGATCGTCGAGCCGCAGCCTGCCGGTCGGCACGATCTCGCGCGGCGGCTGGCTGCCCAGCGGAAACAGCCACGGCCGGACGCGCCCGGAGCGGCGGTAGATGATCGCCTGGTGTGCGGCGAGATCGTCGAGCGACTTCGGCTTGCCGTTGGCGCGCAGGTACGAGCGCGCGCCGCACACCACCATGCGCTGGCTTGCGATGCGCCGTGTGATCAGGCCGGACTGGTCGTCCAGATCACCGGTCCGGATCGCGAGGTCATAGCCGGCCTCGATGATGTCCGCGATCGAATCGCCGAACGAGAGGTCAAGCTCGAGATGGGGGTATTTGCGCGCGAGCTTCATCAATATGGGAGCGATGCAGTACCGTCCCAGTAGGGCGGGCATGGTCACGCGCAGCCTGCCGCGCGGCTCCGATCGTTCGTCCGCGACGGCGGCGTCGGCGGCTTCGACCTCGCTGAGCACCACGCGACAGCGCTCGTAATAGGCTTGGCCTGCATCAGTCAGGCTCTGGCGGCGCGTGGTGCGGTTGAGGAGGCGGACGCCAAGGCGCTCTTCGAGGAAGCGCACATGCTTGCCGACCATCGGCCCGGACATCTCGAAGGCGTCGGCCGCGGCCGCGAACGAGCCGAGATCGACGGCCCTGACGAACACGGCCATGCTGGTCAGGCGGTCCATGATTAAAAACTCCAGGTTTCGACTGTTCGCTTCTTTGGGCGATTTATCCGCTTACCGACGCGAGGCATAGCTCCATTCCGTTCAATTGTCCTGGAGTGGATCCGATGGCCCGTATCGTTCGCTTTCACCGGCATGGCGGCCCCGAAGTGCTGCGCATCGAGACCGTCGACGTCGCGCCGCCGGCACGGGGCGAGGTGCAGATCAGGGTCAAGGCGCTCGGGATCAACCGTGCGGAAGCCATGTTGCGGAGGGGAACCTATATCGAGACCGCGACATTTCCGTCCGGCCTTGGGCTGGAGGCAGCGGGCATCGTCGATGCCGTCGGAGAGGACGTTGCCGGCTTTGCGCCGGGCGATGTCGTCAGCATCGTGCCGCCGCTGTCGATGGTGCGATGGCCGGCCTATGCCGAGGTCGCGACGTTTCCTGCCGAACTCGTCGTGAAGCATCCGCCAGAGCTGGGCTTCGAGACGGCGGCCGCAGTGTGGATGCAATATCTCACGGCCTACGGCGCGCTGGTCAACATCGCTGGCCTCGGGCGAGGGGACGTCGTCGCCATCACGGCAGCGTCGAGCAGCGTTGGGCTCGCGGCCATTCAGATCGCCAACCGGATCGGGGCCATTCCGATCGCCCTGACGCGGACCTCGGCCAAGCGGCAGGCATTGCGCGATGCCGGCGCGGCGCACGTGATCGCGTCGGCCGAAGAGGACATCCGTGCGCGGCTGGAGAACATCGCCGGTTCACACGGCGTCCGTGTGGCGTTCGATGCAGTCGGCGGCCCCGCATTCGAACCGCTGACCGCGGCGATGTCGCCGGGCGGCATTCTGATCGAATATGGCGGGTTGAGCCCCGAGCCGACGCCGTTCCCGCTCTTCAACGTGCTCACCAAAAGCCTCGTCCTGCGCGGCTACGTCGTGCACGAGATCACCCGCGATCCCGCGCGCCTTGCGAAGGCAAAGGCCTTCATCCTCGATGGGCTGGCGGACGGCACGTTGAATCCGATCATCGCCCGAACGTTCAAGTTCGACGAGATCGTGCAGGCGCATCGCTTCCTGGAGTCGAACGAGCAATTCGGCAAGATCGTGGTGACGATCTGAGATCGTAGTAACGATCTGAGAGTACGAGGCTTACGGACAGGAGCGGACATCAGCCAGCCCGCAATCTCCACCAAAACCGTCGAAAATGGCTCTTAGCTGATGTAGTGCGTCACCACCGCTGCTTCCGCTCTTGGGCGTAGACGAGACAGGTGGGATGAGGGAGGCCCTCCACACGTCAGCTATGATATGTTGCGTCTTTCTTCATCGCAGGAGATAGACTGACGTGTCACAGAAACTGACGCCCGCACTCTCGACGCCTAGGCGCGACCTGCTGAAGCGAGAAATATATCAAGGACTGGCGGACAGAGCGGCTCGGTGCGTCAAAGACGACCTCGATGTTGACGCCATCCTTGCTAAAGGAAAGGAGCTATTGCAGAAGCGCTCAGTCTCCAATGTAAGGCAATTCGGAGTTGATGGTCGAAAGACGCTCTTCTTGCTGCTCTTCCTTTTCGCGATCCCCGCGGACGACTGCTCCGCGCAGACACCGCCGCCGCCACTCGACGAACATGCGTTCGAGCGCGTGCTGCCGACGGTCGCGAAGAGATTGGCGACCCGCTTTTCGCTAGGCGCATTCGCCGGCCGCTTCGAAGAGACGCGGCTCGGCGCGGTTCGCGAAGCCGTGGGCGAAGGGATCATCCAACACCAGGGCGACGCTGGAGATAGCATCTATTGGCTGTGTTATCGGCGCGCGCAGCATCGATTATGGGTGGTGTCCAGCGGAGAGATGGGCGGCCCGGACCATCTCGTCACGGAGATCGTTGAAGAGCTCACCGAGAAAGACGCCGGGGCCTCGGCCGATTGCGCCATCATCCCGGAAAAGTTCTCGCCCGTCGTCTTCGACAGCAAGCTGCATTTAGGTATGTCGCGTCAGGAGATCATCACGGCGTTGGGACCGCCGTCGAAGTCGGAAGCTGCTCAGATCGTGTATTCTCACGAGGGAAAGCTCGCAGACGGTTTCGATGAGACCGCTTGGCTCATTCTCGGATTTCGTGAGGACAAGCTCGTGTCCATGCGCGGCGGCAAGACCACGACGAATTGAAGTGGCTGCGAGCAGCGTTCGCGCCTCGCGACGGATTGGCGCTGCGGCCGCTGAAACGACTTCGGCGCCCCGCATGGCGGAGCGCCGGCGTTCGTTCGTCGGCTTTTGATAGCCTTACGGCAGCTTCAACGACGTCTCCGCATTGTACGGCTTGAGCGTCTCGTCCGCGGCCTTCTGGGCGGCGACGAGCGCTTCCTTCGCCTGCTTCTTGCCGTTGAGGACCAGCATCACCTCGTCCTCGAGGTTCTTGCGCACAGGCACGGTCTTGTAGGTCGCAAACCAGGGTTTTGCGACGTCGAGCTGCTCGACGGCGGTCTTGGCGTCCGGGTTCTTGTTGAGGAAGTCGACCATGTCGGGCGTCTTGTAGGCGGCCATGTTGGGCGCGAAGTAGCCCGTCGCACGGCTCCACCAGGCGCTCTTCTCGGGCGAGGTCATCCACTTGATCAGCGTCCAGGCAGCCTTTTGCTTGTCGGCTTCCACGCCCGCTGGAATGATCAGCGAAGCGCCGCCAATCGGCACGGCGTTGCGGACGTTGCGCGGGATGAAGGCGACCTTGTAGTTGAACTTGGCGTTCTCGCGCACGTAAGTGAGCGAGCCGGTCGACAGCATCATCATCGCGGCGTTGCCGGAGATGAAGGAGGTGCTGACGGCAGGGCCGGGCGTGGCACCGGGCGGGTGGACCTTGTGCTTGCTCACGAGGTCGCTCCACCAGGTCAACGCGCCGAGCATCGAGGGTGTGTCGTAATAGACCTCACCGCCGAACTCCTCGTTGTAGTAGCGCCCGCCATTGGTCATGGTGAGCGTTTCCATCATCCAGCCGCAATAGTCATAGGCGCAGGGGATCGCGATGCCCCATTGGGTCACCTTGTCGCCCTCGCGCTTGGTGAGCTTCTTGGCCCAGTCGGTGAGCTCTGCCCAGGTCTGCGGCGGCTTGCTGGGATCGAGGCCGGCTTCCTTGGCCTTGTCGGCATTGATGTAGAGCAGCGGTGTCGAATTGTGGAAGGGCACGCCGTAGACCGAGCGGTCGATCACCGCGTTGCCTTGCAGTGCCGGGAAGAACTGGCCCAAAAACTTGTCTTTGGTGCTGCCGTCGGCGGCGATCAGGCTGTCGAGATTGGTGAGCTCGTTCTCGATCTGCATGTCGAGCAGGAAGTTGGCCGACATGATCACGGCGGCCGGCGGCTTGCCGGCCTTGATCGAGGCGCGCGTCTTGATCAGCGTGTCGTCGTACGAGCCGGTGTAGACGGCGGTCGCCTTGATGTCGGGATGACCCTCGTTGAACTCCTTGATCAACGTGCCCATGTCGCGGGCGAGCTTGCCGTCGACGGGCACGGGGAAGAACAGGTCGATCTCGGTCGGACCTTGGGCCATCGCCGGGAAGACAAAGGCACTTGCCATGGCGAGGCCGAGCATGAGCCTGCGGGAGAACAGCATCGAGAAATCTCCTATTTGATGCCTGAGGTGATGAAAGAGCTGATGAAACGCTTCTGGAAAACGAGAAAGGTGATGAGCAGCGGCGCGATCACCATCAGCGTGCCTGCGGCGATGGTGCCCCAGGCCTGCGTGCCTTCCGCGGTTGCGGTGAAGACGGAGAGGCCAACCGTGAGCGGCCGCTTGTCCGGCGAATTGATCACCATCAGCGGCCACAGGAAGTCGTTCCAGTGGCTGGTGACGGAGATGATGGCGAAGGCGGAGAAGCTCGGGATCGACAGCGGCACATAGATGTGGCGGATGCGCTGGATCAGGCTGGCGCCGTCGATCAGGGCGGCGTCTTCCAGCTCGGTCGGAATCGCCTCGAACGCCTGGCGCATCAGGAAGGTGCCGAAGGCCGAGGCGAAGAACGGCATCATCACGCCGGCGAGCGTATCGTAGAGGCCGAACTGAGCGATGATCCGCAGGTTCGGCACGATCAGCAGCACCGGCACCAGCATCAGCTGCATCAGGAATAGATAGAAGATCGGCGACTTTCCCGCGAAATCGAGCCGCGCAAAGGCGAAACCCGCGAGCGTGATGGTGAAGAACTGCACCAGCAGAATGCCGGTGCAGATGATCGTGGTGTTGAGGAAATAGCGCGGAAAGTCGCCGATCTCCCAGGCGTCCCTGATGTTGTCGAGCGTGGGCTTGAGGCTCGGCATCAGCTCGGCCATCAAATTGATGCCGTCGGACGCCGGGCGCAGCGTTGCCACGCCCATCCACAGGAACGGGATCAACCAGGCCAGCGCGAGCAGCACGGTCAACGCGAAGCCGAGTTTTGGCGTGATCTCGTTGCGGGTGGCGAGCGGGGCGTCTCTGGTGAGGGCGTCGATCAGCTTCATGCGCCGCCCTCGCGGTTCGCCATGGTGCGGAACGAGAGCGCGGTGAGGGCCATCAAGGCGGCGAGCGTCAGCAGCGTTGCCGCCGAAGCCATGCCGATGTCGTAATGCTCGACCGCCTGCTGGTAGATGTAGAACAGCACGAGATTGGTGGCGTTCGACGGTCCGCCCTTGGTCATGACGAAGACGTGGTCGACCTGCGTCACCGCGTTCAGCGTCGCGATCACGATGACGAACAGGAAGGTGGGCTTGAGCTCCGGCAGAATGATGTAGCGCAGCCTCTGATACGGACCGGCGCCGTCGAGATGGGCGGCTTCCATCACGTCCCCGGGCACGGCCTGGAGGCCGGCGAGGAAGAACAGCATGTAATAGCCCGCGTTCTTCCAGATCGTGATGATCATGATCGCGTAGAGCGCGATATCGGGATCGCCGAGCCAGTTCGGCACCACCGGCAGCAGCCGGCCGATGTAGTAATCGAGCAGGCCGACATTGGGCAGGAAGATGAAGAGAAACAACGCGGATGCCGCGACCATCGGGATCAGCACCGGCAGGAACAGCGCGGCGCGCAGCGCGCTGGTCACGGCATTGGTGCGCGCCAGCGCCAGCGCGAACAGCAGCGCCAGCCCGATGCTCGGGACGGCGGTGCCGACGGCGTAGATGAGGTTGTTGACGACAGCGCCGGTGAAGGCGGGGTCCGCCAGCACCGCGGCGATATTGTCGAGGCCGACGAAGCGCAGCGGCGCTTTCGGCGTGGCGCGCTGATACAGCGCGTCGATCAGCACGCGCCCCATCGCGCCATAGGTGAACAGCGCGAGGAAGATCAGCGAAGGCAGCAACAGCAGATAGGCCGGCAGCGAGGCTTTGAGGCGGGCCGAAAACCGCGCCACGATGTGAGAGCGCGGCGACACAACAGCCGCGACCGGGAGCGCCGCGGGTTCTGCGAGGCTCATCTCACCGCGCCGCGAAGTTGAGCGCATAGTCGCGGCCGTCCACCCCCGCAGGGGGCTCGAAGGGAAAGCGCAGACTGGTGTCGAGGAAGTCGTGGCTGTGCACGACGAGGTTTTGATCGTCGATCAGCACGACGCCGTAGGCCGGTGGCTCGTGGCTTGCCAGATGCGGCGCACTGGCGTCGAGCTCGAACCAGACCTGGTGGTTGGTGCCGCGCAGGGTCGAGAACGGGATCTTGCCGTAGCTGCCGAAGATCGGACGGTGCACGTGGCCGAAGAAGAGATGTCGGATGCGCGAACGATAAGGCGCGATCACCTCGGCAAATTCGGCGCTCTGCTTCAGCGCGATCTCGTCCATGGCGTGCACGCCGACCGGGAAGGGCGGATGGTGCATGAACACGACGAACGGCGTCTCAGGGGACGCGGCGGCCAGCGTCTTCGCCAGCCAGTCGAAGCGCCTGGCGCACATTTCGCCGGCATGGCTGGTCTCGTCCAGCGTATCCAGAAACACGAACAGGCCGTGCTCGGTGGTGCGGGTGCCCTGCACAAAACCGTTGGGATCGCGCGGCGCGGCCTTCAGGCCGTCGAGACAGGCCACGCGCTTGTCGTGGTTGCCGACCATGGCGATGTACGGCATTTTCAGCGCGGCCATCGCCACGGCGAAATTGGCGTAGGATTCAGCCTCGCCCCAATGGGTGAGGTCGCCGGTCACGACCGCGAAGGCGGCGTCCGACTGGTGCTTGTTGATGTCGGCAATCGCCGCATCCAGCCGCGCGCGCGGGTCGAGCCCATAGAGCTTCAGCCCGGGGTTCGCGAGATGCGTGTCGGTGATGTGGATGAATTTGAACGGCATGGCGCGCTTGTCAGGATCGTTGGAGGATGGGCGCCTCCGGCAAGACGGCCCTGACAGGCCGTTAGAGCGCGTGTGTTTCAGTTTGATGACAGCGGTTCCCGATCGCGGGACGTGTCCACAGCGCCGCGATGCGCAGGGTGGATCAGCCCAAGGCGTAATCCACCGCATAAGCCGATTAGAAGTAGTGGAGGGGAAAGACCTGCCTTACGTCCCGCAGAACGTCTGCAGCACCCGCTGGTCCGGCAGCGGCGGATCGGCGTAGGCCGGATACTCCGGCTGGTCCGCGTACGGCTTCGCGAGCACCTTCACCAGTTCCTCGAACGGCGCGTAATTGTCATCGTTCACCGCGGCCTGGATCACGGCCTCGACGCGGTGGTTGCGCGGGATGAAGACGGGATTGACGGCGTGCATCGCCGCTTGTCGCTCAGTCGCGCTCTGCGGCTCCAGGGCGATGCGCTCGCGCCAGCGCTTCGCCCACTCATCAAATGCGGCGGGGTCCATGAACTGGGCGCGCGCGTCGTTCGCTGCCGGATCGCCTGCGGCATCGCCGAGCTTGCGGAAAGTGAGAGTGAAGTCGGCCTGGTTCTTGGCCATGGCATCGAGCAGATCTTGGATCAGCGCCTCGTCGCCCTCACGCTCCGTGAACAGGCCGACCTTTTTGCGTAGGCCGGCCTGATAGGCCGCGCTGAACGTCTCGCTGAAGGCGCCGAGAATGTCCTGGGCTTCCGCGATCGCCTTCTCCTGCTCGTCTCCGAACAGCGGCAGCAGGCATTCGGCCAGCCGCGTCAGATTCCACAGCGCGATGCGCGGCTGGTTGGCGTAGGCGTAGCGGCCCATCTCGTCGATCGACGAAAACACCTGCGAAGGGTTGTAGGCGTCCATGAAGGCACAGGGGCCGTAGTCGATGGTCTCGCCGGAAATGGAAGAGTTGTCGGTGTTCATCACGCCGTGGATGAAGCCGACCAACAGCCAGCGCGCGATCAGCTCGGCCTGGCGTGCGACGACGCCGGCGAGCAGGGCGTGATAGGGCCGCTCGGCGTGAAGCAGGTCCGGATAGTGCCGCGTGATGACATGGTCGGCGAGCCGCCGGATCGCGTCGGTGTCGCGGCGGACCGCAAAGAACTGGAAGGTGCCGACGCGGATGTGACTCGCGGCGACGCGCGTCAGCACGGCACCGGGGAGCACGGTCTCGCGGATCACGGGCTCGCCGGTGATGACGGCCGCAAGCGAACGCGTGGTCGGAATGCCGAGCGCGAACATGGCTTCGCTGACGATATATTCGCGTAAGACCGGGCCGAGCGCGGCGCGGCCGTCGCCGCGGCGGGAGAACGGGGTGGGGCCCGAGCCCTTGAGCTGGATGTCGCGGCGCACGCCGTCTCTGTCGATGACTTCGCCGAGCAGGATCGCCCGTCCGTCGCCGAGCTGGGGCACGAATTGCCCGAACTGGTGGCCGGCATAGGCCATGGCGATGGGATCGGCCCCCGCTGGAACCGTCTTTCCGGCCAGGATCTCGGCGCCCTCCGCCGTCTCCAGCAGGTCAGGATCGAGCCCGAGCTGGACCGCCAGCGGCCGGTTCAGCTTGATCAACCGGGGCGCGGATACCGGGGTCGGCGCGACGCGGGCAAAGAAGCTGTCCGGCAGTGCCGAATACGAGTTCTGGAAGGGGAAATGGACTGTCATGGCCTCAAGATAGGCCTCGAATGCTGATCGGCAAAGGCTCGGGCCCGGATTGGCCAAAAATGGGGCTTCCGACCCCAAAACAGGCCGTTCCCTTGGTTGCCGCCTTGGTTCTCCCGAGGTAAACCCTGCCGCAACTTCGGACCGGCCATGACAGGCCGTCCGATTCGAACCCTCCGACATCATTTTTGGGACGACCATGCATCGGTACCGGTCACATACATGCGGCGCGCTCCGCGAGAGCAACATCGGCGAGACAGTTCGCCTCTCGGGCTGGGTCCATCGCGTGCGCGACCATGGCGGCGTGCTGTTCATCGATTTGCGCGACCATTACGGCCTGACCCAGTGCGTGGTTGACCCGGACTCGCCGGCATTCGCCCAGGCCGAGAAGCTGCGCTCGGAATTCGTGGTCAAGATGGACGGCAAGGTTCGCCGCCGTCCCGAAGGCACCGACAATGACGATCTGCCGACCGGCAAGATCGAGATCTATGTCAGCGAGATCGAGGTGCTGGGTCCGGCCGGCGATTTGCCGCTGCCGGTGTTCGGCGATCAGGAATATCCCGAAGACATCCGCCTGAAGTACCGCTTCCTCGACTTGCGCCGTGAAAAGCTGCACCAGAACATCATGACGCGCGTCGAGATCATCAAGTCGATGCGCCGGCGCATGGAGGGGCAGGGTTTCTTCGAGTTCAACACGCCGATCCTGACGGCGTCCTCGCCGGAAGGCGCGCGCGACTTCCTGGTGCCGTCCCGCATCCATCCCGGAAAATTCTACGCGCTGCCGCAGGCGCCGCAGCAGTACAAGCAGCTCTTGATGATGTCGGGCTTCGACCGCTACTTCCAGATCGCGCCCTGCTTCCGCGACGAGGACCCGCGCGCCGACCGTCTGCCCGGTGAGTTCTACCAGCTCGACGTCGAGATGAGCTTTGTCACGCAGGAAGACGTGTTCGCGGCGATGGAGCCCGTGATCACCGGCGTGTTTGAGGAGTTCGCCAAGGGCAAGCCGGTGAGCAAGAACTGGCGCCGGATTCCGTTCGCCGAGGCGCTGCGCAAATACGGCAGCGACAAGCCGGACCTGCGCAACCCCATCGAGATGCGGGACGTCTCCGAGCATTTCCGCGGCTCCGGCTTCAAGGTCTTTGCGCGCATGCTCGAAGACCCCAAGAACCAGGTCTGGGCGATCCCGGCGACCGGCGGCGGCAGCCGCGCGTTCTGCGACCGCATGAACTCGTGGGCGCAGGGCGAAGGCCAGCCCGGCCTCGGCTACATCATGTGGCGCGAGGGCGGCGAGGGCGCAGGTCCCCTTGCCAACAATATCGGGCCGGAGCGCACCGCTGCGATCCGCACGCAGATCGGCACCAAGGAGGGCGATGCCGCCTTCTTCGTCGCCGGCGATCCCGACAAGTTCTGGAAGTTTTCAGGTCTTGCCCGCAACAAGGTCGGCGAGGAATTGAACCTCACCGACAAGGAGCGGTTCGAGCTCGCCTGGATCGTCGACTTCCCGATGTACGAGTACAACGAGGACGACAAGAAGGTCGACTTCTCGCACAACCCGTTCTCGATGCCGCAGGGCGGTCTCGATGCGCTCAGGGGGCAGGACCCGCTGACCATCAAGGCGTTCCAGTACGACATCACCTGCAACGGCTACGAGATCGCCTCGGGCGGCATCCGCAACCACGTGCCGGAAGCGATGGTGAAGGCGTTCGAGATTGCAGGCTACGGCGAGCAGGAAGTGGTCGACCGCTTCGGCGGCATGTACCGCGCCTTCCAGTACGGCGCACCGCCGCATGGCGGCATGGCCGCCGGCGTCGACCGCATCGTCATGCTGCTCTGTGGCACCAACAATCTGCGCGAGATCTCGCTGTTCCCGATGAACCAGCAGGCCATGGATCTGCTGATGGGCGCGCCGTCTGATGCGACGACGAAGCAGCTTCGCGAGCTGCATGTGCGGGTGAACCTGCCGCAGAAGTGAGGGTTTGCCTCTCTCCGCTCTCGCCGAAGGCGGATGCGGAGGGAGGCGTCTCCACAGCGTCATTGCGAGCGCAGCGAAGCAATCCAGAGTCCCTCCGCGGAAAGAGTCTGGATTGCTTCGCTGCGCTCGCAATGACGGGGAGAGGTCTGTGGGGCGCGTCCTACAGCCCCGTCGACGCCTCGATCCTGAACTGCGCCAGCGCGCTCTGCGGGTCGGTCTGCAACAGCTGCAGCAATTGCATCAGCGGCGCCTTGGCGCGCGGGGAGAGCTTGATGGACAGCGTCTGGCCCGGTGTCTCGACGAGGCGGGCGATCGCATCCACGGCCGCGTCTGCATCCGGATTGGCGGACGCAATTTGCTCGCGTCTTGCCTTGATGCTCTCGACGAGCGTCTGACGCGCGGCGTCGCGGCTGACGTTCTGCGTGCGGGCAAACTGCGTCACGACGAGATCGACGCCACCATTGTCGTGCAGCGAGAACTCGAGGGCGCCGGCCTCGATCCGGGCCGCCTGGCCCATGAGCTGGGCTGGATCAACCGAAAACAGCTCGCGCGGCCAGTTGCTGAGCGCGATACGCAATTGCGCTTTTGCGATGCCTCCGATGTCGAGGGTCGCCGGCGCCAGGACGAAGTTGTTGGAGGACTCCGTCCAGGCTGCACCGAGATCGAGGTCGATCGCGAGCTTGTCGATTCCGCCGAGGATCAGTGGAAGCTGCTTCAGATCGGATGGATCGGTGGGCGTGACGAATTTGGCGACCACATGCGCTTTGCTCGGAATCGAGCCAACCAGCTGCCCCCAGTCCAGGCTCAGCGTGTCGATCGTGACCAGCTTCTTGGTGGTCTTGAACGGCGCGACCACGCCCTTGACCTCCGCGCCCGCGAGCACGCCAAACAGCCCGAGCATCTGATCCGGCGCGGGCGCGCGCCCGGGAGTGCTGAGGCTGGCTGCCCAGCGGATCAGGTTTGCCGCGCTGAAGGATTTCAGCGCGAAGCGCTCCATCTTGAACTGCCCCTGCGGGGCCGGCGTATCGACGCCCTCGATTGCAAACTCGCCGTCGCGGTATCTGATCGCGTTGACCTTGCCAATCCCCTGCGGCGTGCCAACCGAAATCTTGCTGACCTCGGTCCTGCCGATGCGAAGACCCTCGTAGACTCCGGCGAGCTTCTCCATCATCTCGCGCGACTGTGCCGGCGTCGGAACGGCTGATCGATCCTGCGGCAGCGCGGCAAATATCTCGGCCAGCCGGAATTTCGACGGCTGCAGGTCGATATCCTCCATCACGAAGCCGTCGATATCGACACGCATCCCCTGAGCCGATGTGAGCGCATAGGGGCCGGCCGAGACCTGCCGGTAGACGCGGTGATAGGTCTCGTCACTGCTGGCCTGCGGATCGAGCGCGGCGATGATTCCGGTCGCGTCGAAATCGTTGACGATGATGTTCGACAGCTCGCCGGTCAGCTTGTCCGGCTTGCCTGGCTGCTTGACGTCGACCGAGATCGCGGCGCGGTCCGCTTTCATTGCATCGATCTTGCCGTGCTTCAGGTTCTGGATCGCCAATCCGGAATAGGTGAGCTCGCCGCTGCCGCCGGGACCGCTGCCGGAATCGAAGCTCATCGTCAGCGTCGGCGCCGTGAGCGAGGACGCCGTGACGCTCGCGTATTGACCGAGCACGTAGCGGTAGAGGTCGATGAGGGGCCCATTCACCGGCGCCGTCCCGGTGTGAAGGGGGCCGGCATAGTCGCGCATCGTCAGTTGCGGGATCTTGTAGGACGCCTTCGCCTTGGCAGGGCCGATCTGGTCCAGGGCCACTTCGAAGCCGGTGATATCGATGCTGTCGGCTGAAAATCTGGTGTCGTCGATCTGGCGAACGCCGGTGCCCTTGATGCCGGCGATCTTGACTTGCGCTTGCGGTTGATTGCCGGGCGTGACCGCAATGTCCTCAACGGTCAGCGTCCGCGTCATCAGGTCGAATTCAACCTTGCCGTGGCTCGCCTTGCCACCCTGTTTGCGGATCTGCTCGAAGGCCGTCTCGATCTCGGCGGTGACGCGATGTTTGGCGTAAAGGTTGAAGCCGAACCATCCGCCCGCGGCAAGCACGGCGACTGCGATCAGGCCGATCAGGATCCGCTTCATTCCCAGCTCCAGTTGCTCGTTGTGCGCTGCGCAACCTGCCATATTCGGGAAACGTTGTGTGGTCCAGGGAAAGCCAGCGCTGTCAAATATTTGACCGTGCGATCTGTTAATGGGATGGCAATCGGATATTGCCACCGAGGCGTTGGCCGTGCTTCATCGCGGTTTCCACGAGCCGGAATACCGTGTGCACTGCGGCGAACCGGCCGGGGCGATGAATGATTGAGGCCGGATAACGCGAGGCAAGAGACCGCATGTCGTATTCTGATGATCTCCACCAGGCGGCGCTGGCCTATCACCGTCTGCCGCGCCCCGGAAAGCTCGAGATCCAGGCGAGCAAGCCGCTCGCCAACCAGCGCGACCTCGCGCTTGCCTATTCTCCGGGCGTTGCCGCCGCCTGCACCGAGATCGCCAAGAACCCGGCGGAAGCCGCCACGCTGACGATCCGCTCGAATCTGGTCGCGGTGGTCTCGAACGGCACCGCGGTGCTCGGCCTCGGCAATATCGGCCCGCTGGCGTCCAAGCCGGTGATGGAAGGCAAGGCGGTCCTGTTCAAGAAATTCGCCGGCATCGACGTGTTCGACATCGAGATTGCCGCCGACACCATCGAGCGCGTGGTCGAGACGGTGGCGGCGCTCGAGCCGACCTTCGGCGGCATCAATCTGGAAGACATCCGCGGGCCGGAATGTTTCGAGATCGAGGCGCAGCTGAAGGAGCGCATGAAGATCCCGGTCTTCCATGACGACCAGCACGGCACCGCGATCATCGTGGCCGCCGCCATCACCAATGGCCTGCGCCTGAACGGCAAGAAGCTCTCGGACGTCAAGATCGTGGCGTCGGGGGCAGGGGCCGCGGCGATCGCGACGCTCAACCTGCTGGTCTCGATGGGCGCGCAGCGCAAGAACATCTGGGTCTGTGACATCGACGGCCTCGTGCATGAGGGCCGCAACACCACGATGGACCGCTGGAAGGCGGTCTATGCGCAGAAAACCGACAAGCGCACGCTTGGCGACGTCATCGGTGGCGCCGACATCTTCATCGGCCTGTCCGCGCCCGGCGTGCTCAAGCCCGAGATGGCCAAGGCGATGGGCGACAAGCCGCTGATCATGGCGCTCGCCAATCCGACCCCCGAGATCATGCCGGAGGAGGCGCGCAAGGTGCGCCCGGACGCGATGATCTGCACCGGCCGCTCCGACTACCCGAACCAGGTCAACAACGTCCTCTGCTTTCCCTTCATCTTCCGCGGCGCGCTCGACGTCGGTGCCAGCGCCATCAACGAGGAGATGAAGCACGCTGCCGTCGAAGCCATCGCGCAACTCGCGCGCGAGGCGCCGTCGGATGCGGTCTCGCAGGGCTTTGACACCGGCGAGACGCAGGGCTTCGGTCCGGGCTCGCTGATCCCGAGTCCGTTTGATCCCAGGCTGATCCTGCGCATCGCGCCGGCCGTGGCGAAGGCCGCGATGGAATCCGGCGTCGCGACGCGGCCGATCACCAATTTCGACGAATACACCGCGCTGCTCGAGCGCTTCGCCTTCCGCTCCGGCCTCGTCATGAAGCCGATGTTCGCCAAGGCCAAGACCCAGCCGGTGCGCTTGATCTACGCCGAAGGCGAGGACGAGCGCGTGCTGCGTGCCACGCAGGTGGTGCTGGAAGAGAAGCTGGCGCGGCCGATCCTGGTCGGCCGTCCCTCGGTGGTGGAAGCCCGCATCAAGCGCTTCGGCCTCCAGATCCGCGCCGGCAAGGATTTTGACCTGGTCAATCCCGAGGACGATCCGCGCTACCGCTCCTACGTGCAATCCTATGTCGAGGTCGCCGGCCGCCGCGGCGTGACGCCGGATGCGGCACGCACGGTGGTGCGTACCAACAACACGGTGATCGCGGCGCTAGCGGTCACGCGCGGGGAGGCGGATGCCATGCTCTGCGGCGTCGAGGGCCGCTACATGCATCATCTGCGGCATGTCCGCGAGATCATCGGTTTTGCGCCGGGCGTCAGCGACTATGCGGCGCTGGCGCTGCTGATCACCAGCAAGGGCGCCTTCTTCATCGCCGACACGCAAGTGCGGCCCAATCCGAGCGCGGAAGAGCTCGCCGAGATCGCCTCGCTCGCGGCGGTTCATGTTCAGCGCTTTGCGCTCAAGCCCAGGATTGCCTTCGTCTCGCACTCCGATTTCGGCAGCTACGACACCGACTCCTCGCGCAAGATGCGCCGGGCGACGCAGCTTCTGAGAGAGAAGCATCCGGAGATCGAGGCCGACGGCGAGATGCAGGGCGACACCGCGCTTTCCGCCGCTGCGCGAAAAATGGTGCTGCCGCACTCCAAGCTCGAGGGCGAGGCCAACATCATGATCATGCCGACGCTGGACACCGCCAACGTCGCCTATCAGATGATCAAGTCGCTGGCGGACGCGCTGCCGGTCGGCCCGATCCTGATCGGCCCGGCGCGGCCCGCGCACATCCTCACGCCCTCGGTGACCGCGCGCGGCATCCTCAACATGACAGCTGTCGCCGTGGTCGAAGCGCAGGAGCGCGCGGCGCGGCAGCAGCCGACGCTGTTCACGTAAGAGCAGTGTCGCTGCGCTGACGGTGCAACCCTTCTCCCCTTGTGGGAGAAGGTGGCGCGGAGCGCCGGATGAGGGGTGTTTCTCCACGAGACGAGAGCGCCAGAGTTGCCCGTGCCGACAGATACCCCTCACCCGTCTCGCCGCTTTGCGGCGTGCTTCCCCTCTCCCACAGGGGGAGAGGGGAAGCACGCCGCCAGATTTGAATTGCTTGCAGTTCGCCATTTCCCCGTTTGTAAACCGACGCACTAGCCTTCATAATCGCCCGGCACTCTCGTCAAGACGCCGATCTCAAAAAGCCTGAGCCAAGAGGCCGACCATGCCAGCGTTTGTGACTTTCGGGCGAATCCTGTTCGCCGTGCTGTTCATCTACACGGGCGCGACCAAGCTCATTGCCATCCAGGCGACCGCTGACTTCATCGCCACCAAGGTCGTGGTGCCCGATGTGATCGCGCCTTACGCCAAGCAGGTCGAGACGGCGACCGCGATGACCACGCCGCAGCTGCTGGCGATCGGGCTCGGCGGGCTCGAGATCGTTGCGGGGCTGATGATCGCCCTGAATTTCGGCGCGCGCTTCTTTGCGATGCTGATGATCATCTACATCGCGGTGTCGACCGTCCTGTTCTACGATTTCTGGAATCAGCCGGCGCCCGACAACGCCAAGATGCTGGTCGACGCGCTGAAGAATCTCTCCATCATCGGCGCGCTGTTCATGATCATGGGCTATGGCCGCGCCACGCGCTCGGCCGAGACGGCCTACGGGGACGTGTAGGTCTCGTCGCCTCGTACGTCATCGTCGCCTGGGCGGTTGAGGCGCGGACGTTCGCGGTGTGCCCAGCTTCGCGCAAGGTCGTTGCTGCAGAATGATCGGGAGCAAGTCATCACGTCGATGATAGGGCCCCCTCGTCATGTATGCCGAAGCGTCGTCTGTTGCTGGATCGCTCGAGGCCGGTCTCGCGCACCATCGCGCTGGGCGCTTGCCGCAGGCAGAGGCGGTTTATCAGCAGATACTGGCTTCCCAGCCCGATCATGCGGACGCGATTTTCCTCCTGGGGGTTGCTTCGCTCCAGACCGGTCACTCGGACAGGGCGCTCGATTTCTTCAGTCGCGCCGTCAAGCAGCAGCCTCGCAACAGCGTCTATCACAGCAACATGGCTGTCGCTCTGCGCGCGCTCGGGCGCAGGGGCGAGGCTATCGCGAGCTACCGGGAAGCGCTGTTGTATCAGCCCGGCGATCTGGATACGCACATTCAGCTTGGTCTGCTGCTGGGTGAATGCGGGGATTTTGCCGGTGAGGAGGCCCAGTATCGGCTCGTGCTGCGGTATCCCGTTGGTCTGGACCTCGGTGCGGTGCGCACCCAGGTCGATGCCCGTTTCCATCTCGCCAATCTGCTGGTGAGACGGAAGCAATTCGACGATGCGATCAGCGAGTTTCGACAGGTGCTGAGGCACCGGCCGGATTTTGCGGAGGCCCATTGTAATCTTGGGGCCGTGCTGTTCGATCTCGCCGCCTTCGAGGAATGCGAGCGTTGCTATCGCGAGGCGCTGCGCATCAATCCGGGATTTGCGGAGGCCCGTAACAATCTTGGTGGTCTTCTCATCAAATTGGGGCGCCTCGACGACGCCGAGCTCAATCTTCGCGAAGCCTGCAAACTCAGGCCCAATTTCCCCGAGGCCTTGAACAATCTCGGCGATCTGCTGCGTCTGCGGGGGCGGCCGGAAGAGGCGGAAGCGTGCTGCAGGGAAGCTTTGCGTCTGAAGCCGGACTATGTTCCGGCGCAACTGACCCTGGGCAACGCGCTTCGCGAGGCCGGTCGTTTCCTCGACGCGGAGCCTTGCTATCGGGCAGCCCTCGATCGCAATCCGGCCTGGCCGGAGGCGCTCAACAATCTCGGCACGCTGCTGTACGATCTTGGACGGCCTGATGAAGCCATTCAGAGTCTGCGAAAGGCGGTCGCGCAAAAGCCCGACTATGCCGACGCGCATTTCAACCTTGGGATCTCGCTGTTGCTGGCGGGCCAGTTCGACGAAGGCTGGCGGGAATACGAGTGGCGCTGGAAGCAGGAGACGAAAAATCCGCATCTCCGCGGCTTCAGCCAACCACTCTGGGATGGAGGAGAACTCGGCGATCGCGTCCTGCTGCTGCATGCGGAGCAGGGCCTGGGCGACACCCTCCAGTTCTGTCGTTTCGTGCCGGCCATTGCGGCAGGGCGACGGGTCGTTCTCGAGGTTCAGCGGCCGTTGCTGCCGCTCCTGACGGGGCTGCCGGGAATCGAGGGCATCGTCGCGCGCGGTGATCCGCTGCCGCCGTTCGATCTGCATTGTCCGCTGTTGAGTCTGCCGCGGGTCCTTGGCATCACCCTCGACACCATCCCGCGAGAGGCATCCTATCTCCGGGCGGATCCACAACGCGCGGCGGCCTGGCGCGCGCGCGTCGGCCAGCTCGATGGCCTGCGGGTCGGCCTCGTCTGGTCCGGCAATCAGACGATGAGCGGCGACCGGCGCCGGTCGATTCCGCTCGAACGGTTTTCGGAGCTGGTGGGCCTGCCGGGGGTGAGTTTTGTCTCGTTGCAAAAGGGACCGGCGACCAGTCAGTCGCCGCCAATTGGTCTGTCCTTGCACGACTGGACGGACGATCTTCACGATTTCGGCGAGACCGCGGCGCTGATCGAGGCGCTGGATCTGGTCATCAGCGTCGATACGGGGGTGGCGCATCTTGCAGGCGCGCTTGGCCGCCCGGTGTGGCTGCTCAATCGCTTCGATCGGTGCTGGCGGTGGTTGCTCGGCCGTGACGACAGCCCCTGGTATCCGACGCTGCGCCAGTTCCGGCAAATTCAGCCCGGCGACTGGACCAGCGTGCTCCGCAACGTGCGCGCTGAGCTCGAGAAATCGGGATTGCCCCAGCCCGCCATGCAGTGAGCTTTATACGCGGCAACCCCATGCGTTGCACGCAGGTATCAACGCACCGGTACTGTGCATGGGGTTATTTTCGATTTTTTAGCCCTTGGTCGGCCGCCATGGCGTGACGGTCACATCATGGGCCGCGTCGAGCAGATACGGCGCGCCTGGCTTCATCCCATGTGACGCCAGCACCTCGTGTGGTGTTCGCTCCGGCACGCCCACAAAACAGCCTTCGCCGCCGGGCAGCCGCACATGCGGGGCCTCCGACAGCCAGAACGTGTCGTAGCGGTCCATGAACAGGTCGAACACGGCGGGGCCACCGATGACCGCGATCCGTCCCGAGGCGACATCGGCAAAGGCGGTAGCCTCTTCGAAGCTCGCATGATCCGGATTCCACAGCGTCGCGTTCGGCATCTCCGGATCGACGGTGAGGGCCTTGATCTTGCGGGTGGTGATCAGCCGCTTGCGCTTGGGCGAATTCGGCTGCTGCTCATGCGAGTTGCGGCCGTGCACGATCAGCGCGGCGCCATCGAGCGCCTGCTCGAAGAACAGCTTGTCGCCCTTGAACTTCAGACTGTCGGGCATGACGCGGCTGGCGTCGGCCAGCATGCCGTCCGCCGAGACGATGACGTAACCTTCGAAATGGAAAGACAAGCGACGACTATTCGGAAACGGTCGTCACCACGGAATTGACCGGGCGCGTGCTCACCGTCGGCAGCTTGACGTCCTTCATCAGCTCCTGGTCGTATTCCGGGAGCGAGGCGACCGGCGCCTTGGCGCGCATCGCCACCACCTTGTAGCCGCCGGCCTTGAGGCGGTTCAGAAGCTCGGGCAGGGCTTCCGCGGTGTGCTTCTGGAAGTCGTGCATCAGGATGATGCCCTTGCCCTTCTTGTCGAGCCCCTTCATCACGGTCTCGATCACCTTCTCGGGCTTGGAGGCCTTGAAGTCGAAGGAGTCGATGTCGCAGGAGAAGATCGCGACATTGCGGTTGCCGAGATAGGTGACCATCTCCGGCGGGTGTTGCAGCGCCGGGAAGCGGAAGAACGCTGCAGGCGAGATGCCGCCGAGCGCCCATTTCACGGCGCTGATGCCCTTCTCGATCTCTTCCTTGCGCTGCGCTTCGGTCAGCTTCTTGTTGTTGAGGTTGGCGTGCGACCAGGTGTGGGTGCCGACGGTGTGGCCGGCCGCGTAGACCTGCTTCAGGATCTCGGGCTCGTAGGTGGCGTGCTTGCCGATCGAGAAGAAGATGCCGGTGGTGCACTGCTCGGCCAGCGCCTTCAGCACGGCGGCCGTGTTGTGCGGCCAGGGGCCGTCGTCGAAGGTCAGTACGACCTCTTTGTCGCGCAGGAAGTCGAGCTCCTTGAAATGCTCGAAGCCGAAGCCGGGACCGCCGGTGGTGTCGATCTCGACGGTGCGGGCGACGCCCAGCGCGTTCGGATTGTTGCAGGCCGCGCGTGCCGGCTGGGGCGCCTGTTGCGGCGGCGGCGGGAAGGCGGAGGCTTGTGGCGCGGGCGCTGCGGCGGGCGCCGCAGCAGCGGCCGGTGCGGCCGCGGGGGCGGCCTGCGTGGCAGCTGCGGGTTTCGCAGCCGGGGTCTGCGACCATGCCGCGCCTGTGAGCGCAACAGACATCGCGCTTGCCAATATCAGTCCTGCCGCCACACGCATGGTGTTGTCCTCGAGATTGATCCCGTTGTTCCGCCGCGGCTTTTCGCCTCCGGCAAAACCTATCCTGCCCCTGATCATCCTAGCCTAGATGGTGCTCCATCGCCATTGCAACGGCTGTTTGGCGCTTCGCCCCAATTGTGCCCAAGCCTGTTTGCTCAGCTGTCGGCGAGAGTCCGGGCAATCGCTGTCTTGATGCGCGTGTCGGCAGGCTCGACAGCCGACGGAAAGACCTCGGCGATGTAGCCGTCGCGGCCGATCAGGTATTTGTGGAAGTTCCACTTCGGGACCTCCCGCGGCCGCGCCTCGGCCGCCCATTTGTAGAAGGGATGCGCCTTCGCCCCGACCACGACGGCTTTGGCGGTGATGGGGAAGGTAACGCCGTATTGGTGGTGCGCAGTCTCCGAGATCTCGCTGGTGCCACCGGGCTCCTGGCCGCCGAAATCGTTGGAGGGCACGCCGATCACGGTGAGGCCGCGCTGGCGAAACTCGCTCCAGAGCTCCTGCAGTCCCGCATATTGCGGTGTGTAGCCGCACAGCGAAGCGGTGTTCACGACCAGTACCGGCTTGCCGGTGAACGCGGCCAGCCGAATGTCGTCGCCGGCCAAAGCAGGGAAGGAGAATGCGTAAGCGGACATCCGGCTCATGCCGCCATCGGCCCGCGCACGGGTTGCCGATGTGGCTGCTGCGAGAAGCGCCGTGGTGAGTACGGTTCTGCGGTTCAGCATGGCGGCGTCCCCCGGATGTGATCCGGCACGCAGCTTACCCCGCCGTGACGACCGGCCCGCTCAACACCGCGTTATCTGACGCGGTGCCAGGCTTAGTAAAGGCGGACGATGAAGTCGGTGCCTTCGCCGGTCTCGCCCTGATTGATGCCCTGGTCGGAGACGATGACCGAGCCGCCAGTGGTGAGCATCTCGTTGATCTTCGCCATGGCGTCGGCAGGGATCATGATGCGATCCAGTGCCTCGGCCGGGCTATCGGGAGTGATCACCGGCTTTGCGGCGACAGGGATCACGGCGGCGCCACGCTGGCGGCGCGTGACGTGTCCATCGTCCTCGCGCGCAGCGGCGCGGACAGCGACGGGCAGCGACACGACGGACCAATGCAGCGCATTGGAATCGGTCTTGTCGACCTCGGCGGTGAAAACGTGCGTGCCGAGTGGTCGGTCGCTTGCCGCGATGGTGACGGGCACATCGAACAGCGGCGCAAAATTCTGCCGCACGTAGAGCTTGGAATCCTTGCGGCTGATGAACACCGCGATCTGGCCGGTCCGCTTCGGCAGGTCCGGCTTCACGGACGGCGCGGGATCGGCGACGCGGGTCAGGTCCTTGGTTCCGTCCGGCGAAGTGGCCTGCGCGGGCGCAATTGCCGTCACCGCCGCGTCGGGCTTCTTCTCGGTCGTTACCGCGTCAGCCTTGACCGGCTCGGACTTTGCAGTTTCGGACGTGGCAGCTTCTGCCTTCGGCAGGTCGGAGTTCGTGGTCTCGACCTTGTCAGCCGGCTTGTCGTCGGATGTCGCCGTGGGAGCCTCTGCAGCTTCAGCAGGCTTCGCTTCGGTGCTCGCCGCGTCGGGCTGCTTGGCCGGCTCGGGGGCCTCGGCAGACTTGGTGTCGGTCGTGATCTCGGTCTTGGCCGCTTCCTCGCGGGCCGGCGCATTGCCCGTGGTCACATCCGACATCACGGTATGGCCGACGGTGGAGCGCAGTTCGAGCGCGCCTTCAGCGCTGGCGGTTTTGGTTTCAACCGGCTTCGCTTCAGTGACCGAGGTTTTAGGCGCACCCTTGTCCGCCTTGTCGCCAACGCTCGTTGTCGGCTCGAGGCTTGCGGCCGGCTGCGGCGGGACGCGCAGCGAGGCGAGCATTGGATGCGAGAAGTTTTGCGGGCTCATCTGGCCGGGCGCGACGATCACGCGCGCGCCCATCTTGGTCCAGTTCCACATCTTCACCGCGAACGCCATCGGCATGCGGATGCAGCCGTGCGAGGCAGGATAGCCTGGCAGCACGCCGGCATGCATCGCCACACCGGACCAGGTGATCCGCTGCATGTACGGCATCGGCGCGCCGCTATAGATATTGGAGTGGTGGAATTTGTGCTTCTGGATGATGCTGAACACGCCCATCGGCGTGGAGTGGCCTTTCATGCCGCTCGACACCGGCGACTCCGCGAACATGCCGTTGGAATCGTAAACCGTCACCTTCTGCCGGTCGATCGAGACGACGATGACGAGCGGACCCTGCGGCTTCGCGCCGGCCTCTTTCTCGCCGCGCGCCTCGTTCTTGGTCTTAGCCGCCAGGCCGCGCTTCTGCCGCGGCTCGTCGGGGTGCCGCACCGGTCGTGAGTAGTAGGATCCGTCTGAATAATCCGGCGTGTAGTAGAACGCTGCCTCTGCCTGGCTGGTCGTACCGATCGCACCCGCGGCCGTCAAAATGGCACACTGCCACAGCCGTACCGGCGCGGCAGCAAAACGGGACCCGTTCACGCTAGTCATTCCTCGAATCCATAATCCAAATCAGACATTAGTGTCGCAGAGGGGATACGCGTTCACCAGCAGACCGGTTCTGCCATCAGCTACTTTTGTCCAACACGTAGCAAAAAAGCCTCACAGAGCGGTAAACGGCGCCCGCGCCCGGCTGTCATCGTCTTCCTGAGCGACCGCCCCATGCCTACATTGCCGGAACTTGTTACCGGAGAACTTCATGTCATCTCGTTTCCCCGGTCTTTCCGGCATCCGCTTGAAAGGCCTCGCTTTATTCCTCCTGACTCTGGCCATGCCGGCGGCGTCCGCGCAGGCCGCCGACGAGCCGGATCTGATCTTCCGTCGCTCCACCGTGTTCAAATGGATGAGCCCGAATGACAAGCTCGCGACCTACGGCCTCGACGACCCCGAGGTCGAGGGCGTGGCCTGCCATTTCACGGTGCCGGAAAAGGGCGGTTTCAAGGGCTGGCTCGGTCTTGCCGAGGAGGTTTCTGACGTCTCGCTCGCCTGCCGCCAGATCGGTCCGATCAAATTCAAGGACAAGATGGAGCAGGGCGACGACATGTTCCGCCGGCGCCGTTCGCTCTTTTTCAAGAAGATGCAGATCGTTCGTGGCTGTGACGCCAAGCGCAACGTGCTGGTCTACATGGTCTATTCGGACAGGCTGATCGAGGGATCGCCGAAGAATTCGACCTCGACGGTGCCGATCATGCCGTGGGGACCGGCCGACGCGAACGTCCAGAAGTGCGGCGACTTCTTCACTCACTGACGTGCATGCGTTCACTCAGCGATGCGATCGCGGCTCGCGCGCGGTTTGGCAAGGTGCGAGCCGCTCAACCGTACGAACGCCTGCGGCGCGGCCTCGTAGCCGCGGCCTGATTGCAGGACCATCGCCCCTGGCGAAGCAGTGCGTTGATCGGCGCGGTCGCTCTGTTCGGCCGTGTCGCGCGCCGTTGCGCGATTTTGCGCCATCATGATGGCCATCCCTCTTGTGGGCCCGGTTGACGACGGGCCTTCGTTTGCGGCTCTCTTCAGCAGAAAACCGTAAAATGCATGTGAAGCGCCGATGTCTTGGATGTGATCGCGTCACCTTAAGCTGCGTGGACGGTTGTTCCCAAGTGAGCTCAAACCATCACGCGTCCCTTCTGAAATGATTGACGTTTTCCGAGAATTGTTTCGTCACGCCGCGCGCGACGAAACAATTCTCACTGGCAACGAAACCATTTTGGGCTTTGGGCGCATCACGGAAGAAACCGCGGATGGTTATCAGCTTCACAACGACGACGGCGCACCGCCGGCCACGCAATTCGGGGACAGATCCATGCGCGCGCTCAGCTTCACCATCGCTTTCGGCTTGGTGCTCGTCGGTTCCTCGTTCGCCGGCGCGCCGGACGGTAATCTGCCCGGTATCGGCACCTTCCAGTACAGCGGCTCGCCGGTCACGACCACGGCGCCGCAACCGATCGTTCTCGCCGCGCGCTTCTGATCGGCAACAAGAAAATCAGCCGGCAAAAGGCCACCATGTACCTTCGTCTCTGCGCTGCAGCGGTCCTCTCTTTTTTGACGGTCAGTTCCGTCCAGGCGCAGGTGCGTGCACCAAACCGATTGCCGGACCCGCGCACCGAATTCGTGCGGCAATGTGCGCCGCGCATGCTGGGGCGCTGGGAGCATCCGGAGGAGGTCTGCGGCTGTCTGCACGATCATGCTGCGGCCGTGGTCGAGGATCGCGACCTGCGCGAGGCGCTGCTGCGCGGCATCAGCGAGACCGGCGTTCCCACGATCGAGACCGATTGGGTGCCTGCGGCAAAGCAAAGCGAAATCGGCGCGACCTTCACCAAGATCGCCAAGCCGACCCTGCAGTGCATGTTCGACCCGGCAAAGACGTAGCGGTTACTTCGATTTCGGACCGTACCGCGCTACGCAAGAACTGATTCGCACGACGCCCTTGTCGCTCATCTTCGAACCGCGAACTTCCTTGACCTGTCCAGCCGGGCAGGTTCCATCATCCACCATCACGCGCTGACCAAGCTTGAGATCCACAATGTCCTGCTCGCGGCCGACCGTGGCCGCGTGCGCCGCCGCCGTGAGCACGGCGGAGATCAGGAGTGAGAGACAGGCTGCGCGACAGAGTGACATGATGAGGGGTTCCGGCGTCGATGCGGCAATGTAGGGAGCGGCGCTCGATTCTCATAGTCAACCTTTGTCACGCCCGCCGGACCGACTTGCGTTTGCTGCGCAAGGCAGCGCGCGCCTCCCGCGCGAGCCGTTCGGCGGAGGCGACGAGATGTGGAACCGCGTGCCCCGAAAATCCCAGCACGAATCCGGGCAGGGGACGTGCACGCGCATAGGTGTCGGCAAGCAGCCAGCCCTCAGCGCCCGCGGCCTGCTTCGCTTCGGCCGCAATTGCGGGCGCAACCGACGGATCGAACCGGGCTACGAGGTGCAGGCCCTGCGACGGCACCGGGACCGACAGCGCGCCATCCGATGCGGCTTCGAGTGTTTCGGCCAGCGCGTCTCGAGCCTCGCGATAGAGTCTGCGTACGCGCTTCAAATTTGCGGCGAACGCGCCGGAATTGAGCATGTCGGCGACTGCGCCTTCCATCAACGTTCCGGGAAAGCGGTCAAGCGCGGCGCGCGCGGCCGTGACGTCGCCCAGCAGGCGCTCGGGCAGGGCGCAATAGCCGATGCGCAGCCCCGGAAACAGCGTCTTGGCAAACGTGCCCATGTAGATCACGCGCTGGAGGTGATCGATGCCAGCGAGCGACATCAGCGGCGCGCCGTCATAGCGGAACTCACTGTCGTAATCGTCCTCGAACACGAAGGCGCCGGCCTGCTTCGCCCAGTCGAGCAGCTCCAGCCGCCGCGGCATCGACATCTGCACGCCCAGCGGAAACTGATGCGATGGCGTGACATAGGCCGCGCGCGCGGACGGTGCGGCGATGCGGCCCCTCGCGATTTGCAGGCCGTGGGCGTCGACGGGAATGGGCACGGTGCGATAACCGCATTGCGCGATGGTCCTGCGTGCGATGGGATAGCCCGGATCTTCGCACCAGACCCGATCGTCGGCCTTCAGGATCGCGCCGAGAACGATGCGCAGGGTGTGCAGCGTGCCCGACGTGAGCATGATTTGGTCGGGGTCGCAGCGTAGTCCCCGCGCCGACAGCAGATGATCTGCGATCGCGACGCGCAACTCACGGCTGCCACGCGGATCGCCGTAATGCAGATGCTCGGCGCCGAAGGCGCGCATGCGGCGGCCGACAAACGCGCGAAAGCGCTGCACCGCGCGCTCGTCGATATGGGTGCAGCCGAGCGAAAGCGCGCCTTGCCCCGGCGCCTCGACGACGACCTTTGGCTTCTTCTGTGTGGCGGCGCGCGCCGGAATGCGCGCTGCGACGAACGTGCCGGAGCCGACGGTGGCTTGCGCGAACCCGTCGGCGATCAGGCGCTCGTAAGCCGTGACGACCGCGTTGCGCCGAAAGCCGGTCTGCTTGGCCAGCGTCCGCGACGGCGGCAGCGGCTCGCCGGGTTTGACCAGACCAGAGACGATCATCTCGCACAGCGCCTGGTACAGCCGGTGCGCTGAGGAGGCGCCGACGGTGACGTGCGGGCCGGCGAGATCGAGCGGCAACTCGGGCTTTGCCGGCGAAGACGATCTGGCCGGGGAGGGCGAATTGGTCGGAATTTTTTGCATGGAATTGGCACTATCGCAGACCAAATGCATGACTACAACTAGCCTGGAGTTCTTCCAATCCCGATGAGGAGCGGCCGTGAGCCAGATCGAGAGCCAGGATTCCTACCCGACGTCGGCGCGCAACCAGGTGAAGCGTCGGCACGATCGCGGCTTCTACGATCATGAGACGGTTCATCGTATCCTGGATTCGTCGATGCTCTGCCACGTCTCCTATGTCATCGATGGCCAGCCCTATTGCACGCCGACCTTCTTCTGGCGCGAGGGAACGCGGCTCTATTGGCACGGCTCGAGCGCGAGCCGCATGCTGCGCAACCAGACCAGGGGCGAGCGGGTGTGCCTCACGGTCGCCCATCTCGATAGCCTCGTACTGGCGCGTTGCGGCTTCAATCATTCCGCCGACTACCGCGCGGTGATGGCGTTCGGCACCGCCTATCTCGTCACCGATGCGCAAGAGAAAGAGCGTGCCGTGGTCGCGATGGTCGACCGCTTCTTCCCGGATCGCACCGCGAGCCTGCGGGCCAGCAACACCCAGGAGATCAAGGCGACCTCCTTCATCGCGATGGAGATCGAGGAAGCTTCCGCAAAGGTCCGTGCCAAGGGTGTCGCCGACGACGATGAGGATTACGAATTGCCCATCTATGCCGAGCGCATTCCGGTCCGCACCGTTCTGGGCGCGCCGGAGCCATGCCCGCGGCTGCTCGATGGCGTGAGCCGGCCGGCGACGCTGAATGGCTATTCGGAAGGCCGACTGCTCGAAGATGCATTGCGGGATGCTTATTTTGTGGAGTACCCGAACGGCTGAAATCGGTTAGCTTGCGCGCACCCTTGACCACCTGGATGCCCGGAGTTGCCTGATGAATGCCGAAACGCAGCAGAGGATTCTAGACGCCGTCGATGCCGGCTTTGAAGCCCAGCTTGCGACCACACGCGATTTTGTCGCGATCCCTTCGACCCGCGGGGCGGAGGGTCCGTGCCAGGACATGATCGGTGACCTCCTGCGCGCGCGCGGCTATGAGGTCGACGATTGGCACATCAATGTCGACGATCTCAGGGATCTGCGCGGTTTCGGGCCGATCGAGCATGACTTCTCCAAGGCACGCACGGTGGTCGGCACCTATCGTCCGAACACCGAGGCTGGCAAATCGCTGATCCTCCAGGGGCATTGCGACGTGGTGCCGGCGGGGCCATTGGAATTGTGGGACACACCGCCGTTCTCGCCTGTTATCAAGGACGGCAAGATGTTCGGTCGCGGCGCCTGCGACATGAAGTCGGGTACCATCGGCGCGCTCTATGCGCTGGATGCGATCAAGGCGGCCGACCTCAAGCCGACGGCGCGGATTCACTTTCAGTCGGTGATCGAGGAAGAGAGCACTGGCGTCGGCGCACTCTCGACGCTTCAGCGCGGCTACCGCGCTGAAGCCTGCTTCATCCCCGAACCCACCGCAGGCAAGATGGTGCGCTCGCAGGTCGGCGTGATCTGGTTTCGCCTGCGCGTGAAGGGCCATCCGACCCATGTCGCCTTTGCCGGCTCTGGGTCGAACGCGATCATGGCGGCGTATCATCTCGTCCACGCGCTGCAGAAGCTCGAGGTCGAGTGGAACGAGCGCGCCAAGGCCGACCACCACTTCAAGACGCTCAACCATCCCATCAACTTCAACCCCGGCATCATCAAGGGCGGTGATTGGGCCTCCAGCGTGCCGGCCTGGTGTGATGTCGATTGTCGCATTGCCGTGTTGCCGGGTTGGTCGATCGCCGATCACCAGAAGGAGATCATGGCCTGCGTTGCCGCTGCCTCGCGCAACCACCGCTTCCTCGCCAACAATCCGCCGGAGGTCGAATGGTCGGGCTTCCTGTCGGAAGGCTATGAGCTGACCGGTTCCGCCGCGCCGGAAGCCGCCTTCGGCAAGGCGTTCAACAAGGTCTATGGCGGCGCGGTCGAAGATCTCGTCTTCACCGCGCTCACCGATACCCGTTTCTACGGACTCAATTACGGCATTCCGAGCCTCTGCTTCGGCGCCAGCGGTGGCGAGATGCATGGCTTCAACGAATATGTCGATCTGGACTCGCTGAAGAAGACGACCAAGGCCATGGCGCTGTTCGTCGCGGAATGGTGCGGGGTGGAGAAGGCGTAACGGCCGCGGTGTCTGAGGGTGGCGGCTGGAGTGCCGCGTCTGCCCGAAACAAGGGCTCTCTCAATTCCTTTAAGCTTAAAAGAAAGACTAGGATGCCGCCCCGCCCGGTGGCAGACTGGTGCCCGGTTCGCTGGACGAGTCCTCGGGAGCAACAATGCGCGATTGGGATGATGCTTACGCCAATTCGGCCCATATCCCGGGCTCGGACAAGATGCCGGCGCAATGGGCCGAGCGGGCCGCGGCTTACCGCGCCGGACTGAAGGATTTTCGCCCCGACATCGCCTACGGCTCCGGTGAGCGCCAGCGCTTCGACCTGATTCTGCCCGACGGCGACAGCAAGGGCCTCGTCGTGTTCGTGCACGGCGGCTACTGGATGCGCTTCGACAAGTCGACCTGGACCGATCTCGCCGAAGGTGCGCGGCACCACGGCTGGACGGTGGCGCTGCCGAGCTACACGCTGACGCCGGCGGCGCGCATCTCCGACATCACCGCAGAGATGAGCGCCGCGGTCGCGAAAGCGGCGTCGCTCGTCGCGGGGCCGATCCGGCTCGCCGGTCATTCCGCCGGCGGCCATCTCGTCACGCGCATGCTCTGCGACGACAGCCGGCTCGAGCCCACCGTCTTCAACCGCATCGCCGGCACGCTATCGATCAGCGGGCTGCATGATCTGCGGCCGCTGCTCAAGACCAGGATGAACGAGACACTGTGCATGACCATGGAGGAGGCGACGCTCGAAAGCGCGGCGCTGCATCTGCCACGCGGACATTCGCCTGTGACCGCCTGGGTCGGCGGGAGCGAGCGGCCCGAATTCATCCGCCAGTCCGACTTGTTCGCCAATGTCTGGACCGGCTTTGACGTGCCGACGCGTCTCGTCGTCGATCCCGGGCTCAACCATTTTACGGTGATCGATGCGCTCAAGGATCCGTCGTCGTCGATCACCGCGCGGCTGATCGGCCTCGACTGACGAGGGCAAGGATGATCGATCGAGAGGGCCCGTCATGACGTCCAGCGATTATGATCCCTCAAGCGAAGGCGCCGAGACCGACTTTGCCCGGCGCATGTCCTATGGCGACTATCTGGCGTTGGATGCGATTCTCGGTGCGCAGCATCCGCTTTCCGAAGCGCATGACGAGATGCTGTTCATCATCCAGCATCAGACCACCGAGCTGTGGATGCGGCTTGCCATCCACGAGCTCAGCGCCGCGCGCCGCGCTATCGCCAAGGACGAAGTGCAGCCCGCCATGAAGATGCTGGCGCGGATGTCGCGCATCTTCGAGCAGCTCAACAACGCCTGGGATGTGCTGCGCACGATGACGCCGAGCGAATATACGCGCTTCCGCTCCCAGCTTGGCCAGTCCTCGGGCTTCCAGTCGCGCCAGTACCGGCTCATTGAATATCTGCTCGGCAACCGCAACCACGCCATGCTGAAGCCGCATGCCCACGATGTGGAGACGACGAAGCTGCTCGAAGCCGAGCTTGCGACGCCGAGCCTCTATGACGAGGTGCTACGGCTCGCCGACCGCCACGGGCTGAAGATGCCGACCGCGGTGCTGGCGCGCGACGTTCGCGAGACCCACAGTTTCAGCGAGGGGGTGCTGCAGGCTTGGCGAATCGTTTACGAGGCGCCGGAGACGCACTGGATGCTCTACGAACTCGCCGAAAAGCTGGTCGATTTCGAGGATTATTTCCGGCGCTGGCGCTTCAACCACGTCACGACGGTCGAGCGCGTCATCGGCTTCAAGCGCGGCACCGGCGGCACTGGCGGCGTCAGCTATCTCAAGCGCATGCTGGAGGTCGAGTTGTTTCCGGAGCTCTGGCGCGTCCGCACGATTCTGTAGGGATGACCATGATCAGGCTTCGCGTCTACGACGACACCAAAGCGCTGTTTCATCTCCCTGACGGCGTGATCTATCTCGACGGCAATTCGCTGGGTGCGCTGCCGCTTGGCGTTGCCGAACGCGTCAGCCGCGTGATCACCGCGGAGTGGGGCAACGAGCTGATCCGCGCCTGGAACACGGCCGGCTGGTACGCCCAGCCGCGCCACGTCGGCAATCGCATCGCGCGGCTGATTGGCGCGGAATCCGGCTCCGTAATGGTGGGCGACACGCTGTCGCTCAAGGTCTATCAGGCGCTCGCCGCCGCCCTCGACATGAATGCATCGCGCAAGGTCGTCCTGTCGGACACCGGCAATTTCCCGACCGATCTCTACATGGCCGAAGGCTTGATCGCGACGCTCGGGCTTGGCCATCAGCTCCGTCTGGTGCCGCCGGAGGAGGTCGAGGCCGCGCTGTCGGAAGAGATTGCGGTGCTGTACATCACCGAGGTCGACTACCGCACCGGCCGCCGTCACGACATGGCGAAGCTGACCGCCGCGGCGCATGCGCTCGGCATCGTCACGGTCTGGGATCTCGCCCACTCGGCCGGCGCGCTGCCGGTCGATCTCGCCGGCTGCGGCGCGGATTTCGCTGCCGGCTGCACCTACAAATATCTCAATGCCGGCCCGGGCGCGCCGGCGTTTCTCTACGTCGCGCCGCGCCATGCCGATGATGCACGCGCTGCGCTGTCGGGTTGGATGGGGCACGCAAAGCCCTTCGCGTTCGAGCCTGGCTATGCGGCCGCCGGCGGCGTCGAGCGCATGCGCGTGGGTACACCGCCGGTGCTGGCGATGTCGGCGTTGGAGGCTTCGCTCGACATCTGGGATCGGGTTGATCTCAAGGAGGTCCGCGCGCGTTCGCTGGCGCTCGGCGATCTCCTGATTGCCGAAGTTGAACGTCGCTGTCCGTCTCTGAAGCTCGTGACCCCGCGCGCGCATGATCGCCGTGGCTCGCAAGTCTCGTTCGCCTTCGCGGGCGGCTATGCCGCCATGCAGGCCGTGATCGCCCGCGGCCTCATCGGTGATTTCCGCGCGCCTGACATCATCCGATTCGGCATCACGCCGCTGTATATCGGCGAGAGCGAGATCATGCGAGCGGCCGAGATCATCGAGGAGGTGATCGCAGGTGAGGTGTGGCGGCGGCCGGAATATCAGGTCGTCAATGCGGTGACGTGAGGGAGGAAGTCTCTCCCGGCGTCCAGCTGAGGGATCGAGAGCGCGTTCCACACGACCAGAGTGCCAATGTCACGGCGGCCATTACCTTCGACGTCATTGCTTTGCCGCGCGAAGCCATTCACGCTGCGACAACAATGAATTGGGAGGAAATCTGATGACGCCGCTCGAAAAGCTTAAAGCGATGAAGATGCCGTTCGCCGAGCTCAAGGGCGTCGAGTTCGTCGAGGCCGAGAAGGATCGCGTGGTGGCGCGGATGACGGTGCGGCCCGATCTCTGCACCCTGCATCACACCATCCACGGCGGCGCGGTGATGGCGTTGGCCGATTCCGTCGGGGCAGCTGCAACCGTGATCAACCTGCCCGAGGATGCCAAGGGCACGACGACATTGGAGAGCAAGACCAACTTCATCGGCGGCGCCAGGGAGGGAACCACCGTCATCGCCACGGCCACCCCGGTCCATCGGGGGCGCCGGACCCAGGTCTGGACCACCCGGCTGGAGACAGAGGACGGCAAGCTGGTCGCGGTTGTGACCCAGACGCAGTTGGTCCTGTAAGATTACGGGCCTTGATTTTGTTAACGAATTGGTCGCCTCCGTTGCCTCAAACTTGGGCATGTTCCCGTCTTGAAAGATTTGTTGCGACGCACAATATTGGAGGCCTAGGGATTCGAACGCCTCCTCGAGGGACACCAAGAGGAGTTATGACGTGGTACTTGAAGACACCGTCCGCACCGCCCCGGGCTATGTGCGGACCCTGATCCAGCAGGAAGAATTGCCGCTGTTGCGCGATCATCTGCTGAGGCTCGATGCCGCAAGCCGGCATGACCGTTTCAACGGTTTTCTCGACGACAGCTTCATCCAGCGCTACGCCGCCCGCTGCGCCGAGGACGGCACTGTGATCGTCGCCTATATCGTTGATGGCATGGTCCGTGGTGCGGCCGAGCTGCATCCGCCCGAGGGCGATTCCTTGCCCGAGGTCGCCTTCAGCGTGGAAGCTTCCGCCCGCCGCCAGAACGTCGGCACCGTGCTGTTCAGCCGCCTGATCGCGGAGGCGCGCTGGAAGGGACACAAGAGCCTGCGCATCACCACGGGGGCGGAGAATCACGCCATGCGGGCGCTCGCCAAGAAGTTCGGCGCGCATCTGCAGTTCCGTCATGGTGAATCCACCGGCACGATCGATCTCGGCAAGACGCCCGAGGCCGAGCTTGCCGATCTCGCAGCGGCGCCGTTCAAGGCTGGTCGCGCAATTCTCAACTTCAACTCGACCTGCTGGAAGCTGATCTCCAGCATGTACGGCAACCGCGCAGCCTGAAATTCAAGGACCTGAATCAAAAAGCGGACCAGCAACGCCGGTCCGCTTTTTATTGAAGCTGAGAGGGTAAAAGCTCAGGTGCCGGTGCGCTTGTCGTTGCCGAAGCGGCGGACGACGCGGCGTTCGACCACGATCGAGCGCTGCGCACCCTGTTCGCCGGCGATCACGCGGGTTGCGGTGATACGGCTGTTGGTGCGGGCCTGCTTCTTCACCTCGGCCTGAACGACATCCAGCGGCATCCCCATCAGCGAGGCGGCGATTTCGGCCTGCTGCTCCTGGTCGTCGGTAATGCCGACGGCGGCGAAGATCGCCTCGTCCAGGGTGGGAGGATCGTGGCGCACGCGCCGCGTGCCATATTTGGTATTCCAGTCTGCGCTCATAACGGCCTCGGTTTGATGCCGGGATACCTAGTGCTACCCATGTTGCATTGCAATATGAATTTGGTGTGGCATCTCAGCTATGCACTCAAAGCTTCTCAAGCTTGCTGGCGTCATAAAGTTCGAGCGTTGTTGGCCCTGTGGCGAGGGACCGCAGGGCCCGTACGAAATCGCCGGACGCAGGTACCGCAAAATGGGCCGCAAGCGCGGCGCGGTCGGCCCACTGCTCGAAGAACACCAGCCTGAGCGGGTTCTCGCAGTCGACATGCACCGCATGTGAGATGCAGCCGGGCTCCTGGCGCGAACGATGGACGTGTTCGAGGCTGAGGCGCCGTGCCTCCTCGAACGTCTCGGGCCGGACCGTCACACTGCCTGTCACCACGATCATGCCATTCCCCAAAGTGATTGCCGCTAGGGCAGGGATGCTTCGCGCGCGATGGTCTTGACCGGTATCTGCGGCCAGCGCTTCAGCGCGGCGTGGCCGGCCTCGGTCAGCCGATAGATCCCGCGCTCGGCGCGTTCGAACCAGCCATAAACGTTGTGCAGGAGAATCTTGCCCGCATCGGGACAGCGCCCGCGTAATTCACGCACGGGCCGCGGACCGCCTGCGAGCTCGGACGCGCAGGCCAGCGCCTGCTGGCGGTAGGCCGTCATGATGGGTGCGCGCGTGCTGCCGCCAAGCACGGGATCACCCTGGCGGCGCTGATGTTCGGTCACGAGCCGCGAGCGCGTCTTCGGCTCGCGGCGGGGCGCGGCCGTCGGCGGCTTCACCAGCACCTCGACCTGGCCGTTGTCCGTTACCCCGAGCATACCGAAGCCGAGGCGCCGACACAGATTGCGATAGCGCGCGTCGCTCTCGCGGCCCTTGCCGCGGATCGACATCTTTGCGGCGATCCAGACCTCGTCGCCCGCCGGCGCGCGATCGACCGCCTGCAGAATAAGCTCGAGATTGAACGCGAGCTTGAGTTCGCCGATCACCACCACCGGCGGATCGCCGGCGCTCAGGCCCACGAGATCGCAACCGCCGATCTCGCCCTTCACAGAGAAGCCAAGCTCTTCGAGGAAGCGTTTGACCGGGAGATAGAGCTCGGTTTCCAAAGTGAGTTTCCGATCGGAGAATCAGTTGCAGCCAGTTTAGCCCGGATCGGGTTGCCGGCCATTTGCCCGGACGCAGTCAAGCCAGCTATACCCCTGCGCGGGGAACAGGCGGGCGCGCGCGAATATGACGATCAGGAACGGGCTTTATCACATCCGGATCGAGATGCTGGATGGCGTGCAGGGCGGCAATCAGGGCGTGATGGTGCTGCGCGACGGCACTATGCGCGGCGGCGATTCCTTTTTCTTTGCCTATGGCAGCTACACGTCCGCCGTTGGCAAGTGGAAGGGTGAGCTGACCAACGAGGAACATTCGCCCTCGTTCGACGAGCGTCCGGTTTGGGGTCGGAAGGTCGTCACCATCGGCTTCAGCGGCACCTATACCAACGAGACCGCCTATGGCGAAGGCATGGCGCTCGCGGGCAAGCAGAGCATCCGTTTCAGGGGCAATCTGCGGCTGCTTGTGCCGGATTGATCAGACCCGCCCGCTCACCGGAATCAGCGCACCGGTGACGCCGCTCGCGGCGTCGCTGACGAGGAACAGGATCACCTCGGCAAGCTCCTGCGGCGTCACCCATTTGGCGAAGTCGGCTTTCGGCATGTCGGCGCGGTTGGCCTTGGTGTCGATGGTCGACGGCAGCACCGCGTTCACCGTGACCTTGCCCTTCCATTCGTTGGCGAGCGCCTCGGTGAGGCGGTGCACGCCCGCCTTCGATGCCGCGTAAGGACCCATGCCGGAGCCCGCCTGCAGCGCGCCCATGGCGCCGATATTGACGATGCGGCCTGCTTTCGCAGCGGCTAGATGCGGCAACGCCGCGTGCGAGGCATTGAGGGCCGTCAGCACGTTCAGCGCATGCATGCGGTTCCACGTCTTGATATCGCCGTCACCGACGGTCTCGAAGGCAAAGCCGCCGGCGATGTTGACGAGTGCGTCCAGTCCGCCGAAATGCTTCGCGGCAGTCTCCACCGCCGTCTTCGCCTGCGTCGCGTCGGACAGGTCGACGCCGCCGATCTCGATGCGCTCGGCCGTCGCTGGTCTTTGAGAGGGCGCGTGATCGATGCCGGCGACCCGCGCGCCGCGTGACTGCGCGATGTCAGCCACCACCTTGCCAAGCGCGCCGAGCGCACCGGTCACGACAATGATTTTTCCCTGCACGATACTCTCCGTCGTCTCATTTCGCGCCGACTATTGCGTGAGACGAATTGGACTTGCAATGGCGGCGGCATCAAGGCTGGGCTATAGGTGCAACTTTAGATCGTTGAGGAGATTGTTTCATGCCCGACAATTTGCCTACTCTCGACGTTCCCCCGGGCATTGTTGAGTTAAAGCATCCGCTGGAGAATTTCCGGGCGGCGTTGGGCGGAAGAGGGTCCGTGCGCGTGGTGGCGATGGGGTCGTCTTCGACTGCCGGACTTCGCAACGTCGTTCCCTATCCCGCGCGGCTCGAGCTGTATTTGAGAAAGCACTACAAGGATGATGATCCCCATCCGAAAATCCGGATCGACGTGTTCAACCGCGGCCAGGGCGGCGAGGAAGCGCCATTGGAGGTAGCTCGGTTCAAAGACGATATCTTTGCTGACGATCCTTGTCTGGTGCTCTGGCAGGTCGGGACCAACGCCGTGTTTCGCCAGAACGAGTTCAACTTCGATGAGGTGGTCACGAACATCGCCGGCGGATTGGCGCTCCTGCGCGATCACCCAACCATGGATGTTATACTGATCGACCCGCAATACGTGACGGCCATGCTGTTCGACGACAACGCCGATCTCGCGGAGAAGATGGTTTCGGCGATCCGAACCGCGGCGGAGAGTGCCGAGGTCAGCCTGTTCCAGCGTTGGGCGCTGATGCGTCACTGGCACGTGGTGAACAACACTTCGTTCGAGCAGTTGCTCGATCCGGAGGATGATCTGAAGCTGCATCAGAGCAATTGGAGCACCATGCAGGTATCGCTCGCCCTGACCAATTCCATCATCAAGGCCGCAACTCCGACGGCGTGAAGCGCCCCGCCGTCGCTCACGCCTGAAGATAGCGCTCTTTCAGCGCGGTCCGCTCGGCCGCGCCGAGCTTGAGGCCGTCGCGCAAGTAAGTTTCGAGATCGCCATAGTCGCGGCCGACGGAATCGAAAGCAGCATCGAGATAGGAGGCGTTGACCGAGCCGATCGCGTCGAGGACGTCGGCGGGCAGATCGGAGACGCTCGATACGTCGCGCCTGTAGTGGCGATTGGTCAGCAGATAATCCTCTGCAATGGTCTCCTGGGGCACGCCGAGCGAATGGAGGATCAGGGCGCTGGCGAAACCGGTGCGGTCCTTGCCGGCGGTGCAGTGGATCACGAGCGGGGCCCGGTCCTCCAGCAGATGGCCGAACAGCATGCGGAAGCTGGGCGTGTTGTGGCGGACATAATTGCGATAGGACTCGCGCATGAGCTCAAGCGCGACCGGCGCAGTCAGGGCGCCCCTGGCGAGCTCGGCGCGCAGCGAAGCCACTACCGTCGGCTCGATCGGCAGCGAATGGACGGTGATGTCGTCCACGACGCAGACGCCCGCCGCGCGCTCCTCGACGCCGCGGAAGTCGAATGCGCTTTTGACGCCGAGCGTGCGGACGATCGCGATGTCTTCGGCGGTGAGCTGGCCGAGATGGTTGGAGCGGAAGATCTGGCGCCAGCGCGTGGTGCGGCCGTCGCTTGTGGCGTAACCGCCGAGGTCGCGAAAGTTGCTGGCGCCTTGCAAAGCGAGGTGACGGGCAGGGGAGTCTGACATCGGAGCTGCTTTTGTTATGTTGCCGACGGACCATTACAGGGGGCGATGATGGGCTGGCACAAGACCATTATTTGGGGGATCACCATGCTAGCGGCTGGAATTTCCGGCGCACGGCAGGCCGATGCGCAGACGTTCCGAAACTACCGCTGCGCCGATGGTACGCAGTTCATTGCCGCGTTTTATGACGGCGACAAGCGTGCGTTCCTCCAGATCGACGGCGAGCCGATGACGCTTGCCAAGCGGTTGGCCATTTCGGGCGCGCGCTATTCGGGGGCCGGGATCACGCTGAGGATCGACAAGACTGGGGCCGCCATGGTCAAGCATCTGAAACGGCCGCTGACGACCTGCGCGGTGATCTGAGCCCGCAATCAGGTCCGGAATCAAAAAGGGTCGAAACCTCGTTGTTTCGACCCTTTTTCAAACTTCCGCCGAGCGTTTGAAAGAGCGCGTCGGTCTCAAACCAGACACTGGCACTAGCGTTCCCATGTGGGCTTTGCTTCGTCGACCGCGTCCTGGTGGTACCAGCTGTCGCTGCAGATCGAGACGTTCGCGGGAAGCGAAGCGTGATCGGCGGGGAAGCGGGTATCGCCATAGCGGCGTCCGGCGAGAGCCGCGCGGCCCCCGACGGGGAATTGGTAGATCTTCGCAGATTCGTGACTCAGTCCATTGTTCATCATTGCGATTTGCTCCTGGGTCGAAGCGCCTTGGCCTCCATGGTGCGCCCGACTCGTTCGATTGTGGTTACTGGAATCCCCATATCGGCCGCGCATCCCGACTTGGAAAGTGCTGAAAAGGAAATCAGTTCTCGCCTATTTTGTAGGCAGTCGACTGTCTGCATCCCTCAAGGCACCATGTCGGTGACTAACGCCTAGGCCATTCCAAAGGTTGCTAGGCAGGGGCGAGCGGCTTTGCGAAAGTTGCCGGACGTTGATGCGCGTTTCATCGGCAACCTCCGGCTGGGACCCGCGTGCTCCAGAATCAGGCGTTTTCCGCAGGATTTTTGCAGTGCAGCCTCACGTGAAGGTGCGCGTCTATGACGCACGTCGAGGGGACAGCTTTGCGCCGGCGGGCCGGCTCCGCCCACGGTGGAAAACCTCCCGCGCTGCGGCCTTTTGGCACGTAAAATGCTTGTATTGGGCCGGCCGATGATGGCCGGGTACAAACGTGCGGGGGCTCTCCACCCCACCTTTCGCATCATCTACAGAGAGGCTCAATGACCAAGTATAAGCTCGAGTACATCTGGCTCGACGGATATACGCCGACTCCGAACTTGCGCGGCAAAACTCAGATCAAGGAATTCGCGTCGTTCCCGACGCTCGAGCAGCTTCCGCTCTGGGGCTTCGATGGCTCCTCCACCCAGCAGGCCGAAGGCCACAGCTCGGATTGCGTGCTGAAGCCGGTCGCGGTGTTCCCGGATGGCGCCCGCACCAACGGCGTGCTGGTGATGTGTGAAGTCATGATGCCCGATGGCAAGACCCCGCACGCCTCGAACAAGCGCGCCACCATCCTCGACGATTCCGGCGCCTGGTTCGGTTTCGAGCAGGAATACTTCTTCTACAAGGACGGCCGTCCGCTCGGCTTCCCGACCTCCGGTTATCCGGCGCCGCAGGGCCCGTACTACACCGGCGTCGGCTTCTCCAACGTCGGCGACGTCGCCCGCAAGATCGTCGAAGAGCATCTCGACCTCTGCCTGGCTGCCGGCATCAACCATGAAGGCATCAACGCGGAAGTCGCGAAGGGCCAGTGGGAGTTCCAGATCTTCGGCAAGGGCTCCAAGAAGGCCGCTGACGAAATGTGGATGGCCCGCTACCTGATGCTGCGCCTGACCGAGAAATACGGCATCGACATCGAGTTCCACTGCAAGCCGCTCGGCGACACCGACTGGAACGGCTCGGGCATGCACGCCAACTTCTCCACCGAGTACATGCGTACGATCGGCGGCAAGGAGTACTTCGAGGCGCTGATGGCGGCCTTCGACAAGAACCTGATGGACCACATCGCCGTCTACGGCCCGGACAACGACAAGCGTCTGACCGGCAAGCACGAGACCGCGCCGTGGAACAAGTTCAGCTACGGCATTGCCGACCGTGGCGCGTCGATCCGCGTTCCGCACTCCTTCGTCAACAACGGCTACAAGGGCTATCTGGAAGACCGTCGTCCGAACTCGCAGGGCGACCCATACCAGATCGCTTCGCAGATCCTGAAGACGATCGCGTCCGTCCCGGCCGACAAGAAGGCCGCGGCTTAAAGATCCTCCCGGCCCGGGCCGGGGGCTGGCCCGGGTTGGCTTTCAAATCCGCCGGAGCTCAAAAGGCTCCGGCGGATTTTTGCATTCCGATGACAGTGCTCATTGTGGGTCTGGCGGCCATGCCGGCCTGGAGCCTGTCCATGTCAGCCCAAACCGGGATAGAGTGCCCGCAGGATGCGCGGGGCCGGGGACACGGCGGGTGTTTGAAGGCTTCTACAAGGTGCGATTTCAGCTCGGCGACAGTGTCGGCCGGAGCGTGATGCATGCCGGCAATGGCAAGATGCTCGGCGGCAATTCGGCGTTCGCCCATATCGGCACCTACGAGAAGACCGCAGTCGGCATCGACATCGTCATCAAGACCGTCCGCCACAACCCCGATCCGAACTACCGCGCCATGGCCGGCACCGACGATGCGACGTTGATCGCCAAGGGTTCTGCCGACGGTGATCTCTACCGCTTCAAGGGCGAGCTCAAGGAGTTGCCCGGGGTGCCCTTCCAGTCGCTGATGACGCCGATCACGGAAGACGAGATGCCGATCGCCGGCGGCGTCGGCGAGGCCGGGATCGTCGACGGCCTCTATTCGATTCAGCTCCGCATGCTCGACGGCGTCGACGGTGGGCTCACCGGCGTGATGCTGCTCAACCGGGGCCGCATCCTCGGCGGCGATGCCTCGTTCTATTACCTCGGCAGCTACACCGCGGCGAACGGCCGCTGGAAGGGGCAGATCCTCAACCAGGAGCACACGCCCGCCAAGGACGATCCGATCTTCGGGGGCCACGAGGTCGGCATCGGCTTCTCCGGCAGCTATGACGGCGAGGAGGCCGTGCTGGAAGCGACCGCGCTGGCCGGCAAGCGCAGCCTGCGCCTGACGGCTGCGCTCAAGTTGATGCATCGCGCCTGATCGTTCACGGGAATTGCACATGGAAAAAGTTCGCATGCTCTCGACGCTCGGCCTGATGGGCGCGATGCCTAGCCTGTCCTCCGCGTTCGAGGTGGCGAGCCGCATTCGGGTCGATGCCGACTTCGCGCCGACGCTGGCGTTGCTCAAGCGCCTGCGCGCCGGCGAGACTGCCGATCTCGTGATCCTCACGCGCGAGGGGCTCGACGAAATGATCGGCGAGGGCCGGGTGATCGCGGACAGCGCAGTTGACCTCGCGCGCTCCTATGTCGGCCTTGCCGTGCGGAACGGCGCAGCCCATCCCGACATCGCCAATGAGGCCGCGCTGCGCAAGACGCTGCTCGCGGCGCGATCCGTCGCCTATTCGCGGCTCGGCGCGAGCGGTGTGTACTTCGCCCAGCTGATCGTGCGGATGGGCATCGCGGCCGAGGTCAACGCCAAGGCGACCATCGTCGAGCAGGGCTTTACCGCCGAGCGGCTCGTCAGTGGCGAGGCCGACCTTGCCGTGCAGCAGATCAGCGAACTGAAGCAGGTCGAGGGCGTCGAGGTGATCGGCCCGGTCCCGCACGAGCTGCAGACGCCGGCGGTGTTCTCCGCCGGCCGCATGGCGGATGCGAAGCAGGCCGAGGCGGCGGACCGGCTGCTGCGCTATCTGGCATCGCCGGAGGTCGTGCCTGTGCTGCGGCAATCGGGACTCGAGCCTTGAAATTGGCGGGGCGCGGACGCAACGTGACGGCCATGCGGACTTGTCTCTTTGCCATCCTCGTTGCGCTTGCCGCGCCCGTCGCTGCGCATGCGCAATCGGCCGATCTCGTCCTGTGCGACCGCGTCGCCGCCGATCCGAGCGATCCCGACAAGCCGGCCGACGTGAAGGGCGCGCCTGACATCGCAGTCGCCGACGTCGCGACCGCGATCAAATTCTGCAAGCAGGCAGCAAGCTCGTCGCGCCGTGCGATGTTCGCGCTCGGCCGCGCCTATGCGGCTAACCGGCAGACGACTGAGGCGATCGCCGCCTGGCGCAAGGCGGCTGACAAGGGCTCCACCGCTGCGATGGTCGAGCTCGGTGTCGCCTACGGCACCGGGGCCGGCATCGCGAAGGATGAAGCACAAGCGCGAAAACTGTTCGAGAAGGCGGCGCAGGCTGGCAATCCCCGCGGCGTCTCCAACCTCGCGGCGCTCGGCAACGCCGGCGGTGGCGCGCCCGCCGATCCGGCGCAGGCGCGGACGCTGCTCGGCAAGGCCGCCGAGACCAACGCGGAGGCGCAGTACCAGCTCGGCCTGATGCTCGCCAGCGGCAATGGCGGCGAGAAGGACGATGTCGCGGCGCGCGCGCTGTTCGAGAAGGCGGCGGCGCAAAACCATCCCGGCGCGCTGGAGCGGATGGGCGCCTTCGCCGAGGGCGGCCGCGGCGGTCCGAAGGACAAGGATGCCGCAAAGGCCTATTACGAGCGTGCGGCTGCGCTTGGCGACGAGGACGCCAAGAAGGCGCTGGAGCGGTTGCGCTGTCCCTATGCGATCAAGGACAAGCAGGGCAAGCTCGTCACCACGCTGTGCTTCTAGAAAAGCCGAAAACAACCCCGTGCACAGTAGCCAAGTGGTTGAAATTCAAGGCAGCTAGATCTCGAAATCGTCAAATACGGATTTTACGAAATTTGCTTGACCCGTCGGGCAAAACAGGTGCATGCTGGTACCATGGCAAGATCGGCTCCCGCCCCTGCGCGGATAAGCCGGATGGCCTTGTTCTGAGGACGGTGCTATGTCGCCCGCGATTCTTTTTGATTTTGCGGGTTCAGGACATTGCTCGACGGACTCTACAAGGTTGAATACGGCATCAACGGCGCCTTCGGCCGCAGCATCATGTGCCTGCACGACGGCAAGATGCTGGGCGGCAATTCCGCCTTTGCGCATCTCGGCAGCTACGACGTCAAGGACGGCGTGATCGAAGCCGAGGTCATCACCGAGCGCCACAATGACGACCCCAATTTCAAGCCGTTGATGGGCGCCGACGTTACCGGGATCAAGGTGCGCGGCCGAACGGAGGGATCGACGATCCTGCTGGAGGGCAAGGCGGACGCGATGCCCGATGGCGTGTTCTGGGCCAACCTCGCGCCGCTCGACGACGAGGCACTGTCGCCGCGCGGCGCGATCGGGCAGGGCAGCATCGCCAACGGGCTCTACGCGATGCAGCTGCGCGCGCTCGACGGCGTCGATGCCGGCCTCTCCGGCGTGATGCTGTTGATCGACGGCCGCATCCTCGGTGGGGACGCGTTCTTCTACTACCTCGGCTCTTACTCGTCGGCGGACGGCCGCTGGAAAGGCGAGATGCTGAACCAGGAGCACACGCCGGCAAAGGGCGATAATCCCGTCTTCGGCGGCTACGAGGTCGGGATCGGCTTCTCCGGGACCTGCACGGAAGACAGCGGCGAGCTCGAAGGCATGGCACTCGCGGGAAAGCGCAGTTTGCGGCTGGCGGCCTCGCTCAAGTTGATGCGACGGGCGTAAGCGGTGTGCTCTCAAGGCCCTCGCGGCTGCCTTGCTGTCAGCTGGCGACATTAAAGCCTAGCGTCTGGATATCGGCTTGGGTCGGCATCGGACTCATGCATCGTGGCAAATTGCGTACTATTCGATCACCTCGTTTGCACGTGCGAGCAGACCTGCCGGTAAGTTCACGCCGAGAGTTCTTGCCGTCTTGAGGTTGGCTGCCAACCATAGTTCGCTTGGAAATTCGATGGGCAGGTCACCCGGTCGAACACCTCTGAGAATCTTGTCTACAAAATAGGCCGCGCGGCGATAGCACCAGCGCAGATCAACGCCATAGCTGACGAGCCCTCCGTGCATAACGTGCTCGCGATATCCGAAGACGGTCGGCAGCCGCTTTTCAAGGGCGACAGCGCTTATGAGCTCGCTCATGTTAAGTAACAGGTTGGTCTGAAGGACAACGGCGACATCGACATCTTCGTTTGCCAGCGCAGCAAGCGCATTCGGGATATCCTTCGCCGTGCTGGTATCGGCGTCTACCACGCTGAGGTTTAAAACCCTGCAAGCCGCCTTCAGGTCGCCGACTTGAGGGGGCCCTTTGGGATCATTCACGTTGGTAAGCAGTCCGACGCGCCGCGCCGACGGCAAGATTTCTCGCGCGAGTTCGATCTGCTTGGCGGGCAATCCCGCGATGTAGGGCTCGATGCCCGTTACGTTTCCTCCTGGGCGAGCTTCACTGGCGATCAGGCCAAGATGAATCGCGTCCGCAAGCGCGGCACAGACAATCGGTATTGTCGATGATGCCTTTCGGGCCGCGACGGCTTCGAGTGTTGCAGGCGCAGCGATGATATCGGGTTTGACCGTAGCCACCAGCTCCTCGATGGATGGTATCCGGTCCCGGAAGATGTCGGTTCGACGAATGATATCAATGTTACGTCCTTGCTCGTAACCGAACTCCAAGAGTCCCTTAACAAAATTGCCAAATGTCAAATCCACTATGAATTGAGGTGTCTTTACGCCCGGAGGCGCGGCTCCTACCCAAGCGATAAGCGGACGTTTGAGCACAGATTGCGCGTTCGAGCCTCGACCAAATGATGTCGATGCGACTGCTGCAGCGCCACAAAGTCCAAAACGCCCGATGAACTCTCGCCGTCGCATGTGCCCTCCAAGGACACGTTCAAGAATGGAAACATTAGCACATGCGGCGGAGCGGTTAAGGGCACTTTTTGATTTGGAAGCTATCGATGGGCCGCGGCTCGGCGCAGAAAAATCGCGGGAGTCTGCAGTGAGTCGAAAGCGGCTGCGCTGCATTGGCCGTCGGTGGTCTGGCAACAGTCCAATAGCCGTCATCAACAGCGTCTGACGCGAAGGTCTTCTAAAGGTCCACAACTGCGCTCATCCAGCTCTCGGCGGGCTACCCTCGTGTCCCGCCGAGCCGAGTCCTTTCCTGAGCAGGTCGCATTCGTCGCTATGGGCTGGTCTTGATCACCTGTGGGACCTTCCAGCTCGTAGGATGGGTTGAGCCCTTGCGAAACCCATCGCCAACCTGACGCGCCATATCGAAGACCGCCTTCGGACTGATCGTCCGCCCAGTCGACCGGATCGTGACCGAGCTCGGCGTGACGGTGAAACGAAGACGATACCCAATCTCGCACGCGTTTCACCCGAGCATGCTCGACCGGGTTGGTACGCGGTCATGACGGAATGCCATCACGAAACAAGAACGATGGGTTTCGCAAGGGCTCAACCCATCCTACAAGCTAGCTGCTGCGCTTCCGCAGCCGACGTCTGAGCCAGGGCGGGCATGGCGAGTGTGACGCTGGATAGAAGACTGCCCGCAAAAGCAAAAGACGTGAATGAACGTCGCGCAGTAATCATGGGTCTGACTCTCCTATTGCGAATTCAACTTCATTCGTGGCCGCCGTCGGTCGCCACCAATTAAAATCGGTTGCCCCACGTAGAACTTTGACTTGGATCAAACGTATCTTGTTCGCACCTGCTGAAGGGGCGGTCATCCTGCGCAAATCGCCGCCGCGCATCGGTTAGTGCCTCCGTTGAGGCGCTGACCAAGCTTCCTCACGATCTCTCTCTCGCAGATCGTTGACGTATTTCTCGATGACGCGGCGCGCCTCTTCCTTCGCGAAAGCGCGGGAGGTCGTTCTTCCTGGTTATAATGCTGGGTCTTCTTCGGATGTTTCATGCCTGGATCGGCGAGGCGAGCCGGACTGCAGCTATTGATCTAAGTCAAACAACTGTTCAGCCGCGCACGAGGATGCACTGAGGTCCTAGGAAGCGCTTTACAAGCGGCTTCCATTCTTCTTACCGTCTGCTTACATCGCAGCTCTGCTAAGGTGCGATCGTACCGCAGGAGGGCGCATATGCTTTACTGCTTTTCGGACTTCACGCTGGATACGGACCGGCGGGAGCTGCGGCAGGGAGCTGAGACGATCTCTGTTTCGCCGCAGGTATTCGACCTTCTGAACTATTTGATCCGCAACAGGGAACGTGTCGTCAGTAAGGATGAGCTCATCGCTGGCGTTTGGAATGGTCGCATCGTCTCGGATGCCGCGCTAACGACGCGCATCAGTGGTGCTCGGTGTGCAATCGGCGATACGGGTGAGAGACAGCACCTGATCAAGACACTCTCGCGCAAGGGCTTCCGTTTCGTTGGCAAGGTTCAGGAAGGGGCAGGAGCCGTAACCGGCGCCTTTGGCTCTGTGGAGCAGGACGACGAGGCAGCGCCGAGACCGCTTTCGCGACGCCACCTTTCAATCGTCGTTTTGCCCTTCGCCAACCTTAGCGGAGATCCCGAGCAAGACTATTTCGCTGATGGCGTGACCGAGAGTTTGACCACGGATTTGTCGCGCATCTCAGGCTCGTTCGTCATTGGGCGACACACTGCATTCACCTACAAAGGCAAGGCAGCCGATCTCAAGCAGATTGGTCGTGAGCTAAATGTTCGGTACGCGCTGGAAGGTTCTGTGCAGCGCGCCGGTGATCGACTTCGCGTGAACGTTCAGCTCGTGGACGCGGAGACTTGCGCCCATCTTTGGGCGGACCGATTTGATAAGCCTATTGCCGATCTGTTCGATATGCAGGACGAGATCGTATCGCGTCTCGCCAATACGCTCGACGCGCAGCTCACTGAGCAGGAGGCCAGGCGGTCAGAACGTTCTCCGCACCCCAATTCGATGGACTTGTATTTCCAAGGTAAAGCTTTGTTGCACAAAGGATGGACGTCCGAATGCGTGCTACAAGCGCGGGATATTTTTGAAAGGGCCTTAACTCGCGATCACAAGAATGTCGACGCGATGGTCTGGATGGCGGGCGTCGAATTGATACTTGGTGTGAGCTACATGGATGACGACCGGACCGCGCATTTCGCAGCGGCCGAGTCGATATCAATAAAGGCGCTATCCCTCGCGCCCAACCATGCCTATGCCCACCTGGTCCTGGGCATTGCGCAAAATTGCACAAACCGCGCCGTTCAGGGTATCGCTGAATTCGAGAAAGCGTTGGCGTTGGATCACAATTTGGCCGAGGCGCATGCGCAGATTGGCAGCGCTAAGTTGAACATGGGTTGCGGTGCAGAGACTGAGGCCCATATCAAGGAAGCGTTTCGCCTCTCTCCTCGCGATGTCTTCGCCCATCGCTGGCTCATGATAATCGGCTTTGCCAAGCTGCATGTTAACGCGGATGCTGAAGCCGTCGGCTATTTCCGCCGCAGCATCGAGGCCAACCGGAATGACGTCAACGCGCATTTTGGGCTGACCGCCGCGCTCGCGCTGGTTGGCTCGCTGGATGAGGCGAAAGCCGCTGCACAGACGCTGCTTGCGCTCGTTCCGAGCTTCACCCTCCGCCGCCTCCGAAACGCCACTTACAGTGACAACCCAGTTTACCTCGCCTGGGGCAAGCGCATCTTTCAGGGCCTGCGGCTGGCGGAAGTGCCGGAGGGGTGATGTCGGAAATGGGGTCATTAGCTGCCGGTGCCGGCCAACAAGGGCGACTTCCGCTTTAACCCCGGAAGCTGACATTCAAGAATGCCCGCGCCAGCCCTATCACGGCGCAGGGCACGCCGCTCCGGTCTTCACCCACGCCTCCACCAGCGCACCGGCTTGCTCCTGTGTGCCGGGCGCCGGCGCGCGGCCGAAGCCGGGCTTCCAGGCCCAGCCGACCAGCGTGTCCTTGCCGATATGGTCGATCAACTCTTCCACCTTGCGGCCGCCGTTGCGGGCGGGGTCTCTGATTTGCTCGCAGATCTCGCCGACCGTCTTGCCCTCCCAGGCCATCTCGCGCGGGGCGAGGTGCCATTCGCGATGGCCGGGAATGCGGCCGGGCTCGTAATTGGCCTTCTGGTGGCAGGTGTGGCAGCGCATTGCCTCGGGGCCATGGCCGTCTGCGCCGCGCGTCACCGGCGGCTGATGCAGGCGGGGATTGTCGCCCTGGCGCGGGCTGTCGCCGGCCGGATGGCAATTGGTGCAGCGCGGATGCGTCAGCACTTTTCCGAGCTCCGTGAAGATCGCGGCCGAGCGCTTTTCGGTGTCGGCGATACCAGCAAAACTTTCGGGCGAGGCGAGGCCGTGGCTCGTCGTGTCCGATGCCGCGTAGCCGGCGCACAGGCTGCTCGTCAGCGCCGCCATCGCGGCCATGATCTTGACGCGCGTGGTGATCATCGTTGGCGCACTCATTTGGTGGCGACGAGATAGCGGCTGGAATCGGCGAGGATCACGTCGCGCACCGCCTCGTGATATTTGATGTAGCCGGTGCAGCGGCACAGATGCCCGTCGAGCGCGTCCGCAATGGTCTGCTCCAGCGCCTCGCGGGCGACCGGCGCGCGCGCGAGGCGTTCGAGCAGCACCTGTCCTTCGTTGAGGAAGCCGGCGGTGCAATAGCCGCACTGGAAGGCGAAATGATCGATGAAGGCCTGTTGCAGGGCCGAGAGTTGGCCGTCGTTCGCATGTCCTTCGACGGTGCGGATCGACTTGCCGTCGAAATTCACGGCGGGCGCGACGCAGGTCGGACTAGTGTAGCTCGAGCCATCGGGCTCGTCGACGATGATGGCGCAGCTCAGGCACTGCGCGGCGCCGCAGCCGAACTTGGTGCCGGTCATGCCGAGCATCTCGCGCAGGAAATCGTTCATCGAGAGATCGTCGCGGACGTCCATCGGGCCATGCTTCCGGCCGTTGATCGTGAGGCTGAGGGTCGTCACGCCAAAACTCCCTTCAAGAGGCTGGCCGTGACCGGCAGGGCGCGGAAACGGTGGCCGGTGGCGTCGTGGATGGCGTTGACCAGCGCCGGCACGATCGGGATCATGACGACTTCGGCCATGCCCTTGGGCGCTTCGTCAGGTGTGAGCGGCTTCAGCATCTCGATCTCGAGATCGCGCAAGGGAAGATCCGAGCCGCGCGCGACCAGGTAACGGCCGAGATTCCACTCGCCGTTGCCGGGGCCGCCCTCAAACGGAGGCAGTGTTTCCAACAGCGCGTAGCCGACGCCCATGGCGAAGCCGCCGTGGGACTGTCCCATCACCACCTCGGGCACCAACGCGGTGCCGCATTCGAACACGCTGTAGGCCTTGGCGATGCGGATCGCGCCGGTGGCGCGCGCGATCTCGACGCGGACGAGCGTGCCGCACATCGAGGTGTAGGCGGTGCCGATGCGATTGTTGTCGGTCGGCGGGAACTTGACGCTGACGCGATTGACCCGCTCGAACTTGGTGTTGCCGCGGCGGATCGCGAGCGCGTCGATCTCGGCGCGATATTGCTCGCCGAACAGGGGAAATCGCGCGCGCGACCAGGCCCAGCGCGAAAAGCTGTGCGCGACCGCGCCGGTGACGAAGCCGCGCGCATGCGCGGTTGCAGCGAGCGTCGGCAGCGCCAGCGGATCGAGGCCGGCCATCGTCAGCTGGCCGTTCTGCCAGCTCGCATTGGCCCATTGCCGCGCGCGCGGATCGGTCTTGGGAATGCCCCACAGCTCCAGCGCAGCGGGCCACAGGCCAAAGCGGAAGATCACGCGGGCAGCCTCGGATGACGAGTGCGTGCCGACATGGGCGCCGATCGAGGCCGATGTCGCCGAGGAGATCGAGGGCACCCAGCGCGGGTTCTTTTCCGCGGCGTCCTGGGTCCTCTGGTCCATCGTGTAGGGATCGCCCGATGTGACCAGGCCGAGCACGTCGTAGCTGTCGACGCGTGCGACCGAGACTTCGTCGGCAATGCCGCCGAGATGGCTCGCGACGCGGTTCGCCAGCGCCGTGCCGATGCCGTTGCCCATCTCGACATGGTCGCAGAAGATCGCGATCTTGCCGTCGGCGCCGAGCTCGACGCGGCCAAGCGAACAGTCCGCGCCGGAGCCGTAGTCCTTGGTGACGCAGGCCACACCGGTACCGACCAGCCGGTCGCCCGTGGTCTGCCGGAGCTGCGCGCGCCGCTGCCAGATCGGATGCTTTTCGAGCTTGTCGAGGATTTCCGGCGTGCGCACCGAGACGATGTAGGGATTGCCGGTCATGGTCCGGCCGTTCTGCTTCAAGGCATTGCGGCGGCGGAATTCGATCGGGTCGAGCTGGAGCTCGGAGGCCGCTTCGTCGATCAGCGCTTCGAGCGCGGTCATGGTCTGCAGCGTGCCGTAGCCGCGCATCGAGCCGGCGGTGACGCCGCGCGAATGCAGCGCGATCGTGGTGACGTCGACCTTGGGGATGTCGTAGATGCCGATCGCGCCGGTGGCTGCGACCACCGCGACGTTGGCGGAGAAGTTCTGCAGCCCGCCGCCGTCGAGCACGTGGTCGGCGGCGAAGGCCTTGATCAGGCCGGTCGAACGGTCGATGCCGATGCGCGAGCGCATCTTGATCGGGTGGCGTTTGATGCCGCCCTGGAATTGCTGGTAGCGATCGTGGGCCAGCCGCACCGGCTTGCCCGGAAAGCAGATCGCAGCCAGCGCGACATAGAGAATGAATGGCGTGTGATCACGCCCGCCGAAGCCGCCGCCGACATGGGCGAACTGCGCGTTGATGTGCGAGGGCTTGTAAGGCGCGCGAGCCTTGCCGAGCAGGTGCGCGAGCGACTCCGCGGCCTCATAGGGCGACTGCACGCCGAGCACGAGCTCGAGATTGCCGCCCTTATTGCCTTCCTTGCCGGCGTACCAGGCGAGCCCGCATTCCGGCTCCAGGAACATCGGGTCGACCGATTGGGTCTCGAACTCGCGGTCGAGCACGAGCAGAGAGGCGTTGTCCGCGGCCAACTCAGAGCGGATCTGCTCGCCAAGCTTGGCCGCCTTGACGTAATCGGCCGGCATCTCCCTGGCGAGCGGCGACCACACGGGCAGTGCGGCGCTCTGCACCTTCTTCGGCGAGACCCAGCCGGCCTGGATCGGCGAATAGACGTCGGGCTTGTCGGGCGAGGGGCCTGCGACGCGGGTAAAGCGATAGGAGCCGTAATCGGGCGCGATCACCGGGCCGGTTTCTTCGCCGAATTTGACGAAGGTGCCGTCGCGCAACACGAGCCGCGCCTGGTCGAAAGCGTCGAATGTCTCGAAGATCAAAAGCGCGACCGGCTGGCCGAGATAAAGCGGCGTCTTGCCGAGCGGGCAGAACAGATCGCCGGCATAGAACTCCGGCACCTCCGTGCCGATGCGGTCGAGATCGCTGGCGGTGACGACGACCGACGGCTTGAGCGGTCCCGACAGGCGGGCGAGGTCGATGCCGGTGTAGACATGGGTGGCGTCATTGGCGCGCACCAAAATCGCGTGCGAGGTGGTCTGCGGCCAGCCGGGCATATCATTGGCGCGGAAGTCGGAGGCGTAGAGCTTTGCGCCGGTGACTTTTGCGGCGCCGTCGACGCGGCCTGCGCCTTTGGTCGCGGGATTGAAGTTGCCGCGTCCGGGGAGCGTCTCATGGGCCGCGAAGGGCGCGCTGGCCGCCGAAGCAAGATGCGACAGGCTGACCGAGATGCCGCCCGCCGATAACCACTTCACGAACGCGCGTCGCGAGGGCCGCATGATCTCGTCCTTGTACAAGGTCTCTTGGGGCACAAGATGCTGACGGCATCGCCGGCAGAAATACGCGCCAACGCTGGCCTGAAGCTGTCATGATTCGCTCTGCGCGAATAGAACAGGGCGGTCGTTTACGAGAGGTGAAGGCGGCTGCCACGCACGCAGCCGCCTCTCATCTGGCGCAAGGATTTACTTGAGGTCGACGATCGTCGCGGGGCCGGCGCCGGGCGTGACCAAGGTCGGCCATTGCCTGGAGCCGAACGGAACCAGCGGCGGCAGGAACGGCGTCATGCCGCGCTTTCCTGTCTCGGCGATGATGGCGGCACGGGCGTCGCCTCCCATCAGCTCGTAGTCCATCAAATGATAATTGCCGAAGAACAGCGCCCCGACCGAGCGGTCCGCGATGATCCGCGTCAGCGATTCCAGCATGTCCGATGGCGTCGTGGTGAACGAGACCGTCTCGATCAGCAGCAGGCGCGAGTTGATGGCGTCGGGGCCGAAGAACTGCGCGAGCACGCTGAAGATCACGTTGTTCTGCCGCGCGACGTAGATGGTGTTGCTGGCGGCATAGGTCTTCGCCCAGTCGGGACCAAGCTGCGTCTTCCAGTCGGCCAGCACGCCCATCCAGTGCGCGACCTGGGTCTGCGCCGCCCACGCGACGTTTTTGGCAAGAAACGGGGCCTGCCGCTTGCCGAAGGCCTCAAGCTTGGCGAACGGGATGACGCCGCTCGCGAGGCATTCGTCCATGAAGGCGATGTTGTTCTTCAGGATGGTGCGGTTGTTGTCCCGCCAGTCGGCCTGCATCGGCGTGGCGTCGATGCTGTCCAGCGCCGACTGCATCCGGCTGCGAAAGGCCAGCATCGCGCCGCGCCAGGATTTGTTGTCGGGATTGTCGACATAGGGGCCGACGACCTCGGCCAGCGCCATGGTGCTGTGGCCGACCGATTTCAGCAGCTGATAGACGATCGGCACCTGCGGCGCGTCGAGCGGCGGCTGGCCTGGCCGATAGAGGATCAGCCGTCCGCCGGCGCCGGAGAACAGGCCGAGGATCAGGGGGTGCTTGTCGAGGATGTTCTTCTGGAAGACCTTGGCAGCATCGCCATAGAGCTCGAACATCGCCGTGTTCAGTGCAAGCACGTCCCTGGTGGCGACATCGCCCGGTGCGGCGTTGGTCTTGCCGGAAATCGGCGCCATGTAGTCGGGCAGGGTCTGGGCGATTGCGGCCTGGCCGCCGAGCATCAGTGCGGCGGCCATCGCCAGGCCAAAGCGAGTTTTCATCAGCAGTCCCCCCAAGGTGCATTTTCAGCTCTACGGACGTCCGTCAGAATCGCAGGACGGCGCTGTCAGCGCTTCTGGCCGAAAATTGCTAAGGATTTGTCAGGAAGGGACAAACCCGGGGTCGGCCGGGCTTCCCCTGGGGGCCGGCATGGCCTATTACGCTGCAACGCAAAATTCCCCCAAAAGAACCCCATGATCCGCCTCGACAACGTCAGCAAGCAAGCCGGCCACCAGATCCTGTTCATCGAAGCCTCCGCCGCCCTCAACAAGGGCGAGAAGATTGGGCTCGTCGGCCCGAACGGCGCCGGAAAGACCACCCTGTTCCGGATGATCGCCGGCGAGGAACTGCCCGACGAAGGGCAGGTGTCCACCGACCGCGGCATCACCATCGGCTATTTCAACCAGGACGTCGGCGAGATGTCCGGCCGCAGCGCCGTGGCCGAGGTGATGAATGGCGCGGGTCCCGTCAGCGAGGTCGCGGCCGAACTGCGCCAGCTCGAGGCCGACATGGCCGACCCCGACAAGGCCGACCAGATGGACGAGATCATCGCCCGTTATGGCGAGGTGCAGCACGCCTTCGAGGAGCTCGACGGCTACGCGCTCGACGGCCGCGCGCGCGAAGCGCTGTCCGGCCTCGGCTTCAGCCAGGAGATGATGGACGGCGACGTCGGCAAGCTCTCCGGCGGCTGGAAGATGCGCGTGGCGCTGGCGCGTATTCTTTTGATGCGCCCCGACGTGATGCTGCTCGACGAGCCGAGCAACCACCTCGATCTGGAAAGCCTGATCTGGCTGGAAAAGTTCCTGCACGACTACGAAGGCACGCTGCTGATGACCTCGCATGACCGCGAGTTCATCAACCGCGTGATCTCCAAAGTGGTCGAGATCGATTCCGGCTCGCTCACCACCTACACCGGCAATTACGAGTTCTACGAGCAGCAGCGCGCGCTGAACGAGAAGCAGCAGCAGGCGCAGTTCGAACGCCAGCAGGCGATGCTTGCGAAAGAGATCAAGTTCATCGAGCGTTTCAAGGCGCGCGCTTCCCATGCAGCTCAAGTGCAGAGCCGGGTCAAGAAGCTCGACAAGATCGAGCGGGTCGAGCCGCCGCGCCGCCGCCAGACGATTGCCTTCGACTTCCTGCCGGCGCCGCGCTCGGGCGAGGATGTCGTCGCCTTGAAGAACGTGTTCAAGGGCTATGGCAGCAAGCGGATCTATGACGGGCTGGATTTCATGATCCGCCGCCGGGAGCGCTGGTGCGTGATGGGCGTCAACGGCGCCGGCAAGTCGACGCTGCTCAAGCTCGTTGCGGGCGCGAGCGAGCCCGACGAGGGCACGGTGGCGGTCGGCGGCAGCGTCAAGATGGGCTATTTCGCCCAGCACGCGATGGATCTCCTCGACGGCGAGCGCACCGTGTTCCAGTCGCTGGAAGACCAGTTTCCGACCGCGGGGCAGGGATCCTTGCGCGCGCTCGCCGGCTGCTTCGGCTTCTCCGGCGACGACGTCGAGAAGCGCTGCCGCGTGCTCTCAGGCGGCGAGAAGGCGCGCCTGGTGATGGCAAAAATGCTGTTCGACCCGCCGAACTTCCTGGTGCTGGACGAGCCGACCAACCACCTCGACCTCGCCACCAAGGAAATGCTGATCACTGCGCTGTCGGATTTCGAGGGCACCATGCTGTTCGTCTCGCATGACCGCCATTTCCTGGCGACGCTGTCGAACCGCGTGCTCGAGCTGACGCCGGAAGGCATCCACCAGTTCGGCGGCGGCTACACCGAATACGTCGCGCGCACCGGGCAGGAAGCGCCGGGGTTGCGGAGCTAGCGCTGGGCCTCGGACCCCGCAACGACGCAGCTCTCGTAGGGTGGGCAAAGGCGCACTTGCGCCGTGCCCACCATCTCGTTCTGATCTGCGGCAGATCGTGGGCACGCTGCGCTTTGCCCATCCTACAAGATCCGGCCGCGTAGCCCGGATTTCGCGCGATCGCTCACCGCAAAATCTCGCGCCGCACTTCGCCATCGACGCCGTGCGGCCTGACGCCCAGGATCTGCATGATGGTCGGGGCGACGTCGAGATTGCGCATGCGGCGGATGGTCGTGTTGTCGCGGATCCCGGGGCCTGAGGCGATGAAGGTTGCGCTCATCACCGGCAGCTTGGGATCGTGGCCGTGGGCGCCGTAGAAATTCGGCATCGACAATGCGGTCGTGGCCGCGTTGAACGGCGCATCGCCGAGGCGCGCGACGCCGGGGCTCTGGATGCCGTCGAAATTGTAGCCTGGCGCCATCAGCGCGAACACATCGCCGAAATCCTGGCCGATGGTCTTGCTGGTGCACTGCCCGAGCCCGGCCTCGCACTGCGCGGGGCGGGTCTCGACCACCGTGAAGATCTTCGCGTTCTCGAGCGAGCCGTTGAACTTCGGATTCGGGTCGACCGCGTTCTGCACGGCGGCGGTAATCTGCGCCAGCAGCGCCTGGTAGGTGGCGGGATCGACGGTGCCGCCTTGCTCGCGTTGCTGCAAATTGATGTAGATGTTGGCCGCGGGGCCTGAGGTGCGGATCGCCAGTTTGGTGGTGTCGATGCCGGCATTCTTCAGGATGTTGGTCATGCTGACCGAGGTGTGGAACGGCGCAAAACCGTGGTCGGACACGACGATGACGTTGCTGTCGGGGCCGGCCGCATCAGCGATGCGCTTCACCGCCTTGTCCGCGGTCTGATAGGCGAAGCGGATGTAGGAGGCGTAGCGCGCGACTTTCGCCGGATCCTGGTTGGCGCCGATCGAGTTCGGGTCTTTCGGATTGGTGCCCTGACGGGGATCGGTGAGCAGGAACTGGTGCTCGGAGCCGTCGGGCTGCTCGATATAGACCATCACGAGGTCGGCATCGGGATGGTTCTTGATCGCGCGCTCGGCGATCTCGGCCTGGTAGCGCACGAAGGTCTTGACCATGTCCTCGAACATCGCCTCGATCTCGACGTCGGGAAAATTGGCGAAGCCCGGGCTCAGCCGCTCCGGGATGCGGAAATCGGCCTGCGGACGCCAGAACCCGATGCTGCTGTTGATGTCGTCGACATCGGCCAGCACCGGCGCGTTGCGCGGGATGAAGTTGGCGCCGTAGCGGGCGAAGCGCACCACCGAGAGATCCGGCGCGAGCTGCGAGACGAAATAGGCCGCGCCGACCCTGGAGCCGCTGCCGTCGAAGAAGAACGGCGCGTTCTCGCCGCCGAACTTGACATAGGCCGGTCCCGTCGCCGGCGGCGCGAACGGTCCCGCCGTGATGCCGCGCGTGGCGTCGAAGAACACCAGCGTGTCGTAGTTCACCTTGTTGTCGTTGGTGGTGTCGAGCGCGGCAACGCGGATCGCGTATTTGAGATCGAGCGTCGCCGCGCTGGTGCAGGTTGCGGTCGTGGCCGACGCGCAGGAGAACGTCTCGATCGGATTGGACGTTGCCAGCACCGGGCTGAACGAGAAGCGGCCGGCCGCCTGCAGCGCCGCGGCCACCGCCGGATCGGGTGCGAAGTCCGTCTGCGTGAGCGAAAAGCCCTGAGCGCCAAGGCCGCCGAAGGCGCCGAAGGGCACGGTGTAGTCGGTGACGCGGACCGGCTGCGCCGGCTGCACCACCGTGCCGTTGATGAAGATGTCGGCGCCGTCGCCGCCCGGCCAGGTCGCGGTGACGACCTTCTTGCCCTGCTGGCGCAATTGCACCCACAGCGGCAACGCGGTCGGCCGCGGCGTGGGGCCGAGCGGGCTCTCGCGGTAACCGCCGATCGGCGCGGCGAAGCCGCTGAGGCTCGAGGTGCTCGGCCCGGCGATCGCCTGGAACGTGTTGGAGGGGATGTCGTTGTGGACGGCGGTGGAGCCGGTCGCAATTTCGATATGCGAGACCGCGGTGAGCGAGGGCGAGGCCGTGATGTTCTGCACGGCAATCGCGCCATGGCGGCTCAGCCGCGCCAGCCCGCCGTCGCGCGGCAGCACGCCTTCTGCGATGAACTGCTGGATGAAGTCAGGCTTTGCGCCGTCGAGCGAGATGATGACGACCGGCGGCGAGCGATGTCCGTGATGTCCGCCGTGATCGTGGTCGCGCCCGTTGTCGGAACCGCGGTCGCGGTCGTTGCCGTCTTCATCGGCATAGGCAGGCACAGCAGTGCCGGCCAGCGACGCCGCGAGCGAGAGCGACGATATCAGGGAGAAAAACCTTTTCTTGTCCACGTGCTGCCCCGTGTTCTTGCTGCACAATCTGTGCGCGTTTCACCTAGAATGACACGCCGAGTATCGAGTGCGGCCGACGACGCGCGTATGACGCTTGAGCGACGCGCGCGCGTCGCTGCGCGATCGTTGTCGCAAGAGTCCAACTCAATTTCTCTCGCGCGAGTGGTGGAACCCGGCAACGCAGGCCTGCGCCCGCGCGCCTTGAACGCTGCGAACTCGTTCGTTACGCTTGAGAAAAATCGGGAGGGGCGGGTGAAGCAGCTGAGGATCGGCGACATCACCATCGATACGGTGATCGAGCGGGAAGGGCCGTGGCGGCGGCCGCAAGATTTTTTCCCGGCTTATGACGACGGCGTGTTCAAGCACCATCTGCCGACCATGGAGCAGGAGGTGTTCGACGCCGCGCGCGGCATGATGGTCATCACCTATCAGACGTTCGTCGTGCGCACGCCGCGCTACACCATTTTGGTCGATACCTGCACCGGAGAGGACAAGGGCCATCCGCCGCCGTTCGACTTTCCCGGCAAGGAGCGCTGGCGCAACGAATTGTTTGCGCTCGGCATCGGCTTCGAGCAGATCGACTACGTCTTCTGCACGCACCTGCATATCGACCACACCGGGTGGAACACGACGTTACGCGATGGCCGCTGGGTGCCGACATTCCCGAACGCGAAATACGTCTTCCACAAGGGCGAATATGCGGCCTGGGAAGCCGAGAACGCCAAAGGCAACAATCCGCCCGGCACGGTCTTTCGTGATAATTGCTTGCCGATCGTCGAGGCGGGGCAGGCGCTGCTGGTCGACGATGACTATGCGCTGGACGACACCGTGACGCTGACGCCGACGCCCGGGCATTCGCCCTGTCATTGCTGCGTGAACATTTTCTCGAGGGGACAACGCGCAGTGGTCGCGGGCGACCTCATGCATCATCAGATCCAGTGCCGCGAGCCGGACTGGTCGGCGAAGCCCGATTGGGATGCCCAGCAGTCGGCGGTGTCGCGACGGAAGTTCTTCGCTTCCGTCGCCGACACCGACACGCTGATCCTGCCGATCCATTTTCCGGCGCCGACCGTGGGCCTGATCAAGCCGCTCGGCGCCGCCTTCGATTACCGCTTCAAGCGGGAGTAGGGCGACCGCACTTCGGTGGTCCAAGCTTGGGATGGTCTAGTAAGTGTAGAACATCCGCTGGATTTCCTTGCTGTCGGTCGTCTTGGTCAGCGCCAGCATCAGCAGAATTCGTGCCTTCTGCGGATTGAGCGTATCCGAGACGATGAAGTCGTGTTCGTCGTCCTTGGCTTCCCCATTGCGCGCGACGATGCCGTTGCCGACACGGCTGCTGCGAACGATCGCGACACCTTTCTTGTGGGCCTCGTCGAGAGCCGGCTCGACCGCGGGCCGGGCAAGACTGCCGTCACCCACGCCAGCATGCACGATCCCCTTGGCCCCGGCGGCGACAAAAGCGTCGACCGCGACGCGGTTCATGTTGGCATAGCCGTAGACGATATCGACTTGCGGCAGGGTGTCGAGGTTCGACACGTCAAATTCGGAGTCCATCGTGTGCCGGCGCGTCGATTGGCGATAGAAATACGGTTTGTTGCCCTGCATGTAGCCGAGAAAGCCGAGTTCTGGCGTACGGAAGGTGTCTGCCGTCGAGGTGTTGTTCTTGGTGACCTCGCGCGCCGCGTTGATCTGATCGTTGAGAGCGACGAGCACGCCCTTGCCGACCGCCTCTTCACTGCCCGCGAGGATCACCGCATTGAACAGGTTGATTGGCCCGTCCGCGCTGATCGCTGTCGAGGGCCGCATGGCGCCGACGATGACGACGGGCTTTTTGCTCTTGACGACCAGGTTCAGGAAATAGCTGGTTTCCTCGATCGTATCGGTGCCGTGCGTGATCACGATCCCGTCGACATCGTCTTGCGCGAGGAGCGTGTTGACGCGCTTGGCAAGCTTCAGCCAGTAGTCATTGTTCATGTTCTCGCTGGCGATCTGGAAGACCTGCTCGCCCTTGACGTTGGCCACCGTCTTCAGTTCGGGAACGGCGTTCAGGAGGGTGTCTATGCCGACCGTGGCTGCGGTGTAACCGACCACGGTGGTGCTGCTCGCTCCGGTGCCGGCGATCGTGCCGCCAGTTGCGAGAACCATGACGTTGGGAAGACCGACGCCCCTCGCGTTCGCGGCTTGAAGACTAATGAGCAGCGCAAAGAGCAAGCTCACTGTCGCCAATATCTGATGACGCACTCGAAGTTGCCACATCTTGACGTCCCTTTCCTGGAATGCCTCGTCGATGCGCCCCCGTTCGCTCAGCACTCCATGATCCGTCAGCCGCGGCTATCTGTCTAGGGTTGTGATACTTCGAATGGATTGGTTCGGGTGGTCCAGTGCGCGGAACGTGGATGGCCGGGACATCTGCGCGAAGACGCGCTTCGCGCTTTGGCCCGGCCACGACGGAGTTCGTTCGCTGAATGCCCGCTAAAGAAGCAGCGAAGTCGTGGCGCCTTACGCGCCCATCTCGCACTTCTTCATGAAGCTGTTCTTGGCGGCGCCGGCGAGGGCCTTGCCGTCGGAGCCGACGGCCTTGGGCGTGCAGGCGTCTTCCTTGCACTTCTTCATGAACGAGGTCTTGGCTGCGCCGGCGAGCGCCTTGCCGTCCTTGCCGACGGCCTTGCTCTCGCAGGTGTCGTCAGCAAGCGCCGAGCCGGCTGCAAAGGTGGCAACGATCGCAGCCAGGAAAATTCGCTTCATCATGGGTGTCTCCCTAAACCAAAAGATGGCGCGGGAATTGGAGCCCGGAATCGTGGCGCAATCAAGCAGGATCGCGGCGCGGCATCGGTCCTCGCTTCATTTTTTCCAACGATCGAGGATGCCTGCGGCGCTGACGAGGGCATCGTCCATGGCGGCCTGATTCCCCGGTGCCGACTGCCGCAGCGACGATGGCTCGTCGAAATCATGGGTGGCGCCGGGATAGAGGGTGACATCGATGGGGCTGCCCGCCTGCCGCGACCGGTCGGCGACGTGCTGGCAGATCGCGGGCGAGACCTCCTCGTCGTCGGCACCGAGGAACATCGCGATCGGCGCTGTGGTCGAGATGGTCGATGCGAGCAGGGCGGTCTGGCCGCAGCCCGGGTAGAACACGAGGGCGCCGCGAAAGCCTGGCTGGTCGCCCTGCTGGTTTCCTTGCTGGTTTCCTTGCCGGATCATCACGTTCAGCGCGGTGCTGCCGCCGTTGGACCAGCCTTGCAGATAGATCTGACCGGCGACGACATCGCGGCGGCCGCGCAGGTAGGCGAGCGCGCCTTCGGCGTCGAGCGGGCGCACATTGGTCTCGTTGACGTCGGCGCGGTCAGGGTCGCCATGGGTGAAGCGGCCAAAGCCATTGGCCTTGCCGCGCGGGCCAAAACTGTCCGGCAGCAAAGCGAGGTAGCCGCGCGCCGACCAATAGTCACCCCACATCGCATGGCGCTTCGACAAGGTGTTCACGTTGCAGGGTGAGGCGGTGCCGGCGCCAACGAAGGTGCAATTTTCGTTGTCATTGCTGGAATACGGTCCGCCGCGCCCGTGCAGCATGACAATGGCGGGCCAGGGGCCGGGCGTGCTCGGCTGGAACAGATAGCCGGTGAGCGTCGTGCCGCCGTCGGCGCTGCGGAAATAGACCGTCTGTGGCACGGCGGAGACGGCTTGCACCGATAGCAGCAAGGCTACGATCAGACGACGATACGGACCAGATGAGGTTGCAATACGAATCCGCCAGGCTGCAACGCAATCAGACCCCGCGCGCGAGCAACGCCTTGAAGTCGGCGCGTGCACGCTGCGCTTCGGCACGGGCGACCTCGGAGGCGTCCCCGAGGCCGAAATAGCCATGGATCAGCCCGGCGCCCTCATGATGCTTCACCCGCACGCCGGCGGTCTCCAGCGCCCGCGCATAGGCTGTGCCTTCGTCGCGCAGCGGATCGTACCAGGCGGTGGTCACGATCGCGGGCGCGAGGCCTGCGAGCGAGGCGGCACGCAGCGGAGAGACCCGCCAGTCGGCGGCGTGACCGGCGTCAGCGAGATAATGGCCGGCGAACCATTCCATGACGGCACGCGAGAGGAAGTAGCCTTCGGCGTTCTCGGCGCGCGACGGAAAGCGCGCGTTCTCGCGCGCGTCGGCATAGAAGCCGACGACGTCGGTGACGGGATAAACCAGGAGCTGCGCGGCAAGCCTGATCCCGGCGTCGCGGCAGGCGATTGCGGTGGCGGCCGCGAGATTGCCGCCGGCGCTGTCACCGGCCACGCCAAGACGCTTGGCGTCGCCGCCAAATTCCGCGACACGGTTGAACACGTCGCTCGCAGCATTGAAGGCGTCCTCGAAGGCGCCGGGAAAGCGCGTTTCCGGCGGGCGGCGATAGTCGACGGAGACCACGACCGCGCCGATCTCGATCGCCAGATTGCGCGCCTGCCGGTCGTGGGTCTCGAGGTCACCCGCGACCCAGCCGCCGCCGTGGAAGAACACAACGGTGGGCGCGGGCGCGCTGCCGGCGCGATAAACGCGTGCATCAAGTGGCCCGGCGCCGCCCTTCACCCTGATATCCTGCACGGCATCGACGGGCGGCGGCGGTACGGCCGCGCGCGAGGCAGCCAGTGCGCGCAAGGCATCGCGGGCGCTCTGTGGCGTCATCGTCGCGGGATCGCGCAGCGGCAGCAGCGGAATGATCTGGGCGATGACGGGATCAAGCGGTGCGGCCATGATGGGATCCTCACGGGTGTGGCGTGGCCACAGGGGTTCTTGGTCTTGCTTGCGGGTTAGCATAGATTTCGCGGGTCGCATCGGCAACCGCAGAGGTGTTGCAGATGCCATGCAAATGAATGAACGGGCAGGGAGGTCCTGAGGTGGAATTCGAAACGCTGGTCCAGTCGCGCCGCAGCGTGCGCGGTTTCAAGCAGCAGCCGGTGCCGCGCGCCGTGGTCGAGGCGATCATCGATAGCGCCAAGCGCGCGCCGTCGTCGATGAACACCCAGCCCTGGCATGTTCACGTCCTGACAGGCAGCCCGCTGGAACAAGTGCGCCGCCGCAACATGGAGGAGATGGTCGGCGGGGCCAAGGTCAAGCGCGACATCATCAGCCATGGCGAGTACCAGGGCGTGCATCGCAGCCGCCAAGTCGACATCGCCAAGAAGCTGTTCGGCGCGATGGGGATTGCACGCGACGACAAGCCGATGCGGCAGGACTGGGTGCTGCGCGGCTTCCGCCAGTTCGACGCGCCGGTCTCGCTGGTGCTGACCTACGATCGCGTGCTCGATCCCGGCGCCGTCTGCCATTTCGATCTCGGCGCACTCTGCTATGGCATCGTGCTGGCAGCCTGGGACCGCGGGCTCGGCTCTGTCGTCAACGGGCAGGGCATCATGCGTTCCGACATCGTGCGCGAAGTCGCAAAGATCCCGGAAGACGAGGTCATCATGACCTGCGTTGCAATGGGCTATCCTGACGACAACTTTGCCGCGAATGCCGTTCGTTCGGATCGCGAAGGCAATGACGAGTTCGTCCGCTACGTTGGTTTTGCCGACTGACACCCAAGAGGCCGGAGGAGATTATTCCCTCGCGAAATTTTTCGTGCGGACTCGTCACGGCCTCTTGCAATCTTTGCCGTGCAGGAGGAACAATATGAGGACTTGAAGGTTTGTTGCTGGCGCGAGGGAATTGACATGCGGCGGCTGGCTAGCCTGGTTCGATGGTTCTTCGGTCCGCGGATGCGGCATCCGATCGATGATGATCCCAGCCTTCCTTTTACACCTGAAGAGTTCAGCAGGCTGGTCCGCAGTGGCCGGCGCGAAGACATGAAGCTGCTCGCCGAAGGACTGGCTTGTCGCTCGATCCCGCGCCGCATCAAATATCGGGCGACGCACTAGACGCACCCGTGACGTTGTTGCCCGCCCGCTGGTTTCGCGCGCGCTCAGCGTGACAGTGCGAGCTCCTTGAAGGATGCGACCAGCGCCTTCTCCAGCTTTCCGGTCATCCCGCAGAGAATATCATAGGCCTCGTTGCGCGGCATCGTCGGCTTGTCGTGCGGTGCGCTATCAGCGCGGCGAAAAAGTCCGATATCGTGAGAATGCGCACGATGTCGTTGATGCTCTCGCCGACCAACGCATCCGGATAGCCGCTGCCGTCGGGGTTGATAGGCCTGGTTATGGTTCGCGCGTTCTGCGCGGATGACATCGCCATGATTACGGTTGGACGACGTTGATGAAGTTCGATCCTATTTGCTCTGGGCGCCAGTCTGCGCAGCCGCCGCCCGCTTCTTCCTGTCCGCGCTGATGAAGTGAACGCCGGCCATTGTGCCGTCGATCCAGACCAGCTCGCAGCGGCGGTAGGCGAGACCCGTCGACGACAGCACCAGGAAGAACTCCTTGGCCTGCAGCACGTCGAGTGTGCCTTCGACCTCGATCTTGGCGCCGGTGTTGGACACGTCGAGCAAGACGCAGCTGCGCCGCCACGTGCCGTCCGATCCCATCAAATTGACGGGTTGCCGGTGCTCCATTTTCACGCGAGAATCCTTGCGACCGTCGAATCTCATCGGCTGTTCCCCATTTTCGCGCCGCGATTTCCCGGATCGTTTGTGTTGGCGCTTGCTGCGATTTCCCCCCAGCGCACCGCCCACTGGCTGGTCGACAACAGAAGCATTTCGAAGATGAGTTGCGCGCGCTCGCGCTGGGCGAACGAGAGCCGCGCGCCGCTGCGATTGCTCAGGATCGCGAGCGTGGTCGCCCAGTTCAGGCGCGCCGCCCGGCACGCCATCACCAGGCCCTCGCAATCGTCATCGCTCATGACATGTTCGACGATCTCGATCGGTGCGCCTGATAGTACCGACAGGGCGGCGAAAAGATTGGCGGTCTCGCCGCGGATCGCGAAGCGGTTCACAGTGGAATCGTTGAGCTTGCCGACGCGGCTGAGCGCAATGATCTCGGGCCGCGCGTTCGCGTAATCGGCCGAGCAGCGCGGCTTTGGCGGAGTCGGTACGGCAGCCTGCGCGGGAGGAACGGCGGAGGCATTGGGTTTGGCGGGGGCTGTGGAGAGCAGCTTCCGCACGATCAAGTCAGGGGTGCCGGGCCGCAGCACCAGCGCCTTCGCAATCTCGCCGTCCTGGTCGGCCGCGGCGAGGGTGGCAAAAGCGGCCTCGGAGAATTGTGTTCCGGGGTTCTTGATCAGCGCCAGACAGATATGCTCGCCGCGCCTGATCAGCGCCTCGGCCACATCGGGCTCGACGCAGTCACGCGCCGCGATCGCGCGTTGATGCCGTTCGCCGCACGAGGCCGCGATCACCGCAAGATCGGCCGTGGAGAGTGCCTGGGATCCGAGCAGCACGGGACACGCCACGTCCGCGTTGTCGTGGGAGGCAAGGCGCCGCAATGTCTCCGGCGGAGCGACTTTGAGATCGGCAAGAGTCGTGCTGAGTTGGATCAGCGCACTCGCCTCGACCCGTTCTGTCAGTCGCAGCAGAACGCCATCGACCACGCCGGAAAGCAGTTCCTGGGAACGATCGCGGCTGCCGGTGAGCAACTGCACAATGCCGGACAGGATACGCGCGCAACGGTCCCGCGGACAGGTTGCGACCGCTTCCTCCAATTCACCCAGAATATCAGCAGGCGAATTTGCCATCATGGCAGGGGCCTGTACTCAAAATAAATTTCGACGAACTAACGCCCTCCATTCCGCCCTATATGCGTTAATTTGAAATTGAGACATCGCCGCTGCGGGGTATCAGCGCACCGCCTGTTTCGCCGGAAACGCTATCGAAATTTGGCAGGAGGCGACGCCGCTCCTTGTCCTTTGCGTTGGACCCCCGCCAACTGGTCGAGGCGGGCTCGAATGAGTCTGTCGGTCTCACGGGGAGCCGGAAGGGGGAATTCAGATCGGCGCATTGCCGAACACGCGTCGTTTCCTGGCGCGTATTTTCATTTGCCATGAACAACATTGATGCTGCGCCACTGGCGCCAAAGATATTTCGTTTTGCAGATGTCGATGAGTTTCGCAACGCGATCCGCGGCCTGAATTTCGAGTTCACGCCGTTTGTGCGAAGGATCGCGACCGAGCAGATCATTCTGCAATTGCCCGGCTGCGACGTGAACATGACGCGGGCATTTCCGCGCGTCGTGGACGCGCAGCTCATTGCCGACTGCACGGCGGTTGGCTTCGCGATGGACGATCTCGAAATCCCGATCCGCTTCAACGGCGCGCAGCGCGACCGCGCCGTCATCGTCATCGGCAGCAGCGGCGCGGCCTACAACACGATCGAGGAGGTGCAGCGACAAATCGCCTCGGTCGTGTTCAGGCCCGAGGTGAAGGATCGCGGCTGGCCCGAGACGAGCTCCAGCTTCAAGATCTTCGAGACCAGTCCCCTGGCGCTGCACTGGCTGCGGAAGGTGGTCAGGGAAGTGCTGGCGGCTGCGTCGGAGCCGATCTCTTCAGCCGAGGCGCCGCTGAAGGCAGCGGCGATGAAGGAGTCCCTGCTCGGTGCCGTCGATGCCGCGTTCGCCAATGTCGTGCCCGCGCGCTGGACCCAGCGGCCGAATGACGAGCGGCAGTTCAAGCTGTTCCAGGATATCCGTGCGCTGTTGTCCGACGATCTCTCGCAGCCGATCTACAGCGAGGAGATTGCGCGCAAGCTCGGCCTGTCCGTCCGCACCCTGCACGACGTCGTGCGCCGCTATCGCGGCATGAGCCTGCACCGCTATTTACGCCTGCGCCGCCTGTGGCTGGTGCGCCAGCGGCTGCTCGCCGGTGCCGACAGCGTCAAGGCCGTCGCGCTCGCCTTCGGCTTCTGGCATCTCAGCGATTTCTCCCGCAGCTATCGCGACCAGTTCGGCGAGGCGCCGTCGCAGACGCTGGAATTCGGGCGAAAACGATAGCGCTGCAAATCGGCTGGGGCCGTCCCGCGCTTTTCGTGCTAACCTGCAGGACATGAGCAATCGCATCCTCGTCCTCTACGGTTCCTACCGGTCCGACCGCATGGGCATCCGCCTTGCGAATTTCGTCATCGATCGCCTGCGCGGCCGCGGCGACGAGGTCGAGTTGATCGACGCCAAGGCGATCGGCCTGCCGATGCTCGACCGCATGTACAAGGAATATCCCAAAGGTGCGGCGCCCGAGGCGCTGGAGAAGCTCGCCGGCCAGATCCGCGGCGCCGACGGCTTCGTCTTCGTCACCGGCGAATATAATTGGGGCATTCAGCCCGGCCTGAAGAACCTCACCGACCACTTCCTGGAAGAGTGGTTCTGGCGGCCGGCCGCGATCGTGAGCTATTCCGCCGGCCGCCTGTCCGGCGCGCGCGCTTCGACCGCGTGGCACGGCACGCTGTCGGAAATGGGCATGGTGGTGATCTCGAGCACCATCGGTGTCGGGCCGATCGCGCAGACGCTGTCAGCCGAGAGCGAGCCGATCGGCGAGGGCGGCAAGGCGCTGGAACGCTCGTTCCCGCGCTTCGCCGATGACCTCGATTGGTGGATCGAGGCGGCGAAAGCGCAACGCGCGCGCAAGCCGCCGCCTTATTGAACGCTTGCGGCTTACGCCGCCCTGACTTCGCCGAGGAAGCGGTCGAACTGGCCGGCGAGATCGCGCGACTGCGTCGAGAGCTGTTCGGCCGCGCCGAGCACCTCCTGCGCGGCGGCACCGGTGTCGTCGGCGGCGCGCTGCACGCCAGTGATGTTGGTGTTGACCTCCTGGGTGCCGCGGGCAGCCTCCTGGACGCTGCGGGAGATCTCCCGGGTCGCCGAACCCTGCTGCTCGATCGCGGCCGCAATCGCGGTGCCGATCTGGTCGATCTCGGCGATGACGTCGGCGACGTTGCGGATCGCGGTGACGGTCTCGTCGCTCGCGGCCTGGATCGCCGTGATCTGCTCGGAGATCTCGGTGGTGGCCTTGGCGGTCTGGCCGGCCAGCGACTTCACCTCGGACGCGACGACGGCAAAGCCGCGGCCGGCGTCGCCGGCGCGGGCGGCCTCGATGGTGGCATTGAGCGCCAACAGGTTGGTCTGTTCGGCGATGCTCTGGATCAGCGTGACGACGTCGCCGATCTTCTGCGCGCCGTCGGCGAGCGCGCGGGCGGTGTCGCCGGTGCGGCGGGCGTTGTCGACGGCGCGGGCCGCGATCTCGGTCGATTGCGCGACCTGACGGCCGATCTCGGCGATCGAGGAGGTCAGTTCTTCCGTCGCGCTTGCGACCGTCTGCACGTTGGTCGAGGTCTGCTCGGAGGCGGCGGCGACGACCGCGGCCTGGCTGTTGGTCTGTGCGGCTGTCGAGGTCATCGACTGCGCCGTGGTCTCCATGGTGGAGGAGGCGCGGGACAGGCCGCCGACCAATTCGGTAATCTTGGCTTCAAATGCGCGCGTGAGTCCATCGAGCGCCTGGGCCCGGCGCATCTTGCCGTCGCTTTCGGCCTGCTTTTCGGCGGCAAGCTTGTCGGCCCGGATCATGTTGTCCTTGAACACCCGAACTGCGGAGGCCATCGCGCCGATTTCGTCGGAGCGCTCGGCGCCGGGAATCTCTTCCGCAACGTCGCCGTCGGCGAGCCGTGACATCCGCGTCGTCAGGCCGACGATCGGAGCGCAGACGCGGCGGCGGACCATCACGATGAGGCCGGCGCTGGCGATCAGCACGGCGAGGAGGCCTGCGAGTGCGATCGTGAAGCTGGTGTGCGCGGCGGCGGACGCGCCGGCGAGGATCTGCTCGGCGTTGTCGTAGAAGGCGTCGCGGACGCCGATGATGGAGCCCAGCCCCTTTTGTGAGGCTGCGTAGTAAGTCTCGACATCGTGCTCGTACTTGCCGCTGATGGCGCCGTCTTTGACCATCTTGAGCTCGGCGCCAAATTCCTCGACATAGCGTGCATTCATTGTCTCGAGCGCGGCACCGACATTGGCCGGGGTCGCGGGATTGCCGCGCAATTCCATCAGCGACATCACGATCTGGTCGCTGCGGCCCTGCATGCGGGCGACATCGGCCTTCTCGGCATCGGTCCCAACCTTCTTGCCACCGACCAGGTTCTTGTGCACGCTGGCATTGAGGCCGCCGATGTCGCGCAGCGTCATGGCGATGTTGGCGGAGTTGGACTGGCGGTAGGCATCGCCGTTGAGGATCGCCATGCGGCGGACCTGCTCGTTGAGCAGCGCGGTCACGCCGGCGTTGAGCACGGCATTGTCGGCGACGATCTTCCTGGCGGCGTCCTTGCGCACATCCGCCGGTCCCGCGATCGCCTTGTCGATGGCGTCGCGCAGGGCGCCGAATTTCGAATTGATGCCGTCGATGTGGCTGCCGAGGGCGTTGCCGTCGTCGAAGGAGCCGGGCAGCTCCTTGCGCAGCGCGTTCATCTTGTCGCGCGCGCCGTCGGTCTGCTTGCGCAGCTTGTCGTGTTCGGCGAGCTGCGCCGGGTCGACGGTCGCCGGTCCGTAGAGGATGTTGGTGGCGAAGCCGCGCTCGGGGTTGAGATAGCGCGGGATGTCGCTGACGGCGCGGACGATCGCGAGCCGCCCTTGCGCCTCGGCGATCCTGTCCATCGTCTGGTATTTCGTGACGGCGACGTAGACGGCGAGGCCGCCGCCGACGGTCGAGAGCGAGACGATGGCGGTGGTCAGCAGCGTACCGATTTTCATGATCTGTCCGGCAATTGGCGCGGGGAGAATTGTTTTGCTCGGAAGATAGGCAGGCGACGTTAATCTCGGGTTTACGCTGGTGGCCGCCGATGTCGCAGTCAGTTGGCCTTGCGATCGAGAGAAGCCAGGATCTCCAGCGTCGCGCCGTCGCGCTCGCCGGCGAAATATCTGGCGAGCGCCTCGTCGAAAACAGGCTCGGCGGAAACCGCGCCGAACAGTGTCATCGACGAGCGGAATTTGGCATCGTCAGGCGCGCCGAGGATTGCGTTGATGGTTCGCCCGTCGACGGCAAGCACGAGGCGGGTGCATTCGATCAGGCGTGGGCCGAGCACGGGGTGGGCGAGGTAGGCCTCGGCCTCCGCCCGGGAGCCGATGGCGTAACGTTGCGACATGGTGCTGAGGCCGAGGCCGGCGACCTGCGGGAAGATGAACCACATCCAGTGAGATTGCTTCCGGCCGCGGGACAGCTCCGCCAAAACGTCGCGAAAAACCGGGTTCTGGGCCCTGAGGAAGCGCTCTAGATCGAAAGGATCGGTCATTGGATACCTCCCGTGGTCTTGCCGGCCGCGATTATGCCTAACTTTTGGCTCCCAATGTGGTAGTTGGTACAGAGTCTCCGGGCGGGGGTTGGGCCCCCCGGGGGTCGATTTTGGGGATCTAATGGTTTCCGACCGCGCAAGCGCCGAAAGGCTGTTGCCGCGCCGCCGAATTGGGCGAGCCGAGACAATATTGCTGTCTATGGCTGCGCTCGCGCTGGCGCTGGGCGCCGCCGCGTGGGTCACCGATATCGGCGATTCCACCCCGTTGGTCACCGCCGCGCTGCCGCCGGCCAATTCCCCTTCGTTCAACGACCGGTTTACCTCGCTGTCGGGCAGCCAGTCCGGCGTGCGGAGGCTGGAGCGTTCGGCGCTGAACGTGGTGGAGCTCAAGCTGCGCGATGCCAAGGCGATGCTGGCCCAAAAGCTCCAGGGCGACGACTGGCGCTCGACCCTGACCGACGACGACCGGACAGCGGTTGATGAGAGGCAGTCTTCGCAACGTGCCGACGCCGTGCCGATGCCGCGCTCGCGGCCGGTTCAGGCGGATCTCTCCGCCCAGATCGCCTCCAGCCAGGCCTTTGCCGATACCAATCCCAGGGTCGACAACCGCAACTTCTTCGAGAAATTCACCGACAAGATCAAGCTGGCCTCGCTGACGCCGGACAGCGGTCTGTTCCTCAAGGCGCCGGATCTGGGCGCGCTTGGCTACGACTCGCGGACAGCGGTGTATGACATCTCGGCCAAGGCACTCTATTTGCCGAGCGGTGTCGCGCTGGAGGCCCATTCGGGCATGGGCGCGCTGATGGATGACCCCCAGCATGTCGACCAGCGCATGGTCGGCGCGACCCCGCCTGCAACCTACGACCTCAAGCCGCGCGAAAAACTGTTCCACGGTGTCCGCGCGTTGCGCTTGACGCCGACCGACGGCACCAGCGCGCTTGGCCGCGTCGGCCTGCTCACCCACACCTACATGCTCGGACCACGCGGCGATTCCAACGGCTGCGTCTCGATCAAGGACTACGATCGCTTCATGAAGGCCTATGACAATGGCGAGTTCAACCGCCTGGTCGTGGTGCCGCGCCTGAGCGGATCGGCGACCGTTGCGCAGCGCGCCAGCTCCGATTCCTGATATTCGCCGGACGGCGGGGCTGCCGTTTTCCCTTCGTTAAGCCGTTGTCGTCCAGAAGCAGCCCATGAGTGATCCAGCAAGCTCCGAGACCCCGCTGCGCACGACGTTCAAGATCAAGCTGAACGGTGACACGCTGGCGATCGCGACTGTCGGCCAGGCCTATCAATTCCTCACCAACTTCAAATCGGTCGAGTGGATGGAATTCCGCTCGCTGCATGACGACGCCGTCCACGCGCTGGAGGGCGCCGCCGACAATGCCATCCTCGTGGTGCAGGCAACCAACGCGGTACGCGCGCTGTTCGTGAGCGCGAAGCTGCTCTGAGCAAACGTCGTTCTCCTCGAACCGGCTTCGCGGCTGCCGCGACGAAGCCATGACGCGCGCACGCGCCGAGGAGACTCCGCGGAAAGACTCTGGATTGCTTCGCTGCGCTCGCAATGACGAGGTGAGAGCGCTGGCCTGAACAATCCCGTGCCTCGGATGCGCTGCGTCCGGGGCACGAGAGTAAGCGATAGCTCAATGCCTGTCGCCGCTGTGGCCGTCGTCATCGTCGTGGAAGTCGTGGTCGCCGCCGTGGCTGAAGCCGGGATCGACGCACGCAAAGCTGGCGGCATCGCTGGTCAGGCCGTGGCCCTTGTACGCGGGAATCCTGGGATAGGCGCAGAGCGGCCGCGTGCCGCCGGTCGGGAAGTTCTGCGCAATGCGCGGATCGAACACGCCGCCGGTCGGGTAGGGCGAGGTGGTGTTGGTATTGGCCGCGACGATGCGGTCCGGCGCGATGCCGTTTTCGACCCAGTCCGTGATCGCCCTGAGCTCGTTGGTCGCGAAGCTCGTGGTGGCCGCGCCGCCGCCGCAATGCGCCATGTTGGGCACCATGAACAGCCGCGCGAAATCGGTCGCGTGATTGTCCATGCGCTGGTTCATCTTGCGGTACCAGCGGGCGATCGCGGCGCCTGAGAAGATGCCGTCATTGACCGAGGACGAGATGATCAGCTTGCCGCCGCGCGACCTGAACGGACGCAAATCGGTTGCAACTGCCGCCATGAAGTCCATCGAACTTTCAGGATAGGCCGCGGTCTTCGTGAAGATCTTCGGCGCGTCGGTGTCGAAGTTGAATTTGAACACGAAGGCTTCCTGGCCGGTCGGTCCGTTGACGGGCGTGACCACGGGCGGCGTCTGGAAGATCATCGGGACGGCGCCGGCGCCGAGCGTCAAATTGATCGCGGTGTTGACGCCAGGCACCGGCGCAGTGACGACGTTCCAGAATTGCCAGCCTGCGCCCGGCGCGGTCGGCGGCGTCCAGATGCCGGCATCCCAGAACCAGTTCGAATAGAGCCGCTCGCCTTTTGAATTGACCGGCCCGGTGTAGATCTTCTTGAGCACATCGACCTGCGCGCTGGTGAGGCAGGTGCCGCCATGCGGCGTACTGCCGTGCGAGCCGGTGCCGCACGTGTAGCTCGCGAGTGCCGGATACACCTTCCTGGCCGTGCAGGCGTGGTAATTGTCGATGATGCCGTCGACCAGGCCATCGAGCGCGTCGCAGGCGCTCAGGATCGCAGCCGATGCCACCTGAAGGTCCTGCTGCGGGAATGTGTCGGGAATATAGGGTTGGCCGTTGACGTCCTTGCTGGTTGAAAGCGTTCCGAGCACCTGTTCGTTCCAGGCTTCCGCAAGGCCGGCCTGCGGCAGGTTGAAGCCGGGATTTTGCGAGATCACGCCGTCGAACAGCCAGGGCGATCGTTGCGACGCGACCATCGCGTCGCGGCCGCCGTTTGAGCAGCCCATGATGTAGGAATAGACGGTCTCGAGGCCGTAGAAATAGGAGATGATCTGCTTGGCGGTCGTCGCGGTCTTTTCGATGCCGTTGTAGCCGTAGTCGCGGCGTGCCTGCGCATCGATGGCGAAATGCGCGGAGCCGCCGGCATTGGCGTCGTCGTCCTGATAGCCGCCGACCACGTTGGTCGCACTGTCCTCGTGGCCGCCGTCATCGGCCGCCACCGCCCAGCCCTGGCCGAGCTCGACGCCGGACGCACCTTGCGGGTCGGCATTGAGGCTGCCGTCGGTGCCGCCGCCGCCCATCATCTCGAAGCGGCCGTGCCAGGTGTTGGGCAGGTTGAGCGCAAAGCCGATGCCGTAAGTGAAGTGATCGGGGTCCTGCGTCGAGACGCGCTTGTTGATGATGCCGACCACGTTGCAATAGCCCGACTTCTGCGTCGCGCTCAGGATCTGCGTGTTCGGCAGGGTGAGCCCGGTGAGGGCGGTGCAGGACGAGCGCGGCGCCACGCCGCTCGGCGGCAGTCCGTGTGCGGCCGCCTGCGGGCCGAGAGACGCCCATGTGGCGACGATCGTCGAGGCGAGGAAAAATCGTTTCATGTCATGCCCTCCCAGTTTCAACGCTGATGATTGAACGAAAGCATCCGGCGCGCCGCGAACTTGCGAGGCGTCGGGTGGCCAGAGACGTTTTCTGAATCGCTGTCGGGAGACATGCGCGTGCGCCGGCAAAGAGCCATGACGCGATTGCGGTTGCGCGCAAAACCGCTCCGCCGCGATGCGCTGTGGCACGCGGATCGTCGCCCACCCCTGATGACGGCACGGACGTTCGCTCCCCTTGAACCTGCTCGTGGTACGGCAGGCTTTCACGATCCTTAGGCGAGCCATGTTGCCGTGTCAACATGACGCAATGCGCGATATTGCCGTGCAACCTGTCGTAGAAGCTGTATGCACGAGAGGCGGGATCCCACTCGACTTCTCGATCCGACAGCGTTGCGTTAGACTCGCTGTCCGAATCCCAGGGATACCGCCGGATCGCCTATGCCGGCTTTGCGAAAGATGGCGGCGATGCAGCCAGGCAAGGCTCGAGTGAGGAAGAAGCCACGAGTCAGGAAACGGATCGCGCGGCCGCAGCGGACGGCACGCGTGACCAAGCCGTCGCGACCGGCGCCGCGCATCGTGCCCGGCACGAAGACGGCCAAGGCGAAACCGCTTGCGCTGGGCGACCTCTCGCAACTGCTCGGCTATTCCATTCGCCGGGCGCAGCTCTGGATCTTCAAGGAATTCAGCCGGCAGTTGGCGGCCTTCGAGATCAGTCCCGCCCAATTTTCAGTGCTCTGCGTGATCGACGCCAATCCCGGCGTCAACCAGCTCGCGGTCGCGCAGCTGCTATCGATCGAGCGGGCCGGGCTCGGCAGGCTGGTGGATCACCTGGAGGGCCGCGGCCTGGTGCGGCGCACGGCGTCGGCGGTCAACCGCCGTTATTACGTGCTCTATTTGACCGAGGCCGGCACGGCGCTGCTGGGCCGGCTGAGGCCGGCGGCTGCCGAAAGCGACAAGGCACTCGCGGCCAAGATCGGACCGCGCGCCTATAAGGAGTTGCGGCAGGCGCTGTCGATCTTTCTCGGGGACGCCTGAGCGATCCGCGACGTCCGGATCTGGCAGGCCGCCCCCTCTTTGTCATGGCTAAAACTGCGTGGCAGGAACAGGCAAACGGTCCGCCAGGACCGTGGCTTACGCCGGCCATTTCAAGCCCGACTCAGAGGGAGAAACCCCACGATGAAACGCCGTACATTCCTCAAGGGCGGCGCGGTCGCCGGCGCGACAACGCTGGTTGCTGCACCTGCGATCGCGCAGAGCGCGCCCGAGATCAAATGGCGCCTGACCTCGAGCTTCCCGAAGTCGCTCGACACCATCTACGGCACGGCGCAGACCTTTGCGAAATACGTCGCTGAAGCCACCGACAACAAGTTCCAGATCCAGACCTTCGCCGCCGGCGAGCTGGTGCCCGGCCTGCAGGCGCTCGATGCCGTCAGCGTCAACACCGTCGAAATGGCGCAGACGCCGCTTTATTTCTACATCGGGAAGGAGCCGGCGCTGGCCTACGCCACCGGCGCGCCATTCGGCATGAACCACCGCCACCAGGAATCCTGGTGGTACTTCGGCGGTGGCGCTGAGCTCACCAACGAGGCGCTCAAGCCGTTCAAGACCCACGCCATCCTCTGCGGCAATTCCGGCACCCAGATGGGCGGCTGGTTCCGCAAGGAGATCAAGACCGTCGACGATCTCAAGGGCCTCAAATTCCGTATCGCCGGCATGGGCGGCCATGTGCTGGCGCGGCTCGGCGTGGTGCCGCAGCAGCTCGCGGGCGGCGACATCTATGCGGCGCTGGAGAAGGGCTCGCTCGACGCGGTCGAGTTTGTCGGGCCCTATGACGACGAGAAGCTCGGCTTCCAGAAGGTCGCAAAATATTACTACTTCCCAGGCTGGTGGGAAGGCGGCGCCATGCTGCACATGATCGTCAACGACGAGAAATGGGCGAGCCTGCCGAAGCAGTACCAGGCGATCGTCAATCAGGCCGCGTCCGCGGCCGGGGCCTGGATGCTCGAGAAATACGACAGCGTGAACCCGGCGGCGCTGAAGCGCCTGATCGCGAACGGCGCCGAGCTGAAGGCGTTCCCGCAGCCCGTGATGGAGGCCAGCTACAACGCGACCCAGGAGCATCTGAACGAGCTCGCTTCCAAGAGCGACCTGTTCAAGCGCACCAAGGACAGCCACGACGCGTATCAGAAGGAGCTGCTGTTCTATACGCAGATCGCTGAGAATTATTACGACAACTATCTGCTCAGCAAGATGCGCAAGGGTTGAGCGCACTGGTCTCTCGTGGGCAAAGGCGCAGTTGCGCCGTGCCCACGTTCTTTGCGTCACTTGCCATTGGTGGGCACGCTGCGCTTTGCCCACCCTACGGCACCTACCGTGTGGCTGCTTTACGCCGCGCCCAATCCCAGCTTCGCATAAATCCGCCGCGCATAGACGCCGAACGCGTCGGTCGTCTTCAGCGGCAGGTCGCGCGGGAAGGGCAGGTCGATCGGGAAGTAATCGGCCATTTTTGCGGGGCCCGCGGTCAGCACTGCGCAATGCGAGGACAGGAACACGGCTTCCTGGATCGAGTGGGTGACGAAGATGATGGTCTTGCCACTCTCGCGCCAGATCCGCAGCATCTCCAGATTCATCTGCTCGCGTGTCAGCGCGTCCAGCGCGCCGAACGGCTCGTCCATCAGGATCAGCTTTGGATCGTGGATGAAGGCGCGCGCGATCGCGGTGCGCTGCTGCATGCCCCCGGACAGCTCGCGCGGATATTTCTGCTCATAGCCGGCAAGCCCGACCAGATTGAGCAGATCGCGCGCCCGCTCGCGCGCGGCCTTGATCGGCAGGCCCACGATCTCGGCCGGCAGCAGCACGTTGTCCAGGATGGTGCGCCATTTCAAAAGCAACGCCTGCTGGAACACCATGCCGATGTCGCGGGTTGGATCGAACGGGCTGTTGGCATTGCCGATACTTACCGTACCGCCGTCCGCGCCGTGCAAGCCCGCAAGAATCTTCATCACCGTGGTCTTGCCGCAGCCGGACGGGCCAACCAGCGAGACCAACTCCCCCTCCTGCACGTCCATCGTGACGTCGGACACCGCGAGAAATTCGGCACCGCCGCTGCGATAGACCTTTCGGACGCCTTGCAGGCTGATGAAGGGTTTTGAGCTCATGCCAGCCATTTGCTCAGATTGTCGGCTACGAAGGCATCGTCGCTGAGGTCTGCATGCTCGCGGGTGATGCGGTCGATTTCCTCCTTCTGGCCAGGGCTGAGGCCTTCGTTCGGATCGAGGCACCATAGGCCCTGCATCAGGCCCTGGCGCCGCAGTATTTCGTGGCAGCCGGCGATGCAGCCGTGAAAATTATTGGCGACGTCGAAGAAGGCGCTATTGCAATCGGTGACGCGGGCATCGAGCGCGAGCAGATCGGCCGGCACGCTGTCCCTGTGACGCGCCGCCTTGCAGCGTTCGAACTGCTTGATGGCGCTCGCGGTCCACACCGACCAGTGGCCGAGCAGGCCACCCTTGAAGTAGGTGCGCGTGGTGATGCCCTTGTCGCGCAGGTCGAACGGCAGCATCAGGTCGAGCAGGATGTGATCATCGTTGCCGGTGTAAAGTGTGACGCGGTCGAGCGCGCCGGCGGCTGCGACGCCGCGCAGCACGTCGAGCGTGCGATAGCGGTTGAACGGCGCGATCTTGATCGCGATGACATTGTCGATCGCGGCAAAGCGCTGCCAGAACCGGCTCGACAGGATGACGCCGCCGACAGCGGGCTGAAGATAGAACCCGACCAGCGGGATCTCGGCGGCAACGGCCGTGCAGTGCCCGATGATCTCGTCCTCGGAGGCGCTCTTCATCGCGGCGAGGCTGAGCAGGCCGGCGTGATAGCCGATGTCGCGCGCGGTGCGCGCCTCGGTGATGGCCTGCCGGGTCGGGCCGGCAAGGCCCGCGACCATCGCCAGCGGACGCTTGGTCCAGTTCGCGGCGGTTTCGGCGGCGAGCTCCAGCACGGGCCGGTAGAGCCCGACATCGCGGATGGCGAATTGCGTGGTGTGCACGCCGACGGCAAGGCCGCCGGAACCGGCGTCGATGTAATAGCGCGTCAGAGCGCGCTGATGCTTCTTGTCGAGCTGGCGCCCGGCGGTCAGCGCCAATGGATGCGCCGGCAGCACGGTGCCCTCGGCAATCAGCTTGCGGACGTCGCTGTTGATCTGGCTATAGTGCATGGTGTCCTATCCGAATTCGGGGCCGGCGACGGCGAATGGCATTTCATCAGCCATGGTGGTGGCGGGACCAAACCGCATCCGTTGGAACGGCCGCTCGATGGTCCAGCCCGAGGCAGTCAATCCTTCCAGGAACGCGGCCTGCGGGGTGACGGCGTCGATCAGCAGCGGGCCGGTCTCGGAGCGTACGATCGTATCAACCAGGGCCAGCGCTGCCGCGGCATTGTCGGCGAATAGCGGGCCGAGGTGGCGGGCGGTCCGGCCGTCGCGAACCAGCGCGATGGCTCCGTTCGCGGAGACGATGCGCGAGCCGGAGCGCTGTGCGAAAGCGGACAGCAGCGCGGTGCGATCGAGCCCGGTCGCCCGCCGGTCACGCGCGCGAAGCGCGTCGATGCTCCCGGATGAAGATGGCGGCGCTTCGGCGCGCGCGGACTTCACCAGCTTCAACCGCCGCAATTGCAGCGTCGGCGTGAAGCCGAGCGGCCCATAGACGGCAACGCCGTCCGGCGTCGCGTCGAGCCAGCTGGTCATGCCGTTCTTGCGTGCCGTCTCCAGGCAGGCATCGACCAGGCGCGTGGCGAGGCCGCGCCGGCGGTGGCTGGCCGTCACCAGCACCATGCTGATCCAGGCGTTGTTGCCGGAGTAGGGCAGCAGCGCGGCCGTTGCGACCAGTAGCACGCCGGTGCGAATACCGAACACGACGCCGTCGCGCAGGAAGACGCGCCAATCCTCCTCGGTCTGGTTCCAGTGCGCCTCCGTCGAGAGCACAAGCCCCGCCATGGCATCATCCAGGCCGAGCTTGATGACGGGAGGCCCGTCAATAGCGGCCATCGCGCACCTCGTATTTGGTCGGCTTGCCGAGGCTCGGCATGGCGCGGGAGACCCAGTCCGCGGTCCAGGCGATCAGCTGCTCGGTGTCGACGACCGGCAGGCCGAACAGTTCGACAGCTTTCGACGTGTCAGTCAGCCACGCCGTCGGTTCTTCCTTGCCTGTCAGCACCGGCGCGCGGCCGAACCGCGCGCCGAATTTCTGGGCGAGATCGCGCACCGCCAGTATCTCGTGGCCGCTGACATTGATCGGCGAGGTCGGCGCCGTGCAATGCGCCAGGCACCGTAGCGCCTGCGCGGACGCGTCGCCCTGCCAGATGAAATTGACGTGGCCGAGGCTGACGTCGATTGGCGCACCCGTCAGCACTTTTGTCGCGATGTCGTGCAGCACGCCGTAGCGCATGTCGATCGCGTAATTGAGCCGAAACAGGCGGCCCGGCGTCGATAATCTGTGCGAGAAATACTCGAACATGCGCTCGCGGCCGACGCAAGACTGGGCGTATTCGCCGGGCGGGTTCGGCGCCATGTCCTCGCTCGATCCCTTGCCGTCGACGGGCACGAACGGATAGACGCAGCCGGTCGAGAACGCCACGATCCGCGACGACGGGAAGGCCTGCGCCACCAGCGCCGGCACATGCGCATTCATCGCCCAGGTCAGCGACAGATCGCCCTCGGCGCCGAACTTGCGGCCGGCCATGAAGACGATGTTCGGCGCCTTCGGCAGCGCCTTGATCGCGGTCTCATCCAGCAGGTCGCAACTCATGGTCTCGACGCCGCGCGCCTGCAGCCAGTCCTTGGCGTCAGCGTCGCTGAAGCGGGCGACGCCGATGACGCGGCGTTCGGGGGCGGCGGCCTTGGCAAGCCCCGCCAGCGTCGGCCCCATCTTGCCGGCGACGCCGAGGATCATGATGTCGCCTTCGACCTTTTTGAGGTCGTCGATCAGCGCCTGCGTCGGACGGCAAAGGAGATCATCGAGGGCCGCAATATCAGGGATCGTCTTCGGCAGCGTCTGGCGGGTGAGGAGCATGGGGGAAGTCCTTCAGCTAAGTCTGCCGTTTCAGGTTTGTCTTGCATCGCCCACGACGAACATGCGTTCGAGCACGAGCACCAGGCCGTAGAGGGCGACGCCGAGCAAGGTCAGCAGCACGACGGCCATCACCATCGCGGGCGTGTCGAGCGACGACTGCACCTGGATCATGAGGTAGCCGAGCCCGCGCTCGGAGGCGATGAACTCGCCGACGATGGCGCCGGCGACCGCGAGGATGGCGCCGACCTTCATGCCGGAGAACACGTAAGGCAGCGATCCCGGCAACTGGATCTTGCGGAATAGCGTCCAGCGCGAGCCGCGCAGCGATTTGACGAGATCGAGCAGATCGGGCTCGACCTCGCGCAGGCCCCGCGCTGTCGTGAGCAGGATCGGGAAGAAGCAGATGCTGAAGGCGATCAGGATGTTCGGCAGGATGCCGTAGGAGAACCAGACGATGAAGAGCGGGCCGAGCGCGACCTTCGGGATCATGTTCAGCGTCACGAACAGCGGCAACAGCACCAAGCTCAACAGCGGCGCCCAGCTGAAGATCACGGCGAGTGCCACGCCGACGAAGGCGCCGAGCGTGAAGCCGCCGAGGATCTCGAGCGCCGTCACCAGCGTATTGGCGCCCCAGGCATAGCTGGCGGTTCCCAACGTATGCACCGTCGCAAGCGGCGAGGGCAGGATGAATTTCGGCACGTGGAAGGCATCGACCAGGACCTGCCAGAGCACGAGCACCGCCAGATGCACGATCAGGACGATCGCCACGCTGCGCGCCGGACTGCTGGCTCCGTCACCTGTCACCGTCTGCTCCCTGTTGCCTCGGCGACACTGCCGCAACGCCGAGCCTAACCGGGCTTGGCGCGAGTTTCAACCAGTTGGTTGATTACGGCCGGAGCGACTGCAGCACCAGATCGGCGACATGCCGGCGCCGGGCGCGGCGGGCGGTGCGGCTCGACAGGTCCTTGCCGAAGATCGCCGACAGCGTCGGCGTGTTGGAGAAGAAGAAATAGCTGAGGCCCGCGATGGAAATGTAGAGCTGGACCGGGTCGATGCCCTTGCGGAACATTCCTGCGCGCACGCCTTCGTGCAGGATGTGGGAGACGCTTTTCACCAGCGGCGAATGCATCGCCTCCAGCCGCGTCGAGCCGCGGACGTGGCGGGCGCCGCCGCGGTTCTCGTCGTTCAAAAGCACGATGAAATCAGGGTTTTCCGCCAGATGATCGAACGAGCCCTCGATCAGCCGGCGGATCGCCTTGTCCGGCGGCAGACCCTCGAGATTGAGCTTGCGCTCCTGCTCGCGGATATCCTCATAGACCCATTCGAGCACGGCGAGGTAGAGCGCGTCCTTGTCGCCAAAGTAGTGGTAGACCAGCTGCTTGTTGACGCCGGCGCGCTCGGCGATCTCGTCGACGCGGGCGCCCGCAAAACCGTGCCGGGCGAACTCCAGGCGTGCCGCGGTGAGCAGCTTCTTGCGCGTCGCGACGGGGTCGCGCCGCTGCGGCACGGTGTCGCCTGAACGTTTTGCGGGCATTTCCAACCAAACAGTTGACAAGTTGAAGACGGGCTAGTTGCATTGGTAGCGTCACACGGCGAGAGCGACAAGCCGGGTCGCGGCAATGGGAGACGGACGATGAAGCGTTTGCAGGCGGCTTTTGTGGCTCTGGCGCTGGGGTTGCCGGCAATGCCGGCGAGCGCGGGCGAAGCGGTCAACCTGATCCTGAACTGGACGCCGACGGCCGACCATTCGCCGTTCTATTACGCCAAGGCGCAGGGCTGGTACGAGAAGGCCGGCATCGACCTGACCATCGAGGTCGGCAAGGGCTCCGGCGTATCCGCCGCCAAGGTCGGCGCGGGCGGCTCCGCCTTCGGCATCGCCGATCTCGCCACCATGCTGGTTGCCAAGAGCAAGGGCGCCGACGATGTCGCGCTGATGAGCATCTACGCCAACACCGGCCAGACTTTCTACTGGCTGAAAAGCTACGGCGTGAACGGCGTGAAGGATTTCGCCGGCCACAAGATCGGCAATCCGCCCGGTGACGCCTCGCGCGTGATGTGGCCCGCCTTTGCCAAGGCCGCCGGTCTCGCGCCCGACTCCGTCAGTTTCGTCAATATCGGGCCGACCGCGAAGATCGCCGCGCTGAAGAGCCACACCGTCGACATCATCAGCGACTTCTACAACGAGCACGATCTGAAGGTGATCGAGTTCGGACAGGACCTCGGCTACGTCAACTGGAAGGATATCGGCCTCAACCCTTACGGCAATTCGCTGATCGTCAACGGCGCCTATCTCCAGAAGAACCCGAAGCTGGTCGAGGACTTCGTTCGGATCTCGCAGAAGGCCTTTGCGGCCTGCGTTGCCGACGTCGCGCCGTGCCTGAAGGCGCTGCTCGACCAGGTCTCCGGTCTCGACAAGGAGAACCAGGAGCGCCAGTGGGAGCGCATCAAATATCTGATGACGGACGAGTTCACGACCACCAAGGGTCTCGGCTGGATCGACGGCGAGCGGATGAAGAAGGACTATGAGCTGGTCCAGACCTATCTAGGCATGGAGAAGCCGTTCGACGTGACGACGGCGTTTTCGACCAAGATGCTGGATCCCGCCATCAAGATGGATGCGAGCAAGGTGAAGAAGTAGGGGAGTGTCGCGCTCGCCTCACGCACCGGTGTCATGCCCCGCGAAGGCGGGGCATCCAGTACGCCGCAACCTATCGGCTGACCCATGACCGTCTCGGAGTATTGGATCGCCCGCTTTCGCGGGCGATGACAGCTATGTGCTGGGTGAGAGCGCCCGGCCGCCCGCCGGCCCATCCCCACGTAACCCCACGGAGAAATTAACCAGCCGTTAACCATGTCGGCCCCATCGTTAACCATTCAATAACGGGGAACGAGTCGGCCGCTATGGAGGCTGTAGCAAAAGTCCAACGCCAAATGGTGCGCCTGCGCGGTCGCTCCTATGTGGCCTTCGTGTTCGTGCCGACGGTTCCGATCCAGGACTGGCTCCAGGAGATCGACGCCACCATCGCGCGGTCGCCGGGCTTCTTCGCCGGCCGGCCCGTGGTGATCGACCTGTCCTCGGTCGATCTGAGCCAGTCCGGTATCGGCCATCTCCTCACCAGCCTCGCGGATCGCAACATCCGCGTGCTCGGCATCGAGGGCGTGGAGGAGGCGCGGCTGACGCCGTCGATGCCGCCGCTGCTGTCGGGCGGGCGCAGTTGCGTGATCGAGCCCAGCGCACCCAAGAAGCCAGAGGCGAAGGTCGAGGCCAAGCCCACGTCGCTGCTGCTTGATAGCCCAGTGCGCTCCGGCCAGACCGTGATCTTCCCCGAAGGCGACGTCACCATTCTAGGCTCGGTCGGCTCCGGCGCCGAAGTCGTCGCCGGCGGTTCCATCCACATCTACGGTGCGCTCCGCGGCCGCGCCATGGCGGGCGTGAACGGTCACACGAGCGCGCGCATCTATTGCCAGAAGATCGAGGCCGAACTGCTTGCAATCGATGGGTTTTATCAGACTGCGGACGACATCGACGCCGAGTTGCGCGGCAAGCCGGCCCAGGCCTGGCTGCAGGGCAACACCATGCGAATTACAGCACTGAACTGACCAGCAAAGGAGACATTTCAGATGAGTAAGGTACTGGTCGTGACATCAGGCAAGGGGGGCGTCGGCAAGACGACGACGACCGCCGCACTGGGGGCTGCGCTGGCGCAACGCGGCGACAAGGTCGTCGTCGTGGATTTCGATGTCGGCCTGCGCAACCTCGATCTCGTGATGGGCGCCGAACGCCGCGTGGTGTTCGACCTCATCAACGTGGTGCAGGGCGTGGCGAAGCTTCCGCAGGCGCTGATCAAGGACAAGCGGCTGGAGAACCTCTGGCTGCTGCCGGCCTCGCAAACACGCGACAAGGACGCGCTGACGGAAGAGGGCGTCGGCAAGGTCATTGCCGATCTGCGCAGCCGTTTCGACTGGGTGATCTGCGACAGCCCGGCCGGCATCGAGCGCGGCGCCTCCATGGCGATGCGCTTTGCCGACGAGGCCGTGATCGTCACCAATCCTGAAGTGTCCTCGGTGCGCGATTCCGACCGCATCATCGGCATGCTCGATTCCAAGACCGTGCGGGCCGAGAAGGGCGAGCGGGTCGAGAAGCACATTCTCATCACCCGCTACGATCCCTCGCGCGCCGCGCGCGGCGAGATGCTGACCATCGACGACATCCTCGAGATCCTCGCAACGCCCTTGCTCGGCATCATTCCCGAGAGCCAGGACGTGCTGAAGGCCTCCAACGTCGGCACGCCGGTGACGCTGTCGAATGCCGACGGCGCGCCCGCGCGGGCCTATATCGACGCGGCGCGGCGGCTGTGCGGTGATAGCGTGCCGATGCAGGTGCCGTCCGAACGCAAGCGCTTTATGGATCGCCTGCTGCGACGGAGGGCTGCATGAGCATGGGTCTGCTTCGGCTTCTCCGCGGCAAAAAGACCTCTGCACCGGTCGCTCGCGAACGGTTGCAGATCCTGCTTGCCCATGAACGCGGACTGCGCGGCCAGCCCGATCTGCTCGGCGTGCTGCGTGAGGAAATTCTCGCCGTCGTCTCCAAGCATGTCACGCTGGATCCGACCAAGGTCATCGTCCGGCTCGAGCGCGGCGACGACGTGTCGACCCTCGAGGTCGATATCGAAGTGCCCAACGATTTCGAGCGCAAGCGTGTGGCGGTCGCGTAGGGGACGCGACTGACAACAGCCCGTTTTGGGGTGGGTGAGAAGGCGGTCCGCTGGGTACAGCGGGCCGCCTTTGTCGTTTGGGCCTGGGAAGCGGAACGAGACGCGCGACTTGATCGTTATCGGAAAACCGCGGGACGCGAGCGCTGCACCGCGGCCTACCAAAACGGGAGAGCGCCCATGATGTCCGAGGTCCAGGTTCACACCGTCGCGCGGCAGATGCTGGAACGGCATGGCTTTGCTGCGATCGCGAAGGCCGCCGAGCAGGCGCAGGCCTGCGAAGGTCGGGGTGAGGCCGATGAAGCCAAGGAATGGCGTCACATCGCCGATGCCATGAAGATCATGCGGGGACCTGCCCACAGCTGATCGGCGATCAGCCCGGGCAGGCCGACATCGGCCGGTTCCCGCTCAGCCAGGGGCCTAGCGCTCGCCTTGCTCGGTGCCTTGCGTCATCGGCTTGTGCTGCGTCTGCGGCTGCGCACGCTCGCCGGTCTCCTTGCAGGGCAGCTGCTCCCAGGATCCGTCCGCGGCCTGCTGATAGGCGCTGCAGGACGATGAGGTCGCCTTGTCCTCGCCCTTCTGGGCATCGGAATTCTTCGCCAGCGCGGGCGCCGTCAGCATGGCGCTCGCCGCGAGCACGCCGGCGAAGACGAGATGAGTGATCCGCATGAGGTTCTCCGGTTTGAAGACGTCCCGCATGCTGGCCAGGAATGTGACGATTATGGGCCGCCGCGACGGTTCCGTCGCGGCGTGCTTAACGGTGGGAGAGGGCCTAGCCGCCCTTGCTGCGGATCAGGCCGGCGAGGTTGGTCTTCTGCTTCTCGCACCAATTGCTCATGCCGAGCCGGCGCTGGTCGAGATCGGTCGCTTGCGTCGCCACCGCGACCTCGGCCATGACGTCGTCAGATTGTTTCTCGCCCATCTTGCCGCCGGTATGCATGAAGGCGATCGCCTTGCGCACCTGCTCGGTGGTGCCGTCAGGCAGCTGCATCTGCTGCGCCTTCTGCACCAGATCCTGGTAGACGACGTCTGTCCCCGGACACTGGACCTTGGCGGCGAAGGCTTGCAGGACCAGGGTCACGTAGGTCGAGCGCGGATGGTCGTCAGCCGCTTGGGCTGGAGCTGCGATCAGCAACAATCCTGCCATCAGGAAACCGTACCGCATCCTTTTACCTCCCCAGATTTTCGGGGAGGCTAGCGGCTGGAGCGCCGCTCCGCAATGGGGGGCGCGGCCGTGAAGCTCGCCAACGATCTATCGGCGCCAAGCCGGCACAGGATCGAGCGGCGTGCGATAGACTTCGTTGTGATCGCGATCGGTGACGCGCACCGCGCAACCCTTGCGCTGCAGCTCAGGCTTCACCTGCGACAGCTCGGTGGCGAGCTGAACGGCGCGATCGGAGGCGACCTCGATGTCTTCGAGAATGATCCCGCCCTGGTTCTTGTACTCTTCACCAACCACGAGATCGAAGGAATAGTATGGCATCCGAATTCCCCGGTGTGACGGTCCGAATTTCCAAAAGAAGCCTTCCACGGAAGTCTTCAAGGCATGAGGGATTGTACCACTGAGTCGATATCTATCCGATGAACGGAGCGCGCAATCTCTGTGCTTATGGCGCAGAAATGATGTGCAGCGTTCGAGTGCGTTAAGATTTTATTAAATATGTCGGCCTGATCATAAGGCATGGAATTGCAGCAGAACCGGGCTCCGGGAACCGGCAGCTGCAAGAGAAGGCCGGCGGCATAGATCCCGACGGCCTTTTCTCTTTGCGTACCTTGGCGCATCACCGTAGTTGCACGGACTCACATCATCGCATCGAGTCGGACAGCCTGGGTTGTCGTTTGATGCAGCGCTAGTGCACCGGCATCGGTGGACGCACGACAGGTCCGTCATCATCGGCAACCGCTTGTGTCGTCGCGACCGGCGCTGCCACTGGCGGCGGGGCCGCGGCAGCCTGCGACGGCGGCGGTGGAGGTGCGAGCGGTGGCGGCGAATAAGCCGGCGTGTAGGTGTGCGACACGACCGGCCTAGGTCTGCGCGCCGGCGGCTGCATCGGCGCCGCAGCGCGCGGCGGTAGCGCGGACACGCGCGCGCGCGGGTCGACCGGCGGTTTCGCCTCGGCGATCGGCTTTGGCGCTGATGGCTTGGCCATCTCGCGGACCATCTGCTCCTGACCTGTTTTCAACTCCGCGATGTTGGCCTTGAGCTGCTCGATCTGCTGCGCCATCGCTGCGATGTCGCGTGTCATTGACGCCACCGTTTGCGTGGCATCGGCAGGTGTCGCGGAGGGCGCGGCAGCGGCGGTAGCGACTGGTGCAGGTGTTACCGCCGTTTGGTCGGTGGCCTGATCCTGTGCGACGGGCGGGGCGGCTTGCGTGGCTGCGACCGGCGCTGTCTGCGATGTCGAAGGCAGCAGCGATGTCAAGGCCGGTGTCCATTCGGCGAGCATCTGCTTGGCCGTGTCGCCATGCCTCTCCCAGCCGATGGTGGCGGCAGCGCTGCCGCCCGCAAACAGGAACGTGAGGAACGCGCCGCGCAACCACTTGCCGGCGGCCGATCGCTTCGGCCGGCTGTGACCATCGCTGGCCGTCACGCGCACGGCGGTGTCGACCGAGGGTGTTGCCGCTTGCGGCGCCAGGACCGCAGTGACCTTTGGCTCAGGTTGGATTTTGGGCTCCGCGACGAACTTCAGATCCATCTTGGGCTCCGGTCGGGCCGTGAACTCGGGTGCCAGCGTTGGCGCCTCGCTGCTCACGCGCGAAGCCAGTACCACGTCCGGCGAAATCTGGACCGCGTCGTGCGGATCGTTGTCTCTCATCGTGTCCTTCACGATCTCATCGACGATCTGCCGGCTGTTCAACGTCGCGAGCATCGCATCTCCTGTGAAGCGCTGGTCGTCCGCATTGGCGCGAGCCGATCGGTTGCGTGGGCCCATCCCATTCTGTTCGGCATAGGCCGATGTCGCACGAGTCCAGCCGGGTTTGACCAAAGCAAGGCGAGGCGATGGAGACATCGCGACCGTCTTCCGCCGTTTGTGGTGATGGAACCCGGCGCGCCGAACACGGGCACGTGTTCCACGTTGCCTTGTTTTCAGCACGATTTGGGCAGCATTCTAGCGCTGCTGGGGGTGCTGCTATCCGCTATCGGGGGGCCGGCGGTGCCAAGATCTCTACTCGCTTTGTTCGTCGTTGCCTTGCTGCCGCTCGGCGGCTGCATGCAGACGACGCTCTCGCCATCGACGGATGCGAGCATGACGGCGCGCGACCGCCAGTTGCTGGCGCACACGCCTTACGCCCAGGCGAATGTGCCTGAGCAATATCTCCGTCACATCGTCGATTATCCGCGCAAGGAGCAGCCGGGCACGATCCTGGTCGATACCGATGCGCGCTACCTTTACTACGTGCTGCCCGACGGCAAGGCGATCCGCTACGGCGTCGCGGTGGGCGAGGAGGCGATGGCCTTCTCGGGCGTCGCGCGCGTAGGCCGTCTGGCGGAATGGCCGGACTGGGTGCCGACCGCCGAGATCCAGGCGCGGCTCGGGCCGTATCCGGCACGCGTTGCCGGGGGTCCCGCCAATCCGCTCGGCGCGCGGGGCATCTATCTCTATACCGGCAACAAGGACACGCTCTACCGCATCCACGGCACCAACCAGCCGGAATATATCGGGCAGGCGATCTCGTCGGGCTGCATCCGGATGCGCAACGAGGACGTGATCGATCTGTTCGACCGGGTGAAGCTCAACGCGACCGTCGTGGTGCTGCCGCCAGGGCAGAACGCGCAGATGCAGGCAGGGCCGAACTGGCGCGGGTGAGGCAGCTGACCTGATCTGTCACGTCAGCCGCATCACCGAAGCTTGAATGACAGGACTGCGTAGAGCGACGACCAGGCCGTTGCAAAGGTGAACTGCTTCACAGGCGTCTCGCGCCGGCTGCGCTATGTCTCAATGGCTCGTTGCCATTGGAGGCATCATGCAAAATTTCATTGATCGATTAAATGAGGACGACCATCGCGTCGTGCGCAAGTGGCGTTGGGCCACGCTCGGTTTCTACGGATCGATTTTGGCCGGTGTGGTGCTGTACACGGTGCTGCACTGGAATCCGGAGGTGAATTACGCCTCGGTCGATTCTGCAGCCCATGCGAAGCTCGCGGGCACGTCAGGCAGTGACGGACGCGCGCCGTTTGCGCCTTAATCCCCGGGCCGAGCGACGCGCCATTGCAACGTCGTGGCCGTGCCATTGGCTTCGCCTGGCGTTTTGTCGGCTACGGACGTGTAGAGCGGGCGGTAGCGGAAGGCCCACATCTTGCTGCCGTCGTTGCGGGTAATCGGCGTGAAATCGCCGGCCGCCTGGGCATTCGCGGGGGCAGCCAGTGGAATCCAGGCCTCCGCGCATTTGCCATCACAGCTCGACGTCTTGCCGCTGGTGTCACGCTCATAGAAGTAGAGCGTCATGCCCTTGAGATCGACGAGCGTGGGGCCCTGCTTGGTCAGAACGAAGCGTGCGGGCGCTGGCACCGCCTCGACCTTCGGCGCAGCAGGGGCCTCGCCGCCGCCGCCATGCCCATTCGCGAGCGTATGACCGGTGGACAGCGCGATGGTTGCGGTAGCAATGGCGACCCTGAACATCCGAAACTCCAAACCGGCAAAGTTAATCGCGCGTTAAGCGCGGAATTGACGCCAACCGTAACCGCCCAAGGTTAGTTCCAGGTTTCGCGGGTCTGCGACAAATACGTACAAAACTACGGGGGATTGGCTTTTTGTCTGTCGCATTTTCTTGACGAGAACCAGTGCCCACTTCGCTCGAAAACGCTTCAGGCCTCGCGCAAGGGAGCGCGGCTGAGTTCGTTGCCCGCGGCGATGGCCTTGCGCAAGAGCCGCATCAAATCCTCGCCTTCCTTCGCGCTGAGGCCGCGCAGCATGATCTGCTGGGCAGCCTCGACCGCGGGCGTGATCTTGCGCAGCGTGCGGCGGCCCTCGTCGGTGATCTCGAGCTCGCGGGCGCGGCGGTCGCGGCTTGAGGCGCGGCGCTCAATGAGGCCCTTTTGCACGAGGCGATCGATCACGCCGGTGATGGTGGTCCGGTCATAGGCGATCAGTCCCGCGAGCGTGACCTGGTCGAGCCCCGGATTGGCCTTGATGGTCGCAAGCGCTGCGTACTGCACCGGGGTGAGGTCGAAGCCGGCGTCGCCGACCTCGGCCAGAAACACGGCGACCGCGATCTGCTGGAACCGGCGCGCCAGATGGCCGGGCATGTCGTTGTTGTCTTTCACCGAATTCTCCGTGAGGGCAGGGACGGTGGACGATCGTTGACAAGTATACTGATAGTCAGCATACTGAGCAATATCCAACGAGACGTCAACGGGAGAGGTGCTCATGCAATTCCATCTCAATGGATTCCAGCCTGGCGATCCCGAGATTGCCGATCCAGCCGAACGCATTCAGGCTTCGGGTGCCCTAGGCAACGTTCCCGACGAAGTCGATGTCCTCATCGTCGGTTGTGGCCCTGCGGGCCTGACGCTCGCGGCCCAGCTCGCGCAATTCCCGGACATCAAGACCTGCATCGTCGAGCAGAAGCCGGGCCGGCTCGCAGTCGGCCAGGCCGACGGCATCGCCTGCCGCACCATGGAGATGTTCCACGCCTACGGGTTCAGTGAGCGCGTGCTGAAGGAGGCTTATTGGGTCAACGAGACGACGTTCTGGAAGCCGGACGAGAACGTGCGGGAGAATATCGTCCGCAGCGGCCGTGTGCAGGATGTCGAAGATGGGCTGTCGGAATTCCCGCACGTCATCCTCAACCAGGCGCGGATCCATGACGGCTTTCTCGACGTGATGCGCAAATCACAGGCGAAGCTCGAACCGCATTACAGCCGGCGCCTGCTCGACCTCGCGATCGATCCGGCCGCAGGTCGCGATGACCACGCCGTGACTGTACGCCTCGAACGCGTCGATGCTGCGAACGAGGGTACGGTCGAGACCATCAGGGCACGCTACGTCGTCGGTTGCGATGGCGCGCGCAGCACGGTGCGCAAATCAATCGGCCGCGAGCTGCATGGCGATTCCGCCAACCACGCCTGGGGCGTGATGGACGTGCTGGCGGTGACCGATTTCCCTGACATCCGCTTCAAGGCCCTGATCCAGTCGGCAAAGGACGGCAGTCTTCTCATCATTCCGCGCGAAGGCGGCTACATGGTCCGCCTCTACGTCGAGCTGGCAAAACTCGACGTTGGCGAGCGCGTGGCCAACCGCAACATCACCGCTGATGACGTGATTGCGAAAGCACAGCGGATCCTGAAGCCGCATACGCTCGAGGTGAAGGAGATCGCCTGGTGGTCGGTCTACGAGATCGGCCAGCGCCTGACCGACAAGTTCGACGACGTGCCGGAGGCCGAGACCGAGACGCGCCTGCCACGGATCTTCATTGCCGGCGATGCCTGCCATACCCATAGCCCGAAGGCCGGGCAGGGCATGAATGTCTCGATGCAGGACGCCTTCAACCTCGGCTGGAAGCTCGCCGCCGTTCTGCGGAAACAAAGTGCACCGAGCCTGCTGCATTCCTATTCCGCCGAACGGCAGGCGGTCGCCAAGGAGCTGATCGATTTCGATCGTGAATGGGCCGGGATTCTCGCTTCCGCGGCCAAGGCCGGCGGTGCCGATGCCGCCAAGACGCAGGACTATTTTGTCAGGCACGGCCGCTACACCGCGGGCACGGCGACGCACTACACGCCGTCGATCCTCACCGGCGCAACCTCGCATCAGCATCTCGCGCAAGGCCTCGTCATCGGTAGGCGCTTCCATTCCGCGCCTGTCATACGGCTCGGGGATGCGAAACCTGTTCATCTCGGCCACGCGGCGCAGGCTGATGGCCGTTTTCGCCTCTATGCGTTCTCCGGCGCCGAAGATCCGGCCGCTGCCGGTTCCGCCATTCGTGCGCTGTGCAATTTCCTCGCCGAAGCCGGAGAATCGCCGCTCAGGCGATACACGCCAGCCGGCGCCGACATCGATTCCGTGCTCGATCTGCGTGCGGTGTTTCAGCAGGACCATCGCGCGCTCGCGATCGAGGCGATGCCAACGCTGCTGCTGCCGCGCAAAGGGCGCTATGGCTTGCTCGACTACGAAAAGATGTTTTGTCCGGACCTCAAAGGCGGGTACGACGTTTTCACGACGCGCGGCATCGATCGGAAGGTCGGCTGCATGGTCGTGGTGCGCCCCGATCAATACGTTGCACAGGTGCTGCCGCTCAATGATTTCACGGCGCTCGCCGCGTATTTCGACGCCTTCATGTTGCAGGTGAGGCGAAACGCGTAGCGCCGATGAACGGCGGATGAATATTGAACTGCGTACGCGGCGCGCCTCTCAATCTTTTGGCTGATGCGACATTTGCGCGCGGAACGCTTCATTCCATTCGCGCGTTCCGCCTCTCAGAGGAGGACTACGCCATGAGATTGAGAACCGCTTTAGTTGCCGCATTGCTGCTCGCGCCGACGGCTGCATTGGCCGCGCCGGGCATCGTCACCGTCTCGACCGGTCTGCGTGCCGGGCCGGGGGCGGGCTTTCCCCTTGTCGACCGCGTCCCCGAGGGCGCCCGCGTCAACATCCATGGTTGCCTGCGCGGCAATGCCTGGTGCGACGTGAGCTTCTCCGACGACCGTGGCTGGGTGTCGTCGCAATATCTCGAATATCTCTACCGCAATCACTACGTCTATCTGCCCGACTATGCCGACGAGGTCGACGTGCCCGTCGTCCCGTTCGTGTTGAGCTCGTACTGGTCGAGCTACTACGAGGGGCGCCCCTGGTATCGCCGCCACGCCTACTGGAACAACTACTGGACCTCGCATGAGCGCATCGCGACGCGAATGACGATCGATCCGCGCGCCGCTCGCATCGGACGTGCAGCGACGCGTGACGCTGCGGTCGCGCTGGGTCGCGACGCGCATGCCAAGGAGACCGTCAAGGGCAATGTCGCAGTCTCCGGCCGTGACGCCGCGACGGCGCGGCATGATGCGACCATCGCAAAGCGCGACGCTGCGGTTGGTGTCGATCGGAATCGTGCCGAACGGAGCCAGCGTTTCGTCAACGAGCGGACCGCGGTGCACGGCCGCAATGCCCGTGATGCGCAGGCGCGGATGATGCACGAACAGGCGGCAAGCCGCGCCGCCGTGCGCGCGCAGCCGATGGCGCGCGCACATGAAGCGCCGCGCATGTCGGCTGCGCCGGCAGCCCGGCCCGCGATGCCGCATATGGCTCAGCCGAACGTCAGCCATGGTGCGCCGATGAATGCTCATGCGCAGATGCCGGCACCGCGTGCGGCTGCACCTGCGATGCCGCATCCCGGCGGAGGCGGAGGCGCTCCGCACGTCAATGCGGCTCCCCACGGCGGCCCGCAGAAGCACTAGCATTGCTCAACGAAAGCCCGGCCTGCGCGCCGGGCTTTTGCTTGGGTTGCCACGGTTCCGTGCACGTACAATTTAAGAAGGTTCTTCGCGGCCAGATTTCATCGATCGTAATATGTGTACTCAAAGCTGTAAGCATCCACTCGGGGCAGCGGGGCACGGGAGGATGAAGATGAGACAAAGTCAGGCGGAGACGCGCCGCCAAAATGTCGCGAAGCGGTCGATGACCAAAGAGGCGAAGCAACTGGCCGGGCTGATTGCCGGCTTGCGCAAATCCCTTGACGGCATCCACAAGGAGCGGACGAGCACGAAGCTCTCCGGCGCCGAAATGGGGATGCTGGACGAGCGTCGCAACAATTTGTTGCTCACCATTGCTGCCCTGGACGACCGTTTATCGGCTGTGCAGGGTCTGATCGATCTCGGACGTCCACACGTCATCCGCGTGCACTGAGCGGATCGGCTCGGCATTATCGGTTCCGTCGCGGCGGCGATGGGCCGGCGCCCGGCTGACGCCTCTATCCGGGCAGGGCGGCGAACAAGCTCCCGGCAAGCAGAATCTCATTGATGATGCGGTGTATTGGCTCCGTCGCTCGGCTGGAACCGGTGCCGGCGCACAATGCTGCCGCGGACGGCACCAAATTGCCACGCTCCCGGCGAATTGCCGCCAAAGCCCGCTGCCACGAGGAGAGCGGGTGCAGGGCAGCGCAAGGGGACAAGCATTGGCCTATAAAATGATCGCAGAACGCGACAATGAGAAGTACAGTTTTGCCCGTGAGAGCCGGTTGCTCATCGTGGCGAAGGCGAAGGTTTGGGCGAGCGAAGGATGGCGGGTCGTCATCACCGATCAGGACGGCAAGGCCTATGCACCGCCGGAGTTCGATCAGTTGCTGGCGGCGTGATCGCGGGACGGTCCAGGGGACGGCATTGAGATCGCTCATTCGACCGGGGCACGAGTTGGTCGCGCCTCTGGTGATTCTCGGGACCATGGCCGCGGCCGCGATCGTGCTGACGGCACCGCTTGCGTCCGCGCAGAATCTCGACGCCGGCAAATCGCCCGAAAAGCTGTTCGCCGACGGTTGCACTGCCTGCCATCGCAGCCCGCGGGGGCTTGCGAAAGGGCGCTACACCCTCACCCTGTCCTGGTTCCTGCAGGACCATTATTCGGCCGGCCCCGACACCGCCAAGGCGCTCGCGGCCTATCTGGTGTCGGTCGATACGCCGCCGCCAGGTGCTCCGGCGAAGTCTGGCGCAAAGTCACCCCGATCCAAGCCGCGTCCGCCTAAGCCGGCGCAGAGCCAGTAGTCGTCGCCCGGCTACCCGCGCCGAGAGGTTTGTGCGATCAGGCGGTCGTGCACGGCGCGTAAATCGGCATTCATGCGCGTCTGTCCCGTCGTGACGAAGGACAGCCAGGCGCCGTCTGCGGCCAGACGCACGATCTGAAGCTCTGGCGCCGCATCGGTGGCGCCGTGGCGTTTCAGGCGCGCCTTCATCCAGTCGTTCCAGAGCTTGCGCAGCGACGGATCGGTGACGACCACCATGCTCAGCGCGGCCCAGGGCGTGGCGAAGCCAAACGCCCTGCCGGTGAACACCGCGTTGACATAGGCGCGCGTAAAACTGCCGCGTGGCTTCGGATCCGCCTCGATCGCCGCGTCGATCTCGGCATCGACGCGGGCGAGCAGATCGGCGAACAGGCCCTCGATCAGCGCCTGCTTGCTCCCGAAATGATGAAACAGCCCGCCCTTGGTGACGCCGGCCGCCGCCGCCACGGCCTGCACCGTGACGCCGGAAACGCCGTGGTCCATGGCAATCGCTGCGGCGTGGTCGAGCAGGGCGCGCCGCACCTGCTCGGGCTGCTTGGCGCGCGTATAGGCACTCGCCGGCATCAATGCGCCGTCGTCTGCGAGAACAGGTTGATGACCACGACCCCGGAAACGATCAGGGCGATACCGACGAAGGCTGCGGCGTCGAGCATCTGGCGGAACATCACGAAGGAGACGGTGGCAGTCAGGATGATGCCGACCCCGCCCCAGATCGCATAGGCGATGCTCAAGGGAATGACACGGATCGCGACCGACAGCGCGTAGAACGAGGCGACGTAGAACAGCACCATCGCCAGCGTCGGCCAGGGCCGGGTGAATTGCGCGGACTGCTGCAGGAAGGCGGACGCCGTCACCTCGAACACGATGGCGAGGGCAAGCGCGGCATAGGAGGTGAAAGCGGACGTCATGGCGATCTCGAGCGTGGCGCACGAAAGATACCGCGCGGTAGGTATGTTTACCACGCGCAACATGGCTTTTGTCGGGAGCAAGTATCACGTGTGAGTGACGAGCCTGCGACAGGGGGCTGACGACCTCAGGGGCCGAGACTGGCGCGGAAGATGCAGGCGCTGCGACCGGGACTCGGGTACGACGTTTCGTGATCCGGGCTACGCTTGCCACATCGAGTTTTTGATCCTACGGACCTCTGCATGCTCGTCATCTCGATTCAAAGCCAGGTGGTTCACGGCCATGTCGGCAACAGCGCTGCCGTCCACGCCATGCAGGCGGAGGGCGTCAACGTCGCCGCAGTGCCGACGACGCTGCTGTCGAACCATCCGCGCTATCCGACCTTGCGGGGTCGCGTACTCGACGCCGAGCTCATCGCCGATCTGCTGCGAGGTGTCGAGGAGCGGGACCTTGTCGATGAGGCGGCCGTGCTCGTCACCGGCTATCTCGGCTCGCCCGACAACGCCGTCGTCATCGCCGATTTTGTCGAGCGGGCGCTGTCGCGCAATTCGAAGCTGGTTTATCTCTGCGATCCCGTCATCGGCGACGACGGCCGCGTGTATGTCGCCGACGGCATTTTGGACGTGGTGCGGCACCGCTTGTTGCCGGCCGCACATTTGATCACGCCGAACCAGTTCGAGCTCGAGCTGCTCTCCGGGGTCAAGATCGCAGACACGGACGGCCTGCGTGCTGCAGCGGCTGCAATTACGGGACAACGCCGGATCGACGTCGTTGTCACCGGCTGCACGCTCGCCGACACGTCTGTGGGGCAGGTGGAGACGATCCTGTGTGCTGACGGGCAATTATCGCGCTTTGCGACGCCGCGATTGCCGATCCGGCCCTACGGCACCGGCGATCTCCTCACCGGCCTGATCGCGGCGCACCTCGCCAAGGGCACGGCAATCGAGGCGGCGGTGCGGCTTGCAGTCGAGACCATCTTTGCCGTGCTCGTTCGCACGCAAGCCGCAGGATCGGAAGAGATGCGTCTCGTGCCCTTGCCGGCCTCAGGAAACTGAGCGACGGCTCAGGTCGTTCGCTTCGCGGCGGATTGTGCCGATTTCTGCGGCTTTGCGGGGCTCTTCTGCTCCCGCGCCGCCTGGGCCTTCGGCAGCCTGGCGCGGGCCAAAGCGCGCGCCTTCTTTGGTTTGGTGTTGGCAGCTTCCTTGCGGTCGGTCGCAACGCCGCGCTTCGAGATATATTCCGCACCGTCAATCGCGCCGACATGCGGCGGATCGCGGCCGAGATAGGGCCTGCCGATGCCGAGCGCCTTGCCGTTGGTGTCAACCCACTTCCACAACACCTCGGTCGAGACCCAGCGCTGTGCGCGGTTGTCGCCCTTGGTGCTGACGATGTCGGCTGCCATGCCGTGACCGTAGCCGCCGCGAAGGCTGCCGCCGTGATAGGAGCGGTTGGAGGCGGCCTTCAGGCCACTCGCGATTTCCTGGCGATAGTCGTCACGGAATGCGCTGGTGATTCCCGGCGAGAGACCGGCAGCTTCGGCCGCGAGCAGCGTGCGAAACAGCTTCTGCTTGAAGCTCTTGTCCATACCGCCGATGACGTAATCCATCAGCGCCATCTTGGCGTGCTCAGCCGCCTTCGGATCCTTCCAGGCAAAATCCTCGTCGACGAGCTTGGTGAAGCTGCGCATCACCGTGACCTTCTTGCCCCTGCGCTTGATGGTGACGGCGCGGCGGTCCTCGACCTTGATCGAGTCTTCCTTCGGCGTGCGCTGATAGAGCGCCCAGAGATAGCGATCGATGCAGGCATCCATGACGAAGCATTCGTCGAGCACGGCCACGGTATCGGCAGGCGGCGACGCCTTGCTTTCCGCCACGGGCCCGCTCGCGATCGCCGCGGGTGACAGAGCCTCCGACGGCACGACGTCGCCGGGATCGGCCGATGCAAGCTTGACGGTGGGCTCCGGCGCGGGCTCAGCCTCGCTCGCGACGGGGGCAGCTTCGCTGATAACGGCGGCGGCCTCGCCTGCGACCGGAGCCGGTTCAGGTGCGATCTGTGGCGCGGGTGAGGAGGCCGCAACCATGTCAGTTGGGTCGGCCGAGGCGAGTTGCACGGCGGGAGCGGGCGTCTCGGGCGGCGGTGCTTCGACTAGTGCCACGCTCGGTGTTGCAGCCGCGGCGGCGGCGATGTCGGCGGTCAGGGCGATGCCATCATCGATCGTCGCCGCGCGCGGGATGTCGGCAAGCTCGAGATGGGTAAGATCTTTGGCGTGGGAGACGGCGGCTACATTGGCGCCGCTGTTCTCGATCAAGGCAGGCGCGTAGGCGGAGAGGGAGAGCGCCAGCCAGCCGGCCATCACGGCCGAGGGGCACGAGACCGCCACAAGAAGAGACCGCCGATCATTCATGATCCCTGCCTCCAAGGTTCGTCAGCGAACCAGATTGCACAGCCAAGCACGCGGCGCGTCAATTGTTCGGGGAACGATGTGGCGGTGCAACGGCGCAAATCCCCTCAAAACGGCTTTTCACGCGAGTGTTGCTGGAATGCAACTTTGGTTCCCGCGTGGCTTCCGGCGTCCATGGGCAGGAAAAGCAGGCAAATTCGCCTTCGTATGTCCATCAAATTGAGCTATCCCGATTTACTCAATCTTGGATTGTGGAAGTGCATTGCTCGCGTGCCGGCAACGTCCGGTGCATCTGGGAAGGATATGCTTGTGAAATTGAAACGCTCGTTGGTTGAGTTCGTGGCTGATGAATCCGGTGCCACAGCAATCGAATACGGCCTGATCGCAGCGGGCATTGCGCTCGCGATTATTGAAGTCATTTATGCACTCGGCACCAATCTCGTCGCAAAGCTGCAAGCATTGGCGACCGCTTTGAAGTAGGGGCCTCCTGTTTGCGATTCTTCCGCTGAAAGCGCAGCAACGGGCGAGGCGATTTGCCCAAGGCGTCCGGCGCGTTGACCAAATTGCTATGCACAGCGTGCGATATTGCGTTGCAACAACGCATATCGCAATGCAGCAAATTGGACTTACATGTGCTCCGAACTTCTCTTTGGAGCATCACCATGAACAAGAAAACTTTGTCGATCGCAGTCGCCGTCCTCACTCTCGTGGGCACGACTGCCACCTTTGCCGCCGAGCTGCCGGCCTATGAGGTCAACGGCATTCCGGCCTCGCCCATGCAGGTTCGCGTGCTCGGCGCCGCCCATGTCGAGCAGCAGGTGGCGGCGCCCGCCACCAGCGTGACGGCGCTTCAGGCCGCCGTGCTGACGCCGCGCAAGCTGAAGACTGCGACCGTGGGCTCCGCCCGCTAAGACCGGCATTGCGCTGGGCCGGGAGCCCGGTACCAAAACCTTCACGACGTCATGGCCGGGCTCGTCCCGGCCATTTATTTTGTCTGCGGCCGTCATGTCATCGCGGTGAATTGATCGATCACGCCGTGGGCGCTTTTCATCTCCTATCGCGTGTTGATGCGCTGCCTGAGAATCCTTCGGCGGAAAAACTCCTCGCAACGCGCGACTTGTGTACCGGCGTTCAAAACGAGTGTGATCTCCTTAATACTTGTTTTGCAGATCGCAGCGCTTGATGCGGGCGCCGCATATTGGCGGCCAAGAATCGTTTTCATAATGGAGCCCGTCATGCCTGTTGCGCAAAAAGCCGTTGTTGTCGCCAATTCGCCGCGCGAATTCATCGTCCGGAATCTCGCAATGTTCGCAGCCGCCGCGCTGTTCGTGTTCGTGCTGAGCCTGACTTATGGGCTCGATCTCAGCCCCGGCTTCTTCTGAGCGATTAGACCCTCGGCACTGGTGTGCTCGCCGGCATCGAGCAGGCGCTTGGCGCGCCGGACGCGAAGCGTCTTCGCAAGCTGCTGTGGCGTCGCGCCAACATGGCGTTCGAACAGCGGCGCCAGATGGCGCGATGAGATGCCGAGCCGCGTTGCGGGCGTCACCCCGAGTCCTCGTCGAGCGCACCTTCATTGATGAGCTTCATCGCGCGCGCGATGCGCATCTGCGCGGAAGTGCTGCTGGGATGACCGAGTCCGATTGCGGCGAGCCGCAGCTTTCGATGCGGCCTAAAGGTCGCATCGCGTGCCAGCCCTGCAACCGCGCGGGTTGAGCCGACCTGCGCACTGACATATGGCTTGGGCCATGGATCAGCGAACGAGCGGCGCTGACGCTCTCACTCAAACGAACGATGCGACGCAGGCGCTTCTCGGCGTCGTTTGCGGGCTGTTGGCCGCGCTGTTCTGGGCGCTCGGCTTTGCCGGCACGCGGCACGGCCTCAAGGTCGGTTTCACGCCAGTCGATCTCCTGGTGCATCGCTACGTCTGGTCGGGCATCGCCTTCCTGCCGCTGGTGTGGCGCGCCGGCATCTCCGACCTCTGCGGCATCGGCTGGGCGAGGGGTCTTGCGCTGATGGTGCTCGGCGGCCCCGTGATGTCATTGATCTCCTACACCGGGTTCCAGTTCGTTCCGCTCGGCCATGGCAGCGTGATCCAGCCTTCGTGTGCGACGCTCGGCGGCTTGTTGCTGGCCGCTCTGTTCCTGAAGGAGCGGATCTCCGCCTCGCGCGTTGCCGGCGCGATCGTCATCGTCGGCGGGCTCGGCGTGATCGGCGCGGAATCGATCGGCCATATCGGCGTCGACGGCGTCCAGGGCGATCTGATCTTCGTGCTGACCGGCCTGATGTTCGCAGGCTTCGGCGCGCTGCTGCGGCACTGGCGCGTCTCGGCGGTGTCGGCCGCGCTCGTCATCAACGTGCTGTCGCTGCTGCTGCTGCCGATCTACATCGCGACCGTCGGTCTCGCCCACGTTGCCGCGCTCGGCGTCACCGAGAACGCGATCCAGGCGCTGGCGCAGGGCGTGCTCGCAGGTCCTGCCGCGCTCTATCTGTTTGCCGTCTCGGTGCAGCGCCTCGGCGTTGCGCGTGCGGCCGTGTTTCCGGCCTGTGTGCCGGCGCTGACGCTGCTCACGGGATGGCTGCTGCTCGGCGAGCCGCCGACGGCGCTGCAGGCCGCCGGCCTCGTCACGGTGCTGTGCGGATTCTACCTCGCGCAAAGGCAGCGATAAAGCGCGCTGCGACGAACCGCTCTTTGCCGGCGGGCTGCAGGAGCCGCATCCGCCCGGAAACTCATGCCTTCTTAACGAACTCCGACTTGAGGTTCATGGCGCCGATGCCGTCGATCTTGCAGGCGATGTTGTGGCCGTCGGTCGCGTCCTGGAGACGGATATTGCGCACCTTGGTGCCGCCTTTGACGACCGACGATGAGCCCTTGACCTTGAGGTCCTTCATCACGATGACGCTGTCGCCGTCAGTGAGCACATTGCCATGGGCATCGCGCACACCTGCCTCCTGCGGTGCTTGTGCGGCCGCATCGCCCGCAGCGCTCCATTCATGGGCGCATTCCGGGCAGATCCAGAGGCCGCGATCCTGATAGGCGTGCTCCGACTGACAGTTGGGGCATTTGGTGGCGTCGGTCATGATGGGTCTCGATCTCGGAGCTAAGCAGGGACAGTGGCGGGGCGTCAGCGAAACAACGCGACGAAGATCACGTAGAGCCAACCCAAGATCCCGTGGATGATCGCCCATGGGATCGAGTGGTTGTTGGTGTAGGAGATCGCGACGGCGAGCGCCGAGCCGAAGCCCACACCGTATTTCGCGCCCTCGACGCGGACGCCATAATACCGATTGCCGTTCATGGTGATCCCTCCCGGAGATTGCGCTCTCGCGCAACGTTCGAGTGTACGTCGGCCTCGCCGTGCTGATCGCGCCCGGTCTGGCCGATGCGCTGGTGGACCACACCTGAGCCCGAAAGGCAATCGACCGCGCCGGGTCGCTCTTTGGGGGCGATCGCATATGGCCGCAGGGAAATCACTTTCAAATGCGACCGCTCTGCCATCCCAGGGGATCAGGACAAGCTCCGCATAAGCTGGCGTTGGGATAGAGGCAGCTACTCTGAGGGGGAGATTCGACAATGCCGATCGCGGGGCAAAAGCTGGCCTTTGTCATGGCCTCGTCCAGCCATGGAACGATGATCGTCAATCGTTTCGATTATCGCATGGTCGCCCCCGACCGCGGCTATGGCGTGGGATTTCAGATCCTCAACGCGGCCGCTTTCGATCCCGGCGAAGTCAAGATCGCGCTCGAGCTGCTGGCCTTGCGGCGCAAGCACCACGGGGACGGCGTGATCGCGATCGACTGCGGCGCCAATATCGGCGTTCACACCATCGAATGGGCTTCGGCGATGACCGGCTGGGGCTCGGTGATCGCGATCGAGGCGCAGGAGCGAATCTACTATGCGCTGGCCGGCAACATCGCGATCAACAATTGCTTCAATGCGCTCGCCGTGCATGCGGCCGTGTCGTCTGAATCCGGCACGCTGCCAATTCCAAATCCGGACTACTTCACGCCGTCGAGCTTCGGCAGCCTGGAACTGCAGCAGCGCCCGAACAACGAATTCATCGGCCAGCCCATCAATTACGCCGACAACACCGTCGTCGTCCGGAAGATGACGCTGGACGAGCTCAATCTGCCGCGGGTCGATTTCATCAAGATCGACATCGAAGGTATGGAGATGGAAGCCCTCAGCGGGGCCCGGGACACCATCAACAAGAACCACCCGATCCTGCTGATTGAAAAGATCAAGACGGACATCCCGCAACTCGAGCGATGGCTCGCCGACAACGGCTACAAGGCCTTCGCTCTCGGCATCAATATTCTCGCCATCCATCAAAGCGATCAGAGCCTAAAGGATATCAACGCGCCGCAAAGGGCGGCCTAGGCCGAACGGCTGCTACGGGCTACGCCGCTACCAAGTCGTGATCGAAATTCGCTTGCCTTGCTTTGCGTCCTTTTGCACTCTTCCCGGGCAAGGAGACCAACGCATGAAGATCAGGACAGTCGCATGTGCGCTCGGAACGGCCGTAGTGCTGTGCAGCCTCGGAATGTCAGGCGCTGAGGCCAGGGCGAGGAAGGCCGTTGTCGTTCGCGCCCCGCAAGAAAGGCTCGTCGTCACGGCGCCCGTGCTCCGGCCGACGCCGTGGGATTACAATGTTGTTCCGCGCTATCGCTATCGACCCGAAGACGACCGGGTGGATGCCTACGGCCCGCCGTTCGTGCCGTCCTATGTTCGTTATGAGGGGTGGCGCTGGCCGTATTGGTGGTAGAGCCCGGCTCTCGGAACGATCGGCTCTCGTAGGGTGGGCAAAGCAGAAGCGTGCCCACCATTCCCGGCCGTAGAACTGGCTCGTGGGCACGGCGCTCTGCGTCTTTGCCCACCCTACGGCACCTTCACTGACGCGCTATTTGCCGTTAACCTGTGTTCCGGCTCCACGCTTCCCCGGCCTTGCTAGAAATGACCCCCGTCGATACCGTACGTTGCAGATGACGAGATTTTCTAGGGAATGGACCGGCTGGAATGACCGTAATTGAGCGCGTGGCGTCGGAGGACTCTCCGGCCCCGAAAATGCCGCCCGGCGTGCTGGTCGACGGCCCGGTGGTCGACGCAAAATTTCGCGATTCCTACATCTCGTTCGCCCTGATGATTTTGGGCTCGATCGGCGCGCTGATCTGGGCCTTCTGGCAAGGCATCGGGCGGGTGGAGGTTTCGGTCTTCGCCGGCATGTTCATGCTGACCACGATGGGGATCGGCTTCATGCACCGCTACTTCGTGCATCGGAGTTATCGGGCCGGTCCGGTGATGCGGACGATCCTCGCTGCGATCGCCACGATGGCGGTGCAGGGCTCGATCCTGAAATGGGTGAGCAACCACCGGCGGCACCATCTTCACTCCGACAAGCCCGGCGACGTCCACAGCCCTTACTATGACGGCGACGGCAACCGCATTGGCTCCTTCGCCAAGGGGATGGGGCATGCGCAAGGCGGCTGGGTGTGGGATCAGGCGACCACCGATTCCGAATACTATGCCAGGGACATTCTGGCCGACCCGATCGCCATGTTCTTCACCAGGACGCGCTGGTACTGGTACGCGCTGTCGGCGATCATCATTCCCGGCGGCATCGGCTACGCCTTTGGCGGCGTGCACACGATGATCAGCTGCGTGCTGTTCTCCGGCCTGTTCCGCAGCTACCTCATGACCATGGCGACGTCACTGGTCAACTCGGTCTGCCATAGCGACGGCCGCTATGGCTATCGCCGCTATGAGCTCAACGACGGCACGACCAACGAGCTGGTGACCACGATCCTCACTTTCGGCGAAGGGCTGCACAACAACCATCACCGCTTTCCGCGCGATGCCTACCTCTCGCACGCCTGGTACGAGATCGACATCAACGGCCTGATCATTCTCGGGCTCGGGAAACTCGGCCTCGTCCACGACATCTTTTCGGCCGGCAGCCGGCAGCGAGGTGTGGGCGACGGCAAGAGTGCAATGCCGGATACGGAAGCGACGGTCTGAAGCTTGTCGGATGGGTTTCGCAAGTGCTCCACCCATCCTACGACACTACTTGTCGTCCTCCGCCGCAAGGCGCTGAAACTGCGGCTTCATCGCGTTGACCTTCGCGACATACGCCGCGACGAGGTGATCGCCGCAGCGCTCGGCCGCGATCATCTGAAACTTGCGGCGCGCATAGGCCGTGGCCGGACCCGCGCCGCAGAGATGGATGAAGGCGGCGAGATCCTGCCTCTCGCGCGCGCTCGCCTTCACGTCGCCGGCGAGGTCGAGAACCAGGGCCACTTGGCGGTCCAGATACACCGATGCCAGCTCGACAGCGTGGCTCGGGATCGCGCGCGGGTAGAGGCCCCTGAACCCGCAGCCTGACGCCGTGACCGCGTTGTCGCGGACACAGAACCGCGCGGCCTCGGTGAGGGCCGGATCGGTCATCTGGAAGAGGCCGACGGCGCTGGAGGCGGGCCGGTAGATCGCGAGGGGATTGAAGCTCCATCGCCAGCGCCAATAGGTGCGGGCCACCGGATTGCCTGAACTCTCGACCTGCGCCAGTGCGGCCAGCAATTCGGGCGTGACCGTCGCGGTGGAATAGGTGCGGAAGAGGGGGCCGTATTGGCGCCAGGTCTCGGCCGGCTCCTTGTCGAGAGTGTTGCCGGCAAAGACGAAGAGCTCGGTTGGCTTGCGGATCAATTGATAGGCGATGTTCACCAGCACGACGATCGCGAGCAACACCGCTATGCTGCCCACGATCCGAACCATCCGCGGCGCCCGCGCAAACGTCTTTCGTGCCCGCCGGATGCTGCGAAGGCGGGGGAGGAGGCGCTTGCGTTTGCTTGGCATGGGTCTTGGGGGGAGCGTGACTTCTGCGAGCTCACCAATCCGGGTCGCCGTAAGGATCCATATAGGGCGGCGGCATCCAGGGTCCTCGCGGCGGAGGCCTGGGCCGTCGGGGTGCGGCCGCTTGCACGTGCGGCCGTGCGGGCGCAGCCGTGTCGTTGCTCACCGCGCTCCGCACGACGGGTTTCGCGGATGCAGACGCCGATGGAGCCGTCAGTTGCGTTTGCAGCGCCTGGACCTGCGCGGCGAGGCGCGCATTGTCCGCCGCATCCTTCTCCTGCGCCGCCTTGAGCTGTTGAATGGCGTCGGCCTGCTCGCGCAGCGTCTGCTCGCTGCGGCTCTTCAGTTGCTCGAGCTTTCCGTTGATGCTCGCAAGCTCGCTGGTGATGGTCTTGAGCGATTGCGCGAGGTCGGACGATGACGGGTCAGGGGCTTGGGCGCCGGTTTTTGGCGCATCAGCAGTTCTTGGAGCGTCAGCTTTTGGAGCGATTTCCGTTTCCTTGCTGGGCGGCGGCGCGGGCACCGGCGTTGACTCATCGGCAGCAGCAAGTTGCACCGCCGGCGGTTGCGCCGGACTTTCGACCGCGGAGGCTCGTGGTGGCTGACTGGCGGCCGGCGGAGCCCATCGCGCCATGATCGACTTGCTGATTGACTTGGCCTCATCGCGATATTGCGAAGCGAAGGCGGCACCGAGAAGGCCGATCGCCAGCACGAGGATAACCAAAGCGCGTAGCATGGGCCGATCTCCCCGCAGGCCTTCATTGCGCACTTGGCTACCCGGCGCCGGCGCGTTGTCCTTGGGAGTCTCGTCCTCGGGAGTCTTGGCCGCCTTCGCGCCGGCACTTGCCTGCGAGACCCGCGGACGATCGTTGCCGTGTTCCATTCCGGAAACCAGCCGGTCCAGCCGCGCAAGATCTTGCTCCGCGCTCTTGATCTGGTCATAGGCCCGCGCCAACCCGCCATCGGCGCGGACCTCGTCCGCCTTGAGGGCATCAGGTTTGGCGGCATCAGGTTTGGCGGCATCAGGCTTGCCGGTATCAGGTTTGGAGTCGTCCGCTTCAGGCACCGATGCACGCTCCATCCAGTCGGGCGCTAATGGGAGGGCGGCAGTCCGATCGCAGGAATGATAGGCCTCGCCACCGTCCAACACAACGCGCGTGCGAAGGAGAAATTGTGGCGGCCTCGGTGCACTGTCTCCGGAATTTGCAGCCGGCAATCAATAGCGGCCGCCGCTGCCCTTTTGCTGCGTGATCCAGTCCGACAATGTTCTCGGTGCCGATTTCGCAGTCCGGCCCGGTGATGCCTTCAGATTGTCGCGGACGCCTTTCGTCGGACGGGCGCGCGGCGCTTCCGTTGCGTTGACGCTCTTCAAGGCAGCCGTCGATGCCTCTGCGGCTTCCTTCTCGAGGCGCAACTGTTTCAATCGCGCCATCTTGATGCGCTCTGCCTCGACTTCGGGTCGTTCGGCGAGCAGCGGCTTGGGTTGAGCAAGCTCGGCCGGGACCAGGACACCGACAATAGTTGTCTCGCCGAGCGCCTTGCAGGCTTCGAGCCGATGCAGTCCCTCGACCAGAACGAGGCGGTCTCCGTCGAGCCGAACCGAAATGGGAGCCTGTTGTCCGATGTCCAGAATGCTCTCCGCGATCTCCCCGACGGTCTCGGGCTTGATAGCCTTCTTCTGCTTCGTGGGAACGAAGATCTTCTCGATCGGGAAGCTTTCCGGTTTGGGCATAACTCGACTCCGCTTCTACCGGGCCCGTCGGAACCCATGCCGGTTGGGTTGGGAGTTTAGGAGGGAAGGGAGCGAGCGCAAAGGCAATTTCGGCGGTGGGGTATCGATGAGCATTGAAGCCGGAACCAAACTGCGATTATGGCCGCACGATTCCGGTGACAGCTCGTAGGATGGCTTGAGCCCTTGCGAAACCCATCATCGTCCTGTGGTTGCGGTTGATGGGTTTCGCTGCAGCTCTACCCATCCTACGAGCTGAAATTATCGTGTCTCACTTCAAGGGTGCAGTCCAGCGCCGCAATTCCAGCTTCGCGGGGAAGCGCCCGTGGGGCGGATCGGCCGCCTAGGCTGCGTGCTCCGTGGAGCGCGTTACGTCGCCGCGTCCTGCGAGCAGGCCAGCAACGGAGATATCTTCGTCCAACGCTTCCCAGTGCAGGCCGACGCGGCTGAGTTCGACTTGCTCGCGTTCATCTGGCGTTGCATGCAGCAGGCGCGGAAACCACGCGAGCGGGATCCCGAGTGTCCTTCCATCGGACAGTTCGACCCACATCGTGTGTTCGTCGAAGCGGACGCTAATTGCCGAAATGGTCATGCCAAGCCTTCAGAAGAAGATCGCGGTTGTCTTCCACCACGCGCAGGATATTCGAAAGTTCCCGCGGATTGAAGCCATAACTGTCGGCTATTGATATGCCCGGCTCAAGCCAGATCTTGGCATCCCGGCCGCCGCCTTTGACGTGGATATGCGGCGGCTCGGGTGGCTGGCCTTCGTTTGAGAAGAAGCTCGTAGGATGGGTAGAACGAAAGCGAAACCCATCAAAGGTTCCTCCGCGCGGAAACAGCATGGGTTTCGCAAGGGCTCAACCCATCCTACGAGCTAGCTTCTGAGAGCCGTATCCGATTTTACGACCTGAACATCAAACCCGTGCTTCTCCAACAATATTTTGGCCGCAAGCATCTGATTTTCTTGATCGCGATGTGGGCCGACGATGACCTTCTTGATGGGTAGAGGATTTTTGAGATCCTTGAATAGTCGCACGAACGGGACCATGGTGCCGCCCCATCCCTCGCGAAAGGAAATCTCCTTCCAGGGGCGCTTGTCGCGAATGCTGGCGACGAGCTTCGCCGATCGCGTTGGGAGCGCAACGATGCGGTATTCGTTCTCTTCGGCGAAGCGTGGGCTCTTCAAAAACGGTACCGCTTCGACAAAGGCCCGAATATAGGATTCGAGGTCACGGTCTCCGAGAAGCTGGCTGACTTCCGGCCGCGCAGCTAGATTTGGAGTGTTCTCCCGAAAGCCAACTTTTAATGTGGCTGCAGCCAAACCTTCGAACCGGTCGATCTTTGCGGCCTTCCGATGATCATGGTATTCGACCTGCCTGGTTATGAGGCCCTGATACGAGTGGGCGTTTGTCTCCTCCAGAATTAAGTCGTCCAGTTGGCTTTCATCAAATTCGATTGCAAAGCCTCCTTTGGCGTAGCCGCGCCACTGACTTAGCAGCCCGTGATCACACTCTGGTGCGCCCACCGCGTGCCGGCAGAACGACGTAATGTGAATCGGTGAGGTACGATCAACAGCCCTTAGGATGGCTGAAGTTGCTTTCTCCGCCTCGGTAGTCAATGCGTCGCCTCGCAAGGCGTATTGAATCTCTGGCCGAAAGGCACCGCATTCCATCAACTTAGGAACGAGCTTTCTGAAATCGGCCTCAATTTGCGGCGTCAAAAGGCGACTGAGCAGTTGGCATTCCGTCGTATCGTTCAGAAAACTAGCATGTGTGGCCCAAAGAGATTTTGTCTCAATGATGCCGATCAGGCCTGAAGGCGTGGTGTAGTGGAAAAGCGAGAAACTGTCGTCTCGTGTTCGCTGTGGCGGCTGCTCGAAATAGGCCTTGTTGCGTGGGGGCGTTTGTTGAGCCGACCGATTTGAGCCTGCTCGCTTTTTTCTATTCTTGCGCATTGTTCCCCGCAGTTTACGCAACCTGTGAGCCGAGTGAGAGTATGGCGCAACCGAATGACAGGCGCCCCGCAACAATTGGGTCAGATTGCGCCCCTGCGAAGCCGATCGCTTTCGCCGCGGCCTCTACAAGCATCGTTTCGCCCGTCAGAGCTCAAAACAAACTTAAAATAAAGAAGCAGAAGTCCATGAGTGGACTTCTGCTTCTATCTTTACATCAGGGCTTTGATGATCGCTGCGACTCCGAAGAGGCACAGCGCAACATTCACCCTGACTTCGATGATGATCTGAGGTTTTCGCATTGGAATGCCCTCGGATCACGCCGGCGCAATCCGTTTGGGTTGCGTCTCACGTCCCATCGAACGAATAAGCCGTCGTTCACAGGTGCATCGGCCCACCTCCGACGTTCTAGAACCGTCATCGGTAGCCCCGAGCCGCCCCGAGGGGCGCCGCTATATCTCTGGAAGCTCATATCTACCAGACTTTAGCGGCGGGTCGGGTCTCGGGATGCGACGTATCCATTCGAATGGCTGCTTTGCGAAGGCAGTTTCGTTTGGGGTCGCAGTTCTGTGTTCCTATCTCCTCACGTCGTATCGAACGCTCACGAACACCCCGTCGTGCTGCCGCAAGTATCGCACTTCATGCACGTGCCGTTGCGCACCAGCGTGAAGTTGCCGCACTCGCTGCACATCTCGCCTTCGTAGCCCTTGGCCTTGGCTTCCGCGCGGCGCTCGGCCTTGCTGGGCACGGCGGTCTGCGCGGCGCTGCCGGCCTTGCTCCACTGCAGGGCCTCGAGCTTCTCCGTGGGGGAGAGGTCGTGGCTGGCTTCCTGCTTCAGGGCGACGGCGCCTTCCAGGGTATCGCCCGCGCCGCGGGCGGTGGCGCCGTGGGAGGCGAGCGAGGTGACCTTGTTGCCGCCGGCGGGCGCGTTGTCGCTGCCGGAGGCAATGGCCGCGGAGCCGCCGCGCATCACCACCAGATTGTCGGTGCGGGAGCGGGTGAGGCCGCGCGAGACCAGCCTGGTCGCCTGGTGGTTCGGCTCCTCCGGCTCCTTGCCTTCTTCGACGCCCTTGCCGAGCGCGTCGAAATTCGACTCGGTCGGATCGACATGGGCGAGATCGAAGCGCGACATGTAGCTCACCGCCAGCTCGCGGAAGACGTAGTCGAGGATCGAGGTCGCGTACTTGATGCTGTCGTTGCCCTGCACGGGGCCCGCTGGTTCGAAGCGGGTGAAGGTGAAGGCGTCGACATATTCGTCCAGCGGCACGCCGTACTGGAGGCCCAGCGAGACAGCGATGGCGAAGTTGTTGATGAAGGAGCGAAGCGCGGCACCTTCCTTGTGCATGTCGATGAAGATCTCGCCGAGACGGCCGTCGTCATATTCGCCGGTCCGGAGATAGACCTTGTGGCCGCCGACGACCGCCTTCTGGGTGTAGCCCTTGCGGCGATCCGGCATCTTCTCGCGCTCGCGCATCACGATGATGCGCTCGACCAGCTTCTCGACGATCTTCTCCGAGACCTGGGTGGCACGCGCCGCCATCGGCTTCTCGTAGAGCGCCTCGACCGCATCGTCCTCGTCCTCGTCGTCGCTGATGAGCTGCGAGTTGAGCGGCTGGGAGAGCTTCGAGCCGTCGCGATAGAGCGCGTTGGCTTTCAAGGCCAGCTTCCACGACAGCATGTAGGCGGACTTGCAGTCCTCCACCGTGGCGTCGTTCGGCATGTTGATGGTCTTGGAGATCGCACCCGAGATGAAGGGCTGCGCCGCCGCCATCATGCGGATGTGGCTCTCGACCGACAGATAGCGTTTTCCAATTTTGCCGCAGGGATTGGCGCAGTCGAACACGGAGTAGTGCTCGGCCTTCAGGTGCGGCGCACCTTCGACAGTCATCGCGCCGCAGATGTGGACGTTGGCCGCCTCGATCTCGCGCTTGGTGAAGCCCACGGCCTGGAGCAGGTCGAAGCCGGGGGCTGCGATCGCCTCGGCACCGATGCCGAGCTGGTCGCGGATGAAGTCTTCGCCAAAGGTCCACTTGTTGAAGGCGAACTTGATGTCGAAGGCAGTCGGAAGCGCCTTTTCGACCTTGGCGATGGCTTCGTCGGTGAAGCCCTTGGCTTTCAGCGTCGAGGCATTGATGCCGGGGGCGTTGGACAGCGAGCCGTGGCCGACGGCGTAGGCTTCGATCTCCGCAATCTCGCTCTCGCGATAGCCGAGCGCGCGCAGCGCCGCAGGGACCGCGCGGTTGATGATCTTGAAGTAGCCGCCGCCGGCAAGCTTCTTGAACTTCACGAGCGCGAAGTCCGGCTCGATGCCGGTGGTGTCGCAATCCATGACCAGGCCGATCGTGCCGGTCGGCGCGATCACCGTGGTCTGGGCGTTGCGATAGCCGTGCTTCTCACCGAGTTCGAGCGCCGCATCCCAGGCCGCCTGCGCACGCGTGACGATGTCTCCTTGCGGGCAGGAGACGAGGTCGAGCGGCACCGGGTTGACGCTGAGCGCCTCATAGCCGTTGGACTGGCCGTGGGCGGCGCGGCGGTGGTTGCGGATGACGCGCAGCATGTGCGCGGCGTTCTTCTTGTAGCCGGGGAAGGTGCCGAGCTCGGCCGCCATCTCGGCCGAGGTCTTGTAGGTGATGCCGGTCATCACGGCGGTCAGCGCGCCGCAGAGCGCGCGGCCTTCCTTGGAGTCATAAGAGAGACCCATGGTCATCAGCAGACCGCCGATGTTGGCGTAGCCGAGGCCGAGCGTGCGGAACTCGTAGGAGAGTTCGGCGATCGCGCGCGAGGGGAACTGCGCCATCATGACGGAGATTTCGAGCACGATGGTCCAGAGCTGGCAGAGGTGCTCGTAGCCGGCGACGTCGAACTGTTTTGTCGTTGTGTCGTAGAACGTGAGCAGGTTCGCGGACGCCAGGTTACAGGCGGTGTCGTCCAGGAACATGTACTCGGAGCAGGGGTTCGACGCGCGGATGTCGCCGGACGCCTTGCAGGTGTGCCAGTCGTTCATGGTGGTGTTGAAGTGCAGGCCCGGGTCGGCCGACGCCCAGGCGGCGTAGCCGATCTTTTCCCAGAGGTCGCGCGCCTTCAGCGTCTTGGTGATCTTCTTCGTGGTGCGCCCGACGAGATTCCAGTCGCCGTCGGTTTCGACAGCGCGGAGGAAATCGTCTTTCAGCGAGACCGAGTTGTTGGAGTTCTGGCCGGACACGGTGAGGTAGGCTTCCGAATCCCAGTCGGTGTCGTAGGTGTCGAACTGGATGTCCTTGTAGCCCTGTTTTGCAAACTGGATGACGCGCTTGATGTAATTGTCAGGCACGAGGCTGCGGCGCGCGAGCTTGATCTCGCGGCGGAGGGCAGGGTTCTTCTCGGGGTCGAAGCAGTCGTCGCCGGAGCCTTCGCAGTTCACGCAGGCCTTCAGCACCAGCTTGAGGTGCTTCTGGTTGATCTTGGATCCCGTGACGAGGGCGGCGACCTTCTGCTCCTCCTTCACCTTCCAGTCGATATAGGTCTCGATATCGGGGTGATCGACGTCGACGACGACCATCTTGGCGGCGCGGCGCGTGGTGCCGCCCGACTTGATCGCGCCGGCTGCGCGGTCGCCGATCTTGAGGAAGCTCATCAGGCCGGACGAGCGGCCGCCGCCGGAGAGCTTTTCGCCTTCGCCGCGCAGGCGCGAGAAGTTGGAGCCGGTGCCGGAGCCGTATTTGAACAGGCGGGCTTCGCGGACCCAGAGGTCCATGATGCCGCCCTCGTTGACGAGGTCGTCACCGACGCCCTGGATGAAGCAGGCGTGCGGCTGCGGGTGCTCGTAGGCCGACTTGGACTTTGTCAGCTTGCCGGTGAAGGGGTCGACGTAATAGTGGCCCTGGCCGGGGCCGTCGATGCCATAGGCCCAATGCAGACCGGTGTTGAACCATTGCGGCGAGTTCGGCGCGACCATCTGCATGGCGAGCATGTAGCGGAGCTCGTCGTAGAAGGTCTGGGCGTCCTCGTCGGAGGAGAAATAATTGCCCTTCCAGCCCCAATAGGTCCAGCAGCCGGCGAGGCGGTCGAACACCTGTTTTGCGCTGAGCTCGCTGACGAAACGCTCTTTCTCGGGCAGGAGGGCGAGAGCCTCGGTGTCGGGCACCGAGCGCCACAGGAAGGAGGGGACGGACTCTTCCTCGACCCTCTTCAGGCGCGCGGCGACACCGGCTTTGCGGAAATACTTCTGGGCGAGCACGTCGGAGGCGACCTGCGACCATTCGGTCGGGACCTCGACGCCGTCCATTTTAAACACGACCGAGCCGTCGGGATTCCTGATCTCCGACGTGGTCAGCCGGAAATCGATCCCGGCGTAAGGTGACTGTCCCGAAGTGGTGTGGCGCCGCTCAATCCGCATGGTCTTGCCCCGTCCTATTCTTTGACCGGGCTGCCTCGGTTCAGGCATCCGGGTCGACATTTCATTTCGCGTTTCCACCCAGGCCCGATCGGCCCAAAGGCACCGCAGTTCAGCCGGTGGATCCGGCCCAGTTTCTCCCGACGCGATTCCTCGATGCGCGCACCGATCATCCGCCGGCATGCCCAGGCCCATCCGCCCCAAAGCGACGAGCCCGACATGCGTTCAAACGCCCCACACCGTCACACCGTCTACCAATGCCATCCGAGCCTGTTGCCGGCCCGTTCTGGCGCCCGAAAAGTCCGCGATCTGCGGGCAGACAAGCCCTCATCCCGCTGCCTTCGTCTGGCTTGGCGGAGTGCAGTTTAGCGGACCCTTTGGGGGAGTGCCGGCGGGACGCAAACTCACTCGCGCCGAACGGATCGAAAGCTAGGACTCTCCGTTGCGCCCGTCAAGAACTAGTGCGAGTTCCTGAATCAAATACTAAATATGGTGGATTGCGGGGGATAACAGGGGGCAAGCCCTCACCTGTTGTTGAGCCAAGTATCAGTGAGTCCTCAGGGATTCCCAACCGAAAAAATTTGCATCCCGCGACGATATGGACCCTTCGCCCCGCTGTTCACAGGGCAGGTATATTTTTGAGGTCCGGGCTTGCGTGGGCGGGACTCACGTAGGGCTACGGACGGTGAGGGCAGGCATGTCCGCCGGGGTGGTGGTGCGGGGCCTAAATCCGCGCCAATCTGACCCCGATTTCCGCCGGATACCCACATGCTTGATTCGACTCGTCGGGATGCGCGACCGCGCATCGCCCCGGCCGGCCTGATGTTCCTCGCGATCACCTCGATCGGCTGGGGTTTCAACTGGCCGGTGACAAAGTTCCTGCTCGGTGAGCTGCCGCCTTTGACCCTGCGCGGGGTCACGGGCGTGCTCGGCGCCGTGCTGCTGGCAGCACTCGCGCTGGTGCGCGGCGACAGCCTGAAGCTCGCGCCCGCGATCTGGCCGCGGCTGGCGACGGCCGCCATCCTCAACGTCACCGGCTGGATGGTGCTGATGGGGCTGGCGCTGCTCTGGCTGCCGGCGAGCGAGGCGGCGCTGATTGCCTACACCATGCCGGTCTGGGCCTCGCTGATCGCCTGGCCCGTGCTCGGGGAGCGGCCGACGGTGCTGCGCACGCTCGGACTGGTGATGGCCTTTGCCGGGCTCGCCTCGATCATGGGCGGCAACGGCGTTGCCGCCAGCACGGAGAAGCTGCCGGGCATCATCATGGCGCTGTGCGGTGCGATCGGCTTTGCCGTCGGCACGGTATTCTCGAAGAAGTACCCGATCCACCTGCCGCCGGTCACCGCAGCCGCCTGGCAGATCGGGATCGGCTGCCTGCCGATCTCGATCGTCGGCCTGCTGATCGAGACCTCGCACCTGGACAAGGTGACGCCAATCGGCTGGTGGTTGCTGATCTATTCGACCGTGGTGCAGTTCTGCATCGCCTATGTCAGCTGGTTCGCAGCACTCGCCCGCCTGCCGGCCTCGGTGGCTGCGATCGGCACGATGGCGGTGCCGGTGATCGGCGTCGTGGCGTCAGCACTCGCGCTGGGAGAGCCGCTCGGGCCGGGCCAGATCGCCTCGCTGGTCTTCACGCTCGCGGCCGTGGTGCTGGCGACGCGTTAGCCCGCCGCCATCCCGCCGCCACCCAGCGCCTTCCGGATCATCTCCGCGAGCTGGTTTCTCCGATACGGTTTCGTCAGCAGCATGACGCCGTCGTCGAGCTTGCCGTGATGGACGATGGCGTTGTCGGTGTAGCCGGAGGTGTAGAGCACCTTCACGCCCGGCCGGCGCTTCGCCACCTCGTCGGCGAGCTCGCGGCCGCTCATCCCGCCGGGGATGACGACGTCGGTGAAGAGGAGATCGAACGCCTGGCCGGCCTCGATCAGTTGCAGCGCGGCACGGCTGTCCGCGGCGGCGACCGTCTTGTAGCCGAGGCTCTGCAGCTGGGCGGTGACGAAGTTGCGCACCAGCGTGTCGTCCTCGACCACGAAAATCGTCTCGGCACCGCCTTCGGCCTGCGGCGCGATCGCGGCCGTCGCTTCCGACGTGCCTTCGCCCGGCGGCAAATAGAGCTTGATCGTGGTGCCGTGGCCCTGCTCGCTGTAGATCTTGATGTGGCCGCCGGACTGCTTGACGAAGCCGTAGACCATCGAGAGGCCGAGACCCGAGCCCTTGCCGACCGCCTTGGTGGTGAAGAACGGCTCGAACGCCTTGTCCTGGACGCTCGGCGGCATGCCGGTGCCGGTGTCGCTGACGGCGAGCATCACATAGGGGCCGGGCCGCACCTCGGCATTGGCTTGCGCATAAGCCTCGTCCAGCACGACGCGGTGGGTCTCGAGCAGGAGCTTGCCGCCGTTCGGCATGGCGTCGCGGGCGTTGATTGCCATGTTGAGCACGGCATTGGTGAGCCGCGACGGATCGATGTGCGAGGTCATCGGGCCCTGCTCGAGCACGGTCTCGATCTGGATCTGCTCGCCGAGGGTGGGGCGCAACAGTTTTGCGATGTCGGCGATGGCGGCGTTGATCTCGACGTCGCGCGGCTGCAGCGGCTGCTTGCGCGCGAACGCCAGCAGATGCTGGATCAGCTCGGCGCAGCGCTCGGCGGCATCATCGATCAGGCGCGCCGTGCGCTGCAGCTCCGGCTGACCCTTCAGGCTCGCCACCAGAGTCTCGGTGTTGCCCGAGATCACGGTCAGCATGTTGTTGAAGTCGTGCGCGACGCCGCCGGTGAGCTTGCCGATCGCATCGAGCTTCTGCGACTGGTGCAGCTGCCGCTCGGTTTCGCGCGACGAGGTCGCGTCGTGATAGACCAGCACGGCGCCGGAGATGCCGCCTTGGCCGTCGCGCATCGGCCGGCCGCTGACCATCAGATGGCGCGCGTTGTTGCCGCTGTGCGGGCGGACGATCATCTCCAGCGCTTCGAACGCGTCGCCGCGCAGCACGCGCACCGACGGCAGTTCGTCGGACTCGAGCGGCGTGACGCCGTCGCCGCGGAACACATCGGACAGTGCGCGCAGATTGCGCAGGTTCATGCCGGTGCGGTGCAGCAGCATGCGCTCCGCGGCCGGATTGGACAAAAGGACGTTGCCCTCGGTGTCGATCACCAGCACGGCCTCCGCCATGCTGCGGAACGTGCTCTGGAGCACGTTGACCGACAGGCGCAGCTCGTCATGGGCGGTGACGAGATGCTCGGTGCGCTCGGCAACGGCGGCTTCGAGTTGCTGATTGGCCGCGGTGGTTTCAAGCAGCGTGCTCTTGAGGGCGATCTGGGTCCGCTGGCTCTCGCGCGTCAACATCAGGACGAGCAGCAGAATCACCAGCGCGCCGATCACGTCGATGCCGAGCAGCACGATCCCGGTCCGGCGGGAGTCGGCTTCGCGGCTGGCCAGCAGCTGCTCTTCGCCGCCGGCGAGCCGCTCCAGATTTCCCGTGAGAGTTTCCATCAGGCCGCGACCCTCGGCGCGGTCCCGCAACGCCTTGGTGCCGTCGTCATCGCCGCTTGCGCGCAGCCGAAGCGCTTCGGCTGCGACCTCAAGGCGGCGAAGGAGGAGAGGCTCCGTGGCCTCGAGCAACGCCATCTGGTCCGGATTGTCGCGAATGGCGAGCTTGAGGTCGGCCAATGCCGGTGCGATCCGGCTCCGGGAGGCCTGGAATTCCTCGACAAAACCGTTGCCGTGGAAGATCTCGTAGCCGCGCGCCGCGCTCTCGGCGCGGCTGACTTGCAGGCGCACATCGGAGATCTTCTTCAGCACCTCGACAGCGTGATTGACCCAGGCGGCGTCCGACCGCGACTTGACGTCGAGCCCGATCGAGGCGGCGGTGATGAGGAGGAGGATGGCAAGTCCAGCACCGAGAATGATGCGCTGCGAGGGTATCAAGGGGCCTCTTTCTGGTCCTTCGGCGGCGCGCTCTCGCCGAGGCACTCCCGGATGGTCGTCAACAGCGTCCCGGGCGTGAACGGTTTGCGCAGGCAGCGCGATGCGCCGAGCTCCAGCGCCATGCGGAGGAAGTCCGGGGAGGGCGAGGCGGATGAGGCGAAGGCGTAGCCCGACATGGCGATCAACGGGATCGCCGGCGCACGCTCGTGAAAGATGCGGATGGATTCGAAGCCGCGCATATGCGGCATGAAGATATCAACCAGCATCACATCAAACGTCTGCGCTTCGAGCGCAGCAAGCCCCGTTTCGCCGCCGTCGGTAAGCGTGACGTCGAAGCCCTGGCGCAGGAGGAGGACCTCGATGGTCGCGCCGACCATCGGATCGTCATCGACCACGAGAATACGCGGCATGACCCTTCCTAGTAGATCGAAGTCCCCACAGCGATTGGTGATATAGGCGAATCGTGCGCCGGGTCAATTTTGGATTGGGCCGAAGTAGATATGCACGGCGAAATGCATAGCGCCTCTGCAGGTTCCGGGTGGCAGGTGAATTTCATCGGACTTCAATGACAGGTTGAGGCAAATCCGCGCGATCCGCGAAAGCTGCTCTCCGGGCGTGCGGCGTACGTCACCCGACGGGATGACGACGCGTGGGTGCGTTCGCGACAAGACGTGCAAGAGCTCAGCGCGGAAGATCGCAGGACCTATCGTCGCCGGGCGCGTGGTTCATGCGCGGTCTATGCGAACCGTTCTCGCCGTCTTGTTCGCCGAGAGGCGGCCAAAACAAATGAGCGGCGCCGTTGGTCGGTGCCGCTCATAGTTGTTGGTCGTCAGGCTGCGTTACGGGCAGGGATGACGCAGACCGTCGTAGCCGAGATAGGTGCCGGATGCCGGGTCGTAGGACCGATAGCGCTGAGCGCAATAGGCCGACGAATCGCCGCCAGTGTCGGGCACCACGGCGACCGACGCGCTGTCGTCATAGTAGCTGTCGTCGTAGTAGGGGTCATTGTAATAGCCGCCGCCGTAATAGGCGTAGGAGCCGAGGCCGCCGATCGCCGCACCCGCGGCGAAGCCAGGCCAGAAGCCGCCACCGCGATGGCGCCAGCCGCCGCCGTGCCAGTTGCCGCCGCCGCCATTCCAATGGCCTCCGGCCGCAGCGAAGTTGCCGCCACCGCCGCTAAAGGCGGGTCCGGCGCTCGGGCGCGCGGCCGCGAAATTGCCGCCGCCACCACCGATCCGGGGACCGCTGCTAAAGCCGCCGCCGCCCATGCGGGCACCGCCACCGCCGAAATGGGCTCCGCCGCCGCCACCACCACCGAAATGAGCACCGCCACCGCCGCCGCCGATGTGGCCGCCGCCGCCGTGACCGCCGGGACCCTGGGCGAAGCTTGGGGTTGCCATCGGAAGAACCAGTGCCAGCGCTGCGGCTGCACTCAAAACTCTCAGACTGTTCATGTTCAAACTCCCTTTTCCCAGAAGCAAATCCCTTGAAAGGGCTGCAGTTCCTGGGATCACGCCGGTTTGCGCATGAGGGGCAGATTTCCATGTCGGCGCTGTACCCGGCATGAACGGATCATGACCGATTTGCGGCATCCCGAATGCCCGTGTCACCGCGTTAGGGCTGGGCACGACCGCACCGGGCGAACTGGACATTTGACCGCCCGGATGGCATCAGGACCCCACGAAGCAGGGCCCTTGCCGCATGAAACAATTCTTCCTGAAGCTCTTCACCTGGTGGAACGGCCAGACCTTTGGCACCCAACTCTGGACCCGTCGGTTCGGAGAGCTGGTTGGCCAGGACGAGCAGGGCAACCGCTACTACCGGACGGCCGGCGGCAAGATCGACCCCACGCTCGGCTTCGAGCGGCGCTGGGTGATCTACAATGGTTACGCCGAAGCCAGCCGTATCCCGACGGGGTGGCATGGCTGGATGCATCACGTCGTCGACGTGCCGCCGACCGAGCAGAACTACCAGCCGCGCGAATGGGAGAAGCCGCACCAGCCGAATCCGACGGGTACGGCCAAGGCCTACCGTCCGTCCGGCTCGACGCTCGCGAGCGGCAAGCGCCCCAAGGCGACCGGCGACTACCAGCCCTGGACGCCCGGCTAGAGCTTTTCCGTTCCGACGGAGCCGGAACGATTCCTCACATGCGCGCCGAACGTGCCCGGGACGGGTAAGCTGCAATCGCAAGACGAACGAGATGCCAGTTCCGATGGCATCTCAAAACGCCATTTGGCTGCACTCTGCCGCAACGCCTCGCGTCAACGATCATCGCAACTTGAACGGAGCGGCCGGCTTGAACTGTTCCGACGCTTCGCCGGCGTAAATCTGGCCGTTCGTCAGCTCCAGTCTCTTCGTCGGCGCGCCATCCGACAGATCGAACTTCTTCAAGTCGATCCAGAACGTGTTGGGCGTTCGGGCCGTCTCGAAACAATAGGTGAGGCTGGTCTGGTTCGAGATCGACCGCCATAGCGTGGTTGATATGTTAGGTTGGCCCGGCGTGGCGACGCCGATCGGTACCGAGGCGTTGCGGATCACGCTGAGAATACCTGCCACTGCCGTCGGCGTGTCGACATCCTTTGGCAGCAGCTCCGAATAGTAGGTGGCCCGCACGAAGCGATCGGCGGCGCGGCTGGTGCCGGGCAGCATCACTGCGCCTCCGATGTTCCGCCAATAGGCGTTGAGCGCGAGTTGCTGATCGAACGTCGGAGAGTTGGTCATCACGTGATAGGAGCGGTCGTGATGGATCGCCAGCTTGCCGTCGATGAACTCGAAGATCGCACTGTCACCGGACGGATCGGACACCGCCAGATGTAGGGTTGCCCTTAGTTCCTCCTGCCCCGGGAACGCGCCTGTCGTGATCAGGAAATTCGCATTCCGCATGCCTTCGACGACCTCCGCCACGGTCGCGAAGTTGTCGAGCACGTATTGCGTCCAGACCGCGATCGACAGGCCCGGCTTGCTGTCGTCGGGCTCCGGGTACTTTGACTCGGCAAGCCAGAGCAGGTTCGCGGTCAAGCCTTTTTCGTTCATGCCGTCGGTTGTTGCGATGTCGAAAACCCCGGCGACGACGCTGCCGAATTTCGACGTCCATTTGACTGGATTCTTGGCCACCTGCCCGTCGCGCGCAATGCCGCGCGGGAAGACCCAGATGTTGCTCTTGAGATCCACGCTCCAGTCCATCGAGCGCGCAGTCAGAACCGCTTTGTCGCCTTGAAACATCACCCGTGTGCACATTTGCCGGCTCCCTCGAATTTCGTTAGTGCGACGTTTGGATTTCAGCTTATGCGGAATTCCGAAGAACAGGTCTTCAGTGCAGCTTGGACGGAGCGGCCGGCTTGAATTGAGCCGAGACCTCGTCTGAATAGATCTCGCTGCCCGTGAGCTCCAGCCTCTTGGTAGGCGCCGGCAGACAGGTCAAACTTCTTCAAGTCGGTGCCAACGGTATTCGGCGTGTGAGCGGATTCAAAATAATAGATCAGATTCTTCTGATCTGCGACCGTGCGCCACAGCGTCGACGAAATGTTGGGTTCGCCGGGCGTCGCGATGCCTGTCGGCACCGAGACGTTGCGGATCACACTGAACAGGCCTGCGAGCGACGTGGGAGCATCCCCGTCCTTGGCGAGCAGGCCGGAATAATAAGATGCGCGCACGAAGCGATCGGCGGCACGCCCCGTGCCGGGGAGTAAGTGCGGATCGAGGCTGGCTCCATCCCGGGATTGGATGCACACGCATCCTGATTACTTCGCTGTGGACAACGGGATCAGTGGGGATGCCTGCGACCGGGGCGTTGCGCCGGCGCGAGCGATGCGGCTCAATGAACCCATCTTACGGAGATGGGAGACCATCGCGTTCGGTTCGGGCAACAGCTCGCGACTGTCCCGAAATGCAGCGGCCGCCGACCAGGACTCGATCGGGAGATAGGCCCCCGGTCTGGAAGCTCCGAAATCGCCCGATGAAATGTGCAGCCGCCGTGAGACAGGAAAGGCCGCTCGGGAAACCGAGCGGCCTTTTTCTTTGGTTGGGGTGAGGCACGTGTCCCGGACGCGCTGAAGCGTTCTTACGCTGCTGCGCAGAGCCGGGACCCATCGGGCCACGCATTCGCTGATGCATGGGCCCCGGCTCTGCAGCGCACCGCTGAAGAAGCGCTGCGGTGCGTCCGGGGCACGAGAGCTGAGACCCGTGCGCTACATCACCCGCGCCGACGCACGCTTGACCGCTTCAAGCCGGCGGGCCTGCCCGGGCGCGCCGCGCTCTCTGAGCAAGGCGAGCACGTCGGGGGATGCCGTGTCGGGCGAGCCTGAATTGAACGGGGGCGCCGGATTGTACTCGAGCCGAAGCTGGATCGCTTCCGCCGTCGTGCGATCGACCAGCAGCGACACCAGCGTCAGCGCGAAATCGATTCCAGCGGTGACACCGCCGCCGGTCACGCGGTTCCGGTCGACGCAGACGCGCGTCTTGGTCGGGGTCGCACCGAACAGCGTCAGCATCTCCATCGCACTCCAATGGGTGGCGGCGTTGTAGCCCTTCAGGAGCCCGGCCGCGCCCAGCACCAGCGATCCCGTGCAGACCGACGTGACGAACTTGGCGCTGCATGCCTGCTCGCGGACGAAGTCGAGAGTCTCCTCGTCGTTGAGGAGAGCATCGGTGCCGAAACCGCCGGGAATGCAGATCACGTCCAGTTGCGGGCAGTCGGCGAACGTTACGGTCGGCTTCAGCATCAGCACGGAATCGCTCGGCACGAGGTCCAGCGTCTTCCAGACCAGGTGCACCGTCGCGCCGGGCACGGACGAGAACACCTGCAACGGACCGGTGAAGTCGAGCTGGGTGACGTGCGGAAACACCAGAAGTCCGATCTTGAGCGGTGCCGACATGAAAACCTCCAATGAAGAGCTTGACGTCAGCAAATTGGCATGATGCGCTCCTGTCCAAAATGGCGTAATTCCCTCACTTTCGGACATGACCATGATAGGCATCCTGATCTTCCCGGATTTCCAATTGCTCGATGCGGCCGGCCCGATCTCGGTGTTCGAGATCGCGGCGCGTGCCAGCGACAAGCCACTTGCGCTGCGGGTCCTGGCGGTGGATGCGGGCGCGGTGCGCTCGTCCTCCGGCGTCGAGATGATGGCGCGCGATTTCAAATCGGCGAACGCGATCACGACGCTGGTCGTGGCCGGCGGCGTGGGCGTCTCGGCGGCGGCGCGCTGTCCGACCACGCTTGCCTTCGTGCAGCGGCTGGCGAAGCGCGGCGTGCGGGTCGCCAGCGTCTGCTCGGGCGCCTATGTGCTGGCTGAGGCCGGCCTGCTCGATGGCCGCCGCGCCACCACGCATTGGGGCCGCACGCGCGATTTCGTCGCGCGCTATCCGCAGGTGAAGTTCGAGCCGGACCAGATTTTTACCCGCGACGGCAATGTCTGGACGTCGGCGGGCATCACCGCCGGCATCGACCTCGCGCTGGCGATGGTCACCGAGGACCATGGCGAGGAGATCGCGCAGGCGACCGCGCGCCAGCTCGTGCTCTATCATCGCCGCAGCGGCGGCCAGTCGCAGTTCTCGTCGCTGCTGGAATTGAAGACACCGAACGGACGCTTCGGCGCGCTGTTGTCATGGGCACGGGAAAATCTCGACGCGCCGCTGACGGTGGAAAACCTCGCCGATCGCGCCGGCATGAGCGCGCGGCACTTTGCGCGCGCCTTTGCCGCGGAGACCGGCACGACGCCGTCGAAGGCGATCGAGCGGTTGCGGATCGAGGTCGCGCGCGAACGCGTGCAGTCCTCGCGCGAGGCGATCGAGCTTGTTGCCGAGGCGACCGGCTTCCGCGACCCGGAGCGCATGCGTCGCGCCTTCATCCGCGCCTTCGGCCAGCCGCCGCAGGCGCTGCGGCGCGCGGCGCGGGCGGGGTAGGCATGGATTCATGTGGACGAAGTCAGTCGGCTTGCTCTTATTCGTCGCGCTTGCAGCGATAGCGTTTTGCCTTGGGCAGTTGGCAAGACGGCGTTTTCCAAAAACCTACACCACTCTTGATCGAGCCATATCGGGCATGGAAGTGGCATTCGCTCTAGTCGTGTTTTTTGTCCTATTTTATTCCACACGCTGACGCGATGCCCGGTTTGGCTGTCAGGTCGATGAGGCCGTCTCGCTTGCAGCCGTAGCGGGCCTCTCCGCTCTTGCCGTCAGCTGCCGCGCGATCGGCGTCAGCATGTACGGCGACAGATGGATCGGAAACTGCGTCATCGCGAAATAGAGCCAGGTGGTGGGCGGCAGTGCGCCGGCGGTCGCGGCCAGCATCAGGCCGAGATTGCGCTGTGACACCATCAGCCCGAGCGCCAGCGCGCGCTCATAGCCGATGCGGCGGAACAGCAAGGTCGTGACCGCGAGCAGCGTGAAATAGATCGCGAACGACAGAGCTGCGAGACTGATCGTGAAGACCGGCTGCGCCACCAGATCGCTGACGACATCGCCCATGATCGCGGACGCGAAGATCAGGAGGATGATGATGTTGAAGCCGTCGATCGGCTGCTTGTGGCGCCGGATCGCCTCAGCGCCGAAGATCCAGCGGATTGCGGTTGCGGCGAGCAGCGATGCTGCGAGGATGCCGAGCAGCTTCAGCCCGAGCGTGAGCGGCGAGATGCTCAGCATGCCGCCGAGGAACAGGCTCGCGAACAGCGACGCGGTGAAGGGCACGATCGCGGTTGCGCTCACCAGCGTGACCAGCACCAGCGTGGCATCGAGGCCCATCAGCGCTGCCAGCGCCGGAGAGGCCATCATCGGCGATGCCATGCTCTGGAGCATCAGCGCCAGCGACAGGCCGGGCGCGCGGTCGGTGAGCCCGGTCGCATGCGCGACCAGTCCGACGATCAGCGGCACGCCGATCGTGGTCCAGGCCGTGGCGGTCGCCACCAGCGCGGGCCGGCGCAGATGTCCGTACAGCGCGGCGAGATCGACCCGCATGAAGGAGATGCAGAGCAGAACGAGGATCGCCTCGGTGACGTAGGGACGCAGCAGCGCGCCGAGCGGCGGCACTGCGGCCGCGATGAACACGACGGACGCCACCGCGCGCGTGCCCTGGCCGCCAAGCCAGCTCAGGCCGCGAATCGGAAGGGCGAAGACAGTTTTGAGCGCAGACGACATTCGAATGATGGTGCTGTCAGCCCAGTGCCTTCAGCCACGCGCCGATCTCGCTCACGGCGACATTGGCCTCTCGCAGCAATTTGCCCATGGTGAGGAAGCCGTGGAACTGGCCGGGGAAGTGCTTATAGGTCACGTTGACGCCGGCCTGTTTCAGGCGTGCGGCGTATTCGTCGCCCTCGTCGCGCAAGGGATCGGCGCCGGCCGTGAGCACATAGGCCGGCGGCAGCCCGGCCAAATTCTCGACGCGCGCGGGCGAGGCGCGCCAGTCGTGGATGTCGGCGGTGCCGTTGAGATAGTGGTCGCGGAACCAACGGATCACACTATGCGTCAGCAGCACGCTGGTCTCGGGCTCGCTGTGCGAGTCGTGCGTCATGGCGAAGTCGACGGCGGGATAGATCAGTACCTGGCCGGCGAGCTTCGGGCCATCGCCGTCACGCGCGGCAAGCGCCGTGACCGCCGTCAGATTGCCGCCGGCGCTGTCGCCGCCGATCGAGAGGCGCGCGGCGTCGATGCCGAGACCGCGCGCGTGCGCGGCGACCCATTTGGTCGCGGCGATCGCATCGTCGGTGGCGGCTGGAAATTTGTGTTCGGGCGCGAGGCGGTAATCGACCGCGATCACGATCAGGGCGCCCGCGTCGGCGAGCTGCCGGCAGACGACGTCGTGGCTGTCGAGATCGCCGATCACCCAGCCGCCGCCATGGAAGAACACCAGCGCAGGCGCCAGGCCATCCTTGAGGCGCGGCTGCTTCGGCACGTAGATGCGTGCGGGGATCGATCCGTGCGGCGCCGGGATCGACAGCGGTGCAACGCGCGCGAGCTCCGGCGGCTCGGGGTTGGTGGCGACGCGGCCCTGGAGGTAATAAGCGCGGGCTTCGGCGGCGGTCAGCGTCTCGTAGGCGGGGCGGCCGGCCTCCTGGAAAGCCTTGTAGACGGCGGCGGCATCGGGATCGAGCACGACGGGCATGGGCAGGGACCCCCTTGAGGTTCAGGTTATCGTTGGACGTCATTTTCGGGGGGCAATGCCCGCTTCTGCCCCGGGGAGAGGCCGCCAACTATCCCATTCGGCACCCGGCCTGTCACGCCGGCGGTGGGCAGGGCAGAGATGCCGCCCTTTCCGCCCGTCAAGGCCAAAAAGCCAATATTTTCAATGTTTGGCGGTTTTCGCTCACCAATAGCGACTAACCAAGCATCTAAGGGAAAAGGGTGCGGTGCCCCTTCGGGGGTATTCGCAGTCGCAAAGGTGGGGCTAATCTCCTCAGCGCGACCGATTCTGGCAACGTCCAGTGGGGCTTTCAGCGCCTGAGATCGAACCCCATGCCAAAAGCGGGCAGACCAAAGACAGTTTACGATGGGATTTTAGCGGAGCCGATTCCGAGATGGACGTTGCTCACGCGGCCGAGCGACGACGAAGTTCGCCAGCTTCACGAGAGGAAAATGAGGGCTCTTTTTGCCCACTATGACCTCGATCCTACCAACGCGTTTCAATTCGATCCGGCAAAAACGGCCATTGCTTGGTCGGAGCTGGCTTGGCATCTCGCCAAGGATCACGTTCCGGGCTTCAATGAACCACCGCAAAAGCGCGGCAAACCATCTTTCAATTGAAGTTCTCGGCATCTTACGTGGTGCTGCCGATGGACCTTTCGCGATAGGCACTCTGGCGTTGATTGCCATAACGGTTGCGACTTTTCGACGGCCCAAGCGGTGATCGCATCGGCGACACTGGCTAGTCGTTTGGTGAATGAAAATTTATTGTGATGATCATCGCAAGTCATTTCAAGCGTTTGCGCAGAAGCGCGGCGGATGATGTTTCCGCCCGACATCGCAATAGCGCAACATGGTGGACCCGCACGTTTCGTTGCACCTGTATCGGACGCGAGTGTGATCTGACCGGCGGTCCATTTTGCAGACCTTCATAACCTGTTGCGCGGGCTCAGATGCTCTGAATTTACTTCCGCTTTCGGCGCAATAACGGACATCGCGAGACTTGCTGCCGATTCAACGTGGTCGCGAATGACCCGAACCGGACTTCGGTCGGTTTCAACGCGGCGCGAACTCCGGGGGGATCACGGCTCCGACGGCGCCCCATAACGGCCGAAATTGGCCCTTGCCGCGCCCACTCGCCTATTTCTTTCCCCTTCTCCGCCCAGCTTAGAGCGTGTTTCGTATCCACGATTGCCGCAAGCGCCCTTAGTGCTGAAGGGAGTTCGTTGCGTCAGGTGGAGCAAGCGATGCGTACCGAATTGTCCTTTCAGCGCAAGCTGCGCCGCATGCTTGTTGCTGTCGCCATCGTTGGCCCCGTGGCGCTGACGCCCGAAATGAGTGCGGCCGAAGGCTTGCTTGATTTCTTTTTCGGTGGCGGCCTGAAGCAACAGCAGCAGACCTCGTCATTCAAAAACAATCCGCAATCACCACCGCCGCGGCCGGCCGTCGTAAGCGCGGGACCTGCCTTCTGCGTGCGCAGTTGCGACGGCAAATATTTTCCGCTGATGCGCGGCGCGGCCTCGCCGGCGCAGATGTGCCAAGCCTTCTGTCCGGCAAGCCCGACCAAAGTTTTCTTCGGCTCCAGCATCGACAGAGCCTATGCCGCAACCGGCGAACGATACGCCGATAGCGAAAACGCCTTTGCCTATCGGAAGGCGCTGCGAACCGATTGCACCTGCAACGGCCACAATCCCGCCGGTCTTGCGTCAGTCGATCTCGCGATGGACGGCTCGTTACGCTCGGGCGACGCGGTCGCTACCGCTGACGGGCTCGTCGCCTATTCCGGCATACGGGTCGGCAACGACCAGAACCCAGATTTCACGCCGTTAGCGTCTTCCGAGTTGACTCGCACGCCGCTTCCAGCGGCGACCATCACGCCGAAGCCGGTGCCCGCGCGCGACTAGCGCGTAGATGCGGATTGATGCAATCAATGTCCGACGACCCCCTCTTGCAGAGCTTCTCGTTGACGTCCCCTTATTGAGGAACAACCGACTAGATTTGCTCAGGTTGAGTTCTTCGCATTTTGGACCCACGGCGGAAGTCGCGCCAGAACCTCCCCATCACAGTGATGCGTTGGCTCCGGCGCTTCTATTTCGTGAACATCGGCCTTGAGGACGTCGGCGGTGTCGCCGCGGGCGAAAGGTTGAACGTTAGCCAGAGGTTCCAGCCCGCTGGCCGATTTTCGTTGGCGAACTCGCCGTAGGCCTTCAGGTTGAGATAGCCCTGCAGTTTGTCTCCGATCGGAAAGATGTAGCCGACCTGCGGGCCAACGCCGACCACGCGCGACCGGAAGCAGCCAACGCGATCGCCGGAGCCGCTGTCGCAACCGAGCTGCTGATAGAGATAACCGACAAGTCCGACCTGCCACTGCTTGGTCAGGAATTGCGACGCAGCCCAGTCGAGGTGCATGTCAACGCCATTCTGATATTGAGTCGCAGGATTGACGAAGTTGTATGTGAATCCGAGCACCGCCGAAAATTCATGCCCCTTCTGTTGGTCGAAATAGGTGTAGCCGCCGCCGGCATCGATCGCCCAGTGCCCGATCCCCATATTTGCAAGCCGCATTGAGTCGTACGCGCCAGCCGGGAGGTCCGCGGTGACGTAGGCCATGTAATTGTTGACGCCGGCATTCCATTTGATCGCGAATTGCGGGATGAGGTCGGTAAATCCTACGATCGTGCTGTTGATTGCATCGGAGCGCGGCCCGAAGGGAAAGGTGCCGCCGTTCGGCCCTGTCAATGTTCCCGTGATCGTTCCCGCAAGCGATGTGGAGTTGGCACCGTAGCCTGCCAACAGGGTGGTAGAAGCCTGACCGCCCAAGACCGGTGTCGCGAAGACGTAGGTCGCGGCCAAAAACTCAACATTCACGCTTGCATTGACGTTGGCGCTCACGTTTGCCGCCAGAACTCCGTTAAGGCGACCGATTTCGAACTCTCGCGCGCGAGCAACATCAGCGCCCGCGGAAACCGAGGTATGATAAGAAATCGAGGTCATCTGCCATCCCGGCGCCTGCGCGGGGGCCGCCGCGAGGCTGCCGAAGAATCCGGGTATCCAGAAGCTGACGCCGCCTTCATCGGCGCGAGCCATTTGAGTGGGAAGCGATAGCAGAGCGACAACCGCTCCAACGCACAAGCGCAGCTGAGAAAAACCGCGTCCCCAAACCCATCCAAGGCACCGCATTGACGATCCCCCCGAAATTTTTCGCGACGTTTCACCCCTTACGCCGAGATTGCGGGAAATCTAGGCAAAATAGGCAGAGGAATGAAATACAATTGACGTGTAGCCCACAGAGCACACAAAATGCCCCGTGTAACGGGCAACAAGGCGCCGCTTGAATGTCTCGACTAGCTGCGCGCCCGGGGGCGATTGGCCATGCAACGGCTCAAAGGTCTCGGTCAAACATTGCCACTTCACTCAGGATTTGGCGTGCCACATAACTTTATCAGTGACTGCGATAATACGGCCGTAGCTGGCTTGGGATACAGCTCAGGCCGCGAACGGACAATGACCTGCATCTCTTGAACAATGTCGTGGGCCTTTATCTGCTTCTTCACAACACAGTCATTGTAAAACTTGGCGGTACCCGCTTGAGCCGGAACAGCGATTGTGAAAACCGCGTCAAGTGCTCCCGAAATGTAAATCTCCTGCAATCCAGGCGACAGTCGCGCCCACTGGTCAAAGGTGAAGACTACCGCTTGAGCGTGTGCGGTTGCGGTGAGAGCCAGCAGGATAAAAATGACGCGAGCCACAGATGTCTCCCGTGCTCGGCTGAAGGTGGCAATGTTGGATCAAGTTTGCAGGGAAAACAATCGGTGCGAACGGCCCGGAACGAGACGAACGTCCAGCAAGCGGTCTCAGCGGGCGCTAGCCCCCCGCCTGGGGTGCCGGGTTCTCGCCGCGGATCGCTAAGGCAAGAGGGAAGGTGTGCCCTTAGCGGCGCTGCGCTGCTGTGCAACAGAAAGCCAGCCATGGGGACATAGCGGCCTCCAGCGAGCCGTCCGCCCCGGCGCGTTTATAGGTTCACGGCCTAGATGGATCGGGCTTTCGGTGACTATTTGTAGTTCCATCGTCACGACGAGTGAGATGGCTAGTCATTCTGATGTATGTCCGAATTTCACGTGCGGCGACAATGGCGCGGGAGGAGGGCGCGGCCGTCCTACCCCTTCAATTAAACTGCTGGTGTAGCCACGCTGCACGCAGTTCTGCGAATTCAGCCGGGTGTGCCTCTCGGACCTTTCATGCGTTCCTCGGGGATGATCCAGATCGCATTGTCTAGGTCGAATTCGGTCCGTTGCGCGTTGAGTGTTTCGTTTGTGCGCGTTGCGCAAAGAATTGTCAGCATCAATGCCTTTGCGCGGTAGTCGGGTTTCTCGCGCAATTCGATCATGAATGCGGGGGCGTCTTTCCAGTCCATCGCGGTGAAATGTCCTTTTGATTGTTTCCCGTTTAGCCAATGTTCAAGATGATCCTTCCATTGCGCTGGGTTGTGATGGTTGATCCAGATTTCGCGCGTGTCGGAGTTGGTTATCCCTTTCGCCTTCGCGGCGCCGATGACGGTTTCGATTCTCATACGGAGTCGCGATGCTGTTTCGCGCGCGCCCGTCCAAAGCGTGCCTGTCTTTCCCGCGCGCTCGTGGTTCTGTCGTAAGACCTTCAACACATCATCGGTCGTGATCTCGTGCGGGAGCAACTTGCCGATGATCGGATATGCATGGATTTCGAGCGTGTTTTCCCACTGCTGAAGGTGTTTGGCATTTTTCCAGCCATCCTTCTGTTGAGCGATGTAGTCGCGCGCGACTTCCTCGAATGTATCGACGGCTGTTCGGCTGACCGTCGTGGCCGTCGTAGCGGTAGCGGCGTTGTCCGCGTCTCGTTCGGCCAACGGGTCGCGTCCTGCCTTGATCAGCTTGCGGAGTTCCGCAGCCCTGCCATTCGAGGGCCTTCAGTCCGGCTGCATCGATCGGTTGGTATTGTTGTAGGGTCATCAGCCGCCGCCGTCCGGCTTCCGTCGAATAGCGGAGCGCCCAGAAGGCTGAGCCACTTTGGCGACCGCAAGGCACAGCCCGCGTTCGTGCGCCCACATGCCCGGCTGAGCGGCCTGGACAAGGGTTTGAATGGTTTTGAGGGCGAGACCTTTTCTAGGGGCCGCTGGCTGGGCTCGCTGGGGATTTGGTGCGCGCACTGCTGGCGACCTCGCTGATTAATCGCCACGCTAGACATTCACCAAGCTCATAGAGGTAAGGGCGCTCGTGATCGCTAATGACGTCGCGTGACGCCACCAAGCTACGGCCGCCCTTTCCCCGCCGTATTCGCCGTGTTAACCGGATGGCCTGCGAGCGGCGGTATCCCCTGTAGAATGTCCAACAAGCCCGATTCGCTGTTGAAGCCGCACGAGATTATGTTTCGAACCATTACCCTGACAGGTCTTGCGGCGCTTTTGGCCGCTGCCGCTTTGACGGTAGCGACGCCTGCGCAGGCGCAGATCGGCACGATCTTCTCCGATCCGCCGCCGCTGCGGCCGCCGGGGACGATCCCCCGTGGTGGGCAGCCGCAACCGCAGCCGACCCCTGATGACGACGAAGAGGTGCCTGAGCTGCCGCCGCAGGGCCGCGTGCTGCCGTCGCGCCCGATGCCGCCGCCGAGCCGCCAGGGGAACGTCATGCCCGGGCCGGTCGAGACCCAACCGCTGGCGCCGCCCCCGGGCACCGCCATCGCTCCGCAGAACCAGCCGCCCGTCGCGGTTGCGCCGCCGGGTGCTGCTCCGGGAGCGCCCGGCCAGCGCCAGCCGCAGCAGAAGGGCGGGACGCAGCAGGGCGCCGTGCCGCAGGCGCCTGCGACCCTTCAGCCGGGCGACGAGGTCGTCACCGAGCCGCCGGCCCAGAAGATCGTGAACAAGAAGGCGACCTTCTCCGGCCTCGACAAGATCACCGGTCGCATCATCAATTTCGACGAGGATATCGGCGAGACCGTGCAATTCGGCGCGCTGCGGGTGAAGACCGACGCCTGCTATACACGGCCCGCCACCGAAGCCGCCAACACTGACGCTTTCGTCGAGGTCGACGAGATCACCTTGCAGGGCGAGGTGAAGCGGATCTTCTCCGGCTGGATGTATGCCGCGAGCCCCGGCCTGCACGGCGTCGAGCACCCGATCTACGATATCTGGCTCACCGACTGCAAAGAGCCGCAGCAGACCATTGCGACCGCGGCGCCGGATCCCGCGACCAAGCCTGCGCCGCCACCGCCGCCGCCAGCGCAAAAGAAGGCCGCGCCCAAGCAGGCTGTGCAGCAGCGTCCGCCGCAGCCTCTGCCGCCGATCCAGCAGCAGCAGCCGGTGCCACCCCCGCCGCCGGAGCAGCGGCCGGGTCTGTTCGGTATTCCCGGGTTTGGCCGCTAGGCCAAATCCCCGGGCTTCGGCCGATAATCTGACTTATTGCCGCGAGGCGATGATCTCGAGCGCGCGTGTGCCCGGGATCGCTTCGCCGCCGGAGAGGCTCAGGAAATCCCCGGGCTCGCCGGCGAGCGCCTTGTCGAGCAGCGCGGTGTAGCGCCGCCGCGAGATCTCGGCCGCACCAAAGCTCTTGAGATGCTCCGTGACATATTGCGTGTCGAGCAGCTCGAAGCCGCCATGGATCAGCCGCGCGACCAGATGCACCAGTGCGACCTTCGAGGCGTCGCGCGCGGTGTGAAACATGCTCTCGCCGAAGAAGGCGCGCCCCAGGCTCACGCCGTACAGCCCGCCGACGAGGTCGTCGCCCTGCCAGGCCTCGACGCTGTGGCAGTGGCCGAGCTCGTAGAGCCCGCCATAGAGGTCGCGGATGCGCTTGTTGATCCAGGTGTCCTCGCGTCCGGCCTGCGGCGCGGCGCAGCCGGCGATCGTCGCCTTGAACGCGGTGTTGACGGTGACGCGAAACGCATCCGAGCGCACCGTGCGCGCAAGCCGCGAAGCGACGCGAAAGCCGGCAAGCGGGATCACGCCGCGCATTTCCGGTTCGACCCAGAACAGGGTCGGGTCGTCGGCGCTCTCGGCCATCGGAAAGATGCCGCAGGCATAGGCGCGCAGCAGCACGGCCGGCGTAATTTCAGACGAGGCGGAGTCGCGCGAAGTCATAGCGTCCGATCATAGCAGGATCGCGATGCGCGTGCGATGGGGGGCAATTCCGGATGCGGGATCAACCAGCCGCCGCGGTGCTCGCCTTGCCGGGGGCTGCGGGCGTGCGCTGGAACCGCAGGATGATGCGAGTTCCGGAATGCGCGGGATCGCGCTCGACGGTGGCATCGAGCTTGGTGGCCATCGCGGCGACGATGCGCTGGCCCATGCCGGTGGAGCGCGGATCAGCCTTGACGTTGTCGCCGACGCCGTCGTCGGTGATCGACAGCAAGAGATCGTCGCCCTGCGAGGTCAGCTCGACATGAATCGGGCCGGCGCCGTCGGGATAGGCGTATTTGACCGCGTTCATCACCAGCTCGTTGACGATGATGCCGACGGCGACCGCGCGGTCCGGGTCGATCTCGATCGGCTCGGCCTTCACCGTCAGGCGCGACATCCGGTTACCTTCGGCGGAGCGGCGGAGATCCTCGAGCAGGGAGTCCAGATACTGGTTGAGCACGACGCTCTTCAGATCCTGCGAAGTGTAGAGGCGGCGGTGCACTTGGGCGACGGCGGCGACGCGGCCCATCGCGTTGGTCAGCGCGGCCTTGACCTCGTCCTGCGCAGCGGAGCTCGCCTGCAGGTGCAACAGCGAGGCGATGATCTGGAGCGAATTGCCGACGCGGTGATTGACCTCGCGCAGCAACAGTTCGCGCTCGGCGGCAAGCGCGGCGTAACGGTCGCGCGAGGCGTGGATCTCGGCCTCGGCTTCCTCGCGCGCCCGCTGCAACGCGGCCTGGCGCAGCGCGCCTTCGGCCGCGACGTGCAGCAGGGGAATGAAGTCGCCCTTGACGTCCTTGACCAGATAGTCCGCTGCGCCTGCCTTCAGCGCGGTGACGGCGATGCTGGAATCCTGCGACGCCGTGACGAACACCACCGGCGGGGCATCCGGGATCGCCATGATCTGCTCGAGCGTCTCGAGCCCGTCGAGACCCGGCATGTACTGGTCGAGCGCCACGACATCGATGCTGCGCTGGCTAGTCGCAGTGCGGATGCGCTCGAGGCCTTCCTCGCCGCTCGCGGCATGGATGACCTTGTAGCCGCGCCGCGTCAGGCCGCGATCGACCAGGCGCGCCAGCGCGCCGTCGTCATCGATGTAAAGCAGGGTTGGCATGCGCTGGGTCATGAGGCGGCGGGCGGGACCTGGATGACCGAGAAGAACAGGCCGAGCTGCCGGATGGCATTGGCGAAATTCTCGTAATTGACGGGCTTGGTGATGTAGACGTTGCAGCCGAGCTCGTAGCAGCGCTTGATCTCCTGGCTGTCGTCGGTCGTGGTCAGCACCACCACGGGCGAGGCCTTGAGATATTTGTTTTCCTTGATCTGCTTCAGGATATCGATCCCGCTCATGTCGGGCAGGTTGAGGTCGAGCAGGATCAGGAGCGCGTTGCCCTTCTGCTTCAGCCCGGTGCCGTCGGCGCCGAACAGATGCTTCATCGCCTCGGTGCCGTTGGTGAACGACACGATTTCGTTGTTGACGCCGGAACGGCGGATATTGCGCTCGATCAGCCGGGCGTGGCCCTCGTCGTCCTCGATCATGATGATGGTGACGGGCAGTGTCATTGGTCGGCGTTCCGGTTGCTGGCGTTCCACGAGATGGGCAGCGTGATCGTGAAGGTGCTGCCCGCGTTCAGTTCCGACGATACAGACATCGTGCCGCCGAGGCGGCGCACAAGTGCGCGTACATGGGCAAGACCGATGCCCTGGCCGGGCTTGTCCTGGGTTCCAGCCCGGCGGAACAGGTCGAAAATCCGCTGATGATCCTTCGGATCGATACCGCGGCCGTTGTCGCTGATTTCGAAGATAGCGTAGCCGAGCTTGGTGCGCCCGCGAATTCTGACCTCGCCGGGGACCCCGTTCTTCAGATACTTGATCGCGTTATCGATCAGATTGGAGAAGATCTGCTCTAGCGCAAGGCGGTCGCTGACGATATTCGGCAGCGGCTCGATGTGGATCTCGGCCTGCGCCTCGGCCGCCTGATGCGCCACCGACGAGACGATGGCCTCGATAAAGTCGCGGGTATCGATCTTCTCCGGCTGGAACTCGCGCCGGCCCTCGCGGGTGAGGTTGAGGATCGCCGAGATCAGCCGATCCATCCGGGCGATCGAGGATTTGATGAAGCCGAGCGCTTCGGAAAAATCCGTCGACATCTGCTTGTCGGGACCGTCGAGCGGAATCTCTGCGACATCGACGGGCGGGCCGCCTGCCGGCACACCCGTGAGCCCTCCGATCCGTCGAAAGATGTCCTTGCCCAATTCGTCGAGCTCGCTGGTGAAGCCCATGATGTTGACCAGCGGCGAGCGCAGGTCGTGGCTGACGATATAGGCAAAGCGCTGAATCTCGTCGTTGGCTTCGCGCAGGTCTGCTGTGCGCTCGTCGATGGTGGTTTCCAGATTGAGATTGGCGTCCCGCAGGCGTGTTTCGGCGTCGTCGCGGGCGCGGGCAGAGCGCCGTACCAGCCAGATCGAGATCAGGGCCAGCAGCACGACGAGACCGGAACCAATGCCGGTGAGGGAGGCAGCCAGCGTCTGGCTGCGGTCGGCGCTGATCGAGCGAAGCCGGAACAGACGCTCCTCCTCGCGGATCATCGCGCTCGCGACGCTGCCGATGGTGATCGTGGTGCCGGCGGTGGCGGCTTCGCTGGCGAGCGCCGCAGCCTTCTCCGGCTGGCCCTGGCCGACGAAATCGATCTCGCGCGCGAACTGGCCGAGGCGGGTTTGGATCGCGGCGCTGAGTTGCTCGATGCTCTGGCGTTGCGCCGGACTGTTGCCGATCAGGCGCGTCAGCCTTTCGAGCGCAGGGATGATCGCGGCGACGGCCTTGTCATGGTCGTTCCGGAAATTCGTCTCCCGCGTCAGCAGGTAGCCGCGCGCGCCGCTCTCGGCGCGACGGACCTCGAGCAGCAACGCATTAACCTGGTTCTCCACCTCGATGGTGTGGAGAACCCATTTGTTGTCGTCGCGCGCCTCGTTGACGAGGTAGACGGAGCCTGCGCTGATCGAGGTCAGCACGAGGAGGCCGGCTGTGAACAGCAGGACTTGCCAAAATGCGCGCCGCCGCTGCTCCTCAGCTGTCACGACGGTCTCGCCTGACACCAGTGCAATTCAAAGAGCCCCCTTCGAGCAGTGCTGAGTGCTCAAAACGCCCATGAAGGCAAAGGGTTCCTTGCGGCCAGAAGCTATTTTGAACCCGGTTCCGTCTTACCGGCGAGGTACTGCTCCAGCCAGTGGATGTGGTAGTCGCCGTTGATGATGTCGTCCTGGCGAACCAGGTCGCGGAACAGCGGCAGGGTGGTCTCGATGCCCTCGACCACCATCTCGTCGAGTGCCCGGCGCAGCCGCATCAGGCATTCGGCGCGGGTCTTGCCGTGGACGATCAGCTTGCCGACGAGGGAATCATAATAAGGCGGGATCGTGTAGCCCTGATAGACCGCGGAATCGATGCGGACACCGAGCCCGCCCGGCGGATGATATTGCGTGATGCGACCCGGCGACGGGCGGAAGGTCTGCGGGTTCTCGGCGTTGATGCGGCACTCGATCGCGTGGCCGATGATCTGGATCTCGCTCTGCTTGGCCGGCAGGTCGCCGCCGGCGGCGATGCGGATCTGCTCCAGCACGAGATCGATGTCGGTGATGCTCTCCGTGACGGGATGCTCGACCTGGATGCGCGTGTTCATCTCGATGAAGTAGAACTCGCCGTCCTCGAACAGGAATTCGATGGTGCCGACGCCGAGATATTTCATCTCGCGCATCGCCTTGGCGCAGGTCTCGCCGATCTTGGCGCGCGCAGCCGCAGCCAGCACGGGCGAGGGGCCTTCCTCCCAGACCTTCTGGTGGCGGCGCTGCAGCGAGCAGTCGCGCTCGCCGAGATGGATCGCGCCGCCGCGGCCGTCGCCGAGAATCTGGATCTCGATGTGGCGCGGCTTCTGGAGGTATTTTTCCAGATAGACGGAGGCGTCGCCGAAGGCCGATTTGGCCTCGTTGGCCGCCGTCGACAGCGCCACCTGGAGATCCGCTTCGCTCTGCGCGACCTTCATGCCGCGGCCGCCGCCGCCGGCCGCCGCCTTCACCAGCACGGGAAAACCGATCTTCCTGGCGATCGCCATCGCATCGTCGTTGGGACCAACTGCACCGTCCGAGCCGGGCACCACGGGGATGCCGAGCTTCCTCGCGGTCTTCTTGGCCTCGATCTTGTCGCCCATCAGGCGGATGTGCTCGGCCTTGGGGCCGATGAATTGCAGATTGTGCTCGCCGAGGATCTCGGCGAAGCGCGCATTCTCAGACAGGAAGCCGTAGCCGGGATGCACGGCGTCCGCGCCGGTGATCTCGCAGGCCGCGAGCAGCGCGGGCACGTTGAGATAGCTGTCCTTGGATGGCGGCGGCCCGATACAAACGCTCTCGTCCGACAGACGCACATGCATGGCGTCGGCGTCGGCGGTGGAGTGTACGGCGACGGTCGCGATCCCGAGCTCCTTGCAGGCGCGCAGGATGCGAAGGGCGATCTCGCCGCGATTGGCTATGAGGATCTTGTCGAACATGGTGCCTCACGGGCGAATGGGGAATAGCGAATGGCGAATAAGGCAGAGTAGTTATGCGCTACTCGCTATTCGCCACTCCCTCACTCAATGATGACGAGCGGCTCGCCGAACTCCACCGGCTGGCCGTCCTCGACCAGGATCTGCGTCACCGTGCCGGCGCGCGTCGAGGGGATCTGGTTCATGGTCTTCATCGCTTCGATGATCAGCAGGGTCTGGCCGACCGAGACCTTCGAGCCGACCTCGACGAACGGCTTGGCGCCGGGCTCCGGCGCCCAATAGGCAGTGCCAACCATCGGCGAGGACACGGCACCCGGATGCTTCGACATGTCAGCCGCGGCAGCCGCGGGCGCTGCGGCAGGTGCTGCGACAAGCCCGGGCGCTGCATGCGCGACCGGAACAGGCATGGTCGCGGCGACGCTGATGTTGCGGGCGACGCGCAGGCGCAGGCCGGCGCGCTCGATCTCGATCTCGGTGAGGCTGGTCTCATCGAGCAGCAGAGCAAGCTCGCGGACCAGTGCGGAATCCTCGCTGGAAAACTTTGCGGCTGCTTTGTCGTCTGGCTGGCGCGCCATGTTCTTTGATCCGAATGTTCTGTGTGATGGGGGAGCGTCAGGCTTTGGGCTTGATGCCGACCTTGGCGGCAAGGCCCTGGATGGCGAGGCGGTAACCCTCGATGCCGAAGCCGCAGAGCGAGGCGAAAGCCGCGCGCGCCGTGTAGGAGTGGTGGCGGAAGCTCTCGCGGGCGTGGATGTTGGTCACGTGCACTTCGACGGTCGGGATCTGCACCGCGAGCAGCGCGTCGTGCAACGCGATCGAGGTGTGCGAATAACCGCCGGCGTTGATGATGATGCCCTTCATCTTGCGGGCATGCGCCTCGTGGATGAAGTCGATCAGCTCGCCCTCGCGGTTGGACTGCCGGCAATCGGCCTTGAGGCCGAAGGTCGCGGCCGTCTCCCGGCATAGCGCCTCGACGTCGGCCAGCGTCGCATGACCATACTTCTCGGGCTCGCGCGTCCCCAGCATGTTGAGGTTCGGCCCGTTGAGAACGAGGATCGTGTCGGTTGCTGGTTCGGCCATTCGTGTCCCGGCGCGTGTTTCGGCGTGGCGGGGGTTATAGGTAACAAAGTGACCCAGGGGAAGCCTTGAAGGGCCTCCAGGACCGCTTCAGGCACTTCATCCGGTGTGCAAAAACCTGTGCGGAAACTACGGAAATTGCTTGTTAACCAGTCCAAAGCATGGCTTCCGGTCCGGACCAGCGGAGGAGGCTGTCCGATAGCCCAAAAGCCCCTGCCGATCGCTCGGCAAGGGCTCATTGGGACGTCAGCGAGGCGGCTTAGCCCTCGATGATGTAGACGATCTCGCGCGTCTGCGGACGGACGATGATGTACTGGCCGTGCACGAAGATCACGTCATAGCCGCGCCATTCCGGATAGATTTCGACAATCCGTGCCGGGAGCGGATGGAAACGAACGCTCGCCGGGATGGTCGTGCCGACCGCAATGTTGAAGTTGACGTTGGTCGTCTCCTCGATCTTCTCGGACTTGATCGCCGACACGATCTGGGTCCGCTTCTCCGCCGGCGGAGCGGCGGTCGCCGAGGTCGCGGCGTTGCCGGTCGTGGTCTGGGACTTGCTGTCGGTCGCAGCCGGACGGTTCTCGGCATTGTTGCTCTTGGCGGCGCCGGCCTTGTTATCCTCGGCCTTCATGTCCTTGCTGCCGGACTTGGTCGATGATTCAGAGCTCATGCTCTTCGACTTGTCCTGGGCTGACTTGTCCTGCGCGCTCTGGGCGTGCTCACCCTTGGCCGCGCCGGCCTTCTCGTCAGCCGCGTTCTTGTTCATCGCGCCGGACTTCTCCATCCCGCCGGATTTCTCTGCCGCACCGGATTTCTCCATCGCGCCGGAGGACTTCTCTTCGCCGGACTTCATGGCGCCGCCGGCCTGACCCACGGTGCCCTTCTGCGGACTTGCGGATTCCTTGCCTGTTGCGCCATGTTCAGCGGCGCCGCCGGCCGGCTGCGAGTGCTGCATCGGCTGCGCGCCGGCGCCGCCGCTGTCATTCTTCATCGTGCCTTGTGCGTTCGCCAGACCGGTGCCGGCGATCAGTGCAATTGCGGCAACCGAGATCATAAAGCGGTTCGACATTGAATTCTCCTCAGGTGTTTCTTTGCGTCATTGCCCGCGCCGACAACGGGAGGAGGTGTCACTTGTTCCGAAACATCTCCTGTTCCGCAGGATTTGTTTGTTGAACGCCAGGTGAACGAGCTTGCAGGATTGCGCCAAGGTTTGGCGCAAAAGGAAAAGGCCGGCTTTTCAGCCGGCCTTTTCGCATGCGTAACGTTGTGGAGCGTGGTCAGCAGGTCGCTTTGCCGCAGCGGGCAACGCCGATCTTTTCCTTGAGGCCGTCGAGGCCGACGGCGCCGACCACAATCTGCTTGCCGATCACGTAGCTCGGCGTGCCGTTCATGCCCATCGCTTCGGCGAGCTTGAAATTCTCCTCGATGGTGGCGCGCACCTCGGGGCTCGCGATGTCCTTCTCGATCTTCGCGGTGTCGAGGCCGGCTTCCTTGGCCGCCTGCATCGCGCGTGCCTTGTCGGCGGCGCCACGACCACCGAGCAGCTTCTGGTGGAAGTCGAGATATTTCTTGCCGGAGGGATCCTGCATGCGCACGGCGACCGCGACCTGTGCGGCCTCGACCGAACCCTGACTCAGCACCGGAAACTCCTTCAGCACGACCTTCAGCTTGGGATCGGCCTTCATCAGGTCGAGCATGTCGCCCATCGCGCGCTTGCAGTAGCCGCAATTGTAATCGAAGAACTCGACGAAGGTGACGTCGCCGTCCTTGTTGCCGAGCACGACCTGGCGCGGCGAGTTGAAGATCGCATCCGAGTTCTGCGCGATGCTGGCCTCGTGCTTCTTCGTTTCGGCATCGGCCTGGCGCTTGCTGAGCTCGGTCATGGCCTCCTCGAGCACCTCGGGATGGCTGACGAGGTAGTTCTTGATGATTGCCTCGATGTCGGTGCGCTGGGCATCCGAGAAGCTGTCGGCCGAAGCCGGTCCCGTTGCGCCGAAGATGGCAAGCGCAAACAGCGCGGGAGCAAGCAGGCGCAGCGAAGGCATTGGCAAATCCTCTTATCCAGAGCAGGTGTCGAAAACGTCCCGGCGGACTTAATCGCAGTGTCGTGACGTCATAGTGGCGGATGTCGTGATCAGGTTAGTGTCGTGATCAGGCTAGTTGCGCGGCGGTTTAGACGCCACGATGTCGTCGGCCTTGACCCATCCGGGCGTGCCGACGGCGAAACGGGTTTTCGCGCGCGTGGCGAGCTCGCGAGCGGTCTTGTTGTCGCCGCGCAAGTAGGCGGCCTGGGCGGAGGCGAGATCCGCCTCTGCATAGTCTCCCTTTCGGCCATAGGCCATCGCGAGCTGCATGTAGCCGAGAGGGGCCTCGGGCTCCCGCGCCACTGCGGCACGGAGAATCCGAACGGCGTCGTCCGTGTAGGCCTTATTATCGGTTCCAACCAGTGCCTGCCCAAGTAACATCTCGATGAGGGGCGCATTGTTCGAGAGTGCGACAGCCTTGCGCAGGGGGGCGATCGCGTCGGCCGGCTTGCCGCTCTCCAGCAGGGCCTGGCCGCGGACCTCGTAGAAGTACGGGTTGTTCGGCTGCACCGCGATCAGCGCGTCGATCTGCGTCAGCGCGCTGCGCAAATCGCCATGCAGATAGGTGCTGATGGCGCGGGCATAGCGCGCCGGCATGCTGTCATTAGTCAGGGGATAGCGGCGGTACACCAGCTCCGGCCGCTCCATGAAGGCGGAAACCTTGGCGCGCACCATGTCGTGGCGGAGCTGCAGCGCGGGATCGTCCTTCTTGTCCCAATAAGGGCTGGTGCTGGCGAACTCCTGAAGCGCTGCGACGCGCTCTGCGGGCATCGGGTGCGATTGCAGATAGGGATCGGCGCCGCGTGCCGCGAACAGGCTCTCGCTGGTGAAGCGCTTGAAGGTCTCGTACATGCCCTTCGGCGACTGCTGGGTCGCGGTCAGGAATTTCACGCCGGCGCGGTCTGCGTTCTCTTCCTGCTGGCGCTGGTAGGATAGCAACGAGCGGCGGATCATTTCCTGCGGTCCGGCGATCGCGGCCGCGCCGGCATTGGCGAGCCCGTTATTGCTATTGCTGGAGCCGCGGCTCGCACCCGCTACGAGCGCGCCGGCGCCGAGCAGCATGGCGATGATCATCTGGGTCTGGGCATTGGCGAGCTGCTCGCGCAGCTTGGACAGATGGCCGCCGGCCAGATGCCCGGTCTCGTGGGCGAGCACGCCGATCAGCTGGTTCGGCGTCTCCGACTGCAGGATCGCGCCGTAATTGACGAAGATGCGGCGGCCATCGGCGACGAACGCGTTGAACGAGCTGTCGTTGATGATCACCATCTGGATGTTCTGCTTCTCCAGGCCGGCAACCCGCAGGATCGGGCGCGTATATTCGCGCAACAGCTGCTCGGTTTCGGTGTCGCGCAGGACCGGCGGTCCGCGGCCTTCCTGCGCCTGCGTCGCCGGGACCGGCAGCAGCGCGATCGCTGCCGCCGAGACGAGGGCGGTGAGGGCGGAGGCCTTTTTGCGCAATGCGATCTGGAGCAACATCAAACGGTCTGGGTCAAACGGGCTTTGCAAGCGGACTTGGAATGCAGCTTTTGTGATTGGTTTTGGCGATTGGCGGCGGACCGGATACGCGATATGCCCTTATGAGCCGTATAATGCGGCTAGTCTGGGGCGCAAGCGCCCGTTTTCCGGACCGAACGGACCGGTCGGCCAGCGAATAGCAGAAATCGATGCACGATGCGACATTGAGGAACCGCGTGGGGCAGTGGCTCGAGCCCTCCCGCCGCAGTGATGTTCCCCCGTTCATGGTAATGGACGTGATGGCCGCGGCGGCCCGGATCGAGGCGGACGGCGGCGATGTCATTCACATGGAGGTCGGCCAACCCGCGGCCGGCGCGCCGAAGACCGCAATCGCGGCGGCGCAGGCCGCGCTGTCTGCGGGGCGGATCGACTACACCTCGGCGCTCGGCATCCCCTCCTTACGTGAGCGCATCGCGCGGCATTATCGCGATGCCTATGGCTGTGCCGTCAGCCCGGAGCGAATCGTGGTGACCACGGGCTCCTCCGGCGGGTTCATCCTGGCCTTCCTGTCGATGTTCGAGCCCGGCGATCGCGTCGCGGTGACAGTGCCGGGCTATCCGCCGTACCGTCACATCCTCACCGCGCTCGGCTGCGAGCCGGTGCTGATCGAGACCACCGACGAGACGCGTCACGCGCTGACCGGCGAGGCGCTGCTCGCCGTCCATCGCAAGGCGCCGCTGAAGGGTGTGCTGGTCGGCAGCCCCGCCAATCCGACGGGAACGATGATGTCGCGCGAGGCGCTCGCCGGCCTGATCGCGGCGTCTGAGGATGCCGGCATCCGCTTCATCTCCGACGAGATCTATCACGGACTCGATTATGCATTTCCCGCTGTGACGGCGGCAGAGCTGTCTCCGCACGCACTCGTGATCAATTCGTTCTCGAAGTATTTTTGCATGACGGGCTGGCGCGTCGGCTGGATGGTCGTGCCCGAGATTCTGGTGCGGCCGATCGAGCGGCTGCAGCAGAACCTCTCGATCTCGGTGCCGTCGCTGTCGCAGATCGCGGCCGAAGCCGCCTTCGACGGTGCGGCCGAGATGGAGGAGATCAAGCACGGCTACCAGGAAAACCGGCGCATCCTGATCGAGGGATTGCCCAAGGCGGGCCTCAGCAAATTCCTGCCCGCGGATGGCGCGTTCTATCTCTATGCCGACGTCTCGGACTTCACGTCCGATAGTTTCGAGTTCGCCAAGCAGATGCTGGAGAAGGCCCACGTTGCGGCAACGCCGGGCGTCGATTTCGATCCGATCCATGGCCGCTCGTTCATCCGATTCTCCTATGCGCGCTCGGCTGCCGAGATGCGGGAGGCAGTTGACCGGATCGCTCACTGGCTTAAATAGCCGCCAGTTTCGAACAGCCTTCCGGAGTGCATCTTGTCTGACCGAACCGTCCAGTCCGCCGCCACGTCGCATTCTCCTCTTGCCGCAGTGATGTGGCCGACCCGACCGGGTGAGACCGTCGGCGCCTTGCGCGCCGTCGTCCTGGTGGGACTCGGCTCCGCGCTGATGGCGTTGTCGGCCAAGGTGAACCTGCCGCTGCCCTACGTGCCCATGACGTTGCAGACCCTGGTCGTGCTGATGATCGGCGCGGCCTATGGCTGGCGCCTTGGCAGCGCAACCATGATCGCTTACCTCGCCGAAGGCGCGATGGGCCTGCCGGTGTTCGCCGGTCCGGTCGGTGGAATCGCACCGCTGATCGGTCCCACCGCCGGTTATCTCTATGGCTTCGTGCTGGCTGCCTTCGTCATCGGCTGGTTCGCCGAACGAGGCTGGGATCGCAACGTCGTGCTGCTGTTCGCGGCCATGGCGGTCGGCCATGTCGTGATTTTCATCGCCGGTTTCGGCTGGCTGGCCTACGGCATCGGCCTTGGCGCAAATAAGGCTTGGCTGGTTGGCGTCGCGCCGTTCATTGCGGCCTCCGTGGTCAAGAATGCGCTAGGCGCTGCGCTGATGCCGGCGGCGCGACGGATCGTCGATCGCCGCGGCTAGATTTCACTGTACGGAATGTTCCAATTGACAGGGCCGGCCAAGTTGATCTTGGCTGGCTCTGAATTTTGAGGGGGAGTGAAACAATGACAACGACAACAATGACCGGCGCGCCAGCCGCACCGAGCGCCGCCAAGCCGTGGTATAAAATTCTCTACGTCCAGGTGCTGATCGCCATCGTGCTCGGCGCGATCGTCGGCTGGCTCTGGCCGACGGTTGCTACCAACGACTGGATCAAGGCACTCGGTGACGGCTTCATCAAGCTGATCAAGATGGTGATCGCGCCGATCATCTTCTGCACCGTGGTCTCCGGTATCGCGCACATCCAGGATGCCAAGAAAGTCGGCCGCATCGGCGTCAAGGCGCTGGTTTATTTCGAGATCGTCTCCACCTTCGCGCTCGTCATCGGCCTCATCATCGGCAACGTCGTGAAGCCGGGCGCTGGCTTTGGCAATGCTGCCGCCAACGCGCAAGCGGTCGCCAATTATGCCAAGCAGGCCGAAGGCCAGAAGTCGGTCGACTTCATCCTGCACATCATTCCCGACACCGTGGTCGGCGCCTTCGCGCAAGGCGAGATCCTCCAGGTGCTGCTGTTCTCGGTGCTGTTCGGCTTTGCGATCATGGGTCTTGGCGAGCGTGGGCATGTGATCCGCGGCTTCATCGACGACGCCGCGCATGCGGTGTTCGGCGTCATCTCCATCGTGATGCGCGCCGCACCGCTCGGTGCGTTCGGTGCGATGGCCTACACCATCGGCAAGTTCGGCACCGGTGCGATCCTCAATCTGATGGGCCTGATCGCGACGTTCTATTTGACCGCGGCGCTGTTCGTGATCGTGGTGCTCGGCACCATCGCGCGGTTTGCAGGGTTCTCGATCTTCAGGTTCCTGGCCTACATCAAGGACGAGCTGCTGATCGTGCTCGGCACCTCGTCGTCGGAAAGCGCGCTGCCATCCCTGATGGAGAAGCTGGAACGGCTCGGTTGCTCGAAGTCGGTGGTCGGTCTGGTGGTGCCCACGGGTTATTCGTTCAACCTCGACGGCACCAACATCTACATGACGCTGGCGACCCTGTTCATCGCACAGGCGCTCGGCTTCGATCTCACCTTCGGCCAGCAGCTCACGATCCTCGTGGTGGCGATGCTGACCTCGAAGGGGGCCTCCGGCATCACCGGTGCGGGCTTCATCACGCTGGCCGCGACGCTCGCCGTGGTCGATCCCCGGCTCGTGCCGGGCATGGCGATCGTGCTCGGCATCGACAAGTTCATGAGCGAGTGCCGCGCACTCACCAATCTCTGCGGCAACGGTGTGGCCTGCGTGATCGTCGCCTGGTGGGAGGGCGAGCTCGATCGCGACAAGCTCAATGCGCGATTGAGCCAGCAGATCGATCCGACCGACCTCGAGACCGCGGTCACGACGGACTGATCTGCAAGCTGCATCGCGCGGCGTAATGCGCCGTCAGGCCTTGAAGTAATAGGGCTGGTCGAGATCCTCGATCAGCCCTTTTTCTTTCGGCGCCCAGCCGAGCAGGGCGCGTGTCTTCGCGCTCGATGTCGGCACGTCGACACCGGCAAATTGCGCGAACCAGCCGAAATGTTCGGCCGCTTCGTCCTGCGATTTCGAGACCACTGGCACACCGAGTCTTTTGCCGATGACCTCGGCAATCGTCTTGAACGGGATGCCTTCCTCGGCGAGCGCATGATAGCGCGGTGCGGTTGCGCCTTGCTCGAGCGCCAGCCTGTAAACGCGCGCCGCATCGAAGCGGTGCCCGGCGGGCCAGCGGTTCATGCCGTCGCCAATATAAGCCGCCACGCCTTTCTGGCGGGCGAGGTTGATCAGGATCGGGACAAAGCCGTGGTCGCCTTCGCCATGCGTCGTTGGCGGCAGTCGCACCGCAGCGGCGCGGACGCCGGCCAGCGAGAGCGCGGTCGATTCCGACACGCGTGGGAAGCCGTGTGCCGCCTCGTCATCCTCGGTCGCGAGACGTCCAGGCGCGAGTAGCGCCACGCCGGAGGTGACGATGAGCGGGCGGTCAGAGCCCGTGAGTTCTTCACCGAGCGCGACGATGGCGCGGCGGTCGAGCTCGCAATTGTCCAAAAATTTCGAGAAGTCGTGGTTGAAGCCGAGATGCAGCACGCCATCGGAGCCGGCGGCGCCGCTGCGCAAGGAGGCGTGGTCCTCCAGCGAGCCGCGGTGGACCTTTGCCCCCATTGCGGCGAGCGATGCGGCACCCGCATCGGAGCGGGCGAGGCCGGTGACGCTATGGCCGGCGGCGATCAGGTCGGCAACAACGGCAGAGCCGACGAAGCCGGTGGCGCCAGTGACGAATACACGCATGAGCAATCTCCAGGTTGGTGTGAGACAGCATCTGCGCTAGGATTATCCGGGTAAAGTAGTAATATTATCAGGGTATAATAGCTAACAGGATGAGCGATACCTCCAGCGAGAACCTGCTCGGGACCTATCTGAAAGACCGCCGGACCCGGCTCGACGCGGCTGCCTTCGGCTTCGGCGGTAGTCGCCGGCGTACGCCGGGGCTGCGGCGCGAGGAGGTCGCGCAGCGGGCCAATATCAGCCCGACCTGGTACACCTGGCTGGAGCAGGGCCGCGGTGGCGCGCCGTCGGCCGACGTGCTCGACCGCATCGCCGCCGCGCTGATGCTGACCGATGTCGAGCGCGAGCATCTGTTCCTGATCGGGCTCGGCCGTCCGCCCGAAGTCCGTTACCAGGCAAGTGAGGGCGTCTCGCCACGGCTTCAGCGCGTGCTCGATGCGCTGGAGACCAGCCCCGCCATCATCAGGACCGCGATCTGGGACGTCGTCGCCTGGAATCGCGCGGCGACGCTCGTGCTGACCGACTATTCAAAACTTCCGCCGGAACGGCGCAACATCCTGCGGCTGATCTTCAGCGAGCCCAACATCCGGGCCGCGCAATATGATTGGGACAGCGTGGCCCGCTTCGTGGTCGCGGCGTTCCGGGCGGACGCGGCGCGCGCCGGCGCGGTCTCGCATGTCGCCGACTTCGTCGACGAGATGTGTCGCCAGAGTCCCGAGTTCGCGAGGCTGTGGGCCGACAACGACGTCCGCAACTATGGCGAGGGCGTCAAGCATCTGCGCCATCCCGTCCTCGGTCCGATCGCGTTCGAATATTCGGCGTTCTCGGTCGACGGCCGGCCCGATCTCGGCATGGTCGTCTACAACCCGGCGACGCCGGAGCATTCCGAGCGGATCAGAAAAATTCTGGCCACGCAGATCGACTGACGGAATTCGCGGCCTCGCGCGTTTAACCGGCATCTCTGATGTCGGGGGCGGTGATATCGTGGGCGATGACCCGCTGATGCTTCTGACGGCTGCGCTCTCAGTGCTCGCCGCGAAAGCGGAGAGCTAGAACCGCTCCGGCCGGTACGGCGTCGGATCGATCGAGGGCGTCTCGCCGTTCATCATCTCCGCGAGCAGGCGCCCGGTGGCGGGGCCCAGCGTAAAGCCCTGGTGACCGTGGCCGAAATTCATCCAGAGGCCGCGGTGGCGTGGGGCACGGCCAAGCACGGGCACCATGTCGGGCGTGCAGGGGCGGGTGCCGAACCAAGGCTCGGGCTCGGCGCGCTGGCCGAGATCGATCAGCTCGCGTGCGGAGGCTTCGGCGCTGGCGAGCTGCACCGGCGTTGCCAGCGCATCCGGCCCCGTCAGCTCCGCGCCTGTGGTGATGCGGATGCCCTTGGCCATCGGTCCCATGGCGTAGCCCTGGCCCTTGTCGACCAGCGGCAAATCGAGCGAGGCGCCGCCGCTGTAATGCATGTGGTAGCCGCGCTTGCGCACCAACGGAATCCGGTAGCCGAACTTGTGCAGGAGATCCGGCGACCACGGCCCGAGCGTCACGACGGCGTTGGCGGCATCGATGCGGCCATTGTCGGTGTCGACCGACCATCCGGTCGCGGTCTGCTGCAACGACTGCGCATCGCCGAGCACGATGATGCCGCCGAGGCGTTCGAACAGATTGGCATAGGCGGTGACCAGGGCGCCGGGATCGGACACGGTCCAGGTGTCGAGCCAATGGATCGCGCCGGGAAGGTCGGCGCGCAGGATCGGTTCGGCCTTGGTCAGTTCGCTGCCCGAGAGCACGCGATAATTCACGCCGAACTCGCTTCGGTCTTCCTCTGCGGCCTTGATCGAATGGTCGAGCGCAGCAGCATCGCGAAACAGTGCGCGATAGCCGGCGCGGCGGATCAGATTGTCGGCATGGGCTTCGCGGATCAGGATGTCGTGCTCGGGGGTCGCATAGGCGATCAGCTGCGCCCAGGCGGCGATCGCCTCGCGATGCCGCTTCGGCGCCGAATGCCACCAATAGCGGAGCAGCGGCTCGACGTGGCGATGCAGCGAGGACAAGCTGTAGCGCACGTCATTGGTGCGGCCGGTCGCGATCTTCACGAGCGAGGCGAGGTCGCGCGGCATCGGATAGGGCCGCACCGCCTCCGCCTGGATCATCCCGGCGTTGCCGTAGCTGGTCTCGCGGCCGGGCTCCCTGCGGTCGACCAGCGAGACGGTCCAGCCGCGTTGCCTCAGATGCAAGGCGGCGCCGACGCCCACCATGCCGCCGCCGAGAATGATTGCGCTTTGCATTGGATATGACCTCGCCAAATCAAAACCGCCCGGTTTGACCGGGCGGTTTCATCTGGTTTTCGTTCTATTCGCCGCTGCCGAAACGGCGCGACCACCAGCCGGCGCGACGCGGGGCCGCTGGCGTCTCGGCTGCCACGTCCGTAGCAGGCTCGGGCGCGGGCGGAGCAACCGGCTCCGGCGCTGCCGCAACCGGGGTGGCCGGCTCGCTCGGGCTCGACAGGAAGCTCACCTTCTCCCGGACGGTGGAGCGGCGTCGCGCCGCCTTGTCGTCGGATGCGGGCTCTTCCTCAGCAACAGCGGCGGAAGGCGCGGGCTGCGCCGGCGTTTCGACCGGTGCCTGCAACTGAAACTCGGGCTGAGACGCTTCGACCGGCGCGATATGCTCCGAATGCGCAATCGACGGAGCGGTCTCGCTGCCGGAGCTGTCGAAATCAGCGACCGCCTCGGTTGCTTCCGACGGCTGATTGCCGGTGAGCTCGTCGCCGATGGAGCCGGCGAGACCTTCCTCGCCGTTACCGCGCCGACGACGCCCGCCCCTGCGACCACGCCGGCGACGACGATCGCTGTTGCCCTGCTGCTCGCCACGGGCGGCCTGGTCCTCGCCTTCCTCACCCTCCTGTTCGGTGTCGGCATCCTCTTCGCCTTCGCTGGCCGCTACGGCCCCTTCAAGAGAGGCGGGGGCGCCATCCTCGCGCGCCTCACCGTCGCGCTGACCGCCGCGACCGCGCCGGCGGCGACGGCGCTTGCGTCGCTGGCCGTCCTGCTCGGGCGATGCATCGCCTGCAGCTTGCTCCTCGGTGAGACCTTCGGTCTCCTCGGTCTCGACTTCGGATTCCAGTTCCGCATCGAGCTCCTCGTCGTCATAGGCTTCTTCGACCAGCGGCGGCGGGCTTGCGGCGGCCTGGGCCGCTAGCAGCGCCTTGGCGGCTTCGAGCGTATGCACCTGCTCGCCGCGGTCGATGAGATAGGCTTGCGGTCCGCTGACGCTGGGGTCGGCGATGACAGAAAGCGAGACCTTGAAGCCGTTTTCGAGATCGCGCAGATGACCGCGCTTGTGGTTCAGCACATAGAGCGCGACGTCGGTGCGGGTGCGGACCACGAGGTTGTGGGTCGCGCCCTTCATCAAGATCTCTTCCAGGCCGCGCAGCAACTGCAGCGCTACCGAGGACACCGAACGGACATGGCCGGTGCCGCCGCAATGCGGGCAGGGATCGGTCGAGGATTCCAGCACGCTCGCACGGATGCGCTGGCGCGACATCTCGAGCAGGCCGAAATGCGAGATGCGTCCGACCTGGATGCGCGCGCGATCCTGCCGCAGGCAGTCGGACAGCTTGCGCTCGACCGCACGGTTGTTGCGCTTCTCGTCCATGTCGATGAAGTCGATGACGATCAGGCCGGCGAGGTCGCGCAGGCGGAGCTGTCGGGCGACCTCTTCGGCCGCTTCCAGATTGGTCTTGAGCGCGGTGTCCTCGATATGGTGCTCGCGCGTCGATCGTCCGGAGTTGACGTCGATCGAGACCAGCGCCTCGGTCTGGTTGATCACGATGTAACCGCCGGAGCGCAGCTGCACGGTCGGCGAGAACATCGCGTCGAGTTGGCTTTCGACGCCCATGCGCGAGAACAGCGGCTGGCCGTCGCGATATTGCTTCACCGCGCTGACATTGGCGGGCATCAGCATCTTCATGAAGTCGCGGGCTTCGCGGTAGCCGGACTCGCCGGCGACCGAGATCTCGTCGATCTCCTTGTTGTAGAGGTCGCGCAGCGAGCGCTTGATCAGCGAGCCTTCCTCGTAGACCAGCGTCGGGGCCTGCGACTTCAGCGTCAGGTCGCGCACCGTCTCCCACATCCGGATCAGGTACTCGAAGTCGCGCTTGATCTCGGGCTTGGTGCGGGCGGCACCCGCGGTGCGCAGGATGATGCCCATGCCCTCGGGCACGTCGAGATCCTGCACCACTTCCTTCAGGCGCGAACGGTCCTGGGCGGAGGTGATCTTGCGGCTGATGCCACCGCCACGGGCGGTGTTCGGCATCAACACGGCGTATCGGCCGGCGAGCGAGAGGTAGGTCGTCAGCGCCGCGCCCTTGTTGCCGCGCTCCTCCTTGACCACCTGCACCAGCATCACCTGGCGGCGCTTGATGACTTCCTGGATCTTGTACTGGCGGCGCGGACGGAAGGTGCGCTCCGGCACTTCCTCGAGCACGTCGTCACCGCCGACGGATTCGACGTGCTCCTCTTCGGCTTCCTCGCCGTCTTCATCGTCCTCGTCGTCTTCGTCGGCCCTGGCTTCCGCATCCTGATGCGGGGCTTCAGTGCTCTCACCGGCAGCGTAGACGGCATCGGCCGGCTCGGTGACGGAAGTCACGGCTTCGGCAAAAGCCTCGGCATGCGTTTCAGAGACGGTGGCCTCAACGGTCTCGGCCGCAACAACGGGCTCAGCGCCAATAGCGGCGACAGGCGCGGGCGAATCCTCGGCATGAGCGTGGTCGTGATGATCGTGCTCGTCGTCATGGCCATGGTCTTCATGATCATGAGCGTGATGGTGCTCGTCATCATGAGCGTGATGGTGATCATCGTGCTCGTGATCGTCATGCCCGTGATCGTCGTGATCATGGTCATGATGATCGTGGTCGTGACCTTCGTGCTCGCCGTGATGCTCGGCAGCGGCGTGCAGATGCTCGCCCTCATGCGCAGCGCCGTCGGCATGCTCCGGCAGGGCCTGGCCCTCGACCGGCTGTGCGGCCGGATCGGCGCCGAGACCCTCGACGATGTCGCTGCGGACGCGTTCGCCTTGACCGCGGCGGCGGGCATTGCGGTGGCGCGAGCGGCGGCGGCCGTGAGAGCGGTTCTCGCTCTCTTCCTCGGCTTCGCGATGGGCCTGTTCTTCGGCCTCGATCAGCGCCTGCCGGTCGGCCACCGGGATCTGGTAGTAGTCGGGATGGATTTCGCTGAAGGCCAGGAAGCCGTGGCGGTTGCCGCCATATTCAACGAAAGCGGCCTGGAGCGAGGGTTCGACCCTTGTGACCTTGGCGAGGTAGATGTTCCCGCGCAGTTGCTTGCGTTGCGCGGTCTCGAAGTCAAACTCTTCGACGCGATTGCCGCGGACCACGACGACCCGGGTCTCTTCCGGGTGGGTGGCATCGATCAACATCTTGTTGGGCATGTCTTAACTCTTGGCGGCGGCGGGCGCGATCGACCGTGGGCGCGAGCTGCGCTGCCGGGTGACGCGACGGTCCACCTGATTCGGGGGTGAGGGGAAGGCCGAAACGCCGTCTCTCGCGCCTCGCCGAATCGGAAGCCGGAGGACCGAAGCGGCGCGCGGGAGTGTCACTCCGCAGCGTCGCGAAAGGTCCTTCAGAATTCGTCGGCACAGTCTGGCGCATCAAGCGTCGGCCCGTATGAAACATTGGGCGGCGGGGCCGCCCCTAATCAGTTGCTGCTGGCCAGGCATGGCGCGTGCGCGCTCGCCCTGGGATCACGAACCGCCCCCTTGGGATTAAGGGATCGGGTAACTGGCCGCGTCGCTGTCGAAACTGTCCCGGATACAGCGTGGTAACCGGAAACCGTCCGCCGCCGGGGCTTGCCCCGTTCCACCTCGCTGCCGCGCACCGCGCTGGTCTTAGAGGGGAACGGAAAAACGCTGGAATTCCCAAACCTTGGGAGTTCCGGCGCTGCACCGGGAGGCTGAATGCGACACAACCGGAAAATTATTGGCCGTCAGCAATCCGTACATACGAGGAATGGGCCAGCCGTGCAAGGGAGCGTCGCACGCTGGTCACAGTCGAAGAGTTTCGCGTTTCCGTCATTAAGGATCGATTAACCCTGTGGTTCTATTGCGTTAAAGAGGGCTGCTCGGAGGCACGGATTCGGTGGCGAGCCGCACAAATCAAAGGGTTTTGCTGGGGGTTGCGCTTCTGTGCGCCGCGGCATTGCCGTGCGCCGATTCCTCGCGTCTCAGCGCCGCCGAGAGCCCATCGCAACCCTCTGTTGTGACGGCGAATTTTCCGACTGCGACAGCTGCGCGCCTGGCCGGCGACGGCAAGCAGACCCGCTTCATCCTCGACCTCGACCAGACCGTCAGCTTCCGCGTCACGACGCTCGCCGATCCCTACCGGGTCGTGGTCGATGTCCCCCAGGTGAATTTTCAGCTGGGCCCGGGCACCGGGGCCGGGCGAGGGCTGGTCAAGGCCTTCCGCTACGGGCTCGTCATGCCCGGTGGCTCCCGAATCGTGTTCGACCTGGCCGGGCCTGCCAAGGTCACCAATTCCTATGTTCTCGAGGCGGCCAACGGCCAGCCGGCCCGGCTGGTGCTCGAGCTGGAGGAGGTCGACCGCGCGGCTTTCGTGCCGACGCCCGCCCCGGAGAATCGCCCCGAGTTGCGGTCGACGATCGCCGCCGCGCCGCCGGCAACGGTTCCTGCCGCGCCCGAAGCGACGCCGCAGAAGCCGGGGGCGCCGGCCGATGGACGCCCGGTCGTCGTGATCGATCCCGGCCACGGCGGCATCGACAACGGCACCCAGTCGAGCGGCGAGAGCGAGAAAAACCTGGTGCTCGCGTTTGGCCTGGCGCTGCGCGACCGGCTGGAAAAGGCCGGCAAATACCGGGTGGTGATGACAAGGGACGACGACACCTTCATTCCGCTCAATGACCGGTCCAAAATCGCCCGCAGTCTGAACGCCGCGCTGTTCGTCTCGATCCACGCCGACGCACTGCCGAAGGCCGAGGGCGATGCGCAGGGCGCCACCATCTACACACTCTCGGACAAGGCCTCCGACGCCGAGGCCCAGCGCCTGGCCGATGCCGAAAACCGCGCCGACGCGATTGCCGGCTTCAATCTCGCGGAGGAGCCGACCGACGTCGCCGATATCCTGATCGACCTGACGCAGCGGGAAACCCGCACCTTTTCAAACCGTTTTGCGCATTTGCTGATGGGTGAAATGAAGTCGACGGTACGGATGCACAAGCATCCCTTGAAGTCGGCCGGTTTCCGGGTGCTGAAGGCCCCCGATGTGCCCTCGGTGCTGGTCGAGATCGGCTACGTCTCCAACAAGGGCGACCTCGAGCACCTCGTGTCCGAGGGCTGGCGGTCGCGCGCGGTGGGCTCGATGGCCCAGGCGATCGACACGTTCCTGGCCAAGCGGATGGCAACGGCGGGGGCCGGGAATTAAGCAGGGAATGCCGGTTCCGATGTTAAGCCCTGGTTTGGCCACAGCGGACGCTTTATAAAAACGACGCAGGGGGTTCCGGAATCGACGAGAATCCCGTTCGGCAAGCGTCTTTCGGTCCGGCATCGATAGTATTGAGTAAGGCCGGTGAATTCGCGACGTGAGGATGGCGCCTTATTTGGTTTGGGCGCCTTGGGCTGATCCTGGGATTGAACGGATAAACACATAATGCGCTTGCTTGTGCGGTTCATGGGCTTCCTGTTCGCCGCGGGAACGGTGTTGTTCCTTGTCGGTGTCGGTGCCGTTGCAGGCCTGATCTGGCATTTCTCCAAAGACTTGCCCGACTACTCTCAGCTTCAGGATTACGAGCCGCCGGTGATGACCCGTGTGCACGCGGTCGACGGTTCGCTGCTCGGCGAATACGCCAAGGAGCGGCGGCTCTATCTGCCGATCCAGGCGGTGCCGAAGCTTGTGATCAACGCGTTCCTCGCCGCCGAAGACAAGAATTTCTACGAGCATGGCGGCATCGACTACACCGGCATGGCCCGTGCCGGCCTGGTCTATCTCCAGAACTACGGCTCCAACCGCCGCCCGCAGGGTGCGTCGACGATCACCCAGCAAGTCGCCAAGAACTTCCTTCTGACCAACGAGGTCTCCTTTGCACGCAAGATCAAGGAAGCCTTGCTCGCGATGCGCATCGAGAAGACCTATTCGAAGGACAAGATCCTCGAGCTGTACCTGAACGAAATCTATCTCGGCCTCGGCGCCTACGGCATCGCTGCCGCTTCACTGGTCTATTTCGACAAGTCGGTGAACGAACTCACCGTGGCGGAAGCTTCCTATCTCGCGGCCCTGCCGAAGATGCCGGCGACGCTGCATCCGGTGCGTAACCGCGACCGCGCCATCGAGCGACGCAACTACGTGATCGACCGCCTGCAGGAGAACGGCTGGATCAAGCAGGCCGACGCCGAGAAGGCGCGCAAGGAACCGCTGGCCGTCACCAACCGTTCCAATGGCGCCCACACCTTCGCCGGCGAGTATTTCGCCGAGGAAGTCCGCCGCGACATCTTCGAGCGCTACGGCGAGAAGAAGCTGTACGAAGGCGGCCTCTCGGTCCGCACCACGCTCGATCCGAAGATCCAGGTCATGGCGCGCAAGACCATGGTCGCCGGCCTCGTGAACTATGACGAGCAGCAGGGCTATCGCGGAGCCATGAGCAAGCTCGATATTTCGGGCGACTGGGGCGTGAAGCTTGCCGAGATCAAGTCGCTCTCCGACATCTCGCCGTGGCGCATGGCGGTGGTGCTGGAGACCAGCGACCAGTCGGCGCGGATCGGCTTCCAGCCGAACCGCGAACTCGGCGGCGCCATCAGCAAGCAGCGCGAGACCGGCCTGATCACGCTCGACGGCGTCAAATGGGCGAAGGCGGCTTCAGGAGCTGCGAAGGGCAGGGCTGCCACGGGTGTGTCGCAGGTGCTGCAGCCCGGCGACGTGATTTATGCCGATCCGCTCTACAGCAAGGAAGGACAGCCGGTCGAAGGCCAGTACCGTCTGCGTCAGATCCCCGAAGTGTCCGGCGCGATGGTGGTGATGGACCCCTGGACCGGCCGCGTGCTCGCGATGGTCGGCGGCTTCTCGTTCGACCAGAGCCAGTTCAACCGCGCCACGCAGGCCTATCGGCAGCCCGGTTCGTCGTTCAAGCCGATCGTCTATTCGGCCGCGCTCGACAACGGCTACACACCGTCGACCGTCGTGCTCGACGCGCCGATCGAGATCGACCAGGGCCAGGGCGCCGGTGTGTGGCGACCTGAAAACTTCTCGGCGAACAAATATCAGGGACCGGTGACACTGCGGAACGCGCTGCGGCAGTCGCTCAACACGGTGACCGTGCGCCTCGCACAGGACATCGGCATGCCCCTGATCGGCGAATATGCACGCCGGTTCGGCGTCTATGACGAATTGCCCAACTATCTGTCCTACGCACTCGGTGCCGGGGAGACCACGGCGATGCGCATGGTCACGGCCTATTCGATGCTCGCCAATGGCGGCCGCCGCGTGAAGCCGACCCTGATCGACCGTATCCAGGACCGTTACGGCCATACCATCTTCAAGCACGACCAGCGCGAATGCCGCGGCTGCGACGCGCCCGGCGGCTGGAAGAACCAGAACGAGCCGCAGCTGATCGACCGCCGCGAGCAGGTGCTGGACTCCATGACCGCCTATCAGATCACCGAGTTGCTGGAAGGCGTGGTCCAGGCCGGTACGGCGACCGTCGTGAGGGAAGTCGGCAAGCCGATCGCCGGCAAGACCGGTACGACCAACGAGGCCAAGGACGCCTGGTTCGTCGGCTTCTCGCCTGACGTCGCGGTCGCCATCTACATGGGCTACGACAAGCCGCGTCCGCTCGGCAAAGGCAACGCCGCGACCGGCGGGCATCTGGCCGCTCCGATCGCGCGCGATTTCCTCAAGCTTGCGCTCGCCGACAAGCCCGCTGTTCCGTTCAAGGTGCCCGCCGGCATCAAGCTGATCCGCGTCGTCTCCAAGACCGGCATGCGCGCCGGCCCCGGCGAGTCCGGTGGAACCATTTTGGAAGCCTTCAAGCCGGGTACGGCGCCGCCGGATAACTACTCGGTCATTGGCGTTGCCGACGCCGACGGGCGCGGCGGCGTGCCGGGGGCGCCCCAGCAGCAGCCGGATTCAGGCTTCTTCATGCGGCCGGGCACGGGCGGGCTCTACTAGGCTTAGGACCAGGCGGAGACGTTCTTCGCGGTGGCGGTTGCGCTTTGCAGCCGCCGCCGCTACATCCCCATCTCAATTGCACGCGGGATTCCGCGAGACCAGAGAACGACATGCGCGCCGAAATCGAACGGTTGGTAGAAGAGATCAAGCAGTCAGTCGGGCTGCTGAGGAGGCATCTTTGACGTCGAGAAATCGACGGCGCGCCTCGCTGAGCTGAACAAGCTCGCAGAAGATCCCAACCTCTGGAACGATCCCCAGAAAGCCCAGAAGCTGATGCAGGAGCGCACCTCGCTCGAGGATTCGCTCTCGGGCATCGGCAAGGTCGAGCAGGAGCTCGAAGACGATATCGGCATGATCGAACTCGGCGAAGCCGAGGGCGATGCGGGTGTCGTGGCCGAGGCTGAAGCCGCGCTCAAGAGCCTGAAGAAGGAAGTGGCGCGGCGCGAGCTCGAAGCGCTGCTGTCGGGCGAGGCTGATCGCTTCGATTCCTATCTCGAAGTCCATGCCGGTGCCGGCGGCACCGAGAGCCAGGACTGGGCACAGATGCTCTTGCGCATGTACACGCGCTGGGCCGAGACGCACGGCTTCAAGGTCGAATTCCTGGAAGAGTCCGAGGGCGAAGAGGCCGGCATCAAGTCTGCGACCATCCAGGTCTCCGGCCACAACGCCTATGGCTGGCTGAAGACGGAAGCCGGCGTGCACCGGCTGGTGCGCATCTCGCCGTTCGATTCCAACGCGCGCCGGCACACCTCGTTTTCGAGCGTGCAGGTATTTCCAGTCATCGACGACAGCATCAAGATCGACATCAAGGACGCCGACGTCCGCGTCGACACGATGCGGTCGGGCGGCGCCGGCGGCCAGCACGTCAACAAGACCGAATCCGCGGTGCGACTGACGCATATTCCGACCGGCGTTGCGGTGGTCTGCCAGGCTGGCCGCTCCCAGCACAAGAACCGGGCGCAGGCCTGGGACATGTTGCGCGCGCGTCTCTACGAAATCGAGCTGAAGAAGCGCGAGGAGAAGGCCGCGGCCGACCAGGCCGCCAAGACCGATATCGGCTGGGGCCACCAGATCCGCTCCTACGTGCTTCAGCCCTATCAGATGGTGAAGGATCTGCGCACGGGCGTGCAGACCTCCGACACCTCGGGCGTGCTCAACGGTGAGCTCGACGACTTCATGGCCGCGACCCTGGCGCAACGCGCCTTCGGCACCACCGGCGCCGACATCGAGGACGTGGATTAGCCATGACCCGCGTCGCCTTCATCGGGCTCGGACGGATGGGCCACGGCATGGCCGGCCGCTATCTCGATGCCGGTTTCACCGTGACGCTGTGGAATCGCAGCAAGGCAAAAGCAGACGACCTGATCGCGCGCGGCGCGAAATGGGCGACCTCGCCTGAGGATGCTGCGATCGACGCCGACGCGGTCGTGACCATGGTCGCCGATGACGAGGCCTCGCGCGTGGTCTGGCTCGGGCTCAACGGCGCGGCGAAGACGGCCAAGGCCGGCACCATCGCGATCGAGTGCTCCACCGTTTCCTATGACCATGCGCGCGAGATGGGCCGCGAGCTCAATGCGCGCGGGCTGATCTACATCGATTGCCCCGTGACGGGATTGCCCGACGCGGCCGCGAGCGGAAAGCTGACGCTGCTCGCCGGCGCTGACGCGGCCGACCTCGAGCGGGCGCGCCCATTCCTCGAGCCGATCGGCTCGACCATCCGCCATTTCGGCGCGGTCGGCTCCGGCACGGTCTACAAGCTCATCAACAATCTGATGGGCGCGATCCAGATCGCAGGCCTTGCCGAGGGTCTTGCGATCGCCGAGCAGGCCGGGCTCGACATGAAGCTGGTGCTGGAGTCTATCCAGGCCGGCGTTGCCGCGAGCCCGCAGGTGCAGCGCCATTCCAAGCGCATGGTCGCACGCGACTTCAGCGGCGCGACGTTCACGGCCGCGCTGCGGCACAAGGATGCCGCCTACGCCGTGAAGCTCGCGGAGAGCCTGCTGGCTGACGAGCCGCTGGTCTCGCGCGCGGCAGTCGAGTCCTACGCGCAGGCCAAGGCCGCGATGCCCGACGATGACGAAGGCAAGATGATCGAGCTGGTCTCGCGGCCCAAGAAGCTGGACCGCTAGCCTGTTGCCGGATATCGGGTTGGAAAATCCATGCCGGCAGAATAGACTCGGGTGTCCCCACAGTTCGGCCAGGCTTTGTCGTGCTCATCAACTTCACGCTCGCGCCGCTAGAAAACATCGTGCCTTGGGGGCAGCCTGGGAGCTATCGCCTTCACTGGTTTGGCCTGACCTATGGAGAGTATTGGATACAGGCCGGCGACGCCTCGCTCTTTGAGTACAGCGATCATGCGCAGATCGCAGGTGCAGGACGTTATTGCGACTATCAAGTCGTCCGCCTTTATGAAGACCTGACGGACATGCTTCCCGACATCATGGAGCCTGTGCCTGGACCGCTTGCGCACTTTGTCTTCGGCGAGCAGGCGAAAATCCTGCGAGATGCCTGTGACGCCTGGTGTGCCGGAAGCGATGATGGCCCCGATGCCGACCATCGTTTCGAGCTGACTGTTACGGCGAGTACGTGGAGCAAAAAGCGTCACCTGGGCAGCGCTTACCTCGCTCCGTCTGCTGACATCGCAATCTGGTCCGATCATGATCGCGTTCACATCGAATGGGACAATCGCGACCGGCGATTTGCTGGTGAACCAGCCTGGTCCGCGACGCTCGGTAACCATCAGATGCCGCGAGATCAATTCGTCGAGGAGATGAGATCGTTTCACGACCGGCTGATGGAGCAGATGGCGGCCAGGGTCGATCAGGCCGCATCAGGCCATCTTCCGCCTGAGATACAGGTCGACGTTCCAGGATTGATCAGGGAGCACGAGCAGCGGACGCGATCGTTTGACGCTGCGTTGAAATTAGTTCCGAGGACCGACTGGCAATTGGTCGAGAAAGCAATCGGTGAAGTTCTAACCGTGGGAAACGGGAGCTAGACGGCGCCTGAGCGGGTCGGCCTCAGACCTTTCGAGTACCGCCACGACGCAATTTCCGATCCCGGTGGTTTCACGCTGCGGAAAATAGCGGCGCTTGCCAGCCGCGGGCGACCTTGCGACACTGTCTCCAAAACAAAACTGCAAAACATAGGGGAGAGAACCATGCCGGGTCGTTGCAACAGGCTTGCTGCCCTCGCCATGCTTGCCGCCGGAGTGCTCGTCACGACACCGGCTTTGGCGCAGAAGAAATACGACCCCGGCGCCAGCGACACCGAAATCAAGATCGGCAACATCATGCCCTACAGCGGACCGGCGTCGTCCTATGGCGTGATCGGCAAGACCGAGGCCGCGTTCTTCAGGATGATCAACGATCAGGGCGGCATCAACGGCCGCAAGATCAACTTCATCAGCTATGACGATGCCTACTCGCCACCGAAGGCGATCGAGCAGGCGCGCAAGCTGGTCGAGAGCGACGAGGTGCTGCTGATCTTCCAGGCGCTCGGCACGCCCTCGAATTCCGCGATCATGAAATACATGAACGCCAAGAAGGTGCCGCAGCTCTTCGTCGCCTCCGGCGGCACCAAGTTCGGCGATCCCAAGAACTTTCCGTGGACCATGGGTTTCCAGCCGAACTACCAGAGCGAGGGGCGGATCTACGCAAAATACATTCGCGACAATTTCCCGAACGGCAAGATCGCGGTGTTCTGGCAGAACGACGATGCCGGCAAGGACCAGTTCAAGGGCCTGAAGGACGGGCTCGGCGACAAGGCCAGCATGATCATCGCCGACAAATCCTACGAGGTCAGCGATCCCTCGATCGACTCGCAGATCGTCGCGCTGCATGATTCCGGCGCCGACATCTTTTTCTCATGGGCCGCGCCGAAGGGGTCGGCGCAGGCGATCCGCAAGGTCGGCGAGCTCGGCTGGAAACCAAAATTCTTCCTGGCCAATACGGCGACCTCGGTCGCTTCGGTGCTGAAGCCCGCCGGCCTCGACTACGCCAAGGACATCATCTCGACCCTCTATCTGAAGGAGCCGACTGATCCGACCTGGGACAAGGATCCCGCAGTGGTGAAGTGGCGCGAGTTCATGGACAAGTATTATCCGGACGGCGACAAGACCAACGCCAACAACGTCTACGGCTATGTGCAGGCCGAGGCGATGGTGCAGGTTCTGAAACAGTGCGGCGACAATCTGACGCGCGACAACGTCATGAAGCAGGCGGCGAACCTCAAGAATTTTCACACCGACCTGATGCTGCCCGGCATCATGGTCAACACCTCAGCCGATGATTATTTCCCAATCGAGCAGATGCAGTTGATGCGCTTCAACGGGCAGAGCTGGGAGCTGTTCGGCGACGTCATCACCGGCGAGGTCGGCCACGAGCGCAGCCAGTAATCAGGGGCGGCTGCGGGCTATCGCCTTCAGCGACATGCCGCGCGGTCGTGACCGGCTTCCGCCGCGCTGGAGTTTAGCCCGCGCTCAGGCGCACGCCGGCGCGCAAGAATTTCTGCGGATCGACCGCTTCACCGTCGATCCGGGTTTCGTAGTGGAGATGCGGGCCGGTGGAACGGCCGGTCGAGCCGACAAGGCCGATGACCTGGCCGATCTTCACGATCTCGCCGACCTTGACGTTGATCTCGGAGAGATGGCCGTAGCGGGTCGACAGGCCGTTACCGTGATCGACCTCGACCATGCGACCATAACCACCGGACCAGCCGGCCGAGACCACCTTGCCGTTGGCGGTGACGCGCGCGGGATCACCGGTCGCGGCACGGAAATCGAGGCCGGTATGCATCGCGGGCCGGCCGAGGAAGGGATCGCTGCGTACGCCGAAGCCGGAGGTGAATTCGACCTCGCCGACGACAGGCTTGCGATAGGGCACCTGCGCCAGCGTACGGTTGAGCCGGTCCATCTCGGCGCGAGTGGTGTTGATGCGATAGAGCTGCTTTTCGAAGGGCCCCGCGTTCGCGGTGAGCTTCACCGGCACGAACGGTCCGCCCATTGCGGCGCGCGGCACGGCGGCCTCGAGATTGGCGATGCTCAGGCCGAGGTCGCTGACCACGCCGCGCATCCGCCGCATCCGTGAATCCATGCCTTCCTCGACGGCGTTGAGCGCCGCGACCTGGCGGCGCTCGACTTGGTCGAGCGAGTTCGTCAGACGGACCAGGACATTGTCAAAGCCCTGATTCTTGGCGAATTGATTGACCGGCGGGGCAATCACGGCCGGCGCACGCGATTCGAGCCGCGCTTCGCGGTCAGGCGGCGCCACGAAGATCACGGTGTCGCTGATCGGTGACGGTTTGGGCGTGCCTTGCGTCGTCTGGTTCGCGTCACCACGCTGCGGCGCCGAGCGGGGAATCGATCCGGTGACATCGGGCATGGCGCCAAGCGCCGTGGCCCGGGACTCCAGCGCCGTCTGACGCTTCATGATCTGGTCGAGCTTCTGGTCGAACTGTTCCTGGTCGAGCAATTGCCGGCTGGTGGTGCGGTCGACCTTGGCCCGCAGCTCGGCGATGCGGTCCTCATAGGCGTATTGCATCTCGGCCTGGCGGGCGATCAGCCGGGTCAGGACGTCGTCGCGAAAGGCGAAATAGGTGGCAGTCGCCGCCGACCACAGCCCGAGCAGCACGACGGTGCCGACGACGATCCAGAACACGACGGGCCCGAGGCGAACCTGCTTGCCGTGATGCACGATGGTGTAGGCGTCGTCGGCGTCGGGCAGGGGAATCGCAGCGGCTGCCGCTGCAGGGGCCGGCCGGCGATGGAAGGTCCGTCCGTGGTCGTGAGGGTGATGCTGCGGGTGCTGCAAGTATTGGGCAGAACTTTTCGACATCGGCACTCCCGCGCCGGTCGGAACGGTTCCTTGCGGCCAAATTGCCGCGGCAATCTGGGCCTGTCATGGTTAATTTTCCGGAAACGGGAACGATCGATTTTAACGAGCTGGTTAAAGACTTCTTGCAGCTAGCAGCACCTCGTCGGCATGGCCATCGACCCGCACGTTGCGCCAGATCCTGGCCATCTTGCCGTCGGATCCGATCAGCACCGTGGTGCGAAGAATCCCGAGGAAGCTCCTGCCATACATGGATTTTTCGCCCCAAGCACCATACGCCTCCAGCATTTCGTGCTGCTCATCCGAGATCAGGGGGATGCCGAGGCTGTGCTTGTCGCGAAACTTCTCCTGGGCCTTTAACGGATCGGCCGAAATGCCGAGCACGGCGGTGCCCGCAGCGGTAAAGGCGTCCTTGAGCCGAGTGAAATCGATCGCCTCGCGGGTGCAACCCGGCGTATCGGCGCGGGGGTAGAAGAACAGGACAAGCTTCTGGCCGGCGTAGTCCGACAGGGTCACGACGTTGCCGCCGTCGCGGGGCAGGCGGAAGGCCGGCGCCTTCTGGCCCTCGGCCAAGGACTTCGACGGGAAGGACTTCGACGATAAGGACGTTGCTGAAACTGCGGACGCCCCCGCAGCCGCGGGCTGAGAGGGCTTTTCAGAAGATTTTAACCGTTTCGATGCGGCCTTATGCGATGCTGCCTTGGCGCCTGCTTTGCTTGATTTGCTTGCCGATGCCGGCTGTGTTTTCGCGCCAATTGTTTGAGTCGATGCCCGTGTCTTCAGGGGCTTCTTTTTAGCGGTCGGGCTGCCGGAGGGCGTTTTGGACGATTTCTTTCGGGATTTCTTGGACATACGCCTTCCTTTCGTCGCTTTCGGCGGGTCAACCAAAGCGGTATTGCAACTCTCGTCCGGTGTGCCGGATTCGCGCCTTCGGCTGGGCAATTTTGGCGGCCACGGAGTATGGTTACAAGGAATTCCACGCACCACCCCACTGCTCGTTGAACGCGCTCCCGGGGCGAAATGACGAACAGCAGGAACATTCGAGGTATGGCAGCAGTGCCGGGGCGGGGAGCCTCGATTCCCGTCGACGGCTGCGGTCCCGGCGGCGCTCAATCCCACGACGGGCGCCTGTATCGAGAGGCAATGGCAAGGAATAGGTCGCCCCAGGATCACAATCGGGATTTCGATCGGCACGGCGGCCCTCACGCGCAGCCGGAATGGGACGAGGCCGGCTGGGATCAAGACCCGGAAGAAGAGGAGGCGGGTCATCGCGCACGCCGCCTGTTGTCGCGTTCCAACTCGCGCTTCCGCGTCGGCGACGGCTTCTCGGCGTTTCGACGGGTGCTGCCGGGCGGACGCTGGCTTCGCCGGACGGCCGTCGTCCTCGGCGCCTTGATCGTTATCTTCGTCGGCTGCTTTGGCGCGCTGTGGTGGCGGCTCGGCGCCGGTCCGATCAACCTCGACATGGCGACGCCCTGGCTCGCCGCTGCCATCGAGGACAATATCGGCCACGGCAACACCGTGGAGGTCGGCGGCACCCAGATCGAGCGCGCCGGGCGGGTCCGGATTGCCGTACGGATCCGCGACATCATCGTCCGCGATCACGACCATGCCATCGTCGCCAGCGCACCGAAGGCCGAAGTGCGGCTGTCGGGGGCAGCCCTTCTCACCGGGCATCTGCGCGCCGAAAGCCTCAACCTCGTCGATGCCGAGCTCGCGATCCGGATCGCGCCCGACGGGACCGTCACGGTGTCCGCTGGCGACACGGCGAAACCGCTCGCAACCGGCGTGGCGTCCAAGAAGGAAGCGGGCCTGCCGCCGACATTCCCGCGCAACGGCGTTCCGCCGCCGCCGTTCGGGATGGCGCCTGCAACTCCGGACGCGTCCCAGGCCGCACCTCAGCCCGTCGCGCAGAGTGGAATTCTTCAGGGCCTCGACTGGCTCGACAGCCTGAGCTTGACCGGCCTCGACGGCCAGAACCTCAACGAGATCGGTCTCAAGAACGGCAATCTGATCGTCGACGACCAGCAGCGCGGCAGCAAATGGACGTTTGAAAACATCACGCTCAGCCTGCGCCGGCCGACCCATGGCGGCGTCGCGCTCAGCTTCGGCGAAGAGGGCGCGCGCCCGTGGTCGCTGCGCGCCACGATCGGACCGAGCGAGAATGGCGTACGCTCGATCGACATCCGCGCCGACAAGGTGTCGACCGCCAACATCCTGCTCGCGCTGCGCGTCAAGGACCTCACCTATACAGCCGACCTGCCTCTCACTGGCGAGCTCAAGGGTGAGCTCGGCCGGGACGGCGTGCCAACATTCTTCCGCGGCAAGGTCACGATCGGTGCGGGCAACATCATCGACACCGACACGCCCGATTATCCGATGGCGATCGACTCGGCCGAGATCAACGTCGAGTGGGATGCTGGACGTCGGGTGCTGGTCGCACCGTTCAAGATCCTCTCAGGCGCCAATCGCCTGACACTGCTGGCCCATCTCGAGCCGCCCAACGGCACGATCAATGACTGGCAGCTCGGCTTCAGCGGCGGTTCGATCCTGCTCGGTGGCATCGACAACGAGCCGCCGCTGGTCTTCAACCGTATCGCGATCGGCTTCCGCTTCGACACCGATCACAAGCGTATGCTGCTGACGCAGGCCGATATCTCCAACGGCGAGATCGGCGTCGCCGGCACCGGCGCGATCGACTATTCTGGCGAGCCGCGCCTGACATTGGGTTTTGCGGGAACGCCGATGTCGGCCTCGGCGATGAAACGGATGTGGCCGACGCTGGTCGTACCGGAATTGCGCCAATGGGTGATCGAGCGGATCGAGCGCGGCACGCTCCAGCGCATCGAGGTCGGCATCAACTCGCCGACGCGGAATCTTCCGCGCAAGGGACCGCCGATTCCCGATGACGGCCTGTCGGTCAACATCGTGGCGAGCGGCGTCGCGGTTCGTCCCGTTGACGGCATGCCGGTGGTGCACGACGCCGATCTGAAGGCGCACGTGACCGGACGCACCGCCACCGTGAATATCGCCCAAGGCATTGCCGATACCCCTGCGGGCCGCAAGATCACGATTTCCGACTTCACCTTTGAGGTGCCGGACATGGCGCCGAAACCTTCGCCCTCGCGGACCCGCTTCCGCGTCGAAGGCCCGGTGCCGGCGGCGGCCGAAATGCTGTCAAACGATCGGCTGAGCGATCTGTCCTCAACCGTCGTCGATCCCAACACCAGCAAGGGCACGTTCACGGCCAACATCCAGTTGGGCTTGCCGGTCAAGGGTGAGTTGACCAAGGCGGATACCGTCTACGCCGTCACCGCCGATCTGAACGGCTTTGCCGCCGACAAGCTGGTGATGAACCAGAAGCTCGAGGCCAACAATCTCAAGATCGTCGCCAACAACCAGGGCTATCAGGTCAAGGGCGACGTCAAGATCAACGGGCAGGCGGCCTCGCTCGACTACCGCAAGGCGACCGATGGCGATGCGGACGTCAAGCTGCAGACGACGCTGGACGACGCCAGCCGTGCGCGCCTTGGCTTCGACCTCAGTCCGGCCGTCAGCGGGTCGGTGCCGATCAAGGTGTCCGGCAAGATTGCCGGCGGACCCGACCAGACGACGAAGCTCGGCATCGAGGCCGACCTCACCTCGGTCAAGCTCGACAACATCCTTCCCGGCTGGGTCAAGCTGCCGGGCAAGGCGAGCAAGGCGACGTTCAAGGTGGTGCCGACGGCACAATCGACGCGGCTCGAGGACATCGTCATCGAAGGCGGCGGCGCCTCGATCAAGGGCTCGCTGGAAGTCGACCCGAACGGCGACCTCATGAACGCGAACTTCCCGGTCTATTCGCCGTCCGACGGCGACAAGACGTCGCTGAAGGTAGAGCGTGGTCAGGACGGCGTGGTCCGTGGCACGATGCGTGGCGACGTGTTCGACGGCCGCGGCTTCCTGAAATCGGCGATCTCAGGCAATTCCAAGGACGACGGCAAGAGCAAGCTGAAGAACGTCGATTTCGACATCGACGTGAAACTCGGTACGGTCGCGGGCTTCAACGGCGAGGCGATGCGCAGCGTCGATGCCAAGATGTCGAAGCGCAGCGGCGCCATCAAGGCGTTCTCGCTGAGCGGCAGGATCGGTCAGAACACGCCGGTGGCGGCGGACTTGCGCGGTGGGCGTGCGCAGGGCAGCCGCGAGGTGATCTATCTCCAGACCAACGATGCCGGATCGCTACTGAAGTTCACCGACACCTATACCAAGGCGGTCGGCGGCCAGATGGTGGTGGCGATGGAGCCGCCGACATCCGAGCCGACCACGGCGCGCGAGGGCCTCATCAACGTGCGCGACTTCACCGTGAAGGGCGAGGCGCAGCTCGAACGCGTCGCCGCGGGTGCACCGAACGGCACTCCGGGCGGCGGCGGCATTTCGTTCAGCGCCTTGCGCGCAGAGTTCACCCGGCAGAATGGCGCGCTGACGGTACGCGATGGCCTGGTCAAGGGGCCGATGATCGGCGCGACCATCGAGGGCTCGATTGACTATCCCGGCAACCAGGTCTGCATGAGCGGCACCTTCGTGCCGATGTATGGCGTGAACAACATCTTCGGCCAGATCCCGCTGTTCGGCCTCTTCCTCGGCGGTGGTGACAAGGAAGGGTTGATCGGCGTCACCTACGAGGTCGTCGGCACGCCTGCGGCTCCCGTGATGCGCGTCAATCCGATCTCCGCGATGGTGCCCGGCGTGTTCCGCAAGATATTCGAGTTCAACACCGGCAAGCAGAACTCGCCGATAGACGAGCTGCCGTCGTCGCAATCCAGCGACAGCCCGACGGGATCGGCAAGGCCGCTGTCCAGCGGTTGCAGCGTCGCGCGGCGGTAGCAGCGAATGCTAACGAGCCGTCATGCCCGGCTTGTCCGGTTTGTCCCGGCCATGACGCATGTGGAGGTTTGAGCGCTCGTAAGCTTACGCCGCGCGCACGCCAGCCAGGAACGTGCTGACTTCGCCCGAGAGCTGTTCGGCCTGCTTGGAGAGGTTTGACGCGGCACTGAGCACCATGCCCGCGGCGTTTCCGGTTTCGTTGGCCGCCGCGCTGACGCCACCGATATTGGTGGTGACTTCCATGGTGGCCTCGGCGGTCTGCGATACGCTGCGGGCGATCTCGGCAGTGGCCGCGCCTTGCTCCTCGATCGCGGCGCCGATCGAGGTGGCGATGCGGCTGACCTCTTCGATGGTGGCGGTAATGCCGCCGATGGCGTCGACGGCTTCCTTGGTCGCGCCCTGGATCTGGGCGATCTTGTCGCCGATCTCGCGGGTGGCCTCTGCAGTCTGGCTCGCCAGCGATTTCACTTCGGAGGCGACGACAGCGAAGCCGCGGCCGGCTTCACCGGCGCGCGCGGCCTCGATGGTGGCATTGAGCGCGAGCAGATTGGTCTGTGCGGCGATGCTGGAGATCAGCTCGGCGACGTGCTCGATCTGCTGGGCGCCGTCGGACAGCGCGCGCACGATGGTGTCGGTGTGGCGCGCGCTTTCCACCGCGCGGCCGGTGACTTCGGCCGATTGCGCGACCTGGCGGCTGATTTCGGTGATGGAGGAGGAGAGCTCCTCGGCTGCTGCCGCCACCGTCTGGACGCGCTGACTGGCTTCGGTCGCAGCCGAGCCGACCACGGCGGCGCGGCGGTTGGTGCCCTCGGCGGTCGACGACATCGACTTCGCCGTGGTTTCCAGCTCGCCGGAGCCCGAGGCCATCTGACCCACGAGCTGACCGACCGACGCATCGAAGCGGTCGGCGAGGGAGATCAAGGCGTCGCGCTTTTCCTGCTCGCTGCGGGCCTTGGCCGCAACCTGTTCGGCTTCCAGCGTGCGCGCCGTCATGGCGGTCTGCCGCAACACTTCGAGCGTTTCCGCCATACGACCGATCTCGTCGCCGCGATCGGTCTCCTCGACCGGCTTGTCGATGGCGCCGTCGGCGATGTCCTGCATGCGGGTCTTCTGACGGTCGAGTGCGCTCAGTACGTCGCGGGCGATCAGCCAGGACAAGGCTGCCATCAGCAGCATCAGGCCCGCGCCAATCGCGGCGAGCTCGAGCGTCAGCGCGCGCACGTCGGCGTCGATGTCGTCGACATAGAGGCCGTAGCTGATCGTGGCGTTCCAGGGCGTGAACTGGCGGACGAACACGGTCTTGCGGACGGGCTCGGTCTGGCCGGGACGAGGGTAGAGATAGGATGTGACGCCGCCCTGCGGCGCCTGCCTGGCGGCGTTGAGCTGAGCATCGGCAATCAGGACGCCGTTTGAATCCGTGGCGCCCGTGATCTTGCCTTCGAGCTGCGGATTGGCGCCGTTGACCAGGATCGACGTGTCGGAATTGTAGACGACGGGATAGCCCTGGCCGCCTCCGAACTTCATGTTGCGGGCACGCTGGCGAAACTGCAACTTGGCGTCGTCCACCGTCATCTTGCCGGCGGCGGCGTCATCCTGGAAAGTCTGTGCGAGGCCGTGGAGCAGATCGACCGCGGCCTTCATCTGCTGGACCCGGTCGTCCATCATGCGGCTCTTGCTGAGGACGGTCGATACCGCGATGATGGCCGTGACGGTCAGAGCTGCGAGGCCGACCATGCTGGCAAGCTTGGTGCGGATCTTCAGATGGCTCAGCAGCTTCATCACAGCCCCTACGGAATGGTTGTTATTGTCAACTTTGCTAACATGAAGTTCTTACCAATCATGAAGACAGGCGTGCGCGCGGCTGCTGCACGGATGATCCTTCGCAGCCCCATGCGCAATCGTGCAGGCAAATCGCGATGCGCTGCCATGCGCCCGTATTTTTGCGGGAGGAAAATGATCTCAGACTTTGGTGGTGATCGAGCCTGGCCGGACGGGCAATGAACCGATTCGTTCACCGCATCATCATGTCCGTGCTGCTCGTGGCGGCCCTCGTCCTGATCTGGAACGTGCTGGGCTCGCGGTGAACCGGCACCGGCGAAACGCCAGTGCCGGTTTGCGTGTCGGTTGCGCGCCTCAGCGCCGCGCGAAGGCGCCGCCCGACGCTTCGTTCTCCTTGCCGATCAGCGCATCGACGCTGACGGAGCCGCCGCCCGCTGCCGAGATGTAGAGGCAGGCGAAGCAGAACAGGATCGCGGCGGTGCCGCCGTTGAGCAGCGGCAGGAGGACCGGCGTGCCGGTCTTCATGACATGGCCCATGAAGTAGGCGAAGGCCATTTCACCCGCCAGGATGAAGGCCGTGAGCCGGGTGAACAGGCCAAGCATCAGCGTCGCACCGAGCACCAGCTCGAGCGTGCCGGCCACATAGATCAGCGGCGGGACGTCGGCGAAGTAGGGGAGCACCGGGAACTTGAACAGCTTGGCGACACCGTACTGGAACAGCAGCAGTCCGGTGATGAAGCGAAACAGGCTCAAGAGAACCGGCTGAAAGCGAGTGAGATAGGGAAAGTTCATTGGTTCGTGCCCTCCATCCAATGCTGCGACTAGGACCGCATTCAGTTCCACCCTGCAAGCTGCGCCAGGTCAATTTGCGCTGACAATTTTGTCATGTCGGACAAAACACCGCAGGCTGCGATTTCAGCCGCGTGTCGTCCGCATTTTTTCAACGTCTACGCGCCACGCCCACCCGTAGTTCCCCGGTGTCGCGAATGAGCGCAGGTTACTTCCGGGAGACCTAGCGCCGCAAAGCCGGCACGATCAGGAACGGGATCATCCCGAGGATCACGTTTGCAAGTGCGAACACGAGCAGCGCATTATAGCCGTGGGTGGCGTCGTGGATCAGGCCCCCGCTCCAGGAGCCGAAGGCCGAGCCGAGCCCGCTGCCGATCGAGATCGTGCCGAAGATGGTGCCGACCCGCTTGCCCCTGAAGATCTTCATCGCCGTTGCCGTGATGAGCGGCCCGCGCGAGCCCATCATGCTCCCGAAGCAGACGACGAAACCGGTGAGCAGGATGACATTCGGATAATACTGAAGCAGCCAGAGCAGAAAGATGCCGAGGATCGAGATCGCGTAGCTCAGCAGCACCGACGGCCGGCGCCCAATCAGCCCGTCGAGCGCGGAGACGCCGATCATGCCGAACACCAGCACGACACCCGAAAAGCCCCAGGCGGTCGCGGCCTGCAGCGGCGGGAAGCCGGCGTCGATCAGATAGGCTACGATCTGCGCGGCGATGCAGTACATGCCGACCGCGGTGAAGAAAAAAGTCGAGAACAGCGCCCAGAATGCGTGGTGACGCACCGCGCTCACAAGCGTCCAGCCGTTGTCGATGAAATCAGGATCGGTCTTTTTCGCGACGTGCGGCGAGCCCATCGCGAACAGCCGCCACGGCAACAGCATGAGCGGCACCAGCAGTCCGAGTGTGATGAAGCCGTAGACCTGGTAGGTCTCGCGCCAGCCGAGATGATCGATCAGGAGCTGCGAGGCCGGCAGCAGCGCCAGCACGCCACCGCCCATCGCCGAGTACACCACCGCCATCGCGGTCGGCAGCTTTGGACCGAACCAGCGGCCGAGCAGGATCGAGTTCGGCACGTTGCCGATGAAGGCAACGCCGATGCCGACGCACAATCCGATCGAGAGCTGGAATTGCCAGAGCGCCTGCGCATGGCCTGCGATCAGGAAGGCCGCGCCGAGCAGCAACAGGCCGAGCGCGTAGACGATGCGCGGTCCGGAATGATCGAACAGCCGCCCGACCAGCGGCGCAGTCAGTCCGCTGATGAGCCAGGTCAGCGAATAGATCGAGACCACCTGTGCGCGGTCCCAGCCGAAATTTTCGGAGATCGGCTTGAGGAAGACGGTGAAGCTTTCGCTCAGGCCGCGGCCGAGCACGGCCAGCGTGAAACACAGCGCGAGCACGACGAGCGCGGTGCGCACCGCGTCCTGCTGCGTGCTCGCTACTTGTTCCCTGGGCGTGTTCTGGTCCATTGCCCGTCAGGGAGCCCGCTTCGACGCGCCCTGACAAGCATCAAAAGCTCATACGCCTATGCAGGCTTGATGAGGACGTGCTTCTTCTTGCCGAAGGACAGCTTGATCACGCCTTCCGGCGTCAGATTGGCCGCTGACAGCGCCATCTTCTCGTCGGTGACGGCATCGTCGTTGACGCGCAGGCCGCCAGCCTTGATCTGACGCCGTGCCTCGCCGTTGGAGGCGACGAGGCCCGCCTTGACGAAGGCGTTGAGCACGCCGAGTCCGGCCTCCAGCTCGCCGCGCGGAATTTCCACTGTCGGCAGGCTCTCGGCGAGTGCGCCTTCCTCAAAAGTCCGACGTGCGGTTTCGGCCGCTTCGTTTGCTGCGTCGCGACCATGCAGCAGCGCGGTCGCTTCCGTGGCGAGCACCTTCTTGGCCTCGTTGATCTCAGAGCCGCCGAGCGCCTCGAGCTTCTTGATCTCGCTCATCGGCAGCGTCGTGAACAGTTTCAGGAATTTGGCGACGTCGGCGTCCTCGGTATTGCGCCAGTACTGCCAGAAATCATAGGGCGAGAACTGGTCGGCGTTGAGCCAGACCGCGCCTTGCGCGGTCTTGCCCATCTTGGCGCCCGATGCGGTCGTCAGCAGCGGCGTCGTCAGCGCGAACAGCTGATGCGTGCCCATGCGGCGGCCGAGATCGACGCCCATGATGATGTTGCCCCACTGGTCCGAACCGCCCATCTGCAAATGGCAGCCGGTGCGCTTAGCGAGTTCAACGAAGTCGTAGGCCTGGCAGATCATGTAGTTGAACTCGATGAAGCTCATCTCCTGCTCGCGCTCGAGGCGCAGGCGCACGGAGTCCATCGACAGCATGCGATTGACCGAGAAATGCCGGCCGACGTCGCGCAGCATCTCGATCCAGTTGAGCTTGGTCAACCACTCGGCATTGTCCAGCATGATGGCGTCGCTCTTGCCGTCGCCATAGCGCAGCACCTTTGCGAACACGCCGCGGATCGAGGCCTTGTTGGCCTCGATTTCGGCGATAGTGCGGATCGCGCGCGTCTCGTCCTTGCCGGAGGGATCGCCGACCATGGTGGTGCCGCCGCCCATCAGCGTGATCGGCTTGTTGCCGGACTGCTGAAACCAGTGCAGCAGCATCATGGTCAGGTAGTTGCCGATGTGCAGCGAGGGAGCGGTGCAATCGTAGCCGACATAGGCGATCGCCTCGCCCTTGTCGGCGAGCGCATCCAGCCCCTCGAAATCGGAGCACTGGTGGATGAAACCACGTTCCTGCAGGGTGTTGAGGAAATCCGATTTAAATGCAGTCATCTGTCGGCATGCCTGACAATTCTTGGTTTACTGTTTTGGGAGCAATTTAAGGGTCTTCCGTTGGAACTCGATTGCTGCCCGCCATTTGGCGCTGTGGCATTATAAGATGTGTCCCTCTGGCACAAGATCGGCATGCCGGAGGGGGTGTTTTGAGGACGCTGATCCCATGATGTTGACGGCACTCGGTTTGATGAGCGGCACCTCGCTTGACGGGGTGGATGTCGCGCTGATCGAAACCGACGGAAAGCAGGTGAAGGCGTTTGGACCGTCCGGCTACCGGCCCTATGGCCCGGCCGAGCGCAATCTGCTGCGCCAGGCGCTGTCCGAGGCGGTACACCTGCAGCAGCGCGATGCCCGGCCGGGAATCCTGGCCGAGGCCGAGCGCGTGGTGACGCTGGCGCATGCCGAGGCCGTCGCCGCCTTCGTCGCCCAGAACCGGATGAAGCTCGAAGACATCGACATCGTCGGCTTCCACGGCCAGACCGTGCTGCACCGGCCCGAGCGGCGCCTGACGGTGCAGATCGGCGATGCGCAGACGCTGGCCAGGGCGATCCATATTCCGGTGATGCACGACTTCCGCGCCGCCGACGTCGAGGCCGGCGGGCAGGGCGCGCCGTTCGTGCCGGTCTACCATCGGGCGCTCGCCAATTCGCTGGCGCGCGAAGGGCCGATCGTCGTGGTCAATATCGGTGGCGTCTCCAACATCACCTATATCGACGGCAACGACACGCTGATCGCCTGCGACACCGGGCCCGGCAATGCGCTGCTCGACGATTTCATGTACCGCACCATGAACCAGGCCTTCGATGCGGAGGGCAAGTTCGCAGCGCTCGGCAACGCCGACGAGGCGTGGATCGCGCGAGCGCTGGAGCGGCCGTTCTTCGCGGTGCCGCCGCCGAAATCGCTCGACCGCAACGACTTTGCCGCGCTCAAGCTCGGCGATGTGCCGCCGGCCGATGGTGCTGCGACGCTCACTGCTTTCACTGCGGCTGCGATCGCGCGCATCATTTCGCTGCTGCCGCGGCGGCCGCGCAGCTGGATCGTCTGCGGCGGCGGCGCGCGCAATCTCACCATGCTGCGCATGCTGCGGGACCGGGTCGGCACGGCGACCGTCGAGGCCGCCGAGACTCTCGGCTGGGCCTCCGACGCCATCGAGGCGCAGGCCTTCGGCTTCCTGGCTGCCCGCGGCCTGAAGGGCTTGCCGCTGTCCTATCCGGCCACGACAGGCGTGCCGATGCCGATGACGGGCGGGGTGATCGCCAGACCCTAAGAAGGACTACCTGAGGTCACGGGAGGTTGATGCAGCTGCATTGATCTTGACGGGTGCATGCAATTGCATCTATCTTGGATGCAGTTGGATCGAACCGCCGGGATTAGCCATGACCGCTTCACTTAAACTGATCAGCCACAAGCTTTGTCCCTACGTGCAGCGCGCGGTTATCGCTCTGAAAGAGAAGGGCGTGCCGTTCGAGCGGGTCGATATCGATCTCGCCAACAAGCCGGACTGGTTTTTGAAACTGTCGCCGCTCGGCAAGGTGCCGGTGCTGGTGGTCACGACCGACCAGGGCGAGGTCGCGCTGTTCGAGAGCAACGTGATCTGCGAATACATCGAGGAGACGCAACCGGGCCTCAAGCTGCATCCGGCCGACGCGCTGGAGCGTGCCGAGCACCGCGCCTGGATGGAGTTCGGTTCGGCGATCCTCGGTGATCTGTGGGGGCTGGAGACCACGGCCGATCCCGCGACGTTCGAAAGCAAGCGCCAGGCGCTGGCGACGAAGTTCGTGCGCGTCGAAGCCGCGCTCAGTGCGCGCCCATTTTTCGCAGGCGAGGCGTTCAGCCTGGTCGACGCCGTGTTCGCGCCGGTCTTCCGCTATTTCGACCTGTTCGATGAGCTGACCGAGCACGGCATCTTCCGCGATGTCCCGAAGGTGCGGGCGTGGCGGACAGAGCTGGCGAAACGTCCGAGCGTGCGCACCGCGGTCGGCGCGGACTATGCGCAATTGCTGCGTGCTTTCCTCGTGCGCCACGACGCGCATCTCTTGAAGCTCGCGGCCTGAGCTATGTCGCCATCTCTGGCCTGGATGATGCTGGTCATCGCCGGCGCGCTCGATGTCGGCTGGGCGATATCGATGAAGTATGCGGAGGGCTACACGCGCATCGGTTGGAGCATCGTTTCGCTGGTGCTGCTCGCCGCCTTCGTCTTCCTGCTCGGGCGCGCCTTGAGGGTGCTCGAGGTCGGCGTTGCCTATTCGGTGTGGACCGGAATCGGCGCCGCCGGCACCTTCGTCATGGGCATCGTGCTGTTCGGCGAGACCTTGAGCGCGATGAAGCTTGCCGGCATCGTGCTCGTCTTGATGGGGATCGTCGCGCTCAAGCTGGCCTAGGTGACGCCACGTCAATCAGGTGCAGCCGTCGGCAAGCAGCAGCCTACTCGTCGTGGTGGTGTGGCGCAGCTTGAACAGATCCTGAGCGTCGGGATCATCCAGAAAGGCTTGCGCGTTCTCGCGCTCCGGAAATTCGATGATGACGATGCGCTCGGGCGCCCAATCGCCTTCGATTGTGGTCGGCTCCGCGCCGCGGACGATGTATTGCCCGGAGTGCCTGGCGATGAAGGCGGGGATTTCGGCGATGTATGTCTTGAAGCCGGCAAAGTCGTGCACCGAGAGGTCGAGCACCAGATAAGCCTTCAATGCTTGTCTCCCCGACAGTGCGATATCGTCTTCGTTCAGCTAGAGTTCCGCGGCCATCTTCGCCAGGGTCGCGATGGTGTTCATGTTGCGTGCGGTGCCGCTCTTGGCGGCGGGGATCGCGAGTTTCGATGTCCCCATGCCGTTACCGTAATGCACGTAGATCTCGCGGCGGCCGAGCTTGACCTCTTCGTCCTTCTGTCCGCGAATTCCGGTGAGCGTATCCGCGGGCGGCACCTTGTCGAGGAAGATCGCGACCGTGCGGTTCGGCGCCATTTTGGGAAACGGGTTGTCGGCCAAAACCTCTGCCATCTCGGCAGCGCTGCGCACGAGAACGCCGACTGGCGCGCCGGCGTAGGTGTGCAAGCGCTTTTCCAGCGCCGCCTTGATTGCGGATTCCGATTTGCGACTGGTGAAGACCACATTGCCGCTGGCGATGTAGGTGCGCACGGCAACAAAGCCGAGCTCCTCGCACATCGTCTTGAGTTCGGTCATCGGCAGCTTGCCGGTGCCTCCGACATTGACCGCACGCAGCAGGGCTACGAACGCGGCCATCAGAGCATGATCCGGAAAAGTGTGAAGCGGTTCTCCGATAAGATCATGCTCAAAACATAGCGGTCAGCGCACGTTGGCCAGGCGCATGTCGAGATAGGCCGTGATGGTTTCCATCAGCGGCTCGAGCTTGGCGTCGAAGAAGTGGTTGGCGCCGGGGATGACCTGCTGGTCGATCACGATGCCCTTCTGCGTCTTCAGCTTCTCGACCAGCGTGTTGACGTCCTTCGGCGGCACCACCGCGTCTTTCTCGCCATGCACGATCAGACCCGAGGACGGGCAGGGCGCAAGGAACGAGAAGTCATAGAGATTGGCCGGAGGCGCGATCGAGATGAAGCCTTCGACCTCGGGACGGCGCATCAGGAGCTGCATGCCGATCCAGGCACCGAAGGAGAACCCGGCGACCCAGCAGGCGCGCGCTTCGGGATTGATGGTCTGCGCCCAGTCGAGGGCTGCCGCCGCATCCGACAATTCGCCAGTGCCGTGGTCGAACGAGCCCTGGCTGCGGCCGACGCCGCGGAAGTTGAAGCGCAGCACTGAGAAGCCGCGATGCGCGAAGGCGTAGTAGCACTGGTACACGATCTGATGATTCATCGTGCCGTGAAACTGCGGATGCGGATGCAGGATCATCGCGATCGGCGCGTTCTTCTGCTTGGCCGGGTGATAGCGGCCTTCGAGACGGCCGGCGGGGCCAGTGAAAATAACTTCAGGCATGGATGATCTCTTGATTGATGTCCTGGAGAGACGGTTCTCCGCAATCAACCGATTGTGGCCTCATCGGCAGCAACGCCGGCGAGAGCGCGAATGGAAGGACGAGAAGGCGTGCGCCTCGCGGTGATGCGCAGATGGCGCGCGGTGACTTGACGGCCGCGTTCTAACATAGGCTGCGGGGCTAAAAGCAAGCATCTTCGACATCTGCCAATGCGCTCAAGAACTTAGCCGGTCATCGCGGTGTCGTGCCCGTGGCGACCGGGATGGAGCGGGGCAATGGTTCGGCTTGCATCCGTCGCAGCAACTGATTGGAATCACGATTGTTTATCGACCGTCGGGCGATCCGAGGAGCGATTCACACAGTCGCGGTGCGCCCTCCGAGCGAGGCGACCGCGGGCCGGTAGCGGCGACTGCCCCCAAGCGTTTGCCCGTTGTCGAAGGTGAGTTCGAAATCGCCTGACGGCCTGAAGTCCACGCCGCTCACCCGGTCGAGATTGGCGAGCCTGGTCCGGTGCACGCGCACGATGGCGAAGCGGCCGAGCTCGCTTTCGGTCGCGGCCAACGTGCCGCGGATCAGGTGCCGGGCGCCGTCGGCGAGGACGTATTCGATATAGTTGCCGGCAGAGGCAACCCAGAGGATGTCACGCGGAGCGACGCGGGTGCGGCTGGTGCCGTCCCGGAGCCAGATCAGATCGGATGATGGTTGCTCCTGCGGAACGGCCGGCATGGAGGCGGCCGCGCCTGCGGCCTTCCTCAGCTCACGCCGGCTTTCGATCAGCCACAGCGTTGCTCCCAGCAGCAGGGCGGTGACGGCATCCTTGCGGAACTCGTACAGGACCGCCGCCAGCGAGAAATGGAAGTCGTAGACGCTCCCCATGAGCCAAAGCAGGAGTTTCCGCAAGCCAACCATGCCGGTGATGTGGAGGGCCGAGAAGCCGAGCAGGGCGACTGCCGCGATTCCGATCCGCGCTACCAGGAGCGTCGTCCCGCGCATGCGCCGGACGGCCAGCGCCAGGATCGGTACCAGCAGCAGGATGACGATGATGCTCGACAGTTCCCAGAACAGTCGCCGGCCAATGTCATAGCTGTCGCCACGCCAGGCGGCGTCCTGTGCACCGGAGAGCGCATTGACGATTCCGATGGCGAGCGCGACGGCTGCGATCGCGGCGAACATCGTCCAGTCGCCACTGATCCCGCCGGACCAACCGCTCGTCCCGGACGCCGACGCCTCGTCCCCTCGCGCCCGGTCCCGATCCCAAACCGTCTCGACGTGCTCCGTTTCGGAGGCATTTTGGCCGTCAGCCATGGCCCGAAAACCGCGTTTGCCGTCCCGCCAAGGAGCAGAGAACCATGTTAACACCGCAGCAAGTTTCGACTTCGGAACGACGCATCGATCTGGATTGGGTGCGGATTTTAGCCTTCGGGCTCTTGATCTTCTACCACGTCGGCATGCTCTATGTGTCCTGGGGGTTTCACATCAAGAGCGAGCACCGGCTGACCTGGCTCGAGCCGGTGATGCTGGTGCTCAATCCCTGGCGGTTGTCGCTGCTGTTCCTGGTCTCCGGGGTCGCCAGCCGCTTCATGCTGAGCAAAGTCACGCTCGCCGCCTTCGCCCGCGCCCGGTCGGTGCGGCTCTTGATCCCGCTGATCTTCGGCATGCTCGTGATCGTGCCGCCGCAGTCCTATCTGCAGATCGTCGAGAGCCTTGGTTACCCGGCAGGTTTTGCTGATTTCTACGTCCATCACTATCTGGCGTTCGGCGCGCAGTTCTGTCCGAACCCCTGCATCGTGCAGCCGACCTGGAACCATCTCTGGTTCGTGGTCTATCTCTGGGTCTACACGATGGCGCTGGCCGGCGTGCTGTGCATCTGGCCGGCGGCTGCCGACTGGATTGGTGAGAGGCTGGCGGCCGTGCTTGCCGGGCCATGGCTGCTGGTGCTGCCATGCCTGCTGTTTGCAGCTTGGCGGCTGTTTCTCGCGCCGGTCTTCCCGTCGACGCATGCGTTGTTCGGCGATTGGTATAGCCACGCGGACTACGCGACCGCCTTTCTGATCGGCTTCCTGCTCGCACGCGAGGGCGGCATCTGGCACGACCTCGAGCGGCGACGGTGGACAACGCTGATGCTTGCAGCCGCTTGCTTCGTCGCCTTCGTCCTCGTTTATGCCGGCTTGCTTCCGCCGTCGCCGATGCTCAGATGGTTCGCCGGCTCGGTCTATGGCTGCTACCAATGGCTGGCGATGGCGGCGGTGCTCGGCTTTGCGCGACGTCATTTGACCGCCGATGGCCCCGTGCGGCGCTATCTGACCGATGCGATCTTTCCCTATTACATCGTGCATCAGACCGCGATCATCGTGATCGCGCACGCATTGCAGGGCAGTGGGCTATCAGCCGGAAGCGAAGCCGCCATCGTGATATCCGGCACCGCGCTCACTTGTGTCGTCACCTACGAGATCGCACGCCGCATCGGCTGGCTGCGTCCGCTGTTCGGGCTGCGGATGGAGCCCCGTTCCGCCGCCGGGATCGCGCGGCAACAGCCGGCCTGATGTGCGGCGGCCGCCGATTGGCGCGAGGGGAAAAGGTGCTAAGAGGGCGCCATGCCGAGCCGCGTCTATCTCGACTGGAATGCGACCACGCCGCTGCGCGCCGAGGCGCGCGCAGCGATGCTGGCCGCTTACGAACTGATCGGCAATCCGTCCTCGGTCCATGCCGAGGGGCGGGAGGCGCGACGCCTGGTCGAGGACGCACGTAGCTCGCTTGCGGCCGCCGTCGGCGCGCTGCCCCGGAACGTGGTGTTCACCTCCGCCGGAACCGAGGCCAACGCGCTGGCGCTGGCGCCGGGCTTGCGCAGCCGATCGGGCGAGCCGGTGCGTCGGCTTCTGGTCTCCGCGGTCGAGCATGCCTCGGTGCTCGCGGGCGGCCGATTCCCGGCGAGTGACATTAGCCAGATTCGGGTCACGCGTTCCTGCGTCGTCGACCTCGATCATCTCCGGGGGCTGCTCGCCGAGGGCCCGCCGGCGCTGGTGTCGATCATGGCGGCCAACAACGAGACCGGCGCGCTCCAGCCGCTTGCAGAAGCGGCAGCGCTGGTTCACGAGGCCGGCGGCCTGCTGCACGTCGATGCGATCCAGGCGCTTGGCAAAATTGCGTTCAATATTAACGCGCTAGACGCGGACCTTGCGAGCTTTTCGGGGCACAAGATCGGCGGCCCCAAAGGTGTCGGCGCGCTGGTTGTCGCCGAGGGCCTCGCCGGATTGGAACCGGTGCTGCGCGGCGGCGGGCAGGAGCTCGGACGAAGGGCGGGGACCGAGAATGTCGCAGGGATTGCCGGCTTCGGTGCGGCCGTGAACGCCGCCCTTCAGGCTCTGCCGGAACATGCGGAGCAGGTGACAAGTCTTAGAGATCGTTTGGAAAACGGTCTTCGGGGCACTGCCGGGGCGACCATCTTCGCGGACGACGTGAAGAGGTTGCCAAATACCGTCCTGTTCACTGCGCCAGGGCTCAAGGCCGAGACTGCCGTGATCGGCTTCGACCTCGAAGGCATTGCCGTATCTTCCGGCTCGGCCTGTTCCTCCGGCAAGGTCCAGCCGTCCCACGTGCTCTCGGCGATGGGTTATGATGCCACCGTGGCCCAAGGAGCGGTGCGCCTCAGTCTGGGCTGGTCCACGGAACCGGATGACATCAACAGGGCGTTAGAGGCTTGGCGAAAGCTCGGTAATACCCTACTTAGAGGCTAAGCGACGAAACACGGCTTGAACGGTTCTAAGCCCGTGCTTTCCGCGCAGAAACATCGTAATACTCGTCCGAGTTTGATCCACCGCGGTCCTTGAAACCGCGAGCGGAGGATAGAATGCCAGCCGTCCAAGAGACGGTCGAGCGCGTCAAGCGCATCGACGTCGACCAGTATCGTTATGGGTTTGAGACCCAGATCGAGTCCGACAAGGCCCCCAAGGGGCTGTCCGAAGACACCGTCAGGTTCATCTCCGAGAAGAAGAACGAGCCCGCCTGGATGCTCCAATGGCGCCTGGAAGCCTATCGGCGCTGGCTGACCATGACCGAGCCGACCTGGGCGCGCGTCGACTATCCCAAGATCGACTTCCAGGACCTCTATTACTACGCGGCGCCGAAGCCGAAGAAGACGGTGACCTCGCTGGACGAGATCGATCCGGAGATCCTGAAGACCTACGAGAAGCTTGGCATTCCCCTGCGGGAAGTCGCCATGCTCGAAGGCGTCGAGCCCAAGCCCGGCGAGGAAGATCCCGCGCGTCGCAAGATCGCGGTGGACGCTGTCTTCGATTCGGTTTCGGTTGCGACCACCTTCAAGGCGGAGCTGAAGAAGGCGGGCGTGATCTTCATGCCGATCTCGGAAGCGATCCGCGAGCACCCTGAATTGGTGCAGAAGTATCTGGGCTCGGTGGTTCCGACTTCGGACAATTTCTACGCCACGCTCAACTCGGCCGTGTTCTCGGACGGCTCGTTCGTCTACGTGCCGCCGGGCGTGCGCTGCCCGATGGAGCTGTCGACCTATTTCCGCATCAACGAGCGCAACACCGGCCAGTTCGAGCGCACGTTGATCATCGCGGACAAGGGGTCCTACGTCAGCTATCTCGAGGGCTGCACCGCGCCGCAGCGCGATGAGAACCAGCTGCATGCCGCCGTGGTCGAACTCGTCGCGCACGACGATGCCGAGATCAAATATTCGACGGTGCAGAACTGGTATCCCGGCAATTCGGAAGGCAAGGGCGGCATCTACAATTTCGTCACCAAGCGTGGCGACTGCCGCGGCAACAATTCCAAGATCTCCTGGACCCAGGTCGAGACCGGTTCGGCGATCACCTGGAAGTATCCGAGCTGCATTCTCCGCGGTGATAATTCGCGCGGCGAGTTCTACTCGATCGCGATCTCGAACGGCTTCCAGCAGGTCGATTCGGGCACCAAGATGATCCATCTCGGCAAGAACACGTCGAGCCGCATCATCTCCAAGGGCATCGCCGCCGGCAAGTCGCAGAACACCTATCGCGGCCTCGTCACCGCGCACCGGAAAGCGACCGGCGCGCGCAACTTCACCGCCTGTGATTCGCTGCTGATCGGCGACAAATGCGGCGCGCACACCGTGCCGTACATCGAGGCCAAGAACTCGTCGGCGACGTTCGAGCACGAGGCGACCACATCGAAGATCTCCGAGGACGTGCTGTTCTACTGCATCCAGCGCGGCCTCACGCAGGAAGAAGCCGTCGGCCTCGTCGTCAACGGCTTCGTCAAGGACGTGCTTCAGCAGCTGCCGATGGAATTCGCGGTGGAAGCGCAGAAGCTGATCTCGATCTCGCTTGAAGGGTCGGTTGGCTAATTGCCGACCCTCGCGGTGCGCAACTCGCGCTCCAACATCAATTGAATAAACTGGATACCAAGATGGCTTTGCTTGAAGTGAAAGACCTCAAGGTTCGTGTCGAGGAGCGTGAGATCCTCCACGGGCTGACGCTGACCGTGAACGAGGGCGAGATCCACGCGATCATGGGGCCGAATGGCTCCGGCAAATCGACGCTCTCCCACGTCATCGCCGGCAAGCCGGGCTACGAGGTCACCGACGGCCAGATCCTGTTCAAGGGCGAGGACCTCCTGGAGATGTCGCCGGACGAGCGCGCCGCCAAGGGTGTGTTCCTGGCGTTCCAGTATCCGGTCGAGATTCCCGGCGTTGCCACCATGACCTTCCTGCGCACCGCGCTGAACGCGCAACGCAAGGCGCGCGGCGAGAGCGAATATTCCACCCCGGACTTCCTGAAGAAGGTCCGCGAGGTCTCGAAGTCGCTGAACATCCCGCAGGACATGCTCAAGCGCGGCGTCAATGTCGGCTTCTCCGGCGGCGAGAAGAAGCGCAACGAGGTACTGCAGATGGCGCTGTTCGAGCCGAGCCTTTGCATCCTCGACGAGATGGATTCCGGCCTTGACATCGACGCACTGCGCATTGCCGCCGACGGCGTCAACGCGCTGCACTCGCCCAAGCGTGCGATGGTCGTCATCACCCACTATCAGCGGCTTCTCAACTACATCGTGCCCGACTTCGTGCACGTGATGTCGAAGGGCCGTGTCGTGAAGAGCGGCGGCAAGGAATTGGCGCTGGAGCTGGAAGAGTCCGGCTACGCCCAGTTCGAGGATGCCGCGTAAGGAATTTTGCAATGAACGTTGCTGTGGCAAAGACCGGAAAGGGCCGCGCGGTGAGCGATCTCTTCACCAGCGCAGAAGGCCGCTTGCCGGGTTCGCCTTCCGTGATCGCGGTGCGCCGCGAGGCATTCGAGACCTATGAGCGTCTCGGCCTGCCGCACCGCCGGATCGAGGAATGGAAATACACTGATCTCCGCGCGCTGGTCGGCGAGGTGCTGCCCCTGGCAGCCGCGCCCGATGCGGCCGCGCTGAAGCGCGCCGCAGACGCCGTGAAGGCGCATGCGATCGCGGGCGCGCGCAAGCTGGTGCTGGTCGATGGCGTGTTCGTGGCTGATCTGTCAGACGTCAAGGCGCTCACCGCCGAGGCGGGCGTCAAGACGTCGCGGGAGACGCTGGAGAAGGATGCTGGTCTCTTGCAGACCGCCTCCACCGATGCCGTGATCGCGCTCAACGCGGCGATGGCGACCGATGGCGTGGTGCTGTCGATCGCCGACGGCGCCCAGCTGTCCGCACCGATCCAGGTCATCCACATCGCGACCGCATCTTCCGCATCGGCCTTCACCCGCTCGCAGGTCGCGATCGGGAAGGGCGTTCGTGCCACCATCGTCGAGAGCTTCGTTGCGGCTGGCGCCAAGGCCTACCAGATCAACGATGCCGTGCTCGTCACGGTCGGTGACGATGCCGATGTCGCGCATATCCGCCTGATGGACGATGCGCCCGACGCGCTGAACGTGACCTCGCATTTCGTGACGGTCGGCGCCAACGTCAAATTCAATTTCTTCAACATGACCACCGGTGCTGCCGTCAGCCGCCTGCAAGGCTTCATCACGCTGGCGGGCGAGGGTAGCGAGCTCTCGGCCAACGGCGTCAATCTGTTGCAGAAGACCGAGCATGGCGACACCACGCTGGTGGTCGACCACGCTGTCCCGAACTGCGTCAGCCGCGAGGTTTTTCGTGCGGTGATCGACGATCGTGCGCACTCGGTGTTCCAGGGCCGCATCATCGTTCGTCCCGATGCGCAGAAGACCGACGGCAAAATGATGACCCGCGCGTTGCTGCTCTCGGACGAAGCCGAGGCCGACAACAAGCCCGAGCTCGAGATCTTTGCCGACGACGTCTCCTGCGGCCACGGCGCCACCGCCGGCGCGCTGGACGACAGCCTGCTGTTCTATCTGAAGGCGCGTGGCTTGCCCGAGAAGCAGGCCCAGGCGCTGCTGATCCAGGCTTTCGTCGGCGAAGCGGTCGAGCAGATCGCCGATGATGTCTTGCGCGAGCATGTGATCGGCATTGCCGAGCGCTGGCTGGAGCGCCGGTCATGAGGCCGCATCCCGCAGTCAAGAACGGCGCCTATGACGTTGCCCGCGTGCGCCAGGATTTTCCGGCGCTGGCCATGCAGGTCTACGGCAAGCCGCTGGTCTATCTCGACAACGCGGCGTCCGCCCAGAAGCCGAGCGCTGTGCTCGAGCGCATGACGCGGGCTTATCAGTCCGAATACGCCAACGTGCATCGCGGCCTGCATTACCTCGCCAATGCCGCGACCGAAGCCTACGAGGGCGGCCGGACCAAGGCCGCGCAGTTCATCAACGCGTCGCGACCTGAGGAAGTGATCTTCACCCGCAACGCCACCGAAGCGATCAATCTGGTCGCCTCGTCCTGGGGCGGGCCGAATATCAAAGAGGGCGACGAGATCGTCATCTCGATCATGGAGCACCACTCCAACATCGTGCCATGGCATTTCCTCAGGGAACGTCAGGGTGCCGTGATCAAGTGGGCGCCGGTCGACGACGAGGGCAATTTCCTCATCGACGAGTTCGAGAAGCTGTTGACCGCGAAGACCAAGCTGGTCGCGATTACGCAGATGTCGAACGCGCTCGGCACCATCGTGCCGGTCAAGGACGTCGTGAAGATTGCGCACGCCCGCGGCATTCCCGTGTTGGTCGACGGCAGCCAGGGCGCCGTGCATATGCCGGTCGACGTTCAGGACATCGGCTGCGACTTCTACGTCTTCACCGGCCACAAGGTGTACGGTCCCACCGGCATCGGCGTGCTCTGGGCCAAATACGACCACCTCGTCGCGATGCGCCCGTATAACGGCGGCGGCGAGATGATCCGCGAGGTCTCGCGTGACGTCGTCACCTATGGCGATCCCCCGCACAAATTCGAGGCGGGCACACCCGCGATCGTCGAGGCCGTCGGCCTTGGTGCGGCTATCGACTACGTCAATTCGATCGGCAAGGAGCGCATCGCCGCGCACGAGCACGATCTCGTCACCTACGCCCAGGATCGCTTGCGCGAGATCAACTCGCTGCGGCTGATCGGTACCGCGCGGGGCAAGGGCCCGGTGATCTCCTTCGAGCTCAAGGGCGCGCACGCCCACGACGTCGCCACCGTGATCGACCGCCAGGGCATCGCGGTGCGCGCCGGGACCCACTGCGTGATGCCGCTTTTAGAGCGGTTCAACGTGACTGCCACCTGCCGCGCCTCGTTCGGCATGTATAATACGCGGGAAGAAGTCGATCATCTGGCACAGGCGCTGTTGAAGGCGCGGGATTTGTTCGCATGAGTGACACGGCCGAAATCAAAGCCAATCCGATGGAGACCCATTCGGCGCTGCCGCCGGAGGAGACCGAACGCCTGACCACCGAGATCGTCGCCGGGCTCAAGACCGTGTTCGATCCGGAAATCCCGGCGGACATCTACGAGCTCGGCCTGATCTACAAGGTCGAAATCAAGGACGATCGCTCCGTTGACGTGCAGATGACGCTGACGACGCCGAACTGTCCGGCCGCCGGCGAGCTGCCAACCATGGTTGAGAACGCGGTTGCCAGCGTTCCCGGCGTCGGCGTGGTCGACGTCAAGGTGGTCTGGGAGCCGGCCTGGACGCCGGAACGCATGAGCGACGAGGCCCGCCTCGTCCTCAATATGTGGTGACGCGTACCTCCGGCATTGAATTCGCTCAGCAACGGACCACATCACTGACATGACACAGATTTCGTCCGGCTCAACACCAGCATCCACTCCGAAGCCGCGGCGGCCCCGCCCGCAGGTGATGCGGCTGACGGACGCCGCTGCCCAGCGCATCAGCGAACTGACGAACCGCGCGGACTCCGAGATCGTCGGCCTGCGCGTCGGCGTGAAGAACGGCGGCTGCGCCGGCCAGTCCTACACGGTCGAATACGCCCACGATGTCCGCCCGACCGACGAGGTCGTCGAGGACAAGGGCGTCAAGATCCTGGTCGACCCCAAGGCCGTGCTGTTCCTGCTCGGCACCGAGATGGACTACAAGGCCGACAAGATGCAGGCCCAGTTCGTCTTCAACAACCCCAACCAGATCTCCGCCTGCGGCTGCGGCGAGTCGGTCGAGCTTCGCCCGGCCAAGATCGACGGGTAAATCCGGACGTCATTGCGAGGAGCGAAGCGACGAAGCAATCCAGACTGTCTCCGCGGAAACAGTCTGGATTGCTTCGCTTCGCTCGCAATGACGGCAGTGGTATGAAGGCTGACCTGCTCGCTCCGGAAAGCCCTCGATGGACCGCGAATTCCTGATCGACCTGTTCGCCGATTTCGGCCCCGTCGCCATCCGAAAGATGTTCTCCGGCTACGGCATCTCCGCCGACGGCGTCAACTTCGCGCTCGCCCTGCGTGCTGGCCTGTTCTTTCGCGCCGACGAGGTGACCATTCCGGACTTTGAAGCGGAAGGCTCGAAACCATTCCAGTATTCGACACGCGCCAAGACTGTGCTGGTGAACTCCTATTGGGAGCTGCCGGCGCGCCTGTTCGACGATTCCGAGGAACTGGCGCGGTGGGCGAGGGCCGCGCTTGCCGCCGCCCAGCGCGCCAAGGTGAAGAAGCGGCCGAAGAAGAAAGCCGTGGCGAAGAAGGCGAGTAAGGGCACACCAAACAAGCCCGTTGCGAAGAAGCGTTCGGGCAAGAAGCCAACCAAGAAAGCGGTGCGGTAGGACGGACAAAGCGCGGCGTGCCCACCACATTATCAATCGCGGGAAAATGGCGGGCACGGCGCTATGCGCCTTTGCCCACCCAACGAGACCGCTGGCTTAATCCGCGGCCTTGGTCAAACCAACTCGCATATTCTTCGCCACAAAAACGCAGGTGCCGTCGGCCAACACGCCGCCATCGGCAATGCCGAGCACCAGCTTGCCGCGGCGGACCATGCGCATGGCGACCTCGTAGCGCACGGATCGCGTCTCCGGCGTGATGGCGCCGGTGACCTCAACCTCGCCGGCGCCGATGGCGCGGCCCTTGCCCAGCGAGCCCGACCAGCCGAGCCAGTAGCCGACCATCTGCCACATCGCATCCAGGCCAAGACTTCCCGGCATCATCGCGTCACCGCGATAGTAACAATCGAAGAACCAGTGGTCCGGCACAATGTCGAGCTCGCCGACGATGTGCCCCTTGCCGAACGCGCCGCCGTCCAGGCTGATCTCGGTGATGCGGTCCATCATGAGCATCGGCGGCGCCGGTAATTGCGCATTGCCCGGACCGAAATAGCCGCCGTCACTCGATCTCAGCAGTTCGTCCCTGGTGTAGGACGATTGTGGCCTGTGAAAATCATGAGGATTGGGCACGACAACAAGTCCTCGATACGCGCGATCAGACGCTGCAAGTGGTGAGAAAGATGTCGGTCGTCAGGTTGGAATTTCAAGCGCGGGCGGCTGACCGGCCTGCCGCTTCTGCGTCACGCCACCCGATTGTGGGTCTCGACCGCGTATTCGGGGTCGACTTCACAGATCACGCGGTTGCGGCCGTTGCGCTTGGCCGCGTAGAGGCAGGCATCCGCACGATCGATCAGCGTGTCGGTGTCGTCGCCCTGCTTCAGCATCGAGACGCCGACGGAGATGGTGACGCGGCCGAGGATCTCGCCGGTCGACTTCTTCTTCAACTCCTTCGCCATCACGGCGCGGCGGATATGGTCGGCGACGGTAAGAGCCTGGCGCAGTGCGGTGTTGGGCAGCACGACCGCGAATTCCTCGCCGCCATAGCGTGCGGTGATATCCTGGCCTTTGATGGTCTGCTTAAGGGACAGGCCGACGAGCCGGAGCACCTGGTCGCCGGTGAGATGGCCGTAGGAATCGTTGAACGATTTGAAATGGTCGATGTCGAACAGCAGGAGCGACAGTGGCTCGCCGCTCGCGAGCGCGCTCTGCACGGCCATGCCGATCATGCGGTCGAAATATTTGCGGTTGCCGAGGCCGGTCAGCGGATCGGTCAGGCTCTCGGCGCGGATCGCTTCGAGGCTTTGCTGGAGGTTGCTGATCTCGTTCTTCGATAGCGTCAGCCGGTCTTCCAGCGCCTTGTTGGTCTCGCGCATCTCGCCGGTCGAACGTAGCAGCGCTTCGACGATCGTCTCGATCTGCTCGCGGGTCTTCGCAGAGGACAATTGCTCGGTCGCGCCCGACAGGCTGGTGTCGTAGGCGCCGGTCATGCCGAGCGCGTCGCTCAAGACGGTCATCACGTCGTCGATCTCGCCGATGACGCGCGCACCGACCTTGTCGATGCGGTCGGTCGTTTTGATGTGGGAGAGATAGGTGTCGTAGATCTGCTCGAGATCGGCTTCGGTCAGCTTGCCGTTGCGTGCCAGCGTCTCGTTGATGATCTTGTTGAGCGGGGCATTGTAACCGGTCGCGTAAACGTACCAGATCTCGTAGTTGCGGGGAATTGCGGTCTGCTTCAGCGACCTGATCTGACCGAGTGCCACCTCGGCGAACGCCATCGTGCGTTCATGTTCATCGAGAACCTTGACCACAGAACATACCCCACGACGGTCGGTGCGCTCACGACCGCAGCAATGCTTAAATTATGTTCGTAGGCTAACGGATGATCGTGAACGGTCGGTAAACGGCCGGCCGTTCAACTTGCACGTGTATTGTCGGTTCAGGCCCCGGCGGGGGAGCGGACCGGTCGGAGCAGGAACGCCGGGAGGTGCGAGTGATCGCCGGGCTCGGTATCGGCTTCGCGCTGGCGGCGCGGTTCGGGACGACCGATCGACGGCACATGGGAATTGCTGGCCTGCTGGCGTGCGCCATGACGTGGCTCGGCGGACTGCCTGGCTTCACGCGGAGGCCTTGCCTCGCGTGCAGGCCTCGCTTCGCGCGCGGGCCGTGCTTCGGCGGTAGGCGCTGCATCCGGCGAAGGCGTTGCCTCGGAGGAGTGTCTCGCCTCGCGCGGCTCGTGGCTGCGCTCACGGTCGCGACCGCGCTGCGGCTTGCCGCGTCCGCCGCGGGAACGTTCACGATCGCGCCCGCGCGATTCGCGAGGACGGTCGCTCCGCTCGCCGCTTTCAGCGTGGACTTCGTATTCGCCTTCGGCGCGGGGAATGTTCTGGCCGATCAGCTTTTCGATCGCAACCATCGACTTCTGGTCGAGCGGCGTCACGATCGAGATCGCGGTGCCGGTGCGGCCGGCACGACCGGTGCGGCCGACGCGATGGACGTAATCGTCGGGATGATGGGGGACGTCGAAATTGAAGACGTGGCTGACCTCGGGAATATCGAGGCCGCGGGCGGCGACGTCGGAGGCGACCAGCAGCGGCAGCTCACCCTTGCGGAACTGCTCGAGGGCCGCCATGCGGGCCGGCTGATCCATGTCGCCATGCAGTGCGCCGACGCTGAAACCGTGCTTCTGAAGTGACTTGTGAACGACCGCGACTTCGCGCTTGCGATTGCAGAAGATAATCGCGTTCTTGAGATCCTTGGCCTCGCGCAGCAGGCGGCGCAGCAGCTCGCGCTTTTCATGCGCCTCGCGTCCGGCAGGCACCTGCGACTGCGTGACGGTAACGGCGGTGGTCGCGGGCTTGGAGACTTCGACCTTCTGCGGATTGTGCAGGAAGGTTTCGGTGATGCGCCGGATTTCCGGCGGCATGGTCGCGGTGAAGAACAGGGTCTGCCGCGTGAAGGGGACGAGCTTGCAGATGCGCTCGATGTCCGGGATGAAGCCCATGTCCAGCATGCGGTCGGCTTCGTCGATGACGAGCAGCTCGACGCCGGTGAGCAGCAGGCCGCCTCGCTCGGTATGGTCGAGCAGCCGGCCCGGGGTGGCGATCAGCACGTCGACGCCGCGGGTCAGCTTGGCATCCTGGTCGCCGAACGAGACGCCGCCGATCAGCAGGGCGACGTTGAGTTTCTGGCCGGCGCCGTAGCGGTCGAAGTTTTCCTTCACCTGCGCTGCGAGCTCGCGGGTCGGCTCCAGGATCAGCGTGCGCGGCATGCGTGCGCGGGCGCGACCCTTTTCGAGGATGGTGAGCATCGGCAGCACGAAGGCCGCGGTCTTGCCGGTGCCGGTCTGGGCGATGCCGAGCACGTCCTTGCGTGCGAGGACGTGGGGGATCGCCTGTTCCTGAATGGGGGTCGGGGTGGTGTAACCGGTGGCCGCCACTGCGGCGAGGACTTTTTCGGATAGTCCGAGATTGGAAAAGGACATTGAGCCTCTGGTCGAAACCGCCGTTCGGAATCGAGGGTAATAAGGCTGTCGCGTTCCACCCCGAAACGGCGCGCTCTCAAAGAAGCTGGGGGTGCTGACTCACGCGAACAAAGCGCCAAGCTCAGGAATCGCTCTTCGATACCGAGCCGCGTCGACCCGGAACATAGGGCGGAATCGGCCAAAGTCAATGGAGCAGGCGCGGGAAGGTCCTAAAAACCCTTAGGTTTTTGCCCAAATACCGGGCGCGGCTCGGCTTTTCGCCGCGGGCGGCAAGCCCGGTGGTTAACGCGCCCCTGCGGCCTGGGCTCGGAAATCGCCAGGCGCCATGCCATACGCGGCATTGAAGACCCGGTAATAGGTCGCCAGGCTCTCGAAACCGCAGGCGCTCGCGATGTCGGCGATCAGCCGCTCCGGCGCTTCGCGCATCAAGCGGCGGCTCTGCTTTAGCCGCTCTTCCGTCACGGTCTGCGAGAAGCTGCGGTCGGCGGCTTCGAACAGCATGTGCAAATGGCGCACGGAGACGCCGAGCAGGTCGGCCACTCGCGTTGGCGCCAGATCCGGGTCTTGAAGATGGCGCGCGATCAGGCGCCGCGCCAGTGACAGGCGGGCGGTCCGGAGCGCGGCCTGTCCGCGCCGGCTGCCCGGCCTGACGATGCCGCGCTCGATCAGCGCCAGATGCCCGAGCGCCTGCACCAGCGGGACCGCGCCGGACGAACCATCATTCGCCGCCGTCTCGCCGAGGTCGGCAAAGCAGGCTTCGAGCAGAGGTGCGAGCGCGGGATCGTTGAAAACCCTGGGCGCAAGCTCACGCGTGCGCTTGTCCTGTGTCGCGAGCCCGCTGACGGGGATTTTCAGGATACGCAGGTGAAAACCGGAATCGCCCAGCGGCCGCGTGCGGTAGGGCAGGTCGGTATGGCTGGTGGCAAAGCCGCCATGGGCGATCGCGAAATCGCTGGAGCGCATGCCGCCGAACCAGCCGCCGCCGCCGAGCTGCTGGTAGACGCAGATGCTGTCACCCGGCGCGTAGCCGATGTCGGCCTGGCTGCGCTCGACCGCATAGGACGAGGCTTTCAGCTCCACGAGGGCTCCGTTGCCGACCTGGCTCAGCGAGAACTCTCCGTAAAAGCCTGGGCGTTGTTCGCGCTCGAGTTCCGCCGTGACCCCGAACAGCCCCTTGGCGCGCACCTCGCGCCAAAAATCGAAGCGATCGTGCGGCTCGACTTCGTCGGTGCACCAGCGATACACGGCAGCCCCCGTCCCCAACGGAATTCCGCCCATGAAAAAAGCAGATTCCACGGGAATCTGCCATAGGCCAGATCGTGGAATCGCGGGCTCGGACCGGTTGAACCGCCGCTACCGCTGGACCGACTATCACATCAACGGCGTAGGGTTCCGCATGGAGCCGACGGGGGCCGTTCCGCAACGGGAATGTCACGATGATGCGTCGGGTTTTCAGAATTCTGGCAGCACTCGGCCTGGCGGCGAGCCTCGGCGGCTTCGCGGGGGCCGCACATGCCGAAAAGCGCGTCGCGCTCGTCGTCGGCAACAACGACTACAAGAACGTTCCCAAGCTCCTGAAGGCCGTCAACGACGCCCGCACCATGGGCGATACGCTGAAGCAACTCGGCTTCACCGTGATGGTCGCCGAAAACCAGAACCGTCAGCAATTCTCCGAGACGCTGCTCGCCTTCGATCGGGCGATCGAGCCCGGCGACACCGCATTCTTCTTCTACGCCGGCCACGGCTTCGAGATCGCGGGCCAGAACTATCTGCTGCCGACCGACGTGCCGGCGGCGACTGAAGGCCAGGAAGAGCTGGTGCGCGACGCATCCATTCTCGCCGACCGTATCGTCGAGCGACTCCAGAACAAGAAGGCGCGCACCTCGATCCTGGTGTTCGACGCCTGCCGCAACAATCCGTTCGAGCGCAGCGGCACGCGCGCAGTCGCCGGCGGTGGCGGGCTGGCGCCGATGACGCAGCTGCCCGAAGGCGTGTTCTCGGTGTTCTCGGCAGGCCCGCGGCAGACCGCGCTCGATCGCCTCTCCAACGACGATGCCAATCCCAATTCGGTGTTCACGCGCACCTTTGCCAAGGAGCTGCTGCAGCCCGGCGAGAACCTCGTGCAGGTCGCACAGCGCACGCGCCGCATGGTCAGCGAGATGGCCGACACCGTCAAGCACAAGCAGGTGCCGGTCTATTTCGACCAGATGGTCGACGACGTCTTCCTCAGCGGTGCCGCAAAGGATGCGGCGGCCGCTGCCGCGCGCCCGGCCGATCCCCCGCAGCAGAAGCTCGCGGCGCTGCCGCCCGTCTCGGTGCCACGTGTGCCGAAGGAGGAGACCACCAACGCGCCGATCGCGAGCTTCTCGCGCCACAATGGCGGCTGGAGCGTGACGTTCTCCTTCGCCGATCCCACGCTCGGGGTGTCCTGGCGCATGGCCGGCAGCGGTGATTTCCGCGAAACCGGCTTCATGGACTCGCTGGATCCGCGCACGCGCAAGCGGATGCCGAACCCGTCGATCGAGCTGCCCCCCGATGCGCAGGCCGGCACCATCGAGGTCCGTTATGTCGACGCATCCGGCGACATGCAGGGTCCGTTCCCGATCAAGTTCGATCCCGAAGCGGCGTTGGTCCGCGATCAGCGCAAGATCCTCGACATGACCGCCACGAGCTGGTTGTCGTTCCGCGAGTTCAACGGGCTGCTGGTCTATTACACGCATCTCGTCTCCTACCGCTGCGCGATCCGCGAGGTGCGCATCGGCATCGACACGGCGGTGCCGGACAAGGTGCTGAAGATGCCGCCATGCGATCTGCGCGATCCCTCGGCAATCACGGCCGGCATGCTGCTGTACCAGAAGCTGCCGCCGGCGACTCAGTTCATGTCCGTCGAATTGACCTACCGCGACGGCAGCGTGTCGGAGGTCAAGAGTTTTCGCACGGCCAACCGCAGCAACAATTGAGCGCTTGCTCAGATTGAACATGCTGCCGACGCTCGCCGGCGCTACAATCGCCCGAGCGATTGCAGCAGTGAGAGTCGGGTCATGGACACAGTCACGCCGGATCAACCCGTAACGCGCGTCCGAAAAGTCCGCTGCTGCATCGTCGGCGGCGGACCGGCCGGCATCATGCTCGGCTACCTGCTGGGGCGTGCCGGCATCGATGTCGTGGTGCTGGAGAAGCACGCCGATTTCTTTCGCGATTTTCGCGGCGACACCGTGCATCCCTCGACGCTTCAGGTGATGGACGAGCTCGGCCTCATTGACGGCTTCCTCAAGCTGCCGCACCAGCGCTTGCAGAAGATGGACGGTCTGTTCGGCGGCACCAAGGTGCGGATCGCCGATCTCAGCCGGCTGAATACGAAGTACCCGTTCATCGCCTTCATGCCGCAGTGGGATTTTCTCAATTTCCTGCGCGACGCGGGCCGACGGTTCGCCTCGCTCGAGGTGCTGATGAGCACCGAAGCCGTCGATCTGATCCGCCGCGGTGATGCCGTCGCCGGCGTGCGCGCCAGGAGGCCCGACGGCATCGTCGACATCGAGGCGGATCTCACCATCGCCTGTGACGGCCGGCATTCGACGGTGCGCGAACGCGCGGGCCTCGGCGTCGAGGAGATCGGCGCGCCGATGGACGTGCTCTGGTTTCGCGCCGGCCGTAAGCCGGACGAGACCGAAAAACTCTTCGCGCGGATCGAGCCCGGCAAGATGATGGTCACGTTCGATCGCGGTGATTACTGGCAATGCGCCTATGTCATCGCCAAGGGACAATACGATGCGGTGAAGGCGAGGGGATTGCAGGCCCTGCTCGACGACGTCGTGCGCATGGCGCCGATTCTCAGGCAGGGTATCGCCGACGTGAAGAGCTTTGACGACGTCAAGCTTCTCACGGTCGCAATCAATCGCCTGAGCCGCTGGACGCAACCTGGATTGCTCTGCATCGGCGACGCCGCGCATGCGATGTCGCCCGTCGGCGGCGTCGGCGTCAATCTTGCCGTGCAGGATGCGGTCGCAACCGCCAACCTGCTCGCGGACAGGCTGACGCGCGGCTGTCCATCGGAGGATGAGCTCGACGCCGTGCGGCGCCGCCGCGAGTTTCCCGTGAAGATGACGCAGGCGATGCAAGTGATCGTGCAGAACCATATCATCAGCGGGGCGCTGCAGGGCGGCGATCGTCCGCTCAAGGTACCGCTGCTCCTGCGGTTGATCTCCGCATGGCCATGGCTTCAGGGCATTCCGGCGCGCTTCCTTGCCATCGGTGTGCGGCCAGAGCACGTGCATTCGAAAGCCGCGCCGGCGGCGTAGCGCAGGGATTCGGTAGGGATAATGCCGCGTTAAATCGCGCGCTTTGCGTTGCGTTCGTGCCACAGCGGATGCGGATTCAAAGACCGCGATGTGCCAATCCTGCGCCTTAACTTTCTTGATTCAAATTTGAGTAAGAACTGCGTGTGAGCGTGCGCCCATCAGAGGACACGGGGTGTACCATGCGTAACAAATTGATTGCTGCCTTCGCCTGCACGACAGCTCTGGTTTCGGCCGGCGCCTCTTCCGCCGCCGATCTCGCCGCGCGTCCCTACACCAAGGCGCCCGCTTATATCGAGCCGCTGTTCAACTGGACCGGCTTCTATGTCGGCGGCCACATCGGTGGTGCCTGGACCAATGAGCAGTTCATCAACAATGGCGTCGGCGCGCCGTTCGGTGATCTGACGCCCGGCCAGGGCTATCGTCAGCGTGGTACCGGCATCATGGGCGGCGCCCAGATCGGCTACAACTGGCAGGCCAACAACTACGTGTTCGGCATGGAAGGCACGATCTCCGGCCTCGACAACAAGGGCACCGTCGTGAACAACGCGTTCGGCGCGGGCGACGACGTGTTCACCTGGCGTGCGAACCTGCTCGCGACCGTCGTCGGTCGCGCCGGCTTCGCGGTTCAGAACAACCTGTTCTACATCAAGGGCGGTTATGCCGGCGTGAACAACCGTCTGTCGGTGACCGACACGGTCGGTGCGGCGACGGGTTCGGGCGGTCAGACCCACTGGGCCAACGGCTGGACCGTGGGCGCCGGCTGGGAATACGGCATCACCCGCAACTGGATCGTCGGCCTCGAGTACAATTACGCGGCCTTCGGCAGCCAGACCTATCAGCTCGGTGGCACCTCGGGGAACTACACCTTCGATGCCAAGCCGCGCGACATCCAGTGGGCGGTCGTTCGCGCCAGCTACAAGTTCGACGCGCCGGTCATCGCGCGCTACTGAGCGCGACAACGAACAACCGGTTACCTAAAAAAAGCTCTGCCAACAATTCAAAGCCCCGGCTTCGCCCGGGGCTTCTTTTTTGCGTCGACTTGAACGCGAGTCGCACGGGGCACCACGGCAGTAGTCGCGAAATACTGGTTTCTTCTGCCAAGCGCGGCTTCAAAGCCCCGGCGCGAGCCGGGGCTTTTTCATGCGACGAGAGTTGGCTTACGCCATCACCGAGAAACCGCCGTCGACGGGGATCGCGGTGCCCGTGACGAAGTTCGAGGCGGACGAGGCGAGGAATACGGCGATGCCGGCGAAGTCGTCGATGTCGCCCCAGCGCCCCGCGGGCGTGCGCGCCAGCACGCGCTCGTGCAGGCCCGACACCTGCTTCCGCGCGCCGCGGGTGAGATCGGTGTCGATCCAGCCCGGCAGGATGGCATTGACCTGGATGTTGTCGGGCGCCCAGGCGTTGGCGCAGGCGCGCGTGTACTGCACGATGCCGCCTTTGCTCGCCGCGTATGCGGTGGCGAAGCTCGCGCCGAAGATCGACATCATCGAGCCGATGTTGATCACCTTGCCGTTGCCCGACGCCTTCAGCGCCGGATAAGCCAGCTTCGAGCACAGAAAGGCGCTGGTGAGGTTGGTATTGATCACCGTATTCCACTCGTCGAGCTCGAGCTCGTGCGGCGGTTTGCGGATGCTCATCCCGGCATTGTTGATGAGGATGTCGATGCGGCCGAGATCCTTGACGACACGCTCGACCATCGCGGCGATCGCCGCCTTGTCGGTGACATCGGTGGTGACGGCGATCGCTTTCACGCCGCGCGCTTTGAGATCCGCAACCGCAGCAAGCGACTTGGTTTCGTTGCGTCCGACCACGGCGATATCGGCGCCGGCGTCCGCAAGCCCGTGCGCGAGGCCGAGGCCGATGCCGCCATTGCCTCCTGTGACGATCGCGACCTTGCCGCGGAGATCGAACCGGTTGGATGTCATGCTTTCACTTCCTGGTTTCTTCTATTGGTTGCTTTGCCAGATCAGCACCAGCCCGAAGCCTGCCATGGCGGCGCCATAGCCGGCCCATTGCAGCTGGTTGACCATGAAGCTCGATCGCGGCCAGGCGACGGTGCCCGTGCCCTGTCCGATCCAGAGCAGCCCGACGGCGAGGGCAAACAGGCCTGCGACAAGCAGAAATCTGCGCATGCATTCCTCCCTATCGGTCTGACTCTGTCGCGACCGTCGGCATCAACGATCACCGCCGGTCACGAAAACTTCCCGCCAGACTAGCCGCAGCTTCGGTTCGGATACAATGGCTGCGGACGCAGGGCCGCGGGGAGGACGCATGTCCGCGCGCAAGATGATCGTGAGCACCGCTGCGACGCGGAGCGCGCCCGTGACGGCGCTGACCTACGGCGGGAGTGCGACGATGCCGGGGCCCCATGACGAAAAAGCCCCGGCGGTGCCGGGGCTTTAACGTCTGAATCTCAGATCAGCTCAGTACTTTTCAGCTCAGTACTTGGCGACGACCGGGCCGGTCCAGTTGAAGCGATAGACCAGCGAGGTCGAGATCGTCTGGTTCCAGCTGTTGGCGCGGATGCTGTTGATGCCCGTCGGCAGGTTGGTGACGTTGGAGATCTCGTCCTGGGTCTTCGCATCGTAGAAGGCGGAGCGATATTCGGTCTTCATGAACCAGCCGGGCGAGGTGATACCGAAGATGTTCAGGCTGTTCTCGACACCACCGCCGACGAACCAGCCGTTGCGGTTGTAGCCGTTGAGATGGGTACCGGCGGGAACGCCAGCCAGGGTCATGAAGTTGGTGCTGCCGAAGTGAGCGCCGGAGTAACCGCCGTTGACGTAGGAGAGAACGTTCGGAGCGACCAGCCAGCCGAGGCGGACACCCGCAGCCCAGGAGTCTTCAAGCTTCTGGTTGCCGGTGACGCCGGTGAGCGGATCCTGCACGGTGGAGCGGATGCTGCCGAACTGACCGTCAGCGAACACGCCGGCGACCCAAGTGCCGCTGAACTGCCAGTCGTAGCCGAGGCCGACGGTGCCGAACCAGCCCGAGCCACCCTGACGCTGGGTGATGGTCAGCGGAACAGCGCCGACGGTCGACTGGACGGACTGGTCGGAGTTCGAGAGACCGCCGCCGCCGCCGCCGAACACGTAGAAGCCGGTCCAGTTGGCAACCGGAGCAACCATCGGGGCCTTGACGTAGGGACGGGCCGCAAGGTCAGCCGCCGAAGCCGAACCGGTCATTGCCGCAATCGCGGTCAGTGCGAGTGCAATCTTCTTCATGATAAAATCCCCAACCTTGGTTCGTAGCAGGCGCGAGCGCACTGAAGTCCGTGTGATCTGATGCCCGGACTATAGACGGTTCTCGCCGAAATGCTGTTGCAGGGCAGGCACAGTCGCCGGGAAACGCCAGCTGGTCGGGTTTCGGGGTACGAACGTCATTGGTTAGAAAATATACGTAATTTCAATGGATTAGGCGAGTTTCGGAACCCTTGTCCAAGGTAAGTTTTCATTAGGAATTCGCCTTTGTCCGAAACGGAGGCAATCCTCCTCAGCCTTGGACCTGACCTGGCGCTGTGAGTCGTTGGCCGAGTCGCACCTTCAGGACCGGATTGCGGCGGGTGAATCATCGGGAAAAACGCTGCACGTCCTCCAAAAACGAAAAAGCCCCGGCTTCGGGCCGGGGCTTTTCGACGGGAATCGCTGCGTCAGACGTCGAGCAGCTCGTCGCTGGCGAACTCGGCCTTGTCGGAGATGAAGGCGAAGCGCGCTTCGGCCTTGGTGCCCATCAGGCGCTCCACCGAATCCGCCGTGGTGTCGCGGTCGTCGGGCAGCAGGACCACCTTGAGCAGCGTCCGCTTGCCCGGATCCATGGTGGTTTCCTTGAGCTGCGCCGGCATCATCTCGCCGAGGCCTTTGAAGCGGTTCACCTCGACCTTGGCGTTGGCGGTGAACGTGCTCTTGATCAGCTCTTCCTTGTGCTTGTCGTCGCGGGCGTAGACCGACTTCTGGCCGTGGGTCAGCTTGTACAGCGGCGGCACCGCGAGGAAGAGATGTCCTTCGTCGATCAGCTTCGGCATCTGCCGGTAGAAGAACGTGATCAGCAGCGAGGCGATGTGCGCGCCGTCGACGTCGGCGTCGGTCATGATGATGATGCGCTGATAGCGCAGATCCTCTTCGCGATATTGCAGAAGCTGGCCGCAGCCGATCGCCTGCACGAGATCGGAGAGCTGGGCGTTCGCCGTCAGCTTGTCCTTGCCGGCGGAGGCGACGTTGAGGATCTTGCCACGCAACGGCAGCACCGCTTGCGTCTTGCGGTCGCGCGCCTGCTTGGCGCTGCCGCCGGCCGAGTCACCCTCGACGATGAAGAGCTCGGAGCCTTCGGTGCCCGCGTCGGTGCAGTCGGCGAGCTTGCCGGGCAGGCGCAGCTTCTTGCCCGCGGTTTTCCGCGCGGTCTCTTTCTCCTGCCGCCGGCGCAGCCGCTCCTCGGCGCGGTCGATCACGAAGTCGAGCAGCCGGTTGGCCATGTTCGGATTGCCCGACAGCCAATGGTCGAACGGATCCTTCATCGCCTGTTCGACGATGCGCTGCGCCTCGGCAGTGGCGAGACGATCCTTGGTCTGCCCCTGGAATTCAGGCTCGCGCACGAACACTGACAGCATCACGGCGGCGCCCACCATGACGTCTTCCGAGGTGATGGACGAAGCGCGCTTGCCCTGGCCGACGCGTTCGGCGTGATCCTTCAGGCCGCGCAACAGCGCGCTGCGCAGGCCGGATTCGTGCGTACCGCCATCGGGCGTCGGCACGGTGTTGGTGTAGGAGGACAGGAAGCCGTCGGCATCCGCGGTCCAGGCCACGGCCCATTCGCAGGCGCCATGCGCGCCGTTGCGGCCGGACTTGCCGGAGAAGATGTCGGGATGCACTAGCGTGTCGGCGTGGATCGCCGCCGCCAGGTAATCCTTCAGGCCACCGGGGAAATGGAAGGTCGCTTCCGGCGGAACGTCCTCGACGCCCTTGAGCAGGTCGGGCGCGCAGTTCCAGCGTATCTCCACGCCGCCGAACAGATAGGCCTTCGAGCGCGTCATCTTGAACAGGCGCTGCGGCTTGAACGCGGCCTTGGCGCCGAAGATGTCGGTGTCAGGCTTGAACCGCACGCGCGTGCCGCGGCGGTTGTTGACCTTGCCGAGATCCTCGAGCTTGCCCTTGGGATGGCCGCGCTCGAACGTCATGCGATGCAGCTTCTGGCCGCGCGCGACCTCGACCTCGAGCCGCGAGGAGAGGGCATTCACCACGGAGATGCCGACGCCGTGCAGGCCGCCCGAGGTCTCGTAGACCTTGCTGTCGAACTTGCCGCCCGAATGCAGCGTGCACATGATGACTTCAAGCGCCGACTTCTTCGGGAACTTCGGGTGCGGATCGATCGGGATGCCGCGACCGTTGTCAGTGACGGTGAGGAAGCCGTCTGCGGAGAGCTCGACGCCAATGAAGGTCGCGTGCCCGGCCAGCGCCTCGTCCATCGAATTGTCGATGACTTCGGCGAAGAGATGATGCAGCGCCTTTTCGTCGGTGCCGCCGATATACATGCCAGGCCTGCGCCGGACCGGTTCCAGGCCTTCGAGCACCTCGATGTCGGCGGCCGTGTAGTCGGCCTCGCCACCGGTCGCGCGCGGGGCCGCCTTCGCGGTACTAGCGCGTCCCTTCGGCTCATTGCCGTCGAACAAGTCGTCTTTACTTTTTGTTTTCAACTGCTTGGACATATATCTTGATGCGTTCTGAGGGCCGCGAAGGCGGCGAATCGGTTGGCCTGACTATGCCACTTCTGGCCTCGAAAGGTTACCGCAGGGCAGCTTGGGCGCTGTGGGGTGGTAGCTAATCCCGGCGAATTTACGCCGCAAGCTAACCAAGTGCCGGCAATTTGACCCCCCGGCTCGCCCGACCCGGGCTTTGTGACTTGATGTCACACAAGCCCTTGGCTTACCAGTCTTTTCCATCTGACAGGACCTCGATGCGGGGCGGGAAGGCAATTCTGGAATGGAGCAGTACGCGCACGCACTGGCCGATTTCGTGCGCCTTCACCAGGCTTGGGCTGCTCCGATCGTGTTCCTCTTGTCGTTCGGGGAATCGCTGGCCTTCATCTCGCTGTTGATCCCGGCCTGGGGCGCACTGGTCGCCATCGGCGCGCTGATCGGGGTGAGCGGCATCAGCTTCTATCCGATCTGGATTGCAGGCGCGATCGGCGCGGCGCTGGGCGACTGGGTCTCCTACTGGTTCGGCTATCGCTACAAGGAGAAGGTCGCGCAGATGTGGCCGCTGTCGCGCTATCCGGAAATCCTGCCCAAGGGCGAGGCCTTCGTGCGGAGCTGGGGCGTGCCCAGCATCTTCATCGGCCGCTTCTTCGGCCCCTTGCGCGCTTCCGTGCCGCTCGCGGCAGGCATTTTCGAGATGCCCTACTGGAGTTTTCAGGCCGCCAATTTTGTCTCCGCGCTGGTCTGGGCGGCGGCGCTCCTGCTGTTCGGCGATGTGATCGCGAAGATCATGGAATGGCTCTGGCGCGTCATCTGAGCGAGCCCGGGACGGGTTGCGCCCGCGGGGCGGAAGAAATCTAAAAGTCGTTCTTTTCGAGAGTGTGGCTGGTAATGTTCGCCTGCTAGTTGAGCGCCGACATAACAGCCGAGCGCTCAGCATATGATCGTACGCGTTTGTTCAGCTTTCCTGGTGGCGTTGCTCCTCGCGTCGCCATGGTCGAAATCGTGTGCCGCTGAATCATCCGGCGCTGATCGGCCCGGCTGGGTCGATCCGGGCTGGCGGCGAACGGTGGCGCGCTACGCCGTGACATTCGACGAGAAGGGGCTGGGTACGGAGGTCCTCGAGTTCGAAATCAAGGCGCTCGACGATAAGGGCGCCGAGGCGATCGCGCAGCAGAGTTTTCAGTACAACAGCTATTTTGACGATTTGTCGTCGATGGCGCTTGCCACTCTCAAGGCCGATGGCACCGTGATCGAGGTCGATGAGCGCGCCATCCGCGATCAACCGGCGTCGACAGATACCTCCTCGCCCTACTTCGACGAGGTTCGCAACAGGATCATCGCCTATCCCCATGTTGCTCCCGGCGACAGCATCCGCGGGCGTCTGGTCTACAAGGCGAAGCAGCCGAGATTTCCAGGTGAGTTTGCTCGCTTCTGGAGCGAGCCGGCGAGCCAGCCGCCCGAAGTGCTCGAAGTGACCGTTGACGGACCGGCATCCAGGCCACTGCGGGTCGCGTTGCGCAATGTCGAACACCGTGAAGAGAGGGTGAACGATCGGATCGTCCATCGCGTGCGCTTCAAGCACGACGTGCCCAGACCCCACCAGATCGACGACGAGACTCTCGCCTATGCCGAGCGTTTCGAAATGAGCACATTTGCCGACTATCCCGCTTTCGCGGCGATGCTGAACGCACGCAACGCACCGATGGCGCGACCGGACGAGAGGTTGACGCGACTGTCCCAGGAGATTGCGGGCGACGCCGTCGGCACGCGCGCGAAGGTCGAACGCCTCTACAATTGGGTGGCTCGAAACATCCGCTATGTCGGGATCGGACTTGAGGACGGCGGCTGGACATCGCAGCCTGCCTCGGCAGTGCTTGCGTCGCGTTACGGCGATTGCAAGGCGCATGTGACGCTGTTCAAGGCGTTGCTTGCCGCCCAGGGCATAGAAGCCAATTTTGTCGCGGTGAACTCGGACGCAAGATACACGCTTACTGAAGTCGCCACGCCGAACTTCGACCACGCGATCGCCTATGTTCCGGAAATCGACCAATATCTCGATCCGACCGCTTCGCTGTTCGCATTCGGCTCCCTGCCGCCGGACCTTGCGCGGAAGCCGGTTCTCAACATCGACAAGGGCACTCTGGGCCGTATCCCCATGGCTGGTCCGGATCGCTTCCGGATGGCTGCGGAAACGGACTACGTCCTCGGCAATGATGGGAAACGCGAAGTCCGCTCGATCCTGTCTGGCACCGGCGTCGGCGCGCAGCTGGGGCGCACGCTCGCACAGGGACTGGATGGTCAAGACCGGCGCATGGCCGCCAGGAAGCTGATCGAGCAGGCCGGTCTGACCGGCACCGGCGATTACACCTATCCGAATTCGCGCGAGCTGACAGACGACTATGCGATCACATCGACGTTCCAGATCAGCAAACCGGTCGATCTCGACCGGCCCACGCGCGTCAGGATGTTGCCTCTGACCGATCCAAGACAGTCTTTCCTGCGGTTGGTTGCGCGCCAGACGAATGGGCGGCCTTTTGTCTGCCGACCGATGGATTACCGCGAGGTCGCTTCACTCACGGTTCCCGAAAACACCTTCTTTTACGAGAAGCCGGCACCGATCGCCTATTCGGCGACGTTCGAAGGCAGGACGGGCAACGCTGAGGTCCACGGCCGGATCGAGGTGAACGGCACCATCGCTGTCGATGGCCGAACCATCCGCTCCAATGCGCTTCTTCGCCTTACGCTCGACGCACCGGTCTGCCCGGCGGAGTTTGGTCCGGCTATCGAGAAGGGGTTCGATAAGCTCGACGAGTTCAAGTACGGGCTGATCGGTCTGACCCCGAAGGGAGCAGCCTCGGTCGTCGAGGTCAGTGCAGACTTCACCGATGGTGCGAACGCATATCTTGCTCACGATTTCCAACGCGCGATGGAGCGGCTGAAGCCGCTGGCCGAAATCGGCAATGCACGCGCACAGTCCTATTTGGGCGCGATGTATCGCGACGGAAATGGGACGAAGCGCGATCGCGCGGAGGCGATCAAGTGGTTTCGTCTCTCCGCCGAACAGGGCAATGCCTATAGTCAGGAGCAACTTGCCTATCTCTACGAGACGAGCACGGGGACGGCTCGCGACGAAAAGCAGGCGGCCGACTGGTATGGCAAGGCAGCGGATCAGGGCAATGCCTACAGCCAGACCCGGCTCGCCGCCATGTACAGGGACGGACGAGGTGTTCCCCAGGACTTTGCCCTCGCTTTCGATCTGTTTTCGAGGGCGGCTGAGCAGGGCTCGACATACGCGCAGACGGGTCTCGGCCTGTTGCACATCAAAGGCGAAGGCGTGCCGCAGGACCTCGCCAAAGGCATTTCCCTGCTGCGCAAGGCCGCCGATCAGAACGACGGCTGGGCCCAATACAATTTGGGGTGGGCCTATGAGAGTGGTACGGGTGTGCCGAAGGATACCCAGCAGGCGATCAATTGGTACAGCAAGGCCTCGGCTCGTGGAAACGAGCAAGCAGGCGCTCATCTGTATGAGCTGACGCGCGGAGGTTCCTTCTGGGGGACACTCTTCAGTCATCTCGGGCTCGCCAGATGGTAGTGACGGCAAGGCTGCGGCGGCGTGGAATGATGGTTCCAAATCCTTGACGCCGGGCCGATTTGGCCTTATAGCCGCGCGCCATGATCAACGCCGCGACCATCCTGTTCGCCCGTCGTCGCCGCCGCTCTTTAGCGGTTTGGGCGGTCGATCGCGTTTGAGATCATCGTCTTTGCCGCTGGATCCGATCCGCGGCATTCTCTCTCCTGTCAGCGCGATCTGATCCGGCGGCCCCCGAGGAGGCCCAGCAGGAGACCACGATGTACACGCCACCCTTTTTCAAGCCGGACCGCGCCGCGAGCCTGAAATTCGCAGGCGACCGCGGTTTCGGCACCATGTGCGCCTTCGACGGCCATAAGCCGGTCGCGTCGCCGCTGCCGTTCTATCTGACCTACGCCGCGGACGGCACACCGCAGGCCGCCTTTCATGTCGCCCGTCACAATCCACTGGTAAAGCTTGCGGACGGCGCGACCTCCTGGCTGCTCGCGATCAACGGCCCCGATGCCTATGTATCGCCCGACTGGTACGTCTCGCCGGATCAGGTGCCGACCTGGCTCTACCAGTCGGTGCATCTGAGCGGCCCGGTGCGGCCGTTGTCGGACGACGAGCTGGCGGTGCAGATCGACACGCTCAGCGACAAGTTCGAGAGCTGGCTGTTGCCGAAGACGCCGTGGAATTCGGCGAAGATGACGGCAGGCCGGTTCGAGACGTTGAAGAAGGCGATCGTGGGTCTGGTCATGACGGTTGAAGAGGTCGAAGGCAGCTTCAAGCTCAACCAGCACAAATCGGACGCCGACTATGCGGCGATCGCGACTGCGCTCGGCGAGGGCGATGCCGACGCAAAACAGATTTCACAGTTGATGCGGCAGGCAAGGCCGCAAGTTTTCGAACACGACACGAACAAGCTCGAAAGGAGCGTGCCATGAGCCTCTCTGAAACCAGCCTCGTTGATACCCACAAAGCTCGGACCACCAGCGCGGCCAGCAAGCCCGCCACCGTCTTCGTCGACGGCGGCTCCGGCACCACCGGGCTCGGCATCAACGAGCGGCTCAAGCTCCAGAACGACGTCGTGGTGAAGACAATCGCCGACGACAAGCGCAAGGATCCCGCGGCCAAGAAGGCGCTGATGGAGGAGGTGGATCTCGTCATCCTCTGCCTGCCTGATGATGCCGCCAAGGAGACGGTTGCGCTGATCGACAGCATGGGCGCAGCGGGGCCGAAGGTGCTGGACGCCTCGACCGCGTACCGGGTCGCGCCGGACTGGGCCTATGGTTTTCCGGAACTGGCACCGGACCAGGCCGGCAAGATCAAGGCCGCGAAGAAGGTCTCCAATCCCGGCTGCTATCCGACCGGCGGCATCGCGCTGCTGCGGCCGATCGTCGATGCCGGCCTGTTGCCATCAGACCATCCCATCAGCGTCAACGCGGTGAGCGGCTATTCCGGCGGCGGCAAGTCGATGATCGCGAGCTTTGAAGACGGCAGCGCGCCGTCCTTCGAGCTCTATGGCCTCGGTTTCGAGCACAAGCATCTGCCGGAGCTGCAGCTCTATTCGAACCTGACGCGGCGGCCGATCTTCATTCCTTCGGTCGGCAATTACCGGCAGGGCATGCTGGTCTCGATCCCGCTCCAGCTCGACACGCTGCCGGGCAAGCCGAGCGGTGCGGATTTGCAGGCGGCGCTCGCCAAGCGCTACGCGGGTTCAAAATACGTCTCGGCGATGCCGTTGCAGAATGAAGCGTCAAAGGGCGGCCGGCTCGAGCCGGAAGCGCTCAACGAGACCAACATGCTCGAGCTCTACGTCTTCGCCAGCGACAAGTACCATCAGGCGGTGCTGGTCGCGCGGCTGGACAATCTCGGCAAGGGTGCGTCAGGCGCAGCCGTGCAGAACATGCGGCTGATGCTGGGCCTGCCGGAAGAGTAGAACAGGCTCGAGCCCCGGACGCAGCGCAGCACTTCTTCAGTGATGCGCTGCAGAGCCGGGGCCCATGCTTACTTATCTTTCTGGCCCCGGCTCACGCTTCGCGAGTCCGGGACACGAGACTTCAGTACTTCGCGACGACCGGGCCACCGAACCGGTAGTTGACGCGGGCGGTGATCAGGTCGACGTCCTGGCCGATACGGTCGGTGCGCGAGAATGTACCGACCGCCGCAAGTGCGCCGTTCGACGTGAGCGTGACGTCGTGGTGACCCATGAACAGGTGGTCGTATTCGAGGCCGACCGACCAGTTTTGGGCAAAGCCGTATTCGAAGCCGACGCCGATTGCGCCGCCCCAGCGGGTCTCGTTGGCAGTATCGAACTCGGCTCCGGCCAGACCGCCCGTGCCGATCCCGCGGTATTGGTTGCTGGTCACCGCGGCGCCGCCCTTCACATAGAGCAGCGCATTGTTCCAGGCATAGCCAAGCTGGCCGGTAAACAGCCCGAAGGCGTCGATGTGGGTGCGGTTCGCGACGCCGAACACCGTGCTGGCATTCCGGCCCGAGAGGTCGGCCCAGTCGCCCTGAGCCTCAAGGCCGAACACGAAGGCGCTGCTCTGCCAGCGATAGCCGATCTGGCCGCCGGCGACGGCGCCGGTCGCATCATGGCAGCCTTCGGCGATGCCGGCCGGGAAACCGACAGTGCCGTCCCAGCAATTCCGCGACGTGCCATAGCCGCCGTTGGCGCCGATGTAGAAGCCGCTCCAATCATAGACCGCCGCGATCATCGGCGGAGCCTTGGTGTAGGGGCGGGCAGCAAGATCCGCCGCGTTGGCCTGGGTCGCGACGGTTGCCAGCGAAAGCGCGCCGAGCGCGGATACAACCTTCAAATTCATGTCTGCCTCGAATCGATGCAATTGCGATGCTTGAATATAGGTGTGGATGAGCGACAACCTGTACTGGTAAAATGTTGCGGCGGTTGGTTTTTGCCGCAGTGTTATTTTTCGGCAACAGCTACGGTTGGTGGCGGGCGGCCGGCAGGGTAGGGAGGCGTGCCGCAGCCTTCCGGAGCGAGTGACGCCGTGGATGAGAGCACGCTGCATTTCTGTCGGCAGAACGCCCAGTCCTATGCTGACTGGGCCAAGGCGCCGTCCACGCGGCTTAAGGGCGTCCACGCTTTGCTGCCGCCCGGCGGCGCGATCCTCGAACTCGGTTGCGGCGCCGGCAATCATGCCGCGGTGATGCCGGCCGCCTTGAAGCGACCTACGCCAGCGCGGGTCGCTGGATCACACTGACGTCGGAGACGTCCGTGATCCAGAGTTTCGACCAGACGCCGGCGAACATGCTCAATCGCCTCGTTCGCAAGCCGGCCGGCTGATCGTCAGCGCGATCGCGACCGTCGCCCGTCGCCCGGCGCCAATCAGGCGGCGATCCATTCCAGCAGCGCGTTTTGTGCGTGCAGCAGGTAGGCCTTGGCCGCCGGGCTCTGGCAGGCGCGATGCGATATCGCGTCAGCGCTGACCTCCTGGCCTCGGGTCACCGGCGGGCAGGGCAGGAAAATGACGTCGGGACGGCATCTGTCGAGCAGCGATGCCGATAGCTGATAGTCGCGCAGCTGATCCGCGCGTGCGGCTTCAGGCCAGCAATCCGTGATGATCACATCCGCCTCGTACAATGCGTCGAGATCTGGGCTGGTCTCAAATCGTGGGCTTGCGATGTCTCGGACATGCCAATCCGCGGGGTAAACTTGGGTCACCTTGATCGGCAGGGCAATGGAGGCCTCAACCCAGGAGCGCAGGATGTTGGCGTCGGGGGCAACACCGGCAACCTTGAGGCCGTCGAGCGTGGCTCTCCTGCTCCTGACATAGGCGAGATCGCCGAGCGTTTCGCAAGGATGGTTCGATCGCGTTCTGGCATTGACGACCGGCGCGCGGGCGCTCGCCGCCAACTCTCGCAGGGCTGACAGTTCACGCGTGCGCACGACCGTGATGTCAAACCAATTGTCGAGATATTGCGCCAGATCGGCCGTTGTCTCGGCGGCATTCAGCCTGACGGGCGAACGGACGCAGATGCCACCCATCGCCTGGACGCCGAGATCGAAGGCGGTCGTGTTTCTCCACCCGCCATCGTCGACGATGAGCGCGACGCGCTTGCCGGAGAGACTTTGGGGCATGGCGCGGTCGAGCCACGCTGCCGCGAGGATCTGCGCGCGATCGATGATCGACAGGATCGTGTCCGCGCCGAGATCGTGGAGCTGAACGAAATCCCGGCTGGATTCGCTAGGCATCGCCGTGCATCCCGGGGACGCGCGGTCAGAACACCTTGAAGATCGCCAGCGCCAGCACGGCCTGCGCGAGGAAGCCGACCGTGAAGGCCAGCGTCCGGAACACCGGGACGCCGAGGGCATAGACGATCAGGTGCGCGACGCGCGACCAGAAATAGACCACGCAGGCGAGCACCGTCCATTTCGAGGAATAATCGATTGCGTTCAGGATCAGCACCAGCGGGGCGAACAGCACGAGGTTCTCGACCGCATTGTCGTGCGCGAACATCAGGCGGTTCGCCCACTCCGACTGCGGCTTGTCGCCGCGCGAGGGATTGGCCATCGCGCCACCGAGCCCGCGAATCTGGCAGCGGTTAATGGTGTAGGGAATCCAGAGGATCCCGGTCAGGATCACCGTGCACGTCAGCCAGAACAATTCACGCGTCATAACCCGGTCCCCTCCAAATCGATGTCGTGAGCTTATACGAAAGCGCGCGCCATTGCGCTATGCGCGAACCCTGACATAGCTGCCCGGGGCGTCCTCGATCGGCGGCAACGCCCCGGTCCCGACGCCGCGCGCAGGCACTTCCTCCGGATCGAGCCCGCCCAGCCATTCGCGCCAGTCCGGCCACCACGAGCCCTTGTGCTCCACCGCGCCCTTCATCCACTCGGCGACGTTGACGTCCTTGATGATATCGTTGGTCCAGTACTGATACTTGTTCGAGGCCGGCGGATTGACCACGCCGGCGATGTGGCCGGAGCCGGACAGCACGTATTTCACGGGCCCGCCGAAGAACTGCGAGCCGTACAGCACCGATTCCGCCGGTGCGATGTGGTCTTCGCGCGTGGCGAGGTTGTAGACGGGCACCATGACTTTCGAGAGGTCGAGCAGCGTGTTGTCGAGCACCATGGTGCCGGTCGAGAGGCGGTTCTCCAGGTAGCAGTTGCGCAAATAATAGGAATGGTTCGCCTGGGTCATCCGCGTCGCGTCGGAATTCCAGTGCAGCAGGTCGAACGCGCTCGGCTGCTGGCCTTTGAGATAGTTGCTGACCACATAGGACCAGATCAGGTCGTTGGAGCGCAGCATGTTGAAGGCCATCGCCATCTTGGAGCCTTCGAGCACCCCGGACGCCTTCATGTCCTGCTCGAGCGCTGCGATCTGGTCTTCGTCGACGAACACCAGGAGATCGCCGGCATGGGTGAAATCGACCTGGGCGGCAAAGAAGGTCGCCGAGGTCACGCGCTGGCGCCGTTTCTCGGCGAGCCAGGCCAGCGTGGTGGCGAGCATGGTGCCGCCGACGCAATAGCCGGCGGCGTGGACCTTCATCTCGCCGGTGACCCGCTCGATCACGTCCATTGCCGTGAGCGGCCCTTCCTTCATGTAGTCTTCCCAGCTCTTGGCACCGAGCCGCTTGTCGGGATTGACCCATGAGATCACGAACACGGTGATGCCCTGGTCGACGCACCACTTGATGTAGGATTTCTCCGGCTTGAGATCGAGAATGTAGAACTTGTTGATCCATGGCGGCACGATCAGCAGCGGCGTGCGCAGCACCTTCTCCGTGGTCGGAGAATATTGGATCAGCTGCATCATCTCGTTCTGGTAGATCACCTTGCCCGGCGTCGTCGCCATGTTGACCCCGACCACGAGATTGTCCGGGTTGGACTGGCGGATCTTCAGCATGCCCTTGCCGGCGGCGATGTCCTCCGCCAGCATCGTCAGGCCGCGCGCGAGGTTCTCGCCGCTGCTTGCAAGCGTCTCGCGCAGCACTTCCGGATTGGTCAGCACGAAATTCGACGGCGAGATCGCGTTGGTGAGCTGCTGCATATAGAACTCGGCCTTGCGCCGGGTCTGCGGATCGAGCTCGGCATCCTGCACCAGCTCCTGCGCCCATTTGGTCGTGAGCAGATAGAGTTGCATCATGAAATCGAAGAACTGGTTCGACTTCCATTCCGGGTCGGCAAAGCGCTTGTCGCGCGGCGAGGGCGCGATCGCGGGCTGGACCTCCTGGCCGGCCATCCGCCGGGCCGCCGAGCCCCAGAGATCGAGATAGTCCTTGGCGAGCTTGGTCTGGAGGTCGGACGCACGCGATTGGTCCGACAGCCAGTATTCGGCGACCGACGTGAAGGTCTTGACGACTTCGGCGAGCTCGGCCGGCGGGCGGTCCTGCACCTCGCCGGTTTCGCGCGGCTTCAGATACGCGGCGAGCGCCTTGCCGCCGCTCTCCATCGCCCGCGCGACATTCATCGCGAAGGCTTCCGCATCGAACTTCGTTTCAAATTTTGTCCCGGATTTGGGCGTGTCGGTCGTGGCGCTACTCATGACGCGACAGTAACGATTCATTCCGTATTCGTCACCGCGAAGCTCGCTGGTTTCGCGTTAAACACGCGCGAAGATGTGCTGCACTGCGAGAAGGCTTCTTGCTTTTGTCACAATCGCAGTGCACCTCTTCAGATGTGGGCCTTGGATGATTTCTCGCTCGTACCATTTGTGGGCAGCAATGGTTTGAGCTTGGGCAGGTTGTTGGGTTAAGCTCCCGCAGCCTCGCATGGGACGAGTAGGGGAATTCCCAGGTGTTTGCGTTGTGGGACCTGCAAAAGTCGCGGCTTGCCGGCGGCGTGCTGCTGATGGCGGCGCTCGCGCTGGGCGGCTGTTCGAGCCAGCTCGCGGACATGTCGGCCGCTGACACGCCGTCGCATCCGAGGGAGCCCGGTGCCTATCTGCCGGTACACGACCTGCCGCCGGATCGCGATCAGGCGATCATTCCGCCCGACCAGCGCGCCAAGATCGAGGCCGAGCTTGCCGCCGCCCGCGACCGCCAGGCTGTCGCCGCCAAGGACGCCAAGTAACGACGCCAATTGGGCCGGGACGGCCATCGCGGGGCGCAAGGTATCGCTGGCGCCCCCGCCACTCCGTGCTAAAAAGACTTCAATTCAGCCGAGAGTCAGGGCGAAGGAGTTCAGCCCTCGTTGTCGAAAGTCACTCCAAGTATTTGATTTTGAGTGAATTTTGTGCGCGGGGCGAGATCTCCTTGAAGGGTGGTCATCGCCCGTCGATTCTGTCCTGACCGGTTGCCCGGAGCCCAGAGAGCCATGGACGAATTTTACCGCATCCGCCGCCTTCCGCCTTACGTGTTCGAGCAGGTCAACCGGGCCAAGGCGGCCGCGCGGAATGCCGGCGCCGACATCATCGATCTCGGCATGGGCAACCCGGATTTGCCGGCGCCACCGCATGTGCTGGAGAAGCTCAAGGAGACGCTGGGCAAACCGCGCACCGACCGCTACTCGGCCTCCCGCGGCATCCCCGGCCTGCGCCGGGCCCAGGCGGCCTATTACGAGCGTCGCTTCGGCGTGAAGCTCAACCCCGATACCCAGGTGGTGGCGACGCTGGGCTCGAAGGAGGGCTTTGCCAACGTGGCCCAGGCGATCACAGCGCCCGGCGACGTGATCCTCTGCCCGAACCCGAGCTATCCGATTCACGCCTTCGGCTTTTTGATGGCGGGCGGTGTGATCCGCTCGGTGCCGTCGGAGCCGACGCCGCAATTCTTCGAAGCTGTCGAGCGGGCGATCGTGCATTCGATCCCGAAACCGCTCGCGCTCGTCGTCTGCTATCCCTCGAACCCGACCGCCTATGTCGCGAGCCTCGATTTCTACAAGGACCTCGTGGCGTTCGCGAAGAAGCACGAGATCCTCATCCTGTCCGATCTCGCGTATGCCGAGGTCTATTTCGACGAGAGCAACCCGCCGCCCTCGGTGCTCCAGGTGCCCGGCGCCATCGACGTCACCGTCGAGTTCACCTCGATGTCGAAGACCTATTCGATGGCCGGCTGGCGCATGGGCTTTGCGGTCGGCAATGAGCGCGTGATCGCGGCGCTCGCCCGCGTCAAATCCTATCTCGACTACGGCGCCTTCACGCCGGTGCAGGTCGCTGCGACCGCGGCGTTGAACGGTCCCGACGATTGCATCAAGGAAATGCGCGATACCTACCGCAAGCGCCGCGACGCGCTGGTGGAATCGTTCGGCCGCGCCGGCTGGGACATCCCGCCGCCGGAGGCTTCGATGTTCGCCTGGGTGCCGCTGCCCGAAGCCTTCCGCAGCGTCGGCAGCATGCAGTTCGCGACCCTGATGGTGGAGAAATCCGGCGTCGCGGTCTCGCCCGGCGTCGGCTTCGGCGAGCATGGCGAAGGATTTGTCCGTATCGCCATGGTGGAAAACGAGCAACGGATCAGGCAGGCCGCGCGCGGCGTGCGCCGCTTCCTTGAAAGCGGCATCGAAACATTGCACAACGTCGTTCCGCTCGCCAATCGGCGCTAATTCTCTTCTGCAGGTTTTCTAAAGCATCATGGTTGCACCCCTGAAAGTGGGCATAGCGGGGCTCGGCACCGTGGGCGCCGAAGTTGTCCGTTTGATCGAAACGCAGGCGCGCGTGCTCGCGGGCCGCAGTGGCCGCGGCATCCGCGTCGTCGCCGTCACCGCGCGCTCGAAGGCCAAGAAGCGCAGCATCGATCTGCGCGGCGTCGACTGGGCGAAGGATCCGATGGCGCTCGCCACCCATCCCGGCATCGATTGTTTTGTCGAACTGATGGGCGGTGCCGGCGATCCCGCGCTGTCGGCAGTCGAGGCGGCGCTGACTGCCGGCAAGTCCGTCGTCACCGCGAACAAGGCCCTCCTCGCCAAGCACGGTATCAAACTGGCAAAAGCCGCCGAAAAGCATGGCGGTGCGCTGAATTTCGAGGCAGCGGTCGGCGCTGCGATCCCCGTCATCAAGACGCTACGTGAAGGTCTTGCGGGAACCGGCATCAACCGCGTCTACGGCATCCTCAACGGCACCTGCAATTACATCCTGACCCGGATGGAGCAGGAGGGCCTGTCGTTTGCCGAATGCCTCAAGGATGCGCAGCGGCTCGGCTATGCCGAGGCCGACCCGTCCTTTGACGTCGACGGCCACGACACCGCGCAAAAGCTTGCCATTCTCGCCAGCCTCGCTTTCGGCACGAAAGTTGCTCAAAGCGCGGTGTATGTCGAAGGTATCTCCTCCATCGCGCCGGAAGATCTGCGCGCCGCTGACGATCTCGGTTACCGGCTCAAGCTGCTCGGCGTTGCCGTTCGCACTGCCAAGGGCATCGAGCAGCGCGTGCATCCGACCATGGTTCCAAAAACCTCTTCGATCGCGCAGGTGATGGGGGTCACCAATGCGGTCACGATCGATGGCGAGGGCATTCCGCCGATCACGCTGGTCGGTCCCGGCGCCGGCGGTGCCGCGACCGCATCCGCCGTCGTCGCCGATATCGCCGATGTTGCGCGCGGGATCCGTGCCAATCCGTTCGGTCGGCCGATCGCGCAACTTCGCGACACCAAGAAGGCGCCGATGGAGCGGCACGAGGGCGGCTACTACATCCGCCTCTTGGCACGCGATTTCCCGGGCACCGCCGCTGCGATCGCGACCCGGCTCGCGGAGCAGAAGATTTCGATCGAGTCGATTGTGCAGCGCCATCCCAATGGCGGCGCGGCTCCGGCCGACGGCAAAGCGGTCCCCGTGCCCGTCATCCTGATCACTTATGCCACGCACGAGGACGCCGTGCGCCGCGCGCTCGCCGCCGTGCAGAAGGACAAGGTGATCAGCGGGCGGCCGCAGGTCATCAGGATTGAGAAGAACTGACACGGTTCGAACGAACTGTGGGTGTTACGAGTTGATGCGGACAGGGCGTCCTGTCCAAAACTGTTTCGAAGGAGTTAGCCGATGTCGACCCATATTTCAGTGCCGCCGCATGCATTGCTCGAGCGCATTCTCACGCTGGAGATCGTGCGCGTGACGGAGCGGGCCGCGGTGTCGTCGGCGCGGCTGCGCGGGCACGGGCAGGAGAAGCCGGCCGACCAGGCCGCCGTCGACGCGATGCGCCGCGAACTCAACAAGCTGCCCATCCAGGGCACCATCGTGATCGGCGAGGGCGAGCGCGACGAGGCGCCGATGCTGTTCATCGGCGAGAAGGTCGGCATGAACGCCGGCCCGGAAGTCGATATCGCGGTCGACCCGCTTGAAGGCACCACGCTGTGCGCCAAGAACATGCCGGGCTCGATCGCCACCATGGCGATGGCCGACGGCGGTACGCTGCTGCACGCGCCCGACGTCTACATGCAGAAGCTCGCGATCGGCCCTGGCTACGCCAAGGGCGTCGTCGAGCTCGACGCGACGCCGGCCGAAAACGTCCGCCGTCTCGCCAAGGCCAAGGGCGTCAAGGCGGACGGCATCACCGTTCTCGTGCTCGACCGTCCGCGCCACGCCAGCATCATCGAGAGCGTGCGCTCGACCGGCGCGGCCGTGCGCCTGATCACCGACGGCGACGTCGCCGGCGTGATCCACTGCGCCGATCCCGACAACACCGGCGTCGACATGTATCTCGGCACCGGCGGCGCGCCGGAAGGCGTGCTCGCCGCGGTGGCGCTGCGTTGCATCGGCGGCCAGATGCAGTGCCGTCTGATCCTCGATTCCGACGAGAAGCGCGAGCGCGCGGCCAAGATGGGGGTCAACGATCCCAAGATGATCTACGGCATCGAGGACATGGCGCGCGGCGACTGCCTGTTCGCGGCCACCGGCGTGACGACCGGTTCACTGCTGTCGGGCGTAAAATTCCGCAAGGACGGCGTGATCGAGACCGAGACGGTCGTGATGCGCTCCGTCACCGGCACCGTGCGCTACATCAAGGCCGAGCACCGCGAGCTCGCGAAGTTCCATCTGGACTAACGCGCTCTGTCATTCCGGGGCTCGCCAAGCGAGAGCCCGGAATGACGGCAAGAACAACAGGGGAAGCGCACATGTCCGATCTCTCCGCCGTCAAAGCCCTCGTCTTCGACGTGTTCGGTACCGTCGTCGACTGGCGCACCAGCCTGATCACCGACTTCATGTGGTGGGCGAAGGGCCGCGGCATCAGCGCCGACTGGACCGCGCTCGTCGATGGCTGGCGCGGCATGTATGTCGCCTCGATGCAGGATGTGCGCGAGAACCCTGCGCGCGGCTACGTCATGTTGGATGATCTGCATCGGCGTTCCCTCGAAAAGCTGGTCGAGAAATTTGCCATCAAGGGCCTTACCGAGGCCGATCTCGACCATCTCACCAAGGGCTGGCACCGTCTCAATCCCTGGCCCGACAGCGTCGCCGGCCTGACACGGCTGAAGACGAAATTCGTGATCTCGCCGCTGTCGAACGGCAACGTGGCGCTGCTCACCAACATGGCGAAGTTCGCAGGTCTCCCCTGGGACCTGGTCATGTCGGCCGAGTTGTTCGAGCACTACAAGCCAGATCCCGAAACCTATCTCGGTGCCGCCCGGCTGCTTGGCCTCAAGCCGGAGCAGGTGATGATGGTCGCTGCTCACAATGGCGATCTCGCCGCCGCGCAGAAGTACGGTCTGAAGACCGCCTTCGTCGCGCGGCCGACCGAGTACGGCCCGTTGCAGAAGGTCGATTTCGAGGCGACCGGCAATTGGGACATCGTTGCGAAGGATTTCGGCGGCATCGCCGACAAGCTTGGGTGCTAGGGGGCGATTGCCGTCTGTCAGCGGTGCGTTCTCAGGTCGCGGGGGAGCCCGTCTGAAGCATCTCGCGGTATTCCGATGGGTATGCGAACGCATCTGGTAAAATGCGAGTGTTTCCATTCCCTTGCTGACTGAGATGTCTCGGTTGCGCACGCGTTGGTTGCGGAGGCGACTGGCATCACCGGCGGCTGCTCCGTCGGTGCGCAGGCCTTACATTTGCCCGGCAGCCCCTGTCTGCTACAATCTCTCGGCGCCACAATGACTGTGGCTGCCCAGCAGTTGTTGCGCCTGTCATGATGATCAGTGTCGACAACAGGTCCCCGGACAACGGCTCGGATCAGAGCCGGCCGAAAAGGCGTACTGCTGCCGCTGTCTTCATCGATGTCGTCGGATATTCCCGGTTGATGGGAGGCGATGAGGAAGGCACGCATCGACGATGGATGTCGATGCGAACGGACGTGATCGAGCCGCGCGTCGCCTCGAACGGCGGCGAGGTGATCAAAAGCACCGGCGACGGGCTGCTCCTGGAATTCAGGAGCCCGGTCGACGCGATCAGCTTCGCGCTCGGCACGCAGCTCCATTTGGAGAAATCATCATCGGACGGAGGCAACCCGCTGCAGCTGCGGATGTCGGCCAATGTCGGCGACATCATCGCCGAGCGCGACGATATCTACGGGGACGGCATCAATATTGCGGCCCGGCTTCAGGAATTCGCGGGACCGGGCGGGATCGTGATTTCGGGAGCCATCCACGATCAGGTGAAGGATCATCTGCGCTATCAGGCCGCCGAGCTTGGGTTCCTGACGCTCAAGAATATCGAGAGGCGCATCCGGGCATTCAAGATCGCGCATCAAGAGCTGCGGCCTCCGGCAATCTCGGTGGCTCATGCATTGAAGCCATCCGTGGCGGTCCTGCCGTTGCAGATGCTCGGTCTCGACGCGGCGGATGCCTATCTTGCGCAGGGGATCGTCCACGACATCGTGGCGTCATTGGCGGGAATCCGCGAGCTGTTCGTCGTGTCCAGCACGTCAACGATCGGTTTCACCGACCCCACCATCGACGCGGCCAGCGTTTGCCATCACCTGGGCGTGCGTTATCTCGTCACGGGGACGCTCACGCGCAGTGGCGAGTTGTTGCGGATGCGGGTGCAGTTGATCGATGTCGATACGAAGTCGATGCTGTGGACCAACCAATATGATGCGTCGATCAGCCAGTTGTTCGACGTGCAGGAGAAAATCGCGACAAACATCGCATATGCACTCCTGCCGCACATCCACATCTCCGAACTGAAGCATGCCGAACGCAAGATTCCGCAGAGCATGAACGCCTACGACCTGGTTCTGCAGGGCATGTACCGCCTCTATCGTCTTGGTTATGACGACATGCAGGTGGCACGAACCTTGTTCGAGCGTGCGCTCGATCATGACCCCCATTATGCGGTGGCCTACGCGCTGATGGCAAAGTGGTACATCCTGCACATCGGCGAAGGGCATACGACCGACTTCAAGGCCGACTCCCGCGAAGCTCTCAGGCTTGCATCGCGCGCGCTCGAATTCGAGCCGTCGGACCCCATGGCGCTGGCCATCTTCGGCCATATCAATTCCTTTCTCTTCGCCGCGTATGACCGCGCCATCGACGCCTTTGACCGCGCGATCGGCGGAACGCCGAATTCCGCAATCGCCTGGTCCTTGAGCGCGTCGACATACTGCTATCTTGGTGACGGGCCTCGTGCGGTGGCGCGCGCATCGTACGGGATATCGTTGTCACCGCTCGATCCGTACGCCTATTTCTATCAATCGGCGCTCACCAACGCGCACTACACCAACGAGACCTTCGATGAGGCCGTGCATTGGGGCACGAAGGTCATGGCGGGGGCTCCTCAATTTGTCGCCAATTTGCGACTGCTTGCGGCAAGCCTTGTCGCCGCCGGTTCGCTCGAGCGGGCACGCGAGGTGGGCGCCGCTCATATGCGGATCGATCCGTCATTCTCGGTCGAAAAATATTGCAGCTGGTACCCGATCAAGCAGCCGGAGCGTCTCGCTCTGCTTGCCGAACGATTGATTGAAGCTGGGCTGCCTCGCTAATTGCGAGACGAATTGCGCCGCGACGTCTGCTAGCCGTCAAGAAACAAGTTCCCGCAGAACAAGCTCTGGAGGATGACATGGGAATGGGCATGGGAATGGGCATGGGAATGGGCATGGGAATGGGAATGGGTATGGGTATGGGGATGGGCATGGGGATGGCCTTCGGAGCCACCCCGGCCGAGCTCAGCTTCCGGCCCTTGACCCTGCAATTCGACCTCGGCCCGAACTGCGCGCCAAGCTTCCCGCCGCAGACACTGCCATCGGGGGACTGGCAGGGCAGGATCGGACCCTGGGATCCCGACGTGCTCTGCTTGCTCTTCCTCACCGAGTTCATGGAGAACTGCGGCCCCGGCTGGAAACAGGTCAATCTCGCCGGGCATACCCCCGATTTGCTGGGCTGGCAGCAGGGCAGTGCAAACCAGACGACATTCATCAATGCCGAGCTTCATCACCTCCAGCAGCTGATGCAGATCGACCGCGAGCGGTACATGGGCGAGATCATCTTTCAGCACGACAATGCGCCCGGCTACTGGGTGAGCATGCTGGGGGTCAACAACCGCGCTCACTATTACACGCTGGTGCTCATGAACCTTGCCGTACGCATCGGTCAGGTCGTCGCGGTCTACTATAAGAAGAAGTACAAGCGGCCGCGGCCCTCGTTCATATGTCCCGGTCTCCTGCCGGCGTTCGGCCCGCCAGCCCATGCCTCGTTCCCGAGCGGCCATTCGCTCCAGAGCTGGCTGATGTCGTACCTGCTCGCCGAGGTGCTGCCGCATTGGAGGGATCAGCTCGAATGGCTTGCCTGCCGGGTCGCATTCAACCGCGAGCGCGCGGGCGTGCACTATCCGAGCGACAGCGCCGCCGGCAAAGTCATTGCCCGTGCTTGCGTGGACCTGATCAAGGACCGATGTCCGGAGACCGGTCATCTATTCGATGCTGTGGTGGCAGAGTGGGCCGCATCGGTCACACCAAATACGGTCGCGCCACTTACGAATGAACCGTTCCCGGGCTTTCCCCCGCCGTAGCCACGCCTACGGAAGTTGCCATTCGCGATAACCGAGGTTGTTGTCGCTGCGGACGAGATCTTCCACCGGTGTCGGGCCGGTGGCGCAGCGCAGCGGGGAGTCGTCGTCGATGTTGCTGCGGTCGCCCTTGACGGTGGTGCGGACCAGCAGCGCATTCCTGCCGACTTGTGGAGTCCACTCGAACGGGCCGAACGTGTAGGATTGCCCGCTTGGGACGGTGTGTGGCGCGTTGTTCCCCGGCAGCTTCTGCCAATAGTTCGCTGCAGGCTCCCAGATATCGGCGGCAGGACCGGTGGCCGCGAAAACATCCACCGATGCGTCTATCGCCGCATCATCGCCCCGATTGCGCAGAATGACATAGACGTAGCTGGTCTGCCCGGGTGTCGGTTGTGCGTCCGCGGTGAGGCCATCGGGATTGGGGCGGACCCACACCGCCCCCGGCAGAGCGTGCCAGCCGCTGTTGCTGTAGTCGTAGCTCCCGGCGCGGCTGTCGTCGATATAGACATCGACCGCCGGCGGGCGTCCCGGTTCGTTGCGTGGGCTGTTCGATGCGATCTGGTACAGGCCCTGCTGTTCGAACGCCCAGCGCACGACCTTGTGCACCATTCCACCGAGCCGGGGCGTTCCGTCGTCGTCGACTTCTGAGGTGCCGACGTCGGCCTCCATGAGCGCTGTGGCGAATTGGCTTGCTTCGCTGGTCGGTTCTGTCTGGACGCAGCCGAGCGAGCCGATCGCGCTCACGATGAGGTACGCGCAATAATAGGCCGCAGCCCGGCGGCGTTCGACGTCCGGCTCGACAACACCTGCCGCGTTGGTGCGGCGAGCATCCCCGCCCAGCGCGCAATAGAGACGGAACAGGGTGCTCGAGAGGATCTGCTCCGCATTGTATCCGGCCGGATCGCGCAACCCGTAGGTGGGATTGGGGCGCTCATAGAGCGTTCCGTTCCATCCCCAGCCGTCCTCGACCTTGCGATCATGACGCCGGAGCGGCAGTTGAATGAAGGGGAAGGTCACGCCGCGACATGCGTCGTCGTCGAGCTTGACCAGCCTGGAGGAGGGATCGTCCATGATCGCTGCAAGCGCATCGCCGGCGCTATGGGCGAAATCGAATTCCGTCGATCCCGTCGCGGCAAGGATCATCACGTGGCAGAATTCGTGCCAGACGAAGCGCACATCGGCGACGAGTCCGAGCGGATTTCTCCAGGTGTCGGCGAAATCGGCGAGCCCGAACAGCATCCGGGCGTCCCAGGGCGGCCCGACCGGATCGGCGCGGAACGGTGTCACATAGGCATTGATGCCGCGGCCGTCGCGCGCGCCGGAGCCCGCCAGCATCTTGGCCCTGTGCTCGACGACCAAAGGCCGCCTGATCTTGGCGAAGTAGTCGGCGTTCATGAACCCGAACTGCTCGACCAGCAGCATCATGGAATCGCAATGACAATAGGCGCTGACCGCAGCGAACGCGTTGGTGCGCGCCGAGAACGCGAAAGGCGGTCGCTGCACCGGTGGATCGTAGTCGGCACCCAGCGCCGCCGGCGTCAGCACCTGAACGCGCGGACCGGAGAGCTTGCGGCGTCCGCCCGGGGCGTGATCAAGGTCGAGCAGTGCGACCGGATCGCGCTCGGGATCGAGCAAGTCGGCTCCGCTATCGGGACGCAGCTCGAAAGTTCCGGTCTTGCTGTCGGGATCGCTGAGAAAGGCGTATCCGGCGCATGCCGACGCGATTGGCGCCTTGCGCAAGAGTTCGTTCTCGAAAGGATCGAGCAGAACACGATGCGCGATCTCCTCGCCTGCCACGGACAGGAATGCAGTTGTACTGACCGCGATGCCCAGCGTGCCGCCATAGACGGCGCTGCGCTTGCGCAGGCGATAGGCGACTAGCCGCGCGTCTCCGATGCCGGCCTTGTCGTCGGAAAGGCCAAGCAACGGAGCCAGAAGGCTCTCGGTCAGATCGCGAGGAAGCAAGTCTGCCCATGCCGGTTCCAGGAGCCTGCCGGGAAATGTTCGCTCGACGAACTCAGGAGCGATCGACAATTGTGCGTTCTCGATCGTCGTCGATCGCGCGCTGGTGATCAGTGGGATCGCGCCGTGGTGATGGACCACCAGCCGTATGCTGCCGCCCAGGACATCGGGGACAAAATCGGAGGCTGCCAGTGGAGCCGTCTGCTGGACCCAGACGATCGAGGTCTCGATGGTCGAATTCCGTTTCAGTTCGCGAGGGGCCACCCATCGAAATCTGAATCCACCGGCTCTCGTCGGTCCGTCGTCGTTGATGGTACGTTCCAGGTGCTGCCAGTCGTCATCGTTGATAGGCAACAGATGACGATGCACACCAGCATCCTGCAGGTAGGCGAGGGCGGCCTGCTTGGCGGAGTGGCCGGACTCGTCCTTCGCCGGTGTCTGCAAATGGCGCAACTCGCGAACGTTCCCGCTCGCATCCTTCTCAATCAAAAGATCTGGTTCTTGCGGAAGGATCACAGCTCACCTCACGGGGGTCTCGATCTTCGGCACGACTGGCCTGATGATGCTCCCGGTGGTTGCGCGAGGCAAGCGTCCTGCTTGTCGCGGAGGGGCCGCGCAGGAGCTGCCGGGAAGAGGGCCGCCGGTGGACTGCCGGTTGCGTGACAAATGTCACGCAATTTTCAGCGTGAGCTCGCTCCCTTCCGTCTCCGCAAATCCGGCCTGCAAAACCTCCTCCCGCTTGTGCCGCAGATGCGCGCGCAAAATGTGGGAGAGGCCGGCGCCGTCGCGGCGCTGCAGCGCGTTCAGGATCGCTTCGTGCTCGCTGACCGCGAACGCCCAGCGCTGCGGCGTCATCGGCGTGACGTAGCGCGCGCGGCGGATGCGCGCGGTCACGGACGCATAGAGTCCCGCGAGCACAGGATTGCCAACCGCGTTGACGATGCCCTCGTGGATGGCGCGGTTGCCGCGATAGTATTGGATCAGGTCGCCCTCGCGATAATGCTGCACCATCGCCGCGTGCGCGGCCGCGATCTCCGCGATCTCGCCGTCGGTGATGCGCTCGCAGGCGAGTTCGCCGGCCAATGCTTCGAGGCCCTGGCAGACCTCGAAGAGGTCGCGCATGTCCTTGTCGGTCAGTTTTGCTGCGCGCGAGCCGCGATGCGGCAATAGCTGCACGAGGCCTTCGGCCGCAAGCACCTTGAGCGCCTCGCGCAGCGGCGTGCGCGAGATATCGAGCCGTTCGCACAGCTCGCGTTCGGGAATCCGCGCGCCCGGCGGGATCTCGCCGTCGAGCAGAATGTCGCGGATGCGGCCGACGACCTCCTCATGCAGCATGGGATATCTCGATTTTTGAATGCAAAAATGTTCCAATAGACGAAATTCAGATAATTATATCTTGTAAATCCAAAATTTTGCATTCAAAAATACAAAAAACAGTAGGGGTTGAGGAAATGGACCAGGCCGTAGAGGCGGACGACCTCGTTTTTGAATGCAAGGACGGCATCGGACGGATCACGTTCAATCGCCCGCAGGCGCGCAACGCCTTCACCTTTGCCATGTACGAGCGGCTTGCTGCGATCTGCGAGCAAGCCAACGCAGATCATTCCATCAAGGTGCTGGTGCTGCGCGGCGCCGGCGACAAGGCCTTTGCCTCGGGCACCGACATCAACCAGTTCCGCGAATTCAAGACACCGCAGGACTCCATCGACTACGAGAACCGGATCGACCGGGTGCTCTCCACCCTCGAGCAATGCCGAGTGCCGACGATCGCGGCGATCAACGGCTTCTGCACCGGCGGCGGAGCGGGCATTGCCGCGGCCTGCGACCTGCGCATCGGGACCCGCAGCGCCAGGATCGGCTTCCCCATCGCCCGTACCCTCGGCAATTGCCTCTCGATGTCCAATGTCAGCCGTCTCACGGCACTGATCGGGGCTGCGCGGGTCAAGGATCTGATCTTCACTGCTCGCCTGGTCGATGCGGCGGAGGCAGCGCACGTCGGGCTGCTCGGTGAGGTCGTCGACGATCTCGCAGCACTCGACAAGCGTGCCGACGAGGTCGCGCGCCTCGTTGCCAGCCATGCGCCTCTGACGCTGAATGCGACCAAGCAGGCGGTGGCCCGCCTGCAAAAGCGGCTGACGCGGGACGAGGGCGAAGACCTCATCCTGATGTGCTACACGAGCCAGGATTTTCGCGAAGGGCTCGATGCTTTCCTGAACAAACGCGCCCCGCAGTGGCGCGGTCAATAGGACACCCCTGATGCAAAGCGATCGATCGCAATCCGCCTCACGCCGCGCAGGCCCGCTTGCCGGCCTCAAGGTCATCGATCTCACCCATGTCATGGCTGGGCCGACCTGTACCCTGATGCTCGCCGACATGGGCGCCGACGTCATCAAGATCGAAAAATCGCCGAACGGCGACGACACCCGTCATTCGGTCCCGCCCAAGATCGGCGACGAGGCGGCATCGTTCCTGATGATGAACCGCAACAAGCGCGGCATCGTGCTGGATCTGAAGACCGACGGCGGCAAGAAGGTGCTGCGGCGGCTGATCAAGGATGCCGATGTGCTGGTCGAGAACTTTGCGCCGGGCGCGATGGAGCGCCTCGGCTTTGGTTATGAGGAGCTGCACGAAAAATTCCCGGCGCTGATCTATTGCTCGCTGTCGGGATTCGGCCGCACCGGTCCCTACAAGCACCGTCGCGGTTTCGACCTGGTCGCGCAGGCCATGAGCGGCATCATGAGCTTTACCGGCGAACGCCCGGACGGTCCGCCGGTGAAATGCGGCCCGCCTCTATCGGACATCACGGCCGGCCTGCTGGCGAGCATGGGCATCCTCGCGGCCTACACCCACCGTCTCAAGACCGGGGAGGGGCAGTGGGTCGAGACCTCGCTCTACGAGGCGGCGCTGGTGCAGACCTATTGGCAGTCGACCATCGCGCTCGCCGCCGGCACCGCGCCGCGTGCGATGGGCTCGGCCCATCCGCTGAACGCGCCGTACCAGGCCTTCGAGGCCTCTGATGGCTGGCTCGTGGTCGGCGGGGCCAACAAGAAGCACTGGCTGCTGATGCTGGAAGCACTCGGCGCGAGCGAACTCGCGGCCGATCCGCGCTTCGTCAACGGCGCCGACCGCATGGCGAATTTGAAGGAGCTTGAAGCCGTCCTCAGCGCGCGCTTCCGCACCCGGACGCGCGCGCATTGGCTCTCTGCACTCGACGAGAAGGGCGTGCCGTGCGGTCCCGTGCACGACATGCTGGAGGCGCTCGGCGACCCGCAGACGCTGGCGCGCGAGATGGTCGTCGAGGTCGAGCATTCCACGCTCGGCCCGGTCAAGACGATCGGGCTGCCGGTCAAGTTCTCGGAAACGCCGGGCAAGGTCCTGTCGGGCGCGCCCGTCTATGGCGAGCATACGCGCGAGGTGCTGGCCGAGCACGGGTTCGACGAGGAGCAAATCGAAGCGTTCGAGCAAGAAGGCGCAATCGTCTCGGCATCCAGGGAGCGCAGGGAACGCGTCGCCTGAACGGAGGTCGAGACGACTGATCAAACAAAACAGAAGAAATCAGTTGGAGGAAATCATGCGTGGGACGTCTCTCTTTCTGTTGTCCGTCAGTGCGGCGGCGCTCGCAGGCAGTGCGCCGGCATGTGCTGCCTGGCAGCCGCAGAAGCCGATCGAATTCGTGGCAACCGCCGGCCCGGGCGGCGGTACCGACAACATCGCCCGCGCGGTGCAGAACATCATCACCAAGTACAAGCTCACGGAGCAGCCGATCGTCGTCGTCAACAAGGGCGGTGGCAGCGGCGCGGAAGGTTATGTCTACGGCAAAGCCTCCGCCGGCGATCCTTACAAGGTGATTTTTGGTACCTCGAACGCCTGGCAGCAGCCGCTCGTCTCCAAGGTCGCGTTCAACTACACCGACCTGACCCCGATCGCGGCGATGGCGCAGGACGAGTTCCTGCTCTGGGTCAAGCAGGACGCGCCGTACAAGACCGCGGGCGACTATCTGAAGGCGGCCGCGTCCGGCGAGTTCAAGATGGGCGGTGCGCAGTCAAAGGATACCGACGAAGTGCTGACGCGCATGATCGAGAAGGTCGGCCACGTCAAGCTGACCTACATCCCCTTCAAGAGCGGCGCGGAAACCGCGGTGCAGCTCGCCGGCGGACATCTCGATTCCCACGTCAATAACCCCAGCGAAAGCATCGGGCAGTGGCGCGGCGGCACGCAGCGCCCGCTGTGTGTCTTCAGTCCGAAGCGGCTGCCGCAAGGCGCCAAGGTCACGCTATCCGAGGGCTGGAGCGACGTGCCGACCTGCGCCGAACAGGGCCTCGACATCAAGCAATATGAGCAGCCGCGGACGGTCTGGCTGCCCGGCAAGGTCACGCCGGAGCAAGCCGCCTACTATGTCGACCTCATGAAGAAGGTGCAGGCGACGCCGGAATGGAAGGACTACATCGAGAAGAGTTCGCAGATCGACACGTTCCTCACCGGTGCGGACTTCGACAAATTCATCAAGGAGGATCTCGAACACGTCAAACAGGTTGCGAGCGAGCAGGGATGGCTGGTCAAGTGAGGCGGGGCTGTTGCATCGTGCCACAAACTCCGCCTTCGCCGCGACGACACCGAACGCTGGTTTGACCGGAGCCTTCCATGATCTCGCGACGCGCGCTCGAACTTGCGACTGCCATCCTCACCGGCGGTTTTGGTGTTGCGGTGGTTGTCCAGAGTCTGGACAACGGCATCGGCTGGTCGAGCGCGGGCGTCGATGCCGGCACGTTCCCGTTCCTGACCGGCATCATCATCGTCGCTGGCAGCCTCTACAATCTGGCGCGCGGCGTCGTCCCGGCCGCGACGCTGGCGAGCGTGCCTATCGCGATCACGTCCATTGAGCTGCGGCGGCTGGCGGGCCTGTTCGTGCCGGCGGCGATCTTCGTTGCCGCCATCCCGCTGCTCGGGATGTATCTGGCGTCGGCCGCTTACGTCTTTGCAGTGCTCGCGATCCCCCGTCATCAATCGCTGGTGCGTTCGGTCGTGACGGCGGCAGCGACGGCGCTCGCGCTCTACGTCGTGTTCGAGCGCATGTTCCAGGTCAGCCTGCCGCACGGCGCGCTCGCCGCGGCCCTTGGTTTCTGAGGGGGGAGGGCGATGGACAATCTCTCAGAGCTCTTCCACGGCTTCACCATCGCGGTCACCGTGCCGCATCTGGCTCTGATGGCCGTCGGCGTGCTGCTCGGCATTCTCGTCGGCGTGCTGCCGGGGCTGGGTGCGCCGAACGGCGTGTCGCTGCTGCTGCCGCTGACCTTCGGCATGCAGCCAGTGTCGGCGATCATCCTGCTTTCAAGCATGTATTGGGGCGCGCTGTTCGGGGGATCCGTGACCTCGATCCTGTTCAACATCCCGGGAGAGCCGTCTTCGGTCGCGACCACCTTCGACGGCTATCCGATGGCGCGGGACGGCCGGCCGACCACGGCGCTCGCCACCGCCTTCGGCTCGGCGGCGTTCGGTGCGCTCGTCGGGGTCATCCTGATTACCTTCCTGGCGTCATGGGTGGCGCAGGTCGCGCTCGCCTTCGGTCCGGCGGAATATTTTGCGGTCTATTTCCTGGCTTTCGCGAGCTTCGTCGGCATGGGCGGCGCGGCGCCGGTCAAGACCGTGGTGGCGCTCGCGATCGGCTTTGCGATCGCCGCCATCGGCATCGACACGGTCTCCGGCAGCGTGCGGCTCACCATGGGCGTCGACGAGCTGGTCAAGGGCGTCAACTTCGTCGTCGCGGTGATGGGGCTGTTCGGCATCGGCGAGTTGCTGGTCGCGGTCGAAGAGGAATTTCATGCCCGCGCAGTCTCCTCGAAGATCGAGTGGCGCGAGGTGTTTCGCACAGTCGGCCGCCTGCCGCGTCACAGCGTTGCGCTGCTGCGCAGCGCCGCGATCGGCTGCTGGATGGGGATCACGCCGGGCGGCCCGACCGCAGCGTCGTTCATGAGCTACGGCATCGCCCGCCGGTTCTCGCGACGCGGCCGCTATTTCGGCACGGGCGAGGTCGAAGGCATCATCTCGCCCGAGACAGCCGACCATGCCGCCGGCACCAGCGCGCTGCTGCCGATGCTCTCGCTTGGCATTCCCGGCTCGGCGACCGCGGCGGTCATGATGGGCGGGCTGATGATCTGGGGCCTCAATCCCGGACCGATGCTGTTCGTCGACCAGAAGGACTTCGTCTGGGGCCTGATCGCCTCGATGTATGTCGGCAACATCGTCGCGGTCGCGCTGGTGCTGCTGACCGTGCCGGTATTCGCCGCGTTGATGCGAATTCCCTTCGTGATCATCGCGCCGCTGATCGTGATCATCTGCGTTGTTGGCGCCTATTCGGTGTCGAACTCCTATCTCGACGTCGTCATGATGCTCGGCTTCGGCATCGTCGGCTACCTCTTCAAGAAACTGTTCTATCCGTTGGCGCCGCTGGTGCTCGCGATCGTCATCGGCGACAAGGCCGAGGATGCGTTCCGGCAGTCGATGCTGATGTCCAGGGGATCGCTCGGGATCTTCTTCGCCAACAAGCTGGTGACGTGCCTGGTGGTGGCTGGAATCGCGCTGCTGCTGCTTCCGCTGGTGCTGCAGCTCGCGCGTGTCTGGCGCAAGCCCGCTTCGCCCAACGTCGAGACACAAAGCCAGGAGAAGGTTGTCATATGACCGCAAAGCCGCTCATTGCGCTGGCGATGGGAGACCCCGCCGGCATCAGCCCGGAGCTGACGGCAAAACTCGTGGCGCTGGACGAGATCCGTGCCCGCGCCCGCCTCGTCGTGATCGGCGACCGCCGCATCTTCGATGAGGGCGCACGCGTCGCCGGCGTCGCGCCGGAGCTGACACGTGTGGAGCGGGACAGTGATTTTCGCACAGCGCACGGCGATGCGCTGTTCGTCGATCTCGGCCATCTCGATCCCGGGGAGGTCCAGCCGAAGACTGCGACCCTGGCCGGCGGAAAGTTCGCGCTGACGAACTACCGCCACGCGCTCGAGCTCGCCCGCGACGGCCGCGTCGACGCTGTCTGCTTTACGCCGTTCAACAAGCAGGCGATGCGGTATGCCCGCGCCGACTATGACGATGAGATCGCGTTCTCCGCGGAGGTCGCCGGCCTCAAGACGCCGGCCAGCGAATTCAACGTGCTGGGCGAGCTCTGGAACGCGCGCGTCACCTCGCACATTCCGCTCAGGGATGTCGCTGCGAAACTTTCCGGCGAACGTATCCAGCGCGCGCTGAAACTGACCGATGCCTGCATGCGCAATGCCGGCTTTGCGCGGCCGCGGATCGCGGTCGCAGGCCTCAACCCGCACGCCGGAGACGGCGGCAATTTCGGCCGCGAGGAGATCGATGTCATCGCCCCGGTGGTGGAAGCCGGCCAGCGCGACGGCATTGCCGTGGAGGGGCCGTTTCCCGCCGACACCGTATTCCTGCGCGCCAAGGCCGGCGCCTTCGATGCGGTGCTGACGATGTATCACGACCAGGGCCAGATCGCGATGAAGCTGATGGGGTTCGATCGCGGCGTCACCTTGCTCGGTGGTTTCCCGTTCCCAATCTGCACGCCCGCGCACGGCACTGCCTACGACATCGCCGGGCAGGGTGTCGCATCGACCGGCGCCAGTCGCGCCGCAGTGCTGCTGGCAGCCGAGATGGCCCGGCGACGGGTCGGCTGATCCGGCCGGCGCGCTCATCAGGAAAAACTGGAAACTTCCGTCGTCGAGCCGAGTTGCCATCCCGACGAACGTCTCCACGTCGGAGCTTGGACCATGGCCGAGGCGGTGCCGCGACGCGCGGCAATGAAGATTGCCCTTGCCGTCACGCTGATCGCCTTGCCGGCCGCACCGGCGTTCGCTGCCGGGATGGACGCGGCCGCGATCGGTTCGGCTGAACCATCGAAGAAGACCCTGTCGAACGAGAAGCCGACCCCGGCGGGCGTGCGTCTGCAGGTCCTGTTGGACCGGGCCCACTTCTCGCCCGGCGAGATCGACGGCAAATTCGGCGAGAATGCCAAGAAGGCACTGCGGGCCTATGCGGAAGCACGGCAATTGCCGGCGTCGGATGAGGTGACGGACGATATCCGCAAGGCGCTGCAGGCGGACGGCCGGCCACTGACGACGACCTACACCATCACCGACAAGGACGTCGCGGGCCCGTTCCTGCACAAACTCCCCGCAAGAATGGAGGACATGAAAGACATCCCGGCGCTTGCCTACACCAGTCCGCGCGAAGCGCTGGCCGAGAAGTTTCACATGAGCGAACAGCTGCTGGCGGCCCTCAATCCCGGCCGCCACTTCGACCGTGCCGGCGAGACCATCGCCGTCGTCGACACCAGCGACGGAGGAAGCGCTGCACCCGTCAAGGCCGACAGGGTCGAGATCGACAAGAAGCGGCAGACCGTCAAACTGTTCGACAAGTCGAATGCGTTGATCGGTTTCTATCCGGCGAGCGTCGGAAGCGAGGAAAAACCGTCACCCTCGGGCACGCTGAAGGTCACCGAGATCGATCCCAATCCGATCTACCGCTACAATCCCGCCTATCACTTCAAGGGCGTTCATTCCCGAAAGCCCTTCAAGATCAGGCCCGGCCCGAACAATCCGGTCGGCGCGATGTGGATCAACCTGTCCGCCGACGGCTATGGCATCCATGGCACGCCGTCGCCGCAAAATATCTCCAAGGGACAATCGCATGGTTGCGTGCGTCTCACCAATTGGGACGCTGAACGCGTTGCAGCGAGTGTCGCGAAAGGGACGCCGGTCGTATTCGTGGATGGCGGATAGTGCGTGCAACTCCCGGACCGGCGCTATTTCGGCATCGGCATCGTCAGGTCCTTGTCAGCCGTATCGACCACGAAGACGGCCAGCAGCTTCGCCGGCTCGGTATCGCTGGCATTGGCGCTGACGGCATGGCGGTCGCCGGGTGTTTCGGAGAAGTTCTCGCCCTTGCGAAAGACCTTTGCGGGTCCGTCATTGAGCTGACTACGGATCGCGCCTTCCAGAACCGTGGCATAGATGAAGGCCGAGGGCGCGTGGATGTGGGCCGGCGAGGAACCTCCGGGACCGTACTCGACCAGTACACCCTTCATGCTCTTGCCGGGGACGTTGGGCAGGGCCTGGTCGAATACGATGGTTATTTTGGCCAATGGCGCTGCCGCCGGCGTTTCGGCCGCATGTGCCGTCAGCAGCGACGCGGCACACACGGTGGTTGCAATCAGGATTCTACGCATGGGATCCCCTTCGTGACTGTCATGACGGGATGCTCACCTCAGATCGTCGAGAGCCATGTTGCGAGCGGAGTCTTCCCGAGCCTGGCCTCGCCGAGCGGGTTGAGCGACGTGTCGACGATCGTTGCGCCGTAGTACCGCGCAGTTGGGTCTCCGATCACCGGACGGCTGTCGCCGGCCGCCTTCAGGCGGCGCGCAACGAACTCGTTGAAGGGAGCCTTCTCGGGACCAGCCAGATCGATTGTGCCATTCAGCGGGCGCCCCGTCGCGACCTCGGCAAGGCAATCGACCACGTCATCGGATGCGATCGGCTGGAACAGCGCCGATGGAACGACGATTCTGCCGTCAGTCGCACCCGCTTCGCCGATAGCACCGAGGAATTCGAAGAACTGGGTGGCGCGAACGATCGAGTAGGGGATCGAAGATGCCTTGACGACCGTCTCCTGCGCGAGCTTGGCACGGAAATAGGCGATGTCGGGCGAGCGGTCGGTCCCGACGATCGACAGCGCGACGTGATGCTTGACGCCAGCTTTGGCTTCGGCAGCGCCGAGGTTCTTGCTCGAACGCTCGAAGAACTCGAGCACGGCGGCAGGCTCCCAGGACGGTGAATTGGCGACGTCGACGACGACATGCGCGCCGGCCAGCGCCGCCGCGAGGCCTTCCCCTGTAACGGCATTCACGCCGGACTTCGGCGAGGCCGCGACGACCTCATGGCCTTGCTGCTTGAGCTTCGCAACGAGTTTGGATCCGATCAGTCCGGTTCCGCCGATCACGACGATCTTCATGGCGTGTGTCCTCGACATTAGGGAACGTGAGATGACCAAATCCAGCGGAATCCCACGCTCTCACGTTGGCGAACGTGATGCGAAATGCATCCTAGCAGAGTTGCTGGGCATGCTCTTGCCTGTAACGAGCCAAACTTGCCGGAAATGCGCGAGAGACGTGCGTTCCGAGAAAAAGGACGTGCTGTTTCGTTCGCAGGTGGTGGCCGGGCTCGTCCAGAGCGGGCGTCTATTTAACCGCCGCCAGATAGAGCTGCGTATCGAAGTAATCCGACGCATGAAGCGCGCCGGTGACTCCGGCATCCGTCATGAAGAAGTCGCTGACCTGCTGCAACCATTTCACGACGGTGCCGTCCGCATAGAGCCGCCGCCATTCGCGCGCGGAGTAGAGTTTTTGCGCGTTGAAGGCTTCAGTGATGTCGGCGAGGCGCGACGGCTTGTAGTGAGCCTGAAGCGCCTCCGCCGCAGCTGCGGGGTTACGCACCATGTTGTCGTTCGCATCGATCCAGCCACGGATGATCCGGCTCAGCACGTCCCTGTTCCCTGCATAATAATCCACCCGCGCCGCCCAGCCGCCGAGCACGGCGGATTGCGGATAGAAGGCGGAGGCATCCACCAGCTTCACCGCATCGGGCAGCGCCTCGCGTACGGCGATATTGAAGGGCACCCAAAGCGCGATGGCCGGCACCTCGCCGGCGATGAACGCCTTGACGGCGTCGGGCATGCTGGCGTTGACGATCTTCACCTCGGATGGAGCGATGTTGTTGGCGCGCAGCGCGCGGTCGAGAAAGATGTGCGCCGCCGTTTTCATGGTCGTTGCGATCCGCTTGCCTCTGAGATCGGCCAGCTTGTTGATCCCGAACGACGGCCGGACCCAGAGCTGCGCGGTCGCGACCTCGATGTCGTTGATGAGGAACCCGCGGCCGCGGCCGAGCGCCAGATAATTGGAGATGACGCCGCCTACCGAGGAGACGTCGGTTTCTCCGCGCATCATCGCCTCGAACACTTCGGGGCCGGTATTGAATTCGTGCAGCTCGAAATCGATGCCCTCGCGCTCGAAGGAGCCGCGATCGAGGCCGGTCCAGATATGCCCGTCCACGGCGACCGCATGGAAATAGCCGAGCCGGACTTTTCTGCGAGCCTGCGCGATGGCAGGCATGCCGAGCAACGAGGCGGCGGCCAGGGCGGTGCCATGGCGTAGCACTCGCCGGCGGCTGATGAGGCGGGCGCTCATGCCGCAGCTCCCGCATTCCCGGCCGCGCCGCGGAAACGCTCGGCGTGAAACTGCGCGATGCCGTCCTTGGGATAGTCGTGCAGGAAGCCGGAGAGCCGGACCAGGGTGGTGTCGGCCGCGCCGTCCTGCGCGATCGCCGCAAAGACCTCGTCCCAGCGTTGGCACATGATCATCTCGGCCTCGCCCGCCTGCGCCAGCTCGCCGCGGAGTTCGCTGACCTCGATCGGCTCGGCAAATCCCTTCGGCGTGATGCTGTCGACGCTGCGGAACAGGAACGCATGGCCCACGCGCGCGCGCACCGCGGCGCTGACCAGCACGCGCGTGCCGTAGTTCTTGTTGAGGCCTTCCAGCCGTGACGCCAGATTCACGGTGGCGCCGAGCGCGGTGTAGTTCATCCGGTCGCTGGAGCCGATATTGCCGATCACGGCGTCGCCGACATGCAGGCCGTAGCGCGTGTCGTAAGGCGGCCAGCCCTCGCGTTGAAACTCCTTGTTGAGCGCCTCGTTCGCCGCAAGGCAGGCGAGAACGGCGCGGCAGGCGTTGAGGGTATGTTCGGGATCGTCCGCCGGCGCATTCCAGAGCGCCATCACGGCGTCGCCGATATATTTGTCGACCGTGCCCCGGTGCCGCATGATCTCGTCCGACAACGCCGCAAAATAGCGCGAGGTGAAGATCATCACCTGCGACGGGTCGGCGCGCTCGGTCTTGGCGGTGAAGTCGGCGACGTCCGTGAACAGCACCGTGACCTCGCGCCGCGAGCCGCCGAGGCGCAGCAACGAGCCGGTCTCGATCAGCTGCCGCACGATCGGGCGTGGGATGAAGTTGGCAAAGCTGCTGACCACGCTGCGCATGGTGAAGACCGAGCGGCCGAGCTCCTCGATCTCGGCGATGGCGGAATGGATGCGCGGCCGCTCGGCGATGTCGAAGCGCTGGATCGCGTCGGTCTCATCGACGAGCTTGCGCAGCGGCTCCGCCATCCGCGACCCCAGCCAGAACGCGAACGGCAGGGTGGCGCCGACGAAGGCCAGCGCCAGCGCAAACAACGTGCGGCGCTCGTTGATGATCCGGGCGTAGAATTCGTCGAGCGGGGCGACCAGCGCGAGCCGGACATTGGCCGAGCCGGTCGTATCCAGCTGGTGGACCGCCGCGACATAGGTCCGGCCCGCGGCATCGTCGAAGAATTGCTGGGCGGGCCCATTGTTGCGCCAGGAGCGGATGATCGGGGCCAGCGCGGGCAGCTTGAGGGCGCCGATCTGAGGCAGGTCGTCCTGCCGCCCCGGGATAGCGGCCATCAGCCGGCTCATCTCGGGATGGCCGACGATGCGCTCGGCATCGTTGAACAGGAAGGCAAGCCCCGATTGCCCGAGCTTCTGCTGTCCCAGCATGTCCTCGAACCGGTTCAGCAACACGTCGCCGGCGACGACGCCGCGGCGGCCTTCCTTCAGCGGCGTCCGCAGCGTGTAGCCGGGCTCGCCCGTGGCGTAGAACACGTAAGGCCCCGTCAGCAGCGTCTTGTCGTTCTTGAACGCCTCGACATACCAGGGCCGCTGCCGCGGGTCGTAGCCGGTGGGGCCGGGGACCTCGGCAACCTGGATCAGGTTCTCCGACAGATATTGCGTGACCGGCGCGGCTCCGACCGTGCGCGCGATCACGACCAGCCGGAACGCCGCGTCCTGATCGACCTTCAGGCCCGCGCGGAACGCCGGCTTGGCGCGGTCGATCACATCCATCTCGAGGAACGAGCCGTCCTCGTAGCCGACATAGAGATTGAACAGCTGCGGATTGTTGCGCAGCATCGCCGCCATCAGGCTGTACAGCCGCGTATTGTCGGCGATGTCGGCTTCCTGGATCGATGTCAGGGCGGACAGGATGTCGAGGTTGTCGCGCACATTCTTGAACTGCTCGTCGACGTGATCGGCACCCAACTGCGCCACCTTCTCGATGAAGCCGCTCGCCGCCGTCCGCGTGATCGAGGTCACGCGCTCAAAACTGAGATAGACCAGGGTCAGGCCGACAAGCAGCACAACGCCCACGAACACCGTGATGATCGATGTCTGGAAGCCGATGCGAATCTTGCGCGTGCTCCTTGTCTCTCCACTCATCGGGGCTGCGCTATGCCTCCGTCAGTATTGTCGAACGATCGGTTTGGTCGCGGCCGGCGTCACCGGCACGGCGGCGAGGCTGCCAAAAATGCCCGGAAGCCAGAAGCTGACGCCGCCAGAGGCGGCGAGGGCGGGCTGGCTGGCGAAGCCGGTTAACGCCAGTGCGGTGGCAAGCGTGGCCTTCCGAAGAAGTCCCGTCATGTCCTGTCTCCCCATGATCGTCACGTTAGCCACCCAAACGCATCACGCTCGCTCAATTGCACTACTTCGTCACGCCTCCGGCTGTTGTGGCGACGTGCTCGACATCCGGCAGCTTCCAGCTGTGGTCGAACAGCGGCTTCTCCGGTCCGTAGAGTCTGAACAGCAATTCGAACTTCCGCGCCGGATCGGTCGGCACCCAATTGGATTCCTTGCCCTCCGGCGCTTTCGGACCGAAATAGACATCGACTGACCCGTCGGCATTCTTCTCTATGCCCGGGCTGATAGAGGCACGGCTGGCGCTAGGCATGTTGCGAACCAGCGCGTGCGTCTCGCGGTCGTAGACGGTGGCCGACCAGTAGTTGCGGACCGGTGCATTGGCCGGAACGGTCAGGCGATAGGTGACATGACCGTCGAACGGCTGGCCGTCCTTGTCCTTGTTCGCCATCAGATAATACTGGGTGGTCCCGAGCCGCTTGATGCCGGTGAAGCCGAGCGTGTAGGTCACGCCGCGCGCATCGATCGGGTAGGCGTTTGGATCTGCGTATCCATCGCTTGCCGCTTTCACCATCTCCGCCACCGCAGCCGGGAACCAGCGGATGCCGGGATTGATTGCGGGAAAGCCCGCATCATAGCGCTGCGACAACACCGCGTGCGCCTCTCGTGCGGCATCATCCAGGATCGCGACCGTCTTCCGATCCGGATCGAACGCCTTGCCCTTCTCGATGCCGATCGACCGGAGCTGGTCGATCATCGCGCGGTCGCGATCGAGCCACGGTTCGTTCTGCACGACGCGGTCGAGGTTGCGATAGAAGCTGGCATCGTAGGGAATTGTGGAATCGAACAGGACGTCATACGCGTCCGCAAAATTGGTCGGCGGCGGGTTCTGCGCCTGCGCAAGCGGATAAATCCGGATCTGCTTGCCATAGGCAACGGATTTGGCGACGTCGGCGTCTGCATGGCTGGCGAGATTGGAGCGCAGCAGCGCGAAGCCGCTGAACGTGTCGGATTGAAGCGGGATATAGCCTGCGGGCGTTTCACCCTTGTAGCCGGGTGGCAGAATCAAATACTTGCCGCCCTGGCCCTTGTCGGCCCCTTCAGGGCCGGCGTCCTCCAGTGGCATCTGCCACGCCGTGACGATATTGCCGGCAATGGCGCCATCCTGCGCCGGCGGTATCTCCAGCACGATCGGACCGTCCTTCACGTTCCAGAACGACATGAAGTAGATCGAATCCGGATTGGGTGTCAGCGTCTGGTTCTTCCAATTCACCGGCTTCGACCAGAAGACGATCTCGTTGACCTTGGCCTTGGCGCTGGTGAGCATCGCCTGCAGCATCAGGTCGGTGTTCACCGCCGGCATCGCCCAGATCATCGCCTCGACCGCACGCCGCTGGATATTGCGCGCGGCAATCTCGTCGGGCGACGGGTTTTGCGCCTCGGCGTTGGCTGCCGTCAGCATGAGGGCGACAACTCCTGCGATAATTTGCTTCATCACCACCTCCATCCGGCCATGCCGATCACGCCGACCGCGCTGGCGAGCAGGATCACCAGCACGATCCAGGCGAAGATGTCCTAACCCGTCATGACGGCCGCCCGGCTGTCACGCCGACGTCACCGGCAATAGTCCCAAAAGCCCTGGGTCCGGGACGGATCGGTGTAGTACCAGCACATGCCGGGCGCCGGCGCAGCACCGGCCCAGGCCGCAGCCGTCGCCGCCGTGACGAAACCGATCGCCGCACCGGCAGCGATCGCGCCGCCCCTCGGCCAGTAGTAATGGCCCGGCCGGGCCCATGCGCCGCGTCCGGCCACGGCCGTGGTGTGGCGCACCGCAACGTTTCCGCGCGGTCCCCTGACGGCGGTCGTCCCGCGATAGGCCGTGCCACGCGGACCGACCGCGGCACCGCCGCGATGCACGACTGCGCCGCCACGGGGGCCAACCGCTGCCCCGCCACGGCGACCGGCCGCGCGGACCTCGATGAGGTCGGGCGGGGTCGCGGCGTCTTGCCAGATCGCGGTCGGTTGAAGCGGGGCCGCCGATAGTGTCACCGGCGATATCGATAGGCCGGTTGCGAGTGCCAGAACGCAGCTTGCCAGTCGTGCCACGTAGGTATGATCAGACATCTTGTACCTCTTCTGTTGTCAGCCGTTCGGCTCCGTCACCGCTTTCGCCCGCAGCACCACGGTCATTGCGACACTCCCGTGCTGCCGCGCTCGAACGCGAACACCGTCTTCCAGTCCTTGGCCATGTCCACGACGGTCCAGCCGCGCTGCACCGCCTCGTCCCAGGCCTTGTCGAGCTTTCCGATCTTTGATTGCCTGTCGTAGAGGCCTTCGCCGCGCTGTCGTTCCAGGACGGCAGCGGATCGGCTTGCGCGCGCGCCAGCCTCGGGAACCGCGAGCCCGATGGTCAGGAAGATGATGAAGGCACTGAGGGTCCGAAGCAAATCGATCCTCTCGTAAGACTGCGGCGGATCGGACCGGCCGCCCGGAGGCGGCCGGTCCGCACGAAGGCCGTGGTCAGCGGCCCTGGACTTGCTCCTGGATGATCCTGTTTAAATTCGCCCGGACCTTCTCCATGTCGATGCCCTCCGCGAGCGACTTCTTCTGCTTGAGGCCGTCCATCATGCCTTCGAGGATATTCGCGGGGTTGAAACTTGGCGGGAAGGAACGCGGCGGGAATTCCTTGAAGGTGGCCACGAATTTGAAGACTTCGTCCATCATCCCGTAGGCCCCGCCCACGTGATTGAGTTGCCAGTCCCAGAATGTGTTGGATGTGATATCGGCCCGTTCGAACGGGTCCTGCATCAGATTGTATATCTTCTGCAAGCGGAGCGTGGTGAAGGGTTCGGCCCACAGCCCCATCGTGCCCTCCTTGCGCTGCTCGGAGAACACGTACTTGTAGTCGCCCTGCCTGAAGCACACGAGCAGTCCGTCGTCATCGGAGTAGAAGAACTTGTCGCGCGCGCTCTTCGCGCCGTTGTTGTTGGCTGCGGAGCCGCCGACGTTGCGCAGGAAGGCAGACTGGTCGTAACCGTCCAGATGGACCTTGTAGTTGACGCCGTTCGCGGTGTAGCCGGCCTTGAGCTTGTTGACGACATCAGGCTCGCCCGCGATGGCGCAGAGAGTGGGTATCCAGTCGTTGTGACTCATCATCTCGTTGCTAACTGTACCGGGCTTGATGTTTCCCGGCCAGCGGACCAGACACGGCACGCGGAACGCACCTTCCCAATTGGTGTTCTTCTCCGAGCGGAACCAGGTCATGGCGCCGTCGGGCCAGGTGTTCATGTGAGGGCCATTGTCGCTCGAATAGACCACGAGCGTGTTATTCGCGATCCCCATGTCGTCGAGCGCCTTGAGCAGGTTGCCGACGATATCGTCGTGCTCCATCATGCCGTCCACATATTCGCTGTCGCCGTGGGTGTAACGGCCGCGATGCTCGGCGCGCACATGGGTGCGCAAGTGCATTCGTGTCGAGTTGAACCAGACGAAAAACGGCTTGCCCGCGGCCTGCTGCCGCTTCATGTAGTCGATCGCCGCAGCCGAGGTCTCGTCGTCGATGGTCTCCATCCGCTTCTTGGTCAGCGCGCCGGTATCCTGGATCGTTTGCTTGCCGACCTTGCCGAAGCGTGGATCGACCGTGGGGTCATCGACGTCGGTGGCCTTGCAGCGCAGCACGCCGCGCGGACCGAACTTGGCCCTGTAGGCAGGATCCTTCGGGTAGTCCGGCAGCTCCGGCTCTTCCTCGGCGTTGAGGTGGTACAAATTGCCGAAGAATTCGTCGAAGCCATTGACTGTCGGTAATGATTCATTGCGATCGCCGACGTGGTTCTTGCCGAACTGGCCGGTGGCGTAGCCGAGGTTCTTGAGCAAGCCTCCCGCGGACGGATCCAGCTGGCTCATGCCCATTGGCGCGCCGGGAAATCCGACCTTGGTCAGGCCTGTGCGAATGCCGTGCTGACCAGTAAGGAACGCAGCGCGGCCGGCCGTGCAGGACTGCTCACCATAGTAATGCTGCATCTTCAGGCCCTCGCGGGCGATGCGGTCGATGTTGGGGGTCTCGTAGCCCATCAGCCCGTTGGAGTAGGCGCTGATGTTGGCGATGCCGATATCGTCGCCCCAGATGATAAGGATGTTCGGCTTGCCTCCCGCCGGCGGGGCTGCTGCGGGCTTGGGGGAGGGCGCTGCCTTCTGCGCTTGTGCCAGCGCCTCTGATGTCAGTGTCGCTGCGGCGACGATGGATGACGTTCCCAACAGGAGATTTCTGCGATTGATCGGTTGGTCAGCACCGGAATTGTTGTTCTTGTTCGCCAACTCGCTGCTCATTCCATACTCCCTATGTTGCGGTACGCTCTTCTTGCTCACGCACGTTGGCAGGCGGCATCCGCGCCACGCATCTGAATCCGACATGACTTGTCGAGGTGTCGATCGGCTCGGCGTGCCGCGCCGCAGGTCGATAGCGCCGGCAATAATTCGGCGCGCAGAGATGCGAGCCGCCTTTCAAGACTTTGCGTGGAATGCGGATGTCTGGTTGACATGGATCCAAGCTCGCCTCCTCGCGGCCGCCGCGGGGATTGCTCGGAATGCAGCAGGGCTTTGCCGCGTCGGCGACGTGCCTGGCCGACCACCAATCCGAGGTCCACTCCCAGACATTGCCGATCATGTCGTGAAGGCCGTAGCCGTTCGGCGGGAAGGCCATGACCGGCGAAGTGCGCTCGAACCCATCCTCGCCGAGATTCTGGACGGGGAAGTTACCCTGCCAGATATTGGCCATGTGCTTGCCGCCGGGCATCAGCGCATCGCCCCAGGCGAATTCCTCGCCCTCGAGGCCGCCGCGCGCGGCAAACTCCCATTCGGCTTCGGTCGGAAGCTCCTTGCCGGCCCAGCGGGCGTAGGCCGCCGCATCGCTATAGGAGACGTGTACGACCGGATGGTCGTCGAGGCCTTTGATGTTGCTGCCGGGGCCGTAAGGGTGGCGCCAATTGGCGCCGCGCAGGAACGACCACCACTGGCTCCAATCGGTGAGATCGGTGATGCGCGGCAGCGGCGAGAACACCAGCGATCCCGCGTAGAGCATCTCCTTCAGCGCGCCGGGATAGTCCTTCGGATTGGGAATGATCTGCGCTTCAGTGACATGGCCGGTCGCGTTCACGAATTGCTTGAACTGTCGGTTGGTGACCGGCGTGCGGTCGATCCAGAAGCCATCGACGGCGACGCGATGGCTTGGCGCCTCCTCGGGATAATGATGGTCGGATCCCATGCGGAAGGTTCCGCCGGGAATGAAGACCATCTCGCCGGTCTTCGCGTCGTCCGGCAGCCACTCGCAATGATCTGGATCCGCCCGCAGCATGGTGGAAACTCCGCTACGCTTATTCCACCTGACGCTATGGCGCCGACTTTGGCTGATGTCGACGACGGCATATTGCCCGGCACGGTGGACGCATTGTCCGGTCCCTCTTTTTGGCGCCCGGAGAGAGGCGACGCACATTGCGCCAACATCTCTTTCCCATTGCGCGCACGCATTCCAGCACGCGGCAAATCCCTGTCGCGTGCGCTCTGCCATCCGCAGAGCGCTTCGAACGATATCGCTAAGGTTGAGAAAATGGTATCGGAAAACTGGACTGCTGTGATGTGCAATTTGTGCCAGTGGGTGGGAGCGATGGGTGAGACTTAACGACCTATCTCGAAAATGGTTGAAGTTTCAGCGCAATTCAGCGAATTGCGCGCGCCGGATTTCGATAACGTTTGTCTCAAATCCGAAGGCAGATTGTCGCACCCGCTTCGCGTTGTGGTGGTAGTTCGTGGCCCTCTGCCGCAGAATTGTCGCGCTTCAGTAACAGGGTTCAGCCATGGGGCAATTCCTACTGGTTGATTCGCGCAAGCTGGACGGTTTCGAAGGACTGCATCAGGCCGTTCACGGCTCGCATGTCGATGTGATGCAGCTCGGCCGCGGGCGGTTGCGCGGGACGTTGTCGCACGTTGGCATTGGAGAGTTCTCTCTCAGCATCGGCACCTTCAACGTCGGCATGCGCACGCAGCGCGTCTCCAGCGACGACAAGCTGATCATCGGAATGCTGCTGGAGGCTGAGGATCGCGTCGCCCATTGGTCGTTCGACATGCAGCTCAACGACGTGCTCGTGATCCCGCCGCTGCTCGAGCATGACGGGGTGTTTCATGGCGCGTCGGCTTATGCCGCCATGCGCTTCGATCTCAACGAGGTCACCTCGCTGTTTGCCGGCGAGGCGAGGCTGAGCGATCCCGACACCTGGCGCTGCCGCGCTCATTTCCGGGCGGATCTCGAGACCGGCGCGATCGCCACACGCCGCCTGGTTCGGATCATGACGCATCTGCGCATGAATAGCCTGGGTCTGACGCCGTCGACCGCCGATTTCTGGCAGCGATCGATCGTCGAATGCATGGCGGCCAATGTCATGTCGTCGCTACCGCCGGACAATGGCGGCTGGCTGCCTTCCGCAAGACGGCTGATCCGCAGGGTCGAGGAGTATCTCGACGAGGCCGGCCCCCGCCCGGTCCATGTGTCGGAGATCTGCGCGGCGCTCGGCGTCGCGCGGCGGACTCTGCATCGCGCCTTTCACGAGGTGTTTGGCCTTGGCCCGGTCAGCTTCCTCCGGTACAAGCGACTGTGTGCCGTTCATTCCATTCTGCACCAGAGCGCGCCCGGCTCGACCACCGTGGCGGCCGTCGCCATGCAGCAGGGGTTCTACGAACTCGGCCGGTTCTCGCAATATTATCTTGCGATGTTCGGCGAACGTCCGTCGCAGACGCTCGGACTGGCAACATTGCCGACAGCCGGGGAGGGCGTCGCCAGAGCCTAGCGCTCTTGTGATGACGACGGTGCGCGTGTCCCCAGGTGTTCGACGAGGCGGATCAAATAGCCATCGGGATCCTGGATCAGGAATTCGCGCTGTCCGACGTCCTGGTCGCCGACGCGATACCAGGCCTCGGTCGGCGGTTCGTAGAGCGGCCATTTCGCTCCGTCGAGCGCGCTCAGGATCGGATCGATGTGGTCGACGACCATCTGGAAATTGATGCCGCGCCCGAATGGCCGCTGCATCTCGGCCGTCTCCCAGCGTCCGTTCAGTTCGCACAGCATTATCTGCAGGCGGCCCCTGACGAGATAGGCAAACCGGGCGTCCGGACGGTCATAGGCGATGTCGAAGCCGAGCAGGTCCCGCCAGAACGACAGGCTGGCCGGAATGTTCGAGACGCTGAGTTCAGGCACGAGATCGGCAAAGCCACCGCGCGGTGCGTTGCCCGTGCTGACGGAGGTAGCACGGGCGACGGGGTCGGTGAGGGGGGACTTGGTCATTGCGGCTTCCCAAGAAGGGCTAGGAGTAGAAATGGCGCTTGCCGGGTCGCTGCGCCATTCGTCACTTGACCTTGGTCGCGTGCCCTCGGCTCCTAAATGCATCGCTAGATGTCGTCCAAGCGGGCATACGGCCATTGCTCGGAGACAGCAGCGCCATTCTCCCAAAATTTGTAGAGGACGCCCTCCCACATCGCGAACACAGCGCTGAATTTATCTTTGGCGGCGGCAGTGCCGGTTTGGAGAATTGGAATGCCTTCCTTTTGGTATGCGCCGTAGCATGCCAGATTGACGTACACGACCAGAGCAGTACCCGGCGGATAATCTTTGCGGAGCTTCTTGCTTACGACACGGTCGAGGGCCGCGGGGATGGCGTTAAATCTCTTCTGCCACTCCTCGACGGGATCAGGTCGCCAGCCTTCGTCGTCGGGCTCGTCGCCACGCTTGCGGCCGTCCGTGTCGGCTTCAGTGGCTTCGAATTGGAGGATTCGTCCGACGCTTTGAATCTCGAAGTCAGGTCGTTCGTCTGGTACTAACCGAACCTGTTCTGACGAGAGTGCCGATGACACCTTGGAGGCGATCCACGCATCGCGCAAGAACGTCAATCCTGATTGACGAAAGAAGACGCGCCGCGGGATCTGGCTTGGCCCGGCAATTTCACCGATGCGCACGCGGAAGGACTCCGCGGACCACCATTGTGAAAGCTCTCTTCTCCAGCCATCTAGAGCTGCCTTCGGAATAGGATCAAACGATTTCGGCACGAGGCCCTCCGTAGGGGCCGTGTTGGAGGGCCGAATTCTAGGACGAAGGCATTGCAAGAGCCGACGATTGGCTGCGTTACCGCGGGAGCGGCTCGGAGTTTCGTGAACTTTGCCATCATCGTAGAATGCCGGTGTTTTGCCCGACGTGTCAAACGGCAAACGTGAACCGTCTTGAAAACGACCCCGCGGCTACTGTGCATGGGGTTGTTTTCACGATTTGGGATTAGACGGCTGCAGCCTTACACCGCGCAGACGATCACGCCGTACCAGCCGAGCCCGCGATAGGTCTCGTAGCCCGGCGTCGCATGGAAGGCGATCATGGTGCCGGAGCGATCCTGGTAGAAGCCGGAGCGCTGGCCGTCGTGCGAGAGCGAGATGCGCTCGCTCAAAATGCCCTGGCCGTCGGAGGCGGCGATGACGCGAAAATGCGAGTCGACCAGCAGCACGCGCGCCCTGTCGTTGTCGCCGACGCGCACGCCTTGCACGATCGCGCGCGCCTGCGGCTCCCAGTCGAAATGGATGGCGAGCACGCCGATCGGCGCGCCGTTGGCCTGGCCGCCGGCGCGGATGTTGGCGCAGTAGGTCGCGACCTGGGCGTTGCCGAGCAGTTGCTGGTTCTCGATGTCGCCGGCAACATAGTCGTCGCCGGAGCGTAGTGTCTTCGCCTCGCGAAACCATTTGGTGTGGGCGACGTTCTGCCCGACGACGCGAAAGCGATCGGCGCGGCCGTTGGCGATGACGTTGCCGTCGAGGTCGCAGAGCCAGAGATCGAGATAGACGGTGTAGGCACCGAGGATGACGCCGAGGCGCTGCGAGGCGTAGGTGACCGCGGCAGGCGCAGGCGAGGCCGCGCAATCGACCAGGGCGGAATCGGTCGCCCACCACCGCACGTCGCAGGTGCGCTCATAGAGGTTGCGGTCGATCAGCTCGACCGCGTTGAGCGACAGATCCATCATGCGCTCGCCGCGCGACCGCTGGCTCATGCGGTCGATCGAGGCGACGAGATCGCCGGTGCGCTTCGTCAGCTGCGTCTCGAGCTCGCGCGCGATGGTCTCGACCTGCTGGCCGACGCCGCGCACCTCCTGCGCCACCACGGCGAAGCCCGCGCCTTGCGCGCCGGCCCGCGAGCTCTCGATCAGCGCGTTCAGCGCCAGCATCTTCATCTGGTTGGTGATCTGCTGGATCGACTTGGTCTTGTCGACCGCGATCTGGTTGACCTCCGCGGTCAGGCGATTGATCAGCGCGGAGATGTCGGAATCGTCGTCGGCGGGTTCGGTGGTGGTCGGCTTGGTTTTCAGACCCAGCGCAGCAGACATCGGGGACTTCCCTTGGCAATGAGGCCTGATCTGCAATGAACCCGGAACGATGACTTACAGATCGAATAAGATTCGTTTTCGAAGATTCCGCCTAACGCCCGCTTAATTTGCTGTTTTGCTGAATGCCTAAATGATAGTCAGTCAGCGCAGCAAAGCGGCAATCCACCGCTTTGTGCGGTCCGGCCGTTGCAAATCCCGAGGGATTGCCGGCCAATCCCATTCAGCCCAGTGACCGGACATGCGCGCTTGTCCGGGTGCCAGTTTCCAACAGCCGACTTTCCCTTATGACGCCGCCCGCCACCGCCTTGCCCGTCGAAATGCCTCAGGCCTTCCTGGGCGTGGCACGCTCGCTCACCGACAAGCTCTGGCGCGACCGGCTGGATGCGCGGGGCGCGGCCACGGCGCTCGCCATCGTGCAGCGTCACCAGGTGCCGGAATTGCTGGCGCGGGTGCTGGCCGGCCGCGGTGTCGACATCGACGCGGTGCCCGATTTCCTCGATCCGACCATCCGAAAATTGTTGCCCGATCCGTTCACCGTGACGGAGATGGAGGCGGCTTCGAAGCGCATCGCCGATGCGGCCGTGAAGGGCGAGACGGTCGCGATCTTCGGCGACTACGACGTCGACGGCGCGACCTCGGCGGCACTGCTCGCCTGGCATCTGCGCCATTGCGGGCTCGATCCGCTAATCCACATTCCAGACCGCATCTTTGAAGGCTACGGCCCGAATGTCGAAGCGGTGCGCGGGCTGGCGGCCAAGGGCGCCACGCTGCTCGTCACCGTCGACTGCGGCACCACCAGCATCGAGCCGCTGGCCGAAGCCAAACGCCTCGGCATGTCCGTCGTGGTGATCGATCACCATCAGGCTGGCACGGAGCTGCCGGAGGTCGACGCACTGGTCAATCCGAACCGGCTCGACGATCTCTCCGGCCTCGGTCATCTCGCCGCCGTCGGCCTTGTGCTTGTCACGCTGGTCGCGGTCAATCGTGAACTGCGCCAGCGCGGCTTCTGGAATGCCGAGATGCCCGAGCCCGATCTGCTCGGCATGCTGCATCACGTCGCGCTCGGCACGGTCGCGGACGTAGCGCCATTGATCGGACTCAACCGCGCCTTCGTCGCCAAAGGGCTGATCGCGATGCGGCGGCGCGACCATGTCGGCCACACCGCGCTGATGGACGTGGCGCGGCTGAATGGACCGCCGGAGGCCTGGCATCTCGGCTTCATGCTGGGACCGCGCGTCAATGCCGGCGGCCGCATCGGCCGCGCTGATCTTGGCGTTCGGCTGCTGCTCGAGGGCGACAGCGTCGAGGCCGCGCGGATCGCGGCTGAACTCGACCGTCTCAACAGCGAGCGTCGCGTCATCGAGCAGGCGGCCGAAGCGCAGGCCGAAGCCGAGGCGCTCGCCTCGATCGGGCTGGAAGACAAGCTCGGCGTCATCGTCACCGCGTCTGAAGGCTGGCATCCCGGCGTGGTCGGCCTTGTCGCCTCGCGCCTGAAAGAGAAGTTCTCGCGGCCCGCGTTTGCGATTGCGCTCGAGCCCGGCGGCATCGGCACCGGCTCGGGCCGCTCGATCGCCGGCGTCGATCTCGGCAAGGCCGTACGGCAGGCGGTCACCGACGGCATTCTGCTCAAGGGCGGCGGCCACGCGATGGCTGCGGGCGTCACGCTACGGAAAGAGAAGCTCGCCGAATTCCGTGCCTATCTGGAGAACGCGCTGGCGCAGGCCGTCGCCGAGGCGCGCCATGTAAACGAGCTCTATATCGACGGCGCGATCTCGGCGCGCGCGGTGACGACGGATCTTGCGACCACGCTCAATCGCGCAGGTCCGTTCGGCAGCGGCAATCCGGAAGCCGTGCTGGCGCTGCCGGCGCATCAGCTCGTGTTTGCCAACGAGGTGGGACAGGCGCATTTACGCCTCCGCTTCAAGTCCGGCGACGGCGCCATCGTCAACGGCATCGCATTCCGCTCGGTCGGGCAAAAGCTCGGCAACGCGCTCCTCGCCAATCGCGGCCAGCAGCTGCATGTCGCGGGCTCCTTGTCGGTGGATCGCTACCAGGGCGCCGAGCGCGTGCAGTTCCGCGTCATCGACGTCGCCCTACCGGACCAGGGGCCATCCGTGATCAGGTAACGGCCGCAAAAAAAGACCGTAAACAACAAAAAAAGGAGTGAACATGACAGGGCAGGTTGAGGGCAAGGTCGCACTGGTGACGGGCGGCGCATCCGGTATTGGCGAAGCGATCGTCGACTTATTTGCGCGTGAAGGCGCGACTGTTGTCGTCACCGACATCGATGAGCTCCGCGGCCCCGAGCTCGCCAAGCGCATCACCAAGGCCGGCGGCAAGGCGATCTTCCTGGAGCAGGACGTCACCAGCGAGGAGCGCTGGATCGAGATCGTCGCAGAGGTCGCGAAGCGCCATGGCCGGCTCGACATCATGGTCTCTAATGCCGGCATCGGCATTGCCGTGCCCTCGATCACCGACATGACGCTCTCTGACTGGCGGAAGCAGAACGCGATCAATCTCGATGGCGTGTTTCTCTCGGTCAAGCATTGCCTGCCCTTGATGCGCAAGACCGGCGGCGGCTCGATTGTCATGATGTCCTCGCTCGCGGGCCTGCGCGGCGCGCCGGGCCTCTCAGCCTATTCGCTGACCAAGGGTGGCGTGCGGCTGTTCGCCAAATCGATCGCGATGGAGTGCGCGGCGGCCGGCGACGGCATCCGTGTCAACTCCGTGCATCCAGGCATCATCGACACGCCGATTTGGGGCAAGATCCCGACCGGGGCGACTGGCGCAGGCCAGAACGCGCCGATCGATCCGGAGGAGCGCGCCAAGGTCGCAACCCCGCTTGGCCGCGTGGGCCAGGCTGCGGAGATTGCCTCCGGCGTGCTGTATCTGGCCTCGGATGCATCGCGTTACGTCACGGGCAGCGAGCTCGTGATCGATGGCGGCATGAATGCCGGTGGGGTGCCGCGGCGGGCGTGAGACGCGCAAGGCAGGGTGGCGGTCGCAGGGGCTGACGCGCAGGCGTCGGCCCTGTAAAACGCTGCCGTCTCCTGCCCGAAAAAGGTCTCCTTCGCCATGGCGCACAGCCTTCACGCCTCCTCACCCGCAGTCGTACGCTCGAACCGGCCGGACCTCGCGACCGATGCGATCCGCATTGCGCGCGAAGATCTCGCCGCCTGTTTCCGGATGGCCGCGCGCAATGGTTTAGAGGAGGGCATCTGCAACCATTTCTCGGCCGTCGTGCCCGGCCATGACGATCTCTTCCTGGTCAACCCCTACGGCTACGCGTTTCGCGAACTGACCGCTTCAAAACTCCTGGTCTGCGACTTCCACGGCCACGTGCTCGATGGCGAAGGCGAGCCCGAGGCCACCGCGTTCTACATCCATGCCGAGATGCACAGGCGCCTGCCGCGCGCCAAGGTTGCCTTCCACACCCACATGCCCTATGCCACCGCATTGTCGATGACCGAGGGCGATCCCCTGATCTGGGCCGGCCAGACCGCGCTGAAATTCTACGGCCGCACCGCGGTCGACCGCGATTACAACGGCCTCGCGCTCGACAACTGCGAAGGTGCACGCATTGCCTCAGCCGTGGGCGATGCCGACATCGTCTTCATGAAGCATCACGGCGTGATGGTGCTGGCGCCGACGATCGCGGAAGCCTGGGACGATCTCTACTACCTCGAACGCGCGGCCGAGGTGCAGGTGCTGGCGATGTCGACGGGACGGAAGGTGCAACCAGTCGATCCCGCGATTGCGGCTGCGACCTACAAGCAGATGCGCGAAGGCGATTCCGAATCCGCGCGGCTGCATCTCACCGCGATCCGCCGCCAGCTCGATGCCGAAGAGCCGCAGTACCGGCACTGAAGCCGACTACGATCCCTGCCGCAGCTTCGCCAGTACCTTGAGCCCGCCATATCCATCGGCCGGCGTGATCCCGGCGCGCTGCTGAAAATCCTTGATCGCCTTCATGGTGTCATTGCCGACACGGCCGTCGGTGCCGCCTGTATCAAAGCCGGCCTTGGTCAGCCGCGTCTGCATCTCCTGCACCTCGGCCAGCGTCAGCACGCGCTCGGAGCCGGGGAAGGGCTGAATGAACGGCGGCGCGCCGAGGCAGCGGTCGCCGAGATGGCAGATCGCCAGCGCATAGTTCATCGAGGGATTATAGCTCTTCACGGCGTTGAAATTCGGTCCCAGCAGGAACGTCGGCCCGCCCGCGACCGGTGTCCACATCTGTGCGGATGCGTTCGGCTGCGGAAATGCCTGGCCGTCCGCGCGGGTGACGCCCGCCGCCTGCCACGCCGCAAAGGTTCGGCTGCCGCTCATCTCGCTGGACGCGCGGACCTCATAGCCCCAATGCTCGCCGCGATGCCATTTGCCGCGGTTGACCAGATACTTTGCGGTCGAGCCCAGCGCGTCATCGGGCTTGCCGAACGGCGAGACCTTGCCGTCGCCGTTATAATCGATACCGACATTGAGCCAGACCTCAGGCATCCATTGCGAATGCCCCATCGCGCCGGCCCAGGATCCCTGCATCTCCTCGGGTGTGCTCCAGCCCTTGTCGACGATACGCAGCGCATTGATCAGCTCGGTCTCCCAATAGGCCTTGCGGCGCGGCTCGTTCCAGGCGAGCGCGGCGAGCGAGGGAAACACGGGCGTCATGTGGTTCTGCTGCACCAGCGGATCGCCATAGGCGGACTCCACGCCCCACAGCGCCAGCAGCGTGCCGCGCTCGACGCCGAAGTCGCGTTCGATGCGCGCCAGCAGCGCCTCGTTGTTCTTCAGCGCGATCTTGCCGTTGATGATGCGCCAGTCGGAGACTCGGCGGTTGATATATTGCCAGACCTGCTCGTGGAATTCCGGCTGGTTGCGCATCTGCTTGAAGACGCTCATGTCAGGCTCGACTCGCGCCATCGCACGTTGCCAGGTCGCCGCCGAAATACCTTTTGCCATTGCGCGTGCGCGAAAACCTTCACGCCATTCATCGAAGCCCGGAGGCGAAGCGAGAACACGCGTTGGCAGTACGAGCAGGGTGGCGGCGCCCAGTGTGGATCGGAGTAGGGCGCGGCGGCTGTGGCGGGCGGAGGAATCAGCTTGTTTCATGGATGCATTGTAGCGGGAAACACGGCTGCTGTGAGCCGGTTCCAGGAACAGGAGGAACGGCTTCAGGCGTCGCGTTCCCCGGAACAAAGTGTCGCACTCCCGCATTCCCTCCGCACACAATCGAGGAGGACAACATGCGGAAATATCTGTTTGCCGCCGCCATGGTCACGGCCATCGCGGCTCCTGCGGTCGCGGATGAAGTCGGCGTTCATGTCGGTCCGGTCGGTGCCGGCGTGACGGTCGGCGAGTCCCATGAATATCGTGACCGAGATCGTGATCGCACCACCGTCATCAAGGAGCGTGCGCCGGCCGACCGCACCACCGTGATCAAGAAGGAAGATGAATTCGGAAACCGCAGCAAGACCGTGATTCATCACGACAACGATTGACGGACAAGGGGCCCCGGTCGATCGCCGGGGCCTGCTGTCTTCAACGAGACTTCGGGGTGGAATGAAGATACGAGCGCATGCGGAAAGCCATGTCGTCGAGCTCAACGACGGATCGTGCTGGCAAATTTTTCCCGGCGATCTCGCGGCGACACTGAGCTGGAAACCCGAAACGGATTTGCATCTGGAGCCGAGTGGCGACCGGATCAGTTCGCATGTGCTGGTCAATGCCGCGGATCGAAGCCGCATCCGGGTCATTGCGGCGGGCGAGGCATGGCCGGACGGTGAAGTTAAGAAAGCGTTGAAGGGCGGATAGGGCAGCCTCCCTAAATCCCCAACTTTAAGCCTGTCCTTTTACGGTCGGTTCGCTTCCGTCTGCGCATCATGCGCACATGCGGGAGCTGTTCGAGATCATTCGTTCCAATCCCTGGCCGTTCGGCGCCAGCCTGTTGGTCGTGGTCATGATGATCATCGCAGAAAACTTCGGCCGCGGCATTCAGGGGGGCGGCGACTTCGGCTTCGGCGATTTCGGCGATGGTGACGGCGGCGACGGAGGAGGCGACTAGGCCTCGTCCTGCAAATCGGCCGCGATGCCCGCAAGCCAACGGCGGACAGTGACTTCAGCCTTGCCGTCGAGCCCTGTCACCAGGCGCTTCTCTAGTTCGAGCACACGGTCCCGGCATGCCTTGAGCAGCGTCGCGCCGCGCGGCGTCAGCGTCCATTGCTGGATGCGGCCGTGGACGGGATGCGGCGTCATCAGGATCGCGCCGTCGCGCTCGAGGTTGCGGATGATGACGCCTACGGTCTGCGGCGTCAGGAAGGTGAGGCGGGCGACATCGGCTCCCGATAGGCCCGGATAAGCGTTCAGCATCGTCAGCACGGCGAATTGCGGCGAGGTGACGCCGAGATCAGCCAGCGTACGTTCCATCTTCAGGCGCACCGCGGCGTGGGCCTGGCGCAAGAGGTAGCCGAGATAGCCTTGCTCGCCGCGCTTGCCTTCGCCGGGGGCGGGCAGGTGTACCCGGCTATCCTTGGCTGGCCCGGGCGTCTTCGGCCTCGGTGGCGATCTTGTGATGTCGGTAGTCTTGCGCGTCATATAAGGGCTCTTATAATATATAAGCATTCTTACAATAGCACGAGGTGAACGGCAATGTCACACGCCCGCAGCGAGTACGAGGATTTCAAGAAGATTGCGCCGGACGCCTATGATCTGGTGCTTGCGCTGGGCCAGGTGGCTGCCAAGGCCGGCCTCGACAAGCAGCTTCTGGAGCTGGTCAAGCTACGCGCCTCGCAGATTAATGGCTGCGCCTTTTGCGTGCAGCATCACATTCTGTTCTCGGAGCGCATCCATGTTCCCGTGGACAAGCTCTACCTGGTCGCGGTCTGGCGCGAGGCGCCGATCTTCTCGGCTCGCGAACGTGCCGCGCTGGCCTGGGCGGAGGCGCTGACCTTCCTGCCCGACGGCGTCCGCGAGGAGGTCTATGCCGAGGCGTCCCGCGAGTTTTCCGAGACCGAGCTGATGTACCTGACGTCGGCAATCGCCTCGATCAATGTCTGGAACCGGTTTGGTGCGGCCTATCGCTGGACACCGGCGAAGCGGCCCGTCGCGGCGAGTGCTGCGGCGTTCTGATTACAACGCGGGGAGGTTGTCATGACGGCAATGAATTTGGTCACCATGCCGCGGCCTTTGCCATTGCGCTCAATGGCGCTGGCCGTCGTCGGCGGGCTCGTCTGCGCGCTCGCGCTCGGCAAGGCGCTGCAGGTGACGATGGACACCGTATCAGGCGCACTCGCGCCGCTCTGCGCCACCGCCGCGGAAAGCTCGCCGCTCGACAAGGTCGAGCCGATCGGCTCCTACGCATTGCCCAACGTACCGGGCAAGCGGGTCACCATCGTGCGCGTGTTCTACGGTCCTGGCGGGTTTTCGCGACCGCACCGGCATGCCGGCTCGGTGACGGCCTACATCACCAAGGGCGAGATTCGCTCCCAACTCGGTGGCGGTCCGGTCGAGACGTTCGGTGTCGGCCAGTCCTTCTTCGAGCCGCCAGGCGCGACGCACCTGGTCTCCGCCAACGCCAGCACCACGGAGCCGGCGGAATTAATTGCCGTGTTCGTGGCGGATGAGGGTGCGCAGCTCACGACGTATCTGGACTAACAGGCTTGCCGGGTCCGGATGAGCCATGCTCATCCGGACCACGATCGACGGTGACGGCTCAGTTCTCTTCGCCGCTCGATCCCTCGCGCAGGTCGGGCTTGATCACATCTTCGGTCAGCGTATGCGCGACCGGCTGCGGGGTGCTTGCGATCTCCGGGCCGACCTCGCGGCCGCGGGCGCGGATCAGGCGCTCGTACGCCGAAACCAGCGTAGCGTAGGGGCTGACCCAGATCCAGCCGTCGCGCGTGAACAGCTGGACGTCGAAATGCAGGTGCATCGACGTGCCCGCGGGATGGTCGAGATAGTTCGAGATGACGCCGATCTTCTCGCCCTCGGTGACGATGCGGCCGTTGAGCACTCCGTCGGCGTTCAACGCCTGCGGATTCATGTGCATGTAGCGGAAGCGGATGTGCTCGGTGCGGCTGTTGACCTCGAGCGTCGCAGCCTGGTCCTTTGACGCGCGGATCACCATGGCGTCGCGCACCGCAACGACCCCGCGCTGCCTGGGATCGCAGGGTTCGCGGCCGTCACCGGGCGAGGGGCAGTCGGCGGCGCGGATGTCCTCGCCCTGGTGGCCGTAGCCACCACCGCATTGCCAGACTTCGAAGCTGCGTGACTCGCAGAAATTGTCGCGCCACGGATAGGCGGTCGGGCGATCGTCCTTGTCGCGCTTGGCGTAGGATTGTGAATGCACGAAGGCGGGCGCCTTCTCGAGCGGAAAGCGGATCTGCGCATAGGCCATCGGATCGGGATGGCCGCCCTGTTTGCGATAGCCGGTGTTCGGGATGATGTCGCCGCTCGGCCGGTAGCTGAAATCCGCCGAACGTGCGGCCGGCCGATCGATCGGATCAGAGGCAACGTCCATCAATTGCCGCGTGCGCTGGCCGCCGGCAACGTGCAGCGCCTTCAGGAAGCGCTCGGCTACCGGGTAGGCCTCCTTGCAGGCGAGCCGCCGCGGTTTTGCGACGCTGTCCAGGCACTGGATCGACACTACATAGGCGGCGCCGAAGCGCGTGAAGGCGTAGCGCACGTAGCCTTCGCGGATGAATTTGCGCAGGTCCGGGTAGATTGTCGCCAGCGGCTTGACCGGCTCGCCCCGACCGCCGGCGGGATCGGCGATGTCGTAGACGAGTGCCGACCCGGTGATCTGCACCTCTACCCGCCTTGCGAAGGTGCGCGACGGCATGCCGTCGCCGGCGCCGGGCTCGAGCGAGAACGTTGCGCTGTAGCCGGCGGGACCGGCGTCGAACATGTCGGCGGGGTTGAAATCGGCCTGGTAGCGCGGCAGCGCCAGCGGGGTCTGTGTGCCGCTGCGTTGCGCCTCGAGATAGGCGGCGGCGTCGAACGGCAGCAGCACGGGAACGGGGCTGCGGGCGATGCCGGTGAAGAGTTGCGAGGAGACCGCGTTGAGCTGCACCAGCGCGGGCATGGCGCGCGGATCGAAGCGCGGCACCGAACGGCGCGGCACGAAGATGAAATCGCCGGCGACCTGCGGGCGGTTATTGATCTCGGTGCGGAGCTGGTCGAGCGCTGCGCGCCAATCGACGCGCAGCGCTGTGAGCGAGGGGCTGCGGAATTCGTCCGCAGCGAGCGGCGTTGCGAAGGAGAGCGAAAGCGACGCCAGAAGTAGCGAGACGAAGCGGAAACCGTTCCTACCCACTGTCTCGCCCCCCGGCGGCACCTGTTCCGATCCTCGATCCCTTGCCTAGTCCTTGGCGCGCTCGGAGTACGAGCCGTCTTCGGTCATCACCACGATGCGAGTGCCGACGGCGATGTGCGGCGGCACGGTGGTGCGGATACCGTTGGAGAGCACCGCCGGCTTGTAGGACGACGAGGCGGTCTGACCCTTGGTCACCGGCTCGGTCTCGACCACTTCGAGCGTCACGCGCTGCGGCAACGCGAGCGACACCACGTTGACGTCGTGGGTCGATAGCTTGACCATCATCTCTGGCTGAAGATAGGCGGCCGCGTCGCCGACCACGTCCTTGGAGACCTGGACCTGGTCGTAGGTCTCGGGGTTCATGAAGTGGAAGCCGTCGCCGTCTTCGTACAGGAAGGTGAAGTTGCGCTCTTCGATCGTGGCCTTTTCGACCTGATCGGTGGTCTTGTAGCGCTCGGAGATCTTTACCCCGTCCGAGATTCGGCGCATTTCGATCTGGCTGACCGGCGTGCCCTTGCCGGGATGGATGTTCTCGGCGCTCACGACGACATAGAGCTTGCCGTCTTGCTCGATCACGTTGCCCTTGCGAATAGAACTGGCGATGACTCTCAAAGCTATATTTCCTGCTTGCTTGGCCCGGCTCGGGCCAGGACTTGGTCAAATCGATGGGGGACTTGGGGCCTCAAATCAGACCTCGGCGCCCGTTTCGGGCCGCAACATACGCATTTTGTCGTTGAATGCCAGCATTTTGCTGGCCTGCGGGGCGGTCGGTTAATGGTTGGGGACAAGCTGATTTCGCCGTTCTGGACACCCGGGCGGCACCTCGACCGGCGGCCATTCCTCCAGGCCAGGGGGGCCGTTACCGGGTCTCTCAGGAGCTTTTTCGCCGAGCAGGGCTTTGTCGAGGTCGAAACCTCGGTTCTCCAGGTCTCCCCCGGCAATGAGACCCATCTTCACGCCCCCCGGACCGAGCTCATCCGGCCCGATGGCAGCCGGGCTAGCCGTTACCTGCGAACCTCGCCCGAATTCGCCTGCAAGAAGCTGCTGGCGGCTGGCGAGGAGCGAATCTTCGAATTCGCCCGGGTGTTCCGCGACCGCGAGCGCGGCGATTTGCACCTGCCCGAATTCACCATGCTGGAATGGTACCGGGCGGGCGCCCCCTACGACGCCATCATGGCCGACACTGTGGTGGTTATTGCCCACGCCGCGCAGGCGACCGGAATCGGGACCTTCGCGTTCCGGGGCCGGACCGCCGACCCTTTCGCCGAGCCGGAGCTGCTGACGGTCGCGGGCGCCTTCGAGCGCTTCGCCGGCATCGACCTGCTGTCGACAATCTCGGGCAACGAGGGTAACCGTGCCGCGCTCGCCCAGGCGGCGGCCGCCAAGGTCCGCGTCGCCGAGGACGACACCTGGTCAGACATCTTCAGCAAGGTCCTGGTCGAGCATGTCGAGCCGCATCTGGGACAGGGGCGTTTGACCATTCTGTTCGAATACCCATCTCCAGAGGCGGCATTGGCGCGGGTCAAGACGGACGATCCCAGGGTCGCGGAGCGGTTCGAGGTCTATGCCTGCGGCGTCGAGCTCGCCAACGGCTTCGGCGAATTGACCGACGCCGAGGAACAGCGCAAGCGCTTCACGGAGTCCATGGCGGAGAAGCAGCGCCGCTACGGCGAGGCCTATCCGCTGGACGAAGACTTTTTGGCTGCGGTCGCCCAAATGCCGGAGGCGAGCGGTGTCGCGCTCGGCTTCGACCGGCTGGTGATGCTGGCAAGCGGCGCAACACGGATTGATCAGGTGGTGTGGACGCCGCCTGCAAACGAAACGCCAAGTGAAAAATGACGAAGACCAATCTTGCACGGACATTGCGCGAGCCGGCCGACCTCGTGGCCGCGGACCTCGCGACTGCCACGGCGCTGCCCGCGCTCGAACGCGTCGCCGCGCGCTATGCGGTTGCGATCACGCCGGCGCTGGTCGAGCTGATCGACAAATCGGATCCCGATGACCCGATCGCGCGGCAGTTCGTTCCGACCGCCGCCGAGCTAGAGATGCAGCCGGGCGAGAATGCCGATCCGATCGGCGACCACCCGCATTCGCCGGTATCAGGCATCGTGCATCGTTATCCCGATCGCGTGCTTTTCAAGCTCGTTCACGTCTGTGCGGTATATTGCCGCTTCTGCTTCCGTCGCGAGATGGTCGGACCCGGCAAGGAGAACGCGCTCTCGGACAGCGCCTATCGCGCTGCGATCGATTACATCCGCGCGCATAGCGAGATCTGGGAGGTGATCCTGACCGGCGGCGATCCCCTGATGCTGTCGCCGCGCCGGCTGAGCGAGATCATGGCCGATCTGGCCGGCATCGATCACGTCAAGATCATCCGCCTTCATACCCGCGTGCCCGTGGCCGATCCCGCGCGGATCAGCGATGACATGGTCACGGCGCTGAAGGTCGAGGGCGCGACCACATGGGTGGCACTGCATGCCAATCATGCGCGCGAGCTGGCCCGGCCGGCGCGCGCCGCCTGCGCGCGGCTGGTCGATGCCGGGATTCCCATGGTGAGCCAGTCCGTGCTGTTGCGCGGCGTCAATGACAACGTCACCGCCCTGTCGGATTTGATGCGGGCTTTCGTCGAATGCCGGATAAAGCCCTATTACCTCCATCACGGCGATCTCGCGCCAGGCACGGCGCATTTGCGCACGACGCTGGCGCAAGGGCAGGATTTGATGCGGCAATTGCGGGGGCGGGTGTCAGGACTGTGTCAGCCTGACTACGTCATCGACATACCCGGCGGCGCCGGCAAGTCGCCGGTCGGACCGAATTATGTGTTGGCGGAGCAAAATACCGCAGCCGACGCACGTGATGCCGCCCCGGAAACGCGCTATCGTATCGTCGACTATTGCGGCGACGTTCATCTCTATCCGCCCGAGACGTGAGCGGCCGGAGAACGCCGGTTTGAGGAATGGAGGAGCGGATATGAAGAAGATCATGGTGGCAGCATCGCTCGTGGTCTTGCTCGGCGGAGCGGCTGTCGCGCAGACCGGCACCAAGGGGGCATCGACGTCAGGCGGCGCCACGTCGGGAACGTTGCCGCAGGCGCCTGTCGGTCACCGCCAGCCGCGTGCCGGCGATGTGCCGAACGAGAAGAATCTGAGCGATCCGAACACTCCCGTGAACAAGGAAGACGCTCTGCTCGACAAGAAGATCAAGAGCATCTGCCGCGGCTGCTAGGCCGCAATTGCGGCGCGGTGGGCAGGACGCGAACAGCCTCGCCCCGCCCACCTGTTGCCCCACTTAAGCGGTGCGCTCGTGCAGCCCGGCGCGCGCGGCGTTGCGCCGGATCTCGACCGCATCGGCGAGCTGCTCGAGCACGGTTGCCGTCGTTGCCCAGTCAATGCATCCGTCGGTGATGCTCTGACCGTAGACGAGCGGCTTGCCCGGCACCACGTCCTGGCGGCCGGCGACGAGATTGCTCTCGATCATCACGCCCATGATGCGGTTCTCGCCGCCCGAGATCTGGCCGGCGATATCGGCCGTGACCAGCGGCTGGTTCTCCGGCTTCTTGCTCGAATTGGCGTGGCTCGCATCCACCATCACCAGCGGCGCGACACCGGATTTCGCCAGATCGTTGCAAGCCGACGCGATGCTCGCCGCATCGTAGTTCGGCTTAGCTCCGCCGCGCAGGATGATGTGGCAGTCCTCGTTGCCCGCGGTCGAGGCGATCGCGGAGCGGCCGAGCTTCGTCACCGCCATGAAATGATGCGGATGCGAGGCCGACTTCACCGCGTCGGCTGCGATGCGCACATTGCCGTCGGTGCCGTTCTTGAACCCGACCGGGCAGGACAGCCCCGAGGCCAGCTCGCGATGGATCTGGCTCTCGGTCGTGCGCGCGCCGATTGCAGCCCAGGACACGAGATCGGCGATGTATTGCGGCGTCGTCATGTCCAAAAATTCTGCGCCGGCGGGCAGGCCCAGATTATTGATGGCCGAGAGCACGTTGCGGGCGAGCCGCAGGCCCTTGTTGATGTCGAAGCTGCCGTCCAGATCCGGGTCGTTGATCAGGCCCTTCCAGCCGACCGTGGTCCGCGGCTTCTCGAAATAGACCCGCATCACGATCTCGAGCTGGTCGGCCAGATCCTCGCGCAGGGCGGCGAGGCGCTCGGCATATTCGAGCGCGGCTTTGGGATCATGCACCGAGCAGGGGCCGACGACGACCAGAAGGCGGTCGTCCTGTCCGTTGAGGATGGCATGGATGGCGTTGCGCGCCGCCATCACCACACGGGTGGCCGTGAGGGTGCGCGGGACCTCCCGCATCGCGTCCTCAGGCGTGCTCAGCTCTTTCAGTTCGCGGATACGAAGATCGTCGGTCGTGCTCAGCACGGCGGGCTCCTGTCATGTTGAGAACCTGCCGGCCAATAAAAAAGCCGCCAGGTCTGGCGGCTGTTCGGACGTTTGCATCAATACTTTCAGATTGAGCGCGATCCTCCTGCCGCCAGCGAGCTGTCGTAGCTAAAGTACCAATAAAAGCTGGTGGCGACGGTGATCATGGGGACCATATAGCGTGCCATTCGCGCGTTGTCACCCCCCATCGGCTCGGCGGGCGACGAAACTCCTCAGGTGTTGCTTTTGCGTGCTGCCAGCGCCATGCCGATCAGGGTGGCGCCGCCGAACAGCAGGTTGATGCCGACGAGCACGCCGATGGCCCATTCCGCCGTGCTCGGCAGCCCCGTGATCACCATGAACGAGATAGCGATGTCGACGAGGCCCGAGATCAGCAGCCACGACCAGCGGCCGCTCAGCTCGCGGCGGTGCTCCAGGGCATACATGATGGTGGTGACGCCCTCGGCGAGGAAGTAGGCGCCGAGCACGATGGTCAGCGTCAGCACGGCCTGCATCGGGCGGGCCAACAGCAGCATGCCGGCGAGCACGGCGAGGGCCGCCGAGATCAGCGACCACCAGAAGCCCGGCGTGGCGCGGGCCCAATAGGTCACGATCAATCCGCCGATACCGCTGACCAGGAACATCCAGCCGAGAAAGATCGTGATGGCAAGGCTGGCGAGCGGCGGCAGGATCAGCGCCGCCACGCCGAGAACAGCAAGCAAAATGCCTTCGAACAGAAAGGCCTTCCAATGCGCCTTCACCGCATGGCTCATCGCGGATTGCAGCCGTGAAAATTGTTCGGGCGAAGTCATCGGCAAGCTCCGGATCGAAAGATGTGCGATCAATCTAGTACGCGCACTCAACGCTTGCCATCCCGCGGATCAACCGCCGCCGTGCGCCGACGAAAAACCCTCGCCACTGGTGCGGATGCGGTTGCGGCCGAGAACGTAGATCGCGGTTGTGACGACCAGCAGCGCAAGGCCGAGCAGGATCGAGACGAAGCCGATCGGGATGAGGGCTAGCGTCAGATTGCGCTCGGGGTTGATGAGCCAGTGGTGGATCGAGGTCAGCACGAAGGCGAGGCCGAGGAAACCAACACCGCCGCCGGCGAGCCACAGCGCCCACATCCGGCGCAGCTGGCTGAGCCGCTCCCGCGCGGTATCTGTGCGGGGCGCATGGTGGCGCGCGACGCGCCGCACCAGGCGCATGGCGAAGGCGATCGAGCTGAAGCCGATCAGCAGGCTCGCGGCGCCCAGCCACATCCGCAAGGTGGGATCGAGATCCGGCATGCGCTGAAGCGTGAGCAGTGGGAAGTCGAAGGCGGAATGCAGGGCGAGCGGGCCTGCGAAGATCAATAGGCGGCTTGAGAGGCGGGACCAGTCGCGATGATGGCGGTTCGCGCCCAGCGCCGTGCCGGCGCGCGCGATCGTCAGATAGGCGCCTGCGATGATGCCAAGCGCGCCGTGGAACGGCACGGTGAGCACGCTGCGCAGGGCCGCAAGCGACCGCCACATCTCTGCATGTTGCACCAGATAGGCGAGGTTTTCGTAGGCCGCGAAGCCAAGGCCGACGGCGGCGCCATAGACCACGGTGTCCATGGGGTTGACGAAGGTCCGCCGCTTGGTCGAGGAGACCAGCACGATGGCGATCACCTTCACCGCCTCCTCGGGCACCGCGACGCCGAAGACCGAATGCATGGCGAGCGCCGCCCAGGGATTGTCGGGCGCTGCGACCATCTTGGCGAAGGGGGCACGGGCGAGACCCAGCAGCGAGATGCTGGCCGCGCCAAGCAGGAATGCGGTCCAGACCTGGGCCGGGGGACCTGGGCGTTCCTCGGCGGCAATGACAAGCCACAGCATCAGCAGCGCCGGGGCGATGGCGGCCGTTCCGATGACGGTGGGTAACGCTTCAATCAGATACATCGGCGCCGAAAGTAGGTTCCCTTGGTCCGCTTATCCACGTGTCCCGATGCGACCATCTGTCATGCGCTTGCTGTCCCGTTGCTTAACACGCCCGACAGCTGGCGTTCATCAGGACCGCAAAGTGTAGAATAGGAGCGCAATCAATTGCATGACAGAACCACCTCGTCGTCGACTGTAACGGCTGCGCGCCTGTCAAAGAATCGCGATTGGTAAGTCAGATCAAGGCGATGTGCAGGTTTCTTCGATTCACGATGCACGTGCGCGGGCGGCGAGTCCAGAGCCGGGATGAGACCCGTTCGAACGACACGCCTCCGGCGTCTCACATCGAGCCCTGCTTGCTCCGGTTCGAATCGCGGGCTCCTGACAGACGGTCCTAGCCTGCGCTTTCCGCCCTCAGTGGGTGGTGAAGGGCGGTGGAGCGTCGGGCGTGATGTCGAAGGCTCCAAGGTGGAATTCCTCGCCGACGGCCTCTGGCTCGGAATGGTGGGCGAGCAGCGTGAAGGCTGCTTGCGGGTACTGCTTCCAGATATCGAGATCGCCGGCCGTAATCGTGAGCCAGCCGAACGTGTACATGTAGCGTCCGGGCTCGGTGACCCGGCCAACCCTGTCCCAGGTGATCTTATCAACCGTGATCTTGTCGACTGCCATCCGGTCCCCCGATCGCAAGTCTGCAAATGAAAAGTCTACAAATGAAGCCCGGCACGCGGCGCAGACCTTCAAAAACTGATCCCGCAATGGGGCCGCGATAGGGCAGCAATACGGATTGGTTGGGCCGGCTTCAGACCGGCTGCGGCATGGCCTGACGCACGACCAGGCGGACGAGGTCGTCCCGCTGCTGCTTCTCGGTGAACTTTACCGCAAAGCCGTTGTCGAACTTGCGGATGACGCGTCCAACGCAGGCGCCGACCGCAAGCGGTGTCCCGATCAGCGGGTCGTATTCGCTGGAGATCGCGACGCCGGCCGTGGAGACGTCGATAATGAAGCAGGGATGGGTGCTGCCGTCGGCAACCGTCAGGAATGTGTGCGATGCCTGCGGGACGAAGCGGCCGTCACGGCGCAGTTCCTGGATGCTGTCGTCCTTCTGCTTCTTCTCGAGCCAGGTCAGCTTTTCCGACATCCAGGCGCGGCGGGCCCGGGTCATGTCGAGCTCCATCAGGAAGCCCGATTTCAGCGTTGCGCTGATGGTGCACTGGAATTCGCCGAAATCCTGGAAATACGAGGTTACGCGCTCGCCGATCTTGCCGACGACCGGCACGTCCACGATCATGCGGAAGGGCGAGACGCGCTTGGTGCGGCAGGCGAAGTTTCGGAGCTTGCCATCGCAGTCGTACCAGCGATGCAGCGAATAGCTGCCGCTCACGGTCACTTCCACTGCACGCTGCCTGAGGAACTCTGCGACGGACATGGGTGCCAGATCGTGTTTCTGATTGTTTCCGTAATTCCACGGTAGCGATCAAATTCTAAACAAATGATACCGGCACTCAGGAGCAGGGGTAAATTTCCGGTAAACAGGCCGGTAGTGTGCCGGGATAAGCGGCAAAACGTCCCGGTTATCGGGCGCGCTGATTCACAACCGCGTCATTGCGACCGCGGCCGCTTCAGCCGTTCCGGCACTTGACGATGATGCCGTCTGCGAGGCGTCATCGAGGGTCCAATTGCCGAGCAGCGTGATGATCGCCTCGCGCCGGTACTGGTGCCGCTCGTGCCTGGAGGTTTGCCGATAATCGATGCCGTCCCGTCGTGCCAGCGCGCGCGACACGATCGCGATCTGTCGCAGCTTCGCCTGCTCCAAGGAGCTCATGTCTCACCGCGTGGCAACGCCACCTGCTGTTGGAGGGCGGGGTCTGTGAATCGGGCGCGTAGAACCTAGCTCGACCGGCTTACGGAGACCTGACGCGGGTTTGTTGGCCCGAACTGAACGGCGGCATCCAGGCGGCGAGCCAACCGGGGACGAAGTCCCGCAACGACACGAGCAGCGCGAACCCTCCGAACAGGGAGACGAAGCCTTTGACGATCCCGGGCCCGATCGCTCCCGGCTCCGAACCGGATCCCGATCGTTGCGAGCGCGCTTTCGATGCGCTCGCCGTCGGTCAGGAAGATGAACGCCCCGAGGTAAAACGGCACGCGCGATTGCAAAAAGGACGCGATTATGGCTGCCAGGACGGCGCAGCCATAAGCGTCGCGAACAATGCCCAGCCGCTCATGCGCGACGGCACCGTTGCCTTGGCGGCTTGGCGCTGCGGCGCCGATCTGCCGCGCGCCATGTGCTCCAGCATTTTGGCGCGTCGGTCCGGCGAGTACGGCGCCGTGCGCTGCATCCAGGCCGGGGGCGTGGTCACAGCTGGCGGGGCGCCGGACGGACCGTGCGCTGTGGATTTGCGTTGCTCCATGGGCCGAAGCTGGTCCTTCAAGACGTGACGCCATCGCGGTCGGCGAGGCGGTTCCTTCGGACATTGGTCGGGGTTGAGGGCCAAGGAGGTTCATGCCGGGAGGACGGATTCTGCCGGCGCATCGCCCGGCTTACCAAGCGATCATCCCCAGCCTGGAGGCGTCATATCAAAAAGTTGCTATTCTGCATCTGATTGTATCTATCGATGAATGCGGCTAGTGCAGGGGCAATGAAGCCGTCCGAACATTATCGTCCAGATATTGACGGGTTGCGCGCTGTCTCGATCCTGCTGGTGGTCGGCTATCACATGCATCCTTGGATGCTGCCAGGCGGCTTCGTCGGCGTCGACGTGTTCTTCGTCATCTCCGGCTTTCTGATCACGCGAATCCTGCTCACGCCCGGCAGCATACCGCTTGCGACATTCTATGCACGGCGGATTAAGCGGATCTTTCCGGCGCTGATCGCCGTTCTCGTGGCCACCTATGCAATTGGATGGTTTGTCTTGCTGCCCCAGCCTTTTCGTCTGCTGGGAGAGAACATCGTTGCCAGCGCGCTATTCGCTTCGAACCTGTTCCAACTCGGGCAGGTCGGTTATTTCGCGTCGCTAGCCGCGGAAAATCCGCTGATTCATCTCTGGTCGCTCGGCGTCGAGGAGCAGTTTTATATCTTCTGGCCGCTGGGGCTCGTCCTGCTGCGGCGTTCGCCTTATCGTCGACGGTACATCCTCGGCGCGATTCTGTTGTCGCTCGTCGCCAGCGTGGTTCTTGCCAGGGCGAACCTGAACTGGGGCTTCTACGCGCCGATGCCACGCGCCTGGGAATTGCTGATCGGCGGGCTGCTGGCCGAAGCCAATCTCGTCAGGAAAAGCGGGAGCAATTTCCTCGGAGCCATCGGCCTTGGCGCAATCGTGGCGTCCGGACTGCTGTTCGACCGATCGATGCCTTTTCCGGGCGCGCTGGCGCTCGTCCCCGTCCTCGGCGCCGCGCTCGTCATCGCGTCGCCGAGTGCCGTGACCAACCGCATGCTGCTGTCGAGCCGGCCTGCCGTTCAGCTTGGGCTCGTCAGCTACCCGCTCTACCTCTGGCACTGGCCGCTATTGGCCTATCTCGGAATCCTGCGGCACGGGGTACCGAACTTCATCGAGATATGGGCCGCAGTCCTTGCCGCGGGCGTACTGTCGATCCTGACCTATCGCTTCATCGAATTGCCCGTCTGCCATCGGCGCAATGTGGCGCCGGTTTTGTCGATTGCGCTAGCGTCCATTGGCGCGATCGGTCTGGTGACGATCGCTTCGGCCGGCTTCCTCTGGCGATTTCCGCCGGAGTTGCAGGCGATTGCGGCCGTCAACACCGAGGACAATCCGGCCTTCAGGGACCACTGCTTTCTCGAGGCGCCGGGGAGCAGTTTCGACGCAAGCTGTGTCGAACCGGGCGACAGGCCACTGGTTCTGCTATGGGGCGATTCCAACGCCGCGGCGCTCTATCCGGCCGTGAGCGACGCCGCCAGGCAAAGCTCGTTCCGGGTGGCACGCTTCACGGCGCCAGGCTGCGCGCCGATCCTCGATGCGGGGCGGAGCGCCTCGTGTGCGGAAGCCAACGGCAAGGCCTTCGCGCTGATCGCGGCGCGGCGCCCGGACATCGTCGTGCTCCACGCAATGTGGGGCTTTGACAACGACCTGAAGAAATTGGCCAGCACCATTGTCGCGCTTCGAGGCGCCGGCGTCCAACGTGTGGTCGTTCTCGGGCCGCCGCCGGTGTGGAAGCGCACGCTTCCGCACGCGATCATCAACCATTATCGCTTTGCACACGAACTACCGGAGCGGCTTGCGGCCGGCGTGTCGGGCCCGGCCGAGGACGAATTGATGGCGAATTTCAGCAGATCCGCCGGCGTCGATTTCGTGTCGCTGCGGAAGGTGCTCTGTGACGAGCGGCAATGCCTTATCCGGACGCCTGCCGGCGAGGTGATCGCAACGGATACGATTCATCTGTCGCCGGGTGGGGCGAAGCTGGTCATCGACGTCATAGGCCGGGACCTGTTTCACGGCCCGGAGCACCAGCAAGACCAGCGCGCCAACGGCCAGGGCGAGCTTGATCACTTTCCAGGTCAAGCTGTCCCACTCGATCTCCAATCCGAGCCTTGGCAATGCGCGCCGCATCGCGCGTGTCGCGAGCGCTTCGACGATAACGAACGCAAGGGCAATGCCCGCGATGAGAGACCATGACGGCTCGGCCGGAGACATCCGGGCCGCGAGCCGGCCGGGGGTGGCCCCGGGACGGACCCATTTCAATAGATTGCCATGACGTGCCGTCTTGTGCCTAAGTACGAGTGCGGATGCTGCAAGATCAACAAGCCGTCCGAAATCCAGACCTCGGATGTCAGGACGATCGTGGTTCAAAAACTCGAATTCCTGCCTCGACTTGAGTCGTTGCGCGGCCTCGCTGCGGTCTCCGTCGTCGGCTACCATGCGTTCGGACGCTTCACCGACACCTATGTCACGGGCATGGCGCCGGTGGTGCTGTTCTTCGTGCTGAGTGGCTTCGTGCTGTCGCGCTCGCTGGCGCGGAATGACGACATCGCGGTATTCCTGCGTCACAGGATTCTCCGGCTGTTTCCGGCCGCCATCGCGGTCGTATTGCTGCTGGCCGCGCTGCACGAGGCATTCGGATTCTATCTGGGCTTCGGGGCCGAGTTTTCGCCCTTCAACGTGATGTTGAACGCCCTGATGATCCGGCACGACATCAATGGGCCGATGTGGTCGATGACGGTGGAGTGCTTCGCAACGCCGGTCATCATTCTGGCTTTCCTGGGCGGGCGGCGGTTGGGCTTGCGCGTCCTGATCGCGGCGATCGCGGTGCTGTTCGGGCTGTCGTTCATCGGTCCGTATGCGCACCTGCTCGGCGGCTACACGAACCTCGCGCCCTTGTATGCTTTTGTGCTTGGCGTGGCACTGCACTTCGCGGGACGCCGGCTCGTGGAACGTATCGGCGGTCGGCAGATGGTGGTGGCTGTCGTGGCCGGTGTCCTGTTCCTCTATTGCGGTCTGCAAAAGCAGACAGCGCCGATCATCTTGCTCGAAGCCTGTTCATCCGGGCTGCTGGTTGCGCTGATCGCGTTTGGGGATCGGCAGCGCGGCTTTCGCTGGTTGGATCAGCCGGTGATCGGCTTCTACGGCCGGATCTCCTACAGCTTCTATCTCTTCCACATGATCGGCTTGAGCGTCGCGGTCCGCATCAGCAGTATCGACGGCTGGCCCATGCTGTCGATGCTGATGAGCATTGTCATCGGAGTGCTGTTGACCACACCGATGGCGTGGATATCGCGGCGGTTCATCGAAGAGCCGTTCATCGCGATAAGTCGAAAATGGCGCGACCGGCGACGTGAGATTTTCACGACGACCTGACGACCTCCGCAACGGTCCGGCTTGCCTGCGCGAAGGTGCAGAGTAGTTGTCCTGGGCGAGCGGTGAGGGATGGGCGCTGCGTGGCGCTCCCTAGCGGAATCGAACCGCTCTCTCCACCGTGAAAGGGTGGCGTCCTAACCGATAGACGAAGGGAGCAAACGCAAGGCCAGGCCGCATTAGCGACAGGCCTGCTGGCCGTCCGAGTCGTGCCCGGCGGCTTGCAGCGGGCGAACGTATAGTGGCCTTTGGGCCCGTGGGCAAGCCGTCCCGGCACGCTCTTTTGGGCCCGGTGGATAGCCTGCACCGGGATCATTCGGGTGGCGATTTCAACCGTTTCTTAGGGTTCCCTGGGCTAGCGCTGGAGCGGGAGAGATTTTTCGCCAATGCCACAGCCCAAGAAGCGCGCAGCCCGCAAGCTGCTGTCGCAGCACGCCTGGATCACGCTCGAGGGCGGATTCGCGGCGCGGCATTGCCTGGTCCAGGATATCTCCGCCTCCGGCGCCAGGATCACCATGGACGAGGATGCGAGCCAGCTCCCGGGCGTGATCCGCATGGCGTTTGCGCGCGATGCCCGGACCGGGCGGAGCTGCCAGGTGGTCTGGCGTCGCGGCAAGTCGGCCGGCGTCAAGTTCCTCTGACGGCCACCGATAGCGCCTGGCCCGGGTCCGGGTTACAAGGCGGGTATGCACGCCGCCTGTCTCTTCCTGATGTCTCTCGTTACGACCTCCGCAGCTGGGGCCGAGACCTTACGCTTGCCGCCGAGCGCGCAGCCGCAGTCGGGCAAGACCCTGCCGCTGAAGGGCACCGCCGGGGCCGACAAGGCCAATGACTGCGCCTCCTATGGCCGGGGCTTCACCATGGTCAATGGGACCTGCGTGAAGATCGGCGGTGCGGTCAGCGTCGATGCCGTGACCGGGCGCTGAGGCGCGGATGTCGCCGGACCTGCTGCGGCTCGATCTCCTCGTCCCCGCGCTGATGTATTGCGCGCTGCTGTGGTGGGTCGGGCGCGGGCTGTCCCGGACCGCAAAGCTCGCCACGGCGATCGTGACGCTGGTGCTGATCGTCGTCGTCGTGCTGGTCGAACGCGGCTGGCACTAGGCCGCCACACCCAAAAACGCGACAACAACCCCATGCACAGTAGACGCCAACAGAGACGTCGAGCGCGGGCGGTTTGCGCGGCCCGCGCGATTCAGCGCGATCTCATCAGAGCTTAAGCCGCGTCAGCGGTTCACGACATCGGCGGAGCCACGTGCTGCGCAAATCCGGGTCGCTTGGCGAGCTCGGCGAGCCACCGCGTCAGGTTCGGCTGCGCCGGACGGGTGATCCCTTCAACGCCGAGCCAGCGCCGCGCATAGGCGCCGATCGCGATATCGGCCAGCGTGAACTGGTCGCCTTCCATGAAGGTCCGCGAGGCCAGATGGTGGTCGGCGATGGCCCAGACTTCGGCGGCCGCATCGGCATCCCTTTGGATCTTGACCATGTCGCGCTCGGCGGGCGGCGTGCGCACGACGCCCCAGAACACCGGACGATCGACCGGCTGCACCATCGACAGCGTCCAGTCGAGCCAGCGGTCGACGCCGGCGCGCTTCTTCGGCGGCTCCGGATAGATCGGCGTGCCGCGCCCATGCGCCATGCAGAGATAGCGCATGATCGAATTGGATTCCCACAGCGCATAATCGCCCTCGACCAGCGTCGGGATCCGCGCATTGGGATTCATCGCGAGATAGTCGGGCTCGCGGGTCTTGCCATAGGCCATGCCGGCGTCGATGCGCTCGTAGGGCAGGGAGAGCTCGGCGAGGCACCACAGCACCTTCTGCACGTTGACCGAATTGGCGCGGCCCCAGATCGTCAGTTTTTGATCCGACATGAATTCCTCCCGTGGCGCTTCTTGACGTCGCGCGGTGATAGCGGAAATCCCTGACTGAAGCGATGCGCATTGCCGTGAGCCCCTCATGCAAAAAGCCCCGCCGATGGCGGAGCCTTCATTGCAAAGTGAGCTGGCGCGACAAACGCAAGATGCGTTTGCGCGGGGATCAATGGCCGAAGAACAGCCACAACAGAATGATCACCGGAATTGGCACGCCCAGCAGCCACAGCAATATTCCTCGTCCCATTGCGTTCTCCTCCAATTGCTTTGTTGGAGAGACAACCCCAATGACGAGGACTGGTTCCTGTGGCGCGGCCGTTACCAGTGGCCGATATTCGGCATCGACGCCCACGGTTCGGCGGGCGCCTTCGGCTCGCCCTTCTGCAGGATCTCGATCGAGTGCAGATCGGGCGAGCGGACGAAGGCCATGTTGCCGTCGCGCGGCGGCCGGTTGATGGTGACGCCGGCCTTTTGCAGCTGCGCACAGGTGGCGTAGATGTCGTCGACCTCATAGGCGAGATGGCCGAAGAAGCGGTCCTCGCCATATTTCTCCTCGTCCCAATTCCAGGTGAGCTCGACCAGCGGCGCGCCGCGCGTTTGCGGCTGCTTCTTCAGCGCCTCGAGATCGTCCGCCGAGCACAGGAACACCAGCGTGAAGCGCCCCTTGTCGTTCTCGATCCGCCGCACCTCCTTCAGCCCCAGCGCATCCTGGTAAAACTTCAGCGCGACATCGAGATTGCGCACGCGCAGCATGGTGTGGAGATAACGCATGGTTGTTGCTCCCTTGAACGGATGGGGTTTTGCTTTGGGCCGGGATGGCGGGGGAGAGATAGCAGGAAAGTGGTGGGAGGGGCAGGGGGCCGGGACGTCCGCGAGGGGAAACGGCAAATGAAGCGAACGATCCAAGCGCGGACTAACGTCGTATTAGATGGTCGCTTCACTGACGATGATGGTTGAAACGACCTCCGCGGCTCCTACGACCTGAAGCAGGGCGAGCTGGCGATAACCGGCGAGGGACGAGCAACAAGCTGCAAGCCACGGCCTGCCTCCAGATCTTGGTTAGGATAGGGGGAAGTTTGGCATGCATGCTAAAGTTGCTGTAGTATTCCATATTTCGCAATGCGGGAGCAGGAATGTTTCAAATTGCCCGCCTGAAAGCGGTCACGAATGCAAATGGTCTCATGTTGCGATCGCAAACGAACGCGGTTTGAAATCCTAGAAAGAGCGAAACGGTGACAGTGCACTCAATCGATGCTGGGGCGGTCCGCAGACCGCAGAGGGGGCGAAACGGTCGCGGTGAATTTGGTGCACTGTCACCGTAGTCGAGAACACGCAAAATGAATCCGGGTGCGATTGAATCGCGATACAAATATGCGCAGGCGGTAGGCTTCTATTTTGTCATTGCCTTCGCCCACTCAGGCACTTCATTTCCGAGAACGTTTTTGTCGAACACGACACCAGACGAAGCCACGTTGTTGAAAGTGATCGCGTCAAAGAGTGTGTTGCTCTTCGCCATGAAAACCAATCGCCTAATTTTGCCCTCTGTCGGTTTGACGGTGAAGACGCGTGCTTCTCGAACAGGGGTTGGCTTCAAAATGGCAACAGGGTGCGAAATAGAGTTGCTCGGATCGGCATACCCAACCTGCGGCGTATCATCGCCGGAGAACGTCGCATAAGTGAAAGTGACGCTGTCGCAATCCAGGAAATGCGCTTCGTTGTTCTCCACCTTCGTGGCGCCGCAGAGATATAGCCAGTTGGCTTCAGGGGAGAGGCCTACAATTGAAGCGCCTGACGCAAGGTCGTTCTTTCTGACGTGCACTGGAGGTGATGTGTCATGGAAAAATTGGGTGCAGAAGCAATAGAAAGTCCGGTCTACCAAAAGCGCTCCTGTCTTGCCGGAATCGTCGGTGTAATCACCAGGGGCCACGTTCTTAAGGCTGAATGTCAAATCCATCTTCAAATCCTTTGTGCGCCGCAAAATAGAGCGTGGAGGATAACGAGCATGTGTAAAACTACAAGCTCCTCTTAAGGTTGTCCTGTGGATTGAGGTGCCGAACTATCTCAGGTCAACAAGAGAGATTTGACGCTCGTTTGCAAGCCGCTCACGATTCAAGCCGTGCCTGATGCCAAACCACGTGCATCTCATCCTAGTGCCGTCCGATCCCGACGGTCTGCGCCGCGCGCTGGCCCGTGTGCATCGAGGCTATGCCGGATCATCCAGGCGCGACGCAAGCGTACCGGCCATTTCTGAGATTACGGTGACAAGATTACGGTGACAGTGCTGTCACCGTAATTCCCAGCGGCTTCTTCATCTGCGGCATCCCGCACCGCGAGGACTTGCATCGCAACGGCAGTATGCTCGCCAGTTTCTATCGCGCGAGGGCTTAGCGTCACGAGTTGGGGAGCAGAGTTATTGCCTAGTGAAAACGTCTTTGCCGACGAGAATGTGGGGCTTTCCGTCGGATCCGACGTAGTTAAGCTTCCACCGCGTTTTTAGTACTGGGCCAACCGATCGACCAATCCAGACAGTTGTCGAATGGCAATCGGGAACGAGGATGCCATTCCAATTCACCGTGAAAGTCGTGACCACAGCTTTGGTCACGCCAGACGTCGCGTACGGGACGCCCTGGCATTCAAAGCCAGCAGCTTTGTTGACGTAGGTGCCCGTGAAGGCTCCTGAGGAAGGGTCGACTAGAAAGACGGTTAGAAGAGATCCTCTGCTGTTGACCCACGTCGAAAACGAGGGGACTTGGGCTTGGGCTGAAAACGGAAGAAGGAAGAAGAAAATCAAAGCAAGAAAGCGCTTCATGACCAATCTCCGGGTTAAGCAACCAAAGGTAGTCTATTCTCGGTTCCTTCAATTTTGCAAGCCGCGTCGGCGAGATGATCAGTTGGGGTGCCGTTTGCTTCGGCTTGAAATAGAGTACGGTGATTCAACGTCCGCTACTGGAGGGCAAGCTTATGGCGGATGAGAAGCGAAGGCTCCTCTGGCATGGCGCAGCCTTGTTTCTGATCGGTTTGCTGACGGGGCTGGTCGAGCAGCATTTCACCAATGTGAGGATGGCGTTGGCCGCTCATTTGGAAGGCGTGATGAACGGCACGTTTTTGCTGGCGGTCGGCGCCATCTGGAACGAGGTCAGACTATCGACACGAACGAAGGCAGTGGCCTATTGGGCACTGCTCATCGGGACATACGGCAATTGGATCGTAACGACGGCGGCCGCCGTGCTTGGGACAGCCGCGCTCTCGCCAATCACGGCGGTGGGGCATGAAGCTGCGCCTTGGAAGGAGGCAATGATCACCGGCGGATTCGTGTTCATCGGCTTAGCCATCGTCCTTGCAGTCATCTTGCTGATGCTCGGGTTGCGGAGCACGGCAAAGCCGGAGTGAGGTGACGTGCGGCAGTGACCCAATACGAATTACGGTGATAGTGCTGGCACCGGAATTCTGTTTGGAGTGTAGGTTGCGAACCCCTCATCTCAAGAGACAGGACGCCTCGTTGCGCTATCTTCTCAGCCCCGCTGCCCGCCGTGGTCTCGACCGCGCGAGCGGTTTAGTCCTCTGACCCCATTGCGGACTATTCCTGGCAAAAGCCCCGGCTAATCTCTGGGGCTTTTGCATTCCAGGCGGGCCTCGAAGCGGTTCGCTCAGAACTGATAATTTGCCCCGATGCGGACGACGTGGAAGTCTTCGCGAAAACTGGCCGTGTAGCGTGAAGGGGTCTCGCCAGGAAGGTTGGTGAGTCCAGCAATGGCCGTGACCGAGACGTCGCCGAGATTGACGTAGAGATACTCGGCCTTGATGGTCCACCGCGGAGCCACGCGCCACTCGCCGCCACCGCCGGCGGTCCAGCCGGTCTTCACGCTTGCCGACGAGCCGGAGAAACAGATGGCGCCCGCGGTACAGTTGAACGTAACGAAGCCAAACCCACCACCGAACGGTACCGCTGCTCCGTTAAACATATAGGTGTCGGTCCCCGAAACCCTGCCATAGGCAAAGCCGGCGGTGCCGAACAACAGCAGATCTTTGTGAGGCAGAAAGCCCAATCTTGCGCGGACCGTGCCCCACCATTCAATGGCTTGTTCGGCGTTGACGGTCTGGGTGAACCCGCCCAATAGAGTGCTTAAAACGCTGGTGCCGCTGCCCGCACCCTTGATGCCGGAGCCGCTGAAATCCGTCTCGAGTCCGATCAGCCAGCGCGGGTCAACTTGCCAATTATAGCCTAATTCGACGCCGCCTGTGACGCCGCTGGAGTTGATGCCATGTGAGGCGACGGCTTGCTGATCTGGAAACCCGAGCAGGCCGGCAAGGAGCACCGCACTGGTCGTGTCATTGCCCGCATAGGTGGCTCTCGGATCGCCCCAGCCGCCGCCGATGTTGCCGCCGACGTAGAAGCCGGTCCAGCTCGAAGCAGGCGCGATGACGGGCGCTTTGGTGTAGGTCTTCGGCGAAAGGTCGGCGGCGTTCGCAATAGTCGCCAGAACGAGCGATGCGGCGCAACCTAACAACAACGACTTCATGAAATGTCCCCAGTCCAAAAAACTCCCCGCGGGCGCGCCTTGATTCCAGATGAATCTAGTGTGTTTTTGACGGGAAGGATGTAGTTCCGCTGCCACAGCGCCGTGGATTCGGGCGAATACCAGAGAATTGCGGTGACGGTGCTGAACTGTCGCCGGAATCTCGGACGTCAATCCGGTGGGAGCGATTCCCCTGTGGCCATCCTTCGAGACGCCCGCCGCTGGCCCTCAGGATGAGGACTGAGTGTGAACCGGGATGCCGCGCGACGCGACGAATGCCTGCAAACGAGGTCTTTCGCCGTGGGCTGGTTCAAACGATATCTGGTTGGCTGCCTGATCGCGGTGGTCGTCTTCGCCGGCTTCCATAGCTACAGGCACCCGGGCGGGGACAACCATTTGGCGACGATCCTGGTCGCGTCTGCGGGCTGGCCTGTCTTCACCGCATTCGTCGTGGGAGGCGTCGTCGGCGACGCGGTACACGCCATGAAGTCCGGCAAGGCAGGATGAGCCGCCATGCTTGACGCCTTGCTCGGCTTCATCTTCGACATCGTCCTGAGCGCAGTCGGGACCATCATCGCCAAATTGTGCGGCGTGGAAGATGCCGCCGAGTTCGCGCCTGTTGTCATCGGCCTCGGCTTGATCGCGATCGGCTTTGCGGCGGCCGTGTGGGGTCACTAAACGCGGGGATGCCGTGAAGGCGATCACACGGCTCGCGGTAGCGGCCATGCTGCTGGTGGAGGTCTTCGGGCCTGCAGGCTCGTCAGCTGTAGGCTTGAGACAGGACGATCCAGATGCCGTAGGAGGCGCCAAGCAGGCCGAGCAACCCGCTCACCATCACGTAGAGGTCGATGCCGAAGGTGCGGCGCATGATCGCCTTGTGCGCGGCCCTATGGTTTTTCCAATCCCTTCTGGTGCCATGTGATCTGGCTGACATGGTCGAGCACTCCGGACTCCCATCATGGAGCCCGAGCCTAACGCGGATTGCCCGGTTCGTGTGTGAAGCGGGTCACGCTGCCATCGCATTTGCGCATCTTCATCGCCGCGTCGCCCGTCGCGTTGATCCAGCATTGTCGCAAGCGTGACGGAGCTCACGGCGTTTGCATCCCTGTTGCCGCACGCTCCAGCGCATGGAGGGTGTCATGCGATACGCCACAACAACCCTGCTCATTCTTGCCGGCCTTCAGGCGCTGCGCAGCGAATTCACGGCAGCGCTGTTCTTTCTTGTTCTGGCGCTTGGCGGGCATGTTGGCGCGAACATGCTGCGGAGGTCGTGATGGACTTCTCCATCACCGCCTTGTTCGAGCTTGCGGTCGAGCTGTTCTCTTCCCTGAGGGATAGACTGAAAAAAGCGTCCCGTGCTCGTGAGGCCGAGCGTGCCGCAGGTAGCGCCGCACTAGCAACGCGAAAACCGCCCATGGCAGGGCCACGGGCGGCTTGCGACAATTGTGGTTCGCACTCATTTGGTGGCCGCATCTGCCGGGAACAGGTTAGTCGTCAGCGCGTACCGATGCGTTGATGTCGCGGGCAGAAACCGGAAAAATGCTCCGCGTCCGACATCCCCATTGCGTCCGGTTGTCACCCGGCAGTGCAGGGGACAACGCGGCTCTGCTCTCCTCGTTTCTAAATATGTTTGCCGCGCGCCTTGTGGGGGAACGCGGCCGGCCCACTCGCCGCCTGCAATTACGCTGCGATCCGCTGCGCGACGGGCGCCGCCGTCGTCAGGAGCTTCAGCACTTCGGCATGCTCGAGGTCGGGAACCGCGATCGCCGTATGGCTGTAGGTCGCGTGCGTCCGCGACTTTGCGATTCTGTCCAGGATCTCTTTGCCCTTGATGACGTGAAGGCCCATGCCGTCTCCGGACGGGAAAATCGCCAGCACCACGTCATAAGCGCCGATCACGGCCCTGAGCGCTTCGGCCTTGTCTTCGGCAACATCGACAAACACACGAACATCGGCTGCGAGTTCACGCAGCTCGTCAAAATCCAGCACTGTGGGTACTCCAACGCAACGATACTGAATGGAGAGTGGATGCGTTGGGTTACCAGAGTCTGAACAATGTCTGTCGAGTCACAAGTTTCACGACGAGGTGGGAAGAACCCTCACGCGAGGAGCTCAGGCTAAGTCACTTGGCTAAGTTACTTGGCGTAGCCCTGGGAACGGAGCCAGGCGATCTTGCGGTCGCCGTTGATCCAGTCGTCGGCATCTGCCTTGCTGGTGAAGCCGGTGATCTGGCGCTGCTCGTGGTCGGGGTAATCAGCCAGGATTTTCCATTCGGTGTCTGAAATCCGGGCGGTTTTGAAGGTCACTTTTGTTTTTGCCATGCAGCATTATGCAGGAGTTGTTCCCAAAAGAGAACCATTATTGCTGTTGTCGCGCGGTGACGGTCTCGGCCGGGTGCAATCCTCGGAATCGTCTACACGGCCTCCCGCCAGCGCATCGGAAGCACGCCGTCCTCTCTGAAACTGCCGAGGAAGGCGAAGCGATCGGCGTGTGGGTTGCGTCGAGCTTCGACGGTGTTGCCGAGGATCTGCACGACATCGTGCGCATCATAGGCCGGCCAGGACGGCAGGCCGGGCCCGTTGGGATCGCCTGATGTCGCGAAGTTCACCCAATAGCTCATTATCGTCTCCGAGAGGGCGCGGTCGGCTTCCGCCGGCGGCGTGGTGCTGCCGATCACCCGCTGCGACGTCAGCGTTCCGAACACGAAGGGGATCTCGGTGACGTGCGAGGCGATCGGCGTGTAAGGCGAGGTGTAATTGAAGTGATAGCCGTAGACGGGCGCGCGCGTGCTGCTCTGGTGCAGCCGCAGCCACTGCCAGCATTGCTCGCCAACGACCATGTCGCCGGTGAGCGCGGCGGCAGATGCCCTGGCCTGCGCGTCGGTTTTGGCGGGATAGAGTTTTTGGAATTCCGCCAGCCGCTCCTCGCCGAACATGGTTTCGGCCGCAGCACGAAAGGCTTGCGCCGATTGATGGGGCAGGGATTGCGACATGAAGGGGAATCCTTCCGCGCTGTTCCAGCCGGCCAGCAGGGGGATGTGCATCTGTTCGCCACGCGGGTAGCGGCGCGCGGGCACGTCAGGCACGACGTAACGATCGATACTCGCCGAGAACGCCTGGGTGACGTGGTCGCGCTCAAAACTCCAGGGGGCTGCCGCATTCAACTGCTCGGCAGGCATCGCGCGCAGAGCTGCGATCGAGGCATCACCCTGCCGGCGCGCGAAGGCCACGCCGCGCGCGCGAGCCTCGTCGAAAGCTTGCAGCGACCCGTGCCGGCCGTCCCAGAAGGCGCCGCTCTCGCCGATGGCTTTGTGGAACAGCCCGCGTGCAAGCGGCGACGCCATCAAGATGCCGACGGCCATGGCGCCGGCGGATTCGCCAAACAGGGTGACGTTGTCGGGATCACCGCCAAGGGCGGCGATGTTGGATTGCACCCAGCGCAGCGCGGCGAGTTGATCCTGCAGGCCGTAATTGCCCGACGGCGCTTCGGCATCGAGCTCGGGATGGGCGAGAAAGCCGAGAAGGCCGAGGCGGTAGTTGAAGCTCACGACGACGACACCCTTGGCCGCCAAGAAGCTTCCGTCGATGGCGGGATCGGCCGACGAGCCGAACTGAAAACCGCCGCCGTGAATCCACACCATCACGGGCCGCTTCTCGTCCGCTGCTTTTGCAGCGGTCCAGACGTTGAGCGTGAGGCAATCCTCACTGCGCGGTCCCGGCCTCGGATCATTTGCGAGCGATGAGAGGGAGCCCGCGCCAAAGGCCAGCGCATCGCGCACGCCGTGCCACGGCGCCGGCGCTTGCGGCGCGCACCAGCGCAATGGCCCGACCGGAGGTGCTGCGTAGGGAATGCCTTTGAATGCGAGCACGCCGCTTGTGTCTCGGGGCTGACCGCGCACTTCGCCCGCTTGCGTGCGCACCTGTCGGTCCAGCTGGGCGGCTTTGGTCGTCATCGAGCCGTGCACGGTCGCATCTCCTTGCATTGAGGCGAGGCGAGATCTATCGACTTTCGCGCTGGATGAATTTATTCATAACCGCAATCAATCGCTAAAAACCGTCAATGGCCCGACAGAAGCTTCATTATCCCTGGCTCGACCTGGACGTGGACGACGCCTCCGCGCCGGTCATTGCCGTGCGCGTCGATGCCGACGGCACCAAAGGCGAGGTGCCCGACCACAGGCATCGTAAGGGACAGCTCGTGGTGTCGCTCGGAGGCGGCGTGACCTGTCGCGTTCCTGATGGCCTGTGGATGGTACCGCCGCATTGCGCGGTCTGGATTCCCAGCGACATGGCGCACAGCAATCGCGCGACTGCCAATGCAAATCTGTTCTTCGTCTATATCGAGGCGGAGCTGGTCGATCTGCCGGATCGCTGCTGCACCATCTCGATCTCGCCATTGCTGCGCGAATTGATCGTCGAGCTGTGCGACGGCGCGCAGCACGACGAGGTGAGGCGGGAGCGTCTGATCGGCGTGCTGCTCGGCGAGTTGCCGCGCATGCCCGTGCAGCAATTGCATCTGCCGCTCTCGCGCGAGCCGCGATTGAAGCGCATCGCTGCAGCATTGGCGGATAATCCCGCGGACCGTCGCACGCTGGCGCAATGGGCCGATCACGTTGCGCTCAGCGAGAGCAGTCTCGCGCGTCTCGTTGCGAAGGAGACGGGGCTGACGTTCGGACGCTGGCGCCAGCAACTGCATCTGATCGTCGCGATCAGGGAGCTTGCTGCGGGCGCGAGCGTGCAGCAGGTGTCGGCCGATCTCGGCTATGAATCGGTCACGGCCTTCATCACGATGTTCAGGAAGGCACTTGGAAAGTCGCCAGCCAAATACCTCGGCAGTGTGTCTGAGAAGACCTAGTCGCGCGCGAGCGCGGATGCGTCCGCAAGCTTGGCGAACTCCCTAGGGATGCTGTGGAATTCGATTTGTCGTCGCTGCAGACGCCATTATCCGGCGGAAACATTGCGGAACCCAGCGAGAACTGCTGCTTGCGTTTTCGGCCTCAATGGGTTCTAAGCCCGGCTGCTTCGTGGCCGACAGGCATGAACAGACGCGCGGCCCGCGTAGTTTTACCGCTTCCCGGACAAAGCTACGTCGCAGTTCGCGCGCACCCAATTCAGAGGAAGTCCAGACATGGCGAAGATGACCAAGACCCAATTGATCGATGCAATTGCGGAAGGCACGCAGCTTGCGAAGAACGACGTGAAGTCGGTCATCGAATACATGGCGACCGTCGGCTACAAGGAGCTCAACGAGTCCGGTGAGTTCGTCATTCCCGGTTTCGTGAAGATGTCGGTCGTCAACAAGCCTGCGACCGAAGCCCGCATGGGCGTCAATCCCTTCACCAAGGAACCGATGCAGTTTGCTGCGAAGCCGGCGAGCAAGTCGGTCAAGGCCTCGCCGCTCAAGGTGGCCAAGGACTCGGTCTGATCCGGCGCCGGTGCGCCGTCTGCGTGCGCCTTGAGCGGCGCGCGGACCGGCGGCGTGACGTGGACAAAAAGGGGAAAACCCCGCCTGGGGGAAGCGGGGTTTTCTGGTGGGGGTGAAGCCTGGGGGAAGCTTCATTTATGAGACGCGCCAGCGCTGAAAAAGTTCATCGCGCCAAGACAATTGCGCGGCGATCCCGCAACTCATCCCCGCAACTCATCACCACCTGAATATCGAAAAGAAAAACCCCGCGCTTGCGCACGGGGCTCTCTTGCTGACGGCATTGGGATTTCAGCGCCTGGCCGTCAGCCGTCTCAATCTCAAGATCACGTCTAACTTAAGGTTGAAAATCCAAAAAGCAACAGCGCCGCGGTGACGGAATATGTTCGTCGATCGCGGCGCCGGCATCCGACTGGGCGCTGAAATCCCCAGCCTTCATGGGTCTGCGACGCGCCGAAAAGGTTCAACGCGACATCACAGGAAATTTCGCGCGGGGGCTGGACTTCTTGTTCTCATTTTGTTCCAGTGCGCCACCTGCTTTGGAGGTGACGCATGACCGTCGAGAAACAGCGCGAAGTGATCCGGCTCTGGAACCAGCTCAGGAAGGTCGAGGGCCCGGCCGCAGAAGAACTCCGCATCCAGATCCTGGAATGCTTCTCGGAGAAGGGCAGCTCCGCGAACGACCACGCGAAACGCGCGGCGTGAGTGGTCTCGGCTTAAGCGGTTTTGGCTTGAGGCGATGACGACCTGATGTGACTTCCGTTCGCTTCATCGATCGTTAGGGAACGCGTCGCGCTGGTTTGCCCGCCTCCGATTCGTTCATCGAGAACGAAATGGAGTCGGATGGAGAACAGGTCGCGTGTGTCCGCTCATTTGCGTGCAAACGACTTCTTAAGAATTGGACGGCGCTGATTTCGTCGATTCCGATTCGTTCCTTGTGAACGAAACGGAGGCGAAGCTGGAACAAAGAAGGTCGCTGCAGGGCAATACACGGCCCGTCGCCGTCTCGACGCTCCCCGCACGCCGCGCTATCGTCGCAGGCCAAGGCGGGCACCTCCATGAAGAACGGGCTGTACTCCGTCCACATCCACATGCTCGACGGCGTGAAGGGCCGCGACAGCGGCGTGTTGATCTTGCGCGATGGCGTGCTGCTCGGCGGCGGACCGTATTTCTGGTCGCGCGGCTCCTACACGTTCGGCAACGGCACCTGGAAGGGTGAGCTTGCCACCAACCAGCATTCGCCGTTCGCCGATCCGCTTGTCCGGCCGCTCTTCGCCGGCGCGGAAGCGACCAGCGGCTTCTCCGGCACGTTCAGCGAGGAGGGGGCCGAGGTGTATGGCACCGTGCTGGTCGCCGGCCATCGCAGCCTCGGCTTTCGCGCGTCGCTGAAGTGGCTGGCCGAGGTCTGAGGCGCGTCGTCGTCTCCTAACGAAAGGTTGCAGCGATTGCGATAACCCTATTCGGTTAGGTTAAAAGCCCGATTGCGTTGCGCTTCCCGCGCGTTGGGATAGGTGTCTGGCAAAGGCACCAAGAAAACCGATTTTTGCCATGACACCTTTTTTAGAACCGTCATTTTATCAGGGCGACCGCCAGACCTATCGCCGGGTCGCCGTCGTCGGCACGCTGTTCTGTCTCGCCTTCGTGGTGATCAGCTTTTCGCTGCGGCCGCAGGACGAGGACACGCGCGTCGCGGTCAAGGCCGACCGGCTGGTGCGCACCGCGGGACAGCCTCCGCAGGCCCATTAGGCAGTGCAGGCGAACTAGCGCTTGTTGCCATAGACCTCGTCGTCGGCGGAGTCCTGCCGGCATGCGGCGCCGCGGGTCGCAAGCGCCACGAAGCCGGCAAAGCCGGACAAGTTGAGCAATACTTCGAGCCAGGCAGGCATGACGAGCCTCTCCTCTTGCGGGAAGACTACCTCAACGTGTGCGCGGCGCGCTTGTTCCCGCCTTGCCAGAAGACTTGCTGGGAAGAGCATTTTGTCTTCCGGAACTGAAAAACCCCGCCAGCACCGCGGAGATGCTGACGGGGTCTTCGTGCTGTTGCCTCGACCCGGATGGCGGAGGCTCCCGCACTTGCAGGTTCAATCTGCACGTCTCGATATCGTTCCCTTCGCGACGAGATTTTTTTCGCGGTGCTCGGTTCCACGAACAGCGAACCATCCCGGATAGTCCGCGTTGTCCCTGCGAGATGCGAAGGAGGAGATCATGAAGAAGACAATCGCAGTTCTTGCCACCGTCGCGGCGGTCGGCGTGACCGCGCTTGCGGCCCCTGCGCCTGCCGAGGCGCGCGGCATTGGCCCGGGCGTCGCGTTCGGTCTGGCCGCCGGCGCGATCACCGCGGGCGCGATCGCTGCATCCCATCCCTATGGTTACGGCTATGGCCCCGGCTACGGCTATTACGGCGGCCCCGCCTATTACAGCCCTGGCCCGTACGCCTATTACGGCGATGGACCGTATTATCGCCATCGCCACTACTACCGCCACTGGTAACGGCTGAAGAATCGAAAAGCCCGGAGCGACGCTCCGGGCTTTTTTCGTGTGCGCCGGGCCTGCGCAATCTTACGGCCAGAGCGAGGGCCGTTCCACCTTGCGGGCGTTCTCGAGCGTCGAGACAAAATATTCCTCGCGCTCGCGTTTGAACTTTTCCTGCGTGGCACGGAAGGCGGCGACACGGGCGGCAATCTCTTCGCGTTCGCGGATCTTGCGTTGTTCGTCTTCGGTCATGTCAAACCCCCACTTGAGTATGTGTGCACGTCTGCACTCAAGCACTGCCGCCGCAATCACGTTGAGTCGCGTTAACACATGCATTGGCGCTTCTGATTGGGGCGTCAATGGGGAGGAGGCATTGCAGGATTGTGATAAGCGGCGGTCGGAAAAAATTGCGGCCCCATCGCCGCTCACGACTTGCGCGGCGGTGGATAACAGCGTCAACAATCTTGTCGCTTGCGGATGTTGCGGTTAGCGCGACGGCAAGTCAGGAGGCGGCGAGTGATTGCATCGGACCTTCAGAGCGGTGTCGAACGGCTCGGCGACATGATCGCAAGCGCCAAGACCATCGTGCCGTTCACCGGCGCCGGCATCTCGACCGAATGCGGCATCCCTGACTTCCGCTCGCCGGGTGGGATCTGGACCCGCAACCGTCCGATCCAGTTCGACGAGTTCGTTGCGAGCCAGGACGCGCGCGATGAATCCTGGCGCCGGCGCTTTGCGATGGAGGAGATCTTTGCCGCGGCCAAGCCCGGCCGCGGCCATCGCGCGCTCGCGTCGCTGCATCGCGCCGGCAAGATTCCCGCGGTCATCACCCAGAACATCGACAATCTGCACCAGGCCTCGGGCTTCGCCGCCGATCGCGTGATTGAACTTCACGGAAATACTACTTACGCGCGCTGCATCGGATGTGGGCAGGACTATCCGCTCGACTGGGTGAAGCAACGGTTCGACCGGGATCGTGCGGCGCCCAACTGCACCGCATGCGAGGAGCCGGTCAAAACCGCAACGATCTCATTCGGTCAGGCGATGCCCGAGGATGAAATGCAACGCGCAACCGAGCTGTCGCAGGCCTGCGATCTCTTCATCGCGATCGGTTCCTCGCTCGTGGTATGGCCGGCGGCGGGCTTTCCGATGATGGCGAAGAACGCCGGTGCACGTTTGGTGATCATCAATCGCGAGCCGACCGAGCAGGACGACATCGCCGACCTCGTCATCCATCACGACATCGGCGAAGCACTCGGGCCCTTTGTCGGTAATTGAGGCATCAATTTGATTCGCGCCTGTGCAAGCTGTTCATAGGTTCCAGCGAATCGCTTTTTTTATCTATGCCTCGCAACCGGGAGTGTTATCTTTTGATTCGAGAGATTCGCGTCGCGTCGAGTTGAGAAGATTTTCTGAAGATTCTCTCAAGACGCGTGATTCGACGCCGCCGCTGAGGGCGGGTTGCATAGGATGTGTGGGGTCCGGGGTTATGGGGTCGTCGGACGGATTTGAGTCCAAGAAGCTGGGAGTTCCCGCGCCGGGCGAACATGGCGGCGCCGGTCGTGACAGCGCGCTCAGTCCCTTCACCGGGCTCGGTGAGGGGAGCGCCAACCTTGTCGAGGTGCATGGCGTCATCAAATGGTTCGACGCCTCAAAGGGCTACGGCTTCATCGTTCCCGACAATGGATGGCCCGACGTGCTCCTGCACGTTACCGTGCTGAGGCGCGACGGCTTCCAGACCGCGTACGAAGGCGCCCGCATCGTCGTCGAGTGCATCCAGCGCGCCAAGGGCTACCAGGCCTTCCGCGTCGTCTCGATGGACGAGTCGACCGCGATCCATCCCGCACAGATGCTGCCGCCGCGTACCCATGTCACGGTCACCGCGACCAGCGGGCTCGAGCGGGCCCAGGTCAAATGGTTCAACCGGCTGCGCGGCTTCGGCTTCCTGACCTGCGGCGAGGGCACCCCGGACATCTTCGTGCACATGGAGACGCTGCGCCGCTTCGGCATGACCGAGCTGCGGCCGGGCCAGTATGTGCTGGTCCGCTTTGGGCCGGGCTCCAAGGGCATGATGGCTGCCGAGATCCATCCGGAGACCGGCTCGCCGGGTCTCCAGTCGCACTAGCGGCTTTCCATTTTCGTATTCGTGAGCAGAAGCGCGCGGCCCCCCGGGTCGCGCGCTTCTGGCTTTTGTCACGATCGCCGCGTATGGATTGTCGCAGTCCCACGTCTTAGCGCTGTCCCGAGTGCCATTCGCATGAAGCTTGATCGAAACATTGTCTGGTCCCTTGCCAGGGGCTGGCTCGTCGCCGTGCTCGTCGTTGCAGGCTTTGCCGTCGCAAGCGCGCCCGCGGGCGCGGCCAGCTTCCAGCCGCTCGAGATCGTCACCAAGAACGGCGTGCAGGTGTTCTCGGTGGAGATGGCGACCACGGACGAGGAGAAGCAGACCGGGCTGATGTACCGCAAGGAATTGGCCGACGGCAAAGGCATGCTGTTCGACTTCAATCCCGAGCAGGAAGTCTCGATGTGGATGAAGAACACTTATGTCCCGCTCGACATGATCTTCATTCGCGCCGACGGGCGCATCCTGCGTATCGCCGAGAATACCGAGCCGCTCTCGACCAAGATCATTTCGTCGAGAGGTCCCGCCCGGGCCGTCCTCGAGGTCGTGGCGGGAACAGCGCAGAAATACGGCATCCGTCCCGGCGATCGCGTTGGCCACCCCCTGTTTGGCAGCAAATAGGTCCGCAAATTGAGCTAGGTGGCGCCGTTTGGGCGGTTTGCAACGCTTGATGGCGCTTCGTAAGCTTGCTGGCGCCTGGCGAAGCGTGTATCGACGGGGCTCGCCGGACATTCGGGGTATAGCGCAGCCTGGTAGCGCGGCAGTTTTGGGTACTGCAGGTCGTTGGTTCGAATCCAGCTGCCCCGACCAAAAAGTGGCCTGAGAACGACGCTTACCCTGAGGCAACCTCGGCTCGAGGCTCTCAGAACTCACCTCTCTTGCGACCGTTTCCACACAACCAAGACCCTTTCCGGACATCGCGGCGCAAGTCGCGACCGCGGGCGCCGCCTCACTTATTTGACCGGGAACAGAAGCGCGAGACTAGCCCGCAATTGCCAAGCAGATGTGCCAGTCGGACGTATGGCGTTGTAATAGCCGGCAATCTGAGCGTTCACGGGTTGGTCACCCACTTTAAACACGCGACCGAAGCCACCTCCGATGGGTACGGTCCATTGCTGACCCGATGCAGCGAGCCAGTTCGAGGTGATGATCGGTGACGTCGTCAAGTACCAACCCTGCGCCAGGTTGTAGTTAAGGAACGGCTGCGCAAGGAATGAGTTCACGGCTGGCGTCAGTGGGTTGCCACCGACCGACCACTGATTGTTGAGCAAAACGCCGAGCACCCAATGTCCTGGCGTCACCAAGAAGACGGCCGTGGGGCCGAACAGGAATTTGCCGGTCCCGAGAACAGGATCGTTTGCCGACGGAACAGTGAAGACGGGACCCACACCCCAGATCAGCGCACCGGGATGCGCGGGGGAAAAGAACAAGGATTGAGTAATGTCGCCAACGCCATTGGTATTGCTGTCAAACAGCGGGTTCGGCTGGCTGATCAACGGAATGATGGTACGTGAAATCAGGTTCCAGTCATCATTCAAGTGCATCGGCACGACGGGCTGAATGTTGAACACTTCCTGGGTACGATTGAATGGTCCCGTGTTGAAATTGGTGTTGCTCTGGAATGGCACGCTGACCAGATCGGCGATCGGATTTTGTGATGCCTTCTGCAGGTTCTCCGACGACTCGGCAGAACCACCGGTGGGCGACGGCTCGCCCGCTTCGGGAACGCCGCTCACGAATTTATAATTGATGCCAGCCTTGACCATTTGAAGGTCGCGGTTCAAGGGCACGGCGGGCACCGTTGCCGAAGTCCAATTTGATAGCGCGAGGTAATCGTATTCGAGCTTCACCGTCCAATGCGGCTTGAAGCCGTATTCAATGCCTCCGCCGAGCAGCCAGCCGCTGCTGGTGGTGGACCCGTTCCAAACCGGACCAGGAAAGTTCAAGGTAGCATTGCTTTGCACCCAGCCGCCACCCAGCTTGGCGAATACAAGCCATCGGTCATTCACGACGCCAACGCGGCCCGCGGCGGTGCCGATCCAGCGCTGATTTACATCTCCCAAGGTCGGAGTCGAAAGCACCGGGTGACTAAATGCGGCCCAATCGAAGTCCCCCTCGACACCAAATAGAAGGTGACCAGCCTGGAAGTTATAGCCCGCCTGCACGCCACCAATGAATTCGGTTAGGCCGCCATACAGATTGTTGCCAGGAATGTTCAGGCTGCCGTTGGACCATCCGCCGCCGAAGTTGGCACCGACATAAAACCCTGACCAATTATAGGGTGGCGCAGCGACAGGTGCCTCGTACACCGCAGCTTTGGTAGGCAAATCCGATGCAAGAGCAGACCCGCTCAACAATCCTGCAGCAGCGATGCCCGCAAGGAACATTTTCTGCATGTTCGCCCCCAAAGGTCAGGCCACAACTCCGAAATGTACTGGGGGTAGCGCCTTCGGCCCAGCCCAACTTGGCTGATGCGAGCCAACCGTCCCTGCTATTCTCGATGCCGTGATATTTCGGCAACGACAAGGTGGTTCGATGATCGCGGAATAGAAGCGTCGCCGCCAGCGCGGCTCATAGCCGGTCGAGCGCGAGATCGAGTGGCTGAACGACTCCGCTCCAATCGAGGCGTGGCTAGACAAGGCGTTGTCCGCGTTCTTCAGCCGCCGCGGCGACGTGTAGAACGTGCTGCCCCCCATCCTGCTTGCGCCGCTCGATGAGCGCGATGGCAGGTTGGTCGAGTAGCCCGAGTTGAGCGCAACGTCGGGCCGCAAGCAGTCTGCCATGATCAAGTCTTCGATGCGGCTCCCAAAGCCGGCATCGAATACCCTTGACAGCTGCCCCGACCAGTCCCCGGCTTGAACCCTCTTGATCCCCTGGAGATCTAAAAGCACGGATGTCCGTCGGCCGCTGCCGGCGTTGGTCCGGCGGGCTGAGCATTGCCGCGACAATCTGTCCGCGACACAACCTCCGCGTCAGCTTCACGTGCACTATCTCTGCGCGTGCAATGGGGATGTTCGGACATGTTCAAAACGTTTTGCGGAACGGCGCTACTCGCCTTGTCCGCGACGACAGCATCTGCGGCTGATTATGCGCTGCAGGCGCCGCCGCTGGCGCCGCTGACCTTCAACTGGACCGGTTGCTATATCGGAGCTCATCTCGGCGGCGGTGCGAGCGTGGATCGCACGATCAACAGCGCTGGGGGGACGGTCGATTTCGGCACGGGTGGTTTTATCGGCGGCGGACAGGCTGGTTGCGACCATCAATTCGCATCCAACTGGGTCGTCGGCGCCGAAGGCCGGGCCGCATGGTCGAGCCTTTCGAGCCAGCATGGCAGCAACGTCAGATTTCCGGCGCTCGGCAACCTCGTCGTGCCGTCGCAGTTCGGCCTCAAGAACGATTTTCTCGCCTCGGTCACCGCGCGGTTCGGCTATGCCTATGGCTCAGGCTGGCTGTTCTATGGGCGAGGTGGCGTCGCCTGGACTCACGAGAAGATCGATGACGCCTATATCAGTCCGGCCACCGGCTTCGCGGTCGATCCAAGCGCGTCCGTCATGCGCGCTGGCTGGACGTTAGGTGCGGGCGTGGAATGGGCGTTTGCATCGAGCTGGTCGGCCAACGTCGAATACAATTACCACGACTTCGGCACGAAAGGCCCGATCCAGCTCATCAGTCCGGTCGAAGGCATCACCGTGGCCCATCTCAAGGACACGATCCATGCGGCGACGATCGGCGTGAACTACCACTACTGATGTGATCGGGAGCGGCCGGATGTCACCGCCGGCCAGCTCAGGTGTCAGGACAGCAGCCAGTCGCCCAGGCGCCAGGCCAGCCAGCCCAGTGCGCAGATCCACGCCGCCATCGCGATCGCCGCGATCCCGAGCCCGCACAGTGCAAACAGCGACGTCCGGGGTTCTTCCGCCTCGGACAGTTTCTCGGTCGTATCAACTTGGCTCACAGCATCCCCTTGGCCGGCGGCCGGCTGTTCATTGGTCTCGGTTCGCTCGCGAAAATTCACCGGCCGCGCTCCAACTCACAGGGACGTGAGACGGGATGACTGTCCATTCATGGCGAGCGGGAGCCGACAGCGGGCTGGTCGCGGGCCATCCGGGCAGGAGGGAAGAACCTGCAACTCGTGGCGAGATGATTGGTTGCTGTTTTTTCAAGTCCGTTGCGCCTGCTTCGCGCATTCCCCGCATTGAAGGGGAGAACAGGGCCCGCAATCGATGCTGCGCCCGCTGGTCCCTTCAGCCGAGGTTTTCATGTCGATCAGTGCAATCGCTTCTTCCATCGCCGCAGTGCGATCGGCCGCAGGGCCAAAACTACGATCAGGCACGCCGCCGAACGTTTAGCGCTTGTTGTTCGCAGGCCGCTATCTCTGCGCGATTTTTGCTGGAATTAAAACAGGTTAGAGGGCGCAGAATTACCAAAGCTTCATCGAACCTTTGGCCGTCGCCACGGACATATCAATGTTGGGAATTTCAGCGCCCAATGCCTAAACGGACGCCGCCAAGCGATGATATTCCGCTTGCGCGGCGTTGCGCTTTTGGGGCTCAGCCCGAGGCGTACCAGCCCGCCGGAAACGGGATCAGCGGCCAGACTGAATAATTGTCGTTGGCGGCCCTCGGCGACCTGTCATGGGACGGCCTGGCGACCGGTACCGGGGGCGATGAAATCATCGCCAGAAGCAAAGAAGCAAATTGCAGATTCATGATCATCGACCTGCAGTCAGTCGTTGAAAAATTCATTCTGAGCTTGAAATCAACCAGGCGAACGCTTCGGAAACAGCGCACTCATTCTCAAATCGCGCATGCATCTTAGGAAAGATAGGCAGGCGTTTCAACCGGCAACGCGGCGGTCTGTCGGCAAGTAAGGTTGATCGGTTAGGTTAAGCACGGGCCGTCGTTGCGGCCGTTTCGACGACTGGTATCAAACTGGTCCCGGCACGCGACGACGCCCCATCAGCGGCTCACACGATGTCATATTCGTCGCGGCGTTTCGTTTCGCGCGAGTTGTCCGCCATGACTTTCGATCTCACCTCCAAAACATCCCACCAACGGTCGAACTGGGCCGAGATCTGGCACCTCTGGACCGTGATCGTTCCGCGCCGCTCGATCAACGGGCAGCTCGTCTACGGCAAGGTCTGGCGCCGTCACGACGGCCGCGACTGGATCTACAAGAAGTTCACCGAATACGACGGCGAGGCGGCGGCCTGAGGCTGCCGCCGCCACGCGTCTCAGGCGGCCTCTCCTAAGCGGCTTTGGACGCGGGAGCAGCCGCGGGCTTCGCCGGCGGCGGCTTCAGCGGCTTGTCCTGCCGCTTCGACCACGAGATGTAATAGGCGACCGTCGTCATGATCGCGATGCCCGCGATGGAGACGAACAGCTGCGCGAACAGCGAGCCCGAGCTCATCGACAGCTCGAAATGGCCGACGAAGGATAGGAACACGCCGACGCAGAACACGGCGAGCGATTGCTGGCCGCAGACGATCACCGGATCGAAGATCTTCCATTCCAGGCCCGGCCAGTCCTTCGGCACGAAGCGGATCACCATGATCACGATCACGACGAAGTGGAGGAAGCGGTAGGGCGCGAGGTTGGTCTTGTCGTTCGGGTTGAACGCCGAGAACAGCCATTCCGGGAACATGCCGCCGAGGGTGGGGAAACGGCCGGCCATGGTCATGACCAGCGCGAAGAGGAGATAGCCGAGGCAGAGCCACAGCGTGATCGGCGAATTGATCAGCGTCATCGAGCGGCGCGCGCCGCCCATCGCGCACCAGGCGCCGAACACGAACAGCACCTGCCAGCAATAGGGGTTGAAGTACCACTGGCCGGCCGGGTAGGCGTTCAGGTTCAGGCTGAAGTGACGCGCGGTCAGCCACAGGATGATCGACAGCGCCATCGTCAGATCGGGCTTGCGCAGCATGAACCACAGCACCGGCGGAAACAGGCCCATCAGCACGATGTAGAGCGGCAGCACGTCGAGATTGAGCGGCTTGAAGCGCAGGAACAGGCCCTGTCGCAGCGTCTCGGTGGCGTTGTCGACGAGGCCTGCGACGTTGAACTCGTTGATCATCTCGGAATCGCCGAAGCGCAGCGCCAGATAGCTGATCGAGGCGATGTAGATCACGAACAGGATGATGTGGGCGACATAGAGCTGCCAGACCCGCTTGGTGAGGCGGGTGGCGCCGACGATGAAGCCGCGCTCCAGCATCATGCGGGCATAGACGAACGAGGCCGTATAACCGGAGATGAAGACGAACAGGTCGGCCGCGTCTGAAAAGCCGTAGTTGCGCGTCGTGATCCAGTTCACGACGTTGTCGGGGATGTGATCGAGGAAGATCGCCCAGTTGGCGATGCCGCGAAACAGGTCGAGCCTGAGGTCACGGCCCTTCTCGGGGAGCGTGGCGTTGATGTTCAGGAAGGCCATGCGACGGGAGCTCTCGAAGAGGACGGATACGCTGATGTCGGCGAGGCGAGGCCGCCGGGCGGGATTCCCGGGCGGAATGCGGGTACGCAATTGTCACAGTGCAGCATAATGACTATACCCCTCGGTGAGAGACCCGGGGGCCCGGAATCACCGATCAGTTCCCGAAAGGTGTCTCTATACTATGCCCGCGGTTTCCACCAATCGCTACCGTGACGCATTAAAATCGAACGAAAAGACCAAGAGGCCGGACCGCCAATGACCGCACGCATTTTCAAGCCCGCCAAGAACGCGATGCAATCCGGCCGGTCCAAGACCAAGGAATGGCAGCTCGACTACGAGCCGGAGCAGCCGCGCGCGGTCGAGCCGTTGATGGGCTGGACCTCGTCGGGCGACATGAAGCAGCAGATCACGCTGCGCTTCGACACCAAGGACGAGGCGGTTGCCTATTGCGAGCGCAAGGGCATCGCCTACCAGGTGATCGAGCCGAAGGAATCGCTGCACCGCCAGGTCGCCTATGCGGACAATTTCTCCTTCCGCCGCGGCGAGCCCTGGACGCACTGAGGCGCTCCGGTTCGGCCGACCCTGCGGGGAGCCCTTGGCACCCATTCCGCCGCGTGCTTCGCTGGTCCGCATGACGGGACCAGGACGAGGTGGGGGATGGCGGGGCGTGACCAGCTCGACGGCGTCGATCTGAAGATCCTATCCGAACTGCAGCAGGACGGGCGCGTCCGCAACAACGAGCTGGCGCTTCGCGTCGGCGTGTCCGCGCCGAATTGCCTGCGGCGGCTCAAATCGCTGTTCAGCCGCGGCGTGATACGCGCGGTGCGTGCCGTCATCGACGAGCGATTGCTGGGCTATGAGGTGGTGTCGTTCGTCTCGATCCAACTCGGCAGCCAGGCCCAGCCAGTGTTGGAGGCGTTCGAGGGATCGATCGCCGCGATCCCGCGCATCCAGCAGTGCTGGCGCATTTCGGGCGACACCGACTATCTCCTGAAATGCGTCGCGCCGAGCGTCGAGAGCATGCGCCAGCAGCTCCTGCATTTTGCCGCCATGCCCAACGTGAAGAACGTGCGCAGCTTTCCAGTCCTGGGTGTGGCGAAAGACGTGCCGCTGCCGGTGCAGGAGATCGCGGTCGCGGCGCCGGCAGGATAGGAGCCGCGCGTCTGCGCCTCAACGATACTTGCCGCGAAACTCGCGCGGGCTGGCACCGGTCCAGGTGCGGAAAGCGCGCGAAAAGCTCTTCTCGTTGCGAAAGCCGGCGATCTCCGCGATCCGCTTGATCGGGGTGCGGCCGCGCATCAGCTCCTGCTTGGCGAGCTCGAGCTTCGCTTCCTCCTTGAGGTCACGCAGCGAGGTGGCTTCCTCGCGCAGGCGGCGATGCATGGTGCGGGTGGAGAGCGCGAGTTCGCTTGCGACATCCTCCGCGCCGAGAATGCGTCCGCGCGCCTCGCGCAGCACGCGCCTGACACGCTCGACCAGCAAACGGTCGCGGCGATAGGGCAGCACGGTCAGCCGCAGCGCGCCCTTGAGCATGCTGTCGAGATCGGCGGCGCTGCGGGTGAGCGGCAGCGAGAGATAATGCTTGTCGAAGACGATGCGGGCATCGCCTGCGTCGAAGCGTACGTGCTTGCAGAAGATGGTCGGATAGACCGAGACGTGTCCGGGCTCGGCATAGGGAAACTCCGCTGCGCGCAGTGCGATCGCGGAATCCACCGCCCAGCAGGAGAAGCCGAGCACATAGCGGAGCAGGGTGACGAGACAGAACTCGCGCAGGGGTCCGAGATCGCGCTGCTCGCGAATGGAAATGGTCGCGGTCTCGCCGCTGACCGCAAGCTCGAACAGCACGTCTTCCGTCAGCAGGCGATGATGCCGGCACCAGCGCTTCAGCGCGACCTCGAGGGTGGGCGCGGTGATCGAGGCACGGCACAGCATGCCGTAAGTGCCCCAAGGCAGCTTCCGCGAAAACCAGCCGAGCGCCTCGTCGTCGAGCTCGCGCATGGCGTGGCCCGCCAGCGCCTCGAACTGCGCCGCCGTGACCCGCCCGTCGGTCGATCCAACGAGGTCGGGCAGGACCTGCCCCTTGCTCAAGGCCTCGGCCGGATCCCGCCCATAGCGGGCATAGGCCGCGACCACGCCGCGGACGAAGGCGGCGGGCGTCATGGCGCGGCGGGGCGTGGCGGTTGCGGCCTGAAAGGGCATCGAAAGTCCTTTGGAAAATCCTCGCCAAACTTGGCGGAAAATGCAACCTTTTCGACCGCCACGGCGCCCGGGCGGGGGTAGGTTCGGGGCCGATAAGAAATCTGGAGGAATCGCCTTGAACATCCCGAGCATCGATTTCGATCTGGGCGAAGACATCAGCATGTTGCGCGACACCGTGCGCGCCTTTGTGGAAGCAGAGGTGGCGCCGCGCGCCGCGGAGGTCGAGAAAGCAAACCTGTTCCCGGCCGATCTCTGGAAGCGTTTTGGCGACCTCGGCCTGCTCGGCATGACCGCGCCGGAGCAGTATGGCGGCTCCAACATGGGCTATCTCGCCCATGTCGTCGCCATGGAGGAGATTTCGCGCGGCTCGGCGGCGGTCGGGCTTTCCTACGGCGCGCACTCCAACCTGTGCGTCAACCAGATCCGCCGCAATGGTAACGACGCGCAGCGCAACCGCTATCTGCCGAAGCTGATCTCCGGTGAGTTCGTCGGCGCGCTCGCGATGTCCGAGCCGGGCGCCGGTTCCGACGTCGTCTCGATGAAGCTGCGCGCCGACAAGCGCGGCGACCGCTATGTGCTCAATGGCTCCAAGATGTGGATCACCAATGGCGGCGATGCCGATGTGCTGGTGGTCTACGCCAAGACCGATCCCGAGGCCGGCCCGCGCGGCATGACCGCCTTCCTGATCGAGAAAGGCTTCAAGGGTTTCACCCACGGCCAGCATCTGGACAAGCTCGGCATGCGCGGCTCCAACACCTATCCGCTGTTCTTCGACGACTGCGAGGTGCCGGAGGAGAACGTGCTCGCCGGCGTGGGCGAGGGCGTCAAGGTGCTGATGTCGGGCCTCGATTATGAGCGCGCGGTGCTCTCCGGCGGCCCGCTCGGCATCATGGCGGCCTGCATGGACGCGGTGGTGCCCTACATGCATGAACGAAAACAGTTCGGCCAGCCGATCGGCGACTTCCAGCTGATGCAGGGCAAACTCGCCGACATGTATTCGACGTGGCAGGCCACGCGCGCCTATGTGTACGCCGTGGGAAAGGCCTGCGACCGCGCCAACCACGCGCGCACGCTGCGCAAGGACGCCGCGGCCGCGATCCTCTATTCCGCCGAAAAGGCGACGTGGATGGCGGGCGAGGCGATCCAGGCACTGGGCGGCGTCGGCTACACATCCGAGTTTCCGGTCGGCCGGCTCTGGCGCGACGCCAAGCTCTACGAGATCGGCGCGGGCACGTCCGAAGTCCGCCGCATGCTGATCGGCCGCGAGCTGATGGCGGAAACCGCTTAAACCCACCACGCAACCACGTCACCAGAAACGCGGGACCACATGCCGCTTCATTCCAGCATCGATCCGTCTTCGTCCGATTTTGCGCGCAACTCCGATGCCATGCGCGCGCTCGTCGCCGATTTGCGCGAAAAGCTCAGCCAGGTTGCCGGTGGCGGCGGCGAGGCCTCGCGCAATCGCCACACCTCGCGCGGCAAGATGCTGGCGCGTGAGCGCGTCGATCTGCTGATCGACCCCGGCACGTCGTTCCTGGAGCTGTCGCCGCTCGCGGCCCATGGCCTTTATGGCGGCGACGTCCATTCGGCGAGCATTGTCACCGGCGTCGGGCGCATCTCGGGCCGCGAATGCGTGATCGTCGCCAACGATGCCACCATCAAGGGCGGCACCTATTACCCGGTGACCGTGAAGAAGCATCTGCGGGCGCAAGACATCGCGCGGCAGAACAATCTTCCCTGCGTCTACATGGTCGATTCCGGCGGCGCCTTCCTGCCGCTGCAGGATGAGATCTTTCCCGACGAACGTCATTTCGGCCGCATTTTCTACAACCAGGCGCAGATGTCCTCGGCAGGCATCCCGCAGATCGCGATCGTGATGGGCTCCTGCACCGCCGGCGGCGCCTATGTGCCGGCGATGTCGGACGAGAGCATCATCGTGCGCAATCAAGGCACCATCTTCCTCGGGGGCCCGCCGTTGGTGAAAGCCGCGACCGGCGAGGTCGTGAGTGCCGAGGAGCTTGGCGGCGCCGACGTGCATTCGCGGCAGTCGGGAGTGACCGATCACTACGCCCAGAACGATGCCCATGCGATCGGCATCGCCCGGCGCATCGTCGGCACGCTGAAGCCGTCGGCACGGCCGAACCTGAACATGCATCCGCCGCGCGATCCGCTGTTTGCGGCGGAGGAGATCTACGGCGTGGTGCCGGTCGACGGCCGCAAGCCGTTCGACGTGCGCGACATCATCGCGCGTGTCGTCGACGGCTCGGAGTTCGACGAGTTCAAGAAACTTTACGGCACGACGCTCGTCTGCGGCTTCGCCCATATCTGGGGCTATCCGGTCGGGATCATCGCCAACAACGGCATTCTGTTCAGCGAGAGTTCGCTGAAGGGGGCGCATTTCATCGAGCTGTGCTGCCAGCGCGGCATTCCGCTGGTGTTTTTGCAGAACATCACCGGCTTCATGGTCGGCAAGAAATACGAGGCCGGCGGCATCGCGCGCGACGGCGCCAAGCTGGTGACCGCGGTTGCGACCGCGTCGGTGCCGAAATTCACCGTGGTGATCGGCGGCTCCTACGGCGCCGGCAATTACGGCATGTGCGGTCGCGCCTACTCACCGCGCTTCCTCTGGATGTGGCCGAACGCACGCATCTCGGTGATGGGTGGCGAGCAGGCCTCGATGGTGCTGAGCCAGGTCCGGCGCGACAATATCGAGGCCAAGGGCGATAGCTGGTCGAAGGAGGAGGAAGACACATTCCGCAAGCCAATCCGCGACCAATACGAGAGCCAGGGCCATCCGTACTACGCGACCGCGCGTCTCTGGGACGATGGCGTGATCGACCCCGCGGACACGCGGCTGGTGCTCGGCCTCGGCCTCGCGGCGGCGTCGAATGCGCCGATCGAACCGACGAAATTCGGCCTGTTCAGGATGTGATGCGATGGACCGCTCAAAACTCTACCGCCGTTTTCGCACGCTCCTGATCGCCAACCGCGGCGAGATCGCATGCCGCGTCATCCGCACCGCGCGCGCGATGGGTCTGCGTACCGTCGCGGTCTATTCCGAGGCCGACCGCGACGCGATGCATGTCGCGCTCGCCGACGAAGCCGTGCTGCTCGGACCCGCGCGCGCCCGCGACAGCTATCTCAATGTCGAGCGGCTGATCGAGGCCGCCCGCAAGACCGGCGCCGAGGCCGTCCATCCCGGCTACGGCTTCCTGTCGGAAAATGCCGAGTTCGCGCACGCCTGCCTCGATGCGGGCCTCGTCTTCGTCGGCCCGACCGCCGGGATGATGACCGCGATGGGCTCGAAATCCGGCTCGAAAGCACTGATGGAGAAGGCCGGCGTGCCGCTGGTGCCCGGATATCACGGCGAGGCCCAGGACGATGCGACGCTGTCGAAGGCCGCGGACAAGATCGGCTTCCCCATCCTGGTGAAGGCCTCGGCCGGCGGCGGCGGCCGCGGCATGCGCATCGTGCGCTCGGCAGCCGAGCTTGCGCCCGCGATCGTCAGCGCCAAGCGCGAGGCCAAGGCGGCATTTGGCGACGACCGCATGCTGATCGAAAAATATGTCGACAATCCCCGGCATATCGAGGTGCAGATCATTGGCGACAGCCACGGCAACCTGCTGTCGCTGTTCGAGCGCGAATGCACCTTGCAGCGACGGCACCAGAAGGTGATCGAGGAGGCGCCGTCGCCGACGCTCAATGCCGCCCAGCGCGAGACCGTCTGCGCCGCCGCGCGAAAGGCGGCGGGCGCAGTGAATTATGTCGGTGCCGGTACCATCGAATTCGTCTCCGACGGCAAGGACGTGTTCTTCATCGAGATGAACACCCGTCTCCAGGTCGAGCATCCCGTGACCGAGCTGATTACCGGGATCGACCTCGTCGAGTGGCAATTGCGCGTCGCCTTCGGCGAGGCGCTGCCGCTGAAGCAGGACGAGATCAAGCTCAACGGTCACGCTATCGAAGCCCGTGTCTATGCCGAGAATCCGACCAAGAATTTCATGCCCTCGGTCGGCAGTATCTCGACCTGGCGGCTTCCGGCCGAGACTGGCGGCTTGCGCATCGACGCCGGCTATCGCGAGGGCGATAGTGTCTCGCCATATTACGACGCGATGCTGGCAAAAATGATCGCGTGGGCGCCGACGCGCGATGTTGCGATCGATCGGCTCAACCGCGGACTGGAGGCCTCCGACGTCCGTGGCATCGTCACCAACATCCCGTTCCTGTCAGCGCTGATCACGCATCCGAAGGTGCGGGCAAACGCGATCGACACAGGGTTCATCGAGCGCGAGCTGGCTGCTCTGACCTCGGGAGCGTCGGCGCCCGCCGAGCTCGAGCTGTGTGCCGCAGTCGCCGCGATCGTCAATGACGAGCGGCAGGCCGCGCAAGGAAGCGCAAATTCTCCTTTGAATTCTCCTTGGCAGACCTTTGGCTGGCAGCCGGTCGGACGCCGCCAGCGCAGCTTTGCCTTCCGCGTCGGCCATGGTTCCGAGCAGAAGATCACGCTGAATTACGGCAGCGGACCGTCGACGCTGGTGATCGGCGAACGTGAGCTGGCGTTCGCGATTGCGCCGAAGGATGGTGGTTTCGACCTGACGCTCGACGGCGTCAAATCGTCCGTCGCGGCCGTGATCGACGGCCATGAGCTTTACCTGCGCACGCGCAATGGCCGTTTCGACCTGCACTGGGTCGATCCGTTCGGCGGCGAGACCGAGGAGCAGGCCGGCGCGGACAAGATCGCGGCCCCCTTGCCGGGTACGGTCGTCGCCGTACTGGCCGAGGAGGGTGCCAAGCTCGAAAAGGGCGCGCCGATCCTCACCCTTGAAGTGATGAAGATGGAGCAGACGCTGCGCGCGCCCTATGCCGGCGTCCTGACGTCCATCAAATGCAAGGTCGGCGATATCGTCCAGGAGGGCGTCGAGCTCGCCGTGGTCGAGGCTTCCGGGGAGTGACATGAGCGACCCCGTCCGGATCATCGAAATGGGGCCGCGCGACGGCCTCCAGAACGAGAAGACACCCGTCAGCGTCGAGGCCCGCATCGCCTTCATCGAGGCGCTGGTTGCCGCCGGGCTCGATACAGTCGAGGTCGGCGCCTTCGTCTCGCCCAAGGCGATCCCGCAGATGGCGAGTTCGGATGCCGTGCTGCGCGGCGTTGCCCACGGCACCGGCGCCGAATTCCACGTGCTGGTGCCGAACGAGAAGGGCTATGACGCGGCGCGCGCAGCCGGCGCAAAGGTGGTCTCCGTGTTCGCGGCAGCCTCCGAAGGCTTTTCGCGCGCCAACATCAACTGCACGGTCGCGGAGTCCATTGCGCGGTTCAAGCCGGTGCTGGCGCGCGCCAAGACCGATGGTGTGAGGGTGCGCGGCTATATCTCCTGTGTGCTCGGCTGTCCCTTTGACGGCGAAATCAAGCCGAAGGCGGTTGCCGATCTTGCCAGCACGCTGTGGGATCTCGGCTGCTACGAGATCTCGCTCGGCGACACCATCGGCGTCGGCACGCCGACCAAAGCCAAGCAGATGCTGCGCGCGGTGGTCGCCAACATTCCCGCGTCAAAGCTCGCGATGCATTTCCACGACACCTATGGCCAGGCGCTGGCCAATCTCTATGCCGGCCTGGAGGAGGGCGTCCGCGTCATCGACGCCGCCGCCGGCGGCCTCGGCGGTTGTCCTTATGCGCCGGGTGCAACGGGAAATGTCGCGACCGAGGATGTCGTCTACATGCTCGAAGGCATGGGCGTGAAGACGGGCATAGATATGGACAAGCTGCTGGCGGCCACGAATGAGATGAGCAGCGTGCTGGGCAAGCCGCCCGTGAGCCGCGTTGCCTCCGCGCTGAACGCGAAGAAGAAGCGGACGAATTCGTAGGTGCCGTAGGGTGGGCAAGCGCAGCGTACCCACCACTTCTGCGATCGTTGTGAGATGGTGGGCACGGCGCTATGCGCCTTTGCCCGCCCTACGGCAGCGGTGCATGCAGCTCTACCTGCTCCCGTCCGGCCCCATCACCAGATCCGGCAACCAGGTCGAGATCTCCGGCACCAAACACAGCAGCAGCACGGCGCCCATCATCAGCAGCACGAAGGGCAGCGTGCCCCAGATGACTTCGCTCAGCGAAATGTCCGGCGCGACGTTGCGGATGACGAAGATGTTGAGGCCTACGGGGGGATGGATCAGACCCATCTCCATCACGATGGTCATGACCACGCCGAACCAGATGATGTCGAAATTTGCGGCGCGAAGCGGCGGCAGGATGATCGGCGCGGTCATCAAAATGATCGAGACCGGCGGCAGGAAGAAGCCGAGCACGACCACCATGACGAGGATCGCGAACAGCAGCCCCCAGCGCGGCAGATGCATCGCGACGACGGATTCGGCCGCCGATTGCGAGATGTGCAGATAGCTCATCACATAGGAATAGAGCAGCGACATGCCGATGATCATCATCAGCATGGTCGATTCCCGGATCGTCGATTTCATGATCGGGCCAAGGTCGCTCGGCCGCCACACGCCGTAGATCGCAGCAATCAGCCCCAGCGCCAGCAGGCCGCCGAGGCCGGCGGTCTCCGATGGTGTGGCATAGCCGCCATAGAGCGCGGCCATCACGCCAGTGAGCAGCAGCACGAAGGGAAGCACCCGCGGCAGCACGTTGAAGCGTTCGGCCAGCGTATATTCGTCGCGGGCCAGAATTGCGGTTTCCGGGCCGCCGTTCTTGTAGGCAGCCTCGGCCGCCGCATATTCCTGGCGGAATCGGATCACCGCGTAGCCGCCGAACAGCGAAACCAGCAGCAGGCCGGGACCGATGCCGGCGAGGAACAGCCGTCCCAGCGACTTCTCCGCGGCGACCGCGAACAGGATCATGGTGATCGAGGGCGGCAGCAGGATGCCGAGCGTGCCGCCGGCCGCGATGATGCCGGCCGCGAAGCCGCCGGAATAGCCGCGCTTGCGCATCTCGGGGATGCCAGCCGAGCCAATCGCCGAGCAGGTCGCGGGCGAGGAGCCCGCCATCGCCGCGAACAGCGCGCAGGCGAAGACGTTGGCGACGCCGAGGCCACCGGGCACGCGATGCAGCCAGGCATGCAGCGCCGAATAGAGATCCTGTCCGGCGCGCGATTTGCCGATCGCGGCACCCTTCAGGATGAAGAGCGGGATCGACAGCAGCGTGATCGAGGCCATCTCCTCGTAGACATTCTGCGTCACCGTATCGAGGGACGCCGATGGCATGTAGATGCCCATGAACACGACCGCGACCGCGCCGAGCGCGAACGCGATCGGCATGCCCGAAAACATCACGAGCAGTGTTGCGATACCATAAGCGATACCGATACCGAAAACGCTCATGGACGCTTGGCTCCCGCGAACGGCAGCGCCAGCTGCACGAGGATCTGAATGCACAACAGGCTCATGCCGAGCGCCATCAGCGAATAGGGAATGGCGAGCGGCGGCGACCACATCGAGTTCGAGACCTGGCCGTCGGCATAGGCTTCGTGGGCCAACGTCCAGGATTTCCAGGCGAAGAAGACGCAGAACAGGAACGTCACGGCGTCGACGAACCAGAGTCTGATCCTGTTCGCCAGCGGCGAGAGCAGGCCGACGAAGGCCTCGATGCCGATATGGCCGCGGTTCTGCTGCACATAGGCCGCCGTCATGAAGGTGGCCCCGACCAGCAGGAACACGGCGGCCTCGTCCTGCCAGTAATTGGCGGCCTTGAACAAAGCGCGGCTCAGCACGCTGTAGCTCAGGATGGCGCAAGCGGCGACCAGCGCCAGCGCCGCGAACACGACGATGATGCGGTTGAGGATGGCGAGGCCGCGATCGAGCACTGCTGCAAGGCCGGTCCTTGCGGCAGCATTCGCCGTGTCCTCACGATCCCCGAGCGGACCGTGGCTCATGCAGCGACGTCGGACGCGAGCTTGAGCAGGTTCGCCGCGGTCGCGGTCTTGGCGCCGTAATCCTTCCACGCGGTGTCGCGGGCGATGTCGCGCCACTTGCCGACCGTGGCGGCATCGAGCACCGAGACCTTTGCACCGGCCTTCTCGTAGACCTTGGCGACCTCGACGTCGTCGTCCTGCGCGCCCTTGCGGCCGAAGGTTTCGAGCTCCTGGCCGACGGCAAGCAGGATGTCCTGCTGGTTCTTCGGCATCTTGTCGAAGATGGCCTTCGACATCATCAGCGGCTCGAGCATGAACCAGTAGGACGCGCCCGCGCCCGAGGTCAGCGACTTCGCGACCTCTTCGAGCCGGAACGAGATCAGGCTGGTGGAGGAGGTGATGCCGGCGTCGCAGGCGCCGGTCTGCATCGCCGCGTAGATTTCGTTCGAGGGCACCGACAGCACCGAGGCGCCGGCGGTCTGCAGCACCATGTCCATCTCGCGCGAGCCGCCGCGCACCTTCATGCCCTTGGCATCTTCCGGCGACACGATCGGCTTGGAGCGGCTGGCGACGCCGCCGGCCTGCCATACCCAGCTCAGGAGAATGATGCCCTTGTCGGCGAGGAAGTCGGTCAGCGCTTTGCCGACCGGCTCCTTCTTCCAGCGCATGCCCTGGTCGTAGGTGGTGACGAGGCCGGGCATCAGGCCGATATTGGTCTCGGGCAATTCGCCGCCGGCATAGGGCATCGGATACAGCGAGATGTCGAGCGCGCCCTTGCGCATCGCGGAGAACTGCGCGTTGGTCTTGATCAGCGAGGAGTTCGGATAGATCTCGGCTGCGATGTCGCCGTTGCTGCGCTTGCTGACTTCGGCGGCGAACATGCGGCAGAGCCGGTCGCGGAAATCGCCCTTGTCGATGGTGCCGCCGGGGAATTGATGCGAGATCTTCAGCGTGGTCGCGGCATGCGCGGTGCCAATGCCGAAGCGGATAATGGCGGGTGCGGCGACCGCGGTCGCGAGCAGGTTTCGACGCGTGAACATGAAGTATCCCCTTGAGCGGTTCTGGACGGTTCTTGTTTGCTGAGATTTGGGTCGAGCCTTTGAGACCGGCTTAGGCCCATCCTAGCCCGTCTTTCAGCCAACATTCTCTAGTCTGATAGTTCGAGACCGAATGCCGCGGCAAGTGTCGATCATGGTGCGCTGCACACTGGGGAATCTCCAGGGCGTGCAGAGGGCTTCTCCGAAGGACCGATGCCGGCAAGCCCGCACAAATTTATCGGCAACAGCGTAACAACGCCAGCTGGCGATCCGTCGAGATTGTGTAGCGGCGTCCGTCGCTGACAAACACCATCTCGAAGGGATTATTTCTCATGACCATTCGCACCCGCATCGTGCTCGGCGTCTCGGCTGCCGCTCTCTCGCTTGGCCTCGCGCTGTCGCCGGCCGCGTTCGCCCAGGACAAGATGGGCAAGGACGACGGCATGATGAAGAAGGACACGATGTCCAAGGACGGCATGAAGAAGGACTCCATGTCCAAGGACGACGGCATGAAGAAAGACACGATGTCGAAGGACGGCATGAAGAAAGACGACGGGATGATGAAGAAGAACTGATCTTCCGTCGGTCGCCACGTCGCATTTCGCCGAAACCAGGTCGTGATGGCGAAGTCGCTATCGCACGGCCGGGTGCAGCTTGCGCCCGTCCATCGGGGCCGCGCGGCCGCGCGCCCCGGTGGGAGCATTTTCGGAATGGCAATGAACCGAGGCGTACCTCAGTTCAATTTGATTTGAACGTTACTTCCGCTTGGCCTTGCGAGCAGCATAGCGAGCATCTCGCTTGGCCTTCTGCTCGGCCTCGAGTTCTGCTGCCTTGGCGATCGCTTCCTCCGCTTCGCGGGCGAGCCGCACCGCTTCCGCGGCAGCAGCCTCTTCCGCGATCCGCTTCTGCTCGGCTTTTTCAGCCTCGCGCACGGCCTTCGCCTCGGTGCGCTTGGCCGCGAGTGCCTCGCGCTCGGCACGCTTCGCCACAACCGCTGGGTCATCGGGCCCGGGCTGAGACTTGAATTTGTTCAAAAGATTTTTGCGCGCTTCTTGCGCCGCCTTCTGCCGGTCTGTGAAGCCTGGTTCCCTGAATCCACTCATCGAACGAACCTTGTCATCCTCGCTTTCGATCCTACATCATTAGGTGTTGGTACGTCGGCTGGGCACAAGCAGGCACCACGCGACGCAGAAGCGTGTACATCGCCGCGCGCCGTGAAGCCACCCATAATCGCAGCCGATCAGGTCAACGAAAATCGCTTAACCAGCCGATCTCTTCGTAGCCCGGAAAAACTGCCGAATTGTGATGTCCCTCATAAGGACACCCAATGGCGGCGCCTAGCGTCCGCCCCAATACGAGACGGAGCACGGGCATGATCTTTTTCCGGCTGAGCCTGAAAGCCCTTGCAGTCACGGTCGCCGCAGCGGCAGTTGTGTGTGCGGTGTTGTTGGCTGCCCGCCCGCAACCCATCGAGAGCACCGTTCTCGGGTCCGCCTGGGAGTGCACCCAGACCGCCTTCATCCTGACGAGCTGTGCGCCGCGCGTGCAGCAGGCGGTCCCGGCGGTCGATACCTCGCGCAAGGAGGCGCTGAGGCCAACCCGGGGCTGAGCGGCGAGGCGCCGAGCGGGATGTGACGCGACGTCGCAGAGGTGATAAAGGGCCTCACCGAGCGACAAGGTCCCCATGTCCGAACCTGAGTCCGAGCCTGCCTCCACTGAGAGGCCCAACGCCTCCCCAAAGGCTCAATCCGGCGACAGCCGCCGCGGCGCAATCGCGGGCCTAATCATCGCTGCTGTCATCCTCGGAGTCGGGTTGTGGCTTGCCCGTGACCTCACGGCCGCCAGCAAGATGCAGGACTGCGTGATGTCGGGACGAAGCAATTGCAATGTGATCCAGCCGGCCCGCTAGGCCGGTCCCGCCGGGACCCTGGACGAAAAATCGCCGTGATCTTAATCATTTGTAACGGGACATAGCTGGCCCGTCCGGTCAGTTTGACAGGTCAGTTATGTCCGTCGGCATCACCCAGGCGCGACCCGAATCGTCTATCGCGCGTGGACCACGGCAATTGCGAAAGTTGAGGGGTAAGCACGCATGAGTGCGTCCAGCCGCATGAAGATCATCATTCCCATGGTTTCCGCCATGGCGTTGCTGGCAATCTCCGCGCAGGCGCAGGACGCAGGTCCGCCGAGGCACGACGGTCATCCGCCGGGGCAGGGCGCAGGTGGCCTGCCCCAGCCCAATCAGAACATGCGCAAGGGTCCTCCGCCGCAACAGGCCGTGCACCCCGGGCCTCAGCCCGGCGGCCAAGCTCGCATGGCTCCGGGTCCAGGCCCAGGAGCAGCTCCCGGCCCGCATGGTCCCGGACCGCGTAATGCCGGTGGTCCGCCGCCCGGACCCGGCCGCTACATGGCACGTGGCCCCGCGCCGGCGCGCGACTGGGGCGGACACGCCTATCGCGGCAATCTGGCCTGGGATGGCGGACGCTGGCGCCACGAGGTCCACAACGGCCGCCCCGGCTGGTGGTGGGATGTCGGTGGCGTCTGGTATTATTATCCGCAGCGGATGGACGGCCCGCCGGCCTACATCTCCGAGGACTATATCGACGACGTGCCCGTGGCCTATGCGCCGCCGGGGCCGCCGATCGCCTATGAACCGCCGCCGCCTCCACCGCCCGCGGATCCCGGCGCAAGCGCGCTCGGCGGGGCCATCGTCGGCGGCGTGCTTGGCGGTCTGATCTCCGGCAACGCCTCGGGCGCGGCTGCAGGCGCCGTGATCGGCGGCGCGACTGGTGCGATTGCCGGTGCCACCGCGGCTTCGCGCCCGGGCTACTATCTCGCCCAGGGCAATTGCTATTACCGCTATCCGAGCGGCGAGTATGTGCAGGCGGATCCGCGCGCCTGCTACTGAACTCCTCACAGCGACATCCGACGTCAATGAGGCGGGCCCCGTGCCCGCCTCATTTGCGCTTGCTCCCGTGCGGAGAGGTGATCCTGCAACGCTGCAGAGACGCACAACAACGACATCAGCTTTTTTCTGGCGCTCCCTGCCGCAACGCGCCTTGAGCAAAGAAAAAACGGAGACGTGAGTCGCGGGGATAGGAACATGCTGGATGCGATCCAGATCAGCCTGGCGCTATGGGCCATGATCGTTTGCGGAGGGATCAAGGCGGTGCAACTGGTGCACTGCCAGTTCTAGCGCGCGGGATCGCGCTGCGCTCAGGAGACGAGCCAGGTCAGGAATGCCATTGCGGCCCAGACCAGGCCGGCGATCCAGGCTGTCATCACCAGGACGATGGCGGCGAGAAGAGAGAGACCGAACATGTCGGTCTTGCGCGATGATGCGTCAGCCCGCGCTGCAGCTCCGGCCTTTCGTGTCATGAGGGGAACAGCCATCCTTCCTATGTCGCGTTCTTGCGGCGCTTGAGACGAAGTTTAGCGAACACGCCGGAGCTCGGCTGTGATTCAATTCACAGATTGCCGAGAGAGAGGCCTGAAGCACGACGATCGATCCCTTCGGCGGTGCCACGTCGCACGTCAAATTCGTCGCGGTAGTATCGTGCGGAAGCGCACACGCCGGTGCGACCTTCGTCCACCGCAATCATACGGACGAAATTGCCACGCACTTGTCCACGTCTGCTGGCTAGAGTTGGCCGCATGTGTACCAAGTACGACCCACAGCATGAAGCCGAGGCGGCGATGAAGCGCGCCGCGGCGTCCGAGGGTCCCGACCGGCAACGACTCATCGAACTGGCCCTGGCCTGGCAACAGCTCGCTCGCGGTCGGCGCGATGACGAGCGAAGGGGCTGACTTTCGTCTGCCCGCTTCGGGTCGCGGCACCAGTGTCCTGGCATCAGTGTCTTGGTATCGCTCATGAGAAAGCCCCGTGCTCGGGGGGACAAGCACGGGGCGCTTCAAAGCCGACCGGGTCTGGCAGGTCGGCTCGGCGGCGAGCGGCACAGACTGCTGCTGTCGAATGCAGTGATTGATGCGTATCGCTTGCGGCCTTCGCTCGTGTCCCTGAATGCTTGACTGATTCGAGTGGATGAAACGCGTCGTTAAGACATGCGCGGGGCTGCGTTTTGCGGTCGCGATTCGTGCTTTGGGAACGGAGCGGAGTCGGACCGTGAACAAACGGAATGCCGGACCGTTCAGCGCCTGAGTTCGAACTATTCGATCGCCGCAGGCTGCTTCTGGTGACCTCGACGTGCCCAGGCCTGAACGGCGGAGGCGAGCTGATGCTGGCTCATGGCGGCATCCGCAATGGACGCCTGCGCCATTTCAATCCGCTTTGTGATCACGCTGGAGTTGACGTCGACGACCGCGTCGAGCGCCAGAAAAGATATCGCGACGACCGCCACCGCACAGGCAATTCCCATTCTCGTCAATTCGGCTCGCGGCATCGACAGTCCTTCGTCGGGCGCAGGTCGCCCGCCGCGCATAGATAGGACGCGCCCGTCCGGTTCAAAGACCGGGGCGAGGGCACCCACGCGTTCGTGAAAGGTAACAGATTTGCGATGGGGCGCCGGGGTAGTCGGATGTGCCGCAGTGCGCCGGTCCACCACTTGTGCGGGCGGGAGCTTCCGAATCAATCCGGCATCGTTAAATCCGAGATGGTCGATGATCCGCGCTTACGGCCAACTTGATCCGTCGGCGCGCTCTGCGCGCTCGTCAGCGGCGCTCGCCGTGCTTGTCGGCCCGGTGCTCGCAACAGCGCGAACCTGCTTTGGTTCGTCCCCGTCGGCACCGGTTGCATTGTCTGTGCCGGACTGATGTTCGCGCCGCTGTGCATGTTGCTCGATCGAATAGACCTCAGCGCCGCCAGCGATGCCGGCTGCGTTTTTGTTTCGATGGCACTTGGCAAAACTGATTAGCGTGCGGGTTCCAAAACTTAGACTTTAGTGCAATCTAGCAATGCGTAGTTGAAACCAAAGCAATCGATGGTTGATCGCGACATAGTTGCGGTGATACTCCTTGCGCTTTGGGGGTTGCAATAAATGAGTAAAAATCATTCACCGGCCGCTGTCAGGCCGGGCAAAAACCTTGAGATCGAGTACCTCCGCGCCATCGCCGTTATCATGGTTGTTCTTGTGCATTCCCCCGTGCTTTTCCCGGGGATGGACCTCGGTCAATGGACCGGCGTTGACTTGTTCTTTTGCATATCCGGCTACGTGATCAGTCGGGGCTTCGAGCAGTCCTTTGACGAGGCAATTGCAGATGGCAGATGGGGATCAGTGGCCCCTGCTTTTTGGGTGCGGCGCGTGTTCCGCCTCGCTCCGTCTGCGTGGTTGTGGCTCGCAGTTAGCGTTTTTGGTAGCTGGGCCTACAACTCGACGGGGGTATTCCCCGGAACGCCCGAGCAAAATCTGTGGGACGGGCTGTTCGTCCTCGGCCTATTCGCAAATTTTGCCTATGGGCTCCACCTCATGCACTCAAACCGCTTCTTCTGGTCTCTCGCGCTGGAGGATCAATTCTACATCCTGTTTCCGCTTTTCATTTTGTGGGTCCGGCCGTACTGGCGCTGGGTTGTCCTTGGCCTGTTGATTTTATTGCAGGCGATTCCCGATCGGTCTTTTCACGGGGAGAGCGACCCCAAATTCCTCTGGGCGATGCGACTGGACGCACTGATGTGGGGGTACCTGATCTACCTGTTCTCGCGGTCGAAGTTTTATGCGCTGGCAGAGCGGCTGATCGTGATCTTCCTGCGCTACCGCCTTCTTGCATTCGCCGTAAGCGCTGTTCTTATCTTTCTGTTGATCGATATTCCGAAAGAGCGGTTTGCCCGTTTCATTGGTGGTCAGATCGAAAGTCAGGTCGCACTTGTGTCAGCAGGACTTGTGTTCCTCGCCTCCTACGACCGCGGCTATGCTCTTCCTCTGCCGGGCTTCCTGAAGACCATATTCGCGTGGATCGGGGCGCGATCCTACGCAATCTACCTGATCCATATCCCACTTTTCTGGTATCTCATGGAGACGTGGAGCCGGATTTCGCATTTGCTCGGCGCTCATGCGCCGGACAAGCGATATTTCTACGCCGTCGCCTTTCCCGTCGCCCTTTGCGTATTGGCCGACCTTAACTTCCGGCTGGTTGAAACGCCCCTGCGTAGGAAGGGCGTGGCTCTTGCAAATCGCATCTTGGCCCTTCCAGCCCCATCGGGCACGGGCGTCCTTGCGACAAGTTCCTAGCGTGCTCTAAGCGAATGGAGGCGCTGCCGAGGCCCGGTCTGATACTCGGCGGACTCGTCGGCCCGAGCGCTCGGCTGCATCAGGCGCCCATATGTCTCGCGCGTGCTTTGCCGGATCAGCCGAGAGGCCGCAGCGCGCTTGCGGTGCATGATTGCCGGTGTTAAGCGCCCGCATCATGCTGATTCGGGCCAGCATCGGCGCCGTCGCGCTCGCGCGGCTAAAGGGCTTTGACAATGCTCTTATTGGCGATCCCGGCAGGAATCGAACCTGCAACCCTCAGAGTAGAAATCTGATGCTCTATCCAGTTGAGCTACGGGACCGTCCTGGGCCGCCCGGGTTCGGGGGCTGGCCGTCATATATCATGCCAATATGAAAAATCTGGCGTTTCGCCAAGCCTGAACCGAACCGTTTTCCATGGAGACGCGACAAAGCGGTACGGCGGAGTGTCAGGGTGCCGGGTTGAGCGGCGGCGTACTGGACGATGGATCACATCGCCGGGGGCGCTGACTAGCTTCCGGGACACGGCCGCCGGACGACTGCTCCGATATTGCTGCGCCCCAGGACGGCGTGCGCGGCGATAGCGCGATCGGTCTCCTCTGGGCGTGCCTTGCCATGGCGAATGCGACGTTTTGCACCGATGGTTCCATCGCCTTGAGTCTGTCACCCTTTCCGCGCAGTTTAGCGCCGCCGCGGCGTTCGTCCGCGATTTCCGGGAGTCCCTTCATGATCGGTCTGGTTCGCGCCGTCACCATCTGCGCAACGCTGGCGTTTGGGCTTTGCGCCGCGCAAGCCGCGGAGAAAGCGTTCAAGCGCGACGATCTCGCTGATTCCGCCATCAAGCTGGAGGCGCAGATCAAGAGCGAGGCCGGGCCGGTCGCCAAGACTGGGGCGACCTTGCGCACGGATGCGGATGCCGCCTTCAAGCGCAATGATTATCGCACCGGGCTCTCGGTACTCGGCCAGATCGCCGCCGTCACGCCTGATGACGCCGGCAACTGGCTGCGGCTCGCAAAAGTCATCTTCCAGATCACGCCGAAGAGTTCGAACGAGCAGACCTTCCTGCTCGAGCGCGCCTCGACCGCTGCCTACATCGCCTACCAGCGCGCCGGCAATCCGGGCGAGGAGGCGGATGCGCTCGCCGTGCTCGGCAAGTCGCTCTCCGAACGCAAGCTGTGGCGGCCGGCGCTGGACGCGTTGCGGCTGTCGCTCGACATGCGTGAGGTCGCCGAGGTTCGCGGCAATTACGAGAAGCTGCGCGACGAGCACGGCTTCCGGCTGCTCGACTATACCGTGGACTCGGACTCGGCGAGCCCGCGCGCCTGCTTCCAGTTCTCGGAGGAGCTCGCCAAGCGCACTGACTTCGCGCCGTTCCTGGCGCTTGCCGGCCAGGACAAGCCGGCGCTGTCGGCCGAGGGCAAGCAGCTCTGCGTCGACGGGCTGAAGCACGGCGAGCGTTACAACATCAATCTGCGCGCCGGCCTGCCGTCGACCGTGAGGGAAGGCCTGCCGAAATCGGCCGAGTTCAACATCTATGTGCGCGACCGCAAGCCGTTCGTGCGCTTCACCAGCCGCGCCTATGTGCTGCCGAAGACCGGCCAGCGCGGTATCCCCGTGGTCAGCGTCAACACGCCCGCGGTCAACATCAACGTGTTCCGGATCGGCGACCGCAATCTGATCAACACGGTGGTCGACAGCGACTTCCAGAAGACGCTGTCGAAATATCAGCTCAGTGATCTCGGCGACGAACGCGGCGTGAAAGTCTGGTCAGGCGAACTCGCGACGGCGATGAATCTGAACCAGGACGTCATCACCGCGTTTCCGGTCGACCAGGCGCTGGGCGAGCTCCAACCCGGCGTCTATGTGATGACGGCCGCGGCCAAGGGACCGGGCAGCGGCGACGATTACCAGCTCGCCACCCAGTGGTTCATCGTCTCCGATCTCGGTGTCACCGCCTATTCCGGCAATGACGGCATCCATGTGTTCGTTAATTCGCTGGCCTCGACCGACCCGGTCGGCAAAGCCGAGGTGCGATTGGTCGCGCGCAACAACGAGATTTTGGCGACGCGCAAGACCGACGAGTCGGGCCATGTGCTGTTCGAGACGGGGCTGGCGCGGGGCGAGGGCGGCCTGTCGCCGGCAATGCTGACCGTCACCGGCGAGAAGGCTGACTATGCTTTCCTCAGCCTCAAGACCTCGGCCTTTGATCTGTCCGACCGCGGCGTCGCGGGGCGCGTGGCGCCGGTGGGTGCCGACGCCTTCGTCTATGCCGAGCGTGGCGTCTACCGTTCCAGCGAGACGGTCTATCTGACCGCGCTGCTGCGCGACGGGCAGGGCAATGCCGTCAATGGCGGGCCGCTGACCCTGGTGATCGAGCGCCCTGACGGCGTGGAGTTCCGCCGCGCCGTGCTGGCTGACCAGGGCGCGGGCGGCCGCACGCTCGCCGTGCCGCTGAACTCGGCCGTTCCGACCGGCACCTGGCGGGTGCGCGCCTTCACCGATCCGAAGGGCTCTTCGGTCGGCGAGACCACCTTCATGGTCGAGGATTACGTTCCCGATCGGATCGAATTCGACTTGTCGGCCAAAGACAAGCTGATCAAAGCTAACGCTCCTGTGGAGCTTAAGGCGGACGGTCATTTCCTCTATGGCGCGCCCGCATCCGGCCTTCAGCTCGAGGGCGACATGCTGATCGCGCCCGCGCGCGAACGCCCGGGCTTTGCCGGCTACCAGTTCGGCGTCGATGATGAGCAGACCACCTCGAATGAGCGCACGCCGCTGGAGAACTTGCCGGAGGCCGACGCCAACGGCACTGCGACCTTCCCTGTGACGCTGGAGAAGCAGCCGGCCTCGACCCGTCCGCAGGAGGCGCAGATCTTCGTCCGCATGGTCGAGACCGGCGGCCGCGCCGTCGAGCGCAAGCTCGTGCTGCCGGTTGCGCCGACGACCGCCCTGATCGGCATCAAGCCGCTTTTCGGCGACAAGAATGTCGCGGAGGGCGACAAGGCCGAGTTCGAAATCGTCTTCGTCTCGCCCGAGGGCAAGACCTTGCCCCGCGACGGCCTGCGCTACGAGCTCCTGAAGATGGAGTCGCGCTACCAATGGTATCGCCAGAACAATTACTGGGAGTATGAGCCGGTCAAGTCGACCTCGCGCGTCGCCGATGGTGAGGTCACCATTGCTGCCGACAAGCCGTCGCGGATTTCGCTTGCGCCACAGCCGGGCCGCTACCGGCTCGACGTGAAGTCGAACGATGCCGACGGCCCCGTGACGTCGGTGCAGTTCGACGTCGGCTGGTATTCCGATGGCAGCGCCGACACGCCGGACCTGCTGGAGACCTCGATCGACAAGCCGCAATATTCGTCCGGCGACACCATGACCGTCTCGGTCAATGTCCGCTCCGCCGGCAAGCTCACCGTCAACGTCCTCGGCGACCGCTTGCTGACCACGCAGACCATCGACGTCAAGGAAGGCACCGCACAGGTGAAGCTCCCGGTCGGCAAGGATTGGGGCACCGGCGCCTATGTGGTGGCGACGCTGCGCCGTCCGCTCGATGCGGCCGCACAGCGCATGCCGGGACGCGCCATCGGCCTGAAATGGTTCGGCATCGACAAGCAGGCGCGGACGCTGCAGGTGAAGCTGACGCCGCCGGCGCTGATCCGGCCAAATGCGATGCTGAAGATCCCGGTCAAGCTCGACGGACTCAATCCGGGCGAGGACGCCAAGGTCGTGATCGCGGCCGTCGATGTCGGCATTCTCAACCTCACCAATTACAAGCCGCCGGCGCCGGACGATTATTATCTCGGCCAGCGCCGCCTGAGCGCGGAGATCCGCGATCTCTATGGGCAGCTGATCGACGGCATGTCCGGGACGCGCGGCCAAATCAAATCCGGCGGTGACGCCGGCGCTGCCGAGCTCCAGGGCTCGCCGCCCGCGCAAAAGCCGCTCGCGCTCTATTCGGGCATCGTCACCGTAGGCGCCGACGGCAGTGCGGAGGTGAGCTTCGATATTCCGGAATTCGCCGGCACCGCGCGCGTGATGGCCGTGGCGTGGACCGCAACCAAGCTCGGTCGCGCCAATACCGACGTCGTGATCCGCGATCCCGTGGTGCTGACCACGACCCTGCCGCGCTTCCTGCTCAATGGCGACCACGGCACGGTCAATCTCGAGATCGACAATGTCGAGGGCCAGGCCGGCGACTACGTCATCAACGTCAGGACCGGCGGGCCGGTGAAGATGACCGGCAGTCCGGCAACCACCGTGAAGCTCGCCGCTAAGCAGCGCAATTCGTTCGCGCTCGCGATCGACGCGACCGCGGCGGGGCAGGCGACGCTCGACGTCGACATCAAGGGGCCGAATGGGCTTACGCTCGCGCGGCACTATGCGCTCGACGTCAAGGCGGCAACCCAGGTGCTGGCACGACGCTCGATCCGGACGCTGGCGAAGGGCGAGAGCCTGACGCTGACCTCGGACATGTTCTCCGACCTCGTGCCGGGCACCGGCAGTGTCTCGGTCTCAGCAAGCCTGTCGACCGCACTCGATGCGGCGACGATCCTCAAAGCGCTCGACCGCTATCCCTACGGCTGCTCGGAGCAGATCACGAGCCGCGCGATGCCGTTGCTCTATGTCAACGACCTCGCGGCCGGGGCACATCTCGCCATGGACACCGAGGTCGACCAGCGCATCCGCGACGCCATCGACCGGCTTTTGGCCCGACAGGGCTCCAATGGCTCGTTCGGCCTGTGGTCGGCGGGCGGCGACGACGCCTGGCTCGATGCCTATGTTACGGACTTCCTCACCCGTGCCCGTGAAAAGGGTTTTGTGGTGCCGGATGTGCTGTTCAAGAATGCGCTGGATCGCATCCGCAACTCCGTCGTCAACGGCAATGAGCCGGAGAAAGATGGCGGCCGCGATCTCGCCTACGGCCTCTACGTGCTCGCCCGCAACGGCGCGGCGCCCATCGGCGATCTCCGCTATCTCGCCGACACCAAGCTGAACAACCTCGCAACCCCGATTGCGAAGTCGCAGCTTGCGGCGGCGTTGGCGCTGGTCGGTGACCGCAACCGCGCGGAGCGGGTCTATGGCGCCGCCCTCGACAGCCTCGCGCCAAAGCCGGTGCTGGAGTTCGGCCGCACCGACTACGGTTCGCAGCTGCGCGATGCCGCTGCACTCGTCTCGCTCGCAAGCGAAGGCAGCGCGCCGAAGGCGACGCTGACGCAAGCCGTGATGCGGGTCGAGACGGCACGCGGGCTCACGCCTTATACCTCGACGCAGGAGAATGCGTGGCTGGTGCTGGCGGCGCGGGCGCTGGCCAAGGAAAACCTCTCGATCGAGGTCGACGGCCAGCCGGTCAAGACCGCGCTCTACCGCAGCTACAAGGCGGATACGCTGAACGGCAAGCCGCTGAAGATCACCAACACCGGCGACGCACCGGTGCAGGCGGTGATCTCGGTGTCGGGCTCGCCGGTCACGCCGGAGCCGGCGGCGTCCAACGGCTTCAAGATCGAGCGCAATTACTTCACGCTCGATGGCAAGCCCGCCGATATCAGCAAGGTCAAGCAGAACGATCGCTTTGCCGTGGTGTTGAAGATCACCGAGGCCAAGCCGGAGTACGGCCATATCATGGTGTCCGATTACTTGCCGGCGGGCCTTGAGATCGACAATCCAAAGCTGGTGTCGTCGGGCGACAGCGGCACGCTGGACTGGATCGAGGACGGCCAGGAGCCGGAGGACACCGAGTTCCGCGATGATCGCTTCACGGCGGCCGTTGATCGCGCCTCGGATTCCAAGGCGGTCTTCACCGTACATCGTGCGCGTGGTCTCGCCCGGCAAATTCGTGCTGCCGCAGGCCTATGTCGAGGACATGTATAATCCCTCGCGCTACGGCCGCACGGGTACGGGCAATGTCGAGGTGCGGGCCGCGAAGTGAGGCGTGAGATGAACGTGGTCAAGAAGGACGGCGTGGATGGCCGGGGCAAGCCCGGCCATGACGGAGCGCGGGGCTGGGGCCGTCGTGCCCTGTCTGCGCTCGCGCTCGCTTTCATCCTCGCCATCATCGGCTTTGTGGCCTGGGTCTATTCCCTCGGTCCGCTGCCGTTCGACGAAGCGCGCCGTGTCTCCACCACCATCGTGGATCGCAATGGAAAACTGCTGCGTGCATATGCGATGGCGGACGGGCGCTGGCGGCTGCCGGTCGATGCCAAGGCCAATGTCGATCCGACCTATTTGAAGCTGCTGTTCGCTTATGAGGACCAGCGCTTCTATGACCACAACGGCATCGATCCGCTGGCGCTGGGCCGCGCCGCGGTGCAGCTCTCGACGCGTGGCCACATCGTGTCCGGCGGCTCGACCATCTCGATGCAGCTCGCCCGTCTCATGGAGCCGCGGCGCCAGCGCTCGCTCTACGCAAAACTGCACCAGATCGTGCGCGCGATCGAGCTGGAACGGACGCTGAGCAAGGACGAGATCCTCAACCTCTACCTCGCGCTTGCGCCCTATGGCGGCAATCTCGAAGGCATCCGTGCCGCCTCCATCGCCTATCTCGGCAAGGAGCCGAAGCGGCTGTCGCTGGCGGAAGCCGCGCTGCTGGTCGCACTGCCGCAATCGCCGGAGACGCGGAGGCTCGACCGCTATCCCGAAGCGGCGCGCGTCGCTCGCGACCGCGTGCTTGACCGCATGGTCGAGGAGCATGTGGTCGGCGTCGACGACGCCAGGCAGGCCAAGGCCGTGCCGGTGCCGAAGCTGCGCAAGCCGATGCCGATCCTGGCGCCGCATGCGTCTGACAACGCGCTGGCGACGGTCAAGGACGCGCCGGTCATCAAGCTGGCGCTGGATTCCAACCTGCAGAAGGTGCTGGAGCCGCTGGCACGCGACCGCGCCGTCGCGCTGGGCCCGAACATTTCGGTCGGCATCATCGTGGTCGACAATGAGAGCGGCGACGTGCTCGCGCGTGTCGGCTCAGCCGATTATTTCGATGAGAGCCGGGCAGGGCAGGTCGACATGACCCGCGCCATCCGCTCGCCGGGCTCGACGCTGAAGCCGTTCATCTATGGCCTCGCCTTCGAGGACGGTTTTGTTCATCCCGACAGTCTGATCGACGATCGCCCGGTCCGCTTCGGCTCTTACGCGCCGGAAAATTTCGACATGACGTTCCAGGGCACGGTGCCGGTGAAGAAGGCGCTGCAGCTGTCGCTGAACGTGCCGGCGATCGTGCTGCTCGACCGCGTCGGCTCGAGCCGGCTGGCCTCGCGGCTGCGGCAGGCCGGCGGCAATCTCATTCTGCCCAAGGACGAGGCACCGGGGCTCGCCATGGGGCTCGGCGGCGTCGGCGTGACGCTGCAGGACCTTGCCCAGCTCTATGCCGGCTTCGCCCGGCTCGGCACCACCAAGCCGCTGCGCGAGGTGATGGCTGCCACGGACGACCGCGAGCCGCTGCGGCTGCTGGACCCCGTCGCGGCCTGGCAGGTCGGCAACGTGCTGCTGGGAACCCCACCCCCGGAGAATGCCGCCCACAACCGTATCGCCTTCAAGACCGGCACCTCTTACGGCTATCGCGACGCCTGGTCGGTCGGGTTCGACGGCCGCATGACCATCGGCGTCTGGGTCGGCCGTCCCGATGGCGCGCCGGTTCCCGGCCTGATCGGTCGCATCGCCGCGGCGCCCATCCTGTTCGATGCCTTCGCGCGGACCGGCAAGACCCTGACGCCGTTGCCGAAGCCGCCCAAGGGAACACTGGTCGCCAGCAACGCGAAGTTGCCGTTGCCGCTGAAGCGGTTCCGCCCTGTCGGGGAACTCGTCCGAACCGGTGGCGAGCAGGCGCTCCACATCCAGTTCCCGCTCAACGGCTCGCGGATCGACGTGGATCGCTCAGGCGGAGCTGAGGCAGCAGCCATGCCCGTCAAGGTCGCCGGCGGGGTGTTGCCGATGACTGTCATGGTCAACGGGACATCGCTTGGCGAGATCGACGGACGGCGCCAGCGCCTGATCGATCCGCCCGGACCGGGCTTTGCCAGGCTGACCGTGATCGACGCCACTGGCGCCGCGGACACAGTTGTCATTCGAATTCAATGAGAATGGCTCAAGCGGTTGTGGCGATGGCGGTTTCATCGTAAGCGGAACCAATGGCCGAGACCTACCCGACTCCCCGTTTTGGAGCGCCGCGAGAGCCGAAAACGCCCGTGAATCCGGGCAGCCGGCTCGCGCTGATGCTCGACTTTGTCACCGCCAGCCACGCTCGCGCTGTGGCCTTTCTCGTGCTGTGCGCGCTGCTGCTCTTCCTGCCCGGCTTCTTCACCATTCCGCCGGTCGATCGCGACGAGGCGCGCTTTGCGCAGGCCACCAAGCAGATGGTCGAGAGCGGCGACTATGTCGACATCCGCTTCCAGGAGGATGTGCGCTACAAGAAACCGGTCGGCATCTACTGGTTGCAATCCGCGGCGGTCGAAGTCGCCACAGCGCTGAAGCTGCCGAAGGCTGAACTGCGGATCTGGGTCTACCGGCTGCCGTCGCTGTTGGGGGCGATCGGCGCCGTGCTCATGACCTATTGGGCGGCGCTCGGCTTCGTCACGCGGCGCGCCGCGGTCCTGGCCGGGCTTCTGATGTGCTCCTCAGTGCTGCTCGGCGTCGAGGCGCGGCTCGCCAAGACCGACGCGATGCTGCTGTTCTGCGTGGTCGCGGCGATGGGCGCGATGGCACGCGCCTATCTGTCTTGGCAGCGCGCCGAGGACGAAACCCACCCGCCCTGGAGCTGGCCCGCGATCTTCTGGACCGCGCTCGCCGTCGGCATCCTGATCAAAGGTCCGCTGATCCTGATGTTCGCGGGCCTGACCATCGTTGCGCTCGCGATCCAGGATCGCGATTCCTCCTGGCTGTGGAAGCTGCGCCCGGTCTGGGGCCTGATGTGGATGCTGGTGCTGGTGCTGCCCTGGTTCGTCGCGATCTTCTGGCGGGCGGGCGATGCCTTCTTCGCCGATTCCGTCGGCGGCGACATGCTGAGCAAGATCGGCGCGCAGGAATCCCATGGCGCACCGCCCGGACTGTACCTGGCGCTGTTCTGGATCACGTTCTGGCCGGGTGCACCGCTCGCGGCGATGGCGGCGCCGGCGGTGTGGCGGGCGCGGCGCGAGCCCGGCGCGCAATTCCTGCTGGCCTGGCTGATCCCGTCCTGGATCGTGTTCGAGGCGGTGCTGACCAAGCTGCCGCATTACGTGCTGCCGCTCTATCCCGCGATTGCGATCCTCACCGCCGGTGCGCTGGAGCGGAACGTGTTGTCGCGCTCCTGGCTGGCGCGCGGCTCGGCCTGGTGGTTCGCGATCCCCGCGGGCGGCTCGATCATCGCGGTCGTCGGCGCCGTCATGCTGACGCGACAGCCGGCCTTCGTGGCCTGGCCGTTCATCGCGGCCTCGCTGATATTCGGCCTGTTCGCCTGGTGGCTCTACGACAACAACCGCGCCGAGCGCTCGGTGCTCAACGCGCTGGTCGCGGCACTGATGCTGGCGGTTGTGGTCTACGGCATCGTGCTGCCGTCGCTGACGCCGCTGTTTCCGAGCATCGAGATCGCGCGCGCGCTGCGCAACGTGACCTGCGTCGGGCCGAAGGCGGCGTCGGCCGGCTATCACGAGCCGAGCCTCGTCTTCCTGACGGGTACCCAGACGCTGCTGACCGACGGATCGGGAGCCGCTGATTTCCTCAGGCAGGGAAGCTGCCGGTTTGCGCTGATCGAGCAGCGGTCAGAGCGCAGCTTCGTGCAGCGTGCCGAGGCGATCGGACTGCGCTACAAGGTCGGCACGCGCATCGACGGCTATAATTTCTCGCAAGGACGCGCGATCTCAATCTCGATTTTCCGCTCCGAGGGCACCGAATAGGATGTCTGGTACGACTAGCATCGCACCACGTGCAAGCTATCCCGTGCAGCTGCTCGCGGTTGGGGGACGCGCGCTGGCGCAACTCGTGCGTACGCCTTCGCATTCGCGCCGCGCCGCGGCTGCGCGAAAACTGGCGCGGCATTCCCTGTGGCTCAGCGCAGCGGGCGCAGCCCTGATCATCGTTCTGATGGTCGCATTCGACCGGACCGAGATCCAGCTGATGCCGGCGCGTGGCACGCCCGCGCTCTGGCCGATCCGCATCCTCACCGATTTCGGCAAGGACGAGAATGTGCTCTCGGTGCTCGGCGCCGCGCTGATTGTCGTGGCGCTGATTGCGGCCGGGATGCATGGCACAAGCCGCGCGCTGCTGCTGGGCTTCGGCACGCGGCTGCAATATCTGTTTCTCTCTGTTGCCCTGTCGACGTTCGTGACCGATATCCTGAAATATCTCATTGGCCGCGGGCGTCCATTCGTCGGCGGCGAGGCTGATCCGTTCAACTTCATCCCGTTGGAGGGCACGGGCGCTTATGCCAGCCTGCCGTCGGGGCATGCGGTGGCGGCGTTCGCGTTGGCGTTTGCGGTCTCGGCGCTCTGGCCGCGCCTGCGCGTGTTCATGTTCACCTACGCAATCGTGATCGTGCTGACGCGCCTGGTGCTGCTGGCGCATCACCCGAGTGACGTCACGGCCGGCGCGCTGGTCGGCATGGTCTGCGCCATGGCCGTCCGTTACTGGTTTGCGGCGCGCCGGCTCGCTTTTGCCATCCGGGCCGATGGCACCATCGTGCCGCTTCCCGGACCGCTTCCCGGGCGCCTTAAAAAGGTTGCCCGCGGGGCATCTGCCCCATAAAAGCGGCTGCTTCCCGGGGCTGCCGGTTCCCCAGGTCGCAGGCCAATTCCAACCACGAGCTTCGATTTGTCGTCGTCCCAGCCTTCGGTTTCCATCGTCGTCCCCGTGCGCAACGAAGCCGACAACATTGCGCCCCTGATCGCGGAGATCACGGCCGCGCTCGATGGCCGCTGGGCCTATGAGATCATCTATGTCAACGACGGCTCGACCGATGCGACCGGCGAACGGCTCGCGGCGATCATGGCGCAGCGAGACAATCTGCGGCAGTTGCGTCATTCCAGATCGGGCGGCCAGTCGGCGGCGGTGCGCAGCGGCGTGCGCGCGGCCCGCGGCGCGATCGTGGCGACGCTCGATGGCGACGGCCAGAACAATCCCGCCTTCCTGCCGGACCTGATCGCTGCGGTCGAGAAGGGTGTCAATGTCGGGCTGGTCGCGGGACAGCGCGTCGGGCGCAAGGACACCGGCTTCAAGAAATTTCAGTCGCGGGTTGCGAACAAGATCCGCAATGCGATCCTGCAGGACGGCACGCGCGACACCGGTTGCGGGCTGAAGGCATTCCGGCGCGAGGTCTTCCTGACCATGCCCTATTTCGACGGCCTGCATCGTTTCCTGCCGGCGCTGGTTCGCCGCGAAGGTTTTGACATCGCCTATGTCGACGTGATCGACCGGCCGCGCCATTCAGGCGTGTCCAATTACGGCTTCTTCGACCGGCTATGGATCGGGATCATGGATCTCGCCGGCGTGTGGTGGCTGATCCGCCGCAAGAAGCCGACGCCAGAAGTGACTGAGGTAAAGGCATGATCATTCAATTCGGTCAGGCGTTGCACAACTATTTCTACGACGTCTTCGTCGCCAAGTTCGATTTCTGGCTCGCCTTCGGCCTGGTCGCGCAATTGTTCTTCACCGCGCGCTTCCTGGTGCAGTGGATCGCGAGCGAGCGGGCCGGCAACAGCGTGGTGCCGATGGCGTTCTGGTTCTGCTCGATGGGCGGCGGGCTGATGACGCTGGTCTACGGCATCGTGAAGCGCGAGCCCGTCATCATCCTCGGCCAGGCGCTGGCGACGATCATCTACATCCGCAACATCATGCTGATCATCAAGAACCGCGGCCGGACGTCGGCGACGCAGGACCGCTGACCCAGCACCAGGTTCCGGACTTCTCCCGAAATCGTGTGAGATGTGATCCCAATCGGCTCTTGCGATTTCAAGACCGATCGGTTCATATTTCGGCCATGCGCCGCCCAACCCCAGTGCAACTGCCCCGTGGCCGTCCCCGGAGTTTCGACACGGAAGCCGCTGTCGAACGCGCGATGGATGTGTTCTGGTCGCGCGGCTATCACGCCACGGCGCTGCCGGACCTTCTTCGTGCGACGAAGCTCTCGCGTGGCAGTCTTTACGCCGCTTTCGGTGACAAGCACTCGCTCTTCCTGCGTGCGCTTGATCGCTACATTGCCGATGCAATGACACGGATGGATATCGAGTTCGACCCTTGCGGAGACCCTGTCGACGGCTTGAGGGCCTACCTTGCCGGCTACGTTGACCGCAACAGCGGTGCCAATGGTCGGCGCGGATGCCTGCTGGTAGCCACAGCCATGGAACTGGCTGGCCGTGATGTCGACGTTGATCGTCGCATCGGGAGCTTTTTCAAGGCCATGGAGGCTCGGGTGGCCGCTGCACTTTCCCGTGCGAAGGCAGCGGGCCAACTGGCCGATGGTGTCGAGCCGTCGAGTGCCGCCCGAATTCTCGTCTGTTTCGTCGAGGGCCTGCGGGTGGTCGGTAAGACGGCACCGACGCGGATCATTTCGCAAGCCACTGTTGACGCTTTTCTCGACCGTTTCATCAGGTAGACAAGCCATGGACGCTTCCGCTGTTCGCACGCCTATATCTAGACCGAATGGTCTTGAAAACAACGATGCCATGTCCGCCATTCAGATCATCTGCGCGGTGGCCGTCCCGGTACTCTGGGGATACCAGTTTGTAGCCATCAAGGTCGGCGTTAGGGAGTTTCCGCCGCTCTTCTTCCTCGCACTGCGCTTCCTGGCTATCGCACTGCTGCTTGTTCCGTTCGTCAAGAGACCGACGCGCCAACAGTTCGGTCCTGTCGCCGCCATTTCGGTTTTCCTTGGCGGACTGAACTTCGGGCTGTTCTATGTTGGCCTTGGGCTCGGTTCGGGAAGCTTGTCGGCCGTCGCCTATCAACTCGCTCCGCCCTTCACCGTCCTGTTGGCCTGGCCGCTGCTCGCGGAGAGGCCGTCGCTCATCGCTTCCGCCGGCGTGGTGCTGGCGTTCGTCGGCGTTGTCGTGTTGGCAGCCGGGCCTGGGTTTTCGGGAAACGCTCTGCCGCTGCTGCTCGTCGTTGGTGCCGCTTTTGCGTTCGCGGTGTCCAACGTCCTGACCAAACGCTACGGCCCGTTCGATCCCCTGATGCTGATGGGCTGGTCGTCGCTGCTGACGGTGCCGCAGGTCTTGGTGATGTCGCTGCTGCTCGAATATGGGCAAATGGCGAGCCTCGCCACCGCCGACGGACGCGGCTGGCTGGCGCTCGCCTACACGATCTTCATCGGCGGCATTGTCGGCTTCGGCCTCTGGTTCTGGCTGATCGGGCGTTGCTCGATGGGGCGCGTCGCGCCCTTCGGCCTGCTGCTTCCGGTGTTTGCGCTGATGTCGAGCGTGTTGTTCCTGGGCGAGCGCATGACGCCAAAGCTGATCGTCGGCGGGCTGCTCGCAATCTCCGGTGTCGCCATCACGCAAGTCAAACCGCGCGCCGCGTCTTAGCCCTGGCGCGGCAGCGCCGTGGCACCCGAGACGGGCAGGGCAGCTGCCTCCGTCTCGGTCCGGCGATAGGGCTGGCCTGCCGCATCCAGCACGGGATAAGCGACCGAGCAGATGTGCGAGTGGATGCGGCGCAGATCGCGCAGCACGTCCAGGTGCAGTGATGTGGTCTCGATAGTCTCGGGGCGGCCCTCGCGCAGGCGGTCGAGATGGCGTTCGACGGCGGCGAGTTCGGTATTCTTCAGCGCGGTCTTTTCCACCAGCAGCTTGCGGGCCTCGTTGGCATCGCCCGACATGAACACGCCGAAGGCGATCCGCAGCGAGTCCATCGTGCGCTTGTGGAACGCGGCGAGCTCGTCGGCGCCTTCAGGCGAGAACTGGAAGCGGCGCTTGATCTTCTTGGTGGCAAGCTCGCTCAAATTCTTGTCGATGATGTCGCCGATATGTTCGAGATTGATGGCGAAGGAGATGATCTCCATCGCACGCCTTCCCTCGCTCTCGTCGAGGCTGCCGCGGGTTAGCTTGGTGACGTAGAGCTTGATGGCCTCGTCGAGACTGTCGACCACATTGTCCGTCTTCGAGACCTGGTCGACCAGCGAGCGGTCGCCGGTCATCATCGCCGCCATGACCTTGCGCAGCATGGTTTCGACGAGATCGCCCATGCGCAGCGTCTCGCGGGCGGCATCTGCGAGCGCGAGCGAGGGGCTCTCCAGCGCGGTCTCGTCGAGATAGCGCGGCCGCGCCGGATCGGTCTCCTGCACACGATCAGGCAGGAGCTTCGTCAGCAGCCGCGACATGGTGTCGAGCAGGCCGATGAAGATGACGGCGGTGCCGACGTTGAAGGCGATGTGGAACGCCGCAATCATCTTGGCAAGATCGGGCTGCCAGGCGTGCATGTGGGAAGCGATCGGGCCCAGGAACGGCAGCACCAGCGCAATGCCGATGACGCGATTGGCGAGATTGCCGATCGGCAGGCGATAGCTCGCAGGATCGTCGCGCTTTGCGCCTTCGAACACGGGGTTGATGGCGCTGCCGAGATTGGCCCCGAGCACCAGCGCCAGCGCCGCATCGGGCGCAATGAATTGCGAATAGGCCAGCGACATGATCAGCAGCACGCTGGCGACGCTCGAATGCACCGCCCAGGTGATGAGCGCGGCGATGACGACGCAAAGCATGGGATCGCCGGTGATGGATGACATCACGACGCGCACGCCCGGAGCGTTCTCCGCAGGTGCCAGCGTGTCGAGCAGGATGTGCAGCGACAGCAGCATCAAGCCAAGGCCGATCGCAATACGGCCGATATCCTTGATTCGGGAGCGTGGACCGGAGCGGAAGGCGACGAGGCCGACCACGAACAACACCGGCGCAATTGCCGCGATATTGAACGACAGCGCCTGCACGATCAGCGTCGTGCCGACGTTGGCTCCCAACATGATGGCGAGCGCGGCGACGAGGCTGAGCAGGCCCTCGGCGGCGAAGGAGCTGGTCAGCAGTGCAGTTGCCGTGCTGCTCTGGAGAGCCGCCGTCAGGCCGAGGCCGGCGGCAAAGGCGCTGAAGCGGTTGCCGAGCGCCTTGCCGAGCACGCGTCGCAGGTCGGGGCCAAAGGCGCGCAGGATGCCGCTTTGGACCATGTGCAGGCCCCACAGCAACAGCGCCACGCCGCCCATCAGATCGAGCAGAACCAACGTTCCCATGCTCCATGTCCAGATGAGAGTCGATTGGTGAGGCTAGCGCCAAATGCCAGGGGATCAAACCCTTTGTTGGCGCGTCGGCGTTAACGTTTGCTGCGGCTGTACGTTCCCGCAGGCGCCTTGGCGCGTTCGCAGGCGGGATGCCTTGTGATGAGGCTCACATTGCCGCTGTGAGGGCAGCGAAGCCGCGATCGAGATCGGCCTTGAGATCGTCGGTGCTCTCGAGCCCGATGTGAAGGCGTAGCGTCGGGCCACCGGGCGCCCATTTCGTCGCCGTGCGATAGTCGTTGCAGTCGAAGGGAATCGCGAGGCTCTCGAAGCCACCCCAGGAAAAACCCATGCCGAACAGCTTGAGCGAGTTGAGCATGGTGTCGACGGCCTTCTGCGGCGCCGGTTTCAGCACGATGCTGAACAGGCCGGAGGCGCCGCTGAAGTCGCGCTTCCAGATGGCGTGGCCCGGATCGGTCTCGAGCCCCGGATGCAGAACGCGCGCGACCTCAGGCCTTGCCGCGAGCCAGCGCGCCATGTCGAGGCCGGAGCGATGATGCTGCGCGAGCCGGACTGACAGCGTACGCAGGCCACGCAGCGCCAGAAAGACGTCGTCGGGGCCGGCGCAAACGCCGAGCAGGCGGATGCCTTCGGCAATCTGCGGCCAGGTCTTGGCGTTCGCCGAGATGGTGCCGAACATGATGTCGGAATGGCCGCCGATATATTTGGTGGCCGCCTGCATGCTGATGTCGACGCCCTGCTCGATCGAGCGGTGATAGAGCGGCGTCGCCCAGGTGTTGTCGTCGATGACGAGCACATCGCGCGCATGCGCCAAATGAGCGATGGCGCGAATGTCCGGCATCTCGAACGATTGCGAACCCGGTGCCTCGACCAGTACCGCGCGGGTGTTGGGCTTGAACAGCTTCTCGATGCCGACGCCGATCAGCGGATCGAAATAGGTGGTCTCGATGCCGAGGCGGGCGAGCATGCCGTTGCAGAAATTGCGCGTCGGACGATAGACATTGTCGCAGACCAGGATGTGGTCGCCGGTCTTCAAGACCGCGAGCAGGGTGGTCGAGATCGCCGACAGGCCCGACGGCACGATGCCGACGCCGGCGCATTGAGGCCCCTCCAGCGCCATCAGCGTGTCCTGGAATGCCCGGGTGGTCGGGCTGCCGTGGCGGCCATAGGTGAACTCGCCGCGATGGGCGTGCAGGTCCTCGGCGGTCGGATAGAGCACGGTCGAGCCGTGGAACACGGGCGGATTGACGAACCCCTTCTGCGCCTTGGTGTCGCGGCCGGAGGTGACCAGCCGGGTTTCGGCGTGCTGCTGTGCGGGGTGCGAGGGATCCATGCGTCTGCTTTCAAAAAAGCGTTTCCGCCGGCGCGGATCGCGCGGTCGGAGCGGCCTGGGGCCGCTGACGTTAATAACAGAACACAGAAGAGTCCCGTCAACCCCTTGACCCGGCTCGCCAGTCGTTCTGTGATGCGTAGGTGCTATTCAGTCGCCGCATGTTGAGGGGCCTGCCGCGACCTTCGATCGATCGTCTGACCAGACCTTGCGCCACAGCCACAAGTGCGGGCGCCTGCGGCGAGGATTAAGGTATGGCCTCCCAGGATCGGCGAGTGTTCGGCAAGGTTTTTCCAGCATGACTCTTGCAAGGCTAGCCTGTTTGTAGGGAAAGTCTTGGCAGAGACACCGTTCCCGACCTTGAGATGACTTTGAAAGGCTTGAAGCCCATGAAACGCGTTACCCTGGCTCTCTCTGTTGCACTCGCCGCCGGCCTCTCTGCCCAGGCCGCCGATGCGCAAACGCTCAAGACCGTCAAGGACCGGGGCACGCTGTCCTGCGGCGTCAGCCAGGGCCTGCCCGGCTTCTCCTCGCCCGACGACAAGGGCAACTGGACCGGCCTGGACGTCGACGTCTGCCGGGCCATTGCGGCCGCCATCTTCAACGATCCGACTAAAGTCAAATTCGTGCCGACCTCGGCCAAGGACCGCTTTACCGCGCTGCAGTCCGGCGAGATCGACGTGCTCTCGCGCAACACCACCTGGACTATCTCGCGCGACACCTCGCTCGGCGCCAACTTCACCGGTGTGACTTATTATGACGGGCAGGGCTTCATGGTGAAGAAGTCGCTCAAGGTGAATTCGGCGCTGGAGCTGAACAGCGCCTCGGTCTGCGTGCAGACCGGCACCACCACCGAGCAGAACCTGGCCGACTACTTCAAGGCCAACAACATGAAGTACGAGGTGATCGCGTTCGGCACCAACGACGAAACCGTCAAGGCCTACGAGGCCGGGCGCTGCGACGTCTTCACCACCGACCAGTCGGGCCTCTACGCCAACCGCCTGAAGCTCGCCAATCCCAACGACCACATGGTTCTCCCCGAGATCATCTCCAAGGAGCCGCTCGGCCCGATGGTGCGCCACGGCGACGACCAGTGGTTCGACATCGTGAAATGGACCCTGTTCGCCATGATCACGACCGAAGAGCTCGGCGTGACCTCGAAGAACGTCGACGAGAAAGCCAAGATGGAAAATCCGGAGCTGAAACGCGTGCTCGGCACCGACGGCAATTTCGGCGAACAGCTCGGCCTGACCAAGGATTGGGTGATTCGCATCGTGAAGGCCGTCGGCAATTACGGCGAGGCGTTCGATCGCAACGTCGGCGCGGGCTCGCCGCTCGCCATCAACCGCGGTCTCAACAATCTCTGGAACAAGGGTGGTCTCCAGTACGCGCCGCCGATCCGCTGATCCTTGATCGGCCGGCGCACGGCAATGAGCACCGAAGCTCGTAAACCGCCACTCCAGATCGCGCTGAAGATCAGGCGCCTTCTGGGTGGCAAGGCAGGCTGGAACGGCGTCGCCGTCCAGTTTGCCTTCGCGGCGGTGCTGGGCTGGATCGCCTACGAGATCATCTCGAATGCCCGCGCCAACCTCGAAAACCAGCACATTGCCACCGGCTTCGGCTTCCTTGCGAACAATGCCGGCTTCGACGTCAACCAGACCCTGATCTCCTACACCGGCTCGGACACGTTCCTGCGGGTGTTCGTGGTCGGACTGCTGAACACGCTCGTGGTCTCGGTGGTGGGCATCGTGTTCTCCACATTGATCGGCTTCATCGTCGCGCTGTGCCGGTTGTCGCCGAACTGGCTGCTGTCGCGCGTCGGCGAGATCTATGTCGAGATCATCCGCAACCTGCCGCTGCTGTTCCAGATCCTGTTCTGGTATCTGGCCGTGCTCGCGGCGCTGCCCAATCCACGGCAGAGCATCTCGTTTCTCGGCATCGCCTTCATCAGCAATCGCGGGCTCGTCATTCCGCAGCCGATCGGCCAGGCCGGTCTGGAGCCGTTTCTGGCGGCGCTGGGATTGGGCATCGCCGCGGCGCTGGCGTTGCGCATCTATGCGCGGCGGGCGCTGTTTCAGCGCGGGCAGATGATCCGCATCTGGCCTTATGTGCTGGGCCTCGTCATCGGGCTGCCGCTCGTCACCATGGTGGTGTCCGGTCTGCCCTTTACGGTCGAGCTGCCGCAGCTCAAGGGATTCAATTTCGCCGGCGGCGCGCGCATCATCCCGGAATTCGTGGCGCTGACGCTGGCGCTGTCAACTTACACTGCGGCCTTTATCGCCGAGATCGTGCGCGCAGGCATCCTGTCCGTCCACGCCGGCCAGATGGAGGCGGGGGCCTCGCTCGGCCTCAGCCGTGGCGCCACGCTGCGGCTGATCGTGGTGCCACAGGCGATGCGCGTGATCGTGCCGCCGCTGACCAACCAGTACCTCAACCTCACCAAGAATTCCTCGCTGGCGGTCGCGATCGGCTATCCGGATCTCTTCTCGGTGTGGGCCGGCACGTCGCTCAGCCAGACCGGCCAAGCGATCGAGATCATCACCACGACGATGGGCGTCTACCTCCTGATCTCGCTCATCACCAGCGCCGTCATGAGCGTCTACAGTTGGCGCCTCAGCCGGAGTCTCGGCGCATGACCGACATCACCGCGTCATCCTATGTCCGTGAGGACCTGGTCACTGAGCGTCCCGCGCCGGTGAAGACCACCGGTTTTATCGGCCTGCTGCGCACCCGCCTGCTCAATTCGCCGACCAATATTCTGCTCACGATCGTCGGCGCGCTGCTGCTCTGGTTCACGATCATCCCGTCGGTCAGGTTCCTGATCGTCGATGCGGTCTGGAGCGGCCAGGATCGGACGGCTTGCCTCGCCGAGAACGCCGGATTCACCGTCGGCGCCTGCTGGCCCTACATCCAGGCCAAGCTGCCGCAGTTGATCTACGGTTTCTATCCCGAGGCCGAGCGCTGGCGGGTCAATCTCGCGCTCATCGTGGCGGCGGTCCTGCTGTTGCCGCTGCTGATTCCGCGCCTGCCGGCGAAGGGGCTCAACGCCGGCCTGTTCTTCTTCGCCTTCCCGGTGGTCGCGTTCTTCCTGTTACGTGGCGGCGGCATCCAAGGCTTTGGCGTGAGCTGGACCGCCGGCCTGCTGGAATTGTTCGACGACAGCATCATCAGCGCAGGGCAGGTCCTGCTCAGTCTCAGCAAGACATCGGCCATCGCGCCGCTGCTATGGGTTGTCGGCAATCTCGTCGTGCTGGTCGGCACAGCGATCCATTGGTTGATCTTCCCGCTGACCTGGCTGCGCGACCAGCTCCAGGGGATGGGCCAGTCGGTCTGGGTCGATTTTGCGATCACGACCGCGTTCGTCTCGCTGATCGTCTTTGTCCTCGGCGGCGGCATGCGCAGCGGCGGGCGCGCGCTCGCGTCGAGCATTGCCACCTTCGTCGCCATGGCGATCGTCATTAAGCTGATGGGGCTCGACCACGGCGGGCTGCCGATCGTTGCCACTAACCTCTGGGGTGGCCTGCTGGTGACGCTGGTGGTGTCCGTCACCGGCATCGTCACCTCGCTGCCGATCGGCATTGCGCTCGCGCTCGGCCGGCGCGCCTCGATCCCCCTGATCCGGATTTTTTCGATCGCGTTCATCGAATTCTGGCGCGGCGTGCCGCTGGTCACGGTGCTGTTCTTCGCGACTTACATGCTGCCGCTGTTCCTGCCGGGCAATTTCACCGTCGATGGCCTGGTGCGCGCGCTGATCGGCATCGCGCTGTTCACGGGCGCCTATCAGGCCGAGAATGTCCGCGGCGGCCTCGCTGCGATTCCCCGCGGGCAGAACGAGGCGGCGGCTGCGCTGGGCCTGTCCTGGTGGAAGACGACGTCGCTGATCGTGCTGCCGCAGGCGCTGCGACACGTGATCCCGAACCTCGTCAACAGCTTCATCTCGCTGTTCAAGGACACCTCGCTGGTTTCGATCGTGGCGCTGTTCGACTTGCTCGGCTCGCTGCGGGCGTCGTTCTCGGATCCGAAATGGTCGACGCCGTCGACCGCGTTCACCGGCTTTGCCTTCGCCGGCATCATCTATTTCATTTTCTGCTTTGGAATGTCGCGCTACTCGCTCTTCGTCGAGCGCCGCCTCAACGTCCACCGCCGCAATTGATCGAGGCCATCATGTCCGCTGATCCCATCGTCAACATATCCGGCCTCAACAAATGGTACGGCGATTTTCACGTGCTGCGCGACATCGACCTCGAGGTCAACAAGGGTGAGCGCATCGTGATCTGCGGGCCCTCGGGCTCGGGCAAATCGACGCTGATCCGCTGCATCAATGCGCTGGAGGAATTCCAGGAGGGTGAGATCGTCGTCGACGGCATCGAGCTCGGGCCGAACCTCAAGCATGTCGATGCGGTGCGCCGCGAAGTCGGCATGGTGTTCCAGAGCTTCAATCTGTTTCCGCATCTGACCGTGCTGGACAATTGCACGCTGGCGCCGATCTGGGTGCGCAACATGCCCAAGAAGGACGCCGAGGAGACCGCGATGAAATTCCTGGAGCGGGTCAAGATCCCGCATCAGGCAAACAAGTTCCCCGGCCAGATGTCCGGCGGCCAGCAGCAGCGCGTCGCGATCGCGCGCGCCCTGACGATGAACCCGAAGGTGATGCTGTTCGACGAGCCGACCTCGGCACTCGACCCCGAAATGGTCAAGGAGGTCCTCGACACCATGGTCGACCTCGCGAAAGAGGGAATGACCATGCTGGTCGTGACCCACGAGATGGGCTTCGCCCGCGAGGTCGCCAACCGCGTGGTGTTCATGGACGCCGGCCAGATCATCGAGGCCAACACGCCCAACGAATTCTTCGCGACGCCGCAGCATGCGCGCACGAAGTTGTTCCTGAGCCAGATCCTGCGGTGATCGGTCGGCGAGGGAGCCGAATCAGCTAATCAGACGAACGGCAGCTTGATGTTGCTGCGCTTCTCCAGCCATTCAGGCACCGGCAGGTTCTTGGCGCGCATGAAGTCGGCATTGAACAGCTTTGACTGATAGCGGCTGCCGGAATCGCAGAGAATGGTGACGATGGTCTTGCCGGGTCCGAGCTGCTTGGCGAGCCGCATCGCGCCCACGATGTTGATGCCGGTGGACCCGCCGAGGCACAGGCCTTCGTGCTGCAGCAGCTCGTAGATCACCGTGACGGCTTCGGCATCTGGAATGAGATAGGCGTCATCGACCTTCGCGCTCTCGACAATCGCCGTTTTCCGGCCGAGTCCGATGCCCTCCGTGATGGAGTCACCCGGCGTTGCCTTGGCTTCGCCGGTCCTGAAATATTCAAACATACCGGCGCCGTGCGGATCGGCGCAGGCGATCCGGATGGCCTTGTTCTTCTCTTTCAGATAGCGGCTGATGCCGGCGAGCGTGCCGCCGCTGCCGACCGAGCTGACGAAGCCGTCGACCTTGCCGCCGGTCTGCTCCCAGATCTCGGGGCCGGTCGAGTCGTAATGTGCCTTGGCGTTGTCGAGGTTATTCCACTGGTCGGCGAACAGCACGCCGTTCGGCTCGGTCTTGCGCAGCTCGTCGGCAAGGCGGCGGCCGACATGCTGGTAATTGTTCGGATTGGAATAGGGCAGCGCCGGCGATTCCAGCAACTCGGCGCCGCACAGCTTCAGAAAATCCTTCTTCTCCTGGCTCTGCGTCTCCGGGATCACGATCAGCGTGCGATAGCCGCGCGCGCTCGCCACCACCGCGAGCCCAATGCCGGTGTTGCCGGCGGTCGCTTCCACCACGAGGCCGCCCGGCTTCAGCTCGCCGCGCTTCTCGGCTTCCAAAATCATCCATTTGCCGGCGCGATCCTTGACCGACTGGCCGGGATTCATGAACTCGGCCTTGCCGAGAATAGTGCAGCCGGTCAGTTCGGAGGCGCGCTTGAGTTTGATGAGCGGGGTGTTGCCGATGGCTTCGACAACGTCGTTTTTGATGGTCATGTCAGGCAATTACCGGCTGGATGCGGGAGGTGATCGAGACCCTAAAGTAGGGTCGCCGGGCTTACAAGCGAACCCTTGCAAGGCGAGGACGCGAAGATTTATTGCTGCTTTGCGAAGATGACCTGCCGGACGTCGATATTGCCGGAGAGGAATCCGGCCTCGCAATAGGCGAGGTAGTACTCCCACAACCGTCGGAACCGATCGTCGAAGCCGAGGGGAACGAGACCCGGCCAGGCTGCGCGGAAATTATTTCGCCAGGAGGCAAGCGTCTTGGCATAATCTTGCCCGAAGATGCGCTCGCCGATGACAGGGATGTTGAATCGGTCCCCGAGCGACTTCAGCACCGCAGGCGAGGGCAGCATGCCGCCGGGAAACACATAGCGCTGGATGAAGTCGACCTCGCGCCGGTAGCCCTGAAAAAGCTTGTCCTGGATCGTGATGGCCTGGATGCCGGCCAGTCCGCCCGGCAGCAGCCGGTCGCGCAGCTGGGCAAAATAGCGCGGCCAGAACTGCTCGCCGACAGCCTCGATCATCTCGATCGAGGCGATCCGGTCGTAGCGATCCCGCTCGTCGCGATAATCTTGCAGCCGGATCTCGACCTGCTCGGCGAGACCCGCCTCGTGGATGCGCTTCTGCGCAAAGTCGCGCTGCTCGGTCGAGATTGTGAGGCCGACGACGCGTGCGCCGAATGTCTTGGCGGCGAATTCGGCGAAGCCGCCCCAGCCGCAGCCGATCTCGAGCAGCTTCTGGCCGGGCTTCAGGTCGAGCGCCTCGGCGAGGCGGCGATATTTGTTGGTCTGCGCGGCCGTGAGGTCCGTGGTGTTCTCGTCGAACAGCGCCGACGAATAGGTCATGCTCGGATCGAGCCAGGCCGAGTAGAACGCATTGCCGATGTCGTAATGGGCGTGGATGTTGCGCCGGGCCTGGCGGCGCGTGTTGCGGTTGAACCAGTGCTGCACCGTCTGCACGAACCGCATCAGCGGCTTGTCGCGCAGCATGGCCTGGATCAAATCGTGGTTCACGCAGAACAGGTAGAGAAACTGGGTGAGGTCCGGCGTATCCCAATCGCCGGCGAGATAGGCTTCCGCGATGCCGATATCGCCGCCATTGATCAGGCGCGCGGCGACGCTGTGATTGTGCAGGCGCATCGCTGCCTTCGGGCCCGGCTCGTGTCCGCCGAGCCGGATCAAGCGCCCGTCCGGCAGCGTGACATCGAGCGTTCCGCGCCTGAGCCGGGAGCCGAAGGCAACCGCGAGGCGGACGACGCGTGGAAGGTCTGCGAGCGTTGTCTCCACATTCTCGGGCGACACCGAGATGGCATTCGACATCGGAAAATCCATCAATTGAACGGATACTGTCCGACCACGAGCCAGCCGCGCCCAACTCTCCCTTTCGCCACACCCGAGCGCGCCGTGTCTGCGGTCAGCGAGTGGTAATATAGGTGCGAGATTTGCCGGCCGCCAAGATGGTTTCGCCATTACGCTGCTCTGCGGCATGCCAGTGCAGGAAATTCCACGACGCCCAGGCGTGCCGCCGCTTCGGCATCAGTCTGACGTCGCGATGCAGATAGACCTCGTTCGGGGAATAGCCGATCGCGCCGAGGATCTCGCGCTCGCGCGGTCTGCATCGGACAGCATCGCGAGCGCCTGGTCGCTATGGGTGGCGACAACAACATGGTCGAACGTCTCGCGCTGGCCGTGGCTGTCATGGACGACGACGCCATGAGTGGTCCGCTCGATCGACGTGACGGCGCAGCCGAGCCGGATGCGGTCCCTGAACGTGGCCTGGAGCCGCTCGACAGAGTGCTGACTGCCGCCCATGACCGTGCGCCAGACTGGCCGGTCGTAGCGCAGCAGGCGATGGTTGTCGAAGAAGGTGACTAAATTCTCGGCAGGGGAATCGAGCATTTCGCTTGCGGGGGCCGACCAGATCGCTTGCACCCATCGGGGCGAGATAGTCGGTCAGGAGGCGTCTGGAGAACTTTCGTTGATGGAAATAGTCGCCGAGCGTCAGCCCGCTCAGGCGGCCGCCGCGCAAATCGTCGACGCTTTACCGGCTGAATTTCGGGATCTCCGCGAGCATCCAGCGGCTTTGGTGCAACTGTGGCTGCAATATCACATGAATTCTTGGTAAGCTTGTTTGTGTTTCCGGACGCTTCGAAAGTGGAAGAAACCTTTGCAGGACAGGCACATCTTTCATTTCGATGGTCTTGTCATCGTCGCCATCGGCTGTGCGTTTCGCAGGTGCGGGACTGTCCCGCAGTTCCGTGCCCGGCTAGGATGGTTTTCAGGTTCCGCAGAAAGCATCACGCGGTGAACGAGTTACACAATGGCCTCCAGCCGTCCGCCCGCGAATCGGCTAGTCCGTCCGCGCGGTGGCGGCGTGATCTGCCCGGCAGGGGGTTGAAGTGACACAGCGGGTTCCGGCCGTCGCCATGCGGCAATTGTTCGGGTCTGCGTCCCGGACGCTGCGTGCGGTCGCCGTATTGTGCCTGGCGTCGAGCTCGGGCGCCTGCGTCCTGACCCAGGACCTTCCCGATCCCGCGCTCGATGTGCCCGCGCAATACAAATACGCCGGCAAGGCGGACGCGCCGCCGGCGCTGGATTGGTGGCGCGGATTCCGCTCGTCGGAGCTGACGCAGCTGATGGAAGAGGCGCAGACCGTCAACCTCGACATCGCTGCCGCAGTCTCGCGGATCGTCGAGGCCGACGCCCAGGCGCGCCAGGCGGGCGCGGCGCTGTTGCCCAGCCTGTCGGGAAGCGGGTCGGAGACGTATTCGCGCACGTCCGGCTCGAGCGCGTCGGGCCTGACCAATGGCGGCCGTGAAGTCGTCAACTATTCCTCGTCGCTGAGCGCCAGCTACCAGCTCGATTTCTGGGGCCAGAACCGCGACGCCCTGCAAACGGCGGAGGAGACCGCCAACGCCAACCGCTTCGACCGCGACACCGTCGCGCTGACGACGCTCGCAGCCGTCGCCAATGCCTATTTCCAGGTGCTGTCGTCGCAGGATCGCCTGCGCACCGCCCAGCGCAATATCGCGAGCGCCCAGCGCATCCTCGATGCCATCCGCGAGCGCCGCAAGGCCGGCACCGGGACCGATCTCGATGTCGCTCAGCAGGAAAGCGTGCTGGCCAACCAGAAGGCGCTGGTGCCGCCGCTGCGCCAGACGCTCGACCAGAACACCAATGCGCTGGCGGTACTGGTGTCGCGGCCGCCGGAGAGTGTGCGCGTCGCAGGCGGCTCGCTGGATAGGATCGCGATCCCGCGCGTCACGCCCGGCCTGCCGTCGGAGCTTCTGACGCAGCGGCCGGATATCCGCCGGCAGGAGGCACAGCTCGCCTCGGCGACCGCGAACATCGGCAATGCCCGCGCGCAGTTCTTCCCAACCATCCAGCTCACCGGCAATGGCGGTTATCAGAGCTCGGCGCTGGTTTCGCTGTTCCAGCCCCATGCGGCGTTCTTCCAGCTCGTCGGCAGCGCGACGCAGCCGATCTTCGACGGCGGCAAGATCCTCGGCAATTTCGAATACGCCAAGGCGCGGCAGGAGGAGTTGCTCCAGACCTACCGCAAGACCATCGTCCAGTCATTTGCCGACGTCGACAATGCGCTGTTCTCGATCAAGCAGACCACGATCAAGCTGCAATTGCAGCGCGATGTCGTTACCTCCTCGAAGCGCGCCTTCGATCTCGCCGAGCAGCAATTGCGCGCCGGCACCGCCGACATCGTGACCGTGCTGAACGTCCAGCAGACACTATTTCAGGCGGAAGATGCGTTGTGGCAGGCCCAGCTCGCACGCCTTCTTGCCATCGTCAGCCTTTATCAGGCGCTCGGCGGCGGCTGGGAGCCGCGAATGGAGAAACCGGTCAATGCTCTTTAAGCCGGACACGAACCAGGACGCGAAACAGGGGACGGCGAAAAAGTCGCGCGGCCGCGGCTTCGTCATGACCCTGATCACGCTCGCGATCCTCGGCGGCCTCGGCTATCTCGGCTGGACCGTGATGCACCAGCAGCCGCAGCAGCAGGGCAACGGCCGCAACCAGCGGCCCGATCTGCCGGTGCCGGTGCTGGCGGCGACGCCCAAGGTCCAGGACGTGCCTGTCTATCTCGACGGCGTCGGCGCGATCCGTGCGCTCAACACCGTCACCGTGCGCTCGCAGGTCGACGGCAAGCTGATCGCGGTGAAGTTCACGGAAGGCCAGGACGTCAAGAAGGGCGACGTGCTCGGCGAGATCGACCCTGCGCTCTACCAGGCGGCCTATGACCAGGCCGTCGCCAAGAAGGCGCAGGACGAAGCCCAGCTCGCCAACCAGCGCATCGACCTGACCCGCTACGAGCAGCTCGCGGCCTCAAATGCGGGCTCGAAACAACAGGCCGACACCCAGCGCGCCGCAGTCGCGCAGACCGAGGCGCTGGTCAAGGCCGACCAGGCCGCGATCGACAATGCGGCTGCGACGCTGAGCTACACCAAGATCGTGGCGCCGTTGTCGGGCCGCGCCGGCCTGCGTCAGGTCGACCAGGGCAACATCATCCACGCCGCCGACACCACCGGCCTCGTCGTCATCACCCAATTGCAGCCGATCGCAGTGTGGTTCAGCCTGCCGCAGCAGCAGATCATGCGGGTCAATGCCGCCGCCGCCAAAGGCGCGCTGGCGGTCGACGTGTTCGGCAATGACGGCGTCACCGTGATCGACACCGGCAAGCTTACCGGCATCGACAACCAGGTCGACCAGACCACCGGGACGCTCAAGCTCAAGGCCGAATTCCCCAACGCCAATTACCAGCTCTGGCCGGGTCAGTTCGTCAATGTCCGCCTCAAGGTCGAGACGTTGTCGCAGGCGCTGGTGGTGCCGACATCGGCGGTGCAGCGCGGACCGATCGGCACGTTCAGCTACGTCATCGGCGAGGGCGACATCGTCTCGGCCAAGCCGGTGACGGTGACGCAGCAGAACGAGCATGACGCGGTCATTGCGAGCGGCCTGACGGCGAACGACAAGGTCGTCACCACGGGCTTTGCCAATCTGTCTGACGGCTCCAAGGTCATCATCGGCCGCGACGAGCAGACGCCGTCGGCCGACCTCGCTCCGCGCAAGCGCACGCGTGCACCGGACGGCCAGAAGAAGGACGGACAGGCCAAGGAGGGCCAGAAGGACGGACAGGGCAAGGACGGCGATTTCCGCGCGAAGCGGAAGAGCAGTGAGGGCGACCAGAAGGGCCAGACCGGTCCGGCGCCGGGGCCGGGGGCTCAACCATCGGGACCTGGAGCCAAGCAGCCATGACCCCGACAACAGCCGCCTGAGCGGCAGGCGCATCTCATGGGTGTCTCTGAACCCTTCATCCGCCGGCCGATCGCAACCTCTCTGCTCGGCATTGCGCTGCTGATTGGCGGCGCGCTCGGCTATTTCGCGCTGCCGGTCTCCGCGCTGCCGCAGGTCGATTTCCCGACCGTGCAGGTGTCGACGCAGCTGCCGGGCGCGAGCCCCGACGTGATCGCCTCGCTGATTACCGCGCCACTGGAGCGGCAGCTGGGCCAGATCCCGTCGCTGACCGCGATGAATTCGACGAGCTCGTTCGGCGTCAGCCAGATCTCGCTGCAGTTCGACCTCAATCGCGACATCGACGGCGCGACCCAGGACGTGCAGGCCGCGATCAATGCGGCCGCAGGCGTCTTGCCCAAGACGCTGCCTTATCCGCCGACCTACGCCAAGGTGAACCCGGCGGACGCGCCGGTGATGACGCTGGCGCTGCGCTCGGATACGATCTCGCTGCGGGCGATGAGCGACATCGCCGACACGCTGCTGGCGCAGCGGCTCAGCCAGATTTCCGGCGTCGGTCGGGTCACCGTGCTCGGCGGGCTGAAGCCGGCCGTGCGCATCCAGGCCGATCTGGCGCGGCTGGCTGCCTACGGCATTGCCATGGAGGATTTGCGCGCCGCGATCGCGAACGCCAACGTCTCCGGTCCCAAGGGCTCGCTCGACGGCGCGCAGCAATCCTACATCATCGCCGCCAACGACCAGATCGCCGCCGCCGACGCCTACAGGCCGATCATCATCGCCTATCGCAACGGTTCGCCGGTGACGATCGGCGACGTCGCCCAGATCGTCGACGGGCTCGAAAACGACCGCACCGGCGGCTGGTACCAGGGCACACCCGCTGTCATCATCGACATCCAGCGCCAGCCCGGCGCCAACGTCATCGACGTCGTCAGCCAGATCCGGGCCGAGATCCCGAAAGTCCAGCGCGCTATACCGGCCGGCGTGCGCCTGACCATCGTCTCCGACCGCACCGTCACCATTCGCGCCTCCGTCCATGACGTGCAGTTCACACTGATCCTCAGCGTCGTGCTGGTGACGCTGGTGGTGCTCTTGTTCCTGCGCTCGCTGCGGGCGACGCTGATCGCCGGCGTGGCGTTGCCGCTGTCGCTGATCACGAGCTTCGGCATCATGTATTTTGCCGGCTTCAGCCTCGACAATCTGTCGCTGATGGCGCTCACGATCGGCACCGGCTTCGTGGTCGACGACGCCATCGTCATGATCGAGAACATCGTGCGCCATATGGAAAATGGCGACAGCGCAATGACTGCCTCGCTCAAGGGCGCGAGCGAAATCGGCTTCACCGTGATCTCGCTGACGGTGTCGCTGATCGCGGTGTTCATCCCGCTGTTGTTCATGTCGGGCCTGGTCGGCCGCATGTTCCGCGAATTCGCGCTGACCTTGACGATCGCGGTCGTGACCTCGGCCGTAGTGTCGCTGACACTGACGCCGATGATGTGCTCGCGGCTGCTCAAGCACGCCCATGAGGAGTTCGCGGTGCCGGGGCTGGCCGCCGTCAGCCGCTTCATCGATCGCACCGTCGAGTTCTACCACCGCACGCTGCTGGTAGTATTGCGGCATCAGCGCACGACGCTGGTCGTGACGTTTGCGACGCTGATCGCGACCCTGGTGCTCTATGTCGTCGCACCCAAGGGTTTTCTGCCGCTGCAGGACACCGCCTCGATCACGGCGGTGACGGAGGCGGGGCCTGATGTCTCTTTTGCGGAGATGCAGAAGCGACAGGCCGCGGCCGCCGATGCCATCAAGGCCGACCCTGACGTGACCGGCGTGGTCTCGGTGATCGGCGCGGGCTCGGTCAATCCGACCACCAATGTCGGCCGTCTCGTCATGAGCCTGACGCCTCGCGGCGAGCGGCGCGACGATGTCAGCGCGGTCATTACGCGGCTGAAGGAGAAGGTCTCCGGCATCCCCGGCATGACCGTCTACTTCCAGCCGGTGCAGGACGTGCAGATATCGACCCAGTCGAGCCGGTCGCAATACCAGTACACGTTGACCGGCACGGACGCGACGCTGGTGTCGGAATGGGCCAAAAAGCTCGTCGACGAGATGCGGCGCGATCCGTTGTTCCGCGACGTCTCCTCGGAGGCGCAGGAAGGCGGCCTGCGCGCGCAGCTCGACGTCGACCGCACCCGTGCCGGCCAGCTCGGCGTCAGCCTGCAAGCCATCACCGATACGCTGAACGATGCGTTTGCACAGCGGCAGATCTCGACCATCTACGGCCAGGCCAACCAGTACCGCGTGGTGCTCGAGGCGCTGCCGATGTACCAGCGCGATCCCTCGATCCTGTCAAAGCTGTACCTGCCGGGCGGTGCCAGCAGCTCCGTCGTTGGCGCGCCCAATGCTCAGGTGCCGCTCGACGCGGTGGCGACGCTGAAGCGCACCACGGCGCCGCTCGCGATCTCGCACCAGGCGCAATTCCCGGCGATCTCGCTGAGCTTCAACCTCGCGCCCGGTGCGGCGCTTGGCGATGCAGTCCAGGCCGTGAAGGCGATTGAGACCCGGATCGAGATGCCGAACAGCATTGTCGGCGTCTATGCCGGCGACGCCGCCGAGTTCGCCAAGGCGCTTGCCGGCCAGCCCTGGCTGTTGCTCGCCGCCGTGATCACGATCTACATCGTGCTGGGCGTGCTCTACGAGAGCTACATCCACCCGATCACGATCCTCTCGACGCTTCCCTCGGCCGGCGTCGGCGCGATCCTGGCGCTGATCCTGTGCGGGCAGGACCTCTCGGTCATCGGTCTGATCGGCATCATCCTGTTGATGGGCATCGTCAAGAAGAACGCGATCATGATGATCGACTTCGCGCTCGAGGCCGAGCGCGGGCAGGGCATGCCGGCGCATGAGGCGATTGTGCAGGCGTGTCTGCTGCGCTTCCGCCCGATCATGATGACGACGCTGGCCGCGCTGTTCGGCGCGCTGCCGCTGGCGATCGAGAGCGGCACCGGCGCCGAGCTGCGCTTTCCGCTCGGCATCTCCATCATCGGTGGCCTGCTGCTGAGCCAGTTGCTGACGCTCTACACCACGCCGGTGATCTACCTTGCGCTCGACCGCATCAACCGCCGGCTCGAGCAGGCGCTGCCGCCGCCGGAGCCCGACGCGCCGCCGACGGCCGGCGCGACCGAGGGGATGCAGTGATGGCATCGATCTCGGAGCCCTTCATCCGCCGCCCCGTCGCGACCACGCTGCTGTCGATCGGGCTGTTCCTGCTGGGGGGCGTCGCCTACGAGTTCCTGCCCGTCGCGTCCGTTCCGAATGTCGACTTTCCCGCCATCTTCGTCTCGGCAAGCCGTCCTGGCGCCGACCCTTCCGTGATGGCCGCAACCGTCGCCGCGCCGCTGGAACGGCGGCTCGGCGAAATCGCTGGCATCAATCAGATCACCTCGACGTCATCGCTCGGTACGGCGAACATCCAGCTTCAGTTCGACATCGGCCGCAACATCGACAAGGCCGCGCGTGACGTGCAGGCCGCCATCAATGCGGCGCTGGTCGATTTGCCGAGCGACCTGCCGGCGCTGCCGCGCTTCCGCAAGGCCAATACGGCCGGCGCACCGGTCTTCGTTTTGGCGCTGACCTCCAAGACGCTGTCCGCCAGCGCCATCTACGACGTCGCCGATACCGTGCTGGCGCAGCGCATATCGCAGGTGCCGGGCGTGGGCGACGTGACGGTGTCGGGCGCGGACCAGCCGGCGGTGCGGATCCAGCTCAACCCGGTCGCGCTGTCGAATGCGGGGATCGCGACCGATGACGTGCGGACCGCCATCGTCAACGCCAACCCGCTCGGTCCGGTCGGCATCTTCAACGGCGAGCGCCAGAGCGAGACGCTGTCGCTGAACAAGCAGATGCGCACGGCCAAGGAATTCCGCGATATCGTCATCAAGAGCTCGAACGGCAATTTCGTGCGGCTCTCCGACGTCGCCGACATCGAGGACAGCGTCCGCAACGCGCGCTCGATCGCCTGGTTCAACAAGCAGCCGGCGGTGCTGATCCAGATCACCAAGCAGGGCGACGCCAACGTGATCGACACCGTCGACCGGGTGAAGGCGCTGATCCCCGCGCTGAAGCAGTGGATCCCGGCCGGCGTCGATGTCTCCACCCTGGTCGACCGCACCAGCACGATCCGCGCCAGCGTGATGGACATGCAGTGGACGCTGCTCGCGACCGCTATTCTCGTGATGGTCGTGGTGTTCGTGTTCCTGCGCCGCCTGACGCCGACGATCGCGGCCGGCATCTCGGTGCCGCTGGCGCTGGCCGGAACCTGCGCGGGGATGTGGGTCGCCGGCTTTTCGATCGACAATCTGTCGCTGATGGCGCTGGCGATCTCGGTCGGTTTCGTGGTCGACGATGCCATCGTCATGATCGAGAACATGTTCCGCAATCTCGAACACGGCATGCGGCCGATGCAGGCGGCGCTGGAGGGCGCTAGGCAAATCGGCTTCACCGTGGTCTCGATCAGCCTGTCGCTGATCGCGGCATTCACGCCGCTGATCTTCATGGACGGCATCGTCGGCCGTCTGCTCCGCGAATTCTCGCTGACGCTGACCTTCGCAATCGTGGTCTCGACCCTGGTGTCGCTGACGGTCACGCCGATGATCTGCGCCCATTACATCCGGCAAACCACGTCGGGCTCCGCGACGCTGTTCGACCGCCTGATCGAAGGCTCGCTGTCGCGGGTCGTCTCGTTCTACGCACGCACCTTGCGCGCGGTGCTCGAATTCCCGTTGCTGACGCTGCTGGTGTTCTTCGCCACCATCGGCCTGACGGTGATGCTCTACATCAAGGTGCCCAAGGGCTATTTCCCGACGGATGATTCCGGCTTCGTCATCGGCGCGACGCGCGCCTCGGCCGACATCTCCTTCCAGTCGATGCTGACGCTGCAGCAGCGGCTCGCCGACATTGTGATGCAGGATCCGGCCGTGGCCGGCATCGGCTCGACCGTCGGCAACGGAGGTGGGCCGGGAGGCGCGACCTCGAACCGCGGCACCATGTTCATCAGCCTGAAGCCGCCGGAAGAACGCGACCACGTCTCGACCCAGGTCGTGATCGACCGGTTGCGGAAAGCACTGTTTCCCGTGCCCGGCATCCGCCTCTTCATGTTCGCCGCCCAGGACGTCCGCGCCGGCGGCCGGCAGAGCGATTCCAACTTCCAGTATACGCTATCGAGCACCGACCTCGACCTGCTTCAGAAGTGGGCGCCGATCGTGGCCAAGCGGATGGAGACGGTCGAGGGCATCACCGACATTTCCAGCGACCGCGATCCCGGCGGACTTCAGCTGACATTGAACATCGATCGCCAGAAAGCAGCAGCGCTCGGTGTCAAGGTTCAGGACATCGACAATGCCCTGAACAACGCCTTCTCCCAGCGCCAGATTTCGATCATCTACACCCAGCGCAACCAGTACATGACCGTGCTGGAGATCGATCCGAAATTCCAGGTCGATCCGTCCAATCTCGAGCGCATCTATGTCGCCGGCTCAGGCGACGTGCAGGTGCCGCTGTCCACCGTGGTGCATGCGACGCGAGGGCTTGCTGCGCTTGCGGTCTATCATTCGCAGTCGGTGCCCTCGACCACAGTGTCGTTCAACACCATGCCCAATGTGGAGCTGCAGGCAGCCACCCAGAACATCCAGCGTGCGGTCGACGAATTGCACATGCCCGAAGGCATCCGCGGCAGCTTTGACGGCAATGCCGGCGATTTCGCCAAGACCAGCGGGCGTCAACCACTCCTGATCCTCGGCGCGCTGGTGGCGATGTATATCGTGCTCGGCGTGCTCTATGAGAGCCTCGCCCATCCGCTCACGATCATCTCGACGCTGCCCTCGGCCGGCCTCGGCGCGCTGCTCGCGCTCCAGATCACCAACACGCCGCTGACGGTGATCGCCTTCGTCGGCATCATCCTGTTGATCGGCATCGTCAAGAAGAACGGCATTATGATGGTCGACTTCGCGCTCGATGCAGAGCGCCAGCGTGGCCTGTCCTCGGCGGAAGCGATCTTCGAGGCCTGCCAGGCGCGGTTCCGCCCGATCCTGATGACGACCATGGCGGCGCTGTTCGCCGGCATTCCGCTGGTGATCGCGACCGGTCCGGGCACGGAGTTGCGCCGCCCGCTCGGCATCACCATCATCGGCGGCCTGTTCGTCTCGCAGATCCTGACGCTCTACACCACGCCCGTGATCTACCTCTTGATCGACCGCCTGCGCCGGCGGTCCGAGCCGCAGCCACTCGCGGCGCCGGCGGAATAGGTTGTTGCAGCGCCGCTTCAAGCGTATAGCGGCGACATGTCGAACCCAGCTGAAACCACGGCGGCCGCACCGGAGCCGATTCCCGAATGTCCGCACTGTCAGAAGCCGATGCCGCTCTGCATCTGCGACAGTGTCACGCCGATCGAGAACGGCCTCGAGCTCCTGATCCTCCAGCATCCGCAGGAGCAGGACAGGGCGCTCGGCACGGCGCGGCTGCTGGCCAGGCATTTTGCCGATGCGACCGTGCGGGTCGGCCTGTCCTGGCCCAGCCTGTCCAAGGCGCTCGGGCACCCGATCGAGAACGCCTCGCACTGGGCCGTGCTCTATCTCGGCTCCGCCCGCGCAGCCGACCTCGACGTAGAGGGTGAAATCGTCGCGCTTAACCGCAAGGGCGAGGTCGCGGACAACCAGCGCGCCATTCTCGGCAAGCTCGAAGGTGTGGTGTTGCTCGATGGCACCTGGAGCCAGGCCAAGGCGCTGTGGTGGCGTAATCCCTGGATGCTGAAATGCCAGCGCGTGATCCTCAACCCGGCGCATCCATCACGTTACGGGCGCCTGCGCCGCGAGCCACGCAAGGACGGACTGTCGACCATCGAGGCAGCCGCCGCGCTGCTGGCCGGTCTCGAGCGGCGCCCCGACATCGCCGAGACGCTCAACGCGAGCTTCGAACGGCTGCTGACGCGCTACCGCGAGGTTCAGGCCGAGCTGCCGGAACTGGCGCCAAAGCCGGTGGCCAAGGACCGCCGCCGCGGTGCCCGGCGCGGCAAACGGTCCTGAGTTAGCCTACCCCGTCCGTGCGGTTGATTGCCTCCCTCTGAGCGGGCAGATAGACCATCGGCCGACAGGTCAGGAACCAGAAGGGGGCAGCCGAATTCGGAGCGCAGCGAAGGAAATCCTGGCCCAGACGGCGCAATTCGATCGTTGGGGCACGCTTGCCCTGATGGACATCTCGTTGCGCTACCGGCGCACCGTGATCGGTCCGCTCTGGATCACGTTGACGCTGGCAGCAACGATCGTCAGCGTCGGAACGGTCTACGCCACGCTGTTCAAGCAGGACATCGCCAGCTTCCTGCCGCCTTTCGCGGTCGGCCTGATCGTCTGGACCCTGATCGCCACGACACTCCAGGAAGGCTCCAATATTTTCGTGGCCTCCGGTCATCTCATCAAGGCCGTGCCGGCACCGCTGATCGTGCACGTGCTGCAGCTGATCGCGCGCAACGTCCTCATCTTCGCCCATCATCTCCTGATCATCGTCCTGCTCTATGTCGTGATGCCCTGGCCGCTGCACTGGACCATGCTGCTCGTGGTGCCCGGCTTTGCGATCCTGCTCGTCGTGCTGCTCGGCGGGTCGGTCGCGCTCGGCATGCTCTGCGCGCGCTTTCGCGACATTGGATCAGCGATCGTGAGCGGCCTGCAATTCGTCTTCTTCCTCACGCCCGTGATCTGGACCGAGGACAGCGTGCGCGGCACCGCGTTCCATTGGTTGACCCGAGCCAATCCGTTCGCGACGCTGCTCGATCTCGTGCGCAGGCCGCTGTTGTCGCAGCCGATGGATGCGGAGCAGTGGCTGCTCGGCCTCAGCTACGCGATCGTCGTCACCGCCGTTGGATTGGGGTGCTACGCAAAATACCGCCGCCGTGTGGCGTATTGGCTGTGAGGGCGGGATGAGCACTGCGGCCCATATCGAACTGCGCAACGTCTCTGTGATGTTTCCGGTGCTGTCGTTCCGCGACCGTTCGCTGCGCAGCCGCTTCGTCCGCGCCATGACCCTGCGGCGCGAGGCGCCGCGTCCGCACATCGTCACCGCGCTTGATGGCATCGACCTCGACATTCATGCGGGTGACCGCGTCGCCATCGTCGGCGCCAACGGTGCCGGCAAGACCACGCTGCTGCGGGTCCTGGCCGGCATCTACCACCCCACCGCGGGCAGCATCGACGTGCTCGGCCGCTGCCTGTCCTTGTTCGACCTGTCGGCCGGCTTCGACGAGGAGGCGACCGGGTACGAGAACATCATGCGCCGCGGCCTGGTGATCGGCGCACGGCGCACCGAGATCGACGCGCGGCGCGCGGAGATCGCTGACTTCACCGAGCTCGGCGACCGGCTCGACCTGCCGCTGCGCACCTATTCCAGCGGCATGATGCTGCGCCTGATTTTTGCGGTCGCGACCGCCGTCGAGGGCGAGATCGTGCTGCTCGACGAATGGATCGGCGTCGGCGACCAGCAGTTCCGGAAAAAAGCGCGGCAGCGGTTGGATGAGATCGTCGCCCGCGCTGGCATCCTGGTGCTGGCCTCGCATGACGTCGACCTGATCAAGAGCACCTGCAACCGTGCGATCCTGCTTCAGGAAGGGCGCATCACCGCAGCCGGCACGACGGAGGAGATTCTTGCCCGATACCTCGCGGCTGCGAAGGCGTAACTGCCCGGCCGGGGTTGCCTAAGCCGTTGATCCCCTATATTGCTCCGCCGTTACGGGGCCACGTGGCGGAGTGGTTACGCGCCGGTCTGCAAAACCGTTTACTCGGGTTCGAGTCCCGACGTGGCCTCCATAGCAAGCTTCTGATCTCTCAGCATAAATTGGATTTTGACGCTAATCCCGCCAATCCTGCGGACGGAGCCGGCTGCCCCGCCCACCGGGTTTGCCCGGGGCCTGTTGGAAACCCTCGATTCAGGCCCGATGGCATAGACTTCGCATCTGCGAAGGGATGCAGTCCCCAACAAGCGCTGGAGTACACGTGGGCGAGATCGTCCGATTCATCCCGAAGTCCGAGCTGGAGCGGGCTCGCCTCATTGCCGAGGCGCGCGCGATCTATGACAGCATCTTTCCGCCGGCGGCACCCGACCGGGCGCAACAAGACGACGAGGACAGCGTCAAGAATTGATCGCAGCAGGCCCGGGGCCCTTACGTCGGGCTCGACGGTCTCAGCAGGCGGCGTACCAGCCGTCCGGAAACGGCACGAGGGGCCAGGCACCCTCATTGTCGTTCGCGGCCTTGGGCGTCGCGAAAAAGCTCCACGAGCGGGGCACGAGGTCCTCCTCCGGCGCGGGCGCGAAATCTTCATTGATCATGGCGTCGCGGACGGCTTCCAGCATCAAGTTGAATTCGACTTCGCTCATCACACCCTCCGGAACGCGGATGGCGCACTGTCGCAAAGCCGGTTTGTTTCCCGATTGACCCGATCGTTCGCATTTTAACGATCGGCCGATCGAGATCCGTTTGGTTAGCGATTCCTGAAAAGTCCCCAGAAAACTCGAAGAAAGCCCCGAGAAAGCCCCCAGAAAACCCCAAGAATCCCCGGGGAACTCTAGGCGTCTCCAAGCAGCGGCCAGTGTGAAAGAGATCACATCTCGCGCGGTTTATTCCTCCTACCTGTTCGCACACGCCGGCCAATGCGGGCCGGCCGAGCAGGGCAGACAGGAGACTGGTCATGAAGGCGAGGTTCATGCGGTTTGCGGGTGTGAGAAGCCGGGCGCGTCGCGCCTCGACGGTCGGGCTGTTCCTGACGCTGTTTGCCAGCGCCGCGAGTGCGCAGCAGGGCACGCCGGAGCAGCGCCGGGCCTGCTCCCCCGACGTCTACCGGCTCTGCGCCGGCGAAATCCCCAACGTCCGCGCCATCACGGCCTGCCTGCGCCGTAACCGCTCTAGCTTGAGCGAGGCTTGCCGCACCGTGTTCGACCAGGCTGGCGGCTGACATGCCGGGCCTGTGTGTTTGTGCGCAGCAAGTGGCTCGCGCGAACTCGCGAATCCGGCATAGTGGGGCTGTGGATATGCTGCGGACAGGCTGTGGAAGGCCGTGATGTATCACGGATGCTGAAAGCAGATGCGTCGTCCGATCGTCATATCTCTGTCAAGGCGCCTCACCAAATGAGTCCATGGCGGCGCAGATTGCAGCTCGCTTCGGCATCATTTGGTTCTCCCGAATTCGGAATCCGCATCGGCGGTGCGTCGTATCGCGAACAGTTTTTGTGCAGCCGCCTGCCCAAATTGCAGGCTCCGTTCATCCAATTTTTTGTACGCCCGCGGACAAGCTTTCCGGTTCGCATCCCCCCTAGGCTCGCCTCCGAGATCTGGAACATGGCCAGTGCCATGACAATTCGAAGGAGCTGGAGATGGAGAGACGGGTATTGCCCCATGCGCGGGGGATCGCGCGCGCATCATTGCCATCGCGCAGGGTTGCGCTCGGCGCGGCCATCGCGTGCGGCCTTGTCGCCGCAACGCCGCTGAGCGCCCAGGCCGCAGCACCCGCTGCCTGTGCCGCGCTCCAGGAGAAATACCCGGACTGGAAAGGCAAGACCCTCGTCAACGCCATCAACCCGCATACGCCGGGCTATGAGACGATCGACCCGAAGGACCCCGGCAAATATATCGGCTTCGACATCGATCTCGGCGAAGCCATCGGCGAATGCCTCGGCTTCAAGCTCACCTACAAACCGGTGACCTTTGCGGCGCTCCTGACGACGCTCGCCGCCGGACAGGCCGACATCGTGATTTCCGATATCTATGCCACCAAGGAACGCGCCAAGGCCGCCGACTTCATCACCTACTCGAAGGTGTTCGATGGCGTGCTGGTCGCCAAGGGCAATCCGAAGGGCATCAACGGCATCAACATGTCGATGTGCGGGACAGCGGCGGCCGAGAACACCGGCTATGTCGAGGTGCCCCTGATCCAGGCGCTGGTCCCGGAGTGCAAGAAGGCCGGCAAGGCCGAGCCGACGATCCAGCTCTACGACAACAATGCCAACTGCATTCAGGCGATCCTCGCCGGGCGCGCCGACACCTACATCAACGACGTCAACACGGTCGACACCGCCGTCAAGGCCTATCCCGACAAGCTCGAGAAGGCGCTCGCGGTGACAATTCCCTATTCGGTCGGCATCGCCGTCCCGAAGGACAAGCCGAAGTTCCGCGACGCCGTGCTCGCTGCGCTGATCGAGGTGCAGAAGGCCGGCACGCACATGGAGCTGCTCAAGAAGTGGGAGCTCGATGTGAACAATTTCAAGGAGCCGGACATTCTGACGGCTGACTGATGTCGCTGTTCCTCCACTATCTGAGCATGCCGTATCTGCTCGAGGGCATCGAGCTCACCCTCGAAGTGACCGCCCTCGGGCTCGGCGGCGGATTGATCCTCGGATTGATCCTCGCCGGCATGCAGCTGTCCCGCTTCTGGCCCCTGGCGGCGATCGCCAGGGCCTACACCGTGATCTTCCGTGGCACGCCGCTGATCCTGCAGATGGTGTTCGCCTACGACGCGCTGCCGCACATCGGCATCAAGCTGCCGGCGGTGCTCGCCGCGGGCCTTGCGCTGGCCTGCAACGAGGCGCCGTTCATCGCCGAAATGCTCCGCGCCGGCGTGCTGGGCGTCGATCGCGGGCAGGTGACGGCCGGCCAGGCGCTCGGCATGACGCCGTCGATCCTGATGCGCCGGGTGATCGCGCCCCAGGCGATCCGCACCATGATCCCGGCCTTCGGCAACGAAGCAGTGAGTGCGCTGAAGAACTCCTCGCTGGCCTCCGTCGTTGCGGTGCAGGAGCTGACGTTGCGTTCGACCCAGCTCGCATCCTCGACATTCGACTTTTTCTCGATCTTCTTCGCCTCGGGCCTGCTGTATCTCGTGCTGACCTTCGCCATCAGCGTGATCCAGCTCTTCGTCGAATGGCTGCTCGATCTCGATCGCGCCAAAGTTCTTACGAAGCGCCGCCGGCGCAAGCTCGCCGATGACCTGCCGTGGCGTCGTGTCGATCTCGCGACCAAGCTCGAACTCACTGAGGCGACCGCCGCCGATCCCGAGCCCGTGCAGACCGAGCCTGCCGACACGCCGCCGCTGGCACTGACGCGTGAAGAACGTACCCGGCGTGCTGCGACGATTGCGCGCAACAACATCGCGGTCGAGACCAAGGACCTCACCAAGAGCTACGGCGCGCAGAAAGTGCTTGGCGGCCTCGATCTCACCGTGCGCGTGGGCGAGGTGGTCGCGCTGCTCGGGCCCAGCGGCTCCGGCAAGAGCACGCTGCTCCGCTGCATCAACCATCTCGAAAGCTGGGACGGAGGCACCGTGCGCGTCGGCGGCCGCCGCCTCGGTTTCGACGACGACGGCAAGCTGCTGTCGCCGCGCGCAATCGCCAACGAGCGGGCCACCGTCGGCGTCGGCATGGTGTTCCAGCAGTTCAATCTATTCGCCCATCTCTCGGCGAAAGAGAACATCGCCGGTCCCTTGCGCTGGGTCCACGGCATGACCCGCATCGATGCCGACCGCCGCGCCACCGAGCTGCTCGACCGCGTCGGGTTGTCGCATCGCGCCGACGCGCTGCCGCGACATCTGTCCGGTGGCCAGCAACAGCGCGTCGCCATTGCGCGTGCGCTGGCGCCCAATCCGAGCGTGCTGCTGCTGGACGAGCCGACCTCGGCGCTCGACCCCGAGCTCGTCAACGAGGTGCTGGAGGTGATCCGCCGTCTCGCCATCGACGACGGCCTCACCATGATCATCTCGACCCACCAGATCCGCTTCGCCGACGAGGTCGCCGACCGCGTCGCTTTCTTGAGCGGCGGCGCGATCATCGAGGAGGGGCCGGCGCACGAGGTGCTCTCCAATCCCCGCAACCCGCTGACCGCGCGCTTCCTCAGCGTGATGGAAGCCGACAAGACCCCGGAGGCGGTGCGATGAGCGTCGCCTCCACAAGGTTCAAGACTCCCGAAAAGGCCACGTCATGAAGCATTTCACGCTGCCGGTTTCGCCGAAAACCGTCCATTGGGGCTATTTCTCCAAGGCCGTTGCTCCTGCCTTGACGCTGCGTTCGGGAGATCGCGCCACCATCGAAACGCTCACCCATCACGCCAATGACGATTACGAGCGCATGATCCAGGGCGATCCCGGCGCGGAGAGCGTGTTCCAGTGGACGCGCGAGCACAAGGCGGTGGCGCGCCGCGGCTCCGGCCCGGTCGAAGGTCCATTCATCCGCGGCGCAGGCGAGGGGATCGGCGTGCATCTCCTCACCGGTCCTGTTGCAATCGAAGGCGCCGAGCCCGGCGATATTCTCGAGGTGCGCATCCTCGACGTCCGGCCGCGGCCAAGCTGCAGCGCCTGCCATGCCGGACGCTGTTTCGGCTCCAACGTCGCGGCGAACTGGGGCTTTCACTATCACGACCTGATCGAGGAGCCGAAGCCGCGCGAGGTCGTCACCATCTTCGAGCTCGATACGTCAGGCGAGCCCTACGCGAAGGCGGTCTACAACTACGTCTGGACGCCGCAGACCGACCCTGACGGCATCGTGCATCCGACCATCGACTATCCCGGCGTCCGCGTCGATCACGCCACCATCAGGAAGCGCGAGAACATCCTCGCAAGCGTGAAGGTGCCGGCGCGATTGCACTTCGGCACGATGGGCCTCGCGCCGTCGGAGGCGGATTTCGTCAGCTCGATTCCGCCGAGCTATACCGGCGGCAACATCGACGACTGGCGCATCGGCAAGGGCGCGCGGATGTTCTATCCGGTCGCCGTCCCCGGCGCTTATTTCTCGGTCGGCGATCCCCACGCAGCCCAAGGCGACAGCGAGCTCGGCGGCACCGCGATCGAAACGTCGCTCACCGGCGATTTCGAGTTTATCCTGCATAAGAAGGCCGATCTCGCCGGCACCAATCTCGAAGGTCTCGATCATCCCATGCTGGAGACCGATCAGGCCTGGTCGTTCTACGGCTTCACCTATCCAAACTATCTCGCAGCTCTCGGCGCCGACGCGCAAACGGAGATTGCCAATCACTCGAGCCTCGACCGTGCGATGCGCGACGCCTTCCGCAAGTTGCGCCGGTTCCTGATGACGGTGCATGGCCTGAGCGAGGACGAAGCCATCTCGCTGTTGTCGGTCGGCGCCGATTTCGGCGTCACCCAGGTCGTCGATGCCAATTGGGGCGTCCACGGCACGATCCGCAAGAATATCTTCCGATGCGACTAATGCGTTGAAGGACATTTCGTTTTTGAGATGAACAGGTGACGAGCGGAGATCATTTGCGGCCTGTCGCGGCGACGGATGATCGCGTGCGTCTGGCACAGAGGTTGCTTCGATCGACTGCAATCTGGGTCGATCCAATGAGCTTCCGCCCGTTTACGAGCGAGTCCTACGCGCAAGACGACCGCCCAGAAGCCTGGCGGGACGTGCTGGCCGCGGTTGGCCTGCAACCGGCGACCGGCCACTCCTTCTTCGACGGGCACGCGACGGCGTCCCATCGCCATGCCGCCGGTGTTGCGTTGACGCGTTTGGCCGCGGGCGCACAGAGTGTTGGACCGCTTTCACAGGCCAACGACGATCTGCCGATCGCCTTGATGCCGGTCGAGGACGGCATGGTGCTGAAAAGCGCGGGCGGTCATCGCATTGTCCCCGTCGGCCATCTCGTGCTGCTGCCGCGCGGCGGCGACTGGAGCATCGCGTTCCAGCGCGATATGCGCGCCATCGTGCTGGCCGCGACATCGGAGGCGCTGCATGGGCGCCTCTCGGGTAAACCTCGGCTCGGCGAGCCGCGCGTCGTTCCACCGGGCGGATTTGCCGAAATCTTCGCGCGCCTGCTGGACGCGACCGCCCGCACGCTCGATACTTTGGGCGATGTCGAATGGAATGCGGTTTCACAGGCCCTGGTCGATCTCCTCCTGACGCTCGCGCATCAACTGGCGGCCTCGACGTCCGATGCCGGGTCGAGCGTGACGCAGGCTGCGCTGCTGCACCGGATCTGCCAGACCATCGAGCGCCGCCTCGACGATCCCGATCTGGTGCCCGCGCGCGTCGCACTGGCCGAGAGGATTTCCGAGCGCTATCTGCAAAAGCTGTTCGAGACGGTCGGCGACAACTTTACCCATTACGTCCGCGAGCGCCGGCTCCAGCGCGCCTGGGCCGATCTGTCCAATCCCCTCGAAGCGCATCGCTCGATCTCCGAGATCGCCTATGCCTATGGCTTTGGCGATTCCGCGCATTTCAGCCGCGCCTTCCGGCATCGTTTCGGCCTGCCGCCGCGCGATTTTCGCCAGCAGGAAGCGGAGCGCGCGACAGCGCAACATGGCGTCACCGGTCAACGCGGCTGGCCCCAGGATGCGCTGGCGCGCGCGCATCAGAGTAACGCGGAGGCACGCAGCAATGTTACCCGAACCGGCCCGGGCGAGCCGCGGACCGCCGAGCGCAGGCACCACCATCTTCCGGTCGAGGCCAGCCGGGTCCATTGGGGCTATTTCAGCCGCTCCTTGCCGCCGCAGATCGAGATCGCTTCCGGCGACACCATCACCATCGAGACGCTGACGCAGCACGCCTCGGACGCCCCAGACATGATGATCGCGGGCGATGCCGCCGCCGAGAGCGTGTTCGGCTGGACCCGGGACAAGAAGAACGTCGATCGCCGCGGCGCCGGTCCGATGGACGCCAGCGTGTTCGGCCGCGGCGCCGGCGAGGGGTTCGGCGTCCACATCTGCACGGGGCCGGTGGCGGTGAAGGATGCCCAGCCCGGCGATGTTCTGGAGGTCCGGATCCTCGACATCGTGCCGCGCGCGAGTCGAAATCCAAAGCATGCGGGCCGTGTGTTCGGCTCCTCGGTCGCGGCGTGGTGGGGCTATCACTACAACGAGTTTCTCGGCGGCCCCAAGCCGCGCGAAGTCGTTACCATCTACGAGATCTTCGACGATCCTGATGAGCCCCACGCCCGTGCGCTCTATTCCTATCGCTGGGAGCCGCAGACCGATCCGTTCGGCGTCGTCCACGCCACCTACGATTATCCCGGCGTCCCCGTCGCGCCCGCCACGATCAAGCGACGGCACGCCGTACTCGACGGCATCCGCATTCCCCTGCGGCCGCATTTCGGTGTGATCGCGGTGGCGCCGCGCGAGGTCGATTTCATCGACTCCGTGCCGCCGTCATATTTCGGCGGCAACCTCGACAACTGGCGGCTGGGGAAGGGGTCAACCGTCTATCTTCCGGTGTCCGTGCCCGGCGCGCTGCTCTCGGTCGGCGATTCCCATGCCACACAGGGCGACGGCGAACTCAGCGGCACCGCGATCGAGTGCTCGATGACCGGCACGTTCGAGGTGATCCTGCACAAGAAGGCCGATCTGGCCGGCCGTCCGTTTGCCGATCTCTCCTATCCCCTGATCGAGACCGAGACCGATTGGGTGCTGACCGGCTTCAGCCATCCCAATTACCTCGCCGAGTTCGGCGCGCAGGGCCAGAGCGAAGTCTACGCGAAATCCTCGCTCGACCTCGCCATGAAAGACGCGTTCCGCAAGATGCGGCGCTTCCTGATGAACGTCAAAGGGCTGAGCGAGGACGAGGCGATCGCGTTGATGTCGGCCGCGGTCGATTTCGGCGTCACGCAGGTCGTCGACGGCAACTGGGGCGTGCACGCCATCATCAGCAAGCGTCTGTTTCAGGACGCGCCTTAAACCCAGGGATAGCTCAAGTGAAATTCCACATGATCAGCGGCGGACCGAAGCCGGTCGCGCCCTTCAGCCACGCCGTCGAGACCGACGGTTTTGTCTTCGTCACCGGTCAGATGCCGGACACGCCGGAGACGCCGGGCGTGCTGCCGGAGGGGATCGTCGCGCAGACCCGCGCGGTGATGGAGAATTTGAAAGTGGTTCTCGCCGGCCTCGATCTCGGCCTCGAGCACGTCGTGATGGCGCGAATCTATCTTACCCGTTTCAAGGACGACTATACGGCGATGAACGAGACTTATCGCACGTATTTCGCGCCCGGCCGGCTTCCAGCCCGCACCTGTGTCGGCGTCACCGGGCTCGCTTATGACGCGCTGATCGAGATCGATCTGGTCTGCCGCCGGCCGTAACCCACCTTACGCACCTACAACCCGTTGCGTTGCCTGCCGGGCAAAACACGCTAGCGACGGGTCAATCCGCTCAGGCTAAAAGATTCCGCTTTACCGAAATTCGGCTTTGGCGTACTAACGCGCTACCTCATCCCGGTCAGAGGGGCGTATCGCGATCGTCACGAACGTGGGATGAGCCGTGGTGGACGCCGACTGCATCGGCGCGATTGGTTTTCGCAGGGCGGGCAACCGTGAGCGAGAGCGTCGCGCGCACGACCGGTGCGGTCAGCATACGGCAAAACCGTGTCGTCCTGACGCCCGGAGTCTGTGCGTCAAGTCTTGCAGTGATGTGTGTGGCCCAACCGGGCCCGCGCATCAGCCATCGGCAAGGCGACGGGGGCAATAGTGCATCGCTCCCCGGGGAGAGCTCGGCATAAGCCGTCAACCCACTGCGCAGGGAAGGCCGGATGTTTGGCTTCACCTGTATGCCGCTGTGCAGCCTCTTGTGGCGCAACCATCGCACAGTGGACCGCGGGTGCCAGCCGGCACCCGGCCTTCCCTGCGCCCTCTGACAAAAGAGGGTGACGCGAGGGTGCAAAACTCGGGCGGCAAGCCGCGAGAATGCGAGTCTGTGCCTGCTTGCTCCGTCATTACGAGCGCAGCGAAGCAATCCAGAATCCCTCCGCTGTGGGATTCTGGATTGCTTCGTCGCTTTGCTCCTCGCAATGACGGCTCGAAATCGGCCCAGGTGTTCCGGGTGGCAATCGACTTTCCCTCAAATTGCAACCCGCGCGTGCAAGAAGCCTTGATCGGCGGTGATCTAGTAGTGATGATCCGCCTTGAACGCAGCCCCGGACGACAGCGACTAACCCTCAGAGTGCATCAGGATCAGTGGAACGTGATCGAGCTTCCCCCTTGTAAAGCACCAAGATGGTGCTTTAGTGCTTTCCATGAGCCCGTCGCCCCGACATGCGCCATCGGCGCTGCGTTACAGGCTAGCCCCTGACCCGGCCGCCAAGGCTGCGATGGAGGCGACGTTCAGGGCCTATGACCGCATGATGGAGATCCTGGACGAGGTCGCGCGGACCCATAATGTGGGCTCCAACGTCGTCCTGCTGCATGCCCATGCCTATGAGCCGATCCGCAAGGAAACGGCGCTGCCGTCGCGGCTGGTGACGCTGGGCCTGCGCGATCGCGCCGACTATCGCGCGGCGCAAGGCCGCCGCCTGCCACTCGACGACAAGCTCGCCAAGATCAAGGGCCCGGCCACCATTTCGATTTCAACCGTGCAGGGGCGCTTCAGCGTGCCCTTCGACTACGTCGGCTACGCGGAGGGCTGGGGCCAGAGCGTGCCTGCACACCTGATCCGCACCGACGACGGTTTCGAGGTTCACTACGGCGTCACGCCGAACAGTCTGCCAGAGGAGGAGAACGCTATGGATACCATCGCTGCCGCTCCCGAAAATTTCCTGTCCCGGGTCGGACGTCTGATCGCCGGCATCGCCTATGACGCGATCGAACAGGCGGAAGGCAACAACAAGCTGAAAGTGGTTGGCCAGGCCATCCGCGAGATCGAGCGCGCGGAGAGCGAGGCGCGCGATGCGCTCGCGGCCGCGCGCGCCGAGGAGTACCGCCTCAACGCCCGCCGCACCGAGATCGAACGCGAGATGACCGATCTCGCCGTCAAGATCGAGGGCGCGATCGCCGATAGCCGCGACGATCTCGCCCGCGCCGGCATAGCCCGTCAGATGGATCTGGAGGCGCAGTTCGAGGTGCTCTCCCGCGCCATCGACGAGAACAACGAGAAAATCGAACAGTGCGTCACCTCGCTGCGCGCGGTGCTCTCGGCACTGCAGGATGCCGAGCAGCGCCGTGTCGACCTCGAAAAGAGCGAGGCGGCCGCCAGCCACCAGGCCTCGACCTCGCCCCGCAAGCGTGGCGGCACCTCGGCGGCCGGGAAGGCGCTGCGCGCGGGCAGGGCGGTGGCGCGCGTCACCGGCGTGCCGCCGGGCATCCCATATTCAAGCGACATCGACGAGCTCAGCACGTTGCATCGCAACAAGGAGATTGCAGCGAGGCTGGCGCGGTTGAAGTCGCACTCCTGAGGTTCGTGTCATGAGCGCATTGCTCGAACACGTCATGTCGCCCGAGGTCAGGCCGTTCGCGATCGCGGCGGCCATGATCCTCATCGTCGGCACGCTCGAAGTGGTCACGATGCTGGTCGGGGCGTCGCTCAGCGAGATGCTCGGCACCAGCATCGATTTCAGCCATCCCAGCGACAATGGCGTGATCAACGCCATCTCCTGGATCAATGTTGGCGGCGTGCCGCTGCTGATCTTCCTGCTGCTGGCGCTCGGCGCCTTTTCGATCACCGGCTTCCTGATCCAGGACGTCGCCCGAATGGTGGCCGGTCCCTTGCCGGCCTCGATCGCCTCGCTCGCGGCGGTCATCGCCTCGGTCCCGCTGGTCCGCGCCGCCAGCCGCGGCATCGCGCGGGTCATTCCCAAGGACGAAAGCTATGCCATTGGTCTCGGCGATCTCGTCGGCCGTGTCGGTGAGGTCGTCATCGGTCCGCTCGACCAGGGGCCGCCGGGCCGCGTCAGCGTCGCCGACATCCATGGCAACAGGCATTTTGTCTCCGCGGTTGCCGCTCCGACGTCCTTGCCCCTTCCGCAGGGAACCCTGGTGCTCCTGGTCGACCGCGTCGACACCCGCTTCGTGGCGGTCAAGGCCGACGATGAACTCAAGCCGTCCAAGCCGACTCTAACAAGCCACCTCTAAGCAGCTCGAGCTAGCCAGTCATTTTTGGAGAAAGTCATGTTCGACATTGCAATCCCAGCCATGATCGGCGTCGCGCTGATCGTCGTCCTGGGCATCATCTTCACCATTCTCTACAAGCGCGCCACGCGCGACGAGGCCTTCGTGCGCACCGGCCTCGGCGGCAAGAAGGTCGTGCTGGACGGCGGCGCCATGATCCTGCCGATCTTCCACTCCTACGCCAGCGTCAATCTGAAGACGCTGCGGCTCACCGTCGAACGCAAGGAGCGGGAATCCCTGATCACCAAGGACCGCCTGCGTGTCGATATCGTCGCCGAGTTCTACGTGCGTGTGCGTCCTGACGATGAGAGCATTGCGCTTGCGAGCCAGACGCTGGGCGCGTTGACGAATGACGCCGAAGCCCTGCGTAACCAGGTCGAGGCCAAATTCGTCGACGGCCTGCGATCGGTCGCGGCGACCATGTCCATTCTTGAGCTGCAGGAAAAGCGTAGCGATTTCGTCAAGCATGTGCAGGCAACCGTCGAGTCCGACGTGAAATCGAACGGCCTTGAGCTGGAGTCGGTTTCGCTGACCAAGCTCGACCAGACCGACGTAAAATTCTTCAATCCTGAGAATTTCTTCGACGCCGAAGGCCTGACTCAGTTGAAAACCGTCACCGAGACGCGCCGGCGTGACCGCAACTCGATCGTGCGCGACAACGAGGTCGCGATAGCGCAAAAGGATCTCGAGGCGCGGCAGCAGACCCTGACCATCGAGCGGACTAAGAAGGAGGCCGAGCTGTCGCAGGAGCGCGACATCGCCAACAAGACGGCTAGTACCCGCGCCGAGGTCGCAACGGCGACGCAGACCGCGCGCCTGACCGAAGAGAACGCCCGCATCGATACCGACCGTGCGGTCGCGGAGAAGGAGGCCGGTGCCAAGCAGGTCAAGGAAACCGCGGTGATCGAGTCGGATCTGGCGATCAACAAGCGCAAGACCGACGCCCAGCGCGAAATCCAGATCGCGACGCAGGAGAACGAGATCCAGATCGCATCGAAGAGCAAGCAGACCTCGGAGGCCGTCGCTGAGGCCAAGACCGCCGAAGCAATCGCGGTCTCGGCGGAAGAAAAGGTCGTGACCGCGCGTGCGGTCGAGGTCGCCGATCGCGCCCGCCTCACCCAGGTGCTCGCCGCCCGCACCGAAGCCGAGCGCAAATCGACCGAGCTGATCGTCGCTGCCGAAGCCGAGAAGAAGGCGTCGCTCGACCGCGCCGAGGCCGTCAAGACGCTGGCCACGGCGGAAGCCGAGTCCAACAAGATCAAGGCGGTGGGCGTCAGGAATATCGGCGAGGCCGAGGCAGCCGTCATCACGCTCAAGAACGAGGCGCAGAACAAGCTCGGCGCCAACGTGATCGATTTCGAGATCGCCAAGAAGCGGATCGAGACGATGCCGTCGGCACTGGCGGAGATGGTCAGGCCGATCGGCAATCTCAAGGACGTTCGCATCCTGCACACCGGCGGCGCTTTCGGCGGCAATGGCGCCGGGGGTGGCAATGTCGGCTTCGGAGAGGGGCTCGCCGGCGAGCTGCTCAAGGTGCACGCGCTACGTCCGATGATCGACGAGATTCTGCGCCAGAGCGGGTTTGCCCCGGGCGACGATCCCGTGAAGGCGCTGATCGGAGCTGTCACCGGCAAGGCCAATGGTGCCGCGGGCGCGCCGGCGGCTGTGCCCGCACCGGAAAAAACAAACACCGCGGATCTATGAATGACGGTTCATTGCTGCTGAGAATTCGGAACGATATGAACTGGCTCGTTGCGCGTCTCGCGTCGCGCAACAAGCCGGAGCGCGGATCGAGGGCGTGTCCAACCTCTCGATCGCGCTCCGGACGACCCCTTCAAGGCAACGCCATTGGTTGCCGCGGCGCCTGCGCCGATCGACGTCAGGCGCCGGAGCCAGTTTCGATCCGGAGCATTTCACATGAAGTTTTTGCTGTCTGGACTGATCGCGATCGGACTTGCGATCGCAGCCACTCCGTCGTCGTTCGCGGCCGATGCCCGCAACGTCACCGTCGTCAACGAGACCGGCTATGCGATCAAATTCCTCGGCTTCAATGCGCCGGACGATGGCCTGGACGAATGGGACAACGAGCTGGAGAAGGTTTTGCAGAACCAGGCCTCGACCTATGTCGAGTTCGACGAGGACGACGAGGGCTGCGTCTGGAACATCCGCGTCGACTGGCAGAACTATGACGAGTCCGTGCTCTGGAAGAACGTCAATCTCTGCAAGATGACCGCGCTTCGGCTGCGCTACGACCCCGGTACCAAGACCACGTCCTTCACCGCCGAGTAATCCTGACCTGACCTGGGCCCGGGGAGGGGCCCCGCAGGCCTTTCCTCGATGCTTTGCGATGATGGCGAATTCGTCCTTTGCAAGCGCAACCGGCTTTGTTATACGCAGCCGCGCGCGGACGAATGGTTCGCCTTTTCCTCGGTAGCTCAGCGGTAGAGCATCCGACTGTTAATCGGATGGTCGCTGGTTCGAATCCAGCCCGGGGAGCCATCAGGCTGTTTCCAAGCCTCTTCAAGCACACCAAGATTTTCGGACAAGTCTCGGAGATAACTGAGCTTTTCACTGTCTCGGTTTGTTCTGTCGCGTTCAGCCGTGCCCGTCGCTATCCGGCGCGCTTGGGGGTACCGAATGGGGTGAGCGGCTTGTTCCCCCGAATTCAGCCGCCGGGATCCCCCTAATTCGGTCTACCCGGTGGGGGGAATCGGTCTCCATGAGGTTCCAGGACGCGCTTTCTGGCGCTGCCATCCGCAAGGCCGAAGCCGAATGGAACGACCTTAAACTGGCCGATCTTCCGCGCCTAGGCAACCTGATGCTCGACCTTTTAATTGTCAGGCGGGGGAGCGAGCAAGCTTTGAACCCGCTCTGGATCTTGCGGCTTGATCTGGATCAAACTTGGCGCATGCGGCGGGCTGCTACATCTCCCTCAACCAACTACGCCCGCGATGTAGGTCCCAAGTTGTGAAGACGCTTCGCAGCCTTTTGCCCGCCGACGCCGTCATCCAGTTCGTGATCCGGCTCGGATTGCTGGCGCTGCTGGTCCTGTGGACGTTCTTGATCATCAAGCCATTCATACCGATCCTGACCTGGAGCGCTGTGCTCGCGGTGGCGTTCTATCCGGCCTTCAGCTGGCTCGCCAAACTCCTTGGCGGCAGCCCTCGAACCGCGGCCACCATTCTTACTTTGGTCATGCTCGGGATCGTCATCGGTCCGGCGGCATGGTTAGGCCTCAGCGCCGTCGATGGGATCAGGGAGATCGCAAGCCAGATCGGCACCGGCGATCTCGCACTTCAAAGTGCACCCGAGCAGGTCAAGAACTGGCCCTTGATCGGCCCGCAGCTCTACGATTTCTGGAATCTTGCCTACACCAATATCCGCGCCGTGCTGCGCGAGGTGACGCCATATCTAAAACCGCTCGCAGGATACATGCTGTCGTTCGCAGGCAGCGCCGGCGTCGGCACGCTCCAGTTCTTGCTTTCGGTGCTGGTCGCCGGAGTCTTGTTTCCGTATGGGCCGCAGCTCGCCGACGCGATCCGCAGTTTCCTGTTTCGGATCGTGCCGGAACAGAGCGAACATTTTCTCGAGCTCTCCGGTGCCACCATCCGCGCGGTGTCGCAGGGCATCATCGGGGTTGCGATAATTCAGGCGTTGCTTGCCGGCATCGGTTTCAAGCTCGCCGCCATTCCGAGCGCGGGTCTGCTCGCTGTCATTGTTCTCCTGCTTTCGATCGTGCAGATCGGCGCCGCGCTGGTGCTCATTCCCGTCGTCATCTGGATCTGGATGGACAAGGACGTGGCCATGGCGCTTCCTCTGACGCTATTCTTCGTGATCGTCGGGGTCCTCGACAACATACTGAAGCCGCTGGTGATGGGGCGGGGGTTGACCACGCCGACAATTGTGATCCTGATCGGCGTCATCGGCGGAACGCTCGCGCACGGCATCATCGGCCTCTTCATCGGGCCGATCATCCTCGCGGTCGCCTGGGAACTTGCCGCCGCCTGGATCCGGATCGAGCGCGCTGTGCCCGCCGACGTCGGCAAGAGTACCACCCCCGCGATCGATGCCACCTTGCAGCACCTTTGAGCGAGTCTCATGATTTTGCAGTTGACGGTCGGTGCGCTGGTGAGCGCGATCAATATCGGGATCCACGCGCTGGTCACCGTCGTCGCCGTCGCGATCGCCCGCAACGCCGGCTATCGAAGGACCGGACGACCGAGATTGCAGCTGATGGGCGTGATGGTTGCGACCGCGGCGGTGCTCAAGGTTGCACACGCGCTGGAAGTCGTGGTGTGGGCCTGCACGTATCACATCGTCCAGGCCGCTGCGCCCGGCAGTGATCTGCTCTATTTCGCCTTCGTCAACTACACGACGCTCGGCTATGGTGACATCACGCCGGTGCGCGAATGGCGGCTCATCGGACCGTTGACAGCTATGAACGGTGTGCTGCTGTTCGGCTGGTCAGCCGCAATCCTGTTCGAGGTCTTGCGCAAGACGCTCGACTACGTCGGATTGATTAAAGACGACTTCATCCCAGGAAGAGGATAAGAGCCGTGAACGCGACCGGCAGCGCGCCGAAGACGACCACAGCGATCCGAAATGCGATCTCGTTCGACATGGGGACACGGTACTACCGGGCGCAGCCGCTGTGATGTGCAGATTGTGCCAGCCTCCGCACGTCCGCGCCTCCCGTGGCGCAGCAGATGCTGCTGACGTCAGTGCATAATGCCGCATCCGGCGGATCAGGGCTGCAGGTCGAGGCCCGCGAGCTTGTCCCGGTCGAGCAGCACGATCTGGCGTTGGGTGTTGCCGATGAACCCGAGAACCCCGAGCTCATGCAGCCGCGACAAGGCGCGGGAGACAGTTTCGAGGGTCAGGCCCAGATAATCGGCGATGTCGCGCCGAGACATCGGCAGCGCCATGACCCCGGCGGCCGTCAGCCGCTTGTCCATCTCGAGCAGGAAGGCCGCGACCCGCTCCAGCGAGGTCTTGCGGCCGAGCAGCAGCATGTGGTCCTCGGCGTGCTGGAGATTATTAGTCGTCATGGTGAGCAGGTTGCGGGCGACCATGGCGTCGCTCTCGGCCACGATTTCGAGGCTCTGCCGCTTGACGAGGCGCACATGGGTATCGACGATCGCTTCCGCCGTGAAGCGGTGCTCTCCACCATTCTCCAGGCCGAAGATGTCGCCGGCCAGATGAAAGGCGCCGATCTGCCTGCGGCCGTCCGACAGCAGCTTGTAGCTTCGCACTGCACCAGACTTGACCTGATAGACATATTCGGCGGGCTCTCTCTCGCCGTAGATTTCGCTGCCTTTTTTGTAGGAAAATTCGCTTAAACTGACGAGCGCATTTGAATCGCTGGTCATGCCAAGGTCGCGGAGGGAATTGGGGCGCTGTGCGGAATCCGTTGTGATGCGAACGAACATGGCCAACTCCTCAGGCTCATCGCCGAATTGGTCGGTCAGACAGAAACTCATTGGAGGAAATGCGCCGCGCTGTTCCACTCCCGCCGAGGTTGATTTACGACCAAGGCTGTATTTCAATCCATTGTCCCAAGGGCCATTGTACCAAAGGACAGAGCATGCGTTTGCTGCACAAATTGAGAACTGGGAGAATTTGGCGCGCCCCATTGCGAAACACGCGGTTTGCTTTTTTGGTCACATTGGGCAGTCGCGCTGCCCTGTTCTAGAGAATTGACGTTTGTTCGGTTTTGAGAGAGGTGAGCGGTGCCCGGCCTTGTTCACGTGGTCGACGATGACGCTTCGTTTCGAACCGCGATCGAACGCCGTTTGAAGCTTGCCGGATATGATGTCGCGACTTACGCCTCATCGCAGGATCTGCTGGATGCACCGCCGGACAACACGCAACCGGGATGCATCCTGCTCGACGTTCAGATACCGGGGTTGAGCGGCCCGGATCTGCAAAGCCGCCTGACCGTGTCCGGCTCGACACTTCCAATCATATTCCTGACAGGTCATGCCGATACGCCGACCACCGTGCGGGCGATCAAGGCCGGGGCGGAGGATTTCCTGACCAAGCCGGTATCCTCCGTGCAGTTGCTGGATGCGATCGAACGCGCGCTGGCGCGACAGAATGCCGCGCGTGGTCAGCGCAGTAGGCTCGATGCATTCCGCGCTTGCATCGCAGCGCTGACCCAGCGCGAGCGGCAGGTATTCGATTTCATCGTGCGCGGCAAGATCAACAAGCAGATCGCCCATGAACTCGGAACGACCGAGCGCACGATAAAAGCCCACCGCCATCAGGTGATGGAGAAGATGCAGGTCCATTCGCTCGCGGAACTCGTTTCGATCGCGGAACGGCTTGGGATGCTTGATCCGAACAGTCACTAGCCGCTGCCGCCGGCGGCCGTGAACGCTGCACGCATGCGCTTCGCGAGCTGCGGCCCGAAGTACGTGTCGTTCTCGATGTAGATCCACAACATCGGCACGCGCGAGGCGCGGCCGAAATGCGCCGTCGCCTGGGGCAGTTTGCCGGATGCGATTGGCGCGCTGGCGCGATTGATTGGCGGAGGGGTGAGATTGCTTGATCCAAATCAAGCATCGGCGTCGACAAAGCGACGCCTATGAGGGGATGACAAACCTGCGACAGAAGGCGCTTTTGTCGTGACGCCGCTGATCGTCCTGCTGCGTCACGGCAACTCTCGTCGGGTGGGGACAACATGACAGCGCCGTCCGACCAAGCCTGGACGCGCTTCTTTCCGCCGGCGGGCTGGCTCGCCGCCTATCGGCGTGAATGGTTGCCATCCGACGCCGTCGCCGGCGTCACGCTCGCCGCCTACGCCATTCCTGTTTCGCTCGCCTACGCGGCGCTCGCCGGACTGCAGCCGCAGATCGGCGTCTACGGTTACATGCTCGGCGGCATTGGTTATGCCTTGCTCGGGGCCTCGCGGCAGTTGGCGATCGGCCCGACTTCGGCGATCTCATTGATGATTGCCGCAACCGTCGGCGCGCTCGCCGGAGGCGATGCTGTGAAGTATGCGCAGATTGCAAGTCTTGCGGCGTTCGGCGTGGCCGTGCTGTGCTTCGTCGCCTGGCTGTTCAAGCTCAGCGTGCTCGTCCGCCTCGTCAGCGACAGCATTTTGGTCGGCTTCAAAGCCGGTGCGGGGCTCACCATCATCATGAGCCAGTTGCCGAGCCTGTTCGGCGTCGCCGGCGGTGGCCACAATTTCTTCGACCGTGCCTTCAAACTAGCTGGACAACTCGGCCATCTCGATCCGCTCGTTCTGGCGATCGGCGCGGTCGCGCTGCTGTTGCTGCTGCTCGGCGAGCGGCGTCTGCCGGGCAGGCCGGTCGGCATCACCATCGTGGCGCTGGCGATTGTGGTGGCGACCGTGTTCGGCTTTCCGGGCCTCGGCGTGCCCGTTACGGGGAAGATACCGGAGGGGCTGCCGGCGCTGGCAATGCCGACCTTCGGCCTGCTCGAGTTCGACGATCTGTTTCCGCTCGCGGCAGGCTGCGTGCTGCTGGCCTACATCGAAGGCGTCTCGGCGGCCCGGAGCTTTGCCGCCAAGCACGGCTATCCCCTCGACGTCCGACAGGAGTTCTTGGGACTGGGTGCTGCGAACCTCGCCGTCGCCTTCGGCCATGGCTATCCCGTCGCAGGCGGCTTGTCGCAGTCGGCCGTCAATGACAATGCCGGTGCGCGAACTCCTCTGGCTCTGGTCATCTGCTCCGTGACGCTCGGGCTCTGTCTGCTGTTCTTCACCGGGCTGCTCACCAATCTGCCCAAGGCGGTGCTCGCGGCGATCGTCTTTGCCGCCGTCTACAAGCTGGTCGATATCCGCGCGCTCATGCGGATGTGGCAGGTCAGCCGGATCGATTTCTACGCAGCATCGATCGCTCTGATCTCCGTGCTGCTGCTCGGCATCCTGCAGGGCGTCCTGTTGGCATCGATCGCGTCGATATTCCTGCTGCTGGCGCGGGCGTCGCGGCCGAATGTCGCGTTCCTCGGCCGTCTCCCGGGCAGCGGCCGCTATTCGGACAGCGCGCGGCACGCGGACGTCGAACCGCTGGTGGGAATCATCGCGTTCCGTCCCGAAGCCTCGCTGCTCTACATCAATGCCGAGACGATTCTGGAGACAGTCCTGACTGCGCTCAGGCGTTCGCCGGGCATCCGCCTGGTTGCCTGCGACCTTTCGGCGTCGCCCTATATCGATCTTGCGGGCGCGCGCATGCTGCATGACCTCCATGACGAGCTTGCGTCACGCCGGGTGATCCTCTGCATCGTCGGCGCGCATGCGCAGCTCCGTGACCTCCTGCGTGCCGAGGGGCTTGGGGAAAAGACCGACAGCGGGCAATGGCTGCGCTCGCTCGACAGCGTTCTCGGTGACCAGAATGCACCCGACCATTGACTTGGATCAAGGATATCCATGGCTACGACGCCAAGGAAGGGTTAAAGCTCGTGCGCACCGAAGCTCTGGCGAAGCTCGGCCGGCCGAAGCCCGGAGCGCAGCCGAAGCTCAAGGCCCGTCATAGGTCGGTCAAGGGAAACTTACATGCTGCCTGCACAACTCACTGAGGGGAAAACGTCATGAGAAAATTGACCATCGGAGCCTTCCTGGCTGTCTCGCTTGCAACGGTTGCCGGCTTCACCACGCCTTCGCGTGCCGATACCGGCCAGGTCGCCGTCGTCTTCACCAAGGGCGGCTTCATCGTCGGCGTCGGCGGCGGGGAGGGCGTGCTGGTCTACCACGGCAAGAAATATCCCTTCACCGTATCCGGCATGAGCGTCGGCTTCACGATCGGCGCCTCGACCACCAAGCTGGTCGGCCGGGCCCTCAACCTGAGGGGGCCGCAGTCGTTCGAGGGGTCCTACGCGGCAGGCGGAGCGGGGGGCGCGGTCGCAGCAGGCGCGGGCGCCGTGCAGCTGCAGAACGGCAATGGCGTGATCCTTCAGCTCAGCGGGCCGAAGGTCGGCGCGGAAGTATCGGCCGCGGTCGGCGGCGTCACGATCCGGCTGAAATAAGCCCGAGAACGAGGCTCACGGCAGGACGGGCTGCGTCACCGCAGCCCGTTTTTTTCGCTTCAGAATTGCGCGCTTCAGTATCGTTCCTCGACGAACTTCAGTCCGCGCAGGCTGGCCTGGTCGTTGTAGCGTCCCTTGTGGGAGCGCGGCGGCAGCTCGACCTTCTCGCGCTTGATCTTCTTGTAGGGGATCGTTTGCAGAATATGCGAGATGACGTTGAGCCGTGCGCGCCGCTTGTCGTTCGAGCGGATCAGCCGCCAGGGCGCATGCTTGGTGTCGGTCGCCTCGAACATCATGTCGCGCGCGCGGGAGTAATCGTACCAGCGTCCGAACGACTCGGTGTCCATTGGGCTCAGCTTCCACTGCCGCAGCGGATCCTCGATACGCGCCTTGAAGCGAAGCTCCTGCTCCTCCATCCCGACCTCGAGCCACAGCTTGATCAGGACCATGCCGGCGTCCACGGCGAATTTCTCGACCAGCGGACACAACTCGAGAAAGCGCTTGTGGTCGGCCGGCGAGCAGAAGCCCATGACATATTCGACGCCGGCGCGATTGTACCAGCTGCGATCGAAAATCACGATCTCACCGCCGGCCGGGAATTGCTCGATATAGCGCTGCAGGAACAGCTGCGATTTTTGCCGGTCGGAGGGCGCGGGCAGAGCGCAGACCCGGAAGACCCGCGGGCTGACTTTTTCCGTCAAGGCCTTGATGGTCCCACCCTTGCCGGCGGCGTCACGGCCCTCGAAGATGATGATCACCTTCAATTTCTGGGCCTTGACCCATTCCTGGAGATGGCAGAGCTCGACCTGGAGCTTTTCGAGCTCCTTCTCATAGGCCTTGCGCTTCATTTTCTCCGCGGGCTCATCCTTGGCCATGCCTGTCCTTTCCGTTGCACGTGTCATTCGTCCAAGATTACTCGTCCCACGAAATGGTCACGCCAATATCGCCAGGTACGCCGCCCGGGAAATCGATGATCTGATAGGCGATGCGGTAACCTCGGGGTCGGAGGTAGTCGGCCCAGAGCTGGAATATCTCCCTGGGGATCCCGGTCAGCGTAGTTTCCCAGCCTTTCTCCATCTGGTTGATGGCGCGCCCCTTGTCGGTGCAGAGCGAGTTGGGGAAGCGATAGACCAGCACCTCGGTCAGGCCGTTTCGCACGGCACGCTGGATGATGGTTGCGGCCAGCTTGATCTTCTCTTCCTCGCTCTTGCCGGAGGGCTTGCTCAGGCGCTCGATCAGCGCACGTTTTTCGGCGTCGGCAGCGGTCGCAAGGCGCACGTACTCGTCCGCCTTTTCGGCGTCCTTCAGCGCCGCCTCCTTCCGGATCTGGGCGGCATCAGGGATGAGGTTGTCAAACCCGGGCATGGCTGCTCCTCAATGGCTGACTGCAGTTCTGCACGGACGAAAGCTAGGTCTGGCAGCGGGGCGTTCCCTTGATTCAAATCAAGCAAACCGACAGACTGCCTGAACACGGTGCCGCAAGAGCACGTTTGACGGGGAGAGGCATTTGAACGATCAGCTGCATCCGATGGCCCCACACCATCTGCCGTTCTATCTCGCGCCCGGAAGTGGAACCGATACGCTGATGGTGGTAATGGGGCTATTCCTGATTGGCACCGTGCTCTGGGTCGGCACGCTCTACTGGAAGCTGCACAGCCTCCCAGAGCGGATGGCACACAAATCGCAGAAGCTGCAGCTCGAGTTTGTCGCCGTGCTCGGCCTGATCTCGCTGTTCACGCACATGCACATTTTCTGGATCGCGGGCCTGCTGCTCGCGCTGATCGACCTTCCCGACTTCGGAACGCCGCTGCGCAGCATCGCCGGTTCGGTCGAGAAGATTGCGGATTCGACGCCCGGGCAGGATGACGAGCCGAACGAGACTGGGCCGGCTCCCACCCCTGCGGGCGCGCCGGATACCGGCCGGACGGAGCACATTCATGCTTGAGCTCATGATCTGCTCCCTGGTGACGATCCTGCCGGACTATCTCTATCGCCGCTATGCCCAGGGCAAACGCTTCGGAAAGGAGATCACCTTCTTCTCGATCTGGTATGAGCTGCGCTGGGGCATCACCGGCTGCCTGATGCTGACGGTGTCGCTGATCACGATGATCTTCTACTTCCACCCGACCACCTCGTCGGCGACCCTCTATTTTCGAACCGTGCCGATCCTGCCCGAAGGCTCGGGCCGTGTGGCGCAAGTCAACATCGGCTTCAGCGCACCGGTAAAGAAGGGCGACGTGCTGTTCACGCTCGACAGCTCGAAGCAGAAGGCCGCGTTCGAAACGGCGAAACGGAAAGTGGCCGAGGTCGATGCTATGATGCAGACGGCTCAGGCTGACGTGGTCAAGGCCGAGGCGCAGGTCGGCGAGGCCAAGGCCAACTATCAGCAAGCCAAGGATGAGCTCGAGGTCAAGAGCGAGCTCCAGCGCCGCAATCCCGGTATCGTTCCGCAGCGCGACATCGATAAGTTGCAGGTGCTGGTCGATCAGCGCCAGTCCGGCATCGACGCCGCGAACGCCGCGAGGCAATCGGCATCCTTGCAGGTCTCCACTTTGCTGCCCGCGCAGAAGGCCAGCGCGGAAGCCGCGCTCGACGAGGCTCAGGTCGATCTTGACAAGACGTTCATCCGCGCCGGCGTCGACGGTCGCGTCGAGCAATTCTTCCTTCGCCCTGGCGACCTCGTCGCCCAGATCATGCGCCCGGCGGGTGTGTTAATTCCTGAAGGCGCCGGAGCCAAGGCCTTGCAGGCAGGTTTCGGCCAGATCGAAGCGCAGGTGATGAAGGTCGGCATGGTGGCGGAGGCGACCTGCATCTCGAAGCCATGGGTCATCATCCCCATGGTGATTACGACGGTGCAGGATTATATCGCAGCCGGACAGTTTCGCGCAGGCGAGCAACTGATCGATCCGCAAAGTGCCGTCCGTCCCGGCACGATCCTGGTGTTCCTGGAGCCGCTCTACAAAGGCGGCCTCGACGGCGTCACGCCTGGCAGCAGCTGCATCGTCAACGCCTATACCAGCAACCACGAGGAAATCTCGGCGAATGACACGCCAACCAGCCGCAAGATCGCATTGCACGTCGTCGACGGCGTCGGCCTGGTGCACGCGTTGCTGCTGCGCATCCAGGCGCTGTTGCTGCCGATCCAGACGCTGGTGCTGAGCGGCCATTGAACACTCGTAATCGGGAATCCCCATGCCTCTGTCTAAACCACGCAATTCTCGCTAGGATTGCCCCTGAGAGCGGCTGTTTGAAGCCGCCGGGGAGACGGATGAGCGGGCGCGTGACCGTCGCGTTAGTCAAACCGTGGCGGGCCACGGCTCTGCTTCTATGGCTCGGCTTGATACTCGCCGCATGCATCCCGTCCAGATCGGCCGTTGCCGTCGAGCTTAGTGACCCCCGCTATCGCGAGTTGAAGCGCGTTCTGGTGCTGTATTCGTTCGGCCGGGAATTCCGCCCCTGGAGCGAGTATGCACGGAGCATCAAGGCCGAGCTGGAGCGGCAATCGCCATGGCCGCTTGACATCCAGGAGCACACACTGCTCACCGCACGCTTCAACAATCCGGGCCCGGAAGCGCCATTCGCCGAATATCTCGGCTCACTCTATCAGGGCGCGCTGCCCGACATCATTATCAGCATCGGCGCACCGGCCGCGCGGTTCGTGCAGCGATACCGGAGCAAGCTGTTTCCCGATACGCCGATGGTCCTGACGGTGGTCGAGGAGCGGTTGGTAAATCGTTCCGATCTTACCGACAAGGACGTCGTTGTATCCGTCCGCAACGACTTCGTGGCGGCTTTCGAGAGTATCCTCCAGGTAATGCCGGATACCAAGACCGTCGCTGTGGTGATCGGCGCGTCGCCGCTGGAGAAATTCTGGGTCGACGAGGTCACGCGCGAGCTGAAGCCGCTCCAAGGCCGGCTCGCGATCGTCTGGTATTCGGATCTGTCGTTCGAAGAAATCCTGAAGCGTGCGGCGAAGCTTCCGCCGCATACGGTGCTGTTCTGGGGCCTGATGTCGGTCGACGCAGCCGGAATCGTTCATGAAGGCGATATTGCGTTGCGCGGGCTGCATGAGGTCGCGAACGCGCCGATCTTTTCCTATCAGGAGCCGTTCTTCGGCGGCAGCACCGTGGGCGGCCCGATGCATTCGACAATGGAAACGAGCCGCAGGAGCGTCGATGCCGCCATTCGCATCCTCCGCGGGGAGAAGCCGTCCAACATCAAATACGAGCCGATTGGGTTCGCTGCGCCGAAATACGATTGGCGTGAGCTGCAACGCTGGGGCATCGGCGCAAGCAATCTGCCCGCCGGGAGCGAGATTCTGTTTCGCGAGCCAACCATTTGGGAGAGCTATCGCTGGCAGATACTCCTGATCGCCGCCATCATTCTGGTGCAGGCAGGACTGATCAGCGTGCTGCTGCATGAACGCCACCGCCGCCGGGCCGCTGAGGTCGAGTCACGTCAGCGCTTTGTCGAGCTAGCGCACGCCAATCGCTATTCGGCCGTCGGAGAACTGACGACGTCGATCGCCCACGAGCTGAACCAGCCGCTTGGCTCCATTCTGACCAACGCCGAGACGGCGGAACTCATGCTCAAGGCTGCCTCGCCCGATCTGGACGAAATCAAGCATATTCTTGCTGACATCAGGCGCGACGACCTTCGGGCGAGCGAGGTGATCCGTCGCCTCCGCAGCGTCCTGAAGAAGACGCCGTTTGAAATCCGGAAGCTCGAGCTCAACGACACGGTGTGCGAAGCGATCGGGTTGGCAGCGGCCGTTGCCAATGGACGTCGCATTGCGCTGAGCTATGTGCCTGCCGTCACCGCTCTGCCGATCAAGGGCGATCCCGTCCAGCTGCAGCAAGTCGTTCTCAACCTCATCATCAACGCGATGGACGCGATCTCCGATGCGGACATTACGAAGCGCGAGGTGAGTGTGGCGACGGCCCGCGCCGGCAACCAGGCCGAGATCAGGATCATCGACACCGGCCCTGGCATCGCGACCGGCGATCTCGCAAGTGTCTTCAATCCATTTTTTACGACCAAGCCGGAAGGCATGGGGATGGGGCTTGCGATCGCCAAAACCATCGTGGAGGCCCATCACGGCACGATGGCAGCCGAGAACCTGCCAGCGGGTGGGGCGCTGTTCGTGGTCAGGCTGCCGATCGTCCGATAACGACCGGTATCTTGATCTCGATCAAAACTCGCAGATCGGCAGCGCCATTCCTTTCGCAGTAGTGTCATGCATGACCAAGACGGGCGCGGACAGTCGGGAGTGATAGGGTGCAATGAGACGCCGTGGTTTCATGTCGCTGGTCGGCGCAGCGGCTGCGCTTCCTGCCCTCGCCATGGCCCAGGATGCGCCTCACAACAGGATGCCGTCGGTTGGCGTGCTGACCGGCAACGTGCCCGGCGATCCCGGCGCGCAGATGCGCGTCGATGCCTTTCAGCAGGGGCTGGCCGATCGGGGCTGGCCGATCGGGGCTGGATCGCAAACCAGAATTACCGGCTTGAAGTGCGCTGGCCGGGGCCCAATCCGGCGCGGCAGCAATCGGAGGCGCTCGAACTCGTCGCCACCCGGCCGGACGTGCTGTTTGCGACCAGCACGGGAGCGACCCTGGCGTTGCGCGGCGCAACGCAGCGCATTCCGATTGTTTTCGTGGGACTGTCCGATCCCGTCGGAACCGGCCTCGTCGTCAATCTCGCCCGGCCGGACAGCAATCTCACCGGCTTCTCGCTCTATGAGCATTCGATGAGCGGGAAGTGGCTCAGCCTCTTGAAGGACATGGTGCCGGACCTGGGTCATGCCGCCGTTCTGTTCAATCCGGAATCGGCGCCATACGCGCCGTTTTATCTCCAGGCCGCGCGCCAGATGGAAAATCGTCTCGGCATGAAGGTGACTGGCGCCAGCGTCCGCAACGGCGCGGAGATCGCGGTGGCGATCGAGGCCGCAGCGCGCGTCGGCAGCGGCATTGTGGTGCTGCCGGACGGCGGCTTCTTCGCGGCACAGAGCGGGATGACCATCCCATTACTGGCAGAGCGCCGCGTTCCGGCGATTTACGCCGTCCGCTTCTACACGGTCAACGGCGGCCTGATGTCCTATGGCGCCGATCTCGCCCAGCAGTTTCGCGACGGCGCCGCCTATGTCGACCGCATCCTGCGCGGCGCTGAAATTCGAACGCTGCCGGTGCAGTTTGCTACCAAGTTCGAGCTGGTCATCAACATGAAGGTCGCCAATGCGCTTGGGCTCACAGTGCCCTGCCAGCTTCTGATGGAGGCCGAGCTGATCGAGTGAGGTTTCGCATTGCAACAGCACTGCGGCGCGGTTCCGTTGATCTCGATCAACAAACGCCTGTGCGCCGGTCCGATGGTCGCGGACGGAACGCTTGTGGAGGTTGCGATGGTTCGCTGCGGCAAGATCCTGATGGCGCTTACGCTGGTGATGGCGGTCCCCACCGCTGCAATGGCTCAGGCCACCACGCCGGCGGCCCCGACGACGCCGGTCGCTCCGAGCACGCAGGCGCAGCCCACAAATCCACCGGCGGCGGCGGCCGAACTCTTGAAACCCGAGCAGCTCGAGGCGCTGGTCGCGCCGATCGCGCTCTATCCCGACGAGCTCCTTGCCAATGTGCTGGCGGCCTCGACCTATCCGCTCGAAGTGGTGCAGGCCGACCGCTTCCTGAAGGAGCGCAGGAGCCTGAAGGGGGATGCGCTGAAGACCGAGGTGGACAAGCAGGGTTGGGACGACAGCGTCAAGGCGTTGGCCAGCACCGTCGATGTCCTGACCATGATGAGCGACAAGCTCGAATGGACCCAGAAGCTCGGCGATGCTTTTCTCGCCCAGCAGCCCGACGTGATGGATGCAATCCAGCGTCTGCGCAACAAGGCCTATGACAACAAGAAGCTGGTCACCACCAAGCAGCAGAAGGTCAGCATACAGACCCAGGAGGGCAAGCAGGCGATCGTGATCCAGCAGGCTGATCCCGCGCAGATGTACGTGCCGTATTACGATCCGGCGACGGTCTACGGCACTTGGCCCTACGCGGAATACCCGCCGTATTATTGGGGCTATCCATCCTATATCGGTGCCGGTGTGGTCGCGGCCGGCATCGCCTTCGGCACCGCCTGGGCGATCGGGCGCTGGGGCAATTATTGGGGCGGTGGCTGCAACTGGGGCAATCGCAACGTCTACATCAATCATCGCACCACCAACATCGGCAACGGCTGGCAGCACAATCCGGCGCATCGCGGCGGCGTGCGCTACAACAACACCAACGTTCAGCAGCGCTTCGGCAACAACAACGTCAGGGCCGGCGCGTCCGACCGGATGGATTTTCGCGGGCGTGATGGCAACCAGGTGCTGCGTCCGGATCAGGGAGCGCGTGATCGGGTGGGCGATCGTGCTGGTGATCGCGGCAACCCTGGTGATCGCGCAGGAGATCGGGCCGGTGACCGTGCCGGCAATCGTGGCGATCGACCCGGTGGAGGCGACCGCGCCGGTGCAGGCGATCGTGCCAAGGGCGGTGGCGACCGGGCCAAGAATGCTGGCAAGGGCGGTGGTGATCGCGCCAAAGGCGGCGGCGAGCGTGCCAAGGCTGCAAACCGTGGTGGCGGTGCGGCCGCCAACCGGAGCGGTGGCGGAAATCGCGGCGGCGCGATGAACGTCTCCTCCGGTCGGTCCGCAGCCGCAGCGTCGGCGCGTGGACGATCAAGTATGGCGAGCATGCCGCGCGGCGGCGGCGGACCGAGCATGGCCGGCCGTGGAGGTGGCGGTGGTGGCGGATTCCGAGGGGGAGGCGGAGGAGGCGGTCGTGGAGGCGGCGGCGGTGGCCGGCGGTCCGACATCGCGCTGAAGCACGACATCGTCCTGCTCGGTCATCTCGGTAACGGCCTCGGCTACTATCGCTTCAGCTACATCGGCAGCGACAAGGCCTATGTCGGCGTGATGGCGCAGGAGGTCGAGCAGGTGATGCCCGACGCGGTGAGCCGCGGCCGCGACGGATATCTGCGCGTCGACTACGACAAGCTCGGGCTGACATTCCGCACCTACCGCGACTGGCTCGCCCGTGGCGCGAAGCTCCCGGCGGAGGAGACGCCATGATTGGTCTGAAATCGTTCCGCCGCACGATCCTCCCCGGCATCATGGCGCTCGCGCTGTTCGGCTCGCCGTCACTCGCGCAGGAATCCTACAAGTCGCCGGAGGACGCAGCCGCCGCGCTCGCCGCCGCGGTCAAGAGTGGCCCGAAAGACATCCTGAAAGTGCTCGGCAGGGCCGCCGAGGACATCGTCTCCTCGGGCGACGAGGTCGCCGACAACGACATCCGCGCGCGCTTCTCGTCCATGTACGACGTCAGGCACAGCATCAAGGCGGAGGGCAACAAGACCGCGACGCTGATGCTGGGGCCGGATGATTTCCCGTTCCCGATTCCGCTGCTCAACACCAGGACCGGCTGGCAGTTCGACACCGACGAGGGACGGATCGAGGTGCTTCGCCGCCGCATCGGCCGCAACGAGCTCGACGCGATCCAGACGGCGCTCGCCTATGTCGACGCGCAGAACGAATATGCCGACAAGGACCGCGGCGAGGGCGCCGGTGTTTATGCCCAGCGCATTGTCTCATCCCCCGGGAAGAAGGACGGCCTGTTCTGGCGCGACGACAGCGATCCGAGCCCGCTCGGCGTGCTGGCGGCCGAGGCCTCCAAGGAGGGCTATCGCGCCGGCGATGCCGGGCCTGCGCCCTATCACGGCTACTACTTCCATATCCTCAAGGGGCAGGGCCGGAATGCCACCGGCGGTGCGCTCAACTATGTCGTCAAAGGCAAGATGATCGGCGGCTTCGGCTTGATCGCCTGGCCTGCCGAATACGGCAATTCCGGCGTGATGACGTTCCTCGTCAATCACGACGGCACCGTCTACCAGAAGGATCTCGGCAAGCGCACCGAGTTCATCGCCGAGCGCACCACGCTGTTCGACCCTGATGAGACCTGGAAGAAGGTCGATGCCGCAAAACCCTGAACGGCGCGTGCGCGTGTTCCGTCTGATTGCATTGCTAGCGCTGGCGTTGGGGCTCGCCATGCCTGCGACACCATCTTGCGCGCAGGCAGCCGGTCATGTCCGCGTCAAGATCGTCAAGGCCGGCCTTCTGGTCGGCGGCGGCATCGGCAGCGGAACGCTGGTTTATCGTGGCAAGACCTATCCGTTCAGGATCACCGGCCTGAGCTTTGGCATCACGGCCGGCGTCACGGTCGGTCGTCTCGATGGCTGGGCGTCAGGCATCCGCGAGGTCGGTGACTTCGCCGGCACCTACAGCTCCGTCGGAGGCGGCTTCGCCCTTGCTGGTGGCGTCAACGGCGTCCACCTCCGCAACGAGAAGGGCATCACGATCGTGCTGCAAGGCCCGAAGGCGGGACTGGAGCTGGCGGCCAATCTCAGCACAATTGTGATCTCGCTGAAGTAGAGTTCGACTACGGACAAGAAAACCCGCGCCGGCCTCTTAAATGTGTTACTCGATCAGCTTCTCAGCGCCTTTAGGCTCCAGCCCGGCAGAATCGCGTTCAAGCGGTTGTGTGTGGCTGCACCACCGCCGCCACGCAGGCGGCCCCAAATCGACTTAATTCAAATCGAGCTTGATGGGGCCGGACTCCCACGGAGCTGATTCCTATGCCCGACATCCAGATCGACCGCGCCCACCTGGCCCCCTCGATTCTGCCGGCCGATATTCCCGAGCTTAGCGACGATGAATGCCTGGCCCGTCTCGCCCGCGCGGTCGAGACCCCCGATTCGGCGCGGCTGGACGAAGTGGCGGCCCTGATTGGCCGCCTGGCCGTCGCGATCGAATAGGCCATCTCGCCCCGATGCCTGCGTTGCGTCGCCGTTGGTTCGCCAGTCAACGGACGTGTTGCGTTTTCGCGGAGCCTGCTCCAAATATGCCGCCAAGTTTCGTCCGCGGCATCGTCCGCCTTGCAGGGTCCGTAAATGTCCGGTTTCTCGACCGCGCGCCTAAAAATGGTCGATGGCCAGGTGCGCACCAATGACGTCACCGATCGCCGCATTCTCGATGCCATGCTCACGGTTCCCCGCGAGGCCTTCGTGCCGGCGAGCCGGCAGGCGCTGGCCTACCTCGACCTCGATCTCGATGTGAGCGAGGGCGGCGCCAAGCGCTTCCTGATCAAGCCGCAGCTGATCGGCAAGCTGCTCCAGGCCGCCGAGATCGGCGAAGCCGACAACGTGCTGGTCGTCGGCTGCGCCACCGGCTACCTCGCCGCGCTGGCCGCGAAGCTTGCGCGCCAGGTCACGGCAACGGAGAGCGATTCGGCGCTGGCTGCGAAAGCCAAGGACGTCTTCGCCGCAATGGGGCTCGGCAACGTCACCTGCAAGGCCGCCCCCAGTGCCGAGGGCGATCCGGCCGCCGCGCCCTATGACGTGATCATCCTCAACGGCGCTACCGAAGTGACGCCGAACGGGCTGTTCGGCCAGCTCAGGGAAGGGGGACGCCTGGTGGGGGTCTCGGCCGAATCCCGGCCATCGCGGGCCATGATCGTGACCCGTACCCACGGCGAATTCGGCCACCGGCCGCTGTTCGACGCCGCCGCCCCAGTGCTTCCGGGGCTGGAACGGGCCGCCGCCTTCGTCTTCTGACGGCCGAAACCCCTTTAAAATCCCGTTCTGAATCAGAAGTGTGGCCGGGATGCTGCACGTGAAGAGTTTCCGCTGAGAACCACCCAGAGGGTGTTCCGTCGCGCTCGGCCGCGTCCTATGTTGCTACGGGGCAACGACTCCACTTGGATACGGTAACCAGGCTCGCGGGCACGAGCCTGACGTGAGAATGAACGGATTTTCAAGGATGCATGGGGTGAAGTTCTTCACCGGAGCAGCGGTTTCGGTCCTCCTGGCGGCGCTTGCCGGGCCGGCGCCTGCGTTGGCGGATACGATCGAGGCCGCGCTGGTGCGCGCCTATCAGAACAATCCGCAGCTCAACGCACAGCGCGCCCAGGTGCGCTCGACCGACGAGAACGTGCCGCAAGCGCTGTCGGGATATCGTCCCAAGGTCAATGTGACCCTCGGCACCGGGTATCAATATCAGGATGTCCAGCAATTGCAGAAGGGCGCGCAATTCAATGGCGTCCCCCAGTCCAACAGCGCCAGTCTGACCGTTAACCAGACGCTCTATAACGGCAACATCACGGCCAACAAGACGCGAAATGCGGAAGCTCAGGTATCCGGCTCCCGTGAGGCGCTGCGCGCCATGGATCAGTCGGTGCTGCTTAGTGCATCAACGACCTACATGGATTATCTGCGGGATTCTGCCACCCTCGAAGTCCAGCGCAGCAACGTCCGCGTGCTCGAACAGACTCTCAAGCAAACCCGCGATCGGTTCAATGTGGGCGAAGTGACGCGCACCGACGTGGCGCAATCCGAGGCTCAGTTGGCTGCCGGCAAGACGCAGGCACTCACGGCCGAATCGAATCTCACGACGACGCGCGCGAACTTCCGCCGAATCATCGGGAACGAGCCGACGAACCTCGCGCCGGGTTCTCCGGTCGATCGTTTCCTGCCCGCGACGTTAGCCGCTGCCGTTAATCTCAGCTTGGTGGAGAATCCCAACGTCACGGCCGCGATGTACGGCATCGACGTCAACTATCTTCAGGTCAAGATCAACGAAGGCGCGCTGCTGCCGACGGTCACGGTTCAAGCTGGCGTGAGTACGGGTTACCAGCAGAGCCTCCAGGTTTTCCGAACGAACACCGCGTCCGCCATTGCGACTGTCTCCGTGCCAATCTTTCAGGGCGGCGTTGAATATGCGCTGATCCGCCAATCGAAAGAGAATCTGGCGCAGCAGCGCCTGAATCTCGAAACGACGCGTGACCAGACCCGGGCCAACGTCGTTCAGGCCTGGGGCCAGTTGGAAGCTGGCAAGGCGCAGGTGCAGTCCGCGCAGGCGCAGGTCACGGCGTCCGAGATTGCGCTGAACGGCGTGCGCGAGGAGGCCAAGGCCGGTCAACGCACTACCCTCGACGTGCTCAACGCGCAGCAGGCGCTGGTCAATGCACGCGTCGCGCTTGTCACCGCGCAGCACGACCGCGTGGTCGCGTCCTATCAGGTTCTGGCCGCCGTCGGCCGTCTCGCACCGCAGGTGCTTGGCCTTAGCACCACCGTCTACGATCCGAGCGTGCATTACCAGCAGGTCCGCGACAGCTGGGTCGGCGTGCGCACGCCTGACGGACGCTAAGTCCCGTAGTCCTCCGGTCGGGCTCGCAAACAGACGAGTCCGACCGGCGCTTTGCTTGCAATCATCAAAATCCCTGACATAGCCTTGCCGAGAAGCTGCGGGTCGATTCGTTCCGCATCCGATGTTGCGTGCGTAATGCTTGAGTGACGGGGCAGGGGCGCGCCGCCTCACGTTGAGTCGTGATCTGGGGACAAGTCTGGCTGCCGCGACGAAAATGTCGGGGCGCACATCCGGAACCGGCCAATCCTGTCGTGCTTGGTGTAAAACAACGCATGCGAGGGCGTTGATGATGTGGAGTCGGAGATGACGCAGCCTGCAAAGGTCACAGAACCCTCCATGGAGGAGATTCTGGCCTCGATCCGGCGCATCATTGCCGACGATGAGGCCAAGCCGCCGCCGGCTGAAGCTGCCAAGCCCGCGCCGGCACCCGCCGCGCCCGCACCCAAGCCTCAGGCGATGGCCGACATTCCACCATCGAAGGTCGCGCCAGCAAAGCCTGCGGCTGAAAAGCCCGCGCCGCCGCCGGCCGCCGCCAAGCCGGCACCTCCTCCGCCCTCAGCTGCGGTCGAGCCCAACAATCAGGACGACATCGACGCGCTCCTGGCGGGCCTCGACGAGGCCACACCTGCGCCTGAGGTACGTGTCCCGGAGCCTGAGCCCGAACTCGATGTGCTCGAATTGACCGACGAGATGGCGATGGACCCGGAGCCGACGCCCGCGCCACCGCCGCTGAGCTTCCACAGGGTCGAGCCGCGCGACGATCTCGAATTCGCCGAAGCACCGCCGTCTCGTCCGACACCGGCGCCGTCCTATGCGCCGCTGGACTTCGATGCGCCGCTGCCGCCGCCGCAGCCGATCCTGGCCCAGTCGACCGTCTCGGCAGTCGAATCCGCCTTTAACTCGCTGGCACACACGGTGCTCAGCAGCAATGCGCGGACGCTGGAGGATCTGGTCAAGGAGATGCTGCGGCCGATGCTGAAATCCTGGCTCGACGACAATCTGCCGGGCCTTGTCGAACGCATCGTAAAGGCCGAAATTGAGCGGGTCTCGCGCGGCGGCCGCTAAACCCGGCCGCTGGGCCCCGATAAAGCCCTGCTCCTGCGTCATAATCGACCTGCCGTCGGGCCGGAAAGCCCTTTTGCCGTTGAGCTTTCCGTTGACTTGAACCCCGCACGCGGCTTTCTAGCGCCCCATGATCGAGAAAAACTACCAGCCCGCCGATATCGAAGCCCGCATGTCCGTCGTGTGGGAGGACAGCCTTGCCTTCAAGGCCGGTCGTCCCGACCGCCGCGACGCCGTGCCCTTTACCATCGTGATCCCGCCGCCGAACGTGACGGGCTCGCTGCACATGGGCCACGCCCTCAACAACACCCTCCAGGACATCCTGTGCCGGTTCGAGCGCATGCGCGGCCGCGACGTGCTGTGGCAGCCCGGCACCGACCATGCCGGTATCGCCACCCAGATGGTGGTCGAGCGACAGCTGATGGAGCGCCAGCAGCCCGGCCGTCGCGAGATCGGCCGCGAGAAATTTCTGGAGCGGGTCTGGCAGTGGAAGGCCGAGAGCGGCGACACCATCATCAACCAGCTCAAGCGCCTCGGCGCGTCCTGCGACTGGTCGCGCGAGCGCTTCACCATGGACGAGGGCCTGTCCAAGGCCGTCATCAAGGTGTTCGTCGAGCTGCACCGCGACGGCCTGATCTACAAGGACAAGCGGCTGGTGAACTGGGACACCAAGCTGCTCACCGCGATCTCCGATCTCGAAGTGCAGCAGACCGAGGTGAAGGGCCACCTCTGGTATCTGCGCTATCCGATCGAGGGCAAGACATTCAGCCCCGAGGATCCCTCGACCTTCATCGTGGTCGCCACGACGCGCCCGGAGACCATGCTCGGCGATACCGGCGTTGCCGTGCATCCGGAGGATGAGCGCTACCAGAGGCTGGTCGGCAAGAACGTCATCCTGCCGTTGGTCGGCCGCAAGATCAAGATTGTCGCCGACGACTATTCCGATCCGGACAAGGGCTCGGGCGCGGTGAAGGTGACGCCGGCGCACGATTTCAACGATTTCGAAGTCGGCAACCGCCACGGCTTGCGTCGGATCAGCGTGCTCGACAAGGAAGGCTGCCTCGATCTCCTCGACAACGAGGATTATCTGAAGGGCCTGCCGGAAGGCGCCTCGCAATTCGCCGAGGAATTCCACAAGGTCGACCGCTTTGCTGCGCGCAAGCGCATTGTCGAGCGGCTGGAATCGTTCGGCTTCGTCGAGCGGATCGAGCCGCACACCCACATGGTGCCGCATGGCGACCGCTCCAACAGCGTGATCGAGCCGTATCTGACCGACCAGTGGTATGTCGACGCCAAGACGCTGGCAAAACCCGCGATCGCGGCAGTGCGTTCGGGCGAGACGTCGTTCGTGCCGAAGAACTGGGAAAAGACCTATTTCGAGTGGATGGAGAACATCCAGCCCTGGTGCATCTCGCGCCAGCTCTGGTGGGGTCATCAGATCCCGGCCTGGTACGGCCCTGATGGCAAGGTCTTCGTCGCGGAGACAGAGGAAGAGGCCATCAGCCACGCGCTCGGCTACTACGTCGAGCAGGAAGTGATCACGGTCGAACAGGGCCGCGAGATGGCGCTCGACCGCAACAAGCGTGAAGGCTTCATCACGCGTGATGAAGATGTTCTCGACACCTGGTTCTCCTCAGCGCTGTGGCCGTTCTCGACGCTCGGCTGGCCCGAAGACGCGCCCGAAGTGAAGCGCTATTATCCGACCAATGCACTGGTGACCGGCTTCGACATCATCTTCTTCTGGGTCGCCCGGATGATGATGATGGGCCTGCACTTCATGAAGGAAGTGCCGTTCTCGACGATCTACATCCACGCCCTCGTCCGCGACGAGAAGGGCGCCAAGATGTCGAAATCGAAGGGCAACGTCATCGACCCGCTCAACCTGATCGACGAATACGGCGCGGACGCGCTGCGCTTCACGCTGGCCGCGATGGCGGCGCAAGGGCGCGATATCAAGCTCGCCACCAGCCGTGTCGAGGGCTATCGCAATTTCGCAACCAAGCTCTGGAACGCGTGCCGCTTCGCCGAGATGAACCACTGCGCCGTGCCCGAGGGTTTCGAGCCGGCAAAGGCCAAGGAAACGCTGAACCGCTGGATCGCGCATGAAAGCGCGCACACCACGCGCGAGGTGACTGAGGCCATTGAGGCCTATCGCTTCAACGACGCCGCCGGCGCGATCTACCGCTTTGTCTGGAACGTCTACTGCGACTGGTATCTCGAGCTCGCCAAGCCCGTGCTGCTCGGCCCGGACAGCCCCGCCAAGGACGAGACCCGCGCCATGGTTGCCTGGGCGCGCGACGAGATCCTGAGGCTGCTGCATCCCTTCATGCCCTTCATCACCGAAGAGCTGTGGGAGGTGACGGCCAAGCGCGACGGCCTGCTCGCGCTGGCGCCATGGCCGCTGAAGCCGTCCGGTCCGACGCCGGAGCAGCTTGCGATGCTTGCTGCTGCGGCCGGACCGACCGATCCGCTGATCTCGCCTGCGTTCGTCATGCCGATTTTCGACCATGCCGACTTCACCGATCCCAAGGCGGAAGCCGAGATCGGCTGGGTGATCGATCTGGTCACGCAGATCCGCTCGGTGCGCGCCGAGATGAACATCCCGCCGGCGACGCTAACGGCGCTCGTGCTCGCGGATGCCTCGGCCGAGACCAGGGAACGCGCACCGCGCTGGACCGAAATCATCAAGCGCATGGCGCGGCTCTCCGACATCTCCTTCGCGGACCGCGCCCCCGACGGCGCAGTTCAACTCCTCGTTCGCGGTGAGGTTGCGGCCCTGCCTCTGAAGGGGGTGATCGACGTTGCCGCCGAGCGCACGCGCCTCGACAAGGAGATCGCGAAGGCCGACGCCGACATCAAGCGCGCCGAGTCCAAGCTCGCCAACGAGAAATTCGTCGCCAACGCGGCCGAAGAGGTCGTCGAGGAGGAGCGCGAAAAGCGCGAGGCGGCGCTGGCCCGCAAAGCCAAGCTGCTCGAGGCGATCGAGCGGCTGAAGCAGGCCTCGTAAGCCTATTTCGGAAACGGCTTGCTGAGGAATTTCGAGCCCCTGACGCCATAGCGCCAGGGTAGCTCGACGGCCTTGGTGATACCGATCCGGATGCCGGCCACCACCTCCACATCCTGCGTCCGCGCATGCAGCGCGATCGGCGGGCGATCGAGCGGCAGGGTGTTGTGCGCGATGGTGATGCCGAGTGCCTCCGTCAGCTTGCCAGGGCCCGAGCACAGCGCGTGCGCATCGACCGCATGGCGACGCCGGCGCATCGCGGCCAGGCCGTGCGTCGGCTCCAGCGCGCGGATCAGCACGGCGGCAGCAGAGCCTTCCTCCTCGCAGACGAAGTTGACGCACCAGTGGATGCCGTAGGAGCGGTAGACATAGGCAAAGCCGGGCGGGCCGAACATGATCTGGTTCCGCGGCGTCGGGCCGTTGTAGGAGTGCGCCGCCGGCTCGGTATGATGATAGGCCTCGACCTCGACGATGATCCCGCCGACGCCGTCGACCAGCATGGTCGCGCCGATCAAATCCGGTGCGACCTCGCCGACGCTGCGGTCGAAAAAGCCGCGCTTCAGGGCTTTGCCGAGCCGGGGTGTGGAAGTCTTCGAGGTTGGAGCCATTCGAGGTGAGAATCGCCAGAGAACAGAGCAGGATATTGCCCATATCTGCCATGTTCCCTGAAGCAGGGCGAGCCGGGTTGCGGCAGGCAACCAGACCGACTAGGTAGGACCTGAACAGACCGGACAGATCATGGTCGTTATTGTCGATACCATCACGAACCCGTTGCGCCCGCGTCACCCCGAAAAGGTGAACCGCCCCGATTCCGCTTCGCCGCCGAAGCCGGACTGGATCCGCGTGCGCGCCCCCAACACCCGGGGCTATGCCGACACCCGCAACATCGTGCGCGCCAACGGCCTGCACACGGTGTGCGAGGAGGCGGGCTGCCCGAATATCGGCGAGTGCTGGGACAAGAAGCACGCGACCTTCATGATCATGGGGGACACCTGCACCCGGGCCTGTGCCTTCTGCAACGTCAAGACCGGCATGCCGAATGCGCTGGATGCGGCCGAGCCGCACAACGTCGCCGAGGCCGTCGCCAAGCTCGGTCTTGCGCACGTGGTCATCACCTCGGTCGACCGCGACGATCTTGCCGACGGAGGCGCCGAGCACTTTGCCCGGACGATCCGCGCGATCCGCGCCGCCTGTCCCTCGACCACGATCGAAATCCTGACACCCGACTTCCTGCGTAAGGAAGGCGCGCTCGAACTTGTCGTGGCCGCGCGGCCCGACGTCTTCAACCACAATCTCGAGACCGTGCCGTCGCGCTATCTCACGGTGCGGCCGGGCGCGCGCTACTTCCACTCGATCCGGCTGCTGCAGCGGGTCAAGGAGCTCGATCCCAGCATCTTCACCAAGTCCGGCATCATGGTAGGTCTCGGCGAGGAACGCCATGAGGTGCAGCAGGTGATGGACGATCTGCGCTCGGCGGACGTCGACTTCCTGACCATCGGGCAATATCTCCAGCCGACGCGCAAGCATCACGCCGTGATGCGTTACGTGCCGCCGGACGAGTTCTCGTCCTACGAGAAAGTCGCCTACACCAAGGGCTTCCTGATGGTGTCGGCGAGCCCGCTCACCCGTTCGTCGCATCACGCCGGCGAGGATTTTGCGAGACTGAAGGCCGCACGGGCCGCGACCGCGCGCTGAACCGCTATGCCCAAATTTTCGAGCAAGCGCCGTGTCAATCACAGCGCATCCAAGATGTTTGATCTGGTCGCCGATGTCGAGCGCTACCCGGAATTCGTACCGCTGTGCAGCGCGCTGAAGATCCGTCAGCGCATGGCCAAGCCCGACGGCACCGAGGTGCTCGTTGCTGACATGACGGTGTCGTTCAAGCTGGTCAAGGAATCCTTCACCAGCCGCGTGACGCTCGATCGCGCCAATCTGAAAATTCTGGTCGAATATCTGCAAGGTCCGTTCAGTAATCTCGAAAATCGATGGACGTTCGAACCCAAAGGCGATGACGTCTGTGACGTCGGTTTCTTCCTCGCCTATGAATTCAAGAGCCGCATGCTGGCAATTCTGATGGGCTCGATGTTCGACGCTGCATTCGCGCGGTTCTCCACCGCGTTCGAGAAACGGGCCGATGCGATCTACGGCCGGCCGAAGCTGGCGTCGTCGTAGAACGTACTCTCTCCTCCGTCATTGCGAGGAGCACTTGCGACGAAGCAATCCAGAATCTTTCCGCAGAAAGATTCTGGATTGCTTCGCTTCGCTCGCAATGACGTGGGGTGACAGATGTGAAAAATCAATCCACCGCCTTCACGACATCCGGCGGCTGCGAGGCGTAATACGCCGCGGCCGCTTCGATCTCCTGCGGCGTCAAGGCGCGCGCGATGTTGCGCATCTGCTGGCTGATGTCGTTCCGACGCTCGCCTGATGCAAACGCCTGGAGCTGTGCCTTCATATAGGCCTCGGATTGTCCCTCCAGCCAGGGGCTGCCGGTCTTGTTGTCGAGACTGCCATGACAAGCGCCGCAGGGCGCGACGCCGCGCAGCGGCGCGCCGTAGATGACGATGTTGGGCTTGGGCAATTGCGGCGTCGGATGATAGGCCGAAGGCCGCGGCAGATAGGCGTAATAGTTCGAGAGGTCAGCGATTTCCTCTTCAGTCAGGTTGACGGCGAAGGGCGACATCACCGCATTACTGCGCGCGCCGGAGCGGAAATCGTGCAGCTCCTTGTAGATCACGGCGGCATATTGGCCGGCGAGATTGGGCGAGTCGGCGCGGCTGATTCCGGTCGGCCCGTGGCAAATCGCGCAGCGCTGCGCCAGCGTCGCGCCGCGGCCGATCGCCTCCTGGCTCGGACGCGACAGCGTGTGCGAGGTCAGCACGACCTCCGACAGGCGTTTTGCCTGTTCGGGCGCCGTCACGCTGGCCGCACGCTGCGGCACGCCAGCGGCGCTGCAGATCGCGTCCCAGACGCTTGCAAACTGAACCCAGGGCTGCGCGAAGGGCAGCACGACGAAGCCGGCGATCGCCGTCACGATCAGGATTGCGGCGGTGATACCGACACCCCGCGTGAAATGAGGATTGCCGAAGGTGAAGAGGTCGCGGGTGCTCATCACTGCGCTCCCACATAGACGGCGGGCACCGATGTACCCGCGGTGGTCGCGAGGTTGAGGATCGGATAGCCGTAATTGGTGATGGTCAGCGCGATCATCAGCGCCACCCATAGCGCATGCGTGTTAAGTGCGACCGGCACGGTCGTCGGCTGATGCACGGCAACCGCAAAGCGATAGGCGCCGGCCTCGGCCAGCGGCGCCCGCATGCCGCGTGCCAGGATGACGATGAACATGATGCCCGACGTCAGCAGGATGAAGCCGCCGATCGCGGAGAAAGTCACCGACAGCGCCTGCGGCGCAATGGCAGGATCGCCGAAGTCGAAATAGGCCATGCGGCGCGGCATCCCCAGAATGCCGACCCAGTGCCACGGGAAGGTCGTGACGATCATGCCGACGAACCACAGCCAGAGCTGGGTGCGGATCAGGCGGACGTCGATCAGCTCGCGGCCCGTCAGATGCGGCCACAGATCATAGGCGATCGCAAAATACATGATCACGATGGCGCCACCGAAGATCAGGTGGAAATGGCCGGTGATCCACTGCGTGTTGTGGATCGATGCATCGAGCTGATAGCTCATGTTGATGAGGCCGCCGGCGCCGCCGAAGCCGAGCATGACGAACGAGAATGCCAGCGCCAGCATCATCGGATTGTCCCAGGGCAGGGCCCTGATCCAGCCGAATACCCCGCGGCCGCCGCGCAACCGCGCCGCAATCTCGACCGAGGCACAGATCGTGAACACGGTCAGCAGCGTCGGCAGTGCGACCAATGCCGTGAAGGCCGAGTGGATGAACTTGAAGCCGGCTCCGACCTGCGGATCGGCAAAGGTGTGGTGGATGCCGATCGGCATCGCCACCACCAGGAACAGGATGAACGAGATCCGCGCCATGCTGTCGGAATAGACCCGGCCGCCGATCGCGCGCGGCACGATGGTGTAATAGGCGATGTAGGTCGGCATCAGCCAGAAATAGACGATGGCGTGCAGCGTCCAGGAGAAGAAGATGCGGGCGAGGCCGGCATCGATCGTGTTCTTCAGCCCCGCCGCGACGGGAATGATCTGCAGCAGCAGCTCGAGCGCTGCGCCGACCGCGGTCCAGGCCCAGAGATACGAGCCGGCGACATTGGCGTACATTGCCAGCGGCACCGCTGCGCCGGGATGCGCCTTGCGCCAGACGCGCAAATTGATCGACATCAGCGCGACCCAGATCCATGAGCCGACCACGACCAGCACGACGCCGAGATAGTAGAAGAGATTGCCGATCAGCGGCGGATAGAACGTATAGAGCACCGAGGCGCGGCCGAGTGCGATCGGGATCACCGCCATGATGCTGCCGATGACGATCAGCCAGAACCCGGTCCAGGCCCAGCGCACGCCGACCAGGCGCTGCTCCAGCGCGGACTCGCTGATGGCATAGCCAAACCCCATCGCGACCAGGGTCGGGAACACGTAGCCCATCACCGTGCCGTGCGCGGTCAGGGAGCGGTAGTAGAGTTCGGGATTGGAGAGCCAGGTGCCGATCGGGCTGCGGATGAACATCTGCCAGGCGCCGAGCGTGAGCGCGACGCCGAATACCGCAAAGGCAAACCAGAAATGGGCGAGAATGAGCTTCCTATTGACCAACACAGCTCAGCCTCCCGCCGCTCTTCGCGCGATTGGCGAATTCAGCCTTGTCGATCACCTTGACCTTGCCCCACATGCCCTCATGGCCAAAGGAGCAAAACTCCTGGCAGGGCATCAGATAATCGCCGGTCTTCCCAAAGCGCATCAGCTGCTCGGAAATGTAGCCCGGCACCAGCATGGTGTTGACGTTGGTGCCCTGGATCAGGATGCCGTGCACGACGTCGGCGCTGGTGGCGCGCAGCGTAATTGGCGTATCCACGGGCACCACGATGCAGGCCGGCGTAAAGGAATATTGCTGGCCGATCGCGCGCACGGTCACATTGCCGTTGGCCTCCAGCACGCTGCCGAGATTGCTCTCGACGAATTCGCCGGAAAGATGAATCCGCGACGGATCGGTGGTCTCGACGCGCGGCTGCGGCATGGTTGCCTGGTGGATGCCGGCGAAGGCTGCGAGCAGCGCCATGCCCGAGATGATGATGACGGCAATGATGGCCCAGCGTCGCTCGACGCGGGCCGCGACCTCGACGCTGCTGCTATGGGTGTCCTCCGCGCTCATTGCAGCGGTCCGCGCGGCAGGAAGACGAAGAGATAGAAAGCGAGCCACATCGCGACCACGCAGGCCGTGGCGACGCCGGCCAGCGCGATTGCGCCGGACGGTCCTTGCGCGACGACCTCCTCGATGGCCTGGTCGGCAGCGGCTGGGCTGGTCGGCGGATCGGAATTGAACATGATGGATCTCTGGCGCCTCTCAGTTCAGCGGTGCGGAGCGCAGCTCGTTGGCCTCGCGCGCCGAGACCGGCGAGCCGCGATTGCCCCAGGCGGTGCGGATGTAGGAGACGACGGCGGCGACCTCATTATCGGAGAGGAGACCGGCGAAGGGCGGCATGCCGTAGGGCATCGGATTGCCCTTCGTGCCCGGCGGGTAGCCGCCATTGAGCACCATGCGGATCGGGTTGACCGCCGACTGCATCTCGATCGACTGATTGTTGGCGAGCGGCGGCCAGTGCGGCGGCTTGCCTTCGCCCTGCGGGCCGTGACAGCTCGCGCAGTTCTTGTCGTAGACGGTCTTGCCGAGGCTGATCAGCAGGCTGCTCTCGGTGGTCGGCAGTACCGTGCTTGCCGCCGGCGGCGACGAGCCTTCCGCGATGCCCTTCAGGTACACCGCCATCGCCTTGGTGTCGGCGTCGTCGAGATATTGCAGGCTGTTGTGCACGACCTCGGCCATCGGGCCGTAGACCACGCCGCGCGCGGAGACGCCGGTCTGGAGCAGATCGGTGATGTCCTTGATGCTCCAGTCGCCGAGGCCCGCCTCGCGGTTGGAGGTGAGCGAGGGCGCGTACCAGTTCTGCATCGGGATCAGGCCGCCCTTGAAGGCATCCGATTGCGAGGTGCCGCCGAGCGCGTTGATCGGCGAATGGCACATGCCGCAATGGCCGAGGCCTTCGACCAGATAGGCGCCGCGATTCCATTCGGCCGACTTGGTCGGGTCAGGCTTGAATTCGCCCTCGCTGAAATACAGCGTGCGCCAGCCGAGGATGAGCTGGCGGTTGTCATAGGGGAAGCGCAGCTCATGCGGCTTGTTCTTCTGGTTCACGGGCTGAATCGAGCGCAGATACGCGAAGATCGCATCGCTGTCGGCGCGCGTGACCTTGGTGTAGGAGGCGAACGGCATCGCGGGATAGATCAGCCCGCCATTCGGGAAACGGCCGTTGTGCATGGTCCTGTAGAAATCGTCCGCGCTCCACTTGCCGATGCCGGTCTCCGGATCGGGCGTGATGTTGGAGGTGTAGATCGTGCCGAACGGGGTCGGCATGGGTCGGCCGCCGGCGAACAGGCGGCCTTCCGACGCCGTGTGGCAGGCGGTGCAGTCACCGGCGCGGGCGAGATATTCGCCGCGCGCGATGACGTCGCTGGTCTTGTCCTGTGCCTGCGCGGCCGTCGTGGTGAACGCGGCGAGAGCGAGCAGTGCGATCGACAATTTCGAGCCCATCATCCGCCTCGTCAGTTGGGCTGGCTGCCGCAGCCGAAGGGCAGCGCGTAGGTGCCTTTCGGGACGGGAGCAGGATCAGCGGGGGCAGGGCGCGTCGCAAGCCAGGCCGCGACCGCGGTGACGTCGGCCTCCGTCAGATGGCCGGCGACGAGCTGCATGCAGTCGGGCGATTTCGCCGTGCGGGTACCGTAGCGCCAGGCGCCGAGCTGGGCGCTGACATAGGCAGCACGCAAGCCGAGCAGGCCGGGAATGCCGGGCTGCATGCCCGTGAGTCCCGGGCCGTGGCAGCTCACGCACGCCGGTATGTTACGACCGGCATCACCGCTGGTCGCGAGCAATTCGCCTTGCGCGAGGACGTCCTTGCTGACGCCGCTCGGCGCAGGCTGCGGCAGCGGCGGGTGCTCGCTGGCAAAATAGTCCGCCATCGCTTCAAGATACGGATCAGGCAGAAACTCCAGCAGATAGTTCATCGGCGGATATTTGCGCCGGCCGCTGCGGAAGGCGAGCAGCTGATTGTAGAGATAGCCGGCCGGCTTGCCGGCAAGACGCGGGAAATAGACGTCGCTGGTGCCTTCGCCCTTGTTGCCGTGACACGGCGTACAGGCTTCAACCCTCGCCGCCATGGTATCCGGCGGCTGGTTGGTCGTTTGCGCAACCGCACCATCGAAGGCGGCCAAAGTGACGATCAGTGCGGCCGAGGCCGCGGCGCGAGCGAGCACTGAGCCGCCCTCCACAATGCTGGATCGGTTGATTCCGGATCGCAACGTAGAGCGGCATTATTGCGCCAATATTTTTCCGCGCAAGCTCGCATGGGGGTGATGACGTTTGGTCGCGCCGCTGCGCCGCACATGATGATCGATTTCGACAAATTTGCGTGCAATTTGAAAAGCAATCATGACGCTGCAGTCTCGCGGCTCATTGCGCCCGAGCTTTGCCTCCTTGCGTCACCCTCTTTTGTCAGAGGGCGCAGGGAAGACCGGGTGCCGGCTGGCACCCGCGGTCCACTGTGCGATGGTTGCGCTACAAGAGGCTGCACAGCGGCATACAGGTGAAGCCAAACATCCGGCCTTCCCTGCGCAGTGGGTTGACGGCTTATGTCGTGATCTCCCCGGGGAGCGATGCACTATTGCCCCCGTCGCCTTGCAGATGGCTGATGCGCGGGCCCGGTTGGGCCACCCATCACCGCAAGACTTGGCGCACAGACTCCGGGCGCCAGGACCACACGATTTTGCCGTACGCTGACCGCACCGGTCGTGCGCGCGACGCTCTCGCTCACGGTTGCCCGCCCCGCGAAAACCAATCGCGCCGATGCAGTCGTCGTCCACCACGGCTCATCCCACGTTCGTGACGATCGCGATACGCCCCTCTGACCGGGATGAGGTCAGGGACATCTACTGCAAATCAGAATTTCGGTAAAGCGGAATATGTTTGCGCGGAGAATTGACCTTGCGGTTGGTGTTTTGCCCCTCAGGCCCCGCAAGGGATGGTAGGTCCGGGCGACGCTGCGGCTCGACGTACAGCGGCTGATTCAAGCTTTGCTCATTTGGGGTGACAAGTGCAATTTGTGCCAAAAGCCGTGGGCTGACGGAACGCCCCTTGTCGTGAGTGCAACACCTGTTCCGGCTGGATTCCGTGAGGGAGGCAATTACAATCCGAGTCGGGCGCAGGGCTTGTGTAATGGGACCGGGAGACATGGCGCGCTGGAAGCAATCGTGGAGCGACGACGACCTCAATCGGCTCAGGGCGCTTGCAGGAACCAAGCCGATCACGATGATCGCAAAGGAGCTCGGTCGGACCACGGGAACCGTGCTCGCGAAGGCGATCGAGCAAAAGCTTCCCGTCATGCATCGGATCGAGCGAACGTCGCAAGGATCGAACCTGCCTTGACTGTCGAATCCCGGTCGTGGACGAGGGGGTCCCGGATTGCGCTTAGCTACAGAGACCTCACCCGCGCGGTGACCGCGGAGTCCTGCGCTTCACGGCATGCCGGCGCGGCGAGCGGGTGACGCGGGGACGCAGTCTCGTTGCAGCGGTGGCGTTGCGGCGCGGCTTGGCGGCGGCCTGCGGGCCGCGGGCAAGATCCATCAGCATGCGCAGGGCCTCGACCACCGAGCGCTGCCGCACGGCGGTGCGGCCGATCGCGCCAAAACGCTGCTCGCGATGGACGATGCGGCCGTCGCGCGCGGCAGCCGCAAAATGGACCAGGCCAACCGGCTTGCCTGGCGTGGCGCCGCCCGGGCCGGCAATGCCGGTGATGGCAACCGCGAGGTCGACGCCGGCACGCTCCAGCGCGCCGACCGCCATCGCGGTCGCGGTCTCCTTGCTGACGGCGCCGAAATTGGTGAGCGTGCTGGCCTCGACCCCCAGCATCGCGCGCTTGGCGTCGTTGGAATAGGTGACGAAACCGCGATCGATCACGTCAGAGGAGCCGGGGATGTCGGTCAGCGCGCCGGCCACGAGGCCGCCGGTGCAGGACTCGGCGGTCGCGATCGTCAGCTTGCGCATCCGGCAGAGGTCGAGCAGCGAGCGGGAGAGGGCGCGTGCGTCGCTGCCGGCCATGGCCTAGACGCTCCAGGTTTTCTCGTTAAACGGCAGGCGGATGGTGGCGCTCGCGGTCGCCGCGATGCCTTCCTCGCGGCCGGTGAAGCCGAGCCGCTCGCTGGTCGTCGCCTTCACCGCGACCCGGGAGATGTCGACGCCGGAGATCTCGGCGATTCGCGCGCGCATGGTGTCGCGCAAGGGGCCGATCTTCGGCCGCTCGCAGATCATCGTCACTTCGAGATTGGCGACACGGCCGCCGCGCGCCGTCACGCGCTCGATGGCGTATTTCAAGAACTGGTCGGAGGAAGCGCCCTTCCACTTCGCATCGCTCGGCGGGAAGTGCGAGCCGATGTCGCCGTCGGCCAATGCACCGAGGATCGCGTCGACCAGCGCATGCAGGCCGACATCGCCGTCGGAATGGGCGAGGAATCCTTTCGTGTGGGGCACGCGCACGCCGCACAGCATGAGGTGGTCGCCCTCGCCGAAGGCGTGCACGTCGTAGCCCGTGCCGGTCCTGATGTCGCCGAGCAGGCTGGCCAGGCGCGCTTCCTCGCGCACGAAATCCTCGGGGGTGGTGAGCTTCATATTGGCAACATCGCCTTCAAAGGTCGCAACCGTCAATCCCGCCCATTCGGCAATCGCGGCATCATCGGTGAAATCGCTTCGTCCGTCCTTTGCCGCACGACGATGCGCTTCGAGGATGACATCGAAACGAAAGGATTGCGGCGTCTGCGCGATTCGCAAGCTTGCCCGATCGGGCGTGTCCTCGACATTGCCGTCCGCGCTGGTGACCTTGATGGTGTCGGTGACGGGGACGACGGGGATCGCCGCACCGGTGCGGCTCGCCGATTCGATCGCGCGCGAGATCACGCCGGCCGAGACGAAGGGACGCGCGGCGTCGTGGATCAGGACGATGTCGGGCTTGTGCTTGGCGAGCGCTTCGAGACCGGCGAGCACCGAGGCCTGGCGCGTCGCGCCGCCATTGGTCGGTGCCTCGTGCCTCAGGCCTGCGACCGCTGCCGTGAACATGGCGCTGTCGTCGGGGTTCACGACCGGCTGCACGGCGAACACGTCGGCGTGGGTGCTGAAGGCTTCCATGGCACGGTAGATCACCGGCACGCCGCCGATCTCGCGATATTGCTTCGGCCCGCCGGCGCCTGCGCGCAGGCCACGACCGGCCGCGACAAGAACGACTGCGGTGCGCTGTGATTTCGCCATAGGACTCAAATATTCAGCTGTTAAGGGATGCGTCGGGCGTGGGGTGAATTGCCGGCATGCCTCTAGCACGGCAGGCCCGCAAAAAAAGGGGGTTTCCCCCGATTGTGGGATTCAGCATTTTGCTGCACTGCACTTGAAAGATTTGCAGAACTGTCTAAACTGTAGGCATGGCGCTTGACTGCACAAGAATTGTGCGCAAGATAGGCCATGGCAGGCGCGATGAGGCCCTGTCCACTCAACGAGACCCCTGTGACCGGCTCGGCAAGATCAGGCTCTAAGCCGTTGAAAATAGGCGACATTGAAATCGCCACCCCGGTCTTCCTGGCACCGATGTCGGGAGTGACGGACTCACCCGTCCGCCGGCTTGCCGCCGAGCTTGGCGCGGGTCTGGTCGTCTCCGAAATGACGGCCAGCGATGAACTCGCCAACGGTCACCGCATGTCGCGGTTGCGCTGCGAAGCGACCGGTGTCGGGCCGCATGTCGTCCAGCTCGCCGGCTGCGAGGCGCATTGGATGGCCGAGGGCGCCCGGATCGCGGAAGCCGAGGGCGCCGACATCATTGACATCAACATGGGCTGTCCGGCCCGCCACGTCACCGGCGGCCAATCCGGCTCGGCCCTGATGCGCGATCTTGATCATGCCGTCAGCCTGATCGAGGCGACGATTGCCGCCGTAAAGGTTCCGGTGACGCTGAAGATGCGGCTCGGCTGGGACGACCGCACCCGCAACGCGCCGGAGCTCGCGCGTCGCGCGGAGGCCGCCGGCATCAAGCTCGTCACCGTCCATGGCCGCACCCGCTGCCAGTTCTACAAGGGCGAGGCCGATTGGGATGCGATCCGCGCGGTGCGCGAGGCCATCTCCATTCCGCTCGTCGTCAACGGCGATATCACCACTTTCGATAAGGCGCTCGCGGCGCTCGAGGCCTCCGGCGCCGACGCCGTGATGATCGGCCGCGGCGCCCAGGGCCAGCCCTGGCTGCCCGGCGAGATCGGCCGACGCCTGAACGGCGGGGCGGCGGAAGCAACGCCCTCGCTCGCCACGCAACTGCATTATGTTCGCACGCTCTATGAGGGTGTCTGCGCACTCTATGGCCTGCGCGTGGGCCTCAAGCATGCGCGAAAACATCTCGGCTGGGCGCTCGATGTTGCCGCCGATGCGAGCGGCGCGCCGGTCGAGACGCTGAAAGCCTGGCGCCAGAAGATCCTCACGTCCGAGCATCCGGGCCTCGTCCACCAGTCGCTGCAGGATGCCTTTGACGATTTCGCATGGAGCGCTGCTGCATGACCACAGCCGCTGAGCATCGCCGGCCGCTTCCGTCCGAGAGCGACGCGATCCTGGATGCCTTGCCCAATCCCGTGCTGATGATCGGGCCGGACGGCAAGATCGTCGCCGCCAATATCGCGACCGAAGCGTTCTTCGATATCTCGACGCAGTTCCTGAAGCGGCAATCGCTGAAGGAGCTGGTGCCGTTCGGCAGTCCCTTGCTGGCGCTGATCGACCAGGTGCGCTCGTCGAACTCTCCGGTCAACGAATACAAGGTCGATCTCGGCACACCGCGCATGGGCGGAGATCGCCAGGTCGATCTGCATGTCGCGCCGCTCACCGAGCGGCCCGGCCATATCGTGGTGATGCTCCAGGAGCGCTCCATCGCCGACAAGATGGACCGGCAGCTGACCCACCGGAGCGCTGCGCGCTCGGTGATCGCGCTGGCCGCGATGCTCGCGCACGAGATCAAGAACCCGCTCTCCGGCATCCGCGGCGCGGCACAGCTGCTGGAACAGCAAGCGTCCTCCGAAGACCGCATGCTGACACGGCTGATCTGCGATGAGGCCGACCGCATCGTGACGCTGGTCGACCGCATGGAAGTGTTCGGCGACGAGCGGCCCGTGGTGCGCGGCCCCGTCAACATCCATTCGGTGCTCGACCACGTGAAGCGGCTGGCGCAGTCGGGCTTTGCCCGCAACATCCGCTTCATCGAGGACTACGATCCGTCGCTGCCGCCGGTGCTCGCCAACCAGGACCAGCTGATCCAGGTGTTCCTCAATCTGGTGAAGAATGCCGCCGAAGCGCTGATCGATGTCTCCGACGCAGAGATCCAGCTCACCACCGCGTTCCGCCCCGGCGTGCGCCTGTCAGTCCCCGGTCAAAAATCCCGGGTATCCCTGCCGCTTGAATTCTGCGTGAGGGACAATGGACCAGGCGTGCCGGACGATCTTCTGCCCAACCTGTTCGATCCCTTCGTGACCACCAAGCAGACCGGCTCTGGCCTCGGTCTCGCCCTGGTCGCCAAGATCGTCGGCGATCACGGGGGCATCATCGAATGCGAGTCTCAGCCGCGGAAAACCACCTTCCGTGTGTTGATGCCGATGTACTCGACATCGGCCAAGACAACCGATCACAGCAGTCGCGACGGCTCCGCCGGGAAGTCGTCGTCTGCATCACAGGGGGCAAAATGAGGATTAACAATGCCCGCAGGTAGCATTCTCGTAGCTGATGACGACACCGCCATCCGCACGGTTCTCAACCAGGCGCTTTCCCGGGCCGGGTATGAAGTCAGGCTGACCGGCAATGCCGCGACGCTGTGGCGCTGGGTCAGCCAGGGGGAGGGCGATCTGGTCATCACCGACGTGGTGATGCCGGACGAAAACGCCTTCGACCTGCTGCCGCGGATCAAGAAGATGCGGCCGAATTTGCCCGTCATTGTCATGAGCGCGCAAAACACCTTCATGACGGCGATCCGCGCCTCCGAGCGCGGCGCCTATGAATATCTGCCAAAGCCCTTCGACCTGAAGGAGCTGATCGCCATCGTCGGCCGCGCACTCGCGGAGCCCAAGGAGCGGGTCGCGACGCCGGACGACGACGCCGAGATGGAGGCGATCCCGCTGGTCGGCCGTTCGCCGGCGATGCAGGAAATCTACCGCGTGCTCGCGCGGCTGATGCAGACCGACCTCACTGTGATGATCACGGGCGAGTCCGGTACCGGCAAGGAGCTGGTGGCGCGCGCGCTGCACGATTACGGCAAGCGCCGCAACGGCCCGTTCGTCGCGGTCAACATGGCGGCGATCCCGCGCGACCTCATCGAGTCCGAATTGTTCGGCCATGAGCGCGGCGCCTTCACCGGCGCCAACACCCGCGCCTCCGGCCGGTTCGAGCAGGCCGAGGGCGGCACGCTGTTCCTCGACGAAATCGGCGACATGCCGATGGAGGCGCAGACCCGCCTGCTGCGCGTGCTGCAGCAGGGCGAATACACCACCGTCGGTGGCCGCACGCCGATCAAGACCGACGTGCGCATCGTCGCGGCCTCCAACAAGGATCTGCGCGTTCTGATCCAGCAGGGTCTGTTCCGCGAGGATCTGTTCTTCCGCCTCAACGTCGTGCCGCTGCGCCTGCCTCCCTTGCGCGAACGTATCGAGGACTTGCCGGATCTCATCCGTCACTTCTTCGCACTGGCCGAGAAGGACGGCCTGCCGCCGAAGAAGCTCGATTCGCTGGCGCTGGAGCGGCTGAAGCAGCACCGCTGGCCCGGCAACGTGCGCGAGCTGGAAAACCTCGCCCGGCGTCTCGCCGCGCTCTATCCGCAGGATGTGATCACGGCCTCCGTCATCGACGGCGAACTCGCGCCGCCCTCGGTCAGCCCGGGCGCTGCGGTCCAGCAGGGCGTCGACAATCTCGGTGGCGCGGTCGAGGCCTATCTCTCATCGCACTTCCAGGGCTTCCCGAACGGCGTGCCGCCGCCGGGCCTCTATCATCGCATTCTCAAGGAGATCGAGGTGCCCCTGCTCACGGCCGCGCTCGCCGCCACCCGCGGCAACCAGATCCGCGCGGCGGATCTCCTCGGCCTCAACCGCAACACGCTGCGGAAGAAGATCCGGGATCTCGACATCCAGGTGTATCGGAGCGGGGGCTAGTCCCCGCGGCAAACGCTCGTTTGCGCAGAGGTGGCTCAGCTCCCCTACCAAAGGCGAGCTGAGCCTGTCCGAATCGCGCTGGCCTGAACGGCTGACGCGGTGAGCAGAAGTCCGAATCAGGCCGAAATGTTCCGCTGGAATGCTCGAATTCGTCATTCGGGCACAGAGCGCAGCGTCGCACCTACCTGATCAGGCGCGCCGCGACCGGCTCGATGTTGGCCATCTGCGCGGTCTGGTCCTGCCTGCTGGGGCCGTTGACCAAGAGATCAGAGGCCACGATCAGCAGCAGAACGGCCGATACCATGATCGCGAGAAAGAATCTGTCCATGCCGGGTCAAGCCGGGATGGCCGGATTCTGTTCCGAGCATCGGCAAACGGCCGCCATCCCTGTGGATGCGCCCGTCCGTCGCGGCGGGGGCGCCGCGGAATTGTCGCAATTCGGCAACAATGTGGTACGAATACATCAGTACCCGCCGCCCATGGCGGACCCCTTTTCAGCACCCCATTGTCGGAATGACCAGCGCAGACACCTCGGCCGCATCCTTTGACACGGCCCCAGCGGAAGAGCCCCGGCATTGGTCGGTGTGGCGCTGGTTGGGTCCGTTCGCCGTCGCTCTGGCGCTGCTGTCGGCGCTTCTGACCTTCCTGGTCCTGACCGGCCTGACCAGCATCGAGCCGACCCGGGAGGTCGTCAGCGTCTTCTTGGCGATCAATGCAGGCACCATCCTGCTCTTGATCGGGATCATCGTCCGCGAGGTCGGGCAGATGATCCAGGCCCGCCGGCGGGGGCGGGCAGCGGCGCGGCTGCACGTCCAGATTGTCAGCCTGTTCTCGATCGTTGCCGTGCTGCCGGCGGTGCTTGTTTCCGTCGTCGCCAATGTCACGATCGAGCGCGGCCTCGACCGGTTGTTCTCGGGACCGACCAAGGAGGTCATCCAGAATTCGCTGATCATCGCGCGCGCCTATGTACAGGAACACGCGCAGGTCATTCGCGGCGACATTCTCGGCATGGCCAACGACGTCTCGCGCGTTCCGCTGCTGTTTGACCAGGATCGGCAGTCGTTCCTGCAGCTTTTGACCTCGAGCGCAGCGGCACGCAACCTCCCGGGCGCCATGCTTATGGGCAAGGACGCCAATCCGATCCTATCGGCAGAGACCGGAGGCGTCCCGCTCGCCTTCGCGCCGCCTGCGCCGGAATTTCTTCAGAACGTCAACGAGAATGAGCCCGAGATCGCGGTCTTGCCCGATCAAAATCTTGTGGCCGCCGTGATCAGGCTCAGGGGCTTTACCAATACCTTCCTCTACGTCGCTCGCCCGCTTGATCCAAGGGTCGTCGCCCAGCTCAAGCAGACCGAACTGAGCGTCGCCGAATACGCGCAGATCGAGTCGCGCAAGCTTGGCATCCAGGTCGCGTTCGCGCTGATGTTCGCGGTGATCGCGCTGACCATTCTGATGGCCTCGGTGCTGATCGGGCTCAACTTCGCAAACTCGCTGGTCGCGCCGATCAGGCGGTTGATGAACGCGGCCTATACCGTCTCGACAGGCGATCTGCACGTCCAGGTGCCGGTGCACAAATCCGAAGGCGATCTCGCCCACCTCGGCGAGACCTTCAACAAGATGACGCAGGAATTGCGCAGCCAGCGCGACGAACTCGTCAACGCCAGCGATCTCATCGACAGCCGCCGCCGTTTCATCGAGGCCGTGCTGTCCTCCGCGAGCGCCGGCATCATCGGCGTCGATAGCTCGGGCAGCGTCGGCATCCTCAACCGCTCCGCCGAGAAGCTGATCGGGCATTCCGAGGCCGAGACGCTCGGTCATCCGCTCTCCGACGTGCTGCCCGAGCTCGACGAGATGATGAAGACGTCGCGGGAAGGGACCCAGCGCCTGGTGCAGGGCCAGATCACGATCACGCGCGACGGCACCGAGCGGAATCTTTCAGTGCGCGTCAGCGCGGAGAAGAACCAGCCGCACGACAGCTACATCATCACGCTCGACGACATCACCGAGCTGGTGTCGGCGCAGCGCACCTCCGCCTGGGGCGACGTCGCGCGCCGCATCGCCCACGAGATCAAGAATCCGCTGACGCCGATCCAGCTCTCCGCCGAGCGCATCCGCCGCAAGTTCGGCAAGGACATCACCGAGGCCAAGGACAAGCAGATCTTCGAGCAGTGCACCGACACCATCGTGCGCCAGGTCGACGACATCAGGCGCATGGTCGACGAGTTCTCGCGCTTTGCGCGGATGCCGAAGCCGGTGATGGAAGGCGAGGACGTCGCCGACACCGTGCGGCAGGCGGTGTTCCTGATGAAGGTCGCCCATCCCGAGATCGATATCGAGGCCGAGTTCAGGAACGATCCGCTGCGCGCCCAGTTCGATCGGCGGCTGATCTCGCAGGCGGTCACCAACATCGTCAAGAACGCCACCGAGGCGATTGAGCAGGTCCCGCCGGAAGAGCTCGGCCAGGAAAACGGAAAAGGCCGCATCGACGTCGTGGTGTCGCGCGAGGGCGAGGACGTGCTGATCGACGTGATCGACAACGGCATCGGCCTGCCCAAGGTCGCGCGCTCGCGGCTGCTCGAACCCTATGTGACGACGCGCGCCAAGGGCACCGGCCTTGGCCTTGCCATCGTCGGCCGCGTGCTGGAAGACCATGGCGGCCGCATCGAGCTGAAGGACGCGTCCGATTTCCGCGAAGGCCAGCGCGGCGCCTGGATGCGGATGCGCTTTGCGATCTCCGGCGAAGCCAAGAAGACCGAGGGCGCCGAGCACGCGCCGGCCGTCAAGGAACCGGTGAAGGAAGCAGCCGAGGCTGCGGCCAAGGACACGACCACTCCCGACATCAAGGCGGCGAATGCGGATTCCGTCACGGCGCGAGAAACAAAAGAGCCGGCGGGCGAAACCAAAGAGCCCGCTGAAAAGACCAATGATTCAACGAGAATCGAAGCCTCAACAGGCAACTGACAAGACAGGCGCGACCCATGGCTAGTGAAATTCTGATTGTCGATGATGAGGCCGATATTCGGGATCTCGTTGCGGGCATCCTCGAGGATGAGGGATTTGTCACGCGAACGGCGCGCGACAGTGACTCGGCCTTGGCCGAAATCGCCAATCGCAGGCCGCATCTGGTATTCCTCGACATCTGGCTGCAGGGGTCCAAGCTCGACGGCTTGCAGCTGCTGGAGCAGGTCAAGAAGGACAATGCCGATCTGCCGGTGGTGATGATCTCCGGCCACGGCAACATCGAGACCGCGGTCGCCGCGATCAAGCGCGGCGCTTATGATTTCATCGAGAAGCCGTTCAAGGCCGATCGCCTTATCCTGGTCGCCAACCGGGCACTGGAAAACTCGCGGCTCAAGCGCGAGGTGAAGGAGCTGAAACAGCTTGCGCCGAGCGCGAGCCAGCTGGTCGGCCGCTCGCCGAGCATGAACCAGCTGCGCCAGACCATCGAGCGCGCGGCAAAGGCCAACAGCCGCATCCTGATCGTCGGCCCTGCGGGCGCCGGCAAGGAGCTGACCGCACGCACGCTGCATACGGCCTCGGGCCGCGCCGACGGTCCGTTCGTCGTAATCAACGCTGCCGCGATCACACCCGAGCGCATGGAGCATGAGCTGTTCGGCATCGAGCAGTCCAATGGCGAACATGCGCGCAAGCCGGGCGCGCTCGAGGAAGCCCACGGCGGCACGCTGTTCATCGACGAGATCGCGGACATGCCGCGCGAGACCCAGAACAAGATCCTGCGCGTGTTGGTCGAGCAGTCGTTCCAGCGCGTCGGCGGCACCGCCAAGGTGCAGGTCGATGTCCGCATCATCTCGTCGACCGCGCGCAACCTCGAAGAGGAGATCGCGGCCGGCCATTTCCGCGAGGACCTCTATCATCGGCTTTCGGTGGTGCCGATCCGCGTGCCCGCGCTGTCGGAGCGGCGCGAGGACATTCCGGAGCTGATCGACTATTTCATGGAACAGATCTCGGCCGGCAGCGGCCTGCCCAAGCGCCAGATCGGGCAGGACGCGATGGCGGTGCTGCAATCGCATGTCTGGCCCGGCAATGTGCGCCAGCTCCGCAACAACGTTGAGAGAGTCATGATTCTGGCCGCCGGCGGACCGGAGGTGATCATCACCGCCGACATGCTGCCGCAGGATGTCGGCTCGATGGTGCCGGCGATGCCGACCAGCAACAACGGCGAGCACATCATGGGCTTGCCGCTGCGCGAGGCCCGCGAAGTGTTCGAGCGCGACTATTTGATTGCCCAGATCAGCCGTTTTTCAGGAAATATTTCTCGCACGGCCGAGTTTGTTGGCATGGAACGTTCGGCGCTGCACCGGAAGTTGAAGGCGCTCGGCGTCGGCTAACGCCCGACGCCGCGGCCGGACATCGGGGATACCCGAGGAAAATCATCTATTTCCGTAGTTTTTCGGGGCAAATCCGCATGGCCTGCCGCGTGAAGCAGCTTGCCTAATAAGCCGTCCTGCCCTCTAATCGACCTGCTGTTCCTCCGAGGGGGATCTCATGAGGAGCGGCAACCGGAAGAAGGCCTCAATTTCGAAAACAGGGTCACAACCGGCGCAATAAAAAGAAACTCAAAGCGAGAAAAAAACAATGGCGGCAGACCGCGCACAAAACCTACAGGACACCTTCCTCAATCACGTTCGCAAAACCAAAACGCCACTGACGATCTTTCTGGTCAACGGAGTTAAGCTCCAGGGCATCGTGACCTGGTTCGACAATTTCTGTTTGCTGCTTCGGCGCGACGGTCATTCGCAGCTCGTCTACAAGCATGCGATCTCGACCATCATGCCGGGCGCTCCGATCCAGCTGTTCGAAGGCGGCGAGGATCAGCCGGCTTGAGAGTGATCTGATTGGAACCCCGGAATTTCGACGGGGATGCCGACCGTCCGCGGGCGGCAGGGGCTAAGCAGACGGGGCGGGTGCTGGTCATCGGCCCCTATTTGCGAGCGCGTGCAGGCAATGCCGACGCGCAATCGGAAAGCCATGTCTCTTCCAGTCATGTCCAACGCGACGCCGAGGCCCGGCTCGACGAAGCCGCCGGCCTTGCGCGCGCGATCGATCTCGTCATTGCCGACGCCATCATCGCGCCGATCAGCCAGATCAGGCCCGCGACTTATATCGGCAAGGGCAAGGTCGAGGAGATCGCCGCGCTGGCCAAGAGCCTCGATGCCGAGCTCGTGGTGATGGATTGCGCGCTGGCGCCGATCCAGCAGCGCAATCTCGAGAAGGAGCTGCATGCCAAGGTGCTCGATCGCACCGGGCTCATTCTCGAAATCTTCGGCCGCCGTGCCAAGACCAAGGAAGGCTCGCTTCAGGTCGAGCTCGCCCATCTCAACTACCAGCGCTCGCGCCTGGTGCGCTCCTGGACCCATCTCGAGCGCCAGCGCGGCGGTTTCGGATTCATGGGCGGTCCGGGCGAGACGCAGATCGAAGCCGACCGCCGCCTGATCCAGGAACGCATCTCCAAGCTGGAAGGCGAGCTGAAGAAGGTGCAGGCGACGCGACGGCTGCACCGCGCCGGCCGCCAGCGTGTGCCGTACCGCGTCGTCGCGCTGGTCGGCTACACCAATGCCGGCAAATCGACGTTGTTCAACCGCCTGACCCGCGCCGACGTGCAGGCCGCCGACATGCTGTTCGCAACCCTCGATCCCACCTTGCGCGCGCTGACGCTGCCGCATGGCGGCAAGGCGATGTTGTCGGACACCGTTGGCTTCATCTCCAACCTGCCGACGCAGCTCGTCGCGGCCTTCCGCGCCACGCTGGAAGAGGTGCTCGAGGCCGACGTCATCCTGCATGTGCGCGACATCTCGCATGAGGATGCCGAGGCGCAGCAGAGCGATGTCGACGCGGTGCTGCGCCAGCTCGGTATCAATCCCGATGATTCAGGCCGTATCATCGAGGTCTGGAACAAGATCGACCGTTACGATTCCGAACAGCGCGAAGAGCTGCTGAACATCGCCGCCCGTCGGCCCGAGGATCATCCGGCGATGCTGGTGTCGGCCGTGTCGGGTGAGGGGATCGACGCGCTCCTCCGCGCGATCGAGGAGCGGCTCGCCGCCAAGCGCACCACGCTCGACCTCTCCATCGACGCCGCCGACGGCGCCGGCATCTCCTGGCTGCACCGCAATTCCGAGGTGCTGGCAAAAGAGTTGCACGACGGCCGCTTCGACATGACCGTGCGGGTGGACGAGACCAAGCGGGATATCGTCGTGAACCGGTTCGATGCGGTGCCGCGTCTGTCGGCGTAAGCCCGAGCTTGGTCGCCCGGATCACTTGGCGAGGTCGAGGCTCATGAACTGGTTGTGCGGGCTCGCACGATAGTCGGCAAACGGCGCACAAGAGACGAACCCGGCGCTGCGGTAGAGCGCGACGGCCGGAACATGCAGCGGCGCGGTCCCGGTTTCCAGGCTGAGACGCGCGTAGCCACGTTTACGGGCTTCAGCGATGAGGTGGTGGAGGATGGCACGGCCAACTCCGGTCCCGCGCGCGGCAGGCGCAGCGCGCATCGATTTCACCTCCGCATGCGTGTCGTCAAGTTGCTTGAGAGCGCCAAATCCGACCAGCGCATCGTCCTGCCAGACAGTCCAGAACGTCACGGCCGAGTCCGAAAGCCCGCTCGCGTCGAGCGCCTGCGCATGCTCGCCCATCACGCTCTGTAGCTCTGCGAGGTGATGTGCCAACAGATCGGCGACATGTGGCGCCTTCGGATCGTCCTGCCTGATATCCATGACGCGTCCTTGGATCAATTAGCCGTCTTCGCCTCGTTCCACAGCGCGTCCATCTCCGCGAGCGATGCCTGCTCCAGCGTGCACCCCCGCGCCTCCAGTGCGCGTTCGATATAGGCAAAGCGCCGCTCGAACTTCGCGTTGGTCCCGCGCAGCGCGGCCTCCGGATCGGCGTCGACATGGCGGGCGAGGTTGACCAGCGCGAACATCAGGTCGCCGGTCTCTTCCGCGATCTCCTGCTTGTCGTTGCGATCCAGCGCCGCCTCGATCTCGTCGGCTTCCTCGCGGATTTTTTGCAGGACTGCGCGCGGATCGTTCCAGTCGAAGCCGACGGTGGAGGCCTTGCGCTGCAGCTCCATGGCGCGGGTCAGCGCGGGCTGGCCGGCTTTCACGCCCGACAGCAGCGATTTGTGCGGCGGCGTTGCCTCCGGCGGCCGGCGCGCGGCGCGCTCGGCTTTCTCCTCGGCCTTGATGCGGTCCCAGACTTCCTTGACGTGGGACGAGGCGAGATTGCCCTCCTTGTCGGCGAAGACGTGGGGATGACGCCGGATCATTTTTCGCGTGATGGCCTCGACGACATCTCCAAAGGCAAAGGCGTTCTGCTCCGATGCCATCTGGGCGTGGAACACCACCTGCAACAGGAGGTCGCCGAGCTCCTCACGGAGATCGTCGAGATCGCCGCGGTCGATCGCGTCGACCACCTCATGGGCTTCCTCGATCGTGTAGGGCGCGATGGTCGCAAAATTCTGCTCGAGGTCCCAGGGGCAGCCGGTCACCGGCGTGCGCAGCGCCGCCATGATTTCGATCAGGCGGGAAATGTCGCGGGAAGGGGTCATTGCGGGGCGGTCTCCTGGGTCCAAAACCTTATGCCAAAAGCGGGCCGCCGATCCCAGCGCCGGCATGCGGAACAGGCCGATTTCCACCGATTGGCTGATACGCTCCGCAATGCTAAAGCGCGGGCCATGAGCGACGCATTTTCATCACAAACCGCGCTGGTGCTGTTTTCCGGCGGCCAGGATTCCACCACATGCCTCGCCTGGGCGCTCAGCCGCTTCGCGCGCGTGGAAACGCTGGGCTTCGAATACGGCCAGCGCCACGCCGTCGAGCTCGATTGCCGTGACCGGCTGTTCGAGGGCATCAAGGGCCTGCGCGCCGACTGGGCCGCAAAACTCGGCGAAAGCCATACGCTGTCGATCCCGACGCTGGCCGCTGTCTCCGAGACCGCGCTGACGCGTGACGTCGCGATCGCAATGGGGGCCGACGGCCTGCCGAACACGTTCGTGCCCGGCCGCAATCTGGTGTTCCTGACTTTTGCCGCGGCGCTGGCCTACCGGCGCGGTATCACGCACGTTGTCGGCGGCATGTGCGAAACCGACTATTCCGGCTATCCCGACTGCCGCGACGACACCATCCGCGCCATGCAGGCCGCGCTCTCGCTCGGCATGGCGAGAGCCTTCGAGCTGCACACGCCGCTGATGTGGATCGACAAGGCCGCGACGTGGAAGCTGGCGCAGGATCTCGGCGGCGACGGCCTCGTCGATCTCATCCGCGAGCAGTCGCACACCTGTTATCTCGGCGAACGCGGCGCGCAGTACGATTGGGGCTATGGCTGCGGGGAGTGCCCGGCATGCAGTCTGCGGGCGAAGGGATGGCGCGAGTTTGTGGCGGCGAGGTAGTTCGGCCGTCATTGCGAGGAGCGCAGCGACGAAGCAATCCAGAATCTTCACCGCGGAAAGACTCTGGATTGCTTCGCTTCGCTCGCAATGACGGGTGGGGCGCGAGCTTACCGAAAATCCTCGTCCCGCAGCTCAATCAGCTTGCCGTGCGGAGTCCGATCCGCCGCGTGGTCCCAGGCGTCGCGATAGCGATGCAGCGTTTCCGTTGAGGTAACGCCCTTGCTTGCCACGAGGCCCTCCAAGGTGGCGAGCCAGTGCAAATAGTAGGTCTCACCCGTGTCAGGATCGCCCGCGGCCTGCGCGCGCTTGATCTCGGAGGCCAGGGCCGCGGCCCACTCCGGCCAGGTGAACACGCCGCGATCGTGCAGCGTCAGCGCCATCGCGAAGGCGTGCGCCTCCCAGGGAGCGCGGAACACCGGGCCGTCGTCATCGCGCGGAATGCTCGGAATGGCTGCCGTCGCGGCAGCCGCCTTGCTGCTCATCACGCCGGATCCAGGTAGGGCTCGAACGCGTCGATCGAGACCTTCAGGGTCGGATCGCCATCCGCGCCCCAGAGATCGCGGCCTTCGAACACGACCGTATAAAGCCATTGCGGATTCTCGCCGAGCTCCATCGCCGCCGAATCCGGAAACACGTGGCAGCCATGGTTCAGCTCGACCACACCGACATGGCCGCGCACATAGCGCGGCAGCCGCGTGTGCGTCGTTGGATGGATGTTCTTGGCGCGAACGCGGTCGCCGATGTTGAACCTGGCCGTTGCCGTGGCAGGGCGGGCAAACTTGCCGCGCACCATGATGCGCTCGACATTGGAGAGGTCGAACTTGCCGTGCTTGAGCACCTTGCCGGGCGTCGTCGCATGGCCGGCGGCGACTTCGTCGCGGGTGAGGTAGCCCTTCTCGATCAGCATCTCCTCGAGCCCGAGGAACCACTTTTTGTAATAGGAGCTCGAGAGGTAGACGTGCGGCGGCAGCGTCTCGCGATAGAAGCGCGAGGTGTCGATGTTGAACGCACCGGCCGCGCCCATCGCACGCACCATCGCCAGCACGCGGGACTCCCACTCCTCGTGGAACATCGGCTCGTTCGGCTCGGGCTCGACCTTGCCGAACCCGTCCATGCCGCCCATGTCGTGGACGCCGTTCACGACGGCGCTCCGGGCGTCTTGGGAAAGCCGGTACCGATTATCGAGTCGCGCGTAACGAGGTCGGCGAGTTGCTCCTCGCTCCAGCCCTCCGTGCCTGCGGGGCGCATCGGCAGCACCAGGAAGCGCGTCTCTGCAGTGGAATCCCAGACCCGGATTTCCATGTCCTTCGGCAGCGTCACGTCGAAATCGGCAAGCACGCCGCGCGGGTCCTTGACCGCGCGCGAGCGGTAGGGCGAGGCCTTGTACCAGACCGGCGGCAGCCCGAGCATCTCCCAAGGGTAGCAGGAGCACAGCGTGCACACGACCATGTTGTGCCGCTGCGGCGTGTTCTCGACCACGACGAGATGGTCGCCGACGCGGCTGACATGGCCGAGCGTGCCGATGGCCTTGCTGCCGTCCTCCAGCAGCGCCTGCTTGAACGCCGGATCGGTCCAGGCCTTGGCGACGACGCGCGCGCCATTATGCGGACCGATCTTGGTTTCGTAGGCCTGGATGATGGCGTCGAGCGCGGCCGGCTCGACATAGCCTTTTTCGGTCAGAATCGTCTCGAGCGCGCGCACGCGCAGCTCGGTCTCCGACAATTCAGAATGATCGCCGTCGTGGTGATGATGGTGGTCGTGATCGTGGCTCATGGCGAAAGATTAAGCGAATCCGTCCCTGCCTGTCGAGGGTTCGTTGCAACGCAACCCAGCCACGTATTCGTGACGCCTTTTGTACGCTACGATCAGACAAAATCAGCTTGGAGACGCCCCATGAAAGACTTCGTCAAGATCGAGAAGGGCCTTGGGCCCGAGGGGCGGATCGCGGTGGTGCGGTTCGACCGTCATGACGGCATCAATGCGTTGTCGCCGGAGGCGCTGCGCCAGCTCACCGCGGCGGCGCGCTCCTTCGAGGACGACGCGGCGACATCTGTCGTTGTGCTGACCGGCAATTCAGGCGCGTTCAGCGCCGGCTTCGACCTGAAGGATGACGAAGGGCGCTCGCGCAAGGAGATGGATCTCGGCGCACTGCGGCGGCACCTCAAGCTCGGGCCGCGCCTGACGCGGGCCTGGCAGGAGATGGAGCAGATCACGATTGCGGCGATCGAAGGCTTTTGCGTCGGAGGTGGCGTGGCGCTCGCGGTCGCGCTCGATTTCCGCGTCATGGGCAGCGATGCGCATCTGCGTGTGCCCGAGATCGGGCTCGGCATGAACATGAGCTGGCAGAGCATCCCGCGCATGCTGCATCTGATCGGACCGGCCCGCACCAAGCAGGCGGTGATCCTGGCCGACGAGCGCATCTCCGCTGACGAAGCCTATCAATGGGGCCTGGTCGAGCAGGTCGTCGACCCCGGCTACGCCTTCGATGCCGCCATGGAGTTGGCCCGCAAGGTGGCCGCGCAGCCGCCGCTCTCGGTCGCCATGACCAAGCTGACCGTCAACCGGCTCGCGCACGCGCTGGACGATCTCGCCAGCCACATGGATGTCGACCAGTTCGCGCTGGCGAGCTTCAGCGAAGATCACAAGGAAGGCGTCGAGGCGTTCCTGACGCGGCGCAAGCCCAAGTTTAGGGGAAGGTAGCCAACGCGTTCTTTACCGCTTTGCACAGGCATTGAATCGCCCGCCGATCTGTGCCGTAACAGGCTTTGGCGGCAGCGGCTCGGTCAACGATCCCGCGCGTGCCGCGGGAGGGACCGAGAATGCATCGCTGGAAGCTGATCGCGCCGCTGGTGGTATGGCTCGCGATCTACCTGTGGCCGGTTCCGGCGGGTCTCAACGTCAATCAGTGGCACTATTTTGCCGTGTTCGCGGCCGTCATCACCGGGTTGATCCTGGAATCGATGCCGGTCGGCGCGGTCGGCCTGATCGGGCTGACGGTCGCAGGCGTCGGCGGCTATATCGATGCCGACCCCAACAAATCGCTGCGCTGGATGCTGGCGGGATTCGCCGAGAGCACGGTGTGGCTGATCGTCGGCGCCTTCGTGTTCTCGATCGGCTATCGCAAGAGCCAGCTTGGCCGGCGCATCGCGTTGGTGCTGGTGCGGCGCCTTGGTACCAACACGCTCGGGCTCGGCTATGCGGTCGCGATGTCGGACTTCCTGCTTGCACCCGCGACGCCATCCAACACCGCGCGCAGCGGCGGCATCGTCTATCCCATCATCAGCAACATCCCGCGCATCTACGGTTCCGAGCCGGGACCGACCGCCGGCAAGATCGGCACCTACGTGATGTGGACCGCATTCGCGGCGACCGCGATCACGAGCTCGCTGTTCTTCACTGCGCTTGCGCCGAACGCGGCCGCACTCGCGATCGCCAAGAAGACGGTCGGCGTCGATGTGAGCTGGGGCCAGTGGTTCATCGGCTTCGCGCCGCTCGGCATTCTCCTGATGATCCTCGTGCCGCTGCTCAGCTACGCGATCTGTCGGCCTGAGGTGAAGCGCAGCCCGGAGATTTCCGATTGGGCTGCGAAGGAGCTCGCGGAGATGGGCCCGATGTCGCGCAACGAGTGGATCATGCTGGCGCTGATCATCCTCGCGATGTTCCTGTGGATCGCGGGCTCGAGCCCGGACATCCACGTGCCCGTGCTCGGCTCGAACTTCGTCAATGCCACGACCGTCGTGTTCATCGTGATCTCGCTGATGCTGGTCACGGGCGTGATCGAGTTTGCCGACATCGTCAGCGAGAAGAGCGCCTGGGAGGTGTTCTTCTATTTCACGTCGCTGCTGACTCTGGCTTCGGGACTGAACGAGATCGGCTTCATCAAATGGTTCGCCAACGAATTCGCCAAACCGCTCTCAGGGCTTTCACCGTCGACCGCGATGATCCTCCTGGTCGCGCTGTTCTTCTGGATCCACTATTTCTTCTCGAGCATAACCTCGCATGCGGCGGCCGTCCTGCCGGTGGTGCTCGCAGTCGGCTCCGGCATCCCCGATCTGCCGGTCCCGACGCTCGCCGCGCTCTGCATGTATTCGCTCGGCCTGATGGGCGTGATCTCGCCTTACGCAACAGGGCCGGCGCCGATGTATTACGGCAGCGGCTATATCGGGAAGCGGCAGTTCTGGGGCTTTGGGCTGATCTTCGGGGTGCTGTATTTCGCCGGGCTGCTCGTGATCGTGCTGCCGTGGCTGGCCATGGTCCGATGAGCCCTGCCGCAAGGTGATACCCCCGGCAGATGAATTTTCTTCCAGGGCGGGGGATTGGGAAAACTTCGCCCAATCGCCTGCAAATAACTGAAATTGCAACAAAGACCGGAAACGGCGATGGTGTGCTGCAGTGCAGCGTCGCCGTTGGGCGCCTGCGATTGTTCCACCCTCCGTCGCTTGCATAGCGGCCTGGTTCTCGTGCGCCTTTGCGGCGGGCGAGCTAAACATCGTGCATGAAAGCCGTTTCCATGAATGCGCACCCGTTGCTGGTGATCGGAGAGCCGGTCGAGATCCGAGGCGCAGCCCCGGCTGAGTCGCAGGCAATGGTCCGGTTTGAAAACATCTCGAAGACCTATCCGGCCTATCGCGGCAAGCCCGGCGTCAACGCGTTGCAAGGCATCGACTTCGCGATTGCGCGCGGTTCCATCACCGGCGTGATCGGCCGCTCCGGCGCCGGCAAGTCGAGCCTGGTCCGGCTGATCAACGGGCTGGAGAAGCCCAGCACGGGCCGCGTCGTCGTCGATAGCAAGGATATCTCGGCGCTTACGGGGCGGGACTTGCGGCTGGCGCAGCGGTCGATCGGCATGATCTTCCAGCACTTCAACCTGCTGTCGTCGCGCACCGCCGCGAACAACATTGCCCTGCCGCTGGAAATCGCAGGCTGGTCCAAGGCTGACATCAAGGGCCGGGTGACCGAGCTGCTCAACCTCGTCGGCATCGCCGACAAGCACGATCGGTACCCCTCGGAGCTCTCGGGCGGCCAGAAGCAGCGCGTCGGCATTGCCCGCGCGCTGGCGACGCGGCCGAGCGTGCTGTTGTCGGACGAGGCGACCTCCGCGCTCGATCCGCAGACCACGCGCGCGATCCTCGATCTGCTTGCCAACATCAATCGCGAGCTCGGGGTGACCATCGTTCTGATCACCCATGAAATGTCCGTCGTGCGCCAGCTCGCCAAGGAAGTGGTCGTGCTCGACGCCGGCCACGTCGTCGAGAGCGGCCACGTCGCCGATATCTTCACCCACCCGAAGCATCCGATCACGCAGTCCTTCCTGGCCGAAGTGACCGGCGACAGCCTGCCGGTCTCGCTGGCAAGCCGGATCGTGCAGGAGCAGGGCGGCCACGCCGTGATCCGCGTCCAGGTGCGCGGGGCAGGGGCCGGCGACACGCTGATCGCGCGGCTCGCCCGCGAGCTCGGGCTCGACGTCTCGCTGCTGTCGGCGCGCATCGACGAGATCGGCGGCCAGCATGTGGGATCGCTGGTGCTCGGCATTCCTCTTGGCGATTCTTGCGACGAGGCCGCGGCGACGCGCACGCTGGCCTGGCTGTCTCAATATCAATTCTCGGCGGAGCGTCTCGGCTATGTCGCCTGAACTCATCAACCTGATCGTCCAGGCTACCTTCGAGAGCCTGTACATGGTCGGCATCGCGGCGCTGCTCGGCACCGCCTTCGGCCTGCCGCTCGGCGTCTTCCTTGCGACCAGTCGGAAGGGCGAGCTGTTCGCGGCTCCGACCGTCAATCGCGTGCTCGGCATCGTGGTCAATGCGACGCGCTCGACGCCCTTCATCATTCTGGTCGTGGCCATCATCCCGTTCACGCGGCTGATTGCCGGTACCTCGATCGGCTCGACCGCAGCGATCGTGCCGTTGACGATTGCGTCGGCACCGTTCATCGCGCGCCTCGTCGAAGCCGCGATCCGCGAGGTCGATGGCGGCCTGATCGAGACTGCGTCGTCGTTCGGGGCCTCGCCGATGCAGATCGTGTTCAAGGTGCTGATCCCCGAGGCGCTGCCCGGCCTGTTACTGGCTTTGACGCTCGCGGTGGTCAGCTTGCTCGGCTATTCCGCCATGGTCGGCGCGGTCGGCGGCGGCGGACTTGGCGATCTCGGAATCCGCTACGGCTACCAGCGCTTCATGCCGGAGATGATGCTGGCCGTCGTGGTCGTGCTGATCGCCCTGGTGCAGCTGGTCCAGAGCGCCGGCGATTATCTGGCGCGCCGGGTCAATCGCCGGCTGCGGCAGCACTAAAAGCGTCAGGCCGCCAGCCTGGCGCGCCGCAGGGTCTCCGACGGCAGCTCGGAGAAGTGGCGCTTGTAGTCGAGTGAGAACTGGCTGAAGTGCCAGAAGCCGTGCTGCACGGCGATGTCATAGATCGACGTCTCAGCGCCGCGCTTCAGATCGCGCCGCGCGCGGTTCAACCGCATCGCGCGCCAATAATGCATCGGGCTGGTGCCCAAGACGTCCTGGAAGCAATAGCCGAGCTTGCGCGGGCTGGCGCCGACGGCCTTGCACACATCGAGCAACGACAGCGAGCGATCGCCGCTGCCATGCATCAGCGCGCGGGCGCGGTCGACGGTGCGCTTGCGCGCCACAGCGCTCCGGCCGGGATCGGCCGGTCGCGCCGTCGGCAGCATGTCCATGATCTCGACGAGGACGGCATCCTCCAGCGCTTGTCTCGCCGCAGGATCGTCGAAGCGCTGGGGCGTGCTCGCGATGGTCTCCTGGATCGCGGCCAGATGCGCGCGCAACCGCGCGACCGGCGCTTCTGACATTTCCATCGCCCGCAGCTGGTGCCAGACCGCGCGCGGCAGCTCGATGTCGAAATTGGCAGCCAGTTCCTCGATCAGCGCCGCGCTGGTGACGACACCGCGGAACTCGAACGCCTTCGGCGTGCACATGTCGATCTCGGCGTCGATGCACGCGATCACCTGGGTGCCTGCGACGCTGGCGCCGTTGCAATTGACCTCGCCGTCGCCCTGCCAGGGGAGCCCGATGCCAAAGCTGCCGACACCGAGTTGGCCGTATTGGCGGACCTGCTGGCTGGTGACCTCGCGGAATATTTCGACGCGGGGCAGCGAGAGCTGGGTGAAGCTTCCGGTAAATGCGCCAGCACTGATCTGGTCGTAGCTCAGCCGCCAACGGCCAAGCGCGGCGCAATGCTCATCCACATCCGTGCTGCTCGCCTGAAACAGGCTGCCAGCCGAGTCCAGAATCGGAAGAGTTGCGCTTAAGGCCATGACAGCATGTTAGATTTTTGTAGCCGAGCAACCAGCAAGAACCACGCCAGACTGGCACGGCTGTAGCACCTGTCCAGCAAAATATTGCCGGATCTCGATAACACCGGATGTGTCCTCTGTGCAGTGTTCTGCACCGCCATTCCCGGCATCGGAGCCGGGGTTCTGCGGAGGGATCGAGATGCGACCGACCGAGATCATGCGCGGCAGTCCGCCCGCGCCCGAGGCGCAGGTGACCCGCGCCAACTGGCGCAGTTTTCCCGCCATCCGCTGGGGCTTTACCCACACCCGCGAAGTGCTGCCGACCGCCGAAATCCGTCGCTCGGCACATCCGACGCCGATCGCGAGTGCGCCGCACGAACTGGCAAAACTCGGCTTCACCGCGCCCGACGGCAAGCCGACCACGATCGAGGCGATGCTACGCGAAACCTTTACCGATGCGCTGCTCGTAATGCATCGCGGCACGCTGATCCACGAATGGTACGGCGACGGCATGAGCGTGACCACGCCGCATCTGATCTGTTCGATCAGCAAGGCCGTTGCGGGCACGCTCGGCGGCGTGCTGGCCGCGCGCGGCCTAGTTGATCCCGAGGCGAGGGTCGTCCGCTACGTGCCGGAGCTCGAGACCTCGGTCTATGGGTCCTGCACGGTTCGCAATCTCCTCGACATGGCCGTCGCTATCCAATTCGAGGAAGATTACGAGGACCCCGCCGGCGACGTTGCGCGCTATCGCTTCTCATCCGGCTGGGACGTGCCGCCGCCCGGCGTCGAGCCCGGTCATCAGCGCGCCTATCTCGCCACGCTCCGCGGCACCGGCAAGCCGCATGGCAAGGTGTTCCACTACGTTTCCACCAACACCGAGGTGCTCGGCTGGGTCTATGAGCGCGCCTGCGGCATGCCCTACCATCGCATCCTCACCGACTATCTCTGGCAGCCCTTGGGGGCCGAGGAGGATGGCTCGCTCACGCTCGACAGCCACGGCATGGGCCGCCTCGCGGGCGGTATCTCCGTCACCGCGCGCGACCTGCTGCGCTTCGGCGAGATGATGCGCAATCGCGGCGTGGTGGAGGGACGGCAGGTCGTGCCGGGTTGGTGGATCGACGACATCCGCGAGAACGGCGACCCCAAGGCCTGGGCTGACGGCGACCTCGCCGAGTTCTTCCCGGGCGCGCGCTATCGCAGCAAATGGTTCACGATCGATCCGGCGCGCAACGCGCTCACCGCGATCGGCATCCACGGCCAGCACCTCTATGTCGATCTCGACTCGGACACCGTCATCGTCAAGCTCGCGACGCAGCCCAAGGCGATGGACGTACCCGTCGACCAACGCTGGTTCGCGGCCTTCCGTGCCATCACGACACATCTGGCCCCGCGCTGACATCTGGACATCATCATGCTCGATACCGTCAAAGCCAAATCGCAGGCACAGACCGCGACACCGCATCCGCTCGATCCGCTGACGGCGGAAGAGATCACCGCTGCCTGCACGCTGGTTCGTACGGCCTCAGCCTCGCCGGAGATTTGTCGCTTCCCAACGGTGCGGCTGGAAGAGCCGACCAAGCAGGAGCTGGCCGCGGGTGGCGTGCCGCGTCGTGCATTCGCGCTGACGCTCGATGTCGCGACAGGAGAGGCGATCGAGCACATCGTCGATCTCGCCCGCAACGAGATCGTCGCTCGAAAAGTCATTCCAAACCGGGAGGCGCCCTATGGGCAGCCGTCGGTGATGCTGGAGGAAATCATCAAGTGCGAGGCCATGGTCAAGGCCGATCCCGGCTGGCGAAATGCGATGTACAGGCGTGGCCTCACCGACAAGGACATCGAGCTGGTCCAGGTCGATCCTTTCTCCTCGGGCTTCTTCGATTTCGAGTACGAGCGCGGCGCGCGCATCGTCCGCGCTGTCAGCTTCTTTCGTGAGCATCTCCAGGACAACGGCTATGCTCATCCGATCGAGGGCGTGGTCGCGGTCGTCGACCTGATAAGCGGCAAAGTGCTCGACCTCACCGATGGGGACCCGATCGTGCCGATCCCGCGCAAGAAGCGGAATTATGGCGCGCATGAAGTCACCAATACGCGGACCGACATCAAGCCGCTGCATATCGAGCAGCCCGAGGGCGCGAGCTTCAAGGTCGATGGCTGGAAGGTCGACTGGCAGAAATGGAGTTTTCGCGTTGGCTTCACGCCGCGTGAGGGGCTGGTGCTGCATCAGATCGCCTATCAGGACGGCGAGCGGAAGCGCTCGCTGATCCATCGCGCCAGCGTCACCGAGATGGTGGTGCCTTACGCCGATCCGACCGCGAACCATTTCTGGAAGTCGGCGTTCGATGCCGGCGAATACGGGCTCGGCATGCTCGCCAATGCGCTCGAGCTCGGCTGCGACTGCCTTGGCAACATCCATTATTTCGACGTGCCGGCCGCCGACAACAATGGAAAACCCTTCGTCATGCAGAACGCCATCTGCATGCATGAAGAAGACTACGGAATTGCCTGGAAACACTACGAATTCCGCAACGGCCTGTTCGAGGTGCGGCGCTCGCGGCGGCTCGTGATCTCGTTCTTCGCCACCGTCGGCAATTACGATTACGGCTTCTACTGGTACCTCTACCAGGACGGCACGATCCAGCTCGAGACCAAGCTCACCGGCATCATCCAGACCGCCGCCATGCAATCCGGCGAGAAGTACAAATGGGGTGGCATGGTCGACGACAATCTCGGCGGCCCCACGCACCAGCATTTCTTCAACGTGCGCCTGCACATGGATCTCGACGGCGGCGGCAACACCGTCAGCGAGCACGATTTCGTGCCGCGACCCTGGGGCCACGACAATCCGCACGGCAACGCCTTCGACACAACCACGCGGGTTCTCTCACGCGAGCGCGACGCCGCTGCCATTGCCAATGGCGAGACCGGCCGGTTCTGGAAGATCAGCAACCCCAACGAGACCAATTCGGTCGGCAATGCGCCCGCCTACAAGCTGGTCGTCAACCCGAGCCCGCTGATGCTGGCACAGGAGGGCAGCTATGTGCGCAAGCGCGGCGGCTTTGCGACCAGGCACGTCTGGGTGACGGCCTTCGACAAGGAAGAGAAATACGCCAGCGGCGACTATCCCAACAACCATGCCGGCGGCGACGGCTTGCCGCGCTACGCCGCGCAGAACCGCAACATCGAGAACACGGATATCGTAGTGTGGCACTCCTTCGGCCACACCCACATCTGCAAGCCCGAGGATTTTCCGATCATGCCGGTCGAATATGCCGGCTTCACGCTGAAGCCGACCGGCTTCTTCGCGGCCAATGCCGCCGGCGACATCCCGCCGGAGCGCAACAGCCGCAGCGTGCTGGCCGGCGAGCCAAACAGCGCCGGCGGCGGAGGGGCGTGCTGCCACAAGAGCTAGGACCTCCGACCGCTCGGTAGGGGCTTGCTCAAGTACAAGCAGGAGCGCAACATCCACGACGATCGTGGAGAGGCGTCCGATGAGCGATTTCGAATTGCCTGTGACCCGCTACGCGCTAAGTGGCGAGCTGAACATCGCATATCAAAAGATCGGTGAAGGACCTATCGATCTCATTATCGTCCCCGGCATGGTGTCACACGTCGAGTTCATGCATGAAGGCCCGGGATACACGGCCTCGTTGCGGCGTCTGTCTCATTTTGCCCGAGTCGTCACCTTTGACAAGCGAGGCCAGGGCCTGTCCGACAGAATGGGGGACGCTCCTTCGCTTGAGCAGCGGATGGACGACGTCCGAGCCATCATGGATGAAATCGGCTCGCCGCGTGCGGCCCTGATGGGTATCTCCGAGGGTTCGGCAATGAGCATCCTATTTGCCGCAACATACCCCGATCGTGTCTCTCATCTCATCTTGTACGCCGGCTTTGCGAGTTCACCTGCCCAAAAGATCGCGAATTACGCAGCGCTCGTGTCTGAACGCGCAACGCTTGGGGGACCGGGACGTTGATCAAGATGATCAATCCTAGCCAGGCACATAATCCGGAGGCGGTGAAGCATTTTGCCAAGTTTGAAAGGTTGTCGGCGAGCCCGGGGGCGTTCAAGTCTTTTTCGTTGCTGAATGCCGCTATCGATGTCGAACCCGTATTGCCGGCGGTGCGGGTACCGACGTTGGTCCTTCATCGTGCGACAGACACCTTGATACCAGTTCAGGCTGGCCGCCATCTCGCAAGGCAGATCCCCGACGCCAAATATATCGAGTACCCGGACGGCGATCACTTACTGGGATATGGTGATGTCGACACTCTGCTGGGAGACATCGAAGAGTTCATCACGGGCAGCCGCGAAATCTTGTCGCGTGAAAATGAGCGCGTTCTGGCGACGGTGCTTTTTACTGATATCGTCGACTCCACGCGCAACGCCGCAAATATGGGCGACCTGAAATGGAGACAGGTCCTGGATCGGCATGATCAGCTGGCGAAAGAAATCGTCCAGCAGCATCGCGGTATGTTCATAAAATGCACCGGTGATGGCATCCTGGCGACATTCGACGGTCCCGGTCGCGCGGTTCGTTGCGCGCTAGCTTTCAGCGCCTCTTCGAAGCAACTTGGATTGGCAGTCCGGGCGGGTCTTCACACAGGTGAGATCGAGATCAGAGGCCACGACATCGGCGGGATTGCCGTGCACGCGGCAGCGCGAGTCATGGGGCATTCAAACGCTGACGAGGTTCTCGTCTCAAGGGTGGTCACCGATCTGGTGGCCGGCGCGGGCTTGAGCTTCGCGGATCGCGGCTCGCACGAATTCAAGGGCCTTCCGGGCCGATGGGACATCTTCGCCGCCAGCCTATGATGCCGACCGCAGGAGCCCTTGTCCATGGATCTGGGCGCGTCGGCAGCAGAGTTGACCCGCTGATCGCCGCTAGGCAGCTGGCGGATAGTAGAGAAACTCGATCATCAGGCAGCCATCGCGGCTAAAAAACGGTCCATGCTCGATATGGGCGGGCCTCACGGCATAGGTCCCGGCCGCCAGGACTCGTGTTTCCTGTGACGCGGTGCCGATCGACAACGTACCCGAAACCAGAAAGACCTCCTCGCACCAATCATGCGAGACCGGCTGGCCCACACAGGCGCCGGCAGCCCAGCGCGACAGCCGCGTGACCGCGCCGGTCCGGCTGGGGTGATCGAAGCGGCCGGACAGGACCTTCTCCTCGACCCCGACATAGCTGGGGACGGCGCGCCATCCCTCATCGGCCAGGGCGTTGAAAAACTCCCGGTGGTCCTTCATGAACCGACCGAAGGCGGGCTCCGCCATGCGATCATCTCCCGCGCCGACATTGACACGGGTGCGAGCTTACAGCAGGCGACGGGCGTTTCCCACATGGACCAGCAGAGCAGGCAGTCCCGCAAGGGTAGTGCGTTCACTCCGTCATCAGCTCGGCGTCGCTGGACGCCGGGCCGGCAACGAGACTGTCGAGATCGACCAGAAACAGATCCGCCATGTGGATGAGCTGGTGGAGAGGAATGCTGATCTCACCGTTCTCGGCGCGTGAGACAAACTCGGGCGAGACACCGACGAGGTTGGCAATCTGGGCCTCGGTATAGCCACGCGCCTCGCGCGCGCCCTTGACCTGGGCGCCAATATGCCGCCGGTGCAGGGCCTGTTCTTCCTCGGTCATCATGAGGGCCTGCTCATCCGCGCTCGCGACGCCATCGGCGAACGCAATGCCGAGCAGCCGGCGCTTCTGCCAGGCCACGCGGCAGGTCTTTCGCAAGCCGTCGGCAAAGACCAGCGTGGCCTCTTTCGGAAACGACAGCGACCAGTCGAGCTTCAGCCGCGCGCCGGTGCCGGAGACATCAACGATGGTGCAGGGAATGCTCACCGTGCCCCTGGCGCCGTCGAATTCGATGATCCCGGTCCTGGCCGTCGATTGCCTGGTCGCAGCGCGTAATTCGCTCATGGACGTCGCCCCCGGATGCCCAGCACCTGCTGAAAATCTGCAGCCGATTTTACCTCCCGGGTTCCCCGCGCTCAATCGAACCCGCAAGCCATGGTGAAGGATTCGTTCTCGGCGGAGCAGGGCGGGCCGCCGGGCATGAACCTTCCAGCCCGGCAACGCCACCAAGACGGGAGATCGCCCTTCGCCATCCGGACATCGCAATGAGATCGCTCGCCTTGCTCTGCCTGCTCGCCTTCGCCACCCCCGCACACGCGGCGTCCTCCGAGCAGCATTATCTCGATCTGCGCGACCGCTACATCGCCAAATTCTCGAAGGCCAAGGAGAGCGACGAGACCTTCAAGCAGCACGATGCCGCGCTCAACGAGCTGACCGGGGTGCTGCGCGGCCTGGTCGGTCCCGTCACGATCAAGGGGCTGCCGGCCGACGGCAAGTCGAACGCCGACACGCTGTTCAAAGGCGACAGCGGCTTTGGACATCTCGACGGACTCGGCTTCGCCACGGAGGGCGACAAGCAGCAGGCCGTGGTGACCACGACATCGCTGCTCAAGCACTGGCTGCGCGAGCACGGCAAGGACGGCATGCCGCAGGAGATCGACGCGGCGTTCAGGTCGGACCGCTTCTACTATCAGGCGATCCAGGACTCAGCCTTCGCCAAATATGCGAAGCTGCCGATCACAAAACCCGCATCTGCAAGCGTCGCGGTGGCCGTGCTCGGCGTTCGCGGCAATGGCGATTTGAAGGGCCCGCCGCACGAGATCGACGTGATCGCGATCCAGGGCGACAAGGTGTTCTTCCTCGCCGCAAGCGACGCCGTGAAGACGGCCGAGATCCCGGCTTGCGAAAACATCTGGAAGCAGATGATGGCCAAGAAGGTCCCGCAGGATTCCATGGCGAAGGAAGATCAGGCGATGGACGCCTACACCAAATGCTTCGCCAGGGAGGCGCCGAGCCAGAGCTGGTTCGCGGGAGCGATCAAGAAGGCGCAGAGCCAGCTGGAGCAGCTGCCGCTGCGCTAACCGACCAGGAAACGGTGTTCGGGCAGGCCCTGTGCGACGCCGTGAATGGCGAGGAGATGGCCGGCCATGGGCTCGCGACCGAGCTGCTGCTGATCGAGGAATTTCCGAGCCGTCGTCACGTACAGCGTCTTGAGATCGCTGCCTCCGAAACACAGGCACGTCGGATTGGTCACAGGGACAGGAATGACCGTGTCGATCGTTCCGTCCGGCCGGTAGCGCACCACCCGGCCGCCCGAGAAGAACGCCGTCCACAGCCCGCCGGCAACATCGACGCAGGCGCCGTCGGGCCGCTGCTGCGAGGCGCTGTAATCAGCAAACAGGCGTCTGTTTCGGATCACGCCGTCATCGAGATCGAAGTCGAACGCCCATGTGCGGTATCGCCGCGTGTCCGTGAAATAGAGCGTGCGATTGTCGGGCGAGAAGGCGATCCCGTTGGTCACGATGACGTCGTCGAAGATGCGCGCCACCTGTCCGTCTCCGGTCACGCGATAGAGCGCGCCGTTCGGGCGATGCAGCTGGTTGTCCATGGTGCCGATCCACAGGCGGCCACGGGCGTCGACGCGGCCGTCGTTGAGGCGGTTGTCGAGGCCGTGTTCGACTGCGATGACGGTCTGGCGATGGTGGAGGGTCAAATCCTTCGCGAGCAGGTGGGAGCCGTCGGCCGTCAGGGCCTGGCTGCCGAGGAATTGGCAATCGTAGGAGGTGACGTGATGGACGCCCGTCGCCGGGTCGAAGGATTGATGCAGCCTTCCGTCGATATCGACCCACCACAGCTTGCAGGAACGGTCGCACCACAACGGGGTCTCGCCGAGAATATCCGCGCTGGCGACGGCGGTCTCGACCCTGTACGCGGGGAGAGAGTTCACGGTCATGCCGGAATCCGGTTCCAGCCGCGCGCGTCGTCACCAAAGGCCTGATAGCCGTCCGGAGTCACGGCGATGGTGTCTTCGAGCTTGATGAAGCCTCGTCGCGGATGCGGCAGCGTCGTCTCAATCGAGATGACCATGCCGGCCTCCAGCGGCGCGTTGGCGTCGTCGGCCGGATAGGGAATCGGGCCGCTCGCGGTCAGACGCGGTGCTTCGTGGCTGACGATGCCCATGCCGTGGGCGACGAAATGCATCTGCTTGCCGTGAGGGGACCGCGCCAGCGCTTCCGTGGCGGCGACATAGATCTCGCTGCCGGTGAGCCCCGCGCGGATCGGCGCACGCGCCGCCTGTTGAATCAGGTCAATCTCGTCGAGCAGATCGACAAGCTCGCCGTCCGGCTCCCCGTGCACGGCCATCCGGCAGAGATCGCCGATATAGCCCCTGTAGTTTCCGCCTGAGTCCAGCGAGACGATATCGCCGGGCGCGAGGCGCTGGTCGGACGGCGCGCGGTTGAGGCTCGTTCCCATCGTCACCAGCGCGTATTCAAAGATCATGTCGCGCGACCGCTCCGCGTGGCGCAGATGATCGATGATCTCGCGCTTGCTCTGTCCGGCGCGGGTACGGCTGGCCGCGTCCATCATGGATGCGACCACGCGCTCGGACGCCTCGCGGAGAATCTCCAGCTCAGCCGGTGTCTTGATCGACCGCAGTTTCTCCAGCGGCCGCATCGCCTCAACGAGCCGGCAATCGGATCGCTCCCGGCGCAGCACATCCGCCGCATCGGCCGGCAGGAAAGAAAGCTCCGCGCCGATGCGAAGCGCAGGCATGGCGATGGCCTTGATATGCTTGAGCGCGAGCGTCATCGCCTCGACAGAGGTCGACGATCCGAACACGGCGGGCGGCATCCAATAGCCGGCGCTGGTCCGATTCTGGACGCTGTCCCGCTCGTTGCGGTTGGCGATATAGGCCGACTTGTCCAGTGCGCCCGTCACATAGACGAAGATCGGGAGATACCGGCTGATGCCGATCGCTTCCATGTATTCGAACTGGAAATGATAGTAGCCGCCGAGAAGGTACTGGATGTTGTGCTTCGACGTCACGATCAGGACGTCGATGCCAAAATCATCGAGCAAGCCGTCGAGCCTGGCCGTGGAGAATGGAATGTTGGCGTGCATTGATCGTTCTTCTACGTCGACGATTTGATCTTGCGGGGCAGGCGAGGCGATCAGGCGTCCTTCCAGGAGGACAACGCATGCGCGACGCAGCCGCTGATGTGCTCGCTGAGGACCGTTCTCGCGCCCTTGATGTCTCGTTTCAGAGCGCATTCCAGCAGCGCCTTGTGCTGGTTGATCGTCTCCGTGCCGCGATAGCGCAGCGCGTAGCGGAAATATTTGTCGAACACGACGGCGTGCGTGTGCATCAACTCGCGTGAGCCGCAGCTCGAAATCAGGGCCTGGTGGAATTCACCGTCGTAGCGCTTGCGCAGCTCGGGATCGTCGCCCGCCTTGAGGACGGTGCGTTCAGTCGCCGCCAGCTTGTGATGCGCCGAGACCACGCGGCCTTCCCACTCGACATCACCGGCGCGGAACGACTCGGCCATCGCATGATGCTCGAGCAGGATACGGAGATCAGCGAGCTCGCGCAGGTTCTGGATCGAGATCGGCGCCACCTCGAAGCCGCGCTGGCCTTCGGCCACCACGAAACCTTCTGACGTCAGTCGATTGAGGATCTCACGCAGCGTCGAGATGCTGACGCCGTAGTCTTCCTTCATGGCATCGAGCTTAAGACGCCCCGAAGGCGTCAGCACGCCGAAAATGATGTCGGAGCGGATGCGCTGATAGCCGCTGTCGCCCGCCGACAAGGGCCGTTCCTCGAGTGCCGTCATGCCTTCTGATCCCGCTTGTCCGGATCGCCGGCTGCCCTTCGGGCAGGCGAACCATCAATGTTGCCAGCACTATAGCAGAATCCAAACATCAGACGTCCAACAAAATCTCATATGAAATTGATAATGTCGTTTGACATGAAAATATATGTATGATGTGTAAATAAACTGAGGGCACGGAAAACAAGCGCATAAGCCGCCGTTCCTGCCCCAGGGAACAGGGAGGAAACGATGAGCTTGTGGGTACGGACGCTGTCTGCGACGGCGATCTGCGTGGCGCTGACGGTCGGCGCATCCGCCGCTGATGACATTCAGGAGCGGACGATCAGGTGGGGACACCTGAACAACACCGATCACCCCGTCAGCTTTGGCGTACAGAAGTTCGCCGAGATCCTGTCGGCGAAGAGCGGGGGCAAGATGAAGGTCCGCGAGTTCGCGGCCTCACAGCTCGGCAACGAGCTGCAGCAGCAGTCCGCGCTGCGCGGCGGCACCCAGGAGATGCTGTCCGCCTCGACGACATCGCTCGCCACCGTCATTCCCGAATTCGGCCTCGTCGATTTCCCGTTCCTGTTCAACACGACCGAGCAGGCCGATGCGCTCGCGACCGGCAAATTCGGCAAGGCGATGCTCGATACCTTGCCGTCGAAGGGCCTGATCGGTCTCGGCTATTGGGGCCTCGGCTTCCGCAACGTCACCAACAGCACTCGTCCCATCACCAAGCTCGAGGATTTCAGCGGCCTCAAGCTCCGCGTGATTCCGAACCCGGTCTATCTCGAGACCTTCGGGGCCTTCAAAGCCAACCCGGTACCGATGGCCTTCGGCGAGCTCTACTCGGCGCTGGAGACCCGCACCGTCGACGGCGAAGAGAATCCCTACACGGTCATTCTCTCCAACAAGTTCTATGAAGTGCAGAAATACGTCTCCGCCACCAATCACACCTTCACGCTCAACATCATTCTGGTGAGCAAGGCGTTCTGGGACAAGCTGTCGCCGACCGAGCAGCGCCTGATGCACGAAGCCTATGAAGAGAGCCGCGGCTACCAGAAGGAGCAGACGCGCCTTCAGACCGACAAGGCGCTGACGGAATTGCAGGCCAAGGGCATGCAGTACAATGCGATCGCGCCTGAGGAGACCGAGCGCATGCGCAAGACGTCGCTGCCGGTCGCGGACAAGATCTCTGCCAGCTTCCGTCCCGAGACGGTGAAGCTCTTCAACGACGAAGTCGAGCGTATCCGCAAGGACGTGAAGTAGCGGACCTCTTCATCACGCAGGCGGCTGGGCCGGCCCTTGGCCGGCTCAAAGCCCTCTTTGGTTTGGACACCACGCATGGCGCGAGTTCTCGACCTCTATTGCTCATTCTTGAAGGCCGTCATTGCCGCATGTCTTGCGGTCATGGTGGTGCTGGTCTTCGGCAACGTCGTCCTTCGTTACGGCTTCAACTCCGGAATCACGATTTCGGAGGAGCTGTCGCGCTGGTTGCTGGTCTGGCTGAGTTTCCTCGGCGCGATCGTCGCGCTGCGCGAGCATGCCCATCTCGGCGTCGATACCCTGGTCCGGATGCTGCCGCCTTTCGGCAAGCGCATCTGTTTCGTCATCAACTATTGCCTGATGCTGTTTGCCGACTGGCTTCTGCTCTCCGGCAGCTGGCGCCAGACCATCATCAACATCGACGACCGCGCGCCCGCCACCGGTTTGTCGCTCGGAATCTTTTACGCCGTCGGCGTGGTCTTCGGCGTCTCGGCCGGCGTGATCCTGCTCTACGACCTCGTCCGGGTGCTGACCGGGCAGGCCAGCGAAGCCGACATGGTCGCCGTCAAGGAATCGGAAGAGCACTGATGACGATCGCAGTTTTCACCTTCTCGCTGCTCGGCGCCATGGCGCTGGGCATGCCGATCGCCTTTGCGCTCATCGTCTGCGGCGTGGCCTTGATGAGCACGATCGACATGTTCGACGCCCAGATCGTGGCGCAGAACGTCATCAATGGCGCGGACAGCTTTCCGCTGATGGCCATTCCGTTCTTCATGCTTGCCGGCGAGGTCATGAACAAGGGCGGCCTGGCCAAGCGCATCGTCAACGTCGCGCTCGTGGCCGTCGGGCATTTTCGCGGCGGACTTGGTTACGTCACGATCCTGGCGTCCTGCATTCTCGCCTCGCTCTCGGGCTCGGCCGCGGCCGATGCCGCCGCGCTCGCGGCGCTGCTGGTGCCGATGATGGTGGCGGCCGGACACAAGAAATCCTATGCGGCGGGTCTGGTCGCGGCCGGCGGCATCATCGCCCCCGTGATTCCGCCCAGCATCGGCTTCGTCATCTTCGGCGTCGCTGCAGGCGTCTCGATCTCGAAACTGTTTCTGGCGGGCATCGTCCCCGGGCTGCTGCTCGGGGCAGGGCTCTGCCTGGCCTGGGCGTGGGTGGTGCGGCAGGAGAACCTGACGCCGCCGCCGCGGGCCTCCTTGTCCGAGATCGTGAAGGCCGTCATCGACGGATTCTGGGCTTTGATGCTTCCGGTCATCATCGTGGTCGGCCTGCGGTTCGGCATCTTCACGCCGACGGAGGCGGCGGTCGTCGTCGCGGTCTATTCGCTGTTCGTGGCAACCTGCATCTATCGCGAACTCAAGCTGTCGCAGCTCTACGACGTGTTCGTCTCCTCCGCCGTGACGACGAGCATCGTGATGTTCCTGGTTGCGGCGGCGCTGGTATCCTCCTGGCTCATCACGGTCTCGGAGATCTCCGCGCAGGTCGTCCATCTCTTGCAACCCTTCATGGGCAACAACACACTGCTGATGCTCGCAATCATGGTCGTGGTGGTGATCGTCGGCACCGCGCTCGACATGACGCCGACGATCCTGATCCTGACGCCGATCCTGATGCCGATCGTCAAGGCCGCGCACATCGATCCCGTCTATTTCGGCGTGCTCTTCATCATCAACAATGCCATCGGCCTGATCAAGCCGCCGGTCGGAATCGTGCTCAACGTCGTCTGTGGCGTCTCCAGGATCAGCATGGAGGACATCATCAAGGGCGTCTGGCCCTTCATGATCGCGCAACTGATCGTCCTGTTCGCGATGGTCCTATTCCCCGGACTGGTGACGGTCCCGGCGAAATGGTTCGGCGGCTAGTCACATCGAAAACAACGGAGCAGGGCAATGGCCGCGAAAATCATGATCCTCAACGGGCCCAATCTCAATTTCCTCGGCATCCGGGAGCCGCATATCTACGGCCGGACGACGCTGCAGGAGATCGAGGCGAGCTGCCAGGCGCTGGCCGACCAGCTCGGCGTCTCGATCTCGTTCCACCAATCCAACATGGAGGGCGAGCTCGTCGGCCTGATCCAGTCCGCCCATGGCAAGGCGGACGCGATTATCATCAACCCGGCCGCCTATTCCTTCACCTCGATCGCACTGATCGATGCGCTGAAGATATTTGAAGGCGTGAAGATCGAGCTGCATATCTCCAACATCCATGCGCGCGACGAGCTTCACCGCCACTCGATCACGTCGAGCGCCTGCACGGCCGTCATTTGCGGCCTGGGCCCATACGGCTATCTCGTCGCGATGCTGGCGGCCGTCCAAAAGCTCGGAGAATTGCCTGCAACGATCCCACCGGCTCTTCACGGGCTGGCGGCCGCAGGCAGGGCGTAAAGAACGGAGGGCGTGATGCGCGGATCGGGATTTCTCGCCATCTGGAGCGACGTCGCGGCGCAGGACCTGACGGATTACCGGCACTGGCTGACGCGCGAGCACACCACCGAGCGCGTCACGACCAAGGGCTTTCTGGCATCGCGCGTGTTTCGCGCGGCGCGGGACGATCTCAATCGCTTCTTCATCCTGTACGAGCTGGACGCGCCCGAGGTCCTCGATGGCGAGGCCTATCTGGCGCGCCTCAACGCGCCGACGCCGTGGTCGCAGCATATCATGCCAAGGCTCGGCAACTTCATGCGGGGCGGAGGCACCATGGTGGCGCGGGCAGGGCGGGGCGAAGGAGCCACGATCATCGCGCTTAGGATCGAGAATTTGCCCGAGACTCCTCAAAAATTGGCCGAGGCGCTCGTTGCATGCGACGGCATCGCCGCCGTGCAGATCGGAGCAACCGACGAGGCACGGACATCGGTGCCAACGACCGAAAAGGGTATGCGGAAGGAGGAGGGTTTCTTCTCGGGCCTTCTGTTGATCGAGGCGCTCGACCTGACCTCGTTGCAGGCCGCTCTGCAGCGGGCCCGCACGATTGCGCCTGACGTTCTCGGCCGGGCGAGCGAGCCGGAGATCTATCAAGCCATGTTTACGCTCGATGCCCGCATCGCGGATTTCGGCTGATGGCAGGTTTCTCGCTCGCCGCCCTGACCGTGCTCGAGCTTGCGCCGCCCGAGATGATCGAGCTGGCGGCCCGCTGCGGCTACGAGAAAGTCGGGCTGAGGCTGCTGCCGGCAACGCCGTGCGGAATTGCCTATCGCCTGATGGACGATGCATCGCTGCTGCGGGAGACGCTGGCGCGGCTGCAGGCGACGGGCGTGACCGTTGCCGATCTGGAGGTCGTGGCGTTCAGGCCGGAAACGGAGGTCACGTCCTTCACGCCCTTCTTCGAGGCGGGCGCGCGTCTCGGCGCCAGGCATATCCTCGTTGCCGCCTACGATCCGGATCTGGTCCGGTTTTCCGATCGTTACCGGCAGTTTTGCGAAGCGGCCGCAACGTATGGACTGACGTCCGATCTCGAATTCATGCCCTGGACCAGCGTTCCGGACCTCAAGACAGCGGTCCGGATCGTCGCCGATGTCGATCATCCCTCTGCCGGCATTCTGGTCGATGCGCTGCATTTCGATCGGTCGCAAAGCTCGCTTGCGGATCTCCGCACCATCCCGGCGCGCCGGCTTCACTACTGGCAGCTCTGCGACGGCCCGGCCGAACGTCCGGCCACGACGGAGCAGCTCATCCATGCCGCACGCGAGGAACGCATGTTTCCGGGCGAGGGCGGCATAGACCTTGTTGGCCTGACGAGAGCGATGCCGGACGACCTCACCATCAGCATCGAGGTTCCGACCGTTCAACTGGCGAAGACCGTCGATGCCGCAACGCGGGCGCGGCGAGCGCTCGCGGCGGGCAAGGCCGTGGTCGAGAGGGCGCGCGCGAATTCCTGAGGGAAGGGTGCTCCGGATGCCGCAAGACGATCGCTCCTTTGATGTCGAGACCGACCTGCTGGTCGTCGGCGCCGGTGCGGCCGGCATGACAGCCGCGTTGGTCGCAGCCCTCGAAGGGCTCGATGTCATCCTTTGCGAAAAGTCGGACATGGTGGGCGGCACGACCGCAACCTCCGCCGGGACCGTCTGGATTCCGGGCAACCGGGAGGGACAGCGCGCGGGCACGCCTGATACTGTCGAGGCCGCGCGCATTTATCTCGCCGCGATGCTCGGCGCGCAGGCGACGGACGAACGGCTGGACATGTTCCTAGAGGCAGGCCCGATCGTTCTCGATTATCTCGCGCAGCGGACGAGCGTGCAGTTCGCCGCGCCGCCGGTCCATCCCGACTACAAGAACTTGCCGGGCGCCGCCATCGGCGGTCGAGCGCTCGGTGCCGTGCCGTTCGACGGCCGCAAGCTCGGTGACGACTTTGACCGTATCAGGCCGCCGCGCCGGGAGTTCATGGTTCTCGGCGGCATGATGGTCGGAAAGACGGACATTCCGCCTTTGCTGGCGCCCTTCCGCAGCTGGACGCACTTCAAGCACGTCATTGGCCTTCTCACGCGCCATGCGCTGGATCGGCTGAGCTACAAGCGCGGCACACCTGATCATGGGCAATGCACTTGTCGCCAGACTGTTTGACAGTGTCCGTCGCGCCGGCGTCGGCTTGCGATTTGAGACGGCGCTTCGCGAGATCATCCGCCAAGGCGACGACATCGTCGGGGCCGTCCTGTCGTCTCCGAGCGGAGAGGTGGCCATCCGCGTCCGCAAGGGCGTGGTTCTGGCGACAGGCGGCATCGGCTGGAGCCGTGACCTTCGCGAACGGCTATTCCCGGACGCCGCGCGGCGCCTCTCGCTTGCGCCGCCGTCCAACACCGGAGACGGCATCCTCGCGGCCGAGCGCATCGACGCCGTGATCGAGCGCGATCTCGAAAGCCCGGCCTTGTGGATGCCGAGCTCGGTGATGACGCAAGCCGACGGTCATGTCTCGGTCTTCCCGCACATCATGCTCGACCGGGCCAAGCCGGGACTGCTGGCCGTGGACAAATCGGGACGCCGCTTCGTCAATGAAGCCGATTCCTATCACGACTTCGTCGCAGCGATGTTGGCTACGTCAACGACACCGGCTTTCCTGATCTGCGATCGCAGCTTCATCGTTGATTTTGGCCTCGGGCTGGTTCACCCGGGAACCAGGAATTTGAGAGGCTTCCTTGAGGCCGGATATCTGGTGGAAGGCGAAACCATCGAGGCGTTGGCCCGCAAGATCGACGTGGATGCCGAGCAGCTTGCGCAAACAATCGCGCGATACAACGGCTTTGCGGCAACAGGTCTCGACGAAGACTTCGGCCGAGGCTCAAGCGAACTGAACCGGTTCAATGGCGGTCCCAGGGGCAAACCTAATCCTTGTCTACGGCGGATCGGGTCAGGACCTTATTATGCGGTGGCCGTCTGGCCCTCGGACCTTGCCAGCAGCGCCGGCTTGCGCACAGATTCATGCGGCCGGGTCTTGTCTCGCGACGGGAAGCGTTTGTCCGGGCTGTACGCAGTCGGCACGGATGCATCTTCGATCTTCCGCGGCACTTACCCGGGACCCGGCACGATGATCGGCCCGGCGATCGTCTTTGGCTGGTGCGCCGCGATGGACGCGGCGGGAACGCTACGCAGATTTCTCGATCCGCCTCGTTGAAGTGCGCTGCCGCAGTCCCCTCGGACATGCTGATTTGTTCGCAAATCATTCCGACACGGAATTAGTGCTCGGGCCGCACTCGTCCAATGTAGTCCGCAAATCAACAAGAGAATCGTCGGCCACGACCGATGGCCGCGCCGAGTAGTTCGCGACGGCCATCTTGCCGAGAGCGTTCCAGCTAGCGTCCGCGCCTCAGGTCTTCGGTGGCGCGCCTGAGGATGTCGTGAATCCAATCGTGCGACGGCTCGCCCTCGATGCGTTCGTGCCACAACAGCCGGACCTCGACCGGGGTCGTGGCGTAAGGCAGCTCATACGTTGTGATCGCATGCGCGCGTGCGAACGCCCGCGCCAATGGCCGCGGAACGATGGCCGCCAAATCCGAGTCCGCGAGGAGGGCGGGCAGGGCCAGAAAATGCGGTAACGAAACAGCTATTCGCGGCGGCCGGTCGCTTTCGGACAATGCCTTTTCGAGTGCGGCGCGGTCGTACATTTCCGATCGCCTGGCGAGGCCGCGTTCGGAGATGAATCCGCCGATCGCCCCCTCCTGCTCGCCGCCGAAGGAGACAACGACCAGAGGCATGCGCGCCAGAGCCGCGTTGTCGATCCGGCCGAGCTTGCGCTTTCCGCCCACGATCAGCACGTCGTCATATTCGAACAGCAGCGACGTCCGGAATCGGCTCGGCGGATCCGAGAAGACGCCGATCGCAACGTCGATGCGACCAAGGTCGATCTGCTCGGCGAGGTCGATCCGTGTCACCGGCTTGATGATCAGGTCGATCGCCGGCGCTTCCAGCCTCAGTATCTTCAGGAGCGGTGAGGCCAGCACCATCGTAGTGAAGTCGTTGGCGGCCAGGGTGAATTGCCTGGTGGAGGCCGCCGGAACGAAGCTCGGCAGCTCGACCGCCGCTTCGAGCGATCGCAGCGCTTCACGAACCTGCGGCGCCATCGTCAATGCGCGCGCGGTCGGCTGCATGCCGGTCGCCGTGCGCACGAATAGATCGTCCTCCAGCATCTCACGCAGCCGGGCAAGCGAATGGCTGACGGCGGATTGACTGAGGGCAACCCGCTGGCTTGCCCGCAGCACGCTTCGCTCCTCCATGACGGCGTCGAAGACCTTGAGCAGGTTCAGGTCCAGGGTCTTGAAGGAAACAGCCACGAGCAGAACACCGTCGCAGGCGGATCGCGCGCCTGTTTGCGTACCTGCGATCTTGTCCAGTTAAGGCCAACCACGCGGCCGACGCAACCGAGCAAGGTGCCCGGACCGCGATGCCGGGCCGCTCGGGTCACCAACCTGAAGGCGCTTCAGGATCACTCTGCAAGAGTTTCACTTCCGCAATTGCGCGATCCCGTCATGATCCCGGCGCCGGATTTGGAGGAGACGGACTATGACATCCCGCGGGATATCGATCGGAGCTTTCGGAGTTGCACTGGCGCTGTTGACGGCACCGGCCATTGCGCAGGACGGTCCCGTGAAGCTTGGCGTCCTGACCGACATGTCCTCGCTCTACGCCGACAACGGCGGCCAGGGCTCGGTGGTCGCGGCGCAGATGGCCGTCGACGACTTCAACGGTCAGGTGCTCGGGCGTCCGATCCAGATCGTCGCAGGAGACCACCAGAACAAGGCCGACGTGGGAGCGACCATCGCCCGGCGATGGCTCGACAACGAAAATGTCGAGGTCATTCTCGACGTGCCGAACTCTGCCGTCGCACTGGCGGTGCAGGGCATCACGCGCGACAAGAAGAAGCTGTTCCTCGCCACCGGCGCAGCCACGTCCCGCCTGACTGGCGACGAATGCTCGCCGACCGGGATCCACTGGACCTACGACACCTACGCGCTGTCGCAGGGAACGACGAAGGCGATGTCGCGTCTCGGCGCAAAATCCTGGTACTTCATTTCGGTCGACTACTCCCTCGGGGCCCAGCTCGAAGCCGACAGCCGCAAGGTCATCGACGCCATGGGTGGCAAGGTGGCTGGAGCAGCCAAGCATCCGATCAACACGCCGGATTTTTCCTCCTTCCTGCTCCAGGCGCAGTCGTCGAAGGCGGACGTGATCGCGCTTGCCGATTCCGGCGGCGACTTCATTAACGCGGTCAAGCAGGCCGGCGAGTTCGGCGTTACGGAGCGGCAGAAGCTTGTCGGGCTGCTCGTCTTCATTGCCGACATTCACAGCCTCGGACTCCAGAGCGCCCAGGGCCTGATGCTGAGCTCTGCGTTCTATTGGGACCTCAACGAGGACACGCGCGCGTGGTCGAAGCGCTTCATCGCGAAGACCCAGAAAGTCCCGACCATGATCCATGCCGGCACGTATGGCGCGGTGAAGCACTACCTCAAGGCAGTACAGGCGGCCGGCACGCTGGATGGGCCAACCGTCGCGGCTACGATGCGCGCAACACCCGTGAACGATTTCATGACCGGAAACGGTCGGATCCGCGACGACGGCCGGCTGGTCCGCGACATGTATCTGTTTCGCGTCAAGGCCCCCGAGCAATCCAAATACAAGTTCGACTATTACGAGCTGCTGGCGACGATACCGGGAGAGGAAGCTTTCCGGCCGATGGAGCAGGGCGGATGTCCGTTCCTGAAGAAGCCATGATCGGCGGTATCGACGAGATCATCGCGGGTCGTTTTGCATGCCGCGACTTCTCGGGCGCACCGGTCGGGCGAGGGACCATCGAGCAGATTCTTCGCGTGGCGCGGTTTGCGCCGAGCGGCGCCAACATCCAGCCCTGGCGCGTCTACGTCCTGGCGGGCGCCGCCAAGGAGCGCGTGTCGGCGGCGCTGCGCGCGGCGCACGAAACGGCCCGCGACGAGCATGTCTCGGAGTACAGCTACTACGCCAGCGACCTGCCCGAACCCTATTTGCAGCGACGACAGGCGTTCGGCCGGTTGTTCTACGGCTCGCTCGGCATCGCCCAAACCGATACCGAGGCCAGGAGCACGCAAACCGCCAGGAATTATGCGTTCTTTGGCGCTCCTGTCGGGCTGATCGTCACCATCGACCGGCGCCTGCAGGTCGGGAGCTGGCTCGACCTCGGCATGTTCGTCCAGAACGTGCTGCTGGCTGCGGCAGGCCATGGGCTTCAGTCCTGTCCGCAGGAAACGTTCTCGCGATATCACCGCATCCTGCGCCCGCTGCTGTCGATCCCGGCGGAGCAAATGGTGGTGTGTGGCATCTCGATCGGCCGCGCCAGGGACGGAGCCCGGGGCAGGCTGATGCCGCGCGCGGACATCGCGGAGTTCGCCTCGTTTGCGGGGTTCGAAGACCAGTGTGCAACCGAACTAGAAAGGACACGGCCATGGGAAGCCGAGAGGACCTGATTCAGAGCAGCATTCCGTTTCTGCGCGAGGTCAAGGATATGACACCCGGCGCGGAGATGGAGCGGTGGCTCAACGAGAGATACGGCGAAGACAGCCCGCTCTACCAGGACCTGGCCCGCCTGATAAAACGCGGCGTCGAGGAAGGCTGGGCAGCGAACCAGGAGGTCGACGGCCCGAACTACCGGCGCAGCCGCATCCTGGAGCCGACGCCGGACACGTTCCAGTTCAGCATCACGGCCGTCTACATGAACAGCACCGATCCACGCCGCTTCAAGGACGAGGACGACCACGACGTGCTGCGCGGGCAATATCACGGCCACCCCTATGGGGAACTGAACCTGGTCGTGCCCCTGGACAAGGGCGCCGAGCTGAAGGGGCTGCAGGGCTGGCAGGGACCCGGCTGGACGGCGCCCGATCCCGGCAGCCGACACTATCCCGAGGTCCGCGGCGGCGCGGTCATCGCCCTGTTCTATCTGCCCGCCGGACGCATCTCTTACGACTTCGCAGCGCCGTCCTGATCGCCGGCCGGACGATCTCGCGGGACGCCATTCGCGGGCACCATCCGTTTCGAAGCACGCACACCCGAGGCCGCGCGGCGACGATGCGTCGCGATGGCCGCGGCCTGCGAGGTGGGCCTTGACCGGAGAGGAGGCATTTCAGCGATCCGACGGCAAGCCGCACCCTGATCGGGGTCAGCCATATCCGTAATTCGCATAAGGTATATTATGGAATATAGTTATATACAATCAGATCAAATATTTAGATCAAGCTCCTGCCACAGCGCCTTCGCTCAAGGCTCATTTCCGACCTGGCCGTCGGTCGTCGTCTCAGCTCATGACGGCTACTGTGCATGGGGTTGTTTTCGCCTTTTTGAATCCAGCCTCTCTGCCGAAAGCCGATATTGCCGCGACCTTGTCCGGCTGCAATAAGCAAGCTTCGCGAGATCGCAGATGACTGCCGACCAGACGTCCGTATAGGTTTGCGTCTCATAACAAGAACAAACTTCCGAGGAAGCAGACCCATGAGTTTTTCCCGCCGCACGCTTCTCAAGGCCTCCGCCGCGACCGCCGTCTTCGGCGGCGTCAGCGCGCCCTATGTGGCTCGTGCCCAGGCCGCCGAGTTCTCCTACAAGTTCGCAAACAATTTGCCGGAGTCGCATCCGTTCGTGGCGCGCGCCCGTGAGATGGCCGCGGCCATCAAGACCGAAACCAACGGCCGGTTCGACCTCCAGGTCTTCCCGAACAGCCAGCTCGGCTCCGACACCGACATGCTGAGCCAGGTGCGCTCCGGCGGCGTCGAGTTCTTCACGCTGTCCGGCCTGATCCTCGCGACCCTGGTGCCGGCGGCGTCGATCAACGGCATCGGCTTCGCGTTCCCGGATTACCCCACGGTCTGGAAGGCCATGGACGGCGACCTCGGCGCCTATGTCCGCGGCGAGATCAACAAGGCCGGCCTCGAGGTCATGGACAAGATCTGGGACAACGGCTTCCGCCAGACCACGTCCTCGACCAAGCCGATCAACGGCCCGGACGATCTCAAGGGCTTCAAGATCCGCGTGCCGGTGTCGCCGCTGTGGACCTCGATGTTCAAGGCGTTCGACGCCTCGCCCGCCTCGATCAATTTCGCCGAGGTCTATTCGGCGCTGCAGACCAAGATCGTCGAAGGCCAGGAGAACCCGCTGGCGCTGATCTCGACGGCGAAGCTCTACGAGGTGCAGAAGTACTGCTCGCTGACCAACCACATGTGGGACGGCTTCTGGTTCCTGATGAACCGTCGTGCCTGGGCGGCGCTGCCGGACGACATCAAGACCATCGTCGCCAAGAACGTCAACGCGGCTGCCGTCAAGGAGCGCGAGGACACCGAGAAGCTCAATATCAGCGTCAGGCAGGAGCTGGCGGGCAAAGGCCTCACGTTCAACCAGCCCGAGGTCGGGCCGTTCCGCGACAAGCTGCGCGCGGCCGGCTTCTACGCCGAGTGGAAGGGCAAGTACGGCGACAAGGCCTGGGATCTGCTCGAAAAGTCCGTCGGCAAGCTGTCGTAACGCGTAAGCAATAGGGGCCCTTGCCATGGCTCATGTCGACATGACGCCAGCCGTGGCCGGCGAGGTGGCTGAGCCCCCTCGCCGCCGGCCTTTGCTCGGCTCCGTCGAGCATGCATTGAAATGGCTGGTCGAGATCCCGGCGGCGATCCTGGTCGTCGCCGAGGTTGTGATCCTGTTCGCTGGCGTAGTCTCGCGCTACGTGCTGCACGCGCCGCTCGTGTGGTCGGACGAACTGGCCTCGATGCTGTTCCTGTGGCTGGCGATGCTGGGCTCAGCGGTTGCATTCCGCCGCAGCGAGCACATGCGGATGACGGCGCTGGTTGCCAGCGCAGGCCCGAGGCTGTGGGCTTATCTCGACGTGGTCGCGACCTGTGCAGCGCTGGCGTTCCTGCTGCTGATCGTCCATCCGGCCTATGAATACGCGTACGAAGAGAGTTTCATCACCACGCCGGCGCTGCAGATCTCCAACACCTGGCGTGCCGCAGCGCTGCCGGTCGGCATCTGCCTGATGGTGCTGTTCGCGTTGTTGCGGCTGCTCCGCGTCGGCGACCTCAAGACGCTGCTGGCGGCAGCGGCCACGGTCGTCGTGCTGATCGCGCTGTTCTGGTTCGCGCAGCCGCTGCTCAGGCCACTCGGCAATTTCAATCTGATCATCTTCTTCGTCGGCGTGGTCGGCTTCTGCGTGTTCGCGGGCGTGCCGATCGCGTTCGCGTTTGGCCTTGCGATCTTCGGCTATCTGGCGTTGACCACGCGGACGCCGCTGATGGTGCTGGTCGGGCGGATGGACGAGGGCATGAGCCACCTCATCCTGCTCTCGGTGCCGCTGTTCGTGTTTCTCGGACTTTTGATCGAAATGACCGGCATGGCGCGGGCCATGGTGGCATTCCTGGCGAGCCTGCTCGGCCATGTTCGCGGCGGGCTGCATTATGTGCTGGTCGGCGCCATGTATCTTGTTTCCGGCATCTCCGGCGCCAAGGCGGCCGACATGGCCGCCGTTGCGCCGGTCTTGTTCCCCGAGATGAAACAGCGCGGCGCCAAGCCGGGCGATCTCGTCGCCCTGCTCGCGGCCACCGGCGCGCAGACCGAAACCATTCCGCCGAGCCTCGTCCTGATCACCATCGGCTCGGTCACGGGCGTATCGATCTCGGCGCTGTTCACTGGCGGCCTGCTGCCGGGCGTCGTGCTGGCGCTGACGCTGTCGGGGCTGGTGTGGTGGCGTTATCGCGGCGAGGATCTGAGCCACGTCACACGTGCCACTTCAGGCGAGATCGCCCGCGCCTTCGTGGTCTCCGTCCCTGCCCTGGCCCTGCCCTTTGTCATCCGCTACGCTGTGGTCGAAGGCATCGCGACCGCCACCGAAGTCTCGACCATCGGCATCGTTTATGCGCTGGTGATCGGGCTCCTGATCTACCGCCAGTTCGACTGGCGGCGGCTGCTGCCGATGCTGATCGAGACCGCCTGCCTGTCCGGCGCCATCCTGCTGATCATCGGGACCGCGACCGGCATGGCCTGGGGCCTGACCCAGTCCGGCTTCTCGCGCGCGCTGGCAGCGTCCATGACCGGCCTGCCGGGCGGCTCCGCCACCTTCATCGCCGTCTCGATCCTGGCCTTCGTGGTCCTCGGCAGCGTGCTGGAGGGCATTCCTGCGATCGTGCTCTTCGGACCGCTGATGTTTCCGATCGCGCGGCTCGTCGGCGTGCACGAGGTGCACTACGCCATGATCATCATTCTGGCGATGGGTATCGGGCTATTCGCTCCGCCGTTCGGCGTCGGCTATTATGCCGCCTGCGCCATCGGACGCGTCGATCCGGCCGAGGGCATCAGGCCGATCTGGGGTTATCTGCTGGCGCTGCTGGTGGGATTGATCATCGTCGCGGTCTTCCCCTGGATCTCGATCGGATTCCTGTAAACCGCGCGGCGTCAAGGAGGGTGTCGATGAGTGATCGGCAGAACCAGTACAATATCGGCCTCGACAAGACCCCCGCCAATTACGTGCCGCTGTCGCCGCTGAGCTTCCTCGCGCGCAGCGCCGCGGTGTATCCGGAACATATCAGCACGGTCTATGAGGGCCGCAGCTTCACGTGGGCCGAGACGCATGAGCGCTGCAAGCGCTTCGCGTCCTGGCTCGCCGGCAAGGGCATCGGCGTCGGCGATACCGTCGCGGCGATGCTACCGAACATTCCGGCGATGAACGAGGCGCACTTCGCGGTGCCCATGACGGGTGCCGTGCTCAATGCGCTCAACATCCGCCTGGATGCGCCCTCGATTGCGTTTCAGCTCGACCATGGCGGCGCAAAAATCATTCTGGTCGATCCCGAATTTTCCGGTGTGATCACCGATGCGCTGGCCCAGATGAGCGGGCCAAAGCCGTTCGTGATCGACGTCGACGATGCCGCTTTCAAAGGCGGCAAGCGCATCGGCGAAATCGAATATGAAGCGGCGGTTGCACAGGGCGATCCGGATTTTACGGCGACCCCGCCCAGCGACGAATGGGACGCGATCGCGCTGAGCTACACCTCGGGCACGACGGGCAATCCCAAGGGCGTCGTCACCCATCATCGCGGCGCCTATCTGAATGCCGTCAGCAACATCCTCGCCGGCAATCTCGGCCAGCACCCGGTCTATCTCTGGACCCTGCCGATGTTCCATTGCAACGGCTGGTGCTTTCCCTGGACCCTGGCGGCCGCCGCCGGCATCAACGTCTGCCTGCGCAAGGTCGAGCCGACCAAAATCTTCGAGCTGATCAAGCAACACGGCGTCACCCACATGTGCGGCGCGCCGATCGTCTACAACACGCTGATCAATGCGCCCGATGCGCCGAAGAACGGCTCCGCCCGTCGCGTGGTCGGCCTGATCGCGGGTGCCGCGCCGCCGGTTGCCGTGCTCGAGGGAGCCGAGAGCATCGGCATCAAGCTCACGCACGTCTATGGCCTGACCGAAGTCTACGGGCCCGCCTCCGTCTGCGCCGAGCAGCCCGGCTGGGACGAACTCCCTGCTCCTGAGCGCGCGAAGATGAAGCGGCGGCAGGGCGTGCCCTACCCGCTCGAGGAAGGCGTCACCGTCATCAATCCACAGACCATGCGGGAGGTGCCACGCGACGGCGAGACCATCGGCGAGGTCATGTTCCGCGGCAACATCGTGATGAAAGGCTACCTCAAGAACGAGAAGGCGACGCAGGAAGCCTTCGAGGGCGGCTGGTTTCACACCGGCGATCTCGGCGTGCTCGACGAGCACGGCTACGTCACGATCAAAGACCGATCCAAGGACATCATCATCTCCGGCGGCGAGAACATTTCGTCCGTGGAGGTCGAGGACATCCTCTACAAGCACCCAGCCGTGCTGTTCGCCGCGGTGGTCGCCAAGCCCGATCCGAAATGGGGCGAAGTGCCCTGCGCCTTCGTCGAGCTCAAGGACGGCGCCAGCGCAAGCGAGGCCGACATCATCGCGTTCTGCCGCACACATATGAGCGGCTTCAAGACGCCGAAAGCCGTCGTGTTCGGACCGATCCCGAAGACGTCGACCGGAAAGATCCAGAAATTCCTGCTGCGCAGCAAGGTTGACTCGGCCAAGGCGATTACGGCCTGAAACTCGCTCCAGCGTCAGACACACGTAGAAACAGGGCATGTGTGGCTGCGTCGTTGCACTGAAAAGATTGCGCATGTCCGACGACATCAAGACATCACAGGAAAAGATTGCCGGCAGGCCTTGGTCCGTTACACCTGGTAAAGGTTAGTTCGTCTCCAGTCGCAAGCCGTCGTAGGCCGGCACCACGCCCGCAGGCAGCTTCTGCCGGATCACCTCGTAATCGACGTCGGCCATCATGTTGGTGATGACGGCGCGCTTCGGCTTGAAGCGCTCGATCCAGGACAGCGCGTCATTGATGCTGAAATGGCTGACGTGCGGGGTGTAGCGCAGGCCATCGACGATCCAGAGATCGAGGTTTTCCAACGCGCCAAAACTCTCCGCCGGGATGTCGTTGAGGTCGGGCGTGTAGGCGGCATTGCCGATACGATAGCCGAGTGCGGGAATGTTGCCGTGCTGGACCAGGAAGGCGGTCATGGTCACGTCACCGCCCTTGCCGCTGATGATCTGGCTCCCGCCCGCCTCGATCGAATGCCGGTTTAGGATCGGCGGATAGTCGCTGCCCTCCGGCGAGATGAAGCAATAGGAGAACCGCGCCATGATGTCCTTGGCGGTCGACTGGTTGAAATAGACCGGAATGCGCCTGCGCATGTGGATCACGACCGAGCGCAGATCGTCCATCCCGTGGGTCTGGTCGGCATGCTCATGCGTCAGGAACACCGCGTCGATGTGGTCGACATTGGTCGAGATCAACTGCTCGCGCAGGTCCGGCGAGGTGTCGATCACGATACGTGTGGTGCCGTGGTCGGATGTCTGCTCGACCAGCAGCGAGCAGCGGCGGCGGCGGTTCTTCGGGTTGTTGGGGTCGCAGGCGCCCCAGCCGAGGGCCGGGCGCGGCACGCCGGCGGAGGAGCCGGAGCCCAGGATCGTCAGCGTCAGCGTCATGCGGATCAGAACCTCAAGCTTTCACCTTGGAGAACAGGCGGAAGAAGTTTTCGCTGGTCTGGCGTGAAATCTCTTCGAGCGAGACGCCACGCGCCTCGGCCAGCACCTTGGCGACCTCGACCACATAGGCCGGCTCGTTGCGCTTGCCCCGAAACTTGCCCGGCGCAAGGTATGGCGAGTCTGTTTCAACCAGAATACGGTCAGACGGCAATTCGGCCGCGAGCGCGCGCAAGCTGTCCGACTTCTTGAAGGTCAGGATACCCGTGAAGCCGATATAAAGCCCGAGCGACACCGCCTTCAGCGCCAGCTCGCGCCCGCCGGTGTAACAATGCAGCACGGCGCTGAACGATCCCTTCGCCGCCTCCTCTTCCAGGATGCGGGCGCAATCCTCGTCCGCCTCGCGGGTGTGGATCACCAGTGGCAGGCCGGTGGCACGGGCTGCGGCAATGTGGGCACGGAAGCCCCTCGCCTGCGCCTCCGGCGAGCCGTTGTCGTAGAAATAGTCGAGCCCGGCTTCGCCGAGCGCGACCACCTTCGGATGCTGCGTCAGCGCGATCAGCTCGTCGGGCGAAATGCCGTCTTCCTCGTTCGCGTTGTGCGGATGAGTGCCGACCGAGCAATAGACGTCGTCGTAGCGCGCGGCGATGGCGAGAAGCTGATCGAGCTTTCGTACCCGCGTCGAGATCGTGACCATGCGGCCGATCCCTGCCGCGCGAGCCCGCGACACGATCCCGTCGAGATCCTCCGCAAAGTCCGGAAAATCCAGATGGCAGTGACTGTCAACCAGCATCGCTCGAACGCCTCAGGCCGCCGGCTCGATGTAGCGCGGGAACGCCGGCGTCGGCGCTGGCAGCCTCGAACCAGCAGCGATCCGCTTGTTGCCGCCGAGCATTGCAAAACTCCGTTCGCCAGCGGGGATGCCGAGGCTGTCGAGCAACAAGCCTGATGCGGTCGGCATCGCCGGCTGGGCCAGTATCGCGATCTGGCGTACGACCTCGGCGGTGACATAGAGCACCGTTTTCTGCCGCACCGGATCGGTCTTGGCCAGCGCCCACGGCGCCTCGCCCGCAAAATAGCGGTTGGCCTCCGCGACTACCGCCCACACGGCGTTGAGCCAGTGATGGATCTGCTGTGTCGCCATCGCCTCGCGCGACGCGGCGATCATGCCGTCGGCCATCGCCAAAATGGCTTTGTCGTTGTCGCTGAATTCGCCGGGCTCCGGCAGCAGGCCGCCGAGCTGTTTTGCGATCATCGACAGCGAGCGCTGTGCAAGGTTGCCGAGATCGTTGGCGAGATCCGCGTTGATCCGCGCGACGATGGCTTCATGGTTGTAATTGCCGTCCTGACCGAAGGGCACCTCGCGCAGGAAGAAATAGCGCATCTGGTCGACGCCATACTGGTCGGCGAGATTGAAGGGGTCGACGACGTTGCCGACCGACTTCGACATCTTCTCGCCCCTGTTGAACAGGAAGCCGTGGGCATAGACCCGCTTCTGCACGGGAATGCCGGCCGACATCAGGAACGCGGGCCAGTATACGGCGTGAAAACGGATGATGTCCTTGCCGATGATGTGCACGTCCGCCGGCCAGTAGCGCCAGTTCTCGTCACTCTCGTCGGGGAAGCCGACGCCGGTGATGTAGTTGGTCAGCGCGTCGACCCAGACATACATCACGTGCTCTTCGTCGCCGGGCACCTTGACGCCCCAGTCGAACGTGGTGCGCGAGATCGAGAGATCGCGCAGACCGCCCTTGACGAAGCTGACCACCTCGTTCTTGCGGGAGTCCGGCCCGATGAAATCAGGACGATCCGTGTAGAGCTCGAGCAGCTTGTCCTGATAGGCCGAGAGGCGGAAGAAATAGCTCTTCTCCTCGACCCACTCGACCGGCGTGCCCTGCGGTCCCAGCCGCACGCCGTCGTCGTTCAGGCGCGTTTCATCCTCGGCGTAATACGCCTCGTCGCGCACCGAGTACCAGCCGGCATAGGTGTCGGCATAGATGTCGCCGTTCGCTTCCATGCGACGCCAGATCTCCTGGGTCGAGCGATGGTGCTGCTCCTCGGTGGTGCGGATGAAGCGGTCGAACGATACGTTTAGACGCTCGTCCATCTCCTTGAAGCGCGCAGCGTTCCGGGTCGCGAGCGCCGCCGGCGTCAGGCCCTCGTTCTGGGCGGTCTGGACCATCTTCAGACCGTGCTCGTCAGTGCCGGTGAGGAAGAACACGTCCTTGCCGTCGAGCCGCGCAAAGCGCGCCAGCACGTCGGTGGCGATCGCCTCATAGGCGTGACCGATATGCGGGACACCATTGGGATAGGCGATCGCGGTGGTGATGTAGAAGACGTTGTCGCGCGCGGCCGCGGCAACGGGCGCATCCACCTTGGGTGCAGCCACTGGTTTCGGCGCAGGCGGCGCCTTGGGCTTTACCACTTTGGGCTTCACCGCCTTCGGCGGTGTGGCGACAGGAGCCGGCGCGGCGATCACGGCGGGCGCGCTCACCCTCGCCGTCTTGGCCGCCTTCTTCGCCGAAGCCTTTTTAGCGGAAACTTTGGCGGCCTTTTTGGCAGCCGTCTTCTTGGAGGCCTTCTTGGCGACCTGCTTCTTCGCAGCCTTCTTGCCGGCCTTCTTCACCGTCTTCGCAGCGTTCTTCTTCACGCTTTTTTTGGCGGCCGCCTTCTTGGTCTTCTTGATCTTCTTGGCAGCTTTGCGCACGAGCGCCTTCACGGCCTTCTTCGCGGTTTTCTTCGCAGCCTTCTTGCCGCTTTTGCCTTTGACGATTTTCTTAGCTCGCGTTGCCACGATGAATTCCTTTACCGGCGTCTCAAAATTTGGAAACCAAGCTGCGCCTAGCGCGTTGCGTCCGCCAGCCAGCCGAACACCGAGAAAACCAAGGGCTTTCGCTCCAGATTGTAGGTTTCGGTGTCGCGCGCGGCGCGGACGATCTTTTCCCATACCTCAGCTAGGCGCGCAAGGCGCGGCAGGTTCTGGTTGGCATTGGCTTCGTCGGAATGAAGGCGTTCTGCGATCCAGCGATCGATGCCGTCGATGAAGGCCGCAAGCGCGACGCGGTCGCTGGTGCCGAGGGATTCGCCAAGCGTGTGCAATTCGCGCGGATCCACTTGCGGCAGACGCGCCAGCAGTGCCGCCGTGCGCTGCTGGAGTTTGAGCGCATCGCCGCCGAGCAGGGTGAGTGCCCGTGCAACGCTGCCTTCGGAGGCCTCCGCCGCCTCGCGCAACGCCAGATCGGTCGGAGCGAGATCGGCGGCCGTGGCGGTTGCGGCAATCACCTCGTCGGTCGTGAGCGACCGCAAGCGCAGCTTGCGGCAACGCGACTGGATCGTAGCGAGCACGCGCGCGGGCGCGTGGCTGACCAGCAGGAACAGCGATTGCTGCGGCGGTTCCTCGAGGATCTTCAGCAGCGCGTTCGCCGCATTGGGATTGAGCTCGTCAACGGTGTCGACGATGCAGACGCGCCAGCCCTCCGCGGCAGCCGTCGAACCGAAGAATGAGATGGTCTCGCGGGTCTCGTCGACGGTGATGACCGTCCGCATCACACCACGGTCATTGGCGGTGCGCTCCAGCGTCAGCAGGCCGCCATGCGAGCTCGCTGCCACCTGCCGCGCCACGGCGTCATCCGCATCGACCGCAAGGTCCTCGGCGCCCTGCACGGCGGACGACAGCGGCTGGCCATGGGCGAGCACGAAGCGCGCCATGCGATAGGCGAGCGTCGCCTTGCCGATCCCCTGCGGTCCGCCGATCAGCCAGGCATGCGGGATGCGCCCGCTGCGGTAGGCGGTGAGCAGCGCGGTCTCGGCCTCGCCATGGCCGAACAGAAGGCTCGTCTCACGCGGATGCGGAATGGCGGATTCACGCTCGACCTGACGCGGGCTCATGCGGAGATCACCGAGGCAGGCGTCGGCAGGAGACGGTCGCGCAACGCGGTCCAGACGCGTCCGGCAACCGTATCAGGATCGGAATTGGCGTCGATCAGCACGCAGCGTGCAGGCTCGTCCGCGGCGATCTTGTGATAGGCCTCGCGCAGGCCCTGATGGAAGGCGAGCTTCTCGCCCTCGAACCTGTCAGGCGTGCCGCTGCCGCGCCGAGCCGCCGCGCGCGCCAAGCCGATCTCGACCGGCAAATCGAGGATGATGGTGAGGTCCGGCTTGAGATCGCCGATCGTGACCCGCTGCATGGCGTTGATCAGCCCGGCGGGCACGCTGCCGAGGCTGCCCTGATAGGCTCGTGTCGAGTCGGCGAAGCGGTCGCAGAGGACCCAAACGCCCTGCTTGAGCGCAGGCTCGATCACTGTGCGGACATGGTCGTCGCGCGCGGCCGCAAACAGCAGCGTCTCGGCCTCGGGACCGAGCAGCTTGCCCATCCCTGACAACACCAGGTGGCGCATGATCTCGGCGCCCGGCGAGCCGCCGGGCTCGCGCGTGACCAGGGTTCGAAGCCTGGCCGCACCGAGGCGGTCGGCCAGTTTCTTGATCTGGGTCGACTTGCCCGTCCCCTCACCGCCTTCGAAGGTGATGAAACGTCCGCGGCCGGACCGCCTCTGTCCCGTGCTCTCGCTCATGATCAGAGCTTCTCGGCGCCTGCGCGGAACATGCCGATCACAAGCTCGCTGGCGCCGTCGATCGCGCGCCGCACGGTCGAGCCGGTGCCGATCGCTTCCGCCGCATAGACCGGCGTTTCCACCGCGATGCTGCCGCTGCGCCAGACCCTGACCACGCCGACCCGCTGGCCGGCCTGGACTGGTGCGCGCACCGGGCCGTTATAGACCACACGCGCGATCAGCTTGTCGCCGCCGCTTTTGTGCACCATCACCTTCACCGGCTCTTTCGCAACGAGCTTCACCGAGCGACTCTCGCCGCCAAACACCTTGGCATAGCCAATCTGTTGGTCGGCCGCGATCAGGGTACGGGTCTCGAAATTGCGAAAGCCCCATTCCAGCATCTTCTTGGCTTCGGTGGCGCGGTCCTCGATGTCCTCGAGCCCGTTGACGACGACGATCAATCGCGTGCCGTTCTGCATGGCCGAGCCGACCATGCCGTAGCCGCCTTCCTTGGTGTAGCCGGTCTTCAGGCCGTCAGCGCCTTCCATCGAGTTGAGCAGCGGATTGCGGTTGGGCTGGCGGATCTTGTTCCAGGTGAACTCCTTCTCGCCGAACAGTTTGTAAAATTCGGGAAAGTCCAGAATGATGTGCCGGGCGAGCATGCCGAGCTCGCGCACCGTCATCTTGTTGCCGGGGTCGGGCAAGCCGTTGGAGTTGGCGAAGGTCGATTTGGTCATGCCGAGCTCGCGGGCGCGCTTGGTCATGAAATCGGATGCAAAGATCCGCTCGTTACCGGCGATCCCTTCGGCGAGCGCGATGCACGCGTCGTTGCCGCTCTGGATGATTGCGCCATGCAGGAGGTCGTCGACCGAGACCTTGCTGTTGATGGCCGCAAACATGGTCGAGCCACCGGAGGGCGCGCCGCCCTTGCGCCAGGCGTTCTCGCTGATCCGGTATTCGTCGGTCAGCTTGACGTCGCCCTTCTTGATTGCGTTGAACACGACTTCCGCTGTTACGAGCTTCATCATGCTGGAGGGCGCGCGGAGCTCGTCGGCGTTCTTCTCAAACAGCACGCTGCCGCTGGAGGCCTCGATCAGGATCGCGGTGGGGGCGTCGCCGTCGAAGCCGACATCCTCGGTCTTCTTGGCGCCCTGGACGCTCTGGTTGGCAGCGTAGAGCACCCCGCCCCAGCTGAGGCTCACCGCGAGCGCCACCGCGACCAGCCCGCGCGCCAGTGCTCCGGCCGTGAATCCGGTATGACGGAGCGAGATGAGACGAAATGCCATGGCGGAGCCCTGAGAGCGGCGTTCTAACAGTTGGAACCGGTGCGAACAACACGAGGATCGGTGCTGCGCCCGAGATTGCACGATTCTCATCGCGTCCCTATCGTGGCACCTCATGTTTCTCGACCAAACCCCTGAAACAAGGCGGAAAAGCGATGTCCACTACCCGCGTGATCAAGGCCAACGGGATCGACCTCTTCATCCGCGAGGCCGGCCAGGGGCCGCTGGTGGTGCTGTGCCATGGTTGGCCGGAACTATCCTATTCCTGGCGGCACCAGATCCTTGCGCTTGCGGCTGCCGGCTTTCACGTCGTGGCCCCCGACATGCGCGGCTACGGCCAGAGTGCGGCGCCGCCTGACGTCATCGCCTATTCGATCTTCGATCTCGTCGGCGACGTCGTCGGCCTGGTCAAGGCGCTCGGCGCAACCAAGGCGATGGTGGTCGGCCACGACTGGGGCGCGCCGGTCGCCTGGCATGCGGCGCTGTTCCGCCCCGATATCTTTACGGCCGTCGCGGGCCTAAGCGTGCCGCCGCCATTCCGCGGACGCGGCAAGCCGCTCGAGCTGTTACGCCAGGGCGGCATTTCCAATTTCTACTGGCAGTACTTTCAGGCGCCCGGCGTCGCGGAGACCGAGTTCGAGCATGACGTCGCCCGCACCATGCGCATCGTGCTGGGTGGCCGCGGACTTGCCGATCCGAGCGCTGCGATGTTCGTGCAGGAGGGCAAGGGCTTTCTCGGCCATGGCAACGCCGAGGAGCCGCTGCCGGCGTGGCTGAGCGAGGACGATCTCGCCCATTTCACCGAGGCCTTCCGCAAGTCGGGATTCCGTGGCGGGCTGAACTGGTATCGCAACCTCGATCGCAATTGGGAGCTGACCGCGCCCTGGCAGGACGCGCAGATCCACCAGCCCTCCCTCTTCATTGCCGGTGCGCAGGATGCCGTCATCACCGGTCTGATCGGGGCCAAGCGCGTCAACGAGCTGGAGCGCGTGCTGCCCAATCTGACGCGAAAACTCATCATCGATGGCGCCGGCCACTGGGTGCAGCAGGAGCGGCCGGACGAGGTCAACGCCGCGCTGATCAAATTCCTGCGTGAGGTGGCTTCGGGCTAGTTTAATGCGCGGCAGTTAGTACAGGCCGCGGCCGGTCAGGATGCTGCGGGCTTCGGCTGCGCCACCATCGGCGGCGGCCGGACCGCTCTCGCCGGCATAGCGGCCGTCCTCGTCATAGGACACTTGGCGGGCATTCTGGAGCGCTCGGCTCCGGCTGCGGCTCGAGGCCGACATCTCCGAGGTCGCGTTGAGCGAGGCGACGTCAGCCGACGTGTTGCCAAGGCTGTACGGCCGCCCCTCCGGCATCGGGACATCGCCACGGATAGCGCCGCGGCTCGATGACAGCTCCGGCAAGAACGGCCGGGCCGAGGCGACCCGGACCATCGAGGGCGACGGCGCCGGAACGCCGGTGCGCAACGTCGCGATCAGCTGGCGGTCGTCGGAGCCTTCGAGCGGTGCCCGGCCGACATATTCGACGCGAACCCTGGCAACGCCATTGCCTTTGAATTCAAGCAGTTCGGCGGCCTTGTTCGAGACATCGATGAGGCGGTTGCCGTGATAGGGTCCGCGGTCATTGACGCGAACGATCAGCGACCTGCCGTTCGACAGGTTGGTGACCCGCGCATAGGACGGCATCGGCAGCGTCGGATGCGCCGCCGTCAGCGAGCCCATGTCGAAAACTTCGCCATTGGCAGTCTGGCGGCCATGGAAATCGTCGCCGTACCAGGACGCCATACCCTCGGCGCGGTAGTTGACGTCTTCCTCCGGCACGTAGGTCCGGCCCGCCACGACATAGGGCTTGCCGACGCGATAGGTGCCACCGCCCTTGGGCACGGGATCGCCCCAAGCCACGACTCGCGGGCTCGAGGACACGCCGTATTTGGGATCGACGCGGCTGGCGAACTTGTTGGACGAGGCGCAATTGGCGAGCGCTAGGCAGGAGGCGGCCACCGCAACGCACCGCGCGGCCCGCACCACCGAATCTGACCGTCCGATCCCCATTCGCCCCAAATACCATTTCGCCGGAGACGGACCCAACCGCTTGCCTACGGGGAGTGCCTTCCGGACCTCAAGCTCCGAGGCGGCCCACCACCGTCTCAGAGACGGTAACGATAACGCAACCCGAACACGGCGGAAATGGGGAGCCCGCAACGTTCGCGCTGGGATGGTAAACAGGACGTTCGGCATTCTCCGTTGATCTACGGAGCGCCAGGGCTCCAGCAGCGCCTCCTCTGTGTCAGTCCTGCACAAGCTGTTGCGCCAAAAGCTCACTCCACCCCCATTGTCGCCGGCTTCACCGGAATTCTTTTGACTGTGCAAGGCCGCCCGCGTTTTCTCGCCTGCAGGGGCGGGATTGGAATTTAACGATGATCGAGACGGTTTCGGCACTGATGGGTCTGGTAAGCGCGGGAATTTTCCTGGCCCATGCGTTTGAAGGCTACCGCACGAGGGCCTGACGGCACTCGCGCGGGCGACATTGCATCACCTCTTCATGACGGCCCGTTCGGACAATTTTAAACAATCCGATCGAGCATCGAAGACGAGAGCAGCAGGTGTCCCATGCGCAAACATGACCTCGTATCGGACGGCTTTCTGGCACTGACCGCAGGCGGTCTGGTCCTGCTCTGCTCGAGCCTCGTCGCCCTGGCCTTCGGCTAATCATCACTCCGCGCTTTCGTATGTTCAGAGCGTAGCGCCACTGAGGCGCAGCATGCGGGGATAACCCCGCTCCCGCTTAGTTGATTGAATTTTCGCGTTCGGCGCCTCGACCTAATTTCAAGAGGCTACGCCAACGAAGGTGACGCACATGCTCGCCGAGAAATTCTTCCTGTTCCTGGAATCGTTGATCCGCGGCGGCCGGACTAATCCGGACGGCAGCCCCCGGGTCATCAGCACCTCCCCGCATGTCCCGGTGAAGCTGCCGAACCAGAACTAGCTCACGCCCGCGCCGCTCAGCGCAACCCCAACGGCGACCTGCGATAGAGGCTGTCGCGCGCTTCAGTCAGACAGACGAAGCTGCCATCGAACCCCTGGCCATAAAGCCTCTGGCCCTTGCGGTAGTAGACGCCCTTCCTGAAATCCAGCCATACCACCTGGTCGCCGGGGCAATGGCGCTGGGCCTGCGCCTCGTAGCGGAACGGCGTCAGCGGCGTCGCCGACAGCTCCGCCGTGCCCGCGTCCAGCATCATTGCCGCCGCGATCACAAGCCCCCAGCCAAAGTTGCGAGACATCTGCCGGCCTCCCGATCCAGGCCGCACGATAGCACGGCCACGTCTTCCGCCAGCCATCGGGCCGGGTTACAGGATAGCGAGACAATCTCGATGCGTGGATGCGATCTGCATGTCAGTTGAGCCGGAAACCACCATCCGACCCCGCCCGCCCTCGCCGCGGCTCGGCCTGTTGCCGATGATCATCTTCGGGTCGCGCTGGCTGCAGCTTCCGCTCTATCTCGGGCTGATCGTGGCGCAATGCGTCTACATCGTGCTGTTCCTGAAGGAGCTCTGGCACCTCGCATCGCATGCGCTCGACTTCACCGAGCAGGAGATCATGATGAGCGTGCTGGCGCTGATCGACGTCGTGATGATCTCCAACCTGCTGGTGATGGTGATCGTCGGCGGCTACGAGACCTTCGTGTCGCGGCTCGACCTCCAGGGCCATCCCGACGAGCCGGAATGGCTCGGCCACGTCAACGCCAGCGTGCTCAAGATCAAGCTCGCGATGGCGATCATCGGCATCTCCTCGATCGCGCTGCTGCGTACCTTCATCGAGGCCGGCAATCTCGGTTCGAGCCGCGCCACCTTCACCGAGAACGGCGTGATGTGGCAGGTGCTGATCCACATCACCTTCGTGGTCTGGCGATCGGGATCGTCTTCGTCGACAAGTTCAGCGACGCGACCGCGCGCAGGCACGCCGAGTGAAAATCACCCGCCGGCCTGGCGTGATGCGGCTGCGAGCTGCGCCAGCGCCTGGTGCAGGCATTCCTGCAGCTTCTGCGCGACCTGCTCGCGCGAAATCCCCTTGGCTGCGAGATCGCTCGACACCTTGCTCAAGGTCTCGTCCATCGTCTGGTTGGCCAGATTGTCCGTGACCAGCGCCGTCGCGTAAGCGGCTGCGGCATCGCCGCTGAGTCCGAGCTGGCCTGCGGCCCAGAGCCCGAGCAGCTTGTTGGACCGGGCCGCGGCCTTGAACATGAGCTCCTCGTCATGGGCGAATTTGGCCTCAAAGCCCTCCTCGCGCTTGTCGAACGTGGTCATGGTCAGCTCCATTTGCGTTGCGCCGACGGGATCGGGATTGGGAGCAGATGTCTCCGTCGTTCTCGTCAATTGAGGATGATTTGAATCATCCGACCGAAGGCGGACGACGTCAAGCCGCTGGCCGCATCTTGACGGCAGCAGCCGTCAGGCCCGCACCAGCGCATGGCAAGCGTACAACGACGACCGCGCGCCCGCGGTACTGAACCGGGGGCGCGCGGCGAAAGGATTTAGGGGTTAGGCGTACTGGAATGATGGGGCCTGTTGGCCGTCAGGCTTTGGCTGCGGCCGCCTCGCGGGCCAGCCGCTCGGACCTCAGCCGCTCCCGATTTTCATAAAACGCCTTCTGCGCGGCCTCATGGTCGCGCATGGCCTTTTCAGCCTCGATCCGGCGAGCAGCATCGCGAGCTTGGCGCTGTTCGGGGGTCAAGGGTTTGCGTCGGAAGGAAAGATCTTCTGTCATGGCGAGATAACGCGGCGGTGCGGAAAAGGTTCCCCCCAACCGGACACGCCAAAATCTCGAAAACAACCCCATGCACAGTAGCCGGCGCCCGTCGAATCAACGACTAGCGCCCCCGCCTCAACGGCGACGGCGTGATCGATGCAAACGATGTCGAGATCCATCTGAGCAACTACGTCGCAACGTTGTACGACTCGAACTTCATCCAGGCGTGAGAGACGTCGTCTTTCACGGTCCACCCGATGCCAATCTTTCCTGTCATTCGTCGTGGGCGGCCTGGCCGTCGAGAGGGGTAACGACGTAGCAAGCGCAAGCTCGTAAAGACGATGGGACCAGTTCAGCACACCGGGACTTCGAGGAAGCGAGAAGACTGCCTGTCGCTGCCTCAGCCGCGCCCTGATAGACGAAGCTGCTCCAGTCCCTCCTCGATCACGCGAAGGTCCTCAAGTATCGAATCGCGAGACTGAGCCGCGTTGTTGCCGGATGTGGACTGGAGCGGTTCGAGCAACTGGCGCCGGAGCTCTCGCATGTTCTCGAGAGCTTGCCGGTTATTTGAACGAACATAAGCAGATACGAGTGTTTTGAGACTCGCGGTCAATGGGGGGCTCCAAATCAAAATTCTAAAATAGGTTGTATCCTAACCCGTCCGAGGCAACCCCAAAGTTCCGGAATTGCCATGGAATTTAATGAGCGATTGGGCCCAAGGTTCCCTTGGGACGGGCCGTGGGGACGTATGCGGCCTGTGCTTGGGGTCGAGGGCCCGCCAGGTAGCCAGCCCCAGGCGGGGCTCTCCCTCATCACTCCAACAAACGTTAAGCAATTTAACGATTCTCCCGCGGCGTGGCGGAATCAGTTTGAAATTTACCAAATTATCCCGGTAGACTTTATCGTACCGGGGCTGGTCGGATATTTCACTTGGATCTTTTCACCCGGCATTTTGAGACGATGCGGGCCGCAGCGGGTAATCGCTGCGGCCTTCGCTTTATGGCCCCAAGAAATGCCTTAGGGCCCCAAGAATAACGGCTCGGTGAACGAAGCCATTTATCGCTCCCTCGAAACAGCCTGGAAACAATCAGGGCTCAGCGTGTCCCGATCAACGAGGGGAATTGCGATGATCGCTCTCAAAGTGGTTGCTCTTGCGCTCGGTGTCGGGATTGGGTGGTCGATCTATTCGGGTGACCTTGGCGCCGATGTCATTCTCGCTATCGTCGCTTGCCTCTCATAACCGGAAAGGCCCGCCAGCGTTGACAGCACTCGGCCTCGCCGAAGGTCGCACATGTTGTCCCTGTCAGATGCGCTGCCATCCATTCTGCAACAGTCGCCCGGTTCCTCAGTTGAAACAACGATTTACGTTGCGTCGAAAACACAGGCGGCTAGCATGGCGGGTGCCGGGGCTGGCATTTTTATTCCGAACAATGATTGCAACCGGCAGGGGCCGCATCGTGCGGCCCCTTTCTATTCGGGTCGAATGAGCGGGAGGCATCCGGTCGAATTCGCAGAACTCCGTACTGCGTGGCAACAGCAGTTTCATTGAACGTCTGCGACGGCGGACGCGCCCTCCCCTCAGAGCATTGTCATCGCTTATGAATTTCGCGCGAAGCGGAATGCCTTGATCTATATCAATCCTTGCCCAGGTCGATCTGTCTCGAATGCAGGCCCGCGAACGTGCTCACGGCCCAAGCACCTGCGTTCGAGGACCTCGCTGACACAAGCCATACAGTTGCTGCACAGGAGGAGACAGATCGTGAAGACTTCCGCGCTGTTGCTCTCTGCCGCCACGCTAACGATACTCACAACCGTACCGACTTTGGCGCAACAAATTACCGGCACGCCGGGGTCGCCCGGAGCGACAACGACGATCGACGGAAAATATCTTCCGCCACCGCCGCCGAAGTTCGGCGGCGAGATCAACCTGCAAGCCGACCAGTCGAAGCCGTATTGGCAGCCGCAGGTGGTCCCGCCGAAGGGCGCGCCGAACGTGCTGCTGATCATGACCGACGATCAGGGCTACGGCGTTTCGGGCACGTTCGGTGGCGTGATTCCGACGCCGGCTATGGATCGAATCGCCAACGCGGGCCTGCGCTATACGCAGATTCACTCGACCTCGCTGTGCTCACCGTCGCGGGCGGCGTTGATCACAGGGCGCAATCACCACTCGGTCGGATTCGGTATCATTTCCGAGCAGTCCACCGGTTATCCCGGCTACAATTCCGTCATCGGGCCGGACAACGCCACCATCGGCAACATTCTCAAGCAGAACGGTTACGCAACATCCTGGTTCGGCAAGAACCACAATACGCCGAGCTACCAGATCAGCGCCGCCGGCCCGTTCGAACAATGGCCGAGCGGTATGGGATTCGATTACTTCTACGGCTTCATGGGCGGCGAGACCGACCAGTGGAATCCTTGGCTGTACCAGAACACGACGCAGATTTTCCCCTTCACCGGAAAACCTGACTACAACCTCATCACCGATATGGCGGATGAGGCGATCAGCCATATGCGGAAGCTCGACGCGAGTGCCCCCGACAAGCCATTCCTCGTCTACTACGTCCCCGGCGGCAGCCACTCGCCTCATCAGCCGAAGAAGGAGTGGAGCGACAAGTTCAGGGGCAAGTTCGACATGGGCTGGAACGCCATGCGCGAGCAGATTTTTGCCAACCAGAAGCGGCTCGGGGTCATTCCGGCAAATGCACAGCTCACGCCCTGGCCGGACGAACTGCCAAAATGGGACACGCTCTCAGCCGAAGAGAAGAAGCTGTTCGCGCGCCAGGCGGAGGTGTTTGCCGGTTACACGGCCTACACGGACCATGAAATCGGCCGCGTCATCCAGGCGGTCGAGGATATGGGCAAGCTCGACAACACGCTGATCATCTACATCAGCGGCGACAACGGCACGAGCGCGGAAGGCACGACGCGGGGGACGTTCAACCAGTACACCGCCTACAACGGCATTCTCGATCTGCCGATCGCCGAACAGATGAAGCACTACGATGCGTGGGGCTCGGCCACGACCTATCCGCACATGTCGGTGGCGTGGTCGTGGGCGTTCGATACGCCGTTCAAGTGGACCAAGCAGGTGGCGTCACACTTCGGCGGCACCCGGCAGGGCATGGCGATCTCCTGGCCGGCTCGCATCAAGGATACCGGCGGCATCCGTACCCAGTTCCACCACTTTATCGACATCGTACCGACCATTCTCGAAGCAGCAGGGATACCGGCTCCGTTGATTGTCAACGGCATCGCGCAAAAGCCGATTGAAGGTGTGAGCATGGCCTACACCTTCGACAAGGAGAACGCCAACGCGCCGTCGACGCGCAAGACACAGTATTTCGAGATGTTCGCGAACCGCGCGCTCTACCACGACGGCTGGATCGCCACGACGACACCGCCTGCGCCGCCGTGGCTCCTTGGCACGGTGAAACTGCCTACAGACATCGTCAATGGGTACAAATGGGAGCTTTACAACCTAACTGAGGATTACTCCGAGTACAACGATCTTGCTGCGAAGAGGCCGGACAAGCTGCGCGAGTTGCAGGAGCTTTTCCTGGTGGAAGCGACGAAGTACAACGTGCTCCCGCTCGACAACTCGGTTCTTCAGCGTGTTGTCACGCCAAGGCCAAGCGCGACGGCAGGACGGAGCACCTTCGCCTACTCCGGGGAGCTATCCGGCGTGCCCTACAGCGACGCACCCGACATCCTGAACAAGTCCTATGCCATCACCGCTGAAGTGGACGTTCCGCAGAACGGCGGCGATGGGATGATCGTCACAATGGGAGGCCGTTTCGGCGGCTATGGCCTGTATCTGCTCAAGGGCAAGCCCGTCTTCACCTACAACTTCCTCGATCTTGAACGCTTCCGCTGGGAAGGTCAGCAGGCGCTCACGCCGGGCAAGCACATCATCGTTTTCGACTTCAAATACGACGGTCCCGGCTTCGGCAAAGGCGGAACCGGCGTTCTCAAGGTGGATGACCAGGACGTTGCCACCAACAAGTTGCTGCACACAGCCCCATTCCTCCTCACCATCGATGAAACGTTCGACGTGGGCGTCGATAGCCGCACGTCCGTCGACGACAAGGACTACCAGTTGCCGTTCCGCCTTGAAGGCAAGCTCAACAAGCTCACCTTCAAGCTCGGACCGGTGCAGCTTACGGCTGACGAGCAGCGGGAGATCCAGCACGCTCGCGCCAGCGCGACGCATAACTGACCTGGCCGTCGGGGCGGGCGTCCTTTCGTCGGATGCCCGTTCCCCATTAACGCTGTGGACGGCTCCTCCACCGGGCGCCAGTGCCACTTGGCGAGAAAGCGGTCAGCGGTTGCGGTCGCCGACGAGGTCCCCTTCTGGGCACGCGACACCGACGGGAAGAATTGTTTTATGTCGATCTTCACTAACGACACAGCAGCTTTGTGAGCAGCAGCATTCGAGATGTAAGATTTTCCCTTCAACCGCGGAGTGAAGATAGGTTGGTACTGCCACCCTCGACAGCAAGGTGTGAACGCGCGCATGGATCTTTTTGCAGTCGGCTTTTCGACCATTGGATAGCGCGTGCTTTGCCCTTCTCGTTTACATGGTCGAACAGTTGATAGTTGCCCTCATCGACCGCAAGCGGGGGACGGTTCGACAGTCCGTCGAAGCGGCCCCGCTGCCTACTACCGCCTCAGCTGGCAGCTCCCCGGATCAGCCTTCTTCTGGCTTTTCGCGATGTCGCCGGGGAAGTACTTGGAGCTGCAAGCCCATAGCTGTAAGCACGGCTAAGACCGTAGTGAAATTTGGAAGCTTGTCGTTGCTCAGGAAAGCCCGATGGATAGTCGGACGATGCAAACCAGCTTGCCTGGCGATTTCGGAAATATTGAAGCCGCCAAGTGCATCCCCAATGGCCCCGCAAATGGCCCTCGCGTCCGCCGAAGCAAACGCCTCGTTTAGCTCAGCAGATAGTTTCGATGCGGGGACTGCTCGGCGGGCTTTAGGCATTCCGATCTCCCTCAAAAAAAAAGACCGGCTCAATGAGCCGGTCTTTATTCTTGCGCCTGAGACTACTCAGTATCTCGCCGCGATCGGGGCACCAAAGCCGCCGAAGCGATAGTTCAACCGGATGGTGACCATGTCCACATCCTGGCTGACCCGCTCGCCGAGGAGGACGGCGCCACCTGGCGCAACCAAGCCTGCACCCAGGAAGGTGTGGGTGTCATTCCCCATCCAGAGGTGGTCGTATTCAACACCAACCGTCCAGTTCGGCGTGAAGCCATACTCCCAGCCGACGCCTAAGGCACCGCCCCAGCGCGTGTGACTTGCCGAGTCCAGACCAACGCCGGTGAAGTTGTTGAAGAGATCAAGACGATTGCTGGTCACGGCCCCACCACCCTTCACGTAGAGCAGTGACGCGTTCCACGCCCAACCGAGCTGGGCCGTGAAGAGGCCGATGCCATCCGTTTTCGCTGTGGTCGAAAGCAGCGGATCGGCCAGGGTGACGCGCGTGTTCTTGATGTCGGCCCAATCGCCCTGGGCTTCCAATCCGAATACGAACTGATTCATTTGCCAGCGATACCCGACCTGTCCACCGACAAGACCGCCGGAGCGAGTAGCGCAACCGCCCGGGACTGTTCCAATAGTCGTGTCGAAATTCAAGCAACCGCGGCTTTGGCCCCAGCCGCCGTTGGCGCCAATGTAAAAACCAGTCCAGTCATAGATCGGAGCGACAACCGGGGGTGGCGCCTTGGTGTACGGACGCGCAGCCAAATCGGCCGCGGACGCAGGAGCAGATAGACCCAGGGCCATGATCCCGGCCGTGGCAACCAGAAGCTTCTTCATAAGAGTAACCTCCCAATAAGGACAGAAAGGCGCGACCCCACCCTAGGAACCAATGGTAGCAGTTCGTCCCTTAGTTGCTGTAGCTCGGCCGCAACACTCGCCATAGAAAATCAGGCATAACGCGTTGATCTGCATTAAGGAATTTGGGAGCATAAGCTCGCTAACGTGCATACATCCAAACGTGCCGACCCGGCGGGAGGCTTGGACATCGATTGCGACCAAAAGCTACGATATGCAGGCTGAGAAGCGGCTGGGAGTCGACGCGATTGCTCACTACACCTCGCGCTTATTCGATAAGCGTGAAGCCGTCATCACGAATTTCTAGAGCTGCCGGTGCAGCTTACGCCAGCGCGGTTGATGATCTTGTGCGGCTTCCGCAACACGCCGAGTTCGCGCCCAGCTTAAAGCACTCAGATTGTCACAGCGTCGAACACGCAGATCGCATCTAAAGCGGAAGCTGCCGGTTCGGTCGATCATCGGCGGCTTATGGAAGCGGACTCTAGACGGCTTAGCATCCCATGTTGCAAAAGGCGGCGGATCTAGCAACGACCCGCCGCCCTCAAGACATATTGACCGTATCGACTAGCCGCCGCCGCCCTTAATGTTCGGCAGGTGTTTCATATCCAGCAATGGCACCGGATTATCCGGATGCTGAAGATCAGGCCGCCAATCATTGGAAGCCCCGCCGGGCCTGCGCTTGATGCTTGGAAAATCCACGATAGATTTGTTGAAATCCATCACGACCGGGCCAACGAGCGCTAAAACCCAGCCGTTATCCTGTCCAGCGTATTTGCCCGGCGACTGCATCGGCATACGTGCCGACATCGCGCCGTTAAACACCATGTCATACTTCTCGAACGGGTCCATGGTCAGATTGTAAACTGAGCCGATCGCGCCCAAGTTCTGCTCCGGCCCAAGCCAAGTGTCTTTGGCCGTCCATAAGTATTTCCACGCGATGCTGAGGTCGGGATTTGTCGGATCACCGGCGACATCAGCGCGCGCTCCCATAAAGCTCTCGCCGTCGATGTAAACCCACGTCCTTCGCGCTGAATGGTTCGCACGACCGAGGATATATTCGCTGTTGTCGATACTATCGAAGTAGATTGGCTTGCCATTGTTATCGGTCCATGCGCCGTGTGGGGGTGGCGTCAGACCGACCATTTTTCCAAGCGTCGCCCAGCAGTCGATGTGCGACATCATTTCGTCGTACTTTGCACCAGCGGGAATGTGCTGAGGCCACCACATTAAGCCGGGCACGCGCCAGCCAGCTTCAAACGCCGTGCCTTTTTCACCTCTGAATGGTGTCGTTCCCGCATCGGGGTAGGCATCCTGCCACGCACCGTTGTCTGCCGTCACGATGACAATCGTGTCGGGTGCCTCCGAGCGGATCGCGTCCATCACACGACCGATGTCGTCATCGAGTTCGAGCAACGAGTCCGAATAATCGCCCAGCCGGGACTTGCCAGCGAACTTGGCTGCTGCATTAGTCGGGTTGTGCATCTTCATGAAATTGACATCCATGAAGAATGGTTTGGCATCCTTCGCGTGCTTCTTGATGTAGTCGATCGCGTAATCGGCTTGACGAACGTCGAAGTCGGCGAGGCGGTCATACGTTATGTATTCGCCTCTCTTCGCGGGTTGTCCTGCTGCTCCTTCCCACTCGTACATGTTCACGATCTCGAAATATGCCTTCGCGACGTCTTGGTTGTACGAAGGGAACCAAGGATGAAACCATTTTGAGGTGTCGGCATAGGTGTAGACGCCAGGATAATATGCCGCAAACGCCTTCATCTCATCGAACCCATGTTCGATTGGGTAGGACTCGGGCTTGTCACCGAGATGCCACTTGCCAGAAAAGTAAGTCGAATAGCCGCTCTTCTGGAAATACTCGGCGATTGTCGGCGTCTCTTTCTTCAGAGCATTTTCGTCGCCCGGGGCGACTACAATTGAAAGGGCTGAGCGGATCGGAATGCGTCCGGTTATAAATGAGGCGCGGCCTGCTGTGCAGCTTGCTTGACCGTACCAGTTCGTAAAGGTTGCTCCTTCTTTAGCGATCCGGTCAATGTTTGGTGTTGGATGGCCGAGCGCTTTGCCGCCGCCGCTGTAGGCGCCGAAATCGTTCCAGCCAGTATCGTCCGTCATCAGCATGACGACGTTCGGTCGCTTCTGTTGTTGCGCCCATGCGGGCACATTCATCAGTGCTGCCACCGCGACACCCGCCAGCAAGCTACGCAACAAATTACTTCCGACTGTCATGGGCAATTCCTCCGTCTGGTCCTACTGAGTAGTTTCCGGACTCAACGTGCGGCAGAGGGGCGCATGTTGATATGGATCAATACGTTTGAGAAACCCGGCTCGACACCCCCTTGGGTTGGGGAGCTTGATTCGGGCCGCCAAGGCCGCCGCACACGCCACAGGGACGGCGCTCGTCATCCGCCGCGCTTCTGCGCCTAAACATTTGAAATTATTTGGGTGGATATCGCGAAAAAAATCGCATTCACCAGATAGCTAGCCAAATTCGACGGAAATCGTCTCGCTACGATATCTCGATGTTCAATTCCATGAAGTCGTACAAAATACCTTCGATTTGCTCTTCCGATGCGGTCCAAATATCTAGCTGATAGTTCTTGCCCTGTGGCGTTGCTTCATTAATGGAAACCGAAACTCTTCCGACTTGGTCCACTTACAACGCAGTTTCGCTGAACATCATCGGGATGTTTTTCTGCAAACATGATTATCGCATCGGCTAATTTCTCGCTGTCAGCGGCGGTAGGTATCCAATGTTGCAGATAGAGCTTCCTGCTTCCGGTCATTGCGTCGTTTGCAGTGTTGACGGTCCGTGTCAGCACGCGGCACACATGCCGCCATTCGTTTATAACTCGCGTTCTCGCTTCCTTTGCGCCGTGATCGGCCATCGCCTGTCGCGCCAACTCGGCCACGTGCGCACGGTCGGCAGCATCCTGTTTTTCGAGAATTGAATTCAGTCTATCGCTTTTAGCCATGGGTGATGAGCCGACCTAAAACAAACCCATCGCGGCGAACCTGAGCCGATAGTGCGTTGTCGGGAAAGCCGCTCGCATCGATCTGCCACAGCCGTCGATCGAGGTTCTCTGGAAATCGCTCAGCCGGGGCGACCAAGATGCGCGAGCGGCCGACCTCTTTGAAAACTCGGACTGTCATCGCCCTTGCCCTCGAATCAAATTGGAGATTCCGAGGTAGAATATCGGGGCGCGTATTGAATAGTTCCCGTTTTGTTTTATCACCCGGGAAATGGCTAGTCGCCTTTGGTAAGTCGAACTAGCTAAATACTGAAAATATTGGCTTTTTGGCCTTGACTGGCGGAAGGGGTGTCCTGTCAACCTTGCTGAAATTGCTCTCATTTTCCGCGCGCGACGCTAGCGATCTACGGTCCTAACCACCGTACTTCGGGCGGCCTCGCAACCGTAGTTTTCCGCCATCTCCAGGAGCGCGTCGACCTCGCCGGCACCCTGCTCTCCCGTGCCTGATCCCGGCAGATGTGCTCCATGCGCGCAGATCGTCGATATCATGCTGATCCTGCCCCATGGCGCCGATCAGACTCCGGCCGGAGTACAGCTACTGCCTACCCCTTTTTAGCCGTAGCCTTTTCGACCCGCTCGGGGTCAGGTTGGGGTCCTGAAGAGAACTCTAGTCAGGCGCGGTCTCATGGCTCGCTCTCCATCCATCGTGCCGCAGAGTGCGAGCAACCACGATGTCTACATTGTGCTTGAGGACTTCGGCGGCCGTTTGGGGCGGGCCTGGTCCGAAACGGCAGAAGAGGACGGCAATCGTGCGACTCTGCTGCGGCATCTGATCGAAGGCCATTACATTCGTCCAGCTCGCATCGTCGCCTTCAACACGACCGAAGGCTGGTCGCGCGATGTGACCGCGGATGTCGCGGATGAGCTGCGCCGTCGCTTCGTCGAATTCGAGGACGTGGCACCCTCCATGCTGGAATTCCTAGAGAGAGCGGCGAAGCACTGAGCGACAGATTCGTAAAGTGCAGGTACTTCCTTTGCCTGCCCGCTTCTCCGCACCCACGACGCGCAGTAGCTCGCATACGTCCGCGGCGCGCGATCACAGCGAAGGCTGATCGCCCTCCAAAGCTCCTTCAGATCGTAGCCGCTAATCCGGCACTCCCACCGGCCTCCCCTCGGACGGAAGCGCGGGCGCTGGAGAAAACCGCCCGTCCAGTCTTCTCTCCGAAGTCTCTGGCGGGCCCAGACACTGTCGGCTAGCTTCGTTGTTCTTGGTCGCGGATTGGGAGGCGCGGCCTGATGAAAGCCAGACAGCGCCGGGCGCTTTAAGAGCCCTTGCCTGATCGGCATTCGTCAATCGCCCGTGTCTTCCAAGCATTTGCCAGCATGGCCGACCGACATGCATGTGCGATTGGTCGCAGAGCACAAGACCAGCAACAACGGGACCGCATAAGCGTCTCGTGCGAACTTCTGCTTAACAGCCGCTTGCACACTGCCGTCAAGCGCCTGAAGCTGCTTTCGCGTACCCTCATCCAATCGGAAGAGGTATCTGTTTTCATTCGGCCGTACTGTGTCGTTTTCTTGAAGCAGATCTACTTCGACGTCGTACGCCTTCTGGCCAGCCTTGGTCCACGGCATGGGGGGCAGAGAACTTGAGAACACTTTGCTCCCTGTTTCCTTTAAAAACTCGGCGTACTCTTCGTTCCATTTCGCCACGGTCTTGCCATTGGACGAGACGCATTTGCCATCCTTCAGAAAAACGATCTCCTCTACCACCGCTGGACCCAGCCCAAGGTTTTTAACGCTCAGACTTACGTCCTCCCAAAGCGGGGAGATGTCGGGCCGCGGCTGAATCGCGATTTCCTTGTATTGTAAGTCGGCATTCTGCGCTGAGATCGTGTACGTCAGTGACGTCAGCGCGATCAACATCGAGCTTATGGAGACGATCACCGACACATTCGTACCAAAGAATGCGAAAGTTCTTTTCAGCGCCGACAGAATTCGTCCCATACCACCCCTCAGATTGCGAGAATCACCTGTTCCCATGGTACTTTATAAGCCCCGAAGTTTCGTTCTCAGGTGCTTCGAGCAGGCGCTGCTCACGGGGCTGCCGCTTCCATTGCCTGATGCACGGCCTTTGAGTACGACGTTTTGGAATGAACCGGATTAGCCGCAGGACCATCTACACCACATTGAAACTCTTAGGCCCGCCAGCGCGAACCGGCGGGCCTAGCGATCGCGCTTAACGCCTGAGCACGCAATGCGGCGTCCTTGGTAGAACGGTCCTGCATCCCTTTGTCGGACTCGACATCGCTGCAGAATCTGTGGTTGCATGCGTCGTTTTATGAAACCATTTGGGGAGAGCAAAATGAAAACTATCGCTTTCGCAATCGCATTTGCGATTGTTGGGACCGCGGCGCATGCGCAATACCTTACTGGCGCCGGCTCTAATCCGAGCACGCACACCGCGTCAGGCTACACCCGCAGCAATGGCACTTACGTGGCGCCCTACGTGGCGACCAATCCGAACGGGACCCAGCGCGACAATTACGGTACTAGCGGCAACTACAACCCGAACACCGGCACTTTCGGCACGCGGACCCCGCGTTATTGAGCGATGGAGACGGCGCAAACATTGCTCGCGTGGCTTTCGGTGCCCATGGGGATTTTATCGGCAGTTCTCTGGTACCAGGCACCCGTCGTAGTGGTATCCGAAGGCGATTCAAAAGACCTCCCAGGGTACTACCTCGGCATGAACCATCCGTGGGCAAAAAAAGCGGGTAAGCAGATCAGTCTGGTGGGGACGATGGCAGAAGCGTCGCGCCTGAACAAATGGGCTGCGCTGGCCACCGGGATCACAATTTTGCTTCAGGCGCTCGCCGCTGGTGCTGGCGAGATCGCAGGACGAGAACACAACAAGCTTTGTAAAGCGGACGCTCCAAACTGCCAAAGTCTTGCTCCCGCAAGTTCGAAGGGTTGACCCACGCTGTGACATGCGGCTGCCAGAGCAACGGCTGGCGCCGCCAATCCTTGTAGATGCCTACTGTCCCAGCTGCCGGCCACGTCTGGCGAGGCGTTGCCGATCTTGCTTTCTGTGCAATCTGGGGCTTCAAGTATGCGGTGGATCTCGGCCGTCACGATGGCCTGGTGCTCAAGCGTGAGCCGCGCATACTTCGCCACAATGGTCGCGTCGCTCCGGACGGCCCCTCCCCGCCGCGGCGTTCATCGAGCATCTGCTTGAGGCCAAAGAGGCTCCCGGTCAGCATCCAGTCGCAGCTGATGCAGTGGCAGTTCCAGCAGTTGACAGGCTGTTCCGACATGGTCGGTCCGACTTCGGACGCCGCCTCCGCCCACTCGCTGGCAACGTTCAACCAACCCTCCCGGTCGACTTGGCTGAGGCTGCGTGCCGGGCGCGGCAGTCCGCTGCCCCCTATCGCAAGCGCAGCTTGATGGATCCCGGCATCTCCGCTTTTGCGGCACGCACTTCGGACTTGGCCCGCCGGACCACACGACTTCCGCGGGCTGGTCGTTATTGGAAGTCAGCTTCTCCAGATCAGCGATGTGTAGCTATACGGCGTAGCTATTTTCGCATCGCGACCTTGAGCCGCCAAGAAATAGCGCCTTTACAGTAGCTTGCGGCTCAATGTGCAGAGGAGTGGATATCCTCGACGCGGCGAGAACCCGGGACTAGCAGCTCGTCCTCTTCCGCGAGAGCCGACGGCGTTAGCACGAGAAAAGGGGTGTTTTGTCAACCTCGGAAGAATAGCTCCGGTGTTTGCAACGGTAGTCCCAACAATATCTCAACCGTAGTTTTCCGCTAGTGAGCGAGGCTTGCGCCCTGCTGTCTTCCTTCAAAACGGCCGCCGGCAGATCTATTTTGTTGATCATGCAGTCTGGCGGTCAAGCTAAGGCGCGCACGGAGGACCTGAGTACATGACTTTTAATCACGGGGGTCCTGGGTGCGAGCCTCAGCGCGCTCACCAATAATATCAATGACTTATCGCGATTTCCATTTCCCGTGAGGCGATCGCGAGATTAGATCTAGATTACGTCGGGATCGACCAAGCGAGGTCCGTAAAACGGGGGATATGGGTCTGCCGGAGCAAGCAGGAATCTGTCGCGGATCGAGTCGCCGGAATTGTCGACCAACTGACGCGCCACAGCTGGGAGCTCGCTACTTGCTCTCACATAGTCATCCAAATCGATAGGTTTTTCATTTCCTTTAGGCGTGGGCGCATTCAAGCGGATCAGCTGGTCGCGACCGATCAATAGTCCAGCTTGGCCAACCGCATTCTGACTTTGCAGATGCATGGCCGACATGATGATTTCCTTCCAATCCCAAAGCCCACCGTGAAGTAGTTGCCCTTCCGTGAAACGAAGCTCTGTGTCGCCTGTGCCTAAGGAAAGAATGTGCACCTGACGCCGAGGAATTTGATAGCAGACGAGAGCATCGACCAAACCGATCATTACGGGATTATTCGCCCACACCCCTCCATCGGCAAACATTCGCTCACCGCTTCGATACACCGGAAAATAAGTTGGGGCTGCAGCCGTCGCCATCGCGACAGTGAGCATGCTCTCCTTCCAATCCATCCGATAGTCGAAATGGTGGGGAGTCTTGAAAACATTTACCTCAGTGAAGCCATCAAACGAAGGGATGCACAGTCGCCGGAGCGCATTCCCAATCGTTAATGATCCAAACACAGAGTCTAGCAAGACTCTAAGACTGTCTGGATCATATCGATGATCCTGCACGGCTCTCCACCATCTCCAAGCCGACCGCATTCGTAAAAAATTCCACCAAGCAGGGGGAAAGACTTTGCTCCCATGTTGCATGTACAGATCAAGGATAGTGCTCGCTGGTTTGCCGAACGATAAACCCAATGCGATGATGCCGCCGGTTGAAGTACCGGTGATCATGTCGAAGTAGTCGCCAACGCATCGACCGTTGAGATAACGTTCTTCAAGTTCGGTCAGAATCGCCGCGGGTAAAATGCCCCTTATCCCGCCACCATCAATCGATAGAATGCGAAATGGCTTATCCTCCGGCCAGGTCAGAGGAGTACGTAAACCTGGGTGCGTTCCGCTAGACCGTCTCTCTTGGCTCAAGCTGCTTCTCTTCATCCGCCGGGCCGGGATGACGACCACCGCCGCGCCACTTTCTGGTGACTAACCAACCCTCGTAGAAATAGAGCCATTCGGCAGCCCAAAAAATCGTAGTATGTGCGATTAGATCGTTGATGTCCCATTCGCGCATAGTCGGGCTGAAGAGGCAAAGATAAGGCAGAGATGGATCTACCTTGCTTGGATACACATGTGGTACGGGCCCCTCCTCATAATCAGGATGGCGTTCAAGCAACGGTCGGAGAACTTGAACGCGCGGCTGCGCATCTCGGAGCGAGATGTTCTCCAGCACCATTGGAATTCTGTGCCGGACGCGAACAAGATGTTCACGTTTATCAGGAGCGAGCACGCCCTGCCATTCCACCTCCGATGCGCTGTGCTCGATGACCTTGAATCCTGGCCACTGCGACGCCATCGCTTCGATCTGTTCGGCGATTGACGTCATTCAGACAACATCCCTCCTCCTTCGCGAGTCGCAGAGCGTGCCGCAGTAGAACTTCCTACAATGGCAGGAGTGGATGCGCCGAGCACCTTTCCGCTGTTGCCCACCCGCAGCCTGTTCGCCTCCATCTCGTGTCGGGACGCATCAAGACTGCTTTCGATTGCATAGGTCGCTGCGGTCTCACCAAACAACGCCTTCAAGAGATCACGCTTTTCTTCAAGGCTCAGGCTATCGTTTCGCAGCTTGTGCAAACTGATGATCAAACGACGGAGATCGCCGTCGAACATTAGCTGCGCGGTCTTGTTCTCAGGCCATCGATCGGTAAACTCATCTGGCTGATAGGCCGGGTTAAATACCTGGACCGTTCCGCGGACACCGTTCGTTTCCGTCAACCGCAGTCGGATATGGGTCGCAATAGCGATGACTTCGTCCAACAAACTGGACTTCACGGGGCCTGCATCCAATGCCATTGCGGCCAGCACCACAGAGGGTGGCTTGCGGAGACCACTGCGGCCGGATGATCGGTAGGCGATGTCCCTAGCTCGCTTGATGAGTTGCAACGCCACGACACGGGCTGATTTCTCCTCGAACGGCACGTGGTCGGGCATCGGCTGAGTGTCAGCCTTCTCAACGATCCCGCCCTCGACCAGCAGCCTTCTACCCTTGAACAGCTCATGGAATGCAGGATCGAAATCAACATGATCGTTGAAGTGCTTGGCGAAGCCCCACGGATTGACCTTTTTATGATAGCTCTCGCCGGTCTCCTTCTTGTGGTGGAAAAGATGCCCGGCCCGCTCTGGTCCGTGGATGCGAGCGATCGGCATCAGATCAACCGTGGTCCCATCAGCATATTTCACCGTGATGCAACGGCTATTGAGAGTAACCATCCCATGATAGCTGCTGCCCGCCTCGCCATTAATTGCTTCAAATAAAAGCTGAAGGATACGCTGCGGCGACGTGCCAGGATCGACGCTGAGTTCCATCACGACGTCAACGTCATGCTGAGCCTTTTTGACGCGAGAAGCGATGGCCGTACCCGTAGCGAAGCTGCCGCTCGGGTAGCACTCGATCACACGATCTTCGAGCGGGCTGCCTTTGCGATCCACGTGATTGCATAGAGCGCGGAAATTGGTTTCAGCGGTCTCGTGCTTCGTCTTAGTCAGCTGGATGCGACGTGCGACGTCCATCAGCAGTGCGTCATATTCTGCGATGGTGGGCCAAGGCCCGGGTTGCAAAACGTTCAATTGAAATCTCCCGACCTACAGTTCGATATTTGTTCCACGTAGGTGCGCAAAGGAGTTCCAGCAAGATTAGTTCAAAGAGATTCTTTTAACCGCAATATCTTGACTTCCAATAATGCTTCTAAGCCACCAATAGATGATTCGCGTGGCGATTGAACTCTTTTGCAATGCACGTAAAACGTTCGCGGTTGCAAAATCGCACACTATCGATGATCGAGGGAATTGCCCTTTCCAATGGCGCGAAAGCCCGCCGTCTCTCGGGGTGCCGGGATGGAGCGAGAGACGACGGGCCTACCCATCGGGTCAGGGAAGGACAATCCGACCACAGGCTCTGCGCTGTTTTTTGTCCAGACGGACACCAGAGAAAACGATGAAAAATGGGCAGCCTCCAATCTCAAGGAAGCGGTCTGGGTAGAAGCGGCAGACAAGATGGCCGCACTCCACCTCGTCGAGAGCGCCACTTTGAGGATGGTTGATTTCAACCCCGGGCGACCATTGATCTTCTCGCCATGGCTCGATGATGTTGTGACGTCGGGTCACCGCGATCTAGAGGCCGAGGTTGTCCTACCAGGACATCTTCGTACCCAGGCCGGCAAGCTGGTCGCCCTTCCCGCGGCCTGACTTACGATAATGGATATTATTCGAAGTCAGATTCTTAAAATGAGAGGCGAGGATCAGCCTTCATCTGCGCCAACTGCGGCTACTCGTACATCGGGGCCCAGAGCCCGGCTTATCTGGATAACTGGCTCAAGGCTTTGAAGGCGGACAACCGAGCCATCTTCTCCATCGCGTCGTACGCCTCCCAGGCGGCCGACTGGCTGCTTCAAAGGGGCCATGGAGTGGATGAAACCGCTCCTGCCGTCGAAGTCCAGAAGGTCGACGACGAGATATCCGACTAACGACAAAGCCCCGCGTTGGCGGCTTTTCTCGTCATTTCACTCTGCCGAGCACCTTAAGAAGGGGGTACGCTGGCAATAGCGACAAGCCCGACGAGAACAGACTCGTAAGTCCTAAGCCCAGCGTGGCGTCCAAAACATCGCCGACCGATCGTCCCACAAACACCCCGGTCACGGACGCTTCAATCAGACCACATACAATTACCGTGGCCGCGCCGCCCCCAAACAGCAGCAGACCGGACGGTACAGGGCTGGTTCGATTGGTCACGATTACCACGACCAAGAACGAGACAAGGCCGCCGATAATCCAAGGCCAGAAGCTTATCAAACCTTCCGAGGCAGCTCCTTCGGCGCCGAGGGCAAAGAAGCTATGAAGGCCCAAACGACCATCGTCACTGAATATATCAAGTGGGAGAGTATCAAGCAGCTAGCGGGTTACAGTGTTTCAGCGCTATTCGGGATAATTGCTGGCCTAATCTTAGCGTTTGCGCCGCCAGCAAATCACGTTGCTGCTGAAATAATCGCGATCTCATTTGGTATAGTCGCGGCCGGTGTATCCGGTTATACATTTGTCAGGGCGAAAACACACCATGTTGAAATAGCGGCCGGTCAATCGCCCTCCGAAAAGCCCGAGCCTATTGGCAAGCGCCGGTCATAGCCCGGTTAAGCTTCGAAATATTTCTAGGATAAGTCGTTAGCATCAGCGGGCCCTGAAAGTCGGGACACGTCTGCTGAATCGCAAGAGAGACCGATGGTTGACACGCCGATCAAAGTCACGAAGGCGGAGCATTACGAAGGAAACGACTTCTTCGAAATGATGAAGCGCCGCTTCAGAGAGGAGCTGCAAGACCGTAGCGAGATGCATCTTCAAGTCGGGCGAACTATCGTGGCCCTGTCTGACATAGAAGAGTATCTGGCGTCGTTCTTCGTAATATTCAGCCTTCCGGTACCGGAAGAGGAGTCTGAGCGGATCTTCTATTGTCATCAGAATTTTACCCGCAAGCTCGAGATAGTGGATTACGCCGTGCTGCGATCTGCTGAGACGGAGTTGCGAGATCACTGGAAAAAATTGAGCGCGACCGCATAAAAAAGCAAAAGGTCGTCCGCAATATCGCAGCTCACGCGAGTATACATTTTCGACAGGAACGAGGGTCTCAGCTTTCAAGAGCGGTGATCAAGGGTACTTCACAGGGCGGCAGCGGAAAATCTAAGGAGTTAGGCATTCCTGATGTTAGGAGCGCCGCTGATGAGCTTGAAACCATTATCCGCGATTTCAGGATGTTCTTGAACATGGCAATTCGGGTAATCACGAAAGCCAGAAACATCCCCATCGAGCCTCTATAACAGTAGTTCTGCATCTGCATGGCGGTAAGTTTGGGCCATCTGTCAGTTGGGCTTGACGCTGTAGGTCCATAACCAGCTTGCGAACGCGCTCAACCGTTAGCTCTTCCGGCCATTGCCTCGACGAGATTCGCTTTCGGTGCAGGTCTCCATCTATTTGCCTCCGCGCGGCCAAGGTTGCGATAGAGGCAGGCGTCCTTATCAAAGACGATTTTAAAGCCCTCACGACGAAGCTCTCTAACGGCTGTCTTGAATGCGTAACCATCGCCATCCCCCCCCGAGGTTCCGATGAATGGCGATCGTTATGTTCTCGAAGTTTTGGCCGTAGCGTTGGTTTTAGCCAGCTCTCATTTGAGCAGGCACCGATACGTAGGTTGCTACCGTAGCTTATCCAACTGAACCCGCGGGGCCGGTCAGAATTAGTCGAGGCTTCAATGAGATCGTCCATGCGGTGTGGAGGAGCGGTGATCCGCCTCCCATGGTCAACCGAGGGGAGCCGTGCTCGGCGCTCTAAGAACGATCGACGTCGGTGCAGCAGTTCTTGATCAAAATCTTCGATCATTGCTCACGGCGTTAGGGCGTGTACTCATAAACCTGTCGTTTCGGAAGCGGCGAGGTCCGCTTTGCGGTCGGAAGCGGACATGCGAGGCGCACTTGGTCATGTCCGCGCGGGGCCGATTGTGTTGCAAAAGTCGAAAGTTGCAGGGCTCAAGATTTTTCGCGAAAACATTGCGCAGCGAGCGACCGCTGATTCGTATGACCTCAATCGCGTTACCGAAGTCGCCTGTGAATTTTGCGTGAGGCCGTGAGGTCCCTCGCATCTTGTACGCGAAAGTCGCACCCACGGCCCGCAGAATTTTGGTCATCGGCGAAAAACGACTTTTGCAACAATATCGGCCAATAGCGGACCTCTTCAGGTCACCTATATCGCGGGTCCTTGTGGTTGCTACTCTCCGAAAATGCGGCCGTTTCCCGCTCGCCGCCCCAGATCTTATTACCCGCCCGTTTCGGATGCTCCCGGAAGTACAAGTTACGTTCAGCGAAATACCTGTCGATCGCTCGCTTGGCCCCCTCAACAGATGGATAGTCGCTGTTGTGAAGAATTGCGCGTGCCATTCCGCTGAACACCGCCTCGATCACGTTTAAGAATTGCGCGCCTGCGGGCAATGGCGCTGTCTCTACGCGGGCGGAGCCCGTGACCTCTGCCATCACGTTGTTTGACGCGATCCGACGCGCTAGCTGTTTGGACATGTGCCACGAAGCCGAGTCCCAAGACAGATAGAGCCGCGACAGGCGGAGATTGCAAGCTAGCAATTCATCCAAAAGCTTGATTATCTCTGCCGTGTTCTTCTTCTCCGAGTAAAAGTGCGTTACCTGATTTGTGGAAAGCTCTAGGGCTGCGGTGATGATCAACGTTCCCTTCGATTTCTGCCATTGAGGTACGGTCACATTCACGCCGGGAGCAACAAGGCTCCGCCCGCCGCGCTTTAGAACGGCGACCGGTCCGAACTCGTCGACCGAGAAGAAGCCCTCATCACCCCTTAAGTCCCGCAGAATAGATTTCACGTTGTCAAGTTTATTACGGTACTCAGGGTCTTTGCTTGTTAAGACCTGCTTTGCTTTCAGCCATCGATAACCAGCAGCGCGGATAACGGAATGAATGTCCCGCTTGCTCAATAGCACCCCCGATATCCTTAGTGCCTGCTGCAGCTCATCGCGCTTCCACGTCGACCGATTGAACCCGAAATCGGACGGCGGAGAATGTAGTACTTTGAATACAGCGTCTCTTGCAGCGATGACCTCGGTCTCTGACTTGACGCGATGTTTCGGGCCACGCCGTCGCGGGAGCAGATCACTCGTGAGCCCGCTAGCCAAATAGCGGTTGTAGTACTTTCGAAAGGTCTGCGAGCAAGTGCCATGGTGCGCGTAGAAATCTCGTACCTTAGTAAATGTCGTGGAGTTTCCAGATTTAACAGCCTCGTATTCGGCGACCAGCAGGCGCCATTGTCGGAGGTAGCTTCTCTCAATTGTTCGATCGGATTTCATGAGGCGTCCCCCTTTGGACCATGAGCGGAAGATCGAGAAACCGCACCCGTGTGCAGTATGGGCCTGATCTGCCAAGCAATCGCTCCAAGTCCGCTGTGGGTCAATCGCGTCGGTGCGCACCCGAGTTCGGGACTTCCGGTCCACTCCCGGCACCGGACATGTTGCAGCACAGCGCAAACCGACGCGAT
>NZ_JAIRDQ010000006.1:0-841 GCF_021458635.1 Bradyrhizobium monzae
CCCCTTGTATCTGCCCATTGAGCAAAATGTGCGATGAAAGCGACTGAGCGCTTTGGCCGGTGGCCACCGGCCAAAGCGCGCGGCGAAGTCGCCCGATACCCCCAGGGTAACAACCGTGGATGAGCCCGGGATCTTCGCCGTTGTCACGTACGACCGAACAGTCGGTTGATCACAATCGCACGTACAAGGCAGGTTACCGTGATGAAGACCATTTGTGGAGTGGATGTTTCGAAGGCCAGTCTCGATGCCTGCATCGAGCCCGGCACGATCCGGGGCAGCTTCGGCAACGATGCGGCCGGAATCGCGGAACTGGCCGCTTTCTGCCGTCGGCACCAGGTCGAGCTGGTGGTGATGGAGGCGACCGGCGGCTATGAACGCAGGGGGTTCCTGCTGCTGTGGGAGCAGGGCCTGCCCTGCACAGTCACCAATGCGCGCAACGTCCGGCAATATGCCGAGGCGATGGGCATGCTGGAGAAGACGGATCGGATCGATGCCCAGATGATCGCCCGTTTCGCCCGCGACAAGGGCCTGCAGCCGATGCCCCTGCCGAGCCAGGCACAGCGGCGCCTCAAGGCCCTTGTGGCAAGGCTGCGGCAGGTCACCGATGATCTCACCGTGCAAAAGCAGCGCCGCTCCAGCNCTGTTCGACAATGCCGAGATGCTGGCCAGCCTCGACGAGGTGATTGCCCTGCTCAAGCGGCAGTCGCGGACGCTCGAGGGCGAGATCGCCTCCCTGATTGACGACGATCCACTGTGGGCCAAGCTCACCGAAACGTGGCGTTCGATGAAGGGTGTGGCCGATCGGACCGTCGCTTGGCTGATGGCCGAGTTGCCGGAGATC
>NZ_JAIRDQ010000006.1:910-523041 GCF_021458635.1 Bradyrhizobium monzae
GGCACCTACTCTAACAGGGCCATTGCCAAGCTCGTGGGTCTCGCCCCAATCGCCGACGATAGCGGCAAGCGAAGAGGCAAGCGGCCGGTCCGCGGGGGACGTTCAGGCGTGCGCTCGATTCTGTTCCTGGTCGCCGCCATCGTCGCCCGCTACGACAAAGCCCTCGGCGCCTTCCGTGACAGGCTGCTCGCCANGAGGAAAGGAAAAAATGGTGGTCCGCATCGCGATCGCCCGCAAGCTGCTCGTTCGCCTCAACGCAAAAGCACGCGATGCGCGTGCCGCCTACGCCAATGCAACTTGACAACACAGATAGTCGCTCATCCGGCGCTTCGCGCCACCTTCTCCCACAAGGGGAGAAGGTGCAGCGAGCCTGCCGCTCGAGCATTCAGCTCAACCAGAATTTTGGCGTCGCCGGCTCCAGCCGGCCGCCCGCGCGCACCGGTGCAATCTTCAGCGCGAGCCCGGTCGCATCATCGGTCTCCACCGCGACGCCGCTCAGCGTCGCCACACCCGCCGCCGGCTCGAACCGGCCCGACGGAATTCCCGAGGTGAACCGCCGCAGCGGCTCTTCCTTCTGCATGCCGATGATGGAGTCGTAGTCGCCGGTCATGCCGGCATCCGTCATGTAGGCGGTGCCGCCGGTGAGGATTTGATGATCGGCGGTCGGCACATGGGTGTGGGTGCCGACAACGAGGCTGGCGCGGCCGTCGCAGAAGAAGCCGACGCCCTGCTTCTCGCTGCTCGCCTCGCAATGGAAATCGACGACGATGGCATCGGCCGCAACGCCGAGCGGACAGGCGCCGAGCTCGCGCTCGAGCGCGGCAAAGGGATCGTCGAACGGGGTCATGAAGACGCGCCCCAAAGCGTTGACGACGAGCGCATGCTTGCCGTTCTTGGTCTCGACCAGGGCGGCGCCGCGTCCAGGCGTGCCGCGCGGGTAGTTCGCCGGCCGCACCAGGCGCTCGGCGCGCTCGATGAAGACGAGCGCCTCGCGCTGGTCCCAGGAGTGATTGCCGAGCGTCACCGCATCGGCGCCGGCATCGAGAAATTCCTGATAGATCGCTTCCGTGATGCCGAAGCCGCCGGCGGAATTCTCGCCATTGACGACGACGAAATCGAGCGACCAGTCCTTGACCATGCCGGGCAGATATTCGGCGATGGCATTGCGGCCGCTACGGCCGACGACATCACCCACGAAGAGAATGCGCAACTTCAGAACTCCGGAAATCAAACACGTCCGATTCCGTTAGCACATAATCCAGCGCCACGTCGTGCGATAGTGCCGGAACCGCCTTGATCTCCTGCGCCGCAAAAGCGAGCCCGATGCCGAGGATATTCTTGACCTTGCGCAGATGCGCGAAGGTGAAGTCGTAGTGCCCCGCACCATAGCCGATGCGGTGGCCGAGACGGTCGAACGCCGCAAGCGGCGTCAGCATGATGTCGGGGATGACTTCGCTTGCTGCCGGCGACGGCTCGGGAATACCGAGCGGGCCGAGCATCAGGCGGTCGTTCGGATGGAAGATGCGGAAGACCAGCGACTGGCCGCGCGCGGTGACGCAGGGCAGCGCCAGCTTCGCGCCCTCCTCGGCGAGCTTCTTCAGCAGCGGCATCGGATCGATCTCGCTGCGGATCGGCGAGTAGCCGGAGACGATGCTGCCTGGCAGCAACTCGAACGGCAGCCCGCGCTTGGCGAGTTTTGCAGCGGCCGCGATGCGCTTCTTCTCGCTCAACGCGTCACGCGCCGCGAGGGCTTTGGCGCGGAGTTCGGATTTCGAATTGGCCATGCTTCCCCCCAAAGGTCGCCTGCAAATGCGAGGCGATCCGATAGTCCAGAAACGCCAGAGCATGCGATTTCGGTAGGCACGACCAGAAGCAAACAAAAGTGCGAAGCCGCGGACGCCGTTGAAGCACTCGATCCCGGAGTTCCCTACGAAAGTAGGTGGGCACCATATGACCGAGCCCACGGGCCCGGCCAGGGACAGTTCCCTAAAGGATCGATAAGGCCCCGGGGATATATGGCTCCGGACGCGCGTCGCAGCCTCGCTCGGGCAATGTAACAACGATGCTGACGAATCGCCAGCCCGGCTCTTGGTTACTCACCTCTCCCGCTTGCGGGAGAGGTCGCGCCGAAGGCGCGGGTGAGGGCTTTCTCCTCTTGGGGATTGTCCCATTGCGGAGACACCCTCTCCCCGACCCTCCCCCGCAAGCGGGGGAGGGAGAAGAAAGCCTCTCAGCCGATCGCGATCCCGTTGCCGACGGTCCGGTTCAGGACCTGGGTCGACTTTTCGATGCGCTCGGCGGCGGCGTTCAGCGCGTTGACCACGGCGGTCTGGGTCATGCGGGCGCGCTCGACGGCGGCATTGCGGAAATCCCGCAATTCGGTCAGCTCCTGCTCCATGGCGCGGATGCGGTTGCCGGCGTCGATCAGCTCGTCGCACACGGTCAGCGCTGCCATCACGGTGAGGCGCGCATCGCCGATCTCGCCGAATTTTCCGCGCAGCGACTGAATCCGCGTCTCCAGGCCTTCGGCGAGCTTCAACAGCCGCACCTCCTGGCCCTCCTCGCAGGCCATGCGGTATTGCCGGGCGTTGATGGTGACGTTGATGTGGCTCATCCATCCTCTCCGGTATCGAGCACCGAACGTATCGTGACGATCGCGGAATCCAGCCGATCGGAGATCTCGCGGTTGGTGCGCTCGAGCTTGCGCGCCTTCACCAATGCGCCGTCGAGCTCGTCGGCAAGCCGCGAGCGGTCCGCGCCCAGCGCCTGGATTCGCGTCGCGAGCTCGTTCTCATCGCGATCGGCATCACGCCTTCGCTCGACCGCGCTTTCGAGCGCGTCGAGCGCGGCCGTGAGCCTGCGGGTCGCAATCTCGATCTCGACGGCAGAGGACTCCGTCATGGCAGCGCTGTTGGATACGCGATCGTTCATGCAGTCAGCGGCGGAACCTGTGGGCCTTGCCCGTGGCCATTACCTGGGAGCTTGCCGTCCGGCAAAAGACTCGGTTCGGCAAGCGGTTAGAAGCAGAAATTTACGTGGCAAGCTAGCGAAGCGCAACGCCGCCGCGAAACTATGCACTGCTAAGCAACTTTTACGGCCAAACCGGCGTTTGATTGCCTTGGCCTGCCGGAACCGAGATGCTATCCCAGCCGCGACTCCAGCCGCCGAAAGGCTCTTTCCGGCGCGACGATGACTGCCACAAGCGCCTCATTTCAGACGGATTTCAGACATGACGCAGGTCGACCCCAACCGTATGGCCAACGCGATCCGCGGCCTCTCGATGGATGCCGTCGAGAAGGCGAAGTCGGGTCATCCCGGCCTGCCGATGGGCGCCGCCGACATCGCCACGGTGCTGTTCACGCAATTCCTGAAATTCGACGCTGCTGCAACCAACTGGCCCGACCGCGATCGCTTCGTGCTCTCGGCCGGCCACGGCTCGATGCTGCTGTATTCGCTGCTGTACTTGACCGGCAATGCCGCCATGACGCTGGACCAGCTCAAGCAATTCCGCCAGCTCGGCGGATTGACGCCGGGTCACCCCGAGAACTTCCACACCAAGGGCATCGAGACCACCACCGGCCCGCTCGGCCAGGGCATCTCGACCGCGGTCGGCATGGCGCTCGCCGAGAAGATGCTCGCCGCCGAGTTCGGCAAGAAGATCGTCGATCACCACACCTACGTGCTCGCCTCCGACGGCGACCTGATGGAGGGCGTGTCGCAGGAAGCGATCGCGATGGCCGGGCACTGGAAGCTCGGCAAGCTGATCGTGCTCTACGACGACAACGGCATCTCGATCGACGGCCCGACCTCGATCGCCGATTCCGTCGACCAGGTGAAGCGCTTCAAGGCGTGCGGCTGGGCCGCCGAGAAGATCGACGGCCATGACCAGGCCGCGATTGCTGCTGCGATCACCCGCGCGCAAAAATCCAACAAGCCGACGCTGATCGCCTGCCGCACCACCATCGGCTTCGGCGCGCCGCACAAGGCCGGCACGGCGAAGGCGCATGGCGAAGCGCTCGGCGCCGACGAGCTCAAGGCCGCCAAGGAAAATCTCGGCATCTCGCTCGAGCCGTTCTCGGTGCCGGATGACGTGCTGAAGGCCTGGCGCGCGGCCGGCTCACGCGGCGCTGTAGCCCGGCAGGAATGGGAAGGCCGGCTCGGTGAGCTCGGCAGCCGCAAGCGCGCCGAGTTCGAGCGCCGCCTGCGCCACGAGCGTCCGGCGTCGCTCGCCAAGGCCGTGCGCGCCTACAAGAAGGAGCTGCTGGAAAAGCCGATGAATGCGGCCACCCGCAAATCGTCGGAAGCCGTGATCGAGGTGATTGCCGGCGCGATGCCGATGGAATTCCTCGCGGGCTCCGCTGACCTCACCGGCTCCAACAACAACAAGGCGAAGTCGGCGACCGCCTTCTCCGCCAAGACGCCGAAGGGCCGCTTCATTCACTACGGCATTCGCGAGCACGGCATGTGTGCCGCGATGAACGGCATCTTCCTGCACGGCGGTTTTGCGCCGAACGGCGCGACCTTCCTGGTGTTCACCGATTACGCACGTCCGGCGATGCGCTTGGCCGCGCTGATGGGCACCGGCGTCGTCTACGTGATGACGCACGATTCCATCGGCCTCGGCGAAGACGGCCCGACCCATCAGCCGGTCGAGCATCTCGCCGCACTCCGCGCCATTCCGAACATGCGCGTGTTCCGCCCCGCTGATTCCATCGAGGTCGCCGAGTGCTGGGAGCTCGCGCTCAATCGCATCGACGGTCCGACCGTGCTGGCGCTGACGCGGCAGAACCTGCCGCAGCTCCGCACCAATGCGCCGAACGAAATTCCCTGCGCGGCCGGCGCCTACGAGCTGGTCGCCGCCCAGGGCGAAGCCAAGGCGACGCTGTTCGCCTCCGGCTCCGAGGTCGAGATCGCAGTGGCCGCCCAGAAGCAGCTCGCCGAGCGCGGCATCCCGTCGCGGGTGGTCTCGGTGCCCTCGCTCGAGCTGTTGTTAGCGCAACCAGAGGCCAAGCGTGCCGCCATCATCGGCAACGCGCCGGTGAAGGTCGCGATCGAGGCCGCGGTGCGCTGGGGCTGGGATGCCGTGATCGGCCAGGATGGCGAATTTATCGGCATGCATTCGTTCGGCGCGAGCGCGCCGGCGAAGGATCTCTACAAGCACTTCGGCATTACCGCCGAGGCCGCGGTTAACGCTGTGCTGAAGCGCGTTTCCTGAGAGTTGAGCTTGCCAAAAAAAAGGACTACGTAATCTCTCATATGATCAAGCACCGCCCGGCCGAACCGGGCGTCCGCCCCTAAAAAACCTTCGCAGGCGCGTAGAGCGCGTTGTGCGGGAAGACTAGGCGTTATCGAGCCCGTCATTGAACGGTCATAAGGAGATGAAACATGACAGTCCGCGTTGGAATTAACGGTTTTGGCCGCATCGGCCGCAACATCCTGCGGGCTATCGCCGAGTCCGGCCGCAAGGACATCGAGGTCGTCGGCATCAACGATCTCGGTCCGGTCGAGACCAACGCTCATCTCCTCCGCTTCGACAGCGTCCATGGCCGCTTCCCCGGCACCGTCACCGTCGACGGCGACACGATCAGCCTCGGGGCTAACAAGATCAAGGTGACCGCCGAGCGCGATCCCTCGAAGCTGCCGTGGAAGGATCTCGGCGTCGACATCGCGATGGAATGCACCGGCATCTTCACCTCGAAGGACAAGGCCTCCGCGCATCTCGCCGCCGGCGCCAAGCGCGTGCTGGTCTCCGCGCCCGCCGACGGCGCCGATGCCACCATCGTCTACGGTGTCAACCACGACACGCTGACCAAGGATCATCTGGTCGTCTCCAACGGCTCCTGCACCACCAACTGCCTGGCGCCGGTCGCCAAGGTGCTGAACGACCTCGTCGGCATCGAGACCGGCTTCATGACCACGATCCACGCCTACACCGGCGACCAGCCGACGCTGGACACGCTGCACAAGGATCTCTATCGCGGCCGTGCGGCTGCGATGTCGATGATCCCGACCTCGACCGGCGCCGCCAAGGCGATCGGCCTCGTCCTGCCCGAGCTGAAGGGCAAGCTCGACGGCGTCTCGATCCGCGTGCCGTCGCCGAACGTCTCGGTCATCGACCTCAAGATCGTCGCCAAGCGCGCCACCGACGCCAAGGAAATCAACGCGGCGATGAAGCGCGCCTCCGAGCAGCAGCTCAAGGGCATTCTCGGCTACACCAACGCGCCGAACGTCTCGATCGACTTCAACCACGACCCGCACTCCTCGACCTTCCACGAGGACCAGACCAAGGTGCAGAACGGCACGCTGGTGCGCGTGATGTCCTGGTACGACAACGAGTGGGGTTTCTCGAACCGCATGGCGGACACCGCCGTCGCGTTCGCGAAGGTGATCTAAGAACGTAGGTCTCGTGTCCCGGACGCGGTGCAGCGCGGTTGCGCTGCTCCGCAGAGCCGGGACCCATCTCCCCGCGTAAGTCCCGGTTCTGCAGCGCACCGCTTCGCGGCTCAGGCAGCGCCCGGGACAAGAGAGAATATCCGATGGCCAACAAATTCCGCACCCTCGACGACGTCGACGTGAAGGGCAAGCGCGTGCTGCTGCGCGTCGACCTCAACGTGCCCATGGACAACGGCCGCGTCAGCGACGCGACCCGGCTCGAGCGCGTCGCGCCGACCATCACCGAAATCTCGGACAAGGGCGGCAAGGTCATCCTGCTCGCGCATTTCGGCCGACCGAAGGGCCGCGATGCCAAGGACTCGCTTCTGCCCGTTGCGGAGGCGTTGTCGAATGTCGTGAAGAAGCCCGTCGCCTTCGCCGATGACTGCATCGGCGAGCCCGCAGCGAAAGCTGTGGCGGCGCTGAAGGACGGCGACATCCTTTGTCTGGAAAACACCCGCTTCCACAAGGAAGAGGAAAAGAACGATCCGGCCTTCGTCGCGGAGCTGGCGAAGCTCGGCGACATCTGGGTCAGCGACGCGTTCTCGGCCGCGCACCGCGCCCACGCCTCGACCGAGGGCCTCGGCCACAAGCTGCCGGCCTATGCCGGCCGCACCATGCAGGCCGAGCTCGATGCGCTGGAGAAGGCACTGGGCTCGCCGACCAAACCGGTCATCGCGATCATCGGCGGCGCAAAGGTCTCGACCAAGATCGACCTGCTCGAAAACCTCGTCACCAAGGTCGACGCGCTGGTGATCGGCGGCGGCATGGCCAACACCTTCCTGCACGCCCAGGGCGTCGGAATCGGCAAGTCGCTGGCGGAGAAGGATCTCGCGCCCACGGCGCTGCGCATCATGGAGAAGGCGGAAGCCGCCAACTGCGCCATCATCCTGCCGGTAGACGCCACCGTCGCCTATCACTTCGCCGCCAACGCGCCGTCGCACGCCTATGGGCTCGATGCGATCCCGGCCGACGGCATGATCCTCGACGTCGGCCCGCAATCGATCGCGCGCATCCACGCGGCCATCGACGATGCCGCCACGCTGGTCTGGAACGGACCGCTCGGCGCGTTCGAGATGCAGCCTTTCGACCGCGGTACGATGGCAGCCGCCAAGCATGCCGCCGAGCGCACCAAGGCCAAGAAGCTGATCTCGATCGCGGGCGGCGGCGACACCGTTGCGGCCCTCAACCAGGCCCATGTGGCCGGTCAGTTCACCTATGTCTCGACCGCCGGTGGCGCATTTCTTGAATGGATGGAGGGCAAGCCCCTGCCCGGCGTCGAAGTCCTGCGCATCAAGTAATCAGACGGCAAGAAACAAGCGGCCCTGAGGCCCGAACGGAGAAAAAGACAGATGGCTCGGATCACGTTGCGTCAATTGCTCGACCATGCGGCGGAGAACGATTACGGCGTCCCGGCCTTCAACATCAACAACATGGAGCAGGCGCTGGCGATCATGGACGCGGCCAACCAGGTCGACGCGCCCGTCATCATCCAGGCCTCGCGCGGCGCGCGCTCCTACGCCAACGACGTCATGCTCAAGCACATGATGGACGCGGTGACCGAGATCTACCCGCACATCCCGGTCTGCGTGCATCTCGACCACGGCAACGAGGCCGCGACCTGCATGACCGCGATCCAGGCCGGCTTCACCTCGGTGATGATGGACGGCTCGCTCAAGGCAGACGGCAAGACCCCCGGTGACTGGACCTACAATGTCGGCGTCACCAAGACCGTGACCGACATGGCCCATCTCGGCGGCATCTCGGTCGAGGGTGAGCTCGGCGTGCTCGGCTCGCTCGAGACCGGCATGGGCGACAAGGAGGACGGCCACGGCGCCGAAGGCAAGCTGAGCCACGACCAGCTCCTGACCAATCCGGACGAGGCCGTGAAGTTCGTGCAGGAGACCAAGGTCGACGCGCTCGCGATCGCAATGGGGACTTCTCACGGTGCGTACAAATTTACCCGCAAGCCGGACGGCGACATCCTCGCCATGAACGTGATCGAGGAGATCCACCGCAAGCTGCCGAACACGCATCTGGTGATGCACGGATCCTCCTCGGTGCCGCAGGACCTGCAGGACATCATCAACACCTATGGCGGCAAGATGAAGCCGACCTGGGGCGTGCCGGTCGCCGAAATCCAGCGCGGCATCAAGCACGGCGTACGCAAGATCAACATCGACACCGACAACCGCATGGCCATGACCGGCCAGATCCGCAAGGTCCTCAAGGACAATCCGGAAGAGTTCGATCCGCGCAAATACCTGAAGCCGGCGATGGAAGCCATGACCAAGCTGTGCAAGCAGCGACTCCAGGAGTTCAACACGGCCGGCCAGGCCTCCAAGTTCAAGAAGATCCTGACCCCCGCCGACATGGCCAAGCGCTACGCCAAGGGCGAGCTGGATCCCAAGGTCGCGTAAAGGCCCGCCCCGCAGGCACCCTCTCCCGTCATTCCGGGGCGCCGCCAAGCGGCGAACCCGGAATCCATGGTGCCACCGTCGACGCGGATCAATGGATTCCGGGCTCGCGCCAAGGGGCCCGCCCCGGAATGACCGATGCCCCCTCCCCTGCGACGAACGTTAACTCGGCAATTGCCCGAGAACCGTCTATTTTCACAGGCAAGGGCAGAATCGTTTTGGGAGGACCTCTCGATGAATCTGACTGAGCTCAACGGAATCGCGACCGCCATGGTCGCCCCCGGCAAGGGCATCCTTGCCGCCGACGAATCCTCCGGCACCATCAAGAAGCGGTTCGACGCGATCGGCGTGGAATCGACGGAAGACAACCGCCGCGACTATCGCGAGATGCTGTTTCGGTCGAAGGAGGCCATGAGCCAGTACATCTCGGGCGTGATCCTCTATGACGAGACGATCTGGCAGAATGCCAAGGACGGCACGCCGCTGGTCAAGCTGATCGAGCAAAGCGGCGCCATTCCCGGCATCAAGGTCGACGAGGGCACGCAAGCCCTGCCGATGTGCCCGGGCGAGCTTGTCACCGTCGGGCTGGACAAGCTCGCCGAACGCCTGACAAGATATTACGAGCGCGGCGCGCGCTTCGCCAAATGGCGCGCGGTGATCGATATTGGCAGCGGTATTCCCTCGATGACCGCGATCAGCGTCAATGCCCATGCGCTGGCGCGCTATGCCGCGCTGTGCCAGGCCGCGCAGATCGTGCCGATCGTCGAGCCGGAGGTGCTGATGGACGGCGATCACGACATCGACCGCTGCTATGAGGTCACGAGTCGCGTGCTCAACAAGACGTTCCAGGAATTGCGCGTGCAGCGCGTCGCGCTCGAAGGCATGGTGCTGAAGCCGAACATGGCGATCTCAGGCAAGAAGTCACCGAAGCAGGCCTCCGTCGAGGAGGTCGCTGACAAGACCATCCGGCTGCTGAAGGCGTGCGTGCCGGCGGCGGTGCCCGGCATCGCCTTCCTCTCCGGTGGCCAGTCGGACGAAGAGGCGACTGCGCACCTCAACGCCATGCACAAGCTCGGCCCGCTGCCCTGGGGCCTGACCTTCTCCTATGGCCGCGCGCTGCAGGCCGCGCCGCAGAAGGCCTGGTCCGGCAAGGCCGAGAATGTCGCGGCCGGACAGAACGCATTCAGTCACCGTGCACGCATGAATGGCCTCGCCTCCAAAGGCGAATGGCAAAGCAGCCTGGAAAAGAAGGCGGCCTAGATCTTGTCGAACAAATCGCCTCCGCCGCGCCCGGCGCCGCGCCTTTATCTCGCGACGCCCGTTGTCGATGATCCCGCCTCGCTCGTCGCCGAATTGCCGGCGCTGCTCGCAGCGGTCGATGTCGCAGCCGTGCTGGTGCGGCTGAAGGAGACCGACCAGCGCACCATGATCTCGCGGATCAAGGCGTTGGCGCCGATCGTGCAGACCGCGGGCGCGGCCCTGCTCGTCGACGGCCATCCCGAGATCGTCGCACGCGGCGGCGCCGACGGCGCGCACCTGCCGGGCATCGCCGCGCTGAAAGAGGCGATGCCGTCGCTCAAGCCCGATCGCATCGCCGGCGTCGGTGGGCTGACGACGCGGCACCATTCCATGGATGCGGGCGAGATCGGCGCGGACTACTTGCTGTTCGGCGAGCCCGACGCCAAGGGTGAGCGACCGTCATCCCAGGCCATTGCCGAACGGATCGACTGGTGGGCCGAGCTGTTCGAGCCGCCTTGCGTCGGCTTCGCGATCTCGTTCGAGGAGGCTCACGACTTCGCCGCCAGCGGCGCCGATTTCGTGCTGGTCGGCGATCTCGTCTGGGCGGATTCGCGCGGGCCGAAGGCCGCGCTGATCGAGGCCGACGCCGCGATCAAGAAGGCCTTCGCGGCTGTTGCCATGGGCCAGGGCTAGCGCGCCGCCATGACGCTCCCGCGCATCATCGCTCTCGCCACGCTGCTGCTGGCGGCGCCGGCGGCCGCGCAGCTCCAGATCACGCCGCCGGCGACGATCCCGAGCCCTGCGCCGGAAAAGCAGAAGCCCAGAGAGCCGGCAAAGGACAAGCCGAAGGTCGCGCCGCACACGATCACCAAGAAGAAGGAGGCCGCACCCGCAGCAAAGCCGTCGGCCTCGCCGAGCCCGACGCTGCCGGCCACCGTGATCCCGGCGCCGGCCACCGACAATTCCAACGTCGATCTGGTGTTCGGCGCCTATCAGCGCGGCCAGTACAAGACCGCCTTCGACCTCGCCAGCGCGCGCGCCAAGACCGGCGACGCCAAGGCCATGACCATGCTGGGCGAGCTCTATTCCAACGCCATGGGCATCCGGCGCGACTACGCCAAGGCGATCGAATGGTACAAGCGCGCCTCCGACGCCGGCGACCGCGAGGCGATGTTCGCGCTCGCCATGCTGCGCATCGCCGGCCGCGGCGGCCCCGTCGACAAGGGCGAAGCGGTCAAGCTGATGGCCTCCGCCGCCAAGCTCGGCGAGCCCAGGGCGGCTTATAACCTCGCTCTGCTTTATCTTGATGGCCAGACCCTGCCGCAGGACGTCAAGCGCGCCGCCGAGTTGTTGCGCCAGGCGGCAGATGCCGGCCTGCCAGAGGCGCAATACGCACTCGCGACCTTCTACAAGGAAGGCACCGGCGTGCCGAAGGACGCCGAAAGGTCGGTGCGGCTGCTGCAGGCGGCGTCGCTGGCCGACAATGTCGATGCCGAGGTCGAATATGCCATCGCGATGTTCAACGGCACCGGCACGCCGAAGAACCAGCCCGCGGCCGTGGCATTGCTGCGCAAGGCGTCCCGCCAGGGCAGCGCGATCGCGCAGAACCGCCTCGCCTGGGTCCTGATCAACGGCATGGGTACATCCGTGGACAAGATCGAGGGGTTCAAATGGCATCTGGTGGCCAAAACCGCCGGCAAGGGCGATCCGGAGCTCGACAAGCAGCTGTCCGATCTACCCGCTGACGATCGCGCCAAAGCGGAGGCCGACGCCAAGAAATGGCTCGGGAACAAATGACCTTGCGCCAAATGGACCGAATGACTTGACGTTTGGCCCCTCGCGGGGCACCCAATCTCCTCAAATAGCGCCCTTTCGCGCCTCCTCCCCATCAAGACCAGAGCTCATGCTGTATTCCGCCACTATCAACGTCATGGTCAAAGCCGCGCGCCGCGCCGGCCGCAGCCTCAAGCGCGATCTCGGCGAGATCGAGCATCTGCAGGTCTCGCTGAAGGGGCCGGCCAACTTCGTCTCGCTCGCCGACAAGCGCGCAGAAGAAATCCTCTATCAGGACCTCGCCAAGGCCCGGCCAGGCTACGGCTTCATCGGCGAGGAAGGCGGCGCGCGGGAAGGCTCCGACAAGAGCCACACCTGGATCGTCGACCCGCTCGACGGCACCACCAACTTCCTGCACGGCATCCCGCAATTCGCGATCTCGATCGGCCTCGTGCGCGAGGGCACCATCATCGCCGGCGTGATCTACAATCCCGCCAATGACGAGCTCTACATCGCCGAGCGCGGCAAGGGCGTCTTCCTCAACGACCAGCGCTTGCGTGTGGCCGGCCGCCGCCAGCTCAACGAATGCGTGGTGGCCTGCGGCCTGCCTCATATCGGCCGCGGCGACCACGAGGAATTCCGCCGCGAGATGACCGCGATCCAGGACCGCGTCGCAGGCCTGCGCCGCTTCGGCGCCGCCTCCCTCGACCTGGCCTTCGTCGCCGCCGGTCGCCTCGACGGCTACTGGGAACGCAACCTGCAATCCTGGGACATCGCCGCCGGCATGCTGATGGTGCGCGAGGCCGGCGGTACCGTGAGTGACATCAGCACGCCGGGCGACGCCCTGGTCACCGGCGACGTCGTATGCGGCAACGAATTCGTGCACGGCGAGCTGGTGAAGATTTTGCGGAAATAGGGGCCGTAGTACGACGGCTCGACCAACGACTAAGAGTCGTCTTCGTCGGATTCCTCGTCGCGATATTCACCGCCAATGGTCAAGCCCTCAATGGTCGTGGCGCCTTTCGACTTGATCACCCGGCGAAGCGGGACCGAGCTCTCGCTTCGCAATGCTTCCATCAGCTGCTCCGAATGGGTGACGATCCAGATGTCGGCGCGGCGTGATGCTTTGACGATCAGCCGGGCCAATGGCGCCAGCAGCGACGGATGCAGGCTGGTCTCGGGTTCGTTCAGTGCAATGAACGGCGGAAGCCGATAGCCCATGAACACCGCGAGCAGGCAAATGTATTTCAGCGTCCCGTCGGATAATTCGTGCGCCCTGAACGGCCGCGGCATATCCGTCAGTTGCAGGTCAAAATCACACAAGCCGTTTTGTTCCCATGCGCGGAGCTCGGCGCCCGGGAATGCATCCTCGATTGCATCCTGCAGATCGGTCGCGTCTTCCCGAATGGTGTAGAGCGTCGCCAGCGCTGCAGCCAAATCGCTTCCATCGGCACTGAGCGAGGGCGTCGTGATCGCCAGACAGGGCTTTCGTATCGGTGACGCCGGATCGGTGCGAAAGTCGTGATAGAATCGCCAACCCAGCATTGCATTTCTGATCAGATCGATCTCGGGGCATTCCTTGCCATCGAAAAAACCCGCAAGCGCCGGCTCGGACGGCAGCACCGCATCCTTGTGGCTGCTCCATGCGCCGCTCTCGCCGCGAACGCTGACGAGCGAATTCTTCCGCTCCATCAATTGGACCGTTCGCTTGCCCTGCGTCGCCTCGATGCTTTCGGCCTTGATCATCGGCTCGCCGGAAAACGCCGCCTCGAGCGGGCCGGGAAATCCGATCTCGATGGAATATTTGATCCTGTCGAATTTGGCCGACAACCGCAGCCGCCCATCTTCGCCGCGTTTGCGAACGCCGGACCAGGAGACGGAATTCAATCCGCCTTCGTCGGCGATCGTGCGCGTGATGCGCCCGGTTGCCGCGTCGCGCAACAGCGACAAGGACTTGTAGAGATTGGATTTGCCCACACCATTCTCGCCCACAAAGACGGACAGGGGATGGATCGGTATGGAGAGCCGCCGGATGGAGCGATAGTTCGAGATCGCAATGTCGGTCGGACGCATCACATGCTCTCAATCGGCAGGTCGGGTGCATTCGCGGCGTAGCGCGAACACACATTTTTCAATCCAGGGATGCAGTCTGGATCGACGCTCCTGCGAGAGCAAGCCGAACGCTCGTTGGACCTCACGCGACCTAGCACCCACGCCCGAAGCAAGCGGGATCGATTCGGCCCTTAGTGGCCGGCCCTTGCCGGCGCTGGCGGACCATACCCTCCGCCCTCGCTCGCGGCCTTCTGCTCCCGGTCCCCAGCCAGCACGCGCTGCACGGAGACAAAGAACACCGGCACCATCAACAAGGCCAAAATCACCACCGCGATCATGCCACCCATCACGATGGTGCCAAGCGATTGCTGGCTGGCGCCGCCGGCGCCGTGGGCAATCGCCATCGGCAGCACGCCGCAGATGAAGGCAAGGCCGGTCATCAGGATCGGGCGAAAACGGAGACGACAGGCCTCGATGGTGGCCTCCACCAGCGGCTTGCCCTCTTTACGCAGATCCTTGGCGAATTCGATGATCAGGATCGCGTCCTTGGCGGCGAGGCCGATGATGGTGATGAGGCCGACGGTGAAATAGACGTCGTTGGGCAGGCCGCGCAGCATGGCCGCAACCACGGCGCCGACGATGCCGAGCGGCACGGTCAAGAGCACTGCGAGCGGAATGGTCCAGCTCTCGTAGAGCGCGGCGAGACACAGGAACACCACGAACACGGACAGCGCGAGCAGGAACGGCGCCTGCGATCCTGACAGCTTTTCCTGAAGCGACTGTCCGGTCCATTCGTAGCCGAAGCCGCGCGGCAGCTTTCCGGCGAGCCGCTCCATCTCGGCGATCGCGTCGCCGGAGGTGAAGCCGGGCTTGGCTTCGCCCGAGATGCGCACGGCGGGATAGTAATTGAACCCGGCGATCTGCGTCGGACCGCGCGACCATTCGACCGTCGCGAAGGAGGAGAACGGCACCAGCTGGCCGCCGGAGTTCTTGACGTTGTAATTGAGGATGTCCTCGGTCTTCATGCGGTCGCGGCTGTCGGCCTGCACCACGACGCGCTGCATGCGGCCGCGGTTCGGGAAGTCGTTGATGTAGTTCGAGCCGAGATTGGTCGAGATGGTGTTGTTGATGTCCTCGAAGGTGACGCCGAAGGCGCCGGCCTTCTCGCGGTCGATCACGAGATTGACCACGCCGGCCTCGGGCAGGCCCTCGACATAGACTTTCTGAAGCACCGAACTCGCATTCGCTTCCGCGATCAGCTGATCGGCCGCGCGCATCAGGGCCGGATAGCCCTTCTGGCCGCGGTCCTGAAGCCGGAACGAGAAGCCGGACGAGTTACCGAGATTGTCGATCGGCGGCGGCTGCAGCGCCGAGATCTTTGCGTCGCGGATCGACGACAGATCGCGGTTGATGTCGTTGACGATCGCAGCAGCGGACTCCCTCGGCCCACGCTCCGACCAGTCCTTCAGCGTGATGAAGGCCTGCGCGGTATTCATGCCCTGGCCGGAGAAGCTGAAGCCGGTGAGGAAGGTGACGTTGTCGACACCCGGCCGCTGCGCCAGATATTTTTCGACCTTTTCGATCACGGCCTCGGTGCGGCCGTAGGACGAGTCGGACGGCGTCTGGACGTCGGTGGTGACAAAACCCTGGTCGTCGACGGGCAGGAAGCCGCCGGGCAGGCTGACGAAGGCCCAGGACAGGCCGACGAGCAGCGCGACATAGACCATCATCAGGCGACCGGTGCGCTTCAGCGAGAAGCCGACGGTGCGGGAGTAACCCTCCTTGCCGCCTTCGAGCATGCGGTTGAACCAGCCGAATACGCCCTTCTTCGCGTGGCCGTGACCGGCCGCAACCGGCTTCAGAATCGTCGCGCACAGTGCCGGCGTCAGCGACAGCGCCAGAAACGCGGAGAAGCCGATCGCCGCGACCATGGTCACCGAGAACTGGCGGTAGATGATGCCGACCGAGCCCGGGAAGAACGCCATCGGCACGAACACCGCCATCAGCACCAGCGTGATGCCGATGATGGCGCCCGAGATCTGCGACATCGCTTTCCGTGTCGCTTCCTTCGGCGGCAAGCCCTCCTCTGTCATGATGCGCTCGACGTTCTCGACCACGACGATGGCGTCGTCGACGAGAATGCCGACCGCGAGCACCATGCCGAACATCGAGAGCATGTTGATGGAGTAGCCGGCAAGCAGCAGCGTGGTACAGGCGCCCAGCAGCGCCACCGGCACCACGATGGTCGGGATGATGGTATAGCGGATGTTCTGGAGAAACAGGAACATCACGACGAACACCAGCACCACGGCTTCGACCAGCGTCGTCAGCACCTTCTTGATCGAGGCTTCGACCACGGGCGTGATGTTGTAGGGGATCTCGTAGGAGATGTTGGCCGGGAAGAAGCGCGACAGCTCCTTCATCTTCTCCTCGACCGCGCTCGCAGTCGCCAGCGCGTTGCCGGTCGGCGACATCAGCACGGAAAGACCGGCCGTCGGCTTGCCGTTCAGGCGCGTGTTGAACTGGTAGCTGAGACCGCCGACCTCGACCCGCGCGACGTCGCGCAGCCGTACGGTCGAGCCGTCGGCATTGGCACGCAGGATGATGGCGCCGAACTCGTCGGGCGACGACAGCTGGCCCTTCACCAGCACCAGCGCGGAGGTGCGCTGGCTGCTCGTCGACGGCTCCGCGCCGATGCTGCCCGAGGCGACCTGCGCGTTCTGTGCGGCAATCGCCTTGTTGACGTCGTCAGCGGTCAGCCCATAGCCGACGAGTTTGGCCGGATCGACCCAGACGCGAAGACTGCGCTCGGTCGAATAGAGCGTTGCGCGGCCGACGCCGGGGATGCGGCGGATTTCGCCGAGCACGTTGCGGATCATGAAGTCGCCCAGGCCGACCTCGTCGAGGCTGCCGTCGGTCGAATTCAGCGTGATGATCTGGAGGACGGCACTGGAGGCTTCCTCGATCAGGATGCCTTGCTGGATCACCGCGCGCGGCAGGCGTGCCTCGACGCGCTTGATGCGGTTCTGCACCTCGACGGACGCCGCGCTGGTGTCAGTGCCCGGCTGGAAATTGGCGATGATCTCGACCTGGCCGAGCGAATCGCTGGTCGATTCGAAATTGAGGATGCCGGAGGCGCCGTTGAGCTCCTCCTCGATCAGGCGGGTGACGCTGTTGTAGAGGTTTTCCGGCGACGCGCCCGGGTAACTCGTCGAGATCGAGATCGAGGGCGGCGCGATGATCGGATATTGCGCGATCGGCAACAGCGGGACCGAGATCGCGCCGATCAGACAGATGAACAGCGCGACGACCCAGGCGAAGATCGGCCTGTCGATGAAGAAGCTCGCCATGGTGCGTTACCGCGCGACCTTGAGGGCGTGCCGGTTGTCCGCGCTCGCCTCGGCTTCGGACCAGGATTGCGGCCTGACCTTGTCGCCGGCCGCGAACTTCTGAAAACCCTCGACCACGACCTTGTCGCCGGCCTTGAGGCCGTCGGTGACGAACCAGACGCCATCCTGCACCGAGCCGGTGCGCACCGGCTGCACGACGATGCGGTTGTCGTCCTTGACGACGAACACCTCGCTGCCACCGCCGCCATTGCGCTGGACCGCCTGCTGCGGCACCGCGATCGCATCGGAATCAAGGCCCTGGTCGAGCCGCACGCGGACATACATGCCCGGCAGCAGCTCGCGCTTGGGATTGCGGAATTCGCCGCGCAACGTCACCTGGCCGGTATGGGCGTCGACCTTGGCTTCGGAGAACAGCAGCTTGCCGTCGAGCCCATAGATGGTGTTGTCGTCGAGCACGAGCCGCACCTTGACGGCATCGGACTCGATGCGATCGAGGTCACCGTTTTCGAAAGCGCGGCGAAGCTGATTGAGCTCGGTGACCGACTGCGTGAAATCGGCATAGATCGGATCGAGCTGCTGCACGGTGGCGAGATTGGTCTCGTTCTGCACCACGAGTGCGCCTTCGCTGACCAGCGCGGCACCGACCACGCCGTCGATCGGCGCGCGCACGGTGGCATAATCGAGATTGAGCTTGGCGCGCGCGAGGTCGGCCTTGCGGCCTTCGACTTCAGCCTGCGCCTGTCGCTCGGCGGCAATGGTCTTTTCGTTCTCGGCTTCGGGCGCGGCGCGCTGGCTGGTCAGCGTCGCGATGCGGCGCGCCTGCTGCTGCGCCTGCATCAAGGCGGCCTCGGCCTTGTCGACCGCCGCGTCGTTGGCCATCACCTCGACCTCGAACGGACGCGGGTCGATGCGATAGAGCGCATCGCCCGCCTTCACCTCGCTGCCCTGGCGGAACAGCCGCTCGACCACGATGCCCGACACGCGCGGCCGCACCTCGGCGACACGCGTCGGCGAGATCCGGCCCGGCAGCTCGCGCACCACGGCGCGCGGTTGCGGCTTGACGGTGACGATGCTGACATCGGGTTCGGAGGGTTGGGCAGCGGAGACGGCGGAAGAGGATTCGTCGCACGCGCCTAGCAGCGGCGCAAAGGCCGCGAGCATCATTGCAACGCATGCCGATCGCGCTCGAAGTCCTGACATGAAGTGGGGTGCCCCAAAATTGTTGAAACTTATCTCGCGTCTCGCGCAACGCCCGTTCTGGGCAATTCAGCGCCGCTGATGCGATCAAAATAGAGGGGACTTGCTGCGGCGCAACGGATCGCGCGGCGGCTCAATGTCACACGCGCTATCGCGCTGAGTTCAGGCTGATTTTTGGGACTCACCAGATTGTGAGTCGGGTTCCATCGTTGCACGCTGCGACAGAACATCGCAATCAGGAGGCCGCCTTCATCCGATAGTGGCTCACGCCCCACTCCGTTCCGTTGGCGTAGCCGAACAGGCCGGCGGTGGCGAGGAAGAACCAGCGCCAGCGCCGCATCCACAAATAGGTCTCGTCGCCATAGACGTTGCGCAAGGAGGCTTCGATCGCATCGCGATGCGCATCGACTTTGGCGAGCCAGTCGATTGCGGTGCGCTGATAATGCGTGCCGCTCCGGCGCCATTCCTTCTCGATGGCGAGCGGCCACAGAGCGCTGCCGGCGCCGACCAGCCCCTCTGCAAAGGTCCAGATCGTATCGACCCAGCCGGAATTGCCGGTGCGCTCTCGCACAACCCAGGCGAACCCCATCAGGAGCGCGAGCGAGAACGCGATGGCCGCCAGTCCCCCAAGAAACATCGCCATGCAAAAAATCCGACCTAAGCCTGTGGAATGCCGACGTTTTGCAAAATACGTCTGTCTCAAAGCCGGGTTTCAGCTGTGGGTTCCCCACACCTCCCCGAAATCCGCACATCCGGCGCTTTTTTTGGGCGAGCGCTGTGCCATAGTACGGATGCAAGCAAGCTTCGTAACGGATGATACCGGCCATGCCGTCAGGCGCCTCGCCCCGCTCCTCCCTCGACATCGAGTACACAAAACTATCCTCCCCCAGCGTCTTCCTGGTGCGGATGCTGGTTTTCCTGGTGCTGTGCACACTGGTCGGCGTGGTGCTCTACAAGCAGATCATCCAGGCATTCTTCGCCAATCCCGGGCTCAATGCCCTGATCGGCGGCGTGATGTTCATCGGCATCATCCTGGCCTTCCGCCAGGTGATCCGGCTCTATCCCGAGGTGTCCTGGGTCAACAATTTCCGCATCGCCGACCCCGGCCTGGCGCCGGCCCGGCATCCCAAGCTGCTGGCACCGATGGCGATGATCCTGGGCGGCGAACGCAGCGGACGGATGTCGATCACGCAGACGACGATGCGGCATCTGCTCGATTCGATCGCGACCCGCCTGGACGAAGCCCGCGACATCTCCCGCTACATGACCGGCCTCTTGGTCTTCCTCGGCCTGCTCGGCACCTTCTGGGGCCTGATCGAGACGGTCGGCTCGGTCGGCAAGGTGATCGACGGCCTCAAGGTCGGCGGTGATTCCGGCGCGCTGTTCGACACGCTGAAGGAGGGCCTGGCCGCCCCGCTCGGCGGCATGGGCATCTCGTTCTCGAGCTCCCTGTTCGGCCTCGCCGGCTCGCTGATCCTCGGCTTCCTCGACCTGCAATCGAGCCAGGCCCAGAACCGCTTCTACACCGACCTCGAAGACTGGCTCGCCACCACCGTGCGCGAGTACGGCAACGGCGAGGTTGCGGTCGCAGCCTCCGGCGGTGGCGGGGTTGCCAGCGGCGAGCTTCAGGCCGCGGTCGAGCGCTTGCGTGGCGTGCTCGAGGAAGGCAGCGCCAGCCGCGGCACCACCGCGGCGATGGCGAGCCTCGCCGAGGCGATCCAGGCACTGGTCTCGCACATGCGCACCGAGCAGCAGATGATCCGCGAATGGGCCGACGGCCAGGGCGAGCAGAACCGCGAGATCCGCCGCCTCTTGGAACGCATCGCGCGTCAACCCGAGAAGAGTTAAGCAATCAGCATTTGAGAGGCGAGCATGGCTCTAGCCCGCGGCCGCCGCAGTGAAGGCGCCTTCAACTACTGGCCCGGATTCGTCGACGCGCTGTCGACGCTGGTGCTGTCGATCGTGTTCCTGCTGTCTGTGTTCCTAGTCGTGCAGTTCTTCCTGTCGCAGGAGGTCACCGGCAAGGACAAGGCGCTCGAGCAGCTCAACGCCAAGATCGCCCAGCTCAACGAGCTGCTGTCGCTGGAGAAGCTCGGCAAGCTCACGCTCGACGACCAGGTCTCGTCATTGAGGGCCGGCCTCGCTTCGGCCGAGTCCGAGCGCGACCGCATCAAGGGCCTCTATGACGGCTTAGCTGCCGCCGGCAACGACGCGCAAGGCAAGACGTCCGAGCTCGGCAAGGCGCTCGACTCAGAGAAGGCGGTCTCGGCGCGGGCGCTGGCGCAGATCGAGGTGCTGAACCAGCAGATCAGCGCGCTGCGCCGGCAATTGGCAGCCCTCGAAGAGGCGCTCGACGCCAGCGAGAAGCGCGACAAGGAATCGCAGAACCGCATCGCCGATCTCGGCTCACGCCTGAACGTCGCGCTGGCGCAGCGCGTGCAGGAATTGTCGCGTTACCGCTCGGAGTTCTTCGGGCGCTTGCGCGCCATTCTCGGCAACCGTCCTGATATCCGCGTGGTCGGCGACCGCTTCGTGTTCCAGTCCGAAGTGTTCTTCGACACCGGTCAGGCAACGCTGCTGCCCGAGGGCCGCGCCGAGCTCGACACCGTCGCCGCCGCGCTGATCGAGCTCGACAAGAAGATCCCGGCCGAGATCGCCTGGGTGCTGCGCGTCGACGGCCACACCGACGTGCGGCCGGTCAGCGGCGCGAACTTCAAGTCGAACTGGGACCTGTCCGCGGCGCGCGCGATCTCGGTGGTGCAATATCTGATCACGCTCGGCGTGCCCGCCCAGCGCCTCGTTGCCGCCGGCTTCGGCGAATTCCAGCCGCTCGACACCGCCAACACCGAGGACGCCTACAAGCGTAACCGCCGCATCGAGCTGAAGCTGACGGAGCGGTAGTGAGCGCGCTCCACCTCCGCCGCTACGTGGACGCTGACGAAGCGGCAACGATCGACCTCTGGCACCGCACCTGGCAGCAGGCCTATCCGCAGATCGATTTCGCCGCGCGGGTGGACTGGTGGCGCGAGCGCTGGCGCAACGAGCTGGTGCCGAAGGCCGCGATCGTGGTTGCCGAACAGGACGGCGCGCTGACCGGTTTCGTCACCATCGACGGCGACGGCTATCTCGACCAGCTCGTGGTCGATCCCGCCCATTGGGGCTCGGACGCGGCAAGGCTGCTGGTCATTGAGGCCAAGCGCCTGTCCCCATCGGGCGTGACGCTGCTGGTCAACAAGGACAACAGCCGCGCCATCCGCTTCTACGAGCGCAACGGCTTCGCGCACGCCGGCGAGGACGTGAACCCGACCTCGGGCCGGCCCGTGCTGAAGATGATATGGCGGCCGTGACCGGTGTCACGGCGAGGCCCGACGCGGTTGCCAGTCGTGGCAACCAACAAGCAGATGGAGAAGATCGATGCGGCTGAACGATCTGGCCAAGGGGTCTTCGGTCCTTCTGGGCGTCATCGTCGCCGGCTATGTGTCGACGATCTATGTCGACCAGCGTCTCGCGCCGCCGCCCAAGACAGCAAGCGAGCCGACGAGCACTTCTGCTCCGACGGACAGCCCGGCTCCGGCCAACGGCGGGTCGCCTTGCATCGGCGAGGGTGGCAGCTGGAAGAACTGGCCGTGGCCGAATGTGCCGATGGGCTCACCGAAGTGCCCGTGAGATCAGCGACGCCTCACGCCCCCTCGAACTGCAACCGCGCCAGCCTGGCATAGAGCCCGTTCGCCGCAACCAGCTCGGCATGCGTGCCCTGCTCGACGATCTTGCCCTGGTCCATCACCAGGATGCGGTCGCAGGACAGCACGGTGGCGAGGCGGTGCGCGATCACCAGGGTGGTGCGATGGCTCATCAGCTCTTCGAGCGCGGTCTGCACCAGCGTCTCGCTTTCGGCGTCGAGTGCGGAGGTGGCTTCGTCGAGCAGCAACAGCGGCGCGTCGCGCAGGATGGCGCGCGCGATCGCGATGCGCTGGCGCTGGCCGCCCGAGAGCGTCACGCCGCGCTCGCCGAGCGGGGTCTCGAAACCTTCGGGCAGGCGGCGGATGAACTCGGTGGCATGCGCGAGCTCGGCGGCACGCTCGACTTCGGCATCGGTCGCATCGGGCCGGCCGAAGCGGATGTTTTCGCGCGCGCTGGCGGCGAACACGTTGGATTCCTGCGGCACCAAGGCGATGTGTGACCGGAAATCGCGCGGGTCGGCAGACTTCACCGGGACACCGTCGAGCGAGATCGCGCCATTGCGCGGATCGTAGAAGCGCAGCAGCAGATGGAAGATCGTGCTCTTGCCGGCGCCGGACGGGCCGACGATCGCGACCTTCTCGCCGGGCCGCACCGCAAACGACACGGTGTCGAGCACGTTGACGTCGGGCCGCGCCGGATAAGAGAAGCTGACGCGATCGAAGCCGACCTCGCCGCGGCCGGGCACCGGCAACGCGCGCGGCGATGCGGGCGCCCTGATGTCGGGCTGCACGTGCAAAATCTCGAACAGGCGTTCGGCAGCGCCTGATGCCGCCGACACCTCGCCCCAGACCTCGCTGAGCTGGCCGAGACCTGCGGCCGCGAAGGCCGCATAGAGCACGAACTGGCCGAGCCGCCCCGGCGTGATCGCGCCGGTCAGCACATCATGCGAGCCGATCCAGAGGATTCCGACCACGCTCGCGAACACGATGAAGATGACGATGGCGGTGAGAACCGCGCGGGCCTGGGTCGAGGTGCGCGCCGCCTCATAGGCCTGCTCGACCTCGCCGCCGAAACGCTTCGCGGCCAGCCCCTCGCTGGTATAGGCCTGCACGGTGCGGATCGCGCCGACCAGCTCGCCGGCGTAGGCGGACGCGTCGGCCAGCGTGTCCTGGGCATTGCGCGACAGCCGCCGCACCCAGCGCCCGAAGGCGACCAGCGGCAACACGATCAGGGGAATCGCAAGCAGCACGAAGCCGGAGAGACGCGGGCTGGTGATCACCATCATCGCGGCCGCGCCAAAGAACATCATGAGATTGCGCAGCGCGATCGACACGGAAGCGCCGACCGCGGATTTGATTTGCGTGGTGTCGGCGGTGAGCCGCGACACCAGTTCGCCGCTGCGCGCGGAATCGAAGAAGGCCGGCGAGAGCGAGAGCAGATGCGCAAACACGTCGCGCCTGAGATCGGCGACGATGCGCTCGCCGATCGTCATCACGAGGTAGTAGCGTGACGCGCTCGCGAGCGCGAGCACGGCGACGACCGCGATCATCACCGAGAAGTAGCTGTTGATCAGCGCGATGCCTTCCGGCGTCAGACCGAAATCGATCATCCGGCGCACTGCGACCGGCACCAGCAACGTAGTGAGGGCGGCAACCGTCAGCGCGACAAAGGCGAGCGCCGCCCGGCCGCGATAACGGGCCACGTAGGGCGCGAGCGCCATCAGCGGTCGCAGCTTGGCGCGGCCCTTCTCAGGCTGCTCGATCAGCTCGGCTTCGATCGACGGGACTTCTGCCGGCCCGGTTTCAAGCCGTTCTACTGCGCTCATGGGATCCGACCAAAAGAGAGACGTTGGCTCCACATAGGCCGCGGCAAGGGGCGAGGCAAATCCGGGATGTCCCTTAGGGGACGGCCCGGTTCTGCTGTTCCCACAATGGCTTGTTTTAGAGCCCCCCGTGAGGTATAGACCCGGCCAAATCCGTCATTCGATAGCCACTCAAGCAAGGCGCCGGGCGCCCTAGGAATTGCCATGAAAGCCGAAATTCATCCGGATTATCATACGATTAAGGTCGTCATGACCGACGGAACCGAGTACCTGACCCGCTCCACCTGGGGCAAGGAAGGCGACACGCTGAACCTCGACATCGACCCGAAGTCGCACCCGGCCTGGACCGGCGGCAACGCCCAGCTGATGGATCGCGGCGGCCGCGTCTCGCGCTTCCAGAAGAAGTTTTCGGGCTTCCTCAAAAAGGATTGATCCGGTCGCAAGGCTGGAGACGAAAAACGCCCCCGGGAGACCGGGGGCGTTTTTGTTTTCAGATCCGTCATCCTGAGGTGCCGGAGCGAAGCGGAGGCCGGGAAGGATGAACGGCCACGGACGCGGCCGGGCCGTCGCCCTTCGAGGCTCGCCGAAGAGGCGAGCACCTCAGGGTGACGGTTCAACATCAAGTGCGCGGATTGAAACTTACCGCTCGAACGCGGCCTTCAGCGCGTTGAGATGCGGCACCAGCGGGTTGCCGATCGCGGGGAGCTCGGCCGGCGGGGTGTGGATGGTGGTGTCGAGGCGGCGGACGCGGGTCTGCAGGCTCATCGAGCGATGGATCAGTTCCTGGAGCAACGACGGCAGCTTCTCGATGGTGTCGGCGGGGCCGGGATCGGCGGCAGTGAGCTTGACCTTGGTCTTCTCGCGGTTGGCCTGCACCAGCGTCATCTCGCCTTCCTTCACCGCGCGGTGCAGCAGCAGCCACGAAGCCAGCTGCATCAGGCGCGTGGTGAGGCGCATGCTCTCGGTCGCGTAGGTGAGGCTGACGGCGCGATCGAGCGCCTTCGCCTCGTTGCGGCCGGCGCCGTCGAGATAGGCGGCGGTCTCTTCGACGAGATCCATGCCTTCGCGGAACAGGGCGCCGAACGCCGCAGAATTGGTGAACCGCTCGCTGAGTTGAACGAGAGCGCCGTCGGCCTGCAAACGTTCCATGGTTAACGCCCCTTACGCAACTGTTTACCCGTCCGGCTTTGGCGCCGGCTTATGATGAACAAATCATTGCGCGGGGGAAGCGCCGAGTCCAGCGGCAAGCGCGGATATGGTTTCCGCGGGTCATTCCTCGAAATTCAACCGGAGTGAGAGCCGAAAAACGAAAAAAGAGCCGCCGGAAAACCGGCGGCTTTGAAAGTTGATAACAGGGAGGCGTCAAACAGAGTGGACAGGAGCCACTCGGTGTCCAAACGAGGACAGTTCCAGTCATAAAGTGAAAAGCTTAATCGACCGTAAACGAACGAATTTTTTGAGGGTTCGTTAGCCATGTCGGTCAGTGGACGAGTGCATTCTCAAGAGGCTTGATGCGCAGCCGATGTCGAAGACGCCGGCGGCGTCAGTTCGAGCGGAAGCTTGTTGTATTTGCGAAGGCCTTTGTCGACGAAGGATTCCGGCAGGAAGCGGCGCATCAGGCTGACCTGCCTCGCCACCTTTCCCGCGGTGTAGCGTCGTCGGGGCGTTGCCGCATTGGCCGCCTTCACGACCGTATCGGCGACCACCTCCACTGCATCTCCCGTCTCGACGATCTCGCGCATCAGCTTCTCCGCGTCGGCGCGCACAGCGTCATACGCTGCCAGCGGATGATCCGCCCGCGTCAGGTTTTCCTCGAATGAGGTGCGGGTGGCGCCGGGCTCCACCAGCACGACGCGGATGCCGTGCGTTCGCACTTCGTGGTCGAGCGATTCCGAGTATCCTTCGAGCGCATGCTTGGTCGATGCATAAAGAGCGTTGTACGGCGCGGGGATCAACCCGAGGATGGAGCTGAGGTTGACGATCCGGCCCGCACGCTGCCGTCTCATCACGGGCAGGACCGCATTGGTCAGACGCACCACGCCGAACACATTCACGTCGAACAATGCCTTGGCCTGTGCCGTGGAGGACTCTTCCGCAGCGCCGAGAAGTCCAATCCCGGCATTGTTGACGAGGAGATCGATCCGCCCTGCGCGGCTCACGACGTCGTCGACCAGACCCTGTACGGAGGCATCATCCGTGACGTCGCAGACCAGCATCGTCACCCCGTCCGAGGTGTTGGCGGCCGGTTTCCGGCTGGTTCCGAAGACCCGGTAGCCGTCGCGCCGGAGCGCTCGGGCCGTCGCGAGCCCGATGCCGGAGGAGGCGCCGGTGACCAGTGCAACGCCGCGTGTTGTCTTGCTCATTGGCTTCGCTTTCATTTTGTCGTGGAATATCGATGCGTTGGATGTTACTATCAATTCAATAGTAATTAACTATCGAAAAGATACGGACATGGCCAAGTTGTCAGATCAACCCTGCGTGATCGCCCGGTGCGTCGCGCTCGTGGGGGACGTCTGGAGCATCCTGATCCTGCGGGACGCACATGCCGGGCTCACCCGGTTCGACGAATTCAGGAAAAACCTGAGTATTGCTCCGACGATTTTGACCCGCCGGCTGGCCACCTTGACCGAGGAAGGGTTCCTGGAGAAACGCCGCTACTCGGAGCGGCCACCGCGCGACGAATACGTTCTGACCGCGGCTGGCGAGGACTTCCTGCCGGTGCTGTTCGCGTTCGGTGCGTGGGGACGGAAACACCGCGGCGGGGGAAAGGATGTCACCCGGTTCTTCGACGCCGAGGCCGGAACCGAGATCGACCCCGTCACCATCGACCGCGCCACCGGCGCGCCGATCGGAACGCGTCCCATTCGAATTGTCGCTCCGGAGTAGAATGCTCCGGAGTAGAATGACGGGTCGTTACTTCTTGAAAAAACTATCCGCCGCATTGCGCGAGGCGCGCTTTTTGGTGGCGGCTTCTTCGAGCCTTGCGATCTCGGTCTGCAGCAGGGCGACGCGCTCGGTCAGTTCCTCGACTGACAACAGTGAGAGGTCCTGTCCGATCTCGTGGGTGACCTTCTTGCGCGGGCGGTCGTCGTCTTCCGTCGGCATCGTCGTTCCTCCTGCGTCCGCGGACCGGACCACACGGCCGAGGCGGTTGCCAGCCCGGACCGCGCTGGCTAATCAAAGGCCTCGTTCCTCCTCGCACCTTTGCTCAAGGACACATCATGGACAAGCTGCCCGCGCGAATGACCGTGGTCGCCATCTCCAAGCCCGGCGGACCTGAGGTGCTGGTGCCGGAACAACGGGCACTGCCGCAGCCCGGTCCCGATGAGATCCTGGTCAAGGTCCAGGCCGCCGGCGTCAACCGGCCCGACGTGGCGCAGCGTTCCGGCGCCTATCCGCCGCCGCCCGGCGCCAGCGACCTGCCCGGTCTCGAGATCGCGGGTGAGGTGGTGGCGGTCGGCAGCAACGCCAAAAAGCACAAGATCGGCGACAAGGTGATGTCGCTCGTCGCGGGTGGCGGCTATGCGCAGTACTGCATCGCGCAGGATGCCCAGGCGATGAGCGTGCCGCCGGCGCTGTCGATCAGGGAAGCCGGCGCGTTGCCGGAAACCCTGATGACGGTCTGGCACAATGTGTTCGAGCGCGGCGGGCTGAAAGCCGGCGAAACGCTGTTGATCCATGGCGGCTCTTCCGGCATCGGCACCATGGCGATCCAGCTCGCGAAGGCGTTCGGCGCGAAGGTGTTCGTCACCGTGGGATCGCAGGACAAGATCGACGCCTGCCTCAAGCTCGGTGCCGACCGCGCCATCAATTACAAGACCGAAGACTTCGTCGCCGTGGTCAAGGAAGAGACCAACAAGGAAGGCGTCAATCTGATCCTCGACATGGTCGCCGGCGACTATGTCGACCGCAACTATGACGCCGCCGCGGTCGACGGCCGCATCGTGCAGATCGCCACCCTCAACGGCCCCAAGATCAGCGTCAACATCGCCAAGGTGATGGTGAAGCGGTTGACCCATACCGGCTCGACCTTGCGCCCCCGTAGTAATGCGGACAAGGCGGCGATGGTGGCCGCTATTGAAGCGAAAGTGATGCCGCTTTTGCGCGAAGGCCGGGTCAAACCGCTGATGGACAGCTCTTTCCCGCTGGAAAAGGCATCCGACGCGCACCGGCGCATGGAGACCTCCGCACATATTGGCAAAATTGTGTTGGAGGTCTAGGCCGCTGGCCCACCAAACCGGGCGGAAACCCTTTGATTTTCCTCGCTTTCGTGGCATCTATCGCGACGCGCCGAACCACTTCTGTTCGGTATGAAATCGTCTTGCACACGAGTTTGCGTCGAACGCGGAGAACTGACCTTGCGTCTGATCAGGTGCCTCGCGCCCATCGCGCTGGGCCTCATGATTCTTGTCGCCGCGTCGCCTGTACGCGCGCTTGACGCTGTCAGCGTCCGCGGCGATGCGCCCGCGATCGACCTCACAGGCGTGCTCGAGCATCAGCGCAGCGATGCCGACCGCATCCAGGTCTCCACAGCGCCGGGCACCGATGGCATCGTCCGCCGCATCGAGGTGCGCGCCCGTGAAGGCGGCCAGAACTGGGTGGTGTTCGCGCTCGCCAACAACACCGACGACCAGCTCGACCGTCTGATCGTCGCGCCGCATTACCGTATCGTGTCGTCGGGGCTGTTGTGGCCCGACCTCGGGCTGTCGCGCATCGCGACCATTACGCCCTCGACCGGCGACCGGCCAGAGCGGCAGGAAAGCCCCACCGCCGACGTCTTCCGCATCACGCTCGACCCGGGTGCCGTCGTCACCTTCGTCGCGGAACTGCGCACCGACAAGCTGCCGCAGCTCTATCTGTGGGAGCCGGAAGCCTACAAGGATAAGGTCAACTCGTTCACGCTGTACCAGGGCATCGTGATCGGCATCTCCGGGCTTCTCGCCCTCGTGCTCACGATTCTATTTGTGGTGAAGGGCAGCATCATGTTCCCGGCCGCCGCGGCGCTGGCCTGGGCGGTGCTGGTTTATATCGGCGTCGATTTCGGCTTCTGGGGCAAGGTGCTCGACATGTCGAACAACGCCGAGCGCATCTGGCGCGCGGCGGGTGAAGCGATATTGGCGGCGACGCTGCTGGTGTTCCTGTTCGCCTATCTCAACCTCAGTCGATGGCATGTGCGCTATTCCCACATCACGGTGGGCTGGCTGGCGTTCCTGGGCTCGCTGGTTGCGCTGGCTCTGTTCGACCCGGCCGTCGCCTCCGGCATCGCGCGCATCTCGCTGGTGCTGATCGCCTTCGCCGGCTTCGCGCTGATCGTCTATCTCTCGACCCACGGCTTCGACCGCGCGGTGCTGCTGATCCCGACCTGGTTCCTCCTTGTGGTCTGGGTGGTCGCGGCCGGCATGACGGTGGCCGGCTCCGTCACCAACGACATCGTCGGCCCCGCCTTGCTCGGCGGCCTCGTGCTGATCGTGATGCTGATCGGCTTCACGGTGATGCAGCACGCCTTCGCCGGCGGCGGCGCCACCACCGGCGTCGTCTCCGACATCGAGCGACGCGCGCTGGCGCTGGCCGGTTCCGGCGATCTGATCTGGGACTGGGACGTTTCCGCCGACAAGGTTTTCACCAGCCCCGAGACGGAAGCGCTGCTCGGGCTGAAGCGCGGCACGCTGGAAGGCCCCGCGGCTTCCTGGTTGGAGGTGCTGCATCCGCTCGACCAGGATCGTTTCCGTGCCGCGCTCGACAGCGTGCTCGACCAGCGCCGCGGCCGGCTGGTGCAGGATTTCCGCCTGCGTACCCCCGACGGCCACTTCATGTGGTTCGCATTGAAGGCGCGCCCGGTGGTCGGCTCGGATGGCGAGGTCTCCCGCGTGGTCGGCACGCTCACCGACGTCACTGAGCTGCGCAACGCCGAGGAACGCCTGCTGCACGATTCCGTGCACGACAATTTGACCGGCCTGCCCAACCGCAAGCTGTTCATGGATCGGCTCGGTGCGGTCGCGCATTTCGCCAAGTCGATGCCGACGCTGCGGCCGACGCTGATGGTGATCGACCTCGACCGCTTCAAGCAGGTCAACGATTCCGTCGGCATCGCGGTCGGCGATTCCATCCTGCTGACGCTCGCACGCCGCCTCACCCGCATCCTGAAGCCGCAGGACACGCTGGCGCGGCTTGCCGGCGACCAGTTCGGCCTGATCCTGCTGTCGGAGCAGGACCCGGCCCGCATCACCGCCTTCGCCGAAACCATCCGCAAGACCATCCGCGCGCCGATCGCCTTCAACGACCGCGAGATTTTCCTCACCGCCTCGATCGGACTGGCCCTTTCCGATCCGCAAGTTCAACTGACGGACGAGATCATCAAGGACGCCGAGCTTGCGATGTATCATTCCAAGCGCATCGGCGGCGATCGCATCGACGTCTACAAGTCCGCGATGCGGGCGCGGAAGACCGATCGCCTGACGCTGGAGAGCGAGCTGCGCCGCGCCATCGAGCGGCAGGAGCTCACCATCCTGTACCAGCCGATCGTCCGGCTGGAGGACCGTTCGGTCGCCGGCTTCGAGGCGCTGGCGCGCTGGGATCATCCGAAGCTCGGTCGCATGGCGCCGTCGGAATTCATCACGATCGCGGAAGAGACCGGCCTGATCGTCGACCTCGGCATGTTCGTGCTCGACCAGACCGCAAAGCAGCTCTCGATCTGGCAGCGCGCGATGCGCTCGCGCGAGCCGATCTTCGCCAGTGTCAACGTCTCCTCGCGGCAGTTGCTGCGCCACGACCTGATCCACGACATCCGCACCGTACTGTCGCGCTCCTCGGTGGCGCGCGGCACGCTGAAGCTGGAATTGACGGAATCGCTGGTGATGGAGAATCCGGAGCACGCAGCACAGATGCTGACGCGGATCCGCGAGCTCGGAACCGGACTATCGCTCGACGATTTCGGCACCGGCCATTCGTCGCTCGCCTATCTGCAGCGCTTCCCGTTCGACACCATCAAGATCGACCAGTCCTTTGTCCGCACCACCAATCGCGGCACGCGGCCGGTGATCCTGAAGTCGATCATCGCGCTCGCGCATGATCTCGGCATGGACGTGGTGGCGGAAGGCGCCGAGACCGATTCCGACGCGGTCGAGCTGTACCAATTGGGCTGCGAATACGCACAGGGCTTCGCCTTCGGCGAGCCCATGGACGCGGACGCGGCGATGCGGCTGCTGACCGAAGTGCGGCTCGAAGCGGCAAGCTGATCTCGCCGCGAATCCGGTGCCGTAGGGTGGGCAAAGGCGCACTTGCGCCGTGCCCACCATCGATCGAACACAGCGACAAAAATGGTGGGCACGCTTCGCTTGCCCACCCTACGAGACTGTTGGATTGGGAGAGACGGCCACTCGCCACGCTATCGCCGCCCGTCCTTCTTCAGCTTCGTGAACCGCACCGTCTGGCCGTCGGGCATCCGCGTGGCCTTGAAGCCCGCGGCGAGGCAGGCTTCGCGCTGCGGCATCTGGATATCCGGGCTGCGCGAGGTGTCCCACCAAGACGCACGATTCGCCGCGCGCGGCAGGGCCGCGTCGATGATCTCCTCGATCTGCTCGAAGGTCAGCGTGAATTCCATCTGCTTCTGCCGCAGCAGGTAATCGCGTAGCGCGTCGTAATCGTTCACCGCCGTCCTCTATCCCTTTGCCCGCGATCTGATCTGCTCAAAAGCAGGGCACGCGGAAACCAATCCTTAACTGATTGCAGCAGCGCCGTCGCGGCTTAAACACTACGCAAGCTTTCAGGCGCATCCACTATTGTCGGGAGCAAAGGATGCTGTCTGCATGGCGCAACACCACGGCCCGCCGGCCGTGGCGCATTTCGGCAAAGCTGCTGATCATCTCGTCCGTCGTGACGGTGATCGGCTTTTCCGCCATTTGCGTCAACGTCATGCTCGACATGCGCCGCGGCGAGGAGGCGCTGGCTCGCCAGACGCTGGAAAACCTGGCGACCTCGATCGACGCCGACATCAGCCGCAACATCGATATCTACGATTTGTCCCTGAAGGCGGTGGCCAGCAACATGCTGCTGCCCGAGATCAACACGGTCTCGAAGCCGATCCGCCAGCTCATCCTGTTCGACCACGCCACGACCGCAAAGCATTTCGGCGCCATCCAGGTGTTCGATGCGGACGGCAATCTGACCATCGACGCCTCGACGCTCGACCCGGTTCCTGAAAATCGCGGCAGTGAGGACTATTTCACGGTCCACCGCGACAATCCCAATGTCGGCCTCTTCATCAGCCGCCCGATGCTGTTTCGTGGCGCCTACTCCATCGTGCTGAGCCGGCGTCTCAGCGATACCGACGGCGGCTTCCTGGGCGTTGTCGCCGGCTCGATCCGCTTCACCTATTTCCACGAATTGTTCGAGCGGCTGACCCTCGACCCCGAAGACACCATCACCGTGCTCAGGCGCGACCGCACCATCATGATGCGGCGGCCGTTCGATCTCGACATCATCGGCAGGAATCTGAACGACAGCCAGGCCTGGAAGGCCGACAATCTCCGCGTCGGCGGCTCGTTTGCGGGACAGGGCCCGGTCGATCCGACCGCGCGGCTCTATGCGCGCAGCAATGACACCGGCCCGCTATTCGTGGTAGCGGGCAAGCCGCTCAGCACGGTGTTCGCGCTGTGGCAGAGGGAAGCGCTTCGCATCGGCGCCGTGGTTCTGGTGCTCGCACTGTTCGTGCTGGGCTCGGCCATCGTGCTCGCCCGCGAGATCGGCCGGCGTGCGGATGCCGAGAGCAAGCTCGAGGAGATGGCGACGACCGACGCGCTCACGGGCCTGCGCAACCGCCGCAAGTTCGATCATGTCATCGACAGCGAGTGGCGCCGCGCCGTGCGTCAGAAGACGCCGGTCGCGCTGCTGATGATCGATGCCGATCACTTCAAGGCCTACAACGACACCTTCGGTCACCAGGCCGGCGACCAGGTGCTGGTCGGCATCGCCATCTGCATCTCCGATTCGGTGCGCCGCGCCGGCGACTGCGCCGCGCGCTATGGCGGCGAGGAGTTCGCCGTGCTGCTGCCGAACACGTCCGCCACCGACGCCTTCAAGATCGCCGAGACCATCCGGGCCAAGGTGCTGGGCTGGTCCGACGGCGGCGCGGGATCGACCGTCTCCTGCGGCATCGCCAGCCTCGCGCCCACCAGCGGCATGGACTGGGCCGTGCTGGTCGCCGCCGCCGACAAGGCGCTCTATGCGGCCAAAGCCGGCGGCCGCAATCAGTCGGTGGTGGCGAGCCTGCCGAAGCTGTCGCTGGTGGCGTGAGGCCCGGCTCTCTCGCCGTCATTGCGAGCAAAGCGAAGCAATCCAGACTTCCTCCTCGGAAGCAGCAGTCTGGATTGCTTCGTCGCTTCGCTCCTCGCAATGACGAGGGGCGCGGCTACTGCCCCAAATACTTCTTCATCTCAGCGATCAGGCCATCACGCAATTCCGGCCGCTTGAGGCCGTAGGCGATGTTGGCGCGGAGGAAGCCGGGCTTGGAGCCGCAATCGTGGCGCTCGCCCTCGAATTCGACGCCGTAGAACTTTTGCGACTTGGCCAGACCGATCATGGCGTCGGTGAGCTGGATCTCGCCGCCGGCGCCGCGCTCCTGGGTCTCCAGGATCTTGAAGATCTCGGGCTGGAGAATGTAGCGGCCGGTGATCGAGAGGTTGGAGGGCGCGGTGCCCTTGGCCGGCTTCTCGACCATGCCGTCGACCTCGAACATCTTGCCGGTGCGTTTTCCGACGCCGCAGATGCCGTATTGATGGGTGAGATGGTCGGGCACCGCCTCGACCGCGATGACGTTGGATTTTTCGCCGAGCTTGCTGGCGGTCTCGATCATCTGCTTCAGGCAGCCGGGCGTGTTGAGCACGAGCTCGTCGGGCAGCACCACCGCGAACGGCTCGTTGCCGACGATATCGCGCGCGCACCAGACCGCGTGGCCGAGGCCGAGCGGCGCCTGCTGGCGGGTGAAGCTGACGGCGCCGGCTTCCGGCTGGTTCTGCGCCAAAATCTCCTGCTCGGCCTTCTTGCCCCGCGCAGTGAGCGTCGAGTCGAGCTCGAACATCTTGTCGAAATGATCTTCGATGACATTTTTGTTGCGGCCGGTAACGAAGATGAAGTGCTCGATGCCGGCCTCCCTCGCCTCGTCATAGACGTACTGGATCAGCGGCTTGTCGACGATGGTGAGCATTTCCTTCGGCATCGCCTTGGTGGCGGGCAAGACGCGGGTGCCGAGGCCGGCGACGGGGAATACAGCTTTGCGGATTTTCATGTGATTGATCGAATACCTTGGGGCGCACGTGATAGGAGCAATGGCATCTTGCTAGCCGTTTTGCAGCCGGTAACAAAGGCGGATGTAGGGCTCGGTCTCCTGGAATTCGAGAAAAAGGTGACCAGCAGAATTTCACCTTTGTTAAGATATTGGCAACCGTAACGAGGCCTCCTGATGGCTGATTTTTGGCCGGACGGGTGCGACATGAGGCAATTGGTGACAGCGGCAGCTTTATCTTTGACCGGCGCGACAATGCTCGCGGCCGCGCTCCTGTTCCCCGTGGCCGCGCAGGCTCAAGGACAGCAAGGGCAAAACGGCCTGTCGAACCTGTTCGGCGGCATCTTCTCCGGCTCGAACCCGGCGCCTTCGCAACCCGCCCCCGGACCGGGTGGCGTCCAAACGGGAGCTCAGCCTTGGAGCGGCGAGGACGGCGCCTCCGGCCATCCGCTGATGACGGCAGCCGCGATCCGCGAGGCGGCTGGTAATTTCGACAATTGCGTTGCCGGGATGTGGCCTGATGCCGCACGGCGCAACATCACGCAGGAGAATTTTCAGCGCTTCACTGCGGGCCTTTCGCCCGATCTGCGCATCATGGACCTGATGGATTCGCAGCCCGAGTTCACCAAATCGATCTGGGACTATCTCGACATCCTCGTGAACGACAACCGGCTCGCCAAGGGCAAGGAAGTGCTCGCCAAGTACAAGGCGCAGTTCGACGCGACCGAGAAGGCAACCGGCGTCGACCGCTACATCATCGCGGCGATCTGGGGTATCGAGTCCAATTATTCGACACAGATGGGCGACCGCAGCGTGCTGCAATCGACCGCGACGCTCGCCTGTGTCGGCCGCCGCCAGGCCTATTTCAAGGACGAATTCCTCTCGGCGCTGGAGATCCTCAACCGCGGCGATTTGCGCCCGGAGCAGATGCGCGGCTCCTGGGCCGGCGCGTTCGGCCCGACCCAGTTCATGCCGACCGCGTTCAAGCGCTTCGCCGTGGACGGCGACGGCGACGGACGGCGCGACGTCGTCGACAACCCGAGTGACCTGATCGCCTCCACCGCCAACAATCTGAAGAAGGACGGCTGGCAGAGCGGCCAGACCTGGGGTTTTGAGGTCGTGGTGCCACAGGGCTTCAACTACATGCTGGCCGATCGCGCCAAGGCGATGACGATCGCGCAATGGGAAAAGCTGGGGCTCAAGCGCGCAACCAACCAGCCTTTCCCGCATCCGGCGGAAAAGGCCTATCTGCTGGCGCCGGCCGGCGCGCAGGGCCCCGGCTTCCTGATGCTGCAGAATTTCCGGGTCATCATGAAGTACAATCCGGCCGAGGCCTATGCGATGGCGATCGGCCATTTCGCCGACCGCTTGCGCGGCGGCCAGCCCTTCGTGCAGCCATGGCCGCGGCAGGAGCGGGAATTGTCGAGGGGCGAGCGGCTGGAACTCCAGCAGCTGCTGGCCCAGCGCGGCTTCTACAAGGGCACCCCGGACGGCCAGTTCGGCGGCCAGACCCGGGACGCGCTGCGCAACTTCCAGGCCTCGATCGGGGTGCCTGCGGACGGGTTCGCCTCCTCCGACGTGCTGGACCGGCTGCGCGGGCGGTGAAATCGCGCCGAAAGTAACCCTGAAGCGGGATTTTGGCCGATCGGCGGTGGTTTGCCCCAAGAATCTGCAAGAGAATTTGCCCGTTTGGCGCCCGATTCCGTTATTATATTGAGCCAAATCCAGAGCCCTTTGCGCGCGCCCGAGATCGCATGTCGAAGCCAAAATCCTTTTTCAAGGCGCTGACCGAGACCGGCCCGTTGATCGCGCTGGGGACGGCGCTCGCGATCATGGTCTCGATCGCGGGACCGGCTTCGGCGCAGTTCTTCAACTTCCCCGGCTTCGGCGGCCCGCCGCAACGCCAGGCCCCGCCGCCGCGCCAAGGTGGTGGTGGCGGCGGATGGTTCGGTGGCGATTTCTTCGCGCCGTTCCAGCAGCAACAGCCGCAGGCCCCGCGCCAGGATTTTTCACGCGCGCCGTCGCCCGCCAAACGCGACACCATTCCCGACAAGAACGTGCTGGTGATCGGCGACGCCATGGCCGACTGGCTCGCCTACGGCCTGGAAGACGCCTACACCGAACAGCCCGACATGGGCGTGATCCGCAAGCACAAGACCACGTCCGGCCTGATCAGGTATCAGCCGAAGGGTGAGCCCTCGGATTGGACGGCGGCCGCGAAGGGCATCCTGGAGGCCGAGAAGCCCGACGTCATCGTCGTCATGCTCGGCCTCAACGACCGCATCGCGATCCGCGAGGCTGCGCCCGACAAGCCGGCGGATAAGGACAAAGACAAGAAGAACGACAAGGGCGCGCGCGCCAAGCAACCGGCCAAGCCCGGTGACGCCAAGCCCGACACCGCCAAGCCCGACACCGCCGCAAAACCCGACGACAAGCCGGTTGACACCGACCTGCCCCAGGACGACGCCGACAACGCCGATACGCCGGCCGCCGCGCCCGAAAAGACCGCGCGCAATCCGAACGGCCTCTACGAATTCCGCGACGACCATTGGGTCGAGCTCTACGGCAAGAAGATCGAGGAGCTCGCCAACGTCCTCAAGGCCAAGGGCGTGCCGGTGCTCTGGGTCGGCCTGCCCGCGATCCGCGGGCCGAAGGGCACCGCGGACATGCTGTTCCTGGATTCGCTCTACCGCGAAGGCGCGGCCAAGGCCGGCATCACCTATGTCGACGTCTGGGATGGCTTTGTCGACGAAGCCGGCCGCTTCCTGCAGAAGGGCCCCGATTTCGAAGGCCAGATCCGCCAGCTGCGCAGCGGTGACGGCGTCTACTTCACCAAGCCGGGCGCGCGCAAGCTCGCCCACTATGTCGAACGCGAGATCACGCGCCTGCTGGCGGGACGCTCCGGCCCGATCGCGCTGCCGAGCGAGCCGGCGACGCCCGACACCAGCGCCGAGCCCGGCAAGCCCGCGCCGCGGCCGCTCGCGGGCCCGATCGTGCCGCTGGTCGCGGCCTCGATCTCGACCGATCAATTGCTGGGTGGACCGGGCACGCGCCCCGCCGCCGTCGATGCGCTCGCGGCGAAGACGATGGTGAAGGGCGAGCCGCTCGCCGCGCCCGCAGGCCGTGCGGACGATTATGCCTGGCCGCGCCGCGAAGTCGGTCGCGAGCAGGCCAAGGGCGATACGCCGATGGCAGCGACGACGCCTGACGGCGCCGTTGCGGCTCCCGGCACGCCGGGTCCAGCCGCTGCGATCGCACCGCCCAAGCCGCTCGCGCCGAAGAAACCTACGCCGCCGCAGCAGCCGGCACAGGCGACGCCGTCAATTCGCGATTTCTTCGGCTTCGGCTTCGGCTCACCGTCAGCACCGCCGCGTCAATTGGCGCCGGCGCCAGGACCGCGCAATCCAAATTCGCCCCCAGCGATTCCGCGCCCCCCAGGCAATGTCGGGCGATCGGCGGAAGTGATCCGGTAGTCGTTACTCTGAACTAAATTGTCATTCCGGGGCGCGCCTCTTGGCGCGAGCCCGGAATCCATTCATCGACATTGACGGTGGCTCGATGGATTCCGGGTTCGCGCTTCGCGCGCCCCGGAATGACGAGCAGCTATTAGCCGTAATAGCGCCAGCGCGGCGGCGGGCGACGCGCGGGGCGCGACATCAGAAGCGCGAGCGCAAAGCCGATGCCGCCGGCGATGAGCAGCGAGCCAAGCGGATTGTCCTGCACCTTCTTTGAAATCGCCTGCGTGCCGTCGCGAAAGGTCTCGCCGCTGTTGTCATAGGCATCCTTGGCGTAGCTTGCTGCAGTGTCCGTGGCATCACGAACGGCGTCCTTGGCCTGGCCGTAGAGATTCTGCACGGTGCCGGCCGCTTCCCGCGCCTTGCCCGATGCCTGTGTCTGTGCGTCACCAGCGAGATCACCGACGGCGCCCTCTGCGCGTCCAGCGAATTCCTTGGCCGATCCGACGATCCTGTCCTTGTCCATGATGCTCCTCCTCGGGGGTCTGCCGGAGTAACCGATCAGGAGCAGCGCAGTTCCAATCGCCTAGAGAATGAGTCCACCGTCGACGACCAGCGTTTGCCCAATAATGTACGACGACAGAGCTGACGCCAGGAACAGCGCCGCGCCCGCCATGTCCGCCGGCGTGCCCAATCGCCGCAGCGGAATGCGTGATAATGCACCTTCGAGCCGCTTGGGATTGTCGGTCGTCACCTTCGTCATCTTGGTGTCGACCAGACCGGGCGCGATGCCGTTGACGCGGATGCCGTCCTCGGCCCAGGCCTCGCCCAAAGTCCGCGTCAATCCGACCGCGCCGGTCTTCGAGGCGTTGTAGGCGGGATTGCCCATGGTGGAATGATAGGCCGCGGTCGAGGACACCATGATCAGCGCACCCCTGGAATCCCGCAACATGGAATGAAATCGCGTCGCACACGCCATCAGGCTCATCAGATTGACCTCGACGACCTTGCGGAAGCCGGCCATCTCGAACTCGCCGCGGCGATAGATCACCGCGCCCTGCGCGAGCACCAGGATATCGAGCCGCTCGAAGGACGGCTTGAACGCTTCGATCGCACCGGGATTGCTGACGTCGAGCTGCGCGTAAGCAAGACCGGTGAGATCGGAGCCCTCCTCCACCGAATATTCCGTTTGCCGGGCTCGCGTGCCGCACACCGCGACCGCTGCGCCCCGTGCGCGAAAAGCCTGCGCGATGCCGTTGCCGATACCGCTGGAACCACCCACGACCAGCACCTGCTTGCCGGAGAAATCGAGCTCGTTCGCCATCGCGGCCTCCCCTTTTGTTTTGCTTGTTTGACCTGTCTGCGGATCGATGCCAGCCTTGTCAATCTCATAACAAGAAACAAGAGACGCGAGGAAACAGCATGTCCGAGTTCAAACGGCTCAGCCGCTCCGTGCAAGGCTTAACCGTTCTCGTCACCGGCGCAGCCAGCGGCATGGGGCGCGCCACTGCGCGCGTGTTTGCGTCTGAAGGCGCCAACGTCGCCGTCACCGATTATGACGAGCAAGGCGCGCAAGCGGTCGCGAAGGAGATTGCAGCGAGCGGCGGTTCGGCGAAGGCATGGAGGCTCGATGTCGCCGACGGCGACGAGATCAAGCGCGTGGTTGGTGATGTCGCCGCGCATTTCCACGGGCTCGATGTCGTCGTCAACAACGCCGGCATCTCCGTGCGCGTCGCGATCGACGACGAGGCTTACGAAGACGCCTGGGCCAAGGGCATCGCGGTGATGCTGACGGCGCATCCGCGCATCATCCGCGCCGCCCTGCCTCACTTGCGCAAATCGAAATCCCCTCGCATCGTCAATATTGCGTCTACCGAAGCGCTCGGCGCCACCGCATTGCACAGTCCGTATTCGGCCGCGAAAGGTGGCGTCGCCAGCCTGACCCGCTCGCTCGCGGTCGAGCTCGGCCGTGAGGGCATCACCGTCAATTGCATCTGCCCGGGCCCGATCCGCACCGCCATCACCGACCGCATCTCCGAGGAGCACAAGACCATCTACGCCAAGCGCCGCACCGCACTCGGCCGTTACGGCGATCCCGAGGAGGTCGCGCATATGACACTGAGCCTGTGCCTGCCGGCGGCGTCCTTCCTCACCGGCGCGGTCATTCCCGTCGACGGCGGGTTGATGGCGCGGAACGCATAAGAGCCATAACGCGTAAGAGCCATGCAGGCCGGGCGTTGACATCAACCGGCGCGGGAGTAGCTTTTTCACGAACAGAGCGGGGCCAACCGCTCGCGGTTCGCGGGAGAGACGCCATGACGATCGCCATCCGGCAGCTTCAGAAGCATTTTGTCGGCGAGGTTTCCGGCCTCGACCTGCGAAAGCCTCTCACACCGGATGAGGCCCGCGAGGTCGAGTCCGCCATGGACAAATATGCGGTGCTCGTCTTCCACGACCAGGACATCACCGACGAGCAGCAGATGGCCTTTGCGCTCAATTTCGGTCAGCGCGAGGATGCACGCGGCGGCACCGTCACCAAGGAAAAAGACTACCGGCTCCAGTCCGGCCTCAACGACGTCTCAAATCTCGGCAAGGACGGCAAGCCGCTCCCGAAGGACAGCCGCTCGCATTTGTTCAATCTCGGCAATTGCCTTTGGCATTCCGACAGCTCGTTCCGCCCGATCCCGGCAAAATTCTCGCTGCTGTCGGCGCGCGTGGTGAATCCGAAGGGCGGCAACACCGAATTCGCCGACATGCGCGCGGCCTATGACGCGCTCGACGACGAAACCAAGGCCGAGATCGACGGTCTCGTCTGCGAGCACTCGCTGATGTATTCGCGCGGATCTCTTGGCTTCACCGAATATGCCGACGACGAGAAGGCGATGTTCAAGCCTGTGCTGCAGCGGCTGGTGCGGACCCATCCGGTGCATCGCCGCAAGTCGCTGTATCTCTCATCGCATGCCGGCAAGATCGTCAGCATGAGCGTTCCGGAGGGACGGCTGTTGCTGCGCGATCTCAACGAGCACGCGACCAACGCAGAATTCGTCTACATCCACAAATGGAAGCTGCATGATCTCGTGATGTGGGACAACCGCCAGACCATGCACCGCGTCCGCCGCTATGACCAATCCCAGCCCCGCGACATGCGGAGGGCGACGGTGGCGGGGACCGAGCCGACGGTTCAGCAGCAAGCGGCGGAGTAGGTCCGACCGTCCTGGTGAGGATAGGACGAGATCGAAGGACGCGAGGCGGCGATGAGCGCGAGACGGCCTCAACAAACTCCGTCATTGCGAGCGAAGCGAAGCAATCCAGACTGCCGCCGCGACAAAGGCTGGATTGCTTCGTCGCTTCGCTCCTCGCAATGACGGCTGTGAGGACTTCGCTATGCCAATCACAGCGCTACGCGTGCCCCGCCTCGTTCGACAGCATCCCGGGATCGATGCCGATCTTGCGCAAGGCGCGGCCGTATTTCTCGTCGACGTCGTCGCCGAAGATCAGATCCGCATCCGCGTCGCAATGCAGCCAGCCGTTGCTCTGGATCTCGGTCTCGAGCTGGCCCGGCGCCCAGCCGGCGTAGCCGAGCGCGAGGATGGCGTGCTTGGGGCCGGAGCCGTTGGCGATCGCGCGCAGGATGTCGACGGTCGCGGTGAGGCAGACGCCGTCATCGATCCGCAATGTCGCGTGCTCGATGTAGAAGTCGCTGGAATGCAGCACGAAGCCGCGGCCCGTGTCGACCGGGCCGCCGGCCAGCACCTTCATGCTTTCGGCATTTTGCGGCAGCTTGATGTGCTCGCCTTTCTTGACGATGCCGAGCTGCTCCAGCAGCTCCGGGAAATCGATGCTGCCGGCCGGATGATTGACGATAATGCCCATCGCACCCTCGGCCGAATGCGCACAAAGATAAATCACGGAGCGCTCGAAGCGGGAATCGCCCATCACAGGCATCGCGATCAGAAGGCGGCCGTCGAGATAACCGGCCGAACTGGGGAGCCCAACGCCTGCGCTGCGGGTGCTTTCGCCCGTCCTCTTGCCTGTGGGAGCCATGGATCAAGCACTCCGGTTTCAATTCCTATCCTGATGTCGGGCCGCCCTGCTGTCAAATCAAGGCTTGCAGGGACCTGATTCAAGTGCATCCATCACAAGCAATTCAATGGTTTGCCCCGAAACGACCCTGTAAAGACGTGCCATGCTGACAAGAGTTCCCCTGCATGCGGCGATTGGCGTCGCGACAACCTTGCTTGCGTCGTCGCTGGCGATGGACGCCCATGCCGATGATGCATCACTGTGGCAGCGCGACGGCCATTCCGCGGTGCGGCTGCTCGCGGGATCGCGCAGCGGCGCGGTGCTGCTCGGCGGTATCGCGTTCCAGCTCCAGCCCGGCTGGAAGACCTACTGGCGCATGCCCGGCGATTCCGGCGTGCCACCGCGGTTCGACTTCTCCAAGTCGGACAATGTCGAAGCGGTGACCGTGATGTGGCCGGCACCGCTGAAGTTCGACGACGGTGCGGGCGGACATTCGATCGGCTACCACGACCAGATCGTGCTGCCCTTGCGCATCGTCGCCAAGGCCGCCGACAAGCCGGTGACGCTGCGCGCTGAGATCAACTACGCGGTGTGCGAAAAGCTCTGCATTCCGGTCGAGGCCAATGTCGAGCTCGGCTTCAACAACGTCGCCTCGACCGAAGATGCCAATCTGCGCACGGCACTCGACACCGTGCCGAAGCCCGCCGCGATCGGCGATCCCAATCCGCTGACCATCCGCGAGGTCAAGCGCAACGGGCCCAAGAACGTGGTGGTCGACGTCGTTGCGCCCGAGAACAGCAAGGTCAATCTGTTCGTGGAAGGGCCGACGCCCGAGTGGTCGTTGCCGATTCCTGATCCGGTCGAGCACAGCCCGCCCGGCGTGAAGCGATTTTCCTTCGAGCTCGACGGATTGCCGCCGGGCGTCAAGCCCGACGGTGCGGCGCTGAAGTTCACGCTGGTGGGGCCGGAGAGATCATACGAGTTCAATACGAATTTGGAGTGAGCCTGAGCCGGCGCCCCACTCTCGACTTCGTCCCGGACAAGCGAAGCGCAGATCCGGGACCCATGCGCCGCAGCAATAGTTTTGCGAAGACTCGGAGTTAGAAGACTCGGAGCTACCAGCTTCGCGCACAAACTTCTCCCTGGGGTTATGGGTCCTCGCGGACCGCGAGAACGACAGCGGAGGATGGGGCGACAGCGTGCCCACCCAACCGAATCTTAACGAATGGTTGCTAATCCCCGGGATCACCGCACCAAGTCTGCCGCAGCATGCGGAAAACGCCCGGGGGTTCCCAGAATTGGCCGTGATGGATGCAGAACCCGCAACGACCGGAACGGCCGGGCTGATCGCACGGCTGCGCGGAAAACTGACGGACGGATCGCGCGAAGCGTCGCTGACGCGGCGGCTGGCCGGCACCATCTTCATCATTCGCGTCATCAGCGCGGGCCTCGCCTATTTCTCGCAGATCCTGCTCGCGCGCTGGATGGGGACGTCCGACTACGGCATCTATGTCTACGTCTGGACCTGGGTGCTGCTGCTCGGCAGCATGATGGATTTCGGCATCTCCGCCTCCGCGCAAAAGATCATTCCGGAATATCGCGCCGGTGGTGATCACGCACTGCTGCGCGGCTTTCTCTCCGGCAGCCGCTGGCTCACCTTCGCAGTCTCCACGCTGGTCTCACTCGGCCTTGCCGGCATCGTCACATTGCTGTCGCCCTGGATCGATCCTGCCGAGGCGCTGCCGCTCTATATCGGCTGCATGACGCTGCCGGCCTTCGTCGTCGCCAACACCCAGGACGGCATCGCGCGCTCGCATGACTGGATGCAACTCGGCCTGATGCCGCAATTCATCATCCGCCAGGGGCTGATCATCGGCATCACGGCCGGCGCCTTCCTGCTCGGCTATCATCTCGGCGCGGTCGCCGCCATGGTGGCGAGCGCCGGCGCGGTGTGGATCGCGATGACCGGGCAGATGGTGGTGCTGAACCGCAAGCTCGCCGATCACATCGCACCCGGCCCCAAGACCTATGACATCAGCGGCTGGCTCGCGGTGTCCCTCCCGATCCTGCTGGTCGAAAGTTTCTATCTGCTCTTGTCCTATACTGACGTGCTGGTGCTGCAGCAGTTCCGCCCGTCCGACGAAGTCGGCGTGTACTTCGCGGTGGTAAAGACGCTGGCGCTGGTGTCTTTCATCCACTACGCGATGTCGGCAACGACGGCGCATCGCTTCGCCGAATACAACGCGCTCGGCGACAAGGCGCGGCTGTCGGCCTATGTCGCGCACGCCATCAACTGGACGTTCTGGCCGTCGCTGGCGGCGACCGCCGTGCTGCTCGCGCTGGGCAAGCCGCTGCTCTGGCTGTTCGGGCCGCAATTCGTTGTTGGCTATGACATCATGTTCGTCGCCGCCATCGGCCTCGTTGTGCGCGCCGCGATCGGCCCGGTGGAGCGCCTGCTCAACATGCTCGGCCAGCAGAAGATCTGCGCGCTGGCCTACGCGTTGGCGTTCGTGATGAACGTCGTGCTCTGCATCGCGCTGGTGCCGCGCTTCGGCGGCCACGGCGCCGCGGCCGCGACCTCGATCTCGCTCACCTTCGAGACGGTGCTGCTGTTCTGGATCGTGCGGCAGCGGCTGGGGCTGCACGTGCTGGCGTTTGGGAAATAGGTACGACACGCCGGTCCCGGCCCGCCCTTCGGGGAACGGCTGTTTCGCAACGCGCCCAAGGACGACGCGAAACACCTGCCGATTTCCGGCTCGGAGTACAATTTTTCTTATTCTACCCAAGCGGTTGCGCCCCAGGGGAAATTTATTCTACGTCGTATTGCCCAACTGACGAGATAAATCTAGATTCCCTCAGACCATGATTGATCCGCTTTACGTCGCCTCGGGATTCGGCGTCGGCCTGCTTGTCGGGCTGACCGGCGTAGGAGGCGGCTCGTTGATGACGCCGCTGCTGATCCTGCTGTTCGGCATTCACCCGACCACCGCCGTCGGCACCGACCTGCTTTATGCCGCCGCCACCAAGACCGGCGGCAGCGTCGTGCACGGCTGGTCGCGCAGCGTGCACTGGCCGGCCGTGCTGCGGCTTGCCTGCGGCAGCATTCCGGCGAGCGCGCTGACGCTGCTGGTGCTGTGGAAGCTCGATCTCAGGGGCGACGCCGAACGGAATCTCGTCAATCTGGTGCTGTGCTTTGCACTGATCCTGACCGCGACGTCGCTGATCTTCCGCAAGTCGATGATTGAGCGCTATCGCCGGCGCATGGAGCAGGTCAGCGAGCGCACCACGGTGATTGCGACCGTGGTCACCGGCATCGTGCTCGGCGTCCTGGTCTCGATTTCGTCGGTCGGCGCCGGCGCGGTTGGCGTCACCGTGCTGCTGCTGCTCTATCCGCGCCTGCCGATGGCAACCATCGTCGGCTCCGACATCGCGCACGCGGTGCCGCTGACGCTGGTGGCCGGCATCGGACATTGGATGCTCGGTTCGGTCGACTGGGCCCTGATGGGCGTACTGCTGCTGGGATCGCTGCCCGGCATCGTCATCGGCAGCTACAGCGCGACACGCGTGCCGGAGACGGTGCTGCGCCTGGCGCTCGCCAGCGTCCTCGTCGTGGTCGCCGCCAAGATCATGTTCACGGAGCTGAACCTGCAATCCGCGATCGTGACGGCGCTGGCCTGGAGCCATTGAGGCCCGACCGAGGGACGGAATCGTAGGTCTAGTAGGGTGGGCAAAGCGGAGCGTGCCCACCACCGTTTTCGATCAGGGAGAGATGATGGGCACGGCGCTTTCGCGCCTTTGCCCACCCTACCGCAGCGGAGCCTTTACTCCGCGGTCCAGCCACCGTCGATCGAGAGGTTGGTACCGGTGATCTGCGCGGCATCGTCGCTGCACAGGAACAACGCCAGCGCTGCAACCTGCTCGGACGTCACGAACTCCTTGGTCGGCTGCGCGTCGAGCAGCACGTCGTTGATGACCTGCTCGCGGGTGAGGTTGCGGGCCTTCATCGTGTCCGGAATCTGCTTCTCGACCAGCGGCGTCCAGACGTAGCCGGGGCTGATGCAGTTGCAGGTGATCTTGTTGGTCGCGACTTCCAGCGCAACGGTCTTGGTCAGGCCGGCGATGCCGTGCTTGGCCGACACATAAGCCGACTTGAACGGCGAAGCGACCAGCGAGTGAGCCGACGCGGTGTTGATGATGCGGCCCCAGCCCTTCTTCTTCATTCCGGGCACCGCAGCGCGAATGGCATGGAAGGCCGAGGACAGGTTGATCGCGATGATCTGGTCCCACTTCTCCGGCGGGAATTCCTCGATCGGCGAGACGAACTGGATGCCGGCATTGTTGACGAGGATATCGACCGAGCCGAACGACTTCTCGCCGAGCGCGATCATCCCGGCGATCTCGGCCGGCTTGGTCATGTCGGCGGGCGAATAGACCGCCTTCACGCCGAAATCGGACTCGATCTTGGCGCGCTCCTTCTCGATGTCCTCCGGCGACCCGAATCCGTTGATGACGACGTTGGCGCCGGCAGCCGCAAAGGCGCGCGCATAGGCGAGCCCGATGCCGCTGGTCGAACCGGTCACGACGGCGTTCTTGCCTGACAGAGTACCCATATTATTCGCTCCTTTTTGGCGGGGGCGCAGTGACGTCCCCCGTGAGATCGTAGGTCACCATGGTCTCGCCGGATTGCGGCTTCTCGAGCCAGTCCTTGTGGCGCATCGACAGATGCACGTCGCGCACGCCGCCTTCCCAATGCTCGACCATCGCGACATGCGAGAAGTCATAGTCCTTGGACGAGGATTCGTAGTTCTTGCTGCGATAGATCAGATGTACCACCGTGACAGTGCTCTCACGCGAGACCTTCGCAAGGAATTCGACGGACGGGTCGTTCTTGAGATAATCGGGCAATTTGGAAATCAGGTCGCGCACCGCCCTGCGGGCGTTGTGGATCTGCTTGTTCTTGTCGGTGTTCATCCGTGTCCGGCTGGAGAAGCGGATGTCCTTTTCGCGCTCGGTGGCCTCGAGCAGCGAGGTCGGCAGATCACCGCGCGCGCTGAAGAGGTCGACCTGGAAGATCAGCATGTCGCGATCGACCTCGGCATCGAGCACGAAGTCGAGCGGCGTGTTGGAGGCGATGCCGCCGTCCCAATAATGCTCGCCGTCGATCACGACCGACGGAAAGCCCGGCGGCAGCGCGCCGGAGGCCATGATGTGCTCGGGGCCGATTTTCTTGCCGAGCTTCTTGAACTCGTAATTGTCGAAATATTTGAAGTTGCCGGAGGTGACGCCGACCGCGCCGACCGACAGGCGGGTCTTCAGGTCGTTGATGCGGTCGAAATCGACCAGCCGCTCCAGCGTCTTCTTCAGCGGCGCGGTGTCGTAATAGCTCTCGGCCTGCGGGCTGCCCGGCGGCCAGAGCGGCGCGGGCGGAATGCGCGGCGTGAAGAAGCCGGGCACGCCGAAGGTGGCGATCAATGCGGCGCTGGTGGAATTGAACAGCTCGCGGCTGTGGTCGCTCTTGCCGATCGGCTTCCACGGCACCGGCTTGGAAACCATCTCCCAGAATTCCTTGAGCCGGCTGACCCGGGTGTGGCCCTCGTTGCCGGCGATAATGGCGGCGTTGACCGCACCGATCGAGATGCCGGCAACCCATTCGGGCTCGAAGTCGAAATGGCACAGCGCTTGATAGGCGCCGGCCTGATAGGAGCCGAGTGCGCCGCCGCCCTGGAGAACCAGGACGCGTTGTGCTTTCGCGGGGACTGTTGCGACTTCCGGGCTATGATCTGTCATTCGGGAGACATTAACAAAAAAACGCAAAACGCGAGCCACCGTGGCGACAGTCTGCCGCGGCGTCAATGTATCCCGGGATCAAGTCTGGCTTATCGGGGATCGGTCGACGCCAGGATCATGGTCCAGAACACCTTGTATTTGGTGCCTGGAGCATAGCTTGCCGCTATGCCTAATTTTGTGACACCGCCCTTGAGCATGTTGGCGCGGTGCGGAGGCGAGTCGCGCCAGCCGGAAAACGCTTCAGCCAGCGTATGATAGCCGGCCGAGATGTTCTCGACCGCCACGGTCGCGGGATAGCCGCCGGCGGCAAGGCGCTTGGCGAGCGGCGCGCGGACGTCATGGTCCATCTTGTTGGCTGCGGCCATGGCATTGGACTGGGATTCTGCGAGCCGCATCAGATCGGGATCGACGATGACGGTGCCGAGGCCGTTGTTCTGGCGGTATTGCGAGATCATGATCGCAGCGGCCGGCGCATCGAGCTTGGCGCCCGGGACCGACATGTCGGCATACATCGACGGCTGCTGGACCGGCGCTTCGTTGCCGGCGCAGCCGGAGAGAAGCAAAGTGATGAGAATTGCGGCCGCAGCGCGCATGAATCGAGGCCCCCAGATGAAGGGGCGTTGTTGCATACCAACCGTGGCTGAAAGGTGAATTTTGAGGAAAATTCGACCCGCGAAGCCGGCTCAGGCGCCCGCAAATATGCGGTAGCGGCGAGGCTCGAGGCCAATCGTGTCGCCGGCGCGCAGTTCGCGGTCGCGGGGGGCGTCGATCTCGATGGTCTCGCCGCCGGACAGCGCGACCTCGGCCCGCTGCACGGGACCGAAATTCCGGACGTGCTGCACGGCGCCCTCGAAGGCGCCCGAGCCGGGCGGGCCGACCAGCATGTCGTGTCGCCGTACGAACAGTTTTGACGCGCCAGGCGCAAGCCCGTCTGCCGCAAGCCGCAGCGGGCGGTCGCCGAGCCTGATGACGCCACCCTCGACCTGGACCGGCAGCTCAATGGATTCGCCGATGAAGCCGTGCACGAAGGCGGTCGCCGGCGTCTCGTAGACGTCGTCGGGCGAGCCGATCTGCTCGATCCTGCCCTTGTCCATCACGACGACGCGGTTGGCGACTTCGAGCGCCTCTTCCTGGTCGTGGGTGACGAAGATCGAGGTGACGTTGATCTCGTGATGCAGCGAGCGCAGCCATTTGCGCAGTTCTTTACGCACCTTCGCATCGAGTGCGCCGAAGGGCTCGTCGAGCAACAGGATGCGCGGTTCGATCGCAAGCGCGCGGGCCAGCGCAATGCGCTGGCGCTGGCCGCCGGAGAGCTGGCTCGGGTAGCGGTCGGCGAGCCAGTCGAGCTGCACGAGATCGAGCAGCTCCTTGACCCGGGCGCGGATCGTCGCCTCGTCCTTGCGGACCGCGCGCGGCTGCACACGCAGGCCGAAAGCGACGTTCTCGAACACGCTCATGTGGCGGAACAGCGCGTAGTGCTGGAACACGAAGCCGACGTGACGCTCACGCGCGCCTTGCGCCAGCGCATCCTCACCGTTGAAGGCAACCTCGCCCGAGTCTGGCCAGTCGAGCCCGGCGATGATCCGCAGCAGCGTGGTCTTGCCGGAGCCGGAGGGGCCGAGCAGCGCGAGCAGCTCGCCGTCATTGACCTTGAGGTCGACGCCGTCGAGCGCTGCAAAATTGCCGAACCTCTTGACGAGATTTTTGACTTCAATGGTCATTGACGTCGTGTCCTTCGTCGAGATGATGTTCGAGAATTGTCTTGGCGATCAGCGTGATCAGCGCCAGCATCGCAAGCAGCGAGGCGATCGCGAACGCAGCGACGAACTGGTACTCATTGTACAGAATCTCGACCAAGAGCGGCATGGTGTTGGTCTCGCCGCGGATATGGCCAGAGACGACCGAGACCGCGCCGAACTCACCCATCGCGCGTGCATTACAAAGCAGAACGCCGTAGAGCACGCCCCATTTGATGTTGGGCAGCGTGACGCGGAAGAAGGTTTGCAGGCCGGAGGCGCCGAGCGAAATCGCGGCCTCTTCCTCTTGCGTGCCCTGCTCCTGCATCAACGGGATCAGCGCGCGCGCCACGAAGGGGAAAGTCACGAAGGTGGTAGCGAGCGCGATGCCGGGCACCGCGAACAGGATCTGGATGTCGTGATCTCTGAGCCAGCCGCCGAAATAGCCCTGCGCGCCGAACAACAGCACGAAGACGAGGCCCGAGATCACCGGGCTCACCGAGAACGGCAGATCGATCAGCGTGACCAGGAAGGTTTTTCCGCTGAATTCGAACTTGGCGATCGCCCAGGCGGCGACGAGGCCGAACACGAGGTTGAGGCCGACCGAGATCGCCGCGACCACAAGCGTCAGCTTGATCGCAGCCAATGCCTCCGGCTCGGCGAGCGCATCGAAATAGGCCAGAATGCCCTTCGAGAAGGCTTGCGCGAACACCAGCACCAGCGGCAGCACGACAAAGACGGAGAGGAACAATATCGCCAGCGTGATGATGGCGATGCGCACCGCTTTTGGCTCGGTGCGAAGATTGTTACGCACAGCAGCCGCATGCGCACGCGCCTTCGCCTCGGGCGAGGAGAGCGAAACGGAATCGGCGATCTGCATCGTCATCGCATCCCGCCTCAGTGCACCGGAATCCGGTTCTGCGCCCAGCGCTGCAACCGGTTCACCGCGAAGATGATGACGAAGGAGACGACCAGCATGATGACCGCGATCGCGGTCGCGTCGGCGTAGCGGAATTCGGACAGACGGATCACGATCAAGAGCGGCGCGATCTCGGAGACGTTGGGAAGATTGCCGGCGATAAAGATCACCGAGCCGTATTCGCCGACCGCGCGCGCAAAGGCGAGCGCGAGCCCGGTGAGCAGCGCCGGCGCAAGCGACGGCAGGATCACGCGGACGATGGTCTGCCAGCGGCTTGCGCCGAGGCTGCCGGCTGCCTCCTCGATCTCGACATCGAGATCCTGCAGCACCGGCTGCACCGTGCGCACCACAAAGGGAATGCCGATGAAGATCATGGCGACGAAGATGCCGAGCGGCGTGAACGCCACCTTGATGCCGAGCGCGGCGAGCGGCGCCCCCAGCCAGCCCTTCTCGGCGAACAGCGAGGTCAGCGCGACGCCGGCCACTGCCGTCGGCAATGCAAACGGCACATCGACGATTGCGTCGAACAGCCGCCGGCCCGGGAAGCGGTAGCGCACCAGCGCCCAGACGATGATGCTGCCCATCACGAGGTTGACGCAGGCCGCGGCAAACGCGAGCCCGAAGGAGACGCGGAGCGCGTTCAGGGTGCGGCGGCTGGACAGGATGTTCCAGAATTGCTCGGGGCTGAGCTCGAGCGATTTCAGGAACAGCCCGGCGAGCGGAATCAGGATGATGACGGACAGCCAGGTCAGCGTCAGTCCCATCGTGAGACCGAAGCCCGGCAATGTCCGGCGTCGTGCTGCGATTGCGCTCACCAGGTCCCCTGTAAAAACCTCTCCGACGGCGCCCGATCAGTTCTTGTAGATCTGGTCGAAGACGCCACCGTCGGCAAAATGTTCCTTCTGCGCCTTGGTCCAGCCGCCGAACACATCGTCGATCGTGAACAGCTCGACCTTTGCGAAGGAGTTTTCATACTTTTTGGCGATCTCGGCATCGCGCGGACGGTAGAAGTTGCGCGCGGCAATCTCCTGCCCCTCCTTGGTGTACCAGTACTGGAGATAGGCATCCGCGACGTTACGCGTGCCTTTTTTGTCGGCAACCCTATCGACGATCGCGACCGGCGGCTCGGCGAGGATCGACAGCGGCGGTGCCACGATCTCGAATTTCTCCGGACCGAATTCCTTCAGCGCGAGATACGCCTCGTTCTCCCAGGCGAGCAGCACGTCACCCACGCCGCGCTCGACGAAGGTCACGGTCGCGCCGCGCGCACCGGTGTCGAGCACCGGCACCTGCTGATAGAGCTTGCCGACGAATTCCTTGGCCTTGTCGGCAGAGCCGTATTTCTTCTGCGCAAAGCCCCAGGCCGCCAAATAGTTCCAGCGCGCGCCGCCCGACGTCTTCGGGTTCGGCGTGATGACGGCGACGCCTGGCTTGAGCAGATCGTCCCAGTCCTTGATGCCCTTGGGATTGCCCTTGCGCACCAGGAATACGATCGTCGATGTGTAGGGTGATGAATTCTGCGGCAGCCGCTTCTGCCAGTCGGCCGCGGTGAGACCCTTGCCGGCGATGGCATCGATGTCATAGGCGAGCGCGAGCGTCACCACATCGGCCTGCAGTCCATCGATCACGCTGCGCGCCTGCGAGCCGCTGCCGCCATGCGACTGCTTGATCTCGACGCTCTTGCCGGTCTCCCTCTGATAGGCGTTCGCGAACGCCTTGTTGAACTCGACATAGAGTTCGCGCGTCGGATCGTATGACACGTTCAAGAGGTTGATATCAGCAGCGAGAGCCGCGCTTGCCCAGAGGATACCTGCAGCGAGCGGAACGATACGGCGCATCATGTCCATCTCCATTCACTTCGGCGACGTCAATGTCGGCGAAGGCATGCAGGCGAAACTCGTGGCGAAACGCTCTCAAGTCAACGGAACCGGATTTTCTTGTTCGGTGCCGCGCAGTTCGACTGTGCTACGAAGTCTTCATCGTGTGGATGCCGCATTCTGTCTTGGCGCGGCCGCGCCAGCGACCCGCGCGCTCATCCTCGCCCTCGGTCGTTCTGCTCGTGCAAGGCATACACCCAACCGAGCGAAAACCGGACGCCGCAAGTGGATGACGCGGCAATTTGGCGCGGGTGAAGATCGCTTCGAGTTCCTCGCGAGAGACGTTGGCGAACGGGTTGAACTTCAATCGCGCGCCATCGTCCTCGACGACGGGAATGTCGGCGCGCGCATTGCCCTGGAAACGCTTGCGACCGTTGAGCCAAGCCGAGAACGGCCCGAGCGCGCGCGCCAGCGGTTCGACTTTGCGGATACGGCAGCAGGCATCGGGATCGGAAAACCAGAGGTCCCGGTCGGGATCCTCGCGCGACAGCGTTTCCTCGGCCGGCTTGATCGAGCGAACGTCCTTCAGCCCGAGCATCACGATCAGCTTGTCGCGATAGGCCAGCGTCTCCTCGAACAGCCAGCCGGTGTCGAGGAAGATCACCGGGATCGCCGGATCGACATCCGCCACCACTTTGAGCAGCGTCGCCGATTCCGTACCGAAGGACGACAACAGCGCGAGCTTCTCGCGCCCGACCGCCTTCAACGCGGCCGAAACGACCTCCGCGGGAGACGCGTCGCGCAAGGCGCGGTCAAACTCGTCCGCGGTCGGCAACACCGCCGCGGATGGGGATGCAAATTGAGTAGCCATGGCGTTCACGTGCCGACACCCTCGGAGTGACGTAGCTGCATGCGCCGGTGCAGCGCCGTGATCCGGCCGTCGCCGGTCGGCTGGTAGAACACCGAATAGCGCTTCGCGGTCTGCATGAAGGCTTCCGCATCCGCCTGCTTCTTGACCTCGAAGGAATCGAAGCCGGCGCGCAGCATGAACACAAACTGGTCGCGCAGGATCTGGCCCGTCGCGCGCAAATCGCCGCGATAATTGTAGCGCTCACGCAGCAACCGTGCCTGGCTGTAAGCGCGCCCATCGCGGAAGGTCGGGAACACCAGGGCGACTGTGGCTACCTTGCCGAGATAGGGCACGAGCTCGTCGATGTCGCAGTTATTCGGCCAGATCACGCCGACCTTACCGGCGCGCTTGAGCAACGCCCCCGCCTCGCCGACGAAACGCTCGGCCGGCACCAGGATGTCGCCGCTCTCGGGCAGCGGCGTGTCGACGGCCAGCTTGACGAAACTGTCGTCGGCGATTTTTCCGCCGTTAACGAGTGGCATAGACGCGCTCCTTGAAGGGTTCGACGCCGAGACGCTTCACCGTGTCGATGAACAGCTCCTCGGGCCGCTCGCGCAGCGCAAGATAGGCTTCCACGACGTCCTCGATGACATCGGCCACCTCGTCGAACTTGACGCCGGGGCCGATCAGATTGCCGAGCGCAGCACCTTCGTCGGCACGGCCACCGATGGTGATCTGGTAGACCTCCTCGCCGTTCTTCTCGACGCCGAGAATCCCGATATGGCCGACATGGTGATGACCGCAGGCATTGATGCAGCCGGAGATATTGATGTGCAGCCGGCCGATCAGATTGGCCAGCTCGTGGTTGGCGAAGCGCCGCGTCAGCTCCTGCGCGATCGGAATAGAGCGAGCATTGGCCAGCGAGCAATAGTCGAGACCCGGGCAGGCGATGATGTCGGTGATCAAATTGACGTTCGGCGTGGCGAGCCCGAGCTTGTCGAGCGCCTTCCACAGCGCCGGCAGGTCGCGCTTGGCGACGTGCGGCAGTGCCAGGTTCTGCTCGTGGCCGACGCGGATCTCACCGAAGGAATATTTGTCGGCGAGATCGGCCAGCGCATCCATCTGCTCGGCCGTGGCGTCGCCGGGAGGCGCGCCGATCGGCTTCAGCGAGACCGTGACGATGGAATAGCCCTGCACCTTGTGCGGCGACACCGAATTCTTGCGCCACGCCTCGAACTCGGGATCAGCCGCGGCCTGACGCAGCTCATCCGGCATGTGCGGCAGCTTCTCGTAGTTCGGATAGGTGAAGCGCGAGCGGATGTCCTCGATCACCTCGTCGTCGATCTGGAGCGAGGAGTTGCGGATATGCTGCCACTCCTCCTCGACCTCGCGCGAGAATTTTTCGATGCCGAGCTCGTGCACCAGGATCTTGATGCGCGCCTTGTAGATGTTATCGCGGCGGCCATACTGATTGTAGACGCGCAGGATCGCCTCGATATAGCTGAGGATATCGCGGCCGTGGACGAAGTGCTTGATGGTCTTGCCGATGAACGGCGTACGGCCGAGACCGCCGCCGACCAGCACCTCGAATCCGGTCTCGCCCTTCTCGTTCTTGATCAGCTTCAGTCCGATGTCGTGAATCTTGATCGCGGCGCGGTCATGGTCCGACGCGGTGATCGCGATCTTGAACTTGCGCGGCAGGAACGAGAATTCCGGATGCAGCGTGGTGTGCTGGCGGATCAGCTCCGACCAGATGCGCGGGTCCTCGATCTCGCCGGGCGCGACGCCGGCCCACTGGTCCGAGGTGACGTTGCGCATGTTGTTGCCGGAGGTCTGCATCGCATGGATGCCGACCTCGGCAAGATCTGCAAGCGCGTCCGGCAGCTCGGCGAGCTTGATCCAGTTGAACTGGATGTTCTGCCGCGTCGTGAAATGGCCGTAGCCGCGGTCGTATTTGCGCGCGACATGGGCGAGCGCCCGCAACTGGTTCGTCGCCAGCGTGCCGTAGGGAATGGCAACGCGGAACATGTAGGCGTGCAGCTGCAGATAGACGCCGTTCTGGAGGCGCAGGATCTTGAACTCGTCCTCGGTCAGCTCGCCCGAGAGGCGGCGCTGCACCTGGTCGCGGAATTCCGAGACGCGCTCATTGACGAGCGTGCGGTCGATTTCATCGTAAGCATACATCAGAGAGTGCCTTAAGCCTGGGCCGTCGACCCGATGGTCACGCCGGTGCGGCGGATCTGTTCGCGCAGATTGCCGGGTTCGATCTTGCCGTCCGCGCCGACCTGCACCGGGGCGATATAGGGACCGATCGCGCCGACGTCATCGGCCACCGACTCCGCAAGCAGCGCTTTCGCTTCATCCGAGTCGCGCACGATCGCGGCTTCCGACAGGTCCGCGGACCAGCTTTTGGCGGCAGTGCGATACACCACGATGCCGTCCCAGGTACGGTTGGCGGTCACCACCGAGGGGCCGGCGATTTTGATCTTCTTCTGTTCAAGCGGGGAGGTCATTCGGCTGCATCCAATAGGTCAGAGATGATTTGAGCTGAGTTTTTCTTGGGTGTTTGACGGCGGAGCGACCCGGCATGCCGGACCACGTCGCCGATGATGAGGATGGCGGGACCACCATTGGTTCGCTTCACGAGCTCGGGCAGGTCGCGCAGCGTGCCGATTGCGCCTTGCGCATCGGGCCGCGTGACCCGGGCGAACACGCCGACCGGCGTCTCCGGCGAACGGCCGGCGGCGAACAGGCCGGCACGAATAGCGGGCGCGGCGGTCATGCCCATGTAGACCACGACGGTCATCCTGGTGTCGGTCAGCGTCGACCAATCCACCGTCTCCGCATCGCGCGCCTTGTGCGCGGTGAGGAAGGTGATGCGGGTCGCTTCGTGACGATAGGTCAGCGGCACCTCGAAATCGGCAGCGCCGCCGAGGCCGGCGGTGATGCCGGGGATGATCGAATAGGCGATACCGGCCGCGCGCAGCGCTTCCACCTCTTCGCCGCCGCGGCCGAACACGAAGGGGTCGCCGCCCTTCAGCCGCACGACACGTTGGCCAGCTTGCGCGGCCTCGATCATGCGCTTGTTGATGGCGTCCTGGCCGATGCCGGGCTTGCCGACGCGGCGGCCGACCGGAACGCGTGTGGTGTCGCGACGGATGCGGTCGAGAATGTCCGGAGAGACCAGCTCGTCGTGGAAGACGATGTCGGCATCCTGCAGCGCGCGCAGCGCCTTGACGGTGAGGAGATCCGGATCGCCGGGGCCGGCACCGACCAGTGCGACCGAGCCTTCCGGCTTGTCGGCGCGCGCGAAGTCCGACGGATCGGAAATCTGCTTGAAGACCGCTTCAGCCTCGTCCTTGCGGCCGGCCAGCACGGCAGCGCCGATCGGGCCGTCGATGACGCGCTCCCAGAAGCGGCGGCGCAGCGGAAACTCGGCGATGCGCTCGTTGATGGATTTGCGGAAGCCACCAATGAACTCGGCGAGTTCGCCGATGCGCGCGGGCAGCAGCGCCTCGATCTTCTCGCGCACGCGCCGGGCCACCACCGGTGACGTTCCGCCGGTACCGACTGCGACCACGACATCGCCGCGATCGACGATGGCCGGGAAGATGAAGCTCGAATGCTCGAGATCGTCCATGACGTTGACGGGCAGACCGAGCGACTTCGCGCGTGCCGACATCGCCACGCCGACATCGCCGGCGCCCGCGCAGACGATGGCGATGACACCGGCAAGATCGGCGATGAGCGGATCGCCCGTCGCGATCTCGATACGCGCCGCATCATCGGAGCTCAGACCCAGATCCTGACTGCCGTCGATCGCATGCACACGGATGCGCGCGCCGGCGGCGGAAAGTACGCGCAATTTTGCGCGCAACAGCTCACCCGCGCCGACGAGAACCACCGGACCGTGACTGAGATCGAGGAACACCGGCAAGAACCGCATACGATACTCGCTTGCCCCACATTCGGGGTTGACTGGAATTATTTTCTATATATGTGTCCTTTCGAGCGCGCAAAGAGAAAATTTTTTCTTCTCTTCTGCATCGCAACTATAGAAAATTCGCCTCCAAACGCAAAGTGGCAGAGATGCATCTTCTCAGGACCGATTCCGGTGCAGATGGACGGGACTCCCAGACTCTCGTTTCCGAGCAAATTTCCGTCGCGCTGACCGCCCCCAGTATGGATCATCTCGACCAGCTGGAGGCGCAGAGCATCTACATCTTCCGCGAGGCTTTCGCCCGTCTGAAGAAGATCGCCCTGCTGTGGTCGCTCGGCAAGGACTCCAACGTGATGATCTGGCTGGCGCGCAAGGCGTTCTTCGGCCGCCTGCCGTTCCCGGCCCTTCACGTCGATACCGGCAAGAAGTTTCCGGAGATGTATCGGTTCCGCGATCACTACGGGAAAGAATGGGAGCTCGATCTGCGCGTCGAGCCCTGCCCGCCCATCGATGCCGTCGACCCGACGCTGCCGCCGGCCGCCCGTTCCGCCGCGCGCAAGACCGAAGGCCTCAAGATGGCGCTCGGCAAATACGGCTTCGACGGCCTCATCGCCGGCATTCGCCGCGACGAGGAAGCCACCCGCGCCAAGGAGCGCGTATTCTCGCCGCGCGGTCTCGAAGGCAATTGGGATGTGCGCGACCAGCCGCCGGAGTTCTGGGACCATTTCAACGCGTCGCCGCCGCAGGGCGCGCATCTGCGCATCCACCCGATCCTGCATTGGACCGAGGCCGATATCTGGGCCTACACCAAGCGCGAGAACATCCCGATCATCCCGCTCTATTTGTCGCAGAAGGGCAAGCGTTATCGCTCGCTGGGCGATCAGGACATCACCAATCCGGTCGCTTCGACGGCAACGAACATTGACGAGATCCTGATCGAGCTCGAGCAGACCAAGGTGCCGGAGCGCGCTGGACGCGCGCTGGACCACGAGACCGAGGACGCTTTCGAGCGCCTGCGCGTCGCCGGCTATCTCTGATCTCGGGACGCATCACGATGAACATGATCGTCACCCCCGCTTCGCCCGCCACGCCGAACGGCGCCACGTCGATGCCAAATGGCACGACGCGTCCCCAGGTCCGCATCGTCATCGTCGGCCATGTCGACCACGGCAAGTCGACACTGGTCGGACGCCTGCTGCACGAGACCGGTAGCCTGCCCGACGGCAAGCTCGAGATGCTGAAGGCCGTCAGCGCGCGGCGCGGCATGCCGTTCGAATGGTCGTTCCTGCTCGACGCGCTGCAGACCGAGCGCGACCAGGGCATCACCATCGACACCACGCAGATCCGCTTCCGCACCAATTCGCGCGACATCGTGCTGATCGACGCGCCCGGCCATGCCGAATTCCTGCGCAATATGATCACCGGCGCCTCGCAGGCCGACGGCGCGGTGCTGATCATCGACGCGCTCGAAGGCGTGCGCGACCAGACCCGCCGGCACGGCTATCTGCTGCATCTGCTCGGCGTGAAGCAGGTCGCGGTCGTCGTCAACAAGATGGACCGCGTCGATTTCTCGGACCTGCGCTTCAAGGAGATCAGCGACGAGATCTCCGCGCATCTCAACGGCCTCGGCGTGACGCCGGCCGCAATTATCCCGATTTCCGCGCGCGACGGCGACGGCGTTGCCGACCGCACCGACCGCATCGGCTGGTACAAGGGTCCGACCGTGGTCGAGGCGCTTGACCGGCTCGAGCCGGCGCGGCCGCTGGAAGCGCTGGCGCTGCGCTTGCCCGTGCAGGCGATCTACAAGTTCGACGATCGCCGCATTGTCGCAGGCCGCATCGAATCCGGCAGCCTGGTTGCCGGCGACGAGATCGTGATCATGCCGGCCGGCAAGATCGCGAAGATCAAGACGGTCGAGAGCTGGCCGGTGACCCCGGTCGCGGGCCGTCAGGGCGCGGGCCGCTCGGTCGGCATCACGCTCGACCGCGAATTGTTCATCGAGCGCGGCGACATCATCGCCCATGCCGACACCGCTCCGCGCGAGACACGGCGGCTGCGCGCGCGCATCTTCTGGCTGCACGACAAGCCGCTCGCCAAGGGCGACCAGCTCCTGGTCCGCTGCGGTCCGAAGGAAAGCCGCGCCACCGTCGTCGCCATCGAGAAGGCGGTCGACCCCGGCGAGCTCGAGAGCCGCGAGAACAAGGCAATCGGCCGCAACCATGTCGGCGAGATCGACATCTCCCTGTCCAACCCGATTGCTGCCGATCCCTATACGGAGAATCCGCGCACCGGCCGCCTCGTGATCGAGGTGTCCGGGCGCATCGCCGGCGGCGGCCTGGTGCTGTCGGTCGATGCCGGCCAGCGCGCCGTGCCGGTCGATATCGTGCCGGTGGAATCGGCGCTGCGGCCTGATGAGCGCTCGGCGCGGTACCAGCACAATGGCGCGGTGGTCTGGCTTACCGGCCTTCCGGCTTCCGGCAAGTCGACGCTGGCGAAGGCACTGGAGCGACGGCTCTTCACCAATGGCGGCTCGCCGATCCTGCTCGACGGCGACACGCTGCGCGCCGGGCTCAACAGCGATCTCGGCTTCTCCGCAGCCGATCGCAGCGAGAACATCCGCAGGCTTGCCGAGGTCGCAACCCATCTCGCCCGCAACGGCCACATTGCCATTGTCGCCGCGGTCTCGCCGGCCCGCGAGGACCGCGCCACGGCGCGCCGCATCGCCGATGCCGCGTTCCGCGAGATCCATGTCGCGACACCGGCCGAGATCTGCGAGGAGCGCGATCCCAAGGGCCATTACAAGAAGGCCCGCGCCGGCACGCTTACCTCCTTTACAGGCATCGGCAACGACTACGAGCGGCCCGAGGCCGCCGAGCTCGTGATCGACACCTCGACGCGGACGGTTGCCGAGGCTGCAGATGAGATCGAACAGATGCTGAAGACGACCGGCGTGCTGTTCGACGAGCTCGTGGACCTCGCCGCGAATATTTGAGGGCGTCCTATTCCCAGCTGTCGTCGCCCGGCTTGACCGGGCGACCCACTATTCCAGAGACAGCGTTGGGATGCGGAGAAGCCGCAGCGTACTGGATTCCCCGCTTTCGCGGGGAATCCAGCGGAGCGCCGGGCCGCCCCCTCTCCTTGACATTTTGACAGACGCCGGGGGTCTTCTCACCGCCCCGATTTTGAGGCTAATAAGTCTCGAAAGCCGCCCCGCGTGGGCGCATTTTGCTGCTGTCGGGTCAAAAGCAGCCAAAAACAGCCATTTCCAACAAGAAAGACCATCATGAAACGCGTCGACGCCCACGGATTGAAGATCGCCCCCGTCCTTTTCGATTTCATCGCCAAGGAAGCCACCCCGAAAACGGGAATCGCGCCGGATGCGTTCTGGGCCGGGCTTGCCGCCATCACCAAGGAGCTGGGGCCAAAGAACCGGTCGCTGCTCGCCTTCCGTGACTCGCTTCAGGCCAAGATCGACGACTGGCATCGCGCCAACAAGGGCAAGGCGTTCGACCTCGACGCCTACACCGCCTTCCTGAAGGAGATCGGCTATCTCGTCCCCGAGCCGGCGACGCAGAAGGTCGAGACCACCAACGTCGATGAAGAGATCGGCAAGATCTGCGGCCCGCAGCTTGTCGTGCCCCTTACCAACGCACGCTACGCGCTGAACGCGGCGAATGCGCGCTGGGGCTCACTCTACGACGCCTTCTACGGCACCGACGCGATCCCTCACGACGCTGCCGAGAGCGGCAAGGGTTACAACAAGGCGCGCGGCGACAAGGTGATCGCGAAAGCAAAAGCCTTCCTCGACGCCGCCGTGCCGCTGGCGACAGGCAGCCACACCGACGTCACCGCCTATAGCGTCGTCGCGGGCCAGCTCGCCGTGAAGCTGAAGAGCGGCAACGCCACCGCGCTGAAGAACGCCGCGCAGTTCGCTGGCTTCCAGGGCGATGCGGCCGCGCCGAGCGCCGTGCTGCTCGCCAACAACGGCCTGCATGTCGAGGTCAAGATCGACCGCAACAGCGTGATCGGCAAGGACGATCCGGCCGGCGTTGCCGACATGATCATGGAATCGGCCGTGTCGACCATCCTCGACATGGAAGACTCGGTCGCCGCGGTCGACGCCGAAGACAAGGTGCTGGTCTATCGCAACACGCTCGGCCTGATGAACGGCACGCTGTCGGCGGACTTCGAAAAAGGCGGCAAGACGCTAACGCGCTCGCTCAACGCCGACCGCTCCTACAAGACGCGGGACGGCAAGGGCGAGGTCAAGCTGCACGGCCGCAGTCTGCTGTTGATGCGCAATTGCGGTCACCACATGTTCACCGACGCGGTGCTGGACGAGGCCGGCGAGGAAGTCCCGGAAGGCCTGCTCGATGCCGCCGTCTCAGGGCTGCTCGCCATTCACGACCTCAAAGGCAATTCAAAGGTCAAGAACAGCCGCACGGGATCTGCCTATATCGTCAAGCCGAAGATGCACGGCCCCGACGAGGTGTCGTTCACCTGCGAGATCTTCGACCGCGTCGAGAAAATGCTGGGCCTGCCGGAGAACACACTCAAGGTCGGCATCATGGACGAGGAACGGCGCACCACCGTCAACCTCAAGGCCTGCATCCAGCGCGCCTCCAAGCGCATCATGTTCATCAACACCGGCTTCCTCGACCGCACCGGCGACGAGATCCACACCTCGATGGAAGCGGGTCCGATGATCCGCAAGAATGAAATGAAGGCGCAGGCCTGGATCAAGGCCTATGAAGACTGGAACGTCGACATGGGCCTGATCGACGGCCTGCCCGGCCACGCCCAGATCGGCAAGGGCATGTGGGCTGCACCGGACAAGATGGCGGACATGCTGGCCCAGAAGCTCGCCCATCCGCAGGCCGGCGCCACCACGGCTTGGGTGCCCTCGCCGACCGCGGCGACCTTGCACGCGCTGCACTACCACCAGGTCAACGTCATTGCGCGCCAGCAGGAATTGACCAAGGGCGGCCCGCGCGCCAAGCTTTCGGACATCCTCACCATTCCGGTGTCGAAGTCGAATTGGGCGCCCGACGACGTCAAGCAGGAGATCGACAACAACTGCCAGGGCATTCTGGGTTACGTCGTGCGCTGGATCGACCAGGGCGTCGGCTGCTCCAAGGTGCCCGACATCCACGATGTCGGCCTGATGGAAGACCGCGCCACCTTGCGCATTTCCAGCCAGCATCTCGCCAACTGGCTGCATCAGGGCATCATCACCGAAGCGCAGGTGATGGAATCCTTGAAGCGCATGGCCGTGGTCGTCGACAAGCAGAATGCGGGCGATGCGATCTACAAGCCGATGGCGCCCGCCTTCGACGGCGTTGCCTTCAAGGCCGCCTGTGACCTCATCTTCAAGGGCCGCGAGCAGCCGAACGGCTACACCGAATACATCCTCACCGCGCGCCGCCGCGAGGCGAAAGCGGCGGGCTGACAAGGCCGCCTGTTGCACCATCGAAAGCCCCGGCTCACGCCGGGGCTTTTTTGTTGTGGCGATAACACCCGCTAAAACACCGCGAGATATTTCAGCAGCGACACAATGCCGATGATGATGACGACGACGCGCGCGATCTGCTTGGCGCGACCGTCCATCGGCAGCATGTTGATGAGATAGAGAACGAGAATAATGACGAGAAAGGTGACGAGTACGCCGACCAACATCGCAAGGCCCCCTTCAGGCAAATTGCCAACGAGGTCTCTAACGCCCGTCTCACGCGCCGGTTCCATTCGCGCAACCCGCTACAACTTCTAGTAAATGCGTAATTCTACCGGCAGGCTGCCTGCCTAAAACTTTACCCTTTTCGTTTCAGATGCAGAAACCGTACGGCCTGCGTGCCGCGAACGGTATGCAATTGCCGATGCGACCGCCCCCCGTTTTCCCGATTTTACCGGGGCGTCTTTGCCGAACTTTGAAATGGGAATTTGGGGGGACTTCGATGCTCAATCGTCTGACCGTGTCCGCGCTGTTGAAGACAGTGATCGCGATCACGTCGATCTGCGTGGTGATCGCACTCTCGCTCACCGCCTACGAGTCCTGGGATCGCCTGAAGACCGCCAACCGCATCTCGGCGATTGCCGACGCCTCCGCCGATCTATTCAAGGCGATGCACAATCTGCGGACCGATCGCTCGACCACCTCGCGGCTGCTGAACGCCACCGAACCGATGGACTCCGAGATCGAGAAATATCTGCGCAGCCTGCGTGATGCGCAGATGCCGGCAATGGCACGCGCGCTGGGGCTGCTGCCGAGCATGGACTTCCCGCGATCCGGCACGCTGGTACCGGAGCTCGCGCGCCTCAACAAGCTGCTGATCGAGGAGCAGAAGGAGTTTTGGGAGAACGTCACCAAGCCGAAGGATCAGCGCCGCGCGGGCCTGACCAGGGAATACATGGAGACGACGCAGGGCCTGCTCGACGTCCTCGACAATCTCGGGAACACGCTGGCCGCCACCGTCAACCATCAGGACGCCGAGATCGACCAATTGCTGTCGATCAAGCAGAACGCCTGGCTATTGCGCAACACCGCGGGCGAGGCTTCGCTGATCGTCTCGACCGGACTTGCGGCCGGCAAGATCACGCCGGAAGCCCGCTACAACTATACCCAATATGTCGGCGGCACGAGCGCGATGTGGAAGGCGCTGGAATTGTCGACCTCCGGCATGCAGCTACCGCCGGCGCTCGCCTCCGCCATGGCCGGCGCCAAGACCGCCTATTTCGAGCCGCAATATCTGACCCTGCGCGACCGCCTCGCCGACGCGCTGGTCAAGGGCGAGAAGGCCGAGATGACGGCCAACCAGTGGAGCCCGCTCACGGTCGGCCGCATGGCAAGCGCAGTCGCGGTGGCCGAAGCCGCCCTCGACGCAGCGAGGACGCATACCCTCGATCAACGCGGCGCGGCGCAACGCGCGCTGATCGTGCAGCTCGTGCTGCTGACGCTCGCGATCGGTCTCGCCGTCGGCGCGATCATGCTGGTCAGCCGCCGCGTCATCAACCCGCTCAACACCATCCGCGATGCGATGCTCAAGGTCGCGGGCGGCGATCTCGCCGTCGACAGCGGCTATCTCGATCGCAACGACGAGATCGGCGCGCTCGCCGGCGCACTGGAAACCTTCAAGCAGCAGGCTACCGAAAAGCTCAAGATCGAGGAGCACGAGCGCGAACGTAATGCGGGCGCCGCCGCGCGCCAGCGCGCTGTCGAAGCCTATGTCGGTGAGTTCGAAGGCGCCGTGCAAAAGACGCTGGGCGAGCTGAATGATGCGTCGGGCCGGATGCGCAAGACCTCGGGCGATCTTTCCGCGGTCTCGCGCCAGACCTACGACCGCGTCCAGGTCGCCGGCAAGGCCTCCAACGACGCCTCCATGAGCGTCGACAGCGTCGCGGCCGCCGCCGAAGAGCTCTCGGCCTCGATCAATGACATCAGCCAGCAGGCCGCGCATGCCGCCGGGATCGCCGGTCGCGCCGTCACGCAGGCGCGCGAGACCGACGGCACCGTGCAGGGCCTGCAAAAGTCTGCCGGGCGCATCGGCGAGGTCGTCGGCCTGATCAACACGATCGCGGCGCAGACCAATCTGCTCGCGCTCAACGCCACCATCGAAGCCGCGCGCGCCGGCGAAGCGGGCCGTGGCTTTGCGGTCGTCGCCTCCGAGGTGAAGTCGCTGGCAAGCCAGACGGCGAAGGCGACGGAGGAAATCTCCGAGCAGATCGCCGACATCCAGAAGGTCGCCGGCGATGCCATCCACGCGATCCAGACCATCGGCGGCATCATCGGCGAGGTCAACGAGGTCGCGACCGCGATTGCGGCTGCCGTGCAGGAGCAGGGCGCGGCGACGCAGGAGATCACGCGCAGCACCCAATATGCGGCGCAGGGCACCAAGAATGTCTCCGACAACATCACCGGCGTGAAGGCAGATGCGGACGCAGCGGCCGCGGCCGCCGACAATGTGAAGAGCGCATCCGAGATGCTCGAGACCCAGAGCAACCAGCTCGGCCACGAGGTCAGCGACTTCCTCGGCAAGATCCGCGCGGCATAAGCAACGCTGGTCCTGGTCCTACTCCTTCGCCACCACCGGCACTTGGTGGAATTTTGCGCGGATCTTTTCCGGCAATGGCGAGAAGTTCATCGCGACACCGCGGCGCTCGTTGGCGTTGCGGTTGGCAACGACGAGGCCGTCGCTGCCTGCCACGATATCACCTTTGCGCAGGGTCGGGTCGTCCTCGGCCTTGAGCGAAGCGAGGCCGGCCGGATCCTTGCCGTTGCAGGTGCACCCGGACACGATCTCATTGCGATAGCGGAAGGCGTTCGGCAGATCGGAATAGGACTTGCCGCTGTCGGTCGTGGCGTCGTCGATGTTGCTGCCATAGACCAGCGAGGTCTCTGACGCCGGGCAGAAGCTCTTGCAGGATTGCGCCTTGCTCTCGGCATCGTTGCCTTGCGCCGGGAAATAACGCCCGTCACAACCACGCACGCAATAGGCCGTGCCGCCGCCATAGGACGCGCGCTGGCGCGGCGTGTCGTAGCGCGGCATGTCGTCGTTCGGGAACGGCACCCGGATTTCCGGCGGCGGCCGCATGCGGAAACCGCCGAACAGCGCCGAGAAAAAATCCTCCGCATGCGCCGAAGGCGCCAGCGCAAGGCCGAGGGAAGCGATCGTGACGAACGCGGCCGCTCCGCCAGCCAATCTGCCGATCGAACGTCTCATCATGTGACCTCACTTAAACTCTTAGTCCACCGACGACGGTGCCGAAATGTTCAGCGCCTGGCGGCCGGAGGGCAGCGTCGTTACCGCCGGCCGCTGCTTGCGCACGGGATCGCCGCCGCGCGCCATCAGCGGCGCTTTCTTCGGCAGCACCACGACCCTGGCGCCGACATTGACGCGACTGAAGAGGTCGCTCACGTCCTCATTGGTGAGGCGGATGCAGCCGGAGGAGACGAACTTACCGATCGTGGTCGGATCGTTGGTGCCGTGGATGCGGTATTCGCTGGAGCCAAGATACATCGCGCGGGCGCCGAGCGGATTACCGGGGCCGCCGGCGACGAAGCGCGGCAGATAGGGCTGACGCGCGATCATCTCTGCCGGCGGGTGCCAATCCGGCCATTCCGCCTTGCGGGTGATGCTTTGCACGCCCGACCAGGTGAAACCTTCGCGGCCGACGCCGACGCCGTAGCGCATGGCGCGGCCGTTGCCGAGCACATAATAGAGATAGGTGTTGGCGGTATCGATGACGATGGTGCCGGCGGGCTCGTTACGGTCGAAGCTGACGATCTGACGGCGCAGGCGATCGGGCAATGCCGCATCCTCGTCGGCCGCCTGCGGCGCCTCGCTCGCATAGCCCTGCGAATAATAGGACTGGTCCTGCGGCAGATAGGCCTGCGGCCGCACCGGCGAATAGCCGAGCGTTTGAGCCTGCGCTGCGAACGGCACCGTCAGCAGGGCTGTCGCAAAGGCAAAAGCGGTGACGACGCGCGGCGAGAAGCTGCGACCGACTGCGAAGAACTTTGTCATGGTGCTGCCCCGTGTGATGTTTGCATCTTGAGTGATGCGGCTTCCCAACAAACGCAGCAGAACCGACTCAAGTTCCGCCCGCTCCTGCGGCAACGACGTCACAGTCAAGCGAGTACAACTTCACGAAGCCGCGATGGAACCGCAGCAGGCGTCGGGAGTTTCCTGATGACCAAATGGGCGCCCGGACACCTCCGTGCGGGGAGAGAAATTGTGCGCGTCCTTCCCAGTGAACGTCTGATTTCCGGCAATGACGAGGGTACTCCGCTTCCCGACAGCCATACCGAGCTGCCGCCGGTGATCCGGCGCACCGAGTTCGTTGCCTTTGCGCTTGCCGGCCTGCTCCTGATCGCCATCGTCGCCGTGCTCTACGTTGCCAAGGGGTTTTTCCTGCCGGTCGTGATGGCCATCGTCGCCGGCACCATGCTGTCGCCGGCCGCGACCTTTCTGGAAAAGCGGCACGTGCCGCGGGCCCTCGGCGCCGTGCTCATCGTGATCGCGGTGACCGCTATGGTCGCTTTCATCTTCGCGCTGATTGCCGCACCTGCCATGGAATGGAGCTCGCGTCTGCCGGAGCTGGGCGCGCAGCTCAAGGATAAGATGCACGTCTTCGACCGGCCCCTGGCGCTGTGGCGAGAGCTGCAAACCATGGTCGGTGGCTCTGAGGGATTACCGAACCTCCAGTTGCCCAAGTTCGAATGGGTGCAGCCGACGCTGGAATTCCTGTCACCGACTTTCGCCGAATTCCTGCTGTTTTTCGCCACCCTGATCCTGTTCATCGCGAGCTGGCGTGACCTGCGGCGCGCCATGATCATGAATTTCAGCGATCGCGACGCGCGGCTGCGCACGTTGCGGATCCTGAACGAGATCGAGGTCCATCTCGGCAACTACCTCCTGACCGTGACCGTCATCAATATCGGCGTCGGCATTGCAGCCGGTATCGTCTGTGCGGTCACCGGAATGCCCAATCCGGCGGGCCTGGGTGCGCTCGCGGCGACGCTCAACTTCATCCCGATCATCGGGCCGGTCGCCATGTTCGTCATATTGGCCGTCGTCGGCGTCGTGGCGTTCCCGACCATCGGCGGCGGACTGGCTGCGGCGATCGCCTTTGGAGGGATTACCTTCATGGAGGGGCACTTCGTCACGCCGACCATCATCGGCCGCAGACTGGCGCTCAATGCGCTCGCCGTGTTCATCGCACTGGCGTTCTGGACCTGGCTGTGGGGACCGATGGGCGCATTCCTGTCGTCTCCGCTCCTCATCGTCGGACTGATTCTGAAGGAGCATCTGTTGCCGGAGAATTCGCCGCAATTGCCGCAGGGATGACGGGCTCCGCAAACGGAACTTCCGCCACAACCAAACGTTTTCCGCCCATCTCACCGCCAACAGTTCGGAGCTTGTGATGTCAATAGCCGATGGCGAAGCCAGAATGAGAGACTGGACCGACAAAGCCACCGCAGAGCGCCTCGAGAAGGATGTAGCAGCCGTGAAAAGCGATATCGCCGCCCTCACCGACCAGATCACCGACGCCCTCAACACGTTCGCCAACGCGACGGGCAAGCAGGCCCGGCGCGGTTACAAGCAGGCGCGCGACAACGTGGATTCGACGCTCGACGACTTCTCCGAGCGCGGCAGCGCCATGATGGACGCAGCGCAGGATGCCTATGGCTCGATTGAGGAGACGCTGGAAGACGCGATCACGCAGCGGCCGCTCGCGACCGTCGGTGTCGCGCTCGGCATCGGCTTCCTGATCGGCTTCGCCTGGCGCCGCTAGGGCGCATGATGAATTTTGAGGTCACGACGGCCTCCGTCGCCGTGACCGGCACGTGACGAATTGGCTTGTGGGGACCTGAGGAGCAAGACCGTGTTCCAGCGCATCATCGACGGCATCAGCGCATCGACCGGCACGACTGTGCGGCTGACCTCGCTGGCGGCGGGCGCGGCGTTCGCGCTGTTCATCACGACATGCTTCCTCTGCGCGGCGGCCTTCATCTCGGTGCTGGAAAAATACGGTCCCGTGCAGGCTTGCCTTGCGGGCGCCGGCATCTTCTTCCTGCTGACGCTTGCGGCCGCAGGAAGCTATTGGGGCTACAAGCGCGAGATGCGGAAACGCGCCCGCATCGCCGCAGAGCGCGCCGCGAAGGCGGCGCCGAGCATGCTCGCCGACCCCATGCTGATCGCAACCGGCTTGCAGATCGTCCGCGCCATCGGCGTCAAGCGCCTGTTGCCGATCCTGGCCATCGGCAGTGTTGCGCTCGGAATCATGGCAAGCCGCGCCGGCACCGCGGATGAGACATCAGTCGAGCCGGCAGAGTAAGGGTCGAGATCTCGTTAAGAAAGTTGCGCTGCCGGCCGGGCAAGCAAGCTCGCGGGAATTGAACAGCCCATCTCTGCGCAATTATTCATCAATGACCCCAAAACCGTCCGCCTTCACGTAATCGCTACTCGGATAGGCGGACGGTTGCCGCTAAAAGCATCGCCCCTGATTCCAAAAGCCATTTTCGCAATGAAGCCGTCCGTCAAGGCTAACCTCGCCGCATTCGACCACGACGCAAGGCTGTATTTGACGCTCGGCATTGCGACCTGGTCGGTCTTCGTCGATCACATCCCGAACAATGTCGTCAACCTGCTGACGCTGCGCAACTTCGGCTTCAGCGGCGCGGCCGACCTGTTCGTGTTCGTGGTGGGCTATGGCGTTGCCATCATCCACGGCAAGATGGCGCTAGAGCGCGGCTATGTCGTCGCCGCGACGCGCATCTTCCGCCGCGTCTGGCGGCTCTATGCCGCCTATGTCGTGCTGTTCGTGATCTACATCGACACCATCGCCTATGTCGCCTCGCAATCGATGGCGCCAGAGATCATCAGCGACTACAACATCTCGGGAATACTCGAGCATCCGCTGCGCATCCTGGTCCGTGGCCTCGTGCTTCAGGAAGAGCCGCTGAACCTCGACCTGCTGCAATTGATGATCCCGCTGATGGCGTTCTTTCCGTTTGCCCTGTGGGGGCTGCTGCGGCGCCCGAACGTGACGCTGGCGCTCTCTGTCGCGTTCTATTTCGCGGCGCGCTGGTTCGAGTGGGGTTTCCGGACCTACCCGGACCAGGAATGGACGTTCAACCCGTACTGCTGGCAGATGCTGATGGTGTTGGGCGGCTGGTTTGCCGTCACCGGCGCGTCGGGCAGCGCCTTGCGCAACCTGCCCTGGCTCCGCATGCTGGCGGGCGCCTATCTGGTGTCGGCGATGGCCATCACCCTGATGCGTCATTCGCCGACATTGTCCGCCTATTTGCCGGATGTCGTACTTGAGGGCATCTCGCCGACCGACAAGGAAAACCTCGCGCCGTATCGCGTGATTCATTTCCTCGCGCTCGCTTTCATCGCGACCCACCTCATCCCGGCCGACCATCCGGGGCTGCAATGGAAGCCGCTCCAGATGGTGATCAAATGCGGCGAGGAATGGCTCGCCGTGTTCTGCGTTGGCGTATTCCTGTCCTTCGCCGGCCATCTCATCCTGATCACCGGCGCCAATCTGGTCGTGATGCAGATCGGGGTGAGCCTTGCCGGTTTCGCGGCGATGACGGCGGTGGCCTATTACATCTCCTGGTCGAAGCGTCAGGATGAGCCGGCAGCCTTACGGCAGCGTGCCTAGGCACGGCGAGGCCCCAAGGCTCTCGCGCGATTTCGCTAGGCCGGAGACCTCGGCTACGCTATGCGGGACGAGGGGGGCAGCCTTTGGGAATGGCGGCCTCTGCGCAGGGAGACCGACTTGGTCATGGCGAAAGGCACGAGCGATGCGGCCGAGGGCGCCCCCCGGCGCGGCCGACCGCGCTCGATCGAGACCACGAACGCCATCCTCGAAAGCGCTTATACGCTGATGGCGACGACCGGCCTTGCCGCGACCACGATCGATGCCGTCGCGCGTCACTCCAACGTCTCCAAGATGACAATCTACAAATGGTGGCCGTCGCGTGAGGCGCTGTTGATCGACGCCTTCCTCCATCACGCCGCGCAAATGCTACCGCTGCCCCCGGTGAGCGCGGGCACGCCCGCGGCGCGCGCACGCCGTCACGCTGCGGCCTATGCCGAAGCCTTGCAGGGCGAGTTCGGCAAGGTGCAGCTTGCGGTCATCTCCGAATGCATCTCCAAGACCGGCTCGGCGAAGCTGTTCTATGCCCGCTACCTCCAGTTCCGCCGCGATGCGCTGGTGGATATGATCGCGACCGGCCAACATGACGGCAGCATTCTGGCCGAAGCTCCGGCGGAAGACCTCTACGACGCCATCTATGGCAGCCTGTTCTACCGCTACGTCTTCGGCATCGCGCCGATCACGCCCGCTTATGCGCGCAACCTGGTCGACCTCGTGTTGCGGCCGAAGGGTTAGCGCACCGGCTTCACCGGCTGCGACAGCTTTTCCGTGCGGTCGCGCTCCGTCATGTCCACGACTGTCTCCATCGGCGCCGTCAGTTCGTAGACATAGGAGACATCCGTGAAGTAGCGCTTGGCGGTGCCGCCGAGCGCTTCGGGCGCGACGCGGTCGAGCAGGATAAGGCCGAAATCCGAATCCGGCCGGCGCGTCGCCTCGCTGGTGTTGAACTCCTCCCAGCGGAAATGAAACACCGTCTCGGGCTCCTCGCCCGTCACCGTCCAGTTTGCGGTGATGTGCGGATGCTTGCCGACCAGCGAAAGGCCTTCGTCCGAGTGCGAGGCAAGCTCGAAGAACAGCAGCGACAGGCTCTGGGCAGCACGCGCACTGACGGCGATATCCGGGCCACTGACTGCGATGCGATCGGCATGCGGAATGGCACGCGCTTCGAACAGGCCCTTCAGCTTGACGCCCTGCCACTGGCTCTCGCTGAGCAGCGAGACCACGTTGGACATGGCGTGGATGCGGCCGATCAGCAGCTCGCGCGCGACATCGATGTCCGAGCCGTGGCGCAGCGTGCGCGTCACGATCGACTGGATCACCGCGAGGATGTTCTTGACCCGGTGATTGAGCTCGTCGATGACCGCCGTCAACCGCCGCTCGAAGCCGATTCGCACCTGGATTTCGCGGCTGAGCCTCAAGTTATTGTAGGCGACGTAGCCGAACAGGCCGCAGACCATCGCGGTGATGGCGAAGCCGATCGCCGCGACGATGATCGCGGTCTGCTCGGCGCGCCGTGCCGAATTGGTCTTGGCGTAATAGCCGAGCTGCCAGTCGCGGCCGCCGAAGCTGATGGTGCGCGTCGCCGACGGGGGCGGCCCATCCGGCGTCGTCATGCGGGTGGAGACGACACCCTGGTCGTTGGCAACGAGCTCGCTGCCCTCCTTGCGCGGGTCCTTGAGTGCGACCGAGAACAACGACAGATCGTCATTGGTCAGCATCAGCGAAGCCAGCTCGTAGGAAAAGGTGACGAAGCCGACCGGCTCGGTGGCGCCCTCGGGAATGACGGGGGCGGCCACGATGACGCCGATCGGCCCGTTGTCGCGCAAGAGAGGTATGGGGTCGGAGGCAACCGACCGCTTCTCGACCCTGGCGCGCGTCAGCATGGCGTTGCGAACCGGCTCGTCATCGTAGCTGCGGCCCGGCAGCGCCTTGGTCTCGTCGCTGCGCGGCTCGAGGTCCATCAGCACGTCGATCGGCTGGGTCAGGCTTGCCGGGTCGATCGGCTTGTCGCTGTAGTCACGGATCCGTGGTTTCGGGAAGCCCGCGGCGGCGATCGCGGTCTGCGCCGCGGCGAGCTCGCTCGGCTGCAGCCGGGCGACCCAGCCAGCCACGACGAAATCGGTCTTGAAGGCGTAGATCGCCGAACGCAGCGGCTCCAGCATGTTGGGCTTCAGCACCGACGGGGCGCGGAACAGGCCAGAGGCGACACGCGCCAGCAGCTCACGCTCGGTCGACCTGTCTTGGACAAGGCTCGCATGAACGTCGATCGCGCGGGCCAGCGCAATCCGGTCTAGCGCCAGCTCCTGGTCGTGGACGCGATAGGCCGCAAGCCCGGAGAGCAAGGCTCCGAGCAGAGCGATGAAGCCGATGATGAAACCCAGCCGGACCACGCGACTACTCAGGCGAAGGCAGGAGGTCGGCAATAAACACGGAGCATATCAACGCCGCTCGAACGGCCATGTGCCGAAACAGGGTGGACCCCAGTGGCAGGGATAATGACGGAGGAGGCATCTGTACGCAACTTCGGTCGCCGAAAAAGCTTAATTCGCCCGGCCGATCGTCTGGCCAACAGCGGCTCTGCTCCGGGCACCGGAGGTAGATAATCGCCGTGTCCGAAATTTGTTCCGCGGATGCGGCTTTGCCTCAGACGTTAACGGCGGAAAACGCCTGCGCCACGTCGCCGCGGCCCGTCAGCCCGCCCGTTTCAATCCACCCGTTTCAATCCACCCTTGGCCTCGATGAAGCCGACAATGCGGTCGAGCCCCTCGCTCTTCTTCAAGTTGGTCATGACGAAGGGGCGCTCGCCGCGCATGCGCCTGGCGTCCGTGTCCATCTTCTCGAGGGAGGCACCGACATGGGGCGCAAGGTCGATCTTGTTGATGACCAGAAGGTCGGAGCGGGTGATGCCGGGGCCGCCCTTGGACGGGATCTTGTCGCCGGCGGCAACGTCGATGACATAGATAGTGAGGTCGGCCAGTTCCGGCGAGAAGGTCGCCGCCAGATTGTCGCCGCCGGATTCGATCAGCACGAGATCAAGCCCGGGGAATTTCGCGCGCATGTCGGCCACCGCGGCGAGATTCATCGAAGCGTCCTCGCGGATCGCGGTGTGTGGACAGCCGCCGGTCTCGACGCCGGCAATGCGGTCAGGCGTCAGCGAGCCGGATCGCACGAGGAATTCAGCATCCCATTTGGTGTAGATGTCGTTGGTGATCGCGGCGATGTCGTAGCGCTCGCGCATGGTCTTGCAGAGCAGATCCATCAGCGCAGTCTTGCCCGATCCAACTGGGCCGCCAACGCCGACACGCAGGGGGCCATGAGAAGTTGCCATGTCGTTGCTCTCTCTTGATTAGTTGAAGGCCGTATCGCTCACGAGCGAAACAGCCGCGTATATTGCGTCTCGTGCCGCAGGCTGGCGAGATCGGCGCGGAAGGTCGCGCTGCCGAGATCGTGCAATGTCGCCCCCAGCGCCCGATTGGCGGTTGCGGCGACGGCGGCTTCCAATTTCACCAGCACGCGCTGGCTGTCGGTCTGACCGAGCGGAATGAGCCGGCTGGCCGCCGAAATCCAGTTCGAAACCAGCGCATGCAGGAAGGCGTGCAGCGTCGGCCCCAGCGGCACGCCGTGCAACGCGGCGACGACGCCAACGGCGACGGGATAGACCAATGGCGTGCGGCATGACGCGACCATGGCATCCAGGCCCTCGGCATTCCACGCCGCGCGGGAGATGTCGATAAAGGCGCGCCCCTGCGAGGTCGTCTCGAGCTGCCGTTCGCGCGACGGCACGAAGGCCGCTGCAAGCTCGGCGATATCATTCAAGGCTGCCCCTTCGCCGGCTTCAGTGGCGCGATATGCGTGGACCAGAAACGTCGCGTCGCAAAAGCCGGAGCCGTCGCCGAGCATGGCATCCAGCCAATCGGCCAGCGCCGCGATGTCGGTGACGTCCCCCGCTTCGACCGCCCACTCGATGCCGCTGGAATAGGAGAACCCGCCGACGGGAAAGGCCGGCGACAGCCACGTCATCAGCCGGTACAGCGCCGCCGCCTCGCGCTCGGCGAGACCACCGTTACCGACTGGCTCATTTGTGGTCGTGAGCATGCTTGTGGCCGTGGTGATGGTCGGGATGGTCGCAATGCTCGTCGTGGTGATGGTGATGATCATGCCCATGGTCATGCGCGGCATGATCATGTTGATGGTCGTGCCCATGGTGATCATGGTCATGGTGGCCATGATCGTGGTGACCATGATCATGATGACCGTGGTCGTGATGCGCGTGGTCATCGTGCCCGCGGTCATCGTGACCATGCGCATGGCTGGCCTCGGCATAGGCGCCGCCTTCGGGATCGAACGGCGCCTCGATCTCGACGACGCGTGCACCGAGGCCCTTCACCATCGCTTCGATGACGTGGTCGCGGCGAATGCGCAAAGCTTTAGCCATGAGCTGCGTCGGCAGATGGCGGTTGCCGAGATGCCAGGCGACGCGAATGAGATGGTGCGGATCGTGGCCGCGGATCTCCAGCAGCGGCTCGGGCGCCGCGACCACTTCGACCAGCCTTCCGTCCTCCAGCACCAGCGCATCGCCACCGCGCAGTGCAACGGCATTCTCCAGGTCGAGCAGGAAATTGAGCCCCCGCGTCCCCGTCATCGCCATGCGGCGGCGGTGCCGATCGTCGAAATCGAGCACGACCGAATCCGCCGGCGTTTCCGTGAAGCGGTGCTGTCCCTTAACCTGCGTCGCCCGGATCATGCGCTGTTACCTCGTCTCGACCTTCTCGGGCGTGATGACTTCGATCTTCGGCGGCGCCGTGAAGCATTTCACCGCGACACGGCCGAACGTCTTCATGTGTTCCTGGCCGCGATGCGGCACCAGCGCCTCGGCATTCTCCCACTGCTCGACGAACACCATCTTCGAGGGATCGGTGACGCTTTCATGCAGATCGTAGGCGATATTGCCGGATTCCTTCCGCGTCTCCTTGATGCAGGCGGTCGCAGCTGCGATGAATTCGGCGCGCGTTTCGGGCTTGATGGTCAGGGTAGCAACGACGTAAATCACGAGAAATCCTCCCGGCTTTTTCTTCTAAGGTTACGATACCGGGCGGGACATTAGACCAGCCGGGATCGAACGCAAAACCGGAAAAGCCGCCCCAGGACATGGAGTGAGACATGCGCCGGGGACATGCGTTGAGGCGCTATTCAGTACATGAAATATCGCTGCGCCATCGGCAGCACCTCGGCGGGCGCGCAGGTGAGCAGCTCGCCGTCGGCGCGCACCTCGTAGGTTTCCGGATCGACCTCGATATTGGGCGTGGCGTCGTTGTGGATCATGCTCTTCTTCGAGATCTTGCTGCGGGTGTTCTGGACCGCATAGAGCTTCTTCTCGATGCCGAGCTTTCGCGCGAGGCCGCCGGTGATGGCTGCTTTCGAGGTGAACACCACGGAGGATGCCGTGCGCGCCTTGCCGAAAGCAGCAAACATCGGCTGATAATGCACCGGCTGCGGCGTCGGGATCGAGGCGTTGGGATCGCCCATGGGCGCGGCGACGATCGAGCCGCCCTTGACGATGCAGTCCGGCTTGACGCCGAAGAAGGCCGGCGACCACAGCACGAGATCGGCGAGCTTGCCCTTCTCCACCGAACCGATCAGCTTCGACACGCCATGGGCGATCGCGGGGTTGATCGTGTACTTGGCGATGAAGCGCTTCACCCGAAAATTGTCATTGTCCTTGCCCTTGTCCTGCGGCAGCGATCCGCGCTGCTTCTTCATCTTGTCGGCGGTCTGCCAGGTCCGGATGATGACCTCGCCGAGGCGCCCCATCGCTTGCGAATCTGAAGACATCATCGAGAGCGCACCGAGATCGTGCAGGATATCCTCGGCCGCGATGGTCTCCTTGCGGATACGGCTTTCCGCGAAGGCCAGATCCTCCGCGATCGAGGGATCGAGGTGATGGCATACCATCAACATATCGAGATGTTCGTCGATGGTGTTGCGGGTGAACGGTCGCGTCGGATTGGTCGAGGACGGCAGCACGTTCTTCAGGCCGGCGACCTTGATGATATCAGGGGCGTGACCACCGCCCGCACCTTCGGTGTGGAAGGCGTGGATGGTGCGGCCCTTGAACGCCTTGATGGTGTCCTCGACGAAGCCGGATTCGTTCAGCGTATCGGAATGCAGCATGACCTGAACGTCGTAATCGTCGGCCACCGATAGGCAATTGTCGATCGCGGCCGGCGTCGTGCCCCAATCCTCGTGCAGTTTCAGCGCGCAGGCGCCGCCCTTGATCATCTCGACCAGCGCCGCGGGACGCGAGGCGTTGCCCTTGCCGGAAATGCCGAGATTGACCGGGAAGGCATCGAACGACTGGATCATCCGTCCCATGTGCCAGGGGCCGGGCGTGCAGGTGGTGGCGAAGGTGCCGTGCGAGGGGCCGGTGCCGCCGCCCAGCATCGAAGTGACGCCGGACATCAGCGCGTGCTCGATCTGCTGCGGGCAGATGAAATGGATGTGGCTGTCGAAGCCGCCGGCGGTGAGGATTTTTCCCTCACCCGCGATCACGTCGGTGCCGGGGCCGATGATGATGGTGACGCCCGGCTGGATGTCGGGATTGCCGGCCTTGCCGATCGCCGAAATCATGCCGTCCTTGATGGCGACATCAGCCTTGACGATACCCCAATGGTCGACGATCAGCGCATTGGTGATGACGGTGTCGGCCGCGCCCTGCTTGTTAGTGACCTGCGACTGCCCCATGCCGTCACGGATCACCTTGCCGCCGCCGAACTTCACCTCTTCACCATAAATGGTGAAATCCTTCTCGACCTCGATGATGAGATCGGTATCCGCCAGCCGCACCTTGTCGCCGGTGGTCGGACCGAACATGTCGGCATAGACGGAACGCTTCATCTTGACGGACATCACAAGCCCCGTTTGCGTTTGAATGTTTTGATGGTGCTCACAGCAAGGCCCTCGCGGTTCGCACCATGTTGTCGAATGTCGTGTCGAGCCAGGCATTGCCGCCGCGGCAACCAGCGACGACCTGCTCGGCCCAGCCAGTGTAGTCGATCAGATCCTCGCGCTCCGCCCCGGTCGGGTTGACTTGAATGCGCGCGCCGATATTGCTGACCTTGTCGGCGATCTTGATCAGTTTTGCGCTTGCCGATTTCTTCGGCGCATCGACGACCTGCAGGCGTCGCCGCTCGGCTTTCGGCAAGCTCATATCGTCGGTGCATTCGACGACGAGAGAGGCGACACGGTCGGAGAATTTTTGCGCGAGCTCCTCCCGTGTGGTCTCGGTGTCCTCGATCACATCGTGCAGCCAGCCCGCGGCGACGAGCTCGGCATCGGCCCCATCGGTCGCGGTCGCGAGCAGGTTTGCGACCTCCGCGAGATGGTTGATGTAAGGCTCGTTGCCTCGCCCTTTGCGCGCCATGCCATTATGCCGACGCGCGGCCAGCTCAGCAGCTTCGGAGATGAACCGGACGGGCGGCAGCATGCCTCACAGCTTCCCCATCACATCGCCACGGAAGCCGTAGATCGTCTTCTTGCCGGCGAGCGCGACGAGCTGGACGTCGCGGGTCTGGCCGGGCTCGAAGCGGACGGCGGTGCCGGCGGCGATGTCGAGGCGCATGCCGCGCGACTTCTTGCGGTCGAACTTCAGCGCCGGGTTGGTCTCGAAGAAATGGTAGTGCGAGCCGACCTGGATCGGACGGTCGCCGGTGTTGGCCACCGTCAGCGTCACGGTCTTGCGGCCGGCATTGAGCTCGATCTCGCCGTCCTTGATGAAGAGTTCGCCGGGGATCATGCGTCTTACTCCTATCGGATCGGTTCGTGCACGGTGACGAGCTTCGTCCCGTCCGGAAAGGTCGCCTCGACCTGGATGTCGTGGATCATCTCGGGGATTCCAGGCATCACCTGATCGCGGGTCAACACCTGCGCGCCGGATTGCATCAGCTCGGCAACGGTGCGGCCATCGCGCGCGCCTTCGAGGATGAAATCGGAGATGATCGCGATCGCCTCGGGATGGTTGAGCTTGACGCCGCGGTCGAGCCTGCGGCGCGCCACGATCGCCGCCATCGAGATCAGAAGCTTGTCCTTTTCGCGGGGAGACAGGTTCATGAAGAATCTCTTCCGTTCAACACTTCAATTCAGCCAGCCATCAATTCAGCCAGAGTCGCGGCAAGACCGCACCGGTGCGCGCCAGCACGGCCATCATATCGGCGCGCAAACGCGCCGCATCTTGGGCACAGAACCGCGCCATTGCAAAGCCATTCCAGGCCGAGATTCCGACCTCGCCGGCGAAAGATTCCGATGCCTCGCGAATGCGCTCGACCAGTGCCTCGTCGCCGGGCACGATCAGGGCCGTGCCGATCGCAGCACCCGCCTTGGCAACCGCCGATCGCGCGAGCTTGGCGCCGATATCGCCGTCGAGCCTGATCGTCTCGGCAAAGACCAGCCTGCCGCCACGGCGGAGCCGCCAGCCGTCGACGAACTCGCCCTGCTCCATGCGCTCGCCCATGGCAGTGCGGCCGAATACGACGATTTCACAAAGCAGGAGCGAGGCGGCATCATCGATTTCGATGTCGAAGCGGCGATGAACCCGGGCGCGATCGAACAAGATCGTCTCCTGGGGCAACCAGCCGAGATGCGCGCCGGCGGCGACCTTCAGGGAAATGTTGAGCTGCGCAGCCGCGCCTGGCGCACGATAGACCTTTTCGGCGGCCGCCGTGGTCAGCGTCAAACGCGAGCTATCCGCGGCCGAGATCTCGATGTCGAAGCGATCGCCGCCGGCGACCCCGCCCGCCGTGTTGACGAACACGCCGGACAGGCCATCGTCCTCCGGCGAGGGAAAGCGCACGCGGAGCGAGCCGGATTCATGCAAAGCACCACGCCGCGTCACGCCGTCGCGGGCGTGCACATCGAAGCGCACCGCGCCGCGGGCACGATTGGCTTCGAACACCGAAGAAGTCGCCAAAGATGTCACCAAGGCGTCGTTGCGCATCCGTCTCCCCCAGCCGGCCGCGGCAGGATTTTTTGCAGCCTGCGATTTCCCGGCTTACAGCGCCATCTGGCGGCTGATCTCGCTGGCGTCGAGATTGGAGCGGTCGCAGGTGAACTTCACCGCACCGCGATCCATCACCGCGAAACTGTCGCCGAGCTCGCAGGCAAAGTCGAGATATTGTTCGACCAGCACGATGGCGATGTTGCCGAGGTTGCGCAAGTAGGAGATGGCGCGGCCGATGTCCTTGATGATCGAGGGCTGGATGCCCTCGGTCGGCTCGTCGAGCAGCAGCAATTTCGGCCGCATCACCAGCGCACGCCCGATCGCCAGCTGTTGCTGCTGGCCGCCGGAGAGATCGCCGCCGCGCCGCCCGAGCATGGACTCCAGCACCGGAAACAGCGAGAACACGTCGTCCGGGATATGCTTGTCCTCGCGCTTGAGCGGGCCGAAGCCGGTCTTGAGGTTCTCCTCGACCGTTAGAAGCGGAAAGATCTCGCGACCCTGCGGCACGAAGCCGATGCCCTTGCGTGCCCGCTCATAGGGCTTGAGGCCCGTGATGTCGCTGCCGTCGAACACGATCGCGCCCGAGGAGATCGGATATTGCCCGACCATGGCGCGTAACAGCGACGTCTTGCCGACGCCGTTACGCCCGAGCACGCACGTCACCTTGCCCGGCTCGGCCGCGATCGACACGCCGCGCAGCGCCTGCGCTGCGCCGTAGAACAGGTTGATGTCGTTGACCTCTAGCATCGCTCAGCGTCCCAGATAGACTTCGATGACCCGCTCGTTGGACGAGACCTGGTCGATGGTTCCTTCGGCGAGCACCGTGCCTTCATGCAGGCAGGTGACCTTGACCCCGAGTTCGCGCACGAACGTCATGTCGTGCTCGACCACCATGACCGTATGGGTCTTGTTGATCTCCTTGAGCAGCTCGGCAGTGAGATGCGTCTCGACGTCGGTCATCCCTGCGACGGGCTCGTCGACGAGGAGCAGTTTTGGGTCCTGCGCCAGCAGCATGCCGATCTCGAGCCATTGCTTCTGGCCGTGGCTGAGGCTGCCGGCGAGGCGGTTGCGGGCGTCGGCGAGGCGGATCGTCTCCAGCACCTTGTCGATCCGCTCCGACTCCGCCCTGCTGCCGCGCCAGAACAGCGTGCCCTTGACACTGTGATCGACATTGAGCGCCAGCAGGAGGTTGTCCTGCACGGTCTGGCTTTCGAACACCGTCGGCTTCTGGAATTTGCGGCCGATGCCGAGCTCGGCGATGCGGGTCTCGTCCAGCCGCGTCAGATCGGTAACGCCGTCGAACAGCACCGTGCCCTCGTCCGGCTTGGTCTTGCCGGTGATGATGTCCATCATCGTGGTCTTGCCGGCACCGTTTGGGCCGATGATGGCGCGCATCTCGCCGGGCTCGAGCGTCAGCGACAGATTGTTGATGGCGTGAAAGCCGTCGAACGAGACGTGCACGCCGTCGAGATAGAGCATCGCGGAAGTCGCGCGGGTATCCATGACGTTCATCGCGCCTTCTCCGCCATCTTCGGTTCGGTGACGCCGTCTTCGGCCGCCGCACTTGCGGCGGGGCGCCTCTCTTTCGATGTTTCCCGCCAAGCGTTGAAGGTACCGACGATGCCCTTCGGCAGCAACAGCGTCACCAGGATGAACAGCGCTCCCAGCATGAACAGCCAGTACGGTGCGAGCATGCCGGAGGTGAAGAAGGTCTTGGCATAGTTGACGACGATCGCGCCGAGTGCCGCGCCGACCAGCGTGCCACGGCCGCCGACCGCGACCCAGATCACCGCCTCGATCGAATTGCCCGGCGCGAATTCGCTCGGGTTGATGATGCCGACCTGCGGCACATAGAGCGCGCCGGCGACGCCGGCCATGCAGGCCGACAGCGTGAACACGAACAGCTTGTAGGACTCGACGCGGTAGCCGAGGAAGCGGCTGCGCGATTCCGCGTCGCGAATCGCGATCAGCACCTTGCCGAGCTTGGAGGACACCACGGCGCGGCAGATCAGGAAGCTGAGGATCAGCGCCAGGCAACTCAGCGCGAACAACGCCGCGCGCGTGCCCTCGGCCTGGACGTTGAAGCCCAGAATATCCTTGAAATCGGTCAGGCCGTTGTTGCCGCCGAAGCCGAAATCGTTGCGGAAGAAGGCGAGCAGCAGCGCATAGGTCATCGCCTGCGTGATGATCGACAGATACACGCCGGTGACGCGGGAGCGGAAGGCGAGCCAGCCGAAGCAGAAGGCGAGCAGGCCGGGCACGAACAGCACCATCAACGCCGCGAACCAGAACATATCGAAGCCGTACCAGTACCAGGGCAGCTTCTGCCAGTTCAGGAACACCATGAAGTCGGGCAGGATCGGATTGCCGTAGACGCCGCGGGTGCCGATCTGCCGCATCAAATACATGCCCATGGCGTAGCCGCCGAGCGCGAAGAAGGCGCCGTGGCCGAGCGAGAGGATGCCGCAGTAACCCCAGATCAGATCGATCGAGAGCGCCAGGATGGCGTAACAGACATATTTGCCCCAGAGCGCGACCAGATAGGTCGGCACCTGCAGGAACGAGCCCGCCGGCAGCAACAGGTTGGAGAGCGGGATGAGGATGCCGCAGGCAGCGACGACGGCGAGGAAGATCGCGGCGCCGCGGTCCAGCGATCGCGTCAGCATGTGAGGGCTCATGCTTCCACCGCACGGCCCTTGAGCGCGAACAGGCCGCGCGGCCGTTTTTGAATGAACAGGATGATCAGGACCAGGATCGCGATCTTGCCGAGCACGGCACCGGCGACCGGCTCCAGGAACTTGTTGGCGATGCCGAGCGTGAAGGCGCCGACCAGCGTGCCCCAGAGATTGCCGACCCCGCCGAACACCACGACCATGAAACTGTCGATGATGTAGCTCTGGCCGAGATTCGGGCTGACATTGTCGATCTGCGACAGCGCCACGCCGGCGATGCCGGCAATGCCCGAGCCGAGCCCGAAGGTCAGCGCGTCGACGCGCGAGGTGGCGATGCCCATCGAGGCCGCCATGCGGCGGTTCTGCGTCACCGCGCGCATCTCGAGGCCGAGCGCGGTGTAGCGCAGCATCGCGAGCAGGATCATGAACACGGCCAGCGTGAAGACGAGGATCCAGAGCCGGTTATAGGTGATGGTGATCTGGCCGAGATCGAACGCGCCGCTCATCCAGGAGGGGTTGCCGACCTCGCGGTTGGTCGGGCCGAACATGGTGCGCACTGCCTGTTGCAAAACCAGCGACAGGCCCCAGGTCGCAAGCAACGTCTCCAGCGGCCGGCCATAGAGGAAGCGGATGATGCTGCGCTCGATCAGCACCCCGATGGCGCCTGCGACGAGAAAGGCGAGCGGCACGGCGATCAGCAGCGAATAGTCGAACAGAGCGGGATAGCGGGTGCGGATCACCTCCTGCACGACAAAGGTGGTGTAGGCCCCGATCATCACCATCTCGCCATGGGCCATGTTGATGACGCCCATCACGCCGAAAGTGATGGCGAGCCCGATCGCGGCGAGCAGCAGGACCGAACCGAGCGACAGACCGTACCAGGCGTTCTGTACCGTGGACCAGACCGCGAGCGAGCTCTGGATCGAGCCGATGGCGCTCGCAGCAGCCTTGGTGACGGAGGCCGGCTGATCGGTGCCGATGTCGGACAGCAGCGCCAGCGCTTCCTGATCGCCACGCGCCTTGATGGTGGCGACGGCCTCGAGCTTCTGCACTTCGGTGGCGTCGGACTTGAACAGCAGAATGGCCGCGCGCGCTTCACCGAGCGCAGTCTTGACCGATTTGTTGGTTTCCTTGGCGAGCGCGCCCTCGACGGGCTCGAGCGCCGTCTCCTCATGCGACTTGAAGACGGATTGCGCGGCCTGGAGCCGTGCACCGAGATCGGGCGACTGCAGCGTCAGGCTGCCGAGCGCGGCATCGACGCTGCGGCGCAGGCGGTTATTGAGCCGCACAGCGCTTGCGCTGTCCGGCACGCTGGCCACGGGCTCGCCGGTCGCGGCGTCAATCGACTTGCCGTCGGTGCCGGTGACGTAAACTTTCTTGCTGTCCGGGTCGGCCATGAGACGGCCGTCTTGGAGCGCGCTGATGATGGGAAAGGCAAGCTTGTTGCCGCTGCTTGCGACCACGCCGATCGCTTCGTCCGTATCGGAATAATCGTCGTTGGCGAATTTGGCGACCGCATCTTCGAACGGACCGGCAAAGGCCGGCAGCGCGAACGCGATCAGGAATAGCGAGAGGACAAAGGTGCAGAGACGAGCGGATAGATTGGTTGGCACTGTAAATCACCCCGGCAGAAGTGGGGAGAAGGCGGCGGAATAGCCGTCTTCTCCCATTGTGCAGTCGAATGTCAGATCCGGATCAGGAGCCCGAGCCGAGGCACTTGTTGGTCTTGGTATTGAAGTTGCCGCACTTCTTGCCGACCCAGTCGCCGATCAGGTCCTTGGAGCCGTCGAGCTCCTTCGACCAGGCGTCGCCCGCGACGAGACCCGGGGTCTTCCAGACCACGTCGAACTGACCGTTGGCCTTGATCTCGCCGATGAACACCGGCTTGGTGATGTGGTGGTTCGGCAGCATCTTCGAGGTGCCACCGGTCAGGTTCGCAGCCTCGATGCCGGGAAGCGCGTCGATCACCTTGTCCGGATCGGTCGACTTCACCTTCTCGACGGCCTTCACCCACATGTTGAAGCCGATCACGTGGGCTTCCATCGGATCGTTGGTCGTACGCTTCGGATTCTTGGTGTAGGCCTGCCAGTCCTTGATGAACTTCTCGTTCGCCGGCGTCTTGATCGACTCGAAGTAGTTCCAGGCGGCGAGATGGCCGACCAGCGGCTTGGTGTCGAGGCCGGCAAGTTCTTCCTCACCCACCGAGAACGCGACCACCGGGATGTCCTTCGCCTTGATGCCCTGGTTGCCGAGCTCCTTGTAGAAGGGAACGTTGGCGTCGCCGTTGATGGTCGAGACCACCGCCGTCTTCTTGCCAGCCGAGCCGAACTTCTTGATGTCGGCCACGATCGTCTGCCAATCGGAGTGACCGAACGGCGTGTAGTTGATCATGATGTCTTCCTGGGCGACACCCTTGGACTTCAGGTAGGCTTCCAGGATCTTGTTGGTGGTGCGCGGATAGACGTAGTCGGTGCCCGCGAGCACCCAGCGCTTCACCTTCTCGTCCTTCATCAGATAATCGACGGCCGGGATCGCCTGCTGGTTCGGCGCCGCACCGGTGTAAAACACGTTACGCTCGGACTCTTCGCCCTCGTACTGCACGGGGTAGAACAGGATGTTGTTGAGTTCCTTGAACACCGGCAGCACCGACTTGCGCGACACCGAGGTCCAGCAGCCGAACACGACCGAGACCTTGTCCTTGGTGATCAGCTCGCGCGCCTTCTCGGCGAACAGCGGCCAGTTCGAGGCGGGGTCGACGACGACGGCCTCGAGCTTCTTGCCGAGCACGCCGCCCTTCTTGTTCTGCTCGTCGATCAGGAAAAGGATGGTGTCCTTCAGCGTGGTTTCGCTGATGGCCATGGTGCCGGAGAGGGAGTGCAGGACGCCGACCTTGATGGTGTCGTCCGCGGCCTTGGCACCGGAAATGGACGCCAGACCGAGCATCAGTCCGGTGGTCGCGGCGAGAACGCCGCGGCGGCTAAATGACGCCGCTATATCGTGAATGGATTTGGTAGGCATGGATGTATCATCTCCCTGACGCAGACGTGAAAAACGCTGCGAAACGGCCCCACGGCCGCCTGCGATTAACGGAATCGCAAGAACCATGCCATGGACTGGGCACCTGCCAAGTGTTTGGTCAGTCTAGATAATTCCGCCGCAATCAAAGTTTAGCCGCAGTCTGATTGCTCAAAACTTGGGCAAATAAAATGGTTGCTTATGCGGCAGCCAGTTCATTTTCTGAGCAGAATGGCTGTGGTGACTAAAATTCCGGCATAACTATTTCTGCACCGCAATCGAGGCCATGTGAACGCTTGCCTTGAAAACGCCGCGCCGATGTTCCATATGAGGGTACAGATCGCGAATCGAGCGGTCGTTGCGAGCCGCGTGTTCTTAAGCCCGTACGGGCGTCTGGCTTGCCCCATATCTCCCAAGCCATCCGACACCCCAAACACGCAGGTGTCCTCTCGACACCCTTTTGCGTGCGCCGCGCTGAATGCGCCGGGCGCCCGCTGTTGACATGGAAAGAACCCCTCTTTTGACTTCCTTTCAGGACTTCGGCCTCGCCGAACCTATCGCGCGTGCTCTCGCTGAAGAGAATTACGTCACCCCCACCCCCATCCAGGCCCAGACCATTCCCACGGCGTTGACCGGCCGCGACGTCGTCGGCATCGCCCAGACTGGAACCGGCAAGACCGCATCCTTTGCACTGCCGATCCTGCACCGCCTGCTCGAGAACCGTATCAAGCCGCAGCCCAAGACGGCGCGCGTGCTGGTGCTGTCGCCCACCCGCGAACTTTCGGGGCAGATCCTCGACAGCTTTAACGCCTATGGCCGCCACATCCGCCTGTCCTCGACGCTTGCTATCGGCGGCGTGCCGATGGGCCGTCAGGTCCGCTCATTGATGCAGGGCGTCGAGGTGCTGGTCGCCACGCCCGGCCGCCTGCTCGACCTCGTGCAGAGCAATGGGCTGAAGCTCGGCAGCGTCGAATTCCTCGTGCTCGACGAGGCCGACCGCATGCTCGACATGGGCTTCATCAACGACATCCGCAAAATCGTCGCCAAGCTGCCGATCAAGCGGCAGACGCTGTTCTTCTCGGCCACCATGCCGAAAGACATTGCCGAGCTTGCTGACGCCATGCTGCGCGACCCCGCCCGCGTCGCCGTGACCCCGGTCTCCTCGACCGTGGAGCGCATCCAGCAGCGCATCATCCAGGTCGACTTCTCGGCCAAGCCGGCGTTCCTTGCCAAGCTGTTGAAACAAGAGCCGGTCAACCGCGCATTGGTTTTCACCCGCACCAAGCACGGCGCCGACAAGGTCGTGAAGACGCTTGAGAAGGCCGGCATTCCCGCCAGTGCCATCCATGGCAACAAGTCGCAGAATCATCGCGAACGGACGCTGGCGCAGTTCCGCTCCGGTGATATCCGCACCCTGGTCGCCACCGACATCGCAGCTCGCGGTATCGACGTCGACGGCATCACCCACGTCATCAATTTCGACCTCCCCAACGTGCCCGAGACCTATGTGCACCGGATCGGCCGCACCGCGCGCGCCGGCGCCGACGGCACCGCGATCTCGCTGGTCGCTGGCGGCGAGGAGCTCAGCTATCTCCGCGACATCGAGAAGCTGATCCGCGTGGCGCTGCCGCGCGAGGATCTGCGCACTGATGCCGGCCGCCGCGATGCGGGCGCTCCCCCGCAGCAACAACGCCAGGGCCGGCCGGGCGGCCGTCCGGGCCAGCGCCCGCAAGGCGCGAGGCATGGCGAGGGACGCCACGGCGACGGCCGTCGCGGTGACGACAGCCGTAGCGACGGACGGCCTGGCGAAGGCCGGCATGGTGACAGCAGGCATGTTGACGGACGGCCTGGCGGTAGCCAGAAGGTCTCGAAGGGGTCTCGCCGCCAACGGCCCGGTGGCAAGTCGCACTCTTCGCCAAACGACCGGCCGGAGCAGCGTTCCGCGCATAGCGCCGCCAAGCCTGATGGGATACAAGGCGTAGCCTTTTTGCGCCGCGAGAGTCGGCCGATGGGCCAACCGACCCGCAAACCCTATTCGCACTAGCCGTCCACGACCTGGAGAAATTCATGGCTAAGGAAGAGCTGATCCAGTTCGAAGGACTGGTCACCGAAATCCTCCCCGACGCGCGCTACCGCGTGCAGCTCGACGCCGGGCACGAGATCGTCGCCTACACCGCCGGCAAGATGAAGAAGAACCGCATCAAGACGCTGGCGGGAGACCGCGTGACGGTAGAGATGTCGCCCTACGACCTCGAAAAGGGCCGGCTGATTTTCCGCCACAAGGACGAACGTCCCAGCGGCGTGGGCGGGCCTCCTCGTCCCGGGCAACGCGGTGGCCAGTTCCGCCGCCGCTAAGCGGCCATCCGCGCGCGAGCGCGGAAGTAAAATGCCGACCTGTATGCTGGTCCGCCGTGGACATCACGGCGGATCAAAAAATCGTGCTCGTCAGGATTGTTTCGGCGCCTTATTTCCAATAAAATCCGCTAATCGATTTTCGGCCGGACGACATTAGCATCCACCGGTACAGCCGGTTCAGACACGCTGACGACCCTTCCAGAAATTCGATCTAACCTGCCTGCGCGAGCGGGCTCTTACATTGTGTATCTGAGAAGGAACTACCCATGAGCATGGGAACCGTGAAGTGGTTTAACGCGACCAAGGGCTTTGGCTTCATCCAGCCCGACGATGGCGGCCAGGACGTGTTCGTTCACATCAGCGCCGTCGAGCGTGCGGGCCTCGGCTCGCTGCGCGAAGGCCAGAAGATCTCCTACGAGATCGTCGCCGATCGCCGGTCCGGCAAGTCGGCTGCCGACAACCTCCGCGACGCAGGCTGATCTCCAGCGCGGACGCACCGAACAACGAAAAGGCCGTGCGGTATGCACGGCCTTTTTTTATGCGTTATCGGCGGGCCCGCCCGCCATTGAGGCTCAGCACGCCGTCGGAACGCCACCACAGGCAACGCAAGTGAGTAACTCACCTGGCTGACGATGAGATAGGTCAGCCTCTCGGCGATCCCGCTAGTTCGTCTTGGCAGCCGCGGCGCTGTTGCCGCTGGCAGTGCTGCTCAGCGAGCCGGCCTGACTCATCGTGGTGCTGAAGTAATTGTCGCTGTCGCCGAGCGTGACGCGGCGCTGGCAGATCGGCAGGCAGCTATACGACTCACGCTCGATCCCGCGATAGACGGTGACGAGCCGGTCGCTCGGGCCTTCGACCTGGATTTGTCGATCGACCAGAATCTCGCCGCCGCGGTCGAGCGCGATGAAGTTGGTGGCGCCGTAGCCCTTGCCGGTCACCACGATCATCCCGCCGGGCTGTAGCGTCACGTCGGCGATCAGAGGATTCCCGACCACGATCGTTGCCACCTTGCCGGGCAGCCGCACGAGCTTGGCCTGGTCGACATTGACCGCGATGGTATCGGCAGTGGGCTCGGCAAGGCCAATGGCCGGCGAAGCCAGCATGGCAGCCGCAGCCAGAAGACAGATGCGCGCATGACGGCGCAGGAACTCGTTACGCATACTCTTACCCCGGGACGTCACAAGCCGGCAGAATCGATCAGAAAGCGGAGCCGGCGCCCGACCCGGTTAACCTGCCTGTAATTCGTGAACGTTCCGCAAACTCGGCGGCTATTGTTTGAACGGACTGGCGTTTTTGTCGCCCCGGCGCCGGACCCATCCTATTGCCGGAACGGATAGGCGAGCTGGCCGCCGATCTCCTTCGGCATCGTCGCTTCATCCTTGCCGTAGTCCTGCGGCAGCTCGCCCTTGGGCATGCGGAAGGTCCCGAACAGCACGTCCCAGATCGGGAAGGTGCCGGCAAAATTGGTGTCGCCGCCCTCCTCGAGCGAGGTGTGGTGCCAGCGGTGGAACACCGGCGTCGCCAGCACGTATCTGAATGGGCCGAAGGTCCAGTTCAGATTGGCGTGCACGAAGGCCGAATGGAACGTCGTGAACGGGCCGACCCAGATCATCACGTTCGGCGAAATGCCAGCCATCAGCAGCACGACGTCGACGCCGATGGTGCCGAGCATCAGATTGACCGGATGGAAGCGGGCCGCCGAGATCCAGCTGATCTCCTCGGAGGAGTGATGGATCGCATGATATTTCCAGAACCCGCCGCCGTGAAACAGCCGGTGCAGCCAGTACAGCATGAAGTCGGCCAGGACCAGGAACAGCACGCCCTGCACCCAGAGCGGCAGCTGCGACAACGGGCCGTGGCCGTTGTCGTAGAAGGCGATCAGTTCGTCGGCGTCGTGGATGTTGAAGACGAGTCCGGCGGTGACGATCAGGAGCCCGATCCGCATGGTACGGGCGAACACCGGAACGAAGAACCAGTAGCAGATGTCGGTCAAGATCTCGCGCTTGCGCCACCACGACGGACCGGCATTGCAGGCCCAGAAATACTCGAGCACGGTGAAAACCACTGCGAGCATGAAGGTGACGGGGATTACCTTCTCGATGGTTTCGCCCAGCATCAGGGCGACTTGCATGGGTAGGCTCGACATCATCGCTTCTGTTCCGGTCTGCTGATCCTCTTACGCCTACTCCGCGAAATTTAAGGGAGGATGAAGTTGACGGCCCGTTCGGAACTGGAATGAATTCGAGATGGCCGCCTTAAGGCGAAATTCACTCTGGCCAAAAGCATCGCGCGAGGCGCGGCTTTGACGGATCGAATTAACTCTACCGAAAGAGCTCGGCTCACATGCTCGTCGTGTCAAGACAGCGCCGATCGAGGCGACCTCACCCAGATGGAGTTTAGCTCATGAAGAACGTGATTGTGCGTTTCGCGAAGGATGAATCCGGCGCCACCGCCATCGAATACGGTCTGATCGCCGCCGGCATCGCGCTGGCCATCATCACCGTCGTCAACAACCTCGGCACCACGCTGAACGCCAAGTTCGGCTCGATCAGCTCCTCGCTGAAGTAAGCCGACCGGCAGACGATGGCAAAAGCCCCGGACCTCCGGGGCCTTTGTTTTTTTGGACAGTGCGAGTTCCAGTGGCGTTGCGTAAGCACAGAACCGATGCCGCGATTGCGGCGAACGAGACGGACACGGCGCGGGGCGACGCGTCGGCCTATTGGGTCTGCCTTGCGCTACTGCTCGCCATGGTCACGCTCGCGATGCGCGTAGCCAGCATGTGGTGAGCCTTCCGGCGCCGGATGACCGGCCCCGAGACTGCTGCGGCCGTTGTCGGTTTGTTTAGCACTGCCGCCTAGCATGCCGACGCCCCGATCCGGGCGACAGACCCAGGCCTCAAGACGCAGCCCATGATCCTCGACCTCGCGCGCCTTCTGCTCTTCCCGGCCTTGATGGCGTTCGCAGCCGCCAGCGATCTCTTCACCATGACGATCTCGAACCGCGTCTCGCTGGCGCTGGTGGCAGGTTTCTTCGTGCTCGCCCTTGCCGGCGGCATGGCACCTTACGAGATGCTGAGCCATGTCGGCGCCGGCGCGCTGCTCCTCGTCGTGGCCTTTGCCTGTTTTGCGATGGGCTGGATGGGCGGCGGCGACGCCAAGGTCGCAGCTTCCGTGGCGCTCTGGTTCGGCTTCGGCCCATTGATGGACTTCCTGCTTTACGCTGCGCTGTTCGGCGGCGCGCTGACCCTGCTCCTGCTCCAGTTTCGGCAATGGCCGTTGCCTTACGGGCTTGCCGGCCAGGCCTGGCTCGCACGGCTCCACGACAAGCAGACCGGCATCCCCTACGGCATCGCGCTCGCACTTGGCGCACTGATGCTCTACCCCGAGACCGAATGGGTGAAGGCGATCAACCTCGCGCACCTCGCGCTACGCTGAACGCCCGGAAACCCTGCGTTAAGCCGATTTAGATACGCCTCATTAACCATGCTTTGACGAATAGCTGGTCAACTGCCGATTACGGCGGCGGCAGCGTCGCGGCGTACTGTGGAAAGTGAAGCGTATGAATAGGGCACGCATAGTCGTCCTGACGGTCGCCATCTGCGCCGGCGGCATCGCCGCGTATCTGGCGAGCGGCTCGGACTCTGCGCCGCCTCCAGCGACTCCGGTCGCACAGCTTCCCACCACCGACGTGCTGGTCGCCAAGAACGACATCGGGCTCGGGCAGACCGTGAAGCCGGAAGATGTGCAATGGCAGACCTGGCCGACCGCGACCGCCAGTTCCACCTTCATCCGCCGCAACGAACGCCCCGAGGGCGCGACCCAGGTCGTGGGCTCGATCGCGCGCGCCCCCTTTATCCAGGGTGAGCCGATCCGCGACCAGAAGCTGGTCAAGGCTGATGGATCCGGCTTCATGGCTGCGATCCTGCCGAGCGGCATGCGTGCCATCTCCACCGAAATCTCGCCGGAGACCGGCGCTGGCGGCTTCATCCTGCCGAACGATCGCGTCGATGTGCTGCTGACGCGCCGTCTCAAGAACCCGGACCAGGGCGCCGGCGCCCAGGATATCGTCACGTCCGAGGTCATTCTGGTCAATGTCCGCGTGCTCGCCATCGACCAGGCGCCGAAGGAGAAGGACGGCCAGAACGCGGTGATTGGCAAAACCGTGACGCTGGAGCTCAACTCCGCACAAACCCAGCTGCTTTCGTCATCCCGCCAGTCTGGATCGCTGTCATTGGCGCTGCGCAGCATTGCCGACGTCAAGATGAGCGAGATCACACTGGATGAATCCGCGCAGAAGCGCGATGGCGTTTCGATCATTCGCTACGGCATTCCGACCCAGGCGGCGAAGGCACGATGAGGGCAGTCGATATGAAATGCAGGGCAGACCTGGCGACGATGCGGACCTCGATGGTTCGTGCCCTGTCGTTCTCCGCCGCTCTCGCGCTGACGCTCAACCCCGCGCTGACACCCGTGATCGCAGCGGATTACCGTCCCGCGGCGCCGATTGCAGCCGACGGCCAGATGAACGCGCGCTTCCTCTCGCTCGGCGTCGGCAAGTCGATCGTGATCGACCTGCCGCGCGACATCAAGGATGTGCTGGTTGCCGATCCCAAGATCGCCAACGCAGTGGTCCGCTCGTCCCAGCGCGCCTACATCATCGGCGCCACGGTCGGCCAGACCAACATCGTGTTCTTCGATTCCGCCGGCCAGCAGATCGCCGCCTATGACATCGCGGTCAAGCGCGATCTCAACGGCTTGCGTGCGGCGCTGAAGCAGATCCTGCCCAATTCCGACATCCAGATCGACGGTCTCGGCGACGGCGTCGTCCTGACCGGGACTGCGGCCAACCCGCTTGAAGCGCAGCAGGCCAACGATCTCGCCGCACGCCTTGCCGGCGGCCCTGAAAAGGTGGTGAATTCGATCGTGGTCCGCGGCCGCGACCAGGTGATGCTGAAGGTGACGGTCGCCGAAGTCGCGCGCACCATCGTCAAGCAGCTCGGCATCGATCTCACTGCGAACCTGAACTACGGCACCTCGGTGGTGAGCTTCACCAACTCCAACCCGTTCACCGCGCTTGGTAAAAATCTCGTCGACGGCAACGCTCTGACCACCAAGTTCGGCGCAACGCCGTCGGTGCAGGCCACCCTGCGCGCGATGGAAACCGCAGGCGTGATCCGGACGCTGGCCGAGCCAAACCTGACCGCGATCTCCGGCGAGTCCGCGACCTTCATCGCCGGCGGCGAATTCCCGGTGCCGGCAGGTTATGCCTGCGATCCCACCACGCATGTCTGTACCACCCAGATCAGCTTCAAGAAGTTCGGCATCTCGCTCAACTTCACCCCCGTGGTGCTGACCGAGGGCAAGATCAGCCTGCGGGTGATGACCGAGGTCTCCGAACTGTCGAACGAAAATGCGATCACGCTGTCGCAGGCCGTGACCTCGACCTCGGTCAACTCGCTAACGGTGCCGTCGATCAAGACCCGCCGCGCCGAAACCTCGCTCGAAATTCCCTCAGGCGGCGCGATGGCGATGGCCGGCCTGATCCAGCAGCAGACCAAGCAGGCGATCAGCGGATTGCCTGGGCTCATGCAGCTCCCGATCCTCGGCACGCTGTTCCGCAGCCGCGACTTCGTCAACAACTCGACCGAGCTGGTCGTGATCGTGACGCCCTATATCGTTCGCGCAGCGGCGCCAAAGGACCTGTCGCGGCCGGATGACGGCTTTGCGGCGCCCGCGGACCCGCAGGCAGAACTGATCGGCAACATCAATCGCATCTATGGCGTGCCGGGCCGGACCGAACCGGCAAAGAACTACCGCGGCACCTACGGCTTCATCACGGACTGATGGCGGAACGGGGACATAGTATGATGACAACACGACCCCGGATCCGCTACCGCGCCGCCGGCTTCGGTGGCGCGCTTGTCGGTATCGCGCTCGCGCTCGGCGGCTGCCAGCATGATGAGCTGGCCACCGCTTCCATTCCCGACGATTACAAGCAGCGTCATCCGATCGCGATCGAGGAACAGAACCGTTCGATCGTCGTGTTCGTCGGTCACGCCCGTGGCGGCCTGACCGCAGCTCAGCGCGCCGACGTGATGGGCCTGGCCTCGACCTGGATGCACGAGGGCACCGGCGCCATCCACATCGACGTGCCATCCGGAACGCCGAATGCGCGTCCGGTGGCCGAATCGATGCGCGAGATCCAGGCGATGCTGGCGGCGGCGGGCGTTCCCACGCGCGGCATCATCGCCCGCCCCTACCAGCCGGAAGACAAGCGCTTCCTGCCGCCGATCCGGCTGACCTATTCCAAGATCGCCGCGGTCGCGGGCCCCTGCGGCCTCTGGCCGGAGGATCTCGGCCCCTCGATAAAGAACAAGAGCTGGTTCGAGAACAAGGACTATTACAATTACGGCTGCGCCTATCAGCGCAATATCGCGGCCATGGTCGACAATCCGTCGGACCTCGAGCAGCCGCGGTCTGAAACTCCGGCCTACACGGCGCGCCGCACTGCCGCCCTCGAGAAGTATCGCAAAGGAACTCCGACGGCGATTGCCTATCCCGAGGCCGAAAAGGCCAAACTCAGCGACACCGGCAAATGATCAACTACGCGCGCCAGACTCAAGAAGAACAGCCGGAAGCCCCTGCGCCGGTCGAGGAGCATATTGCACCCGCGCCGCGCGTCTCGGTTCAGGCCTTCTGCGAAACCGTGGAGACTGCGGCCGCCGTGCAGTCGGCAGGCGAGGACCGCCGTCTCGGCAAGGCCCATCTGAAGATCCAGATGGGTGGCATGGCGGCTGCGATTGAAGCTTATCGGTCTGCTCCCACTCCCAATGTGATCGTGCTGGAGAGCGACGCCCGCAACGATTTGCTGGCCGGGCTCGACCAGCTTGCTACAGTCTGCGACGCCGGCACCCGGGTGGTCGTGATCGGCCGCATCAACGACGTCATGCTCTATCGCGAGCTGGTGCGCCGCGGCGTCAGCGACTATGTGCTCGCGCCGGTTGGTGCGATCGACGTCGTGCGCTCGATCTGCAACCTGTTCTCGGCACCGGAAGCCAAGGCAGTCGGCCGCATCATTGCCGTGGTCGGCGCCAAGGGTGGCGTCGGCGCCTCCACGATCTCCCACAACGTCGCCTGGGCGATCGCGCGGGATCTCGCGATGGACGCCGTGGTCGCCGATCTCGACCTCGCCTTCGGCACCGCGGGGCTCGACTACAATCAGGACCCGCCGCAGGGTATCGCGGATGCCGTGTTCTCGCCCGATCGCGTCGATACCGCCTTCATCGACCGGCTGCTGTCGAAATGCACCGACCACCTCAGCCTGCTGGCGGCGCCGGCGACGCTCGACCGGGTCTATGATTTCGGCACCGATGCCTTCGACGCGGTGTTCGACACGTTGCGCGCGACCATGCCCTGCATCGTGCTCGACATCCCACATCAATGGTCGGGCTGGACCAAGCGCGCTTTGATCGGCGCCGACGACATCCTGATCGTGGCGGCGCCGGACCTCGCCAACCTGCGCAACACCAAAAACCTGTTCGATCTCCTGAAGGCCGCGCGTCCCAACGACCGCCCACCGCTGTACTGCCTGAACCAGGTCGGCGTTCCAAAGCGGCCGGAGATCGCGGCGACCGAATTCGCCAAGGCAATCGAGAGCCAGCCGGTCGTCTCGATCCCGTTCGAGCCTCAGATCTTCGGGGCGGCCGCCAACAACGGCCAGATGATCGCGGAGATCTCCGCCAACCACAAGTCGATCGAGATGTTCCTCCAGATCGCCCAGCGCCTGACCGGCCGCAGCGAGACGAAGAAACAAAAGTCGTCCTTGCTTTCACCGCTGATTGACAAGTTGCGGGGAAAATAGGCCGCCGCATGGAGTTGTTAAGTGTTCGGTAAGCGTAGCGGAACAGACACCGACCTTCGGGGCGCCGTGTCGCCAGAGCCTGCCCCGGCTCCGGCGCCGACGGTGTCGCGCGCGCCGCCCCCGCCGGCCGTCACCTCCCCGCCGCTCGCTCCCTCCCGGCCCGCTCCAGCCATGGAGAGCCGCCGCTCGGACAATTATTACGAGGTCAAGGCGACCATCTTCGGCGCGCTGATCGAGGCCATCGACCTCGCCCAGCTCGCCAAGCTCGATTCCGAGTCCGCACGCGAGGAAATCCGCGACATCGTCAACGAGATCATCGCGATCAAGAACATCGTGATGTCGATCGCCGAGCAGGAAGAGCTGCTCGACGACATCTGCAACGACGTGCTCGGCTACGGTCCGCTCGAGCCGCTGCTCGCCCGCGACGACATCGCCGACATCATGGTCAACGGCGCCGGCACCGTCTTCATCGAAGTCAACGGCAAGATCCAGAAAACCGGCATCCGCTTCCGCGACAACCAGCAGCTCCTCAATATCTGCCAACGCATCGTCAGCCAGGTCGGCCGGCGCGTCGACGAGTCCTCGCCGATCTGCGACGCACGCCTCGCCGACGGCTCCCGCGTCAACGCCATCGTGCCGCCGCTCGCGATCGACGGCCCCGCGCTCACCATTCGTAAGTTCAAAAAAGACAAGCTGACGCTGGATCAGCTGGTCAAGTTCGGCGCGATCTCGCCGGAAGGCGCGGAAATCCTCCAGATCATCGGACGTGTCCGTTGCAACGTGCTGATCTCCGGCGGTACCGGCTCGGGCAAGACCACGCTGCTCAACTGTCTGACCAATTACATCGAGCACGACGAGCGCGTCATCACCTGTGAAGACGCCGCCGAACTCCAGCTCCAGCAGCCCCACGTGGTACGGCTCGAAACCCGGCCGCCCAACATCGAGGGCGAAGGTCAGGTCACCATGCGCGAGCTGGTGCGCAACTGTCTGCGTATGCGCCCCGAACGCATCATCGTCGGCGAAGTCCGCGGTCCGGAGGCCTTCGACCTCCTCCAAGCCATGAACACCGGCCATGACGGCTCGATGGGAACGCTGCACGCCAACAATCCCCGCGAAGCGCTGTCGCGCTGCGAATCCATGATCACGATGGGCGGCTTCTCGCTGCCCTCGCGTACCATTCGCGAAATGATCTGCGCCTCCATCGACGTCATCGTCCAGGCCGCGCGCCTGCGCGACGGCTCGCGCCGCATCACCCACATCACCGAGGTGATGGGCATGGAAGGCGACACCATCATCACCCAGGACGTCTTCCTCTACGACCTGGTCGGCGAGGACGCCAACGGCAAGATCATCGGCAAGCACCGCTCGACCGGCATCGGCCGCCCGAAATTCTGGGAACGCGCCCGCTATTACGGCGAAGAGAAACGCCTTGCCGCCGCGCTGGACGCCGCGGAATCGACACCGAAGACGTGAGCAGGTCGGCGCAATCATGAACATGCAGGTCCTCGCCCTCGCCTTCCTCGCCACCGCCGCCGTCGGCGGCATCGCCTGGGTCTTCCTCTATCCGCTGCTGTCAGGCGAGCGGAAGGCCGAGAGCCGCCGGGCCTCGATCGGGCGCGCCGACGCACCCGCGGCCAAGCAGGCCGAAAAGAGCCAGCGTTCGCGCCGTGAGCAGGTCGAGAGTTCGCTCAAGGACCTCGAGGCACGGCGTACGCAGGAGAAGAGCGTACCGCTCCACGTCCGCATTTCGCAGGCAGGGCTCGACTGGAGCCCGCAGAAATTCTGGATTGCGTCCGCCGTCGTGGCCGGCGTGTTTTTCTTTGGCGCGCTGTTCGGCGGCGGCGGCCTGATCGGTGCGGCCGGGCTCGCCTTCGCAGGCGGTCTCGGCCTGCCGCGCTGGGCGCTCGGCTTCCTGAAGAAACGCCGCGAGAACAAATTCCTGAAGGCACTGCCCGACGCCGTCGACGTCATCGTCCGCGGCATCAAGGCCGGCCTGCCGCTGTTCGAATCCATCAAGGTCGTCGCGGCCGACGCGCCGGAGCCGCTGCGCAGTGAGTTCCTCGCCATCATCGAGACGCAGGCCATCGGCATGCCGCTCGGCGAGGCCTGCTCGCGACTCTACGATCGCATGCCGCTGCCGGAGGCCAATTTCTTCGGCATCGTGGTGTCGATCCAGCAGAAGTCGGGCGGCAACCTCTCCGAAGCGCTGGGCAACCTCTCCAAGGTGCTGCGCGACCGCAAGAAGATGAAGGAAAAGATCCAGGCGATGTCGATGGAAGCCAAGGCCTCGGCCGGCATCATCGGCTCGTTGCCGCCGATCGTGATGTTCCTCGTATATCTCACGACGCCCGGCTACATCTCCCTGCTGTGGACCCATCCCACCGGCCAGCTCATGCTGGTCGGCTGCGTTGCCTGGATGTCGATCGGCATCATGGTGATGAAGAAGATGATCAACTTCGATTTCTGACGGTGCCGTATGGTCGATTTCCTCGTTACGAAACTGCATGACCCGCATTTCATGACGATGCTGCTGGCGGCCATCGCCGCCAGCGCCACCGTGTATACGCTGGTGATGCCGCTGTTCGCCGGCGAGGGCCTCGCCAAGCGCATGAAGGCGGTGGCGAGCGAGCGCGAGCGGATCCGGCAGCGCGAGCGCGAACGCCTCAACAAGAGCGAGAAGGTCTCGCTGCGCCAGACGCCCAAGCAGCTCGTCTCCAAGGTGGTCGACGATTTCAACCTGACCAAATGGCTGGCGCAGGAAGCTGCGCGCGACAAACTGATCATGGCGGGCTACCGCGGCCAGGCGCCGTACGTCACGTTCCTGTTCGCCCGCCTGGTGGCGCCGCTCGTACTGTTCGTCGGCTCGGTCATCTACGTGTTCCTGATCGCACATATGGATCGCCCGATGCCGATCAAGATCGGCATCTGCGTCGGCGCGGCCTATCTCGGCCTGCAGGCGCCGATGCTGTTCCTGAAGAACGCAATCTCCAAGCGCCAGCTCTCGATCAAGCGCGCCTTTCCCGATGCGCTCGACTTGCTGCTGATCTGTATCGAATCCGGCATGTCGGTGGAAATGGCGTTCCGCAAGGTCGCGACCGAAATCGTCGGCCAGTCGATCGCGCTGTCGGAGGAGTTCACGCTGACCACCGCCGAGCTGTCCTATTTGCAGGACCGCAAGGTGGCCTATGAAAACCTGGCGAAGCGCACCGGGCTCGAAGGCGTGAAATCGGTGTGCTTGGCACTTCAGCAGGCGGAACGCTACGGCACCCCGCTCGGCCAATCCCTGCGCGTCATGGCACAGGAAAACCGCGACATGCGCATGAACGAAGCAGAGAAGAAGGCCGCCGCCCTTCCGCCGAAGCTGACGGTGCCGATGATCCTGTTCTTCCTGCCGGTGCTGTTCGTCGTCATTCTCGGACCGACCGGCATCAAGATCTCCGAGTTGCACTGACGCCAGAGATTGCGGACCGTACGCGGTCCGCAGCCAATTTCAGGAACGGAAGATCGGGTCTGATCAGTCGGGTTGGCTGAGCGAAGCAACCGGCGTCCGCTTCGACGCACCGCGCGGGCCATCGTTGCGGTTCAGCATTTCCTTGAGATACGCGACATTGGCCGCCGCCTGCTCCGGCGGCAGGTCCGCCTTCACGATGGTCTCGGCCTCGGCGAAGCGGCCCTGGAGGCCGACCACAAGGCCGAGATTCTGTCGCACCCGGGAGCTTGCACGCGGTGAAGCATAGGCCTGCCGCAGCGCCTCTTCCGCCTTGGGCAGGTCCCGCGACAGCATGTAGGACAGGCCGAGATTGGAGAGAACGCCAGGATCGCCCGGCGCAATCTTCAAAGCGCTCGCGTAATAAGCGCGCGCCTCATCGTGGCGCCCCATCTGGTCGAGCGCGGCGCCCTGCACCGACAGCAAATGCCAGTCCGGATTGTCGGGCGAATGCGCCTTCGACAGCACGTCGAAGGCCTGCTGGAAATTACCATTGTCGGCGAGCGCGCGGCCATATTGGGCAAGCAGCTGCTTGTTGCCGGGATTGGCGATGGTCGCCTGTTCGAGCACGGCCGCGGCCTGGGCGCGTTGGCCGTTGGCACGCAGAGCCTGGCCATAGGCCAGCGCCACGTCGGGATCCTTGGGATTGGCGCGGTAGCGCTCGCTATAGGTCTCGATGGCGCGCGCCGGATCGGCCGGGGTGGCTTCCGCCTTCGGACCGATCGAGCCGGTAATATCGGAGAGTTTTGACATTGCCGTGCAGCCGCCGAGACTCGCGGCCGCCAGTGCGATCAGCGAGGCGGAGGCAAGAAGCCGGGCAGGACGGAACCATTGACGCATGACGCTTTGACTCTCGAGCCGATTGATCGAGCCGAACGCGCCAGCAATAGACTGTTAACCCTAATGGCCGGTTAACGCGCAGGACCGCTGCCGCCCTGCGGCAACGCGCTCGTGAACGACAGTTCTCGAACGACATACCAGCGCAATCAGCAGGTGGTTTCAGGGCCGATCAATATTCGACGGCGAGACGCTTGCGGATTTCGTCAATGCGCTTGTCGAGCGCATCAAACCGCGCATGAATCGATCGGTCATGAAGATAGAAGACGTAGCCTCCGGCGAGGAACGCAAAGACCCAGTGGTGATGCTCGACATAGCCAAAGACGGCCTCGATGGCCTGGCCGATGAATGTGATCACGCCCCACACAAATTCCATCGCAATTCCTCCCGGCACGCTTCGTCTTCGGTCACCGCCGTTCTCTGCGCAACTGGCAACCGCCGCCCGAACCTAGCATGGCTGCTTCTCTGCGAGTAGCGGCTCACTGAGCGGTGACCGCAAAGCCGATTGCAGCCACCGCAAAACTCTGCGAAGTCTCCTCCAACTGAATGACCTTGCGGACCCGCCAATGCCATCCGTCTTCGAGACGTCCACGACTGCCACCCCGATTACCTTCGTCACCAAATCGAGCTGGGATGCCGTGCGCGAGACGCTGCCGCCGGCGCAACGCCAGTTCGCCACCGCGAGCGCCTTTGCCGCCAAGGCGGGCGGCTATCTTGCACTGCCCGCGCCCGACGGCACCATCGCGCAAGTGCTGTTCGGGCTCGAGGACGACGGCGCCAGAGCCCGCGATCCGTTCCGGCCGGGCGCATTGCCAGGCCTGTTGCCGCCGGGCACCTATCGCTTTGCCAACGCACCGCACGACGCGCGACTGGCGGCGCTGGCCTTTGCACTCGGCAGCTACCGCTTCGCCCGTTATCGCAAGGTTGACCGCCCCGACGTCCGGCTGGTGCCTCCTGACGGCGTCGACCCCGCCGAGATCAACCGCATGGCGGATGCCGCGATGCTGGCGCGCGACCTCATTAATGCCCCGTCCAACGACATGGGACCGGACGAGCTCGCCGCGACCGCGCAAGAACTCGCCGCCGAGTTCGGCGCAAGCTGCGCATGCACCATCGGCGAGGATCTCAAGACGAACTTTCCGCTGATCCACGCCGTCGGCATGGCCTCGGATCGTGCGCCGCGGCTGATCGACATCGCCTGGGGCGATCCCGGCCATCCCAAGGTGACGCTGGTCGGCAAGGGTGTCTGTTTCGACACCGGCGGGCTCGATCTGAAGCCGTCGAGCGGCATGCTGATCATGAAGAAGGACATGGGCGGCGCCGCCAACGTGCTGGCGCTGGCGCGCATGGTGATGGATGCGAAGCTGAAAGTCCGCCTGCGCGTGCTGATTCCGGCGGTCGAGAACGCGGTCTCCGGCAATGCCTTCCGCCCGCTCGACATCTTCACCTCCCGCAAGGGCATCACCGTCGAGATCGGCAATACCGACGCGGAAGGCCGGCTGGTGCTCGCCGACGCGCTGGCGCTGGCCGACGAGGAGAAACCCGAGCTGCTGATCGATCTCGGCACGCTGACCGGCGCCGCGCGCGTCGCGCTGGGGCCGGATTTACCGCCCTTTTACACCAATGATGAGACCCTGGCCGCCGACGTCGCGCGCTGCGCGGTGACGGAGAACGATCCCTTGTGGCGCATGCCGTTGTGGCCGCCCTACGATGCGTGGCTGGACTCCAAGACCGCCACCATCACCAACGCACCGTCCGGCGGCTTTGCCGGCTCGATCACCTGCGCGCTGTTCCTGCAGCGCTTCGTCGAGCAGGCCAGGAGCTGGCTTCACGTGGATATTTATGGCTGGACGCCGTCGGCCAAGCCGGCGCGGCCCGAGGGGGGCGAATGCCAGGCCGCCCGCGCCATCTACAAGATGCTGAGCGAGCGCTATGGATAATCCAAGCAACGATCCAAGGCTGACACCGGCGCGCGGCGACCTCGCCGCGGCCTATCTCGAAGGTAAGGTGCAAGCCGATCGCTTCGTCACGGGCGAGGAATTCGAGGTGGTCGCAGCGATCGCGCCGGTGCGCGAGCAAGCCTCCTCGAACGCGATGCTGATGACCGAGGCGCTGCACGGTGAGCGCGTCACGGTCTATGACCGCAACGGCGAAGGCTGGGCCTGGGGCCAGCTCGGCGGCGATGGCTATGTCGGCTGGCTGCCTGACGCGACGCTGATGAAGCCGGCGGCTGCGCCGACCCACAAGGTCAGCGCGTTGCGGACACTTGCCTTCCCCGGTCCCTCGATCAAGCTGCCACCGGTCGACACGCTGGTGCTGGGATCGAAGCTCACGATCGCGCGCGAGGACGGCATCTTCGCCGTCACGCGCGAGGGCACATTCCTGCCGAAGACCCATCTCGCGCCGCTCGACCATCGCGAGTCGGACTTTGTTGCGGTCGCCGAGCGCTTCGTTGGCACGCCCTATCTCTGGGGCGGCAAGAGCAGTTTTGGCATCGACTGCTCCGGCCTGGTCCAGGTCTCGCTGACCTCAGCCGGCACCGGCTGCCCGCGCGACAGCGACATGCAGCAGGCCGGACTCGGCCGCTCGCTGGAGCCGCACGAGCGAAACAGACTGCAGCGCGGCGATCTGATCTTCTGGAAGGGCCATGTGGCCATCGTGCGCGACAGCAGCACGATGGTTCACGCCAACGCGCATCATATGGCAACCGTGATCGAGCCGATCGAGCCGGCCATCGCGCGGATCAAGGCGGCCGGCAGCGACGTCGTCGCGATCAAGCGGCTCTGAAGGGATTCACGTCGCCCGCTGGAGTTCGTACAAAGTCGCGTGCCTAAACGCAGGTCTGCGCCCCGCCCTTCAGCGTCACGGGAATGGTGAGATAGCGAACGCCGTTGGCTTCGGCCGGCGGGAATTTGCCGGCGCGGATGTTGACCTGGATAGAAGGCAACAGCAGCCTCGGCGCCGAGAGCTTTGCATCGCGCGCCTGGCGCATGGCCACGAACTCGTCCTCCGTGACGCCCTCCTTGACCTGGATGTTCTTCTCGCGCTGTTCGCGTACCGTGGTCTCCCAGGCGTAGGTGTCGCGGCCGGGAGCCTTATAGTCGTGACACATGAATAGCCGCGTCTCGGGCGGCAGCGCCAGGAGGCGCTTGATCGACCGGTAGAGCTGGTGCGCGTCGCCGCCAGGGAAGTCGGCCCGCGCAGTGCCGTAGTCCGGCATGAACAGGGTGTCGCCGACGAACACGATTTCCCCGATCTTGTAAGAGACGTCGGCGGGCGTGTGCCCGGGCGTGTAGATCACCTCCACGTCGAGTTCGCCGATCTTGAAGCGCTCGCCGTCCCGAAAGAGACGATCGAAGTCGCTGCCGTCCGTCTTCAGGTCGGTGGCGTTGAAGATCGGCCGGAAGATGCGCTGCACGTCCTTGATGTGTTCACCAATGCCGATCTGTGCGCCGGTCTTTGCCTTGATGAAGGGGGCGCCCGAGAGGTGGTCGGCATGGGCATGCGTCTCGAGCACCCATTCGATCGTGTAGCGCGCCTCTGCGGCGGCGTTCAGCATGGCATCGACCGAGTGCGTGTCCACCTCGCCCGTATTGTGGTCGTAGTCAAACACCGGGTCGATGATGGCGGCCTTCTTCGTCGCTGGATCGGCGACCAGATAACTCACCGTGTTGGTCGGCTCGTCGAAGAACGCTCTGATAGCGGGTTGTCCTGACATGGCTTGAACCTCCTGATGCCACGGGTTCGGTTGGTCTTGACAACATATTAGCATCTGCTAAATAAGCAATAGCTAAAATAAGGAGCGGCCAATGGCCTCCCGAACCTTGGATCTAGAGAATTTCGAAAAAAAAGCGGTTGAGGTCGCCGCCACTCTGCGCGCGCTCGCTAACGAGCGTCGTCTGATGATCCTGTGTCAACTCGTCGAATGCGGCGAGAGCAACGTGAGTTCCCTCGCGGAAGCCGTGGGTCTGTCGCAATCTGCCCTGTCGCAGCATCTCGCAAAGATGCGCGAGGAGGGCGTCGTCGCCTTTCGGCGCGAAAGCCAGACACTCTGGTACCGCATCGCCGATCCGCGCATCGAGCAACTCCTTGCCACGCTGCACAGGCTCTTTTGCAAACCCGTCAAAGCGAAGAACTAATTCAGGAAAGTTGAGGAGCTAGTCATGTCACTACCCACAATCAAGCCATCCGAGGCGCGCCGTCTTCTCGACAGCGGCGCCCTGCTCATCGATATCCGCGAAGCCGATGAGCACGCCCGCGAGAAAATCCCCGGCGCGCATCACCTGCCCTTGTCGAAGCTGGACGAGGCAGACCTCGCCGTGCATCGGGGCAAGCCGGTCATCTTTCATTGCAGGAGCGGCATGCGCACCCAGGCGAACGCGCTACGGTTCGCCACGAAGCTCGGCGAGACCTGCGAGGCTTATATCGTCGAAGGCGGGCTCGACGCCTGGCGCAAGGCCGGCCTGCCGGTCGTGAGCGATCGGTACCAACCGCTGGAACTTCAGCGCCAGGTGCAGATTGGAGCCGGAACTCTTGCCTTCGTTGGCACGCTGCTCGGTCTCTTCGTGTCGTCGTGGTTTTTCGCTGTGCCGGCCTTCGTCGGCGCAGGGTTGATCACGGCCGGCGTCACCGGCTTTTGCGGCGTGGCCCGCATTCTCATGCGCGCACCTTGGAACCGCAGCGTCTACGGCGCCCGCACACAGGCCGCGTGACAGTGGCTTGAAATGAGGAGCCGCCCATCATGTTCTCGCTGACCCAAGGCGCGCTCGGCCTCGCTTCTGGCTCGCTAGTCGGCTTTTCGCTCGGGCTGGTTGGAGGCGGCGGCTCGATTTTGGCCGTGCCGCTCCTCGTCTATCTGGTTGGGGTGTCCGATCCTCACGTGGCGATCGGGACCAGCGCCATCGCCGTTGCGACGAACGCTGCTGCGAACCTCGTCAACCACGCCCGCGCCGGCAACGTGAAATGGCGCTGCGCTTCCGTATTCGCACTCGCAGGCGTGGCCGGCGCCTTCCTCGGCTCCACGCTGGGCAAGATCGTCGAGGGCCATAAGTTGCTGGCGTTGTTCGCGATTGTGATGATAGTGGTCGGCGCGCTGATGCTGAAGGGCCGCTCCGACGCAGGCCAGCCTTCGGTCCGGCTCAACCGGGAGAATCTGCCGAAGCTCCTCGCCTTGGGGCTCGCCACCGGAGCTTTGTCCGGCTTCTTCGGGATCGGCGGCGGCTTTTTGATCGTACCGGCGCTCATCGCTGCCACAGGCATGCCGATCCTCTATGCGGTCGGCTCCTCTCTTGTGGCGGTGACCGCCTTTGGGCTGACTACGGCTGCCAACTACGCACTGTCCGGCCTGGTGGATTGGTATCTTGCCGCGTTGTTCATCTTCGGCGGAGTTCTCGGCGGACTGCTCGGCGCCCGCTCCGCCGGCTCACTCGCCGCGCGCAAGGGCGCATTGAACACCGTGTTCGCGGCGCTCATCTTCGCGGTAGCGATCTATATGCTGGTTCGCAATCTCGGCCTGATGTGATTGATATCCCGGAGGCGCGCCAGCGCGCGAACCAAGATGTGCAACTGCGCATCTGAGGTTCGAACTTCGCGCGCCCCGGAACGACGGAGGTCATGTCGCGACCGAGCCGTTGCCCGCCGTCTCGAGCCGGAACGCCGCCGCGAACAGTGCGCGGGTGTAATCCGTCTTCGGATTCTTGAACAGCTCGGCCGCCTGGCCTTCCTCGACCACCTTGCCGCCGCGCATCACGATGAGATGGCTTGCGAGCGAGGCGACGACGCGCAGATCGTGCGAGATAAACATATAGGTGAGATCGCGCCTGCGCTGCAATTCACGCAGCAGGTCGACCATCTGCGCCTGAATGAGCATGTCGAGCGCGCTGGTCGGCTCGTCCAGCACGACGAAATCCGGCTCCAGCACCACCGCACGCGCGATGCTGATGCGCTGGCGCTGGCCGCCGGAGAATTCATGCGGATAGCGGTAGCGGGTGTCCGGCTTCAGCCCGACGTCCTCCAGCGCCTTGACGACGCGCGCCTCCCGTTCCTCGCGCGACAGCTTCGGCTGATGCACGGAAAGGCCTTCGACGATGATGTCGGCCACCGACATGCGCGGGCTGAGCGAGCCGAACGGATCCTGGAACACGATCTGCATGTCGCGCCGGAAAGGCCGCATCTCCTTGAAGCGCAGGCCCTGGATATCCTTGCCCAGAAACACGATCCGCCCGTTCGACGAGATCAGCCGCATCAGCGCCAGCCCGAGCGTGGTCTTGCCCGAACCGGATTCACCGACGACGCCGAGCGTCTCGCCCTTGCGTACGGCAATGCTGACGCCGTCGACCGCCTTGATATGGCCGACCGTCTTGCGCATCAGGCCGCGCTTGATCGGAAACCACACCTTCAGATCATCGGCCGACATCACCACCGGCGCACCCGGCTGCGGTGGCGCCGGATCCGGCTTCGGCTCGGCCGCGAGCAGATCACGCGTATAGGGATGTTTCGGGGCCTTGAAGACTTGCTCGACCGGCCCCTGCTCGACGATCACGCCCCCCTTCATGACGCAGACGGTGTCGGCGATGCGACGCACGATACCGAGATCGTGGGTGATGAAGAGCAGGCTCATGCCGAGCCGGGCGCGGATCTCGGCGAGCAGCGTCAGGATCTGCGCCTGTACGGTAACGTCGAGCGCCGTGGTCGGCTCGTCCGCGATCAGCAAATCCGGCTCGTTGGCGAGCGCCATCGCGATCATCACGCGCTGGCGCTGGCCGCCGGAAAGCTGGTGCGGATAGCTGTTCAGCCGCGTCTCCGGCTCGGGAATGCCGACCTGCGTCAGTAATTCCAAAGTCCGTTTGCGCGCCTGCGCGTTGCTGGTCGGGTTGTGCAGCTGGATGATCTCGCCGATCTGCGCCTCGATCGTGTGCAGCGGATTGAGCGAGGTCATCGGCTCCTGGAAGATGATGGAGATGTCGCTGCCGCGAATCTCCCGCATCTGCTGCTCGGACTGGTCGATCAGCTCCTGCCCCTTGAAGCGAATGCTGCCCGAGGGATGCGAAGCGCTGGGATAGGGCAGCAGTTTCAGGATCGAGAGCGCGCTGACCGACTTGCCCGAACCGGACTCGCCGACCAGCGCGACGCATTCGCCGCGCTTGATCTGGAACGAGACCTTGTCGACCGCAAGCGTCGTGTTACCGCCCTGGTGGAAGGCCACCGAGAGGTCGCGCACGGCAAGCAGGGGCTGGTTGATCGCGTCCATCACGCCCTCACTTGAACGTCTTGCGCGGATCAAAGGCGTCGCGCACGGCTTCGCCGATGAAGATCAGCAGCGACAGCATGATCGCGACCGAGAAGAAGCCGGAGAAACCGAGCCAAGGCGCCTGCACGTTCGACTTGCCCTGCGACAGCAGCTCACCGAGCGACGGCGAGCCGGGCGGCAGCCCGAAGCCGAGGAAGTCGAGGGCCGTCAGCGTCATCACCGAACTCGACACGATGAACGGCAGGAACGTCATGGTCGCGACCATCGCGTTCGGCAGCAAATGCTTGAACATGATCACGGAGCTCGACACACCGAGCGCTCGCGCCGCCTGGATGTACTCGAAATTGCGCCCGCGCAAAAACTCCGCACGCACGAGTCCGACCAGCGACACCCAGGAAAACAACAGCAGGATGCCAAGAAGCACGAAGAAGCCGGGCACGAGCACCGACGACAGGATGAGCAGCAGATAGAGCGACGGGATCGCGGTCCATATCTCGATGAAACGCTGGAACAACAGATCGATCCAGCCGCCGAAATAGCCCTGCACCGCGCCGGCGGCGATGCCGATGATGGAGGAGACGATGGTCAGGCAGAGGCCGAACAGCACCGAGATGCGGAAGCCGTAGATCAGCCGCGCCACCACGTCGCGGCCCTGATCGTCGGTGCCGAGCCAGTTGTATTCGAGGTCACGGCAGCTTTTGAGGCCCTTCTTCTCGACGACAGGCTTGCACTGCGCCTCCGTCAGCATCCAGGTTGGCGGCGACGGCGCCGGCGTCGGCAGATCGAGATTGTGGGTGTCGTAGGAGTAGCGGATCAGCGGCCAGACGATGCTGCCACCCTTGTCCTTGATCAGCTTCTGCAGATAGGGATCGCGATAGTCCGCCGCCGTCTCGAAGTCGCCGCCGAAGGTCGTCTCCGAATAGGTGACAAAGGCCGGCCAGTAGAGATGGCCGTCATAGTTGATCATGAACGGCCGGTCGTTGGCGATCAGCTCGGCGAACAGAGACACCACGAACAGGATCATGAAGATCCAGAATGACCAGTAGCCGCGCCGGTTCGCCTTGAAATTATCCCAGCGCCGTCTGTTGAGCGGCGACGGCGCGAACGGCTTGCGCGTGATCGGCACCGCGTCGCCGAGCGGCGACTTCGCGGTGGTCTCGATCGGGGTGGGGGCGGTCAGCGTCATCAGACCTCCCGCGCTTCGAAATCGATCCGCGGGTCGATCCACATATAGGTGATGTCCGAGATCAGGTTGACCACGAGGCCGACGAGCGAAAAGATGAAGAGCGTGCCGAACACCACGGGATAGTCGCGGTTGAGAACGCTTTCGAAACTGAGCAATCCCAGCCCGTCCAGCGAGAAGATGGTCTCGATCAGAAGCGAGCCCGAGAAGAAGGCATGGATGAAGGTGCTCGGAAAGCCTGCGATGACAATGAGCATCGCGTTGCGGAAGACGTGACCATAGAGCACCCGGTTCTCGCTGCAGCCCTTCGCGCGCGCGGTCATCACGTATTGCTTGCGAATTTCGTCCAGGAACGAGTTCTTGGTCAGGAACGTCATCGTGGTGAACGCGCCGAGCCCCATCGCGATCAGCGGCAGCGTCAAATGCCAGAAGTAATCGATGATCTTCCAGTACCAGGGAAATTGCGACCAGCCGTCCGACGTCAGGCCGCGCAGCGGGAACCAGTTGAAGAACGAGCCGCCGGCGAACAGGATGATCAGGAGGATCGCGAACAGGAAGCCGGGGATCGCGTAGCCGAGCACGAGCACGGTCGACGTCCAGGTGTCGAAGCGCGTGCCGTCCTTGACCGCTTTGCGAATGCCTAGCGGTATCGAGATCAGGTAGGTCAGGAACGTCAGCCAGATGCCGAGCGAGATCGAGACCGGCAGCTTTTCCTTGATCAGCTGGAGCACGCTGACATCGCGGAAATAGCTGTTGCCGAAATCGAAGCGGGCGAAATTCCACACCATCAGCGCGAAGCGTTCCGGTGCCGGCTTGTCGAAGCCGAATTGCTTCTCCAGCTTCTTGATGAAGTCGGGGTCGAGGCCCTGCGCGCCGCGATATTTCGAGTTGATGGCATCGCCGCCGGCGCCCAGCTGTCCGGGCGCGCGTTGCGCAAAATCGCCACCGCCCGAGATGCGGGAGCTGCCGCCGGTGTCGGCGCCCGAAAGCTGCGCGATCACACGCTCGACCGGACCGCCCGGCGCGAACTGCACGACGATGAAGGAGACGAAGAGGATTCCGAGCAATGTCGGGATCATCAGGAGGATGCGGCGGGCGATATAGGCGCTCATGATTATTTCGCCTGCTCGAGCTTGGCCGCCTTGGAGGCATCGAACCACCAATTTTCCGGCGCGCCGACGCCTTGTGCATATTTCGGCGGCTTGTCGGGATGACTGAACTGGTCCCAATAGGCCACGCGATGGAAGTTCGCGTACCATTGCGGCACCCAATAGCGTCCGGCCCGGAACACGCGATCGAAAGCCCGACACGCCGTGGTCAGCTCAGCCCTGGTTTGAGCTGCAATGATCTTGTCGATCAACGCGTCGATGATGGGATCGGAGATGCCGGCGAGATTGTACGAGCCCTTGGTCTTGGCCGCCTGTGACGAGAAGAACGCCCGCATGGCATCGCCGGGCGTCGCCGACATCGAGAAGCGTTCGATCGTCATGTCGAAATCGAAATCCTCGAGTCGCGCGCGGTACTGCACGGCGTCGACCAGGCGGAAAGTGGCGTCGATGCCCAGCGTCGCGAGGTTCTTCAAATAGGGCCCGTGATGCGGCTGGATCGACTGCTCATCGTTCAGGAACTCGATCGTGAACGGCTCGCCATTGGGCAGCACCCGCTTGCGGTCCTTGACGACGAAGCCGGCTTCGTTGAGCAGCTCGCTCGCCTTGCGCAGCAGACTTCGGTCCTGTCCGGAGCCGTCCGACACCGGCGGCACGAAAGGCTGGCCGAACACTTCATCGGGCACCTTGCCACGGAAGGGCTCCAGCAGTGCAAGCTCTTCAGGCGAAGGCGGGCCGGATACCATCATGTCGGAGTTCTGGAACGGCGAGTGCGTGCGCGCGTAGGCGCCGTACATGATCGACTTGTTGGTCCACTCGAAGTCGAATGCGTAGATCAGCGCTTCACGCACCCGTGGATCCCTGAACTTGTCGCGGCGAAGATTGATGAACCAGCCCTGCGCACCCGACGGGGTCTCGTCCGGCAGCTGCTCCTGCTTGACGCGGCCGTCCTTCACCGCCGGGAAATCATACCGCGTGGCCCAGATACGCGCCGTGAGCTCCTCGCGGAACAGATAATTCTTGCCGGTAAAGCCTTCGAAAGCGACGTCGCGATCGCGGTAGAATTCGTAGCGCACCGTATCGAAATTATAGCTGCCGCGGCAAACCGGCAGGTCGGCGCCCCACCAGTCCTTGACGCGCTCGTATTCGATGTAGCGATTGACCTCGAACTTGCCGACCTTGTACGGGCCGGAGCCCAGCGGCGTATCAAGCGTCGATTCATCGAAGGCCCGCGTGGAATAATACGCCTTCGAGAAGATCGGCAGACTTGCGACATAGAGCGGCACGTCGCGTGCGCGGTTCGGCGCGAAGGTGACGACCACAGTGGCGTCGTCGAGCGCTTCAGCCTTCACGAAATCGCGGAGCTGCACGACGATCAGCGGATGGCCCTTCTCCTTCAGAGTGTTGAGCGAGAAGGCGACGTCATTTGCGGAGAGCTTCGAGCCGTCGTGGAAGCGCGCCTCGGGCCGTATCGTGAAGGTGTAGGCCAGCTTGTCCGGCGAGATCCGCACCGATTTTGCGGCTAGCCCATACATCGCGTCGGGTTCGTCATTGGCGCGCGCCATCAACGGCGCGAAGGTCATGTCCATGCCCTGCGCGCCCTCGCCCTTCAAGATGTAGGCGTTGAGCGAGGAGAACGTGAAATAGGACTGGTTGTAGGCCCGTACCGAGGGGATGAGCGAGAACGCGCCCCCCTTCGGCGCGTCGACATTGACGTAGCCGAAATGGTGGAAGTCGACCGGATATTTGAGATCGCCGAAGGCCGAGATGCCGTGAGCGTCGGCAGCTCCCTCCGACGCCCGCGCACCGCGCAACAGCGGGGCGCTCAACGCACCGACACCCAAAGCCAGGACATGCCGGCGTGAAAGCTGCGCCATGCGCAATTGCTTCCTCAAGAGCGTTTTCCGATGCGCGCCGCCTTTTCAGCGTCGTACCACCACAGCGTCGGCAGGCCGGAGCGGCCGTACTTCGGCAGCGGCTCGGCATGGCCAAAGCGATCCCAGCGGGCATAACGCGAGAAGCCGTAGGTGAATTGCGGCACGAGGTAGAAATTCCACAACAGCACGCGGTCAAGTGCGTGGGTCGCGGCGACCAGCTCGCCCCGGTCCTTGGCGTAGATCACCTTCTCGATCAAGGCATCGACCGCAGGATTCTTGATGCCGATGGTGTTGCGCGCACCCGGCATGTCGGCGGCCTGCGAGCCCCAGAACTCGCGCTGCTCGTTACCGGGCGAGAGCGACTCGCCCCACTGATCGATGATCATGTCGAAGTCGAAGCTGCGCAGCCTGTTCTGGTATTGCGCATCATCGACCACGCGGATCGAGGTGCTGACGCCGATCCGCTCCAGCGACGGCTTGTAGAACAGCGCGATGCGCTCCGACGACGGATCCTGCACCAGGATCTCGACCGTGAGCGGCTTGCCGGTGCTATCGACCAGCTTGTGGTCGCGCACCTCGAAGCCGGCTTCCTTCAAAAGCTTTGCTGCCTCTCGCAAATTGGCGCGCACTGCCTCCGGATTGCCGCCGACCGGATTCTGGTAGGCCGTGGTGAAGACCTCCGGCGGCACCTTGTCCTTCACGGTTTGAAGGATCTCCAGCTCCTGCCCCTGCGGCAGGCCGGAGGCAGCAAGTTCAGTCCCCTCGAAATAGCTGCCGATGCGCTTGTACTGGCCGTAGAAGAGCTGCTTGTTCATCTCCTCGAAGTCGAAGGCGTAGTTGAAGGCACGGCGCAGCCGCGCGTCCTTGAATTGATCGCGGCGGATGTTGAAAACGAAGGCCTGCATGCGGCCGGAATCGTTGATCGGGAATTCTTCCTTGACCACCCGCTTGTCGGCCACCGCCGGAAAGTCGTAGGCCGTGGCCCACTGCTTGGCGGAGTTTTCGGCGATCCAGTCGGCCTGATCGGCCTTGAACGCCTCCAGCGCGACGAGGTTGTCGCGGAAGAACTCGAAACGCAGCTCGTCGAAATTGTTGGTGCCGACCTGGCTGGGGACCTTGGCGCCCCAATAATCCTTGACCCGCTCGAGCTTGATCGAGCGCCCGGCCACGAATTCCTTGATCTTGTACGGCCCGGAGCCGAGCGGCGGCTCCAGCGTGGTCGCGCCGATGTCGCGCTTGCGCCCCTGCGCGTCAGTACCCTCCCACCAATGCTTCGGCAGCACGGTGAGCTCACCCACGATGGTCGGCAATTCGCGATTGCCGGGCGCGTCGAAGGTGAACTTGACGTCGCGCTCGCCGCTCTTCTCCACCTTCGTCACATGGCGGTAGTAAGAGGCATACATCGGGCTCAGCTTCTTCAGGGATTCCAGCGAGAAGATCACGTCCTCCGGCGTCACCGGCTTGCCATCGTGCCAGCGCGCCTCTTTCCGCAAGCGGTAGGTCACCCAGGAAAAATCGTCCGGGTGCTGCGCGGTTTCCGCGAGCTCGCCATATTCGGTGGCGACCTCGTCCTGGGCACGCGTCATCAGCGTCTCATAGATCAGCGCCGCGGCCGGCGCGAGCGAGCCCTTGATGCCGGCCACCGCGATGTTGAAATTGTCGAAAGTGCCGAGCGAGATCAGGCGCGCGACGCCGCCCTTGGGCGCATCCGCATTGACATAGTCGAAGCGCTTGAAGTCGGCGGGATATTTGATGTCGCCGAACAGCGACAGCGCATGGCGCCAGGGGAGTTCACCAGCCGATTGCGCCTCTGCCGTGCGGACGACGGGAACACCCGCCACGGAGCCGAGGGCGGGGAGCGCAGCGACGGCTGCGCCGGTGAGAAGCAGATCGCGTCGGGTAATGGCCAAATCAACATCCCAGTCTTGAAGGAGGTTACCCCTTTAAGTGCTCAATATAGGCGAGGTTTCGACGGAATATGTTGCTTTTTCCTCATGTTGGAAGGCCGGACAGCCTGTCAGATGCGGCCAAACGCCCCGATAACAACGCCGCGAGGCCCGGATATGCAAACGGCCAGGCTTTGGGGCCTGGCCGCACATCCAAGTTAGAGACCGAGGAGCCTTATTTCGCCGCCGTCGGGAGCGGTTTCGGGCTGTCGGAGAGGCTGTTCAGATAGGCGATGACGTCGGCGCGTTCGCTGTCCTTCGGGATGCCGGCAAAGCCCATCGCGGTGCCGGGGATGGCGCCCTTCGGGTTGGCGATGAACTTGTTCAGCTCGTCGATGGTCCAGGTGCCGCCCTTGGCCTTCATCGCGGCCGAGAAGTTGAAGCCGTTGCGGCCTTCGCCGCGGTGGTCGTCAACAATCCCAAAGAGGTTGGGACCAACGCGATTCGGGCCGCCCTTCTCGAAGGTGTGGCAGGCGGCGCACTTCTTGGCGGCAGAGGCACCCTTCTCGACGGAGGCGGTCTGGAGCAGCTTTTCGATCGGCTCGGACGGGGCGGCGGCGGCCGCGCCACCTTCCTTGTCGCCGGCCACTTCCTTCACGGCGATCTCGAAGCCCGGCTTTTCCGGCATCTTGGGCGAGAACAGCGCCTGCGCGGTGAAGCTCGTCACCAGCAGAATGAGACAGGTGCCGAGCACGGCCCCGAGAATCTTGTTGAGTTCGAAAGAGTCCATTTCCGGCCAGGCCCCACACCGCAAGAAGGAACAGGCGGCCGTGCGGCCGCCAGGACGAGCCTCGGGAGAATCAAACGTTCCTTATTGTTTCCCCGAGTTTTGCCATTGAGATATCGGTTTGCCCGGGGTCTGGCAACCCGTATAAGCGACCCTTCTATCAGCCCGTCCCCACCCCATTTCTCGACGCGGAAAGCGTCGCGTTTCCAGGGCCTTCAACCGATGACCGATCCCCGCATCCTGGTGCTGATCCCGGCCCGCATGGCCGCCACCCGCCTGCCCGGCAAGCCGCTCGCCGATATCGCGGGCCTGCCGATGATCGTGCATGTGATGCGGCGTGCCGAGGCCGCCGGAATCGGCCGGGTTGCGGTGGCAACCGATACGGCAGAGATCGCCGCGGTCGTGACCGCCCATGGCGGCGAGGCGGTGATGACCCGCATGGAGCACCCCTCAGGCTCCGACCGCATCCACGAGGCCATGCAGAAGCTCGATCCGGACGGAAAGGCCGAGATCGTGGTCAATCTCCAGGGCGATTTCCCGACGATCACGATCGACAATATCCGCGAGGTGCTGCCGCCGCTGCAAGACCCGGCCGTGGACATCGCCACGCTGGCCTCGCAGATCCACACCGAGGAGGAGGACCTCGCCCCGAGCGTCGTCAAGGCAATCGGAACCTCGCTCGGGGGCAAGCGGATGCGCGCTCTTTACTTCACCCGCGCCACCGCGCCGACCGGGGACGGACCGCGCTACCACCATATCGGCCTCTATGCCTATCGCCGCGCCGCGCTGGAGCGCTACGTTTCGCTGCCGCCCTCGCCACTGGAGCTGCAGGAGAAACTCGAGCAGCTCCGCGCCCTGGAGGCCGGGATGCGCATCGACTTCACCATCGTCGACACCGTGCCCCGCGGGGTCGACACGCCGGCGGACCTCGAGACCGCCCGCGGCATCCTTTCCAAATCCTGAGCCGCTGCTACAAGGCCCGTCATGAGCAAGATGAAGATCGCATTCCAGGGCGAACCTGGCGCCAATTCCCATATCGCCATTGCCGAGGCCTATCCCGACGCCGAGCCGATGCCCTGCGCCACCTTCGAGGACGCGCTGTCGGCGATCTCCTCGGGCGAAGCCGATCTCGGCATGATCCCGATCGAGAATTCGGTCGCCGGCCGCGTCGCCGACATTCATCATCTTTTGCCGGCCTCTGGCCTCTTCATCATCGGCGAATGGTTCCTGCCGGTCCGGCATCAATTGATGGCGATCAAGGGCACGAAGCTGTCCGACATCAAGTCCGTCGAGAGCCATGTGCACGCGCTCGGCCAGTGCCGCCGCATCATCCGCAAGCTCGGCATCAAGGGCATCGTGCACGCCGACACCGCCGGCAGCGCCCGCGACATCTCCGAGCGCAAGGACAAGACCGTCGCCGCGATCGCCTCGCGGCTGGCCGCGCAGATCTACGGCCTCGACATTCTTGCCGAGGACATCGAGGACGAGGCCCACAACACCACGCGCTTCGTGGTGTTGGCGCGCGAGCCGAAATGGGCGGCACAAGGTTCGGGCCCGCTGGTTACCACTTTTGTATTTCGGGTCCGCAACCTCCCCGCCGCGCTCTACAAGGCGCTCGGCGGCTTTGCCACCAACGGCGTCAACATGACCAAGCTCGAGAGCTACATGGTCGACGGCAATTTCTTTGCCACGCAGTTTTATGCCGACGTCGACGGCCACCCTGACGACAAGGGCCTTGCGTTTGCGATCGAGGAGCTGAAATTCTTTTCGCGCGAATTTCGTATCGTCGGCGTGTATCCCGGCCACCCGTTCCGGGCGACGTTCAGCGAGACGCAGCAGGACTAGTCGCATGTCCCGGACGCGCGAAGCGCGAGCCGGGACCTAGGCTGCCTGCTTCGCCAGCCCGAACGCCTCGGCCAGCAGCGAATACGATTTCTTGCGCGCCTCGTGATCGTACACGGCCGTAATCACCATCAACTCGTCCGGCCTGCTCGCATCCATCAGCGGCTGCAGCTTCTTCCGCACCGTCGCCGGATTGCCGACGAACAGGCGCGAGCGGTTGCGCGCGATCGAGACACGCTCGGAATCCGTATAAGGATGGGCCAACGCCTCCTGGGGGCTCGGCAGCGGCAGATATTGGCCGCGGTCGCGGCGCAGGCGGTTGAGGTCAAAAGACGCGGCGAGCTTTTCGGCCTCTTCGTCCGTATCGGCCGTAATGACGGCGACCGCGAGGATCGCGTGTGGGCTTGCGTTCCAGGCCGAAGGCTGAAAGCGGTTGCGGTAATGCACCATCGCGTCGATCGCATCGTGAGACGCAAAATGATGAGCGAAGGCGAAGCCCATGCCGACTTGCGCGGCAAGCTCCGACGAATAATCGCTGGAGCCGAGCAACCATATCGGCGGCAGCCGACTGTCGTCAGGCATCGCGACGACGTTGTGATAGGGGTGCCCTGCGGGGAATTCACGGGTCTCCCACAGGATCAATTCGTGCAGCCGCTCCAGAAAGTCGTCACCTTCGCGGCGGTCGAGCCGGCTTCGCAGCGCATAGGCCGTAGCGCCATCAGTACCGGGGGCGCGGCCGAGGCCGAGGTCGATGCGGCCTGGAAACAATGCCTCCAGCATCTTGAAGCGCTCGGCCACCACCAGCGGCGCGTGGTTGGGCAGCATCACGCCGCCGGAGCCGACGCGGATGTGCTTCGTCACCGCAGCGATCTGCCCGATCATCACGTCGGGCGCCGGGCTCGCGACCGAGGCGAGGTTGTGGTGCTCGGCGAGCCAGTAGCGGACGTAGCCAAGCCCATCGACATGGCGCGCCAGGTCGATGCTGTTGCGCAGCGCCGCGGCGGGCTTTGTGCCTGTGGTGACGACGGAGAGATCGAGGACTGAAAGCGGGATCATGGCGCGCTAACCTAGTGGAGGGCCGCGCGGCGGCAATGGGCCAACAGCGCAGGTCTGGCGTGTGCGGGCGCAAAGGTCGCGGGCGTGGCAACAGCGGTGTGTTGGGACAACCGTAGAGCACGTAACACAAAATACGTTCTGCCCACCCAACGTAGGCCAATTTTATCGGCCGATTGGATGGATCTATATTATTGATACTAATTGATAATAAATCCTTCTAGCCGATATCCCACTGCCATCCTCCGTATGCCAATATTTGACTCCATTCCATAAAAAGTGGGCGACTTCCCATCACCGATGGGCTGTCGAGAAACCTGCCTTTGTCCTATCTTAGCCTCTCCCAAGCTAGACCCGACCGCCGCCGCCAGACCGCTGGCGAATGCTCTGGAGTGAGTGGTGCCATGACCGATTTGACGACGCCTGCCCACACTGACGGGCAAGACGGGCACCTCGCCGCAAGGCGGCCTGCGATCTCCTTCGAGTTCTTTCCGCCCAAGACCGAAGATATGGAGCGGAATCTCTGGGAGACCATCAACCGGCTGGCCCCGCTCGACCCGAAATTCGTCTCCGTGACCTATGGCGCCGGCGGCTCGACTCGCGAACGCACCCATTCGACCATCTCTCGCATCCTCAAAGAGACTGCGCTGCTGCCGGCTGCGCATCTGACCTGTGTCGGTGCCTCGCGCGGCGAAATCGACGAGATCGTTGACCGCTATCACGAGGTCGGCGTCCGCCACATCGTCGGCCTGCGCGGCGATCCCGCCGGCGGCATCGGCACGCCCTACTCTGCCCATCCCGACGGATATCAGACGTCCGACGCGCTCGTCGCGGGCATCAAGAAGCGGCACCCCGACATCGAAGTGTCCGTCTCCGCCTATCCCGAGAAACACCCAGAAGCACGCGACTTCGACGCCGATATCGATACGCTGAAGGCCAAGGTCGATGCCGGCGCGACGCGCGCCATCACCCAGGTGTTCTTCGATAACGACCTCTACTTCCGTTATCTCGACCGCGTCCGCGCCCGCGGCATCAACATCCCGATCGTGCCGGGCATCATGCCGATGCACAATTTCAAGCAGGCCCGCAATTTCGTCACCCGCGCCGGCACCACCGTGCCGGACTGGTTCGCCGCGAAATTCGATGGCCTCGACGACGACGCCGAGACCCGCAAGCTGGTGGCCGCAACCGTTGCGGCCGGCCAGGTGCAGAAGCTCGCCAAGAACGGCGTCGACACCTTCCACTTCTACACCATGAACCGCGCCGATCTCGTGTTCGCGATCAGCCATTTGCTCGGCATTCGCGCCAAGAGCGCGCAGAAGGCGGCTTAAGACACCATGACTGTACCCACCTCGCCCAAGCGAACCGCCCTCATCAACGCCGCGCGCGAGCGCATTCTCGTGCTCGACGGCGCCATGGGCACGATGATCCAGAACCTGCAGTTCGACGAGGCCGCCTTCCGCGGCGAACGCTTCAAGAATTTCCATCGCGACCTGCGCGGCAACAACGATCTCCTGATCCTGACCCAGCCGCAGGCGATCGAGGACATCCACGCCGCCTATTTGCGCGCCGGCGCCGACATCGTCGCGACCAACACCTTCTCGACGACCTCGATTGCGCAGGCCGATTACGACCTCACCGACATCGTCTACGAGATGGCAAGCGAAGGCGCCCGCCTCGCCGGCAACGCCGCCAAGCGTGTCGCGGCCGAGGACGGCAAGCCGCGCTTCGTCGCAGGCGCCATCGGCCCCACCAACCGCACCGCCTCGATCTCGCCCGACGTTTCGAATCCCGGCTACCGCGCCGTCACCTTCGACGACCTGCGCAAGTCCTATGGCGAGCAGATCCGCGGTCTGATCGACGGCGGCGTCGACCTGCTGCTGGTCGAGACCATTTTTGATACGCTGAACGCCAAGGCCGCGCTCTATGCCATCGCCGAGATCACCGAAGAGCTCGGCATCGACATGCCGGTGATGGTGTCGGGCACCATCACCGACAAATCCGGCCGCCTGCTCTCGGGCCAGATGCCGGAAGCGTTCTGGAATTCGGTGCGGCACGCCAAGCCCGTCACCATCGGCTTCAACTGTGCGCTCGGCGCGGAAGATCTGCGCGCGCACATCGCCGACATCGGCCGCGTGGCCGATACGCTGGTCTGCGCCTACCCCAATGCCGGCCTGCCCAACGAGTTCGGCCAGTATGACGAGACGCCGGAGTACATGGCGCGACTGGTCGGCGAGTTCGCTGCGTCCGGCCTCGTCAACATCGTCGGCGGCTGCTGCGGCACCACGCCGGATCATATCGCGGCCATTGCCGCCGCGGTTGCCCCGCACAAGCCGCGCATCGTGCCGGAGATCGCGCCAAAGCTGCGCCTCTCCGGCCTCGAGCCCTTCATTCTGACCGACGCCATCCCCTTCGTGAACGTCGGCGAGCGCACCAATGTCACGGGCTCGGCCCGCTTCCGCAAGCTGATCACCAATGGCGACTACACGGCTGCGCTGCAGGTCGCACGCGACCAGGTCGAGAACGGCGCGCAGATCATCGACGTCAACATGGACGAGGGTCTTCTGGACTCGGAAGCCGCGATGGTGACCTTCCTCAACCTCGTCGCCGCAGAGCCCGACATCGCCCGCGTTCCCGTGATGGTCGACTCGTCGAAATTCTCGGTGATCGAAGCCGGCCTGAAATGCGTGCAGGGCAAGCCGGTCGTCAATTCGATCTCGATGAAGGAAGGCGAGGACAAGTTCATCCACGAGGCCAAGATCGCCCGCCGTCACGGCGCGGCCGTCGTGGTGATGGCCTTCGACGAGGTCGGTCAGGCCGACACGTTCGCGCGCAAGACCGAGATCTGCAAGCGCGCCTACGACATCCTGGTCAACCGCGTCGGCTTTCCGCCGGAAGACATCATCTTCGATCCGAATATCTTCGCGATCGCGACCGGCATCGAGGAGCACAACAATTACGGCGTCGACTTCATCGAGGCGACGCGCTGGATCCGCCAGAATCTGCCGGGCGCGCACATCTCGGGCGGCGTGTCGAACCTGTCGTTTTCGTTCCGCGGCAACGAGCCGGTGCGCGAGGCCATGCACTCGGTGTTCCTGTATCACGCCATCAAGGCCGGCATGGATATGGGCATCGTCAATGCCGGGCAGATGATCGTCTATGACGACATCGATCCTGAACTGCGTCAGGTGTGCGAGGACGTCATCCTCAACCGCGATCCGGGCGCGTCCGAGCGACTGCTGGCGCTCGCGGAGAAATTCCGGGGCAACAAGACCCAGACCAAGGAAGCCGATCTGGCCTGGCGCGAATGGCCGGTCGCGAAGCGGCTGTCGCATTCGCTGGTGCACGGCATCACCGAGTTCATCGAGCAGGACACCGAGGAAGCCCGCAAGAATTCGTCGCGCCCGCTCGACGTGATCGAGGGGCCGCTGATGGCCGGCATGAACGTGGTCGGCGACCTCTTCGGCGACGGCAAGATGTTCTTGCCGCAGGTGGTGAAGTCCGCCCGCGTGATGAAGCAGGCGGTCGCCTGGCTGATGCCGTTCATGGAAGAGGAAAAGGCACGCAACGCCGCGAACGGCATCGAGAGCGGCGCCACTTCGTCGGCCGGCAAGATCGTGCTCGCGACCGTCAAGGGCGACGTCCACGACATCGGCAAGAACATCGTCGGCATCGTGCTCCAGTGCAACAATTACGAGGTGATCGACCTCGGCGTGATGGTGCCGGCTGCAAAAATCGTCGAGACGGTGAAGGCGGAGAAGGCCGACATCGTCGGCTTGTCCGGCCTGATCACGCCGTCCCTCGACGAGATGGCGTTCTTCGCCGGCGAATTGCAGCGCGAAGGCCTCAAGCTGCCGCTCTTGATCGGTGGCGCCACCACCAGCCGCGTGCACACCGCCGTGAAGATCGATCCGAGCTATCGCGCTGGCCCCGTCGTCCACGTCAACGACGCCAGCCGCGCGGTCGGCGTCGCATCCTCGCTGCTGAGCCCTGAGAAGCGCGACGCCTATGCCGCCGACGTGCGCGCCGAATACGCCAAGATCTCGGATGCGCATATGCGCGCGCAGGCTGACAAGAAGCGGCTGAAGCTGGAGGCGGCACGCAAGAACCGCGTGCCGGTCGACTTTGCCGCCAACAAGCCGGTGAAGCCGACCTTCCTCGGCATCAAGAGCTTCGACGACTACGATCTCGCCGAGCTCGTGCCCTATATCGACTGGACGCCGTTCTTCCAGACCTGGGAACTGGCCGGCCGCTTCCCCGCGATTCTCGACGACGCCAAGGTCGGCGAAGTCGCGCGCTCGCTCTATGACGATGCGCGGAAAATGCTCGACCTGATCGTCAAGGAAAAATGGTTCCGGGCGCGCGCCACCGTCGGCTTCTGGCCGGCGAACGCGCAGGGCGACGACATCGTGCTCTATGCCGACGAGAGCCGCACCAAGCGCATCGCGACGCTGCACACGCTGCGCCAGCAGCTCGAGAAGCGCGAGGGCCGCTTCAACGCGGCGCTCGCCGACTTCATCGCGCCTGCGGGCGTGCCCGACTATGTCGGCGGCTTCGTGGTCACCGCCGGCATCGGCGAGGATGCGGTCGCCGATCGCTTCAAGATGGCCAATGACGACTACTCGTCGATCCTGTGCAAGGCGCTGGCCGATCGGCTGGCCGAGGCTTTCGCCGAACGCATGCATGCGCGCGTACGCCGCGAGTTCTGGGCCTATGCGCCGGACGAGGCGCTGTCGACCGACGATCTGATCCTGGAGAAGTACCAGGGCATCCGCCCCGCACCCGGCTATCCCGCGCAGCCCGATCACACCGAGAAGGCGACGCTGTTCGAGTTGCTCGACGCTGAGAACACCGCCGGCGTGAAGCTCACCGAGAGCTTCGCGATGTGGCCTGGCTCCTCCGTCTCCGGGCTCTACTTCGCGAACCCCGAGAGCTATTATTTCGGCGTCGGCAAGATCGAGCGCGACCAGGTCGAGGACTACGCCGCGCGCAAGGGCATGAGTGTGGCCGAGACCGAGCGCTGGCTCGCGCCGGTGCTGAACTACATCCCGTCGCGCGAGGACGCCGACAAGGCTTTTGCGGCGACACCCGCCAACGACGAGACCTCAAAGGACCTCGCCTCGCATCCGCCCGGCTGCACCTGCGCGGTGCATCTGGTCTGGCAGAAGAAGCGCGCAGGCGCGGGATAGCCGTCCCGGCGCTCAAAAGCGAAAAACAACCCCATGCACAGTAGGGATGGGGTTGAAAGGCTCGAGAGATTTTCGGTCTTACCGAAAATCACTTGCTCCGTCGGGCAAAACAGCTGTATCAAGGCAGGATCGGGTCGCGTGCCAATCACGGTCATTCCGGGGCGCGCCCCTTGGCGCGAGCCCGGAATCCATTTGTCCACATCACCCGCCGCACGATGGATTCCGGGCTCGCGCTACGCGCGCCCCGGAATGACGAGAGCCCTCACCCCTTCGGCAGCGCGGCTGCATGATCTCCTTGAACGGTGCCAGCGCCGTGAACGCAACGCGCGCTCGTCGCGACCAATGCCAGTCGCGGTCGGGGAGCAGGAATCAGATGCTGGATGCCCAAGGATTGATGTGGACGCAGATTGCCGCCGGCATCTCGACGCTGCTGTTTGGATTGATGTCGTTCAATCTGGTCCGCATGCGGGGCCGGATGCAGGCCGCGCGGAGCTGGGACAAGGTCGAGGGCATCATCACGGTCTCCAGGGTCGACCAACCGGCGGCGCACGTCTCGGACGATCAGAACGATGCCAAGCCTGTGGTCCGCTATCGCTATCATGCTGGCGGCGAGGAGCTTGAAAGCGACAAGGTCTTTGTCGGCGGCATCGCCATGATGACAAGGGTGCTCGCCGCCAAACTGGCCGGACGATATCCGGTCGGCGCCCATGTCGACGTCTATGTCGATCCGGCGTGCCCGGCCGAAGCGCTGCTGGAGCCCGCCGCAGCGCAGAACGTCGCGGCGCTCGTGGCATTCGCGATCGTGTTCGGTTTCATTGCCACCATCCTGACCGCGCATTCGCTCGCGGGGCACGTGCTTTACGCCGACAAGGGCGTTCCGCTGTTCGTGTTCGCGCTACCGATCATCGTGCTCGTGGGCGGCGTGTTCTGCGTCGCCGAGTATGTCAGCACCCGCCGGCTGGCGAGCGCCAGCCTGCGCTGGCCGACCGCGGCCGGCAGGGTTACCCATTGCGCCGTGATCGAGGAAATCATCGAGGACAAGGGCAACGACGACGACAAGTCACGGACCAGCAAGTTCCAGCACCGCTATCAGGTCGACCTCCGCTACGCCTACAAGGTCGGCAAGCGCGACTTCACCGGCACCGAAGTCAATTGGGGCGGCACCATGATCTCCGGGCTGCGCGAGGTCGCGGAAGAGGCCGCGGCGAAATATCATCCCGGGCAAAACGTCAAAGTTTATTACGATCCGGAACGGCCGGGACATGCGGTGCTGGAGCCTGCAAGCCGGGAAGGCGCGCTGGGGCCGCTGATCGGCGCCGCGGTCTGCGCGATCGTCGGAGGTCTTTTCCTGACATTCCTGATCAAGGTCGGGTTCGCATAGCGGCGCTTGATGTCCTTCCGGGCGAGCGCGCGCATCGGAATGACATCATGGGACTCACCCCTTCGGCGGCGCCAGCGGCTGCACGATCTCCCTGAACGGGGCCAGCGCCTCGCAGCGCTCGGCATGTGCCGCCAGCGCCGGGTAACTCGCCGTGTCGAACAATTGCGGATGCGCCTCGCGGGTGAAGCGGGTGACGCAGGCGACCGCGATGTCGGCGTGGCCGAGGCGGTCACCGAGCCAGTACGGCGTGGTCACCTTGGCACGTTCGGCCTCCAGCACGGCGAGCACGTCGCCGATCTGCGCCTGGCAGCGCTCGACCCACAGCGTGAGCTGCTCCTTCCGCAACACGCGCTCATAGAGCAGGCTGACCGCCTTGTCGCCGAGGCCGGTGGCGAGCGCGCAGATGCGCAAGTGTTTCCGGCGATCAACGCCGCTTCGCGGCAGCATCGCCTTGTCCGCACCGATGAGCTCGTCGAGATAGTCCAGGATGATCGTGCTCTCGATCAGCGCCTCGCCATCGTCGAGCACCAGCGTCGGCACGCGGCGCAGCGGATTGTACGGCGCGATTCTGTCGGCATCGCCGAAGGTCGACCACGGTCTGTGCTCGAAGGCGAGCCCGTAAAGCCGCAACGCAATCGCGACACGGCGGACGAAGGGGGAATCATATTGGCCGATCAGGAACATGGTTCTCGCTCTTCATTGGCAGGACAAGGCAGGGCCGGTCAGCTTCCACGATGAGATCGCAGCGACGCAAGCGAAATCCTGGACATGCAGCATTGCGCCCAATGCAATGGCGCTCGCGACAACGTCGCCCGGATGGGCTATCAAGGACGGCATCATGACAGCGACATCAGACATCACGCGCGAGCGGATCACGGCGACCGAGGCCGTCATCCGCCCGCACATCCGGCGCACGCCGCTGCTCGCAGCTGATCTGGCCGATTTCGGGCTTGCACCCGCGCCCGTCATCTTCAAGCTCGAGCTGCTGCAGCATTCCGGGTCGTTCAAGGCGCGGGGGGCGTTTGCCAATCTGCTGCTGCGGCAGGTGCGGCAAGCCGGTGTCGTCGCCGCATCCGGCGGCAATCACGGCGCGGCCGTCGCCTATGCGGCGCAGCGGCTCGGCATTCCCGCCACGATCTTCGTTCCTGACATCACCTCGCCCGCCAAGGCCGAGCGGATCAGAAGCTATGGCGCCGCGCTCGTGATCGCGGGCAACCGCTATGCCGATGCGCTTGCGGCTAGCGAGGCGCATGTCGCGCGCACCGGCGCCATGGCCGTTCACGCCTACGACCAGCCCGAGACTCTGCTCGGCCAGGGCAGCGTCGGACTGGAGCTGGAGCAGGATGCACCTGATGTCGACACGCTGCTGGTGGCCGTGGGCGGCGGCGGGCTGATCGGCGGCATTGCGGCGTGGAGTGGCGGGAGGACGCGCATCATTGCCGTTGAGCCGGAGCTATCGCCGACCCTGCACGCCGCCTTCGCAGCGGGAGCGCCGGTCGACGCGCCGGCCAGCGGCCTCGCCGCCGACAGCCTCGCGCCGCGGCGTGTTGGAGAGCTGATGTTTCCGATCGCGCGCGCCCATGTCGAGCACGTCGTCCTCGTCAGTGACGACGCGATCCGGCAGGCGCAGGGTGCACTATGGTCACGCCTGCGCCTGGTCGCCGAACCCGGCGGCGCGGCGGCCTTCGCAGCGCTGCTCTCCGGCGGCTATCGGCCGTCGCCGGGTGAACGTGTCGCGGTGCTGGTGTGTGGCGCCAACACGACGGCGGTGAACTTCGACAGCTAGTTGGGCTGCGCTTGCAATGACGGCGCGGAGAGAGCCGTGTGATCCCATTCAACAACGAGGCTTTGCGGCAACAGCCGCAGGTTTCCTTCGGTGTCCTCGTCAACTGCGTCTTGCCGAACAAATTGTCGCATGGTTCCATCCCCAAGAACTCGGGGGAGTGGCAATGGCTCGGCGGGCAATCCGCACCGCATCGATCGGCATGATCCTGGCCGCGGTGGCGTCTGGCGGAACGAGCGCACTGGCCGCCGATCTGCCGCTGAAAGCCGCGCCAAAACCGTTTAATTTCAATCCGTTCTGGGCCGAGGTCGACTATCTTGCCTGGAGTGTGACCGGCGACAAGCTGCCGGCGCTGGTGACGACGGCGCCTGCCGGCACGCCGTTCGGCCTGGCCGGCGTGCTCGGTCAACCGACCACGACGGTTCTATTCGGCAATTCCACCGTCAACAATGACTGGCGCTCGGGCGGACGGATCACCGCCGGCTATTGGTTCGATCCGCAGCGCAGCCGCGGCATCGAAACCTCGTTCTTCGGGCTGGAGAATATCGGAACCCGCTTTGCGGCCGACAGCAACACTTATCCGATCCTGACGCGGCCTTTCTTCAACGTCGCGACCGGGGGGCAGGATGCACTGATCGCGGCTTTTCCGGGGATCAGCACCGGTAGCGTCAAGGCCAACGAGACTTCATACCTGCTCGGCGCCGGCGCGCTCTATCGCCAGGACCTTGGCATGTGGAGTGGGCAGCGCGTCAGCGCGCTGATCGGCTATCGCTATTTGCGTTCATCCGACACGCTTTGGATCACCGACACCAGCAACGCCCCGGCCTTCGGCTCGTTCATCCCCACCGACAATTTCAAGGCGGCGAGCAATTTCCACGGCCTCGATCTCGGCCTCACCGGCGAATGGCGGAACGGCCCGTGGTCGCTGGAATGGCGCGGCAAGGTCGCGCTCGGCGCCAATTTCAGCACCGCTGATATCTCGGGCTCCACGACCAGCACCCTCTTCGGCGTCACTACGACGACTGCGGGCGGCTTCCTGACCGCCCCCAGCAATATCGGCCATTTCGAGCAGACCCGCTTTGCCGTCGTGCCGGAGATCTCGCTGAAGGCCGGCTATCAGGTCGCACCTGGCTGGCGGCTGATCGCCGGTTACGACGTCATGTACTGGACCGGCGTGCAGCGCGCCGGCGGGCTGATCGACACCAGCGTCAATCCAACCCTGGTGCCGGGCCCCGGCGTCGGACCGGTGCGGCCGCTGCCGGTGCTCAACACGACGAACCTGCTTGCGCAGGGTTTTAGTTTCGGCGTGCGGTATAATTATTGAGGGCGCGACGCGCGATCGCCACACTCGGTCATTGCGAGCGTAGCGAAGCAATCCAGAATCGTTCTGCGGAGGCATTCTGGATTGCTTCGTCGCAAGAGCTCCTCGCAATGACGGTGGAAGGAGCCGTCTTTTTTACTCAATGAGCAGGGTCCAAGAACCTGAAGGAGCGCCAGGTGGATCGTCACGGCGCGGAGCGTGTGCGGTCATCTCCAGATGGATGACGACAGCGGCGATCTTGCCGGCGGAGATGTCGGAATAGCCGTCGGGGAGGATCACGGAGGTGGCTTGTTCAGTTTAGTCAAAGCGGCGGTGCATTCCCTCCCCCCTTGTGGGGGAGGGCTAGGGAGGGGGGTAGCCCAGGAAAAGGTGCCGGTTGTTGATGATGCAGAGAGCGGGTGCGCGATCGATAGAATCCCTGTGTGGTTACCCCCCTCCCTGCCCCTCCCCACAAGGGGGGAGGGAACAGAGAGAGCTCTCGCTCACCGCGGCGTCAGCGTGATCGCTTCCGCGGTTGCGGCTTCGACCGCGGAGAGGCTGTAGAGCAACGGCACATACTGGCCGGTCGCCCAGAGCGGCGCGAGGTCGCGGTAGTGGCCGCTGAAGGGATCGCCGGACTGGCCGGGCGTGTTGATGGTGCGGCTCGCATCCCAATTGCCGACGTCGAGCACCATGCGGAACGAAGCGCCCGCAGTGAGCCGGTAATCCGAGCGCCGATAGGTGGCGGCGCGCGGCACGTTGGCGGCGCCGCCATAGGCGAGCGGGCCGACCGACAATTGCGCTGCGGTCGCCTTGTCGGCGAGCGGCATCAGCGCGTGATCGAATTTTGCGACATGCAGGCGGCCCCAGCGCCACGTGGAGGGATCAGGACCGAGCTTGCTGGCGACATCGGCCACGGCCGCACCGAGGCTGTCGCGCAGGATCTGGTCGCGCCCTGCCGCGGGATCGGAGCCGAACGACGCATCCGGAGCTTCCAGCGCGGCGACGAGCGCCGAGATGCTGGAGGCCTCGGGCGCGATCAAGTCCGCGGCCTTGGGCGCTGTGACCTTCAGCAGCACCGGACCGAGATGATTGGCGATCCAGACCTCGAACACGGCGGCCGCCGCGCTATCGGCGGAATCGCGCGCGTCCCACGGCTTGAGCAGATCGAGGCCCTGTTTCACATTGGCGTCGTCCGACGACAAACGCTGCAACAGTTTGACCAGCCGGCGCCCCATCATGGCGGTGTCGTCGTTCTGCAAATCCATGGCGTCGGCAATCGTCACTTTGTTGTTCGCCGCGAGCACCTCGGTAATCCGCTGCCAGCGTGCGCTGTCCGACCATTCGAAGCCGACCCTGCGCTCGTTGACGGGATAGTCAGACGGCAGGTTCATGTGGTTCGCTGTGGCGAAAAAGCCCTGCTTCGGCTGATACGATTTCGGCAGCTCGTCGAGCGACAAAAATCCCTGCCACTCGTAGCGGCCATCGCCGGGCACCGGCATCAGGCCGTCGAAGTTCAGGCGGCGCGGCGTCTTGCCGGCGGCGACCCAGCCGATATTGCCCTTGGTGTCGGCATAGACCTGATTCTCCGACGGCGCGCCCCAGCGCCGCATGGCGCCGAGAAAGCCGGTCCAGTCCTTCGCGGTCATGTAATCCGACGAGCCGAAATAGGCCGACGTGCCGGGCTCGAACCAGATCGAGCGCACGGCGAAGGCGCGGTTGTTCTTGTCATCAACGAAGATCACAGGGCCGTGGCGGGTGAATTTCAGCTCGAGGTCGCGGTCGGCCTCGCCCTTCACCTGCTCTTTCTCGTGAACGTTGCGCATGTCTTCCCAGCCATTGCCGTAGCGATACTGGTTGGGATTTTGCGGATTGAGCTCGTAGACGTAGAGGTCTTCCTGGTCGACGTTGAAGATGGTGAGGCCGAAGGCGATGGTGTCGTTGTGGCCGATCGAGATACCGGGCAGCGCCGGCTCGCCGGCGCCGATCACGGAGAGGCCGGGCGCATTCAGCCCGACGATATAGCGCAGCGAGGGCACGCTGTGCTCGCGATGCGGATCGTTGGCGAGGATCGGACGGCCCGTCGCGGTGCGCGAGGCCGCGATCACCCAATTGTTGGAGCCGATGGTGTCGCGCTGCTGGTCGGCTTCGGTGAGATATTTGTCGGGATCGTGCGCGAGCGCGGCCTTCTGGTCCTTTGGCGCGGCAAAGGCCACCGGGCGCGTCGCGAGGTCATAGGCCGCGAGCACCGCCTTCGGCACGCTGCAGGCGTCGAGACCATCTGGGATTTTCGTGGTCCAGGCCGGCTCGAGCTTCACACGAAACCGATCCGCATCGAGACCGGCCGCGCAGGCGACCAGCGAGCGCTTGACCTCGGAAGAGACGTTGCGCGTCAGCCCGTGGCTGCGGATGCGGACGACATCGTCCGCGGTCCAGGCATCAGGCATGGTGCCAGCGATCCTGAACTCGATCGGCAACGGACGTTTTCCCGCGCGCACGTCGGCGACATAGGCGTTGACGCCGGCGACAAAGGCCTCCGCATAGGTCTTGGCCTTGGGACCGTAGGCCGCCCACTCCGCCTTCATGTCGCCGCGATAGAGAAACAGCCGCAGCGCCTTGTCCTGCTCGACATAGGGCTGGCCGAAATCCTTCGCGAGCAGGCCGAGGCCTCGTTTGCGCCAGAGATCGATCTGCCAGAGCCGGTCGCGCGCGGCGTTGAAACCCTGCAGGAAAAACAGGTCGTGCTCGTTGCCGGCATAGATGTGCGGGATGCCCCAGACGTCGACCAGAATCTGGGCGGGCGCGTCGAGACCGGCGACGTCCGTTTTGGTTTGCCGCGCGCTGCCGAGCGGGTTCGGTTTTTCGCGCGCCATGGCTGGCGAGGCGAGCAACGCGGCGCAGATGGCCGCGCTGCTGAGCTTCTGGATGACCCGGTTGAAATCCGTGTTCATTGTTGGTCCTCTCGTTTGTTGTTGATTGGGGCGCAGCGCGCCCGCTCACTCCCCTTCGTCGCTTGCCAGCACGCCCTTCACCGCGCGGGCCCAGCCGGCGAGCTTTCGATCGCGTGTGGCCTGGCTCATGTTCGGCTTGAAGCGGTGCTCGAGCCGCCAATTGTCGGCGAACTTCGTCGGCTCGGGATAGACATCGGCCTGGAGGCCGGCGAGATAGGCCGCGCCGAGCGCCGTTGTTTCCTGGATCACGGGACGGTCGACCGGCGCGTCCAGGAGATCGGCGAGGCGCTGCATGGTCCAGTCCGACGCCGTCATGCCGCCGTCGACGCGGAGCACGACGCTCGCGGTTTCCGAGCTCGGCCAGTCCGCGCGCATCGCGGCCCAGAGATCGAAGGTCTGGTAGCAGACGCTTTCCAGTGCGGCATGCGCAAGCTCGGCCGGGCCGGTGTTGCGGGTGAGGCCGAACAGCGCGCCACGCACACGCGGATTCCAGTAAGGCGCGCCCATGCCGACGAAGGCCGGCACCAGATAGACGCTCTGCATGGAATCGGATTGATCGGCAAGAGGTCCGGTCTCGGCCGCGTGCTTGATGATGCCGAGGCCGTCGCGCAGCCACTGCACCGCCGAGCCCGCAACGAAGATCGAGCCTTCGAGCGCATAGGTGCGTTTTCCCCCGAGCTGGTAGGCGATGGTGGTGAGCAGCTTGTTCTTCGACGCCACCGGCGTGGAGCCGGTGTTGAGCAGGGCAAAGCAGCCGGTGCCATAGGTCGATTTCATCATGCCCGGGCGGAAGCAGGCTTGCCCAATGGTCGCGGCCTGCTGGTCGCCGGCGATGCCCGCGATCACAATCGGGCCGCCGAACAAATCCGGCGTGCTCTCGCCGAAATAGGCCGAGGAGTCCTTCACCTCGGGCAGCATCGAGCGCGGCACGCCGATGATCTCCAACAGCTCGTCATCCCACTGGCCGGTGTGGATGTTGAACAGCAGCGTGCGCGAGGCGTTGGTGGCATCGGTGGCGTGCACCTTGCCGCCGGTGAGGCGCCACAGCAGGTAGCAGTCGACGGTGCCGAACATCAGCTCGCCGCGCGCGGCGCGTCCCCGCGCGCCAGGGACGTGGTCGAGGATCCAGGCGACCTTGGTGCCGGAAAAATAAGGATCGATGATCAGGCCGGTCTTTTGCGAGATTAGCGGCTCGTGGCCTTCGTGCTTGAGCTTCGCGCAGATATCAGCGGTGCGGCGATCCTGCCAGACGATGGCGCGGTGCACGGCCTGCCCGGTGGCGCGGTCCCACACCACGGTGGTTTCGCGCTGGTTGGTGATGCCGATCGCGGCGATATCCTTGGCCGTGATGCCGGCCTGCGCGATCGCGTCGCGGCAGACCATCACGGTCGAGGTCCAGATGTCCTCCGGCTCGTGCTCGACCCAGCCCGAGGCCGGAAAATGCTGCGGAAACTCCTGCTGCGCTTTCGCCGCGATGGAAATGTCGCCACGAAACACGATCGCGCGCGAGGAGGTGGTGCCCTGGTCGATGGCGAGGACGAAAGACATGGAAGCTTACCTTGGCGTTTTCTTGGCGTTTCCCGGTGACGGTCATGGTGTCGGGCCAAAGAAACGAGATTGCCGGCAAGAGGTCAAGGTCGGATGAGCGGGCGCGATCCTTACCCTCCCGTGGAGGGGGAGGGTCGGGTCGCATTGAGCGCAGCGAAATGTGAGACGGGGTGGGGTGATCTCTCAACACGGGCGGCGTTCAATGCGGAGAGACCGTCACCCCACCCCGCTACGCATTCCGCTGCGCTGCATGCGTATCGACCCTCCCCCTCCAGGGGAGGGTAAGAGAAGAGCGCCCCGTCGCTAAGTCCGGCGATGCCTCAAGAGTGCGGCCTCCGCTTCGCGCGAACCGTACAGCTCGACATAGATGCGTTCGAGGACGGCGGTGAGATTGCCCGCGATCTCGGAATTCCAAAACCGGACAACACGGTATCCTTCGCTCTCGAGCCAACGTTGGCGTTCGAGGTCTCGTTTGGCCGTTTCATCTTCGTTGTGGTGCCCGCCGTCGAGCTCGATAATGAGGCGCTTGGCAGGACAGAAGAAATCAACGACGTAACGGCCGATCGGCGCTTGCCTGCGAAAATGCGATCCTTCGATCGGAATATCCTTCAGAGCCCGCCAGAGCTTGCGCTCGTGGGGCGTCGTGTTCGCCCGGAGCCTCTTCGCCGCTGCGCGTCGGATTGATGTTGAGACCATTTGCGCGGCTTCACCCCACCCCGGCTCGCGTTGCGCTTTGCGCAACACGAACTGACCCACGAGCGAGCTCCGCTCGTCTCGGACCCTTCCAGGGGAGGGTAAGCGAGACAGCGCATTCCGGCAACTACAAGTCGCGCCCACCCAAGGGGGTCAACAAGGCTATGACCATCTCGGCCAAAGTGGTACATGCCGGACGGGACAATCCGGGGCGGCATGAGTTTCACTTCGTTTCAGTTCGGCGTCTTCGTCGCGGTGGTGTTCGGCGCCTATTATTTGCCGCCGTTGCGCCGCTTCCAGGTGCAGCTGCTGGTGCTCGCAAGCCTGGTATTCTATGGCTCCGGCCAGCCGGACCTGCTGCCGCTGCTGCTGCTCGCCGTGCTCGGGACCTATCTCTGCCTGGTGCTGGCGTTCGACAACCGCGCGGTCTGGATGCCGGCCGGCATCGTGTTCAATCTCGCGCTATTGGCGTTCTTCAAATACAAGCTGCTGTTCATCGACCCGGGTGCGGTTCACCCGACCGGCGTCGCGCCGCTGGATGTACTGCTGCGGCTGCCGCTGCCGATCGGCATCTCGTTCTTCGTGTTCCACAATATCAGCCTGCTGGTCGACCTGACGCGGGAGAAGCGGTCGCCGCCGCTGCGGGATGTGTTTCTCTACATCATCTTCTTTCCGCAGCTGGTCTCGGGGCCGATCACCCGCGCGGGGCAGTTCATGCCGCAGATCGCGCCCAAGCAACTGGGCGACGTGGACTTCGTGGCGGCGGCCAAATGGATCCTGACCGGCTTCTTCTTCAAGCTCTACGTCGCGAACAATCTCAACGAGATGACGTCCTATATGGACTATCCGCTCTACGAGACCGTGGCGACGCCGGACCGCTGGCTGCTCGTGTTCCTGTACAGCTACCAGATCTATGCCGACTTCTTCGGCTATTCGGCGATCGCGCTCGGCCTGGGGCTGCTGTTCGGCTACCGCCTGCCCGTCAACTTCGACCTGCCCTACATCTCGGTCTCGTTCTCCGAGTTCTGGACCCGCTGGCACATCTCGCTGTCCACCTGGCTCAGGACCTATCTCTACATCCCGCTCGGGGGAAATCGGAAGGGGCCGGTGTGGACCTGCCTCAATCTGATGATCGTGATGACGCTCGGCGGGCTCTGGCACGGCGCGAGCCTGAGCTACGCCTTGTGGGGCATGCTGCACGGCCTGCTGCTGGTCGTTGAACGGCCGTTTCTGAAACTGCTCGGCGAAGCCGGGCCCGTGGTGCGGGTCGTCCGCATGGGCGTGGTGTTTTTCTGCGTGACGATGCTGTGGATCTTCTTCAAGCTGCCGAACTTCGATCACGCACTCGGCTATCTCTCGGGCATGTTCGCGCCGACGGACAATCCCAATCCGACAAAGCTGTTCCGCAACATGGCGCTGCTCTACGCCCTGCCCGTCCTGATCCAGCACCTCGGCATCGGCGCGCTGCTGGAGGGCAGATTGCGGCGATGGGAGCCGTATCTCTATGGCGCGCTGGCGGCGATGGCCTGGCTCGAGGCAGGTCCCGACGCCGCCTTCATCTATTTCCAGTTCTGACCATGCAGCACGCATCCAGGTTTTCATGGCTGATCAAATGCGCCGGCGTCGCAGTGGCGCTGCTGCTGGCCTGCGGCCTGGCGACGGAACGGTTCGGCCTGGCTCTGCAGCAGCCAGCCGTTACCACCCGCGACAGCAGCCTCGTCACCCTCGACCGCTACGCGCGGGAGCCGACGCCGGACATCGTGCTGGTCGGCAGCTCGGTCATGTGGCGCCTCAAGGAAGAGTATTTCTCGCTTCCCCAAGTCCGCAACCTGGCTCTGGCCGGAGGCACGCCAGTGACCAGCATGGAGATCCTTGCAGGGCGGCGAAACCTGCCGAAGCTCATCCTCATCGAGACAAACGTCCTCACGCGCGCGCCGGACACCACACTGATCGAGAAATTTTCGGGCGGCGTTGGCGCAGAAAGGCTGTTTCTACGTCCGATACGCGCGGCAACCGCGGCGTATGAGACCTGGAATCATGCCGCTCCCAGTCCCGCTCAGGCGCGAGCACAGCAGGATCACCTGCTCAGCCAGCCACCAAGCACGTTCGACAACAAGGTCTATCTCGACCGCGCAGTGGAACAGATGAACACGGAAGATCCGACCAGGTCGACGCGCACAAATGTCGCCCTTATCAGGACGCTCATCGAAGACCTGCAGCGGCGCGGTACGCGCGCCCTTCTGGTCCATGTCCCCTTCGCACCCGAGATCGAGGACTCCCGCTTCGTCCGGACCACCAAGGAGATCGTCGACCAAGCCTTCCCCGATCGCGGGCTTTGGCTACCGATCAATCCGCCGATCGGCGAACTGCGCTGGGATGACGGCGTACATCTCGACGAGCGCTCGGCCCTGCTCGTCGTGCGTGCTATCGAGAGCGCGCTGGCCGAGCGCGACGACGTACAGCGTCGCTAAAGCTACACCGAAGCCGTGGTCACGCCGCCGTCGATGACGATGGTCTGGCCGGTCATGAAGCTCGACGCATCCGAGGCGAGATAAGCGACCGCGCCGGCGATCTCGTCGGGCTCGCCGATACGTCGCAGCGGCGTGGTCGCGGTGCGACGCTTGAGGTTGGCTTCGTCCTCCCACAGCGCGCGGGCGAAATCGGTTTTCACAAGGCCCGGCGCGATGCAATTGATCCGGACGCCTTTCGGGCCCCATTCGCCGGCGAGCGAGCGGCACAGCGCGAAGTCGGCGGCCTTGGAGATACCGTAGGCGCCGATCACGGTCGAGCCGCGCAAGCCGCCGATCGAGGAGATGATGACGACAGAGCCGTTGCCGCGCTCGGCCATCTGCGGGATCGCGAGCGCGGAGAGCCAGATGTTGCTCTTGACGTTCGAGCCCATGATCTTGTCGAAGGCCTCGTCGGTGATGTCGAGCAGCGGGCCGTAATACGGGTTCACCGCGGCGTTGCAGACGAGGATATCGATCTTGCCGTAGTGTTTCGTGGCGCCCGCAATCAACGCCTCGACCTCGGCCTTGCGCGCGATGTTGCAGGGGATGACGGTGGCGTCACCGCCGGACGCATTGATGCCGTCGGCGACCTCCTTGCAGGCGTCGGCCTTGCGCGAGGAGACCACGACCTTGGCGCCGAGTTTTGCCAGCAGCTCGGCGGAGGAGCGGCCGATGCCGCGGCTGGAGCCGGTGACCACGGCGACTTTTCCGGTGAGATCGAACGGGGTGTTTTTCATTGACTGTCTCCCTCTTCTATTTCGTGCTCGCAGCTCCATCGTCATGGCCGGGCTTGTCCCGGCCATCCACGTTCTTCACTTGCCGCCAAGACGTGGATGCCCGGGACAAGCCCGGGCATGACGATCATTGTGCGGCTGCCGTCTCGCGATACGGCGATTAGACCAACCCACCCGCATCCGCGACGCGGCGCTGGTGGTAGTCGGTGTCGCCGAAGGTGTTCTCGATCATGGTCAGGCGCTTGAAGTAGTGGCCGATCTTCGCCTCCATGGTCATGCCGATGCCGCCGTGAAGCTGGATCGACTGCTGACCGACGAACTTCAGCGACTTGCCGATCTGCACCTTGGCCGCGGCGATCGCGTTGGAGCGTTCCCTGGCGTCCTCGAAATCGCCCGCCATGGTCGCGAACATCGACATCGAGCGCGCCTGCTCGGCGGCGACGAACATGTCCGAGGCGCGGTGCTGCAGCGACTGGAACGATCCGATCGCGACGCCGAATTGCTTGCGTGTCTTGATGTACTCGACGGTGGTCTTGAGCGATTCGTCCATCAGGCCGACCGCCTCGGCGCAGAGCGCGATGCGGGCCTCGTCCACCACGCGCTCGATCAGGGCGAGCGCGTCGTCGGGGTTGCCGATCGCAGCGTCGCTGCCGACCTCGACACCCGTCAGGGTGATGTCGGCGGCGTGCAGGCCGTCCTGCGTCGGGTACGACTTCTTGGTCACGCCCTTGGCATTCGCGGGCACCAGGAACACGCCGATGCCGGTCGTATCGCGGCGGTTGCCCCTGGTGCGCGCGGTGACGATGAGCGTGTCGGCATTCTCGCCGTTGAGCACGACGAATTTCTCGCCGTCGATGACCCAGCCGTCGCCCTTCTTCTTCGCCGTCGTGGCGACATCGAACAGATCATAGCGCGAGTTCTTCTCGAGCTGGGCGAACGCCAGCGTCTTGCTGCCGTCGACGATGCCGGGCACGTGCGCGGCCTTCTGCGCGTCGGTGCCGGCATGGCGCAGGAAGCCGCCGCCGATCACGACCGTCGCGAGATAAGGCTCGAGCACCAGCGCCTTGCCGAGGGCTTCCATCACGATCATGGTCTCGACACCGCCGCCGCCGAAGCCGCCATCGGCTTCCGCGAAGGGCAGGCCAAGCAGACCCTGCTCGGCGAGCTTGCCCCAGACGGCTTTGCTCCAGCCGCCCTTCTCCTTCATGTACTTCTTGCGGCTCTCGAAATCGTAGGAATCGGTCAGCAGGCCGTCGATGCTGTCCTTCAGGAGCCGCTGCTCCTCGGTCAAATCAAAATCCATGGTTCTCTCATCTCCCGGTGTCGATTTCGTCATGCCCGGGCTTGTGCCGGGCATCCACGTTCTTCGTGCGGTTAGGCGTGGATGGCCGGGTCAAGCCCGGCCATGACGGCGAGTGTGTGGCGGCGGGTAGAATTCACAATCCCAGCACCGCCTTGGCGATGATGTTGCGCTGGATCTCGTTGGAGCCGCCGTAGATCGAGACCTTGCGGTTGTTGAAGTAGCTCGGCGCGATCTGGGCGGTCCAGTCCATGGCCTCGTTCGAGCCGTCGTCGCCGTGCACGTCGTAGGGAGCGGCGAACGGGCCGATCACTTCCATGAGCAGCTCGGTGGTGGTCTGCTGGATCTCGGAGCCCTTGATCTTCAGCACCGATGAGGCCGGATTGGGCTTGCCCTTGCCGTGCTTGCCTTCGTCGGCGACGACGCGGAGCTGGGTGAGCTCGAGCGCCTTCAGCTCGATCTCGCAGGCCGCCAGCTTCTCGCGGAACGCGGCGTCCTGGATGATCGGCTTGCCGCCGGATTCGACCTTGGAGGCCAAATCGCGGATGCGGCGCAGCCGCTCCTTGGAGACGCCGACCCGCGCGATGCCGGTGCGCTCATTGCCAAGCAGGAATTTGGCGTAATCCCAGCCCTTGTTCTCCTCGCCGATCAGGTTCTCGTAGGGAACCTCGACGTCATCGAAGAAGACCTCGTTGACCTCTACGCCGCCGTCGATGGTCTGGATCGGGCGCACGGTAACGCCCTTCGACTTCATCGGGAACACGATGAAGGAGATGCCCATCTGCTTCTTGGCATTGTTGTCGGTGCGGCAGAGGCAGAAGATCATGTCGGCGTGCTGGGCGAGCGTGGTCCAGGTCTTCTGGCCGTTGATGATCCACTTGTCGCCCTTGCGCTCGGCTTTCGTCTTCAGCGAAGCGAGATCGGAGCCGGAGCCAGGCTCCGAGAAGCCCTGGCACCACCAGTCGTCGACATTGGCAATGCGCGGCAGGTACTTCTTCTTCTGCTCTTCGTTGCCGAAGGTGTAGATGACGGGGCCGACCATGCTGACGCCGAAGGCGAGCGGCTGCGGCGCCGGATAGGACTGCAGCTCCTCGTTGAAGATGTAGTGCTGCACCGAGGTCCACCCCGTTCCGCCATACTGCGTCGGCCAGTGGCTGGTGCCCCAGCCCTTCTTGTTGAGGATGCGCCACCACGTCACCATCTCGTCCTTCGAGAGATGACGGCCCTCGACCAGCTTGCGCCGCGTATCCGGCGGCACGTTGTCGCGGAAGAATGACCGCACTTCCTCGCGAAACGCCTGCTCTTCCTTCGTGAATGCGAGATCCATCGGATCCTCCTGTGAACTACTGCAAAATCTCGAACAAGCCGGCCGCGCCCATGCCGCCGCCGACGCACATCGTGACGACCGCGTACTTCGCCTTGCGGCGACGGCCTTCGATCAGAGCGTGGCCGGTCAGGCGCGCGCCCGACATGCCGTAGGGGTGGCCGACCGCGATCGCACCGCCGTCGACGTTGATCTTCTCGGGGTCGATCCCGAGCTTGTCGCGGCAATACAGCACCTGCACCGCGAACGCCTCGTTCAACTCCCAGAGATCGATGTCGTCGACCTTGAGCCCATGACGCTTGAGCAGCCGCGGCACCGCGAAGACGGGGCCGATGCCCATCTCGTCCGGCTCGCAGCCGGCGGAGACGAAGCCGCGAAAAATGCCGAGCGGCTTGAGACCGCGTTTCGAAGCTTCCTTGTCGCTCATGATCACCGAGGCGCTGGCGCCATCCGAGAGCTGGCTGGCATTGCCGGCGGTGACGGAGAAACCTTCGCCGCGCACGGCCTTGAGGCCAGCAAGGCCTTCAGCGGTGGTCTCGGGACGCGGACCTTCGTCCTGCGACAGCGTCACTTCCTTCATCGACACGGCGCCGGTCGCCTTGTCGGTGACCGCCATCTGCGTGGTGATCGGCGCGAGCTCGTCCTTGAACTTGCCGCCCTGCTGGGCCGCGGCGGTGCGGCGCTGGCTCTCCAGCGAATATTCGTCCTGCTTCTCGCGCGAGATGCCGTAGCGCTTGGCAACGATCTCGGCGGTGTCGATCATGGGCATGTAGACCTCGCCCTTGATCTTGAGCAGCGCGGGATCTTGCGCGTGGAAGCCGTTCATCTTGTCATTCTGTACCAGCGAGATCGACTCGCCGCCGCCGCCGACCGCGACCTCGACGCCGTCGAAGATCACCGAGCGTGCGGCAAGCGCAATCGCCTGCAGGCCCGAGGCGCACTGACGGTCGATCGTGGTGCCGGCAACGGTGACGGGCAGACCGGCTCGGAGCAGCGCCTTGCGCGCGATGTTGCCGCCGGTCGCGCCCTGCTGCAGCGCCGCGCCCATCACGACATCCTCGATCTCCTTCGGATCGACCTTTGCGCGCGCGACGGCTTCGCCGATGGCGTGGCCGAGCAGCGTGGCGCCCTCGGTGGCGTTGAGCATGCCGCGATAGGCCTTGCCGATCGGCGTGCGGGCGGTGGAAACGATGACGGCGTCGGTCAAGAGCGACCTCCTGGTTGCTTGGATTGTGACGGTTTCTGCTGCTGACGCAATTCGTGGCGCGACAGCTTTCCAACCGGCGTGCGCGGCAGATCGTCGACGTACTCGACCTCTGCCGGCAATTCGTGCTTGCCGACCTTGCCGGTAAGCTGCGCACGAAGCTCGTCGAGCGAGAACGGCTTTGCGTCCGGCTTCAGCTTGATGAAGGCCTTTGCGGCCTCGCCGCGATACTGGTCGGGAATGCCGAGCACGATCACCTCGTGCACGCCGGGAACGGTGTAGATCGCCTGCTCGATCATCTGCGGATAGACGTTGAAGCCGCCGGAGATGATCATGTCCTTCTTGCGATCGACGAGGAAGAAATAGCCGTCGGCGTCGACATAGCCGATGTCGCCGGTGAGGAAACGGCCGTCGGAGAAATATTCCGCGGCTTCCTTATGCTTGTTCCAATAGCCCTTGGTGACATTCGGGCCCTTGATGCGGATTTCGCCGACCTCGCCCGTCGGCAGCACCTTGGTCGGATCATCCAGCGACACCACGTCGAGCTCGATGCCGGGCAGCATCAGGCCGATCGAGCCCGGCTTCTCCGGCCCCGTCGGCGGATGGCCGGTGCCGGGCGAGCAGGTCTCGGTCATGCCCCAGCCGCTCTTGAGCTTCTTGCCGACCTTACGCTCGAAGAAGCTCGCGACCTCGACCGGCAGCGGCGCGCCGCCGGAGCCGATCGCGACAAGCGAGGAGAAGTCACGCCTGTCGAGATCCGGCAGCGCGGCAATTGCGATCCACATCGTCGGCACGCCCGGGAAATAGGTCGCGCGCTTGACCTCGATGTCGCGCATCACCGCTTCGACGTCGAAGCGCTGGTGCAGCGAGATCAGATTGCCGCGGCTCAGCGACGACAGCAGCACGACGGTGAGCGCATAGATATGAAACAGCGGCAGCACGCAGATCACGCGCTCGACGGCCGCGCCGCGCGCCGCGCGCGTCGGCAGACCCCAGACCTCGTAGATCGACACCGCCGAGGTGAGATTGCCGTGCGTCAGCATGGCGCCTTTCGGCAGGCCGGTGGTGCCGCCGGTATATTGCAACAGCGCGACGTCGTCGACCGCAACAGCCGGCCATTGCGCCGGCAGCGGCGCGCCTTCGACGAAGGCCTTGAAGGTGACGATGCGGGGATCGTCGGGGATCGCCGCCTGCGGCGTGCCGACCTTGCCCCAATCGTCGTCCTCGCAGACGACGAGGCGATCGATCAGCCTCTTCTCCAGGAATTTCAGCGCGGTTGGGAGCAGCGCCAGGAGGTTCGAGGTGACCAGCACGCGCGAGCCGGAGTCCGAGACCTTGTGCGTCAGCGCGATCTCGCCGTCGAGCGGCGAGAGATGCGCAACGCGGGCGCCGGCCTTCAGCGCACCGAAGAAATTGACGGGATGATCCGGCGTGTTGCCGAGGAACAGCGCAACAGAATTGTTCTTGCCGCAGCCGGCACGCAGGAACGCCGCCGCCGCACGCTCGGCCATCGCGGCGAGCTCGGTATAGGTGATCGGACGATCGCGAAACTCGAGCGCAGCGCGCGCGCCGTAATTCGCGGCCGCCGTCGAGAGCAGGTCGGGGAGCGTGCCCTGGGCGATGGTGTCGTCCCAATGCACGCCCTCGGGGTAAAACTGTTCGCCGGGATGGGTCATTTACAATTGATACTCTGCGAGGCGGTCGTGACTGCGTCGTGTGAGGTGAGCACCGGTGGACGGGCTCCCTTCCCCCTTGTGGGAAAGGGTTGGGGAAGGGGATGCCACGAACGCTGACGTCGCTTGGGGCTACCCCCCTCCCTAACCCTCCCCCACAAGGGGGGAGGGAACTGTGAGAGCGAGCCAAGCAGCATCAAGCCGCCTTCGACGCCGCGGCGAGCGAGGCGAACGTCTTGCCTTCCGCCGCGAGCTTCTTCAGCAAGGGCGCCGGCTCGAGGCTCGGGTCGTTGGTCTCCTTGGCGTAGTAGGCGAGACGGTCGGCGATGTGCTTGAGGCCGACGGTGTCGGCCCAGAACATCGGGCCACCGCGATAGATCGGCCAGCCATAGCCGTAGAGCCAGACCACGTCGATGTCGGAAGGACGTGCCGCGATGCCCTCCTCGAGGATCTTCGCGCCTTCGTTGATCATCGGGTACATCATGCGCTCGAGGATCTCGTCGTCGCTGACGACGCGCTTCTTGCGTCCGAGACGCAGCAGCGTCTCGTCGATCAGCTTCTCGACCTCAGGATCGGGCAGCGCCGAACGCGAGCCGGCTTCATACTTGTAGTAGCCCTTGCCGGTCTTCTGACCGAAGCGGCCTGCTTCGCAAAGCGCATCCGCGATCTCCGACTTGATGCCCCGGTCCTTGCGCGAGCGCCACCCGATGTCGAGGCCGGCGAGATCGCCCATCGCGAACGGTCCCATCGGCATGCCGAATTTTGTCACCACAGCGTCCACTTGCTGCGGCAGCGCGCCTTCGAACAGCAGCTTCTCGGACTGCTTGCCGCGCTGGGCCAGCATGCGGTTGCCGACAAAGCCGTCGCAGACGCCGACCACGGCCGGCACCTTCGCGATCTTGCGAGCGATATTCACCGCGGTCACCAGCGCATCCGGCGCGGTCTTGTCGGCGCGCACGATCTCGCACAGCTTCATGACGTTGGCCGGCGAGAAGAAGTGCATGCCGAGCACGTCCTGCGGACGCTTGGTCGACTTCGCGATCTCGTCGATGTTGAGATACGAGGTGTTGGAGGCCAGCACCGCACCCGGCTTGACGTACTGGTCGAGCTTGCCGAACACTTCCTTCTTCACCGCCATGGTCTCGAACACGGCTTCGATGACGAGGTCAGCATCGCCGACATTCTCGATGCCGACGACGCCGTTGATCAGCGCCATGCGCTTGGCCGGCGCATCAGCGGGAATGCCGCCGCGTGCAGCGGTCGCTTCCCAGTTCTTCTGCATGATGCCCATGCCGCGCTTGAGCTGTTCCTCGCCGGTCTCGATCAGGGTGACGGGAACGCCGGCATTGGCAAAGGACATCGCGATGCCGCCGCCCATGGTGCCGGCGCCGAGAATGGCAACACGGTTAACGGGACGCGACTTGGTACCTTCGGGCACGCCCGCGATCTTGGCGGCTTCGCGCTCGGCGAAGAAGGCATAGCGCTGCGCCTTGGACTGGTCGCTGGCGACGAGCTTGAGAAAACCCTCGCGCTCCTTCTTCAGACCTTCGTCGAATGGCAGGTCGATCGCCGCGCCGACGGCGTCGGCGGCCGCGAACGGCGCTTCCAGGCCGCGCGACTTCTTGGTCATGGCGGCAACGGCATTGGTGAAGATCGAGCGATCGGCCTTGGCCGCCGCGATCTTGGAATCGTCGTCGCGCAGGCGGCGCAGCGGACGCTTCTCGGCCAGCAGCTTGCGGACGAAGGCTTCGCCGCCGGAGGCCGGGCCCTCGACGATCTCCTCGATCAGGCCATTCTTCAGCGCCTCAGCGGCGCCAATCGGATCGCCACCGACGATCATCTTGACGGCAAGCTCGGGGCCGACCGCGCGCGGCAGGCGCTGGGTACCGCCGGCGCCCGGCAGCAGGCCGAGCTTCACCTCGGGCAGACCGAGCTTTGCCTCCTTGACAGCCACGCGGAAATGACAGGCCAACGCGACCTCGAGGCCGCCACCGAGCGCAGTGCCGTGGATCGCAGCCACGATCGGTTTCGGCGAATTCTCCATCTCGGCCAGCACTTCGTTCAGGCCGGGCGGCTTCGGCGGCTTGCCGAATTCGGTGATGTCGGCGCCGGCAATAAAGGTTCGGCCGGCGCAGGTCAGCACGATGCCCTTGATCGCGGGATCGGCGATCGCGGCTTTCATGCACTCCAGGATACCACCGCGGACTGCGGCACTCAGCGCATTGACCGGAGGGCTATTGACCGTGACGATCCCGACTTCGTCATGACGCTCAAGCTTGACCACTTCGCTCACGGTTTCCCTCCTTGGTGGGATTTACTTTTGTTCGATTTCGCGGTGCGGAATTTAATTCCGCATCTTGACGGCAGGGTTATTTTGAAGCACGTGGCTTGTCAACGACTCCGCGCAAGAGCAGATCAGGGATGAAGCGTACAGGAAAGAAGACCGCGGCCGATCGGAATTTCGTCGTCGCGCTTTCCCGCGGGCTTGACGTATTGCGAGCATTCCAACCCAGTGACGGACTTCTCGGCAATCAGGAGATTGCGTCCCGCACCAACCTGCCGAAGCCGACCGTTTCGCGGCTGACCTACACGCTGACGAAGCTCGGCTATCTGACACCGGTTCCCCGTTTCGAGAAGTATCAGCTGGCACCTGCCGCGATGGCGCTCGGTTACGCAGCGCTCGCCAATCTCGGCGTTCGGCATTTGTCCGAGCCGTTTCGCGAGGAAATGATGCGTGCCACCGGCGGCGCCGTCGCGATCGGCGGCCGCGACCGCCATAGCATGATCTATTTCGGGCAAAGCCGTGGCAGCGAGACGGTCGGCGTTCAACTCGACGTCGGCTCCCGCGTGCCGATTGCAACCAGCGCGATGGGTCGCGCTTATTTCTGGGCGCTCGGCGACGAGGATCGCGCCGAAGTGACCCGCATCCTGCGCGAACACTACGGCAGCCGCTGGCCCAAGATGCGCGACGGGCTGGAACGTTCGGGCGAGACCGTTGCGAAATACGGCTTCGCGATGTCCGTCGGCGACTGGCACGACGACATCGGTGCCGCCGGCGTCGCACTCAAGCTCAACGACGGAACCGGTCCCTACGCATTCAATTGCGGTGCACCCGCATTCCGCTTCACGGAAGAGCGTTTGATCAACGACATTGGACCGCGACTGCTGGCGATGGTAAGGAACATCGAAGCGGCACTTGGGGGTCTGATGCCGCAATCCAAAAAAGAAGTCAGCAAAAAGCTGAAATCAGGAGGAAAAGTTGCGCGTGTGGCCGAGGGGTTCAGATAGCCTTTGTCATCATCGGGAGCGGTCCGCATCGCCCCATCGCCCGCGGAATAGCGTGGGCGAGACGACATGACGCAGGCACAGCTCGCGCAGGGGACATCGCCCCTGCTCGCCGTTCGCGACGTCAGCGTCGTGTTCGGCGGCATCGTCGCGCTCAACGGCGTGTCCTTTGACATGCACAAGGGCCAGATCCTCGGATTGATCGGCCCCAACGGCGCCGGCAAGACCACGCTGTTCAATTGCCTCTCGCGCCTGTACCAGCCGTCGTCCGGCGACATCCTGATGGAAGGCGCGAGCATCCTGACGCGGCCGCCGCACCGGATCGCCGAGATCGGCATCGGCCGCACCTTCCAGAACGTGGCGCTGTTTCCGAACCTTTCGGTGATGGACAATGTCCGCGTCGGCACGCATGCCCGCACCTCCTCTGACATCATCAGCGACTCACTGCGCCTCGCCTGGATTCGCCGCAGCGAAACCAGCGTGAACAAGAAGGTGCACGAGATCCTCGCCTATCTCGACCTCGAGGACTTCGCCCACACCGTCGTCTCCGGTCTCCCTTTCGGCACTCAGAAGCGCGTCGAACTGGCGCGGGCGCTCGCGGCCGATCCGAAGATCCTGCTGCTCGACGAACCCGCCGGTGGCCTCAACCACGAAGAGGTCTACGTCCTCGGCGACCTCATCCGCAAAATCCGTGACGAGCGCCACATGACGGTGCTGCTGGTCGAGCACCACATGGGCCTCGTGATGTCGATCGCCGACCACGTCGTCGCGCTGAACTTCGGCAAGAAGCTCGCGGAAGGCACGCCCGCCCAGGTGCAGGCAGATCCCGACGTCATCAAGGCCTATCTCGGGAGCAAGGACCAATGACTGTTCTGCTCAACGTCAAGGACCTGCGTGCCTATTACGGCCAGGTCCAGGCGCTCCATGGCCTCTCCTTCTCGCTCGACGAGGGCTCGCTGACAACCCTGCTCGGCGCCAACGGCGCCGGCAAGACCACGACGCTGCGCGCGATCTGCAACATGGTGCGCTCCACCGGCGGCATCGAGTTCGACGGCAAGCCGCTGAACAACCGCTCGACCGAGAGCATCGTCCGGTTCGGCATCGCCCATGTGCCGCAGGGCCGCGGCACCTTCACCACCATGACGGTGGAGGAAAACCTCCAGCTCGGCGCCATCACCCGCAAGGACAATGCCGGCATCGTCTCCGACATCGAGCGCATGTATGCGCATTTCCCGGTTCTGAAGCAGCGGCATACCCAGCAAGCCGGCACGCTCTCCGGCGGCGAGCAGCAGATGCTCGCGGTGGCGCGTGCGCTGATGCTGCGGCCGCGGCTGATGCTGCTCGACGAGCCGTCCTTTGGCCTTGCGCCGCTGGTCGTGCGCGACCTGTTCGGCATCCTCGGCAAGATCAACCGCGAGGACAAGGTGTCGATCCTGGTGGTCGAGCAGAACGCCCAGCTCGCGCTCGAGCTCGCCGACCAGGCCTATGTGATCGAGACCGGCCGTATCGTGATGTCGGGCAATGCCAAGGACATCGCGAACAACGAAGAAATCCGCAAATCCTATCTGGGTTACTGAGGAGCCGGCACGATGGAGCTTTTTACCAACCAGGTGCTGGCCGGCATTGCCACTGGCGCGATCTACGCCTGCATGGCGCTCGCCGTGGTCATGATCTACCAGGCGATCGACCATCTCAACTTCGCGCAGGGCGAGATGGCGATGTTCTCGACCTTCATCTCGTGGCAGTTGATGCAGTGGGGCGTGCCGTATTGGGCCGCGTTCGTGATCACCCTGGTCTTCGCCTTCTTCGGTGGCATCGCCATCGAGCGCGTCCTGTTCAAGCCGCTCGCGAAAGCGCCGATCCTGACCAACGTCGCCGGCTTCATCGCTCTGTTTGCGATCATCAATTCCTCAGCCGGCCTGATCTGGGACTTCACCATCAAGCAGTATCCGACCCCGTTCGGCTCCGCGCCGTTCCTCGGCAGCCAGCTGATCTCGACCCACCAGGCCGGGATGATCGGCGTCACCGTGCTGATGCTGATCGGACTCTACTTCTTCTTCCAGTACACGCGGATCGGCCTCGCCATGCGGGCGGCCGCCTCGGTGCCTGAATCGGCGCGCCTGGTCGGTATCAACACGTCCTGGATGATCGCGCTGGGCTGGGGCATGGCGTCGGCGATCGGCGCAATCGCCGGCATGCTGATCGCCCCGGTCGTGTTCCTCGAGCCCAACATGATGGGCGGCGTGCTGATCTACGGCTTCGCCGCGGCGGTGCTCGGCGGACTGACGAGCCCGCTCGGGGCCGTGGTCGGCGGTTTCCTCATGGGCATCTTCGAGAACCTCGCCGGCACCTACATCCCCGGCGTCGGCAATGAGCTGAAGCTCCCGATCGCGCTCGCGCTGATCATCTCCGTCCTGGTCGTCAAACCCGCTGGTCTGTTCGGCCGGCACATCGTCAAGCGAGTTTGATCATGAGCGCAGTCGAAGACGTCGTCGAAGGCCACGAGGCGGTCGAGGCCGTTCCGAAGCGGGCCATGACGCTGGGCACGGGCACCTCGGTGGTGGTGCTGTTGCTTCTCATCGCCGTTCCGCTGTTCGCGAAGAACTTCGTGATCTTCCAGCTGACCCAGCTGTTGTATCTGGGCCTCGCCGTGCTGGCGCTGAACATCCTGACCGGCGGAAGCGGCCAGTTCTCGCTCGGCCAGAGCGCGTTCTACGGCATCGGTGCCTATGTCACCGCTGTCATGATGGAGCAGTTCAACATCCCCTACTTCCTCTGCCTGCCGGTCGCGGGCGTGGTCTGCTTCGGCGCGGGCTTCCTGTTCGGCCAGCCGGCGCTGCGGCTCTCCGGCGTCTACCTCGCGCTTGCGACCTTCGCGCTGGCCACCGCGATGCCGCAGCTGCTCAAGCTGAACTTCCTCGAGAAGTGGACCGGCGGCGTGCAGGGTCTTGTCGTCACCAAGCCCGACGCGCCGTTCGGGCTGCCGATGTCGCAGGACATGTGGCTGTATTATTTCACGCTCGTCGTCGTGCTCGCGATCTACATCTTCTCGGTGAACCTGCTGCGCTCCCGCTCGGGCCGCGCATTCATGGCGATCCGCGACAACGAGATCGCGGCCTCCGCCATGGGTGTCAACGTCGCGCTGTACAAGACGCTGGCCTTCGGCGTCTCCGCGGCCATCACCGGCGTCGCCGGCGGCCTGAGCGCGATCGCGGTGCAGTTCGTCGCGCCCGACAGCTTCACCATCACTCTCGCGATCCAGCTGTTCCTCGGCATGGTGGTCGGCGGCGTCGGCTGGCTGCCCGGCTCGATCGTGGGTGCGGCCTTCATCATCTTCGTTCCGAACATCGCGGAAGGCATCTCCAAGGGCCTCTCCGGCGCCGTGTTCGGCGTGCTGCTGTTCCTCGTCATCTACCTCGTGCCGCATGGCGCAAGGCAAGTCGCGATCCTGGGCCAGCAACTCGCCGGGCGACTCAGGAAAAACTAAGACCTTCATCAAGACTGTTGTTTTAACCAAGGAGACCCAATTGCTTTTCGGAAGAACACTGCGAACCGCAGCGCTCGCGACTGCGGTCGCAACCCTCGCCTCCAACGCAGCCCTCGCCCAGAAGAAATACGACACCGGCGCGTCCGATACCGAGATCAAGATCGGCAACATCATGCCGTACAGCGGTCCGGCGTCGGCCTACGGCATCATCGGCAAGACCGAGGAAGCCTATCTCAAGATGATCAACGACAAGGGCGGCATCAACGGCCGCAAGATCGTCTACGTCACCTATGACGACGGCTATTCGCCGCCCAAGGCAGTCGAGCAGGTCCGCAAGCTGGTCGAAAGCGACGAGGTGCTTGCCGTGTTCAACCCGCTCGGCACGCCCTCGAACACCGCGATCCAGAAATATCTCAACGCCAAGAAGATCCCGCAGCTGTTCGTTGCCACCGGCGCGACCAAGTGGAACGACCCCAAGACCTTCCCCTGGACCATGGGCTGGCAGCCCTCCTACCAGAGCGAAGCGCAGATCTACGCGAAGTGGCTGATGAAGGAGAAGCCCGACGCCAAGGTCGCGATCCTCTATCAGAACGACGATTTCGGCAAAGACTACCTCAAGGGCACCAAGGACGGTTTTGGCGCCAAGGCGTCGTCCGCGATCATCCTGGAGGAAAGCTATGAGGTCTCCGAGCCGTCGATCGACGGTCACATCGTCAAGATCAAGGCCGCCAATCCCGACGTGCTGCTGATCTACACGACGCCGAAGTTCGGCGCGCAGACCATCAAGAAGACCGCCGAGCTCGGCTGGAAGCCGCTGCAGATCATCACCAACGTGTCGGCCTCGGTCGGCAGCGTGATGAAGCCGGCGGGGTTCGAGGCTGCGCAGGGCGTGCTGTCGGCGGCTTACGCCAAGGACGGCGCCGATCCGCGCTGGGCCGACGATGCCGACATGAAGAAATGGGTCGAGTTCCTCGACAAGTACATGCCTGGCGCCGACAAGACCGACTCCAGCGTCGTCTACGGCTACGGCGCCGCGCAGACGCTGGTCAAGGCGCTGGAACAATGCGGCGACGATCTCACCCGCGCCAACCTGATGAAGCAGGCGGCGAGCCTCAAGGACTTCTCGCCGGATACCCTGCTGCCCGGCGTCAAGATCAACACCGGACCGAATGACTTTGCCCCGATCAGCCAGCTGCAGATGCAGCGGTTCAAGGGCGAGAAGTGGGAACCGTTCGGCGACATCCTGAGCGGCGACATCGCTCCCGAGTGACGCGCTGACGCAATAGTCCAAGGTCGAAAGCCCCCGCGAGCAATCGCGGGGGCTTTTTGTTGACGTCGTGCATCAATCTTGTTCAATGCGGCGCCGATCCAGGTGAGGTGGGAGAATGATGACTGCCGTTCGATTTCAGGTTGTGGTGTTTTCAGCCGCATTCGCGTTGTGCGCTGCGATGAATCCCGCACTGGCGCAGAAGTCCTACGACAGCGGCGCTTCCGATACCGAGATCAAGATCGGCAACATCATGCCCTATAGCGGCCCGGCCTCGGCCTACGCCGTGATCGGCAAGGCCGAGGAAGCCTATTTCAACAAGGTCAATGCCGAGGGCGGCATCAACGGCCGCAAGGTCAAGTTCATCTCGTATGACGATGCCTATTCGCCGCCGAAGACGGTGGAACAGGCGCGCAAGCTGGTCGAGAGCGACAACGTGCTCTTGATCTTCGGCTCGCTCGGCACCTCCACCAACAGTGCCATCCGCAAATACATGAACGAGAAGAAGGTGCCGCAATTGTTCGTGGCGAGCGGCGCCTCGAAGTGGAACGATCCGCAGAACTTCCCGTGGACGATGGGCTGGCAGCCGAGCTACGCCAGCGAAGCCAAAATCTACGCCAAGTACATCATGAAGGAGAAGCCGGACGGCAAGATCGGCGTGCTCTACCAGAACGACGATTTCGGCAAGGACTATCTGAAGGGGCTGAAGGACGGGCTCGGCGACAAGGCCTCGATGATCGTGATGGAGGAGCCTTACGACACCTCGGAGCCTGCGATCGACGAGCACGTCGTGAAGCTGAAAGCCGCGGGCGCGGAAATCTTCATCAGCATCACCACGCCGAAATTCGCGGCGCAAGCGATCAAGAAGGCGGCCGAGATCAACTGGCACCCGATGCACATCGTCTCCAACGTCTCGACTTCGGTCGGCGGCGTGATCGAGCCGGCGGGCTACGAGATCTCGCAAGGCATTTTGTCGGCGAGCTACACCAAGGACGGCTCCGACCCGCAATGGAACGCCGACGAGGGCATGAAGCGGTTCTACAACTTCATCGCGCAGTTCAATCCGAAGGCCAACAAGCTCGATGCCGGCGTGGTGTTCGGTTATGCGGCAGCCCAGACCATGGTGAAGGTGCTGCAGATGTGCGGCGACAACCTCACCCGCGACAACATCATGAAGCAGGCGGCGTCCTTGAAGGACTTCGAGCCGGACACGCTGCTGCCCGGCATCACGATCAACACCGCGCCCGACAATTTCGCGCCGATCGAGCAGCTCCAGATGATGCGGTTCAAGGGCAAGACGTGGGAATTGTTCGGCGAAATCATCTCGAGTGACCTCGGTCACTGATCGCAACTCAGAATAGCCTGGGTCCCGCCAGGCAACTCAAGACGGTCTCGCCTTCTCGCAGTTGCACAGGAGGCTCTGACTACTAAAGACGCAGCCCCTGCGACGTTGTCGCGGGGGCTTTCTGTTGAAGGCCCGGGGTAAATCGTATTGAATTGCGGTCGCGTCGCCAAAAACAGTCAAGGCAAAAAAAGGAGCGCACACACACCAAGAAAATAGGGAGATTGGAATGCCCGCTGTCACCGGCAAGCTTGCGGCCGCGTCACTGGCGCTCGCGCTCATTGCGGCCACGACCTCCATCGCATCGGCCCAGAAGAAATACGATACCGGCGCGACCGATACCGAAATCAAGATCGGCAACATCATGCCCTACAGCGGACCGGCCTCCGCCTACGGCATCATCGGGCGGACCGAATCCGCCTATTTCAAGAAGATCAACGACGAAGGCGGCATCAACGGCCGCAAGATCAACTACATCAGCTATGACGACGCCTATTCGCCACCGAAGACGGTGGAGCAGGCGCGCAAGCTGGTCGAGAGCGACGAGGTGTTGTTCATCTTCAACTCGCTCGGCACGCCGCCGAACTCCGCGATCCACAAATACATGAACTCGAAGAAGGTGCCGCAACTGTTCGTCGCCACCGGCGCCACCAAGTGGAACGACCCGCAGAACTTCCCCTGGACCATGGGCTGGCAGCCGAACTACCAGAGCGAGACGCAGATCTATGCGAAGTGGCTGTTGAAGAACAAGCCCGACGCCAAGATCGCCGTGCTCTACCAGAACGACGACTACGGCAAGGACTATCTCAAGGGCCTGAAGGACGGCCTGGGAGCCAAGGCCGCCTCGATGATCGTCATGGAGGAGAGCTATGAGACTTCCGAGCCGACCATCGACAGCCACATCGTCAAGATGAAGTCGACCGGCGCCGACGTGTTCATGAACATCACGACGCCGAAATTCGCCGCACAGGCGATCAAGAAGGTGGCGGAGATCGGCTGGAAGCCGCTGCACTTCCTCAACAACGTTTCGGCTTCAGTGGGCAGCGTGATGAAGCCCGCCGGATACGAGAACGGCCAGGACATCATCTCGGCCGACTATCTCAAGGACGTGTCGGATCCGGAATGGAACAACGATCCCGGCATGAAGGACTTCCTGGCCTTCATGGGCAAGTACTTCCCCGAGGGCGACAAGCTCGACAAGGGCACCATCGTCGGCTACGCCGTGGCGCAGACGCTGGTCCAGGTGCTGAAGCAGTGCGGTGATAATCTCACGCGCGAGAACATCATGAAGCAGGCGGCGAGCCTGAAGGACTTCCGCACCGAGGCGCTGCTGCCGGGCGTGAAGATCAACACCTCGCCGACCGATTTCGCGCCGATCAGCCAGCTTCAACTCGAGAAGTTCAAGGGCGAGAAGTGGGAGCTGTTCGGGGACGTGATCAGCGCCGACGTCGGCGGTTAGCTCGACTGGACATGCGACGATAAAAAGCCCCCTGCGAGATGATCGCAGGGGGCTTTTGCTGCGGCGATTATGATCACGCGATTGCACAATCGAATGATGGTAAAGCCTGCTTACCCTTTCGCGCCCGATGCGCTAGGCAGGTGCATGGCGACGTTGTCGCCCTCCCTCTAGTCTGCTCACGAGTTTGCTGAAGGCCCTCGTCATGACCGATCGACGCCCCCTGCTCCGCGCGCTCTACGACGCCGCCGTTGCCGCCGCGCATCCCAACACGATCCTGGCGCCGCATCTGCACCCCGCACCCAAGGGGCGCGTGATCTGCCTCGCCGCCGGCAAGGGCGCGGCCGCGATGGCCGCGGCTGCGGAGCGGCACTATCTCGACACGCTCGCGCTCGCGCCAGAGCGGCTCGTCGGCATCGCCACCACCCGCCATGGCTACGGCGTGCCGACGCGCCGCATCCGCGTCGTCGAGGCCGGCCATCCCGTGCCGGATGAGGCTGGCCTTAAGGGCGCGGCCGACACGCTCGCACTCGCGGGCGAGGCCGGACCGGACGATCTGCTGCTGGTGCTGCTCACCGGCGGCGGTTCGGCAAACTGGATCGCGCCGGTGGACGGCATCAGCTTTGCGCAGAAGCAGGCCGTCAACAAGGCGCTGTTACGCTCGGGCGCGCCGATCGGCGAGATGAATACCGTCAGGAAGCACCTGTCGCGCATCAAGGGCGGGCGACTGGCGCGCGCAGGCCAAAACGCCGCCGAGATCGTGACGCTCGCGATCTCCGACGTGCCGCATGACGACCCGTCCGCGATCGCGTCCGGCCCGACTGTGCCCGATCCGACCACGCTTTCCGATGCGCGCGCGATCGTTGCGAAATACAAGCTCGCGATCGACGATGCCGTGCGCCGCGCGCTGGACGATCCCGCCAACGAAAGCGCCAAGCCTGATGATGCCGCCTTTGCGCGCGCGCGTTTCGAATTGATCGCGCGTCCCAAGCAGTCGCTCGACGCCGCGGTGACGCTTGCCAAGAACGCCGGTTACGAGACCATCGACCTCGGCGCCGATCTCGAAGGCGAGGCCCGCGAGGTCGCGTCCGATCACGCCAGGCTGGCGCTGCAGGCCCGCGCGCAAGGCAAGCGCGTCGCAATTCTCTCCGGCGGCGAGCTCACGGTGACTGTGCGCGGCAATGGCCGCGGCGGTCCCAATCAGGAATACGCGCTGGCGCTGGCCGCCCTGCTCAAGGACACGCCAAATATCTCGGCACTCGCCGGCGACACCGACGGCGCCGACGGCGGCGCGGGCCATCCCACCGATCCCGCCGGCGCGCTGATCGACGCGGCGACCTTTGCGAAGATGAAGGCGCTGGGGCTCGCGCCGCAGGCGTATCTCGACAACAACGACGCGACGACGTTCTTCGAGGCGACGGGCGATCTGCTGATGCCGGGTCCGACGCTGACGAACGTCAACGACATCCGGGTGCTTTTGGTGGATTAGGGCTCGCCCTATTCGACGCCATCGCGGCTTGGCCAGACCGTAATCCACCCACAACACCGCTGTCATTCCGCGCGAGAGCGGTGACGGAGCGTGGGTGCGGCGGCTTACCGCGTGCCGCTGACGTGCTTCAGCAGCGCGAGCAGGCCCTTTAACAAGTCCGTCGGCGATGGCGGACAGCCCTTGATGTGCAGATCCACCGGAACGGTCTCGGATACGCCGCCGACGCAGGCGTAGCTGCCTCTGAAAATACCGCCATCGATCGCGCAACCGCCGACCGCGACCACCCATTTCGGATCGGGCGTCGCGTTGTAGGTCCGTTCCAGCGCCTGTCGCATGTTCTTCGTCACGGGCCCCGTGACCAGCAGCACGTCGGCATGGCGCGGCGAGGCGACGAAGCGCAGCCCGAAACGTTCGATGTCGTAGAAGGCGTTGGACAGCGCGTGGATCTCGAGCTCGCAGCCGTTGCATGACCCGGCATCGACCGCGCGAATGGCAAGAGAACGCCCAAGCCTGGCCTGGGCGGCGCGGTCGACTTTCGCTGCGAGCTCCGCCAGCGCTGAATCGTCCGGCGCTGGCGCGGGCTCCGTCAGCGAACCATGGGTGAGGCTTTCGAGCAGGGTCTTGCGCATGGCTTAGAGGTCCACGCCCGAATAGGAACAGTTGAACGACTTATTGCAGAGCGGGAAGTCGGCAATGATGTTGCCCTCGATCGCGGTTTCCAGCAGCGGCCACTGGAACCACGACGCGTCGCGCAGGTGGCAGCGTTCGACGCGCAACTCGCCATCGAGCCGCAGCCACACCAGAACGTCGCCGCGGAAGGCCTCGGTGAGAGCCATGCCTTCGCAGGCACCGCGGCCGATCCCGGGAGGCAGCGCGGTTTCGAGCCCTCCCGGCCCAAGTTGGTCGAGGATCTGCTCGATCAACCCGATGCTCTGCTCGACCTCGCGGATTCGGATCCAGACCCGCGCGTTCACGTCACCGGCCTGGAGTACCGGCACCTCGAACGATAACGTGTCGTAAGGCGCGTAGGCAATCGCCCGCCGCGCATCGAAATCGCGGCCCGAGGCGCGGCCGACATAACCGCCGGCGCCAAACCGGCGCGCATATTCCGCCTTCACGATGCCCGTGGTGACGGTGCGGTCCTGCAAGGACGCCGTGTTGTCATAGAGCTCGACCAGGCGCGGAAAGACCTTGCGTAGCTCCGCGAGCAGCGCGCGTAGCGCGGCAACGCCGTCCGGCGCGATGTCACGGGTCACACCACCGGGCACGATGACGTCCATCATCAGGCGATGGCCGAACGCGACATTCGCAGCGCGCAAGCAGCGCTCACGCAAAATGCCGGTCTGGGCATGCATCAGCGCGAACGACGCGTCGTTGCAGATGGCCCCGATGTCGCCCAAATGATTGGCGAGCCGCTCCAATTCCGCCATCAGCGCCCGCAAAAGGGTCGCTTGCCTCGGCGCCTCGATCTGCAGCGCCGCTTCCACGGCACACGCAAAGGCGAAGGCATAGGCGACGGCGCTGTCGCCGGAAGTGCGGCTGGCGAGCTTCGCAGCAACCTCCAGGCTCGCGCCCTGCATCAGCGATTCGATGCCCTTGTGGGTGTAGCCGAGCCATTGCTCCAGCCGCACGACATGCTCGCCATTGGCGGTGAAGCGGAAATGGCCGGGCTCGATGATCCCGGCATGGACGGGGCCGACCGCCACCTGGTGCAACGCCTCGCCCTCGGCCGGCAGGAACTGGTATGGCCGCACGTCGCGCGATGCGTTGCGGCCGGAGAGCGGATAGGATTTGCCCCAGGCATGGTGATCGAGCCATGGCCGCAGATCGTCGGCGACACTTGGAACGAGCCCGAACAGATCGTGGATGGTCCGCTCCAGCCGAAGCGCCGGCGGATGACGGCTGGCGACGCTTGGAAATGTGCCGGCCGCACACTCGTAGGTGACGACCGCGATCTCGGCCGAGCCTCCATCGCGCACAGCCATATGCACCGCGGTCGGCTCACCCCAGAGGCCAAGCAGTGTGAGGCCTCCCTCGACCAGTCGATCGATCGCCGCCTGCCACCCCGCCTCCGTCACGACCGCGCGCGGCCAGGGCCGGTGCGACAACACCGCTTTGACTTGGGGGATGTTGTCGAGGATGTCCATCGCTACCCCAGCAGCTTCGCGACGTTCTGGAAACCGGTGACCAGCACCGGCGGCAGATAGATGCCGGCCATCAGCACCAATCCGAGGTGCGTGAACATCGGCACGTAGGAGGCTTCCGCCGGCGCGGTCTTGCCTTTGGGCTCGCCGAACATCACCGCGCCGACCCGCAAGAAAAGACCGCCGAGCGCGATGATGATGCCGAGCACCAGGATCACCGTCAGCCAGGGCGCGCGGGCGAAAGTCGAGCTCACCACGAGAAACTCGCTCATGAAGATGCCGAGCGGCGGCAGCCCGACGATGGCGATGACGCCGAGCATCAGGCCCCAGCCGAGCGCAGGGTTGGTCACCGTGAGCCCGCCGATATCGGCGATCTTCTGTGTGCCCTTGACCTGTGCGATATGGCCGACCGCGAAGAAGATGGCCGACTTGGTCAGCGAATGCATGGTCATATGCAACAACCCTGCGAAATTCGCGAGCGGCCCGCCCATGCCGAAGGCGAAGACGATGATGCCCATATGCTCAATCGAGGAATAGGCGAACATCCGCTTGATGTCGCGGCGCCGGTACAGCATCAGTGCGGCGAAGATCACCGAGATCAGGCCCATGGTCACCATCAGCGGACCCGGCGCGATCGCCGCGGAGTTGACCGCGAGCATCATCTTGAAGCGCAGGAGCGCATAGAGCGCGACATTGAGCAACAGACCGGACAGCACCGCCGAGATCGGCGTCGGGCCCTCGGCATGCGCATCCGGCAGCCAGGCGTGCAGCGGTGCGAGGCCGACCTTGGTGCCGTAGCCGAGCAGGAGGAAGACGAAGGCGACGTTGAGCAACGCCGGGTCGAACTGTGCGGCGTGCTTCACCAGCACCGTCCATACCATGCCGTCCAGCCCCTCGCCCACCGCGGGACGCGCCGCCATATAGACCAGGATCGTGCCGAACAGCGCGAGCGCGATGCCGACGCTACCGAGGATGAAATACTTCCAGGCGGCTTCCAGCGCCTCGTGGGTGCGGTAGATACCGACCATCAGCACGGTCGTCAGCGTCGCCATCTCGACCGCGACCCACATCAGGCCGATATTGTTGGCGACGAGCGCGAGGTTCATCGCGAACATCAGCGTCTGGTACATCGCGTGGTAGAAGCGCAGGAAGGCCGGCGTCAGCCGACCGGTCTCGATCTCGTGGTGGATGTAGCTCGCGCTGAACACCGATGTCGTGAAGCCGACGAAGGTCGTCAGGACGATGAAGACCTTGTTGAGGTCGTCAAGCAGCAGATATTGCCCCGACGTCGGCTCGATCACGAACAGCGACAGCGAGGTGAGGAAGGTCGCGAACGCCGCAACGACATTGAGCTTCGCCGTCAGCAGGTAGCCGGGCAGGATCGCGAGCAGCGCGGCCGAGATGGCCGGGATCAGCAGGATCGCCCCGAGCGCGTCGATCGTCATCGCCGCTCTCCTCTGAAGCGATCGAGCTCCTGCACGTCCACGCTGTCAAAACGCTCGCGGATGCGGAACAGGAAGATGCCGATCACGATGAAGGCGATCAGCACCGAGAAGGCGACGCTGATCTCGACCACCAGCGGCATGCCCTTGGCGCCGGTTGCCGCCAGCACCAGCCCGTTCTCCAGCGACATGAAGCCGACCACCTGGCTCACCGCGTTACGCCGCGTCACCATGATCAGGAGGCCGAGCAGCAGCACCGAGAGCGCAAAGGCAAGGTCTTCGCGCGCCAGCGCGTCGGCGCCCGGGGTGACACGCAGCATCACCACCATCGACAGCGCGACGAGGCCGATCCCGGCCATCATGGTCAGGCCCACGCCGATCACGTTCTCGATCTCGCGGTGAATGCCGAGTTGTCGGATGATCCGGTGCAGCGCCACCGGAATGATGATGGCCTTGAAGACCAGTGCGATCAGCGCCGTGACGTAGAGATGTGGCGCGTGCTGCACATAGGCCTGCCAGGCGACCGACAGCGCCAGCACGCCGGCGTGCAGCGCATAGACGTTGAGCAGCGCATAGAGCCGGTCCTGGTAGAGCATCATGAAACTCGCGAGCACCAGAGAGCCGGCGAGCAGATGGGCGATGTCGAATTGCAGGCTGCTCATCGCTAGAGGCTCCCGGATACGAAGCGCAACAGGGTGGCAAGCAGCGCCAGCATCAGCGCCGCGCCCAGGAACTCGGGGATCCTGAATACCCGCATCTTGGCGATCGACGTCTCGAATACGGCGAGCAGGAAGCCGAGGACCACGAGCTTGCCGAGATAGAGCAGTGCACCAAGGCCGAGCCTCACGACGCCTGCATCCGCCGCCGCCGTGCCCCATGGCAGGAACACGCAGGCGATCAGTGAGACATAGAGCAGGAGCTTGAGCTGCGACGACAGATCGATCAGCGCGAGATGCCGCCCCGAGTATTCCAGCACCATGGCCTCATGCACCATGGTGAGTTCGAGATGGGTGGCCGGATTGTCGACGGGGATCCGGGCATTCTCCGCCAGCGCCACGATGGTCAGCGCGACGAAGGCCATGCCAAGCGACACGCGCAGGCCGACCGCGTCCGAGCCCATGAATTCGGCGACGTTGGACAGCTGGGTCGAGCCCGCGATCATCGCGACGGAGAAGACGGTGATCAACATCGCAGGCTCGGCGAGCGAGGCGATCATCACCTCGCGGCTGGAGCCGATGCCGCCGAAGGCGGTGCCGACGTCCATGCCGGCGAGTGCCTGGAAGAAACGGGCGCTGCCGAGCAGCGCGATGATGGCGATGAGGTCGGCGCTCCAGGAGAACAGGAGCCCATTGCCGAAGGTCGGCACGAGCGAGGCCGCGACCCAGGTGCCTGCGAACATCAGATAGGGGATGACGCGGAACAGCCAGGAGGCGTTGTCCGCCAGCACGACGTCCTTGCGCATCAGGCGGATGAGATCGCGATAGGGCTGCATGAGCGGCGGACCGCGCCGGCGCAACAGCCGCGCTTTCACCTTCCGGACGAAGCCGGTGAGCAATGGCGCAAGCAGCAGCACGAGGCACATCTGGACGCCTTGCGAGAGGATGTCGCGAAGCGTGGTCATAGCGCCACCACCAGGAGCAGCACGACCAACGCGGCGAAGACCAGGGTCAGATAGCGGCGGATGGTGAGGAATTGCAGCGTATTGATGCGCTCGGTCGCGACGCTGATCACCTTGGCGATCGGCGCGTAGAGCGCATCCCAGATCAGGTCGCGCATGTCGACCGTGAGCCGGGCCGGCGCGGGCGACAAGGGCGGCGGCATCTCGCCGATCTCGCGCGCGGCAAGGATGACGCTGCCGAACACGCGGCGGATCGGCTGCGAGAAACTGGAGGCGGAGTACTGGATCGCGGGGCTCGGATCCGGATAGCCGCAATCCCAGGCTGGTGCGCGACGCAGGCGATCGGACGCCAGGCGATGAATGGCGGAGGCTGCGGCCATGCCGCTGAGCGCTGCGAACAGAAACACCAAGAGGCCGTTATAGGAGCTGCGGCTCTCCGCGATCGGCACGATGGTCAGCCACTCCAGTCCGGTCTGGTGCGGCATGACGTTGCCGACCATGGCCTTGCTCACCGGCGCGAGCGCGTCGATGAAGAGGCCGGGCAGGATGCCGGCGACGAGGCAGAGAGCAGCAAGCGCGAACATCGCCGCGAGCGAGAAGCGATCCGTCTCGTGCGCGGATGCGGCGACATCCGAACGGGGACGGCCGAGGAAGCTGATGCCGTAGAGTTTGACGAAACACGCCGCGGCGAAAGCAGCGGCGAGCGCCAGCAGTCCGCCGACCGCCGGGATGATCAGCTTCAATCCCCAGTTCGGCAGCTGCGGTGAGAGCAGGATGGCCTGGAAGGTCAGCCATTCCGAAACGAAACCGTTGAACGGCGGCAATGCCGAGATCGCGACGCAGCCGACCAGCACCGCGAACGCCGTCTTCGGCATGCGATGGATCAGCCCGCCGAGCTTCTCCATATCGCGCTCGCCGGTGACTTCCAGCACGGCGCCGGCGCCGAAGAACAGCAGGCTCTTGAACAGCGCGTGATTGAAGACGTGCAGCAGCGCCGCAGTGAAGGCGAGCGCGGCCACCCAATCGAGCCCCTGCGCCTTGAAGGCGAGTGCCAGCCCCAGGCCGGTAAAAATGATGCCGATATTCTCGATGGTCGAATAAGCGAGCACGCGCTTGATGTCGCGCTGCATGAGCGCATAGAGCACACCCAGCGTCGCGGTCGGTCCGCCGACCAGGAGCACCACCACGCTCCACCACCACACCGGCTCCGGCAGCAGATCGAAGACGATGCGTACGAAGCCGTAGACGGCGACCTTGGTCATGACGCCGCTCATGAGGCCGGAGACGTGGCTGGGGGCGGCAGGATGGGCGAGCGGCAGCCAAGCGTGTAACGGCACCAGGCCAGCCTTGGAGCCGGCGCCCAGCAGCACGAGGATCACCACCATGCCGGCCAGCGCAGCAGAAGGATGCGAGGCTCGGATCGCGTCGAAATCGTAACCGGCGCGGCTCGCGAGCAGGCCGAAGGCGAGCAGCAGCGCCAGCGTGCCGAAACTTGCCATCAGAAGATAGACATAGCCGGCGCGGACATTCTCGGCCTCCCGGTGATGCGACACCACCATCGCCCAGGAGGTCAGCGACATGAATTCCCAGGCGACCAGGAAGCTGAAGGCATCATTTGCCAGCACGACGACGTTCATCGCCGCGAGATAGGCAGGATAGAACGGCAACACGCGGCCGGGAGAGTCCTCGTGTTGACCGTAACCGAGCGCGAACAGGCTCGCAGCGGCGCCGCCGAGATTGACGACGACGAGGAAGAACGCGGACAGTGCATCGAGCCGGAAATGGGCACCGAGCCAGGGCAGGCCGATCGGCAGAGTCGCGGTCGGCGTCAGATAAGGGAAATAGAGCAGATCGGACAGCGCCGTGACACATAGCGTCGATGTGGCGATCAGGCATCCGCCGTAAAGGATGAACGAGCCGCGCGGGCGCGCCGACAGCACGACCCCCGCAGGCGCCAGCGCCAGCAGAGCCGCCACCGACCATAGCGCCACGGCGATCATGGCCGCTCCTCGATCATGATCCGCGCGCGCGTCGCCATCGCTATTGGCCGCCTGCGCTCGGGGGTGAAGATTTCAGCCGCACACCACGGCCCCCGGCGCTCGACGCCGCCCCCTCGGCGATCAGCTCGATGCCGGCAACCGACAGCGCCTCGACCAGCTTCACCAGGGAATCGACATTGCCGCGGATCACCCCTTCGGAGGCCTCCATTCGCTGGATCGTCGGCAGCGACAGCGAACAGAGCTGCGCGAGTTCGCGCTGGTCGATCCTGAGCAAGGCACGGGCGGCTCGAAGCTGCGCGGCGGTGATCACGGGGCGAATGTCCGTGGCAGTTGCGGTGATGGATTTGCCAAGCTTAGGACGCGTAAAATGACGTTTCAAGCATCATTTTCTATATGCAACGCATCATTGCGTGCGACGTCCGCGGAGCTCACGCCGCGCACCCCGCCATCAGGCTCGTCCCGACCCACCGTCATTCCGGACACGCGTTGCGCGAACCCCAGTTGCGCATCCGATGACTGTCCGCCTCAAAACTCGTTTGCGATCTTCGACAGCATCCCCAGCAGGGCCTCGCGGTTGGCCTGGCCGAGCAGCTCGTTCAGCCGTGACTCGTGCTTGGTGGCGACGAGCTTCTTGGCGCGCGTCAGCACGGCCTTGCCCTTGTCGGTCAGAACCAGGATGTGCGAGCGGCGGTCGTTGGTGGAGCGGATCCGGGCGCAGAGGTCGCGGCTCTCGAGATTGTCGAGCAGGGCGACGAAGTTCGGCCGGAGGATGCCGAGAGTGGAGGCGATCTCGGTCTGGTTCCGGCCCGGGTTCTTCTCCACCAGCAGCAGCACCGAGAACTGCGCCGGCGTCAGCTGGAGCGAGGCCATGCAGCGCAAGAAGTTCTCGAACACCTTGAGCTGGGCGCGCTTGAGCACGTAGCCGAGCTGCTCCGAGAGCTCGCCGAGCTGGAGGGCCTCGGGCAGGCCCTCGGCGGCATCCTTGCGGCCCTTGGTCGCGTCACCGGGCTTTTCGGAGGACTTTTCAGCGGTTTTGGAAACGGTCATCGCCTCATGCTCGCATTCCCGCTAAATTCGGGACGGGTCATTTGCTGCCCTTGAGATTATATTTGATAATTGTTATGGACCATATCAAATATCGTCAGCGTATTTCAATGGCTGTGAACGGACCCTCCACCGCAACCGCGGAGATTGGTCCGGATCGTTGAGGGGGAGCGTCCGGTCTTGAACACCACCATCATGCTGTTCCTGCTGCAGGACGGCATTACCAATGGCGCGATCTATGCGCTGCTCGGCCTGGCGCTGGTGCTGGTGTTCGCCGTCACCCGCGTCATCCTCATCCCCCAAGGCGAATTCGTCACCTATGGCGCGCTGACCTATGCCTCGCTGGCCTCGGGCCAGATGCCGGGCACGGCCAAGCTTGCGCTGGCCATGGGCATCGGCGCCTGCGCCTTCGACCTGTTCGCGGCCCGCAAGGCCCTGCATGGCCGGCTGATCGTCCGCAGCGTCCTCGCCAACATCGTGCTGCCGGCCATCGTGCTGGCGCTGACGATCTACTTCGCGGCCCAGAAGCCGCCGGTCGCAGTCTGCATCGCGCTGTCGCTGGTGATCGTGGCCATGATCGGCCTCTATCTCTACCGCATCGCGTTCCAGCCGCTGGCGCACACCTCGGTGCTGGTGCTGCTGATTGCCTCGGTCGGCGTCCATCTGGCGCTGCAGGGACTGGGCCTGCTGTTCTTCGGCGCCGAGGGCCAGCGCGGACCGGCGGTGCTCTCCGGCGCCTTCAGCGCGGGCTCGCTGCGCTTCACCGGCCAGAGTCTCACGGTCTACGGCATCACCATCGCCTTCATCGTCGGGCTCTGGCTGTTCTTTGGGCTAACGCTTTACGGCAAGGCGCTGCGCGCCACCGCCGTCAACCGGCTCGGGGCGCGGCTCGCCGGCATCCGCACCACGCTGTCGGGCCAGATCGCCTTCCTGCTGGCCTCCGTCATCGGCGCGCTGTCGGGCATCATGATCGTGCCGATCACGACGCTCTACTATGACTCCGGCTTCCTGATCGGCCTGAAGGGCTTTGTCGCCGCGATCATCGGCGGCCTCGTCAGCTATCCGCTCACAGCGGTCGCAGCCCTCTTCGTCGGCATCGTCGAGGCGTTCTCGTCCTTCTATGCCTCGAACTACAAGGAGGTGATCGTGTTCATGCTGCTGATCCCCGTCCTGCTGTTGCGCTCGCTCGCCGCGCCTGCCGTCGAAGAAGAGAAGGACTGAGGCAGAGATGCAGAGCCGGCTTCCCATCCTCATCTTCGCGGTTTTGATGGCAGCGATCCCGTTCGTCCCGGGCATGCCGCCATTCTGGATCGTGCTGCTCGACAATATCGGCCTCACCGCACTGGTCGCGATGGGGCTCGTGCTGCTGACCGGCGTCGGCGGCCTGACCTCGTTCGGCCAGGCCGCCTTCGTCGGCTTCGGCGCCTACACCACGGCGCTGCTGACGACGGCCTACGGCCTGTCGCCCTGGCTGACCTTGCCGCTGTCGCTCGTGGTCAGTGGATTGCTCGCGGTGCTGCTCGGCCTGGTGACGGTCCGCCTCTCCGGCCATTACCTGCCGCTCGGTACGCTGGCCTGGGGGCTCGGCCTGTTCTACCTCTTCAGCAAGCTGGAATTCCTCGGGCGTAACGACGGCATCTCGGCGATCCCGCCGCTGTCGGTCGGCTCGTTCAGGATGCTCGATCCCGGCTCGATCTACTTTGCGATCTGGGTCGCGGTCATCCTCTCGGCCCTGGTCACGATGAACCTGCTGGACTCCCGCACCGGCCGCGCCATCCGCGCGCTGCGGCGCGGCCACGTCGCGGCCGAAGCGTTCGGCGTGCACACCCCGCGCGCCAAGCTCCTGGTGTTCATCCACGCCGCCGTGCTCGCCGGCCTGTCCGGCTGGCTCTACGCCCATCTCCAGCGCGCGGTGAACCCAACGCCGTTCGGCGCGCAGGCCGGCATCGAATATCTCTTCATCGCGGTGGTCGGCGGCGCCGGCTATGTCTGGGGCGGCGTGCTGGGTGCTGCCATCGTCGTGATCCTGAAAGAGGTGCTGCAAAGCTACCTGCCGCTGATCCTGCCCGGCTCCGGCCAGGTCGAGACCATCGTGTTCGGCATCATGCTGGTGGCGCTGCTCCAACTCGCGCCGGGCGGTGTCTGGCCCTGGCTGATGTCGCTGCTGCCCGAGCGCACCGGCGGCAAAAAGCCGGACACCTCGCTGAAGCTCGAGGCGCGCCCCCGCTCGCCCGGCCAATCCGGCGTGCTGCTTCAGGTCGAGAAGGCGCGCAAACAATTCGGCGGCGTGGTCGCGGTCAACAACGTCTCCTTCGACGTCCACGCCCGCGAGATCGTGGCGCTGATCGGACCGAACGGCGCCGGCAAGAGCACCACCTTCAACCTGATCACCGGCGTGCTGTCGGCGACCTCGGGCTCGATTTCGGTGCTCGGCAAGAAAGTGGATCGCGCGCCGCCGCAGGAGATCGTCAAGCTCGGCATCTCCCGCACTTTCCAGCACGTCAAGCTCGTGCCTGACATGACCGTGCTGGAGAATGTCGCGATCGGCGCGCATCTGCGCGGCCATTCCGGGCCGCTCGCCTCGATGCTGCGTCTCGACCGCGCCGATGAAGCAAAACTGCTTGCGGAAGCCGCCCGCCAGATCGAGCGCGTCGGCCTGCCCGACCAGATGCATCAGCTCGCAGGCTCGCTGTCGCTCGGACAGCAACGCATCGTCGAGATCGCCCGCGCGCTGTGCGTCGACCCGATGCTGCTGCTGCTCGACGAGCCCGCGGCCGGCCTGCGCCACATGGAAAAGCAGCAGCTTGCGAAACTGCTGCGCGATCTGCGCGACGGCGGCATGAGCGTGCTGCTGGTCGAGCACGACATGGGCTTTGTGATGAATCTCGCCGATCGCATCGTGGTGCTGGATTTCGGCACCAAGATCGCGGAAGGCACGCCCGCGACGATCAAGACCAATCCCGAAGTGATTAAGGCCTATCTCGGAGTGGCGGCATGAGCGCGCTGTTGTCCGTCACCGATGCGCATGTCGCCTATGGCAAGGTCGAGGCCGTGCGCTCGGTCGCGCTCGACGTCGGCGAGAACCAGATCGTCACCATCGTCGGCGCCAACGGCGCCGGCAAGACCACGCTGCTGTCGGCCATCATGGGCATCCTGCCGTTGAAGGGCCGTGTCAGCTTTGCCGGCCGGGACCTGGCCCGGCTCGACATCGAGGACCGCGTCGCGATGGGGCTTGGCCTCGTGCCTGAGCACCGCGAATTGTTCGTGACCATGAATGTCGAGGACAATCTCGAGCTCGGCGCTTTCCGCATCGAGCGAAGCAAGGCAAAGGCCTCGATGGAGCAGGTCTATGCGCTGTTTCCGCGGCTGAAGGAGCGGCGCAAGCAGCTCGCCGGCACGCTCTCCGGCGGCGAGCAGCAGATGCTCGCCATGGGCCGCGCCCTGATGGGCGCGCCGAAGCTGCTGATGCTGGACGAGCCGAGCCTCGGCCTCGCACCGATCATCGTCGCCGACATTTTCCGCATCATCACCGAGCTGCGCGCCAGCGGCGTCTCCGTGCTGCTGGTCGAGCAGAACGCCCAGGCCGCGCTGAAGATCGCCGACCAGGCCTATGTGATGGAGCTCGGCGAGTTCGTGCTCAGCGGCAAGGCCAGCGATATCGCGGCGAACGAGCGTGTGGCGGCCAGCTATCTCGGCTTCCAGCACGAAGGTGAGAGCGCAATCTGATTAGGCGCGCTGTGTGGCCCGCACAAAGCCCCAGGCGGCGATCCCTGCCATCAGCAGCGAGATCAGCACGTTGTAGCCGGCGAGCGAGAGGCCGAGGAAGCGCCACTGCACCTCGTCGCAGCGCACCACCTTGACGGTGTCGAGCCGCGACAGGAGATCGCCGGCGTTGCCGAGATTGACGACCGGACCGCTGCAATCGGTCGGCCCCTTCCACAACCCCCATTCGACGCCCGAGTGATAGGTCCCGAGGCCGGCATTGGCGAGCGCCGCCAGGGCGAGGATCGCGAGCCCGGCCAGCAGCAGCGGCCGCGGTGCACCGCTTCGCGCCGCCAGCACGGTGAGCGCACCAAGCGGGATCGCGAGATAATAGGCGTAGCGCTGCTCGAGGCAGAGCGGACAGGGCAGGATCTCCAGGACGAGCTGGAAGAACCAGGCCCCCGCGATCGTCGCCGCCGCGATCAGGGTGACGGCCAGCGAGGCGGTCACCGCAGGCGCACTGGCGGCCGGTCGAAATGCGGGTACTGCAGCACTCTGGGTCGTCACGGCGGCCTCTCCGGATCAGGCGTGGCTTTAAGGCTCTAACCCCGGCCCAGGCCCCTGTCGAGAACGCCCGGGATCACTTTGGCGCGGGTTGACCCCGGTTTTTCCATGGCTATAGTCCGCCGGCTTCGCGAGGCTCCTTCCGGGACCGACCGAGGGCCCCTGTGGCGGAACTGGTAGACGCGCTCGACTCAAAATCGAGTTCCGCAAGGAGTGCTGGTTCGATTCCGGCCAGGGGCACCAAGATGAAAACATCAATAATAACAATAGCTTACGATGATGGTTCGATTCCAAGATTTCGCGAAAATTCTCAACGCACATTGAAAACACATGTAAAAATTCGCTCCAGCCGTGCGTGTTGTCGGTATTTTTGTCGGTATTTGGGAGAACCACCGTTCGCGGCGAATTTCGTTATTCCGAACGAATTGAGCAGATGACGCGTAAGAACGATGGCGCGTGCGCTAACCCCAAGCAGCGACGGCAGGTTCGATTTCGGAATCTCTGAACCGCGGTATTCGCGCTCGGTGTGATCTACCTAGGCGGCTTTCAGCTTGCTGATCGCCGGGTCGGCGAACCCGGCGACGCGTATGGAAAGCCCGCTTCGCTAGCTGCCACCGCGAAGGAGTAACGCTGCAACGGTCCCACCGCCCGCCGGCAGCGGGACGTTGCCTGTTGTTCGATCTGGCGAGGTCACTTCACCGCCATCTTGGCGGCGAGCGGCTTACGCATGACGGGCATGTAGTCTCTAGCGAAAAGCATCCTCCGAACGGACCGCGAAGAACTACGGCTTGTGCGAAGAATTCACGCAGTATCGCGAAATTCTTCGGTAGTTTGAAGGTAGATTCGAACAATCGGATCCAAGGGTGAGTTGTAGCGAAGCGTGGCGGAGAGAGTGTCAGTCAATCCCCATTGAAAGATAAAGCATTTTCGACCTTCATAGACCAAAACCCGCCGTCTGAGCTACGGTCGGAAATGGTTTCGCTTCCGACAAGTGCCAATGCTGAAATCATAGCCTAGGCAGCCGCCGAGCCACACCAGGCCAGGTCGGGAGCTTTCATTCGATGGGATAGGGATGGCGGCCACGACGCTTTGGATACGTTAGGCGCCTCATGGCGAACAACGAATCGGGGCGTCGAGTCAGGCGCCGCTACAGCGCTAGACCTTCCCAACTAAGACCTAGCCGGAAGCGAACTACGGTGGAAATGCCGACGCCTTCGCAAGCACGGAGCGTTAACTCAAACACCTGGGAGTTCTATGTCGCACGCGTCTCCCTGAACGGACTAGGCTCAAATGCCGGTCAAAGAGTCCTGTCCTGTCCTCCACGGACCGGAGGTCCAGATTCCGTGTCCGCAAATCCACGCGCCGGATTTCAGCTTTGACGGGCAACTCGCCTATGCCCCAATGGTGGAGAAAGGTTCGTGACAGAACTTCCGATTCTGCGACGGAAGAAATATCAGGCGCAACACAGATTCAAACCTTGGGACCATGGCGACCTTCGCGCAAGATCAAGGTCGGCCGCCAAGTCTTCCGAACCGTTCGTGAAAAAGTTGTGGTTGAAGGAAAGCGGCATGGAACAGCCCCCCCAGATCGGTGACAGGATCACTGACAAGTCAGCATCGCCCGATGATAGCACCGTCCGCGACTGGATCGGACCGGGCGCGTTCAAGCACTGGGCCTCTCTGCAGAACTGGATCGCGGAATTCTACCCCGGTGTCTTCGCGCCGGAATGGCTCTATGGCGGTAAGAAGCGCGGCTGGTCCCTACGCTACAAGAAAACAAAGGCGTTCTGCACGTTAGTGCCAGAATACAGGCGGTTTTCGGCCGTGGTGGTCTTGGGGGGAGCAGAACGAGAGAAGTTTGAGGAGCGCCGTTATGTCTGGCGCTCGCAGTTGGTCAAGCTTTACGGTGAAGCCAAAACATACCCGGACGGGAAGTTCCTGACAGTTGCGATCTCATCCGCAGACGATCGGCATGATGTGACGGAGCTTTTAACCATGAAGCGCCCTCCACCGTCGCGCGGTTGAATGTCGCGGAAATCCTAGGTTTCGCGACCAAGTCGACGACGCTGAACTTTCGGAAGCGCAAGACGAGGTTATCCAGTAACCAGAATATATGGTTCGCCGTGGCATGCAGCACCGCTCGCGCCGAGCGGAGCGTCGTGGCTGCATTCCCCGTTGCTATGGAAACTATACAAGCCGGCTATTGGAAAGCTTCGGCCCGTGTTGCGATCAATGCGTAGAGCTTTCGCGGATTTCATGAGTGACGTTGATTGGCTCATGGCTCACTCCCTACGCGCTCAAGAGGCATTTATGGCTTTCACATTAAAGGTCAACGGCTCATCCCATGAGATCGATGTCGACGGCGACATCCCGTTGCTGTGGGTGCTGCGCGATGTGCTCGGCATGACCGGGACCAAATTCGGTTGCGGCCAAGCACTGTGCGGCGCCTGCACCGTGCATATCGACGGCCAACCGGTCCGCTCCTGCCAGACGTCGGTCAATAGCATCGGCGACAGCGTGGTCACCACCATCGAGGCGATCGGCCACACGCCGCAAGGCGCGGCCTTGCAGAAGGCGTGGTTGGATCTGGAGGTGGTGCAGTGCGGCTACTGCCAGTCCGGCCAGATCATGTCAGCGGCGGCATTGCTGAAAGATACTCCGAAGCCGAGCGATGCGGATATCGACTCGGCGATGTCGGGAAATGTCTGCCGTTGCGGTACCTACCAGCGTATCCGGGCCGCGATCAAGCAAGCAGCGGGAGTTTGAGCCATGGATGGGTCGATTCTAACGAACCGGATCGAAGGTGAAACGGCGATGTCGCGGCGCACCTTTTTTCAAGGCACAGGTTTGCTGCTCGGTTTTGCTCTGACCGGTGCACGCACGGAGCCCGTGTTCGCGGCGCCTGTTTCGCAAGTAACCGAAAACGACGTCACGGGTACTTTCGCGCCCAATGGATTTATACGGATCAATCCGACTGGCGCCGTGACCCTGGTCATTCCGATGATCGAGATGGGACAGGGCGTTTACACGTCGCTCTCGATGCTTCTCGCTGAAGAGCTGGAAGTGAAGCTTGACCAGATTCAGGTTCAGCATGCGCCGCCAAATCATGCGCTTTACGTCAACTCGATCATAGGCATTCAAAATACAGGCGGTTCCGCCTCTGTCCGCGCCTTCTGGACACCACTACGTCAGGCAGGGGCAGTGGGTCGTAATCTGCTGATCGCGGCAGCCGCAAAGCGCTGGAATGTCGATCCAGCGTCTTGCCGCGCCAAGGATGGCGTCGTGTTCGATGCATCAGGCTCGAAGCATCTGAGCTACGGCGAACTTGCGAGGGCTGCGGCGGAATTGCCTGTGCCGCCGGTGAAAAATGTCAAATTGAAGGATCCGAAGGATTTCACCCTGATCGGCACGCGTGCCAAGCGCGTGGATTCACCGATTAAGGTCGATGGGCGAGCGCTCTACGGCATCGATACGCGACTGCCGGGTATGAAGGTTGCAGCGGTTGCTATTTCGCCCGTGCTCGGTGGCAAAGCGAAAACGGTGAACGAGAAGGCCGCGCTGGCAGTGAAGGGCGTCCGGCAGGTGGTCAATATCGATGAAGCTGTTGCCGTGGTAGCGGATCACATGGGTGCGGCGAAGAAGGGGCTCGAGGCTGCCGCCATCACGTGGGATGACGGGCCGAACGGCAAGGTCAACAACGCCGATATCGTCAAGCAATTGGAGGAGGAATCCAAAAAGCCGGGCGTTGTTGCCCGTAACGAAGGCGATGCGGGGAAGGCTCTTGCGGAGGCAGCGCAACGGGTTGACGCCATCTATCAGGTGCCTTTCCTGGCCCATGCGGCGATGGAGCCGATGAACTGCACCGTTCATCTGCGGAAGGATCGTTGCGACATCTGGGTCGGAACACAAGCGCCTACGATCACGCAGTCTCTGGTGGTCGAACTCACCGGCCTGCCAAAGGATGCGATCAAAATTCACAATCATCTGATTGGCGGCGGCTTCGGCCGAAGGCTGGAGGCCGATGGCGCGGTGCTGGCCGTCAAGATCGCCAAGCACATCGATGGCCCGGTGAAGGTGATCTGGAGCCGCGAGGAAGACATCCAGCACGACATGTATCGGCCGTACTATCTCGATCGGCTGTCGGCCGGACTTGACGCAGCCGGCAAGCCGGTTGCCTGGACGCATCGGATCGCCGGCTCCTCAGTCATGGCTCGCTATTATCCCCCTTACTTCAAGGACGGATTGGACCCCGATGCCGTAGAAGCGGCAGCCGAGCCGCCCTACGCGCTGCCCAATATCCACGTCGACTTTGTCCGGGTCGAGCCCCCTGGTGTCCGGACGTCCTGGTGGCGCGGCGTCGGACCGACTCACAACGTTTTTGTGGTCGAAAGCTTCATGGATGAGCTCGCTCATGCCGCGAAGCAGGATCCCGTCGCTTATCGCAAGGGATTGCTAGGCCACAATCCGCGAGCCCTCGCTGTTCTGTCGCTGGCGGCGGAAAAAGCAGGCTGGGGATCACCCCTTCCCGCGCGGCATGGCCGCGGAATTTCGGTACAATTCGCATACGGAAGTTACACGTCGCAGGTCGCCGAGGTCGAAGTGGCGGCCGATGGTTCTGTCAAGGTCAAGCGGATCGTCTGTGCGATTGACTGCGGCATGTACGTCAATCCAGATACGATCGAAGCACAGATTCAAGGTGGAACACTTTTCGGCCTGACCGCCGCTCTCCATGGGTCAATCACTTTCAAGGATGGACGGGTCGAGCAGAGCAATTTCGACAGCTATCTGCCGATGCGTATCGACGAGGTGCCGGTGGTGGAGACACACCTGGTTAGGAGCTCAGAGGCCCCGGGCGGCGTTGGTGAAACTCCGACAGCCGTTGTCAGTGCTGCAGTGGCCAATGCGATCTTCGCCGCGACCGGCACGCGTGTGCGCCGCCTTCCGGTCGATAGCAATTCGCTGAAGTCGTCGTCTTAGTCCCCTGCCTGTCATCCCGCGCGTCGCAGCGCGCACGGGACGACGGTGGGGAACTAAAGCCCCGGAGCATAATGGCTGTGGGAGCGTTCGCGTTCTCCGTAGGTCCCAATTTCGTCTAATGGCAAGAGACGAGGTTCAGTGGTACGAACGAGCATGGCGACGCCCCCGCTGATCCTTGGAGAACAGGCTCGGAGCACAATCGGTGCCGGGAGCCGGCAGTAAAGGGCCACCACAGTCATGCATGCTTCGAAACCGGTTCCAAAACAGGTTCGCGTCGGGCAGAACGTTTCTCCGGCCGCGGGCGCCACTGTCAAATTGTCGGCGACAGACCTCAACAACTTGATGCAGGCGCTCGACATCGATGTCATCGCGCTGACTGAGATTTTGGTGCCGCAGGGCCATCGAGTCGAATTTGGGACGATTGATGTACCCGGGATCCACTACAACTTGAGTGGCGTGGGACGCATATCGATCAACGGAGGACCGACGATACCGTTGAGCCCTCATTTGCTCATCATCGTGCCGCCAAACACTCCGTTCATGATCGAGGTTGACGGTGGAAGTGGCCCACCGAAGCTCATTTCGAGAGACTGCTGGACTCGTCAAGACGGCATCCTGCGCGTCGCAATGCCGAACGAGCAGCCCGAAATCGTGCAGATATGCGGATTTTTTAACGCATCCTTTGGCCAGTCTGTGAGGCTGTTCGGAGAACTCCGCGAACCGGTGATCGAGCAGTTCGACCCGGCGGACAAGATCGATCTGAAGCTTCGCGAGGCTATGGACGAGTTGCTGCAGCAGGAGGTCGGCGTGGGAGCCATGACGGCGTCTCTGCTCAAGCAGATCGTTGTCTCGTTGGTGCGACGGTCCCTCAGGTCATCCCGGCGGTGGACTGAGCGATTTTCGATACTTGCCGACAGGCAGGTCACCCGTGCTTTTGCGGATATGGTGGCGCGGCCGGGAGCCGCCCATTCAATTCAAAGCTTGGCACACAGTGCAGGATTGAGCCGTTCGGCGTTCATGGCGCGTTTCTCGGACATCTTTGGACAATCCCCGATGGCCACATTGCGAGACTTGAGAATGCGCCAGGCTGCGATCGATTTGACGGCAACGACGACGTCGATCGACGTCGTTGCTCTCAATGCGGGGTACGAGAGTCGTTCAAGTTTCGTGCGAGCTTTTCGAAAGACGTACAATCGCGATCCGAGCGACTATCGGCGGATAGCCAAGGAGGGCAAAGCCCATAAGGATATCTGAGACGAGGTGCGATCCGATCGTAGGCGCTATGCACTCTGCGATGGATACCCTAAGCATCCTAGACGAAGTGTTTGATGGGTTGGACGTGTGCAGCCAAAGCACGAGTTCCTACATATCGAGGCCGCTTGCAACATTTCGCTTCAAGTTGGCTGCGGCGAAGGCGTACCCGCCGGAAGCACCGTCAACGAAGTGCACGTGATTCGCTCGCGTGGGTGATGGCACGAAACACGTAAGATTTGCCATCAACTGTCGATGCGTTCCGAAAAAGCATGCACCTCGTCGCTGGGCCTCTTCCAGGCGTGCGTCTACGACGTCGGCGAGTTCAGACGAGCAGTCCACCGTCATACGTAGGCCGTCATCGAATTTTCGGTAATCTGTATTCTCCACAAGCTCGCGTCGGAACTGGCCTTCATGAAAGCCACCAGCGGACCTTCCCAATGGGGCGCCGATCCGCGCCAGAAGGGCGCGCAAGCGCTTCGCAGGCCAAGCCGCAAAGGGACTCTTCCGACTGCCTTTCTTGGTGGCATGATCGAGACCGTCGTCGGCCCATGCGGGAAGCGGGCCTTCGGTGGGCAATGGATGTAGGGCGGGCTCATCCGAACCGAGCGTCCGCAGGAGATCCTGTATGAACTCCACGAACGAAGTCGGATCATCCCGCGGAACGACGATAAGAGACAAGATGACGCCGTGCCTGGTACCGATCGGCGCAAATCGGCACGAAAGACCCGTGAGGTCGGCGGTTACTCCCATGGGCGCACGCGGGACGGTGTAGCCGCCTTGCTTGAGTTCGCGTTCGGCCCAGGCAAGTCCCCTGCCGGCAAACATCGCGTAGGTGACATTTGAAGACGGCGCGAAACGGGCGACCAGGACGTCCAAATGCTGAGCGCGAATTTCCGCGACAGGAATAACCGCAATGCGCAACGTGAGACCCAAGGCGTCTTCGGCCCAAGCGGCGGTTTTTGCCAACGCATCCTTGATAATGGGCGAATAGGCGCCGGGCGCGGCGAAACTCGCGCCGTCTCCTCCGAACGTCGACGGAAACTGCAGGTCGGGCAGTGCATTGCTGACGGCAGCAAGAACCGCCGCACCGGCTGTATTCACCTCACGGTACCGTCCTTGTTCAATAGCTTCGGTCGAATGGCTGACGTCCGTAACGGCGATGATCCAATTACTAGGTAGAGGGCGATATCGATCTCGCTGCACGACCTCATCAAAACAGTCGAACGGCACAAGCGCCTGATAGAAGCGGTCGTCTTCGGCCTGTCGGTCAACCTTGATCTGGAAGCGACCCGCCTCGAAGGCTGGCTCTGATCTATACACCATCATTTGCGCACCCTTCGGTCGTCGTCGGGGTTTAGAGGGGCGCCGAGACCTCATAGAGGGTCAGCGATCGCCAAAATGGCCAAACCACGCGAACGAGCCTAACGTCAAAGCCCATGACGAGATTTTTTGCGGAAGTGTAGGCAGTCACCGCGCTTCGCGGATGGGCGTGCGCTCGGGGTTAAGCTGTCCTGGTTGCCTCGAACAGGAACCATGTGCGGCTTTCCGCCTCGTCGATCCAGTTTTCGATCAGGCTGGTCGTGGCGACATCGCCATGCTCGTCGCAGACATTGTGGGTCTGCCGCATACGCTGGCTAAGCGCCAGGTTATCCTCCTTCAGCTCGGCCAGCATGTCCTCGGGTGTGACGAAACCCGCATCATTGTCCTCGATATGCTTCAATCTGGCGATGTGGCCGATCGAGCGGATCGTTGTGCCCCCGATCTTGCGGGCTCTTTCCGCGATGTCGTCCGTCATCGCGAAAATCTGCGTGGCCTGCTCATCAAGGAGGAGGTGATAATCGCGAAAATGCGGGCCTGATATATGCCAATGGAAGTTCTTGGTCTTGACATAGAGCGCGAAGGCGTCCGCCAGAAGCACAGTGAGCGCCGCCGAAATATCCTTGGTGGCATCGGAGCCGAGATTGCTCGGCGTGTCGAGTGGTGCCTCGCGGCGCTTTCGCGCGTCTTCCACACTCATTTTGATCTCTCTGTCAGGATTCTACCTTAGGCCACCTAGGCTCGCGCAGGAGCTCCGGCCCGCTTCAGATCCTCGACCAGCATCGCCACAGCGTGACGTGCAAGCGCCTGAGTCGGGGCGTTGGTATTGCCGCTGGTGATATTCGGCATGATCGAGGCATCGATCACACGGAGGCTGTCGACCCCGCGGACCCTAAGCCTTGCGTCGACCACCGCTCGGCCATCCTGACCCATCCTGCACGTTCCGACCGGATGCCACATTGTCGTCACGACACGCTTCACCCATTCGCCGATCTCCGCGTCGGACCGGATATGCGGGCCGGGATCCATCTCTTCCTCGATCACAGACGCCAATGACTCCTGGGCCATAACCTCGCGGATCGCATTCACCGATTCCACGGCCGCCCTCAAGTCTTCCTCCTCGCCGATGAAGTTCGGGTTGATGAGGGGCATCGACGTCGGGTCGCTATCGGCCAGCCGCACCCAGCCACGGCTCTTGGGCTGAAGCACCACCAGTTCGAAGGTGACGCCCGATCGGTCACCCGTCGGGCCGAGTTGCTCGTTCAGGATGATAGGAGCGTGATAGCATTGGATCGTGGGTTCGGCGGCGAAGTCCGACGGATTCCAGTGGCTAACCGTCTCGATACCGTTGCCCGCCGCCGGGCCATCCTTGGTGACGAGATAACGCAGGCCCGCCTTCACGGTGCCGAGTCCCTGCGCGGCCGCCTGGTAACCGAGATCGCCCTTCACATAAGCACGGACCGGTACCATCGGGTGGTCGTGGAGATTTTCGCCCACTCCCGGAGAATCGACGAGCACGGCGATGCCGTGCTCGCGAAGGTGCTCGGCCGGTCCAATGCCCGAGTGCATGAGGATCTTCGGGCTATGGACGGCCCCGGCCGACAGCACGACCTCGCTGGCCATGATCCTCTCGAGGCTGTTGTCCTTGAGCTCAATGCCGACAGCCCGCTTGTTTTCGATGAGAATCCGAACGACGGTCCTGCCGGTAAGAAGAGTGACGCGGCCTGAGGCTAGGTGCGGGCGCAGATAAGCGTCGACCGCGCTGCACCGGCGCTGATTTCCGACCGTCGACTGCACCGGCGAGACGCCGATCTGGCTCTCGCCGTTATAGTCGGGATTATAGGGAATCCCATATTCCTGGAAGGCCTTGAGGCAATATTGGTTCAGCTCGTTGATGCCCTTGGGCAACTGGACCGCCAGTCCACCATTGATGCCGTGATATTCGTCGTGGAAGGTGTCATTGCGTTCCTGCGCCATGAAGACGGGAAGCAGGTCTTCATACGACCATTTGCCGGTGTCGCCGACCGCATTCTGCCAGGCGGCGAAGTCGCGTATCTGACCACGGACGTAGCACATCGCGTTGATCGAGGAACCGCCACCGAGCACCTTGCCTGAGCGATATGCTCGCTTGGTGCCGTGCTGGGGTATCGTCTCGTATTTCCAGACATGCCGGTCGTGGACCAGTATATTGGCGAAGCCGGCGGGAATGTGGATGAACGGATCGCGATCCATGTCGCCCGCTTCGATCAGCGCGATCGACGCATCGGCGTGTTCGGCGAGATAACTCGCAACGACGCAGCCGGCCGCGCCCGCTCCAACAATGACAATGTCGTACCTCTCCCGGGACATCAGCGCCTTTCTCTTTTACCATTCTTATCGTTCAATCAACGCCCGTAGCCGGCGCCTCGCGATCGAGGCGCCTGATCCAGAGACTGATTGGACCTTGCTGTTGGAGAGTGACCTTGCAACGCTGGCGAGGGAAATCACCTCTCGCCATAGAGTCGATAGACGATCGTTATTGTCGCTCGCCGCGCCGCACGATGCCGTAGCGAGGAACGCCACCAGCCGCATCGCACCGCGAAACCGAGTTTTATTCGCTTCAATTGTCTGACACGAGGTGGCGATCAGCGAACCTCCACGCGCCTCGATCCAGATTCGGCCGAGAAGCTGCAGGTCGGCGTGAACTGCGTCGCCACAACAAGATTACCGGAAGCGCGCCAACCTTTACGTCAAGTGAGGTCACGGGCCGCGTGCGCCCGCGCCGGCCGCCGCCGTCGCCTAGCTGATCCGAACCCCGCACATACCGGCGATGATCGCTGCCGAGATAACGGTGCTTATTGCGACGCCCGCGCCCCAAAGACGATTTGCGGCGAGTCGATCGACCCCATGCGCGATCAACACCACCCGCAATCCCGACGCGAGGTGGCTTAGGACCAAAAACGCGCCCAGCGCGTAGTGAGGCAACAGGCGGATATTCCATGCGTCATGAATGAGCCCGGTCGGGGCGCCGATCGCGAAATTCCAATCGGTCGGTATGCCGAGAAAGCTTCGAGCGTAGATGAAAACCGAGTTCATGTGCCCAAGGATGAACAGCGAGAGGTATGCCCCCGAGGCAACCTGAAATGTCCGATGGAAGCCCTGCGGGGCGGCACTCCAATGCCATGCGAGAAACAGGCCGGTGCCGATCTGGGAGAGCATGGCCGCGACCAACAGCGGTTCACCCACGCCAGAGCGGTAGACAACGCGGCCGATCTTCATGACGGCCGCATGTGCGTCGGGGCCGATCAACCCAAACACGTGATTGGCCAGATGGAGGCGCTCCGCGCGGGCTCGCGACGGACGGCTGCAGACGAACATCTGCAACGCCTCGACGCTAGACGACGGAGTCGCCGCCTTCAGGCCACTGTACGCCCGCCCAATCCCGAACGCGCCGCGACCGGATCCTCAGGCGCGTTGAAGACTGACGTCGTGAGCAGGACAGCGGCAGCGAGGACCCAATAGTACCATGCGTCGAGCCCGGTGAATTTGAAGGCAAACGGTGCGATGACAAACACCAGCCGGACGGCGCGATCGACCCAGAGGTGCAGCCAGTAGGGAATGACGCGTACGACCCCGGTGGGATGGTCGGTCAGGGCGGCCAAGAGCAGCGCGGCCACACCGACGACAACCGAAAGCTCCGTTGCGACCGGTCTACTCTGGCCGAGATTCAGCACGAACGGCTCTGCGATCAGAACGATTGCGACAGGATAATCGATCAAGCAGGCGTGGATAGACTTGGTGACGAAGCGGAACGACATCTGTGACTCCTCTGCTTGGCAGCTCGAGCGGGTCATTGCGACGCGGAGAGTGCAGTCACTCAAGCGGATGAGTACGCGGTCATATGCTGGCAAGCACTCCGTTGCGGATCGACCCGGTTAGACGAACAGTAAGGTACGCCGGCACGCCAACCATTAGAAATGCCCGGTCGTTATCGTTTCCATTCCACTCGCCCGGCGCCATGGAAGCACATTGATTTGGCGCGTCGACCGCCAGTCCAAGGGCAGTACGTCAGCGTCCGGCCGTATGCGCCGCATGCTCTCTTCGGACGCCGGACACATTCCACGATTCACGCCGTACGAACGGCGACCGACCAGTCGCGAAGCCGCGCGACCTTGACGAAAGCGTCCAGTGCCGGGGAGTAGCGGCGTCCCTGTACAGCCAGTAGCCGCACTTCGCGCGAAACAGGATCGCCTTCGAGCGGAATGGTCTTGAGCGTCGGAAGGCGCGGCATGTGCTCGGGCGCGAGTATCACGCCGAATCCAGCCGCGGCCATGTACTGCAGGTGTATGTCGTGACCGCTACGGTGGCCGAGTTGAGGCGGTTCGTCGGGGAAATACGACTGCTGGATCTTCACGGCGACGTCGCAGTCGGCGCGTTCTAGCAAAATGGTCTCACGGAGGTCGTCGATGCCGATCGAGGGACGGTTTGCGAGCCGATGTGTCGGCGCGAGTACTGCGACGTAGCGCTCCTCGAACAGCGACCAGTCGTCGATGCGCGCGGGCACGTCCTGCACGTCGCCGACCATTGCAGCGTTGATCTCGCCCTCAAGCAAGAGATCGACGAGCTTCTTCGCCGCGCCCTCGCGCAGCTCGACGTGAAGTCCAGGGACGAACTTTGCGATCTCCGCGATTGGATCGAGGACGAGCGACGCCGAGATGGATGGGGCGAGGCCAATCTTCAGAGGCGCGACGTCCTTGCGTTGGAACTCCTGGGCCCGGCGACGCACCGCCTCTGCCGAGGCCAGTGTGCGCTCCAGCATCGGGAGGACTTCCTTTCCAAGATCGGTGAGCTGCGTCAGCTGGCGTTCGCGGTAGATCAACTGCCCGCCGAGTTCCTGCTCGAGCTTCTGCACCCCCTTGGTCAGGGCGGGCTGCGTGACATTGCACTGCTCGGCCGCGCGGGTGAAGTTGAGCGTGGACGCGACGGCGAGAAAGTAGCGAACTTGATGAAGCTCCATGGTTGTTCTCCGTCAAGTTGCCGCGAGCCGGGGGATGTTGACGAACCGATGCCCGTTGCGACCGGGATGCGCCGAGCGACCGATTAATGAGCGCATTATAACCTCGCGTGCCTGGAAAGACGGTTTTCCGAGGAGAGCCTTGTTGGGTGCATTTTGATGGCTTGGAGGGCTGCGGTCGATTGCGCGGACGTACTCTAAAGTTCGCTTGTCGCTGCCTGTACTAAGCGATCGCTTAGAAATGAGGGGTAAACCTCGCGCCCCGAATCCGTTAGCCGGATCGGCACCTAGGAGAGGGAGTCAGCGGCGCAGCAAAGGTAGACCCAAATTTGCGAGTAGATCTCGCCCTCGCACGAAACGACTGAGGACATGCCTTTCGGGCTCAGCAGTTCTGCGGCAACTGTAGTCTTATGTTGAGGCGGTCCGCCATTCGGCTGAGTTCGGGAAGCGAACGTGCCTTCATCTTCCGCATCAGATTCACGCGATGCACCTTGACCGTGGATTCGGAGATGCCGATATCGTTGGCAACCTGTTTGTTTAGACGTCCGGCCACGACGCCGAGCATGACTTCACGCTCGCGAGAGCTGAGCGTGTCGAAACGCTCCTTGAGCGCAGCCAATGCACTATCACTCTCTCGATGGGCACGATCGCGAGCGAGGCCGGCCTCGATGGCGTCAAGCAGATCCTGATCACGGAATGGCTTTGTAAGAAACTCTATCGCGCCGCCCTTCATCGCTTGCACCGTCATCGGCACGTCGGCATGCGCTGTGATGAAGATGATCGGCACTTGCCTGTTTGCGGCAACAAGGTCGCGCTGAAGCTCAAGACCGCTTCTCCCCGGCATTCTCACGTCGAGCACCAGGCAAGTGGGACCCTCCGGCAGATCGGCCTTTAGAAAATCGGGAACAGACGAAAATTGTCGGGCGGGTAACCCGACTGTCCGCAACAGCCGCACGACCGAGTCGCGAAACTCGGGATCGTCATCGATAACCAAGACACTGGGACTTTCCTCACCCATTCTCGGCATCCTGGATTGCGGAAGCGCATTTTTCCTGTTTCGGCACCAGTCTACGCCCGATCCGTCGAGATGAACAATATCTGTTTCCTAAGCGGATAGTCGAACGCCTAAGCCATAGCTTAGGAACGGCGACCTTGCGCCATTGCGGAATGTCCGCGACATTAAGTTGCATTGCTGCGCGAGGCGTTGCCTTGCCGGTCGGCGGTCGAGCCTGGAACCCGCGATGTTGAACCGCACATTGATATGTATCGTCGATGATGATCAGCCCTATCGTGAGTCAATGCAAAAACTCATAATGTTTCTGGGCTACACTGTCGAAGCGTTTCCGTCAGCGGCCGATTTCCTGGCATCGCCTGTCTTGCCTGAAACCGCCTGTTTGATCAGCGACGTTAGCATGCCCGGAATGACCGGAGTCGAACTGCACAGGTATTTGGTCGGTGCCGGGCACGCGATTCCGACGATCCTCGTTACCGCCTACCCCGATGAGGTCGTCAGGGATCAGGCTCTAAATGACGGGGTTGTCTGCTACCTCAGCAAGCCAGTGGACGAGGACTATCTCGAGCTATGCCTGCGTTCGGCCCTGCAGCCGGGTACGCCCATTGGAGACACTTCATGAATCTTCGTTCGCAGGCAAGGTGAATTGAAATACGGCGCCGCGAGGTTGGTGCGCTTCTACCCACAACTTGCCCCCATGAGCGCGGACGATAGAGCGGCATATCGACAACCCCATCCCTGTTCCGCTGGACTTTGTGGTGTAAAAGGCGTCGAAGACTCGATCGAGATGCTGCGCACCAATGCCGGGCCCAGAATCGTGCACGGCTACGAGGGCGCCAGCCTGATCCTGCTCGATACTGATCAATAGCTCTCTTGCGCCTTCATCAACCGACTCCATTGCTTCAGCCGCGTTCAGAATCAAGTTCAGCATGACCTGTTGCAGCTGCACGCGATCCCCAATAACCGGAAGCAGTCCATCTGCAAGCCGAGTTTGGACCGAGATGCCATTCCTGCGAGTCACGCTTTGTGCCAACACAAGCACTTCGTTGATCGCCGTATTAAGATCAAAGCTTTCCTTTCGCAGAGGCGCCTTCTTGATGTGATCACGCATCCGTCCGACGATATCCTTGGCTCGGTCCGTGTCCCTGACAACGCAAGCGAGCGCTTCCCTGGTCTCATCCAAATTTGGCGGTTTCATCTCCAAAAAGCGCATCCCTGCACGGGCGTTGTTACGAGCAGTAGCGATCGGATGCAGAATTTCGTGAGACAGCGAGGCGGCCAATTCTCCCATCATGCTCACGCGGTTCATGTGGGCGAAATCCAACTCGAGCTGGCGCAGCTTTTCACGTTCGTCCTGTGCCCGCCTTCGTTCCGTCACATCGACGGTTGTGGTGATAACCTCAGCCAGCGCACCTTGGGGGGAAAACACATGATGGCTGGTTCCTTCGACCCATTTTAATGTTCCATCAGGTAGAAGGATTCTGAACTCGGCCATGAAATCTCTTTTCTGGTGCACGGCCTCCTGAATAGCTCCCCACACTCTGTCCCGGTCCTCTGGGTGAATGCGTTCCCACATACTTTGTCGACTTGGAAGGCCCTGCAGCGGATCAAACCCCCAGATCCTGTAACTCTCGTCCGACCAATAGAGGTAACGCATCGCTGTCGCGTTGTAGACCCAATTGCCGGTGCGGCTGAGTCTCTGTGCTTGGCTAAGCGCTTCCTCGACGCGCTTGCGCTCTGTCAAATCGAGCACGAAGGCAAGGCCCTCGTCGCCTCCTTCTTTGAACAGAGCGGCGCCAATAAGCACAGGAACGCGACTGCCGTCTTTCCGAATGTACTCCTTCTCGAACGGCCCAACGATCCCCGTTGAGTTCAGTTCTGCTTGAGTCAATATGTCACGCTCGCGCCATTCAGGCGGGGACAGCTCGGTCCAGCGCACGCGGCCTGAAACCAAGTCCTCACGGACATATCCCAAGATACGCAGAAACGCGTCATTAGCTTCGAGAATTCGACCTTCGCGGTCGGCAATGAGGATCCCAATGATGTTGGCGTCGACCAAACGCCTAATCTTCCCTTCCCGATCCGCGAGGTCGTCATAAAGCCGAGAATTTTCGAGCGAAATTGCCGCCTGCGACGCAAGCACATTCAACACCGTGACGCGGTCGGGTGTGAAAACGTGGGCCGCCAAGTTGTTTTCGAGGTAGAGTACACCGGCCAGTCTTCCGTGTTTGAGCAACGGCAGGCAGAGAATAGAACGGGCGTGATGCTGATGAATGTACTTGTCGGCAGAAAACGGGTTCGCGGCTGCGGCATCGTGGAGAAGAACGCTCTCTTTCGTCCGGATCACGTAATGCAGGATGGACTGCGGCAGATCTGCAGCGGTTACACTTGCTTGTCGCTGACAGACGGTCACCGTATTGTTGCTGGCCGTGACTTCCGCCTCAATCCGATACCCGTCACCTACCGCAAGTATCAACAGACCTCGTCCGGCACCGGCGTGCTCAATCGCCGTGCGCATCAGCGTGTCGATCAGATTCTCTAGAACGATCTCGCCCGACACAGCTTGCGAGACTTTGATAATAGTAGCTAGATCCAGCTGCTCGACCGGTGCCCCGATCGTGCTTGTGGGGCCGGCAACCGGCTTTTCCTCCCTGAGGTGCGGATACAACTCGTCGAGTTGACGCACCTTGCCGAAGGCTCCCCAACGGATGTATCCGTGCCGCGCATCCTGCAGATAGGCATGTGCGATTCTCTCGAACCCGCGTGCGGCATAAAAGCGTGCGGCGACTTCGTTGGCGAGCGCCTCGTTGTGGACCAAGCCATGCGTGTGTGCCGAGTGGATAGCGCGCTCGTAAAGATGTTCGGCATCGAGCGCACGGCCTTCGATCCGGGCGATCTCCGCCCCGACAAGTGCGGCGCGGTTCTCGAAGTTGTCCGGGCAAGCCGTCGCCCAGACCTCGAGTTGTCGGTGGTGCGCGGCGACTGCGTCGACATGCGGCTGACCGGCCGCTGCGAACTCGCAGGATGCCGCTTGGGAGAGTGCGCTGTAGAAGTGATACTCTGCCGTTTCGAACATTGACGGCGACGTCCACAGCAGCCCTTGCGCGCGCGACGAGGCCTCAATGGCCGACGCATAGTCGCCGGCGAAGAAGCGCGCCTGCAGCTTGCGGACCCAGTACCAGCCCTCGGCTAGCGCCAGATCAGGATTCGTGCAGAAACGGGACTCCAGTAGAAGTTCGTCAAACTGCCCATCGTCAAAGCGACCGAAAATCGGCGTCAAACCGCGGAGTGCCCGAATCAGCCCAAGCTGGCCGACGATGGAGTCAATCAAAAGACCGAAACGCATCTTCTCCGCAAACGCGAGACCACGCTCGGCTTCGTCTTGCACCTCATCGAGTGGATCGCCCGCCGCAAGAAGGTTCGTGTTCAGGTGGCTGCAGCAGTACGCCGCAAAAGTGAGGTCACCCCTCTGGTTCGCCGTCCCAAACGCACGCCGCAGCAGATCACGACCTTCCCGGACATGTCTCGTCCAGGGTGTGACTAAACTTCCGAAGTTCAGATAGATCCTGGCCTGGAAGCGCTTTAGCCCGCGCTGTTCGACCAGTTCGTAGCCGAGACGGCAGAATAGAAGTCCCGCCTGGTAGTCGCCGAATTTCGGTCCAGCAACCCTGCCAAGCACCGCATAGGCGTAGCATGAGCCGTCACAATTGCCCCCCTCCAGGCTGAGGTTGACTGCTCGACAGATGACCAGGGAAGCTAGGTTCGGATCCGTATGCCAGGCCGGTGGCCCGAGTTTCGTCAGGACATCGAGCGTCGCGAGCGATTCGGCATTGCTCATCAAAGGCAGATCAATGAGGCTTTCTACCGTGCGGGAACCGAGTTGAGACCAGATCCTCTCATACTCGCGCCGAACCTCGTCTTCCGTCGGGTGCGGCGACCAGTCAATGGCGAGTTGTCGGAGATAGTCAAGACCGACTGGGATCGCGCGACTGGCCTGATCCAGGGTCAAGTAAAGATCCACCTGCAGGCATGTAACGCGGGCTCGTTCGATCGTCGTTGCAGCACGGGCCGACAGTACCCGCAGACGCTGCTCGGCTTCCGCCAGTGCACCAGTGAGGAACTCACATTCGGCGCGGTGCAGTTCCAGCTCAAAAATCAGGTCGTGCTGGCGCTCCCACGAGTCCCCTGGCAGCAGTGCTACGCCGGAGACCAGATAATTCAGCGCCGAGGCATACGCTGTCGAGGTCTTGGCGCGTTTACCTGCAATCAAATTCAACTCTGCGCCCCGCTCAAGCTCCTCAATTGACGTGATGAGATGCGAGCCGCGGTTGAGCTGATTGACAATTTCGAAGATCATCTCCTCAAGGTTCTCTGGAGGGGTCTTCGCTGCGAGCAGCATCCCTATTCGGAGATGGGCTTCTGCACGCGATTCCTCCGGAATCAAGGAGTAGGCGGCTTCCTGGACACGGTCGTGGAGAAACGTGTAGGAATCTTCCGAACGAAAGATCAGCCCTGCTCGGACTGCTTCCCAAAGCTGACCATGCATCTCCTCCACGGAGTCCTGGTAGACGATCCGCAACGTGATGAACCCTGCATCGTTGCCCAGGCAGGCGAGCTTCTGCAATGCGTTCCGGGTTTCGGCGGGCAGGCGCTTCAGCTTCCCTACCATAAGGTCCACCACATTGTCGGTGTAACCTTTGGCGTGGATGCGATTCAGGTCCCAACACCATCGCGCCTCGCCATAGTCGAAAGTGAGCAATGCTTCGTCGGCGAGAGCAGAAATGAACTGAATGGCGAAAAGCGGATTACCGGTTGTCTTCTCGTGGATCAGCCGTGCTAGCGGCGCGATTCTCTCTGGTTCGCCCCGAACAGAATCGGCGATTAGTTGGCCCAAGTCTTCACAGGTTAGTGGTGCCAATACGATGGCTTGCAACATCGCTCCAGCTTGGCGCATCGCTTCGAGCTTGCGCATCAGCGGGTGGATGGGATCGACTTCGTTGTCGCGGTAAGCCCCTAACAACAACAGGCTCTGCACATTCGGCCGGGTCAACAGATCTTCGAGCAAATCCAGCGTTGCTGCATCGAGCCATTGGAGGTCGTCGAGGAATAGCGCGAGCGGATGTTCCGGCCGCGCGAATACGCTGATGAATCGTCGGAACACAAGTTGAAAGCGAGCCTTCGCATCCTGTGGCGGCAGTTCGGGGACCGGTGGCTGCTCGCCGATGATAAGCTTCAACTCCGGGACGAGATCAATAATGAGCCGACCGTTCGGTTCGAGCGCCTCCAGCAGTGCCTCCCGCCATTGTCTCAGCTCCGCTTCGGTCTTGCTCAAAAGCGAGCGGATCAGACTCTGAAAGGCCTGCGCAAGGGTGTCGTAGGGGATGTCGCGCTTGTATTGGTCGACTTTGCCCGATGCAAAAAGACCGCGGGGCGGAACAAGTGTCTTATGAAGCTCGTTGACGACCGCGGACTTGCCGATGCCGGAGTATCCGGAAACCAGCACCAACTCCGGCCTGCCGCCGGCGACGATACGGTCGAAGGAGGCAAGCAGGGTATCGATCTGGGCTGTCCGACCATACAATTTCTCAGGGATCAGCAGCCGGTCCGGAGTGTCGTGTTCCCCGAGCGGGAAGTCGTCGATATCGCCTCGGGCTTCCCATTCGGCTAGGCAACGCAGTAGATCGCTCTCGGCGCCTGCAGCCGTCTGGTAGCGCTCCTCGGCAGTCTTGGCGAGCAACTTCATAATGATTGCAGAGATGGAGCCTGGGAGGTTTTTTAACCGCTGGCTGGGCGGCGCCGGCCGCCTTGCAATGTGACAGTGAACCCATTCCATCGGGTCGGAAGCTGTAAAGGGCAAAGCGCCGGTGAGCATCTGGTAAAGCGTGACGCCGAGGGCGTAGAGATCGCTGCGGGCGTCGACCGAGCGGTTCATCCGCCCGGTTTGCTCGGGTGCCATGTAGGCAAGCGTACCGGCGATGGTCTCGGGCCGTTGGGGCGCCCGCCGCTCGCGGGACAGTCGCAATGCGATGCCAAATCCGGTGAGACGCACGCGTCCATCCGCACAGTCCACCAAGATATTTGCTGGCTTGATGTCTTTGTGGATGATCCCCCGCTGATGAAGCTTACCCAGAGCCGAGGTAACAGCGACAGCCTGACGCAAGAAACGGCCTATCTCCATGGGCCCAGCGAGCAAACAGTCGAGCGGCACGCCGCCCGGATCATCGAGCACCAGCACGATCCGACCGCCGTCGCGTATGAGGGCGAGTGGCCGCGCCGCCCACGCCTCGTCGAGTTCATCTTTCAGCTCGTATTCATGCGTGAGGCGATCGAGTCTCGTCCGGGACGGTTGGTCGTTGGCAGGGGCTACAAGCAGCACGGCGAGGCGGTTGCCATTGCCGTCCAGTCGCCAACCACGGCTGAACACGCTCTCGCCGTTCTCCCACAATACCTGAGAGCTATCGTCCGAGTACGCGACGTTCAGCGGCTGCTGCACCACCTGTCAGACTCCGGCGTCAGGCTTCGGCTTTGCTGATCAAACTCTTCGGCGACCACACGCGCGGCCTCTCTTCGCCTGAAGAGAACGTACTCCTTCGGCCGAGAAATGTCAGTCTCCTTGGTTTTGCCGGCTACTGCGGACGCGGACCATCCTTCCTTCAGCAGCGGTTCGGAGCGATTTGCCCGGCGTTTCTCGGAAGGGCGGCACACGCGGGTCAATAAGCGCCAAGCCCGCTGGTCCCAAAGGAAACTCGTGGGGGCGGCAGCACCTAGAAGGAAGGATGGGCGACGAATAGAGCTTTAAGTTCGCCGCTTTCTCGCCTTGGCGTCGACGCTCAACTTCACCCGTGCAACCGAGTAGTACAATGTCACGCTGGCCGCCCTGACCAAAGGGCTGCAGAAGCTCGACTAGGCGTTTCGGCTGCCCACGAACGTCGGTTGATGCAGCTTATAGGCCTTGGGCCAGCGTGACGGAGATCGCGTTCCGGCGCATCGCGCATCGTCGCGACAGCGGCTCATCCCGCCGCTGCCGCGATCGTCTGGGTCGGCTTGCCCTCGTTCTTTCCTTCCGCGAGGTTGCGCACCACCATGTAGAAGATCGGCGTGAACACCAGGCCGAACAGCGTGACGCCGAGCATGCCGAAGAACACGGCGACGCCGACCGCCTGGCGCATCTCCGAGCCCGAGCCGGTCGACACCACCAGCGGCAGCACGCCGAGGATGAAGGCGAACGAGGTCATCAGGATCGGCCGCAGCCGCAGCCGGCAGGCCTCGATCACGGCCTCGAGCCGCGATTTGCCCTCCAGTTCGATGTCGCGCGCGAACTCGACGATCAGAATCGCGTTCTTGGCGGCGAGCCCTACCAGCACCACGAAGCCGATCTGGGTCAGGATATTGACGTCCTGTCCCATAATGCGCACGCCGATGGTGGCCGCAAACAGGCACATCGGCACGATCAGGATCACCGCGAACGGCAGCGTCCAGCTGCCATATTGCGCGGCCAGCACCAGATAGACGAACAGCACGCAGATCGGAAACACGTAGAGGCCGGCATTGCCACCGGTCACCTGCTGATAGGACAGATCGGTCCATTCGAACGAGAAGCCGCTGGGCAAGGTTTCGTCGGCGAGCTTCTTGATGGTGTTCAGCGCCGTCGTCGAGCTGACGCCCGGTGCCGGTTCACCCTGCAACTCGGACGCCGAGTAGAGATTGTAGCGCGCGACGCGGTCGGGTCCCGAGACGTCCTTGAAGTCGACGATGCTGCCGAGCATCACCATGTCGCCGGCGACGTTCCGGGTGCGCAGCCGTGCGAGATCGGGGCTGTCTTTCCGGAATGGCTGATCGGCCTGCGCGGTGACGTGATAGGTGCGGCCGAACAGGTTGAAGTCGTTGACATAGGTCGAGCCGAAATAGGTCTCGATCGTGTCATTGATGTTGGCGATCGGCACGCCGAGCTTCTGCGCCTTGACCCGATCGACATCGACGAACAGCTGCGGCGTGTTCGCCGAGAACGGCGAGAACACCGAGGTCAGGTTTGGCGACTTCCGCGCGGCGGCGACCAGCTCGTCGGTCGCGGCTGCGAGCAGCTCGGGACCGCGCCCTTGCCGGTCCTGGATACGGATAGCGAAGCCGCCGCCGGTGCCGATGCCCGGCACCGCGGGCGGAGGGATGACGATGATGAAGGCGCCCTGGATCGCTGACAGCCGCTTGCGCAGATCGGCCGTGATCGCATTCGCCGTCAGCCCCTTTTTCTGCCGTGCTTCCGGCTCGTCGAACACCGGGAACAAGGCCGCGGCATTGCCCGCCTGCGTGCGCGTCGCGCCGGAGAAGCCGGCAAAGGCCCCGACACGGACGATACCCGGCGTATCTAGCGCAACCCGCTCGATCTCCCGCACCACCGCAGCGGTCCGCGCGAGCGACGCGGCGCCCGGCAATTGCACCGAGATGATGAGGTAACCGCGATCCTGAGCCGGGATGAAGCCCTGCGAGGTGGTGGCGAGCAGCCAGCCGGCGCTGCCGATCAACGCGACATAGAGCAACAGCATCGGCGTCGAATGCCGGATTACGAACGATGCCAAAGCCGCATAGCCATTAGACAGCCGGTCGAACACGCGGTTGAAGACACCAGTAAAGGCCGACCAGCCGCGTGCGATCAGGTTCCAACGCGCTGCCGACCGCTTCTCCTCATGCGGGACCAGGATCTGCGAGGCCAGCGCCGGCGACAGCGTCAGCGAGCAGAAGCAGGAGATCGCGGTCGCGACCGCAATCGTGACCGCGAATTGCTGGAAGAACTGTCCGGAGATGCCGCCGAGGAAAGCCGTCGGCACGAACACCGCGCACAGCACCAGCGCGATCGAGACCAGCGCGCCACCGACCTCCTCCATCGTCTTGAGCGCCGCCTCGCGCCGACTCATACCGTCCCGGAGATGCCGCTCGACATTCTCGACCACCACGATCGCGTCGTCGACCACGATGCCGACCGCGAGCACCAGACCGAACAGCGTCAAATTATTGATCGAGAATCCGAGCGCGGCCATCACCGCAAAGGTGCCGACCAGCGACACCGGAATCGCAATGATCGGGATGATCGCGGGCCGCCAGCCCTGCAGGAACGCCAGCACGACGATGACGACGAGCGACATCGCCTCATAGACCGTCTTGATCAGCTCGTGGACCGACTGCGCGATGAACTCGGTGGGGTTGTAGCCGATATTGTAGTCGAGCCCCTTTGGAAAATTCTCCTTCAGCTTGGCCATGGTGGTAGAGATTGCCTTCGCTGTAGCGAGCGCGTTCGATCCAGGCCGTTGGGTCACCACCATTGCGACCGCTGACTTGCGCAGTATGCGGCTGCTGGTAGCATAGGACAGCGCACCGAGCTCGACGCGAGCGACGTCGCGCAGCCGCACGGTGCGGCCGTCCGAGCCGGCCTTCACCAAGATATCCTCGAATTGCCTGATGTCCTTGAGGCGGCCGGTGAAGACGAGGTTCGGCTGGAATGCGCGATCGGCGATCGGCGGCTCCGCGATCTGGCCGCCCGCGATCTGCAGGTTCTGCGCGCGTATCGCCGCCAGCACCTCGGTCGAGGTCAGGCCGAGATTGGCGATCCGGTCGGGATCGAGCCACAGCCGCATCGAATAATCGCGCGCGCCGAACATCTGGATGTCGCCGACACCGTCGATCCGCAGCAGCTGATCGCGGACCTGCAGCAGCGTGTAGTTGGAGATGTAGAGCTGATCGAAACTGTCGTCGGGCGACAGCACGAACACAGCCATCAAGATATCAGGCGAATTCTTGCGGGTGACGACGCCGTTGCGCTGTACCTCCTCGGGCAAGCGCGGCTGCGCGATCGCGACGCGGTTCTGCACCAGCACCTGGGCCTTGTCGAGATCGGTGCCGAGCTTGAAGGTGACGGTGATGGTGAGCTGGCCGTTCGAGGTCGCCTGGCTGTAGAGGTACAGCATGTCCTCGACGCCGTTGATTTCCTGCTCGATCGGCGCTGCGACGGTGTCGGATACGGTCTGAGCCGAGGCGCCCGGATATTGCGTGGTGACGGTAACGGTCGGCGGCACCGCCTGCGGATATTCCGAGACCGGCAGCGTCTGATAGGCAATCGTGCCGACGATCAACAGCACGATCGACAGCACCATCGCGAGGATGGGCTGGTTGATGGAAAGCCTTCCGAGATTCATGGCTTCGCACCTGTCGCCGGCTTGGCGCCTGCCGGAGCTTTATCTCCCGCGGGAGCTTGTGCCATTTTCGGCGTCACCTTGGCGCCGACGCGGGCGCGCTGCAGCCCGTCGACGATCACGTGGTCCTCCGCCTTGAGGCCCTCGCGGATCACGCGCAGGCCGTCATCAAGCGGACCGAGCACGACCGCCCTCGCTTCCACCGTGTTGTCGTCCTTGACCACGAACACGATCTTGCGCGACTGGTCGGTCGCGATGGCGGTGTCGGGGATCAGCAGCGCCTCATAGGGCGAGGAGCCGATGATGCGGACCCGGCCGAATTGCCCGGGCAGGATCGAAAGATCTTTGTTTGGGATGATGGCGCGGCTGCGAAGCGTCGCGGTGGAGATGTCGAGCCGGTTGTCGAGGAAGTCCATCTTGCCTTCATGCGAGGGCTTGGTCTCGCCGGTCAGCGTCACCTGCACCGGGTTCGCGGTGTCGCGCGAGCTCGGCCGCCTGCCTTCGAACCACAGCTTGCTGTTGCGCTGATAGGTCGCCTCGTCGACGTCGAAATAGATGTAGATCGGATCGAGCGACACGATCGAGGTCAGCAACGTGGAGCCGCCCTCGCTGCCCTGCACCAGGTTGCCCGGAGTGACGAGATGCCGGCTGACGCGGCCGGTGATCGGCGCCAGCACATGCGTAAATTCGACGTTGAGCTGCGCGGCCTTCAGCGTACCCTCGGCCTGCGTCTCAGCCGCTTGAGCGGCCTGCAATGCCTGACGACGCTGGTCGACGACCTGTTCGGAAACTGCGCTAGTCCGAACCAAGGTCAGTCCACGTTCGAGCTCTCGCTTCGCAAGTTCTTCCTTGGCCCGCGCGTCGTCGAGCTGTCCCTCGGCTTGCAGCTTGACCGCCTCGAACGGGCGCGGATCGATGATGTAAAGCAGATCGCCGGCATGGACGATCGCACCGTCCTTGAACTCGACGCTGTTGACGAAGCCGCCGACGCGCGCGCGGACCTGAACCTCCTCGATCGCCTCGAAGCGGCCGATGAACTCATCCCAGTCAGTGACCGATCGTTTGACCGGTTGCGCGACCGTCACCGACGGCGGCGGAGACGGTGCCGCCCGAGATTGCGCCTTCTCGTCGCACCCAGCGAGCGCCAACGCGAACAGCAGACCGATCGGCGCGCCGGCGTATCGAAGGTGACGAAATACACCGCGCGCCTCAGCCGGAAGCTCCGCTGCCGCTAAAGTCCCGCCGGCTCGCAGTGTCAGCGTACCCATGGTACGACGATTTCGATGACATCGTTGCTTTGCATATCGACCCACTGCCTTGCCAATCTTCCATCGTGTTACGTCTCTCTCGCGCGAACCGCTTGTTTCGGCTCGACGATGCTTTGGAGCGTGACCTTGCACCGCTTGCGAGGGAAATCACCTATCGCCATGGAGTCGATAAACGGTCGTTATTGCGGCTCGCCGGGTGGCGTGAGGCCGGAGCGACTTGGTGCAGCGAGATTCGCGTGGCGAGCCCGAGAGGAGCTCGTAAGTGGCGCGCGAGAATGGCAAAAAGCGCGCGCGGGTACTGTGCGTCGTTTATGACCCGCGTGAATGTTTGCACACTGCGCGGCGTCACCGTTGGGCCGGGCGCCGCCACGTCGATGGACGCTCAGACAGGGCCGTCATACTCGCCACGCGCCGGATAGTCTTTCGCGACGGCGAAGTCGATCGCCTGAAGCAATTCCGAGAACAGCGGACGTGCAAACGGCATTGTTTGAACCGCGCCGTAGTACAAAGTACCGTCCGGTCGGACGAGGAATACGCCCGGCTCCGAAAAAAGTGGCGGCTCTTCGATGTTAATCGATGAATGTCCACGCGACGACGAAATATAGAGCCCCCATTCGCGAGCAACCGCGAGCGGCAGCGAATATCCGAATCGTAAGTTGGAACCGACCTTGCTTGCCATTGCCTGAGCACGCTCGCGAACGTCAGAGCTGATCGCGATAACCTCTGTACCGCGGCGCTCATATTCAGGGATCAGCGCTTCCAGGTCACGCAGATACTTGAGGCAGACAGGGCAATGGAGCCCGCGATAAAAGGATATCAATGTAAATTGCCTCGGCGCGGCGACCATTGCGGCAAGATCAAAGTCGCCATGAGCAAGTGTCGGCACGCGCAGTTCGGGAACCGGTCGACGGGGCAGCAGCATTCTCTTCTCCGCGATTATCGCCTAGGCGTATCAGCAATTCCAGCACCCGGTGGATGACACGCAGCACCGGTCGTCGATTTCGACCTCGGTTTACACCCGGTCACGACGCCCGACGTATGCAAGCGTCAACGCGCCATCCGCTCCGAAGCTGAGCACCTTCCGAGTGAGACTACGTCGGTGACTTTATTATTGGGAAATGCCAGACCGTTATGATTTCTATTCCCGCGCGTTGTCCCTCGGACTGGAGCTTCGGCTTGATAGAAGTCGATGCATGGTTCGTGAGCGGAAAGACCATCAAGCTCGGCGCGTGTCACGGATTTCCCGTCCACCGAGCTTCGACATGGACTTCTCTGAGCATTCCTGTCCGTTATGGACATGATAGCTTTACCTGAATGGTCGCCGGATTTACTTGGTGAACGCACCGGTTCGAGCGGGCGCAGCGCTGAGATCGCACGAACTCCAAGGTTCGTTCCGCGTAGCTGACGTGCACACTCGTTGAAGCCGGGGATCAATCACTCGGACGATCGGGACCTAATCATGACCAAGATCCGCGAAGTTGTCGTCGCAAGCGATCCCACCAATCATGGCGCGCTGGTTGGCCATGTCGGCGACTCTCGGTTTCCTGTCGGCGGCCCGGATGGCGTCGGCCACATGTCTTCTGGACCCAATCCTTACGACCTTCTCAGCGCGTCTCTTGCCGCATGCACTGCCATGAGCGTTCGTTTTCAAGCCCGGCGCGAGAAACTTCCGCTGGAGCGATTGGAAGTGGGTGTCAGCTTCCACCACGGCGCCCAGGGCGAAAGAGATTCGTTCGAGCGCACCCTCGTGCTCGGGGGAGAACTCGACGCACAGCAGCGCGCATTCCTGCTGGAAGCAGCAAACCTCTGTCCCGTTGGTAAAATTCTCGGCATTGGAGCGGATATCAGCACTCGCTTGGACGTTACTATTTCCGGCCGCAACGCAAGCACTCAGGCCAGCTACGAGGACGATCTGGCTCTGCTCCCGATCCCGAATATCACGCCGGATTGAGCATCTCTCGCGCGGTCGATCCTGCGCCGGGGCATCGCGGCCTATCATACCCGCAGCGTCTCCGGTTCGGCGAACCCGCCACGCCTCGCGGGCATTCGCTCCGCGGCTCACCGCAGGCGTGCTTTGATCTCTCGGGCCGATGGCATCGATTCCATAGCCACAGGTCATTGGACCATCGATTCTCACGATCGTAGTTTTGCTCGTCTGCAAAAGAAGCTCGAAAGATGACGACACACCACACACAGGGAGGTGGATGATGAAGGCAATCGTCGTAAGAGACCAGGCTGCGGGAACTGCCGGGATGAAGCTCGTGGAGCGGCCCGAGCCACAAGCGGCGATCAACGACGTCGTCGTTCAAATTCATGCGTCGGGATTCGTCCCTACCGAGCTGACATGGCCCTCGACATGGACCGACCGCCTCGATCATGACCGAACACCGTCGATTCCCGGCCATGAACTGGCCGGAGTGATCACCGCACTCGGCTATGGCACGACGGGGCTCTCAGTGGGACAGCGAGTGTTCGGCCTCGCCGACTGGCATCGCGACGGCACCCTGGCGGAGTTTGTAGCAATGGAGGCGCGAAACCTTGCGCCGCTCCCGGGCGACGTAGACTTCACGGTGGGCGCGAGTCTGCCAATCTCAGGCCTCACCGCGTGGCAAGGACTGTTCCAGCACGGCCGCCTTCAGACAGGGCAGAGCATCCTCGTGCACGGCGCGGCCGGCGCAGTCGGGTCGATGGTGACACAACTCGCACGATTGGCTGGCGCCTACGTCGTCGGCACCGGGCGCGCCGCCGATCGTCAGAAGGCGCTCGAGTTCGGCGCGCAGGAGTTCGTGGACCTCGAGAACGACGTCCTCGAAGACATCGGCGGAGTCGATCTGGTGTTCGATGTCATCGGCGGCGACATCGGGAAGCGGTCCGCGCGCCTGATTCGCGCTGGCGGAACTCTGGTGTCCATCGTCGGACCCAGCGAGGAGCGGCCCCGCGATGGCCTGGCGGTCGACTTCGTTGTCGAGTCCGATCGTGCCCAACTGAGCGAGATCGTCCAGCGCGTGCGGGACGGACGACTGCGGATGAACATCGGCAACATCGCGACTCTCGACGATGCCGTCGCCGCTTTCAATCCGACCAAGCGGATCAGCGGGAAGACGATCATCCGCGTCCGTCCGTGAACGACACGCATTCGATGCTCGCAGCCGGCCGCGTTCTTTTGGACACGCCGGGGGCACTGGGACACCACCCATGCCCCCGGGCATGAGATGTCGAACGAGTTCCATCCCCGCAGCATTTCCAGCAACGAGAGCGAAAGCACTCGCTGTCTCGACCTATCCCTTCACGCAAGGAAACACCATGACTAACGGAATCACCATGACCAACGCCGTCATCGAATGTATCGTGAGCCGCAGCGCCGCTAAGTACTACGACCCCACCGCCACTCTGAGCGACGAACAGATCCGCGAGCTGGTGCGAATCGGCACTACCGCGCCGACATCCTTCCACTTGCAGAACTGGCGCTTCATCGCCGTACGCACGCCGGAAGCCAAAGCTCGGCTCAGTCCGATCGCTTGGAGTCAGCCCGCAATCACCGAAGCGGCCGTTACCTTCATCGTCTGCGGCCAGCTGGCCGATTCCAGCGTCGTCCCGGAGCGTCTAGCACCGCTGGTGGAAGCGGGCATCATGCCGGCAAAGATGGTGCCGGAATGGGAAATCCCCGCACGCGATCTGTACATGGAGTACCCGCAGCGCCAGCGGGACGAGGCAGTGCGCACCGGCACCTTCGGCGCTGCGGCGATGATCTATGCGGCCCTGTCGCTAGGCTTGGGCTCGACGCCGATGATCGGTTTCGATGCCGAAGCGGTGCACCGCGAGTTCGGACTGACCAAGGACGAAGTACCCGTCATGCTGTTGTCCATAGGGGCTCTGCGTCCGGGAAACTGGGCGCAGAAGCCGCGCCGGCCGCTGACCGATGTGTTGAATCTCGTTTGATTGAAACCAGCAACCTACAGAGAATGTGATGCCAAGGATTGCAGCTCTAAAGCCGGAACAGGTGCCGGCCGATTCGAAACCGACTCTCGATATGTTCACCAAGAACATCGGGTTCACCCCGAACATGATGACGACCTTCGCAGCAAGCCCGATCGCGTTCAACTCATGGGCTGCCCTGCTCGGCTCCCTGAGCAAGGCACTCGACGTGAAGACGCGTGATAGCATCGGCCTCGCTGTCTCCGAAGTGAATGGCTGCGATTACTGCCTGACGGTTCACAGCTTTACGGCCGATCATATGGCCAGGCTGCCGGCCAATGAAATCATTCTCGCTCGGATGGGCCATGCCAGCGACCCGAAGCGCGACGCCGCGATCCAGTTTGCGCGCAAGGTCATCGAGACCCGCGGCAAGGTCAGCGACGCCGATCTGAAGGCCGTCCGCGATGCCGGCTACACGGATGCGAACGTCATCGAGATTGTTGCGCTGGTGGCCATGTACTCCCTGACGAACTTTTTCAATAACGTGTTCGATCCCGAGAAGGACTTTCCCGCCGTTGCGCCGGCCGGTTCGATCTGAACTCGATCCATCGCATCGAGCATCTCCGAGGTGCTCGAGCTTTCATGTGATGCGAGCGTAACGCCCGAGCCATCTATGCACTTTATTCGCCGGCGCAGCGACGAGCATGTGCAAGATGAGCTCGAACGCCGCTTCGCCGTCGATGATGGCCGTCGGCAGCTTGCCTCCATCGATGTGGAGGCTGGCTCCAACGGCGAACAGGCACTCGGACAACCAGGCCAACGTTGCTTCAATGGGCCCCATCAGTTTGTCGAGATATGATCGCGATGCCATGAATGGGCAGCCATTCGACGATCAGCCGCTCAGTAGCGAATGAGTCCGAACAGGCCGAATAGGCCGTCCGCATCCTGCCAAGCCTCGGCAACCCTCCATCCGCCGGAGCGGGCGAGCCGCGCGAAGCTCTCCGCCGTATATTTTCGGGAGCTCTCAGTGTGGATGGTTTCCGACGTTCTGAAATTGAACGTCCGCCCACAGATTGTAACGCGTTGATCGCATAAGCTGACCAGGTGCATCTCTACGGCCTTCTCGATCTCGTTCCAGCGCGCCGCGTGCTCGAACTGCTCCAAACAGAAGTCGCAACCCAGTTCGGTGTTGATCCGCTCAAGGAGGTTGAGATTAAAAGCGGCCGTCACGCCCGCGCTGTCGTCGTAAGCACGGAGAAGCACATCTACGTTTTTCTGGAGATCGACACCGATGATGGCGCGTCCGTCGTCGCCCAGGTGTCGCCCCATCTGCGTAAGCAGGGTCTTCGCCTCGACCGCGTCCAGATTCCCCATCGTCGAGCCCGGAAAAAATCCAGTCCTGCCGCCATGGGAGCTGTCAAACGGGACCTCGAATACATCCAGGAAATTGCGCTCGATGGGGCGGACCCAGAGCGATGGGAAGCGCGACGCGATCCTCTTCGACGTTTCTGCAAGGAAGGGGGCGGCGATATCGATGGGCACGTAGCCTCGCGGGTTACGCAACCCTGCCAGCACAAGCTCAGTCTTAACGCCGGCTCCCGCACCATATTCGATGAGGATCGCGCCAGACTCTACGAAATCGGCGATGTGACGCTGCCGCTCTCGCAAGATCGACGTTTCGGCTCGAGTCAAGTAATACTCATCCTGCCTCGTTATCTCTTCAAAAAGTGCAGATCCACGCTCGTCGTATAACCAACGGCTCGGCATTGTCTTCACATCAGCGGATAACCCGCCGATGACGTCTCGAGCGAATGCATTTTCAACAGGGTCGATGCTGTTAGTTGCTTGAAGCATATTTTCCGCTTTCGGTGGCACGGCAGATATCGGTCGCGATAAGTTCGCGGCCGATATCATCACCGTGGATTCTTGCCTGGCGCAGCGAGTGGGTTATTTAACGGGCGTCGTCAGCGGGTTGTCATTGGCATCGAGGACGAAGACAGCGAGCAGCTTTGCGGGGTCTGTCTTGCTCACGTTGCGGCTGATCGAATGGGTCGCTCCCGGTGGTTCCGACCAGCCCTCGCCTGCCCGATAAATGCGCGTCTCACCGTCGTTCACCTTCGATTCGATCGCACCCGAGATCACGTAGGCGTAGATGAAGGCCGACTTCGCGTGTGTGTGGGGCGGAGAGGCCGCGCCCGGCGCATAATCGACCTCCACGGCGAGCAGCGCCTTGCCAGAGATATTGGGAATGGCCGCCTCAAATTTCTTCGTGACGATTTGCGCTTCGCCACCATGGGCGCGGACGGGGCCGGCCATCGAGAAGGCGAAGGCGGCGCAGGTGGCGGCGATAATGGTTCGGATATTCATGGGCATTCTCCTTCTGCCTATAGGTGTCTGTTTCCTCTCGGACTCGCTGGCCAGCTCAATCTCGCGGAATGAAGTCAACGTGAGGTCCCGGCTCGATAACGAACACCGCGAGCGCGGCGAAAACGCTGGCGACCGCGGCGACAGCCATCGCCATGTGGAATCCTGAGAACAACTGAGGACCCCCCTGCTGCAGGACGCCGCCGAGCAGGGCGATGGCGAAGAGCGAGCCGGCGCGCGAGACCGCACTGTTGACGCCAGACGCGGTTCCGGCGCGATCAGGTTCGACGGAGGTGAGGACGAGGGTCGTCAACGGCGCGATCGCCAGGCTCATGCCCAGCGCCAGCAGGAGGACGCTGGGGAAGATGTCCGCCCAATAGGTCGCATTCGGACCGACTCGGAGCGCCATGGTGCATGCCAAGGCGACGACGGCACCGCCGGCGAACAATGGCAAGCGCCGGCCGAACCGGCGGCAGAGCATACCGGCGAGGGGCGAGACGACCGTAATTAGCACTTGCAAGGGAATGAAGGCCAAGCCTGCCACCAGCGTCGGCAGGTGCGCGCCCCGGATCATCACGAACGGGATCAAGGTTAGCATCACCGTGAATGGCCCGTAGAGGAGCGCGGTGAACAAGTTCGCGCCGACGACCGACCGCGAGGCGAAGAAAGACGGGGGCAGCATGCCGTTGTCGCCTAACCGCCGTTGGATCACGATGAGGCCGGTTAAGCCTCCCAGACCGACGATCAAGGTGACGAGCACCCAAAGGCTCGGACCGGAACCGTTGGTCAGGCTGGTCAGCCCCGCGCCCAGCCCGCCGATCCCGACTGTTGAAAGGACCGCACCACCGACGTCGACCCGGGCGCGGCTGGTCGGGGCATCCTTGGGTATCCACACGACGCCGACGGCGAGCGCGCTGGCGACGAAGGGCAGGAGCATCAGAAAGGTCGTCCGCCAGGACCCGTGATCGAGGATCGCGCCGGCGATCGCGGGCGCGACGCCGCTGGCGATCGCGGCGGCAGCGGACCAGATGCCGACCGCACGGGCTTTTTTGTCAGCGGAAAAGCCCCGCCCAAGCACCGAAAGGCCGTTGGGCAAGATCACGGCCTCGCCCACGCCCTGCATGAAGCGGCCGACGATGAGCGGCGCGAAACTCGGCGCGAAACCAACCGCGGCCGCGCCAAGACCGTAGAGACCGATCCCCGCGAGGAAGATCCGCTTCTGCCCGAACCGGTCACCTAGAGCGCCGGCGACTAAGGTCAAGGCTGCGAGCGGCAGGAACTCGGCATTCATCACCCACTGCAGGTCGAGCGGCGACAGGTGCATGTCCCGGCCGATCGCAGCAAGCGCGACCGTGACGACGGCGCTGCTGACGAACACGAGGCAGCCGCCCAGGCTTGACGCGGCGAGCACCTTGGTGCTGCCCTGCGCGCCGATGGCCTTAGGCTCGCAGAGCGCCAGGCCGCGGTCAGTCAGGATCAGGGATGCGCTGCTCACGAACCTAGTCCCTCAGGTTAGGTCGCGCGGCTCGCGGAGCGCGAACTCATTGGCCAGCAGCCCGAGGCCGAGCCATCGTTTCCGTTCACGGATCACTCCTCGCAACATCAATTCAACCTCAAGCAGACCGCTCGACACCGCCATCACTTCCAGCCCGCGCTGCACCGCCGGACACGCGAGGCCGAGGCGCTCGCCACGAAAGCGACGTCGATCCACGAAGGGAACAGAATCGCTCGCCCTGTCCCAAGTTCATTACGGACGAACGCGGATGATCGTCTTCCCGCTGATCCGCTTGGTTGGATTGAAAGCAGCGACGGCATCGTCGAGGGTCGCGATGTTGCCGATGTTCGTCCGCAGTCGTCCGTCCCGCACCCGCTGGACGATCTCACCCAGTTGGGCGCGATCGAACACGAGAACAAAGTCGATCGTCAGGCCGTCGGCGGGCCGCGCCTCGGTCGGCCCGGCGATGGTCACCAGTGTTCCTCCGGGCCGGATCACGCCAGCAGACCGCTTCGTGATGTCGCCGCCGATGACATCGAACACCAGATCGACTCCGCGGACGTCTTCGAAAACGTCGTTCTCGATGTCGACGAATTCCTGCGCACCGAAGTCGAGCGCCTTCTGACGATCGGCTACGCGTCCGGTGCCGATGACATAGGCGCCCGCCTCACGTGCGAACTGCGTCACCATCGACCCGACTGCACCGGCCGCGCCATGCACGAGTACACTCTGCCCCGCCTGAAGGCGGCCGTGCACGAACAGTCCCTGCCACGCGGTCAGACCCGGCATCGCCACGCTCGCACCCACTGTGAAGTCGACGTCGCCCGGCAGTGGTGCGAGGTTGCGTGCCTCGACGGCCGCATACTCCGCCAGCGTGCCGCCGCGATACGAGTCCGAGAGACCGAATACGCGCTGTCCCACCGATAGCCCGGTCGTGCCGTAGCCGAGAGCAGTGACCACTCCCGCCAACTCCTGCCCGGGAATCGACGGCGTTCGGTCACGGGCGAGGCGATCGGTCCACGTCGAGGGCCACGTCAGCTCACCCGAAGTGAAGCCCGACGCATGAACCTGAACGACGACGTCGTTGATCGCTGCCTGCGGCTCGGGCCGCTCCACGAGCCTCATTCCCGCGGTTCCCGCAGCCTGGTCCGTGACGACGATCGCCTTCATACGACTTGTCTCCTCGGTTCATTCGCCTCGGATGCGGCAACACCCGTTACGCGATCAGGCATGGGAACCTCTCGCATGACCGTCAGGTCGAGCGCCGCGAGCGCTTTCTCCCTTGCTAATGTGGCCCGGTCCCCAGCGAGAAATGCGGTGGCCTGCACGGGAAAGAATTGCAGGCTTTTCAGCCCGATGCCGCCCAGTACAGCCGACAGATACGGTGTGAGAAAATCAGGCTGGTTGGCTTTCTCGCCGGTAAAGACCCCACCAGAAGCGATGCCGACAAACACCGGACGATCCCGGAGCAATCCGACCTTCCCTGCCGGCGTCGACATGAAGGTGCGACCGGCGCGCAGGACTTGGTCGATCCACGCCTTGAGGACCGAGGGAACGGTTAAGTTGTGCATGGGCGTTCCGATGACAACCACATCGGCCGCGTCGACTTCCCGAATAAGCGCTTCGGAAAGATCTAGCGCGCCGCTCGGCGGAGCCGCCAACGTGGCCGGCGACGACAGGGCGGTCGCGTAGTCGGGCGCCGCGTGTGGCAGGGGGTCTGCGCCAAAATCTCGCCGGCTAATGATTGCGGGGGGCGCAGCCTCAAGGAGCTTTTTGACGATCGCCGCCGAAAGCTGGCGGCTGTGCGATTCTGGACGCGGGCTGCAATCAATATGGAGGATGTTCATGCGAACGATCCCCATGGCGTTACGAACCCAGCCGCGGCGCCAACCAGCCCGCTGAGTTCGTTCAAACGCCGCGCGCGCGAGTTCGTTGCCTCGGTGAACCGGTAGCGTGTTGACGATTTCATTTGTCCAGCAGCGGATAAAATTGGGTCCAGACGTCGTCTTTCTTGGCGCTCGCCATATGGCAGAACGCGCATTCGGACTTTGGCTGCAGCTTCGCTGTCGGCGCCTTCGGCTCGTGATGATTGAAGTTGTAGTAACCCCAGCCTCCGGTGTCGGCGTAGCGCTTGCTATCCTTGACCGTAGCGTCCGCACCGTTCAGCTTTCCGGGGAAGAAGCCTCGCCCGGAGGCCTCGGTGCGCGATCCATCCGGGTTCTCGGCTGGGAGTGTTAGCTGTAGTTCCTTGAAGAAGATCGTTCCCTCCGGAAACTCACCTGTCTTCTTGTAGATCTCGTACGAGCCCGGCTCGATATAGACGTTGTGAAATTCGGGAAAATTGGCCTTCCCGCCGTTGAGCGCATTCGGAGTGAGCGGTGAGCCGACGAACACCCACTCATTGAAGTTCTTCGGCAGGATCAAGTCGCCCGATGCGGTATATTCGGGGAAATAGCGCTTCCTCGTCGGTGCGCCGCCGTTATTGGATTCCGACTGCGCGAATACACCTGTTATAGCAACTGCGCTAAAAACCGCTCCGGCGATCGGCAGGGTAACGCGCCTACCTTTTTTCTCCATAACCATACTTTTTCCCACGCAATTGAGTAATGTTCGTTCCAGGTCGGCCTGGGTGTTACTCGATGGAACCTGCGGCATCGGTACCCGTTGATCGCAGCGTGGGACGAAATTTTCCAATAGCCGGCATGTATAGTTTCCATAGCAGCGGGGAATGCTGCTGCGGCCGTCCGCTCCACCATTCGTAATCAAGACCAGTTATGCAGGCCGCGCCGCGCAGCGAGCGGCAATAACGATCGTCTATCGACTCTATGGCAAGACGTGATTTCCCTCACCGGGGGGCGACCGCCATGGTGTAAGACGTTTTTCTGTCAGAAGCGGTGAGGGATCATTCGGCGCTTTGAGCGCCAGACATTTCAAACGAGGAGCGCAATTGTGATGCTGCAGAATAACGACGTCTTTCCCTCTCTTACCTTTGCTCGCGTCGGTGGCGGCGAACTCCATTTGCCTGCCGATCTCGCTGGTTGGTTCGGTGTGGTCCTATTCCACCGCGGTTCCTGGTGTCCGTACTGCAATGCCCAGCTTGCCGCTTTTGCGAGAGCGGCGGACAGATTCGCTGGGGAAGGCATCAAGGTCGTCTCTGTGTCGGTGGACGATCGGGAAAAGTCGGAGATGCTCGTCGAAAAGCACAAGCTCAATTTCCCGGTCGCTTACGGCGCCAACGCGCGAGCGGTTTCCGCAGTCACCGGCGCCTTCGTCAATGACGATCCCGTCTGTCTCCAGGCAACCGGCTTCGTCCTCAATCCCGAAGGCCGCGTGGTGACGGCCGTGTATTCGACCCGCGCGATCGGCCGTCTGATGCCCGACGATGTGCTCGGATTTGTCCGCCACCTCAAATCTTTGGCAAAGAACTGAAGACCAGCGACAGACTAGCGGGGAGGTCGATGAATGGCACAGCCGCTTGTTGAGCCGTGCAGCCGCGGCGTTATCGATGCAGCACCCTGCCCGCGAGAGTTCGGGCGGGAAGCGTCGCCTCAGTGCCGGCGCATGGTGCTCACGGCCTGTGTGCTCGCGTCCTCGATGGCGTTCATCGATGGGACAGCGCTGCCCGTTGCGTTACCGAGATTGCGCGCTGATTTCGGAGCGGACCTCGCCTCCGTTCAGTGGGTTCTCAACGGGTATATGCTGGCGCTCGCCTCGCTGACATTGATTGGCGGCGCACTCGCGGATGTTTATGGCAAGGCGCGCACGCTCGGGCTCGGTTGCGTCCTGTTCGGTCTGGCGTCCGCAGCTTGCGCGCTGGCGCCTTCGCCCGCCTGGCTGATCGCCGCCCGCGTCGCGCAGGGAGTGGCCGCAGCGATCGTCACCCCCGCCAGCCTCGCCCTGATCGGTGCCACCTATCCGCGCGCGGAGCGAAACCGGGCGATCGGCATATGGGCCGCGGCATCGGCTCTCACCACAGCCGGAGGTCCCGTCCTGGGCGGCTGGCTGACCGAGACGTTTGGCTGGCCATCCGTGTTCTGGATCAACCCGCCACTCGCGCTCGTCGCAGTGGGAGTCCTGCTGGCCTTCGCGCCGAAAGATGGCCGCATCCAGCGCAGGTTCGACGTGATTGGCGCCGCGATCCTCGCTTCGGCGATCGGGGCGCTCACCTGGGCGCTCAGCCAGATCGGCCCCAGTGAAGCTCACGCGGCTGCGGACACTCCAGCCCGGCCGGGCACGGTGCTCACAATCGTCGCCGGGCTCGGCATTGTCGGGCTCGCCATCTACGCGTTCTGGGAGCTCAGAAGCGAACACCCGATGACCCCACCTCGCCTAGTGGAGAACCGCGCCTTCCTCGGGCTGAACGTGGCTACCCTCCTGGTCTATGCGGGGGTTTCGATCATGTTCTTTCTGCTACCCTTTGACCTCATCGATCGCCGCGCCCTGTCGCCGACCGATGCCGGGCTGGCATTCCTGCCCTTCACGCTCGGCGTGGGGTTCTTGTCGAATTTCTTCGGCGGGTTGGCGGACAAGATTGGCGCGCGGGCCATGCTCATCGCGGGGCCGGCAGGTGCGGCACTCGCGTATATCTTGATGGCGCTCGGCCGGGAACAATCCCTGATGCTCGGCGTGATCGGACCCATGACCCTGCTGGGCCTGTCCTTCGCTGTGCTCGTGGCGCCGCTCACCGCGTCGGTCATGTCGAGTGTGGATCAGGCCGACGAAGGGCTCGCCTCCGGCATCAACAATGCGGCAAGCCGGATTGCACAGCTTGCCGGGGTGGCACTGGCCGCCGGCGTCGCGTCTTTCGCGTCCGGCTACGAAATCGGCCTCGCCTTAGCCGCTGCGACCTCGATCGGAGGCGCTCTTACGGCCGCGATGACCCTGACACCGATCGCGGCGAAAGGGAGCGGCTCGGCAGAGGCTTAGACTGCATCAGCGAGCGCATAGCGCCCAGTCTCGCCACGCAACATTCGACGAGGTGCCGGAATTCCGCATATGGACGCTATCTGAACTGACCAGCGCCGCTGGTAGCGGCTCCTATCAGTGCGAAGGTCATTCCGGCGACCAAACAAAAGTCCGCGCCATGATCTCCGCCCAGGCCGAAGATCAGTGAGACCAAGGCGGAACCAAGTGACCATCCGACGTAGCGAGCAGCAGCGTTCATCCCGCTTGCGGCCCCGCTACGCCCTATGGGTCCAGCCGTCATCATCGCGGTGTTGTTCGGGGTCTGGAAGAGACCAAAGCCGATACCGCAAAGGGCTAGCCGCCATACAACATCCCACTTCGTTGGAGTTGTCGGCAAGAAGACCATCAAAAGCAAACCGGCCGCCAACAACGCCAAACCAATGCTGCAAATCGCCGCAGCGGGGTAGCGGATTGTCAGGCGACCGGCGATTGGAGCTGTGACAGCAGTCATGAACGGCCAGGGCGTCAAGAGAAAACCTGTCGCCACAGCCGAAAGATGCATCCCCGTCTCAAACAAAAACGGCAAGGAGACGTAAGCCAGAATTTGTGCTGCATAGGAACAGACAGATGTCCACACCGATAGGGTAAACAGAGGTACACGGAAGAGATCGAATGGCAGCATCGGCATAGGGTGCTGGAGCTGTTGTCGAACGAAGAGGCCGAAACAGAAAAGACCCGCTACGATCTCTCCCATCGCAATGCGCCCATCGCCAATACCCAGCGTGCCGACGCCGACGACGAAAAGCCCGAACGCCAACGCATTGAGAGCGGTCCCGATCAGATCGAGAGGGCGAGCAACACGAACGTCTGGTGGTGCAGCGGCAATAAAAAGCGGTACCGCGACGCCGAATGGCACGTTCACGAGAAACAACCAGGGCCATTTTGCCACGGCAAGTATGGTCGCCGCGATGGTAGGCCCCACGGCTCCGGGTATCGCCACCGCTAATGCCACCAACGCGAGGCCCTTGCTGACCCTGCGGTGCGGATAGATCACGCGTACAAATGCGACGCCGGCCACAGAAACGCCGGCCGCCCCAGCTCCCTGAATCAAACGCGCACTCACCAGCATCGGCAATGTTGGAGCGAAAGCGCAACCCAGCGACGCGAGGACAAACGTGGCTAGGCCGACGGCATAAACACGCTTCAGACCGAGTGATTCGATCAGACTTGCAATAGGCAACAAGCAGACCGTTGCCGAAAGCTGATAGGCATTCACGACCCAAACGGTTGCTGCGTCACTACTTGCGAATGAACGCGAGATATTTGGCAAGGCGATATTCACGATCGCGCTTCCAAGGGAACTTAGACCAAGTCCAAGCAGGATGCAGAGCATCGCCCAGCGGCGCTTCGACGCCGTTAAGCATTCGACGGTACCCATCAGGATGCGATCTCCGGCGCGAACTTCGGGCGGCCGGCTTTGCGCATGCTTTCAGTAGACCGGTACTTGATGTTGAGCGAACAGTTTCTCACGAGTAGTCACCGCCGCTTTGCTGACTGAGATTGCCGAGGTAGTCGCGCTTCCCGATGTTCGCTCCGAGGTGCCGAAGGATCGCGTGCGCAATCGAAATGTGGAAGAAGAAGTCGGGTAACACCAGGTGCCGAATATAGTCGTCGCCGCCGAACCACCCGCGCACGATAAGCGGTGTTAGCTCGTATGTGTGGGACTGCGCTCCGGAAATCTTGTCCGGCTGCACGTTTTGCAGAAAGCCGCGCGTCTCGAGGAGCCGCCCCTTCAATGCCGGGTACATCATCGGGGTGTTGTGGGGTGCCGGCGGGTCGTGCTGCATCAGCTTCGCCATGTGCGCGTCGACCTTGTTGCAGCTTACGGAGAACTGTTCTCCGAAAGTCAGCATGTCGGACGCGAGCCGCTCGCGAAGGATCGTTCCAGGCTCAAATCCTCTGGTCCGCTCGAGCGCCTGGGCGTGGTCGAGATAGTCGTCCATCACGTTCAGTCCGTGCAGCATGACAGGGACCGTGATGTCATAGACCGAGAGGGACACGTCGAACTCCATGCACTCGTTTGTACTGTGAACGTCGGTCGGCCCCGAAGGGCCGACAACCGACACGAATGGTCACAATAGGCTCTTCAATCTTCCGGCTTGCCGCACCAGCTTGCGGGATTCGAGATGACCTCCGCGAAATTGCGGCAAGACGAGAGCCCCACGCATACGATCGCCTAGTGACGCAGAACGGGATATCCATTCACATAAATCCAGTCCGTGGCCTGGGCCGGCACGTGGCACCCTTGGCAATCGGAATGATAGTCCGTCGAGGTGGTCTTGAGCGGCTTGTCCGCGTCGAACCACGACCATCCCCATCCGTCGCCCCACAACGGGTTGCCAGGGTGCGTTCCCTTGCTGTCTCTCACCATGACGAACCAGCCCTTGAGCTTGTCGGCGTGGCTCACCGTGCCGGTAGTCATCTCGTTCGTCGAGGTCGCGAAGACCTCTTTCACCAGAACGGCACCGTCTGGGAAGTGGCCCGTTTTCCGGTAGGCGTCGATCGCCCCCGGGGATGCGTAGACGGCGTGCATTTCTTTCGAGCCTTGGCCGCTGTCGGCGGCAATCGCCCAGTTGCCGAGCGCTTGGTAGAGGGTTCGGTAGTCCGCGGGCACGCGCAGGTGCCCGGCGGCATCCACCACGTTCGCGGTCGGGCTGGCAGGAGTCGCTCCGCTGATCTGCGCGAGCGCTGCCACGGTGCCGGCGACCAGCGAGACGGCGACAGCCAGGCCGACAGTCCTCGATAATTTCATGGGGGTCTCCTTAGCTGCTCGCGCGCGGAATGGTCACTCGGCGCAACGGCTTCAAATCACTGTTTCAATCGCTGTGGAGCCGACCGCGTGTGCTCGGTCGGCCTAGCGACCCCAAGATCGGACGCAGCCGACGAGATTAGAAATTCCCTTTGGATATGCATTCGATAGGCGTGAGGTATCGTCGTCCAAAGGCGCTGTGCGCGCCGGCGTCCGGTCCGTCGGCGATCAGCCGTCGAGGAATGCGCCTTACTCGGGTGCCGGGCGGCGTAGCAGGACATGAAGGGGCACTTCGCGATTACTCTTTTCCGGTCGCGTCGCAACGCTTCGAGAACGCCATGCGCCAGCCTCGATCCGTACCCTAGGTCGGATAGCTCTTGTGGTACCTCCGTGTGGAGCAGGACGACGCGACCGTCTTCGACCTTGTAGTAGGCGACTGCGAGCGCGCTATCGCCGAGGGGAATTTCAAACCGGCTCATTGCCGGATTGTCCGGGTGTCGCTTTCCAGCTTCCGCCTCCCTCACTAGACGTGCAAGCGGCCTGGCGCAGCAAGGCCAAGATTTGCGCCGGCTCCTCGCGTATCGTGAAGTCGGGCTCGACGAACGCGCTGCGGATCCGGCCTTCTGCGTCGATCACATAGGTCGCGGGAATGGGCAGCATCCACACCGGTGACCCGTGCCGGGCGCCGAAGTCGAAGCCTCGCCCGGAATAGTGCGCTCTGGTCTCGTCAGGCACCCGGAACAGCACGCCATACGACATAGCAACGCCGTAGTCTACGTCGGAGAGCACCTTCAGGTCCAAGCCTAGGCCCCGCTTGAGCTGCCGCGGGAAGTCCCTCGTTTCGGGTGTCACGACTGCGAGGGTCGCGCCGACGCTCTCGAACTCATCCTTCGCGGCCTGGAGGGCGCGGAGTTCAGCGGTGCAGAACGGACACCAGCCGCCTCTGAAGAAGCTCAGGACGAGGGGGCCGTTGCGGCGCAGCTGTTCGGAGGAGTGGAGACGGCCTTCGGCGTCGGGCAGGAGGAAGTCAGGCGCGTCGTCTCCGACCTTTAACGCATGCGATGCCACGTCTGTATCGCGGAGCCAGCCCACGAGGTGGTTGTATGACTCCCAGTCCGCGGCGCTGAACATCGTCAGCAGCTCGGTGCGAATCCGGGCGAGTGTCTTATCGGTTTGGCTTAGCATCGGTGAGGAGTCATCAGGCTGATGGTCGATTGGCTGGAAGCGGTTGGCCGCCGATGTGCGTGTCGCGGTCATGTGGGCGCCCTCACCACCTCCGGAACCGCTGCGTGCGGCACGCCTCGATCGGGGACTTCGACCGACCAGTCGCGAAGCCGCGCGACCTTGACGAAAGCGTCCAGTGCCGGGGAGTAGCGGCGCCCCTGTACAGCCAGTAGCCGCACTTCGCGCGAAACCGGATCGCCTTCGAGCGGAATGGTCTTGAGCGTCGGAAGGCGCGGCATGTGCTCGGGCACGAGTATCACGCCGAAGCCGGCGGCGGCCATGTACTGCAGGTGTATGTCGTGACCGCTGCGGTGGCCGAGTTGAGGCGGTTCGTCGGGGAAATAGGACTGCTGGATCTTCACGGCGACGTCGCAGTCGGCGCGTTCTAGCAAAATGGTCTCACGGAGGTCGTCGATGCCGATCGAGGGACGGTTTGCGAGCCGATGTGTCGGCGCGAGTACTGCGACGTAGCGCTCCTCGAACAGCGACCAGTCGTCGATGCGCGCGGGCACGTCCTGCACGTCGCCGACCATTGCAGCGTTGATCTCGCCCTCAAGCAAGAGATCGACGAGCTTCTTCGCCGCGCCCTCGCGCAGCTCGACGTGAAGTCCAGGGACGAACTTTGCGATTTCCGCGATTGGATCGAGGACGAGCGACGCCGAGATGGATGGGGCGAGGCCAATCTTCAGAGGCGCGACGTCCTTGCGTTGGAACTCCTGGGCCCGGCGACGCACCGCCTCTGCCGAGGCCAGTGTGCGCTCCAGCATCGGGAGGACTTCCTTTCCAAGATCGGTGAGCTGCGTCAGCTGGCGTTCGCGGTAGATCAACTGCCCGCCGAGTTCCTGCTCGAGCTTCTGCACCCCCTTGGTCAGGGCGGGCTGCGTGACATTGCACTGCTCGGCCGCGCGGGTGAAGTTGAGCGTGGACGCGACGGCGAGGAAGTAGCGAACTTGATGAAGCTCCATGGGTAGTTGTTCTCCGTCAAGGTGCGGCTGTCGATACTGACGAGCCTTTGCACTCGACGACGTGACGGGCACGTCGCAATCATGGAGCGTAGATGCGACTTGCGTGCGCACGTTGTAACGGCTCGGCCTATTGATTTGGACCCACGGACACGCTTTCAGGAACTTCTGAGAGCCGGGCTGGTGCGCTGCGACGCGGGCGAGAACCGGACGGGACTGGCGAGCCATAGTCCGAAGTACCTACGCTCGGCGAGTTGGCGCCATCCGGTGCCAGCGACCACGATTTGGCTGGCCCTTCCCGACGGAACGGCGTCAGGCGTGAAGGGTCTCGCCGCCCTTCGCATCTGCGTAGTATTGAGGCGCCTCACGACGGTCGTACTTCCCGTAGTCGCGCACGATCCGCATTCTCCGGATCCTAGTCCTGTCATTCGGCGCGAAAGCGTCCTCGTAGGCCTGCGCCGCAGCGACGTCCTTCCAGGATATGAGCAGGATAAGGTCACCGGGCGTGAGCACTGCGTCGAAGATGTCCCAGGACGTGCAGTCGGCGGCCCAAGGGTTCAATCCGAGCCACTCGGCGCAGTCGTACGGGTTGTCAGTCTGCTTCCACTCCGCGGGGCGCGTCGCGTTGATCAACGTGACCGTCGTTCCCTCACCCACTTCGGTCTCGTCGAGCCGTTGCTCCGCAAGGGCGTACCCCGCAGGCACCTGATTGTCGGCAGTGATCTGGCCTACGCGGAGGTGGTAGTCTGCGAGGATTTCGTCGCGGCCCTTCCGCTGGACCTCGTGGTGGCGCATGCGAGTGCGCCAGCGGACGAGCGACTTCTCGTCCCGCCAGTTCGAAAGCGAAAGGATCCAGCTCTCGCGGGTCAGGCTCCTGTAGCGGATGTTATCGACGAAGCCTTCGACCTGTTCCAGATCGGGTCGCAACATTTTGGCGTTGTCGAGGTAGTCATCCCAGTTACCCTTATGGGGGAGGACTTCGAAAATCACTGAAAACATGGTTGCATCCCGCTTCTAGAATGCTGAGACGATTTCGATGTCGGAGTGCCCCCGCCATGGGCGGCACCTCCGCAGCAGAAGACCTTCGAGCCGTCGACATCGATCGTCTTGGATAGCATTCGGATGGCTCCCATTTCGTTACTGCTGCGTATCCTTGGATCCAGCGCGACCGCGATCGCCGCAGGCCGCGCGGAGAATCTGGCGTTTGCGAAAACTATCCGTCTCTCAAGCGCCGTAGCGTTCGGTCTTGATCGCCCCGACTTCCAGTCCCAAAGCGAGCGCGGCGTCCGCCGCGATGTCGACGAAGGCGTTCGACCCGCACACGAAGGCGCAGCCGGGGGACACAGGCAGCCGCCCCGCGACGTCAGCGACCATCCTGTAGTCGATCCGCCTGCTGAAGTCGGTGCGGCGCGTCGCCGGCTCGCGTGTCAGAGCCAAGGCGAATGCGAAATCGGGAAGCGACCTCTCGAGCTCGAGGAGTTCGTCCCTGAACGGCACGTCATCCCAGGTCCTGGAGGAGAGCAACAGCGCGACAGGCACTGGCTCTCCGCTGGCCTTCCGATACCGGATCATCGCCATGAGCGGCACGACGCCGGAGCCGGCGCCGATCAAGAGCACTGGTTTGTTGGAAGGCCCCGGCCAGAGAAAGTGTCCGCCAAGGGGCCCGCGAAGCTCGATCGTGTCCCCTACTTGGGCGACGTCGTGGAAGAACGGGGAGACCTCACCGTCCGGGAGGCGCTCGATCGCCAGCTCGATCACCTTGGAACTCGGGGCCGATGCGATCGAGTAGCTGCGCATGGCAGCGTAGCCGTTGGGCGCGGTCAGCCGCACGTCGACGTGCTGCCCGGCCGTATAGTCGAACGGTTCGGAGAGGCGGAGAAAAAAGCTCTTGATAGCCGACGTTCTCGTCCCGACCTCGACAATCGCACAGCTCTGCCATCGCGTGGTTGCGGCAATAGCGTCAGTCATTCGTGTATCGCTGCTCATTCCACGGATCGCCGTACATGTGGTACCCGCGCAGCTCCCAGAAGCCGGCCTCGTCGCGCTCCGTGAACTGAAGCCCGTTCACCCACTTCGCCGACTTCCAGAAGTAGAGATGCGGCACGAGCAGGCGCGCCGGCCCCCCATGGTCGCGCGGCAGCGGCTGGCCTTCATACTTGAGCGCGACCATCGCCTTCCCCATTGCAAGGTCGGCGAGTGGCACGTTGGTTGAGTATCCGTCGTAGCAATGTGCGAGTGCAAACGGAGTGGGTGCGCTAAGGCCAGCGTCGGCGAGGATGTCGTCGACGGCCACGCCCTCCCAGGCGGTGTTGAGCTTCGACCACGAGGTCACACAGTGGATGTCTCGCGTCATCTTGGTTCGTGGGAGCGCGTTGAACTCCGACCAGTTCCAAGCTTTGACCGGACGAGGCCCGACCTTGAGCGTGAAAGTCCAGTCCGCGGGCTCGATTCGCGGCGTGGGACCGGCTGTAAGCACCGGGAAATTGTCGACGAGGTGCTGTCCCGGGGGAATCCGTTCCGATGATTCTGATCCGGATTGGCGGCCTGTGAAACCGCGAGTGACCATAGCGGATTTCCTCCGTCGGCGGTGAAAGGAGCTTAGGTTGGCGCACCCACCACTACCGCAGCGGTGCGCTAGTTGGTCTGAAGCCGGGAGACGTTAAGAGCGCCCGGCCTGCGCATGGAATCAATCATCTGGCGCGGTCGCACGCGGCCGGCACCCGGGCCCGAGCGGGCGCACGTTCGCGAACGCCGCCCCTCCGGTCCCCGGCCCTAGGGGAACGTCAGGCCGAAAGCGGCCGGATCGGGCTTCTCGCCTTTCCGGGGCACCAAGAAGCGCTCCAGCCCACCCGGCACGAAGCTGAGCAGCAGGGTCGCCTGGTCGCCGACAACCTCGATCGTATGCGGCACCCCGCGGGGAAGAGCCGCGTAGGCGCCCGGCCCCACCTCGACGCGGGTATCGCCGACCCGCGCGATTAGCTGTCCCTGCACCACGTAGAGCAGTTCGTCCTCGCGCGAGTGGGTGTGCAGCGGCGGCTCCTCGCCGGCCCGCACCGTCCACAGGACAGTGCCATATTCGCCTCCGGTCTGGCTGCTCTCCACTTTCATCTCGACGTTCGAACCCCCGCTCGAGGTCACCGTCTCGCCGCCTTGAGGCGGCGTAAGAACCGGTTGCTTCACTGACATTAGTAGCCTCCTGATTGTGGACCCTTGTTCGGGTGTCGGAGTGGTGGCGCAAGGTTGCCGCTCACACTCGTCAGAATGGGATTGCGCGCGGCGAATGGGAAATGACGTCACGCCATGAAGTCGATAGCCGCGCGTTATGATGGGCCGTAGGCACCTGAACATCTCTTCTCGATCGCCGAGAGTTCCGCTCGGGCGAGTGCTTGCAGACCGAAGCACCGCACGGCTCCGCAGCGGTGCCAAGCCTCTCTCAGCCATTCCCGATAACGGTCGGCTATCGACTCCATGGCGAGAGGTGATTTTCCTTTCGACCGTCATGGACTCAATCTTCGACCTATGTCGCCCGCTCTCGTGCCCAGACCGAAGCCGGCGTTCCGTTGATCGCAGGTGAGGAGGCCCGATATGCAGATCAAAGAGACAATCGGCGTTTCATTACCCGGCTCTGTCGGAGGTCCGCCAGCCTCGGGCTCCCCCAGGTCCAGCGCTTTGCTGAAGGGCGAGGCGGCGCGGTCCTTATAGAGAGTGAGCGGGGTACCGGCACGCTAGTGCGCCTCTTCCTCCCGCGCGCGCACGCGGCTGGGCTCACCAGCAGTATCGTCGACACGGAGATCGCGTACACGCGGTCACACGACGGCGGCGTATTCCACATCGTAAGCCGGCGCCGATGTTGTAGCCGGCGCAAACAACTGGAGACCGGTTCAGCGATGGAGCTCATGATCCCGCCCGGCCGCCTCGACCGTCCGGTCGACCACGAGACAGACCACGTGCTCGGCCGATGCCGAGATCACGCTCGTCGAGTACGGGGGCTACGTTCCAAGCGCCGCCGACTTCTCAGCCGCCAAGATCGACGTGTTCGCGGCGTCGATTCTTTCGGCCGTCGTTGGGGCTGCTCTGCTCTGGGCAGCTTCGCGCCACGAACTGATCGAAGAGGCGCCGCAGAGCGCCGGCATGCAAGTATCATAGCCCGCCGGTGTTTATGCGGATCGAGAACGGAGGGCTTTCGATGATTCTACCTACTGGTACGACAGTAGCAGTCGCTGACGGCGAGACGATGCGCCTGTTCCACAATACAGGCGTGAAGCCTGGGGTGCACTTGGTCGAGATCACGGCGGCTCCGCCGGCGCCCGCCCACTCAGGCTCGGGTGCGCGCCATCACACCGGCTCTGCCAACCCCGATGGCAGGCGGCTCGTCGAGGACGACTTCGCGGCAGCGACGGCCGCGTTTCTGAACAAGCTCAGCCTGGACGGGACTATAGAACACCTGGTCGTTGTGTCCGATCCCAGAACCCTGGGTGAGATGCGCAAGCACTACCATCGCGACCTGAGAGGCAAGCTCATAGCCGAACTCGCGAAGGACTTCAGCCGGCGTCCGCTCGAGGACATCGCCTCACTGATCGCCGACGCCTGACGCTCCTCTGACGGCGGCCGGCGCAAGCCTGTTTAGTCATAACCTGCGCGAATAGCTGCTGCGACCGACTGAAGACGGCCCCTGAAAGAACCGACCGTTAGAGCCGCGTGGCCTTTCGCCAGGCATGGCCGCGTCCGCGGATAAGAAGGCGGCAACGTTGGGAGCTTCATGAGTTCATTCGGGTGCGCCGACTCAGACGACAGTGAGTGGCTTCGTCCTCCCATGGAGCACCGACAATCCCGACTTGGTCGAGAGTTGATCTGCTTTTTGGCGGGCATCGTTGCCTTCTTCGAAGGTTGCATCGAGACGTCCGAGCCGTTGTGACGGAATATGGAAGGCGAGCATTGCCAACGGTACGAGCTCCTGGCCCAAGCACGTCCCGCATCCGAGGCATCTCCCTCGCGCGAGAAGCGAACGAGCCGATCGTTGCTCATTCGCGACCCGCACGACAACGGCAACCAGCAAACGCACGAAATCGTAGAAAATCGTAGTTTGGCGCACAAAATCGCGCAAGTGGCGGAGAGAGTGGGAGTCAAACTCACAATCTTTAATCACTCTTCTTGAAGAAAACTGAAAGCTGCTGAGTAAGCGCTCGCCCGCCTCCCTAAAGATTTCGAGTCTGAGCCGGGTTCGACTCCGGCCGGCGGTTATGAAGACAAGAACCGCAAGACTGTGCGTGCTGCAGAGCGCTCGCAAATTTATTTTTTGCGAACGCCTCCCGTCCATCATCTTGTCGGTATTCCTGTCGGTATCTGAGGCAATCGACGACTAAAAGTATCGCAAATTCAATTTGTTATGCGACTAGTTGATTATCGGCCAGGGGCACCAAGATGAAAACATCAATAATAACAATAGCTTAGGACGATGGTTCGATTCCATATTTTCGGGAAAATTCTCAACGCACATTGAAAACACGCGCAAAAATTCGCTCCAGCCGTGCGTGTTGTCGGTATTTTTTGTCGGTAGTTGGGAGAATAACCGTTTGCGGAGAATTTCGTTATTCCGAACGAATTGAGCAGATGACTCGCAAGAACGATGGCGCGTGCGCTAACCCCCAAGCAGCGACGGCAAGTTCAATTTCGGAATCTCTGAACCGCGGTATTCGCGCTCGGTGTGACCTACCTAGGCGGCTTTCAGCTTATCGACGAGTAGCCTAACTTGCCTGGCTCCATCCTCATAGCCCGCCGAAAGCCACCGTTCCTGCACGCGATCTACGCCTCGTTCAGCTGGCGTCGGCCCGATCGTTCCAGACGGCATCGATCTCGACGATGCCGGCAGCCTCGAACAGGCCTTTCATGGCGCCGACATCGTACAGCGTCTCTCCGCCGTCGAGCCGCCGCTTGATCTCCGCTTCCTTGGCCATCCGCGCCTCGGCGTTGCGAACGGCGGTCTCGACGCGCGACGGCGGGATCGCCATGACGCCATCGGCGTCGCCGACAATGAGATCGCCGGGATTGACTGTCACCCCGGCCAGGACGACGGGGACGTTGACCGCGCCGGGTCCGCGCTTGCCGGGATAGGACACCGAGACATGGGAGGCGAACACCGGGAACCCCATTTCGGTGATCTGCACGGTATCGCGCGTCGCGCCATCGATCACGGCGCCGCCGAGCTTCCTGATCCGGCTGTAATGGCTCGCGATCTCTCCCCACAGCGCGCCTTGCGGCGAACCGCCATTGGTCAGGACCAGGACATCGCCGGGCTCCGCGACGCGGAAGGCGGCATGCAGCATGAGATTGTCGCCGGGAAAATTGAAGGACGTGATGGCCTGGCCGCAGACCCGTGCCGCCGGAAACAGCGCGCGCATTTGCGGCTGCATCAGGCACTGCCGGCCAACCACCGGCCCCAGGCCTTCGTGAAGATCGGCGACGTGGATGCTTCGCGCTCGTTCGACGAGGGCCGGATCGAGACGGGGAATTCGCGTGTAGACGACGGATTGCAAGGTGATGTCCTTTCCGAGCGACTGAGGCTTTAGGCGGTGCGAAGCTGCTTTGCGACCATGGTGTTGAGGACACGCCGGACCGTTGCGAGATCCGTGTCCGCGATACCTTTGAAGAGAATGTCCTCGCTGGCGCGCGCATGTGCCACGATCGCCTTGAGTCGTAACTCGCCGTCGGCGGTGAGCCGAACCTGTCCGCGATCGTCGACGGCGACGAGACCGAGCGACACCAACGATTCCAGGAGGTTGCGACTGGCCGCGAAATCAAGAAACAGCTCGGGCATCAGTTCGTCGAGCGTCCGGCCAGGCGAGGTCGCGGCGGCGCGTAACAGGCGCGCCTGCAACAATGTGAGCCCAAGCCCCTCGGTCTGCCGCGCGCGCTCCAGCCGCGATGCAATGGCGCTGTAGGCGCGGATCATCAGGTTGGACAGAACGCGCTCCTCGCTATCGTCCGGGCGTTGCGCAATTGCGCCGGTAGCGAACGTACGCATATCGGGATGTTCGGCCGCGACAGCATAACCTCCCTTCACGAACAGCAGCGGCCGACGTTCGTAACGGCTGTAGCGCAGGACCTCGCCGATCAGAATGACATGATCGCCGCCGTCATGGGTCTGGCGGCAGACGCACTCGAAGGACGCAGCCGCGCTCGCAAACAGCGGCGCATCGCCATGCCCCGTTTCGCTGGTGAGCTCCCGGAACTTGTCCGGCCCCGAGCGGGCAAAGTGTTGCGACAGCCCGATCTGATCGTCCGCAAGGATGTTCACGGCAAAATGGGAACAGGCCTCGAATGCAGCAAAGCTCTTGCTCTCGCGGCGGATCGACCACAGCACCAGCGGCGGATCGAGCGACACCGATGCGAAGGAGTTTGAGGTGAGCCCGAAGCGTTCGCCGCGCACCGTGGTGGTGATGACCGCGACGCCGGTCGCGAATTCGGCCAGGCTGCGGCGAAAGCCATCCGTTTCGATGCGGGGATTGCCGCATTCGACGGGCGATCCCATGGACGAACTCTTCTCGGCCTGACAATCCATCGTCACCTCCACTTCCTGTGTGCCGTTCAAACCGTGGTCACGCGGATCTGGATGCCGCGTTGAAGCGATCGATGATCGACGGTCGCCTCGATCCATTCCGAGAAACGGCGGCGCACCTCGCCAAGCAGCCATTGCGCGGCCGGTCCCGGCGGCTGCTCGATCTTGTGAACGGCATAGAGTGGAAACCGCAGCGGCTCGCCACGATGCGCGGCGAGCTTCAGCTCGACCAACTCACCGGAGTCAAGATACTCCCTGGCGAGATGGGTCGGCATCGCGCACCAGCCGAAGCCGTTCCGCACGAAATCCAGGCGGCTGAACTGGTCGATGAAGCTCCAGGTGCGCGTCCCCATCACGACGCCGCGATAGCGCTTGGTGCGATCGACCATAGTCAATTGAACATGCTCCTCCAGCGCGGATTGCGGGATCAGCCCCTCGATCTTCGCCAGCGGATGCCGGGAGGACGCGACCAGCGAGATCGGGATGTCGCCGAGAAACTCCATCTGGAATCCAGGCATGCCGTCGAGCGCGGTCGAGTAGATCGCCAGTCGCGCATTGCCTTCGAACAGCGACTGCTCGGGCGCACCGAGCCCCTCGGCCAGAAGGTTCACCGACACCAACGGGAAGCGTTCGCGAAAGGCACGCAGGCTTTCGATCAACACCGTGCTTGGAAACACCTGCTCGATGGAGAGGCTGATCTCGGGTTCAGCCACGGTCGCCATGTTCTTGGCCCGCGCGCGCAGAGCATCGGCGCTGCTGACGATGCGGCGGGCGTCCTGCACGATTGCATCGCCGGCCTCCGTCAGCCGCGGCAGCTTGCTGGAGCGATCGAACAGTTTCAGCTCGAGCGCGTCCTCGAGCGACTGGATCGACTGGCTGACGGCCGACTGGACCCGATTGACCTTGCGCGCCGCCGCCGAGAAATTGCCGGTATCCGCGACAGCGATCAGCATCTGGAGTTGATCCAGCGTCACCCTTGAGAGCATGTTCCACCTAGCCTGATGATTTTCATTGGGCCGTGCGGGCCCTTTCATCAGCTCAATGAAACGATCCGGCTGGCCTTCCATCAATCTATCTGATGGTGGAAGGATATTGCTACCCCTCCCGGGATGACCGCGGTCCGGGCTTGCGATGGGGGGCTTGGCGGCTGGCGACATGACGTTGTCCGGCGCTCCGGTCAGGATTCGAACCGGTAGAGGCGCGCCGGATTGTCCGAGAGGATCGCCTGGCGCGCGGCGGGATCCGGTGCCCAGGCCAGCAGAAGATCGAGGAGATCGGCATCGTCAGGCATGGTCTCGGCCGTCTCGGTCGGATGGGGCCAGTCCGATCCCCACAGCAGCCGCTCGTTCCCCTGCGCCACCAGGGCGCGGGCGATCGGCGCGACCTCCCTGTAGTCCGGGCCGTTGCCGTGAGCGATGTGGTAGGCGCCGGAGAGCTTCACATAGACATTGTCGCGCGCCGCGATCCGCAGCAGCGACTGGACGGCCTGATGCTCGACCGGAAGCGGGCGCGCGTATCGGCCCATATGATCGATCACCACGGTGCAAGGCAGCCGCGCGATCAGCGCCTCATGATCGGGAAATTCCAGCCCATCGAACTGGATCTGGAGGTGCCAGAAGGTGCCGCGAATGCGCTCGGCCATGACAGGCACATCGGCCCATTCGGTGACACTGCCCCGCATCTGGTGATAGCGCAGGCCGCGCGCGCCGCGTTGCCAGAGCCGCGCGAGCTCGTCATCCGTCACGTTCGTTGGCACGGTTACGACCGCCCGCGCGTTGTCGCCGATCGCCGCCACCGAATCCAGCGTGCAGCTGTTATCGAAGCCATAGGTGACCGGCTGCACGATGATCGTTCGTTGCAGGCCAAGACGCGCCTGCACCTTGCGATAATCGTCGACGCTGAAATCCGGCGGAAACAGCCAGGCCTTCGACGAGGCCGGATAGGCACGGCTGTAAATGTGCATATGCGTATCGCAGGCGCCCGCCGGCACCTGCAGGTCTGGATGTCGCGTGTGAAGCTTGTTCAACATCTCGAAAGGCTCATCGATCGGTGAGGCCAACGCGGCTCAGTCCATGAAATTGTCGCGCAGGGTTTCGCTCTCATAGTCGGTGCGGAAGATGCCTCTCGCCTGCAGCAGCGGCACGACTTCATCGACGAAAGTCTCGATGCTGCGGATGTTGGTCGTCGGCGTCACGTTGAAGCCGTGACAGCCGCTGCTGCGCCAGAGATGCTCGAGCTGGTCCGCGACCTGCTCGGCCGTGCCGACGAGCTGCGGCATGCCGGCCGTCGCGCCGAAGACGCGCGCGGCGTCGCGCGCCGTCGCATTGCCGTCGCCGGTCATGTTGGCCAGCGCCATCAGCATGCCGCGGGAGGCGTCCGTCGTGTTGACCGCCAGCGGCCGGTCGAGATCGATCTTGCTGAAATCGATGCCGAGCGTGCCCGACATCCGGCTGAGCGCGGCGTCGAGCGGAATCCGCTCGAAGATCTCGGCCTGGCGGCGCTTCGCCTCGGCTTCGGTGCCGCCGAGTACGCATTGAATGCCGAAGATCACCTTGGGCGGCTCGGTACGCCCTTGCGAGATCGAGGAATCCTTCAGCTTGTCGACGAAGGCCTTCATCGCCTCCACCCGCGCCTGGATGGAGAACACCACGTCGCTGTGCTTGAGCGCGAATTCCTGACCGCGTCCCGACGATCCCGCCTGGAACAACACGGGGCGTCCCTGCGCCGACGGCAGGGTCGGCGGAATGGTGTGGCAGCGATAATGCGCGCCGACGAAATCGACGACAGCGACTTTCGCCGGGTCCGCGAACTCACCGGTGGACCTGTCGGCGAGAATGGCGCCGGGCTGAATCCCGTTCCACAAGGCGTGGCAGATGTCCATGTACTCGTCGGCCTGGTCGTAGCGCTTGTCGTGCTCGATCTGGTCGAGGCCCAGCGCACGATGCTCGCCGCGCAGATGGCCCGAGACGATGTTCCAGCCGACGCGTCCGCCGCTGAGATAGTCCAGCGTCGAGAGCCGGCGCACGGTGTGATAGGGATGCGTTCCCGCCGTCGACAGCGTCACGGCAAGCCCGAGATGCTTCGTCTCCGCCAGCATCACGCCCAGCAGGGCCATCGGATCGTGGCAGGGCCAGGTCACGCCGTAGCGGACATAATCCTCGAAACTGTCCTTGTAGCGCTCCATTCCGCCCGGCGTATCGGCGAAGAAGGCTGCGTCGAACCGGCCGCGCTCCAGCGTTCGCGCCAAGCGCTTCCAGTGCTCGAACAGCCGCATGCCCTCGACGCGATCGTCGTCGGGGTCCGCCCAGCTCAGCGCCGTATGGTTGATCGGGCTGTTCATGTAGAAGCCGATCAGGTGCATGCGTTTGGTCACGTTCATCCTCGTCGATGTTTCACTTGGCTTGCCGCGAACGGCTAATTTCGTCCCATGCGTGGATCCAGCAGATCGAACAGGCTGTCGGGTCCCGCCTTTTCGACATCGATCCAGCCGACCTGCCCCATCAGAAGGCCGACCTCCTGGCGCATGATGTCGAGCACCTTGCACGCGCCAGCCTCGCCCGCCGCCGCAACGCCGAACATTGCCGGCCTGCCGAAGAAGGCGGCCTTGGCCCCGAGGCACAGCGCCTTGGCGACATCGCTGCCGCGGCGAAAGCCGCTGTCGATCAAAAGCTCCATCCGGCCGCCGACCGCATCGGCAATCGCAGGCAGCACGTCGATCGATCCGGGCGCGCTGTCGAGCTGCCGCCCGCCATGGTTAGACACCATGACGCCGTTCGCGCCGAGCTCGAGACATTTAAGCGCGTCGGCCGCATGCATCACGCCCTTGACGACAAGCGGGCCGTCCCAGGCCTTGCGCACCTGCTCCAGGATCGACCAGGTCTGCGCCGGCGCCGGCGTCTGCTCGCCATAGAGATCGGCCACCGCATTCGCGCCGGCGCCCTCGGCGGCATAGGGACGCCAGTTCTCCATCATCGGGATCCCGCCTTTGGTGAGATAGCGCCAGGTCCATCCCGGCCGGCTGATCCCCTGCAGGATCACCGACGGGGTCATCCTCATCGGCCGGCGGAAGCCGTTGCGGATGTTGCGCTCGCGCTTGCCCATGACAGGCGTGTCGATGGTCATCAACAGCACGCGGACGCCGAGCGCCTTGGCGCGGCGGACGAGATCGAGCGTGATGTGCGGGTCGCGTGTGCCGTAGATCTGGAACCACGTCGTCTTCGGCGCCTCGGCCATCGCCGCCTCGATGGAATCGCAGCTCGCGCTCGACATGATGTAGGGGATATCGAAACGCGCCGCGGCGCGCGCGATCATGAGATCGGAACCGGGGCGGAAGAATCCGGCGATGCCCATCGGCGAGATTCCGAACGGGCTCGCATAGTCGTAGCCGAACAGCTTCACCGTCTGACGACGCTTCTCGACGTCGACGAGATAGCGCGGCAGCAGCTTGTAGCGATCGAACGCGGCACGGTTGCGATCGAGCGCCGCCTCGCCGTCCACGCCGCCGTCGATGAAATCGAACGCGATGCGCGGCAGGCGCTTGCGCGCCAGAAGCCTGATGTCGTGGAAATTGATCGCCTGGTCTATCCGCATGATGATGTGCCGTTGAACTATCCGTGTCGTCACTCTTCGACGATCGGCGTGCGCATGAGAATTGGCCAAATTCTGATACTGACTATCAGTCGATGTGATGATCCGATGCGCAATCATCGCGACGGAGGAAGCGATGGGAGCGCCGCGCGTCATCGCTCGCGCCAGCTTGCGGCGCGTACGACTTCGGTCGCAGCTCCCCTCGCCGTCAGCCCATGCGTGCCGGCAAGAACAGCGCGAGCTCCGGCCAGAGCGCGAGCAAGAACAGCAGAACCAGCATGATCAGATGGAACGGAACCGTTCCCATCACGACTTCGCTGAGCTTGCCGTCCCAGATGCTCTGGATGACGAAGAGGTTGATTCCGATCGGCGGAGAGATCTGGCCGAGCTCGATGAACATCACGAGCATCACGCCGAACCAGATCGGGTCCACGCCGTACTGGGCGAGGATCGGATAGAGCAGCGGCACCGTGATCACGATCATGCCGAGGCTCTCGACCAGACAGCCGAGCACCGTGTAGAGCACGAAGACCGCGATGAAGAATTCGATCTTGCTCAGATGCAGGCCGACGACAAAGGCGGTGACGTCATCGCCAACGCCGGCATAGCTGATCGCGTAGGAGAACAGGAACGCCGCGTAGACGATGAAGAGGATATTGCCAACGACCTCGACGGTGCGATGCATGGCTTCGACGAATTTCGACCAAGTCAGTTCACCCCACACCACGGCTATCGCGATTCCGAACAGACATCCGATCGCCGCCGCCTCGGTCGGCGTCGCAAGCCCCGAATAGATGCTACCAAGGATGAATGCGATGAGGATCGCGAATGGCAGGACATCGGTGAGTGCACTGATGACTCCGGCAACGCTCCGCGTTAGCACCTCGACGGGCGCTGCACTTGGCTTGATGGTCGTGTAGACCGCGATGTAGATCATGAACATGGCGGTCAGGATCAGACCCGGGATCACCCCCGCCATGAACAGCTTGGCAACCGACGTCTCGCTGAAGGTCCCGTAGACGATCATCGCGATGCTCGGAGGAAACAGGATGCCAAGCGTGCCGCCAGCAGCCAGCGAACCGGCAGAGAGCCGGCGATCGTATTTCCGCTGGCCGAGCTGCGGCAGCGCGACACTGCCGATCGAAGCGGCCGTCGCGATGCTCGATCCGCTGATGGCGGCAAACACGGCGCATCCGGCGATATTCGTCTGCAACAGACCGCCGGGAATACGGGCAACAAGAACCGAGAGGCCTCGATAGATCCTGAAACTCAATCCGCTCTTCTGCAAAATCTCGGCCAGCAGGATGAACAACGGAATCGCAGTCAGCGTGAAGCTGTCCATGCTGCCCCAGCTCACCAGGCCAAGCCCGTTGAATGCGTCGATGCCATTCTGCATGAAGAGATAGACGGCAGCGGGAATCGCAATCGCAAACGGGACCTGCATGCCGAGGCCCAGGAGCGAAAGGAAGACGGAGAACGCGACGATGAGTTGAAGACCCGGGCTCATCTGCTTGAGCTCCGCCGACCAGCGGCACCGAGCCAACGGACGTCCGCCCAAAGCGCTTTGATCAAGGAGGTGCAGAGTGCCGCAATGCCGATCGGCATTGTCAGTTGCGGAATCCACAACGGCGTCCCGAGGATCGTCGCGGCGAAATCGCCGCCGTCCCAGCTGCGCAGAACCAGGCGCACCAGTTGCCACAGCAGGATCAGGCTGAACATGAGCGCCATGGCGTCGAAGATCAGCTTGCGAAGCGCGTGACCGAACTCCCCGAGGCGGCCATCGATGAATTCGACCTTGTGAAAGGCGCCGCTCACGAAGCAGGTCGACAGGCTCAGAAACGAGACGGCGACGAGGAGATAGCCGCCGAGTTCGTCCGCCGACTGCAGCGAGACTCCAAAGAGGTTCCTGAGGAACACCTCGCTTGCGACCATGATGATCGTGGAGATGATCGCGAGCCCGCAGAGCCAGCGGCACAGCCGCTCGACCCATCCTTCCGTCGGCTTCGCAAAATCGGGCGCGGTGACGTGACCCGCATGGTCGAGGGTCTCGGTCTTCGAAATCGACACCATGCCCTCAGCGCTCCAGCGCCTTGCGAACCTTGCCCAGCAGCTCGGCGGCATCAGGTCCCTGGCTTTTCGCCCAGTCGTCATAGTAGGAGCTGATGCGTTGTTGCGCGTCCTCGACATCCGCAGCAGAGGGCGTGGTGGCGGTCATCTGCGCAGCCAGCTTCTGCGTGAGCTCCTGGTCTTCTGCCGCCATGGCCTTCGTCGTCTTGTCGGTGACCTCGCGGATCGTTTCCTTCACGGTCGCCTGCACGGACGGCGACAGCCTGTCCCAGGCGCGCTTGTTCGCAAGCAGCAGCGAAGAGACATAGCCGAGGTTCAGCCGGTAATTGTATTTGAAGAGGTCGCGCCAGACATAGCCATAGCCCGAGCTCGCCGTGATCGCACCGTCGACAACACCGCGATCAAGCGCAGCAGGCACCTCGGCTGTTCCCAGCGTCACCGGAGATCCGCCCATTCTCTTGATGAACTCGGCCTGGTCGGGCGAGATCACCCTGATCTTCTGGCCTTGGATATCCCTGAGTGACTTCAGTTCCTTCCGCGACCAGATCACCTGCTCGGGAAATACGTATTCACCGACCACGACGATGCCGCGCTTGGCATAGGCTTCGCTCAGCGCAGGCGCTGCGATCGCTGCTACCTTTTCATACTCCGCCGGACTGTGGACCAGCATTGGCAGGCGCACGACAGCCCCGATGGGCACGCTGCCGAGAAAGAAGGCATCGTCGCCCAGTTGGACTATGTTGTCGGCGACAGCCTGCGTGATATCCGTCGCCTTGATCTGCAACGTACCGCCCAAGTGGAGCTTGACCGTCAGCTCGCCATTGGTCCGCCTACCGATCTCGTCGAACAGCTCGACCAGGCCCTTCGCCGCCGTGACCGTGCCGACCGAGTTATAGGTGTAGGCGTTCCAGGTCTGGCCGGCTGAAGCGGGGGAAGCCTGCATCCCGAGCACGCATAGCGCCAGGCCAGCTACGGCAAAATTCGCCAGGCAATTTCGCAGCGTTCGGCCCCCCGCAATCCGATCAACGCCGTGCAGCGCATTTGCGATCGCGGCAGACGGCAGACAGGATCTGGCGCCATCTCCCGGCAACAGGACATCTCGTTCCATTTCCATCCCTAAGGTCGATGTTGTGCTTTTGTAGTGCCGGGACGTATTCGCCCCTGGTTTCGCGCTGCGACAAGACTTCTGGCCACCGTCGAACCGCGATTGAATTTTGTTAGCACAAGGCCTTCCGGGCCGATTGGGCATTTTCCTGATGGCACCCATCGGTCCGTGTGATGCATCACAGGCACCGAGGGCCGTCCCTTCCGATGACAGGCCCAGTTTCCACGACCGGGACGCAAGGGTGGTCTCGGGATTCAACGCGGCACAGCGGCGTCACGCCTGGGCCGGTTCGCCCCAAGTGAGCTCTGCCAGCTCCCGATTGCTACGCGAGGCACCGCCGAATTCGGACTTCAGCAGCTTGGCACGATACGTCCAGCGATAGAGCGGATGCTCGAGCGTCAGTCCCATGGCGCCAAGGAATTGATGCAGATCGTAGACCACGGGATCGACGATGGTCTGCGCGCTGGCGAGAGCGGTCGCGACATCCGCATGCGTCGCGTTGGCACCGCCGGCCTTGAATGCCAGCCATTTGGCTGCGGCAATCCGCGAGCTACAGGCGGCGAGCCTGTGCTGCACGGTTTGAAACGTCCCAAGTGGCCGACCGAACTGGCGCCGGTCGGTCACGTGCGCCGCGACGCTGTCGAGACCGCCCTGAAGCACACCGGTGATCTCCGCCGCCACGGCGAGTTGGGTGAGACGGCGCGCCAGCTCCGGAGCGGCGACAGGGCGCGCGCGCGCGAGGCAACGCTCGGGATCGCGCAGGCGTCCGATCGGATAGGCAAAATAGGCGTCGACAGGCTCGACATCGTCCGCCGAAATCGCAAACCACGAGGCGCCTGCATGCGACAGCACCAGCACGCTGCGCGCGACCGGCAGGAAACGCACCGCCTGAGCGGGATCCCCCGTCAACACGGCGAGTGGCCGCGGCGCATCGGGACAGATCATTGGACGGATCACGGCCGATGCCGCGACTTCCGTGATGGACGCGCTGCGGCAGACCTCGTGCACGATGAGGGCTGCAGTCGACGCACTGTACTCCGGATAGGACGCGGCATCGAGCACGCCGGATTTTTCCAGATCCGCATCGAGTTCGAGATCGAAGGACGCCTTGCTGCCCCCAAGCACGAGACGATGTCTGGCGCGCGCGAGCACCGAGCTTACCGTCGTCAGCAGTGCATCCTGATCGTCGCTGATATCGAGAAACATGCGCCCTGGCTCCTCGGCAGGTTCATATAGTCCGTGGCGACGATCCCGAGCTGGATCTCGGTCGCGCCCGAGGCGATGCCGGCCGCGATCGCGCGCTCATGATGCGGCTTGAGCAATGGCAGGACGTCGTTCGAAAACGCCTCGGGGAGGAAATCGAGCGCGAAGTTGGCGACGGCATGGTCGGCCTCGACGATCGCGACACGGGCCAGCGACGATTCCGCATTCGGCGGCAGGCCGCGCGAGCGCTGGTCGACGACGCGATAGACCAGTGCGCGCGCAGCCTCGCAAGCCGCAAGCGCCTGCCCTGCCCTGAACCTGACGATATCGTCGCTCCACACGCCGTTGGCCTTGAGATGCTGCACCATCTCGCCGAGTACGCGAATGGACAGCTGATAGCGAGGAAGACCGATGCGCTCATTGGCGAGTGCGTAGGTGATCAGCGACCAAGCCTTGCCCTCCTCACCCAGCATGCTGGATACGGGAACGCGGGCATCCTGGAAGAACACCTCGTGCAGATCACCGTTGCCGACGAGCGCCGGTATCGGCCGCACCGTGATGCCCGGCGTCTGCATCGGGATCAGGAAGATGCAGATGCCTTCCTTGCGGCTGCCACCGGTGCGCGCCAACAGGAAGCAGTGCTGGGCAAGACCGGCATAGGAGGTCCAGACCTTGGAGCCGTTGATGACGAAGTGATCGCCATCGCGATCGGCGCGGCTTCGCAACGAGGCGAGATCGGAGCCAGCCGACGGCTCGGAGAAGCCCTGGCACCAAACGGCGTTGCCGGCCGCGATCTCCGGGATGTAACGCGCCTTCTGCTCGTCCGTGCCGAAGCGGAGGATGGTCGGGCCGATCCAATTGACGTTCATATATTGCGGGCCGCGCGGCTCGCCGACCGCCCACATTTCCTCGCCGAGGATGAAGTGCTCCCACACCGAGCTGCCGCGGCCGCCATGCTCCTTCGGCCAATGCGGTACCAGCAGCCCCGCTTCGGCGAGCCTCGCACAGAAAATGCGGGAGAATTCGGTCTGCTGCCTCGAGCCGGGTCCGTGACGCGCGATCTGCTCCCAGTCCGGCGGCAGTTCGCGCTCCAGGAACGACCTGATCTCGTCGCGGAACGCCTGATCGCGTGCACTCCATTCGAAGTTCATGTTCGCCTCTCAGGTCTGCGTTCCGATGACGTCATGTCGCCGACGCGCCCTGCTTCGTCTTCGCGATCTTGTGCAGATAGGCGAGATAGCCGAACGGAATCCGGCTGGCGCCATTGGCCTGGATGACGACGCCAGAGATCCAGGCGGCCTCGTCGGAGGCGAGATAGACACAGAGCGGACCGATATCGTCGGGGGTGCCGAGCCGGCCGAGCGGGACGACGTCGACCTGCTTCTGCGCCCGCGGTCCGGACATGAATTCTGCATTGTCCTCGGTCAGCACGAGGCCCGGCGCGATGGCATTGACGCGGATGCCGAGGTGGCCCCATTCCACCGCCATGGTTCCCGTGAGGTTGTCGACGCCGGCTTTCGCCGCGCCGTATTGCCCCGTCATCGGATTGGGCTGCGAGCCCGAGCGCGAGGTGATGTTGATGATCGCGCCGCCAGCCGTCATGGCCCGCGCCGCGGCCTGGGCCGCGAAAAACGTCCATTTGAAATTGAGATCGACAACCCTGTCCCACTGACCTTCATCGAGGTCGATCAGCGGACCAACGTCCTCGCGCGCGGCGCTTCCGGCGTTGTTGACCCAGACATCGAGCCTTCCGAACTCCGACAGCGCCCGGTCGACGATGGCCTGCGCTGCGCCGGGCTGCGCGATGTCGTTGACGAGAACCATCGCGTGACCGCCCTGCGCGCAGATCGTCGCCGCGGTCGTTTCCAGCGGCGCTGCGCTACGCCCCGTACAGATCACGGTCGCCCCCGCCTGCGCCAGCGCAAGGCTGATGCCCTTGCCGATGCCGCGTCCGCCGCCGGTCACGACCGCGACTTTGCTCGTCAACGAGAACATGGCTGCTTCCTTATCGCCCACCGACCGAGATCAATCACCGCCGACGAGACTGCCGAACAGCTGCCAGTTGCTGCCCTCGAAACGCATCAGCTGCCATTGCTTGATCGGCGCATAGTCGGTCGGCGACGTCGAGACCTTGATCCCCGGCAGCAGCGTTCCAACCTCGACATCTTTCAGGCTCGCAGCCTGCTTCATGACGTTCTCGCGCGTGAGATCGTCGCCGCACTGCTTCAGGACCTGCACCAGCAGCAGCGCCGGATTGTAGCCATTGATAATCAGCGTATCGGCGTGATTGGCCTCCGGCATGTATTTTTCGAGGAAGGCGTTGAGCGCCCTGAAGTCCGCATCGTCCTTCCATTTCGCGTCGTTCGGATCCTTGAAATAGGTCGCCGAGACGATGCCTTGCGTGTTCTCGAACCCGACCGGCTTGATCACACTGCCGATCGAGGCCGACGCGAAGCTCAGGAGCTGAAGCGGCTTCCAGTTCAACTCGTTGATCTTCTTGATCGCCTGCGCCGCGAATTTCGGCGTTGCCATGTTGAAGAACACATCGGCGCCGGTCGCCTTCAGCTTGACGATATGCGAGTCGATGCTCGGCTCGGTGACGTCGAAGGATTCCTCGGCGACGATCATCGCCGCGGCCTTGTCGCCAAGGCCGGCCTTGATGCCCTTGAGATAGTCCTTCCCGAAATCGTCGTTCTGATAGAAGATCGCGATCTTCGCGTTCGGCTTCTCGGTCAGGACGTATTTGGCGTAGGCCTTTCCCTCGGTTTCGAGCGAGGGCGCAAAGCCCATGCTCCAGGGAAAATTCTTCGGATCGTTCCACTTCTGGGCCGCGCTGGAGACGAACAGCTGCGGCACCTTCTTGGCATTCAGGTACTTCTGCACGGCGGAGTTGGTCGGCGTTCCGACCGCATTGAACATGAACAGCACCTCGTCGCCCTCGACGAGCTTGCGGGTCTGCTCGACCGTCTTCGGCGGCGAATAGGCATCGTCGTAGGACAGGAAGACGATCTTCCGGCCGTTGATGCCGCCCTCCTCGTTGATCTTTCGGAAATAGGCCTCGCCCGTCTTGGCGATCAGACCAAACCCTGAAGCCGGCCCGCTATAGGCCGCGGTATTGCCGATCTTGATCTCGCTGTCGGTCACCCCGGGACCGTATTTCTTGTCTGCAGCGGAGGCCTGGAAGCCCAATGCCAGCAATATCCCGGCTGCAAAAATGCCTGTCCTCGTCGCCACGCCTGCCTCCGAGCCGCATGTTTTCAGTTGTTGGCCGGTTAGCTATCACGTTAGTTGTTTGCTGACTAGCAACTAATCGAGCTGATTCATCCTTCCCGACGCGGCCCTGCGCCGCATCCTCCTCGAGGCACCCGGACCCGACACGTCTCTGAAACAGAGGAAGTTCAGCTCTAGCGCGCTGCTCGCCGCGGCATGGACCTGGCCTTGGCCTTGGCGCCCCGGCCCACTCTCGCCCCGGCTTTCGCAGAGCCGGGCTCCATTATGCGATCGATGAAGAGGGCGGCGACAAACTCGGCATCCTCGCCGAGCTTCCTGGTATCGCCGGACACCAGCGCCTGGATGCAGATGCCACTGATCGCACCGGAGATCGCACGCACGTTCTGCTCGATGTCGACGTCATTGCGCAGTTCGCCCAGCTTGCGCGCCTGCAGCAGATAGGCGCGCAGATTATCGCGGTAGACGGCGTGCAGCTCGGCGATGCGCGGCTTCAATTCCGGCACTGTGCCGGTGGAATCCACGATGAGATGGTAGAGCGCGATCGCCGAGTCCGGCATGTCGCGAACGGCCTCCATCTGGATCCGGATCCGCTCGGCAAGGGCCTCGCAACCGGTGCGGCCGTCGATCCGCCGCTCGACCTGGCGCATGAAGCGGTCCTGGATCGTGTCGATCACGGTCTCCAGCAGCCTCAGCTTGGTGCCGAAGCGCTGAACCGGAAGGCCCCGGCTGTAACCGGCTTCGATGCCGATATCAGCCAGGCTCGCGCCGGCCGTGCCATGCTTGCCGATCAGCGCCACCGCCGCCCGAAGCATGCGTCGGTCCGATTCCTTGCGCCGCCGCTCCTTGGAGCCGATGATCGGCGCCGCCTTGCCTGTTCCGCTGCCGGCTGTCACGAACCGCCAATCCCCCTCGTCCGCGATGAATCCTTTTGCCACGGTACACGGGGGTGGGAGGTTTGTCAGTGGGGTCGAACTCTACCGACGTGCGGTGCGAGGGTCGTTGAGGGCAAGACCGGACCTCGGCCAGTCGACCGCAACCAGCCGCCCGGTGCCGGAGAGCGTGATGAAGGCGGTGCGCATGTCCGCGCCGCCGAAGCAGATGTTGGTGCAATAGACCTCGTCGGCTTCGCGGAATTCCACGAGATGTCCATCCGGCGCAAACACGCTGATGCCGCCCCGCACGAGCGTCGCAACGCAGATGTTGCCGCCCGCCTCCACAGCCAGCGAGTCGAAACGCTGATAGCCCGGTAGGCCGTGCAGTAGCCGGCCACCATTCGGCGACGGCCAGGGCTCCTTCGCGACCTCGCCTTCGCCGATGATCGGATAGCTCCAGATCCGGCTGGTTTCGGTTTCTGTGACGTAGAGCGTACGCCCATCCGGCGACAGCCCGACACCGTTCGGCGTCATGATCGGGAAGATCGCTTCCCGGATCATCGAGCCGTCGGTGCGCGCGTAGTAGACCGCACCGCGGTCCATCAGGCGACCATAGGTCTTGCCGAGGTCGGTGAACCAGAAGCCGCCCTTTGTGTCGAACACGATGTCGTTCGGCCCCTTCAGATGAACGCCGCCGCAACTGTCATAGAGGGTTTTGACGGCACCGGTATCGAGGTCGACCTGCTCGATGCGGCCGGTGGTGTAGTCCTCGGCACGCCCGGTCGGACGGACGAAGTTGCTGCTGTCCTTGCGCCAGGAGAAGCCGCCATTGTTGCAAACATAGCATTTGCCGTCCGGCCCGATCGCCGCACCGTTCGGGCCGCCGCCGAGATGCGCGATCATTTCTTTCTTGCCTGACAGCAGCACGCGCGTGAGCCGGCCGCCCTCGATCTCGACGACGATCACGCTGCCGTCGGCGAGCGCAATCGGCCCTTCGGGAAAGGCCAGTCCGTTCGCGATCTCCCTGCCTTCGAGGCGCATGTCGTCACTCCCTCATGCCGGTTCCGGCTGGCCTGCGCCGAGATAGGCGTCCACGATTTCGGCCTGGCTGGCCGCAGTCGCAAGATCCGCCGCGCTACGATGGCCGACGATCCTGCCGTTGCGGACGAAATAGAGCTGGTCGGCCACCTTCATGGTCATGCGGAAATTCTGCTCGACCAGCATGATGGCAAGCCCGGTGTCCTGCTTGATGGTGACGAGGCGCTCGAACACGCGGCGGATCAAAAGCGGCGCGAGGCCAAGCGACGGCTCGTCCAGCAGCAACAGGCGCGGCGCGCTCATCAGGCCGCGCCCGATCGCCAACATCTGCTGCTCGCCGCCGCTCAGCATCCAGGCCGGCGATGTCAGGCGGTTGGCGATCTCCGGGAATAATTCCAGCATCAGGTCGCGCCGCTGTCGCTGCGTCCGCGCATCGAGGAAGAAGCCGCCGAGCAGGAGATTTTCGGCCACCGTGAGCGAGCCGACGATCTGGCGGCCCTCGGGGACATAGACGATGCCGCGCCGGACGCGCTGCCGCGCCGCGAGCGCGCCGATGTCCTCGCCGGCAAAGCGCAACTCGCCTTGCGCCGGCACCAGGCCGGCAATGGCCTTAAGCACCGACGATTTGCCCGCGCCGTTCGCGCCCAGCAAGGCGACGACGCCTCGCTCCGGCACGGAGAGGTCGACATTCTCGACTGCAGGCGCGGCACCATAGCTGACGCAGAGACCGCGCACGGACAACAACTCAGTCATCGGCATCGTCTCCGAGATAGACCCGGATCACGTCCGGATGCGCGCGGATCTCAGCGGGCGTGCCGCTCGCGATCATCTGGCCGAAATTGAGCACGTAGATCTGCTCACACAGCTCCATGATCAGGTCCATGTCGTGCTCGACGACGAGCAGCACGAGATCGGGCCGCATCAGCCGCTTCAAGGCGCGCATCAAGTCACGCGTCTCGACTGCGTTGAGACCGGCGGCCGGCTCGTCGAGCAGGATCGCGCGGGGCTCGCAGACAATCGCGCGCGCGATCTCGGCGAGACGTAACGTTCCCGGCGGCAGATCGGATGGCTTGTCGTGGGCGGCAGAGGCAATGCCGAGCTCGCTTAGCGCCGCCATGGCGCGGCGCTCTACCTCTTTCTGCTCGGCCCGCAGTGCAGGCGTCGGCACGAAGGCGCTGAACCAGCCGGAGCGCCGCTTCAAGGTGAGGCCGACGAGTACGTTTTCCAGGAGCGACAGATCCGGGCACATCGCCAGGTTCTGGAAGCTGCGGGTGATGCCGCATGCGGCGCGCTGGGCCGGGCCGAGGCCGTTCAATAGCGTGCCGGCAAAGCTGCTGCGGCCACGCTGGCCGTGGTAGAGCCCGGTCAGGCAATTGAAAAGGCTGGTCTTGCCTGCTCCGTTAGGCCCGATCAAGCCGGTGATGACGCCGGGGCGCAGCGTCAGCGAGACGTCATTGAGGACATGCAATCCGCCGAAGGCGAGCGAAATGCCTTCGGCGACGAGCCCTTCGCTGGTACCCGCTTCCATCATCGCCCTCTCCCGCGCGGCAGGAAGCGGCGGAGATCGCCGGCATTCGCGACCAGCGTCACCACGACGAGCGCGACGCCATAGAGGATCGGCACCCAGTCACCGGCCTGCGCAAGATAAGTCGGCACCAGCGTGATGAAGGCACCGCCGACGAGCGCGGCCGGCAAGGACAGGCGGTTGAGACTGACGACCGAACCGACCAGCAGGAAGACGCCGCTAAAGAACGTAAAACTGTTGGGGGAGACGGTCGAGGACGCAAAGCCGGTCAGCGCGCCGGCAAGCGAGGCAAGTGCAGCGCTCAGGGTGAAGATCGAGATGCGCGCCCAGCTTCGCGTGATCCCCATCGCCTCGGCGGCGCGCGGCTGCGCCTGCGCCATCAGCAGGGCCAGCCCCTGCGCCGATTTGCGGAAATGCGCGAGCGCGAGGCAGACGATGACGAGCACGCCGAGCGCGACGTAGTAGCGCTGCAAGGCCTTTGGAATGCCCGGGATCAGGTCCTGCGCGATATAGAGCCCTTCGAAACCGCCGGTGAATTTCTCGAAACCGATCAGGATTTCCGGCAGCGCCAGCGCGAGCGCCATGGTCGCGACCGCAAGATAGATCCCGGACAGCCGACGCGAGGGAAATGCAAAGACGAAGCCGGCGCCGGCGCCGAGCAGGATCGCCAGCGGCAGGCTCACCACGATCGACAGGCCGAGCCGGTGCTCGACGATCGCCACCGCATAGGCGCCGAGCGCGACGAAGAAGCTGTGCCCGATCGAGACCTCGCCGCCGTAACGCACGAGCATGCTGACCGAGAGCACGGCCAGCGCGTTCGCAAAGCACAGCGACAGACTGTAGAGCAGGAAGCCGCCGGCGAGCAGCGGCGCCAGCAGCAGGATCGCGACGAGGGCCAGCATGGACAGCCGCGCGGCATCGACGCGACCGCCACGGACGGACAATTCGGCCTTGGACGTCTGCGCGAGATCAGACACGGCCACCGATCGCCCTTTCCAAGAGCCCATTGGGGAAGAAGTTCAGCGTCAGCAGGATTACGCCGAGCAGGAACGTGTTCATGAACTCCGGCGCGACATAGAAGGAGAACAGGTTCATGGCGATGCCGACCAGGATGCCGCCGACGGCAGCGCCAGGCAGGCTCGAGAAGCCGCCGACCACAGCTGCCGTGAATGCCTGCAGCATGAAGGACGGCACCGTCGTCGAGCTCAGGAATGTCGTTGGCACGATGAGCAGGGCGGCAACGAGGCCGAGGACGGCACCAGCGAGCCAGGAGAACAGGTGCACCGAGCGCAGGTTCAGTCCGCAGACTTCGCAGGCGAACGGATTGGTCGAGACCGCGCGGAACGCAACGCCGAGCTTGGTCCGCTCGATGATCACAAACAGGCCGCCGACAATCGCGAGCGTGACGACGAGGACGGCCAAATCGTAGGAGGAAATGCGGATCGCGTCGAGGCTGAAGCTGAGGCGCGGCACCGGCAGGTCGAGATTGACGATGTCGGCGCCGAACACGAGCTGCACGGCGCCTTGCAGGATCAACCCGACGCCGAGTGTCGCGATGGTGGAGGCGAGATCGGACTTGAAGACGATCGGCGCGATCAGGACATAGCTCACCACCGCGACCGCGCAGGCAATGCCGAGCGCCAACGCCACCGCGCTGCCCCAGGACAGGCTGAGCAGGCTGCCGCTGGAGAAGCCGTAGACCACGAAGGCGCCGAGACAGGCGAGATTGCCGTGCGAAAAATTCACGACGCGCGAGCTCTTGAACACCATGACGAGACCGAGCGCGCCGACGCCATAGAGGCAGCCGGAGATGAGACCGGACCACAGCAGCGGCAGGACGTCCCTGATGAAACCGGCCACGCTCACCCTTGCCCTTCACCGGGCGTGCCGCCCTTCTCAATGAACTCGATCACGCCGGGGAAGTAGCGGCCCGACAGACCGTGCTTGCATGCGGCGTCGTAATAGCGGCGCGCGAGCTCGGCGACACCGGGGCGGATGCCGGTGTCGGCGGCGAGCTGAAGCACGTAATCGAGATCCTTCAGCACATATTCCGGCGGGAACGCCTTCTCCGGAAAATTGCGCGGCAGCATCGCCTTGGTGCCGTGATTGCGCAGCACGAAGCTGTCGCCGGAGCCCTTCGACACCGCGCCGAGTAGCGTCTCGGGCTTCACGCCGGCGCGCTCGCCCACCACCATCATCTCGGCGAGCGCGAGCGTGTTCTCGAACACCAGCGCATTGTTGATCAGCTTGACGACCTGGCCGCAGCCGACCTCGCCGCAATGGGTGACGTCGGATCCCATATAATCGAGCAGAGGCTCGATCCGCGCGAACACCGGAGCTTCAGCGCCGACCATGATGCTGAGCTCGCCGCGCTGCGCGGCCTCGCGCGTGCGCGCCACCGGTGCGTCAGCAAAGTGGAAGCCGTCCACCTTCAGCCGCTCGGCTACACTGCGCGCGAGCGCGACCGGCGTGGTGCTGAGATCGACGATCGTCGTCCCCGGCCGCGCCGCCCTTGCGATGCCTGCGGAAACCGCCTCGACCTGCGGACCGCCCGGCAGCGACAGGAAGATCACGTCGGCCGCGGCAGCCAGCGTTTCGAGCGAGCTCGCCGCTTCCGCCTTGGTATCGGACAGGGCGGCAGTCGCCGCCGGATCGCGATCAAGCATCAGCACACGGCCGGCATGCTTCTTGGCGACATTGCGGCACATCGGCCCGCCCATGACGCCGAGGCCGATGAATCCCAGGGTCTCTGCTGTGTTCATCGCATCAATCCATCAGCATGCCGCCGTTGACGTCGAGCACCGTCCCGGTGATCCAGTTCGACGCCGGCGAGCAGAGGAAGAGAATGCTCTGCGCGATATCCTCGGGCTGGCCGAACCGCCCCAGTGGCACGTTGCCGTTCGGAGACGGCGCAGCGCGATCGGTGACCGTCGCCCACATCGGCGTCTCGACTGGACCCGGCGCGATGATGTTGGCATAGACGCCTTTGGCCGCGCCGTTCTTGGCGACCCATTTCATCAGGCCATGCACGGCCGATTTCGCCGCGACATAGGCCGGCCCCGACGCGACGCCGCCAATCTTGGCGGCGATCGAGCCGAGCGCCACGATCTTGCCGAAGCCGCGCTCGGCCATGACAGGGTAGAGCTTGCGGACGGGATTGACCGTGCCCATCAGATTGACGGCGAGGATCTTCTCCCACTCTTCGTCCGTCGACTGCTGGAGCGGCGTGTTGGCGATGGTGCCGGCGCAGAGCACGAGGACGTCGATCTTGCCGCGCGCCTTCAGTTCGGCATCGATCAGCTTCTCGACCGCGGCCCGATCGGTCACGTCGCAGCGGCGATAGCTCGCCTTGGCCGGAAACTTGCCGCCGTCCTCGACGATATCAGTGGCGATGACTTCGGCGCCGGCTTCACAGAATGCGGCAACCACGGCGCGGCCGATGCCGCCGGCTGCTCCCGTGACGAGGGCGATTTGTCCGTCGAGACGCGAGGGCCCACTCAGGGGTGATCCAGCCATGTCGTAGATTCCTTGTTCTTCTTCAGTTTTCTTGTTGGCGTTGGCGATTAACATGAGCAGCGGGCGACCGCGTCTTGCGATCACCCGCTGAAGGATCGGCTCAGGCCGGCTTGGCGTCGAAGGCCACGGCCGGATAGGGCTTGAAGTCGCGCACCATGACGAAGGAGCCCTGCGCCTGCAAAATTGCCTCCTGGCGCGTGCCGCGATGATCGACGCCTGTGAACGTCACCTTGCGCGCACCACCGACCGAGGCGTTGCTCAGGCTGTTGCCAGCCTCGATCAGATTGGCGCGCGTGATCGGCTTGCCGCTGTCGATCAGCGCAGCGAAGATGCTGCCGAATAGCGCGGCGTTGCTCCAGCCGTTGAGGCCGAACACGCCGACGGGATCATTCGGATAGTATTTGCTGATGGCTTCGCGATAGGCCTTGATCTCGGGCTCGGCGCTGTCGACCGGCAGCAGCCAGGACGAGAAGTAGACACCGTTGAGGAGGTCACCGGTCAGCTTGTAGGTGGCGGGATCGGCGGTGAAGAAGGGCGCGAACCAAGTCATCTTGACGCCCTGGCGATCGGCCGCCTTCAGCGCCGCCGCAAGATTGGCGTTGGAGCCGAACAGGATCGCGGCGTCGGCCTGCGCGTTGGCGACGCGGCGGATGTGCGGCGTGAAGTCGGTGGTCTTGACCTCGAACGGCACCGATTCAGCCGGCGTCAGCTTGTTCGCCTCCATGAAGAGATCGAAGCCGCGCTTGGCGGAGCGGCCAAGCTCGTCGTTCTCCCACAATAGCGCGATCTTCTTGAGCTTGAGATCGTTGACGGCGAACTCGGCATTTGATGCCGCCGACCAGCCATAGTCGGGCAACAGCGGAAAGATGTTCGGCTCGGCGAAGAAGGCGCTGGCGCCGCCGATCGGCCCGATCATCGCAAGGCCGTTTTCCTTGGCGTAGGGAATGACGGCGACATTGGTCGCCGTGCCTACCGCGGCGACGAGGGCGAAGATGTGGTTGTCCTCGACCAGACGCCGGACCGCCGCGACGCTGCGGGCGGGATCGTAGCCATCATCGAGCGTCACATAGTTGATCTTCCAGCCCTTGATGCCGCCGGCCTCGTTGACACTCTTGAAGTACGCGTCGGCTGCGTGGGTCAGGATCGCATAGAAAGGGACAGGTCCCGTGATCGGAGTGAACCCGCCGATGGTGATGGTCTTCGCCGCAGCATCGACGCCGAGTTCGTCGGCGAGAAGCGGGCTGCCGGGATAGGCCGACGCGAGCGCGGCGGCACCAGATAGCTTGAGAAAGTCACGCCTCTTCATAGGCCCTCCCCGAGATCTGTTTTTATTGTCTGACGATCTTTAGCGGGAGGAACCAGGCGGGTCAAGAAAAAATGCATTATGCATTATGTAGCGTTTTCCACAGTGGCGGCCAAGATCAGCTCGGCGCGGCGGATCACAGGCGCGTCGATCATCTTGCCATCGAGCGCCACCGCAGCGCCCTGCCGATCCTTGGCAACCTGCATCACCCGGCGCGCCCAATCGAGCTCGTCTGCGGTCGGCAGGAAGGCCTCGTTGACCAGCTTGACCTGGGCGGGATGGATGCAGAGCTTGGCGCCGAAACCGAGCGCTTTCGTCCGGCCGACGGCTGCGCCGAAGGCGGCAGGATCCGTCCAGGACGTCGTCACCCCATCGATCGGCGGTGCCAATCCGGCCAGCCGCGACTCGAGGACGATTTGCAGGCGCACCGGATCGAGTTCCTGCGCGGTCTCGGTGACGCCGGCATCGATGCCGAAGTCTAGATTTCCAAAGGCAAACTGCGAAATCAGGCCACTTTTGCCGATGCTGCGCAGTTCGACATATCCCCGCACAGTTTCGATGAGCGCGATGATGTCACACTGGCTCTCCAACAGACCGGCCACACGATTGAGAGCACCGGGCTCCGCCTTCGGCAGCATCAGCCTGGTCACGCCGGCGCGTCGGATCATCTCCATATCAGCGACAAAGAACGGAGTGTCCGCGCCGTTCACGCGGACGATCGCATCCGTCCGCCCGGTCCATTGGGCGACGGCGCTACGCGCAGCGGCCTTATCGCTGGGAGCCACTGCATCCTCGAGATCGAGGATAACCCGGTGGGCTCCCGACATCCGCGCCTTGTCGAAGCGCTCGGGCCGGTCGGCGGGGACAAACAGGAACGAGCGGGACAAAGAGCTGGACATTGGACGGCGACCTCGATTATGCATTATGCATTATCGGTTGTACTTCTATCCCCCTAGGTGACCCCCGTCTATGGTGGCCGTGGGCAAATCGGTCGGGGGCAGCGGCATCCAATGGAATATCGGACGAAAGAGGAGCAGGTCGCCGACTACCTCCGCGAGGGCATCATCTCGGGGCGGCTGCCGCGCGGCGCCCGGCTGAAGCAGACCGAGATCGCGCAGGAGCTGAAGATCAGCATCACGCCGGTCCGCGAGGCTCTGAAGCTGCTCGTAGCCGAAGGTTATCTGTCCAGCGACTCCTATCGCGGTGCGACCGTCGCGCCGTTCGATGTCGAGGCCTCGAGCGAGATACTCCGGCTGCGGATCACGCTCGAGACCCAGCTCGTCGAGAGCGCCGTACGCAACATCACCGCCGAGGAGATTGCCGAGCTGCGCGAGCTGGCGCGCCAGTTCGAGGAAGCCGCCCTCGCCAATGACAGCACAGCGGCACGCGGTATCAACTACCGCTTCCACCGCCGCATGTACGATTTCGCCCGACTGCCGAAGACATTGCATTTCGTACAGGTGCTTTGGGCGCAATATCCATTCGACGTCATCAACCGCATCGGCGGCCGGGCGGTCCGAGCCGCCAAGGAGCACAACGAGCTGCTCAAAAATGTGATCGAGGGCGATACAGCCGGTGCAATGCTGATAATGCGCCAGCACATTGAAACGGGCTGGACCGAACTGCGCAGTGGAATGCCCGCGCCCGCGGACACTGCTCCCAAGTCCAAAGGCTCCGAGAACAGGAACTCTGCGAAGGAGACGTTATGAAGCCGATGCTGCTCGTCATGGACATGCTGAACGATCTCGTCCACGAGAATGGCGGCGGAGCCAAGACCTACGTGCCTCTGATGAAGGAGCGTGACGTACTTGGACGCACCAAGGCTGTCATCGCCAGGGCGCGCGCAGCTGGCGTGCTGATCGGCTATGTCCGCGTCGGCTTTTCACCCGATTATCGCGAATGCCCGCCCAATTCGCCGATCTTCTCCCGCGCCAAGGGCGCCGGCATGTTCAAGCTCGGCACCTGGGGCACCGAAGTCCACCCCGAGCTCACGCCCGAAGCAGGCGAATTCGACATCGTCAAGCATCGGGTGAGCCCGTTCTACGGCACCTCGCTGGAGCCGATCCTGCGCGCCCATGGCGTGACCGACCTGTTCCTGAGCGGCGTCTCGACCAACGGCGTGGTGCATACCGGCGCGCGCGAGGCGCATGACCGCGACTATGCCTGCACGGTGCTGGAAGATTGCTGCGCCGGCGGCACCACCGACGAGCACGACAGCGCGCTGCGCTGCCTCAGCCGCTTCGCCGCGATCAAGAACAGTGCGGATGTGAGCTTCGCGTGAGTTCCACCCTCTCCCCGTTCTACACGGGGAGAGGTGAAAAGACTACGCCCCTAGCCAGCGCGGGTCGATCGCCTGCCGGTAAGTCACACCGCGCACGGCATCGCTGAATTTCAGTTCGAACTCCATGTTGTGCGCGAATTGCTGCTCGGACAGGGTCGGCGGCACCGAGACGGTCGTGCGCTGATCCGAGACCGTGTGCTTGATGAGCGCAGTATCGGTCTGCTGGAAGTAGCGATCGTGCAGGATCTGCCCGGCTGCGTCGGGATCGTTGCGGATCAATTCTGATGCCTTGGTCATGCCGCGGACGAGCGAGGCCGCCGTCTCCGGATTCTTCTCGAGGAAGTCGGGACGCCCGCACAGCACGGTATAGAGAAAATTCTCGATGCCGGGCACCTCGCCGTGCGACGGGCGTGCGGCCCATACCGCGAGCCCCTCCTCGACCGCCTGGTTGTTCGCCGGCGCCGTGGTGTTGAACCCGTCGATCTGGCCGGAGCGCAGCGCCAGATACATCTTGTCGAGCTTGACCACCGTAAGGCTCACGTCCTTCTCAGGATCGAGCCCGCCGAGCGACAGCAGATAGCGCCAGATCTTGTCGGTGCCGCTGCCGCGACCCGAGATCGCAAGCGTCAGGCCCTTCATGCGAGCCATGCGCTCCTTCAGCGGCATGTCCGGCGCGAGACCAATCTTCTCGGACGTCTTCTTGGCGATCACGACATCGCTCGCATATTGCGACATCAGCGGCGCGAAGGCGTTGATCTTCTGCCCCTTGGCGACCGCAAGGATCACGTCGCTCATCACGAGCCCGGCGACGTCGACGCTGCCGCCGAGGATCGCAGCCATGCTGTTGGTACCGCTGCCAGTGTCGATCAGGGAGACGTCGAGACCCGCGTCCTTCATGAAGCCGGCCGCTGTCGCGACCAGCAGCGGCAGATAGGCGAAGGTGTAGCCGCCGATCGCGATCGTCACCGGCTTGCCGGCGCCCTGCGACATGACTGGCGTGACCGAGCCAGTCAGCGCTCCCGCAGCGATACCACCCAACATTGTCCGACGCGTGATCATGATGTTCTCTCTTTATTCTTGTTTTGACAAGACCATCTCAGCGCCAGCGAAAGATCCAGCTCTCCAGCCGACCGAGCGCTTCGTTGAGGAGCGTGGTGACGACCATCAGCGCGAACAGCGCGGCGAACACGCCGGCGGTGTCGAGCTGGCCCGCGGAATTCTGAGTGAGGTAGCCAATGCCGGCATTGGAGGCCATCATCTCGGCCGCGACCGCGCCGACGAAGCCGTAGGGCAGCCCGAGCTTCAACCCCGTGAACAGCCATGGCAGCGCGGACGGAAAAATCACCATGCGCTGGACCGCAAAGCGACCGGCGCCCATGGTCCGCAGCGCATCGACCATTTTCAGATCGACTTCGCGCACGCCACGCAAGGTCGAGAAGAACACCAGGAAGAACACGCTGATCGCCGCGAGCACGATCTTCGGTGCGAGGCCGATGCCGAACCACATAATGAAGAGCGGCGCCAGCGCGACTTTGGGTACGCCGTACACCGCCGTGACAAAGGGATCGACGGTGCGATGCAGGATGTCGCTTGCACCGACCAGCAGGGCGAACAGAACGCCAGCGGTCGCGCCCAGCACAAAGCCGACGGCCGTCTCCTTGAAGGTGATGAGCAGGTGATAAGCGAGCTGCCCGCTCGCGGTCCACTCCACCAGCGTCTTGAGCACCGCCGCAGGGCTGCTCACCCAGAACGGATCGAGCAGCGTGCCGGATGCGCCCTGCCACGCCGTGAGCATCGCGACCACGAAGATTGTGCGGTAGAGCCAAACGCGGCCGGATTGGCCGAGCATCGGTTCAGCCCGCGTGTCGGACAGTGCCTGTGTGCTCATGATGATCGCCTCACCGGCGGTTCGAGGGCGGCCCAGAGCCGCCGATAATGTTCTTCGAAGGCGGGATGGAAGCGTACCTCGTGCACCTCGCGCGGCCGCGGAATAGCGATGGGCTCGTCGAGCCTGATCTGGCAGGGACGCGACGAGAACACCAGGACGCGATCGGCGAGCGTGATCGCCTCGACGATGTCGTGGGTCACGAACACCACCGTCTTGCGCCGTGCTGACCACAATTTGAGAAGCTCGGCCTGGAGTACCAGCTTGAGCTGGGCGTCGAGCGGCCCAAACGGTTCGTCCATCAACAGCACGGGTGGATCGTAGATCAACGTGCGAGCGAGCATGGCGCGCTTGCGCATGCCGCCAGAGAGCTGGCTCGGATAATGCCGCTCGAAACCATCAAGACCGACTTGCACGATTAGCTCACGCACCCGGGCGGCGGTCTCCACGCGATCGATCTTGCGCAGCTCGAGCGGCACGGCGACGTTCTGCTCGACCGTCCGCCACGGCAGCAGGCTGTCATGCTGGGTGAGATAGCCGATCCCGGTATTGATGGCCGTAACAGGCGCGCCCTGGCACGTCACCGCACCCGCGCTCGGCCGATCAAGGCCGGCAAGCAGATTCAGCACGGTCGACTTGCCCGAACCGCTGGGGCCGACGATTGCGAGAAACTCGCCGCTTTGAAGCGAGATATTCAGCCCGCTCAGCACCTCAACGCGACCGCTGCGCGAAGAGAAGGCCTTGCCGACACCGCGGAGCTCGACCGCGGGGGCGCGCTGCGCCTCGCCATCTTGCGCAGGAACAACAGACAGGTGCGCCGATCTCATCGCCTTCGCCTCCGCTGTGATTTTCTTGTTTATCGTCCCGATATTCTCAGACTTCTGCTGCGGCCCGCATCGCGAGTGCGCCGCTCGCCCCGCTGGCCCAAAGGTCGAGCGCGCGCCCGTCCCCCTTTCCTTCCAGGCGGAACGGCGAGCTCACGAACAGCGGCGAGACACCCCTGAATTCGAAGAATCTGAGCGGCTTACCGGCGTGCCGCTCCGCAAAGCCTTGTAGCAACGTCGCCGTCAGCGGTCCGTGCACGACGAGATCGGGGTAATTCTCTTCCGACTGTGCGTAGGCCTGGTCGTAGTGGATGCGATGGCCGTTCGACGTCAGCGACGAATAGCGGAACAGCAGCACGGTATCGGGGCGAAACTCTTCGGACCACGCGCCATCCTGCGGAGAGGGCGCCGCCGCAGGCCCAGGAGATCCCGGCGCGGCCGCCTCGCGATAGACGATGTCCTGCTCCTCGGTGATGCATGGCGCACTATCGCAGGCAATGCTGTGGCTGACGGTGACGAACACCAGCCTGCCGGCACGGCCGGATTTGGCTTCGACCTTCAGGATCGTGCTCTCGCGCACGCCTTCGCCACCGACGGTCAGCGGCTTGTGGTAAGTGAGCCGCCCACCGGCCCACATCCGACGCGGCAGCGAGACCGGCGGCAGGAATCCGCCGCGCTTGGGATGTCCATCCGTTCCCAACTCCTGCCGCGGCACGAAGCGGTTGAAGAAAATCCAGTGCCAGCCCGGCGGCAAGGCGGCACCCAGCGCGTGATGCCCTTCCACGCCGAGCGTGGCGGCCAGCGCAGCGACGCGATCCGGCGCAATGCGCTCGCGGATCGTTTCCTTGCGACCGACCCAGGCCTGCCAGTCCTCGTCAGCCAATGTCGCGCTCTCGCTCATGACGGCAACTCCACTTCAAGCGTTCAGTAAATCACCTGCTGGTCGATCAGCACGTCGCGGTCCTCGCGGCTGAGGCCGAGCAGCTCGCCGAACACGTAGTCCTCGTCCTCGCCGAGGCGCGGCGTCCCGCGCGTCATGCCGACCTCCGATTTCGAGAAGCGGATCGGCGCCTTCAGCGCAGCGCGCTCCCGTCCGGTCGTATCCTCGACGTCGACGACGGTCCCGCGCTCGCGCAGATGCCGATCATGCGCGATGTCCTTCATGTTGCAGGAGATATGCGCGGCAATTCCGGCGGCCTGGAGCTTCCGCTCGGCTTCACCGGCCTCGTGCGTCATCGTCCAATGCTCGATCTCGCCATACAGCACCCGCCGGTGCGTGTGCCTGTTAGCCTCGGTCTCGAACCGGGGATCGGACAGCAGATGCGGCGCATCGATCAGCTTCGCCAGGCGCCGCCATTCGTCGTCGGTCCTGACGGCAATGGTCAGCCAGCGATCCTCTTCGCGGGTTCGGAACACGCCATGCGGCGCCATGCGCAGATGGTCATTGCCGATACGCGCGGGCTCGCCTCCCGCGGCGGCAAACAGCAAGGCTTCGCCGACCAGCGAACAGGCCACCTCGCGCGCGCTTATATCGACATGTCCACCGCGCCCGGTCTGGCGCAACCGATAGACCGCGGCGACCGCGGCCATGGCGGCGTTCATGCCGACGCTGTGATCCATTGCGTGGCGCATCTCGATCGGCGGCCCGTCCTCATAGCCGGTGAGATAGCCGAGCGCGCCCCAGGCACCGAACAGTGGCGCGTATCCGGCGAAATGCGAATCCGGCCCGCTCTGCCCCGAGGACGACACCGACACCATCACCACGGACGGCTTCAGCGCGGCGATCTCATCATAACCGAGGCCGAGCCGCTCCATTACGCCGGGCCGAAAGCTCTCGCAGACAAGGTCACTGACGCCGACGAGCTTCTTGGCCAGTGCGATGCCCTTGGCATCCTTCAGATTGATACGCACCGACAGCTTGTTGGACGCAACCTGATCGAAACTCGCAGGCCCCATCCGGCCATAGACCGGGTGCGGCTTGCGGAAGATATCCGGCCGTGCGGCACTTTCGATCTTGATGCATTCCGCGCCGAGCTGCGACAGCATGTGGGTACAGAACGGCCCTGCGGCGTGCAGGGTGAAATCGGCGATGCGGACTCCGGCAAGCGGCTTCATGAGGCCTCCGCGACAATTGCCGGCCGTTCGCGATGGCGCCTGGCCATTAGCAAGTTCTGATGTTCACCCAGCCGGGGCGGCCCCGCGCGCAAGGGCAGCGCTGTGCCGTCGAGATGAAAAGGCGTCGACAACACCGGCAGACGACCTGCGCCCGGAATCTCGACCGGCTGAAACAAATGCCGCGCCGCCTCATGCGGGTCGGACAGCACCTCGGCGGGTCTGGCATATTTCGCCATGGGAACACCCAGCGCCTGGGCCCGCGCGACGACATCCGCGGTCCGTTGTTCAAGTGCCCAGGCCCGAACCTCGCGGTTGATCTCTGTGCCGCGCCGGCTGCGCTCCAGCGAGTCCGACAGCGCGGGATCGAGCATCCAGTCGGGACGTCCCATCAATTCGATCAGACCGCCCCACTGCCGCTCCTCGAGCGTCAGCAGCTCGACATAGCCGTCGGCGCATTCCAGCACGCCACCGTATTTGAAAGAGCGCGTGCTGCGATGCTCCAGCGAGCCATCGCCGAAGCGCTGCAGCGCGAATGCGCCGACCGCGAGCGCGGCATCCTGGATCGAGACGTCGACGCTTTCCGCGCCGCCTTGCGCGCGGCCGACCAGCGCGGACAACGCGCCCAATGCGGCGACCACGCCACCCTGATATTCGGCGAAATGACCGTAGACCTTCAGCGGCGGACGTTCGGGAAAGAGTTCGGCCGCAAGACCGTTGGGCAACAGAAAGCCCTCGCCGGAGGCATGGATCAGATTGATCTCTTCGGCCTGCCAGTCCGCTTTCGGTCCCACGGCACCGAACGGCAACACTGACACATCGATCAGCCTAGGATAGCGCGCCCGGAGGGTCTGTTCGTCCAGATCGAGCTTTACACGCTCATCAGGGCGAAGATCATGGATAAGGACGTCAGCCTCGTCCAGCAGCGCGGACAATTCCACCCGGCCGGCCGGATTCGTCAGATCGCAGGTGATACTTTTCTTGCCTGCGGCCAGAAACGCGAACAGCGTACTCGCTTCATAGGCCGGTGGAAGCAACGGTGGCTCACGGCGAAGCGGATGGCCTTGCGGCGGCTCGACGAGAACCGTCTCGGCACCGAGCGTGCAGAGCAGCCGGCCGGCATGGGTCGCCGCAACACCGCGCGAGATCTCGACGGCAATGGCGCCTGCGAGCGGAGGCGCAGCAGCCTCGTCCGTCATGGCAACGCTTCCTCTTGTTGTTCTTGGTTGGGTCCGAAGCGTGGCGCACCACGCTTCGGTTCTTGTCCGGGCTCGAACAGGCTTCAGCGGACGGCCGGCAGTTCCAGCTCGAGCCCCGCTCCGTCGAAGAACACGCGGTTCTTTACGTCGCGCGAGGGCAGCATCACGGTGGCAAGGCCCGGCGTGGTCAGTTCGCCGCGCTGGTTCTCACCCCAGATCTCGAGATCGACCAATGCAAAGCCATCCTTGACGTACTTCTTACTCACCTTGCCCTTGCACCAGGTGGAGTCGCCCATGGTGTTGAAGCGCCGCATCTCGGTGCGCACGCGCTTGAGGAAGGCGGCATCGCCCATCCAGTTGCTGACGAGGCTGGCGAGCCATGACGAACGCTGCGGACCGTAATCATAGGTGCCGGGCACGCCGACTTCCTTGGCCACGGATTCGCGGTGATGCCCGATACCGGTATATTCGATCCCGCCGCCGGCCTCCGGATTGCGGAAGAAATGACCCGGGTGCTTGACGGCGGACTTCAGCACGATGCCGTGGGTGTGACCGCGACCACAGCCCACCAGGAAGCCCATCGTGTCCATCAGCGAGAGCGGTCCACGCACGATCGGCGGCAACTCATCGCCTTCGTTGACGTCTTCGAAGTAGCGCATCGTCGTGCCGCGAATCCGCTCGTCCTCCTTCAGGATGGCCTCATCGAGCGCCGCGAATTCTTCGGCTGTGTATTCGTACGGCTTGACGTCCTTGTACTTACCGGCGTCGCGCGCCGCTTTGCGCTCGTGGCGGGTGCAGGTGCCGAGCGCACGGGCGACCATTTCGCCGCGCTGGTTGGAGTAGGTGGCCTCGACATATTGCAACACGAGGCGGCCGGAGAATTTGCTCTCCTTGACCTCGATGCCAACCACGCGCTCGATCGCGGTGATGCGGTCGCCCGAGCGGATATGGCGGAACAGCTCCCAATCATTGCCCGCGTAGAAGCCGTGGACGCCGGGAAGACCCCAGCGGGTACGACCGATCCAACCGAACGCCATCGGGAACATCGGATGGGCGACGTTGGTGCCATAGCGGCTCTGGCGGCCGTGCTCGGAGTCACGATAGAGCGGATTGAGATCACCGATGCCGTTGCAGAAATTGCGGATGGTATCTTCAGTCGCGTCCTGGAGATACGGTCCCTCCGGGCGGAGCTGAAGGCCAATCATGCCCCGCGCCTGCGCGATCGCTTCGTCGGTGATCTTGCCTTCCGCCGGGGCGTGGCCGACCTCTTTTTCCTTTTCCATCACGTCTGACATGTTCGTCTCCAATTCCTGTACGAGTTGAGTTTTGCTAGGCTGCTGGTTTCATGGCGCGGGCCAACGCTGAAGCGGCGGCAGAGGCGAGGCCGTCGAGATCACGCGCGATCACGACACCGGCGCGATCGAGCGCCTCGACCTTGGCCATCCAGGTTTCGGCGTAAGAGCCGATCATCGCGGCGGCGTGTCCCATCTTCTTGCCGGCGGGCGCAGTGCGGCCGACCAGCAGAGCTGCCGACGGTTTTGCATCGGACCGCTTGGCGTATTCGGCGACAGCATATTCCTCTGAGCCGCCGATCTCGCCGAGATAGATGATGGCGCGCGTCTCCGGATCATCGTGGAATAGCGCGATTGCTTCCGCCGCGTTGACGCCGCGTACGGGGTCACCGCCGATGCCGATGACACTGGTCTGGCCGAGACCGGCCGAGGACAGGCGGAAGCAGGCTTCGTAGGACAGAGAGCCGCTGCGCGATATCACACCGATCGGACCGGGCGCGTAGCAGAACGAGGGCATGAAGCCGAGCTTGGCCTTGCCAGGCGAGATCAGGCCGGGCGAGTTCGGCCCGACCAGATGTGCACCATGATCGAGCGCGGCTGCGCGCATTTCCATCGCGTCCAGAACCGGTAGACCGTCGCCGGGATAGGCGACCAGCGGGCAGCCGGCTTCGATCGTCTCCAGCACCGCATCGAGCGCAACGACGGCCGGCACATAGACCAGCGCCGCATTGGCGCGGGTTTCCTCAATCGCGGCCGCAACGCTGGAGAACACGGGAACGCCTTCGATGGTCTGGCCGCTACGCCCCGTAGCCACGCCGGCAACGACCTTCGTATGGCTTTGCGCGAGATCCTTTACGGAGAACGTGCCGAACTTGCCGGTGATGCCGACGATCAGGACGCGGGCATCGGCATCGAGGAGAATGCTCATGACTGCGCTCCCGCCACTCTCTTGACGATATCCGCGACCGCCGTCTCCAGCGTCGCGTGGTTCTGACGGCCGGCCTCACGGAGGATGGTGGTGGCAAGATCGCTGCGTGTGCCGTTCAACCGCAGCGTCACCGGCTTCGCCGAGGTCCGCCTCGCCAGAAGCTCGACGAGCGTTTTCGCGACACGATCGGTGTGCAGACCGCCGCCGAACATGCTCACCAGAATGCCCTTTACGTTCGGCGCGCGATCGAGGAGATCGAAGGCGAGGCCAAAGCCCGCCGGCGTTGGTTTGCCGCTGACATCGAGAAAGCAGGCCGGCTGCGCGCCGGCGCCATCGATCGCGTCCATCGCGGCCATCGTCATGCCTGCGCCGCCCGAGATCAGCCCGATCTCGCCGTCGAGCCAGACCAGCATCAGATTGGCTTCTTCGCAGAGGCGGATGTCGCGCTCTGCCTTGTCACGCGACGCTGCGATGGCGGATGCCGTGGCGCCCTTGCGGAAGGCCGCCGCTTCATCGAGGACGATCTTGGCGTCCGCGGCGATCAACGCGCCATCCTTGGCAACGACCAGCGGATTGATCTCGACCGTCGTGCATTCGTTCGCCTGCGCAATTTCGAGCAACCGGCGCGCCGTGGAGATGACGCGTTCGCGCACCTTCGGATCGCTCTCGACCGGCTCCAGCAGTGCGCGGAAGGCATGAGCGCGAAAATTGCGGGCGAGCCCGACCGGGTAGCTCAGCGGCGGCGGCCCGTCCTCGATGTTGACGCCGCCGCGCGGCGAATAGAGCACATTGAAGCCGCCGACCCGGCTGTCGATCGCGACGGCGAGATAGAGTTCGCGCTCGATGTCGAGCCAGCTCTCGACCAGAACGGACGATGGCGCCTCGCCGGCGAACCGCATTCCCACGATCGCATCGAAGGCCGTTTCGAGCTCGGCAGCCGAGTTCGCCTTGCGAATGCCGCCGGCCTTACCTCGGCCGCCGGCAGAAACCTGCGCCTTCACGGCCACGGGGAGCGCGAGACGACAGGCCCTCGCTTCGTCGAGGGAGCGCAATTCCTGACTGGGAGGGGTGGCGATGGCGGCGCTGCGGAGCAGAGCCTTGCCTTGGGCTTCTGTGACTAACATAGAATGCATAATGCATTCTATTTGATGACGGTCAACACCTCGTTTGAGCGATCTTCGCATGCGCGGGCGAGGAAATAGGCGAAAATCAGCAAAATCCGAGCGGTGCAGCAAGTCACCACCACTTCATCGCCTTCAGATAATGCATTTTTTATCGTATGCGGATGGCCTCGTCAGGCCTGAGGCCGCCTCGATCGCGCAATCGCCTCTGTCTGAAGGGGTCCTCAGCCGGGCTAACCAAGAAAAAGGGCTCCGAGGCCAGATCGGCCGCGGAGCCCAAGTCGAGGGAGGACGCCCTGAGGGCGCCGGCGATCTCATCGACCGCCGCTAGTCTCCAGAAGACCGGTTGCGGCTCTGGAGATTGGAGACGGCGCATTCGCGCCGCTCTATTCGCGAGATGAGTCGTGGCGCCGACCAGCGGCTGCGCACCTCACAGCTTGAGGGCGAACGGATCACGCTCTTCGTTTGAAAAGTCGATCATCACGTTCTTAGTCTGCAGGAATTCATCCAGCGCCGCGACGCCGCGCTCCTTGCCGAATCCGGAGTCCTTGAAGCCGCCGAACGGCGCCATCGCGCTGGAGGCCCGGTAGGTGTTCACCCAGACCGTTCCGGCGTGGACCGCCCGCGACACGCGTAAGGCGCGCGACAAGTTCGTCGTCCAGATTCCGGACGCGAGGCCATACTTGCTGTCGTTGGCGACCGCGACCGCCTCATCTTCCGTGTCGAAGGGAATGATCGAGAGCACGGGCCCGAACACCTCTTCCTGGGCAATCGCCATCTTGTTCTCGACGCCGGTGAAGATGGTCGGCTCGATGAACAGGCCATTGCCGAGGCCATCGCCCGTCGCGGGCTTGCCGCCACAGGCGAGAACTGCGCCTTCCTTTTGCGCGTCGCCGATGCATTTGAGGATGCGTGCGAACTGCGGCTCATTCGCCACCGTCCCCATATCCGTGGTCTTGTCGAGGGGATTGCCGAGCCTGATCTTGTGCGCACGAGCGACGAGACGCTTCACGATCTCATCGTGGACCGATCGCTGCACGAGCAGCCGCGAGCCGGCGATACATGTCTGCCCGGTCGCGCCGAAAATCCCGGCGAGTGCGCCGACGGTCGCCTTGTCGAGATCGGCATCCTCGAAGATGATGTTGGGAGATTTGCCGCCCAACTCCAGCGTCACAGGGACAAGCGACCGGCCCGCTTCCGCCGCGATCTGGCGGCCGACATTCGGGCTCCCCGTGAAGCTGACACGGTCAATCCGGCCGCTCGCGAGCAGCGCCTGCCCGGTCCTGTAATCGCCGGTGACGACGTTGACGACGCCGGCGGGGAAGCCCGCCTCGCGAACCAGCTCGGCGAATTCCAGCGTCGTCACCGAGGCATGCTCCGACGGCTTGATGACGACGCAATTGCCGGCGGCAAGCGCCGGCGCGAGCTTGTTGGCAAGCAGGCCCATCGGCGAATTCCAGGCAGTAATGAGCACGGCGACGCCGATCGGCTCGCGGCGCGTGAAGTCGAACACGTCGCGCTGGTCGAGCGGGATGGTGTCGCCGAAGATCTTGTCGGCACAGCCCGCGAAAAACCGATAGGCGCGCGCAGCAAAGTGCATCTGTCCGTGCGTCTCGCGGATGATCTTGCCGTTGTCGGTGCTCTCCATGATGGCGATGCGCTCGGCCTGCGCATCGAGCAGATCGGCGAGCTTGTTCAGCAAGTTCGCGCGGGCAAGACCCGTGGTCTTATTCCAGACGGAATCATAGGCTCGTCTCGCCGCCGCAATGGCGTCAGCGACCTGCGCGGGGGTCGCCTGCGCGACCTGCGCCCATTCCTCGCGGCTGTAGGGGTTGATGGCGGCGAACCATTCCTGGTTCGCTGCGCTGACCGTCTCGTTGGCGATGGCAATTCCGTACTTCTTCGACATGGTCGGCTGTCTCCGCAACTGGCGAATGATGTGGATGGTGTGTCTGACGTCGGCTGGTGCTTAGGCAGGGTTTCCGAGGGGATCGGCGTCCAATCGCGCGATTCCATCGACCCCATCGCGGGCGGCGGGAAACAGCGAGAGCACCTGCCGGTCGTGACCGGGAATGATGTGCGACGGGCTATCGGCCAGCTTCTCGATGACCGCAAAACCGTTCAGCATCTGGTTGGTGTCGAACAACACCGGGAATGGCCGGCGTCGCAGGATGTTGGCGTAATAGTGCGAGGCGTCCGAGGCCAGCACGACATAGCCGCGGCGCGTCTTCACCCTCACGACCTGAAGTCCCGCGGTATGGCCGCCAAGCCAGTGCAAGGATATCCCGTCGTCGAAATCTGAATTGGGATCGTGAAGGGTCACGCGCCCCTCAAAATTCCGCCGGACGATATGGCTGACGTCCTCGGCGTTGTAGGCCTTGTTCTGCGCGGCATCGCACATGCAGCGTCCGGTGCAGAAATGCATCTCGCGCTCCTGCACGTGATAGCGCGCTTGCGGAAACAAATCGTGGTTGCCGGCGTGATCCCAATGCACGTGGGTCAGGATGACATCCTTGACACTGTCCGGGTTGATATCGATCTGCTTCAGGCCTTCGGCGACCGGGCGCGTCACGGCGTAGTTGCGCGGCTTGCCTGCCGTCTCGTCGAAGCCGGTATCGACGATTACGGTGCCGTTCGGGCCGACCAGCGCCCAGACAAAGAAATCCAGCGGCATCGGCGCATCAGGTACGCCGCTGCTGTCGATGAAGTTCTCCGACGCGCGACGCTCGTCTTTCCTGGCGTATCGGATCGCATAGATTTCATACTCGGACATGTCGGTCTCTACTGGCGCTCGATGCCAGCTTCCTTCGTTGTCGTGGCCCACAATTCGATGTCGTCCTTGACGTGCTTAGCGAAGTCGGCTGGCCCGATCCACTGAACCTCGAAGCCGATATCGGCGAGACGGCTCTGGATCTCAGGCTCCGCCAACACCTCGCGCACGCCCTCCGAGAGCTTTGCGACGACGTCCGGCGGCGTGTCCTTGGGAGCGAACAGGCCGGTCCATGCGGAGATATTGATGAACGGGACGCCGCCCTCCTTCATGGTCGGGATCTCAGGAAACTGCGAGGCGCGAGCGAGATTCGTCGTTGCGAGCGCGCGGGCAGACCCGGCTTCCACCTGCGAAACAGCGGGCGCCATGTCCATGAACGTCATCGAGACACGCTGTGCGATGATGTCGGTCACGACCTGCGGACTATTCCGGTAGGGCACCGCGCCGATATCAATGCCCGCCCTTCGCTTGAATGCTTCGCCGGAGAGCTGCCCGAGCGCGTTGGCGTATCCGAACGTCAACGAGCCGGGCTTGCTCTTCGCGAGCGCGACGAGATCGCCAACACTCTTCACGGGCAGGCTGGGATCGATGATCAGAAAATAAGGAAACAGGCCGAACTGCGAAATCGGCACGAAATCGGCGACGGGATCATACTGGATCGACTTCAGCATGCTGGGATTGGCGGCATGCGTAGACGTTCCGCCAACCAGCAGGGTATATCCGTCCGGCGCCGAACGTGCGGCCGCCATCGCGCCGAGCGCGCCGTTGGCGCCGACGCGATTGTCGATCACGATCGTCGTCTTCAGCAATTCCGACAGCCGCTGGAACACGATGCGCGCAACGCCATCGGTCCCGCTGCCGGGAGCAAACGGAGCGATGACGGTAATTCTCTGAGAGAGGTAGTTTTCCGCTGCCGCCAGACTCCAGTTCGACAGAAGCAGCGCGATCGTCAACACCAACACCCGCACGAATCCCTCCCTTTGATTATTCGTCTTTTTGGTTCAAGCCGATCGCCGGCGCCTGACCGCTACTTCGAAGAGCGCTCGATGATCTTGACGATGACCGGCCAGTAGTTCGCGCCGAAACCGGCCTGGGACGCTTCGGTCAGAAGGCTTGCGCCAAGCGCAGCTTCTCTCGCCTCGATCCCGGCGTCCTTCGCCATGTCGAGCGCATAGGAGACGTCCTTGTGCATGTAGTCGGTCGAGAACACGCGCTCGGGGAACTCCCGCGCGGCAACGGCCTTGTAGCCATGATTGCGCAGCGCAAAGCTGTCCGCTGAGCCCTTGGAAAAGGCATCAAACAAGGTCTCGGTCGACACGCCCGCGGAGTTTGCGATCGCGACGGCTTCGCACAGCGCAGTCACGGTCCCGACCACGACCATGTTGTTGAGGATCTTCACCACCTGGCCCGATCCGACATCACCGCAATGCGTGACCTCACTGGCAAAGCAGCGCAGCAGCGGTTCGATGCGCGCGAAAACGCCAGCGGTCGCGCCGACGAAAATCGCAAGCGTCCCCGCCTCGGCCGCCGCCCGCGTCCGGGCAACCGGCGCATCGGCATAGTCGGCTCCCTTTGCGCCGAAGGCAGCGGCCAGCTCGCGGGTCGGCTTCAGCGGGCTGGTCGAGAGATCGACGATGGTTTGGCCGGCGCGCGCCGACTCCAGCAACCCACCCGGCATCTCGCATATCTTCTTGAGGTGCTCGCCGCTCGGCATCGAAATAAAAACGATGTCGGCCTTCGCGACGGCGGATACCGACCCGACATCGGTTGCGCCAACCTGTACCAGGCGGGCCACCGGTTCGGCGTTAATGTCGTGGATCAGCACCTTTTGCTTCGTCTTCTGCACGAGATGCCGGCACATGGGTTCACCCATGACGCCTAAACCGATGAAGCCGAAGGTCGAAGATCCAGTCATGTCAAAACTCCGGAATTTCCAGACAGTGAGAACGTTCAGATACCGAGATAGGCCCGGCGCACATAGTCGCTTGCGAGCAGCTCCTGGCCCTTCCCGCTCAGCGCGACCGCGCCGGTTTCCAGCACGAAGGCCTCGTGGCAGAGGTTGAGGGCAAGCTTTGCATTCTGCTCCACCAGGATGATCGACATCCCGATATCGCGGTTGATCTCGCCGATGATGCGCGCGATCTCGTCGACGATGATCGGAGCAAGCCCGAGCGATGGCTCATCGAGGAGCAATAGGCGTGGCCGCGCCATCAGAGCGCGGCCGATGGCAACCATCTGTTGCTCGCCGCCCGACAGCGAGCCCGCCATCTGGCTGCGCCGCTCCACCAGACGGGGGAAATATCCGTAGATCTGGTCCAGCGTCTTCTTCTGCTGCGCCTTGTCGCGCTGCGAGTAGCCACCCACCAGCAGATTATCGAGCACGCTCATCTGCGGGAAGACGCGCCGCCCTTCCGGCGACAGCGCGATCCCGCGCCCAACACGCTGGGAGGCAGAAACGCCATCGATGCGTTCGCCGTCGAAATGGATCTCCCCGCCGCTCACCGGTTTGAGGCCGATAATCGCCTTCATCGTGGTGGTCTTGCCCGCGCCGTTCGAACCGATGAGCGACACGATCGCCCCGTCGGCGACGGACAGGCTCAAATTGCGGACCGCTGTGAGCGGACCGTAGCAGACGCTGATCCCGCGCACATCAAGCATGGACCGCCTCCTTGCCGAGATAAGCCTCAATCACGACCGGGTTCGAGACGACTTCCGCAGGCGTTCCTTGCGCGATCAGCGTACCGTGGTCCAGCACCACGACGCGATTGCACAGGCCCATGACGGTGCGCATGTGATGCTCGACCATCACCATCGTCACGCCGCGCTCCGCCTTCACCCGACGCAGAACCGAGGCGAGCTCGGCCGCCTCCTCCGGATTGAGGCCGGCGACGGGCTCATCCAGCATCAGCAGCCTGGGTTCGCTGGCCAACGCGATCGCGACGCCGAGACGTCGCTGCTCACCATAGGATAGCTCGCGCGCCTTCAAGCCTACGCGGCGCGTCAGCCCGAGCAAATCGAGCACATGGAGCGCTCTATTTTCCGCCTCTGCTCGCCACTTACCCGAGAAAAACCCTCCCCACAGCCCGGTCAGGTTCGAGCCCAGCGTCCCGCGCGCCGCGTTTTCGATGACCGTCGCCTCAGGGTAGATGGTCGCGGCCTGGAAGGTGCGCGACAGCCCCTGGCGAACCGTGCGGTTGGCCGGCTGCCCCGAGATGTCGCGGCCCAGAAACCGGACCGTTCCCGCCGAAGGTCGCAACACGCCGGAGATCACGTTGAACAACGTGGTCTTGCCCGCGCCATTCGGGCCGATCAAGCCGAGAAAGTCACCCTCATTGACATCGAAGGAGACGGTCCGGACCGCAACGAGGCCACCGAAGGACCGCTTCAAACTATCGACTTGGAGCATGCTCATGGCACTTCCTCGACCACGCGCGTTGCGTTGGCCGGTGCAACGTGTTGGCGCGCGCGCCAGGTGTGGACGAGGCTCGCCAGGCCGTTCGGCACGAACATCAGGCAGAGGACCAGCATCGTTCCGTAAATGATGTGCTGCAATCCTTCGGTGGATCGCAGCAATTCCGGCAAGGGCGTGAGGACAAGCACGCCGACCACGGGACCCAACACGCCGTCGCGGCCGCCGACCACCAGCATGGTCAGGTAAGAGACCGACTCCCAGAACGTGTAGGAATCCGGCGAGATGAAACGGAGATAGTGCGTCGACAACGCACCGGCAAAGCCCGCGATGCCGGAGCCGATGGTAAAGGCGATCACCTGGACGCGATGCGTATCGATGCCGCTGGACTCGGTGAGGCGCTGGTTCTCGGCGGTGGCCGCCATCATCGTTCCCAGGGGCGACCGATACAGCAGCCAGGTCAGAAGCAGCGTCACCAACGCGCAGCCGAGCGCAAAGGGATAGAATTGCGGCTTGGCGCGAAGCACATATCCGACGATCGAGATCGGAGGCACGCCCACCAGCCCGTTGGCGCCGCCGGTGATCGAGCTCATGTCCAGCGCGAGCAACACCGCGATCTGGCTAAACGCAAAGGCCACCAGCACGAAATAGACGCCGCGCAGACGAAGGATGATCCAGCCAAGGGCAGCCGCGATGACGGCCGCAACCAGTCCTGCGACGAACAGGGTCAGCAGCGGCGGCCAGCCCTTCATCGACAGCAGCGCCGAAACGTAGCCGCCGACCAGCGCAAAGCCGCCATGGCCCATCGAGAGCTGCCCCGCCCGAGCAATGATGGCGAGGCCGAGCACCAGCATGAGATTGATGCAGCCGACTGTCGCCAAATGAATATAGAACTGGTTCGGCGCGAACCAGGGCAGCAGCACGGCAACGGCGACTGCCACGCCGACCCCGACAAGGTGCACAGGCTTGGTGGTTGGAAGGGTCACGCCTCACGCTCCTTTCGGCCGAGCAAGCCTTGCGGGCGCAGCAGCACGACGGCGATCACGACCAGGAACTGGAGAATCTCTGCCAACGAGGCGCTGACGAACGTTCCGGCGAAGCTCTCGATCAAGCCGATCAGCAATCCGCCCACAACCGCGCCGGGGACGCTGCCGAGTCCCCCGATGACGACGATGACGAAGGCCTTCAACGTCGGTGCCAGACCGATAAAGGGCGACACCGAAAGCACCGGCGCCATCAGGACGCCGGCAAATGCTGCGAGGCTGACGCCCAGCACGAACGCGGCGGGAAAGATGACGTCGACGCGAATGCCCTGCACCTGGGCAATCTCCGCGTCCTGGGCCACAGCCCGCATGGCGCGGCCGATCCTTGTGTGGACGACCAGCAGATTGAGCGACACCACGGCGAGGATCGCACCGATAATGACGACCAGCCGCGACCATGGAAATACGATCCCGCCGATGGACAGAACGCCCGAGACGACGGGCGGCACAGTGCGTGCCGACGATCCCCACATCAGCAGCGCGCTGTTCTGGATGATGAGGGCGACGCCGACGGAGGCAATCATGCCGTTGATCTCGTTGCCGCGAAACCGGCGAAACACGACCCGTTCCATCGCGAGCCCAAGCAAAGCCGTTGCGCCCACGGCGAGCAGGACACTGACCGCGAACGGCATCTCGTTGCTGCCATAGAGGATGGCGAACAGGAAGGCGCCGACCATGTAGAACTCACCATGCGCGAAATTGACGATGCGCATGATACCGAACACCATGGTGAAGCCGATGGCCATCAGCACATAGATCATGCCTACCATGAGCCCGTTGACGACGGTCTGGGCCAATATGATGTCCATGCTCACGGGACGACGCCTCCAATCGTAGCGGCGAGGCGCGGAAAGCGCCCCGCCTGTTTCAGCGACCGCTCACTTGCACGCGTTGACGTCGCAGGTCGCAACCTTCGTGACGACGCCGTCCTTGATCTGCCCGACATAGAACGGAAGATCGATCTGGTGCTTGATTCCGTATTTCTGCTCGCCGGTCCAGCCCGCCTCGCCCATCGCGGTCGGGACATCGGACAATCCATCCAGCGTCGTTGCGATCTTGGTCGTGTCGTCCACGGACCCCGCCTTCTTCATGGCCGTGAACAACATCTGCAGGCCGACGTAGAAGAATGGGCTGAAGCCGTTCATGTTCTGCCCGTACTTGGCCTTGAACCGGGCGACGTAAGCCGCCGTATCCGGCAAGCCCGTGTCAATCGGCAGGTGAACATAGGTCCCTTCGGCCGCTTCCTTGCCAGCGACCTTCAGCATTTCGGCCGAGACATCGCCGCCGGTGACAAACACCGGACCGCGATAACCCAATTCACGGGCCTGCTTGAGGATGAGACCGGCGGTGGTCGGCGAATTGCCGCCGAGCTCGAGGCCATCGGCTTTCATCAAGAGGCGGGTAAGGATGGGGACGAAGTCGACGCGTTCGCGCTCGAAATACTCGACCTGCAGCTTCGCGCCGGCTTTGGCGTAGGAGTTAAAATTCGCCACGCCGATCTGCTGCCCGGTCTCATCATTGGGAAGCAGCGAAACCACCTGCTTCGCCGACGTGCTCTTCATCAGCCACGCCACCTGCGGGTCGGAGAATTCGCCGGTCGTGATCACCGGACGGTAGGCAAACGGCGCGTCAGCGCCGAGGGCCCGCGGCGTGAAGGCGAGCGTCATGGTGATGACTTTGCCTGATGTAGTCTGGTCCTTGGTCGCCACCGCCGCAGCCGAGCCCATCGGGCCGACCACGAAATGAATGCCGTCCTGAATCATCAGGCGATCCATCGCCGTGACCGCGTCAGCGGCGCGGTAGCGGTCGTCATATTGCTTGATCAGGATCTTGTAGCGCTTGCCGCCGACATCGAGGCCGCCGTCCTTGTTGACGTCTTCAGCGGCAAAATCGGTGGCGGCGAGCATGCCTTCGGCGAACGCGGCACCGGCACCGGAAAAGCTGGCGTGCACGCCAATCGTGACACTGTCTTCGGCCCAGGCGGCGCCGGAACAGGTGACCAGTGCAGCCAGGACGGCAATCAACTCAAAACGCTTCATTCCAATCTCTCCCCAGATGTTGCTCTTGTCTGCCTTGCTCGTTTGTTTTCAGGCTCGGCTTTGGTCAGGTGATGCTTGTTGCTTGCGATGGCGGCCAAGCCGCCATCGCCCTCATTCGCGGGTCTTAGGGAACCCAGTTGGTCTCCTCCGGCTCATGCGTTCCGCGCGGCGCGAAGACGACCTTCTTCGGAGCCGCTCGCGTGCCGCGGCCCTGCAACAGACGCGAAACGGTCGCGAGGTCCTTCACCTTCTCGATCGTCTCGAGCCGCTCAAACAGCGGAGCGACGTCATCGCGCGGCAGGACGGCGCCAACGTCCTGATCGAACTGATCCCAGAGATCGGCGCCCGGCGGCGATTGGACCGCGAGGAGATCGAGCGCTTCCGGTCCCGATGAGTCATCGCCAGAAGCGAGCCGTTCGCCGCTCAGCATCTCTTGGCAGGACGCCTCGTCCATCGCTTCGGCCAGCAACGCGGCGAGCAGCGCATTGCTCAGGCTTTGACCGACCAGGAATGCTTCAACTCCGCCTTGCCCTGCCGCAGGATTGCCGGCATTTGCCACGCTCGCCATGACCAGCGCAGCTGCAGTCTTCGCACGATTCAGTCCGAGCAATCGGGCCGCCGCTGCGACACTGCCCAGCACGGCAGCTCCAAGCTGGCCGGCCGACGGCTGTGACCGCGAGATCTCGGCGCCTGCAATCAACGCGTCGATGAACTCCTGACCGGCTTTTCCACGCTCCTCGCAGAGGGCGAACAGCGCGACGACAAAGGCCGCATTCGCAGCGTCGGGCACCGACTTGGATGCGGCGGCGACCGCTGTGGCGTTGATGAGCGCGGCAGCGACCGCGCTGGTGCGCCGTTCGGTGCCGAACACGAGCGAGGAGCCGCCGCTCGCCGCGACACCTGATGTCGCAAGCAAGGCCGTCGTGATAGCGGCCGACGCACCTGACAAAGTCTTGCCGAACGTCATGATGATCGCGGCCTTGACGCGTCCGGCAGCCTTCGCGTCGCGCGGCTGCGGATCATAGCTAATGATCCGCTCCGCCAGGCCCGACATCGTGGCGCTGACGCTCATTGCGCCGCCACCGCTTTGGCCGGCGCCACGCTCTGCTGGCCAGCTGCGTTGCGACCTGCAATTCTTCCGAAGGTCGCGCCCGAGACGAGGCCGGTGCCGGCGGGATAATTGTCGTAGAACAGGCCGCCGACGAGCTCGCCGCAGCAGTACAGGCCCTTGATCGGACGCCAGTCAGTGCCGATCACCTCGGCATTCTCGTTGATCTTCAGGCCGCCGAAGGTGAAGGTGATGCCGCCGGTCGCGCTGTAGGCGTAGTAAGGCGGCTTGTCGAGCCGCAGCGCCCAGTTGGTCTTTTCGAGATCGAGGCCCTTGGTCGAGAGGCCGTCCTTCTTGGTGGGATCGAAGCCTTCGTCCGCCGCGCGCGCGTGATCGTTGAAGTTCAGGACGGTCTTGAGCGCCTGCGTCTTGTCGTCGATGTCGAGCTGGGCGATCAGCTCCTCCAGCGTATTGGCCTTGATCGGATCGCTGGTCGAATAGCGCGGCTCGAGCAGGTGAACCACCTTGCTGTCGAACAGCTGGTAGGCCTTGGCGCCGGGTTCGGCAAGAATCGCGCGGCCGAATTTTGCGTAGGTGAAGAGCGCGCCGTCCTCGCCTTCGTCGACGAAGCGCTTGCCCTTGCGATTGATCATCACCGAATAGACGTAGGACAGGCGATTGCTGCGGTCGGTCATCTCGCGCGGCGCGAAATCGCCCCAGTCCGCGCTGATCGGCGTCGCATGGCAGCCGCTCCACTGCCCCCAAGGCATGGCGCCGATGGCAAGCGCCATGCGCAGGCCGTCGCCCTGATTGTGCGGCGTGCCGCGCACCTTCGCTGCGCCGACCAGCGGGCCGATATGCTGCGTGCGCATCTGCACGTTGGCTTCGAAGCCGCCGCAGCCGAGCACGATGGCCTTTGCGCCAATCGAGCGCACGCCGTCATCATCCTTGGTCTTGACGCCGACGACGCGGCCGTTGTCATCGACCAGCAACTCCGAGACGGCGTTGCCGTAGCGAACCTCGATGCCGATGCGCTCGCAGGTCGAAAACCAGCTGCGCGACAGGCCGACGCCCTCGTGCGCAGCGCGCACGACGAGGCCGCGCGCCCAGACCATGACGTTGTCTTTCTTGACGGCGGACAGGCTGATCGCCGGCTCCATCTTGATGCCGCCGGTGTCCTTCATCCAGCGCACCGTCGCCTGCGAATTCGACACCAGCAGGCGCGACAGCGTCGGATCGGTGCGTCCGTTGGTGACGCGCATCAGATCGCCGTGGAAATCTTCCTGGGTGTAGGGCGAGATGCCGTCGTAAAAATTGTCGAACTCGTCCTCGACGCCGGGCAGCAGGGCGCCGATCTCGCGCGGCTCGTCATAGGCGAAGCGCAGCACGCCGCCGCTCCAATGCGTGTTGCCGCCGCGCATTTCGCGGGGAGCTTTCTCGAGAACGAGGACGCGATCTGCGCCGTTTTCCTTCGCCGAGACCGCCGCAGCCAATGCGGCGTTGCCAGCGCCAACGACGATCACATCGAACTCTTCGTGCATTTCCGTTCCCTTCTGAGCTTCTGTATTCTTATGGATACTAATGTATACACTGGAATGCAAGATAATTCAGAGGGCTCTGTTTTCGAGGAAAATCTCCATGAAAACAGTCGGATACGGAAATCGATGCAAAAGATTGGCTCGACGAGCTCGGTTGCGAGCGGCTGAGACAGCCCCGCTCGCAACGTCCGATCAGGCGCCGTCGTGCTCGTGGCGCGTTTCCAGATCGCGCTCCTTTGCGAGGATCGCACGGCGGGTTTCGAGCGCGCTCAGGACATGCGCGCGCGCCAGCCGCTCGGCCAACACGCCTTCTCTTTGTGTAATGGCCTGCACGATCGCCGCATGCTCGGCCTGGGCGACCGCGAAGCGGCCCTTCTCGGCCAACGTCGTCGGCCCCAGCAGCGCGATCGCATCCTGCAGCGCAGACAGGCTCTTTTCGAGATAGCGATTATGCGCGGCGACCTGAATCGCGTCGTGCAATTCTCTATTATGCCGATAGAGCTTGAATGGCTCGTGATCGAGCTTTTCGCCCTCCGCGATGAGCCTTGCGAGCGTCGCGAGATCTTTCGGGCTGGCGTGTTTTGCGGCGAGCGAAGCGGCCGTGCCTTCGAGCGCCGCGCGCATCTCGTAGAGTTCCTCGACCGCATCCATGTCGAGAATGGACACGACAAGACCGGTGCGCGGGCGCAGATCGAGCAGGCCCTCGAGCTCGAGCCGCGTCAGCGCCTGGCGCGTGGGCGTCCGGCTGATGCCGAGATGCTCCGCCAATTCGACTTCGCGCATGCGCCGTCCCGGGGCGAATCGCCCTTCGACGATCTCACGCCGCAGGGCCGCATAGGCATAGTCGGCAGCCGATGCGAACTTCGTGCGGTCCGGCAACACCATCTCGTCGTTCATGAAGTCATCCCGATCTCGTTCGGCAGGCCGCGCGTCATCCACGAACGACGCAAGATATTCGGCGCCGCGGCGCCTGTCTGGCCCGCGGCCATCCGCGTCCACCGAATAGAATTAAGAGTAGCAGTCCATCCCACGAATGTATACACTGGTATCCAAAGTATACAACGGTATGCAATGGATTAGCCGATGCCACAGAACAAGCTCAGGGCGACTTTCATGCGCGGCGGCACGTCGAAGGCCGTCGTGTTCAACAGGAAGGACCTGCCGGCGGATCCTGCGCTGTGGGATCCGATCTTCCTGTCGGTGATGGGCTCGCCAGACCCCAACGGCCGGCAGCTCGACGGCATGGGCGGCGGGCTGTCGTCGCTGTCGAAGGTCTGCGTGGTCGGCGCGCCGACGCGCCCCGATGCCGACATTGATTATACGTTCGCTCAGATCGAGGTGAAGAGCGCCGCGGTCGATTACAGCGCCAATTGCGGCAACATGTCTTCGGCGATGGGCCCGTTCGCCGTCAGCGAAGGCCTGGTGAAGGCGCCTGCGAACGGCGAAGCCGTCGTGCGCATTCACAACACCAACACCGGCAAGATCATCGTCGCACGCTTCCCGATGATCGATGGCGAAGTCGAGATCGACGGCGACATGACGATCGATGGCGTCGGCGGACACGGCGCGCCGGTGCGGCTCGAATTCGTCAATCCCGGCGGTACAAGGACCGGACGCCTGCTGCCGACCGGACACGCCTGCGATCATTTCGAGATCGCGGGTCTCGGCACGATCGAGGCCTCGATGGTCGACGCCGCCAATCCTTGCGTCTTCGTCGCCGCCGATTCGCTCGGCAAGGCGGGCGATGAGATGCCGGACGCGCTCGAGAGCGATCCGGTGTTCCTCGCACGGATGGAGGCGATACGTTGTGCGGCCTCGGTGGCGATGGGCCTCGCGCCTGACGCTGCGGCGGCCACAAAAATCCCGAGCGTGCCCAAGGTCGCGATGATCGTGCCGCCGCGCCAGATGACGACGCTGTCGGGCCGGCATCTGGAGCCCTCCGAAATGTCGCTGGGCATCCGGATGATCTCGATCGGCCAGCCGCATCGCGCGGTGCCGATCACCGGCGCCACCTGCCTTGCGATCGCGGTGCGCATCAAGGGCACGCTGGCGAACCGGATGGCCCGCGCTGGCGATGGCCCGATCACCATCGCCCATCCCTCCGGCACGACCGTGGTCGATGCCGCCGTCGAACATGCCGACGAGCCAGCGAAGGCGCGCGCCATTCACGGCGCGGTCTATCGCACCGCGCGACGCCTGTTCGAGGGCAACGTGTTCTACCGAACCGCCAAGCCGGCCGCGCAGACGCGGCGCAGCGCCTGATAATTCCTGGAGTCCTGAACGATGACGTATCTCGTTGCCGCCGACCTTCCGCGCGAATCTGCTGGTCAGCGCTTTCGCGCGCTGTTGAAGCAGCCCGGCATCCTGCAATTGCCGGGCGCGCACAACGGCATGGCGGCGCTGCAAGCCAAGGCGGCCGGCTTCGACGCACTTTATCTCTCGGGCGCGGCGATGACGGCCTCGATGGGCCTGCCTGATCTCGGCATCATCACCGTGGACGAGGTTTCCTTCTTCGTCCGCCAGATCACCCGCGCATCGGGCCTGCCGCTGCTCGTCGACGCCGACACCGGCTATGGCGAGGCATTGAACGTGATGCATGCGACGCGCGTCTTCGAGGATGCCGGCGCGGGCGCGCTGCATCTCGAGGATCAGATCCTGCCGAAGAAGTGCGGCCATCTCAACGACAAGAAGATTGCCGACGCGCATGACATGGCGGCGAAGGTCTCGGCCGCGGCGAAAGCGCGGCGCGATCTCGTGATCATCGCCAGGACCGACGCCGCCGCCAGCGAAGGCCTCGACGGCGCGGTCGCCCGCGCAAAGCTCTATATGGACGCCGGTGCGGACGCGATCTTCCCGGAAGCGCTCAACACCGCCGAGATGTTCCGCGCCTTCGCGCAGCGCATGCAAGGCGTTCCCCTGCTCGCTAACATGACCGAGTTCGGCAAGACACCGTTCTTCACGGCCGCGGAGTTCGAGGCCATGGGCTACGCTATGGTGATCTGGCCAGTCTCGTCGCTGCGCGTGGCCAACAAGGCCCAGGCCGAGCTCTACGCGGCGATTGCGCGCGACGGCGGCACGCATCAACTCGTCGAGCGGATGCAGACGCGGGCCGAGCTCTACGCGACGATCGGACTGCACGATTACGAAGCGCTGGACACCTCGATCGTTCAAACCATCGTTCCGGCTGGCATGCCGCAACGCAAGTGAACGTCGCGACTTTGCTTGGTCCGAGATGCAACGAGCGTATGGGATCGCAGGAAATCGTAGGCTGGCGCGCAAAATCGTACGATTTGGTAGCGGGGGAGCGCTACCAACCCACACAAAAACTGAGGCCCCGACATCTCTTCCAATCTTCCGCGCCAAGTTCACGGCAACCGCGAGCCGAGAGATTCGCAGACGCACTTCAACTCTCTGCGTTCGCCGACCGCAGTGGTAAGCGCTCGCCTGCCTCCCTAAAGATTTTCGAGTCTGAGCCGGGTTCGACTCCGGCCGGCGGTTATGAAGGCAAGAACTGCAAGACTGTGCGTGCTGCAGAGCGTTCGCAAATTAATTTTTGCGAACGCCTCCCGTCCATCATCTTGTCGGTATTCCTGTCGGTATCTGAGGCAGCCGACGACTAAAAGTATCGCAAATTCAATTTGTTATGCGACTAGTCGATTATCGGCCAGGGGCACCACGCTTCGCCCTATGGGCTTCGCGTGGCGCGGCCATGCGATGCCCCGAAAGGGCGATGCGTGTCCGCCGAAGCCTTGGCGAAGGCCGACTGTCGCAGCATAGCTGCGTCTCTCTCCTCTCCCTCGCAAACGTCACATTCCCACTGTATAAACCCATAGCTTCTTCTCTCAGTCGAAGGAGCTCATATGAACGACCTGCACGCGTGGCTTTCCGAACAGCACCACGGTTTGCGGACCTTCCAAAACCTTCAGCAGAAGCTGGACACGCTCGGCCAGGACGATCCCGCCCAGCGCGGTCTATGCCGTCTCCTCAGCAATCTTGCCGGCAGCTATGTCGAGGCGTTTGACGAATCCCCGCTGCCGGTCGAGGTCGCGGAAAGCACCTATCAACGCCTGCTGACGCTGCTGGCAAGCCTCGACCTCCGCGGCGATGCCGAACGGCGGCTCGCCGATATCAATCGGGTCGCGACCGCCGAACTCTGGCAGTGACGTCGCGGTCCGCCGCACGCCTCACGGCGTTCGCGTGTAGGTCGTGACCATCGTATAGTCCTTGCGCGGACCCGACACGACGTGGCGAACGACAAAGCCACCATCGGAGCGGAAGGTGAAGGTCGACTGATAATGATCGAGATTGCACAGATGGCCGGCGCTTCCGCTCAGGACGCCGCCATCGGATGCAGTGAGTTCGATCACGTGGAATAGCCGTGGCGGGGTCTCCTTGAAGAAGACCTCGAATCCCCGGTCATGCCTGCGGAAGACGTATTCTCGCTCCGCCTCGAGCTCGGTGCCGTTCTGGAGTGTCAGCCGTCCGTGCTCGCGATAGGCCAGGCGCTCCGCATCCAATGGCGTGAAGGTCGCAAGGCCCGTCATGCTCCCTTGACCTTCGATGACCCGGTCGAACGACCAGGCGCCAACGAGCCGCGTCATCACCTGCGACGCATCATCCCAAGCATCGATCACAGTTTCATTCATGTGCTCTGGACCCAAGCGCCCGGTCGCTCCGTGGTTTCGCAATATCTGCGGGGCCCACGTTCGACTTTGCCGCGCCGCTACCTATATCCTGCGGCAACGCGTGTCGAGGCAGCGAGCAAGTGATGGCCAGGGGACCCACGACGGAGACCGACGGCGACGACCTGCCCCGCTATTTCGTCTGGGTCCGCGGCCTCGACGGGCCCGAGCCGCAGAAATGGGTCGACATGGACTTCGGCGTCGGTGACTGGAAGCGGCCGCTGGTACTGGCCTGGCTGGAGTTGCCGGCGGACGAGCGGCGCCTGCCGCTGTCGATGCTGGCGCGGCGATATCCGCCGCCAAAGGTGGAGACGGTTTAGGCTCGCCCTCACTTGCCCCGCGCCGCGGTCGGCGTCAGGCCGAACCTGCGGCGAAAGCAGCGGTTGAAATAAGAGAGATCGTTGAAGCCGCAGGCGAAGGCGATGTCGCTGATGCGGCCTTCGCGATGGGCGAGCAGGTCGGCGGCCTTGCGCAGGCGAAGTTCGGTCAGGCGGGTGGTGAAGCTCGCGCCGGCCTCGAACAGCAGCTCGTTGACATAGCGCTCGGAGAGACCGGCAGCAGTGGCGAGCCTTTGCGCGGAAAAATCCGGCTCGTGGAAGCGCGTCTCGAGGATCGACAGCACGGCTTTCAGCCGCACCGCGCGCAGGCCACCGCGCCGTGCCGCGGCCGCAACGTCGCTGCGGGCCCCCAAGCCGATCGCGGCGAGATCAAGCAAATGGGATGCGATCGCCATGCCGGCCTCGTCGGCGGCCACGGGATGACGAAGCAGCAGGTCGCTGTAATCCATCGCCAGCGACAGCGCGCCGCCGGGCTCGAGCTCGCAGCCGACGAGGTCGTCGAGGTCGGCGACCATCGCGCGCAGTGACTCGACCGGCAGATGCACATTGGTGAAGCGCTTCTGGCTGGCGCCATCGGCAGCGAAGAACGGCTCGTCGAGCTTGAGCAGCACCATCGAGCCAGGCCGCATGGTGAATTCGCGGCCGCGATGAACCACCTGCGAAGAACGATCGCCGGTGTTGCGCACGAGACAAAAACGGTCATCGCCAGTCTCGATGACCTGGCGCTTTTCCCGCCGCACCGTGACGAAGCTGCCGTCGCAGCGGCCGAGCATGGTGGTGCCGATATGGATCGAGTTCATCGTGGCGCGAAACGGCACGTCGGAGGCCGGGTCGAGCTCGCCGGTGTTGGAAAAATGCTCGAACAGCTCGGCGAAGCGGATGAAGCGCTGCCGGTCGGACAGATCCTGCGGCAGCATCTCGGTCGAGAGCGACTTCCTGATGACGGACATCGACAAGGACTTCCGGGAAAGGCTTTTTCGGAAAAAATCGCGCAGACAACAATCGAGCCTTGCAAGCCGGGGATGAACCCGCGCTGAAGGCCAGCGGTCACAGGCTACCAGTACGACCACCTGAAGCAAGCTGCGCCGGTCAGTCCAAGCGGCAAGGCCCTCGGGCGCCGGACAGTCCAAGACGGCCCGCACACCCCCATCCTATTCAGGCTCTGGATGCGACATCCCGCCACACGCGAATCGCGTCCGGGCAACCGGGCGGCCCCAGCCTGACGCCCGCTGGAGGAGACAACGACATGCGAACCTCTCTACCCCGCAGCCTCGTGCTCGGCGGCGCCATCGCAACCAGCCTCTGCATCGGCTACGCGCTCGGCGCGCAACCGCACATGGACGAGGCGGTGGCGATCCTGCAATCGGCCCGCGCCGAGCTCGTCAAGGCCGAGCCCAACAAGGGCGGCCATCGCGAACGGGCACTGGGGCTGATCGACCAGGCGATCACCGAAGTGCGCGCCGGCATCGCTTTCGCAGCCACCCACTGACCCCCGAACGTCAGGAGCAAGACGCATGATACGAAGCGTGTTTGCCGCGGCGCTCGCGCTCGGCGCGATCGTCAGTTCGGCCCAGGCCCTGCCGCTGGCGCCGTTTGGCGCACAAGGTAATGGCGATGTCATCGCGGTCGCCGGCGGCTGCGGCGCCGGCTGGCACCGTGGCCCCTATGGCGGTTGCCTGCGCAACTTCGCCAACCCCGCCGCGCATGCCTGCCCGCGCGGCTACCATATCGGACCCGGCGGAGCCTGCCGCGGCAACAGCAGATAAGAGCCGGCCATGCGGCCGCTTCGCAATAGCGGTCGCTTCGCAAACGAGGAGTCATGCCCGGGCTTGCCCGGGCATTTCTTTTGCCGAGTGTGGCGGAGTTCATAGACAGCCGTAGCAGGACGGCGCAATCCTGCTTGCTACCTCAGCGCGATTATGGGCGAAATACATCCATCAATTCACGATGAAATCACTGATTGAATTTGAAGGATGCCGCCCGAGCGGAGCCTAAGCATCCCAAAATGAATTTTCGGAGGAGTCCATGACGCACCGGGATGGGACGGGGCCGGACCACGCGCACAACAATCCGGGTGCCGGCGAGGCCACGGCCGACGTACGTCCGTCGCGCAAGCTGGTGCTGTTCGCCGATGGCACCGGCAACGCCTTCAGCACCCAGGAGTCCAGCGTCTGGCGTCTCTACGAGGCGCTGGACCATACCAAACCCGACCAGATTGCCTACTACATCAAGGGCGTCGGCACCGCCGGCTGGGCGCCGCTCGCAGCCCTCGACGGCGCCACCGGCATCGGCGTGCCCGCCAACGTCCGCAAACTCTATCGCTTCCTGTGCTGGAACTGGCGCGAAGGCGACGAGATCTACATCTTCGGCTTCAGCCGCGGCGCATTCACCGCGCGCACGCTGGCAGCCCTGATCGCAAGCCAGGGGCTGGTGCCGGCGGTGATCGACAAGGTCGCCGTGTCGCATGCGGAGATGCAGCGCAACACGATGGCGGCGTGGCGCGCGTATCGCAAGCAATCAGTCGGCTATCGCAGCCTGCCGACGATCTGGGTCGCGCGCTGGATCCGCGACGTGCTGATCTATCTCTATGATCTCGTTTTCCGGCATCGCTCCTATGCCAGCGTCCGCGACGCCATGGACGGCCGCAAGGACGTCAAGATCGAATTCCTCGGACTGTTCGACACGGTCGAGGCGTTCGGCGTGCCGATCGAGGAGCTCCGCGTCGCCATCGACTGGGCGATCTGGCCGATCTCGTTCCGAAACTACCGCCTCTCCGACAAGGTGAAGCACGCCTGCCATGCGCTCGCGCTCGACGACGAACGCACCACCTTCCATCCGCTGCGCATCGACCAGGCCGGGCTTGCCGAGGGGCAGATCGTCAAGGAGGTGTGGTTCGCAGGCGTCCATTCCGACATCGGCGGCGGCTATCCGGAATCCACGTTGTCCTTTGTGCCGTTGGTGTGGATGGCCGAGCAGCTCGGCAACCAGCTCCGCTTCCAGGACGGCACGATCGCGCATTTCCGCGAGTACCAATCGGCGATCGGGCCGATGCACGATTCGCGCAGCGGCGCCGGCGTGCTGTACCGCTACGGTCCGCGGCCGATCCACGACCGCGTGGAAGATGGCGGACCGCCGGTGGTGCACTTCGGCGTGGTCGAGCGCATGCTGCACGGATGCGACAATTACGCGCCGCTGATGCTTCCGGCCAACGCGAGGGTGCTGCTGCCGGATGGACAGGTGCTGCCGCTGACGCGGGACGAAACGCGCAAGGCCATGCGGTCCGCCTACGCGAAGCGGGAAGGTGACGGCCACAGGGCGGCGGAAGCCGACGCCTTCATGGCGATGAGCCCGCCGAATCCCGAGATGGCGCGGCAGGTTCTCGACACCGTGTGGTGGCGCCGCTTCGCCTATTTCTCGCTGCTGATCGCGCTCGGTATCCTGGTCGCATGGCCCTGGATCGCGCGCTCCGTCGTGGGCTCGACCAAGGAGCATGGGCTTGAGCATACCACCCTGCTCAAATGGATCACGGCGATCGACAACGGCGCGAGCACGGTCGTCAAGCCGTTCGCCGATCTGCTCGCGAGCGTGCTGCCGTCCTACGCGGCACCATGGCTTGCGATCGCGCTGTATTATCCGTTCGTCACCACGGTCCTCGTCATCATCATATTGATCGCGTGGAACAGGAATGCTGCGCTTCGCGATAGCATCCAGGAACGCGCCCGACTGGCCTGGTACCGGCCCGACCGGATGGCATCGCGAAAGCGCGTCAGCAAGTCCGGCTGGTTGCTCGCGATCGGACGCTGGATGCGGCTGCACGCCTGGCCGGTGCGCATGGCCTTCACCAACGTCGTGATGCCGGCGGTTTTCCTCATCGCCATTTTCGGCTCGGCAGTGCTGTTGCTGTCGCGCGGCTATCTCGACTGGCGCGCGGGCGTCGGCGACTTCTGCAAGAGCAGCGCATCGACGCTTGCCGTCGGCGACACGCCGGTCGCGGCCCGCGACGGCGAATTGTTCGACGTCAGCGATTTCTGCTGGCCAAGCCGCCTCGCGGTCGAGAAGGGCCGCAAATACCGTGTCTGGATTGAGATGGCCGACCCGTGGTTCGACCGCACCATCATGACCGGCCTCAACGGATTCAAGACGCCGCCGGATCCGACCCACCGCCTCGCCGTCCCGATCCTGCGGCTGCAGGGCGCCGACTGGTTCCAGCCGGTCGTGCGGGTGGGAGCGCGCGGATCGTACGATCTGCCGCTGCAGGCGATCAACGGACGGCCGGCGAACGAGCTGCCGCGGCGGGTCAATTCGACGGTGCCGGCCTATGAAGACGAGAGCAAGGACAACTACCCGATCCATGTCGAGGACTCCGCCGAGTTCAAGACACCGGGCAGCGAATTGAATCGCGTCTGGAAGCCGTTCGGGGATTTCGAGCAAATCCCGGCCGCGGCGCTTCCGGCAGCGCGCGCGCTGTGGCGCAAGCAGGGACTGTCCGAGCTGTTCGTCGCGGAATTCGAGGCGCCCGAGGCCGGCGAGCTGTTCTTCTACGTCAACGACGCCGTCCAGCTCTTCCCCCGGTTCATCTCCACGCGACACGCGCCGCGCTGGCTCCTGCCGGTCCAGGGCCGGCGCGTCCAGTTCTACAAAAACAACAGCGGAACGGCGACGATCCGCCTTCAGCGGTTGCCAGCGCCCCCGCCCCCATGATTATGGGTGTCGCGCCCGCAGCGCCGCGGCTAAGCTTGCCGCGCGCGCCGCGGGGGACACGCGGCCGGGACCACGATCATGACGGACCAGGGCGAGACCGGCGAAACCATCACCATCCTCCTCGTCGAAGACGACGCACCTACCTGCTGGCGTCTTCAGGACGCGCTGGTGAAGGCTGCTTACGAGGTGCGCACCGCCGGCTCGCTCGGTGAGGCCCGCAGTGCGCTCACCAGTGGCGCGCCGCGCGTGCTGCTGACCGATTTGCGGCTGCCCGACGGCCATGGCGTCGAGCTGATACGCGAGACGAGGCGGCGCTTTCCGGACACCGAGATCATGGTGATCTCGGCGCTGGGCGACGAGGAAAGCGTGATCTCCGCGATCACCGTCGGCGCCACCGGCTATCTGCTGAAGGACGCCTTCCCGACCGACATCGCCACCACCGTGCGCGATCTCGTCGCTGGGCATTCGCCGATCTCGGCCTCGATAGCGCGCTTCATCGTGCGGCGAACGCAAAGCTCCGCCGAGCCGCCGCCGGGGCCGGTGCTCAACACCGCAAAGCTGACGCCGCGCGAGATCGACATTCTCTGGGGCATCGCCAAGGGCTTCAGCTACGCCGAGATCGCGAGCCATCTCGGCCTGTCCAGGCAGACCGTGCCCGGCCACATCAAGAACATCTATCGCAAGCTCGAGGTGCACACCCGGAGCGAAGCCGTGTTCGAGGCGGTGCAGCAGGGCCTGATCAAGCTGTGAGCGAGATCGCCGCGAAGGCACCCACGCGCACCCGGCGCCGGCTGATCGTGTCACGCCTCGTGCCGTACCTGCTGCTTCAGGCGTTGATCGTGATCGCGACCATCCTCGGGCTACGGTTGCTCCAGCCCAACGATCCCGAAGATTTCGCGCTGAGCGGATTTTCGCTCAGGGAAGACGGCGCAACACGCCCGGTGACGCTGCCGCATTTCACGTCGTCGCGCTATTCGCTCGCAGATCCTCCGCTATACACCGGCGCCTTCACCTTCGAGAACGGCAATGCCGGATGGTCCGTATTTCTGCCGCGGTTCAGCAACGCCGTGGAGGTCGCCGTCAACGGCGTGGTCGTGCTCGACTCCCGTCGCGATGCCAACGCCAACCGGTCGGACCGCAACACACCGCAGATCGCTGCCATCCCCTCCTCGCTGCTGCACGACGGCCGCAACGAGATCACGGTGCGGTTGTTCGTATGGGGGCCGCTGAAGGGCTTTCTCGACACCGTCTATGTCGGGCCGGACGTCGCCTTGCGGCCGGCGTTCGAGACGCGCACGCTGCTGTTCGTTACATTGCCGGTGGCGTTCTCCGCCTGGCAGTCGATCCTCGCCGTCATCCTCGCGATCATGTGGCTGATGCGGCGGCACGAGCCGGTTTATGGCGTGCTCGCGGCCGCGATGGTGCTGGGCGTGGTCCAGGCCTTCATGCCGCCGCCGGTGCCGCCGACCACCGCGTCGCGGCTCGCCGGAGTGCTGCTGGCGTCGGCGCCGATCGAGAGTGCGCTGATTGTCGTCTTCGGCATGCTGTTCTTCGGCTGGCGTTGGCCGCGCTACGGCATGCTGCTGTTCGTGCCGGGGCTGATCGTGTTCGTGGTCGGCCTGATCGCCGGGCCGCCGCTGCCGCGCATCCTGTTCCTCATGCTCGGCATTCCCACGGTCGGGCTCAGCCTGGTCCTGATGGCCTGCGTCACCGCCGCTGCAGTGGTGCGGCGGCAGGATGCGGCGAGCTTCACGATCGGCTGCGCCGTGACGATCGTGCTGACCTGCTGGGTCCACGACATGCTGTCGGTGTTCGAGATCGTGACCAACGAGCGCACCTTCGTCTCCCGCCTGTCCTATTCGGCGATGCTGGTCGCGATCGGCGCCGGGCTGACCTGGCGCTTCGCCCGCGCGCTCAACCAGGTCGACAGCTTTGCCGGCCAGCTCGTCTCGCGCGTGCGCGAGGCCGAGGAGCGGCTGAAGGCGAGTTTTGCCCGCGAGGAGGCCCGCGCGCGGGCCGCAGCGCTGGCCAACGAGCGCACGCGGCTGATGCGCGATTTGCATGACGGCCTCGGCGGCCAGCTGATCAGTATCGTCGCGCTCTCCGAGCGCGGCCAGGAGGGCGCGACCATCACCGATGCGGCGCGCGCCGCACTGAAGGATTTGCGTCTCGTCATCGATTCCATGGACGACATCGGCGGCGACCTCATGCTCGCGCTCGGCTCCTGGCGCGAGCGCGCCGCGATGCAGTTGCGGCCGCATGACATCGCGCTCGACTGGCGCGTGGCAACGCCACAGGGCCTGCCGCTGCACCCCGAGCTCAGGCCCTGGCACGTCATCCAGATCGTGCGCGTCCTGGACGAGGCCGTGACCAATGCGGTCAAGCACGCGGCCGCGCGCCACATCGCTGTTGCCATCGAGACGCGCGATGACGGGCAGGGTCCGTACGGCGTGATCAGCGTCGCTGACGACGGTCGCGGCTTTGCGCTTGGTGATGATGGCGAAGCCGCAGGCACCAGCCAGACCACGCGCGGCCTGCGCAACATGCGAAACCGCGCCACGCGCTGCGGCGCAGTGCTCGATCTGAGCTCGGATATCTCCGGCACGCGCGTGCGGCTGCAATTGCCGCAGGTCTTTCCCGACAGCGACGCGGCCGGGGGCTGAAATGCCTCTCCCCGAACGCATGGGACGTGCGGGGAGAGGGGTCGGGCCGGGATGTTGGCCTGCGAACGACGGGGGGTTCGTTCGCAGGCTCGCTTGCGCAGCTCCCCTGGCCCGAAAGAATGCAATCAACTCAATCCAACAAGATCGTCAGCGCACGCCGACGCGATTGACCGGGCCGCCGCGATTCATCGGCGTACCGGCGCGAACGCCGACGCCGGGCGCACCGACGCCAGGCGTTGCCACCGCCGCTGCGGCAACCGGCGCGCCCGGTGCGACCACCACCGCTCCGACCGGCCGCACCACGCAGCCCTGGGGCACGCCGACCGTCTTGCAATAGACCACTGCCTGCGCCGGGCTCGTGCCCAGCGACACCATCGCCGCCCCCGCCAGCATCATCATCGTCAGCCCGGCGCTCAGCGCTCCCGTTGTTTTCGACATTTTGCTCTCCTGCTTCCCGTTCGGCGCCCGATGCAATCACCGGGTCTCGCAGCCGACGTGCAGCCTCAATGGCAAAAGACGATGCGCCAAGACATGCCATGAAGATGGGGGTGCGGCGCGCCAGCGGCCGAGCCGATGCCATGAACATGGCATGGACCGGGTATGGATCTCCGCGAGATGGTCCGGCGCGCCCGATCCCGAGCGGGACCCGTCACAATTGCAAAGAGGTGCTTTATGAAGATTTCAGTCCTTGCCGCGCTGCTGCTCACCGCCGCTGCCCTGCCCGCCACCGCGCAATCAGGTCCCACGCCGCAGGAGCAGATGGCCTGCCGCGGCGACGCCAGCAAATTCTGCGCCGAGCACATCGGCAAGCCGCCGCAGATGAATGCCTGCCTGCGCGAGAACAAGGCCAAGCTTTCGGACAGCTGCCGCAAGGTGGTGGAATCACACGGCGGGTGAGGCGTGATCTTTCCACACCAGCAGGTTCGCAGGGTAGGCAAAGCGACAGCGTGCCCACCACTCCTGTTGATGGGCACGGCACTTTGCGCCTCTGCCTACCCTGCGATTTCGGACCCGCGGATGGGAGCCAGCCTCTCCCGCTAATTCGTCAGCCCATAAACGTCGAGCTGTCCGTCATAAGTCGGGCGATAGATGCGGCCTTTCCAGACGATCGGACGGTTGAACTTGGGATGCGTGAAGGCGTGCTCGGGGCCCCAGTTCTCGCTGTCCCAGATCACCTGAAGCCGCTTCGAGCCATCCGGGTTGGTCGCGAAATTCTGCGCGTCATAGACCAGGAAACGGCCGGGGCTGAGCATCATGTTGCTGTCCTTGTAGGGAACCATCGCCACGATGATGGCGTCAGTGCCGTTGTTGGCGGCGAGCGTGATGCTCCAGCCGGGCATGCCGCCTGATGGACGCGGCGATTGCGGTGAGGCGATTTCATTGGATCCGGCGAGATAGGTCGAGGTGCCGTCGGCAGCGATCGACCACGCCCGCAGCGCGCTGTTCTCGCCGCCGACGATGTGCATCACGCCATGTGTTGTGGACGAGAACAGCAGCGGCGTGCCGTGCAGATGCCGCGTCGCGCCGCCCGGATACAGATTCAGCTCCGTCGGCGCGGCCGGCGCTGGCGGCACGGCAGGATCGAAGAACGTATAGAGGATCGGCGGCATCTTGAGCCTGGCATAGTTGGCGGCGAAGTGACCGGCCTGAAGATCGCCCGGCTGCGTGTCACCAAGCGCCACGGCATTGCCGGTGTAGAGAATGCCGTCCTTGCCCGCCGCGAGCACGGCATGGGCCGACGCGACATAGACCGGTCCGCCTGAGCCAAAGTCCTGGTCGCTCCATGCCGATTCCTTCATCGCCGCCAAATGATGCGCCACGACCGGCGCGATCTGCGCATCCATGGCGTCGGGCCCGGACGTTACCGCGACATGCGCCATCTCGCGCGCATGAAGCGGCGTGAGCGCCATTCCCATCCGCTTGGCATGGCCGATCACCGCGGTCAGCGAAACGTTCGACGGCAGCGCGTGCGCATCGTCATCGTCATCGTCGAGCAGCGCCGCAGCCGCGGCGCCGACACGGTTGGCGTCTGTCCAGGGCGTCCACCACGACAATACCTCGAAATGCGCGAGAGGTCCGGTGTGCAGGGCAAGCCGCACCACGCTCTCGCCGAAATCGCCCTGCTGCGGCGAGAACGCGCCGTTGCCGGTGATGACGTAGATCGAACCGTCGGGGGCAATGGCGGGACCGGCCCCACTCTGCCACAGCCCGCCGCCGGAGCGGGTCACGGTGGAGCACCATGCAGCCGCAATATGCCAGGCGTGGATGTCGACCGCGATCAGCCAGCCCCGCGCCGCCGCCGAAGTCTCCCTGACCGTGCCGAAGGGGATCAGCACGTGGTTCTGCGTCAGCGTCAGCGCGCTGCGTTGTTTGCGCTGGATCGAGACGAATTTCTGCACGGGCAGGCCACCCGGCGGGGTGTAGACCGCGCCCTCCAGATTCAACAGCTTGTCATGCACCTTGGAGCCGTCGCTGATCCGCAAGCCTGCGAGAAAATGCTGGGCCCTCGCAACGCTGCCATCATCGCTGATCCAGGCGCATGCGTAGAGAATGCCGGTGCCCTCGTCGATCACGGGGGTCGAGAGAATTCCCCAATCGACGTTGGTCATGTGACCGTCGATCGCCGGCGTTCCGACGATGGGACGGCCAAGATTCGTCGCCCAGATTTTTTCACCGGTCACCGCATCGAAGGCGTAGACCCAGTTGCCCATGGTGGCCTGAAAGATCAGGTCGCGGGTCTTGCCATCAGGTGTGTGCACGCCACCGACCGCAAGCGGCTGCGCCTCGAGCCGGGGGTCGTCGGGAATGTGAATGCTGAAGAGTTTTGCGATGCCTCTGGTCCGGACGGCGGTGGCCGTCAGCACCGTCTCGGCATTGGTCGCGCCGGTTCTGGCGAGATCATAGCTGCGGGTGGTGACGGAGCCGGCCATGGTCAGGCTCCCAAGGCGAGCAGGCCTCCGGCCGCGATCAGGCAAGCGGCCGCCAACGGTCGTGCATCGCGCAAGCCGGCGCGCCGCCAGCTCAGCACGACAGTCCCGCAGGCAAAGCCGAGCCCGGCCATGATCGCGCTCGACAGCGCAGCAAGAGCCGGCGCATCGGACAGGTGCGACACGACATCGTCGATCGCCAGCAGCGGCGGCAAGACATAGAGCCAGCCCGGTGCCGTCAGCAGACGTCGCGCGATGGGCAGTCCGACGAGAAGCGCCGCACCGCTCGCCATCAGCAGCATCGCGGCAAGCCCACCCGCGAGCGGCAGGCTGACGCCGAGCGCCGAGCCGAGCCCGTCGCAGAGGCCGAATATCAGCACCAGCGACAGCGCATGCCGCCCCGGCACTACGAAGGACAGCGCGAAGGCGGCAATGAGGCTGTCGGCGGACGTCCACAACAGCTGCAATGACATGAGACCCTCTCAAATGATTTGTGGGGCGAGGTACGTAATGTCGATCGAGAACGCCGCGCCATGCTCCGGCAACTGCCGGCCGGCGACGCGAACATGATGCTCGCCGGTCGCACCGGCGGTTCCTTCCGCGCTGATATGGTCGCCGCTGCACACGGCCTCGACCACGCTGTGCCCGTGCGCATCGGTGACCGTGACGTTGAGCGAGCCATCTGCCGGCACGCCGTGGCGATCGAGGCTGACCCGGAGGGCGCCGACATTGCGCAGCGCGCGGACATGGGTGGCGAGGAAATCGAGCAGCCAGGGCGCGCCGCGCCCGTCGACCGGCGCCGGCACGGTCACGCGCTCGCCGTGGACCGAAGAAGCGTCCCCAAGCTAGCAGCGCTACTCCCATGACGCGGCCTCTGGCTGGCTGCGTCAATCATGCCTTGGACCGGTATCATCCGGAAGTTGAAATTAGCGGCAAGCGCTGCCACAGAACGAACCGCCGCTCACGATCGCGTGCGCGGCGGATGCGTCAGATGTCAGTCGTCATCCGGACCGAACAACGAGAAGCCACCGCGTGGACGGCGGACCACAACATGACGGGTATCGGAATCCGCGCGAACGTTGCGCGCGACATCATCCCAGTCGGTCTGATCGCGGCCGCCGCGTGCATCACGCGTGTCATAGCGGCGCCGCTCGGTCCATCGCTCACGGCGCTCAGTACGTCGCCGCTCGGCCGCGGCACGCTTCACGTCAGAATCCCTGGCCTTGGCATAGGCGTTGTCAGGTGAGGATGCCGGTTCGATCGAAGCCTGTTGCTCGACGGGCTTTGTCGCTTGCGGTGCCGGCGCTGGCACCGGCTTGGGCGGCTCGACCGCGGCGGCTGTCTGCGGAGGTGGCGGTGCCGCGGGGTCAGCGCTTGCCTGGGTGGTCTGCGTATCAGGCTTGGTTTCAGGCTTGGCTTCGCTCTCGGCCTGTGCGGGGGCTGCGATCATCGCGCCAAAACTTTGCGAGCCGGAGAGATATTGCACGCGCTCGGACGGCGCGCTCGTCGTGGCCGGCGCGGCAGCTTCCGCCGGCTGCGCCATCTTGCTGGTATCGGGCCCCTGCTTCGGCGCGATCGGATGCATGATGTTGCCGGCGACGATGCCGCCGCCGAGACCAATGGCGATGGCGGCGACGATCGATCCGGCACCGACGAAATAGGCTGTCGAAGCGCGCATTGGTCCACTCCCTGTTCGGAGCAGGCAACGCCTTGGGATTGCCGGATGTTCCCTGATGCGAGCGCGGTTCCTCAGAGGAACCCAAGCATCAGATCTGCTGCGCGACCTTCTCGAGCCCGATGATGCGGGCGAGCTTGCGCACTTCTTCCTTCTGGTCGTCACGCAGCTGGAACAGCAGCGGCATCGCGGCCGACTTCAATTGCTGGACCTCGTCGCAGTTCGGATCGATCTGCACGTTCGGGCCGTTGGGATTGGAGAGCTTGTTCGCCGAGATCTTGCGGACGACGTTGCGCAGTGCCGACTCGACCGAGGGCCAATAATATTCCTGCGACGACGACAGCTTCAGGCGGTCCCTGATGCCGGCGATCTGCACCTCGGAGAGCAGCGAATAGGTCTTTTGCGGCTGCGGCTTCGCGACCGCCTTCGGCTTCGGTGCAACCTCGATGGCGGCGGTGGTTTCCGCAGGCGCGGGCGCCTCGTTCACATTCGCCTTCGGCATCGGGAAATCGGACGGGGTGGCCGCAGCAAAGGCCTGGCGCAGCGGCTCGGTCAGCACGGGGGCCTGGGACAGCCTGTCGGCAGGAACCTGCACCGGATCGATCGCGGCCGAGGCCAGTGCCAGCGTCGGAACCAGCCGGTCGGCCTTGGCGGCGCGGTTGGCGGCGAGCGGCTTGGGCGGGGCCGGCGTGATCATCTCGGCGCTGACGCTGGGCACGCTGTCGCGGCCGAGAATGGCAGTGGTGGCGGCGCCGAGGACGAGGAAACAGGTCAGCACAATGAGGGTGATGGCTCTGGACAAACGTCTCTCCGGAAGGACCGCTTCACGATGTTGTCAACGGTGCCCGGGAAAAGGGCACGAATTAAGGCTCGAGTGTGCCTTTGAGGCGACAATCACCACGCCTGCGGCGACGACCCAAAAAAGCTTAATAAAATCAGACGGCTGCGCCCAGATCGTAAGCGTCCTGGATGTCGGCGACGATCTCCGAGGCCTCCCAGACGGCGCGCGGCTCGACCGATTGCAGCGTCACCGTCCAATTGCCGCCCCGGCGGGTGCGGGGGACGCTGACGATGTCGAAGCGGACGGTGCGGCAGAGCGGGTGGCGGGCCAGCGCATGCGCGACGCGGACGCGGATCTCGTCCAGCGTTGCGGCTGTCTTGCTGTTGAGAAAATCGAAATCCATCGCCTGTCCCTCTCGTCCTGATTGGCGGCCGTGAGGGGATTCTTGGCTGGCGATGGTTAATCTGCCGTTAAGTGCAGGCTTGCGGACCCATGCGGGATTAACCGTGCTGGCGGCGCGGAATGCTATCGCCGCGTCGCGCCGCGATACTCGGCGGCCGTCCGGGCCACGAGATCGTCGACCGCCATCACGTCCGTGACGCCCGACGTCGAATGGCCGCCGCTCCAGATGTCGCGCCAGCGTTTGGGACGATTCTCGCGCGCGGTGACGTCGATGTCCTTGCCGATGTCGATGGCGCCGCGTGCCGGAAGGTCATCAGGATCGAGCCCGGCGGCGACGATCGAGCGCTTCAGCATGCTGGTCTGCAATCCGGTGAACGCGGTGGTGAGCAGAATGTCATCGGCGCTGCTCTCGACCAGCATCTGCTTGTAGCGTTCGTCAGCCATGCTCTCGCGCGTCGCGATGAATTTGGTGCCCATGTAACCGAGATCGCAGCCGAGCACTTCGGCCGCATGCAGCGCATGACCGTCGCTGATACCGCCGGCGAGCACGATGATGCCCTCGTAGAATGCGCGCACCGCACGGACGAAGGCGAACGGATTGAGCCAGCCGGTCTGTCCGCCTGCGCCTGCGGTGAGCAGCACCAGGCCATCGGCGCCTGCCGCTGCCGCGCGCTCGGCGTGGCGGATCGAGGCGACATCCGCCAACACGAGCGCGCCCGCGTCGTGCAGCGGCTTCAACACAGGCGCGGGCGAGCCGACCGAGGTGATGACGATCTCAGGCTTGTGCCGCAGCAGCACGGCGAGATCCTGCTCCAGTCGTGCATTGGAACGATGCACGATCAAATTCGGACAGAGCGGCGCGGTGTTGCGGCCGGTTCGATTCTCGTGCTGACGCAACCGCGTTGCGATCTCGGTGAGCCATTCGTCGAGCTGTTCCGTGCTGCGGCAATTCACGGTGGGGAAGCTGCCGATCACGCCGTTGCGGCAAGCCGCGACCATCAGCTCGACGCCCGACACCAGAAACATCGGCGCCGCGATCAAAGGCAGGCTGAGACGATCGCGAAAAATTCGCAGTCGATCGGATGTCACGCAAATCTCCCGGCGCGGGCTTTGTCGTTCCATCCCGCGTTCCCTGTGCTAGCCTTGCGCGCAAACATTGGCACGACACAAGCCGATGGCAAAGCAACGAGGAAACATATGGCCGATCCGCTCCACGCATCGTCGCCGACTTGCGCGCAGACGCTACGGGCGCTGGCGCGCTATCCCGGCCGCACCGCTTTCGCCTGGCCCGGCGGATCGCTGAGCTATCAGGGCACCATCGATCTGATCGGACGCATCCAGGGCGTGTTCGTGCGGCTCGGCTTGCAGCCCGGCGCGCGCGTCGCCTTCCTCACCGCGAACCGCGCCGATACCTGGTGTGCCGGCGTCGCCGCGCAATTGTCGCGATACTGCATCACCTGGCTGCATCCGCTGGGATCGGAGACGGACCAGCTGTTCCAGCTCGAGGATTCCGAAGCCGAAGTACTGGTGGTCGATGTGGCTACCTTCCGCGATCGCGGCGGCGAGCTCGCCGCAAAAGCAACGCGGCTCAAGGCGGTCTTCACCATGGGGCCGGCCGACTACGGCATCGACCTCTTGCAGGCGATTGAGGGCGCGGGACATGCCAGCGCACGGTGCCTCGCCGGTCTCGACGATCTCTCGACGCTGAACTACACCGGCGGCACGACAGGGAAGTCCAAGGGCGCGTTGCGCTATCATCGCGAAAACGCCGGCGCGGCCGGCGCGATCCTCGCCGATTTCGAGATCCCGGACGCCGCGCGCTATCTCACCGTCGCCCCGATCAGCCATGTCGCCGGCACAAAAGTGCTGCCGACGCTGATGCGCGGCGGCACCGTGCACATGTTGAAGGGTTTCGATCCCGAGGCCGTGCTTGCGACGATCGCGCGCGAGCGCATCAACTTCACGCTGTTCGTGCCGACCATGATCTACATGCTGCTCGATCATCCCGCGCTGAGCACGACCGATCTCTCCTCGCTCGAGCTCGTGCTCTACGGGGCGTCGGCGATGTCGCCGAGCCGGCTGCTGGAAGGTATCGAGCGCATCGGCCCGGTGTTCTCGCAGCTCTACGGCCAGACCGAATGCTATCCCGTCTCGGTGTTGCGCAAAAAGGATCACGATCCCAGGACGCCGGAGCTGTTCTTGTCCTGCGGCTTTCCGATTGCGGCCTGCGAGGTCAAAATTCTCGACGACAACGACCAGGAAGTGAAGACGGGCGACGCCGGCGAAATCTGCGTACGCGCGCCGCATGTCATGGCGGAATACTGGAAGCGGCCCGACATCACCGCGGAGACGTTGAAGAACGGCTGGGTCCACACCGGCGACATCGCGCGCCAGGACGAGCGCGGCTACATGTTCATCCTCGATCGCAAGAAGGACATGATCGTCACCGGCGGCTTCAACATTTTTCCGCGCGAGGTCGAGGACGTGCTGTCGCAACATGCCGACGTCGCGATGGTCGCCGTCGTCGGCATCCCCGACGAGAAATGGGGTGAGGCCGTCACGGCCATCGTCGTGCCGCGCGAGGGCGCAAAGCCGGATGCCGACGAGCTGATCAATCTGGTGCGGACGCGAAAGGGTTCCGCGCATGCGCCGAAACAGATCCAGTTCGTCAAGCAGCTGCCGATGACCGGCGTCGGCAAGGTCGACAAGAAGGTGCTGCGCGCGAGCTTCTGGAGCGGACGAGACCGGATGGTGGGATAATCTCCCTGATTGCAGCGACAGGTTCGGACTACACGTCTCGCGCGAAACGCCGGGAATGATCGGCGTTCTCACCCGGGATTTTACGGTGTCGTGTGGCCTCGGCACCACAATGCGCGACGGAGTGCGGGCCTGCCGTGCCTGCGCGATTGCCGGCGAATCAGGGAATCAATTAGACCGCTGATGGGGCTGGGAAGCGGAGTAGGACATGCGAGTCGCTTCCCTGGAAAGTGCAGTCGCTGCGGTCACGTTGATCACGGCTATCATCGTGGTGCTGTGGGAGATCAAGATCTTCTACGGAGCATGAACAGGCAGGATGCCCTGGTCGGGCACGACCAAGCATCCCTTCCGCGGCGGCGGAAGCCTGCCGTTCATTCGGCCTACGCAGCAACCGCGGCGCGTGCCGCAACGCTCAGCGCTTCTCGATCACCAAACTCTGCACCGCGCGGCCGAAATAGCCCTGGCGGTCGGCCAGCCGCGACATCGCAAGCCCGGCGCCGTCCGGGCCGATCCAGGATTCGCCATCGAGCAAGATCCAGTCGCCGACCGGCTGCCGCGCCAGGCTCACCGAGAGGTCGGCGTTGATGAAGGTCCAGGTGCGGAAGTCGAGCGTCGAGGCGGTGCCGTTGGAAAAATCGGCGGCGACCACGGCGCGCATCGCCTGCGAGACCGCCTCGCCCTCGACCAGCGGATGGTCGAGGCGAAACCAGATCGCGCCCGCACCGGCCTGGCCGAAGCGGCCGCGTGCGGCGCGCATCGAGACCATGCCCGCGAACGGACTGGTCGCGCCGTGACCGTCCTCGACCAGCGAATCCTCGGGCGATGGCAGCGTGACCGGCAACTCCCTGACGTCGTCGGGCAGCGGCTGTGACTGCTGCTTGATCTTGAGTACGGTGGCGCCGACAACCTGTACGCCGTCGGCGAGCAGCTTGACCTCGCAGAGCTGAATCTTGCGGCCCTCCCGCAGCACGTTGCTCTCGATCGTGAGCGGCGCGACAGGCACCGGACGCATCAGATCGATGGTGACGCGCGCGATGTGCATCGGCACAGGCGTCGGAATCCGCTCCGCCGCCCACGTCACCAGCGCCGATGGCGCCGAACCGTGCTGCATGCGCCGGTCCCACGGCCCCGCCGCATTCGGGCTGGTGACGACGCTGTTACCGTCAACGCGGTAGATGGCGGTCATTGCGAGCGCCATCACAACGGCGGGTCGATCGCTTCCTCGTATTCCTTCTTGAAACGCGCGATCATCTCGGCCGCGGGCACGATACCCTCGACGCTGCCAATGCCCTGGCCCGAGCCCCAGATCTCCTTCCAGGCCTTCGGCTTGGCGCGTTCGCCGGAGGCGTCGGTGCCGAAGTTCATCTTCGACGGATCCGACGTCGGCAGATTTTCCGGATCCATGCCGGCGGCGAGGATCGAGGGCTTCAGATAATTGCCGTGCACGCCGGTAAAGAGATTGGAATAGACGATGTCGTCGGCCGTCGAGCCCGCGATCATCTCCTTGTACTTCTCGACCGCGTTGGCTTCTTTCGTCGCGATGAAGGCCGAGCCGATATAGGCGAAATCCGCACCGAGGATGCGCGCGGCACGGATCGCCTTGCCGTTGCCGATGGCGCCCGACAGCGCGATCGGGCCGTCGAACCACTTGCGGGTCTCGGCAACGAAAGCGAGTGGCGAGATCGTGCCGGCATGGCCGCCTGCACCAGCCGAAACCAGGATCAGGCCGTCGGCGCCCTTCTCGATCGCCTTGTGCGCGAATTTCTGGTTGATCACGTCGTGGAAGACGATGCCGCCCCAGCCGTGCACCGCCTGATTGAGCTCCTCGCGTGCGCCGAGCGAGGAGATGACCATGGGCACTTTGTATTTGGCGCAGAGCTGCATGTCGTGGTCGAGCCGGTTGTTCGACTTGTGCACGATCTGGTTGACCGCGAACGGCGCCGACGGCTTGTCGGGATGCGCGCGGTCGTAGGCCGCGAGCTCCTCGGTGATCCGCGCCAGCCATTCGTCGAGCAACTCCGGCGGCCGCGCGTTCAGCGACGGGAACGAGCCGACCACGCCGGCCTTGCACTGCGCGATCACGAGGTCGGGCACCGAGATGATGAAGAGCGGCGAACCGATCACGGGGATCGACAGGCGTCCCTTGAACAGAGCAGGCATGGACATTGCGGAACGATCCCTTGTTGACGGACGCATTGAAGGTTGGGGGCCATACCAACAAGGCAATCTTTCCACTGTCAAGTATTGCGTTTTGGCGCCGGGGCGGACGCCGTTACCGCAATTCCAACGCGCGGAATTCCAACGGCGCACGGCCTATCCATCTTCTCCGTCATTGCGAGCGAAGCGAAGCAATCCAGACTGTCTCCGCAGAAAGACGCTGGATTGCTTCGTCGCAAGAGCTCCTCGCAATGACGAGGAGAGAACTGCGGACGTTCCACTATCCAAGCAAATCCGGATTGATCAACCGCTCGAACGAGAACATCTCGTCCCATTTTTCCTGCGTCAGCAGCTTGCGTTCGATCACCACGATCTGGTGCAGGGACTTGCCGCTCTTGTAGCCCTCGCGCGCGATCTCGGCGCATTGCTTGTAGCCCAGCAGCGGTTTCAGCACGGTGACGATGCCGAGCGAGTTCAGCACCATGTTGCGGGTGTGCTCCTCGTTGGCGGTGATGCCGACGACGCAGTTCTCGCGCAGGCTGTTGACCGCGCGCTCCATGGTGCGGATCGAGAAGAACAGCGCAAACGAGATCACCGGCTCCATCACGTTGAGCTGGAGCTGTCCGGCAGAAGCCGCGAGCGTCACCGTGGTGTCGAGGCCGATGACGAGGAAGCTCGTCTGGTTGACGACCTCGGGGATCACGGGATTGACCTTGCCCGGCATGATCGAGGAGCCCGGCTGCAATTGCGGCAGGTTGATCTCGTTGAAGCCGGCGCGCGGGCCGGAGGCGAGCAGGCGGATGTCGTTGCAGATCTTCGTCAGCTTGCTTGCGGTGCGCTTGAGCACGCCCGAGAGCTGCACATAGGCGCCGGTGTCCGAGGTCGCCTCCACGAGATCGCCGGCGAGAATGAAGTCGACGCCGGTCAACGCGCTGAGATGCCGGACCGCGAGCTTGGGATACCCGATCGCCGCGGTGACGGAGGTACCGATCGCGGTGGCGCCGAGATTGATCTCGCGCAGCAGCGCGCGCGCCTCGGAGATGCGGTCGACCTCCTCGCCGATCGTGGTGCCCCAGCCGCGGAATTCGGCGCCGAGCGACATCGGCACGGCGTCCTGAAGATGCGTGCGCCCCATCTTCAGCACGCGTTCGAACTCGCGGCCCTTGGCGAAGAAGGCCTCCTGAAGCTGGCGTAGCGCCGTCATGTAGCTCTCGAGCCGCAGGATCAGCGCCAGCCGAAACGCGGTCGGATAGGTATCGTTGGTGGACTGGCCGTAATTGACGTGGTCGTTCGGGCTGACGTGCTGGTAATCGCCCTTGCTGAAGCCGAGCGATTCCAGCGCGAGGTTGGCGATCACCTCGTTGGCGTTCATGTTGGTCGAGGTGCCGGCACCGCCCTGGATGAAGTCGGTGACGAACTGGTCCATCATGTCGCCGGCGATGACGCGGTCGCAGCCGAGGATGATCGCATCGGCCACCTTCGTGTCGATCGCGCCGAGATCGCGGTTGGCCATCGCGGCGGCCTTCTTCACGTAACCCAGCGCCTTCACGAAGTAAGGCTCCTGGTTCATCGGAATGCCGGTGATGTGGAAGTTTTCCTTACCCCGGATGGTCTGGACGCCGTAGTAGATGTCGTCGGCGATCTCACGCTGTCCGAGGAAGTCCTGTTCCGTGCGGCTCATGGGGCGCTCCTTGCTGCTCGCGCGACGTCCTCAGTTCTGGCACAGCGCGCTGGTAACGACGGTATCGGTGCGGCAATCATCCGGTTTGCGTTGCCTGCCCGGAATGAGAACCCTGGCCGAGCACTTCTCGGCGGAATCGGTGTTCAGGCTCCTGCCTTCCTTGTAGCCCTTGCCCTGGCAGAGTTGATCGGCCGCGAGCTTGCAGTCCGGGCCGCCGCTTGGCGAGACCGGACAGGCCACGCGCCCCGACACCATGCTGGACGGCCGCGCCAGGCGCGACAGATCGTTCATGGTCTCGCTCGGGCTTTTGATCGGCGGCAGAATCGAGGGCAGCTTGTCGAACAGCTTGCCCATTTCATTGATCAGCCCGGGGTTTTCCGAAGGTGCGGCCGTCGAGGGCGGCGGCCCGGCCTGCGGCCCCTGCTCCTGCAAGCCGAGTGACGGCGGCGCCGATTGGGCCCACCCGGTCCCACCGGCACCGGGCAGGAGCAGCAGCACCGCTGAGATCAGCGTCCCGAGCTGCACCGCCGGATTTCCGGATCGAGCCATCATAGGGACAACCGTAGCCGAAGCCGGCGCGGGGGCAAAGCGCGAGCTTAAATCAGCTTGATCGCCACCACGAAGCCGAGCACCAGTACGGCGGCGCCGAGCGCCACCCATAGGCCGAGATGCTCCTCGAGCTTGTGCCGGATCCAGTCGCCGTAGCGGTTGAGCAGGATCGCCACGATGAAGAAGCGCCCGCCGCGCGCGACGATCGAGCACAGGATGAAAAGAACGAGGTTGTAGCCGGCAAAGCCCGAAGTGATCGTGACGAGCTTGTAGGGGATCGGCGTCAGGCCCTTGAGCAGGATGATCACGGCGCCCCACTCCGCGTAGGAGGCGCGGAAAGCATCGACCTTGTCGCCGAGGCCGTAGGCCTGGATCAGCCAATGACCGACCGAGTCGAACAGCAGCGCGCCGATGGCGTAGCCGAGCAGACCGCCGACCACCGAGGTGACCGTGCAGATCGCGGCGTAGAGCCAGGCGCGCTGCGGGCGTGCCAGCGACATCGGGATCAGCATCACGTCCGGGGGAACGGGAAAGAAGGAGCTTTCGGCGAAAGCCACGGCCCCCATGATCCAGAGCGCGTAAGGCTTGTGGGCGGCGTCGATGCACCAGTCGTAGATACGTTTCAGCATGGCGCCGCGATGAAGCACCATGGGACGGATTTGTCCACCGTGAGTTTTGTGAACGTTTAGTGCCGTTTGCGCGCCGCGCGGCCCTCGATCGCGACAATTGGACGCCGGGCAGAGATGCGCGGTGACGCGACTTTGGGCAGTTTCATCGGCGACTTCGGCAGCTTTTCGGCAATGCCCAGCATATCCTCACGCCGCGACATCTCACGCCAGACGTCTTCGGGGCGCACGCCGGCGGAAGCCCAGAGCACGGTGAGATTATAGAGCAGATCGGCGCTTTCCCGGACCACCGCCTCGGTGTCGCCGTTGACCGCATCGATCACGACCTCGATCGCCTCTTCGGCCAGCTTCTTCGCCATTTTGGAGGGCCCACGCTGAAACAGCCGGGCAGTACGCGATGTTGCCGGATCGAGGTCCCTGGCCGCGAGCACAGCCAGATATAGCCGTTCAAGCGAATCACTCATCGTCCTGAAAAAATACTCTAAACCAATGCAAGAGGCGTTAACGCCTGATCATAAGAGCAAAAGAAAGGCCGGCGCGGCAAGCGCGCCGGCCTGTCGTGGTCAACGAATTACCAGCAACCCGCGCCGCCTCGGCTGCAACTGGCAAAGGGGTCGCGACCGACACTGCCATTGCCCGGGTATTCGCGACTGTTGCTGTAGCGATAGCTCGGGCCACCGTAATAGACCGGACCTTCATCGTAGTAGACCGGACCGCCGCCGTAATAGGCCGGGGCATCATAGGCGTACGCATCGCGGGTCGCGGCGATCGCAAGACCGGTGCCGATGGCGCCGGCAATGGCCGCGCCGGCAAAGGCCGCGCCGCCGCCACCATGCCAGTGGCGGCCGCCCGCGAACGATGCGGTGGGGGCGACGGTGGTCAGCGCCAGCACCGCGGCGGTGGCGAGAACGGCCTTGCGGCCGGCAAATTTCGAAAATCGGTCAAACATCGCTTGGACCCTCCTTGGGACCGTCATTGGTGCCTCGAGACAGGCTCATGTCTTTCAAACACCCGCAGCCCATGTTGGGTTCCCCAACCCCAACGGAAGATGAATGGGGCTGCGTGATCGTGACGCAACCACCGCTCATCTGTCGTTCAGGTTGACGCGATCAGACTTGCCCGCAGCCGGCGCTGCGAGCGTCACGAAACCACAACAATGCGGAACCGGCGCGACCGATGGTTGGATTCAAGGCGATCGTCTCTCACTGCCTGCTGGTCTTCTCGATCGTGCTTGCCGCACGGGACGTCCATGCGGCCGAGACCGCCGCGCCGTCTGTGGCGATCCATTTCAGCTTCGACCGCCCGGTCGATGCGAGCATGGCGCCGTTCTTCATGGCCGCAAAGGACGGCAGGTTCGGCGCCGAGCACCTCAACGTCTCCTTCAACAGCGCAGCCGGCTCGCCGGAGGCACTTGCGCGCGTTGCCAAAGGCGATAGCGAGCTCGCGCTCGTCGACATCAACGAGCTCATTCGTTTTCGCGACAAGGCCGATGCGCCACCTATCAAGGCGGTGTTCGTGCTGTTCAACCGCGCGCCCTACGCGATCGTCGCCCGCAAGAGCCGCGGCATCCATCTGCTCTCTGATCTCGACGGCAAGACTGTCGGTGTCGCCGACAGCGATCTGTCGATTCGGCTGTGGCCGGCGTTGGCGCGGCAGAACCGCATCGACGTCGCGCATTTGAAATTCTTCAAGATGAGCGCGGCGGTGCGCGAGCCGGTATTGTCGGCAGGGCAGGTCGACGCCGTCGCCGGCTTCTCCTATCTCTCGGCCGTGAATTTGCGCGACCGCGGCGTGCCGGCCGACGATCTCGCCGTGCTGCGTTATGCCGACTATGGCTGCGAGGCCTACGGTTTTGCGGTCGTCGCCAATCCCGCCTTCGCCACGGCAAAGCCGGATGCGCTGAAGGGTTTTGTCCGCGCGCTGATTGCGGGCATCAACGCCACTGCGAAGGAGCCGGCGCGCGCGGCGGACGAGGCCGCCGGCCGCATCGAGGACGGCGACCGCGACCTCGAGCTCGCGCGCCTGCGCTCGGTGCTCGCCGACAACATCCTCACCGACGAGGTCCGCCGCAACGGCCTCGGCGGCGTCGACCCGGCGCGCCTGGACCGTTCGATCGACGAGATCGCGGAGGATTTCAGATTCCGCAAGCGTCCGGCGGCGGACGACATCTTCGACGACCGGTTCCTGCCGCCGGTCGAAAGCCGGCTCATCAATTGAGCAAAACCGGCAGCTTCCGCTGTATCTCGCGGCCAATCCCTGCTTAGAATATCGGCTCCGTGACCGCCGAGTTCTTCGCCCGCATGCCCATCCTCCGCCTCTACACCCGCGTTCTCGAGCTGCTCGGCAAGGAGGCGCGCCTTGGCTGGCTGCTGGCGTTCGCCAATCTCCTGCTGGCGGGTTCACAATTCGCCGAGCCGGTGCTGTTCGGCCGGATCGTCGACGTGCTCTCCGGCAAGACGGTGGCAGGCTCCAGCTCGGCCTGGCCATTCCTGATGGCATGGGTCGCGTTCGGACTGTTCACCATCGGCTGCAGCGCCCTCGTGGCCTTGCAGGCCGACCGGCTCTCGCACCGCCAGCGCCAGGCGGTGCTGACCAGCTATTTCGAGCACATTCTGCAACTGCCGCTGACCTTCCATTCCGGCACCCATTCGGGCCGGCTGATGAAGGTGATGCTCAACGGCACGGACGCGCTGTGGCGGCTCTGGCTCGGCTTCTTCCGCGAGCACTTTGCGGCGATCCTGTCGGTCGTGGTGCTGCTGCCGCTGTCGCTATACCTGAACTGGCGGCTCGCGATCCTGCTGTTCGTGCTCTGCGTCGTCTTCACCGCGCTGACGACCTTCGTCGTGCGCAAGACCTTCGGCATGCAGATGGCGGTCGAGGAGCAGTACAGCGAGCTCTCCGCGCGCGCCTCCGACGCACTCGGCAACGTCGCGCTGGTGCAGAGCTTCGTGCGCATCGAGTCCGAGGTGAAGGGCCTGCGCTCCATCGCCGACCAGCTGCTCGCGGCGCAAATGCCGGTGCTGTCATGGTGGGCGCTCGTCACCGTGATTACGCGCGCCTCCACCACCATCACCGTGCTCGCGATCTTCACCCTCGGCATCGCACTGCACGACCAGGGACTGACCTCTGTCGGCGAGATCGTGATGTTCGTGAGCTTCGCGACGCTGCTGATCCAGAAGCTCGAGCAGGTCGTGAGCTTCATCAACAACGTGTTCATGGAAGCCCCGCGCCTGCGCGAATTCTTCAACGTGCTCGACGCGGTGCCTGCGGTGCACGACCGGCCTGACGCGATCGATGCGGGCCGGCTCTCCGGCCTCGTCGAGTTCAACGACGTCACCTTCTCCTATGACGGCAAGCGGCCGGCGATCGAGGATATCTCCTTCACCGCGCTGCCCGGCCAGACCATCGCGCTGGTCGGCCCGACCGGCGCCGGCAAATCGACCGCGATCGCGCTCTTGCATCGCGCGTTCGATCCGCAATCCGGCATCATCAGGATCGACGGCATGGACGTGCGCGGCGTCACGCTGACATCGCTGCGACGGAACATCGGCGTCGTGTTCCAGGAAGCGCTGCTGTTCAACCGCTCGATCGCGGAGAATTTGCGTGTCGGCAAGCCGGATGCGACCGAGGCCGAGATGCGCAAGGCGGCCGAGCGCGCGCAGGCGCTCGAATTCATCGATCGCAGCGGCGGCTTCGAAACCAATGCCGGCGAGCGTGGCCGCATGCTCTCAGGCGGCGAGCGGCAGCGACTGTCGATCGCCCGTGCGCTGCTGAAAGACCCGCCGATCCTGATCCTGGACGAAGCAACCAGCGCGCTCGATGCCGTCACCGAGGCCAAGGTGAACGCCGCTCTCGATGAAGTGATGAAGGGCCGCACCACCTTCGTGATCGCCCACCGCCTTTCCACCATCCGCAATGCCACGCGGATCCTGGTGTTCGAGAACGGACGGGTGACCGAAAGCGGAACTTTCGATGAACTCGTGGCAAAAGGCGGCCATTTTGCCGAGCTCGCCAGGGCCCAGTTCATGGTGCAGGAACATCAAAAGGCCAGTGTCGGTGCCGCCGAGGCCGCTGCGTCTGCCGCCAAGTCGCCTTAGCAGGTCGCCTTAGCAAGCCCCTTAACAAGCCCCCGTGGCACCGTCGAAATTCGGCCTATTTCATTGCGGAATACCCGGCCGAAGCCCCTATTCTCGACGCAAGAGCCGGTATAGGTTTGCGCTGCCGCGAGCGGCGGCGCTGGATTTCAGAACCGAACAGAGATCACGAGATTCCGACCGGACCCGGCGGATCTCCAAGGACCGGAATCGGATAGTGCACGCCTTTCGCCCGCTGCTTCGCAAGCCCCTGTTTAACCTGTTCGCTGCGGCTCTCGCCGTCGCTGCGCTGCTCGCACCGCGCGTCGCAAACGCGGAAGCGCTGCTCCTGATCGAAGCCGACAGCGGCAAGGTGCTGCAAGCCGAAAACGCGACCATTCCCTGGTATCCGGCCTCGGTCACCAAGATCATGACCGCCTATGTGACGCTGAAGGCGGTGAAGGACGGCAAGATCACGCTCGACTCGATGCTGACGGTGTCGCCGACGGCCGCCTCGCAATCGCCCTCGAAGATGGGCCTCCGTCCGGGAACACAGCTCACCGTCGACAATGCGCTGAAGATGATGATGGTCAAGTCGGCGAACGACATGGCCGTGGTGCTGGCCGAAGGCATCGGCGGCTCGATCGACGGCTTCTCCGTGATGATGAACGACACCGCGAAGAAGCTCGGCATGACGCAGACGAACTACGTCAACCCGAACGGCCTGCCCGCGGACGGACACGTCACCTCGGCACGCGACCTCGGCATTCTCGCCCGTTCGTTCCTGCGCGACCTGCCGGAATATGAGTACTTCGTGCACATCCCGGCGATTCGCTTCGGCAAGCGCGTTACCGGCAATTTCAACAAGCTGATCGGCCGCTATCCCGGCGCCGACGGTTTCAAGACCGGCTTCATCTGCGCCTCCGGCTACAACCTCGTCGCATCCGCCACGCGCAACGGCCGCCGCCTGATCGCGGTGGTGCTCGGCGCCAACTCAGGCACCGCACGCGCGGTGAAGGCGGCGCAACTGCTCGAGCGCGGCTTCAGCCAGGATAGTCTGTCGTGGCTGCGGCCCTCGCTCGGCACCGTCGAGAACCTCGTTCCGGTCGACGCCTCGCCGCCGAACCTGCGCGAGGAGATGTGCGGTGGTCACCGCAAGCGGCCCGCCAGCGACGACGACGATGCGCTGATCGCGACCAACGGCGGCGGCACGAGCGGTTCTGCCACCGGCGGCGAAGCCCAGGTGACGTTCTTTACCGCAGGCCTCCAGCCGCCGCTGATGAAGGCGTCCGAGCTGATGGCCTCGGCGCCTGCAGCCGCAGAGCCCGTGGTGGTCTATACCGGCCCGCCCCGAACCGGCGCGGCCCTCGTCGCGGCGGTCGCAGCCGACGCCGACCAGCAGACCCCGCCAAAGGCGCGTGGCAAGAAGTCGCGCGTCGCCAAGAAGCCCGAGACCGGCAGCGACGCCAAAACGGCCGCGGCGAAGCCGGCGACCGCCAAGCCTGACGCTGCTTCCAAGAGCATTGCCAGGACCGATGCCAAGACTGACACCAAGAGCGATGCCAAAACTGCGGCAAAGCCGACGGCGAGCAAGCATGCCGCGGCCAAGCCTGTAGCGGACAAGCCGGCGGCGAGCGGCGATCAGGCTGCCAAGCCCGCCAAGCCCAAGGCGGCGACCAAGCCTGCGCCGAAGCCCGCGCCAAACAACAGCTAGGTTGACGCTCCAGGCCCCCCGGGCAGCGCCCGCACTTCGCACCTGCGGCAGCGATTTGTGACGATTCCAGTAGCCAGCTCCCCGGCCTTTGCCTAAGCCTCGACCGCTTGCCAGCCGTTCCGGCAGGCTCGATACTGCCGGCAATGAGGCAAGCCCGAGACACAACGGGCTCTGGTGTGAGAGAGGGGAGTTTCCATGGAGCGCATCTGGCTCAAGCAATATCCGCCCGGCGTGCCCGCTGATATCGAGCCGACGCAATACGCATCGCTGGTCGACCTCCTCGAGGAGAGTTTTGCGAAGTTCGCCGATCGCAAGGCGTTCATCTGCATGGACAAGGCGATCAGCTATCGCGACCTCGACCAGATGTCGCTGGCGCTCGCTGCTTACCTGCAGGGACGCGGCCTGCAGCGCGGTGCGCGTGTCGCGATCATGATGCCGAACGTGCTGCAATATCCGGTCGCCACCGCCGCGGTGCTGCGCGCCGGCTTTGCCGTGGTCAACGTCAATCCGCTCTACACCCCGCGCGAGCTCGAGCATCAGCTCAAGGATTCCGGCGCCGAAGCCGTCATCGTGCTGGAGAACTTTGCTCACACGGTCGAGCAGGTGATCGCGAAGACGCAGGTCAAGCACGTCATCGTCGCCAGCATGGGCGATCTGCTCGGCTTCAAGGGCGTGATCGTCAACCTCGTCGTCCGCCGCGTGAAGAAAATGGTGCCGGCCTGGTCGCTGCCCGGCGCGGTCTCGTTCAACGATGCGATCTCGGCCGGCCGTGGCCAGACCTTCAACAAGCCCAAGCTCTCGCCCGGCGACGTCGCTTTCCTGCAATATACCGGTGGCACCACCGGCGTCTCCAAGGGCGCCACGCTGCTCCACCGCAACATCGTCGCCAACGTGCTGCAGAACGACGCGTGGCTGCAGCCGGCGATGGCTGCGCCGCCCCATGTCGATCAGCTCATGATTGTGTGTGCGCTGCCGCTCTATCACATCTTCGCACTGACGGCCTGCTACCTGCTCGCGGTGCGCGCCGGCGGCTGCAATCTCCTGATCCCGAACCCGCGCGACATCGCGGGCTTCGTCAAGGAGCTCGCAAAATACCAGGTCAACAGCTTCCCGGCGGTGAACACACTCTACAACGGCTTGATGCACCATCCCGATTTCAAGAAGCTCGACTTCTCGAAGCTGAAAATCTCGAACGGCGGCGGCATGGCGGTGCAGCGCCCGGTGGCCGAGCAGTGGAAAAACGTGACCGGCTGCTTCATCGCCGAAGGCTACGGCTTGTCGGAGACCTCGCCGACGCTGACCTGCAATCCCGCGACCACGACCGAATTCTCGGGATCGATCGGCATTCCCGTGCCCTCGACCTGGATCTCGATCCGCGACGACGACGGCAACGAGGTCCCGCTCGGCCAGGCCGGCGAGATCTGCGCCAAGGGCCCGCAGGTGATGTCGGGCTACTGGAACAGGCCGGAGGAGACTGCGAAGGTCATGACCGCGGACGGCTATTTCCGCACCGGCGACATCGGCATCATGGACGAGAAGGGCTACACCAAGATCGTCGATCGCAAGAAGGACATGATCCTGGTCTCCGGCTTCAACGTCTATCCGAACGAGATCGAGGAAGTGATCGCGAGCCATCCGGGCGTGCTGGAATGCGCGGTGATCGGCGTTCCCGACAGCGGGTCCGGCGAAGCGGTGAAGGCCTTCGTGGTCAAGAAGGACCCGAACCTCACGCCGGAGGACGTCATCAAGTTCTGCCGCGAGCAGCTCACCGGCTACAAAGTGCCCAAGCAGATCGAATTCCGCACAGATCTGCCCAAGACCAATGTCGGCAAGATCCTGCGTCGCGAACTGCGCGACGAAAAGAAGGCTCAGGCGGCTTAAGCCGTCTTTTGCTGATGTCAGAGACCCACGACGTGACACCGGCCGGCATTCTCGCCTTCTGGCGCGAGGCCGGTCGCGAGCGCTGGTACAAGCGCAACGACGCCTTCGATGCCGAGGTCCGGCACCGCTTTCTCGCGCTCTGGCAGAAGGCGGCCGCCGGCGCGCTGGCGTCATGGGAAGACAGCGACGACGGCGCGCTCGCGCTCGTCATCGTGCTCGACCAGTTTCCACGCAACATCTTCCGAGGTACGCCGGAAGCTTTCGCCAGCGACGCGCTTGCGCGGGACGTCGCTCGCCGTGCCATCGCACGGGGCGCCGACCGCAGGATCGATCCCATCCTGCTCGAGTTCCTCTACATGCCCTTCATGCATTCCGAGCATCTGGCCGACCAGCTGCATTGCATTGCGCTGTTTGAAAACACCGACAATACGGAAAACCTGAAATACGCCCGGGAGCACGCCGACATCATCCAGCGGTTCGGCCGCTTCCCCCACCGCAACGGCCTGCTGTGCCGCGACACCACCGCAGAGGAGCAGGCTTTCCTCGACAACGGCGGTTTTGCGGGCTGATGACATAACGGTGAAGGGCCGCCGGCCCCTCAGCTTCCCTCGCCCGCAATGTTGTGCAGTCCCGCGCCACGGTCTAAAAAGCCCTACCGATTTTCAGGGAGACTGACGATGGCGATCCAGACTGGCGACAAGCTGCCCGAGGCGAAATTCCGCGTGATGACGGCGGAAGGCCCGCAGGTGAAGACCACCGACGATATCTTCAAGGGCAAGAAGGTGGCGCTGTTCGCGGTGCCCGGCGCCTACACCGGCACCTGCCACAAGATGCATCTGCCGAGCATCTTCCTCAACGCCTATGCGATGAAGGACAAGGGTATCGACACCATCGCGATCGTCTCGGTCAACGACGCCTTCGTCATGAACGCCTGGAAGCGCGACACCGACCAGCGCGACGAGGCGATCTTCCTCGCCGACGGCAATGCCGACTTCGCCAAGGCGATCGGCATGGAGCTCGATGCCTCCGGCAACGGCCTCGGCATCCGCTCCAAGCGCTATTCGATGCTGGTCGAGGACGGCGTGGTCAAGAAGCTGAACCTCGAAGCGATGCCCGGCAAGGTCGAGGTGTCCGGCGGCGATACGCTGCTGGGGCAGCTGTAATACTCTCGTCATTCCGGGGCGTGCGCAGCGCGAGCCCGGAATCCATCTCGCGTTAGAACGCGTAGAGGAATGGATTCCGGGCTCGCCCTTCGGGCGCCCCGGAATGACACCTACTCCGCCACCCGCTGCTGCGTCCGCGCCTTGACGATGCCGTCGCGCGCGAGTTGATCCGCCCGCTCGTTCTCCGGATGCCCGGCGTGGCCCTTCACCCAGTGCCAGCGCACGTCATGCGCCTTCAGCGCGGCGTCGAGGCGCTGCCATAGCTCGACGTTCTTGACCGGCTTCTTGTCGGCGGTGCGCCAGCCGTTGCGCTTCCAGCCGTGGATCCAGCCGGTGATGCCCTGCCGGACATATTGGCTGTCGGTGTAGAGATCGACGGTGCATGGCTTCTTCAGCGCTTCGAGCGCCGAGATCGCCGCCATCAATTCCATCTGGTTGTTGGTGGTGTGGCGCTCGCCGCCGTTCAGCTCTTTTTCCTTGTCGCCGAACTTCAGGATCGCGCCCCAGCCGCCGGGCCCGGGATTTCCCGAGCAGGCGCCGTCGGTATAGATCGTGACATTGGGAAGCTCGCTCACGCGACCAGTCCTGACGGCATCAGCCCATAATCGCGCACGCTGGAGACGCTCTGGTGGAAGCGCAGCTTGCGGAAATATTCCAGCGGATCTTTCGGCTTGACCAGCGCGCCCGGCGGCACATTGAGCCAGTCGACCAGCCGCGTCAGCAGGAAGCGGATCGCGGCGCCGCGCGCCAGCAGCGGCAGCGCAGCCTCCTCCGCCTCGGAGAGCTTCCGCACCCGCCCATAGGCGTTGAGGAAGGCGCGCGCCTTGGTGACGTTGAAGGAATGATCCGGCTCGAAACACCAGGCGTTGAGGCAGATCGCGACGTCGTAGGCCAGCATGTCGTTGCAGGCAAAGGTGAAGTCGATGATGCCCGAGAGCTTGTCGCCGAGGAAGAAGACATTGTCATTGAAGAGGTCGGCGTGGATCACGCCTTCCGGCAGATTGGTCGGCCAGACGCCACCGGAGAGATAGTCGAGCTCGGCGGCGAGAAACGCGCGCAGGCCCGGCTGCACCTCGTCGGCGCGGTTCGCCGCGGCATCGAACAGCGGCCGCCAGCCAGCGACCGACAGCGCGTTGGCACGCTTGATCGCAAAGTTCTCGCCGGCCAGATGCATCCGGGCGAGGCCCTCACCGACGCCGGCGCAATGCGTCGCGTTCGGCTTGCGCGGCCAGATGCCTTCGAGAAAAGTGATGATCGCGGCGGGCCGTCCCTGTAGCTCGTGCAGCGCCTCGCCGTCTTTCGCCTTCACCGGCAGCGGACAGCTGAGGCCGTGCTCGGCGAGATGCGTCATCAGCGCGAGGAAGAACGGCAGATCGTTCTTCGCCACGCGCTTCTCATAGAGCGTGAGGATGAACGAGCCGCTGGTGGTGTGCAGCAGGAAATTGGTGTTCTCGACGCCCTCGGCGATGCCCTTGTAGGAGAGCAACTCGCCGAGATCGTATTGCCTCAGGAAATCCGCAAGCTCGTCGGCGGCAACGTCGGTGTAGACCGCCATAAAAGTCTACTCGGCGGCGGCTTCGGGGCGCACCTGGCGCGGCAGCGGGAAGAACTCGTTCTCTTCCGCGGCAGAGACCGTCTCCACATGCAGCGTGTAGCGCTCGGCGAACGCGTCCATGATCTCCTCGACGATCACCTCCGGCGCCGACGCGCCCGCGGTGATGCCGAGGCTGGTGATGTTTTCGAACCGCGTCCAGTCGAGGTCGGCGGCGCGCTGCGCCAGCACCGCAACCTTGCAGCCTTCGCGCTCGGCAACCTCGCGCAGGCGCTGCGAGTTTGACGAATTGGGGGCACCGACAACAATGAGCGCGTCGACCACCGGCGCAACCTTCTTCACCGCGAGCTGGCGGTTGGTGGTGGCGTAGCAGATGTCTTCCTTGTGCGGCCCGTTGATGTTCGGGAAGCGCTCCTTGAGCAGCGCCACGATCTCGGCGGTGTCGTCGATCGACAGCGTGGTCTGGGTCACGAAGGCCAGATTGTTCGGGTCCTTCGGAGCGATGGTCTTGGCGTCCTCGGCGGTCTCGATCAGGGTGACGGCGCCGACCGGCAGCTGGCCGAGCGTGCCGACCACTTCGGGATGATGCGAGTGGCCGATCAGGAAGATCTCGCGGCCGCGCTTGAAGTGGATCGCGGCCTCGCGGTGCACCTTGGTCACCAGCGGACAGGTCGCATCGAGCGAGAACAAATTGCGGGACGTGGCGTCGGCCGGAACCGACTTCGGCACGCCATGGGCCGAGAACACGACCGGGGCTGTGGTGTTCTCCGGGATTTCGGCCAGCTCCTCGACGAAGATGGCGCCCTTCTTCTTCAACCCGTCGACGACATATTTGTTGTGCACAATCTCATGGCGAACGTAGACGGGGGCACCGTATTTATCGAGCGCCCGTTCCACGGTGTCGATCGCCCGGACCACGCCGGCGCAGAAGCCGCGGGGAGAACAAAGCACTAACTTGAGGTCTGGTTTGGCTGACATTGAGTGATCCTGGGACCGAATCACCCATTCGCCTTCTGGCGGGGGACGGTCGATGGATGGAAAAGGGCCTAAAACGGTCGGCTTGGACTTTATAGCGACTTGAGAGGGAATTGGCCCCCCTTTCGGGCGCTGTCAAGGCACTATCTATAGCAGAACCATTGCGTGGCTACCCCCTCCGGGCTTATATAGCGCGAATTCCCTGTCATCGCTGATGACCACCGGTTTCGCCTCCAAAAGGGGTGGGCGAAGCACAAAGGAGATTTGCCATGAGCAACGCACCTCTGATGCCCAAGGCGACCGCCGTCTGGCTGCTCGACAACACCGCGCTGACCTTCGACCAGGTCGCCGATTTCACCAAGATGCACCCCCTCGAGGTGCGCGCGATCGCCGACGGTGACGCCGCGCAGGGCATCAAGGGCATGGACCCGATTTCCAACGGCCAGTTGACCCGCGAGGAGATCGAGCGGGGCGAGAACAACCCGGACTTCCGGCTCCGCCTCCAGGAGAGCAAGGTCGTGCTGCCGCCCCAGCCCAAGCGCAAGGGCCCGCGCTATACCCCGGTGTCGCGCCGCCACGAGCGCCCCAGCGCCATCCTCTGGCTGCTGCGCAGCCATCCGGAGCTCAAGGACGCCCAGGTCATGCGCCTGGTCGGCACCACCAAGAGCACGATCGCCAGCGTCCGCGACCGCACCCACTGGAACACCTCCCAGCTGACCCCGATCGACCCGGTCACCCTCGGCCTCTGCTCGCAGATCGAGCTCGATTTCGAAGTGGCGCGCGCGGCCAAGGAAAAGCCGATCGACGCAGCCTATGGCGGCGCCACCCTGCTGCCGGCCTCCGAGACCACCAAGAAGGACGAGTACGAGACGTCGGAGAAGTCGAGCGACGACCTCAACGTCGACGCCGTGTTCGCCAAGCTCAAGACGCTGGGCGGCAAGAAGCACGAGGAAGAGGAGGAGTAGTCCTCGCTTTCATTCATCATCTCATGCAAACGCGGCGGGAAAACCCGCCGCGTTTTTGTTTTTGGGAGCTCTATCTCGGCAATGGCGAAAGAAGCCTCGCCTACGGCCGGTCGGGATGGTTCAGCATGTATTCGCCGAGATCGCGCTGGCGACGATCGGCGCGTGAGGTGGCAGCGCTGCGCTGGACGTCGCGATCCTTGCGGCAGGCCACATATTCCGGCGAACCGACCGCGAGGCCGCGGCTCTGGCACACCGCATCGTCGTCGTCACCGCCCATCGACGTCGGCGTCTGGTAACGCGCCGAGCAGGCGGAGAGAGCGAGGCCCGCAAACACAATCGCAAGGAACGACTTCGACTTCATAGCGGGGCCTTTCATCCTTCGAGACGCGCGCCGGGCGCGCTTCTCCGGACGAGGGTTGAGCGGAAAAATGCGGCCACTTCAAGCCTCATCTGCCCCTCACACCCGCCCCTTCAGCGCCTCCCCGATCTCGTCGAGCACCTTGGGGTCCTCGATCGTCGCAGGCATGGTCCAGGCCTCGCCGTCGGCGATCTTCTTGATGGTGCCGCGCAGGATCTTTCCCGAGCGTGTCTTGGGCAGGCGGCCGACGGTGATGGCGAGCTTGAAGGCGGCGACGGGGCCGAGACGGTCGCGCACAAGTGCGACGATCTCCTTCTCGATTTCGCTGGGCTGCCGCTTCACGCCGGCTTTCAGCACCAGGAAGCCGCAGGGCACCTCGCCCTTGATCGCGTCCTTGACGCCGAGCACGGCGCATTCGGCGACGTCGGGATGCGAAGCCAGAATCTCCTCCATGCCGCCGGTGGAAAGCCTGTGGCCGGCGACATTGATGATGTCGTCGGTGCGGCCCATGACGAAGACATAGCCGTCCTCGTCCTTGTAGCCGGCATCCGAGGTCTTGTAGTAGCCGGGGAATTCGGTGAGGTAAGCTTCCTTGAAGCGCTCGTCCTGATTCCACAGCGTCGGCAGGCAGCCCGGCGGCATCGGCAGCTTGATGACGATCGAGCCCATGGTGTTGGGAGCGACGGGCTTTGCCGCTTCGTCGACCACATCGACCTGATAGCCCGGCATCGGCACCGTCGGCGAGCCATGCTTCACCGGCAGCTGGCCCAGGCCCACCGGATTGCCGGCGATGCACCAGCCGGTCTCGGTCTGCCACCAATGATCGATCACAGGCACCTTCAGCTGCTGCTCCGCCCATTCCACCGTCGGCGGATCGGCGCGCTCGCCCGCGAGGAACAGCGTGCGGAACTTCGACAGATCGTACTGCCGGATGAACTTGCCTTCCGGATCCTCTTTCCTGATGGCGCGGAACGCGGTCGGCGCGGTGAAGAAGGCGACCGCCTTGTGCTGGCTGATCACGCGCCAGAATGCGCCGGCATCGGGCGTGCCGACCGGCTTGCCCTCATACATGATCGAGGTCGCGCCGTGCAGCAGCGGGCCGTAGATGATGTAGCTGTGGCCGACCACCCAGCCGATGTCGGAGCCGCACCACCAGACCTCGCCCGGCTTGACGCCATAGAGATTGAACATCGACCATTTCACCGCGACCAGATGCCCGCCATTGTCGCGCACGACGCCCTTGGGAACACCGGTCGTGCCTGACGTGTAGAGAATGTAGAGCGGATCGGTCGCGGCAACGGGCACGCAAGGTGCTTTCTTGCCGTCGTTCATCGCCTTGCGGCGGAGGCTCGCCCAGTCATAGTCGCGCTTTGGCGTGAGGTCGCAGACGAGCTGCGGACGCTGCAGCACGATGCAGGCCTTCGGCTTGGCGGATGCGAGCTTGATCGCCTCGTCGAGCAGCGGCTTGTACTGCACGATGCGGCCGGGCTCGATGCCGCAGCTTGCGGACAGAATGAGTTTTGGCTGCGCATCGTCGATGCGGGTCGCAAGCTCTTTTGCGGCAAAGCCGCCGAACACCACCGAATGCACCGCACCGATGCGCGCGCAGGCGAGCATCGCAACCACGGCCTCCGGCACCATCGGCATATAGAGGATGACGCGGTCACCCTTGGCGACGCCAAAATCCTGCATGATGGCAGCGAGCGCCTGCACCTCGGCCAGCAGCTCGGCATAAGTGAATTTGGTCACCGAATTGGTCAGCGGCGAATCATGGATCAGCGCGACCTGGTCGGCGCGGCCGCGTTCGACGTGGCGGTCGAGCGCGTTGTAGCAGGTGTTGACGATGCCGCCCGTAAACCAGCGGCCGTAAACGCCTTGCGTGGCATCGAAGATTGTCTTCGGCGGCTCGATCCAGTCGATCTCCTTCGCCGTCTCGGCCCAAAAGCCCGCAGGGTCGGTCAGCGAGCGCGCATGGACCTCGTGATAGAGACTCTTCCCTTGGACGTTCATTCCCGCGCTCCCGTTCCCTTTATCGGCCGGCGACGTCAGCCCCGTCATGACAGGGATCAAGTGCCGGCCTTGTTTGGAGGCTATTCTCCCGGGAACGGGCCGCGGTTCAAGCTGAAAAGAACGCATCGTCTCCCTCTCCCCGTTCTTACGGGGAGAGGCGAAGAACCCCGCCTAGCCCTCCATCGCATTCAGCCGCTGCAAGCGGTCCTGCATGACCTTCTTCAGATCGTAGCCGGGGCGGCGGAAGCTGGCGTCGCGGGTGGCGAGGAAATCGTGCTGGGATTTGCGCAGATCGGCGGCCGAGCGCCGGCTGATCGATTTCAGCGCCCGGTCGTAAGCCTCGGCGAGCTGGCGGTCGAGCATGCCAAGCTGCGGATCGGCGCAGATCACCTTCTCCACCTCGCGCTTGGCGGAGGCGCAATCGAATGACGGGCCGTTGCCGGAATTCGCCGCCAACGGCTGCGCGGGCTCGGCGCCGAACTTCGCGATCTCCGCCATCATGGTACGGCGGCCGTCCGCGGCGTTGATGTTGCCGGGGTCGAGCCGCAGCGCCGTCTCGTAGTCGGCCAGCGCCTTCTTGCGGTCGCCCATTTTCGTGTAGAGCACGGCGCGGTTGTTGTAGGTCTTGGCGAAATTCGGATCGAGCTTCAGGGCGTCATTATAGTCGCTCAGCGCTGCGCCGAACTCGGCCTTGAACTGGTAGGAATCGCCGCGATTGGTGAAGAAGTTCGGTCGCGGCGCCAGCCGCAGCGCCTGGTCGTAATCGGCGATCGCCTTGTCGTAATCTTTCATCGCGGCATAGGAGAGCCCGCGATTGTCGTAAGATTCCGGAACTTTCGGATCGAGCCTGATCGCCTCGCTGTCGTCGGCAATCGACTTGTCGAGCAGGCCAAGCTTCTTGTAGGCCGCGCCGCGATTGGTGTAGCTGCGCGCCCGGTTCGGATCGAGCCGCAACGCCTCGCTGAGATCGCTCACCGCCTTGTCGTTGTCGCCGTTGAGATAATAGGTCGCGCCGCGGTCAGACCAGGCCTGCGCATAATCCGGCTTCAGCTTGATCGCCTTGTCGTAATCGGCAAGCGCCCGGTCGAGCCGGCGCTGGTTGGTGTAGGCCACGCCGCGCAGCTCGTAGGCCTCCGCATCCTGCGGATCGAGCTCGATCGCCTTGCTGAGATCGGACGTGGCGCGGTTGAGATCGCCGCCCGCCTCGCGCAACAAATCGCCGCGCAGGCGCCAGGCGCGCGCGTTCTTGCCATCGAGCGCGATGGCGCGGTCGATGTCCCGCAGCGCCTGCGTGAGACCGCCGGAGGTCCGTGCATTGGCATCGGCCCGAACCAGCAGCGCCGCGACGCGATCGGAACCTGGGTTCGAGGCCTGGTCGATGACGGCGCTGCACGCCGAGATGATTTCCGCCGGGGCCGCCTTGCTGCCCATCACGCAATCAGCGGCGGATGCCGGGGCGGCGAGGACAAGGCCAACCGCCGCACCGAGAAGAAAGGTGCGAAGGGAGGTTTTTGCAAACGGGAACATTTGCGCGGAAGAACGCGTGCCGCACATGGGGAAGGCTCCGTGACATCGGGTTCTCACCGTTGTCGCGGCGGGCTGAAGTTCGGTTCAAGTCGGGCCACGGGCTCGGTTAACCTCTCCCGCTCGCGGGGGAGGTCGGCGCGCAGCGCCGGGTGGGGGCTCTCTCCACTTGGAGAGTCTCACCGCGGAGGCAGCCCCACCCCAGCCCTCCCCGCAAGCAGGAGAGGGAGCGCACTTTCCGTGTGCGAACAGCTCAGGCTGATCTTGCGATCAATACCCGTCCACCCCATTGAGCCGCTGCAAGCGCTCCTGCATGGCCTTCTTCAAATCATATGCCGGCCGGCCGAACCCGGCATTGCGACGCGCAACATAATCATCCTGCTCGCGCTGCAGTTTCTTCGTCTCCCCATCGTTGCGCGCCTCGCGCAGCACGCGCGCATTGGCGGCATAAACCTCCCTATCGAGATCCGCGAGCTCGCGGTTTCCGCAGATCGCCTTCTCGACCGGGCGGCGCGCGCCCGCGCAATTGAAGCTGGGCTTGCCGGCGACCGCCATCTGCGCGCCGATCCGCTCGAGCTCGCGCGCGATCGCCTTGTGATTAGCCTTGGCTTTTTCGTGATTCGGATCGATCCGGAGCGCCGCGCCAAAATCCTGCACCGCCTTCGGCTTGTCGCCTTTCTTCAGCCAGAGCTCACCGCGCGCATTGAAGACGTCGGCAAGCGCCGGATCGAGCAACAACGCACGGCTGTCGTCGGCGATAGCCCGGTCGATCTGGTCATGCCGCGCCAGCAGCGCCCCGCGCGCGATCAGCGCCTTGATCAGATCAGGTTTTGCCGTCTTCTCGTTGTCGATGACGGCGGCACAGGCCGGGCCTGCCTTGTCCATGTCGTCGGCAGCCGTCGCGGCCAGACAGAATGCAACGTCGATCTGCGCGACGGCCGCCGGCTCGCCCCCGGTCGCGGCCCGAGCGGCACCGAGCGAGAGCGCTGAGAGCAACACGGCTCCGGACAGTTGAAGAAGTTTTTGAAAACGCATGCTCGCTGCAGTCGGAAAGTCTTGTCTTCGGGGGCTTGCCTTGAGACCGTACTGTCCATCATACGGCCGGATTGGTGCTAGCTTGTGGCACTGCTCACATCGGTTTCGGGGATCGTCGTGTCGACATTCGAATGGATCATCGCGCTTCTGCTCGGCGCCGTTGCATTATCGGCGCTGGCGCGGCGGATCAAGGTCCCCTACCCGACCTTTCTCGCCATCGGCGGCGCGGCTATCGCCTTCGTGCCGAACAGCCCGACATGGGCGCTGGAGCCGGACCTGGCGTTGGCGCTTTTTGTCGCACCGGTGCTCCTGGACGCCGCCTTCGACACATCCTTGCGCGATCTCCGCAACAACTGGGTCCCGGTCGCGACCCTGGTGGTCGCAGCCGTCGGCCTGACCACGGTGGGCGTGGCCTTTGTTGCGCACCGGCTGTTCCCGGACATGCCCTGGGCCGCCGCGGTGGCGCTCGGCGCCATCGTTGCGCCGCCGGATGCCGCGGCCGCGGTCGCGATCCTGAGCCAGGTCAAGCTGCCCTACCGCATGGTCAAGGTGCTGGAAGGCGAGAGCCTGCTCAACGACGCCACTGCGCTCCTGATCTATCGCATCGCCGTCGGCGCGGTGGTCATGGAGCACCTGAAGTGGAGCGAGGTTGCGCCGACGATCGCGCTCGGACTGGTCGGCAGCGTGCTGGCCGGTCTTCTCGCCGGGCGCATCATCCCGCCCATTATGGAGCGCGTGAGGGAGGTGCCGAGTGCGATCATCATGCAGTTCGCCACCACCTTCATGGTCTGGATCGCCGCCGAGCATCTCGGCCTCTCCGGCATCCTCACCATCGTCGTTTACGCCATCACCGTCGCGCAAACGGCGCCGGCCCGTATCCCGGCGCGGCTGCGGGTGCCGTCCTATGCGGTGTAGGAGACCATGGTGTTCGTGCTCAACGTGCTCGCCTTCATGCTGATCGGCATGCAGATGCGGCCGATCTGGACGAAACTGGACGCCGACGTGCGCTGGGAATATTGCGTGGCAGCCGCCTGGATCCTGCTCACGGTCGTCCTGGTGCGGTTGCTCTGGATCACGTTCTACCGCACCACCCTGCGCGTGCTGATCGCGCGCGGCATCTATCACCCGAAGGACCCGAAGCAGGTCGCCTCACCGAAGGGCGGCCTCATCATCTCCTGGTGCGGCATGCGCGGCCTCGTCACGCTCGCGACTGCCTTTGCACTGCCGGAGAACTTCCCCTATCGCGACTTCATCGTCTTCATCGCCTTCGCGGTGGTGCTGGGCTCGCTGATCATCCAGGGCCTGACGCTGCGGCCGCTGATCCTCGCCTTCGGCCTCAAGGACGACGATCCCGTCGGCATCGAGGTCGCGCGCGCACGCGCCATCGCCTATCGCGCCGCGCTCGACGCGATCGAGGACGATCCGTCCGAGGAGGCCGAAATCCTGCGGCTCGAATACCGCGCCATCCTGATGCAGGCCGACGACGATCCGCACGGCGGCATCGCCAACGGCGAACTCCCCGCCGATCCGCTGCGCCGCCGCGCCATCGAAGCCGCGCGCAAATCGATCTTCAACCTGCGCACCACCGAGGTGATCGGTGACGACGCGTTTCACCGGATCGAAGAAGAGCTCGATCGGGCGGAATTGAGCGCAGGGGGCTAACTCCGATGCCTACGCCCCCGCCTTGCAGGTGATCCCGCCGTCGACCACGAGCTCGATCCCCGTCACATATTTCGACTCGTCCGACGCCAGGAACAGCGCGGCGTTGGCGACATCGAAGGCGTCGCCCATGTGGCCCATCGGCACCTGCGCATCGCGGGCGCGCCACATCGCTTCCACATCACCCTTGGCGTAGCTGTTGGCGAGGCCGGCGGAATGCTCCACCATCGGCGTTTTCATCAGGCCGGGCAGGATCGCGTTCACGCGCACATGGTGCCGCGCGAACTCGATCGCGGTGGTGCGCGTCATCTGGTTCATCGCGGCTTTCGAGGTGCCGTAAGTGACGTAGGAGATTCCCATGTGGCGGATCGAGGCGATCGAGGAGATGTTGATGATCGACCCGCCGCCCTGCTGAGCCATGACAGGAATGACGTGCTTCATGGCAAAATAAGCGCTCTTGAGGTTGACGCTGAAGACGCGGTCCCAGCTCTCCTCGGTGACCTCGACCACGCTGCCCATCTCTGCGATGCCGACATTGTTGTCGAGCACGTCGATGCGGCCGTAGGCCTTGAGGCACGCAGCGACCATCGCCTCGATCTCGGCAGGCCGCGACACGTCGGCTGTGAACGGCGTCGCCTTACCGCCCTCGTCCGTGATGATCTTCGCGGTCTCCTCGGCGGCGGCGCCGTTGCGGTCGACGCAAAGCACCTGCGCGCCCTCGCGCGCAAAGGTCACCGCGGTCGCCTTGCCGTTGCCCCAGCCGGGCCCGATCGAGCCGGCGCCCACCACCATCGCAACTTTGCCTTTGAGCCGGTCCATCGCGTGTTCTCCCTTTTGTTTTCCGGCAACAATCAAAGTAGAATACGGACTGTATCAACTATCGTGACGACGTCACCTGACCGCCCGGAGAGGACAAATTCCACAACTTCGATAGATCGGCGCTCCAATCCAACCACCGCGTTTGATGTGTTTAGCCGTGCAAAAAGGCACGTGTCGAAAGGAGAAGAATCCGTCTCAAAACAAACAAAAGCGCATGAAGGTTCATCTTTGGCTGCCAGAAAGCTCCCTTCGAGATACGAAGCTGTTCGATTGTCATAACCCAGAATTGCATCGAATCTGTTCCATTCGGATGATTCCGCCAGCGAGCGTGAGACGATCGACTCGAATAGGACCGCTGAAATCAAGTCCCAATCGTCGTAGTTGTTGGGCTCTTTCCATTGCATTCGCGCTCGTTCTGCTATCGGGATCAATGCAATCAGACCTGCGCGAAATGTGCGGACCAGTTCGTCAACGGACGTACTCCAACGTTCCGACGTCATGGGATACTTTCTTTTGCTGACAACATCGCACGCCCGCCGGTTCGGTCTCACCAACCCGAAGGCTCTTCGCAGATGCTCATCTTGGTGAAATTAGCACCAATGGGATGGCCGACAATCGCCGAAAGCGTCTGACACGCGCCGTCATGGCATAACCGCCATTCCCGGGCGGCGCCGGAATTGCCGAGCACGACCTCAGGCATCGGCGCGCGCGCAGGCTGCCATTGAAACCAACCGTCGACGAGCCGCGCCTCGGGCGGCGGCTCCATGCCGGGGCCGGTGCCCTTGACGCGGGCCTGCACCAGTTCGAGACCCGCCGGCGTGACGCGCCAGTCTTCCTGCCAGTCGACCTTCGCGATCGAATGCGTCCAGACAAGCGTGAACGCGGACAGCGCGAGCGCTTTCACGGCTCCTGCTGTTGCGAAGCAGAGGCTCACACCGCCTCGACCACAGCCGGCGGACGCTGCCGCCATTGCCAGAGTACGATTGCCGCCGAGAGGATCAAGCCGGCGGTGTCGCTGAATGGGAAGTCGCCGAGCAGGCACATTGCTGCCCCGAACGCGACGACGCGCTCGAGCAGCGTCAGCCGCGTGAACAGGAAGCCGATCGCGACCATGCCGAACAGCGCGATCGCCACCAGCGCCTTGAAGGTCGCGAGCGTCACCGCGCCATAGAAGCCGAGCTTCGCCGCCATGGGATCGCCAGCCTGCAGCATCAAGGCCGGCGAGTAGACGAAGATGAAGGGGATGACGTAACCGGCGAGCGCGATCCGCATCGCCTCCCAGCCGATCTTGTCCGGATTCTCCTTCGCGATCGGCGCGGCTGCGAGCGCTGCGAGCGCGACGGGTGGCGAGAGGTCGGCCATGATGCCGTAATAGAACGCGAACATGTGGCTCGCGATCAGGGGCACGCCGAGTTTCGCCAACGCAGGCGCTGCGAGCGCGGCGGTGATGATGTAGGTCGGGATCGTCGGGATGCCGGTGCCGAGCAAGATCGACAGCAGCATGGTCATGATCAGTGCCAGGAACAGGCTCTTCTCGCCGAGCCCGATCACCCAGCCGCCGAAGATGGTGCCGACGCCGGTCTGCGACATCATGCCGATGATGACGCCGACGATGGCGCAGGCCATGCCGACCGTGATCGCGGACTTTGCGCTTTCGGCGAGCGAGTCGCGGCATGAGCGCAGCGCCGCCACACCGCCACGAACAAAGGCCGTGATGAGAATCAGCGCGATGACGACGCAGCCGACCGGCACGATCTTCAGACCGTCATGCGACAGCGCAGCGACGACGAGCGCGAGCCCGATCCAGAAGATATAGCGGATCAGCATGGAGGAAGCGCCGGTCGCGATGCTGGTGCCCAGGATCAGCCCCACCGTCAGCGCAAGGCCCATGCTGCCGGCATAGAGCGGGGTAAAGCCCTCGAACAGCATGTAGACGAGCGCTGCGAGCGGCAACACGAGGTACCAGCCCTTCACCAGCGCGTTCCAGGCACTCGGCGTCTCCGAGCGCTTCATGCCGGTGAGACCGTGCTTGCCGGCTTCGAGATGCACCATCCAGAACGCGGAGGCGAAATAGAGCACCGCAGGGATCGCAGCCGCCTTGACGATTTCCGAATATTGGACGCCGAGCGTCTCCGCCATGATGAAGGCGACCGCGCCCATCACCGGCGGCATGATCTGCCCGCCCATCGAGGCCGTCGCCTCGACGCCCGCCGCAAACGCGCGGCGGTAGCCGAACCTGATCATCAAGGGAATCGTGAACTGGCCGACGGTGACGACGTTGGCGACGCCGGAGCCGGAGATCGTGCCCATCATGCCCGACGCAAACACCGCGACCTTCGCCGGCCCGCCGCGGGTGCGGCCGAACAGGCCGAGCGAGACGTCGGTGAAGAGCTGGATCATGCCGGCACGTTCCAGGAACGAGCCGAACAGGATGAACAGGAAGATGTAGGTCGCCGAGACGTAGATCGGCACGCCGTAAAAGCCTTCGGTGCCGTAGGAGAGATGCGTGACGATCTGGTCGAAATCGTAGCCGCGATGGTTCAGCGGCGACGGCAGATATTGTCCGAAGAACCAGTAGACGAGGCAGGCGCCACACATCAGCGGCAGCGCTGCGCCCATCAGCCGCCGCGTGCCCTCGAAGATCAGGACTGCGAGCAGCGTGCCGACGGCGAGGTCGAGCCTGGTCGGATCGCCGTCACGCGCGATCAGGTCCGCGTAGAAGATCCACTGATAGAGGCCGCAGAAGAAACCGGCAGCGCCGACCACCCAGCCGAGCGAGCGGCCAAAATTGCTCTTCGCGGTGAAGTTGGCGATCAGGCCAAAGGTAAGCAGGACCAGGAAGCCGACATGGACGCCGCGCACCACCTGGCTCGGCAGATAGTTGAAGGCTGCGACATAGAGCTGGAAGGTCGCAAAGGCGATGCCGATCCAGTAGGCAAGCGTGCCCCACCGGCCCGGGCCAAAACCTTCCGGAAACCCGTGCTCGAAATTGTCGAACTCGACCTTGATGAGCTCTGCGGTGCCCTCTGCCTTTTCCAGCATCTCAAATCGCCCCAGTCCAGCATCACGTCTGATGACATTGGCACGGTGTGCCCCGCGCCGGCATGCCCGGGCTAGTCCCGGGCTCCACGAAACTTCTTTGCATAATCGTAGAACGTGAATGGCCGGGACATCTGTGCGAAGACGCGCTTCGCGCTAATGCCCGGCCATGACGCCCGAAAGCGAGAGCAGACCCTACTTGATCAGCCCTTTTTCCTTGTAATAGCGGATCGCGCCGGGATGCAGCGGGATCGGGCTGCCGGTGGCGGCCGTCTCGAGCTTGATCTCCTTGCCGGCCGCGTGCGCATTAGCGAGTTCGGGCAGCGACTCATAGACCAGTTTGGTCATCTGGTAGGCGAGATCGTCCGACACCGCCGAGCTGGTGACGAGATAGTTGACCACGGCCGCGGTCGGCACGTCCTTGTCCTGGCCGGTATAGGTGTTGGCCGGGATGGTCGCCGCGATGAAGGGCGGGCCGATCTTGTCGACGGTCTCCTTCGGCACCGACACCACCGTGATGGGGGCCGAAGTCGAGAGATCCTTCAGTGAGGCGACGCCAAGGCCGGCCGATTGCAGCGTCGCGCCGAGTTGGCGGTTCTTCATGAGGTCGACGGATTCGGCGAACGGCAGATATTCCACCTTGCCGAGATCCTTGTAGGTCATGCCGGCGGCGCTGAGGATCGCGCGCGAGTTCAGCTCCGTGCCCGATTTCGGCGCGCCGACCGAGAGGCTCTTGCCCTTGAGGTCGGCGAGCGTCTTGATGCCGCTCTCGGCGGTCGCGACGATCTGGATGTAATTCGGATAGATCGCGCCGATGGTCCTGAGCTTGTCGAGCTTGGTCTTGAAGCCGGCTTCCTCGTCGCCGTCCCAGGCGGCTTTCAGCGAGTCGCCCAGCGTGAAAGCGATTTCGCCGCGGCCCTGCTGCAGCAGGATCAGGTTCTCGACCGACGCCTTGGTGGCCTGAACCTGCGTCTTCACGTTCGGAATCTTGTCGCCGTAGATCTTCCCGATCGCGACGCCGAGCGGGTAGTAGACGCCGGAGGTGCCGCCAGTCAGCACGTTGATGAAGGATTGCGCCTGCACGCAAGGTGCCGTCGCCGCCAGAGCAAAAGCCGCGGCCACGCCGAAAATCGTCCGTTTCATGGTTTTTCTTCTCCCCAAACCGGCGGCGAAATTGGCCGGATGAGGGGAGCGGGTCAACCCATCCAAAAGGCACAACAGGGCTGCGGAAGCCCCTGTTTTAGCTGCGTTTTGAGGGAACCCGCCGGGTGCGGCGACGTGGCGCAGTCAGATCGCTGGCGTGCGCCTCGTCGTCGTTAGAAGGCCGTCACTGGCAAGCCGTTACTGAAACGTCATGTCCAGGCACTTGGAAATGTCGGAGCCGAGGCCGGAGGAGATCGTGATGCAGCCCCGGATCTTCTGTGCGGCCATGTCGGCGGCCCAGATCGAGTAGCCGCCGGGGCCGAAGAACGAATTGGTGTTCGGCGGCTCGGTCTCGGTCGCGTCGAAATCATAGTGCCCGTCGGTCTCGAAGATGCGCGGCTTCTTGGTGCAGCCGCCGTCGGTCTGGACGTTGATGACTTCCTTGTTGTCGCGGGTCAGCGCCAGCGAGACCTGGCAGCGGAAATATTCCGAGGTCTTGCTATTGAAGAGATAAGTGTAGGACTTGCAGGTCGCGGTGTTGAGCTTGCCCGGGGCAAGGCCGCGGCTGCACGAAATCCGCTGGTTGTGGCTGAGCTGGTAATCATCGGCCTGGGCGGCCGGCGCGAACGCCGTCAGCGACAACCCGGCAATCCAGCAGAATTTAATGACATGGCGCATTCGAATCATCCCCACCAATATCTTTGTCGTGTTGCGTTCTAGACTGAAAGCGGAACATAGTCGCGAGGGGACGAAGGGAAAATCACAAACTGCTGGGCCAGACGTGATGCGCTGCGGCGTCATCGCGGATTGACCCGGAATCATCGTTCGTGATTTGTTCAAGAAGGCGCCCAACGACGGGGAGGATGGATGATGGCATTTTCAATCAAGACATTGGCAATCGCAGCCGCGCTGGGCGCGTTCGCCGCCCCCGCATGCGCACAAAACGCGGCAACGCCGTGGGAGCTCAAGGCGGACACCGGCTATGCCTATGACAAGGAGGGCAAGACGTTTTCCTACAAGATGGGCACCAGCAATGCCGGCGAGCTCTTGAAGGGCGCCAAGAAGGTGCCGAAGGGCACGCTGTTCTTCATCGGCCAGAACGGCCAGCTCTACATGCGCAGCGGGCAGTATCTCGAGGGCGACGGCAGGTTCAAGTTCGGGTCGGATCGGTAGGCTCGCGCCACAAGCGAAGCTACCGTAGGGTGGGCAAAGGCGCATCAGCGCCGTGCCCACCATCTGTTGCGTCTCAATCAAGAATGGTGGGCAGGCTCCGCTTTGCCTACCCTACAGCAGTTCGCCAGCAGCTAAAACGACGCCGCCAGCTCCCGCGCGCCGGCGTTGTTGCTGTTGCTGTCCATTCGCGCATCCGTCACCGCGAGCAGCTTTGCCACCGTGTTGTGGCGGATCGCGACTGGATTGCGCTCGTAGCCGCCGCGCTGGAAGAAGTTCGAGGTCGGCACCTGCTCGCGCATCGCCTGCGGCATCGTCACCATGTCGAGGCCGGTGCCGTCGCCGGTGAGGTTCATCATCTCGAGCTCGGCGGCGGTGAGCGGACGGGTGTAGCCCTTGGCACGCGCGAACAGCACCGAGGTCAAGAGCTTGTGGGTCTGCAGCATCGGCCCGATGTCGATGTCGAGCACCATCGCATGCATGGCCCAGCCCTGCGCGGTGTCGCCGATCTTCTCATGCTCCGACCAGGTGTCCGGCACCGACTTCGCATGCGCAACCATCTTCTTCAGGACGTTGAGCTTGTGCTCGAGCGACTGACGCGCAGGCCCCGAGGTGCGCGCCACCTTGTCGGAGAGCGCACGGATGAACTCATGGCCCTGCTCGGCGAGCAACTCGACGCTGTTGGTGGTGAGCAGCTGGTTGTAGCCCATCGCGGTCGAGATTGCGCGCTTGCCGCCATGCTCGATGCCCGCCTGCACATCGTAATTGCCGGTGCCGCCGGTCTCGAACGAATAGACGCGCACCGCCTGCTCGCGCGTCAGCCCGGAGGCGAGCGCGTAGCGCGCATAGACGCGCTTGAACTCGACCTCGGAGCTCGGCCGCTGCGGCGTGAATTGATAGAGATCCTGCGCGGCGCGCACGAGATCGGACGCGACCGGAAGCGGCTTGCGCGTGGGGCGCTCCGGCGTTTCTTCGGGCTCGGGGTTCACCGGCCGCTTCGGCCCGTTGTAGAGCGGCGCCTGCTCCAGCACGTAATCGTCGAGCGTAATCTGCTGCCCGCTGCGCCGCTTGGCATTGCGGCCACGCCGCTTCTCCGAAATCTGGCTCCAATAGGCACTCGCCTCGGCATCGAAAGCGCCGCGGATCTGCTGATATTCGGCCAGCTTGCGGCGATATTCGAGCACGGCCGGCGACGCGCCCCCGCTTTGAGCAAAAAACTGCGAGAGCAACTGGGCGTTGGCATTGCTGATCGCGGGCGGCAACGCGTCGGACTCGCCGCCACGCGCGGCGGGGACGAGCAGCACGAGCGCGAGTGGAACCAGCGCCAGATGTGTTCGAATCGAATGATGCATGCTGCCCTCTTAGCAGGCATCCGGTAACCGTCACGTTAACGCGCCGTTTACCACCTTTTCGCGCCTTGCGTTACTTCCAGGCGAATACCGGCTGTTCCAGGTCGGTGACACGGGTCTGTCGCCCCGCCAGCACCTCGCGGAACTGATAGATCAGCGCCGCCGTCGGCGCGTGGATCAGGCTCATCTGGTGATGGAAGCGGATCACGCGACGGCTGCTTTCGGCAATGGAAGTGAAATCGAAGGCGTCGTCGCGCTCGATCGTGTCGAGCGCGATGCGATGGACGGAGGCGACCTCGTCCGGGTTCGGCGCGATTGCATTGCTCTCGGCAGCCCACACCACGACCGGCGTGATCAGGTATCCGGAGCGCGTCGGATAGTCGTCGAGCAGGCCGAGCACCGCGTGGGCGGGAAGCCTGAGCGCGAGCTCCTCGTCGAGCTCGCGCAGCGCCGCCTCGACCGGCGTCTCGCCGGCGTCGCAGCGTCCACCCGGCAGCGCCCATTGACCGCGATGGGAGCGCAAGCTCGATGCACGCCTGGTCAGCAGAAACGCGGTGTCGTCGCCGTCATTGGATGCAGTCAGCGCGAGCACCACCGCGGCGCGCTTCAGCGTTGGCGGCTCGACCGCATCAGGCAGTCGCGCGAATGACGCGCAGGCGTCTGCGATATTCCGTCTGGTGGCATCGCCGAAAGCTCTCATGATGCTTGACTACACCAGGACCGCGCTCGATGAAACGAGGAGAGATCAAGCGTTGCAAGGATGGACGGAGCGATGACCAGCAAGACCGCCGCAAAGCTCAAATCAGATGGCTGGACCATCCTGGAGACCACGGGCTTCATGCACCTGGTCGGCCCGTTGTGGGAGCGCAAGGTCGACGGCCAATATGAATTCGCACTCGCGACCGAAGACAAGCACCACAACCGCCGCGGCATGGTCCAGGGCGGCGTGATGATGACCTTCGCGGACCGCACTTGCGGCATGACCGCCCGCTACGTCTCCGGCAAGGAGTTCATGGCGACGGTGCAGCTCGACACGCACTTCGTCGAGGCCGGCCAGATCGGCGACATCCTGATCTCCCGCCCCCGCGTGGTGCGCGCGACCCGCAGCCTGATCTTCATGAGCACCGAGGTCAGCGTGGACAATCGCTGCGTGGTGATGGCGAACGGCGTGTTCAAGGTCTTGAAGGGGCCGGCGTAGCGTCAACCTCGTCATTGCGAGGCGCTCGCGACAAATTTGCATAGCAATTTTGCGCTGATGCGACGAAGCAATCCAGAATCTTTCCGCGGACGCATTTCTGGATTGCTTCGCTGCGCTCGCAATGGCGGCTGTAGCTGGGCTATGCTGCCTCCATCAAAGTATCGAGGAAACACCCATGCAATACCGCCAACTCGGCCGCTCCGGCCTCAAGGTCTCGCCGATCTGCTTGGGCACCATGATGTTCGGCGGGCCGACGGATGAAGCCGCATCAACGCGTATCATCGCCAAGGCGCATGAAGCCGGCATCAACTTCATCGACACCGCGGACGCCTATTCGAAGGGCGGCTCCGAGGAGGTCGTGGGACGTGCGATCGGCAACAACCGTCACGCCTGGGTGCTCGCCACCAAGCTCGCGAATCCCATGAACACCGGGCCGGGCAACGATCCCAATCGCGTCGGGCTGTCGCGGCGCTGGGTGTTGCAGGCGGCCGACGAGAGCCTGAAACGGCTCGGCACCGACCACATCGACATCTACTATCTGCACAAGGAGGACCATTCGACGCCGCTGGAGGAGACGGTGCGCGCGATGGGCGATCTGATCCGCGCCGGCAAGATCCGCTATTTCGGCGTCTCCAACTACCGCGCCTGGCGCGTCGCCGAGATCTGCAACATCTGCGACCGGCTCGGCATCGACCGTCCCGTGGCGAGCCAGCCCTATTACAACGCGATGAACCGCATGCCCGAGGTCGAGCACTTTCCGGCCTGCGCCTATTACGGCCTCGGCATCGTGCCCTACAGCCCGCTGGCGCGTGGCGTGCTCACCGGCAAGTACAAGCCGGACGCAGCACCCGACAAGGAAACGCGTGCCGGCCGCAACGACACCCGCATGATGCAGACGGAATGGCGGCCGGAATCGCTCCACCTCGCGCAGGAGATCAAGACCCACGCAGAGAAGAACGGCATCACCGCCGGCCAGTTCGCGGTGGCCTGGGTGCTCAACTCCGCCTTCGTCTCGTCGATCGTCGCAGGCCCGCGCACGGAAGAGCAGTGGGATGGCTATATAAGCGCGCTCGACTATCGCTTTACTGCAGAGGATGAGGCACTGATCGACCGGCTCGTCGTGGCGGGCCATCCGTCGACACCGGGCTACAACGACCCGGCCTATCCGATCGAGGGACGTCGCGCGCGGACGGCGTGAACTTTCGGAGACAACGATGCCGCTTGAAGACCGCTACGGCCTGCCGCTCTCCACCACCTCCGATTCCGCCGCGTCCGCCTATCGCGAGGGCGTCGATCTCATGCTTGCCGGCTGGACCGGCACGGCGGAGGCGCTGGAGCGCGCGATCGCCGCCGATCCGGATTTCGCGCTTCCTCACATTGCTCGCGCCCGCGTGCATGCGTTCTACCAGCAGGGCGATCTTGCGCGGCAGAAGGCGGCACTGGCGCGCGAGCTTGTGGCCAGGCGCGGCACTGAGCGCGAGCGCTCGCATGTCGAGACGCTGGCGCTCGCGATCGAGGGACGCGGGCCCGACGCGATCGCGGCGATGTCTGGGCACATCGAGCGCTGGCCGCGCGATGCCGTGGTGCTGTCGCTGCCGCTTGGCGCATTCGGCCTGTTCGCTTTCTCCGGCATGGCCGATCACGACCGCGCGCGGCATGAGCTCTGCGAACGCGTCGCGCATCACTACGGTGAGGACTGGTGGTTTCTCACCATGGCCGGCTGGGCGATGACCGAGAATGGCGACGTCGCACGCGGCCGCGCCGTCACCGAGCGCGGTTTTGACCTCCGCCGGGCCAATGCCCACGCTGCCCATGCTGTGTTGCACGCGATGTTCGAAGATGGCTCGATCGAGGCCGCCGATCGTCTCGTCGACGAGTGGATTCCGACTTATGACCGCGCCGGCATCCTGCACGGCCATATCCTCTGGCACCAGGCGCTCGGCGCGCTCGAGCATGGCGATGCGGCACGGGCGCTTGCGATCTATGCGGATGTGCTGCAGCCCTCCGCCACGCAGGCGCCGCCGCTCAACGTCATCACCGACAGCGCCTCGCTGCTCTGGCGCCTCTCGGCCTACGGCCACGCCGTGCCGAGGGCGCTTTGGGTCGAGGCCGACGCCACCGCGCAAAAACTGTTTCCGAAATCAAGCCTGCCCTTCGCCGACGTCCATATGGCGCTGTTCGCGGCCGCGACGCAAAATCCCGAGGCACTGGCCGCGCGTCTTGCTGTGGTCGAGCAGCGGCTCAGCGAGGGCAAGCTGCCGGCCGGCCCCGTGGTGCCGGCAATCTGTCGCGCGCTGGCGGCCTTCGCGGATGAGGATTACGCGGCTTGCGTGCGCGAGCTCGCGCCCGTCCTCGCTGAGGTCGTGCGCATCGGCGGCAGCCATGCCCAGCGCGAGCTGATCGAGGACACTTTCCTCGTCGCCCTGATGCGCAGCGGCGAACTGCCCCGCGCCCGCAGCCTGCTCGATGCGCGCCTGCACCGCCGCCCGTCCTTGCGCGATACGCGCTGGCAGGCGGCGACGGGCTAGCTCTGCCACGAAAAAAACACCGGTCTGGCGGCAAGTGCCTGCCGGGACGGGTTGGGGTCAGCGAGGCGAATCGCCGATGGGTGGCGCGGTGGTATTCCAGTCGGGATTGGCGGAGCAAACGGGATCGCAACCAATTTGCGGTTCGATGGTTATTGGGCGGAACTTTCGCCCGTCCGTGGCCCCTTGGCACATGAGCCTGACGATGCGCCTCCGCCGACCGGTCCTGGCTGCACTCCTCGTCTTGGCCGCAAGCCCTTGTTTTGCCGAGTCTTCCAGCGCGATCCCCATCAACAACAACCCGCCGGCGCAGCAGAACTCCCTCATGGACGTGCTGGCGCTGATGTCGGGTCATTGCAAGACGCTGAAGGTCGCCGGGCGCCCCTTTGCCTGCAAGACCGTGGCCTTCGCCCATGACGACAAGGGCCGAGTCAATTTCGCGGTCGCCGTCGACGACCCCAGCGACGAGAACCACGTCGTGTCGTTCTCGGGCGAGAACGGCAAACGGGCCGACGACAATTCCTATGAGCTGCCGGTCGACCGCATGCTGCTCAACTCCAAGAACCGGCCGAAGGTCGACGGCCTGCCGGTGCCGGCGGCGCAGACCTCCACCGGGTCCTGCCGCCAGACCGGCAATTTCGCCGCCAGGAAGGTGAACGATGTCACCTGCTCCGCGACCGACAGCGAAGGCCGCAAGTACGAGCTGCTGTTCGTCTCCGACGGCACGCCGGTGAGTGTGCGCCGCATCAGGCAGTCGTCGCCCTCGTTCCAGGATCCGTTCAAGTAAACGATTGGTCGCGGCGTAGCATTTCACACACGCTTCGCATCGTCCCGGCCTTCGCCAGGACGACTTCGGCGAGACGCGATGGCGATGATTGCATCGCCGCGAAAGATGCACGGCGCTCATAAATCCCGCCAAACAATTCATTTGCTTTGTCGGCCGCCAAATCCGACTTTCGTACGAAATAACACGACACAATCCCGGGGGGATGCTGCGCTCGCCTGACCCGCGCATCATTTCATCGATCTCGCTCTCCGATCAGACGTCCGACGCTGACAGTCCGGCAATGCAATTGCCGGATCGTTGCGTCATGGCGGAGTGCGAGTACGCCATCTGCCGTCCAAAGTACCGAACCAAGAGAGGGGACCGTTCATGACAGTCAAGCGTGCCAGTAGTCCATCGATATCCACCGGAAGGATCGCGCTCGCTCTTGCAGCGGCCGCGATACTGCTTGCGCCCAATACGCGCGTCAGCGCCGCGGGTCTCAAGGACCTACCGTCGATCGTCCCGGTAATGACGTGCAGCTCGCTCGTCGGCGTCGATCTGAGCGACGTCGGCAAGAAGGTCGGCGGCACGGTCACCATCACCGCGGCGACGATCGTGCCGGCGTCGGCGACGAATCCGGCCGACTATTGTGGCGTGCGCGGCAATATCGGGCCCGGCACCAACTCCATCGTGATGCGCCTGCCGACCAACGCCTGGACGCAGCGCTATCTCCAGACCGGCTGCGGCGGCGAGTGCGGCAACGACAACATCAGCTACACGCAATCGACAGGCTGCGTGCCGATCACCAACGGCACAATCGCGAGCGCCACGACCAATATGGGCCACACCGGTGCGCAGGGGCCGACCTGGTCCGTCAACAATCCGCAGGCGCAGATCGACTTCGCCTTTCGCGGCGTGCACGTCGCTTCCGAGGCCGCGAAGGCGGTCATCGCAAAATTCTATGGCAAGAAGCCGGCCTACTCCTATTTCAGCGGCTGCTCGGACGGCGGCCGCGAGGCGCTGATGGCGGCGCAGCGCTACCCGCACGATTTCGACGGCATCGCAGCCGGCGCGCCGGCGAGCGACATGGACGTCCAGAACACCTATCACCACGGCTGGCGCGTCCTCACCAACCAGACCACGCCCGGCACGATCCCGATTCCGGCCAGGAACACCTATGTCCTGCTGGCTTCCAAGCTCGCTTATATCCACGCCAAGACGGTGGCCGCCTGCGATGCGATCGACGGTGTCGTCGACGGCGTGATCGACGATCCCAGAGCTTGCAACTTCGACACCCGGACGCTGGTGTGCAGCAACAATAGCAACGAGACCGGCTGCCTGACGCAGGCGGAGGCCGACGTCGTCCGCCGCATCCACGACGGCGCGGTGACGGCCGACGGCCAGCGGCTCGAACCCACAGCCAATTCCGAATGGGGCGGCGAACTCGACTGGAGCCTGTTCGTGCCGGCATCCCAGGGTGCCTCCGTCGGCAGCGAGAATTTCGTGACCTCGTGGGCCGCCTACAAGACCTTCTTCAATACCTACAATGCGAGCTGGACGCTGAACGACCTCAAGCTCACCGTGCCGGGCTTCAACAACACGGTGGCAAGCTCGACAGTCTATGCCGCGAACAATCCGGACCTCGGGCGGTTCGCGCGTCACGGCGGCAAACTGCTGCTGTGGCACGGCTGGTCGGATCAGCACATCCCGCCGCGCGGCACCATCAAGTACTGGCACGCGGCGAACGATTTGCTGGGCGACGATCAAGTCAACAGGTTCGCCAGGTTCTATCTCTTCCCCGGCATGGCGCATTGCGGCAGCGGGCTCGGGCCGAACACCTTCGACATCGTCACGCCGCTAATGTCCTGGGTCGAAACCAACAGCGCACCGAACGCGATCGTCGCCGCCAACAATTCGACCGCGACCTCGCGCCCGGTCTATCCCTATCCAGCCGTGGCGCGGCTGAAGGCACCCGGACTCGATCCGAAGGTGGCCGCCAACTTTGTCGCCTACACGCCGAAGAAGGAGCCGCCGGTCAGCGAGTTCGTGGGGAATTATCTGTTCTCGCCCGACTACCCGCAGGCGAAATGCCAAGCCGAGGGGACCACGCTCGTCTGCACCAACGACAAGCGTCACGATGACGGGCATGGCGACGACGGGCGCCACGACGAAGCCCAGAGGTGACGCCGCTGCGCTGCGCGCCACGCCCGGCAGGGGCAGGCGCGCAGCGTCTTTTCCGCATTCTCAAATGGCACGGATAGTGACGATGGGTTTCCCGGCGCTCGTCCTGACGAGCCTGCTCGTGATTGGCCAGGCGAGATTGGTGGCGGCACTGCCCGGCAGCGAAACCGGCCAAGACCAGGCGCCTGAGCAGACGCGTCGCGACGGCAATCCCCTGTGGGCGGTACCGCTCGCCGCGCTCGGCGCAACCGGCGGCCGCCCGATCTTCACACCCGCGCGCCGTGCGCCGCAACCGCCGGCGACGGAAGCTTCGCCAACATCCGTTCCGCAGCAGTCGCAGGCGGCACTCGACAGGCCGGCTCTCTCGCTGCTCGGAACGGTGACGGCAGGCGACGGACCCGACGGGATCGGCATCTTCATCGACGATATCGCCAAGCGCGCGCTACGTCTCAGGACCGGCGAGCAGCATGATGGCTGGGCGCTCCGGCGGGTGCAGCGCGGCCGGGTCGTGATGGAAAAGATCGGCATGCGCGTGACACTGGTGCTGGCGCCGCGCGACAGCACGCCGCCCACAGCCCCTGCTCTCCCTGCGTCGGTGCCGCGACCCGCAGCGGAGCCGACCGCGGCGCGGCCGGGGACGCCCGCACCCGTGCCCGTCGCAGCGTTCGACTGGACCTCGATCCTGCGGCAGGGCGAAGCCGGATCGCATTAGTTGCAGCACGCCCGGCCTTCGCGCCGCCTTCCCGCACGAGTTGAATGTTCGGGCCGTCGCGTGCAGTCTGGCCAACACAAACGCCGGCCCAATAAAGTCCGGTGACAGACGGTGCCGGGGGCGGGAATGCGGATCGATTTTCTGGGCTTGCAGGCCTTCGTCAGCGTGGCCGAGCGCGGCAGCTTTTTGCGCGCCGCGGCTCATCTCAATCTGTCGCAGACGGCACTGAGCCACCGGATGAAGAAGTTCGAGGAGGATCTCGGCGTCGCGCTGTTCGTGCGCACGACCCGGCAGGTCTCGCTCACGCCGGTGGGCCTCGAACTCTTGCCGAAAGCCTGCGCGCTGCTCGACGAACTGTCCGACACGCTCGAAGGCGTACGCGGGCAAGGCGCCAAGAAGGTCGAGCGCGTCACCATCGGATGCCTGCCCACGATTGCGGCCTATCAGCTGCCGCGGGTGCTGCGCGATTTCAGCGCGGCCTTCCCGAACGTGTCGGTGAAGATCTACGACAATTCGGCGCGCGAGATCGCGCAGCTGGTGCAATCCGGCACCGCCGAGTTCGGCCTGACCATCGTGTCGCCGAACGTCGCCGACGTCGAGGTCAAGGTCTTGGCCAAGGAGCCCTTCGTCCTGCTGTGCGCCAAGGATGACCCATTGGCCAGGCGCCGCTTCATCAACTGGTCGCAGCTCGGCAATGCGCCGTTGATCCGGATCAGCCCGCAGGCGGGCAACCGCGTGCTGATCGACGATGCGCTCGGGCACCGCCGCGAGAAGCTGAATTGGCGTTACGAGGTCCAGCATCTCCAGACCGCGGTTGGAATGGTGCTGTCGCATGTCGGCATCGCCATCGTGCCCAAGATCGCCGGCAGCCTGCCGGGCGTGTCCGGCCTCGCCGCCGTACCGCTGCGCAACCCCAGCATTCACCGCAGCCTCGGCGTCATCACCCGGCGCGACCGGCCGCTATCGCGCACCGCGCAAGCTCTGCTACATATGGTACGCCAGCATTTCCTCTCATTGTTGAGGTGAGAAGCGGCTGGCTCGGAGAATCCCGTGACGCGCCGCGCTGTCCGAGCGGCACGGCTTTCCCGGCCCGCATCCGTAGTGGGTACAATCCGCTCTGCTGTCCCGAAACGAGGGAAGATCGGCATTGCGCGCGTTCGTCCTCGCCTCGCATATTTGGCCCGGCACGCAGTTTGAAAGTCCCTTCCATGCCCCATCCCCTCCCTGCCCTCATCGTCGTCGACGTCCAGCATGCGTTCGACGAATGGGAGTCCGCGGGCAAGCGGCGCAACAATCCGGATGCGGTGGCCCGCATCGTTGATCTGCTCGCGGCGTTCAGGGCGCACGGCGCGCCGATCTTCCACATCCGCCACGAAGGCACCAAGCCGAACTCGACGTTTTTGCCATCACGCACCGGTTACGCCGTCAAGCACGAGGCCCGCGAACTGGCCGGCGAGCCTGTGATCGTGAAGCGCGTCAACAGCGCCTTCATCGGCACCGACCTCGAGACGCGCCTGCGCGCGAGCGGCATCGCCACCCTCGTGATCTGCGGCGCAACGACCAATCATTGCGTGGAGACGACGACGCGCATGGCCGGAAATCTCGGCTTCGACGTGGCCCTCGTGCGGGACGCGACCTGGACATTCGATCGCGTCGGCCCCGACGGCGACACGCATTCGGCCGAATCCATTCACGCGATGACACTGTCGAATCTAAATGGTGAATTCGCCCGCATCGTGGCCGCGAACGACGTGATCGCTTCACTGCGACAATAGATCGCGCGACATCCAATCATTCACCCGCGCTGATCGGACTCGCATCTGCGTCGTTTCGACGCCCGCCGTCGCCGGAACGCGGCAAGCGCCCATCTGTTGTCACTCGACATCTCAATTGGAGTGATGACATGAAGTATCTCTTTGTCGCGATGGCCATCGGTGCGGCTGCGCTCACCGCATCCACAGCCAACGCGGCCGGCGGCACCAAGGCCAGACAGAACGCGCAAATTGGCCAGCCGACCGACATCAGCGCGCAGCACAGGCACGGCCATCACGGCCATCGTCATCACCGCTGGCACCCTCATCACGGCGGCTACTATCGTCCGCACTATCGCAGCTATGGCTACTATCCACGGCACCGGGGCTATTACGGCGGCGGACCCTACGGCTACTATCGTGGTGGCGGCCCGAGCGTGACGTTCGGCTTCGGCAGCAATCGCTGGTGAGCCCAAAGGCCCGCAGAGATGCGGGCCTTCCTTCTCAACCCTGCAAAATCAGCCCAGCCGTCTCCTGCCCGCTCGCAAGCGCAGCTTCGACCGTTCCCAGGTCGCGGCCGTGATAGAGCGCCTCGCCGGCGAACAGCACGGGGCCATCGGCGCGCGCGAGAATCTTCTGCGCCGCCCGTGTCTGCGGCGTCGCCCAGGAATAGGCGCCGCGGGCAAAGCGATCGTGCGCCCAGTTGGCGGCTTCCGACGCCACGAGCTCGCGTAGGAGATCATCGCGTGTCAGGCCGAAGATCGTGGCGAGCGAATCGATGCCGGCGTCGATCAATCGCCGCCGATCGAGTCCCGTCAGCGCTGCAGCGCGCGGTCCGCCGAGCCAACCAGTCAGCACGGGAAGTTCCGATGGATGCTGCGTCCACCACACCGGGATCGTCTCGTCCGACAGCAGGAAGCTGAGATCGGCAAGATCCGGCGTCCTGACGCGCCACCATGGCCGGTTGAAGCGCAACAGGATCTTGATGACATTGCCGAAGCCGATGTCGGCCGCCGCGGCCGCCTTTTGACGCGCGGCATGCGGCAGCGCGATCTCGCGCAACAGCGGAAGTGGCACGGTCAGCACCACGCTGTCACAGGCAAACGCCTCGCCGCCCGCGCAACGGACCGCAACAATGGTGGCCTCTTCGATCGCCACCACCGCGCAATTGAGGCGGATCACCACGCCATGCTTGCAGCATTCGGCCACCAGAAACGCAATCAACGCGCCGTAGCCGCCAACGACGCGCCCCTGCGAATGGTGCCCGCCGTCCATCCACTCCTCGCGCAAGGCCAGCGTCGAGGCACGCTCGGGGTCGGCGGCGTCATAGCCTTCGACCATCCGTTCGATCGAATGACGCATCCCTGCATACTCGTCGCCTGCAAAATGTCGGCGCAGGAATTCGGCGACGGTGAGGTCGTCCTTCAGATCTCTCAGCGCGGCGTGAAGCTCGGCCTCATGCGGGTTGTCCCGGCCTCCACGCGCGAGTTTTGTGCCGTCATAGCTCCATTGCGTGCCTTCGATGGGCTGCAACGACAGCCCCGCCGCGCTCAGCAGACCGCGCGTGACCGGCGCCTCGCCATGGACGAATTCGGCACCGCCATCGGCGGGATAGCCGAACTCCGATGCCGGCAGCGGATGGATGCGCCCGCCGCAGCGATCGCGCGCCTCCAGGATCGTGACCCGTTTACCGGCGCGCGCAAGCTCGCGCGCCGCCATCAGGCCGGCCGCGCCCGCGCCGACGATGACGATATGCCCTGACGTATCAGACATTGCCGTTGCTTATTGGGCCGCGGCGTCGTTCTGGATCAGGTAGCGCAGCAACAGCACGCCGCCGCCGAGGTCCCGCGTGCTCTCAAGTGTCATCGCGGTGAGCGGCGCGCGTTTGTCGCTGTCGGCGTCGGTCGAATCGAACACGAAGGGAGCACCCCTGGCGCCGTCGATCGCGGGGCTGAGGATCAGGTTGAATTCGTCGATCAGGCCGACGCGCAGGAACGCGCCATTGGCGACGCCGCCGCCTTCGACCAACAGGCGCTTGACGCCAAGCTCGCGATTGAGGGTCTCGACCGCCAATGCGAGATCGATCTCGGACTTGCCGGCGAAGATATAAGACACGCCCTCACCACGCAGGCCGGCAAGATGCGAATCCGGCACGCTCTCGGTGAGCACCACGACGATCGGATCGCCGCCGATGTCCGAGCGGCCCCAGCCGATCTTGCCGTGCGCGTCGAGTACGACGCCGTATGTCTTGGCATCCTGCCGCGCGAACCAGTTGTCGCGCGGAAACTTTTCGCTCGTCGTCTCGGGATAGGGCTTGCCCTTCGCAAACTCCGAGCCGGTGACGCGGCCGATCACCCAGGCATCGCCACCGAGCTCGTCATGGATTGTCTCGAACCAGTCGGTGCCGGCACCCTTCGGACGCCAGCGGCTCGGATGGGTGCGGCCGTCGAGGCTCGCGTGCATCAGGCAGACGACATAAGGCTTCATGGAAATTCTCCGAACCGGCTTCTCAGGCCGGCTTATCGTTCTTCTCGCGATCGTTCCTGGCGCGATCGTTCACGATCACCGCGAGCGGATTGAGTTTCGGCGGCGCCACCAGCTTGAGCGTGTTGCTATCATGATGATCGAACGGCGCACCGCGGACAAACAACTCGGTCTGGATCGCATAGCTCCAGCTGCCATCGTCGTTGAAAGTGATGTCGCAACGATAAGTGTCGGTGCGGAAGGCCTGTTCCAGGAAGTCGGTCGAGCAGATCCCGTACGCAGTGTCGCCGCGCTTCGCCATCACGGAGATTTTTTTGTCGTCCGGCTTGGCGTGGCCGGAGGCCAGCAGCACCTGCCCGCGCGGGATCGCCAGCGTCTGCATGATCAGCCCGGTCGCGGGCTCCCACAGCCAGTAGCCGACCTGATCGTGGAAGGTGATGTCTTCCTCGGGCGTGTTGATGTGGATGTGATAACGCAGTCCATAGAACAGCTGCGGCCCGTTGGCCTGCGGATCGATCGGGTCCATCCGGATGTGCTCGATGAAGGTCCGCCGCTCCGGGCCTTCCGCCTTCGGATTGATATCGATGCCCTTGTCCGCCTGCCAGGTGCCGGCGAGCCGGCGGAGCGGCCCGAGATTGGCAAGACCGTCGGGCGAGACGTCGTCGGGCTCGGTGAAGATGTCAGCGGGAATGGGGAGCATGGAGACCTCGCAACGTTGCGTGGAGCAGCAATAGCACAAGGGCAGCTCGACACCACAGCGATGGAACCGAAAGTCCCGCCGGGCGTTGGGAGCCGTTGAGTACGAGTCCTCGATAGTCGGGCTCGAATGGGCAAGGATGCCCATGTCACGCGTCGCGAGGGGATCCCATTGCTGTCGGAGAAAGCTGCTCGGCAGTCAACTGATGTGGGCTTCCTCTCCAACGGAGGCGAGCTTGGTGCGATGACGCGCACGCTCGACTGGTCGGACTCGCCGCTCGGTCCTCCCCACCAATGGTCCCAGGCGCTGAAGACGACGGTCGGCATGATGCTGGCCGCGCAAGCCCAGATCGTCCTGTTCTGGGGCCCTGATTTCGTCGCGCTCTACAATGACGCCTATGCGCCCGGTATCGGCGCCAATCATCCCCGCGCCCTCGGCCGGCCCGCGATCGAGAACTGGGGAGAGCTATGGGACGATCTCGAACCGCTGCTGGCCGGCGTCCGCAATACAAGAAAGACATTCGCGGCGAAGGACCGTCCCTTCTACGTCGAGCGTCATGGCTACGGCGAGACCAGCTATTGGGACGTCTCCTACTCGGCCGTGTCCGACGATGACGGCTCGGTCGGCGGCGTGCTCTGCCTCGTCTCCGAGACCACCGAACGCGTGCTGGGCGAGACCCAGTTGCGGGCGAGCGAAGCGCGCTACCGGGAGCTGGCCGAGACGCTCGAGCAGCGCGTCGCCGAACGCACCGCAGAGCGTCATTTGCTCGCCACCATCGTGGAAACCACCGACGGACAGATCCAGGCGCTCAATCTCGATTATCGCTGGCTCGCCATCAACGCATCCTGTGCGGACGCCTATCAGCGCATCTACGGCAAGCGGCCGAAGGTCGGCGATTCCCTGCACGAGTTCCTGGCCGACCGGCCCGAGCATCTCGCCGCGGCCACGGCGATCTGGGGCCGCGCCCTGGCCGGCGAAGCCTTCACCAATATCGAGGAGTTCGGCGATCCCCGGTTCGACCGCCGCGTCTTTGAGATGAAGTTCGAGACACTCCTTGCCCCTGACGGCACGCGGATCGGCGCTTTCCTGACCGGGATCGACGTGACCGATCGCCTGGAGGAGCAGGCGCGGCTCGCACAGGCCGAGGAGGCGCTGCGTCAGGCCCAGAAGATGGAGGCCATGGGCCAGCTCACCGGCGGCGTCGCTCACGATTTCAACAATCTGCTGACGCCGATCGTCGGCCTGCTCGACCTGTTTCAGCGCAAGGGCATCGGCGGCGAGCGCGAGCATCGCCTGGTTGCCGGAGCCGCACAGGCGGCTGACCGCGCCAAGACGTTGGTGCAGCGCCTGCTTGCTTTCGCCCGCCGGCAGCCGCTTCAGGCTATCCCGGTCAACATCGGCCAGCTCGTCACCGACATGGGCGAGCTGATCTCCAGTACCACCGGACCGCAGATCCAGGTCACGGTGGACACGCCGGAGGGACTTCCCGAAGCCATGGCCGATCCCAACCAGATCGAGATGGCGATCCTGAACCTCAGCGTGAATGCCCGCGACGCCATGCCCGACGGCGGAAGCTTGCGCATCTCGGCCAAGGCCCGGACCATCGAGCGTACGCACGGCTCGGAACTTACGCCGGGCACCTATGTCTGCATCTCGGTCGCAGACAACGGCATCGGCATGAACGAAGACACGCTGGCCCACGCCGTCGAGCCGTTCTTCTCGACCAAGGGCATCGGACAAGGTACCGGCCTCGGTCTCTCGATGGTCCATGGCCTTGCCTCGCAGCTCGGTGGCGCGCTGACGATCAAGAGCGCCGTGGGGTCAGGCACCACGGTGGAGTTGTGGCTGCCGGTCAGTCACGCGGCCGCGGGCGCGATCGATGCCGTCACGCAACCCAAGCTGCGGCCGCTGCCTGCGGGCACGGCACTGTTGGTCGACGATGAGCCGCTGGTGCGCATGAGCACTTCGGAGATGCTGAGCGAGCTCGGCTACAGGGTCGTCGAAGCCAGCTCCGCCGAGGACGCGCTTCGGCGCGTCAAAGACGGCCTGCGGCCGAACCTGCTGGTCACCGACCATCTGATGCCCGGCATGAGCGGCACTGACCTCGGCCTCGCACTGCGCAACCAATATCCCGAGATCCAGATCCTCGTCGTCTCAGGCTACGCCAACAACGAAGGCATCACGCCGGATTTGCCGCGACTGACGAAACCGTTCCGGAGCGACGAGCTGGCGGCGAGCTTGGCGGGCTTGGCAAAGGCAGGAAGGTAGCAGAGTTCTAGCGCTCGTCGTGATACCGCTGATTTTAATGGCTCCGTCCCCTGAAAAAGAAATTTCGCTAGGACCGTTTCAGCTTACCGGTAATATAGCGAAACACCGCACAAATGTGGGCGAACCACAGCTTAGTCCCGCAACTTGATCTCCGAAACCTTCATACTGACAGATTGCATTTTTCGGCGCTCCGCAGGGCGCGCTGAGTCGGAAAGGTAACCGTGCAGGCATCGCTTCAGCTACTGACCAATCAGGCCGAAATCCACCAAGCTTTTTCCATTTGGCGCAATGCCATCGAGCAGCGCGGAGAACGTCTCCATGGCATCCGGTGGCTCCCCGAGGACGTGTACTTCCTCATCACGGGAAGCAACCTCAAATTTGGCTTTGACGGTGAAGGCGAGAACTGGATTGTCGAGCTAAACGAGCCGACGCAGGGAACGGAGGATCCCCTGTCTGGCCTTGCGCGAGATTCAACCGGTCAGCTTTATCTGCTCAGACAAGGGACCTTGCACAAGAATGCGCTATCTGTCCGGATCGAGAGCGACGTCTTCGAAGAACGTACCGGCCTAGGTCCCGCGGACGTAACAATAAATGGCGAGCCCACAAAGCGCTCGTGGTTCATCGTGGCGGCACTGGACCGCACAGCAGAAGAAATCTGTCGGAGCACGGCAATTTTCGTGGAGCAATGCCGCCTCGCCAGGAACGCGACGGCCGCCTCCATTGCAAAGCTGGACGACGAGCATCTGACCCAACTTTTCGGCAAGCCGGAGCAGGGTGGCCAAATGAGCGGGCATCCATATATAAATTCCAACCAACGCCATCGCGTCCAGGGCGAGGTTTCGCATAGGCTGCGGATGCTGCTCGAGGCCGACAATCGCGATCTCGTTAAACCCAGGCACGCCCGTGGCTACGAAGTCGACGGCGAGATCGAAACTGCGACCGGAAGCCTATTGCTCGAAATCAAGACCGGTACCACGGCATCGGACGTCTACGCCGGAATAGGTCAGTTGATCGTCTACCCGAAGCTACTGCCGCAACTTGCCAAGCACCATCGGATCCTTCTCCTTCCGGGCGCCCCGTCGAGTGCTCTTTGCAAAGCGATCAGCGAGTGCGGGGTTGAACTCCACAGTTACAAAGTAAAAATTGAAGGTGAGAACGTGGACGTCAGCTTTTCGAAGGCGTTTCTTCAGCTGTGTGGTCTAGGCGGCTAGCATAACCACCCAAACCCCGATGTCGCTCTTCGAGCTGCGGCGGACATGTCGCAATCAAGGTCGTGTCTGCCGCAGTTTTGATCACGCACCGCGCAGACACTCGGGAAATCATGGCAGGCGCCAAGCCGCATCACAAAGGTTCGTATTAGCGTCCACGTTGGCGCCGCGTATGGGCGATGATACCGTTGGCTCAAGGTTGTGAAATCCGTCATAGGCGGTGATCTGGTTCCGATATAACTTTCAAGTGACGGCGTGTTTTTCAAGTGAGCGGTTTTGGAATGCAGCAGGCTTCGGTCGAGAAGTTCTCGGACCTCATCGGCGGAATCTATGATTGTGTGATCGCGCCGGAACGCTGGGCTGCAACTCTGGACGAGATATGCACCGAGTTCGGCTTTGCCACCGGCGCGCTTTCGGCGGCCAGCCTCACCAACATGAAGGCCGTCGTCAATGCAGTGTCAGGAAATGACCTGACCCAGATGTCCCAGAACGCGATCGGCTACGGGCCCGACATCATCGAGCTCTGGGGCGGCGCCGAGCGCATTCAGCAGTACCCGCTCGGAGAACCCATCGTTCAATCCCAGGCCGTCCGGCAGGACATCATCTCCGGCAATCGCTATTATCGTGAATGGGCCGTGCCCAAGGGCCTGTTCGACGCTGTCGCCGTCGGACTCGTGCGCGACCGGACGATCATCGGCAACGCGATCTTCAGCCAGCATGAGTCCGCCGGCCCCATCGGCGATACGCAGCTCAACGGATTACGCTTGCTCGCGCCGCACATCCGGCGCGCCGTGACGATCAGCAATCTGTTCGACATGAAGACGGTGGAAGCCGCGACATTCGCCGCGACCGTGGAGGCCCTGACCGTCGGCGTCGTCCTCGCGGACGGAGACTCGAGGATCGTTCACGCCAATGCGGCCGCCACCGCCATGCTCGAAGCCGGCGATCCCATCGTGGAGCGACATGGCCGCATCGCGGTTCAGTCGGCGACGACGACCACGTCGTTGCAATCGGCGATCGCACAGGCCGCAAAGGACGAAGCGGCACTCGGCCAGAAAGGCATCGGCATTCCGATCCTTCGCGGCAGCGGCGACCCGCTCGTCATCCACGTTCTGCCGCTGCGACGCGGCCATATGCGCGCCGGGCTGATCCAGCGCGCCGCAGCCGCCCTGTTCGTGGCGTCAGCCTCCGGACCGCCGCAGATGTCCCACGTCGCTCTCAACCAGCTCTACGATTTGACGCCGGCGGAGATTCGGATCTTCGAGCTCATCTGCGAGGGACATACCCGCGACGCGATCTCGGGGCTGCTCGGCGTGTCCGTCGCCACCGTGAAAACCCACCTCTTTCATGTCTTCGAAAAGACGGGCTGCCGGCGCCAGGTCGACCTGGTCAGGCTGGCGAAGTCGCTGACGTTTCCGGTGTGAGGCGGCCTCTCAAGCCGCCTCTGAGGTCGATCTCGCACGCTGCTCGAGCACGCCGATCGTCGAGACCAGATTGTCGCGTCGCGCGCGAAGGTTCGCTGCGAGCACCGGATATGTCGGCTGCTGCGCGTCGAACACCCCGGCCCGGGCTTCTTCCTCGATAATGTCGGTGTTGAGCAGCCGGACGCGCCACCACAAATCGGCGATCAATGCGTCGAGCCGGAGTTCTCCAGCACCAGAATGGGACACTTCCTGCATCACTTGCCTCAACCTGAAACGGCCTTCTCACTGAGGCCTGGCTTTGGTCCCAACTGAGCAAGCGGAGTGCCAAAAGGGGCTGCGTGCGATCCGGTGCCGTGCGCGGCTGCGCTGAAAAGCAGGATTCCCCGCTCACAAGCGGGCCTGAAATGACCGGGTCGATGACCCGCGAAACGTCGCGTCCTAGCGCTTCGTCTTGTGAACCACGATCCTGCCTTTTGAAGCAATGTCACCCCATTTGGCGGACCAGGTGACTTCCGGGTCGGAGGATCGGGCCATGCCATCCCACGCCCCCTGCAGCGCAAACAGGGCGCCTTGGGGATCGACACATCGCACGATCCAGCAACCATCGGGCAATTCGATCGGTTCCTGAAGAACCCGGCCCCCGCCAGCATTGACCCGCCGGGCCGCTGCGCCGACGTCGTCGACATTGAAGTAATGCAGCCAACACGCCTGCGATACGCTCGGAAGCTTGGTAAGCATGCCGCCGATCATCTGCCCGGCCACCGAAAACAAGCCATACACGCTTGCCGGGTCGGCCCCGGTGGAGGCCTGTTGCCAGCCGAGAAGCTTGCCGTAAAACGGAAAGACCTTGCTTCGGTCTTCAGCCAGCAACTCGTGCCAGCCCACGTGCCCGGGCTGGTCCGATCCGCGCGGTTGCGATTGGCCATATGTCAGCCCGGTGACCAGCGCAAACGTCGCTCCTTGCGGATCGGCGACCACCGCAATGCGCCCGATGTTGCTGTCGGTCGGCGAGACCAGGATCGCGCCCCCGAGCCGGCGGATCTGCGCGACCCGCCCATCCATGTCGTCGACGGCGACGTAGCCGAGCCATCTCGGCGTCGCTCCCATGCGCACCCCTTCTTCGGGGAGATCCATGAGCGCGACGGCCGGAGTGCCGGCTGCAGTCAGCAGCGTGTAGGTCAGTTCCGGACTCGACGCATCTTTCACCGCCCAGCCAACCACCCCGGCGTAAAAAGCAGCCGCCGACGGCATATCCGTCGTCAGAAGCTCATACCAAACGAAGCACCCGAATTGATCGACCACGCTACTGTTCCCGTTCGGACGGACAGACGCTTGCGCACCGCATCATGCGCCGCAGCCCGCTGGCATCGACGGGAATTTGCGGCAACGCCATTCATGAAGATGAATGCAATCTGAACGAGCGTCATTACATTTCGTGTTCACGTGAATCTTGCCCGCTTTGATTGCTCGGCGTACCATGACCGTAGAAGATAGTTCTTCCGACCATGGAGGATGCGGCCATGCAACGAGCGAAGCAAGCTTCGAAAAAGAAGCGAATGACCAAAGCCGCGGTACCGGCGCTCGGATTCGCCGGACTGACTTTTTCGATGGCGGGAAGCGCGATGGCGTCCGCGGTGCCGGCGGACGAGCCGCAACAACGATTGAATTTTGCGCCCGGCCAGTTCAGTGCGCTCAGCGAGGAAGAACTCGCCGACGTCAACCTCGCGACCTTCCATCTCGCCGGTGACGAAAAAACCCTCAGCGGCGTGCTGCTGGCGCGCGGATGCGGTGGCTGCAGAGGTTGCGGCGGTTGCAGAGGTTGCGGTGGCTGCCGAGGCTGCGCAGGCTGCAGGGCCTGCCGCTGCGGCGTCGGTTGCGCTGGTTGTGGCGTTGGCATTGGCTGTGCCGTTGTTGCGCCGATAGCATGCACAGGGTGCTGCGCATCGTGGGGCCGCTGTCGCTGGTGTTAGGCGCTGGCGCTTCTTGACCGGACATCGACAGGTCGCGATTTCATTGGCCGGGTTCGCTAACGACCCGGCCAATTTGCTGTCGTCGCCACAGCGTTCGTTTCGCCCTGCTCCTCCGCTTGCCGATGGCGAACGAGTGTGTTCCAACTTGTTCGAAGAAGGCCGGTCGCGCCCGGCGCACAAGTCGGGCCGCGCCAGGCGTCCGTCGTGCGCCGGCAATCGGATATGACGGCAACAGGATCCGCGTGCTGACCCGATGACAGTCAAGCGAAAGAGCCGTGCTGCGAAGCGGACCCGCAAGGACATTTTGCGCTTCGCACCAAACTTCACCGCCTATCTGCTTCCTCCCAATGCGGTCTGTCTCTATTCCGAGAACCGCAAGTTCTTCCTGCACGGCGAGCTCTACTGCGCCGTGGCAAGCGCAATCGGAAGAAACGGCAAGGCTGCGCCGGAGATCATCCGCCAGCTTTCGAAGAGTTTTCCCACAGCCGAGATCGAGCAAGCGATCCGGCGGCTGCTGGAGCGCCGCTACGTCATCAGCGGAACATCGCACGCCTACGCAGGCGCCGTTGATGGTTATTGGGCAAGCCTCGGCCTGCCTCCGGAGGTCGCCGAAGAGAACCTGCGAAATTGGCCGGTACGGGTCGAATCGATCGACGTCAAAGGCGCGGGCGAACTGAGCGCGGCGTTGGGCAAGCTCGGGGTTCACATCACCAAGCGATCGCCCAGGCTCGTCATTACGCTCGTGAACGACTACCTCGAGCGGCAACTCGCCGAACTGAACGGGATGCGCGTCGCCGACGGGACGCCTTGGCTGCTGGTCCAGCCGTCCGGCGTGTTTCCGCTGGTGGGACCCGTATTCACGCCGGGCGAGAGCGCCTGCTGGACCTGCCTGCACGATCGCATGATCCGCAATCGCGAGATCAAGGGATTTCTCGATCGTGGCGCAGCGCAAGCAGTCGCAATATCGCCGCTGGTCAGCGACGCCGTAGGTGAAACCGCGATCCACTTCGCTGCCGTTGAAATCGCGAAGGCGATCGCCTCCGGATTTCGCACCGATCTCAGCGATCACATCGCAAGCTTCGACCTGACCGGAGCTGCCATCGCCAAGCACTACGTCGCGAAGCGCCCGCAATGTTCGGCCTGCGGCAGCAAGAAGCTCAGGAATCCGCGACGGGCAGCGGTGCCGATCGAGCTTGCCGAGGGCAGAAAGCTCGTCATGACCAGCGGCGGGTACCGCACCGTGACGTCGCGAGCGACCGTGGCGCGGTTTCGCAAACACGTCAGCCCGCTGACGGGCGTGGTGTCGCGGCTCGAGCGGATCGAAGCCGACCTGCCGATGAACACCAATTTTTTCGCGCACCACAATTTCTCTGCACCGGCCTGGAACATCGACCAGCTCAGGTCCGGCCTGAGCGGCGGCAGCTTCGGCAAGGGCTCCACGGCCGAGCAGGGCGAGGCCAGTGCGCTGATGGAGGCGATCGAGCGCTATTCGGGTATTTTCCAGGGGGACGAGATCAGGACGACGCGCCGCTTTGCCGATTTCGCGCCCGGAGACGCTCTTCTTCCCAACAACGTCCAGTTCTTCAGCGACAGACAGTTTCAGAACAGGCACACCCCGCTGCCGGACGATTCACATCCGGTACCCGAGCCGTTCGATCCCGCAACCAAAACCGAATGGTCGCCGGTCTGGTCGTTGCGCGACAAGCGCTTCAAATATCTTCCGACCGGCTTGCTGTATTTCTTCTATGGCGGCTTCCACACGGATTCCAACGGATGCGCGGCCGGCAACACCCGCGAGGAGGCCATCGTTCAAGGCTTCCTCGAACTGGTCGAACGCGATGCCTACGCGATCTGGTGGTACAACCGCGTTCGACGTGCCGAACTCGATCTCGGGGAATTCGAGGATTCCTACGTACGGGATCTCCAGACCCAGTTTGCCGATGCGGGACGCCGGCTCTGGGTGCTCGACATCACCAGCGATCTCGGCATTCCCTGCTATGTTGCGATCATGCACTGGATGCAGAACGGACACGAGAATATCGAGTTCGGGTCCGGCGCGCATTTCGATCGCCGCATCGCGCTTTTGCGTTCGCTTACCGAGCTGACCCAGTTCATGTCGATCGGGATGATGAGCGGCGGCAGCGGCGAGAAGCCGTCGCTTGACGGTGTCACGCCGCTGCGGCTGGACGATTATCCGTTCCTGATCCCCAGCGACAATCCGCTTCTCCCGCCAGCGCCCGGCCTCAAGGTTGCGGACAACACGCGCGACCAGGTCAATGCCTGCGTGGAGATTGCGGTCCGGGCAGGATATGATTTCCTCGTGCTCGACCAGACGCGCCCCGACGTCGAGGTCCCCGTCGTCAGAGTGCTCGTCCCAGGCCTGCGGCATTTCTATCGCCGCTTCGGGCCCGGCCGGCTTTACGATGTCCCGGTGCAGCTTGGGTTGCTGGATCGCCCGCGACTGGAAAGCGAATTGACTCCGTTCCTGCCACACACCTGAAGGCTGGTCTCGTTGCGCGCTCCCCGGAAAAAGCCGAGCAGGACAATCGCGCCAATCATCGCCGCCCGACTGAACGGCCGCTTCTCCCTTCACATGCAGGCCGACGGAAGCATTGCCGCTGTCTCGAACGACTATTCGGTCAGCCTGGGACAATTCAGCGCCGCAGCAATCGCTCGCGCAGGGCATCTCGCGACCGGCCTGCCGCTCGCATCCCTCGCCGGCAAGAGCGTCCTCGCGCAGCAGGTCCATGCCCTGGTGCGGCGACTGGCGCAGCATGGACTGCTCGACTATCGCCTGTTCTCTCCTCGCGACGCGCAAGATCTTGTGGTCATCGAGCCCCAGAGCGCCGAATACTGGCCGCAACCCGCAAAGCTGTCGAGCAGCGATACGATCGTGTTGTCGCGCTTCGCTTATCTGCGCCGGCGCGGCAACGAGATGGTGCTGGAATCGCCGCGCGCCGGCGCGCTGTTCCGGATTTGCGATCCCGCCATCGCGGCCGCGCTGGCTGCCCTGTCGCAGCCTCAAAAAATCGGCAAGCTTCGCCAGCACCTGGCCTCCCTGAACCTCGGCCTGCTCGGATTGCTGCTCGACAGCGAGATGCTGATCAAGCTCGATGCGAAGGACGGAAACGGCCTTCGAGCGAACGAAGGAGACCGCCAGCTTGCTCTCTGGGATTTCCACGATCTCTTGTTCCACACGCGGAGCACGGAGGGCCGGCATGCCAATCCGGTTGGCGGTACCTACGCGCATGCGGGTGTTGTCCCGCCGCTGCCCGCCGTGCGCCCACCCTGGCCCGGCAAGACAATCCCCCTCGGCAAATTCGTCACGCCGGAGCCGGCGTCGCCCTTCGCGAAGCTGCTGCGCGCGCGCCATTCGACACGGGATTTCGACGACCGGCATCCGGTCACGCTCGCCGAGCTCGCGCGGTTTCTCGACACCACCGCCCGCGTTCTGTCGGAATGGAAGAGCGGCGCAGATGCCGACGTTGGCCCGGAGGCCACCTACAGTTCGAGGCCGTATCCGGCTGCAGGCAGCGCGTATGAGCTGGAGTTGTACCTGACGGTCTCGAACTGCGAGGGGCTTGCGCGTGGACTGTATCACTACGACGCCGGCGGCCACGCCCTGGTCGCGATCGACGCCTCCGCCAATCAACGCCAGGCACTCTCGATGGCCGCCGAGTTTGCCATGGACGCATCCGGTCCGCCGCAGATCCTGATCACGATTGCCGCGCGCTTCGGGCGGATCTCCTGGAAATATTCTTCGATCGCCTACTCGCTGATCCTGAAAGACGTGGGCTGCCTGATCCAGACGTTCTACCTGGCCGCGACCGACATGGACCTCGATGGCTGCGCCATCGGCACCGCCAATATCGATCTGTTTGCGGGAATGACGGGACTGGAATTCCACGTCGAGGGCCCGGTCGGGCAATTTGCACTCGGGCGCGGGAGGAAGGGGGCGGGGCCGGGATAGACGGTATTTCCCGGGACTACAGTGCCGACCCTGGCCTGCGCACGGATCAATCGGTGACGATCGGCCCGAACGCCTCCCATCGTTCGCCTGTGAAACGCATCATCCGGAATTCCTTGACCACACGATAGTCGGTCGGGCTGGTGTTGACGGAGAGCCCCGGGAGCAGCAGATCGAGTTTGACGTTTTTCAGGCTCGTCGCTTGCGCCATGACATTCTCGCGCGAGAGATCGTCGCCGCATTGCTTCAAGACCTGCACCAGCAGCTCGGCGGCGCTATAGCCATAGACCGTGAAGATGCTCTTCCGGTCGCCTCCCGGATAGTAGCCGTCCATGAAGGCGCTCCATCGCTTCATGCCTTCGTCGTCACGCCAGGTCGGGTCCGCGGCCTCCTTGAACGAGCTCGCCGAGATGATGCCCTTTGCGTTCTCGATGCCCGCCGGGCTCAGGACCGCGTCGATCGAGGACGAGCCTACGCCAAGGAGGTGAACGGGCTTCCAATCCAGCTCTGCCATCTTTCTGATGACTTGGGCGGCGAATTTCGAGGCTGCCATGTTGATGAGGACGTCGACACCGGCCGCCTTGAGGCGCACGACCTGCGAATCGACGGTCGGGTCCGACACATCATATGAAGCGTCACTGACGATGAATTTGCCTGCCCTTGCGCCGAGCGCGTCCTTCAATCCGGTCAGATAATCCCTGCCGGTCTCATCGTTCTGATAGAGCAGACCGATTCTGGCATTCGGATAATTGTCCAGGATGAAATGCGCGTAGACGCGAATCTCCGTGCGCAGATTGGGAGCAAATCCCATCGTCCAGGGGAAATTGATCGGATCCTCGAAACGCGTCGACCGCCCGGCCACGAAGAGCTGAGGGATCTTGCGGTCATTGAGATATTTCTGAACCGCGATGTTCGAGGCATTGCCGAGCGTCTCGAACGTGAACAACACCTCATCGCCCTCGATGAGCCTGCGGACCTGCTCGACGGTCTTGGACGGCGTCGCCGCGTCGTCGTAGGAAATCAACGTGATCTTGCGTCCATTGACGCCGCCATGATCGTTGATCATGCGGAAATAGGCTGCCTGCACCTTGCCGATCACCGAGGATGCCGAGAGCGGACCGCTAAAGGGCATCGTCTGGCCGATCTTGATCTCAGTATCACTTGCGCCGGGACCGTATTGACGATCACCAGCGAGCAAAGGGGTCGTCACGAAAAGTCCGGCAGCAAGGATTGCCGCTCTGGCAGCATTCGTGCGCAAGCTTTTACTCATCGCTGCAACCCTCATCGCTGGAGCGGAGTTCGAGGATCCTGGCGCCGTTCACGACATGCATGCTCCCTAGCTGGCTGAAGAGCGAACTCATCATGCAGCCGCAAGAGAGCTGTTCGGCCGGATTGGATCAGGGCGGACAAGCGCAGTCCAACGAGCCCTGCCCGCAGTGCGTTGGGAAATCCTCCCGACGTTCGGCAAAGCCTACGACCGGGCCACGGTGAGCAGCGTTGGGACAGGGTGGCGTCGGCCTGGAGCCAACGAACCCCTGGCCAGGTTCAAATCCGGGAAGGCGCAACACCCAACCTCTACGGCTGTTAGCGGGCTACCTCGCCTGCTGGCGGAAAGAGATGACGACACCAGGCGAATTGCTCGGCAGCATCAGGCGGTGCCGGGTGCGACAACTGTCGGGCCTGCCGCCCACATTTTTGGCAGAGGGAACATTGCAAACGGTTGTATGTTAGAACGAGGAACTTCTTAGACGCGAATTCGTTTGGGCGCGAGTTCGAAGAGGCATCGCCCGGCTCCGCCTGCTCCCGCTTGCGAGGCAATAAGCTCAAGAAAAACAATGCGTTTTCTCGTAACCGAAGGAGAGGCAAGTGAAATGACGCCCGTGCCTCAAGTGCGCGCCAGTGCCTACCTTCCGTTTGTCGAGTTTGCGGAAAAGCACGGCGCGCGCTGCGATAGGGCAATCGATGACGAACTGCTCCCGGCCGTCGTGCGCAGGGACGAGGAAGCACTCGTTCCGATGCATCTGGCGCACGCTTTCCTGGCCAAGACCGCTCGGTCCGCCGGTGTCGCGAACCTCGGCTACGCGGTCGCCGATCAGGCGCGGATCGAGGGCCTTGGTGACTTCGGTCGCAGCCTTGCGCGGTCCCTAACCCTGCATGACGCACTCGGCAAGCTACGCCGGCAATTTGCGGATTACAGCTCCGCCGAGCAAATCTGGCCGACCCGATCCGGAGCCAAGGTCCTGTTTCTCCACCGCCATGTCTATGACACCGGACCCGGAAGACGCGAAGCCCAGCAGTGCGCCCTGCTGCTGATGCGGGATCTCATCAGGCACGTCGCTGGACCTGACTGGCAGCCCGGCGAAGTGCTCATAACGCCTGACCACGATGTCCCGGCAACGCAGGAAGCGTTCGAAACCAACAATGTGCGCCAAACGGCGTCCTGCGGCTTTGCCTTTCCCGCCGAATTTCTCAGCCAACCTTTCGAGCGGTTCCGCGCGGAGAACCGCGACCTGACGGCCTTCGAGGCCTCCGTGCCTGGCGCCGGTTTTGTCAGGTCAGTCAAGGAGACTATCGCGGCGCTGATAGTCGAGGGCCGCTGTCACCTGAGCGTTCTTGCCGAGGTGCTGGGCACACACCCCCGAACGTTGCAGCGCAATCTATCCGAGTGCCACCACCAGTATTCCGACATTCTGGCGGAGGTCCGTTTCGAAGCCGCGACGAAACTGCTCGAGGACCCTCACCGCAAGGTCATCGAGATCGCCTTCGACCTCGGCTACACGGATCCGGCCAACTTTACACGCGCATTCCGGCAGTGGACCGGAATCTCACCGTCGGACTTCCGCGAAGCCCGCGAGAGTAACGCCAAACCCTTCCGCGTCCGGCTGTCACCGTAGGTGCCACGCTGCTGTCGCGAAATGACAGGACGCCACCAAAGCCGGCCGCGTACCGTTTGGCCGGATCTGAACCTACCGACTGTCTAAAAAACCGGAGGATACAATGATCAAGAAGTCCGTCGCCGCAGTCGCTACTTTCGTTGCCGCGCAAGCGACGCTTCCTCTGGCAGACGGCGCGCCCGCATCACTCAGTTCAGCGGCCTACGCGCAAACGATGACCGCCCAGGACGGACAGGTTCCGCCTCCCCAAAGCGGCAAGGACGTCCCGTCGCCCGTGGCGGGGGCGCCGATTTCGCCCGAGTATGCGAACGTGATGGGTCGCTTCGCGTATATATGGGGTTGGCCCCTGGTCAACATGCACAACCGGCATGCTGTATTTGGCACCGCGCCACATCCTGGACTTCTCGGCGGCGTTCTTCCTGTGGCTCCGGTCGGTCAACTCGCCATGCTGTCGGACTATGTTGCTCCCGAACAGCGCTTTGTAACTTCGCCCAATCAAGATGTCGTCTATGGCGCCGGCTTCTTTTCGCTCGACGAGCAACCGGTCGTGATTCAGGTGCCTGATTTCGCAGATCGCTTCTGGGTTTACCAGATCGTCGATCAGCGCTCCGATTCATTTGCTGAAGTCGGTATTCAGTACGGCACGAGGCCAGGGATGTACCTGCTGGTCGGCCCGAACTGGCACGGTCAGGCGCCCGCAGGGATCAATGCAGTCTACCGCTCCTCCACCAACATCGCTGCGATTTTTCCACGCGTTTTCATGGACGATACGAAGCAGGATCGCGATGCCATTCAGCCGCTACTCAACCATGTCATGGCTTATCCGCTGTCCAAGTATACCGGAAAAATGCAGACCGCCGATTGGAAGGGCCTCCCCACCATTGAAAATCCCAATGCTGGCAGCTCCGGCGAAACCCAGTGGGTCATTCCCGATAAATTTTTCGAGCAGTTGCCGGTCGTGATGAATGAAGTTCCGCCCCTGCCTGGCGAAGAAGCGCTCTACGCTCAAATCTACTTTGTGCTGAATGCCGCGAAGAATAATCCGTCGCTGCAAAGCGCTCTCAAAGAGGCTGCGGTTACGACGGAAAAGAACGTCATCAAGGACATGTTTGAGTTCCGCAACAACGGCGTCGATGTGGGTAACGGATGGCGGACCCAGAAGAACGCGGCGCGGTTCGGCTTCGGCTACTTCCAGAGAACCGCAACCGCCAAAGGCAACATGTTTTCCAACGTGCCGAACGAGACAATGTATTTCGGTGCGGATTTTGACAGCAACGGTGAGCGCCTAGGCGGCAAGAATGCCTACAAGGTCACCTTCAAGCCCGGACAGACTCCGCCCGTGAAAGGCTTTTGGTCGCTCACGCTCTACAATCAGCAGCATTTCTTCGCTCAAAACAAACTGGACCGCTATTCGCTTGGGACGAAAAACAAAGGCTTGAAGAAAGACGCGGACGGCAGTCTCACAATCTATGTGCAGCCGAACAATCCTGGCGGCGACAAAGAGGCGAACTGGTTGCCTGCACCTGACGGTGATTTCTCGCTGTACATTCGGGCGTACTGGCCCGAAGAAGGCGTTATCAACGGCTCTTGGCCACTGCCTACAATTCAAAGGAATTAGAAAAGATCGTTTAGCATTCCTGATATCCCTGTTGCTTGCCACTGCGAAACGAACTCAAGGAAGAATGAGATGCGGACAAAAATGTTGACTGTCTGCGCCCTGGTCCTCTGCTTCAATGCAAGCACTGCATACGCGCAGGAAAAGCAAGAGACTATAAAGCAAGAGACTATATCGACACGGCTTGGCCCGCTGACGCTTGATCACGGACTGCCCACCCCCGAAACGCGCCAAAAGCTGTACGATGAACTCGACTTTCAGCGTGGCGTTCAAGGCGTTCTCTGGGCAGAGCCCGCGATCAATAATGCGCTGTTTCTGAAGGCCATGCACAGCGCCGGCGTACCGAACCTGGGCGCCATGGTCTACGACGTGCGCATGCAGCCGGGCCAGGAAACGCTGACGCCCAACCAGAGCGTTGTCTATCTGTACGACTACATCAATCTGAAAGAAACGGGTCCCGTCGTCCACATCTTGCCGCCTGGTCCAATCAACGCAGGCTTGTTCGATGCCTGGATGAGGGCCGTGCTTGATCTCGGAATTGTCGGTCTCCACAAGGGCAATGGGGACCGCATCATCATCCTCCCCCCGGGCTATTCGGGTGTCGTGCCCGAAGGCTATCTCATTGCACGTCCCAAGACCTGGCGGATCTTCTCCATCACGAGGATCACCGTGAAGGAAGGCATGACCGCCGCGCAGGCCGTGGAGCTTTTCCGGAAAATACAAACCTATCGTCTTGCCGATGCATCGAACCCTCCGACCAAAACGCTGGTCATGATGGGCGATCCGAAAAACGGCGGCAAAGAGTTTCGAATGAATCGTCCAGCGGGCATCGACTACTGGCGGCTCGTTCATGAAATCATCAACCAGGAGACGGTCGAGGATCGCGACCGCATCATGCTCGGCACGCTTTCCGCAATTGGTGTCGCTGCCAACAAGCCCTTCGCACCCGATGACCGCATGCAGAAGATATTGGTGGATGCCGAGCGCGTCGGAAAGTTGATGATGGTCAACGAAGCGTTCTCGCCACGCAGCTACCCGGACGGCATCGTGAAGGAGATGTATCCGGGCACGAATTGGGAAAACATCCAGTTGCTTCCAAGCCTGGATCAGGAGGGACCGAATTCCACCTATGTCACGGAGCGCATGATCGGCTTCTATCAGGCCAATGGCGCCCAGTTCATCTGGGCTCCGCAAGATTTTCCGCCGGGCTTCGGTCAAAAATACATGGCCGCGTACAAGGACAAGTCCGGCGATTGGCTAAAGGGCGAGTATCAGTATCGACTGCATGTTCCCCCGAAGGTCCCGGTAAAGGACTTTGCGGCTCTGACGGTGTATGACGTGGCTACACGGGCGCTGATCGAAACGCCCCAACACGATGCCGAAATCAATCCGAATCTCGACAAGCTCAAAATGAATCCGGACGGATCGGTTGACCTCTATTTCGGTCCGACAGCTCCCCAAGGCGTGGAATCGAACTGGACACAGACAATCCCGGGCAGGAGTTGGTTCGCCTACTTCCGCTTGTACGGCCCGACGGAGGGTTTCTACGACAAGAGTTGGAAGCTACCGGATATCGAGCGGTCTAAGTAAGGGACCGCGGGTGCGCGCCGGCATTGCGACGGTGGCAAGCCGTCCGATAGAGATCGTCGCCCTTGCCGTCGTCCAACGACCGCAGGACCGCCCGCGCCACCAAGTCATCGGAGAATGAAGCAATCGCCGCATCCGGGCGGGCTTTGTAAAAAAGGATACAACAATGCGCTACTGTTTGGGCAGAGCTAAGCTCGCAACTTCCATCGTTGCTGTCGCGATCACGATCCGGGCGACCATGTCTTCACACAAGAGAACGTCGGCACACGATATTTGTATATGGCGGTCCGCAAGTTGGTCGATCCCGACGAGCCGAAAGACCTCGTAGCAGCGCATACCTTGAAACTGGGCGATACCTGATGCGGCATTGGAGGCTGTGATGAAAACAACACACACATTTGCTGTAGGCTTTAGCCTCGCGTGGGGTGCGATATTCGCGCCAACAGCATTCGCGCAGCAGATTCTTCCCTTCCCACCAACGCCCTCCGGATCCCAAGCGGGTGTTACGATCCAAAGCTCCACCTACAAGAAGCGGGTTGAGCCTAACCATCTGGCCGCTGGCGCACCGAATATCCTGATCATCTTGATGGATGATTTAGGGCCGGGCACGCCCTCGACCTACGGTGGAGAAATCAACACACCGTCGCTGAGCCGCGTGGCAAACGCGGGCGTCTCATACAATCGTTTCCACTCCACGGCCATGTGTTCGCCGACCCGAGCTGCCCTGCTTACCGGGCGCAATCATACCCGCGTAGGCAATGGCCAGATCGCGGCGCTGGCTAACGACTTCGACGGCTTCAGCGGGATCATCCCGAAGTCGTCCGCGACCGTGGCGGAAACGCTAAAGAACTACGGGTACAACACCGCGGCCTTCGGCAAATGGCACAACACGCCGGAGGATCAGATCACCTCGAAGGGGCCGTTCGACTATTGGCCGACCGGCTACGGGTTCGAATATTTTTACGGCTTCCTCGCTGGCGAAGCCTCGCAGTACGAGCCCACGCTGGTGCGCAACACCAGCTATGTAGATCGGCCAAGGACATCTGGCGGCCACAGCTACTATCACTTGTCTGAGGACATCGCCGATAACGCCATCCTCTGGCTGCGCGAACAGAAAGCCTATGCCCCCGATAAGCCCTTCTTCATGTATTGGGCACCAGGCGCGTCGCACGGCCCGCACCAGGTCCCGAAAGAATGGGCCGACAAGTATAAAGGCAAGTTCGACGACGGCTGGGATAAGTACCGCGAGCGCACCCTTGCCCGGGCAAAGCAGCTCGGCTGGATTCCAGCGAATGCCAAGCTAACGCCTCGAGCCGACTCCATGGCTTCGTGGGATTCGATCCCCGACAGTGAAAAGCCATTCCAGCGACGGCTCATGGAGATATTCGCCGGTTTCACGGAACATGCGGATTATAACGCTGGTCGTCTCATCGACGAAATCGAGAAGGAGGGGAGGCTCGACAACACCCTCATCTTCTACGTCTGGGGCGACAACGGCTCATCCTCGGAGGGCCTCTACGGCACGATCAGCGAGCAGCTCGCGCAGAACGGAATCTCGACCGAGATTTCACAGCACCTTGCGGCATTGGCCGACCTCGGCGGGATGGATGTGCTCGGCGGTCCGAAAACCGACAACATGTATCATGCGGGTTGGGCCTGGGCAGGCAGCACGCCTTACCAAGGCACCAAGCTTCAGGGCGCTTATTTCGGGGGCACCCGCCAGCCAATGGCGATCTCGTGGCCCAAGGGCATCAAGCACGACACGGTACCGCGTCCGCAGTTCCATCACGTCGTCGATCTCGTGCCGACCATCTATGAGCTGACCAAGATCACCCCGCCTCTGGTGGTCAACGGGTTCGAGCAGGACCCGATCGACGGCGTAAGCATGGTCTACACGCTCAGCGATCCCAAGGCACCGGGCACGCGCCACATCCAGTTCTTCGACATTATGGCGAGCCGCGGTGTCTACAAGGATGGTTGGTTCGCTAGCGCCCGTGGTCCGCGCGAGCCATGGGTAGGCGGCATGCCGCCGGGCATCAAGGAGTGGTCGCCCCTGACGGACACTTGGCAGCTCTACCACGTTGATGAGGACTGGAGCCAAGCAGTGGACTTAGCGGCCGAGGAGCCGAAAAGGCTTGAAGAGATGAAAGCTCTCTTTCTGACCGAATCCGCCATGAACAAAAATCTCCCCATCGGCGGCGGACTGTGGTCCACAACGCTCTATCATCCTGAGGATGCCCCCGCATCGTCCCTCACCGAGTGGACCTTTGATGAGCCGATAACTGGCATGCCGGAATCAGCGGCGCCCAAGCTGGGGAAGGTCAGCAGCCTGGTGACCATGAAGGCAGATGTGCCGCCAAACGCCAACGGAGTGCTATATGCGCTGGCGGGCTTCTCCGGTGGTGTGACGTGTTACGTGAAGGACGGCCTCCTAAACTACGAGTTCAACCTTTTCGAGGTCGAGCGGACGAAAATCCGGTCGAAGGGCAAGCTGCCCACCGGCAAGGTGACCATCGAGATTGAGTCGAAATTGGTCGACAAGATCGGCGGTCCGATGGACATCACACTGCGGGTGAACGGCGCGGCAGTAGGCCAGGGTCGTGTACCAGCCGCGATGTCCCTCCATTTCACCTCGAATGCGACCTTCGATATCGGAACAGATTTGGATTCGCCCGTGTCGCTCGACTACTACGATCAGGCGCCATTCGCTTTCAATGGCGCTATCGGAAAGACCACAATCAAGTACTCGGAGAAATGAGGCTGTACCGCGCACGCAGCGAGGTTCTGAGTGGCCAATGGACCTTTCCAAACGCCGAGCAGATTCAATGGCTTCAGCTCTTTTCAGAAAAACGGAGGATCGTCGTGAAGACAAGATTGATAACTACTTCACTCGGCTTTCTGGTCGCGCTGTTGGTGCCCGTCTACGCTCAAACCGTTGGCTCAAGCGACCGATGGGTCACAAAAGCCGGCCGCACCGCTGACGGCAAGATCATCGTGACGCGCGAGAACTTCGTGGTCGCGGAAACAGACAAGTATTTCGCCGAACACGTCAAGAGCCATCCGGTCAATACCATCCGCCACTCGCGGTCATTCTCCAACGTCAAGAACCAGGTGGTGATCCGCGAAAACAAGGATTGCCTTTACAGTCACGCAGTCGTGGACATTTCCAAGGGGGCTGTCATCAAGAACCCGGCTTGGGATAAATACTCGATCATCCAGATCATCGACGAGAACGAGTATTCCTTCGCGCACCTTTATCCGGGAGAGTCCATCACCATCACGCCGGACATGGTTTCGATGGGGAATTACGTCTGGCTTAACATTCGCACCGAGGTCCGGCCGGAGGATGGCGACGGCTTCTACGAAGCCCATAAGCATCAGGATGGCTACGTGATCGAGGCCGTCTCGGCCAAGCCGTATCAGCCTAAAGGCTTTGACCCGGAGTCGCTCGCGAAGGTCCGAAATGAGTTGCTGAGGGAAGCCGCCAAGGTCAATTCCTGGACGGCTTTCGGGACCAAGGATGCGGTCGATCCCGAGCAATTCGTCATTGCCGCAGCCGGCGGTTGGGCAGGACTTCCCAAGGAACACGCCGTTTATTGGCCGAAGATCGTTCCCAGCGGCAAGGCCGCCGAACTCGCGCCATCGAAGATCACGCTTCCGAAGGCCCCGCTGGACTATGACAAAGGCGGATTTTTTTCAGTTACCGTCTACGGTCCCGACGGCTTCATCGCCACCGAGGACTACGCCTATAGCAATCGGACCGCGAAGCCGAATGCGGATGGCAGCGTGACCTTCCATTTCAATGCGCCCGGCAAGCCGAACAACATGACCACGGTCAAAGGCTGGACCATGACGCTTCGCTTTTATCGTCCGACCAGCTTTGAGGCGATCAAGACCTATATCGACGACCTCGGGAAGAACAACGTTCAAATCGAGCCAATAGCGAATTGATTCGACCGACACCGGAAACGAAGAGCAAAGCGATGCAGTTCACATTGCAGGGCGTTGGCCCGTTCTTACATTGGTTGACGCTGGGCGTCCTTGTCGTGGCGCCGATCCTCATAGCCTATGTGATCTACAAGCTCGGGAGCCTGCCCGGTGCGATCGCACGCTCGCGCAACCACCCGCAGGCCGACGCCATCGGTATCTGCGGTTGGATGGGTATCATCACAATCGTGCTGTGGCCGATTGCGATGGTGTGGGCCTATCTGGTGCCTGGCAGACCGGTCGCGGGACCAGAACATGGCGCGCCCGAAGACCGAACGGCGTTGACGTCCAGGCTACAGCAATTGTCCCAACGCATCGCCGCCATTGAGAGCGAGCTACCCAAGCCCACCACCGGTGGAGCGTAGCCATGCTGTGGTCCCTGATCAGTTCCGCCTACATCATCTATCTCTACCGTAAGCTGAAGGCCGAGCAGGAGCCGCAGACGACGGCGCCGGCCGGGAGCGCATCGTCCAGCCTTGGCGCCGAACTGGACAGACTTGACCACCAGCTCGATTCACTTGAGGCGAGGCTCGCGGGCATCAAGGGACGGGAGACCATCCGATGATGGCCGCGATCTTCATCACCTATGCCGCCATCATCTGGCTTGTCTTCGACAAGCTGCGGCTCATCCGCTTGAGCCTTCCGCTGGCGCTCGCGCTGGCGGCGGTTGGACCGGTCTTTGCCTTCTATGTCATCGTGTCGATGAACAACTTTCACCCGTCATCGGCGGATGCGCGCGCCTTTCAGCGCGTCGTGCAGGTGGTTCCACATATCACGGCGCCAGGGCGGGTGCGGGACGTGGTGGCGCAGCCGAACGCTCCGATGAAGAAAGGCGACGTGATCTTCGCTATCGATCCCGAGCAATTCCAGTTCGACGTCAAAAGGCTGGAGGCAGCGTTGGCGGCGGCGGAGCAGACCGTGCCGCAATTGAAGTCGTCGCTCGATCAGGCCGCGGCCGCGGTCGAAAAGGCGAATGTCCAGCTCAAGCTCGCCAACGAAGACTTCGAACGTCAGAGCGAATTGTTCGAGAAGAAGGTCGTCGCGCAGGCCACACTCGATCGCGCCGAGCGCAATCTGGAAGCAGCCAAGCAGGCGGTCGCCGGCGCGCAAGCGGCGGAGGACCGCGCACGCCTGGCCTATCAGTCCAATATCGGCAGCGAGAACACCGCGGTCGCGCAAGTGCGGCAGCAACTGGCGCAGGCCAAGTACAATGTCGAGGAATCGACCGTGCGCGCGCCCTGCGACGGCTACGTTACGAACATCCAGCTCGTGCCCGGGGCCGTCGTGAGCGCCGCGGCGTCGGTGCTGCCGTTCGTGTGCGACCGGGACGAACGCAATCGGGGCGTGGTCGTGGCCACGTTCATGCAAGGGCCTTATCTGCAGATCCATCCGGGCGACTACGCGGAAGTGGTCTTCCCGATGTATCCGGGACGGGTGTTTCCGGGAAAGGTGTTGACGACAATCGACCTTGCCAGCGAAGGGCAATTGAGTGCGAGCGGCCTGTTCCCGGGCGCCAACGTCCCAGGCACGGCGCGCTTCGCCGTGCGCATCAAGCTGGACGATGCGGATAAGCTGCGCTTGCCGGCCGGCGCGCAAGGCAATGCCGCGGTCTACACCGGCAATGTGCAAATCGCCGGAATCATTCGCATGGCGCTGATGCGCATCACCAGCTGGACCAACTATCTGTTCTTCAGCGCTTAACGCAGAACCTGAGATCGGCAGCCCGTTCGGCGCGAATCAGACCCGCCGACTTGCGGACTACTGCTCGCTGGGGGCTTGAACGTACGCAAATTTGGTGAGCCGGAATGTAGCGAGCGAATTCTGCGAGCGCTCTTCGCGTCGACCGTCCAGCGAACACAATCCTGTTTGTGAGCGCTCCGGCGTGGAAAAGCGTAGGAATGGTGCCCAGGGGCGGAATCGAACCACCGACACTGCGATTTTCAGTCGCATGCTCTACCAACTGAGCTACCTGGGCGTGCTGAGGGAAGGACCCAAAGAGAAGGTCAAGGCCCATCGAGCGGGCGGTTTATAGTGGGCCGAGAGCGGCCTGTCCACCCGGCTTCGCCAACAGGCTTCGCCGGGGGCGGCCCGGCTGTGTACAAGATTGGGCGGGCTTGCCGCGGAGGGCGCGGGGCGCGGCCGGCGCCAGATTAAATAACTGATATTACTTGATTATTCTTCGCCGTCAGCCTCGTCGTCGCGACCGGGGATGACGTAGGAGCCCTTCAGCCATCGGTTCAAATCGACGTCGCGGCAGCGCGAGGAGCAGAACGGACGGGTGGCCGGCGCCTGCGGCTTGCCGCAGATCGGGCAGGTTTTAAGGTGCCCGGCGGTTTTTTTGACGTGGTCGTTCATGATGGCGGCAATCTACACGAGGTGAGAGGGTTCAAGCACCTCTCGGCAAACAGGTTCCGGCGGCGCAGGCGCAGAATCCCCGCCGGCCGATTCTACTGTGCATGGGGTTGTTTTCGAGATTTTTGTCGGGCCGCGATCAAACCGCGGTGGCGTTGAGCCAGCCGAAGCGGATCGGAAAGCCCTCACCGCCGAGCAGCGTGGTGGTCTCGTAGAGCGGCAGGCCGACCACGTTGGTATAGGACCCCACCATCTTCACCACGAAGGAGCCGGCGATGCCCTGCACGGCGTAGCCGCCGGCTTTGCCGCGCCATTCGCCGGAGCCGATATAGGCCTGGATGTCGTCTTCCGACAGGCGCTTGAAGCGGACGCGGGTCTCGACCAGGCGCTGGCGAAACGCCTCGCGCGGCGTCACCAGGGTGATCGCGGTGTAGACGCGGTGGTTGCGGCCCGACAGCAGCCGCAGGCACTGTGCGGCCTCGTCCACGAGATTGGCCTTGGGCAGGATGCGACGGCCAACCGCCACCACCGTATCGGCCGACAGGATGAAGGCGCCGCGGAGCTCGTCGTCGAGCTGGACTGATTTAAGCGCCGCATCGGCCTTGGCCCTCGCCAGGCGATTGGCGCAGGCGCGCGGCAGCTCGCCCCGCTTCGGCGTCTCGTCGACGTCGGCCGGCCGGAGCGCGTCCGGGTCGATGCCGGCCTGGTTGAGCAACGACAGGCGCCGCGGCGAACCGGAGGCAAGAACGAATTTGGGGCGGCCGAGCATCGGGTGATTTGGGGGATGAAGCAGGGGTGAATTTCGCGCGGAACCTATCGGAAGGGGGCTGATTTCACAACCCGGGAACCCAGACTTTACTGATTCGATGGGCCCACGATGCGTGTGCCCTTAGTCTGTGACGCGGGTGTTACGGCAGCCAAATACTACCCGCTCGCCGCGCCGACCTTGGCGAAACGCCGGCGGATCCGCATCAGGAGCTGGTCGCAGACCTCGCGATAAGCGGCGAGCTTCTGGTCGCGGCTGCCCTCGATGGTGGTGGGATCCTGCGTCGGCCAGTACTCGACGTCGGCCGCGAGCGTGCGGGTCAGCTCCAGCGCCTTGTGGTGCGCCTCCGGCGACAACGTGATGATGAGGTCGAAATTCAGCCCCTCCCAGTCCTCCAGCTCCTCGAAGGTCTGCGGCTTGTGGCTGGAGATGTCCTGCCCCAGCTCGTCCATCACCGCGACCGCGAAGGGATCGAGTTCGCCCGTCCTGGCGCCGGCCGACTTCACGTAGAGCCCTTGCGGAAACATGTGCTGCAGCAGGCTCGCGGCCATCGGCGAGCGCACGCTGTTCATCGCGCAGGCGAACAGCACCGATTGCGGATCGCGTGCGCGTGGCGGACCCGCCATCGCACTTAACCCTTCCAATGAAGAACAGTGATGAGCGTGAACAGCCGGCGCGAGGTCTCGAAGTCGACCCGCACCTTGCCCTTCAGCCGCTCCTGCAGCGTGCGCGAGCCCTCGTCATGGATGCCGCGGCGACCCATGTCGATGGCTTCGATCTTGTCCGGGGTCGCGGTGCGGATCGCCTGGTAGTAACTGTCGCAGATCATGAAATAGTCCTTCACGATCCGCCGGAACGGCGTCAGCGACAACAGATGTACGACCACTGGCGTACTGTCCTCGCGGCGGATGTCGAACATCAACCGGCTGCCGGTGATGCCGATATGCAGCGTGAACGGCCCCTTGCCGTCCGCACCGTCGGGCGCGAACAGGTTCTGCTCGATCAGATCGTAGATTGCGATCGCGCGCTCGTGCTCGATGTCGGGCCCGGAACGGCCGATCGAGTCCTCGTCGAGGGTCACCGCGACGATGCGATTGGTCGAGTCGTCCTGTTCGGGCGGCTGGGTCATGACAGATTGAGGCGCAATCCAATCGAGCGCGAATGGGCGTCCAGCCCCTCCGCTTGTCCGAGCGTCATCGCAGCCGGTCCCAGCGCACGCAGTTGGTCCGGGCCGCATTTCAGGATCGAGGTGCGCTTCATGAAGTCGGCGACCCCGAGCCCCGAGGAGAACCGCGCCGAGCGCGCCGTCGGCAGCACGTGGTTGGAGCCGCCGACGTAATCGCCGATCGCCTCCGGCGTATGCGCCCCGAGAAAGACAGCGCCGGCGTTGCGGATTTTCGCGGCGAGCGCGTCGGGATCACCCGTCATGATCTCGAGATGCTCGGCGGCGATCGCATCGGCGAGCGGAATGGCGTCAGCGAGAGACTTCACCATGATGATCGCGCCGAAATCGGCCCAGGACTTGCCGGCAATCACAGCGCGCGGCAGCGTCTTCAATTGCGCTTCGACCGCCTTCTCGACATCGGCGGCGAGCCGCGCCGAGTCAGTGATCAGGATCGATTGCGCGCTGGCATCGTGCTCGGCCTGCGCCAACAGATCAGCGGCGATCCAGTCGGCATTGCCGGTATCGTCGGCGATCACCAGCACCTCGGAGGGACCGGCGATCATGTCGATGCCGACCTTGCCGAACACCAGCCGTTTCGCGGCCGCGACATAGGCATTGCCGGGACCGACGATCTTTGCGACGGGCGCAATCGTCGCGGTGCCATAAGCGAGCGCGGCCACAGCCTGCGCGCCGCCGACGCGGTAGATCTCGCTGACGCCGCCAAGATGCGCAGCCGCCAGCACCAGCGGATTGAGCTTGCCGTCAGGCGACGGCACCACCATCACCAGGCGCGAGACGCCGGCGACCTTGGCCGGCACCGCGTTCATCAGCACCGAGGACGGATAGGCGGCAGTGCCACCGGGTACGTAGAGGCCGGCGGATTCGATCGCGGTATAGCGCCAGCCGAGCTCGACGCCGAGCGGATCGGTGAAGCGCTCGTCCTTCGGCAGCTGGCGGCGATGGTAGGTCTCGATGCGGTCGCGCGCGAGCTCGAGCGCATCCAGCGTCGCGGCATCGCAGGCTTTCTTCGCGGCTTCGATCTCGGCGGCCGAGACCCGAAGGCCGGATGCATCCAGCGTCAGCCGGTCGAACTTTGCCGTGGCCTCGAGCAGGGCAGCATCGCCGCGCCTGGCAACGTCATCGACGATGGTGCGCGCGGCGGCCTCGACATCGGCCGAGACCTCGCGCTTGGCGGCCAGGAAGGCCGCGAATCGCTGGTCAAAATCGGCGCTGCTGCGGTCGAGACGAACGGGCATTTTTGGCTTGGCTTCTGCTGGTTGAGGGGGCGCAGTCTGGCTCACCGGCCCCCTGCTCAATGGCGCGGCGGGGAAGCTGCGTCAACCCTTCGAAATCGACCGTTCCGGCGAGGGCCCAAGCCGGTTCGGCTGGTATACAGGCGATCTCAGCCCTCCCCCTCGATCTCCAGCCCCGTTCCCAATTCGTCCGCCCCCAGATCGGTGAGCTCGCATTCCAGGCATTCGACGTCGAGGCGAATGGCGCCGCCCTGGGCGAACAGCAAGAGCGCGCTGCCGCCGGGCTCCTCATCGCGGCCGCCTCGGGGATGAAACTCGATACCGACGAGGTCCAGGACCGCCTCAGGCGTCGCGAGGTCGATGTTGCGCGACTTGCACGCGAGCACGCGGTCGAAGCGGAGCGCTGAGACCAGCCGGCGCGGTTCGGCCTCGCCCGCCAGCGTCTGCTCCCAGTCCAGCCGGCTCATGCCGACCACCAGGCGCTTCTCGCCCTGCCGCCAGATGATGTCGGAAGGCTGGACGCGAGCATCCTGCACATGGGTCGAGATCACGGCGAGATCGTCGGCATCGAGCGCAATCAGTTTGAGTTGGGGAGACATCACCGACACTTCTCCTCGAGGGCTGGTACGGCTCAACGCGCAGGACTGCCGAAATTTCCGCGCAAACTAGCGATCGCACGACCTAGAGGCTATTGATATCCTTCATCTCCAGCACCTTCTTGGGATAGCCGACCCGGGCAACATGGATCATGGCGCGGCCCATCTGCTCAGTCGAGGTGACGAGCCCGGGCGAGATCCGGCGCAGCACCGACCACAGCGGCCAGGTCACATCATAGACCGCCTGCACCCAGGCCGTCTTCGAACGGATCCCGTGCAGCGGCTGGATCGCGCCGGGCCGGAACATGTAGGCGGCCTTGAACGGCAGCTTGAGCAAATCGTTCTCGGTCTTGCCCTTGACGCGCGCCCACATCCGCGAGCCCTGTTCGGTGGAATCGGTACCGGCGCCGGTGACATAGGTGAAGGTCATCTGCGGATTGAGTCGCGCCAGCGTCGTCGCCGCCGCGAGCGTGATGTCATAGGTGAGATGGCGGTAGCGCTCTTCGCTCATGCCGATCGAGGAAACGCCGAGACAGAAGAAGCAGGCGTCATAGCCGGCGAGCTGCGTCGCGATCTTCGAATAGTCGGTGAAGTCGTCGTGGATGATCTCGGTGAGCTTGGCGTTGCGCACGCCGATCGAACTACGCCCGACCACGAGCACGCGCTCGACACCGGCATCGACCAGGCACTCGCGCAACACGCCCTGCCCGACCATGCCGGTCGCGCCGAAAATGATGATTTTCATCGGGCCGTCCCCACCCAAATCGCGGCTCATGCGGCGGCCGCGATCCCGTCGAAGGATACACCGGTCAGCGCCGCCGAGACATCCCACAGCCTGGCAGAAGAAGCGAAATCCTTCGCCCGCGCCATGATCCGCGCCGCGACAGGCGGCCCCTTCAATTCGAAGAACCAGTTCGGGCCGTAATAGCCGCCGGGCTCGGCGGCCATCGACGTTGCCGCGAACAGCGTGGGCAGCGCGCCTTCCGCTGCGGACTGGCTCATCAGCGGCTGGAGCAACCGACCAACTCGCCATTGCAGGGTGTGGGTGCCGGGTCCGTTCGGAATGAGATCGGTGCGCGCGTAGCCGGGATGCGCGGCGACGCTTCGCAAGCCCCAGCCGGCCGCATCGCTGCGCCGCTGTAGTTCGAGCGAGAACATCAGCATTGCGAGCTTGGACTGGCAGTAAGCGCGCCAGGGGCGATAGGACCGCTGGCTCTGCAGATCGTCGAAATTGATCGCGCCGGAGCGATGCGCAAGACTGGAGAGATTGACGACGCGCGCAGCCTTTGCGCGGCGAAGCTGCGGCAGCAGGCGGGCCGTCAGGGCGTAGTGGCCGAGATAATTGGTGCCGAGCTGCATCTCGAAACCGTCCTCGGTCTGCTGCCGCTTCGGCAGCGCCATCACGCCGGCATTGTTGACGAGGAGGTCGAGCTGATCGTTGCTGGCGGCAAAACGCCTGGCAAAATCGGCGACGGAGGACAGGCTGGCGAGGTCGAGATGCTCATAGGCGATCAGGGCGTTGGGAAACTGCGCGCAAATGGCCTCGATCGCCCGCAGGCCCTTTGCGTCGTTGCGCCCGGTGAGTATGACGATGGCTCCGGCGCCCGCCAGCGCCAGCGCCGTCTCATAGCCGAGGCCGCCAGTGGCCCCGGTGACGACGACAGTCTTGCCGCTGAGAGAGGGGATGTCTGCCGTGCTCCAGTCGGTCATGCCAAATCTCCGCGTTCCGGGCTGGAATGAGGCCCGCGACGGGTCTAAATGTGCACTGAGTGCAAGTTTGCAAGAGGTGAAATGATTTGAAGGCTTCGAAGCCGAGCGGGAAACACCCCAAGTCGTTGAACGTCGGAGAGAAATCGCCGGCGACCGGGCTGCGCCAGCGCAAACAACAGGAAACCCGCGAGCGGCTGAAGCGCGCGGCGATGGCGCTGTTCCTGGAGCGCGGCTTCGAGGCCACGACCATCGACGACATCGCTGATGCGGCCGACATGTCGCGGCGGAGCTTTTTTCACTATTTCGCGTCGAAAGAGGACGTGGTCGCTGCCTGGCAGGAGGATGCGGCCGCAGCGCTGGTCGCTGAAATCCTGGCGCGGCCTGTGGACGAGTCCATGCTGACGGCGGCGGAGAACGCCATCGCGGCGGCGGTCAAGCGGATCGATCCGACCGAAGCGGCCGCGATGTCGCGGCTCAAGCGCGACAATCCCGCGCTTCAGGCCCGCGACCAGCTCAAATACGAAAAGCTCGAGCGCGCGCTCGCGGACGGGCTTGCGCAACGTTCGGGGCGCAAAGCGGACCGGCTCAAGGCCCGGCTCGTCGCCATGATCGCCACCGGCGCGATGCGCGTCGGCGGCGAGAGCTGGCTCAGCGAAGGCACACGCGACAAGCCGGAGGCTTTCGTCAAGCGGACCTTCGATGCGATCAGGGCGATCCTGAAGTGAGCGATCCGCTCAGCTCTTGAAGAACGCGAGCAGGTCCGCGTTGATGGTTTCGGAGTGCGTGGTCGGCATGCCGTGCGGAAAGCCCTTGTAGGTCTTCAGCGTGCCGTTCTTGAGCAGCTTGACCGACAGCGGCGCGGAATCGGCGTAAGGCACGATCTGGTCGTCGTCGCCATGCATCACCAGCACCGGCACGTTGATTTTCTTCAGATCCTCGGTGAAATCGGTCTGCGAGAACGCAACGATGCCGTCGTAATGCGCCTTCGCGCCGCCCATCATGCCCTGACGCCACCAGTTCTGGATCACCGCCTCCGACGGCTTTGCGCCGGGGCGATTGTAGCCATAGAAAGGCCCGGCAGCGATGTCGCGATAGAACGCCGAGCGGCCCGCGGCGAGCGCGGTCTGAAAACCGTCGAACACGTCCTTGGGCAGACCGCCGGGATTGGCCTCCGTCTTCACCATCAGCGGCGGCACCGCGGAGAGGATCGCGGCCTTCGCCACGCGAGACTCGCCGTGGCGCGCGATGTAGTGCACGACCTCGCCGCCGCCGGTGGAATGGCCGACATGGATGGCACCCTTGAGGTCGAGATGCGCGGTCACCGCCGCAAGATCGTCGGCATAATGATCCATATCGTGACCATCGGCGACCTGCGCGGAGCGGCCATGACCGCGGCGGTCATGGGCGACGACGCGATAGCCGCGGGTGACGAAGAACATCATCTGCGCGTCCCAGTCGTCGGACGACAGCGGCCAGCCATGGCTGAACACGATCGGCTGGCCCGAGCCCCAATCCTTGAAAAAGATCTCGACGCCGTCTTTGGTGGTGATGGTGGGCATTGGGGGGACTCCTTTAGCGAGATGCGATCAGGCGAATGCCATCGGCCTGTAGCGGCGCCAGGCGCCGATGGTGACCAGCACGAAGAACACCAGCACGATGCCCTGAACCACGGCGAACACCGGACCCGACGGCGGCGCCGGCGGCACGGCCGGTGCGAGCGCGGCCAGCGCCGGCACTTTCAGGAATGACTGGATCACCAGCACGAAGACGTTGAAGTACAGCGAAATCATCGCGGTCACGATGTAGACCGGCCGCCACGCGCCTTTAAGCTTCATGCCGTACAGCGCGATGCAGGCGATCGCCAGCAGCACCAGCGAGATGCCGGCGATGATGTACGAGGGCAGCAGCTCCTTGAACGGAAACAGGAAGCCGGTCGCATTGGTCAGAATGGTGAAAATGAGAAAGATCGCGGTGAGGCCCGGCATCGGCTTCGAGCCGAGCAGGCCGAACATCACGATCAGGCCGACCACGATGGCGATCAGGCTGATGATGACATGGACCAGTGTGAAGGCTTGCAGGCTCATCCCGAGAACCATGACATCTCTCCTATTCTCAACATTGAGATCGAAAGATTGATATTACGGTCCTCATCGGATTGCCACATGCGGCACGATCACACATGTGCGTGCAGCCATGCGTCATCGTGCGAATCGACAAACGCATGGCTGAATTTTTTTGCAGCGCTGTCACAAACGACAGCAGCCAAGCTGAAATCGATCGTCGCGATCAAACGTCCTTGGTGTCGAAGATCAAGAGATCGGCACCGCCACTGGCGAATTTCGGCACGTCGCCTGCGGCCGCCTTGCCCGCCTCGCTGCCGAAGGCCTTCTGGATGTCGCCCACGCTATCGAAGCTGAGAATGGCGACGAGGTGGATTCCGGACGGACCGGCGGGCGACCCGACTGCGCCCGTGCTCACGGCGTATTTCTTCAAACCGGGAAGTTTCTTCGCGAGCGGAATGTGGGTCTCGGCATAATGCTTGTCGAAGGCGGCAGCGTCTTTGGGCGTCTTGTAGAGCACGACGAGTTCGGCCATTTAGTCCTCCCGTTAAGCGTTTTGTTTGTAGATCCTCATGGTGAGGAGCGTGCGAAGCACGCGTCTCGAACCATGCAGGCCCGGGTTTGGCAGTCGGGCCTCGATCCTTCGAGACGCCGCTATCGCGGCTCCTCAGGATGAGGGGATACTCTGCATCAAGACGCGCAATGGCAAGCCAGATTCGACTTGCCGTCTGCTTGTCTTCTGCTTGACTAAAGCGCCGGTTTTGCGGCGTCGCCGAGATAGCCGTGCAGGGAGGCCACGACCTGCGCGCCTTCGCCGATGGCGCCGCCGACGCGCTTGACCGAGCCGGAGCGGACGTCGCCGACGGCGTAAACACCGGGCACGGAGGTCTCGAGCGGCGCCACCAGCTTGCCCTGGTTCAGCTCGGACTGCGCGCCCGTCACGACAAAGCCGCCGCGATCGAGCGTCACGCCGCAGCCGTCGAGCCAGCCTGTGGCGGGATCGGCGCCGACGAACAAAAAGAGATTCTTGATGTCGGCGGTTTCCTCGTCGCTCGACAACCGGCTCCGCAAGCGGATGCGCCGCAACAGCGAGGCTTCGTCGCCTTCGAGCGCGCTGATCTCGGTGTTGAACAGCAATTCGATGTTCGGCGTCGCCTCGATGCGCTCGATGAGATAGCGCGACATGCTGGCGCCGAGGCCGCCGCCGCGGATGATCATCAGCACCTTCTTGGCGTGTCCCGACAGGAACACGGCTGCCTGCCCCGCCGAATTGCCGGCGCCGACCAGCGCCACCTCTTCGCCGGCGCACAGCTTCGCCTCGACCGGAGAGGCCCAATACCAGACGCCGCGGCCCTCGAACTTGTCGAGGTTTGCGATGTCAGGCCGGCGATAGCGCGCACCGCTCGCGACCACCACCGCGCGCGAGCGCAAGGGATCGCTGCCATCGAGCGCGACGGAGAACGCGCCGTCCTTGCGCGCGCAGTCGAGCGACTGCACCGTCACGGGGATCATGATGTCGGCGCCAAATTTTTGTGCCTGGTTGAAGGCGCGCGCGGTGAGCGCCAGGCCGGAAATGCCGGTCGGAAAGCCCAGATAGTTTTCGATGCGCGCGCTGGCGCCGGCCTGGCCGCCGAAGGCGCGGGTGTCGAGCACGGCGACCGAAAGCCCTTCGGACGCCGCATACACCGCAGTCGCAAGCCCGGCCGGGCCGCAGCCGACGATCGCGACATCGTAGATGCGGTCATTGCGCGGGCCGCCGATCATGCCGATCGCGCGCGCAAGCTCGGTCTCGCCGGGATTGCGCAGCACCTCGCCGCTGGCGGCCACGACCAGCGGCCAGTCTTCCGGCTTCGGCGAATAGCGCGCGATCACCTCGGCGGCGTCGCGATCGCGCTCGGGATCGAGCAGATGATGCGGCTGGCCGTTGCGGGTGAGGAAGCCTTGCAGGCGCACGACGCCGGCCGAATGCGAGGGCCCGATCAGCACGATGCCGCCGACACCGGCCTGGAGCAGATTGACCCGGCGCAGGATCAGCGCACGCATGATGCGCTCGCCGAGCTCGGCCTCGGCCACCAGCAGCGCGCGCAGGCGCTCCGGCGGCAACAGCAGCGTCTCGACATCGCCCTCGGCGCGGCCGTCGACCAGCGCCGGGCGGCCGGAGAGCTGGCCGAGCTCGGCCAAAAATTGCCCCGGCCCCTGGTCGATCAACGGGGTGACATTGCCGAGCCCGTCGCGCTGGGTGATGGCGACATGCCCTTTCAGCACGACGAACATGCCAGGTCCCGGCTTGCCGGTTTCGAACAGCAGTTCGCCGTCTTTATATGTGCGGAGCTCGCCGAAATGCCTCATGCGCTCGATTTCGGCGGATGTCAGCGCGGGAAATGTCTGCTCGGGGCGGGTGAAACGCGACATCATCGCATTCCTGTCGGTCTGGTTCTGCTCGTTCTGCCCCATGGCCACGTCCACGTACTCCAAAATTCTAGCGACCCGCCTCGTCGGCGGTCCCCTCACTTAGGGAACCATCGTCGTTTTGCGAGGGGTCGGCGCTTGCGGCGCGTTCGCGCGCCTGCGCCTTGCGCCGCTTCAGATTCTCCCGCAGCGCCGATTTCAGGCGGTCGTCTCGCGATGCCCTCGCCTGTCTCGTGGTCTTGTCGTTCTCGTCAGCCATCACGGGTCCATACAGCGGTTGGCGATAACATGCCCGGAGAATGCGGCAGCTCAAGAGGCCCGCGCGGTCCCGATCGTGCGAAACTCAAAATGGGTCGAATCTGCCGCACGGGCCAACTGGCCAGTTGGCCGGGGACGCGGAACCAAAATCAGCGGAAAGTCGGCCGTTTTGGGCCAAAACAGCCGTCTTACCCCGGATATCGCTTCCATTTTCTCGCTTTGGCGGGTCCTGCAAGCTTGCACAGCGGGGAGGCCTGTGGCAGATATCGGCCCGCTTGGTAGGCCCCTCGGGCGGCCGATTCTTATCCCAGCACACGCTGCCGTAGCTCAGTGGTAGAGCACTCCATTGGTAATGGAGAGGTCGACAGTTCAATCCTGTCTGGCAGCACCATTCCATCTTCCACAATACGCATGAATCAGCATTCTCGCGGCCCCCAATGCCCGAGTTTTGCTGAATGCCGTCGCCCTCCTCTGTGAAGAGGGCGCAGGGAAGACCGGGTGCCGACGGGCACCCGCGGTCCGCTGCGCGAAAGTGTAGCGCAAGGAGACCGCACAGCAGCATACAGGTGACGCCGAACACTCGGCCTTCCCTGCGCGATGGGTTGACGGCGTATGCCGCGCTCTCCCCGGCGACGAATTCTTGTTGTCACCGTCACTTCGCGAGAGGCGACGCAACGCGCCCGGTTGAGGCGATGCATCCTCGCGAAAGCTTGGCTGTAGCGACGACAGCCGGGACCACACGGTTTGGCCGTACGCAGCGGCCCAGCTCTGCCCAAAGGCTTCGCCGGACTTGAGGCGCCGTTCGTACGACACGGCTTGCGCTGAGCTCACGGGGTTCGGCTCAATCCTCTGCCCGCCCTGCTCCCACATCCGCGCCGGCGCTGCCGCGTCCACCGCATCTCCGGCCCACGTTCGTGACGACGTACGATCGCCCCTCTCCTCGGGCCGGGATAGTGGCAATATGTCGTAATTCCGAATTTCGGTAAAGTGGAATATTTTTGCGGAAGAGGGTTGACGGGGTTTGGGGGGAGGCGGGTGTTTTGCCCGACCGGGTTAGATCAGCGCGCATATCGGATCCAAGATGCCGAGGCTCCGACCAGCTCAGCCGCGCAGGTAAGGTTAATTCTTCCTTTCGATTGTCGGTAAAATTTTATCCATTATCGTCTTTGTCATTGATGACAACCAGAGGCTCCATAGTGCTTGCGTTTTGCCTGATCGTGACTGGGACTGCGCTGCTTCTCTCCGGCTTGGTTGCCTTCGGCTTTCATAGAAACTCGCTGCACTCATTGGCGCTGCTGTAACCGGGCCGGCTTGTCGGATGGGTCGAGGGCAAGCGAAACCCATCGAAGGGCTCATTCGGTGCCGAGGTATGATGGGTTTCGCTGCGCTCTACCCATCCTACGCGCTACGCACAGTCAATTGTCGTCGCCGAACTGATGTCCCGTGATGCGATTGTCGGCGCGGCGCAGCCGCCGGCACAGTTCGCGATTGATGTTCTGCAGGACGATCACATAGGCGTGGATATCGGCCTTGTAGCAGGCGTAGAGTTTTTGGGCCGTCAGCTCGTAGAGCACCGTCGGGGTCTCCGCGACCACCGTGGCGGAACGGCTTTGCATTTCGATCAATGTCATTTCACCGAAGAAATCGCCGGGCCCCAGCCCGGAAATCGGGATGACGCTCCCCGAATTCCCGCGTTTGCTCACCGCGAGCCGACCGGATTTGACGATGAACATCGAGCGTCCCGGCTCGTCTTCCGCCACGACGGTTGCACCGATGTCGAAGTTGCGTTCGACCAGCATCGATATCAGGAGCTCGAGGCTTGGGTCCGTGAGACCGCCGAAGAACGGCGTCGCGAGCAGGAATGCTTTCAGATCGGGGGAGCTGACAGTCATCGTATGATGATATGCCCCACCGGAATTCACGGCAAGCTGAGCAGAGGACGGGTTGCGCATCGTCCAATCAGATAATCCGTGGCAGCAGCGTAGCCCGGATGGAGCGAAGCGCAATCCGGGACGACGGCGTCCGTGGCCAATGGCCCCGGATTACGCATGCGCTCCATCCGGGCTACGAATCTGAATCGGCGCGACGATTCACTGCCGCACGGCACTCTCCCCGCGCAGCGCCCGCTTGCGCCAGAGATCAGCCATGACCTTGATGGTTGCGGCAAGGACAAGCGCACAAAGCGCGGCCTTCGAGATGGTCTCCATCGTGCCTTCGATCAGCAGGCAATGAACCACGCTGCACGCGACGATGACGATCGCGAGGGGAACGTGCACGATGCGCCAGGTCCGCAATCGTAGCCCCAACCACCGTCGTAACGCAGCCAGAAGTGCGACAACGAAGATGGCCCACATCGCGATCACGCCGAAGGGCGAGAACGGCGTCGGCGATGAGAAAGTCAGCGCGTCGATCATGTCGGGCGGACTTGTGATCCAGAGGCCGGCGACATGGATCACCACGGCCAGAGCAAGCGTACCGCCAATCCAGTGATGGGCACGCCGTCCGCGATAAGCCGACAGGCCAGGCAGATATCCGCCGATCAGCAAAGGCTGGACCAGCACGAGACCGAGGGCAACAATTCCGGCGAAGCCGGCGAGGATATAGACCGCACCGCGCCATGCGAGTTGCTCGCTTGCCGCAGCGAACGCGATCGGCACGCCAATGGCCACAGCAAGGCCGGCCCAGATCAGGGGCGCCCGGACCGATCTCCACCCCTTCATCTGCAACGCGGTCAGGCCGGCTGAAGCACGAAGTGCGCCTCGAGGCTGGTTTCCTTGGCGCTTCGCATGATCGGACGCAGAAACACGGTTTTGAATTCACCGCTGTCATAAGCGAGGTGGCCGTGCGGCTGGCCGAAGATCGGAATGATCTGCGGCATCTCGAGCCGGAACGCGCCGTCCTTGTCGGTGAGCGTGGCGCCGTGACTCTGCGGCTCGTGCTCCTGCCCTTCGACCGTGTGCGCCCAGATCTGGATGCGCTGCCCGGCCAGCGGCGCGCCGTCGCCGGCGCGGCGCACGGTTCCGCTCATCCAGAAGCCGCCCTTGCCGATCCGGTCCACGATCGCCGCGCCCTTGCGGTAGTTGTTCGCGCCGCCCGTCATCGATTCCGTCGGTGCGAGGCCGTCTGCACGGGCGGGCAGCAGGAGGCCGGAAACCCCGGTCGTCAAAATGCCGGTCGCAAGGACGGCACCGCCGGCGACGAGGAGGTTGCGGCGGCTGAGTACGACGATGGTCATGTCGGTTCCTCCTGGCAACGGTGGGGCACGGTTAGCTCTCGTGCCCCGGCTCTGCGGCGCACCGTTCCACGCTGCACAGCGTCCGGGACACGAGATCGGCGCGTAGTAGCTGCCCCAAAGATACAACAACACGCGGGAAACGCCCAGTTGAGACGACGGGTGCAACAGGTCGGAATAACAGGGTTGTGAACGGCGCTCTACCTATCCTGCGCGCCGACACTACATGTCGCTCTCTCGGACGCGCAGATCCCCCCAGTTCGGCAGCCCTCACATGATCCCCTTTTCCGTGCTCGACCTTGCGCCCATCAAGCAGGGATCCAATGCGTCGCAGGCGTTTCGCAATTCGCTCGATCTTGCCCAGCATGCCGAACGCTGGGGCTTCAAGCGGTTCTGGCTGGCCGAGCATCACAACATGACGGGCATTGCGAGTGCGGCGACGTCCGTGGTGATCGGGCACGTCGCGGGCGGCACCAAGACGATCCGCGTCGGCTCCGGCGGCGTGATGCTGCCGAACCATTCGCCGCTGGTGATCGCCGAGCAGTTCGGCACGCTGGAATCGCTTTATCCGGGGCGGATCGACCTCGGCCTCGGGCGCGCGCCGGGCACCGACCAGTTCACGGCGCGGGCGATGCGGCGCGATCTTGCGACTGCGGCGGAGAATTTTCCGCATGACGTGCTGGAATTGCAGGCGCTGCTCGGCGACGTGCAGCCGAACCAGGCCATTCGCGCCGTGCCCGGCATGGGGACGAAGGTGCCGCTGTGGATCCTCGGCTCCAGCATGTTCGGCGCGCAGCTCGCGGCCATGCTGGGGCTGCCGTTCGCCTTCGCCTCGCATTTCGCGCCACAAATGATGATGCCGGCGCTGCGCGAATATCGCGCGCGGTTCGAACCCTCGGCGCAGCTCGACAAGCCCTATGCGATGGTCGGCGTCAACGTGTTCGCCGCCGACAGCAACGGCGAGGCGCAGCGCATGTTCAGCTCGCTGCAGCAGCAGTTCATCAATCTGCGCCGCGGCACGCCCGGCCAGTTGCCGCCGCCGGTCGACGACATGGACGCGCTGTGGTCGCCGGCCGAGAAGGCCGGCGTCGCGCAGTCGCTGGCGATCTCCGCGGTCGGTACGCCCGCAATGGTCGAAGAGAAGCTGAAGGCCATCATCGCCGACACCGCGGCGGACGAGCTGATGACCACGGGCCAGATCTACGATCACGCCGCGCGGCTGCGCTCGTTCGAGATCGTGGCCGAGGTGCGGGATCGGCTGGCGGGGTGATCCGTGTTGGTTGAAACGGTGCGAGCCAAGAGCTCGTCATGCCCGGGCCTGTCCCGGGCATCCACGTTCTTCGCGCGACGCAGAAAGACGTGGATGGCCGGGACAAGCCCGGCCATGACGCCATAATTCAGAGTGGCGCTTACGCCGCCCTGATCGAGTTCATAAAGCTGGCGACGCCGCGCTTGAGGCGGGTGCTTTCATTGGCGAGCGATTGCGCGGCCGACTGCACCTGGGCGGAGGCGCTGCCGGCCTCCGACGCGCCGCGCTGAACGTCGGCGATGCTGGTCCCGACCTGCGAGGTGCCTTCGGCGGCGCGCTGCACGTTACGGGAGATCTCCTGCGTCGCAGTGCCCTGCTGCTCGACCGAGGTCGTGATCGCAGCCGAGATCTCCGAGATCTTGCCGATCGTCGCACCAATCTCCTTGATCGCCGCGACCGAATCCCGCGTCGCCGACTGGATGTCGTTGATCTGCTGGCTGATCTCGTCGGTCGCCTTCGCGGTCTGCTCGGCGAGAGACTTCACTTCGGACGCCACCACGGCAAAGCCGCGACCGGCCTCTCCGGCACGCGCGGCCTCGATGGTCGCGTTCAGCGCCAGCAGATTGGTCTGGCCGGCGATGGTCTGGATCAGATCGACGACGTCGCCGATGCGGCTCGCGGCCTGCGACAGCTCGCTGATGCGGCTGTCGGTCTTCTGCGCCTGGCTGACCGCGTCGCCGGCGATCTTGGCCGAGGTCTCGACCTGGCGGGAGATCTCGCCGATGGAGGAGGCAAGCTCCTCGCTCGCGGCCGCCACCGAATGCACGTTCGCGGATGCTTCGTTCGACGCCGTTGAGGCGCGGTTAGAGACCTGCGAGACGGTATCGGCGGTCTTCGACAGCATCGTCGACGACGTCTCGAGCTGGCCGGCGGCAACCGAGACCAGCTCGATGATCTCGCCGACTTCGCGCTCGAACTGATCGGCCAGCCGGCTCATGTCGACCTTGCGGGTTTCGACCTGGCGCTTCTCGGCCACCACCTGCTGTTCGCGCATGCGGTTGGTCTCGAGCATGGCGTCGCGGAACACCTGCACCGTGCGGGCCATCTCGCCGATCTCGTCATGACGGTCGGCATAAGCCACCGGCGCATCGAGCTGACCGGCACTGAGCGAGGCCATACGCTCCTTCAGGCCCGTGAGCGGCTTGACCACGCTGCGCCCGACCGCCCAGGCGATCATGATCGAAATCAGCATCAGCACGGCGATGACCATCGAGGCCGTCTGCGCCATCGACCAGAACGAGTTGTCGACCTCCGACATGTACTCAGCCGAGCCGATCATCAGGTTCCACGGCGCGAAGCCGCGGGTGAAGGCGATCTTCGCGAGCGGGGTCGGATCGGAGCCGCTGCGGCGGAATGAATAACGCAGTGTGCCCTGGCCCTTTTTGGCGATGTCCATCAGGGTGACGGCAAAGAAATTGCCGTCGGCGTCCTTGTTCGGACGCATGTCCTTGCCGACGAATTGCGGAATGCCGGGGTTGGAGACGCACAGGCCCGTCTCGTAGTCGTAGATATAGGCGTAGTTGCTGTGGTCTTCGTACCAGACGCTGTTATTGGCTTCGAGGAAGCGCTTCCTGGCCTCCTCCTCGGTCATCTGGCCGGCCTTGAAGGCCTTGTAGTAGCCATCGGCCAGATTCCAGACGATGTCGACGGCAGCATGCGCCTTCTCGACCCGCTCGGTGACGAGCTGATTGCGCGCGATCCACAGCACGGTGGAAGCGACCAGCGCCATGCAGATCGCACCGACCACGGTCATGATGGCGAGCTTGGCGCCGATCGAGCGCAGCGAAAACAGGTTCTTGAGAGCCGGCATTCTGCCTCTTCGAGGTTGCTGGGCACGGCGCCATCGAGAATTCAGGCGGCGGGCCATCACGAGGTGGGAATGCGCAAACTAGAGGCAATTCGTTAAGAACTCAGTTACGCCACGAAGGTGTCACGGAAGCGGCGCGGGTGTTACCGAAGGATTAATATCGCCGCGTTCGTCATTGCGAGCGCAGCGAAGCAATCCAGAGTCCCTCCGCGGAGACAGTCTGGATCGCTTCGCTGCGCTCGCAATGACGGCGGAGGGGAAGACTAATCCGTATAGCCGAACAACTTCGCCGGATTATGCACCAGGATCTTTTCCAGCTCGACCTGATCGGGCGCGTAGCGATACATCAGCTCGAGCAGATCGGCGTCGTTCGGCGGCTGCTTCACCGAGACCGGATGCGGCCAGTCGCTGGCCCAGACGCAGCGGTCGATGGCGGCTTCGATATAGGTGCGCGCGATCGGGATCACGTCGTCATAGGGAGGGCCCGCCTGCGAGGTCTTCTCGCCGAGCGAGAGCATGACCCAGAAATTGCCCTTGGCGAGCAGCTCCAGCATCTTGCGCAAATTCGGATCGTCCTTGCCGCGCGAGGGCTCGGGCCGCGCCATGTGGTCGATCAACACAGGCACATCGAGATGTTCGTACTTTGCGACGCTGGAGATGATGCCGTCCTTCTCCGGCTGGATCTTGACGTACCAGCCGAGCTCGCGGATTCGTGCAATCGCCCGGGCGAAATCCGCGTCCGATAATACTGCGCCCAGCTCCTGCCGAAAACTGAAGCGCGCGCCGCGCACGCCGGCGTCATGCAGCTTGGCAAGATAAGCGTCGTTGGCTTCCGCGAACACCAGCGCATTGGCGCAGCCGCGATAATTCGGGCCCATCGCGGCGAGACCGTCGAGCACGACGGAATGATCGGCGCCATAGGTCGTGGTCTGCACGATGATGCCGCGCTCGATGCCGAGCGTCTTGTGCACGCGCAAGGCCGCTTCCCAGGTTGCACTCGGCATCCGATAGGCCGCGCCAGGGCGCTCCGGATATTTGTCGATGGGACCGAGCACGTGAAACTGGCTGTCGACGGTTTTCGGCGGCGGCGGCTTCACCGGACGGCGCGGGTTGGGATCGAACGGCAGATAGGTCGGCATGCGCAGGACTCCCTCAGTCGATCACGGCGGTGAAATCGCACTGCACCAGCGCGCCGCCGTCCATGTTGTCCATCGGCAGCGCATGACGCGCCGGGCGCGAATGCTCATCCGGAAACATTTTCAGCCACTCGACATTGACCGGGCCGCGCTGCGTACGGTCCTTCAGCCACACCGTCATCTTGATGATGTCGTCCGTGGTACCGCCGGCGGCCTCCACGGTCGCTTTCATATGCGCGAACATGTTGGCGCATTGGGCGTCGAGGGTCGAAGGCATCGCGCCGGCGGCATCGCGACCGAGGATGACGCCGGACATCACGAGATTGCCGATACGGCAGGCGTTCGGAATCGGATTGGCGTGCCTGAAGCCGCCGATATGGATGCTCTTGCGCCGCGTTGAGCCTGTCACGATGCGCCTCCTCTTATAGTTGGTTCAGACGAACTGGCACGACACGGAGCCGAAGGCGCCGTAGTCGGCATGAAAGGTATCGCCGCGGCGGATGTCGACCGGACGCGTGAACGATCCCGCCAGCACGACCTCGCCGGCGGCAAGGTGCTCGTCATGCGGCGCCAGGCGGTTGGCGAGCCAGGCGATGCCGTTGGCGGGATGGTTGAGCACGCCGGCGGCAAGCCCGGTCTCCTCGACCTCGCCGTTGCGGAACAGCAGCGCGCCGATCCAGCGCAAATCCGCGTCCAACGGACGGAACGGCCGGCCACCGAGCACCAGCGCGGCATTGGCCGCGTTGTCCGAGATCGTATCGACGACTTTTCGCGCCTTGCCCGTTTCAGGGTCGACGCGATGCATGCGTGTCTCCAGAATCTCCAGTGCGGGCGTGACGTAATCGGTGGCATTGAGCACGTCGAAGATGGTGCAATCCGGCCCGCGCAGCGGCGCCTTCAGCACGAAGGCGAGCTCGACCTCGATCCGTGGCGCGTGGAAGCGGTCGAACGGAATCGGCGTGGCGTCGGCATAGAACATGTCGGCGAACAGCACGCCGTAGTCGGGCTCGGAAATGCCGACGGCATTCTGCATCGCCTTCGAGGTCAGGCCGATCTTGTGGCCCCTGACGACGCGGCCGCGGCCCAGCTGCAGCCTGGTCCAGGCGCGCTGGACGGCATAGGCGTCCTCGATGCTGAAGCCGGGATAGTCCCTGGAGAACATCGGGATCAGCGCCTTGGTGCGCTCGGCTTCGTCGAGGCGCGCGGCAAGGCGCTCGATCGTGGCAGTATCGAGCATGATCTATTGCTCCGCGGCCACAGTGTTGCGCAGCACGCCGATGCGGCTGGACTCGACCTCGACGACGTCGCCGACCTTCAGCCAGCGCGGTGGGTCGAAGCGTGCGCCCGCCCCGGTCGGCGTGCCCGTCACGATCATGTCGCCGGGCTTGAGCGTAGCGAAGGTGGAGAGATAAGAGATCAGAACGTCGAACGGGAACATCAGCCGCTCGGTCGTGTCCTGCTGGCGCACCTCGCCGTTGACGCGCGTGACGATGTCGTGCGGCCCGCGCGGATCGAGCTCGTCCGCCGTGACGATCCACGGGCCGATGCTGCCGGAGCGATCAAAATTCTTGCCCTGCGTCACGTTGAACTTGCCGTGGCGCAACCAGTCGCGGATCGTGCCCTCGTTGCACAGCGTCATGCCGAAGATATGCGACCAGGCCTTTTCGCGCGGGATATGACGACCGCCCTGACCGATCACGATGACGAGCTCGCCCTCATAGTCGAGCTGCTCCGACACATGCGGCTTCTCCAGCGGCTGGCCGGAGCCCGTCATCGACGACATGCTGCGCACGAACAGGCTCGGATATTTGGGCAGGTCCGAATTGTCTTTGTACTCGGCATTGCGCTCGGCGTAGTTGACGCCGATGCACCAGAGCTTTTCCGGCGTCAGCACCGGCGGCAATAGCGCAAGCTGCTCCAGCGCGTAGTCCGGCTTCTGCCCGGCCACCGCCTCTTGCGCCTCGGCGAGCGCATTGGCCGCGATCAGCGCCTTCACGTCGGAGTAGTCGCGGCCGATCCGCCTGGTCAGGTCGACGACACCGCCATCAAGGGCCGCGCCGTAGCGCGGCTCTCCGTCCACCAGATAGCTCAACAGTCGCATCGTCGTTCTCCAATGGTCTTAAGGCGGCGTCCGCACGCTCAGTCCTTCGATTTGGGCGTCTGAAAGACCGTGTTCAGCGTCACGATCTCGCCCAGCGTGGCGTAACGCGGACCGCCGATGCGGGCGATCGGGTCAAGCGCTTTGGTCTCGACCTTGCCGTCATTCACGAGACCGTCGCGAATGTGGAACATCACGACCTCGCCGACGAGCAGCCGGCTGCGCGCCTCGCCGAATTCCAGACATTGGCGGAACACGCACTCCATCGCGACGGGTGCAACGCTAAGCCGCGGCACCTTGATGCGGTCGCAGGGCAGCGTCTCCAGCCCGAGATGCTCGACCTCGCTGATCTCTGGGGGATACTCCACCGAGCTGTCGTGCACCGCCGACATCAGCGGCGTATCGGCGATGTGGATCACGTATTCCTCGGTGTCGAGGATGTTGTGCGCGGTGTCCTTGTAATCGGCACCCTTGCGGCCGACGCTGATGGCCAGCATCGGCGGCTTCTGCGAGACGAAGGTGAAGGCGCTGAACGGCGCAAGGTTGAGCACGCCGCTTCGCGACAGGCTGGTCACCCAGGCGATCGGGCGCGGCACCACGATGCCGGTCATCAGCCGGTAGATGCGCTCCGCGCCGAGCTCGCTGGGGTCGATCCGCATCGTTCAGTCAGCCTTGATGTTGGCCTTGCGCACGATCGGAATCCATTTGGCGTCCTCGCGCTCGAGATAGGCCCTGAATTCGTCGGGCGTCATCGCGACGGCTTCGCCGCCGAGCTTGTCGAACTTGTCGACCACGCCCGGGTCTTTCAGGATCGCGACCAGCGTTTCGTGCAGCTTGTCCACGATCGGCGCAGGCGTGCCCGCGGGCGCAAACAGGCCGGTGAAGGTCTGGCCGTCAAAATCCTTGTAGCCGAGCTCGGTGAAGGTCGGCACGTCGGGCAGAGACTTCAGCCGATGCGGGCTGGTGACGGCGAGCGCGCGGAAAAGACCGGCCTTGATGTGCTGGAGGCTGACGGTGAGCTGGTCGAACGCGAACTGCACCTGCCCGCCAAGGAGATCGTTGATCGCCGGCGCGTTGCCACGGTAATGCGCCGTGACCCATTGCAGATCTAGGCTCGACTGCATCAGCTCGCTGAGCAGGTGGTTGGTAGTGCCGGGGCCGGGCGAGGCCATGGTCAGCTTGCCGGGCTCGCGCTTGGCGAGGTCGACGAATTCCTTGAAATTGTTGGCCTGCACCGACGGATGAACCTCGAGCACCAGCGGCGTCATCGAGATGGTCGAGATCGGCAGGAAATCCTTCTTCCAATTATAGGCGTCGCGCTTGTTGATCTCGGTCGCGAACAGCACCGGGCCGTTGGCGCCGACGAACAGCGTGTAGCCGTCGGGTGCCGATTTCGCGAAGGCCTCGCCCGCGATCATGCCGCCGGCGCCGGCCTTGTTCTCGATGATGAAGGGCTGGCCGAGCTTTTCCTGGAGCTTGTCGGCAATGATGCGGGCTGCGCTGTCGACATTGCCGCCGGCGGGATAGGGCACCAGAAGCTTGACGCTGCGGGCCGGCCATTGCTGGGCCGACGCGGGCCCCGCCAGCATCGCCGCCATCGCGGCCGCAACGGCGATCCAGATACCTCTCATGATGACCTCCCAGCACTTCCAATTCCACGTCGGGTGCCATGACGTCGCGCACAGCATTCCGATCGACGCGCAATCTCCAGACGCAGCCTTTACCTGTCGAGTGAATTGTGGCGTTGTTGTCCATATTATGGACAAAATACGCTCCCGAAGTTCCGCTCGCGTGACAGAGCCGCGACAAGGTGCGCAGGCGATCCGCCGCGCATTGTCTGTGCTGCGTATTCTTGCCGCAGGCCGCGAGAACGGCGTGCCATTGGCCGAGGTGGTGCAGGTGACCGGCCTCACGCGTCCGACCGTGCATCGCATCGTCCACGTGCTGATCGAGGAAGGCATTGTCGAGCGGCACGACCGGACCGGCCGCTACGCGATCGGCAACCAGGTGCCGGAGCTGGCGCTCGCGCGCCCCCGGCCCTCGCCGCTGCTGGTCGCCGCGGGTCCTTCGCTGCGGCGCGCCTCCGCCGAGATCGGCGACACGCTGTTCCTGACGGTGCGGACCGGCAACGACACGCTGTGCGTCGATCGCAGGATCGGCGCATATCCGATCCAGGTGCTGTCGATCGAGGTCGGCGCGCGCCGCCCGCTCGGCGTCTCCAGCGCAGGCGTCGCCATCCTCGCCGCACTGCCGGCGCCGGACGCGCGAAAAATCGTCACAGCGAACGAGAAGCGCTTCGAAGGTTACCGCACCGACGTCGCGACGGTGCTCGGCGAGATCACTGCCGCGCGACGGCTCGGATACGGCATGCGCGAGATCGGCCTCGTGCAGGGCACGAAATCGATCTCGACCTGGATCAAGACGCCGGACGGCCGGCCGGCGGCGGCGATGACCGTGTCCGCCGTTCGGACGAGGCTCGGCCCGCGCCGCGAGCAGGAGGTCGCGGAGATCTTGTTGCGCGAGACCCGCGCGATCGAGCAGGCCATTCGCGCGAGTGCCTAGGTCTGCGCGCGTTTTTGTGGCACAAGGGCCGCCATCGCCGATCGATCAACGAGGCCACGCATGCCCGCGCCAAAACCGCCTGCCTTCGAGACCCTGAGCCTGCACGCGGGCCAGCATCCGGATCCCGCGACCGGCGCCCGCGCGGTGCCGATCTACCAGACCACGTCCTACGTGTTCCAGGATTCCGATCACGCCGCCGCGCTGTTCAATCTGGAGCGCGCGGGCCACATCTATACGCGCATCTCCAACCCCACCACCGGCGTGCTGGAGGAGCGGCTCGCTGCTTTGGAGGGCGGCGTCGGCGCGATCTGCACCGCCAGTGGCATGGCCGCGCTGCATCTCGCCATCGCGACGCTCTTGAACGCCGGCGACCACATCGTGGCGTCGAGCTCGCTCTATGGCGGCACCATCAATCTGCTGGCGCACACGCTGCCGCGCTTCGGCATCACCACGACGTTCGTGAAGCCGCGCGATCATGACGCCTTCCGGAAAGCGATCAAGCCGAACACAAAACTCGTGATCGGCGAGACCATCGGCAACCCCGGGCTCGAGGTGCTGGATATCCCGAAGGTCGCGGAAATCGCGCATGACGCAAAAATTCCGCTGCTGATCGACAACACCTTTGCGACGCCCTATCTCAGCCGGCCGATCGAGCTCGGAGCCGACATCGTGATGCATTCGGCGACCAAATGGATCGGCGGCCACGGCATCGCGATCGGCGGCGCCATCGTCGACGGCGGCCGCTTCGACTGGCGCGCGTCCGGCAAGTTCGGCGTGCTGACCGAGCCTTATGGCGGCTATCACGGCATCGTCTTCGACGAGCAGTTCGGCACCGCGGCCTTCATCATGCGCGCGCGCACCGAGGGCTTGCGCGATTTCGGCGCCTGCCTGTCGCCAACCAACGCGTTCCAGCTGTTGCAGGGTGTCGAGACGCTCGGCGTTCGCATGGACCGCCACATTCAAAACACCCATCTCGTGCTGGAAGCGCTCAAGGCCAACAAGGCGGTAGACTGGGTGCTGCATCCCTCGCTTGAAGATCATGTGGACTACCAGCTCGCAAAGCAACTGCTCCCGCGCGGCGCGGGCTCGATCGTCTCCTTCGGCATTAAGGGCGGACGGCCTGCGGGGCGCAAGTTCATCGAACAGCTGCGCATGATCAGCCATCTCGCCAATGTCGGCGACGCCAAGACGCTGGTGATCCACCCGGCCTCGACCACGCATCAGCAGATGGACGCCGAGCAGCTCAAGGTGGCCGGTATCGGCGAGGAGCTGGTGCGGCTGTCGGTCGGCATCGAGACCGCCAGCGACATCATCGACGATCTCGCGCAGGCGCTGCGCATCTCGCAGAAGGTTTGACACGATGAAGCTCTCCGTCAACGGCGCCGAGGTGTTTGTCGCAACCGGCGGCCGCGAATTCGACAAATCCCTGCCCACGGTCGTCTTCGTCCACGGCGCCGGCTTCGACCATTCGACCTGGGCGCTGCATACGCGCTGGTTCGCCCATCACGGTTTTGGCGTGCTGGCGCCGGACCTGCCCGGCCACGGCCGTTCGGCCGGACCGTCACTCACAAGCATCGCCGACATGGCCGACTGGACGGCAGCTTTGCTCGATGCGGCGGGCGCGACCGAGGCGCACCTGATCGGCCACTCCATGGGATCGCTGATCTCGCTGGAGACCGCGGGGCGCCATCCCGAAAAGGTCTCGGCACTGAGCCTGATCGGCACCGCCGCGACCATGACCGTCGGCCCGGATCTGCTCAAGGCCGCCGAGGCCAACTCGCAAGATGCAAACGACATGGTCTCGATCTGGGGCCTCGGCTTCAACGCCGAGCTCGGCGGCAGCCTCGCGCCGGGCCTGTGGATGCATGGCGGCGCGCAGGCGGTGCTTAAAGCTTGCGAACCGGGCGTGCTGTTCAGGGATTTGTCGGCCTGCAATGCCTACGCGAATGCGCTTCAGGCGGCCGCGACCGTCAAGGTGCCTGCCACCCTCATCCTCGGCGAGCGGGACATGATGACGCCGGCAAAAGCCGGCAAGGCACTTGCGGCCGCGATCCCGCATGCGAAGACCGTCGTCGTGCCGGGCGCCGGCCACATGATCATGGCAGAGCGCCCGGATGAATTGCTGGCGGCGCTGAAGGGCTGAGCCGCCTCAGGAGCCCGGCGTCCACTTCCAGACGATGTCGGACACGTTGACCGGCTTCGGGATCAGGCCGAGCTTTGCGAAGCGATCGGCCACCGCTTGCTGGCTCTTGATGACCTCGGCGTCGAGAGGCACCACGCTATAAGTGGAGCGATTCACGAAGCGGCGGACGGCCGCGATATCCACGCCGGTCGCCTCCGATTGCGCTTTGGCGACCTCCTCGTGATGCTGTCCTGCCCATACGCCTTCAGAAGCGAAGGCAGTGTTGAGCCTGGCGACCAGCGACGGATATCTTTCGACGAAATCCGTATTGGCGATGTAGAAGGCATTCGGCTTGTGCACGTCCTTGTCGAAGACGAGAACGCGTGCATTCTCCTTCAACTCGGCGAGCGCGAGATAAGGATCCCAGATCGACCAGGCGTCTACCGAGCCCTTGACGAAGGCCGCGGTCGCATCGGCCGGCGCGAGCGGCGCGGGCGTGATGTCGGACCACGACACGCCGGCCTTCTCCAGCACGGCAACCAGCAGATTGTGCGCGCTCGATCCTTTGCCGAAGGCGACGCGCTTGCCCCTGAGGTCGGCAAGCGTCTTGATCGAAGACTCCTTCGGCACGATGATCGCCTGATTGTCGCCTTCGGACTTCACGGCGGCGACATAGCGGATCTTGGCGCCGCCGGCCTAGGCGAAGATCGGCGGGGTGTCGCCGACAAAGCCGAAATCGACGCTGCCGACATTGATGGCTTCGAGCAGCGGTGGACCGAATTGGAAGTCGATCCACTTGACCTCGATGCCGAGCGGCCTGAAGGCGTTTTCAAGCGTCCGGCGCTGGCGCACCGCGGGGAAGAAACCGCCCTTCTGCGTGCCGATGCGAATTTCCGTCGGCTTGTCCTCCGCGTGCACGGGTGCCGCGACAGCGGTCACAAGCAGCAGCGCGGCGATCAAGAGCTGTCGTCGTGCGGTCATGTCAAGGTCCTTTCAGTTGGCGAAAAGTGAAGAGTTCGCGCGCCGGCTCCGCTCGGAAAAAACGGCGCGGGCAGCACGCTCGGCTTCGCGCGCCGAGCGGAACTGGCGGCCTTCGAGGCTGTCGAACAGGCGCTCCGAGGAGAAGAAGCGGAAGCCGCGCTCATCTCTTGTGATGATGCCGGCGGCGCGGTCGTGAATCTCGATGATGTAGGCGTTCGACTGGTGCTGGGACATGACTGCTCGTTCGCCGGACTTTCGGCGCTTCTGTCTTGGGATTTGCAGTGTGGAGCGCTGTGAGGGTGCCGGTCAGCAACAACAACAGGCGCCGGTCGCCGCCGAGAAACAGCGCCGCGTCATGCACGCATGCATGTCGCTCGGGTTACGCTGGTGATCGGTTCTCATATCGCGGCATCAAGCTCGAGGAGCAGTTTCGATGCTTTCGAATATCGAGCGATTGGCGCGTTCGGTCAATGAAATGGCTATCCATATTTGAAGGCCGCGCGCTCGCCGCCTTCTCCCACCGCAAGCACTGACAGGCGGATTCAACTCGCGATCAGTTCAACACGGGGAGCGCGGCCAGCGTGGTAAGCTCTAGCTAACGTAAAGCAGAAATAGGGAGATCCCGATGCTGCTGGTCGACAACGCCTACATGACCGGACAGACGATCGCGCTGAGTGGCGGGATGGCGTTTAATTAGAGAGGACGTAGCGCCCGCGGCGCACGCTCTTTTCCAAGTTGGGGGAATGCCGTAGGGTGGGCAAAGCGAAGCGTGCCCACCATTTGCATGCGATTGGTGAGAATTCGTGGGCACGGCGCAAGTGCGCCTTTGCCCACCCTACGAATTCCGACTCGTCGATAGATTCCGCTCACCCGTCTCGCCGCTATCGCGGCGAGCCACCCTCTCCCACAAGGGGGGAGGAAAAGACCCTCACCACATTGTCGCGGCAGCGCGCTCCGGCCAGATGCGGTCATACTCCGCGCCGCCGACCTTGTTCTGGCTCATCTCGGCGAGGATCTGGCCGGGCGTCGGCAGCGTCTTCGGATCGATACGCTTGTCGGGATTCCAAAGGTCGGAGCGGACGATGGCACGGGCGCACTGGAAGTAGATCTCGTCCACATTCATCACCATGACGCTGCGCGGTGCTTTGTCCTCGACCTTGAACGAGGAGAGCAGCTGCCGATCGACCGAGAGATGCGCGCGGCCGTTGGCGCGGACCGCGTTGCCGGAGCCGGGGATCAGGAACATCAGCGACACGCGCGGGTCGCGCACGATGTTGCGCAGGGAATCGACCCGGTTGTTGCCGCGGCGATCGGGCAGCATCAGTGTCTTCTGATCGTGGATGCGGACGAAGCCGGGGAGATCGCCGCGCGGCGAGCAGTCGATGCCCTCGGGCCCGATGGTGGCGAGTGCGGCGAACGGCGCCTTCTCGATGAAGATGCGGTAGAGCGGCGTGACGTGATCGGCGACTTTCACGGTCGAGGCGTCATTGGTGGCGCCGTAGATGGCTTCGAGTTCCTCGACCGTCTTGATCACCGTCATTCCACACCCTCCTGGTTGCGCCGGCGGTTACTCGCGCCAGCATTCGTTCCTGATCGCGCGCACGAGCTGGCGGCTGTGATACTCCGCGCTGCCCGAATTGAGAATGGTGACGTCCGCATGTGCCGACTTGTCGTCGACGCTGCGCGCCAGGCGGTCAGCGAGATTACCGTCGGTGTTGCGCTTGCGCGCAGCAAGGCGCTGCGCCAGCACGTCCGGCGGCGCCGTAATCGCAACGACGACGACATTGGCGTAAGTCCCGCGCAGCGCGGCGATCACCGTGCGCGAGACGTTGGCGACGACGGCACGCCCAGTGCGGATGTCGTCGTTGATCTCGAGCGGCAGCGCGTACGAATGCCCATGCGCGTCCCAATGCACGGCGAAATCGCCGTGGGCCCGCGCGCGGGCGAATTCGTCGGGGCTCACCGCGATGTTGTCCTCGTCGGCAGAGGACGCACGCGTCACGACACGGCGCGGGAAGACGACGTCATGGTCGTCGGCACAGGCCGCCTGTGCCAGCCGCAGCAGCGTGTCCTTGCCGGCGCCACTCGGGCCGACCACGAGCACCAGCCGCCCGGGCCCGATTGCGCCCGCCGCGCCCTTCGCCGTCGTGACCGTCTCGCTCATGCGACACGGCCCCCTTCGCGCCAGACGCTGCGAACCACGGGAACGCTGCCGGCAACATGGACGCGGATCAGATCGGCGCGCTTGCCGATTGCGATCTCGCCGCGATCGGTGAGGCCGACCGCATCGGCCGGCGCCTTGGTCACGGTGCGAACCGCCGCCGGCAGGCCGATCGACGGCGCATGCTCGGGCAGTTGCAGCGCGCCCATCAGCAGGCTCGACGGGATGTAGTCCGACGACAGGATATCGAGCAGGCCTTCGCGGGCGAGATCCACCGCGGCGATATTGCCCGAATGCGAGCCGCCGCGCACCACGTTGGGCGCGCCCATCAGGATGTCGATGCCGGCCTGGTGCAGGCCGCGCGCGGCCTCCAACGTGGTCGGGAATTCCGCCACCGCGACGCCGTCTCGCACGGCGTCCGCAACATTCTCCTCCGTGGTGTCGTCATGGCTCGCGAGCGGAATCTTGTATTCGTGCGCCAGCGCCACGATCTCGCGCATGTTAGTCGCGGCATATTTCTGCTGGTACTCGAAGCGCTTTGCGAACAGTTCGTCGAGTTCGGCATCGGTCTTGCCGCCGCCCTTGCCGCGGTAGTAATCGCGCAGCTTGACCTCGTCGCGGAACTGGCGCTGACCGGGCGTATGGTCCATCAGCGACATCAGCTTGACGTCGGGACGGTCGATCAGCTCCTTGGCTTCCTCGACCACGCTCGGCATCGGGATTTCGCAGCGCAGATGCAGGAAGTGGTCGGCGCGCAGCAGATTCGAGTCGCGCGCGGTCGTGATCGCGGCGGCGAGCACGCCGGCACGGCCATCGACCTCCTCGGCGCCGTCCTCGCGCCAGACCCGCAGCGAGTCGAACACGGTGGTGATTCCCGAGGTCGCGAGCTGGCCGTCATAGGAGATCACGGCCGCGACCGGATTCCAGAACACCTTTGGCCGCGGCACGTAATGCGCCTCGAGATGGTCGGTGTGGAGCTCGATCAGGCCCGGCATGATCAGATCACCGCCGGCGTCTTCTGCGCCCGCCGGCGCCCTACCCTCGCCGATCTCGGCAATGCGTCCGTCTGCAAGAGCAAGCCAGCCCTGTTCGATCACCCGGTCCGCCAGCACGATCCTGGCGTTGGCGATCACGATATTGTTCGGCTTGGCGTTCATGTCCCTCTTCCTTCAGGCCGCGGCCGCAAAGCTGGTGACGTCGACGATGCGGTCGGCAATCAAATGGCGGATTTCGTCGTCATGGACAATGGCGACCATGGCAACGCCCTGGCGTTTCTTCTCGGCGACCAGCGCGACCACGACGGCGCGGTTGGCGGCATCGAGCGAAGCGGTCGGCTCGTCCAGCAGCAGGATCGGCAGATCCGAGATGAAGCCGCGGGCGATGTTGACGCGCTGCTGCTCGCCACCGGAGAAGGTCGCGGGCGGAAGCTGCCGGAGTCTTTCAGGGATATTGAGACGATGCAGGAGCTCGCCGGCGCGCGCCTGTGCGTCGGACCGGCTCATGCCGTTGACGATCAAGGGCTCGGCGACGACGTCGACGGTGGCGACCCGCGGCACCGCGCGCAAAAACTGGCTGACATAGCCAATGGTGGCGCGACGGACGTTGAGGACCTGCCGGGGCTCGGCCGTGGCGAGATCGATCACCTCGCCGCGATGGCGGATGCCGATGCGGCCGGAATCGCAACGGTAATTGCCGAAGATCATCTTCAGGATCGAGGATTTGCCGGCACCTGATGGCCCCGACAGCACGACGCACTCGCCGGGATCGACGTGGAAGGTCACGCCGCGCACGACAGGCAATTCGATGCCGCCTTGCAGGTGCATCGTGAAGGTCTTGTTGGCGTTGGCGACGTCGATCATGGCGGTCATGGGAGAACTCTTCTCGGAAGGCTTATGGCGGCAGAATCGAGGAGACGAGCAGCTGCGTGTAAGGCTCGCGCGGATCGTCGAGCACCTGGTCGGTGAGGCCGGTCTCGATGACGCGGCCGCCCTTCATCACCATCACACGATGCGACAGAAGGCGGGCGACCGCGAGATCGTGGGTGACGATGACGACGGCGAGATGCAGTTCGGCGACGAGATTGCGCAGGAGATCGAGCAGGCGGGCCTGGACTGAAACATCGAGGCCACCGGTCGGCTCGTCCATGAACACCAGCCGGGGCCCGGTGACGAGGTTACGCGCGATCTGGAGGCGCTGGCGCATGCCGCCCGAATAGGTGCGCGGCGCATCGTCGATACGCGCGACGTCGATCTCGACCCGCGTCAGCCAGTCGGAGGCGGACTCGCGAATGCGGCCGTAATGGTTCCAGCCCACCGCCATCAGCCGCTCGCCGACATTGGCGCCGGCCGAGACGGCCATGCGCAGGCCCTGCGCCGGATCCTGGTGCACGAAACCCCAATCGGTACGGAACAGCAGCCGTCGCTCGGCCTCGCCGAGTGCGGCGAGATCGCGGGTGACACCGTCGCGCATCCGATAGGACACCTGCCCGCCGCTCGCCGCGAGCTGTCCGGACAGGAGTTGCAGCAGCGTCGACTTGCCGGAGCCGGATTCGCCGACGATCGCCAGCACCTCGCCGGGATAGAGCGAGAACGACACGTCGCGGCACGCGGCAATGCGGCCATAGGACTTGCTGAGGGTCTCAGCGACCAGCAGCGGCTGATCGGTTTCGAGCAGATCCTGATCAGCCATTTGCCCCTCCCTGCGCCTTGTCCTTGTACGGCGCAGCACTCAAGGCACCGTGATGGCCGGCGGCCTGACGTCCTTCGCAATAATCGGTGTCCGAGCAGACGAACATCCGGCTGCCCTTGTCGTCGGTGACGATCTCGTCGAGGTATGAATTCTCGGCGGCGCACAGGGCGCAGGGCGCGTTGAAACGATACGGTTCGAACGGGTGGTCCTCGAAATCGAGCGACACCACCTTTGTATAGGGCGGGATCGCATAGATGCGCTTCTCGCGGCCGGCGCCAAACAATTGCAGCGCCGGGCAATTGTCCATCTTGGGATTGTCGAATTTCGGCGTCGGCGACGGGTCCATCACGTAGCGCGCGTTGACCTTCACCGGATAGGCGTAGGCGGTCGCAATGTGGCCGAAGCGGGCGATGTCCTCATAGAGCTTCACGTGCATCAGGCCGTATTCGGCGAGCGCGTGCATGCGCCGCGTCTCGGTCTCGCGCGGCTCGAGGAAGCGCAGCGGTTCCGGGATCGGCACCTGGTAGACCAGCACCTGGTTCGCGTGCAGCGCCGCCTCGGGAATACGATGGCGCGTCTGGATCACGGTCGCATCTTCCGTCGCCGTGGTCGTGGCGACGCCGGCAGTCTTGGCGAAGAATTTGCGGATCGAGATCGCGTTGGTGGTGTCGTCAGAACCCTGGTCGATCACCTTCAGCACGTCCTGCGGTCCCAGGATCGCAGCGGTCACCTGCACGCCGCCGGTGCCCCAGCCATAGGGCATCGGCATCTCGCGGCTGGCGAACGGCACCTGGTAGCCGGGGATCGCGATCGCCTTCAGGATCGCGCGTCGGATCATCCGCTTGGTCTGCTCGTCGAGATAGGCGAAATTATAGGCGGGCGCGTTCATTCCGCGGCCTCCTTCATGGCAGCGGGCCCGTTGGCCTCGGCAGAGGTTTCGGCAAATTCCTTGCGCAGCTTGCGCAGCAGGCCGAGCTCGGACTGGAAGTCGACATAATGCGGCAGCTTCAGATGCTCGACGAAGCCGGTGGCCTGGACGTTGTCCGAATGCGACAACACGAATTCTTCATCTTGCGCCGGGGCTCCGACCTCTTCACCGAGCTCGCGGGCGCGGAGTGCCCGGTCGACCAGCGCCATCGACATGGTCTTGCGCTCGCTCTGGCCGAAGGCAAGGCCGTAGCCGCGGGTGAAGCACGGCGCTTCCGTCGCCGAGCCCTTGAACTGGTTGACCATCTGGCACTCCGTCAGTTCGATCGAGCCCAGCGGCACGGCAAAGCCGACGTCTTCGGCAACGAATTCCACCTCGACCTCACCGAAGCGGATCTCACCGGCGAAGGGATGGTTGCGGCCGTAGCCGCGCTGGGTGGAATAGCCCATCGCCAGCAGAAAGCCCTCGTCGCCGCGCGCGAGATTTTGCAGGCGCAGATCGCGGTCCGCAGGAAAGTTCAGCGGTTCGCGGGTGAGATCGCCGACGCTGGCGCCGTCTTCGGCCCGCGGCGAGGTCTCGATCAGCCCGTCGCGGCCCAGAATATCGGTTACGCGCGGCGTCGGCGCCGTCGAGGCTTCGGCCACAGCCGGCGCTTCCGGCACAAAACCCTGGCCAAGCGAGGGATCGAGCAGGCGATGGGTGTAGTCGAAGGTTGGCCCGAGAATCTGGCCGCCGGGAATGTCCTTGAAGGTCGAGGACACCCGCCGCTGCACCCGCATGGCGCCGGTGTCGACCGGCTCGCTGGCGCCGAAACGCGGCAGAGTGGCGCGGAAGGCGCGGACCAGGAAAATCGCCTCGATCAGATCGCCGCGGGCCTGCTTGATTGCGAGCGCAGCAAGCTCGCGGTCATAGAGCGAACCTTCGCTCATGACGCGGTCGACGGCGAGCCCAAGCTGTTCCGAGATCTGGTCGAGCGAGACTTCCGCAACGCTCTGGTCGCCACGCCGCGCATTGGCGAGCAGGCGATGGGCGTTCTCGATGGCGCGTTCGCCGCCTTTGACTGCGACATACATGCCTCTAGCCTCCCTTGCTCATGACACGCGTGGTCCGCGGAATCGCCACCACGGCATCATCGGCGACCAGCACCACGTCGATGCCGCGCGGAAACAGCGGCTCGTTGAAGCGCAGGCGTTCAAACAGGTCGAACGGCTTGATCGACGCCTGGAGCGTTGCGACGCCGTCGATGCCGGGACCGCGCAGCTCGAAGCTGCGGCCTGCGTCAAGGCTATCGACCTGAATGATCACCGTGGTCGACCGATCCGGATATTCGTTGGTGCCGAGCGCGAAACGCTCCAGCGCCGGCAGTGCACCGCCGTCGCTGATCAGCGCAAAGGCCGCGATCGCGGAATCCTGGATCACAGGCGCGCCGGTATGAAACTTCAGCCATTTCAGCACGTCAGAGCTTTCCGACATCCGCGCATCGAGCCAGAGCGGCGTGTCGTGGTCGAACAGCGTCAGCGCGATTGCGGCGGTGCCGCGCATCATCGTGGCAGGCGTCCCAGCCATCGGCACGATGCGCTGGACCGAACCCGGCCGCGCCATCGCATCCATGACCGAGCGAAAGGTCGATTGCGCCGACAATACCTTGTCGACGAAACCCGGCGGCAGTTCCGCAATCGTGGTCATGGCCTCACCCCTCACCGCGCACCATGGTGTAGAAATCAACCTTCGTCGCAGCGGTCTCTTCCGCCGCCTGCTTGCGCCGAATCATAAGCTGCTCTCGCAACGGCGCGATAACGTCGCGCTCCACCAGCCCGCCAAAATCGCGCGACTGCACCAGCGCATCGCACAGCGCGATCAGCCGCGCCTTCTCACCGTCGCGCCCGAGCGTGTAGCCGAAACCGACCTCTCCGCTCGCAAGCCGCACCGCAGCGCGCGACACTGTCGCCTCGCCGAGATTGAAGGGCGCGCCGTCGCCGCCGACCCGGCCGCGCAGCATCACGAGGCCGTTTTCCGGCTCGCGCAGCTCTTGATGGCCGGGCAATGAGATCGTGCGGAGGCGGGCGGCGATCTCGCCCGCCTCCGCGTGCGCCAGCACGGCCATGGCGGCCTGGCGCTGGGCTTGCTGGGTGTTGTGCTGGGTCACCGAATCCACCGAACTTTTGACAGACCTTGCCGAATTCAAGTTGTCTATGATACTAGACAACTTGATACGGAAGCGCCATGACTGTTTCGTGACAGAGGTGTGATTTTCGGGCTAGGCTGATCGGCGACATGAGCATGCAGGACACCGCCTCCTCAGGCGTCGCGCTGTGGCGCCTCGTTGCCGACGGCATCGAGCGCGGCATTGCCGACGGCCGTTTTGCCGCAGGCGACAAATTGCCGGGCGAGATGGAGATCGCCGAAACCTATCGCGTCAATCGCCACACCGTGCGGCGCGCGCTGGCGGCGCTCGCCGAGCGCGGCATCGTGCGTGCCGAACGCGGCAGCGGAACCTATGTCGAGGCGCAGAAGCTCGCTTATCCACTGCGCTCGCGCACGCGCTTCTCGGAGATCGTCGGCGCCGAGGGTCGCGAGCCGCATGGCCGCATGATCGAGGCGTCAGAAGATGTCGCAACCCGCGAGCTGGCGCGGGAACTGGGATTGAAGACCGGCGCGCCGCTGGTGCGGATCGAAGCCATCCGCCTCGCCGACCGCACGCCGATCTGCGTCTCCACCACCTGGCTGTCTGCGGAGCTGTTTCCGGGCGCGGGCACGGTGTTTGCCGCGACGCGCTCGATGACGAAGATGCTCGAGCATTACGGGATCCGCGATTATCGCCGCGGCGCGACCCGGATCACTGCCGGCATCGTCGACGCCACCGACGCCGCGCGGCTCGACCTGCCGCTGGGGCGGCCGATCCTCGTGGTCGATGCGACGGACCTCGATCTCGAGGGCAAGCCGCTGGTGACGAAGCACTCGCGGTTCGCGGCCGAGCGGGTGGAGTTTTTGGTCGAGCCGTAGAGAGGCTCTCCTTCTCTCCACGAATCCGGACTTGTAGGGTGGGCAAAGGCGCATTTGCGCCGTGCCCACCATCTGTCAAACATTTCGAGAGAGGTGGTGGGCACGCTGCGCTTTGCCCACCCTACGGCACTGACGATTAGGCGACTGCTCGCCTTCCAATAATCGCGAACCGCAACTTGCTCGAAATAAAATCGATCGCGGCGACCGCGACCAGGATCATCAGGATCAGGAACGACACCTTCTGCCATTCCAGCACGCGGATCTGCTCGGCCAGTTGAAGCCCGATGCCGCCGGCGCCGACGATGCCGATGATGGTGGCCGAGCGCGTATTGGATTCGATGAAATAGAGCACCTGGCCCGCGATGACGGGCAGCACCTGCGGCATCAGGCCGAAGCGGATCTCGTGCAAGGCACTGCCGCCGGAGGCGCGGATACCCTCGACCTGCTTCTGGTCGGCCCCCTCGATCGCCTCCGAGAACAGCTTTCCGAACGCGCCGAAATCCGACACGGCGATGGCCAGCACGCCGGCGAACGGACCCAGGCCAACGACGTTGATCCAGACCAGCGCCCAGATCAGCGTATCGACGCCGCGGATCGAATCGAGAAAGCGACGGACGGGAAAGCGCAGGATGATCGACGGCACGACATTGCGCGCGGCAAGCAGGCTGACGGGCAGCGCGAACAATGCGGCCAGCGTGGTGCCGAGCAGCGCGATCGACAGCGTCTCGCCCAGCGCCTTCAGATAGATCGGCAGCGACGAGCCGGGATCGGGCGGGATCATCATCATGCTGATCCAGCCGAGTTGACTAAGGCCGGCGACAAAGCGCGACGGCGAGAAATCGAGATCGACCAGGCCGTAGATCAAGATGCCGAGCGCTGCGACGATCATCGCGGGCATAGCGAGCCGCGCCAAGGCCGGCCGGTCGAACACATCCGGGTAGCGCGCGCGGATCTCGGCGGTATCGACCTCCTGCGGTCCCGTCACGTCCGCGCCTCCTTGCCGAACAGGCGCCCGCGCAGCCAGCCGGTCGAGATGTCGATGATGAAGACGGTGACGATGATGAGCAGCAGGATCGCGCTGACGTCCGAATAATAGAATTTTCGGATGGCAACGACGAGCTCCTGCCCGATGCCACCGGCGCCGACGAAGCCCATGACGGACGCTTCGCGGACGTTGATCTCGAAGCGCAGCAGCGCGTAGCTGGCATAGCCCGCGGTCACCTGCGGCAGGATCGCGAAGCGCATGCAGGAGAGCCAGCTCGCACCGGTCGAGCGGATGCCCTCGACCGGCTTCATGTCGGCGTTCTCGACCATCTCCGAGAACAGTTTTCCCAAAGCGCCGGTGGAGTGGATCGCAATCGCCAGCACACCGGCCATCGGCCCGAGGCCGAAGGCGATGACGAAGATCAGCGCGAACACGATTCCGGGAACAGTGCGCGCGAATTCAAGCAGGCGCCGCACCACGAAGCGCAGCCATGGCGCAGGTGAAGTGTTTTCAGCGGCGAAGAAGTTGAGCGCGAAGGCGAACACCGCGCCGGTCAGCGTGCCGACATAGCTGATCAGCAGCGTCTCACCCAGCATCTTCAGGCATTTGCGCCAGCCCCACAGCCATTCGCCGACATCGGTCCAGACGCGCTGGCCGCTGTCGAGCGTGAGGATGCGGTCGAAATAGCTGACGAAGTTGCCGAAATAGGTGAACAGCGTGCGCAGATTCACCTCTGCGCCGATCGCGGCGAGAAGCAGTGCCGCGGCGAAAATCGCGACGCCCAACAGGAGGCGGAGCCGCTTGCGAAAGACCGCCTTGTTATAGGCAGCGTTCAGCACAGCGAGCTGCTGCTCGGGGAGGATCGAAACCGCGACGGTCATCTGGTCAAGACAAGTGGCCGGTCAAAAAGAGAAAGAGCCGGGTCCATCGACCCGGCTCGAGTAGCTCGTCCCGAAAACTCAGGACGCCTTCTTCTTACGCAATGCGTCGACGAACTTGATCAGCTCGACCGTGCCATCCCAGTCCTTGGTGGTGGCGGGATGGAAACCCTTCTTCTGGCCATCGGACAGGCGCTCGAACGCGGCCTTGTCCTTGACGGGCGCATCGAAGAACGCCTTCGCGATCGCCGCCTTGGCATCTTCCGGCAGATCCGCGTTGTAGGCATATGGACCGTTGATGATCGGCGCCGACTTGTGGATGATGCGGAAATCGTCCTTCTTCATCGCCGAGCCGTCGGCATTCTTCAGCATGTTCTTGGTCAGCATCTGGGCCAGGGTGGAATCGTCGTCACTCGTCCACTGGTTGGCGGCGACATCCACCGTGCCCTGCGACAGCGCCAGGATCGCGTTCTCGTGGCTACCGGTGAAGACGACCTTGCTGAAATAGGTGTCGGCATCCGGAATGCCCATCTTGTCGAGCTCGAAACGCGGCACGTTGTTGCCGGAGGTCGAGTTCGGGTCGACCAGGCCGAGGTTCTTGCCCTTGAGGTCGTCGACCTTCTTGTACGGGCTGCTCGCCTTGACGAAGAACACCGAGTAGTAGCCGGTCGAGCCGTCGGCGTTGATGTCGTTGGCGAAGGCATCGGTCTTGACGCCGGTCAGGCGGGCGCGGGCGAACGAGGCCGAGCCGTAGCTCGCAATGTGGATGTTGCCGGCGCGCTGGCCTTCGATGACCGCGGCGTAGTCGTTGGCGATGCGCAGCGTGACCTTCACGCCGAGCTGCTTCGACAGATATTCGACGAACGGGGTCCAGCGCTCGGTGACGCCCGAGGCGTTCTCGGCCGGCACGACCGCGAAGGTCAGCTCGGGATATTTGGCTTTCCAGTCGTCCGCCAAGGCGGAGGTCGTGAAGGCAAGCGCGGCGGCGCCGGCAAGAATGAGTCTACGAGTGATCATGATACCCTCTTCATCGGTTGGGGTCGGTTGACGCGAAACGGGAAATTCAACAGGTGCGGCGCGGCTCAGGCGGCGGCCGCCGTTCCGAGTGCCGGGACCCCCTCGGGTGCCGGCGCAGGCGGACCGCCCATGACGTCGGCGGCTTCGAGATCGTAGAGCTCACGGGCGACGAGGTCCGTCAGCGCGGACGGTGCGCCGTCGAACACCACACGACCCTGCGCCATGCCGATCAGGCGGTCGCAATAGCTGCGCGCCAGATCGAGCGAGTGCAGATTGCAGAGCACGGTGATGCCAAAATGCTTGTTGATGCGCAGAAGCGCATCCATGACGATCTTGGTATTGCGCGGATCGAGCGAGGCGATCGGCTCGTCGGCGAGGATGATGTCGGGCTGCTGCACCAGCGCCCGCGCGATCGCGACGCGCTGCTGCTGGCCGCCGGAGAGCTGATCGGCGCGCTGGGCGGCGAGCGAAGCGATGTCGAACTGCTCAAGCGCCGACATCGCCAGCGCCTTGTCCTGCTCGGGCCAGGTCTGCGACAGCGAGCGCCAGGCCGGCATAGTGGCAAGACGTCCCATCAGCACATTGGTCAGCACATCGAGCCGGCCTACGAGGTTGAACTGCTGGAAGATCATCGCCGAACGCGCCCGCCACTGCCGCAACTCCTTGCCGCGCAGCGCGGTGACGTCGAGCCCGTCGAACCTAATGCGCCCCTGCGTCGGCGTCACCAGACGGTTGATGGTCCGCAGCAGGGTCGACTTGCCGGCGCCGGAGCGCCCGATCACACCGACGAAGCCGCCGGGGGAGATTTGAAACGAAGCGTCGTCCACCGCGGCTTTTGCGCCGAAGCGGCACGTCAAACCTTCAACCACCAGCATGCAGGGCTCCAGAGTAGCTCGAGCCCACCGCTATCGCCGACGCTTGACACTTGTGTGACATGCACGATGCGGTGCGGCGATCCAGCACACTTCATCCCCTGTCATTGTATCGTCATGACATTGTCATCGAGCCGCTCGAAGACGAGCGCCCGCCCTCAAGCTTTCGGATGCAACATGGCCGGCAAAGCGCTTTCGGTCGAGCCGACCGTCGATCCTTCGGCGAAGCTGCACGAGACCCGGCTCGGCGCCTATACCGAGGTCGGACCGCGCACCATCCTGGACGAAGTGGCGATGGGCGATTACTCCTACGTCGTCAACGACGCGCAGATCACCTACACCACCATCGGAAAATTCTGCTCGATCGCGGCGATGACGCGGATCAATCCCGGCAATCATCCGATGCATCGCGTCACGCAGGCGCACTTCACCTACCGCTCCAGCGCCTATTTTCCGGGCGAGAGCGACGACAGCGAATTCTTCGACTGGCGGCGCCAGCATCACGTCCATATCGGCCATGACGTCTGGATCGGCCATGGCGCGGTCGTGCTGCCGGGCCGCAACATCGGCACCGGCGCGGTGATCGCGGCCGGCGCCATCGTCACCAAAGACGTGCCGGCCTATACCATCGTCGCCGGCAATCCGGCGCGCATCGTGCGGCGCCGGTTCTCGGAAGAGGTTGCCGGACGGCTTGCAAAGCTGGCATGGTGGGACTGGGATCACGACAAATTGCGTGCGGCACTGCCCGATTTCCGCAAGCTCGCGATTGAAGATTTCCTGACGACATACGAAGCAGGGGCACATTCCTCTGCCAGCAAACGAAGCGCGGTCGCGTGACAGACATTTTCATCGAGGGTGGCCGGACCCTGATCGGCTCCGAGCTCACTGAGACCTCCCTTGCAGTATCGGGAACCGACATCGCGCAGATCGATGCATCTCGCGGCCGCGCACGGCTGGCGATCGATGCGCGCACCCTGCTGGTGCTGCCCGGCATCGTCGATCTGCACGGCGATGCCTTCGAACGGCAGATGATGCCGCGCGCCGCCGTCGATTTCCCGATCGACGTCGCGCTGGCCGACACCGACCGCCAGGTCATCAGCAACGGCATCACCACCGTCTTCCACGCCACGACCTGGTCGTGGGAGCCGGGCCTGCGCAGCGGCGATAATGCAAGGCGTCTGCTCGAGGCAATCGAGCGGCAGCGTCCGCAATTTGCCGCCGACACCCGCTTCCATTTGCGGCACGAGACCTACAATCTCGATGCCGAGGACGAGATCGGCCAGTGGCTCGCCGAGGGCCGCGTCGACCTGTTCGCCTTCAACGATCACATGGACGGGGTTGTTGCCGAGATCTCCAATCCACGCAAGCGCAACCGCATGGTGGAGCGGACGGGACTGTCGGGCGAGGCGTTCGACAAGCTGGTCGCGCATATTGTCTCGCGCGCCGCCGATGTTCCGGCGTCGATCACCCGGCTCGCTGCGGCGGCACGCCGCGCCGGGGTACGGATGCTGTCGCATGACGATGCGAGCCCGACGATGCGTCGGGATTTTCGCAACCTCGGCGTGACGCTCGCCGAATTTCCGATCAACGAAGAGACGGCGCGCGAAGCCGCAGATCACGGCGACGCCATCGTCTACGGCGCGCCGAACGTCGTGCGGGGCGGCAGCCACACCGGCTGGACCAAGGCCTCGGACATGATTGCGAAGGGGCTCTGCTCGGTGCTGGCCTCCGACTATTACTATCCGGCGCCACTGCTTGCGGCCTTCCGCCTTGCCGCGGACGGCGTGCTGCCCCTGACGGAGGCCTGGAAGCTGATCTCGTCGGCACCGGCGCAGGCCACCGGCCTGACCGATCGCGGCACGCTCGCCGCGGGCCATCGCGCCGACATCCTGCTGGTCGACGACAGCGCGCCGCAACGGCCGCGGCTGGTCGCGGTGATCGCCGGCGGCAAGCTCGTGCATCTCACCGATGCGACGCGGCTGCTCGGTGCAGCAGTGACGCCGCGCGAGACTGTCGCTGCGGCATAAATTGGTTATGCTCGAGCAATGACAGGTTCTCCCCGCTACGCGATCTATTTTGCCGCCGGCGCCGACAATGCGCTGTCCCGTTTCGGCGCCGAGTTGCTCGGCTATGATGCCTATACGGGCGACGAGGTTCCGTTTCCGCAAGACGCCCTGCATGTCGCGCCGGACTGGCGCGACATCACCGCCGATCCCCGCAAATACGGCTTTCACGGCACGCTGAAGGCGCCGATGGCGCTGGTATCAGACAAGACCGAGGCCGAGCTCACGGCTGCCTGTGCGACGTTCGCCGCGAAGGCAGGGCGGATGCCGGTGGTCCGGCCGGTCGTCGATTCCATCAGCGGCTTCATCGCCGTCATCCCGGCAGAGCCAGTCGACGCGCTCCAGCAACTGGCGGCCGACTGTGTCCGCGAATTCGATTCATTCCGTCCGCCCCTGACGGACGAAGGCCGCGCGCGGCGAAAGCCCGAGAAGCTCAGCGAGCGCCAGCGCGAGTATCTCGACGGCTGGGGCTATCCGTACGTGATGGAAGAATTCCGCTTCCACATGACGCTGACGGGGCGGCTGGATGCGGAGCGACGCGGGCCGATTCTGGAGATGCTGCGGGCGAGGTTTGCGACGCTGAAGCTGGATACGTTGGCGATCGATCGCATCACGCTGTTCATGCAGGATGATGCGAAGGCGCGCTTCCGCATCATCGGCGAGTGGAAGCTGGCAGCGGCCTCGTAGGGTGGGCAAAGGCGCGAAGCGCCGTGCCCACCACTCTTGGTGACGGCAACAGGTGGTGGGCACGCTTTCGCTTTGCCCACCCTACGATAGCTAAGTGTGTGGCTACTTCCCCCAGCGCAACGCCAGCGCGTCGCGCTCCTTGGCCAATTCCAGCAAGCCCGCCCGGGTCGCCGGATGCAGCGGCTGTAGCGGATGACGGACCGCGTCCGACTTGATCACGCCGCCGGCCTGCATCATCGCCTTGCAGGCGATCAGGCCGCATTGGCGGTTCTCGTAGTTGATCAGCGGCAGCCAGCGTTCGTACGCGGCCTTCGCCTTCTCCCGATCGCCGGCGAAATAGGGATCGATGATCTGGCGAATGCCGTCGGGATAGCCGCCGCCGGTCATGGCGCCGGTTGCGCCCGCATCGAGATCGGCGAGCAGCGTGATCGCCTCCTCGCCGTCCCAGGGACCCTCGATGTCCTTGCCGCCCGCCTCGATCAGGCTGCGGAGCTTTGACGCCGCACCTGCGACCTCGATCTTGAAATAGCGGATGTTGCCGAAGTCGCGCGCAAGCCGCGCCAGCAGCTCGACCGAGAGCGGCGTGCCCGCCACCGGCGCATCCTGAATCATGATCGGGATGTTGATCGCACCCGAAAGCACCTTGAAGAACTCGACGACGCCCTTCTCGGGCACGCGGAAGGTGGCGCCGTGATAGGGCGGCATCACCATCACCATGGCGGCACCGGCGGCCTCGGCCTGCTGGCTCCGCGCCGCGCACACGGCCGAGCTGAAATGAGTGGTGGTGACGATCACGGGCACGCGGCCGGCGACACGCTCCAGCACCGCATGCATCACGGTCTCGCGCTCGGCGTCGGTCAGCACGAATTGCTCGGAGAAATTGGCAAGAATGCAGATGCCGTGGGAGCCGGCATCGATCATGAAATCGATGCAGCGGCGCTGGCCCTCGAGATCGAGCTCGCCGCGCTCGTCGAAGATGGTCGGCGCGACCGGGAACACGCCGCGATACGGGCGCTGGGCATTGTGTGGGGTGACCGGCATCGAAATTCTCCCTGTATTCCTGCCGTTGGCTTTGATGCGCCTGCGGGCAGGTTAGAGCGTGGTACCGCTACCATTTACAGCGCGCACGCATGCGCGGCAATGCCGATCCGCGTGCCGTTGAACGGAGAATGCAAGCCTAAGCGGTCTTTACCGCGCCAAGGAAGCCCTCGACCGCGACGCGGAGACGGTCGGCGTCGGCCGACATCTTGGTCACGGACTGGGACAGCACCGAGCCGGCATTGCCGGTCTCCTGGTTGAGCTTGGCGACGCTGCCGATGGTATCGGTGACCTCACGGGTGCCCTGGGCGGCATGCTGGAAGTTGCGCGAGATTTCGGTGGTGGCCGCACGCTGCTGCTCGACGGCGGCGGCAATCGCGGTCATCTTCTCGTCGATGCCACTGATGGCACCGCCGATCGAGCGGATGGCGGCGACCGCCTGCCCGGTCGCACCCTGGATTTCCTCGACCTGGCGCGAGATTTCCTCGGTCGCGGTCGCGGTCTGCGCCGCGAGGCTCTTGACCTCGCCGGCAACCACAGCAAAGCCGCGGCCGGCTTCACCGGCGCGGGCCGCCTCGATGGTCGCGTTCAAGGCGAGCAGATTGGTCTGGCCGGCGATGGCGTGGATCATCTTCACGACTTCGCTGATTCGACCCGCGGTCTGGTCGAGGATCTCGACGGTGGCATTGGTCTGCTCCACCTGCGACACTGCCTCGCGTGCATCGCGTGCGCTGGACTGCACCTGCGCGGAGATTTCGCCGACGGACGCCGAGAGCTCCTCGGTCGCAGCCGCAATGCTTTCGAGATTGTTGGTGGCCTGCTCGGCGGCTGAGGAGACCGCAGCCGTCTGGCTGCTCGATTCCAACACCAGCGTGCGCACTTCGGTCGCGGTGGCATCGAGCTCCTTGGTCGAGGCGGCGACGCTGTGGATCACCGCCTGTACGGTGTCGTCGAAACTGCGGCACGCATCATCGACGGTACCGGAGCGGGCGAGCTGCAGCGCCTGCTGCGATTCGCGTTCCTGGCCCAGACGTTCCGCAGTTGCTGCGCTCTCGCGCAGGCTTTCGAGGGCCGCGGCCATGGTGCCGAACTCGTCGGGATAGCGCGATTGCGGGACTTGCGTTGCGTAGTCGCGGGCGCTGATCCGGGCGATGGCGTCGAGAATGGCGCGGACCGGACGCATCAGGCGATTGCGCACGACATAAACGCCGGCGAGCGTCACGGCGAGCGCGATCAGGAACGCGAGCGACTGGATCACGAGACTGGTCAGAGCCTTCGCCTGCACCGTCTCGGCGCGCGCGATCGACTGGTCGAGCGCCTTGGTCGCGACCGCAACGATCAGCGGAAACGGCGACTGGCACAGCGTATTCCATTCCGAAGCGGCCATCGCCGGCTTGCCGCTGCCGTCGAAATTCCTGGTGAGCTCGTTGATCTGCTTGAGGACGCCGTCGGTCTTGGCCTGCGCCTCCTTGGCCGCGGTGACCAAATCCGCCGTCACATCGGGCGCGGCCAGCAACTCGGCCATGCCGGCCCAGCCGGAAGCGATGGTGCCATCCCATTGCGCCACTGACCGCTTCTGACCGTCGTCGAGCGGCTTGCTGCTGTTGACGTTGGAGCGGAGCGACGAACAATGGATTCCGTAGCGGTCGCGCACCTGCCAGGCGAGGCGGCGGACCTGGATCATGCGGGCGATGAAGGGATCGTTCATCCAGGCGCGGTTCGACACTGCGGTGGAGGCGAGGTTCGCGGTGTCGATGACCTTTGTGACGGCGTCGTACCAGGAGTTGGTCCGCTCGATCTTGCGCTCGGCGCGCGGGCGCTTGGCCTCGTCGTAGAACAGCTGGAATTGCGGTGCGGCCTCACCCCAGCGCTGCTTCAGCGTGCTGGCGAGCTCGTCACGGCGCGCGAAGTCGACAGTGGCCAGCGCTGCGCCGATGCCATCATAGCCGCCCTGCTCCGCCTTCTCGGCTTCACCGAGCTTACTGCGTGGATCGTCGTCGCCGAGCAGCGCGCTTTGTGCGTCGCCGCGATTGTTGCGCAGGGACAATACGCCGTGGAAGATCGCCTTGTCGGCGGCGGCAAGCCGCGCGGTCTCGAGACTGTCGCTGTAGCGGCCGAAGGCCCCGACCATCTGGATCGCCGTGCTGGCGAGCGCACCGGCCGCCAGCAAGGCCATCAACACCAGGAGAAGCGAACTTACCGATTTCTTAAACATTGCCATGAGTCAGGGGCCTACTCTTCCAAGAGAGGCCACCTTGCACCGCGACATGCCAATGTTCAGTTAAGGTTTTAGGCAAATGCCGGGAATTCCGGTTTGCCAAACCTTTAAGCAGGCCGCAGGCGTCACGAAACCTTCGTGAAATCCGGCGGACGGCGCTCGGCAAAGGCGGTAAACGCCTCGCGCGCCTCCGCCGTGCGCAGGCGCTGCGCGAATTGCTCGCCCTCCGCCAGCATCTGCGCCACCAGCGCCTCGCCGTTGCGCATCAGTCTCTTGGTCGCGGTGAGTGCACCGGCCGGCTGCCTGGCAAGCCGCTGAGCGAGCGCGAGCGCCTCGGCGTCGAGCTTGTCGAGCGGCACGACGCGGTTGGCCAGGCCCCATTCCAGCGCGGCCTTGGCCGGCACGGTCTCGCCGAGCGCAAACATCTCATAGGCGCGGGCATAACCGATGCGCGCCGGCATCAGCAGGCTCGACGCGGCTTCCGGCACCAGCGCAAGACTGACGAAGGGCGTCGACAATTGGGTGTTGTCGGCGAGCACGACGAGATCGCAATGCAGGAGCATCGTGGCGCCGACGCCAACGGCGCGGCCCTGCACCGCCGCAACCAGCGGACGGGTGCAGCGCGCCAAGGACTGGATGAAGCGCCCGACATTGCGGCTGCCTTCGGACTTCCCCGACGCGACGGCTGCAAACTCGCCGACGTCATTGCCGGCAGTGAACATGTCGCCTTCGCCGCGGATCAGCAGCACGCGCGCGGACGGATCGAACTCGGCAGACTCGATGGTGTCGGCAAGTTTGCCGTACATCGCATCCGTCAGCGCGTTCTTCTTGTCAGGGCGCGCCAAGGTGAGCGTGAGAATTCCGCTGTTGTTCTCAACTCGTACATGCTCGGTCATTTCTCTCTCCTCTTAGTCCTCTGGATCTCTTGTCAGGTCTCTTTTGAGTCTCTTGGAAACTTGTCCTGAATGCTCGTCAGCCAGCGCGCGACGATGTCGATCTCCGCGCTGGTAAATCCTTCCGTCAGCGCGGCATTGACCGCGGCCGCGTCGGTCTTCGCCCGCGCCAGCACGGTTCGGCCCTTCGACGTCAGCCACACGCGCCAGGCGCGCCCATCCTCGCGGTCGGCCCGCCGCTCGACCAGCCTCGCCGCAACACTGCGATCGACCAGACCCGAAATGCCGGCCGGCCCCAAATCGAGCGCCGCACCCGCCTCGCCCATCAGGACGCCATCCTGCTTGCCGAGGATGAACAGCAGTCCCGCCTGCGCCGGCGTCACCTCGCTCGAGGGCTGGGCCGCCATCCACCGCAGCAAGCGCCGTTGCGCGACGTTCAGCAAATAGATCAGCCGATGATGCCTCGCCGCGGCCTCTTTATTTCGCATGCGAAGCATTTAAGCGAGGCCGGAACCGTTGTCAAACGGGAGCCGCTATGGCGATTTGGCGCGGCAGCCGTCGAGGAACAACGCCGCGCAGGTCTCCACGCGACGCCCGATCTGCTTGCGCGACGGCAGAGGTGCGCCGCCATAGATCGCGGCCCGCTGCGGGGCGGAAGCGACCATGCCGATCAGCATGCCGGCGACTTCCTCGGCATCGTCGACGACGATGCGCTTGCGCTTGACCTGAAGCCGCAACCAGCCGGCAAGTGCCTTGGCTGTGCGGGCAATACCGTTCGTGTAGAAGTTTGCAGCGAGCTCGGGAAATGTGGCGGATTGCTGCAGCACCATGCGTTGCAACGCCACGACTTCCGGATCGAGCGCGAGATCGGCGCAAGCCATCAGCGCGGCGCGCAGGCCCGTTTCGATATCGACGCCGTCGCTGGCCTGGAGGTCGACGGCAGAGAGCAGCCGCTCGAGCCTGTCCGCGCACATCGCTTCGAACAGCGCAGCTTTGCCCGGAAACAGACGATAAAGCGTCTTCGTCGAGATGCCGGCGCGGCGCGCGAGCTCCTCCGTGCTGGTCGCAGCATAGCCTTCGACCGCGAACGTGTGCCGCGCTGCTTCGAGGACGATTCTCGTCGTCTCCTCGTCGCTGCGCACCGGCGGGCGTCCGCGCGGGCGGCACTCCTCCGAAGCTTTTGCGCTTTCCGATTTTGCCTGAGCCATGTCTTTAAATGATGCCTGTCATTCCATTGACAATTCCAAAGCTAGTCTCAATTTGGAAATTATCAAGTTTCCTAATTTAGGGGAGCCGGCCATGACCGTCCACACCACCCCATCTGCTGCCGCCCAAACCGCCCTTCCGGCTTCCGCGCTGGAGGGCGTCCTGGCAGGCGCACCGACCCTCGCTGCCCGAAGAAAGCTCAATCTTCGCAAACTGTTGCTCATCGGGGCCGCGGTCGTCGCTCTCGCCGGCGCGAGCTGGTACGGTTACGATTACTGGACCGTCGGCCAGTACCTCGTCTCCACCGATGACGCCTATGTGAAAGCCGACAACACCACCATCGCTCCGAAGGTCAGCGGCTATCTCAACGGCGTCCTGGTCGCCGATAACGAGCATGTGAAGGCCGGCCAGATGCTGGCCAGGATCGACGATCGCGACTTCAAGGTCGCGCTCGATCAGGCCAGGGCCGACGTCGCCGCCGCGAACGCGACGGTGACGAGCAAGGAAGCGCAGCTCGACGTTCAGGACGCGGTGATCGCCGCAGCCAAGGCGACCGTCGATGTCGACACTGCCGCGAAGACCTTCGCGCAACAGGAAAACAAGCGTTACACGGATCTCGCCGCGACGGGCTATGGCAGCGTGCAGAACGCGCAGCAGGCGCAGTCGCGCAACGCCGGTGCCGATGCCGCGATCCAGCGCGACACCGCCAACCTCGCCTCAGCCCTCAAGCAGGTCGAGCTTCTGAAGGCCGAGATCCTGCAAGCCAAGGCTGCCGCCGCGCGCGCAGCGGCACTGCAGCGCCAGGCCGAGCTCAATCTCGGCTACACCACGATCGTCGCTCCGATCGACGGCGTCGTCGGCAACCGCTCCTTGCGCGTCGGCCAGTTCGTGCAGGCGGGCACGCAACTGATGGCGATCGTACCGGCCGAGGGCGCCTATGTCGTCGCCAACTTCAAGGAGACGCAGCTCACCAACGTCCACGCCGGGCAGCAGGTCGAGATCGAGGTCGACACGTTCCCCGGTCAGGTCGTGCACGGTCATGTCGATTCCATCGCGCCGGCCAGTGGCCAGGAATTCGCGCTGCTGCCGCCCGACAACGCCACCGGCAATTTCACCAAGGTGGTGCAGCGCATCCCCGTCAAGATCGCGCTGGATGCCCAGCATGGACTCGCGATCGCGCTCCGTCCCGGCATGTCCGTGATTCCGACGATTGCCACACGTTCGATCGCGCCGACCGCGAATGCGGCCGACACGCCCAAGACCGCAGCAAAGGCCAAGCTCGTTTCCGGAAGGTCGTGCCATGTCAAACAGCCTCTCACTTTCGACATCAGCAACATCGGCCGCGACGTCTAACAACGCCGCCGTCGATCCCAATCGCGCGAGTGCCGCGGTCTGGATCGCCGTGCTCGCCGCCATGATCGGCTCGTTCATGGCGATCCTGAACATCCAGATCACCAACGCATCGCTGGCCAACATCGAGGGCGGCATCGGCACCGGCGCCGACAACGGCTCCTGGATCTCGACGTCGTATTTGATCGGCGAAATCATCGTGATCCCGCTGACCGACTATCTCAGTCGCGTGTTCTCGTTCCGCCGCTACATGATCGCAAGCGCGGCGCTGTTCGCGGCGTTCTCGGTCGCCTGCGCCTTCACCCACGATCTGCCGTCGATGATCGCGATGCGCGGCCTGCAGGGCTTTGCCGGCGGGGTGCTGATCCCGATGGCGTTCACGCTGGTGCTGACCAAGCTGCCGAAGCCGCAGCAGCCCGTCGGTCTTGCGATCTTCGCGCTCTCCGTCACCTTTGCCCCTGCAATCGGTCCGACCATCGGCGGTTATCTCACCGAGAATTATGGCTGGCGTACCATCTTCTTCGTCAACGTGATCCCGACCGCCGTGATGGTGGCGGCGCTCTATCTGACGCTTGAGAAGCAGAAGATGCAGCTCGGCCTCTTGAAGGAGGGCGACTGGGCCGGCATCGTCACCATGGCGATCGGGCTGTCGGCGCTGCAGGCCGTGCTGGAGGAGGGCAACAAGGACGACTGGTTCTCCTCGCCCTTCATCGTCAAGCTCGCGATCATCGCAGCCGTCAGCCTCACGCTGTTCGTCACGATCGAGCTCAACATCGAGAAGCCGCTGATCAGGCTGCGCCTGCTGACCCAGCGCAATTTCGGCTTCGGCACGATTGCGATGACCATGGTCGGCTTCGCGCTGTTCGGCTCGGTCTACATCCTGCCGGCCTATCTCGGCCAGGCGCAGGGCTACAATGCCGAGCAGATCGGCAATGTGCTGGCCTGGACCGGGCTGCCACAGCTCGTGCTGATCCCGCTGATTCCAAAGCTGATGCAACGTTTCGACACGCGCTACATCGCAATCACCGGGCTGCTGATCTTCGCCTATAGCTGCTTCATGAACACCGCGATGTCACCGGACTATGCCGGCGACCAGCTCTGGATCCCGAACATCGTGCGTGCGATGGGCCAAGCCATGGTGCTGACGCCGCTGACTTCGGTGCTGACAGGCGGCATCGCCCCGCAGGATGCGGCCGCAGCCTCCGGCATCAGCAACATGTTCCGCAATCTCGGCGGCGCGATCGGCACCGCGACGCTCGCGACCATCATCACCAAGCGCGAGCAATTCCACTCCAACATCATCGGCCAGTCGGTCACGCTCGGCCGCGAGGAGGTCCGCACCCGCATCGCGCAGATGACGGACTACTTCATGGCCCACGGCGTGCCCGACCCCAACACCGCACGTGAGCAGGCCATCATCGCACTCGGCAAGACGGTGAAACGCCAGGCGCTGGTGATGGGTTATTCCGATGCCTTTGCCGTCATCGGCGTGGTGCTGGTGCTCGCCGCGATCGCGGTGCTGCTGACGCGACGCGTGAAGGCGGCCGGTGGGGGCGGCGCGCACTGAGCATTCACAGAGGTCGTCATGCCCGGGCTCGCCCCCGGGCATGACGCTGGAATGTCACGGTGCGCAGCTGAAGCTCGACGCCGCCGTCACCGGGCCGGACTTGTAGTGCGGCCAGCCCGGCCAGCGGCACAGCGGCATCGCGCGCGTGACCGCAAATGACGGCGCCTCGACCCTCTGCTCGGTGACTTCGAGGTCACCGGGCGCCGTGCCCTTCTCGACCCAGTCGACCAGCGCGCTCAGCATGTCGACATTGGCGGGCGCGCCGGAGCCGACATGGTCGACGCCGGGCGCGGTGTAGAGCCGCGCGAATTCGGCGGTCTCGGCCTTGCCGAGCTTGCGCTCGACGCTCTCGAAATAGCGGATGCCGGCATAGGGGCTCTGCGCGTAGTCCGCCATGTGCTCGAGCATGATCAGCCGGCCGCCGCGGGCGCGGAACCGGCTGAGATCGGGATCGGTCGAATCCATCAGGCTCGAGACTTCGAGCAGCCGCGCCTTGTGGTCCTCCACCTTGTAGGTGGTGACGTCGAGCTTGGGATCGCGCGCGAACACGTATTGAATGCCGCCGGCACCATAAATCCAGGCGATACCGTTGTTGGGCGCGGGCGGCTGCGCCGGCGGCGCGACGCCGAGCCACCACGCCATCCAGCCGCCGGTCGGGCCGATCGCGGGCGTGTCCTCACCCGACACGCCCCATCCCGGATAGTCGTCGAGGCCATTGGCGAGCGCGAACGGGAATTTGTAGCTGGCATGCAGCGTGTCGACCGCCTTGATCTGTGCGTCGGTGAGACACTGATCGCCGCTCTTGCCGTCGGCGCAACGCAACGTCTCGACCTTAAACGCCGCCTTGCAAGCGACGGGGTCCTGCACCAGCGCATCGTCGGATCCGTCCGCCTTGTCGCAGGCTGCCCGCACCGCATCGCCCACGAGCTTGACCTGCGCCGGATTGATCCAGCCCTCGCCCATGGTGACGAGGCCAGAGCGCGTGCCCGCATGCTGCAACCCGACCCAGTTGATGACGGGCACGCGCGCGAAGATCCCGTCGAAATCGTCGGGATAGCGCTGCGCCATGGTCAGGCCTTCGCGGCCACCTTCGGACGAGCCCATGAAGTACATCTTGTCCGGCTTCTTGCCGTAGGCGCGCTGCATCAGCACGACCGCGGCGTCGCGCACCTTCTTGTAGGCGCCGTGGGCAAAATTCTCGAATGCTTCGTCGTTCAACGCGAACAGCTGCGGCGGCTCGCCCGGCTTGGACTCATGACCGGAATCGGTGCCGTAGGTGACGAAGCCGCGCGCGAGTGGCGACGGCTTGTCGAAGGGATAGGCCGGCGGCAAACCGAGGCCGGTGATCAGCACACCGTTGAAACCGCCGCCGCCATATTGCACCGAGCGCCCGTTCCATTCGACGGGTAGATTGACCTGGAATTTGACCGGCGGCGCCTTGGGATCCACGGGCTCGATATGACCGAGCACCTTGCAGAACACAGGATTGGCCGGCGTGATGCGTCCCGCCGGCGTCGGTCCGCGCTCGGCGACAGCGAGCTGGGACGCTGTCTGCAACGTCGCAGCGTCGATCTTGACGGTATCGGTGCCGCCGGCGAGACCTTTGCAGACGGTATCCGCATCCTCGGCCAGCGTCGCCGCGAACGCCCCGGTCGTACTCAACGCTGCCGCCGTTCCCACCAGCCATGCGCACAGTCTTGCCCTTATCAGCGTCATCGTTTCCACCCGGCTTTCTCGGTTTTGCGTCCGACAGTTGGCCGCATTGAATGCAACCTTCTCCGCGGCGTCAATCGCTTCAGAACGATCCAAGGGCGCTACCCAGCGCAATCACGGCCACCAGCGCCAGCAGCGACGTCACGATGCCCACCATCACGATGTCCAGATAGCTGTCGCGATGGGTCAGGCCACAGATCGCGAGCAGGCTGACCACCGCCCCATTGTGCGGCAGGATGTCCAGCGTCCCCGAACCGATCACCGCGACGCGGTGCATCAGCGCAAGGTCGATGCCGGTGCGCGCGGCGAGCTCGACATAGGTCTGGCCGAGCGCGTCGAGCGCGATCGTCAGGCCGCCCGACGCCGAGCCGGTCAGCGCCGCCAGGATATTGGTCGCAACAGCGAGCGAGACCAGCGGGCCGCCTTCGATCGCGAGCACCCATTCGCGCACCATTGCGAATGCGGGCAGCGCAGCCACGACCGCACCGAATCCGACGAGACTGGCGACGCTGAACGCCGGCAGCACCGACGCATTGGCCCCGGCGTCCATGGTCTGCCGCAATGCCGGCAGCCGCGTCCAGTTCAGCGCGATGGTCATGACGATCGCCGCGGTCAAGGCGACCACGACCGACCACACGCCTGCCACGGCGGCAAGCGACGTCTCGCCAAAGCGCTGCTCGGCAAGGTAGCTGACATCGAGCCGAGGCAGTACCACGAGCGACATTACGAGATTGACGGCCACGACGATCACCAGCGGCAAGACCGCACTCGCGATCGGCGCTGGCTCGCCGCTGCGATGCCCGTGCTTCATCTCGGCCGGGTCGAACTCCCGCGCCGTCGTTGCGCGTTCGCGCACGAGTTGGTCGGATGAGGCGCGCTCAGTCGTATCCTCGACGTCGTCGCCGTAGCCCTCTCCGGCGCGTCGGGCCTTGGCCTCGGCGCGATGCAGCCACCACAAGCCCGTGCCGAGCATGATGAGGGAGGCGACGATGCCCAGGCCCGGCGCGGCAAAGGGCGTCGTACCGAAGAACGGCATCGGGATCGCATTCTGGATCGACGGCGTGCCGGGCAGGGCCGACATGGTGAAGGTCGACGTGCCCAGCACGATCGCAGCCGGAATCAGCCGTCGCGGAATCGCGGCGGCACGAAACAGCGAACGTGCCATCGGCACGATGACGAAGAAGGCCACGAACAGGCTGACGCCGCCATAAGTGACCAGCGCACCCGCCAGCACGACCGCCAGGATCACGCGGCGCTCGCCGAGACGCTCGGCCATGAAGGCGGCAACCGACGTCACCGCGCCGCTATCGTCCATCAATTTGCCGAAGACGGCGCCGAGCAGGAAGATCGGGAAGAACTGCGCCAGAAATCCCGCCGCATTGACCATGAAAACCTGGGTCAGGTTCGCCAGCAGCGGCTCGCCGCCAAACAGCGCGGCAACGAGCGCGGCGAGCGGCGCGAGCAGCAGCACGCTCCAGCCGCGAAAGGCAAACAGGACAAGCAGCCCGAGCCCGACGAAGAGGCCGAGAAGCCCCATGCCTCAACACTCCGCCAGGAGGACATCGAGATCGGCGGTCGATTGCCGGCCGATATCCGCACCGTGTTCGGCGAGGAACGCCTCCGCGGCGATGCGCCCTTCGGCGCGCAGCATCGAGACGAACTCCCATTCCGCGTTGAGCTTCGAGGATGCACCGAACGTCGCGAGCATGTCGCTCTTGATCCGATGCGTCCGCATTTTCGCCCAGCGCGCGCCCTCGCCGCCGCCGGGATCTGCCGCCTGGCGCAGCAACGCGATCATGCGCAGCTCCTTCATCAGCGGCGAGTTGAACGAGATTTCGTTGAGTCGGTTGAGGATCTCCGCGGCAGTGCGCGGCTGCTCCAGCCGCTCGGTCGGATTGATCTGGACGAGGATGGTGTCGTGCGCGTCGCTCTCGCGGACCAGCGGCGTGATGGTCGGGTTACCTGCGTAGCCGCCGTCCCAATAGGGCTCCCCGTCGATCTCGATCGCGCGAAACATGGTCGGCAGGCAGGCCGACGCCAGCAGCACGTCGGCCGTGATCTCGGCGTTGCGGAAGATGCGGCCGCGGCCGGTGCGCACCCGCGTCGCGGTGATGAAGAGCTGGATCGGCGAGCGCGCGAGCCGCTCGAAATCGATGCTCTCAGCCAGCACCGCGCGCAGCGGATTGAAGCCGGTCGGATTGAGATCGTAGGGCGACAGCACCCGCGACATCAGGTCGGTCAGGATGTAGAAAGGCGACGTATCGAGCGTCCAGCGTCCCATCAGCCGGTCGAGCGGCGAACGCTGCAGCGGGCTAAAGGCCGCGGCCTTCGAGACACGGCGCCAATATTGTTCCAGTGCAGCACGCGCGCCTTCGGCGCCGCCCCCCGTCCAGCCATCCGCCAGCACCGCCGCATTCATCGCGCCCGCGGAGGTTCCGGAGATCGCGGCGATGGGGAGCCACTTTTCCTCCAGCAGTCGGTCGAGCACACCCCAGGAGAAGGCCCCGTGCGAGCCGCCGCCCTGAAGCGCGAGATCAATCAGTACGGCGTCCCGTTCCATGGCGGACACTCACACAACTGAAGCTCAAATTCGACGCGACCTGTCACACGCCGAGGGTGAGGGCAGTCTAAAGAGCTGTGGCCAGGTGATGCAACCGGAACGTGACGTCGCGCCGTCTAATGCTCGAATACCAGCCGTGCGCCAACCGTGCCGTCGAGCGCGCGGATCTGCGCCAGCAGCGCGCCTGAATCCTCGCCGCCGAGATCGGCGTCCAGCACGACGTAGCCGAGGTCGCCCGCGGTCTCCAGATATTGCGCGGCGATGTTGATGTCGCGCTGGAGGAACACCTCGTTCAGCCGGCGCAGCATGCCCGGCACGTTGCGATGGACGTGGCTGAAACGCACGCCCGACGGACGCAAATGCAGCTGCACTTCCGGGAAATTCACCGCGCCCATGGTCGATCCCGTGATGAAATAGTCGACCAGCTTGCGCGCCACCTCGCCGCCGATGCGCTCCTGCGCCTCTTCGGTCGAGCCACCGACATGTGGCGTGAGGATGACGTTGCCGAGGCCCTGCATCGGGCTCTTGAAGCGCTCCGAATTCGAGGAGGGCTCGACCGGAAACACGTCGATGGCGGCACCGGCGATGTGGCCGTCGCGCAGTGCGCCTGCGAGAGCATCGAGATCGACCACCGTGCCGCGGCTGTTGTTGATCAGGAACGAGCCCGGCTTCATCGCGCGCAGCTCCTTCTCGCCGATCATGCCGGCCGTCTCCGGCGTCTCCGGCACGTGCAGGCTGACGACGTCGCTCTGCGCCAGCAGCTCCCCCAGCTTCTCGACCGGCTCGGTGTTGCCGTGCCGAAGCTTGTCGGTGCGATCGTAATAGATCACCCGCATGCCCATGGCTTCCGCGAGCGTCGAGAGCTGCGAGCCGATATTGCCGTAGCCGATGATACCGAGCGTACGGCCACGCACCTCGCGGCTGCCGGCCGCGGACTTGTCCCAGCCGCCGTCATGGGCCGACACCGAGCGCGGAAAGATCTGCCGCAGCAGCATCACGATCTCGCCGATCACGAGCTCGGCAACGCTGCGTGTGTTGGAGAACGGCGCGTTGAATACGGGAATGCCGCGCTTGCGCGCTGCCAGCAGATCAACCTGGTTGGTGCCGACGCTGAAGCAGCCGACCGCGAGCAGCCCGTCTGCGGCTTCCAGCACCTCGTCGGTGATCTGGGTGCGGGAGCGGATGCCGAGCAGCGAGACACCCTTGAGCGCTTGGCGAAGCGTCTCGCCGTCCAGCGCCTTGGTCAGGCGCTCGACGTTGGTGAAGCCCGCGCTCTTGAACAGATCCACGGCGCTGTCGTTGACACCTTCAAGCAGCAGCGCCTTCGCGCTCCGCTCAGGGCTTTGGCCTGGGGCTGGCATAAAATCTCCATGGAATGGCGGCTTTGCCGCAGCACATAGACCGCCGACGCCGCCCAGCACAATAGGGTTTGGCCGCTTCAGATCACATAGAACCCGTGCGTGCCGTCGCGGCGGAGCTGGTCGACGAGGCCGTACTCCCAGTCGAGATAGGCCTGCATCGCGCGCTCGGCGACGTCGGTTCCCTCGTAGGGTCGACGGTAGCGATGCGCCGGATCTGGCTTCGGCAGGACGAGCGGCGGACCGACCTCGAGGGTGCCGGCATAGCCGCTTTCGAGCACATAGACCTCCCAGCCCATCTGCGCGAGCCAGGAGGCCGTCATGTCGGCGCGCACGCCCTTGTCGTCGGTCAGGAGGATGCGCGCGCCGCGCACGGGTGCTGCCATGTCGGTCTCCTGCACGAGCTGCCCGCCGGGATAGTGACGGAAGCCCGGGAGATGACCGGCCGCATATTCGCCAGCATCGCGCACATCGAAGCGATAGAGCGTGCGGCTGGTCTCAGCAACCAATACCGCCATCTCGTTCGCGCCGACATGGCGGACGCCGGCGCGATAGGCGACGTCGCGGGCATTGGCCGGGCCGCCCTCGAACGACCCGATCGCGCCGCGCCGGTCAGCCCCATGAGCGAGCGTGTGCCGCGCCAGCGTCCAGCCGATCGTGCCGTTGCGCAGCGCTCGTACCTTGTTGGGCACACCGGCGTTGATCAGCGACTGAGTGCCGATGATCGAGCGGGTGCGGCCGGCGCAGTTGACGATGATGGTGGTGTCGGGATCGGGCGCGGCCTGCCCGGCCCGCAGCACCAGCTCGGCACCGGGCACGCTGACCGAGCCTGGAATATTCATGGTCGCATATTCGTCGAAGCGGCGGACGTCGAGGATGGCGATGTTGGCCTTGTCCGCGATCAGTTTTGCCACTTCGTCGGCGCTGAATGACGGCGTGTGGCGGCGCGCCTCGACCAGCTCGCCGAACGCCTTCGAATAGGAGTTCACGTCTTCGAACACCTCGTAGCTCGCCGCGCGCCAGGCTTTCAGCCCGCCATCGAGTACACGGACATTGCTGTAGCCGAGTGCCAGGAGGCGTTCGGCGCCTGCCGCGACCAGCCCCTCGCCGTCATCAAAGAGCACGATCGGCACATCCTGGCGCGGCAGCCGCACCGCGGCCTCGATCGCGATCCGGTCCGCGGCCATGTTGGCCGCGAACAGCGGATGTCCGGTGGCGAAGGCCGCCTCGTGCCTGAGATCGAGCAGCGCGATCTCCTCGCGCAACAGCAGCGCGCGGCGGATATCCGCGGGGGTGACGGTCGAAAGCTTCATGGCATGAACCTTGGAAAGGACATCCGTGGGCTTTTGAACGATTGCGACGGGCTTGGCTAGCCTCTCGCGCGACAGCTCACTCGCCCGGAACCAGCCGCCCGAGCGGTGGCTGCACCGGACGTCGCAGCTTGCGGCGCGACAAATACAAGAGCACGCCGGTGATCGCGAACAGCGGCATCAGCGCCGCGGCGACCATGAAGGCAAGCTTGCCGAGCCGGCCCAGAATCGCGCCGCGGTGGATGTCGAGCACGCTCGCGATGGCCTTCTCACCAAGCGTCTTGTCGGCATAGCGCTCCGCCGAGACGACCTGGCCGGTGACAGCATCGATGCGGAACTCATCGCGCATGGACTCCAGCGTGGAGTTCTTCGGCCACGACCGGATCCGCATCACCGTACCCGGGCCGGCCAGGAGCGTCAGCTGGGCCCTGGCGAAACCGCCGCTCTCCTCATGCTGGAGGGTCGACCATGCGCGATCGAACCCGACCGGCTGAGCCGGTTCGGGACGGCCGGGTGGTCGCGATTGCTTCGGCTGCATCTTCGCCGCCGCCACGTGCGGACGCGACAGCAGCCAGACCACGCCGTCCTTGTACCAGTCGAACGAGTACCAGAGCCCGGTCAAGGTCATCACGAGATAGACCGGCAGGACCCAGGTGCCGATGACGACGTGCAGCGAGCGATGCAGGCCGCGGCCACTGAGCCCGAGATTCGGCTTCAGCCACATCTTCACGCGGCTTGCTCGGCGCGGCCAGCGCAGCACCAGACCCGAGATCAGCATCACGATCAGGCCCAGCGCGGCAACGCCAGTGATTTGGCGCCCCCAGCCTTTGGCATCGCCGGGGATGAGCAGCCAGCGATGCAGCCGGCGCACCGTTGCGAAGAAGTCCTCGCCGCGGGGAACACCAAGCACATGGCCGTCATAGGGATCGACATAGAGCGAGGACGGCCGCGCGCCCTGCTCGTCGCGGGCAAAGCGAACATGCACGGCCGCCGACGGATCGCTCGACAGCATGATGGCCGCAACCTTGCCGGCATCCGGCACCGCCTTCAGCCGCGCCACCAGCTCATCCGGCAACAGCGCCGGCGTCGTCCGCGGCGCGACCTGCATGATGCCGGCATTCAGACGGTCGACGATCTCGTCCTCAAAGCTCATGATCACGCCAGTCAGCGCGATCAAGGACAACAGCAGCGCCAGCACGAGGCCGGCAATGGAATGGACCTGGAGCAGCGCCGCCTTGATTGCGTGCACGAGCCTACCCATCGAAGCCCGCCTTCTTGATGAGCCCGATGGCGGCTTGCTGGGTCCGGCCGATCACGTCGATCGGCAGCGCATCGGCGGTGAAAGACCCCATTTCGGCAACGATCGGCGCGCACTCCGCCGTGGCCATCACGGGAAATTCGAGCTCGGCGGCCGCAAACATCCGCTGCGCCGGGGGCGTCACCAGGAATTCCATGAATTTCTGCGCGTCGGCCATGTGCGGCGCATACTTGGCGATGGCCACGCCGGTGAGGTTCACATGCGTACCGCCGCCTTTGAAGGTGGTCGGAACTGCCTTGACCGCCATCGCCCAGTTGCGCCAGTCGGCCCCTTCCCGTCCGTCACGCAACTGCGCCAATGCCACGGTGTTGCCGATGCCGATCTCGCACGTCCCTTGCGCGATCTCGCGGACCACATCGTTGTCCTTGCCATCAGGCTTGTGGGCGAGATTGGCCTTCAGACCGGCGAGCCAGGCTTCGGTCGCCGCTTCGCCGTGATGAGCGAGATAGGCGGCGACCAGCGCGACGTTGTTCTGATGCAGCAGCGAACGCATGCAGAGCTTTCCGCGCCATTGCGCCCCCGCGAGGTCTTCATAGTCGATTGCCGTGATGACGTTGTCGTTGCGCGCCATCACCACGCGCGGGCGGATCGCAAGCGCGATCCACTGCGAACTGCCTCCCTGAAGATTGGCCGGAACCGCTTGTTCAAGACGTGGCGACGTGAAAACCTGTGTCCGGCCGGACGTGGCAAGCTGAATGGTCTTGTCCAGTCCGATCGTCAGCAGGACGTCGGCGGGCGATGCCTCGCCCTCCGACGCCAGGCGCTCGACGAGGCTGTCCCCGACGAGGACGATTTTGACCTTGATGCCGCTCGCTTCCGTGAAAGCGGCAGCGACAGGCGCAACCAGGGCCGCTTCCCTGGTCGAATACAGCGTGATCTCCCCGGCGCGGCTCGCAGCTGTGGCCGCAAGGCAGGCAGACGCCAGCGCGATCGGGATCGCGATGGATTTGCGCCGCGTCCCCATCGCTAGAACTTCACCGTCGCCGATAGCGAGATGCGGCGCGCATCACCCATCGCGACGTTCAGATTGTTGACGGCGGAAGGATAGTAGACGGTGTCGAACAGGTTCTTGACGTTGAATTGATAGATCACCGGCGTGTTCTGGTACTTCGTCTCATAGGTCGCGAAAATATCGGCGACGACATAGGACGGCAGGAAGAAGCTATTCGTCGAATCGCCGGGACGATCGCCGACATAGCGCGCGCCGCCGCCGAGGCGGAGCTGGCCCGGCAATGCCGTGCCGAAGTCGTAGACCAGATAGAGCGACGCCGTGTTCAGCGCGACGTTCTGCAGCCTCCTGCCGAGCAACGTCAGATCCTCGGACGCCGTCACCCGCGCATCGGTATACCCGTAGCTTCCGATCAAGGCCCAGCTGTCGGTGAGCCTGCCGGTGACGTCCAATTCGACGCCCCGCGAGTGAGCACGGCCGACGGTGTGAATCTCCACGATTCCCGCACTGTTCGTCCGCGTCGTCTGCACGTTCTTCTTGTCGAGATCGTAGAGCGCCAGCGTACCGGAAATGCGCTTGTTCAAATCGAATTTCACGCCGGTCTCGTACGAGACGCCTTCTTCAGGCGCAACGTTAGAGCCGATCACGACGCCGATCGGCGCGATGGTCGAGTTCGGCTTCAGTGACCCGGTGTAGCTCGCATAGAGCGAGATCTCGTCGGTCAGCTTGAAGATGGCGCCGCCGAGTGGGAGCACCTTGTCTTGTGACACGTTGGTATTGGTGACGAACGGCTTTCCGCGGCCAGCGATCTGGTCGTAGTCCATGTAACGCACCCCACCGACCAGCGCGAACCGCTCGGTCAAATGCAGCGTGTCCTGGACGAACATCGACCACTGGCCGAGCTTGTCGGTCTGGGCACTGTCGGAATTCGACACTGTCGTGCCCGGTCCGACCAGCCCATACACGGGATTGTACACATTGATGGCTGGCGTCGCCTGCCGGATCAGGTTGTCGCGGTAGATGGTGCGATACTGGCCGTCGCCGCCGAACACCACGTCGTTGCGCATGTTGCCGAGCCAGAAGCCGCCCGAAACATACGACGTTCCGTAGCTGACATTGCTGAGCGAGCCCTGAGTGCCGTCATTGCTGCGCGTCTCGACGCCGGTCGTGAAGTTGAGGGTGGAGATACGGAGCTGGTTGGCACTGAAGGTCTCGGTGTTGTAGCTGTAGCCGGCGTAGAGCTTCCAATCCTGGTTGAAGCGGTGCTCGATCGAGGCTTGCATCAGGTCGGACGTGCCCCAAGTATTGTTGAAGGGCTCGTCGAGCCGGCGCGTGGCAGGGACCGCCAGCGGCGCCTTGGTCACCGGGCTAAACGCCGTGCCGCGGTCGAACGGATAGATGAACTCGCGATGCTCGTAATTGAGCTGAACCGTGGTGTCCTGGCCGTACCAGGCCAGTGACGGCGCGACCAGCATTTCGCGGTGACGGCCGAAATTGCGCCAGTAATCTTCGCTGACACCGTAGCCTAAGAAGCGATAGGCCAGACCCTGGTCTCCGATCGGACCGGTGACGTCGAGCAGGCCATCGGCTCCTGTCTTCGAGGCATTGAATGCGGAGCCGAGCAGCGTGACCGAACCATGCTGATAGAGCTCGGGGCGTTTGCTGATCGTATTGACGATACCGCCGGGATCCATGATGCCGTAGAGCAGCGAAGCCGGCCCCTTCAGCACCTCGACGCTCTCGACCGCTGAATTGAAGCTGCGGCCCTGTACCAGCGGCATGCCGTTTCGCATGATCGAACCGTCGCGGTTATCGCCAAAGCCGCGGCGGATCACCGCGTCCTGGCTGCCGGCGAGCGTGTTCGTCTGGGTAACGCCGGAAACATTGATGAGCGCATCGTCGATGTTGCGGGGGAGTTGATCCTTCAATACCTGCTCGGGCACGACGTTGACGGCCTGCGACGTATCGAGCGGCGACGCGCCGGAGCGCAGCGTGCTCGCGCTCGGCATCGCACGATAGCCGAGCTTTGCCGCTTGCCACGCAGCGGCTTCAGCCGCGGCGCGTTCCGACAATGTCTGTGTGGCGGGCGCGGCGACAGCGTGGTTGCGCTGACGCTGGACAGCCTGTGTCCGCCGTTGCGACTGCTCCGAAGCGCGCGCCGATTTCGGCCGCGGCATCGGCGCATCGACAATCACCGGCGGCAGCGCCGTTTGCGCCTGCGCATTGGCGGTGTCGAAGGGAGATCCGGCGAGCAGCACGGCCGCTCCGATGAGAAGGCTGGCGCGGCTCTTGCCGGCGCGATTTCGATGACCGCTGGCACGACGGCCATCCACAGGAGCACGCACTTTCGATTCACTTCCAAGTCACAGCATTGAAGTTGGCGCATCTATCAGCCGCGGCGAATGAAGAGAACATGGCGGCGACTTGAATAGCTCTAGTGTTGAATTGTTCTAAGAGCTGGAACGATCGCGCCATCATGCGGCGTCCGTGCCGTGACGCCTACGTAAGCGGAACGCGCTCGAGATGAACGCAGCTGCTCATGGTCGATGATGCTGACGAGGCGTCATCGACGCGACGCCATGTCGCCGGATGCTCTGCGGCCGAAATTTCCGCTCACGTCGTTTTGTTCAGATCGCCTACACAGTTAATCTTTACAGATTACCTTCAGATATGGCATCCACATGCGCCATGATCAATTCGTCGGACCAACGCCCGTCCGCGCGCGCCGGTGCGCTCGCAGAAGACCTCCGTTCGCTGGTCGGAAGGCTCAGGCGCCGGTTGCGCGAGCAGGCAGGTCCGGAGGATTTGACGCCGTCGCAGGTGTCGATCCTGCTCCGCCTGGAAAAAGATGGCCCCGCCACGGTGTCGAGCCTGGCGCGATCGGAAAAGATGCGGCCACAATCGATGAGCACCGCGGTCGCCGCGCTTCTGGCCGCAGGCCTGATCCGTGGCGCGCCCGACCCGGAGGACGGCCGTCAGACCATTCTGTCGCTGACGAAAGCGTGCCGCGACTGGATCCGGGTCGGTCGCGCTGCCCGGCAGGACTGGCTCTCGCGCACCATTTCGGCACGGCTTTCACCGCGGGAGCAGGACGAACTGACCGCCGCCGTCTCCTTGCTCAAACGGCTCGTCGACGATTGAAGCGGCCCCGCCGCGCTGCCGGAAGGACATGATCATGGCTCTCACGATGCTCGACCCGATCAGCGCGCTCATCATCGTCGACCTGCAACGCGGCATCGTCGAGCTCCCTTCCGTTCACTCGATGGGCGACGTCGTTGCGCGCTCAAGTGCGCTTGCCGGGGCGTTTCGGCGGCATCGCTTGCCGGTCGTGCTGGTCAATGTCGCCGGCGGCGCACCGGGCCGCACCGAGCGGCCGCGCCCTGGCGGTCCGTTCCCCGATGGATGGATCGATCTCATTCCCGAGCTGGATCGACAGCCAGACGATATCACCGTGACCAAGCGGACATGGGGCGCATTTGCCAGCACCAATCTCGAGAGCCAGTTGCGACAGCGCGGCGTCACGCAGGTCGTCATCGCCGGCGTCGCCACCGGCACCGGCGTCGAGTCCACCGCGCGCCAGGCTTACGAGGCGGGCTTCAACGTCACCCTTGCCACCGACGCCATGACCGATCCGCGTTCCGAAGCTCACGACTACAGCATCGCGCACGTCTTTCCGCGGCTCGGCGAGAGCGGCTCGACGCGGGCGATCATCGATCTATTGGCAACACGGAGCGCGCAGGCATGAACTGGCTTCATCTCGTATCCTATTTTGGGGGCGGCGCATTTCTTGCGAACGCCATTCCACATCTCGTCAGCGGCCAGCGCGGGGAGCCGTTCCAGACCCCGTTCGCAAAACCGCCGGGAGAAGGTTTGTCCTCGTCGACGGTCAATGTGCTCTGGGGCTCCTTCAACGTGATCGTTGGATATCTCCTCATTTGTCGCGTCGGAGAGTTCGCCTTGCTCGACACGGGCGATATCGTCGCGCTCGGGCTCGGCGCGCTGCTCCTGAGCCTCTTTCTCGCGCGCCGGTTTGGCCGGTTCCACGGCGGCAACACGCCGACGGGTTCGTGAGCGTTCCGGTGGCGGGCACGTTTCGCTCACTGCGGAACTACAATTACCGGGTCTGGGCAGCGGGCGCGCTGGTGTCCAACACCGGGACATGGATGCAGCGCGCCGCGCAGGACTGGCTCGTTCTCACCGAGCTCACACGACACAACGCGTCGGCGGTCGGCGTGGTGATGGCGCTCCAGTTCGGGCCGCAGCTTTTGCTGATGCCGTGGACGGGCTTTGCCGCCGATCATTTCAACCAGCGACGGCTTCTGGTCGCGACCCAGGCGACGATGGGCGTGCTGGCGCTCGTGCTCGGCCTTCTCACGGTCACCGGGAAGGTAGCGCTCTGGCATGTTTACGTGCTTGCCTTCCTGTTCGGCTGCGCCGGGGCCTTCGACGCGCCGGTGCGCCAGACATTCGTGGCCGAGCTTGTCGGCGACGGCGAGCTCTCCAACGCGATCGCGCTGAACTCGACGTCCTTCAACGCCGCACGGATGATCGGGCCCGCGGTCGCAGGGATCGTCATCGCTTCGATCGGCACCGGATGGGCGTTCTTGCTCAACGCCGCATCCTTCATGGCGGTGCTCGGCTCGCTCGCCTTGCTGCGCACCTCGGAGCTTCGCCCCAATGCACGGGCACACCACACCAAGGGCGGCATGACGGAAGGCTTTCGCTACGTATGGTCGCGTGGGGATCTGAGAGCGATCATGATCATGCTGTTCCTGATCGGCACGTTCGGGCTGAATTTCCCGATCTTCATCTCGACCATGGCAGTCAGCGTCTTCCACACCGATGCGCGCGGCTTTGGCCTTTTGTCCTCGACGATGGCGGTCGGCACGATCTCGGGCGCGTTGCTGGCCGCAGGGCGCGCGCAGCCGCGGTTTATTTCGCTGCTGCTGGGGGCCGCGGCTTTCGGCGCGGGATGCACTTTGGCAGCGCTTGCACCCAGCTACTGGCTGTTCGCCGGCAGCCTTGTCCTGATCGGCGTCGCGGCGCTAACGGTCACGAATACCTCGAACGCCATGATGCAGCTCTCCACCGAACCGCGGATGAGGGGGCGCGTGATGGCGCTGCGCCTCGGCGTCGCGCTGGGCGGCACACCGATCGGCGCGCCGATCGTCGGATGGGTGGCGGACAATCTCGGTCCGCGCTGGGCGCTCGGCGTGGGTGCAGCGGCTGGTTTTGCGGCCGCACTCGTCGCGGTCCGCGCCATGTCGGCGCGCACCGCGGAGGTTCGGAGCGAATAGAACGCTCAGGCGATGGCGGGACTGGTGAGCTCGTCCAGCTTCGCCTTGAGCGCGGTGCCACCTGTCAACGCACGCAGCGGGGGACGCACGCGCAACCAGCCGGCGTCGCCGGTCTGCGCGGCGAGAATGGCCTTCAGCGTCGTCAGGAAGGACGGCGACTTCACCACGATATCGACCGCGGCCTGCATGCGGGCTTCGACATCCTTGCCGTCGATCATCGCCTTCACCAGCTCAGGCGCGATGTTGGCCATGCCGCAGATGGTGCCGGCGCCGCCGCCGGCGATCGCGCGCGCAATGTCGGTTTCGTTGCCGACGGTGATGGCGAGTTCCGGCGCAGCAGCGCGGAATGCCTGGAACTGTTTGAAATCGCCGCTGGAGTCCTTCAGGCCCGCAACCACCTTGCCGTACCGCTTGCGCAAATTCGCCGCGGCCGTCGTCGGGATCGCGACGCCCGAGACTTGCGGAATATGATAGAGATAGGCACGCAGACGATCGTCGGCGACGCCGTCGAAGATCGCCGCGAACGCATCCTCGATGCCTTCAGGGGTGACGCTGCGGTCGAAGTAAGGCGGCAGATACAGCACGTGGCGCAGACCAAGGCCGAGCACGGCGCGCGTCAGCGCGATGCCGTCACTGATGGCGGGGAAGCCGCCGCCGATGCCGATGCGTTCCGCCGGCACACCGGCCTTGAGCACGGCGTCGATGGTCGCGACGCGCTCCGTGACATTGAACGAGGTCCCCTCGCCAGTGGTGCCGAACAGCACAACACCGTCGACGCCCTTGCCGAAGAGTTTTTTGGCATGAACGGCAAGCTTGGCGGAGTCCACGCTGCCGTCCGTCGCCAGCGGCGTTGCCGACGCCACCCAGAACCCGCGAATTGCCTCCGTCATAGCACCACCCATTGTTGCGCCTCCCGAATAAGTCCCTGATCTCCAATGATCTTAGCGGGCTTAGGGAGCCTTGTTTTTGCTTTACTTTTTGTCTTGTACCTTACATACAAGATAGACGCAAATTCTTTCCGCCGTCACGGAGCGCATGAGGCGCAGCCAAAATTGGAGGAGGTCTCGCATGAACATGGTGACCCCCGTCGGACATCCCGAGCCATTACTCGCCGCCTTGCGTGACAAGCTCGGCGCCGCAGCCGTGCTGACCGGCAGCGACGTGCCCGCGCGCAATTGCAACGACTGGAGCGCAAGCCTGCCGCAGACGCCGCTCGCGGTGATCCGGCCGCTCGATGCGCAGGGCGTTGCCGATGCGATCATGACTTGCCGGCAGGCGCGCCTGCCCTTCGTGCCGCAGGGCGGCTTGACCGGGCTTTGCCGCGGCGCTGCGCCCGAAGCGGGCTGGGTCGCGATCTCGCTGGAGCGCATGACCGGCATCGAGGAGATCGATCGCGCCGCGATGACGATGACGGTGAAATCGGGCACGCCGCTGGAGACGATCCAGAAGGCCGCCGACGAGGCCGGCTTCTTCTTTCCGCTCGATCTCGGCTCGCGCGGCTCCTGCGCGATCGGCGGCAATCTCTCGACCAACGCCGGCGGCAACCGCGTGATCCGCTACGGCATGACGCGCGAGCTGGTGCTCGGTCTCGAAGTCGTGCTGCCGGACGGCACCATCATCACCAGCCTCAACAAGCTGATGAAGAACAATGCCGGTTATGACCTGAAGCATCTCTTCATCGGCTCGGAAGGCACGCTTGGGATCATCACCCGCGTGGTGCTGCGACTGTTTCCGAAACCCCGCTCGACGATGGCCGCCCTCTGCGCATTGAAGGACTATGCGGCAGTGATCGCGCTGCTCGATGCCGCACGCAGCGGGCTCGGGCCGCTGCTGTCGGCGTTCGAGGTGATGTGGCTGGACTATTGGGACGTGATCACGACGCGTGCCGGCGTTAAGCCGCCGGTCGCCGCCGGCCAGGGTCTCTATGTGCTGGTCGAGGCGCAGGGCACCGACGAGAGCGTCGATGCGCCGCGTTTCCAGGCCTGGCTCGAAGAGCTGATGGAGCGCGGGCTGCTGGCGGATGCCGCCGTGGCGCAATCGCTGGCGCAGACGCAGGCGTTCTGGCGTGTGCGCGACATCTGCGCCGAATTCGGCCAGGTGCTGGGTCCGCACATCTCCTACGACATCGGACTTGCAGTGGCGCGGATGGACGAGTTCGCCACGCGCTGCAAGGCTGCGCTCGCCTCCGGCATCAAGGGCTGCGAGAGCGTCTATTACGGCCATATCGGCGACGGCAATCTGCACCTGGTCTCCTGGGTCACGGGCCTTCCCGTCGAGCAGCAGCCCAAAGAAGAGATGGACACGATCATCTATGGTCTCGTGCGCGACATGGGCGGCAGCGTCTCCGCAGAGCACGGGATCGGCACGCTGAAGAAGAAATGGCTCGGACACGCCCGCAGCGAGCCCGAGATCGCCTTGATGCGGACGTTGAAAGCCGCGCTCGATCCCGATCATCTGCTCAACCCCGGCAAGGTGATTTGAGAACATCGATGCGCTCGCTGAAGCTCGATGCGCCGAAATCGCTGTCGCAGCGGGTGATGCTGCGGCTGCGGCAGGCGATCATCGAAGGCGAGTTTGCGCTTGGTGCCGCCATCTCCGAGGAGATGGTGGCGAATTCCTTCGGGGTCAGCCGCACGCCGGTGCGCGAGGCGATGGGCCAGTTGCAGGCGCAGGGGCTCGTCGTGATCCGCCCCCAAGTCGGCAGTTTTGTGTTCACGCCGAGCGCCGAGGACATTACCGCGCTCTGCACGTTCCGCATCGCGCTCGAACCCAAGGCCGCCGAGCTTGCGTTTCGCCACGACCGCGATGGCGCGATCGCGACCATGAACGATGCGATCGCGGCGATGGAGCCGGCGGTCGAGGCCAAGGACAACATCGCCTATGGCCGCGCCGACGCCACCTTTCACGAGGGCCTGTTCGCGCATTGCGGCAATCGCTACCTCGCCGAGTCCTACCAGCTCGTCTCGGGCCGCGTCGCCGCCCTCCGCACCAATCTGACCTCGCCGATCGACGTGCGCACCCGCTCCTCCTTCGACGAGCATCGCAAGCTGCTCGATCTGTTCGCGCGCGGAGAGTTCGCGGCCTTCGAAGCGGCGATGACGACGCACATCACCAATTCCGGCGTAGTCTACGCAAAAGCGCTGAAGGTGAACTGAGGGGGCCTACCGCGCGTCTCTCGATTCCGGTCTGTCCAGAAAATCCAGCGCGGTGTTGATCTGTTCGAGCTGATGCTCAATTTTGTCGCGGTCCTCGACCGACTGCGCCTTCTCGAGCTGTTCCACAAGCGTCTGCTTCCGCGACAGCAAATTCTCTATGACTGTATTCACAGTTCCCCCATCGCCCGAGGCGAATATCGAGGCAACCCAGATCCCGGGCACCGGCACGCGCAAGCCGGGCTCAGCACGAGCCCTCAGGTCAGAATGTTCGCAAGCGCAGATAGTTCCTCCGAATGAACCAATCAACGCGTCGCGACAACATCAGCGACCTGCGCGGGGGCGAGATGCGAGCGCGCGACGGAGACCGAGAACACCGACGCCAATACGCAGAGCATGCAGAGCCGCATCCGCACCGTCCTGCGATCGGAGATCGGCAGGAACACGAAAAACATCATCGCCAGAACCAGCAAAACGTCGAACAGAAGCATCGATCTCTCCCTCGAAACGAAGGGGAGGATGACCCGCTACCACCGCCCGGTATGTGGGTGGCGTCACACACCCGATGGCTGGCCTCGCGCGCATGGTGGCGAGCCGGGCACGACGGCGGAGGTCCGGCAGGCGCTGGCGAAGGGTTGACGCGCCGAGCGACCGCGGAACCGCCATCTTTCATCCGTCCGTCGGTTGTATTCGTGGGCGCGGAGTCCTATGCGTAGGCGCCATGGACATCCAGATCATCGCCGCCGAAAAGCCCCTGATGGCGCATGCCCGCCCGCGCAAGCCGGCGCCGTTTCTTCCCATGAGCCGCGCCGAGATGGACGCGCTCGGCTGGGATGCCTGCGACATCGTGCTGGTGACGGGCGATGCCTATGTCGACCATCCGAGCTTCGGCATGGCCATCATCGGCCGGCTGCTGGAGGCGCAAGGATTCCGGGTCGGCATTATCGCGCAGCCCGACTGGCACTCGGCCGAGCCGTTCAAGGCACTCGGCAAGCCAAAGGTGTTCTTCGGCGTCACCGGCGGCAACATGGACTCCATGGTGAACCGCTACACCGCGGATCGCCGCCTGCGCAGCGACGATGCCTATACGGCCGGCGGCGAAGGCGGCAAGCGGCCCGACCGCTGCACCATCGTCTACGCCCAGCGCTGCCGCGAGGCGTTCAAAGACGTGCCGGTCGTGCTCGGCGGCATCGAGGCGTCGCTGCGCCGGATCGCGCATTACGACTACTGGTCCGACAAGGTGCGCCGCTCGGTGCTGGCCGATGCCAAGGCCGACCTGCTGCTCTACGGCAATGCCGAGCGCGCCGTCGTCGAAGTCGCGAACCGCCTTGCCGCCGGCGAAGCACCGCGTGAGCTCGACGACATCAGGGGCGTCGCACTGTTCCGCCGCGTGCCCGAGGATTATGCGGAGCTGCACGCCGACGATCTCGATTCCGCCGATGAAGGCGCCGCGCGCCAGAAGGGCGCGACCGTGATCCGGCTGCCGGCGCTGGAGCAGGTCGAGGAGGACAAGGAAGCCTATGCGCGCGCCTCACGCGTGTTGCATCGTGAGAGCAATCCCGGCAACGCGCGCCCGCTGGTGCAGCGGCACGGCGACCGCGATCTCTGGCTCAACCCGCCGCCGATCCCGCTCACCAGCGAGGAGATGGACGCGGTCTACGACCTGCCCTATGCGCGCGCGCCGCATCCGTCCTATGGCGAAGCAAAAATTCCCGCCTGGGACATGATCAAGTTCTCGGTGACGATCATGCGCGGCTGCTTTGGCGGCTGCACCTTCTGCTCGATCACCGAGCACGAAGGCCGCATCATCCAGAACCGCTCGGAAGGCTCGATCCTGCGCGAGATCGAAAAGATCCGCGACAAGACGCCGGGCTTCACCGGCGTGATCTCCGACATCGGCGGCCCGACCGCCAACATGTACCGGATGGCGTGCAAGGACCCGAAGGTCGAGGCCGCGTGCCGAAGGCCGTCCTGCGTCTTCCCGGAAATCTGCCCGAACCTCAACACCTCGCATGACGATCTGATCCGGCTCTATCGCAAGGTGCGCGAGACCAAGGGCATCAAGAAGGTGATGGTCGCCTCGGGCGTGCGCTACGACCTCGCGGTCGAGAGCCCCGAATACATCAAGGAGCTCGTCACGCATCACGTCGGCGGCTACCTGAAGATCGCGCCGGAGCACACCGAGCGCGGCCCGCTCGACAAGATGATGAAGCCGGGCATCGGCGCCTATAACAAGTTCAAGCGGATGTTCGACGCCGCGGCCGAGCAGGCCGGCAAGAAATATTACCTGATCCCGTATTTCATCGCGGCGCATCCGGGCACGACCGACGAGGACATGATGAACCTCGCGCTCTGGCTCAAGAAAAACCGCTATCGCGCCGACCAGGTGCAGACCTTTCTGCCCTCGCCGATGGCGACCGCAACCGCGATGTACCACACCGGCGTCAATCCGCTGCGCGGCGTACGCCGCGGCGGCAGCGACAAGGTCGAGGCGATCAAGGGCCTGCGGCAGCGCCGCCTGCACAAGGCGTTTTTGCGTTACCACGACCCCGACAATTGGCCGGTGCTGCGCGAGGCCTTGATCGAGATGGGCCGCCGCGACCTGATCGGCTCGCGTCCCGACCAGCTCGTGCCTGCGCACCAGCCACCCGGCACCGGCAAGGCCGCCGGCACCAAGCGCCCCCTGCGCCCCGGCGGCAAGACGCAGAAGTTCACGACCAAGGGTCTGCGGGTGATGAAGTAGCGGGCGAGAGCAAAAACGCGCCCGATGCCGTCGCCCTTGAAAACGAAAGTCGAAAACAACCCCATGCACAGTAGCCGGGGATAGCGAAATCAGGCGCTTAAAGCGCAACGAGATTTGGGTGAACCGTCATCACGCTTGATCTTGTTGTTCAAGCACGATTTTCTGAAAACCCGCAGAACGCTTGACCCGTCGGGCAAAACAGGCGCATGGTGACATCATCGGGACTGTGGGCCGGCCCCTCGCCCGCTACTCCGTATCGATATCCTCGAGCTTCACGCCGCGTCCTGCGCGCAAACTATTCCGTGCCTGTTCGACACGCTGCAGGAAACGAGGATCAGCACCCCGGCTGGCTTGCCGTGACGCGTGATGACGATCTCCTGCGTTTCCGCTTCACAGAACACCCGGACGTCGTCCACACGCAGCCTGTATTGCGGCCGGCGCTTTCCGTCAGATGCGCTCAAGACCGGTTGACTTCGCGCCAATAATGTAACATGTAAAGTTACATGAAACGAGACAGCCGTCTATCCGGCGTTCTGCACGTGCTGCTGCACATGGCGCAGAAGCCGGGCCCCTTCACGTCCGAGACTTTGGCGAAGGCCATGGACACGAATCCCGTGGTGATCCGCCGCATCATGGCTGGCTTACGGGACCTCGGTTATGTCCGCTCCGAAAAGGGACACGGCGGCGGCTGGACGCTCGCCTGCGACCTTTCCAAGGTGACGCTGCGCGACGTTTACATCGCACTCGGTAGTCCCACGCTTCTGGCCATGGGCAACCGGACGGAGGCGCCCGATTGCCTCGTCGAGCAGGCCGTGAATGCCGTGCTCGATCAGGCATTCCATGATGCCGAAGCGCTGCTGCTGGCGCGCCTCGGCGAGGTGACGCTGGCCATGCTGAGCGACGACCTGCGCAAGCGCCTCGGGTCGCGAAAGCATCAGGGCATGAGCGCACATCACGGGTGATGAACTCAGCAGGACGACAGATGACCGACATTCAAAACGCGTTCGCCGATCCGCAGATGGTGGCGAAATACACCGAAGGACCGCCGCGCTTCGTTCCCGGCTACAATTCCATGCTGTCGATGGCAGCGATTCTTCTGGCCGAACGCGCGCGTGAAGATGCGCGAATACTCGTCCTCGGTGCCGGCGGGGGCCTGGAAATGAAGGCCTTCGCGCAAGTGCAGCCACGCTGGAGCTTCGATGGCGTGGATCCGTCCGCCGCGATGCTCGATCTCGCGAAACAAACGCTTGGACCGCTGGCATCGCATGCGCATCTGCACCAAGGCTATATCGACGGTGCGCCGGAGGGACCATTCGACGGCGCGACGTGCCTGTTGACGCTACACTTCGTCGACGTGGAGGAACGGCTGCGGATAGCCTCCGAAATCCGCCGCCGCCTCAAGCCTGGCGCACCGTTCGTGGCGGCCCATTTCAGCATTCCCGGCGACCACCATGAACGCCCGCTGTGGCTCTCGCGATATTCTGCGTTTCTGGCCGCATCCGGCGTCGAGCCCGACAAGGCGGCCGCAGCGCGGAAAGCGGTCGATGGCCAATTGAGCATTTTGGCACCAGAGCAAGATGAGGTGATCTTGCGCGATGCCGGCTTCTCCGATCCAACGCTGTTCTACGCCGGGTTCACCTTCCGCGGCTGGGTCGCATATGCCTGAGGCGACGCCGCTTAGTGCCTTGACTGGAGTCACCTGTCCGCAAGCCTTCGCCACCTACTCGGCAAGCTTGGCAAGCGGATTCACGTCCGGCTTCTGTTCACCCAGCGCCTGGCCCTGGGCCATGCGCTGGCGGATCATGGCGACAACCGGTCCCACCTGCTCGAACGCGCGATCATGGGCGTCATCGCCGGCGACCGCCAGTTTCGTCAGGTCGTAGACGTCGATCCGGTCGCGCGCGAGTTCGCTTCGGTAGGGCTCCTGGGTCGGGTCGATATCGCCCAGGCGGGCGACGTCGCCCCAGATCGTCTTCGACAGCGAGAGCGCGCCGTCGTCGCGCGAGACGAACAGCGAGATCGGCGGCCGCACGCCACCCATCCGGTTCAGTTGCGATCGGAAGACATCGACATCGACGTCGGGAGCCACCAGCATCACATTTTTCAGCTTGCCGCGCCTCGCCGCGACAGAAGGGGCGCGGATCGCACGGCTCCGCAGCGCTTCCAGCGCGATCCAATTGCCCATCGAATGAGCCAGGAGATAGACTTCGCCGACGGCAGGCGAGCTATCGAGCGTGCTCAACACATTGTCGAGCGCGTCGCGCGAAAAATTGGCGCTTTCCCGGTCATAGGTATAGGCGCGCAGCCGCAACTCGCCGCGCGATGGCCAGGTGAACAGCACGGGCACGACCGGAACCTTGGAATCGTGAACGATCTGCGCGAAGCGATAGACCGCATCATCGAAGCGATTGTTGAAGCCGTGGACGAAGACAAGCACCTTGTTGCGACCCGACTGTTTCATCGCCGCGGTGAGGGATGCAGCGAAACGCGTCTTGTCGAGATAGTCGGCCGACACGGTCGTAAAATCTCGCTGGGGGTCGCCGGGCAGGCTCGCAGGCCATTGCACCTCGCCGATCTTGCGCGAAGCATCGGCCGGGATCGAGACCGTCACCTCGGCAAAGGACAGCTCGTCCGAACGCTCACCGCTGAACATCTCGCCGGGATCGACGTCCGACCGCTTGCGATTGGTCACGACATAGATCGGGACATTTGTGTTTCCGGGAGCGGCCTGCGCTGTCGGAACAAGCACGCCCTGCGACGGACGCCCTGCACAGCCTCCAAGGACTGCTGCGATCGACAAGGCCAACAGGACTGCTGGAGCACTGATGCGACTTGTCCGGACCACAGGCAAAACTCACAACTGAACGCAAGAGCGCGACAATTCATCGTCCGGGCAACGGAAGCGGCACCGGATATGAACCAGTCTACACCGGCTGAGCGTGCCGGGATGTCGCGGCGCGGCAACACCCAAAGGGCAACAGCTCTGGAACCTCGCCTCCCAGGCAAGAGTCGAACGGAATGGTTAAGAGGGGGACAGGGATGCCAACATCATGTCATGTGGCACAAAATGCATATATGCACAACCGCCGGCGCTGTCCTCGGCGATCCGGCCACCTCAGACAGATCGGAGGCTTTTGACGTGCTTGGAGAAGATGCGGAGCCGCTCGCGCTGCCGCCTGCCCTGCTGCTCGAAAGCGTATGATGCAACGCGCTCGACCGCGTCGCGGAGACGCCTGAATTGGGTCTCCCTTTCGTCGGGACGCGTGCCCTTCGCGCCGTCAAGGTCGTCCAGCGCGACGCTGCTTATCTCGCAGTCGACGACGCGGGCGCCGTACGTCATCGTAAACAGAAACGCCATCCGTTCCCTGTCGTAGCCAAGAACCTGGCCGCGCGTCAGCAGCACTGCGTTTTCCGCTGGGGACACTCTCGGTGGACGCGGCAATTGTCAGCCTACGGCTTCGCCGATGTCGCGCGACGGCAGCTCCGCGAGGCGGCTCGCCTGCGACGCAAAATCGTTGAACGCTGCGACCGCGTCGCTCATGTTGTGGCAGCCGCGGCTGTCGCGAGAGGCGTGAACGCGAAGATCGAACAGCTCCATCCAGAACAGGGGCGCCGCAGCTGAACCGGCTTCAAGCGTTTCGAACATGGTGATCTCGCAATCGCCAACGCGCTCGAGCGCAACCGTTCGTGCGCCATGAGCGGTATGAGGAATTCCGAGCAACTTGCCGTAACTTCGCAATATCTTCACGTTTATAGGCGGCGCGGCGCCGTCACTGCTGGACATCAAGGCCTTCGGAGCATTGGGAAAAGGGGCTGCCCCGAGAACGCAGGACCTGTCTGAGGGCAGACAACCGATTTAAGTCACGCGACACCCGGTTTCTTGTTATCGTGAGCCAATTATTTGATTTTCCATGCCGTGCGCGATCCGCGAGCGCGGCGGCAACGACTAAAGGGTTCGGCGTGCCGGCTGCCCGTTCGCCCCATCTGGAAGCAATGCCCAGCGCCACCGGCGGGATCGCTCGCCTTGTATGGGCACGCCTGCTGAACGCTGGCGTTCGCGCCGACGGTTTGCTGTCAAAGGCCGGAGTGACCTACGCGCAGATCGAGGACCGCAAGGCGCGTCTGAGCGCCGAAAGCCAGATCAAATTTCTGGAACTTGCCGCCGAGGTCCTGCACGACGACGCCCTCGGATTCCATTTGGCGCTGGACTTCGATCTCCGAGAGATCGGCCTGCTCTACTATGTCGCGGCGTCCTCAGGGACAGTCGCCGATGCCCTGACCAAGACCGAGCGCTATTGCCATCTCGCCAATGAGGGGATTTCGCTGCGATTTGCCGCGAAGGACATGGCGATCACGCTGAGATATGTCGGTGTGGAGCGACGGTCGGATCGGCACCAGGTCGAATTCTGGCTCACCTCGATCATTCGCATGAACCGCGTCCTGACCAACCGCCGCGTGGTGCCGGCCCGGATCAAGGTCGCCCATCATCGTCGCACGACGCCCGCTGAGGTCAGGTCGTTCCTGGGTTGCGAGATCGAGTTCGGGTCGGATATCGACGAGATCGTTTTCCCGCAACCCGTGGGGCTGATGCCGATCGAGAGTGCCGATCACCATTTGAACGATCTGCTGGTGTCCTTCTGCGAGGAAGCGCTTGCACATCGGAGGCCCGGCGGGGTTTCGCTCAGATCGAGCGTCGAGAATGCCATTGCGCCATTGCTTCCCCATCGCGAGGCACGGGTCGAGGAGATCGCGCGACGGCTCGGCATGAGCCATCGCACATTGGCGCGGCGCCTTGCCTCAGAGGGGTTGACCTTCACCGGCATTCTCGACGAGCTGAAGATCGACCTCGCCAAGAGCTATTTGAAAAAGGACGAATTGCCGATTTCGCAAACCGCCTGGCTGCTCGGTTATGGCGAAGTCAGCGCATTCACCCACGCCTTCAGGCGCTGGACCGGAATGACGCCACGACAATGGCGCGCCGCGAACGCTCCCAAGCGCGCCAACGACGTCAACGATACGCCCCCTCGCGCAAAGAGCGCCCGGGCAAGCTAGGGCGTGAACTCTTGAAATCAGAGTGCTCGGCCAACGTCCGCTTTGGCGCGTATTCCGGACCTAAGTCGGACATCGCGTAAGGTGCGAAAAGGGCCCAGGGCCAGTAGCCGACCTCGACTGTCAATTCGCTGAGCATACGAGACAGGTAGGCAGCGAGGCCGAACTTACTAAAGCTCGACTGGCGTGTTAGAAACCCTACGCTTGCCTCTTCTGGGCTGCTTGGGGGGTATTGTTGAAACGTCGCGACTTCATGACGCTGGTGACTGGCTTGGTCGCGGCTGTGCCGCTCGCTTCCCATGCTCAACACGCTCCGAAGCGGCTCGCCATCTTCAACCCATCGGAGGCAAATGCCGTTCTTCGCCCCGAAACCGACCAGAGATACTTCAAGGCATTTTTTGATGAGCTTCGACGACTGGGCTATGTCGAAAACCAGAACCTGATTGTCGAACCTTTCGGAAGAGAGCAGAACACATCCGGGCCTCAGACCCTGGCTGCGGAGATTGTGCGAGGCAAACCAGACCTTGTTTACGCCGTTGGGCCGGGCGCAGCGCTCTTTAAAGAGTATACAACAACTATTCCAATAGTAGCGCTGACAGGGGATCCGATAGCCTTGGGAATGGCGGACAGTCTATCGCATCCCGGTCGAAACTTTACCGGCGCAAGTATCGATACAGGCCCCTCAATCCATGGCAAACGGATGGAGTTATTGCGCGAGATCAGTCCTGCTTTATCGAAACTCGGCTGCCTCCTTCTCCGCATTCAGCTCGATGGAGTTGCCGGTCCGGCGATCCGAGCCAATGCCCAACGGGCTGGCTTGCCGATTGCTGTCTCTCTATTGGAGTTCGGTGCAAAGGAAGCCGACTACAGGAGCGCCATCGACAGCCTTTCAGGCCAAGGTGCCAATGGGCTGATGGTGGTGGACTCACCTGAGACTTTCCGCAATAGCCGTTTGATCGCACGGCTCGCGGCGGAAGCAAAACTTCCTTCGATCGGAGCTTTCCGCGAGTATGTCGAGGCGGGCGGCCTAATGGCCTATTCCTTCGACCTAACAGACTTGAACAAACGTTGCGCGAGCGATGTTGATCAGATTTTCAAGGGTGCGGCCCCAGGCAACATTCCATTCTACCAAACTTCAAAATTCGAGTTGTCGGTAAACCTTGCGACAGCCTCCCATCTCGGTCTCTCCGTGCCCGCATCACTCGCCGCCAGTGCTGACTGGATTATTGAGTAGAACGGCAATGGCGATCATCGTTCCGCTTCGGGTCATTCGCGTCGATTTTGGTATGTCCGCGTGATGTCCGGTTAGGGGATAATCTCAGAAATGCCGATTGTCCGGTTTTGCCGGTTGAACGCATCGGTTCGGATGCGATTCAAGCGCCCAAACGGGGGTCTCGAATGATGCGGTATGAACTCACGGACTTTGAATGGGCTGCCATCAGGTCGTTCCTTCCGAACAAGCCGCGTGGCATTCGCCGTGTTGACGACCGGCGCGTCCACCCTCACCCGAGACGGAATTCCGATCCCGACGAAGCTATCAAAGCGCGATAGATCCTATTGCTTGCCGCTGCCGACGGTGTCTGTTGCGCTGTCAGCCGTATATTCAACGGCACGCCCCTGGGGCAGCTCGTGGTAGCGACCGAACCCTAGACCTGCACGAAGCAGGCTGGAAGAACGCCCGGGGAGAAATCGATCTGGCAATCACCCGAAATGGGTCATCGCCAATGACCGACTTCACGATGACTTCGCACGGCGAGAACACCGGATCCGCTCAAGCCGCGGGCCGCTGCGACCCTCACCGATCCACCGGCGCGCCCGGCCCGAGATGATACCGGCTGGAAAAGAACACCAGCGGCGTGGTGTCGCGAGAGTCGCAGCTGGAGACTTCGGCGATGATCAGCGTGTGGTCGCTGACGTCGATTTGGCGTGTGACCTCGCAGGCGAACCAGGCGATGCACCCGGACAGGCGCGGCAGGCCGTCGACGATGTCATAGTCGGGACTTGCGCCGGTGTTCGGCTGGCTCGCGAAGTGCCGCGACAGGTCACGGCCATGGTCCGGCAGGACGTTGACGCAATAGCGGCCGGTCGCCGAGATCGCGCGGTGCATGCGGCCGGGCATGACGGAGACCAGCACGGTCGGCGGCGACAGGCTGACGGTGACAAAGCTGTTCGCCGTCATGCCGCAGACGCGGCCGTGCTCGTCGAGCGCAGTCAGCACCGCGACGCCGGTCGCAAAGCGCGAGGCGGCTTCGCGGAACGATGCGGGATTGGCGCGCGCCATGTCGGTCTTCGTCCGCATCGATCCTCACGCAATCGCCCTGACGGGTTCTGATGGTGCCGACATGCGTTCGATCCAGGCCTGGATGCGCTGCGGCGTCGAGATGCGGTCCCACTGCCGGTCGGGATAGTTGAAATTCTCGGTAAACTCGTTGGCCAGTGCAGGATTCTGGCTCATCGCCCCGATCAGCATGCCCAGTGCTTCCGTCGGCGGCTGCAGCATCACGTTGGTCCAGCGTGACGCCGCCAATACGCGATCCTGCCGCTTCAGATCGATCTTCTCGCACAGGCGCGCATCGAGCGCGTCGGCGTTGACGATCTCCTCGCCGAGCACGAAGGCCGCATAGGAGGCGATATTGGCGCCCTGTCCCATCATGGGATCGACGATGGCGTGGACGTCGCCGAGCGCGATCGCGCATTTGCCGTCGTCGAATTCGACCATCGTGTTGCGCACGGTCGGGACCACGCCGCCCTGCAGCAGATCCTGGGGCTGGGCGAGATCGAACCGCGCCGTATCGATGCGATCGTAGGTGGTCGGGTGATGCTTCTCCAGCTTGCCCAACAGCACCTTCAAGAAATGCTTCGGGTTGTCGTCGTAGCTGAGCGTGGCGAGTTCCTCCATGTCGCCGCCCGGCACGTTCTCCATCAGCAGCGCGTTGGCGATGCCGCCAAAGGTGATGGTCGGGATCACGATCATCTCGCCATGCCCGGGCGAGACCGAGAGCGTGACATTCATGGGATCGGGCTGCCGCACGCCGGTATAGAGCCCGACGCACAGCCGCCGTTGCGGCTGCGAATAGGGCGTGTGCTCCGGCCGGTACGTGAAGAGCTGGCCCAGCGGCCCCTTGCCGGTCGAGACGACCAGCAGATCGAAACGGGCGACCAGCGGACCAATGTCGCGCTCCTCGATGCGACGATATTCGATCTTTCCGCCACGCGTCGTGAAGTCCTGCATCAGCGCGGGGAGATAAATCCGGTAGTCGACGGCGCGGCTCGCCTTCGAGAAATCACCGCGAAAGCTCAGCGGCTGCGGAAAATTGAAGACGTGATCGTGGTAGTAATAGTGATCCTTCGGATCGGTCCAGTGATTGACGCCGAGATAGTCCTCGCGTGCGAGCGTCACGTGGTGATGCGCGACGGTGTTGAGCAGCCGGATATTTCGGTACTCGTCTGGCGACCGATCGGTGATGACCGTGGCGTCCACGCCGTGCTTCTGCAGATAGAGCGCGAGATGCAGACCGGCGATTCCGGCGCCGACGATTCCGATGTTGCGTGCCATGTCGTCCCTCCCCCGTTTCCTTGCTCGTGACTGCTTGTTTTGAGGAAGCCTAACGGCCTGCCGTGTTGCGCACCACGGAATAAATGGGATATAATTTATTCCAAATCGGAATGAATGATGGACCGGATCGATTGCCTGCGCGCTTTCGTTCGCACCCTCGAGGGTGGCAGCTTCTCGGCTGCGGCCAAGGAGCTCGGCATCGGCCAACCGGCCATCAGCAAGCGCATCGCGATGCTGGAGCGCGAGTTCGGCACGCAGCTGTTTTCGCGCACGACGCGGACGCTGAAGCCGACGGCCGAGGCGCACCGCATCTACGACCTTGCGCGGCAGATCCTCGACAGCTTCGACATGGCGCGGTCGAGCGTCGAGCAGGCAGCGCCCCGCCCCACCGGCACGCTGCGGATCGGCGTGCCCTCGTCGTTCGGACGGCGCTACCTGATGCCCGTGATCGCCGAATATGTGCGGCACCATCCGGAGGTGCGGGTCGACATCCGCTTCAGCGAGCGGTTCGTCAATCTGGTGGAAGAAGGCATCGAGCTCGCGCTGCGAATTGGAAATCTCGAAGCAAGCACGCTGGTCGCGCGCCGGCTCGGCACCGTGCAGCGCTATCTGGTCGCGACACCCACCTATCTGCATGGCCGGCCGCTGCCGCGGACGCCCGACGATCTCAGCTCACATCAGTGCATCGTCTATTCGCGGATGTCGCCTTCGCACCAATGGGCCTTCGAATCCGAGCACGGCCGTCACGTCGCGTCGATCAACGGACCCATTCACGTCGACGATGCCGACGCGATGCAGGAGGCGACGATGCAGCATCTCGGCATCGCCATCCTGCCCGACTGGAATGCGGCGGACGGTCTTCGCCGCGGCGAGCTCGAGCATGTGCTTCCCGACTACGCCATCGCCGCACTGCCGCTGCATGCGGTCTATCCGGAGACGCACTGGATGTCGCTGCGTGCACGAAGCTTTCTCGATCTCCTGGTCGCGCGCGCCGGGCATTTCGTGCCCGCCCCGTCGCATACCGACGCCGCCGGAACTGGCGGTTGACGCCGCCCCTGCCATCATTAAATGACGCCCATGAAAAAGATCGGATTTCTGTCCTTCGGACACTGGACGCCCTCGCCGCAATCGCAGACCCGCTCGGCCGGCGACACGCTGCTGCAGTCGATCGAACTGGCCGTGGCGGCGGAACAGCTCGGCCTCGACGGCGCGTATTACCGTGTCCACCATTTCGCGCGTCAGCTCGCTTCGCCCTTTCCCTTGCTGGCCGCGGTCGGTGCCAGGACGAGCAAGATCGAGATCGGCACGGCCGTGATCGACATGCGCTACGAGAACCCGCTCTACATGGCGGAGGACGCAGGCTCAGCCGACCTCATCGCCGGCGGGAGGCTTCAGCTCGGCATCAGCCGCGGCTCGCCCGAGCAGGTGATCGACGGCTGGCGCTATTTTGGCTATCGACCGGCCGAGGGCCAGAGCGATGCCGACATGGGCCGCCGTCACACCGAAGTCTTCCTGGACATTTTGCGCGGCCAGGGTTTTGCAGAGCCCAATCCGCAGCCGATGTTTCCGAACCCGCCGGGGCTGCTGCGCCTCGAGCCGCATTCGGAAGGCTTGCGCGAACGCATCTGGTGGGGCGCCGGCTCGAACGCGACCGCCATCTGGGCCGCCAAGCTCGGCATGAATTTGCAGAGCTCGACGCTGAAGAACGACGAGACCGGCGAAGCTTTTCACGTGCAGCAGGCCGCCCAGATCCGCGCCTATCGCGCCGCGTGGAAGGAAGCCGGCCACGGCCGCGAGTCCCGCGTCTCCGTCAGCCGCAGCATTTTCGCGCTGATGGACGATCGCGACCGCGCCTATTTCGGCGGCGAGCGCGGCGGCGAGGACCAGATCGGCTTCATCGATCCGCAGACGCGGGCGATCTTCGGCCGCTCCTATGCCGCCGAGCCGGAGGCGCTGATCAAGCAGCTCAGGCAGGACGAGGCGATCGCCGAGGCCGACACGCTGCTGCTGACGATCCCGAACCAGCTCGGCGTCGACTATTGCGCCCATGCGATCGAGGCGATCCTGAAGCACGTGGCGCCGGCGCTGGGGTGGCGGTGACATCTCTCAATGAGCTGCCGGGTTGCCGGATGCCAACACCGGCGCGCATGGTTCGCGATCAACTCACCAATTGATCCGGAATCCGGCCTTGCCGGTATAGGCAAAGCCGCCGCCATCGAACCGGCTCTGGTAGGACGCGTTTGCGTAGAGCGTCGTGGTCGCGTTCACCTGGCCGCTCACGCCGGCGTTGATCTCTCCCCACAAGCCACCCAGGCTGGCGTGAAACGGAACGGGGCCGGTCTCCGAAGAGAAGAAGGTTGTCGGGTTGCCGAGGAATTCGTTCCACAAATTGGGACGAATCCACGCGGTGATCGTCTGCGAGCTGTTGTCAATCGCCCAGGTCCTACCGAACCGGGCGCCGATCCGCGCGGCCAGCGAATCCACCTTGCTGAAGCTGATGAGCGCAGCCGTATCGCTGGCACTATTGATGTGGATGTTCTGATAGACGAGCTGCGCCTGCGGTTCGATGAAGTATCCGCCTCCGAGCTTGAAGGGGTAGCCGCCTTCGACGGAGGCGGCAGCGCCCTGGCCGCCGGTCTTGAGCGCCGGAAGCTCGCCACTGCCGGGGCTATTGATATCGTAGAATGTGCCTTGAAGGACCGAGTCGACATACCATCCAGTCGGACCGAAATGTGTCCAGTAGCCGCCGAGCGTGTAGGCATTGAAGTTGCTTTCGCCCGGCGTGCCGTCGACATGGGTGACCCGCCCCTGCGCCGTGCCGATCGCGAAATAAGCGCCGGCCTGATCGCGCGAGCCGTCGGGACTGTCGTGGCGATAGACGTCCATGCCGCCCTGCAAGGCCAGGAAATCATACGCGAAGTGCGGGCCCGCCGAACCACCCAGCACACCGAAACTGTCGCCCTGCTGCACGCCGTTGACACCGATCATGCGGGCCCAGCCGACCTTCGCATTCTCGGGATTTGCGCGGAAGCGTTCGTCCTCCTCCTCACCCACGCGCTCATGCAGCGTGTCGAGCAGGTTGCGTCCGTACAGAAGCGCCATCGCCGGGATTACCGCATCGAACGAGGTCTCCGGTCTGTAGTCGGGGATGTCGCCGCCGCCGCCGCCTCCGCCACCACCGCCACCGCCACCACCGCCTCCTCCGCCACAGATGGCCGCCGCAGGATGATTGGCACAAAAGACGCCGCCACCGCCACCGCGACAGCCGGGCAGGTCTGGGTGACGGAGGCAGTCGATATTTGAGCGCAGATACCAGGCTTCAGGGTTACTGGCATCAACACTCGAACGGAACAAACTGTACCGGTAAGGGCCTGCCAGGACCGGCCGGGACAGACTGAAGGCACCGGTCGCCGTCGTCGCACCATTGAGCGCGTCGACCACGAGGATTCCGTTGCCGGTCGTGAGCGCGCCGGCGCCGGTGGTATTGGCAATCCTCAAGAAGGAGTTGCCGGTCGCCGTGCCGCCATTGATGACCAGCCTGTCCGAGGGCGAGCCGTCGGTCCCGAGAAACGTGTTGAGCCCGAGCGTGCCGCCCTGGCCCACATAGTTCACAACCGTCAGGGTCTTGTAGTTCGACAGCTGTGTCGGATCACCGGCAGGCGGCGTGAACTGGATCAGACTCGAAGCATTGGTCAAATTGGTGACGTTCGAGTTACCCGTCATGGTCCAGAGCGAATTGTTTTGCAACGTGACATTGGAGGTACTGCCGGCGTCGGTGAGGGCAACACCCCGCAGCGTCGAACTGTCTGCGACAAGGTTGAGCGTGGAGCCGCCGCTGACGTTCAGCCATTGACCGTTGTTCACGACCGCCGTCACGCCGGTCAGGTTCACATTGCTGGTATCGCCGGGCGCGGCGATCGAAGCCCCGTTCGGGCTGGTCATGGTCACGCCGCTGAGTGTCGCGGTGCCGCCACTCACATTGAGCGCATTGGAGCCAGCCGTTGGCGGTCAGCGTGCCACCGGTCATGCTCAGCGTGCCGCCGCTCGTCACTCCGGCCGCGTGCGTGCCTGCGCCGGACGTGGTGACCGTTGTGCCGGCAGTGAGCGTGACGCTGCCGGAATTGTCTGCCTGCACCCCGCGGCCGCCGATGCTGTTCGGAACGGTGACAGTCACGCCCGTCGCCGCGAGCGTGCTTCCGGCGCCGCTCGCTTGCAGCCCGATTTCACCGCCGCCGCTGCCCGTCGCAGCGACGCTTCCCCCATTCAACGTGACTGCGCCGCCGTCGAGCGCCTTGGCGCCAACATCTCCGCCGCCGCCGGCGACCGTGACCGCGACTCCGGTCGCCTTGACCGTGCTTCCGGCGGATTGTGCCAACAGACCGGTTTCCCCGCCGCCGTTGCCCTCAACGGCCACACTTCCCCCGACAAGCGTGACGGCACCGCCTCCATCCGCCTTCGCACCGACGTCATTACCGCCGCCGCCCGGCATCGAGATCGTCGTAGCGGTCGACGTTATCTGGCTGCCGGATCCGGTGGCCCACAGACCCGTATTGCCGCCACCACCAACTGCATAAGTAATAGAATCATTCAGCAGGTTAATGGTGGCGCCATTCGTTGCTCGCCCGGCCACGTTGTTGCCGGCGCCGTTGAGATTGACCGTGAGACCCGTCGCACTGATCAGGCTGCCCGTTCCATCGGCAAGCAATGCAGTTCCTCCGCCACCGAAGGCTGGGTTGATGGCGGATCCTGACTGAAAGATGATCTGGCCGCCGCTTTGCGCCGAGGCAGCGGTGCTCCAGTTGCCGTTGATGCTCGATCCGGAACTGAAGATGATGGTGCCGGCCGTGTCGGCCAAACCGCCGATGCTGCCGCCATTGTTGGGATTGATGGTGACGTTGTTGGTGGTGATCTCTGCGTTCGTACTGGCATGAACGCCGGGCGTGCCGGTCAAGGTCGTATTCGGGGCGATCGAGCAGGTTCCACTTGTGGCTGAGACGGTGGAGTCCGGCGCCACCGTGCAGGTTTGCGCGGCGGCGGCATCGACCAAAGAGCCAGCGATGAGGCCGGCGCACACAGCGAGACAAGCTTTTCCTGGAATGACCGAAATCGCCCGCCGGAGGGTACGCCGCCAGTAACCTGATTTGCTTTCCGCTAGAGGCGGGGCCGAGCAAACATGATCTCTCGCGGGTTCCACCTCCTCTGGAGACAAGGCTTGCGAAGTCCGATGGACCGCACTGCTCATTGCGCCACTCCCTGAACGTGCCTGCCGTCAATTCTGACAAAACGAAAGCAGTCAAGCCGTTCTGGCGCAAAAATCGATAGAGTTTAGTTCAATCTGAGATCGCAAATCACTTTCAGAGCAATCCCATTCGAAATTGCCGCGATTGTGGCGATGGGGGGCGTTGCGGCAGTTGGTCGCGACCTGTCGCTCGCCAGCAACGAATGGGACAGAAGCGCTGACGCTCTGCCTGAAGGTTCCACTCGCCGCAAAACTCCATTATCGTGCATTTGCGCCAAAGCGCAGCCGATTCACTCTCGCGGATGGGGGCCCGCTTGGAGTTCTTTTCGCACCTGCCGATTCTTACTTCATTCTCGCTGACATTGATGCTGACACTGGTGCTTCCAAGCCTGATGCAGCGCCTGCACCTTCCCCGCCCGGTCGGATACATCCTGGCGGGCATCATCCTCGGTCCGAGCGTCCTTTCTGTCCTCAACCCCGAGGGCAAGGTCGTCACCTTCTTCGCAGAGCTCGGCAAGCTCCTGCTGATGTTCTTCGCCGGATTCGAGGTCAACATTGCCAAGTTCAACGAGGCCCGGCGCAAGGCCGCGACATTCGGCCTGCTCACGTTCGCGTGGCCCTTTGCGCTCGCAATCGGCGTGGGCGCGACGGTCGGTTACTCCGCGAATTCGTGTGCGGTCATCGGCGCGATCCTTGCGTCCCACACCTTGCTCGGGCTGCCCATCGTCAAGGAGAAGGGTCTGCTCGATCAGGAGGCCACTGTCGTAACGGTCGGAGCGACGCTGTTCACCGACATGCTGTCGATTCTCGTGCTGGCGCTTTGCGTGCCAATCCACCTCCGCGGCTTTGACCCTGCCGGGGTTCTGGTCACGCTCTTCTGGCTGGCGATCTACGTGCCCGGCGTGCTGATCGGATTGAGTTGGCTGGTCAAGCGCCTCTTGACCGTGTTCGGGACAAGCCGGGTCTCGAGCGCGCTGATCATGCTGCTGGTGATGGCCATTGCCGCGCAGGTCGCGGAATGGATCGGCATGGAAGGCATCATCGGCGCCTTTCTTGCGGGCGTCAGCCTGAAGCGCGCGTTCGGCGAGATCAAGGGCGATGACTCCCTCGAGATCATGAGCCAGGCTTTGTTCATTCCCGTCTTTTTCATTGCCGCCGGCTTCCTGGTCGATTTCAAGATCTTCTTCGCGACCGTGAGGGACCAACCGTGGCTCGTGCTCGGTGTGCTGGCAGCGCTGTTCGGCGGCAAGTGGCTTGCGGCAGCCACCACCGCACACTTGTTCGGCTATGGGAGGCCTGAACGAAACCTGATGTTCGCGCTGACCCTACCGCAGGTCGCGGCAACGCTGGCGGTCGCGCTCGTTGCCTATGGGTCGAAGAATGCTGCCGGCGAGCGCCTGATCGACCAGCCGATGCTGAACGCCACCATCGTCCTCGTCATCGTGTCATCATTGGTCGGGTTGATCCTTGCGGAGCGCGCCGCAAGACAGATCGAGCGGGCAGCACCATCGCCGGAAGCCGCGCATGCGGCGAACAGCTTGCGGGAAGCAGCACCAAATCTCAAATAGCGCCGATCTGGCGACTTATTCGTCAAAAGCGGGCGCCGTCCAGGTCGCCCTCACCCCGCCTTCACGCTCGCATCGATCAGCAGCTTCGCGGCCGCAAGCGCCGATTGCGCCGGGCCGTCTTCCGATTGCTGGCCGGTGACGTAGACGCCCTCGATCAGCAGCAAGAGCGCATCGCCGAGCACGTTCGGCTGACGCGCGCCCATGGCGGCCGCGAGCTCGCGCAGGCGCTTGCGGAAGACCTTCTTGTGCGCTTCGGCGACCTGGCGCGCCGGATTGTCGCGCGAGGGATATTCCACCGCGGCGTTGCTCAGCCCGCAGCCGCGATAGCCCTTGGCGACCGCACGCGAGGCGAGCTCGCCGATATAGGCGAGCACATGATCGCGCGCCTTGCTGTAGGACTTGCCGCCGGGGCGCTCGAAATTTTCCCAGAAGCCCAGATCGTAGTCGCGCAAATAAGCGGCGGCGAGATCGTCCTTGGAGGCAAAGCTGCGATAGAGGCTGGGTTTCGTCACACCAGCCCGGTCCACCACCTCGTCGACGCCGACGGCGCGGATGCCCTCGCGGTAAAACAACTCGCTGGCGGACGCGCGGATCCGGTCGGCGGCGCGGAGCGGCGCGTCTGCGGGCTTTTCGGCTTTTTTCGGCATCTGGCTTCGTCCGAGCTGCGACTTGAGTTTGGGCATGGGCTTGACAATGTTACTGACCGGTACGTATTAGTATCGCATCGCAATACGTACCGGTAAGTAACATGCCCCCTTCCTCCTTTCAATCCTCGTCCGTCTCCCGGCGGCCATTCGGCCAGAAATATGCCTTCGTGGTCGTCGCCGTGATCTTCATGGCGCTGCTGGCCTCGGCCGGCCTGCGCGCGACGCCGGGCGTGCTGATGCTGCCTTTACAGAAGACGTTCGGCTGGGACGTCAGCGTGATCTCGTCCTCGGCCGCGATCGGCATCTTCCTTTATGGGCTCGCAGGTCCGTTCGCTGCCGCCGTGATGCAGCGCTTCGGCATCCGCCGTACCATGCTGGGCGCGCTGGCGCTGATGTCGGTCTCGACGGCTGCGAGCTATTTCATGACGGCGCCGTGGCAATTGTTCATGACCTGGGGACTGCTGTCCGGCATCGGTTCGGGCGCGGTCGCCAACGTGCTCGGCGCCACCATCGTCAATCGCTGGTTCACCACCAATCGCGGCCTGGTGATGGGATTGCTCACGGCGAGCACCGCCACCGGCACGCTCATCTTCATGCCGGGCCTCGCGAGCCTGGTCGAATGGGGCGGCTGGAGGCCCGTGGTGCTGACGGTCGCCGCGTGCTGCGCGGCGCTGATTCCGCTGGTGTATTTTCTGGTGCCCGAGCGGCCGGCGTCGATCGGCCTGCGTTCCTATGGCAGCGCGCATGACGATCAACCGGCGGCGCCCGCTCAAGGCAATCCGTTCGTCGCTGCGATCAGCAATCTCGTGCGCGCGACCAAGGTGCCGACCTTCTGGTTCCTGTTCGCGACCTTCTTCATCTGCGGCTTCACCACCAACGGCCTCGTCGGCACCCACCTGATCGCGTTCTGCGGCGACCACGGCATCTTCGAAGTGCAGGCCGCAAGCCTGCTGGCGCTGATGGGCTTCTTCGACCTGTTCGGCACCACGCTGTCGGGCTGGCTCACCGACCGTTTCGATCCGCGCAAGCTGTTGTTCTTCTATTACGGCCTGCGCGGGCTGTCGCTGATCTACCTGCCCTACTCCGATTTCTCCCTTGTCAGCCTGTCGGTGTTCGCGGTGTTCTACGGGCTTGACTGGATCGCGACCGTGCCGCCGACCGTGCGCATCGCCAACGAAGCCTTCGGCGACAAGAACGCGCCGCTGATCTTCGGCTGGGTGGTCGCCGGCCATCAATTAGGGGCGGCCTGCGCCGCCTTCTTCGCCGGCTTCATGCGCTCGTCGCAGGGCGATTATCTGCAAGCCTTCATGATCGCGGGCGCAACCGGCATCGTCGCCGCCGTGCTGTCGCTGATGATCGGCCGGCAGCCGAAGCAGCCGGCGCTTGCTGCGGCGTGAGGATGGCGATCGATTGGTCACGACCCGCTCGTCGGCGCACTGCGCCGGCGGGCCGATTTGAAGATTGATTCCGTTGAGGAAATTTGAAATATTGAGACGACGAAGCGGGCCCCGTGAAAGCTCGCGCAGGGGCTGAGAGTTCGCGTTGCGTCCAGCTCCATCTCAATCAACCAAACGATTGGTGGCGGCCACGGCGGATGAGCGATTCCCTCCTTTCAACGGTCGGTGACCATTTCTTCATTGGCCTGAAGCCGACCAGCGTCCTCGAAGACCGCGACCGTGCGCTGCTGCGGGATCTCAGGCCGGCTGGAATCATCCTCTACAAGAGCAATTTCCGTCATGACCTGCCCTATCGGGACTGGCTGTCGGTCCACCGCGACCTGATCGCGGCGATCCGCGACGCCTCGCAGCGCGACAAGCAATTCATCGCCATCGATCACGAAGGCGGACGCGTGTGCCGCACGCCGGCGCCGATCACGCGCTTCTCCTATGCGGCGCGCTGGGCCGGCACGTCTGAGCAGGTCGGCGACGCCATGGGCGTCGAGCTGGCTTCGCTCGGCTGCAATCTCAACTTCGCGCCGGTGCTCGACATTCACTCCAATCCCGCCAACCCCGTGATCGGCGAGCGTGCCCTCGGCCGCACCGCCGACGATGTCATCAAGTCCATGCTGCCGTTCACCAAGGCGATGGAACGTCGCGGCGTGCGGGCCTGCGGCAAGCATTTTCCGGGGCATGGCGACACGCAGGTGGATTCGCATCACGAATTACCGGTGCTCGATCTCGACCTCGAGCAGATCAAGGCGCGCGAGCTGAGGCCGTTTGCCGCGGCGATCGCTGATGGCATCGGGATGATGATGACCTCTCACATCCTGTACCGGAAGCTTGACGCCAACGATCCCGTGACGTTGTCGCGGCCGATCACGCAGGGGCTGTTGCGCGAGGCGATGAAGTTCGATGGCGTGATCGTGTCCGATGACGTCGGCATGCGCGCGATGGCAGGCCGGCTCGACGCGCCGGATTCCGGTGCACGCTTCATGGCCGCCGGCAACGACATGCTGATGATCTGCTCGCACCTGACCGACACCGAGCGCGCCCGCTTCCTCGCCCAGTCGATCATCAACGGCGTCGACCAGGGCAAGCTCGATCCGGCGGTGCTGGCGGCATCAAGCCAGCGCGTCCATGCGATGCTGGATAGCACCGCGCAGAACGAGGTCGCGGAGCTTTCGGGCGAGGTGCTCGCACGCCACCGCGCCGCCGGCACCCAGTTCGACGCGGCGACCGTCGAGGTCGTCTAGGGTTATACCGGCCGGCCTCCGGCAAAATCCACCGCAAGACAGACGTTCATCGGCGCCAGCGCCGTTGATCTCATTGTGCTACGCGTGCTAATGTTACGAGTAGTAGCATATAGCGATGACGGGTTTGAACGTGAAACGCGCAGCCAAACTCCTAATCACCGCGCTGGTCGTGTTGCCCGCGGGCTACGCTGCCTATTATTTCAGGAATGACATCAAGGACATCAAGTTTCCGTTCGCGCTGCCCTTCATGCAGGCGGCGGAGGCGGAGCACGGTGCGACCGCCGCACCTCCGCCGAGACCGCCGGTCGCCGTCAAAGTCGCCGCCGCGAAGGCGGAGGACGTCCCGATCTATCTGACGGGCATCGGCACCATCCAGGCCTACAACACCGTCAATTTGCAGAGCCGGGTCGATGGCGAGATCGTCCAGATCCTTTTCCAGGAAGGGCAGGACGTCAAACAGGGCGACATCCTCGCCGTGATCGATCCGCGCCCGTTCCAGGCCCAGCTCGACCAGCAGATCGCGGTGAGGCAGAAGGATCAGGCGCTGCTCGACGGTGCGCAGATCGACATGGAGCGCTACGATTCGCTGATCCAGAAGGCCGCCGCGATCTCCCGGCAGGTCGTGGACCAGCAGCACGCGCTGGTCGAGCAGTACAAGGCGCAGGTCAGGAACGACGAGGCCCAGATCGAATACGCGCGCACGCAGCTCGGCTTCACCAACGTCCGCGCGCCGATCAGCGGACGGCTCGGCATCCGCCAGGTCGACCAGGGCAATTACGTCCGCGCGGTGTCGCCGACGACCATCGTCACCGTCACGCAATTGCAGCCGATCTCGGTGATCTTCACGCTTGCGGCGGTCGCGGTCGGCCAGACCCGGCTCAGCCTCGGCCAGGCCGATGCACCGGTGGTCGCGCTCACGGCCGACAACACGATCGAACTGGACAAGGGCACGATCACGCTGGTCGACAACCAGGTCGATCAGGCCAGCGGCACGATCAAGCTGAAGGCGACCTTTCCCAACAAGGCGCTGAAACTCTGGCCCGGCAATTTTGCCAACGGGCGGATCACGGTGGACACGCGCAAGAACGCGATCACCGCGCCCGCGATCGCCGTGCGGCACGGGCCGCGGGGCGATTTCGTCTGGGTCGCAAAGGCGGACGATACGGCGGCCTTCCGCCCCGTCACCGTCGGGCAGATTTTCGATGGACGCGCGCTGATCGACAAGGGGCTGGCCAAAGGCGAGCGCGTCGTCACCGACGGCTATTACCGGCTCGAGAACGGCGCCCGCATCACCATCGAGGGCGCGTCGCCGGCCGCGAAGGCGCAGCCCACCATTCAGCCACGCCCCGCCGAGCTACGCGTTGACTGAGGCCCGCCATGTCCGCGCCCTTCATCCTCCGGCCGATCGCGACGACGCTGATGATCGTCGCGGTCGTGCTGCTGGGCATGCTCGGCTACCGTGAGCTCCCGATCGCGCCGCTGCCGAATGTCGACTTTCCCACCATCCAGGTGGTGACGCGCTATCCTGGCGCCTCGGCCACCGTCGTCGCAACCTCGATCACCGCGCCGCTGGAGCATTATTTCGGCACGATCTCGGGGCTGACGGACATGAGCTCGACCAGCTCCTATGGCTACAGCCAGATCACGCTGCAGTTCGACCTGTCGCGCAAGATCGACGCCGCCGCGCAGGACGTGCAGGCGCGGATCAATGCCGCCGCGGGCTGGATTCCGGTCGAGCAGCTGCCGAGCCCGCCGACCTATCGCATGGTCAATCCGGCCGATACGCCGGTGCTGATCCTGGCGCTGACCTCCAGGACGATGGCTCTGCACGAGGCCAACGATCACGCCGCGACCATTCTGGTGCCAAAGCTGTCGCAGATTCCGGGCGTCGGCGCCGTCAGCATCGAGGGCGGGCAAACGCGGGCCGTACGCCTGCAGATGAATCCCACCCGGCTTGCCGGGCTCGGCATGTCGCTCGACGACGTCCGCCGCGGCATCGCCGCCACCACCGCAGACAATCCGAAGGGATCGCTCGACGGTCCCAGGCAGGCGTTTCACGTCGACACCAACGACCAGCTCTTCACCGCGGAGGCCTATCAGGATGCGGTGATCGCCTATCGCAACGGCGCGCCGGTCTTGCTGCGCGATGTCGGCACCGCCATCGACGGCGTCGAGGATTCCGAGCAGGCGGCGTGGTTCCAGGGCGAGCGCGCCGTGCTGCTCGACATCCAGCGCCAGCCTGGCGCGAACACGATCGAGGTCGTGAATGCCATCAAGAGCATTTTGCCGAAGCTGCAGGATTCGCTCCCCGCGGCGCTGAAGATCTCGGTCGTCAGCGACCGCACCACGACGATCCGGGCCGCAATCCACGACGTGCAGTTCACGCTGGTGCTGACGGTCGCCCTCGTCGTGCTCGTGATCTTCATCTTCCTGCGCAAGCTGTGGGCGACCGTAATCCCGAGCGTCACGCTGCCGGTCTCGCTGGTCGCAACCTTCGGAGCGATGGCGCTGTGCGGCTTCAGCCTCGACAATCTCTCGCTGATGGCGCTGACGATTGCTTCGGGCTTCGTCGTCGACGACGCCATCGTGATGATCGAGAACATCGCGCGCTATGTCGAGGAGGGCGAGGACCCGCTCGCGGCGGCCTTGAAGGGCGCGCGACAAATCGGCTTCACCATCGTCTCGCTGACGGTGTCGCTGATCGCCGTGTTCATCCCGCTGCTGCTGATGGGCGGCGTGGTCGGCCGGCTGTTCCGGGAATTCGCGATCACGCTGTCCTTTGCCGTCGTCATATCAGGGCTGGTGTCGCTGACGCTGACCCCGATGATGTGCGCGCAGCTTTTGCAACGTGAGGACCCGGATGCGCAGCACGGCTGGCTGTACCGCATCAGCGAGCGCGGCTTCGACGCCTCCGCCAGCTTCTATCTGTGGGGGCTCGACTGGGTGCTGAGGCACCGCGGCCTCACGCTGGTCTTCACTCTGCTCACTTTGGTCGCCACCGGGATGCTTTACGTCGCAATCCCCAAGGGATTTCTGCCCTTGCAGGACACGGGTCTTTTGATTGGCACCACCGATGCGGCTCAGGATATCTCCTTTGCGGCGATGGCCGAGCGGCAGCAGCAGCTCGCGGCCGTGGTCGGGCGCGATCCTGATGTCGTCACCGTCGGCAGCTTCGTCGGCATCGGATCCGTCAACACGACGCTGAACAGCGGCCGGCTCTATATCGATATCGGCAGCCCCGACGCCCGAAAGTCATCCGCCGCAACCGTCATGGCGCGGCTGCAACATGCGGTCGAGGGCGTTCACGGCATCACGCTGCATCTGCAGCCGGCGCAGGATCTGCAGATCGAATCGCGGGTCGCGCGCACGCAATACCAATATGCGCTGCAGGATCTCGACGAGGACGAGCTTCGGCTCTGGAGCCGGCGCCTGGTCGAGGCGCTGCGCAAGCGGGGAGAGCTCGCCGACGTCGCCGACGACCGCCAGGACGAAGGCCTGCAGATGTCCGTCACCATCGACCGTCAGCTCGCGGCGAGCTACGGCGTCAGCCTGAACACGATCGACCAGACGCTGTATGACGCGTTCGGGCAGCGCCAGATCGCAACCGTGTTCGGCCCCCTCACCCAGTATCACGTGATCCTCGAGGTCGATCCTGCGCTTCGCAACGATCCCAATATCCTGGGCAAGATCTATCTGACCGCAGCTGCGGCGCAGGCCAGCACCATCGATCAGCAGACCGGCGGTTTCAGTGGCGCCTTCAGCAAGGCTTCCGCGCCGGTGCCGCTGTCGGCCTTCGCGCGGATCGAGCGGCAGCACGCCCCGCTGCTGATCTCGCACCAGGGCCTGTTCCCCGCCACGACCATTTCATTCAACCTCGCCGAAGGCGTTTCGCTGAGTCAGGCAACAGACGCCCTGCGCCGGACCGAGCGCGAGATCGGTCTGCCGGATGCGGTCACGACCAAGCTGATCGGCACGGCCGCCGAGTTCGCCAACTCGCTCTCGGACGAGAAGTGGCTGCTGCTCGCCGCGATCGTGACGGTCTACCTGATCCTCGGCATGCTCTATGAGAGCTACATTCACCCGATCACGATCCTGTCGACCTTGCCGTCGGCGGGCATCGGTGCGCTGCTGGCGCTGATGCTGTACCGGCAGGATCTTAATCTGATCTCGCTGATCGGCATCATCCTGCTGATCGGCATCGTCAAGAAGAACGCCATCATGATGGTGGATTTCGCGCTCGCCGCCGAGCGCGAGGACGGCGCGTCCTCGTTCGACGCCATCCGGCAGGCCTGCGTTCTCCGCTTTCGCCCGATCATGATGACGACGATGGCGGCGCTGTTCGGCGCGCTGCCGCTCGCGATCGGCTCGGGCACCGGCTCCGAGCTGCGCCAGCCGCTCGGCATCGCCATCGTCGGCGGACTGATCGTCTCGCAGGTTCTCACGCTCTACACGACCCCGGTGGTCTATCTGGCGTTCGCCTCGCTGCGCACCCGGTTCGGATGGCAATCCGCCGATGATCCGGCGGCCATGCCGCAAGCGGAGCGACCAGCGCCGTGAGCATCACCGCACAATTCGTGCTGCGGCCGGTCGCGACGACGCTGCTGATGATCGGCGTGTTCCTGCTTGGTTGCGTCGCCTATTTCCGTCTGCCGATCGCCTCGGTGCCGGCGGTGGAGCGGCCCACCATCGGAATCTACGCACCATTCCCCGGCGCGAGCCCGGCAACGGTCGCCAACGCGCTGTCGCAGCCGCTCGAGACCACGCTCGCGCTGATCCCGGGCGTGACGGAAATCACCTCGTTCAGCGCGATGGGCGGCACCAGCATCACGGTGCAGTTCGAGCTCTCCGTGGATGTCGATGCCGCCGCGGGCGCGGTCCAGGCCGCGATCAATTCGGCGGGGCCGAACTTGCCGAAGGGACCGTGGCCGCCGACCTATTGGAAGGCGAACCCGGCGGGCCCCGCGGTCGTCGCGCTCGCTTTGACCAGCGACGTGTTCACCCCCGGCGAGGTCTACAGCCTTGCCGACGGCGTGATCTCGCCAAAACTGTCGCAGCTGCCGGGCGTCGCGCGGATCAACGTCAGCGGCGCCGAGCGCAGCGCGGTGCGCATCCAGGTGTCTCCGGCGCGGCTCGCCGCGATGAACCTGTCGCTGGAAGCCGCGCGCGTCGCCGTCGTCAACGCATCGCAGAACCTGCCGAAGGGCGCGATCTCGGTTGACGCCCATCGTCTCACCATCGAGGCCAACGACCAGTTGCTCCAGGCCTCCGAATATCGCGACATCGTGCTGGCCTGGCGCAACGGCGCCCCGGTCCGCCTCGGCGACGTCGCGTCGGTGACCGACAGCGTCATCAACAACCGTCTCGCCGGCTGGTACGGCACCGAGCGCGGCATCGTTCTGTTCGTCTACAAGCAGTCCGACGCCAACATCGTCGAGACCGTCGACGCCATCAAGGCCGAGCTGCCGGAAATCCAGCGCTGGCTGCCGCCGGGCATCAAGCTGCATACGGTCTATGACCGCACCACGCTGATCCGGGCTGCCGTGAACGACGTCAAGCTCACGCTGGTGATCGCGTCAATGCTCGTCGTGCTGGTCATCGCGCTGTTCCTCCGGCGCTTCTGGGCCACCGTGATTCCGAGCGTCACGATTCCGGTCTCGCTGGCCGCGACGCTGTTCGTGATGAGCCTGTGCGGCTTCAGCCTGGACAATCTGTCGCTGATGGCGCTGACCATCGCCGCCGGCTTCGTCGTGGACGATGCGATCGTGATGATCGAGAACATCATCCGGCGCATGTCCGAAGGCGAGCCGGCGCTGCAGGCCGCCATCAACGGCGCCCGCCAGATGGCCTTCACGGTCATCGCCATCACCGTCGCCCTGATCGCCGCGCTGATCCCGATCCTGTTCATGCCCGATGTCGTCGGGCGCTATTTCCGCGAGTTCGGCGTGACCCTGGTGGTCGCCATCGTCTCCTCGGCGGCGATCTCGCTGACGCTGACGCCGATGATGTGCGGACATCTCCTGGATCGCGGCCGGCCGCGGCTGCATAACCCCGAAGCTGACCCCGGCCGCCGCACCTTTTATGCCCGCAGCCTCGACTGGACGCTGCGCCACCGTTTCCTCACCGTCCTGATGATCACCGCGCTGACGGGGACCAGCGTCTGGCTTTATTGGCAACTGCCGAAAGGCTTCATGCCGACCCAGGACACCGGCGTGATGTTCGTCCGGACCGTGGCTCCGTCGAACATCTCGTTCCTCTCCATGGAAGACCGGCAGCGCGCCGTCGGCGAGGCGATCCTGCAGGACCCTGCGATATCCGGTCTGACGTCCTATATCGGCGAGGGCAATGGCAACGCGCTCAGCGTCGGGCAGATGCTGGTCGCACTCAAGCCGCCTGACATCCGCAAGCTGTCGATCCAGCAGGTCATCACGCGCTTGCGCGAACGCATGAACCGCATCGACGGCGTCCGGGTCTTCTTCGTGCCGCTGCAGGATCTCAATCTCGGCGTCCAGTCCGGCGGCTCGCGTTACCAATATACGATGTGGGGCATCGACGAAGAACAGGTGCTGCGCGCCGGGGAAAACATGATCCGCCGCGTCCGCGGCATTCCGCAGATCATCGATGTCATCGCGAGCTGGGAAACCGGCGGCTTGCAGGCGGGCCTGACCATCGACCGCCTGCGCGCCGCGATGCTCGGCGTCACGCCGGTCGCGGTCGACAACACGCTCAACGACGCCTTCGGCCAGCGTCAGGTCAATCTGCTATTTTTGCCGACCAATTATGCGCGCGTGATCTTCGAGGTCGAGCCGCAGGCGGCGAGTGGTCCCGACTCCATGAGCCAGATCTACGTGCCGAGCGCGAGCGGCAAGGCGGTGCCGCTGACGGCCTTGACCCGGCCGCAGCGGGCGCACGCGGCGATGTGGGTCCGCCACAGCGCCCAGTTTCCGGCCGCGACGATTTTCTTCGACATCAAGCCCGGCACGTCGATCGGAGACGTCCTCGCGGCAATCCGTAACGAGGAAGCCGCGGCAAAGCTGCCCGATGACATCAAGGCGGAATTCCGCGGCGAGGCCAAGGAGGCCGACAAGTCGATCGTCAAGCAGGCCGCGCTGTTCGCGGCGGCCCTGATCGCGATCTACATCGCACTCGGCATGCTCTACGAGAGCTATGTCCATCCCCTGACCATTCTCTCGACCCTGCCACCGACCGCCTTCGGCGCGCTGGTCGCACTGTGGGCGACGGGAACGCAGTTCACGCTGGTGACCACCATCGCCTGCATCCTGCTGCTCGGCATGGTGATGAAGAACGCCATCATGATGGTCGACTACGCCCTCGATGCGGAGCGGCATCGCGACCTCAACGCCCACGACGCCATCCTGCTCGCGGCACGGCTGCGGGCGCGGCCGATCACCATGACGATGCTCGCCGCATTCCTCAGCGCCGTCCCGATCGCCTTCGGCACCGGCCCGGGGTTCGAGATCCGCCAGCCGCTCGGCATCACCATCATGGGCGGCCTGGTCGTCGCCCAGCTGTTCACGCTCTACTCGACGCCGGCGATGTACCTGATCCTCGACAGGCTGAGGCGGCGGAAGAAGGCGGCTGCGCCCGCGCGTCAGACATCCGCTGCCGGCGATGCGCCGGCTCTGCCCGATCTCGGCGGCTAGGACACAAGGCGGCTTCGAACCTGGCCGCAAGCTTCGCGCAAGCTCCCGCTGCTGAAGTCGAATCAACCGCGACGCCAGAGAGGCGGGGTTGCGCCCGTCAGAAGCCGCTGCCGCCACCGAGGCGGACGTTCGCCATGAACGGGACTCGAGCAGCGATGAGCACAGCAGCCGCCTTCTGTGAAGCGGGCCTTGCGCATTTCAGGGACGGGCGACATCTCGACGCGCATGCCTGCTACCAGCAGGCTCTTGGAATCGATGCGGAGCATACCGACGCCCAGCATCTCATGGGGCTGCTGTTTCTCCAGGCCAGGCAATACAACGAGGCCCTCGCGTGGATCGTCCGCGCGATCCAGCGCGCGCCGAAGCCCGAATATCTGGCGAGCTTCGCGACGGTCCTGCAGCAGCATGGGCGCTGCGACGAAGCCCTCAACGTCATCGACAACGCGATACAGCTTCGACCTGACGATTCCGAGCTTTGGCGACAGCGTGGCGACATCTTCATTCAGCTTGCGCGCCTGGATCAGGCCCTGCCGAGCTTTCAGCACGCGCTCGAGCTCAATCCACATCATCACGATGCCCTCTGTAAGAGCGGGATTATCCTCCACAAGCTCGGGCGGAACGAGGAGGCACTTGCCCGTCTTGACCTCAGCGACAGCCTGTTCCCGGACCATGCGCCGACGCTGCGGACCCGCGCATGGGTTCTCTATTGCCTGAAACGGTTCGAGGACTCCGCGACCGACGGCCGGCGGGCGCACCAGCTCGATCCCGGCAATGCCGAGATCTGCAACAATCTGGGTCTTTCATTGCGGCAGCTCGGCAGCAATGAAGAGGCGTTGGCATGGTTCGACAAGGCCATCGAGATCCAGCCGCGCTTCGTGGATGCCTTCGACAACAAGCTGGTCGCGCTGTTCCACCTTCATCGCTTCGACGAGGTCTTCGCGCTGTCCGATCGCATGACGTCGCTTGGGCTGAAGAGTACGGTGACAGAGTGGAATGTGTCTCTGGCCCATCTTCTGACAGGCAATCTCGAAGCCGGCTGGCGCGGACACCAGACCCGATTGAAGCTGCCTTCGGCAAGACACCCCCAGCTTCAGCGACCGATGTGGCTCGGGGAAGAAAGCGTCGAGGGAAAGACGATCCTTGTCGCAGCGGACGAGGGATTGGGCGACACCATTCACTTCGTTCGCTACGTCCCCATGCTGGCAGAGCGCGGCGCACGCGTTGTGCTCGTCGTTCAGGACCCGCTGCATCGGCTGATGTCGACGCTGAGCGGTGCATCCCTTTGTGTTCCGAGGTCGGCGATGGGCACGCTGCCGGCTTTCGATCTGCACTGCCCGATATCCAGCCTGCCGCTCGCCTTCAAGACCCGTCTCGATACGATCCCCTCGGGACCGTATCTGCCCTCCCCTCCGGACAGTCTTGTTCAGGCCTGGGAGAATCGCCTCGGTCCTCGCACCAGGCTCCGGATCGGCCTGGCCTGGTCCGGCGATCCACATCACGTGAACGATGAGACGCGCTCGATTCCCCTGCGAGCGCTGACCGGTCTCCTCGACATCGATGCCAGCTTCGTCAGCCTGCAGAAGGCCCCGCGCCCGCATGACGCGGCATTGCTGCGGGAGAGAAGCGACATTGTCGACCTGACCGCCGATCTCACCGACTTCACTGATACGGCCGCGTTGATCGCTTGCCTTGATCTCGTGATCACCGTCGACACCAGCGTCGCCCATCTCGCCGGCGCGCTTGGCCGCCCGACCTGGATCCTGCTGCCGTGGACGCCCGACTACCGCTGGCTGCTCGATCGTACGGACAGCCCCTGGTATCCGAGCGTGCGGCTGTTCCGGCAGACCGAGACGCGTGACTATGAGAGTGTGCTCGATCGCGTGCGAAGCGAATTGCGGGGTCCCATCATCGTGCGCATAGTTTATCCCACGCAGTGATACCACCACGGCAGGACCAAGCTATTGAGCTATCGACCTATTCCCAGAAAGTAAGGGGTTCTAAGGTTACTGGCGCGCCCGGAACGAGGGACCGCGCAGCCGCGAAAGCTCTTGAATTTGCTCGGGTTTTGACCGTCCTGCCGAGGCGCACGATACCACCGGGGAGTACCACCGCACAAGGCCGCGAGCCTTAGTACTTGTTCTTGCCTCTGGTGTTCCAGCCTCGCCCTTTGCTTTGCGCTGCATGTTTCTTTTGGTTGCCTTCAACTGCCCGCCTTACCGCGTCGAACTGATCCTGACCTTCTCGAACCACTTCGTGCCAATCGAAGTATGGAACGCGCAGACCCGAGGCATCCCAAGCCTCGCTAAGATAGTTGCGAAAAGCGGTGGTGCGCTCCAGTCGGAGCTGAATTTCAAAGCTCTCTAAATTCTGCGAGATTGCCGCCTCAGCCTGCTGATCTAAGATAGGGGTGTCGAACAAAACCGCATCCAGATACCCAAACGTCCCGAGCCATCTTCGCAAATGGTAGGCTCCGACCGTAGTCACACGGAAGCCGTGCGGCATCGCGCCGACCAATCCTGCAATGTCCTCCTCAAAGGTAATGCGCTCTGTCGTCTCGATGAGCTTCTTGTTGGTCAGCCGCCGTAAGGCCCCCTCGATCTGGGTCGGCAGAAACGCGAGCGCCTGCATTGAACTGAGTATCAAACTCGCTTGAACGAACTCATCCTTATCTTTCGCCGTGTGTTCGTACATTAGAAACGCAACTACGAGCGGGCACAAAAAGTGCTCTCTTGGGTCCGGGTTCTGAACATCGAGCAAGTTCATTGCAAGCGAGGAGTTGGGGTTGAAGTGCGAGTAGTCACCCAGAATGGCGGCCTTGGAGAACTCGTGCAGTGGAATGTTGTATTTCCCGGTCTGAGATTGAATTCTCACAATCTTCTCGGCTTCGACATTTGGGCTGCCGATGAACTGCGTCACGAACTCAACAACAGCACGAATGTTGCCGCCACTGATGTTGGCGAGGATTTCGGTCAGACTGCGATTGTGCTCCAAAGAAAATAGCAGGGCTTTGAGGAAATGAGCCATACTGTCGATACTGAGCCGCACGCCTTGGAGCATCGATGCGGGAATTTTTCCTTCGGCCACCTTCAGGGCGAAGAGAAGCCGCTTCTCAATGACGACCTCTGGACGGGGCGGCTCAATCGTAAAGACCTTGTGGGGGTATGCGGCCAGCACGCCCGCTCGCTTTGACTGAAAAAATGTTTGCGGCCTGACGGTGATAAACACCAGCGCGTTCCATCCTTGGGCCAACTCCTGCGCGATCAGAAACGCCTCTTGTTGGATGGCAGTGGTTCGTTGGTCGGCGTTATCAATCATGAAGATGATTTGCTTCTGCCTACCTGAAGCCAGATGTTCAGCCGAGCGGCGGAGGTGTTCCGACTTATCCGCGACGGTTTCCCTGAGAAACGTGTTTATCTCGGCGTCAACTGCGCCAGCATCGTCCTTGAGAGAAGCAACGCGAAAACTCTTGCGAAATCTCTTTATGTCGAGGTCATACACACCACGAACAAAACCATCCTCGTAAACATCCACTTGGTATTTGGCGTAGAGTTGGCGCTCAATCTCTTTGAGCACGTGGGCCTTGATGTCCGTGTTCAGGGCGGCCTTCGATCCAAGATCAACATAGATGAGGAGCGAATTCTCAAACTCCTTTGGCGCGCGGATGTAAATCAGGTCTTCAAGGAAAGAGGTCTTTCCGACGCCGACGTCCCCCAAGAGGACGATGGGGCGCTTGGCCAGAGCCTCGGTCAAGATTTGGTTTGTGAGCCCACCAGCCTCATCCTGCCCCTTGGCCGGCTCCAGTGTAGGAGAGCCCTCTTGGGACGGAAACAACGAGGCGTAACGGGCTTTCAAGACCTGCTGGCTTATGAGAGCGTCACGGCTCAGTGCTCCTGTATCGGCGTAACACTCATTGTAGAACCGCTTCTTCATCGCCTCGGTGCGAACGATGTCTTCGAGGAGCAGCTCACTAATGGCGCGCAAAGTGGCCTGCAAATCCGACTTGTATCGGAACGACGGGTATCGCAGTAGGCGCGAGGATAGTTTGCGAGGAAGGTTGGTTTCGATCCTGTATCCCAAGGATGTCGCAAGGCGGCGCTCAAAAAGGCCATCGGGAGAAAGGCACTGCCAGTAGGCTGGAAAATCCTCCTCCAGTTGTTGCAGGCTGCGGCAGACGAGCGCTCTACCGTCGAGCCACGATGACCCAATCCGCTGCCCAATGAAGGCAATCAGTTGATCCCCGTTGCAGACGACAGCGAATTCAATTCCCCCGCCATTACAATAACCTTGCGCTTGCCTGATCGCCGCGTCGGCACTTTTGCTGACCGACATGACGGACTTAAGGCTCTGTATGAGGCCCTTGTCTTTGTCAGCCGGAAAGTCGAAGTACGCTCCCGCCCGCTTGGCTTCCCAGACAATTTCGGCGGGATTGCCCAGCACGTAGTCTCGAATGTCACCATCCAAGCGGCTCTCCGTCTTGATGACTTCGCGCGGCCAGCCAAAGCATTCGATGAGCAGCCGATCAATAAATTGAAACCGCGTGTCGGCCTCATTCCACGCAGGGAGCTTGTCGCCGAACTCGGCGCGGATCGAACGGAGGTTCTTTAGTCCTTGATCCAGTGAAACGGTTGAGCGCATGTTTCATCCTCGGCCTGTTCCACCCTACGGCTATTTCAAAGTCGTATACAACTGTTCTTGGCGGCTCCAGTAGCGGTTGAACCTCTGGCTGCGATCACAGGGAAACATCAGGCGGCTTGGAGCGCTTGCGGACACAGCTTCCGTAACCCGGGCGGCGGCCGCAGCCTTTAGTCCGTGTTTTTTGAAGTCACCCCCCGAGCCTCGTTGCCAAAGGGGCCCACCTTGGAAAAGGGGACCCGTTCAAAGGGCCCTTCACAACGGCGCGCGGCTGACCGGCCCTTGCAGACTGTCCGTAATTCGGTCATTATACGAACAGTTGCTTCGTCGCGAATGGGGAAAACATTGGCCAAATCGCACCTCCGCCTGATCAGGCCGCACACCGAAAAACGAACAGTTATGCCCAAGCGGCTTCCTAATGCCGACCTGCGGACCCGCGAGTATCTGACCGAGGCCGAGGTTGAGCGGTTGCTTGAGGCCACCAAGGGAAACCGTTGGGGGCACCGCGACGGCACCATGATCCTCGTGGCCTACCGTCACGGCCTTCGGGCGGCCGAGCTGGCGGACCTGCGCTGGGATCAAATCGACTTCACAACGGCCACCCTCCACGTCCGCAGGGTCAAGCAGGGCAGCCCGAGCACCCACCCGATCCTCGGGGACGAACTGCGGCGGCTGCGGCGGCTCCAGCGCGAACAGCAACCCAAGTCACCCTTTGTGTTCACGTCGGAACGCGCGGCGCCCTTCACCACCGCAGGCTTCGCGCGCATGGTCGAGCGGGCGGGCGAACAGGCAGACCTCGGGTTCAAAGCCCACCCGCACATGCTGCGGCACGCCTGCGGCTTCGCGTTGGCCTCTAAGGGGCATGATACCCGTGCCCTTCAGGCGTACCTTGGGCACAAGAACATTCAGCACACGGTGCGATACACCGAGCTATCGCCCTCCCGGTTCCGCAACTTTTGGCGGGACTGATCCCAGCACCGCGCTCAATTGTTTATGTCCAGTGCGGATAAGTTTATCGCTGCGTGGGAAGCGGACCAGATGAGGATCGATCCGAGCTGATTTCCGCCACATCCGTTGGTGCAAGAACTGCATTTGCATTGAAAATAAGTCAATGACCGGGTGGGAAACCGACCTCGGACCGCTAAATTCCGGCTCCGAGCGATTGACCCGAGACCGCTACGGCCCGCGCCTCTGGCAAGACCCGCTCCTGAGCAGTCGCTCATGTGCCTCAGTTTATGTCTATGCGGAAGCACCTCTGATTTGAAAGAACATCAAGTTCCCAGCGATTGAGATTTGCGTTCACGCGGTGAGCGGACTATCTCAGTGGCGCGCGCGGACGGCCTTTAGGCTCAGCATGCGCCGTGAGTTCCGCAGACAGAACAACAAGGATGCGCCGTGACGAACGGCAGCACGCATAACTCCCTGAAAATGCAATCGACAGATCAATCTCCCGACACCGAAGTTCAAGATGATTTGCCCCGCGTGGGCACACCCGAGTTCGAAGAGCGATGCGAGCAGGCCATGAAAAAGGTCTGCGACAAGTACGCTTGGACTGCACAGCACGGCGGGATCGTCCTGCGTCGCAATCCGCTCAAGATGGCACCCCTCCAGGACTACGTATGGATGCGGATTGCAAAGGCGGAGTACGGCTTTCGTTACTACGATAGTGGAGGGCGAAAGAAGGTCTGGTTTCCGTCCTTCGAGACGGTTCTGTCGCAGTACTACGAACCTGAGTATCACGATGAACCCTATGATGGCGTGTTTGTCATCGCGGAACGGGTCGAGTTTCTTCCCGGCGAGCCTGAGATTTCACACGACCGCGACGGTTGCCGCGTGCTCAACCTTTGGACGCCCCCGCCTTGGAGCGGGAACGGGCACACCGAGGAGCCCACGGTTTTCCTTGAGCATCTCGCGTACATCTTCGACAATGACAGCGCCGCCATCGAGCACGTCCTGAACTTCCTTGCGCATCTGGTGCAGCGCCCGCAGGAACGGGTCGGGCACGCGCTATTGATCACCAGCGAAGCCAAAGGCATCGGCAAGTCTACCTTGGGGACCGTGGTGCGCCGTTTGGTTGGTGAACAGAACAGCCGCGTCGCGCAAACCAAGGACCTCAAGAGTTCCTTTGATGGCTGGCTCATTGGCAAACTCGTGGTGCAGGTGGACGAAGTCTACGAGGCAGGAAATTGGGACTTGGCCAACAAGCTCAAGCCGCTCATCACCGAGCCCACCGTCAGCGCCAACATCAAATACGGCCCACAGCTTGAAATCGAGAACTACGCCCGGTTCATCATGTTCTCAAACCACAGCGCTCCGCTGAACATCGAAGAAGGCGACCGCCGCTACTTCGTCTTCAACAGCAAGGCCCAGCCCCGTCAGGACGACTACTACGACCGTCTCTACGGCTACATCGAAACCCCGGAGGCTATGAACGCTCTTTACGGTTTCCTGATGAAGCGCGACCTGTCCGGGTTCAGCCCCTTCCGGCGACCACCGATGACTGAGGCTAAGCAGCAGATCATCGCGGAGAGCGAGCACCCGCTACATACCTACATCATCGACGCCGTCGTCAGCGGCCACTTCCGTCGCGAACTTGGAGCCGAGTTCTCCTTTGACGCCCTCGCGCGCCAGTTGGCGAAAGATGGCTACAGCGCGCAGGCGAAAAATACCAAGGAGGTAGGTAGCGCGATGAAGCTGGCGGGGGCCACACAGGCTCGCAAATCGGTCGGAGACCGGAAGGTGCGCATGTACGTTCTCCCGGCAGTGGACGAAGACGGGGACGACGAGGACCACAAATTCTGATGTCAGTAAGAGTTTCGAAGGCACCCCGGCCTACCCGGTCCCCACGCTGCTCCCCTACGTTTACCGAGGTTTCTGCGGGCCGGGAATGACACGCCTACCCGGTCCACCACGGACCCTCTTGGCTCCTCGCGTGCTCATGTGGTCGGGCGTCCATCGGACATGGGAGAGGTTGAGGCCGGGGTAGCGGACCTTCTCAACGGCCTCTGAAAGCCTCTGGAAGCCAAACCGACGAGCCATTTCCTTCCATCCGTAGTCCCGAGCTACCGGATTGTTGCCGCTGTGTCCTGTGAGCGCATCGTTGATGTCCTCGTTCACACCTGCTGCGCGCAAAGCGTCCTTGAAGCCGTGGCGGAATGAGTGAAACACGCTGTCCGGGTTAGTGATGCCGAGCTGGCGCTTGTAGCGGCCAAACCATTTCGAGAAGGCTTCCCCAAAGAGCCCCTTGGAGCCCGGTGTGAGCTGTGGAAACAACCGTGCTGATTGTCCGCCTCCAGCGCTGACGTGCTCCACGAACTCCAGAAAGCCAATGCGGATCAGTTCGGAGTGCACGGGGATGGCGCGTAGAGAGCTTTCGGTCTTCACGCTTCTGCCTTCTTCCTCCGCCTCGATCACAGTGAGGAAACGGACGCCTGTGGGGTCGTCGGTCTTCACATCCTCCACGCACATCGGCGCAAGTTCGTTCAGGCGAGCACCACTGAAAACTCCGAGCAGCGGCAGCCAGAACGCCGCTTCACCCTTTCCACCTGTTGGCCGTTCTCCCGAAACGTACACTGGTGAGGAGAAGAGGGCCTTCAGCTCCTGTGGCTCCCAAGGCTGTCGTGTGGATCGCGTCTCCCGCAGCCTCATTCCTTTGACCGGATCGGACCATGGCATGTCGTCGGGAATGATGCCGTTGTTTCGTGCCCAGTTCAGCACCGCGCCCAAGCAGTTCAGCCATTTGTTGATGGTTGCGGCCTTGATCCGAGGAAGTTCAGGATGCTTGCGCGAGTAAGCGGCAAGCTCGGGCAGAGGAGCCTTCAAGAGCTTCCCCGACCTCTTCGCTGGCACGAGCTGCGCAGCGTCACGAAACTGCCGAACATGACCTCGGTTGATCTTGGTTACGTCAAGGTCACCGTGCAGCTCGATGAAGCGCTCGATGCCGCGTTCAAACTCCATGCTGGTGCTCTTCCTGCGGGGTGTGACCTTGAGCCAACCTTCGTAAGCAGCACGAAGCCCTGAGCCTGACGAGGAGACGTTGAGGACGCCGCTGGGTTCGACCAGCTTCGGGCTCTCAATGGGCTCCCCACGGTGTCGCGCTTGAACCGCCTCCAATGCGCGGACCTCCGCCCTCATGACCGCAAGTGCCAGCTTGCGAAAGTCGGGACTATCGGGGTCGAGGTTGATGCGGAAGACCTGAAGCAGCTCGTTCACCTCATAGCGGATGAAATCGACTTTGCCGCGTGCCAAGGCTTCTTTGAGGGCGGGAAGCACGGTCGAGGTGTCCTCCTCGATTTTGTGCATCATCCTGTCGGAGAGACCGGAAGTCGTCTGCGGGACCTCAAATGGAGTAGCAAACTCAACACCGGCTTCGGTGAGCTGACGGTGAACGCCCGCAAACACCTCATCGGACCCGATGCCCTCCTCGCGAAGCTCTTCGTCTGCGCCCAGCTCGTGGGCATAGAAATAGTCGCTGATCGTCTTGATTTCGGCTTCGGTCAGCGACGTGCGAACCGGGTGCTCCACAAGAAGAGCTTCTGCGTTCGCGATGATGCGGTCGAACTCCATCATCACAGGCTTGGACAGGACCTTTGCGCGCTTTTCGTCCTTCGTGCGGAGCGAGCGCTTGAGCCAAGGCTGTCGGGTCTTGCTTTGCCCCTGCACTCTCGCCACGGCTTCTTCGAGGTGCTTCGGCACCTTGCGTCGCACGCACCACACGCCGTGCTCGTTCTTGATCAAACCCATTCCAACGCGCGCCATTGATCCCACCGCTTGATACCAGTGCGGCAGGACGAAGCTATTGATTTGTCGATTTTTTCCCGAGAAACAAGGACTTCGCGAGATGATGGCGCGCCCGGAACGATTCGAACGTCCGACCCTCAGATTCGTAGTCTGATGCTCTATCCAGCTGAGCTACGGGCGCGTGTTTCGCAAACAATTGTGCGGGCTGGGCCCGCACGCAGCCTCCAGCTAGCGCCGGAGGGGTGCGAAAGAGCGCTCTGACTAACCGCTCTTGGCCGGATTGGCAAGGTCCGGGATGAGGAGATTTTGCAGGGAGATGACGGTTTTCGCATCGGCCGTTGGCGGATCAGGCTCGCTGCCGCTCGTTGCGGATGGAGAGGAGTTCCACGGGACGGTCGGGGATGACGATCCGGAAGGTGGCGCCGATGGTGCCTTCGACCAGATGGATGTCGCCGCCATGGGCACGGATGAGCTCGGCGGCGATGGCGAGGCCCAGCCCGCTGCCGCCGGGGCGGCCGGAGGTCTGGAACGCCTCGAACAGATGCTCCCGGGTCCTCTGGGGCACGCCCGGGCCGGTATCGGAGACCTCCAGGATGGCAACCGCGCCCTCACGCTTGCCGGTGATCCGGATCTGCTGCGGGCCGCCGTCGCCGGAGGCATGGCTCTCCAGCGCCTGGGCGGCGTTGCGCACGAGGTTGAGCAGCACGCGGAACAGCTGGTCGGGATCGGCATCGACCGCGAGGCCGCGCTCGATCGCGGCGACCCAGGCAATCGAGACGTCGTTGGCAAGACCGGCTGTCTCGCGCACCTCGAGCACGACCGGCTCGATCAGCATCATGCGGCGGTCGGGCGCGGCCTCCTGGGCGCGGCCGTAGGACAACGTCGACTGGCAGAAGGCGATGGCGCGCTCGAGCGAACGCACGAGCTTTGGCGCGAAACGCTGCACCCGCGGATCGGGCACACTGGCGAGTTGGTCCGACAGCAGCTGCGCCGAGGCCAGCAGATTGCGCAAATCATGGTTGATCTTGGAGACCGCGAGGCCAAGCGCGGCGAGCCGGCTCTTCTGATGCAGCATCGACATCAGGTCGCGCTGCATGTCGGACAATTCGCGCTCGGCGACGCCGATCTCGTCGCTGCGCTGGCTCGGCACGATGATCCGCGCCGAGCTCTCGGGATTTTCGTGGAAACCGACCAGGCTCGCGGTCAGCCGCCGCATCGGCCGCACGAAGAGATAATGGAGCGCAAGGTAGACGAGGCCCGCGGTCAAAACGCCGATGATCAGCGCGACCACCACGACGTTGCGGGAGAAGCGGTACATCGACTGCCGCAGCGGCAGATCGTCGGTGACGATCTCGATGAACTGGGCGTTGCCGACGCCGGGGCCGACGATGCGGATCGGCTGGTTGCCGGTCTCCAACATCATCTGGAACGAGCCGGTGATCGCCTCCCACACCGTCATGTCGCGAAGGTCGATGTCGTGCTCGATCGTGGCGGGCAGATTGTCGCTGGCGAGCAGGCGGCGCTGCTGGCCCATCTTGATGGCGACCGCGCGCGCATTGATGCTCTTGAGGATTTCCCGCGACAGCGAATCCGGCACCATGCCGAGCGGCGCGGCATCGAGCACCAGCGCGGCCGTGTTGGCCGCGGCGACGCGGTCGTTGAGCCGGTTGACCCAGAAGTTGGCGATCGCGGGCACATAGAGCAGGACGGCCGCGATCATCACCAGGGGGACGGTCAACAGCAGCAGCTTGCCGGACAGCCCGAGCCCACCCGGTCCGCGGGATCGCGTCACCGGCTGGTCCGCTGGCTGATCCGGGCCTTGATCGGTAACGCGATCCAGATCCTGGGTCGGCTGCTGGAGGTCTGTCGCTACCACGAAATTCGCCCCTGCTGGCCTTCTGATAGAGCTCGACTGATGGAGCATGCGACCCGCCCCGGGGGGCGGTCAAATTACGGATCGCTAATCTGCCGAGGTGGGATGTAAGCGCTGATACTGCTAATCGCCACCTCAAGAGTTAAAAACCCCAAGGAAACAGCGATATTCACCGGAACTGTGCGGTCCTGCGGCGTTGACGAAAACAAGGCGCTCGCTTATAAGCCGGCCAAATTGTCCGCGATGACCCGGTGCGACACCGGGAGCGGCTCTTCTGGGGCCGGAAATGGCTCATTTTGGGCCGCATCTTCCGGACTTTATCATCAATTCTACAGGCAAATTGCCCGGTCAGCGGAGAAAAACCCGTGAAGCGGACTTATCAACCCAGCAAACTGGTGCGCAAGCGCCGCCACGGCTTCCGGGCCCGTCTCGCGACCGCCGGTGGTCGCAAGGTTCTGGCTGCCCGCCGCGCCCGCGGCCGCAAGCGTCTGAGCGCCTGAGCCGGACCCCTTTTTGGGATTTCATTATGGATCGGCTGAGGCAGCGAGCGGATTTCCTCGCCGTTGCCAATGGCGCGCGGGTGAATAGTCCCGCGTTCGTCCTGCAAAGCCGTGGTCGCGACGACAGCGGCCCGATCCGGATCGGCTTCACCGTTACCAAAAAGAACGGCAACGCCCCCGAGCGCAATCGCATCCGGCGCCGGCTTCGCGAACTGGTGAAGCGGCTCGATCCGGTGTCGATGCTACCCCATCATGATTACGTGCTGGTCGGCCGCAGGGACGCGCTCTCGCGCGACTTCACGACCATGCTCGACGATCTGCGCATAGCGTTCACGAAGCCCGCGCGGCATACGGCCAAAGGACCTAACAAGGGACAGGCAAAGGGACGCGGGCCAAAGCCCGACCCCGCCGCCAGCCGCAAACCGGATTGATGACGAGACAATAGTGATGACTGACAATCGCAATACCATCCTCGCCGTCATTCTGTCCGGCCTGGTGCTGATCGCCTGGCAATACTTCTACAATATGCCGGCGATGGAGAAGCAGCGCGCCCAGCAGCAGGCGCAGGCCGAGCTCCAGAAGAGCACGCCGCAGCCGACGGCCACCGCGACGCCGGGCGCAACGCCGCAGGCCGGCACGCCTGCACCGACCACCGCGCCGGGTGCGAACCAGCAGGCCGCGCCGACCGTCAGCCGCGACACCGCGATTGCCGCGAGCCCGCGCGTGAAGATCGATACGCCGCGCCTCGCCGGCAGCATCTCGCTGAAGGGCGGCCGCATCGACGACCTCGCGCTGCTGCAGTTCCGCGAGACGGTCGACCCGAAATCGCCGCCGATCATTCTCTATTCGCCGTCCGGCACGGCCGAGCCCTATTACGCCGAGTTCGGCTGGGTGGCGGCGACGGGCGTGACCTCGAAGATGCCGGACGCGCAGACCGTCTGGCAGCAGGAGGGCAGCGGCAGCCTGACGCCGACCACGCCGGCGGTGCTGAAGTGGGACAATGGCGAAGGCCTCACCTTCCGCCGCACCATCGCGGTCGACGACCACTATCTCTTCACCATCAAGGACGACGTGAGCAATGTCGGCAACGCGCCGGTGACGCTCTACCCGTTCGCGCTGATCTCGCGCCACGGCACGCCGCAGGTGTCGGGCTATTACATCCTGCATGAAGGCTTGATCGGCTATCTCGATGGCCTGCAGGAATATGCCTACAAGAAGATCGACGAAGCCAAGTCGGTCAACTTCAAGGCCACCAATGGCTGGCTCGGCATGACCGACAAGTACTGGGCTTCGGCGCTGCTGCCCGACACCAGTGCCCAGCTTCAGGCGAAGTTCTCCTCGAACCTCGTCGGCAACGTCCATACCTACCAGACCGACTATCTGCTCGATCCCGTCACCGTCGCGATCGGCGGCAGCGCAACCGCGAACGCGCGGCTGTTCGCCGGCGCCAAGGAAGCCGGCGTCGTCGGCGTGTTCCCGTTCGCAGGGCTCGGCGGCTACAACAAGGCGCTCGGCCTGAACCATTTCGATCTCTTGATCGACTGGGGCTGGTTCTACTTCATCACCAAGCCGATGTTCCTTGGCCTCGACTTCTTCTACCGCTTCTTCGGCAATTTCGGCATCTCGATCCTGCTCGTGACCGTGATCGTGAAGCTGCTGTTCTTCCCCCTGGCGAACAAGTCCTACGCCTCGATGGCGAAGATGAAGTCGGTCCAGCCGCAGCTTCAGGCGTTGAAGGAGCGCTATCCCGACGACAAGGTGAAGCAGCAGCAGGAGATGATGGAGATCTACCGCAAGGAGAAGATCAATCCGGTCGCCGGCTGTCTTCCCGTGGTGATCCAGATCCCGGTGTTCTTCTCGCTCTACAAGGTGCTGTTCGTCACCATCGAAATGCGGCACGCGCCGTTCTTCGGCTGGATCAAGGACCTCTCGGCGCCCGATCCGACCAATTTGTTCACGCTGTTCGGCCTGATCCCGTTCGATCCGACCACGCTTCCGCTGTTCGGCCACTACCTCGCGCTCGGCATCTGGCCGATCATCATGGGCATCACGATGTGGTTCCAGATGAAGCTGAATCCGACGCCGCCGGATCCGACGCAGCAGATCATCTTCAACTGGATGCCGCTGATCTTCACCTTCATGCTGGCGGGCTTCCCGGCGGGCCTCGTGATCTACTGGGCCTGGAACAACACGCTGTCCGTGCTCCAGCAGAGCTTCATCATGCGCCGCAACGGCGTGAAGGTGGAGCTGTTCGACAATCTCAAGGCGACGTTCGCGAGGAAGGCGACGTAGCCGTCCGACACTGCCAGGCAAACTGCCTCCACATCGTCATGCCCGGGCTTGTCCCGGGCATCCACGTTTAGGAGGGTGCCAAGCGGACAGGCGTGGATGGCCGGGACAAGCCCGGCCATGACGAGAGGATAGATCGTTCTCATGAACGAGAATAAAGACGACAGGCTGATCGAAACCGGGCGAAAGCTGTTCGCCCGCGACTGGCAGTTCATCTGGGCCTCGCCCTCGATTCAAACGCTGCCGCCGATGGCGGGGCTGGAGATCGCTTTTGCCGGCCGCTCCAATGTCGGCAAGTCGAGCCTGATCAACGCGCTCACGGGGCGCAACGCGCTGGCGCGCACCTCGCATACGCCGGGCCGCACCCAGGAACTGATCTTCTTCGAGGTCCCCGGGAAAACCGACCTGCGTCTCGTCGACATGCCCGGCTATGGCTATGCCAAGGCGCCGAAGAGCCAGGTCGCGTCCTGGACCGAACTGATCCACACATTCCTGCTGGGGCGTACCTCGCTCGCACGCGTCTATGTGCTGATCGACGCGCGGCATGGGCTGAAGGACGTCGACCTCGAAGTCCTCAAGACGCTCGACCGCTCCGCCGTCAGCTACCAGATCGTGCTGACCAAGGCCGACCAAGTGAAGGCCGCCGAGCTTCAATCGCGCATCACCGAGACCGAGGCCGCGCTGGCCAAGCATCCAGCGGCGTTCCCGAACGTGCTCGCGACCTCGTCACGCAGCGCGACCGGCATGGCCGAACTGCGCGCCGCGATGGCAAAGCTGCTGGAGGAGCGGACCAAGTGATCGCTCGCCTGCTGATCGCCCTTGCCGGTTTGATGGGCGCTGCCGGCGTCGCGCTGGCGGCCGCCTCCGCCCATGGCGCTGACGCCAGCCGGCTTGCCTCCGCCAGCGCCATGCTGCTGTTTCATGCAACTGCCATATTGGCCTGCGTCGCCCTGCTCGCGCGCGGCCTTCTGCACGGCGGAATTGGCCTGATCGCCGCGTTCGGCTTCGTGAGCGGCGCCGCGCTGTTCGCAGGCGACCTCACCTTGCGGCAATATGCCGGCCATTCGCTGTTTCCGATGGCGGCACCATCAGGCGGAACGCTGATGATCGTGAGCTGGCTGGCGGTGACACTGGCGGCGGTGTTGCCGAAGCCCAATCCGTAGCGACGGGCAGTCACACTTTGCGCCTCGCCCGCCAATCAGATAGAACGCTGGCCGCGTTAGTCCCGCCAGCGAGATCCGCCTCATGACCGAAATCTCCCCGCTCGACCAGGCCCGCATCCTGTCCGAAGCGCTGCCGCACATGCAGCAGTACGACGAAGAAACCATCGTCATCAAATATGGCGGCCATGCCATGGGCGACGAGGAGACCGCAAAGAATTTCGCCCGCGACATCGTGCTGCTCGAGCAGACCGCGATCAACCCGGTGGTGGTGCATGGCGGCGGGCCGCAGATCGCGACCATGCTCAAGCGGCTCGGCATCGCCTCGGAATTCGCGGCCGGTTTGCGCATCACCGATGCCGCGACCATCGAGATCGTCGAGATGGTGCTCGCCGGCTCCGTCAACAAGCAGATCGTCGGCTACATCAACGAAGCCGGCGGCAAGGCCGTGGGTCTCTCGGGCAAGGACGGCAACATGGTGAAGGCGTCGAAGACGACGCGTACCATCGTCGACCCGGATTCGAACATCGAGAAGGCGATCGACCTCGGCTTCGTCGGCGATCCCGAGAAGGTCGACCTCACGCTGCTCAACCAGCTGATCGGCTATGAGCTGATCCCGGTGCTGGCGCCGCTCGCGACCTCCAAGGACGGCCAGACGCTGAACGTCAACGCCGACACCTTTGCCGGTGCGGTCGCCGGCGCGCTGAAGGCCAAGCGTCTCTTGCTGCTCACCGACGTGCCGGGTGTGCTCGACAAGTCGAAGAAGCTGATCCCGCAGCTCTCGGTCAAGGACGCGCGCAAGCTGATCGCCGACGGCACCATTTCCGGCGGCATGATCCCGAAGGTCGAGACCTGCATCTACGCGCTCGAGCAGGGCGTCGAGGGCGTCGTCATCATCGACGGCAAGACGCAGCACGCGGTGCTGCTCGAGCTGTTCACCAACACCGGTACGGGAACGCTGATCCACAAGTGATGGAAGCGCAAGAAACGAAAACCGTCATGGCCGGGCTTGTCCCGGCCATCCACGATCTTTCGTCGCGCGCCAAGAACGTGGATGCCCGGGACTTTTCGGCCGAGTCGCGCTCCGCCCTTTTGCCCGGGCATGACGGGGAGAGAGCAAGGCGCCACCGCCGTTCCACCCTCACCCGCTTCCTGATGACCTTGCCGGCTGCGGCCATCTCGTTCTTCTTCTCCTCCGCGCCGGCGTTCGCCGACCTCAAGATCTGCAACCGCATGTCCTATGTCGTCGAAGCCGCGATCGGCATCGACGACAAGGCGGCGACTGCGACGCGGGGCTGGTTCAGGATCGATCCCGCGACCTGCCGCGTCGTGGTTCAGGGCACGCTCTCGGCCGACCGGATCCTGCTCAATGCGCGGGCGCTCGGCGTCTATGGTGCCTCGCCGATCCCGCAGAACGGCCGCGACATGCTGTGCGTGGCACAGGACAATTTTGTTATCGCGGCCGCGCGGCAGTGCCGCAGCGGACAGACCCAGGCTGCTTTCACGCAGATCACGCCGACGCAAGGCGACGACGGCAATCTCGTCGCCTATCTCGCGGAGGATTCCGAATATGACGACGAGCAGGCCCGTCTCGCCGGCATCCAGCGGCTGCTGGTGATCGCGGGCTACGACATCGGCGCGATCGACGGCGTCGACGGACCGAAGACGCAGGCTGCACTCGCTGCCTTCCTGAAGAGCCGCGGACTGTCCACCGACGTGGTTTCATCGCCGAATCTCTTCAAGACCATGGTCGATGCGGCGCAGTCGCCGTCGCCGAGCGGGCTGACCTGGTGCAACGACACGCCACACAAGGTGATGGCGGCGGTCGCGACCGACGACGGCAAGTCGGTGACGAGCCGCGGCTGGTACCGCATCGATCCCAAGACCTGCCTGCATCCGGACGTCGCCGGCCAGCCGAAGCAGATCTTCAGTTTCGCCGAAGCGGTCGATGGTGACAACCGCGCCATCAAGCTGAAGGACAAGCCGCTGAACTGGGGCGGCGACAAGCAGCTCTGCACGCGCGAAACCAAATTCGAGACCAACGAGCAGACCGATTGCGGCACGCGCGGATTCGCGCCGACGGGTTTTGGCGCAGTGGACATGAGCAGTGGCGGCAAGACGCTGCGGTTCGCTGTCCCGTGATTGAGAGAGTTGTGATGAAATCCCCCCGCGCCTTCAGCCACGTCGACACCTGGGTGTTCGACCTCGACAACACGCTCTATCCGCATCACGTCAATCTGTGGCAGCAGGTCGATGCGCGGATCGGGGAGTTCGTGTGCAACTGGCTGCAGGTCGGCCCGGAGGAAGCGCGCAAGATCCAGAAGGATTATTACCAGCGCTTCGGCACCACCATGCGCGGCATGATGACCCTGCATGGCGTGCGCGCCGACGACTATCTCGCTTACGTGCACAAGATCGACCATTCGCCGCTGGAGCCGAACCCGGCGCTCGGCAAGGCCATCGCAAAATTACCGGGGCGAAAACTGATCCTGACCAACGGCTCGGTCGATCATGTCGATGCCGTGCTGGCGCGGCTCGGTCTGGCCACCCATTTCGACGGCGTGTTCGACATCATAGCCGCCGAATTCGAACCCAAGCCGGCGGCCCAGACCTATCAGAAATTCCTGAGGCAACATGCGGTCGACCCGACCAAAGCCGCCATGTTCGAAGACCTCGCGCGCAACCTCACCGTCCCGCACGAACTCGGCATGACCACCGTGCTGGTGGTGCCTGACGGGACCAAGGAAGTGGTGCGCGAGGATTGGGAGCTTGAAGGCCGCGATGCCGCCCATGTCGACCACGTCACGGATCATTTGGCGAAGTTTTTGGTGCGGTCATTGTCACGGTAACCGCCGTCGTCCCGGGGCAAGCGACAGCGCAGACGCGGGATCCGTAACCACAGCGCTCCGCATGTCCGGGACGACCGTGGAGTATGCCTTGACTCCGTCCCTCCAAATCCCGAAAAAGCCCCCCAATCCATCAAAATTCCCGTCTGCTATTGAGGAAATCCCGATGTCCCTGTCCGCCCTGGAATCCACCATCAACAGCGCCTTCGACGCGCGCGACGGCATCTCGACCTCGACCAAGGGCGAGGTCCGCGACGCCGTGAACCAGTCGCTGGAGATTCTGGACAAGGGCGAGGCGCGCGTGGCCGAGCGCGGGGCCGATGGCAAGTGGAAGGTCAATCAGTGGCTGAAGAAGGCCGTGCTGCTCTCCTTCCGCCTCAACGACATGGACGTCATTCCCGGCGGCCCGGGTCAGGCGAACTGGTGGGACAAGGTGCCCTCGAAGTTCGAAGGCTGGGGCCCGAACCGTTTTCGCGATGCCGGTTTTCGCGCGGTGCCGGGCGCCGTCGTCCGCCGCTCGGCCTTCATCGCCAAGAACGTCGTGCTGATGCCCTCCTTCGTCAATCTCGGCGCCTATGTCGATGAGAGCACCATGGTCGACACCTGGGCCACCGTGGGCTCCTGCGCGCAGATCGGCAAGCGCGTGCATATCTCCGGCGGCGCCGGCATCGGCGGCGTGCTCGAGCCGCTCCAGGCCGAGCCCGTCATCATCGAGGACGATTGCTTCATCGGTGCGCGCAGTGAAGTCGCCGAGGGCGTCATCGTGCGCAAGGGCGCGGTGCTGGCGATGGGCGTGTTCCTGGGCGCCTCGACCAAGGTCGTCGACCGCGAGACCGGCGAGATCTTCATGGGCGAAGTACCGGAATATTCGGTGGTAGTGCCCGGCGCGCTGCCCGGCAAGCCCATGAAGAACGGCCAGATCGGCCCGAGCACGGCCTGCGCCGTGATCGTCAAGCGCGTCGACGAGCGCACGCGCTCGAAGACCAGCATCAACGAGCTGCTGCGGGATTGATCGGACGCGCATGACCGACGCTCTTTCGATTGCCCGCGATCTGATCCGCTGCCCCTCGGTAACCCCGGCTGACGCCGGTGCGCTGGGAGTGCTTGAAAAAGCCCTCAGCGCGGCGGGCTTCACCTGCCACCGCGTGACCTTCAGCGAACCCGGCACCGCCGACGTCGACAATCTCTATGCGCGGAACGGCACTGAAGGGCCGCACATCACCTTCGCCGGCCACACCGACGTGGTGCCGCCCGGCGACGAGAGCGCCTGGAGCGTCGGTGCATTTTCGGGCGAGGTGAAGGACGGTTTCCTGCACGGCCGCGGCGCGGTCGACATGAAGGGCGGCATCGCCTGCTCGGTCGCCGCGGTGCTGGAGCATCTCGCTGCGAACGACGGCAAGGCACGTACGGACGGCAAAGGTTCGATCTCGTTCCTGATCACGGGCGACGAGGAAGACGTCTCCATCAACGGCACCATCAAGCTGTTGCAGTGGGCCGCCGAGCGCGGCGAGAAATTCGATCATTGCGTGCTCGGCGAGCCCTCCAATGTCGAGACGCTCGGCGACACCATCAAGGTCGGCCGCCGCGGCTCGCAATCGGGCACGCTCTATGTCGACGGCGTGCAGGGCCACGTCGCCTATCCGCATCGCGCGGCCAATCCGGTGCCGGATATTTCGCGACTGATCGTGGCGATCTCGGACGAGCCGCTCGACCATGGCAGCGCGCAGTTTCAGGCCTCCAATCTCGAATTCACCTCGGTCGACGTCGGCAACAAGGCCAACAACGTCATCCCCGGCGAGGCCCGCGCAAAATTCAACATCCGCTATAACGACAACCATACGCAGGCGAGCCTGCGCGAGCTGGTCGAGACGCGCCTGGCAAAAGCCTGCGGCAACCGCATCCGCGCCCGCATCGTCTGGGAGCCCTCGAACTCCAACGTGTTCGTGACCAAGCCCGGCCCATTCACCGAACTCGCGGTCTCCGCGATCGAGGAAGTCACCGGCCGCAAGCCGGAGCTGTCGACCTCGGGCGGCACCTCGGACGCGCGCTTTATCTCGAGCTATTGCCCGGTGATCGAGTTCGGGCTGGTTGGCCAGACCATGCACCAGGTCAACGAGCGCGTGCCGGTCAAGGACCTGGAGCAGCTGACGAAGGTGTATCGCGGGATTCTGACGCGGTATTTTGGGTAGGCGCCGCGCTCGCCAAGCATTCCGCCGTCATGCCCGGGCTTGTCCCGGGCATCCACGTTCTTCAGTGCTCGCGACAAGAAAGAACGTGGATGGCCGGGACAGGCCCGGCCATGACGATGTGGTGAGAGTTCGGGCACTGGCCATGACGATGGGGTAAGAGAATCGACTCCCAACTAATAATCCACCTTCATCAGATACAGCCCCTCCGGCGGCGCGACGATGCCGCACGCCGCGCGGCTGCGGGCCTCCAGCGCTGCGGAGAGATCGTCCGCGGTCCAGCGGCCTTCGCCGACCCAGACCAGCGATCCCACCATCGAGCGCACCTGACTATGCAGGAATGAGCGCGCGGACGTGACAATGGTGATTTCGCGACCGTCGCTCAACACGTCGAGCTGGTCGAGCGTCTTCTCCGGCGACTTGGCCTGGCACTCGGTGTCGCGAAAGGTTGTGAAGTCGTGCTTGCCGAGCAGCCGCTGTGCGGCGGCATGCATCGCGTCGGCATCGAGCCGACGCGGCACGCGCCAGGCGTGGCCGATGTCGAGCGCGAGATTGGCGCGGGTGTTGACGACGCGGTAGCGGTAGTGGCGCTTCACGGCCGAGAAACGCGCTTCGAACGTGTCAGGGACGATCTCGGCCTCGAGCACAGCGATCGGATGCGGCCGCAAATGCGCATTCAAGCCATCGCGAAAACGGCCCTGCGGAAACTGCTTGTCGATATCGACATGCGCGACCTGACCGCGCGCATGCACGCCGGCATCGGTGCGGCCCGCGCCATGCACCCGCGCATCCGCGCCGGTCATTGCCTTCACCGCAGCCTCCAGCGCGCCCTGCACCGAGGGCAGCGTCTCCTGCACCTGCCAGCCGAAGAACGGCGCGCCGTCATATTCGATGGTGAGCTTGTAGCGGGGCATCAGACGAGCCGCATCGGCGGCTCAACCTTCACGCCGCGCAAAAAGTCCACGACCCGCATCCGGGCCTTGCCTTCGCGCTGCAGCTCTAGAATGCGGATCGCGCCTTCGCCGCAGGCGATGGTGAGCTGGTCATCGAGCACTTCGCCTGGCGCGCCGGCGCCCTTCGCGAGCTCGCAACGCAAAATCTTCACGCGCGCATTCTCAAGCTCGGCCCAGGCGCCGGGGAACGGCGAGAGGCCGTGGATGTGACGCAGCACTGCATGCGCGGGCTTGCTCCAGTCGATCCGGGCCTCCGCCTTGTCGATCTTGGCGGCGTAGGTGACGCCGTCCTCGCTCTGCTTCTTGAGCTGGAGCCCGCCGCGGTCGAGCGCGGCCATCGCGCGCGCCATCAGATCGGCACCAAGCCGGGACAGGCGATCATGTAGATCGACCGCCGTCATATCGTCGGTGATCGCGAGCCGCTCGGCCATGGCAACGTCGCCGGTGTCGAGGCCGACATCCATCTTCATCACCATGACGCCGCTCTCGGCATCGCCGGCCATGATCGCGCGATTGATCGGCGCGGCGCCGCGCCAGCGCGGCAGCAGCGAGGCGTGAAGATTGTAGCAGCCGAGCTTTGGCGCATCGAGGATCGCCTGCGGCAGGATCATGCCGTAGGCGACGACGACGGCCGCATCGGCACCAAACGCACTGAACTCGTCGAGTGCCTCCTGCGTCTTCAACGTCTTCGGCGTCAGTACGGGCACGCCGAGTTTTCGCGCAGCCTCTTCAACCGGCGTCGGCCGCAATTGCAGCCCGCGCCGCCCGCCGGGCTTCGGCGCGCGGGTGTAGACGGCCACGATCTCGTGGCCGTGCGCGACGAGCTCGAGCAGCGTCGGCACGGAGAAATCGGGCGTGCCCATGAAGATCAGGCGGAGGGGCATGTGGCGCGACAATCCTCGGAAACGAGCAAGGTACTCGTCATGGCCGGGCTTGTCCCGGCCATCCACGTTCTTCCTGCTCGCGGCGGCAAAGAACGTGGATGCCCGGCACATTAGCTTGAAGACGCGCTCCGCGCTTTCGGCCGGGCATGACGGCGGAGGACCTGGTTACTCCACGCGCTTGGCGGCTTTCTCGAATTTCTTGAGCACGCGGTCGCGCTTGAGCTTCGAGAGATAGTCGACGAACAGCACGCCGTTGAGATGGTCGATCTCGTGCTGGATGCAGGTGGCGTAGAGGCCTTCGGCGTCCTCTTCGTGCAGCTTACCGTCCAGATCCGTGAAGCGCACGCGCACCTTCGCCGGCCGCTCGACCTCCTCGTAATATTCGGGGATCGACAGGCAGCCTTCCTCGTAGATCGACAGGTCCTCGGAGGACGCGATGATCTCGGGATTGATGAAGACCCGCGGCTCCGGCTTGGTCTCGCCGTCCTGATCGGGCTTGGCGAGATCCATCGTGATCAGCCGCAGCGGCTGCGCGATCTGGATCGCCGCCAGCCCGATGCCGGGCGCGTCGTACATGGTCTCGAACATGTCGTCGGCAAGCTTGCGGATCTCCGGCGTGACCTTCTCGATCGGCTTGGAGACCAGGCGCAGCTGCTTGTCGGGCAGGATGATGATTTCTCGTAGGGCCATGGCCGCGATTTAAGCCGCGCGTGACAAGCGGTCAATGCGGTCGGGAACTGCGTTAACGGTCCGCTAACCATAAAACGTCAGGTTTTGTTAACCATAAAAATGAGGGATCGGTTAACCATAAATGTTCGCTATTCGTTCGTGCGCCCCGGCGAATCGGGTAGAAGAGCAGGCATGAACGAGATCATTTTCATGCTGGGCGACTGGCCGGTGCGCACGATCGACGCGCTGATCGGCTTCGGCGCCCTGGTTCTCATCCTTCTCGTGCTGATTGCGGTCGTGATCGCGCGCTCCGGGCGGCGCGGCGCGGAACTCGCAATGGCACACGCCATCCGGGCCGACGAGCTGGAGGAGCGGCTGAGCCAGGTGCTGCACGCCCAGAGCGAGGCCGCCGGCCGGGCCGACGCCATGACCCAGGCCCTGGCCGGCCGCCAGGCCGAGATGGCGCGCGCGGTCAACGAGCGGCTGGATTCGGTGACCCATCGGGTCGGCCAGTCCATGGAGCACTCGACCCGCAACACCATGGAGAGCCTGCGCGCGCTGCACGAGCGACTCGGCATCATCGACAACGCGCACAAGAACCTCACCGACCTCACCACGCAGGTGACGACGTTGCGCGACGTGCTCGCCAACAAGCAGTCGCGCGGCGCCTTTGGCCAGGCGCGGATGGAGGCGATCGTCCAGGACGGCCTGCCGAAGGGCGCTTACGAATTCCAGTTCACGCTCTCGACCGGCAAGCGGCCCGACTGCGTCGTGTTCCTGCCCGACCAGCGCCCGCTCTGCATCGATGCGAAGTTTCCACTGGAAGCGATGACGGCGCTGCACGATGCCCGCACCGACGAGGAGAAGCGCGCTGCCACTCAACGGTTGCGCGGCGATGTGATGAAGCATGTCAGCGACATCGCGGAAAAATACCTCGTCACCGGCGAGACCCAGGAGATGGCGCTGATGTTCGTGCCGTCGGAATCCGTCTACGCCGAGATCCATGACGGTTTCGACGACGTGATCCAGAAGGCCTATCGCGCCAAGGTCGTGCTGGTGTCGCCGTCGCTGCTGATGCTCGCGATCCAGGTGATGCAGCAGATCATGAAGGACGCGCGCATGCGCGACGCCGCCGACCAGATCCAGACCGAGGTGATCAAGCTCGGCGACGATCTCGGCCGCCTGCGCGACCGCGTGCTGAAATTGCAGAAGCACTTCGCCGACGCGAACGAGGACGTCCGCCAGATCCTGATCTCCGCCGACAAGATCGAAAAGCGTGCAGGGCGAATCGAGGAGCTCGATTTCAGCAAGACCGACGCGCCCGCAGACGGCCCGCGGCTGGTGACAACGGGCACGCCGGAGCTGTTTCCAAGGAAACTCCAGGCGGGGGAGTGAGGCCGAGTCGTCATGGCCGGGCTTGTCCCGGCCATCCACGCCTTTTCGACGGCACCAAGAACGTGGATGCGCGGGACGTAGGCGAGCGGAAGCGACGCCGTCCTTAGGACGGCTAAGCCCGGGCATGACGGTTTTGTAGCCGAGGCAGCGCCCCCAGAATCTGCTAACACCTCCCCATGACCGCACCCGACGCGACCTCCCCTGCCGCGACCTCTCCCCCTGCGACCTCCTGGCGCGACAGCCTGGCTGTCTACCTGCAGCCGCGGGTGCTGATCGTGCTGTTCCTTGGCTTCTCGTCCGGGCTGCCGCTGGCGCTGTCCGGCTCGACGCTGCTGGTGTGGATGCGCGAGGCCGGGGTCGATCTCAAGACCATCGGACTGTTTGCGCTGGTCGGCACGCCCTACACGCTGAAATTCCTGTGGGCACCGCTGGTGGATGCGCTGCATGTCCCGTTGTTCACGCGCGCATTCGGGCGGCGGCGGGGCTGGCTGCTGTTCTCGCAATTGCTGCTGATCGTCGCGATCCTGCTGCTGGCGATGACCGATCCGGCACGCTCGCCGTTCTATGTCGCACTCGGTGCGCTGCTGGTGGCGACGACGTCGTCGACGCAGGACATCGTGGTCGACGCCTTCCGCGTCGAGAGCCTGCCCGAGGGCGAGCAGGCCGCCGGCATGGCCGCCTACGTCGCGGCCTATCGCATCGGCATGCTGGTCTCGACCGCGGGCGCGCTGTTCATCGTCTCCGGCTTCGAGAGCACCGGCGTCACGCGCAATTCAGCCTGGATGTGGGGCTATGTGGTGATGGCGGCGATGGTGCTGATCGGGACCATCACGGCGCTCGTCGCGACCGAGCCCGAGCAATCGGTGCGGGCGGAAGCCGCGACGCAAACCGAGACCGCGTTCGCGCGCGTGTTGCACGCGGCGATCGGCGCCTTCTCCGAATTCCTCTCGCGCAAGGACGCGATGGCGGCGCTCGCCTTCGTCGTGCTGTTCAAGTTCACCGATGCGTTCTCGGGAACGATGACGGCGCCATTCGTGATCGACCTCGGTTTCACCCGCAACGACTATGCGGCGATCGTGAAGGGCGTCGGGCTCGCTGCGACGCTGATCGGCGGTTTTGCCGGCGGTTTTGTCGCGCGGCGTTACTCGCTGGCGACAGCCCTGTGGATCGGGGGCGTGGTGCAGGCGCTCGCCAACTTGTCCTTCTCCTGGCTCGCGGTCGCAGGCGCCAGCCAGTGGGCGCTCGCCTTCGCCATCACTTGCGAGAATTTCACCAGCGCCGTCGGCACCGTGATCTTCGTCGCCTATCTCTCGGCGCTGTGCCAGAACCCGCTGCACACGGCGACGCAATATGCGCTGCTCACCGCGCTCGCGGCGGTGGGGCGGACCTATCTCTCGTCGGGCGCCGGCTTCGTGGCTGATACGACCGGCTGGCCGCTGTTCTTCGTGATCTGCGTGCTGGTGGCGATCCCGAGCCTGGTGCTGCTGACGTGGCTGCAGAAGCGCGGGCATTTTGAGGCGCTGGGGCCGGTGCGGGTTTAGGCCCGGCACGCGCCACGCCCGCGATGCCCCTTACTTCCGCACTAAACTCCACTTCGTCACCACGGCCTCGCTCATCTGGCCGGGATCGCTGGCGCAGGCGATCTCGTCGACCTTGACCGAGATCTCCTTGCCGACGAACGATTTCAGCTGCGTGGCCTGCGCGTCGCTGGAGGTGACGAGCTGAAAGGTTTCAGGCCCGGTCTCGAGATCGCACAGTCCGTTCGGCGCCGGCAGGCGGCGTGGCTCTGAGGTGATCTGGTACATCGCGATTCGCTTGCCGGCGTTCTTGATGTCGCGGACCTTCATGGCGTTCAGCTCGCCCGAAAGCACCTCGCCGGTGCTGATCGGCTTGCCGGGCTTCGACGGCGGCGCCGCCGCCTCGCCGTCCTGCTGTGCGGCGATGGCCGGTGTCACCAGCAGCAGCATCGTCGCGACCAAAGCCGATCGTGTGGCGAAAAGTTTCGTCATGTCGTCCGTTCCGTCAAGTCTGGATGGCTAGAACAGGGTCCGCTGCCGCATCGCGGCCGATAGCGTGCCCTCGTCGAGATAATCAAGCTCGCCACCGACAGGCACACCATGGGCGAGCCGGGTTACTTTTACGTTGGCGTCCTGAAGCAGGTCGGTGATGTAATGCGCGGTGGTCTGCCCGTCGACCGTCGCATTCAGCGCAAGAATGATCTCGTGCACCTCGGCCGCATGCGCACGTGCGACCAGCGCGTCGATGGTGAGGTCCTGCGGGCCGACACCGTCGAGCGGCGACAGGGTCGCGCCCAGCACGTGGTAGCGCCCTTGGGTCGCATTGGCCCGCTCCAGCGCCCAGAGATCGGCGACGTCGGCGACGACGACGATGATGGCCGGATCGCGCTTCGGGTCGATGCAGACGGTGCAGGGATTCTGCGTGTCGATGTTGCCGCAGGTCTTGCAGACCTGAACCTTGTCCAGCGCAACCTGCAATGCCGACGACAGCGGCATCATCAGCGCTTCGCGCTTCTTGATCAGATGCAGCGCCGCGCGCCGCGCCGAGCGCGGGCCCAAGCCCGGCAGCCGCGCGAGAAGCTGGACCAGCCGCTCGATTTCGGGACCTGCGACCGCGCCCATATTACTGGCCGAACAGCCCCGGCGGCAGGCCGAGCCCGCCGGTCAGCGACTGCATCTTCTCCTGCATCGCCGTCTCCGCCTTGCGGCGAGCATCACCGAGCGCGGTGACGAGCAGATCTTCCAGCACCTCGCGCTCTTCGGCCTTCATCAGCGAGGGATCGATCTTGATGCCCTTGACGTCCATCTTCGCGGTCATGCGCACGGCGACGAGACCCCCGCCGGAGATGCCCTCGACCTCCACATTGGCGAGCTGCTCCTGCATCTCCTGCATCTTGGATTGCAGCTGCGCCGCCTGCTTCATCATGCCGAGAAAATCAGCCATGAGTCCTTGTCCTCAAAGTGCGTGTTCGTCCTTGGAAAGGTCGGGTCTAGAGATCGTCGTCGGCGTCGGAACCGTCGGGCGGATCGTCAGAGCCATAGTCGGCGTTAATATTGGATTCCGGCGTCTCGGGCGCAAGTCTGCGGACTTCGACGACTTTCGCGCCGGGGAAGCGCGACAGCACCTCCTGCACGCGCGGATCGGCCTCGGCGGTGCGCGCGTGTTCCTGCTTGGCCGCGTGGCTCACCGAACGCAGCGTCGGCTGGCCCTGCTCATTGGAGACGATCACGGTCCAGCGGCGGCCGGTCCACTGCTCGAACTTGCGCGCAAGCTCGGAGATCATGGTCTTGGAAGCGTTCGGCTCGAGCGCGACTTCCAGCCGGCCCTCCTCGAAACGAACGAGGCGCATGTCGCCTTCGAGCGCGCCCTTGGTCATGACATCGCGCTTCTGGCTGGCGAGCGCAACGAGCTGGGTGAAACTCGTGATGCGCAGCTGGGGTGCGGCCGCTTGCGGATCCGGCGCAGGTGCCGCCATCTGCGGCCGGGCGCCGCCGCCGAACGCTGTCGGCGATGAGGTCGGCATGCGAACCGGCGCAGCAGAGGTCACGAACGCCGCGGAGGCCATCGGTGCCGCCGGCGCGCCGCTGCGCGCAGCACCACTCGCGACCGGCGAACCGCCGCCGTTCTGCTCCAGCATCCTGATCGCTTCGTCCGGCGTCGGCAGGTCGGCGACATAGGCGATGCGCACCAGCACCATCTCGGCGGCCGCGGCGGGCCGCGTCGCGGCCTGCACCTCGGTGATGCCCTTGAGCAGCATCTGCCACATCCGCGACAGCACGCGCATCGAGATTTTCGAGGCGAAATCCTTCGCGCGCACGCGTTCGGTCTCGCCATAGGCCACGTTGTCGGCGGTCGCCGGCACGATCTTCACGCGGGTGACGAAATTGACGAACTCGGCGAGATCCGAGAGCACGACGATCGGATCTGCGCCGACGTCGTACTGGTCGCGGAACTCCTTGAAGGCGCTTGCAATGTCACCGCGCGCCAGCGAATCGAAGAGATCGATGACGCGGGTACGGTCGGCAAGGCCCAGCATCTGCCTGACCGCATCGGCCTTCACCTGGCCCGCCGCATGCGCGATGGCCTGATCGAGCAGCGACAGAGAGTCGCGCACCGAGCCTTCCGCCGCGCGTGCGATGATGCCGAGCGCCTCCGGCTCGATCTCGACGCTCTCCTTCGCCGCGATGTTCGCAAGGTGCTTCATCAGCACGTCGGCCTCGACGCGGCGCAGGTCAAAGCGCTGGCAGCGCGACAGCACGGTCACCGGAACCTTGCGGATTTCCGTCGTGGCGAACACGAATTTGGCGTGCTCCGGCGGTTCCTCAAGCGTCTTCAGGAAGGCGTTGAACGCCGCCGTCGACAGCATGTGGACTTCGTCGATGATGTAGACCTTGTAGCGGGCGCTGGCCGGCGCGTAGCGCACGCTGTCATTGATCTGGCGGACATCGTCGACGCCGGTATGCGACGCCGCGTCCATCTCCAGCACGTCCATGTGCCGGCTTTCCATGATCGCCTGGCAATGCACGCCGAGCGTCGGCATGTGGATGGTCGGGCCCTTCACCGAGCCGTCCGGCATCTCGTAGTTGAGCGCGCGGGCCAGAATGCGCGCGGTGGTGGTCTTGCCGACCCCGCGGACGCCGGTGAGGATCCAGGCCTGTGGAATGCGCCCGGTCTCGAATGCATTGGAGACGGTGCGGACCACGGCCTCCTGGCCGATCAGATCATCGAAGCTCGAAGGGCGGTATTTGCGCGCCAGCACGCGGTAGGGCGCGTTGGCGGCCTGGCCGGCGCTGTCTGGAGTGGGAGGGGCGCCAGCGTCGGTCATCGGTCAATCCGCAATGGAATGTCTCTCGGCTGGCTTTTGCGGACAGGAGCGCGCTGGCGGGAAGCCCGCCGGCGCAATTCGCTCGAAAAAACAGGTAGGAGACTGACGAGCGACCCGATCCGGACCTCGTTAGGGCTGCTTCCTTCCGGACCTGACCCGGTTGGCGAGTGGCTCGTCCACCGCCAATCTCCCGGTCCCTATTTGGGGCCAAAAGGGCGGGAAAGCAAGCGGGTATCCACGGATCTCGTCCTCCGTTGGAGGGACGACCGCCGGCCCGTTTGGATCCGACAGGCCCTCAACGCTCGCGCCGTGGAACTTCGGTGATTCGCGCAAATCGCTTGCGGTACTCGGCAGGCGTCACGCCGACATGGCGATGGAATGCACGACGCAGTGTATCGGCGTCGGCAAAGCCACAATGCAATGCCACCTGCTTCGGCGCTTCATTGCCGAACTCGAGCAGCCGCCTCGCCGCATTGACGCGGGCTTCCTCGACCCAAGTCGCAGGCGTAACGCCCACCTCGGCGCGGAACAGTCGTGCAAAGTGCCTCGAGCTCAGCTCCATGCGCGTCGCCAGGCTGGCAACGCTGTGGTCGAGCCCGGGATTGGCGGCGACCCAGCGCTGCAGCTCCTGCAGCGCTGCGCGGCCGGCGGGAACAGCTTCGCCCCCGCGGGTGAACTGCATCTGCCCACCTGGGCGTTTGAAGAACATCACCAGCTGGCTCGCGACCCTCATCGCCGTGTCGCGTCCAAGATCTTCTTCGACCAATGCCAGCGCGAGATCGAGCCCCGCGGTCACGCCGGCGGCTGTGCGGAGCTTTCCGTCGATGACGTAGATGGCATCCTTATCCACCGTAACCGACGGGAATTTTCTGGCCAGCGTGTCTGCAACCGCCCAATGCGTCGTGACTCGCCTGCCATCGAGGAGACCGGCAGCGGCGAGGAAGAAGGCCCCACTGCACACCGAGCCGAATCGGCGGGTCCTTGAGGTTCGTCGCCGCAGCCAATCGACAACGCTTCCATCTGTCGGGACTTCGGCTGCGTTCGGGCATCCCGCTACCAACAGGGTGTCGATGGGTTCCTGGAAGTCCCGGTCGACAATACGGTCAGGCATCAGCCGGACGCCTGAAGAGCTGCGGATCGGTCCCGGCTCAGCCCCCGCCACGAACAAGGCATAGGCCGGATAGCCGGCCTGCACGTTCGCCTCGGCAAACACATCGAGCGGTCCGGCGACGTCGAGCAGCTGCACGCCCGGCAGCGCCACGATCACGATCGTCCTCGGTTTCGGCTTTGCGCCCATGTCCGCCTCGATCCGGATTTGTCCGTCTTAGACGCATTACGTCGATTTAAGACAACGTAGCCTGGATTTACGTTGGGTGCGACCGAAATTTCAGGAGCTGATCATGTCAGACATCACCGAGGCCGCAATCATTCCCGACAGCAAACTGGCGCGCGCCATCACCGATTACATCCGCGATACCGAAACAGACCTGCTCTTCAACCATTCCAGCCGCGTTTACCAGTTCGGAGCGATGGCCGGCGTCCGCCGCGGGCTGACATTCGACCGCGAGCTGCTCTACGCCGGCGCCATGTTTCACGACATCGGCCTGGTGCCGGGCCATGGCAGCAGACACGAACGGTTCGAGGTCGACGGCGCTCACGCCGCGCGCGACTTCCTGCGCAGCCACGGCATTTCTGAAGCCGACGCCTACACGGTCTGGACCGCGATCGCGCTGCACACCACGCCGGGCATCCCTCAACACATGCATTCGGTCGTCGCGCTGGTGACCGCAGGCGTCGAAATGGACGTTCTCGGGCTCACCTACCGCGAATATTCCGACGCGGAGCGTGAAGCGGTCGTGAAGGCGTTTCCGCGAACGCCGCAGTTCAAGGAAGACATCATCCAGGCCTTCTACGACGGCATCAGGCATAGGCCGGACACGACGTTCGGAAACGTCAAGGCCGACGTCATCGCCGACAAGGAGCCGCATTTCCACCGCGGCAATTTCTGCAGCGTCATCCGCAACTCCCATTGGCATGGCTGAAGCCGCTTTGCGCTGTCGATTGCCAATCCCAACCCACATCATCAATCAGGAGACGACGACATGAGCGACAAGCGCCCCCACCTCACACACGCAACGGGTGCTCCCGTTAGCGACAATCTCAACATCATGACCGCCGGCCGTCGTGGCCCGGCACTGCTTCAGGATGTCTGGCTGATCGAGAAGCTCGCCCATTTCGATCGCGAAGTGATTCCGGAGCGACGCATGCACGCCAAGGGATCCGGCGCCTTCGGGACCTTCACGGTCACGCATGACATCTCCCGCCATACCAAAGCGAGGATCTTCTCGGAGATCGGCAAGCAGACTCCGATGTTCGCGCGCTTCTCGACGGTGGCCGGCGAGCGCGGCGCAGCTGACGCCGAACGCGACATCCGCGGCTTTGCATTGAAGTTCTACACCGAGGAAGGCAACTGGGACATGGTGGGCAACAACACCCCCGTGTTCTTCTTCCGCGATCCGCTGCGCTTTCCCGATCTCAATCATGCGATCAAGCGGGACCCGCGCACCGGGATGCGAAGCGCCGACAACAACTGGGATTTCTGGAGCCTGTTGCCGGAAGCCCTGCATCAGGTCACCATCGTGATGAGCGAGCGCGGCATTCCCAGAAGCTTCCGCCATATGCACGGCTTCGGGAGCCATACCTACAGCCTCATCAACGCCGCCAATGAACGAACCTGGGTGAAGTTTCATTTCCGGACGCAGCAGGGTGTCGAAAATTTGAGTGATGCCGAGGCGGAAACACTCATCGGCAAGGATCGCGAGACTCACCAGCGCGATCTGTTCGAAAGCATCGAACGCGGCGATTTCCCGCGCTGGACGCTGTTCGTGCAGGTCATGACCGACGATCAGGCCAAGGCATTTGCATTCAACCCGTTCGACCTCACCAAGGTTTGGCCGAAGGGCGAGTTTCCGCTGATCGAGGTCGGCTATTTCGAGCTGAACCGCAATCCAGAGAACGTCTTCGCCGAGGTCGAGCAGGCGTCGTTCTCGCCGGCCCATGTCGTGCCCGGCATCAGCTTCTCGCCCGACAAGATGCTACAGGCGCGGCTGTTCTCCTATGGCGACGCCGCGCGCTACCGCCTCGGCGTCAACCATCACCTGATTCCGGTCAATGCGCCGAAATGTCCGTATCACAGCTACCATCGAGACGGCGCGATGCGGACGGACGGCAATCTGGGCGGAACACCCACCTACTTCCCAAACAGCCGCGGCGAGTGGACCGACCAGCCCGACCTCAACGAACCGCCGCTAGAGATCGACGGCGCAGCGGCACATTGGGATCACCGCGTCGACGACGATCATTATCAGCAGCCGGGCAATCTGTTCCGCAAGATGAACCCGGCCCAGCGGCGGGTCCTGTTCGACAACACGGCACGCGCCGTCGGCGGGGCGGCAGTGCATATCCAGGAACGGCACATCGCCAACTGCACCAAGGCCGATCCCGCCTACGGGGCCGGTGTCCGTGAAGCGCTCTCACATCTTGCGGCCATTCACGCCGAGGCCGAAAAATAGGAGCGGTCGATCCGCACCGACATCTCGCCGTCTTCGGCGAACGGCGCCGACAAGGTGCCGTTCGCCTGACGCGCCGGCGTCAATTGCCTCCACCCAGGCGACCATTGCCCGGCGTTCGCATTTTTAAGGCGAGCAGCCGAAGTCTCTCAATTTTCTCGCGAAAATAGCTTGACCGGCCCGCTCACTGAACCGCGCCTGGCGCATCGCCGCGGCACTCTGCCGCGAAGCGCAGACTCAGACATTCGCCTCGGAAAGCGTCATGGCCGATAGGCTCCGTGCCTATCTTCAAGGCCCCGCTCATCCCTGAGGCAATCGAGTCTTGACAGGGCCCGTCCGGCGGCGCCTTAAATTCCTGCTGAACCGAAACAAAGGGTGCGCGGAGATCCAGAGCATTTTTCAATCAGCTTACGCCGATTGATGGGCGAATTTTTTGCGCGAGATCAACCACACACCTTCATCCAACCAGGAAAGCGATTCCTCAAAATGGTTACACGTCGTGATGTCGCATCGATTGTCGGACTTGGCGCGATGACTGCGGCCGCGCTGGCCTCTCCGGCCGTGGCGCAGACCGCGGCCGATCCCAACGAATCGACCTTTGCCCGCATCCGCCGCACCAAGAAGATGCGGATCGGCGCGGTCGGCGGCGGGGCGCCCTATTACATGAAGGACCTCGCCAGCGGCCAGTGGAAGGGTTTCTACATCGACATCGCCAAGGGACTGGCCGACGACATGGAGGCCGAGCTCGAGATCACAGAAACCACCTGGGGCAATTCGGTGCTCGATCTCCAGGCCAACAAGATCGACATCTTCTTTGGCCTCAACCCGACCCCGAAGCGCGCGCTGGTGGTCGATTTCTCGGTGCCCGTCTTCAACAACGCCTTCGGCATCCTCTGCAAGAAGGACTTCAAGCCGAAGAGCTGGGCCGAGCTGAACTCGCCCGACGTCAAGATCGCGGTCGACCAGGGCTCGTCGCACGACCAGGTCGTCAGCCGCCTGACGCCGAAGGCGCAGATCTCGCGGCTGAAGACCGCCGACGACGCCACCGCGGCACTGCAGACCGGCCGCGTCGATGCGCAATGCCTGATCACCATGCTGTCGCTGACGGTGCTGAAGAAGAACCCCTCGCTCGGCCAGTTCGTGCTGCCGACGCCGATCTTCGCCACCACGTCCAATGCAGGCTTCCGCCGCGAGAACGACAAGACGTTTCGCGATTACGTCAACACCTGGATCGACTTCAATAAGGGCCTCGGCTTCATCCGCAACGCGATCATCACCAACATGGAGCTGGTGGGCGTGACCGAAGCGGACATTCCGCCAGGCGTTTCGCTGTAAGTTCGCCTGGCGCATCCGCACCGTCATGGCCGGGCTTGTCCCGGTCATCCACGCCTTACCCGCGGCACCAAGAACGTGGATGCCCGGGACAAGCCCGGGCATGACGACGAGTTTCTGAACTGACCTCGGGTACGAGTTAAACACGCATGTATCAGTGGGACTTCGGCATCCTCTGGAGCTATCGCTGGCTCTTTCTCAACGGGCTCGGCGTCACCGTCGGCTTCACCGTGGTGATCGTGCTGCTTGGCCTCGTGTTCGGCCTGTTCGGTGCCTTCGGCAGCCTGTCGCGGTTCAGGGCCGTGCGCTTCACCGCGCTGACCTTCATCGAGGCGTTCCGCTGCACGCCGATCCTGGTGCAGCTGATCTGGTTCTATTACGCGCTGCCGATCCTCGCAGGGGTCGAAATGACGCCGATCACGGCCTCTGCGCTGGCACTGTCGCTCTATGGCGGTTCGTTCTATTCGGAGATCATCCGCGGCGGCATCATCTCGATCGACAAGGGCCAGTCGGAAGCGGGCGCCGCACTCGGCATGACGCCGGGACAAAGCATGCGGCGTATCGTGCTGCCGCAGGCGATCAAGCGCATGATCCCGGCGCTGATGAACCAGTCGATCATCCAGTTCAAGAACACCTCGCTGGTTTCGGTGCTCGCGGTGCCCGATCTGGTCTATCAAAGCCAGGTCGCCGCACATGACAGCTACCGGCCGCTGGAAACCTACACCGCCGTCGCGGTCGCCTATGCGGCGATCCTGATCCCGCTCACCATCATCGTCCGCCGCGGCGAGAAGCGACTGGCGGTCAGCGAATGAGCGAAACGTCCAAGACCACTTCGAAAATCGAGATCCGTGGCCTGCGCAAGAGTTTTGGCAGCAACGAGGTCCTGAAGAACATCGGCCTCGATGTTGCCAAGGGCGGCGTGGTGGCACTGATCGGGCCGTCCGGCTCGGGCAAGTCGACCCTGCTCCGCTGCATCAATCTGCTGGTCGCACCCGATGGCGGCAGCGTCCGGGTCGGCGATACACGGTTCCAGTTCGGCGACGGCGCAAAGCTGCCCGACGTGAAGACACTCGCGAGATTCCGCGCCACCACCGGCATGGTGTTCCAGCACTTCAACCTGTTCCCGCATATGACGGCGCTACAGAACGTGATGGAAGGACCGGTCACGGTGCGTCGCATGGCCAAGGCCGACGCCGAAAGGCTTGCGCGGGCCCAACTCGCCAAGGTGGGCCTTGCGGAGAAGGCCCAACAATATCCGGCGACGCTCTCCGGCGGCCAGAAACAGCGCGTCGCGATTGCACGCGCGCTCGCGATGGAGCCGGATGTCATGTTGTTCGACGAGGCAACGTCGGCGCTCGATCCCGAGCTTGTCGGCGAGGTCCTGAGCGTGATCCAGCAGCTAGCCTCCGAGGGCATGACCATGGTGATCGTGACCCATGAAATCGCGTTCGCGCGCGAGGTCGCAGACCGCCTGATCTTCATGCGCGACGGAATCGTGGTCGAGGAAGGCCCCGCGCGGCAGGTGATCGACAATCCAAGGGAAGCCGCCACGCGCGCCTTCCTCAGCCATTTCCACCGCACCGGCGCCCTGCCGCCGGCCAACGCGACATCATGATGCCCGATATCGACCGCGTCTATCTCGTCACCGGTGCCGCCAGCGGCATCGGTCGCGCCACCGCCAAATTGCTCGCGGCGCCAGGCGTCGCGCTTCTGATGCACACGCGCTCGAACGCCGAAGGGCTCGACACCACTGCGGCGGACGTGCAAGCGAAGGGCGCTGTGGTCGCAAAATGTCTCGGCGATCTCGCCGAGGAAGCAGCCGTCACCGACGCACTCTCCGCCACGCAACGCGCCTTCGGCCGGCTGGACGGACTGATCCTGGTCGGCGGCCACGCCCGCCGCGGCAGCGCGATCGGCACGCCGGCGGACCAGTTTCGCCAGGCGATGGATGAATCGGCACTGGCCTTCACGCGGATGGTCGAGGCGGCGCTTCCACTGCTGCGTGCGGGGCAAGATCCACGGATCGTCGCGGTGTCGTCCTTCGTGGCGCATGCGATCCGGCCCGAATTCTCGCCGTTCGCAGCAACGGCGGCGAGCCGCTCCGCGCTGGAAGCGCTGGTGCGGCTGAGCGCGATCGAGCTTGCGAAAGACGGCATCAATGTCAACGCGGTCGCGCCGGGCCTCATCGTCAAGGACAAGCCGAGCGAGAGCCGGCTGTCGCCGGAGCAGATCTCCGCGACCGAGGCGCTGATCCCGATGCACCGCCGCGGGCGGCCGGAAGAGGTCGCCGAGATCATCGCCTTCCTGGCGTCACCAAGAGCGTCCTACGTCACAGGCCAGATCTGGCACGTCAATGGAGGCCTGACATGACCGAAGCCACCATCGAACGTCTCCGCCTGTTCCTGATCGAAAGCCCGATCAAGATGGCGCGCCTGCAGGGCGTCGGCAACGTCAAGGGTACGGTGAAGCGCGTGCTGATCGAGCTCACCTCGAGCGACGGTGTCATCGGCTGGGGCGAGGCGGCGCCATGGGAGGTGTTCACGGGAACGGCTGAAGCGGCGTTCGCAGCACTCGACATTTACTTGAGGCCAATCCTGCTCGGCAAATCCGTGCGCCGCATCCGCGCGCTGATGGCCGAGCTCGACCGCGCGCTGGTCGGCCATGCAGAAGCAAAAGTCGCGGTCGAGATGGCATTGCTCGATATCGTCGGCAAATCGTCGGGTCTATCGGTTGCCGACCTGCTCGGCGGCCGCGTGCGCGACACGATCCCGCTGTCGTTCTCGATTGCCGATCCGGATTTCGCCGCCGATCTCGAACGCATGCGAAAAATGGTTCCGGACGGCAACGTCATCTACAAAGTCAAGACCGGCGTCAAACCGCATCGCGAGGACCTCGATCATCTCTCGGCGATCCGCAAGGAGTTCGGCGACAAGGTCGATTTGCGTGTCGACTACAACCAGGCCTTGGCGCCGTTCGGCGCCATCAAGATCCTGCGCGATGTCGAGGAGTTCGCGCCGACCTTCATCGAGCAGCCGGTGCCGCGCAAATTTCTCGACGTGATGGCGCAGCTCGCCGCGGCGCTGGAAACGCCCGTTCTGGCCGACGAAAGCTGCTTCGACCGCCGCGACATGATGGAGGTCGTGCGCCGCGAGGCGGCCGACGCGATCTCGATCAAGCTGATGAAGGCCGGCGGCCTGTTCGAGGCGCAGGCGATCATGGCGATCGCCGATATCGCCGGCCTGCCCGGCTATGGCGGCACGCTGTGGGAGGGCGGCATTGGCCTTGCCGCCGGCACGCAGCTGATCGCGGCGACGCCGGGCATCTCGCTCGGCTGCGAATTCTACATGCCGCATCACGTGCTGACCGAGGACGTGCTGGAAGAGCGCGTTGCCAATCGCGGAGGTCACGTTGTCGTGCCCGACGGCCCCGGCCTCGGCATTCGCGTGAGTGAGGCCTCGGTTCGCGCGAATGCGCGGGTGCTGGCGGAGGCGTAAGCCCGTCATTCCGGGTTCGCGCTTTGCGCGCCCCGGGACGACAGCGGAGCATGCCGCCCCCGCGGGCCCGATCCTTCCCCTCGGGGAATCGGTATCGTATGGTTCGGCCAAACGCGCCCGACTCCATCGGGCATTCTGGAAACGCATATGTCCGATCCCGCCTGGTCGCTGCACTCCCGCCTGAAAGAGGACACCATCGACATCGGCGATCTGCCGCTGTCGAAAGTGCTCGTCATCAAGGACGCGCATTATCCCTGGCTGCTGCTGGTGCCGCGGCGCGCCGATGCGGTCGAGATCATCGACCTCGACGAGGTCCAGCAGGCGCAGCTGATGACCGAGATCTCCCGCGTCTCGCGCGCGCTGAAGGAAATCACCAAATGCGACAAGCTCAATGTCGCAGCGCTCGGCAATCTCGTGCCGCAACTTCACGTTCACATCATCGCGCGCCGCACCAGCGACGCCGCCTGGCCGCGGCCGGTCTGGGGCGTGATGCCGCCCCTGGCGCATGACGCCACTGAAGTACAGAATTTCATCAGCGCACTTCGCCGAAAAATCTGGTTGGGTTGAAAGAACAAGAAATGTCAGCATTCGACTCGTTTCCGCTGGGGCAACCGGCCTTCGTCACCAACATCCTCGATCGCGCCGCGCATCTGCGCCGCGATGACGAAAAGCTGTTCGCGATGGAGCAAAAGCCGTCCTCGCGCGCCTATATCGTCTATCGCGACTCGCTGCTGGTGAAGCGCGACGGCGACAAGACGCGCGCGCTGCTCGGAATCGACGAGGCACTGAAATGCGGCGCCAATCCCGGCACGATCTTTCTGGGCTTGCGCGATGGCGCCGCGATCTTCGGCATGGGCCTGGCGCAGGCTGCCGCCGAGAAAATGATTGGCCGCGAGGACTACACCGTCACCGAGCTGCGCGGCATGGCGATGCAGGGCGCGATCCCGCCCGACGAGCTGTCGGCGGTCGCGATGGCGAAGTCGATGGTCGGCTGGCATCAGCGCCACGGCTATTGCGCCAATTGCGGCGCCCGCAGTGCGATGAAGGAAGGCGGCTGGAAGCGCGAATGCCCTGCTTGCAAGGCCGAACATTTCCCGCGCACCGACCCGGTCGTGATCATGCACGTCTCCTCCGGAGACAAATGCCTGCTCGGCCGTCAGAAGCAGTTTCCGCCGGGCATGTATTCCTGCCTCGCCGGCTTCGTCGAGGCCGCCGAGACCATCGAGGACGCGGTACGCCGCGAGATACTCGAAGAATCAGGTATCCGCTGCGCCGACGTGCAATACTACATGACCCAGCCCTGGCCCTATCCGTCATCCCTGATGATCGGTTGCAGCGCGCGGGCCTTGAACGAAGATGTCGTCGTCGATCATTCAGAACTCGAGGATGCACGCTGGTTCACGCGTGAGGAGGCTGCCCTGATGCTGAAGCGCACGCATCCCGACGGCCTCGCCGGCCCGCATCCCTTCGCCATTGCGCATCACCTGCTCGGCCGCTGGGTGCACAACAAGAGCTGACCGCCGATGGCTGCATCAAGGATCGCGCCGCGCATCCTCTGCATCGGAATTCCCGTGCGCGACCTCACCTTTCGGGTCGAGGCCGTGCCCGCGCGTGGCACCAAGGCGAACGCGACGCATTTTGCGGAAATTTGCGGCGGCAACGCGCTCAACGCTGCGATCGCGATTGCGCGGCTGGGCAGCCGCGCGTCGTTCGCGGGCCCCATGGGCGATGCCGGTGAAACATCGAGCCGCTTCATTCTCGATCTGATGGCCACCGAGGGCATCGAGTCCAAAGCAATCGTGCGCATGCCGGGCCTGATGACGCCGGTCTCGGCGATCATGATCGAGCCCTCCGGCGAGCGGACGCTGACGATCTATCGCGATCCCGCGCTGTGGACCGTGAAACTATCGGATGCAGACGAGCTCCTCGCCGATTGTCGGGCTGTCCTCGTCGAAAGCCGCTGCGGCGCCTTCTGCATTGACCTCTGCACCGAGGCACGGCGGCGTGGGATTGCCGTCATCGTCGGCGTCGATCGCGCGATGGCGCTGACCGACCCGCTGCTCACGGCCGCCTCGCATCTCTTGTTCTCAAGCGATCAGGTGCAGGAGACCGCCGATATCGCCGACGACGGCGAGGCGCTGAAGCGGCTCGCCAAGCTCACGCCAGCCTTCCTCGCCGCTACCCGCGGCCCGCAAGGCACGATCTGGCTGAACGAGACGGGCGTGCTCGAGGAGACGCTGGCCTTTCCGGTCGAGGCGGTGGATACGCTTGGTGCCGGAGACGCCTTCCAGGCCGCCTTCACGCTCCGCCTCGCCGAGGGCGGCGAGATACGGGAGGCGCTGCGATTCGCCGCGGCTGCCGCAGCACTGAAATGCACCCGCCATGGCGGCGGCCTCGCTGCCCCGCAACGCATTGAAGTTGAAGAGCTTTTGCGGACTCAGATGTAGAGCCATTCTGCGGCGGCGCCAAGATTATGGGGTTGCGAGGGAAGATTTTTCTCTATATGAGGGAAACAAACCCTCATATTGGAACAAAGTTCTTCAAATGACCGAACTCGCTGTCCAGCTCCCCGAGACCAGCCGCCGCCTCGACACCATCGACCGCAAGATCCTGATGGTGCTGCAGGACGATGCCTCCCTGTCCGTTGCCGAAATCGGCGACCGCGTCGGCCTGTCCTCGACCCCCTGCTGGAAGCGCATCCAGCGCCTGGAGGCCGACGGCGTGATCCTGAAGCGGGTGGCGCTGGTCGATCAGAACAAGATCGGGCTCGGCATCTCCGTGTTCGTGTCGGTGGAGAGTTCGGATCATTCCGACGCCTGGCTCAAGAAGTTCGCTGAAGCGGTCAGCGCCATGCCCGAGGTGATGGAATTCTACCGCATGGCCGGCGACGTCGATTACATGCTTCGCGTGGTGGTCGCGGACATGCAGGCCTATGACATCTTCTACAAGAAGCTGATCAGTGCCGTACCGCTGAAGAACGTCACCTCGCGTTTCGCGATGGAGAAGATCAAATCGGTCACGGCACTGCCGATCCCGGCCGTGGTCGCGGCCTGAGTCGCACCGCACGGAAGCTGTATCGCCCGGCTTCATGCGCAATTGCGCATCAGGACCGGGCAATCCAGTACGCCGCGGCTTCTCCGTATCCCACCAACGTCTCTGGAATACTGGATCACCCGCTTTCGCGGGTGATGACAGCGGTGGATACGGCAAGCGAAGGCTCGCCGGCTCCTGTTCAGATCTTCTGATTATACTCGCCGACCTCGGGGTGCGTACGCAGCACGCTGTTCACCATCTCGAACATGTCGTGCATGCGCTGCTCGGAGACCGGGCTTTCGACCACGACCACGAGCTCGGGCTTGTTGGAGGAGGCGCGCACCAGGCCCCAGCTGCCGTCTTCGACCGTGACGCGCACGCCGTTGACGGTGACGAGATCGCGGATCGACTGGCCGCCGATCTTGGCACCCTTGGCCTGCAAACCTTCGAAGTGCTTCACCACCTGGTCGATGACACCGTACTTCACCTCGTCGGCGCAATGCGGCGACATGGTCGGCGACGACCACGTCTTCGGCAGCGCGTTCTTCAAATCGGCCATCGACTTGCCGGACGCTCGGTCGAGCATGTCGCAGATCGCAAGCGCCGAGACGAGACCGTCATCATAGCCGCGTCCATACGGCTTGTTGAAGAAGAAGTGGCCGGACTTCTCGAAGCCCGCGAGCGCACCCGTCTCGTTGGTGCGGCGCTTCATGTAGGAATGACCGGTCTTCCAGTAAGCAGTCTTGGCGCCCTGCGCCTGCAGGACGGGATCGGTGATGAACAGGCCGGTCGACTTCACGTCGACGATGAACCGCGCGTCCTTGTGGATCGCCGACATGTCGCGCGCCAGCATCACGCCGACCTTGTCGGCAAAGATCTCCTCGCCGGTGTTGTCGACGACGCCGCAGCGGTCGCCGTCACCGTCGAAGCCGAGGCCGACATCAGCCTTGTGATGCAGCACCGCATCGCGGATGGCGTGCAGCATCTCCATGTCTTCCGGATTCGGATTGTATTTCGGGAAGGTGTGGTCGAGCTCGGTGTCGAGCGGAATCACCTCGCAGCCGATGGCTTCCAGCACCTGCGGCGCGAACGCGCCGGCCGTGCCATTGCCGCAGGCCGCAACGACCTTGAGCTTGCGCTTGAGCTTCGGCCGGCTGGTGAGGTCGGCGATGTAGCGCGCCGGATAGTTTTCGTGGAACTGGTAGGAGCCGCCGGCTTTGTTCTTGAAATCGGCGTTGAGCACGATCTCCTTCAGCCGCGTCATCTCATCGGGGCCGAAGGTCAGCGGGCGGTTGGCGCCCATCTTCACGCCGGTCCAGCCGTTGTCGTTGTGCGAGGCCGTGACCATGGCGACGCAAGGCACGTCGAGATCGAACTGCGCGAAATAGGCCATCGGTGTCACCGCAAGGCCGATGTCGTGCACCTTGCAGCCCGCCGCCATCAGGCCGGATATCAGCGCATATTTGATCGAGGCCGAATAGCCGCGGAAGTCATGGCCCGTGACGATCTCCTGCTTGACGCCGAGTTCCGCGATCAGCGCGCCCAGCCCCATGCCGAGCGCCTGCACGCCCATGAGGTTGATTTCCTTCTGGAACAACCAGCGCGCGTCGTATTCGCGAAAGCCGGTGGGCTTGACCATCGGCTCGGATTCGAAGGCGTAGGTGTTGGGCAAAAGCACGGATTTCGGCTTGGGAAACATTGAGACGGTCTCGTGAAATGGGCAGGAATTGCTGCAGCCTTAGCGAATGCCGGGCCGCAACGGAAGCCGGGAACGAAGGCCTATGGCCGATAATTGCGGCAGTTTGGTAACGGAAAATGATGCGCCGGAAGAGACCGGTATTCTGACCAGGTCGGCTATGGGCGCGCTATCTCATCTTCGACCGCGCCCTGAGAGGTTGCAGGGCCTGTTGAACGGTCTCCCACAGAAGATGGGCTGCAACGTCCTCATAATTGTGGCGATAAACATTGCCCGCCGCAGCCATCTGCCTCCATGCGATTGCGGGTGCCTCGCCTTCAGTTCCTCTGGAAGGCGGCGAGACGCTTCTGAAATTATCTCCAGGCATCGCGTCACCGGATAGACCGACCGCAGATCCGCCGCGAATGCCTCGCGATCGAGACCTCCGGCGAACTCAGTCGCCAAATCGATGTGATGCAGGATGTCTCGCAGAGTCCCGTCGGTGCGATCAGAAGGCATAGACAGCGTCGGCCGTCGCGGCGGGAGCGACGTATGATTTCAGGCCGTCGCGACTGACGACTTCAACCTGCCCATCAAAAAGGTTCGCGATATACTCTTTGAGCTCGACGTAGTCGAAGACCGTGATCCGCGCATCCGGATCGATCTCGACCATGATGTCGACATCGCTGCCGGAGTGATTTTCGCCCCTCGCCACCGAGCCAAACAACGCAGCATGCAAAACACCCCGCTCGCGAAGAGCAGGCTCAGACTTTCGCAGGATCGCTATCGCATCAGGGCTGTTCATGGGCAGAATATAGCACCCCGTTTACCCCACGGGAGACCCCCAAGGCGGGGCGAACTTACTGCTCAAGCACCATCTGGCCGTTGGCGTACTCAAAGCGCTTCAGGCGGGACAGGAAGGAGAGGCCGAGCAGGTTCTCGGACAATGCCTCATCCGGCAGCACCATGGCATCGACGTCACGCACGATGAGGCCGCCGACATCCAGCATGGCGATGCGGGTGCGCGCGGCCTTGATGGTGCCGTTGGCGGTGGTGACGGTGGCGTTGTAGTCGTTGCGCGAGGGACGCAGGCCGAAGCGGGCGGCCGAGGTCTCGTTCAGCGCCACCACGGAGGCGCCGGTGTCGACCATGAAGCCGATGCGCTGGCCGTCGATACGGCCGTCGGTCTGGAAGTGGCCACGGCCATCGCGGGGAATGTTGAGGCTGCGGCCGCCGACCGGCGCCGTGGTCGCAACCGCGACCGTCGTCTGCGGCGCTGACCTAGCGGACGCGGAGCTCATCTTGTCCGCCATCTGCGCCATGAACGTGCCGAGGCCGATCATGACGGCCGCGATGATCATAATGTTACGCATCACATCACTTCCGGGCCGAAAGCCCGATTTCATCACGCGGCACGCCGGTCCGCGAGCGCCGCCACGGCAGAGCCGGTGTCATTTTGACGAAAAGGATGAGCGTACGGTTAATGGCCGGGCGTGATTTCTCAGGTGCCGCGCGGTTTGACCCGCCGGGTCGGCAGCGCGCTTGCCGGATCTTCGGGCCAGGGATGCCGGGGATAGCGGCCGCGCATGTCGGAACGTACCGCGGCGTAACTGCCGCGCCAAAAACCGGGGAGATCGCGCGTCACCTGGACCGGGCGCTGCGCCGGCGATAGCAATTCCAGCACCAACGGCACCTTGCCGGCGGCAATCGACGGATGGGTGTTGAGGCCGAACAGTTCCTGGAGGCGCACGGCGATGGTCGGCCCCTGCTCGGCCTCGTAGTCGATCGCGAGCACGCTTCCCGTGGGCGCCTCGAAATGCGTCGGCGCCTCACGGTCGAGCCGCGCGCGCATCTCCCACGGCAATAGCGCCATCAGCGCGTCGGAAAGATCGCCGGCGGAGATGTCCTTCAGCGCGATTTTGTCGTAGAGCGCCGGCACCAGCCAATCGGCGCGCCGCGCGCTCAACCCGTCGTCGGAGAGATCGGGCCAGCGATCGCCCTCGGCCTTGCGCAGGAACATGACGCGGTCGCGCCATTGCTTGGCGGCCTTCGACCAGGGCAGCCGGTCAAGGCCGGCAGCGATCAGCCCGTCGGCAAAAATGCGCGCGGTGTCTTCCGAGGGCGACACGGCAAGCGTGGCCTCCGACAGCGTGATCGCATGCAGCACCCGCTTGCGCCGCGCGCGCAGCGCCATCGCGCCGCGGTCGAAGGAGATCTCGTCGGCCGTGTCGATATGCTCGGCGAAATGCCGCTCGATGTCGTCTTCGGCGATTTGCGCGGCGAGCAGGATGCGGCCGCTCGCGGCCGTTCCCGTCATCTCGCCGATCGCGATATAGGGCGCGCGGGCGAGCGACGAGGTCTGCTCCACCGCGGCCCCGCGGCCATTGGCAAGCACGAAGCTGCCATTGCCGCGGTTGCGCGCGACGCGATCCGGGAAGGCATAGGCGAGCATCAGGCCGGTGGAGAGATCCTCCTGCGGGCCTGCCTTCTCGGACGCCGCGACCTGCGAGGCCCAGCGTCGCGCGAGATCGCGCGCGCTCGCCGCCCGCGGCGAACGGTCGCGGCGGAATTGGTCGCGACGATGCTCGAGATCGGCTCCGTCACCGCCTAGCCCACGCTCGGTGAGGATGGCCGCGATCTCGGCCGCTTCTTCGCCCGCTCCGGCGCGATGCGAATCCACGATCATGCGCGCCAGCCGTGGCGGCAGCGCCAGCGCGCGCAGGCTTTTGCCTTCGGCTGTGATACGGCCGTCGCCGTCGAGCGCATTGAGCTCGGAGAGCAGGCTTTTTGCTTCCTTCCACGCCGGCTGCGGCGGGGGATCGAGGAACGACAACGCAGCAGGATCCGCGACGCCCCATTGCGCGAGATCGAGCACCAGCGAGGAAAGATCGGCGCTCAAGATTTCCGGCTGGGTGTAAGGCGCGAGCGACGCCGTCTGCGGCTCGTCCCAGAGCCGGTAGCATACGCCGGGTTCGGTACGGCCGGCGCGGCCGCGGCGCTGGTCGACTGCGGCACGCGCGGCGCGCACGGTCTCGAGCCGGGTCAGGCCGATGTCGGGCTCATAGCGCGGCACGCGGGCAAGACCGGAATCGACGACGATGCGCACGCCTTCGATCGTGAGCGAGGTCTCGGCGATCGAGGTCGCGAGCACCACCTTGCGCGTCCCTTTGGGCGCGGGCGCGATGGCGCGGTCCTGCACGGCGGCATCGAGCGCGCCGAACAACGGCACGATTTCGATGCTGGCATCCTGCACGCGCTCCGCCAGAAAATTCTGGGTGCGGCGAATTTCGGCGGCACCCGGCAGAAAGGCGAGCACCGAGCCGCTATCGGCACGTAGGGCCGACGCGATCGCGTCCGCCATCTGTCGCTCGATCGGCGCATCCGCCTTGCGGCCGAGATAGCGGGTCTCGACCGGAAAGGCGCGGCCCTCGCTCTCGACGACAGGCGCCTCGCCAAGCAGCTTTGCGACACGCGCGCCATCGAGCGTGGCCGACATCACCAGGATACGCAGATCCTCTCGCAGGCCCTGCTGCGCATCGCGCGCCAGCGCCAGACCCATGTCGGCATCGAGCGAGCGTTCGTGGAATTCGTCGAACAGGATGGCGGCCACGCCCGAGAGCTCGGGATCGTCGAGGATCTGGCGCGTGAAAATGCCTTCGGTCACGACCTCGATGCGTGTGGCCCGCGAGATCTTCGAGCCGAAGCGGACACGATAGCCGACCGTTTCGCCGGCGCGCTCGCCGAGCGACTTGGCCATGCGATCGGCGCTGGCGCGGGCCGCAATGCGCCGCGGCTCCAGCACGATGATCTTCTTGCCCTTGGCCCAGGGCGCATCGAGCAGCGCCAGCGGCACCCGCGTGGTCTTGCCGGCGCCCGGAGGGGCGACCAGCACGGCCGCGTTGTGCGCCTCCAGCGTGCGCGAGAGGTCATCGAGCACGGCATCGATCGGGAGGGGCGTGTCGAAGTTGCGGGGCAAGTATCTATCCGTTCGTCATGCCCAGGCTAAAGCGCGGAGCGCGTCTTCGCACAAAAGTCCCGGGCATCCACGTTCTGTCTGGCAGTGAACAAGACGTGGATGGCCGGGACAAGCCCGGCCATGATGGAATTATTCGCGGTAATCGTCAGCCCTGAACTGGCGGGCGGCCGACGCTCTCATAGGTGAAGCCGGCCGCAGCCATGTCTTCGGGGTTGAAGATATTGCGGAGATCGACGACGACAGGCTGCGTCATGACGCTCTTCAGCCGATCGAGATCGAGACCACGGAATTGCACCCATTCGGTGACGACGACCAGCGCGTCGGCGCCCTCAGCGCAGGAATAGGCGTCCTCGCTATAGGTGATGCTGGGCAGCTCGCCCTTGGCCTGCTCCATGCCGACCGGATCGAACGCCTTCACCTTGGCGCCCATGTCGAGGAGGCCGGTGACCAGCGGAATTGATGGCGCATCGCGCATGTCGTCCGTATCAGGTTTAAAGGTGAGACCAAGCACGGCGATGGTCTTGCCGCGCAGCGAGCCGCCGAGTGCCTGGCTTACTTTTCGCGCCATCGCGCGCTTGCGATTCTCGTTGACCGCCAGCACGGATTCGACGATGCGCAAGCTCACGTCGTAGTCCTGCGCGATCTTGATCAGCGCCTTGGTGTCCTTCGGGAAGCAGGAGCCGCCGAAGCCCGGACCGGCGTGCAGGAATTTTGTGCCGATGCGGTTGTCCAGGCCAATGCCGCGCGCGACCTCCTGGACGTTGGCGCCGACCTTTTCGGAGAGATCCGCGATCTCGTTGATGAAGGTGATCTTGGTCGCGAGGAACGCGTTGGCGGCGTATTTGATCATCTCGGCGGTGCGACGTTCCGTGAACATCAGCGGCGCCTGGTTCAGCGAAAGCGGGCGATAGATGTCGCCCATCACCTTGCGGCCGCGCTCGTCGGACGTGCCGACGACGACGCGATCGGGGAATTTGAAGTCGCGGATCGCCGCGCCCTCGCGCAGGAACTCGGGATTGGAGGCGACGACGACGTCGGCCTTGGGATTGGCCTCGCGAATGATGCGCTCGACCTCGTCACCGGTGCCGACCGGAACGGTCGACTTGGTCACCACGACGGTGAATCCGGAGAGCGACTGCGCGATCTCTTTCGCGGCAGCGTAGACGTAGGAGAGATCGGCATGGCCGTCGCCGCGACGCGACGGCGTACCGACCGCGATGAACACGGCGTCGGCATCCGCGACCGGCTTCGACAGGTCGGTGGTGAAGCTCAGGCGCTTGGCCTTCACATTGGTCGCGACCAGCTCGTCGAGGCCCGGCTCGTAGATCGGAATCTCGCCGCGGTGAAGCGCCGCGATCTTCTTCTCGTCCTTGTCGACACAAATGACGTCGTGACCGAAATCCGCAAAGCAGGCTCCGGACACCAGTCCCACGTACCCCGTGCCGATCATCGCGATGCGCATGAAAATCCCTGCTTTGGCTTGGTTAACGAAACCCCAACTCCGGGGCGGTTTAGCATTTTCCCGTCGGGAAGGAAGTGCCTGCATTTCCGAAACCGGCACGCGATTTGTACCAGTAAAGAAGTCGTAAACCACAAGGCCCCACACTGCCCCACGCTCACACAGAGCCCGGCGGAACTCGCGTCAATCAGGGACACCATGACACCATCAGGCACAATCGCCGCGAGCGAAGGCACCAGGGGCCTGGCGGCCGCGCGTGTCGATTGGGTCGACTATGCCAAGGGCATCTGCATCATCATGGTCGTGATGATGCATTCGGTGCTGGGCGTCGAGCTTGCCGCCGGCGAGACCGGTTTCATGCATGTGCTGGTGGCCTTCGCAAAGCCATTCCGGATGCCGGACTTCTTCCTGATTTCGGGCCTGTTCCTGCCATTGGTGATCGATCGGGACTGGCGAACCTATCTCGACCGCAAGGTGGTGCATTTCGCTTATTTTTATGTCGTCTGGGTGACAATCCAGTTCGCTTTCAAGGCGCCTGCTTTCGCGGCCGAAACCAGCTGGCGCGGCGCGGGCCTGCTCTATCTCGAATCCTTCATCGAGCCGTTCGGCACGCTCTGGTTCATCTACCTGCTGCCGATCTTCTTCGTCGTCACAAAACTGACACGACGAATCCCCGCACCCGCGATCTGGATCGTGGCGGCCGCGCTGGAGACGGCACGCATCGCAACCGGCTGGACGGCGATCGACGAATTCTGTGCGCGCTTCGTGTACTTCTATTCCGGCTATCTGTTCGCGCCTTACGTGTTCGCACTGTCCGATCGTGCGCGAAACCATCCCGCGCTGGCGCTCGCGGCGCTCGCGAGCTGGGCGTTGATCAATACCGGCCTCGTTGCGTTCGGCGCCAGCGAATGGAAGATCTTGTCGCTCGCGCTCGGCTTCGCCGGTGCATGCGCGATCATCACGATCGGTACGCTGCTTGCGCGCATGCACTGGTGCAACTTCCTGCGCTTCTGCGGCGAGCATTCGATCGTGATCTATCTCGCCTTCTTCCTGCCGATGGCCGCGACGCGCACCCTGCTCCTGCGCAGCGGAATCATCGCCGACATCGGCACGGTGTCGCTGATCGTCACCATCGTCGGCGTGCTGGGATCACTGGCGATCTGGCGGGGCGCGCTGCGGCTGCGCGCCGACTTCCTGTTCGAGCGGCCCGACGCGTTCTGGATCGCGCCGAAGAAGGCCGGGCCAATTTTGCAGGCGGCGGAATAGACAGCTCAGGGCCGCAGATACAAAGCCCCCGTCGTGCGCCCCGCTTCGAGATCTGCCTGCGCCTGCGCTGCTTCCCGCAAACTATAGGCTGTCCCGCTCGTCTGCAGGACGCCGGCGGTCATCGCGGCAAGCACACGCTCGGCAGAACGGCTGTAAGCATCGGCATCGTTCATGTGGGCCATGACGCTCGGCCGCGCCAACATCAGGCTGCGCCGCGGCCCGAGATCGTTGACATCGACGGACGGGATCGGCCCGGCCGACTGGCCAATGCTCGCCACGACGCCGAATGGCCGCACGCAGCCAAGTGTCTTCTGCAACGTCTCTGCGCCGACGCCGTCATAGGCGACATCGACGCCGCGTCCCTCAGTGAGATCGGCGATCGCTGCGGCGAAATCGGCGTCCCGCCCGACGATCACGTGAGACGCACCGGCAGCGCGGGCGATTTCGGCTTTCACCGGCGAACCGACCGTCCCGATCACGGCCGCCCCGGCCGCGCTGGCCCAACGTGTCAGAAGCTGTCCGAGCCCTCCTGCGGCGCTATGGACGAGAACCGTCGTCCCACGGCCAACCGGGAAAACACGATTGAGCAGCATGTCGGCCGTAATACCCTTGACGAACGTCGCGGCGACCGCCTCATCCGGCAGGCTGGCCGGAAGTTTGACACAGCGCCAGGCCGGCAAGTTGCGTTCGGACGCATAGGCGCCGACCGGCGCGCCCGCATAGGCGATGCGGTCCCCGACCTCGACGCCAGTCACCTCTGCGCCGAGCGCCGCAACGACGCCCACCGCCTCGATGCCAGGAATCCGCTCCGGCGGAAGCGGGTAAAGGCCCATGCGGTGATAGATGTCGATGGAGTTGACGCCGATCGCCGTCTGCCGCAGCCGGATTTCGCCCCGGCCTGGCGGCTGCAGATCGACGCGCGCCAGTTCGAGCTGCTCTACGCCACCGGGCGCCTTCAATCTCACGATCACGGTCATATCGAATCCTCCTGTCGACGACGGAAGAAACTATGGATTGGACCGGAAATCTGCGAAACTGCTCAATATCGAGATCCTGCTGTGAGATTTTGCACATATGGACTGGTCCGATCTGCAGCATTTCCTGGCGCTCGCACGCGAGGGCACCCTGTCCGCCGCGGCACGGAGCCTCAACGTCGACCATGTGACCGTGGCCCGCCGCGTCGCCGCCCTGGAGGAATCCATGTCGCTCAAGCTCGTGGACCGCAGGCCACGCAGCTATGAGCTCACGGAAGACGGCAAGCGCATTGCCAAGATCGGCGCCCCGATGGCGGAGACGGCGTTTGCAGTGGAACGCGCCGCGCAGGCCTCGAAATCCGAGCTCGGCGGCGAGATCACGATCAGCGCTCCACCTTCGCTCGCCAACCTCCTGATCGCGCCAAAGCTGATCCGATTGCGACAACAGCATCCCGGCATCACGATCAAGCTGATCGGTGAAAAGCGCACGGCCTCGCTCAATCGCCGTGAGGCCGATCTGGCGCTTCGCTTGTCTCGTCCGACAGAGCCGGGCCTGATCGCTCGCAAGATCGGCTATTTCGAGTTCGGCCTCTACGCCTCGCCCGACTATTTAAACGCGACGGCCCCGCATGCCTTTGCCTTCGTCGCCTACGATTCCAGCATGGATGAAGCTCCCCAGCAGCGATGGCTGATGCGCTTCGCCGGCACGCGCGAGATCGTGCTTCGCACCAACGACCTGGAGAACCAGGCCGCAGCGGCCAGGACTGGAATTGGGCTGGCCGCCTTGCCAAAATTCCTCGGCGAGGCCGACCCGCGGCTGGAACGCCATGATGTCGGCGGGCGGCCCGTCGGACGCGAGGTTTGGCTGGTTCTCCATCGCGACCTGCGCCGCACACCCGCCGTGCGCGCGGTGGCAAGCTTCATCGAAGGCTGCCTGTCCTGATGCCATCATTTGCCTGTGCGAGTCGGCAAAATAGCGATCCGTCGAGGCTGTCTTTTGCTGCAAAAATTCATACATTGCGGCCATGCCCAAGACATCCCCGAAGACCTCCGCCAAAGCCGAAACCAAACCCGCCGCTGCGACAGCTGCTGCCAAACCGGTCGCGGCGAAGGCGGCCGGCAAGGGCGATCACATCTTCCTGGTTGACGGTTCCGGCTACATCTTCCGCGCCTATCACGCGCTGCCGCCGCTCAACCGCAAGTCCGACGGCTTGCAGGTCAATGCCGTGCTGGGCTTCTGCAACATGCTGTGGAAGCTGCTGCGCGACATGCCCGCCGACAACCGGCCGACACATCTCGCCATCGTGTTCGACAAGTCGGAAGTCACGTTCCGCAACAAGATCTACCCCGAATACAAGGCGCACCGGCCGCCGGCACCCGACGATCTGATCCCGCAATTCGCGCTGATCCGAGAGGCCGTGCGCGCCTTCGACCTGCCCTGCCTGGAACAGGGCGGCTTCGAGGCCGACGACCTGATCGCGACCTATGCGCGGCAGGCATCCGATCGTGGTGCCCACACGACCATCGTATCCTCCGACAAGGATTTGATGCAGCTCGTGAACGACAAGATTACGATGTACGACACCATGAAGGACCGGCGGATCGGCATTGCCGAGGTGATCGAGAAGTTCGGCGTGCCGCCGGAGAAGGTGGTCGAGGTCCAGGCGCTGGCTGGCGATTCCACCGACAACGTGCCCGGCGTCCCCGGCATCGGCATCAAGACTGCGGCCCAGCTGATCGTCGAATATGGCGATCTTGAACAACTCCTGTTCCGGGCCACCGAGATCAAGCAGCCGAAGCGGCGCGAGGCGCTGATCGAGAATGCCGAGAAGGCGCGGGTCTCGCGCCAGCTCGTGCTGCTCGACGACAAGGTTGATCTCGAGGTACCGCTGGATGACCTCGCCGTCCACGAACCCGATGCGCGCAAGCTGATCGCATTCCTGAAGGCGATGGAATTCACCACGCTGACGCGCCGTGTCGCCGACTATTCGCAGATCGATCCTGCCAATGTCGATGCCGATGCGAGCAACAGCAGCGGGGCGCGAGGCGGCGACAGCGCAAAAGCAAGATCGTCCGAGGCATCGGGCGATCTCTTCGCGACTCCTGCGACCGTCGTAAAGGGCGGCGACAAGGGCGACAAATCGGCGAGCATCAAGGGCGCGCCGATCTCGCTCGCAGCGGCGCGCGAGGAAGCCTTGCGCAAGCTTCCCGTCGACCGGGCAAAATACCAGACGATCAAGACGATCGCCGAGCTGAACGGCTTCATCGCGCGCATCCATGATGCCGGTCACGTCGCGATCGAGATCAAGGCCAACTCCATCGACCCGATGCAGGCCGATCTGTGCGGCGTCGCGCTGGCGCTGGCACCGAACGAGGCCTGCTATGTGCCGCTGGCGCACAAGCAGTCCGGCGGCGGGGCGGGCCTGTTCGACGCGGGCCTCGCGCCGGACCAGGTCAAGCACACCGAGGCGATCGAAGCGCTGAGGCCGGTGCTGGAAGCCGCGGGCGTCCTCAAGATCGGCTTCGACGTCAAATTCGCCGCCGTGATGTTGGCGCAGCACGGCATCACCTTGCGCAACGCCGATGATGCGAAACTGATCTCCTACGTGCTCGACGCCGGCCGCGGCTCGCATGAGCTGGATTCGCTGTCCGAGCGCTGGTTCGGCCACGCCATGCTGAAGGAGAGCGAGCTGCTCGGCAGCGGCAAGGGCAAGATCACCTTCGACCAGGTGCCGATCGACAAGGCCGCGCCGTTGTCGGCCGAAGGCGCCGACATGGCGCTGCGCGTCTGGCGCGTGCTGAAGCCGCGCCTCGTCGCCGAGCACATGGCGACCGTGTACGAGACGCTGGAGCGGCCGCTGGTCTCCGTGCTCGCGCGCATGGAGCGACGCGGCATCTCGATCGACCGCCAGGTGCTCTCGCGTCTCTCCGGCGACTTCGCCCAGACCGCCGCGCGGGTCGAAGCCGAGATCCAGGAGATCGCGGGCGAGCCCGTCAATGTCGGCAGCCCCAAGCAGATCGGCGACATCCTGTTCGGCAAGATGGGACTATCAGGCGGCACCAAAACCAAAACCGGCGCGTGGTCCACCACCGCGCAGGTGCTGGATGAGCTCGCCGAGCAGGGCCACGATTTTCCGCGGAAGATTCTGGAGTGGCGCCAGGTCTCGAAACTGAAATCAACCTACACCGACGCGCTGCCGACCTACGTCAATCCGCAGACCCATCGCGTGCATACGACCTACGCGCTGGCCGCGACCACGACAGGCCGGCTGTCGTCGAACGAGCCGAACTTGCAGAACATCCCGGTCCGCACCGAGGACGGCCGCAAGATTCGCCGCGCGTTCATCGCGGCGCCCGGCCACAAGCTGGTCTCCGCCGACTATTCGCAGATCGAGCTGCGGCTGCTGGCGGAGATCGCCGACATCCCCGTGCTGAAGCAGGCGTTTCGCGATGGGCTCGACATTCACGCGATGACGGCATCGGAAATGTTCGGCGTGCCGATCAAGGGCATGCCGAGCGAGATCCGCCGCCGCGCCAAGGCGATCAATTTCGGCATCATCTACGGCATCTCGGCGTTCGGCCTCGCCAACCAGCTCGGCATCGCCCGCGAAGAAGCATCGGCCTACATCAAGAAATATTTCGAGCGCTTCCCCGGCATCCGCGCTTATATGGACGAGACGCGCGACTTCTGCCGCGGCCACGGCTACGTCACCACGCTGTTCGGCCGCAAGTGCCACTATCCCGACATCAAGGCCTCCAACGCCTCGGTGCGCGCCTTCAACGAGCGCGCCGCGATCAACGCGCGACTTCAGGGCACTGCCGCCGACATCATCCGCCGCGCGATGACGCGCGCGGAGGACGCATTGGCCGAGAAGAAACTCTCGGCGCAGATGCTGCTCCAGGTGCATGACGAACTGATCTTCGAGGTGCCGGACGCCGAGGTCGAGGCGACACTTCCGGTCGTGCAGCACGTGATGCAGGACGCGCCGTTCCCGGCCGTGCTGCTTTCGGTGCCGCTGCATGTCGACGCGCGTGCGGCGAAGAATTGGGACGAGGCGCACTGATCCATCAGCGCGCCCGCCACCGGGCGAGGCACAGGGGCGAACCCGCGTGAATGATCTCACTCCGCTGCTTGCCTTCGCGCTGACCGCGCTCGTGATCGAGATTACACCCGGTCCGAACATGACTTATCTCGCGGCGCTGTCGCTCTCCAGCGGCATGCGTACGGGCTTTGCTGCAGTGGCCGGCATTGCGCTTGGGCTCATGACCTATGGCGTCGTCGCGGCATTCGGCCTCGCTGCCGCGATCGATCATTCGCCGCTGCTGTACGGCTTGTTGCGCTGGGGCGGTGTCGCTTATCTGCTGTGGCTCGCCTGGGAGGCATGGTCGGGCAAGGAGGACGTCGCGCCCGATAAGGCACGCGACGGCGATGCGCAGCCATGGCCGGCGTTCCGGCGGGGACTGATCACCAATCTGCTGAATCCCAAGGCAGCCGTCTTCTACGTGGCGGTGCTGCCGGAGTTCGTGCGCGCGGAAGCAGGATCGGTCATCAGGCAGACCCTGCTTCTCAGCATCGTCTATGTCGCGATCGCAACCTTGATCCATGCGATAATCGTCGCGCTGGCGGGCTCGCTGCAATCGACCATCGACGTCGCAAACAACCGCAAGACCGTGCGTCGCGTTTTCGCTCTGGCTTTGGTCGCGATAGCCATTTGGTTTGCCCTCACGACGGGGCGATCGAATTGAATTGTCCTCCGTGCAATTGCGTCGTGGCACCGCTGGGCCGCGCATAATAGAACCGGCGTATCTCCCGCACCAGGTTCACCCATGCCCCACACCTCCGCCCTGCTCGGCTTCGCCCTCGTCTGCCTCGGTCTCGTGCTCACGCCCGGGCCGAACATGATCTATCTGATCTCGCGCTCGATCACGCAGGGGCCGGCGGCTGGCATCGTCTCGCTCGGCGGCGTCGCATTGGGCTTCGTGTTCTACGTGCTGTGCGCGGCGTTCGGCATCACGGCGCTGTTGCTCGCCATTCCCTTTGCCTATGACGCGCTGCGCTTCGCCGGCGCCGGCTATTTGTTCTGGCTTGCCTGGCAGGCGGTGAAGCCGGGCGGGCGGTCGCCGTTCCAGGTGAAGCAGCTCGCAATCGACAGCCCGCGCAAACTGTTTGCGATGGGGCTCGTCACCAATCTGCTCAATCCGAAGATCGCGATGCTGTATCTGGCGCTGCTGCCACAGTTCATCGATCCCGCCGCGGGCAGCGTGCTGACGCAGTCGCTCGTGCTCGGCGCGATCCAGACCGCGATCAGTGTCAGCGTGAATGCGATCATCGCGCTCGCGGCCGGATCAATCGCGCTGTTCCTGGCGAGCCGACCGAGCTGGACGCTGGTGCAGCGCTGGCTGATGGGCACGGTGCTCGCCGGGCTTGCGGTCAGGATGGCGGTCGAGGCCCGGAAGGTGTGAGGCCTTCTGCACCCTCCTCCCTCCAGGGGAAGGTGAGCTCAATCCAGCTTCGCGTCCATCCCCCGCTTCACGGCCGGGCGGGCCATCAGCGCGTCGTACCAGCGCTTGACGTTGGGGAAGTCAGCGAGCTCGACCTTGTGGCGCGGATGGCGCCAGGCCCAGCCCAAAATGGCGAAATCGGCGACCGAGAGATCGCCGGCGACGAAGTCGCGCCCGTCGAGGCGGCGGTCCAGCACGCCGTAGAGCCGGCGGGTCTCGGCCATGTAGCGCTTCAAGCCGTAGGCGCGGTCCTGCTCGTTCTCCAGCGCGATGAAATGATGCACCTGGCCCGGCATCGGCCCGAAGCCGCCCATCTGCCACATCAGCCATTCGTAGACGGGGATGCGGCCGCTGAGCGATTTCGGCAGGAATTTGCCGGTCTTTTCGCCGAGATACAGCAGGATCGCACCGGACTCGAAAATGCTGACCGGCTTGCCGTCCGGTCCTTCGGGGTCGACGATTGCGGGGATCTTGTTGTTGGGGGATAGCTTGAGGAACTCCGGCGCCATCTGCTCGCCCTTGCTGATATTCACCGGGATCACCTGGTAAGGCAGCCCCATTTCCTCCAGCGCGACCGAGATTTTGCGGCCGTTCGGCGTGTTCCAGGTGTGCAGCTCGATGGTCATTTGCCGGTTTCCTTGCCCAATTCCCTTGCCCAGTTTCCCTGCCCAGTTTCCCTGCCGAGATCTCGGGCATCCACCTACTCCAGAAAGTTGCACCCCCACAACCGGCGGACCGGGATGGCCGATCCCTGTTGACGGGGGACGCCCCCTCTGGAATGTCACCGCCGTCGCGGATAAATTCCGCCACCTTCAAAACGCTCCCGAGGGACCGCCGTGTCGAAATCAGCCTCTCGCGCCCGCCTGTTCGAAATCATCCGCCGGCGCTCCTTCGGCCGCGGCGAGGTGACGCTCGCGTCGGGCCGCAAGAGCGATTTCTATTTCAACCTCAAACCGACCATGCTCGACCCCGAGGGCGCGACGCTGCTCGCCGAGCTGACCTATGAGACGCTGAAGGACGACAATCTCGATTTCATCGGCGGACTCGAGATGGGCGCGGTGCCGCTGGCCGGTGCACTGGCGCAGATCTCCTGGATCAAGGGCCATCCGATCGCGGCCTTCTTCGTGCGCAAGAAGCCGAAAGAGCATGGCGCCAAGCTCGCGATCGAAGGTTTGCCAAGGGGCGAGACGCTCGATGGCAAGCGCGTCGTGATCGTCGAGGACGTCACCACGACCGGCGGCTCGGCGATGAAGGCTGTGGAATCCGTGCGCGAGACCGGCGCCGAAGTGGTGCTGGTGCTGACCATGGTCGACCGCGAGGAAGGCGCCACCGACACCTTTGGTGCGGCCGGACTGCCGTTCCGCTCGCTGTACAAGGCGTCGGAATTTTTGAAGGCTTAACGGCGCGGCGCGCCACCCTCAACCCCTCATTTACCATCCCACTCTATGGTGAATCATCCGCTGAGACCCGCGAGGGTCTCTGCAGGTTCGGTAGCGTCGGGTGGAGTGAGCGTTGCGTACAGAGTTGTCCCATGCGCGCCGGCGGCGTCGCGCGATGCTGGTGGCCGCCACCCTCGTTGCAGCACCGCTGCTTGCGGCTCCTGCCCCGGTTTCGGCCGAAGGCCTGTTCGACTTCTTCTTCGGCGGAGCCCCGCAACGCCCGCAGCGCGACGTGCCGCAGCAGTCGAACTCCTTCGTCGATCCCTTCGCCAGTCAGCAGAATCCTGCCGCCCAGCCGCAATATGTGCCGCCGACCCGCTCGGCAGCCGCCGGCGGCTCGGGCCCAGCCTTCTGCGTGCGCAGCTGCGACGGCAAATATTTTCCGCTGATGCGCGGCCTCACCTCGCCGGCGCAGATGTGTCAGGCCTTCTGTCCTGCCAGCACGACAAAGGTGTTTTTCGGCTCCTCGATCGACGGGGCCTATAGCCAGACCGGCGAGCGCTATGCCGACAGCGAGAACGCGTTCGCCTATCGCAAGGCGCTACGCGCGGACTGCACCTGCAACGGCCGCGAGCCGGCCGGGCTCGCCCCGGTCGATTTGACGCTGGATTCCTCACTGAAAGCCGGCGACGTCATCGCGACCACCGACGGCCTGGTCGCCTATACCGGTGTCCGCCTCGGCATGGAGCAGACGGCGGAGTTCACCCCGGTCGCCTCCTATCCCGGCCTTACCGCACAGGTCCGCGCCCGGCTCGGCGAGATGAAGGTCGCCCCGGTGCGGGCGGAGACGGTGGCGGCAGATGCGCCCGCAGCCGAGATCGTGCGTGAGACGCTGCCCGATGTCACCGTGCCGAAGTCGCCAGCGAGATCGGAGAAGCGCGCGGGACTGGATTAGGCGCAGCTCTAAACTCCGCCGTCGCTGCGCTATCTCCCGATAATCACCCCGATCACATTCGGCGCCGCCAGATATTTCTCCTCGATCGCGGCACGCGCGGCAGCGCGGTTTTCAGCCGTCAGCAGGCCGCGCTTCTCGGCCAGGATCATCCAGCAGAAGCCCCACCAGTCCGTCAGCATGCCGGTCTCGCTGATGAGGTCATAGCCCTGCTCCGCTGCGAAGATGCGCGCATGCGCTTCGTCCAGCGTGTCGAGGAAGTGATGATCTTCGGCTGCGAACAGATCGTCGCTGATGTCGTCGATGGTGTAGCCCCAGATCGACTGGCACACCGCGTTGAACTCGCGGTCGAACTGGTCGTCGTCGACGGCATAGCGCCTCGCTGCCTGGTGCAGCCGCGACAGCGACCGCGCGAAATCGGCGATCCGGGTGAGGGCAAATTGATCGAAGGCAATGGTGGACATGTAGTCCTCGCGACGGCTGTCAGACGCTAGATATTGTGTCGGCAATGCGCCGAATCACAATGATATATCAAAGACTTGCTAAAGTGTTCTTAATTTGTTCTGGAGATTGGCGATCAAGGTCGAGAGTCTTCCCTCCTAGTAGAAGGGTTTGTTGGAGGGCCGACACGTGAGACTGCAGGATGCAATCCGAATGGCACTGGAGCTAGGCCGCCCGACAGGTTTCATCACATTCGATCAGCTCAACGACTTGTTGCCATCGAACAACGTGACGCCCGAAGACATCGAAGCGGTCATGCGTGCGCTCAGTGACGAAGGAATAAATATCGTCGAAAGTGATCCGTCATAAATTTCGCCAGTACGACGTTGGAGAGAGCTCGTGCGCGCGCATCAATTCGCCGCCGACATCAACCGATCCCCGCACGCGCTCGCATAAAACTTCCCTCCGCATTGACGCTTGATGGCGGCGCAGCGCGCGGCGGGCGTGGCGTTTTGCGGGACGGCAAAGCCGCAGCTGAGGCCGTCGGCGCTGCGTTTGCCGGCGGCGAAGGCGGCGCTCGAGGTGGCGATGCAGATGACAAGAAGCGCTGCAGCGGCGATTTCGATCAGCAGTCTCATGGGGCGTCTCCTCCACAGTGATGGCTGAATCTGTGGTCAATGTAGCACCAAATCGGCGTTCCTCCGTGGTGCCCCGGGTTCCCAAACCGGCCCGTTACTTGCATAATTTTGCGCCAGCGCAGTGCACGGCCGCGCCAGGGATGGTTCCGGTGCAGGGGCAAGACGCGTAGGGTTCAGTGGTGTTCTCGCGACCAGGAAGTGACGGCCTTGCAAGATCAATCGTTCCAGCCAAATTTCCCCGCCCCCAGTCAGCCCATCGACGAACTCGCGTTGTCGGAGATCAAGGGCGCGATCCTGGCGAAGCTGCGCCTTGCCATCGGCAAGGATGCGGGCATGGCGACCAAGCACGACTGGTACCAGGCCGCGGCGCTCGCATTGCGCGACCGTATCGTGCATCGCTGGCTCACGGCCGAGAAGCGCAGCTACGACGCAGGCCGCAAGCGGGTCTATTATCTCTCGCTCGAATTCCTGATCGGCCGCCTCTTCACCGATGCGCTCAACAATATGGGCCTCTTGAAGATCTTCGAGGTCGCGCTGGGCGATCTCGGCGTGTCGCTACCTGAGTTGCGCAAATGCGAGCCGGACGCCGCCCTCGGCAATGGCGGCCTCGGCCGTCTCGCCGCCTGCTTCATGGAGAGCATGGCGACGCTGTCGATTCCCGCAATCGGCTACGGCATCCGCTACGATTACGGCCTGTTCCGCCAGATCATCAATCAAGGCTGGCAACAGGAATATCCGGACGAATGGCTCGGCTTCGGCAACCCCTGGGAATTGCAGCGGCCGGAAGTGATCTACGACATCAATTTCGGCGGCGACGTCGAGCATGTCGACGACAAGGGCCGCGACCGCGCGATCTGGCACGCGAGCGAGACGGTGCAGGCGATCGCCTATGACACGCCGATCGTCGGCTGGCGCGGCCAGCACGTCAACGCACTGCGGCTGTGGTCGGCGCGCTCGCCCGATCCGCTCAAGCTCGACGCTTTCAACAAGGGCGACTATGTCAGCGCCAGCGCCGAGCAGTCGCGCGCGGAAGCGATCTGCAAATTCCTCTATCCGAACGACGAGAGCCCGGCGGGCCGCGAACTGCGGCTGCGTCAGGAATATTTCTTCGTTTCGGCCTCGCTGCAGGATCTCATCAAGCGGCATCTCGCCTCCGACGGCCAGCTGCGCAGCCTGTCGTCCAAGGTCGCGGTGCAGCTCAACGACACGCATCCGAGCCTCGCCGTCACCGAGTTGATGCGCATCCTGGTCGACCTCCACAATTTCCGCTGGGACGAGGCCTGGAAGATCACGGTCGCCACTCTCTCCTACACCAATCACACGCTGCTGCCGGAAGCGCTGGAGACCTGGCCGGTCGAGCTGTTCGAGAAGCTGCTGCCGCGCCATCTCGAGATCATCTATCGCATCAACGTGCAGCACCTCGCGCTGGCCGAAGCACGCGCCCCCGGCGACATCGACTTCCGCGCCTCGGTCTCGCTGATCGACGAAAAGAGCGGCCGCCGCGTGCGCATGGGCCAGCTCGCCTTCGTCGGCTCGCATCGCATCAACGGCGTCTCGGCGATGCATTCGGATTTGATGCGCGAGACGGTGTTCCACGATCTCAACCATCTCTATCCCGGCCGCATCACCAACAAGACCAACGGCATCACCTTCCGCCGCTGGCTGATGCTGGCGAACCCGAAGCTGACCGACCTGCTGCGCGAGACCTGCGGCGAGGCCGTGCTCGACGACCCGACCCAGCTCTCGCTGATCGAGGCGCGCGCCAGCGACGTCGAATTCCAGAAGAAATTCCGCGCCGTCAAGCTCCACAACAAGACCGCATTAGCGCGCCTGATCGGCGAGCGGCTCGGCATCAAGGTCGACCCGACTGCACTGTTCGACGTGCAGATCAAGCGCATCCACGAATACAAGCGCCAGCTGCTCAACGTCATCGAGACTGTTGCGCTGTATCAATCGATCAAGGACGATCCCAACGGCAATTGGGTGCCGCGGGTCAAGATCTTCGCCGGCAAGGCGGCGGCGAGCTACAAATACGCAAAACTGATCATCAAGCTCATCAACGACGTCGCCGAGGTCGTCAACAACGATCCCGCCATCGGCGGCAAGCTGAAGGTCGTCTTCCTGCCCGACTACAATGTCAGCCTCGCCGAAGTGATCATTCCTGCGGCCGACCTGTCCGAGCAGATCTCGACCGCCGGCATGGAAGCTTCCGGCACTGGCAACATGAAGCTGGCACTCAACGGCGCCATCACCATCGGCACGCTCGACGGCGCCAATATCGAGATCCGCGACCAGGTCGGCGTGGAGAACATCGCAATCTTCGGCATGGAAGCCGGCGACGTGATGATCCGGCGCAAGCAGGGGCTGGACGCCTCCGACGTGATCCGCAACTCGCCAAAGCTCAAGCGTGCCATCAACGCCATCGGCACCGGCGAATTCTCGCCCGGCGATCCCGGTCGGTTCGAATCCATCGCGCATGCGCTGCGCTATCTCGACCATTACATGGTCAGCGCCGATTTCGATTCCTATTACGAGACGCAGCGTGCGGTCGACGCGCGCTGGCAGGTGGCGCCGGCCTGGACCCGCGCCTCCATCCTCAACGTCGCGCGCATGGCGTGGTTCTCCTCCGACCGCACCATCCGCGAATATGCCGAGGAAATCTGGAACGTGCCGGTCAATCCGGTCACACCGCCATTCCAGGCGGCAGAGGATTTGCGCGACGCAGCTAGCTGATTTTTCCGCAGCGTGAAATCGGCGTTACCTGCGAGGTTATTGCATCTCGCAGGGCGGATGATGATATGACTGTCGTCATCCCCAAGCGCCATCGGTCTGGATTGCGTCGCTGCGCTCGCAATGACGGTGGGGAGACACCGAGGACCAGGAATGCACGCCAAGCTCCCGCACCCGTTCGACGACGCTACCCGTATCACCGCCGGTGACTCGAGCTGGCAAGGCCACACCAGCGACGACTATTGGGCCTTTGTCGGCCCGTTCGGTGGCGCCACCGCCGCGACCATTTTGCGTGCGCTGATCGAACATCCGCAACGCGCCGGCGATCCGCTGGCACTGACCGTCAATTACTGCGCGCCGATCACCAAGGGCCCGTTCGATCTCGACCTGCGGCTGGTGAAGGCCAACCGCTCCAGCCAGCACTGGAGCGTCGAACTGTCGCAGGGCGGCGGCGAGGTCGCGACGCTCGCGACCGCCGTCTTCGCCGAGCGCCGGCCGTCCTGGGAACACCGGGTAGCGCAATATCCTGAGACAAAGCCGTTCGAACAAACGCTGCCGTTCCCAAATATCAAGGCATCCTGGGCCAACCAGTACGAATTCCGCTTCGTCGAGGGCGAGATGCGGCTCGGCCCGCCGCAGGCCGAGCTCGCCAGCACCTATTCAAAGATCTGGATCAGCGATCGCGAGCCGCGCAAGCTCGACATGCCGTCGCTGATGTCGATGTCGGACGCTTTCTTCGGCCGCATCTTCCATGTCCGCCGCGAGCTGGTGCCGTTCGGCACGGTGTCGCTGACGACGTATTTCCACACCGACACAGAAGAGCTCGCGGCCGAAGACATCACCCGCGTGCTCGCGACGGCCGATTCGAAGATCATGCACAAGAGCTACGCGGACCAGAACGCCGAGCTGTGGTCGCCGAACGGACGGCTGCTCGCGACCACGACGCAGATTGCGTATTTCAAGGCCTGACTGCATCCGCAGGCTCGTCATTGCGAGCGCAGCGAAGCAATCCAGACTGTCTCCGCAGACGGATTCTGGATTGCTTCGCTGCGCTCGCAATGACGGTGGAGAGATGTCGCGGAAAACAAAAAGGGCGGCCTCACGGGCCGCCCTTTCTCATTCGATGCAGCGGAAGCTTCACTCCGCCGCGAGTTTCACGTCCGGCGCAGCCGCACGCACCTCGGCGTCGACCTGGGCTTCGAACTTGGCAAAGTTCTTCTGGAACATGCCGACCAGCGCACGCGCCGTCTTGTCGAACTCGTCCTTGTCCTTCCAGGTATTGACCGGATTGAGGATCTCGCTCGGCACGCCCGGCAGCGCGGTCGGGACCGCGAAGCCGAAATATTTGTCGGTGCGGAATTCGACGTTGCGAAGCGAGCCGTCGAGCGCGGCGGTCAGCAGCGCGCGCGTCACCTTGATCGGCATGCGCGAACCGGTGCCGTACTTGCCGCCGGTCCAGCCGGTGTTGACCAGCCAGCAGTCGACATTGTGCCGGGCGATCAGGTCACGCAGCATGTTGCCGTAGACGCTGGGGTCGAGCGGCAGGAAGGGCGAGCCGAAGCAGGTGGAGAATTCCGGCTGCGGCTCGTTGCCGAGACCACGTTCGGTGCCGGCGACCTTGGCGGTGTAGCCGGAGAGGAAGTGGTACATCGCCTGCGCCGGCGACAGTTTTGCGATCGGCGGCAGCACGCCGAAGGCGTCGGCGGCGAGCATCACCACGTTCTTCGGCTGCGGCGCGCGGCCGGTGCGCGAGGCGTTCGGGATGAAGTCGAGCGGATAGGCCGAGCGCGTGTTCTCGGTCTTGGAGCCGTCGTCGAAATCGACGATTCGGGTGTCCTCGTCGAGCACGCAGTTCTCGAGCACCGCGCCGAAGCGCGTCGAGGCAGCATAGATCTCGGGTTCGGCTTCCTGCGAGAGCTTGATGCACTTGGCGTAGCAGCCGCCTTCGAAGTTGAAGACGCCGTTCGGGCCCCAGCCATGCTCGTCGTCACCGATCAGCGTGCGGTTGGGATCGGCCGATAGCGTGGTCTTGCCGGTGCCGGACAGGCCGAAGAAGATCGCGGAATCGCCCTGGGCGCCGACATTGGCCGAGCAGTGCATCGGCATCACGCCGCGCTCGGGCAGATAATAGTTCAGCGTGGTGAAAACCGACTTCTTCATTTCGCCGGCATAGTATGAGCCGCCGATCAGCACGATCTTGCGGGCGAAGTCGATCGCGACGACGTTCTCCGACTTGCAGCCATGGCGCTTCGGATCGGCGCGGAAGCTCGGCATATCGATGATGGTGAGCTCGGGCGTGAAGCTCGACAGCTCGACCGCCTCGGGGCGGATCAAGAGCGTGCGGATGAACAGCGAGTGCCAGGCGAGCTCGGTAAAGACGCGGGTCTTGATCCGGTAGGCCGGATCGGCACCGCCATAGAGGTCCTGCGCGAACAGGCTCTTGCCTTCGGCGTGCTTGAGGAAGTCCTGATAGAGCGTCTCGAACTGCTCCGCGGTGATCGACTGGTTGCCGGCCCACCACATCTTCTTGTCAGTGGTCGCGTCACGCACCGTGAACTTGTCCTTCGGGCTGCGGCCCGTGAATTCGCCGGTGTCGGCACAGAGCGAACCGTCGGCGGACAGCACCGCCTCGCCCGCGGAGAGCGAGTATTGATACAGCTGCGGTGCGCCCAGGTTCCAGTGAACCTGCTTGAGATTCTTTAAGCCGAATTTGTCGGCACCAAAGGCACCGTTGCGCACGCCCGTCTCTTGCACGAAAAGTCCTCCTAGAACCCGCGACACATAGCGCGACCTAACCTTGGCGCCATCGCAGTCACCGTGAATTATAGGCCGTCGGCCTCGGTTGGACGACCTAATACTGATGAACGCGGACGTTGCCAAGCTGATCCCGCAGGATTTGGTTTATTCAAGGACCGCGCCAAACGTCGCGCATGACTGCCCTGAGCACGCTCATGCGAAAATCACGGATGATCGCGCAACCAAACGCGTGTTTCGGCGTTATCCGGTGTTTTGCGACGCACAATCGGGCGACGGTCTATCGTACCGCACCTTCGCCAATGAGCGCGAACGGCCCCCACATCGCAGGATAGGCATTGCGGGGCGACGAGGCGTCATCAACGTACGCCAACATCGCGCGCCGCAGCGCTTCGGCCCTGCCGATTCTTGGTTCGTTTTTGAGCAGATCGAAAGTCGAAGTGGTCAAGCGGGTAGCAGCCTCTGAATCCACTGCCCAATGCGAGACCAAGAGCGCACGAGCGCCGGCATAGAAGAAAGCGCGCGCCAGTCCTGACAGGGCCTCGGCTCCCGGCTTGTCGCCCGCGATCGTGTTGCAGGCCGACAGCACGACCCAATCCGCATTGAGCTTGAGCTGTGCAACTTCGCTCGCCGTAAGCAGACCATCGTCGAGCTCCGACGGCTGGTCGGGAATCGACAGAGCAAGCGATGGCTCGCCCACACCCTTGATGTCGCCGGCGACGAGGCCATGGGTCGCAAAGTAGATGATGCTGTATTGAGCAAGCGGTGCACGCTTGAGCGTCGCTTCGCTGGCATCGCGGCCAAGATGAATGTCGGCATCAGTCGCACCGACATCCTTCGCTACGGCGTTGAGCTCGTCTGCAGTATCAGGCAGTTGCGGCAACGCTTGCGCAAGCCGCGCGCGATCGACGCCCGCGCCGCGCCAGAAGTCGGTGTAAGCGATGGTCGCGATGCTGCGCGCGGCAACCTTGCCGCTCGCAGCGCGACGTTCGCCGGCCCCACCTTCGGCCGGATTGAACACGGGATCGCCGAAGCCGGTCATCGGCTTGACGCCCAGATCCTTGCGCGCAACGGCGCGCAGCGATTTCAGGCTGACCACCGATGGCAGCACCGAGACAGCCTGACGCCGCAGCAGCCAGGCGGCGCTGCGATAACCTTCGAGCGTCTCCGGGATCGCAGCTTGCGGTGGCTCCGTGACGAGCAGATGAAACGGCAGCGCGGTGAGTGCGCCCGACGGCACCGTGAGCAGGCTGCGCTTGTCCCTGGTTAACGCCTCGACCGGGCCGAGCAGCGTGACATAGAGCTCGTTGGCGAGCGCGAGGTCGAACAAGCCCGATTTGCCGGAGCCGTCGCGCGCCTTGCCGACATCGAGACCCCGGCGGAAAGACGTGACCTTCTGCGCCAGCGCGTCTGCGCCAAGCGGGATCTCCTTCCAGTCGGCACCCTCGCGCGTGATGGCGATGACATAGCTCCGGTTGTCGACGACCGAATAGAGCACCATCACCTCATCGGCCGACAGCAGCGGCTGGCCGTCCCTGACCGTCAACGGCAGCGGGTTGGAGAGCGAGGCATAGTCGGGGAATTCAATGCCGAGCGTCTTCTGCAGGCCGGCGCGCTCGCTTGCGATGGCTGCGATCCGCGCGCGGCTGCGTTGCTCGGAGACGACGTCGCGCTGCGCCGACGGCTTCGACACGGCCGCGATGATCGCCTTGTCCAGCGCCTCGGATTCAGCTCCGAGATCCTGGTCCTTGCGCACCAGCTCGGCGAGACGGTCGCTGCCGGCGGCGAGCCGCACCGCGAGCTTGTTCACGGCCGATGCGGCGGAGGATTGCGTGCCGCGCTGGATCGCGGCGAGCGCCTCGTCCAGCGCCTTGTCTTGCGGCAGCAGCGATTGCTGTCGCGCCGCGAACAGGATCGGCAGCACCACGCGCAGCTGCGCGCGATCGTTCGCGAGCGTCTTTTCCGCGAGCGGCAATGCGTCCGCGGTTCGCCCGGACACAAAGAGGAAATAAGCGAGATTGCTGGTGGATGTCGCGACGTCAGGATGATCCGGCCCAAGCGCATGCTCGCGGATGGCGAGCGCGCGGCGGTACAGCGGCTCGGCATCGGCATAGCGCTGCTGGTGCTCGTAGAGGCCGGCGAGATTGTTGAGGGACCGCGCGACGTCGGGATGATCGGGCCCCAGCACTTTTTTGCGGATCGCAAGCGAGCGCTTGATCGGCGCTTCGGCATCGGCGTCGCGGCCGAGATCGCGATCGACCTGGCCAATGTTGTTCAGGACCGTGGCGACCGCTGGATGCTCGGGCCCGGCGGCCTTCTGGTAGATCGCGAGCGCGCGCTGAAACAGCGGCTCGGCTTCGGCCTGGCGCTGCTGCCTGACATAGAGCGTGGCCAGATTGTTGAGGGCTTGGCCGACATCGGGATGCTCGCGTGACAGGCTCTTCTCCCGGACGGCCAGCGCGCGCTTGAACAGCGGCTCGGCCTCGGCAAAGCGGCTCTGTCGCTGATACAGCGCGGCGAGATTGGTCAGTTCGGCCGCGACCAGTGCGTTGTCCAGACCGAGCGACTTCTCCATCAGTGCGATCGAACGCTTGTAGAGCGGCTCGGCGAGGTCGTCCCTGCCCTGACCGGCATGGACCTGACCGAGATTGTTCAAGGCGGCCGCAAGTTCGCGACCGTTGTCACTCTTCTCCACGCTCGCAACCATCGCCTGCGCCAGGGGAAGCGCTTCGGAATATCTGCCGGCCTTGGTGAGTTCGTTGATCCTGGCGCTCTCCGTCGCGAGATTGCCCTTCTGGGCAAGGCTGGGCGTGGCCGGCGATGCAGTGATCGCGAGCGCCAAAGCGGCGACCAGCGCCAAACGACGGCGTGTCATGAACCCTCTCGCTGCGCGCCTTGAGACCATACGGTCTTGGGTCGCAGCGATGGGCAGCAGCGTTCAAATTGTCGCGTTCAGCCCGCCTTCGCGCGCGCCTCGCCAGCGAGGCGGACCAGCATCTTGCGTAATGCCGCGCCATCAGTGGCCCGCTCCGGAAAATCCAGCCGCAGCGCGGTCTGGCCGTCCTGCATGTCGAGGCCTTCGGGGTCACAGCCGGTGCAGCGCCAGTCGCCCGCGGCCGCGCCGAGCAGCCGTGTTGCGTAAAGGCCCATGGCGTCGCGATGATCGGCATTCATGTGCTCGACCGCCCCCTCCTCCGCCGCCAGCAGACCCTCGGCGCCGACGAGGTCCGTGAGGAACTGCTCCGGCTTCAGATCAACGATTCGGCCAAAGCCTGCGACCAGATGGGTTCCGGTGGGGCGGATCCGGAAGAACGAAAAATCCCTAAATGAGACAAAGGCTTCCGCCGTCGGATGGGCATTGAGATACCGCCGCTGGAGCAGATCCCTCTCGTCCTCGGCCTGTTCGGCCCGGCCGGACAGCATGATCCGGGCGCCTTCCAGCGGATCGCCCGCGACGCGCTCGTCCAGCATCAGGGAGACCCGGTTGTCTGCGAGGATGTTCCTGGTATGAACCGCCAATCGGGAGATCAGCAGGATCGGCGAGCCGTCGGGATGGCTGGCCAGATTGACCAGGGAACAGTAGGGATCGCCGCTGCCCGGCATAAGCGTCGCGAGCGCCCCCTGCCGCGACCGCCTGAGCAGCGATTTGGCGAGCGTCTGGGGAGCGAAATCGGGGGTCGGTTGCATGGGGTTTCTCGGCTCAGGTGGTTGCAAGGCAGGCCTTTTTTCGGGTAAACGAAGGTCTGGTTATGGGTCGAAACGCGGCGAATCTGCCGTGTTTCGTGGAACTTGGTCACACTTCAGCCCAGCTTGCATTGCTCGGTGACAAGGTTCGAATGCCAATTCGGCACCCATGTATGCGGCGCATCACTGGATTGCTCGCCGTTTAAGCCACGACCCAAACGGAAAGCAGAAAGCAGAGGCTCATGCCCACAATCGCTTTGGTCGACGACGACCGCAACATTCTCACATCCGTCTCGATCGCGCTGGAAGCCGAAGGCTATCGCATCATGACGTACACCGACGGTGCATCAGCGCTTGACGGATTCCGCACCACCCAGCCCGATCTCGCCATCCTCGATATCAAGATGCCGCGCATGGACGGCATGGAGACGCTGCGCCGTCTCAGGCAGAAGTCCGACCTGCCGGTGATCTTCCTGACCTCCAAGGATGAGGAGATCGACGAGCTGTTCGGCCTCAAGATGGGCGCCGACGATTTCATCCGCAAACCGTTCTCGCAGCGCCTGCTGGTGGAACGCGTCAAGGCGGTGCTGCGTCGCTCGGCCCCGAAGGATCCGACGGTCGCGCCCAAGGAGAACGATGCCAAGGCGCTCGACCGCGGCCTGCTGCGCATGGACCCGGAACGTCATACCTGCACCTGGAAGAACGAGCCGGTGACGCTGACGGTCACCGAATTCCTGATCCTGCAGGCGCTGGCGACCCGACCCGGCGTGGTCAAGAGCCGCAACGCGCTGATGGACGCCGCCTATGACGACCAGGTCTATGTCGACGACCGCACCATCGACAGCCACATCAAGCGGCTGCGCAAGAAGTTCAAGGTGGTCGACAACGATTTCGAGATGATCGAGACGCTCTACGGCGTCGGCTACCGCTTCAAGGAAGCCTGAGGCGCACGCGCTTTCACGACAGTTGAGGGCTGCGCCGGTTCTGATTCCATCAGAACCGGGCATGCCCTGAAGCGCCATCGCGCTTCAGGTTATCGTTTGAGCATGATCTTTCGGAAAACCGCTGCACACTTTTCCGGATCATGCTCTAGGATGCGGGGACCGTCGCACGAGCTGTCCTAACGCGGGCGTGAGCATTGCTTGACCGAACGCAGCCTGATCCGAGTTCGAACGCCGAGGACGTTACCGCCCACGGCGCCTCGGAGCATGAGGACAGACCGGCCGCGCGAGGCTGGGGACCGCTGAACTGGCTCAAGCGCGCCGGCCAGTTCTTCTTCGCGCTGTCGTTCTCGAGCCTCACCCGCCGCATCGTCTCGCTCAACCTCGCGGGCCTCGTCGCCCTGGTCGCGAGCATCCTCTATCTGTCGCAGTTCCGCGCCGGCCTGATCGATGCGCGCGCGCAGAGCCTGCTGGTGCAGGCCGAAATCATCGCCGGCGCCATCAGTGCCTCGGCGACGGTGCAGACCAACGCGATCACCGTCGATCCCGAGCGGCTGCTCGACCTGAAATTGGGTGAGAGCTATGGCGGGCCCGACGATTCGCTGGATTTTCCGATCAATCCCGAGCGCGTTGCGCCGGTGTTGCGCACGCTGATCTCGCCGACCAAGACCCGCGCGCGGATTTTCGATCCCAACGGCTCGGTGTTGCTCGATAGCCGTGACCTCGACGTTCTCAGGGCCTTTCCGCTGCCGCCACCGTCCGAGAAGCCCGGACTGGTCGAGCGCGCCATGGTCGCGACCCGCACCTGGCTGAATCGCGGCGACCTGCCGCTCTATCGCGAACTCGGACGCGAGAACGGCAATGGCTATGTTGAAGTCGCCGATGCGCTCCAGGGCCAGAAGCGCTCGATGGTGCGTGTCAATGCGCGCGGCGAGGTGATTGTCTCGGTTGCGGTCCCGGTGCAGCGCTCACGCGCCATCCGTGGCGCGCTGATGCTGTCGACGCAGGGCGACGAAATCGATCAAATGGTCACGGCCGAGCGCCTCGCAATTCTGAAAGTCGGCGGCGTCGCAGCCGCCGTCATGATCATGCTGTCGCTGCTGCTCGCGAGCACGATCGCAGGCCCCGTGCGCCGGCTCGCCGACAGCGCCGAGCGGGTCCGCCGCCGCATCAAGACCCGCGTCGAGATCCCCGACTTCACCCGCCGCCGCGACGAGATCGGTCACCTCTCCGGCGCGCTGCGCGATATGACCAACGCGCTTTACAAGCGGATCGAGGCGATCGAGATGTTCGCCGCCGACGTCGCCCACGAGCTGAAGAACCCGCTGACCTCGCTGCGGTCCGCGGTCGAGACGATGCCGCTGGCGCGCAACGAGAACAGCCGCGCCCGCCTGCTCGAGGTGATCGAGCATGACGTCAAGCGCCTCGACCGCCTGATCTCGGACATCTCCGATGCGAGCCGGCTCGATGCCGAATTGCAGCGGCAGGATGCGATCCCGGTCGATCTCAAGCGGCTCCTGGGCACGCTGGTTGCCGTTGCCAATGAAACCAAGCTCGGCCACGACGTCGCGGTCGAGGCGCGCTTCGAGGGCCGCAGCCCGACCGACAATTTCGCGGTCACGGGCCATGATTCGCGGCTCGGGCAGGTGGTCTCCAACCTCCTCTCCAACGCGCAGTCCTTCTCGGAGGCCGGCAGCAAGGTGCGCCTGACCTGCCGCCGTGTCCGCGGCGAGATCGAGATCGTGGTCGACGACGACGGCCCCGGCATTCGCGACGACGCGCTGGAGCGCATCTTCGAGCGCTTCTACACCGACCGGCCGCATCAGGGCTTTGGCCAGAACTCCGGCCTCGGCCTGTCGATCTCCAAGCAGATCGTCGACGCCCATGGCGGGCGCATCTGGGCGGAGAATCGCGCCGGTCCCACTGACGAAGATGGCGCGCCGACGGTTGCCGGCGCACGCTTCGTGGTGAGGCTGCCGGCGCTATGAGCCAAGGCAGCTTGAACGACGGCGAGCCGAGCGTTCACGCCTCCGCGGTCAAGGTCGGCCCCCTGGCGGTGCTGATCCGCGGGCCATCGGGCGCCGGCAAGTCGCGCCTTGCCTTCGATTTGATCATGGCGGGGCGCTCAGGTGTGGTCGACAGCGCCATCCTGGTCGGGGACGACCGTGTCCATCTGGCGACAGTCGGCAATGAAATTACGGTCCGCCCCGCGCCCCTCCTGGCCGGGCTGATCGAGATTCGCGGGCTGGGACTCCGCGGCTGCGACTTCGTGGAGCATGCGACAGTCGGCCTCGTGGTCGATCTGGACGCCGACGACGCCGAACGGCTGCCGCCGCCCGAATTGCTGAAAACCACCATTTTCGGTGTTGAAATACCGCGAATCCCGGTCAGGCGCGGCGATTCACCCCTCCCCTTGGTTGTCGCAGCCTTGACCACTACCAAGAGTTAACCTCCGCCTAACCCTTGAGGCGATTGTTTGAAGGGAAATGGTAACCATATGAACCCCACACTCGCGACCGAATAGACCGGCGCAGCTCCCCTTATCCATCCGTCTAGATTCAGGGAGATACGCAACATCCCCCCTTGCGCGGGGGCTCTGGATGGTCAAAGTGGCGCGTTCGTGCGGTGCACCAAAAGCGCCCGCGGGAGTTTTCCGATGATTGGTCTAGTACTTGTGACCCACGGGCGCCTTGCCGACGAATTCAAGGCAGCGCTTGAGCATGTCATGGGCCCACAAAAGCAAATCGAAGCGATTACGATCGGTGCCGAAGACGATTCCGATCTCTGCCGAAGCGACATCATCGAGGCGGTTAACCGCGTCGATTCCGGCGACGGCGTTGCGATCCTCACCGACATGTTCGGCGGAACGCCGTCGAACCTCGCGATTTCCTGCATGAGCCGGCCGAAGGTCGAAGTGCTCGCGGGCATCAACCTGCCCATGCTGGTGAAGCTCGCCAAGGTTCGCGAGGAGCGTCCCCTGCCCGACGCGATCGCGATGGCCCAGGAAGCCGGTCGCAAATATGTCACCATTGCCAGCCGGGTGCTCGCCGGCAAATGAGCGACGACGCGCCACAAGCCGGGACTGGCGTGCCCGCGGGCGCGATCTCCAAAGAACTCCTGATCATCAACAAGCGCGGCCTGCATGCGCGGGCCTCGGCGAAATTCGTCCAGGCGGTCGAGCGCTTCAACGCGCAGGTGTGGGTGACGCGCGGCGGCGAGACCGTCGGCGGCACCTCGATCATGGGCCTGATGATGCTCGCGGCCGGACCGGGCACGACGATCACGGTCGCCGCCGCTGGTGCTGACGCTGAAGCCGCGATTGTGGCGATCACCGAGCTCGTTGAAAGCAAGTTCAACGAGGAAGGGGTTTAGGCCTCTCGATCACTTCGCCGGCGGAGCGATGTAGACGTTCCACGTCATCGACGGGCCAGCCTTGCCGTGGGTGAAACGGCGCGTCGTCATCACGATGCGCTCGGCGTTCGGCGCGATCTCGGACGCCCACTTCTCGAATGCAGGCAGGCGGCCGTCGGTCGGATCGAACACGCCGATGAAGCCGTACTTCTTCACGTCGTCGAGTGTCGCCAACCCGGAGTTCCACGCTTCGTTGGGGATGAACGCAACCGGATGATCTGGGCTGTAGAACACCATTGGCTGGATCGATTCCATCGTGCCGGCAACGATCGCCCAGCGCGAGGCGAAGCGCGAATGCCAGGCCTGGGTCAGCTCGCGCGCGAGCTCCGAGCGTGCGCCATAAGTCGCCGTGTTGTCCGAATTCGCCGCCATCTCGCGTGCGGCGATCCAGGGTGAAGCGACGAGCGTCGCAATGCTGAGCACGAGCCAGATCGCTACGATGTTGAACAGCACGGCGCTCTGCACCCGCAGCGCCGGGATCGCGACCAGTGCAAGCGGCACCAGGAAGAACAGCGAGATGCCCCAATCGGTTTTCATGTAGATCGAGAACACAAGCGCGCCGAGCGGCGGCCCGGCTGCGACGATGATCTGGATGATCCAGATGTTCAGCGCCTGGGAAACATTGACGCCCAAATTGGCGCCGCGTGCCCAGGCCCGCGTGACGATGCGTAGGGGAGCGCGCCCGGGCAGCGAGAGCCATGGCGGCACCAGCGCCATCGCGAGTGCGGCGAGCGCCGCCGGCAGCGCCAGCAGCGCGGCATTGTGCAGGACATAGCCGAACACGAGCTGCCTAACCTGGCCGGCATCCTCGATGCTGTAGGTGTCACCGGCATAGGTCAGCGGCACGAAATGCGCATCCGCCAGCCAGATGATGTGTGGGATCATCGCCACGACCATTGTCGCGATCGCGACCCAGGGCGCCGGCGACAGCAGGAACTTCATGCGCTGCGGATGAATCAGCGCGGCGAGGCCAATGGCGCCGATCATGGTCAGCACCCAATATTTGGTCATCAACGCCAGCGCGCCGGCGAGCCCGAGCCAGAGTCCGGACTGCCAGCTCCGCTTCTCGAACGCGTTGAGATAGGCGAGCACGAGTAGCGGCAGCGTGACGAGCTGAAGCAGATCGGGGTTGTACTTGAACCCCTTGAAATTGAAGATCGGATAGAGCGCGACCATCACCACGACCAGGAACGCGCGGCGTGGGTCGACCACACGCAACGCAACCAGCCAGCAGATCACCATGCCGACGCTGACCGTTGCCATCGCCAGCGCGTAGGTCGCCCAATCCGCTGCCGGGAGAACCGAAAACCAGAGCCCGGCGATCCAGCCCGACAGCGGCGGATGCTTGCCGTAGCCCCACAGGAATTTCTGGCCCCAGCCCCAGGCCTCTGCGACGTCCATGTGAACGTCCTGCGCCGCCTTGAGGTTGATTAGGATAAAGGTCCAGATCACGGCATGCAGGATCGAGAGCTGGATCACCAGCCAAAGCCGGGCCTCGGGCCGGGTCGCGTAGGCAACCAGCCAGGCCCGGAAACGGTCAAAGCCGAGGCGGGTGTTCGCGCGCGCCCGGGCGGAGGGGATCGAGGTCGTTGACATCGGCGTTGCGTAGCGCGTTTTGGCTCCGCTTGGAATCAGCTTGGCGTGAAGAAAGGCCCTGAAAATACAGCAATATGGTTGCCGCACGGGGATGTGAGTGGTATCCCGCGCCCATGACGACCGTCCCCATTTCCAACATCCGCAATTTCTCCATCGTCGCCCATATCGACCATGGCAAATCGACGCTGGCCGACCGCCTGATCCAGATGACCGGCGGCCTCTCCGACCGCGAAATGGCGGGCAAGGAGCAGGTGCTCGATTCCATGGACATCGAGCGCGAGCGCGGCATCACGATCAAGGCACAGACGGTGCGGCTCGCCTACCACGCCAAGGACGGCAAGGATTACATCTTCAACCTGATGGACACACCCGGCCATGTCGACTTCGCCTACGAGGTCTCGCGGTCGCTGGCGGCCTGCGAGGGTTCCCTGCTCGTGGTCGACGCCAGCCAGGGCGTCGAAGCGCAGACGCTCGCCAATGTGTACCAGGCGCTCGACAACAATCACGAGATCGTTCCGGTCCTGAACAAGGTCGACCTTCCGGCTGCGGAGCCGGAGAAGGTCAAGCAGCAGATCGAGGACGTCATCGGCATTGATGCGTCCGACGCCGTGATGATCTCGGCCAAAACCGGCCTCGGCATTCCCGACGTGCTGGAGGCCATCGTCACTCGCCTGCCGCCGCCGAAGGGCGATCGCGACGCGACCTTGAAGGCGCTGCTGGTCGACAGCTGGTACGACGTCTATCTCGGCGTCGTCGTGCTGATCCGCGTCGTCGACGGCGTCATGAAGAAGGGCAGCCGCGTGCGCATGATGGGCACGGGCGCGGCCTACGACATCGAGCGCGTCGGCTTCTTCACGCCGAAGATGACCCAGGTCGACGAGCTCGGCCCCGGCGAGATCGGCTTCATCACCGCCGCGATCAAGGAAGTCGCCGACACCCGCGTCGGCGACACCATCACCGACGACCGGAAGCCGGTGACCGAGATGCTGCCGGGCTTCAAGCCGGCGATCCCCGTCGTGTTCTGCGGCCTGTTCCCGGTCGATGCCGACGACTTCGAAACGCTGCGCGCCGCGATGGGCAAGCTACGGCTGAACGACGCCAGCTTCTCCTTCGAGATGGAAACCTCCGCGGCCCTCGGCTTCGGCTTCCGCTGCGGCTTCCTCGGGCTGTTGCATCTGGAGATCATCCAGGAGCGGCTGTCGCGCGAGTTCGACCTCAACCTGATCGCGACCGCGCCGAGCGTCATCTACAAGATGAAGCTGAACGACGGCAGCGAGATCGAGATCCACAATCCGATCGACATGCCCGACGTGGTCAAGATCGCGGAGATCCAGGAGCCCTGGATCGAAGCGACGATCCTGACGCCCGACGACTATCTCGGCAGCGTGCTGAAGCTGTGCCAGGACCGCCGCGGCGCGCAGAAGGAGCTGACCTATGTCGGCTCCCGCGCGATGGTGAAATACGATCTGCCGCTCAACGAAGTGGTATTCGATTTCTACGACCGGCTGAAATCGGTCTCCAAGGGCTACGCCTCGTTCGACTATCATCTGACCGACTACAAGCCGGCCGACCTCGTCAAGATGCAGATCCTGGTCAACAACGAACCGGTCGATGCTCTCTCGATGCTGGTGCATCGCACCCGCGCCGAAGGCCGCGGCCGCGCCATGGTCGAGAAGATGAAGGACCTGATCCCGCCGCACATGTTCCAGATCCCGATCCAGGCGGCGATCGGCGGCAAGGTGATCGCGCGCGAGACGGTGCGCGCGCTGCGCAAGGACGTCACCGCCAAGTGCTACGGCGGCGACATCACGCGCAAGCGCAAGCTTCTGGAGAAGCAGAAGGAAGGCAAGAAGAAGATGCGGCAGTTCGGCAAGGTCGACATCCCGCAGGAAGCCTTCATTGCGGCGCTGAAGGTGGACAGCTGAGGCACCGTCGCTGACTTGCGACGGCTGTCCCTTGGGCGCACGAGCCGCGGCTCAAACCAAAACCGCGAAAACAACCCCATGCACAGTAGCCGGCGGCTTCTCGGCATGCACATTTTCGATTTTTACGAAAATCACTTGACGCGTCGGGCAAAACACCGGCAGGATGCCATTATGGCAGCGCGTGACCGGCTGCGCCAAAGCCCGTTGAAGCGGCTTTTGGTTCTACTCCGTCAAGCTCAAGGGCGCTCTCTTTCCGCGTGCCCGTCGCATTCCCGCATGGGCTCAGCAGTGTCGTCGGGGTGGCCGGCCTCGCAATTCTCTTCAGGAACTCGAGCAGTGCCAGGCCACAGCAGCAGCTGCTTCCGCATCTCGGCGAGGCGCGCACGGCAAAATTCGCGATAAAGCACGTCAAATATGATGGGCATGATCGAACTCCATCAGATCCTTCGCGGGTCCTTGCTGGTGCTCATTGCGGCGTGTCCTGTCCGGACGTTTCGTCACGCCAAGCTGACGCAAGATCCTGCAGCGCGCTTAACTGGCGGCTTACATTTTCCTCACCCGGGGCTTATTCTTCACGCTTCAGGCGGCGCCAAAGCCCGGCAAATCGGGGCGACTGAAGGATCCGCAGCTTGCGCTATCTGTTCGACGACTTTGCATTCGACACAGTCCGGCGCGAGCTGCATCGCGGGGCCAACGTCGTCTCCGTCGCGCCACAGGTATTCGACCTGCTCGATTACCTGATCCGCAACAGGGAGCGCGTCGTCAGCAAAGGCGATCTCATCGACGCTATCTGGAACGGGCGGAGCGTGTCCGATGCAGCGCTGACGACCCGCCTGAATGTCGCTCGGAGCGTGATCGGAGATACAGGCGAGGATCAGCGCCTGATCAAAACATTGCCGCGCAAAGACTTTCGCTTCGTCGCGCCGGTGGTGGAGGCGCAAGGACCCGCAGACGCTGAAACCACCGCCAACTCGATCATGCCGGCGCTCACGCTCCCCAACAAGCCCTCGATCGCGGTTCTCCCCTTCGCCAATCTGAGCGGTGATCCGGAGCAAGACTATTTTGCGGATGGCATGGTGGACGAGATCATCACCGCCTTGTCGCGGTTCAAATCCCTGTTCGTGATCGCGCGCAATTCCAGCTTTACTTACAAGGGCAGGGCCGTCGATATCAAACTGGTCGGGCGCGAGCTCGGTGTTCGTTACGTCCTGGAAGGAAGTGTGCGCAAAGCTGCGGGAAAAGTCCGCGTTACCGGTCAATTGATTGATGCCATGACTGGCGCGAACCTTTGGGCTGATCGATTTGAAGGCGATCTCGTCGATGTTTTTGCGCTTCAGGACGAGGTAGCGGTCAATGTTGTCTCCGCCATTCAGCCGAGATTGCTTCAAACCGAAATAGTCCTGGCTGCGCGTCGGCCGAACAATCTCAGTGCCTATGATCTTTGTCTTCGGGCACAACACCTCCAGTCATGGACCCGGGGCGGATCCGACGAGAGCCTTCGGCTTGCCTCTCGTGCATTGGAGATCGACCCTCGGTACGGCTTTGCCGCTACCCTTGCGGCGGAATGTCATATCCGGAATGTGCGCCAGGGATGGGCAGCGGATCCGAAGTCGGAAATTGCAGAAGGATTTCGGCTTCTGCGGTTCGCGCTCAATATCGACGGGAACGCCACCTTGGCACTGAGCATGCTTGGCCGCGCAACGGCTTCCTTTTCTGCCGACTTCGATACGGCAGTAGAGATGGTCGACCGTGCGGTCGCTTTAAACCCGAATTCATTCCGCGCATGGGAAGAGCGAGGCTGGACCCACCTGACAGTGGGGCAGCCCGAAGAGGCAATCCGCAGCTTTGGGCGCCGCATTCGATTAAGCCCCTTCGACCCGTTGCTCTTCGCAACGTTTGCTGGAATGAGCATGGCGCTGATCGGGCTTGGTCGCTTCGATGAGGCGATCTCTGCAGCGAAGAAGGCCGCCCGCCAGAACCCACTTTTTCCTTTCACTTATCGCTGCCTTGCGTCAGCACTAGCTCATCGGGAGCGCGAAGCAGAGGCAAGGCAGGCAGTGGCCACTCTGCTCGAACTCGACCCCGACTTTCGCATTTCCAAACGTGTCGCGCCCGGCGACCTATTGGGGCTTCGGTCGTATATCGACGGCCTCCGCAAAGCAGGCGTTCCAGAGTGACGTGGCCTATCCGACCGCAAAATCCGCCGCGGTCTCCACATGAATGGCCGTCGTATCGAATGTCTCGACCGACGTGTCGGCAGCCCCCACCAGCATCGTGATCTCGGTGCAGCCGAGGATGATGCACTCCGCGCCGCGGGCGACCAAGCCAAGCTCCAGCTCGCTGAGCTGTTCGACCAACTGCTCGACGATGAATGCTCAACGCCCGTAGATGTACGGGGGAAGCGCGTCGGTACAGCCTTCGCAATTACGCCAGTTGCGCTCGACGCGCGATTTGAAGGTGTAACGAAGTCGAACCGCCCTTCGAGGCTGAAAATTAGTTCAGGGTCATAATCGTAATGACTCCGACGCAAAAAAAGAAAATAGGCTGCAATCAACAAGAATAAATAGTGGGAGGAGTACATGGATACTGCGGGTCGCCTGCGCGCGATGGCAGTGTTGTGCCGTCAGACAGCCGCGCGTCATCCTGATCGAAGTTGGAAACTGCTCGCCGAAGCCGAGTATTGGGAGCATTTGGCCAACGATGCAGCGCTCGATCATTTCGACCACTGCTCCGTTTGCTCGCCGCTTCCTGGAGCGCGCAGTGTCACACAACCGGCCGCGGCACCGCGGAGTGACTGCGAAACAAATAGTTTGTTAGCGTCTGTGTGCCTAACTTGATGAGTGCCGCCCACCGCCGATTGCGGCACATTGGAATGGGAATGCCGGCCCCGGCTGTTGCCCCCAATCCTGCGGCTGGGGCCGTTTTGCACTTTTCACAGTATCGTTCAACCCGCCCCACAACCATGATTAGAGGCATCGCCATAGCGCTGTTCGGAATTGGGTTCCTTTCTCGGCTTGATCGCGCGCTCTTCTACGGTCGCAATACCGAGGCCGCGCTCCGGCTCATGCGGGACATCAGCAGAGGCTTCGGACTGTGGGACACGGTGCGTGCGCCTTCGTTGATCGGGCAGCGCCCGCTACGGCTCCTACTTCTTCAACAATATTCCCTTCGTTCGCGCCATTCGCCTGACTGATCCGGCGTGGCGGCCCAATTCCGCGGCGATCTTCGATGCTCCAACGCCCCGCCGGGCCAGCCCGACCAACCGTCGAATCTCCTGCTCGGCCCATTGCTTTGGCTTCGGTGTTTTCATGGTACGGCCCCACGACCTGCACCACTTAACAACTGCGGCCAGGGGCCAGCACTTGGGAAATTTACGGGTGGCGCGCCCAGGTCGATATCCGCTTGTGGGCCTCAAGCGGACTCTAGCTTAGGGGTAATAGGTTCTCGGTCCGGCACGGCATCGCGGGCAGCGCTATATGTCAGAGCCGATTGATCCGCAGGGCTGGAAGGTTTGGAGCGAGCGTCCGCGCAAGCACCCTTCATGTTTCTGGGCATAAGCAAGCACGCCCATGATAATCAAAGCCACTACGACAAATCCGGCTATGAGATTCTGCACCATGGCTGCCACTCCACGGGGTTAGCGCGGTACGAAGTAAGCGAACGCGCGGCCAAAGATAAAGCCAGTCCTGAATTAAGAGCACGACAGGTTGGCTCCGGCTAGAGCAAACTTCCGCTAAGGGTCAATCTCATCGTTTTCGCCCTCGACCGAAACTTCCGGTCTGCCCCCATTAACCGACATGCAGTTGCACCGCGTCAATGGAAGCGATGGGCCAAAATGCGAAGAACTCAATCTGAGCAAAGTGGGTCAGCAATGCCTCGGTAAGCGGACCTTTATGAAGCGGACAGCCAGTTCGCAGAT
>NZ_JAIRDQ010000007.1 GCF_021458635.1 Bradyrhizobium monzae
AATACATAAGCCAGCTCGGAATAGGAATTTCACGCCAGACAATAGAACGACGCTTCAAGGTCAGAACTGCAACGATGCAAGCCTCAACCTGAAAAGAAAGAGGGACGATGCTAAGCACCTCGCTGATGCGCATACCTCGTGAAGACGCCAGCAATGGGCGCGGATGGAAAATCCTGTATCGAGGATTTGTTCGAACCAGCCGTGCTGAAGACAGTCGTTGATGGGAAGAGATTCAGTCTAGAGAAACAACTCGATACTTCGACCGAGTATGGAAAAATGATCTTTGCCGAACGCGTGGTTCGCCAAGGTGCTGCGACGATCAATTTCGATGGCTTTCAGCCTCTGCTTCGACGCATCGAGGCGGCAATCGATCATTACGTTGCCGAGAAAGCAAAGCGCCCCGCCGTCGCTACAACGACAACCAAGCCAGCCGCGAAACGGTTAGGCGCGGCCAAGACCAATTAGCTCGCAACTGGCATTAGGGCTGGCTCTTTGGGCGGTGTCGCTTCTGATCCTGAGCATGCAAGTCGGCTCTAGTAGTAAAAAACGTATCGTCATCCCCCAAGGTCAGCAGATTAGTGTGGACGGGTAGAAGATTGATCATCTTTGCAAACTGCGAAGGCAGGAGGACGCGGGTTTTCAAATCTTCGAAAGGCGTGGCCTTCGACTTTCGCCGCAAGGAGCCATCGAGCTTGAAATCAATATGCAAGAACGCAAACAGTCCGAACTTTTCTGCGGTGTAGATGTGGTAGGCGTCCAGGCTTTGCTTTTGACCGAATTGTGCAAGCAAGGTTTGATAAACGGGATCGTTACAGGACGCGATGCGGTCAAGTTGAGCTTGCTTAGGGTTGCTTAGATCGAGCTTAAAACCATCGATGCTTTCGAACCTGATGCCGGCAAAAACATTGTGATCGGCATAGCCATATCCTTGAAACCGACCGATTGGTTGCCGGAATTGTTCTGCCTTAAGCTCGGCCGACGTACAGAGCTTTAGATAACCCTTGCGGGCCAAGTGGGCTATCCCAGCGAGGTACTGAACCTCGTTATAGAGTTGCGTATCGTTGCTGGGGGCATGAATAGGTATCTTGGCCAAATAGCCGGTTGGGACCTCGACCTTGCCGCCCCACATCACTGACCCTGTCGAAATCCAACCACCCTCATGTGTAATTCCGTGGGCCAAGACGGAGCTATCCACGAGGATCCGGAGGGGAGACTTCTTCCGCAGAACGAGTTTCGTCGGGAGCACGGACATAGGCAAAAGGGCTTTTGCCAAACGCCGCTTGAATGACCGACTAAGCTTTTCACGAAGGTGTTTCATGCTGGAATCCGACATAAGCTTAGCCGGTCCCTGGGGATCAACGGTAGTCGCTAATCGCGGTCTAGCGGCAGTGTCCACTGCCGAGGAGGATCGAGCGCACCCCTAAGTGTCGCCGCCGTTGAAAATTGCTTTTCGAACATTATCGAGGCCCAACCATCGACCGTATTATGGTAGGGTCGAGCGTGACGTGGCCTTTTTCAGGCGAAGGAAGCGATAGTCCGGCTTTCTTCGCACATTTGGCGGAAGGCTGGCGGTGGCGCCAAGCATAAAGTTCGATATGCGTCCAATATGGCCCACCAACAAGAAGAAGAAGAAAAAGAAGAAGATGTATACGTCCACTATAAGAACGACTCGCTCGGGCTTTAAGAGCGACTCGATTCCGGGCTTTAAGAACGACTCGATTTTGTAAGTCGATGCCCGGTCATCGGAAATCAGCGGCCAAGTCGGCAGCCAAACATTAACGCCGCGAAGATTTCGCCGTAGGTAGCGTAAACGGTTTTGCGGTGATCGCAATCGATTTTGATCGTTCTCCGGCGCCAGCAGCCGCTGGGCTGCCAACAATGCCGGTGGTCCATCGCGATGCCGATGCTGGTGCTGAGGGTGATGATGACGGTGATGATGCCGCCACAATGATGGTCGGCATGCCGATGAGCAGCAGCATCATGCTGATCATCATCATGGTCCGCTGATGATCGGCGCTGGATATGCCGACCCTGGTCTTTTGAGCCTGACTATTACGCCCGGGCCGCGGTGTCTTTCCTAACGAAAAGCGGCTCCGCGCTGTCTACCACTTCTTTCGGAAGCATCCTTAGCTGTTCTGCGTCGAACGCCAGGTGAGTGAGATAGTTCGCGACCAGAGCCCCGACAGCTTCCGCCTGCGCTGCATCGCGTTGTCGCTTAAGCGGCTCCCTGTCCGCACGCCGGGATAGCCAAAGCTTATGTGCGGCCCAGACCCGCGGGTCTGGAGCGACGATGCGGACAGGTTCGCCCTTCTCGTCGATCGCGGTTGCCTCGAAAGCTGGCGAATTCTGCAGCCAATCGAGCGCTTCGATTTGAACGGCAGTCAGGTCTTCGGGGTCGGAGCCAATTTTATCCGGCGCCTTCCTCCAGGGAGGGCTCTGCATAGGCTTGATCAGATCGACGAGATAGCCGTCCCGGTTTACGGCGCGGAACGTCTGCTTCGTGCGCTCAAAGCTGGTATCGACACGTTGGAGTATCTTTAGCAGCGAAGACTCGGAAACGTCCTCGTCCGCCACAAACATAAGGCCGCCGCGCGCGTCGAACAGAAGATCGATGTCTTCCGTCGTGGTCAAGCCAGGATCGATTCTGACGCCGGAGGAAGCCTCATAGGCATAGATCGCGTTCGTTCCGAGAATCCGAATGCCGGAACCTAACATCCCGAAGCCGTCGAGAGCGCGCATGATGCGGGCACCGATCAGAGGCACGCGACCCAAGCCGAGGGCGCGATTGACCGCGGCTTGACGGTCCATGGTCTCGCGCAAGTTCTTCAGTCGGTTTTCCGCCGCTGCTCGCTTAGCCTCGAAGTCGGCCTTCATCTTTTCGGTGTCGGCGGAACGCGGGCCCAGCGAGCTTTGCTTTCGGAGGCCCGCTTTATCGTAGTAGCTCCGGATGAGGTATTCGTGGCCTTTTGACGCTACCCAGGTCAGGGAACCGCGATGAGCGTCATATGCCTCCTTGGCGTCTCGCAAGGCTTGGAAGCGCTGCTGGCTATTGACCACCTCGCGGCGCTGATCATTGTTAAGCTCTTGAAAATCCATGGTTTCAACACCTCGATCAGTTTTAGGGTCGTTCTGTTAAAACCATATTTATCATTCTAAATCAAAGGCTTCAACAGTTCCACCTCGTATGAGGCAAAACTGTTGAAACCAGGAACTTTCCCAATTCGCATCCGCCTTGCTACCCGAACCACCGGTCCAGCTCCACGTAGTGGAGCCGAACACCGTCGACATCGATAAACTTACCCCGAGGCGGATTCTCGCGTTCCGTCTTCCGCGCCAGTTGCCGGTTCACCAGCGCCGTCGCCGCCAGCAAGGCGGCTCCCCCGGCAACCGCCGCGATGGCGGGCCGATGCCGGAGCACGGACGTGAAATCGAGCAAAAGCGATGACGAACGCGGGCGCGAGAGAGTCATGTGTCGTGCCTCGGGATGGTCCTCACGATGACCTGGCCAGCGCGGCATGGAGCGGATCGAACCCCCATCGCTCCGCTACGTTCCTGCCGCGCTTGCCCTCTAGGCCGACTTTTTCACCTTCAAGGCGCTCTCTAATCCTTGTCGCAGGGAGTCCGGGGTATACGGCTTCACGACAAGCACTGCGCCCAATAGTGCCGCCTCAGATCGGACGCCGCTGTCTCCGGTCGCCAGAACAAGACAAAGATCCGGCCGCTGTGCGCGCGCGTCCTTTGCCAGTTGCAGGCCAGACACGCCGGGAAGGCCGACGTCCGTGAGAAGGATCGTCACCGCAACTTCGTCCAGAACCTTCAAAGCCTCATGCGCCGTGCCGGCTTCTCGAACATGGCACCCGAGGTCGCTCAGCATCTCTGTTGTCGTCAAGCGGATCAGTTCGTCGTCTTCGACGAGCAGCACGGTCGCCCCTTTCACCGCGTCTTCGTCGGCTGGCGGAGGTGATTTTGGAGCCGCGACGCGCCGTTGAGCGTGATTGGCCAGCACATGCCTGACCTTTCGGGCAAGCGCCTCCCGCGTGTAAGGCTTTGCCAAAAGTTCTACTCCTGGATCGAGCCGGCCACCGTGCACGATGGCGTTCTGCGTGTAACCGGACGTGAAGAGGACAGCAACGTTGGGAAGCCGTTCCTTGGCTTTGCGCGCCAACTCCGGGCTGCGCAGCGTGCCTGGCATCATCACGTCGGTGAAGATCAAATCGATCGGTATACCGCTATCGACGATCGCGAGCGCGGCAACCGCATCTCTCGCCTTGACGACGCGGTAACCAAGCTCGGTAAGCATGGAGACCGCGACCTCACGTACTTCGTCATCATCCTCGACGACAAGCACGGTTTCTTCGCCGCCTTTGATTTCGCCGGAGGTGGCGCTAACGAGCTTGTCCTCAATCGCCATCTCTCGCGGAAGGTAAAGCTTCACTGTCGTTCCAGCGCCGACCTCGCTGTATATTTTGACGTGGCCGCCCGATTGTTTGAGAAAACCGTAGACCATGGCGAGCCCCAAGCCTGTCCCCTTGTCCTCCGCTTTGGTGGTAAAGAAGGGCTCATAGACCCGCTCCAGAATGTCTGGCGGGATGCCGGCGCCCGTGTCGGTAACCGCGATCATCACATACTGTCCGGCAGCCAGATCGTCGTACTGGCGCACGTATTCGTCGTCGAGAAACGCGTTGCTCGTTTCGATCGTCAACCGACCCTCGCCATCCATCGCATCTCGCGCATTGATCGCCAGGTTCAGAATCGCATTTTCGAGCTGATCCGGATCGACTAGGCTGTTCCACAGCCCGCCGCCGACCACCGTTTCCACTTCGATCTCTCCTCCCAGCGCACGACGCAGCAGATCGTCCATGCCTTTGATCATACGGCCGACGTTGACCACGCGCGGCTCCAGCGGCTGCCGTCTCGCGAAGGCAAGCAATTGAGACGCAAGTTTTGAACCGCGGGTGACACCAGCCAATGCGCTTTGCACCCGCGTCTCGGCTCGCGCATTGCCCGCGATGTCTTTGCTAAGCAGCTGCAGATTCCCGCTGATGACCTGCAGCAAGTTATTAAAATCGTGGGCGATGCCGCCGGTGAGTTGCCCAATGGCCTCGAGCTTCTGAGAGCGGAGCATCGTCGCTTGCGCTGCGCGGAGGGCAACTTCGGCCTCACGCCGCTCAGTAATATCCCGCGTTACCTTGGCGAATCCGACCAGCTTGCCGTTGTCGTCCCGGATCGCGTCGATGACGACATGCGCCCAGAATGGTGTGCCATCCTTTCGAACCCTTTGACCTTCGTGCTCCCACCGACCTTTCCGTGCCGCGGTCTCCAGGCCAGTTCGTGGAAGACCCGCGGCGCGATCCGCTTCCGTATAGAAATTGGAAAAATGGCGACCGATGATCTCTTCCGGGGTGTACCCCTTGATGTGCTGCGCGCCGGCGTTCCAGCTGGCGACGTTGCCGTCAACATCTAACATGTAGATGGCATAATCGGTCACGCTCTGCACCAGCAGGCGAAACTGCTCTTCGCTCTCGCGTAATTTTGCCTCGGCCGCTCTTCGTTCGGTCAGATCGCGTGTGATCTTGGCGAACCCGACGAGCTCCCCTTCGGGTGAGCGGATCGCGTCGATGACGACGTGAGCCCAGAACTGCGTGCCGTCCTTGCGCACGCGCCATCCCTCGCGATCGAAACGGCCGGTGCGCTCGGCCTCTTCCAGAGCCAACGCTGGGATTTTTTGCTCCCGCTCGGCGTCCGTGTAGAAGGTCGAAAAATGCCGGCCGATGATCTCTTCCGCTTCATAGCCTTTGAAACGCCTGGCACCCGGATTCCAGCTGGTTACGTGGCCCTCGCGATCGAGCATATAGATCGCATAGTCGGTGATCGCCTCGACAAGGAGGCGGTATCGCCCCTCGCCAGACTGCGAGGCTTCGAACCGATCAGAGGTTTTCATGCGAATCCTATCCCGGTCCCAGCCGGGAGCGGGACCGTCTACGGTAAAACAGTACTTTGTTGATCAGGTTCCATATGACGCGGCTTGCCGATCCCCGATCCGAGCCCCGGCGGGGCCTCTATCTCCGGCCCGATACCGGGCTTACCTGACCCGGGTCGATCCTATTTTGAGAGCCAGGTCACACCTCCCGATGCGATAGTCCGCTAAGTTCAGTGTCGTCCCTGTGAATGAGATCGGACATGGAATGGGCGGCTAAGGCGCTGGCGTGGGCGACCGGTGCGGACGTGGACGTGGAAGAAATCAAGGCCGTCGCGATCTTCTGCGGCGCCGGACTGCTGCTGTCCCTGGGGGTGGCCATGGTCTTCGGCCCGAACGTCTGGGCCGCTCTCCTCTGAGCGAGATCTTCATCCTGACCGCCGAGCTGGATGCCGCGACCTTCGCTTAGCTGGACGGGCTCCGTCGCGACCACTTTCCACGGGAGCGCAATCTTCTACCGGCCCACCTCACGCTATTCCACCGCCTGTCGTCGGCGCAGACGGCCCGTCTGAGCGATTTGGCCGTCCCGGGTGATCCCGTGCCCATCCATAGCCTCCTCCTGCTCGGGTTCGGGGTCGCCGTCCGGATCGGGTCTACCAGGTTCGAGCAACTGCAGGTGGCAGCGCGGGACGTCATGCGCGGCGAATTCTCCCGCCAGGACAGCCAGACATGGCGGCCTCACTTCACGATCCAGAACAAGGTCACGCCGGACGCCGCGCAGCGGCTCCATGGTGACCACCGCGCTCGGACACAGGCCAGCCGGAGTATACTAATCCGCCTCTGCGGTGCGGAAGACGATAATAAAAGACCCCAACTCGGGGTTTGGTGGAGTTGAGGCCAAGTTACTGGACCAGCTAGGCTTACCCTGACTCAGTACGTCAGCATGCACTAAGACAGCCTTGTGCGCGATACAGCGAGCGGCGTACCTCGAAACGGCAGGATGTTCTCTGTCCTTACCCGGCTGAAACTTGCTCGTCGGAGCGTATGGCGCGTCGTCGGGTCGCGTTTATTGACCCGCTGCAATTGCGATGACCATCGGTCTGACCTGTCACCTCGCCCCGCGCCTGCGCCGCATCGTATTCATCCACGAGCCGGCGTTTTGCCTCGATATCAAGCGCGTCGGCCTGCGCGCTAACGTCCTCGCCGTTTGCCGCGCGTCATCTGATCGCTGGACCATCGGGTGAAGCTAGAAGAGGAACGCCACCCCGGCGAAAGTATTGCGACGCCACACCAAGCGGCAAGCGAAGCTCGTTCGAAATTCGTCGAAGGATAGGTCGAAGTCAGTCGACGGGATCGGCGCATCTTCTAGCAGTATTCCGGCGCCGAAAACTGAAAGGTCTCTCATTGCGCAGGGCGTGACTGTTGCACCGCCTGAGAGCGAAAGCATGACTATCTGGTCGACCGTCTTGCGTGTGACGCGTCGCCGCTCAACACTCGCCCATTCAGACACCTTCGGCCTCCGAGGTTGCCAGCATGACAGGGCGGGGCCGCCGACCGAGAGGGCGGCGACCCCTCGCCGCGAAGGCGCCGGTACGCGAAACAAAGACGACTTCGCGACTGCATCCAGCTTCGGCTCCACAGTCCGCGAGCGCAATGAATTATGATCGTTAGCGTTACTTGGTTTGCTTAGAGACAGCTCACTTGGCTGCCGGCTTGCGCGAGGTGATCGCTTCGACCTTCTTCAGCGTCTCAAGAAACTGAGATCGTAGACGTTGTTCGTGCTCAGCATCGTGCGGCTCTGAGAGGAACGCAATCTTGACGAGGAAGTGGTTCAATAGCGACGCGATCCGAAGATCGTCCGAGCATTGAGAACGCAAGGTCGTGAGTTGCCGACGCATCTCAATGAGATCGACAGTTTCGCGGTCTGATTGGCTCTTCAAATTGAACTCGCGCGAGAAGCCTACAATTAAACGAAGCCGCCGCGTCGAATATGATGGCGCAGCGGCTTCGCCACTGGGGACCCGGACTAAGGGCAATGTCCGGTGGCGAGGAGCCTATCGCGCGCCGGTTCCGATGCAATCGAAGACGCTGGTTAAGCTTGATGTCTCCGCGAAAGGTTAAATGCGGAACAGGCGCGTTGCCTTAAATCGAGCCGACGCGATCAAGATCAGAGCCAAACACCTTTGGCATGGATCGGCAGCGAAGACATGGCTCCGGATTGCGTCGACCAGCGGCATCAGGGTTGCCGCTGCTGCGCCCACCCAGTCTGCGAGCGTCGACACATCGAGGTCGATGCCTTCGCGCGGATAGACGTCGCTCTGACGATTGAGCGGCAGGTGCAGGCCGTACTTGGCGAACAAGACATGGGGAAGGAGAACGTCCACGCGCGATCGGGTGCGAGGGGTTGGGTGATCGCTTCGCAGGCCCGGCAGACGAACTTCTCGCGCACGTGCTGGATCACCTTCCACTGGCGCGGAATGAGCTCCAGCATCTCGGTCACGTCCTCGCCGATCTTGCGCAATCGGTTGTCGCCGCAGCATGGGCAGATCGCAGGCACCGGATAGGGGATGTGGAGAACCGTCGGTTTAGATCGGTTTGAATTCGGCATCAGCTATCAACGCGGCAGTTCGGCGATGGCTTGACGAAGCGTGATTTCGATGCACCGAGCGCAAATCAATTCGCCATGACCGGACGGTGGCGCAAGAACGACTAGCACTTCTGGCGCAAACTCTTCTCTGCAGTGGTCGCAGCGGATGTGTTCGGACATGCGGCTCTTTGCTCACGCGCGTGCGGCGGAATTCGGTAACCAACACGCGTGCAAATAAGAGGCCCGGCGCTGGTTTTGTTGGAGAAACGGCGTGCCCTATATCATTCGCCAGTCTACCGCGTGTTCTGTTCACTAGTGAACAAATCGCGCAGACGCCTGTTAGCTCAGTATTCCCCGGTACGGCCCCACCACCTAAAGGGTAGTCCCGGTTCGCGTTCGGGCGCCCCTAAGTTGAATTGACGCCCGTAGGTTTCCTAGTTGAAACTGCAGAGAGGGGACTACGATGCAGGACATGTTGGCCCGGCTTGAAAAGTTGCGCACCGACGCAGCTGAGTGCGCCCTGATCCGCGATCTTGCAACTGATCCGGCTAAGCGCGCGCTATTCGACCGGCTCGCCAGCCACCTAACGAGTCTGGCCGATCAGGTTGAGATGGCTATGCAAGAGCGGAAGAACGGCACCAAGTAAGGCCGCGCTTGCGCGCTGAGCATGAAGGCGCAGAACGACTGGCGTTCCGGTCTGGTCGTTATCTGGGGCAGATCGATCCTAGTCCGCCAAGCTGTAAACGGATTGAAGCCTTTTCTCAATCGCCGCCAGCCGCCGCGTGCCATCCCCTTGCATGTAGTGCCTGCTTCTAGCCTCCACGACGACACGCCAGTCAGTTCTCTTGCGACCGGAAACGATCGCAATGCCAACTGGGCTCATGCCGTCCTGTCTCAACTCTTCAAGAATAATCCAGCTCAAATCAGTTCCGGAAATAGGCTTCCTGGCCATAGGTTCTCCTCAAACCCTGCCAGAGCCTACCTAGGCGCGCTCCCGGCGCAAGCCCCGGCCGTCGGCATGGGTCAACGAACGGTTGCGGGTCGAAAATGCCCAAACCTGGCTCCTCCGTCCAAAGAGGCCCCCGGCCCCAACGGAGGGGATGAGGCCGGGACCAGTCATTCCCATCTTCCATAACTCGGTTGGGCACCCGAGCACCAAAATAAGAATCCATGCCAGTGAGAGTTCCGAAAAACAGCAATGTCTAATCTGCTGACAGCGCCGAACGAGACGCTATTGCCGCAGTCGTGGCAGGAGATGAGTTCTGTCCGGACCATTTGAGGATTATCTATCGTACGTCTTCCCGCCGGTGCTAAACTCATAGAGCATACTCGAATAGGGCAAGCGAGCGATTATAGTGGCCTCTTTTCCCACCTGACCAAACACAGCTACGCGGCATGGCAGGTTTACACCTCCCATTTTGCGAGCACAGATTGCGTCGGCACTATCGATGAAATTTACGTTCATAAGCCGAGTGATGAAAATTGTTCGGCCGTCAGGTATTGCGCCAATAGGCTGAATGGCAAAAATCGTAACGAATTGCGTTGCGAAGACTGCTGCAACTGACACGCCGGCTACCTGCAACCAGCCTTTCATGATGAGCCTCCCCAGCCCATCGCCACCATAGGGCGAGCTTCCGACCGCTGCAAGGTGCCCTTGATCGGTCCGACCGGTTGGGTTCTGATGCGAAGCGCTGGGGGAGCGTTAAATGTCAATCATAATAGGATGGCTGATACTATCGGCCGTTGTCTCGGTCGCGGCATCATCGCGCGGTCGAAACGGCGCTTGGTGGTTTGTAATCGCAGTCATTACGTCGCCGTTGATCGCGGTTCTTTTTGTATTCGGGCTGCCAAACCTGAGGCATGAAGAATTACTATCCAAGCTGGCCAACCGAGAGCCCGAGCGCCCTCTAAGGAGAATTGGCGGCCACTCTTCGCGCGTGACCGTGGACCGCTCTCCAAAACCGTTCGAGCCTGACGGCGTGCTTGGGGGCGTACCTTATCGTGTAATCGACGATGGATCGATCCACGCCATCATGCAGGGCGCGCTAGTGAAGTTCGCGAGCCTTGAACAGTTCACAAAGGCGGTGGGGAATTAGGGTTTGGCGTCCTTCAGCGCCGATCGCATTAGATTTCGTAACCAACGAGCCCGCGCCGCTGAAGGCACCCCGTCAGAAATGGCGGGGTGTTTTGCTTGCTCTACTTACCCCCTAGCTTTAACACTGAACTCTTGGCTGCCTCAGGGGACTACAGTGAGCAAGGTTCGCGAGTTTATCGACTTCTGGACGGAGAACAGCATTCACGCCGTCGAGCAGTATCGGACTGCCGGTGCGTCGCAGGATGTGGCGGATCTCCGCCGACGTCTTGTCGGGGCTGCCAAGGGACAGGACATTTCGGAAGCCGACTTGCAGGCTGAGATCGGCGAAATCTCTGACTATATTAGAGAACGGCTCAAGGCAGCGAACAGTGCTGAGCGCGAGCGGCGCAGATCGACTTAGGCGTGAGAGGGCTCACTTGTCCAACCTGTGGACATCCCCAGGCTCCAGACTAAGTTCCTCGAAGAGGCGCTGCCGCTCGGGCGTCAGCGGGACATTCATTAATTCCGCAGTCGAACCCTCCGGTGCGGCAGCGAGGACCAATGTCAGAGCCTGGCTGGGCTTTGCAACGGCAACCCAAATCTGCGTCTTGTTGTCGTCGATCGTCACTTCAACAACGGTAAATGCCCCCCCGAAAGACTCGCCCATGTTGTCCACTCCGGCCCCGAACACGAAAGGGAGCTTGGGTCTCAGTCTGGCGGCTTTAGGCCCGGAAAGCGGAGCCACTCGCTAATATGGGAGCCAGTTTCGGCTTGGCGGGCCTTCTCCAACAGGCTCTCTTGCCTCTTGCCCGGCGGAAGCTTCTTCGCTTCCTCGCGCAAGATCTTTGCCTCTTCGTCCAGACGTTCTTCAAGGGATCGGGTGTGTTTGATGCGGCGCCTTTTTAATCCCATGCTGCTCGTTCCCTCATGTGATACCTGCCCAAAAACGAAGATTAAAACATGGGGGAGGCGCAAGGTTCCGGGCCAACGGCCGTTCTATTTTCAGGGTCTCCCGCGTTCGGGCGGCGTCTCGGCCTAGGCCGGCGTCAGAGCGATTGCCTTGAGATATTTTGCCCTAAGCTGCAGCCCGTAAACTCGTCGGTTAACTCCTCTGGGCACTCCACGGCCTTTAGGCGATCTTTGAGGCTGTGCCGAAACGAATAGGCTCCTCTATCTGGCGCCTTATTCGCCAGACCTCAATCCGATCGAAATGGCCTTCGCCAAGCTCAAAGAACGCCCTTCGAAAGGCCGGCCAGATCAATCGAGGCCTTGTTCAACGCTATCGCCGGCGCCATAGACGCATTCTCGGCCCTGAGTTGGCCGCTGCTGTCAGGCTGTTCTCGAACGTCGCATGACGAACCGCGAGTTCATCGCTTTTGCAACACCGCCGACAGCGCGACACCGTTGCCCAAAATCGAAAAAACCTCCCTGGACGAGAGATGCGCAGCGGCCTGCTCGAAGGTATCGCTCGCTTCGACCTTGGCACGACCGACGACCAGGTTCGCGTCGATCATGTCAGGCCGAACGGCCCGAGCAGGCGGCAACTGGGCAATGTGAAAGGCCAACAGCGCGGGATCTTCGCGCAGCTCCAGCATGGCGGGCCTGATATCCGCATTCGCCGACGTGCTCAGTTCGTTCGCCCGACGCAGGACCGGTGGCGCCGCTCTTTCTTCGGGGGTGGCGAATTGCCCGCCGAACGCGGGCAAGGAGGTCAGAGCGCCCAAGGGAACAGCGAACAGCAGGCCGATGATTACGGGGGACATCCAGAGCAGAAGCGGAAGCGAGACGGCATACGCGCTTGCTGCCATCGCGACGCCGCACAAGGTTGGAATGCCGTATTTCCGGTAGAGCTCGCGGCGCTCTACCGTGCCGTCATCGCGCCTCTGCGTCTGCCACCCCGCATCGCGGCCGGCCAGGATCTCGATGACCGCGATCGACTGAAAGATCATCATCACGGGAGCCAACAACGCCGAGAGGACGATCTCCGCGAAAACCCCGGCCGAGGCACGAAATGCGCCGCCGAATTGCTGTCTCGCCGACCTGCGTGTCCAGACGAGGATCAGGCTGAGCAGTTTCGGCAACAGAAGCATACCCATCGTGGCGCCGAATACCCAGATGGCGAGTACCGGATCCTGGGCCGGCCACGTCGGAAACAAGGAGAAGCCTTTCGGGAAATATTCGGGACGCACGAAGCGGGCCTGCAGCGAGATCAACATTCCCAGCAGCAGGAACAGGAGCCAGAGCGGGGCCGTGAGGTATGCTCCGATGCCCACCATGAAGTGCAGACGCGACACCCAATGCAGTCCGCGCGCGGGAACGACCGCGAGATGCTGGAGATTGCCCTGGCACCAGCGTCGGTCGCGCGCGGCGAAATCGAGCAGCGAAGGCGGCACCTCCTCGTAGCTTCCGCCGAGCGTGGGCAGCATGTAGATGCCCCAGCCGGCCCGTCGCATCAGCGCAGCTTCAACGAAATCGTGGCTGAGGATGTGCCCACCGAACGGCTTGCGCCCGCGCAGCTGCGGCAGCGCGGCCGTTTCGGCAAAGGCCCTCACACGGATGATCGCGTTGTGGCCCCAATAGTTGCCTTCAGAGCCGTGCCACCAGGCGACACCGGCGGCGATCACCGGTCCGTATAGGCGCCCCGCGAATTGCTGAACGCGGCTGAAGAGACTTCTTGCGTTGACAATCATCGGAAGAGTCTGAATGAGCCCGGCGGTCGGATTGGTCTCGATGGCATGGACCAATCGAACGATGGTCTGTCCGCTCATGAGACTGTCGGCGTCGAGTACGATCATGAAGTCGTAAACGCCGCCGAAACGCGTGATCCACTCGGAGATGTTGCCGGATTTCCGCGCCGTGTTGTCTGCACGATGGCGATAGTACAGCCGTGGCGTTCCGACGTCCTGTCGCAACGCGAGAAGTGCCTTTTCCTCCGCCACCCAGATATCCGGATCGGTGCTGTCGCTCAGAATGAACCAGTCGAACAGCTTTCCGTGCGAAGTCGCCTCCAAGGATTCGATGATCGCGCGCAGCCGTGCCGTAAGCCGATGCGGGTCTTCGTTGTATGTCGGAAGCAGCATGGCCGTGCGGCTTGCGATAGGCTGTAGTTCCACGCCGGGCGCCGCCGCGTCCCCGTCCGGATGATGAGCCAGCAGGACAAAGAAGCCTGCCACCGCCGACGCGAACGAAAAGGCGACCCAGGCGAGCAGGACCAGGAAAAGGGTCAGCACCATGGCTTCGAGGACGGTAACGCCGCCGACCTCCAGCACGCGATACATCTCGTAGCCGCCTGCTCCCGTGAGCAGAGCCGTCGCGAGGAGGATGAGACCGCGTCTCCATACCATCGTGGTTGCGATGGGCGCAGGAACACGGTCCGACACCCGCTTCTGCCCCAAATCGCCAGGAGCCATGGGAAGAGGCGACTCGCGCGGCAGCAGGGGTTGGGTCGCGATATCACCGGCCGCGGACCGCGGTGCCGTGCTCAAGGTGCCCATCGATAGACCCAGACTTCGGACAAGGGCTTGTCGCCTTCGGCGAGAAACGCCCGCAGCTCGATCGGCTCACCCTTCAGCTGGCATTGGAAGCTGAGACGCCACCCCCCGGTATAGGGATTGGGCTGTGTGACGATGTTCTTCACCTCGGACTTCTCCACCGTCACAACGCCTTTGACGCCCGCAGCGTCGACTCCTTTGAGGTTCTCGCCGAACAGATCGAGGACGAAGAGACGCGCGTCTTCGCCCCTCGCCCCTATTCCGGTTCGCGTGAACCTGGCGAGCGAGGACGGTTTGGAAGCATCCGGGCCCCAATGCAGGCGATAGGTGAAGTTGTGTTCGCCTTTGGCCTGCAGCGGGCTTTTGGGTCGCCAGAAAGCGGCGATGTTGTCGTGAACCTCCTCCTTGGTCGGAATCTCGAACAGCACCACGGCGCCCTCGCCCCAGTCCCCGATCGGCTCCATCCAGAGACTGGGGCGCTTTTCGAAGCTCGATTCGATGTCCTGATAGGCGAAGAAGTTTCTCTCCCGCTGCATCAAGCCGAAGCCGCGCGGATTGAGATCCTGAAAGGTGCTGATCTGGAGGTCGCGGGGATTGCTGAGCGGCCGCCACAGGCTTTCGCCCTTGCCGTTGAAGATCGCAAGTCCGTCGGAATCGTGGACGGACGGGCGGAAATCGTCGATGTCGTTGCGGTCGTTCGGACCGTAGAAGAACATGCTGGTCATCGGCGCGAGGCCGGCTCGCTGCATTTCGACGCGCGGGTATACCGACATTTCGACGTCGAACACCGTCGTGTCTCCGGGGCGTACGGTGAACCGGTAGCTCGCCGCGCAGCTTTTGCTGTCGAGCAGGGCGTGGATCACCAGCGAGGTCGCACCCGGCGCGGGCCGCTCGAGCCAGAAGGACTTGAAGAGCGGAAATTCCTCGCCCTTGGCTTCGCCCGTATCGATCGAGAGCCCCCGGGCGGAAAGCCCGTACGTCTGCCCCTTGGCGACGGCGCGGAAGTAGCTCGCGCCCAGGAAGACGCAGACCTCGTCATAGTAGTCGGCGCGGTTCATCGGCGCGTGTATGCGGAAGCCCGCGAAGCCGAGATCGGCGTCCTCGAACGCCGGGACCTTCTCGCCGAAGGAAAAGTCCGCCTTGCGATACTTGAGTTCGTTGGCCTTTCCCTCCGCGACCTCGAAAATGTTCACCCTGTTCTTGTAGAAGAAGCCGCGGTGGAAGAACTGCGCTTCGAAAGGAAGATTCTTGCCGCGCCACAGCGCGCGCTCCGGCAGAAAGCGGATCGAACGATACTGATCGTAGTCAAGGTCTTTCAAGCCGCCCGGCAGCTTCTCGTCCGGAGCCTCGTACGGTTTGGCCGCCAAAGCCCGTGCCAAGTCCCTTACGGTGGACGAGGCGAACACGTCGTCCGACGGGGCTGCGGCAGCAAAACCGCTCCGCGGAGCGACCAGAAGCGCCGACAGCACCGCCGACCCTTGAACAAGCTGGCGTCGATTCACGTGCTCTCCTACTCGCTACTGCTGCCGCAGGCCAAGCAACGGTCGCAGCGCCCGCGAGTTCCACCATCCAGGCTCGATTGCCGAGGCGCCCAAAAACCGACGGAATTCGGACCGCCATCCGTCCGAAGTACCGTCAGGCGGAACGTCTTTGCTCCGTGTGCCTTCTCCCGTCGGAGGCTTGAATGGCACGCGTTTGGGATACCCCCGTCTTCCTTGTCGCAACGGTCTATTTCACGATCGACGCCCTGTTTTCGACCGTCACTGGACCGATAACGGCATGGCTCAGCAAGAAGGGGTGGCTTGAACGGATTCGGCGATGGGTAACGTCGTTGGGGCCCTACCAGTCCTTCGCCCTTTTCGCGGTGCCCGTCATCATATTGGAGCCCGCCAAGCCCGTGAGCGCCTATCTTCTCGGCACCGGTCATTTCCTTCCTGGGGCGATTGTCTTCATTGCCGCGGAAGTCCTGAAACTGACCGTTATCGAAAGACTGTTTCAGCTGAACAAGAAGAAGCTGCTGTCGATACCTCTGTTCGCCTGGGGTTACGGATACTGGCGGCGAATGATGGATTTTCTGGAGTCCACGTCGGCTTGGCGTACGTCTCGCCGAGTGCTCGCCGAAGCTCTGGAACGGATCCGAAATCTGAAATCGAGATTGCGATCCCGATTCAATTCTGTCCGGGCGAACCGGCTTAACTAGCTAGGATGGTGGGGCATTGGCGCTACGCTGGCGGTTTGCCCGGCCAATACCTGGACTTGGTCGATATCCATTCCTTGGCGTCCGCCTCGGTCTCAAAATCTCCAATATGGGAATCGGGCCCATACCCTGTTTTGACGGCCACAAACCAACGTCCACCCTTCATTATTTCCGGTTCAAACTGGGGGAGTGTTTGCATCATCGTCTCAACGAGCGGCTGACGTCGGACGCCGCCGACTACGGCCCGTTTCTATCGCAGCAATAAACCCCGGATTTAATTAGACGGAACCGATTTAGTCAATGCTGCATTGTAAGCTGATTTCAGCGGAGTCCGGCTCCATGCATGACGCAGAAAAGGCCCTTCAAGCCGTCAGCGATGCGCAGCGCATTCTGGAAGAGTACTTAAAGCCTCAGCCGCGCAACAATGAGCGCGCTATTCTCGACCAACTGGTGGAAGTTCTTGAGCGGCCAGATCTCATTGCGGCGGTTGGTCGGATGCATCACCGGTAGCATCGCGCGCGAGCTTCAGCCATTCGTCAGCGAGCGCCAACCAAGCCTCCTCATCTGCACGATTGCGCGCATTGGTGGCGTGCCTTCTGCATTCTTCCGCGAACGCCAAGTATCTCGCCGACTCCTCGCCCATGGTGACATTACGCGGGGCGACGGCATTGGTTTCTACGACACAAAACCTTGGCACAACTTGTGCAGACTAATCCTCACCGGGGTTTTGCATCACACCCTCCCGGGGCTGGAAAGCCGCCGCCCGCGAGACATTGAAGCGGGCGGCGTTTTTGCATCCAATCCCGGGGCTGGTGAGGACTGGACTGCACCGACTGTACACGCGTTGGCGCCGACGTCGTCATTCATATGAACAAATCCTTCGCAATCGCGCACGGACAAATGCACCTGCCGAATTTCGATAGTGAGCGGTAGTGGACCGGTGATGCAGCACTGCACTTGCTGCTTCTATGTTGCCGGGCCTTGGCATGACGTGGGACAATCCACCTATCCTCATTTGTAAGGAATGTAGGCGGCGCATGGATTTCCTTGCGACTTTGCTGCGGCGCGTTCTTGACGTCGATAATTGTCAAAAGGGCAATGAAACCGTCCTTGAAGCTCTGCTCCGTTATACCAGCGTAGAAATCCGTCGGCGTTGAGAAGCCAAGCAATGAAAAAGATTGGACTAGAGCCTTCTTATCGTCGGCCTTCCCTTTGCCCGTCCAACACTTAGTCGACCAACGGCAAGAAGCCCGAGCCGACCTCCATTGATCATGACCACAATCCCTTTGAGCGGATCGACGGCAGTAAGCTTCTTTGTTGGAGAACTGCTGGGAGCCACAGCCAAGGCAATATCTTATGCAAGCCACCCTAGTTGATTGCAATCAGTCCTATTTGTACGCCCCAGCTACCCGGCGGCCCTACCCGCGCTCGGGATTTCTTGCGCGAGAGCCCTGCGATCTTATTGCCTCCGACCGATCACGGTTTTGGACGGGCGCATGGGCCGCAAGGACGAAGAGATGCGGATCGGGATATCTGGGTCGCCAGACAGCAAGGAAAGGCCGCCTGCCGCGAAGCGCCATCGCAAGAACCGTGGGGTGCCGCCGCCGGCGATGTTCGATATCGATGCGCTACCGGGCAGCTCCAATTTGACGGTATTAGAAGCGGCCGCGATCATCCGGCGCACGCCCGGAGCGCTGGAGCAGTGGCGGCGCGATCCGAACCATCCCCTGAAATGGCGCTATGTCGATGGTCGCCCCCTCTATCGTGTCGATGCGGTGCGCGACTATCTAGCCAAGTGCGATAAGACGACTAGGACGCCTCAGCCGCATAATGCTCACGGAGACGGCCGAGGAGCTCGGCCTTGATCGGGTCCAGCGGATTCGTTCGCTGCAGGCGCACGATTTTGCCGACCCGTTTCGCGCCGACCAAATTCCGCAATGTAATCGTGAGCCGCCTCGAACGCCATCTTGCGAATGATCCACTGCTCGTCGTGATTGTAGACCTGATCGATTCCGCTTGGCTATGCGCTCGAAGAAAGCCGGCCGCTGTTCTGTTTTGCGGGGATCTGGACCGAATTCAGGGGCGACCGCGGCACCAAGTCGAAGCCGATCCCCGGCCCCCACCTCGTCTACGGCTTCCTGACGACGTCACCCAATGCGGTCGTCCAGCCAATCCATCCGAAGGCGATGCCGGTGATGCTGACCACTGAGGAGGAGCGTGACGTGTGGATGCGCGCTCCCTGGGATGAAGCGAAGGCGCTGCAGCGCCCGCTCCCCGACGACACACTTAAAATCGTCATGCGCGGCGCAGACAAGGAAGACAAGGTCGCTGCGTAGGCGGCTTTTGCAAAGGGCGGAACGCGTGGAAAAGCGCCTGCCGACGATCTGGACGACCGCTCCACCTCTCCGGCCTGGCACTTGAACTATTGAAGAAGCTGATGCCTTCAATGAAGACGATGCGGCTGCTCGGTATCTCCGTTTCAGGATTTGGTGATCCCGAAGCTGAAGGCGAAAATCAATTCCCGATTACCTTCGATGGATTCGGCATCCGCGTTTGACAACCTTTTTGGGCGTCAGCCATACGCTATCGTCCAGAAGCATAACGATGCTCGCCTCGCCGTTCAGAAAGGCTCCGTTACTTCTTGAACTGAAGGCACGCCATTTGCGAACATCACAGCCAGGATCAGATTGAAGACCGAACGATCCCACGGATCGGGGTATGTGTTGTCTGGTAGACCCAGCGCATGCGCGAGAGAGGGAATGTTGCCGTGGTGCCAGCAGACTATGTTGAGTTTATTTTCGTATCGGCCGTTGTTTAGTAGCTCGTGTGCGAGCGCGCCGTAATCCTGGTCGGCAAAGTCAACATCGATAGAGAGGCCGAGATCGTCGGATAGCGGCTCCAGCGTCTCGATCGGCCGGCGACTGTGTTTCGATTCCGACGAGGCAAAGAGGAACGTAGGCTCGCCAAACGTCCTCGGGATGTAGGCAACCAGTTCTTGAGCTCTCAGGCGGCCTACGTCTGATAGATTGGGATCGCGCGCGTCGTCGGACTTCTCTGCGTGGCGCATAATGAGAATTCGGCCGGATTGCATGGGGACCTCCTTGTTCAACAGCGCGATCCGAAGCCGCCCGATCGGGGAGGCGACGAAACTCTAGCCCGTCGATAGCTCAGACGAGGGTGGCGGCGCCCAGGATAGCCTCTGCCTCGCCGACGCTCTCATGAACCGGGATCTTGTTTCGAGCCGGGACCCGCATGTTTTCGAACTCGACGGTCACAACTAGAACGGCGTTGCCGGCGTAGCGATTGTCGACCGCTACGGAGGCTACGCCGTCCTTGTTGACATAGATGTCCTGACCATTCGGAGCATGGAATGCAGCAAGCTTGACGTACGTGCCAAACAGGCGGCTGATTTGGTCCAGCGTGCCCCGCGCGAAAGTCCCGTTCGATGCGTAGTCAATGAAGACCGTTTCGGCAGGTTCGTCGGAAAGCGAGGCGGCGCGCAGCTTGATGACCCGCTTCGGATCAATGGCAATCTGATTGCCGTGATAGTCAGTCACATTCAACAGCATTCGACACCTCCCTACCGGATCGCGGATTTGCCTGGACTTCTAGAGAACCGTTTATGTGTTGGTCCCCGCCATGGCGATGCGTGCTTTGGTCTCCGGCAACCCTTTTGTGAAATACTTGCGGCTCCAGGCGTAGTCCGGCGTCAGCTTGAAGGTCTTGATATCCTCCGATTTGACGCGCGCACGGTAATGTTCATAGAGGCGCAAAAATTCCGCCATGTACATGCCAGCAATGCGCGGACATTTGGTGATCTCCAGCAGGTTTTCGTCGTTGTGATGCAACGAATTGCCACTGAAGTTCGCCGAGCCGGTGAAGACGACGGGGTTGTCACCTTCGGCATCGATGACCACAAATTTGTGGTGGACGCGGACCATGATCTTGGGATCTTCGCCAGGCCAGAGGACGCGCTCGGGCATAAAGTCGGTCGGCGTGTCCTTGGAGCTGAACGCGCCGAATCCGACGATTTCATCGCTCTTCTGCGCCCGATCCAGGATCGCAATCTTGGCGGCGACGTCGCCGCGCGACGGGTCGCCCGTCGGATCCTTCGACGGCACGCGATTGATGAGCGCCAGCATCATCTTGCCCGCGTCGGAGGCCTCAAAGATGGCGTTCAGAAGGTTCATATCGGTCGGATCGAACGCGCACAGCAGAACGGAGTGCTTGGCCGCCTTGATGGCGTCGATGATGGTGTCAATCGAAACCCGCGTCTTGTTACCCTCGGGCGGGAAGAACACGCGGATGGTCGCGTCGCCGACCACGACCTCATCCGACCATCCTTCCTGATCCTTTTGCGTTTCGGAAAGGCCGGGATCGCCGTCGAGGAGGCGCTTCCGGTCAAGATACAGCTTTGCTAGCATGGGAGATTCGAAAGCATGCAGCACGTTCGCCTGGGCCGACAGTCCCTCGCTGGTGAAGTTCGCTGAACCTGCCAACACAGCCTCAGCGTGGTCGGCGGCGCCGACCCGCACCAGAAACTTGTTGTGCATGATACTGGCGTGTGTGCGGGCAGCAAACAGGTCGGCTTGGCGCCCCGAATCCTCAAGCTGTTGGATCGCATCGTCGGATGCGTGATCCTTGCTGGTGTGGTTATAAGCGAGCGAGATCGGCCCCCCATAATTCTTGAGGGCAGGAATGATCCAGGTCTGGTCCGTCAGATGGTAGATGGCGCCCTCAATGTCCTTGCCGGCGCCACGATCCAGAAATTGCGGCACGGCCTGCTCCATGCCGTTGCCGAGCCATGCGCGGGCAGCCTTTTGCTGGGCCGCGGTCTTGATTTCCGGAAACTGTTTCGAGAACGCCTGCGAGCTGACGACAGCACGGTTGAAGTGCGTGGTGATGCCCTGCTCCTCAGTTAAAGGCACCTGCACATCGATTGCTGCCGCTATCTCCGATGAGTCGAGCAGCTTCAGCGCACCGGGTTTTCCGGTGACGGGGACAATCCGATAATTAAACGAATGACCGCGATCCTTGGTATCGATCCGTGCGTCCCACCAGTAGAACTTCTGGATCGGCGCCTCGTTGCTCGGAAAATCGCTGTGATCCGGCTTGGGACCTTGGAAGCCGATGCGGTTCGGCAGCCAGCTCTTCGCCTGGCCGTCGAATCCCGGTGTTCGCTCGATGGCGAAGCCAAGGAAATCTTCGTGGTCGTCTCCGGCTGGCCAGTCATAGGCGAGCAGCACAAGGGTCGGTGACGTGTAAGCCTTGACGACGACCTTCGCGTCGCCGGATTCTGCTTTATTGGCTTTGGCTTTATTGGCTTTGACTTTCTTGATCGCGCTGGCCGCAGCTTGCTTGGTGGTCATGGAAATCCCTCCCTTAAAATATTCGTCAATTCTTGTCGCAGCCGAGAGCATTGCCGGCGCCGATGGGCGCCTCAAACAACCCAGGCGCCGCGGGCTTGCCGTCAAAGAAGACGCCCATCTGTTTCGCGATGCCGGATACCTTATCTCCGTCGCGCCGGTTGGCATTGATGGCGCGGAGGATGTTCCATTCGTCATGGGAGCCCACGCTGAAGGAGACGGAGGCGCGCAGGCCGTAGTAGTCGCGGAACGCCCGCTTATCGACTTTGCTTGCCATCTCGGGCTTGGTCTTTATGAGATTGTCATAGGCCGTATCGAGCTTCTCGAGGTTCGCGCGCCCGTCGAGTCCAAAGTGTCGCGCGAAATCGGATGGGCCGGTGAAATAGACGAAGTCGAAGGCCCCAAGACCGTCGGTCCCTTCGAGCACCTGGGTCCACATCCACATGTAATCCGCTCCATCGGCGTCCGCCGGCAGCACAAAGTCGGCAGCGCCTGGGTTGAGAATCCAGACATCGCGCGGACTAAGCTGCTGCTCGATGTGATCCTTGGTTTCGGTTGCAACCAGCGCATTGACAGCAAAGTAGCCTCCGCCGAGCGTGGAAAGCGGAATGCTCAGATAGCCGATCGCCTTGCCTTGAGCGCGCTGCGTTGCGATCAGATTGCGTATCTCGCTGACCCTCTGAGTGATCGCATCGGTAAGGGTCTCATGGATGCAGTAGCAGAACCCATTCTTGGAGCACGACGTTGTCGCCGCGGATGACGGTTGGGCCGCCATGACAAGCAGCGAGCCGGTTAGGACCAGCAGGGATGTCCGCACCTTCATGGTCGCACCTGAAGTTTGTTACTGGCAGGCAGTGCCCGACAGCGTGTCCTTGAGCAACTGCGCGAGCCGTATGCCGGCGAGAGCTAATTGGCGATCGACCACGGGCGATGCTTTCGAAAAGTATTTCACGCCTAAAACTCCATCATCAGGAATGTCATAAGCAATTTCGTGCGCCAACCTGTGCGCGTCGACGGCCCAGTCGACGGGAGAGCCTCCTTTGAGGCCGGTCAGATCGCGGCCGGGAAACCAGGTCGTCTCAAGCCGAACGGCGTAGGCGCCCCAGTCGTAGACGGTGTGCATGATGAGCCCGGTGTCCCAAAGGGCATGCAAATTGGTCGACTGGCCAAAGAAAGTGACAGGTACGAGATTTCCGCCCTGGTCGTCCTTCCCAGTGTAGGAATCCCACCGGTCCGAAGCGTGCAGAGGCTGGTGAATATCGCCGACGAAATGAACAATGAATTTTAGGGCCTGGAGGCGCTCGGCAGGAGACTTCGAACAGTCCGACAAGACCCCTCTGAAGCGAGCGATTGCCGCGACGACGCATTTGCCGTCCTTGCAGTCGGCATCCGGATCATAGGTGGAGCGATCATCGGGTATGTCCACGAAATGCCAGTTGCCCGTATCCTTATGGTCGGCCCGGTAGTCGTCCGCCCAACTGGCAATCGATGCTAGGGCTATCGTGGGACGATCTAGAGCAGGTACTTCAAGCGCGAGCAGGGCCTCGATCTTGCCAAGGGTAGCGGGATCGAGCCGTCGCTGGGCGATCTCCGCCACAATGGCGTGACCTTCCTGTCCCCAGGCCCCGGCCTGCGAGACGAACCCTACGACCAGCAGCCACGCGAGCCACAGAGCTCTCATAGCCTCCCCCACAACCTTCCGATGCATCTACCATAAGTCTGAGATTGGCGCGATTGCAACTACCTACTGCGCCGCGAGCGCGAGATTTTTCCAGGGCTGATAGGTTGAAGACCCTGCTACCCCGGCCTAGGTCAGGGGGAAGGCGCCCACTTTCGAGAGCAGAGCTATCTTCACGTCGCGCGATTGTCACATTTCCGCGGAGATCCTATCTGACGCATGAGAAAACACCTACTTAGTTCTTCTCCACCTACCCTAACGCCGTTTCTGGTTGCAGATTCGGCTTTCAGTCGGCGATCCCCTTAAAGCGCGTAGCCCCGAGGCTGGCAGTAAAACTATGGCGGCAACCGTGTCGTCTATGCTTAAGGTCAATCGGTGTCGGCGCCAACACTATGGGCATAAGTCCGCATGCAGAGCTTGAGAAACTCGGCATTCTGCTCTTGATTGTGGTCAGAAATTCGACGATCGCCGACTGAACTTCAAAGCGCACCTCTTGCGTTAAACTTTCAAGCCTTGGCGGCAGCCGCCGTTCCGTTTTCTCCTTGGCTTCATAGAAATCGGTATAGAAGCGGTCGACCCTGGCTTTGTGTTCGCTGCCGAAGGCTTGCACCATCGCCCGCACAACGTCTGCACCAAGCTCGAAGCCTTCGTTCTCGATCCTCTCCATGTTGTATTCCAGCTGCCTGCATTCATCCAAAATTCTGCGTCCGAACGGCTGGCGTCAACTTTTTCAAAGTGTCATGCCATCGCTCAAAGAAGGTGAAACGCCAGCGAGACGCGAGCATCAAGGCGATCAGAAGGATAGGCGCGCGATACCGCAGCTCTCGTGAGTTCCGAGTTGGCGATAAGGAGAAGTCCTCTTGCTCCAAATCTAACTGGCTTGGCCCAGGGCAGCCATGTTAATCAAATTAGCCACCTGCCTTACGAACTGAGCGCAGTTAAGGACTGAGGAGCCAAAAAGTGTGAGCAAGATACGGCCGCGAATGTTCATTGGATCGTCCAGCGAAGGTTTTAAGGTCGCGCGCGCCATCGCTCAGCAGCTCCAAGACCAGCTCGAGATTACGACGTGGTCAAGCGGGCTGTTCGGTCTCGGTGATGGAACGCTCGAGAGTTTGCTTGAGGCGGCACCGACATTCGATTTCGCAACGCTGGTGCTTACTCCAGATGACGTGACAACCAGTCGCGCAAGCGAAAGTCAGTCGCCTCGGGACAACGTCATCTTTGAGGCCGGCCTGTTTATCGGGGTTCTCGGCAGAAAGCGCGCGTTTATTGTGTTCGACGCAGACACGCCCATCAAGATACCCTCGGATTTGGCGGGCATTACCGTGGCTCAGTATAGAGGTCATCGCTCTGACGGCAATCTTGTTGCGGCGGTAGATGAAGCTTGCCACCTGATAAGAGCTTCGATCGAGCGGTTAGGGCCGGTATCTCGCGGACTTCTTGCTCACGCCCAAACCGGGACTTACGCCCTCGGAGATCCATCCCGGATTAGAAGAACGGTTTGGTTTTTAGGATCGGCGACCGAACTTGATGATGAATCGGTAGCGTTTCTCAAGAAATTTATCCCCGAATTGTGCAGCCGTCTGGTCTCTGTCGGGTGTCGCATCGTCGTAGGTGATTCTCCGATGTTGCGCCAGATTGCGGTCGCATTTCGTGCTGCGATGGCTGCCACCGAGCACTTCATCCCAAATCCCGTGGTGATGGAGGGCAGTCTCAGAAATGTCTCCGCCGACAAACTTTTCCTTGAGACAATCGGACAAATCCCCAACCTCGCGATCGCAATAGGAGGGAGCAGAGCGAGGGGGCGTGTCCGGAAGGAATACGAGAATGCCGTGCGCGCCAACATTCCGATCCTTTCCATCAAATGCGTCGGGGGAGCCGCATCCGATCTGGATTCCACCGTCGACGGTGCTCGCGAAATTGACTCTCTAGGTACAAACCTGAAGGTCATTGACTCAGGGGAACTGAGCCGCAAAGTCGCGATGATCGTATCTCAGTTGGCCTAATTCCAGCGGAGCCGGCTGAGCAGCCGTGAGCCACGGAATCCGCTGCAAGTCGAATTGGAGTAAGGCGCCCCATGGCCGTTGACCGCATTCGAGTCATGATTTCCGGACGGTGTAAGGACTATACCACCGGCGACAATAATGATTTTTCTTTGGCGAGCTTGCGCAGGGACCTCCAATCCAAAATCGGCGCGGCTGAATTGTTCGGCAAACAGCTCTTCGATTGTTGGATCAATGAGATTGAACCTTCGAAGGCAGCGACCCGCGACGTTTGGGATGAGTGCTTACGTGAAGTCCGGCGTGCCCATGTCGTGATCGTATTGTACAACGGCGATGCTGGGTGGGCCCGGGAAGCCAATGACATCGGCATTTGTCATGCGGAGCTCGAAGCTTCGCTTCTCTCGGGTCGCGATCGAACACATCTGATTCAACTTCCGCCGTCGAAGGCTTGCTCGCAAAGGGACAAGCGCTTCCAGGAGCTGGTGCAACGCGAATTGACATTTTCCGGCACTCCCGCCCAAAATGAGACTGACGTCATCGAAAATGTCGTCAACACTTTAGTTGAGGTAGTCACCAGACTTGCTCGGAGCGGGGCAACGTTGTTGCGCAAGGAGAGCTACGCGTTAGGCCAAGCTCTCGAGTGGAGCAAAATGGATTACGCTTCTCGCAAGCACGCTATGGAGTCGGCCTGCCTGGATGCGCTGGCTGAGCGCCAAGGCCGGACGCGCGATAAGAAGCTGGATGGCAGCGCCGTTCGCGTGAAAATCGATAGATCAGAAGTACTATTCTTCGCACATGCAATTCCGGCAGCAGCCTCGGTCGCAGCCGCTCGCGAACTCGTCGGAAAGCCATTTCTGATGGACCATCTGCACGTCGCGGATGATGATCGTGTCTATGGTCCTGTCCATATTATCGCGTGTCAAAAGTCTACCACCGAAAAACAAGCAACCGATCTGCTCGGCTTTGCCGACGCGACAGTCGTTACCACAATGTTCGGCGTGTACCTGGTTGACCGCATCCAGCAGATTCAGTTTATTTTGCTCGCCAATTGCCGGGACGAGACGTCAACTCGTTTTGCCGTGCAGCGGCTGTTTGATTGGCTTGGCCGTTCCGGAGAAGCCGACGAGGTGATGCGCCGAGCCCGCTCGCGAAAGCGGATTGTCACCACGATACGCAAAGAACTCGAGAGCCGATCCGATATAGATCAGTAAATACTGCTCTTAGAAGCGCTGGCAATCCTGGTGGCAACCAGGCGGGCTTAGCAGGCGTGGAGACGTACGCGACGCCGCTGCGCAGCGCATTGCTAAGTCGTGCGTACCAGCAGCGAGGACCAATAGTACCCAGCATCGTTGTGCTCAAAGCTCTCCGGCTAATTTGCTCCAAGTGACAACTGGAACCTTGTTATCCGCTATCCAGCTGGGCAATTGCTTCGGCGCATCGTTCTTGGAATGCGTTGCGATCACGCGCTTGCCCAACTCCAAGCTTTTCTCGACCTCCCATTTCACCCACGGGCTGGCGGCCGAACTGGCAGTTAGGTAGACGATCGTAACCGAGGATTGATTTATCCGCTCGGCAAGGCGGCTTCGAATATACTCAGCTCTTTCGCTGTCATACGGTTCCTGCACGGACCTGTCGTTGAACTCAAGGTCCAACCTGTCGTTTTTTGCTTGCCCGCGCAACAAATTCACTGCGTCCAGGTCTTCGTGAGCAAAGCTGATAAACACGTTCTTACGTCCAGGATCCAACGCGCGCTTAGCTTTCTCTTCAAGACTTCGGAGATCACCGAGAGTGCTCCGACTCGCGCCGCCGCCACCGCTGTTTCCGCCCATCGCCGTCAATCTCCGAAGCGATATTCCAAGCATGCGATACATTTACCACATGCCACCTCTTCACCAAGATGGCAGGAGTAGGTCCCCGTCAGTCCCTTCTCCTTGGCAAGCTCGACGACATCCCGCTTATAGAACTCCTTGAGAGGGGCAAGGATCTGAATCGGTCGCCCGATCGCCATCTTCAGCAAGGCTTCAGCGGCATTCAAGAAGTCCAATCTCTGATCCTCAAAGATGCAGGTCTGATCGTGCAGTAGTCCGATGGCGATCGCTTCGGCACCCAGACGTTCAGCATACGCTGCACCAGTCAGGAGAAACAACATGTTTCGGCCGGGGGTGTATGCGTCCTCCAGCACCCGCAAGCTTCTATCGGTCAGACCTGAGCGAATGAGCTTACCAAATCCGGACAGTTCGGCCACTTCTGGTGTGCCAAGGCCTATTAACGCCATAGCACGACGACAAGCATCCAGTTCTTTCTGTTTTGACCGCTGCCCATAATCGATAAAGAGCGGATGTTGCGGGTTGCCCGCCTCCTTCGCCAAGAAGGCGACGAGAGTGGAGTCTAATCCTCCCGAAACGAGGGTAACGATACTCATATGACCTGGTCTCTTGATGTCATGCTTGGGTCGAGAACTCGCATGGTGATCCAGACGGCGTAATCAAACAACCCGAGACGATATCCCATCGCGCGCGCGTGATCTCTGAGAATATTCTCGCTTCGGAGATATCCAGAGTATCCAACCGGAGGTCGGCTGCCGATCTTTTCGAGTCCAGCAATATGCATGTAACCCAATACGTGTCGATCGATGATCGCGAGATCATACTCGCCACGGCAATTGCGCAAAAACATGCTCGCCTGCTTGGGCCCCAGGCCGGGTACTTTTTGAACCAGCCATTGCCTTGCGAGTTCGGCATCGTCCAGCGAGGCGAGCGCCGCAGAGAGTGAGTCGAACTCTTGCAGGACAGCCGACTTTGCCAGCGAAAGCTGCCGGGCCTTCGACTTCGGAAATCGATAGTGACGCGTCTTGCCGCCTATCGACAGCGGCCCGCTCAGAGCGGAGAGCAGTAGGCGCTCACACGATTTTCCACGAAGCTTGAAATCGGGCGCGAGCGCGCGCGCTTTGCGGACCTCATCTGCGGCTGCACACGCTAGCGAGTACGGGACTTGGCTACTCAAGACGCAACAGGAGAGCTCAAACCAGAGATCCTCCTCAGGTAGAAGCGTGTTCGAGTCTGTGGCGCTTTGCTCAATATCGGGATAGATAGCCGCTATCGCTCCTTGTATGCGGTCGCAAACCAAGTCCATCACAAGACTCCCGGTAGCGCGTCGCGCGCGAGAGTCATGGTTCGCTTGGGCAGCAGGGTGGTCATGAATTCGACCAGCCGCTTATCATCGCCCAAGGCCGAGCGTAGGTCGTCCATCCAGTTGGTGAAGAAATCTAGATTGTGAAAAATGGTGCGACCGGCATAGCGAACAGCGGGGTCCTTTCTTGCTTCCAGAGTCACGGCGGAAAGAGCGAAGTCGTCCTGCCACTTGAACAAGTCATAGTGCTGGAAGTGATGCAACGTTTTCGTTTCGTTATCCGCTACAAACCGACACCATTCAAGGCCGTCAAAACTGTCTGCTCCTGCGGCGGCGAGCAGCGCAACGCTCACCGGAGTTCCGGTCCCCAGAACGTGGACGGGCTGATAGTAGTGTAGTTCGTTGAGGGTTTCTCGAATCCGTCGCATAGTCCGTGCGCGCTCAATTATACCGGAACCCAGCTCCCGTTCAGGGATCGCAAGCAGAATTGGCCTTGTTTCCCGCGCCAACTCTTTCATCAGCTGGAGAGCCGGATCGACCTTGTAGTTGCCGGTCCGATCGCGAGGAAGGTGGATGACTGGAATGAGAGGTTTTTTGGTGTGCTTTTGTTCCCGCCGGATTCCCTTCATCAATGATCGAAGTGCCACAGAAGTCTTGGAAGGAGGGTCCACGTCATCAAAGCAGAAAGCAGCGTCATGCGGGACGCGCTCCAGCACGTCGTGATATTTCCGAACCGTCCAGCCCTTATCGGATCGACGAGCCTTTTCGTAAAAACCTGAATCGAGCAATATGGTTGCGCCGCGAGAACGCAACTCCCTGATGGCCGGGACAAGTCCCCTGGGAGGCTTTCGGCTGGAATGCAGATCATATGCTGAAATCAACGCCGTCGATGCACGGAACACATTCAAGGCATCTATGGCTGCCCCTGGAGTGAGTTGCGTTTCGTGGGAAGATACCGAGAAGAAGAGAGTTGGAAGCTGCATGCCGGAGCAAAGTGGAACTGCGGCAGGGCGTTTGACGACGCTCCTGCTGTTTTCCAGCACTCTAGCGATCCGATCGACGAGCGCTATGACGTTCGCGGTCGGCTCATCACCCTTCCAATCAATCGCGTCCGTCGTCTGTTGTGCCCCAAATCCAAGAGGAGCATCGACGTCGTGAATCCGTAGGGGAAGAATTGGCACACTGCCCTTGGTTGCAATTGCTAATTCGTCATGCAGCACCGGGCTGAACTGCGCCGCCCCAGACCAGATTGGAACTACGCAACCGGCCAGCTTGAGCTGATTATGAATTTCTTGCCGATAGTCACCGCTGTCGATCTTGTGATCCCACCAAACAGACCAGTTTGGCTCAAGAAGTTCGACGAGCTTCTTTGCTTGTTGGCGTGCGTCCTTCCTGGCGTAGAGGATACAAACGTCGGCCACATTATCCTCGTTTGCGGCGAGAGGGATGGACTGATTGCGAGATGTTTTGCTGCGAGGGCGCTGCCATCCAGATTGCCCAGTACACAGCGGTACAGAAGTCGTCTGTAAACCGCAGGTTTCCCGCTGGGGGTGGCAGAGGAGCCCTGCTCTGCTGAAACACAATCGTTGGGATGTTGGCGCGACTCGCCCTTCTTGTGAGGGCCGAGGAAGATCGTAGATTCCCGTCAGCGAGTATGAGAAGGCTCCCTACGAAGTCTAAGCTCGGAATCTCGCGGCTCGGCACCTGTGTGATGCGAACTCCCAGGTCAAGCAGAGCTGAGCAGGTCTCCTCGCGCAGCCAAATATCGGCCAGGGTATTCCCAAAGCCAACGACCGCGACATTGACGTCCCTAGCTATGACCGGATCAGGTTTGATTGGCGAAATGCGCAAGCTTCGGGTCTGCGCGTACGACGCGACAGCTTTGGAGGCGGCGATCGCTGCAGCCGCGGGAGGCTCACCCTTTTCGCACCAATAATGAGCAAAGATCGCGCTAAAAACGTCGCCCGTTCCAATTTTAAAGACGGCTTGACTGCGAAAGGCGGGAACAAAAACAGGAAGCTCTTCATCTGATGTGAAAACCCACGCTCCGGCCGCTCCGCATTTGACCACGACGACCTCGGCTCGATTATGCTCCACGACACGTTGAACCGCCTGTCCCATGTCGGCCGACTCACCCATGATCGCGAGCTCTGCCTGATTCAGCACGACCGCAAGGCGCCCGGCGTGCGAGCCATTGGCAGCAAAATGTATTGGGCGCAAACTCTGGGGGTCGTATACGGCTCGTTCGGCGGTCACAACTGAGTCGCCCTCCACAAATCCGAAGCGGAGGACAGCCGACCCGTCGACCTTGATTGGCGGATTTACTTTAGGCCTCGTGGGAATGAGATGTGGGTTTGCCAATGGATGCAGGTACGAAAACAGGATATCCTCTTCCCGTGGGGCGGCATCGATTGTTACGCCACACGTTTCGATACCATAAAGGTCCGCTAAACGGTCCTGTCGGAAGTAGGTTTGAAGCTTGACCTCTGAAGAACAGGCACCCAGCACGGCCGCAGCCCGACCGCCCGATCCAAATGTGCTATCCCAATATGGCTGCTCGCAAAGCTCTCGATAACAGCCCCCCACAACAATCATTCTCGCTCCGTCTCCCTCGAAGCTGTGTGCAAGAAATTTTGCAATGCAACCAATGTCCGCTCAATCGCCCAGGATCGCAACTCGGCCCTGCCCCTTATAAAACCAGAAGTAGACCAAAACAAAAGTGCAAAGCGTGGCAGACACCTACTGATCCACATTCTAAGCCTCAGGCAGGGCCAAACTTGATGTTCGCGCGACTCCCCCGCTAGGATGCCCCGGCATATTAAACCCTATTCGCGGCAGGACCCAATCAGATGAAGCGCCTGTTCGTCGCAATGCCCTACGGAGAACGCAAGGCGCCATTGGACTATGAGGAGCCGGACAAAACTTGTGTCATCGACTTCGATGCGGTGTGGACGGGCATACTTCAGCCTGCAATCCCGCCCGGATATCAAACCAAGAGGGCCGATGAGCTGAGACAACCGGGGTTGATCGACCGCATGTACAACGAGTGGCTTTTCGACGCAGATATCGTCCTCGCCGATCTGACGTTCGGAAATCCAAACGTCTACTACGAGCTTGGGATCCGCCAAGCTCTATCTAAGAAGGGCACAGTTCTTGTCGCCTGCAAGGGCTCGAAGCTACCGTTTGACGTCCGAAACCAATATGTCATCAACTACGACTACTTTGCCGCGCCAGCTCTTCGAGCTTTCCAGGCCGATCTGCGCCAAGCCATCGAGAATGCCTCCACTCTGGAGATGGACAGTCCGGTCCATGTCTTTCTCCCGGGCTTATCTATAGGCCGGTACTTGGGCGAGAAATCACCCGAAGCTAAGGTGCAGGAATTATCGCTAAAGATACGTGCTCTCGAAGATGCCCTTAGAGATCAGCGCTCGCAAGATACGGAAGACCGCCTCCTCGACAAGATCCGCGCAGCAGCGACTCCCTCGCGCGTATTAAGTCTCTATCAGCTGGTCTCCACGCGAGACATTAAATCAACTCGCCTTCTCGAGCAGCTCGCAATCAGTCTGCGGGACGCCAGCTACTTCGATGAAGCGATTCGGACACTCGATCGGGCTTTGGAGATAGCCCCAGACGATCCAGAGCTCCTGCGAGAAATTGGATTTGTTTGTCGCAAGAAAGGACCGCTTTTTCATGCTCAGGCAGAAACTTACATGCTGCGAGCGCTGGAGCTCAATGACCGGGATTCCGAGCTGCATGGCATGCTGGGCGGCCTCTTGAGGCGGCGCGGCGATTACGAGGGAGCTTTGATCCACTACAGGCGGGCCCACGAGCTTCAGCCACACGATCTATATCCGATCGTCACTGTCGGGGCCATGTGCGGCGCCTTGGGAAAACTGGCAGAAGCTAAGGAATGGTACGGAAAGCTACAAACCACTTGTGAACGTCTTATCGAACAAAAGCACGCCGATCATTGGACGTTTCTTTGCCTCGGCGAAGCAGCTACAGCTCTAGGTCAACAGGAAGCTGCGCTCGCAGCCTATCGCCGTGCGCTCGAGATGAAACCTCCGATCGAGCATGTGCTATCGGAGATAGAAATGTTGGAATTTCTAGTCGAGAGACATTTCGCGGCCGAAGATGCACTCTGCGCCCTTCCCATCCTTCGACAATACACCGAAAGCCAGAGGTCGTAATTCGCCTTTTTTGAACTATCTGCGCACGATTCCTGCGTCTTCACCTCGTTCTGAGGTGCAAGTGCGTCGACCGGTAACGCTACTACCTCGGTCGTCTATGCCACGCTACACCTAAGCCTTGGCTGCGTGTCTTCTGGCTTCCAGAATGCGCTTCAGTTTCCGAGAAGTGAGGTATTCTTTTTCGAACCGTACGCCCGCCGGCCCCTCACGCGGAAGAAGAAAACATCCTTGGTCCGGAACGCCGGTCAGAAATTTGGAAAATCACGTTGATCTCTCAATCCCGTGATAGAATCGATCGTTTTGCAATCGAGGAGGAAACAGTATCACTGCTTGATTGGCCTTTTTCTCAAGCAGAAAGACATACTCCTGGCGCATTGAATCAGACGCTCCGGGGATAATGATGGTAACATCGGCCAACATGATGATGGGCTTCAGTTCGTCGAACCAATTGTCGCCTGAAATGACTTTGATCGGCCGAATTGGGCCAACGTTCCCGCCCCACGAAAACCAACGCCAATTCCGCGGCGAAGAGCGAATGATCCATTCCTGAACATCGATGATCGGCATACCAAAACCGATTCCTACCGCCGGAAAAGGATTGAAAGTATTTTGCATTCGTATTTGCGCGTCCATCTCAAACGGCCGGAGAACGAGGCCATAGCCGAACTCACTTTCTGAAGATATTTTTCGAGCCAGATCAGCCGCAGATATCTCGGCAGACCACGTCACTCGGGCGCGGGTCAACTGATCGTCCGCGTAGGTGAACAAGCCGCTGAGTAGACCGCTGCAAAACCAACTGAGAGCGAACGTCCAATATCTTTCCGAATGGAAGGTCGCGGCACCAACTAAGAAGCACGCGATTCCAGCCAATGCTGAGAAGAGGCGCAAAAGCCAGAAGAATACGATGCGCAATGGGGCTTTAGTCACGTCTTACATCATCGGTTAGTCGAAGCTCGAATGCTAGTCCAATGCAGATCAATTGATGTCGTCGAATGGAAAACCCATCGGCAGGCTTGGCTGACGGGACAGCACCGCCTCCACCCGGTCGATCCCATCATCGCCTGGATCACACCAACCAACTAATCCTTGATCATACTACTACAGCGTGTTTAACTTCGGAAGTAGCAATGGCACCCATTTAAATTGACCATTTCAGATTCAGGCAACCATCGATGATGGGCCTACACACGAACATCGGGACAATCGTGGCTGAGGGAGAGGACAATGGCTGGTCGCGCGCCGGAGCGTCGAGTAAATCTAAATGAGCGCCTCGCCCGCAAAGGCCCGCGCAAGCTGCTCGCAATCGACGGCGGTGGAATTCGAGGTGTGCTTTCTTTGCAGATTCTCCAATCGATCGAGAAGCTGCTAATCAAAGAAAGCGGACGCCATGACTATCGGCTCGCCGATTATTTCGACTACGTGGCCGGCACGTCTACCGGTGGCATTATTGCTGCCGGCATAGCCATCGGAATGTCCGTCCAGGAGATCTTGGATTTCTACCTCAATAACGGTGCTGCGATGTTCGACAAGGCAAGCATCCTCCGTCGTCTCCAATACCAATACAATAAAGAGCCGCTTGCGCTGCAGCTTCAGAACGTCTTTGGTGCCGCAACGACGCTCGGCGCGCCCGAAATTGAAAGTCTGTTGCTCCTTGTCATGCGCAACGCAACCACGGATTCGCCGTGGCCCATCTCAAACAATCCATACGCAAAGTATAATCGCAACGGCCATGTTGCTTGCAATCTTCGCATTCCACTCTGGCAATTGGTGCGCGCCAGCACGGCTGCTCCGACTTACTTCCCTCCTGAGGTGATCGATTGCGGCGGAAAGCCTTTCGTCTTTGTCGACGGCGGCGTGACTATGTACAACAATCCGACCTTTCAAATGTTTCTGATGGCGACAGTCGATCGCTATTGGCCTCATGCAGCGGTCGATAGCCGTGGTTGGCGGACAGGCATCGACGACATGCTCATCATATCGGTCGGTACGGGCACAAGCGCAGGAGAGAACTATAGCCTTCGCCCCGAGGAAATGAATCTGATTTTCAATGCAACCACAGTACCGTCAGCCCTGATGTATGCAGCGCTTAATGAACAGGATTTTCTCTGCCGTGTATTCGGGGACTGTGTCTCCGGACCGCTCCTAGACCGAGAGGTCGACAGCATGCTTGGCTCGCGTGGTCCGCTGGAGCGGAAGCTCTTCCGCTATGCGCGCTACAATGCTGAACTCACCCGCGAGGGGCTGGCAGCGCTGGGTTGCGCCGATATTGAGCCGACAAGTGTGCAGAAGCTCGATTCCATAAACGCGCTCGATGGCCTGCAACGGATCGGACAAGCCTCCGCCGCGCAGAACGTGAAAGCCGAACACTTCAACTTGTCCGTTTTCAAACCTTAAGTGCTCGGCAAATCCCCGAGCGAAGCTCTTCTTCGTAGTCAATGAGGTAAATTGAGCATATGGAGGGCCGGAAATGAGCCTGATCGATCGCTGGTTCAAACCGTCTCCGTCAACTGCGCCCCAACCTCTTCTAAGTCCGAATGGTGAGACGAACAGAGTCGGTGTTTTCGTTTCCTACAATCATAGCGAGACGAAGATCGCCGACGCCCTCGTGGAAACATTGACCTCGCTATCGCCCGACCTCGACGTCTTCATTGATCATGCCGGTTTGGAAGCGAGCGATGACTACGAGGCAAAGATCTCGAGCTCCATTCGAGCGTCTCAATGGTTCGTTATTATTTACAGTGGTGGCGCTAAGCCCGATAAGGACATGAGCTGGTGCTTTTACGAGGCAGGACAGTTTCGCGCAAAGTTGGAAGCTGCAGATCAGGTCAAATCGATTCGCGAGCGCATTTGCTACCTCTACGACGGTGAGCGCCCGAGTCAGCTGTCCCGCTACCAGGGGTCTTTTATATCGACGACCGATCGAGCCAGGAATCCCCTGAATATCACCCTCGAAAGCGATGATTCTCTAGGTTACGAGAATACCGAGCTGTTCGACTTCTTGGAACTTGTTCTAACAAAATCAGAAGCCAAACCGCTGCGAGATTTACAGGATCCCGTCGTTCGTAAGCTCATGAGGGCCGGTGTCCGCAAAGTCACTTTGGCGTTTTGGTTAAACAGGATCAATGACATTGTAGGAGAAGAAGTCTTTCAGCCACGGATCAGCTTCCGAATCCCGCCGCCAGTTCTTCCGGAAGGAGTTGGACTGAGCGCAGACACCATTGTCACCGGTGAATACCGCGCGCTACAGGATATTTTTTCCATCGCAAGCACTGACGCGGTGTGGTCCGACATCAAGGCCAAATCGACCAAGCGAATTGATAACGGAATGATTCCCCTGTGGATCAACGATCTCGAAGCTGCGGCGCGAGAGGTTGGTCGGGGAGACGTGCCGCGTCAAACCGATTTCCTTTGTCTTGGAACTGATGGAAGATATTATCGCCCAATCATTGCGCGATATGAGAAATTCCGAAGCGGGGCCAAAAAATGCTATGTCGCCTTTATACCGTCCCGCGATCGCCGGTTCAATCTGACCTTCAAGACGTCGCTTCTTCTGAGCGCCCTTATTCTTTCGATCCGGTTCCGGCAGCGTGTGCTGCCGCTGGCCGATGATTTGAAGAAAGCCGGGCAGGCCCCTGAGCCGAAGAAGGCAGAGCTACTGCAAAAGATTCAGAACGAAATCGTGATGGTCGAGGCCGAAGCAATGGAGTTCGGCCTTAGTCCGCCGAAAGACGAGCATGATGAACCGCCGCTGCTCAGCAGTTTCAGGGATGGGCCGGACAAGGAATTTATGCGCGAGGAAATTATTAAGTGGTCCACGACCAGGCTGAGAATCTTCAGTACGATAGGGGATGCACGGGACTCGACAAAAACATTGAGTTGGTCGGAAGCTGCGACGACAGTGATCACGAATTTTGCAAATCTATATCAGATTAATGGACGCTTCGTAGATCTGCTGTGCAACGAGTTGCTGTACGCGGAGAAGATCGAGAGGCCCGACGACAAGTAAGAGACAGATGGTCCGTCGGATCTTGGCCTCCTAAGATGCGACTAGTCCCCCGCTCAACCGTATAGCGCAGCCGAGCCTGGATGAGCACGATGAACTATCGCCAGCGTCGCAACTACACGACCCCTATCCTTCTCACCAGTTCAGCCAATTGAGATAGAGGCGCAGCATTTCCCCACGGGGAAGCTCGATCGCACCACTACCAAAGCTCATCCAGGCGCGACCACTCTTGGCGCCCTGCCAAATCAATGTCACACCGTCCAATCTGCAGGTCTGAAGTGCGAGGAAGTCAAGGCGCTTTTCGCCGACGGCAACAGGTTGAGCAACCATTTTATCAACGTGTTGGTAGCCCGGCGCAAGATAGAAGAAGTCGTGCTCGGTTGCCTCCATAAAGTCGGACGGTTTAACGATGTCAAGCGCGGCAATTGGCTGGCTTGAGATAGGGACGACACTTGATGCTGTTCCATCGGCCGTTTCCGTCGCATCGAGTTTGGCAGTGACGGCGTCCGGTTGTTCGTGCTCGCGGGCTTGGCGATAAGCCGTCTGCAATTGCGCAAGCGATTCCCGCGCTGCTCTAAGCTCGCGCTGGTCGATCTGACCAAGGACGAGGTGGTTTAAGGTTTCTATCGCCGCCAAACGGCTATCGTCCGTTGCCTCACGCCGCCTTGCCAGCGCCTCTTCGAGAATCGATTTCGCGCCTACGATTTCGCCTTGCTCGAAAAGCGTAAGAGCGAGGTTGTTCATCGTTTCGAGGGTCGACGGATCTGCAGGACCAAACATCCTACGCCTGGTCTGCAGCGCATTTTCATAGAGCTCGCGAGCTTTGCTGTAGTCACGCGAGCTGAAAGCGACCGATGCCAGCTGGTCCGATACCTTAAGTGTTGCCGGATGCTCATTTCCGAAGCTGTTAGTGAAACACGCAAGGCCTGCACTTAAAAGGTCTACTGCCAACGCCCCCTCGCCGAGCTCCTGGCTCAGCGTGCCAGCTACTCGCAATGCCTCGCCCAAAGTCGATGGGTCAATTTCGTTCTCAGAAAGCGCTGACCTAGCCCATTCCCGAATGAGCGCAGATGCTGCGGACCCATTTTCTCGCTTTGCGGCTCGCGCCACTTCGAAGATAGCGTCTGACCAACGCTCAAACAGGTGCTCAGGGGGCATACGCTCAATGAGCGCAAAGCTCAGTTTGATCGCTTCCTCAATCGACTTTTTCGTCAACTCGTGGTCGATCGCCTCACAACGCCGGACAACGTCACGTTCTTGACGGATGCCAGTTAGCGAGTTCCATGGCACGTCCAGCTCGATCAATCGGTCCCGGAATGCCGAATAGCTGCGCGACAGCGAAATGCGGGAGTCGCCGGTTTCCAACGCAACGGCAATTGGTTCCCCGTACGCGTAGTCGGGAATGTGCTGCAGCATCACCTCATTGAAATATTCCTCAAGGTGCACTGCTGAGCGCGCATACAGATTTTCAAATAGTCGCTCGAACATCGTCTGATAGCCCGACATGTTCGGAGGGAGCAATGTCCCTATCGAAGGATCCGCACTGCTGCCCCCATTGCGCCAAGCCTCGAGCAGTTGAGGCCGCGCCATCTCCACCCGAGAAGGTAAAGGAAATATTGTAAGCGGCCTCCCATCAGGAGAACGCTTGCGATAGGCGACCGCCTCGGCCGCAAGAGTTTCGATTCCTGTGAGACTCTGCTGATTTGGCGTGAAGACGACAACGAGCTTGTCAGGAAGGAGCATCGTGCAGATGCCGCTCGTGTCGGTCGTGCCGGTTCGGGAATCGATGAGAATATAATCAAATCGTGAGCGCAGGAAATCTGCGAACCCGGTAAATAGCCCAACTGTTTCATGAAAGAGTTTGTCCCAGCGAAATTCAGAAACCCGCCGGGGGTAGGTTGAGTCGAAACGACCGGCTTTCATCAGAGACAAACCGGGGAAGCTCGTCGAAATCACATACTGATCGAGATCCTGTGCCTCGAACCACAGTTTGGCTGTTAGGCGATTGGCGACAAAGTCACCTGGATCATAAGGGTCCTCGCTCGAACGCTGTTGGCGAAGCTGCTCGAAAAGCTCGAGGCAGCCTCGAGTCTCGTTGAAGCTTTCCGCTGACTCTGGTTTTAAGTACCTTTGAAAATATCGATGCAGACCAGGTGCCTCGAAATCCCAGTCGATGGCCAGCACTCGCGGCGCTCCTTCCGCCCCGCTCGGCGCGTCGGGTCTGGCGAGCAGACAGGCAAGATTGGCGAGTGCCATGGTTCGGCCAGTACCGCCCTTGTATGAGTAAAATGTGATGATTTGGCCAAGGGGGCGCCCGGTCATGGCGTTCCACGCAAAGGCATATCAAATGACCGAATTTGAGAGACCTGCGTTAACCAAGCGCTGATCTCCACCTCGTCTTCGAAGCTGAACTGACGGCAGTTCATGTTCGCAAAAACGCCAGCGTTGTTCAGGGCGACGTATCGCAAATAGATCTGGTTGGCTAATTCCTTGATTCGCGCTTGGCAGTCGCGTTTCTTGAAATCGGACTCGCACACAACATGATTGAAGTTCTCATAGTGGCGGGTGCTGACGATCTCTGACGGGAGACATTCAACTCCGCGAAACACGACTGGAAAGATTAGCCCTTTATTCCGGAGGTCGACAACCGCTGCACCAAGACGTTGCTTCTCAAGGCGAAGCATGGCTCGATACTCTAGCGCGCAGTAGGGATGCCGCAGGTCAAAGTGGAGTGGTGAAAAGAACATCACCATGCAGGCACTGCGGCAAAGTTGATATGCTAACTCTGCATTGAAGCTGTCGCCGACTTTCAGGCCCTCCTCGTCGAAAAAAATTGGCGCGTTTGGGAGCAACCACATCAACTGCCTTTTCAGCTGGCGAACGAACGCCTTCACAAACACATGGGCATCCGGATCTTTGGTGTGTCGGTAACTCACGAAGCAAGCGTTGATATCGTTCATGCTAAGGCATGCTCCTTGACAGAAGATTGTCTCCGGCACGTTCGCCCAATAGCCAGCTTGAACTCTTATGAGATGATATGGCCAATAGCGCACCGAGACAATTGAAGGTAATCAAGGTCGTGATCCGACCTTTGCGTGTTGCTTGGATTCGTGGCGGCCTGTACATTGCCCCAGCTGTCGGAATGGACGCTAGGCTATCCTGATCCTTTCAATGATTGCACAGAGCCGAGAACGCTTTGCGATATCGTCCACATGCAAAACGCTCGTCTCGAGGTCGAGAAGCACGCTTTGCACCTTCCAGGCAGCTTGCCCTTCGGCGATCACCTCATCGGCTAGCTCCTCCGCCTTGTCCGGATCACCGAGATCGAAGGCTGCGGCAAGCAAGGTTGGACGAAGCCACTCGTCGGCGACGTTCAAACGTTTGGCCCGTTCGCATGCGGCGATTGCCAACCTCAACGCTGTCTGCGCACGCTCTTCGTCGCCGGCTCTTGCGCGGGCGCGATACATTCGGGGCAGGTTGCTGGAGCAATAATAAGCGTTGAGATCAAGCTCCATGCCTCGTTCGTAACATTCGATCGCTTTGGCAAGAGCTTGACGTCTTTGGGACTCGGTTGCGGCCTCGACCTTGGCGAGGCGCTTATAGCGGCCACCCATTAAGCCCAGGCGTTCGGGCGTCGGCCCAGTCAAATCGATCAGCGTCTCAAGCTCGGCGATTGACTGCTCGCTGTTGCCTCCCTGGGCAGCTGCAAATGCGCGAATTTCCAATACTTCTGGCTCGTTCGCGAAATGCTCGGGGAGCCCTCGCGCATACTCGACTACGAGGCTCCAATCGGAAACGGTAATGACGCAGTCTCGAAGCAGGAGCAACAGGGCTAGCGCAATCGAGTAGGTCGCAGGCGTCCGGCCTTCCGTGGCGATCAGATCCAATGCCTGTCTCATGCGATCAGCGGCCGGCGCGGCACGAACCGCACGCACTTTGGTCTGAAAAGCCGCAAGTTCTGCGAGTTGATCGCGCATCGTCAATGCCTTCCGCGGATCGACATTCATCGGATATCCGGGGATCGACTGATGCATAGGCGAAATTCCAGCACACAGCGATCTAATATCGTCCTTAATTGCAGCCTGGATTGCGGCCGCCGTCGCGTCTGTGATATCGCCGTCGGCTAGCGGATATCGGATGGTCCGCATCTGAACAACGTCGAACAATTGCTTGGACCACTCGGCCGCGAGCAGGACACAACCCGTCTTCTGCGAGGCGTGGCGAATGCCAACCTCATAGTATACGTTTCCATTGGGAATCGTCATGTCGGCTAGCACGAGATCGGCAAAATAGAGCCGTTCGAGCATTTGGCTCACAATCAACGCGCCCGTGTCTTGATCGGCCCGTACCGGCTCGTAGCCCAGGGCCTTTATTGTCGGGACGTAGGCGCGATCCCAAAGCGCATTAAAATCGATCTCGGCCGGACCGCGTCCAGGCTCAGCCTGAGTCGCTTTGCGGCCATAGGGCATGATCATGAAACACGATGGCATTCTTCCCCTCTACCCCCAGAGTGTCCTCGTATCCAGCCAATAAATCCGCGAAGTTTTGCGCTGCGCCTCCTCCATGAGGTGATGCGCGCCGCCCGGTCCGTCGCCCCCCTCTCCATTCCATAGACAGATGAAGGCAATCTTTTCATTACCGAACCGGCTCGCTTGCTTGAGCATCCATTGATTGTTGCGCTCGTAAGCATTCTCATCTGCCGGCAATGGGCCCAGCTCATCCGGCATGATGTGGAGTTGTGCTCTCGATTTAACCGCGAGATACCGCTCGTGCCAATTGCCTTCAGCGAAATCCACTGAGTTCGCAAGAAAGGTTGTCTCCTCGAACGGAATATAAAGTTCAAGCCGCATGCCTCGCGCGAGGCAGGCCTCGGCAAATATCAGATCGCCTCCGCAAGCGCCCCCACAGATCGCAAGGTCCCCTCGCTGAACACCAACCTCCGAAAGGGCGGTAGCGATTGCCGCGGCTGCGAAGGGCTCTTTGTTTGAAGGAAACCGTGGTGTCTTTCGATCAGGCGCGTCGATCATATGGCCGCTGAAAAGCGCGACCGTTCTCGGAGGTCTGCCGGGTTCTGATGTGGACATCGCGTCACCTCAACCATTTGAACCCCGCCACCCCGGCGCACCCGGCAATTGTAAGCCAAGTGCCGGTGGGGTCAACATGCGAGGCGAGATGTGAAGAGCGCCACGGCTGGGACGACTCCAAGGGAGACATCCGCATGGCGGTGGAGGGGCGCGACGCTCTCTGGTAGAACTATCGGGGTCCGGCGCCTGGAAGCTTGCCGATGACCGGAGCGCGGAAAAAAGCTGCCATGCAATGAGTGAGACCCGAGACGCGTGGAGTTGAGCTTCGTTGAACCGAAACGTATCAGAGCAAGCGGAGTGAATTCGCATGCCTATCAAGCCTTATCTGTTCGTCGCATACGCCAGGGAGGATCTAGCGCTCGCACGCCCGCTCGTGGATGCGGTCAGAGAGGAACTTGATTTCCGTTCCTTGCCAATTCAGTTGTGGATGGATATCGCTGATCTTAAGCCGGGCGAAGAATGGAACGCCTCGATCTCAGAGGCGCTCACGGCCGCAATTGGTTTTTTATTCTTTCTGTCGCCGCGCTCGTTGCGCTCCGATTGGGTTCGACGGGAGGTCGAGATTGCCGCGAGCGTACCCGGTCGATTGATCATTCCCGTTATTCTGCACGAGCCTTTGCCTTTGCCCCCCGCCCTGGCATCACGGCAGTGGCTACGGTTCGTCGGACGACCAAGCAAAGAGGATACAATCAAGGCCGCCACCGAGATCGCGGAGGCTGCTGAAAGGTATCTGCGCGCAAGTCCAACGCCATCGCCTGTTGTGAGTAAGGCTGAGGCGCCGGTCATTGCAGCGAAGCTTGCAGGTGACGTGCGCTCTTCGGCGGAAGTGCAGCCGCCACAAGGCTCCCCTAAAGCCGTGTTTGTCGTACACGGGCACGATTTAGGGCCGCTGACACTATTGGAAGACTTTCTCCGTTCGGTCAGCGTGGAAGCGATTGTTTTGTCCAGGCGAGACGAATCGCCTCAGTCCTTATTCCAGAAGTTCATGACGGTTGCGGGCCGCGCGCGATTTGCGATCGTTCTCCTCGGCGCAGACGACTACGGAGCGTCGCGTCGCCAGTATGATACATCGGGCGTTGGCGACCGGGCACTTCAATTTCGGGCACGACAAAATGTACTTTTGGAGCTTGGCTTCTTTTATGGAAGACTGGGCTGGGAGAACGTCTTCGTCGTCTATAAACATCCGGACGCTGTTTTCCCGAATTTCGAACGCCCCTCCGATCTGGACGGCGTCGTCTTTGACACCTTTGAAGACCCTAAGTGGCAGACAAAACTGCAAGCGAGATTGTCAGCGGCCGGCTTCGAGCCGAAATGAACCCATCGAGAAAGCTTCGGGTCCATTCAAAGGAAATTGAGCTAAGCTCTACTGCCGGCGAGCCCGCCTAATTGCCTCCAAACGGCGCGCGTGTTCGCGCAGCTTTGTAGCTCGTTCGCGCGCCTTTTCCGATTTGTCGGCAAGTCCAGTGGCGGCCAGCTTGTCGGCAGCTTGATCACACCTGCTGGCTAAGTAACTGAATTCCAAGGCCCAATGCTCGAGTTGATAGCGCCAGAGGTGCTGTCGATGGACGAGCGGTCGCAGTTGAGGGATGAGTTGCCGGAGTATTCCAAGGCCACTCCTTTGTGGGCTTGGTGGGGGAGCCATTGATAGTCCCTCCTCGACGCGCTCCATCGTGGCCCGCGCAATGTCCTTGGCTTCCGCCCTGCGACGCGCGATTGCCTGAACCAACCGATGCACGGTCACCGCCTGGACGCCATCGTCGAACGGCTCATGTTTGACGAGCGACAGCTCGGCTAGGACCGCGATCGCTTCGTCTCGCTTGTCAAACGCTTGAAGGAAGTAGATTGGAATGCGCACTGGCGCGCAATAGCCTAGGAACGCCATAACCTGTCCGGCGGCGCTGCAGCGATCCTCCGCCTCACCAATGGCCAAGTCGAATGTAACAGCGACGCTGCGTGGATACATGACGTCTCGCGGCGCACTGGCTATAAGTGTCCAGGCGCTCGACGCATATTCGGCAAAGCCCATTTGCGTACGTTTGCAATAGGCTCCGGCGTGGTCAAGAGCCAGTGGAAGATACCCCAGCGCCTCCGCAAGTAATCGCGCACCAGCCGCATCTTCACGGGCTGCGCGGCTCTGAAGGAAAGTTACGGCTTCGTCAGGGGACAGGACCGTCAGCGCCACTTCATCAGCGTGGCCGGTCCAGTCCGAGAATCGCGACGTGATCAGGACGCGGGCGCCGGCAGACGGCAACAGTCCCACAATTTCGTTCGGGCTCGCCACGTTGTCGTAAACCAGCAGCCAATTCGCGCGGTGCTCGGCAAGCCGCTGGAGCGCGGCTTTTGCCGCCTTTTCCGTATCGGCTGCCTCTGCCTCCGCGAGTCCTAGCGTGACCGCTAGACTTGCAAGCGCTGCCAACAGATCTGCCCGCGTCTCGGCAGGACACCAGCAAACGCCAGCATAGAGTTCTCGGTAGCGATACGCATACTCAACGGCAAGCGATGTTTTTCCGACACCACCCATACCCTGCAGCGCAACCCGACCAATACTTTGCGTGACAACCGCGGGCTTACCATGGATCAAAATCGCGTCGAGACGATCAAGCTCGTCGTCACGGCCAGTGAAACTTGGAACGCGTGGAGGAAGCGCAATAAATGGACGTGGAGGAGGTGGTGCTGACTGAGATTGGCGTTCGGCGGCGGCAATAATGCGGCGCTTACGCTCGTCGCGGTCCTCGATCCCCACAAGATCCTGATAGGCAACGTCAGCGAGAAGCCCTTTCATCGGGGCGTCATCGCAACGAAGCACCACAATACTTCGTTCCCCTGGCTCGCTCAGCCGCTGTGCCTCGAAACTTGTAAATTCCTTCCGGCAATAGGGCGAGCGCTCGTAGTCGCTCGAGAATAGAACTATAAGGTCGCGTGCATCCCTGACGCTCTCATGCATCCTTTCGATTACGCTGTCACCGAGCCGGAAATCGTAGTCTTGAACGACGACACGATATCCATGCTCGGTCAGAACATCGGATACTTCACGCGCAATTTCTGCGACCGCCCCTCGACGACTCAAAAAGAAGTCGTATTTGTATCGGCGGCGATCCTTACCTGCCATCGGGACGTCCATCTTAGCCTTCCGCCCATTGAGTTCGCAAAAGCATTCTGATCAGCACTCGTCAGCCATACCAACCTTTGATTGAAAACAAGCAAGAGATTGGTAAAGTCTGATTTCTGACAGAGGATCTTGCGATCGGCTTGATCAGTTAGTGATGGGCTCTAGTGGAGATGATGATGCCAAAGAAGGTTGTATTTATTAGCTTCGACTACGATAACGATTCTCACTATAAGAATCTATTGTTGGCTTGGGATAAGAGCCGGGAGTTCGATTTTGAGCTATATAACGGTTCGCTGAAGGAAGCCATCAATAGTACAAACGCCACCTATATCAAATCAAAGATCAAGCCCCTCATTTCAAAGGCCACGCACGTTTTGTGTATCGTGGGCAAGAGTGCTGCAAAGAGTGATTGGATCAATTGGGAGGTCCAAACGGGCGCCGATCTCAAGAAGAAGTTGATTGGCGTAAAACTCGAGAAGGCGTTCGACAGTCCAAAAGCACTGCTGAACAACGGCGCGAGTTGGGCACTCTCGTTCAACTTCGATTCTATCAAGAAAGCTGTGGAAGCAGCTTGATCTCACTGATTCTGCAATCGCAGAATGCGCTTGATCCAGCTCAGACAGCATATCTCGATGGATCCCAGCACCGGAAACGGTGCGGGATCAATTTGCCTCTGGGATGCTCAGTCGAACACGACGCGGCAAGGCCAACGATCAATCCCGACAGGACGGGTAGCATTCATTATCGCCGAATGTCTCGAGGCAGCCGAGCGGGCGCACGGAGAGCACCTTCGGTCAATGATCCCCACCTAGGGCAATGATTTCAGTTCGGCCTCGACTCGAGATCAATGAATTTCAGCGTTCGCTTATTGTGCCCGTCTCCGACTACGATCTGCCACCGACTGAACCCAATCGCCAAACTCGGTTCGCAGGCAACAAGCCCTCTTTGAAGCGCGACAAGCCGATTGCTACCAGGCTGACGGTTCGCTCGCGCGCAAATGAAAAGCGAGTCATCGCGGCGGACGATCATACCGGGCACAGCCCAGCGCCCTGCCGCGTCAAAAACGCGCGTTTCATCGACTTCGATCCGGACATCCGGGATGAGAATTCCCTTGTAGTTGGTGTTCGCCTGACAACCAAAGGCCTCGAATTGGTCGCGGTCATCCAACAGGATCGCCGTTGGCTCGGTGTCGACCATCGTGACCAGAATTAAGTGATCGTATTGATCGACAGGCAAAACGAGGGTTAGCCCTCTGGCGGAGGCAATATGCCCCACGCTGAATTCATCTGGTGAGAGCATCTCATTTTCCCTGCAATCGTTCAATTAACATGGACCAGTAGTATTCGGCCGCTCCCTCTTGCGACAGATGGCTTTCAGTGCTCCGCTGCATTCCGAGGCTTTTGAGATAGAGATCGTGTTCGTCGCTTCGAATGGATAGCGATTCGTTCATCGCGTTGCTTTCCGTGCTTTCGCTTGCGAGATAAGCGATGCCGTCTGCGCCGAGACCACCAATGAAAACGGTGCAGCGGGAGATCGCTCGGCCGTTCTTGTAGACAGCGGCAGTGAATCGGTTTGCATCGACGCGGCGGAAGCCCGTTTCGATGCCCGGGTTGCGACGTTCCAGCTCCTCAAGCGAATTCTCGAAAAACTTCGCTATATAATCGAAACTCTCGTGCTTGAACCGATCCCGGTCGCGGTCGGTGAACTCCTTTGCAAGCCGTAGGTTGCTGGACCGGGGGGTGGATGCCCTTCTCGCCTGCGAACTCGCGTGCAGCGGCACCGGCTCGGGGGCCGAATGTCGGGGTTCAACGCGATTTGCGGCTGCGCGAACGGCCTTCGCGACCTCAAGCAGGGCATGGTCTCGGTCGGGATACTGTGTAATCGGCTTGCCGTCGGGTGGCGTGGCGTTCAGCTTCCCGAACGGCGCGCCGCGCCAATCGCAAGCGCGAAGGATGACGGGAATGACGATGGCCTCTCCGGCGTCGTGCCGATCCATCGCCCGCTTCATTTCGCTTTCGTAACAATAGTCGGAAGCAAGGAAATCCGAGCTGACGAGGAGCAGGATGATATCGTCGGTCTCGATATGTCGATCGATTTCTGCGGCGAAGTCCTGGCCGGCGCCGATGCGTCGGTCATGCCATACTTCGATAACTCCTTGACGTTTGAGAACGGAAAGCTGCTTCTCGAGCTGATCGCGCAAGACCTCGTCAGCATGGGAATACGAGAAGAACAAGCTTGCCATGACCTCTCCACGAGCGCGAGTCCGTTCGCCTGCCTGCGGCAGATTTCGGAGTTTCACAGCACAGATTGCGAATGACAGCGAACGTCTGTGAACGGCGGCGGATTTTCGTGGGAATGATTATAGCAGAGTTTACCAAGCAGAAGTAGAAGCCCTGAGTGGACGATTGGGGACAAGCATGGATTCCACCAAGTGCGCGATGCGAAGGTTTTTCTATGGTAAATCTGGCAAAAAATTCTTCCGCAGCCGAAATATGCCTGTTCCGATTCATCTCCGGCTATAAATCGGCCTCCGGAATTGCATTTCGATCCCAACCGAGGCGCTGTTCGATCACGAAGTTAACTATTGTCTCCAATACTGGGCCCCGATCATCGCGAACTTCAACTGCCATGCGATGCTGTGGCCCGCCTCTGCCGCATTCTCGCAATATCTCCGAGAGCGCAGCAGTGGCCTCCTGTCGCGCAGACTCGATGTCCGGCAGCTCTACACCTTCATCGTCACGGATGAATTGACTGCCGTCGCGGATATCAAAATAGTATCTCTTCATCGCAACGAACAACTTTTGCTTTCCCAGACGATCTGCCTGTGCGCTTGAGGTTCTTCTGCAGGGTCCAGCGCCAAGCGTTTCCTGCAGCGTGAAGACAGGAGGTGTCTTGTCTTAGATCAAGGCAAGCGGGATCGAGCAAAGCAGCGCGATCCGGCCGCAGTCGGTTCCAGGCTCGTGATTGGGCATGCAACGCTCTCGATGACATCAAACGAGAGCAGCAGTCTCTGCGTCAACGCTTAGCCAGCCAACACAGGTAGATTATTATTTGAATCGAGTGCACTATTCCTGCGGTTTGCTGCGATTAGATGCAGTTTTCTAGCGCTCTGAGGGGGCCCCTCGTCGCTCTGCAGCGAAGAGGTCGATTGAGGACTGAGACCCTTGAGCGTCGCGTTTTGCGGGGAAGCTTAACCTCGGGGTTCGGATATGGTCGCGGAGCTTCGTCGCGACTGGGACACGTGGAGACACGCCTAGAGCGATCAATGGTTGTTTAAGTGGCTCTAGAGTGACGGAAGAAATGGCGGACCAAAGCAGATAGGGTGCAGCTGCGGAGCTGTCGGAGCGAAGCGCAATGAAATCAATCCACAAATGGCATCAACCATCGAACAAGCCTTAGGTGGAAAGCACCTTCTCCAGGGCTGCCACAAGTTCGGCGCGGCGCTCCTTCGTCAGCTTGTTAAGGTTTTCCTGTCGCCATTTAATAGCAGGCAGGCCAGCCGCGCTCGGGAGTTCGATCAGCTTCCAGTCGGGCTCACCACGCTCGAAGGACAAGAGAAACTGCTTGTGCGGGTCGGGCATGCTGCCAACGACGTCGGTGATCAGGACTTCCCGTTCCTGAATGAGCTCCTTGAGCGTCACCGCTTCATCGGTCATGCCGACGAAACCACGGTTAAAGTCGAAGGTCATATCTTTACGGCGCGCCGTTAGCACTTCATGCACCGGTCGTGTATGGCATTCGAGGTAAACAATGAACGCCCGGCGCAAGGCATCATCCACCCCTTCATTTTCGTAAAGGTCGCGTGTGTCGAAGAAGTCACGCGGATGCTGGCGGTCGAGTGCTGCGACTATTTTGCCGGCGTAGAGATCAGCGAACGAAAGAACCGGCATTTCGGCGAAGCCGAACGTTTCCTCAACCTTTCGGTCACGCTTTTGGTTTCGGGATTGTGGATGCTACCGCGCAAAACCGGAGTCACGTCGATCTTGGTTGTCGCGCCGTCAGCGCGAACCAATAGATGCGTTCGTGAGCCTTTTTGGCCTTCTGCAATGGTCGAGCCTTCGATGGTATTCTTCGCGCGCTCAGCGATGCGACCCATCGCGGCGTCGATTGCAGCAAGTGATTCCAGGTAAGGCTGTATCGGAAGATAGGTGAGATCGATGTCAACCGACAGGCGCGGCATATTGCGCAGGAAGAGATTGATCGCCGTACCACCCTTGAGCGCAAAGCATTTTTCTTCCGCGACGATCGGCAAAACGCGGAGGAGCAGAGCTACCTGCCGGCGATAGCTTTCAGCGAATGCTATCAAGATCCTCGGGCACGGTGATACGATAAGTCTTGTCGAGCTTGCCGCCTTTAATCAGCATGCGCTTGCCTTCCCCGAGATCAAAGGCCTTCCGGTCGAGCCGCTTGAGCCAGGCATGTTGATGGCGATCCGCAAAGAAGAAGAATAGCCGCTTGACCTTCACGCTCCGGCATTCGGTAAGCAATGTCTGCAAACGTCGCGGGCTGAGATTGACAAGGCTCTGCATCAGCATATCGGCCTGATGGAAGCTCTCGTGATTTGGGAGCTCGTCGAGTAGTTCGAGAATGGCTCGCTCCGGCGTCGATACTGCAAGTGGCCAATCCCACTGGCCCCATTGTTGGACTATCCAGTTTTCATTGGGGCCGCTTGCGGGTTCGTTTTTGGCCTGGCCGAGATTCGTAAGAGGTTCGAGCGGTAAACCGTGGCGAAAGAGCTTGCGATCGTTGTGGTAGAGAAATTGAACATCGAGACTAAGCTTGTTCAGCCACTGCGGCGGTCGTTTGGGGCCGTAGAGATGAACCTGTCTGATGTTCTGAACCAGATAATGGGCGTATCCTTGTCCTTCGAGCGCCGTACGTCCGCCGACAAGCAAGGGATAAGAGAGTATTGCCTGGAGTGAGATGACCACTTGTTGCCAGGAAAGAGCACCACGAGGCCGGCAGTAGACTCCACGCGTCGGCTGCTTAAGCCAGCCCGCACTCACATAATGACTGAGCAATTGCCGGGAATAGCCGCGGGTTCTGAACCATGCAGCATCGACAAGAACTCCCTCGGGAAGCTCTCTTTCGAGACGGTTCAAGAATCGCTCATTTTGTCCAGCCATATTTGACATTATAGCACATTTTCAAACCAAGTTCCGGTTTGAAAAACACCCTTTAAGACAAGCCACACTAGACAAACGGTCGATATTGTAAACCGCCAGGAGTGGCTTTCCAAAGGCGATCCGACGTTCGGAGTGGTTAAAGGAACCGATTTGAATCAGCGGACGGGCAAGAACGGCGCCGGGCATAGTCCAGATCAAATCGAAACGGCCCTTCCTTTTTCTACGCCGCAGCAACCCAGCAGCCATATCTGCGCACTCGATTTCTTTCTTGCTGGAGCAGCCTACGATCTTATCGCCTCAGACCGACCGTGGTTCGGAACCGAGGAATGAGCGGCAAGCACGAAAAGACTCCGATCGAGGCCTTAGGGTCGCCGAGCAGTCAGAAAATGCCGTCTGCCACGAAGCGCCGTCGTAAGAACCGTGGCATGCCGCCACCGGCGACATTCGATATCGATACGCTGCCGGGTAGCTCTAATCTGACCGCAATAGAGGCGGCCGCGGTCATCCGCCGCACACCCGGAGCGCTGGAGCAGTGGCGGCGCGATCCGAACCACCCGTTGAAATGGCGCTACGTCGATGGCCGGCCGCTCTATCGTGTTGATGCGGTGCGTGAATACCTGACCAGGTGTGGCAAAATTTCTAAGACGCCTCAGCCGCATAATGCTCACGGAGACGGCCGAGGAGCTCGGCCTTGATCGGGTCAAGCGGATTCGTCCGCTGAAGGCGCACGATTTTGCCGACCCGTTTCGCGCCGACCAATTCGGCAATGTAGTCGTGGGCCGCTTCGAACGCCATCTTGCGGATGATCCACTGTTCGTCGTGATTGTAGACCTGATCAATTCCGTTTGGCTTTTGCCCAACACACAGCCGCTGGATTTCGTTGTCGTAGCCACAACGCGACATGATGGTGCGCAAGCTGCGCCTTAAGTCATGCATGGTGAACTTAGCGACGGTCGCTTCCTTGACCAGGCGATTGACCATCTTGGTGAACCCGGACATCTGGCCGCCGGTCTTTGGTGACGGGAAGACATAGTCGGAGGTTGCCCGCTCGAAATGTTTCGCAGCCGTGAGCACCTCGTCAACCAGGTGAGTGCGCGGCACATCGTGGTGCAGCCCCATCTTGGTCCACGCCGCATCGAAGGTGATGCGGTCATCCATGATGTGCTTTCGCCACTCGATCATCGTAGGCTCGCTGCGGCGCGGGCCCCCGAGCAGGCACATGCGTACCAGGAGACCGAAAGCACCCAGCTTGCCGGATGCATCCCAGACCTTGATGATTTCCTCGTCGGTCAGCGCGCGGCCCTTCGTTCGTCGTCCGACCCTTTGCGCGCGGGTTTCCTTGGGCGCGCGATAGCCCGCGAGCACGTTGTGCTCGAGATAGCCCTCGCCGACGCACCATTCGAGGAAGGTATGCACGTGCTTGCGCAAGTCCTTGGCTGCACCCCGCTTGCCGGTCTTGGCAATCTTGTCCACCGCGGCCATGATCTGCCGTCGCGTAAGGTCCCCCACCCCGCCCTCGGCATGATCCCTTAGCCCGCGCCGCAGCGCCGACAGTGCTGGCTTCCAGTTGACGACTTGACGTTCGGTCAAGGACGTCTGGTAAGGACCATCTTCAACAATGAGCGTGGCGAGCGTGGTCCGCTGTTTCTCGGCTGCCTGTTGCCGCCTCGCCTCGCGCTTCGCGTCGTTCGGGTCGAACCCCTTGACGACCTCGCCTGCGGCGATGGTGGCTGCCTTTCGCGCGGCCTTCTCATTATATTTGGGCCAAGCGCCGAGGGTCTTGCGCTGGGTCCCCCTCACCCCTGGCTTGGTGAAGAGGTAGACCCAGGTCCGGCCGCCGGTGGCGCGCATGCGCAAGGCGAGACCCGGCAGCTTGTCGTCGTGGAGATAATGCTGAGCCTTACCCGGCGGCAGCGTTGCGTTGCGGATCACCGCATCGGTGAGTGTCAGCTCGTTGGTTCGCTCCGGCATGATGCCTGCACTCCCTGTCGACGTGTGCCCCGTAGCTGCCCGGATCATCCAAGCGAAGAGAAAGTGATCATTGACTTTCCTTCGCTTTTTCCGCCTCGGGCACACCAGCATGGAAGGACGGCCCTTTGTGAACAGAGGGGCATAGATCCTCCCCGTTTGTGTGCCCTAGGGGAAGATGACGCGGGGGCACAGCGGGGGCATACAAAATGTAGTTTGTTAGGTATGGCCTATTGTGGTCAACTGTGACTAAAGCTACTGTCTCTCAGTGGCTTATCTGATTTTTACTATGGCTGACTCAGGTCGGCTAGGGCCTATATGTTGTGGTTCACACGGGAGAGGTCCAAGGTTCGATCCCTTGTGCGCCCACCATTTCAATGACTTAGTGAAACTAATTCCCTCCGATGTGCCCAAAAAATGAGAGAATCAATATCTAGTACCTCGGTGCTGATGGCGCGACTGGTTAGACCAGCGTACAAAATCGTAGCGAGGGAAATCACCGACACAACGGAGCACTATTTGTCTCTAGTATGAGAGCAAGAACGTGCAGCGGATCATCGCTCGCAGAGTAGTCGCACACCGATGGACGCCAACTTTACCTCGCTCATGGTCGTGCCCGACGTTTGGGTTCAAACCCTTCGAGCGGAAGGCGGCGCGCTATTCCGCATGAAAGGCATTCTCGGGCACACGACCAATCTGATCATTTCCGATGCGGGCGCCGCCAAAGGCCTGCCAATAGAAGTCGGCTTCTATCGAGGGATACAGGACTGGAAGATACCGGACGTGCCGAAAGAGTCGCCGGGCTTCATCAGCTACAGCCCGCAGGATCAGTACAGCGACCGCGCGTTCCTTACCGCCCGATGTTCGATGACTGAAGTAACGTATGACGATGCTTGGCGCTGCGTCCGCCAGCGCGGCTACGACACCTGCGAAATCTCCGCGGAAGTCACTCCAGTTACTTTGGGCGAATGGTAGTTTGGCATGCAGATGGTGGGCGGACCTCCAGATAATGGGCCGGACTCTGCATAGGGTTCTTCCGATCGTTGTGATCGCGTTGGCGATGCAGATCCTCGCACCTATCGCCGCGTGCTGGTCACCGCGACCAGTATTGCGGATCCGCTGCAGTACGCTCCGATTTGTCACGACGCCTGCCCAAGCGCACCGAGCGACCAAGGCGGTCCCTCTGCATACGATGGCGCCTGCTCGATCTGCTGCCTGATCCATGCCGCCGCGTCGTCGACAGCCCGAGACCTACTATCGCCTCCGCGGACCGGTTTCAGGACGTTTCCTGGCCGGAGGCCGCGTTTGATCTTTCATCGTCCCGCATCGGATCAAACGCGCAAGCGCGCGCGTCAGTCTTCATAAGGCTAACTCTCAACACAACACCGCGGCTCCCTCGGCAAAGTCGGTCTCAAATGGATTCGGACAATGAGCATTTAGCTCATTAACCAAGCAATCAACGCCGCCTTACTCCGGGCTCATTCGCCCACGAGGCTCGTTGACCTCCTCTGGATCGGGCGGCAACGTGATTAGGACTGTCGCACTTGGAGTGGTTTGCCTGGTGGGGCTCGCCGGTATTGCGGCGTTCGCAAAGAGGCCGAGTCCGCCGCCTCTGCCAGAGCTTGTTTTTCCTACAGTAGCGACAAATAAGTCCGATCGGCTTCAGATAGGCCGACCCGAAGAAACGCTAGCAAACACCGATAGGGTAGAGGTCGTTGACACGCGTCCAGCCGAGCCCCAACTCGAGGTTCAGGCACCAGCACGCGAAGCAACTAGGCCAGCGCAGCCAGAATTCATTCCTCGGCACTGGCATGATCCCCATGATCTGAAGGCCAAGGCGGTAAAACCTAGCCGCACAAAACAGGCAAATAAGCGCTCGCCGGGCGCGCCAAACCGGATCACGTTGTTGCCGAGGTGAGAAGCTGCCGCTACGAGGGGCTAGACCCACTTTTGCGCAAGCTCAACCTGTCACCACCCTGTAACCCTTGATGTCGCTATCGCTGATGTCCGAGACCGATCCCGAGCGACAATGCCTTCTGGCGCAAGGAGCCTACCGTTCTTCATTGCTTTCGACACCTTTGATACCGGCGTGCGTGATTTCGAATACGCCTTCAGCACCTTGATGTCTGGTGCGGTATATGGCTTACGAGCTGGCCGGTTCTTCGTCTTCTTTGCCACTTGCGCTCTCCTGTGATTCGAAGAGCGCTTGATATCATGAGCACCGCCACCTTCAAGGGAACGGATGCGAACGATCGTTATCCTGTGATCAATCGCTACATCAGCGCAGGTTGAAAAGGCTTCTTACAAGCTGGCCGGACACTACGTCCGTGAAAGACAATCTGGTCAGTGGCGCAACTGGCGCTGTATTACTTGCGACCGGCGGGGTTAGCACCAATGGTGGCTGGTTAGCCGCTATCTTTGCTCCATGGCGCTTAGCGATCTTCCGCTTACCTTGATCAACTCCACTTGGAATACTTGGAGCCGGTACCGCACGGGATTGCGGGGATGCCGGCTCGCTTGGGCGTGCTTCCTCTACTAAGATTGGAGTCGGTGAGAGACTTGGCGGTGGCACTATCGTTGGCAGATTCGTGTCGATGACGGTTCGTTCGGGCGGCTGTTGCAATGAGGCTATCCGAATAACGGGGCGGTTGATCTCATCACCGGTTGGCTCTGCCAAAGATTGCGGAAGGAACCAGTTTGCCACGAACAGCAACACAAGAAGCGATGTCCCGACCCAGGCTAAGTACCGTCCGATAGGCATAATCCTCTCCGCCACAGTAACCTGAAGAGCAAACGCCGTAATTCCTCACGGTCCGTAACTGAACGTGGTTACTGCTCGAAATTGCTGCTCGCACACAATCCGCGGGCGATGTTACTGCGTCAGAAATCTATATGCGACAATCAGTGCCACCATGCTCGCGAAAATCAGCAGTGCCGTAAGCGATTTTCCGATCATTGGCCTCGTCGAATGGTGCGAAGCCGATAGACCGGGCTGAGGTTTAGGCCCTCTCTGGGACCGCACGCGTTTGTCCCCTGTCGTTGGTGTGCGAGCCTTTAGTTCCGGCGCCGCGCCCACGCCTCCCATCTCGCTGTAATAGGCGCTGTAGACCTCGCGAACGGCCAGGGCCGTGGACTCGGCCTCGCTCATCGTCTCAAGTCGGGTTCGATAGTTCGTCAGAAAGATCTGTGCGTTTGACGGAAGGTCATCGAAACCACCGAGCTTGGCCATCATGAGCCAAGTGGCAAAATCCGCCTCGGCCTTCGTGCGAGCTCTCTTGGCGATACTGGTGTTGGAGCTAGGGGACATGGTGGTCCGATTGGCGAAACCTGATAATCTGCACCTATCTCTTCAAGCTGAGATGAGGATTGAGTGAAACGACGGGAATTTATTCCAGTTACTGTGGCGTTGTTGGTTTGTCCACGGCATTCGCGAGCGCAGGGGACGTCTCGCTTCACGAGCGCCCCGCCGATTTGCCTACTGCCATCTTGCGATCGGCCCAGCTCTTGATATCGCCGACCGTCATCACCTTGAGGAACGGATTGGCGTTGACCAACTTTTCGCGCGTGGTCCGACCTGTCACGTCAGCGGCGGCCATGAGGGAAGCAGCATCGACAGTTTCTGCACCGGACAATAGCGCCACGGCGCCTGCCGGTCCCGCGAAATGGGCAAGGTAGAGAGAACCGGGCGTAATCGGCAGACCGCGCTTGTTCAGCATCGCGGCATATTCCTCGACCAGCCGTGCGGTGATCTCTCGCGCAAGCTCGGCATCTCGCCGCAAGTCCAACACCTCCTTGTCGCTGCGGCCCTGGATCAGATCGCGTCGATTCCTTCGGACGGCTTCGAGCCACGTATCATCGAGAAACTGGGCGGCGCCAGCCGCGCTCGACCGCTTATTTCTTGCATTCGGGTCACCATTGGACTCGGCTATGATAATACGCTCGACCAACGCCTCGGCGACCGTCGTGTCGATCGGTTTCCTGTTCAAATGAGCGTCGCGAAACAAGACAAAACTTGCGACAAAAGCTAGGCCGAACGCCACTCCAAGAACGAGCGTGATGGATTCCGCCGACAGCCAGCCCCGCGCGGCGACAACGGACCCTCGTTCGTCCGGGCGAGGTGGCCGGATTTCGTCGGCGCGGCCTGTTTGCTCTAACCCATGCGCGAGGAGCCGCGGGTCGCCGGCGGCCATCTCGCCGATAGCGAGCAATCGTTGGGCTAGGTCTGGCATCCCGTTGTCAGGTTCAATGCTTTGAGGAGGCCATCGAAGGCACCTGGCCGGCAGGGCTTGACCTCCACGACCGTTTTGGCGCGGTTGGCATTCGCAGTTGCCTTAGAAGTTCCCATCCTGGGCCGAGGCCTGGGCAGCATGACCGCGGAGTTATCGCTGCGCTTGTGTTCCTCGATGATCGTCGATGGCTCTTGTGCAGCAATCGCTGTTTGGTCCGGCGGAGGCATCGGTTCGCTCGAGGAAACCGGCGGCGGCGACGCTTCGAATTGGATGTGCGGGATTTCGAGCCGGTCGGCTGTCGTCAGCGTATCGTTTGAGGTGCCTAACCCGACGGTCGCCTGAGCGGGCGGCTCGGGCACAGGCTTTGTCGTGCGCGGCGGTGTCTTGAACTCCATCACCGCGAGCGTACCGAGGCCAACAAGGACGAGAGCCACTCTCATTTGATTTCACGCTCTCCGAACGGGAAGCCTCGCTCAAAGCCTGCCGGAAATGAGGTCCCGAAGATCGGAGAACGATTGCGAACGCGCAATACGGCGCCTTGGCGGCAGAAATGGACCCGCTGGCGCGGTCACGGGAGAAGATCAGAGACAAGGTTAACGCGAGGCTCGCGAACTGGCCTGCGACAGCAAATACTTCCGGGCATCATCGGCCTCGAACCGGCGTGTCCGGAAACTAACGTTTGATGCAGACGCGAAGCTGCTAGAGGGCATGTATGCGCCAACGCAGTCAGAACCTGCGCTGTTCACCAACGATCCCGAAGCACTCCTCTATGGGGGGTTTGCGACCTTGGGCATTCTCGGCAAGGTTGAAACGGCGCCTGGTGAAAGTGAATATCAGCAGACGGCGCTTCCCCCAGCCGAACAACAGCTCCTAGCCGCCGCGGCGATACAAAACTTTGAAACCGGACTCGCTGAAACGGCGGGCAACGAATCCCGCAGCTAGCACGGTGCGTTCCACGTGTTCGAAGCTCATTTCGGAGATCTTCTGCCCGCGTAAGAGGAGAAGTCTTGGAGGGAGTGTTGATCGACAAACTGCTGCTACGAAAAGGTCGCCACACGAGGCGACCTTTGTTCATCGTTCACGGCTTCCCTGGGGCTGCGAGAGAGAGTGTGCGCACGTCGGGTGGGGAACGTCCGCTTTGCGCCGAGCGCTGCCGCTCCGGCAACGTGCTGCTGGACCCATCGCGACAAATCTAGCAGTCCTCGCTGAGGTCTGTTTTCGGAAGCAGAGCCGACGTGTTTTGCTTGCCGAGTATTACGGCTCGTGACCCGAAGTAGACGGCTGGGAAGGTATACGACAGCCGAACCCGTCGAGCTGGGCCAGGCACTGACGGGAGCGCAACGACGTTCGTGGTGAGCTCTTAGCCAGTGTTTCTGACCGCCTCAGTCAGAATGGCGTAAAGCTCCTGCTTGCTGAATTCCTTGGGCTGCTGCCTCTCTGCTGTACTCAACGACGCCTTCTGTGCGACTGGACGGGCCCAGGCTGCCGACGACGTCGGCCTCAGCTTCGGGGGCGGCCTTATCTTGGGCCGTGCTGTGGGCGGCTTGTGGCCGCGCTTGAGGCTCAGACGGGTTAGCATGCCGCAGACGGCGTTACGACTGCACCCGAGACGGCGTGCAATCTGCGCCGCGCTCTGTCCTGCGGACCAGAGCTTTTTGAGAAGCGCTATGTCTTTCGCACCCCAACCCATCGCAGATATTATAGCGCCGACTGCCAGACACGGGCTAGTCTAGTCTTCGTCCGGCTCGCGCACGACCGCTGGTTCGTCAGCATCATCTTCCTCATCCTCGTCTTCGTCCGTCTCGTCTTCATCGGGATCCCGGGGCGGCATCGCGATGCCCATAAGCGTGAGCGGTGTCCAGCCGATCGCTGTGGTGGAAAATGCTTCGCAGGTGTGTTGCTTCATGTCGTTGCTGCTCCTCGAAAAGCACGCGCAGTCGAATATTCCTGACGGGCGGGGCGCGCATGTCCACGGCGCGATCATGCAAACGCGAGGGGGACATCAGGTCGATTACGTGAGCAAAGGGCCGGCACCAGCCACGCATCTGATGACGTTTGCGGCTACTTCATGCCCGAAGACCCATTAGGCTCTATGTTCACTAAAACCTCGCCGGTGGTGACTTCGGGAACTCCAAGATCGAGGTCATGTAGACTTGCCTGAACAAACGCCAGTATCTTGGCGTTCGCTGCGTTGGCGCTTTCGCGGTCGTCAAATATCATCACGGCGATACCAACGCCGTCACCCGCATCCAGCACATGGTAAGATCTGAATCCCTGCGATTGCCTTAGGATCTCACCGACGCCGCTCTTGGCGCGACGAGCGGCGTCCGCTACCGAACGAACCTTGGTGTACTTGCGAATGACCATGTACATGGGGCCACCACGCGCCATACGCCCCCTCGCATCAAAGCATATCGGTGCCTGTCGGACTAGGGCCAGCTCGCGAGGTGGGCCACAGCGTCCGGTTGGGCGGACCGCGCAACGCGCCTTTCCCAATGAGCCATCCTCGCCCCGCAAGTGGGGCGAGGTGCTGAGGCTCAGGAGCCCTCGAACTTGAACGATACGTTGAGCTTGGCGCGATAGGCTTCGACTTTTCCCTTGTCATCCAGTTGCATATCGAGCTTGACGACCTCTGCAACGCGAAGATCTCGGAGCGATTTTGCAGCTTGCTCGACCGCATTGGCGGCCGCCTTCTCCCATGAGTCGGTGCTGGTACCGACCAGTTCAATGACCTTGTAGACGCTATCGGACATGTCGTCCTCCCATTCAGGAAATCTAGCATCACGATCTCGACGCTGATACGTCTCGGGATGCCGCGGAAAAGGGTCCGCTTCCCTGTTTGACCCCAAAAGCACTCGGGCGGCCTTCGTCGGCTCGAGCTGCACGAGAGCGGGACCTATGTCCGACTCTTGAAGACAGGGGCCGCCAACTGAGGCGCCGTAGGAAACGAGGCCCGGCATTGGAGGCTAACCCAACCGGACCTCGCAGCCGTCCATTCCCCTGGGAGGGGACTCGCCGGCCACGATTAGCTTGCATAGGGTTCCCTGACACGGACCTTACAACATCAATCGACGGGCCGCCCCATAGCGGCCCTTTTTGCGTTTATCCGGACGGCCATCGGCCTCGGGCGCGCCGATGTGATCGCTGTCCGACGATCAACACCGCGATGACGATGATCCCCATGGCGTCAACTACGAGTGCGTAGGTCTCATATGGCAATAGCCGTTCCTATGTATGGCCAAGCGCCGGCAGCCTAATCGAGTCTCGATTTCCGCTCGGTTCGCTTTGCGACACTGGGCAGCGCTTCGCCTCGCCGGCAGCCATCGGGCGGACCGTTTGCATTCGGGGACCGCTGGAGCGCGCCGTCTGTGCGTTGGCGCGTATTTAGTGACAGGAACCTTGGGGACCGCGGGCAGTTGATCAGCCATTCCCGACAAGCGGAGTTTTTCCCATGCGCGAGAAGCGCAGGCTGGCAGCGCCAGCAGCGTTCGCCCGCACCACCAAGGCATCGATTGCTCCCCTGAGGACCGGTTATGCCTTAATCGTCGACGGTCATGTCAAGGCGACCTTCGCGGCAAAAGCGAGCGCCCTGGAAGCTGGCACACAGATGAAGAACCGATTCCCTCGGCTTCAGGTCAAGATCTACGACGCCGAAAACAAGCTCAGCGAGGTGGTTGAGATCGCCCGCGTTTGACGCCCCGATCGGCGGCCCGTGTGGAGTTGGCACCATGAACGCCTCAAGCACAGGCGACAAACGAGCCATGAACATCCTGCGCGAATTGCAAGAGGCCGAGAAAGAGTTAGTCGGCAAGGCCGTCGTCTTGACTGACGGCAAGGCTGGCACAATCGATGGCGTCTTCCTCGATGATGAGCATGGGCTCCGCATCTCGATCGCGGGGCATGAGGGTCGGTGGCCGATCTCGACGGTGAAGCAAATCGAGAGCTGATCGCCCTGCAGCCTCAATCGATGACGGAAGGGTCGTCGGGCCGAATTAGACGCGGTGCCGAGTGGGCCGCGTTATCGATTGAAACGGCCCACCGGAAGGCCGCCAACGCTCGCCTGGCCTGATCCGGAGATCATCCTCTGTCGTCCAGTCTTTGCGGTCACCGCGGCGAGCGGCAGGATCACCTACCCGATGGTGATATGAGCCACTCGACTATGTCGGACGCAACTTTGGTCTGTCGGGACTTCCTAAGCAGACTGTCTCGTTTGTGCCCGGGTGGGAAGGTCTCGGCTTCGTCGCTCAACTGCCGGGCTTCTATAGCAAGCCGTACCTTCAGCGAGGTCTTTGGTTTGAACCGGAGGCGCTTCATTGATCGATCCCCATCCGTGAACCTGACTCATCGATAAGAACTCGCCGCAGCTGATAAAGGTTCATGAACGCCCGATGACGTTCATTGAACTTTAGCGATTTGACCCCGCCCGCGAAATTCTTATCTTCGGCGCATGCGTATGGCGTATGAGACTATGCGTGGCCACGGCCGGCAAGCAGGTCCCATCGGGGCCGGACTGCTGCGCGTTTACCCTGGCGTCACAGGAAGGCGGATGACGCCTGAGAGTGAGACCTATGTCGGAGAACGTGCCGCCGAGATTGTCATTTCACTTGCTGAGGATCGCCCCGGTTTCGTTCGCCGCTCCTCTTAATTAGCCAAGTCCTCGTTTCCGGCAAGGATTGGCAAGCCTCCCGTTGAGTCTCTGTCCACAACCTCGTCCAATATCGGGGATGAACTCCTCAAACATTAGGCCTTCTTCAGCCCCGCCCGTTCGGCGCGATCGGGCGGCAAACCTCTTTGCGACGAGCTCGCAACCTTGCGCGTTCGACTGTCCAGTCAAGATGAAAAGAAGCGGTACCGGGAGCAGACCTCGGCACGATCAGCGGATGCCGGATTGCCAGTGTATTTGGTCGATTTGGACGGCTGAGCAGGTAAAATGCTCGATATGATCCATCTGCAGCTTCAGGCGATGCAGCTTTGGGACCCGACGCCACGCCGGTATCTAGGAATCCGGCGCCTGGGTTTGCGGAATCCCAAGAATAGCCGCTGGACAGCCAAAGCTCAGTTTGCGGCTCAAGGATGAATCGTCGAGACTGCCAAACTGAAGCATTTGGCTGGTCGATATTTCCGGCCAATGTAACGCTACCGGACTGCCGCACCTTGCGAGATCGGAAGCAATGAATTCATGCGCGAATTCATCGGTGAGGTAGCAGCGCCTCGGACCGCCGGCGGAAATGCCCAATGGCCAGGATATCGCGATGGCCATAGAACGCATAAACGTGGAACCCACGCTTGGGGCTTTGCTTAAATCCCTGCGAAATCAAACTTTTCTGACCGAACCCGTGATAAGGTTAGCCAAATACTGGTCTCGACCGGACGCAGTGCTGGGGACCGCGGGATGGCTGACATTAGTGACCAGGATGCGAACGAAGTACCGGCACGGAGTGCCACCACGCCGGTCATAGTCGGCATTGGCGCCTCCGCCGGCGGCGTCAACGCGTTACAGCTTCTGTTCGGTGCGCTGCCCGCGAAAACCGGTGCTGCCTTTGTCGTGGTGGTGCATCTCGATCCGGATTTTCGCAGCGAATTGCCAAACATCCTGGCTGCGCGTACACATATGCCAGTCTCCCAGGTCGGAGATCGCGTCCCGCTGCAAGCCGACCACGTTTACGTCATTCCACCCGACCGCCGACTGCACATCACCGACCACGAAATAGCGACTGCCGAGTTCGAGGAGCCCCGCGGCAAACGAGCGCCGATCGACTTGTTCTTTCGATCTCTGGCGGAACAGCACGGGGACGGTTGCGCTGTTATCTTGACCGGCGCCGGGTCCGATGGCGCAGTCGGCGTGAGGGCCGTCAAGGAGTCCGGTGGCATCATCCTCGTGCAGGACCCTAACGAGGCCGAATTCCCGTCGATGCCGCGCAGCGCGATTGCGACCGGGATTGCGGATTTTGTACTGCCGGTGCGCGATTTAGCTCAACGCCTGACTGAGCTGGTGCGCGAGAAGCGTGATGGCAGGCCGCAGCTGCATAATTTCAACGACGAACTGCTGCGGCGCGTCCTCGCGCATGTGCGGAATCGAACGGGGCATGATTTTTCCAAATACAAGCGAGCGACTATTCTGCGCAGGATCGCGCGCAGGATGCAGGTCACGAGAGCTGAAAATCTGAACGACTATTACGGCGTGTTGCGTGACAACACCGACGAAGCGCAGGCCCTGTTGGGCGACCTGCTCATTTCGGTAACTTCTTTTTTCCGCGACAAGGAAGCGTTCCAGACACTTGAACTTCAGGTCATTCCACAAGTGTTTCACGGGAAGCTGCCCGATCGTCCGATTCGTGTCTGGATCCCTGGCTGTGCCACCGGCGAGGAAGCCTATTCGGTCTCGATGCTGCTGCTGGAGCAGGCCTCGCGAGAGGACATCAGGCCGACAATTCAGGTCTTTGGCTCGGACATAGACCCCCAGGCGCTCGCCATCGCGCGAGAAGGCCGGTATCCCCTGGCCATCGAAGCTGACGTCAGCGAGGATCGTTTGCAGCGCTTTTTCGTGCGAGAAGCGGATGGTTATCGTGTTCGCCAGGAACTGCGCGACGTGGTGCTGTTCGCCAGTCACAGCGTTCTCAAGGATCCGCCGTTTTCGCGCATCGATCTGATCGCGTGCCGCAACCTCCTGATTTATCTGGATCGCGAACTGCAAGAGCTGGCGTGTAACACTTTCCATTATGCGCTCAACCCAGACGGATTTCTGATGCTGGGCACGTCCGAGACTGCCGACAATCCGGGTGGACTGTTCCGTACTTTCGACCGGAAGGCTCGCATTTATCAGTCGTCGGCCGCCCCTGGCGAACTGCGTCTGATGCCGCGCTTGCTCGGGAACGTGGGGATGCTGCACGAGCATCCTGCACATCTGATAAGGCCGCCGAGCCGGACCGCACTGCTCAGCGAGGTTGCCTTGCACCGCCAAGCACTCGAAAAGCTGGCTCCGCCCAGCATTCTGGTCGATCAATCGCATCGGGTCTTGCACATGTCCGATCACGCCGGCCGCTTTTTGCAGCCGGCCGGCGGCCCCTTGACCGGCGACGTGGTCGATTTGGTGCGGCCGGAACTCCGGTTCGAGTTGCGCACAGCTCTGCACCGGGTTTTTGAAACCTCGCAATCCTGGCTAAGTCTGCCTATCCCTGTTCAGTTCAACGGCTCGCCGCACCGTGTCCTAATGCACGTGAAACCGGCGGACGATCACAATGATAGCGGGGACCGCAAGGCATTGGTGCTGTTCGTTGAAGGTGGGGTGGTCGAGCTCGGCGCCGAAGGAGTCTTCTCGCAGAGTGAGGCCGCCGCCGAACTCGTCACCCGGCTGCGGGAAGAGCTTTTGCAGACGCAGGCACGGCTGCGAACGACGCGGGAGGAGTCGGACAGCGCCAACGAGGAATTGCGCGCGGCCAATGAAGAGCTGCAATCCATCAACGAGGAATATCGTTCCACTTCCGAAGAGCTGGAAACCAGCAAGGAAGAGCTGCAATCCATCAACGAAGAGTTGCAGACCGTAAACAGCGAGCTCAAGCTGAAGCTGGAGGCTGTGTCGCGCGCACACAGCGACCTCCAAAACCTGATGGCAGCGACCGATTTCGGGACCTTGTTTCTCGATTCGAGCTTACGCATTAAACGTTTTACGCAGCAGGTGACCGAGCTTTTCAGCATCACGCCGAGTGACGAAGGCCGGCCGATCTCGGATTTCGCACACAAGCTAGAATACGAGGGCCTGGTCAAGGACGCGCAAGCGGTGCTCGCCAACCTCGCCCCCATCCGGCACGAAATTCGCAGCCGCGAGGATCGCTGGTACGACGTTCGTCTGCGCCCATACCGCACCGTCGAAAACAGGATCGACGGCGTCGTTCTCACTTTCGTCGATATGACAGACCGGCGTCATGCGGAAGATGCGCTCAGGTTAAGCGAGCGCAGGCTTCGCCAGCAGATCCAACTCGTCGAGCTCTCGCGCGATCCCATATTCATCTGGGATATTGACGGCACAATCGTTGAATGGAATCGCGGCAGCGAAGAACTGTATGGCTACAGCCGCGATGAGGCGGTTGGAAAGAGGAAAGACAAGTTGTTGGACACGATCGTACCCGGAGGATCGTTCGCCAGGTTACGGATGAAATTGTTGGACGAAGGTAGCTGGAACGGCGAGTTGAAGCACAAGACCAAGGATGGCCGGCAATTGACCATCGAAAGCCGCATCATCTTGGAAACCATCGAAGGTCGGCAGCTCGCCCTTGAAAGCACCCGGGACGTGACTGAACGCAAGGCGTGGGAGGAGCAACAAAAATTATTGCTTGGCGAACTGACACATCGCGTCAAGAATACGCTGGCGGTTGTGCAGTCGATCGCGCATCAGACCCGGCGCTTCAGCAAATCGTACGACGATTTCACCGACCGCCTGGATGGCCGCCTCTCCGCGCTGGCCGAGGCTCATTCGCTGCTGGTCGACTCCGACTGGAAGGGGGCCGATCTCGGGACGTTGGCGCGCAGGCAGCTCGACCCCTATGTTTCCGGCAATCCTGGCCGGGCCAAGATCGCAGCCGAACCGGTCATCCTGCCTGCCGATCTGGCAACGCCGTTCGGGCTCGTCTTCCATGAACTGGCCACCAATGCTGCCAAGTACGGCTCGTTCTCACAGCAAACCGGGACCGTGGATCTGAGTTGGACCGTGCGCACCCAGAGTGCTCAACGGTTTCTGACGGTGGTCTGGCGCGAAAGGGGCGGTCCGCCTGTCACGCCACCGACGTCCACCGGCTTTGGAAGCACGCTCATTGAAAAGGCAATACCGAACGCTACGGTCCGACGTGAATTCGGCCCTGCGGGAATCGTCTGCATGATCGAATTGCCGCTCCCAAGGATTCTCTATTAGGTTGACCGGCGGCGCCTCGGATACGTGGCCAAGATTGCAACCCGGCCGGCGTCATTTGTTACAACATTTTTCTGCATCCTCGTCGCCCCCATCAGGCGTCTGGACCGGCGATGCCGGCCGCCGCGCCCACCGAGGCGACTCGTTCATAAATTCAGGACGAGCACAGAGGCGAGAACCGTCGAGAAGATGAACAGTCCGGCAATGGCGATCTTGAAAACGAGGTCGGCTGTCAAGCTACACCTCACGTTGTTTGCAAATCACCCGAATCTTAAGCCTTATTCTGGCGGCATCAAACCGGGCGAGTTAAGCCATTTATCAATTTGAGCGGTGGACTACTGTGCCCGGAACAAGGTGCCTTGTGGGCACTCCGGCCATCGCAGCCGGGCCCCGCTTCCCGCTCGGCCCTCCCCACCATCCCGCTGGACCGGCCGACCTGTTACGCAGTAGCCGCCGCCCGTCACCCGCGTCAGTTATGCGGTATTCTACTCCTCCGGATGGAAGCGGTTCGGTTTCGACCAGACCCAGGTCCACGAGCAGGGTTATGATCTCATGGTCGAACATCGGCGGGCTGACCCAGGATTCGCCGACGAGCCTCCTCAGAAAATCGCGCTCCAAAACGGTCAGCTCCATCCTCGTCCTCGAACCAGGAACGGAGCCATCGTGGTCCCGTTGACTCCAGAAGACAACATCCAGGAGGTCAACATGGCCATGGGAGATCGCGAGACATTCAGTCTGATCGGAAGCGACAATGTCGAGGGCACGAACGTGTACGGGACCGGCGGGGAAAAAGGTCGGCTACATCGAGCGCGTCATGATCGACATGGATCTTGGCATAGCGGATGACGGCGAACGCGCCGGCGACGAACAGGCCGCGCAGATAGCGATCACCTTGTTAGTTATTAGCGGCATCAGTCGCCGAGAAAACCACTGGCAAAGTCGCCTTCTGAGAAACCACCGACGGAGCGACTTGGTCGAGGCATTGGCTTTCCTTGCTTGTCCCTGGCGCGGAGCTAGTTCAGACCTGCTCTGGTGTCACGCTCGCGGACGGGACGCAGTGCCTCGCCTACTTTTGGCGGAAAAGGTCAGCAAGCACCATTGGATGAAAGCATATCAACAGTAGCGGATCGAGGTCCCAGAACGCAACGCAAAGGCCCGGCATTGTTGCCAGGCCTTTCTCGTTTTGATCGCCTCAAAGCTGGGACTTAGAAGTCCATACCGCCCATGCCGCCCATTCCGCCACCCGGAGGCATGCCGCCGCCCCCAGCGTTCTTCTTCGGCACTTCTGCCACCATCGCTTCGGTGGTGATCAGCAGCGCTGCCACAGAAGCCGCGTTCTGGATCGCCACACGAACGACCTTGGTAGGATCGATGATGCCCTTGGAGATCAGGTTGACGTATTCGCCGGTCTGGCTGTCGAAGCCGTAGGAGTACTGGTCCTTCTCCAGTATCTTGCCGACGATGACGGAGCCGTCCTCGCCCGCATTGATCGCGATCTGACGCGCGGGCCAGGAGAGCGCCTTGCGCACGATCTCGACGCCGGTCTTCTGGTCGTCATTCTTGGTGCGCAGCCCCTTGAGATGTTCGGAGGCGCGCAACAGTGCGACGCCGCCGCCCGGTACGATGCCTTCCTCGACTGCAGCGCGGGTCGCATGCATCGCGTCATCCACGCGATCCTTGCGCTCCTTCACTTCGGTTTCGGTCGCGCCGCCGACGCGGATCACCGCGACGCCGCCCGCGAGCTTGGCCAGACGCTCCTGCAGCTTCTCACGGTCGTAGTCCGAGGTGGTCTCCTCGATCTGCGCCTTGATCTGGTTGACACGCGCCTCGATGTCGGCCTTCTTGCCGGCGCCGCTCACGATGGTGGTGTTCTCCTTGTCGATCATCACCTTCTTGGCGCGGCCGAGCATGGCGAGCGTGACATTCTCCATCTTGATGCCGAGATCTTCTGAGATCGCCTGTCCGCCGGTCAGGATCGCGATGTCCTGCAGCATGGCCTTGCGGCGATCGCCGAAGCCCGGAGCCTTGACGGCCGCGACCTTGAGACCGCCCCGCAGGCGGTTGACGACGAGGGTGGCGAGAGCCTCGCCTTCGACGTCTTCAGCGATGATGACCAGCGGCTTGCCGCTCTGCACTACGGCTTCGAGTAGCGGAAGCAGTTCATTCAACTGGGAAAGCTTCTTTTCGTTGATCAGGACATAGGCATCGTCCATTTCGACGCGCATCTTGTCGGCGTTGGTGACGAAGTAGGGAGAGATATAGCCGCGGTCGAACTGCATACCTTCGACGACCTCGAGCTCGGTTTCGAGCGACTTGGCTTCTTCGACCGTGATCACGCCCTCGTTGCCGACCTTCTTCATGGCATCGGCGAGGAACTTGCCGATCTCGGCGTCTCCATTGGAGGAAATGGTGCCGACCTGGGCGATCTCGTCGTTCGAGGTGACCTTCTTGGAGTTCTTGACGAGGTCGGCGACCACGGCGTCCACCGCCAGGTCGATACCGCGCTTCAGATCCATTGGGTTCATGCCGGCGGCAACTGACTTGGCGCCTTCGCGGACGATTGCGGCCGCGAGCACGGTCGCGGTAGTGGTGCCGTCGCCGGCAGCGTCGGCGGCCTTGGAGGCGACTTCGCGCACCATCTGGGCGCCCATGTTTTCGAACTTGTCCTCAAGCTCGATTTCCTTGGCGACGGTGACGCCGTCCTTGGTGATGCGGGGCGCGCCGAACGACTTGTCGAGCACGACGTTGCGGCCCTTGGGGCCGAGCGTCACCTTGACCGCATTGTTGAGTATGTCGACGCCGCGTAGCATCCTGTCGCGGGCATCGACGCCGAATTTGACTTCCTTAGCTGACATAATCATCTCCGTTTTCAACTGGTCAGACCGCAAAAGGCCTCGCGACTAGGCGAGTTTCTTGAGGAATGAGATTTGAATTGCTGATCTTATCCTTCGAGACGCCGGCTGCGCCGACTCCTCAGGATAAGGAAATCTGGCTGGCGCTTAAGCGGCCTTTTTCTTGGCGGCGGGCAGATCGGTGAGGACACCCATGATGTCGCTCTCCTTCATGATCAGCAGCTCTTCACCATCGAGCTTGACCTCGGTGCCGGACCACTTGCCGAACAGCACGCGGTCGCCAACCTTGAGATCGATCGGGATCAGCTTGCCGGCTTCGTCGCGGCCGCCTGGGCCGACCGCTGTGATCTCGCCCTGCGAGGGCTTCTCCTTGGCAGTGTCCGGAATGATGATGCCGCCGGTAGTCCTCTCTTCGGCGTCGACACGCTTGACCACAACGCGGTCGTGAAGCGGACGGAATTTCATGGCGGTCCTCCTGGGTTTGGTTTTTGTTTGAAATTGGCACTCAGGACTGGCGAGTGCTACCATCTTTCGCACATAAGCGTGCGTTGCAGGCGCACAAGGGCTCATGAGAAATAATGCCATCTCAAGGGCCGCGTCTGATGACGCGACCCGAACCTTCCAGATGTTTGATGCTGCTAGCGGCTCGCACTGCATGGCACAGATACGATTCGATAGGAGAACAGTAGTTGCCAGCTTGCACGATTGGGCAAATGCTGCCTTCAAGAACAAAATTTCACGGGAGAGAAGCATGCCCGGTCTAGACGAAAAGCGAGGCACCCAGCGCCAGCAGACCCTAACGGCTGGAACGATCTCGTTTGATGGCTCTGGAATCGACTGCCTGGTCCGCAAAATGTCAGGCTATGGCGCAAATCTCGAGGTCGAAAGCCAAATCGGCATTCCCGACTCTTTCGACTTGGTTATCGGCACAGAGCGCAGCAATCACCATTGTCACGGTGTCTGGCGAAAGGCACGTCGGTTCGGCATCGCGTTCGATTGAGGCCTGAAAATCCGGCCGGCATGGAACCGGCGGACCACTATCGTGTCAATAAAGCGAACCGATTAGCGAACCCGCTACGCAGATTTTAGGCCGCTGACTACCTGATAAAGGCTGATCGAGCCTACGACCATGGGCACTAACCCCGTGAACGTCCAAGCCAATGGCGATCCAGCAATGACGGTGCCCACGACAATCCAAACACCAAAGGCCATTATTCCTGCCGATATCAGAAACGAGAGCATCGCATCCATGTTTCGTCCTTCTCCGCCTTTAGCAACGGCCGCGCCGATGTTGAGCATTGCTTGGCACCGGGCGCTTCCCCCTGCAGCCCTTCTGCCGAGACCCTGATCACCATCGCCGCTGACCCCAAGCATCTCCGGGCTCGCGTCGGCATTACCTCCGTGCTGCACACCTGGGGCTCGGCGCTCACCCATCATCCGCACGTGCACATGATCGTGCCGGGCGGCGGCATCTCGCTTGATGGCAGCAAGTGGGTATCGTGTCGACCCGGCTTTTTCCTCCCGGTGCGCGTGCTCTCGCGGCTGTTCCGCCGGCTGTTCCTGGAGAAGCTCATGGCGGCGCACGCAGCCGGCCGCCTTAACTTCTTCGGCAATCATGCCCTGCTTGCCGACACGCAAGCCTTCGCGGCCCATCTGGCGCCGCTGCGCAGAAGCGAATGGGTGGTCTACAGCAAGCGCCCGTTCGGCGGACCCGAGGCGGTGCTGGCCTATCTGTCGCGCTATACCCATCGCGTCGCCATGGCCAACAGCCGCTTGATCGCCTTCGATCAACATGGCGTCACCTTCAAATGGAAGGACTACCGCATCGAGGGCCGCGATCGATACAAGTGCATGACGCTCGGGACCTTCGAATTCATCCGCCGCTTCCTCATCCACGTGTTACCCAAGGGCTTGCACCGCATCCGTCACTACGGCCTGTTCGCTAAAGGCCCTTGCGCCAACAACGTCGCTCACGCCCGTGAACTGCTTGCCATGGCAAAACCTGAAGATCAGCCTGCCGCTGCCGCCGTCGATCCCAGCAGGCCCACTTGTCCATGCTGCGGCGGTCACATGATCATCATCGAGGTCTTCGCGCGCGGTGCAACGCCACGGCATCGGCCGACGCCTCCAACGAACCGCATCAGGATCGACACCTCATGACCGCGTCACAATCCTGCAAATCTGCTCGTCGTGATCGCCGGCTCTCGACCGGCCACGGCAGAGTGCGCTCAGATATCCGCCAGCCGTCGCAAATCGTCGGACAGCTTATGGAGTTCGGTGCCATCCGCCGCGCATTCGTCAGCGGATTCGCCGTCGCACAAATCGTTGCACCAGCTCGATCTCAATCAACGTGCTCACCCGCGGCGCTCAAATCCCCATAGCGCCTGCCGCACGGCCTTCCGTTCCCTTAAGCGCGGTTTCCTCCCTTGGAGGCTTTCGGACGCCGGCCCCGCCGTGCGCGGCACCACCTTCATGAGGCCGGCATCCGAAACCCTTCACATGAGCCGACATCGCTCCAATCAAGCGGCGATACTTGTCAGGCTCCTTAGCGGCCGTAGGGGAAGCAGCGGTTGCGATCGAGTGTGAGACCGAAATACGCTCCCAGTGCAGCGATGGCCGCGTCCTGCTGAGGATAAGGATCGGCATTGGATGCGGCAACGATGATGATCCGGAACCCGCCGCGATCCTTGCCACCCGGTGGCAGCATCGCTGTAGTCAGTGCATTGCCCTCCCTGTCGCGCAGCGTGAGGAAAAGCGGCATCTCTCGCTGTACATGGGCCTCGAGGCCGATGTCGCGCTCGATCGCGTTGGGCCGCTCCGGACGCCAGGACTGGACTGCCTTCTCCCGCTCGCGGCGGAAATATTTCTCAACTGTGTGGCCCATCAGGCGCGACTCATGCACCGCTTCACCTTCCGTCTCGATACGGAACTACGTCTTGCCCTTCGGCGCGTCGCAAACATACTGCATTTCGCCCGTCCTGCGATCGACGCAATTCTAGGGCGGCGGGCCTGCAAAGCCAATATGAGACTCGCTCCCGTGTATAGGCGGACACCAAGTTGGGGTGTACCAAGCTGTACCAATCTTGGTTTGGGCACCTAATCATCGGTTTGGTTCAGGTTTAGTCTGCGCAGGATACGGCCTTTGAGAAGCAATCAAAATTGTTCTTGATAAGAGGGGCTAAGAGTTCTTGATTGGACGTTGAAGTTCTAGTGGGCCCAAATAATACCAGGTCGACCGGAATGATCCTCTTCAAGGAGCGTCGCGATGCCTGACGTAAGGGAAAAGCAACGCGAAGCCCGCCGGAAGATCATTCGCCAATGGGCGAAGCTTCCGAAGGATAAACGGCAGTCTATGGAGGGGATTTCTGAATTCGCCAGGACCGCCGCTCAGCAGAACGAGAACGCATTCGTCCGCAGTCGTCGCGATCCGTATCAGAAGATCATGGGATGGCTATTGCCGCGTGCTCATCTCTGAACGACTGAGTCCTCTGCACATCCTTCGAAGGCGACACCGGGTTCTTCAGCTTGACCCCATGTGGCGAACGGCCCGCGCGATTTAGGGAGCAAACCATGCTCCTTGTCGCAAACCACATTGAGCGGGATTTTGTAACTCCGATCAGGCGATGCCCGATTCCCGTTTAGGGTCAAAATGCGAAGAACTCAGCGTGAGCAAATCTGGTCCGCGATGCCCCAATAAGCAGACCTGGACCACACGGGGCGTCACTTCGCTGATGGGCCAATCTCGGAACTGAGATCATCCTTCGTCACACGATCTCTTCGGTCCAGACCTTGAAGCTGACCAGTGTGTTTGGCCCGAACGTCTGGGTGATCGGCACATCGGAGGCGTCGCGGCCCTGCGCGATCAGGATGCGGCCGATCCTCGGCACGTTGTTGCGCGGATCGAAGGTGCGCCAGTGGCCGCCGAGATAGGCTTCGAACCAGCCGGCGAAATCGCCCGCGGCCCAAGGCTTTGGCGTGCCGATGTCGCTGAGATAGCCCGTGCAATAGCGCGCGGGAATGTTCATGCAGCGGCAGAACGCGACGGCGAGATGGGCGTAATCGCGGCAGACGCCCTTGCCTTCCGCGTAAGCCTCCCACGCCGTCTTGCTGGCGCGCGCATGCTCGTATCCGAACGCGACGTGACGGTGCACGAAATCGCAGATCGCCTGGACCCGTGCCCAGCCCGGCGGTGTTTTCTCGAACAATTGCCAGGCGATTTCCGAAAGCCGCTCGGTCTCGCAATAGCGGCTGCCGAGCAGATAGACCAGGGTATCCGCGGGCAGGTCCTCGACCGCATGCTGAACTGCGGAAGCAAACACCGGATCGGGCAGGCCGCTGTCGCGAACGACGCCATCGGCCGCAAGACGCACACGACCGGCGGGCGCAACCATGCGGCTGCACCAATTGCCGAACATGTCGCGATAGGGTCCGATTTCGATGGCGGGGTCGGTAGTGAGGAAGTCCGGCACGATCACATCGGACGCGCGCGTGAAGTGTGTGCCCAGCACCACGATCATCGGCGTCGGTTGCGGAAAATCGTAGAGCATTTCGAATCCGACGCGAATCTTCATTCGAAATGCCTTTCAGCCTCCTTATAATTGAAATGGCTACGAAACGAACCAGTACAAGGCTTCGGCCGGGTTATTCGGTCAAATGCGGCCGGCAGCGGAAAAAACGATAGCTAATTGCCGCAAAAGCGCGCACGCTGCGACGATGTCCGCAAAACCTCATGACTTCGCGCGCAGATTCGCCGGGCTGCCGGCATGACCACGCGCACGCGACGAGAAACGGTTCATTTCAGGCATCCCTTCCGCATAAAGGGTATCGACCGGGAACTCGCATCGGGAGCTTACGAAATCATCACCGACGAGGAGATGATCGAAGGCCTTTCGTTTCCGTGCTTCCGGCGGGTCGCCACCATGATCATGGTGCCCGGCGCGCCGCCGCAACGATCCGCGATGGAGATGATCTCGATCAGTTCGATCGATCTGTCCGACGCGCAACGCATCGATGCGAGTGCGCCGCGTGACTGAGACCCCGATCGAGTTCGACAAACATCGCGGCATGGCGGCGCAGAAAGCCACCGATATCCGTCGCGTAATCGCCGAAGTCGAGGCCAATGCGAAGCTGCTGCGTGACAAGCAGGGCGTTGTCAAATCGAGATCCTCGCCGCACCGGCCACTTCGTGGCCCGAGGCGGTGGCCAAGGCGCGTTACGTGCTCAACCTGTATTCCGCCGGCCTGCCGACGGCCGACACCCATCACCGCGACCTGGTGTCCGCGGTGCTTGCGGACCTTACCCGATTTTCGGGGAAGAGACCTGATCAAACCAGTGTTTGGCTCAAGTGAACACTTCATCCTGCCCGTTCGTGCCACGATGGAACGGCCTAACCGAAAGCACCATGATGCAAAATCTCTCGCCTCGTCACGTCATGACAGAAGAATCGCTTCGTCTCGGTGTGGAATCCGGCTGGTACTCGACCAAAGTCAGCGGAACCTTCGTCTCGGGCCCGCATTCTTCCGAAGCCGACTGCTTGCGCAGGATCGCTGAAATCAATCCGCCGACAGCGAAAAAGAAGACCTAAGTCCGCTCTGTTTCGGGAGAAAGGTTTGATGCTCGCGCGCGGCAACATCCGGTGATATGAAGGACGAACAGATGGGCCTGCTGTTTTTTATGCTGAACGGCGCCAGGGAAGTGAAAGGCCGTTGATCGCCTCTTGCTATTATTTGAGACAAGGGACGTTGCCCGAGCGCGCCAAGAAGGTCCGTAAAGCGTGGTTAGCCGATACAGATGCCAATCTTCGACGAACGCTATCAGCAGCATCACCATAACCGCCGTGTCCGCTTTGGTGCCAATGATGGATATCGGTAAAGATGAGATCGAATATCGCTGCGCTACTGTCGATGCCAATCAATGTTGATCGTTCGAGTGAGAAGCCACCAGCCGCGCAATTCTGACCCTGCGGATCGAAACCGTGATTGCGCCGATCTAAAAATGGCGGAGTGCTTGAATACCGTGTCGATTGCTCGGAATTGACTCGTTACTGGACCGTTAAAAGGCGCAGGGTGATTTATCACCGTTTCGCGCTTTCGGCTGTTGCCGGTGACTGACAGTGTTGAGCTCCCGCCTTGGTGAAAGGGAGATCCTGTGCCCAAGGATACCCCGCCTCCCATCTGCCCGAAGTGCAGCAGGCCTATGCGATGTGTGCTCGTGAAAACGGGAGGACGCAAAATTCCGCTGCGTCGATTGCGATGTAACAGGTCTCCTTAAATTGCCGGAGGTCACACAGCTTCTTACGTCGAATTAGCATCCCGAGCTAAATTGCCTTCGTTGGCTATGGCGATGGTCGTCTGGATTTTCCGGCGTGGTGTCCGAATTGTCTCGCTATCTGGTTACAACAAGCGCAGCTTGGTTCCGGGGCCTCTGGGAGGTCAGTCATGAGTGGCAATATTTTTAATAGCAATGGCACCCGCGTTGGGGTGGTGGATGGCGCGACCATCTTCAGCCTTAACGGCCAAGAACTTTATCATCTAAAAGGGATCAATATCTATCGACTTTCCGGCGAGTTGGTCGGCCATCTGAACGGGACGCAAGGCTCCGATAAGCGGCTCGATCGTTCCACTGACAAGCTATTCTCCGCCAGAGTCAGTCCTTAAGACCCTGCCACAATGGTGATCGCCGATACAGCTCTCTGCCTGGCCCATAATCTGGAGGCGGTCATGAACGTCGTCGGGACCAAGCCGCTGATAGCTGTAATCACGGCTTGAGACCGCGCTCAGAGACGACGGCACTGCTACCTTTGGACTGGATCTAAGAAGGTGCTGTACAGCATCAGGCCATCAGACTATCGTTGAATGGCAAGGTGGCAGTTGTTCGCCTTGAAGCTGTCCATGAAGCGGTGACTTCCGAAGTCGCTGCTCGTCGTCGTAGCGGCAGCTAGCGTGCCATCGGAAGGCGCAATCTCACACAGCTAGATGTTTTGCCAAGCGCGGACGCAAGCGGCGTCTGCGGCTGCGAACCCGCTTGTGCGCAAAAAAAGGAGACCATCATGAGAATGCCCGACATTTTGCAAGGTGAGGCGCGGACTCGCTTCCTCCAGGGAATCGCTTTCGGCGCTGTTGTGGCGATAGCGATCGGATTTTCCTGGGGCGGCTGGGTCACCGGCGGTACCGCCCAAACCATGACCACAATGGCGGAGACCAACGGTCGGATGTCTGTCCTGGTCCCGATATGCGTCGCTCAGTTCACAGCGGCCGACGGTGCCGTCGCCAAGTTCAAGGCGGCGAGCTCCTATTCAAGGGACAACGTCATCGGCGAATTTGTGAAGACCGTTGCCTCCACGAGTATGGACTATTCATTCGCCAGGGCGTGCGCAGTCGGCGTAGAAGCTGAACTCTCAAAGACGGCCACAAAGAGCTGAGCGGTCGCTTCGCCAAGAAAAGGGTCCAGCGAAATGAGCGCTCTCGGGTCCGGACGGCCTTCCTACCTTGTATATGGCTTGTTGTCCGTCATCCTATTCGGCGGTTATGTGCTGCTTAATGGCTTTCAAAACGACAATTCCGCAACCATGGCCACGACCCTGACACTCAATCGTTGACGCCTCGCGCGGTTTTTCATTGGGAACCACACGGGCACGTCCACGCCGGCAAGTGAATCCGCCGCCTCGTTTGTCTGGAAGGCTACGCAGGCGGCGACCCATCGGCTTGCTTCCGATAGCGGACATCGGTGCCCGCTCCGAGAATGTTCGCTTTGCGGTCACAAGCGGCAGCCGGCCGTTCTGTTTGTCAGGTCCGGTTCTCCTCTGAGAGCGGCCTATGCGGCCCCTCGTAGTCAGTTCGGCTGAGCGCCAATGAGCCGACAATGACCGCAATGGACGCGCTTCACTTCCGATCGCGAACCATTCCCATCATTGGGGCGAGCCGGAAGATCTCGCCGCGCTTGCGATGTGTCTGGCGTCACCGGTGGCGCGGTACATAACGGGCACGGTGACCCGGTGAATGGCGGTTTGCGGCGGTATCAGTTCTAGGGCGGACGAGTCGAACGCCCGCGACGAGACCTGGGCGTGGCTTAACTTCCTGACGGGCTGGACATCTCTCCGCTTATCGCGCGGTCCAAGGAGTCGATGAGTGTTTGTAGCTCGACGAATTTGTTGCGTGCACGCTCGGCCTTGTCGCGATCGAAGGGAGCGGCCAGTACGGTCGCATGCGCGTCCCTATCCTCGATCATGCGACTACGGGCTGTCTTCAGTGTCTCAAGTCGAGCGCTCATCAATATTCGCCTTCTTGTCGCTTTGATCCGAACCGAAGCCTCAATTGAAGGCCGCCGGTAGCTCACCCTTGCGAAAGATGACTGTAGGCTCATCGTCATAGTCGCCCATTTCGGGATCGCCACTCGACGAGAACGCAACGACAGCAAGCTTGCTCAACGCGAGCCGCTCCGCCGTTCGGAGCGCGGCACTTTCCGTTTTGCAGGCTATCGGAGAGTCCGGCTTCAGATGTCCGCCCTTGCCGGCGTTGAATGCCTGCACGATATAGATTGTTTCGCGGGCCACAAAGGCTCCTTTGACTGCTGACAAACGCGGGATGATGCCAACGACCGCAACGGCTCGCTTCGCCGCCCTCCCTGTCTCGCACTCCCACTACGGCGGTGTCGCAAATCTCAGCAGCCGCGACAGATATTCTTCAGCTTCGCTGCAGTTAGGGCCTCTTCCGCCGCGAACGGGTCCTTGTATGCCGCTCGCGATCCGTCGCTCTCGACCGTCACAGGCACCTTGATTTTCGGAGGAAAAGCGGCGTCATAACAAGCGAGACGTCCGCTGATGTTCTCGATCGTGCGGCAGTCGAGCTCGCGGGCGAGAGCGTCTTGCGCACAAGTGCAGAGCGCAAACACCACAAGAAACGTCTTCATCATATGCCTCTCCGAACAACACTCATGAGACTCGTGCGGCCTCATGCCTCGAGCTGATCGAACTCGTCGGACAGCAGGATGCGGCCACGCGGCGTGCAAATCCGCACGTCCGAATAACCCCTATCCAGGAGCTCATTCGCCTTCTTCAAGGCGGCAGCGGTTGTGTCGTGGCTAAAATTGACGCGGCCCGATTGATGGTCCCCGCTGACCAGGAATTGCAGCTGTGTGGCCCTATCCATGCAGGATGGCCGCTGCGAATACCAGGAGCAGAAGAAAGAGCGGAACGATCACCGGCGGTACGATCCAGTCGGCCAGACGAAAACGCGACATACGCGCTCCTCCTTCTCGGCGGGAGCGCTCGTCACCCTCAGTCACCGGTCGAAGCCGCGGGAAGGGCGGTGATGCCGCGACCCTACGCTTCCCCATTGGGATTAGCGAGCTTTAAAACGCGGCCGCCGTCGGCTGGTCTCCGAAATCGATGCGCCCGCCGTGGCGCACCGGAACTTGAGAGTAGATTGTCGCTAATGAACGGAATCGGCTTCGAGCTTCGGCGCCCAAGCCGTCGGCGCCGCGCGATCCGGAGGCGGGAGCACCGTCGAGGTCCGGCCGAAATCTCTCCGCTAGCTTCTTCTACGCGCGATCAATGCAGGTAGAAAGACTTACCGCACCTCCGCGCGACCGTTGGCGGGAGGCAATAGTTCGCGCGCAGGAGACCGCTGTTTGCCATACTCAGCCCGTTTTATCGTCGGTTGATGGACAGCAGCGCGAACAGGGCTGAATCTCCCTGAATCTGAGCAGCCTCCCGCGTAATTTCGAACCCCGACGCGATCTCCGTTGCACCGTCTGAAACGTTCCACTTCCAACGTCCCTGACCGGATTGCGACACGGCGACGTCAAGCAAGCGAACTGGGGATTTGGCCATAACAGCAATATGAGCCTGAGTTCCGCAGTTACAAGTGCGCCGTGCGCCGAGATCGCCTAGTCTGTCTCGGACTGCTCGTAGGCGTGGATATTGGAGCTCCTGTTGGTTGCGCTTCGAATTCAACACAAAACTACCTATCGTTTCCGCGGGTTGGTGAGCCTTGCACCACACCGCTTGATGCTTCGTCCACGCGAAAGTCGCGACCTTCGCCTCGCATCGCAGAACCTGACGATAACGCCGGTGGCGGTGCCGGAATGGGCACACGACGTCTTCGGCAATGCAGTCGCTGTGGCCACGTTCACGGCCATGACCGATATGCTCATTATCGATAGCGTGGTGAATATCTCGCTGAACGCGGCTAATTGGCCGGTTTTTGCCATCGCCGCTTCGGCTATCTCCTACCCGTTCCATTATTCCACCGACGAATGGACCGACCTCGGAGCACTGACGATCGCGCAATACCCTGATCCAGCCGAGCGATTGCAAACCTGGGCAAGAGGTTTCATCCGCAGCAGTCCGACCGATACCCTTTCCCTGCTCAAGGACCTGAATGCCGGTGTCGCGCAACGCATCCAGTATCAGAGCCGCGAAGTCGAGGGCACCCAATCGCCCAACGAGACGCTCGATCGTGGCTGGGGCTCGTGCCGCGACTTCGCGGTGTTGTTCGCAGAAGCCGCACGCAAGCTCGGCTTCGGTACGCGCGTTGTGTCGGGTTATCTGCACGATCCGAACCACGATCTGCTGGGTTCGGTCGACGCGGGCTCGACTCACGCCTGGGCCGAGGTTTTTGTCCCCGGAGCGGGCTGGATCACCTTCGACCCGACCAACCGCAGTGTCGGAGGCCGCAATCTGATCCCCGTTGCGGTCGCTCGCGATATCAGCCAGTGCACGCCGGTATCAGGGAGCTTCTTTGGCAGCACTGACAGCTTTCTGAGCATGGATGTGAAGGTATTGGTCACCTCTTAGTCAGAACATGCCGAACCGTCGACCGCGGCATGACCGAAGATAGTCATATCTATCCAGCAGGAAAGAGCGCACAGTCGGTGACGATTTCGTCGCCCGTCGAACGATGATGCCAACCTGGACGTCATCCTTGGCAGAACTGGCTTGCGGAACTGCGCTGCCATGCGTGTCGCCGTAAGCGGTGTTGGCAGCGAACGCCATTCGCGCAACCACATCACCGAGGCCAAGCCCACGCCGCTCTCTCGAAGAGAGAGCGTCGCCTGAATCGCGAGTGGTACGGCTTGCGCCGCAGAGGCCAGGGAGACCGAGTGTCGATCGAGCGCGCCATTGTAGAGGCCCGACACAAGCCGTGGGGAAGCCGCAATTTGCTTCCCTGGAGCGACATCGCCGCCAGCGACGATCCGATCGGCGAATTATGGTTTCGGCGCGCGGACGCGAATTCTCCGAGGAGCGCGCTGCTGCTCAAACTTCTCTTCACGACCGAGCCGCTGTCCATTCAAGTTCACCCCGACGATACGTTCGCCCGATCAATCGGTCTGGCCAATGGCAAGACCGAGGCGTGGTACATTCTTTCGGCCGTACCTGATGCCCGGGTTGCGATCGGATTGAAGCGTTTGCTCTCATCGACGGAGCTGCGAACCGCTATTTCTGATGGCTCGATCGGTGGCCTCGTGCAGTGGCGTCCGGTTCGCTGCGGTGATGTTATTTTTGTTCCCGCCGGCACTATTCATGCGATCGGCGCGGGTATCGTTCTCGCCGAAATCCAGCAGCACAGCGACGCCACATTTCGCCTTTTCGACTACGGACGGCAGCGTGAACTGCATCCCGACAATGCCGTTGCCGTTGCAAGGGCAGCGCCGGCACCGCGTCAATGGCCTTCGCGAAAACTGAATGAGACGCGAACGGCCCTCGTCACCAGTGCCCATTTTTTCCTTGAAAAGATCGATCTTGCCGCCGGCTCGGTCTGGACGCTCAACGCCAAAAACGAGGCGTGGATTGTCTTGATTAAAGGGCAAGGCCAGATCGCAGCAGCGACAATGTCCGCCGGTCATGCGGTCTTTGTCGAGGCGGATCAGCTTAGGATCGAGGCCGGCCCCGACGGCCTGACGGCGCTCCTCGCCTATCCCGGCCCACATGCAGATTCAGTTGCACTCGTTGAACATTACCCAGACATGCCCGGGAATTCCCGTCCGAAAACGGAGGAGGTGCAAACGTGGTCGCGCTAAATCGGGTCGCATTTATCGGAAATTCACTGCCTCGCCGGTGTGGCATAGCCACGTTCACTACCGATCTTCAGCATGCTGTCGCTGCCTTGCGGCCTGATCTGGAGACGGTCGTCGTCGCGATGACCGACCACGGCCAGGCCTATGACTATCCTTCTACCGTTGGATTTCAGATCAACGACGATCGGCCGGAGGACTATATTCGTGCGGCAGAGTTCTTGAACCGCGGCCGGTTCGAGGTTGTTTCGCTTCAGCATGAGTTTGGCATTTTCGGCGGCGACTGCGGCAGTCACATCCTGGCCCTGCTGTTGCGCCTGAATATGCCAGTGGTGACCACGCTCCATACCGTGCTCGCCGAGCCGACGAAGGTGCAACGCGAAGTCATCGTCCGGATTTCCGATATATCGTCGAAGATCGTGGTGATGGCCGAAAAGGGCCGCGAACTGCTGAGAACCGTTTATCAGGTGGTCGACGAAAAGATCGAGGTCATCGCGCACGGAATTCCGGAATTTGCGTTCGTTGAACCGGACGAGGCCAAAGCCAGGCGAGGTTTCAGCGGCCGGGCGGTCATTCTTACTTTCGGCCTTCTGTCGCACAACAAGGGCATCGAAGTCATGATCGACGCCATGCCCGCGATCCTGAAAAGCCGTCCGGATGCGGTCTATGTCGTGCTCGGCGCGACCCATCCGAACCTGATACGCGACCAGGGCGAGGCCTATCGCGACAGCCTCGTGGCGCGTGTTCGCAAGCTCGGCATCGACAGGCACGTCGTGTTTCTTGACCAGTTCGTCGACCAGCCGACGCTGCTCGATTTCATTTCGATGTGCGATGTCTATGTTACGCCGTATCTAAACGAAGCTCAGATGACGTCGGGCACGCTGGCTTACAGTTTTGGCTTGGGAAAGGCGGTCGTCTCCACACCATACTGGCATGCGTGCGAGCTGCTGGCCGACGGCCGTGGTATCCTGGTTCCGTTTGGAGATACCGCGGCAATTGGCAATGAAATCGCGAAGCTACTGACCAACACGGTGTTGCGGCAGGCCATGCGTAAGCGGGCCTATTCCAGCAGTCGTCCCATGACGTGGGAGCGGACAGCCGAACGTTATGTGTCGACGTTCGATAATGCCGGTCGCAGGCATCGTTTAAAGGCAATCGTGCGCTCGGACACCAGCACGCTGCTGCGCGATAGCCGCGCGCCACCGGAAATGCGCATCGGTCATTTCCTGTCGATGTGCGACGACACCGGACTGTTTCAACACGCCGTACATTGCGTGCCGGATCGCTCCCATGGCTATTGTGTCGACGACAACGCTCGCGCGCTGCTGCTGGCGTGTGCGCTCAACATTCCCGGCGAGGAGCGATTGCCGGAAGTGTTGACGGCCCGGTTTGCCGGCTTTGTCCAGCACGCGTGGAATCCCGACACAAAGCGGTTTCGCAATTTCATGGGCTTTAACCGCTGCTGGCTCGAGGATAGCGGCTCGGAAGACAGCCATGGCCGGACCTTATGGGCTCTCGGCGTCTGCGCGTTGACCGACGCGAATCTGTCACGGCGGAAATGGGCTGCGGCGCTGTTCGCCGAGGCTGCGCGGAGTGTGGAAGTCTTTCACTCGCCGCGTACCTGGGCTTTCGTGCTGCTGGGGCTCGACGCCTATTGTGCCGCCGCCCCCGGCGACGCGGGCGCGGCCGATCTCCGGCTTCGCCTGGCGGATCGATTGATCGCGATCTTCAATGCGGTCGAGACGCAGGACTGGATTTGGTTCGAAGAAGGCCTTGCCTACGATAACGCCCGTTTGCCGCAAGCCCTCATCCTGACCGGCATGGCGACCAAGTGTGCCGTCTATCTGGACGCCGGCTTGAGATCGCTGCGCTGGCTGGTGAAGCAGCAGACTGCCGCGAGCGGTCAATTCCGGCCCGTCGGCACCGCAGGTTTTGGCGACACGCGCCGGAAGCCGAGGCCGTTCGATCAACAGCCGCTCGAGGCTACGGCCACCATCGCCGCCTGTCTCGCCGCATGGCGTGCCGACCATGATAGCGAGTGGAAAGCCGAAGCCGCGCGTGTGTTCGCATGGTTCCTCGGCAGCAACGACCTTTCGATTTCTCTGGTCGATCTGGAAACCGGGAGTTGCCGGGACGGCCTGCATCCCGACCGTCCGAATGAGAACCGCGGCGGGGAATCGGTCGTGTCGTATCTGCTCGGCCTCTGCGAAATCAGGCAACTCGCCCGCCTGAGTGAAAGCCGCGTGCAGCCTGCGCCGCTGGTTGCCTGACGGCCTTCGATGATTTTCCCTCTCCTTGAAAACAATCCGAGGACGCTTTGTCGCAATCTCCATTCCTGAACCGTCAGGCGCTTTATCTGCGGCCCGATCCAACGCGGGTCATCGTGCGCCCTTTCAAGCCGGCGACCGAGCCGCGCGATCTCAACCCCACGGACAAGACCCGTGCGAACCACATCGTCGATCGGGTTCTGGCACTCGATCCCGATGCGGCAGCCCGCCAACTCGACGATGTTCTTGAGAATTTCATCGGCCGGCACCGCAATTTGCTGCGGGCGTTCGAGGCACGTGCCGACGAAATGGAAGATGCGCTGGCCGTCCACGCCTCGTTCACGCAAGCGCAACGCCAATTGGTCGGCGCCTATTTTCTCAATGAATATTCGTTCGAAGCGTCTGCCTTGTTCAACCCGAGTATCGTAGCGCATCCCGATCAGTCCGGCGCGCCTCCCGGTGCGTTACGCTTCATCCTGAGCCTTCGTGCCGTCGGAGAAGGCCACATCTCTTCGCTAACCTTTCGGTCCGGAATGATCGCGGCAGACGGAGCGGTCAGCGTCGATCCAACGACACGCCTGGCCTCGAGCCCGACCATTCTCGCGCAGACGCAGGGGCCAGCCGGGGACGATGTCGAGGTCGCTTTTCAAAGCGGCGAAGATATCAGCGAACGGGTCATCTTTCCCATTACCGCATCTCAGTCGAATGGCATTGAGGATGCACGCTTCGTGCAGTTCAGCGATGGCGAACGACAGGTCTACTACGCGACCTACACTGCCTATAGCGGCAGGGCGATCAGATCGGAGCTGATTGAGACGTCCGATTTCGTGTCGTTCAGGCTGTCCACCCTGAAGGGCAGCGCCGCGCGCAACAAGGGCATGGCGCTGTTTCCGAAGAAGATCGGCGGCCGGTATGCCATGATCGCCCGGCAAGACAATGAAAATCTCTATCTCATCTATTCCGACGACCTCCGTACATGGGACGATGGCGGCAACGCGGTTTTGAAACCCGAATTCCCGTGGGAGTTCGTGCAGATCGGGAATTGTGGATCGCCGATCGAACTGGATGCGGGCTGGCTGCTGCTAACCCACGGTGTCGGGCCGGTTCGGAAATATTCGATCGGGGCAGCGTTGCTGGACAAGAACGATCCCTCGAAAGTACTTGCGCGCCTGCATGAACCCTTGCTTCGACCCGACCCGTCCGAACGTGAGGGATATGTCCCAAACGTCGTGTACACATGCGGCGCGTTGCGACATCGCGACAAGATCATTTTCCCCTATGCCGTCTCGGATACATTCTCAAACTTCGCGACGATCAACATCGCCAGTCTGATGAACGCCATGGAATGAACGATATTTTGTTGCAAAAGCAGAGATTGCAAATGGCCAAGTGAGAACCGCGGATGAGTAAATGATCGGTGCAACGTGAACGGCGGAGCGGCTCTCATCTGGTCTCGAAATAGAAGAGTCATGCTTCCAGAAAGCGGCATCCGTCGGCGCTACCCGGATGTTCGTGAAGGGCTCAGAAGCGGAACGGCAACAGGATGTATTGCATTGCATCACAGTAAGGCGCGCGTTAGAGCAGCTGTAGGTTTAGAGGTAGATCCATGTCATACGCCTACAAGCTGAATGAAGACGTTCGCCATCAGCCACAAGGGCCACAAGGACGTGCTGCTACTGAGCGTCCAATGATTTACACCATCGTTCAACATATGCCCATCGAGGCAGATGGACGTATTAGATACCGCATCAAGTGCAAATCGGAGAAGATCGAGCGAGTCGTTACGGAAGATCAGCTTTCCTATTCTCAGTGATCTGGCGCGCTTTTTGACGGTAGGATTCTAGTCATGCTGAACGATCGCGAAAATATCCTGAGCGCGCTCCGCGAAAAACCACTCAAAGTCTACGAAGTCGTGAGACGCGCCAACATCGTGAATGAAGAAACTTGCCAATCCCTCCTGTTGAAGATGCGAGACGAAGGGTTGGTGAAGTTCGATATTCACAAAGGGCGATGGCTCATCGGATGATATTCGAGAAATTGCGGCGACCGTCCAGCGTTGTTCACTAAAACTCGCCCCGGCGATCAAGAACGCGCTACAACTTGTTGGGCAGGGTTTAATTCGGAACGCTGCGCGGACCTTCCTTTATCTGCGTTCGATCGTCGTTCCCGGCGGTTAGCGTGGCAGGAATTTCGAATCGCTGGGGCACGGGCTTGTCCACATGTTCCGTGGGTCTGTGCAGAACCTATGTGGCCGGCGCTGGGTCTTCCTTCTCGCCAGTGGCGACAATTTTAAGCGCCCCGTCAGGAAGCTGCCTTTGCAGCGCCTTGGCTTCGTCCCCGGCGGGCTCGGAACCAGATGTCGTATTCTTCCGCCGCCGTCAGAATCACGGGCATCGCTTTCGGGTGGACGCGTTTCACCTCCGCATTCGGCTCGCAGGTCAGGAAACCGAAGATATCGGTGTTCACTTCGCCTTCCTTGGCCTCTTTCGGCCGCGTCGTCACCGATGCGGATCGTCAGATCAAGATGGAAGGGACATACTGCGATTGCGTGCGTCGTCTCCAGCGCATAGTGCACGGCCGAACCGAGATCATCAGCGAAGTTGCTTGCGAGCATGCGGGCCTCCTTCTCGGAGCCGAGGCCCAGTACAAGGTCGGGCCTCATCATCACCTCACCAGCCCCGACGAATAACTCTATCTCGATAGACCAGGCGATCTTTGATGTAGGACAACGCGAACGACGGAACCTTCCATCTTTAAGGAGCGGCTTAAGGATGGAACCTACTGCTGGACGAGCCGACCACCGGCTCGATCCCGAACTGTCTCCCGCGCGCTGCGCAGTAAACTCAAGCGTTGATGATGCGCTGCAAATCTTCGTGCTCTTCGAAGGGAATGAATTTTCTCTTCCGGCGTGACCGCGGCTCCTCTTCCGCCTATTCGAGCACTTGGCTCCGAACCAGCTGATGTCGTTCATGCGTTGGCCGGACGCGATACGCTGCCGGGCAGCTCCAATTTGACGGCATTGGAGGTGGCCGCGGTCATCCGGCGCACGCCCGAAGCGCTGGAGCAGTGGAGGCGCGATCCGAACCACCTGCTGAAATGGCGTTACGTCGACGGGCGCCCGCTCTATCGCGCCGATGCAGTGCGCCACTATCTGGCTGGGCGCGATAAGCCCGCTAATCGCCCTGGGCCGCATAGTGCTCGCGGAGACGACCGAGCAGTTCGGCCTTGATCGTGTCGAGCGGATTCCTCCGCTGCAGGCGCACGACCTTGCCGACCCGTTTCGCACCGACCAGCTGCGCGATGTAGTCGTGAGCCGCCTCGAACGCCATCTTGCGGATGATCCACTGTTCGTCGTGATTGTAGACCTGATCGATCCCCCGCGGCTTTTGCCCGACACATAGCCGCTGGATCTCGTTGTCGTAGCCGCAGCGTGACATGATGGTTCGCAAGGTGCGCCTCAAGTCATGCATGGTGAATCTGGCGACGCCCGCTTCCTTGATTAGGCGGCTGACCATCTTGGTGAAGCCGGACATATGGCCTCCGGTCTTCGGTGACGGGAAGACATAGTCGGAGGTTGCGCGCTGGAAATGCTTTGCGGCCGCGAGCACCTCGTCGACGAGGTGCGTGCGGGGCACATCGTGGTGCAGCCCCATCTTGGTCCATGCCTCATCGAAGGTAACGCGGTCATCCGTGATGTGTTTTTGCCACTGGATCATTGTTGGCTCGCTACGACGCGGACCACCGAGCAGGCACAGGCGTGTCAGGAGACCAAAGGCCCCGAAATTGCCGGAGGCGTGCCAGACCTTGATGATCTCCTCATCGGTCAGCGCTCGGCCCTTGGATCGGCGTCCGACCCTCTGCGCACGGGTTTCCTTGGGCGCGCGATAGCCGGCGAGCACGTTGTGCTCGACATAGCCTTCGCCGACACACCATTCGAGGAACGTGTGGACGTGCTTGCGCAAGTCCTTGGCTGCGCCGCGCTTGCCGGTCTTGGCGATCTTATCCACCGCCGCCATGATTTGCCGCCGCGTCAGGTCGCCGATGGCCAGATCCACATGGACTTTGAGACCACGCCGCAGCGCCGACATAGCTGGCTTCCAGTTGACGACTTGGCGTCCAGTCAGGGACGTTTCGTAGGGGCCGTCCTCAATGATCAGGTTCGCCAGCGTGGTGCGCTCCCTCTCGGCCAGCTGTTGCCGCTTGGCCTCGCGCTTGGCGTCGTTCGGATCGCCTCCCTTGATCACCTCGCCAGCGGCGATGGTGGCGGCCTGACGCGCTGCCTTCTCGTTGAACTTGGGCCATGCGCCCAGCGTCTTGCGTTGCGTGCCCCTCGCCCCAGGCTTGGTGAACAGGTAGACCCAGGTCCGGCCCCCAGTCGCGCGCATCCTGATCGCCAGCCCAGGCTGCTCTGTGTCGTGCAGATAATGCTGCGACTTGCCTGACGGCAGCGTGGCCGCACGGATCACCGCGTCAGTGAGCCTCAGGTAGTTCGTTGGCACTCCAGCGCTGAGGCCGTTATCGCTTGCTTCCATCGTCCCTGTCCTTTTCTCCTTGTCGCCCGCGACACTGTCAGAGGAAACCCGAGAAACGGGGCGCAACCCGTTCGCCCCATGTTCTGGCTCATTGTGCCCACAGGGAAATCTCACGAAGGGGCACAGTCGGGGCATACAAAATATGGGGTGTGTTGTTATGGCCAGCTATGGGCGCATATGGACAATTAGCCCTATATTTCAGGGATTTTTGCAATTTTACTGTGGCGGATTTTGGTTGGCTGCGGTCTACAGATTGTGGTTCACACGGGAGAGGTCCAAGGTTCGATCCCTTGTGCGCCCACCAGATAACCCACAGAAGTTACTTAAGAATTTTTCTTAAGGCTGGCATACCAGAGAAGGTGCCTTAATGCATCGGTAGGCAGGACACAGCGCGAACATCTGTGCCGTAGTGTGCAAAATGTGCGCGAAGTTCTGGGCATGCTCTGAGGAAAACGACGCAAGACAATCTCCTCATCGTTCTCTGTGATAGCGCATGATTTATCATACAACCTCTAGGAGAGTCCCAATTCTTGCTCGACGGTAGGTAACTGGTGGGTCGGAGCCGACCTCCAGCAACTGATGGGTCCGTTGCGTCTAGGCGCAACACAATCAGCAATTGCAGTGCACGTTGCTTTACGACAACATCTAAAAACTATTTCTAGTAGCAAACCCTCGCGAGGCAATTATGTGACTGAAAATTCTACTCTACAACCATAAGATCAAGTGGGGGCAGGTTGTAGAGGTTGCGGATGCGCGTGCCACGAAGTCAACCGGCTTGGATGATATCAGCAAAGCCAACCAGAAGTCCGGTCGCATCTGATCCGCAGCGCGCCTGCCCACCTGCCGGGCTGTGGCAGATCCGCTCGCTTCTGCTGGGAACAGCGGCAACGTTCGTCTGCGGGAACGTCGCGGTTGCGGCGGATCCGATCCATCTTGGCTTCGACGGCTATCGCTCTGCAACCAACGACTACTGCATCAACGCGAGCAGCGTCCAGGGCGACCCGCAAACTGCTTTCATGTGGCGCTTCAGCAAGAGCGGAACGCTCACGGGCGGCCCAACCTTCCTCGACCTGCGAACGGACACGGCCATCGAGGTGTTTCCGCCGTCGTTCGACGACCACGAGAAGTTCAGGGCCTATGGCAGCGTCCTGGGGCCGCTGCTCGGCGAGAAGTCGGTCTCAGACGAGGTGAATGCATTCACCAATCAGTTGTGTTCCATATCACCACCACCACCGCCACCACCACCACCGCCGGGGCCACCACCACCGCCGGGGCCGCCTCCGCCGCCGGTGCCCCCGTCGCCACCGCCGCCAGGGCCGCCAGGGCCACCTCCACCGCCGGGACCGCCCCCACCTTCGCCACCGCCCATGCCGGTGCCGCATGCGAATCTCGCACGCGCATTGGGAACGGACTTTGCGCGCAGCTACTTCATATCAGACGCGATTCTTGCCGGGTTCAACCAGTACGCAAGCATCGCCACCAGTCCGACCTCGGCGTCGATGGGGCACGGCTGGCACGCATGGGTCACGCCGCGCCAGGTCAACTTCACCGACCGCGCCGTCGGGCTCACGTCGCAAGGCACGTTGTCGGAGTTGACATACGGCCTCGACTACCGTGTCAACCCGGACCTCCTTGTGGGTTTTGCGTTCAATCCGGAAAGCACCAAGGTCACGTATGACGGGTTGAATGCCTCGCTCTACGAATCGGGAATCGGCGGAGGGCCCTATCTGGGATGGCTCATCAGCCCGACGACGCTGTTCGATGCCTGGGCCGGCTACGTGCGGCTTGATCGTGCCTTCGACGCGTTCGGGCACGGCGCCAATATGCCCGTCAACCGTGCCTTCCTGTCCTCGAGCATCACTGAGATCATCGATACGCCATGGATGCGTGTCCTGCCCCGGTTCACGGTCTTTCATGCTCACGACGATGTCTCGGGTGTCACGAGCGGTCAGGGATTTCCAATCCCCGGGCAGGCCTATAGCTGGGGCCACGTGGAAGGCTCGGTGGAGCTCAACCGGGATTTCGCTCTTGATTCCCGATTTCTGCTGCAGCCGTTCGTCCAGGCCACGTTGCGGTACGACACCCAACAGCTGGTCAACACCATCACAACGATCGACGGCACGGATGTCGAACTCACGCGCTTGCACGGACAATTGCGCGGCGGCGTCCGGGCTCGGCTCGGATCCCAGGCCGAGTTGTGGCTGTCGGGCGGCTATCTGTCCTTCTTCACGCCCGGGATCGATGCGTGGGAGGCGAAGGCGCATTTCCGCATGCGGTTCGACGAGGCGAGCTCCGCGTTTGCTGCCTACATGCCGGTCAAGGCCAAGCCGATTCTACCGTATAGCTGGACTGGCTGTAGCATCGGCGTAAATGCCGGCTATGATTCGGTCAGAGCCGAATTCTCTTCGGCGCCGAACGCTGCCAACCTCGCGTTCGCACAGAACAACGGAATTCTCCCTGCAGTTACAGCCCAGCAAGCGAGCTCGAACGCTGCGCAACGCAAAGGCGGGGCTACGGCCGGCGGAGGCCTCTCCTGCAATGTGCAGTACGGCAAGACGGTCGTCGGGCTCGAAACGGATTTCAACTACACCGATCTGCAATCATCGGAGTTGCGCGGACCGTTTCCTCTGGCGCCGGGAGTCGCCGACACCTGGGAGAACAGCTTTCGATCGAACTATCTCGGCACCGTGCGTGGACGCCTGGGGTTCCTGGCCAACCCCTCGAACATGCTCTACGTGACCGCAGGCTTGGCGTACGCGGAGTTTGCCTTTGCCACCGCGACGGATTTCCCCGGCTTCTCCGGTTTTCGATATGCGGGGGCCGATTCGCGCGTTAAGCCCGGCTGGACTGCGGGCCTCGGCTGGGAAACCGTTGTGAGCGGCCCATGGACGGCTAAGTTCGAGTATCTTCACGTCGACCTCGGCGATCGCAGCGCCCCGGCACCACAGAATGTCGGTGCGCTAAGCCCGTTCGCATGGACACACTCGGCCAAATTGACCGAGGACATCATTCGCGTAGGATTGAGCTACAAATTCGCCGGCGCGCCAAATGGAACTGCCGGCTGGTTCTCGCAATGAGACAGTAGCTGGACCGATGCCCAAGCTTGTTGCCTACACGCTCGACGGACATGAGATAGACATCCGTCCTGCGCCGCTCGAACGCGACTGGATGGATGCCAGCGACCAGCGGTTCGCCTATCGCTGCCTGCCGCTTAACATCGCGAACGCTCACGGCTGGGAGCTGCTCTGCCCGTCGGGCTTCTCGGCACGATGGGACGGGCTCAACCACAAGGAAACAGTTCGGATCAAGCCGGATCTCGGCACACATGCGCCGGCATCGAGCCACTTCGGACATGGGATATTGACCTTCCATGTGCCCTGCCTGTTCCGAACCGACCCCGGTTTCGATCTCTTCGTGACGGGCCCCATCAACAGGCCGAAGGATGCTATCGCTCCGCTCAGCGGGGTGATCGAGACGGATTGGTCGCCGTACACGTTCACGATGAATTGGCAATTTACGCGCCAGAATACAAAGGTCCGGTTTGAGCGGGGAGAACCGTATTGTCATGTCTTTCCGGTTGAACGCGGAGCGCTCGAGCAGATCACGCCGGAAGTTATGCCGCTGTCGAAGGCGCCGGACCTCGAACGCGAGTTCAAGCTCTGGTCCGAAGGCCGCAGCGCCTTCAACGCCGACCTACAGCAGCCGGGCTCGGAAGCGACGCAGCAACGGTGGCAGAAGACATATTTTCGCGGACTCAATCCTTCGGGCGAAGAGCCGCGAGCGGACCACCGCAGTCGCCTGCGCCTGAAGGATTTCGTAGCAGAAGATTGAGCCGACCGCTGTCCTGCGATTCGGTCCTGATTTGCATGGAAATTAGTACTGCGGTTGGCCGACGTCCGAGCCACACCACCAGATCGGATCGCTTCACATGGGTATACCCCCGAAGAAGCCGAAGGGCACCCGAACGTTCGAGAACCAGGAAGAAGCGGGTCGGCAGGTTCCCAACCACCTACGACGGGGCCGCGAAGTTCGTGACCGCCATGTCGCCGGATGCACAGTAGCCGACGTCAGTCGGATCAATGGGCTGCGAAATTTCCGAAGTCAGATTGACTCGTCGGCAAAACAGCGAGGCGTTCTCGCAATGTGGCCTCTCGTGTCACAACTGCTCCAGAGCGCGATTGCCAATCATCGCATCCTACACAATCGCCAAAACCTCGATCTCCTGCGCACCCGCCCCCACGACGTCGCCGACCGCCTTGCCCATCAGCGACTTCGCGACCGGTGACACGAACGAGATCGATCCCGCCTTCGGGTCGGCTTCATCTTCCCCGACGATACGGTATGTCTGCACGCGGCCGTCGGCGCGGCTGAAGGTCACCGTGCTTCCGAAGGCGACAACATCGTTCGACGCCGGACCGGCGATGAGTTGCGCCGTGCGCAGCCGTTCGGTCAGATAGCGCGCGTCGCGCAACGGCACTGCCGACTGCCGGCGCTTCTCGTTGACATCATCGATCGCTTGCGCGGCTTCATAGGCCTCGCGCGCTTGCTGGAGCTGCGTCTGCAGCGCCTGCAATCCTGTTTCCGTCACGAGATTCGGATGCGGCGAGATCGGGCGATCCGGCAACAATGTCTCGGAGGCAGTCTCGGCGCTCTCTTCTTTGGTAAAGGCGACGCTCAATTCAAGTATCCTGTCGAACAGTTTTGGAGCGACCGCCGCGCCATCACACCGCGACCCACCGAAATGAACCGCACCGGGCCGCCGGCGATCGTCCCTCACTATATCTCAAGTTCGACGAAACGGCGCAGCTTGAACACGAGGTCGGGCAGGGCCTGACGGAACCGGGTCGCGTTCTGGAACGTGGTCGAGAATGGCGCGAAGGTGATCATCGCGTTCCAGTGCCGATAGCCGTAGACCGTCACCGAGACGCCGGACGCCGGAAAATCCTCGATCTTGCGCAACTCGCCGAGCACGAGATCGGCAATGACTTCCGCCGGCAAAAGCCGCTTGCCGTCGGGCGTCAGGGGCGGACCGGGCGCGACCGGCTTCGGAGCCGCCACCGCCTGATCGGATGCATCCTGGAGCTTCGGAGACTCCGCTTCCGGGATTTCCGCCAAGTCTGCCGCCACGTCTGCTGCCGGTGCGGCCGTCGGCGCGACCGGCATGAAGTCAGCGAGCGGCGGCGGGCTGGCGGCCTCTGCGCGCCTGTTGCCTCCCAGAATGCTGCTGATCATGGCCACAAGGCCAGCATCCTTCGCGTCGTCACTCATCACGGCTTCCCCCCGGCTTGGCCCAGTGTAACACCGGCACCCTCGACCGCCACAGGGTCAGCTGATCAGATCACGCCATGCTCCTGCATGGCTCCCGTCCGGTTCCACCGCGGCGCAAGACGGGGGTACTCGCGCCGCCGGACGATCGGTCAGTGCTTCTCGAACGGGACGTATTGCTGGTACTCTTTCGGCACCGAGCTGCGATAGCGCTCTGGCACGGTGCCGGTGTCGATCGAATGTTCGAGCTCCTGCCGCCGCGTCAGCTTTTTCGCCGGCTTCTTGTCCGCACGCTTCTTCGAACCGGCCGGCGAGGTCGGCGTGTCGGTGGTCGCGGCCGGCGTGGCGGTGGCAGCAGGTGCTGTCGTGGTTGCCGCGGTGGCCGGCGGCGTGCCACCTGCGGCGGGCGCGCTCTGCGCCAGCGCGAGCGGTGTCTGCATGATAAGCGCCAGTGCCGCAGTCCCAGCCAGCAAGTATGATTTTTGCATCAGAACCTCCAAAATACCTGATTCCCAATGACGGAAGCGTCGTGCCACGGGATTGACGCGTGCAAGTCCGCCGAAGATAGGCGCGACCCGGGCTGCCAGCTGTGGCCGAGATCACATTCTCCACGACGGCTTGGCGCATCATAGGCCCAAGCCGAACGCGGCGCACGCGCCGATACCAGGATGCGCGCGACAATGCGTCAGGCGAGTCCCGGCATGCGCGAGGCTCGGCCCCGGATACCCGGCCTATCGCGACATCGATCCGCACGACACCTTCTCGCAAGCCCGCGACGATTGACGAGGCGGCATGCGCACGCGGCTTGCAATTTTTACGCGAGCACAATGTTTGCTGCGATAAATCGCTTGGCCTGATAGGTCGGCGAAGCTGACATGGCTTCGCGCCGGGATTTTCGATGACGAGAATGTTATTCGGCATCGATGCGGGAAAAATTCGCAAAGCGCATCCGCAGCTTGACCGCAACAACAGCTCATGGAACCGCATCGACGTCGCGCGATGTGTGAAGCGGCGCATTGCGACGCCAAATTCCGCGATCTAGCTTCGCCTGCATATTATTTCCCAGACAACTTTAACTTTAGTTGCTTGCCGTCGTAACTTTTCATGGAGGTACTTTATGAGCAGTCGTCACGCCATTACGCCGCGCGGTCTCAACGCCACCCGTTCGCCGCTTTCTCAAGGCCGCTTCGGCCGCATGTTCCGCAATCTGACGCCGGCGAAATTCGGCCCGAACGACGCCGACAACATCGCAAATCTCGCGGCGCTCGCCGACAACATGGTTGGCGATTTCGATGCCCCCAAGGACGGCCCCGATGCCGAGGAGAGCGGAATTCCCTCGCTCTACACATATTTCGGCCAGTTCATCGATCACGACATCACGTTCGATCCCGTCAGCTCGCTGACCAAGCAGCAGGATCCGGACGGGCTCGTCGATTTCCGTACGCCCTCGTTCGACATGGACAATGTCTACGGGCGCGGGCCGAACGACCAGCCCTACATGTACGACAGCAGCGGCAAGTTCCTCCTCGGCGATCCCCTGACCGGCACCGGCGTGTCCAACGCCAGCGACCTGCCGCGCTTCAAGGGCCGCGCCTTGATCGGCGATCCCCGCAACGACGAGAACAGCATCGTCTCGCAGTTTCAGGGGCTGATGCTGCGCTTCCACAACCGCATGGTCGACGACAATGAAGGGCTGTCCTTCGAGGCCGTGCAGCAGCGTGTGCGCTTCCACTATCAATACGTCGTGCTGAACGACTTCCTGCCGCGCATCGTCAATGCCGGCGTGCTGAACGATCTCAGAACCGGCGGAGAATACGATCGCAGCAGGATCGCCTATTATCACTGGAAGAATTTCCCGTTCATGCCGGTCGAGTTTTCGGTCGCGGCCTACCGGCTCGGCCACTCGATGATCCGGCCAGGCTATCGGCTGAACGACGCCGACAACATGCTGCTGCAGATCTTCCCCGATCCCAACAACCCCGACAACAACGCGCTGACCGGCTTCCGCTCCATGGGTCCCGGCCGCGCCATCGACTGGGGGCGGTTCATCGACATCGACACGCGCGCGTATGGCGTCGAGGACGACAGCAGCAATCCGGACAACAAGCGGCGGCTCCAGTTCGCCTATCGCATCGACACCTCGCTGGTCGATCCGTTGCGCAAGCTGCCGCCGGAGGTCGCCTCCAATCCGTCGTCGCTGGCGCTGCGCAACCTCGAGCGCGGCTGGCGGCTCGGGCTGCCCTCGGGCCAGGCGGTCGCCAAGGCGATGCACCTGACGCCGCTGACCGACGAGCAGATCGTCATCGGCCGGGCCGTCGACAATCCCGACCCGGCAGGCGATCCGCAGGTTCCGATCGCGTCGATCGCAAACGGCGTGTTCAAAGGCAACTGCCCGCTCTGGACCTACATCCTCGCGGAAGCACGCCAGTTCTCGACCTCGGTCACGGTCCCGGCCACAGGCGCGCCTGCGACTGGAATCAACACGCCGCAACTCGGCCCGGTCGGCGGTCGTATCGTCGCCGAAGTCTTCCTCGGCATGATGTTCGGCGACGCCTCCTCCCTGCTGTCGCTCGACCCGAACTGGGCGCCGGTGACGGGTGCCAACTTCACGCTGAGGGATCTTGTGGCCTATGCGTTGGGCCAGGGCGCGCCGCTGCATTGAGCGGGTGATAGCCGATAACACTTAAGGCCGCTCGCACCACGCGAGCGGCCGTAGTCCCCCTCTTCCCGACGGAAGAGGCGAACCGCGTCCTTAGCGCGCATCGATTCAACAAGAAGCTTTCCGCTTCAGTGCGTGGATTCAGAAATTCGTTGCGTCCGGTTTGCCCTCCGAAGGCAACGTTGAAAACGACATTCATCATGTCGGCCTTGGGGGCAATATCGGACGTTTCACCACAGCTGAAGAACGTCGTTGCTCACGACTACTTTAGGTGGCACGGTTTCGCTATCACCTATCGAGCTAGTCGCGACCAACGAGGAGCGTATGTTTCGGTGTAAGATATTCTTCCACGTCGGGCCCGAACTTAGCTTGAAAACGCACGCTTCGAAGGGCGAGGCGTGGATTGATGGTTTTGGCCTAAATGTAAAAGGGGCTGACGAAAAGTTCCTTATACCGCAGGCAGACATTGAAAAAGTAGACATGTATCGGTTTCATGGACTGGGCCGGGTAATCCAAGTGGATCATCGGAAGGGCCGATTGTTCTTGGCCGCCACTCGCCTGATGATCGGACAATTCGCCCTCGTCAATTTTTTTCGCACAGGCAAGCTCTATAGGGCACTCTTGGATATGTCGACTTGAGACAGATAATGATCGCTTCGGGTCAAAAGGGCCGGTCACCGCCGATGCAAATCATTCCCGCTTCACCCTCAACAGCTGACCTCTTGGGAAACACCGCCTAAGGCAGCACCCGGCCAAATGCAGACATTAACAGTTATTCGATCACCTCGTCGGCACGGGCGAGAAGCGTCGCCGGCATTAGCAGGTCCAGTGCCTTTGCAGTCTTGAGATTTATGACCAATTCGAAGCGGGTCTGCTGGTAAAATGGGATGTCGCCCGGATTGTCACCTTTGAGAACCCGATAAATGAGGTTGGCGCAGCGCTGCTGGACATCCAGAAGGTCGGTCGAATAAGCCATTAAACCGCCAACCTCGGCAAAGGCTCGATACGGATAAACTGCGCAAATTCTCGTTCTAGCTGCCATTTCTGTAATCAACTTAAGATAGGGGAGATGCTCGGGCTCGTCGGACACGAGGAGCGAATCTACTTGCTCTTGCTCCATCAAACGAAAAGTCGGCTGGTATGCTTGCGTGCTCATGGTCGTCAGCAGCGCGCCAGACACTTTAATTCCGACCTGCCGCGCGGCATCCTGGATCGCCGCCCCCGAGCCTGACGGTCTCTCCCATAGTGCCTGCGACGCAAGGAAACGAGCATTGGAAAGCTTCGGCTTTGCTTCCACGAGAAGTCCGAGACGCTTTCCCCAGATTTGGATCCCAGCATCTACACTAACGCCCGTTATGTTACCTCCGGGTCGAGCAATGCTCGGGACAAGTCCAAGTGCGATTGGATCAGCGGATATTGCGATGATGGGAATCGTTGTGGTCGACATTTTAAACATCGATGCCAGCGGACCGGACATCGCATAAATCAGATCGGGCCCGGTGCTGACGACATCGTGTGCAAGTTGAGAAAAATCCTCGACACGCCCTTCCCCCGAGTATCTTTCTACCGAGAGGTTTTGGCCCTCAACATAGCCTAGGCGGGCCAACTCGTCGAAAAAGGCACGGAAATATCGATTGCCATTGTTCATATCGGCGGCTTTGGTGCCCGCCGATACGAGCGCAATTCGCTTCATTTTCGCGGGCTGCTCCGAACGCGCAACAATTGGCCACGAAGCCACGCTGCCAACGAGAAGCTTGATAAAACCGCGCCGCCGCACACGTCCCCCTATAAGCCTGCCCAGCGATCGCACTTAGTCTAGCATTTCGCGACGTGGCGGAGATCGGGAAATTGTAAGCCATTAGTCTCGGGACCCTGGTGCATTCGGTGCCGGCTCGGGGTCACAAGCAGTCGTTACTGGCCCGCGAAGCACCTTCCGCTTGGTACCCGAAATCTGACGCTTGTAAGTACACGCCCTAATGCGCCGCCGCGAGACCACTTTCCGCAAGCCGCGCCGCGAACCAGAGCGACAGCGGCTGATCGACGACGCCGCTGACATAGACCTCCGACATCGTGACGCCGGGCTTGTCCAGCACCAGCAGCACGCCGATCCAATAGGCGAACCAGACATGCGGATCGGTCATCGCCTTCAGCTTGTGCTGGTCGTGATCGAGCGCGGTGTGATTGCTCGCCTTGCGGATCTCGACGGTGAGCAGATTGTTCGGAATCTCGCGCTGGTGCACGACGACATCGGGGTAGATCGACTTGCCGAGATGATCGTCGGTCGAGATGATGGTGCCGTGCGGCAGATGGAGCGTGCGCTCGCCGAGCCGGTCGTAATTGCAATCGACCGACCAGCCCGAAAACTGCCGCTCGAGATAGACGGCGAAGCGGTGCGTGATCGCGCGCTCGCCGATGTCCTTCTCGAACAAAAATCCTTCCTGGGCGTAGAAGTCCCGGAGCGCCGCAATCACCTTGTTCAGCTCGGTCTGCATCGTGCCCCCGGCCGTCGGCGCTCCTGATGGTGCGCCTTACATCTGCACTTCGATCAGCCGCGGCCCCGGCTCGGCGACGGCCTCGGCCAGCGCCTTGTTGAACTCGTCGGCATTGGTGACGGCGCGGCCGGGCACGCCCATGCCCTTCGCCAGCGCCACGAAATCGAGCGTCGGGCGGTCGAGGCGGAGCATGTCGTTGGCGCGCTGGCCGGGCTCGCCGGCGCCGACATTGTCAAACTCGCCGCGCAGGATCTGGTAGATGCGGTTGGCGAACACGATGGTGACGATGTTGAGATTCTCGCGCGCCTGCGTCCACAGCGACTGGATCGTGTACATCGCGCTGCCGTCGCCGACCATGGTGATGACCTTGCGGTCCGGGCAGGCGATCGCGGCACCGATCGACAGCGGCGTCGAGAAGCCGATCGAGCCGCCCATGTTCTGCAGCCAATCGTGCGGCGCGGCGGCCGCGGTCGGCGGGAAAAAGCCCCGGCCGGTGGTGAGGGATTCGTCGACCATGATCGCGTTCTCGGGGATCGCACATGCGATCGCCTGCGCGATCGAGGCGAAGGTGAGCGCGCCGGTCGGCTTGACCAGCTCGGCCAAAGCCTGCGGCTTGACGTCCTTGGCGCTCGCCTTCACGGCGCCGGCCAGCGCTTCGAGCGCTGCGACCGAATTCTCGCCCCAGGAGGTCATGCGATGCACGTCGCAGCCCGCGGGCTTGAGCATGCTCGGCTTGTTCGGATAGGCGAAGAACGCCACCGGATCGTCGGACTCGACCAGCACGATGTGACGGAATTTCGCCAGCATCGGCAGCGCGTTCTCGATGACGTAGTGAATGCGGTCGATCGAGAAGCGGCCGCGGCCGCGCGCCATCTTCGGACGGAAGGTCGGGCCCATCACGGTGCAGCCGGTCTTGCCGGCGATACGCTCGGCCAGCGCCAGCCCCTTCTCGCTCAAGGCGCTGCCGGTCATCAGCAGCAGCGTGCCCTCGCCGTCGCCGTGTAAAATCTTTGCGGCCTGCTCGACCGCCTGCGGCGAGTAGCCGGCGCGCTGCTGCTCAACCGGCACCTCGGCGACGCCGTCGGCCTCGTTCCAGGCGGTGTCGGCGGGCAGGATCAGGGTCGCGATCTGCGGCGGCGCGCTCCTGGCGGCCGCGATGGCGGCGGCGCCGTCAGCGGCGACCGATTTGGAATCCGGCGAGGTGCGGACCCAGGACGACATCGGCCGGGCCAGGCCCTCGATGTCGGAGGTCAGGGGCGCGTTATAGCCGATGTGGTAGACGGCGTGCTGGCCGACGATGTTGACGATGCCGGAATTGGCCTTCTTGGCGTTGTGCAAATTGGCAAGGCCATTGGCGAGGCCGGGGCCGAGATGCAGCAGGGTCGAGGCGGGCGTGCCCTTCATACGGAAATAGCCGTCGGCCGCGCCCGTCACCACGCCTTCGAACAGGCCGAGCACGCAGCGCATGCCCGGCACGCGGTCGAGCGCCGCGACAAAATGCATCTCGGAAGTGCCCGGGTTGGTGAAGCAGACGTCCACCCCGCCCTTGACCATCGTCCGCACCAGGCTTTCCGCACCGTTCATTCTGTCTGCTCCCGCAACCGGCCATTTCGAGTGATCCGCGTGAACAATCATTGTTCGCGGGCCCCGTCAAAGCAATAGCCGGCATCGCGGCCCTGCCCCGCATGGCGACCTGCCGGCTTGGCTAACGCCCCGTTCCAATGAAATCGGACGGGGCATTAGATTCTTGTTTTGACGCGTTTTCTTCATGCGAACCGGCATCCACTTCGCTTGAAAATGCTCTAACGTTTTCCGGCAAATTGGCGTGGTTGCCGATTTGGTAACGCCAATCGCCGGCATGGCCTCCCTCACGGGGCCGTGGCTTGCGAAACGCCCGCAAATATGGCCTCTGGTTTTCGTTGAATCGATTTTTTTTGCTGGGGGAAACAATGATCCGGTTTTTTGCCGTGCCGATGACCGCAATGGCGCTCTTGCTGGCTGGCGCGGCCGACGCATCCGCGGCGGGGATGATGGACTTCACAGGCACCAGCTCCACCGGCTATCTCGGCGGCGGCGGCGCGAGCCCGATCCCCCGCACCACGGTCATGTACAACGGCAATTATGCCCCCGGCACGATCGTGGTGAACACCGCCGAGCGCCGGCTCTATCTGGTGCTCCAGAACGGCCAGGCGCTGCGCTACGGCATTGGCGTCGGCCGCGACGGCTTCCGCTGGGGCGGCGTGCACAAGATCACCGCCAAGAAGGAATGGCCGGAATGGACGCCGCCGTCGCAGATGATCGCCCGCCGGCCCGATTTGCCGCGCCATATGAAGGGCGGCATCGAGAACCCCCTCGGCGCGCGCGCGATGTATCTGGGATCGACGCTCTACCGCATCCACGGCTCCAACGAGCCGGAGACGATCGGCCAGGCGGTGTCCTCCGGCTGCTTCCGCATGACCAATGACGACGTCACCGACCTCTACGGCCGCGTCGGGGTCGGCACCACCGTGGTCGTGCTCAACAACTAGGCCGACAGGGAGCTGCGGCGGGAACCCGCGGGGCGCGTGAATTTGCGGACTTGTGCGCGGCTTGCGAATACGGCAGCGTTGCGCAGAGATGAGCGCATTGGTCCCGCCCTCGGCTGTCCTTCGCTTCGCCCTGCTGGCGTTTGCCGCGCTCACATGTGCGCCTGACACCGCACCCATGGCCATCGCCGGCGAGCTGCCCGCGATCGCCTCGCGCCAGCACGCCGAGAAGAAGAGCTTTACCGACGCCGAGATCGTCGACGGCTTTCTGAAGACCGCCTTCGGCGCCGAATATCACCTCGCCGGCCGTGTCGACCGTATCCGCAAGTTCGACGGGCCGGTGCGCGTGTTCGCCGAGAGCGACCGCGCCGACCGCAAGGCGCAGCTCGCGAAGGTCGTGGCCGACATCGGCACGCGCGTGCAGCATCTCGACATCGCCATGACCGACACGGCCGAGGCGGCGAATGTGCGGGTCAAGCTGGTGCGCGACCGCGACCTCTACCGCACCATTGCAAGCTTCTACGGCGCGGAGAAGGCGCGCGAGATCCGCACCTCGCTCGATCCGCAATGCCTGTCCGGCTTCCGCAAGAACGACAATTTCGAGATCGAGCATTCCGACGTCATCCTCACCGTCGACAATGGTGACTTCACCTTCCTCGATTGCGCCTATGAGGAGCTGCTGCAGTCGCTCGGCCCGATCAACGACACCGCGAGCGTGCCGTGGACGATGTTCAACGACAATGTGTCGATGGGCTATTTCGACGTCTACGACCAGTACATCCTCAACCTGCTCTACGATCCCCGCATCAAGCCCGGCATGACCGTGCTGGAGGTGAGGTCGGTGCTGCCGGAGGTGCTCGCCGACGTGCGGACGTGGGTGAAGCGGGTGAATGATTTGAGGGAGTGAGACGCTCCTAGCGGCAGCCAAACGGTTGGTCACCCGTTGAGGAGGCTCCTTGGGGATCGAAAGCGCCGCCGCTTGAGTACCTCTTAATGGCAGACGCCAGATCTCTACCGCCTGTACGCGACGATCCGGGCATCATGCTAATTGTGAATGCCGCGAGACATCAGTCCGGGTGCCTCATGATTAGAATACTGATAGGCGCTTCGATACTTCTTGTCGGCGTTGTAATCGCTGCCGAAGCGCAGAACTGCGGGCAATATCCGCCAGGACCTTTCCGCTTTCAGTGCAAGGCGGCGAGACATCCGGAAATAGTCGAGAAAAAGGAGACGTGTCGCGACGAGGCCCGTGCGATGGGTTTCTCCAAAGCTAAGAAGGACCCGGCATTTAAGGATTACGTCCACGCCTGCATGCACCGTCATTAGAGTGATCCGAGAACCAGCAGCCTTAGGCTAGTCGCGGCCCACGAGATCGGCGACGGTGGTCGCGGCCTTGAGCCCGGTGCCGGTGAGGACCGCGACCGTGGTCTCGCTCGCCTTGATGGTTCCGCTGGCAGCGAGTTTCTCCAGCGCCGCGGCCGCGCTGGCGCTGGTGGGTTCGGCGAACAGGCCTTGCCGCGCCAGACGACGAAGCGCGGCGACGATCTCGTCCTCGGTGAGCGCAACGGTGCCGCCGCCGCTTTCGCGCAACGCGCCGATGATCTCGCGCAGTCGCAGCGGCGTTTTGATCGCGGTGCCTTCGGCAATGGTTTTGTTGACCTCGCGCGCGACCGGCGTATCGACGCCGGCCTTGAAGCTGGCATCGATCGGCGAGCAGTTGAGCGGCTGGGCCGCGAACAGGCGCGGCAGTCTTGCTATCTGCCCCGCTTTCAACAACTCGCGAAAGCCGAAGGCGCAGCCGAGCAGGCTGCTGCCGGCACCGACGGGAACGATGACGTTATCGGGCGTCCGAAAACCGAGGTCTTCCCAGATTTCATAGGCGAGCGATTTTGTGCCCTCGAGGAAGAAGGGCTGCCAGTTGTGGCTGGCATAGAAAGTCTGGCTCGACTGCCTGATAGCCTCGGCCTCCGACTCCTCGCGCGGGCCCTCGACGAGCTGCACCTCGGCGCCGTAGGCGCGCACCTGCGCGATCTTGGCGGGCGAGGTCGAGGCCGGCGCCAAGATCTTCACACGCATGCCGCCGGCCGCACCGAGACCCGCCATCGATGAGCCACCATTGCCGGACGAATCCTCCAAAATGGCGTCGACGCCGATCTGCCGGAGGAACGACAGCATCACCGCCGAGCCGCGGTCCTTGAAGCTGCCGGTCGGATTGAACCATTCGAGCTTGAAGAACGGACGCAAATCGCCCCACCCCTGCTGCACCAGCGGCGTGCAGCCGGTGCCGAGCGAAATCGGATCCTTGATCTCCACCGGCAGCGCCGCCCGGTAGCGCCACAGCGATCGCGTACGGCCGTCAATGTCGTCGCGCGAAATTCCCGCGCCCGGCGTCACCAGCAGCGGCGTGCGCTCGTCAGAGCACCAGCGCGGCTCATGAAACGGATAGAGCTTTCCATTGCGGGGATCGATGTAGCTGGCGGCAGACATATTGGTGGCAGACATACTGGTGGTAGACATGGCGAACTCCGAGAACGAGGCCGGAGCGGTACGATATGTCTGATTGCCTAGGTTTTGCCTAGTCCGATGCGGTGCATGAGGCCCTCGAACCGCGCATCGCTGCGCAGCGGATCGAAGCCAGGCCGCAGCAGGATCGAGGGATTGAAGCGGGCATCATAGGCCTTGTCGAGCCAGTCGAGCGCGGCGTCGCGATCGCCGAGGCCTGCGTAGATCAGCGCGATGTTGGCTTGCGCCGACGGATAAACGTCGCCATGCGCCGCCATGTCGGCGGCGATCCTGACCGCGTCGTCCTTGCGGCCGGAGACGGCATAGGCGTAGGCGAGATTGGAATCGAACACGCTGCTGTGGCCGGAGATCTCGATCGCCTTGCGGAACTCGGCGATCGCCTCGTCGAAACTGCCGAGCTGCACCAGGGCCTGACCGAGCTCGTAATGGCCGACAGCAAATCGGGGATCGAGCTCGAGCGTCTTGCGGCTCTGCGCGACCGCCGCTTCGAAATCGCTGACGATGCAGAGGGCATCGGCGATGTCGGCGCCGATGATGAGGGAGAGCGGATCGAGGCTTTGCGCCTGGCCGAACTCTCGCAGCGCCTCGCTGGTCTTGCCGATCAGCATCAGATGCCAGGCGTACCAATGATGCGCCGTGGCATAGCTGGGGTTGAGGCGGATCGCGGCCTCGTATTCGGAAGCAGCGACATCCCAGTCCCAGCCGTACAGATCGAGCGCAAAGGCGAGCGAAGTGTGCGCCTCACCCAGCGTGCCGTCGAGCTCGAGCGCCTTGCTGGCCGCCGCCGTCGCCTTGGAGAAAGCTTCCGTGGTCGAGAGCACGCCGTACTCCCAATCGCCGGCGAGCGCATAGGCATCCGCAAGGCCGGAATGGGCCTCGGCGTAAGTGCGGTCGATCTCGATGGCCTGGCGGAAATATCTGATGGCGGCCCTGAGGCCGTCGCCAGTGCGCTTGTTCAGGAAGTAGCGGCCTTTCAGGTAATTTTCGTAAGCCAGCGGATCGATGCTGCGCGGCTTGTCGAAAGCGGCGCGCTCGCCATGATTCAGCGTGGCACGCACCTGCCCGGCCACGGCGCGGGCGACGCGGACCTGAAGCGTCAGCGCGTCGCGGACATCGCCCTCGTAACTGTCGGCCCAGACGCGGCTGTCGTCGCTCGCGTGAATCAGCTGGGCCGTGATCCGCACGCGCCCGGCCGCGCGCATCACGCTGCCTTCGATCACGGCGTCGACATTGAGCTCGCGCGCGATGGTCGCGAGCGATTTGTGCGCGCCCTTGTACGTCATCGTCGAGGTGCGCGAGATCACCCTGAGCGCATCGACCTTGCCGAGCTCTGTGATCAGCTCGCCGGTCATGCCGTCCGCGAAAAAATCCTGCGACGGATCTTCCGAGGTGTCGACGAGCGGCAGCACCGCGAGCGAATGGATCGCTTGCGCTCCCTGATGCCAGGGCGAGAGCCAGGCCAGAAGCGTTGCGGCCAGCAGCAGGATCAGGCCGATCGAGGCGAACAGGCCGTGCCGGCGCCCGACGACGGGCGTCTCAGGCACAGCCTCTGGCGCGGGCGGAGACGGATCGGGTTCGCGCGTGGTGCTCGCATCGACGATGACGGTAACGTCGGCGAGAAAACGATAACCGCGGCGGGCGACCGTTTCGACGAAACGCGGGCTCTCCGCGGAATCGCCCAGCGCCTCGCGTATCTTGCTCACGGCCTTGTTGAGCCCGTGATCGTAGTCGACCACCGTCTGCGGCCAGAGCAGCGCGCGGAGCTCTTCGCGCGTCACCAATTCGCCCGGCCGTTCCAGCAACGCCGAGAGCAATTGAAACGGCTGCTCCTGCAAACGCACCCGCCTGCCGTTCTTGACCAGCTCGCCACTGCGCGGATCGGCCTCGAACGCGCCGAACCTCGCACGCCTGGCGAATTGCGCCGCCGCGGGTCTCTCGATCAATTCCGGTTCTTGCAGCATGGCCGTCTCGAAACGTTGGGGATGTGGCATCGGAAGCCGATGATTTCACAGGGTTTCCCTGGGGATTGCGATTCCAGCGAAAGACCACGCGCCGTCCATTGAGGCCGGTTGCCGTGCGGGCGAAGAGAGCTGCGCACAACAACACGGGATCGCACGGGGCTAACAATGCAGAACGGTGTCAATCCGGGACGGGACGGCATGCCTATGCTCGACTCGGCTTATAATTTTGCGCGCTTCCTGAGCGGCGACGCGGAGGCCGCCGAGCACATCGTCCAGGCCGCGTTTCTCCGAACGGATGTCGACACGGGCGGGAGAGGCCGGACCCGATTGTTGAAGGGCGTGCGGAATTGCTATCGGACATGGCTGACCACCCGGCGGCGACGCGATCGGCAAAGTGAGGTATTCGCACACAAGCGGTTACCTGATGCGGTCGCCGCTTCCGTCCTCCGAACGGACGACCGTGCCGACAAAATTTCGGTAGCCGCCGATATCGATGCGACCGCAATTCGCTGCGCGATCGAGACCCTGCCGCGGCGCCTGCGCGAAATCCTGGTGCTGCGCGAGATCGACGCGCTGTCCTACCGGGAGATCGCCGAGGTGACGTCGCTGCCGACGGGCGAGGTCATGTCCCGATTGGCCTGCGCGCGACGCAGGCTTGCGGGCCCGGTCGGCCGTTAATTCGAAATATATAATTATATCAATATCTTAAATGAAGTCGACCGTCGTCAAATCGCCGAACCGCCGCGACCCCGCCATTTCCATCGGGCCTGCCAATCCCCATATTATCAGCAGAAAAGCGGCCCTGCCCGACCCGCACGATTAACTTGTCTGTCGTGGCCGGCCGCTACAATATGTTGGATTGCGTCGCCGGCCTCTGCCGGCAACGCCGCAGAGCCAGGCCCGTCCGAGCGGCGGGCCGTTGGCTTTTTGGGAGTTTGGCCATGAGCCGCGCGAACCGTACCGACCACATCCGCCTCACCTCGCACCCGGAGCCGGGCCGCAAGGCGGCCTTTCCGATTCACTGGGGCGCAGCCGATGCACGCGCTCGCGGGCCGATCATCGGCACGGTGTCGCGCGCGCAGGACCGCAACGTGATCGGCAGCCATGGCGGCTCCTATGCGATGTATCGCGCGCTCGCCGTCTCCGCGGGCGCGCTCGATCCGATCCGGCGTCCCGATCTCACCAACACGTTCCCGGCGGCGACCATCGGACCGTTCGAGCAGTGGCGCGATCCCGCCAAAATCGTCGCGCTCGACCCCTGGGGCCATCTGGTCGCCGAGAATTTCGGCAAGGACATCGCCGAGGGTGTCGATATCCGGCCGAGCATCGCGGTGACGCGCGCGCGGCTCGATCTGCCCGAAATCCGCGAGGCGCTCGCGGCCAAGCGATTGCGCGCCGACGGCGAGGTCGTGCACGCCAATGGCAGCGTCTCGGTGGTGAAGATCGCGATCGATCCGGTCTGGTATCTGCCCGGCCTTGCCGAACGCTTTGCGACCGGCGAGACCGAGCTGCGCCGCACCCTGTTCGAGCAGACCGCCGGCATGTTCCCCGAGCTCGTGACGCGGCCGGACCTGAAGGTGTTCCTGCCGCCGATCGGCGGCACCACGGTCTACATGTTCGGAGATGTGACAAAACTGCCGGACCATCGCACCAAGATCACATGCCGCGTGCATGACGAGTGCAACGGCTCCGACGTGTTCGGCTCCGATATCTGCACCTGCCGGCCCTACCTGATTCACGGCATCGAGGAATCCGCGCGCGGCGCGCAGGAGGGCGGGCTCGGGCTCGTCGTCTACAACCGCAAGGAAGGCCGCGCGCTCGGCGAGGTCACCAAATTCCTGGTCTACAATGCGCGCAAGCGCCAGGAGGACGGCGACGCGGCAGCGGCCTATTTCGAGCGCACCGAATGCGTCGCCGGCGTGCAGGACGCGCGCTTCCAGCAGCTGATGCCCGACACCATCCACTGGCTCGGCCTGAAGCGCATCGACCGCTTCCTGTCGATGAGCGACATGAAATACGACGCGCTGACCTCGCAAGGCATCGACATCGTCGAGCGCGTGCCGATCCCGCCGGAGCTAATCCCGGCCGACGCCTATGTCGAGATCGCCGCGAAGAAGGCCGCCGGCTACTACTCGACCGACATTGCACCCGAGAAGGACGTCGACGGCGTGGTCGGACGTTCGCTGGAAAAATACTGATCGATTGATGGCGGACGTTTTGGAACGAGAGGCACGCGCGCTGCTCACCGCAAAGGCGGTTCGCGCGCGCGCCGGGCAAATGCTCGAGATCGGCCTGCGCAACGGGCTCACACATTTCACCATTGATCTCGATCGCATGGATGGCGTCGCGGACGCCGTGCTGGCTGTCACGCGAAAAGCCTATCCGACACTCGACATTCCGTTCCATGCGCGGTGGCGGCATTTTGTGTTCGGCGGCGTCGACCGCTGGGCGCAGCTGGCTGACGCGGCGCCGTGGCCTGATCGCACGGCACGGGCGCGCGCGGAGTTCGACCTCGCCATTGTCAGCGTGCTGCTCGATGCCGGCGCAGGCGCTGCGTGGCGCTATCGCGACGCTGTGACGGGGCGAGATATCGGCCGATCCGAGGGGCTTGCGATCGCGAGCCTCGACATGTTTGCCGGCGGCCTCTTTTCGCGTGACGCGCGCGCACCCTTCAGGGTCAATGCGGACGTGATCGAAAAACTGCCGCTAGCTGCGCTCAATTCCGCCTTCCAGGCGGGCGAGGCCAATCCGCTGCTCGGCCTCGAGGGACGTACCGATCTGCTGCGGCGCCTCGGCAAGCAGGTTGCGGCGCGCGCCGATGTCTTCGGCATGCACGACACGCCACGACCGGGCGGCCTGTTCGATCATATCGCCGCGCAGGCAACGAACGGCGCCATTCCTGCGCCCGTGATCCTCTCCGCGGTGCTGAACCAGCTCGGGCCGATCTGGCCGTCGCGGATCGAGCTCGCAGGTGTGCCGCTCGGCGATTGCTGGCGTCATCCTGCGATCAAGGCGGATGATGCGACCGGCGGCCTCGTGCCGCTGCACAAGCTGTCGCAATGGCTGAGCTATTCGCTGATAGAACCGCTCCAGTGCGCCGGATTTGATGTCACCGACATCGACGGCCTGACCGGGCTTGCCGAATACCGCAATGGCGGCCTGTTCGTCGATCACGAGGTGCTGCGCCTGCGCGATGCCGCGGATGCCGATCGCGCGCACGCGGTCGACTCGCTGCTCGTGGTGGAGTGGCGCGCGCTGACGGTCGCCTTGCTGGATCGCGTTGCCGAACTTGTTCGCGCCAAGCTCGGCCGCACGCCGGAGTCCCTGCCGCTCGCCAGCATCCTGGAAGGCGGCACCTGGGCCGCCGGCCGCGAGATCGCGTTTTCGCGTCGTCCCGATGGTTCACCGCCGCTCAAGGTCATCAGCGACGGCACTGTTTTCTAGACCCTCTCCCCTTGTGGGAGAGGGTGCCTCGCGCAAGCGAGGCGGGCGAGGGGTATGTCTCCGCGGGCACATCTCTCATTTGAGTTCGCGGAGACGACCCCTCATCCGGCGCTTCGCGCCACCTTCTCCCACAGGGGGAGAAGGGAAGAAGCAAGAGCATCCGATCATGGAAGGCGTCACGATCGTCGATCATCCGCTGGTGCAGCACAAGCTGACCTTGGTGCGCGACAAATCGATCTCGACAAAGTCGTTCCGCGAGCTGATCAAGGAGATCGGCATGTTGCTCTGCTACGAGGTGACGCGCGACCTGCCGCTCGCCGACACCGTGATCGAGACGCCGCTGGCGACGATGCACTCGGCCAAGATCGCCGGCAAGAAGCTGGTGTTCGTGCCGATGCTGCGCGCCGGCACGACCTTCGTCGACGGCATGATGGACCTGGTGCCGACCGCGCGCGTCGCCCATATCGGCCTCTACCGCGAGCCCCAGAGCTTTGCCGCGGTCGAGTACTTCTTCAAGTCGCCATCCGATCTCAGCGAGCGCCTCGCGATCGTGGTGACGCCTGTCGTCGCGACCGCCAACACGGCCGTGGCCGCGATCGACCGGCTGAAAGAGCGCGGCGCCAAGGACATTCGCCTCGCCTGCCTGATTGCAGCGCCGGAGGGCCTCGAGCGCCTGCGCGGCTTGCATCCAGACGTGCATATCTGGACCGCCGCGGTGGATGAAGGCCTCGACGAGAACGGCTTTATCCTGCCGGGCCTCGGCGACGCCGGCGACCGCGCCTATGGGACGCGATAGTCCAGAGCACAATAAAGTTGAGCCGAGGCCAAGCGCATCGCTCTCTCCGTTCCCTCCCCCCTTGCGCGGGAGGGGCAGGGAGGGGGGTGCCACACGGGGATTCTACCCCTCGCGCACTCGTCCTCAGTGCATCATCAACAATTGGCACCTTTTCCTGGGCTACCCCCTAGCCCTCCCCCACAAGGGGGGAGGGAACGCACTTCGGTCGAGGCGCGCCTCGAATCTCACCCCATCCCGCTCAAATCTTCCCGCTGCCGCAGATTCCTTTCAGCGCCTGCCACTCCTTGTCAGTGAGCAGCGGCGGGCCGCTGGCGGGGCGGTCTTCCTTTGTCATGCGCGCGAGGCGGTCCTCGGTGAGCGGATGGCTCGCTAGGATGGTGAAGCCCGATCCGCCTTCCTTGCCGGTGATGCGGAACATCAACTCGGCCGCGGGCTTGGGCGAGCGGCCGAGCTTGTGCATGATGTCGATCGCGAAGGTGTCGGCATTGGTCTCGGCCTCGCGCGAATAGGAGGCTTCGACCAGGCTGCGCGAGGCGAAGATCACGGCGGACGAGCCGGTAACGTCGCCGAACAACAGGCCGATCAGGAACGAAGTGCCGCCGTTGTAGATCAGGCCGCGCATGTTGTCGTGATGCTTGAGATGGCCGAGCTCGTGGGCGAGGATGCCGGCGATCTCGTCCGGACTATCGGCCTTGTCGAGCAGGGCGTTGAGCACGAAGACCTTGCCCCCCGGCAGCGCGAACGCATTCGGCACCGAGCTCGGCAGCACGCCGGCCGTCATGTCGTCGTCGAGCCCGGCAGCGTCGCGCAGGCGGTTGACGAGCTTGGCGAAGGCCGCCTGGCCAGCCGGATCGCTGCAGGACTCGCGGCCGAAGATGGTCTTCACCTGAACCTCGGACGCATCGCCGAGCCGCCGCTCGATCGGTTTCGGCACCAGCGGCGCCAGGCGATCCGCGGCGAGCGGCACGCCGAACAGCACGACGCAGACGATGGAGACGGCGGCGGCAACCGACCAGCCGACGATTTTTGCGACACCACGGCTGGTGGTCTGGTGCTCGTCGAGACGGACGCAGCGGGCGACGAGATCAGCCGAGAAAGCGGCATCACGGATCTCGAGCCGCGCCAGCGGCGGCGCGGACGTCGCGGTCAAGCGCAGGATGCCGGCCGGACTGTCGGCACGACGGATTTCGTCATAGTCCCAGTGCACGACGGGCGTGCCCGCCTGCATGTCGCTCAGTTCGGCGATGTCAAGCGCGTCACCCAGTGTCAGCATGACCTGCCGCCGGCGGCTCGATAGTCCGTCGAAGAAGATCGCCGGTTGTCCGGGCTTGGTCTCGACGCCGGGTTCAGCGGTCACATCACTCACGATCTAGAATCCTGCGACATCGAGCCCATCGGCGAAGCCCTCACCGAGCGCGCTGGCCAGCTCGCCGCTGGCGCGGACATCGGCTGCGGCTCCAATGTCGTGCACAGTGACGGTTTCCAGCACCTTGGCCCAGAGATCGCGCTGGAGATAGACGCGCATGATGATGTTGATGGCAAGCGCAAGCGCGAAATAGCCGATCACCATCATCACAAGCATCGGGATGCTCTTGGCTGCGTGGTCCGGCCCGAACACCTGCTCAGCCGGCACGCCGCTCAGCTTGACGACGAGCAGGGTGGCACCGCCGATGTAGAGGCCGAACAGGGTCGAGAGCAGCAGCCACCATCCGACCATCTTCCAGTAAAGGCCGTAGAATGCATTGTGCGGCAGATCCGAGGACAGGCTGACGCCGCCGATGCGGATGCCGTTGAGCCACCAGCGCCATTCGCGCGCCTTGAACTCGGCATAGAGGAACGGCGCGAGCGGAAAGATGATGACCGCGATCGGCGTGAGCAGCCACAACCACCAGCCACGCTTGAAAAAGGTCCAGCCGTCGCCTTCGAAGCCGCCCTGCAGATCGCCGAAATACGTGTGCCGCATCTTGTAGCGCTCCAGCGATGCCTCGCGCCACGGAAGCGCCAGGCCGAGCGTCAGGAACACCAGCAGTCCCCATAGCATCGCGCGGAACGAATAGGCCCAGCCGGAGCCGTCCATCCAGAAGCGCACACCGCGCCAGACCGTGCGGGTCAAACGGTAACGTCGTGCGCGAAAAATCGCGAACTGGCCGAAGGCATAGAAGGAAATGAACAGCGGTGTCGAGGCAAAGCCCTGCCAGCGCTCGAACTCGATACCGACGAGGAAATAGCCGAGATAGATCGGCACCAGGATCGCGAGCGCGAACAGGAAGCCGACCAGGAGCTCCTTGGCGCGGCCGGTATATTCGGCGGCGTCGCCGTCGATCGCGGTGTTCGACCACAAATGGCGGCGGATGTCGGTGACGAGCCAGAACCGGTAGAAGCCGAAGGTGACGAGCTCCAGCATGGCACCCTTGGTGACCATCTTGCGGAACTCGGTGCGATTGCCGGTGAAGTCGACCCGCGAGGGCGGCAGCGGCGGCGGGACCGCTTCGGAGGGACCGACGGGGGTCCATTGCATGTCGTTCACGGCAGCAACCTCGGGATGCGGATCTGATCCGGGCAAACTATAGATCAGAGGTTGGTCGATCCCCAAGACGGGCGGGTTCGATTTACCTCCGTTTCGGGCGATTTCTCGCACGATTCCGCTGACTGAGGCGTGCGCGAGGTCACGTTCACGCACGAACGTAACGGCATCCCGGCGCTCTCGCAAAAGTTGGATGCGGCAAAACTCTCCCTTGCTCCGGCGCAGACAACGCGCTGTAATTGCAGGCCAAATACCGCAGCGCAGAATTCAATAAAATCGCGCGGTTCATGCCAGGGAGAGCGGTCATGCACGGGACCATGGAGAGCGCGACAAAGATCGACGCATTGCGCGAGCGCGCGTCGTCGCTTCCGCTGGAGCAATACGATCCCGGCGACCCCGAATTGTTCAGGACGGATACGTTCTGGGCCTATTTCGACCGGCTGCGCCGCGAAGATCCGGTGCACTATTGCAAGGACTCGATGTTCGGACCGTACTGGTCGGTGACGCGCTACAACGACATCATGGAGATCGAGACCAACCATTCGGTGTTCTCCTCGGCCTCCTCGCTCGGCGGCATCACCATCCGCGACATCGATCCCGACCTGCGCCGCGAGAGCTTCATCTCGATGGATCCGCCGCGCCATGCCGCGCAACGCAAGACCGTGGCGCCGATGTTCACGCCGACGCATCTGGACAATCTCGCGCTCAACATCCGCAAACGCTCGGCCGAATGCCTGGACAATCTGCCGCGCGGTGAAGTGTTCGACTGGGTCGACCAGGTCTCGATCGAGCTCACCACGCAGATGCTCGCGGTGCTGTTCGACTTCCCCTGGGAAGACCGCCGCAAGCTGACGCGCTGGTCGGATATCGCCACCACCATTCCCGGCCCCGACGGCCTGGTCGCCACCGAAGACGAACGGCAGGCCGAGCTTGCGGAATGTGCCGGCTATTTCGCGCGGCTGTGGAAGGAGCGCATCGAGCAGCCGCCGAAGAGCGACCTGCTCTCGATGATGGCGCACGGCGCCGCGACCCGCGACATGGACGCGCGGAACTTCCTCGGCAATCTCATCCTTTTGATCGTCGGCGGCAACGACACCACCCGCAACACCATGTCGGGCTCGCTTCTCGCGCTGAGCCAGCATCCGGAGCAATACCGCAAGCTGCGCGAAAACCCCGCGCTGCTCGACAGCTTCGTGCCCGAAGTGATCCGCTGGCAGACGCCGCTGGCGCATATGCGCCGCACCGCGCTCGCCGATTTCGAGTTCCGCGGCAAGCAGATCAAGAAAGGTGACAAGGTCGTGATGTGGTACGTCTCGGGCAACCGTGACGAAGAGGCGATCGAGAAGCCCTACGACTTCATCATAGACCGCGCCCGGCCCCGCACCCACCTCTCCTTCGGCTTCGGCATCCACCGCTGCGTCGGATTGCGGCTTGCCGAACTCCAACTCAAGATTATCTGGGAGGAGATCCTGAAGCGATTCGACCATATCGACGTGGTCGGCGAACCGAAGCGGGTGTATTCGAGCTTCGTGAAGGGTTTGGAAACGTTGCCGGTCAAGATTGCGGCGTGACCGCTGATTCTCCCTCCCCCGCTTGCGGGGGAGGGCTGGGGAGAGGGTATCTCCGCGGGCAAGAACCCCAAGAGGATAGAGACCTCACCCGGCGCTAAGCGCCGACCTCTCCCGCAAGCGGGAGAGGTTAAGCAGAACCACTGGAGCACGCCACGATGAACATTCAGACCCCGGTCAAGGCCGACAAGGCCGAACGCATGCGGCGCGCGCGCGAGGAAGCCTATGCGACGCCGCTGAAGAATTTTCATCCGGGCGCGCCGCGGCTGTTCCAGGACGACACGCTGTGGCCGTGGTTCGAGCGGCTGCGCAAGGAAGAACCGGTGCATTACTGCACCAACGCGCCGATCGACCCGTACTGGTCGGTGGTGAAATACAACGACATCATGCATGTCGACACCAATCACGGCCTGTTTTCCTCGGACTCAACGCTCGGCGGCATCGGGATCCGTGACGTGCCACCCGGCTACGACTGGCCGAGCTTCATCGCGATGGACCAGCCCAGGCACTCGTCGCAGCGCAAGACGGTGTCGCCGATGTTCACGCCGACGCATCTGGACGAGCTCGCAAAGCTGATCCGCCAACGCTCGCAGACCGTGCTGGACAATCTGCCGCGCAACGAGACCTTCAATTTCGTCGAACGGGTCTCGATCGAGTTGACGACGCAGATGCTGGCGACCCTGTTCGACTTTCCCTGGGAGGAGCGACGCAAGCTGACGCGCTGGTCGGACGTCGCGACCGCACTGCCCAAGAGCGGCATCGTCGAATCCGCAGAAGAGCGCCGCCGCGAGATGGACGAGTGCTACGCCTACATGTCGAAGCTGTGGAACGAGCGCGTCAACTCGGCGCCGCGCAACGATTTGCTGTCGCTGATGGCGCATAGCGACGCCACGCGCTTCATGGACCCCGACAATTTGATGGGCAACATCATCCTGCTCATCGTCGGCGGCAACGACACCACGCGCAACACCATGACCGGCTCGGTGTTGGCGCTGAACGAGAATCCCGAACAGTACGACAAGCTGCGCGCCAACCCGGCGCTGATCGACACCATGGTGCCAGAGGTGATCCGCTGGCAGACCCCACTGGCGCATATGCGCCGCACCGCGCTTGCCGATACCGAGATCGGCGGCAAGCACATCAAGAAGGGCGACCGCGTCGTGATGTGGTACGTCTCGGGCAACCGCGACGAGGAGATGATCGAGCAGCCGAACGACTTCATCATCGATCGCGCACGGCCGCGCACCCACCTCTCCTTCGGCTTCGGCATCCACCGCTGCGTCGGCATGCGGCTTGCCGAATTGCAGTTGCGGATCGTCTGGGAGGAGATGCTGAAGCGGTTCGACCGCATCGAGGTGGTCGGCGAGCCGAAGCGGATCTATTCGAGTTTCATCAAGGGATATGAGTCGCTGCCGGTGAGGATACCGGGGTAGACCCTATCCTCCGTCATTGCGAGCGCAGCGAAGCAATCCAGACTGTCACCGCGGAAAGAACCCTGGATTGCTTCGCTGCGCTCGCAATGACGAGAGCTTGAATGCGTGTGCGCGTCACAGCTGCCTAGGCGACCGCTGCGGCACCCAGCTATAAAATCTCGGCATGACAGGTCGCGCCAGATGCGAAGGCAAGATGGCGCCTGACTGTTCTACGACACGCATCTAACTCAATTTGATGTCCCACACGCCTTCCTTGCGGCAGGCGGCCACCTCGTCGCGCAACAGCGCGGTGACGGCCAGCGAGGCCGTCGAGGGCGGGCGGTCGATCGGAGAGGCGAAAATGAGCTCGCGCGACATCGGCTTGGAGACGACAGCGATTTCCAGCCGTCCGTCCGCGACCTCGGCGTGGACCGACGAGGGCGGCAGCAGCGCAAAGCCGAGGCCCTCCTCGACCAGGCTCGTCAGCACGCGGAACGAATCTGCTTCGAGCTGGACGTTGAGCTTGATCTTGCGCTGCGCGGCCGCGTGCTCGATCAGCGCACGGAGGCCGTGCGAATGACTGGGCAACACCAGCCGTTGCCGCAGCAGCCAGCCGATATCGACGTTCTTCTTGCGCGCGAGACCGCAGCCGCGCGGACCGACCGCGACGATGTTGTCGCGCCCCAGGCTCTGCACATTGAGATGCAGATCCGCCGAGCGGCCGTAGAGGATGGCGAGATCCATCTCGCCGCGATGCAGCCATTCGACGATGTGGCCGCTGTAGCTCTCGACGATGCGCAGCGAGATGCCGGGATATTTTTCGACGCAGCGCCGCGCGAACCGCGCCGACAGCACGCAGCTCACGGTCGGAACCAGGCCGAGCACGACCTGGCCGGACGGTGGTCCCTTGGCGGACTGGATGTCGTCGCGGATCTGGTCGATCTGCCGCACGATGCCGGAGGTGCGCGCCAGCAGCAAGCGGCCGGCCTCGGTCAGCACCATGCCGCGGCCGTTGCGCGTGAACAGTTCGGTGCGCAACTCGTGCTCCAGGAGCTTGATCTGCCGGCTCAGCGCCGGCTGCGCCACGCGCAACGTGTCGGACGCCTTCGAGAGGCTGCCGAGTTCTGCCACGCAATTGAAGGTCCTGAGCTGCCGGAAATCCATGCTTGCCAATCCTGGAAGGCTACTCCATACGCTATAGCAAATGAGCATAGGGGGCTGGCGATGTTTTCACAACGCCAGAGGGTTGGCCGGCGTTATCTTAACTGCCGTACCAGACGGGAAACGCCATGAGTGAAGAACACCACAGCGAAGATCACGCCGACATCCGCGAAGCCGTCGCAAAGCTCTGCGCGCAGTTTCCCGGCGAATACTGGCGCAAGCTCGATCGCGAGATGGCCTACCCCAAGGCCTTCGTCGACGCGCTGACGCAGGCCGGCTACCTCTCGGTGCTGATCCCCGAGGAATATGGCGGCGCGGGCCTGAAGCTTTCGGCGGCGGCTGCGATCCTCGAAGAGATCCAGCGCGCGGGCTGCAACGGCGGCGGCTGTCACGCCCAGATGTACACGATGGGCACGGTGCTGCGGCACGGCAATGACGAGCAGAAGGCAAAGTACCTGCCGAAGATCGCCAGCGGCGAATTGCGGCTGCAGGCCTTCGGCGTCACCGAGCCGACCAGCGGCACCGACACCTCTTCGCTGAAAACCTTTGCGCGCAAGGAAGGCAACGACAGCTACATCGTCAACGGCCAGAAGATCTGGACCAGCCGCGCCGAACATTCCGACCTGATGGTGCTGCTGGCGCGCACCACGCCGAAGGAGCAGGCCAAGAAGCGCACCGATGGCCTCTCCGTGTTCATCGTCGACATGCGCGAGGCCAAGAACAACGGCCTCGAGATTCGCCCGATCCGCACCATGATGAACCACGCCACCACCGAGGTGTTCTTCACCGACATGAAGGTGCCGGCGGAAAATCTGATCGGCGAGGAAGGCAAGGGCTTTCGCTACATTCTCTCCGGCATGAATGCCGAGCGTATTTTGATCGCGGCCGAATGCGTCGGCGACGCCAAATGGTTCATCGCCAAGGCGACCAACTACGCCAAGGAGCGCGCGGTGTTCGGCCGTCCCATTGGCCAGAACCAGGGCATTCAGTTCCCGATCGCCAAGGCCTACGCCTCGATGCGCGCGGCGGAATTGATGGTGAAGGAAGCCACGCGCAAATACGAGGCCGGGCTCGATTGCGGCGCGGAGGCCAACATGGCCAAGATGCTGGCGGCCGATGCATCCTGGGAAGCGGCGAATGCCTGCATCCAGACTCATGGCGGCTTCGGCTTCGCCGAGGAATACGACGTCGAGCGCAAGTTCCGCGAGACGCGGCTGTATCAGGTCGCGCCGATCTCGACCAACCTGGTGCTGTCCTTTGTCGCCGAGCATGTGCTCGGCATGCCCCGTTCGTACTGAGGCAGCGATCATGGGAGCATTGGACGGGATCAGGGTGATTGCGGTCGAGCAGGCGGTGGCTGCACCGTTTTGTTCGTCGCGCCTGGCGGATGCCGGCGCGGAAGTAATCAAGATCGAGCGGCCCGAGGGCGATTTCGCCCGCGGCTATGACGCAGCGGCCAAGGGCCAGAGCAGCTATTTCGTCTGGCTCAATCGCGGCAAGCAATCGGCGGTGGTCGATCTCGCCACCAAGGAGGGACGCGCCGAGCTGGAGAAGCTGATCGCGAGCGCGGACGTGCTGGTGCAGAACCTCAAGCCGGGCTCGATGGACAAGCTCGGCTTTTCGCGTGAGCGGCTGCTGCAGGACTATCCAAAGCTGATCTCGTGTACGATCACCGGCTATGGCGACGAAGGCCCCTACGCCCACCGCAAGGCCTATGACCTGCTGATCCAGGCCGAGAGCGGGCTTGCCTCGATCACTGGCAATCCCGACGGCGCCTCGCGCGTCGGCATGTCCATCGTCGACGTCGCGACCGGCGCCACCGCGCATGCGGCGATTTTGGAGGCGCTGATCGCGCGCGGGCGAACGGGCAAGGGCTGTGACATCCGCATCTCCATGTTCGACGTGATGGCGGACTGGTGCACCGTGCCGCTGCTCAACGCCGAGGCCGGCAATCCGCCCAAGCGCATGGGCCTGCGTCATCCCTCGATCGCGCCTTATGGCGTGTTCACCTCGCAGGACGGCAAGGACATTTTGATCTCGATCCAGAGCGAGCGCGAGTGGAAGACGCTCTGTGCCGAGGTGCTGGACCAGCCATATCTGCCAAAGGATCCCCGCGTCGCCAACATGGTCGAGCGCGTGCGCAATCGCGATTTCACCGACACTACGGTGGCCGATGCCTTCGGCCAGATGACGCGCGACGAGCTTTTGAAGCGGCTGTCCGATGCCGACATCGCATTCGCCGAGGTCAACACCATGGCCGACCTTGCCAACCATCCGCATCTGCGCCGCATCGAAGTGAATACGCCGAACGGGCCGGTCAGCTATCCGGCGCCGGCGCCGATCGTCGTCGGCGAGACGCGTGCCTACGGCGCCGTTCCCGCGATCGGCGAAAATCCCAAGAAGTAGAGCGAGGCGTCATGACCGAGAAGCTCGACATCGATCATCTGCGGCAATGGATCGGCCGCAGCACGGAAGCCACCGACATCGTCACCGCGCAGCTCGTCATGGGCCTGCGCGCAACGCTATTCCAGGAGGTCGGCGAGCCCAAAACCGGCGATGCTGCGCCCTTCACGGTGCATTGGTGCCTGGCGCAGCCGGTGTTTCCGATGTCGATGCTCGGGCCCGACGGCCACCCGACCCGCGGCGGTTTCCTGCCGCCAGTGCCGCTGCCGCGCCGGATGTGGGCCGGCGGCGAGATCGAGTTCTTGCAACCCTTGCGCGTCGGCGATGAATCGACCCGGACCTCGCGCATCGCGGACGTGCAGGTGAAATCGGGCTCGACCGGCACGCTGTGCTTTGTCTCGGTCGAGCACAGCATCTCCTCGCCGCGTGGCGTTGCCATCCGCGAGCGGCAGGACATCGTCTATCGCGAGATGACGACCAGCGCGCCCGCGAGCGCAAAGACCCCGCCTCCGCCACCGAAGCCGCAGCATCGCGAGACCCATGTCTCCGATCCCGTGCTGCTGTTTCGCTATTCGGCGCTGACCTTCAACGGCCACCGCATCCATTACGACCGCGACTACGTCACCAAAGTCGAGGGTTATCCGGGCCTGATCTTCCACGGCCCGCTGCAGGCGGCGCTCATCATCGAGATGGCGGCGAAGTTGCGCAGCGGCAAGCCGCCGAAGAAATTCACCTATCGCGGCCTGCAGCCGCTGTTCGAGGGCAGCGAGTTCTCGATCAATGCCAACGAGACCGCTGAGGGCATGGAGCTCTGGACCGCGAATGCGGAAGGGCAGCCGACAATGAAGGGCACGGCGGTGTGGTGACGCTCTCTCCTCGTCATTGCGAGGAGCGCAGCGACGAAGCAATCCAGACTGGCTCCGCGGAAACTTTCTGGATTGCTTCGCTTCGCTCGCAATGACGGATGGGGCTGATAGCGCGAATAATCAACAGGGGACGGAAACCAATGTCCAAGAACGGCAAGACCGGCAGCAAGTCCGGCACCGTCAAGCAGGCGACGCTCGATCTGCTGCGCTCGTTCGGCATCAAAAAAATCTTCGGCAATCCCGGCTCGACCGAGCTGCCGTTCCTGAGCGACTGGCCCGACGACATCGACTACGTGCTGGCGCTGCAGGAGGCCTCCGCGGTCGGCATGGCCGATGGCTATGCGCAAGCAACGCGCAATGCCGGCTTCGTCAACCTGCATTCGGCCGCCGGCGTCGGCAACGCGCTCGGCAATATCTACACCGCGCATCGCAACCAGACGCCGCTCGTGATCACCGCGGGCCAGCAGGCGCGCTCGATCCTGCCGCTGCAGGCGTTCCTCTATGCCGAGCGTGCGTCGGAGTTTCCGCGGCCCTATGTCAAGTACAGCGTCGAGCCGGCGCGGCCCGAGGACGTGCCGGCCGCGATCGCGCGCGCTTATTACACAGCCATGCAGGCGCCATGCGGACCGACCTTCGTGTCGATCCCGATCGACGACTGGGCGCATGCGACAACGCCGATCGAGGCGCGCAAGGTCAGCCGCGAGATCGGACCGGAGCCTGAGGCGATGAAGGCGCTGGTTGCGGCGTTTGGTTCAGCCAAGAATCCTGCCCTCGTCGTCGGCCCCGGCGTCGACCGCGCCGGCGCGGTCGATTTGATGGTGCGCGTCGCCGAGAAGGCCAAGGCGAGCGTCTGGGTCAGCCCGTTCTCGGCGCGCTGCTCGTTCCCCGAGCGTCACCCGCAATTTTCCGGCTTCCTCCATGCCTCGCCGGCGCAGCTCTCCGACGCACTGCGCGAACACGACCTCGTCGTCGTCATTGGCGCGCCGGTGTTCACGTTCCATGTCGAGGGTCATGCCGCGATCTTCGACGGCGGCGCGACGATCTTCCAGATCACCGATGATCCGGATGCGGCCGCGGTGACCCCCGTCGGCACCAGCATCATCGCGACCATGAAGCCGGCACTAAGCGCGCTGCTCGACCTCTTGCCCGAGAGCAAACGCGCCACGCCAAAGGGCCGCACGCTGCCGCCGGCGCCGCAGGCCGCCGATCCGCTGCCGGTGGAGTTTCTGCTGCACGCGCTGTCAGAGGCGATGCCGGATGGCGCGTCACTGGTCGAGGAAGTGCCCTCGCACCGGCCGGCGATGCAGAAATTCCTGCCGATGCGCGGTCAGGACAGCTTTTACACTATGGCGAGCGGCGGCCTCGGCTATTCGCTGCCCGCCGCCGTCGGAATGGCGCTCGGCAAGCCGAACACCCGCACCGTGTGCCTGATCGGCGACGGCTCGGCGATGTATTCGATCCAGGCGCTGTGGACCGCGGCGCAACGCAAGCTGCCGCTCACCATCGTCGTCATCAACAATTCCGGCTACGGCGCGATGCGCTCGTTCAGCCAGGTGATGCAGGTGCGCAACGTGCCGGGCCTGGAGCTGCCGGGGATCGATTTCGTCCGGCTCGCCGAAGGCATGGGCTGCCATGCGGTGCGAGTAAACAAGGCGGCCGAGCTCGGTGAGGCGCTCAAGCGCGGAATGGCGCACGAGGGCACGAGCCTGGTCGAGGTCGTCGTGGATTCGGCGGTGCCGGTGCTGTACGGGCAGAAGCATTGACGCGGCTACGCTGCCAAAAATCCCCCGTCGGCCGCCAACACATGCCCGACCACATACGACGACGCGTCCGACGATAGCCACACCACGGCCTCCGCCACTTCCTCCGGCGTGCCCATGCGCCGCAGCGGCAAGCCGGCGCCCACGGTTGCGACGTCGCCGACGCCGGCACTGAGCATCATGTCGGTGACGACACGGCCCGGCGCGACCGCGTTGATGCGGATGCCGCGCGGGGCGTTCTCCATGGCCGCCGAACGGGTCAGCGAGATCGCGGCGGCCTTCGAGGCCGAGTAGAGCGAGAAGCCGGGATTGGGATTGCGCACGCCGCTGACCGAGGCGTTGACCACGATGCTGCCGCCGCCATTCGCCAACATCGCCGGCAGCTGATGGCGCAGGCACAGGAACAGCGCGCGGACATTGGTGTCGAACACGCAGTCGTAGATGTCGGTGCCCTGCTGCTCCAGCGGCGCACGGCGCTCCTGAAAACCGGCATTGTTGAAGGCGACATCGAGCCGGCCGCAGCGTTGAATGGCCGTGCGCACCAGACGTTCGACCTCTTCCTCTCGCGTGATATCGGTCTGGATCGGGATGGCCTCCGCCCCGAAGTCCCGGCAGGCGGCCGCGGCAGCGTCGATCTCGGCCTCGCGCCGGCCCGCGACAATGACCGCCTTTGCGCCCTCGGCCGCCATCCGCAACGCCGAGGCACGGCCGATACCGCTGCCACCACCCGTGACGAGGCAGACCTTGCCCCTCATCCGCTCACCGGTTGGCAAAGTTACGCTCATCGCCCACTCCAAAACGCTTGCGCGCGCCGTTGCGCGCATATAGTTGTATGATACAACTATATACCAGGAGTCAAGATGGCTGAGCTTTTGCTGATCGACGACATCCGCGCCGCCTCGCGCCTGATGGTGCGCGAACTCGGCTTCATGGAGGCGACGGTGGCGGCATCGGACTATCCGCCCTCGGCCGTGCACACGATTTTGGAGATCGGCATCCGCGGCCCGCTGACCTCGGGCGAACTCGGCGATTTCCTGCGGCTGGAGAAATCCAGCGTCAGCCGACTGGTGCGCAAGCTGATCGATTGCGGCGAGCTCAGGGAGACACCGGATGAGCTCGACGCACGCAGCAAATTGTTGTCGCTGACCGCGAAGGGCCGGCGCACGCTGGAGGCGCTGCACGCGTTCGGCCGGCAACAGGTGCGCGGCGCGCTGGCGGCGTTGACGGAACCTGAGCAACGCAAAGTGCGCGAGGGGATGATGCTCTATGCGCGGGCGTTGCGGGAGAGCCGGGTGGAGGACGAGGCGGAGTCGGTGGCGTAGCCACCCGGTGTGGTCCCCGCGAACGCCTTCCCTACTTCCCGAACTCTTCCCGCATCTTGGCCTGGATCTTGGCCATGCCGCCGATCCAGCGGTCGTAATTCTCGGTCTTCTTGCGCATGTAGCCGAGCACCTGCGGGTGCGGCAGGATCAGGAAGGTCTCCTGCTCGAGCCCGGCGAGCACGTCTTTTGCGACCTGCTCAGGCGTGAGATCGCCGTCGCCGGATTGCGGGCCCTTCGGGATCGAGCGCAGCATGTTGGTGTCGACGCCCTGCGGGCAAAGGATCGAGACTTTGATGTTGTGAGCCTTGTGCGAGATCGCGAGGTTTTCGGCAAAACCAACCGCGGCGTGCTTCGTCGTGGAATAGGCCGGGCTACCGACCTGCGACAGCAGCCCCGCGGCCGAGATGGTGTTGAGGAAATAGCCACCACCACGCGTCTTCATGCGGGGGATCAGATGCCGCGCCGCATAGACATGCGCCATCACGTGGATCGCCCAGCTGCGCTGCCAGGGTTCGTCGGAGGCGCCGCCGGCATTGACCGACACCGGATCGAAGCCGCCGCCGATACCGGCATTGGAGCAGAACAATTCGATGGGACCGAACTGCCGCTCGGTCTCGTCGATGACGTGCATAATATCTTTCTCCTGCGCGACATCGCATTTGAACGCCGCGCCATCCACCGTGGCAGCGACGGCGCGCGCATTGGCGGCATCCATGTCCGCGACCACGACCTTGGCGGCGCCGGATCGGTGAAAGGCCTCGCACAGCGCTTTGCCGATACCGTTTGCGCCGCCCGTGACGACCACGACCTTGCCGGTCACCTGCATGCGACGTCTCCCTCTCTTTTTATACAGCGCTTCTTATACAGCGCTTCGCTTGTATGCCGCGCTACTTATGCCGCTTCGCGGAACTTGCTCAACTCAACACGAGGTCGAGCACCGCGGTATAATGGCATGCCGCACCGGCCAAGACAAAGCCGTGCCAGATCGCGTTCTGGAAGCGCAGCCGCCGCCAGGCATGGAAGATCACGCCCAGGCTGTAGAGAATGCCGCCCGCCAGCACGAAGCCCAGCGCCAGCGCGGGTAGCGCCTTGACCACGGAGCCGTAGAGCATCACGCCGCTCCAGCCCATCGCGAGGTAGATGCCGACGGCGACACGGTCGAACCGGCCGGGATAGCGAAGCTTCAGCACGATGCCGACGATCGCGACACACCAGACGCAGATCAGCAGCGCCAGCGCGAACACGCTGTCCTTTACCTCCAGGATGAACGGCGTGTAGGTCGCGGCGATCAGCAGATAGATCGCGGAATGGTCGAACCGCCGCAGCAGCCATTTCACCGGCGAGACCGGCCAGAGATTATAGCTCGCCGACAGCACCAGCATCGAGAGCAGACCCGCGACGTAGATCGAGACGCCGACGATGTCGGTGGCATCTGCGTAGACCACTGCCAGCACCACCAGCACGGTCGCGGCAATGATACCGGACAACACACCGATGGCATGGATGATACCGTCAGCGATGATCTCGGCGCGGTCGTAGTTCCAGCCCATCGCGTCGGCCGCGGCATGGACGGAGTTGGAGGCGAACTGTTTCAGCGTGAAGACAGGCATAGCGGTCCGAAAGCGTCGATAGGTGTCAATATTGGTCTTTCGCGGTTAACGCGGCGTTCAATGGCTGCTTCGCCCAAGAAGGCGGTGGAAGTATGAAGCTTGATTTTCGTCAGGCAGTTGCCACTTTTGTGACTAGTCCATTTTGCGTATTTGTCCCGCCCGAGATCCATCAACGTTCATATGGCATTCAGTTTCCAGGATATGGTCGAAGAGGCGCGCCTGTCGGCCCGGGCGCTGATCGACTATGGCGAGCACTTCTTCAACCCGACGGTGCGGCTGGGCGTCACCGGCCTGTCGCGGGCCGGTAAGACCGTATTCATCACCGCGCTGATCCACGGGCTGACGCGCGGCGGCCGGTTTCCGGTGTTCGAGGCCTATGCCTCGGGGCGGATCGCGCGGGCGCATCTGGCGCCGCAGCCGGACGACGCCGTGCCGCGCTTTTCCTATGAAAGTCATCTGCGCGCGCTGATCGAGGAGCGGCGCTGGCCGAGCTCGACCGTCGACATCAGCGAGCTGCGTCTCGTCATCGACTATCAGCGCCCGAACGGCGCCGATCGCACATTGACGCTCGACATCGTCGACTATCCCGGTGAATGGCTGCTCGACCTGCCGCTGCTGCAGAAGAGTTTTGAGCAATGGTCGGCGGAAAGCTTGACGCTCTCGCGCGAGACGCCGCGCGCGCATCTTGCCGCGGACTGGCACGCGCATCTTGCAACGCTCAAGCCCGAAGCGCGCGAGGACGAGCAGGCCACGCTGACCGCCGCAAAGCTCTTCACCAGCTATCTGCGCGCCTGCCGCGACGAGCGGTTTGCGATGAGCCTGTTGCCGCCGGGCCGCTTCCTGATGCCCGGCAGTCTCGCCGACACGCCGGCACTGACCTTTGCGCCGCTCGACGTGCCCGTCGGTGGCCAGGCACCCGAGGGATCGCTGTGGGCGATGATGGTGCGCCGCTACGAGGCCTACAAGGATGTGGTGGTGCGGCCGTTCTTCCGGGATCATTTCGCACGGCTCGATCGTCAGATCGTGCTCGCCGATGCGCTTTCCGCATTCAACTCCGGCCCCGAGGCACTGCACGATCTCGAAGCGGCACTTGCCGGCATTCTCGACTGCTTCAACATCGGCCGCAGCACGATCCTCTCCAGCCTGTTCAGGCCGCGCATCGACCGCATCCTGTTCGCGGCGACCAAGGCAGATCATCTGCATCATTCCAGCCACGATCGGCTCGAGGCCGTGCTGCGCCGCGCGGTGACCCGGGCGCTCGCGCGTGCGGAAAATACCGGCGCGCAGATCGATGTGGTGGCACTCGCCGCCGTCCGCGCCACCCGGGAAGCTCAGGTCACCCGTGGCCGCGACAAATTGCCCTCGATCCTGGGAACGCCCGCCGCAGGCGAAAGCGCCGGCGGCGAGTTCTTTGACGGCAACACGGAGGTCGCGACCTTTCCGGGCGATCTTCCTCTCGATCCCGAACCACTGTTCAACGGCACGGATGCGTTCCGCGGCCTCGCGACGGAAGCCGCCGAGACAAGCGATTTCCGCTTCCTGCGCTTCCGTCCGCCAAAGCTGGAACGCGAAGGGACAGAAGAACCCGCCCTGCCTCACATCCGCCTCGACCGTGCCTTGCAGTTCCTGATCGGAGACAAGCTCGCATGAACGACCGATCCCAGCCGCGGCGGCCGGCGACGTTCCGGCTGGACGATCCCGGCGTCGTCGTCACCGAAGCCGACGAGACAAGCCGACTCGGTCGGGCCACGATTCAGATCACGCCGGAGCCCGATCCGGCGACATTGCCGGTGCCGATCGAAGCAGCGCTTCGGGCGCGGCGCGGTTTTCCCTGGGGTGCGCTGTTCTGGTCCGGCGTCGCCGGGTTGACGCTGCTCGGCACCGGGCTCGGCGTCGTCCGTCTGATCGAGGATCTGTTTGCGCGCAGCGAAAGCCTCGGCTTCGTCGGGCTTGCGCTCACCTTCGTCACCACGCTGGCGCTCGCGGTGGTGATCGGACGCGAGGCATTCGGCCTCGCACGGCTTGCGACGATCGAGAAGCTGCATCAGCGGGCCGCCGAGGTGCTCGCCAGCGACGATCGCAAGGAGAGCCGCGCCATCGTGCAGGATCTGATTGCGATTGCGCACCAGAACCCGCAGCTTGCCCGCGCCCGCGCCACACTCGAAAGTCATTCCGGCGAGATCATCGACGGCGCCGACATGGTCCGGCTCGCCGAGCGCGAGTTGATGTCGCCGCTGGATGCGGAGGCGCGGCGGCTGGTGTCGTCGGCGGCGCAGCGGGTGTCGATCGTCACGGCGGTGTCGCCGCGCGCGTTGTTCGACGTGCTGTTCGTGTTGGTGGCCTCGCTGCGCCTGATCCGCCAGCTCGCCCGCCTCTATGGCGGGCGGCCCGGCGCGCTCGGCATGATCCGCCTGCTCCGCCACGTCATCGCCCATCTCGCCATCACCGGCGGCCTCGCCGCCAGCGACAGCCTGGTGCAGCAGATGCTCGGACATGGGATCGCAGCAAAGCTGTCGCAACGGCTCGGCGAAGGCATGCTCAACGGGCTGTTGACCGCGCGGCTTGGCTTAGCTGCGATCGACGTTACAAGACCGCTGCCGTTTGCCGCGCTGCCGCCGCCGAAGCTGTCGGATTTGGCGACGGATTTGTTGCGAAGGAAAGAGGACGAGGAGTAGCTCGGAGGGCCAGCACGCGCCACTGGAACAGCGGCGAATCCTTCGCTGGGGAGAGCTCCGGGGTCCAGCCGGTGAGCTTGTCGATCGTGTAGGTGTCGATCAGGACACCGCGCCAGCGGCGTTCGACCTGCCCCAATGGCGCGCGCGTCGCGGGGATCGACTCCCAGAGGGCCGAATGATCATCGGGCTGGCGACCGACATAGATCCCCGCCTGCCCCTTGATCCGGTCCATGCCGGGATCGCGGAAACCCTGGAAGCGACCGCGCTCGTTGATTTCGACCACGGGGACGCGGCCGCGGAACAGCCAGCGCATCATGGCATAGGTGCGATAATCCGTGGTCGCGATCCAGGTCGCGCCGGTCTCATCCAGTGCGGCCTGCGCTCGCGCGGCGACCTGCTCGTAACCGGCCTCCGCGCCGATCGGATCCATCTTGCCGAGCAAATTCCAGGGCGCCGCAATGTAATAGAGGAACACGATCGCGACGAAGGCGATCCCCGACACCAGCGCCGCCTTCATCCAGAAGATGCTCGACCGGATCAGCCACGCCGACCAGCCCTCTTGCGGCATCATCGCGAGGTTCACCGCGACGGCAGCGAAGCCGACCGGCCACATGAACATCGGCCAGGTGTCGCCAACCCTGAGCGTCAGTGACTTGAAGAAGAAATACGCGAACGGCACCAGCACGGCGGTCGACAGCACGATCGCAACCGGCTCGCGCCTGCGGTAGCCGCGCCACGCCGTCATCGCGAGGCCCAACAGCACCACGGGCAGCATGACGAAACCGACGAGGCCGAATTGCAGGCCGATAAAATCGCCGATGGTGCGCGGCGAGATGCCGTAATTGGCGGTGGCGCGCACGCCCTGGAAACGGAACGAGGCCCAGTCGTGCTGCGCATTCCAGATCAGCACCGGCGAGAAGATTGCAATCGCGATCAGCACCGCGAGATAAGGATAAGGGCTGCGCAGCCAGCGCCAGCGCCAATCCGGCACCAGCAGAAAAGCGGCGACCGCAGGCGCGAACATGATGGCGGTGAATTTCGACAGCAGCGACAGGCCGGCGAACAGGCCGGCGGCGAGCCACCAGCGGCCATCGCCGCTCTGCGCCAACCGCACCAGCGACCACATCATCGCCACCGCAAACGGGATCATGGCGACGTCGGGGGCGACCTTGGCCATCAGCAGGCCGTAATACAGCGCGGCCTCCGGCATCAGCACCGCAACCACGATCGCGCGCACATCATGGGTGAGACGGCGGACGATGTCGGCGAGCAAAAGCTGCGTCACCAGCATCGCGACGATGCCGCCGAAACGAACCCCGAGCACGGTGTCGCCGAAGATCACGGTACCGAACCGGATGAGCCAGGCGATGCCGGGCGGATGATCGAGGAAGCTCAGCGCCGCCTCCTTCGACCAGGTCCAGTAATAGGCCTCGTCGGTGCGCAGCTCGATCGCGGAGGCATAGACGATGCGCAGCACCGTCATCGCGGCGATCACCAGCGCGGCCACGGCAAGCGGCCGGCGCGACGCGCCGTCGGGCTTTACGGTGATGTCGGGAGCGATCGTCACGGCCGCGCTTTTCCCCGAGTTGGGAGGGGGAGTCAATGTTGGGTGTTGCTGCGCTTATCTGCCGTCCCGGGCAGAGCGGTAGGGTGGGCAAAGCGTAGCGTGCCCACCATCTCGGGATACGCCAGAATGGTGGGCACGGCGCAAGAGCGCCTTTGCCCACCCTACGATACTTACTGTTACGTAACCTTGTCGGGCATGTGATCGGATTGGTCGTCTACCCGCGGAATTTAACTCCCCGCTGGCTGTTCTCCTCAGTGAACTGGTACAACCGAATCATGGCCGCCACTGCGCTTTCACGATTGCCCGAACTCGTTCGCTCGACCAGCGCGCGGCAGGTGCGGCTGGTCTGCGGCGTCATCCTGTTCGCTTACGTGGTCAGCCATTTCCTCAACCACGCGCTCGGCAATATCTCGGTCGATGCCATGCAGATCGGAGTCTATTACCACACGACGTTCTGGCAGTTCCTGCCCGTGGCGATCGTGTTCTATGGCGCAGCCCTGACCCATATGGGGCTCGGCGTCTATGCGCTGTACCAGCGCCGCCAGTTCCGCTGGCGGACCATCGAGCCGCTGCAGCTCGTGCTGGGCTTGAGCATCCCCGCGCTGGTGATGGCGCATGTGATCGGCGTACGGCTCGGCCAGACGCTGTACGGGCACGAGAAGCTGTATCCGCAGGAGCTCTATCTGTTTTTCGTCGCTTCGAACCGTATCTGGACGATGACCATCCTGCTCATCGTCGCCTGGGTGCATGGCAGCATCGGCATCTATTTCTGGCTCCGGCTCAAACCGTTCTTCATCCGCGCGGCACCATACCTGCTGGCGGCAGCCGTGCTGATCCCGACGCTGGCGCTGCTCGGCATCTACCAGGGTGGCCGCAGCGTCGCCGCCGAGAGCGAGGACGGCGAGTGGCGCACGCATAATTTCACGCAGCGCCAGGTCGGTACGGTCGCGGAAGCCGATACGCTCGATCGCATCACCGGCGGACTGACGATGGGTTACATCGGCCTGCTCGGACTGGTGATGCTCGGGCGCGGTGTGCGCGGCTGGCGCGAGCGGCGCGGCGGCATGATCGCGCTGTCCTACGGCAACGGCAAGATTGTACGCGTGCCCAAGGGCCTCTCCGTGCTGGAAGCCAGCCTGCGCCACAACGTGCCGCATGCCAGCGTCTGCGGCGGCCGCGCCCGCTGCTCGACCTGCCGCATCCGCATCATCGGCGACCACGGCACCTTGCCTGAGCCGTCGCAGCGCGAGGCCTTCGTGCTGGCCCGAGTCGGCACGGCCGATCCCTCGATCCGGCTTGCCTGCCAGCTGCGACCGAACTCCGACCTCTCCTTCTTCCAGCTGTTCATGCCGCACATGCTGTCGGCCAACTCGCATGCGTCCACGCCTGCGAGAATCGGGCAGGAGCGCTATCTCGTTAGCCTGTTCGTGGACATGCGCGGCTCGACCCAATTGGCCGAGAAGCGATTGCCGTTCGACACCGTCTTCATCGTCAATCGATTCCTCGGCGCGGTGTCGCAGGCCGTGATCGAGAATGGCGGCCAGCCGAACCAGTTCGTTGGCGACGGCATGCTGGCCCTGTTCGGTCTCACCAGCGATCCGCAGACCGCCTGCCGGCAGGCGCTGAAGGCGGTGGCCGGCATCGCGACCCATGTGGACGAGCTCAACGAGCTCTTGAGCCACGATCTGCGCCAGCCGATCCGCTTCGGCATCGGCGTCCATGGCGGCGAGGTCATCATCGGCGACATCGGCTACCGCGACCACATCGTCTTCACCGCGCTCGGCGACGCCGTGAACGTCGCGGCCCGGCTTCAGGACATGACCAAGACGCTGGCCTGCGAGGCCATCGTCTCCGAGGAGGTCCGCCGCACCGCCGGCCTTCACGACGATGCGCTGCCGCAGCAGGAGGTCGCGATCCGCGGCCGCGACGAGCCGATGGTGGTGCGCGTCATCACCGACACCAGGACATTGGCCGCCCTCATCGCCGGCGACGAGCGCGTCGCGGCGTAAGGCGCGAGCGACGCGCGCGGTGCGCTCCCTCTCCCGCTTGCGGGAGAGGGTTTCTCCACAATGGGACAGTCCCCTAGAGGACAGAGCCCTCACCCGCGCCTTCGGCACGACCTCTCCCGCAAGCGGGAGAGGTGCAGCGAGCCCGCGGCGGCATTGGGTCAAACAACCAACTTCGCCGCCGCGTAACACCGGCTTGTTGCGGCGCAACGGCATGGGCTTGCTGCGAAAGCACGAATTGACTTCGCCCGAGTCGTTGCGACAGATGGGCGAATGATCGCGGTGATGACCGCGAGCCAACGAAAAGCTCCGGGAGGAGATTAAATGTTCGATCGACGCGACCTGCTCAAAGGAGCGGGCCTTGCCGCTATGGCGGCCACACTGAACTCCACCAAAGCGCTGGCACTCGACACCGTTACGCTCCCCTTCGCCAACGGCGAACGGCCGCTGGTGAAATATCCGCAGAAGCGGCCGATGATCGGGCTGACCAGCCGGCCGCCGCAGCTCGAGACGCCGTTCGCGGTTTTCAACGACGGCCCGATCACGCCGAACAACGCGTTCTTCGTGCGCTATCACCTCGCCGACCTCCCCTACAATCTCGATCCCGACAAATTCACCCTCGAGGTCAAGGGCAAGGTCGACAAGCCGCTGAAGCTGTCGCTGAAGGACATCAGGAAGATGAAGGCGACCGAGATCGTCGCCGTCAACCAGTGCTCCGGCAACAGCCGCGGCCTCGTCGAGCCACGCGTCGCCGGCGGCCAGCTCGCCAATGGCGCAATGGGCAATGCGCGCTGGCGCGGCGTGCCGCTGAAGGCGGTGCTGGAGATGGCGGGCGTGCAGGCCGGCGCCAAGCAGGTCGTATTCGGCGGCATGGACGGGCCGGTCAGCGACAAGACGCCTGACTTCGCCAAGGCGCTCGACCTCGCTCACGCCACCGACGGCGAGGTGATGCTGGCCTATGGCATGAACGGCGATGATTTGCCGTTCCTCAACGGCTTCCCGTTACGCCTGGTCGTGCCCGGCTATTACGGCACCTACTGGGTCAAGCACCTCAACGAGATCACCGTCGTCGACAGCGTCTATGACGGCTTCTGGATGAAGTCCGCCTATCGCATCCCGGACACGCCGAACAATTCGATCGAGCCGGGGACAGCGCCGAAGGCGACGATCCCGATCAACCGCTTCACCGTCCGCTCCTTCATCACCAACGTGACGGACGGCGCCAAGCTGAAGGCCGGACGTTCGACGCTGCGCGGCATCGCCTTCGACGGCGGCAAGGGCATCAAGGACGTCTCGGTCTCCACCGATGGCGGCAAGACGTGGGTCCGCGCCAAGCTCGGCAAGGATCTCGGCAACTACTCATTCCGCGAATGGAAGCTGCCGGTGAAGCTGGCGGCGGGCCAGGTCGAGCTCAGGGTGCGCGCGACCAGCAATTCCGGCGAGACGCAGCCGGAGGCGCCGCGTTGGAACCCGGCGGGTTATTTGCGCAACGTCGTCGAAACCGTCCGCGTCAGCGTGGCCTGAGGAGAATGATCATGCAGCGCACCGTTCTCCTTGCCATCACGCTTGCCGTCGGCGCCGCGGTAGGTTCGGCCGTTGCCGCGCCGGTCAATTACAAGACGCCGGATGAGGTCGCAGCCTTCAAGCCCGGCCCCAATCTCGAGGTGGTTCAGGGCAATTGCGCCGCCTGCCACTCGTCGGACTACATCGCCACGCAACCGCCGATGAAGGACAAGAAAGCGTTCTGGCAGGCCGAGGTGACCAAGATGATCAAGGTCTATGGCGCGCCGATCGACGATGCCGACGTCGGCAAGATCGTGGACTATCTGGCCGCGACTTATTGACGGAGGGCGTGATGCGCCCGGGAGAATTGACCGCGAAACGGGCAAAACCGGCAAAAGCGCCGCGAAGTTGAGCGAATTTCCGCGAAATGCCGATGTGGTTTGATCTACCAAGCCCGCCACATTCCGCGTATCCTGTTAGGACCGAACCGGCCGGTTGGCGGGGACTGGCGGTTCGCGATCTCGGAGGAAGACCCGCGGAGAAGACGTGATGGCTAAAGGTACGGTCAAGTGGTTCAATCCGACGAAGGGTTATGGATTTATCCAGCCTGCGTCGGGCGGCAAGGATGTGTTCGTGCATATCTCGGCAGTGCAGAAGGCCGGTCTGTCCTCCCTCAACGAGGGCCAGACGGTTGAGTATGAAGAGATCGCAAACCGGGGCAAGACGTCCGCAGAGAACCTCAAAGTATAAGCCCGCCAGCCTTTGCTGCCTCCCGGATCTGTCCGGGGGCTGGGCCAAAAAAATTTTAGAAGACGATCAGTGCATTCGACGACAGGCGTTGCGACTGCGCGCGGAAACTATTTGCCCGTAGAGGTCGCCAATCAACGCCGCAGCAGTGACAATCGCGACTGCATTTCGTCAGCCAACCGGCAACGGTGCGTCGCGCTTGATCTCCTCCATCACCGCATAGGTGCGCGTCTCGCGCACACCCGGCATCGACAGCAAGGTCTCGCCGAGGAAGCGCCGATACGCGCTCATGTCGGCCAGCCGCGCCTTCACTAGATAATCGAAGCCTCCGGCAACCATGTGACATTCCAGCACTTCGGGCGCAAGTTTCACCGCGCGCGCAAAGCGTTCGAAATTATCCGGCGTGGTCTTGTCGAGCAGCACCTCGACGAACACCAGCAGGCCGAGGCCAAGCCGTTGCGGATTGAGCCGCGCCCCATAGCCCTCGACAAAGCCCTCGCGCTGCAGGCGCTTCAGCCGCTCGCCGATCGAGGTCGGCGACAGCCCGATGCGCTCGGCCAGCTCGACATTGGCAATGCGCCCATCCTCCTGCAAAATCGAGAGGATCTTCCGGTCGATTCGATCGAGTTCCATATTTCATACGGCTGATAATTGGATTGTCTTCATTTCTTAAGGCAAGTTGGCTATCTTGTCTATCGAACTACGGTCATGCGGGCCTTATCCTGGATTTCAGCCACAGGACACGCCATGCCGAACACCCCGCCGTCCTTCTCCGCCCCCTACGCGCCCGACGATGCCGATATCGCTGCGCGCCTGTTTCCATCAGCCCATCTAAGCCCGCCACAGGAAGCGCGGATCGACCGCACCGCGACCCGGCTGATCGAGGCGATCCGCAAGCGCGACGACCGGCTTGCAGGCGGACTTGGCGGCGTCGAGGACATGCTGCGCGAGTTCGCGCTCTCGACCAAGGAAGGCCTCGCCCTGATGGTGCTGGCCGAGGCGCTACTGCGCGTGCCGGACGCGCGCACCGCCGACCAGTTCATCGAGGACAAGCTCGGCGAAGGCGACTTCATCCACCACGAGACCAAGTCCACCGCGTTCCTGGTCAACGCCTCGGCCTGGGCGCTCGGCCTGTCGGCGCGCGTGATCCAGCCCGGCGAGACGCCGGACGGCACCATCGGCCGGCTGGTGAAGCGGCTCGGCGCACCGGCGGTGCGCACCGCCACGCGCCAGGCGATGCGGCTGATGGGCAATCATTTCGTGCTGGGCGAAACCATAGAGCAGGCGCTGGAGCGAGGTAGACCGCGCTCCGGCCAAAAGCCGCGCTACTCCTTCGACATGCTCGGCGAAGGCGCGCGCACGGCGGCCGATGCCAGGCGCTATTTCGACGCCTATGCCAGCGCGATCGAAACCATCGGCAAGGCGGCAGGCAGCCATGCCCTGCCCGACCGGCCCGGCATCTCCGTGAAACTCTCGGCGCTGCATCCGCGTTTCGAGGCAATCAGCCGCGCGCGTGTAATGCGTGAGCTGGTGCCGCAACTGCTCGATCTCGCCCGACGCGCCAAGGCGCATGACCTCAACTTCACCGTCGATGCCGAGGAGGCCGACCGGCTGGAGCTGTCGCTCGACGTCATCGCGGCAACGCTCGCCGATCCCTCACTCAAAGGCTGGGACGGCTTTGGGCTCGCAATCCAGGCCTATCAGAAGCGCGCCAGCGCGGTGATCGACTACGTCCACGACCTTGCGCGTGCGCATGACCGCAAGCTGATGGTGCGGCTGGTCAAGGGCGCCTATTGGGACACCGAGATCAAACGCGCACAGGAGCGCGGGCTCGACGGCTATCCGGTGTTCACCCGCAAGGCGATGACGGATCTGAATTACGTCGCCTGCGCGTCGAAGCTTCTAGGTCTGCGGCCGCGCATCTTCCCGCAATTTGCCACTCATAACGCCCTCACCGTCGCGACCGTGCTGGAGCTCGCCGGCGAGAGTGGTGGATTCGAATTCCAGCGCCTGCACGGCATGGGCGAGGCGCTCTACGAGCAGCTCGCTAAGGATCACTCTGAGATCGCCTACCGCACCTATGCCCCGGTCGGCAGCCATCGCGACCTGCTCGCCTATCTGGTGCGGCGACTGCTCGAGAACGGCGCCAACTCTTCCTTCGTGGCGCAGGCGGCCGATTATCGCGTCCCCGTCCCCGCGCTCTTGAAGCGTCCGGTCGATCTCATCGTCCGGCCAGATCACGCGCATCACCCCAAAATCCCGCTGCCCGGCGATCTCTTTGCGCCAGAGCGGCACAATTCAGGCGGCATCGAATTCGGCGAGCGTGCGGCGCTCGACCGGTTGCTCACCGACGTCAAGGCTGGGACGCCCGACGTCAAGCCGGTCGTGGACGCAACGCCCGAACAGGCGGGCGCGGCGATTTCTGCGGCGCGCGCAGGCTTCGTAGCCTGGAGTCGGACGCCGGCCGCGACGCGCGCGGCGGCGCTGGAAGAGGCCGCGCATCTTCTGGAGAGCCGCAGCGCGCATTTCATTGCGGCGCTTCAGCGCGAGGGCGGCAAGACGCTCGACGACGCGCTGTCCGAGCTGCGCGAGGCCGTCGATTTCTGCCGCTATTATGCTGCGCAGGGCCGAAAACTGTTCGGCAGCGAGGTTGCGATGCCGGGCCCGACCGGGGAGAGCAATTCGCTCGCTATGCGTGGCCGTGGCGTCTTTGTCGCGATCTCGCCGTGGAACTTTCCGCTGGCGATTTTCCTGGGCCAGGTCACGGCGGCGCTGATGGCCGGCAACAGCGTCGTTGCCAAGCCCGCCGAGCAGACGCCGCGTATCGCGCGCGCGGCTGTCGCCTTGCTGCACGAGGCCGGAATCCCCACGAGCGCGCTGCATCTCGTCACTGGCGACGGCCGCATCGGCGCCGTGCTGACCGCGCATCCTGATATTGCGGGTGTCGTCTTCACCGGCTCGACCGAGGTCGCGCGTCAGATCAACCGGACGCTCGCCGCCAAGGACGGACCGATCGTGCCGCTGATCGCGGAGACCGGCGGTATCAATGCGATGATCGCGGATGCCACCGCGCTGCCCGAGCAGGTCGCCGACGACGTCGTCACCTCCGCGTTCCGCTCCGCGGGCCAGCGCTGCTCGGCGCTGCGGCTATTGTTCGTGCAGGAGGACGTCGCCGACCGCATGATCGAGATGATTGCGGGCGCGGCGCGCGAGTTGAAGATCGGCGATCCCGCTGACGTCGCAACCCATGTCGGCCCGGTGATCGACGCCGAGGCCAAGCAGCGGCTCGATGCGCACATCGCGCGGATGAAGACGGAAGCGCGGCTGCACTTTGCCGGCATCGCGCCGGAGGGCTGCTTCGTCGCGCCGCAAATCTTCGAGCTCCAGGATGCCAGCCAGCTCACCGAGGAAGTGTTCGGCCCGATCCTGCATGTGGTGCGCTACCGCGCCGAGACCCTCGAACGAGTCTTGCGAGCGATCGAGCGCACCGGCTACGGCCTGACGCTCGGAATCCACTCCCGCATCGACGACACGGTCGAGGCCATCATCGACCGTGTCCAGGTCGGCAACATCTACGTCAACCGCAACATGATCGGCGCCGTGGTCGGCGTGCAGCCGTTCGGCGGCAACGGCCTGTCGGGCACCGGCCCCAAGGCCGGCGGCCCGCACTATCTGGCACGCTTCGCCACCGAGCAGACGGTAACCATCAACACGGCCGCCGCCGGCGGCAATGCTGCGCTACTCGCTGGCGAGGAGTAAGCGCAGCGAGCTCTGCGCCCGGTGCCGTTGCATCCCGGCAAAACATCGGTCTAATGCTCCCATGATCTGACCCGCAGGAATTCCAGCCAGCGGGAAACAACAAGAGCGAGGGAGCAACGCCGCGATGGAAAAAGGCATTTTTGCAGGTCTCAAGGTTCTGGACTGCGCGAGCTTCATCGCGGCGCCCGCGGCTGCGACCGTGCTGTCCGATTTCGGCGCCGATGTCATCAAGATCGAGCCGCCCGGCGCCGGCGACCCCTACCGCAATCTGCCGAACCTGCCCGGCTATCCCACCGGCGAGCACAATTTCGCCTGGCTGCTCGAGGCCCGCAACAAGAAGAGCCTCGCGCTCGACCTCTCCAAGCCCGAGGCGCAGGCGGTGCTTTACAAGCTGGTCGAGGAGGCGGACGTCTTCATCACCAACATGCCACCGCCGGTGCGGACCAAGCTCGGCATCACCTATGACCACCTCGCCCATCTCAACGACCGGCTGATCTACGCCTCCTTCACCGGCTATGGCGAGAAGGGCGAGGAAGCCAACAAGCCCGGCTTCGACAGCAATGCCTATTGGGCGCGTTCCGGCCTGATGGACCTCGTCCGCGCCGACATCGACACCACGCCGGCCCGCTCGGTCGCCGGCATGGGCGATCATCCCTGCGCCATGGCGCTGTACAGCGCAATCGTCACCGCGCTCTATCGGCGCGAGAAGACCGGCAAGGGCTCGCATGTCGCCTCCAATCTGATGGCGAACGGCGTATGGGCCGCGAGCGTGCTGGCGCAGGCAAAGCTCTGCGGCGCCAAATTCAGCGAGCGGCGGCCGCGCGAGCGCTCGCTCAACGCAGTGGCCAATCACTATCAGTGCAAGGACGGCCGCTGGCTGATCCTGTCGCTGCTCAACGAGGAGCGGCAATGGCCGACGCTCGCCAAATGCCTCGGCCGCGAAGATCTGATCAACGATCCGCGCTTCGCCACCAAGCCCGACCGCCACGCCCGCTCGATCGAGCTGATCAAGATCTTTGACGAGACGTTTGCCACCAAGGATCTCGCTGAATGGCGCAAGATCCTCGACGGCAACGGGCTGGTGTTCGGCATCGTCGGCATTCTGGACGACATTCCGAACGACAAGCAGATGCTCGACAACGAGGTGCTGGTGCCGTTCGAGAACGACACCATGCTCACCATCTCCAGTCCGATCTGGATCGACGGCACCAAGAAGGTGCAGCCGCGCAAGCCGCCCGGCGTCGGCGAGCACAGTGACGAGATTTTGCGTGGCGCGGGATATGACGAGGCCGCGATCAAGCAGCTGCGGTCGAAGGGGGCTGTGGGCTAAGGAGCGGGACGCCCGCCACACTCCGTCATTGCGAGCGCAGCGAAGCAATCCAGAATCCCACCGCGGATGCATTGCTGGATTGCTTCGCTGCGCTCGCAGTGACGCTGGAGCGCGATCTCGCTATAACTCACGGCAACATCGCGCCTCGTGAGGTCCCATGCCCAGCTACCGCCTGCACTACTTCCCCGAATCCGGCAACAGCTACAAGCTGGCGCTGATGCTGACGCTTTGCGGCGAGAGGTTCGAGCCGGTCTGGACCGACTTTGGCGGCGGCGTCACGCGCACGGCGGAGTGGCGCAAGGCCGTGAACGAAATGGGCGAGATTCCCGTGCTCGAGGTCGACGGCGTGAAGATGACGCAGACCGCGCCGCTCTTGCTGAGGCTTGCCGAGCAATACGGGCGCTTTGGTGCCGAGACGGAGGACGAAAAATTCGAGCTGCTGCGCTGGCTGTTCTGGGACAACCACAAGCTCACCGGCTACATGGCGACCTACCGCTTCATGCGGGCCTTCACCGAAACAAACGATCCGCAGGTGCTGAAGCATTTTCGCCGGCGGCTGGAGGACTTCCTCGGCATTCTCGAGGGACATCTCCAGCACAATGCTTTCGCGATCGGCGCCAGGCCGACCGTCGCCGATATCTCGATGATGGCCTATCTGCATTACCCGAGCGACGAGCACGGTTTTGATTTCGCGACGAGCCATCCCGCCATTCACGCCTGGCTCGGCCGCATGGCCGCCCTGCCCGGCTGGAAGCCGGCCTATGAGCTGCTTCCGGGAAAACGGATGACGAATTACGCGAAGTGAGGGCTGATTACTTCAGCGCCAGCCAGCCGAGCGTGAACAGGATGCCGCCGACAATGACGACCACCGCGACAGCCCAGGTGCTGACGCGGATGCTGCCGGTGACCTGCTTGGCTTCCTCATTGCGCGCGATCTCGCGGTTGCGCTCCTTGTTGGCGTCGCTGCTATCCGTCATGGGTCATCCAAATCGGTCGAGGGCGGGCCTAACGCGTCTTGATGAAGCACATGCCAATGCGGCTCGAGGCTGCCGCAGCCTGGCAGGTGAGACCTTTAGCACAGGTCCATGACGTAAAACTCTTGTCCGGCGTTCCCGATCCCGCATTTTGCAAAGAACAATGCGCGCCCCAGCCGTCCTGATACTCGGTGCCGGCGAGCTCTTGATTGCCGCGGGTCTGTGGCCGGCTGGCAAATCCGCGTGAGAAATCAGGGCGTTTACCTGCAGCAAAGGCGGTCAGGATGTCGCGGCGGCGGAGCTGGTCGCCGACAAAATGCGGCGAGGCCGGCACGATCGTGGAGTTCGACGCCTTGTCCGTCAGCCAGTCCACGCCGGGGAAATGGAAGCCGCCGATGCCGCGGGTCTGGTGGCAGCCGGAGCAGGTGACGTCATCGAGGCGGCGCTGGAAGCCCGCGACCGAGCGGATGTTCTCCATGCTGATGCCGCGTGCGGCGGCCTGCTTCAGCGCGCCGACGACGTCGTTGTCGGTGAAGACGGGATCGCTCTTGCCCTCGCCCTCCACCATCCCGAATTCCGGCTGCATCGTCGAGGCGTCGAGGCCGGCAGGTGTCGGCGCCACGGCAGCCCTGGCAAGAAATTTCTCCGGGATCAGCACGGTGCCGCGATCGAACTCGCGAAGATTCTCAGGCGTCAGCAGCCAAGCCTTGAAGTCGTGCCGGAGCGCGTCATCGGCAAGGATGCGATCGCGGTCGATCTGGTTCTCCAGAGTCGATTCCTCGAACGTCCTGGTGGATGCGTCGTATTTGAACACCTTGAGCAGATAGTCGGAGCGGAAATCGTGCAGCGCCGATTTCGGTGCGATCGAGATCTGGATGTTGGTCTCGATGCGATCGATCATCGCATCATAGGGAACAGTGCGGCTGCCGATCAGCCCCTGCCAATCGCCATGGTCCAGCCAGCGCCGCGCGACCTCGGCACAGGTGACCGGCTTGCCGTCGCCATCCGTCTGGTGCGCATTGCGCGCCTTCATCACCAGGTTGAACGTCATTGGCAGGCGCGTCGCGGACTTGCTGCCGTCGGCATTGGTATCGAAGCGCGCCAGGCGATAGATCAGCCGGATCTCGCCGCAGGATTCTTCCGAGACATAGGCGCGGTCCATGCGGTTGACGATGCCGGCCAGCACGAAGCGCGTGCTGGAGGATTTCAGATTGGCGCGATCGAACAGCTGGACGTCGAAGCCTTCGCCGGCGCCGATGGTCTCGCTTGGCGAGGTCGCCTTGTGCTGCGCGATGTAACGATCGAACTCCGCATCGATCGCCGGGGGAATCGCTTTGAGCTGCGGCAGCGAGGCGAACAGCAGATCGCTGGTCAGCGCAACATTCGCGTTCCGCTCCGGCTGCAACAGGCGGGAAATCGACAGAGCATCGCTCTGGTCGAGCTTGCGAAGGAGATCGGGATCGGTGATCGCGGTGCCACGCGCGAGCGGCGCGTTCTCTGCTGCCGAGGGCGACATGACGCTGCCGAACAACATGGTTGCAGCCAGGAGAATTCGGGCAGCCAGGAGAATTCGCAGCGCGCGGCTCATGCCTCCAATAACACCGCGCGTGACGGCCTATTCAAGTAAAAAGGCGCCTCACGCGGTGGTGAAGCGCCTCTTCGAAAAGTCGGATATCCGACGCTCAGCGCGCGGAGATCAGGCCCTTGCTGGTGACGACCACCCAGCGGCCGTCCTGGCGACGGATCGCATCGACGCGGCCGAGGCCGGGGATGGGATCGCCGGCATAGACCTCGTACAGGCCATCCCGGCCCTCGATCAGCGCGCCGCCATTGGCGACGTCGCGGAGCCTCCAGCCTTCGACGGTCGGCAGGCGACCGACCTCGGTCTTGGGTGCGGCGGGTGCGGAAGTCGGTGCGGCAGCGGCCGTTGCAACCTGGGTCGGCGCGATCGACCCAGTGGTTTCCTTCGCGGGCGTCGCGGCGGCGGCCTGCGCCGGGGCTGCCGGCGGCGTGGCACGGAGCTTGTCCACGGTCTCGGACAGTTTTGCGAGCTTGGCCATCGGTTCGGCCTGGGCTTTCTCGAGCTTGTCGAGACGGTCGTTGGCCCGATTGAACTGGCTGACGCCGGTTTTCGAACTGTGCTCGACATTGGCCTTGAGCGCGACGATGTCGGCATCGATCCGGGAGACCGACGCATCCAGCGCACTGGTATCGGCCAGCTGTGCCGGCGCCGGGCTGGCGAAATGCATCATGCCGGCGGTTGCGAGCGCGCCGCTGATGGCGCCGACGCAAGCCGCGATCGCCACCACGGCAGCCATCGCCGACAGGCGGCGCTTGCTGCCGGTGTCACGCACCTCGTCCGCCTTCACGTGCGGGGCAAACTCGTCGCGGTCCCAGGACCGCTCTGAGGGCGCCATGACAATGAGCTTGCCGGGCTTGGGCTCGGGCTTGGTTTCGGCCTTGGTTTCAAGCTTCGGCACCTCGATCCGCGGCGGCTCGACCTTCGGAGCGTCCGCTTTGGGCAGCGTCTCATGGTCGGGGGCGATCGAGGGGGCCTCGATGCCGGCGGCAGCCTCGACGGCCTGCGACGCGGGTGCTGCGTCGGCGGCGTCAGTCCGGTCGCCAGTCTCTTGGCCGGCCAATTCGGGCATTGCTTCGCTCACGGCTCAAATACTCCAGTCTAGGTTGACTTTTTGGTAACTTTCATTGCTTGCGAATTCCTTACCTCGGGACCCGCTTACCGAAATTTTAGGAACTCGTCCGAGGCCGAATTGGGTCGGGAAAGCGGAACCGGCGTGGCGCTGTGCAACAAATTGTCAGCCGATGCTGCCCTGCGGTAGACCGCACGCCTTAGCCGAAGGGGTTGTTTGCCCGTCACTGTTCCGCGGCTAACATGGACCGTCCCGTCAGCCAGAAGGCGTTTGGGGGTGCCAAGGGGGTGCCATGACGATCGAGAAATGCATCAACGCGTTTGCTGTCGATGACGTCATCTTCGAGGAGGGATCGACCGGCCGCGAGCTGTTCGTCGTGCTCGACGGCGAGGTCGAGATCGCCAAGGTCGGCGGCGCGCGCAAGACCAGCATCATCAAGCTCGGCAAGGGCGAGTTCTTCGGCGAGATGGCCGTGATCGACGGCTCGGCCCGTTCGGCGACCGCGATCGCATCGGCGCCGAACACGAGGGTGATGCGGATCAACCACGCCCGCTTCGTCTATCTCGTCAGCCAGCAGCCGGCGTTCGCGCTGATGGTGATGGACGCACTGTCGAAACGCCTGCGCGCCTCCAACGCGGTCACCTACCGGGCAGCGCAATCATGAGCGAGCGCAAGCCGACCGCATTCCCGATCCTGATGAAGAACGACACCTGCTCGCTGATCCAGGCGGCCGATGACGTCTACCAGATCCGCTTCTCCAACCGCGCCGCCAACGCCTATCTCGTGCGTGGCTCGGCGCGCACCATCCTGATCGACGTCGGCTTGTCGTCGAACTATCCGGCGATGGTCGAATGCCTGAACTTCGTCGGATGCCCGCCGGAGAAGATCGACATGGTGGTGCTGAGCCACGAGCATCTCGACCATATCGGCGCGGCCTGGCATTTCAACGAGCGCCGCACCTACGTCGCCGCCCATCGGCTCGCCGCCAACAAGATCATGCTGCGGGACGATTTCTCGATGCTGCGCAAGATGTTCAACGAGCCGAACGTGCCGGTTAACATCGACATCTGGCTCGAGGAAGGCAATCTGATCGACCTCGGCAATTTCCGCCTGAACGTCATGTACACGCCGGGCCATACCTCGGCCTGCATCACGCTGTTCGAGCAGGACAAGGGCCTGTTGTTCGCGGCCGACACCTTGATGCCCGGCGGCGTGATGGGCGGCGTGTTCGGCTCCGGCAGCATCGCCGACTACATCCAGTCGCTGGAGCGGATCAAGGGGCTGAATGCGAAGATACTGCTGTCAGGGCACGGAAGGCTGTCGGACACGCCGCAGGACGACGTGCGCATCGCCATTGCGCGGTCGCATAGCCTGCTGGAGGACACCGCGCAATTGTTCGACGCGCTGGATGCGCGCTCGAATTTCGAGCCGATCATGCAGTCGGTGCGGGATTTAAACAAGCTGGACGATTGACGACCTTCGTCGTTGCGAGGAGCGAAGCGACGAAGCAATCCAGAGGCTTTCCGTGGTGACGGTCTGGATTGCTTCGCTGCGCTCGCAATGACGGAGTGAGCGGACAGACTTGGAGTTACATCACCACCGGCTCATCCGGCAGCTCGTTCGGATGTGGACCTCCCGGTGGGAAGTACTTCGCCAGTTCCTTCGACACCGCTGCGATGCCATCGATCACGCCGCGTTCGAACTGGCCTGCCCCGAACTCGGCCTCCATCGCGCGGCAGATCGTCTCCCAGCCCGCTGCTCCGACCTTCGCATCGATGCCGCGATCGGCGATGATCTCGACATCGCGGTCGGCGAGCAGCAGGTAGATCAGCACGCCGTTGTTGTGCGCGGTGTCCCAGATCCGCAGATGCGAGAACACGTCGAGCGCACGCTCGCGCGCTTGCTGGTTGCGGAACAGCGGACGGCCATCCAGCGCGCCCTCGACAACGAAGCGGACCTGGCCGGAATGCGTGGTTTCGCTCTGCTTGATGGCCTGCGCGATGCGGTCGAGCACGGCTTGCGGAAACACCTGCCCCGCACGCCAATGGTGCTGGAGGAGATGCCTGGTGATACGCCCAAGGCCCATGACTACCAGCTCCCCGAGGCGCCGCCGCCACCAAAGCTGCCGCCGCCTCCGCTGAAGCTGCCGCTGTCACTGGACGACGATCCGCTGCTCCAGCCGCTGGACGAGGAGCCGCTCGACCACGAGCCGCCGCGCGACGACCCCGTCGATGCCGGAAACAAATCGGCGATGAAGGACAGCACGAAGCCGACGATCCCGGCGAGCAAGGCTAACGCGCCGGATCCGATGATCAGCAACGCCAGGAGGCCGATCACGCTGCCGGTCGCGACCGAGCCCAGCAGGCGCCCCAGCATTGCGCGCAGGAAGCCACCGACGACGAGCGAGGCAAACAGGACGACCGGGGCGAGCGGCCCGATCTCGTCCAGATTGGCAAAATTCACGCTGCGCGAGGGAACCGGCAACGGCTCGCCGTCGACGACGCGCATCATCCGATCGACGCCGGCCGAGATGCCGCCGGCGAAGTCGCCCTCTCGGAATTTCGGCGTGATGACCTCGTCGATGATCCGCCGCGAGGTGACGTCGGTGAGCGCGCCTTCGAGGCCGTAGCCGACCTCGATGCGCAGATGCCGGTCGTTCTTGGCAACGACGAGGATCGCGCCGTCGTCGACCTTCTTGCGGCCGATCTTCCAAGCCTCCGCGACGCGGATCGAGAACTGCTCGATCGTCTCCGGGTCCGTCGTCGGCACGATCAGCACGGCGATCTGGCTGCCCTTCCGCGTCTCGAAATCGCCAAGCTTCTGCGACAGCGCGGCAATGTCGCCACTCGACAGCGTGCCGGTGCGGTCGACCACGCGGCCGGTGAGCTGCGGCACCGCGACATCGGCCAAGGTAGGAGAGGCGAAAGCCAAGAGGAGCGCTGCGACGATGGCCGCACACCACACCCTCGGCGTCATCGCCCGGCTTGACCGGGCGATCCAGTATTCCAGAGACGCCAGCGATATACCGAGAAGCCGCGGCGTACTGGATTCCCCGCTTTCGCGGGGAATGACGGCGGTGGGTGGGGCGCGCATCAGCCGAGCGCGCTTACTTCGACGGCGCGGGCGCGGGGTTGAAATCGACCTTCGGCGCGGTCGAGATTTCCTTCTCGTTCTCGACCGAGAAATTCGGCTTCTCCTTGTAGCCGAACATCATCGCGGTGAGATTGTTCGGGAACGATCGGACGGTGACGTTATATTCCTGCACCGACTTGATGTAGCGGTTGCGCGCGACCGTGATGCGGTTTTCGGTGCCTTCGAGCTGCGACATCAGGTCCTTGAACAGCGCGTCCGACTTGAGCTGCGGATAGTTCTCCGTGACCACCAGAAGCCGCGACAATGCGCTGGAGAGTTCACCCTGAGCGGCCTGGAACTTCTGCAGGGCCGCGGGGTCGTTCAGCACCTCGGGCGTCGCCTGGATGCTGCCGACCTTGGCACGGGCATTGGTGACGCCGAGCAGCACGTCCTTTTCCTGCTGCGCAAAGCCCTTCACCGAATTGACCAGGTTCGGCACGAGATCGGCGCGGCGCTGATACTGGTTCACCACCTCGGACCAGTTGCCCTTGATCTGCTCGTCCTCGCTCTGGATCGCGTTGTAGCCGCAATTGGTCAGGCTGAGCGAGGCCAGCGCCGCCAGCACGGTCAGGATCTTGCGCATCAAATTTCTCCCGGTGGAATCGGGTGCAAGCTACCAGATTGAACGCGCACGGCGCCAGATGTCCTGACGGCGCCAAAAGCAGCCGACTGACGCAAGCCTCTTGCCTATCACCGGGTGACATAGTCAACTCGAAGCAAACAAGACAAAAATGCAGGGAGGCGCGCCATGTCCTCGTTCGAGACCATCCTCGTGGAGCGGCCGGAGCCGGCGATTGCCCGGGTCGTGATGAACCGACCCGACGCGCGCAATGCGCAGAACCTGCAAATGACCTACGACCTCAACGCCGCCTTCGATGCGGCGGTCCAGGACGACACGGTCAAGGTGATCATCCTCGCCGGCAACGGGCCGCACTTCTCCTCCGGCCACGATCTCCGCCCCGGGGGCAAAAATGCCGCAGGCACAGATTTTCCGCCCATCGGAAATTGGGGCGGCTTTGCCGAGGCGAACGCGCACGGCCGCTTCGCGCGGGAGCAGGAAATATATCTCCAGATCACACGGCGCTGGCGCAACCTCGCCAAGCCGATGATTGCCGAGGTGCATGGCAAGTGCATCGCCGGCGGCTTGATGCTGGCCTGGGCCTGCGACCTCATCATTGCCAGCGACGACGCGCAGTTCTGCGATCCCGTCGTCACCATGGGCGTCTGCGGTGTCGAATGGTTTGTGCATCCCTGGGAGCTGGGCCCGCGCAAGGCCAAGGAATTTCTGTTCACCGCCGACAGCTGGAGCGCGCAGGAGGCGCACCAGCTCGGCATGGTGAACCAGGTCGTGCCGCGCACCGAGCTGTCTTCGCGCGTGCTGGAGCTCGCGCGCAAAATCGCATCAAAGCCGTCCTTTGCGCTGAAGCTGACCAAGGAAGCCGTGAACCGCTCCGTCGACGTGATGGGTCAGCCGGCCGCGATCGACCAGGCCTTTGCCCTGCATCAGCTCTGTCACGCCCACAACCTTCAGGAGTTCGGCATGGTGGTCGATCCATCCGGACTGCATCCCTCCGTGCGCAAGCCGGCGGCCGCGGAGTAAGGACATGGATCTCAACCTCAGTGACGAGCAACGGCTGCTGCGGGAGAGTGCGGAGCGCTTCGTGGCCGAGAGCTACGATGCCGACCACCGCCGCAACGCGGCCAACGATCCGCTCGGCTTCAGCCCGGCGGTGTGGAAGCAGTTTGCCGAGCTCGGCTGGCTGGCGTTGCCGATCCCCGAAGAGTTTGATGGTCTCGGCGGCGGGCCGGTCGAGATCGGAATTTTGATGGAAGCGTTTGGCCGCGGGCTAGTGTCGGAGCCGTATATCGCAACCGTCGTGCTCGGGGCTGCATTGATCGAGAAGTGCGGCAGCATAGCGCAGAGGCAGGCGAGCCTGCCCAAGATCGCGGACGGGTCATTGAAACTCGCGTTTGCGCATTCCGAGCGCGCCGCGCGGTTCGATCTTGCCAAGGTCACGACATCAGCCAACAAGACGGCGCATGGTTGGTATCTCTCCGGCAGCAAGATCGCCGTGCTCGACGGCCACGCCGCCGATGAGATCATCGTCTCCGCGCATTTGCATGATCATCAGGGACCATCGGGGCGGATCGGCCTGTTTCTGGTGCCGGCAACGGCGCAAGGCCTTGTGATTTCCGACTATCCGCGCTTGGGCGGCGGGCGCGCCTGCAATATCGAACTCTCCGACGTGCAGCTGCCGGAAGATACCCTGCTCGGCGACGGCAAGGACGCGCTGCCGGCGATCGAGTGGGCCGTCGACCGCACCATGGCCGCGCTGGGCGCAGAGACGGTCGGCATCATGCAGACGCTGCTCGACACCACGTTGGACTACACCAAGATTCGGAAGCAGTTCGGCCGGCCGCTCTCCGCCAACCAGGTGATCCGCCATCGCCTCGCCGACATGGCCATCCAGGCCGACGAAGCCCGTTCGATGGCGCTGCGCGCCGCACTGAAAGCCGATAACCCGCCGGTCGAACGCGCGCGCGCTGCTTCGGCCGCGAAGGCGAAGATCGGCAAATGCGCCCGCTTCGTCGGCGAGCAGTCGATCCAGCTTCACGGCGGCATGGGCGTCACCGAAGAGCTCGAGGTCGGTGCCTATTTCAAGCGCCTGGTCGCCTTTGACACGCTGTTCGGCGGCACCGCCCACCACTACAGCCGCCATGCCCAGCTTGGCCGCACCACGAAAGCCGCCTGACACGAGGAGCGCAATATGGACCTGTCGTTCAATGCCGAAGAGCGCGCCTTCCAGAGCGAGGTGCGCGGTTTCATCGCCAAAAATCTCACAGACGAGATGAAGCGCGCGACCGCGCTGACGCCGTCGGTGTTCTCCGACCCCGATATCGGCATGGCCTGGCAGCGCGCGCTGCACAAGCAGGGCTGGGGTGCTCCGGGCTGGCCGGTCGATCACGGCGGCCCGAGCTGGACGCCGGCGCAGCGCTGGATCTTCGAGAGCGAATGCGCGCGAGCCGGTGTGCCCAACGTCAACGTGATGGGCGTGAAGATGGTTGGGCCCGTCATCATCGGCTTCGGCTCGCCCGAGCAGAAGAATTTTTACCTGCCGCGGATCCTCTCTGGCGAGGACTATTGGTGCCAGGGCTATTCCGAGCCGGGCTCCGGCTCCGATCTCTCCTCGCTGAAAACCCGCGCGGTGCGCGACGGCGACGACTACATCATCAACGGCACGAAAATCTGGACCACGCATGCGCATCACGCCAACCGCATGTTCGCGCTGGTGCGTACCAGCGATGGTGCGAGGCAGCAGGACGGCATCAGTTTCATCCTGATCGACATGAAGACACCGGGCATCACGATCCGCCCCATTCTGACCATCGGCGGCGACCACGAAGTCAACCAGGTGTTTTTTGACGACGTGCGCGTGCCCGTTGCAAACCGCGTCGGCGACGAAGGCAAGGGCTGGACTTACGGCAAATATCTGCTCGAGTTCGAGCGCGGCGCCGGCATTGCGTCCGCCAAGCTGCGTGAGGGGCTGCGCGCCATCACTGAGCTAGCCGAGTCCGATCTCACGGGGCGCGCCATCGACAGCCCCGATATCGCGTCCCGCATCTCGGAGGTCGAGGTCGACATCGACGCGCTGGAGATGACAGAGCTGCGCGTGCTCTCGGCGCTGCAGACGGGACAAAACCCCGGCGCGGTGTCGTCCATCCTGAAGCTGCGCAACAGCGAGATCCGGCAGGCCGTGACGCGGCTCGGCGTCGACGTGATCGGCCATGATGCCCTCGCCGTCGAGCCGATGCGGCCGCTCTACAAGCTCAACCACGAGCCGACGATGCCGGAAGATATGCTGACGGTGGTGCCGGAATATCTCAACGGCCGCGCCTACACGATCTTCGGCGGCACGTCGGAGATCCAGCGCGATATCATCGCAAAGATGATGCTGGGTATTTAGGGGATCGGGGCGCTGCACACTCAGCTGTCGTCCTGGGGCGCGCGCAGCGCAGATCCGGGATCCATAACCCCAGGGAGAGGTTATGGCGCGAGCTGTTCACCACGAGTTTTCGTCAAACTGCTTCCTGTGGTTATGGATCCCGGGTTCGCGCTGCGCGCGCCCCGGGACGACAGTTGAATGCGTGGCTGCAGCCAGCGCAATAATGCGGACCTAACCCGCCACCTACGCGTCCCGGATCGCCTTCCAGATCTTCTGCGGCGTCAGCGGCGTATTCAGCTGGGTGATACCGAGTTCGGCCAGCGCGTCCATCACGCCGTTGGTGACGCAAGGCGGACCACCGATGGCACCGGATTCGCCGCAGCCCTTGGCGCCGAGCGGATTGGTGCGGCAGGGCGCGGAATCGTCCAGCGTCACGACGATCGGCGGCACGTCGTCGGCGCGCGGGATGCAGTAGTCCTGATAGCTCGCCGTCAGCAGCTGGCCGTCGGCGTCATACGAGACGCCCTCATACAGCGCCTGACCGATGCCCTGCGCGACGCCACCGTGGATCTGCCCCGTCACCAGCATCGGATTCACGGCGACGCCGACGTCGTCGACGGTGGTGTAACGCACGACCCTGGACACGCCGGTCTCCGGGTCGATCTCGACCTCGCAGATATGCGTGCCGTTGGGCCAGCTCGGACCATCGACCTCGCCCTCGGAATCGACGCTGAGCTTTGAGCCACTCTCCTTCTCGGCGATGTCGAACAGGCTGATGCGGCGGTCGGTGCCGACCACGGTGAGCATGCCGCCCTGATATTCGATGTCCTCGACCGAGGTCTCGAGCACATTCGCCGCCTTCTCGCGCGCCTTCCGGATCAGGTCGTTGGAGGAGACCGCCACGGCCGTGCCGCCAACGAACAGCGAGCGCGAGCCGACGCTGCCAAAGCCCATGGCGAGATCCGTGTCGCCCTGGACGACGTCGATCTTGTCCATTGGAATGCCGAGCGTATCGGAGATCATCTGCGTGTAGGTGGTCTGCAAGCCCTGCCCCATCGCCATGGTGCCAGAATGCAGCACGACGCGGCCTTGCGAGGTCGCATGCAGGCTGACCTTTTCGGTGTGGGCACGGCCGCCGGTCCATTCGATGTAGGAGGTCAGCCCGCGGCCGTAGAGCAGGCCCTTCTTCTTCGCGGCCTTCTTGCGCGCGGCAAAGCCATCCCAGTCGGCGAGCTCGACGGCGCGATCGAGCATGTGAGCGAAGGCGCCGGAATCGTAGACCTGACCGGCGGCGTTGGTGTAGGGCAGCTGCGCCGGCTTGATGTAGTTCGCTTTGCGGATTGCACGCGGATCCATGCCGATTTTCCGCGCGGCGGCGTCGAACAGGCGCTCGACGATGAAGACGGCTTCCGGACGACCAGCACCACGATAGGCCCCGACCGGCGCGGTGTGGGTCATCACCGACTTGACCTCGAAATGCACCAGCGGCAAATCGTAGACACCGGTCTGCACGAACGGCCCGAGCACCAGCGGAATGATGTTGGCTGCGCCCGAGGAATAGGCGCCGGTGCAGCCGATCGAGGTGACGCGATAGGCCAGCACCTTGCCCTTCTCGTCCAGCGCGAAGGACGCGGTCGAGGTCAGATCGCGGCCGTGGGTGCCGCCGACGAACTCGTCGGTGCGGTCGCCACGCCAGCGGATCTTCCGGTTCAGCTTGGTCGCGACATAGGCGACGATGCCGTCTTCCGGATAGAGGTTGGTCTTCTGGCCGAAGCCGCCACCGATGTCGCCGACCAGCACGCGCACGCTGTCCTTGGGACGCTTGAGCACGGCTTCGGCCAGCACGTCGCGGGTCGAGGCCGGGGTCTGCGACTGCACGTGCAGGAGGAGACGGCCGGTCTTCTTGTCGATCTCGGCGATGGTCGAGCGTGGCTCCATCGCTGACGGCACGAGGCGCTGGCTGACGAGATCGAGCTCGACCGTGTACGCGGCCTTGGCGAAGGCCTCATCCACCTTGGCGGCATCGCCATAGCTCATCGCGCCGACGATGTTGTCGGGTGCCTCCGGCCACACCACCGGCGCGCCGGGTTTGACGGCTTCGACGGGATCGACCACGGCAGGCTGCACGTCATACTCGACCGCGATCGCTTCGGCCGCGCTCTGGGCCTCTGCACGTGACGAAGCAACCACTGCCGCCACCGCCTCGCCAGTGTAACGCACGACTTCATGAGCGAGCAGCCGGCGCGGCGGCACCGTCATCGGCTTGCCGTCGGGGCGCTTGAAGATGCTCAGCGTCGGAATGGTGCCGACGTCGTCCTTGATCAGGTCGGCGCCGGTGTAGATCGCGGTGACGCCAGCCATCGATGCGGCCGCGCTGGTGTCGATCGAGACGATGTTCGCGTGCGCGTGCGGCGAGCGCAGCACGTGCAACCACAGCGCGCCATCCTCCGGCTTGTCGTCGATGAATTGTCCCTTCCCGGTGAGCAGCCGCTGGTCTTCCAAACGCTTGACGGGCTGGCCCGCTCCGAAACGCAAATTGCCGGGAAGAATGTTCATTCCGCTGGGTCCTCAGGCTCTCTTCAAATTCGGGCTGCCTTTTAGCGGATCGAGCCATGCGCGACCAGCCGCGCTTTTGGGCGGTGGGACCATGGATTCGTCATGCCGGAGGGGGCTAGGCCAGCTCTCGCAATGCAGCTTCCACGACCTTGCGCGCATCGGCCGAAAGCGCGGCCTGCGGCGGGACGGGGTCGCCGACATCGTAGCCCTGGATCGCAAGGCCGGCCTTGATACAGGCCGCAAGGTTGAAGCGGGCGAAGGCCTCGTTGATGCGCCACAGCCTGCGCTGCAGCGCCATGGCCTCGTCCCAGCGGCCGGCCTGGCAGAGGTCGTAGAGCGCGACGCTCTGGCGCGGGATGATGCAGGCGGGTCCCGCCATCCAGCCGAGGCCGCCGATCAGCATCACCGCAGCCGGGATGTGGGCGGAGGCCGAAAACACGCGCAAGGAATCGCCGCAGCGGTTCATGATCGAGAGCAGCCGCCCGGTGTTGGTCGAGGCATCCTTGATGTAGCCGATGCGCGGATGCTCGGCGAGGCGCGCGATGACATCGAGGGTCAGGTCCGAGCGCTGAAATTGCGGATTGGTGTAAATGACGACAGGAATGTCCACGGCGTCCGCAATGCTGCGGAAATAGGACTCGACCTGGGCATCGGCGAGCGGGAAGTAGGCCTCGAGGATCGCCAGAATGCCGTTGGCGCCAAGCTTCTGGTACGCCTGCGCCTGCGCCACTGCATCGGCCGTCGAGGTCGATGCGACGCCCGCCACCACAGGCACGCGGCCCTTCGCAGCGTCGATCGTGGTCTGCACCACCGCCATGCGCTGCGGGGCGTTGAGATAGGCAAACTCGCCGGTCGAGCCGAGCGGCGTCAGCCCGTTCACGCCGGCCCCGATCAGGTCGTCGCAGAGCTTTGCGAGAACGTCCGTTCGCACCCTGCCGTCGGTGCCGACGGGCGATACGAGATAGGGAAAGACACCGCGAAAATCGGTCATATCGGGGAATAATATCCGGGGGAAGCGAGTCTTCTGTGGCAGGCCCGCAATGCATCGGGTGCTACCATGGGGTCCTATTGCCAGCAAGCGACCTGCTTTCGAAGAGCGTATTTGTGGTTTTGGGAATTGTCCCGCAGCATTGGCGGGTTTCGGTGTGTTGCGTCGGCCTCCTTGCCGCCGCGCTTTGTCCCGGCATGGCTCAGGCCGGTGAATGCCCGTCGCCGCAATCGGAGATCGCGACCGATCGTCCTGACGTGACCAATTCCAGCCTGGTCGTGCCTGCCGGCACCATCCAGATCGAGAACGGCCTCAACACGTCCGGCCAGACCGCCGGCAAAGGCTTTGACGGCAGCAACAGCCGTCTCCGCTTCGGCGTCGCGCCATGCCTCGAAGTGCTGGTCGATGTTCCCAGCTATGTCGGGCGGTTGACCGGCATGGTCGAGACCGGTTTCACCAATGTCACCCCCGGCGTGAAATGGCAGGTCAGCGGGCTGCCTGAGCCCGCAAACCTCTCGGTGGTAGCAGGCGTCGGCCTGCCAACCGGCACGACGGGGATCGCCGGTGCTGGCTTTCAGCCCTATCTGCAATTCCCCTGGTCCTACGAGCTCGGCGGCGGCTGGGGCATCAGCGGCATGTTCACGAGCTTCTTCCGCCCGTCGGATCTGCCCAATCACCAGACCAGCGAGGCGACCTTCGCGATCGAACGGAAGGTCAGCGAGAAGCTGGCGCTGTTCGCCGAATATGTCGGTGACTACCCGTCACGCGGCGCGAGCACGGCGCTCTTCAATGTCGGCGGTGGCTATCTCTTGAGCCGGACCGAGCAAATCGATTTCCATTTGGCCTTCGGCCTCAACCGGAATTCGCCGGATTACATCATCGGCGTCGGCTATTCCTACCGCTGGGACAACGTCATCGGCACGGCAACGCGACCGGTGCTTCGGCATTGACGTGCGTGCTGTGAGCCGTACGTGCGCGAGCGGCTCACACCTTCAGCAGCCGCACGCGCGTGCCCCAGGGATCGATCGCCTCGACACCATCCGCAAGCGCCGTGACTTTCCCGCCGCCGTTGCGCAGCCGTTCTTCCTGCGCGGCGAGCAGCTCCTGTTTCTCCGTCACCAGCGAAAACCAGGCGAGCCCGGTCATGGCGTCGTCGCGCTGGCCGGCGCCCTGGCTCTGCCAGACGTTCATGCCGAGATGGTGGTGATAGCGGCCCGACGACAGGAAAGCCGCGCCGTTGCGGCTGCGGGTCGGGTCGAGGCCGATCGTGCCGTGGTAAAAACTCTGCGCCTGCGCGAGATCGCCGACGCGCAGATGCATGTGGCCGACGCGCAGGCCGTCCGGCGCGCTGGCATAGTCGCTGACGCGGGTATTGGTCAGCGACAGCAGGTCGGGAATGTTGAGCTCGTCGGCCGCCATCTTCACGCTGCCCTCGCTCCATTGCCATTGCGAGGGATCGCGATCTGCATAGACCTCGATGCCATTGCCTTCGGGGTCGTCGAGATAGACGGACTCACTGACGAGATGATCGGCAAAGCCCGACAGCGAGACCCGGTGCGAGGCGGCATGCACCAGCCAGCGCGCGAGGTCCTTTCGCGACGGCATCAGGAAGGCGGTGTGATAGAGGCCGGCGGCGTTGCGGGGCTCGATCGCGGCGTCGGGACGGCCTTCCAGCACCAGCAGCGTGATACCGGCAGTGCCGAGCCTGGCCGCGGTGCCTGAGCGCTCCATCACGGTGAGGCCGATCACGTCGCGGTAGTAGTCGGCGACCTTGTCGAGATTTTTCACCCGAAGGGTCACCATGCCGACCCGCATCGGCGTCCGGCTGGCATAGGTCGGCCCGCCGCCTTGCGGATTGCCCTCGGCGTGCGCGGCAGCCACGGCCGCGATCGCGAGCGAGCTGGCGCCGGCGAGTTGAAGCAGGGTCCGGCGGGTGAGGTCGATGGTCATCGGTCAGGGCTCGCTGAAATCCTTGAGGCCATATGGCACAATTTAGCGGTTGCTACACGTTCCCGTGAGCGGCTCCCAATCACATGTTCGTCGGCCGTGGCCTAGGGAGGACTGGCCACCCGGCCAGTTTCGCAATGGCCCGTGACATCCCAGATTGTGGACAGCTTACAGGAGCCTTCCATGACCGAGTTCACACCTCTTACGTCGCTGTCGTCCGCGCTCGCGGATGTCGTGGCGCGCACCGCACCGTCCGTCGTCTCCGTGCATTCGCATCGTTCGCGCTCAACCGGCTTCGTCTGGAAACCCGGCCTGATCGTGACCGCTGACGAGGCGCTGGCCGACGAGGGCGAGGTCCAGATCGTCGTCGCCGACGGCAGCACGGCCGCTGCCACGATTGTGGGCCGTGACCACACCACCGACATCGCGCTGCTGCGCGCTGATATCAATATCGCCCCGGTCAAGCTGGCCACGACGGTCCCTGCCCTCGGCACGCTGTCTGTCGTGGTCGCCAGCAGTCGCGATGCGCCGAGCGCGGCGCTCGCGATGGTGTCGATTTCAGGCAAGGGCTGGCGCTCCTTGCGCGGCGGCGAGATCGATGCCCGGGTCGAGCTCGATGTGCGCCTGCGTCCGAACCAGGAAGGCGGCCTTGCCCTCGATGCCTCCGGCGAGGCTTTCGGCATGACCGTGCTCGGACCGCGGCGGGTGCTGGTGATCCCGACGGCGACGATCGAGCGCGTCGCGGCGCAGCTCGAGACGCGCGGCCGCATCGCCCGCGGATATCTCGGGCTCGGACTGCAGCCGTTGCGGCTCGACGACGGCATCGGCGCGATGGTGATGAATGTCGACAAGGCAGGTCCGGCGGCCGCAGCCGGCATCCGCCAGGGCGACGTGATCGTGGCGGTCAACGACCAGAAGCTCTCCGGCGTGCGCGCGCTGTTGCGAACATTGGGACCCGCAAGCGTCGGCCAGGTGGTTGATGTCGCGGTTCGCCGCGGCGGCGAGCCTGTCAGCTTCAAGGTCACGATCGGCGAGAGGCCGGAGGCGTGAGCGAGGACAACGCACCCGAGATCGTGCTGTCCCTGGAGATCGACGATCCTGCGCTGGCCGACCGCCTCGCGACGCTGCTCGGCAGTGTCGCGGGGCTTCGCCTTGCCGCCCCCGGGGAGACCGCCAATGCGAGCGTCGTCGCGCGCGATCCGCGCGTCATGCCGGAAGACATCGCGCTGACGCAGCGCGAGCTCGACGTGCTGGCGCTGATGGCGGAAGGCGCCTCCAACAAGTTGATCGCGCGGCAGCTCAACATCTCCGTGCATACCGTGAAATTCCACGTCGGCTCCCTGCTCGACAAGCTGGATGCCACCGGCCGCACCGATGCGGTCGCGCATGCGGCGCGGCGTGGCGTGATCGAGCTATAGCGCGATCGGGAAGCTGAGCTGGACGGTCAGGCCCGGCGCGTTGTCATGCAGCGCGATCTCGGCGCCGTGGAGGCGCGACACCGCCGCGACCAGACTCAGGCCCAGGCCGTTGCCGGGCGTATAGCGGCTCTGCTCGAGCCGGTAGAAGCGCTTGAACACATGGTCATGCCGATCCGCGGCAATGCCCGGACCGTCATCGGCGATGGCAATCGTCGCGCTGTCCCCGGTATTGCGGCAGGTCACCGTGACCTTTCCGCCCGGGCGGCCGTGCTTGATCGCGTTGTCGACGAGATTGGCGATGGCATCGAACAGCAGGTCGCGATCGCCGGTCACGGCGACCTCGCGGTCACCGCCGAGACTCAGTCGCGTCGCGACCTGCTCGGCGGCGGCGTCGTAGAGCTCGACGACCTCGCCGGCAATCTCGGCAAGGTTGAGCGCGCGAAACGCGCTGCGGCGGGCGCGGGTCTCGATCTCCGAGATCCGCGTGATCGAGGCGAACATGCCGAGCACCGCATCGAGATCGGCGATGGTGTCGCCGATCAGCGATGCATCGGCTGCACTGTCGCGCTCGTGGTGATAGGCCTTTTCCAGCCGGCCGCGCATGCGCGTCAGCGGCGTGCGCAGATCGTGGGCGACATTGTCGCTGACCTGCTTGACCTCGCCCATCAGCGTCTCGATGCGATCGAGCATCTGATTGAGGTTTTCGGCGACGCGGTCCCACTCGTCGTGGCTGCCGCGCAGGGGAATGCGCCGGTCGAGTCCGGACAGCATGATGGCGCGGCTGGTGGCGTTGATCTCCTCGATCCGCCCGACCGTCCGCCGCGTCACCAGCACGGCGGCGACGCCTGCCAGCACCACGAGCAATACCGCGACCGCGATCATCGCAAGCTCGAGCATGGCGATGAAGCCGCTATGGTCGCCGATATCGCCGACCCGGCTCCGCACATAGGCGAGCGTGCCGAAATAGACGTACACCATGATCGCCGCGACGATCAGGCCAAAAATCGCGATCGCGATCAGCGCCAGGCGGAAGGTCGAGGAACGAAGCGTGTCAGCCAGGAGCACGGAGGCAATATCCGATGCCGCGGATGGTGTGGATCAATGGATAGGCCTGCGCATCGTCGACCTTGCGACGGACGCGTCCGACATAGACGTCGATGATGTTCGTGGAGGGATCGAAATGCAGGTCCCAGACATGCTGGAGCAGCATCGCGCGCGAGACCACGCGCCCCTCGTTGCGCACGAGATATTCGAGCAGCTGGAATTCGCGGGGCAGCAACGGAATCTTGCGGCCGCGGCGGCTGGCGTTGCGCGCGATCAAATCGACCGCGAGATCGCCGACGCGCAAAATGGTTTCCTTGGCGATGGTCTCGCTGCGGCGGCCGAGTGCCTCGAGGCGCGCGAGCAGCTCGACGAAGGAGAACGGCTTGACGAGATAATCGTCGCCGCCAGCGCGCAAGCCCCGCACGCGGTCGTCGACCTCGCCGAGCGCGGAGATGATCAGGAAGGGCGAGGCAACGCCGTCGTCGCGCATTTGCCGCATCACGGCGATGCCGTCGATATCGGGCAGCATGCGGTCGATGGTGATCACGGCATAGTCACGCGCAACGCCATGGCTGAGGGCTTCACGGCCCGTGGCGGCGAGGTCGACGTCATAGCCTGAAATCGTCAACTCCTCGACGAGCTGGCCTGCGGTTTCCGGATCGTCCTCGACGACGAGGATGCGACGGTGGCCTCCGGTCATGACAAACTCCGCGCGACGATCGCCACCAGACTATCCCGTTCCGGGGCAGAGCGGAACCACCCGGTGGCGATCGCGACAATGGTGCGGTCCGGCGATGCTAGTACCAACTATCCCCGCACACATTGACCCATTGCCACCCATAGGGCGTCAAGCTCCTGCGCCAGCAGCCGTCGTCGTAATAATTGGCGTAGTAGAACGGCGCGCCGATGAAGGCGAACCGGTGGAAGCGATGATGGCGGAAGAAGAAGGCATGGCGGCCGATGAACGGCCTGCCGTGCCAGCCGGCGCCGGCGAAACGCGGCCCGAAGGCCGCGCGGGTCGCCAATGGCGCACCGGCAAAGCGCGGCCCAAAGGCAGCGTGGGCCGCCATCGGCGAGCCGGCGAAGCGGGCGCCACCGAAATGAGCACCGCCCATGCCGCCGAAATGCATGCCGCCGCCCATACCACCGACGTGCATGCCACCGAAGCCACCGGCGTGCATTCCGCCCATGCCGCCACCACCGAAATGACCGCCGCCGAAGCCGCCGCCGCGCCCGCCACCGCCGCCGCCCATGCCGCCGCCGTGACCACCACCTCCACCGCCCCCGCCTCCACCTCGGGCGAGCACGGGCGAAGCGAGCGCCATCACCGCTGCGATCGTCGCTGCAGTGAGACCTTTGAGAAGCCTGTTGTTCATCGAACCATCCTCCTTGCAGTGCGGCGGTGACCGCGCCGCACGAGGACGCTCAGATGAGAAGAAGGAGGGCTCTCCTTCAACTTACAAATGCGCCAGATTCTGACGCGGGTGTTAGGGAGGGCTACGCCCGCTTGCCGCCATTCTTCTCCGCAGCACGGCGCATCGCCTCGGCGAGGGCTCCGCCGCCGCCACCGCTGGAAGAGTCCTGCTTGCGCGGCGCTGATGACGTCATGCGGTTGGTGTTGCGCGCTTTGTCGCGCTGCATGCCGGGGGCGTCCTTCTTGGCGCCGACCTCGTCGTCGAGACGGAGTGTCAGCGAGATGCGCTTGCGGGCGACCTCGAAGTCCAGCACTTTCACCTTGACGATGTCGCCGGGCTTCACCACCTCGCGCGGATCCTTGATGAAGGTTTTCGACATCGCCGAGATGTGCACGAGGCCGTCCTGGTGCACGCCGATGTCGACGAAGGCGCCGAAGGCGGCGACGTTGGTCACGGTGCCCTCGAGGATCATGCCCTTCTGGAGATGCTTGATCTCCTCGACGCCCTCCTTGAACACCGCGGCCTTGAACGCCGGACGCGGGTCGCGGCCGGGCTTTTCCAGCTCGCGCAGAATGTCGGTGACGGTCGGCAGACCAAAGGTCTCGTCGACGAAATCCTTCGGCTTCAGCGTACGAACGACCTCGCTGCTGCCGATCAGCGCCTTGATGTCGCTCTTGGTGGCGCTGAGAATCCGGCGCACCACCGGATAGGCTTCCGGATGCACGCCGGAGGCATCGAGCGGATCCTCGCCACCGAGAATGCGCAAGAATCCGGCGCATTGCTCGAACGCCTTCGGACCGAGTCGCGGCACCTCCTTCAGCGCCTTGCGCGACTTGAACGGGCCATTGGCGTCACGGTGCGCCACGATGCTCTGGGCAAGACCCGAGCCGACGCCCGACACGCGCGCGAGCAGGGGCGCCGACGCGGTGTTGACGTCGACGCCGACTGCGTTCACGCAGTCTTCGACCACCGCATCGAGCGATTTGGCGAGCTTGGCCTGGCCGAGATCGTGCTGATACTGGCCGACGCCGATCGCCTTGGGCTCGATCTTGACGAGCTCGGCGAGCGGATCCTGCAGACGGCGGGCGATCGAGACCGCACCGCGCAGGGTGACGTCGAGGCCCGGCAACTCTTCCGAGGCGAAAGCGGAGGCGGAATAGACCGACGCGCCGGCTTCCGACACCACGATCTTGGTCATTTTCAGCTCGGCGAGGCCCTTGACGAGATCGCCGGCGAGCTTGTCGGTTTCACGCGAAGCTGTGCCGTTGCCGATCGCGATCAGCTCGACCCGGTGCTTGATCGCAAGCTTGCCGAGGATCGCGAGCGCCTCGTTCCACTGCCGCTGCGGCTCGTGCGGATAGATCACGGCGGTGTCGACCACCTTGCCGGTCGCATCGGTCACGGCGACCTTGACGCCGGTGCGGAAGCCGGGATCGAGCCCCATGGTGGCGCGGGTGCCGGCGGGCGCCGCCAGCAGGAGGTCGCGCAGGTTCGAGGCGAACACGCGCACGGCCTCGGTCTCGGCCGCGTTCCACAGCCGCATACGCAAATCGATGTTGAGATGCACCTGGATCTTGGTACGCCAGGCCCAGCGCACAGTGTCGATCAGCCAGCGGTCGCCGGCGCGCTTGAGGTCGGCGATGCCGAACCGCTTCATGATCTTCAATTCATAGGCGCCCGGGACGCCCGCAGGCGGCACTTCCGCCTCGGCTTGAATCTGGAGATCGAGAATCTCTTCCTTCTCACCGCGGAACATCGCGAGGATGCGGTGCGACGGCAGCTTGGTCAGCGGCTCGGAGAAATCAAAATAGTCGGCGAATTTTTCGCCCTCGGTCTTCTTGCCTTCGCGCACCTTGGAGGCCATGCGCGCATTGGTCCACATCTCCTCGCGCAACACGCCGATCAGATCGGCGTCTTCGTCGAAGCGTTCGACCAGGATGGCGCGGGCGCCATCGAGTGCGGCCACGGCATCCGCGACGCCCTTCTCGGCGTTGACAAAACCTTCGGCGACCACCTTTGGATCGTTGCCGGACTCCGCGATTAGCTGATTGGCGAGCGGTTCGAGACCGGCCTCCTTGGCGATCTCGGCCTTGGTGCGGCGCTTCGGCTTGAACGGCAGGTAGATGTCTTCCAGGCGCGCCTTGCTGTCAGCGGCGAGAATGGAGGCCTCCAGCGCGGCATCGAGCTTGCCCTGCTCGCGAACTGATTCGAGGATCGCCTTGCGGCGGTCTTCCAGCTCGCGCAGGTAACCCAGGCGCTCCTCCAGGGTGCGCAATTGCGCGTCGTCGAGCGCACCGGTCGCTTCCTTGCGGTAGCGCGCGATGAAGGGAACCGTGGCGCCGCCGTCGAGCAGCGTCACCGTCGCCTCGACCTGCTCCGCCCGTACCCCAAGCTCCTGCGCAATTTTCTGGTTGATATTTGCCACGCGAGAATCCCTTTATATCCAAGCACGCGACGCAAACCGAAATCCGGCCGCGGGACGCCGCTTATGGACCAACCGAGGTTGATTCATCAAGGTGCGGCGCGCAACCGTCGACAGGGGATTTTTTTGTCGAACCGATGCGATCTCGCCACAATCGTGGGGATGCCGGTGCATCCGGGGCGCGACGTGAGGTTCGGCGCATACTCCCTCCGCGTCGTCATTGCGAGCGCAGCGAAGCAATCCAGAATCCCTCCGCGGAAAGACTCTGGATTGCTTCGCTGCGCTCGCAATGACGGAGTATGGGGCAATGGCGTCACTATTCCAGTTGAAATTTCAACCTGCAGACACAGCTTCGCACTCTCGCGGCGTAGTCCGCCCGAGTTCTGCTCTCCGCTTCACGCCCTCAACAGAAAGGGCGCAGGGAAGGCCGGGTGCCGGCTGGCACCCGCGGTCTGCTGCGCGAAAATGTAGCGCAAAGAGACCGCACAGCAGCATACAGGTGTAGCCGAACACACGGCCTTCCCTGCGCAGTGGTCGGACGGCTTATGCCGTGCTCTCCCGGGAGCCGAATTCCTTCTGGCCTCCCTCACCTCACGGAATTCGCCGACACCGGGCCGGTTGGCGCCGATGCCGCTTCCGCAAGACTTGGCCGTAGCGACGACGGCCGGGACCACACGGTTTTGCCGTACGCGAGCATCCGGCTTCGCCAAACGGCTTCGCCGGACAAGTCCCGCTTCGCCCAAAGGGCGTTACGGGCATCGAGCGCCGTTCGTACAACGCGGCTTGCGAGTCGCTCACGGGGCTCGGCTCAATCCACTGCCCTGCCCTGCGCCTCACATCCGCGACGGCACCGCTCGCGTCCACCGCAGCCTGATCCGCGGCTCGTGACGACGTACGACCGCCCCTTTTCGCCGGATCAGGATGGGCGACACGTACGACAAAACCGAATTTCGGTAAAGCGGAATATTTTGTTTCGGATTGATTGACCCAGCGATCGTGTTTTGCGCGGCGGGCAACGCAAGCGCTTGTGACCGCCTCTCGTAATCCGTCATCCTGAGGTGCGAGGCGCGGGGTGCAGCGCGCCCCGCGAGGAGCCTCGAAGGATGAACGGCCCGGATGCAGCCGGGCTGTCGCCCTTCGAGGCTCGCCGAAGAGGCGAGCACCTCAGGGTGACGGTCGGAGATAAACGCATATGGCTTGACAGCCACCCTGCTTCCACGGCTGGTTGACCCGCCGGACCACCGAACTCCAAGGACTATCCATGCGCACAACATCGGTCGGCGTCTTCAAGGTCGCCACCAAGGGCCCGGGCGACGTTTCCGGCCTCATGAACCTGATCGTTACAGGCGCGATCGATCCGGCCTCCATCCTGGCGATCCTCGGCAAGACCGAAGGCAATGGCGGCGTCAATGATTTCACCCGGGAATATGCCGTCGCCGCGCTGTGCACGGCGCTGGCGCCAAAGCTTGATCTGACGCCGCACCAGGTCGAGCAGCGCATTGCGTTCGTGATGTCCGGCGGCACCGAGGGCGTGCTCAGCCCGCACATCACGGTGTTCACGCGCCAGCAGGTTGCGAGGCCGCCCGCAGGCATCGCCGGCAAGCGCCTCAGCATCGGCATGGCGCAGACCCGCGATTTTCTGCCTGAAGAGCTTGGCCGCTCGGCACAGATCATCGAGACCGCGAGGGCGGTGAAGGCCGCGATGGCGGATGCCGGCATCGCTGACGCCACTGATGTCCATTTCGTCCAGATCAAGTGCCCCCTGCTCACCAGCGAGCGTGTCGAGGCAGCAAGCTCGCGCGGCAACAAGACGGCGACGATCAGCGCCTACAGCTCGATGGCCTATTCGCGAGGCGCCTCCGCGCTCGGCGTTGCCGTTGCGCTCGGCGAAATCGCCTCCAATGTCCGCGAAGAGGACGTGCTGCGGCGCTACGAGCTGTTCTCGAAGGTCGCCTCGACCTCGTCCGGCATCGAGCTGATGCACAACGTCGTCATCGTGCTCGGCAACTCGGAGGCGTCCGCGAGCGAATTCGAGATCGGGCATGCCGTGATGAGGGACGCGATCGATGCAGCGGCAGTGGTGTCAGCACTGAAGAGTGTTGGGCTTGATGTTGATCCTGATGTTGATCTTGGCACCACACCGCGATCGGGCCGCGAGCTCGTCAACATCCTCGCCAAGGCCGAGGCCTCACCCGATGGCACCGTACGCGGCTTCCGCCACACCATGCTGGAAGACACCGATATCAGCTCGACACGCCATGCCCGCGCAGCGGTCGGCGGCTTGATCGCCGGCCTCGCCGGCACCAGCGCGGTCTACGTCTCCGGCGGCGCGGAGCACCAGGGGCCGGCCGGCGGCGGCCCCGTTGCGGTGATCGCACGACTGCCCTAAAGCGCGACCTCACCGTCCGGCGCAACCCTGCCCTTCGCGCCGGCTCAGTTGATTCACGCGAGCCCTTGCGAAAAAGCTGGCGCCCGCACCTCAAGGGATTTTGACTTCATGACTTTGCCGATGAGCTGGAACGAATGGGCGCAGCACGATGGCGTGGGCCTGGCGGCGCGCGTCCGCAAGGGCGAGCTGACGGCAAAGGAACTGGCACGCCAGGCTGCGGCGGCCGTGGCCAAGGTCAATCCGACGCTGTCGGGCGTGGTCGAGCTATTCGATGACGTGATCGCCGACCCCGCCAAGGACGGCGCCAATCTCGCCGGTCCGTTCGCCGGCCTGCCCTTCCTGATGAAGGATCTCGGACCGACCATGAAAGGCCGGCTGCAGGAGATGGGATCGCTGCTGATGCGCGGCAATCGTGCCGAGGCCGACACGTTCCTGACCGGCAAATTCCGCCAGGCAGGCCTCAATTTGATCGGACGCACGACGACGCCCGAATTCGGCGTCTGCAGCTCGGCCGACAATCCCGCCGTCTATGTCACCCGCAATCCCTGGAATACCGATTACACCACCTGCGGCTCGTCGGCCGGCAGCGCCGCGATGGTCGCGGCCGGCGTGGTGCCGATCGCGCACGCGACCGACGGCGGCGGCTCGATCCGCATTCCCGCCGGCGTCAACGGCAATATCGGGCTGAAGGTGTCGCGCGGCGTGTTCTCGCTGGCGCCGCACATGTCCGACCTCACCGGCCTGGTCTCGATCCAGGGTTGCCAGTCGCGCACGGTGCGCGACACCGCGGCTTTCGTCGACCATGCCCGCGGGCCGGCACCCGGCGAGTTCATGCCGTTCTGGACCACGGCGCAGCCTTACAGCGAGATGATCAAGCGCGATCCGTCAAAGCTGCGCATTGCGCTGTCGCACACCTGGGGCGATTACACCGCGACACCTGAGATCGCAGCCGAGCTGGAGAAGACCGGCCGCTTCCTCGAAGGCCTCGGCCATCACGTCGATTACGCGCTGCCCGAGCTCGATTTCCGCGCCGCCTTCGCGGCGCAGACCACCTGCTACATCAGCAATTTTTCCGTGGTGATCTCCAACATGCTGGCCGCGCGCGGGCTGGAGAAGCCGCCGGAAGACCTGATCGAGCCGATGAACATCCGGATCTGGGAGGCAGGCCTGCACACCAGCTTCGCCGACCGGGCGAAGATGCAGACCGTGTTCAACACCACCTCGCGCGGCTTCGGCAGCTTCTTCGAACAGTGGGACGTGATCCTGACGCCGATCACGGCGCTGCCGACGCCGAAGGTCGGCACCAGGGAATACCTCACCACCTCCGACAACCCTGATGTGCTGGACTGGTTCGGCAATCTCTGGCGCTTCTTCGCCTTCACGCCGCTCGCCAACCTCTGCGGCATGCCGGCGATCTCGATGCCGATGGCCGCGCAAGATCACGGCCTGCCGCTCGGCATCCAGGCCATCGCGAAGCAGGCCAATGACGGCCTGCTGCTGCAACTCGCCGCCCAGATCGAGCGCGCGCTCGACGGCAAATGGAACGGCGGGAAGACGGCGAAGGTGCATGTGGCGAAGGCGTAGGCTAGCCTTTGTCTTTACCGGGCTGTCGCGCAATGTCGATGCGCAAGCGCGACACGCCCTGCTCTGCAAGCATGCGGGCCGCGGGGCTTCGCGTCTCCGGAAAGAGAGCGACGAGCGCATTGACGCCGGTCACGGCGGGATTGCCCACCTCCTGGGCGTGCAACCCGGCCCGCTGGTCGACGCGCTCGAACGCCTGCGTGGGCACAGCGCTTCCGGCCTCGCTCACGATGTGCTTGAGCTCGTTGTCCAGATACTGCGTGAGGCTTTGTCTCAGCTTGCCAAGGTCGGCGTCGCAGGCGCGCATCACGGCGGAGGCGTCCGCATCATCTGTCAGGGCGAGCAGCAGATGCTCAAGTGTCGCGTATTGATGGCGGCGCCGGTCAGCATGATCGAGCGCCCGTCGTATCGTGGCCGCGTAGTCCGCCGAAACCGTCCGTTGCGGCCGGTTGAGCAGCGCCTCGATCCGCTCGAGCCGTGTCATGGGATCGAGCGTTGCCAATAGCTCGTATTTGTCCTTGATCGACAACTTCATCCGCGTCGCAACGGTATCGGCGATCTGTCCGGGATCACGGGTTTGATCGAAGAACAGCCAGATGTCGGGCACCATAATTCCGTGAACCGCCGTGTAATCCTGGAAGCGCTGATAGATCCTTCGGATGACATCCCTTGCATCGCGGGCAACTCCCTCGCTGATATCGACCACCTCAGCCCAATAGGCGGCCGATTCGATCGCGAAGCCGCGTAGCTCGACTCGCCGCAGTCCTCGTGTCAGCACCCTGAACGTGCCATCGGTGAGCGGTTCGAGTTCGAGCAGCTGGGCCACGATGCCGATCTCGTAGACATCGGCAAATCGGGGATCCTCGACGCCCGCCTCCCGCTGAACCGCCAACACGACCTCGCGTCCGCCCTCAAACGCCTGGTTTAGAGACTGGAAGGAGCTCTCTCGGCCCACAAACATCGGGTATGTCGCATGTGGAAACGGAACGAGATCGCGGAGCGGAACGGCGGGATAGAGCGTCGTTGATGTCTTGAGCTTCGCAATAGGCGCAATGATGTCACGCCGCTCGGCGTGAAGCAGCGCCGACAACGTATTCCAGTCGGCAACGCCGAGCATCCTCGACACCAGTTCGAGGCTCTCGCTGTGACTGATGGTGACGGCCTTGGTGGTCAGGGATTCGCGCAGGGTCTGCGCCATAGCCTTGGCATCGCGAAAATCGCGCATCGGTTCGTCCTCTGCATGAGCGATCCAGGTGTGTCAGGTGGTTGCGTTGCTGACCCGGTCGCTCGGGCAAAGGGAGGCCGATCAAGGCTCGATACATTCACCGTTCCACGGAGGGCGCAACCGGCAGGTCGTATCAACCTGCACGAAAAGTGACGTAAAGCCGGATGGCTGTCAATCTCAGTCCTTGCTCAGTTCTTGCTCAGTTCTTCACCGCCGGGATCGCTTCCTCCGGCTGCTGTTGTCCGAGCTTGAGCATCGCGAGCGCCTTGTCGAGCGCCTCGCGCAAGGCCAGCGCTGCGGCCGGGCTGCAGCGCAGATGGGCGGTCTGGACCACGTCGACCCTGACGGCGGCACCGATCGGCATCAGCAAGTTCGCCGCGAGCTCGATCTGGATCGCACCGTTGTGATGGCCGAAGCAGGAGGCGCCGTCGAAATAGATGATTGGCGCCCGCTCGGAGCTCGAGCTGGAGATGGTGACGGGCCCCTGGCTGGTGGCGGGCGTTTCGGGATCGGCCATGGGCACTCCTTGGGGCTAGGCGACGGGCGAAGCGCTCACCATCGTTGCTTCGGCGCGCTCTGTCGAGGCCAAACCGGTTCCTGACAGATCTGCCGTGCGGGGCGCATTCGGGGTTTTGCGCCGCCCTCGACACTGGTCTAGAACGTCACCATGTCCACCACACCGACCACGCTTCCCTTCGAGGAACTCGCCGAGGCCGTTAAGGGCCGCCGCTCCGATTACGGCCATATCAGCGGACTCCAGCTCGACCGGTTCGCACCGGGCGAAGCCTGGTCCAGCCTGCCCTATCGCCCCGTCTTCGTCGGCGACACCGAAACCGGTGTGCTGCATGGCGGCGTCGTCACTGCGATGCTGGACGAGAGCTGCGGCATGGCGGTGCAGCTTGCGCTCGACGGCACCAGCGCGATCGCGACGCTCGATTTGCGCATCGACTACCAGAAGCCGGCCACGCCCGGCCTCGCCATCAAGGCGCATTCGGTCTGCTACCGCACCACGCGCTCGATCGCCTTCGTGCGCTCCACGGCTTACCAGGAATCCGAGGACGATCCGGTGGCGACCGCCACCGCCTGCTTCATGATCGGCGCCAACCGCACCAACATGCTTGCGGACCGCCGGATGGAGTCGCGCAGCATCCCGACGCTGGACGCGCCGGAGGATCCGGACGGTCCGTTCGCCAACAGCCCGTTCGCGCGCTGCCTCGGTATTCGCGTGAATGATGACGGCACGCTGACGATGCCGTTCTCGCCAAAGATCATCGGCAACCCGATCCTCCCCGCGATTCACGGCGGCATGACCGGCGCCTTCCTCGAAACATCAGCCATTCTCGGCGTGCGGCGTGAGCTTGGAATCGCAACGCTGCCGAAGCCGATCGGGCTGACCGTCAACTATCTGCGCTCCGGCCGGGCGCTGGACACCTTCGCCAATGTCTCGATCGTGAAACAGGGCCGGCGTATCGTCGCCTTCGAGGCACGGGCCTGGCAGGACGATCCGGACAAGCCGATCGCCCCCGTGTTCGGTCATTTCATGCTGCGCCCGACGCCTGGAAACGACGAGGAATAGGCGTATTTTACTTGACGACCGGGATTCGGGACACAACGATAGCGCGTTCCCGCGAAAGGTATTCGGTTGCGGCATCCGATCGACATCATCGCCATGTTTGCCGCCATCTGGCTGTTGGCGTCGATGGTGCTCGACGCGCTGACGCCGAAGGAGCTGACGGCGGTCATGATCGCCATCGCGATCGGGCCCGCCGTGGTCGTTACCGCCGTGTTCTACTATCTGCGCTGCCCGCGCACGGATTTCGCGGTGATGTTCGCAGCGCTCTGGCTGATCTCGGACGTCGCTATCGCCTTCATCTCGCCGAAGGAGCTGCCGCACTTCCTGATCGTGCTCGGCTTCGTGCCGGCCGCACTGATCGGCATCGTGCTACATTGGCAGCGCTTCCAGCGCCGCCATGAGCGGTTGCCCGTGCCGTCAGCGAAGCGCGGCTGATTTCGCTTTAGCGCGATAGCAGATTGGTCTTCGCGAGGTCGATCACCTCGTCGCCACGGCCACTCATCACCGCGCGCAACACCCAGAGGCTAAAGCCCTTGACCTGTTCGGCCGTGATGGTCGGCGGCATCGACAGCTCCTGCTTGGCGGTGACGACGTCGAGCAGCGCCGGGCCGTTGTGGGCCAGCATCTCCTTCATCGCGCCCGGGAGGTCGCCGGGGTCCTCGACGCGCTTGGCAAAGATGCCCATCGCGCGCGCCATCGCTGCGAAATCGGGATTCTCCAGATCGACATTGGTGTCGACGAAGCCCGCCGCCTTCATCTCCAGCGCGACGAAGCCGAGCACGCCGTTGTTGAAGATCACGACCTTCACCGGCAGCTTCATCTGCGTCAGCGTGATCAGATCGCCCATCAGCATGGTGAAGCCGCCGTCGCCAGACAACGAGATCACCTGGCGGCCCGGCTGCGAAGCCTGCGCGCCGATCGCCTGCGGCATGGCGTTGGCCATCGAGCCGTGCACGAAGGACCCGATCAGCCGGCGGCGGCCGTTCATATTGAGATAGCGCGCAGCCCACACCGTTGGCGTGCCGACATCGGCGGTGAAGACGGCGTCATCGGAGGCGTGGTCGCTGATGACTTTTGCGAGATATTGCGGATGGATCGGCTTGCTGCCCGGCGTGCCCTTGGCAAGAGAGTCCAGCCCTTCGCGTGCCCTCTTGTAATGCGCAACGGCATCGTCGAGATGCTTGCGCTGCGTCTTGGACTTGAGCAGCGGCAGCAGCGCCTCGATCGTCTGCTTGACGTCGCCGACGAGGCCGAGATCGATCCTGCAGCGCCGTCCCAGATTTTCGGGGCGAATGTCGATCTGCGCGACCTTCGCATCATCAGGGAAGAACTGCTTGTAGGGAAAATCCGTGCCGAGCATCACCAGCGCGTCGCAAGCGTGCATGGCGGCATAGCCCGAGGAGAAGCCGATGAAACCGGTCATGCCGACGTCGTAGGGGTTGTCGTATTCGACGTGCTCCTTGCCGCCGAGCGCATGCACGATCGGGCTCTTCAGCGCTTCGGCGAGCTGCATCAGCGGCGCATGTGCGCCGGCGCAGCCGCGGCCGCAGAACAGGGTGATGCGCTCGGCGCCATTGAGGAGATCCGCGAGCGCCTTCAGCTCGTCGGCCTGCGGCACGATCTTTGGTGCGGCGAGCGCAAGCCCGCGATTGGTCGACAGTGCGCGCTTCGGCGGCGAGCGGAACGCGACATCGCCCGGCATGGCGACGACGGCAACGCCACGCAGGCCCACCGCCGCGCGGATCGCATTCTCCAGCACGAAAGGAAGCTGGCTCGGATCCGAGATCAGCTCGCAATAATGGCTGCATTCGCGAAACAGATTTTGCGGATGCGTCTCCTGGAAATAGCCGCCGCCGATCTCGGCCGACGGAATCTGCGCCGCGATCGCCAGCACCGGCACGCGGCTGCGGTGCGCGTCGAACAGGCCGTTGATCAGATGCAGATTGCCGGGCCCGCAGGAGCCCGCGCAAACCGCAAGGCTGCCCGTCATCTCCGCTTCGCCGGCGGCCGCGAACGCCGCGACCTCCTCGTGGCGGACGTGGACCCATTCGATGGTGCCGCGGCGGCGCAGCGCCTCGGTGAGACCGTTCAGGCTGTCGCCGACAATGCCATAGATGCGCTTGACGCCGGCCTGTTCGAGCGTTGCCACGAACAGATCGGCTATGTTGTTGATCGCCATGTCGGTCTCCTGATCTCGCTATTGCAGCAAGATAGGACAACGCACGACCGTGACGACATCACGGCTTGTTTATTGCTCGATCAGTCTTTCGCAATCGCCCGATCATAGGCCTCGATTGTCGCCTTCGCACGCGCAGCGACATCGGCGGCCGACATGCCGGGCTTGTAGAGGCTGGAGCCGAGCCCGAACGCGGTCACGCCGCCCTTGATGTACTCCGCAAAATTCTGGTCAGAGACGCCGCCGACGGCGGCAATCATCACACCTGCGGGCAGCACGGCGCGGATCGCCGCAATGCCGGATGCGCCGAGCACACTCGCCGGAAAGAACTTCAGGCCCGATGCGCCCGAGCGTGCCGCGACCAGCGCCTCGGTGGGCGAGAACACGCCGGGCAGCGTGATCATGGCGTACTGGTGTGCACGCGCGAGCACCTGTGTATCCACATTCGGCGAGACCATCAGCGTGCCGCCGACATCGTTGAGGCGATCGACATCTGCGGTGGCCAGCACCGTGCCTGCGCCGATCAACACGCCGGCCGGTGCCTGCTTCACAGCGGTACCGATCGAACGGAAGGGGTCAGGCGAATTCAGGGGAATCTCGATCGCGGTCATGCCCGCCTCGATCAGCACACCGACAATGGCCTCGGTCTCCTCGGGCTTGACACCGCGCAGGATCGCGACCAGGGGCCGCTTCATCGGCGGAAAGGGAACGCTCATCTCAAAAATCCTTTTTACTTCGTCCAGATCGCCGCAGCGGCCATCGACAGGCCGCGGCGCGCCGCTTCATCGGCATCGATCGGGTTCACATCGACCTGCAGCGCGTCGAAGGCCTGCCGGTACAGCGCCGCCAGCCGTCCCGAGGCAATCAGCGTGATGCCGGCTTTCGGCATGCCGCCAGAAAGGCCTGCGGCGAGCTCCGCACCGATCAACGTGCCCGACAGTGTCTCGCGCGCCGCGGCCGGCGTGCCACCGAACAGCAGTTGCCGCGACCGCGCACCGAACAGGAGGTTTGCGGCGAAAGCCGGTGCGTCAAACGCGGCTTTCACCGCCGCCTTGAAGCTCGCGGCATCCTCGGCGTCATCGGCACCGGCGACCGCGAGCGACAAGATCGTCTCGCGCGAGACGACGCTGAAGAGCTCGCCGGTCATGAACGTCGAGAAATGCGCCACCGTGCCGTCCTTCACCCGCACCCATTTCGAATGAGTGCCGGGCATGCATACCAGCGCCTCACCCGCCGCCTCGAGGCCGAGTGCGCCGAGCAATTGCGTCTCCTCGCCGCGCATCACGTCAGGTGCTTTGGTGTCGCGCTGCGCGATGCCCGGCAGGATGCGGATGTCGCGCGCCTCGCCCGGCACCCGGGCGGCCTGCTTCAGGATGGCGGCAAGCGGCGCCGGCGTATCGACATAGCCGGCCTCGACCCAGCCGGTCTTGGCACCGGCCATGCCGCAGACCAGAACCGGGAGAGGGCCGGGTGCTGCGACGGCGGCGAGATGCGATTGCAGCACGCCGGCAAAGCCGGCCTTGGCGGCCGCCATCATGCCCTCGTCGCTGCGGCGCTCGGCCAGCGCGTGGCCGGTGCGATCGACCAGCCAGAGCCGAAAGCTGCTGGTGCCCCAGTCCACCGCAACATAAGCGGGTTCGGCCATTTCGAATCGTATCCCTTGAGTCTCACGGCCAAGACGCCGTCTCGCGACAATGAGACGGACGCTTGGCAAATCCGCCCCGGGATATCGGCTATTGCGGCCCCAAACCAGCCTTTTCTCGCAGGTCTGGGCCGCGGGGCGCGCTGGCACACCGCTTGCTGAAGCTGTTCCTGCTCACGTCAGCGAACGCGCAGCAAGACGCGTCAACATCAGATGAGGACACCCATGGAGATCGGCTATTTCACGATGCCTTCGCATCCGCCGGAGTGCGGCCTGAAGGAAGGACATGACTGGGACCTGCAGGTCCTGCGCTGGCTCGACGAGCTCGGCTACCAGGAAGCCTGGATCGGCGAGCACCATACCGCACCCTGGGAACCCAATCCCACGCCGGACCTGCTGATCGCACAGGCCCTGATGCAGACCAAGACCATTCGCATCGGACCGGGTGGCTTCCTGCTGCCCTATCATCACCCGGCCGAGCTGGCCAACCGCGTCGCGATGCTGGACCATCTCTCCGAAGGCCGGCTCAATTTCGGCGTCGCCGCGAGCGGCTTGCCGAGCGACTGGGCGATGTTCAACGTCGACGGCATGAGCGGGCAGAACCGCGACATGACCCGCGAGGCGCTGGAGATCATCCTGAAGCTCTGGTCCGATCCCGCGCCCTTCACCTACAAGGGCAAGTTCTGGACGGTGACCAAGCCGGACACCATGTTCGACTTCCTCAAGCCGCACATCAAGCCGTTGCAGGCGCCGCATCCGCCGATCGGCGTTGCCGGGCTGTCGAAGAACTCGGACACGCTCAAGCTCGCGGGCGAGCGCGGCTTCATCCCGATGAGCCTCAACCTCAACCCGGCCTATGTCGGCAGCCATTGGGATTCGGTCGAGATCGGCGCCGCCAAGACCGGCCGCAAGCCGAACCGCGCGGATTGGCGTCTGGTGCGCGAGGTGTTCGTTGCCGACACCGACGAGGAGGCCTGGAAGCTCTCGACCGGCGACATGATGGGCCGGATGATGGGCGAGTACTTCCTGCCCCTGCTCGGCCATTTCGGCTTCAAGGACTATCTGAAGCACACGCCCGACGTGCCCGATAGCGACGTCACGGTCGAATATTGCGCCAAGCGGAACTGGGTCGTCGGCTCGCCCGCGACCGTGGCCGAGAAGATCGAGAAGATCTACGACGAGGTCGGCGGCTTCGGCGTGCTCTGCGTGTTCGGTTTCGACTACAAGCACAAGCCGGAAGCCTGGCACCACTCGCTCTCGCTGCTCAAGAACGAGGTGATGCCGCGCCTGAAGCATCTCGGCTCCGCGAAGAAGGCGGCTTGACGTGATGCGGGTGCGGCGGAATCCTGTCGCACCCGCATTCATTTCGGAGATTTCCGCGTGACGGTCGACGCCAATCCTCTCGACGCCAAGCAGTTCAAGCAGGCGATGCGCCAATGCGCCGGCGCGGTTGCGCTCGTGACCGTCGGCGCCGAGCACGGCACGCGCACCGGGCTCACGGTGACGTCGGCCTGCTCGCTGTCGGACAATCCGCCGTCCCTGATCGTCTGCGTCAACCGCAACGCCAGCGCGCATGCGCGTATCCGCGAGGAAGGCGCCTTCGCGATCAATTTCCTGCACGAGGATCACGCGCTGCTGGCGCTGACCTTCAGCGGCCAGAAAGGCGTTAACGGCGATGATCGCTTTGCGTTTGGCCAGTGGACGCGCGGGGTGACCGGCGCGCCGGTGCTGACGGATGCGGTCGCCGCGTTCGATTGCGCGCTGGCGCAGGAGTTCGAGACCAGGACGCATTCGATCTTCGTCGGCGAAGTGCGCCACGTGTCGCATTCCGACGGTGCCGCGCCGCTCGTGTATTTGCGCAGCAGTTTCCACATCCCTCAGGAAATCCGCGAGACCGTTTCAGTCGGCGATCTCGATTCGCGACACCTGAGCTGGACCGACTTTTCGTAAGGGCGCTACTGCGCGGTCTCGATCTTCAGCTGCTTGATCTTGCGATAGAGGGTCGCGCGGCTGAGCTTCAGCGCGCGGGCCGCTTCCGTGACGCGGCCGCCGTGCCTGCGCAACGCTTCGATGATCGTCGCGCGTTCGGCCGCTTCGAGATCGGTCTCGGCAGATCTCCCGCCGAACGGCGGCAGATCGAGATCGGCATCGGTGATCACACCATCTTCCGCCGTGCAGCCGGCAAGCCGGAGCACGTGGCGGAGCTGGCGCATGTTGCCGGGATAGGGATAGGCCGAAAGCAGCGACCAGGCTTCCGCCGACAGCCGGCAGTTCGGCGCCTCCTCGCGCGCGATTTGGCGGATGATGTCATCCCGGTCCGCGCGCTCGCGCAGAGCCGGCAGCCGCACCTCCATGCCGCGCAGGCGAAAATAGAGGTCGGCACGGAAGGCACCCTCTTCCGCCATGCGACCGAGATTGCGATGGGTGGCGCTGATCAGGCGGATATCAACCGGCACCGGCTTGAGCGCGCCAAGCGGCCAGACCTCGCGGTTCTCCAGCACGCGCAGCAAGCGCGTCTGCAGCGCGATCGGCATGTCGCCGATCTCGTCCAAAAACAGCGTGCCGCCGTCGGCCTGCACGATCAGGCCCTTCGAGCCATCGCGGCGCGCGCCGGTGAAGGCGCCGGCCTCGTAGCCGAACAGCTCGGCGTCGATCAGGCTCTCCGGCATCGCCGCGCAGTTCAGCGCGACATAGTTGTTGCGGGCGCGGTTGCTGGCGGCATGAATCGCGCGCGCAAACACATCCTTGCCGACGCCGGTCTCTCCATGCAGCAGAACCGGCAGATTGTGATCACCGATGCTCCTCAGCCGCTTCACGCTCTTGACCAGGCCGGGATCGCGGCCGGCAAGCCGATGCAGCGCATCGAAGCGATCGACGGGCGCGTCACGGCGCAGCCTGGAGGATTTTGCGCGCAGCGGCGCGGCGACATGGCCCTGGCCCAGCAGACGGCCGTCGGCGCGGCGCAACTCGACGATCTCGTCCGCGTCGCGCGAATGGTCGAGCTTGATATAACGCGACAGATCGATCCCGGATGCGATCAGGCCGTCGGTGAGGCCCAGCAACGCACGCGCCGAGCGGCAGGCGCCGACGATGCGGCGGTCGTCGTCATAGGCGAGCAGGCCGCTGCCGCCGTCGCCCGGCACGGTCGCGATCCAGGCGTTGCGGAAATGATCGCGGAAGATTGCGCCTTCCATGCGCCGCGTCGCCTCCATCGTCACCGCGAGCGCGAGCTGATGCGCGGCACGTTCGAGATCCTCGCGGCACGAGGTGATGTTGACCGCGCCGGCGAGGCGCCCGGCCTGATCGAACAATGGCGCCACCGCACAGGAGAACATGTGCCACTGCGCGCGAAAATGCTCGTCGCGATGCACCAGGATCGGCTTCTGCTCGGCGAGGCAGGTCCCCAGACCGTTGGTGCCCTCGAACGTCTCGGCGAAGTTCGAGCCGGTGTAGATCTTCCAGTCCATGAACATCCGCGCGTCGGCTTCGCCGGGCAGACGACTGAACAGCATGGTCGCGTTCACGTCAGCGAGATTGACGCAATAGCCGGCGTCGCGCAGCACGCGAGCGAGGTCGTCGAGCTCGGGCGTGACCAGCCGGATGGTCTCCTCCATCGGCTCGGCGATGTGACGAACTTCGGCCTCAGTGAGCGTCTGCGGCGGACCCTGACGGGCAGGATCGAGCTTGTGGCTGATCAGGCAGCGCCGCCAGGAGGACGCGATCCGCGACTCCGCATCGACGTCAGCCACATGATTGGCGACGGACAAGACACGGGCGACATGGTTCGAGGCCGAAAGGCTGGCCATCGCGGACGTCTCCACCCTGTATTATTGTGCAAAGTCTGGCACCACAGGCGGGGATGTCAATCGGGAACCGGGACGCAGGCTATTGCTGCACTGCGCTCACCATGTGTCGATACAGGGCCGCTTCTTCTCCGTCCGCACCGGCGGCTTCGGCACGGAGCGTAAGCCCGCCATGATCCAGCGCCGCGTCTCGGCGGGGTCGATGACGTTGTCGATCTCGAACACCGATGCGATCGAGACCGCCTTGCCGTTGGCATAGAGCTCGGCGACCTTGTTGCGGTAATAGGTCTCACGCTCCTCGGGGTCGGCGATCGCCTCCATCTCCTTGCGGAAGCCGAGGCGGACATAGCCCTCCAGGCCCATGCCGCCGAACTCGCCGGTCGGCCAGGCCGCCGTGAAGAAGGAGGCGTGGAAGCCGCCGCCGATCATCGACTGCGCGCCGAGACCATAGCCCTTGCGCAGCACGATGCCGAACAAGGGCACGGTGAGGCTCGCGCCAGTGACGAACATGCGCGAGACGTGGCGCACGATCGCGGTCTTCTCGGCTTCCGGGCCGACCATGAAGCCGGGCGTGTCGCACAGCGAGACGATCGGCAGATCGAAGGCATCGCAGAGCTGGAGGAAGCGCGCGGCCTTGTCGCCGGCATCCGCATCGATGGCGCCGCCGAGATGGCGCGGATTGTTGGCGATCAGGCCGAACGGCTTGCCTTCGATCCGGATCAGCGCGGTGATCATGCCGACGCCGTAGTCGCGGCGGAGTTCCAGCACTGAGTCCTTGTCGGCGACGAGGTCGATCACGCTGCGGATGTCGTAGACGCGCAGGCGGTTCTCGGGAATGGCGCGGCGAAGCAGGCGCTGGTCGGCGGCCTGCCAGTTCGCTACCGCGCCCTGGAAATAAGACAGGTATTTTTGCGCGACGGATGTGGCTTCCTCTTCGTCCTCAACCACGATGTCGATGACGCCGTTCGGCGACTGGAACGAGACCGGACCAACCTCGGCCGGGTGATAGACGCCGAGCCCACCGCCCTCGATCATTGCGGGGCCACCCATGCCGATCGAGGCGTTCTTGGTGGCGATGATGACATCACAGCAGCCGAGCATTGCGGCGTTGCCGGCGAAGCAATAGCCGGAGACCACGCCGATCACCGGCACGAGGCCGGAGAGCCTTGCGAACTGCACGAAGGACGGGCCGTCGAGACCGGTCATGCCGAGCCGGTCGGTGTCACCCGGACGGCCGCCGCCGCCTTCGGCATAAAACACCAGCGGCACGCGCCAATCTTCCGCCAGCGTGAGCATGCGGTCGATCTTCTTGTGGTTCATATGGCCCTGCGTGCCCGCGAGCACGGTGTAGTCATAGGCAACCACGATGCAGCGCGCGGCCTCTCCGCCGAACTTCTCGGCATTGACGGTGGCGACACCCATCACGAGGCCGTCGGCCGGCGTGTTCTTGATGAGATCGTCGAGCTTGCGCCGCCGCCGCTGGGCGGCAATGGCGAGGCTGCCATATTCCATGAACGAGCCGTCGTCGACGAGTTGCGCGACGTTCTCGCGCGCGGTGCGCTGATTGGTGTTGCGGCGGCGCTCGACCGAGGCCGGACGGTTCGCATCGAGCGTGTTGGCCTGACGCGCGATCAGTTCGGCGAGATCGGGGCGGATGTGGTCGAGATCGATGTCAGATTCCGCGGCCGACGCATCTGCCGCGACGTCGAGCGGCTCGAGATAGAGGATCGGCTCGCCATGCATCAGCGTGACGCCGTCGCCGGCCGCGAGCTTCATGACGCGGCCGCCCTGCTCGGCCATCACGAGATGCTCCATCTTCATGGACTCGATCACGGCGAGCTGCTGGCCCGGGCGCACGATCTCGCCCTCCTTCACCTGGATGGTGACGATCGTTCCCTGCAAGGGCGCAGCGACCATCACCGTCCCCTCGGGCACGGTCTGTGCAACATGGGTCTCGGCTGCCTGCGCGCCGCGCCGCTCAGCTGCAGCAAAATAGAGCGGCTTGGCCGCGCCATCTGCCGACTCGACCAGCTTGGCGATATTGCGATCGATGAAGTCGGTCGCAATACGGTTGGTCCGGAAATCCGGATGCGCCAGCACCGCCTGGAGGAAGGCGATGTTGGTGACGACGCCGTCGATCCGGAACTCGCGCAAAGCGCGCGAGGCTTTTGCCACGACGTCGTGCCAGGCTTCACCCGGCGTATGCACGATGACCTTCGCCAACAGGGAGTCGAACGCCGCGCTGGTCTTGTAGCCGGCATAGCCAAAACTATCGACGCGGACGCCGGGGCCGGACGGCGGCTCGAACACGGCGAGCACGCCGCCGGTCGGATGCGTCGCGCCCGTCTCGTCCAGCGTTTCCATGTTGACGCGGAGCTGCATGGCATAGCCGCGCGGCTTCGGGATCGCGCCTTGCGCCAGTCCGAGCGAGGCCAACGTGCTGCCTGCGGCAATCGCAAGCTGGGCGCGCACGAGGTCGAGGCCCAGCACCTCTTCCGTCACGGTGTGCTCGACCTGGAGCCGTGGATTGGCCTCGATGAAGGCAAAGCTGTCCTCGGCGGTGCCATCGACCAGGAATTCGAAGGTGCCGAGATTGTCGTAGGACGCCGCCGCCGCGAGCTGCTTCGCCGCCTCGATGATGCGGCCACGCAAGCCGTCGCTGAGGGAGGGGCTCGGCGCCACCTCGATCAGCTTCTGGTGCCGGCGCTGGATGGTGCATTCGCGTTCCCAGAGATGCGAGATCGCGCCGTGGCGATCGCCGATGATCTGCACCTCGATGTGGCGCGCCTGCCGGATCAGCCGCTCGGCATAGACCCCGTCGAAGCCGAATGCCGCCTTGGCTTCGGACTGACAGCGCGCATAGGCTTCCGCGAGATCGGCGGCGTTCTCCACCACACGCATGCCGCGGCCGCCGCCGCCAGCCATCGCCTTGATCACGATCGCGGCGTTGTTACCAAGCGAGGTGAAGAACGCCGAAATCTCCTCCAGGCTCGACGGCCCGCTGGTGCCGGCAATGATCGGCACGCCGCAGCGTTTTGCCAGCTGCCGTGCCGCGACCTTGTCGCCGAACAGTTCGAGTGCTGCCGGCTTGGGTCCAACAAAGACGATGCCTGCATCCGCGCAGGCTTTTGCAAACGCCGCGTTCTCGCTGAGGAAGCCGTAGCCGGGATGCACGGCATCGCAGCCGGCGTTCTTCGCCGCCTTCACCACCGCCTCGATGTCGAGATAGGCCCGCGCGCCGCGGCCGGGGATTTCGACCGCCTCGTCGGCGACGCGCACATGCAGCGACAGCGCGTCATCGGCCGGATGGATCGCGACAGTGGCAATGCCGGCGTCAGCCGCCGCACGCGCGATGCGGATGGCAATTTCGCCGCGATTGGCGATCAGGAGCTTTTTGAACGACATATAGCGGTCTCCATGCCCGCGTCGGGCGCGGTCGGCAGGTTCGATGATCCTGCTTCTTCACTTTAACCGCAGTCGTCAAGGGAGAGGAAGCGGTCGCTGTGGTAGCTCCCGCGGGCCGGAATATCAGTTGGCCAGCCGCGCTTCGATGAGGCGAATGATCCGCCTGACGGCAGAAGGGATCGGCGCGATAACAGGCACGGTGAACATCGGTTGCAGCTCGCATCGGTGACGCCGGAGATGTTCTGCGAGACCTGGTCGGTGCCGGAGGCCGCTTCCTGCACGCTGCGGGCGATGGCCTGCGTCGCCGCGCCCTGCTCTTCGACCGCGGCCGCGATCGACGAGGAGATCTCGTTGACCTCCATGATGGTCCTGCGAATGAAGCGCACTTTGGAATTCGTCGACATTTTTGCGACTGCATTGGAATGACTCCAAAGTGCGATCTTCCAATGCATGCACGTTTCTAGAAGACCTCGATATCGGCCTTGCCGGCGTTGACTTGCGCGTGTCCGTGGAAGAACGATCGGCGCAGATATTTTGCGCCGGCCGAGGCGCGAGCGCAGCCAATAGTCACTGCCAATAGTCGGAGGCTCCATGTATCAGTCGACAGACACCAGAACACTTGACCTTCCGGCGCTGAGCGCGGCGGAGCGGCTCTTCATCTGGGGATTTCGCGCGAGAGCGCGCAGCGGGACCGCCGTTCCGACGGCGGCCGACATCCGGCAGGTCTACGACCATTTTCGCGTCGGCGACGCCGTGCCGTCGCTCGACTCCATCATCGAGATCTTTGCGTGCACGGCCCATACCGCCATCGAGGTTCATTGCCCCACTTGCCCGAAGATGTCGGAGAGCGAGCACGGAATTTTGCACGCGATCGCAGCGGCGCAAGAGGAGCGCATCGATATCGCGCGCGAGCAGTTCGAGAGCTGGCTGCCTCCGGTCGGCGCGGATTGGGCGCTCGCGCCTGTCAGGGGCCTTGCGACGATCTTCCGCATGGCCGGTCTCATCCTGCCGGATCGACACGTCCGGACGCCCGGCGTTGCTCAGACGATGGCGATGAAGAGCTGGTTCGTCGGAAGCCCCACATTGCACTGACGAGATCGTTCATGATGCAGGACAATCCGCGAAGCATGGACGGCTGCGATGATTTCTGTCGCACGGCGCTCTCGCTGTTCCGGTTCATTGGCGCAGCCTATGCGACCGGCGCGTCCGATTGCTGGGAGGCCGCCTATCGCTTCGCCGACGAGGCGCCCGGCATTTCCGACAGCCCGCTGCTGGTCGCTCGCGTGGCCGCGCTGGTCAGAATTTTGCGCAGCGGACGTCCCTGCGATCTCTGCTTCATGCCGCCGTCGTGCCGGCGTCTCTCGAAGGACGAGGCGGAATTGATGCGACTCCTGGCCGTTGCGCGCCGCAGGGAGCCAGGTGAACTCAAAGCCGTCATCGATCAGCTCGTCGGGATCGAGCGGGCGAGTGCGGCCACGCAGGCCGTCAACGCGCTTGCGGTCTGCTGAGGCCTAGCGAGCGCCCTTGCCGAGCACGAGGTCGATGGTGTGGGCGGCGATCTTGCGCAACTGAGGCTCGTCACCGAAGGCCCGTTCAAGCACGGCGAGACCGCGCGTGACCGTGATGATGTGCAGCGCTGCGGCCGCCGGGTTGCCGCTGAACTCGCCGCGCTCGGCGCCCGCTGACAAAGTGTCCTCAACCAGCGTGGTGATGCGCGACACCAGGTTTGCAAAGGCCTTCCGCGCGTCTTCGTCGAGCCCCTCGCCTTCGGCGGCGCCGAGCTCCATCAGCCCCCGCGTCGTCGGACAGCCGCGCGGCGGCGAGCCGGAACGGAAATTGGCGATGGTCAGGTCGAAGAATGTCGTGAGGCGTTTGCGCAATGTGCCCGCGCCGAGCGCCTTCTGCAGCGCGACGAGATAGTCGCGGGCGTAGCGCTCATAGGCCTGGAGGAACAACGCCTCCTTGCTGCCGAAGGCATTGTAGAGGCTGCCGCGCTGAACGCCGGCATCGCGCGCGATGTCGGACAGCGAGGTCCCACGCACGCCCTTGCGCCAGAACTGGTCGAACGCGACGCGCAGGACGTCGTCGTGATCGAATTCGCGCGGCCTCACATCATGCTCCTTTTCAACGGTGTATTTGACACGATGTCAAAAAACGTGCTTTCTGGACATCGTGTCAAAAATCAATTGGGATTGATAGCCCGTTTCGTCAATGGGCCGAACGGCCAACTCGCGGCCGCACGTAAAGGGACAGCTGATGCCTCTCCTTCATATCTCTATGCGCGCCGGAAAGCCGGACGCCTACCGGCAGGCGATCCTCGACGGCCTCTATTGCGCGATGCGCGAAACGCTGAATGTGCCCGAGGGCGACGAGTTCATGACCATCAGTGAGCTGTCGCCTGCAAACTTCCGCTGTGGCAACGCCTACGGCGTCAAGCGCAGCGACGACGCCGTGCTGATCCAGATCACCGTCTTCGCCTCACGCACGCCTGAGCAGAAGAAGGCGCTGTATCGCCGGATCGCGGAACTGCTCGGCGACAATCCCGGCATCCGCCCCGAGGACGTCTTCGTCAACGTGCTCGATGCCCCCGCGGAGAACTGGTCCGTCGGAAACGGCGTCGCGCAGTTCGCGTGAGCTTGACGGATCTGCCGCCCTCTTGAGAATTATCGTCCGCCCATCACGCCGTGGCGGCGGTGATACGCACTCGGCGCCGGCCAGGTCCAGCCCTTCAATGTCGTTCGATCCGGCTCGAAGATTTCGATCTTGAGCGGATGGCACGTTGCAACATCGCTGGAATGAGTTGCGCTACAGTCCCCACCGGGACAGGCCGACAACGCTCCGAGCAGGTCGATCTCCGCGAAAAACTCGATGAAGTCGCCGGGGCGGACCGGACTCGCCTTCATGAAATACTGGTGGGTGTCCTGCGTGAAGCCGGTACACATGAAGACGTTGAGCACATCGTGGACATGATGCTCCACTGCGGCTGGATCGAGCTTCAATGCGGCGGCCAGCGCGCGGGACAGATTGGAGTGACAACAGAAATCGTAAGCCGTCCCGTTCAGCAGGAGATTGGTGTAGGGATCGCAGCGCGTGCCGATGACATCGTGAATGCCGGCGCCATCCGCGTCGAAGCCGTACCAGCCCAGCGTATCGTGACTGATGGTCGCCATCGGCCGAAGATAGGGCATATTGCTCCACAGCCGGTCGCCGGCGCCGACATGTGTGCCATGGAGCGCCCGCGTCTTGCCGCTGAAGAAGCGCTCGGCGAGATCGTCCGCGTTCCAGAGATTGAGATCGCCGACCTGCGGGCCTTCGATGCTGACGATGCGGAAGAACTGGCCGCGCGCCACACGAAAGGCACGGGCATCGCGTGGCGGCACGATCAGCTCGTGTGTCTTGACCATCGACTGCCGCGCGGACTCGAGCGTCGCCATATCCGGCCCGGGCATCGTCCTGGCCGGATAGACGATGGCCGGCTTGGCTGCGCGCCGCGACGCGGCGTCTGTGGGTGCTGATGGGATCATAGACGACATGCCAGGCTCATTCCCTGTGGACTGCGATCCATCCTATCGCCATCTCATCCACTCGCAACGCACCCCTCCATGATTCCGTCGAGCTCGGCCTTGGAGAGCACCCCGAGCTCGGCGATAAAGACGATCCGCGCGCGCGGCACGCCTTCGGTCGGCGCGTCGCCCGGCGCCAGTGTCGCGCGGCCGCCGGCGAACTGAAACACCATCAGTCGTCCGGGCTGCTCGACCGTCTCAAACAGGCCCTTTGCGCGCGCAAGCTTCGGCGCCAGCTTGCCGATCGCCTGCTGCAGGCGCGGCAGCGAGAGCGGCCGGTCGGAAGTCCAGCTCAGCGTCGCGAAGCGTTCTTCTGCCGGCCGTTTCGGCCCCGGCTCGCGCGGTGCCGGCGCGCGATCGTTCGCGGGAAACAGCAGCGCGGACGGAATCTCGCCGTGCTTCGCATCGACCACCAATGCGGGGACGCGCTGCGCGCGGATGGCCTCGCGCACACGCGCGCCCGCGCCTTCGTCCGCCAGATCCAGCTTGCTCAACGCCACGATATCGGCGACGCGCAGCTGCGACCGCCGAAGCGCATCATCGAGGGCAGAAGGCGGCGTTGCTGCGTCCATCACGCAAAGCACGGTCTCCAGCGGCGCCTCGCGCAGAATCACCGGGTCCATCAGATTGCGAACGATGTCGGCGGGGTCGGCGACGCCGCTGGTCTCGATCACGATATACTCGGGCTTCGGATCGCGCCGCAGCAGCGCCGAGAGCGTGCGCAACAGATCGCCTTCGAGCGAGCAGCAGATGCAGCCATTGGCAAGGCTGACCACGCCGTCGCTCGCACCCGCAATCAGCTCTGCATCGATGTTGATCGCGCCGAAATCATTGACGATGGCGGCGATCCGCCGTCCGTCCGCGTTTGCCAGCAGATGGTTGACGACCGTGGTCTTGCCCGCCCCCAAAAAGCCCGTCACCAGGAGCACGGGGATCGGCATGGCTCAGCCTCCGACGACGGGACGGCGCACGGGCCGGCCGGGCCGCGCCGCGACGTCGAGCACGCCATCGGTGATCAGCACCTGGCCGCTCACGACGAGATGCCGCACGCCTTCCGACGGACGGTTCATCGCAGTGAAGGTCGCGCGGTCCGAGAGCTTCTCGTAGTCGAACACCACGATGTCGGCATCGGCGTCCTTCGCCAGCCGGCCCTTGGCGCGCATCGCGGGCGTGCTTTGCGACAGGATCTCCGCGGGGATCAGCGCGCATTTGCGCACGCCTTCCAGCAGCGACACGGTCTTGCGCTCGCGCACCCATTCGCGAATGAATTTTGTGAAGCAACCGGCCGAGCGCGGATGCGAGGTGGCGTCATCCGGCAGCGGCCAGGCGTCGCCCTTGTAGGTGGTGCCGTCCGGCAGCGTCCACGGCATCGCGTCGGACGCGATCGCGCCGCCGGGATAGAGCACGGACATGTCGAGGAGGTCGCGGTGATGCGCATTGTTCTCGGTGTCGAGAATGTGCCAGAGCACCAGCGAGGACGGCTCCTCGGCCTGGGCCTTGAGCAGCTCCTCGCGGTCGTGGAAGCGATAGCCGTCGGTCACGCGCTGCACGGAATCGTAGCCGGTGCCGTTGCGCTCGACGAATTGGGGATCGCTGAAGAACGCCGCCGCCAGCACGGTCGAGCCGGTGCCGTAGGGATAAGCCTCGACCGTGATCGGCAGGCCCTGCGCCTGGGCCTTCTCGATCAGCACGCGGCAGCGTTCGATGTCGGTCTTGCTCGACGAATTGAAATGGCAGATGTGCATGTGCGCGCCGGTGGCGCCGGCATAGCCGATCAGGCGGATATAGGCCTCCGCGGCGCTTTCGGGATCGATGCGCGACATGTAGGCGACGTGGGTGAAGGTCGGCACGTCCTGCTTGGCGGCGAGCTGGCACACCGCGGTCAGCTCCTGGACGCCTGCGCCCGGCGCATAGGCGTTCAAGATGCCGATGCCGATGCCGCCCTCATTCAGCCCGCGTCCGAGGCGATCGAGGATGCCGGCGACCTCCGCCTCGGTCGCGACGTTGTCCATCCAGCGGCGGTCGCGCATGGCATTGCCGAACGCTTCCAGCGAGCTTTCCGCGTTGGAGCCCGTCATCGCACCAATGCGCGCAAAGGCCCAGTTGGTGGCGGCGCCATAGTTCAGCACGCGGCCTCGCCTGGCCTGGCGCTCATACCAGGAGCCAACCGGCAGCACCCCGGCCTCGAGGTCGAGCGTCGTCGTCACGCCGTCGAACGCCTGCATGCGGTCGGCAGGGATCGACTGGCCATGGGCGTGCAAATCGATGAAGCCGGGCGCGACCACGAGCCCGGTCGCATCGATCACCCGCTCGGCGCCGCCGAGCGAGGAGCCGACCGCGGCGATCTTGCCGTCCACCACTGCCACGTCGCCAACGGCGTCCATTCCGTTCGCTGGATCCACCACCCGGCCGCCAGAGATCACCAAACCGCTCATATCGTCACTCCGCCAAGCAAATCACCCCAACCTCCGAAGGTCCGGCACCGGTCCCGGAGGCATTCGTGGCGCATAGAGACAGATTTTCGGGACGACGACCACCGCCGCGGATGCCGATGCATCATGCTGGCATCGGGAGGCCCGGCCGTGCGGTCGTAGCCTCGCGGCATGTTTTTGCCCGAGCTATGCGCCGGCTGGCACCCATAAAACCCCATGCGAAAAATGCGGCGCCCAGTTATGAAGCGACGACCAACTACGACGCCAATCTGCGCTCGGCGACGATCCGTACCGGCGGAAATACAACGCAATCCACCACGTCGAACATCACTGCGATGTTGCGATCGAACGCCTGAGCGAAGGCAATGGCATCATTGCGCCGCTCGTCGGCGATGGCAGTGCCCAGCGTACAATGCGGGATCCATGCGCCCGGCCGGTAATGAGGACGACAATGTGCTGGATCGATTGCCGCGCTGACAGCGCCATGGATGCGAGCCAGGGCCTCGTCGACCGCCGGCTCCCCCCAGAGGACAAGCGGAGAGCCTTCGAACCACCGAATTCGCTTGAATTGGATCAGCAATTGCGTTTCGCCGGCGACGGCGGCCAGCATGGCGTCCCACGCAACCTTTTCATCGATCGCGGGCCCGTCGTAGATCGCAAACGTGAAATGCGGACGGTAGCCAAGTGCACGCATCGACGCCTTGGGCTCGAACGCGCCGACCTGATCCCACAGCCGCTCGATCTCGTCTGCCGAACTGTTGTCAGCTCGAATGTTGATCGCCAATGCCATAGGCTCACCCCGCGAGTGGAACAATCAAATCGAGATCGAGGGACGGTGATTTCGTGACATGGTGCGCCATTCAGAATAAAACTGCGAACTCATATGTATTTGAGATTCAGTTGTAATTTCCCCGCAATGCATGCGGCACCCGGCGGGTGCCGCATGGAGGGGATCGAAAACAGGCGACCCTGCTCCCCGTGTCAGCCTCCCACAACACATGCAGATCCCCGCTCCGAGAACTGCGTCGCTCAAGTCTTCGATGGACGAGATTGGCCGCCGCGTCCAGTTGGGTGTCTTTTCATCGCCCTGAAGGGGCACACTTTCAGCCTGCTCGTCCGTCATCGTGTGTCACAACATTCTCGAACGAGCGTGGGTGGCCATATCGCAACAGCGAATGCTGGCTCGGTTGATGATCGCTCGACTGGACCGATACCTGCCAACACGATCTGATATGCAGCAGCCGCGCCGAAGGGCAACTAGCCAAGTTGCTCGTCCAAAAGCTCGTAAACCTTCGTTTCAACCGCCATGCCCTTCGCCACCACTGCATCGACATATCGACAGCGGAAGCTCTGCTTGACGCGCACATAGACGCTTTCGCTGACGAGAATCTGGGTGTTGTACTGCTTGTTCAGTCCTTCCAGCCGGGCAGCAAGGTTTACGACGTTGCCAAGCGCCGTGTAGTTCATGCGTTCGGACGAACCGAGATTGCCTACGACGGCTTCCCCGACATGAATCCCAAAGCGGGTGTAGAAGGCAGGCAGCCCTTCCGCCTCGAACTGACGGTTGATCGCCTCATTGGCCGCCTTTGCCTGCAACGCGGCGCGGCAAGCCCGCTCGCAATGATCGCTTTGAGGATTGGGCGCGTTCCAGAATGCCATGACGGCGTCGCCGATGAACTTATCGACGGTGCCGCCCTGCGACATGACCACGTCGGTCAATGCCGTGAAATAGCGCGAGGTTTGCTGCATCAATAGATCGGGATCGGCATTTTCGGCGATCGTGGTGAAGCCGCGCACGTCGGTAAACAGCGTCGTGATTTCCTGCCTGATGCCGCCAAGCTCGGTGGAGATCGAATTGTCGAGGACGCCGCGCACGATCTCGCGAGGGGCGAGCCGGGAAAACGACCAGATGGCGCGCTGGGATTTGTGTATCGTCAGGCCGAGCCTGTCCAGTTCTTGGATAAAGGATCGAATCGAACTTTTGGGCGGCGGCGCCATCGTCTGCAAGCGGTCTGCTTCGGCCGTAATCCGGCCGATCGTCGTCGACATGCGCGTGCCGAATATCCATGCCGCCGGAATGAACAGGGCACAGACAAGCAGCGCGAATATCCTGGCTTTTCGGTCAAGCTCCCTGATTCCCTCGACGAACTCGTCTGCAGGTGCAACCAGCAACACATTCGCCGCAAGGTTCGAACCGAGCGCAATAGCTTCGAGGCGAGCAAAATACTCCCTGCCATCCTTCCAGGAGAGCTTGCGCCAATATGGGCTGCTCTTGTCCCAATCCGCGATGATCCGACCTTCAAGCGTATCGTGAAGGTCATTTGCATTCGGGAGTCTCTGCCCCGTCGCGTTCGTCGATGACCGCTCGAAAAGTGCCGCATATTTGGGATGTACGATCAGCGTGCCATGGTCGTCAAAAATCAAGAGATACCCACTCTTGCCGAACTTCATCAGCGGCGCTGATCTGCTGTAGCTGTCGAGCTTGAGGTCCAGTCCGACCACGCCGTGCGCCTTCCCATCGAACGGCACGCTGAAGGTGATCATGGGAACGCCCAGGTTGAACGAGAGATAGGGTGCAGAGGTGATCAACTTGCCGGCCGCGCGGGCGTCCATATACCAGTTGCGTTCGCGCGCATCGTAGCCGCGCTGCGGGATCTCGATCTGCGCGATCCGGTCGCCGGTCTTGTTCTCGAACACCCGCGTCGTTGGCAACTCCTGACCGTTCGCCCATTGCGTCGTCGTCGTCGCGTACACCGCGTCGGAGGGCCCGCCGACGCGGTCGCGCTGGGCTCCACTCAGCCCGTCCAACCGCTGCACCTGAAGCCAATAACCGTCGTCATAACCGACATAGATACTGTCCAAGGCTGGCCATTGCGCCAGATTTCCCTTCATGAGCCGCGCGGTCGGGCTCGCATCGCCAGGGTCGGACGAATCCATGATTGCGGGGCTGAACGACAGCGCTCGCGTCATGCGCGACAGCATTTCGATCTGGAGCTGGAGCGAGGAGATCGTCGCGCGGCTCGCCGAATCCATGGTCGAAGTCGCAGCGTCCTCGGTGACAAGATCGAGCGTCCGGATCTGGACGAACATCAGCAGCGCGGCCAGAAGGCCGATGATCACCATGACACAAGCGGTGAGAGTGAGGCGAAAGCTCATCATTCACCAGGCCGGTTGCCGTTCGAGAGCATGGCATGCGCCCTTACTGCCGCCAGCGCGGCCTACCTAACCCGACCTGCACGCAAGCATCCCGAGAGCGGCAACAGAGCCTTTGTCGGTGCCGCTCCTGCCAGCCTTCATTCTCATGTCCTCGTTTTCCGGGCCTGCGATCGCTGGGCGATGACACCGGGACACCTGCCTATTTCTGCGATGGATCGGCGGTGGCGCTGGCCGGCTGCTCCTGCCGCAGCGCGGTATAGGCCACGTAGTATTTGTAGATCTTGCCAACGTATTGAACGGTCTCGTGACCGACGATTGCGGCCGCACAGTTCTCGACGTTGCCGAACCAGATGGTCGAATCAAAACCGTGCTTGCTCGCATAGTCGCGGAAGCGCTTGAGATTGCCCGGCCCCGCATTGTAGGCCGCGAGCGCCATGAATACGCGTTCGCGCGGGTCCACAACCGTCGCGTCGACATAAGTATCCGCGAGGTAGCGCAGATACTTGGAGCCTGCATGGATGTTGGTGTCGGCGCTCGCCGCGACGCCGGTGATCTCGATCGGCTTCCCCTTCGCCGTGCTGGGCTTGATCTGCATGATGCCGGTGGCGCCGGAGGCATTGTGGCAGGCTTGATCAAGCTCGGACTCCTGATACCCCTGCGCCGCCAGCAACACCGGGTCGATGGAATATTCCGCGCCGTACTTCCGGAAGGATGCGCGCAATACCTTGAACTTCTCCGCCTCGGAATGAGCCAGTGCATTCTTCAGTGGCTTCGCCATCTTGAAGTACCGCGCCCTCAGATCATTGCCGAACTCCGTACCGATCTTGTGCGTGCTGACGAATTCCGCGAGCTCCTTCTTGAGCCCCGGGCTATCCTTCCGGATCGCCCAGGCAATGTCGCCGCCTTCGTTGATCGCAATATCGTCGCGCACCGTCAGACCCGTCAGGAGGCCGGCCCAGGCTTGCGCCTTGAAGCGGTCCACGACCGCCCAAGGCAACAGGCCGGCGCTCACCATCTCCAGCAAATCCTCGTCCTCGAGATTCCTGTCGACCGGCTTGACGACGATCGGCTCCAGCCCCTTCGCCTTGCGGTCCGCATTGAGCGCATTGAGGTGCTCGAAATAGCTGCTCGATTCCCTGAGCTGGATCGTCTTTCCGCCGAGATCGTTCAGCGAGCCAACGCTCGGAGCCGCGGATCCGGTCACGAGCACCTCGCGAACACCGGTTGCCCAGGGATCCGCGAAGTCGACCAGCTTGCTCCGTTCCGGCGTGATCGTGAGCAGACCGGCGGCGATGTCACCCTTCCCGGCGGCGAGGTCGCTCAGCAGCCTGTCGCGCGGCGTGGGGACGAAGCCGACATAGATCCTTTGCTTCTTCAGACCGTGTCGCTTGTTCAACCAATTTTCAAACTCGGCACCGAGTTCGGCCTCGAAGCCGAGCGTCTCGCCCTTGTCGATGAAGAACGACGTCCTGTCGGTCGGCACCAGAATGCGCACATGCTTGCGCTTCAGCATGCCGTCGAAATCACCCTGCCAGGCCTTCAGCGAGGGAAGCGCCAGAACCTGCGGATCGGCCACCGCAGAACCGCTTGCAAAACCCAGGGCCGCATACGCGCTCATCAAGACTCCCGCCAAACGCCGTGCGTTCGGGCGAACGAGGTAACCTGTCATTGCTCAAATCCAAAATATCTGCGCCGCAAAAAAGAGAAGTCTGATCGGGATGTCCGCCTGTCCGAGAGGTGCCGGAGATGCCGCTCCCCGGATGGTACCTCCCGCCGGACAGGGACGTCAGCACCAACGTCGATCTCTTCCGAGCTCCGGCCGGCAACCCGACCGGAGCATTTCATGCCGCCCACTGCGCCTACGGACAAACCGTGTAGACACGACCGTAGGTGTCGACGCGCTGGACGCAGGCCGGTGCGACGACCACGGGCGCAGCCGCCGCGGCTCCGACGGCCGCTCCGGCCACCACCGCGCGACGGGTCGTCCGGCGCGCGACGCCCGCATAGCTCAGGGGCGTCAAGGGACGGCCAATCACAGCCCCGGCGGTCGAGACCACCGGCGCACCGGCCGTCAACAGTGCTCTCTCGTTGCCGAGCAGCGTGACGCTCCCCGCGGCGATCGCGAGGGTGACGATGGCAATTCTTCCCAATCTCATGTTCGAGCTCCTTACTTCTTGGCCGCGCTGAGCGCACCGGCGGGGACTTCGTCGAAGTCGCCGAGCTTTGCGAGATCAACCTTGTTGGCTCCTGCCGGAGCCTTGAAAGCGAACGCATCGGGGCCGAACGCGACGTCGGTCTTCCAGTCCTTGATGCGGATCGTGTATTGCGGAGAGCCCCCGACTGCCTTGCTGGTGATCACGTATTTCCGGGGTATCGGCCGATCCCCGGCCTGCACCCACAATTGCCAGTCGACGTCGGCGTTGCGGAACGCGAGATGCTCGCACTCGACGCCGTCAACGACGCCGCGGCCGATGTGCGCCGCCTCGATCACGCCGTCCATCAGTGCGGAGAACGGGTCGGCGCCGAGGAGGTCGGCCGCGGGCAGGTCAGCGCCACGGCTTCTCAGCTGGTCGACGACCTCGTCGATCGAGCCCTTGAGGTCGGCCTGGGCGTAGAGGTTCGCGTGCTTGCCGAGCAGCGACACGGCGGAGCCGTCCGAGACGAGCTCGACATCGGCATAGCCGCCGGTCCTGGTGGCGCGGATCTTGTCGGGCCGGCTCAGCGAGAGCTGGCCGGAGCTGTCGAACTGGATCTTCTGCACTTGCGGCGTGACGACCTCGATCTCCGTGTCGTACGTCAACGATATGTTCTTCTGGCTCGCGACATAGCTCGACATCGCCTTCAGGATTGCCGGCGCATCCTGCGCGCCGGCAGGCGAGGCGCAGGCTGCTGCGGCAGCCATCACGGACGCAGCCAACAGCCTGCGCGCGGGTAGAACAAAACTCGACGACATTATTGTCTCCTTGTTGCTGAACGATCATTCGGAAGGACGTCCCGTCGGACGTCCTTCGCATCCGCCGATGGCCGCGCCTGGTTGTTTCATCGCGGGTGGCGCGGCGATGCGTGCTACTTCTCGTTCTTGAAGAGCGTGTCGATCGCCTGGATGACCTTCAGATCGGGATGTGCCTTGCAATAGACGATCACTTCGTGCTCACCGGACTTCGCACGGGTGATGTGCGCGTAGTGTTTCTTCGCAAGGCCGTTGTACCAGCCGCTATACCAGGCCGCGAGCATGTCGGCATCTTCCTGATAGGTGCCCGCGAGCTGCGCGCAAGTCAGCGTCTGGACGTCGATAAAGCCCTTCGCGTCCTCGTAGGCGGACAGTGGCGTTTGGGCCTGAGCCGCCGATCCGGCGAACGCAATCGTGGCCACAGTAGCAGCAAGAGCGATGCTTTTCATCATGTAGTCTCCAATCATTGTGTCATGCGGATCCGGCAAGAAACATTTCCGCCGGGCCGCGTCCTGTCGTCTGAAGTTGCAATGAACGTCCGTGCCTACCCGATCTCCTTTCATTCGCTCCGGTTTCATCAGGATCAATGAAATCGGCGCAGCAGCCCTCGGCCGGATCAGCGCCGGCGTCCACCTCCATGGAATCCTCCACCGCCGTGGAAACCTCCGCCACCGTGGAAACCTCCGCCACCGCGGTGGAAACCACCGCCTCCCCGCATGCCGCCGCCGCGCATCGCAGCCGGCCGGCCGCCACCCGCATGTCCGCGGACGTGCGTGCGCGTTACGCTTCTATGCGAGATCGCGGCGCGATTACCGCCCGTACGGGCGCGAGTGACGCTCTTGCGGCTGGTGCTGCGGGACACGCTGGCGCCGCGATGGCCGGCGCGTTGCGAGACTGCCGTCCTGGCCCGGCCTGCACCCGCGTTCGAGAACTTGCCGCCGGGGCCACCGGCGCGATTGCGCAGCGCCTCGCGCGCGGCAGGGGTGTTGCCGCTGCCGAAACGCCTCGCCACGCCGGCATCACGATAGGCAACGCCGCCGCGGTGAGCGGGGTTGTGGGCCCAATTGTTGTTGACGATGTTGGCGCGGTTGAACTGGTTGTAGCGGTTGACGTTGACGTAGACGTTGCGGTTCCACCAGTTGCAGCCGCCCCAGATCGCGGCCCCGACGGCCACGCCGGTGGCAAAGCCGATCACACCCGCGGCGACATAGCCCGGCGGATACCAATAGAACGGCTGATAGGCAGGATAATCCCAGGCACCGTAGACGACGCCGGGATCGTAGACCGGGACATAGTACATGTCGGGATCCACCGGTTCGATCGAGATCGCCTGCTGCATGCCGGATGGCGCTGTCACGCCGGCGGGAGGCGCACTCGTCGTCACCTTTTGCTGCGGCGTCGACTTGAGATTGCCTGCGGCCTCGGCGCGCTGGCGCAGGGTCTGGACTGCGGCCATCACATCCTGCTCCTGCGCAAGGAACGCATCGCCAAGCTGCTGGGTCCAGTCGAGCTTGTCGTTCATCATCTGAAGGACTTGCGGCACCGATGTGAGAGCCTTGACGCTCGGATCCCACGACTGCTTCTGCATGGCGTCTTCGAGCGCCTTGCCGGTGACGCCCTTGTTGTCCTGCGACCAGCGCGCTGCTTCGACGACTTCCAACGGATAGGTCGATGCCATCAGGATCTGCGACAGCAATGCGTCGGGATAGAGCGCGATCGGCGCGACCAGTTGCTGAATCTGTCCGTCCGAAAGCTTGGCGGCCGTCGGAGCTGGTGCCGGCGCAGCCGTCTGATCCTGCGCCGGCTTCTGGTCCGCAGGGGCCTGCGCCAGCGCAGCGGTTGCAAAAGTCAGACCCATGACAACGGCAAACGCTGCATGGAAAGCCACTTTGATTGCGGATCTCGGCATCATACCTCCTCGCCTTCTCTACTTCCCGGACTCTGGTAGAATTGCCCCAACCGTCGGTGAACCCGGGTTCAAATTAACTGACCTAGACCTGCGATATCTCGCGCCTGCTAAGGTTTTCTCCCCGCAGCGCCGTCGCCGATCCAAGCCCGATGTTCTTCACGATCGCCCTCGCCTGCAGCATGGAGATGTTCAGCGGCTTGATGTGATCGCGGCGATAATACCTGACGCTTCCGACGAGTGGAGTCGGTGCTTGCGGAACGAAGACAGTTACCCAGTCATTCTCGAGCGTCTCGATCAGATATCCGATCTGCCAACCGCCCTCACCACTCACAAGCACGGGCTTGAAGTCGTCGCTCGCCCCCTCGGCCTGGGACAACCCCTGGGCCATGCTCTTCATCATCTGATACTGCGGAAGGCCACCAAGAAACGACTGCTCGAACCATGCGCTGATGCGCGACCCGGCACTGGTCCGCGCGACGAGTCCGGCTGAGAACGAGATCAGGATCAGCAAGACAATGGCAACGAGCGTGACGATGCCTACGCCCTCAACCTTCCCCATCTTGTCAAAATGCAAGGCTTGTGAAATCGGAACCGCAGCCTTCACTGCTATGCGCATCGCGTGAGTGAGTATGGCCAGTACCAGCGCAGCTGGCAGCAGAAACAATGCCCCGCCAATTATCGTCGTCTTCAGGAACTCCCTCATCGCATTGCTCGCGCCGCTACTGGAAGGCGAACACGCGCTTCCAATCGTCCTTCATGCTCGCGACCGTCCAGCCATTGGACGGTGCAGCGTCCAACGCCTTGTCGAGCTTGCCAAAGGGAGACTTTCGGTCATAGGAATATTCCCGCTCCGAATCCGTATGATGCACGATCAAGCCGAAGCGCCGGCCTGGAGCGGCAGTGGCCCATTGCAGCATCTGGAAATCACCATCCGAATTGCCAAACGCCGCGATCGGCCTGCGGCCGATATGTGAGTTGATGCCGACCGGCTTGCCGGGCCCATCGTCGATCAGATCGATCGATGGCAAGCGGATCAGGACCGGTCCATCCCTGTCGACCTTGAACTGGGTCTTGATGCTCGATCCCACGACCTGCTCGGGCGGAATGCCATAGACGCGCTCGCTCCAGGGACGCATGAACTCGATGCCGCCACCCGACACGATGAAGGTCTTGAAGCTGTTGACCCGGAGATAGGTAAGCAACTCCAACATCGGTTGATAGACAAGATCGGTATACGGTCGATCGAACTTCGGATGGCGCGCCGTCTTGATCCAGTCGCTGGCGACTTGCTCGAATTCAGAGGTGGTCATGCCGGCATGGGTCGCCATGACGAGTTCGACCAGCCCCTTCTCGCCTCCCTTGGCCAGCGCGGCCATGTCGTTGTCGAGAACGGCCTTGAAGGGCTGCGTCTGCTTCCACTCCGGATGCTTGCTCGCCATCGCCTTGACCCGATCCAGAGCAAAGGCAAGCTGTACGTACATCGGCTGCTCACACCAGAGCGTGCCGTCGTTGTCGAACGTCGCAATGCGCTCCGATACGGGCACGAAGTCCGGCGCACCCTCGCGCGTCACGGCAGAAACAAAGTCCAGTATCGACTTTTTCGACCGACCATCATTCCACGATGGGAGGGGGTCGTGCTGCGCCAGCGCACGCCCGGCCAAGGGCGTCGCAGCAGCCGACACGAGCAAGCCAGCAAGGATGGAGCGCCGATCTATCCAGATTCTTTCCATGAGCCCATTTCATTCTCTTGCGGCAGCAAAGAACAGAACGGCTCCGAAAGCTCGGAGCCGTTCAGTACGCGAGGTCTAGTTGCCCGCGGGCAAGCCGATATGGAAGCCGTCCTTTGCGAGCGCATCCCTGAAGAACTGGAACTTCTCATACTGCGAGATGGTGATCGGGCCTGAGTAGGCCTCGCTCTGAATCTTCCGCGGCGGATATTTCACGTAGGTCTGCATTACGTCCTTGATCGCCGCATTGATCGTGACCAGCACCCACGTGTGCTCCGTGTAGTTGTTCATGAAGACGTCGTAGCGTTCCTGCGGGTCCTGCCAGAGATCGAAGACTTGCGGGACGGTCGCCACATACGACTCCGGTCCCTTCCAGCCGAGATTGCTGTCGACCGCCAGACCGCCGGTCTTGGTACCGTCATCGCCACGCAGATTGAACACCGCCTTGTAATTGCCGACCCGCGCTGCGCCCGGCGTGAGTTCGTTCTCCGTGAAGTAGAACCAGCTCTTGCGCTCGGATTTGCCCGTCCCGAACAGCACCGGCGACATGTCGATGCTGTCGAAGATGATCGGCTTACCCTCGCGGTCGTTCTCGGGCAGCTTCACTCCGGCAAGCTTGGCGAAGGTCGCCATGTAGTCGAGTCCGCCGACAATCTCGGCATTCTTCGTGCCGGCCTTGATGCCGGGGCCCCATGCGATCGAAGGGACGCGGTTGCCGCCTTCGCGAACCGTGCCCTTGGTGCCGCGGAACGGCGTATAGCCGGCATCCGGATAGACGTCCTGCCAGGCGCCATTGTCTGTCGTCCAGAACACATAGGTGTTCTTGTCGAGGCCAAGCGCGCGCACCTTGTCGAGGATCCTGCCGATCCGGGCGTCGTTTTCGACGACCGAGTCGGCGTATTTCGACTTCGACATCGACTTGCCCTGGAATTCGGGCGCCGGCATGTTGGGCTGATGCACCTTCATGAAGTTGATATTCATGAAGAAGGGGCCCGATGACTTGTTACGATCCAGGTATTCCAGCGAGGCCTTCTCGACGTAGTCGTCGAAGAAGGGAATGCCGACCACGCCCTTGTCTGGCGTGTTCACGTACTGGCCGTTGATCTTGAAATCTTCCTTCGCCTGCTGGCCTGCATTGCCGGACAGAGCTCCCTTGGTCACCCGCGTGAACATCGCCCGCAGTTCGGGGTCCATGTCCGGGAACCAGGTCGGGTCAGCATAGGTGTAGGCATTGAGATGATACAGGCCGGCGTATTTCATCTCGTCGTAGCCTTGCGCGTTGGGCAACGCGTAATCGTCTTCGCCGAGATGCCATTTCCCCGTGAAGAATGTCTTGTAACCGCCGGTCTTCAAGACCGAGCCGAGCGTCCATTCCGCCGCCGGAAGGCCGCCGCCCTGCCCCTGGAACGCAACGGTGGTCATACCGCTGCGGTTCGGAATGCGGCCCGTCTGCATCGCGGCGCGGCCGGGCGTGCAGCTCGGCTGCGCGTAGAACGACAGGAACTGCATGCCCTCGGCCGCCAGCCGGTCGATATTGGGCGTCGGCATGCCGCGATTCTCGCCGCCGAGATAGCAGCCGGCATCGCCGTAGCCGAAATCGTCGGACACGATGAAGATAATATTCGGCTTTCCTGCGCCCGACGCAGTCGAAGGCTGCGGTGACTGCTGCGCCTGAGCCGTCTGAACCGGAGCCATCGACGAAATCGCTGAAGCAGCGGCGATCGAGGTAGAGGCGAGCAACAAGTTACGGCGATTGAACGTCTCGGTGGTGGTCTTCTCGGTCATGTCTCTCTCTCCGATCGGGTTACACAGCGAAATCCGAGGTGGCTCGTCGATGTATCGACCGGCTCGGCATGACGCGCAGCCGGTCGATAGCGTCTGCAATAGCTCGGCGCGCAAAGGTGCGAACCGCCCTTGATGACCTTGCGCGGTATCCTGCTGAGAGGCTGCAGCGGGTCGTAGCTGTCATGCTCGGAGCCGCCGCGCGGATTTTGAGGAATACAGCACGCTTTCGCGGCATCGGCCTGGTGCTTCGGCATGTACCAGTCGCTGGTCCATTCCCAGACATTGCCGATCATGTCGCAGACGCCGTAGCCATTGGGCGGATAGGACGTCACCGGCGAGGTGCGTTCAAAGCCGTCATCGCCCGTGTTCTCGAACGGAAAGCGCCCTTGCCAGGTATTGGCTCGATGTACTCCGCCAGGAGCGAACTCGTCGCCCCACGCAAACTCGGCGCCGTCCAGGCCGCCGCGTGCGGCAAATTCCCATTCCGCTTCCGTCGGCAAGTCCTTGCCCGCCCATCGCGCATAGGCCAACGCGTCATCGTAGGCAATATGGACAACCGGATGGTCGTCGAGAGACTTGATCTTGCTCCCGGGGCCGTAGGGATGACGCCAATTCGCTCCCTTGAGCAGCGTCCACCATTTGCTGTAGTCGCGCAGATCGACGGGGTAATCCGGAGGCGTGAAGACGAGCGAGCCGGCGAAGATCAGATGCGGCAGCGCGTCAGGATAGTTCGCCGGATCCGGCGCCACCTCGGCGAACGTCACATGGCCGGTGGCTCGCACGAATTCCTTGAACTGCCGATTCGTCACCGGCGTTCGATCGATCCAGAATCCGTCAACGCTTACCGAGTGGCATGGCGCCTCTTCGGGATAGTGGCGATCCGATCCCATGCGAAACGTGCCGCCGGGAATAAACACGCTGTCTGGCGTGCGGGTTTTGTCCACGTCCGCGACCAGTCTCTCGGCGATGTTCACAAACTTTGCCTCCAGCTGCTCGCGCTGACGATCCGATCCGTCCGGATTTCGTGAATCGCCGCGTAGATCCTGCGCCTGCCGATATGCAGTTTGCGCCAAATTCGCCGCGGCGATGCCGATGATCGATAACCAGACGAAAGTGTCATCGGGCTCTCCTGTCTCGGTGTGACCAAGGCTTGTCCGGAACACAGCCGGCTAGGAACCCAGAAATCTAAAGCGCCATAGCATTGGGCCAAGTTGGACCTTGGTCCATCATTCGAGAACACTTTGCGGCCAACTGCCACATGGCAGAGATCACAAGGCGTTCTCACTCCGCACAAACACAAAAGGTTCACAAATTTTAAGGATAAGAAGACGGGCGCGAGCGGCAACGAAGTTTGTCCGGAGCGAAGCTCTTGTTCTACCGGCCAAAGCTCCGACCTCGGCGAATTGAGGCTAAATTGGGGCTCCGGGCAGAAGCGCACCAATTGTTCGACTGGACAATCTTCAATCCAAGGTTTCTACTCTTAAAGGTCGCACATCAGACCGGATCGTGGTTCGTGAATTCGGGCGATCAGCAGAGTCAGGCAAGCCCTTGTTGCGATACACACGTACGCAAGCTCTTGCTTGCGGCCTGCGCCCTATTGCTGTTCATGACCGCGCATTGCCGGGCCAACGACGCGCCGCAGCGTGTGCTTATCCTTCACGCCTACAATTATACTTTTCCCGCGACGACCGCCGTCTCGGAGGTCGCACGAAGACAGCTCATCGAGCGCTCATCAAGACCAATCGAGATCGAAGCTGAGTTTCTCGATCTAGCGCGGTTTCCAAGCGAGGCGCACGCCGCTCGCGTCGCGCAATTCCTCCACGACAAGTATGAAGGCAGGCATTTTGATCTCATTTTATCGATGGGCTTTGGCGCCATACCCTTCCTCATAAAATATCGAGATCAATTTGCTCCAAACGTGCCAGTGGTGTTCGCCGGAGGCACAAAGGATCATTTTGCCGGTTACAAGCTGCCCAACGACGTAACGGGGGTGTTTTCGAGCTTCGATCCGGACAAGATCCTGGAGTTGGCGGAACGGCTGCAGCCGAATGCCCGCCATTTGATGGTCATCGGTGGAAGTAGTCCGAATGACCGATCCTGGCAGAGGTCGGCCCGAGAAGCGATCGAGCGTCGTGCCCCGCGTTTGGAGATCATCACGCGCTACGATTTCAGCTATGACGCGCTATTGGCTGAGGTCTCGCATCTCCCTTCAGATACGATCGTGCTATTGTTGACCGTCTATTCGGACGCGGATGGTCGATCGCTAATTCCTCAGCTGGTCGCGACCGACATCGCGAAGGCTGCGTCCGCGCCGGTCTACGGCCCATTCGAGACATTCCTTGGTTCGGGAGTGGTCGGCGGATACACCGAGACCTACGCTTCGCTCGGCGCAAGCGCCGCGGATGTTGCGCTCGAGATACTTTCCGGAACAGATCCATCAAAAATTGCGCCCCACGTTAACCCCCGCCAGGCCTTTCGGGTGGATGCACGGGCAATGGATCGATGGGGACTGAAGCGGACCGACTTGCCGCCCGGCACAATCGTCCAATTCCATGAACCCGGTCTTTGGGAGCAGCACGGACTGCTCGTGGTAGCCGTAGCGTCGGTGGTTCTGATTCAATCGGTCCTTTTGATCGCATTGCTGTTTCAACGGCGCCAGTTACGCCGTACTCAACGCTCGCTCGAGGAGAGCGAGGATCGCTTGAATTTTGCGGCCACGTCCATGAACATCGGATTTTGGCAGTTCGATCGATCCACTGGCGCGCTGTGGGTCAGCGAACCCGGCCGCGCGATGTTCAATGCAGCCAAGAAAGGACTGTGGACCCGAGACTCATTTCTTGCCGCAGTTCAACCGGACGATCGTCTCCTGGCCGCGTCGGCATTGGAGGGGAACCTGAAAGTCCATTCGAGAGCGGCAGACGTTCGCGTCGTAGCCTCAGGCGGCGAGATTCGATGGGTCAGTATCCGTTCACGTTCGAATCTCGACGAAGTATCTGCATCGGACTCTGTCAGCGGCGCTTTCGTCGATATCACCGATCAGAAAGCGTCGGAGACAGAAGCCGAACTTCACCGCCAGGAAGTCGCGCATTTGATGCGGGTCTCAGTGCTCGGCGAACTCTCGGGAGCGATTGCCCATGAGGTCAATCAGCCACTCACCGCGATCCTGTCCAATGCACAAGCGGCGCTATACTTGCTCGAGCAGGATACCCCCAATCTGGCCGAAGTGCAGGACGCGCTGCGTGACATCGTGAAAGAAGACAATCGGGCCGGGAGCGTGGTTCGACGCCTGCGCGGACTGCTGAAGAAGGGTGAACCTCGAGCCGAGCTAATCGACATCAATGAAATGATCGGTTCGGCCGCTGCATTGCTTCGCAGCGAGCTAATCAGCCGGCAAGTGAGGGTCGAGACAGAGTTGTCAGCCAGCAGGCCAACCGTGTTCGGCGATTCCGTGCAATTGCAGCAAGTTTTGCTGAATCTTATCGTCAATGCGATGGACGCGATGGCTGCGACGCCTGAGAAACAGCGGCGCATATGGATCTGCACCCGGGAGACCAAGACCGGCACCACCGAGGTCATCGTCAGCGACAGCGGACACGGCATCCAGCCCCGGGATAGCAAACAGTTGTTCTCGCCGTTCTACACGACGAAAGATCACGGACTCGGACTTGGTCTCACGATCTGCTCCACGATTATCCGAAAGCATGGGGGAACCATCAATCTGCAAAACGGCGAAGCAGGCGGCGCCATTGCAAGGGTTTCGCTGCCCTCCCGTCTTATGCTCACGGCGGCGCAATGACCAACGACGAATTCACAGTTTTCCTGGTCGATGATGACGAGGGCGTGCTGAAGGCCATTGGTCGATTGTTGCAGGCGAGAGGCTACCGAATTCAGCCGTTCACCTCGCCAACAGCATTCCTGGCGAGCCACGACGTGTCCATCCCTGGCTGCGCTCTGCTCGATCTCTCGATGCCCGATTTGGACGGACTTGCACTGCAACAAGCGCTGAGCGCCTGCGGATCGGAACGGCAGGTCATCTTCCTGACGGCGAAGGGCGACATACCAACCAGCGTGCGCGCCATGCGCGCCGGCGCCATCGATTTTCTCACCAAGCCCGTGAACGATACCGACCTATTGCGGGCCGTCCAGGAAGCTGAAAGGAAAGATGGTGAGATCCGCTCGAAGGCTGCCAGTCTGAATTCCATCATCACCAAGCTCGCGCTGCTGACGCCGCGAGAGCAGGAAGTGATGAAGCATGTCGTCGCCGGTCGACTGAACAAGCAAATCGCCGGCGAACTTGGAACAGTCGAGAAGACGATCAAGGTTCATCGCGGCCGGGTCATGAACAAGCTCGGCGTTCGTTCCGTTGCCGATCTTGTGCGCTTGGCGGAAAGGGCGGGCATTGCCGGCGTCGGATCTTAGTGACGCCGTTGGCTAGCTAGTGGCTCTGTTGGCCCTTGGGCCAACTCGACAAGCCGCCATTGCACGCCTGATAGTTATACCATGGTGATCCCGTCGCCCTGGATAGCGATCGTCGACGATGACCCGTCCGTGCTCAAAGCTCTGTCACGGCTGCTAAGGACTCGCGCCATAAACACAAAGACGTACGAATCGGCTGACGAATTCATCGGCTCGCTGCCGGAGAACACTACGGACGGATTGCCCGAATGCCTGATCCTTGATTTGCAGATGCCCGACATGAACGGGCTTGAGCTGCAACGCTATCTCGATGACGCAGGAATCAGAATTCCAACAATCGTGATCACCGCGCATTCCGAGAGTGACATGCGCGAGCTTTGCACAGCCGCCGGCGCCGAAGCTTACCTCCTTAAGCCGCTCGAGGACACATCCCTGCTCGATGCCATTAACGCTATCCGCGCGAAGACTGCCCGATCAACGCGCTCACCCTAGGCCTTCAACTGTAGGCCGCAAGGAAGGCTCGTGCGGCGCGGCGGCGAATTGGCAGGTCGCTCATCCAATTTGTACAGTCCCGCCTGACGGCAAGACTGCAGCCTTGCTCGTACACCTCATTTCGTCACAAGATGATGCGTTGGCGTTACGGAGCTTTGCGGCGCGGAGTCCGAGATAGAGAACGTCGGCCACGTGTTCCAACCGGACGGGCGATTGGCGTTCAAATTTGCCCCCCTCATCGGCGTCCAATTTTGGCTCTGACGCCATCTGGTTGCCGGTTCGAGTCCTGCCACACATATCGGGAATCGCCCTCGCTTTTGAGCAGTCTCCTTCACCCTGCGGCCCTGAGGGCGCCATCACCTCGTGCGTCGAGCGCCGCGTGATTGCTCTCCACTAGGCGGCTTTTTTCTGCTCAAGCTTCCGGGATGTTCTTTTAGTCACCGCCAATTTCGGCTGCCCAGCTGAAGTTATAATGCGCGCTCAACAGCTTCATTGCGACGACAACGACGAGAACGCAAATGATTTGCAGCAACGTTCTGGTCGAGAACACTTTATTGAAGAGCGTCATGATGCCGCCTTCTAGCGTTGGTGACCGAGCCGGATTCCAAGCTTGAGCGCCTTTTGGCGGAGTGAGCCTTCGGAGCGCTTTGTGAGCTTCGCAATATTTGCAACCGGAGTCTTCGCTTTCGAATGAGCGCATAGCTCCTTCACGTCGGCTTTTGTGTATTCGCGACGCACAGGTTTCTTCTTCGTAGCCGTCTTCTTTGCCTTCTTCGCCACTTTTAGCTCCTCGATTCGAGAGTGGGCCGTACTAGCACAGCAGCATTGAGGCGCAATCAGTTGGCTCTATATAAGGTGGGGTTGCTCCCCTAGGTCGCACGTCCATTATTCGACATATTGGTGTCGAGGAGCGCCAAAAGCGAGTGCACCACTACTAGTCGCCGACGTCCGATCGTTGTCGTGGAGATGCGCCGAGCTGCTATCAACTCGTAAAGCTTCGTGCGCCCCAAGCCAGTCACTTCGCATGCATCGTCAATCGTGCAGGTGAGCCGTTCGGCGAATGGCATCATGCTCGGCTCTGCGGCTTTCGGATCGGATAGACTGACTTGTGAAGGTTGTCCGCCAGTTTTCTCTCGTCGATTGTATCTCACGTGCTGCCCTCCTATTCGCACAAAGCTCGACGGGACAAGAGTTGATTGTGCGACGAGCAACGTCAATGCGAACATCCGAGGGCGCTCGCGTACGACAGCGGCCGTTGGAATATTTCCGGACACCAAGGGCGACGAGGAAATTATTTGCGAATGCGCCAGCCACAGTCAGGCATCGCGCCGAGGCTGACCGGCCAATATCGGGAGAAAATTCCGCAAGCGTTCGCCGCTGTTCACCAGCGTCTTATTCAACGAACGCGGCGGATGGCTACCTAAGTGCCTGAGTTTGCTGGCGCTCCCTAGGGGAATCGAACCCCTGTTTCAGCCTTGAGAGGGCCGCGTCCTAACCGCTAGACGAAGGGAGCGTGAGGGCTAGCCAATAACCTCGAAATTTGTCCGCTGCAAGGACTGAACCGGCCTTTTATGGCTCATTGGCAAATTTCAGCTTTCCGGCCGGCTTGAGCGTGTGGGCATCGAAGGTGCGGATCTCGGTGACCCCGCCGATATCGAGCGTGACCACGAGGCGGTCGCCGGCGACACCGGTCGATGCGATTCTGGCGCCCTTCGGCAGGGTGGCGATGACGTCGCTCGCGGGCTCAGGCGCCCTTCCCTCCGACTTGAAAAGGCGGTAGCCCACCGCGATCAGGACGGCGCAGATGGCCAGCGCCGAGGTCAACCCCGCGATCAGCATCATCCGCCGCACCCGCGCAAACAACGCGGCCTGCTCGGGGGTCGGTTCGGGAACAGCGGTGTCAGACGTCGTCATGGATAGCTCAGGCTCAGCGCAACGGTTGGAGGTCGTGGTCGAAGGCGACGAGGGCTCGGCCCGGCTCGACCGCGTGCTGGCGGTGCGCCTTCCCGACCTGTCGCGATCAAGGCTCAAAGCCCTGATTCTGGCGGGCGCGGTAAGCCTGAAGGCCGCCGCGGTCCGCGACCCCGCTTATCACGTCGCATCCGGCGATACGATCATAATCGACGTGCCGGAGGCGGCCCCGCCGGAGCCGAAAGGTGAAGATATCGCCCTCGATATCGTGTTCGAGGACGACGACATCATCGTCATCAACAAGCCGAAGGGGCTGGTGGTGCACCCCGCGGCCGGGCACGAGACCGGCACCCTGGTGAATGCGCTGATTGCCCATTGCGGCACCTCGCTGTCGGGCATCGGCGGGGTGCGCCGGCCCGGCATCGTGCACCGGCTGGACAAGGACACGACCGGGCTGATGGTGGTGGCCAAGAACGACCTGGCGCATGCCTCGCTGACCGCCCAGTTCGCCGACCACGGCCGCACGGGGCCGATGCGGCGCGGCTATATGGCCTTCGCGTGGGGGCTGCCGGGCCGGCATCGCGGCACGGTCGACGCACCGATCGACCGCCATCCGCATGCGCGGGAGAAGATGGCGGTGCGCCAGGGCGGCCGCGAGGCCGTGACGCATTGGGAGCTGCTCGAGAGTTTTGCGGGCCGCGACGGCAAGCCGATCGCGGGACTGCTGGCTTGCGAGCTCGAGACCGGGCGCACCCACCAGATCCGAGTCCACCTCGCCCATATCGGCCACCCCCTGATGGGCGACGCGGTTTATGGCCCGCATTTCAAGACCAAGGCGAACCAGCTCGGGCGGGAATCGCAGGCGGCTCTAACTGCGCTTGGCCGTCAGGCCTTGCATGCTTATTTGCTGGTACTTGAGCACCCCCGGACCGGAGAACTTCTTCACTGGGAGGCGGGTCTGCCGGAGGATTTACTTCTCCTGGAGAGCGCTTTGAAAGCGGCGCTATGACGCAGGGGCTTTGAGAAAACCCTTACCTTACAAAAAGTTATAGCTGCCACACGGGGACGTGACGTCAGCAATCCTTCCCTTTTTGACCCCCGATAGGGTATATTGCGCCTGCGTTGGAAATGACCAACGTGGAACATCGCAGCTACGGCCGGCTTTAACCAAGCGGTCGTCTGCCTGGCCCGCCGCTATCGGGGGCCTGAACCTTTGGAGGGGCTTAACAATGGCCCGTACCGCTGCTCTGCCGGTCCTTAATGGAGAATCCGGCCTTTCCCGCTACCTCGGCGAAATCCGCAAGTTCCCGATGCTGGAACCCCAGCAGGAATACATGCTCGCCAAGCGCTGGCGTGAACACGATGATCGCGACGCTGCACACCAACTCGTCACCAGCCATCTCCGGCTCGTGGCCAAGATCGCCATGGGCTATCGCGGCTACGGCTTGCCGATTTCCGAGGTCGTCTCGGAAGGCAATGTCGGCCTGATGCAGGCGGTGAAGCGTTTCGAGCCCGAGAAGGGCTTCCGTCTCGCCACCTACGCGATGTGGTGGATCAAGGCGTCGATTCAAGAGTACATCCTGCGTTCCTGGTCGCTCGTGAAGATGGGCACCACCGCGAACCAGAAGAAGCTGTTCTTCAACCTGCGCAAGGCGAAGAGCAAGATCAACGCGCTGGACGAGGGCGATCTCCGCCCCGACCAGGTGAAGATCATTGCCAAGCGCCTCGGCGTCACCGATCAGGACGTGATCGACATGAACCGCCGCCTCGGTGGCGACGCGTCGCTCAACGCTCCGATCCGCGACGACGGCGAAGCCGGCGAATGGCAGGACTGGCTGGTCGACAATTCGCCCAACCAGGAAGCCCTGCTGGCCGAGCACGAGGAATATGACGAACGCCGTGACGCACTGAACGGCGCCATGGGCGTGCTCAACCCGCGCGAACGCCGCATCTTCGAGGCCCGTCGCCTCGCCGATGAGCCGATGACGCTGGAAGACCTTGCTGCCGAGTTCGGTGTGTCGCGCGAGCGCGTCCGCCAGATCGAGGTCCGCGCCTTCGAGAAGGTGCAGTCCGCGGTCAAGGGCACGATTGCAAGGGCCGAACAGGCCGCGCTGGAAGCCGCGCACTAAGCGCGCGGCTCTCGCGTCCACGAATTGGCGGATCGAGACAAGACGAAAAAGCCGGCGGCAACGCCGGCTTTTTTTGTTGTCTGAGCTGCAGCATGTTCGCAGGAGGCGCCGACGGAGCAACTTGAACGTACGCGACTGCTCAGCCGACCAAATATCATCGGGCCGCCTCCAGAGAACGGACACACGCCGTGTCGATCATCCTGCAATCCACCGTCGGCGGCTTCTCCGCCCAGTTCATGCGCAAGCTGCCGCTGGTCGAGCAGGCGATGCGCGACCACGGCCTCGATCCCAGCGAGTTCGTGATCTCCAAGGACTATGCCTCGACCGCGACGATCCCGATCATCGGGCCGTTCTTCTTCAACTACAGCGTCTATTTCGGCGAGGAGACATTCACCGTCACCGAGCCGAACGACATGGTGTTCCTGGACTACTTCTTCAAACGCGTGCTGGCCGCGGACGGCCCGCCCGAATTGCCGGAGCAGCCGGGATTGATCCGGCGCCTCTTCGGCTGGATGACGCAGCCGGTGTGACCGTCACTCACCCCACGTCCTGGCCAGCGTCGCGAGCCAGCAGCCTTCGCAATAGCGGGCGTCCTTGAAGTCGATCCAGTTGTGGGCATAGACGTGGTCGAGCGGGATGCCGTAGCGCGCGCGCAGCACCTGGACCAGGATCTTCCACGCCGCGACCTGCGCCGCGGTCGGGCCGATCGTGACATCGGGATAGTTGCCGGCGAACTCGACGCCGATCGAATTGTCGCGCACGACCTGGTGATAGGTGGACGTGTTGTCGATGTATTTGTTGTCGTTGCGGTTGGCGCCGTCGGTATGGGTCGGCACCAGATCGTCCGGGACCGACCAGTAGACCGTGCCGTCGGTCTCGACCCACACCATCACGCCGCGCCGGGTCGGATTCTTGAACTGCTCTTGCGCGCCGCCGCGCGCCGAGCCGGTCGGCCCTTCGGTCTGGTGCACGATGATGTTGCGCCAGGCATGGGCGTTGGCGACATCGCCCCACGGCGCGAGCCAGACGATCTTCAGGCCGGGAATGTCGGGCGTACCGCTGCCGCGCGCGAGCTTTGTGAGCTCGGCGTCCATTGCGGCGGCGGGAGCAATCAGCAGAGCGGCGAGAATAGCCGCGACCAGGCGGGACAGCATCATTGGGATCCAACAACGGATCCGAGCGTAGCAGGGTTCAGGCGAATTTGCGCGCGGCTTCGACCGGCTCGGGCGCGAGCGGCGGCGCCGGATCATAAACCGCAAAGTCGTTCTTGCCGTTCTTCTTGGCGGCATAAAGGGCGTGGTCGGCGTGGGCGATCAGGCGGTCCGGGAATTGGCCAACGCCGCGATCCCATTCCGCGACGCCGATCGAGATCGCAATCGGGATGTCGTTGCCGGAGCAGCCGGCGGCATCCCGGCGGCAGACCTCGAGCACGCGGCGGGCGATCAGCGCGCCCTCGCGCATGGAGGAGGACGGCAGCACGACGCAGAACTCGTCACCGCCGGTGCGGGCCAGCATGTCACCGGGCCTGAGCCGCGTCTGCGCCATCAGGGTGAAGTGCTGCAGGCAGGCATCGCCCGCGGCGTGGCCATGGGTGTCGTTGATGGTCTTGAAGCCGTCGAGGTCGATCACCAGCAGCGAGAACGGCTCGCCGCTGCGCTCCGAACGGGCGCATTCCTCCGACAGCCGCTGCAGCAGATGGCGGCGGTTGGCGACGCCGGTGAGATCGTCGAGCAGCGCGAGGTCGGCGACCTCGTTGCGCAAGCGATCCATCGCCATCAGCAGGAAGCCGAAATTGAGCGTCATCGAGAGAAAGAGGAGCCCGAGAACCATGACGGCATGGGCCTGACCGCCCGCGACCGATGAGAAATCGCCGCCTAGCAGATTGCCAACGGCGCGGGCGACGAAGATGGCGATGATGGTGATGATGACGATGCTGGACAACCAAGCACCGGGGCTCACGCGGCCTTCCTGCGGCGACAGCAGAAGACGCAAGGCCAGCAGCAGAGGAACGGCCTGTCCGAGCGTGTAGGCGATCATGCGCAATTGCATGTGGTCGTACGCGACCTTGAAGAACACGACACCGGCGAGGCTCACGATGCCCGCGGCGGCCATGGCACGCCAGGGCACCGGCCGGTCATAGAAGCGGTGAATGCCGACTGCAGTAAGGCAGCTCGCCGTAATGATGCCGGCGGCGCCGAGCAGAAGCGGCAAAGGAGAATCGACGAACAGGCGGACCAGGGCCGTCATGGCACCGGCCGCACCGACGAAGGCGGATGCCATCCAGAACCGGGCAGCCTCGAACCTCGGATAGGAATACGTGACGTAGGCCCAGGTCAGGCCGAGCGCCGAGAAGTTGACGACGAAGACCATCCAAAGCGTCGGTACGTTCAGCATGGCGCCCGCGATACGCGCAGCGTGCCGCCCCCTGTCTCTGGCAGAAGTTCGTCCATGACCCGCCCCCATGTTCTTGCGGAGGATCATGCGCGGTCGCACTTAACGGAACCTCACTGCGATCGTCGAAAGCGCGCCCGTGGTTTTGGATTCGTGAACGGCGCGTCCGGATTATCAGATCGTTAGGCACGTCGCCGGCGTCGATGCGAGGTCGCGTCGGCCTGCCTCGCGACGCGGATTCGCGACCAGAAATCACCCAAAACGCATCTGAGCTGTGGATAACGGGATGACACAGATGTGACAGCGCGGGGCAGACGCTCGCGAATCTGCTGAGTTTGTTTTCGAGGATGTTGCGAGGCTGGCCCTCCGCCGCGCGTTCCTCGTGTCGCGTTTCACCATTAACCCTTAAGAGGATCCTATGGCTAAGAAAGCGAAGAAGGCGAAGAAGGCGACGAAGAAAAAGGCCAAGAAGGCTGCGAAGAAGAAGTAGCGCAGCAAGTTCTTTGCCCGGGCGGAGCATGCTCCGCTCGGGCCTCAGTGAGGTCAGAGATCGAAAACGGCGGGCGCGGTGCCCGTTTTTTTATTGCCTAGCGCTCGGCAAAGGCGAGCTTGGCACCTAGCAGGGCAAAGCCAGCCGCAAAGGAGCGGCGCAGCCAGGCCATCACGCCGGGGCGGGAGATGACGCGCTCGCGCACGGAAGCCGCGCAGAGGCCGTAGACCACGAACACCACGAAGGTCATGGCCATGAAGGCGCCGCTCAATTCCAGCATCCGCGCCAGCACCGAAGCCTCGTCCGCCGCGATGAACTGCGGCAGGAAGGCCAGGAAGAAGATCGAGAGCTTTGGGTTGAGGATGTTGATGAGGAAGCCGGTGACGATGACCCGGCCGCTCGAGCGCTCCTTGATCTCACCGTCGACCGCGAGCGCGCCGGTTTCACGCAGCGCCTGCCAGGACATGTAGAGCAGATAGGCCACGCCGCACCATTTCAGCGCGGCAAAGGCGAGCGCGCTGGTGTGCAGCACGGCGGCGAGGCCAAGCATCGCCGCGATCATGTGCGGCACGATCCCGAGCGTGCAGCCGAACGCCGCCGCGACGCTTGCGCGCGAGCCGCGGGTAAGTGCGGCGGCCAAGGTGTAAAGCACGCCGGTGCCGGGCGACGCCACGACGATGAGCGAGGTAAGCAGGAAGGACCAGGACATGCCTCGTCCCTACCACCCCTGACGCTTGCCGGGAAGTCACGACGCGGTCAGCCGCTCCTCAATTCAGCGCTGCGATTTCGGCCTCGCGCAGGACATCGAGCGGCGCCCACGGCTTGGCCCAGAACTTTGCGCCGTCAGGCAAGGGCTGCATCAGGGGGCGGCCCGAGGTGACGACGACGTCGAGCTTCGGATTGCGATCCTTGGCGACATGCGCGAGCTCGACGCCGTTCATGGGGCCGGCGAGCTGCACGTCGGTCAGCATCAGGCACAGCGCGCCGGCACTCTGGTCCAGCACACGCTCGGCCGCTTCCGCACTCTCACACTGGATGACATGATACCCGCTCTCCTCCAGCAGGAGACAGAGCATCTCCCGCTGCATGAGGTCGTCTTCAACGATCAACGCGGTCGCTCGATACGGCTGGGGCTGTCCCATCTGGCTGCTCCAATGCTCGAATCCGCCTTAAGTAACGTGAGTTAAGGAGGGGGGAGCCGATATGGTTCGGTTCCAAACTGAAAATATGTACATTGAAGTTCCGTTTGGGATTGAGGGAGCCATCCATGACTGCGATTCGCGGCGCCGCCGCCATCACGGGAGCGGCGAGCGGCATCGGCCGTGCGCTGGCGATCGAACTGGCAAATCGCGGCTGCGACCTTGCGCTCGCCGATCGCGACGAGGCCGGAATGAAAAACGCTCGCTGCCGAGATCGGCCAAGGAAACGACAAAGCGCGCAAGATCAGCCTGCATCGCGTCGATGTCAGCGAGCCCGGCGAGATCGCGCAATTCGCAAGCGAGGCGATCGCGGCGCATCCCGCGCTCGACATCCTCGTCAACAACGCCGGGGTGGCGCTGCTTGGGCAGTTCGAGGAGATCGACCAGGCGCAGATGGACTGGCTGTTCGACATCAATTTCTGGGGCGTGGTGCACGGCACCCGCGCCTTCCTGCCGCATCTGAAGACGCGCCCCGAAGCGCACATCGTCAACGTCTCCTCGATCTTCGGCATCATCGCGCCGCCCGGACAGTCGGCCTATGCGGCCGCCAAATTCGCGGTGCGCGGCTTCTCCGAGAGCGTGCGGCACGAGCTCGCGGTCGCGGGCAGCCCGGTCAGACTGTCGGTGGTGCATCCCGGCGGTGTCGCCACGAGCATCGCGCGTTCCTCGCGCACCGGCATTGGCGTCACCGACAACGCCCGCCGCGCGCAGATGATCGACCGGTTCGAGGCAGCGGCGCGGACGACGCCCAAGGACGCGGCGCTCCGCATCATCAAGGGCATCGAGAGAAACGAGCCGCGCATCCTGATCGGCAACGATGCAAGGTTCATGGACATCCTGCAGCGCTTCCGCCCGGGAACGTACTGGGCGCCGTTGCAGCGGAAGCTGGAGAAGATGGCAAAGGGGAAGTGAGTGAGACGCGATGGCGTCGCCTCACCCTCCGCTGTCGTAGGGTGGGCAAAGCGTAGCGTGCCCACGACTTCGGACATCGGATGGCAACGGTGGGCACGGCGCTTCGCGCCTTTGCCCACCCTACGAGACTGAGTATGTGGCTACTGCCCCACCAGCCTGTCCGCAAAATACCCGATCGTCTTGCGATAGATCACCGCCCTGTTCCACTCGCGCATCGCGTCGAAATTGGCGGAGCCTTCGTCATAGGGCTGGCCCATCTTGAAGCCGTTCGAATGCAGCAGGTTCGCCGTCGAGGCGAGCACGTCGGGGACGCTGTGGCGGAGGTCGACATGGCCGTCGCCGTCGAAATCGACGCCGTATTTGATATAGGACGACGGCAGGAACTGGGTCTGGCCGATCTCGCCGGCATAGGCGCCGATGAGGTCGCGCAGCGGCAGGTCGCCGCGTTGCACGATCTTGAGCGCGGCGAGCAGCTCGCCCTGAAACAGCTCGGTGCGGCGGCAATCATGCGCCAGCGTCGCAAGCGTGCGGATCACCGGCAGCTTGCCCATGTCGCCCTTGCCGAAATCGCTCTCCAGGCCCCAGATCGCGACCAGGATCTGCCGGGGCACGCCAAACTGCTGCTCGATGCGCGAGAGCAGCGCGGCATGACGCTGCAGCAGCGCACGGCCGCCGTTGATGCGGCCGGGCCCGACGCGGGTCGAGACATACTGCTCGAAGCTTTTGTTGAACGTGTAGCGCTGGCGCCGGTCGAAGGCGAGCACGGCGCCATCCTGGGTGATGCCGCCGAACGCCGCGCTGGTCACCCCCGCCGAAACGCCGGCGGCCTGCGCCTCCGCCGTCATGCCGGCGACGAAGCTGTTGAAGTCGCCGCCGCATCGCGCGGCCTCGGCCGACCCGCCGGCCAGACAAACGATCGAAGCGACGGCGAGAGCGTATCTCAACATGCGGGAAAATCCTTGGGAACGCGGAAGGCGGCGCGCGATCATGCCCGGGAACTGGATTCGCGTCAAAGCGGCACGGGCAAAACAGGGGTATGGTGCCAGCATCGTAGACTCCAGACATTGGCGCCTTCCGGCGCCGCATCCGGAGAGAGTCATGCGATTCACCATCACGCCCGACGGCGCGGACATCTCGCTGCGCATGATCGCAGGCCTGCTGCAGCCCAATCCCTGCCACCACGCGTGTGCTCGCTGCGTTGCGAAAGCGCGGTGAGATGAACAAGCTATTTTGGCGATCGAAGCATCCGCTTTTCGAAACTGAGGAACCCGTGATGCCATTGGCTGCATGTCTGATGCGCTCGCTGCGACATCAACACCACGACGATTTATCTTGCCATCGCAGAGCGCAAGCTATAGTCTTCTATCTCAGGTTGTTGCCCTGCCAGCCCCGGGCGACGCTGAAGACCAAAAATAAACGGCGGGCTTATCGGCCCGCCGTTTATTTGTGGGTGGGGTCGCACCGGACCATGCGAAGCGCTCAGCCCCCCGGTCGGACAAACAAAATCGCCAAACGATTGCCAGAAAGCTGCTGGATTGACGCTGGCGGCTGTTGAAGTCATTTGACTGCGGCGCCCTTATCGACGACAAGCCCGCCATGGCCAAAAAACCCGGTACCAATCCCAAGGGCGAATTCGCCTTTTTCAACGTCTTCTACGAAGACGGCTCCCAACGCTCCAACCGGCGCGTACCTTCGGAGCTGCTCGGCGGCCTCGATGGCGACGAGCCCGCCCGCGCCTACATCATGGAGCAGGACCGCGAGATCGCGGAAAAGAGCGGCCGCCCGCCGATGGAGATCAAGAGCCTCGACCGCGTCGGGGCGAAGAAGAAGTAGGCTCGACCCGCGGCACACGCGAAGCGACAGCGCAACGAAAAACGGCGGGCTTTCGGCCCGCCGTTTTCGTTTGGATGGATACCTCGATTAGTTATCCAAGAAGCTCCGCAGCTTCCGCGACCGCGACGGATGCTTCAGCTTCCGCAGCGCCTTCGCTTCGATCTGACGAATTCGTTCGCGGGTCACCGAGAACTGCTGGCCGACTTCTTCCAGCGTGTGGTCGGTGTTCATGCCGATGCCGAAGCGCATGCGCAGCACGCGCTCTTCGCGCGGGGTGAGCGAGGCGAGCACGCGCGTGGTGGTTTCGCGCAGGTTCGACTGGATCGCGGCGTCGATCGGCAGGATCGCGTTCTTGTCCTCGATGAAATCGCCGAGGTGTGAATCCTCTTCGTCACCGACCGGCGTTTCGAGCGAGAGCGGCTCTTTCGCAATCTTGAGGACCTTGCGGACCTTCTCCAAGGGCATGCCGAGCTTTTCGGCGAGCTCCTCCGGGGTCGGCTCGCGGCCGATCTCGTTGAGCATCTGGCGGCTCGTGCGCACGATCTTGTTGATCGTCTCGATCATATGCACCGGAATACGGATGGTGCGCGCCTGGTCGGCGATCGAGCGGGTGATCGCCTGCCGGATCCACCACGTCGCGTAGGTCGAGAACTTGTAGCCGCGGCGATACTCGAACTTATCGACGGCCTTCATCAGGCCGATGTTGCCTTCCTGGATCAGGTCGAGGAATTGCAGGCCGCGGTTGGTGTACTTCTTGGCGATCGAGATCACGAGACGGAGGTTGGCTTCCACCATCTCCTTCTTGGCCTGGCGGGCTTCGCGCTCGCCCTTCTGCACGGAGTGCACGATCTTGCGGAACTCGACGATCTCGAGGCCGGTCAGCGCAGCAAGCTGATGCACCTCGTGGCGGAGGTCCTTAATGCGGTCCTTCTCGTGATGAACGAAATTCTTCCAGCCCTTGGCCGAGAGCTTCGAAACGCGGTTGAGCCAGCGCGGATCCAGTTCCGAGCCGGTGTAGTTGCGCAAGAAGTCTTCGCGCGCGACGCCGTGGCTGTCGGCGAGGCGCATCAGGCGGCCCTCATGCGAGACGAGGCGCTTGTTGATGTCGTAGAGCTGCTCGACGAGTGAATCGATACGGGCCTGGTTCAGGCGCAGCGACTTCACCTCGACGATGATCTCGTCCTTCAGCTTCTTGTACTTGCGCTCCTGGTGCGGCGAGAGCGACTCGTTCTGGAGCTGGTTCTGGATGTCCTGCTCCTGAAGCTTGCGCAGCTTCTTGTAGCTGTCGGCGATCTTGTCGAAGATCTCGACCACCTTCGGCTTGAGCTCGGCCTCGATCGCCGCAAGCGACATCTGGTTCTCGAACTCGTCGTCCTCGTCCATGTCGGCTTCGGCGGCGGACTCCGCGGGATCCTTCTCGGCCTCGCCGGCATTGCCACCGGCAGGCGCGGCGCGGAACGGGGTCGGCGCCGGGGGAGCGGCGGGCGGCGCGACAAGCGCGGGCGCACCCACGGCCGCTGCAGCCTGGCCACCTTCGGCCGGTGCTTCGCCGTTCTCAGCATTGGGACCGGCGATCATCGCGGTGTTCATGCCGGCCTTGGCGTCGGGACCGGCATAGGTCGCTTCGAGATCGATGATGTCGCGAAGGAAGATCTTTCCTTCGTTCAATTCGTCGCGCCAGATGATGATGGCCTGGAAGGTCAGCGGGCTTTCGCAGAGGCCCGCGATCATCGCCTCGCGGCCGGCCTCGATGCGCTTCGCAATCGCGATTTCGCCTTCGCGGGAGAGCAGCTCGACCGTGCCCATCTCGCGCAGATACATGCGCACGGGGTCGTCGGTGCGTTCGCCCGGCTCGCTCTTCTTGACCTCGGTGACGGCCTTCTGCGTGACCTCGACGAGCTCGTTGTCGGTCTCGTCCTCGCCGCCCTCGTCCTTGTCCTCTTCGCCTTCGCTATCGTCGGCTTCGGTGACGTTGATGCCCATGTCCGAGAGCATGGACATGATGTCCTCGATCTGCTCGGGCGAGGTCTGGTCGGACGGCAAAACTTCATTGAGCTGATCGAAGGTCACGAAGCCGCGCTTCTTGGCCTGCTTGATCATCTTCTTCACTGCCGCGTCGGACAGATCGAGCAAGGGAGACGGCGCGTCCTGGGAGTCCTTCTCCGGCGCGTCCGCTGCCTTGTCGTCTTTTTCCTTATCCTTCGCCTGCAGCGTCTTTGCCTTGGTGGCCATCCATTGCTCCTAAACGCGCTTCATACGGAAGGCCGATCGGCCCGCCCGCGTGAATTCACTTGAACCTGTTGCTCGACGCTCTCGCTTCGTCAGATCTCGACACGGAAAGGGCGGCGCGAACATCTGATCGCCACCCCGACCTTTCTCTCGCCGGATTTGCCTAACGCTTCGTGAGCCTCTTTGTCGCAGCGGATGCAGGTGAAGTGCCAACAGCTATTGCGCGGATTCATTCCTGACGCGTCTGTTCTGCCTGCGGCCGCCTGGGGGCCAAAGTGCTACAAGACCGTTAAGCCTCGATTAACCCTGTTTTTGCCGCCAAACCTTGGATTTGGCGAGTCTTTTAGCGGCTCCGGTCCCGGCCGTCCGCATGATTCTTTCATCACACGCTCTTCTGGAACCGGCCCGACAGCTCGCCAAAACCCTCGATCAGGGCCTCGGTGCCGTCGACCTCGGCCAACCGAGCCTTCACATCACGCAGCCACGCCAAATTGGCCTCGCTGGGATCGTCCCCCAAGGCCAGCTCGGCGTCTTTCAGCTCTCTAAGTAGTGAATGGTACTGCCGATGCAAGGCAACAAGCTGATGCCAGGTGGCAAGAACGTCGTCCCGTGCCGCGCCCTCACGGGCGCCCCACACCGCCGCGGTGGTGATGCCGCCCTCAACTCGTTGAAGCAGCTGCGAAAATCCACCCTTCTCGATATCGGCCCGCATCTTCTCGGCCTGCTCGCCGGGGTCCGGTGAGTGGTGATGATCGTTGGCGAAAGCGGCGATGATGCCGGCCCTGAGCTTGTGGGCCTCGGGGTGAGCGAACTCCAGGGCGGCCACTTCCTCGAGGTGCTCATGCAGCAGCCAGGGGTGGTTGATCAGGCTTTGCAGGATCAGGGCCTCGCGGCGCGAGATGGCGCTGCGCTGGCCCCGCATGATCGGGCTCGCCGCAAGCTGGGGGCTCGCCGCCTGGTAGGGGCCGGAGGGGAGCGGGGCCGGGCCGGGCGGGCCGCGGCGGCCTCCCCCAAATCCTTGGCCAAACCCCTGGCCGCCGAATCGATTCGCTTGTCCGCCGCCGCGGGGCTGGAATGGGCGGCCGCCTCCCCCTTGGCGGAAATTGCCCCGGCCGGCAAAGCCGCCGCGTCCGCCATCGGGCGAGAAGGTGCGCTGCAGCCGCTCGACGAATTCGTCGCGGTAGTAACGCCGCACCACCTCGTCGCGGATGCCGTTCGACAATTCCTTGATGCGCGCTTCCAGCGCCGCGCGGCGCTCGGGCGTGGCAAAATTGCCGCCTTCGAGCTCGCGCGACCAGATCATGTCGGCGAGCGGACGTGCCGCTGCGATCACTTCCTCGATCGCGCCGCGCCCGCCGGAGCGCGCGAGATCGTCGGGGTCCTGCCCTTCCGGCAGCAGCGCAAAGCGCAGGCTCTTGCCCGGCGCGAGAAATGGCAGCGCGAGGTCGGCAGCGCGATAGGCGGCTTTCTGTCCGGCGCGGTCGCCGTCGAAGCAGAGGATCGGCTCGTCCGCCATCTTCCAGAGCAGTGCGAGCTGATTTTCGGTGAGCGCCGTGCCGAGTGGCGCGACGGCACCAGCGAAACCCGCAGTGACCATGGCGATGACGTCGACATAGCCCTCGACCACGATCAGCGCGCTGCCGTCATGGGTGGCTTTGCGCGCGGTCTGGTGATTGTAGAGATTGTCGCCCTTGTGGAAGAGCGGCGTCTCCGGCGAGTTCAGGTATTTGGCCGGAACGTCCTTCTCCAGCGCGCGTCCACCGAAGGCGATGACGCGGCCGCGCAAATCCGTGATCGGAAACATCACGCGATCCCGGAAGCGATCGTAGGGCACGGGGATGTCGTTGCCGGCAACCAGCAGCCCGGTCTCGATCATGTCCTCGACGGACACGCCGAGCTTGCCGAGATGCTCCTTCAGCGCAAAGCGCTCCGGCGGCGGCGGCGCATAGCCCAGCCGAAACTGCAATTGCGTTGCCGGCGAGATGGCGCGGTCGGCGAGATAACCGCGTGCTTTCGCACCGACGCGCGAAGCCAATGTCTCAGAGAAAAACTTGGCCGCGAGTTCCATCACGTCATGCAGCGTGCGCCGCCGCTGCTCGTGCCGCGCCGCATCCGGCGTCACCGCCGGCAGCGGCAGGCCGGCCATGCTGGCGAGCCGCTCGACCGCTTCGGCAAACGGCAAGCCGTCGGTCTCCATCACGAAGTTGATGATGTCGCCGTGCTTGCCGGAGGAGAAGTCGTGGTAAAAACCCTTCTGGTCGTTGACGTAGAAGGACGGCGTCTTCTCCTGCTGGAACGGCGACAGCCCCTTCCACTCCCGCCCCGCCTTCTTCAACTTGACGCGCTTGCCCACGACTTCGGAGACCGAAAGCCGGGCGCGGAGCTCGTCGAGGAATTGGGGCGTAAAGCGCATGGCCATTGTGTAGCGCGAACCAGGGTGAGTCGGGCGAAGGGATCAGGGATATAGGTGCGGGGTGGCTAAAAGTCAGGTTTGTCAGGATTATACGCGCTGTTCACAGCCCTTTCCGTCATTCCGGGGTCATGCGCAACATCGAGCCCGGGATCCATTTCTCGCAGCATTCTGGCGGCGCGAGATTCCGGACTACGCCAAGAGGTGCGCCCCGGAATGACGGGAAAAGCTTGAACCTCGCCCGGTTCCACGCTTCCATAGGCCATGTTCAGGACCTTTCGCGGTGGCCACAGCGGGGGCTGGCGCGTGACCTCGCTGTCACCAGTGACGGGCGAGCCCCTGCCCTTCATGCCGGCGCTGTCGGTAACCGACGGCGACGCTGTCTCGTTGCCGCTGGTGCCCTCGCGCAATGCGTGGCGCCTGGTCGGCGCACCGAGCAGCTTGCGCTACACCGAACGCGCGGAGAAGCAGCAGCTCGAGAACGTGCAGGCCGGCCTCGGCAGGCTGGAGGCCACCAGCGCGGCGCTGATCCCGATCCGCAAGTCGCAGGCATGGTGGGATCTCACGCAGGAAGAACGCCGCAAAATCTTTGAAGACAAGTCGCACCACATCGCGAGCAGCCTTCGTTTTCTGCCCGCCATCGCGCGCCAGCTCTATCATTGCCGCGACCTCGGCGAGCCCTTCGATTTCCTGACCTGGTTCGAGTTCGCACCCGCGCACGCCTCGCTGTTCGAGGAGCTGGTCGACATGCTCAGGCAAACCGAGGAATGGACCTATGTCGAGCGCGAGGTCGACGTCCGCGTGGTGAAGGAAGTGCTGTCGGCCTAGTGATCCAGGAAGCGGCCGGACTCGATGTGCGGCAGATCGGTGACGGGCCAGTTGTAGACGTAGGTCCAGGCCGGCGCCGTCGTGCCATCCGTGCAGGTCACGTCGATCAGCTGGCGCAGATATTCCGTCGGCTCCGGAAAGCCCTCGCCGCAGGCCTCATACATGTCGAGCTCGCGCAAGAGTTCGTCGCCCGCGCGCAGTTTGAAAATCTCGCCGTGCACGAGGTCGGACGGCGCGCCGGACAGCAGCAATCCCGGATAATGTTTTACAAGCACGAGCCGGCCGCGGCAGCTCGCCTCGCCCAGAAAATCCGCATGCTGCGCCAGCAGCCGCGCCATCGGATGGTCGAAGCCGCGCATCAGTGTGCCGTAGACGAAGAGGCGATCGGAGGTCATGGGGGCTCTATAAACTCTCCACACCGTCATTGCGAGGAGCTCTTGCGACGAAGCAATCCAGACTGTCGCTGTGGCTTCTGGATTGCTTCGCTTCGCTCGCAATGACGCACGAAAGCAGCTTCATCTACAAAGCTTCCGCTTCCAGCTCCCTGCCGCTGCGTTCCTCGTCCGAGACCACCTTGATGCTGACATCCATGACGTCGAAGGCATCCTGGGTGCCGATATAGATGCCGTGCAGCGGGATGGCCTGACGCGGGTCGCGGGCGACCGCGACGCGGATGAGGTCGCGGGTGCCGACGATGCCATTGGTCGGATCGAACTCGATCCAGCCTGCGCTCGGCAGATAGACCTGCACCCATGCATGGGTCGAGCCGCCGCCGACATGGTGCTGCGCGATGTCTTCGGGCACGAAGATGTAGCCGGAGACGAAGCGCGCGGCGATGCCGAGCCGGCGCAGCGCCTCGATCATGAACAGCGCATAGTCGCGGCAGGTGCCGGTGCCCCACTGCAACGTGTCGAACGGGGCTTGCGTGCCCGGCTGGTGACGCCTGCGGTATCTAAACTGCTTGCGGATGGCGTGCGTGATACGGCTCAACATCGCGAAGGTTGGCGACGGCGTGTCCTCGTCGAGAAAGCTGCGCGCCCATTCCGCGATCTTGCCGTCGGGATCGGGATATCGCGGCGTGCTGTACTGGACGAGATCGGGCAATTCCGCGTCGTCATAGACGAAGGGATAGAAGTAGGCGGGATCGTCCGGCGTCAGCGCGAAATCTTCGACCGGATTGTGCTCGACGGTGACGTGCCAGTCGAAGATCAGACGGTCCGCGCGCGCGTCGAAATCGGCGATCGCGACCGAATTGCCGAACACGTCGTGAATCCAGCGCAGCGACATCGGCTCCGGCGAGATCTCGAGCCTGGAGTCGAGCACGCGCAGATCATGACCGTCACTTGGGCGCAGCATAAATCTGTGTTCGCCGAAGGCCACGGGACGATTGTAGCGATATTCGGTCTTGTGATGAATCGTCAGCAGCGGCATCGTCAGGAGATCATGGTGATTTTGGGCAGACCCATTGTGAACGATTCTTTGCCCAATTTCCGGGGGCGACTGCTTTTTCCATAGGCAATCAGGATGGCTTTCAACACAGCCGAGGCGACGGATCAACTCCTTGGACAAGGCGATATTCCGCCAGTGCATGAGGTGAATGCGGCAGGCACATCGCCCTTCCTGCTCACATCGGACCATTACGGCCGCATTCTGCCGCGCGCGCTCGGCGATCTCGGCGTCTCGGAAAGCGAGCTTGTCAGGCACATCGCCTGGGACATCGGCATCGCCGGCGTCTCCGAGCGGATGGCGGAGATGCTGGATGCCCATCTGATCGCACAGCGATATTCGCGACTCGTGATCGACTGCAACCGCTCGCCGGGCATCGCAAGCTCGATCCCCGTGATATCAGAGGCAACCACGATCCCGCGCAATGAGGGAATCTCGGAGGACGAGCGCGCGGCGAGGCGACGCGAGATTTTTGACCCCTATCATCATCGCATCGATGCGGCGATCGACAGCCGGATACACGCCAAGCGGGCAACCGTGCTGGTGTCGCTGCACAGTTTTACCCCTGTTTATGCCGGCGTCGCGCGGCGCTGGCACATCGGCGCGCTCTATAACCGCGACACTTTGCTGCCAAAACTGCTGCTGAAACATTTGCGCGCCGAGGGCGATCTCGTCGTCGGCGACAACGAGCCCTATGCGGTGAGCGATCTCAGCGACTACACCATCCCCGTGCACGGCGAGGCCCGCGGCCTCGTCAACACCGGCATCGAGATCCGCCAGGACCTGATCGCGGATCAATCCGGCCAGCAGCAATGGGCGGAACGGCTGGCGCGGATCTTTGCGGAGATCGAACTGGAGTTGAAGCCGGAGTTGCTGGCCGACTAACCGCCGCGCGTCTTCCTTGGACGCACCGCGGCGGACGAAGGTTCAACCGGCCAATTCGCTTACTTGGTCGTGCTCATTTGGCCCGGATCAACGCCAGCCAGATGCCGCCGCCGATCATGAAGCCGCCGGACACGCGCGACACCATGCGGGTGCGGCGCGCCGAGAAAAAGCCGCGGGCCTGTCCGGCAAGCAGCGCGTAGATTCCGTCCGTCAAGCCGGCAAGCACCATGAAAGTGATTCCGAGCACCAGGACCTGCGACAGGTGATCCTTGCTCATGTCCATGAATTGCGGAATGAACGCGCCGAAGAACACCAGCAGCTTCGGGTTCGACAACGCCACGACAAAGCCCTGCAAAAGGAAGCCGCCGCGAGGGGGCGGCGGAGGCGCGTCGGCGTCGACGCCCTCGACCGGAGCGCGGATCAGCTTGAAGCCGAGCCAGACCAGATAGGCCGCGCCCGCAAAGCGCACCCAGTTGAACCAATACCCCATCGTCGCCATCAGCGAGGTGAGGCCAACCGCAAGTACACCGATCACGATCAGCAGCCCCAGCTGCACGCCGAGAATGTTGGTCAGCGCCGCACGCGTGCCATGGCGCAGGCCGTTGGCGATGACGAGGGTGACGATCGGGCCCGGCAGCAGCGCGAGCGCAATGCAGGCAGCGATGAAGGCGAGATAGGCTTGCATGGACATCATGGGGAGGACTCGGCTTGGGGCGTTTGCCTGTATTAATGCATGGCACTTACTTCCCGTCCAGCGCCGCTGTCAGCCACGCTTTCATCTCCTGCGTCTCCAGGAATGCGAGCGCCGCAAGCTGCATCGCGTTGGCATCGCCCCGCCCCTGCGCCGCGGCGACGAGGAGATCGCAGCGCCGTGAGACGGCAACGCCAACCGCGGCGTGGCTCGCACCGTCATAGAGGGCGAGATCATAGCGCCGCGCACGACCGTGCATCTCGCCGACATGCACCACCTCGCCCGGTGCGGTCGCCGCAAAGCGCGGGGTGATCAGATCGATATCGGCGACGCGATCAACCTCGTCGTCATCGGCGACACCGCTGTCGCAATTGCAGAATCCGCGCTTGGCGCGGACATGGAGCTCGGCGCCGTCGCAGGCTCCGCCCTCGCAGCGAAACGCACGGCCCGCGGGCCAGCCGTCGCGCGGGAACGGCCAGGCGAGCTCGCGCCAGTGCGCTGATGTCGGCGCGGGCTGCGGCGCCAGCTGATAGGCCCCGACGCCGGATGCGCCGAGGGCGGCAAGGACGAGCGCGATCGTCATAACGCGCCGCATCGTCAGTTCTTCGGCAGGCCGGCGACGGCGCGTGCCGGCCCGGTCAGTTCGAGAATGTGCAGGCCGGTGTTGGCGCGGTCGACGATGTAGATGTAACCGCGCTCGTCGGTCTCGACATTGTTGGTCTGGATCGCGACCTTGCAGCGCTCGCCGCCTTCGACCGGAATGCAGCGCTTGTCAGTCGCCTGCGTGATCGCAGGAATGAAATAGCCGACCTCCTTGGGATGATAGGGATCGCGGATGTCGAGCGCGCGGACGCCGGCATTGAAGAAGGCGATGAAGGCCAACTTCTTGTAGTAGATCGGCGCCATGCTCTCGTTCGAGGAGTGCGAGCCGAAGCGGCCGCCGCGCTGGCAGAACTGCCCACTCGCCTCCGGCACGGTGTAGCTCGATATCATCATCGGCCGCGTTTCGGTGGTGACGTCGGCGAGCCACACCATCTGGCGCGCCTCGCCGCATTCGTTCAAGATCGCCTCGTCGACGATCATGACGATGTCGCGGGTCTTGCCGTCCTTGTCCTCGGCGAATTCCGCGACCGGCATGTCGAGCATCGGAAATGTGGTGTGCGCGCCGTTGAACGCCGACATCGGCATCCGCGAGATCTCGGGAAGGCGCAGATTGTCCGGCGTCGGCTCCTTCGGTCCGTTCAGAAGCTTCTCGCGATCGACGATCTGCAAGATGCCGCCCTTGTTGGTGCCGTAACCGAAATAGACGCGGTTGCCATTGGGGCCGGTCGAGATCGGCCCGTGTAATTCGGTCGGCACCGCGCCGGTCGATCCCGGCTCCTGGCCGGGCAGGCCGAAGTCGCGGATTTTTTGCGGATGGGCGGGATCGGAGAGATCATAGATCTGCGTCATGCGCCGGGTGCGCCAGTCCGGCGCACCCGAGACGAGATAGGCAATGCCGGTGTCGCATTCCCACCAGCTCTTGTGCGTATCCTTCAAGCCGCCGATGCGCGTGATCAGCGTGGGATTGGCGGGATCGGCAACGTTCCAGATCTCATGCGCCTCGCTGCCGAAAGTGCGCAGCATGTAGACCGCATTGGGATCGCCCTTCGGCAATGCCTTGCCGTCGCACACGCGCACCATCTGCGCGCCACCGGATTCATACTTGCCTTCCTGCCCCGGCAGATGCCTGAGATATTTGGGATGCGCGGGATCGGTGACATCGACGATCGACGTTCCGTTCGGCTCCGCTTGCCCGGTCATCGGATTGACGGGAGCCGGCACGTCGTCGGTGCCGCCATGGTGACCGATATAGGCGATCCAGCGGTCGCCCTGGTGATGGATGGTCGGCTGATAGGCGCTGCGCGCCTGCAGATCGTTGGTTCCCACCAGCTTCATGTTGGACGCCTCCGGCGGCGCACCGATGGTCTGCTTCTGGGCGTGAACAAAAGCGCTGCCAGCGAAAAGGACGAGGGCGGCAGCAGTCAAGACGCAACGGAACATCAAAGTCCTCCCGGAACCAATCTGCGTTGGCTGAGCTTCAAGGCTAGCACAGCCATTTGCGCGCGCCAAAGACACCATCTTGACATGCAACTAATTGGTTGCCTATTATCGTTGCCATGGATGAGGTCTTCAAAGCGCTCGCCGATGCGTCGAGACGGTCGCTGCTGGACAGGCTTCACGCCAGGAACGGCCAGACCCTGAACGAGCTTTGCGAAGGCCTGGAGATGACGCGCCAGGCGGTGACGAAACACCTGGTCATCCTGGAAGAGGCCAATCTCGTCACGACCATCAGGCATGGCCGCGAGAAGCTGCACTATCTCAATCCGATGCCGATCCATCAGATCGGCGAACGCTGGATCAGGAAATTCGAGCGCGGCAAGCTTGCCGCGCTCAGCGAGTTGAAACGCCAGTTGGAGAAGCGTGATGAGTAAGCCCCAATTCGTCTATGTCACCTACATCGAGACCACGCCGGAAAAGCTGTGGGAGGCGCTGACGTCGAGCGCGTTCACACGGCAATACTGGTTCGGCGCCGAGGTCCGCTCCGACTGGACGGTCGGCTCCCCCTTCGCGCTCACGCTCGACGGCGAGGTCACCGATTCCGGCAAAATCCTGGAGGCTGATCCGCCGCGGCGCCTATCCTACAGCTTCAAGCACGAGAAATTCGAGGAGCTGCGCGGCGAGCCGATCTCGCGCGTCGTGTTCACCATCGAACCCTTTGGCCCGCTCGTGCGTTTGACCGTGTTGCATGACGGCTTCGTGGAGGGCGGCAAATATCTCGGCGCCGTCTCCAATGGCTGGCCGGCGATCCTGTCCCAGCTCAAGAGCCTGCTCGAGACCGGCAAGCTGCTCGGCATTCCACGCGCAGCGCTCAACAAGGGGTTCGACGCAAAATGAATCTGGACCAATTCAAGCCGCTGACAGTCTACACCATCTACATCGCCTCCACGCCGGAGAAAGTGTGGGAGGCGCTGACCTCGGCTGAGTTCAGCCGAAGGTATTTCTCCGGCTTTGCGGTGGAGATGCAGCCGAAGCTCGGCGGTACATTCATCGTGCGTGCGCCCGATGGTTCGGAGCACATCTCCGGCGAAGTGTTCGAGTACGATCCGCCGAGGAAGCTGACGGTGACGTGGAACGTCAACTGGCCCGACCTCGTCGCAAAGCTCGGCACCACGCTGGTCACCTACGAGATCGAGCAAGCCGGCGAAGCCGTCCGCCTCACCATGAGCGAACGCCACGACCGCGATCTCAGCGACGACATTCTCTCCGGCGGCCGCACCGGCTGGCCCGCGATCCTCTCGGGGTTGAAGAGTTTGCTGGAAACGGGGAAGGCGCCGCAGATCAAGATGTCGCCGCCTCTGAAGATGCTGGAGGCGTTGAAGACGATGGGGATCAAGACGCCTTAGGGTGAGAGGCCTGCCTCCGCAGGCTCGGTATCGCAGGGTGGGCAAAGGCGCGCTCGCGCCGTGCCCACCACCGATCCAACTGCGACAGAGCTGCTGCGTATGGGTGCAACTTGACGCGCGACGACAGGACGAGTGTGGCGACACCGCAATGCACGCGCAGCGAAATCTTGGCCATCGGTACGATTTTCCAGCCGATGGCTATGGACTGCGCAGACGATCGTGCCGCAAATTGCACCGCCGAACAAGCGCGCGCGAAGAGCGGACCCGCCCCCACCGATGAGCCTGCGTACCCGCTTACTGATCCTCGTCATCGCGGCCATGCTGGTGCCGGCGAGCCTCGTTGGCTTGCGCTTCGTGCAAAACCGCACCAGCGAGATCAACGCGGCGCTGGCCAATCTGGCCGCATCCGCCGACGACATCGCGAGCGATCTGAACGAGAAGATTCAGGGCACCGCGCAGCTTCACTACGGCCTCGCCCGCGCCCGCGACCTCGACACGCGCGACAAGGCAGCATGCTCGGCGTTCCTGTCGGACGTGCGCGAAGAATATCCGCAGTTCACGGGCATCTTGACCATCGATCCCGACGGCCACCTGTTCTGCGACTCGCTCCGGACCAACCGCGCGCTCGATCTGAATGATCGGGCCTATTTCAGGCAGGCGAAGGTCTCGCAGGGTGCCGTCGCGGTGGAGCCGGTGTTCGGCCGCCTGACCGGATTATCGGTGCTCCAGATCGCCTACCCCGTCCGATCGGATGCGGGCGCGCTGAAATTCGTGCTGCTCGCTTCGTTCAACCTGAACAAATTCGCGGAATTTCACGACAAGCGCTTGCTTGCCGAGAAGGAGATCCTGTTCGTCGACAGCAAAGGGACCGTCCTCGTCGCCCCCAAGGCCGGCGGCTGGAGTGAGCCCGTCGGCGCGTCGATCGCGGGGTCCGACCTATTCCGCTTCGCGACAACGCCCAATGGCGAAGCGTCGCGAGAGGTCATCGATCGCCAGGGCCGCACGCAGGTCTGGGCCGTCGCCCGCTCGCCGGCGATCCGCAAGGCCGGCCTCACCATCCTGGTCGGACGCTCCAAGGACGGACTGGTCGCAGAGGCGAACCGCCGGCTCTACGAGGACATGGCGATCCTCGCGGTGGCCTCGCTGCTGCTGCTGGCCGGCATCTGGATCCTTGCGACCGTCAGCGTCGGGCGCCAGGTCGGACGGCTTGCCGCAATGGCAAAGCGGCTCGGGCTTGGCGATCTCAGCGCGCGCATTCCACCGCCGCATCCGAGCGGCGAGCTCGGCGGATTGATGGCCCTGCTCAACGGCACCGCCGAGTCGCTCGAGCAGCAACGCGCCGCCATCGCCGACCTCAGCCACAAGCTCAGCCAGTCCCAGAAGATGGAAGCTATGGGCCAGCTCACCGGCGGCGTGGCGCATGATTTCAACAATCTCCTGACCGTCATTCTCGGCAACTCCGAGCATCTCGCCGACCGGCTGGCGGACAATAAGGAATTGCAACGGATCGCCGGCGAGATCGCGACCGCCGCCGAGCGCGGCTCCGACCTGACGCGGAGCCTGCTCGCCTTCGCGCGCAAGCAGCCGCTCCGGCCCAGAGAGATCGACATTGCCGAGAAGGTCGTCGGCATGGAGCAGCTGTTGCGCCGGTCGCTCGGCGAGCACATCGAGTGCAGCTTCGCGTTTGGAGGCGATTTGTGGCTGACCAGTGTCGATCCCGGCCAACTGGCAACCGCCCTGCTCAACCTCGTGCTCAACGCGCGCGACGCGATGCCTGACGGCGGCAGACTGACGGTCGAGGTGCGCAACAACTCGCTCGGTCGGTCCGATCTCGACGTCAACGGCGAGCCGCGGCCCGGCGACTACGTCATGGTGGCCGTGACCGATACAGGCTGTGGTATGCCCGAGGACGTCGCGAGCCGTGCGTTCGAACCGTTCTTCACCACCAAGGAAGTCGGCAAGGGCACCGGGCTCGGCCTGAGCATGGTCTACGGCTTTGCGCAACAGTCCGGCGGTCTCGTGCAGCTGCAGTCCGAACCAGGGCAAGGCAGCGTCGTCAGGCTGTTTTTCCCGCGCATCGCGGCGACGCTGAATGAGGAGACGGCTCCGGCGGAACAGATCATCGCCCCCGACGGAAGCGAGACCGTTCTCGTCGTCGAGGACGACGACATGGTGCGGGCCTATGTCGAGAGCGAACTGAGGACGCTGGGCTACCGCGTCATCGCCACCTCGAACGGGCCGGCGGCTCTCGAGGTGCTGCGCCAGCCCGGTGATATCCATTTGCTGTTCACCGACGTCGTAATGCCCGGTGGCATGTTCGGGCCGGAACTTGCGCGGCAAGCGACTGCCTTGCGGCCCGATCTCAAAGTGCTCTTCACCTCCGGCTACAGCCAAAATCCCGTCAAGACGCCCGACGGGGTCGACGCCCGGATCCTGACCAAGCCGTTCAAGCGGCAGGACCTGGCCGCGATGCTGCGGTCCGCATTATCGGCGCCGTCGCGCTAGCGAGACACGAGCAGCAGCGCCACGCCGAGATTGGCCGAGGAGCTTGCGCTCAAGCAACTGATTGAGCGGCCGGCATGCCTGGAAGCTACCCCCTCGCCCGCAGCTCGCGCCGGAGCACCTTGCCTGTCGCCGTCATCGGCAAGGTCTCGGCGAACTCGACGAAGCGCGGATATTCGTGCGCGGCAAGCTGCACTTTCACGAATTCCTGGATCTCGCGCGCGAGCGTATCGCCGGCAGCAAAGCCCGGGCGCAGCACGATCCAGGCCTTGATCGATTCCGTGCGGATCGGATCGGGAATGCCGACCACGGCCGCCATTGCCACCGACGGATGCTTCATCAGCGTGTGCTCGATCTCGGACGGGCCGACGCGGTAGCCGGCTGTGGTGATGACGTCATCCTCGCGGCTGACGTACCAGAAATAGCCGTCTTCATCCTGCACGCCGAGATCACCGGTCAATAGAAACTCGCCGGCATATTTCTTCGCCGTAGCCTCCGGATTGCGCCAGTATTCGAGCATGGTCACGGGGCAGGGCTGGCGTACGCCGATGATGCCGCGCTGCCCGTGTGGCTGCTCCTCGCCCTTGTCGTCGACGATGCGGACATCAAAACCCGGCGTCGCCTTGCCCATCGAGCCCGGGCGGATCGGAAACAGGTTGGAGTTGCTGCCGATCACGAGATTGCACTCGGTCTGGCCGAACACCTCATGGGCGTCGATGCCAAAGGTCTCTCGCACCCAGCCGAGCAACTCGCCGCCGAGTGATTCACCGCCGGTGAAAATGCTGCGCAGCTTGACGCCCACATGCTTCACGCCGGCCTGTCGCATCAGCTTCAGCGCGGTCGGCGGCAGGAAGACGTTGCGCACGCCGAGGTCGGCCATCATCTGCATCGCCGCCTGCGGCTCGAATTTTCGCGCACGATGGCCGACCAGGGGAATGCCGTGATACCAGAACGCGAGCAGGCCATTGACGAGCCCCCCGATCCAGGCCCAGTCCGCCGGCGTCCACATGAGGTCGCCGGGCCTGGGCAGGAAGTTGTGGCACATCTCGACATTCGGCAGATGCCCGAGCACGACGCGGTGCGCATGCAGCGCGCCCTTCGGATTGCCTGTGGTGCCTGACGTATAGATGATCAGCGCGGGATCGTCGGCGGAGGTGTCGACGGTCGCAAAGTCCTCGGATGCGGTTTCGATCGATGACCAGAACGGTTTTGCACCAGCGTGAACGGCGCCGCTCGTGATGTAGATGTCCTGCAAATAGGGCAAACGATCGCGGATCTTCGTCAGCTTCTCCCAGCCCGCCTCGTCGGTGATGATTGCTCTTGCTTGCGAATTCGACAGGCGGAATTCCAGCGCGTCCTCGCCGAACAGAGCAAACAGCGGGATCGAGATCAGTCCGGAGCGGAACGCAGCCATATGCGCGATCGGCAGCTCCAGCGACTGGGACAGGAATACCGCGACGCGATCACCGCGCACGAGCCCGTCCGCCTTCAGCACATTGGCGAAGCGGCGCGACATCTCGGCGACCTCGTCGAAGGAGGTGCGGGTGGTGGCGCCGTTCTCGTCGACATAGATCAGCGCGAGCCGGCCGGTGCCGTCGGCATGACGATCGCAGCACGCCTCCGCCATGTTGAAGCGCGCCGGGATGTCCCAGCGGAAGTTGCGGGTGAGCTCGTCGTAGGTTGCGGCTTCGGTCAGCATGGCTCAGCGCACCGTCGCAAAGAATTTTCTGACATCGCGCACGAACAGCTCCGGCTGCTCGAACGCAGCGAAATGCCCGCCCTTCTCCATCTCGCTCCAATGCGTGATGTTGTGGAAGTTCGGCTCCATCCAGCGCCGCACCGGCGTGATGATCTCCTTGGGAAACACGGCCACACCGGTCGGCGCGGTCACCTTGGGCGTCGTGCGGCGCTTGCCGAAGCTCTCCCAATAAAGCCGTGCGGACGACGCCGCCGTCTCGGTCGTCCAATAGAGCATGACGTTGTCGAGCAGCTCGTCCTTGTCAAAGATGTTTTCAGGATGTCCGTTGCAATCGGTCCAGGCCCAGAATTTTTCCAGGATCCAGGCGGCCTGCCCGCTCGGCGAATCCGTCAGGCCATAGCCGAGCGTCTGAGGTCGGGTCGATTGCTGCTTGGAGTAACCGGAGTCCAGATCGACGTAATGCTTGAGCCCCGCAAGCGCACGCTTCTCTTCCGCCGTCGGCTCGCCCTCGACCTTCGGCGCCGCGTTGAAGGCGAGCGTGATGTGAATGCCGGCGCAATGCTCGGCGTCCTGCATGCCGAGCGAGGACGTGACCGCCGAGCCCCAGTCTCCGCCCTGCGCGCCGTAACGCGCGTAACCCAACCGGTCCATCAACTTCGCCCAGGTCGCCGCGATGCGATCGACGCCCCAGCCGGTCGTCTTGGGTTTTGCAGAGAAGCCGAAGCCCGGCAGCGAGGGGCAGATCACATCGAAGGCATCCGCGGGATGGCCGCCATGCGCGACCGGATCGACCAGCGGTGCGATCACCTTCTGAAATTCGACGATCGAGCCGGGCCAGCCATGGGTGATGATCAGCGGCAGCGCGCTCGCTTCTTTCGAGCGCACATGCAGAAAGTGGATGTCGAGCCCGTCGATCTCGGTGGTGAACTGCGCAAAACGGTTGAGTTTTGCTTCGCGCGCGCGCCAGTCGTAGCCATCGGCCCAATAGGCGCAGATGTCCCGGATCCACTTCAGCGGCGCGCCCTGGCTCCAGTCATCGACCAGCTCCGCCTCCGGCCAGCGCGTGCGGGCCAGGCGCGACTTGAGGTCGGCGAGGATGTCGTCGCTGATGGCGATGCGGAACGGTTCGATGGCGTCGGTCATCGGTTGCCTCCCCAGTTTCTTCTTGTCATTCCGGGGCGCGCGGAGCGCGAGCCCGGAATCCATTGAACAACGGACTCAGCAGCGCGATAGATTCCGGATCCGACGCTGACGCGTCGCTCCGGAATGACAAATCAGCCCGTCAGCGCCGCCTTCACCAGGCCGCTGGCCTTGCCGAAATCCATTTGCCCCGCGTACTTCGCCCGCAACGCCGCGATCACCTTGCCCATGTCCTTCATGCCGGCAGCGCCGGTCTCGGTGATGGCGTCCGCGATCGCCTTCTTCACCTCGTCGTCCGACATCTGCTTCGGCAAGTATGCCGAGATCACCGCGATCTCCTCGCGCTCCTGCGCGGCGAGTTCGGCGCGGCCGCCCTTGTCGTAGAGTTCAACCGACTCCTGGCGCTGCTTGATCATCTTCTGGAAGACGCCGAGCAGGTCTGCGTCCGACAGCGGCGGCTTGCCGTTGCCGCGCGCATCGATGTCGGCGTTCTTGATGGTCGAGTTGACCATGCGCAGCGTCGAGAGCTTGCGCTCGTTCTTGGCCTTCATGGCCTCCTTGACCGCATTGTTGATGTCGTCGCGCAGCATGGTCGCCTCACTTGGAAACAGTCCGGAAAGACTCGTGGTCTACAACAAGACCTAGATTCTATATAGGTGCTTGCATGAAGACCGGAAAGCATCTCGCCATGTTGGCGGTCTGCCTCGTGGTGCTATGGGGAAGCCGTTTCGGCCCCTATACCTGCGGCGCCCTCCCCGGCTTTGCGAGCGAGATCAACTCGTCCTGGCTCGCCATCGTATTGTACGGCCTCTTTCTGATCCTTTTGCTGTATCTGCCAGTCTACGACTTCATTTCCCTGCTGACGTACAAGTTCGGCTGGGAGACGGATTTCGATCCGCTCGTGGTCTATGAAGGTGAGCAGTCGATGCAACCGATCTCGCGGAAGGCGAGACACCTGTTTTACGTGCTCGACATCGCCATCGTGGTCTTCGCCCTCCTGCCGCTTTGGACCAGGGTTGCCTATTGCGGATAGCTTGCGCGGATCCACCTGGTGATGATTGTCTGCCGCAGATTGCCCTCGCCCTCGACATCCTCGTCCAGCCCGGGAACCGGCACGATCGGGATCGCCCGATCCATTATTGCCTCGCAAGCCCCTGATTTTGCCGGAAATTAGTCGGCTGAGCTTGGGGGCCCGTGGCGGCCCGTCAAATATGCAAAAACGCATGTGAATCCGGCCTTTCCCGCTTTGACGGGCGCGCCCGCGGGGACTATGAAGCGGGCTCATGACACAACATGACAACGATACCGCTTGGCCGGACCATAAACCGACCGCGCTCCTCGTGCTCGCCGATGGCACGGTGCTCGAAGGCTTTGGTCTCGGCGCCGAAGGCCAGGCCGTCGGTGAAGTCTGCTTCAACACCGCGATGACCGGCTACGAAGAGATCCTCACCGATCCCTCCTATGCCGGCCAGCTCATCACCTTCACCTTCCCGCATATCGGCAATGTCGGTACCAACGAGGAAGACATCGAGACGGTGAACATGGCCGCGACGCCGGGTGCGCGCGGCGTGATCCTGCGCACCGCGATCACCGATCCCTCGAATTACCGCGCCACCAAGCATCTCGACCAGTGGCTGAAGGCGCGCGGCATCATCGGCCTGTCCGGCATCGACACGCGCGCGTTGACTGCGCTGATCCGCTCGAAGGGCATGCCCAACGCCGTGATCGCACACGCCAAGGATGGCGAGTTCGATCTGCACGGGCTGAAGGAAGAAGCGCGCGAATGGCCCGGCCTCGAGGGCATGGACCTCGTGCCGATGGTTACCTCCGGCCAACGCTTCACCTGGGACGAGACGCCCTGGCTGTGGGACAAAGGTTTCGGCCGGCAGGACAAGCCTGAATTCAACGTCGTCGCCATCGACTACGGCATCAAGCGCAACATTTTGCGCCTGCTCGCCGGCGTCGGCTGCAAGGTGACGGTGGTGCCGGCGACAACGTCATCTGAAGACATTCTGGCGATGAAGCCGGACGGCGTGTTCCTGTCGAACGGCCCGGGCGATCCGGCCGCGACCGGGAAATACGCGGTGCCTGTGATCCAGGACGTCATCAAGTCGGGCACCCCGACCTTCGGAATTTGTCTGGGTCACCAGATGCTCGGCCTCGCCGTCGGCGCGAAGACCAGGAAGATGCACCAGGGCCATCACGGCGCCAATCATCCCGTGAAGGACGAGACCACCGGCAAGGTCGAGATCACCTCGATGAACCACGGTTTTGCCGTAGACGAGAATACGCTGCCGAAGGGCGCAACGCAGACCCACATCTCGCTGTTCGACGGCTCCAATTGCGGCATCCAGCTCGACGGCAAGCCGGTGTTCTCGGTGCAGTACCATCCCGAAGCCTCACCGGGTCCGCGCGACTCGCACTACCTGTTCCAGCGCTTTGCCGATCTGATGCGACAGAAGAAGAGCGCGTAAGCTCAGCTGCTTCGCAATCGTTACGACAACATCATGCCCGGGCCTCGTCCCGGGCATTTTTGTTGGAGGAACAGCGTCTCACGCCTTTCGTTAACGACCATTAGGCTTTCGCAGGAGCCCCGCCATGTCCGTCGTCCGTGACTATGCCGAACCGCTCGCCATCGTCTTCGAAGACGACGGGCTGGTGCCGAACAACATCCTCCCCTTCCTCGTCTACCAGGGCGCGGTGAAGCTCGATCCGAAGCGGCCCGAGGAGACCATCGAAAACCTGTTCGAAACCAACAATTGGGGCGGGACGTGGCGTAACGGCGTCTACGATTACCTGCACTACCACGCGACGGTGCATGAGGTGCTCGGCGTCGCGCGCGGTCATGCCCGCGTTCGCTTCGGCGGCGATCACGGCCAGGAGCTCGACATCAAGGCCGGCGATGTCGCGATCCTCCCCGCAGGCACCGGACATCAGCTCATCAACGCGAGCGATGATTTCTGCGTGATCGGTGCCTATCCGCCGGGATCAAAGATGGAGATCACGCGGGCCACGCCGGAGAATCACGCCAAGGCGTTGAAGACGATTCCAAACGTCGCGCGGCCGCCGGCCGATCCGGTGACGGGCAAGCACGGCGCATTGATGCGGCTGTGGCGATAGCTAGAAGCGACGGTGCCGTAGGGTGGGCAAATAGAGCGAAGCGTGCCCACCATTTAGCCGTACGGACAGATGGTGGGCACGGCGCGCAAGAGCGCGCCTTTGCCCACCCTACGGGAGCTACTGAATTGGCACTCAGGCCTCGTTGCCGCCTTCCTGGCGGGTGGCTTCGAACAGGAACCAGGTGCGGCGCTCGGTCTCGTCGATGAAGTTCTCGAGGATGCTGGCGCTGGCGACGTCCCCGGCCTCGTCGCAGACCTCATGCGCTTTGCGCATCGCCGCGGCGACATGCTTGTTGTCCTGCATCAGCTCGCGCAGCATTTCGCGCGGCGGGACGTAGTCCTCGTTGTTGTCCTTGATGGTCTGGAGCTTTGCGACCTGGCTGATCGACTTCAGCGTGGCGCCGCCGATCTTGCGGACGCGCTCGGCGAGCTGGTCGGTGGTGGCGAAGATCTGGTCGGACTGCTCGTCGAGCAGCAGATGGTAGTCGCGGAAATGCCGGCCGCTGATGTGCCAGTGGAAATTCTTGGTCTTCAGATACAGCGCGAATGCGTCGGCCAGAAGCACGTTGAGCGCCTCCGAGACCTTTTTGGTCGCCTGGGGCGACAGATCGGTGGGCGTATCGAGGTCGGGCGAGACCTTGCTGGGGGCTTTGCTCACGGGAAACCTTCCTGTTAGGACGCGGACATTGACGGCGCGCCGTCGCACCCCTAACGCAAAGCGGGCAGCGCGGTTCCAACAGAGGAACCGCCGGGCGGGATACCATGGACGATTGGATCGATTATTACGACTCGACGCATACGATCTATGTCAGCAAGCTGCATCGCGATTTGCACTTCCAGATCATCGCGCGGGACATCATCGGCTACATCGCCTCGCCCGAGGCGACCGTGCTGGACTATGCCTGCGGCGAGGCGCTGTCGGCGAGCGAGGTGGCGGCTGCTTGCGGCCAGTTGATCCTGGCCGAGCCAGCGCCTGGCGTGCGCGGCCGGCTGATCGCGCGATTTGCGCCGAACACCAAGGTCCGCGTCCGCTCGCTCGACGACGTCCGCAAGATGCACGACCAGTCGATCGACCTCGTCGTGATGAACTCGGTCGCGCAATACATGACGACGGAAGAGCTCGATGCCGCGCTCATCAACGTCAGGCGCATCCTGAAGCCGTCCGGCAAGCTCGTGCTCGGCGATATTCTGCAGCCGCATGTCGGCATGGGCCGGGACGTGGTGGCGCTGCTCTCCTTCGGCCTGCGTCACGGCTTCCTGAAGGACGCGCTGATCGGATTGGTCAGCACCGCGCTGTCAGATTACCGTCAACTGCGCGCGCGCATCGGGCTGAAGCGCTACAGCGAGGACGAGATCGCGGTCAAGCTGAAGGCGGCCGGCTTCGCAAGCCAGCGTGCCAGCACCAATATCGGCCACAACCGCTGGCGCATGACCTTCATCGCGCGGCCGCCTCTGGTCCGTTAAGCTCCTTGGTGCGTTAAGCATAACGATTGGCTGAGGTGGCTTGTCGCAGCCCGATGGGCAATGATCGCCGCGGCCCGGTGGCGGAAGCGTCTACGCGAGAGCAGTGCATCGCTCTTCATCCTGGTTCAAATCCAGGCCGGGTCTCCAGCCTTCGCTGGCTCCGCCAGCTTCGGCTAGGCAAGCCGTGTCGTAGCGAAGGCTGCCTCGGCGAAGCCCGAAGGGCAAAGCCGGGCACGCTTCATTGAGACGCGCCCCAACGCAGAATCTCGAAAACGCGCAATCAATCCGGCTCGACCACATCACCCTCAGCAACAAGCTGAAGCCTGTCCGCGTCCTTGGCCGCTGACTTGAGCACGGCGTCGAGCAGGCCGGGAAAGCGTGCCTCGAGATCCTCGCGACGCAGCCGCATGAAGCGGTTCGTGCCCGCCACGCGCGTCTGCATCAGCCCGCAATCGCGCAGCTTTGCGAAGTGATAGGTGAGGTTCGACTTGCCGGAGAGGCCGTTGAAGTCGCCGCAGCAAAGCTCGCTGCTGACACGTTCCTGCTGGGCGAGCTGATACACGATCGCCAACCGGATCGGATCGCTCAGGCAATCCAGAACCAGCGGCAGCTCGATCTGCTCGCGGGTGGGGTGGGGAGGCGTGCGGCTCATGGTGCGGAAATCATAGCGATGCTGGCGGAATGTTCAATAGTTCTTGAACCAATTGACTCTCGGATCGCCATCTTTGATAGTTCAATAAGCATTGAACATAAGGATTGCTTGTCATGAGCGTTGTCTGGCTGGCCCTGGGGGCCTTTGCGATCGGCACCGAAGGCTTTGTCATTGCTGGTCTTTTGCCGTCGATCGCAAGCGACCTCTCGATTTCGGTCTCTGCCGCCGGCCAATTGGTCACCGCCTACGCCCTCACCTACGCCGTGGGCTCGCCGATCCTGGCCGTGACGCTGAACAATATCGACCGTCGCACCGTGCTGGCGCTCGCGCTCCTGACCTTCATCGCCGGAAACCTCGCCGCGATGGTCGCATCCAGCTACCCACTGCTGCTGGCCTCGCGCATGCTGATGGCGCTGGGCTCCGGACTATGCATGCCGACGGCGCTGGCAGTCTCGGTCGCCGTCGCCTCGCCGGATCGGCGCGGCCGCGCGGTGGCGCTCGTCACCTCGGGCCTCACGGTCGCGACCGTTATCGGTGTGCCCCTCGGCAATCTCGTCGGCAGCTGGCTGGGCTGGCGCGCAACCTTCGCCATGGTCGCAATGATCGGCGCTGTGGCTCTTGCTGGCCTGCTGCTTGGCCTGCCTCGCGGCCTGCCGCGCAACACGGCCTCCCTCAGCGAAAGGCTGGCGGTGGCGCGCCACAGCAATGTCGTGATCGCGCTTCTGATCACGATTTTATGGGCGCTGGGCGGCTTCACCGTCTTCACCTATTTCGCGGTCCCGCTGCGCGGCCTCGGCTTCGACGCTTCGCAGATCAGCCTGGCCCTGCTGGTGTTCGGCGGCGCAGCCGCGATCGGGAACATGCTTGGCGGCGTCCTGGCCGACCGGCTCGGCACGATGGTCACCGCGGCGCTCGGGCTCGCCGGCATGGCCAGCGCCCTGATCCTGCATTCGCTGGTCCTGAAGCTGTTGCCCGAACAGGCGCATTACGCGGTGCTGGGCGCGATCTTCCTCTGGGGCCTCTCGGGCTGGGCCTTCTACCCGGCCCAGATCGCCAGCATCATCCGGATCGAGCCGCAGGCCTCGATGATCGCGCTCTCGCTCAACGCCTCCGCCATGTATCTCGGCTTCGCCATCGGCGGGGCCCTGGGCGGCGCGGTGCTGGCCACCCTCTCGCCAAACGACCTCGGCTGGATCGGCGGAGCGAGCGTTGCGGCCTCGCTTCTGGTGCACCTCGCCCGTGGCTGGCAGGCGCGGCCGAAACCCGTCAAAATTGCCGGTTGATGGGGCGTTTTTCGGGGTTTCGCCGCCCCGAAAACTGGTCTAAGACCCACCCGCGCGCGAGGGACGACCCCGCGCTCTCGCACAAGGGGACGCGCGGCAAGCGCGCCCTTTTTTTGTGCCCGATTCCAGCCCGCGAGCGGTGATGCCTAAACGAACCGACATCTCGACCATCCTGATCATCGGCGCCGGTCCCATCGTGATCGGCCAGGCCTGTGAGTTCGACTATTCGGGCACGCAGGCGGTGAAGACGCTGAAGGAAGAGGGCTATCGCATCGTCCTCGTCAATTCCAACCCGGCCACGATCATGACCGATCCGGAATTGGCGGATGCGACCTATATCGAGCCGATCACGCCCGAGATCGTCGCAAAAATCATCGAGAAGGAACGTCACGTCATTCCCGGCGGCTTCGCACTGCTGCCGACCATGGGCGGACAGACCGCGCTGAACTGCGCACTGTCGCTGCGCCGGCAGGGCACGCTGGACAAGTTCGACGTCGAGATGATCGGCGCGACGGCTGACGCCATCGACAAGGCCGAGGATCGCCAGCTGTTCCGCGAAGCCATGACCAAGATCGGGCTCGAGACGCCGAAGTCGCGGCTCGCCAATGCGTCAGAGCTGAAGAAGTCGTTTCGCGACAAATACCACGCCGAACGCGAGAAGCTGTCGGGCGCAGCGCTCGAGGAGCTCGATCGGCAGTGGACCCTCGGCGAGAGCGACCGCCGCAAGCGCTACCAGGAATATGCTTTCGGCCAGGCCATGATGGCGCTGTCCGAGATCGGTCTGCCCGCGATCATCCGTCCCTCCTTCACCATGGGCGGCACCGGCGGCGGCATCGCCTACAACAAGGAAGAGTTCCTCGACATCATCGAGCGCGGTCTTGACGCGTCCCCCACCAACGAAGTCCTGATCGAGGAATCCGTCCTCGGCTGGAAAGAGTTCGAGATGGAGGTGGTGCGCGACAAGAAGGACAATTGCATCATCGTCTGCTCGATCGAGAATTTCGATCCGATGGGCGTGCACACCGGCGATTCCATCACGGTCGCGCCGGCGCTGACGCTGACGGACAAGGAATACCAGATCATGCGCGACGCCTCGCTGGCGGTGCTGCGCGAGATCGGCGTCGAGACCGGCGGCTCCAACGTGCAGTTCGGCGTCAACCCCGAAGACGGCCGCATGGTCGTGATCGAGATGAATCCGCGCGTGTCGCGTTCCTCCGCGCTGGCCTCCAAGGCCACCGGCTTCCCGATCGCCAAAGTCGCGGCCAAGCTCGCGATCGGCTACACGCTCGATGAAATCGCCAACGACATCACCGGCGGCGCGACGCCGGCCTCGTTCGAGCCCACGATCGATTACGTGGTGACCAAGATCCCGCGTTTCGCCTTCGAGAAATTCCCAGGCGCCTCCTCCACGCTGACGACCTCGATGAAGTCGGTCGGCGAGGTCATGGCGATCGGCCGGACCTTCCAGGAGAGTCTGCAGAAGGCGCTGCGCGGGCTCGAGACCGGGCTGACCGGCCTCGACGAAATCGAGATCGAAGGCCTGGGCCGCGATGACGACAAGAATGCGATCCGCGCCGCGCTCGGCACGCCGACGCCGAACCGCATTCTTCAGGTTGCGCAGGCCATGCGGCTCGGCTGGTCGAACGAGGAGATCTTCAACTCCTGCAAGATCGATCCGTGGTTCCTCGGTGAAATGCGTGGCATCGTCGACATGGAACAGAAGGTCAGGAAGCACGGCCTGCCCGGCAATGCCTTCGGCATGCGCACGCTCAAGGCCATGGGTTTTTCGGACGCGCGCCTTGCGGTGCTCGCCGAGACGACGGAGGCCGAGGTCACGACCAAGCGCCACGCGCTCGGCGTCCGTCCGGTCTACAAGCGCATCGACACCTGCGCGGCCGAATTCGCTTCGCCCACCGCCTACATGTACTCGACCTACGAGTCGCCGTTTGCAGGCAGCGTCGTCGACGAGAGCACGCCGTCGGACAAGAAGAAGGTCATCATCCTCGGTGGCGGCCCGAACCGCATCGGCCAGGGCATCGAGTTCGACTATTGCTGCTGTCACGCCTGCTTCGCGCTGCATGACGCCGGCTACGAATCCATCATGGTCAACTGCAACCCGGAAACGGTGTCGACCGACTATGACACTGCAGACCGTCTCTATTTCGAGCCGCTCACCGCCGAGGACGTGCTGGAGATCATCGCGAAGGAGCGCACCAACGGCACGCTGCATGGCGTGATCGTGCAGTTCGGCGGCCAGACCCCGCTCAAGCTCGCACATGCGCTGGAAGCCGCCGAAGTCCCGATCCTCGGCACCTCGCCCGACGCCATCGACCTTGCCGAAGACCGCGACCGCTTCAAGCGCGTGCTCGACAAGCTGCGGCTGAAGCAGCCGAAAAACGGCATCGCCTATTCGGTCGAGCAGGCCCGCCTGGTCGCGACCGATCTCGGCCTGCCGCTGGTGGTACGCCCGTCCTATGTGCTCGGCGGCCGCGCGATGCAGATCATCCGCGAAGAGAACCAGCTCAGCGACTACCTGCTCGGCACGTTGCCGGAGCTGGTGCCGGCCGACGTCAAGGCGCGCTACCCGAACGACAAGACCGGGCAGATCAACACCGTGCTCGGCAAGAACCCGCTGCTGTTCGACCGCTATCTGTCCGACGCGACCGAGATCGACGTCGACTGCCTCTGCGACGGCAAGGACACCTTCATCGTCGGCATCATGGAGCATATCGAGGAAGCCGGTATCCATTCCGGTGACAGTGCCTGCTCGCTGCCGCCACACTCGCTCGACGCCAAGATGATCGAGGAGCTGGAGCGGCAAACGCGCGAGCTCGCACTCGGCCTCGACGTCGTCGGCCTGATGAACGTGCAATACGCGATCAAGGACAGCGAGATCTACGTGCTGGAAGTCAATCCGCGTGCCTCGCGCACGGTGCCCTTCGTCGCCAAGGTGGTCGGCACGCCGGTCGCGAAGATCGCCGCGCGCATCATGGCCGGCGAGAAGCTCGCCGACTTCAAGCTGAAGAAGGCCGACTTCAAGCATGTCGGCGTGAAGGAATCGGTGTTTCCGTTCGCACGCTTCCCCGGCGTCGACACGGTGCTCGGGCCCGAGATGCGCTCGACCGGCGAGGTCATGGGCATCGACCGCTCCTTCGCGGTGGCCTTCGCCAAGAGCCAGCTCGGCGGCGGCACGCGGGTGCCGCGCAAGGGCACGGTGTTCGTGTCGGTGCGCGAGAGCGACAAGACGCGTATCGCGGAGGCCGTGCGCGAATTGCATTCACTCGGCTTCAAGGTGCTGGCGACCTCCGGCACGGCGCGCTTTCTGACCGACGAAGGCATCCCGACCGAGAAGGTGAACAAGGTGCTGGAAGGACGGCCGCACATCGTCGACGCCATCACCAACGGCGACGTCCAGCTGGTCTTCAACACCACGGAAGGCCCGCAGGCGCTTGCCGACAGCCGATCGCTGCGGCGCGCGGCCCTCTTGCATAAAGTGCCGTATTACACCACTCTTTCCGGGGCCGTGGCGGCCGCGCAGGGCATCCGCGCCTACCTTGGCGGAGACCTTGAGGTTCGTACCCTGCAGAGCTACTTTTCGGAAACCTGATCGCGAGCGGAAGGCCAGGCCTTGAAGGTTAAGCCGTCCGCTAAGTGATTGGCAATGAAGCCACAATGGCCGGAGGAACTGTCCGGCCACGCGGTTGTTCTGTTCCGGCGCCAGGCCCACATAACGCTCCGGCGGCGGCGTGCTCAGCCCCCGGACATACTGACGAATCAAGGTTGCCGCGCCCTCTTGTTGGCGGGCGCGCGACCTAAGAACGAGAGAAGAGATGGAAAAGGTTCCGATGACTGCGAGCGGCTTTGCCGCACTCGGGGAAGAATTGAAGAAGCGCCAGTCCGAGGACCGTCCGCGCATCATCGAGCATATCGCCGAGGCGCGTTCGCACGGCGACCTGTCCGAGAACGCCGAATACCATGCCGCGAAGGAAGAGCAGTCCCACAATGAGGGTCGCATCGCCGAACTCGAAGACAAGCTCGCGCGCGCCGACATCATCGATATTTCCAAGCTCTCCGGCGACACCATCAAGTTCGGCGCCACCGTGACGCTGGTGGACGAGGACACCGAGAAGAAGGCGGTGTGGCAGATCGTCGGCGAGGTCGAGGCCGACGCCAAGAAAGGCCGCATCTCCATCACCTCGCCGCTGGCGCGCGCGCTCATCGGCAAGAAGAAGGGTTCAACCGTCGAGGTCAACGCCCCCGGCGGAGCCAAGGCGTATGAGATCACCAAGGTGGAGTGGCGGTAATCCACTCCGCAGAGTCTGCCTGAAAAGCCGCGCGCTCTGCGCGGCTTTTCTGTTTCTCGATGCGTCCAGTGCGCGATTGTGAACTGCACCGTCCTCCGTCATGCTCGGCGCTGCCGTCCGAGCAAGGGAGGACACGATGGACATCGATCGCATTGCCGCGCAAAGCCAGCCGTATCTGCTCAGCCTCTTCCGCTTCATCACCGGGCTACTATTCTTTCATTACGGCGTGGCCAAGCTGTTCAAGTTTCCACCGGTGGAAATGTTTTCCGACGTCACGCCGCTGTCGCTCTGGGGCGTCGCAGGCATGTTCGAATTCGTGCTCGGCGGTCTCCTGATGATCGGCCTCTTCACGCGACTGGTCGCCTTCATCCTTTCGGGTGAGATGGCCTTCGCCTATTTCATTGAGCACCTGCCGCACAGCTTCTTTCCCGTCGTCAACGACGGCGCGCTGGCGATCGTGCTGTGCTTCGCCTGCCTTTTCCTCGCTGCCGCCGGCAGCGGTCCGATCAGCGTGGATGCGATGCGGCAGTGACTCGTCGTTGTCTACCGCCGTCCCTTCACATCCAGCGGCACGGCCGCTTCATATTTCGAATTATGTAGCACCAGCGACGTCCGCACGTTGCGCACGTGCGGCGCGGCGGTCAGATGGGTGACAAAATCCTGGAAGGTCGCCATGTCGGGGGCGACGCATTTCAGGATGAAATCGACCTCGCCGGACAGCATCCAGCATTCCCGCACCAAGGGCTCGGCGCGGACGAACTCCTCGAAGGCGCGCAAATCGGCTTCGGCCTGGCTGGACAGGTGCACGGCGGCGAACACCGTGACGTCAAAGCCGAGCTTTCGCGCATCCAAGAGCCCGCGGTAGCCGTGGATGTAGCCCTCCTCCTCCAGCGCCCGGACCCGGCGCAGGCAGGGCGGGGGCGAAATACCGACCCGTTTGGCGAGCTCGACATTGGTGATTCGGCCGTCGGCCTGGATCTCGGCGAGAATTTTGAGGTCGATCTCGTCTAGGTTCCGCGACACGTGATTGGAACTCCTGTCCTTTATGGCGGTATCGGGTGGATCTGATGCAATCCTCATAGCCAGTCACGTACATTTGCGCAATTTTATTGCGCGTTCACCCCACGGGACTTTTGTTCCTTGTTGGAAAAATCCGCCGATTGGGAATGCAATTCTTGCATAGCTCACCAGAAGGCTTAGATTAGCTCTGATATTTCAGCGCCTCCGCGAGGCCTCCTGGCTCCTTCCGCGCCCGCGCTGCAAATCCCCCGTGAAAGGCGTCCGCAAATATGTCCGCTCCTGTTCATGCAAAGGTCGTCATTATTGGTTCCGGCCCCGCGGGCTACACCGCGGCGATCTACGCCGCGCGCGCGATGCTCGAGCCGATCCTGATCCAGGGCATGCAGGCAGGCGGCCAGCTCACCATCACCACCGACGTCGAGAACTATCCGGGCTTCGCCGACGTGATCCAGGGCCCCTGGCTGATGGAACAGATGGAGAAGCAAGCGGTCCATGTCGGCACCAGGATCGTCACCGACCTGGTGACCAAGCTGGAGACGACGCAGCGGCCGTTCCGCTTGACCTGCGACTCGGGCGACGTCTATCTCGCCGAAACCGTGATTCTCGCCACCGGCGCGCAAGCGCGCTGGCTCGGGCTGCCGTCCGAGGCAAAATTCCAGGGCGGCGGCGTGTCGGCCTGCGCCACCTGCGACGGCTTCTTCTACCGCAACAAGGACGTCGTGGTGGTCGGCGGCGGCAATACCGCGGTCGAGGAGGCCCTGTACCTGACCAACCACGCCTCGCAGGTCACCATCGTGCATCGCCGCGATCACTTCCGCGCCGAGCGCATTCTGCAGGAGCGCCTGTTCAAGCATCCGAAGATCAAGGTGATCTGGGACTCGGCCGTCGACGAGATCTGCGGCACCGAGAACCCGAACAAGGTCACCCATGTGCGCCTGAAGAACGTCAAGACCGGTGCGCTTTCGAATGTGAAGACCGACGGCGTCTTCGTTGCTATCGGCCACGCACCCGCGACCGAGCTCGTAAAAGGCCAGATCAAGCTGAAACCGTCGGGCTATGTCGAGGTCGCCCCGAACTCGACCGCGACCTCCGTGCCCGGCCTGTTCGCCGCCGGTGACGTCGCTGACGAAACCTATCGCCAGGCCGTGACGGCCGCCGGCCTCGGCTGCATGGCAGCCCTCGAGGCCGAACGTTTCTTGGCCCTGCGCGCCAGCGAGCGCGCGGCAGCGGAATAACGATCATGGCTAGAACACGCGACGGATTTACGGATATGGATTGGGACAAGCTGAAGGTGTTTCACGCTGCGGCGGAAGCGGGCAGCTTCACGCATGCGGGAGAGCAACTCGGCTTGTCGCAATCGGCGGTGTCACGCCAGGTCTCGGCACTGGAGCAGGAGCTCTCGGTCTCGCTGTTCCACCGCCATGCCCGTGGCCTGATCCTCACCGAGCAGGGCGACCTGCTGTTCCGCACCGCGCATGACGTGTTCATGCAACTGCAGGCGGCGCGCGCGAAACTGACCGACAGCCGCGAGCGGCCGAGCGGCGATCTCAAGATCACCACCACGCCCGGCGTCGGCATCAATTGGCTGATCCCGCGGCTCGGCGAATTCACCGCGCTCTACCCGGAGATCCGGATCTCGCTGATCGTCACCGACGAGGAGCTGGATCTGTCGATGCGCGAGGCGGACGTTGCGATCCGCACCCGCAAGCCGACGCAGCCGGATCTCATCCAGCGCAAGCTGTTCGCGATGGGCTTCCACGCCTATTGCTCGCCGGATTACATCAAGCGCTTCGGCACGCCGCGGACGCTGGAGGAGCTCGACTCCCACCGCATCATCACGCTCTCCGACGGCAACTTCGCGCCGCATCTGCAGAACCGCAACTGGCTGATCGAAGCCGGCCGCAACGGCTCGGGTCCGCGCGAAGCCTATTTCAAGGTCAACAACATCCTTGGCTTGGTGCGCGCCTGTCAGCAGGGCCTCGGTATCGCAGCACTTCCGGATTATCTGATCGAAGAACAGAGCCGCCTCGTACAACTGTTCGGCGAATCGGATTCGATCCAGCTCGATACGTATTTCGTCTATCCGGAAGAGCTGAAGACGGTCGCGCGCGTGCAGGTGTTCCGCGACTTCGTGGTGAGCAAGGCGCAGCGCTGGCCGTCCTGATTTCCGCATGTCTGACATGCGGCCTCGGCTGTTGCTGCATGCCGCTCGTCAAGCCCATACTGCTTGCACGCTGAGCCTTCGCGTTGCGCATTTGTCCCCCTCCTCCAGTGGCGCGGGAGTTCAGTAATCCCTCTTGGAAGGTGATTGTGTCGGCCTCACGTGGCCAATACCTAAGCCGGGCCTTCGGGTCCGGCTTTTTTTCTGTCCAATTCGGCTTTCGCCTTCCGCGTGTATTGACAGTTTTAGGCATACCCCGCATCGTTTCCAAATGATCACGAAGTCGTGCGCAATCGTCTCGAAAAAAGGCCCCCACCCGGGGACCTCGGATTTTTGCGCGCGCTAAACACCGCTTCGTCATCGCAAGCAAATCCCGAAAACCCCGCCGCCTGGACGGGGTTTTTTCATGTGCCCTCCGTCTCAGGTTTTCCCGAGAAGGAGAATGAACATGACCGACTTGCGACCCCATATGCATGGGCTCTGGCTGCCGCTGGTGACGCCGTTTCGCGATGGCCGCCTCGACGAGACATCGCTGCGGCGGCTGACGCGGCACTACTGCACCCAAGCGATCGACGGCTTCATCCTGGGCGCGACCTCGGGCGAAGGCATGACACTGCGCGACGCCGAGCTCGAACGCCTCGTCGCCATCGTCCGCGACGAGATGGCGGCCGGGCGCCGGACGTTGCCGATCGGGCTCGGGCTGTCGGGCGCGGACACCTCGCGGATGACGGAGCGGCTGGATGAGACCGCGGACTGGCCGATCGACTTTTATCTGATCGCGAGCCCCTATTACGTGCGGCCGTCGCAGCGCGGCATCCTCGCGCATTTCGAGGCGCTGGCCGATCACGCCGCCTGGCCGCTCGCGCTCTACAACATTCCCTATCGCTGCGCCGTCGGCATCACCAACCAGACCCTGCTGCGGCTTGCCGAGCATCCCAACATCATCGGGCTGAAGGATTGCGGCGCGAGCCGTGAGCAATCGCTTGCGCTGCTGCGCGACAGGCCGAAGGGCTTTCGCGTGCTGACCGGCGAGGACGCCAATTATTTCGAGTCGCTCAGCGACGGCGCCGACGGCGGCATTTTGCTGTCGGCCCATCTCGAGACCGCAACCTTCGCCGCCGTGCATGCCGAGCTGAAGCGCGGCAATGCCGATGCAGCGCAGGCGCGCTGGCAGGAGGTCTCGGAGCTGACGCGGCTCATGTTCACTGAGCCGAGCCCGGCACCGGCGAAGTATTGGCTGTGGCGAAGCGGCCTGATCGACAGCCCCGAGGTGCGCCTGCCGATGGTGGAGGTGAGCAGCGAGCTCGCGGCCACACTCGATCGCGAGATCGAGCGGCGGGTGAAAGTCGCGGCGTAGTCGCTCACCACATTTGCGGAAGCAACCCTCACTCCCTCTCCCCGTAAGAACGCGGAGAGGGAGTGATGCAGCGCGCGCCCGGTGGTTAACGCTGCGCGAATGGTTAATCCGTGGTGGCAAATGCGCTCAAAATGCGAGCGCGCGAACGGCCCGGAATTTTAAAACATCCTGCGTACCGTTGCCCCCACAAGCGAAGAAATCGCGGGGGCGATCTTGAACAATCAGAATGATGCGGCGTCGCATTACGACGCCGGACAGCAGGGCTTTTCCACCGAAGACATCATCTGGGCCGTCGGCATCTGGTCGGTGATCCTGACGCTGTCACCGGTCATCGTGTTTTACATGCTGATGATCGCGTAACTTCACCGTCAGTCCCGGAAACGCAAAACGCGCGGGACACCGCGCGCTTTTCGTCCGGGGAAATGATTGATGAAATTATGCCGCCTGCTTGTGCATTGCGCCGGACGCCGACGCCGTGCCGCGAATAGCTTTCACTGAACGCTCGATCGCCGCCCACAGCCTTGCAATTTCCTGAGCTGCACGGCTCTCGGCCTGATACTCACGCGCGCCTTCGCCGTGGCTGAGTGCCATCAACAAATCCGAACGGTTGGTGATCTGACCGCCCCACACCGGCGCGCGGAACTTGGCCAGCGCCTCGCGGGCGATGGTGACGATCGGGCTTTCGGCTTCGTCACGCTTGGCCGGCGCACCATTGAGGACGACCGCGTAGGGCTTGCGCGCCGCGCGGCACATCTGGATGGTTTCCTGCACCGCGTTGACATCGAACACGCCGGGCCGTGCCGGGATGACCACCATCGTGGCGTTCTTGATCGCGTCGTCGACGACGGCCGAGAGGTTCGGCGGCGTGTCGATCAACACCCATTCATAACCGTCGCGCTTGGCAGCGGAGACGATGCCGCTGACCGAGTTCACCGCCGACTTGATCGGCGGCTCGTTGGTGCCACGCAGCTTGTGCCACAGCGTGAGCGAGCCTTGCGGATCCGCGTCGACAAGCATCACCTGCTTGCTCGCCTTGATCTGCGCAGCGAGATGTGCGGCCAGGGTACTCTTGCCCGAGCCGCCTTTACGCGATGCAAAAACAATAACGTTCATACCTCTGGCCTCCAGATTGACCCCAGGCCGCGAAAATGAATCACCGCGCTGATTCGTGAAAGAAAAATTTATCGTGAGTTGCGTTGGCGCCACGAAATAACCAGACGTGTTGGCTTTGAGTCACACTGCTGCGTGCGACGACAGACACAAACCGTCATGAATCGCTGTTCACGCGGCCAACCGCGTGTTTTTCCGGGCAGTTTCAAGGGGAAGAGCGAACTACAACCTCGCCGCGCAAACCCTCACGCGGCTTTTGCCGTTGCGCATGGTCGCAATCGCTGCAGCCGCGCGCGCGGCCTGCGCGAACAAAACGAGTCCAGTGGCTGTCGCGAGGCTGATGCCGCTGAGTCACTTTGACGCGCGAGCGCCTAGTCGTCGTCGGTCTTTTTCTTCCTGACCTTCGGCTTGGTCTTCTTCGCCACAACCGGCTTGATGTTGGTAGGCTGACCGGCGCTGGCCTCGCCCGGCTCCGGCCCCTGGCGGAAGAACGCCCGGCATTGCGGCGACAGCTGGGACTTCTTCCGGATCATGCAGGCGGTGATGGCATCGACGTCCGGCACGAACTCGCCGCACAGGCTCATCGCATCCGGCGTGCAGGCCTGCTGCTGCTCCGGCGTGTAGGCGAAGCCGGTGCCCGGCTGAACCAGAACGGCCAGCGCCAGCGAGAGGCCTGCGAGAGCCAAGGATGTCTTCGAGCGAAACGCCGGCATCGATCCCCCCAAATGTCGAGTCGGGAGGGAGTGTGGGTGAACGGGCGTTGGTTGGCAACGAGGGGCAAACGTGGCTCAAGGCGAAAACGGCCACCTGTGCGCTCCCGGCAACAGGGAGGGCAGCCCGCCGTCTTCCCCGGCCAAATCGCCAAAACAACCCCATGCACAGTAGCCAGGGTTCCGGCCGGCCTCGCGAATTCTCGCGCACTTGCGGATTTTACGAATTTCCTTTGACACGTCGGGCAAAACACCGGCATGATGGCACGATCGAGAAGCGCGTGGGGTGGTCGGCCGAAATCCCCGTGAGGGGGAGGACCGCATGGCCACCGTGTTGATCGTCGCGCCGGTGTTTGCGCTGATCGCGGCCGGCTATGCGTCAGTGCTGTTTCGCTTCGTCTCCGAGGGCGCGCACAAGGGCATCTCCGAATTCGCCTTCAGCATCGCGATCCCCGCGCTGCTGTTTCGCACCATCGTCGTCTCGGAATTCCCCGACGTCAGCCCGTGGCGGATGTGGGGCGCCTATTACGGCGCGCTCGCGCTGACCTGGATCGCGGCGCTGGTGATCTCGGCATTCCTGCGCGAGCGGCGCGAGGACCGCGAGGACGGCGTCGTGTTCGCGATCGGCTCGGTCTACGGCAACATCGTGATGCTCGGCATTCCGCTGGTGCTCTCGGCGCTCGGCAACGAGGCCGCGGGCCCGATGTCGCTGATCCTGTCGGTGAACACGCCGCTGCTCTGGCTCTGCGGCATCTTGCAGATGGAGCTCGTCAGCCGGAAGCGCACCGACTCGCCGCTCGCGGTGATTCGCCCCGTGCTCGCCGATCTCGCGCGCAACCCGCTGATGCTGGCGATCGGCTTTGGCGTGGTCTGGCGTTTTACGGGCCTCGGCCTCAACCCCGTCGTCGACAAGACGATCGAGCTGCTCGCGCAAGCGGGGTCACCTGCCGCGCTGATCGCGCTCGGCATCACCCTGTTCCGCTTCGAGGTGAAGGGCGAGATGCCGAGCGTCGTCGTGATGAGCGCGCTCAAACTGCTGGCGATGCCGGCGATCGCGTTCGTGCTGGCAAAGCTGCTCGGCCTGCCGCCAGTCGCCTCCGGCGTGATCGTGCTGTTCGCAGCGATGCCGACCGGCGCCAACGCCTACATTTTTGCGGTGCAGTATCAGCGGCTGGTGAACCCGGTGTCGGGCGCAGTGGCGCTGGGAACGCTGCTGGCGGCGGTGACATTGCCGGTGGTGGTGATGGTGGTCGCAGGGATCAGGTAGAGACCGCTGCGCGAACGGAAAAGCCGCAGTGCGGTTCCAGCCCCACTGCGGCCCATCCCGACAACTCAAAATTGGGCGGTACTCAAATCGCGCCGGTGTTCACACAGTAGAACACCCCGTTCCGAAAATGGACTCCGTATAACTACCGAACTCCGGCGTTCGGAGGATTGCACCTGGAGAGCGAACATGGCACGGCTCGTCGTCCAGCCCCCGATGCTCCCGGCTGCCGATCCAATTGCGGATCAGAGCGCCGGGAGAGCCTAAAGCGCGATGAGATTTGGATGAATCGTCATCGCGCTTTATCGTCGTCCTACGTCGTGGAGACGACTGACTTGTCCTCCCGTTCGATCCGCTCGCAGAAGCGGATCATGTTTCCAAAGGGATCGATGACGCCGGATTCGATCGTCCCCCATTCGGTCGTCTCCAGGCCGGGGCGCATGTAGCGGTAGCCCTTCGCGTTGATCTCGCGATTGAACTCACGAACACCCTGCATCATGACCCTCAGCTGCACGCCCGGCGAGCCATCGCCGTGATGTTCACTCAGATGCAGCACAAGACCGCTTCGCGAAATCTGCCGGTACAGCGGCGCATTGTCGTCGAACCGATGGTCCCAATCGACGCCAAAGCCCAGAAAGCCGAGATAGAACTCGTCTGCTTTCGAAACGTCGAAGATCCGCAGGATCGGGATGACCTGCTGGAATTGGATGGTATCCGCCATGATGCCTGTCCTTTTGATGGTGATGCTGGTGGCGCGGTGAGCCCCTGTTATGATTTTGCCTTCGCACGCAATGGTAGCTATTCTGCGATGATACGCATCGGAGGAGGCGGATATGGGACATCGCGAGGACATGCTCGACGTCATCAAGCGCGCTTACGCCGCGCGTGGTGATGGTGATGTGAAGGGCCTGGTGGCAGCTTTTCATCCGGAGGGCTCGTTCAATCTGATCGGCGACAACAGCGCGCTGCACCTGACAGGAAGTGTAAAGGGGCAGCAGCCACTGCTGGCGGCTTTCGGTCAATTCATCGAGCATTTCGCTTTCGAAAAGCGCGAGATTCTGACCGAGGTGGTTGAAGGAAATAATGCTGCAATACGGTCCCGCCTTGTCATCCGATACTGTCCAAGCGGGAAAGTTTTCAGCACTGAAGTGCTGGACCTCTTCAGATTTCAGGATGGCAAAATCATCGAGCTGATTGAGTTCGCGGACACTGCGCAGGTCAAGGCCATCATCTCCTGACGCGTGGTGAGACTGGATTGGGATTGCGCGTTGAGGAAGGCGTGAAACTCTCGTGCTCGCACTGAACTCGCCGCCGGTCACGGCCTCCGTGATCGTGCTGTTCGCCGCGATGCCGACCAACGCAAACGCGCACTTCGTCGCGGCATAGTACCAGCGGCTGGCGAACCCGGTGTCGGGCGCGGTGGCGCTGGGGACGCTGCTGGGGGCGCTGACGTGGTGGTGATGGTGGTGGCGGGGGCGAGGTAGCGGGCGCCTGACGATTCCCGAAACCGCTATTCGACACGCTCGCCCGCGCGCCAGGCCATCTCCCAGAAGTCTGCCTCGAGTCGGGTGGCTTCCTTGAAGATCGCAATCAGCTCTGCCTCGCGAGCCGGCGTGGCGTAGAGATCGGCGAGATGCTCCATGTGCGCCCGCGCTTTGGCAGCAACCTCCTGGTACGGCACGCCGGCGTACTCGGCGATCCAAACGCGGTAGGCGTTCGTTGCAGCGTCCGCATCGGGGCGCGAGGCGAGCCGCGTTGCGATCTCCGCGTAGCCGATCACGCAGGGGGCAAGCGCCACCTTGAGTGCCAGCAGATCGCCGCGCATTCCGACGTCGAGCACGTAGCGCGTATAAGCCAGCATCTCGGCCGCCGGAGGAGCCTGTTCGAGGTCGGCCGGGGATAGGCCCCAATCGGCACAGAGCTTCACATGCAGGTTCATCTCGACATCAAGGATGGCCGACAGGCCGGACGCGGCTTCCCGCATGTCGGCAAGTTTGGGCGACTTGTAGACCGCGAGCGCGTAGGCGCGAGCAAACTCGATGAGGAACAGGTAATCCTGGACGAGGTAATGACGAAACGCCGCTTCGGGGAGCGAGCCGTCCGCCAATCCGTTCGTGAAGGGATGCTCGGTGTAAGCCCGCCACTCAACGGATGCTGCTGTCTTGAGACGCTCGAAGAAACTCACGATCTTTCTCGCCGGCTTGCTTTTCCATGAACGTGCTGGGCTCGCTACCGATATCGCATTGCGAACCGGGGAGCTACGGCGACAGCGCACAAAATTGGCTTTGAGCAGCGTTGCGGATAGGGTCGCGTCGAAAGTTTGGTGCACTGTCACCGTGATGCGTAACTTCATTCCGAGTGGAGGCTTCTTTACCCCTTAATCTGGCGGAGCAGAATCTGCGGCTACTGACGCATCATGACGCGCTTACGCAGAGCAACGACCAAGAAGAGATGGGTTTCGCAAGAACTCAACCCATCCTACGAGCTACAGATAACGCATTGCGAACCAAGGAGCTACGGGGACCGCGCACAAAATTGGCTTTGAGCAACGTTGCGGATAGGGGTCTCCCCGCGTCGGGAGTTTGGTGCACTGTCACCGCAATTCCAGTCGAGCACGTCGTCATTATACTTTCGGTTGATTCATGCCCAAAAGGGTATTCCAAGTCGCATTTCGTCGGATAAACTGAGATCCGTCCATTAACGTGCGGCCCAGTCGACCGCCAACGAGGAGAAGCTAATCTGACCCGGAATAAATCCGAATGAGACTGACAGTCGCCTCTATCAAGTTTTCGATCTTTGAAGCACTTTGGACCAAAGACAACTTGGCGACTTGTAGTCGTACTAGCAGTGTAGACTGAAGACCGCCCAGACGAGCTATCTGGCACAGTTTCTTTCTGGCGCGAGTTTTGCGCCGAATGAAACTGCGCTGGTGTCCAATCTTCTCGATATTCCGGCAGAAGAGTTTCTGCCTTATCGCCAATATATCCTTCGGCAAACGAAAGACCTATTTGATGAGGCGTTCCTCGATGTTGAACGAAAGCTAGTTGAGATATGTTGGGAGCCTTCATCCACAATGCAAAGGCGCGCTGCAAATACTCAACTCGCTTTTTGGTACCGAAGCCTTCAGGCAAGCTAAAAGTTTTCTCGGAGACTTGGTAGGGCTTCGTCAATATTGTATTGGCCCGGTCGCAGTGCACGTCCACGATAGCGGGCTCGAGTGACCCAGGCTTTTCTCCAGATCGCTCCAGTAACTGCAAAATATGCTCGCTGGTTAGCGGGCCCGATAACCGCGCTGAAATCTTCGCTGCTACCTCCTTCGCCCGTAGTCGATAAGACGCGGGAAATCCGAATTATCAGCATCGCTGGTACAGTTGGGTGGGCTCGAACCACCGACCTCCTGTTCCACAGACATAGAAAGAACTCCGCCGGCGCCGCGCCAGTCCTGCCGTTCGTGCGAAAATCGTAGCATTATCAATTAATAAGACCGCCGTAGCCCGCCTTACCTGCGCTGCAATTGGCGCTATGGTGGTAGCTACGTGGTAGCTACGGAGGGGATGGATGGCTGTTTCGAGTATCACGATCCGCGCCGTGCAAGCACTCAAGCCCGGCGAAACTGTTTGGGATGCAGACCACCGCGAAGCTGTGCGGGGCTTCGGCGTTCGGCGTCAGCGCGACCAAGCGACTTACGTTCTCAAGTACCGAGTGTTCGGTCGACAACGCTTCCTCACGATCGGTCCTCACGGCTCCCCTTGGACACCCGAGCTGGCACGCAGGGAGGCCAAGCGGCTTTTGGGCCTGGTTGCCGATGGCAAAGACCCGGCGGACGAGAAAGCCAAGGCGCGCCTGCAGGCGGCCGACACACTCCGGGCAGTCGCGGATCAATATCTCCGGAACGCCAAACAAAGGCTGAAGCCGCGCACCTATTCGGAAATTGAACGCTACTTGTTGGTCAATTGGAAACCTCTGCATCCGGTCTCGGTTTTCCAGATCACCCGCCGTCATGTCTCGGCCCGTATCGCTGACATCGCATCGGCTCATGGAGCGGTCTCGGCAGCCCGCGCCCGCACAGCCCTGTCCTCAATGTTCAACTGGGCAATACGGGAGGGCCTCGACATTCTCGCGAACCCGGTTCTCGGCACTAATCGACCCGCGCAGCCGGGAAGCCGCGAACGGGTCCTCACGGAGACGGAGCTGTCAGCGATCTGGCGTGCCTGCGGCGATGACGATTACGGACGCATTGTGCGTCTGTTGCTGCTCACGGCCCAACGTCGGGATGAAGTAGGCAGTATGCGATGGGCCGAACTTGATACTGTTTCGGGGCACTGGACGCTGCCAAGCGCCCGAACCAAGAACCATCGCGAGCACTTGCTACCATTGGTGCCCGCCGCGCTTGCCCAACTCCCGCCTCGTCGAAACGGCCGAGACTTCCTATTTGGTGACGGACCCCGACGCAGCGGTGACCCGCATCGTGGTTTCTCAGGCTGGTCCAAGTCGAAAATAGCGCTTGATGCACGGATCGCGGAAAACCTGGGCGAACCCCTGCCTCATTGGACAGTTCACGATCTTCGGAGATCGGCGGCCACGGTGATGGCCGACCAGCTAGGCGTGTTGCCACACATAGTGGAGGCAATCCTAAATCACGTCAGCGGTCACCGGGCTGGCGTTGCCGGGGTGTATAACCGCGCTCGGTATGCGCCTGAGATGCGCGAGGCACTTCAACGCTGGGCACGGCATCTGGAGGCCCTGCCAGCCCAAAAGCTGCGACAGGTTGCTGCGTGATAGCGGCTCCGGCCCTTTTTCCTACCGGGGTCGTCTTGGACTAGGAACTAGCCCGCAAGCGGCCGAGTTCGAGTCAGGAGACCGCTACCTCCGTTTCCCCAACCCCTTTCCCCTGAGTTTATTGTCTCGGTGGTTTAGTCCACGCAGGAGAGACTTTCCCCTGCGCGGGGAGTTTTAGTGGCAAAAAGCCTGGTAAAACCAATGAAGTGAATGACTTGTATCCGCCGTTGTGTCCCGATCTGAAAATCCACAAAAATGCTCGGGCTGATTTGTGTTGGGCCTTCTGTTCTGGGCAGCGCCGGGTGTAGATCGCCGATGCCCCGGACTATGGGCCCGCTGGGCACTCAGGTTCGTCTGGAAGCTGCCAGACTAATCCGCCTTATTCACAGGAGCCTCCGTAGTCCCCCGGCTTCGCACTACCCTGCATTGTGCCATCGTCGTGATTCCCGATTCGCATTCGGAGACCGCTCCATGCCACTGAACGATGGTGAGATCGCAATTGTTAAGGGAATGCTGATCCGAGGAGATCGGCAGCACGACATCGCCGCCTATTTCGGTATCAACGGCGGCCGCGTTGCCGAGATCAGCACAGGGCAAACCGGCAGCAGCATCACCGCATCACAAGCAGAAACCCTGCCACCTGCAGGCCCGTACATGGCTGGCCGCTCGGCTCTTCGCGCTCGCGACACGCTGATCGCGCTCCGCGATCTAATTCAAGACGCGATCAACGATATTGATCTGTACGAAAAAGCCGAAAGATTGAAAGAAAATGGATGACGTTATCTTCCTGTACGACCAAGTAATCGAGCATATCGTTCGATTGCATGGATTTCGTTCCAGTAAGAGGCGTGACCTAGGCGATACTGGAGGTGTTCACGACGACGTGGACAGCGTTGCAGACTTGCTGGCTAAGCGCGATTTGCTCACCTTCTCATAGCACCGCCACAATCGCCTTACTTCGTGGACTCCGGCGAGAGGCTACAACTGGCGCAGCCACTATCCGTGGATCGTCGAGGCCGCACGTAATATCCGCCAGAAGCAATTCGTGCTCGACGGCGAAGTGGTCATGCTGGGCGTTGATGGCATCTCAGATTTTAACGCGTTGCACTCGCGCAAGCATGATCACGAGGTGCAGTTCTGCGCTTTCGATATTCTTGCCGAAGGCGGTGACGACTTGCGCATGCTCCCGCTATCGATGCGGAAGGCGAATTTGAAGCGCCTATTGGCGCGGATCCGGAAGGCGTCTTCCTTAATCCGGTTGAACGCGGCGAGCTGGGACCTGATCTATTTCGAGCGGCCTGCAATCTTGGACTTGAGGGTTTAGTATCAAAGCGTCGGGACCGGCCGTATCAGGGCGGGCGTTGTCGCAACTGGATTAAAGTGAAAAACCGTAGTCTTCCAGCGATGGAGCGGGAGCTACGGCAGAGCGGCAGGTCCGATCTGCCACTAATAGCAGGACCTCAACGGCCGATTGATCCACTTCGCCTGGGGCCAGAAGCCGACGTCAGTGTCGGTCTCGGGCCGAAATCGAGCGCCATGGTGCGCGTGATCCGATTGGGTTGCCAGCTTAGTGCTCATTCGCTAGGGGCGTTGGAGCGCCTTGGCTCGGCGTCGCCGTACTGTCGGAGTGCCGGTGACTCCGGATCGAAGAGGGGGTAGTTTGGCGGGGAGAAGCCCTGATGCTGGCTGAACAAGCCCGATCGGGAGGCGTCTTGAGGAGAGCTCCATGGGATAGCACTGGAAAGTGCGCTGAGCCATGCCAACCGCGAGCAGACGGTGCGGGTCCAGAACCGCCTGTTGGCTGGTCTTGCCCCAGCGTCGTTCGAGCGGCTTCGTCCCTTCCTTCAGCCCGTGGCGCTCAAGCGCCGGGCGATTCTTCAGGACTACCACCATCCCATCGAGCACATCTACTTCATCGAACGCGGCGTCGCATCGCTGCTGGTGCGAACCCAGCGCGATGGGCCGGTCGAGGTCGCGATGGTCGGACGGCTCGGTTTCGTCGGTGTAACAGCCGTGCTCGGCATACAGCGTTCCCCCAATCGATGCCTGATGGCGGTCCCCGGCTATGCATTGCGCATTGCGGTGCCCGACCTGCGGCGAGTTGCGCACCGATACCCTGATGTTGAGCGGCAACTATTCAGCTATATCCATGCGCTCCTGGTTCAGAACGCCCAGACAACGCTTTGCAGCGGCCGCCACAGCCTCGAAGAAAGACTGAGCCGCTGGCTGCTCCTTGCAGCCGACCGGCTGGATGACCGGGTCATTCCCGTGACGCACGACATGCTGGCGGTCATCCTGGGCGTCCGACGCGCCAGCATCACGACGACGCTTGCCGAACTGGAGCAGACCGGCGGTCTCGTCAGGCAGCGAGGCAGCATCGAGGTGCGCGATCATGCGGCTCTCGAGCATCGAACCTGCGAATGCTATCAGATCATAGCCTCTGAATACGGACACCTACATCGAAGCGGCCTGCATGAGCATCGCATTCCCGCGGCCACCGACCTGATGCGCACTTGTCTTTGCTGCTTCTGACGCAGTCATCCAAATCGCCTGCTTCCAGACAGCGCCGTGCGATTTCGGCGAGCAGTCAATCTTTGTACGGCAGCGTACCGAATGCCCGGCTTTAGTCGAAAGTCCGATCGAGGCTTGAAAAGTTATAGTGTCGTTGAAGATGGTCAGATCCAGGACCGAGCTAGACTGATCCCTCGTCTGGGTGAGCCTTCTCCAACTGGAGACATCCACAGGAGGACTCGAGATGAGCACGGGCAAGTACTTGCGCGTCACACGACGCCGCTTCCTGACGCAAACCGGTCTTACCCTTGCCGCGGCCTCTGCACCGTCCCTTGCTACGCCATTCATTTCCAGAGCACTTGCGGACACCAAATCGCTTTCGATCGTGCAATGGAGCCACTTCGTTCCGGAATACGACAAATGGTTCGATCAGTTTGCAAAGGATTGGGGCACGAAAAACAACATCGACGTCAGCGTCGATCACATCCCCGTCGCCAACGTCGCCGCGCGGGCGGCCGCCGAAGCCTCGGCCCAATCAGGTCATGACCTGTTCGGCTGGAACGGCGCCGGCGGGGCGCACCTCTACCGCAAATTCCTGGTCGACGTGACAACCCTCGTCGAGGCAACCGAGAAGAAGTACGGCAAGGTCAGCACGATCGGCCGCCAGATCGGTTACAATCAGGACAATAAGACCTGGTCGGCATTTCCCGATTTCTACATCAACTTCCCCGCCATGTACCGCAAGAGCATGTGGGATGAGATCGGGATGAAGCCGGACACTTGGGACGATGTACGCATCGGCGGCGCCAAGCTGAAAGCCAAAGGCCACCCGGTCGGCATTTCACTCGGGCACAGCAACGACCCGAACACGACCTGGCGCGGCCTGCTGTGGAGCTTTGGCGGCGCGCTGCAGGACGCGGACGGCAAGAACGTCGTGCTCAACAGCAAGGAAACCGTCGAAGCCGTCAAGTACGTCGCAGCGCTGTACAAGGAGGCGATGACATCGGAAGTGCTGTCGTGGGACGACTCCAGCAACAATCGCTATCTTGTTTCGGGCATTGGCTCGATGATCGTCAACCCGATCTCGGCCTATCGGACGTTCCAGAAGGCAAACAAGAAGGGCGCCGACGACACATTCGTGATGGCTCCGCCAAAGGGGCCAGTGCGCCAGATCATGGGCGGCGCTTCCGAATTCTACGGCATCTGGAAGTTCGCCAAGAATCGCGAAGGCGCGATCGAATTCCTCAAATACTACGCCGATCATTGGCCGGAAGCGTTCAAGGCGAGCGAAGGCTACAACAACCCCTGCTTCGCTAACCTCGTGCCGAAGCCGATGCCGATCCTCTCGAATGATCCGACTTCGACGCCGGCGGACAAACTGGCGGTGCTGCAGAATTCCGAGCAGTGGTCCGCCTCTCCGGGATATCCCGGCCCGTCCTGGCCGGCCGTCGACGAGGCCTACAACGACTTCATCATCTGCGACATGATGGCGAAGGCGGCGAGCGGCCAGATGTCCGCCGAGGACTCGGTCAAATGGGCGCACGGACAGTCGGAGGCAATCTTCACGAAGTGGCACGGAAAAACCTGAGGCCGTGCTTATGCATCAGCGCCGGGAGGATCGATGGCCGCAGTTTTGACCAGGGACATCGTCAAGAGGTTCGGCGAGATCAACGCCGTCAACGGCATTTCGCTGAGGGTGCCGGACGGCGAGTTTATGGTGCTGCTCGGTCCCTCGGGCTGCGGCAAGACGACGTTCCTGCGCATCATCTGCGGCCTCGAGCAGCAGACCAGCGGCGATCTCCTGATCGGCGGCAACGTCGTCAACGATATCCCGCCTCGCGCCCGCGGCGTTGCGATGATGTTCCAGAGCTATGGGCTCTATCCGCACTACACGGTGCGCAACAACATTGCCTTTCCGTTGCACACGCAACGCGTTCCCCGCGAGGAAATCCAAAAAAAGGTCGAGTGGGCCTCGCAGCTGCTTGGCATCGGTCATCTTCTCGACCGGCGGCCACGCCAGCTCTCCGGCGGCGAGCGCCAGCGTGTGGCGCTGGCACGCGCACTCGTCCGCGAGCCGACCGCGCTTCTGCTCGACGAACCGCTGTCCAATCTCGACGCCAAGTTGCGCAGCTCGGCTCGCCAGGAAATCAAGAACTTTCAGCAACGCGTTCGTCTCACAACCATCTACGTGACCCATGACCAGGTCGAGGCGATGGGTATGGGCGACCGTATCGCGGTCATTGACCATGGACGGATTCGGCAGGTGGGAACACCAACCGAGATCTACGAGGATCCTGCCGACCTGTTCGTCGCGACCTTTGTTGGCGCACCGCCGATGAATATCGTTACCAACGGCGGCGGCTATCTCGGATTTCGGCCGGAGAACTTCCTGCCCCGGGACATGATCGCAGAGGACGCCGCGACCGAATTTTCGTTTCGCGTCGATCGTTCCGAATATCTGGGGTCGGAGCGTATCGTTTACGGTGTGATGGATGGCTTCGATTCGAAGCAGCCAATCACGGCGAAACTGCCGCCGGCCCACGTGGCTGAAGGGAGCATTCGACCCGGCGAATGGCATCCGTTTGCGGTGAAGAACAGCGCGTTGCGCCACTACGATACCAACGGCAATCGTAGCAGTCACCACTGAGGGCAGGAATTTCACCGATGGCCGTCATCGCCGAACCTGTTGTCAAGCCGGTCCCGCGCTTTCGCTTCATCCTGGACCGGCGCGAGGTGCTCGAAACGATCTTGGTCGCACCGGCGATCCTTTACGTCCTGCTATTGGTAGGCCTGCCGCTTCTGCTCGCGGTCTACTACTCGCTCAGCGCCTATACGATCTACAATCCAACCTGGAAGTTTGTCGGCCTGGCGAATTTCGAGCAAATCCTGCAAAATCCGACTTTCCTCGACACGCTGCGTAACACTTTCATCTTTACCTTTGGGTCGCAACTGCTCGGCCTCGTGCTTGGAAAGTTCGGCGCCTTCCTGCTGTTGCAGCCCTTCCCCGGCCGCAAGATTGTGCGAGCGCTGATCATCCTGCCTTTTGCGGTGCCGGTCGCGCTCGCCACGATCGCCTGGCAATGGATGTTCGACTCGCTCTACAGCGTGATCAACTGGACCATGATTGCAGCGGGTATCCTCACTCGCGATGAGGCGCCGAACTGGCTCGGCAATCCGTACCTCGCGATGCTGTGCATTGTCATCATCAACGCCTGGCGCTTCTTTCCATTTGCCATCGTGATCTTTCTCGCCGGTATCACCGCGGTTCCGCAGGACGTGATCGACGCTGCGACGGTCGATGGCGCGGGTTTCTGGCGCCGCAACTACCAGATCATCCTGCCGATGATCCTGCCGATCGTGGCCATCGGCCTGATCTTCGGCATCGTGTTCACGTTCACCGATCTTTCCATTGTCTTCTTGCTGACCATGGGCGGCCCCGGTGGCGCGACCTCGGTCCTGGGCTTTGCGGGCTTTCAGACCGGCATCGTTTCTGGGGATGTTGCCCACGGCGCGGCCATCTCGCTGTTCATGCTGCCGGTGCTGCTTGTCGTGGTGATTTTCATGCTGCGCTTTATTCGTCGCCGGGAGATTTGACATGTTGCGGCCTTTTGCTCGCTCGCTCCGCGTAGCCGGGTTTTTCCTCGGCGTCGCATTCTTCGTTATCCTGGCCGCGTTTCCATTCTATTGGATGGTGATCACGGCGTTCAAACAGAATAGTGACCTTTACAAGGTCACCAACATCCCCTTCTGGTTCAATGAGCCACCGACGCTCGAGCACGTCAAATACTTGTTCGAGGAGACCCTGTTCGCGCGCTGGTTGTTGAACTCGCTTGTCATCGGCGTCTGCGTCACCGCGATCACGCTGATCACCGCGATTCCGGCCGGTTACAGCCTGGCCCGCATGACCAGCCGCAAGGGTGAAGCGCTCGGCATCATGATCTTTCTGACCTACCTGGTACCGCCGACCCTGCTGTTCCTGCCGCTGTCCCGGATCATCGCCGAGCTCGGTCTGCAAAACTCGATGTGGTCGCTTGTGCTGGTCTACCCGACCTTTACGATCCCGTTCTGCTCCTGGCTGCTGATGGGATTCTTCAAGGCGCTGCCGGTCGAGATCGAGGAAGCCGCAATCGTCGACGGCTGCAGCCTATTCGGCGCCTTCATCAAGATGGCGATCCCGCTGTCGGTGCCCGCAATCCTGACGGTGATGATCTTTACGTTCACCCTGACCTTGCAGGAGTTCGTCTACGCGCTGACCTTCATCTCGTCGTCCGACCAAAAGCCGATCACGCTGGGCGTGTCGACCGATCTGATCCGCGGCGATGTGTTTTTCTGGGGTGAGATCATGGCCGGCGCCTTGATCGCCGCCATCCCGGTGGCAATTGCCTATAACCTCTTCCTCGACCGCTTCATCGCCGGCATCACCGGCGGGGCCGTCAAATAGCCGCAGTGCTTTGTGAAGGATTTAATTGGTTAGGCTCCTGCGCGCCCTAGTCTAGTTCCATCCTATCGAAAATGCCCGCTTAGGGTTAGAAGCGACCCTTAGACGGGCCCCCGTCCCTACGGTCAGAAGCTGCGAGACGGCGGGGAGACCAGCTGCGCCGGCGCGAACGGCTTCTCGATCAGGATGCCGTTCGGGACGCCCTGCGATTTCCAGGCCTCGGCGTGGCCCCCTCATGTAGACCACCGGAAAGTCGGGATCGATCTCCCTGATCCTTCGAGCGAGCGCCTAGCCGTTCAGGTCGGTGCCGATGTCGGTGAGCAGAGCCCGGAATTCCGGCGCGACCATCGCCGAAGTGGGGGAAAGCCCCTCGCCGGATCCGGCGATTTCCGTTTCGAAACCTCCGTCCGACAGGGCGTCCCCCACCAAGCCCTGGATCGCAAATTCGTCCTCGGCCACCAGAATGCGGACGGGCTCTTTCACTTCATGGCTCTATTCGCGGGCCACGGCGCCAGGACTAGCCGTCGCGGCGCCCCCGCCGTCCTCCCGGTGCTCCTCCGCTTGCTCCTTGAGATCGGCAGCCTTCTCGACCAACCCGGCGGCGACCACCGGATCGGTGGTCGTCTGCGCGAACTTGAGAAGGGTGACCGCCTGCCGGTTCAGGTACTCTCGTCCCGCCACGTCTTGCTTTCCCAACAGGCGCTTTTCGGATTCCAGCCCCGAGGAAAAGTATAACCTTAGCGATTCGTTCCGGGGAAATGTTCAAAAGTGAACTTTGGCCGGAGGCCGCAACCAATCCGGTGTTCGGAGTGTTGGCAACATCGAGGAGCCCAGCCAATCCGATGCGGAACACAGTCCAAATCGATGCCAAGCAGAGCCGCGCCATCGTGGCCGAAATCGGCGAGCGGCTGCGCCCGTGGATGGCCGTCGAGAGCGAACTTCCGCCGGCCCTGACCTCTCTGCTCGAGCGGCTCCGTGCATCCGAGGACAGAGCCACGTCCCGCTAACGCGGATGCGCCCTCACCCGGACGCGCAGGCCCGGGTCCAACCGTTCGTACGCGATTTCCCCGTCGAGCTGTTGGGCGAGGAGCTGGACGATGCGCGATCCCAAACCACCCGGGTCGGTGCTGGCTTGAAGACCGATGCCGTTGTCGGACGCCGATAGTTCGATGCCATCACCCTTCGACAAAGAGACGACGACGTTTCCCGGCCTGTCGCCGGGAAAGGCATACTTCAGCGCGTTCGTGACGAGTTCGTTCGCGATCATGCCGATCGCGAGCGCATGGCTGTTCGGCAGGTCGATGTCGTCGCAGAGCACCTTGAAGGCGACCGGACCGGACGGAGCCAAGGACTGGAAGACCTTCTCGACCACCTCGGTGAGGAAGTAGCGCATGTTCACCGAGCGCGAGTCCTCCTTGAGCGAGAGATGATCGTACACTTCGGCCATCACCTGCAGCCGGCGGGCGGTCGCCTCCAGCGCCGGCGCGACCTGCGGTCCGCCATGTCTCGCCTCCAGCCGGATCATCCCGCTAAGGATCGCAAGGTTGTTCTTGGTCCGGTGCGCCATCTCCTGCAGCAGCACCGCCTTGGTCTTGTCCGCCAGCATGACCCGCCGGAGCTCGGCGCGCTGAAATTCGGCGACGATCGCCGTCCCGGCCGCCGTGATCGCGAAGAGCGAATTCGTCGCGAGGAAATTGAGGCCGAATCCGCCGGCGGAGCTGATGTAGGCGCCGACGCCGACCGCAATGATCGCCGCGAAGATTCCGGCGCCGCGATCGAAGATCAGACCCGAGAGAAACACGCCGGGCAGCAGCAGGAAATATCCAGGCACCCCCGTCTGCATCTGGAGCGCCATCTGCAGCACGGCACACGCCACCATGATGCCCGCGGAGATGCCGTACCGGACCGGGCCCGGAAGCCTGTGCTCCAGAACCAGCGGGTACAGCCTATTCATGAGATCCAAGCCGTGTGCAGATACCGTTCGGTTGCGGCGCACAGTGTGCCTACCTCCGTCTCACCCTGGCAAGCGCAATCCGAGCCTGTTGGCCTGCCAGCGTCAGCTCTTGCGCGCCGGCTCCGAGAGCGATGGTCCGGAGCGGCGACCGGAAACCACAGCGCGCGCATTCGACCTCAGGTCTTTGGCTTCTGTTGTGCCGCAGCCTCTCGAGCGATCCGCTCCGGCTTCAGGCGCTCCCGGTTTGCATGGAATGCCTGTTGGTCGCGTTCATGCTCGGATACCGGCGCCTTCGCGCTCGTGTCGCGAAACGCCTTTCGCGCTTCCCGTTCGGCGGCGGTCGGCGTCCTCCGGTCCGATGTCCGATTGCTCATTGCTCCCTCCTTCGGGCGCAAACGGTCCTTGCGCTATGTTGCGCATTCGGACCGCCAACCTAGGGGGTAGGTTTTCCCTCGGCGAGGCTTTTGAGGGGCCGGGGGCATGGATTCGACGCTTCGCGAACCTATTCGTTCCAATGCCCTGGTATCTCGAAGATTACGCAGACTTCCGCTGCGGCCTGGCCGGCTTTTTCGCTGCCGCTGCGGAATGTCCGGCTGCGCAGAGGACGTCCGGTGCAAATTCGCGGCCATGGGCCAGGCGCCGCAGCGGCGACATTTCTCCAATAAGCGTATCGCTTTCGATCATCGCCATGACTCCTTCCCGGCGAGCCCCATGGCTGCGAACGGCTTGAGCTGGCGGAGGTTCCCGTCTCGGGTCCTTCCGATAGGCCTCGACGCCGTCGAGGTGGCCCAGGGCAGGATCTGCGCCCGAACCAACGATTGCTCTTCCCGTTGTGTGCTGCATCGAGGCGTCCTCCAGCTCGTGCGCCGGAGGGAAACCATGAGGACCGACTGGCCCCAGCATCTCGACCCCGGCAGCGAGGCGGACCCGACCTATCTCGAGTCCCTGATCCGCGAGGATTACGCGCGATGCCATCCGGGCGAGACCCTGGACGATCTCAAGCGACGCGCGTCCTTTTCGAAAGAGGACAGAGGGCTGCTGCGGGACTGGATGGCCGTAGCGGCCGCTCGCGCGGCGAAGGGACGCCCTCGATGAAGCTGCAGATCGGAGCATCATGTTCTACGGCCAGCACACGAACGGCATTGCCAAATCCCCTCGCGTTGCGCCGAGACCGCTTGAACCCCCAGGCCCGCTCCACGCCAGGAACGACGACGCAATTGGGCCGTTCGATATGCGTTGCGAACGCGATCCAAGTGAGCCGCCAGTGAGCGTACTTCTCGTCGAGGACGACCCTCTTATCCGTGAATTCGTTGTCGAGGCGCTACGCGATGCGGGCTACCACGTCATCCACGCGAGCACCGGGGAAGAGGCGCTGGACTGGTGCAAGCGCCACGTCGCGGACGTGTTGGTCACCGACGTCACGCTGCCCGGAAACATCGACGGCTGGCAGATCGCGGAGCGCTGCCGCGAAAGCGATCCGGAACTGCCGGTGATCTACGCCACGGGCTACTCGCCCGCTGCACCTCGGCCCGTGCCGGGCAGCCGCATCCTGAACAAGCCCTACCATCCCGACGAGGTCGTCCGGATGGTAGGGGATCTGGGCGGCGAAAAGGGGATGCCGCCGAACTAGGGAGGTGCCTCAGCATCAACCGCCGAAATCCGCATCACTTCCGCTCGGGCTCCTTGGCCGGCGGACCGCTCTTGTTTCCCGGCAGACCTTTGATGTTGGAGGTGTCCTGCTGCTGGACCGTCGGATTCTGCTGGTTCGAGCTCGAGCCTGCGCCGACGGTCTCTCCCGGCTTGGCGGCTGGACCATTCTTGTTGCCAGGCTGGCCGGCGATGCCGGCCCCTGAGTTCTGCGCGCTCGGAGCGCCGGAGACGTCCGGCTTCGTGGTCTGGGCAAGTGCGACGGGGGCGGAAAGCGCCAGAGCAAAGACCAGCGCGCTCGCAATGGACCTCATGGTGAATCCTCCTCTGAAGGAATTCGGAAGCGCGGGTTGCGGCTACCTTGAACTCGAACGCCGCGTTGCCTCGCGCGTTCCTGCCATTGGCGGCGAGGCCGTTCTTCTTTTCGCTGGATCACTAGCCGTCGACATCGTCCTGGGATCTGGTTGGGCGGCGCCTGCCTGAGCCTCTTCTCGCTGCCGCGACCGCCTTGGCGCGCTCCTCGCAGCGGGCGCGCAGCTCCTCCAATTCGTCGGCGGAGAGATGCTCGATGCCGACGAACGAATTCTGGGCGCTCCCGGTTCGGATGAGCTCATCCAGCTTGACCTGGATCGCTGCGCTGTCCCGGTTCTGTGAGTTCTGGATCAGGAAGACCATCAGAAAGGTCACGATGGTCGTGCCTGTGTTGATGACGAGCTGCCAAGTGTCCGAGAAGTGGAAGAGAGGTCCAGTGATTGCCCAGATCACAACTACCGCGCAGGCCAGGACAAAGGCCGATGCCGGCCGGCCGCCTGCGAGGCCTTGTTTGCGATGGACGCGAACAACCGCCGCGGGTGCCGCTCGCTTTGCTGATGGCGCATGCAATCCCTCCTTCTATCGAACCGTAGCCCCCTGAACAGCGCCGCTCAGGGGAGCGGAGACGCGGGCGTGCCGAGGGGTTCGGAGGCGACCGAGAGACGGGCAGGCCTCGCCGCGGCGAGAAGCCTCCGATAGTGGGTCTCGTAGGTCCGTGCCATCCGGTCCGAAGTGAAGCGCTCTTCGAACCGCGCCCGGACTTTGCGCCGGTCGATCCGTGCCAGCTCCTTCACCGCGCGTACCGCCTCCGCTTCGTTCTTGACAATGAACCCGGTCACGCCGTCGTCGACGACCTCCGGCACCGATCCGGCGCGATAGGCGATCACGGGCGTCCCGCATGCCATCGCCTCGATCATCACCAGGCCGAACGGCTCCGGCCACTTGATCGGAAACAGCAGGGCCGCAGCGCCCGACAGAAACGGCTGCTTGCCGCGTTCGTCCACCTCGCCGACGAGCTCGACCCGGGTCCCGTCGATCGCCGGCTGGATATGCTTCTTGAAGTAGCCGGTTTCGCCGCGCGGCACCTTCGCGGCAATCCGCAGCGGCATGCCAGCCGCCCGGGCGATCCGGATGGCGTCCTCGGGCCCCTTGTCCGGCGTGAGCCGTCCGAGGAAGGCGAGGTACGACCCCGGAGCGTAGGACGGCCGAAATAGGCCAGCCGGCAAGCCGTGCTGCACCGTCCCGCACCAGTTCGCGTCCTCGAGCGGAGCGCGCTGGTTGTCGGAAATCGAGACGAAGCACGCCTCCCGAAATTGCCGAACCACCTCGCCGATGCCAGGCAGATCGAGGCGCCCGTGCAGGGTGGTGAGGAACGGGATCCCGCAGCGGCTGAGCGCCGGCAGGTGCAGCCAGTCGACGTGCGCATGAATGACGTCGAAGTCGCGGGCGCGAAGCGAGACCGCTTCGATCAAAAGGGTGCAGGCTGTGTTCGGGTCGACGCGCGGGCGCCCGAGGCGCAGGGCGCGCGGCCACACCGCATGCAGCTCTCCGCGCGTCCTCGAATCACCGCTCGCGAACAAGGTCACCTCATGGCCAAGTTCGACCAGCTCGTCAACCAGCCAGGCCACGACCCTTTCCGTGCCGCCGTAAAGTTTCGGGGGAACGCTTTCGGCCAACGGGGCGATCTGGGCGATCCGCATCGGCCTCGCCCCTCAGCTTTCCGCGGCGCTGCGCGAGGCGGCGCAGACCAGCAGAAGGCCGGCGACAAGCGCGATCAGGACCCTTCCAACCGATAACTCGGCAGGTCCGTGCTCTCGCCGGCGCCGCGCGAAAACCGCTGTCATGGTGCCTCGCAAACCGATCGCGGTGACGCGACGGCTTTCGTCCTGCGCACGGCGGTGTCCGATCGCCTTCGTTAGGCGACCGGCACCCCATAGTAGTCATCGAGCGAGCGCCTGGTTTGCGCGTCCCAACTCCAACTGCTCTCGTCGGCGTATTTTGGGGCGCCGCGGAGCTGATCCTGGGTGACGCCGGTGACGTATCCGCCGAGGTTGGTGTCGTACTTCAGCGTTTGCCACGGCAGCGGATAATGATCGTCCCCGATGCCGAACAGGCCGCCGAAGCTGAGCACCGCGTAGGACACCTTGCCGCTGACCTTGTCGATCATAACGCGCTCGATGTAGCCGATTTTCTGCCCGTCGGGCCCGTACACGTTCGTGCCTTCGACCTTGTCGCTTCCAATGAGACTGACCGTCTCCCGATCTTCCATGGCCATGTCGACCTCCTGGAGTTTGCTGTTTCGCGTTCAACGGACGCGACATCGCATCCGTTCCTAAAGCAGGGACCGGAAGTGCCTCACGGCGTCCCGCCTTCAACCAGTGCTTAAGCGATGCTTGATGTGCCGGCTGGCGAACCTTCGCCGATTGGCTTCACGTGGACCCTACCGCCGCCGAGTCATGAGTGGCGCCCGATCCTCGGTTTCGGCGACTACACGTCGCGCTAATGCCACGTGGCAGCCCGGCTTCTCGCCGGGGGCGAGACCGTCGTCCACCGGGATTAGGGGCGCATAGTAGGTGACGTCAATCGCAGTCACTTCTTACGGCCGCGCTGTGCGTCATACCGACCGCGCAAGTATCCTTTCGACACACCGCCGCGCGCAGTTCGTTCGCCCCGGCTTCGAGAAAGTCGACAGCTATCAGCAGCGCCAACGCCGCCATCAAGCGAACCGAAGTGCCCTCGGGGAAACCCGGCTGCGCCGGCAGCCGTCAAAGGCCGAATGGGTAGGTGTCGGGGAGGCCGTCGGCGGAATTCGAGCAGGCCGCGCGCCACACCGGCGTCGTGAAATTGCCGTTCGTAACTGTCCGGCCGAGAGGGTCGAACCTGCATCACTTCCATCTCGCCGTCCCAGTCCGACGCGGCGGCGACGGTTCCGGTATGGGTGCCGAATCCGATCAGGCACGCTGCGTCAGCGAACTTCTCTCGACAAAGCTGACCAATGTTGAGCTCCTCGCGGACCGCTCCCATCTCGGTGAAGCGGGCTTCTCCGATATGGGAATTGTGCGCCCAGACCACCGCCTTCGATCGGGGCCCTTGCGCGTCCAGGATATGGCCCAACGTCTCGAACATGTGGGTGTCGCGCAGATTCCATGATTCGGCTCCGCCATAGTACATGATCCGATAGTACCGCTCGGCCGAGGCGACCAGCCGCGCGTTCTGCGCCGCGTCCAGGAAGCTGTCTGGGTCGCTCGCGGCGTAGTCGAGTTGCTTTCCCAGGATGTCCTGGCACTGGCGGATGACCTCCGCCTCGCATTTCCGGTAGCCTTTGGTCAGGACGGCACGGCCGTAGGTCGAAGGTTCGCGCTGCCAAGGGGTCAGGCAACCGCAGCGTTCGCGGGCCACGGCGGCTGCTTCCGGATCTACGCTGTCGAGGTAGGAGAAGGACCGCCGCGATCGAACTTCGCATGTTATAGATGTCGAGCCCGAAGTATGCGGCCTGCTCGCCTGCCGGCTTGCCGTCGTTGTGTTCGCGCATCCACTCGACGAAAGCGGCGATATCGGTGTTACGCCACATCCAGGCCGGGAAGCGCTCGAACGGCTTCTCGTCCGGACCGCGCGACCCTCGATGGCGAACGTAGCGGTCGATCGCGGCGGCATCAGGCCAATCCTGCTTCCACTGCGACGGTCGTGAAGCCGTGCTTCTCGATCAGGTGTCGCGTGATCGCGGCTCGGGCCTGATAGAATTCCGACGTGCCGTGGCTGGCTTCGCCGAGCAGGACGACGCGGGAGTGCGCGAAGCGATCGAACAGGGCACCGAAGTCCGGATCGCAGAAGGAAGGCAAGGGTTCGACGGCGGCGCCGATCATCTCGGTCAGCGAGCGGAAATGCGTGCGTCCGGGGACGTGATTGCTGGCGGAACGCGTGCCGTCCTCGGCCCATCCCTGCTCCCCGATCAGGGGCACGAAGCGGACGGCTCCGAAAGTTTCTTCGTCGTATTCGGTGTCGCTCCAGCGCGTGATCCGCAGCAGTGACTGTTCTTGTTCGGAATCACCGACCGGAATGACGAGGCGCCCGCCGATGGACAATTGCCTCTTGAGTGCATCCGGCACGATGGGACCGCCGGCGGCGACCAGGATCGCGTCGAATGGCGCCGCTTCGAGCAAGCCGCGGGTGCCATCGCCCGTATGGACGATGCAATTGTCGTACCCGAGCGCCGCAAGCCGTCCAGCGGCGACCCTGGCCAGATCTTCATGCCGTTCGATGGTGTGGACAGTTTTGGCGAGCCGCGAGGCGACCGCCGCGGCGTAGCCCGAACCGGTTCCGACTTCTAGCACTTTGTCCGGCGGCTTCAGTTCGGCCGCTTCGGTCATCAGTGCGACGATGTAGGGCTGCGAGATGGTCTGCCCATTCGCGATAGGCAGCGCGCCGTCCTCATAGGCGAATTCCTCAAAGCCGGGCTCCACAAACTGCTCCCGAGGAATCTGCTTCATCACGTTCAGAACGCGTCGATCGCGGATTCCGCGGCGTGCGAGTTGAACGTCGACCATGCCGTGGCGAAGATGTGCAAATTCGGTCATGGCAACCGATCCAACGAATTACGAAGGTGCCTGGAAGCGCATGCGCAACCCCGTCAACCGTACCGCCGGCCGAGCCTCTTGCCGGTTTTACAGACGATCGCGGAGCTCGGTCACGCCTTCTTCCTGGGCGCAGTGGTCGCAGCAATAATACGTGCCGTTCTTTTCAAGGCCGTGTCCAACAATGCGCGTTCCGCAATGCTTGCACGTCGGGGCCAGGGCATGAATTGCGCACTCAAAGCTGTCGAACGTGTGCGCCTGGCCGTTCATCGTCACCTGAAAAGCTTTGTCATAGTCATTGCCGCAGGTTTCGCATGTCGGCATTATGCCTCCTTCACGCCGCACGGCGTTTGCGAGTTTGAGCCGCTTTCTTGGCTGACTTGGAACGTTCAGAGGCTGGGCGGCTGGCGGACGCTTTTCCCCCAAGCCTGCCGCCTTTGCGGGATGGTGAAGTGTCTTCTTCGGTGCCTCTGCCGGACCCGCTCTTTTTGCCACCATGGGTTTCTTTGTTTACGGTCGCCCAGGCTCGCCGTTCGGCTTCCTTGTCGGGAACGCCTCGAGCTTCGTAGCCTTCCTCAATGTGCTCGGCCTGTCGCTTCTGCTTGTCGGTGTAGCTTCGTTTGTCTCCGCGTGGCATCACGGCCTCCTTTGACAAAATCGCCTCTTCTCCTACTGCTGCTATTCAACGCCAGCCCTCTTGCGCATTTCTTCAATGAGCTTGGACGCCTCCGCCTTAGTGAGGTGCTTCCCGACCGTGAAGGGCTGGTCTGCTTGTTCTGACAGGGTCTGCAAGTAGGATGCTTGGGCCTCAGTCATCGGCTCGTCCCCCGACACCCAATCGTCGGGGTCCTTCTTAATATTGGCAGCGGTTTCCTTGGTGCTCATGGGTGTTGCCTTGCGCTAGGAACGGTGAAGCTCACTGTCGCTAGGAACGGTGAAGTTCACTGATTGTTCCTATTTCGGGTGACAAATCCAGACCGATCCGGCAGTCCGGATGCGATCTTGAATGTTTGAGAAGTGGCCGTTGCGATACTTTGTGGACACGAAGGTTCGCCGGGCGCCTGCCACCTTCGACAACCGCCTCGCTACCTTGGAAGTGTGGGAAGCCCTCTCCAATGGCGTCCAAGGCGAGGCAAGGCAGCGCAGCGCAGCGCATTCGTAGGGCCGAAGCGCCGGCTTCTGCGATCCGTCGTGCGACGCTGCGGGTCACGGAGCGGATGATGCAGTTTCGCCGGTCAACGAGATTGGCTGGCGGCGCGCGGATGATGCCCGGGTTGGGCTTCGGAGGCCCACGCTTGCTCTCCACTTGGGCGCGTAACTAACCTCTGGCGCATCGGTTTGAGAATAAAGATGGCCATTAGGGCGGCAACAATATTGAAGAGCGCGGCAATAACAAAGGCGGCTTTCCAGCCTCCGGTCTCCACCACCAAAACGTTGGCGAGCGGCACCAGCAGTGATGCCGTTCCTTTCGCCGTGTAGAGCAAGCCCGCGTTCGTGGTGGCGTATTCGACACCAAAGCAATCGGTGCAGGTGGTTGGAAAGAGACTGTAAATCTCACCCCAGGCGAAGAACACGACTCCGCTCAGAAGCACAAACCCGAGTGGGTTCTGCCCGTACACGTACAGCGCCCATATGCCGATGCCCTCCAGGAGGAAGGCAATGAACATGGTGTTCTCGCGGCCAAGGAAATCGGAAACCCAGCCAAAGAATGGTCGAGTAAGTCCGTTGAGAACGCGATCGATCGTCAGCGCAAACGTCAACGCCGGGAGTGTGATGCCGATTAACGAGACCGGCGCGGTGTCGAGATGAAAGTCCTTGGCGATGGGCTTGAGTTGTGCGGTTGCCATCAACCCGCCCGCTGCCATCAGCACAAACATCACATACATGATCCAAAACGTCGGCTCTTTGAGTACCTGCAGCGGTTCGTATTGAATGCGACCGAGCTGGACGAACCTGCTGGTCGAGGCGTCTGGGGTTTGTCCACGCCGCGGTGCGAACAGCAACAGCGACAGCAGCATCACGACGATGCCTTGGCCGATACCGAAGGTGAAGAATGTATTTTCGTAGCCATGAGTCGAGATCATCTTCTGAATGGGAATGATCGTGAGGGCTGAACCAACGCCGAAGCCTGCGGCGGTCAGTCCGGCCGCGAGGCCGCGGCGGTCGGGAAACCATTTGAGTGCGTTGCCAATGCAGGTGCCATAAACAGCGCCCGCCCCCAGACCGCCGATGATTTGGGCGACGTACAACATCGCGAGCGAATCTGCGATGGAATTGAGAACCCAAGCCAGCCCGGTTAGACACCCGCCTGCAAACACCATGATCCGCGGCCCGAACCGATCGACGAGATAGCCTTCGGCTGGCACCAGCCAAGTTTCAAACAGCACGAAAAGCGTGAACGCCACCTGGATCGACGCCAGGGTCCAACCGTGTTTTTGGCTAATGGGGATTGTGAAGAGCGTCCAGCCGTATTGGAGATTGGCGATCATCACCATGCAGATGATGCCGATTATCAGTTGGCTCCATCGGGTCGCTTCGGAAGCCCGTTCCGCAGGCCCATCGGTATGTGCTGTCGCAACCATTAGGGGCACTCCTCACCCCCCTTGCACTACGATTCTTGCGCATGTTCTGGAGGAACGCCATTAGACAGAAGGATGAAGCGAGGGCCGCATCTCGCAAATGGATTCTTCCCCGCATGGCACCGCAGCAGTTCGCCCCTGGGGGCACCAGAAATACTCGGAGCGCGAAGAGTTCCCGTCACCCGAAACGACCGCGGCCGTACGCGATCCCCAATAACCTTGTCGTTAGTCCGCGGATAGGAAGCCGGCGCATCGGTCGGAGGAGCCGAAAATAAAGTCCAGGCGCTAGTAAGATCACAAGGTCAATCGAAAGAATTGCGCCCGTGCTGCGAGCCGGGCAAACTATTAGTCAAGGAGCGGGCAGTTTGCCTGAAAATCCTTGGGCACGGGCGTGGTCCGGCAGCTCCGCCTCCTCGGCGAGCCGGCCTCGCAGCAACGCGAGCACGGCCGCCTCCTCGGGCTTGAGATTGCCCACAGCACTTCGAAGCTCACTCTCGGCTTGTGACTTGAGCTCCAGAACTAGATTGCCATCCATGTAGGAGTTCAGCACCTCTGGATGGATGTAGCATTTCCTGCAGATCGTCGGCGTGTTGCCAAGACGCGCGGAGACTTTTTCGATCGCGCTACGAAGATTGCGCTTGGCCTGAGCGGCGCTGTCGAAGCTTTCAAGCTCCGTGAGCGCCATGGCCGCCAGCACTGTCCCTGCCCAGGTTCGGAAGTCCTTTGCGGTGATCTCCTTTCCGGTAATTTCCTTGAGGTACTCGTTCACGTCGGTCGACGTGACATCCTGGCAGTTGCCTTGTTCATCGACGTACTGAAGCAGCTCTTGCCCGGGGAGCTCCTGACAGGCGCGAATAATTTTGGCGATTCGCCGATCCCGCACGCGAAGTGACCATTGTTTGCCGCTCTTACCGGTAAAGCGGAAGCGCACTTCGTTTCTGTTGACGGTGACGTGCCGGTTCTTCAGTGTGGTCAGACCATAGCTATTGTTCTGTCTGGCGTAGTCGTCATTCCCCACGCGGATCAATGTGGTCTCCAGGAGATGCACGACGGTTGCCAAAACTTTTTCCCTCGGGAGCCCACGTAGTCCCATGTGATCGCGCACCGTTTCCCTAATGGAAGGTAGCGCATCAGCAAATGCGACCACATGCTCGTATTTCGTGCTTTCGCGAACCTCGCGGAAACGCGCGTGATAGCGATATTGCTTGCGACCCTTGGCGTCACGGCCTGTTGCTTGGATATGACCATCCGCAAACGGGCAGATCCAGACGTCAGTCCACGCGGGCGGGATCGCAAGCGCCTTGATCCTCTTCAGCGCACCACGATCGACTAGCCTCGATCCGTCCGGCCGGGTATAGGTGAATCCCGTCCCCGCCTTGTTGCGGCGGATGCCGGGCCGTTCGTCGGAAACGTATCTCAGGCCAGCAGATTCGGCCGCATCTCTCGGGTCCACAATCGTCTGGGTGTTATCCGGTGACTCGACCAGCAACTCATTGTCTCCTATCCGGCCCCTGGATGAACCTTTCTGATTGTCAGGAAGTTCCTCCAAAGCCCTAGGAGCGGCGAAGGATGGCACGGGGCCGTGAGCGCTAACCGGTGTGCGTCTAGGCTAAATGGTTCTGCGATGACGTGCGCCGCGCCTCGCCGCGGCCGGCTTTCCAGCGCCGCGCCGTTCGGACTTTGCCGAACGTTCGGCGTCGATGCTTTGCCGGAGCGCATCCATGAGGTTGACAATGTTCTCGCGCGACGGCTGGATGGTAGTCGGCTGCGTGCCGCGCGTCGTCTGCTTCTTGCGCAGGATCCGCAGGAGCGCGCTGCGGTAGTGATCCTCCAGCAGGACCGGATCGAAATCGGTCGACTTCGACCGGATGATATGCTGTGCGAGCTTCATCATCTCGGAAGGCAGCTTCACCTCTGGAATCTCGGTGAAATATTCGGACGAGTTCCGGAGCTCGTGTGCAAAGCGCAGTGCTATAGCGCGAAGGCCGCGCCCCTTTGGCTCGACCAAAAACGCCCGCTCGCGCGAGGACAGCACCACGCGGGCAAGGCCGACAACGGCTTCCCGACTCATCGCATCGCGGATCACCGCGAAGGCTTCTTGACCGATCTGCTCGCGCGGCACGATGTAGTACGGCTTCTCGAAATAGCTCGCGTCGATCTGCCCAACGGGAACGAAATGCTGGATTTCGATTGTGCGCGTGTTCTGCGGCCGCGCGATGGGGGCCGCTTCCTCGAGCTCCCCGGCTTCATCATCATGGTTCGCAGCGCTCCCCTCAAGCGTATCCTCTTGAACGCCGGCGGGAGCGATTGGCGGGCTTTCACGGCGAGGCGGAGCAGCCTCCAGGGCTCCCGGAACGGGGCGATCGCTCCGCGCGCGCGCAAGGTCCCGATCCTCGACTAGCAGGAACTTGTTCTCGCCGAGCTCATAGCCACGCGCCTTCTTGGCGGTGTTCACGGCTTCGCCGGTGATGGAATCGACGACCTTATGTTTGAAGCGATGACCCGTGCGCCGATTGACCTGACGGAAGGAGACGCGCTCGGCCGCCGAGATCGCGGGATAGAGTGCGATCGGACAGGAGACGAAGGACAGCTTCAGATAGCCCTTCCAGTAGGGCCGGGACGCAGGCACCGGAGACTCCAACGCAACAGGATACAAGAGCCAAAGCCTGAGGGCGAAGGCCAAGGAGTCAACGGAGGGAAGCGAAGAGAGTTTCAGGGCATTTTGCGCTGTGTTGCACATTGGATTAGTTGGGCGTGCGCCCCTCTGACCCCGCGCGACTATTTCTCTGGGAGAGACTGCGCGCCGCCGGTCCGGAAGCCGTCCCTAATCCGCAGGAACTATTTATCCCTGCGCGGAGTCAGAATTACGTTAGCTGGCTCCCGCCGGATCCGGTGGGCCCACCGATGGTATTCGCCATGCGCTACGTCGTACATGCAACAGATTTATCCGGTGTGGCGCTCGCTGCTTATGAGATCGAGTCTGGCTGCGATGACGACGCAACGCGCCGAGCCGAAATATTCCTCGAAGCTCACCCCTCAATAGAGATTTGGGACGGCGTGCGGCGCGTAGCGCGCCTCACCCGCGCCGAAGCCGAAATCAGGCAGCAGTTGGCCGAGGCGCACCAAGTCGAGGTGACGGATAACGAGGTCAAACCTAGACAAAAGGTGTAGGCGAACAAAAGGCGCTTGCGGTTTTTGTTACTATGCCACTCGCAACGCTATCTCTGAGGAAGCGCGGCTTGGAGCCGGGCTGACCGATCCTGCCGCGATGCCGCTCACTCGAAACCGTACTCGAAAACGTTCGATTTGTAACGGGAATAAGGCGGAACATCAGGTTTGCTACGGTCGTGTGGATTTGCAATCTGGCGGGAGTCCTTGGTGAAGGCGTCGGCCCTCATTTCCAAGGCTTTTTGACTGTGCGCATCGCCGAACCAATCGCCTATATTCCTCTATACGGCGCCTTGTACGCTGCATTCGGCGCGGCATCGCCATTCTGGCCAAAACTCTTCGAGACGAGAGCTCTAACGCCTCAGCAGATTGGCGCGATCCTGGCCGCCGCAATGCTTGTGCGCCTTGTTTCTGGCCCGTGTGTTGGAAGGCTCGCTGACATCTTCGGTTCGTTGCGCCTTGTGCTCGCAAGCTGTGCCGCGTTGGCGGCTGCCGCGGCTGTCGCATTGAACTGGGCAGACGGGTACTGGTTGTTGCTTCCACTGGCTGTGGCTCAGGCTGCGGCACTTGCTCCGACGACCTCGATTGCTGATGCGTTGTCGGTGAATGCAGCAAAGCCTCAGATGGGCGGAAAGCCCTTTGAGTACGGCTGGATACGAGGTTCGGGCTCGGCGGCCTTCGTTTTGGGCACGCTGCTCGTTGGACAACTCATCGGCCCTGCTGACCTCACCCCTGTCATCTGGATGAACGCCGGCCTGCTCATCACGGCGACGTGCGCCACAGCGTTGGTGCCCCCTGTGCCGCCCCAGGCTACGCTGCACATCGGGCCATCGCTTGCCTTGGGTGAGGTGCACGGATTCCTGACGATCCCGCGGTTTCGGGTCCTGATCTTCGTTTCAGCCTTGGTCTATGGCAGTCACGCGATGCACGATGCATTCGCTGTGATCCGGTGGAGTGACGCTGGAATAGGCACTACGGCCATTAGCTTCCTGTGGTCGGAAGCGGTGGCTGCGGAAGTTTTCGTATTCTTTCTCGTTGGTCCAGCGTTGATTGACCGACTTGGCGTGAACGGCGCGGCCGCCTTGGCTGCTCTGGCCGGAATCGTACGCTGGTCGATTGCGGGCGTGACGACCTCCGTCTTGCTTCTCTCCATGATACAGCCCTTGCATGGCTTGAGCTTCGCACTGCTTCATCTCGCCTGCATGCGCATGATGAGGACACTTGTCCCTGCACGGATGGCGGCAACGGCCCAAGCCCTTTATGCGTTTGGTCAGGCCTCGTTACTGCTGCACTGGTATCGCTATCGGGTGTTCTTTATGCCCGATACGCAGGAGCGGCCTTCTTCCCGATGGCAGCTCTCTGTGGCGTCGCGCTCCCGTTTGCCTGGTTTGGCTTAACCGGTGAAACCGGTCGATCCTCACCTTGACCTCTTAAGGCAGGGACATTTCACCGAGCAGAGCGCTGCGGGGGAAACTGCGGAATTTTGAGTACCCCGTGACTGCCGACCGGCCAATGGCCAGGGAAAGCGCATCGCGACCGACTTCCAGTGGTCTCGTTCGGCGTAAGGCGTCTTCATCAGGAAACGACGTCTGGCTGTCCTGATCCGCAGGATCGGAGGGAGCCTTGAGCGCCGATCCCGGAAAGGGCCACAACAGGACTCTGGACCTCTTGGAGCGCTCGCTACATCCCGCTTTAGTGCAGCAAATCGCTGGCTGCCACACTGTTGATAATGGCGAGGCGCTGCTCGGCGCTTGCACCGAAATCTATGTCAGCCACCAGATCGAGCAGACGCTGATAGGCATGGTCAGCGACGGCGACCGGCAAGGGCTCTTCGTCGAAGGCCTCCACATAGTTGTCAACGACGGTATTCAGCAGACGGCACAGGCCCTGTTGGTCGGGCTCGTCCTTGCAGGCATCATAGAGCCTTTGCTGAAATTCGCGGAAAGTCTGCAACCCGTGGTGCTGTTGCGAAAGCCATGTGTGCAATGCGTTCATGGTGGCCTCTTCTTAAAGGAGGAAGAAGCTACCAACTTATACAGCCCCGGAAGAGGATCAACAAATGCGGTTTTCGCAGATCCCTAGTGCGGCATATGCAGCTGCAGCCGCGATCTGGAAATGTTCGTCGAAGCGCGAAATCCTGGTGTCTTTTTTTGCGAGTTTATTGGACCAGGAAGGCTGCCGCACGTCATCGGCTATGACGGGACCGGGCCTGTCATCGGCGCCTACGTCCCTGGATCTCCTCGACCTCGATCGCCGTAGGCGACGCCCTGTCGGCCCTGACGGTCGTTTCGGCCGGCGGCGTCCAGGTCGCTCCAGTGAGTCGGGCTTCGTAGATCTACGCTAGGCCGTCGGCCTCGGTGGGGCCGTCTCGCGCTGACCGGCGCTTCTTCACGGAGCCAGCGTCTTCAAACTCGCGAATTCCGTCCCGTCCATTCCTCTTCCCAACGTTGCGGCTACAATGGTCGGAAGCGGGATCGGAATTAAGGGGCCGTGAGAAAGACAGTGTTTCTTCGCGGCTGCCTCTCGCGCCGGCTAACGGCTTCGACGACTGGTGTTCGACAAGATGGCAGGCCTCACCTCCGACGCGGCCGCGAAAGGGTTCAGTTCGGCCAAGCTGAGCCGAGGATGATCGAGCAAAAGTTCTGGCGGACATAGTTCACATCCTTCAGCGCCAGAACATCGGCCTTCACATTTCCGAAGGTCGTCAGCGGCTTCCTGATAATGCCGTTGGCGAAGTGATCTATGATGTTCTCCTTGAAGTTCGTCTCGCGTGGATGATGGACACAGACATGGTCGCGTTGCTCGTGCGTGAAGTCGCGATAGGCGATGCCGAGCACGTCCATCTCCACGCCGGCGGTCACCAGCGCGATGATGGGGCGCATATGCTCGGGGATACCGGGCGTGGTGTGGAGCGCGATTGCGGTCCAGACGTCCTCGATATCGCGTTCCGGCACGCCGTAGCTTTTCATGAACTCGCGTGCGGCATTGGCACCGTCGACCTCGAAGCGCAGGTCGGCGCTCGAATATGTCTCGGTGAGACCCATATCGTGGAACATCGCGCCAAGGTAAAGCAGCTCCGGGTCGTACTTCAGCCCGCGGCGCTCGCCGGTCAGCGCACCCCACAGGAAGACCCGGCGGCTGTGGTTGTAGAGCAGGTCGTCCTCGGTATCGCGCACGAGTTGCGTGGCGGCGCGCGCGATTGCACTGTCGGGCATGCGGATGCCGGCGATGATCTCAGACATGGAGCGATCTCCTTCGGAAGAGTGGGTTGGCTGCTGGTCGCTATTAGGCAATCGAGCCCTGCTCTGGACAACACGCAGGAGGCTATGGATCAAGACAGCCGTACGTCGTTTGCTGACAAAAGGCCCCCTCGAACCGTTCAACCTTGCCGAAGACACCGGTTGCCGTCGGAGCTACCGATCTACTCAGATTCCGCCCGCCGAAAGCTGGCGCGATATTGGACAGGGGTGACGCCGAGGCGCGTGCTGAACACCATGCGCATCCGGTCCGCGGACCCGAAGCCGCAATCGAAGGCGACGGCCTTCAGCGGCCGGTCGCTTCCTTCCAGCATCATGCGCGCCGCATCAACGCGGGCGCGCTCGATGAACTCGTGTGGTGTCGTCCCGGTCGCCTGCGCGAAATGACGGGCCAGATTTCGGGGGCTCATGCCGACGATGCCGGCAAGCGACTCCAGCGTGTGGCGCTCCCCGATGTTGGCCATGACATGGTCCTGAATCCGTGCGATTGGCGATTCCGGATCGGCGGGCGCGGTGAGATAGGGACTAAACTGCGACTGTCCGCCCTGGCGCTGGGCAACCACAACCAGTCGCTTGGCGACCTTGAGCGCCGTTTCCGCACCATGCCGCTGCCCGACGAGCGCCAGGCCCAGATCTATCCCCGCAGTCACACCGGCGGCGGTGATCAGCCGTCCGTCGCGTACATAGATCAAGTCGGGTTCGACTTTCGCCTTTGGAAACCTGGCCGCCAGCGCATCTGCATCCTGCCAGTGGGTTGTGACTCGCCGATCGTCCAGGAGCCCGGCATAGCCGAGCACAAAAGCCCCGGTGCAGATCGATCCATAAAGGCTTGAGCGCCACGGCAGCTCCTTGGCCCACTCAAGCAGGCACGGTTCGGGCTCCGCTTCCGGCGGCGTCGGAGCGCCGGCCACCAGAATGATATCGAAGCCGCCCACCGCCCCCTCGAAGGTCAGGTCCGCCATCAGCCGTATTCCGTTCGACGCGCGCAGCGGATTGCGGTGAGCGGCAACCAACACTGTTTCATAGCGGTCAGTGCTGCCGAGAAACGTGTTGGCCTCGCTGAACACATCCAGCGGACCAGCCACGTCCAGAGCTTGGACCCCCTCATAAACAACAATCGCGACAGCTTGTACCGGCACGTCTTACTACCTCTCAGTCTGGCTGCCTCATTATGCAGATAGTCTGGCGCCTGCAAAGGCCTAGCCCGATCTGGGAAGCAACGGAACGTACACGGTGCATCTCGGTTGAGGGATTTTCTCGGCCGATTGCCCCCCAACCAAGCGGCCCATGAAACAGATCGTCACGGCGACAGGCGGATCCGTCGCGCCATCATCGTGATCCCGACGCCCTGTCTGGGGACGTCAACGGCTCGTCCTTGGAATCGGCAACGAAGATTGCCAGTAAGCTGGCGGGCTCCTTCGCGCTCGCGTTCTCGCTGATGCTGTGATGTGAGCCCGGCATTTCGTAAAAGCCTTCACCTTGATGATAAACCTTCGCGGGCTCGTTGCCGACCTGGCTGCGGATGGCGCCGGACAGTACATAGGCGTAGATAAATGCCGAGGCTGCATGGTGATGAGCCAGCGATTTGCCTCCGGGAGGATAGGTCACCTTCACGGCGACTATCCTCTTTCCTTCGACATTTGGCAGTGCGTGCTCGAAGGCTACTTTCACCTGCTCCTGCTCCTGCGCGATGGCAGGCGAAGCTCCCAGAGCGATCGCTGCTGTTATCAGCGGGACGAAGGCTGTTTGCATCGCCCTCCTTGCTGCTTTTGCCGTCATACCCCGAGGGTTTGAGAGCACACCAATCCGATAGGCAAATCCGCTGATCGACATTATCGCATCTCCTCTTCTCACGAGTTCACGCAAACCACTTGAAACCAAGACGCGGGCCTGCGCTGATGGTCATGATAACGCTTCTGGTATGAAGCCACCGCCGGGCCATCACGTTTGGCTGGTCTGCTGCTTGCCGCTGAGTTGCACCGAGGAGCAGCCAGATGAGAGACGCCAGTGAGTCGATGCGGCCGCAATCGGGCCCAGCACAGGATACGTCTCCGTCATGATCCTGAGCCTTGTGACGTGGAATCCGGAAAGGGAGAAGCAGCGATCAAGTCACAAGCATTGGGACTCTCGAATCCTGGCATGAAACGTTCGCAGAGGGCGGCGTTGACGGTGCCATACGTCGTTTCAGGCTTGTGTGCAAAGCCGGCGAAATACTCCTGGATAAAGCCTTCCTTGAAATTGATGCGGGGATACCTGGCGACGATTTCCTCGCGCAGCTCCGCGGGAAACTGATCGAACCCCACACCGATTACGTCAAGAAGAACACCGGAATTGAGGAGCGCTATTTCGGGGCGCATATGTTTCGGAATGCCGGGCGTGGTGTGCAGCGCGATTGCCTCCCAGACGGCCTGCACCTGATCTTCGGCGATGTTGTGGGTGCCAAGAAACTGTCGGGCGGCGTTCGCGCCATCGACCTCGAAGCGTTCGTCAGGGCTCGAGAACTTCTTGATCAGGCCGAGATCGTGAAACGCGGCGGCAACGTAAAGGAGCTCAGGGTCGAAGCGCAGTTTCCTCTGACGCCCCTGCTCGGCGGCGAACAGGTAGACGCGAATCGAATGATTGAACAGCAGATCAGTGGAATGCTCGCGCAGGACGTCTGTAGCCTCTTTCGCGAGCAACGAATCTGGAATGACGAGGGCGTTGGACAAGTTTCGTGAGGTCATTTGTTGTGTCCTTTTTTCGAGTGGCTGTGGGACTGGGAGCCGACCGCAACGACGAGAACTGATCGATCAACCGACGGCGAGCACGATCTTTCCTTTCGGCTGAGGCCGCACGCGCTCCAGCATCAAATGAGCCTCGCGCGCATCGGCGAGAGGCAAGACTGCCCCGACGTGTCTTCGTAGTCTTCCACCATCGACGAGGCGAGCAATCTCCTTCAGATGTTGGCTCGTAACGTTGACCAGGAAGAAAGTGGCTCCGACACCGTAGCGTTGGGCGAGTTGCTGATCCGGATTTGACACCGCCGAAATCAGCTTGCCGCCGCGACGAAGGACCTGGAACGAGCGAATTTGCGTTTCGCCGCCGACCAGATCGATGACTGCATCCGCATCCCCTACTTCTTCCTCAAAGCGCTGGGTCCGGTAATCAATCAAGGTGTTTGCGCCGAGGTTGCGCACGGCGGCAACATCGCCCGTCGATACCGTTGCGATCGTTTGGATACCCGCCTGACGAGCCAGTTGAACCGCATAGGATCCGACGTTGCCCGCCGCTCCGTGAATGACGACCCTTTGCCCTGCTTCGAGTTGGGCGTGGTCAAACAATGCCTGCCATGCGGTGACGGCAACGACAGGAAGCGAGGCGGCTTCAACGTGCGTTAGCGAGGTTGGCTTGGTCGAAACCATGCCTGCGGAAGCCACAGCATACTCGGCATAGGCACCGATAAACCGCGGGTTCGTGACCCCATAAATTTGTTCTCTCACACGGAATTCAGAGACCCCGGGTCCTGCGGCGACGATTTCACCTGAGAGATCGGACCCAAGAGTGAGGGGGAGCGGTTGCGGCAAAGCACTCTTTCCGGCCCTGATCCAGCCATCCCACGGGCCAACTCCAGCGGCTTCAACCTTGACCAGGACCTCGCCCGGGCCGGGCTCGGGGCGCGAGATGCGCTCGAACTTCATGATCTCGGGTGGCCCAAATTCGTGCACGCGCCAGGCCATCATCGTTGAACGAGTTCGCTCTTCGTTAGCCTGAGGAATGATGCTGCCGTTGGTCATCTCATGCTCCTTTTTGCTCGATTCATGCCATGTCCCAATCGCCATCCCGGCCAACGGCGCGCGTGCCATAGCTTGCGTCGGCGGCGGAGCGCTCGCCCGTAATCGCGTCACGATCGTTCGAGTGGTGTTCAGTGAAACGGCTTTCTCGATCGTGCTCGCCTCGGCCAGGGGCATATGTCGCAATGGACCCTGCTTTGGGCAACCAATCCGATCCTGCGGATCAGGACAGCCGGACGTCGTTTCCTGACAAAGAAGACTTCGGAGCCTTCGCGCCAGCACACAAATCCAGACGCGGGCGCTCACGCAAACTTCCTTCGCTCGCAATTTCCGCGAATCAGGTATTGGGGGTCCGAGAAGTCGGCGAGGGTGTTTTCGAGCTTCGCGCAGGGACCGCCGGCATGCTTCGCCCCCGGCACGAGCAAGCTGGTGGCGCCGGGCAACGGCATCGCCGACGGCGGCGCCGTCACCGGCGCCATCGGCTTCCCAACTAAGACCGAGCCGGGCGCGAACTAGTGGAAAACGCCGACGCCTTCGTCAGGTGGAGGTTAACTTAAACACCTGGGCGTTCTATGTGCCGGCTCGACCTTCCTTGGCCCCTCACCTGCTCCCGCCTGTCGCAGTGACGGACACCGGCGAAGCTAAAGCTTACGGTAAGTAACGTGTGCCGTCGCAAACGGGATGCCGGCACGGCCAGCACGGCCGCGGACTATGCAAGCTCGTTCATCGATCCCATAAAACCAATCGTCGAAATTCAGCTTGAACGATTTACCGCCCCCTTGTGGTGTATCGCGCGTGTATTTCCAGTGGAATGCGCAACCGGCTTGCTCCCCGATGGCATCACCTTCGAGACGATTTTCCAAGCCGGTGTACTTCCCCTCCTCGCCCTTTCTGATCGTCCAATGCAGAGTGTCGCTATGACCACCGTCAAATGTATATGTCTCGATGAACAGCACTGTATCGGTGTCCGCATCTAGTTCGCCGTGACCAACAATCGTTGCGCGTTTCAGTAGTCCGCCAACTAGACTTTCCAGTACTGCCCAACCTTCTAGCCGCCCGACGAAAAAACGTTCAGGAAGAAACAGCGGCGTTGTTCCTCTAAAAGCATCGATCGCCATCGGTAAACCCTTCGAAATGCATCCAACCAACTAAATCAGATCGAATCACTGATGCGATTGACCCAACTCGGTCGAAAGAGAGCGGCGTGAACTTCTCCTCTCTGAAGAAAGACGTGGTAGTCGCCAGGTAACAGGCCCAGGGAAGCTGTTGGCGACGTTCAAGGCCCGCACCTCGTCCGTCTCCAGAGCGATTTTCTGAGCAAGCATGACGTCGCCGTGTGGCAAGCCACCGAGCGGGACGAAGCATCGCCCCGTCCTGAGACGCCCATATTCATCGATCTCGTGGACGTTAGCTGACGTTCCCCGACGAATGCGGTAGCGCCTGCCGGTATCGCATCCGACGACATCGAAGTATCCTTTCGTGTCGAATTGAACTCTTTGCTGGGGCGAAAGCCATGAACGCAGAAGCCGCAGCGAGCGAGCGAAGCTCGTCTTCTCGTCCTTGGCCGCTTGATAAAGTTTACCAACGGCCAAGCTCCGCAGACTCCAACTACCTGCGCGACGGGACACATTCTTCACGTGCTCACCCACCGACAAGCCGCGGGAAAAACAATGTCTCTTCCGCCGCTGGATCGAATGTGGTGATCCTGGTTACCTCGCCAGGGCCTGTCCGCACCGCCGCGGTATAACCCTTGCTGGTGAATTCTAGGAATAACCTCTCCGCTTCTGCCAAGGCATCTGCCTCGGAGTTGTCGAAGAAGTGCCGGCTGTCGCCGCTGTGATCCATAACGATTTGCGTGGCCATGCTGAGGCTCCCGATTGCATTTCGAATGGAATGTCGAAGTCGGGAGCTCGTTCCTAATAAGGAGCGCCTTTAAGAAAAACGGGGCTTCTCCCGCTCAAGTAGGCGCGTTTACCTGCTAAGGACAGGGAATACCCGCTAGGTCGCGGCACTTCTGCGGTGCCCTCATTGCGGGCGGCCGATGAAGCTTGTCCAGGACGCCAGAGTCGCCGAGCGCTACGTCTGTCCCGAGTGCAAGACGATCCGCTGCACGATCCTACCGCCCGGCAGTGGGTCGAGAGCCCGCTGAAGCCGCCCACTCGGCTCTAGGTCCACAGACGGAAATAAGGCGCCTTGGTCGAAAAGCCGCCGACCTCAAAGAACAGTGGATCTGCGGATCGATCGCGGCGATGAGGCGCCCGATGCTGCGGGCGAGATGTCTCGCAGCCCACGCCACGCGGTTCAGCCATCGAAGGGCGACGCTACACCTTTTCGGCCGGAGATGAAGGTCCAGATGGTGCCGAGCTTCCCAGATGAGGCGCGCCGAGGGAGATTTTGCGCCGCAGCGTCGGAATCGATTGCCGTTCCACCCAAATTGATGTGAGATCAATGAAGTCCTCGGTCGGGACGGATTTCAGAACAACGCATTTTTCGTGGAGGATTTCGATGCTGCGAGCGGGCGTCTCATGTCTTTTCCTGTTGACCTCGTCGCTGTCGGCGATGCCGAAGCCGGCGTCTCAGAAGTAGAGGGCCGCAGCATGTTCGACGCGGCCACCACGGCGCTTTTGCGCGCCGTCCTCGACGAGGTCTGCGGAAGCATTTCCAGCCACGAGATCGGCGCTAAGGCGCGGGTCGCCTCCAAGATCTTGGAGGCCGCGGCCAAGGGCGAGACCTCGCCCGAAAGCCTGAAATTCGTCGGTCGCAGGGCTCTCTCCGAAGCGCCGACGATGTGGCGGTAACGGCGGATCGCGGGAGCGTCCGGTGAATTTCCAGGTGACAGTGTTGAAGATCCTGGTGAGCTATCCGGACGGGTTTGCTCCGATGACGGACCTCAAGCGCGACATGGCGATCCTTGCGACCAGCGGACGGGACTGGGCCGAACGCACGAAGCGGCTCGCCGCGCGCGTTCCGGATCTGGATATCTTTTCGCATGGCCTGATCGAACGCCTGAACGGCGGCTGGCGCATCACCGACAAGGGACGCTCCGTGCTCGAGTTCATGGAAGCCCGGCCGGACACTCAGGCGGCGTCGTCCGAAGAGGTGCCCGCGCCCGGATTAGCCGCACCACCGCTGCGCCTGCCAGCCGAAGTCGGACGGCGCCGCCATGCACGCCTTCAGCGCCGCCGCGCGGCTCGCGAGCGGACCAGGGCCAATGCCTCATAAAGGCCGTTCTGGACTCGCCCGGGTCGGGGCGCTACCGGTTGCTTCAGAAGAGACTAGGGCCGACGCCGTCGGTCATGGCCGCCAGAAGGGACAGCAGCAGGCCCGCGCCGCAGAAGATCAGGACGATCTTCAGATCCTCGATATCGACATCCGCGCCGGTCGTGCGCGAGAGCACCTTCGTCAACGCGGCCATCATCTGCCTGCTCCTCCGAAAGGACGTGACGGACAGCATAGTCCGGTCCGGAGGCTTGACGTGTGAACTGCCTCTCAAATCGATGCGCGTAGGACTGATGCTCATGATGCAGCCACGGTGGCTCGTCGAGTGCCATCATATCTCGCCCGAACCGAGAAGGGACGTCACCGGCGGGACGAGGCGCCGCCGCGAGCACTTGACCGCGGTCGCCCAGGAGCATCGGAACCAAGGAACCGCCCCAACCCGTAATCTCCCGGACTCAACATCTGGATGTCGTTCTGCTTGGCTCGGCTCGCCGGGGCTATTTTCAGCACGGTCCAATTTCATCCGGCAAACGCCGCTGTCTTTGCGCAGCGGCGTTTTCGTTGCATGGCGTTTTCGTTGCATGGCGTTCTCAAGGCTTGGCGACGCCCGACTTCAGGACCTTAATTCGTCGCCCTCACGCGGTACCGGAAGCGGATCGCGGCCGATCCTGGACCGCAGTTCGACCAGATCGATGAAGACGTCGGCCTGTCGGCGTAGCTCATCGGCGACCATCGGCGGCCGGCTGGCGATCGTCGAGACCACCGTGACCCGGACTCCGCGGCGTTGCACGGCCTCGACGAGGCAGCGAAAACCGCCGTCGCCGGACAAAAGGATCATCTCGTCGACCCGTTCGGCCAGCTCCATCGCGTCGACGGCGATTTCGACGGCCATGTTGCCTTTGACCTTGCGCCGACCGAGGTCGTCGACGAATTCCTTGGCGCCCTTTGTGATCACCGTGTAGCCGTTGTAGTCCAGCCAATCGACCAGCGGACGGATCGACGAATACTCCTGGTCCTCCATGACCGCCGTGTAATAGAGGGCGCGGACCAGCACGCCGCGGTCGCTGAACTCCTTCAACAGACGCTTGTAGTCGATGTCGAACCCAAGCACCCTCGTGGTGGCGTACAGATTGGGACCATCGATGAGCACCGTGATCTTGGCTGCGGACATCCTGGTTGCTCGATTGGCCTGACCGAGACGGCATCGCCTCGGCTCCCCGCTCGTCAGTTCCAAGCGTCGCCAGACGTGAACTGGCGTCTCGCTCGCGTCGGTGCGGGGGACGGACAAAAGCTATCCGGCGCCGCGCTTTTCTTCAAAAGCATTTTCATTAATTCTTGAACCAACTCCTACGAAACCGAGACGACCGTACAGCACGACTGAGCGACAGGCTGGCTATGTCCTATCGACTTCCACTTTTCGATTTTCGCCTGCAGACCCGTCGCAGGGGCTGCAGGTGGTATCTGTTCACTGGCGAGGGCCGTGTTGTCATGCAAGGCTCCGAAGCAACCCGCGCTGCCGCCAGCTACCAGGCAACCCGTGCGCTGTTTCTGATGCTACTGGCTTCGGCGCGGGGGCCGACTACGTTGCCCAGCCATGGGCTGAGCCGCTCACCGGATCTGTCCAAGAAAGGCGAGGGCACGGGCCGCACAAGGCGGTCGCCGGTCTGAGAGAGGACTCTCTCGCCGGCGGAAACGCGGTCCGGGAGGACCGGCGTGGCTTCAGCTGGTCCGAGGCCCTCGCGGTGACGAACTCGCCTCAAGCGGCCGCAGGCCGACCGGCCGGTGGCAGGCCAGGCTGCGCTCCCACGAGCCGGCGGCACGATGTTCTTCGCGAAAGTTCCCGACGACATTTATCAAGGTGCCATCCTTCCGCTTGCGCGCGAAGGCTGCTCCGCAGAATCCAGGGCGGCCTAGGCGGACATTCCTTCAATCAGCGCCGATCGATCACCGCTTCAGCCGTGCAAAGGAGCCCGCATGGTCCGCGACCGCCGAGCGCGCAGGAATCAGCCGTCGGCCGGCTTCTCGGGCAGGTCGAGCACGTCGCGGATCTTCGCGGCCAAGTCGTTGAAACTGAAGGGCTTGACGATCAGCTGCACGCCCTTATCGAGGCGACCATTATGAATGATCGCATTGCGGGCGTAGCCCGTCGTGAACAGCACTTTCAGCGACGGACGCAACGCTTTGGCTTGGGAGGCAATCTGCGCGCCCGTCAAGCCTCCCGGTAGCACAACATCCGTGAACAGGAGGTCCACTCGCGGCTGTCGGTCAAGAATGCGCAGAGCCGCCGGCCCATCGTCAGCCTCCAGCACGCGATAGCCGAGTTCGCGCAAGCTGTCGACGGAATACGCTCTCACGTCATCGTCGTCTTCGACAACCAGAATTATTTCTCCCTGCGCGGCTTCGGGGTTGAGCGGTTCGTCGGAAGCTGCGTTGTCCGCCGCATCGCCGGCCAAGCGCGGGAGGTACAGCTTGACGGTCGTGCCCTCGCCCGGCTCCGAATAGATTTTGATATGGCCGCCGGATTGCTTGACGAACCCATAGACCTGGCTGAGCCCGAGACCCGTACCCTTGCCGACCGGCTTGGTGGTGAAGAACGGCTCGAAGGCCTGAGCGATCGTCGCGGCGTCCATACCGACGCCGGTGTCGGTGACCGAGATCACTACATATTGGCCAGCCACGACTTCCGTGTGAGCGGCAACATAGGCTTCGTCGATGTGTGCGTTGCCTGTTTCCAGCGTCAGGCGCCCCCCTTTAGGCATCGCGTCGCGCGCATTGACGGCGAGGTTGAGGATAGCCGCCTCGAGCTCGCCGGGATCTGCCTCCACACGCCACAATCCAGCCCCGAGCACCGTCTCGACCGAAATCATCTCGCCCAGCGTCCGGTGAACCATATCCGACATCCCGTTCACCAGCATGTTGACGTCGAGCGGCTTCGGGTCAAGCGGCTGCCGCCGTGAAAAGGCGAGCAGCCGCTGGGTCAAAGACGCCGCGCGTTGCGCGCCATTCATCGCATGTCGCATCGCACGCTGGAGGCGTGCCGAATCCGTCGGTAGGTTGCGTTGTAAGGTGTCGAGGTTACCGATAATCACCTGCAGGAGATTGTTGAAGTCGTGTGCGACGCCTCCGGTGAGCTGCCCCACCGCTTCCATTTTCTGTGACTGGCGCAGCGCTTCTTCGTTGCGCTTCAGTTGCTCGGTCCGTTCGGCCACCTGCCGCTCTAGGGTGGAATTCAATTCCCTCAGGGCCTGCTGCGCGCGCTCTCGCTGGGCGATCTCCCTCTGCGTCGCTTGGGAAAGACGAGTGTTGTCGATCGCGACGGCGGCTTCGGCCGCAAGTCCGGTAAGCCCACGCTCCGATCGCTCGTCGAAAACCCCCGGCCTGCCGTGCCCGAAGAACAGCCCGCCAATCACCTCTCCCGATCTCGATACCACCGGCACCGCGAGATAGCTACGTACCGGCAGATGGCCCTCCGGCATACCTTTGCGCGGCGAATTCTTCCCGTAGCGGGCGTCTTTCGTGATGTCGTCCGAGCGGATGATGCCTTCGCCGTTGAAGGTCGGAGCGAACACCTCGGTGTTGCGCGGCATCGGAAACTTGGAGAAGGCTTCCAGCGGCGCGCCTGACAGCGTATAGAGCATGTAGCTTTCGCCAGCGTCATTCGTCAGGTTATAGAAGAACGCGCCGAACTCGGCTCCGCTCAACTCGACGCCAGCATCCGTGACGATCTGAACAAGGCGCTGAACATCGGTCTCAGCGGCCAGTGCAGAGCCAGCACGATTGAGGATTTCGAGGGCGCGGCGCTCCTCGCGTAGGACCTCTTCCGTCTGCCGCTGCGCGGTGCGGTCCCGCAAAATCTTAACGAATCCGATGATCCTTCCGTTCTCGCGGATGGGACTCAATTCGCCGACGGCCCAGAAGCGACTGCCGTCCTTACGAAGGCGCCAGCCTTCTTCTCCACCGCCCTTCCCTTTGGCGGTCGCATCAGCGATCTCGCGCTGCAGTTGGGCTTGATTGTTCTCTTCGGTGAAGATGCGACCAAGGGACTTCCCTAGCATCTCCCGTTCATCCCAGCCGAGGATGCGGCTTGCGCCTGTATTCCAGCTCGTAACCAGGCCATGTTCGTCCGTGCTGATGATCGCCGTGTCGGTAGCGCCATTGACGATCTGCCGCCATTGGGGCGCACTGATTTCGAGCCGGCTGCGTTGATCTTCATCAATTTCGCTCATCGATAATCCTGACCCTGCGGAGCGCGCCGCTACGCGCTGGCGGCCGATCCTGGAGACACGACCGCTAGGACGTCGGATCATCGACGCGCAGAATCGATGTGCGAGACGGCCTCGGCGGCTGGCATGATTGACACTCGGGCAACGCTACAGCTTTACCGCGAGTTCCCGTTGCATGGCTGCTCCTCCGCGAAACAAAAATTCGAAAAAGCGGGGAACGGGCTACGTGTTGCGTCAACGGGCGGCGCCGACTCTCCCGAAAATATTTTCGCCTGTTGGGGGCTTTGCAGAGCGGCCAAGGCCGGGCCGACTCTATCCGGAGATCGCCTCGGCACGGTCTCGTCGTGCTGATCCTCGTCTAGGGGCGCGATATCGTAAGACTCACGTCGAGGCGCGAGACATGGAAGGAAACATCAGAGCCCGTTAGGGATGGGCCTTCTGATGATCGTGCAATAGCTTCGCTGGCGCCGGATGGGTGAACCTTCAGAGCCGATCGGGGGTCACATTGGGCGCTGAATAACAGCAGCGCGCTGAGCGCGGTATGCACTATCGCCGGATTGATGGACGAGGAAAACGTCAGCTCGCCGATCAAGTCGTGGATGGCGTCCGCCGAATGAGAACTTCATCGGCCCGATCGCAGGCGGTCGGGAACGGCACGGCCTTTTCCGCCTTGGCGCCTTCGTGGCGGCCCGAGGCAACCTGCGATAGGGTCGGACGCGCACTGAATATCTTGTTGCGGAATCTTTTTAACGCAAGTGGGTCTACTATGTCGCGCGCGCACTCGCATAGCTTCGGTAGCTTCCAACAAGCGCCCGGCAATATAGCCGCGCCAGATCTCCCCCATTTAGCATGCTCAATTAACTTCATTTGCGACTGCAGCTCCCGCATGGGAACGGCGGGCCGAATGCCCAGCCATACTCAACAGATGATGCTCGGATGCACGCATTCTAAGCATCTTCTGATAAAGCTTCACGTACTCTGCTGCCATGCGCGTTGCGGAGAAGCGGTCCTCGAAGCGGGCGCGAACGGCCTTTCGATCCAGCGAAAGCAAGTTCGGCACCGCTTGCACGGCTTCGTCTACGCTTTCAACGATGCGTCCGGTAATGCCGTCTTCAATGATCTCAGCGACCGATCCTCCGCGGAACGCCAAAACGGGTGTGCCGCATGCCATCGCCTCGATCATGACGAGACCAAATGGCTCCGGCCAATCAATTGGAAACAGCAGCGCTGCGGCGTTTCCTAGAAAGTTCGTCTTTTCGCTCTCGTTGATCTCGCCGATGAATTCGACCTCCGGTACGTCAAGCAGCGGCGCAATAGTGTCGCGAAAATAGGTCTCATCGGCATGGTCGACCTTCGCCGCGATCTTCAACGGAAGTCCTGCCGCTCGCGCAATTGCGACGGCGCGGTCAGGCCGCTTCTCCGGAGAAATTCGCCCAAGGAAGGCGAGATAGCCACCGCCCGGGTGATAGGTCGGCTTGTGCAGATCCAGCGGCAGCCCGTGATAGACAGTTGAGATGAAATTGGCTCGCGGCAGTGGCGCGCGCTGAGCATTGGAGATCGACACCAAGGGCATCTCAGGGAAATGGGCGTAGAACGGCAGGTGGTCAGGCAGGTCCTGCCGCCCGTGCAGGGTCGTTACTGTTCGTGCCGCCTGCGTCCGAAACAGCGGAAAGTGCAAGTAATCGACGTGGAAATGGAGGACGTCAAACTCCCCAGCGCGCTCCCGGACCTTGTCGAGGAGCACCATTTGGTGCGGGATGGAATTTTGAACATCCGGATCGAGCCGCAGGGCCCGCGGCGTGCACGGAACGAGTTCGGCTGAGGTGATGGAATCCCCGCTCGAAAACAGGGTGACCTTGTGACCCTGTCTGACCAACTCCTCCGTCAGGTAATGCACGACCCGCTCGGTACCGCCATAAAGCCGGGGTGGTACGCTCTCGAATAGCGGGGCAATCTGCGCGATCTTCATTCCGTTCTCCGTGCTTCCAATCGGTTCATGCTCAGTACAACTTCAGGTCTAGCCGGCCTTGCCACCACGGCTGCGCCGATACGCGGCGGCGCTGCGACCTCAGACGGAGCTAGCCGTTCCGGGAAGTCATCATGCACCGCCGCCGGGAAGCGGCTCTTGCGTTCGCGCTTGGCCTCGGCCCCTTGCGCTACCGGCGAACCAAGCCGGCCTGGAGAGCCGATGCTGACACCGAGCGCGGCGAAGCACGGCGGATCACTCGCAGGAAATGATTCCAGAAGCGCCGTCTCGACCACGTCGTTTTGGACTGCTGGTGCCATCGTCACTCGCGTTGGGTAAGTACGCTTGGAGGGCCCGGCCGAGGCGCAGGACGGCAGGAACTCCTTCCAATCGTCTCAGCCGGACCCGCCAAAAACATTGGTGCGGCACGGGTGTTTTCGCAAGGGACTGCTGGGGACTTGAAACGATCGAGGCTGCTTCTAATTTGATGGGTGACCGGCGAGTAATCGCACGGCATACCGGGCGCCTTCCGCAGGGCCCGGTCAGCGGGCGCCCGGCAGGTGCCCAGGCGCTCCTATCCATGTTGCTCAAAGGAGGATATGGCTATGACCACGCTTGATCTTGCTCCCCTGTGGCGATCGACAGTTGGGTTCGATCGGTTGTTCGACTTTCTCGAGGACTCCGGCCGATGGACCGGCGGGGACAACTACCCCCCCCTACGACATCCAACGCGTCGGCGAGGACCACTACCAAATCTCGCTGGCTCTTGCGGGCTTCACGCCTGAGGAAGTTTCCATTACGGCCGAGCAGAACACCATGACCATTGAGGGTCGAAAGGCCGATAAGGGCAGCCATCAATATCTCTATCAAGGCATCTCTTCGCGCCCATTCCGGCGGATCTTCAATCTGGCCGAATACGTGGAAGTGAAGGGCGCCTCGTTCGAGAACGGCATGCTCAAGATCGATCTGGCACGGGAGATTCCCGAGGCGATGAAGCCGCGCCAGATTGCGATCAGCAAGGGCGATCACCAGCAAGTCGAGAACAAGCAAGCCGCCTAACACCGCCTGCGCCGCAGTTGAATTGCGCGGCGTATCCACGCCGCCTCGCGAACCTTTGGAACAAAGAAAGGAGAAACCCTATGGCTATCACCGATCTGATCCCTTGGGGCCGCGGTCGTGATCTGACCACCCGTCGCTCCGAAAACTACAATCCGGTTCTAACCCTGCATCGGGAGATGAACCGGCTATTCGATGATGTCTTCCGGGGCTTCGATGTGGCCCCGTCTGGCGGCAGCTTTTTCGAGCAGTCGATGAATTGGCCGAGCATTGAGGTCAATGAGAGTGACAAGGACGTGAAGGTCACGGCGGAGTTGCCGGGCCTCGACGAGAAAGACGTCCAGGTCGAACTTGCCAATGGCGTTCTCTCGATCAAGGGAGAAAAGAAAACCGAGACGGAAGACAAGGATCGCAAGTTCAGTGAGCGCTACTATGGCAGGTTCGAACGGCGCATCCCGATCGACGACGTGGACCAGGACAAGATCTCTGCTGCGTTCAAGAACGGCGTGCTGACGGTCACCATGCCAAAGCTGCCGCAAGCGGAATCCAAGGTGAAGCGTATTGCGATCAACTTGAAATGACGCAAATCGGCGGGAGCGGTTTTCGCTCCCGTCCTGCTTCTAGTAAAGCAAACCGTCTCGGGGATGTGCCCAAACATGGACACAAAGCGGAAATCCAGTTTCGCAGGCGCCGCTGAAGTCGTTGCGCATGCGGAGATCGCGGCTCAACACATTAAGGAACTGAAAGTCGCCTGTGCGAACGGAGATAAGGCGGCGGCCCGTCGATCGCTGCGCCAGGCAATCAGCGAACTCGAGCTGGCTCGCGCTATGGTGCGGACCGGTCTCGATTGAGTCCGACGGATTCCGTTTCCGTTCGCGTGCGACCGGCTCAAGCAGAATGTTGGCTGGCTCTCGTGCGTAGCATCGCCTTGAGCTTGGCCGAGAGCTCTCGAGAGGAAAACGGTTTGCTGAGGAGCATGCTGCCGTTGATACGCTTGCCAGTCTCTTCGTTGAGATCCGGACGGCCGCTGCAGTACACGATGGGCAAGCCGCGTTGCTGGCGTTGAAGTTCAAGTCCAACGTCCAGTCCAGAGACGCCGGGTATCGCGAGATCGATGATCGCCAAATCGATGGCTTGATCGGAAAGTGTTGCCAGCGCCGCATCCAGATTGTCAGCTGCGATCGCTTGGTATTTGTCGTGATTTCGCGAAGACAAGACCCCGCGTCATGACGTTGATGCCAGTTGCCGGGATGGTCCGCCGGTGCGTCGAGGCGGAGAATGTCCGGGTCGTGATGCTCGACAGCCTGAGCGGTTATCAGAACGCCATGCCCGCCGAGCAGTTGCTGCCTTTGTTTTCACCCGTAGCACCGACCGAGCCACACGGCCCGGCAAAAGCATCTTCCTCTAGGCGGCTGATGAGGTGCTGTTTTCGCGTCAGGAGGATTGCCACGCTCGTCATCGGAGGCGTGAGTTCTGGATACTGGTACATTGGTCGGCCCCCCTATCTTCATTGTCGCGATGCAACGAAGCCGACGCTCCGAGGCGCTCGACCGAGCGTGCCGGAGTCCCTTCTGGATGCCCGCAAAACTCACGAACGGAACGTCAGTTCCTTTGTTCATTGGCTATCACTATGGGTACGGGCGCTCCTTGGAACAGGCGACGGTCAGCATAGTTGCCAGCCCAATAACAACGAGGTACGTGGGCCGGCAGACGACGGCGCGGCCCGCCTTCAGCTCTCGGCAGTGCTCTTAGAAGTCGGTAGCGAATCGGTGCCAAACCTCCCGATGACTGCGGCCGGTCATGCCGCTCTTAATGACGAACTAGCCGACCGCGTTAGAATCAAGCGCCGCATCTTGCCGAGCGCATTCAGCAAGCGATTGCCGACGAACCCAACCTCGTTGAGAATTCGGAATATCAGACTGCGCTAACCGACCAAGCCCTCAACGAGGCTCGCATAGCCGAGTTAGAAACCAAGCTTGCACGTGCAGAAATTATCGATGTGTCCAAACTGTCCGGCGAAACCATCAAGTTCGGCGCGACGGTCACGCTGACGGACCAGGATACGGGCGAGGAGCGAATTTGCCAAATCGTCGGCGAGCCGGAAGCCAACCTGGCCAGAGGCGAGATCTCAGTCAGCTCACCGATCGCACGGGCGTTGATAGGCAGGTCCAAAGGCTCAGTCGTAGCCGTCGAGACCCCAGGCGGCGACAAGAGTTACAAGGTTGAGCAAGTTAGATGGCTGCCCTAGAAGCAGAAGGGCTGGCCTTTAGCCAACGGCCCGCCAGAGCATTGCTCACCTTTGGATTTGGCTGCGTCAGACCGGCCACATTGTCTTGAACCCGCTCGCATTAGCGCAACAGGCGAGTGGGTGTGCTGCTTGCCTGGACGGGCGGAGCGACTTTGACGACTGCGGAACTGGTGTGATCGCCCCGTACGATGGTAAGCCTCACATCCTGACCGACACGTGCAAGGCCGATCTTGTTACGAAGTTGCGAGGCGGTGCGGATCGGACGGTCGTCTGCCATGATCACGATATCGTCTTTCTGCAAGCCGGCTTTTTCAGCCGGAGACTCCGGCGCGACCTCCGCAATCACTGCCCATTCGTTGCGGCCTGGCTTTGTCGACGGTTGGAGGTCCCGCAGTGACACGCCTATTCGGCCGCGCTCGACGCGTCCCTTATCTACAATCTGCTCCATAACCAGCCGCGCCATATTCGCCGGAATTGCAAAGCCGATACCGACATTACCTCCACCCGGCGAAATGATCGCGGAGTTGATGCCGACCAACTCGCCGCGGAGATTCACCAATGCGCCGCCGGAATTTCCTGGGTTGATCGCTGCATCTGTCTGAATGAAGTCTTCGTAGCCTTCCTTGCTCAAGCCTGTGCGACCCAACGCACTGACCAGGCCGGACGTGACAGTCTGGCCGAGACCAAAGGGATTGCCGATCGCCAGCACGAAATCCCCGACCTCAAGCGCATCACTGTCGCCGAAAGGAAGCCCCTGAAGGCCGCCAGGATTCTGGATTTGCAGCACCGCAACGTCGGTGGGCGGGTCGCGTCCGATCACCTTCGCAGATAGCTGGCGGCCGTCCTTGGTCGTAATCTGAACGGCGGAGGCGCCTTCGACAACATGATTATTGGTCAGCACATAGCCGCGCTTGGCATCGACGATGACGCCCGAACCCGTCGAATTAACTTCTTTCTCGACCTGCTTGGGAATGTCGAAAAATTCACGAAAGAACGGATCGCGGTAAAGTGGATTGTCCTCACGAACGCGGCCGTGCACGGAAATATTGACAACGGCCGGCGTCACCTGTCGAACCACTGGCGCCAACGTTGGCACAGAACCGCCCGTCTTCAAATCCGGCGCTTGAGCTAATGCCGGATGAGACGCGGAGAGCACAACAAACAGAAGCCACGCCAATATTGTTATTGTTCGCCGTCCTAACATTTCAATCACCCTTGCGTGGATCGCCAGCCAGCGGCAGAATCGCTCGTTGCAATGCTGCTATCGGAATCGCCCAGAACGCCGCGGCATGGCCAATCAGCACGATGGCGATGACAGCTTCTGTGATCATCACAGCGACCCCCGCTGTGCGGCGGCCCAGGGCCGCCGCATCCGCATGGGAACGCCACCGCCACGGGGCGGATCATCATCGCCGTCTCCGTCAAGTTGACGCAACGCTGCCAGTATGTCGGCCAGCTTTGCAGCGTGGCCCGTTCCGGGGATCTCCCGCAGGCCGGGACAGGATTCCACGGCGTACATGTCCGACGCCCACGAGGACAGGATGATCCGCTTCTCAGGCGTTGAGAGCTCCTTGTCATCCAGGACTTCTGCCGGAGAAACGTAGTGAGCGGCGGGATGGAAGAATGGTTGCAGACCACCGCCAGCGATTTTTACGTTAGTCATGGCTCGCCTCCCTATTCACTCCTTTCCAAAGGGATGGTGCTCGAGATTTGGGTAGCGGCGTATTCGATGTCGCCACCCACTGTTGAAATGTCGCCGGTCCATGGATCGAGGCTACCTAAGCTGCCTTCTTCGGCTCAATTTGGGACGAAGCAGCCGTTCCACTTCCGATTTGGATCTTGCGCGGCTTCATCGCTTCCGGAATCTCCCGAACGAGATCAACGATCAAGAGACCATCCTGGAAGGATGCCTGCTTGACCTGAACGTAATCGGCAAGGTTGAAGACTCTCCGGAACGGGCGCGCCGGGATACCCTGGTAGAGATATTCGCGCGCAGCACCCTCGGACTTCTTGCCTTCGATCGTGAGTGCGTTTTGCTCGGCCGTGACGGAGATCTCGTTGACGCCGAAGCCCGCCACGGCCAGCGTGATTCGATAGTGATCCTCACCGGGACGTTCGATATTGTAGGGAGGATAGTTGTCCTCAGCCGGCTGGCGCGACATGCCGTCGACAAGGCCAGCCAGATGATCGAAGCCGACGCTGGTGCGCCACAATGGCGTAAAATCAAGTGTCCTCATAGCCAAGTCCTCCAAAGAGCAATATGGATACGAAGCAAGGCAGGATGGGAGTTTCGGTTATGGTCGAACACCCCAGTCCAGCGCCTCGTGCCGAGCCCGGCCTGGCGCTCGGCACACCGCTGTCGCGGTCGAGAAACGAACTAGAATTGACGTTCGAGAGTTCAAGAGGTCGAGATTTTTTTTCTGCACGAAGCTCGCTTGGTGGCGCGGTGACTACGCGACCAAGCGATCCGGAAAAGCGATCCGGCCTAGATCATCAATTACTCGCTGCTCTCGCTCGATCCGAGCTTTATAAAGCTGGCGCTCTTGCTCGCTCTTCGCAGTTGAGAGCAGGCGCTCGTAGTGACCGATCACTTTCTGGCTGCCCCGTATAAGAAAGTCGCGGACGACGGTTCCTTCTGCTGCCCTCAGGGCAGCGTCGGAGGTCCCGCGCGTGGAATGCCTCGCCGAACTCGCTCCGGTCATTGTTGTCGCTCGCTGTTGACGATCTTGCATAAGGTAGCGAGCGGCCTTCGCGGGCCGCTCACCGATGTTCAGCTTGTCGCCGCCAGTCCGACGGGACGGGTCGTCGGCTGCGGCCAGATGCCGGTCGGCGCGGAGGTCGGCGGCAGTAAGATGTCGATCTTCATCGTTGCCGCCGCAGGCTGCCACTTCAGCCAAGGCATCGTATCGAGATACGGGATTGGAGGGAGCGGCAACCCTGTGAAGGCACCCTGCGTCGGCTCAGCTCCGCGCGGGCTCTCCACGCCGTAGGCACCGAAGGCGGTCAGGGACATTGCGCTGCCCATTGCTAGAGCGAGCAAGCGTTGCCGCAAATTGCGGATGTTCTCCGTCCGGGCGGAGAACGTATGGTGATGGCTCGTCATCTATACTCCTCCAATTGTTCGAAAGCAGATCCAGGCGATGGTGACAAAACTCAGGGAGAACATGAACCAATGGATCGCGTCCTGCCTCATCCTGAGCCGACGACGATAAGACCTGTTCATGCGACACTCCGTGTTTGGAACCGGTATTCTCCTCTAATTGGTCGAGCCCGGCCGTGGTCGGCCGGGCTCTATTGTTCAGAAGTCCATGGCGGGAGCGGCTGCTGGAGCTGATTCGGCCTTCTTCGGCTTCTCGGCGACGAGTGCCTCGGTGGTAATCAGCAGCGAGGCGACCGACGCGGCATCCTGTAGCGCGGTGCGAACGACTTTGGCGGGATCGATCACGCCGGCTTTAACGAGATCCTCGTACTCGCCGGTCGCCGCGTTGAAGCCCCAGTTGTAGCTCTGGTGCTCAAGAAGCTTGCCAACCACCACTGAGCCGTCCTCACCGGCGTTCTGCACGATCTGCCGAGCCGGCATCTGGATGGCGCGGCGAACGATGTCGATGCCGGCCTTCTGGTCAGGGTTCGCGGTCTTGAGGCCGTCCAAAGACTTGAGGGCGCGCAGGAGGGCGACCCCGCCGCCGGGGAGAATGCCTTCCTCCACCGCCGCGCGAGTAGCGTGCATGGCGTCATCAACACGATCTTTGCGTTCCTTGACTTCGACTTCCGTCGCACCACCCACGCGGATCACCGCAACGCCGCCGGCAAGTTTCGCCAGGCGCTCCTGCAGCTTTTCGCGATCATAGTCGGAGGTCGTTTCCTCAATCTGGAGCCTGATTTGCTGAGCGCGCGCCTCGATGTCCTTCTTGGACCCTGCGCCGCCGACAATGGTGGTATTGTCCTTGTCGATGAACACCTTCTTGGCGTACCCGAGCATCTTCACCGTTACCTTTTCCAGCTTGATGCCGAGGTCCTCGCTGATGACATTGCCGCCGGTCAAGATCGCGATGTCCTCCAGCATGGCCTTGCGACGATCGCCGAAGCCCGGCGCCTTGACGGCCGCGACCTTCAGCCCGCCGCGCAGTCTGTTGACGACCAATGTCGCAAGTGCTTCGCCTTCGATGTCCTCGGCGATGATCAGGAGCGGCTTCCCGGACTGAACGACCTGCTCCAACAGCGGCAGCATGGTCTGCAAGCCGGACAGCTTCTTTTCGTGAATCAGAACGTAGGGATCTTCGAGCTCGACACGCATCTTCTCGGTGTTGGTGACGAAGTATGGCGAGATGTAGCCGCGGTCGAACTGCATACCCTCGACCACTTCGAGCTCGGTATGTAGGCTTTTGGCCTCCTCGACGGTGATCACGCCCTCATTACCGACCTTATTCATGGCATCGGCCAGGAAGCGCCCGATCTCGGCGTCGCCATTGGCGGAGATTGTGCCGACCTGGGCGATCTCGTCATTGGCGGTAATTTTCTTGGCGTGGGATTTCAGATCGTCGACGATGGCTTCGACAGCCAGGTCAATGCCACGCTTCAGGTCCATCGGGTTCATGCCGGCGGCGACGGACTTGCTGCCCTCCTTGAAGATGGCTTGAGCGAGCACGGTCGCCGTCGTGGTGCCATCGCCCGCAACATCACTGGTCTTCGATGCGACCTCGCGCACCATCTGCGCGCCCATGTTCTCGAACTTATCTTCCAGCTCGATCTCTTTGGCGACGGTCACGCCATCTTTGGTAATGCGTGGCGCGCCGAACGATTTCTCGATGACGACGTTGCGCCCCTTCGGACCGAGTGTGACCTTCACCGCGTTAGCCAGTGTGTCGAGGCCCCGCAGCATGCGCTCTCGGGCCTCGGTTGCGAACTTCACGTCCTTGGCAGCCATTTTTGTTTCTCCTTTCCTCTATGACTGTCAGCGCGCTACGCTGCCTTCTTGACGGTGCCTGCTCGATGACACCCAGAAGGTCGCTTTCCTTCATGATCAGGAATTCTTCGCCGTCGATCTTGACCTCTGTACCAGACCACTTCGCGAACAGGACACGGTCACCGGGCTTGACGTCGAGCTGAACGAGCTGGCCCTGTTCGTTGCGTGCGCCGGGCCCAGTGGCGACAATCTCGCCCTGCTGCGGCTTCTCCTTTGCGGTGTCTGGAATGATGATGCCGCCAGCGGTCTTCTCTTCGGCGTCTAGACGTCGCACGAGCACGCGATCGTGCAAGGGACGGAAATGCATGCACATCCTCCTTGGGTAGATTAGCGATGTCCAAAGTCCGGGTCCGTAGCGGCCCCCGGGCGAAAAAGCACCTAGGAGCGAGGGATCAACTTTCAAGAGGAAGCACGAAAATTTTCTCTCCCAAGCTCGCGCCAAGATAGAAAGCTTCGCTCGCGATCCGGCGCCCCGGCGAGTCTGCCCAAGCGTCCGCATTTGCTAACTGCACGCATGTTGAAAATTTAAGCAAGCACACCGAGATGTTTTCTCGGCTGCGGAGCGGCTCTACGCAGCAATTTGGAGCATCGTCGAAAGGAGGAGACTAAAGATGCGGACCTTAATGGTAGCTGCTGCTCTACTCGGCATGGTGGTTTCGCTGCAGGCCAAAGAAGTAGAATCATCGCGAGGGCTAACGAACTCGGACGCCGCCGTTAAGCAATTCGTCAGCAATCAAAGCGGCCAGCCGCGTGGCAAGCCCGCAAGAACGAAGTCCGATGGCCGCAAGGATGGTGATTTCTCAGCGGAAGCCATGGTACCGAATATCTGCACCGGCTGCTGATCCTCGATCAGCAGCCGGTCAGCGGCTTCTGTGTTCTGCTTCTAGTGTACGCTAACTGAGGCAGTCTCAAGGTCCGGCAGGCGAGCGCAGATCATCGACTTGATACGTTTCAAAGCACGCTGCTCGATCTGGCGAATTCGCTCGCGAGAGATCCCGAACGTGGCAGCAAGATCGTCCAGTGTTCTTTGCTCTTCTGCCATGTAACGCGCCTCAACGATCGTGCGTTCTCGTGGAGAAAGCGCGCTCAGGGCTTCCGAGAGTGCGGCCTTCTGCCGTTCACGGTCTCCGGCCTCGACGAGCAGGGTTTCAGGATCAGGGGATGAATCGGCGAGCCTGTCCTGCCACTGTTCGCCTTCTTCGTCACTGAGCTGCACATTCAGCGTCATGTCGCCGCGGATCCGCCCGTTCATCTCGACGACGTCGGTTTGCTTGACCTGAAGATGCTCAGAGATCTGCTTCACCTGCTCGGGGGAAAGCTCACCATCTTCCGGCGCACCGAGGCGTCTCTTCAACTTCCGAAGGTTGAAGAACAGCTTTTTTTGCGCCGCGGTCGTGCCGAGCTTCACCAGCGACCATGACCTCAGAACGAATTCCTGCACGGACGCCTTGATCCACCAAGCGGCGTAGGTCGCCAAGCGAAAGCCCTTCTCAGGGTCGAACCGCTTGACGGCCAACATCAGTCCGACATTGGCTTCCGAGATAAGGTCGGCGATCGGCAGACCGTAGCGCCGATACTTCAGCGCGATCTTGGCAGCCAGTCGTAGATGGCTCGTCACCAGACGGTAAGCAGCTTCGCGATCCCCAGAATCCCGAAGACGCCTTGCGTACATGACTTCTTCGGATGCCTCGAGCAATGGGAAGCTACGGATCTCTTGCAGATATCGGGACAACCCGGCTTCCGAATGGATGGCAGGGAGGGCTGACTTGATCGACATGACCTACCCTCCGTCAGAAGCCATTGCCGTTCTTGAGGCCTAATGAGCGGCCAGAGGGAAGAAGCAGCCGCGAGAGCCCACCGACGGGGCTCAGGCTGGCGGACAGCCAAACGCAGAGACAGGTGGTTTTCATATCCAAATCCTCCATTGAGCAAAATGGTACGAACCGCCGTATCGCCTGACCTAGGCGGGCCCCAAGGGCGCCCGACGGCACTCAGGCCGGCGGCGCAAAAAGAACCGCAAGCCCAATGGGTTGTTCCTCGTCCGCTTGGCAGATTCGGAAAAAATCTCGGTCAAGTGGCAAGATCGTCGACCGTCGAGCTGCCGCTATCCGCATGGCGAGGGAAGGAGCCCAACGGGCGTGGCTTACCACCCTGCCCGCTGTTACGGGCTCGATCGAGGTGAAGCGCGAATCCGCTTGTCCCCGGATTTTCCAGCCCGGCGCGGAGCTGCATGCTCGGGACCAGGTAGCCGCCCCCATTTTGTCGCCGATACGGAATGGGCGCGGTGGTCGCGAGCGTGCGCATCCGCTCACGCAATCCCTCGGCAATGGGCCCAAAGCCAGCATCGTCTAGTCGGTCCACGCGGTAGACCACGAACGGCGGAAGGACTTCATAGCCGGGATAGTAGAGAACGCCATGATTGATGGGGAAGAGCAGGTCGTCGATGGGTCCGTTAACGCCGCGAGCCGAGTAGTGCTCCTCCCAGCCGCCGGCGGTCACGACCAGCATGGCGCGCTTGCCCTTCAAGGTTCCGTCGCCATAGCGATCGCCCCACCGCTTGTCGCTGTGTTCGCCGACCCCATACGCGAAGCCGTAGGCGAAGACCCGATCGACCCAACCCTTGAGTATCGCCGGCATCGAGAACCACCACAGCGGAAATTGCAGGATGAGGACGTCGGCCCACAACAACTTCTCGATTTCGGCTTTCACGTCCGGCGTCAACGTGCCGGCCTCAAAAGCCTGCTTGGAGGCCGCGGCGGGCTGGAGCCGTTCACCGTCCGCCAGTGAGGGAAAGTCGGCGCGATCGACCTCTGATTTCCAGCCCTGGGCATAGAGATCCGACACCTGCACCTCGTGACCGAGCCGCTTGAGCTCTCTGACAGCGACGTCAAGAAGCGCGCCGTTTAGCGAGCGCGGCTCCGGATGGGCGAAAACGATCAAGACGTTCATGAGCAGCACCTCCTGATGTTGTGACATCGACCAGGTGGCGTGCGAAGCCAGGATTCAGTAGATATTGGCAATGGATATGATTATGCCGAGAAATGGATAAATCAGAAGTCACGCTCGAGCGCATGCGCAGCTTTGTCCGGGTCGCCGAGCGCGCCAACCTGTCCGCGGTGGCGCGCGAGCTCAACGTCGGCCAGTCGACGCGGTCGGGGTGCCGCTGCTCAGCAGGACCACGCGCCGGGTGACAATGACGGAAGAGGGCGCGCGCTACTATCGCCACTGCGTCCAGATTCTGCGCCAGGTTGATCTGGCGGGCGAGGAGGCGCGCAGTACACGCGGCGCGGCAGCGGGTACGGTGCGCATCTCCTGCACTGCGGCCTTCGGAGTGCTGCACGTTAGCCGTTTCCTGTTCGCCTTTCAGGACCGCTATCCAGACATCCTGGTTGATCTCAGCCTCACGGACGAGCGCATCGACCTCGTGCAAGAAGGAGTAGATATCGCCGTTCGGCTTGGACCGCTTGGTGATAGCTCGATGAAGCTGAAAGCGCTGGGCCAATCCCGGCGGGTGCTCGTTGCCGCACCTCAGTATCTCGCCGCGCGCGGCAAGCCCGCGCGCCCGCAAGACCTGGCAGGCCATGAGGGTGTCAGGATGTCCAACATCGCCGGCAGCGATCTGCTCGTACTCCAAGGGCGGCGCGGCGGCCAACACGTGGTGCCGTTCGGGGGGCGCTTGCGGGTCGATCATGGACTTGCCGCACGCGAGGCGCTGGCGGCCGGACGGGGGATCGCGCCTGCACATCTCTGGCTCGTGGAGGATCTTCTTGCCGCCAATAAGCTCGAAGTGGTGCTGCCCGACTTCTCGCCGTCTCCCGTTCCGGTCAACATGCTGATCGTCCCCGAGCGATCGGGCATCGCCCGAGTGCGCCTCCTGGTCGACTATCTCGCGGCGCAGATCGCGCAGGCGCCGGGTGTTGAAAGGTAGGGCTCAGCAGCAAGCTGTGAACACGCGTCAACCGCGGTCGAGCAAAAGCTGTATCTGCTTTTCATTGCCGAGTTCGGCTTGCGAGGTATGAGGCCTTGAAAATGGCCCTGCCCATTCTAATTCCAAGGCTGCAGCGCGCTGGATGCGCTGCTCCGGGTGCCTTCTCAGGACCCGGCTATCGGGCGCCGGACACGGTGTCCGGGCGCTCGTAACCATATTGCTCGAAAGGAGGATGTGGCTATGACCACTTTTGACTTCAGCCCACTCTGGCGATCGACCGTCGGTTTCGACCGCCTGTTCGATCTGCTCGAAGATTCAGCCCAATGGACGGGCGACAACTACCCGCCTTACAATATCGAGCGAAGCGACGAGGATCACTATCAAATCTCGCTCGCTCTAGCCGGCTTCTCGCCTGACGAGGTGACCGTCACAGCGGAGCAGAACGTGCTGACCATCGAGGGCCGTAAGGCCGACAAGGGCGCCCATCAATTCCTGTATCAGGGAATCTCGTCTCGCCCGTTCCGGCGACAGTTCAACCTGGCCGAATACGTGCAGGTTAAGGGCGCTTCCTTCATGGACGGCATGCTCACAATCGACCTCGTACGTGAGGTTCCCGAAGCCATGAAGCCGCGCCAGATTCCGATCCAGGCTGGCAACGACAACCAAAAGACGATCGAGCACAAGCAGACGGCCTGAGCCTTCCGGCCGCCGCTTTCCCCCGCGCCGCCCCTTGCGCGGGGGAAGAATATTGGCTGCTTCGGCCGGACGGCGATTGCTGTTGATCTCGGCGGGCATCGCAGGAAGAAAGCCATGGAACGCGGGACGTCAACGAACCTCCAGCAGATCGAGGGAAAGCTTCTTGCAGCTTTCGAACGTCATGCCGCGGATGGCCGAGCCATGACGATCGAGAGTCTGGCGGCCACCGCCGGCATCGCGGGGCGGCCGAAGGAGCTAGCACTCGCCTTGAAACACCTCATCGAGCGCGGGCTACTCAAACGCGCGGGCGAAGATCCAATCCCCGGCTCGGCAATTGCATTTCGCCTTATCAGGCCGGCGTTACCGGAACGGCTCGACAAGGCAGAGGATCAACCCGCGCCCAGTCGCACGCCTTCGAGTCCAGCGCAGACGATTTCTCCACGCGGCGTGGCAAAACCAGCGCCGCGATCCCGATCCAGCGTCCTGGCCGAATAAGTGACACAAGAGCACATGCCCGGCACGTTTGGACGGAGGCGTAAACGGCGATGTTCCCCTGCGGATCGATCTTGTGGTGAGAGGGATGGACGATTATCGGGATCTCGTAATTGTGAGCCTGACGCTCTTGTGTGCAGGCATCATGTTGGTGGCGGGGCAGCTCTACATCGAGCACCATCCAACACCAGCAAGCCGGTCGCTCGATCCGCCGCAACCGCCACAGGCGTCGCCGGCCCTGATTTCACACGCGCCGTCAGCAGATGAGAGCACGACTGAGACGCGCCGAGGTTTTGACAGTAACAGCGCTGGCTGAGCGCATTGCCAGCGCGGCCATCCCGCTCACACGGCCCGCAGCCCTTCTTTGGGCATCTCTCGGATAAGGGCATCGATCTCGTTCTGCTCCAGCGTCTCCTTTTCCAGGAGCTTCTTGGCCGCACGGTCGAGGATCGGACGACGTGTCGTCAGGATGCCCTTGGCCCGCTCCAGAACCCGGTCGACAATATCCTTGACCTCGCGGTCGACGCTTGCAGCCGTTTCATCTGCATAATCATGCTCGCGAACCGGGTAAGGCCGGTCCGCGCTCGCCAGGAAATTGCCAGGATCGCGCTCGTAGGCGACGCTGCCGAGCTTTTCCGACATGCCGTAGCGCGTCACCATGCTACGGGCGATGTCGGTCACACGGCGCAGATCGTCGGCCGCTCCGGTCGACAAATGATCGAAGACGATCAACTCCGCCGCTCGTCCGCCCAGCAGGACCGCCATTTTGTTCTCGAGCTCCTCCTTGGTCATCAGGAAGCGATCTTCAATGGGCCGTTGAATGGTGTATCCGAGCGCGCCGACGCCCCGGGGGATGATCGAGATTTTGTGCACCGGATCCACGCCGGGCAATGAGAGAGCGACCAGCGCGTGGCCCATCTCGTGATAGGCGACAATCTCCCGCTCCTTGGGATTGAGCAACCGGTTGCGCTTTTCCAAACCGGCGACCATGCGCTCTACGGCATTGTTGAAGTCGCTCATGCTGACCGCATCGCCTCCGCGTCGCGTGGCCAGGAGTGCCGCCTCGTTGACGAGGTTCGCGAGATCGGCGCCGGTGAAGCCCGGTGTCAATGCGGCGACGGCATCCGGAGCGACGTCGCTCGCGACCTGCACCTTCTTCATGTGAACTTTCAGGATCTCGATACGGCCTTTCTTATCCGGCCGATCGACCAGCACCTGGCGATCAAAGCGGCCGGCGCGGAGTAGGGCCGGATCGAGTATTTCTGGGCGATTTGTTGCAGCCAGGATCACCAGGCCCGAGCGGGAGTCGAAACCGTCAAGCTCGACCAGGAGTTGGTTCAGGGTCTGCTCCTTCTCGTCGTGTCCGCCGGCAAACGGGCCGACTCCGCGGGCTCGGCCTAGCGCGTCGAGCTCGTCGATGAAGATGATCGCAGGCGCCTTTTCGTGAGCCTGCTGGAATAGGTCCCGCACGCGGGCTGCGCCCACGCCGACAAACATTTCGACAAATTCGGATCCCGAGATCGAGAAGAAGGGCACCCGAGCTTCGCCGGCCACCGCCTTTGCCAGCAATGTCTTGCCCGTGCCGGGCGGACCGACCAGCAGCACCCCTTTCGGCATGCGGCCACCGAGGCGGCCGTAGTCGGTGGGATTTTTCAGGAAATCCACGACCTCGCGAAGCTCGTCCTTAGCTTCGTCGACGCCGGCGACGTCCGCAAAGGTGATGCCGGTGTTGGATTCGACGTAGACCTTGGCCTTGCTCTTGCCAATCTGCATCAGCCCGCCGCCAAGACCGCCCTGTGCGACGCGCTGGCCGATGTACCACCAGATACCAACGATCAGGAGCGTCGGCATGATCCATGAGAGCAGGTCACGAACGAACGTGCTCTCGATCTGTCCGGTGAATCGGACATGATATTTTTCAAGCTCCTGCGCGACGTCCTGGTCGACACGCGTCGTCACGAACTGCTTCTGTCCTCCGGGCAGCGGCTCCTTCAGGAGGCCCTGCACGGTGCGATCGGAAATGCCGACGCTGTCAACTTTCCCATCGCGGAGCAGTTGTTGGTACTCGCTGTAGGGGATCACGGCGATCCTGTTTGCCGTGGTGATAACGTATTGAATGAAGAACAACGCGCAGGCAGCGAAAACCGCATATGCGAGGTTGAACCGACTCTTTTGGGTCATGCACCAAACTCGAGTTGTGGCCGGAACAACTGGAGAGAACAGGTTTGGTTTCAGCGGCAAGCGATATGCGTCAGTAAGCCTTTGAGAGGCGGGAACGCCGCTACGTGCGTTGACATGCCCGACAACAAAAGGCCCGGCTGGAACCGGGCCTTTGTTTTCACCACCACCAATAGGGATAAGCAGGCGGATAGTAGCGAACCACCCGGGGACCATAGTAGTAGCGTGGGGGGCCGTAGACCGGTCCATAATAGACCGGAGGTGCGGCTGCGGCAGCCAATGCTCCGGCAAACAGCCCGAGCGCAAGCCCGGGACCTGGTCCCGGGCCGCCCCAATAGTGATGACGCCAGTGGGCAGAAGCCGGTGCAACTGATCCGATGAGGAGCGTTGCTGCCGCTACCGTTGCAAGAGCAAGCTTTCTCATGTCACTTCCCTCAAGTTGTCTTTCGCGCAACGCGCGCTTTTCTTACCAAATGCTCCGCTTCGCCGAATTGCAATTCGGCTTGTCAATCAACTTAGATGCAGTCGAGCAGAGTTCAAGTATTCCTCACCGCCCGGCCGGTTTGCCGGATAAGGCCGTCATCTGGTGAATGACGGCATCGAGAGCGTAGCGACCTCGTGCGCCTGCGGCGTGCGCAGGCGCAGCACGGCCTCAGAGATGGCATCGAAGCTCTCCTGCGGTGCTGCATCAAGCCGAGCACCGTTGGGCCGGTCGTCCTCCTTGAAATTCCGTAACCGGCTCACTAGGTGCTCGTCACCCTCCCCTGGCGTTCGGCTCCGAGTAGCCGGCGCAACGCCACGGAATGCGTATCGCAAGTCGATTGCCAGGTGGACCCTGCTCCCGCAGTATCGGGAGGATTATATGTCTGACCAGATTCCAGATGTCAGGCCATGCGAGGTGAGCGAGCTGAGAGGCACGCTACGCACTTCGACGAACGCCGTGATCCCAAACGCATCCCAACCTGCGGCCGCAAAAGGCGCAGCGGGCCATGACCGCGTCTCAGTCAACTTTGCGGGTGGCTATGCCCGTCCAAGCGAGGTCCTGCAGGACCCGAAATTGCGCGAGGAGCAGAAGCGAGATCTGCTCCGCCAGTGGGCGTTAGACGCTTACCGCCTTGTGGTGGCCGCGCCCGACGGCATACGATCGGGCGCGGAGTCGCAGCTCGATGAAGCCATTGATGCATTGATCGACCTTGACGGCGGCACGGCCGCCTTATCCAAGCTCCCCACCGTACCCTCGTCCAAACGCGGAGAGTATGCGCGGGCTGCGTGATACGGAAGCCGCCTGAACCGCCCCGCAGTAAATCGAAGCGCTCTGGCGGTTTCTGGCAGCAAACCCACATGGCTCCGAGTAGCCGCACAGTCTTAGCAAATCAGGCGCGACCGCCACGACGACGATCCCGAGACATGCCGCGGCGGAAATGCTCCCCGATCGGTTCAGCTCCACCTGCTTCATTCGGAAATTGAAATCCAGGCGCGACGCGGCGGAGCGCTGTCCTGCCGAAGATATCGATGATGGGAATTGGTCCTTCAGCGACGTCTCGTCGGCCCCGCGCTTCGGCGGCGATGGTCACGCTCACTGTCTTGTTTGCCTTGCCCGACCACTCGGAAAGTGCTCGCCAGAGCTTTCAAAGAAATCCACACGCTCATTTTCATGCGACGTATTGGGCCGATGATAGGCCGGTTAGCTTTGGTGCTCAGCGCCGCGGTGCAGCGCACCTCGGAATTAAAAAGGCTGCAGCGCAACCGCCTATGGGAGCGCCAGGCACCCGCCAACGGCGTGGCAACGCAGTCTCTCAGTGGGAACCTTCGCTGAACTTGGCGGTGCTGGGATGGAGAGGATGCCATGGCGCCGCGCGCGATAGCCAGGTTTCGAGAGCCGGGTCGAACTTTGACGGATCGTCGAGACTACTAACAGTGACGATTAGCGATTGGGGCCTCGTCGGCCAGTGAGCCGAAATCGGACTGCCACATTTATTGCAAAAGCCCCTTCGGATTATCCGGCCGCTTTCCGCAACGGTCTCATGGAAGACCGGCTCGCCCTTCAGATAGCGAAATCTGTCGCTGGCAAACATCATCATCGCGGAGAATGCAGTGCCACTCGATCGCTGGCAGTCTCGGCAGTGGCACATCAACTGAACGATCGGTTTTCCTGAGCATTCATAACGGATATTTCCACAGGCGCAGCCGCCGGTCAGCATCTTCTTCATTCCCTTAAACGCAGAAGCCTGCCTAGCATATCGGCAGATCCCGTTAGGTCAAATCGCGGATCCAGATTCAGGTATTCGCCGGTGGTTGGTTCTAAGCCAGCGGGCCATCCACGCGTGGCTCTCGCGATTGCGAACTTGCAGTGCCCGAGATCGATGCCTAGCGGCCGCGGCCGGTCAGATCGCTCCGTCACTATCGGCTTCCAGCCAAGGGCCTTCAGCACAGCAAGGCGGAGCATCCTAATGCACCACGCCGCCGCTCGCCTGTCGGTCCGAGCAATGCAGCTATCGCCTCAGATGGCGCGGATGAACACCCACCTTGGTTCCATGCGCGCGCTCGTACACGGACTGCCTCCCTTGGAAGGATGTGCGACGCAGATACCGATTTTCGGCCCGGGCCCAAGCCATGTGTTTTTGTCTCCCAAGAATTGATCAGAAAGCATGTCACGAAAGGATGTCCTCACTCGTCTCTCGGTCGTCGAACCGCCAAGGAGACATTGAATGACACCCCGCATCAATCTTGCTTCCCCAAACGAGGGGATCGAGGCCATGCGCGCCGCCGATGGATGGGCCCAGACAAAGCTCGAGCCGAAGCTTCTGGGGCTCGTCAAAACGAGAGCCTCGCAGATCAACGGCTGCACCTTCTGTCTGCACATGCACAGCGGCGAGGCGTTCAAGCACGGTGAGACCCCTTCCCGTCTGCTTTTGCTGGATGGATGGCACGAGTCCGCCTTATTCTCGGACCGTGAGCGGGCGGCATTAGCCTGGACTGAGGCTTTGACTCGGATTGCGGAAACCCACGCTCCTGATGATACTTATGAAGAGGTGCGGCGACATTTTTCGCAGGACGAGATCGTGGCCCTCTCCGTCGCGATCGCCATGATCAATGCCTTCAACCGGCTTGCGATCGGAGCTCGCGCGCAACATCCCGCTGACGTGCGCAAGGCCGCTTGACCATTTGACGCGGTCAACTTCCTGGGAATGCATGATGACCGATACCGCGCAAGAAGGCCCGATTGGAGACTTTCGCGAGAACGGGCTCGGAGTGGCCGAGCAGTTTGAGCGCCACCGCCGGTATCTGACGGGTCTTGCTTACCGCATGCTTGGTTCCATGGTCGAGGCCGAGGATGCCGTGCAGGAGGCCTATATTCGCTGGCATGAGTGCGAGAAGGGAAACATCGACTCGGCCCGCGCCTTCCTGGCCAAGATCGTCGTGCGCATCTGCCTCGACCAGATGAAATCGGCTCGGGCGACAAGAGAGACCTATGTCGGCTCATGGTTGCCCGAACCGGTGTTGAATGCCGAGACCCTTGGCGCTGAGACGGCGAACGAATACGCAGCCGACTTGTCCGTCGGACTGATGTTGGCGCTTGAGCGACTGTCTCCGCTCGAGCGAGCCGCCTTCCTGCTGCATGACGTTTTCGACGTCGGCTTCGACGAAGTCGCGCAGCTTCTCGAACGAAATGAAGCAGCATGCCGCCGACTGGCTGCGCGGGGGCGTACCCACGTCCGCAGATCACGTCCGCGATTTCCGGTTGACTCTGACAAGGGCAACGAAATTCTCCAGGCGTTCATGGAGGCCTATCGGACCGGCAACATCGCTGCTTTGGCGAATATCCTCGCGGAGGACGCTGTGTTGCACACCGACGGCGGCGGCAAGCGAAGGGCGGCGCTCAACCCGATCGTCGGCCGCGCCAAAATTCTGGCGCTCCTTGCGGGCGTGGCGCGCAAGCGGCGAGAGCCTCTCGGCGATTTTCGTCCCGCAACGATCAATGGGCTGCCGGGATGCCTGGCGACTCTTGCGAGGGGAGACATCCTCACGATCGCTCTGGAAATCGTCTCCGACAGAATCAGAGCCATCTACGTCGTGCGCAATCCAGACAAACTGAAGCACGTTTGCGAAGAAGTGGAACGCGAGAGCAGTTGAATGGGGGGATTCCCAGATGCGTAAGAGGACCACGGACCTCACTCGACTCGACATGTTGAGACTCTTCGCCGTCGTATCTGTCGCGATCTATTTGGTCCCCGAAGGCGCCCACTTCTTCGAGATGTTCAACAAATTGAAGCTGACACCGGACGACTACTTGATGGTGCAGAGGAGCTACGACGGTTGGGCCTTCTTCGGCATGGCAATCGCCCTTGCGCTCGGCTGTACCTTCGGTCATGCCGTCGCAATGTGGCGCAATCCTTTTTCGCGTTGGCTGTCGCTCGCAACGTTCGCTTCGCTTATCGGCACGCAAATCATCTTCTGGTCCTTCATCTACCCGATGAACTCCCTTACGAAGAACTGGACGCAGATGCCGAACCAGTTCGAAGCTGCACGGCGGCAATGGGAATACGCTCACGCCGCAAGCGCCGGCATGACGCTGCTGGCACTTGTTCTGATCCTCTTCGCCGTCATAGTCGGACCTCGCGGGGAGCGATCACTTAGCGTTGTAAATTCGATGGAAGCTGCAGGGCGAACCGGCGAAGTTCCCGCGCTGCGCCTCGCGACCACCGCCGTGCTCGGCACGAGCGCTTTTCTCGCTCTGGCCATTCTAGGTTGGGGTGGATTGCAGCCTTTTTTCTCACACGCGCCACTTACGGCACTAACGGTCGTGACGGCCGTGCTGACGGTGGCGGCCATGTTCTCTGGTGGAAACCTCAACTCGGGCGTACGTGAAGATCGCTCGAACCGCTGGGTTCTGGCCGCCTTCGCAGTCCTCGGCCTTCTTATCGGCTGGCTTCCGGCATTTACCGATCGCCTGAACTGGGGGACCACCGATGGCGATAGAGTGCGCTGGACCGGCGTCGTGATCTACACGATAGGTGGAGTGGTGAGGCTCTGGCCTGTGTTCGTGCTCGGCAATCGCTTCAGCGGGCTCGTTGCCATCCAACCGGGACACCGCCTCGTGACCACTGGCCCATATCGGCATATCCGCCATCCGAGCTACTTAGGCATGCTCATCTGCGTCCTGGGCTGGGCACTCACCTTTCGTTCGATCGCGGGAGTGGCTCTCGCGGTGGCCATGATCGTTCCAGTAGTCGCGCGCATGAATACCGAAGAAGCACTGCTCGTCGATACGTTCGGCGAAGAATACCGGACCTATCGCGCTGGTACCGCTCGCCTTCTGCCAGGCGTTTACTGATGAGAGCGCGGTCCCAGGTCGCGCCGCATTTCAAATGAAAGGAGACTGTTATGGAGCTCGTTTCACCTGACCGCGTCATGCGGCTTGACCCAGTGTTCGGCGCGATGGGGCTCGAGGCCGGTCGCAAGATATGGTCACCATCGCAGCTCTCGATGCGTGAAAAGGCCGTGCTGCTTCTAGCCGGAGATGTTACCGTGCGAGAGCTCGGTCTGCCGTTCGAACTGCATATGGCGATGGCCTTGAACAAGGCCAACATGTCTGTCGAGGACCTTCGTGAGCTCTTGCGTCACGTCGCACCGGCAACCGGACTCAACCCTACCTCACGCGCATTCGAACGATTGGCAGCAGTGGTCGCAGAACTGGGCCAAGACTCAGACAGCGCTGCAACGCGCACGCCAGCGCCATATCCCCTCACACCCTATCCTGCAGATGCGCTTGGGAGCTTGCGGGCTGCGGATCCCAAGCTCGCAGAGGCTATTGGAAAGCAGTCGGCTGAGCTTTGGGTCCGACCTGGATTGAGCCATCGCGAGCGGCTGCTTGCGAGCTTGGCTGTCGATGTCGCAGGCGGCACGCTCGGGCAAGCTTTCGCTGCAGATATTTGCATGGCAGCCAGTGCGGGCATTACTCGCGCCGAGCTCAACGAAGCACTCGATGTGATCGCCGAATACTCGACGGTAAGGGCCTGGGAGGCGGCTATTGTCCTCGACCGGATCCTGCAATCCGTGCCCGAAGCGCTAAGCGGTTCGAAGATTGCTGGCGACAAGGATGCCGAGCCGCGCGTTGTGGACAGCGACGTCGACGTCGAAAAGTACGACAGGTCGGTCCTCAATAAGCCGGACGCGAGCGGCCTTGCCATTGTCGAAACGCGCCTTATCGAAAAATTCGCGGGTGGCATTATTGGCGAGGGCGACGCCACGCACCTGAGGCTCGAACGTTCTGACGGGACTGGCACACTAATCTGTTACGAACGGATCACGGGTTCAGTCGGCGGGCGCCAGGGTTCGTTCTTGCTCGAAGCCAAAGGCGCCATGGAGCCCGGCGCCGTTGTGCACGGCCATTGGGAGGTCGTCGCTGGTTCAGGGACCGGCGAGCTCGAAGGTCTGAAGGGGTATGCTGAGTTTTCCGCCAAACGGGACGAGCAGTCGCCGACGGGGTGGCGCGCTCACACGTCATTGACGTACTGGCTCGAGCCCCTTGGCGTGGCGTAATCTAGTTTCCTAGAAGACGTATCATGAGCACTTATTATCCCGTCGCAATCGTGACGCTGCTGTCGGGCCTGCTATGTTCCGGCATGGGAATTGCCGTTACGCGAGCGCGCGTCAAGTCACGAATTTTCCCACCGGCGATGACCGGCGATGCAGCACTCGAACGTGCGGTGCGGGCCCACGAGAACACACTCGAATGGATGCCGATTTTCCTGCCTGCTCTATGGTTGTTCGCAATGTATTGGAGCACGCCATGGGCGGCGGCTTTCGGCACCGTATGGATCCTTGGTCGTGTCATCTATTTTGCAGGCTACGCGTCGGCCGCTGAGCGGCGTTTTCCGGGCTTCTTCATTCAAGCCATGGCGGCACTCGCGCTGCTCCTGGGGGCTCTTGGCCGGATCATTTATCTCATGTCGGTGTAGCCCACGCGCGCTGAGCAGGCCTCACGCTCACTGATGGAGGACAATTCCCTGGTTTCAATCGGCGAGAACATCTGGATCATCGAAGGCGATATTGTCAGCTTTTACGGGTTTCCATATCCAACCCGGAGCGTGGTCATCAGGCTGCAAAATGGGACCGTTTGGATTTGGTCACCTGTAAAGCTGACCAATCATGTTCGGCAGGAGGTTACCGCTATTGGTCCGCCAATGCACCTGGTCAGCCCCAACAAACTACACCATCTCTACTTGGAGAACTGGCAGAAGGAATTCCCTCACGCGAGACTATGGGGGCCAGCCTCTACCGTGAGAAAGCGGCCTGATCTCTCTTTCGAGCCAGCCCTTGTCCATGATCCACCATGCCATTGGGCCGACCAGATCGACCAATGCTGGGTCCGAGGTTCGTTTATGATGGATGAGATTGTTTTCTTTCACCGGAGATCTCGCACGGTAATACTGGCGGATCTTTCAGAGAACTTCTCGAACAAGTGGCTTTTCGAACATTGGCGACCCTGGCAACGCTGGCTCGCGCATGTTTCAGGCATTACAGAAGGGAAAGGTTATGCCCCTCATGATTGGCGCTCCACTTTTCTGCGACGGAAAGTGCTCCGCGTGGCCAGGGAAAAGATGCTGTCCTGGGATCCTTCGATGGTGGTGATGGCGCACGGTGAATGCCAATTCCGGAACGGCAGAGAATACCTCGTCCGAGCATTTGAGTGGATGGAGTGAGGGCCAACGCGCGTGCGGGGACTACCGTGCGAATCTCGGCACCGAAATTCGTGCTTGCTATCTTTTTGGGAGGCCACAAGATAGTCAGGGACGCGTCGAAATAAGCGATCACTCAATCCGACATCCAAATCGCGCGGAGTGATCTGAACGCGCATTATTGACAGGGTCAACTGCGACTACAAGGCCATCGATTGATAGGTTCAAATCGGGGACATGCAACCATCTCAAATTGCTATTTCAAGCGGTAGCCTGATCGGGAAGCATTAGGCAAAGCCGTTCACCGCACATAGCGTCCCGAACGCAGTGAACATCTTCTAAGTTATTGATTTTCTTGCGATGGCGACGCTCCCGTCCCGTTTTGTTCACGGTCGTTTCACCTAATTCGTTGCGATATCGTTGCGGCGTTCCTGAAGAAGAACGGCCCAGAGAGGCAGAGATGATCTTAGGGGGGAGTGATGGGACTGGGGCGAGGTTCACTGACCAAGCGTCGAAGACAACCGGTCCCGCGCCGCGTGTTAGACTGTCACACTCCGGTATGATCTGTCGGGGGTTCGAGTCAGTAGAGCGCTACCGCCTTTCCCCACACCGGCCAAATCTGCGATATTTTCTCCGATCGTTCGCCTAGAGACTCAAAAACCTGTCGGGCGAGCCCCCGAAAGGGACCTCACCATCGTCGCCATCGGATTTCATCACGGAATTGGCGTGAATTTCAGTGCGAGCCCCATGCGTCGTGCAAGCTCAATCAGCCGGGCCGCGCACTGCCTTCGTGCATGAAGGTCATCGGCTTCGGTCCGGGCATGTAGCCGGCCTCGATCCGGTCGATGCGGAATCCTGCGTCCTCGATCAGGGAGCGGATGGGACGATTGAGGTGACAGCCGCCGCTGATGCGCCGCCAAGCCGGTGTCAACTGGTCCTGCCACCAACGCACGCTTCCGCTAGGCGCCATGCCATGCTCGGCGAATAGGAGCCTGCCGCCGGGCCGAAGCACACGGCGCATCTCGCGCAGCGCTGAAGCTGCCTGCGGAATGCTGCACAACGTCCAGGTCGTCACGACGCTGTCGAGGTGCCATCGTCGAGTGGGATGGTTTCCGCGGAAGCTTCGAAAAATTGCACGGGCAAGCTCGCATTCACGGCTCCGCGAGCCATGGCGATCAGCTTGGGAGAGGGCTCGAGCGCCAGTATTTCCGTCGCGGGCGAACGATAGAACGGCAAGTTGCGGCCCGAGCCCCCACGCCGATCTCCAGAACGCGGCCCTCGGCGGCGCCGATAACGCGCTCGCGAATGGGCAGGAGCTGCTTGTTGCTCATCGCCAGATCGAGAAGTCTCGGCAGCACTAAGTCGTTGTAGAAGCTCATCGGAATCTCCGAGGTTTGGAACCGCCGGCAAGACTCTCAGCATCGCGCTTCGATCTTTGGAGCAACAGGTAAGAACGCAATAAGAGAATATCTCACGTCACGATTGGGCATCGGTACTTCGCCAATGCCGGTGAGCGCGTTCGTGTTGAGCGCAATGATGGCGCTCATCTTGTCGACATCGGATTTGAGCAGTGGACCGGTCGCGGGCAATGCCTGCGTTGTTGACGAGCATGTCACGCGGTCGTCGCGCAATACCGCCTCGATGCGCGCGAGATCAGTCGCGTCCGCCAGATCAGCGACGACCGTCTCGACCCTGCTCCCCGTCTCCGACCGAACCAGATCGGCAACCTCCGCAAGTCTGTCCTTTCTACGGGCGACGAGCACGAGATCGAAGCCGCGCTTGGAGAGGCGCTCGGCGTAGACCGCGCCGATACCGGACGATCCTTTCTAAGGTTTCGGAAAAGATATCGGCGATCAGCCGGCCGGATGGGGCGTCGCACCGATCTGGCGGCGAACATCGGCCGCATAGGCTTTGACAGTGAAGCCCTCCGGCAACGCGTCGATGAATATGACGTCCGATATCGCGTTGTTGAGCAACGGCAGGATTTTCCGATAGGCCGCCGAATGGTACCACCTGTCTGCCTGCTCCCGGCTCGGGAACTTCATCAGCACGACCGCGCACGGCCAGGTGCCTTCTGCGACCGTCCCCGGCCCCATTGCAAGCCACTTGCCCTCATAGGCGCCACCGTCGCCTCGACCTGATCCAGATAATCGAGAGCGGCACCGTTCGGCACATCGCCGGGAATGCGTAGGTGATTGATGAGGTAGGTTTTCATGATCGTTACTCCTCGATTGCTTCGTTGCCGGCCAGGGTCTTGTCCACTTCGGCATAGAGGACGTGGAGAATGGCGCCAACCAGGAGCGAATGACTGGTCTTCTCCCAATGGTTCCGCTTGTCGAGGGAGCCTTCGGGATCGACCAGCACGTCGGCGACATTCTGGACGTCGCGAACCTCCCACTCCCCACGCCGGACCTCGAGGAGCGGATTGTAGGCTGAGGACTTGGGGTTGGTCGGGTCGAACAACAGAACGCGGCCGTGCCGCGAGCGAAGCCGGCGGTCAGTTGCCAATTCTCACCCTTGATGTCGTGAACAATGGCCGAGCCGGGCCAGGCTAACAGCGAGGGGACGACAAGATCGACGCCTTTGCCGGAGCGGGTAGGTGCGAAACACAACACATGTTCGGGTCCGTCATGGCGGAGGTAGTCATGGTCGAGCTTACCCAGCACCACGCCGTCCGGACCGAGAAGTCCCGCCGCTCGAACCTCTTCAGCATCGGCCCAGCGCGCCGACCCAAAGGTGGCGACATCCTTGGTTTCACGCGCCCGCCAGACCGACATGCCGATCGCCACGGCAATCGAAACGAAGGTCCCCGACGCCGCGATGAAAGCACCCTCGACAAAGACCTGTGGCGCATAGGCGTCGTAGACGAACCACCACCAGAAGAAGACGGGCGGATAGTAGACCTTAAAGCTCAACAGTTCGAACCAGGGCCGCCCAAGCTCTGGTTGCCAGGCGAGCCGCCAAGCCGTCCACTCGGTTGCTCCCCAGATGGCCAGAAAAATAATGAGGACGACAACGATCACCTGTCCCCAGAGGATCTTGGTTCCGGACATCGCGAACGCCCTTCCTCAACTCAATTGCCGAGATAGCTACAGGCCAAGGTCGCGCTTCCGACCAAAGCCCCATTCGATGCCACCGCCGTCCTTCACGACGCCGGTGACGTGTTGGCCGAGTTTCTTTTCGAGTTCGCGCGACCAGGGCACGAGCTGGAAGCCGAGTCCGTTGTCGATCATGGCGAAGCGTCCCGAGGCGAGCGTCAAGCGCTGGCGATACGTGCCCGCCACATGCTCTCCGGCGGCGGCGTTCATCCGAGGCAGGCCGGTATTGGCCGAGATTTTTGCTGCCACCTCGTCCAGTTCGCGTCGGCGCAACGTGTTGAGGAGGTCGCGCTGCAGGATGACACGCTGGCCCTGCCGCCGTGCCAGGCCCTCCTGGACCAGATGCTCGGTACGGGCTTCCATGGCGTCGCGGGTCTCGCGGCCGAACCCGCCCATGGCAAGCGGCATGGGGTCGCGTTCGACCAGCCGGTGGTCGAGCCAGGTCGCTCCTCTTGCGGTGACCTGCCCGCTGAGATCGAGATCGGAGCGGGTTGCGAGCACCATGGTGGGGCGCGGATCGCCGGTTTGGCCGAAGCGCCGGACGTCGACGATGCCGCCGACTGGCGGCGCCTGTTCGAAGGACTCGACCCCACGGAAGCGCACGTGGTGCGCGCGTCCATCTGTTCCGTCGATCAGGGCGTAGGCCTCGCCCGTCAGCTCATCATGCAATCCCCGATCGACCAGTCGTCCGATGATCTGGGACAATGGCTGTCCACCTTCGATGACGTAGTCGGCAACGCCGCGCGCTTCCCCACGCTCGGTAAAGGCGCGGTGCATGGTTTTGATGATGTCGCCGTGCATGCCGAGGTCGCGCAGGCTACGCTCGGCCTCAAGCCCGACCATCCACTCCCCGGGTGCGGCGGACGCGGCAAGGCCCATCTTTTCCAGGTGCTGAAGGCGACCCACCATCAGGCGCCGGATTTCGGGATCAGAACTGCCAGAATGTTCGGGGCGAACATCGATATAGCCGGTTTCGTCAGCGGCCAGCCTGATTTCCTGATCTAGCCGCGTCCATCGCTCTGCCCTGACCTCTCTTTCCAGCGAATTTCGGATCTCGTGCTCCGGCTTTGGACCCAGTTCGATCGCAACCAGTTCCTCGGCGCGTGAGCGCAGGCCCCGGCTGATATAGTCACGGGAGATCACGAGATCGGCTCCCTCCTCGTCGACCCCTCGAATGAGAAAATGGACGTGAGGGTTGTCCGTGTTCCAGTGATCGACGGCCACCCAATCGAGCCGCGTGCCGACATCGGTCTCCATCTGCCTGGCGAGATCGCGGGTGAAAGCCTTGAGGTCGGTCATGTCGCCGGCGTCTTCGGGCGAGACGATGAACCGAAAATGATGCCGGTCTTCCTTGCAGCGTTCTGCGAAAGCCGTGCCATCTGCACGGTCGCTGCCGGCATCGAACATCTCAGCTCGCTCGCCGCCTCGGGTCACGCCATCGCGCTTCAAATATGAGAGATGGGCCGTCAGTGGTGCTGAGCGGAAGGCGCGCCCTTTATGTCGAACCACGCGCGCCTTCACCATGACGCGCCGTGTCGGGCTGAACAACCGGCTGCGACTAAAGGCAAGCCGGCCGCGGCCAAACGTCGAGCGCCCATAGGCGGCAGATCGTCTGCCAGCCGCAGCCTGACCCGAAGTGTGTCCGGCTTTCTTCGCTGCGCGTAGCACCTGGTTGATGAAGCTCTTGGGCTTCGGCGCGCGGGTGCCGCGAATGCGCCCGGGCCGAATACGCAGATCGCTGTCGCCCACGGTCATGACTGGGCCTCGAAAAGCGCAACGGCGCCTACATTGCCGAAAAGATGCTTGAATCTACTGGCGAAAATCCCGGGCGCGGCACGCGCCCCGACCGACCGGCACGCCCGAACCCAAGCCATGTCAATGGCTTGCGGTTCGACAGGCGAGGCCCTTTTATCTCGCCTTCCTAATCGGGCGTTCAAAGTCCACTCATTCCTACGCTTTTCTTCGACTCTTCGCGCTTCAGCCATTACAGACTCCCTGCATCAACAACGCACAAACGTCACCACATCGCGCTTGCGGTCAGCATTCACCAGGCGGGGTCCATGCGTTCCTTCGCGTTCAGCACTTAGGCCGTCGCATGCTCTTCATCAGGTTCGTAAACAGGGCGATCCAAGCAGTTTTGCGCTCTCGTCCCCGAAGGGCGGCAGCAGGCAAGAGATAGCGGACATTCCCCGCTTCGCGGCCCCGCCAGGGGGACGCTCACCGCGCGCGCGGATCTCTAATTTCGTTCCTCCTCAACATGCTGGGCGTAACCCCAGCGCCTTCCTGACTCGCCTGCGCAGTGATTATTGCGCCGGCTTTAAGCGCAGCCGCTGCGTGATCTTGGCACCGAATCCGACGTGGAAATCGGTCTCGCTGACCCACATCCGATGCAGAATGCCTGCGAGTTTTCGCGCCACCGCGGCAATCGCACAGAGCATGCTCGAACGCTTGGCGATCCGCAGGCCCCACGCTCGCAGTGCCGACCATTTTCTGACCCGAAGCAGCAGGCTGGCAGCCGCCTCACAGAGCGCCTCCCGCACGGAGATATCGCCCTGTTTGCTGATATGACCTTCAAAATCGATCGACGTCCCAGACTGGTGACGCTTCGGCGTCAGCCCAAAATGGGCGCCCACGGTGCGTGATCGGGTAAAGCGATGAGGGTCATCAACGCCAACTTTGAATGACAAGGCAACGACCGGACCGACGCCTGGAACCGTCATCAGACGCCGGCAAACTGGATCATGCTGGACGACCTGCAGGAGCACGCGATGTAGCCGATCATAGCCCTCGAGGAGAGCGCGGCGCACGTCCAACATGACCTGGATAGACATCACAAAAACCGGGTCGCAATGCTCGATCAGTTCGCGGTGCGAGCTTCGTAGGCACCTCGGGCAACCGCTCCGACCAGCAATCCATAGGCCCGCAGTGCCCCCCGAACGTGGTTCTCGAGGTCGATCAATTTGCGCTTGAGCAGCTTCCGGTTGGTCAACAACGTGCGCATTTTCTGCATGTCGATGTTCTTGACATGGACGGCGCGGTACCAGCCCAACCGCATCATCTGCGCGATGCCGCGCGCATCGCTTCGGTCCGTCTTGTTGCGCATCGTCGACAGCGAAACGCGCATGTGGCGTGCCTCCACGACGATGATTGGAAGTCCAGCTGGCTGCAATTCGCGATACAGCCAGATACCAAGCGATGACGCCTTGACTCCAACTCTATCGAGGCGATCCGCGTAGTTCTCCACAGCGAAGCGGATCGCCTCTGGCTCGGTGCTGACCTTAACTTCGCGGACCGTGAGGCCCTCGCTGTCGACGATGCAAAGGCTGGTTTCTTCAAGACCGACGTCCAATCCAACATAGAGTTTCATCGGAGCTCTCCTGTGTGGCAACGACCTTCCAAGTCGTTGCACCAGGATCCGGATTTGGCCACGGCCGCATTATCCCCGTGCACCGCTATTTCGAAGCCCGATTTGAAGAGCCGTCCTGCTGTCGTGCCTGCCCACTGCTCTCGCCGTTCCGCCAATTGCTCGCTGAAGCGCGCCATCCCTTGCGAACCCGCCCACCCGGTCATTGCGATGCTCCCGAATTTGATCGAGCGACAAAGACGCCATTAGACTTGGGCACAATCTGCGAAACATCGCGCACCGAAATTGCAGTTTTGCCGCTGCTCGAAGGCATGAGCGTCGGCGGCCGATCGCGTGTTTTCATCAGATCGGATCGCGAGACGAACAACGTTGCAGCTGTCGATAACTGCCGGCCGGCGATCCACGTCGGCGGCAGTTCGATGGCAAGCAGATTTGCAAGCTTTGTTACATAGGCTCGCGTCTCGTCTGGCAAGGGGCCGCCAGCGAGATGCTCTTCGTAGCGAGATGGTCCCGCATTGTACGCGGCAAACACGCCAGGCGAACCATAGCGATCGAGTAGCTCACGGAGATATGCCGTGCCGGCCAGAATATTATCGCGCGGGTCGTAGGGATCGCTGCCGAGATTATAGCGCTCGCGAAGCTCCGCCCAGGTCGCCGGCATGATCTGCATCAGGCCCATTGCGCCCTTTGGCGACCTGGCATGCACGTCTCCAGCGCTCTCGACGTTGATGACTGAAACGATCCAGTTCACCGGAACTGGAAAGCGCTTTGAGGCTTCGTCGACGAACGCGGCGAACGGGTTGCTCGCCTGGGAGACCGCTCGAAGCGCAGCCGATCCATTCCCCGCCAGAGCAGTACTATGCGGCGCGATCAAAATCAGCAGCAACGATACGACGGCCCGAACACGCACGCCCGACTGAGCCAAGTATGCCGTCGTGCTCGCGCCCGTCCAGGGTAAAGCCGCTTCGCGCCGGCCATCCGGCCGCCCTGGACTGCCGCTGCGCGCGCCGGCCTTGCAGACATTGATCGGGACGGAGGAATGATCCCGCAATCGATCGAACAGAGGAATGGCGGGGTGAACACGTGGAACAGGCACGTTCACTCCTCCCAGGTCCACACCGGCAGCGCTCGGCCAATCACGGCCGATGCTGGAAGAAATCCAAAATAGCGGCCATCAAGAGAGTCGTTCGACTGCCAGTTCATGAGAAAAAGCTCGCCGTTGCCAACGAGGCGGCAACCCTGCCATTTTGGCAGTGGCCGGCCTCGTCCGTCGCGATCCTTCGCCTCGCCCATCGCGATGGTATCCACCGAAATCGTGAGGCCGATTCTGCAAACCGTCTGACCGGGGAGCGCCAGCACGCGTTTGAGCATGGGGACGCCAATCGGCAGATATCCGTTCAGGTCGAGGAAAGTCGCAAGCGGCTCCGGCGGCTGCACCGCGACCAATTCAGTGACTTGGAATTGATCCGCAGGTCGCAGGCGATAGAGACCGATCGGCACGCTCGCGGATCCAAATGTAGAGCGGAAGTGGTTCCAGGACGACCGTCGCGACGAGCGCAGCAGCGGCCCCAAACGTTGTGGCCAGCATCTTGAGGCGTCCCGTCATCGCATTACCCTCTGACGGTGAAGCCAGGCCTGGTGGCGCGCCTTCGTGTAGGGACGCGGGTTTTCGTTGACGGAGAGGCGGTTATGAACGTGATGCCAATGATCAGGCGCGACATCAGCGGCATCGATGCCGAGTGCCTCAACGGCATCGATCATCTGCAGCAGGCGCTCGACCTTCGGCCAGCCTGACAGGCGCAGCAGAATCTCTCCGCCGGGCCTCACATAAGGGACGGTGGAACAGCGCTGGCCAGGCGCAACCGCGCGCAAGATGTCGATCCTCGAAATGATTGTCCCAAAGTCGTTGGAGGTCCAACGGACGAAGGCAAAGACGCTGCCGGGCGCAAATGACACGACACGCCGGTGGCGATCGATCTTGCGTTCCTCGACAACGCGGCCGAACCGAATGCGGTTTCACGATGCACCTTGCGCCCCGCCCACGAAATTACGGATGATTACCTAGTGCCCTCTCGGGAAGTTGAGGTGGGTCAAAGCGAACCGAAGGACCAAGCCTAGGATTGACTCGCGTCGGCACTTCGGTCCCGATGGCGTGGCGAGGCGGAGCCCGGACTCCTAGGCACTCCGGGTCCCGCTCTCCGACACTGAACACGAGCGTTACTTCTCCGGAGGCCTCAGCGGGCTGTCGGCCCAGTTGCGGACGGTCGGGTTGTGCAGCGGGTCTTGTTCGCAAACGGTACAGACGTAGCGTAACCGGCCCCCGGCGACGTCATCCGGCACAGCCACCAGCGGCTTGCCGCACCCCGGGCACGCCTTCCGGATCAGATAACGCATCTTAATTTCCCCCGCTGTCCCGATCTTAGTCGCACCCTCAATGGCTTCGCAAGCGCCTCGATCTAGGCTTGACGTACGTTCGGCAAGCTATTGAAATCGGGCTTTCGGTGATGTTGCGGGGGGTGTGTCGTGGAAGAGTTCTACATGGGCTTTGCGCAACGGGCGCGCGATCTTGCGGAGAATGCGGATCCGTTCACTAAGCGGCGGCTGCTCGACCTGGCCAAGCGTTACGATCTCAAGAGCAGGCCAGGCGCAGCGAGCGGGCGGTCCCTGCCGCCCCAGCGCGCCATGCCTCCGACAGTTTTATTCTCCGGCTCCGGAGAAGCCTGAAGGCGGCTACCGATCCCGCGTCAACGAAAGGCGTCGCGGACGTGCAGACTCGGCTCCTTCCGCGCGACCGGATCCGAAGAACTTCATTGCGCTCAGAGGAACGATGGCGCCAGTGCCAGGTTTCCCGACGCCCTGCCCCAAGGGGCGAACCCCGTACAGGCCCCAGCTCATAGCCCCTGCTCCCCGAGCTGGGGGCCTTCATCGGGAAGCGCCGCGAGCAAAAGGCTTGAGTGAAGCTGGCGCTCTCACTCCTCTGCTCCCCAAAAACGGCTATTGGTCTTCGTCCGCAGCACCGGGATCCTCGGTGCCGAGTAACTTCAGCCCGGTCTCGATCTTGGCGAGAAGCGCCCGGATTTCTGCGCTTTCCTTCGAGCCAGGCGTACGCTTGCGAGAGGACCGCTGAGAGGGGGCGGATATCCAGATTGCCGAGCCGCAAGAAGCGAAGGTTCATGCGCCGGACGGAAGGCTGATTACATCATAAGCTGCGATTGCGCCACCAAGTCAGCCCGCAAGCGAATATCCAATTGAAGTAGAGGAGAGCAATGATCGCTCCCGCTAAAGGACCTTGCACCCGCCAGTACGCAAAAAAATGGCTCGTCCCTTCCGCTCGCGTTGCAAATGCAGTAGCCGCGAGCACCAGGCCAGCGGCGATGAGCAGGTAATTGGAGATAGAAAGTGATGGCTCGGCGCGGAGTGCATTGAACCAAGCTGCGAACGAGATAGGGGCCAACGGTAGACAACTAAACGCGCCAGCGAGCCAGCCGTGGCCGGCACCAGAGAGAAAGATGAAGCCGAGGAGCTGCAATGCAGCGAATGACGAGGCCACGAGATATTTCATGTCGTCGTAAGGTCTGCCTCAGGTGAAAGCTCGGCGATCCGAGAGGTTAGGGTCGGGCGTACCGCGCCGGCATCGGCCCTCCGCCAGACTAACTGCCTCGCCGCCAGCATTATGTCCACGAAATTGCGCGATGGCAGAAATGACCGGAAGTTCAACCCGAGACGCGACGCGTCCCGTATGCCTGATCTTCGAATGTGCGTTTCTGCACACGTACGATCAGATCGGCCAGCAGGCTAGAAGCCACACCCACTTCGCTTCCGGCCCTTCAGCGAAGTAACGCCCCTTGGATTGACGTCTGCTCCATGAGGAAGGCGAACCAGATGGCCATGAGTTCCTAGCCTCTTGATCCGTAGCTGAAGTTTTCGCCTACGAAAGAAACCTCACTCAGAACATTGACGCGTTCATAAGTTTAGGCTAATCATTAGCTATCGCTTATTATCTTGCGAGACGTCGCCGTTCGGCAAAGTCCCGTAACGTTGGCGGGTGGGGGTCGGCCGGCCATGGCCAAAGATAGTGTGCAGTTGGCTGCTCTAGGGGATCCGACCCGTAGACGAATATTCGAACTGGTGGGGGCAAGGCCTCGCACTGTCGCTGAAATCACTAGGGAGCTAACCGTCTCCCAGTCAGCTGTCTCCCAGCATCTCAAGGTGTTGCGCGAATCTCGGTTGGTTCGCGCTGAGCCGAAGGGCGCCAGCAATGTTTATCACATCGATCCGGCAGGGCTCAGCCAGATGCGCGCTTGGCTCGACCGGTTCTGGAGCAACACACTGGCGGCTTACAAGATCGCCGTCGAAAGATCACGGGAGGACTAGCAGTGAGCAGAACTGTATCGGCCGCGCCCATCAAACAATCGATCGTGGTCGAGGCGCCGATTGAGCGCGCGTTCAAGATCTTCACGGAAGACTTCGGCAGCTTCAAGCCACGTGAACACAATCTGCTCTCCGTTCCCATCGTAGAGACGGTGTTTGAGCCTCGTGTGGGCGGTTACGTATATGATCGTGGCGCGGACGGCAGCGAATGCCGCTGGGCGCGTGTGTTGGCTTTTGAGCCGCCCGATCGCGTGCTCCTAAGCTGGGATATCAGCCCACGATGGCAGATCGAGACCGATCCCGACAAGACAAGTGAATGGGAGGTCCGGTTCATCGCCGAAACGCCAAGCCGGACAAGGTTAGAGCTTGAGCACCGTCACCTCGAACGACATGGCCAAGGTTGGGAAGGTGTGCGCGACGGCATCGAAGGCGATCAGGGTTGGCCGCTCTATCTGAAACGGTTCGCCGAGCGGATTGCTCGCGAGACATGATGTTCGCGTATCCAATGCCACGTTATCGCAGTTGCGGAGGCCTGCATGGCAGCTTACTCGCCTAGTGTTGTCGGGGTGCTTATCCTGTGCCTCTTGTCCATTTTGCTGGCGATTCATTCAGGATCGTCCAAAGGCAGGGCCGGCGCGCTCTCCGGGCCTGTCCTGCCGGCGGATGACGACAACTTGCTTTACCGGATTGATCGCGTCCACATGAACACGGTGGAGGCACTGCCGCCGTTTATCGTCCCGGCAATCCTGGCCATGATGGTAGGGGTCAGTGCCTTTACGCTCGCCGCGCTCGTCTGGGTCTATGTCGCAATTCGTCTCATCCACGTCGCGGTCTATCTGGGCGGCGGCAAAGCGGCCAAAGGCGGCAGCATCAGAACGATTCTCTATGTTTTAGGGGCCCTCGTGACAGTTATTCTCATTGCGACGACCGCCGTCGCAGCTATTCCCTTAGGTACCTAGCCTTGGGCACCTAGCCGTGGCGGCAATGTCCCTCTTGGGCGGCGGTTGAGAGATGCCCGGAATTCCGCCCCTCTCGGCGGCAGAGCGCGCGCAGCGGACATCGAGGCGCTGATCCGCGGCGTGCGTTTACGAGCGTCCGCCCAAATTTATTCTTTGCTATCGCGAGCCGGGCCGCAGGCCCGGCGAGCGCACGCGGATACGCGTCATCGCCGCCGATCCGGCTTGCCGGATCGGCGGCGATGCGCCAGGCATCGAGCAACGCCGCGCAACCGTTCCCGAGTGCGCGGCTCACGTCTCAGATTGCACGCTCCATCAAGCGTTTTGCTTTGGCTTCCAGTTCAAGTCGCGTGTCCTGATGGGCCTTGCCCCGAGCAAACGCGGTAATGCCCTGCACGAAATCAAAGATGTTTTCCGGCTTACGGTTTTCTTCGCCGAGAACTGTTTCGATGATTTTTGAGGCCTCGGACTTGGAAAACCCGCCTTTGCGGAGAAAAGTCTCCCGGTCCTCGTCGGTGCGGGCAACGATCCGCTCGCGAGCGGCCTTGATGCCTGCAACGAACGGCGCAGGCGAGGAATTGGCAAAGCTCGTCAGCGCGGGTGCTGCTTCATGGGCGAAACGTTGAGCCGCAAATTTGGAATGCCGGATGGTGATCTCCTCGAAATTCTCCACGCCCCACAGATTGCGGTTCATGCAGACGGCGCGGAGGTAGAAGCTGGCAATCCCGAGGGCCTTGCTGCCGACTTCACTATTCCAGCAGTAGAACCCCCGGAAATACAAATCCGGCGAGCCATCCGGCAGGCGCCCCGCCTCGATCGGGTTGGTATCGTCGACCAGAAACAGGAACACGTCGCGGTCACTGGCGTAAAGCGTCGTCGTGTCCTTGGTCACGTCCACAAAGGGATTGTGGGTCATGGTTGACCAGTCCATCACGCCCGGCACCTTCCACCGCGTGTCACCCGTGCCATTGCCCGCGATCTTCATGACGGCCGCGACCAACTCATGATCCCAGATGCGGCCGTAGTCCGGCCCGGTGACAGCACGAAGCTCGACCCGTCCGTTATCGGCCTCCAAGGTTTTCACGAGCTCGGCGCGATGCGAGAGCAAGCCGTGTTGCAGGTTGATGGCCGATAGGGCTGCGGGCAGTTGCCGCAGGTAAGAGGTCGGCGCGCCGACCAGCGTGCACAATTGTCCAAAGCTCCAGTGGGTTGGCGACACCGGCTCGTCACGCCCCGGAACCGTCAGGGCAAGCCGCTCGGAATTTTCGCGGCTCGCCTCCACCCGGATAGCCCGGCTTTCCACCGTCCGCGCCTGCGCGCGCTCGGCGCGACCTCGCACGGCTTCGTAGAGGTCCGGTAAATTCAGGTAACGCTCATCGTCCGGTCGCGCAAACCACTCGGACGACACACGGCCGATACGCTGGCCACGCGATACATCCACGTGGAAACCGCCCGAAACAGGCTGTTCGCTCTGGGACAAGGTCATCATGCTCATGGTCATTCTCCTATGGGCTGAGGTTGAAGCGCAGCGCTGCGCTGCAACTCTGCCCGTCGGCGAGACCGGGGGTAGCAAGGGCAAGGGCAGCCGGAGCGGAGGGGGATCACCCGCCTGCCAAGGGCGCAGCCAGCGGCTGCGCGTCTGCACGCGCCTGACGACGACGTCGTCATGAATCTCCTGCGCGGAAGACCGGGGAGACCGCTCCGGCCGGCACACGAAGTGTGCTTCACCCTTGCCCGCGCGAGGGCGGAGCCCTTAGCACTCTCTTCAAAAGGAAAATGCACTTCTGCTTCCTTCCAAAGCGGCGCAAGAAACGCAAAAAGCCCCGCCTCCGAGGAGGCGGGGCCGATGATCCCGAGGGATCAGTCGCCGTTGCGGCGGGACCAGATCAGGGTGAAGCCCTCGTCGCCTTCGACCTTCACCAGCGAGGCGTAGATCGGGGCCGGGAAGCTCGGATCGTCGAGCTTGACCGAGAGGTATTCGCGTTCGGTTTCTCGAGCGGTCTTCTTCCAGGCGGCGCCGAACTCGGTCGTACCGGCGAAGATGCGGTAGTCGGGCGCCTTGTCGTTGTCCTTCTCGGACGGGGCGAACCTTGCCTTGATGTTGAGCGTCAGCGTCTTGATCGAACCGATGTAGCCGTTGTCCGAAGCGGTGAAGGTGCCGATGGTAGCCATGGTGGTCTCCGTTTGTTGCTCGGGCCGCGCCCATCGCAGCCTCGATGGCGATCCTTGGCCCGAGGAGCGATCGGCCCGCAGCCGTCAGGCCCGCAGCGCCAGCGGAGGACGGCGATAGCCTGCTTTTTTGTCTTCCCGCGAGGAATGCCGCCACTTCGCGGCAGGGGAAAAAAGCAGGCGCAGCCGTTGCGGGAAGGCGATCGAGGCGTTAGCCGGCCCTCGGGCCTGATCAGCCCATTCGAGGTTGCGTTGGACGCTCCCGATGAACGAACTGACGGAGACAACCATGGCGGCCGACACCGACGCAGAACAAGGACGCGCTTGGATCGGTCGAACACACGCTGACGGCCGCGCATCAAAGGCAAGAAAGACGCATCCTGGCAAACGCTAGCGCCCCTTCGTCGCATTCCCGCGTGTCGGATGAAGTGCTGCCGGAGTGATCCACCGGGCAGGCCCTCGCAGACCTCGGTCATCATACAATCAAATCGACCGGCCTCATCCCTCGCTGTTGATCGGCCTTCACGACCGCAGCCCTTGCTCCATCGCAGCCAAAGTAGATCAGAGCGATCGTGGCCGCCATCATGACAAGGCTTCAGTGTTCGCCGCTGTGCGCAAAAGGCTTGGCCGCGCGCTGGTCAGGCGCGCGGCCAAAAATTTAGAACCCGCCGGGGCCCGCCTACGGCCCCGGCTCAGTCCTCATTCCGCGGCCTCCGAATACGCGTCGCTGTCCTGCGCGTCAGTTGAAGCGTCGGTCCGATCCTCCGGCTTCCCCGTTCTCAGGAGCGAAGGCAGCCAACCGGTCGGGGCCAGCAACTGTTCGGCAGCCTCCGCCATATCGACCTTCTTCATATCCACCATTCGCTCGGCGACCTCGCCGCTCACACCTTCGCAGACCGCCTCCAGAATGCGCGCCTTGGTGACACGGCCAAGATAGCTGCGGACCGTCGGCCGCCAATAGCCGGTCATGTCGAGGGAAACAGCTTCCGCCAGCCGATCCGCTGTTGCCATCGCTCGCGGCCGTCGCTCCCACGGCAGTCTCACCGCATTGACGGTCAATGCCGTGCAATGCGCAAACAAGGCCATGCGGCTGTCGTGGTCGAGTTCGGCCACGAAAGTCCAAAGGCCAGTGGCATCCAGGTGCTCTCGGTAGGGCGAGAGCACCTCGCTCTGTACGAGCTGAGGCTCTCTCGGGCTCGGGAATATCCGACTTTGGCAATACTTGAGGTTATTGGAATGCCTGCGTTCCGCCGCCAATGCTCATTTCGGAGCCCCCGCAGGCATCATGTTTAATCTCGCGGGCTCCGTCTGCCGCGATCGCTACTCGGACCTAAGATGTTAAAGCCACCGTTTCAGACCGCCCAGCCTCAGCTAGGCCATGTCCACCAGGTCTGCCGAGGTCATGCGACCTATTGCGTCCATCGCTGCTGCAGCAGTGGCAAGCGGCAAAGTCTGCCGATCCAGAACCCGATGGGCATGTCAATGGGTTGCTTACGTCTCGGGTTGACCGTTTTGCGCGCATAGTTGTTGATTTTGATCAAGATTGGGGTTCCAATGCGATGCGCTTCTTCAGGACGCTCGCAAATCCAGACCGGGTTTGAAGCCGATGGGCACGCCTGTGAGAGAATTCGCCGCCTTTTTCCCCAAATGGGTCCGCGCATTTTTGTGCAGCGGCAACTATTGCACTGACGAGCCGTGGGTTGAAGAGCGGAAGGCGGCCGTCCTGCTCTTTGACCTAGCAGGATTCACGAGCAAGACCGAACAACTGGGCAAGCACGGCGCCGAGGAACTCAGCGATCTCCTCAATGACTATTTTTCACCACTGACAGACGTGATCGACGCATATGGCGGTGACATCGCCGCCTTCGCTGGTGATGCAATTCTCGCTATCTGGGCCGATAGTGACCTGAAGCAAGCCACTGGACGGGCAGCGCAATGCGCGCTTGCGCTGCGCGAAACCATGAAAACCGTGGCCGCGCGTCATGGAAAAATCAATCAGCGCACGGCAATTGATCTAGGCAGCGTTCACTTCTGCAAAATGGGCGGGCTAAACAACAACTGGCATTTTTTTGTAGTTGGCGAACCAATCTATCAAGTTGGCACGGCCTATCGCAAAGCTAGCGTCGGAGAAATTTTGCTTTGTGATGCAGCTGCCGCTATGTTGGACGGGCAGTTTGATGGCGAACTCACCTCTCAAGGAATTCGCCTCGTCGGGATGAAACCGTCAAACCTTCCGCCGCACACTTCTCCATCCGATATTCCTCACGCGGTGATCGATAGGCTCATTCCCAGAGTCCTGCGTGATCGCATTGGCTCAGGGAGCGACGATTGGATCGGTGAATTTCGAACCCTCACAATCGTGAGAATCTCGCTGCTCGACATCCGGTTCAACCCTGAAACGCTATCCCGCGTACAGCAAGGCCTGTTGGAGGTGCAATCTATATCAGAACGATTGGAGGGCACCCTTCATCAGGTCATTATGGACGACAAAGGGCTGAGCGTTACGCTCATCTTCGGTCTCCCGCCTTTTGCGCACGAGGAAGATCCATTGCGGGCGGTTGAAGCTGCCCTTGCTATTCGCCGGCAACTGACTGCACAGGGCATCAACACGTCCGTCGGAATCGCCACTGGCCGTCTGTTCTGCGGCACGTATGGTGGACGAACGCGTCGAGAATACGGAGTGAATGGGCATGCAATGAACCTCGCGGCCCTTTTTGCCGATGCAGCCCAGGGAGAGGTAATTTGCGATTCCGCCACGGCCGAGGCCGTGGGTCAGCGGATCGCATTCGCTGTGCTGCCCCGCTTGCACATCAAGGGGATTGCGACACCAGTCCTCGGCTTTAGTCCGATTGCCCCAGCAAATTCGATTCGACGCAGCACTATTTGCAGAGTATTCGGTAGGGATCTTGAGCGAGCAACCCTCAAGCAATGTATCGATGACGTGAAACTCGAGCGTGGGCAGCTCGTGATGGTCGTGGGCGACCCTGGCATCGGAAAATCAAATCTAATTGCAGATCTTCTTTCATCCTGCGAAGCGAACGGCCGTCGCGTTCTCCAAGGATTCGCTACGGCGATAGACAAATCCACGCCCTTCTTCGTCTGGCGGAATGTCCTGCGGCAAATCCTCAAATTTCATCCAAACAGTGACGCAACTCCAGCTCGTAGCCTAGCTTCGAAACTCCTAACGGACGACTCTAAGCTCCTAAGCTGGCTGCCCCTGCTTGATGAGGTAATCCCGCTCGGATTTCCGCAAACCGAGCTCACCGAGCAAATTAGCGGCGCAGCGCGTGCCGCCGCTATCGAAGAAGTGATCATTGCGCTGATCACAAGATCATCATCCCGAATCCTGATACTCGAGGACCTTCATTGGTTTGACAGCTCGTCACTAGAGTTGTTGGGCGTTGCCGCACGTCGACTTCGTGACTGTCTGATCATACTGACCAGACGCAAGTTTGCCCCGCAAGCACCGCCGCCACCGGAATTGTCAAAGCTTGTTCCGACCCTTGAGATTGAACTTAAGCCATTGGAAGGCGCTGCACTTGGCGAGATTATCCGAGAGCGCCTCCATGCAATTGAGATTCCTCGATCTCTGGTCGATTTCGTCGATCGCTATGCCGCAGGAAACCCGTTCTTTTGCGAGGAGCTCGTGCTATCTCTTCGCGATACAGGTAAGCTATCTGTCGTTCATGGTGTCTGCAAATTTGACGAGCCCCGCGAGGCAAGCATAGCGCTATCGACAACCCTCGAACGCGCGATCGTCAGCCGCGTCGATATCCTATCAAGGACAGATCAACTCGCGCTCAAGATTGCAAGCGTCATTGGCGATGCCTTCAACGTCGATATGCTCCTGAAGGTCGCGCCGGAGCAGCCTTATGATGTAGCGATAAGTGACACACTCAGACGGCTCGTTGAGAATGACTTCCTCACAACTCAACAGGGAGCCGGAGTCGGAGCGACTTACACTTTCCGACATTCTTTGAGCCAGGAGGCAATCTATAACCTATTGTCGTTTGCGCAGCGAAGAACGCTACACAAACAGATCGCAACCTTAATTGAGGAATCGCAATCCGGCGATCTGCAATCATATTACGCTCAGCTTGCCCGCCATTGGGGGCAGGCGGAGGAGCCGATGCGGGCCGTTCGCTATCTTGAACTTGCTGCTGAACAGGCGCTTCATAATTACGGCAATCGAGATTCGATCAGATATTTGGACCGGATTTTCGAGCTCATCGAGCGAGCAACCTTAAACATTGATCCGGACCGGTTGATCGGATGGGAAATCATGTTCGGCGACGCCTATCACGAGTTGTCCGAGTATGGCAGCTCCTCGGAGCACTATGGTCGAGCCATGATCATTCTGCAAAAGCCGCTTCCCGCGACCACCGCGCAGAAGGTCCGCGCCGCAATATACAATGGCTCAGCTCAACTTGGCGCACGGCTTTGGCGAAGAGCCCATCAACAATCGAATGATCGTGAACGCATCAGGCTACAGCGTGCGTCTCACATCTATGAGCATCTTTCCGAGCAGTATTTCTTTCAAAATGATTCGTTAGCTGTACTTAACGGTACGTTGGCTTCGCTCAATCTTGCCGAGCAATGCAACTCATTTCCGGAAATTATTAGAGGCTACGGCGCCCTGGCGCTTGGTCTTGCCATGTCGGGAGCTGTCGGTCCGGCGGGCTATTACAGCCGTCACGCATTACAGCTCGCTGATGAGCGAGGGGGGTTGCCTGAAAAGGCTCGTGTTGAGCTTGTGGTTGGAGTCTTGTCATATGGGCTTGGTGAATGGTCCATTGCCGAGCAGCATGCGAATGCCGCCGCCGCGCTTTATTCCAGGCTCGGAGACCGCACCCGCGCGCTCAATAGCGAGGTTATGGCCATCTTTGTCTCCATCCTTCGCGGCGACATCGAGAGTGCAAACAACCGACTTCGAAGCATAAGTGCAGACATATCGGACAGGTCTTCGGCGCAAGTACGCGCCTGGAGCCTTTCCGCCCGCGTTCTCATTGATACGCTGACCGGGCGCTCAAGTGCCGATGATTTGCGCTTGCTGCGGGAAATCGCCGATGAAAGACAGATTCGTACCGATCGTTTACTTTGTCTCGGCATTGGGGCCGTCGCGCACTTTCACCGAAAAGAGATAGACAAGGCAGCAGAAACGGCCGATCGCGGTCTGGAGGTTCTCCGGGAATGTAGCGTTGTGTGGGGCGGTTATGCCTATGGCGCCGCTGGAGTCGCTGACGTTTCCTTGAATTGCCTGGAGCTAGCTGGCAACGCGGAACCACATGCCTCGCAAGCTCGCCAGCGGGCCGTTCTTGCCTGTCAGCATCTTTCGCGATTGGCACGAACTTCTCCGATATGCCGACCATTCGCTCATTTGATGAGGGGAAGGCTGGAACTGCGTCTATCGCGGCCCACGAAGGCACGGCGGGAGTTGGAGCGTGCCGCTGCGACCGCACGGCACCTGGAAATGAGCCACGAGCGGGCAAGAGCCCTCTATGAGATTGGCAACTCAATGGCAATCAACGATCCGGCGAGACTATCCTACCTAAATCGAGCTGAATCCATCTTTGAACAAATTGGCGCTAGTGCCGAAGCATCTCACGTGAGGTGCGCTTTGCAATAGTGGCCGAAGCTTGCGCGGGGACCACACTTGGCGGAAAGGCAAATTTTGATTGTGGGCGGAGGAATAGCGGGCTTGAGCGCCGCCTTCGAACTCACGCGTACCCCTGACCTTCGAGCGAAGCATCGTGTGACTGTTTATCAGATGGGTTGGCGGCTCGGGGGCAAATGCGCGAGCGGCAGGGATGAGCGCGGTCGTAACGTCGAGCACGGCCTCCACATCTGGTTCGGATATTACGAGAATGCATTTCGGCTATTGCGGGAAGTGTACAAAGAATGGAAGCCTCCGCACGGACAAAAGATAATCTGCGCTGAGCAGGCTGTTCAGCCACAGCGTTTCACACCGATTGGGAACGGCGGTGATGGCGAGCCGAAGGTTTACGAGCTGTCATTTCCGACCAATGACGAGTTGCCGGGGACGGGATCGGCAGATCTCAGCGTCTGGAGCAGCCTTGTCCGAATCCTCGAGCTTTTTGCCAGCTGTTTTGAGATGCAGATCCAATCGGATCAACACCTGGCGCATCTGGAGCCTCAATTTTCAGTAGAGGTTCTCCAACGTTTCCTTGCGGTAGACTGGAATACCGAGGCCGATCCAGTAAGATTCCAAACTCCGATGCGCGTTAGTCAATATCTCAGGACAGTGATCGGATGGGGCAAGTGCATTGAAGAAGATCGGGTTTGGTCACATTTCGATCAGATCCAGGGCATTGCCGGCGCACTTCGCCATTCAGCTCGCGCTGTCCTTGATATTGAATTTTCGCGAACTGGCACAGGTGAGGTTCTTGCGCAGACGCTCGACATAGTTTCGGCCCTTGCCAATGGGCTAATCGTCGATTTGCTGTTTGCAGAGCGTCAGATTGACGACCTCGACAGGCTGGACTTCCGCCAGTGGCTGGTAATCCATGGCGCAAGGGAAGATTCCGTGAGCCGATCGCCAGCTCTCTTCGCTCTCTATGACACGATGTTTCAGTACCCCGATGGGCAACGAGGGCGCGCAAGCTATGGCGCAGGCACCGCCTTGCAGGTCGTCTTGCGGATGCTAGGCACCTATCAGGGCGCCCTGGCGTGGGAGCTTTACGCCGGTATGGGCGACGTGCTCATCGCACCGCTATTTCGAGTCCTGCAGCATCGAGGAGTCAGGTTTCACTTTTTTCATAAGCTCACAAACATCGATCTCAGCGCCGACCACAGGTCCATCGAACGCCTTCATTTCGATCAACAGGTAAAGCTCAGCATTGATCCCGCCGACTACGAACCGGTCGAGCTTCGCGACGGTTTGCTGACATGGGGTGCCGCACCCGATTGGGATGTGATCGAACACGGCAGGGAGCTCAAAGCCGCGGGGACAGACTTGGAGTCGCACTGGTGCCGTCAAAGGGTTGGCTCGGTCTGCCGCGAACTAGGGCAGGATTTTGACGACGTTGTGCTCGCTATTCCGCTGGGCGCTTTCAAAAAACTCAACTCTGCGGAGGGCCCCTGCAATCAGCTTTTTGAGATAAACCAGCGCTTCCGAACAATGGCGGAAAAGCTACCTCTTGTACCAAGTATTTCAGTCCAGGTTTGGAGCAAGCGGACCTTAAGTCAACTTGGCTGGACAGCACCAAAGCCTGCCATGGTCTGTACACCCCAGCCGCTCGGCGTCTGGGCGGACATGTCTCAATTGCTTGGCAGGTTCGAATCAGAAGCAAAATCTCTGCACTACATCTGCGATGTCATGGACACCCAGCTCTATCGCAACCCCGCGACCCAGGCCGACGTACCAGAACACGCCACACGACTCGGAAAATCTCTCGCTGTCTACTGGTTTCAAGAAAAGGCAGCCACGCTTTGGCCCGCCGCCGTACTTGCACGGGGAGGCTTTGACTGGGATGTTCTCTATTCGCCGGGCAACGAAAAGGGGCAGGAGCGACTAGCCGGCCAAGTCGTCCGAGCGAACGTCAATCCATCAGACTGCTGCATTGCCACAGCGGCTGGCACGACCGCTTTCCGTCTAGGGACTGACGAGTCTGGATTCGAGCACCTTTTTCTTTGCGGATCCTGGATAAGAAGCGGGTTGAACACCGAATGCATTGAGGCAGCGGTGATGTCCGGCATGCAGGCTGCGAGAGCGATCTCCGGAGAGGAACGACCTGTGCCCGGCGAAACGTTCTTGCATATGCAGCACCAGACTTACGGCCCATGCGAGATTGCGCGCTCTACTGTCTTGGCCATACTCGCGCAGATAGGCCTGTAAGGAACGCTCAATCATGGTCAAGAAGAAAGTCGCGGTGCTCGGGGGAGGAATCGGAGCGCTGAGCGCTGCATTCGAGTTGACAGAACTCGATAGCAGCGGCGAGATGTTTGACATCACAGTCTACACTCTGGGTTGGCGTCTTGGCGGAAAGGGAGCAGTTGGGAGACGCGATGCCCACTGGGGCTATCGCGCAGAGGAACACGGCCTACATGTGTGGACCGGGTTCTATGACAATTCATTCTTTTTAGTAGACCGTTGCTACGACGCCTTGCAGCGCTTGGGGTATGCGGTTCCCTTCGGCTCGCGTGATGCCGCATTCTGTGCGCTCGATCGCTGCACGCTGATGGAAGAGTTTGGAGGAGACTGGCATCCTTGGTCGTTTGATCTACCGCCGCGCGCGGGTAAGCCGGGAGAATTCGATGAGGACGAATTCGTCACACTCGTCGATTATCTTCAATCTCTGATTGGGGCCTCCGTCAGCTATATTCAGAATGCGGACTTACCCGCCGAGTTTCATGATGTTCATGATGCCTCAGCTGCTATGTCCGCTAGACGTCTCGCCCGTGCCTTTGAAGATGTGCAACTCGAAGCCGACACATTGCCGGACGATCCGAAGGACATCTCCGCCGCACAAAGCGAGATACTACAGAAGAGATTACGGACTGCACTAGATGCGCTTCGCGAGTATCAACGCGATATTGTTGGCCGAGATGATCTGCGACACGCGTTCATCCTCATCGAACTCGCCTTCACGATCGCGCTGGGGATGCTCGCTGATGGAGTGATGTGGTACGGGTTTGATCACATCGATGAGTTCGAGTGGTCAGACTGGATGCGGTCCCATCTTTGCTCAGATGATGCTCTGAACTCAGCCGTCGTACGAGGCTGCTATGACTATGTGTTCGGATACTTGCGCGGTAATCAGAACGTCGGCGCCGGAACAGGGACACGCGTATTGCTTAAGCTGATGTTCGGGTACAAAGGATCGTTCTTCTATGTCATGAAAGCGACTATGGGAGAACTCATCTTTGCGCCGCTGTTTCGGTTGTTGCGGGCGCGGGGCGTAACATTCGAGTTCTTCCATCGGGTGGATAGCCTTGTCCTTTCAGCTGACGCAACTTTCATCGAGAGAATTGAAGTTGGCGTCCAGGCAACAACCATAGGAAACGTCCCGTACTGCCCGTTGATCTCGATTCCGAATGGCCCGGGCATCGCCCTCGATACATGGCCCACCCATCCGAAATATGAGCTGCTAAATGAAGACCATGCTCTCGCACCGTACGACCTGGAATCGGCCTGGACGGAATGGAGAGACGTCGATCACAAATCTCTCAGGGTTGGCAGTGAATTCGATGTAATTGTACTTGGAATCTCGATCGGTGCGCTCGATCGAATTTGTGCAGAACTCGTCGAGCATCTTCCTGCATGGAAAAGCATGGTTGGTGCGATCAGGACGACGCCAACTATGGCACTGCAGCTCTGGACAACCAAGACGACGGAGGAATTGGGTTGGAAAGGAGGCGACGAAACCATCCTGTCCGGATTTGCGAGACCCCTCGACAGTTGGGGTGACCTGTCGTTGATGCTGCCAACTGAAACGTGGACAACGGCGCCGCCACGCGGCTTAGCGTACTTCGTTGGAAGCTTTCCTGAGACCAAATCACCGCCTCCACCGGCTCCGGACCCAGACTATCCAAAGAGGCAGCTTGAATATGCGAGGGCGCTTGCCCGAGAGTGGGTGCAGACGAGACTTGGAGCACTCTGGCCGAACCTAGTCACGACCGCCGGCTTGCAGTGGGACTTGTTTTTTGATCCTGAAGGCCGTTGCGGGGAGGCGCGGCTCGCCGCCCAGTATTTGAGGGTGAACATAAACCCTTCAGATCGCTACGTCCTGTCGGTTGCGGGCAGCGTAACTAACCGAATTAGGGCGGACGATTCCGGTGTAGGGAATCTTTATCTGGCAGGCGATTGGGTCCGGACAGGACTCAACGCAGGATGTGTGGAAGCTTCCGTCATGGCGGGCCGTGCGGCCGCTGGCGCAATCAGGGGAGTTAAAATCAGCATGCCCAATGCCACGGATTTCGAAGATTTCAACTTCCCCATGGCCATTCTTCCTGGCCTGCAAGTCTTGCGAGAGGTTGCCAGTCGATCGGCCGGCGGAGTTGGCGACATGAGCGCCTTCTGCGTGATCGTAGACGTGCCGATCGACGCTGTTAAATCGATGCTGCCCGTGGGCATGAAACTCCACGGGGCCAAGTCGGCGAAAACTCACGAAGTCGTACTCGTATTTGCTCATCAGCGAAACGTCCGCCCAGGAATTTTGCCGTTCGGCGGCACAAACTACTGTGAGATATTCAATATCGTTCCAGATATTGAGCTCGAGAACGTACCCTATTTGCGACAAGTCAGATTTTGCTTCATGCCATATCTGCTGCTCGATCAATTACCGCCCGTTGTCATTGGGCAAACTATGTACGGTTTCAATAAGCAGCTCGCCCGAATACGTTCCGACAATGACTCCTTCGAGGTCCGAGGCCCTATCGCTAGAGTAGGCGGACATTTCAATCGTGAAGGCTCGCCTGGAGATATAGCTCGATTCCCAGACATCTTCGCCATACGCAGAACACTCGAGCAACCGCTCGTCGGTCTTGCAACCGACGGATCCTACATCTGCTCCATCGTGGACATGCATCTCGATACGGCGACCTGCCAGCATGCCACGGGAACTGTGCAAGTTGGCCGTCCTTTTTCAGAATCTCCAGTGTCCCTCACTGTGAACAAGGCTCCCGGCCATGGCCCTTGGGGATTTCACCTCAGGAACCAATGGAGCCTCAGTTTGCCGGTTCCTGTTCCTGCTCGGAAAGGTCACGCCTCCGCTTTTGATGCTAGATCCTTGGTAAGCGGATATTCGCAGTCTATGTTCGGCCGATTTCCATTCACCCGATCGAAGTGACGAAACCGGACTAGCGCAGCCGCTTCGAACAGCGCGACATAGCGGTCGTGCTTGATGCGCGCACTGCTAGAACACCAGCTCCTGCCCACCGCAGTGCGCCTCGCGTATGCGTTGTTATGGAAGAACTCGGCCCTTGGTTGATTAAGCTCGCTCCAGGAGCGAGCCGCACACGCGAGTAGCGCGAACGTTCGCATTGGTCTCAAATCACAACATCGCGAAGCCATCTGATTGCAAGTCCGCGGAGCAAAGGTCGCGCCATCCTCAACGTTTCGAGAAAAGCGAATTCTCTCACCGAGCCGAAGGCTCCGCTCGTTTCGAACGAGCCATCCAGCTAAGTCGTTCAGAAGTCACCAACCTCGGTGTAATGGCGTCGCTTCTTCATCGCAGCGTCGCTGATAACCACATTTCCATTTTTAATCTTCCTTTAGCGATCTGCTAAGAATTCCAGTTTCAAAGTCGTCTCGAATGGGAGGCGACCCATGCCGTTGATCAAATATTTCGGGTTTGTTGGCAGCGCCCTTGTCCTATTGCTGATCGCATTGGGGTGGTGTTTGCCGCAGCACGTGGCGGAACCAAGCGGTGGCTCGACCGACAGGCCAGCCATAAGGATAGCCTCGGCCGAACGGTTGCCCGAACGACTCATTATCGACACGAGTTTGCCGACGACTGTCTCGCCGTCGACCGTCCTGGAGTTTGCTGAACGATCGCCACAAGCAGCTGTTGCAGCTGTCGTCCCTCCTCGCCGGACGATAACTGCGGCGCCGGTTGGCGAAGTACCGATAACGGCGAATCTCGTAAACCGAGAACGTTCGAGGAAGGTTGCTGTTCATCGTGCAGCGTCAAAGACGAATATCGAACACTCGAGGAACGACAAAGCCACGACGCCACCTGCGGTCGCCGAATTGTCTTTGCTGGACAGCTTGAAGGAAGGGTTGGGGCAAGCGCAGGCAAAACTGATGGCAAGCCTCGAACCCTTGACTACCACTGCTTCGAAGTCCCAGCTCGAGACACGGCGATGATGCTATTACCCAACTTAATCGTTGCGGCTAACCGCGCTCACACCTGGAAAAATGCCGCCCACGACTCCGACGGCTGAGGGGGCTATTTGGTGATCCGGTCCCGGTCGTCAACAAGGTGGCTGGGAGAGCGGTGAATGGGAGATGCGGCGTCATGCATAATGTTTTCCTTGGCATCACCTTCGCCGGAGCCCTGTTGCTTGTCTTAGCGTCTCTTGTCGCCCTTCAAAGGATAATCGAGTGATCGTCGCCTGACGGTCCGTTACACTGCTTGCGAGGAGCTGCGGGCCTGTCGCGGTTTCCTCCAAGTGTGTGAGCCATCTCACAGGATTGCGTCGAGTCTGGCGTAAGATGGGCGTGGAGGTCGTCTTCCGCAAACCACCGTGGAGATCGAAATGGCCAAGAATCCGACGGGCTCAGGTAGTGACCGGCTCCCGCATCCGTTCAGCGACTTGCTCGCCGCCGCTGCCGTACCACCTCAAGCCGAGTTCCTCGTGCACAGCGTGAAGGTCGTGTGCGGCAGGCAGACCGAGACGAACTGCTGCTGTACCGCAGGCGCCCGGCCGGGCGTGTACGCGACCGAGGTCAACATTCAAAATATCACCGGTCAGCCGGCGCAGGTCGCGAAATTCTTCGTACCTTTGATCAACGCGGGCGCCGTTATTGGGCGCGAGCCCAAATTCGCCGATCCAGCCAAAATCTCTCAGCGCACTGGCGAGCTCATCACGCTTCCACCGCTCGCGGCGACGATGGACGATTGCTGCCACATCGCGGAGTTGCTGCTCGGCGGCCCTCCAAGCGGAGAGTCGGCGCTCACGATCGGCTACCTCACGATCGGGAGCTTCTTCGAATTAGCCGTCTCTGCGGTCTACACAGCGACCCCCCTGAGCGGGGACGGCATTAGCATTGACGTCGAGTACATTCTGCCGCGGCGCCTAGGACGTGGCCCGGGTCAGGGCTGAAAGCCGCCTGACAGAACGAAAGTCACTGCGACCCGGAAGGTGTTGGTCGCCCCTTGCGCGATACGGGCGGCCTTCGTTGCCGCGCGGAAAACCGCGTGCGGCGCAAGTAGGTCCACAGCTTTGACGGGTTCGGTCGCTGACGCATTTGAGGTCTCGCGAGCGAGCATTCAGCTTCGTTTGAAGAACATCCGAGTTGCTGCACGATCAGGAACGGAGATTCGCACAGACCGGGCCGACAACTATCTTTGATGTCCGCCTTGTATCGCCGGCTCAACCGGTCGACGCGACACAGGCTAACTAGCGCGGCTGACCAGAGGATCTTCGATGCGGAGTGCGCACGAGGTTGCCAGGCCCATGCAGCAATGGGCGACGCCAATCCGCGAACACAACCCGTGTACTACGAAGCTTATGCCTTGTGATGGACGGCTTGCAGGCCATAGACCGGGGTCGGGATGCCCTCATAGCGGGCTTTCAACTGTAGGGAAAGGAATTGCGAGTAGTGGCGTGACTGGTGCAGATTGCCACCCTGGAACCATAGCCCTTCGTGTAGAGTCGGCTTCCACATGTTGCGCTGTTCGCCTTCCCATGGGCCGGGATCCTTGGTGGTATTCGAGCCTAGTCCCCAGACCTTGCCAACCTTGTCGGACATCTCCCGGCTGATCAGGTCAGCGACAAAGCCGTTCATCGAACTGTAGCCTGTGGCGTAGACGATTACATCAGCGGGCAGCTCCCTTCCATTGTCTAGTCTGACGCCGTTGGGCGTGATTTCCTCGACCTGGCCTGCGACCAACTTGACCTTTCCATCGATGATGAGCTGCGAGGCGCCAACGTCGATGTAATAGCCCGAGCCGCGACGCAAGTACTTCATGAACAGACCGGAATCGTCGTCGCCGAAGTCGAGTCGAAAACCGGCTCTCGTCAACCCTGCATAAAAATCGGCGTCTTCCTTTCGGATCTTGTCATAAACCGGCTTCTGCAACTGATGCAGGATCTTATAAGGCAGCGAGGCGAAAATAAGATCGGCCTTGGCTGTCGTCATGCCACCGCGGACGGCGCGCTCTGAGTAGAGGTCGGCGATGGATGCCATCAGCGAATCCGAGCGCACGACATGGGTCGTCGAGCGCTGCACCATGGTCACGTCGACGCCGGCCTCATACAGCGCGGCGCAGATGTCATGCGCGGAATTGTTCGAGCCAATCACCACTACCTTCTTGCCCTTGTAGCGATCGGGACCTGGGTGGCGCGAGGAATGGTGCTGTTCACCCTTGAAGGTATCCATGCCCTTGAATTGCGGCATGTTCGGCTTGGCGGACATGCCGGTCGCAAAAACCAGCTGCTTCGGCTTGAGCGTAATCTCCCTGCCATCGCGCTCGACGACGACCGTCCATTCCTTTTTGGCGTCGTCCCAGTCAGCGTGTTTGGCCGTGGTGCCGGTCCAGTAGTTCAGCTCCATGACCTTGGTGTACATCTCCAGCCAGTCGCCGATCTTGTCCTTGGGCGAAAACACCGGCCAGTTCTTCGGAAAGTCGATGTAGGGCAAATGATCGTACCAGACCGGGTCATGCAGGCAGAGCGACTTGTAGCGGTTGCGCCATGAGTCGCCGGGACGGCCGTTCCTCTCGACGATGATGGTGGGCACGCCGAGCTGGCGCAGCCGCGCGCCGAGTGCGATGCCTCCCTGGCCGCCGCCGATGATGAGCACGTACGGCTGCGTCTTAAGGCCGAGCTGCTCGGTTTCCTCGTCCCGCAATTCCTTCCAGGTTTTGGCGCCGGGATTGACGCCGTGGCGGGCGCCAAGCGGCCGGGTAAAGCCCGCTTTTTCCTCGTGACCTTTCAGTTCGACCATCGTCGTCAGCAGCGTCCAGATCTGGCCGTTCTGGAGACGGATTAGACCGTAGCCGCGCGCGACCTCGGTCTCGAACGAGATCCAGCATTCGGTCACTCCATCGGCTTCGGTAGCGCTTTCCTCGTCGGCAATTTTCCAATTGCGTGGCTTTGCGTGCGCTAAGCAAGAGTTGAGCATCTCGCGGATCTGATCGCGACCTTCCATGGTTTTGACGTTCCAAGTGAAGGCCACCAGGTCGCGCCAGTAGCACTCGGGTGCGAACATCGCTACAGCGGCGTCCAGGTCGCCTGCCACAAGCGCCGCTTCGAATTTGTCGAGAAAGGCCTGGATGCGCGCATTAGGCGTGGTGTCGAGCATCATTTCCTCCCAAGGTGTTTTTGATCTTTCCGCAATTGTCGCAGCTTACCCGAACTATCGACCGAAACCAGACTTGCGCGGATCAACTTTTTCACAGCACTTCTGATCGAATAGGGTCAAATAGGGTCACCTTGCCGCGGTGCGTCAGTCCGCGGATTGTCGATGCTTCGCGGTCACTCTGCTGGAAATTTGTGATCAAGAAATGCCGGACTTCTCAGATAGCATCGGCTCTCTTGCGAACTATCGGCCCGACCGAATGTCCGCCTTGCGCGAGAAGAGGCCATCCTCGCCAAGTCGCCTATTGGCCGATATTGTTGCAAAAGTCGTTTTTCGCCGATGACCAAAATTCTGCGGGCCGTGGGCGCGACTTTCGCGTACAAGATGCGAGGGACCTCACGGCCTCACGCAAAATTCTCAGGCGACTTCGGTAACGCGATTGAGGTCATACGAGTCAGCGGTCGATCGCTGCGCAATGTTTTCGCGAAAACTCTTGAGCCTGCAACTTTCGACTTTTGCAACACAATCGGCCCTTAGCAGACGTCATGTGCATCATCTGACGTAAACATTAACCGGGATGCATGCCCTTGCCTTTGATTACCGCCTCGGCGTCCTGTGTCTTCAAGTAGTCGAGAAGGGCTCTTGCCGCCGCGACTTCCCTAGTCTCCATGCCTAGTGCGCCCGTGAATACGACGTCCTGCTGCACCTCAGCTGGAAACGGGCCAACTAGGTCGAGGCCCGGAGCCATCAACACGTTCATCAAGAACAGAGCAAGTTCAGCCTTTCCCGTGGCGACCACCTCGACAACTTGAGCTGGCGTCGGCTGTGGCTTCATCTTTGCCTTCATCGACTCGGTGATGCCGAGCTGGTCGAACACCTTCGCGATGGAATAGCCAGTCGCACTCTGTGGAATCGAGGCAACCGAGTCTGCCTTTAGCAGCGCCGCTTTCAGTGCGTCAGACGTCGATATGTCCGGCTTCGACCCGCCCGCACGAATTGCGACACCGAGGCCGACGCGGGCGATGTCGATGGTCGGGCCACTCACAAACCGCGCCCGTGCTGCGGCATCCTGCATCACCTCGACCGGTACGATGCCGACGTCAAATGGCTTTCCCGACGTCGCTTCCTTGATCAAGTTTGGCGTCGTACCGAAGAAGATATCGAGCTTGTGACCCGAAGCCTGCTCGAATTTCGGTTTGATCTCCGTCCAGATCGCGTTCATTGCACCGCCCGCCAGAACCCTGATCTCGGCTGCGTGCGCGCTTGGCACCAAATACTGGACAAACGCTAACGTGAGTAATGCAACGACCGGAAAACCCCACTTTGCCATGATGTGCCTCCCAAGCAACCAGCGAGGTTAACCTACAAGGTGGTTTGTCGGGAAGTGACCCAAGTCGGCTTGTGGCCGATATTGTTGCAAAAGTCGTTTTTCGCCGATGACCAAAATTCTGCGGGCCGTGGGCGCGACTTTCGCGTACAAGATGCGAGGGACCTCACGGCCTCACGCAAAATTCTCAGGCGACTTCGGTAACGCGATTGAGGTCATACGAGTCAGCGGTCGATCGCTGCGCAATGTTTTCGCGAAAACTCTTGAGCCCTGCAACTTTCGACTTTTGCAACACAATCGGCCCTTTTGCGAAGTGTCGGCGCGCCTCGTCGAGGTCCGGTCAGTGGGGTAGAGCGGTCTAGATTTGCTCACGTTGAGTTCTTCGCATTTTGACCCGGAGCGGACTCCGAGGCAGGGAACACGAACCGCGAATTTGAACCGCCGAGAAGCACGCCGCGCCGAAACACAGGAACGGAAGTTTTGTTAAATTCGTTTAGCGTCTAACGCAAAGGAGAAAGACTATGATCGCTAACAGGCTTATGTGCTTGAGCGCGGTGCTAGCCTTCAGCACCAGCTCCCTTTATGCGGCTCCCTGCAACATGGCGAGCCGCGATGCTGGATCGGGGAATGTCCCGGGCTTTACCGGACAAACCACCGGTTCCGCAGCAACTGATTCCAAGGAGCATCCGCCGGCATCTGCGATGAACAAAGCCTCGGAGAATGTCGCAACATCGTCGCAGGACGCTCAACGCCAGATGCAGAACGAGTCTACCGCTGCTGAGCAATCAAAGAAGATCGAGCCCGCACCCTCCTCGCAGTCACCGGATCGGACGGCAGGCACGGTCGAGCAGACCCGTCCCGCGCCCACCGAACAGTCAAAGAAGATGACGGCTGGTGAGGCCGAGCAAGCACCGTCCCAGCAAAAGGTGGGACAGGACTGCGATTGAACGCGGGGACAATGATTTCGATTTGCAGCTAGGGGGCCGAAAGGTCCCCTTTCGGAGACCAATCCTGGAACTGAGACTTGGACCTAGCGTTTTCTGTTGAGCGTTTTCTCTTGGCAATGTCCGTCGGACCCTACGGTTAGGACCCGTAAGTCGGAGGTTGTGTCATGCGGCGTCGCCGATCCTTACCGCACGCATTCGAAGATCAGATCGCAGCCGAGATGGCTAGGCTGAAGGAAAAGATTGCCGATCTTGCGAATGGTCCCGACAGGGATGCCATGCTTAGAAAGATCAGACAGTTGGAGACCGCATCCCACATAAATGAATGGCTAACGTCGCCCGGTCTCCGGTCGCCGGAGTAAACCTCACAAATGTCCGGTACGGTTGGGGTGTAGGCCGCCGACGGTCACCGAGCTAGTCTTGGCTATGATGGTGACTATGCGCCCTCGCTTGCCCCTCCGTCCAATAGCTCCCGCAGTGTGCCGGTGATCTCCCTGACAGAATAAGGTTTCGGCAAAAACCGGCCGCCCTCCGGCAGCTCGTAGTCCCGAAGCCTTAGTTCGCCCGAGGTTGCAATGATCTTGATCGGCGGCCAGCGGCTTCGCACCAGGTGGGCTAACCGCAGCCCGTCAATTGAACCCGGCATCTGGATGTCCGTGAAGATCACACGAATGTCTTTCCGGGCTTCCAGCACCGAAATAGCCTCGGCCGCGTTTCCAGCCTCGATCACATCGAAACCGGCGTCCTCAATCATTGTTACGGCATGCCATCGCAGAAGCGCCTCGTCCTCAACGACGAGCACAACCGGGCGACTGGCAGCTAAGTGCTGCATCGGCCCTACTAACCTGAATGATCGAGATGGCGCTTTCAAACCCGCGTCCCAGCGCAGGGGTGCGTTTCACCCTATTCCTATTGTCGGAAAACGGACATAGGCGGTGCCAAGAGGCCAATTCGGTTGTTGACTATTAGTTCCTAGAAGCGCCCAACATATAAGAAGAAGTGCCAGAGCTACGGCAGAAACGAACCTGTATCTGCATCAATGTCATTGTCGGAATTCCGACAGACGAGGCTCTGAGGACCCAGCTTTCCGATGAGAAAGCACGGATGACCTTATAGCTAGGCACCTCAGCGCTAATCGGCAGCAGCTCGGCTTAAGATGGAAACCGGACCGACACGGACTGCCGGTACTCTTAATTTAACCCTGATCCCGCGCGGAGCGTCCCCTCGGAGCTCGCACCCATCACCCTGCGGTATATCGCCCGACCGACCGGGTACGGACACCGCAGTTGCACGCCCCTTCGTCCACGCCGCTCGACAACAGGCTGCTCGCGTCACTACCAGGCAGCGAGTTTAGCGCGCTCGCGGTCCATCTAACGACCGTGGTGTTGCCGCAAGGCACTTCTGTGTACGAAGTAGGCAGCGAGGTCGAACAGGTCTATTTCCCTCACCAGGGGATGTTTTCGTTGCTCGCAGTAATGCGTGACGGCAGGGCCATTGAAACCGCGACTGTCGGCCGCGAAGGCGTAATTGGCGCAATGGCGGGATTAGGTCTCTACAGATCGCTCGTCCGGGTGAACGTTCAATTGCCAATGACGGCCAGCAGGATATCGTCAGCCGCTTTCAGGAGGTCAGTCGCCTCAAGCCAAGCGATACGAGACCTCTGCATACGCTATAATGAAGTCCTCTTAACCCAAGCTCGCATTACGGCAGCCTGCAATGCACTGCATCCAATCGACCAACGTTTTTGCCGCTGGCTATTGCAGTCGGCCGATCGCGCAGCGGGCGATACCATTACGCTGACGCAAGAACTGCTTGCCGACATGCTGGGAGTGAGAAGGACATCTGTGACAGAGGTGGCCGGCAAGATACAGGATCAAGGCATTATCACCTACTCGCGAGGCGTCATTAAAATATTGGACCGCGGCGCGCTGGAGCGAATGTCGTGCGAATGCTATCAGGCGCTCGTCGAGCATGAGGCAACTCTGACAAATTGATCGGCGGAAGCGAAAGTTGAGTTCCCCCCCAACACTGGCCTTCCCGAGCGGAACAGCTATGGCGCCGGTCTCTGACTATCGCCATGTCCGCTGCTGGCCCCTTCGCTGACCTTGAGCTTGCCCGTCCAAGTCCGTTTTGGGGCCATGAGCGGACCTGGTCTACCCAGTGAGGTGTTTTCTCCACGGCGGCTAAAGGCAATCCAAGCGTGGCTGCGCCCTGCCGCCACTGGAATTATTGGCTTGCCGCCGCAGCGGCGGTCGCCACATATTTCGCGTAGAATTCGGCGACCCGGCCGCGCCACATTCCGACGAACGCCTCTGACGTCACGTTGTCTACCGATTTCCAGGTGCGCTTGAACGCGGGAAGTGCATTGCCCCAGATCGCGCGTTTGCACCACCTCTCCCCCTTCTCCTTGCCTTCGCTGGTGGCGCACATGGATTTCCAGGCGGTGCGAGCGGGCCGGCTGATGTGCTCACCGGCGCCTTCCCAGCCCTGCTGATGGATCAGGTAAAGATCGGCCATGTCAGGCGTCCGGTGCGTAATCCACTCGAACTGGACGCCTTCGGTAATGATCTTGTAGGCGGCCGCAACGGCGTTATCCCGCGGATTGCGAATCTGCCCGAAGCCGAACTTCCCGAACTCGTATTGGCTCAGCTGAAACAGGCCGATATACGACCCGGTGCGCTGATTGGGGTTGAAACCGGATTCGATCTTGGCAACCGCCATCATGAAATTGAAATCGAGACCAAACGCGTCGGAAGCGCGCTTGATCTCTTCGGCCGGCGTTCCGACTGGAATGTCCTTGAACGCACGCAAGACGATCTCCGCCGGTTTCTCGGCGGGCGGCAGTTCGGACCAGACGTAGTAGACCAGATAACGGAAATCCTGCGTCGACGCCGCTTTCGGAGCACCGTTCGACGCATCGCGTGCTTCCGGCAGCGACTGGAAGATATCCTCTCCCAACGACGCCAACTTTGGCCCGGCAGGATGATCGGCGATTTCGGTCCCGGTGCCCAGCGGAGTGGAATCTGCTGACGCCGCCGCGTCAAGCTCTATTCGTTCTGCCCGAAGCGCTGCCGCAAGTCTGGCGGATGCGTCCGCGAGCAAGGCAGGCGTCACCATGTTCGCGGGAGCCGTCGCGTTCGCAGGAGCCGCTATGTTCGCTGCAGCTTCCGGCATGACATCCGGCAACGTCGCGGCCGGTCTGCTACCGGCGGCGAGACAAAGTCCCACGGATGCGATCGCAGCCGCGATACAGGTGGTCTGCCAAACCTTCATTGCCCGAAGTCCACGGATGGCTTCCGTACAACTGTGCGCATGTTCCTGCGACCTGAGGTAAGCCCTCTTCGTAGAATCTTAAGGTTTAAATGTGGTGAACGGGAGGAGCTTTCCGCCTCGCCAATGCCCGCTTTGGGTCAAAATGCGAAGAACTCACCTGAGCAAATCTAGTCCGCCACACCCCAATGAGCGGACCTCAACCGGGGCGCTGCTACTTCGCTGATGCGCCAAAAGCCTTGCTCGCTGAGCCTCACGGCATCAGCATTGACGTCGAGTACATTCTGCCGCGGCGCCTGGGACGTGGCCGGGGTCAGAGCTGAGCACCGCCCGACAGAAGAAAGGTCATTGCGAACCCGGAAGAAGTTGGGCGCCCCTTGCGCACGCACCGGCGGTCTTCCCCGCCGCGGCACGGCGCAAGTAAGTCCAGAGCCTTGGCGGATGCGACCGCTGATGTTTGGCGTCTCGCGACCAAGCATTCAGCTTCGTTTGAAGAGCATCCGAGCTGCTGCGCTACCAAGAACGGAGATTCGCAAATCCATTGTTATGGAAAAAACCGGCCTTTGGCCGATTCGTCCCCCCTCCCCGCTAGCCTGGCGGGAGCTACGCAGCTAAAGCGGGCGAGCCAACTCGAGATACCGGCAGAACGCGTTCGCCAATTGCATCTGGCGGGGCGTTCGGCATTCGACCTCGAACAGCCGAGGACTGGCAACCAAAACACAGATGCATCTCGCCCGCGACGTCGCCACGTTCAGCCGGTTCGCGCTGTAGAGAAACTCCACTCCCCGCGGGGCGTCGGCATGAGACGAGGTCGTCATCGAATAAATCACGACCGGCGCCTCCTGTCGCTGAAACTTGTCGACGGTACCGATACGCGCGCCCGGCAATCGCTCTTGAAGCTCAAAGACCTGCGCGTTGTAGGGGGCGATGATCACGATGTCTTCTATGGTACGGGCGGGCGCTACGAAGAACTTGCCGATGCCAAGGTGCGACACTTCGATCTCCGGGGCAGGCTCCTGACAGTTTCGGGCAAGACCGGATCGCGCCACATCATTCTACAGCCGAGTGCGGTGCGATTGCTCAAGCGTGTCACGAAGGGGCGCTCGCTGGACGATTTCATTTTCGTCAAGGCAGACGGATCGAAATGGAAGCCGTCCGATCAGGTGCGTCCGATGAAGGCGGCGGTCCGAAAGGCCAAACTCGATCTGAACGGCTGCTTCTATTCGCTGCGCCACGCATACATCTCGGAATCGATCGAGATGAACGTGCCTCTGACGGTGATCGCGGAAAACTGCGGAACGAGCGTCCGCATGATCGAGATAACCTATGCGAAGGTACTGATGGAAAAGAAGCGCAAGTTCGTTGAGCGCGGCGGGCCCCGCCTGCACTGAGGAGTCAGACGATGAGTGTCCCAATGCGATCCCCCAACATCGTTCCGAGAGGCGCTATCCGGCTGAGCGAAGCCTTCGATCGCGTCTGTTCGAACATCGCCCCCGACTGGAGCGAGCTGCCGCAACTTTGCGTCATGTGGGACGAAAATGTCGAGATCGCTCCCCTGGGCGACGAGGGATCGGGTGACAACCCGTACGATCGGGAGTTCGAGATCGCCTATCGGGCCGAAACGATACTCCGTTCCGCGCTGACGACGGGCGCGCTCCGAGCTTACATCCACAATCTTCGCACCGGCGTCGATCTTGAGCTGAAGCCCTCGGAATGGGGCCGCGCGGGCGAGACCGTCGGCCTGCCGAGCGATTATACGAGCGAGTTGATGCCCGGCCCCGACTGCACCCTGGACGGTGTCGCAAGCCCGATTTTCATCCCCAGGGAGGAGTTCGAGAAATGGCTCGGTCGGGATCCGGCCGCATTAGCATTCAACGCCATCGCACAGAGCGTGGCCGAGCCGCGGGCGTTTTCCCTTGAGGAGGTCTGCCTACGTACCGGACTTTCCCGGAGCAAGCTCTATCAGGAAATCGAGCAGAAGCACCTGTACGCCAGGAAATGCGGCAATCGTACGCTTGTGCTGGAGAGTGATCTGAACGCATTCTTGAACGCGCTGCCCAACTTTCAGACCGGGACGACCGTTTCGATGCCATAAGATAATATTTTGCAGGCTTTCCGGATTTCCGTGTGGAGTCCGGCCGTCCGCGCCGGCGGTGAAACCGGTCCAGACGTCGCGCAGTCAAGCCGTCTTCGAGCAGGCGCGTGCCATGATCGGGACGACAACGCGCCTCGCGCTCGATCCCTGGCACTTGTGACAGGTGACCACGTATGCCAAGTCGAGATCGATCAGGTGTTCGTCGCCGAGCTTCTTCGGCTCGAGGTCGCCGTCGAACAAGACGGTGACAGCACGGCTTTCGAAGTCGAGTTCGATGACGCGTCCAAGCAGTCCGTTGATCAAGCCGGCACCATAACGTAGGGGTTAGCCGCTGGCTTGTTCTGACCGCCGCATGGCAAAACGGAATTCGCCTCCCATTGCGGCTTCCAACCGCGGAATGTGCAGCAGGCTGTACGCGCAATTCCCCGATATTTGATCTCGCGCAAAGCAAAATGCGGGTTTTAGCGCGAAATTGACCGTGCTGCACGGTGACGTCCGCGCAGGCGTCGCCGCCGTCAGCGGGGCCCGGTCTCCTAGGCACACCGGGCCTCGCTTCGGTTCCTGAGCGGGCCGAGGGACGCGACAGAACCGAAATGCGCCCTGCTCTTTCAGCGAGAACGTCGCGCCAAGCTTCGAAATCGATCGCCTGTATCGAGAATATCGTGCGGCGCGACGATCTGGATCCAGACAGTACGCGCGGCCTATCCCTCAATGAGGGAGACAGGGCTTTCTCACTCGGCGTACCGAGGGAACGACATGCCCAAACAAACTTACGATCTTGCCGCAGCAGTGCGTCACGCGCTCGAGACGACGCATGCGGTGGCGGAATGCCCCTTCCACCGCGGGGTGGTGATACGGGTCGGAGACGACGCCGCCGAGAACCCACGCGATCCTGCGAGCGAGAAACCTTCGCAGAAGCAATGGCAACCATGGGACGAAGCCGCGCTCCGCAAGGAATTTCAGCGGCAACTCGGAGAAGCTGCCGACGGCTATTGCCCTCTCTGTGCGGGACCCTCCCGCCGGTGACCGATTTTCAAATGGAACGCGTCTTCCTCCTACCGTCGCGACGAGGCGCTGGCGGCGTCTCTGGCAGAGATCACTAGAACATAAAACGGAACATATTAGAAAATTGATCGGCAAAGCCCCTCTTAAGCAAGGAGCTCTAGGGCGCGTACTCATAAATCTTCGTCGATGTCCGGTTCGCCCCGACACCAACCGCCTTTGTGCAACCGCAGCAAATGTCGCGATGGGCCAAGAGCCGCTCGCCGTGCTCCACGCAATCTGCCAGTTTAGCCTACGGTTTAGCGAACCGGCGGAATTCTCTCGATCAACTGCGTCCACCCTGACTTCCGCTCGCGCTTAAGGCTGATCGCGTTCAGTAGCCGCCCGACTCCGATCATCATCAGGACTCCAGCAAAACTGACCACGATCTGCATCGCAAGTCCCTCGGAGAGGTCGAGCAGCGTAAGGTGGCTAGCGAGCGCCAGAAGGACGCCGAGACAATAGATTTGTAGCGAATTCTCGCCACACCACCTCGCGCAGCTCAGCGCCGGCGTTGATAGCGCTCCCCAGTTCTGAGGAATGAATCGCAGCACCACAATTGCAAGCGCCACAAAATGCAGCAGTCGTATCGGACTGAGATTCGATTTATCCAATGGAAACACCAGATCCTTCAAGGTTTGCGGGACCAGCGGCTTGATGCTCCAACTCTGTGCAAGGACCAGGCCGAAAACCAGATAGAGAACGGCAAGAACAAGCGCCGGGCGCGCCATCATCCATGGCCGGAATTTCCCTCCCTCAATGACGCACCATGCGCCCAGCACGATCAGAAGCTGCCAAGCCAGCGGATTAAAGAACCAGACGCCATTGGGCCAGGCTGGCACACTCCAACCGAAGACGTGCACGAGCGCGTACAGCAACAGGGACGCTCCCAACGTCACGTTCGGTGCTCTCAGCAGTAGCCACAGCAGCGGCGTGAACAGCACGTGAAAGATCACAAAAACCGGCAAGACGTCGGTATTGACGGGCCGGTATTGCAGGATTGCGGCGTGCGCAAGCGTGGCGCCCGGATGCTCGAGCAGAATTCGAGTATTGCTCTCGTCGGCGAGATCATCGCTGCCCGCAAGGTAGACGAAGACGACGCAAGCGAGCGTGAGCAGCAGAAACGCCGCATAGATGTCCCATCCTCGCCGCAGCGAACGGTCGATCATGCCGCTCCAGCCCTCGCGCTCCCGTGCCCTGCCGTAGGCGAGTGCGCAGGTCACGCCCGAGAGGAACATGAAGATCTCGGCGGCATCGCAGAAGCCGTAGTTGCGCGGTGTCAGCCAACTCACGATGTTATTGGGAACGTGATCGAGAAAGATCCACCATAACGCGATCCCGCGGCAGATGTCGATACGCAGATCGCGGCCAACCGCTTTGCACTCCGGCGAAGTTTCGCCGAACAATCGCGTCGAGGTGTGAGTTCGATCATCCATCTGCCGGCCTGTCTGGGTGCGCTCGCGCTCATAGGGTCGATAACGCGCGCCAGCTACCCGATGGATGATGGAGGCTCCCTGGTCGCCCAGCGGCTCCTCTGAGCGCCAGGATCGGCGGGATCATCGGCCTCCCAAGGCACCTGCAAGGTTTCGTCGCCGACGCCCCGCATCAAAAGTTGCTTTCGCATTTCGGTGAGACGGGCACGGCAGTATTCGCGATAAAGCATGTCGACTATGGCGGACATGATCGAATCCCTTCCTGATCACCACGGTTGACGTCCCATGTGACAGACTTCGACCATTTCACCCGGCGGCTGAAAAGGAGCCGCGCCGGGACGTAAGTGTCCGACGGACCTTAATGGTGATGCGACGATCAAGGCACGACAGGAAATCGGTAGAGGATAGTTTCGTGCTGCAGAACTTCTGCTCGTGGATCGATGAGCCCGAGCAGTCGCGAACAGCGTTGTAAGGTTGGACTTGGTCTTGCACCCTGCCAGGGATTTCCAAGTTGGATCCGATGGCAGCAATTTGAAATTGAGCCATCACACTCACCTCCTCTTAAAGGAGATATTTGCGCGCGATATTCGCAATCAAAGATTGTCGCAATTTTCTGGTCGCCACGTGAGCCAGTTCACATCAACATCAATCACAGGTGAACGAGACTAGCAGACAAATGATGTAGCGTCTTGGAGTTCTGCGTACCTCAAGAGACGGTCGGTGCGCAAATTGCAAAGTACGGATACCGACAGCTGCCTGTGCTGCATTTGAACCCATTGTCTTGTCAAGGCTGGAGGTCCCCATGTCTACGGACGCAGCCGATTTCGTATCGCATCGATTTTCGACGCGCGAACATCCGGAGCGGATGCGACTTCCACTATGGCGCGAGAGCTTTGTGCGGGGGATAGTCCACGCCGATGTCGAGCCTCTCGCGAACATTCCGTTTCAAGTCGACGCAACGCTGCAAGCGATCCGTGGTTTGCGCACCCTCGCACTGAATGGCTCGCCAATGCGCTTCCAGCGCTTGCGGACGAGCATCGCCGACGGTGATGACTCGATCGGCCTTATCGTCTCCTCGCCCGGCAAAAGTCAGCTGACGCAGCGGGGCCGGGACATCGAGCTTTGCGCCGGCGGCGCAGTCTCGATTCTGCATTCGGAGCCCGCCACCGTCACCTATGTCGACGGAATACTATTCGGTCTGGCCGTGCCCCGCGAGGCGCTTGCGCACCGCGTGACGGACATCGAGAGCCTCGCTATGCGACCGATCCCTCCGCGAAATGAACCGCTTCGCCTCCTCATGGCCTATCTGAAGTCGGCATTCAAGGAGGGGGCTCTGGCCGCCCCCAAGCTGCGTGATGTCGTCATGGCTCACACCTGTGACCTCGTAGCGCTCGCAGTCAGCGAGTGCGCTCCCTTGGGCGAGAGCGATGCGAGTGCGATCGTGGCCGCGCGCCACAGTGCCGTCCTCGACTACGTCGCGTCACACTTTCAGGAGCCCGGGCTCAGCGTCGAGGCGGTCGCTCGTTGCCAGGGCATTTCACCTCGCTATTTGCAGCGCCTGATGGCGCTGTCAGGATCATCGTTCACCGGGCACGTGAATGAGCTACGTCTGCAACTTGCGCTCAAACTTCTGACCGAGGCGCGCGCCAGCGCGCAACTGATTTCCGATATCGCCCTGGAGGTGGGCTTCTCCGACCTTTCGCATTTCAATCGCCTGTTCCGAGCTCGCTTCGGCGATTCGCCGCGCGGGTTTCGCTAAATCGGCAGGGATCGCCGCCGAGCCATGTGGCCTTGATCGGCCCATGCGCGAGATGCTGCTACCGAATGTCCGCTAATGGGATGGTCCGGCCGTGCTCCCGCCCCGCCAGCAAGTGAAGCTGCCAAGGGTGCCAAAGAAGGAGCACGCCATGTATCAGACACCCAATACCGCGTCGCCGTGATCGGGATCGATATCGGCAAGAACTCGTTCCACGTCGTAGACCACGATGCACGGGGCGCCATCGTGCTGCGGCAAAAGTGGTCGCGTGGCCAAGTGGAAGCGCGGCTCGCCAATATGCAGGCTTGCCTGATCGGCATGGAAGCCTGCGTTGGCGCACATCACTTGAGCCGCAAACTCGCATCGCTTGGTCACGATCCAAGGTTGAGCCGGCCAGACGCGGCAATCGCTACCCGCGCGTTCTGTTCGTGCAGGCGGCATGGGTTGTGCTGGTCCTCGTCGGAGAGTTTGTAGCGCATGATTCCCCTTCGTTAGGGGATTTGAACCATGGCTCGGCAGTCAGGCTCAATGAGCCCTGCCCACGAGGTTGGCCGCGATGTGTGCCCGAAAGCGAATGCTCACTCTGGGTTTTGTCGAGTTTGACCCATTGGGACGTGCCCCAGCGGAGCCCGAAACGGTTCTCTTGTTGCTATGGCCAATCAGTTGCAATCGATCGCTGGCGCGCAAGTCATAGTTGCAAAACCTATGTATGTGTTGACCTCTCCCAACTAGACGTGCACTGCCAATTGCCACGATGAACATGCAGTGGCATGTAAGCAAAGGTGCGGGATGATTGCGGCAGCTCGGGAAGCAGTCGATCTGCTGGTGCAAGCGGGGAATACCTGGCATTTTGATGGTACCCGACAGGGATTGCATGATCGAGACTGGATGGCCTTGCGGTTTCTGGCTCGTGCCAATCGGTTCTCACGGACCCCCTCAGCACTAGCTCAGTTCGTCGGCCTTACTCGAGCCACCGTGTCCCAGATGGTCAAGGACTTGGAGGGAAAGGGCTACTTGGAGCGCAGGCGTTCTCCTATAGACAAACGGTCAGTAACTCTAGCTGTGACGCCGCAAGGCGAGAGGATCCTCGCAGGCGATCCAATTAAGCCGCTTGTGAATGCAATTTTCGCACTTGAGCCTGGCGCAAATAAGTTTCGAGACATACTCCGTCAGGTCTTGGATGGTTTGAGCACCACTCAGCACTCCCATCATGCAGATACGTGCAAGGACTGCATTTTTTTGGCAGGAAAGGCTCCAGAACTTCCGCGCAAAATGCAGGCCGAATTTACCTGCCGATTTTTTCGGGCAGGTATCACAAGAGGCGAGCTCGACCTTCTATGCGTTAATTTCGAACGTCGAGAAAGCCGTAAACGTTGAGGGCCGCTTCTGTGAAGGGTTTCGGATGCCGGCCGCTTGAGGGACAGCGCGGCGTGTTCCGGCGGCCGGCGTCCGAAAGCCTCCAAGGGAGGAAACCGCGCTTGAGGGAACGTAAGGCCGTGCCGCGGGCTCTATGGGGATTTGAGTGCCACGGGCGACCTGGCTGGTTTGAATCGAGCCGATGCAACGAGTTGTGCGACGGTGGAGCGGCTGACGAATGAGTGGCGGGTGACGTCGAACTGGATAGGTTGCCCGACGATTTGCGACGGTAGGCAGAGAGCTGAACGTGCTCTGCCGTGGCCGGGCGAGAGCCGGCGAGCGCGACGGGCAGATTTGCGGAATTGTGACACGGTCATGAGGTGTCGAGCCTGATGACGGTCGCGGGAGCTGTCGGCCGATGTCGTGGCGTTGCACCGCGTTCGAAGACCTCGATGATGATCATGCGACCGCCGCAGCATGGACAAGGTGGCTTGGTGGGATCGTCGGCGGTAGCGGTGGGCTGGGCCTCAGGTTCTGCAACGGCGATCAGCTCACGGGCGCGTGCGATGTTGTCGGCGCAAGCGCCTTTTGCGAACAAAACCGTAATGGCGGATGCGGTGAAGGCCCTTGGGCAGCACGTGGATGAGAAAGCGGCGGATGAACTCGTCGATGGCGAGCGTCATCACCTTGAACCGGCCGGGTCCCTTGGTCCTGTAATCCTTCCACTTGAAGGTGACGCCGTTGTGGTCGAGCGCGATGAGGCGGCTGTTAGAGATGGCAACGCGGTGGGTGTAGCGCGACAGATAGGCCAGCACGGCCTCGGGTCCGCCGAATGGCCGCTTTGCGTAGACAACCCATTCGGTCTTGCGCAGCGACGCCAGAAGGGCCGCGAAGGATTTGGCATCGCCCGGCTCTGTGTGCTGGCCGAAGAAGCTCAGGCGGCCGGCTTGGTGGGCGGCGACGAGCTTCTCCAGAAACAGCCGCCGGAACAGGCGGGAGAGCACGCGCACGGGCAGGAAGAAGCCCGGCCGGCGGGACACCCAGCGCTGGCCATCGGGTGAGATGCCGCCGCCCGGCACGATCATGTGCACATGCGGGTGATGGGTCAGTGCCGAACCCCATGTGTGCAGCACGGAGGTGATGCCGATCCGGGCGCCCAGACGCCTGGGATCGGCGGCGATGGTCAGCATGGTCTCGGCCGAGACCTTGAACAGGAGATCGTAGAGGACGGCCTTGTTCTGGTAGGCGATGTCGGCGATGGCCGCAGGCAGGGTGAACACCAAATGATAGTAGGGCACCGGCAACAGGTCGGCCTCGCGCTCGGCGAGCCAGTCCTTGGCGGCGGCGCCCTGGCACTTCGGGCAGTGCCGGTTGCGGCAGGAGTTGTAGGCGATCGCCGTATAGGCGCAGTCCGCGCAGCGCGCGACATGGCCGCCGAGGGCTGCCGTGCGGCAACTCTCGATCGCCGACATCACCTTCAGCTGGTCGAGGCTGACATGGCCGGCATGGGCTTGACGCCAGGCCGGGCCATGGCCACGGAGGATATCCGCAACCTCCAAAGCCGGGCGCGACATGCGCGCCGCGTCAGCTGGGTGGCCGGATCTCCTTGAGCTTGAGCGCGATGTGCTCCAGCGGGCTCATGACCTCGCTGATCGTCTTGGTGGCGACGCGGGTATAGAGCGCCGTGGTGTCGAGCTTGGCGTGACCGAGCAGCACCTGGATCACGCGGACATCGATGTTCTGCTTGAGCAGGTGCGTGGCGAAGCTGTGCCTCAGGGTATGCAGCGAGACGCGCTTGTTGATCTCCGCGATCTGGGCAGCGGCATGACAGGCGCGATTGAGCTGGCGCGTCGTCATCGGCTGGGCCGGATCGCGGCCCGGGAACAGCCAGCCCTGCGGGCGCGCTGCCTTCCATCAGGTCCGCAGCAGGTCGAGCAGGCTTGGCGACAGCATGACGTTGCGGTCCTTGCCACCCTTGCCCTGCTCGACGCGGATGATCATGCGCTTGCTGTCGACGTCGGAGATCTTGAGCGAGACCACCTCGTTGGCGCGCAGGCCGGCGCCGTAAGCGACACTGAGCGCCGCCTTGTATTTGAGCCCTGGCGCAGCGTCGAGCAGCCGCGCCACCTCCTCCACGCTCAGCACCACCGGCAGCTTGCGGGGCTCGTGAACGACATGGGTATGCTCGATGATCTCGTGGCGCCTGAGCGTGACCTTAAAAAAGAACCGCAAAGTCGATACGGTCTGGTTGAGCGTTGGCACGCCAACGCCGCTCGCTGCCAGATGCAGCTGGTAGCGCCGCACGTCCTCGAAGCTCGCCGTATCGGGTGATCGCCCGAGAAACGCGGCGAAGTTCTTGACCCTTTGCACGTAGTCATGTTGGGTCTTCGGCGCGAACTTGCGGATCGTCATGTCTTCGATCATGCGCCGGCGCAACGGGCTCATTGCCTCGTCGGTCATGGGGATGCTCCTGTCTTGGGTGAAGGTCGCGAACCCCTCATCTCAAGACAGGACGCCCCGTTGCGCTATCCTCTCAGCCCTGCCGGCCGCCGTCGCGTTCTACCGCGCGAGCGGTTTAGTCCGTTGACCCGAACCGGACATGCCCTCAGAAGACCCTCGCCGTCAGTCGGCGACTTGCCTTCCGAGCTGGTCTAACAAAGCCCTAGCAGCCCTCAAGTCCGCAGTCGCGAAACCTTCAGTAAAAAGGGCATGAACCTCGGCCAATATTACCCTTGCCTCAGGAAGCCGGCCCTGTCGGACCATCAGTCTCGCGAAGCTCGTCGAGGTTCGAAGCCGCCACGACAAGGCGCGCTGATCGGCGGCAATGGTCAAAGATTGCAGGAAGCAGGATTCGGCACCTCGCAGGTCTGAGGCTTGCGCCAGCAGCTCTCCATATACACGCAACAATTCCGGCCTATTGTAGACGGCAGTTTGATCCGCAATTAGGGCGATTTCCCTCATGAGGTTCAAGGCCTGATCGAGGTCCCCCTCAGCGGCAAGGCTCTGGGCCAAAGTGCAGCTAAGCCAAGGGGTGTAAAGATTGTATTTTTCGACGTGCAAGTCGTTCAGGGACTCCCGCAACAATCTGATGCCAGCTTCCAACTCGCCGCGTCGAACGAGGATATCGCCCTTAAGGCCTACTCCGACCGACCTATACGGAGACAAAGAGTGCTCGCCGGCATGCTGGACCAACCGTTCGACGTAGTCTTCTGCCGTGGCAAAATCGCCTGCCCAATGAAACACGCTTGCGCCCCAGATAAGAGCAAGACAGGCGGTCACTGGATCTTGTTGTTCCAAAGTCTGAGCAGCATGTGCTGTTTCGATCGCTTGGTCCGGAAGGCCCAGCAACCACAAGGTCCTGGCCAGCACGATTTCCGGATCCCCGTGAAAGCCGAAAAAATTCGCAGCGAGCCGCTGGAGGCTCGCAGGCCGCCGAAGGGACGCCGCCAGTGCGGTCCGCGATTCGGTTAGATTGCCACTCAGATGATGGGAAATACCTGTCATCACCTGTGCTGCGGCAATAGCCGTGAGGTCTCCAAGATTCCGCGCAATCGCTTCAGCGTGTAACGCGGTCGGCAAAAGCCCGGCAATGTCTCCGACCCGACGATCATACATGTGCAGACCGCTGAGCAGCCGGAGTTGCGAAGCCCGGTCGTCCAGCGCTTCGGCAATCTCCAATGCGCGCTCAAGTGCCGAACGCGCCTGCTCGCTGTTGCCCCGGGTAAACATCAGGGAATAGCCGAGTTCGGTCAGAAGCATCATTTCGCAACGTGAGGCGCCCATGTTCCCATCGAGAACAGCAAGTGCACGCTCGCACCAATTTTGGCACTCACCGAGCAGCGAGAGACCGGCGAACAGTCGAGCCGCGCCGGCCGCAAGCTGCACTCCGAGGCTTGCATCTCCGGTCCCGGAAAAACTCCATTCCAGCGCTGCTCGAACATTTCCAAGTTGTTCGGGACCGAGCGACGCAAACGATTGCGGCACGGTTGTCGGATCCGTTCCATTGCGCGCAAGTCTCTCCTGATAATGGAGCGCGTGGCGACGGGCAATCACGTCCGCTTCGCCACTCTCTCTGAGCTTGACTTGCGAGTACGCGCGCGTGGTATCCAGGAGCCGATACCGTCTTAATTCCCTGTTGGTTTCGGTAAAAACAAGGGACTTTCCTACGAGGTCCCCCAGCGCTTCGACAACTCTTCCCCGGTCTATGTGGTCGTCTGCCGCCACTGACTGGGCTTCCTCCAGTGTGAACGGCCCGACGAAGACGGACAACCGCCGCAGCACTATGCGCTCCCGATCTGGAACCAGGTCGTGGCTCCACTCCAGGGTTGCATTCAGCGTCTGATGGCGCGCCATAGCCGTGCGACGCCCCTGCCACAACAATTTCATCTTGCTGTCCAGGAGCTGAGCCGTTTCCTGTAAGCCGTGTGTGCTGACGCGACCGGCTGCGAGTTCGACGGCAAGCGCAATGCCGTCCAGCTTGCGGCAGATTTCGCCGACGATCTGCGCATCCGCGTCGTTTAGCTCGCGTCTGTGACCTCCTGCGACGGCCCTTTCAATGAATAGGCGCGCGGACGAGTATTCTAGCAGCTGATCGACGCCCATGGCATGGTCGGCCGGTGGAACAGCCAGCGGCGACAGCGGATATACGTGCTCGCCTTCGACCCGCAGCGGCTCACGGCTCGTAACCAGGACGCCGGCGCGAGCAGCCCCCTGGAAAATGGCCTCGGCAATTGCTGCGGCCGAGTCGACGACATGTTCGCAGGAGTCCAGAACCAGCAGTACCTGACGATCTCGCAAATGGCCGATGATGCTGGAAGTCGGATCACCCGACTGAACCAGGAGTCCAAGAGAGGCAGCCATTGCATGCGGCACGGAGCCAGCGGGTTTGAGCAAGCCAAGGTCGAGGAAGCAGATTCCGTCTTGGAACTGTTCAATCAGCCCGTGAGCAACGGCAAGCGCGACCGTGGTCTTTCCGATCCCGCCGGGCCCGTGAATTGTCGTGAATCGGTGTGAAGTCAGAAGTTCTGCAACGGCGCGGACGTCATCATCTCGCCCGATCACCCTGGCCGGCCTTCGCGGCAGTCCGCTGGCATGTTCGTGGCGCGGCTCAAACGAGACGTTATCCCGCGCCGCGTTCCGGCGATCGACTTCGCCGACGAAGCAATAACCTCGCCCAGCCACGTTCGCGATGTAGTTTGCCCCCTCCCTGCCGTCCCCCAATGCCCTACGGAGGTTTGCGATGTGAACGCGCAGGCTGCTTTCCTCCACGGTGACGTCAGGCCACACTCCCGCGGTCAGCTGCTGCTTCGACATGATGTTGCCGGCGTTCTCGATCAACAGGATGAGAAGATCAAGTGCGCGGCCACCAAGTGGCACATGCGCATCCTGTTTGAGGAGCCTCCGCTGCGATGGAAACAAGCGGAATGGACCAAATTCAACGCATGCTAGAGTGGCGCTCATCACGTCTCCCGGCAGCGTTAAATTCGGAAATGGATGTCTGATCGGCCAAACTGATACCCTAAAGAATTAGGCAAACGCCATCAGCCGGTGCAAAATGGGTCTGCGCCTCATCGAACATATTCCGACTGGGCTCCAGTCGAGGCAAGAGTGCCTGAGCTGCCCTTTTTCATTATAGCACGGTCACGATGTGCAAGGCGCGGTCGGACGGCCGCAGCCGCCGGCGACGCGACCTTCAAGCTGCTTTGACAGTCGCGGGGGCGTCGCTGCGCTCACGTAATATCACGCCGGCTCCGGCCCGCTGCGCGGGCGTCACAACAACTCACACCGATTCACTGGCGTCTGGCGGGTCGATGCGGCCATGGTCTGTCGCAACGCTGGCTCTTCAGCAAGCAGTCATTCACGAAGCGAGCAGGCAGATCATGACTACGAAAAACTCAATGGTTGCCATGATTTCTCATGGAGACAGTGCGCCATTCGTCCGCGAGACACTCGCTCGCCCGACGGCTGGTCCGGGCCAGGTGCTGGTTCGTGTCAAAGCGAGCGGTGTCAATCCGCTGGATCTCAAAATCCGGAGCGGAAAGGCGCCTCATGCCAAGCACCCGCTTCCTGCGATCCTAGGGATGGACCTGGCAGGAACGGTCGAGGCGGTCGGAGCCGACGTTGCGGCCTTTGCACCCGGCGACGAGGTCTATGGGCTCACTGGAGGTATCGGCGGTCTGCAGGGATCCCTGGCGGAATTCGCCGCGGTCGATGCGGATTTGCTCGCGCCGAAGCCCGCAAACCTCACCATGCGCGAAGCAGCCGCGATCCCGCTGGTCTTCATTACGGCATGGGAAGGCCTGGTCGACCGCGCCGAGGTCCATGCGGGACAGAAAGTTCTGGTTCAGGGAGCCGGCGGCGTCGGCCAAATGGTCATCCAGATCGCCCGTGCCTTCGAGGCGGAGGTGTACGCCGTGGACAAATCTGCTCAGCGCAGTTCGATCGAACAGCTCGGCGCCACAGCCATCGATCGCCACCGCTTTACAGTCGAAGAGTATGTGGACGACCACACCAAGGGGCGCGGTTTCGACATCGTCTACGACACAGTCGGTGCCCTGGACGCTTCGTTCAACGCGGTCACGCGCTTTGGTCGCGTCGTCAGTTGCCTGGGCTGGAGCACCCATTCTCTTGCTCCGCTCTCGTTCCGGGCGGCAAGCTATTCGGGCGTGTTTACTCTGCTGCCAATGCTGACCGGCCAGGGTCGAGCCCATCACGGACAAATCCTGCGCGAGGCAACGCGACTCGCGGAGGCCGGAAAGATAACGCCTCGTCTCGATCCGCGCCGATACACCTTCAATTCCGTGTCTGACGCCCATCGGGCGATCGAAGATCGCAGCGCCGCGGGCAAGATCGTCATCGATATCGGCGAATAACCAACCACAAGAGCAACAAGGAGAATTGTCATGCCTTTCGTAAACGTCAAGCTGGTCGACGGTGTCTTCACGCCCGAGGAAAAACACGCCATGGCCAAGGCCCTCACCGATGTGATGGTCAAATTCGAGGGATCGGAAGCCTTCCGCGAAGTGGTCTGGGTGCTGATTGAAGAGCTCCATACCGACGGTTGGCACATCGGCGGACGTCCGTTCGAGGGACCGAAGTCGCTGATGGACACGCTCGGAAAGTCGAAGGCTGTCTACGAGACTATCAACGGGCGGCCGACCACGCGCGAGGAACTTGCCCGGGCCGCGCCCATCCGCAGCTGACTCGGCTCTGCAGTTCACCTGGCTGCCAACACTGCAGTTCCGGCTGCAGATTCACCGAACGCTGTCCAATTGGCTGTCCTCAGACAAAGTTGATCACAGACCACCATCGGTAAAGGGAAGGACTATGACCATGAATACCATCACGACCAAAGACGGCACCCAGATCTTCTACAGGGATTGGGGTTCGGGCCAGCCGATCGTCTTCCATCACGGATGGCCCCTGAGCGGAGACGATTGGGACAATCAAATGCTGTTCTTTCTCCAGCATGGTTATCGTGTGATCGCTCATGACCGGCGCGGCCACGGTCGCTCCACGCAGACCTCCAAGGGCAACGACATGGACACCTATGCGTCCGACGTCGCCGAACTTGCAGCACAGCTGGACCTGAAGAACGCGATCCATGTCGGGCACTCGACCGGAGGCGGCGAAGTCGTGCGGTATGTTGCGAAGCACGGTAACGGCCACGTTGCGAAGGCTGCGCTCATCAGCGCCATTCCGCCTGTCATGCTGAAAAGCGAAATGAATCCGGGGGGAACGCCGATGGAGGTCTTCGACGGCTACCGGACGTCGCTCGCAGCCAACCGTGCCCAATTCTACCTCGACGTGGCGCGCGGCCCCTTCTATGGGTTCAACCGGCCCGGAGCAGCAATCGCCGAGGGCATGATCCGAAACTGGTGGCGCCAGGGAATGATGGGCAGTGCGCTTGCGCACTACGAATGCATCAAGGTCTTTTCGGAGACCGACCTCACGGACGACCTCAGGAAGATCGACGTGCCGATTCTCATCATGCACGGCGATGACGACCAGGTCGTACCGATCACCGATTCGGCCGAGCTTTCGATCAGGCTCGTGAAGAACGGAACGCTCAAGATCTACAAAGGCCTTCCCCACGGGATGTTCGCGACCCATCCGGAGATCATCAACAGGGATCTGCTGGCGTTCATCCGGGGATGACCATGCGCGAGCTGGCCGAAGGCGACATCGTCCTCGGTCAGCCTGTCCTCACCTCAGCGCCCATTCAGCACGCCAGCGCCATGCCGCCGGCAATGGAGACACGTCATGACCAGCACAGACAGGCTTTCACGCCGCGGATTCTGCCTTTGCTGCATCGGAGCAACCACGATGGCCGCAACAGGAGGCTGGCTAAGCCCGCAACAGTCCTTCGCCAAGGCACAGGGTATCGTGGACATGATCCGCGCCGACGCGGCGATGGCCTCCATCAAGACCTACAAATTGCGTGGCAACGTTGCCATTCTGGAAGGATCGGGCGGCAACATCGCGGTGCTGACGGGATCCGACGGGAAGCTACTCGTGGATGCCGGCATCACGGCGACACGCCCGCGGATCATGGAGGCCCTTTCCGGCCTCGACAGTGCGCCGGTGAAGCATTTGGTCAACACGCATTGGCATTTCGATCACGCCGACGGCAACGAATGGGTCAACAGGGAAGGAGCAACGATCTTCGCCCACGAGAACACGCGCAAGAACCTCATGGCCGCGGTCCGCGTAGAGGATTGGGATTTCAATTTCCCCGCAGCGCCGTCCTCCGCCATTCCGACCGAAACATTTCCTGACGAGACGACCATCACATTGAACCAGACGAAGGCAATCCTGAAGCACCACCCGAACGCTCACACTAACGGAGACATCACCGTAACATTCGCAGAAGCCAACGTGCTGCATGCCGGCGACATCTATTGGAATGGCATCTATCCATTCATCGACTACTCCACCGGCGGGAGCATCGACGGCACAATCCAGGCGGTCGAGGCAATCCTTGCAAATACCGATGGCCAGACAATCATCATCCCCGGGCACGGACATCCTATAAGCAACGGGTCGGAGCTCAGGGATTATCGCGAAATGCTTGTCTCGATTCGCGATCGGATTTCCAAGCTCAAGAGCCAGAACCGAACTCTCGATGAGATCATTGCGGCAAATCCAACGGCGCCTTTTGATCAGAAATGGGGTCAGTTCGTAATCACTCCAGCCTTCTTCACGAAGCTTGTTTATGAGGGGTTGACGTAGTGCAAAGGACTCGGGACAGTCATCCGTCCATTTCAAGTCCGCTC
>NZ_JAIRDQ010000008.1 GCF_021458635.1 Bradyrhizobium monzae
TCACTGTCGATGGGGAGGGATGATGAGAGTTCCAAGGTATTAGCGTCAGCTGTCGAGCAAAGCGTAAGGTTGTGGCAATTAATTCAAGCTATGGCTGCCTGTGGCATTTGCGATCGCAACGGTTGGCGCTAAGGATAGTGTCTAATGTACTTCCTCACTGCCTGTACGATCGTGGTAGCCTTGAGCGCCGCAATATCGCTTCGTCGATCCAGAAATCTATCACAGCCTCCGTGGGCTACCCAGGCCCAGCGGCTCGCAGCCCGGCGTCGGATATTTTGGCCGACAATCTGCGCGGGGATTTGTCTAATGGGGCTGCTTGGGTTTCAACATTTTCAACACGAACAGGAAACCACTGCGACGACCTATCTCATGATGCTTGCTGCTTCTTTCTTCGGCGGTTCGTTTCTTGGCGTCATTGGCGGGATGGATTGAGGTGGCGGCGATCACCGCAAGGCAGAAACGCGCTGGACTATGACAGCTGACAGCGGCCATGTCTTTGGCATCGCCCCCGTTGATGTTTGGATTTGGCCCAAGGTCAACAGGCAAACCCGTCGGTTTCAACGTCGTCTTCCGATAGCAAACCAGGAAGCCAGCAAGTGCCTCAGATCACGCCCACCAGCCGCAGCGCCACGCCGGCGACGCAACTGCCCGCCAGCACCGTCAGCATACCCAGCTTGAACCGGAAGATCGCGGTTGCGGCCGCGATCGACAGCACAAGCGCCGGCACGTCGACGCTCGTCAGCACCGGCCTGTCGAAATCAAGCGGGAAGGCGTGCATCGGCACGGTCTCGCGGAATAGCGTGTGCAGCGCGAACCAGATCGAGAGGTTGAGGATCACGCCGACGACGGCGGCGGTGATCGCACTCAGCGCGCCGGCGAGGCCCGTGTTGCCGCGCAGACGCTCGATGTAGGGCGCGCCGACGAAGATCCAGAGGAAGCAGGGCGTGAAGGTGACCCAGGTCGCCAGCAATCCACCGAGCGTCGCTGCCAGCATGGGCGACAGGCCGCTCGGGTCGCGATAGGCCGCCATGAAGCCCACGAACTGGAGCACCATGATCAGCGGTCCCGGCGTGGTCTCGGCCATGCCGAGGCCGTCGAGCATCTCCTGCGGCTTCAGCCAGTGATAATGTTCGACCGCCTGCTGGGCGACATAGGCCAGCACGGCGTAAGCGCCGCCGAAGGTGACCAGTGCCATCTTCGAGAAGAACAGCGCGATCTGGCTGAACACGCTTGCCTGGCCGAGGACCAACAGCAACACGACCACCGGCACGAGCCAGAGCGCCAGCCACAGCGCGGCGGTGCGGATCGCGCGCGCCGTGTTGGGACGGACATGCTCGGGCACGGCTTCGCCGAGCATGCTGTCGATCACGGCTGAACTACCGCCATGGCCGTGACCGGCAGGCGCGAACTCCGGCCGACCGGCGCGTGCGCCGGCATAGCCGATCAAACCAGCGGCGATGATGATGATCGGAAAGGGGACGGCGAAGAAAAAGATCGCAACGAAAGCGATCGCAGCCAGCGCGATCATGATGCGGTTCTTCAGCGCCCGCTTGCCGACGCGGAAGACGGCCTCGATGACGATGGCGAGCACGGCGGCCTTCAGGCCGAAGAACAGCGCCTCGACGAAACTGACATTGCCGTAGGCCGCATAGATGTAGCTCAGGCCCATGATGGCGATGATGCCGGGCAGGATGAACAGCCCGCCCGCCATCAGCCCGCCGGCGGTGCGATGCATCAGCCAGCCGACATAGGTCGCGAGCTGCTGTGCCTCCGGTCCCGGCAGCAGCATGCAGTAGTTCAGGGCATGCAAAAAGCGGCCCTCCGAGATCCAGTTCTTCTCCTCGACCAGGATGCGGTGCATGACCGCGATCTGGCCCGCGGGCCCGCCAAAGCTTAGGCACGCGACCCGCAGCCAGACGCGAAAAGCTTCACCGAAGCTGATGCCGTGACCGGCATCAGCTCCTGCTTGGGCGTTACGGATATCCATTACGCCTTCACCTTGTTGGTCGGCCAGTTGTGGGTTTCGCCGGTGGCATCGCGGCACCAGCGATAGAAGGCATCGTAGAGCAGCATGCCGGCCTCGAGCTGTGCGAGGTCGTCATCGTACATGCGCGACAGCCCGAGCGAGGCCGCGAGCAGGCCGGGCGCCTCCGGCGCGAGGTCGGGCCGCGCGGTGTCGGCGCCGCGGACCAGCGTCGCGAGCCGGAGCAGAGCCGGCGTGGCAATCCCGAATTCCTCGATCATCACATCGAAGGTGCAGAGCTCGCCGCGGTGGCTCCAGAACACGTTCTCGATGTCGAAGGGAGCTGCGTTGAAGCGCTCGCCGACGGCGACCACTTCGGATGGCGCGACAAACAGAAACACCGCGTTGGGATCGACGAAGCGGCGGATCAGCCAGGGGCAGGCGATGCGGTCGACCTTCGGCCGCGCGCGCGTCACCCAGACGGTGCGTCCCCTGGCGTCGCGTGGTGGCAGCTTGCGCGTGTCGACGAGCGGCAGCTTTGCTTCCTTCCACGCCTCAAAACCGCCATCGAGCGTCTCGGCCTCCACGCCGAGCTGGCGCAGCCAGGCTGCGGTGCCCTGCGCGAGCTTGCCGCCGCGCAGGCAGGAGACGATCGCGGAGCGGCCGGCAAAGCCGCCGCCCCATTCCGCGACGGTCTCGTGGTTGAGCCTGATGGAGCCGGGAATCAACCGCCGGTCGGCGGCAAAGTCTTCCTCGGTGCGTACGTCGATCAGAACAGGGGCGTTGGCCGTGCCGATCAGGCGCGCCAATTTGTCGGATGATATGGTCGTGAACGTTGACATGGTGTTGCGTCCTCGCAAAATCGGGGGACGCGATACTTGGGCATGTCGCCTCGTGGGGAGATCGCTCAAATCCCCATGGCGCCAATTACAGCGACCTGCGCCGGCCTGTCAATCGCCTGATACGCTGGCATCGCGCATTAGAAAGACGGGGCGCGGCGGCCTAAGGTGCGTGGAAGCGGAATTCTGCGGCGGGGGCGGGGTTGATCCTCGGTCGCAGCAAGAAAGGCGCTGCCAGGAGGACCAAGGATGACACGCAAGATCGCGCTCGCTCTCACCATCGCCGCACTGGCGCTGTCCGCCCAGGCTGCGCTCGCACAGAAGCCGGGTGTCGAACGGCTTTACATCATGAATTGCGGAGAGGGCGTCGCCGGCGACATCGGACGCTGGTCACCCGGGGTGAACGAAGGCCAGTCGATGGATTTCGTCGACACCTGCTATCTCATCAAGCACAGCCAGGGCTGGTTCCTGTGGGACACCGGTATCCCCGACGCGGTCGCCGCGATGCCGAACGGTCTTGCGCCGGCCGATCCGAAGGCCGTGACCTGGAAGCGGCCGAAGACGCTTGCAGCCCAGCTCGAGCAGATCGGCGTCAAGCCCGCCGACGTCAAGGCAATGGGCGTCTCGCATACGCATCCCGATCACATCGGCAATGTCGAGATGTTTCCCCAGGCGACGCTGTACGTGCAGAAGGCCGAATATGACTGGCCCGGTGCCAATAACGAACCGCGCTTCAAGCCCTCGCATCCAGCCGAGCTGCTCGCCGGCGACAAGGACGTGTTCGGCGACGGCAGCATCACCGTCCTCTCGACGCCCGGTCACACGCCGGGACATCAGTCGCTGCTGGTGAAATTGCCGAAGACCGGGGCGATCGTACTCTCCGGCGATGCCGCCCACTTCAAGAGCAATTGGGAGAACCGGCGCGTTCCCGTCAACAATGTCAGCAAGGACCAGTCGGTCGCTTCGATGCAGAAGATCGCCGACACGCTGACCAAGGAGAAAGCGCAGCTCTGGATCAACCACGACAAGGCCCAGCGCGACAGCCAGAAGATGTCGCCCGAGTTTTATGACTAGCTTCGCTGGCGCGTGCCACGCCGACCCTGGTCGCCAACACGATGACGGTCAATCCGATCGCGGCAACTTTGCTGGCAGCGCTGCTGATCGGCGAGCCGATCACGCCAAATCTCCTGATCGGGTTGGTTGCCGTGTTCGCCGGCATCTGGATCGCGACCAGCCAGCCGAAGCCGGCCTAGCTTTTCGGCGCGGTGACCGTCGGCGGGCTCGCGTCCGGCGTCTTCTTCGGCTTCAGCGTACCGGCATAGAACGAAAGCAGCCACACCAGCAGCACGGCGAGGAGATAGACGCCCCAGGCCTGCGGCGGCGTCATCGCCCAGCGCAGGAGGCCTTTGAACGTGCGGGGCGGGGTTTTGTCGTCGGTCATGCTGTGCTTGTGCGCGAAAGCGCAGGCACGGTCAATCCGGCCGCGGCGTTGCGCGGATCAGGACCAGCGCGGCCAGTGCCGACAGGCTGAGTGCGGACGAGACCATCAGCACCTTGGCGCCCATGACATCGATCAGCAGGCCGAAAGCCAGCGGCGCTATCGCCTGTGCCATCCGCGCCGGCGCGCCGATGACGCCAAGCCGGTAGCCGAAATCCTTCGGGCCGAAGATCGAGAGCGGCAGCGTTCCGCGCGCGATGGTCAAAATGCCGTTGCCGGAGCCGTGCAGCAGCGCAAAGGCGCTCGCGGCGGGTGCGCCGAAGATGGCGACGACGGCAGCTCCGATCGGATGGGTGAGGCAGGCGAGCCGGGTCGACCACAGCGGATGAAAGCGGGAGAGAACGCTCGCCTCGAGAATACGCGCGATCACCTGGGCCGGGCCGATCAGCGCGCCGGCTGCGATCGCCTCGACATGTGTCGCGCCGGTTGCCTCCAGGATGCGCGGAAAATGCACCGCCATGGCGCCGGTGACGGTCCAGACCGCGGCGAAGACGAAGGCGAGCAGGATCATGGTCCGGTCGAGCGGGACATGCGGCTTCTCCGCCGTTGCCGCGGCCTGCTTGGCGCCCTTGATCGAAGGCAGCATGAAGAAATTGAGGGGCAGGCCGATCAGGATGTTGGCGGCGGCCCAGGCGAAACACGTGTCGCGCCAGCCGAAATGGGACAGTCCCCAGGCGGTCAGGGGCCAGCCGACGGTCGAGGCAAAGCCCGCCATCAGCGTGATGCCGGTGATCGAGCCGCGCGCGTTGGTGCCGTAGATGCGGCCGAGCGCGGCGAAGGCAGCGTCATAGAGCCCCATCGCCATGCCGATGCCGAGCACGAGCCAGGCGAACGCCATCACCGCCACGGATTGCGAGAACCCAAGCAGCACGAGGCCGGCGGCAATGGTCAGGTTCGAGGCCGACAGCACCTGCCGGCCGCCGACGAGATCGATCTGCCGCCCGATGCGCGGCCCCAGCATCGCGGAGATCACCAGCGAGGCCGAGAACGCGCCAAAAATCCAGTTGGTGGAGATGCCGAGGTCGTGCGCCATCGGATCCGCAAGCAGGGCAGGCAAATAATAGCTGGAGGCCCAAGCCAGGGTCTGCGTCGTGCCGAGCGCCAGGATGATCGGAAGCTGCCGCTGGCTCATGTCGCCATATGTCTGGTCGTCGGTGTCATCCCCTGCATTTGCGGCCCGAGGCGCGAGCGCGTCAACAGCGTCCGCGACATATTCGACCTGCTGCTGGTGGGAGCCTTGGTTGTGCACGGCCTTTCGCTCGTCACGAATGCACGCCATAATGGCGCATGCAACTCACCTCCCGCCTTGCGCTGATGAACTGGCTGACCGGTCAGGGCCTCACCGGCCTTCCCGAAAACGCGCTGCTGCGCGGCTTTTGCGAGCGCTGCCGCGCCGAGGGGCTGGAACTCTCGCGCGGGCTTGTCGTCATCGACACGCTGCATCCGATCTACGAGGGCCGCGGCTTTCTCTGGAGCGACCGGGCCAGCAACGAGCGCGAAATGTTCGAATACGGCTCGACCGCCGAAGGCGACGCCGCCAAGCACTGGCGCCGCTCGGTGTTCTTCCACATGCTCGAGCACGGCCACGACGAGATGGTGATCGATCTGGCCGACGCGCCCTCGATGGATTTTTCGCAGATCGGCGAGCTCGCCGAGAAGGGCCACAAGCATTATCTCGCCTTCGTGCATCGCTTCGGCGAGAACGGCGCGCTCGGCCTGATGGATTGCCTCTATTCCTGCTGGACGACGCGGCGCGATGAAGGCTTTGACGAAGCCGAGCTGGAGGCCCTGCGCGATCTCGTGCCGGTGCTGGGGCTTGCGATCAAATCGGCGCAGCAGGTCGACATCGCCCGCACGCTGGGGCGCGTCTATCTCGGGCGCGGCGCTTCCGAGCAGGTGCTGGGCGGACGCATTTCGCGCGGCGTCACCGAACGGATCAACGCCGTGCTCTGGTATTCGGATTTGCGCGGCTCGACCGGGATCAGCGAGAGCATCGGGCCGGACGAGATCATTCCATTCCTCAACGACTACGCCCAGGCCGTGATCGACGCCATCCACGACGCCGGCGGCGACGTGCTGAAGCTGATCGGCGATGGCGTGCTGGCGATGTTCACCGGCGAGGACATGGCGCATGCCCGCCGCGCCGCGCTGCGCGCCGAGCACCTGTTCCGCCAGAACGTCGCGGCGCTCAACGCCCGCCGGGCGGCTGACGGCCGTCCGACCACCTCAGCCTATATCGGCCTGCATGTCGGCGAGGTCTTTTACGGCAATATCGGCAGCGAGGACCGGCTCGACTTCACGGTGGTGGGGCCGACCGTCAACGAGGTCAGCCGCATCGCCTCGATGAGCCGCTCGGTCGATCGTGAACTCTTGGCATCAGCAGAGTTCTACAAGGGCCTGGATGCCGCCGGCCGCCGCTACCTCGTCTCCACCGGCCGCTACGCGCTACGCGGCATCGGCCGCGCACAGGATCTCTACACGCTCGATCCCGAAGTCGACGCGAGCGAGCCGGTGACGGGAAGCTACGAGCGCTATCTGGCCAACTAGCAGCTTGCCACCGCTTCGTCCCCCACCATGGCCGGCTGCCGATCCAGCGCTACCGCAGGCGAGAGCCAAATGACGAGTGCCTGCACGCCGAACACGGCGGCCGCGAGATAGAGGCACGCTTCCGCGCTCCAGAAGCCGCCGACGATGGCGCCCAGCGCCGAGCCGAGCGGGCGGGCGCCGTAGCTCATGATGTTGATCGCGGAGACGCGTCCGAGCAGGCGCGGCGGCGTCACGGACTGGCGCAGCGTCGTGGTCGAGATCACCCACAGGATCGGCCCGACGCCGAGCAGGAAGAAGCTGAGACCCGCGAGCCACGGCGAGGGCACCAGCACCGTCAGCGCCATCACGACCGCGGCGACGAAGCCGGTCACCGGGCCGAGGCCGACCACGGTGCCGAACGCAATGCGCTTCATCACGCGCGTGGCGAACAGCGCGCCGATCACCATGCCGACGCCGTACATCGTCAGCACGGTGCCGACACCGGCGGCGGTCAGGCCGAGATGGCGTACGGCGTAGGGCACGAACACTGCAATCTGCAGGAACCAACCTGTGTTGAAAATGAACTGTGTGATGAACACCGGCCGCAGCAGCGGATGGTGAAACACGAAGGCCGCGCCTTCCCGGATGTCCTGGAACGGATGACGGCGCGGCACAGGCGTACGTGCCGGCTCGTAGATGCCGGAGAGCAGCACGACGGCGATCGCCGAGAGCGCCGCGGCAAAGCCGAACGCCGGGCTCGCGCCCCACCAGCCCACCAGCGCCCCGCCAAGGGCAGGGCCACTTGCAAAGGCGATGGTGCGCGCAAGTTCGATGCGGGCATTCGCAGCCGGCAACAGCTCCGCGCTGACCAGCGAAGGCACCAGGGCCGGCGCGGCCACGCTGTAGACGACGGTGCCGCAGACGGCGGCAAAGCCGAGCAGCGCCAGCAGCGGCAGGTTGAGTGCCCCGAGTGCGAGCAGCAGCACGATGGTTGCCAGCGCCACCGCGCGCAGGGCCTCGGCGCCTGCCATCAGTGAGCGGCGGGAGATGCGGTCGGCAAGCAGGCCGGCCGGAATGGCGAACAGGACGAACGGCAAAGTAAGGGCGGTCTGGAGCAGGCCGGTCTGGCCTTCGGCGACGCCCAGCGTCAGCACCGCGACGATGGGGGCCGCAGCCAAGGCGATCTGCTCGGCCGACTGCGCCGCGAGGTTGGACCAGGCGAGACGATTGAAGGTCTCGGGGAGGCGAGGGGCATTTAACATGGCTCATTTCCTGCAAAGTCGGATTGGCGCCAGTATCGGCCTTCGGCGAGGGCCAAACCCACCCGCTTCCCGATACGCCTGGGCAAAACGGGGGCCGCCGCAGGGAACCGATACGGCCAGATGCAGTTGCAAATGAGTTGCAATAAGATTCGACTCCGGTATTGTGCCAGTATGGATGCCCGATCGCCCGATTTGATCCAGGAACTGACCCGAGAGGCCACCGGTTGGCGCGCCGACGCGCCGACGACCAAGAGCCTGGCCGAGGTGAACGCCACGGTCGCCATCCCAGCAGCGGGGGCGTGGTGGCGGCGCCTGCTGGCCTTTGTCGGCCCCGGCTACATGGTCTCGGTCGGCTACATGGACCCCGGCAATTGGGCGACCGACCTCGCCGGCGGGTCGAGGTTCGGCTACACGCTGCTCTCGGTCATCCTGCTCTCGAACCTGATGGCGATCCTGCTCCAGGCGCTGGCAGCGCGGCTCGGCATCGTTACCGACCGCGATCTCGCGCAGGCCTGCCGTGCGACCTATTCGCCGGCCGTCAACCTCCTGCTCTGGTTGGCTTGCGAAGCAGCGATCATCGCCTGCGATCTCGCCGAGGTGATCGGCACTGCAATCGCGCTGAAATTGCTGTTCGGCATTCCCCTGATCGGCGGTGCGCTGATTGCCGCGCTCGATGCCTTCCTGCTGCTCGTCCTGATGAACCGCGGCTTCCGCTTCCTCGAAGCCTTCGTCATTGCGCTGCTCGTCGTGATCGCAGTTTGCTTCACGGTCCAGCTCGCCGCGGCAGCGCCGCCGGTTGCAGAGATGCTCAGGGGATTCGTGCCGACGACGGAGATATTCACCAATCCCGAGATGCTCTACATCGCGATCGGCATCATCGGCGCGACCGTGATGCCGCATAATCTCTATCTGCACTCCTCGATCGTGCAGACCCGCGCCTATGCGCGCGACGACGAGGGCCGTCGCGAGGCGATCAAATGGGCGACGACGGATTCCACCATCGCGCTGATGCTGGCGCTGTTCATCAACGCTGCGATCCTCGTCGTGGCTGCCGCGACGTTCCACAAGAGCGGCCATTCCGACGTCGCCGAGATCGGCCAGGCCTTTGAGCTGCTCTCGCCGCTGCTTGGCCTCGGCATCGCCTCGACGCTGTTCGCGGTGGCGCTGCTGGCGTCAGGCCTCAACTCGACGGTGACGGCGACGCTCGCTGGCCAGATCGTGATGGAAGGTTTTCTCGACCTGCGCCTGCCGAGCTGGGCGCGCCGCCTGCTGACGCGCGGCATCGCCATCATTCCGGTGATCGTCGTCACCGCGATCTATGGCGAGCGCGGCACCGCGGATCTGCTCGTGTTCAGCCAGGTCGTGCTGTCGATGCAGCTTCCCTTCGCCGTCATCCCGCTGGTCCGCTTCGTGTCGGACCGCCGCAAGATGGGGCAGTTCGCGATACCGGCGTCGGTCGCCGCCGTGGCGTGGATCGTCGCGGGCGTGATCGTGATTTTGAATCTCAAGCTGCTGGTCGATACGCTGTTCGGGTGAGCGATCGACGCATGATCGCCGACTGTTTGCTTCTCAAAGAAAAGGATTGCTGATGCGAAGTCCTTCCTTGAGCACCAAACCATGCTGAAAATCCTCCGACAACAACGTATCGCAACCGGCGTGGAGGGCTGAGGCCGCGATCATTGCGTCGTAGACTGGAATCCCGTAGCGCTCAGCGAGACGTAGGCCCGTGTCATGGACCTCGACAGTTATTGGATCGACGGTTAGCAAGCTGCGCAGCAGGCTCAGGAACGTATTCGTTTCCTTCCAGGACCACTGCATTTTTCGGCGCGACACATTGGCCACTTCGTTGAGCACCTGAACGCTGATGGTGCCACCTTGTGAAAGCGCTTGTTCAACGACATCTGCCTTCGCGGAATCTCCGGACAGGAGATACACGACGACATTGGTGTCGAAGAAGCTACCTTTCATTCGCCTCATTCCGGTCGAACTTGAAATCGGCGGGGAGGCGACCGCGGAAGGCCCGGAGACGCTTCAGCAATTCACTGCGATCGGGTTTGCGTGCGACGCTGAATTGCCTGGCACCAGCGACTTGAATTTCGATCTCGTCGCCTTCCTTCAGTTCGAGAGCGTCGACTACGGCCGCAGGAAGGCGCACGGCGAGGCTATTTCCCCATTTGGCGACCTGCATGCTGCTTCTCCTGTGGATATACATCGTATGATATGTATATCTGGCGAGGCGTCAACAAGCGGCTTCCCTGCGTGTGAATGATCTTGCAGATTGCAAGCACAAGCCACCGCTCGCTGCGCGATGTCGAACCACCGTTTTCTTAATCCTGGGGCTCGGACGCCGCGTCTCCCTGCGCATCGATGCGCAGCCAGCCTGACGGGGCGAGGCGCTGCTGCGGCAGGAAGCGGGCCTTGTAGTCCATCTTCTTGGACCCTTCGATCCAGTAGCCGAGATAGACGTAGGGCAGGCCTTGCCGGCGGGCGCGCGCGATATGGTCGAGGATCATGAAGGTGCCCATCGAGCGGCTGACCTGGCTCGGCTCGAAGAACGAATAGACCATCGACAGACCGTCGCTGAGCACGTCGGTCAACGCGACCGCGATCAACTCCTCGCCACGGCCGGTAATGCCGCTGTCGGGACCGCGCTTGCGATACTCGATGATCCGGGTCTCGACATGGCTGTCCTCGACCATCATCGCGTAGTCGAGCACGGTCATGTCGGCCATGCCGCCATGGCGGTGACGGGCGTCGAGATAGGCGCGGAACACCGAATATTGCTCGGAGGTCGGGACCGCGCTGCGCTGCTCGCCGACGATGTCGGAATTGCGCGCCATCACCTTGCGGAAGTTGCGGGAGGGGCGGAACTCGTTGGCGACCACGCGGACCGAGACGCAGGCCCGGCACTGGTCGCAGGCCGGCCGATAGGCGATCGACTGGCTGCGGCGGAACCCGCCATGGGTCAGGAGGTCGTTGAGGTCGCCGGCGCGCTCACCCACGAGGTGTGTGAACACCTTGCGCTCATGCCGTCCCGGCAGATACGGGCAGGGGGACGGCGCCGTGAGGTAAAATTGTGGGGTATCGCGCGAGTGCTGGGTCAAGGGACGTCGTGGGCCTCCGAAGTCGGTATCAGCATCGCGCTACGAAAGCTCCCGGTCAATCGGTCTGCTTGGCAGATCAGATCAGTCAGTCTAGCGGATCCTGGTTAGCAGGTCCTTGACCACCCGTTCTCAATAGGTCCTTGCCGTCTGGGGCACGGGCGCCCGAACGGAATTGTTGATCACGACCGTTCCCAGCACGAAGTCCTGGAGCAGGCGCCGGCGGCCGTTGAACAGGCCGACCAGCACGACGAACGGCGACAGGAACGAGACCGTCACCCAGAACAACACGGCATGGGTCGCGCCGAGGACAAAGTAGCCGGGCGCGCCGTACCAGGTGCGCAACTCAAGATCCATGACCCGCATCCCGATCGTCGCGGACGAGGGGCCGCCGATGCAGGCGCCATAATAGACGATGGCCCAGACCACGGAGGCGGGCCAGGCCAGCCAGAACAGCGCCCAGCCGATGCCGAGCGTCACCACGCCGAACACGGCGATGAAGATGTAGCCGAGGATGACGGGAACGGAGATCACGACCATGTCGATCAGGAACGCGAACACCCGCCGCGTCGCGACACCGCGGAACAGCTCCGGATGCAGATAGGGATCGTAGGCGTGAGCCGCGCCATCACTGCGCCAGGCGCCTGAACTACCCGAGTCATAAGACATCGTCCGTCCTCCAGGGAAAACTCCCGTGGCAGGACATGGGAACACGCTATTCCCCTGCCAAGGGTGCGCAGGGGTTAACAAGCCGAAATATTCCGGCGATTCGGGGGCGGGGGGTTGGGGCTTGGCGACGCAGCCGTAAGGCGGGCGCCGTCGCTCTCCGAGCTACGGCGGACAAGTCGCTTTGCCCACCCGAGAGCTTATCCTTGGGCGCGCAGCTTCTCCGCTGCCTTCGGCGCAAAATAGCTGAGCACGCCATCGGCGCCGGCGCGCTTGAAGGCGAGCAGGCTCTCCATCATGGCGCGGTCGCCGTCGAGCCAGCCGTTGTTGGCGGCGGCGGCGATCATCGCGTATTCGCCGGAGACCTGGTAGGCGAAGGTCGGCATCGCGAACGTGTCCTTCACGCGGCGGACCACGTCGAGATAGGGCATGCCGGGCTTCACCATTACCATGTCGGCGCCTTCGGAGATGTCGAGCTCGACCTCGCGCAGTGCCTCGTCGGTGTTGGCGCTGTCCATCTGGTAGGTGCGCTTGTCGCCGGTCAATGTCTTGGCCGAGCCAATGGCGTCGCGGAACGGGCCGTAGAAGGCGGAGGCGTATTTGGCCGCATAGGCCATGATCTGCACGTCGAGCAGCCCTGAGTGGTCCAGCCCCTCGCGGATCGCGGCGACGCGGCCGTCCATCATGTCGGAGGGCGCGATGATGTCGCAGCCGGCCTCAGCCTGCACCAGCGCCTGGCGCACCAGCACCGCGACCGTCTCGTCGTTCAAGATCTTGCCGTCGACGATCAGGCCGTCATGGCCGTGGCTGGTGAAGGGATCGAGCGCGACGTCGCAGAGGATGCCGATGTCCGGAAACTCCTTCTTGATCGCGCGCACCGCCTGGCAGACCAGATTATTCGGGTTGGTCGCTTCCGAGCCTTCCTCGTCGCGCAAGGAGGGGTCGGTGTAGGGAAACAGCGCAAGGCAGGGAATCGTGAGCTTCATCGCGCGCTCGGCCTCGCGCACGGCCTGATCGACGCTGAGACGCTCGACGCCCGGCATCGAGGCGATCTGCTCGCGCTTGTTGTTGCCATCGATCAGGAACAGCGGCCAGATCAGGTCGTCGGTGGTGAGCACGTTCTCGCGCACCATCCGGCGGGCCCATTCGGCCTTGCGGTTGCGACGTGGGCGGACGGTCAGATCGAGGGCGTGGGGCACCGCTGCACCAGTCCCGCGCGCGACCTCGCGCAGTTCGATCGGACGTCCGTATTTGATCGCCATCACAACTCCTCCGGCTGGAATTATTCTTATACCAGCTCGCATGGTTCCCGCCACCGCGGCTTGACCTGCCGCAAGGCAGAATTGAACCGGCTTGATTGAACCGGCTTGCGCTGCCGATTGATTTTGGGGGGCGAAACAGCCAGAAGGGGGCCATGTCCGAGATCTCCACCCGCGATGCGGCCCGCGACGGCGCCAATGCCAGGGACGCCGTCAGAGACAGCGCCCGCGACAATGCGATGTCGGTGGCGGCGATCTCGTCGGAGCGCCCCGAGTCCGACGACAATGCCTGGACGCGCCGGCTGGTGCTGTTCCTGCGTGTGATGGCGCTACTGTCGATCCTCAAAGGTCTCTATCACTGGGCGCAGGTGACGGGCTTCGTCGGCGGCGAGGACGAGGCATTCGAGAACCAGTCGATGGCCTGGCAGGCCTCGACCATCTACTTCGCCGTGATCGAGCTCGTCGCCGCCGTCGGCCTCTGGCTCGCCACGCCCTGGGGCGCGGTGGTGTGGCTCACAACCGTGGTCTCAATGGCGGTGATCGAGCTGATGTTCCCCGGGATCTATGGCGGCAGCCTGGTCGTGGTCGGCGTCGAAGCCTTCATGCTTGCCGCCTATCTCGCGCTCGCCTGGATGGCCGCGCGCGAACGGCCGCCATAGTCGAAGTCGTCGCGGGCAAAAATGGTCTCGTGCCCCGGACGCAATGCAGCGTGCCGCGCTCGCGGCATGGTGCGTTACAGAGCCGGGGCCCATCTTTCCGCGATCTCGCTTTTGGCTTTCCGGGTCCCGGATCTGCGCTTCGCTTGTCCGGGACACGAGAGCGGAGTTGGCGAAGTTGCGCGCGCTTGGTTGACCGTTGGTTGCGTAAAATTCGAGGTAACTTTTCATTGACCTAGCGATATCCGCCACAGCTCTTACGCGTGCGTTTCGAAACGGGGCGGGGCTGTTCTGGAATGCGACAGTCGGTGCGGACGGAGGGTGAACAGGACCTTGCGACGGTCAACAGAGGGTTGCGAAAAGCCCTTGTGGCACAGGCTTAATCCGCAATTCACTGTCTTAAATTCATGATCTCTTTATTCTCTTATTTAAGCCGATCTTCAAACGCCCCCCTTAAGTTGCACCTATCAGACGGGACACAAGTTTCGTCGAATAAGTGTCGATAAAAACGACAACAGGGGAAGTGTCATGATGAAAGCCGTCGCAACTGCGGCAGATACCGCAGAGCGCGTTTCGGGCCCGCAGGGTTCGGTGCAGTCGCTCTATCTGGAAGCATTGACTCTGGTGGAGCGGCTGCATCGCCGTCTCCTCGACGTGATCAAGGACGAGTTCGATCGTCGTGGCCGCGCCGACATCAATTCCGTGCAGGCGCTCCTGCTCTATAACATCGGCGACAAGGAGTTGACCGCGGGCGAGCTGCGCACGCGCGGTTACTATCTCGGCTCCAACGTCTCCTACAATCTGAAGAAGCTCGTCGAGCTCGGCTTCCTCGATCATCAGCGCTCGCGCGTTGACCGCCGCTCGGTGCGCATTCGCCTGACGCCGCAGGGCCAGGAAGTCCGCCGCATCGTCGACTCCCTGTACCAGAAGCACGTCAAGACCGTCGAACAGGTCGGCGGCATCTCGGGCGAGGAGTTCTCGACCCTCAACAAGTCGCTGCACCGGCTCGAGCGGTTCTGGACCGACCAGATCCTGTATCGGCTCTGAGTTTTCGAAGGGATTGGCCAAGCCGGCCCATAACAAGACCGGCAAGCCTTCCCAATCGTGCCTGCTTCCCCAAGCGCGCCGGCCCGGCTTTTCCCCGGACCGGTGCGTTTTGTCGTCTTTTCGCGGTTGCGAAAAATGTGCCGGCAAGCGGAACCAGTTCGCCGCACCGCAGTTGTCTCTCCGGATCGGAGGATGCGATGCTGGTCGAACGCGGGTTGCAGGCTATGAACGTCGAGCTCGTGAGCGACTCCTACGCGATCGCCGCGAATTACCTCCGCCGCTCCGGCGCTATCCCCGACACGCTCGTCACCAATGAGCGCCTGCTCGAGATCATCATCAAGCTGCTGCAGCGCGGCGAATTCAACAAGATCAGACTGGCCAACAAGGCCATCGCCAGGTTCGAGGCGTGGTCCGGTGCCCGGGCCGCCTGATCAAGACTCCCAAAATCACAGAGAAACAGAGGGTGCTATGGAAGCCGCCATCGACCGCATCATGCAGACCTATGACCTGCTCGCCAACCGCAGCGCGGCGGCGAGCGAGGAGGCGCGCCTGAAGGTCACGAACTATCTCAATACCTTGATGGAGGCGGGCGAGAAAGACACTCACAGGTTGACGGTCTGCGGCCTGACCTATCTGCGCCAGCTCGACGGCAGCGTGGACCCGGTGAAGGCGGGGTATACCGGACTGTAGGGGAATTCGACCGGCCTACGGGCCGTCAATTTGGGTCCGAAGCGGGCTCTTCTGGGCCGATCGGATCGGGGCGGTTCCAGAGAGCCGTCCACACCCGAAAATGCTTCGATCCCCACCATATCTTGCATAAATATCAGGCCCGACCCGCAACCACTTGGCCGGATGCGGGCGATGTGGTAGATCGCGCTCGCCGCTTCCGATCACCACACCAGACCCGCCCGTAGCCCGCCAAAAGGCTGCGGCGGTGGAGATATTCGCAAGATGACCTTCGCCAAAACCGCCTCAGCGCCCGATTCGTTTTTCACCGCCTCGCTCGAGCAGGCCGACCCGGAAATCGCAGCCGCCATCAAGGGCGAGCTCGGCCGGCAGCGCCATGAGGTCGAGCTGATCGCCTCCGAGAACATCGTCAGCCGGGCCGTGCTGGAAGCGCAGGGTTCGGTGATGACCAACAAATACGCAGAGGGTTATCCGGGCGCGCGGTACTACGGCGGTTGTGAGTGGGTCGACGTCGCCGAGAACCTCGCGATCGACCGCGCCAAGAGGCTGTTCGGCGCCAACTTCGCCAACGTGCAGCCGAACTCCGGCAGCCAGATGAACCAGGCGGTGTTTTTGGCGCTGCTCCAGCCCGGCGACACCTTCATGGGTCTCGATCTCGCGGCCGGCGGCCATCTCACCCACGGCTCGCCCGTCAACATGAGCGGCAAGTGGTTCAAGGCCGCGCACTACACCGTGCGCCGCGAGGACCAGATCATCGACATGGACGCGGTCGCCAAGCAGGCCGAAGAGGTCAAGCCGAAGCTGATCGTCGCCGGCGGCTCGGCCTATTCGCGCGCCTGGGACTTCAAGCGTTTTCGCGAGATCGCGGACTCCGTGGGTGCTTACCTGCTGGTCGACATGGCGCACTTCGCAGGCCTCGTTGCCGGCGGCGTGCATGCCTCGCCGGTGCCGCACGCCCACGTCACCACCACCACGACGCACAAATCGCTGCGCGGTCCGCGCGGCGGCCTGATCCTCAGCAATGACGAGGTGCTTGCCAAGAAGCTCAACTCGGCGATCTTCCCCGGCCTGCAGGGCGGCCCGCTGATGCACGTGATCGCGGCGAAAGCCGTGGCCTTCGGCGAGGCGCTGCGTCCGGACTTCAAGGTCTACGCGAAGAACGTCGTCGAGAACGCCAAGGCGCTGGCCGAGACGCTGAAGAGCCATGGCTTCGATATTGTCTCCGGCGGGACCGATAACCATCTGATGCTGGTTGACCTGCGGCCGAAGGGCCTGAAGGGCAACGTCTCGGAGAAGGCGCTGGTCCGCGCCGCCATCACCTGCAACAAGAACGGGATTCCGTTCGACCCCGAAAAGCCGTTCGTCACCTCGGGCCTGCGTCTCGGCACGCCCGCAGCGACGACCCGCGGCTTCGGCGTCGCTGAATTCCAGCAGGTCGGCGGCATGATCGCCGAGGTCCTCAACGCGATCGCGCAGTCCGACGACGGCAAGGCGCCGCTGGTCGAGGCCGCGATCAAGGAACGGGTCAAGGCGCTTACCGACCGGTTCCCGATCTATCAGTAAGGTCTGGATACACGGATGCGCTGCCCGAACTGCAACAGTCTCGATACGCAGGTGAAGGACTCGCGTCCGACCGAGGATTCCTCCGTCATTCGCAGGCGGCGCGTGTGCGTCGCCTGCGAATTCCGCTTCACCACCTTCGAGCGCGTGCAGCTGCGCGAGCTCACGGTGATCAAGCGCAACGGCCGCCGCGTGCCGTTCGACCGCGACAAGCTGATGCGTTCCGTGTCGATCAGTCTGCGCAAGCGGCCGGTCGAGCCGGAGCGGGTGGAGAAGATGGTCTCGACCATCGTGCGCGAGCTCGAGACCGGTGGTGAGGCCGAGATCTCCTCCGAGGTGATCGGCGAGACCGTGATGGAGCATCTGCGCACGCTCGACGACGTCGCCTATGTGCGCTTCGCCTCGGTCTACCGCAATTTCCGCGAGGCCAAGGATTTCGCCGACGTGCTCGGCGAGCTCTCCGGTGAGGAGGAAGCGCGGCTCGCCGCGATCCGCAAATGATCTTCCGCATCCTGGAGGATCAGTTCGCCCAGAAAATCCGCGAGACGAAGGATTCCGATCGGCGCTTCATGCAGCTTGCGCTGTCGCTCGGGCGGCGCGGGCAGGGGCGGACCTGGCCCAATCCGGCCGTCGGTGCCGTCATCGTCAAGGATGGAATCATCGTCGGCCGCGGCTGGACGCAACCGGGCGGACGGCCGCATGCCGAGCCCGAAGCGTTGCGCCGGGCCGGTGAAGCGGCGCGCGGCGCAACGCTCTACGTCACGCTCGAGCCATGTTCGCATTTCGGCAAGTCGCCACCTTGTGCAGACGCGGTGATCGCCGCCGGCATCAAGCGGGTGGTGGCGGCGGTCGAGGATCCCAATCCGGACGTCGCGGGGCAGGGCCATGCGCGCCTGCGCGCGGCCGGTATCACGGTGGATGTGGGCCCGTGCGCGGCGGAGGCGGTGTTCGACCATGCCGGGCATTTCCGCCGTATCCGCGATCGCCGTCCGCATGTGATCCTGAAGCTCGCGGTTTCGCCCGACGGCAAGATCGGCGCAGCAGGCGCAAAGCCGCTCGCGATCACGGGCGAAGCCGTGCGCAACCGCGTGCATCTGCTGCGCGCACAGTGCGATGCCGTCCTGGTCGGCATCGGCACGGTGCTGGCGGACGATCCGCAGCTCAATTGTCGTCTGCCGGGCATGGACGCGCGCTCACCGGTACGTGTGGTGCTCGATCAGAACCTGAGAATTCCGGCCTCGAGCCAGCTCCTGCGCTCCGCGCGGGAGACGCCGGTCTGGGTGATCGCTTCAGAGCTTGCCGAGGCTGCGGCCGCGACCCGCCTTGGCGCTGCCGGTGCGCAAATCATGCGCATGCCACCGGGAAGTGCATCCGGGCTGGATCTTCCGGCCGTGCTGCATGCGCTCGCCGAAAAGGGCATCACGCGCCTGATGGTCGAGGGCGGCAGCCGTGTTGCGGCATCGTTCGTATCCGCCGACCTTGTCGACGAGATCTGGCTGTTCCGCGGAACGGAAGAGGTCGGCGCCGGCGGGGTCGATGCGCTCGATGCATTGCCCCTGTCGAAAATCACGCAGTCGCAGGCCTACAAGGTTCATGCTAGCGAGACCTTCGACAAAGATACTCTCACCATCTACGAGCGCGCCTAACATGTTCACCGGCATTGTCACCGATATCGGCGAGATCGTCAGCTTCAAGCCTGTGGCGCAGGGGCAGCTGCACCGGCTGCGCATCGCTTGCGGCTATGATCAGACCACCATCGCCGACGGTGCCTCGATCGCCAACAACGGCGTTTGCCTCACCGTGGTCGCCTCCGGCGTCGCAGATGGCAAGACCTGGTTCGACGTCGATGCCGCCGCCGAGACGCTGGCGCTGACGACGGCGAAGCACTGGAAGTTGGGTACGAGGCTTAATCTCGAGCGTGCTCTCAAGATCGGCGACGAGCTCGGCGGCCACATCGTCGCCGGCCATGCCGACGGCATCGCCACCATCGTCAGCCGCGAGGATCTGCCCGATATGGCACGGTTCGAGCTCTCAACCACACGGGAGCTGGCGCGCTTCATCGCCACCAAAGGCTCGATCACGCTCGACGGCGTCTCACTGACGGTCAATACGGTGAAGGATGTGACCTTTTCGGTGCTGATCATCCCGCATACGCTTGATGTCACGACGATCGGCGGCTGGAAGGCGGGGACTGAGGTCAATATCGAGGTCGATCTGATGGCCCGCTATGCGGCGCGACTGACGGAAATGACGGTTTAAAACTTGGCTTACTGGCCAGCGGCGACTACATAACGCGCCGACCCAAGAGGCGACTTCACGGAACGGATTGAGACGATGGCAGACGCGCGGCGCGCACCCCTGAAGGACCAGACCGACATTTCCGGCGCGCGTGCGCTGATTGTCGAGGCGCGGTTCTATGACGATCTCCAGGACGCGCTTCTGGACGGCGCGGTCACCGAGCTGAAGGCGGCCGGCCTCACGCATGACGTCATCACGGTTCCCGGCGCGCTGGAGATCCCGGCGGCGGTTGCGATCGCGGTCGACGCGGCTGCGGCGAACGGCAAGCCCTATGACGCGGTGATCGCGCTCGGCTGCGTCATCCGCGGCGATACCATCCATTTCGAGATCGTCTCGCAGGAATCTTCGCGCGCGCTGATGGATCTTGCGGTGGTGCGAAAGCTGCCGCTCGGCAACGGCATCCTCACCGTCAACAATGAGGACCAGGCCTGGGCGCGAGCGCGCGCCAGCGAGCTCAACAAGGGCGGCGACGCCGCGCGCGCAGCACTTGCGATGCTGCGCATCAAACGCCGCATGGCGCGGGCCTGAGCGATGGCTGACTTCAAGAAACCGGCGGGGCCCGCGGAGAAGAAAGCGAACCGGCGCGGTGCGGCACGGCTCGCCGCCGTCCAGGCGCTGTACCAGATGGACATCGCCGGCGCCGGCATCAACGACATCTTTGCTGAGTTCGAGAGCCATTGGCTTGGCAACGAGGTGGAGGGCGACACTTATCTGCCGGCGGAAGCTGCTTTCTTCCGCGACGTCGTCTCCGGCGTCGTGCGCGACCAGAAGAAGCTCGACCCTCTGATCGACGAGGCGTTGTCGAAGGGTTGGCCCTTGAAGCGGATCGAAGCGATCCTGCGCGCGGTGTTGCGGGCAGGGGCCTATGAGCTCCAGCACCGCAAGGACGTGCCGGGCCGCGTCGTTGTTTCAGAGTATGTCGATGTTGCGAATGCGTTCGTCGACCGCGAGGAGACCGGCATGGTCAACGCGGTGCTCGACCAGATCGGCCGCCAGTTTCGCGGCGACGAGTTCGGCCGGGGGTAGTTATGGGGCCGTCATTGCGAGGAGCGTAGCGACGAAGCAATCCAGACTGCTTCTGCAGAGGCAGTCTGGATTGCTTCGCTTCGCTCGCAATGACGGCGGGAGATGACGGATCGAGCTGATGGCAAACCCGCACAATCCCTCTGCCGAAGACTCCCTCATCGCGCGCTATTTCAAGCCGTTGGCGACTGATCCCGGCGCGTTCGGGTTGGTCGATGACGCCGCGATCCTGTCCTCGTCCGGCGACGACATCGTCGTCACCACCGATGCCGTGGTCGAGGGCGTGCACTATCTTGCCACTGATCCCCCCGACACCATCGCGCGCAAGGCACTGCGGGTGAACCTGTCCGATCTCGCCGCCAAGGGGGCTGTGCCCGCCGGGTTCGTGCTGACGCTGGCGCTGCGCAGCAAGGAGGATGCCTGGCTCAGGCCGTTTGCCGATGCGCTCGGCGAGGACGCCAAAAACTTCGCCTGCCCGCTGCTCGGCGGCGACACGGTGTCGACGCCCGGACTGCAGATGATCTCGATCACGGCCTTCGGCCGCGTGCCGAAGGGGCGGATGGTCGGCCGCACCGGCGCGCGGCCGGGCGACGTTATCCTGGTGACGGGGACGATCGGCGATGCCGCGCTCGGCCTCGACGTGCTCACCGGCGGTGCGGCGGCCTCGGCGCTGACGTCCGATCCAGCGGCAAGAGAAGCGCTGATCTCGCGCTATCGGATCCCGCAGCCGCGCAACGTGCTGGCGCGGGCCGTGCGCGACCGCGCGACAGCTTCGATGGACGTGTCCGACGGGCTCGCCGGCGACCTGACGAAACTCTGCGCGGCGTCCGGCGTCTCGGCCACGGTCAACGTGGCGCGCGTGCCCCTGTCACCTGCGGCGGGAGGCCTGGTCGCGCGCAACGCCATTTGCGTTGAGACGCTGCTTGCCGGGGGCGACGACTACGAGGTGCTGTGCACGGTACCGCCGGCGCAGAGCGATGCGCTGATGGAAGCGGGGCGGGCAGTCGGTCTGGCCGTCACGGCAATCGGCGCCATCGTCGCGGGCCATGAGCGGCCGCGCTTCCTGGATGGGCAGGGCCAGGAGTTGGCTTTGAAGCGGCTGTCCTACAGCCACTTCTAGGAATTGCGCCGAGCCGGCGGTCCGCCGCTCGGGATTAGGTCTAAATACTTGCCGAGATCGGCTTTTTCGGCCTCATCCGGCGTTGCACCCTCAATTTGATTTTGGCAAGCTTGTGACCGACTAGGGCCACCCCTTCGTGCAAGGGGCGGCCCTGTTCAACATAAGGGCGCCGCACCGCTTGACGGAAAAACAAAAGGCGCCGGGGGTACGTACATCAAGGATCTGAGGCAAAAATCACATGACAGCATTATGGTTGATTGTGCTCTGCGGAGTGCTTTCCGTCGTCTACGCGATTTGGGCGACGTCTTCGGTGTTGAGTGCAGATGCGGGGTCACCGCGCATGCAGGAGATCGCGGGAGCTGTGCGTGAAGGCGCACAAGCGTATCTCCGGCGCCAGTACACCACGATCGGCATCGTCGGCATCGTCATCTTCGTGCTGCTTGCCTATTTCCTTGGGCTTTATGTCGCGATCGGCTTCTTGATCGGCGCCATCCTGTCGGGGGCGGCCGGCTTCATCGGCATGAACGTGTCGGTCCGTGCCAACGTGCGCACCGCCCAGGCCGCGACGACGTCGCTCGCCGGCGGCCTCGAACTCGCCTTCAAGGCGGGGGCGATCACCGGCATGCTGGTGGCGGGTCTCGCGCTGCTCGGCGTGACCCTCTATTTCGGCTTCCTGGTCCACTCGCTGAAGCTCGCGCCCGACAGCCGCACCGTCATCGACGCCATGGTGGCGCTCGGCTTCGGCGCTTCGCTGATCTCGATCTTCGCCCGTCTCGGCGGCGGCATCTTCACCAAGGGTGCGGATGTCGGCGGCGATCTCGTCGGCAAGGTCGAGGCGGGCATTCCGGAGGACGATCCGCGCAACCCGGCCACCATCGCCGACAACGTCGGTGACAACGTGGGTGACTGCGCCGGCATGGCCGCCGACTTGTTCGAGACCTATGCGGTGACCGCGGTCGCGACCATGGTGCTGGCGGCGATCTTCTTCGCCAAGACGCCGATCCTCTCCAACATGATGACGCTGCCGCTCGCCATCGGCGGCATCTGCATCATCACCTCGATCATCGGCACCTTCTTCGTGAAGCTTGGGCCGAGCCAGTCGATCATGGGCGCGCTCTACAAGGGCCTGATCGCAACCGGCGTCCTGTCGCTGATCGGCATCGCCGGCGTGATCTACTACCTGATCGGCTTCGGCAAGCTCGACGGCGTCGACTTCACCGGCATGGCGCTGTTCGAGTGCGGCGTGGTCGGCCTCATCGTCACCGCGCTGATCATCTGGATCACCGAGTACTACACCGGCACGGACTATCGCCCGGTGAAGTCGATCGCCCAGGCCTCGGTGACCGGTCACGGCACCAACGTGATCCAGGGCCTCGCCGTCTCGATGGAGGCGACCGCGCTGCCTGCGATCGTCATCATCGCCGGCATTCTGGTCACCTACAGCCTGGCCGGCTTGTTCGGCATCGCGATCGCGACCGCCACCATGCTGGCGCTGGCCGGCATGGTCGTGGCCCTCGATGCCTTCGGCCCGGTGACGGACAACGCCGGCGGCATCGCCGAAATGGCGGGCCTGCCGAAGGAAGTGCGCAAGTCGACCGACGCGCTCGACGCGGTCGGCAACACCACCAAGGCGGTGACCAAGGGCTACGCGATCGGCTCCGCCGGTCTCGGCGCGCTGGTGCTGTTCGCGGCCTACAACCAGGACCTCAAGTTCTTCGTTGCGGACTCCGCGCACCACACCTACTTCGCCGGCGTCAATCCGGACTTCTCGCTGAACAACCCTTACGTCGTGGTGGGCCTGCTGTTTGGCGGTCTGCTGCCGTATTTGTTCGGTGCGATGGGCATGACGGCGGTCGGCCGTGCGGCCAGCGCGATCGTCGAGGAGGTGCGCCGGCAGTTCCGCGAGAAGCCGGGCATCATGCAGGGCACCGACAAGCCCGATTACGGCAAGGCGGTCGACCTGCTCACCAAGGCGGCAATCAAGGAGATGATCATCCCCTCGCTGCTGCCGGTGCTGTCGCCGATCGTCGTCTACTTCCTGATCTACGCCATCGCGGGCGGCGGCGCCGCCGGCAAGTCGGCGGCGTTCTCGGCGGTCGGCGCGATGCTGCTCGGCGTGATCGTGACGGGCCTGTTCGTCGCGATCTCGATGACCTCGGGCGGCGGCGCATGGGACAACGCCAAGAAGTACATCGAGGACGGTCATTTCGGCGGCAAGGGCTCCGATGCCCACAAGGCCGCCGTGACCGGCGATACCGTCGGCGATCCCTACAAGGACACGGCGGGTCCAGCGGTGAACCCGATGATCAAGATCACGAACATCGTGGCGCTCTTGCTGCTGGCGGTTCTGGCGCACTGAGCGGCGCTAACGACACAAGACAAAACCCCGCGGCGACAGCCGCGGGGTTTTTGCTTTCCGCCCTACGGCGTCGCGGCGCGATGCCTACTGCACGTCCATCTGCAGGCCTTCCTTCTGGATGATGCCGGCGAACTTCTTCGTCTCGGCGTCCACGAAGTCCGCGAATTGCTGCGGCGTGCCGTAGTCGGCGCGGGCGCCCATGGCGGTGATCTGCTTTTTCATGTCGTCGCGCTCCAGCATCGCCTTGACCTGGAGATTGAGCGCTTCGAGCACGGGGGCAGGGACGCCCTTCGGCAGAAACACCGAGAACCATGACGACACATCGAAGTTCGCAAGCTCCGGCGCGCTCTCGCGCATGGTCGGCAGGTTCGGTGCGAGATCACTCGGCTCGGTCGTGGTGACGCAGAGACCGTTGAGCGTGCCGTTCTGAACCTGCGGCAGGCTGGGATAGAGATTGTCGAACAGGATCTGGATGTCGCCGGCAAGCGCGGCCTGAAGCGCAGGCCCGGCGCCACGGAACGGGATATGCGTCATCTTCAGCCCGGTGAGCTGGAGGAACCAGGCGCCGGTGAGGTGAGGGCTCTGGCCGACGCCGGAGGAGGCGTAGCTGAGCTTATCCGGATTGGCCTTGAGAAAGGCGATCAGCTCGGCGACCGACTTGATGCCGGTCTTCGGATGCGCCGACACGATGTTCGGGATCCGGATCATGTTGGACACCGGTTGGAGCTGATCCGGCTTGTAGCTGAGGTTCTTGAAGATGCTGTAGGCGATCGCGTTCGGCCCGGGATTGCCGATCAGGATGGTGTGGCCGTCGGCCTTGGAGCGAACGACTTCGGCCGTCCCGATCGTGCCGCCGCCGCCCGATCGATTTTCCACGACCGCGGTCTGGCCCCAGGCGGATTGGAGATGGGCTGCGAGCAACCGTCCCATGACGTCGGTCGAGCCGCCGGCCGCGGCCGGCACGATGATTCGGATGTTCTCGGTCGGCTTCCAGTCGGCAAGGCTCGACCGCGGCAGGATGGCGGCGGCCGACAGACCGGCGGCACCAGCGAGCACGCGACGACGTGACAGAACTTTGTTGGGCACGAATCCACTCCCTGCTTCTTGTTTTGCAGAGAGCGTATGGAACCCGGCGCGCAACGGCAAGTCGCGCGCGCCGGCAAGTGCCGCGGGGAGAGCGGCACGACGCCGCAGGCCGAAATGTCAGATCATCAAGATCTCAGTTGAAGCTGAGCAGCTTGAACAGCGGCGCGAGGTAGCTCATCTCCTGGCCCGAGGTCGGTGTGGTCCGGCTGATCGAGTCGAAGATCTTGCCGTCCTGGAGGCCGTAATTGGCAAGCCGGCGCACGCGCCGGTTCTTGTCGAAATAGACGGCGATCACGCGCTGATCGACTACCTTCTGGTTCATGAAGGCGACCATGCGCTCCGAGCGCTGCGAGATGTAGTAAAACACTTCACCGTCGAGCGTCGCGACCGTAGAGGGCGTGCCCATCACGATCAGCACCTGGTCCTGGCTTGCGCCGAGCGGAATCTGCTCGAGCGCGCCGGGCGGCAGGATATAGCCCTTCTGGAATTGCTCGCCGGTGCATCCCGCAAGGGCGCCACCGACCAGAGCCACGACCGCGAGCATGCGCAAGCCGCGCCAGCGTGCATAAAGGCCGCGCCGCTTGGCTGCGCGCAGGCTGGTCTGGTTCGTTATCGTCATAGCGGAACTGATTCCGTCCCCTTGCGTCGCGCGAGGCGCTGAAGTACCGGGCGGAGGCTCTGAATGCAACTCGCGCGCGCCCGCTTGCGGAAACCACAATGCTTTGGCCGTTCAATCACTTCAGGAAACCCCGGCTAGCCCCGGCCGGCACCATTGAGGCCATCTATGGCATGATCGTGACGCAGGCGCGAGAACCCATATTTTACCGGGACTTGGGCGTGCCCGATACGGTTAATGGTCGTTTCGACCTGTTGCTGCTGCACCTCTGGTTGTTGCTGCGGCGGCTGCGGTCCGTCGCTCAGGGCGGGGCGGAGCTGTCACAGACCCTGTTCGACCGCTTCTGCGAGGACATGGACGACAATCTGCGCGAGATGGGCATAGGCGACCAGACCGTCCCGAAGCGGATGCGGGCCTTCGGCGAGGCGTTTTACGGCCGTGTCCAGGCCTATGACCAGGGGATCGACAGCAGTGCCGAGGCGCTGGCGCAGGCGATCTGCAAGAATATCTTGAATGGTACCGGGATGGATCGCGCACGGCGGCTGGCCGCTTACGCGGAGGCTACGAATGCGGGTCTCGGCCAGATCGACGATTCCGCACTGTTGCTCGGATCCTTTAGGTTTCCCGCACCGCTCGCCGAGGATGAGACGTCATGACCCGACCGACGACCGGACCCGACCCTTGGCGCGTGCCCGTGATGGTGGCGCATATTCCCGATACCGGCCTGCACCGTGAGCTCGAAGCCTCGGCTGCGGAGCGACAGGCCATGGCCGAGCTCGCGGGCGTGCGTGAGGTCCTGTCGGCCCATGCCGACCTCGAAATCGTGCCGAAGAGCGGCGGCCGGCTCCAGGTCACGGGCCATGTGCGGGCCTGGGTCGGCCAGACCTGTGTGGTCACGCTCGATCCGATCGAGAGCGAGATCGACGAAGATATCGACCTGACCTTTGCCCCCGAGGCCGAGGTGCGGCGGCTGGCCGACCTGATCGAGGAAGGCGAGGACAACGAGACCCCCCCGGAGGTCGCCGATCCGCCGGAGGCCATCGTCAACGGGATCATCGATCTCGGCCGGATCGCGACCGACGCGCTGTTCCTGGCGATCGACCCTTACCCCCGCAAACCGGGGGTCGTGTTCGAGGCGGAGGTCACCGCACTTGATCCCGAGGACCATCCGTTCGCGGCGCTGAAGGCGCTTCAGGACAACAAGCAGGGCAAGAAGAAAGGCAAATAGCTGGGCATTACCCGTAACACCCCTGTGCTACGGGGTGTGAGGTGTTTGCGGGGCTGGTTTGAAAAGGCGGCTCAACCATCTGATTTATCACTAATTGTTGTGGATTCGAACATCCGCCGGCGGATCGCCCTTAATCCAAAAGGCTGGGGGCAAGAGGTTGTTTCGGGATAACAAAACGCTATTGTCCGGCCGGTTCGGGCGTGGCGCTCGGCCGGTCGCCATGTCCATGGCGAACCCATTTCGCGGTCCCGCAAGCGGACGACCGCGCTAGACCAGGTTTCCGGGATTTTGATGCCAAGCAAGGTTCGTATCGCGCTTGACGCCATGGGGGGCGACGTCGGCGCCCCTGTCGTCATTCCTGGCGCGGCCATCTCGCTTGGCAAGCATCCCGAGGCCGAGTTCCTGCTGGTCGGGGATCGCGCCAGGATCGAGCCCGAGCTCGACCGCCACCCCCGGCTCAAGACGGCCTCCCGGATCATCCATACCGAAATTGCCGTTAGTGGCGAGGACAAGCCGAGCCAGGCGCTGCGCCGTGGCCGCAAGACCTCCTCGATGTGGCTTGCCATCGATGCGGTGAAGAAGGGCGAGGCGGATGTCGCCATTTCCGCCGGCAACACCGGCGCGCTGATGGCGATGGCGCGCTTTCATTTGCGCACGCTGCCTGGCATCGATCGGCCGGCGATTGCCGGGATTTGGCCGACCAAGCCCGGCGAGTCCGTCGTGCTCGATCTCGGCGCCACGATCGGCGGCGACGCGCGCCATCTGGTGGCGCTGGCGGTGATGGGCGCGGCCATGGCGAGCGTGGTGTTCGGCAAAAAGCGCCCGACGCTCGGCCTGCTCAACATCGGGACCGAGGAGATCAAGGGGCACGAGGAGATTCGCGAGGCCGGCGAAACCCTGCGCGCGATGAATCTGCCGGAACTCGATTATATCGGCTTCGTCGAGGGCGACGGCATTGGCAAGGGCATGGCCGATGTGATCGTGACCGAGGGCTATAGCGGCAATATTGCGCTCAAGGCTGCCGAAGGAACCGCGCGCCAGATGGCGGATTTACTCCGCAACGAAATTCAGCGGAGCTGGCTGTCCAGGCTCGGCTATCTCTTTGCCCGCGATGCCTTCCAGGCCTTGCGTGACAAGATGGACCCGAACAAGTCGAACGGCGGTGTGCTGCTCGGGCTGAACGGGCTGGTGGTCAAGAGCCATGGCGGAATCAATGCCGAAGGCTTTGCCTATGCGATCGATGTTGGTTATGAGATGGCCAAATTCGATCTTCTGAACAAGATCAATCAGATGCTCAACCGTGATGGGGGTGCGCTCGGTTCCGCGCCAATCGCGCCGGAGGATGTTTCGTGACCAAGATTCGTTCGGTCGTGCTGGGCTGCGGCTCCTACCTGCCGGAGCAGGTGGTGACCAATGCCCAATTGGCGGCGCGCATCGACACGTCCGATGAGTGGATCGTGCAGCGGACCGGCATTCGCGAGCGGCATATCGCCGCCGAGGGCGAATTCACCTCGCATCTTGCGATCAAGGCGGCGCAGGCCGCGCTCGCGGACGCCGGCGTGGACGCCCAGTCGATCGAGCTGATCGTGCTCGCGACCTCGACGCCGGATAACACCTTCCCTGCGACTGCGGTCGCCGTGCAGCACGCGCTCGGCATCAATCACGGCGCGGCTTTTGACCTGCAGGCCGTGTGCTCGGGCTTCGTGTTCGCGCTTGCGACCGCCGACAATTTCCTGCGCACCGGCGCCTACAAGCGCGCTCTGGTGATCGGTGCCGAGACCTTCTCGCGCATCCTCGATTGGAACGATCGCGGCACCTGCGTGCTGTTCGGCGACGGCGCCGGCGCGGTCGTGCTCGAGGCGCAGGAGCAGCCGGGCCAGGCTGCAACCGACCGTGGCGTGGTGACCACCCATCTGCGCTCCGACGGCCGCCACAAGGCCAAGCTGTTCGTCGACGGCGGGCCGTCCTCGACCCAGACGGTCGGCCATCTGCGCATGGAAGGCCGCGAGGTCTTCAAGCATGCAGTGGGCATGATCACTGACGTCATCGTCGACGCCTTCGAGGCGACCGGGCTCAACGCCGACGGCATCGACTGGTTCGTGCCGCACCAGGCCAACAAGCGAATCATCGACGCATCCGCCCACAAGCTCCATATCGCGCCGGAGAAGGTGGTGCTGACGGTGGACCGTCACGGCAACACCTCCGCCGCATCGATCCCGCTGGCGCTGTCGGTGGCGCGCAGGGACGGCCGCATCAAGCGCGGCGACATGGTTCTGCTGGAGGCCATGGGCGGCGGCTTCACCTGGGGCTCCGCGCTGGTGCGCTGGTAAAGCCACATTCGATAAAATTTTGCCGGAATTGGCGCCGATTATCGATGCGTCTGCATTGATGAGCGGTGTTGACCGCCGTAACGTAAGCTCATAATTTCAGACAACAATTGTTCGCCGTGATGTGGGGCAGGGCGATGACCGATACAAGTAAAACCGTAACGCGTGTTGATCTCTGTGAGGCCGTCTACCAGAAGGTGGGGCTGTCGCGCACGGAATCGTCCGCCTTTGTGGAACTCGTGCTGAAGGAGATCACCGATTGCCTTGAAAAAGGCGAGACGGTGAAACTGTCTTCGTTCGGGTCCTTCATGGTCCGCAAGAAGGGACAGCGCATCGGCCGCAATCCGAAGACCGGCACCGAGGTGCCGATCTCGCCACGCCGGGTGATGGTGTTCAAGCCATCGGCGATCCTGAAGCAACGGATCAACGCCCAGCACCGTACCAATGGCGATGCCAGCAAGGCTCAACCCGAGGCGTAAGTCGCGCCCGCGCGAAGGATTTGGCATTTGGACAAGGCGCCGGATGCGTTCCGAACCATCAGCGAAGTAGCGCAGGAACTCGACATTCCGCAGCACGTGCTGCGGTTCTGGGAGACCCGATTCTCCCAAATCAAGCCGATGAAGCGCAGCGGCGGTCGCCGCTATTACCGTCCCGACGACGTCGACCTGCTCAAGGGCATCCGCCGTCTGCTCTACGGCGAGGGCTACACCATCCGCGGTGTGCAGCGGATCCTGAAAGAGCACGGCGTCAAGTCGGTGCAGGGGCTGGCCGACGGCTCGGCCGCGGTCTCGTTCGGGGCGATCGAGGACGCCATCGGGGCGAGCCTGATGGAGCCGGACGACGAGCCGCCCATCAAGGGCATCACCGATGCCGACGATGACGATTACCAGGGCAACGAAGAGGAGGGCATCGACTTCCGTTTCACGGAGGTCGACGACGAGGAGATCCTCACCACCTTCCGCAAGGGCGGCACCCCCGCAGCGCCCGCCAGCGCCATCGACCGCGAGCGTCTCGGTCGGGTCCTCGCCGACCTCGTCGCCTGCCGGGAAATGCTGGATCAGGCACTGAAGGACGGGTGAGGCGCCTTGCGGGGGGCGGCCAATTCCGGGCACTTGAAGCGAAGACACCAAAATGGTCCGGCTCGCCTTGCGCAAAGCGGCGATCCTAGCTAATGGAACGACGTTCGGAGCGTGGCGCAGCCCGGTTAGCGCACTAGTCTGGGAGACTAGGGGTCGGAGGTTCAAATCCTCTCGCTCCGACCAATTTACCCAAGAGAAACAATAGCTTGCGGAAGTGGCCTTTGTGCCATCGGCGGCACCGGGACGCGGGTCAGCTTCCTGCCTTTGCTCTGCCTGACTTCGATCGTCGTGCCATCGTAGGCGGTCCGGCGAGCTCCCTGATGTCCTTCTGGCGCTGCCCGAGGGGTACATCGCCGTGACCATGGCGGGCCTTGCCACGGTCAGGAAGGTGCCCACCAAATCATCGAACCATACCCTCTCAGCGCGGTCGCTCTTGTAGAGCCGCTTGAAGGTCGGGATAGGGTGGAATTTGATGCGGCGCTTCTCCTTCGCGAAGGCCCTCACCAAACAAACAAAGGGCGCGGATCAGACCGCGCCCTTTGGGCTGACCTTACGGGCAGCGGTCCCAGAAACCCTGCCGTTGGGTCCAGTCGGTATAATACCAGCATAGCCCGGGTGCCGGAGGCGCTCCGGCCCAAGCTGCAGCGCCTGCTGCGAGGAAGCCGAGCGCGGCACCCGCAGCGATCGCGCCACCTGGACGCCAAGTGTAGCGGGACGGACGAACCCACGGACGGCCCCTATGGACGGGCGGGCGAGGACGGTGGGCGGCGTGTGGACGAGGACGGTGCCCGGGTGGACGTGCGGCGGGTGGGCGAGGGCGACTGCTCGGTGGTCGGGCACCCGGCCCCGGTCGCCCGCGTCGCTGCTGAGCGCTGAAGTCGGTCGCGCGCACCCCATCTGCCGCCGATGAAAGCGTCACGATATCTAAGGGCCACGCCAACGCAATTGCGGTCAGTATAACAGCACCTACGGGTCTAGGCATCTTTCCTCCCATTTTGGATTATTGGGAAAACCTTTCCTAATTCCGGTGGTGGGCGCTGAGTTCCGTAGGCTCGCTTGCATCGTGACATTTTCACCGGGGCGACCGAGGGGCTGAGCGCCGCGGCACAGCCGCAATCCGCAAATATTTTGCGCGAGGGCGAATGTTTTCGCTTCAACATGCTCGTTAAGACTATTCAAGGACGCGCACTCATTACTCCGGGACCGTCCGCTTCCAGCGGGAAGGCAGACATGACCCTAGCTGTTTCTCACGTCTGCAAATGACCCTGGCTGTGTGAAAATGCGAACGATCGAAACCCGGCCAGAATTCCATTCCTCAATTCGTTCTCTAAGTTGAATGCACTTGCGAGTTTGCCGCTAAGACGGTCTTGAACGAATAATTTGTTCGCTCGCCGCCAAGCGTCCTGGCGTTTTCACACAGCCAAGACCCGAAGCCGACTTGCGCCGATGCTGCCGGGGGCGCGGTGTGGGCTCGAAAATAAATTCGTAGAGCATGTCGTTTTAGCGGTCCGCCGTTCGACTGGGTGTCGGCGCCGCCACTTCGGTTGTGGCTGGAGCTCACAATGTGACTGGATCTTGCGGAGGTTGGTAATGACGATCTCGCATCGGTTTATCGAGACAAATGGCATTCGAATGCACCTGGCCGAAGCAGGGAGCGGCCCCACCGTGCTTCTCTGCCAGGGCTTTCCGGAGTGCTGGTATTCGTGGCGGCACCAGTTGGAAGCGCTCGCTGCCGCCGGATATCGCGCCATCGCGCCCGACATGCGTGGTTACGGGCAGACGGACAGACCTGATGCGATCGATCAATACACTCTATTGCATTTGACCGGAGACATGGTCGGATTGCTCGACGCGATCGGCACGGATCAAGCAGTCGTTGTAGGACATGATTGGGGAGCGCCGGTCGCTTGGCGCTGCGCTCTGTTCAGACCGGATCGATTTAGGGCCGTCGTTGGCTTGAGCGTGCCGTTTCAGGTGCGTGGTCCCAACCGACCAAGCACCGTCATGCCGAGGACCGAAAAGCAGCGCTTCTATCAACTGTATTTTCAGACGCCGGGCGTTGCCGAGGCAGAACTCGAAAAAGACGTCCACAACGCAATCAAGACGACATTGTTCGCCCTATCTGGCGATGCGCCGGTTGAAGATCCTGCGTCGCTCACGATGCTTCCTAGTGAGGGGGGGTGGCTTGATGGGAAGCCTACAACCCGATCATTGCCGACGTGGCTCACGGACAGCGACATCGAATTTTACGTTGGAGAGTTCAAGCGCACCGGCTTTGGAGGAGGTTTGAATTGGTATCGCAACATTGATCGCAATTGGGAGTTGCTCGCGCCATGGTCCGGCGCAAAGGTTCAGGTCCCGGCACTCTATGTCGTTGGCGATCGAGACGGGGTTTACAGATCGCCGAGTTGGAGCCATCTCGTCCCTAGCCTGAAACAGTTCGTGCCCTTGCTTCGCGAGACAGTGGTCTTGAAAGGTTGCGGTCATTGGACTCAGCAAGAGCGCGCCAAAGACGTAAGCAATGCGCTCCTGGAATTCCTGAACCAGTTATAGATCGCGAACGGGGACTTGCGTTGACGCGGCAAGCAACGCAATGTCGCGTTTTGGCCCATCCGCGACCTCCGCCGATGTCCGATTTTGTTAGAGCGTCAATTTCTCACCCTATCGGGTGACGAGTTTCGTGAGTGTTGGCGATCGCGCGCTACCTCAGGAACCCCACCACCATCCTCGTCGTCTCATCCACCAGCGTCCGTACCATCTTCTCCGACAGCATCTCGGCCTGGTTCAGCACCATGTTGTGCGCGACCGCTTCGATCGCGCTGACGCAGATGAAGGCTGCGACATCGAGGTCGATCTTGCGCATTTCCTTGCGGTGGCTCTCGAAATAGGCGCGGACGAGGCTGTGGACCTCGCGGTTGAAGGCTTCGACGTCGAGCTTTCCGGCGCGTGGGATCTGCTCGGCGAGGACGCGATGCAGTTCGGGGTTGATACGATGCGCCTCGATCGCGACGGTGACGAGGCGGCGCACGGCTTTCTCGATCGGCATGTCCGTGACTTCCGTGAGCGTCGTGCGGACGATGCCCATGATCTCCTCGTTGTGACGCTCGATCACGGCGGCGACGAGAGCCTCCTTGCTCGGAAAATACTGATAGAGCGAGCCGACGCTGACGCCGGCGATTTCGGCGATCCGGTTGGTGCTCGTCTTCTCGAAACCTTCGCGAACCAGAATGCGAGCAGTTGCCTCGACCAGCGCGTCGACGGTGGCGCGGGATCGCTCCTGCAAGGCATTTTTCCGGGGTTTTGTCGGCGGCTTACGCGCCATGATCCTGCGTTCCGAATGCGAGTAGAAAAAGCGAGTGAATGCTCGCATTATAGGCAGGGTCGGCAGCCGATGGATAGAGGCAAGTTGGTGCCGGCCGCCGGACGCAGCAAATGAGGGCAGGAGCATGAGCGTTGCGAAGATGCTGTCGATCGGGCTGTGCGAATGCCCTTTCACGTGGGCCAGGCCGTCACACGATCCCGCGCCGAGCTTGCAGAGCCGCGTCTTCAACTTGCTGCTCGGGCGGCTTCCGTACAAGCAGCAGCTGGCCTCAGCCGAGGCCGTGCAGCCGCACGCACGGAAGCTCGCATTGGCGCCGGCCTCGCATGAACCTACGGGGCTTGGCCGCGGCGTCGAGGCGACGCTGACGAAGATGGGCGGCTGGCCGGTCTATTACACGGCGCCGTCATCGGGGCACGAAGGCTGCAACCACGTGATGTTCCTGCATGGCGGCGGCTACATCAATGAGATCGTGCCGGCGCATTGGCGTTTCGTCGGCCAGATGACGCGCAAGGCGGGCGTGGTCTGCGTCGTACCGATCTATCCGCTTGCGCCGCGCGCGACCGCGAAGGATGTCGTGCCCAAGACGGCCGAGCTGTTGCGGATGCTGCTGGAGGACGCGGGGTCCGCAAAGGTCACGGTGGTCGGCAATTCAGCCGGGGCGGGGCTGGCGCTCGCCGCATGCCAGTGGCTGCGCGACCGTGGCCATCGGCAGCCGAACCGGCTGGTGCTGATCTCGCCCGCGGCCGATGCATCGATCAGCCGTCCCGAGCAGATGGCGATTGCGGCGCGCGATCCGATTCAGGACATCCCGGGAATCATTGAAGTCGGTCGGCTCTATGCCGGCGAGCTCGATGTCGGCCATCCCTTCGTCAGCCCGCTCAACGGTGCCTTTCGTTCGCTCGCGCCGATGACGATCTTTTCGGGCACGCGCGATCTGCTCTATCCCGACAGCGTCGATCTTGCCGCGCGGGCGAGGGCGGCCGGCGTGGCGGTCGAGCTGCATCTGCTCCGTGACCAGCCGCACAATTATGCGCTGATGCCGACGCCGGAAGGGCGGCAGGCGCGTGCGAACATTTTGCGTGCGGTGGCTTGAGGGGAAGACGTGATCGTTGTCACGCAGGCGCCGCCGCAATGGGTCGGGTGCTGCAAGCTCACGCGGGGGAAAGGCGGCCCCGGGCGCTTCCTCGATATCAGTAGTTTTGCGGGGCCTTAGGCGTGGCCCTTGATCTCGTAATGACCCGGGACGCACTTGTAGCGGTCGAGGCGCCAGTTGGCGTGATAGATCGGGTGCTCGCCCATCCACTTCGCAAGCGGTGCCTGCGCACCGACTGCACACGCCATCATCGACATATCGGGCGTCATGTTGCTGTCGGTCACGATTTCCTCGACGCAACTGCCCGAGGCAGCAGCGCCGAGCCGGCAGAGCACGGCAACGACGGTTATGAACATTCCAATCACCTCATCGGTAGTTTCGACCACGAGGAGGATGCAAGCCGAGTGCCACAGCCTGTGTCGGAAACGACACGCCGGCTGGGCCTGCTCGCCCCAGCGTTCCCCATTCGATGATTCGGATTGTAAAAAAAATGCCCCTAAGCCGAAGCCGGACAACTACGGGGAACCCCAACAAATGTGCGCAGGAATGAGCGATTGTGGGGGCAGTGCCGCGCGATCCGCCCTTCCCAAGGCCGGCGCAGCCGATACGCTTCGATGCGTGCGTATACTCGTCAAAGAGCGGGGCCGCGACAGGGGCGTATTTGTCGCCGGCGTTGCTGACGCGGATCATGACCGAGGTGCCGCTTGTCATCGGCGTCAAGCAGAGCGCGGGCGACCTCAAGCTGTTCGCTGACCTCTGGGCGCCCATGGCTCGATCGCCGCGATCCTGACCGCGGCGCCGCACGCCTCCGTCGCGTTGTGGGATGCGGCGAAGGCAGGAGGTCGAGGCGGCCGAATAGCCCGCACCCCGAAATAACGGATGTCGAACAGCAGCGCCGATCCGCTTTTACCTGCGGGTGCGGCGCTGCTACATTTTGCGCGTGTCGCATGCACGGCGCGCCAACGACGAAGAAACATGCCGATCAAAAGGGAGGGGCCGAAGTCCCATGAAGGAATTTGCTGGAAAGATCGCCGTCATCACCGGTGGTGGTACGGGCATGGGGCGCGAGCTCGCCAGGCAGCTCGTTGCCGAGGGCTGCAACGTTGCGATGTGCGACATCTCGGAAGCCGCGATGGCCGAGACCAAGCGGCTCTGCGAGGTTGAGAAGCTGCCGCAGGGCCTGCGTGTCACGACCCACGTTGCCGACGTCTCGATCGAGGATCATCTCAAGCGTTTTCGCGATGAGCTCGCCGAGCAGCAGAAGACCGACAAGATCCATCTGCTGTTCAACAACGCCGGTATCGGCGGTGGCGGCAGCCTGTTCACCAACACGCGCGAGCAGTGGGAGCGCACCTTCAACATCTGCTGGGGCGGCGTCTATCTCGGCGTCCGCACCTTCCTGCCGATGCTGGTCAAGGCCGACGAGGCCCACATCGTCAACACCGCCAGCGTCAACGGCTTCTGGGCCTCGATCGGCATGGGCCAGGCCCACACCGCCTACAGCTCGGCGAAGTTCGCGGTGAAGGGATTCAGCGAAGCGCTGATCAACGACCTGCGCTTGCACGCGCCGCACGTCAAATGCTCGGTGGTGATGCCCGGCCATATCGGCACCTCGATCGTCTCCAACTCACGCAAGGTGCAGAGCGGCGACGGATCGGAGCGCCTCAACGCCGAGGAGGTCGTGCTGACCCGCAAACGCATGGTTGCGGCCGGCGTGCCAGATGCTGACAAAAAGTCGGACGAGGAGATCCAGGCGGCGTTCGCCGAACGCGCCCGCACCTTCCTCGAGGATGCGCCGACGACGGCGGCGCAGGCCGCCAGGATCATCCTCGATGGCGTGAAGGCGGAGCGCTGGCGCATCCTGGTCGGCGAGGATGCCAGGCTGCTCGACGAACGCGTGCGCGCGGCGCCCGAGCAGGCCTATGACCGCACATTCTACGAAAGCTTCACCCAGGAAGTCGGTTGGCGGCTTGGCTGACTCTGTTCGGCTGACACCGTTCAACGAGCGCGCGCTTATGTGGGTATGATGGGCATCATCGCAAGAGGTGTGCGGGTGGTTTTACTCAGGTAATTTCGCTTACCTCCGGCGCGCGTTCGTCCTCTTATGAAGATACGGAATGTCACGCATGCGACATGTGACATTCGTTCAAGCGATGGTGATCTCGAACGGGTCTCATTCGGCGCACGGCTGCTTGGTTGGCAGACTGAAATAGTTTAGTGAATCAGGGTAGCGCCACGACAAAGCGTAGCTCCGATGATACCCGCATGCCTCTCCGACGACTTCATCCTCTGCCCGGAGAGAGAGGATATCTCCGCTGAGTTCACGCGGCTGCTTACGGCGGCGCAAGAGGGCGGCGCCACCATTGCCGAATGCCTGATGATCGCGCGGCAGCTCAAGCGCGACGACGAGCAGTCCTGGCATCGCGAGTGGAAGAAGCTGGCGCAGGCCAACCGGCATCGTGCCGAGGCAGCGTTCGCGGAAGGCCATATGGCGACGGCGCAGCGCAATTGGCTGCGCGCGATGAACTACTACGGTGCCGCCGCGATGCCGCTCGATCCCGCCGATGAGCGCCGCTGGGTCGCGGTGCTCGCGATGCAGGAATGCGCTCGCCGTTTCCTCACGGCGCGCGGGCCGGCCGGCGAAGTCGTGACAATCCCCTGGGTCGAAGGACACTCGTTGCAGGGCTACTTCCTGCCTGCGCCTGCGGCGAACGGTCGCGCTCCGACGGTGATCTGCATCGGCGAGCCCGGCCACCGCAAAGAAGAGTTCCTGTTCAAGCTCGCGCCCCATGCGCGCGAGCGCGGGTTGTCGATGCTCGCACTGGACCTGCTCGGCGGCCAGCGTGACGATTACGCCGACATGCTCATGCAGCGCCGGGATCTCGAAAGCTCGGTTGGCAGCGCGATGGATTATCTGGAGCGGCGCCCGGACGTGGATTTCGATCGCGTTGCGATCGTGGCGGACGGGTGGGGCTCTTCGTTCGTGACGCGTGCGGTGTTGCAGGAGCCGCGTCTCGCCGCGGCCGTCTGCGACGGCGGCTTGTGGGACCTGCACGAGCGGTCGTTCTTTGCCAGCCGTTTTGCGGTGAGCGAACTCAGCATTGTCCCGGTGCCGCATGCGCCGCTGATGGCCTCGGGCGCCGAATGTCCGGTGTTGATCACGCTCGGCGAGGACGGCTGGCTCAAGGCTGATCGGGCGCGTCAGATCCTGCAAAAATCCCAGCTCGGCAGCTCGGATATCGTGTTGAAAGTGTTCACTGCGGCCGAGACCGGCGCTGCACAGGCGCACGCCGACAATCCGAGCCTTGCCAACGAATACATCTTCGACTGGCTCGAATCGCAATTCGGTGCCGTCGGCAAGCGGATCTGAGCGCAGCCCTTGCGCTTAGACACGGCTGCGCGCCTCAGAAATCGAGGGAGATCCTGACGCAGGCCTTTTCGAGCCGGGTCTTCAGCGTCGCGAGCTTGGTCGTGAATTCCGTTAGCTCGTTCTCGTCGAACTCCTGGAAGACGAATTCGCGAATCGTCTTGTACTGCTCGTTGAGGCTGGCGATGTGCTTCTGCGTTTTCTCGACCAGCGACAGCCGCACCACGCGCGCATCGGTGGGGGAGGGGCGGCGGCGCAGCAGCCCCTTCTTCTCCAGCAGTTTGGACTGGGTGGTGACGAAGGACGGGTCGACATGGAGCAGCTTGGAGACCACGTTGATGGGCACGCCGTCGTCCTTGTCGAGGTCCGAAATCGCCATCAGGATCAGCCATTGCGGTCCGCTGATGCCGAGCGTCCTGGCCCAGAACTGACGCAACTCCTCCAGATACATGTTGATCGACGATATTTCCCAGGTGAATCTTCTGATGATATCGAGATTGCCGGCGGAGCGGAGGCGCGCCCCTTCTTTCCTCGTCGCTGACACAGCGTCACTCCCGCAGGCTGGATTCTCTCTGGCTGGTGTTCGCGGTGGCGATAGTCCACGCAAGTCTGCCCTGACGCAAGTGCAGGGCAGGGTAATTGTGTCACAGAAATTACAAATATGATCCGGTCAGTCTTTTTAGCTCACGCGTCCGGTGTTGCGCCACGGACACAGGGTTAGTGAAACCATAAAGCTGAGCTGATAAACTATTTTGATTAAGGGAACAGCGCAGGCATATTGATCCGTGACGGTGGGGGGTTCTCGATCGTCCCGTTGCAGGTGGTTCGCTCACGTCCCTCGCGTCGAATGCGGGTGTGTCCGAAAGCGCTAAGCGGCCGAGCGGATTTGAAGAGACGGGGATCTGGGGGGCCTCACGGTCCGGTCTCCGCAAAATGAGCAACTTGGAGGTTTTATATGAAAGTGGTGAAGAGCCTTTTGCTCGGCACTGCGGCGACCCTGATCGCCGTCGGTGGAGCTCAAGCGGCTGATCTTCCGGTCAAGGCCAAGGCGGTCGAATACGTGAAGATCTGCTCGCTGTACGGTGCGGGTTTCTACTACATGCCCGGCACCGACACCTGCATCAAGCTGGGTGGTTATGTGCGCGCCGACGCGATTCTCGGCGGCGCTGGCGACTACGGTTTCAACAACAGCACCGCCGCGGTGAACGGTGGCTCAAACAACCGTCTGACCAACTACTACTACAGCCGCGCTCGTATGGACCTCAACGTCGATACCCGCACGGCGACCGAATACGGCGTTGTCCGCACCTACGCTGATATGGTCTTCACTTACGACACGTCCAACGTCACCGGCAGCAGCCCTTCGGCGATCTCGCCCAGTGCACCTTCGCTCGGTCTCTTCCATGCGTTCATCCAGTTCGCTGGGTTCACCATGGGCCGCACGGTCTCGATCTTCGATGCCCCGTGGCAGAGCTATCCGGCTGGCGGTCCCGATTCCATTCCGGGCGGCTCCAACCACGTCAACGGTATCAACCAGTTCGCCTATACCGCTGACTTCGGCCAGGGCATCACTGGTTCGATCGCGTTGGAAGAGGAGACGACAGCGTCGAACGGCCAGTCGAACCTGTGGAACGCCTCCGGCTTCGCTTCACCGGTCGCTGCTGCCACTGCGTTGATTACGGGTGGTTCTTACGGCTCCAGCGATTGGGGTGGAACGCGCTCCCCCGATATCACCGGCGCGGTCCGTGTTGACCAGGCTTGGGGTCTTGCCCAGCTCTCGGTTGCTGCACATAATCTTCATGCGGCCTACTACGGCACGACGGAACCCACGGGTCACCCGTCGGACAAGTGGGGTTGGGCTGTCCAGGGTTCGTTGTCGATCAAGAACATCCCGACTGGTGCTGGCGACGTTATCAACTTGCAGGCCGTCTACACGGACGGTGCATCGCGATATAACTTCCAGAGCCTGTTTCCGCAGACCTTCTTGATGTTCAGCGGTAGCAGCACGGCGTATCAGAGCGTCGGTTTGGCTGGCGTTGCTGACGGCGTCTTCGGCGCTGGCGGCAGCATCGATACCGTGAAGACCTGGGGTCTCCGCGGTGGCTTCACCCACAACTGGACCCCGAACTGGGCGAGCGCCGTCTACGGCGGTTATGCCCAGCTGAAGTACGGTTCCACGGGCAAGGGCTTGATCTGCGCCAACCTCGCTGCGATCGCAGTGGCAGGCTCGACCTGTAACCCGGACTTCAACTTCGGCGTCGTCGGCGTCAACACCGTCTGGACTCCGGTCAAGAACCTGGCGTTCACGGCCGACCTGAGCTGGTCGCGCCTGGACCAGAAGCACTCTGGCGCCGTCACTGCCCCGGCCATTTCGACTGCCGCCAAGCCGGCCGCCGTGTACGAGCTGAAGGACCAGAACTCGGTGACCATGATGCTGCGCGCTCAGCGCAACTTCTAAGGTCGATCGCGTAAATCGATCAGAGAACCCCGGCGGGCAACCGCCGGGGCTTTTTTCTGGCGCGATGGGGATTTCGAAAAACCGAACTCTCCTGCGCGGGCGGCGAAGACGAGCTATGCGAATCGATTGCCGCCAAACTTATTTACTTACCTGAGCTGCTCAGCTATATAGTTGTCAGCCGGTTTCAAAAAATCACGGCTCTTAGCTTCACGCTAAGCCTCCAGAAACCTCCGGTAGTGCCCTGCCGGAGGTTTTTCGTTGTGGGGTTTGAGCGACGGCGGGCTTCAGCCACGCATGACACGCGCGCGCGAGTTCGGCTTGTAGGCGAGGCGGCTGTGGCCGGCGCAATAGGGCTGGCCGTCGTGCGCGGCGTTGCCGCAGAAGCAGAAATCCTCTGCGCCGGGCGTCGAGATCGGCCAGCGGCAACGGTTTTCGCCGAGCTCCATCAGCGAGCAGCGATTGGCCTCGTCGATCGGCCCGGTCGCGACAGGCGCGTCCGCTTCGCCGTAGATCGTGGCGAGCATCTCGAATTGTAGCCGGGGCACCGCTTTTGGCGCGCGGGGCGCGGAATTCCTGTCCTGATTCCTGTTTTGGAGCCCGCGCTCGTCGACTGCGCGGCCGCGCGTGAGATTCAGGCGCGACAGCTTGCCGATCACGGCGTTGCGGCTGACGCCGATGTCGGCGGCGATCTCGCGGCAGGATAGACCAGCCTCGAAATGTTGCCTCAGAAGTTCAATTCGTTCGTTGGTCCAGGTTGGTGAGAGAACAGGCATTGTAACGGTCCCAGGTTGCGACAATCGACCAACCGCAGCTCGAGATCCGTCCGCTCCCCGTTCGGCGCGCGCTCACGTCCTGCCATTGTCGCGAATCGACAAAAGCCCGTCCTTGATGGCGAGACGGATGCCTTCCTCGATCAAGGTACGTGCGACGCCGGGAACGCTGGTGCCGTGGGTGCCCTGTCTCACCAACTTCTCCAGATAGGTGATGGTCGAGAGCGCCAAGGTTACGGGAATGCGGTCAGTCTCGGCTTTTTCGGTGGCCATAGCCGAACGCTAGCCTCTTACTCGGGTACATAAAAGTAACGATTAAGACTCTATTTAGGTTCGGGGGCAGAAGTCAAATGCAGCTTAGGCTGGTTGCTCAGCTCGTTGGAATCGTGAAGGAAATCAGGCGTGGCTCAGCGCGCCGCCCGGAATGACCGGGCGGTGAGGAAGCGTGGAGTGGCCAGGAGGTGCCGGCGAGATCAGCCGTGCACGATCGCCTTTTCGATCATGCAATGGATGCCCTTGGAGCCGTTGACGGTCTGGGTCACCCGCAGATCGGCGGCAAGACTGCACAGTGTATAGGCGTCCTCGCGCGACAGGTTTCGCGTCTCGCCCAGCAGGACGATCATGTCGCGCAGCGCCCGCACCGCGCATTGGTCGAGGTCGGGGTCCATCGCCATGGTCATGTAGTGGGTCGGCGTCTCCGCGCGCGGATAGTCGAATCGCAAATCCTTGCGCAGCGTCAACCGGAAGCGGCCCTGCAACGCCGTCTCGATGGCGGTGACGCAGACCTCGCCGTCACCCTGCACGCCATGACCGTCGCCGCAGGAGAACATCGCGCCCGGAACGAACACCGGCAGATACAACGTTGCGCCGGCGCCGAGCTCCTTGTTGTCGAGATTGCCGCCCATGGCGCGCGGAACGAGCGAGGAGATGCGGCCCCAGGCCGGGGGCGGCGACACGCCCATCACGCCGAAAAACGGTTTTAGCGGCAGGTCGAGGCCCCACGGCATCCGGCCGACCATCCGCGACCGGTCCAGCGGAATGTTGAGGATCCGGGTCTCGTGGAAATCGTCGGGCAGGGTGCCGGACAGCGGCTTGATCATGTTCCAGCCCCAGTCCTGGCGGAGCTGGACGTCGAGGATATCGACTGCGAGCACGTCGCCAGGCTCGGCGCCTTCGACCGCGATCGGGCCGGTCAGGATGTGGCCGGGGAGCATGCGCTCGTTCCTGGCGTGAACCTCGAAGATCTCCGGCGGAATGTGAAACTTGCTGCGGTCGGGCAGCATGTCCGGGCCGCCGCTGATGGTGTCGACGGTCACCTCGTCGCCGCTGGCGATGGTGAGGACGGGCTTGAGCGCGGCTTCAAAGAAGCCCCAGTGGCAGGTTTCGGGACTTGAATGCAGGTGATGGTGGGTCATTTGCCGCGTCCAATCGGTTTCATCAGAACTTGTCATGAGATCTTGTCATGCCCGGGCTTGACCAAGCAATCGATCCTCTTCCAAGAAGATTTCTGAATATGGGCGGGCGGGCCAAGCCTGCGCACCACGATCGTTTCAGCGAGGCTTCCCTGTATTTCCTTCTTTCCAAGACGCTCGGTGCCGCAGTGGTGCCGATCAATCTTCTGGTCGAACTCGGGATCATCTCGGTCGTGCTGATGGCAACGCGTTTTGCCGGGCTCGGCCGGAAGCTGGCCGCGACCACGCTGATCCTGCTCGCGCTCGCCGCTTTTTCGCCGCTCGGCAATCTGCTGCTCTATCCGTTGGAGGCACGCTTTCCCGCGTGGGATCCGTCGCGTGGCGCGCCTGACGGCATCGTCGTGCTGGGCGGCTCGGTTGATACCGATCTGTCGGCAGCACATCACACGCCGGTGGTCTTGCACGCGGCCGATCGTTTTTTTGCGCCGGCCGAGCTTGCGCGTCGCTATCCGAACGCGCGCATCGTCTTCACCGGCGGCACTTCGAACCTGATCTCGACAGATGCCAAGGAAGCCGACTATTCCGCGCCGATCTTGGAGACCCTCGGCATATCAAAGGAGCGGTTGATCCTTGAACGCGATTCCCGCAACACTTGGGAGAATGCGATCTTCACGAAGAAGCTGGTTGCGCCAAAACCGGGCGAGCGGTGGCTCCTGATCACTTCCGCCTTCCACATGCCGCGCGCGATGGGAATCTTCCGCAAGGCCGGCTTCGACGTCGAGGCGTATCCCGTCGACTGGCGGACCGGCGGGCCCGACGATGTTCTCTCCTTCACGAACAATGGCGCAGACGGGCTCGACAGGACCAACGTGGCCGTGCGCGAATGGATCGGCCTCTTGGCCTACCGCCTCATAGGCAGGACCAGCGAGTTGCTTCCCGGGCCGGCCAAGGACTAGAACAGGCCTCAGAAGCCCAACAATACGCGTCGGAAACGTCGCGCCGGGAGGATGCCATGCAGCAGCCAGCCGCTGATACGATCGATCTCGTCGGCCTCGTGGCCGATCTCAACAGCCTGTTGCGGCTGAAGACCACGGTGATCGGCATGAAGCTGTTCGCGCGTGTCGCGGACATGGAGGCGATCCCGAAAATCCGGCGGCCGAATGCGGTCCACACCACCGACCAGATCGTCAGCATGGCCTCGCGCCTGGGGTGGACCGTCGGCATCACCGGCGACGATCTCGTCGGTGCGCAGTGCCGCGCGGTAATCGGGCTCAGCCCGCAGGACGAGAAATGGCTCGCCGGCGAAAATTACGTCGGCGTCTGGCACGGCACCGCGGAGGATGCGCGCAAGCGCCAGGAGGCGCTGGACGTGGTTCCGTTCGGTCAATATCAGGCGCTCGCGGTCAGTCCGCTGGCGAGCGGGCGGCTCGATCCGCCCGACATCTGCCTCGTCTATGCGACGCCCGGACAGATGATCATCCTGATCAACGGGCTGCAGTATGTCGGCTACAAGAAGTTCGAATGGGGCGTGGTCGGCGAGACCGCTTGCGCGGATTCCTGGGGGCGGGCGCTCAAGAGCGGCGAGCCCAGCCTGTCCTTGCCATGCTATGCCGAACGGCGCTATGGCGGCGTGCCAGACGAGGAGATGCTGATGGCCTTGAAGCCTGCGCATCTCGCCAAGGCGATAGAGGGCATGAAGGCTCTGGCCAAGAACGGCCTGCGCTATCCGATTCCGCCCTATGGGATTCAAAGCGACGTCCGTGCCGGCATGGGCGTGAGTTACGCCAAGAAGTAAAGGCCAATCATGAGCTCTGCGAAATTCGACATCGTCGTCTACGGTGCGACCGGTTTCACCGGTCAGCTCGTCGCTGAATATCTGACGCGGCATTATAAGAGCGACAAGACACTCAAATGGGCGATGGCGGGCCGCAGTCTCGGCAAGCTGAAATCGGTGCGCGATGCGATCGGCGCGCCCGGGAACACGCCGTTGCTCGTGGCGGATGCATCGGACGCCGCCTCGCTGAAGGCGATGGCAGAGCAGACGATGTCGGTGATCACGACGGTCGGTCCGTATCAGCTCTACGGCGAGGAACTGTTAGCTGCCTGCGTCGCCACCGGCACGGATTATTTCGATCTCTGCGGCGAGCCGATTTGGATGCGGCAGATGATCGACAAATACGAGACGGCTGCGAAGGAAAGCGGCGCGCGCATCGTATTCTCCTGCGGCTTTGATTCCGTGCCGTTCGAGCTCGGAACGTTCTTCGTGCAGGAAGAGGCCAAGCGCGTGTTCGGCGCACCTGCGGCGCGCGTGAAGGGCCGTGTGCGCGACATGCGCGGCACGCTGTCGGGCGGTACCGCGGCGAGCGCCAAGGCGACCTTCGATGCCGTTGCCAAGGACATCAGCCTCGTCGCGATCCTGAACGATCCGTTCGCGCTGACGCCGGGCTTCACCGGACCGAAGCAGCCGAAGGGCAACAGGTCGCTGCTCGAGGAGGATCTGCAATCCTGGGCCGCGCCGTTCATGATGGCGCTGATCAACACCCGCAACGTCCATCGCTCCAACATGCTGATGGGCTTTCCCTACGGCCAGGACTTCGTCTATGACGAGATGGTTTTGACCGGTCCCGGCGAGAAGGGCGAGGCCAACGCCAAGCGCGTGATGGCGGCCAATGCCGAGAAGACCGGCCCGAGTGCGCCGAAGCCGGGTGAGGGACCATCGAAGGAAGAGCGCGAGAACGGGCTTTTCAATCTGCTTTATGTCGCGATCGCGCCCGACGGAAGTGCGGTCCGCGCCGGCGTCACCGGCGACCGCGATCCCGGCTACGGCTCGACCTCGAAGATGATCTCCGAATGCGCGATCTGCATGCTGCGCGACGTCACCGATGTCGCCGCAGGCTTCTGGACACCGGGCGCAGCGATGCAACACAAGCTGATCAAGCGGCTGCGAGACAATGCGGGGCTGACGTTCGCCGTGGAAGCATGAGGTCTGCGACGTCCAGGGAAACGTGATCCATGTCCGCGAAGTTCGACATCGTCGTCTATGGCGCAACGGGATATACCGGCCAGCTCGTCGCCGAGTACCTCGCCGCGCATTACGTCGGTGACGGCGCGCCGATTTGGGCGATGGCCGGGCGCAGCAGAGACAAGCTCGCGTCCGTCCGCGACGCGATCGCCGCACCTGCGGACACGCCGCTCATCGTTGCGGATGCAGCCGATCCTCCATCGCTGCGCGCGATGGTCGATCAGGCGAAGCTGGTCGTCACCACCGTCGGTCCGTACCAGCTTTACGGGTCCGATCTGCTCGCCGCCTGCGTCGCGTCAGGCACCGACTACATCGATCTCTGCGGCGAGCCGATCTGGCTGAAGCAGATGATCGACAGGCATGAAGCGGCCGCCAGGACGAGTGGCGCGCGCATCATGTTCTCCTGCGGCTTCGATTCGATCCCATTCGAGCTCGGCGTATTCTTCGTGCAGGAGGAAGCCAGGCGCGTGTTCGGAGCGCCGGCGCCGCGCGTGAAGGGGCGGGTCCGCGACCTCAGCTGGAAGTTCTCCGGCGGCACCTCGGCGAGCGCGAGGGTCACCTTCGAGGCGGTTGCACAGGACCTCAGCCTGGTGTCGATCCTCAAGGACCCATTTGCATTCACGCCGGGCTTCGAAGGGCCCAGGCAGCCGCGCGGCAACAAGCCAGTTTTCGAGGAGGATTTGCAATCCTGGTCCGCCCCTTTCGCGATGGCGATACTCAACACGCGCAATGTCCATCGCTCCAACATGCTGATGGGATTCCCCTATGGCAGGGATTTCATCTACGACGAGATGGTGCTGACGGGAGCGGGGGACGAAGGGCAGGCCAATGCCAAGCTTGTCATGGCCGCCAACAGCGAAAAGACCGGTCCCGAAGCGCTCAAGCCCGGTGAGGGACCGTCGAAGGAAGAACGCGACAACGGCCATTACGACCTGCTCTATGTCGCGATTGCGCCTGATGGCCGTCAGGTGCGTGCGGCGGTGAAGGGCGATCTCGATCCCGGCTATGCGTCAACGGCGAAGATGATCTCCGAATGCGCGCTCTGCCTGCTCCGCGACACGCCTGATGTTCCGGCCGGACTCTGGACGCCGGGCGCGGCGATGCAGCACAAGCTGATCAAGCGGTTGCGGGAGCGTGCCGGGCTGACGTTCGCGGTGGAGAGCTAGTTCAGTATCGTAGGGTGGGCAAAGCGGAGCGTGCCCACCATTGTCGCGATTGGAGAGAGGTGGTGGGCACGGCGCTTTGCGCCTTTGCTCACCCTACGGCACTGTTTTTGCTAAACCGCCCGCGCATCATACGCGTACATGAAATCCATGCTCTTCGATCCCAGCGGCAACAGCCATTTCATCATCTGATTTCTCATCCAGGCGCCGGTGGCGCTGAATTCGCGCTTGCTGTTGCCATTGCGGCGGGCGATGGCGACGATCTTTTCCGCGCGGGGCCGCCGCTCGGCCTCAAAGGCCTGGAAGGTCGCGGTCAGCTCCTGGCCCTCCTGCATCAGACGGGCAAGCCGCATCGCATCTTCCAGCGCCAGCGAGGCGCCCTGGCCCGCATGGGGGCTGGTTGCATGCGCGGCATCGCCGATCAAAAGCGAGCGCTTGCGCGACCAGGTCGGCAAGGTCGCGACGTCCAGCGTGTCGGTGATCACGATGTTCTCGGCCGCCTCGATAATGGCCGGGATCGGATCGTGCCAGCCGTGATGGAAGCCGCGCAGATGCTGCTTCAGCGTCCGCTGGTCGAGCGCGCGGAACATCGCGGCATCCATGCCGTGGGCCGGTTGCGTGCTCCACCACATCACGCCGTCCTTCGGATCCGGGCTGCAATAGCCATAGCCGAAGAAACCGCTCTGTCCGAACGTGGTCTCGACATGCCGGCTGATCGCCCGGCCGTCGAGAACGGCATGCGGCACGAAGCCGCCGAAGCCGATCAGGCCTGTATTGAAGGGCATTGGCCCGTCCGGCACCACCTGGCGCCGTGCGATCGAATGCACGCCGTCGGCGCCGATCAGGAAGTCGCCCTCGGCGGTGGTGCCGTCGGCGAAATAGGCGATGATCGGCTGGTCGCCGCGATCTTCGATCTTGATCAGGCGCTTGTCGAAATAGAGCGAGACGCAGGCGCACCAGGCCTTGTCGATCAGCATCTCGTTCAGCGTGGCGCGGCAGACATTGACCGCGGGCTGGCCGAAGCGGCGCGCCATGTCGCGGTTGATCGAGCCCAGCCGTCGGCCCTCCTGCGAATAGAAGTCGAAGGACTCCGCGATCGAACCGCGGCTGATCAGCTCGTTCGCAAGTCCGATCTCGTCCATCACATGCATGCCGTTCGGCGCGATCTGGAGGCCGCCGCCGATACCTTTGGAGTAGGGCCAGGCTTCGTAGATCGCGGATTCGATGCCGGCGCGGCGCAGCAGGATTGCGGCAACGGGCCCGGCGATGCCGGCGCCGATGATCAGGGCTTTGCGCGGACGATGAGGCATTGGCTTGCTCCCGAGGTTTCCGTGGTGCTAGGAGGAATTACGGTCGCTAAATCTCTTAGTGACTAAGATATATACTGACTAAGATATGAGGTGAGCCTTGTCAAGGACGAAGGCACGCGCGGCGTTGCTCGGAGAATTGGAAGAGGCGATGCGGCGGTCGTCCGCACAGGGCGTGCTGTATGGGCAAGCCGTTGCAAACGTGGCCGGAATTGCCAATTCCGACCTCGAATGCATGGACATCCTCTATCTCGAGGGACGTGTGACCGCGGGCCGGCTCGCCGAGGTGACGGGGCTGACGACCGGCGCCATCACCGGCGTGGTCGATCGGCTCGAGAAGGCAGGCCTGGTGCGTCGCGAGCGGGACGAGGCCGATCGGCGCAAGGTCTTCATCGCCGTCGTGCCGGAGACCGCCATGAAGATCGGCGAGCTCTATGTGCCGATGCAGCAGGCGATGGAGAAGGTCTGGAGCGCCTATTCCGACGAGGAGCTGCGCCTACTGCTGCGTTTTGCCAATGAGGGCTACAAGGGCGTGCTCGCGGCGACCGCTGCACTGAAAGGTCTGCTCGATACGCCGCCAGAGAAGCGGCCTGCGCTCAAGCTGAAGAAGCATCCTCGCCAGGCTTGATCTTGTAGGCCTGCGCGGCCGCGATCATGCCCCACATCGCGCCCAGCATCATCCAGAAGTGCCGCCAGTGGTCGGTGTCGATCACGAAACTTTCGCCGACGGTGCCGACGAAGGCCGAGAACACCGCGAGATAAGCGCGTTGCCAGGGCACGCGGACGAAGATGTGGCGGAAGCCTGTGATGACGGTGGTGAAGACCAGCGCGGGATAGCACACACCGGAGAGCCATCCGCCGGACATGAAGGCATTCAGATAGGAATTGTGGGTGTCTTCGGGGAAGAAGCGGTGGAATTGCAAGGGGCCGATGCCGAACGGCAAGTCGAGTGCCATCTCCGCACCGAGGATGTGCCGGCCGAACCGGCCGAAGCGGCCTTCGTCATAGCTCTGGTCGAAGCTCGCGCGCTGCTTGAACATCTCGGCGATGGAGTCGAATGACAGCAGCACCGCGATCAGCGCGAGGCCCAGCACCACCGCGACGATGGCCATGATGATGATGCGCGAGCGCTGCGCATTGGTGCGGCTGGTCAGCACCATCAACGCCAGCATGAAGGCGGAGGTCAGCACCAGCCCGCCCCAGGCGGCGCGGGAGAAGGCGAGCAGTATGGCGAGCGACATGACGCCGAAGGCAATGACGTTGCGGAATGCCTTGGCGAACTTGTCCGACACGACACTCTGGAGCGCGAACAGCGCCGGCAGGATCAGGAAGGCGCCGAGCACGTTCGGGTCCTTGAACGTGCCGCGTGCACGCTCGTAGAGCGTCAGGAGATCGTGGCCGCCGGGAACGAGGTTGAAATAGCCGGCGATCGCCGAGAGCGATGCGATCATCGCGCCGACCACGAGGCCGCGGCGCAGCATGTCGAGCCGCGCCGCCGTGTCCTCGGAGGTTACCATGGCGAAGAACACCACGGTCACCGCCATGTACCAGGAGGTCGCGATCCAGCTTGCGACCTCGGACTGGTCGAGCAGCGGGATCGCGCTGACGGTGTAGCCGACATTGAGCAGGACCAGGGCCAGCACCAGCGGCATCAGCACGAGCTTGAGCCGCAGGCCGGTGGCGAAGAACGCGACGGTGGCGAGCAGCGTCGCGATCTCGTAGGGGCTCGGCTCGACGAAGACGATCGCGCCGGACGCGCCGACCAGCCACACCAGCGCGCGCTGGAGGGCCAGCACGCCGGACGCAGCCGGTGCGGCCACGTTCATTCCACCGGCTGTTGCCGCATACGCCATCACGCGCTCACGCTATTGGTACGCCACAAAACTCGTTGTCAGCGCCCGGCTCGACCGGGGAATGACGGAAACTCAATACGCGTTCGCGTTCTTGGTCAGCAGCGCGAGCGGCGTCTTCAGGAGAATGACGAGGTCGAACAGCACCGACCAGTTCTCGATGTAGTAGAGGTCGAACTCGACGCGCTTCTGGATCTTCTCTTCGTTGTCGATCTCGCCGCGCCAGCCGTTGATCTGGGCCCAGCCGGTGATACCGGGCTTGACGCGGTGGCGGGCGAAATAGCCGTCGACGGCTTCGTCGAACAGGCGGCTTTGGAGCTTGCCCTGCACCGCATGGGGGCGCGGGCCGACCAGGGAGAGATTGCCGGAGAACACCACGTTGAACAGCTGCGGCAGTTCGTCGAGGCTGGTCTTGCGGATGAGGCGGCCGATGCGGGTGACGCGCGGATCGTTCTTGGTCACGACCTTCGACGCGGTCGGGTCAGCCTGGTGGTGATACATCGAGCGGAATTTGTAGACGTCGATGCGCTCGTTGTTGAAGCCGAACCGCTTCTGGCGGAACAGGACCGGGCCGGGGCTGTCGAGCCTCACAGCCAGCGCCACCAGCGCCATCACCGGGAGTGCGGCGAGCAGCGCGAGGCTACCGACGACGCGGTCGAACAGCCATTTCATCACCAGATCCCAGTCGGTGATCGGCGCTTCGAACACGTCGAGCGTCGGAACCTCGCCGAGATAGGAATAGGAGCGGGGGCGGAAGCGCAGCTTGTTGGTGTGCGCGGAGAGGCGGATATCGACCGGCAGCACCCAGAGCTTCTTCAGCATCTCCAGGATGCGTGTCTCTGCCGAGATCGGCAGCGCGAACAGCACCAGATCGACTCGGGTGCGGCGGGCGAATTCGACGATGTCGTCGACCTTACCGAGCTTGCGCGCGCCGGCGCAAGTGTCGAGCGCGCGGCTGTCGTTGCGGTCGTCGAACACGCCGAGCACGTGGATGTCGGAATCCTCCTGCGCCTTCAGCGCCTCCACCAGTTGCTCGCCGTTGCTGTCGGAGCCGACGATGATGGTGCGGCGATCGAGTCGGCCCTGGCGTGCCCAGCTGCGCACCAGCGAGCGCAGGACGAGGCGCTCGGCGACCAGCGCGGCGAGGCCGAGGAAGTAGAAGGCGGCAAGCCACAGCCGCGACATTTCGCTGCCGAACTTGGCGAAAAACGAGATGCCGATGAACATCAGGAAGACGAACGACCAGGACGAGATCATTCGCGTCATCTGCCGGAGCTGCCCACGGAACAGTTGCACCTGATAGATGTCGGCGGCCTGGAAGCAGACCACGGCGGCAACCGCGACGGCGATGACCTCTGCAGGATAGAGCCAGCTGAAGCCGACGTGCGGCATGACGTAGCCGACATATACGGCGATGCCGACCACGCTCAGCAATACGAAATCGATGGCGCGCGCAAAGCCGGTAATCACGATCGGAGAATAGGCGCGGGCGACCTTCTGATTGACGACTTCGAGGGCGGCCGGCGTCAGGCGGCGGCGTCGCTCGACAAAAGGTTGGTCAGCCGGCTTGGCCGCGGCGCTGGTCGCGGCATCGAGCATCGAGCGTGCGTTGAGCGGTTCCACGAGCGTCCACGTCCATTCCAAAGATCCGCGGGCGCGGCTTTGCGTCCCCGGGCAAGCATCCCCTGGCCCTTCGATTATCGGACAAATCGGAAGATTCTCTAAAGCGGCCTTAAGGATGGTTAATGATTTGCAAATGCATCGCGGTAACCCGCGAGCACGCCATCGACCATCGCTTGCTGGGAGAAGTGCGCCGAGATCCGCTCGCGGAGCGACACCGCCCGCTCCGCGGTCGCCGGCGCGTTGTCGAGCGCGGCCGCGATCGCGTCAGCCATGGCTTCGGCGTTGCTGGCCGCGAACAGCGCCGGGCTCTCGGGTCCAAAGATTTCGGGGATGCCGCCAACGCGCGCCGCGATCATGGGGATGCCGGCCGCGCCCGCCTCGATCACGACATAGGGCATGGAATCGCCGCGCGAGGGAACGACCAGCAGCCGTCCCTTGGAAAAGCCGTAGCGCGCCTTGACGTGACCGATGAAGCGGATCGCGTCCGTTAGGCCGAGCCGTTCGACCTGCGCCTTCAGCGCCGCGGTTTCCTCGCCGTCGCCGCCGAGCGTCAGCGTGACCTTCTTGCCGTTCTCATGCAGTCGGGCCACTGCGTCGACCAGGAGGTCGGCGCCCTTGATATGCCGGAACTCGCCGACATAGGCGAGGTCAGTGGCATCGTCGGCGACGACGACGGGCTCGAACTCCTCCGGCGTCACGCCGTTGAAGACGCAATGCACGACGCCCTGGGGCGTGCCGACGATACGCTGATAGGTATCGCGGGCAAAGGCGCTCTCGAACAGGAACAGATCCGTCGCATCCATCAGCGTGCGCTCGAGCCGCGCGTAAAACTCGCCCTTCAGAGTGTTGAGCGGGTAATGTAGCGAGCCGCCGTGGGGGGTGTAGATGCGGATGGTGTCGTCCGCGCGGCGCCGCATGCGCACGAAGGCGCCGGCCTTGGCACCGTGGCCATGCATGACGTCGGGCTTGAGCGTGGCGATCAGGCGGCGCATGCGCAGCCAAACCAGAAAATCCTCCGGCGAGGGTTCGCGGCGGATCGCGAGCCGATGCACGCCGAGTTTCAGCCGCGGCGCAAGCTCGGCCAGCGCCTTGTCGGCACGCTCGCCGCCGGTGAGGCCGTCGGCGAGAATCCCGACATGGTGACCGCGATCGACCTGGCCGTTGGCGAGATCGACGATGTGCCGGAAAATGCCGCCGACGGGCGCGCGTACGGCGTGCAGGATACGAAGCGGCTGGTTGGCAGAGGGGGGCATGATCAAAACCAGCGCTCGACGGCGGATGCCGAACAATGTTCCCGAAATATCGAGATGGATTAAGGGGGCTCGTGGTTAACAAACGGTGACGGGCGCGCGTGTGCTGCCCCCGAGACGTCGCGATTAACCCAGCGGCAACCTTAATGGAGTGTAATCGGGCCCATCGAGGTACACGAGTGGCGTTGCCCTGCGGGAGTGTTCGATGCGTTTAGCGTTCTGGCGTGCCGGCAAGGACAAGGCCGTCATCGAGCGAGCCGTCTCGAAGGCCAGGCACGAAGCCAGGCCTGAGACCAAGCCCAGAGTGGAAGCCAGGCCCGCGCCGGCTGTTGCGCAGCCCGCGCCGGCCGAATCCGGTGACATCGACCTGCATGCGCTCGGCGGCGCGCTCGCGCGGAAGCGCGGCTGGATCATCGTGCCGACGGTGCTTGCGCTCGTCGCATCCGTTGCCATCGTCAATCTCATCACGCCGCGCTACAAATCCGAGTCGCGTATCCTGATCGACGGCCGCGAGAACGTCTTCCTGCGGCCAAGCAGCGACCGCAGCACCGAAGAGCGGCAGGCGCTCGACCCCGAGGCCGTCACCAGCCAGGTGCAGCTCGTGCTGTCGCGCGATCTCGCGCGCGAGATCATCAAGAAGGACAAGCTGGCCGAGCGCCCCGAGTTCGATCCGGTGCTGCAAGGCGTGTCGCCGCTGAAATCGCTTGCGGCGATGGTCGGCATCGGCCGCGATCCGTTCTCGATGACGCCGGAAGAGCGCGTGCTCGATGCTTATTACGATCGCCTCCAGGCCTACGCCGTCGACAAGTCGCGCGTGATCGTGGTCGAATTCCAGTCGCAGGATCCCGAACTAGCGGTGCGCGTCGCCAATTCGATCGCCGACGGCTATCTCGTGCTCCAGCAGAATGCGCGGCAGGAACAAGCCCGCAACGCCAGCCAGTGGCTTTCGGGCGAGATCGAGAACCTGCGCAAGAAGGTTTCCGACGCCGAAGCCAAGGTCGAGGACTTCCGCTCCAAATCGTCGCTGTTCGTCGGGACCAACAACACTACGCTGTCGAACCAGCAGATGGGCGAGGTCAACACCCAGCTCAACAACGCGCGCTCGATGAAGGCGGATGCGGAATCCAGGGCGCGGCTGATCAAGGAGATGCTGCAGAGCGGCAAGCCGATCGAGGCATCAGAGGTCGTGAACTCCGAGCTGATGCGGCGATTGTCCGAGCAGCGGGTGACCCTGCGGGCGCAGCTCGCGGAGCAGTCGTCCACCCTGCTCGGCAATCATCCGCGCATCAAGGAATTGAAGGCGCAGCTCGGTGATCTCGACAATCAGATCCGCGACGAGGCGGCCAAGATCTCGCGCTCGCTCGAAAGCGACGCGCGGATCGCCGGCGGCCGGGTCGACGGCCTGACCGCCAGCCTGGAGCAGCTCAAGAAGCAGGCGACCTCGACCAACGGTCAGGACGTGCAGCTGCGCGCGCTCGAGCGCGAGGCCAAGGCGCAGCGCGACCTGCTCGAGACGTATCTCGGGAAGTACCGCGAGGCCAGCACCCGCGAGAGCATCGATTCCGCCCCGGCGGAAGGCCGCATCATCTCGCGCGCCATTGTTTCCAACACGCCGGCCTATCCGAAGAAGCTGCCGATCGTGCTGATCGCGACGCTGGCGACATTGCTGCTCTCGTCCGGCCTCGTCGTCACCGGCGAGCTCCTGCGCCAGACCGCGCCGCGCGCCATTGCCTCACTGGCGCCAGCGGCGCTGACGACTCGCCGTGAGCCGGTCGTCGATCCCGTGGTGGAGGAGGTGCCTGCGCCTCTGCAGCCGGACATGATGTCCGGCGCCGATGTCAACGAGTTCGTCGAGATCGGACAATTGGCCGAAAGCTTGCGCGCCGCCGGTGCGGCCGCGAAGAAGGTCACCGTGCTCGGCACCGCCTCGGGCGACGCCATCACGCTGTCGACGCTGACGCTCGCCCGCCATCTCGCGCGCGATGCGCGCGTCGTCGTGGTCGATCTCGCCGCGTCCTCGCCGACGATCGCGGCGGTTGCCGTCGATCCGACGGCGCCCGGTCTTGCCGAATTGATGCAGGGGCAGGCCTCGTTTGCGCAGATCATCACGCGCGACAAGCTCTCGCGGTTGCACCTGGTCATGGCCGGCCGTCCCGGCTTCGACCGCAGCCTGCTGCAGTCGCCGCGGGTGACGCTCGCGATCGACGCCTTGCTGCGCGCTTACGATCACGTGCTTGTGGACGCCGGCAGCGCCGAAGACCTGCCTGCAGAGCTGCTGACGGCGAATGCCCGCGCCGTCGTGGTGCCGGATGCCTCGATGGAGGCGGATGCACGCGTGCTGATGTGTGAGCAGCTCAAGGCCGTCGGCTTCAGCGAGGTGACGATGCTGAGCCGGCCGGTGCAGCCGTCGGATGCCGGCGAGACGCCGCCACGCGTGGTGGCGGCTTAGGGAAGGGAAGCGTTTCGGCGCCTAGCCGAACGCTTGCCGTAGCCGTCGCGCCAGGTCGAACAGCATCTGGTTCTGTTTCACCAGGCGTTTGCCGCGGTTGAGTGAGGACATCGCCATCGCTGCGAGCTTGCCGCGCGAGGTCAAGGGCACGAAGCTGTCGAAGATGTCCTCGTCGTCCTTGCAGAACATGCGCTTGTACTCGTCCGTACCGATGCCGAGGTCGAGCGAGCGATAGCCGCGCTCCGCGTAGCGGTCGATAATGTAGCGCATCAGGATCAGGCCCGGGCTGTAGCGGGCGTGCTCCGACATCGTATAGGTGTTGAACATCGTCGAGAAGCGCTGGCCGTCGGCGACGCCGGCGAAGATCGCGATCACCTCGTCGTCGCATTCGAGCGCATGAATGTCGATGACGCGGCCTTCACCGCGCGGCGCGAGGCAGGCGTTGCGAACGAATTGCTCGACACCCGGTTCGGCAAAGACGTTCGGGAGCTTCTGCTCCGCCATCCGGACCGGCTTGACGCGAAAGAACCAGTCGAGCAGGCGGGTGACGTCCGCGTCCGTCGTGGCAAGGTGATAGCGATAGCCGGTGAGCGCCTGGAGTTTCTTCTCCTTGCTCTTCAGCCGGCGGCGGAAGGAGTTGCTGATCCGGAATGCGGGCGGGCCACCCGGCTCCATCGCCAGTAGCGGGCAGCCGTTGATCGCGCTCTGCTGCGGCAGCAGCGCAAACGGGTTTTGCTGGTCATGCCAGCGCCGCGGCTGCTGCGTCAGCGCGAGAACGTCGACCTGGTCATGCAAGGGCGCGAACAGCACGTCGAGATCGGCGGCAACAGCCTGTGCTGCGAACTCGGCGTTCCACAGCCCCATGTTGAAGCTCGTGTGCTTGCCGCCCATGAAGCAGGCCGTGCGCAAGCCGTGGCCTTGGCGCAGCGCGAGCGGAAGCAGCGCGAGCGGCGTCCGCTCGGCATCACGGGCGATCACGACGCAGGAACGGGCGCCTTCGCGTTCCCCGACCGATCGCGCCCATGAACCCAGAAGATCGAACCGCTGATAGGGCGTGAAGAGATGACCGGGCTCCTCGAGGGCACGCCAGACCGTCTCGGCCTCTGCAATATCGCTGATGAGGTCGACATGCGCGATACGGCTCGCTTTCGACCGCGCTGGCGATTCTGCCGTCCGGCTTTGCATCGCCGCAGCCATGGTCATCCGCCAAACCTGTCGAGAAAACGAAGAATACGTATTTCGGCCTGTGGCCGACCTTTGCAAATAAATGTCAACAAAGGGTAATGACAATAGCTGAGGAAACGGGCCGCCGGCGAACGCGAAGGTGGGATATTGGCATCCGACGACAGATGGCTGGAGCGGTTGCGGCTCGAGTTGGCCTGGTTCACCGGCCGACCGCTGCTGCGCAGCCGCGGCGCAGGCGCAATCCTGCGCTTCGAGCGCGTGCGACCGCGGCGGAGAGGCGCATTCCAGCCGCTGCGACAAAACGAGATCACGCCGCAATTTCTCGATCGCGCCATTCGCGCGCTGAAGCGCTGGGATTATGATTTTCTCGGCATGGACGAGGTCTGCCGGCGCGCGGTAACGCTGCCGGAGAAGCACCGTTTCGTGGCGCTGACCTTCGACGGTGCGCCCAAGGACTTCATCCGCTTTGCCTATCCGGTGCTGGCGCGCTACGCCGTGCCGTTCACGCTCTACGTTCCCACCGCCTTTCCCGACGGCGTCGGCGAAGCCTGGTGGCTCGGGCTCGAGCAGGTGATCGCGCGCGAGAGCCGCATCAGCCTGATGATGGACGACAAGGAGCAACGCTTCACCGTGACGGGCAATGCCGAGAAGCAGGCGCTGTTTTCGCATCTCGAGAATTGGCTGCGCTCGCTGGCACCAGCCGATTTGTCGGCGGCGATCGCCGATCTCTGCACGCGCTACCGGATCGATCTCGCCGCACTCTCGCGCGAAGCATCGATGGATTGGGAGGATCTGGCCAAGCTGGCGGCCGATCCGAGTGTCACGATCGGCAGCGCGACCGTGAACTATCCGGTTCTCGCCACCATGAAGGACGCAGCCGCGCTGCGCGAGATGACGATGGGCAAGGCGGTGGCGGAAGCGTCATTCCGCCGCGATATCCGGCATCTGGCATTTCCGTTCGGCGATCGCACCTCGTTTCGGCGCAATCATGTCGTGATGGCGGAGGAGGCCGGCTTTGCCAGCGCGGTGTCCACGATTCCCGGAATCGTGGACGCAGAAGGGCGCACCAATCTGCGCGCGCTGCCGCGAATTTCCTGGGACGGAAGGGTGCGCTCGCTGCGCATGATGCGGGTGTTGGTGTCGGGCGTCGCCTTCGCGCCGGTGAAACCGACGGGCAGCGTTACGAGCTGACTCAGCGATGGTTAGAGCCTTCGCATCCGACAAACGCGCAAGCGCGTTTGCGGAGTTAGGCGCGATCGGGCCGCTGCATCCAGCTCACAATCGGCATGGCCGGCAGCACCCAGCCCATGCCGACCACCACGTAGTAGATCGCCTGCCGCCAGCCGGACTCGGCGATCCACGGCATCTGCGCCGCCGCCATGCCGAGCAGGGCCCAGACCGTGGCCAGCACCAGGAGCAGGATGGCGCCGAGGAACTTGCGGGTGCGGATATTCATGGCGGAGAACTGCGGCTTTCGCGTAACTTGCGCTGCGGGAGCGGGGGACTATAAGGGGCACGCAGTCCGGTTCAAGCTTTGGTTTTAACCCTTGAAATGACGACGAATTCCGCCCCGACCAACCCGCATCGCGCCGTGCGCTGGTGGTTGATTTCCGTGGCCGCCCTGATCGCACTGATGGTGCTGGTCGGCGGCGCGACGAGGCTGACGGAATCCGGCCTGTCGATCGTCGAGTGGAAGCCCGTTACCGGCAGCGTTCCGCCGCTGTCGGACGCGCAGTGGACCGACGCCTTCGAGGCCTACAAGAAGATCCCGCAATATCGCGAGCTCAACGCCGGGATGTCGCTCTCCGAGTTCAAGCAGATTTTCTGGTGGGAATGGAGCCACCGGCTGCTCGGCCGCTTCATCGGGGTCGCCTATCTGCTGCCGTTCCTGTTCTTCCTGTGGCGTGGCGGTCTGCCCGGTGAGTTGAAGCGGCGGCTGTGGCTGCTGTTCGCGCTCGGCGGCCTCCAGGGCGCGGTCGGCTGGTGGATGGTGGCATCGGGGCTGTCCGAGCGGGTCGAGGTGTCGCAATATCGGCTGGCGACGCACCTGGTGCTGGCGCTGCTGATCTTCGCCGGCATCGTCTGGACGGTGCGGCGGCTCGCCGATCGGCCGCAACTTGCCGTTCCGGCGCGGCTGCGGTTCACGAGCGCGGTGCTGGTGATCGTGACCTTCATCCAGATCTATTTCGGTGCACTGGTCGCGGGTTTGCGCGCCGGACGCGCCTTCAACACCTGGCCGCAGATCGACGGCGCCTTCATTCCGTCGGCGGAACGGCTGTGGTTCGAGACGCCGTGGTGGCGCAACATGTTCGACAATGTGCTGACGGTGCAGTTCGAGCACCGCATGACCGCTTATCTGCTGTTCACACTGGCGGCGCTGCATGCGCTCGACGCGCTGCGTTCACGCGCAGGCTCGGCGGCGAGCGGCGCGCTCTGGCTGCTCGCGGCGGTGAGCGTGCAGGCGGTGCTCGGTATCCTGACGCTGCTCAACCAGGTGCCGATCGATCTCGCGCTCTCGCATCAGGCGGTCGCGATCGCCGTGCTCACGCTTGCGGTGATGCAGGCGGAGCGCTTGTCATCGCGGCAATCTGCGGAGGCGCAGTCACGCACGGTCCCGCTCGGCCAGGCTGGTTGATCGCTGATCAGCAATAGCCGTAAACGCCGCAGGCGTAGGGCAGTCGCCAGAAATAGCTGACCTGCGGTCCGCCGTAGTACGGGCCCTGATAGTCGTAATCCCAGGGGCGGCCGTAATAGCCCGGCAGCGTGTTGGAGCCTGGCAGGAGCGGCGTCCCCGGCAGGTTGCGGACGTAACTGCCGACGCCATAGGCCGGCGAGATCAGCGCATCCTGATCTGTCTCGACATACACTCGTCGCTCCGGCGGCGGAACCGCAACCCGCCGCTTCGGCATGGTGGGCAGGTCGGCGGCGAAGGCGCCGGAGATGGTCAGCGTCGCGGCAAGGGCAGGCACCATCCAGCGCAGCATCGTCGGCTCCGAATCAAAAGGGGCGATCCAGTGACGATGTATGCGGCAGGTGTGGTTAATGACTGTTAACTGGAGCCGTCATTCTGGGGCTTCCGCGCGCCCCGGAATGACGGGCAGATTACGCGCCCAGCGCCTGTTCCAGGTCGGCGATCAAATCTTCCTTGTCCTCGATGCCGATCGAGAGCCGGACCACGTCGGGACCTGCGCCGGACTTGATCTTGGCGGCGTCGTCGAGTTGGCTGTGCGTGGTCGAGGCCGGGTGGATCACCAGTGAACGGGTGTCGCCGACATTGGCCAGATGCGAGAACAGCTGCAACTTCGACACCAGATTGACGCCGGCGTCGTAGCCGCCCTTCAGGCTGAAGGTGAACACGGCGCCCGCGCCCTTCGGCGCGTATTTGCGCGCGAGCTGGTTGTACTTGTCGCTTGCCAACCCGGCATAGTTCACCGCGGACACTGCGGGGTGGCCGGCGAGGAATTCGGCGACCGCCTTGGCGTTGTCGCAGTGCTTCTGCATGCGCAGCGGCAAAGTCTCGATGCCGGTGAGGATCATGAAGGCATTGAACGGCGATAGCGCCGGCCCGAGATCGCGCAGGCCAAGCACGCGGCAGGCGATGGCGAAGGCGAAATTGCCAAACGTCTCCTGGAGCCGGATGCCGTGATATTCCGGCCGCGGCTCCGACAGCATCGGATATTTACCGCCGGCCGACCAATCGAAGGTGCCGGCATCGACGATAATGCCGCCGAGCGAATTGCCGTGGCCACCGAGAAACTTCGTCAGCGAATGCACGACAATGTCTGCGCCGTGGTCGATCGGCCGGATCAGATAGGGCGAGGCCAGCGTGTTGTCGACGATCAAGGGCACGCCCGCCTTGCGCGCCACCGTCGAGATCGCCTCGATGTCGGTGATGCTGCCGGCCGGGTTGGCGATGGACTCGATGAAGATCGCTTTCGTGCGCGGCGTCACCGCGCGCTCGAAGCTCGCGACGTCATCGGGATCGGCCCACACCACGTTCCAACCAAAGCTCTTGAACGCATGCGCGAACTGGTTGATCGAGCCGCCGTAGAGTTTTCGCGCGGCGATGAACTCGTCGCCCGGCTGCAGCAATTGCTGCAGCACCACGACCTGTGCGGCATGGCCCGAGGCCACCGCAAGCGCAGCGGTGCCGCCCTCGAGCGCGGCGACGCGCTCTTCCAGCACCGCATTGGTCGGATTGCCGATGCGGGTATAGATATTGCCGAACGCCTGCAGGCCGAACAGCGAGGCGGCGTGGTCGGCATCGTTGAAGACGAAGGATGTCGTCTGATAAATGGGCGTCGCGCGCGCACCGGTGGTCGGATCGGGCTGTGCACCGGCATGCACGGCGAGGGTCGAAAATCCCGGAAGGCGATCGCTCATTGAGGGCGTCCTGTTCTTGTGGTCTGAAATCGCGCGGCATGCTGATCGTGACAGCGCCTGCCGTCAAGCCGCGGCTTCACATCGCAACGATCGTGCTACGCAGTGTCGCGTTCGCGAAACGAATCCTTCGCAATTGAGTCAGCTTTGCTCGCTCTTGTTTTTGGCCGCGCGATCGGAGGCCGCGGTGTCGCCACCGCCGACGCTCATCCGATTGAGGGATAGACGCATGCCCTGCGTCGGCGCCGGCGGGCGCTTGGAACTGAGCGTGCGCGAATTGACGCCCATCCAGGAGATCTCTGACGACAACCGGCCATATTCGATCTTGGGGCAGCGGTTCATCACGACCTTGATACCCGCAGCCTCGGCTTTTTCCGCCGCCGCATCGTCACGCGCGCCAAGCTGCATCCAGATCACCTTCGGCAACAGATCGAGCGTGAGGGCTTCCTCAACGACAGGCATGATGTGGCTGGAGTTGCGAAAGATGTCGATCATGTCGACGGGACGTCCGATGTCGCGCAGCGACGCGACGAAGGGCTTTCCGAGCAGCTCCTTGGCGACATGACCGGGATTGACCGGAATCATGTCGTAGCCGCGCTGCGCCAGATATTTGAACGCGAAATAGCTCGGCCGCACATTGACCGGCGAGGCGCCGACCATCGCGATCGACTTCACGCTGTTGAGGATGCCGCGGATGTAATTGTCGGGATAGGCGTCGTGGTTCATCTGTTGTTCTTCTTCCTTGTCATTGCGAGGAGCAAAGCGACGAAGCAATCCAGTCTGTTTCCGTGGAGGGCTTTCTGGCTTGCTTCGCTTCGCTCGCAATGACGAATGTCACTCATCCCGCCATGTCGGTGTGCGCTTCTCGATGAAGGCGCCGATGCCTTCCTCGGCGTCGCAGGCCATCATGTTCTCGGTCATCACCTCTGCCGCATAGCGATAGGCGTCCGCAAGGCTCATCTCGGCCTGACGGTAGAACGCCTCCTTGCCGAGCTTGACGGTGTAGGCGGACTTCAGCGCGACTTGTTGCGCAAGCTCAATCGCGGCGTCGCGCTCGGTGCCGGCGGCGACGACGCGATTGACGAGGCCGATCTCGCGGGCGCGCGCAGCCGGCACCGGTTCGCCGGTGAGCAGCATCTCCATTGCCTGCTTGCGCGGCACGTTGCGCGACAGCGCCACCATCGGCGTCGAGCAGAACAGGCCGATGTCGACGCCGGGTGTGGCGAAGCTCGCCGCATCCGATGCGATCGCGAGATCGCAGCTCGCCACGAGCTGGCAGCCGGCCGCGGTCGCGATGCCCTGGACCGAAGCGACCACCGGCTTCGGCAGACGCACGACCGCCTGCATCATCGCGCTGCAGGCGTTCATGAGTTCAGCGAAATAGGCGCGGCCGCGATCCGGATCGCTGCGGCGCGCGGTCAGCTCCTTCATGTCGTGACCGGCGGAGAAGGCGGGACCGTTGGCGGCGATCACGACGCCGCGGATGGACTTGTTGTCGCGGATCTCGTCGAGTTCGGCATGCAGGCCGGCGATCATCGCTTCCGACAGGCTGTTGCGCGCTGCCGGCCGGTTGAGGGTCAGCACCGCGATGGCGCCGACCATTTCGCGCAGCAGAATTGGCGGTTGCGGGGACGAGGCGCGGGCGGCCTGGGTGGACATCAAGGCGTTTCCGGTTGGATTATTGCAGTTGGATGATGCAGATAACCTAATGTAACAGGTCCCGTGAAGCGAGGGTGGGGAACAGCATGGCGGCAGCGAAAATGAGCGTGGCGGAGGTCGAGCAGTTTCTCCGTGCCGAGTTTCCCCAGGCGTTCGGCGGCGACGACGTCACGATCGAGAGCGCGGACGGCCAGACCTGCCTTTTGCGCCAGCGCTTCAGCGAACGGATGCTGCGGCCGGGTGGAACCGTCTCAGGCCCGACGCTGATGGCACTGGCCGATTTCGCCATGTACGTGGTGCTGCTGTCGGCCATCGGCCCGGTCGGGCTCGCCGTGACCACCAATCTCAACATCAATTTTCTGCGCAAGGGCCAGCCGGGACAGGACGTGCTGGCGGAGGCCCGGTTGCTCAAGCTCGGCAAGCGCCTCGCGGTCGGGGAGGTGAAGCTGCTGTCCGGGACGTCCCCCGATCCGATTGCCCACGTCACATCGACCTATTCCATTCCAAATATTTGAGCTTTTCGCAGGTAATATCGCACCTTAATTTCAAGATACTGATTTTGTTGATGTAATTTGCGTCGCTGGGCATTGACCGTTGCGCGTGTCTTCTCTAGAAACCCGCGCAGTCCGGTGCGGTGTTCGCGCCGCTATTCCCCGTCCACGGAAACTCTGACATGAAAACCTTTTCGGCAAAGCCGGCCGAGGTGACGAAGAAGTGGGTGCTGATCGACGCCAAGGGTCTGGTCGTCGGCCGTCTCGCCACCATCGTTGCCATGCGCCTGCGCGGCAAGCACCTCCCGACCTACACCCCGCACGTTGATTGCGGCGACAACGTCATCATCATCAACGCCCAGCATGCGGTCCTCACCGGCCGCAAGCGCGAGCAGAAGACCTATTACAAGCACACCGGCTATGTTGGCCACATCAAGGAGCGCACCGCGCGCCAGATCCTTGAAGGCAAGCATCCCGAGCGCGTGCTGGAGAAGGCCGTCGAGCGCATGATCCCGCGTGGTCCGCTCGGTCGCGTCCAGATGGGCAACCTCCGCGTCTATGGCGGTGCTGATCATCCGCACGAGGCCCAGACGCCCGAGAAGATCGACATCGCCAAGTTGAACCGCAAGAACACGAGGGCCGCATAATCATGGCCGAATCCATTCAGTCGCTCGACCAGCTCTCGCAGCTCAAGACCGCGGTGGCGCCCGATGCGCCCAAGCACGAGAAGAAGGTCGACAAGTTCAACCGCGCCTACGCCACCGGCAAGCGCAAGGACGCGGTCGCCCGCGTCTGGATCAAGCCGGGTGCCGGCAAGGTCACGGTCAACTCGCGCGAGGTCGAGGTCTATTTCGCTCGTCCCGTGCTGCGCATGATGATCGAGCAGCCGTTCTCGGTGGCCGCGCGCTCCGGCCAGTACGACGTGATCTGCACCGTCGCCGGCGGCGGTCTGTCCGGTCAGGCCGGTGCCGTCCGTCACGGCATCTCCAAGGCGCTCACCTATTTCGAGCCCGAGCTGCGCACCGTGCTCAAGAAGGGCGGCTTCCTGACCCGCGACTCCCGCGTGGTCGAGCGCAAGAAGTACGGCAAGGCCAAGGCCCGCCGGTCCTTCCAGTTCTCGAAGCGTTAATCGCTTCGGTCACATTCGCCGCGAAAGCGGCTTCAATGAAATGCAAAAGGGCGCTGATTTCAGCGCCCTTTTTGTTGTTCGTTTGTACGCAAATTGAAGACGAGTTTCCCGAAAACTTGGCCTCGGATGAAAACCTGAATGGAACTCGCGGGACATAGCGTCGCATCTGGAAGGGCGCGCAAATCGGATGTGCCGATCGCGTAACTGCTATGTTCAAGAGGGGGCTGACATGATGTCGCTCGATAGCATCACGCTCTATTTGGTCGCCACGATGGTCGCCGCACTGCTCGGCGCCATGATGGTGTTTTTCGGCAGACAGGAGAACAGCCCCGCGCTGAAATGGTGGGGCACCGCCTATCTGCTCGGCGCGGCGTCCGTCGCGTTGTGGACGGCGACCGGCGACAAGCTCGGCCCACACCTGTATCTCGCATTGAATGCGGTCGGCTTCGTTGCCTGCGGCATGGTGTGGAATGCGGCGCGCGTGTTCCACGGCCGCAAGCCGAACTGGCCCGGCCTCGTGCTCGGCGCGCTCGCCTGGGTCGCGACGGTGCTGCTGCTCGATCCCGCCGCGTCGATGCTGCGCATGATCATCGGCGCCGGCATCGTCTCGGTCTATGCGGCGCTGACCGCGAGCGAGCTCTGGGTCGAGCGGCGCAAGAGCCTGCAACGGCGCTGGCCGGCCTTCGTGGTGCCGGTGATGCACGGCTGCGTGCTGATGTTGCCGATCCTGCTCGGCAGCTTCCTGCGCCCGAACGATGCCGGCTTCTCCCACAGCGTCTGGGTCACCGTGTTCGCAGTCGAGCTCGTGCTCTATGCCGTCGGCACCGTGTTCGTGATCTTCATGCTGGTGTCCGAGCGTACCGTCACCGCGCACCGCACCGCGGCGTCGACCGATCCGCTGACCGGCATGCTCAACCGCCGTGGCTTCTCGGAAGCCTGCGCGCGCGTGATCGAGCGCGAGGCCAAGGGCGGCCGGCCCGTCACCGTGATGATCTTCGACATCGACCATTTCAAGTCGATCAACGACCGCTTCGGCCATCCCGCCGGCGACGAGATGCTGAAGCTGTTCTCGACCGTGGTCGTCAACAATCTGCGCATCTCGGACCTGTCGGGCCGTATCGGCGGCGAGGAGTTCGCCGCACTGCTGCCCTGCGCACTGGAGGAGGGGGTGCTGGTCGCCGAGCGCGTGCGCGAAGCGTTCGAGACCTCCGGCGTCGTGGTCGATGAAGGCCCGGTCGACACCACCGTCAGCATCGGCGTGGCCGGCGGCCCCGCCGGCACCGAGCTCGAGGTGCTGCTGGCCTCGGCCGACACCGCACTGTACCAGGCCAAGCGCAGCGGCCGTAACCGTGTTGAGGCCGCCGAGGAGCTGCCGTTGTCGCTGGAGAATTGGCGCCGTCAGAGCGCTGCGCGGATCGGTGTGCCCAAGGCAGAGTCCAAGCCACAGCCGGCGACGGCCTGAGACGAGAAGAGCGCGCGGTAATCCCCTGTTTACCATTCGGTTCCTACCATTGCGGTCATGGAATCGATCCGTCGACAGAACCCGCAGGCTGCCCTGATGTCGCTTGAAGCCGCTGCGGCCTCGGCCCGCGGCGGCTTTGCCTGTCTGTTCTCGACCGCGGACGAATACGAGACCGCGCTGATTGCCGAGCGCCGCGCCCAGGGACGCTACACACAGGGCCGCAGCTATTGGCCGATCGCGCTGTTTCTCGGTTGCGCGCTCATCGTTGCAGGCACCGTGCTGCTGTTCGCCTGAGAGCGCCGCATTTTCGGCCGGGCAGGGCGCCGTTTCGGCGCCTTTTTCTTTGCTCCCGGCTGCGGTAGATACGGCCACCAAACAAGAGGGTGGAAACCGATGATCACCGAGATCGCGCAAATCGACGTCAAGCCGGGCAGCGAAAAGGATTTTGAGGCCGCCGTCGCCAAGGCCAAGGCCGCCTTCGGCCGCTCCAAGGGCTTTCACGGGTTCGAACTGCACAAATCGATCGAGAAGCCGCAGCGCTATCGGCTGATGGTGAAATGGGCGACGCTGGAGAACCACACCGTGGATTTCCGCGGCTCCGAGAATTTCACGGAATGGCGCGGCCTCGTCGGCCAGTATTTTGCAGCGCCCCCGGAGGTCGAGCACACCGAGACCGTGCTGACGACCTGAGTTTGCTCTATTTTTGGAGCATGATCTCCGCGCAAACGCGTTCCGCGTTTGTCGCGAGGGAAAACCGCTTCACACTTTTCCGGATCATGCTCTACGCCGCCTCTGCCAGGGGCGGCGCCTGATACGTCTTGAAATGATCGATCATGACCTTGGCGATGGCGACGAGTGGTAGCGCCAACGCCAGGCCCCAGATCCCGAAGACGACGCCGAGCAGGATCTGGAATGCGAACAGCGTGGCCGGCGGGATGTCCAGCGCTTGGCGCTGGAGGATCGGCGTCAGCACATAGCTCTCCATCGCATGCACGCCGAGGAACAGGACCAGCGCCGATAGCGCCGGGATCCAGCCCGAGGCGAGGCTCGCCAGCACCACGACGACGCCGGCGATGATGGCGCCGACGGTCGGGATGAAGGCGAGCAGACCGGCTTGAATTCCCAGGATGAACGAGCCGGGGATGCCGATGATGGCAAGCCCGATCCAGGTCACGAGTCCGACCGCAATCATCACGATGATCTGCGCGATCAGCCAGCGCTCCAGCGTCTCGCCGATGCGATCGATGATGAGCGTCGCGCGGACGCGATGCTTGGCCGGTGCCAGAAACAGCAGTCCGTCGTGATAGACGCCGGGCTGTGCGGCGAAGGCCAGTCCCAGGAACAGCACGATGAAAACGTTGCCGACGGCGCTGATCGCGCCGAACAGCAGCTTGAAGGTCTGGCTCACGATCGCCCCGCCGCTGGAAGCAAGCGCGCCGGCGTTCGGCAATGGGGCGTGCGGGGCTGGCGTCGCGGCCGTGTCGCTGGCGGAAGAGGCGGGCGCGGCGTTGCCGAGATCGAAGAAGCTGGTGTCGATACCGCGGTGGTCGAGGAAGGATTTGACGTGTGCGATCTGCGATTTGATGGTGTTGCTCAGCAGCGATGCCTGCTCGGCGATGGTCGCGCCGCCGAGATAGGCGACACCTCCGAGCAGCGCCGCCAGCACGATGCAGACGATCGCAAGCCGCGCCGCGTGCGGCAGGTGCATACGGCGGCCGAGCGCATTGGTCAGCGCGTTGAGGCCGACGCCGAGCAGCATGCCGGTGAAGATCAGGAGCAGGGTGGCGGCAAAGTACCAGGTGAAGACCAGCATTGCCGTGAACAGCACGACCCCGATGCCGCCGACCGTGATCGCCCAGGCGAGATCGGAGCGGGTTTTGGGCTGTTCATCTCTGGAGATGGTCACATCACGTCCCTTTCGGAGCCGGCTGGCGCACTCTTTCGTGAAATCTTGCCTGGGATCAAGCCGGGCCCGTGCGCCGGATTGAAGCGCCCGTTGCCGGCAGAAGCCAGCGCCGCGGACGCGCAGGGGTGCCCCAAGGGGCACATTTGCGCAAAAATAGCATTGCCGTCCCGCGATCCCTTCTGTTGAATTTGTTCCATCCGGGGGGCATGTTTGGAGAATCTTTTTCGGCTGGAGGTCGGAACGGGAAATGAGAAAGCCGGTCGTCGGCGTGATCGGGAACGCCCATCGCGTCGAAAATCGATTTCAGGTCCAGATGGTCGGTGAGCGCAATTTGCGCGCAGTGGCCGAGGTCTCCGGCGGCTTGCCGGTGATGTTCGCGGGCTCGCCCGACATTACCGATATCGCCGCACTGCTCGATACCGTCGACGGTGTCGTGCTCACCGGGGCGCGCGCCAACGTGCACCCGACCCGCTTCAACGTCGACCCTTGCGAGAAGCACGAGCCCTACGACATCCACCGCGACGAGGTCGCGCTGGCGCTCTCGGTCGCCTGCGTCGCCCGCGGCATCCCGCTGTTCGGCATCTGCCGCGGCTTGCAGGAGATGAACGTCGCTTTCGGCGGCTCGCTGCACCCCGAGATCCGCGAAATCCCCGGTCGCATGAACCACCGCATGCCCAGGCTCGAGAATGGCGAGATCCATCCCGATCCGACCGTCGTGTTCGCCGACCGTCATGACGTCGACCTCACGCCGGGCGGTGCCTTCGCAAGGCTCCTCGGCTGCGAGAAGATCCGGGTCAATTCGCTGCACGGCCAGGGCATCCTCGAGCCCGGCAAGCGCGTGCTGATCGAAGGCCTCGCCGAGGACGGCACCATCGAGGCGATCCAGATCGCGGAAGCCTCGACCTTCGCGCTCGGCGTGCAATGGCACGCCGAATACGACCCGCAGCGCAATCCGATCAATCGCAAGCTGTTCGAAGCGTTCGGCGAGGCGATGGTGGCGAAACAGAGGGCGGCGGCGTAAGCGCGGACTTTTTGGCCGCATCGACATTGCGAACACAGCGGAGCCGGACGTGCGGCTCCGTGCTATTTCTCCATTGAATTTTCAAGCCGGAATTGCATTCCGATGATTTGCAGACTGACCGTTGCCGTCTCCGTCCTGTTCGCATTTCCCGCCATCGCTCAGACCGCTGCGCCGGCCGAGGGCCCGATCACCTGCGCTTCGCCGGTGGCGCCGAGCGACACCGCCAAGAGCCTGATGCAGCGCTACGGCAAGGAGGCCGTGGTGCAGGAGCTGCCCGGCGCGGAAGGCGAAACTTACAAGGGGCTGGTGTTGTTTCCGAAGGCGAACGACCAGCGGATCGAGGTCGCCTTCGCGGAAGACAAATCGAAGCGCGTCTCCGGCCTGACATTGCGCGACAGTGCCAGGACGAGCAAATGGAACGTCGATGGCATCACGATCGGATCGAGCCTCGCCGACGTGCAGAAGGCGAGCGGTAGAGCGTTCCTGGTCGCCGGTTTTGAATGGGACTACGGCGGCTTCGTCACCGACTGGAAAGGCGGCGCGCTCGGTCGTCCGATGCAGGGCGGCTGTCGCGTGACGATCCGCTTCGACCGGAAGTCCGCCGCGCCCAAATCGCTGCTGGGCGACGGCGTGAAGGTCGCCTCCGACAACGCGACGCTGGTGAAGTGGGCACCCGTGGTGACGGAGATCGGGGTGATTTTTCCGGGCAAGTGAGTGAGACGTGTGACTGCTACGAACCGCGCTCGCAATATCTCGGGCGGAATAAACCAATCAGCAAGAATTGGTGCGCGCCGACTATTTCGATTCCGATTCGTTCTTTGAGAACGAAGTGGAGTCAGATGCAGAACGAAAGTCGGTAGCCTCAAACAAAAAGGAGCCCCGAAGGGCGCCTTTCGTGTGTTGTGACCGTTCGAGCCGATCGAACCGCGACCGGGTGCGGGGTCACCCCCGAAGCGGGCGACTTCGATCACCTTCAGCGCGGGGTAAGCGTCGATGAAGTCGTCGTCGAACACGCCGCCGGCCTCGAGGAGGGGGCCTGATCGAGGCTCTCAAGGGTCTCGCGGAGTGGGCCTCACACCGTCGGGCCCCCGGCTCAGCATCCCGCCAGGGCTGCCGCATTACGCCCCCGTCCATTGCGTCGCACAATCGCAACGGCGGAGGACGCGCCTCCGCATTGAGGTTTGGGAGACGAACACCATATCTGGGGTAAGGGAGCCCTTGCCGTGCAGACCATGAAGGCGGCCCTCGTTGCGGCGATCGGCATCGTCGCTTGTCTTTCCAGTCTCCGTCCCGGCTCAGCGGAGGAGAATCGCCGTCTTGCACTCACCGTCACGATCGAGGGAGCCATTGGCCCGGCGTCGGCGAGCTACGTGAAGGAGGCCTTGGTCAAGGCCGCCGAACGACACGCCGAGATCGTGATTCTCCGAATGAATACGCCCGGCGGTCTCAACTCCAGCATGCGCGAGATCATCGCGGATGTGCTCGGCTCGTCCGTTCCCGTCGTCGGCTACGTCGCGCCGGCAGGCGCCCATGCGGCGAGTGCCGGTACGTATATTCTCTATGCGACCCATATCGCGGCGATGGCCCCAGGTACGAATATCGGCGCCGCGACGCCAGTGCAGATTGGCGGACCGCTTCCGGGCCTGCCAAGCGGCACACCCGACAAGGACAAGAAGGATGAGCCGAAGGATGCGATGACGGCGAAGGTGACGAACGATGCCGTCGCCTTCATCCGCAGCCTCGCCGAACTGCGCGGCCACAATGCCGATTGGGCCGAGAAGGCGGTCCGCGAAGCCGCCACCCTGTCCGCCAATGGCGCGTTGCAGGCGCACGCCATCGACCTCGTCGCGCGCGATCCGGCCGATTTGCTCAGGCAAATCGATGGTCGCGTGGTCGAGCTTGGGGGCGGCACGACGCAACGCCTGGCAACGCAGAACGCGATCATCGAAGCCGTCGATCCCGGGTGGATCTCCCGCTTCCTGGCGGTCGTCACCGATCCCAACGTCGCGTTCATTCTCCTGATGGTCGGTATCTACGGCCTGATTTTCGAATTCATGTCCCCCGGTGCCGTCGCTCCGGGAGTGGTCGGGACGATCTGCCTGCTGCTCGGCCTGTACGCCCTCAACCTGCTGCCGATCAATTATGCCGGGCTCGGCCTGATGCTGGTCGGGATCGCGCTCCTCGCCATCGAGGCGTTCAATCCGACAGTCGTGATCGGCCTCGGAGGCGTCGTGGCCTTTGTGCTCGGCGCCGTCATGCTGGTCAGGGTCGAAGCGCCGGGCTACCGGCTGTCGTGGTCGGTCATCGCCGTTGTCGCGGCGATGCTCACTGGTTTCGTTCTGATCGTGCTTGGCGCGCTTCGGCGCGCCCGCCGCGGCCCGCCACGGGTCGGCGCGCAAGCCATGCGAGGCCTGGCCGCCGAGGTCCTCGACTGGAGCGAGAACGAGGGGCACGTCTTTACCCATGGCGAACGCTGGCAAGCGCGCGGTGCCGACAGCTTCAAGCCCGGCGAGAGGGTCGAGGTCGCCAATATCATCGATTTGACGCTGGTGGTTCGGCGTCCGGGTCCTGTGACCGGCGAGAGAGGTCTACTCTGATGTTTGAATATTCGATTTACGCAGTGCTGGCGCTGATCGTCATTCTGTTTCTCACCCAGGCCGTTCGCATCCTCAGGGAATACGAGCGCGGCGTTGTCTTCACGCTCGGCCGCTTCACCGCGGTGAAGGGGCCGGGTCTCATCATCCTCATTCCGATCGTGCAGCAGCTCGTCAAGGTCGATCTGCGGGTGATGGTGCAGGTCGTGCCGCCCCAGGATGTGATTTCGCGCGACAACGTGTCCGTCAAAGTCAACGCCGTTCTCTACTTCCGCATTGTCGATCCCGAGCGCGCCATCATCAAGGTCGGGGACTACATGGCGGCGACCAGCCAGCTCGCCCAGACCACGCTGCGCTCAGTGCTTGGCAAACACGAACTCGACGAGATGCTCGCCGAACGCGACAGGTTGAACGCCGACATCCAGGAGATCCTCGACAAGCAGACCGACGTCTGGGGCATCAAGGTCACCGGCATAGAGATCAAGGACGTCGATCTCAACGAAACCATGGTACGCGCGATCGCCAAGCAGGCCGAGGCGGAACGGTTGCGACGCGCGAAGGTGATCAACGCGACGGGGGAACAGCAGGCTGCCGAAAAGCTGGTCGAGGCCGGCCGGATTCTGGCGCAGGAGCCGCAGGCGATGCAGCTGCGTTACTTCGCGGCTCTGCACGACATCGCCGGCGAGCGGTCGTCGACCGTCGTGTTTCCGCTGCCAATCGGCCTGCTCGATCATTTGATGCCGCGGCGCGAGACCCCGTAGTCGGAAGGTGCTGCGCTCACAAACGAAAAGGCGCCCCTCGCGGAGCGCCTTTGGTTTGTCGGATACCGTCCGAGCCGATCAGCCCGAATAGTACATGTCGAACTCGACCGGGTGGGGGGTCATTTCGAAGCGGGCGACTTCGGTCATCTTCAGCTCGATGTAAGCGTCGATGAAGTCGTCGTCGAACACGCCGCCGGCCTTGAGGAAGCCGCGGTCCTTGTCGAGGTTTTCGAGCGCCTCGCGGAGCGAACCGCAGACGGTCGGGATCTGCTTCAGCTCTTCCTTCGGCAGGTCGTAGAGGTCCTTGTCCATCGCCGGACCCGGATCGATCTTGTTCTTGATGCCGTCGAGGCCGGCCATCAGCATCGCGGCGAAGCCGAGATAGGGATTGGCGAGCGGATCGGGGAAGCGTACCTCGACGCGCTTGGCCTTCGGCGAAGCGGTGTAGGGGATGCGGCAGGACGCCGAGCGGTTGCGCGCGGAGTAGGCGAGCAGCACGGGAGCCTCATAGCCCGGGACCAGACGCTTGTAGGAGTTGGTCGACGGGTTGGTGAAGGCGTTGATGGCCTTGGCGTGCTTGATGATGCCGCCGATGTAGTGGAGGCAGGTCTCCGACAGGTCGGCGTATTTGTTGCCGGCGAACACCGGCTTGCCGTCCTTCCAGATCGACTGGTGCACGTGCATGCCCGAGCCGTTGTCGCCATAGACCGGCTTCGGCATGAAGGTGGCGGTCTTGCCGTAGATGTGGGCGACCTGGTGGATGCAGTACTTGTAGATCTGCATGTGGTCGGCCATCAGCGTCAGCGTGTCGAACTTCATGCCGAGCTCGTGCTGGGCGGAAGCGACTTCGTGATGGTGCTTCTCGACCTTCACGCCCATCTTGGCCATGGCGCCGAGCATCTCGGAGCGCATGTCCTGCACCGAGTCCTGCGGGGGAACGGGGAAGTAGCCGCCCTTGGTGCGGATGCGGTGGCCGAGATTGCCGCCTTCATACTCGGTGTCGGAGTTGGTCGGCAGCTCCGAGGAATCGACGCGGAAGCCGGTGTTGTAGGGTCCCGACGAGAAGCGCACGTCATCGAACACGAAGAACTCGGCTTCGGGGCCGACGAACACGCTGTCGCCCACGCCCATCGACTTCACCATGGCTTCCGCCTTCTTGGCGATGCCGCGGGGGTCGCGGTTGTAGGGCTCGCCGGTGGTCGGCTCGAGCACGTCGCAGGTGATCACCATGGTGGTCTCGGCGAAGAACGGATCGATCGTCGCAGTCACCGGATCCGGCATCAGGCACATGTCGGACTCGTTGATCGCCTTCCAGCCGGCGATCGAGGAGCCGTCGAACATCGTCCCTTCGGCGAAGATATCGTCGTCGATCATGCTGACGTCGAACGTCACATGCTGCCACTTGCCGCGCGGATCGGTGAAGCGCAGGTCGACGTATTTAACGTCGTTGTCCTTGATCGATTTCAGGACGTCTTTGGCGGTCTTCATGCATACCCCTTTTGGCTCTGCGGGACGGTTTCCAGATGAGCAGATTCGTTCTCGCTTTCGGCGAGTTAGCGCAACCGCACAAACGAAATCAGGCCGCCGAAGCAGCCTTTTTTCTTTCAGAGTGTCGCAAGATTCGGGATAGCACCCGGCTCAGATAGCGTCCAGCCCGGATTCGCCAGTTCGGATGCGGATCGCCTCTTCGATATTGGAGACGAAAATCTTGCCGTCGCCGATGCGCCCGGTTTGCGCGGCGCGGCGGATCGCGTCGATCGCGCGCTCGACCAGGTCGTCGCCGATCACGATCTCGATCTTCACCTTGGGCAGGAAGTCGACGATGTATTCTGCGCCGCGGTAGAGCTCGGCATGGCCTTTCTGGCGACCAAAGCCCTTGGCCTCGGTCACGGTGATGCCCTGAAGGCCGACTTCCTGAAGCGCTTCCTTCACCTCGTCGAGCTTGAATGGCTTGATGATGGCTTCGATCTTCTTCACTGCGCGCCTCCCGGCCTTATCGAACAAATAGCAACGTCTTCGTCAGGATGCGCTTTTCTTAACGCACGATCTTGTCTTCGCTATGCCGGGACCTGACCAGCCCGGCAACAAACGGCCGGCCACACCCAGATAATGCCAGTGAGCACGACGAACCGAAGCGGCTTCCTCGAAAGCAGGGTCTATGCCAAGTTGCAAATGCCCTGATTATTGAAGCGTTATCAGCCTTTTAACGAGCATCCCTGATAGGTGGAGCCGGTCGGCTTAAAATACCGCAGACTACGAAATAGGCAAACGGTTCAATATCTGTGCAGATCGTTGTTCCGTTGGGTAGATCGGCACGGAACGTGCCTGTTGAAAAGGCGTTTGGACCAGGGAAGTGGCATGGAAGTTCTAACCACCGCCGAAATGCAGCGAGCTGATCAACTCAGCATCACGGCCGGCACGCCCGGCTTCAAGCTGATGCTGAGCGCCGGCCAGGCGGTCGCCGAGGCCGCCAATGCGCTTGTGGAGGAGGGGCCGATCCTGATCGTGACCGGCCCTGGCAACAATGGTGGCGACGGGTTTGTCGCAGCCGCCGAGCTCGCCGCGCAGGGCCGCGAGGTCTCGATCATCCTGATGTGCGAGCGCGACCAGCTCCAGGGCGATGCGGCGTCCGCCGCGCGCGGCTGGAAGCAGCCGGTGCTGCCGTTCAATCCGCAGGCGATCGGAAAGCCGGCGCTGATCATCGATGCGCTGTTCGGCGCGGGCTTGAACCGTCCCGTCGACGGCGAGGCGCGGGCGATGATCGAGGCGATCAACGCCAATGGCGCGCCAGTGCTCGCGGTCGATCTGCCGAGCGGCATCAACGGCACCAGCGCAGCCGTGCTGGGCGTCGCGGTCAATGCCACTGAAACCGTCACCTTCTTCCGCAAGAAGCCTGCGCATCTCCTGCTGCCGGGTCGCATGCACTGCGGCCGCGTGCGCGTCGCCGACATCGGCATCGACGCGCAGGTATTGGACGAGATCGTGCCGCAGAGTTTCGAAAACGATCCGGATTTCTGGGGCGCGGCCTTTCCGGTGCCGCGCATCGACGGCCATAAATACGCGCGTGGCCATGTGCTGGCCGTCTCGGGCGATGAGGCCGCGACCGGTGCTGCGCGGCTGGCAGCTCGCGGCGCCTTGCGTGCCGGTGCCGGGCTCGTCACGCTCGCGACCCCGCGCGACGCGCTCGCGATCAATGCAGCCGCGCTGACTGCGGTGATGGTCCGCGCCGTGGACACCGTGGTCGAGTTCGGCGAGCTGCTCGGCGACAAGCGCTACAATACCTGCATGATCGGTCCCGGGGCCGGCGTTGGTGATCGCACATGCGACATCGTTCACACCGCTATCTCGGCGCAGCGCCATGTCGTGCTCGACGCGGATGCGCTGACGAGCTTTGCCGCAAATCCCGAGCGGCTGTTTGAATCGATCAAGTCCGCGGCTGGGGCCGAGGTGGTGCTGACGCCGCACGAGGGAGAGTTTCCGCGGCTGTTCTCCGACCTCAGCAACAAGACTCCGGGCCGCTCGAAGCTCGAGCGCGTGCGCGCCGCGGCCGAACGCTCCGGTGCCGTCGTGCTCCTGAAGGGCCCTGACACCACGATCGCCGCGCCCGACGGCCGTGCCACCATCGCCGCCAACGCCCCGCCCTGGCTCGCGACCGCCGGCGCCGGCGACGTGCTCGCCGGCATCATCGCAGGGCTCTTGGCGCAGGGCGTGCCGGCGTTCGAAGCCGCCAGCATCGGCGTCTGGATGCACGGCGAGGCGGCGAGCGAGGCGGGACCGGGCTTGATCGCCGAAGATCTCACCGAGACGCTGCCGGCGGTGCACCGGCGGATCTACAACGCGCTCGGGATCGCGTACTGATGCTCAGGCCGCTCGCGCTCACCGACATGGGCGCGGCTGCGCAGGTCCATCGGGCCGCGTTTGACCATGCGATGCCGTGGCTCGCCGGGTTGCACACGCCGGATGACGACCGCTGGTTCTACCGCGAGCGCATCTTTCCGACCTGCCGCGTCTGGGGACGCTTCGACGGCGATGAGCTCTGCGGGATCATCGCGGTTCGTGACGATTGGATCGAGCAGCTTTACGTTCTTCCCGCCGCGCAGGGCCGCGGCATTGGCACCGATCTCCTCGACATCGCCAAAGGCGCCAGCAAGCGGCTCGAGCTCTGGACCTTCCAGCGCAACGCGCCGGCGCGGCGCTTCTACGAAGCGCGCGGGTTCAGGCAAGCCGAGGAAACAGACGGGGCGCGTAACGAGGAGAAAGAGCCCGACGCTCGCTACGTCTGGACGCGCGCATAGCTCACTCCACCCCATACCACCGCACCAGCCGCGGCGCGGCCCAATCCGTCACCACGGATTCGATCAGCCATCGTCCCGGTGAGGTCGCGGCGAAGGCGATGCGCTGGGTCTGGCCGGGCTCGATGGCGAGCGTGTCGAGCCAGTAGGGCTTCCAGCCGTCGTCGAGCCGGTCGAGCAGGCGGAAATGGTGGCCGTGCAGGTGGAGGACGGTGGCGATGGGGGCCGGGTTCATCACCGCCAGCACGACGGTCCTGCCGGACTTGGCGCGGAAGGCGGGGGCGGAGGCGGTGGAGAAATTGGCCGTCCGGGTCCAGCCGGCGTCGAGGGCGCCGAGCGCGACATCGAACCGCAGGGCGCCCTTCAGGTCGAGTTTCTCGGGAAGGTTGTTCGAGGGCAGTGGCTCTGGTGGCGGCAGGGCCGCGCGCCGCTCCAGTCTGCCGGCGACTGTGAGGCGCCCGATCGGGCGTGCCTCCTTGCCGTCATGCAGCACCAGCGCGGCCGATGTGGCCGCATCGACAAAGGCGTCGGCGCGGGCGCCCGGGGCCAGCACCAGGGCGCCATTGCGGGCCGGGAACGGCTCGGCCGGCTGCCCGTCCAGCGCCATCACCTGGACCTCGTGGCCTTCCAATTTGATCGCCAGAACAGAGCGTTGCGAACCGTTGATGAAGCGCAGCCGCAGCCGCTCGCCGGCGGCTGCTGAGAGTTCGAATGAAGTCCGGCCGTTCAGCGTGTAGAGCGGGGTCGTGTCCTTGGGGTCACGGCCCGGCGGAAGCGCAGTACCGTCCGGCCGCATGCGCCACTCCTCGATCAGCAGAACCTCGTCGCGGTCGTTGGTGACGGGGCTCGTCTCCGCGGCGATGATCGGGAGCGGGCGGGCCGGCTGGTTCAGGCGGTCCTCAAAGAGACGGAAGTTGGCAAGCAGGGTTCCCGCGTTTGGTATTGAAATAACTGATGTTTCGGTCGAGCCCGGCGCGGTGGGGGCCCGTCCCGCCAGTGGGTCCGGCAGGGCTAAGCCATCGAGGCCATACCAGGCTGGCGCAATCGGCACAGGCAAGTCGTTCTGAAAGACCACTTCGCAGCGGTCCCCGCGCTTGAAACGCACATTCCCGATATGGCTTGCGGCGGCCAGCTCCCAGATCGGTGTCGCCGGCTGACCCGGCCTCAGAGCCAGTGTGGCCGGCCTTGCCTGAAGGAGGACCTGCGCGGTTGGAAGCGGGCCCGCACCGCCGGCGATCAGGCCGGCGGCCGAGGCCCCGAGGGAGGCGCCAACTCCGGCCAAAACCTCGCGCCGGTTCAGATCAAAAATCCGCGGTTTCATGGGCGCGATCCGGACCACGCCGCGCTGGATAAGTCCAGCCATCGTACCTACTTGGAGAGTGCCTCCATCAGGCCATTTTTTTGCTGCGAACAGGCGGGCACATGCTATAAGCCCGCCGCCCGCGGCATCGCGGCCGGTCTTGATGCAAATTTACGCGGGCGTGGCGGAACTGGTAGACGCGCTGGATTTAGGTTCCAGTGACGAAAGTTGTGGGGGTTCGAGTCCCTCCGCCCGCACCAAGCGCTTTCAGCGTTTGCACGGATTACCGAAGGGCCTGCTCCTTGCGGATGTTTGTCCGTCTGGAGCGGGCTCTGATTGAACCCACCGGCGCAGGGGCATTGGCCTCGCGCGCCGGACCGATTGATGACAGCGTCCCGACGCGCGAGCGTGCCGGGACCGAACGAGAAGAAGATTGGACGCCATGCAGGTCACAGAAACCCTCTCGGAAGGCTTGAAGCACGAGTTCAAGATCAACGTTCCCGCGTCTGATCTCGACGCGAGAGCTGGCGCCAAGCTCGTCGACCTCAAGGACAAGGTGCGCCTCAACGGCTTCCGTCCCGGCAAGGTGCCGGTCGGCCACCTCAAGAAGGTCTATGGCCGTTCGGTGATGGCCGAGACCATCGACCAGACCATCCGCGACACCAACACCCAGCTGTTCTCCGAGCGCGGCTTCAAGCTCGCGACCGAGCCGAAGATCACCATGCCGACCGAGCAGGCCGAGGTCGAGGAATTGCTCTTGGGCAAGTCCGATCTGACCTACACGGTCGCAATCGAAGTGGTGCCCGCCATCGCGCTCGCCGACTTCAAGACCTTCCAGGTCGAGAAGCCCGTCGCAGACGTGTCCGATTCGGACGTTGACGAAGCGATCAAGCGCATCGCCGACACCAACCGCGGCTACGCCGCCAAGGCCGACGGCGCGAAGGCTGAATCCGGCGACCGCGTCACCATCAGCTTCAAGGGCACCATCAACGGCGAAGCCTTCGAGGGCGGCACCGGTGAGGGCATCCAGGTCGTGATCGGCTCCAACACCTTCATCCCGGGCTTCGAGGAGCAGCTCGTCGGCATCGGCGCGAACGAGACGCGTACGCTGAAGGTGTCGTTCCCCAAGAACTACATGAGCGAGAAGCTCGCCGGCCAGCCGGCCGAGTTCGAGACCACCGCGACGCTGATCGAGGCGCCGCAGGATCTCACCATCGACGACGAGTTCGCCAAGACACTCGGCCTCGAATCGCTGGACAAGCTCAAGGAAGCCGCGCGCGAGCGGCTGGTTGCCGAATACGGCAATGCAACGCGCCAGCGCCTCAAGCGCGCGCTGCTCGACCGTCTCGACGAGGCGCATCGCTTCGAGGCGCCGCCCTCGCTCGTCGACGAGGAGTTCAATCTGATGTGGAACTCGGTCAAGGCCGAGATGGACTCCGCCGGCAAGACCTTTGCCGACGAGGACACCACTGAGGACAAGGCGAAGGAAGAGTACCGCAAGATCGCCGACCGCCGCGTGCGTCTCGGCCTCGTGCTCTCCGAGATCGGCGAGAAGAACAAGATCACCGTGACCGACGACGAAGTCGGCCGCGCCGTGATCGAGCGCGCCCGCTCGATGCCGGGCCGCGAGAAGGAAGTCTGGGACTATTACCGCAGCAATGCCCAGGCGCTGGCCCAGCTTCGTGCACCGATCTACGAGGACAAGGTCGTCGACTTCATCCTCGAGCTTGCCAACGTGACCGAGAAGAAGGTCTCGCGCGAGGATCTCTACAAGGACGACGAGGAAAAGACTGCAGCCTGAAGGCTTTGAGCAATTCTCCTTCAGCAAGTCTTCTATTAAGGATGATCAGCGAAGTGGCCCAGCTAGCCAGATGGCCGGCTGGGCCTTTTTGCGAGAATCAGCTTCAAGTGCCCAGTCGATTAAGCCTTAATTCGTTCCGTACTTGTCTGGCGCGAATTGGGCTATATCTGTCGATGCACCCTGTACCCAAGCCATCTACTTGCAAGCGTTCTTCTTCTACCAACTTCCTGCATCACGGGACGTCCGGCAAAAGTGGCGACGTCCTCCGAAAACCTAGGTGACTCATGCGCGATCCGGTTGAAACCTACATGAACCTCGTGCCCATGGTGGTCGAGCAGACCAACCGTGGCGAGCGCGCCTACGACATTTTTTCGCGACTCTTGAAAGAGCGCATCATCTTCCTGACCGGACCGGTCGAGGACGGCATGTCGACGCTGGTCGTCGCGCAGCTGTTGTTCCTTGAGGCGGAAAATCCGAAGAAGGAAATCTCGATGTACATCAACTCGCCGGGCGGCGTGGTGACGTCGGGCCTCGCGATCTACGACACCATGCAGTTCATCCGCCCGCCGGTCTCGACGCTGTGCACCGGGCAGGCGGCCTCGATGGGCTCGCTGCTGCTCGCCGCCGGCGAGAAGGACATGCGCTTCTCGCTGCCGAACGCGCGCATCATGGTGCATCAGCCCTCCGGCGGCTTCCAGGGCCAGGCCACCGACATCATGCTGCACGCGCAGGAAATCCTGAACCTGAAGAAGCGGCTCAACGAGATCTACGTGAAGCACACCGGCCAGACCTACAAGAGCATCGAGGATGCGCTGGAACGCGACAAGTTCCTGACCGCCAACGACGCCAAGGAGTTTGGCCTGGTCGACAGGGTCATCGACAAGCGCGCCGAGGAGCCGGCGGCGAAGCCCCAGTAACGCGCGGGGCGGCAACATCGAACCCCTGAATCCCTGTTGGGAATTCTCTGGGGATCGTCAGGGCGACGTTCACGTTAACGGCGCACTTCGCGAAGGGCGCAAAAGACGCGGTTTTGCGCCCTGCGACAGGCAGAAAGTTCCGCTTTCGTGCTTGTTTTTCGTGGTAATCCAGCAACGCTGGGGTGATTTCGGTCACTTCGCCCGTGCCAAGACGTGAAATCACGGTATTGTCACGGGTAGCCAGCGCTCCCCCGATTAGCGAATTCTTGATAGTCGGGTGACAGCATGGTTGGCTACGAATGATCGGCTATGATCGCGGAGTATCGAGCGACCGTGATTCGCACGGGATGTAACGCGTAGGGTCTTTTTTGGTACGGAATTTGCTCTATTTGAGTCCCTTACCCGCCAACGTTTCGGGATGGGACGATCGAGCGGACGGGATCGAACCGCGGACGGAGACATGAATGAGTAAGGTCGGCACGAGCGACTCAAAGAACACGCTATATTGCTCGTTCTGCGGCAAGAGCCAGCACGAAGTCCGCAAACTGATCGCGGGTCCCACGGTCTTCATTTGCGACGAGTGCGTCGAGCTGTGCATGGACATCATCCGCGAGGAGAACAAGTCCTCGCTGGTCAAGTCGCGCGACGGGATTCCGACGCCGAAGGAAATCTGCAAGGTTCTCGACGACTACGTCATCGGCCAGAGCCATGCGAAGAAGGTCCTGTCGGTCGCGGTGCACAACCACTACAAGCGCCTCAACCACCAGACCAAGCACAACGACGTCGAGCTCGCGAAGTCGAACATCCTGCTGATCGGTCCGACCGGTTCGGGCAAGACGCTGCTTGCGCAGACGCTCGCCCGCATCCTGGACGTGCCGTTCACGATGGCGGACGCGACCACGCTGACCGAAGCCGGCTATGTCGGTGAGGACGTCGAGAACATCATCCTGAAGCTGCTCCAGGCCGCCGACTACAATGTCGAGCGCGCCCAGCGCGGCATCGTCTACATCGACGAAATCGACAAGATCAGCCGCAAGTCCGACAATCCCTCGATCACGCGCGACGTGTCGGGTGAGGGCGTGCAGCAGGCGCTGCTGAAGATCATGGAAGGCACGGTGGCTTCGGTCCCGCCGCAGGGCGGCCGCAAGCATCCGCAGCAGGAATTCCTGCAGGTGGATACCACCAACATCCTGTTCATCTGCGGCGGTGCGTTCGCCGGCCTCGAGAAGATCATCTCAGCGCGCGGTCGGTCGACCTCGATCGGTTTCGCCGCCCAGGTCATGGCGCCGGAAGACCGTCGGACCGGCGAGATCTTCCGTCACGTCGAGCCCGAGGATCTCCTGAAGTACGGCCTCATCCCCGAGTTCGTCGGCCGTCTGCCGGTCGTGGCGACGCTCGAGGATCTGGATGAGACTTCGCTGAAGAAGATCCTGACCGAGCCGAAGAACGCGCTGGTGAAACAGTACCAGCGGCTGTTCGAGATGGAGAACATCGAGCTGACCTTCGCCGACGAGGCGCTTGGCGCAGTCGCCCGCAAGGCGATCGAGCGCAAGACCGGCGCGCGTGGTCTGCGTTCGATCCTCGAAGCGATCCTGCTCGAGACCATGTTCGACCTGCCGGGTCTGGAAGGTGTGGAAGAAGTCGTGATTTCCCGCGAAGTCGTGGAAGGCACGGCGCGTCCGCTCTACATCTACGCCGATCGGTCCGATCGCGCCGTCGAGAACGCCAGCGCCTGATTTTACGGCGCTGGAACGCCTCCTATCGTCAGTCATAGTAGCGGCTGCGGACATGTACTCCGCAGCCGGAATTGCGTCGCTTACCCAGTGCGTAAGCGCCTGATGGCGCGCGTTTTTCAATGACTTGACACCCCCCGGGTCGATAGCCACCTAATGTCGGCGGCGAGCGAGAATTCTGTTCAAAGATTCGCCTTAGTTCCGATCCGGCAAGCCCGGTCCAACCTTCAGATGGTAGGCTGGTTTGTGGATCACCTCGGCACCTTGTGGCGGTTGCGCATGAGAGCGGGCTGCGTGCGAGGGGGCAAAGCAAAAGGAAAAGGCCATGACTAATCCAAAACCCCGGCCAACCATCGTCCATGGTGAGACGCACGCTTATCCCGTGTTGCCGCTGCGTGATATCGTCGTCTTTCCGCACATGATCGTTCCGCTCTTCGTCGGTCGCGAGAAGTCGATCCGCGCGCTCGAAGAGGTGATGAAGAACGACGCGCTGATCATGCTCGCGACGCAGAAGAACGCGTCCGACGATGATCCGGCGCCCGATGCCATTTACGAGACCGGTACGCTCGCAAGCGTGCTGCAGCTCTTGAAGCTTCCCGACGGCACCGTGAAGGTGCTGGTCGAAGGGCTCGAGCGTGCGCGCGTGCAGAAGTACACCGATCGCGCCGACTATTACGAAGCGACTGCCGTTGCGCTTGCCGACACCGATGCGAAGTCGGTCGAGGCGGAAGCCTTGTCGCGCTCGGTCGTGTCCGACTTCGAGAGCTACGTGAAGCTCAACAAGAAGATCTCGGCCGAGGTCGTCGGCGTCGTGCAGGCGATCACCGATTTCGCCAAGCTCGCCGACACCGTTGCCTCCCATCTCGCCGTGAAGATCGCGGATCGGCAAGGAATCCTGGAGACGCTGTCCGTCACGACGCGCCTGGAGAAGGTGCTGGGCCTGATGGAGAGCGAGATCTCGGTGCTGCAGGTCGAGAAGCGCATCCGCTCGCGCGTCAAGCGCCAGATGGAGAAGACCCAGCGCGAATACTATCTCAACGAGCAGATGAAGGCGATCCAGAAGGAGCTCGGCGACGACGACGGTCGCGACGAGCTCGCCGATCTCGAAGAGAAGATCTCCAAGACCAAGCTCTCCAAGGAAGCGCGCGAGAAGGCGCAGCATGAATTGAAGAAGCTGCGCCAGATGTCGCCGATGTCCGCGGAAGCGACCGTCGTGCGCAACTATCTGGATTGGCTGCTGTCGATCCCGTGGAACAAGAAGTCCAAGGTGAAGAAGGATCTGGAAGCGGCGCAGGCCATTCTGGACTCCGATCACTACGGGCTCGAGAAGGTCAAGGAACGTATCGTCGAGTATCTCGCGGTGCAGTCGCGCGCCAACAAGTTGACGGGCCCGATCCTGTGCCTCGTCGGACCTCCCGGCGTCGGCAAGACCTCGCTCGGCAAGTCGATCGCGAAGGCTACGGGCCGCGAGTTCGTGCGCGTGTCGCTCGGCGGCGTGCGCGACGAGGCCGAGATCCGCGGTCACCGCCGCACCTATATCGGCTCGATGCCCGGCAAGATCATCCAGTCGATGCGGAAGGCGAAGTCGTCCAATCCGCTGTTCCTGCTGGACGAGATCGACAAGATGGGCGCCGATTTCCGCGGCGATCCGTCCTCGGCCTTGCTCGAGGTTCTCGACCCCGAGCAGAACGGGACGTTTGCCGACCACTATCTGGAGGTCGACTACGATCTGTCGAACGTCATGTTCATCACGACCGCGAATACGCTCAATATTCCGGGACCGCTGATGGACCGCATGGAGATCATCCGGATCGCCGGCTACACCGAGAACGAAAAGGTCGAGATCGCGCGCAAGCATCTGATCCCGACCGCGGTGTCCAAGCACGGCCTGGACTCCAAGGAGTTCTCGATCGACGACGACGCGCTGCTGCTTCTGATCCGCCGCTACACCCGCGAAGCGGGCGTGCGTAACCTGGAGCGTGAGCTCTCCACACTCGCCCGCAAGGCGGTGAAGGAGCTGATGATCTCCAAGAAGAAGTCGGTCAAGGTCACCGAGAAGACTCTGGAAGAGTTGCTCGGCGTGCCGAAGTATCGCTTCGGCGAGATCGAGAGCGAGCCGCAGGTGGGTATCGTCACGGGCCTCGCCTGGACCGATGTCGGCGGCGAGCTGCTGACCATCGAAGGCGTCATGATGCCCGGCAAGGGCAAGATGACGGTCACGGGCAATCTGCGCGACGTGATGAAGGAATCGATCTCGGCGGCGGCGTCCTACGTGCGTTCCCGTGCGATCGTCTATGGCATCGAGCCGCCGTTGTTCGACCGGCGCGACATCCACGTGCACGTGCCGGAAGGCGCGACGCCGAAGGACGGTCCGTCGGCTGGCGTGGCGATGGCCACCGCGATCATCTCGGTCATGACCGGCATCCCGGTCCGCCACGATGTCGCGATGACCGGCGAGATCACGCTGCGCGGCCGCGTGCTGCCGATCGGCGGTCTGAAGGAGAAGCTGCTCGCTGCTGCCCGCGGCGGCATCAAGACGGTGCTGATCCCCGAGGACAACGCCAAGGATCTCACGGAGATTTCCGATGCGATCAAGGGCGGCATGGAGATCATCCCGGTCTCCCGTCTGGACGACGTCGTTGCCAAGGCGCTGGTGAAGAAGCCCGTGCCGATCGTCTGGGAAGAGGACACCAAGGTGACGGTGAAGCCGGACGGTGACGAAGCCGCCGGCGGCCTGACCGCTCACTGAGATCGCAAATCGAAAAGATGATAAAACGGCGCCTTCGGGCGCCGTTCTTGTTTTGGGGAAGGGAATGCGATGCAGGTCGACGGTCACTGCCATTGCGGAAAGATCACCTTCGAAGCCGAGGTCGACCCCGAGACGGTCTCGGTCTGTCACTGCCGCGATTGCCAGACTCTGACAGGCTCACCGTTCCGGGTTACCGCGATCTGCACCGCTGCCGACCTGCACGTCACCGGCGGCACGCCCAAGGTCTACGGCAAGCGCGGCGACAACGGCCGGATGCGCTTCCAGCACTTCTGCGCGGACTGCGGTTCCCCGCTGTTCACCAGCGGCGAGGGCGACCAGGCCGATGATTGGGGCATCCGCTGGGGCGGCATCCGCCAGCGCGACAAATTGCGCCCGGTGAGGCAGATCTGGTGCCAGTCGGCCGCGGTGTGGATCGACGCCGTGCCGCTGCTGCCGGGGCGGCCGGGGGATTGAGGCGGCGGGATTGATGTTCCGTACTTGCCCGTACGGGGCGGGTAGGGATAAAGAAGCGCCGTGGGGCGGTTAGCTCAGCTGGTTAGAGCATCTCGTTTACACCGAGAGGGTCCGCGGTTCGAATCCGTGACCGCCCACCAGCCTGCGCTCGCGAAGCGAGCGATGGCTTCGCAGGCCAGCCCAAGCAGGCCGCCGAACCGGAGGCCCTATGGAACAACCCAGCGGACACCAGCAAAACGCCGACCAGATCGCCTATTGGAACGGCCCCAGCGGACAACGCTGGGCCGATCGCCACAGCGCGCAGGAGAGCCTGCTCGGACCCATTGCCGACGTGCTGATCGACCGCGCCAAGCCGAAGCCCGGCGAGCGCGTTCTCGATGTCGGCTGCGGCTCGGGTGCGACGACCTTTGCGTTCGCGAAGGCGGTGGCGCCGAACGGTCTTGCGCTCGGCCTCGATGTGTCCGATCCGATGCTGTCGCAGGCGCGCGCGTTCGCGCCAAAGGGACTGCCGCTGGATTTCGTGCTGGCGGACGCAACGGTGTATCCGTTCGACCCGGCGAGCTTTGACCTGCTCGCCTCGCGCTTCGGCGTGATGTTCTTCGCCGATCCGATTGCGTCCTTCACCAATCTGCGTCGTGCGCTGAAGCCGACTGGGCGGTTGGCGTTTGCCTGCTGGCGCGAGCCGAAGGAAAATCCGTGGATGATGGCGCCGCTGATGGCGGTCTACAAACATGTGCCGAAGATGCCGCCGGTCGGGCCGGAAGAGCCGGGGCCGTTCGCCTTTGCCTCGGAGGAGCGCGTGACGCGCATCCTGAAAGGAGCCGGCTTCGTCGACGTGGCGATGGAGCCCCATAATCTTGCCATGGACATCGCGATCGGCGGCGGGCTCGATGCCGCGGTCGACGGTTCGCTCCAGATCGGCCCCGCCAGTCGCGCGCTGCAGGGCCACCCGTCGGAGACGTACGCTGCGGCCAAGGCGTCGATCCGCGAGACGCTCGCGCCGTTCCTCAAGGAGCAGTCAGTGGCGCTGCCGGGCGCGATCTGGATCGTGACGGCGAAGGCGGGGTAGCGCCGCTCCCTCCCCACCGTCAGAACGCCCTCACACCACATCCTCCGGCGCCAGCGCGCAGCCGTTGTCCGGATGCGTCTCTACCTGAAGCGTCGTGTGGCCGATGCGGAACGACGTCTTCAGCAGCTGCGCGGTCTCCATCAGGAACGCGTCGGCGGTGCCTGCGGGCATCACGAGGTGGCAGGTCAGCGCGGTCTCGGTGGTCGAGATCGGCCAGACATGAAGATCGTGGATCGCTGACACGCCCGGCCGCGCGAGCAGGAAGGCCTTGATCGCTGCGAGGTCGGTGCCCTTCGGCGCTGCCGCCATCGACATGTCGATGGAGCCGCGGAGCAGGCTGGTCGTGCCCCAGAGGATGCTGGCGCAAATGACGAGGCTGGTGACGGGATCGAGCCAGAGCCAGCCGGTCCAGATGATCAGCGCTGCCGAGACGACGACGCCGAGCGAGATTGCGGCGTCGGCCGCCATGTGCAAGTACGCACCTTCGATGTTGATGTCGTCCTTGCGGCCGCTCGCGAACAGCATGGCGGTCAAGCCGTTGATGAGGATGCCGATGCCGGCGACCACCATCACCGTGACGCCCGCGACCGGCTCCGGCTCGCGCAGCCGCAAGATCGCCTCCCAGCCGATCGCGCCGGTGGCCACCAGCAGGAACACCGCATTCGCGAGCGCTGCCAGAATCGTGGAGGCGCGGAAGCCATAGGTGAAGCGGCCGCTCGGCGCGCGCCGAGCCGCGATCGAGGCGCCCCAGGCCACGACCAGGCCGAGCACGTCGGACAGATTATGGCCGGCGTCGGCGAGGAGTGCGGTGGAGTTGCCGATATAGCCGTAAACCGCCTCGGCCACGACCAGCGCGGTGTTGAGCGTAATGCCGATCGCAAACGCCTTGCCGAAATTGGCGGGCGCATGGACATGCGCGTGGCCGGCGCCGTGCGAGTGGCCATGGTCGTGACCATGATCGTGCGCGTGGCCGTCATCATGGTGGTGATGACCGTGATGGTCGTGGTTGCCCAAACCTAGCGCTCCCCGGAAACCGGCTAATCAGGCGCCATTGTAGGCGTTTCGCCCACGCCGTCACGCCGGAACAGTACGTAGAGCGCCGGCAGCACCAGCAATGTCAGCACAGTGGACGAGATGATGCCGCCGATCACCACGGTCGCGAGCGGTCGCTGCACCTCGGCGCCGGCACCGGTCGCAAGCGCCATCGGCACGAAGCCGAGGGAGGCGACCAGCGCAGTCATCAGCACCGGGCGGAGCCGCGTCAGTGCGCCCTCGCGCACGGCCTCCGCGACAGGGCGTCCCTCGCTGCGCAGACGCTCGATGAAGGCGATGATGACGAGGCCGTTCAGCACGGCGACGCCCGACAGCGCGATGAAGCCGACGCCGGCGCTGATCGACAGCGGAATGCCGCGCAGCAACAGCGCCGCGACACCACCGGTCAGCGCCAGCGGCACGCCGGAGAACACCAGCGCCGCATCCGCCGCCGATCCCATGCTCATGAACAGCAGCAGGAACACCAGCGCGAGCGCCACCGGTACGACGATCGTGAGCCGCTTGCTGGCGGAGACCATCTGCTCGAACTGGCCGCCCCAACCGATCCAGTAGCCCGGCGGTAGTTTGACTTTCCGCGCCACGGCGGCCTCGGCCTCAGCGACGAAGGAGCCGAGGTCGCGGGCGCGGATGTTGACGGTGACGACAATGCGCCGCTTGCCGTTCTCGCGGCTGATCTGGTTCGGGCCGGGCGTCGCGTCGACGGTGGCGACCGACGACAGCGGCACGTAGCGCATCTGGGCGAGGGGAGAGGCCGGCAACGCCGCCCGGATCGGCGCGCTCGCGTCCTCGCCGGGCGGCAGCGGGATCGGAATTGCCCTGATCGCGTCGAGATCGCCGCGAAGGTGCTCCGGCAGGCGCACGACGATCTCGAAACGCCGGTCGCCCTCGAACAGCTTGCCGGCCGACTTGCCGCCGACCGCGATCTCGACGATGCCCTGCACCTCACTGATGCTGAGCCCGTAGCGGGCCAGCGCCTGCCGGTCGAGCCGGACGGTGAGGATCGGCAGGCCCGAGACCTGCTCGATCTTGACGTCGCTGGCGCCCCGGATGCCGCGGATCGCGGCCTCGACCTGCTTCGCTGCGCCCTGCAGGATGTCGAGGTCGTCGCCAAACACCTTGATTCCGACATCGCTGCGCACGCCGGAGATCAACTCGTTGACGCGGAGCTGGACCGGCTGGGAGATTTCATAGGCGCTGCCGGGAATGTCGTCGGCAGCCTTGTCGATGGCCTCGATCACCTCCGATTTCGGCTTCTGCGGATCCGGCCATTCGGGGCGCGGCTTGAGCATGATGTAGCCGTCGGTCTGCGCCGGCGACATCGGGTCGGTGGCTACCTCCGCGGTGCCGAGGCGGGTGAAGAACTCCTTCACCTCCGGAATCTGCGTGATGCGCTTCTCCAGCGCCTTTTGCAGATCCAGTGATTGCGTGAGGCTGGTGCCGGGGATCCGGATCGAGGCCAGCGCCACGTCGCCCTCGTCCAGGCTTGGGATGAACTCGCCGCCCATGCGTGAGGCGGCGACGCCACTTGCAATGACGATGATCGCGGCCATGACGGCAACCGCGACGCGATTGTCGATGGCAAGGCGGAGCAGGGGGAGATAGACGCGCTTCGCCATCCGCATGAACAGGTTTTCGTGCTCGGACACCTTGCCGGTCACGAAGATCGCGACCGCCGCCGGCACGAAGGTGACGGAGAACAGCGCGGCGGCGCCGAGCGCCATCAGCACGGTCAGCGCCATCGGCGTGAACATCTTGCCCTCGACGCCTGTCAGCGTCAGCACGGGCAAATAGACCACCGCGATGATCAGTGTTCCGAACAGGCTCGGCCTGATGACCTCGCTGGACCCGCGCCCGATGGTGCGCAGCCGTTCGGACGTGGAGAGCAGCCCGCCTTTCTCGCGCTGGGCTTCGGCGAGCATGCGCAGGCAATTCTCGACGATGATCACGGCGCCATCGACGATGATGCCGAAGTCGATCGCGCCCAGGCTCATCAGGTTCGCGCTGACTTTTGTCTCGACCATGCCTGTGACCGTCATGGCCATGGAGAGGGGAATGACGCAGGCCACCACGAGCGCGGCGCGGATGTTGCCGAGGATCAGGAACAGCACCGCCACCACCAGCGCCGCGCCTTCGAGAAGGTTGTTCTCGACGGTGCGGATGGTGGCCTCGACCAGATGAGTGCGGTCGTAGACGGTTCGGGTGACGACGCCCTCGGGCAACGATTTGGCGATGTCCGCGAGACGGGCTGCGACGCCGGTCGCCACCGCGCGGCTGTTCTCGCCGATCAGCAGCATGGCGGTGCCGAGCACGGTTTCCTCGCCGTTCCGCGTCGCCGCGCCCGTGCGCAGGTCGCGGCCTTCGGTCACGGTCGCGACATCCCTGATCCTGACCGGATTGCCGCCGCGCGAGCCGATGACGATGTCCCGGATTTCGCTGATATTGCCGACCTGGCCCGGCGAGCGGACCAGATATTGCTCGCCGTTGCGCTCGATATAGCCGGCGCCGACATTGGCGTTGTTGGCGGCGAGCGCCGTCATGACGTCACGGAAGCCGAGCCGGTAGGCCATCAGCTTGCCGGTATCAGGCAGCACGTGGAATTGCCGCTCGAAGCCGCCGATGGTGTTGACTTCGATCACCCCCGGCACGTTGCGCAGCTGCGGCCGGATGATCCAGTCCTGCACGGTGCGCAGGTCCGTCAGCGAATAGTCGTGGCTGCCTTGCGTCTTCGCACCGGCCTTCGCTTCGACGGTGTACATGAAGATCTCGCCGAGCCCGGTCGAGACCGGGCCCATCGCGACCTCGACGCCGGCCGGAAGCTGGTCCTTCACCTGTTGGATGCGCTCACCCACGAGCTGGCGGGCAAAGTAGATATCGGTGCCGTCCTTGAAGACGACCGTCACCTGACTCAGGCCGTAGCGCGACAGCGAGCGCGTGTAGTCGAGCTTGGGCAGGCCGCCCATCGCGGTCTCGACGGGGAAGGTGATGCGCTGCTCGGTCTCCAGCGGCGAATAGCCGGGCGCGCGCGTGTTGATCTGGACCTGGACGTTGGTGATATCTGGCACGGCGTCGATCGGAAGCCGCTGGAAATTCCAGGCTCCCAAGGCTGTGGTGCCGAGCGCGAGCAGGAGGACCAGCCAGCGCTGTTGCAGCGAGACGGCGATGAGGCGCTCAATCATGCTCGGCCTCGCCCTTGCCCATCTCCGCCTTTACGACGAAACTGTTTTCAGCGACATAGTGTTCGCCGGCGGTGAGACCCGCCTTGATCTCGCTGAATTGCGGATCGGAATCCCCAAGCTCCACCGGGCGCGCCTCGATCTTGTCGCTGTCCTCGCGGACGAACACGATGGTCCTGTTTTCCAATGTCTGGATCGCGCTGCGCCGCACGGCGACCGCGACGTTGCGGGCGGCGAGGATCAGCCGCGCGGTGACGAACAGGCCGGGCCGCAAGCGGCCGTCGGGATTGGGCAGCACCACGCGGGCGAGCGCGGTCTGGGTTTCGCTCGAGCCCACGGGCGCAATGTAGGAGATCGTGCCCTTGATCTCGCCGCGGCCGTCGTCGGGATCGATCAGCACTTCGTCGTTGAGCCGGACGCGCTTGAGGTCCTGCCGGTAGATCGAGAGATCGACCCAGATCGTCGAAAGGTCGGCGACGACAAAGGCCGGCTTTTGCTCGGATGCGTATTCGCCGAGCGAGATCTGGCGTTCGATGATGGTGCCGGCGATCGGCGCCTTCAGCTCGTATACGGTGAGACTCTGGTTGCTCTCGATGCTGGCGAGCAGATCGTCCTTGCCGACCTTGTCGCCGATGCGCTTCTGGATCGATTTTGCCACACCCGGAAAGCGTGGCGTCACTTGCACAACGGCCTCCTGATTGGCGCGCAAGATGCCGTTGAAGGACAGCGTTTCGGTCAGCGTGGCGCTCGCGGCTTTCGCCAGCGTGACGCCGGCAGCGGCCAGCTTGACGTCGGAGATGCGGATGCGGTCGGCGCCGTGCTCGTCCTGCTCGACATGGTCGCTCGGTTTCTCCGGCTTCTTTTCTGCGGCATGCTCCGTCGGTGCAACGTTGGCCGGTGCCAGCAGGGAATAGCCGTAGGCGCCGAGTGCGGCGGCGACCACGGCGACGAGGATGGTTGATGTCTTCATCGCGCGCTCTCCCGGGCCAGCGCAAAGGGATTGCCGACGAGGCCTTCGATGGTCGCAACGCCGGCATGGAAGTTCTGCAGCGCCTCCTGCTCGCGCAGGCGCGCCTGGGCAACGCTGGCCTGGGCGTCCAGCACTTCGAGCAGGGTGAAGCGTCCCTGGCCGTAGCCCTGCGAGATCGCGTCGGCCGCTTCCGTGGCCTTGGGGATCGCGGTCTCGCGCAGCACCGCGAGTTCGCGCAGCGAGCCCTGCAGCGAGTCGTAGGCGCGGCCGGCGACCACGATCAGCGTGTTGCGGTTGGCCTCGCGCTCGGCCTTGGTCTTGGCGAGGCTCTCCTGCGCCGAGAGGATATTGCCCTGGTTCTGGTCGAACACCGGGATCGGCACCGAGACGGTGAGGCGGACCGCGTCGTCATTGGTCTCGTTGAAATGGCGCCAGCCGGCGGCGATCCGCACGTCGGGATAAGGTCTCAGCCGCGCCATCAGCAACTCGGCGTTTCGCTGCGCATACACCGCGGTCCAGCGCACCAGCTGCGGATTGGCGTCGATGGCGGCGACGACCGACTGGAAGGTCGGTGGCTTGCCCATCATGTCGAGCCGGCCGGAGACCTCGCCGAATTTTGCGGCAGGGTCGCCCATCAGCACCGCGAGCTCGCGTCGCGCGCTGGCCAGCGTCGCCTTGAATCGCTCGCGGTCGGCCTTCACCAGGGCAGAGGCGACCTCGGCGCGGCCGGTTTCGGCCGGCGAGGAGGCACCGGCCTCGACGCGTCGGCGCAACAGCGGCGTCAGCTTGTCGATCGCCGCAATCTGCTCGTCCAGGATCTGGATGCGCCGCTGCGCGCCGAGGACGCCGAGGAAGGCGATCGCGGTCTCGGACAGCACCTCCAGCCTGATCGCCTTGCGCTGAATCGCGGCGACCTCGGTGCCGGCTGCGCCCGCGGCAATCCGGGCATCGCGCTTGCCGAACAGCTCAAAGGCCTGGCTGATCTGGAGCGTAGTCTCGGCCGATTTGGTGCCGCGATAGATGCCGGAGCCGAACGAGTTGTCCTGCTCATAGGTCAGTTCCGGATTGAGCAGCGCACCGGCCTGGATGCGCTGGCCGGTGGCGATGCCGACGTCGCGCTCCGCCGCCGTCAGGCGCGGGCTTGCGGCCAGCGCACGTGAGAGCGCCGCGCGCATCGTCAGCGTTTGGGCGTGTGCGTGCTGCGTCAGCCAGGGGCCGACGAGAAGCGCCATCGCGCACGCGAGGCGCGCGGCAATCCGTCTGCAAGACATGAAGGTGACCTGTGAACAATAGCATCGTGGGCGCATAGGGCGCCCGGCTGATCAGTTCAGGTCAGGTGCTTGGGGGGCGGGGAGTCGGGATCGGGCGCAATGCCGGTCAGCGCAGGCGCACGCTGCACGAGCGGTGCGGCAACGATGTCGGTCGCGGTTTCGGATTGCAGCGGCTGTGCAACCGCGACGGAGAAGCAGCCGTGGCAGTGATGGCCGCCAAGGGCCTTGTGATCGCCGTGGCCTTCGGAACCATTGTCGAGGATCGAGGCGATCTCCGAACCGCCGGCGGGACTGGTGACGTCAACGTCGTGCGCGCCGTGCAGCAGGCCCGAGAGCAGATACACAGTTGCCACCAGCACAGCCATCAGCCCGCGCCAGTGGCGCACGGAGCAAAAGCTGTAGGGGCTGCGGATCGTGGTCACTGCGACACTCGGGTTCCTGATCCACTTCGGGTAGCATGGCGACAGGAACAGTGTCGACCCGCAACATTGTTACGTGTTGGGAACTTGATGTCGCGGGCAGGGCGCGGCAATTGTTACGAGTAGCGCTCGCCGGAGCGGCTTGCACACCCCGCAATCATCAGGGCTGACGAAGCGTCGCGCAGCAGCCCCGGGAGCGGGAGAGGATGGGGATCAGGCGTTATGACGAGTTCAGGCCGGGCGGCGCATTGGCAGAGCGTCTACGAGAGCAAGGGCGAACGCGAGGTGAGCTGGTTTCAGGAGAACCCGTCGCCGTCGCTCGAGTTGATTGCGCTGGCCGGGGCGAGGCCGACGTCCGCGATTGTCGATATCGGCGGCGGGGCGTCTCGGCTGGTCGATGCGCTCCTGTCCACCGGCTATACGGACCTGACCGTGCTCGATCTGTCCGACGCGGCGCTCGCGGCGTCGCGTGCACGGCTCGGCGCTGCCGGTAACGGCGTGGACTGGATCGTGGCCGATGTGACGCAGTGGCAGCCGATGCGAACGTACGATGTCTGGCATGACCGCGCGGCGTTTCACTTTCTCAACGCGCCAGAAGAACAAGCGGCTTATGTCGCATGTCTCAGACGAGCGGTTAAGACGGGCGGCCATGTCATCATCGGCACATTCGCGATCGACGGTCCCGAAAAATGCAGCGGTCTGCCGGTGACGCGTCACAGCACCGACAGCATCGCCGCTCTGCTCGGCGCCGGCTTCACATCGAAGGATCATCGCCGTCATGTGCATACGACGCCCTGGCAATCGGAGCAGAATTTTCAGTTCAGCAGCTTTGTCAGGTCGTCATAGGCCTCTCGGACATAGCCAACGCAAGATCGGCCATGGCCTGCATGTCGGGATGGTGAGGATTGGCCGGTGCGGTGTTGGCAACCACAGGCGCAGCCCGAGGCGCGAGCGGGTGGAACTCGCGAACCGCGCGACCTCACGACTTGACCAGCCGACGACGAAAAGGCCCCAGCCCGGGCTGACCGGCTGAGGCCTTTGTGCTTGCAATCCCTATCTTTAGGACTCGAACATACAAGTCGCATCCTCCGGTTTCGTTCCGTTCGGCGGACGAAATTAGGAACGTTCCTCGTCTCTCCTCATTAGCGCGCAGCAGCACTTGAGGAGGATAGATTATGAACGGATTGATTTATCTCGTCGGCTTGATCGTGGTGATCATGGCGATCCTGTCATTGTTCGGCCTGCGCTGAGAGGGGTGACATGACCATCGAAGCTCTCGCGCAGGAAGATGTCATCGAACGTCGTTTGCCGGTCACCGAAGATCGCTGGGGCATCCAATGGAGTTCTATCGTCGCGGGCGCATTCGCCGCCGCGGCGTTGTCCTTCATCCTGGTGAGCTTTGGCGTCGCTGTCGGGCTCGGCATCAGCTCGACGTCGCCCACGTGGCGAGATGCATCGGCGGCGCTGGCTCTTCTTTCAGGGTTGTATTTAATCCTGCAGGCGGTCGCCAGTTTTGGCTTCGGCGGCTATATCGCCGGCCGTACCACGCGTCAGGTAGTCGTAGTTTCGGCCATCGATGATGATGGCGAGCGGTGGGACGGGCTCCATGGCCTGATGTCATGGGCGCTGGCCGTGCTGATCGGCGGCGTGTTCCTTGCGTTTCTCGGCGCGGCTGCAGTCGACCGCTCTCCGACCCGGACGTCTGCTGGCAGCGCGACCGCAGCCGAGCCGCTTTTGAGTTATGAATTGGACAAGCTGTTCCGCGCGCCGAGGCGGCCTCCGGTCGACCTCCGGGAAACCCGCGCTGAAGCTGGACGCATCCTGATGACGTCATCGAGCCACGGCGGCGTCAGCAGCGACGATCGAGCCTATCTCGTTCAGCAGGTTACGGCAGTGACGGGATTGTCCGCGCCGGACTCCGAGCGCCGGGTCGACGCTGCGATTGTGGACTCACGGACGGCGATCAACCGTGCGCGACGCAGCTCGATCATCCTCGCATTCTCGATTGCGGCCGCAACTCTGATCGGGGCGGTGGTAGCCTGGGCGGCCGCCGTTGCCGGCGGACGGCATCGCGATGGCGAGCCGCTGCCGAACTGGATCGTGAGTTCGGACCGCTTCCATCACAGTCCCCGCACGATGCCGGTGCCGTAGCAGGGCGACGGCAGCAGGCCAATTAGCAGGGACTGCGAGTTCATTCTGCAGCCCCGCGAAGCCTCGGCACGGCAGTGTCCCTGCTCACCCCCAGCCCAAACCCCTTCACGAGCCCGAAGATCGCGGGGATCACGATCAGCGTCAGCAAGGTCGAGGAGATCATGCCGCCGATCATCGGCAGGGCGATGCGCTGCATGATCTCCGAACCCGTGCCTGTGCTCCACATGATCGGCAGCAGGCCGGTCATGATCGCAACCACGGTCATCATCTTCGGGCGGACGCGTTCGACGGCGCCTTCCATGATGGCGGCGTTGAGGTCGTCGCGGCTGAGGGCGCGGCCGGCGCGTGCGCAGCGCGCGTTGGCTTCAGCGAGGGCCTGGTTGAGATAGATCAGCATCACCACGCCCGTTTCTGCCGCTACGCCTGCGAGCGCGATGAAGCCGACCGCAACCGCAACCGATAGGTTGAAGCCAAGCCACCACATCAGCCAGAGGCCGCCGACGAGGGCAAAAGGCAGCGACAGCATGACGATCGTGGTCTCGGTGACCGAGCGGAAGTTGAGATAGAGCAGCAGGAAGATGATCAGCAACGTCACCGGCACCACGATCTTCAGCCGTGCGGCGGCGCGCTCCAGATATTCGTATTGCCCGCTCCAGACCACATAGTAGCCCGGTGGGAACTGAATGCTTGCCTGCACCGCGCGCTGCGCGTCTGCAACGTAGCCCCCGAGATCGCGGTCGCGGATGTCGACATAGATGTAGGTGGCGAGCTGACCGTTCTCGGTGCGGATCGAGGTCGGTCCGCGCGCCGGCGTCACGCTTGCGACCTCGCCGAGCGGGACGGCTCCGCCCGACGGCATCGGCACCAGGACGTCGCCAGCGATTGCCTTGGGATTGTCGCGGAGGTCGCGCGGATAGCGCATGTTGACGGTGAAGCGCTGCCGGCCCTCCACGGTCGTGGTCACGGTCTGGCCGCCCAGCGCGGTCGCGATCGTGTCCTGCACGTCCTGGATCATGATGCCGTAGCGTGACAGCGCCTCGCGGTCCGGCGTGATTTCGAGGTAGTAGCCGCCGAGGCCACGCTCGGCATAGGCCGAGGAGGTGCCCGGCACGGCCTTCAGCACCTGCTCGACCTGCTTTGCGAGCTTGTCGATCCCGGCGAGATCCGTGCCCATGACCTTGACGCCAACGGGTGTGCGGATGCCGGTCGAGAGCATGTCGATGCGCGCCTTGATCGGCATGGTCCAGGCATTGGAAACACCGGGAAATTGCAGCGACTTGTCCATTTCGGCGATCAGGCTGTCGACCGTCACGCCCGCGCGCCACTCTTCCTTCGGCTTGAGATTGACGATGGTCTCGAACATCTCCGATGGGGCCGGGTCGGTTGCGGTCGCGGCGCGGCCGGCCTTGCCATACACAGATGAGACTTCAGGGAACGACCGGATGATGCGGTCCTGCGTCTGCATCAGCTCGGCGGCCTTGGTCACGGAAATGCCGGGCAGCGTCGTCGGCATGTAGAGCAGGGTGCCTTCATTCAGGTTCGGCATGAACTCGGTGCCGAGCCGCCCAGCCGGCCAGACCGAGGCGGCGAGCACGCCGAGCGCGAGCAGGATCACCATGATCCTGGCCCGCAGCACCGCAGCGATGACCGGGCGGTAGATCCAGATGAGGGCGCGGTTGATCGGGTTCTTGTGCTCCGGGATGATCCTGCCGCGCACGAAGATCACCATCAGCGCCGGCACCAGCGTGACCGACAGCAGCGCGGCTGCCGCCATGGCAAAAGTCTTGGTGAAGGCGAGCGGGCTGAACAGCCGCCCCTCCTGCGATTCCAGCGTGAAGATCGGCATGAACGACACAGTGACGACCAGGAGGCTGAAGAACAGGGCAGGGCCGACCTCGGCTGCGGCCTCGATCAGGATCTCCACCCGCGAACGGCCGGGCTCGGCGCGCTCGAGATGCTTGTGTGCGTTCTCAATCATGACGATTGCGGCGTCGATCATGGCGCCGATCGCGATCGCGATGCCGCCGAGACTCATGATGTTGGAGCCGATCCCGAGCAGCTTCATCGCGCCAAAGGCCATCAGTACGGCGACAGGAAGCATCAGGATGGCGACCAGCGCGCTGCGGACATGCAGCAGGAACACGATGCAGACGAGCGCCACCACGATGCTCTCCTCGAGCAGCGTGTGCCGGAGCGTATCGATCGCGGCGTAAATCAGGTTCGAGCGGTCGTAGACTGGAACGATCTCGACCGATTTCGGCAGGCTGCTCGCGATCTCCTTGAACCGCTTCTTGACGTTCTCGATCACATCGAGCGCGTTCACGCCGAAGCGCTGGAGCACGATTCCGCTTGCCACTTCGCCTTCGCCATTGAGTTCGGCAATGCCGCGCCGCTCGTCGGGCCCGAGCTCGACGCGGGCGACGTCGTGCAGCTTGACCGGCGTGCCGTTGTCGGCCTTCAGCACGATGTTGCCGAGGTCGTCGATGTTCCTCAGATAGCCCTTGCCGCGGATGACATATTCGAATTCGGAAAGCTCGACGGTGCGGCCGCCGACATCGGCATTGCTGGCACGGATGGCGTCGCGCATCTTTTGCATGGTGATGCCGAGATCGCGCATGCGCTGCGGATCGAGGATGACATTGTACTGCCTGACGAAGCCGCCGACGCTGGCGACCTCGGCCACGCCTTCCGCCTTCGCGAGCGCGAACTTCAGGTTCCAGTCCTGGATCGTCCGGGTCTCCGCAAGGTTCAGCTCCCTGGACATCACGGCGTATTGGTAGACCCATCCGACGCCGGTGGCGTCCGGGCCGATCGTGGGCGTGACGCCGGCGGGCAGCCGTGCGGCGGCGCCATTGAGGAATTCAAGCACGCGCGAGCGGGCCCAGTAGATGTCGGTGCCGTCCTCGAAGATGACGTAAACGAAGGAGACCCCGAAGAAGGAGAAGCCGCGCACCACCTTCGATTTCGGCACCGTCAGCATGGCGGTGGTGAGGGGGTAGGTGACCTGGTCTTCGATCACCTGGGGCGCCTGTCCCTGATATTCGGTGTAGACGATGACCTGGGTGTCGGAGAGATCCGGGATCGCGTCGAGCGGCAAATGCAGCAGGGCATAGAGCCCGGCCGCGGCGGCAAATCCGGCGCCGAACAGCACCAGCAGCAGGTTGCGGGCCGACCAGGCGATGATGCGCGCGATCATGGCTTGGCCCCCATCGCCTTGTCGCCGTCCTGCGTGGCGGCGGGTTCAGCAAAGCTTTTGAGGGCTGCCTTCAAATTGCTCTCCGCATCGATCAGGAAGTTGGCGGAGGTGACGACCGCCTCGCCCTCGGCAAGACCGTCTCGGATTTCGACATAGCCGCCGCCACGCCGGCCGAGCTTGACCTCGCGCGGCTCGAAGCGGCCCTGGCCCTTGTCGACGAGGACGGCCTGCCGGCTGCCGGTGTCGAGCACTGCGCTCTCAGTAACCGCGACGACCGATGCCGGATCGCCGGTATCGATCCTGGCATCGACATACATGTCGGGAAGCAGCGCAGAGTCGGGGTTGGCGAGCTCGATCCGCACGCGAGCGGTGCGCGTTTCCCTGTTCACCTGGGGATAGATGACGCTGATCCGGCCTTCGAACTCCCGGTCAGGATAGCTGCGCGCCCGCAGCTTCGCGGGCTGGCCGACGGCGATGCTGCCAAGGTCGCGTTCGGCAACGTCGACGGTGGCCCACACCAGCGCGATATCAGCGATGCGAAACAGCACGTCGCCGGGCTGTGCGCGCATGCCCTCGATCGCATTGCGCTGGAGCACGATGCCGTCGCGCGGGGACGACCATTGGATGGTGACCGGGGCCGTATGGCTTTTCTCCATCTCGGCAATGACGGGCTCGGGAACGTCGAGATTGACCAGGCGCTGCCGCGAACCGCGGCCATAGGGCTCGATGCTGGCCGTCGTCTTCGAGGTAATGGTCGCGAGATATTCGGCTGCTGCGGACGATATCGCGGAGCTGTAGATCTCCATCAGCTGCTGGCCTTTGGTCACGCGGCTGCCGGTAGTGACGTCTGCAACCTTCTGCACAAAGCTTTCGGTACGCATCGCGACAACCGAGACGCGGCGTTCGTCGAGCTGGATGGTGCCGGGCGCGCGGACCAGGGCGAGGATGCGGCGCAGCTCGGCGGGCTCGGATTTGACGCCAGTGCGCTGGATCTTGCCCGGCGAGAGCTTCACCGAGCCGTCGTCAGTGTCGTCGCCCTCGTAGACGGGAATGTAATCCATCCCCATCGAGTCCTTCTTCGGCGTCGGCGAGGTGTCGGGCAACCCCATCGGGTTGCGATAATATTTGACCTTGTGCTCGCCCTTGGGATTGGCCGCGTTCATCGCTGGGGGCTGGTCGGGCGCATCGGTGGCCGCCGGCACCGCGACATAGTCGCGACCGTCCTCCGTCTTTTTTGGCGTCGGCGAATAGAACGGCTTGCCGTCCGGATCCTGATAATACAGCGGAGCAGGCATCTCCGCTGCGTTCGCCACGGATGCGATGAGGTTGTGCGTCGGATGTGGATGACCGACGCACAGCGCGGTGCCTGCCGCAGCGATGATCGCAGCGGCAGTGCCGATGATGCGGTTGCGGGTCATTGCTCGGCCGTGACGACGAGCTTGTTCTCGACCGTGCCGGTTTGGCCCTGCACCTTGGCGCCAAGCGAAAGCTGCCAGCGCCCGGCCATGCCGAATGTGGCCTTGAAGAGGTAGGTGCCGGGCTCGGTGCCTGGCATCGGCGAGACCTTGGTGGCCATCTCCGGCATGCCGTCCGGCGTCATGTCGAGCCGGCTGGCGATGATCACCGCGTCGGGCACAGTCTTGCCGGAGGTCTTGTCGACCAGCCGCACCGTCAGGATGCGATCGGCGCCGGCCTTCACGGTCGGCTGAAGCAGCTGGAATTCGTAATTCTTGATTTCGGCGCGAGCGATACCCGCGAACGCGATGGCGATCAGCGCGGCCATGGCGGCGCGCGCGACGTTGGACATCTTCATGATTTCAATTCCTCGATGGTCTGATGGTGCCGTCTTGTCCGCACGCCATGGCAGGCGCTCAGCGCGACGACAGGCAACGACGTGCGCGTCGGGACCGACATGCACGCTGATCAGGCGCGTAAGCGCCGGTCAGACCGGAGTTCGAGGTGGATGGTCGGGCGGCCTGGCGCCGAGCCCGTCGATCAGAAGATCGTCGCTCAGCGCACGCGAATTTCGCCGGGCGTGACGCTCGATCAACGAAATGGCACCGGACGGGGCAGGGAGAGAGACGCTCAACAGGCACAGCGCCACGAACGGGCAGGACCCGCAATCATTGATCCCGGTTTGGCCGGGACAACAGGGCATGTCGTCAGCCATGGCCTGCGTGTCATCCGACATGGTCTGGATGTCGCCGGACATCGCCGCGGTGTCGTGAGGCATCACCGGCATATCGCGATGATGAGCGGCCTCCGAAGCAGATCTGGCCATCACAGGGGCCGCCAGCGGCGCGAGCAGAAGCCCGGACGCGACCAACAGCATGACGACAGCATTGATGAACCGTCTCAGGAGCATGCGCCCTTGTCGCACGTCACGGCGTAACCCGCAAACTGGCCCGCTATCACGATTTGGCCAGCTCGCAATCTCTATCCCCAGGACTCAAGATACCCAGGACTCAAGTCGTTGACGCCAGCCACCTTACGCCTTCTCCTCCCAGATCATGGCGAGGTGCACGATGGTCTGCACCGCCTTCTCCATGTCCTGCCGGCTCACCCATTCCAGACGCGAATGGAAGGCGTGCTCGCCTGCGAAAATGTTGGGGCAGGGCAGACCCATGAAGGAGAGGCGTGAGCCGTCGGTGCCGCCGCGGATCGCGGTACGCATCGGACGCAGGCCGGCGCGGCGGATCGCCTCGATGGCGTATTCGAGGATGTGCGGGTGACGGTCGATCACCTGCTTCATGTTGCGGTATTGCTCGCGGACCTCGAACCTGTAGGTCGAGCGCGGAAAATCCTTCATCACGTCCTTGACGATGCCCTCGAGCAGGACCTCCTTCTCCTTCAGCCCTTCCTCGGTGAAGTCGCGCACGATGAAGGAGAGCGTCGCCTGTTCCAGCGCGCCTTCGATGCCGACCGGATGCAGAAAACCTTGCTTGCCCGACGTCGTCTCGGGAGAACAGCCTTCCTTGGGCAGACGCTCGACGATGGCGGCCGCGATCTTGATCGCGTGCTCCATCTTGCCCTTGGCATAGCCGGGATGGGCGCTGACGCCCGTGATGGTGATGGTGGCACCGTCGGCCGAGAACGTTTCGTCCTCGACAGAGCCCGCGCTTTCGCCGTCCATGGTGTAGCCGAACTCGGCGCCCAGCTTCTTGATGTCGACATTGTCGACGCCGCGGCCGATCTCTTCATCCGGCGTGAACAGGATCTTGATGGTGCCGTGCTTCACATCGGGGTTGTTGATGAAGAAATGCGCGGCATCCATGATCTCGGCGACGCCGGCCTTGTTGTCGGCCCCGAGCAGCGTGGTGCCGTCGGTGGTGATGATGTCGTTGCCGATCTGGTTCTTCAGCGCGGGATGCTCGGCGAAGCGGATCACCTGGCTGGTGTCGCCCGGGAGGGTGATGTCGCCGCCGCGATAGTTCTTCACGATTTGCGGCTTCACATCCTTGCCGGTCACGTCGGGCGAGGTGTCCATGTGCGAGCAGAAGCAGATCACCGGCACCTTTTTGTCGGTGTTGGCCGGGATCGTGCCGTAGACGTAGCCGTAATCGTCGAGATGGGCGTCCGTGATGCCGATGGCCTTCAGTTCGGTGACGAGAACACGGCCGAGATCCTTCTGCTTCTCGGTCGACGGCGAGGCCGGGGAATTCGGATCGGACTGGGTGTCGATGGTGACGTAGCGCAGGAAGCGCTCGGTCACGGTATGCGCGAAGGTCAGGGACATGTCTGGTCAAACCGCCGGGTCTTTGGGGGGGAGCGGGCAGTATATCAGAAAAGCAGGCCACGTTGCGGCCGGAACGAGAGCGGATCAGGCTTAACGAAAAGTAGCCTCAGATCGCCTCTTTCAGTTCCTTGACCGGACGGAATGCGACCTTCTTGCTGGCCTTGATGTGGATCGGCTCCCCGGTGGCGGGATTGCGGCCGGTGCGGGCGGCGCGCTTGCGGACCTGGAGGATGCCGAGCCCGACGATGCGGACGCGGTCGCCCTTCTTGAGGTGCTTGGTGATCAGCTCGACCACATCGGTCAGAACGGCCTCGGCGTGCTTCTTCGAAAGGTCCTGGCTTTCCGCGATGTCGGCCGCGAGGTGCTTGAGCGTGATCGTGGCTGGAGCAGCTGCCTTCTTCGCCATGTCTGGCCTCCTCGGGTGTCGCGCGGAAGCCTGCCGGGCTCCCAAACTGCCAAGTTCCGGAAGGCCTAGACGATTCGGGATGGGACTGACTATGCCGGCCAGCGGAGGCGGGATTTTTGCGTGATTGTCAGGCAAATCCACGCGTTCCCGCCTGCCGCGGACGCCTGCAAGGCGCGAGAAGCGACTCGGGCGTCGTCAATCAGGCTGAGGATGGTCGGCTAAGTTTTTGAAGATATTGCCATAAAATGGCGCGAGAGACGGGGCTCGAACCCGCGACCTCCGGCGTGACAGGCCGGCGCTCTAACCAACTGAGCTACTCCCGCGTGACGCGTATGTGTCCGCGCGGAACGAGGGGGGACTTAAAGGGGGGACATGGTGAAGTCAAGGACGTTGCGTTGATGGAGCGCAAACGCCTGTTGGCGCGGGGCGGGAGCTTATCGCTACCGGCTCGGGATGTTCTCGCGCAAGCCCGCGCTGATCCAGCTCTCGGCTTGGGGGCGCCGGCCGACGCGGGCCTGAAGACCATCGACTATTTCTTTGCGGACCCGCTCGCGATTACGGAAGGAGCGCGGCCGCGCGGCACAGGCCGGTTGATTCAACCGCTTGGCCTGAACCCTTCAGAGATTGGCCAAAAGCAAAAGGCCGCCCCAAGGCGGCCATTGCGTCTCAAACCGGACCCTTTTTCCCGCAATCAGCGGACCGTCGAGGTGCCCGAGCTCGTGATCGCCACCGGCTTGCCGGCCTTGATCACGTGGGTGGACTGCGCGGTCTGGCTATAGTCGGCGTTGGTGCGGGCTGCGATCCCGAAGGCGGCCACTGCGATGCCGGCCACCAGCGCCACCACCACGATCTTCAGGTGGGTACCCCGATCTGCAGAGTGAATTGAGTGGTTCATCGAAAGCCTCCCGACGGGCTTTGGCGCCGTCTGTAGGCTGATGTCTTAAGGAGCATCTGTTTCCGGATCGTTTCGCGGGTTCCGTAAAATGGTTTCATCCGGCCATTTGGCGGGTTTCGCCATGGAACGGCTGAGGGGCCGCTGCGCGCGCGCCGGATGGGCTCTTACCTGCCGCGTAATCGCGGAGGCGATCCCGCCTTGCCATGATCGCTTCCATCGGCCGCGACCGATGGGCCGAGCGATCCGGCAAGGGAGAAGCACGATGAACCGTCGAACCGTCCTCGAAGCCACGTTGCTTGGAACCGCCTTTGGGGCGTCGGGCGGCACCGCGCCGGTGGCCGCAGCCGAGCACGCGCGATCGCCCTATGTGACCGCAAGGGATGGCACGAAACTGTTCGTGCAGGATTGGGGCAGCGGGCATCCTGTGCTGCTGCTGTCGGCCTGGACCTTCGATGCCAGCAGCTGGGGCAGCCAGATTGCAGCGCTCGACGCAAAAGGCTTCCGCTGCATTGCGCCTGACAGGCGCGGGCATGGCCGGTCCGAGATGCCGTCGTCGGGCTACGATCTGGACACGCTGACCGACGACGTCGCTGCCGTGATCGAGGCGCGCGACCTGCGCGACATCACGCTGGTTGGCTTCTCGATGGGAACGGCTGAGGCGGTGAACTATCTCGGCCGATACGGATCGGACCGGATCGCAAGGCTGGTGCTGGTCGCGCCGACGACGCCGTTCCTGCTCAAGACCGAGGACAATCCGGATGCGGTTCCGAAGGCGATGATTGAGGCTGACAATTCGGCCGTCGCACGCGACTTCGCAAAATGGATCGCGGCGAACGAAGCGCCGTTCTTCACCCCGGACACGCCCGAGATCACGCGGACCTGGATCCGCGAGATGATGCTGAGCGTGCCGCTCCCGGTGGCGCTGGCGTGCCGCAAGGCCATCGCGTTCGCCGATCTGCGCGCCGCTGCCGCCAGGATCGATCGGCCGACGCTGATCCTCCATGGCGACAAGGATGCCAGCGCGCCGCTGCCATTGACGGGCGCCAAGACCGCGAAGCTGATCAAGGGCAGCAAGCTGATTGTCTACGAAGGCGCGCCGCATCCGCTGCCGCTGACGCACAGCGAGCGGCTGATTGCGGACATGCTCGCCTTCATGGGCGCCTGAGCGAGCTAACTCGCCCGCTTGATGTCGGCGCGGATGGTGCGCGCCGCCCAGACGAACAGCAGGGCGCCGAGCGTAGTCGTGACCGCTGCCGAGAGCAGGGAATAGCGCACGGCGTCGGCGCCGTAGCTGCCCTTCAGCGCGTCGTTGACCACACCGACCGCGAGCGGGCCGACGCCCTGGCCGAAGCAGGTTGCGGTGAGCGCGATCAGTGCGGAGGCGAGCGCGCGCATGCTGGGCTTCGCCACCGTCTGCGCGATCGCAAAGATCGGCCCGAGATGGAAGCCGACCAGGAACGAGGTCAGCGCCAGCAGCGCGACCATCATCGCAAAGTCGTGCGTCAGCATGCAGAGCGCAAAGACGGGACCGGCGAGGCCCGAGGTGATCGCCGGCGCCCACAGCTTCCAGCGGTCGTCGCGGCGGCTGATATTGGCAACCACGAAGCCGCCGAGCAGGGTGCCGGCCATGCCGGCGAGCCCCTTGAATGTGCCGGCATAGGTGCCGATCTCGGCGCTCGACAGATGGTGCACGCGCGCCAGGAACGGCGGGATCCAGGCCGCCGTCGCATAGTTCGTGTAGGTGGTGAGGCAGAAGCCGATCAGCACAATCATGAAGCTTTGCTGGGAGGCGAGGAAGCGCAGCGTCGGCCCGAGCGGCTCGGGCACGAAGGTTTCCTGCATCGCGCCGCGCTTCGGCTCCGAGATCGTCAGCCACAGGATCAGCGCCAGCAGTATGCCCGGCACGCCCGCGACATAGAAAGCCATCCGCCAGCCATAGTGCTGGTTGACATAGCCACCGACGAAATAGCCGAGGAAGACGCCGAGATAGGTGCCGATGGCGTAGATGCCGAGCGCGCGCGGGCGCTCGTTCTTGGCAAAGAGATCGGCGACGATCGACTGCGAGGCGGGGGAGCCGGCGGATTCGCCGATGCCGACGCCGATCCTCGCAAAGGCCAGCGCGGTGACGCTCGAGGCCATGCCGCACAGCGCCGTCATCGCGCTCCAGAATGCAAACGCAAGCGCCACGATGTTGCGGCGGTTGAGCCGGTCGGCGACGCGCGCGATGGGAATGCCGAGCAGGGAATAGAACAGCGCGAAGCCGAAGCCCGCGAGCAGGCCCATCATGGTGTCGCTGAGCGAAAACTCCTTCTTGATCGGCTCGATCAGGACGTTGAAGATCGTGCGGTCGAGGAAGTTCAGCGCGTAGATGATCGTGAGCAGGCCCAGCACATAATAGCGCCGCGCCGTGGGCTTCTCCGCGGCGGCCGTTTGCACCGGCACCTGTGATGTCACATCGACCATCGCTTCCCCCAATTTGTCTTTGTTATCTTTATGAGCCTCGTCCGATCATATCGGACGAGGCTCTACCCCTCGCGAATGTAGTTCCCCGCTTCGAACTCGACCAGCGGCGCGCTAGCGTCGAATGAGACACCAATGGGGTCGCGGCCCGCTTCCATCGCTTCGAGCTGGTCGCCCAGCATGCGCCGGATCAACAGGATGCCGCGATCGCTCTGGCCGAAATGCTCCTCGGAATGCACCGTCACCGGACCTTGGCCGACTTGGGCCTCGTAATCGCCGGGGAATTGCTGGTGCTCCTGCTCCGTCATGTCCCACCAGAATTTTCCGTTGAACTTCGAGCGCATGCGACCGATGTCGCCGGAATTCTTGACGCGGCCGGCGACGTAGATGCGGAACGAGGTGTCGTCGATCGGCAGCGTCCAGCCGATCGATTCGACGCGAGCGAACTGCGCCACGCGCGGGTTTGGCACGACGCGCAGAGTGGGGAGGGCTGCTTCAGTGACACGGTAAAACACGCGGCCGTCATCCTGCTTGCGGATCGAGCGCACGGCGATGCCGCGGGGTGTCTTGTCGAACTTCACCTCCGGCATCGAGGCCATCATGTTGGTGAACTGCGGCCCCGAGAACGAGCCGTGCAGCACCGGCACGTGGTAGGGATCGACCACGTTCTCGAAATGCTGCAGCCAGTTGCAGGGGATGACCGCAGGCCCGCCGCCGCCGATCGAGGAATCGTCGGCCTCGACGAACTCACCGTCGTCCATGTTTTCGAGGCACTCGTAGCGCGGCAGCACCGGGCGTTTTTCGGCCGGGCCCATATAGGCGAAGATCAACCCGTAGCGCTCCTCGACCGGATACCAGGGCTGCCGCACCTTGTCCTTGAACTGGCCGCCGTCGGGCTCGCAGGGCTGTTCCAGGCAATGGCCCTCGGTGTCGAACTTCCAGCCGTGATAGCAGCAGCGGATGCCGTCCTCTTCGACCTTGCCATAATAGAGCGTCGTGCCGCGGTGGCAGCAGCGGGCGTGGAGGAGGCCGACGCGACCATGCTTGTCGCGAAACAGGATCAAATCCTCGCCGAGCGCGCGCACTTTCTTCGGCGTGTCGGTGGCGTCGCTGGTCAAGCCGACCGGATGCCAATAGCGGCGCAGCAATTCGCCCATCGGCGTGCCGCGCACGACCGAGGTGAGCTCGGTGCGCGTATGCGCCGGCTTCATCGCATAGGCCGTGCCGAGATCGCGATCCCGCTGGGTGATCGTCATGCTTGTTCCTCCCGCCGCTGACCTTGATGGCCGGGTCGCCTTGTGTTGACCCAGTGAAAAATAATTCGATGACAATGTCAACGATCTTCCTGAGTGCCTCTATAATTGCATTTGGATCAGGTTGGGGAGGTTGCGCTACCAAGGCTTGGCACGTCCTGGCTTTCTTGGCAGAGGTGAACCATGAGCCAGACATCGAGCACGGACGGGCGCGAATCGTCCGAAACGGACGACAACCACTCGCCGGCGCCGATCACCGTCATGCTGTCATCGCGGCTGATGGTGCTCGCCAACCTGCTCAAGCGCGGTGCCATCCTGCGCTACAAGCGCCTCGCCGGGTTGTCCTCGGTCGAGTTCGGTCTGGTTGCCTCGCTCGGCCGGCGACCGCCGATGAGCGTCGCCCGGCTCGCCGAAGCCGTCGGCCAGGACAAGGGCCAGATCAGCCGTGCGTTGGCCGAGTTGGTCTCGCGCAAGCTGATCGCGAAGTCGGCAAATCCGAAAGACAGCCGCGAGGTGTTGGTGTCGCTGACGCCTGCGGGGCTCTCCGCGCATGATGCGATCGTCGAGGGGGCCCAGGAGCGCAACCGGATGCTGCTCGAGCAATTGAGCAAGGACGAGTTGGAGACATTGCTCGCGCAGATCGATCGTCTCACCGCGACTGCGGAAGCGATGCTCGAAGCCGAGAAGGTTTCGCGTTGATCGCGCAGCAATCTCGCGGAAATATTCGAGTGCTTCTAAGAGCCTCTCTAAGAGATGTTCTAAGAGCCTTTCAATTAGGGAAACCGCGCTCTCTCACATAAGCGTCGCCTGAAACGCGTGCCGTTGGGGGAACAACGGCATGACGCATCAGACACACATGTTGGGGTGGCGCGTTGAACAGTCTTCGTATGCTGCGGTCGGCCATCTTGGCGACCGCGTCCGTTTTGGTTTTGATGCCGCGGCCATCGCTCGCACAATCGTCCGCGCAAAGCGGCGCGCAGAGCCTGCCGCCGGTGAATGTGGCTGCACCTGAGCAGCGCCGCCGCGCAGCGGTTCGCGCACCGCGCCGGACGCAGGGCCCCGTGCAAACAGCCAACAGCCGGACACCTCGGCCGCAGCGCAACGTCGGCGTTGTCGAGACGCCGCGCGGCCCGGTGCAGGGCTACGTCGCTCATCGCAGCTCGTCCGGCACCAAGACCAACACGCCGATCATGGAGACGCCGCAGTCGGTGTCGGTGATCGGGGCCGAGCAGATCCGCGACCAGAAGCCGAACAAGCTCGACGAAGTCCTGCGCTACACCGCCGGCGTGCGCGCCGGCACCTTTGGCGCCGACACCCGCAACGATTGGTGGCTGATCCGCGGCTTCAAGTCCGACGACGTCGGGCTGTTCCTCGACGGCATGCAGCTGTTCTACACGTCCTATGCGAGCTGGAAGCTGCAGCCGCCGAACATGGAGCGCGTCGAGGTGCTGCGCGGTCCGTCGGCCGTGCTCTATGGCGGATCGAGCCCGAGCGGCATCGTCAACGTCATCAGCAAGATGCCGCCGACCGAGCCGGTCCGCTATATCGAGACCGGTGTCAACAATTTCGGCAACGCCTATGTCGGCTTCGATGTCGGCGGTCCCGTCGCGACGCAGCCCCGAGATGGCAAACAGGACGGCAAGCTGTTCTACCGCGTCGTCGGCCAGGTCCAGAACGGCAACACGCAGGTCAACTTCACGCCGGACAACAATTACTTCATCGCGCCGTCCTTCACCTGGAAGCCGGACGCCGACACCACCTTCACCGTGCTGGCTTCGGCTTCGAAGCAGGACACCCGCGGCATCAACTTCCTGCCCTATCAGGGCACGGTGACCAACGCCCCGTTCGGCAAGATCCCGACCAGCTTCTTCGTCGGCGATCCCAACGTCGACAAGTTCACGCGCGAGCAGGAAATGCTCGGCTATCAGTTCGAGCGCAATCTCACCGACGACCTCACGTTCCGCCAGAATGCGCGGTTCGCGCATATCGACCTGACCTATCGCGGTTTCGTCGGCAACGGCTGGGATAATATCAACACGGCCACGATGGGCCGCTACAACTGGTATGCGAAGAACACCGCCAATCAGGCCAATCTCGACAACCAGCTTGAGTACCGCTTCAACACCGGTCCGGTGAAGCACACGATGCTGTTCGGGATCGATCTGAAGGGCTATCAGATCGACGACTATCAGGCGTTCAACTTCGGCACGGTGCCGCCGATCAACGTGTTCAATCCTGCCTATGGCCTCGACATTCCGCTGACGGGCGCGCCGTTCCGCAACTTCCTGCTCACGCAGAAGCAGGCCGGCACCTACATTCAGGACCAGATGAAGCTTGGCAACTTCACGCTGGTGCTGAGTGGTCGCAATGACTGGGTCGCGACGACGCAAGCCGCCCGCGACACCGGCGCAAATATTGCCCAACGTGATGACAGCAGGTTCAGTGGGCGGGCCGGGCTGATCTACAATTTCGACAATGGCATCGCGCCCTACGTCTCCTACGCGACGAGCTACAATCCGATCATCGGCCTCAATGCGTCGAACCAGCTATTCCTGCCGGAGACCGGCCAGCAGGCCGAAATCGGCGTGAAGGTCGCGCCGAAGGGATTTGACGGCTATTTCACCGCGTCGCTGTTCGATTTGAAGCGGCAGAACGTGCCGACAACCGCGGTCACCGCCGACGCAGCCGGCAATTTCCTGCAGAATCAGACCGGCGAGGTGACCTCGCGCGGCATCGAGCTCGAGGCGGTGGCCAACGCCACCAAGGAGCTGAAGCTGATCGGTGCCTTCACGTCGTATCATCTCTTCACCAGCAAGGACCTCGATCAGTCCCTGATCGGCAAGACGCCGACCAACACGCCGGAGATGCTGATCTCGGGCTGGGCTGACTACACCTTCAAGGACGGGCCGCTGGAGGGATTCGGGTTTGGCGGGGGCGTGCGTTATGTCGGCTCGTCCTGGGCCGACGCCGCCAATACGCTCGAGGTTCCCGCGGTGGTGCTCGGCGATCTCGCGGTCCACTACGAATGGCAGAACTGGCGCACCGCCATCAACGTGCTCAATCTGACCGACAAGATCTACGTCGCGAGTTGCGCTTCGGCGTCGTCCTGCTTCTACGGCGACCGTCGCCGCGTCACCGCCAGCGTCTCCTACAAATGGTGAGGCGAATGGTAGGGATCGGCGAGGGGAGGGTTTTGTGAAGGCGCGCACGGTCAGGCTCTGGTCCGTGGTCCACACCTGGACCAGCCTGGTCTCGACCTTGTTCCTGTTGTTGCTCTGCCTGACCGGTCTGCCGCTGATCTTCCATCACGAGATCGATGAGCTCCTGGGCTACGCCCCCCAGCCCGAAGCTCATGCGAGCGCGGCGCGCGCGACGCCCCAAGTCGTCGCCGACGCCGCGCTCGCCGCCGATCCCGGCCGCGTCCTGCAATATGTGTCCTGGGACAAGGACGAGCCCGGACTGGTGACGGCCTTCACCAACAGCGCCCCTGACGCTGCGCCCGACGGCACGACCGTGCGTGCCTTCGACGCCGTTTCGGCCAAGCTGCTCGGGCCGGTCGGCGTCGGGCCGATGCTGATCGTGCTCAAGCTGCACACCGACATGTTCGCAGGCCAAACCGGAAAGCTGTTTCTCGGCGCGATGGGGTTGCTGTTTGCGGTCGCCATCGTCTCCGGCGTGGTGCTGTACTGGCCGTTCACCCGCCGCCAGCGCTTTGCCACCATCCGTGACAGTGCCGCGCGCCGCGTCCGCTGGCTCGACTGGCACAATCTGATCGGCGCGGTGACGGTGGCCTGGGCGCTGGTGGTGGGCTTGACCGGCGTCGTCAACACCTGGGCCGAGCTGATGCTCAACCAGTGGAAGGCGACCGAGCTCGCCAGCATGGTCGCGCCCTATGCCGGCAAGCCGCCGCCTATGCATCTCGCCTCGCTCGACGATGTCGTCGCGCGCGCGAAGCAGGCGGCACCGGGCATGGAGGTCGCCTTCATCGCATTCCCGGGCACGCCGTTCACATCCTCGCACCATTTCGCCGCCTTCATGCGCGGCGACACGGTCCTGACGGCGCGGTTGCTGAAGCCCGTGCTGCTCGACGGCGAAACCGGGGAGGTCGCCGATGCCCGCGCGCTGCCGCTCTATCTCCAGGCGCTCCTGATCTCGCAGCCGCTGCATTTCGGCGATTATGGCGGGATGCCGCTGAAAATGATCTGGGCCGCGCTCGACGGGCTCACTATCGTTGTGATCGGCAGCGGCCTCTATCTCTGGGTGGCGCGGCGGCGCAAGCGGGCTCCTGCCAAAGCCGACGCATTCGCCAGACGAGCCCCGGTCCCGTCGTGATGCATGGCTCCTCTGACCGCGCGCGCCTGTGGATACGTGTCTTTGCTGCACCTGGTCTGCTAGCCACCGCGACCATTACAGGTCTGATGGCTGCGTTGCTGTGGGGAACAGTCGGGCAGTATGTCGCCTGGGTGACAGTCGGGGCGCCGATCGCGGTCGTTGCCTGGGTTTGGGTGCGCCGCCGCAGCCAAAAGGCCGGGCCATTTTTGCCGACAAAGCGCGGCAAATAGCCGGCGCGGCCCGTGCGCCGCAATCTCAGACCTGCTACCCTGCAAAACTATGGCCGCCCTTGTCGGGTTCGGCGATCTGCTCCATACCAGCCGCGGGGTGATTCCGGGATTTTCACCGGTCTGGGAGCAGCAAAGGGCCTAAAAAGAGCGTGTCTTGCGCCCATTGGTGCACTGCGCTAAGGCTCAGAATAATTCCAAATCGGACGAATCCGTGGCTGTCCCGAGGCTGCGGGAAAAGAGGCTCGTCAATGAGCGGCATTCTAGAGAACTATCTTCCACTCGTCGTCTTTATAGGGGTAGCGGCCCTCATCGGCCTGGTGTTGCTGATCGCGCCCTTCATCGTGGCGTTTCAGCAGCCCGATCCGGAAAAGCTGTCGGCGTATGAGTGCGGTTTCAACGCCTTCGACGACGCGCGCATGAAGTTCGACGTCCGCTTCTATCTGGTCGCCATCCTCTTCATCATCTTCGACCTCGAGGTGGCGTTCCTGTTCCCCTGGGCAGTGGCGTTCGGCAAGCTTGGCGCGACCGGCTTCTGGTCCATGCTGGTGTTCCTCGCCGTGCTGACGGTGGGCTTCGCCTATGAATGGAAGAAAGGCGCACTCGAATGGGATTGAACCCTGTGTCGTCCGCTGGCCCGGCGATCGCGCCGGCTCCCAAGGGCATTCTGGATCCGTCGACCGGCCGGCCGGTCGGGGCCAATGATCCGTTCTTCCTCGAGGTCAACCACGAGCTGTCCGACAAGGGCTTCTTCGTGGCCGCGACCGACGATCTCATCACCTGGGCCCGTACCGGCTCGCTGATGTGGATGACCTTCGGTCTCGCCTGCTGCGCGGTCGAGATGATGCAGGTGTCGATGCCGCGCTACGACGTCGAGCGCTTCGGCTTCGCGCCGCGTGCCTCGCCGCGCCAGTCCGACGTGATGATCGTCGCGGGCACGCTGACCAACAAGATGGCGCCGGCTTTGCGCAAGGTCTACGACCAGATGCCCGAGCCGCGCTACGTCATCTCGATGGGCTCCTGCGCCAATGGCGGCGGCTATTATCACTATTCCTACTCGGTCGTGCGCGGCTGCGACCGCATCGTGCCGATCGACATCTACGTGCCGGGCTGCCCGCCCACGGCGGAAGCGCTGCTCTACGGCGTGCTGCTGCTGCAGAAGAAGATCCGCCGCACCGGCACCATCGAACGCTAAGGTTTTACGTCATGGACGACGCCAAGCTCGACGCCCTGGGGCAGACGATCGTGAGCGCGCTTCCGGGCGCCGCCATCGGCCATTCGGTGGCCTTCAACCAGCTCACGGTTGATGTCGAGGCCAGCAAGATCGTCGAGGTGGTCAAGTACCTCCGCGACGATCCCAACTGCCGCTTCATCAGCTTCACCGACATCACGGCTGCGGACTATCCGTCGCGCGAAAAGCGCTTCGACGTCATCTATCACTTCCTGTCACCGACCCTGAACACGCGGATCCGGCTCAAGGCTCAGGCCGACGAGACCACGCAGGTGCCGTCGCTGATCGAGGTGTTCCCCGGCGCCGACTGGTTCGAGCGCGAGGCCTACGACCTCTACGGCGTGTTCTTCGTCGGCCACCCCGATATGCGGCGGCTTCTGACCGATTACGGTTTCGAGGGCCATCCGCTGCGCAAGGACTTTCCGACCACCGGTTTCCTCGAGGTCCGCTACGACGACCAGGAGAAGCGCGTGGTGTACGAGCCGGTCCGGCTCAACCAGGAATTCCGCAAGTTCGATTTCCTCTCGCCGTGGGAAGGGGCGGACTATCCGCTTCCCGGTGACGAGAAGGCGGGACCGAAGGTCTGACCATGAACGAGCAACCCGAACAGCTTCGCAACTTTACGATCAACTTCGGACCGCAGCATCCGGCGGCGCATGGCGTTCTTCGTCTTGTGCTTGAATTGGACGGTGAGATTGTCGCCCGCGTCGACCCGCACATTGGTCTCCTGCACCGCGGCACCGAAAAGCTGATCGAGCAGAAGACCTATCTGCAGGCGATCCCTTATTTCGACCGGCTCGACTACGTCGCGCCGATGAACCAGGAGCACGCCTTCTGCCTCGCGGCCGAAAGGCTGCTCGGCATCGAGGTGCCGCGCCGCGGCCAGCTGATCCGCGTGCTCTATTGCGAGATCGGCCGCATCCTGTCTCACCTTCTCAACGTCACCACGCAGGCGATGGACGTCGGCGCGCTGACCCCGCCGCTGTGGGGTTTCGAAGAGCGCGAGAAGCTGATGGTGTTCTACGAGCGCGCCTCGGGCAGCCGCATGCACGCAGCCTTCTTCCGCGTCGGCGGCGTGCATCAGGACCTGCCGCAGAAGCTGGTGGACGACATCGAGGCCTGGTGCGATCCGTTCCTGAAAGTGGTCGAGGATCTCGACCGCCTGCTCACCGCCAACCGCATCTTCAAGCAGCGCAACGTCGACATCGGCGTGGTGCCGCTGAAGGAGGCCTGGGAGTGGGGCTTTTCGGGCGTGATGGTGCGCGGCTCGGGCGCGGCCTGGGACCTGCGCAAGTCGCAGCCCTATGAGTGCTACGCCGAGATGGATTTCGACATTCCGATCGGCAAGAACGGCGACTGCTACGACCGCTATCTGATCCGCATGGAAGAGATGCGCCAGTCCGTGCGCATCATGAAGCAGTGCATCCAGAAGCTGAATGCGCCGGACGGCAAGGGCCCCGTCGTCGTCGAAGACAACAAGGTCGCGCCGCCGCGCCGTGGCGAGATGAAGCGCTCGATGGAAGCGCTCATCCACCACTTCAAGCTCTACACCGAAGGCGTTCACGTGCCGGCCGGCGAAATCTATGCCGCCGTCGAGGCGCCCAAGGGCGAGTTCGGCGTCTATCTGATCTCCGACGGCACCAACAAGCCCTACAAGTGCAAGATCCGCGCGCCGGGCTTTGCCCATCTGCAGGCGATGGACCACATCTGCCGCGGCCATCTGCTCGCCGACGTCTCGGCCATTCTCGGCTCGCTCGACATCGTGTTCGGAGAGGTCGATCGGTGATGGCGCAGGCGCCAATCCAGTTTGACCGCGCCTCGGGGGCCCTTGAAGGGGCCAACCTGTGGGAGCGGACGGCTGCCTTGGCGCTGGTGACGGGATCGAAGATCTCGTCGCATTTCTCGCATATGGGTTACATCGCCTGCGCGAATTTGCTGCGGAAAACGCTGCCCGAGCGCAACATCGCGATCAAGCTCAACCCGGACGCGTTGTTCGAATTCCCTTACGGCGACGGCTACTGGAGCAAGCTGCTCAACCGCTCATACAGCTACGAGGACGAGCTGGAGCTGTTGTTCGCCGACTCCATCGACGTCGACTACACCTTGCTCGATTGCGGCGCCAATTACGGCTACTGGTCGGTGCTGGTCTCGAGCAAGCCGTTCGGCTCCCACAAGTCGATCGCGATCGAGCCGTCGGGCCAGAACTATCCGAAGCTCGCGAATAACGCCCGCATCAACGGCAATCGCTTCGAGACCCTGAAATGCGCGATCGGCGCGGCGCGCGGCATCGCGCGTTTGTCAGGCACCAAGCACGAGGCCTTCAGCATCGCCGGCGCTCCGTCGCACGGCGGCGAGGACGTGCCCGTTCTCGCGCTGGACAACCTCATCGACGACGGCAGGGTCGCGGTTAACGGCAAATATCTGATCAAGCTCGACGTCGAAGGCGTCGAGATCGAGGCGATCAAGGGCGGCGCCAGGCTGCTCCAGACCGACAGCGTCATCATGTGCGAGGAGCACGGCAGCGACCGCACGCACGCGGTGTCGCGCTACATCCTCGAACAGACCCCGATGAAGCTGATCGTGCTCGATCCGCGCACCAACCGGCTGGAGACCGTGACCGAGCTGTCGATCCTCGATCGCATCAAGGTCTCGACCCACGTCGGCTACAACGTTTTCGGCACCGCAAGCGCATTCTGGCAGGACAGGATCAATGCCCTGAATGCGAAAACCGCGCGCCGCATGCAGTGAGAGATAAGACATGTCCGTTCGCCGATTAGCACCGAAGGAAGTCCAGCCCGCGAGCTTTGCGTTCACGGACGAGAACCTTGCCTTCGCCAAGCAGCAGATCGCGAAATATCCGGCCGGCCGGCAAGCTTCCGCCGTCATCGCCATTCTCTGGCGCGTTCAGGAACAGCACGAGGGCTGGGTCTCGGAAGCCGCGATCCGCGCCGTCGCCGACCTGCTCGACATGCCCTACATCCGCGTGCTCGAGGTCGCGACCTTCTACACGATGTTCCAGCTCGCCCCGGTCGGCAAGAAGGCCCACGTCCAGGTCTGCGGCACCACGCCGTGCCGCCTGCGCGGCGCCGAGGACCTGATCCATGTCTGCGAGAGCCGCATCCATCACGATCCCTTCCATCTCTCCAAGGACGGCAATTTCAGCTGGGAAGAGGTCGAGTGCCTCGGTGCCTGCGTGAACGCGCCGATGGTGCTGATCGGCAAGGACACTTATGAGGACCTGACCAAGGAGACCTTCGGCAAGGTGCTCGACGGTTTTGCCTCGGGCAATCCGCCGAAGCCCGGTCCGCAGAACGGCCGCCAGTTCTCCGCGCCGGCGGGCGGGCCGACCACGCTGAAGGAGACCTCCTGATGGGTCTTCCGTCTCAGGCGAACCGGGGGAGCGAAGCCGTGAACAAATGGCGCTTCGTTGCCATGCATGCCGCGCTCGCGGCCGCCTTCATGTTCCTGCTGCAGCGCTTCGTGATGAACGCGACGCAGGAAAACAGTCTGCTCTGGGCGCTGACCTTCGCCGTCTGCGCCGCCGGGCTTGCCTACAAGCAGGCCAATCGTTGATCGGAAAGCACTGATATGCTCGAGGACAAGGACCGCATCTTCAAGAACCTCTACGGCCTCCATGATTGGGGGCTCGAGGGTGCGCGGCGCCGCGGCGCCTGGGATGGTACGAAAAATATCATCGACAAGGGTCGCGACTGGATCATCAACGAGATGAAGGCGTCGGGCCTGCGCGGCCGCGGCGGCGCCGGCTTCCCGACCGGTCTGAAGTGGTCCTTCATGCCGAAGGAATCGACCGACGGTCGTCCGAGCTACCTCGTCGTCAACGCCGACGAATCCGAGCCCGGCACCTGCAAGGATCGCGAGATCATGCGGCACGATCCGCATCTCCTGATCGAGGGCTGCCTGATCGCGAGCTGCGCGATGAACGCGCACGCCTGCTACATCTATGTCCGCGGCGAGTTCATCCGCGAGCGCGAGCATCTCCAGGCCGCGATCGACCAGGCCTATGAGGCCAAACTGGTCGGCAAGGACAACGTCAACGGCTGGCCGTTCGACATCTATGTCGCGCACGGTGCCGGTGCCTACATCTGCGGCGAAGAGACCGCGCTGCTCGAAAGCCTCGAAGGCAAGAAGGGCCAGCCGCGCCTGAAGCCGCCGTTCCCGGCCAATGTCGGCCTGTTCGGCTGCCCGACCACCGTCAACAACGTCGAGTCGATCGCGGTTGCGCCGGACATCCTGCGCCGTGGCGCCGCCTGGTTCGCCGGCATCGGCCGTCCGAACAATGTCGGCACAAAGCTGTTCTGCATCTCCGGCCATGTCGAGCGGCCCTGCAACGTCGAAGAGGCCATGGGCATTCCATTCCGTGAGCTGATCGAGAAGCATTGCGGCGGCATCCGCGGCGGCTGGGACAACCTCAAGGCCGTGATCCCCGGCGGCTCCTCGGTGCGCATGGTGCCGGCGGAGCAGATCATCGACACGCCGATGGATTTCGACAGCTTGAGCAAGCTGCGCTCGGGCCTCGGCACCGCGGCCGTGATCGTGATGGACAAGTCGACCGACCTGATCCGTTCGATCGCCCGCATCTCCTATTTCTACAAGCATGAGAGCTGCGGCCAGTGCACGCCGTGCCGCGAGGGCACCGGCTGGATGTGGCGCGTGCTCACCCGCATGGCCGATGGCCGCGCCCACAAGCGCGAAATCGACATGCTGCTCGAAGTGACAAAGCAGGTCGAAGGCCACACCATCTGCGCGCTCGGTGACGCAGCCGCCTGGCCGATCCAGGGCCTGATCGCGCATTTCCGTCACGAGATCGAAGCGCGCATCGACCAGTATTCGCACAAGGCCGACATTGACGATATCGGCGTCCGCGATCCCGTGAACATGGTCGCGGCGGAGTAAGAGACATGACCAAGCTCATCATCGACGGCAAAGAGATCGATGTCCCCGCCGAGTACACGCTGCTTCAGGCGTGCGAGGCGGCCGGCGCCGAGATTCCGCGCTTCTGCTATCACGAGCGGCTGTCGATCGCCGGCAATTGCCGGATGTGCCTCGTCGAGGTGAAGGGCGGCCCGAAGCCGGTCGCGAGCTGCGCCTGGGGCGTGCGCGACTGCCGTCCGGGCCCGAAGGGCGAGCCGCCGGAAATCTCCACGCGTTCGCCGATGGTGAAGAAGGCGCGCGAAGGCGTGATGGAATTCCTTCTGATCAACCATCCGCTGGACTGCCCGATCTGCGACCAGGGCGGCGAGTGCGATCTGCAGGACCAGGCGATGGGCTATGGTGTCGACACCAGCCGCTTCGCCGAGAACAAGCGCGCCGTCGAGGACAAATATCTCGGCGCGCTGGTCAAGACCTCGATGAACCGCTGCATCCAGTGCACGCGCTGCGTCCGCTTCTCGGCGGAGGTCGCCGGCGCGCCCGAGATGGGCGCCACGGGGCGCGGCGAGGACATGGAAATCACGACCTATCTCGAGCACGCGCTGACGTCGGAGCTGCAGGGCAACCTCGTCGACATCTGCCCGGTCGGTGCGCTGACCTCGAAACCTTATGCCTTCGCGGCGCGTCCGTGGGAGCTCGGCAAGACCCAGTCCATCGACGTGATGGACGGCGTGGGATCTGCGATCCGCGTCGACACCCGCGGCCGTGAGGTGATGCGCGTGCTGCCGCGCATCAACGAGGCCGTGAACGAGGAGTGGATCTCCGACAAGACCCGCCACATCGTCGACGGCCTGCGCACCCAGCGCCTCGACCGGCCCTATATCCGCGAGGCGGGCAAGCTGCGTGCGGCGACCTGGCAGGAAGCGTTCGCGGCGATCGCTTCGAAGGCGGCTCGTACCGACGGCAAGCGCATCGGCGCGATCGCGGGCGATCTCGCCGGCGTCGAAGAGATGTTCGCGATGAAGGATCTGCTGGCAAAATTCGGCTCGGCCAATCTGGCGGTACAGGGCGGCGACGCCTTCGATCCCGCGCTCGGCCGCGGCTCCTACATCTTCAATCCGACGCTCGCGGGCGTCGAGCAGGCGGATGCGCTGCTCATCGTCGGCGCCAATCCGCGCAAGGAAGCGGCCGTGTTCAACGCCCGCATCCGCAAGCGCTGGCGCGCCGGCGGCTTCAAGGTCGGCGTGATCGGCGCCAAGGCCGACCTCACCTATGATTACGACCATCTCGGCGCGGGCACCGAGACGCTCGGCGAGCTCGCGGCCGGCAAGCACTCTTTCATGGACGTGCTGAAGAACGCCAAGAACCCGATCATCCTGGTCGGCGCGGGCGCAGCCTCGCGTCACGACGGCGCCGCCATTCTCGCAGCCGCCGCCAAGCTCGCGCTCGACGTCGGTGCGGTGAAGGACGGCTGGAACGGTTTTGCCGTGTTGCACGAGAGTGCTTCGCGCGTCGGCGCGCTCGACATCGGCTTTGTCGCCGGTGCGGGCGGGCTGAACGCCGCGCAGATGACGACCTTCGGCACGCTCGACCTGCTGTTCCTGCTCGGCGCCGACGAGATCAAGGCGCCGGACGGCACCTTCGTTGTCTACATCGGCACCCATGGCGACCGCGGTGCGCATCGCGCCGACGTGATCCTGCCGGCCGCCGCCTACACCGAGAAGTCCGCGATCTACGTCAACACCGAAGGCCGCGTGCAGATGACCGGCCGTGCCGCGTTCCCGCCGGGCGAAGCCCGCGAGGACTGGGCGATCATCCGCGCGCTCTCGGAAGCGCTCGGCAAGAAGCTCGGCTACGACTCGCTTGCCGCGCTGCGCCAGGCGATCTTCAAGGCCGTGCCGCATCTGATCCGTCTCGACCAGATCGAGGCGGGCGCAGCCGACCAGATCAAGAAGCTGGCGGGGAGGGGCGGCTCGCCGGAGAAGGCGCCGTTCAAGGCAGCGATCGAGGACTTCTATTTGACCAACCCAATCGCGCGTGCGTCCGCCGTGATGGCGGAATGCTCGCGGCTTGCCTCCGGGCAGATGCTGACCGCAGCGGAGTGAGCCAATGGAATTTTTCGCAAGCGCGTTCTGGACCGGCTTCCTCTGGCCGTTGATCATCATGATCGCGGAGAGCGTCATGGTGCTCGTCATCCTGCTGGTCGCGATCGCCTACATCCTGCTCGCCGACCGCAAGATCTGGGCGGCGGTGCAGATCCGCCGGGGTCCGAACGTGGTCGGCCCCTGGGGCCTGTTCCAGTCCTTCGCCGACCTGCTGAAGTTCGTGCTGAAGGAGCCGATCATTCCGGCGGGCGCCAACAAGGGCGTGTTCCTCCTTGCGCCGCTGGTCTCGTGCGTGCTCGCGCTCGCCGCCTGGGCGGTGATCCCGACCAATCTCGGCTGGGTGATCTCCGACATCAATGTCGGCATCCTCTTCATCTTCGCGATCTCGTCGCTGTCGATCTACGGCATCATCATGGCCGGCTGGTCGTCGAACTCGAAGTACCCGTTCCTGGCGGCGCTGCGCTCGGCGGCGCAGATGGTGTCCTACGAAGTCTCGATCGGCTTCGTCATCATCACGGTGCTGCTCTGCGCCGGCACACTGAACCTGTCGGCCGTGGTCGAAGCCCAGCATGCCCGCGGCCTCGCCAGTCTGATCGGGCTGCCGCAGCTCACTATCCTGAACTGGTACGTCTGGCCGCTGTTCCCGATGTTCGTGGTGTTCTACGTCTCGGCGCTGGCGGAAACCAACCGTCCGCCCTTCGACCTCGTCGAAGCGGAATCCGAGCTGGTTGCCGGCTTCATGGTCGAATACGGCTCGACGCCGTATCTGCTGTTCATGCTCGGCGAGTACGTCGCGATCGTCACGATGTGCGCGATGGCGACAATCCTGTTCCTCGGAGGCTGGCTGCCGCCGGTGGACCTGCCGCCCTTCAACTGGGTGCCGGGGATCATCTGGTTCTCGCTCAAAGTCTTCTTCATGTTCTTCCTGTTCGCGATGGCAAAGGCGATCGTGCCGCGCTACCGCTACGACCAATTGATGCGCCTCGGCTGGAAGGTGTTCCTGCCGCTGTCTCTGGCGATGGTGGTCGTGGTGGCGGGCGTGCTCCAGTTCGCCGGCATCGCGCCGAAGTGAGGGCTGTCATGGGTATCAACATCAACGCCACTGCACGCTCGCTTTTGCTGTCGGAATTCGTCTCGGCGTTCTTCCTCGCCATGCGCTATTTCTTCCAGCCGAAGCCGACGCTGAACTATCCCTTCGAGAAGGGCCCAATCTCGCCGCGCTTCCGCGGTGAGCATGCGCTGCGCCGCTATCCGAACGGCGAAGAGCGCTGCATCGCCTGCAAGCTGTGCGAAGCGATTTGCCCGGCGCAGGCCATCACCATCGAGGCCGGTCCACGCCGCAACGACGGCACCCGCCGCACCGTGCGCTACGACATCGACATGGTGAAGTGCATCTATTGCGGCCTCTGCCAGGAGGCCTGCCCGGTCGACGCCATCGTCGAAGGTCCGAACTTCGAGTTCGCGACCGAGACCCGCGAGGAACTGTTCTATGACAAGGCCAAGCTGCTCGCCAATGGCGACCGCTGGGAACGCGAGATCGCCAAGGCGATCGAGCTCGATGCGCCTTACCGGTGAGATGAGAGCATGATCCTTCCCGCGCTGTTCTTCTATCTCTTCGCCGGCGTCTGCGTCGCCTCGGCGGTGATGGTGATTGTCTCGCGCAATCCCGTTCACTCCGTGCTGTACCTGATCCTGGCCTTCGTCAACGCCTCCGGCCTGTTCGTGCTGATGGGCGCCGAATTCCTCGCGATGATCCTGATCGTCGTCTATGTCGGCGCGGTTGCGGTGCTGTTCCTGTTCGTCATCATGATGCTCGATGTCGACTTCCTCGAGCTGCGCGAAGGCTTCATCCAGTACCTGCCGGTGGGTGTCGTGATCGGCGGCATCTTCCTGTTCGAGCTGCTCTTGACCGTCGGTGCCTGGGTCATCAATCCGACCGTGAGCAAGACCATCACGGCGCCGATCCCGACCAACGTCTCGAACACCGAGGCGCTGGGTCTCGTGCTCTATACGAAGTACGTCCACTACTTCCAGCTCTCGGGCATGGTGCTGCTGGTCGCCATGATCGGCGCGATCGTGCTGACCCTGCGGCACAAGGCGAGCGTGAAGCGGCAGGACATCAACGTTCAGAACGCGCGTACACCCGAGATGGCGATGGCGATGCGCAAGGTGGTATCGGGGCAGGGGCTGCAGGACAGCGACGCGGCGGAGTGGGTGAAATGACGATCGGGCTCGGACATTATCTGGCGGTCGGCGCGATCCTGTTCACCCTCGGGATCCTCGGCATATTCCTCAATCGCAAGAACATCATCGTCATCCTGATGTCGATCGAGCTGATCCTGCTCTCGGTCAACGTCAACCTGGTGGCATTCTCGACCTTCCTCGGCGACATCGTCGGTCAGGTCTTCGCGCTGCTGGTCTTGACCGTTGCGGCCGCCGAAGCCGCGATCGGTCTTGCCATCCTGGTGGTCTATTTCCGCAACCGCGGCTCGATCGCGGTTGAGGACGTCAATCTGATGAAGGGCTGATCGCATGATCCGGAAAAGTGGACACCGGTTTTCCGACCAGATCATGCGGAAAGAGTAAGTCATGGTTCAGGCAATTGTTTTCCTGCCGCTGCTGGGCGCCATTCTGGCCGGCCTGATCTCGCTGTTCGGCGCGCATGCTCGCAACCCCTCAGGCGACACGGTCGAGCACCACGATGATCACGGTCACGGCGACGCCCATGCGGCGGTCGCCCACGACTCTCATGGACATGACGATCACGGCGACGACGCCCACGACGACCACGGCCACGGCCCGGTCGAGCCGGCTGCGGCGGGCTCGCGCGGCGCCGAGCTGATCACCACGGCGTTCCTGTTCGTGGCGGCCGCGCTGTCCTGGATGACGCTGGTCGATGTCGGTTTCAATGGCCACGACGCCCGGATCCAGCTTCTGCCCTGGATCTTCTCGGGCGAGCTCGAGGTCTGGTGGACGCTGCGCGTCGACACGCTCACCGCCGTGATGCTGGTGGTGGTGACGACCGTGTCCTCGCTCGTGCACCTCTATTCCATCGGCTACATGGACGAGGATCCGTACCGGCCGCGCTTCTTCGGTTATCTCTCGCTGTTCACCTTCGCCATGCTGATGCTGGTGACGGCGGACAACCTGGTGCAGCTGTTCTTCGGCTGGGAAGGCGTGGGTCTGGCGAGTTACCTGCTGATCGGCTTCTGGTATCAGAAGCCGTCGGCGAACGCCGCCGCCATCAAGGCCTTCGTGGTCAACCGCGTCGGCGATTTCGGCTTCGCGCTCGGCATCTTCGCGATCTTCTACCTGACCTCTTCGACCGATTTCGAGACCATCTTCCATGCCGCTCCGGGCCTGACCGGCAAGACCATCGACTTCCTCGGCTGGCATGCCGATGCGCTGACGCTGACATGCCTCCTGCTGTTCATGGGGGCGATGGGCAAGTCGGCGCAGTTCCTGCTGCACACCTGGTTGCCGGACGCAATGGAAGGCCCGACCCCTGTGTCGGCGTTGATCCACGCCGCGACCATGGTCACGGCCGGCGTGTTCATGGTGGCGCGCCTGTCGCCGCTGTTCGAGCTCGCCCCGAACGCGCAGGCTGTCGTGATGTTCTTCGGTGCGACCACCGCGTTCTTCGCGGCGACCATCGGTCTCGTCCAGAACGACATCAAGCGCATCGTCGCCTACTCGACCTGTTCGCAGCTCGGCTACATGTTCGTGGCGATGGGAGCAGGGGCCTATTCGGTCGGCATGTTCCATTTGTTCACGCACGCCTTCTTCAAGGCGCTGCTGTTCTTGGGCTCCGGCTCGGTGATCTACGCGATGCACCACGAGCAGGATATCCGCAACATGGGCGGCCTCTGGAAGAAGATCCCGTACACGTTCGCGGTGATGACCGTCGGCACGCTGGCGCTGACCGGCTTCCCGCTGTTCGCCGGTTACTTCTCCAAGGACGCGATCATCGAGGCGGCCTATGCGGCGCATAATCCGTTCTCGACCTACGCCTATCTGATGACGATCGTGGCCGCCGGCCTGACCTCGTTCTATTCCTGGCGTCTGGTGTTCAAGACCTTCTTCGGCGAGCCGCACGATCAGGAGCACTACGAGGCCGCGCATGAGAGCCCGATCTGGATGCTGATCCCGATCGGCGTGCTGGCGGTTGGCTCGGTCCTTGCCGGCTTCCCGTTCAAGGAGCTGTTCACCGGTCCTCACGGCGTGGAAGAGTTCTTCCGCGAGTCCGTGAAGATGAACCCGCATATTCTCGAGGACATGGAGCACATGCCACATCTGTTGGGCTGGCTGCCCTTCGTGATGATGGTTGGCGGCTTCCTGGTGTCCTACACTTTCTACATCCGCAAGCCTTACCTCCCGGTCGAGCTCGCGAACACGCAGCCGATGCTGTACCGGTTCCTGCTCAACAAATGGTACTTCGACGAGCTCTACGATTTCATCTTCGTCCGACCGGCGAAGTGGATCGGCTACCAGCTCTGGAAGAAGGGTGACGGCTTCATCATCGACGGCTTCGGTCCCGACGGTATCTCGGCTCGTGTGCTTGATATCACCCGCAACGTCGTGAAGATCCAGACCGGCTATCTCTATCACTACGCCTTCGCCATGCTGATCGGTGCCGCCGGCCTGATCACCTGGTTCATGTTCGGCTTTGGAGGCCAGTAAATGACAACCTGGCCCATCCTTTCGGTCACGACGTTCCTGCCGCTGGTCGGGGCGCTGATCGTTTACCTCAGCCGCGGCGATGACGAGGCGGCCAAGCGCAATTCGCGCTGGATCGCACTGTGGACCACGCTGATCACCTTCGCGGTGTCAGTGCTCCTGGTCATGCGCTTCGATCCGTCGAATGCCGACTTCCAGTTCGTCGAGAAGGCGAACTGGCTTGCCACCGGCATCACTTACCACATGGGCGTCGACGGCATTTCGCTGCCGCTCGTCATCCTCACCACCGCAATCATGCCGTTCTGCATCATCGCGAGCTGGAAGGCGATCACGAACCGCGTCCGCGAATACATGATGGCGTTCCTGATCCTGGAAACGCTGATGATCGGCACCTTCTCGGCGCTCGATCTCGTGCTGTTCTATTTGTTCTTCGAGGGCGGTCTGATCCCGATGTTCCTGATCATCGGCGTCTGGGGCGGCCCGCGCCGGGTCTACGCGTCGTTCAAGTTCTTCCTCTACACGCTGCTCGGCTCGGTCTTGATGCTGCTCGCCATCATGGCGCTGTACTGGAACGGCGGCACCACCGACATCCCGACCCTGATGCACACCGCCGTGCCGCGCGGCTTGCAGACCTGGGCGTGGCTCGCCTTCTTCGCCTCGTTTGCGGTGAAGATGCCGATGTGGCCGGTGCACACCTGGCTCCCCGACGCGCACGTCGAGGCGCCGACCGCGGGCTCCGTCGTGCTCGCCGCGATCCTGCTGAAGATGGGCGGCTACGGCTTCCTGCGCTTCTCGCTGCCGATGTTCCCGCTGGCCTCGCACGACTTCGCGCCGCTGATCTTCACGTTGTCCGCGATTGCCATCATCTACACCTCGCTGGTGGCGCTGATGCAGGAGGACATGAAGAAGCTGATCGCGTACTCCTCGGTCGCGCATATGGGCTTCGTCACCATGGGTATCTTCGCCGGCACCATGCAGGGCGTCGCCGGCGGCGTGTTCCAGATGGTCTCGCACGGCATCGTCTCCGGCGCGCTGTTCCTCTGCGTCGGCATCGTCTACGACCGCATGCACACCCGCGAGATCGCGGCCTATGGCGGCCTCGTCAACCGGATGCCGCTCTACGCGCTGACGTTCATGGTCTTCACCATGGCGAACGTCGGTCTGCCCGGCACCTCCGGCTTCGTCGGCGAGTTCATGACGCTGCTCGGCACCTTCAAGGTCTCGATCCCGACCGCGTTCTTCGCCACCTTCGGCGTGATCCTGTCGGCCTGCTACGCGCTGTGGCTCTATCGCAAGGTCGTGTTCGGGGCGCTGGTCAAGCCGTCGCTGGCGAGCATGAAGGATCTCACCTTGCGTGAATGCGTGACGCTGTTCCCGCTGATCGCGTTGACGATCCTGTTCGGAATCTATCCGAAGCCGGTGCTCGACATGTCGGCCGCCTCGGTCCAGCAACTCGTCAACAATTACAACACCGCTGTGACGGCCGTGAAGGCCGCCGCACTGCTCCATTGATCGGGCAGGTCAGGATATCGCCATGAGCTTTACGACTGCAGGTTATCAACTGGCGCCGGTGCTGCCCGAGCTCGTGCTCGCGATCGGCTCCATGGCGCTTCTGATGCTCGGCGCCTATCGCGGGCAGGGGACCACTAGCGCGGTCACCACGCTCGCGGTGCTGCTGCTGATCGTGGTCGGCGCGCTCGAATACATGCTGCCCGCCGGCAAGCAGGTCACCTTCGGCGGCAGCTTCATCGTCGACGATTTCGCCCGCTTCATGAAGATCCTCGCTTTGATCGGCTCGGCGGTGACGCTCGTGCTGTCGACCGAGTTCCTGTCCGACCCGTCGCGCCGCATCTTCGAATACGCGATCCTGGTGCTGCTCTCGACGCTCGGCATGATGGTGCTGATCTCGGCCGGTGACCTGATCTCGCTCTATCTCGGTCTCGAATTGATGTCGCTCGCGCTCTACGTCGTGGCGGCCTCGAACCGCGACAACGCCAAGTCGACCGAAGCCGGCCTGAAGTACTTTGTGCTCGGCGCGCTGTCTTCCGGCATGCTGCTCTATGGCGCCTCGCTGATCTATGGCTTCACCGGCACCGTCAGTTTTGCCGGCATCGCGTCGGCTGCGACCGCCGCGAACGTCGGGCTGATCTTCGGCCTGGTGTTCCTGCTGGCCGGTCTCTGCTTCAAGGTCTCGGCGGTGCCGTTCCACATGTGGACGCCGGACGTGTACGAGGGCGCCCCGACGCCGGTCACCGCCTTCTTCGCCTCCGCGCCGAAGGTGGCTGCGCTCGCCGTGTTCACGCGCGTCACGCTGACCGCATTCCCCGGCATTGTCTCGCAGTGGCAGCAGATCCTGGTGTTCGTCGCGATCGCCTCGATGGTGCTCGGCTCGTTCGCCGCGATCGGCCAAAGCAACATCAAGCGCCTGATGGCGTACTCCTCGATCGGCCACATGGGCTTTGCGCTGGTCGGCCTTGCCTCCGGCACGGTCGAGGGCGCACAGGGCGTGCTGATGTACATCGTGATCTATGTCGCGATGACGCTCGGCTCGTTCTCGATCATCCTCGCCATGAAGCGCAACGGCCAGGCGGTCGAGCAGATCAGGGATTTCGCCGGTCTCTCGCGGACCAATCCGCTGCTCGCCTTCATGTTCGCGATGCTGCTGTTCTCGCTCGCCGGCATCCCGCCGCTCGCGGGCTTCTTCGCGAAGTGGTACGTCTTCGTCGCCGCCATCAAGGCGAATTTGTTCACGCTTGCCGTGATCGGCGTGCTCTCCAGCGTCGTGGGCGCCTACTACTATCTCACCATCGTCAAGACGATGTATTTCGACGAGCCGGCCGGGCAGGTCGATCCGGTGCGCGTCGAGGTCAAGACGGTGCTGGCCGTCTTCGGCCTGTTCAACATCCTGTTCGCTTTGTTCGCGGGTCCGGTGGTGAGCGTCGCCTCCGCAGCCGCCAAGTCGCTGTTCTAGGATGGGGTTCGCGCTCGGTCCTCGTGCATTGTCGGCGGGCTACAAGCTCGCAGCCCTGGAGCGGACCGGCTCGACCAATACGGATGCGATCGAAGCCGCGCGCGCCGGTGAGCGCGGCCCAATCTGGTTCGTGACAGCGGAGCAGATGGCGGGCCGCGGCCGCCGCCAGCGTGCCTGGGTCTCGCCCCGGGGCAATCTCGCCGCCAGCGTCCTTGAAGTCCTCGACGTCGCACCTGCGGTGGCCGCCACGATCGGTTTTGCCGCGGGGCTCGCGGAAGAAGCCGCCCTCGAGAAAGTCAGTCTCGAGGTCGCGATGCGGCTCGGGCCCGACCGGCCGCGATACACCCTGAAATGGCCGAATGACGTGCTGGCCAACGGCAAGAAGCTGGTCGGCATTGGCCTGGAGGCCGAAGCCGTCGGCGATCGCCTGGCCATCGTGGTCGGCATCGGCACCAACGTTGTCGCGGCGCCCGAGGGCACGCCAACACCGGCGGTGTCGCTCGCTGCCCTCGGCGTCCAGATCAGCGCGGAAGAGCTGTTCTCGGCCCTGACGGATGCCTGGGTCGAATTCCGCGGCATCTGGGACAATGGCCGCGGCTTTGCCGAGATCCGAAAACTCTGGCTGGAGCGCGCCGCCCGCCTTGGCGAGCCGATCGCGATCCACACGGGAACCAAGGTATTGGAAGGCATTTTTGACACGATCGACGACACCGGTTGCCTGATCGTCCGCACGGCGGAGGGCCGTCGCGTGCCGATCGCCGCGGGCGAGGTGTTCTTTGGCCCGGTCCGTTCGGTGGGAGCTGCGTGATGGCGAGACCCGACGAACTGGTATTTGCGCCGCTCGGCGGTGTCGGCGAGATCGGCATGAACCTGTCGATCTATGGCCTTGGCAACCGTCAGCAGCGTTCTTGGCTGGCGGTGGACCTCGGCGTCTCCTTCGGCGACGAGGAGCACCTGCCCGGCATCGATCTGATCATGCCGGACATCAGCTTCCTGGAGAAGGAGCGCAAGAACCTGATGGGCCTGGTGCTGACCCACGCCCATGAGGACCACTTTGGCGCCATCATCGATCTCTGGCCGCGGCTGAAATGCCCGATCTACGCGACGCAATTCAGCGCGGCGCTGTTCGAGGCCAAATGCGCTGCCGAGCGCAACGCGCCGAAGATTCCGGTGACGGTGGTCCCGTCCGGCGGCCGCATCGATGTCGGCCCCTTCAACGTCGAGTTCATCCCGGTCGCGCACTCGATTCCGGAAGCGCATGCGCTGGCGATCCACACCGAGGCCGGCATCGTGCTGCACACCGGCGACTGGAAGATCGACCCGACACCGACGCTCGGTCGCCCCACCGACGAGAAGCGGCTGCGCGAGCTCGGCGAGGAGGGCGTCATGGCCCTGATCGGCGATTCCACCAATGCGGTGCGCGATGGCCGCTCGCCTTCGGAAGCCGAGGTCGCCCGCACCATCATCGACCTGGTCAAGGCCGCGAAGGGCCGCGTCGCGGTCACGACCTTCGCCTCCAATGTCGCGCGCATCAAGGCGGTCGCCGACGCAGCCAAAGCCGCCGACCGCGAGGTCGTCGTGGTGGGCCGCGCCATGGAGCGCGTGGTGCAGGTCGCGCGCGAGACCGGCTATCTCGACGGCGTGCAGAATTTCCGCTCGCCCGAGGTCTACGGCCATCTGCCGCAGGACAAGGTGCTGGCGCTCTGCACCGGCAGCCAGGGCGAGTCCCGCGCCGCATTGGCCCGCATCGCCAATGACGACCATCCTGAAATTACGCTCAACCGCGGCGACAGCGTGATCTTCTCCTCCCGCACGATTCCCGGCAACGAGAAGGCGGTCGGCTCGATCATCAACAATCTGGTGCTGCAGGGCGTCGAGGTCCTCACCGACCGCGATCATCTGGTCCACGTCTCCGGCCATCCCCGTCGCGACGAGCTGCGCGACATGATCTCCTGGGTGAAGCCGCAGCTCCTGATCCCCGTGCATGGCGAAGCGTTGCACCTGAACGAGCACGCCAAACTCGCGCGCGCCGCCGGCGTGCCGCGTGTGCTGGTCATCCGCAACGGCGACCTCGTCAAGCTCGGTCCCGGCGATCCCGGCATCATCGGCGAGGTGCCGTCGGGCCGGCTCTACAAGGACGGCACGATTCTGGAAGATTCAAAATCCCGCGCCGTCGTTGAGCGCCGCCGCATGGCGTTCTCCGGCTGTGCCTTCGTCGCCATCGCGATGACCGCGCAGGGCGAGCTTGTCGACGAGCCCGAGGTGGATCTGGTCGGCGTCCCCGAGAAGAACCGGGCGGGCGAGCCCCTCGACGACATCGTTTTCGACGCCGTGATGTCGACGATCGAGGGCCTGCCGAAGGCGCGCCGCAGGGATCCGGACGCGCTGGCTGAATCGGTGCGACGCGCTGTCCGGGCCGTCATCAACGAACATTGGGGCAAAAAGCCTCCCTGTCTGGTACACGTCCTGACAGTGTAAGGGAGAAGCCTATGTTGGGTCGCCTCAACCACGTCGCGATCGCGACCAGAGATGCCGCCAAGGCCGCGAAGATCTACGGCGCGGCGTTCGGGGCGCAGATTTCGGAAGCCGTCGCACTGCCCGAGCATGGCGTCACCACCGTGTTCGCCACGCTCCCCAACACCAAGATCGAGTTCATCGAGCCGCTCGGCGAGACTTCGCCGATCGCGAAGTTTCTCGAGCGCAACGCCGATGGCGGCATCCACCATGTCTGCTACGAGGTCGTCGACATCATCGCCTCGCGCGACCTCCTGATGAAGGAGGGCGCCCGCGTCCTCGGCGACGGCACGCCGAAAATCGGCGCCCACGGCAAGCCGGTGCTGTTCCTGCATCCGAAGGATTTTTCGGGTGCGTTGGTCGAAATCGAGCAGGCATAGGGCTGGACCATGGCCGCCCAGATCTCAACCGCGCTCGCGATCTACTTCGTCATCTGGTGGCTCGCGCTGTTCCTGACGCTGCCGTTCGGCGTGCGCAGCCAGCATGAGGACGGCGTCGGCGCGCCCGGCACCGACCCCGGCGCACCGGTCCTGACCGGCATGAAGCGCAAGCTGATCTGGACCACGATCATCTCGGCCATCATCTATGGCCTTGGGGTTGCGGCCTATCAGGCCGGCTATCTCTCGATCGAACGGCTGTCGAAATTGATGGGCATGCCGTTTTAGGATTTTTTGCCAAATTATCCGCGTTGCGTCGTTGTTGGGGGATCAAATGACTTTTCAGAGGGTCGTCGTCGCGCTTCTGGTGCTGATCGTCGCCGGGATCAGTGCCATCGGCTATTTTGAGTGGAAGATGGCTGTGCAGGTGCGAACGCTGAAGGCGTTCGTCGAGGGCTACGTCTTCAACGAGGCGGTGATGGCCTGCGAGCAGGCCAAGACGTCGACGCCGTTCAAATGGAACGGCGGCAAGAGCACCTCGGTGATCGGCCTGAACTCGGTCAAGCTGGATAAATACACCGTCAGCGCCAGCTACACGCTGGTGGCGGACAACGTCTATTGCGATTACGATCCGGTCAAAAGAAAGGCCGAGATCGGCTCGAGCTTCCTGGAGCGGGAGTAACGATCCGGCCCACACAGACGGGATGGGATCGTCATGACCGGGAGCCGGACGGGGGACTATCGGATTTTGCAGGAAGCGGCCTTGCGGGACTATCTCGCCGGCCTGCCTGACATCGCAGCGCTGCTCGGCGGCGCGCCGGCCGCCTGGGCCATCACCGAGGTCGGCGACGGCAATCTCAACCTCGTTTTCATCGTCAAGGGCGCCAGCGGCGGCATCGCCGTGAAGCAGGCGCTGCCCTACGTCCGCCTTGTCGGCGAGAGCTGGCCGCTGCCGCTGTCACGAGCCCATTACGAATATCTCGCGCTGTCCCGGCAGGCCCAGCTCGCGCCCGGCCTGGTGCCGGCCCTGCTGCACCACAACGAGACGCTGGCACTCACGGTGATGGAGCTGCTCGAGCCCCACATCATCATGCGCAAGGGGCTGGTCGCGGGCACGCGCTATCCGCGCTTTGTCGACGACATCACGACCTTCATGGCGCGGACGCTGTTCTTCACCTCCGACCTCGCGCTGACGGCCGCGGAGAAGAAGGAGGCCATCGCGGCCTTCGCCGGCAACCATGCACTCTGCAAGATCACCGAGGATCTGATCTTCACCGATCCCTATCGCATCGCCGAGCAGAACCGCTGGACCGCGCCCTATCTCGACGGCCTGGCCGCGTCCTTGCGCGACGACATGGAGCTGCATGTCGCGATCTCCCGGCTGAAGCTGAAATTCATGGCAAGCCCCGAAGCGCTGCTCCATGGCGATCTCCACACCGGCTCGATCATGGTGACGGAGAGCGAGACGCGCGTGATCGATCCCGAATTCGCCTTCTACGGCCCGATGGGTTTTGACGTCGGAGCGGTGCTGGCCAATTTGCTGATGGCTTTTTTCGCCTCCACCGGGCACGAGCGGGCGCCAGGCGAGCGGCAGGCATTTGAGAGCTGGGTGCTGGAAACAGTCGAGAAAGTCTGGAACGAGTTCGCGCGAAAATTCCTCGACCTCTGGCGGACGGAAGCGAGTGGCGACGCCTATCCGGTCTCGCTGTTCGCTGGCGAGAAGGGGGCGATGCGCCTCGAGGCCGAGCGGCAGGCCTATATGCAGCGTCTGTTCACCGACACCGTCGGCTTTGCGGCCGCAAAAACCATCCGCCGCATCTTCGGCCTCGCCCACAACATCGATTTCGAGCTGATCGAGGATCCGAAGAAGCGGGCGATCAGCGAGGCGCGCGCCGTCCGGCTCGCACGCGGGATGATGGTGGAGGCGGCGGCGTTTCGCACGATCGCCGACGTTACGGGTGCTGCGCGGAAATTGCGCGACTGGCAGCCGGAATTGTCAGGCTGACGCAGGCTCCAGGGAGGAGCGCACCTCCACATTCCGTCATTGCGGGCGTAGCGAAGCAATCCAGACTGTCGCCGCGGGGGCAGTCTGGATTGCTTCGTCGCAAGGGCTCCTCGCAATGACGAGGTGGGAGAAGCCGACCTTCAATAAAGCCGTATTGGCAGCGCAGCTCCGTCCGGGCCGACCAGCAGGCCCCAGGTCTCATTGGCCGCGACCTCGAACTCCCGGCTGCGCGCGGCGCTACCGTCCACCTTCAGCGTGATCTTGTACTTCCCCGGCGGCAGATCGATCTTCTGGTTATCCGGCAATTCGCCAGCCTCGCTGTCGGAGTTCGCCAGTTTCTCCCCGGCATGCGCGGCGAGCTTGATGGTCTGCTCGTTGACGGTGATGATGGCCGCGTCATCCGTCTTGTTGCCGAGCATCAGCTTCACCCGCCCGGGCTTCGGCGGAAAGCCGGCCAGGACGGCCGTCGGCTTGCGCTGCGAAATGTCGGCAATTGTCTTGTCGTCCTGACGGGTCAGCCGGAGCAGCGCAGGCCCATCAGCCGTCGTGAAGGCGATATCGGCCCGATCAGACGCGACCACCGCACCGTCAGTCTCGGTCCAGCCGCGGCTGCCGAGTGCAACGCGATAGAAGCCGAGCACGGAAGCGAGATCGAGCGGCGTCTCGGCGTGCGCCGACCTGATGGAGGGCGAGTTCTTCGCAGTCATCAGGCCCCAACCGTCGGGGAGCGGCAGGCCGGTCTTGTCGGAAATTTTGGCCTCGAACGCCCGGCTTGGGGCCCGCGCCAGCACCGCGACGGCTTCGCAGATCAGGCGCTCGCCGAGAGTGTCCGGTGCGCAACGATCCCTGACCGCCCACCAGGTGTCCTCAACATAGCCGTTTGACCGCGACGTGTGGCTCCAGCCGGCGAGAAGGGTGCTGGTGGAGCTATTCCGGGTGGGGTCTGGCGTAGCAGGGATCGCCATCGCGGCTGTCGCGGCGGCCAGACTGCCCGCGAGCACAATACCTAGCGTTCGGCGCGTCATTTTTTCCGCGATCCCCTGGAGCTCAGATAACGATCCTGAGCTTGGTCGCATCGATTACGAAAAATGTTCACTGGTCCTGGTCGCTCGATGACGCACCGCGTCAATCGACGGCTTGCATCGCCGCGGGCATGCAACCGGCCTCTGATGCCCGGAACTGGCCTCGATTGCCATCAAAACGAAGCTTGCGTTCGATGGGTTACGGATGATCAAATCCCTGATCGGAATACCTGCGTTGATGGGGGACACATGATGTTCAGGATGATTGCGATCGTCGCGGGCCTGGGACTGGCGCTCGCCGGATCGGCGGAGGCCCAGACACCGCGCAAGGGCGGAACCATCCGCATGACCGCGCCTTACGGCTCGAGTTTCACCAGCCTGGACATCCACACCACCCAGCGCGCCCAGGACGAGATCTACGCCAAGGCGCTGCATCGCTCGCTCTACATCTGGGATTCCGCGGAAGGAAAGCCGATCCCGGAGCTCGCCAAGGAGGCCGTGGTCTCCGGTGGAGGCCTCGTTTACACCTTCAAGCTCCGCGACGACGCCTATTTCCACAACGGCCGCAAGATGACGGCCGACGACGTCATCTGGTCCTACAACCGCATCATGGACGGCGCCAAGGCCTATCCCGGCGCGCGCTATGTCCGCATCATCGAGGGCGCGGCCGCGGTCGAGAAGGGCCAGGCGAAGGAAATCTCCGGCCTGAAGAAGATCGACGACTTCACCGTCGAGATGAAACTGACCGAGAAGGTTGATCCCGCCTTCTACCTCTTCACCGCGCTGACCTCGATCTATCCCGCCGACGAGGCCGCTAAGGACAGCTTCATCCAGCATCCGATCGGCCTTGGACCGTTCAAATTCGTCGAGCACGTGCCGGGATCGCGCATCGTCATGGAGCGGTGGGACAAGTTCTATAAGCCCGGCAAGCCTTATGCGGACAAGGTGATCGTGTCGATCATGGCGGAGGCTGCAGCGCGCGACGTCGCGTTCCGCAACAAGGAGATCGACACCTCCGTGCTCGGGCCGGCGCAATACGTCGCCTATCAGGCCGACCCCAACCTCAAGGGCACCATCGCCGAGGTCGCCGAGGTCTTCACGCGTTACATGGGGATGAATCCCGCGTTCAAGCCGTTCGCCGACAAGCGCGTCCGGCAGGCGATCAACTATGCGATCGATACCGATCTGATCATCAACAAGCTGGTCAAGGGCAAGGCCTATCGCGCCACCAGCTGGCTACCGCTGACCTCGTCGGCCTACGACAAGGCGATGAAGCCGTACCCTTACGATCCTGCCAAGGCCAAGCAGCTGCTCGCCGACGCCGGCTACCCCTCCGGCTTCGAGTTCGAATGGACCACCAGCCAGAATGAGAGCTGGGGCCTGCCGATCGTCTCGGCCGTCATCCCGATGCTGGACAAGGTCGGCATCAAGGTGAAGGTCAAGCAGGTCGAGGCCGCGGTGCTGTCGGAGGTGGTTCGCTCGGGCGACTACCAGGCCTTCATCTATTCCCAGCAGACCGGACCGGATCCCCAGGCGGCGCTGAAATGCTTCCATTCGTCGACGCCGCAATCGGCCTGCAACTACATGAACTTCAAGAATGCCGAGTTCGACAAGATCATCGACGACGCCGGGCAGGCCGACGACACCGCAAAGCGCACCCAGCTGCTGCAGAAGGCCAACGCGCTGCTCTACGACGAGGCGCCGGTCTGGTTCTTCAACTACAACAAGGCGGTCATGGCGGTGCAGCCGTGGCTCCACGGCGTTCAGCTCAACGCGACCGAGCTGACCCACCAGAACGTCGAGGACATCTGGGTCGACGAGACCTCGCCTGCGAAGTGACACGCGTTCTCGTGCTCCCTCCATCGCCATGAACGATGGGGGGAGGGAAGAAAGTGCCGATGCTCTCCTTCCTGATCCGTCGTCTTCTGCAAACCATTCCGACCGTGCTGGCCGTCGTGGCTCTGGTCTTCGTGCTGTTCAGCGTCGTTCCCGGCAGCATCGTCTCGTCCATGAGCGACGACGCCGATCCCCAGGTCGAGCTGCGCCTGAAGAAGCAGCTTGGCCTCGACGATCCCGTCTATGTGCGTTTCGGCGCCTATATAGCCAAGCTCGCCACCGGTGATTTCGGCACGTCGTTCCGGACCCGTGAACCTGTCACGGCCATGATCGCCAAGCGGGCCTGGCCGACGCTGCAACTGGTCTTCACCGCCATGGCGTTTGCGGTTCTGCTCGGCGTTCCCCTCGGCTTCATCGCCGCATTACGGCCGGGCGGTTTGGTCGACACGCTCGCGATGGTCGTGGCGGTGTCGGGCCTGTCCATTGCCAAATTCTGGCTCGGACTGGTGATGATGTATGTCTTTGCCTTGAAGCTCGGCTGGCTGCCGAGTTTCGGTTACGGCGATGGCGGCCTGAAATATCTGCTGCTGCCGGCCGTGACGCTCGGCGTCTCGCCGATGGCGCTGTTTGCCCGGACGACGCGCGCTGCGGTGCTCGAGATCATGACGGCCGATTTCGTCCGCACCGCGCGCTCCAAGGGCATGAGCGAGACCCGGGTGGTGAAGTGGCATGTGATGCGCAACGCGCTCGTCATCATTCTCACCACTGTCGGCCTGCAGTTCGGCGGGCTGATGGGGCAGGCGGTCGTCGTCGAAAAGCTGTTCTCCTGGCCCGGCATCGGCTCGCTGCTGGTGGACAGCGTCCTGCAGCGCGACCTTCCGGCCGTCCAGGGCTCCATTCTCGTGGTGGTGCTGGCCTTTCTCGCGATCAATCTACTGATCGACGTGCTCTACGGCGTGATCGATCCCAGGATCCGATACGCATGAAGCTCCGCGCCAATCTCATCATCGGCGGTGCCTTGTTCGCACTCGCGATTCTGGTCGGTGTCCTCGCGCCCTGGCTGGCGCATACCGATCCCGTCCTGGATGCCAATCTGCTGAACGCGGAGGAGCCGCCGAGCTGGACCTGGTGGTTCGGCACCGACGACCAGGGCCGCGACATCTATTCCCGCGTCGTCTACGGCGCGCGCGTCTCGCTGACGGTCGGCATCGTCTCGCAGCTCATCAACAGCGTCATCGGCGTGGCGCTGGGCCTGAGCGCCGGCTATTGGGGCGGCTGGTGGGACGATGTCGTCAACGCCCTGACCAATGTCATGCTCGCGATCCCCTCGCTGATCTTCGCGCTCGCCATCATGGCGGTGCTTGGACCGGGCCTGACCAGCCTGCTGATCGCACTGGGGCTGACCAACTGGTCCTTCACCTGCCGGATCGCGCGCGCCTCGGCGTTGTCGCTGCGGAGCCAGGGCTATGTGCAGGCGGCGACGGTGCTCGGCTACGGCGATTTGCGCATCATGATCACGCAGCTGTTGCCGAACATGCTGGGGCCGATCGTCGTCATCGGCACGCTCGGCATGGGCAGCGCGGTCCTTTCCGAGGCCGCCTTGTCGTTCCTCGGCCTCGGCGTCCGTCCGCCGTTTCCGAGTTGGGGCAGCATGTTGTCGGACGCCCGCGACCAGATCACGACGGCGCCGTGGCTGTCGGTCTTTCCGGGCCTCGCCATCTTCCTGACGGTGCTTGGCCTCAATTTGCTCGGCGACGGTCTGCGCGACATTCTCGATCCCCAATCGCGGAGCCGGCGGACATGACCGGCGTGCCGCTGATCGAGGTCGAGGATTTGCGCATCGATCTCGATGATGGATCGCGGCGCGTTGCAGCGGCCGAGGGCATTTCATTCCGCATCGATCGTGGCGAGACGTTCGGCCTGGTCGGCGAATCCGGCTGCGGCAAGAGCATCACGGCGCTCGCTCTGATCGGCCTGCTGCGGCAGCCGCTGTCGATCGGCGGCGGCGTCATCAGGTTTGACGGGCAGGAGATCCAGCACCTGTCCGCCGCTCGGCAACGGGACCTGCGCGGCAATCGCATCGCCATGATCTTCCAGGAGCCGATGACGGCGCTGAACCCGGTCTCGCCCGTGGGACGGCAGATCGCCGAGATGTTCGTGCTGCACAAGGGCAAGAGCTGGCGGGAGGCCAATCAGCTGGCGGTCGAGGCATTGGCGAGTGTCCGCGTCCCCGCGCCCGAGCGGCGCGTCAACGACTACCCGCACCAGCTCTCCGGCGGGATGCGCCAGCGCGTCATGATCGCCATTGCGCTGGCCTGCGGTCCGGATCTCCTGATCGCCGACGAGCCGACCACCGCGCTCGACGTGACCGTGCAGGCCGAAATCATCGAGCTGATGCGGAATCTCTGTGCCGAACGCGGCACGGCGATCCTGATGATCAGCCACGATCTCGGCCTGGTCGCCAATGTCTGCCGCCGCGTCGCGGTGATGTATGCCGGCCGCATCGTCGAGGAGCGCGGCTCCGCCGATATTTTCCGCGCCCCCTCGCACCCCTATACCCAAGGCCTGGTCGCGTCGCTGCCGCGGTTGGGCAGTCGTGCTGCGCTCGGCCGCAGCAGGCTGAAGGAGATCGCAGGCGTCGTCCCGGCGATCACGAGCTTTCCGGATGGCTGCCGGTTCAATCCGCGTTGTACGCAGGCAACTGACATTTGCAGGACCGTGGCGCCGACGGCGGATTTTCTGGAGGCGGGCGGTCTGGTGAGGTGTCATCACCATGCATGAGCCCAAAGACAAATCGAGTGAGGGCAGGGGAGACGAGGATCTCATTCTCAGCGTCGAAGATCTCGCGGTGCATTTCCCGCTGGGCGGCGGCCTGTTCGGCCGCGGCCAGCGGCTGCTCCGTGCCGTCGACGGCGTCGATCTCAAGCTGAAGCGCGGCGAATGCCTAGGGCTTGTCGGCGAGTCCGGCTCCGGCAAGTCGACGGTCGCCTTGTCGATCCTGGGTCTGCAGACGCCGACGCGTGGCCGCATCGTGCTGGACGGGCAGGTCGTGACCGGCCGGCCGTCCGGCGACCGGAAGTCACTGGCCCGCATTGTCCAGATCGTCTTTCAGGATCCCTACGCCTCACTCAACCCGCGGCAGACCGTTCGCCGCACGCTGGAAGATCCGCTGCGCGTGCATGGCGTGACCGCGAGAGGCGAGATCGAGGACCGCGTCGCGACCATGCTGCGGCATGTCGGCCTGCGGCCCGAGCAGGCCGACCGCTACCCGCATGAATTCTCCGGCGGCCAGCGCCAGCGCATCGGCATCGCGCGCGCTCTGATCCTCAACCCCAAGATCGTCATCTGCGACGAGCCCGTCTCGGCCCTCGACGTCTCGATCCGCGCTCAGATCATCAATCTGCTTTTGGAATTGAAGGACACGCTCGGTCTCTCCTACATCATGATCAGCCACGACCTCGGCGTCGTCGAGCACATGAGCGACCGCGTCGCCGTGATGTATCTCGGCCGCATCGTCGAGAACGGCGACTGGCGCGAGATTTTCGAGCGTCCGGCGCACCCCTATACGCAGGCGCTGATTGCAGCGATCCCCGATCCGCTCCATCATGCGCCGCTTGCGACGACAGGGGGCGACCTTCCCAATCCGCTCAATCCGCCGAATGGGTGCGCGTTCAGTCCAAGATGTCGTTATGCGGAGGACGTGTGCCGCCACGAGCCGGGGCCGGTCCTGGAGACGCGGCCGGATGGGCATGCGGTTAGGTGTTGGCGGAGCGAGGAGATTGCGGGGCGGGCGAACTTAACCTCGGCCGAGGGCGCTCTTCCTTAGCACAAGCAACGGTTCTGCGCTGCGTCGGCGGGTGGGCCCGAAGCAGACATTTTGTGCTCAGGCCGCGGATGCCGGCTTTTGACCCCATTGCCGAACATCGGCGCACCGCTGCCACTTGCCACTCGCCGCACCGCCACAAAGTGCTAGTCTGTTTGTCCCACAGACGTGGCCCTAGAGGGGACACATGCGCTCTATTGCGCCGACACTGCTCGTCCGCGCGATGAGGTGATCGAATGAGACGGCGCGAGTTCATCGCTCTTATCGGGGGCGCGACCGTAATCTGGCGCGCTCCGCTCGCCCATGCCCAGCAATCAGCAAAACCGAAACGCATTGCAATGGTGGCGCCCCACCGTCGCTCGGTCGACGAGCTGAGGACTCACCCCCTCTACCGGGCATTCCTCGACGAGTTGAGCCGTCTCGGCTTCACCGAGGGCACGAATCTCGTTGTTGATCGCTATGTCGGAAACGGCGAGACCCGCACGTATGGCGATCTTGCTCGAGCTGTTGTTGGCACCTCACCCGATGCGATCTATGCCGTAGCAGTTCCAATCGCCCAGGAGCTGAAGGCAGCCTCAAAGACCATTCCAATTGTCGCGATTGTAAGTGATCCGGTCGCAAATGGGCTTGTGTCCAGCCTGGCGCGGCCGGGAGGCAATTTGACGGGCGCGACCACCGACGGAGGCGTAGCACTTCACGCGAAACGCCTGGAACTGTTGATCGAAGTGCGGCCGCACGCATCGCGCGTTGGCTATCTCTGCTCATCCCAGCATTGGAGCATGCCCGCCGCCGCTGCGGTTAAAGAGGCGGCACAGCGAACAGGCATCGCACTTACAGATTTGAGCCTTGGCGAGACAATGAACGAGGCGGCCTACGCTACCGCGTTTGCCCAAGTGGAGACAACGGGCGTCGACGCAGTTTTGGTTTCAGATGAGCCCTACCAGCTCGCGAACAGCAAGGTTTTGGTCGGCCTCGCCGCGGATGCCAAAATTCCGGCAATGTACCCGTTTCGTGATTTGGCCGCTGCTGGTGGCTTGATGGCCTACTCCGCTGATTTTCTTGAAGTGAATCGGGCTGCGGGGCGTCAAATGGGCGAAATCTTGCGAGGCACCTCCGCAGCCGAAATTCCAGTTTATCAGCCGACCAAGTTTCAGCTCATCATCAACACAAAGACCGCGCAAAAGATCGGCCTCAATCTGCCACCTGTGATGCTCGCTCGCGCCGATGAGGTGATCGAATGAGCCTTCTTTCTGTTGCGGCGCATGAATCCGGAAATGGCCCATCGGCGAAGGTATGGCTTGCCTCGTCGAGGTCTGCTTCGCGGGGGGCTAGCAGACGTGAATTGCTGGCGTTCCTTGGTCGGCGAAGTCGTGATTTGTCGAACCAATTCGAGAAAAGTCGCGGAGTGAATTCCCTTCTGGCTTTGATCCAATTCGACGACCTGAACGGCGACCAGACGCTTCTCCGGCACGATCACGATCAACTGTCCGCCGTAGCCGGCCGCATAGATTGCGTCTCTTCCCCAAGCGCCGGCATCGAGGGTCCACCATAGATATCCATACCCCCGGTCTTTCGACCGGTCTCCGAATAAGCGTTTGTGGACTCCGCGGTCCATTGGGAAGGAACGACCGATACGCCGTTCCATTGGCCCTTGTTGAGGAACAGCCATCCAAACCGTGCAAGATCGCGCGTGCTCATGCTGAACACGTAGGCGGGATAAAGGGAGGAGCCATCTCCGACGAACGTGCCGTCATGGGCCGTGAAATCCTGCATCCCCAACGGGCGCGCAATCACCTTCTCGAAGCCGTCGAATATGTTCGAGGCGGTGGCCTTCTCATAAATTGCGCCAAGGGCATTGAAGTCCCAGTTATTGTAGTACCAGAACGTTCCTGGTGGATGAGCGCCACGCGGCGGGCGCATCACCTTCTGCTCGCTCGTCTCGTAGGCCGCCGGGTGATAGACCCCAGAGCGAGCCATGAGCAGTTGGCGAACGGTTGCACGCTTCTCCTCGGACGACAGCGACGGGGCGGTGTCGTCGATGCCGAGCTGCCCGAGCGTGCTTTCGGTATTGACCTGACCGCGGTCGATGGCGACGCCGAAGAGAGCACTTAAGAAGCTCTTTCGAACAGAGCGAACATTGACCTTGCGGGTGATGTCTCCCGATGTCGCTACCACGAGGCCGTCCTGCACGACCATGATCGCAGTCGGCTTGTATTTTTTGGCGTAACTGTCGACAGCGCCTTGAAGGGGGGAGGCCTGCGTTGGTCCCTTGGCGTTCAGGAGCTTCCATTCAGCTCCGGGCTCTGCACTTGCCCACCCCGACCAGACCATCAAGGTCGCGAGCAATGCAAAATACCGCATGACAAATGGCCTCACTGTGAGGTTCGGCAGACAATCGGAGAGGAGGAGACGACCACGGGCCGCATCACGAACCCGGACATGCGCACCAAGCCCGCGCCTGCCGCCATCATGCGATCGTGCTCCTGTTTTGCCCGACGTGTCAAACGCGGCTGTTGGATCCACCCAACGGTTTCACCTTCAGCCCGCGCTGCCGCTATGTCGAAGCCATCTGCCGCTGCGAGCCCGGCCTGTCGCTTGAAACGCGACCTGACGACATGCGGCGCGGTGTTGGCGAAGTGAGGAGATTGCGGGTCGGATGACGTTGGCCTCGACCGAGAGCTGACATCCGTTAGAACAGAGGCACGTCTGCTGCCGCTGATGGGTCAATCAGCGGCTACCCGATTGCCGGCGGATATCCTCCAAAATACCGCGCATCAGGCCGATCTCTTTGCCGAAGCCCGTCCAATCGCCGGATTTTAACCGCTCCATGGCGCGATTGTAGTGATCGAGCGCCTCCTGCACGCGTCTTGCCGCAGCCCCTTCGCCGGGCGATTCCGCGATCGCAGCCGGCTCCGACGCGGGTCCGTCGTCCACGAAGAGTGCCGACAGGGCCTCAGCAAGTGTTTCCCTCATGACGACATGCTCGCCATCGGCGGCAATCACCCGCTTGAGCTCGGGCAAATGTCCTTGCTCGGCCCGCAAATACAGCGGCGACACGTAGAGAATCGAATTCTCGATCGGGATCACGAGCAGATTTCCCCGGATCACCCGCGACCCCATCTGGTTCCACAGCGATATCTGTTGGGAGATCTCCGTGTTCTGATGGATTCGCGCCTCGATCTGGAACGGTCCGTAGACCAGCTTCTCCTTGGGAAATTCGTACACGACCAGCTTGCCATAGCCGGGCTCGTCGCAGCGCGCGGCGAGCCATGCGATCATGTTGTCGCGACGGCTCGGCACCATCGGGATCATGATGAAGAACTCGGCTTGTGCCTCTCCGGGCAGCCGCATGATGATGTAGTAAGGGACCATCGTGGTGATGCCGTCCGTTGAAGAGACGCCGTCACCGGCCGGCTGACGCGGAAATTGCCAGAGGTCCTCGCGGTTATAGAAAACATCGGCCGCTTCCATGTGGTAGGTCTGGAAGAGCCGCGCCTGGATCAGGAAGAGGTCTTCGGGATAGCGAATGTGCTTCTGAAGATCGGACGGCATGGCCGCGAACGGCTTGAACAGGTCCGGGAAGATTCGTTGATAGGTCGCGGCGATCGGGTCCGCCGGGTCCATCAGGTAAAAGTCGACGGTGCCGTTGTAGGCGTCGATCACGACCTTCACCGAATTGCGGATATAGTTGAGGTCGAGGCCGGGCGCAGGCTGTGCGTAGGGAAAATATTCGCTCGTCGTGTAGGCGTCCTGCATCCAGAACATCCGGCCCTCGCTGACGACCAGATAGGGATCGCGATCGAGAGCGAGGAACGGGGCGATCGTGCCGACCCGCTTCTGGATGTTGCGCCGGATCATGATCCGGCTGTCGTCGCCGATGTAGTCTGACAGCACCAGGTTCATATCGTTGAAATGGTGGGCGAAGATCAGTCTCCGCACCATGCCCGACAGTGGCACGCCGCCGGAGCCGTCATAGGACGCGTAGACATTGTCCTTTCCCTTTGGATAATCGAACTCCGGCACGGTTCCCTTGACGATGACGTAGTCCTCAGTCTGCTGTCCGTAATAGATGCGCGGCTCGTGAATGGCGGGACCGCCGTGCGCGACCGGAGGAATGTCGTGCAGATAGAGCAGCGGAAGTCCTTCACCGCTCTTCTGGGTGACCGGACTCATCACCACACCATTGCCGTGGGTGAACAGGATATGGCGGTTGACCCAGGTTTGCGCGTTGGATGGTAGCAGCGCGGAATTCAGCTCGCGGCCTGAGATCATCACGCTTTGGTAGGTATCGCCAAGCCAGTAGCGATCGACATCGAGATCGCGCAGTTTGTAGTAGGTGCGAATCTCCTGCAGTTGCGCGTAGGTGTCGGCCAAGGGTTGCCAATCCCACAGCCTTATATTTTCAATGGTGGCCTTGTTGGCCTCGAGTGTCCTGAAAGTCAGGTTCTGTTCCGCAGGGAAAGGCTTCGGCACGATCCGATTGAGATTGTAGGCCTCGCGGGTCAGGGCAATGTTGCGTTGGATGTAGGGCCGCTCCCACTCCAGCTCGTTCGGCCCGACGTAGAAGCGCTGAAATACCGCGGGGACGATGCCCGACAGCAGCAAGGCGCCGCCGAACAACAGCACAATCGCGGCGGTGGGAAGGCGGTAGGTTCGCACCCACAGGTTCGCGCATGCCGCCAAGGCGGCGACGATCGAAAGTGCGATCAGCAGCCACAGGACCGGCAGTTCCACATTGACGTCGGTGAAGCCCGCACCGACCACCACGCCATTGTCGCCGTACAGCAGGAGATAGCGGTCGAGAGTGTAAGACCACGCCTTCACGCCAAAGAAGAGGCCGAGAAGCGCCGAACCGTGCGAGATCGCCGCCGGCGACATTCGCTGGGCTCTGTCTTCGATGTCGCCAAACACCCAGTAGATCGATCCGGCGAACAGTGCGCCCGTGAAGAGCATCAGCAATGCCCAATTCTTCACGGCCACAAAGGCGGGCAGGGAGAAGAGGTAGAAGCCGATATCCTTATCGTACAAGGGATCGTTGGTGCCGTAGGGCACCTGATAGATGAAGCGCAGCAGAGTGCTCCAGTTACCGACTTCGCCCCAGGCGACGAACAGAGCGAAGAGGATGCTGCTCGCGCCGATCACAATGCGCCAGGGCAGCCGCTCGCGCAGGAATTCCAGCGGATCGGGCGGCGTCGCAGCGGCCGCAAACGTCGGGGCGAAGGCGGCAGGCAACCGGCTCCGGCGCCCGGCGAGGCCAAGTGCAAGGCGCGCGTTTGTCCACAAGATGGCGGCGGTCGCCGCGAAAACAACGAGGAAAACGGCGGCTTTCGCGCCGATCGTGGTCCAGAAGACCTGCCTGTAGCCGATCGACGAGAACCACATCCAGTCGACCAGGAAGTCGCCGGCGAGAGCGAGCAGGATCAGGCCGATTCCGGCGATGATGGCCGCGATGATGAATCCCACCACGGCGCCTCGCCCTGGTGCCTTCCGTTCGGGTCCGGAAATCCCGATCGTCATAGTGACACTATAGCAGAACGACAGACGTAGCGCGCCTGTCGTGGGGGTGCTGCACCTGCTTTTTGCTCCGCCGAGCTACAATAGGTGGGTACCCACACCAGACGGCGTGTCGAACTCGGAGGGCGCGCGAGGTCTTGGGGGCTGCGTGTTGTCCGCTTGGTCGTCGAGCCGTGATTCAAGGTCCCGAGGAGACGCGTGCGGCTCGAACCACAGAGCCGGTCGTCCCCGGCTTGAGCTCAGTGCTCCCGAGACACGCGATCGGCGCGATGATGGAATTGTGCTCCTGTTTTGCCCGACGTGTCAAATTGAGTTTCGGAAATGGCGCAGGTTGCTCGGCGCGAAATTCCCCCCATGATTTGTACTGTGCATGGGGTTGTTTTCGCGATTTTGTTTTGCGGGCTGGCTACTCCGCCGCCTTCTCCCTCAGCCGCTGCGCGTAGACGTTGATGATCAGCGCCGCCAGCAGGATCACGCCGCGGATCAGGATCTTCAGGAAGCTGTCGATGTTGACGTGGTCGAGGCCGTTGTTGAGGACGCCGAGCACGAACAGCCCGACGATGGTGTTGCCGATGCCGCCGCGGCCGCCGAACAGGCTGGTGCCGCCGACGACCACGGCGGCGATGGAGTCGAGCAGGTAGGTGTCGAACTCGTTCTGCTGCGCGCTGCCGAAATGGGCGACGCCGAGCATGCCGCCGATGCCCGAGCACACCGCCGAGATCACCATGACGGCGCCGAGGATGAGCTTGACGTTGAGGCCGGAATATTCGGCCGCTTCGCGATTGCCCCCGACCATGTAGACGTAGCGGCCGAAGCGCGTGTAGGTCAGCACCAGGTGTCCGCCGAGCAGCATGATCGCCGCGACGATCACGATCCATGGGATGCCGCCGATCGAGCCAGAGCCGAGCGTCGAGATCAGGCCCGGCACCTTGTAGGCGATCTGGCCGCGCACCAGCAGCGCCGAGATGCCGGCTGCGATCTGCATCATCGCCAGGGTCATGATGAAGGAGGGGATACCGATCACGGTCAGCCCCAGCGCGTTGACGAGGCCGAGTGCCGCGCAGAGCAGGAGAGCCAGCAGGATCGCGGCTACACCGGGAAGGGGGATATTCGGAATGTTGACGTAGGACTCCTGCAGCGTGAAGTAGGCGACCGCGATGCCGGTGACGTTGGCGATGCTGGCGATCGACAGGTCGATCTCGGCGCAGAGGATCACGAAGGTGAGGCCGACGGCGATGATGCCGGTCACCGACACCTGCGTCAGGATGTTGCCGAGATTGTCGATCGTCGCAAAGGAGGGGCTGGCGAACGCGAAGAACGCGGACAGGAAGATCAGCGTCAGGAACGGCGCGATGTTGCGCATCTGCGAGCGCAGGAAGGGCGCAAGGCCCTTTGCGCGCTGGCCCGCCGCGGGTGCCGTCTCACTGCTCACCATTGTGCTTCTCCGTCACGCCGCTTCCAGCAGGCGGTCCTTGCTGACCGGCTCGTTCTTGAATTCCCGCACCACGGCGCCGCGCTTGAGCACGAGGATGCGGTCGGCCAGCGACAGCACCGTTTCCGGCTCGGTCGACAGCACGATGATCGCGAGCCCCTTGGCGCGGAGGTCGCGGACGATGTTGATGACGTCGTTCTTGGCGCCGACATCCATGCCGCGGGTCGGCTCGCACAGCACCAGCAGTTTTGGCGGATAGGTGAGCCATTTTGCCAGCGCGACCTTCTGCTGGTTGCCGCCCGAAAGCATGCCGAGGTCGAGGCCGACGACCGGCGGCCTGATCTGCAACTGCTCGACCTGGCGCTGCGCGATATCGCGCTCCTGCGTCGGCTTGAGCAGCAGCGACGAGATGCGGTCCAGGATGCTGATCGAGATGTTCTTGTAGACCGGCTCCTGGTGAAACAGCATGGCGCGCCGGCTCTCCGGCACCAGCGCCACGCCGGCGCGCCGCGCCGCCGCCGTGCTGGCAAAGGTCTTTGGCTTGCCGTCGACGGCAAGCCGGCCGGCGTCCGGCTTCAGCTTGCCAAAGAGGATGCGCGACAGCTCTTGCTGGCCGCAGCCCATAAAACCGTAGATGCCGAGCACCTCGCCGGCGCGGGCTTCGAAGGAGACGTCGTTGAGGCTGCGCGCCAGCGATAGCTGGTCGACTTTCAGCACGACCGAACTGTCGCTCGGCCGCGGCAGCATCAAATCGTCGCTATAGCTGTGCTCGAGTGCTTCGCCGCCGCGGCCGATCATGGCCTCGATCAGCGCGCCCTTGCTGGTTGCGGCGCTCGCGGTCTCGGCGACCTTCCGTCCGTTGCGGAACACGGTGACCGTATCGGACACGCGAAGGATGTCCTCGATGAAATGCGAGATGAAGACGATGGCCGTGCCTTGCTCGCGCAACCGTCGCAGCGTCGCAAACAGCCGCTCGACCTCCGGCGGGGAGAGGGCGGAGGTCGGCTCGTCCAGTATGACGATACGTGCGCCCGAGAACAGCACGCGCGCGATCTCGATCAGCTGCTGCAGCCCGATCGGCAGGTCGCCGAGCCGCGACATCGGATCGACGTCGATGCCGAATCGCGAAAGCTGCTCGCCGGCCTCGCGCGCCATGCGCCGCCATTGCACGAGGCCGAGGCGGTTGGTGGGCTGGTTGCCGAGGAAGACGTTCTCCGCGACCGTGAGATCGGGCGCGACGCTGAGCTCCTGATGCACCATGGCGATGCCGGCCGCATGCGCATCGCGCGCCGAGCGGAAGTGGGTCTCGTGGCCGTCGATCAGGAAGCGGCCGGAGAACTCGGTGTGCACGCCGGCGATGATCTTCATCAGCGTGCTTTTTCCAGCGCCATTCTCGCCGACGAGACCGTGGATCTCACCGGGAAGAAGCGCGAAGTCGACACCACGAAGTGCTTCGACGCCGCCGAAGCTCTTCGTGATGCCCTGGAGTTCCAGGACGGGCTGTTGACCCTCAGGCATGTTCAGATCTTGGAGGATTTCAGATCAGGAAGTGATCTTCCATCCACTGCATGCCGGCAGCATTGGCCTTGGTCACGACCGGGCCGTCGGTGACGACGTTCTTGGGGATGCCCTGGCCGCTCTTCTCGCCGCCGACCACGGCCGCAACACCCGCGATGATCGCGCCGCCGTGGATGCGGCAGGACGGATTGCGGACGGTCGCGAACATGCGGCCCTCGCTCACCGCCTGGATCGCCGGCGGCATCGCATCCACACCGCCGATCAGGATGTTGGTGCGGTTATGCGCCTTCATGATGTTGGCGGCCGCAAGCGCCATGTCGTCATTGTGGAAGAACGCCGCGTCGATCTGCGGGTACTTGGTCAGATAGGTTTCCCAGAGTCGCGCCGTCTTGGAGACGTCCCAGTCGGCCGGCTGGGTGTCGAGCACCTCGATGCCGGGGAATTGCTTGACGACGGTGTTGAAGCCCTTGGCGCGGCCCTGCGCGCCGGTGTGGCCGAGCGCGCCCTGGGTCATGATGATCTTGCCCTTGCCGCCCATGGCGTTGCACAGCGCCTGCGTCACCGAGGCGCCCATGAACTCGTTGTCGGGGGCAAGGAAGGAATGGACGTTGATCTGGTCGAGCGGCGCAATCAGCGTATCCATGTCGATGACGGGCGTGCCGGCATCGATCATCTTCTGCACGGGCTGGGTGAGGGTGCCGATGCCAAAAGCCTGGATCGCGACAAAGTCCCATTTCTGCGAGGCCATGTTGTCGATCGCCGCGCGCTGCTTCACGGCGTCGAGCTGGCCGTCGAACCAGGTGACCTCGACGTTGAACAGCTTGCCCCAGAATTCCGCGGCCTGCTTGCCCTGTGCGCACCAGGTCGCCTGGAGGCCTGCATTGGAGAACGCCGCCTTCAGCGGCTTCTCGGATCGTCCGACTTCGGCTGCAAGTGCTGGATTTATGCCCATGCTGCCGAGGACGGCAGTCGCGGCGCCGGCGGTTGCTGCCGCCTGAAGAAGATCGCGCCTCGTCGTCGAGAAATCTTTCGTCCCGGACATCGCTCGCTCCCATACATTTTATCGTCGGCGCGTCATTGATTGCGCTACCGAGGCGGAAAGTGTCTCACAAGAGTTGATGCCACTCAATGTGCAATCATCGTCGGGATCGTCGCGGCCGCTTTGGTGCAGCGCAAGGCGCGCTACGCTGCGACGCCAGCGAAAGCCTCGACCTCGACGAGCAGCGCGTCCCACGCCTGCGCCATCTCGGCTGACCAATCATCGCCGAGCAGATCCCGCAGCGTATCCCTGATGACAGCGAAGAAGGCGATGAACAGCTCGCGCGGCGTGCCATAGCCGTCGTGCGAGACGACTTCACAGGCGATCAGCCGAAAATGGCCGTTGCGCGGGCCTGCGAAGTCGAGGATTGCCTCGACGGTCAATGCAAGCATCGATCCCATTACGAGCTCGCTACCTTGCGACCGGAACATCGCCCGCGTTTCGGGGTGCCGGTTGAACAGCCGTTGATAGACGAGGGGCGCGAGATCGGCGCGGCGCGAGCCGGCAAGCTCAAAGCTTTGCTCGATCGGATTGGGAGAAGCACTCATCGGCGCATCGGCCGCTCAAGACAAAAAAAGAGCGGGGCCCTAGCCCCGCTCAAAAATTGTGTCGACCCTATTATCCCCGATTCTAAGATTTGATCTTGATTGGCGGGGCGACGCTGCGTTTTGCGCGCCAGGGGCTCCTCCCGAGACTTGGACCACCAGACTTTGACCTCGCGGCTAGCCTGAGCAAGAGCGATGCTAAATCAACTTTTCTCACTTGTCATCATTTTCGGCAACGATTGTTCAAAATTCGAGCAGTTGACGAAATGATCGGGTTATTAACCCCATAAGTATATGACAAACATAAGAATTCTGTGGACAGGCAGATCGGCGCAACTGCCTCAATTGCCGGACGGGGCCCTAGCTAGCACCCTGTGGGCACAGTTTTCGAGAAATTTGCGCCATCCCAACAAGGCGGCCGAAGTGACCTCGACTCGCGTCGGGGGTAGTGTTTAGTTGGCAGACGGACGAATGGTTCGGCGGATGCGCTCTCGGCTGCAAAAATTCCTACCTATCGTCCTGCTCGCTTTGGCGATGCAGGTGCTGGCGCCGATTGCCGCCTGCTGGGCGGCCGGCCAGGCCGTGGCCGATCCGCTTGGTACCGGTGTCATCTGCCACAGCGTCAGCGAGCAGGGTACTCCGAACGACCAGAACGGTGCGCCAACCGCGCATGCCGGTGCATGCGCGCTGTGTTGCCTGGCGCAGGCCAACGCCTCCTTCGATTCGCCGTCGCACGCGACGCTCTCCGTTCCCTTCCGCCACGCCGAGCGCGTGGTGTGGCACGAGGCGGATGCGTCCGCCGTCGCCGCCCACAAGGGCTCAAGCGCCCAGGCGCGGGGACCTCCCCACTTTTCCTGACGACCCCTCGTGATCGCCTCGGTTCATCCGCAGGCGATTGATGCTGTCGAAAGGCCGGAGAGAGAGCCGGCGTCAGGAATGCCCAAATGTTACTTCGTCATGCCCGCTGCGGTGTGAGCGTCGTTGCCGTTCAGGCCGCGCTGCTTGCCTCGTCGAGCGGCGTTCTCGGCCAGAGCAGCCCAAGGGAATTGCCGAAAGAGCTGCCCGCGGTGACCGTCGATGCCCCCGCGATGGCGAAACCCAAGCCGCGCAAGCCGGCGGTGCAAACCGCACGCGCCAGGAGAAATTCGGCAAAGCCGCTGGCTGAGCGGCCGGCCTCGGTTGCCGCGACCAATGAGCAGGGCGCGGGGAGCGCCCGGGCATCGCTCGATCAGCCGGCTGCGGTGGCGCGCTATCAGCTGCCGCAGCAGTCCTTCAGCATCACCGCGAAAGAGGCAGATGAGACGATCAATCTCAAGGACCCCGAGGACGCCGTCAAATACAAGCCGAGCCTGTTCGTGCGAAAGCGCAACGACGGCGACAACCAGGCGGTGCTCGCGACGCGAAGCTGGGGCCTGAACTCGAGTGCTCGAACGCTGATCTATTACGATGACCTGCTAATCTCGGCACTGATCGGCAACAACAACTCGGGCGCTTCGCCGAAATGGAATCTGATCTCCCCCGAGGCGATCGGGCGGGTCGATTTCCTCAACGGTCCGTTCGCCGCTGCTTATCCCGGCAATTCCATCGGCGGCGTTCTGCTGATCACGTCGAAGATGCCGGACAAGCCGTTTGCGGTGGCCAAGGAAACCGTCTCGGTGATGCCGTGGAATCAATACGGCACCAAAGACACCTATGTCAGCAGCCAGACCAGTGCCGCCGCAGGCAATCGCGACGGCAAGCTGTCCTGGCTCGTCAGCGCCAATTATCTCGACAGCTTCCAGCAGCCGCTGACGTACACGACCTTTGGCACCGTTTTTGGTGTCGGCCCCGCAAATACGACCGGAGCCATCGGAGCATGGAACAGGACGGGCGGCGTCGCGAATGTCATAGGCACGGGCGCGCTGGCGCACTCGCAGCAGACGTCCGGGAATCTCAGAGTTGCCTATGATATTTCGCCGCTGGTGCAGGCGACCTACTCACTGGGTATCTGGAATAATCACCAAACCTCCGATCCGCAGACCTATTTGACGTCGACGCTGAACGGTCAGCCAACTTTTGGCGGCCAAGGCGCGTTTGCGAGCAACAAGTACACTTGGGATCAGACGCATTTGAGCAACGCTGTATCGCTCAAGAGCGACACCAAAGGCGTTTTCGATTTCGATCTTTCAGCGTCGAGCTACAACTACTTGCAAGATATCCTCCTCAATCCGTTCACCGTGACCCCGACCGGGGTCGGCTATTCGCTGAACGGCAAGATTACCCGGAACGATGGTACAAACTGGCAGAACGCAGATGCCAAAGGCATCTGGAGGCCTTTCGGCATCGACGGTCCCCACGAGATCAGCTTCGGTGTTCACGGTGACCGGTATCGGTTGGAAAACCCAGTCTATTTGTCCTCGGTCTGGTATGCGACGTCCTCGACCGGCACCGGTCAGCTTTTTACCACCGGCGTCGGCGAAACCCGCACTGGTGCCCTTTGGCTGCAGGACGCCTGGAAGATCGTTCCCAATCTGAAGCTGACGCTGGGCGGACGGCTCGAGACCTGGCGCTCACTGGATGGTTTCAATATCAACTCGAATCCGACGGTCACCAGCGGTATCCCTGCGGCGCCGATTCCGGTCTTTGTTCCAGTCCCAAAGAACCAGCCAGGACTCAACTCGACCAATTTTTCGCCGAAAGCCTCGCTCTCCTATGATCTCAGCAAAGAGTGGAACGTCACCGCGAGCTTTGGTGAATCGTATCGCTATCCCACCGTCACCGAACTATATCAGAACATAACGGTTGCCGGTGTTGCGACGTTTGCCAATCCCAACCTGAAGCCCGAACAGGACTTTACCGGTGAATTGAACGTTGAGCGGAAATGGGATGATGGCCGCGTCAGGCTGACGCTGTTCAAGGAGAGAACCAACAACGCTATCATCGCGCAAACCACAAACGTGACGAATTCGACGGGCGGTCAGACTCCCACGACGACTATCGGTAACGTCGACGCAATCCGGATGCAGGGCGTCGAGCTGTCAGCCGACAAGGATAATGTGCTGGTGAGGGGGCTGCAGGTATTCGGCAGCGTGACCTATGTCGACTCTCGAATTCTAAGCGATCCGACGTTTGTCAGCGCGATCGGTGGCACGACGGCGACGGGCAAACGCGTGCCCAATGTTCCAGAATGGCGTTCGACCGTCGGGGTCACCTATCGTCCGAACGAAAACTGGGCCTATACGGTCGCGGGTCGCTACACCGGAAAGCAATATGCGACTCTCGATAACACCGACACCTTTGCACACGTCTATCAGGCCTTCGACCCGTTTTTGGTGTTCGACATGAAGATTCACTACAACGCAACGAAGAATTTCGCGTTCGACTTCGGCATCGATAATCTCTTCAACGCGCAGTATTTCCTGTTCCATCCGTTCCCGGGACGAACTTTTGTTCTCGCGGGCAAGTACACGTTCTGACGGGTGGGTACACTCTCAATGGCGACAAGAAAGGCAATCGACATGAACAAACTCTCACGCATCTTCGCGCTTGCGGCGTTCTCGGCCGCAGTGATCGCCGCCCCCGTCCGCGCCGACGATGTCAAGGCAGGCGATCTCGTCATCTCTCAGGCCTGGAGCCGGGCGACCCCTGGTGGCGCAAAAGTCGCCGGTGGCTTCCTGACCATCGAGAACAAGGGCTCGGCGCCCGACAAGCTCGTCAAAGTGACCGCCGAGATCTCCGGGAAGGCCGAGGTTCACGAGATGACGATGGACAATGGCGTGATGAAGATGCGCCCGCTGGACAAGGGCCTCGTCATCGAGCCCGGCAAGACCGTGAAGCTCGCGCCCGGCGGCTACCATTTGATGCTCCAGGATCTGAAGGGCGCGTTCAAGGAGGGCGAGAAGGTGCCGGTAACGCTCGAGTTCGAGAAGGCCGGAAAGGTCGCCGTATCGCTCGACGTCCAGGGCGTCGGCGCCCAGGCACCCGGCGGCGGCGGAAGCATGATGATGAAGAAAATGCCCGATCATTCGGGAATGAAGATGTGATGAGTGTGATCTAATCTCCGGGAGATCGAGCATGTCGAAGACACCCTGGCTGATCCTGATGGCTGCGCTCGCCGCATCGCCTGCGGCGGCGCACGTCTATCTGGAAGGCAAGCAGGCCACGGTCGGCGCGTCCTACAAGGCCGTCTTCGCCGTGCCGCACGGCTGCTCCGGTTCGGCGACGGTCAAGATCCGCGTGCAGATCCCCGAAGGCGTCATCGCGGTGAAACCGATGCCGAAGGCCGGCTGGAACGTCGATGTCGTCGACGGGCAATATACCAGCACCTACGACTATCACGGCAACAAGCTGACCTCGGGCGTGAAGGAAGTGGTGTGGTCCGGCGGCAAGCTGCCGGACCACAATTACGACGAGTTCGTCGTCAGCAGCTTCCTCACCGACAGCTTGAAGCCCAACACCACGCTGTATTTCCCCGTGGTGCAGGAATGCGAAAAGGGTGTCAGCCGCTGGATCGAAATCCCGGCTGAGGGGGCAGGGCATTCGGAGGACAAGTCGCCGGCGCCCGGCGTGAAGCTGCTGCCCAAGCCGTAATGCGTCTTCTCGCTGCGCTCGCGATGCTGCTCCTCGTCGCCGGCACTTCGACCGGCGCGTCGGCGCACGCGGCGCTGATCTCGGTCGAGCCGGCGAGCGGAAGCATGCTTGCTAGCGCGCCAAAGGCGGTCGAGCTGCGCTTTAACGAGGCGGTGGTTCCGGGCGCGATCCAGCTGATCGACGGCGCGGGGAAGGTTCGCGACGACGCCCGTGTCACGGCATCGGGCGAGAGCATTTCGGTCGCGATGCCGCCGGATCTGCCAAAGGGCACGGCGGTCGTGAGCTATCGCGTGATCTCGCAGGACGGTCATCCCGTCGCGGGATCGGTGATTTTTTCGATCGGCATGCCGACGGGAACGCAGCCTTCCACTACAACGGATAGTGGCTTGAACGCACTGATCTGGCTGTCGCGGTTCGGTCTCTATCTCGGGCTGTTCGTCGGTGTCGGCGGCGTGTTTTTTGGCCGCTGGATCGCGTGGTCGATGACCGGCATGAACATGCCACGCGCAGCGCTGCTTGCGGGCCTGCCGAGTGCGGTTGTGTCGCTGGGTGTGTTGGGTCTCGATCTCCTCGGGCTGCCGCCCGCAGCGCTCGCGACGTTGGCCCCCTGGACCATCGCATTCGCGACCAGCGCCGGCCCCGCCTTGCTCGTCGCCATCGCGGCGATGCTACTCGCGCTGATGGCCCTGGGGCGGGCTTGGTATGCGCGCGCTCTTGCTGTCCTCGCGTTCGCCGGCGTCGGCCTCTCGCTCGCCATGACCGGGCACGCCGCAACGGCGTCGCCCGAGGTGCTGACGCGGCCGGCGATCTTCCTCCATGGCCTCGCTGTTGCCTTCTGGGTCGGCGCGCTGGCGCCGCTCGCCGCGTTGCTGTCGAAGCCGACGCCGGCGGTGCTGCCGCTCCTCTACCGCTTCTCCCGCATCGCCATGCCGGTGGTCGCCGCGCTGGCGCTGACTGGCCTTACGCTTGCAATCATCCAGCTCGAAAAGCCGCAGGCGCTGGTTGATACCAGCTATGGCCTCATTCTCTCGATCAAGCTGGCGCTGGTGCTGTGCCTGCTGGGGCTCGCCGCGCTCAATCGCTATCGGCTGACGCCAGCGCTGGCGAAAGATCAGGGGGGCGCGTCCGCGCTCAAGCGTTCGATCCTGCTCGAATGCGGTGCCGTGCTTGGCATCTTCGCTGTGGTTGCCGGCTGGCGGTTCACGCCGCCGCCGCGAACCATCATTCCGGAGACGCCGCTGGCAATCCACATCCACACCGACAAGGCGATGTTCCAGGTGCTGGTGTCCCCCGGCAAGGCCGGCGTGGACGATTTCGTGCTTCAGCTCATGACCGGCGAGGCGACGCCGCTGAAGGCCAAGGAAGCGACCCTGACGCTCAGCCTGCCCGAACGTGGCATCGAACCGATCGAGCACGACGCCGAGCTGGGTCCCGACGGCTATTGGCACGTGCGCAGGGTCGAGCTGCCCTTCGCCGGCCGCTGGCATGTGCGGATCGATGCACTGGTGACCGATTTCGAGAAAATCACCCTTGAGGACGAGCTCGAAGTGGCGCCGCCATAAGGCGGACCCGGGCGGCTCAAGCTGAACCTTAAGGCAACGGAAAAATGACAGGAATTCCGCCGCGTTAGCGGCTTTTCCTCATTCCCGGCCTTGTGTTTTCGCTCCCAATCCGGTTTCACTGCGGGCCATCACTGATTCCCAGAGTATTGCCATGCGGTTGTCGCGGTTTTTTCTGCCCATTCTGAAGGAAAATCCGAAAGAGGCGGAGATCGTCTCGCATCGGCTCATGCTGCGTGCCGGCATGATCCGGCAGGAGGCGGCCGGCATTTATGCGTGGCTGCCGCTCGGCTTCCGGGTGCTGAAGAAGATCGAGCAGATCGTGCGCGAGGAGCAGGACCGCTCCGGCGCGCTGGAATTGCTGATGCCGACGCTCCAGCTCGCTGACCTCTGGCGCGAGAGCGGCCGCTACGACGCCTACGGCCCGGAGATGCTGCGTATCGCCGACCGCCACAAGCGCGAGCTGCTGTACGGGCCGACCAACGAGGAAATGATCACCGAGATTTTTCGCGCTTACGTGAAGTCCTACAAGAACCTGCCGCTGAATCTCTATCATATCCAATGGAAATTCCGCGACGAGCAGCGACCGCGCTTCGGTGTGATGCGCGGTCGCGAGTTCCTGATGAAGGATGCCTATTCGTTCGATCTCAACGAGGCCGCCGCGCGCGTCGCCTACAATAAGATGTTCGTCGCCTATTTGCGCACCTTTGCGCGGATGGGCCTGAAGGCGATTCCGATGCGCGCCGAGACCGGCCCGATCGGCGGCGACCTCAGCCACGAGTTCATCGTGCTGGCCGAAACCGGCGAATCCGGTGTTTTCATCAATCGCGACGTGCTGGACCTGCCGGTGCCGGGCGAGGACGTCGACTATGAGAGCGACCTGACCCCGATCATCAAGCAGTGGACCTCGGTCTACGCCGCGACGGAGGACGTCCACGACGCCGGCCGGTTCGAGCAGGAAGTGCCCGCGGACAAGCGTGTGAACACCCGCGGCATCGAGGTCGGGCAGATCTTCTATTTCGGCACGAAGTATTCCGAGGCGATGAAGGCCCTGGTGGCCGGCCCTGACGGTGTCGACGTGCCAATCCACGGCGGCTCCTACGGCGTCGGCGTCTCGCGCCTGCTCGGTGCCATCATCGAGGCCTGCCATGACGATGCCGGCATCAAATGGCCGGAGGCGGTTGCGCCATTCCGGGTGTCGATCCTCAATCTGAAGCAGGGCGATGCCGCGGTCGATGCGGCCTGCGAAAAGCTCTATGCCGAGCTCCAGGCCAAGGGCGTCGACGTGCTCTATGACGACACCGACCAGCGTGCCGGCGCCAAATTCGCCGCCGCCGACCTGATCGGCATTCCCTGGCAGATCATGATCGGGCCGAAGGGCTTGGCCGACGGCAAGATCGAGCTGAAGCGACGTGCCGACGGCTCGCGCGAGAATATGTCGCCGGCCGACGTGGTTGCGCGCCTGGTCGGCTGAATAGTGTTCATCGCGCGATAATGGGCCGGCAATCCGGCCACAATTGACCCCGAATCATGGGATTATCAAGCAATGGATGAACCCATGACCGAGACCGTGCAGACCGCGCCTTTCGCGCCCTTCGAGTGGATGCTGTCGGCGCGCTATTTGCGGGCGCGGCGCAAGGAGGGATTCATCTCGGTCATCGCCGGGTTCTCCTTCCTCGGCATCATGCTCGGCGTCGCGACGCTGATCATCGTGATGGCCGTGATGAACGGCTTCCGGAAAGAGCTGCTCGACAAGATCCTGGGGCTGAACGGCCACATCCTGGTCCAGCCCCTGGAATCGCCGCTGACCGACTGGAAGGACGTCGCCGAGCGCATCAGCCAGGTCCAGGGCATCCGGCTGGCGGCCCCCGTGGTCGATGGCCAGGCGCTGGCGTCCTCGCCCTGGAACGCTTCGGGCGTGCTGGTGCGCGGCATCCGCTCCGACGACCTCAACAACCTCACTTCAATTGCCAAGAACATCAAGCAGGGCTCGCTCGAGGGCTTTGACGACGGACAGGGCGTCGCGATCGGCCGCCGGCTCGCGGACCAGCTCTCGCTGCATGCCGGCGACAGCGTGACGCTGGTGGCGCCGAAGGGCGCGGTGACGCCGATGGGCACCACGCCCCGCATCAAGCCCTACAAGATCGTCGCCGTGTTCGAGATCGGGATGTCGGAGTACGACCTCGGCTTCGTCTTCATGCCGCTCGCCGAAGCGCAGGCCTATTTCAACCGCAGCAGCGACGTCACCTCGATCGAGGTGTTCACCACCAATCCCGACAAGATCGATTCATTCCGCAAATCGGTGACGGAGGCCGCGGGCCGGCCGGTGTTCCTGGTCGACTGGCGGCAGCGCAACTCGACCTTCTTCAACGCGCTTCAGGTCGAACGCAACGTGATGTTCCTGATCCTGACCATGATCGTGCTGGTCGCGGCGCTGAACATCGTCTCCGGCCTGATCATGCTGGTGAAGGACAAGGGCAGCGACATTGCGATCCTGCGCACGATGGGCGCCTCGCAAGGCTCGATCATGCGGATCTTCCTGATCACGGGCGCGTCGATCGGGGTGGTCGGCACGCTGGTCGGTTTTTTCGTCGGGCTGGTGATTTGTCTCAACATCGAATCCATCCGGCAATTCCTGTCCTGGTTGACCAGCACCGAATTGTTTTCGCCGGAGCTCTACTTCCTGTCGAAACTGCCCGCCGAGATCGACGTCGGCGAGACCACGGCCGTTGTCATCATGGCGCTGACGCTGTCGTTCCTGGCGACGCTCTACCCGTCGTGGCGCGCCGCGCGCCTCGATCCGGTCGAAGCGCTGCGGTACGAGTGAGGGGCTGATGGAGCGCGAGCAGGGGGCGGAAGATGTACCGGTCATCTATCTCCACGAGATAAAACGGCAGTACCTGCAGGGCGAGGCGGCGCTGACGATCCTGGACAACGCCAAGCTCGCGCTGTGGGCGGGACAATCCGTGGCGCTGGTCGCGCCGTCGGGCTCGGGCAAGTCGACGCTGCTGCACATCGCGGGGCTGCTCGAAGCCCCCGATTCCGGCGAGGTCTATGTCAACGGCGCGCCGACGTCGCAACTGCCCGACATCGAGCGCACCCAGTTGCGCCGCACCGATATCGGCTTCGTCTACCAGTCGCACCGGCTGCTCCCCGAGTTCTCGGCGCTCGAGAACGTGATGATGCCGCAGTTGATCCGCGGCCTGAAGAAGTCGGAGAGCGTCAAGCGGGCCAAGGAGATCCTTGGCTATCTCGGCCTCGGCGACCGCATCACCCATCGTCCCGCGGAGCTGTCGGGCGGCGAGCAGCAGCGTGTGGCGATCGCGCGCGCGGTCGCCAATGCGCCCCGTGTGCTGTTTGCCGACGAGCCGACCGGCAACCTCGATCCGCACACCGCCGACCACGTGTTCCAGGCCCTGATGCAGCTGGTCAAGGCGACCAAGGTTTCGATGCTGATCGCGACCCACAACATGGAGCTCGCTGGCCGGATGGACCGTCGCGTGTCGCTGTCGAACGGCCAGGTCATCGAGCTCGAATAAAAAACGCGAAAACAACCCCATGCACAGTAGCCGTCAAGAGCCGGCGTGATCCCTTTCGTATTTCCGAACCATTTGACACGTCGGGCAAAACAGTGGGACAAGTCTATCATCGCGCCCACTGTCGGGAGCCTTGGAAGGCCGCAGTAAGCGACGACACAGTGTCGCCCCTCGCAGTCGCTACCGACATACATACTGGCCGTTGACCAATACGCGAACGCATGCAGGTGCAGCTACTGCAGCTGCTCCAACCGCCGCCGCTCCAACCGCCGCGCCTCCCACAACCGCTCGCCGCGTGGTTCGACGTGCAACCCCGGCAGCGCTGACGGGAGTTGCCGGCCTTCCCACTCTGGCTTGTGCGCTCTCGATCGAAAACGAGATGCCACCCTCGTTCGACCACTGCATCGAACCCGTTGCGGCACAAGCAATGACGACGAATGCCAACACGTACTCTCCGGTCCTTGTCATGACGATTTCCTTTCGTTGCTCGCATTCTGGTTTCAAGAGGCGCGGCCTGGTTTGGCAGGAGCTATTGTTGCTTGTTTCGGTTCTTGCTCGCGCCTCGCAATTTCGGCGTCGTCTCCATCGCATTGGCGACTTCCCGCATCTGGATGCAGGTGAGAAGGTCGACATAGCTGGGACTTCCTTCGTCTGTCGCTTCACCTAGGCAACTGTCGCGAACGGGGCTTGAGGTGGCCGTCCAGAGCGTCTGGAGTTGCTGCTGCGCGTTCGTTTCGTCGCGCATGCAGTCGGCAAAACTCTGGGATTCCGCGAGGCCCATCGCCTTGTCAGTCGCGGTGGTGGCTTGGCACTGTGCCTCGACCTTCAGTTCCGGGACGCGATCGGAAACGGGCATCACGAACAATTGGCTTCCGAGAAACGCTGCAGATAATGCCGCAATCTTCATCTCAACCTCCTTCAAGCACTGGCAATTGAACCGCTTCGCCGCACCGAAAGGTGCTGCGTCAGAACTGACCTGGTTGAGCCGGCGGAGCGGGCCAATCGGACCGCAGGTTGTTCCCGTTGTTGCGATCGAACAGGTCTTGCCGGCAGACGAAGCCGCTCTTGCAGCTACCGGGGAAGACGATCGCATTCGGCGACACGACGGTCCGCGCCGGTTGGCCACTTTGCAGCGCGGCACCCTTGGAATGGCGGACGGAGAGCGATGGCACCACCTCGGGCGCCGCCGCGTCAATCGTCCTCTGCGGCGCATGTGTCTGGGCGGTTGCAGTGCCGGTTACCGCGAAAGCCGCAGCGGCAAGCGTGAGGACGCGCGATGCATTGAAGAACACTTACACTCTCCTGCATTCGGTAAACGTCGTGTGCAGGGAGCCACGGTGTTCCGAGACGAGTGTTGATCCAGATCAACCCGTGCTCCGCCTGCTGCAGTGCAGTGCAGTGCAGAGCCGGGCCGGCGTTGCGGCTTGCCGGAAGCCGGCTACGTCGCGATCACGTCCTTGGTCGGTGTGACCGCCGGCGGCGGCGCGGGCGGCGAGATTGCAAATGTCAGCCAGGCGCACGCCGGCGTAGAGCGAGACGCGGTCGGTGACATCGACCGTGAACGGAACGTCGACATTGAGCGATTTCGACGCCGGCAATCGGGTGCTGCGCTATTCGGTCCGGCAAGCGTTTGCACTGCGCCGAAGAATGACGGATGGCCAAAGCCAACGCCAGAGATCCCGCGGGAATCTGTGCGTCGTAGGTCCTGAGGTCGAGTCGAGGTACATCGACGGCATGGCCGGCTTTGTCTCGCCGTCGTCGTCGGTAACTGCGGCCAGAGCGCTTGTTGCCGGGAAGATCAGAACGACGCCGAGCGCAGCCCTCAGAATAGTCCGAAAGTCACTCAATGCCCGCTTCGGCGTCGACACAAACATGGGTTCCTGCAATCGCGTTCGAGGCGCTCAAGGCATCTTGCCACGAACTGCGTCACTTGTCCGCCAGCTCCGGGTGTCCGTGATTCAGGTCAACGCCTGCAAGCACCGGTTGGTACGCCAGTCCGGTAGCTCGGCGTCGGGCAGGCCGGCGCACCCCGGCGGTTACGGCCGGATCACCGTCAATTTGAACGGTCCGCCATTGGCGGCGGCGTGCGCGACGGCGTCATTGACGTGGTCGAGGTCGAAATCCGTGGTGACGTATTCGTCGAGCCGCAGCAGCCCGGCGCGCACCAATCCGATCAGACGCGTTGCCGCACCCGGCGGATACATCCAGACGCCGTGAATGGAGATGCAATTGCGCATCAGCCAGGGGTAGGGCAGTTCGAGACCCGGACCGCCCGCCATGCCGACGCCGCCCATCAGCACGACGCGGCCATAGGCCCGCACCGTCATGACCGCCGCCCGGACCACGCTCGGGCTGACGGAAGGCGGCATGATATCGAGCACGCAGTCGATCGGGCCGCCCGCGGCGCGCTTCATCGCCTCGCGGTCGTCGTCCTCGTTGCCGGTGAGCCTGACCGGCTTCACCCGCGTTCCGAAACGACGGACGAGGTCGGCCAGGATTTGCTCGTTGCGGCCGGGTGTCACGACGCAAGCCGCGCCCATCGCGAGCGCGACGGAGACGGCGGCGCTGCCGAAATTGCCGGTGCCCCCGCTCACCAGCACGGTCTCGCCGGCTTGCAGGTTTGCGGCGAGAAAGCCGCCATAGGGCACCAGCGCAGTTCCCAGCGCGCACCATTGCGAGGCTTCCTCGGACGTGATCTGGCCAAGCTTCTTCACATTCTCGGTCGGCACGCGCATCTGCTCGGCATAGGAGCCGTGGCGAAAATGCTGCTGCAGGCGCATGCCGCCGGGGCCGGCGGCGGTGAGCCCCTGCAGGGCGATATCGGGCGCCATGGCATCGTCGCGCGAGCGCACGGTCGGGTCGCAGAACACCCAGTCGCCGACGCTGAGCTTGGTCGCGTCCGGACCGATCGCGCGCACCCGGCCGATGCCGCCAGGGCCCGGGATGATCGGCAGATCGAGCGCATAATTGCGCTCGCCGCTGAAAACCTCGTTCATGTAGGACAGGACGCGCGTGGCGACGACGTCGACGATGACCTCGCCGGTGCCGAGCACCGGGTCCGGGGCAGTCTCGACCACCAGCGGCGATCCCAGGGATTTGAGTACGGCAGCTTTCATGATGTTCACCTCAGAGACGGGTGACGCTCATATGCGGCGCCCTTGCCGGGACAAGAAGGCCTGGTATTATCCTAGTATTCCCAAAGCCCTCCATTACGGGAACACGTCATGGCCGATCCACGCCGCGTCGAATTCGGCGATTTCCTCCGCTCCCGCCGCGAAAAGCTGTCGCCGAAGACGGTCGGCCTTCCCGCGGGCCAGCGGCGGCGCACCGCAGGGCTCCGCCGCGAGGAGGTCGCCCAACTGGCCGGGATCGGCGTCGACTGGTACATCCGCCTCGAGCAGGGCCGCACCGTCAGCCCGTCGGTCACGACCGTCGATGCGCTGGCGCGCGCGCTGCGCCTCAGCAAGACCGAGCATTCGCATCTGAAGGCGCTGGCGCGCGACGGCGACAGGCGTGCATTCGCCCGCGAGATCGTGACGCCGCCCATTCTGCGTCTGGTCGAGAGCCTCCCGCACCCGGCCTACATCACCGGGCGGCGCTGGGATGTGCTGGCCTGGAACGCCGCCGCCGAGGAGATCTTTGCATTCGGCCGGTTGCCGGAGGAGGATCGCAACACGCTGCTCTTGATGATGACCAACAAGCGCACGCGAAAATCCTACGGCGCTGGCTGGGCCGACGTGGCCAAGCGCATGGTCGCGATGTTTCGCGCCACCCACGACGTCTGGGCCGGCGATCCCGCCTTTGCGGAATTGCTGGCGCGGCTGCGCGAAGGCAGTCCCGAATTCGTCAAATGGTGGGGCGCGCACGAGGTGCATGGCACCCTGTCGGGCCGCAAAACCATGACCCATCCGACCAAGGGCGTGCTGCATTTCGAGCACACCAGCTTTCAGGCCAACGACGATCCCGCGCTGAAGCTCGTGATCTATACGCCGGTGTGAGGACGCGGGCTCGACAGCCCAGCGCTCACGTTCGTTTCGCGCCCAGCAAGATAGGAACGGTATCCCGGAGCTTGAGCGACTTCACCATGTCCTGCGTGATCGCCTTGTACGCCTTGAAGTGAGGCGTCTCGATGTGAGCTTTATAAGCATCGACGTCGGCATAGATCTCGAACACGAAGACGTGCGCCGGATTTTGTGCGTCCGCCACTGCATATAATGCAAGCACTCCCGGTTCGAGCCGGACGGCAGCCTCGATCTGCTCCTTCACGGCCGCCCCGTAGGGCTCGACCTGCGACGGATCGATTTCGATTTCCGCCACTCGCACGTAGGGCTGAGGCATCTCGCGGACCTCCTCTTGGACTTTCTCCTGGACTTTCTCTTGGGCGCCTGCCGGCCCGGCCAGGGCCATTGCCAGCAGCGACGCTCCAAGAACGAGAAAATGTCTGGCGTCCATGCCGTCCTCCCGCTTGTGTTCATTTGCCGGCTCTCTCGATCACTTCCGATACTGCTCGTCGCTGACCTTCTCCAGCCAGTCGACGTTCTTGCCGCCGAGGGATTCCTGGATGGCGATGTGCGTCATCGCCGTGGTCGGCGACGCGCCGTGCCAGTGCTTCAATCCCGGCGGAAATGATACGACGTCGCCAGGGCGGATTTCCTCGACCGGGCCGCCCTCGCGCTGCACCCAGCCGAGCCCTGCCGTGACGATCAGCGTCTGTCCGAGCGGGTGGGTGTGCCAGGCCGTACGAGCGCCCGGTTCGAACGTGACCTGGCCTGCGCCGACCCGGGCTGGATCAGGCGCCTGGAAGAGCGGGTCCACGCGCACCGTGCCGGTGAACCAGTCCTGGGAGCCCTTCTGGGGAGGCCTGGACCCGTTTCTCTTGATGTCGATATCCATGGGAAACTCCTTATGTGCTCTGGACGCAAGCGCCCGCGTCCATTCGACTCCGATCGTCGCGGCGGCGCCGCCGCAGATGAGCACGTCTCTGCGCGTGATCATCGCGGGCGGTTGTCGATCACGTCCTTGACGACGGGCGCCGCCGAGAACGCATTGGGCCAGCCGGCGTAGAAGGCGAGATGACCCAGTACTTCGCCGGCTTCCTCCCGCGTCAACCCGTTATCCATCGCCCGGTTCAAATGGTAGGTGATCTGGGCGACTTGCCCCGTCGCGATGAGAGCGCTGACGGTGACCAGGCTCCGGTCCCGGGGCGCCAGACCCGGCCTCAGCCAGAGCTCCCGGAAAAGCGCGTCGGTCGTGTACTGGACAAGGCTGGGTGTGATCTGGCCGAATTGTTCGCCGACCCGCGTTGCCCGCTGCGTCTCTGCCGCCTCGTCGAGCGGGAGCTGCGGTCCCGATGCCGGCGGAAGCTGATCGGCCCCGATATTGCGGCTCTTGAAAACGTCCCTCGTGGCCGGAATCGCATTCATCGCGTTCGCCCATCCGGTATAGAACGCCAGATGCGTGATGATCTCGGAGATTTCGGCAGGCTTTACGCCGTTGTCGAGCGCGAGAGCGAGATAATGCTGCAGTTCGACGGTCTGGTCGCGCGCGATGAGAGCCGCGACCGTAACGACGCTGCGATCACGAGGCGAAAGGCCGGCGCGCTTCCAGAGGTCGTCGAGCAGAAATCTCTGCCCGTATATCTCCAGCGCGGGTGCGACGGCGCGAACGTCTTCCAATGTCGACATGGGATTTGCTCCTTTGACGGCTGCCGGTTCAGCGGCGGTCGCGCCGCCGGCGAACAGGCCGAGATAAAACAGGGTCGCTGCGAGCCTGTTCATTGCTGGCTTCCTTCGGTTGTGAATGGGTGCGCCATCAGCCACCACGCGACCAGCGCGGCGCACAGCACTGTGAGGGCGCTGGCGAGAAACAGGACGTTCAGACTCGCGCCGGTCGCGATCAAGCCGAGCGCGGGGCTGGCGAGCCCCTGGGCCAGGTCGAGAAAGGCCGTGTAGGCGCCCATCGCCATGCCGCGGCTCTGCGCCGGCACGCGTCGAACCGCTTCGACGCCGAAGCCCGGATAGACCAGCGAGAAGCCGAACCCGGTGAGCGCGGCTCCTGCCAGCGCCATCTCGGGTCGGACCGCCAACCAGATCAGCGCCTGGCCGATGGCTTCAATGACCGCGCAGACTAGCGCGACCTTCGCACCGCCGATCGCATCGGCCAAATGGCTGAAGCAGATCCGGGCCAGAATGAAGGACACCGCATAGGCCGTATAAGCGAGCCATCCATTGTCCCAGCCCCGGTTGGCGAACAGCAATGCAGCGAACGTCGTCACTGCGCCGAAGCCGACGCTGCCGAGCGCGGAGCCAAGGCCCGGCACCCAGACGGCACCGACCACTGCGGTGAACGAAGGGCGCGCGTGCTGCACGGGCGCGACCGTGGGAAGCGGCGCAACGAGCAGCAGCGTCATCAGCGGAGCGGCGGCAGAGGCGATCGCGATCGCTGCGAAGCCGTAGGCGGAATAGAGCGCCGCGCCGACCGGTGCGCCGATCGCGAAGGCCGCGAACATCGCCGAACCAACCCACGCAATGACCTTGCCGGTGCTTCGGTCGTCGGCGAGCGCCAGTCCCCAACTGACCGCGGCCGTGATGATGAAGCTCTCCGCCGCGCCGAGCAGTCCTCGCCCCAGCAGGAGAATCGCGACCGAAGCGAGCGGCAGGGCGCTGAAACACAGCGAGAGCAAATACAGCAGCCCGGAAGCCACGGCCGCAACGAGACCGACGACCACGCCTCCCTTCGCTCCGCGGCTGTCCGAGAAGTGGCCTGCCCACGGTCGCGAGATTAGCGACGCCGCGAACTGACTGCCGGCGACAAGGCCCACCACGAACGTGCCCAGCCCCAGACCGTCGTGCACGTGGAGCGGAAGCACGGGCATCGCGACACCGATGACGAGGAAGGCGACGAACACCACGCCCATGATCGGCAGCAAAGTCGCCGAGACGCGAGGGCTCGCGGCCGGCTCTTGTAGCGCGGTGAGTGACATGTCGACCTCGAAGTTTCCGCTGGGCCGGGCGATGGAGAAGCACGTTGTTGCCGGAGACGGCGTTGCCGGTCGACGGCTGGTCCCAACCTAGGCCTTCCATCGTCCAACGATTAGGTGATAAATTCCGAATGTAGTCATTAGGACAGCTAATCAATGCATCGGGACGACGCGAGCGATCTGCTGGCCTTCCTCGCCGTTGCGAGGGAACGCAACTTCACGCGTGCCGCTTCGAAGCTCGGCATGACGCAGTCTGCACTCAGCCAGATCATCCGGAACCTGGAGGAACGGCTTGGCGTCCGGCTGCTGAACCGAACGACGCGGAGCGTCACGCCGACCCAGGCTGGGGAACGGCTGTTCTTGAGCGTCGGACCCAAGTTTACCGAGATGGACGCCGATCTTGCCGCGCTCAGCGAATTTCGTGAAAAGCCGGCGGGATTGGTTCGGCTGACAGCGACAGAGTATGCCGCCGGTGAAATCCTGTTGCCGGCGCTCGGAAAGGTCCTGCCAAAGTACCCCGACATCCACGTCGAGATCATCATTGATTACGGCCTGACCAACATCGTCGCGCAGCAGGTGGATGCGGGTATTCGTCCCGGCGAGCTCGTCGCCAAGGATATGATCTCCGTCCGCGTCAGTTCCGATCTGCGGATGGCCGTCGTGGGGTCGCCGTCCTACTTTGCCGAGCGCAAGCGACCCAAAACTCCTCAGGATCTCACGCATCACAACTGCCTCAACCTTCGCCTACCGACCCACGGCGGCAGCCTTTATGCGTGGGAGTTCGAGAAGAATGGGCGAGAGCTCAATGTCCGCGTCGAGGGACAGTTGGTGTTCAACAGCGCGGGTCTCCTCCTGGATGGAGCACTCAAGGGATTGGGGCTTGCCTACCTGACGGAGGGACACGTGCAGCCCCACGTTTCGCAAGGACGGTTGGTCAGGGTCTTGTCCGACTGGTGTCCGCCGTTCTCCGGCTATCACCTCTACTATCCGAGCCGGCGCCAGCCTTCGCAGGCATTTTCGGTGCTGGTCGAGGCTCTCAGGCACCGTGGGAAATAGCATCGGTCCACATCGCGGGGCTGAGGACGAGAAGAGCGACAAGGCCTAGCTGCCACGACCCGGTGGAGGCACCGCCGGCCAGGGGCTCTTCGGGGCGGCCGTCGGCGGAGGGCATGATGTCTCAAGCTGAGTCCAAACCGACGGCAATCCCCCTGTATCGACGTCGAACTTTGCCGTGTCGGCCGTTCCGTCCGGCATCTGCGTGATCTCCCGAACATGCAGGGAGCGCGACGCCATGATCGCCCTGAACTTGCCGAAATCGAGCGAGCCGCTCCACATTTCGTATTTGCCGGTGCGCATCGCAAGTCCTCCGGCTTCCTCTTTGGGGTCGGCGTCCGCCGTCATCATGATCGTGCGTTTGCCGGCCGCCGCATCGTCGATCTCGGCCGCGAACATCAGTGGCACGCGATTTTTGTTGTCGCAGTACAGGCGCCATTCCATCGTTCGGAACGACGGACCGTTCTCGGTCTTCAGCGCGGCGAACTTGCTGACGTAGGGCGAATTTGCCTTCTCCAGCCGCCACATCGTCTCGGCAAAGGGGCGCGTGTCGATGCCGAACCGGTAGAGCTCGGCGCGCGTCAGCATGTGCAAATTTTCGAACTTCACGGTCCGGATCAGATCATCGAGCTCGCGGCTGATCCCCATCGCCGCAATGTAGGCGGTGCGGTCGCGGTCGGCGGCTGCCGTGCGACGCTGCCTGAATTCTGCGAGCAACGCCGCAGGCGGATGGCCGTGAATGGCGAAGACGAGCCTGGAATTATGGACCGCCAGCGCGGCGTCGGGGGCCACCTCGCGCGATGTCGCGCCGAGAAACAGGTAGCCGCAGGCCGAGTTGCACATCGCATGATAGGTGGTGAGCTCGGCCTCGATCTCGCCGCCAGCATTCTTCGCTTTCAGGCATGCGGCGTCCACCTGCGTGCCTGCGGCACATGCCGTCGCGATGGTCTGGCCGACGCGGGCGACCGCCTTGCGGCTGCGCAGCAGCCGCCCGATGATGTAGGACTGCTCCACGTTGCCGCCGGGCGAATGAAGGTAGATCGGACGCTGCGTGTCCTTGACGCCGGCGAGGAAGCGGCGGACGCGCGAGGCTGCGTCATTATCGACCTGACCCTCGATCGCGATCCAGCGGTCGCAGCCAGGCCCGCACACGTCCGGGGGACCTTTGGCAAGGTAGATGGTCAGCCTGGAAGCAAACCCGGCTGTTTCGGCCGGCGTCGGTTCTGCTCGCAACGCGCCGGGGATCGAGAGCGCGGCGACGAGAAGCAGGATACGGGCAAGCATGAATTGAGAGGACCAAGCGCGATGAAAGAGATGCGCTGACGCTATACGAGGACTGGAGCGATCACAACTTTTGGTGGCGTCGCTTTGCGACTGGAGCTTATTGTGCCGGGTTAGCTCGCAAGCAGCATTGGTCCTTCAATCGACGCGCCGCGAACGGCGAGGGGCCGCCTGTTTCGTCTGCGCGAAATACGGATTTACGACGCAGCTTGTGGAGCGGCTGGCGGCGAGAAATCTGCACTGCTCCAGCGAGGCGTAGCGGCAATCGAAATAGCTGATGCGGCCGTAGATGTGCATGCAGACCGGATAGCTGGGATCATAGGTTTGTGCGCGCGCAGACGTGCTCGCGCCCGACATGAATGCAATTGTGGCGATCGCGCGCGAGAATGTGGCGACAATGGGGAGAGAAAACGATGCGCACATTCTTTGGAATTCTCCAATCACAGGATCGTGCGCGCGACGTCGTTACGCGGGTTCGCTGTGCATCTCGTGTCATCGGCATTGGAACTGCTGAAGAGTCTTGTTTCAAAGGGTTTCCGCGCACGGATCGCTAAACTTTCATTCATGTAGCGCGGCCCTTTGGAGCGAACTGTGGCGTCGAGGTTACAGCAATTCCGACGATCGCTGGTATGACGACGGCATGGCCCGGGGGCCTTACTGAAGAAACTGGAACGGGATTCAAATGAACAAGAAAATGTTGCTTGCCGCTGTCAGCCTTGTCGCGCTCAGCGCGGCTGCGCCGGCGGTGGCTGCTGACCTCGCTGCGCGTCCTTACACCAAGGCGCCGCCCGCGATGATCGCTGCCGCCTATGACTGGAGCGGGTTCTACATCGGTATCAACGGCGGCGGCGGCTCGTCGCACGCGAGCTGGGATATCAACGGCTTTGGCCGCGACAGCTCGAACAACGCGAGCGGGGGCACCGTCGGTGGCCAGGTTGGCTACCGCTGGCAGTCCGGCCAGTTCGTGTTCGGCCTGGAAGGCCAGGGCAACTGGGCTGACTTCTCCGGCAGCAGCATTGGCGTGCTCACCGGCAACACCAACAGCACCAAGATCGACGCGTTCGGTCTGATCACCGGTCAGGTCGGCTACGCCTGGAACAACGTGCTGCTCTACGTAAAGGGCGGTGCGGCTGTGGTCAGCGACAAGTACGACGTCTCGTTGGCCGGTGTACCGCTGGCATCGGCCAGCGCCACCCGTTGGGGCGGCACGGTCGGCGCAGGCATCGAGTTCGGCTTCGCTCCGAACTGGTCGATCGGCGCCGAGTACGATCATATCTTCCTGGGCGGCAACGACCAGAACTTCATCACCGGCGCCGGTGTTGCGACCGTCAACGTCCGTCAGGACGTCGACATGGGCCTCGTCCGCCTGAACTACAAGTTCGGCGGCCCGATCCTCGCGAAGTACTGAGACTGATCGCTCCTCTCGAGCGATTGTCGAAAGCCCCGGCCTTGCGCCGGGGCTTTTTTATTATGTGAATTCAGCGAGTTAACCATTTCATTTTGAAGCGGCTGAGTCTGCTTGACTCTCGAGAACGAAATGAGAACAATGTTCTTCATACGTTCTGGTGATGGAGCAAGCCATGTTCAGGATTTTCGTGGAAGAAGCCGCTGCACTGACGTCGATCGCGCTGTTCGTCGGGATGATCGCGATCTGGGCCCAGGTCATCCCGCAGCTCTAGAGCAGCGGTTTTGTAAACCGATGCTCAGGAACCGGACCGAAGCCCACAAGATGCCCCCCTTGGGGAAAAGCGGGATGAGGCGGCCGATCGGCGGCTCCGGCGTGGACTCTGGCGCGGCGACACCCCACCATTGTGAGGCGAGTCGGCCGGGCGAGTGCAGGATGCCTCCACCGCCGGCAACCGCGCCACCCGATCTGCAAGAGGCCGTCACGCGACCATGCCGAGCGCCGGATTTGTCCACCTTCACGTTCATTCGGCCTATTCGCTGCTCAAGGGCTCGATCAAGATCGCCAAGCTCGCGGAGCTTGCGAAGAAGGATCATCAGCCGGCGCTGGCGCTGACCGACACCGACAATCTGTTCGGTGCGCTCGAATTCTCCGACAAGATGGCGGGTTCCGGGATCCAGCCGATCGTCGGCTGCGAGCTCGCGATCGATTTCGGCGACCAGGACCCCAACGCGCGCAACGCGCTGCCGCCATCGCGCGTGGTGTTGCTGGCAGCCCAGGAGCGCGGCTATCGCAGCCTGATGCGGCTGAATTCGCGCGCGTTCCTCGAATCGCCCGACAGCCACGCGCCGTTCATCAAGTTCGACTGGTTCATTGGTGAGACCGAAGGCCTGATCGCCCTGACCGGCGGTCCGGACGGGCCGATCTCGCTGGCGCTTGCCAGCGGCCAGACTGAAATTGCGGCCGCGCGCTGCGAGCGTCTTGCCGGCCTGTTCGGCGACCGCCTCTATGTCGAATTGCAGCGCCACAACATCGACAAGGAACGGCGCGTCGAGAGCGCATTGATCGACATCGCCTACGCCAAGGGCCTGCCGCTGGTCGCGACCAACGAGCCGTATTTCGCGTCAACCGACGATTACGAGGCGCATGACGCGCTGCTCTGCATCGCCGGCGGCCGGCTGATCGCGGAGACGGAACGTGAGCAGCTCACGCCCGATCACCGCTTCAAGACCCGCGCCGAGATGGCGGTGCTGTTTGCCGACATTCCGGAAGCGCTGGCGTCCACAGTGGAGATCGCCGAGCGCTGCTCGTTCCGACCGATGACGCGCAAGCCGATTCTGCCGTTCTTTACCGTCGGTGCCGCCGGCAGCTCCGATGCGGCCGCGGTCGAAGCGGCGGAGCTGAAGCGGCAGGCGGAGGAGGGGCTCGCCAATCGCCTGCGCGTGCACGGTTTTTCGCAAGGCACGACGGACGAGGATTACTCCAGGCGCCTGGCGTTCGAGCTCGACGTCATCATGCGCATGAAGTACGCGGGCTACTTCCTGATCGTGTCCGACTTCATCAAATGGGCGAAGAGCCAGGGCATTCCGGTCGGACCGGGCCGCGGCTCCGGCGCAGGCTCGCTGGTCGCGTGGGCGCTGACCATCACCGACCTCGACCCCATCAAGTTCGGCCTGCTGTTCGAGCGCTTCCTCAATCCCGAGCGCGTCTCGATGCCGGACTTCGACATCGACTTCTGCCAGGATCGCCGCGGCGAGGTGATCAGGTACGTGCAGGAGCGCTACGGCCGCGACCAGGTCGCGCAGATCATCACCTTCGGTACGCTGCAGGCGCGCGGCGTGCTGCGCGACGTCGGCCGCGTGCTGCAAATGCCGTACGGCCAGGTCGACAAGCTCACCAAACTGGTGCCGCAGAATCCAGCCGCGCCGGTGACGCTGGCGGCTGCGATCGAGAGCGAGCCGAAACTCCAGGCCTTCCGCGACGAAGATCCAGTGGTGGCGCGCGCCTTCGACATCGCCCAGCGCCTCGAAGGCCTGACGCGGCACGCCTCGACGCACGCCGCCGGCATCGTGATCGGCGATCGTCCCCTGAGCGAACTCGTGCCGATGTACCGCGATCCGAAGTCGGACATGCCGGTGACCCAGTTCAACATGAAATGGGTCGAGCCGGCCGGCCTCGTCAAATTCGACTTCCTCGGCCTGAAGACGCTGACCGTGCTCGACGTCGCGTGCAAGCTGCTCAAGCCGCGCGACATCCATGTCGATCTCGCGACGCTGCCGATCGACGACGCCGAGAGCTATCAGATGCTGGCGCGCGGCGAGGTGGTCGGTGTGTTTCAGGTTGAAAGCCAGGGCATGCGGCGCGCGCTGGTCGACATGCGTCCCGACCGTTTCGAGGACATCATCGCGCTGGTCGCGCTGTATCGCCCGGGCCCGATGGCGAACATCCCGACCTATTGCTCGCGCAAGCACGGCGACGAGGAGCCGGAATATCTGCATCCCGTGCTCGAGCCGATCCTGAAAGAAACTTTCGGGGTCATCATCTACCAGGAACAGGTGATGCAGATCGCGCAGGTGATGTCGGGCTATTCGCTCGGCGACGCCGACCTGTTGCGCCGCGCCATGGGCAAGAAGATCCGCGCCGAGATGGACAAGCAGCGCGACATCTTCGTCGCGGGCGCGGTGAAGAACGGCGTGCCGAAGGGGCAGGCCGAGACCATCTTCGAGCTCTTGGCGAAATTCGCCGATTACGGCTTCAACAAGAGCCATGCGGCGGCCTATGCGCTGGTGTCCTACCACACCGCCTACATGAAGGCGCACTATCCGGTGGAGTTCATCGCTGCGTCGATGACGCTCGATCTCAACAACACGGACAAGCTCTCCGAATTCCGCTCCGAGGCACAGCGCCTCGGCATCAAGGTCGAGCCGCCCAACATCAATCGCTCCGGCGCGACCTTCGAGGTCGGCGACAAGGTCATCTACTACGCGCTCGCGGCGCTGAAGGGCGTCGGCATCCAGGCGATCGACCAGATCATCGAGGAGCGGACCAAGCGGGGGCTGTTCACCTCGCTCGCCGACTTCGCGGCGCGCGTCAATCCGCGCGCGATCAACAAGCGGATCATCGAGAGTCTCGCTGCCGCCGGCGCGTTCGACACGCTGGAGCCGAACAGGGCGCGGGTCTTCGCCGGCGCGGACTCGATCCTTGCCGCCTGCCAGCGCGCGCATCAGGCCGAGACCATCGGTCAGAACGACATGTTCGGCATGTCGGCGGACGCGCCGACCATCATGCTGCCGCAGATCGAGCCGTGGCTGCCGGCCGAGCGGCTGCGCCGCGAATATGACGCGATCGGCTTCTTCCTGTCGGGCCATCCGCTCGACGATTACGCCACCGTGTTGAAGCGGCTGCGAGTGCAGAGCTGGGCGGAATTTTCGCGGGCAGTGAAGACGGGTGCGACCGCCGGCAAGGTCGCGGCCACCGTGGTGTCGCGCATGGAGCGGCGCACCAAGACCGGCAACAAGATGGGCATCATGGGCCTGTCTGATCCGACCGGGCATTTCGAGGCCGTGCTGTTCTCCGAAGGCCTTGCGCAATATCGCGACGTGCTGGAACCGGGCGCCGCGGTGCTGCTCCAGCTCGGTGCTGAATTGCAGGGCGAGGACGTTCGCGCCCGCGTGCTGCATGCCGAGCCGCTGGATGATGCTGCCGCCAAGACGCAGAAGGGCCTGCGCATCTTCGTACGTGACACCAAGCCGCTGGATTCGATTGCCAAGCGCCTGGCCGGACCGGAGGCTGCCGGTGCGAACGGCGCCGCGCCAAAGATCGGCAGCCCCGGCATCGCGCCGCGCTCCAACGGCGACGGCGAAGTCTCGCTGGTGATGATGCTCGACCTCGAGACCGAGGTCGAGATGAAGTTACCCGGCCGCTTCAAGGTCTCGCCCCAGATCGCAGGCGCCATCAAGGCGGTCGCCGGCGTCGTGGACGTGCAGCAGATTTAACGCGGTCTGTCGCGAAGGCGCGTAGCGGATGTAGTGGTCTCGTCCTGCAATCGCGGCTATGATCGGCCGCGATATAACTCGTGGATGATGGTGCGTCCATCGCACCGGGAGGGAGCGGACATGTGCGATCAGTGCTCTGAAATCATGCCTGACAGACCAACGCCGTCGCGACGGTCCGCGATGCTGCTGACTGCTGCCGCACTTGGCACCGCCTTCAGCGAGCGAGCCTTCGCCAAGAAAACCAAGACACCGCCCAAGCCGCAGAATGTGCTGTCGCCGGATGCTGCGCTGAAGCGGCTGATGGAGGGCAACGCGCGCTACGTCGACGGCGTGTCACGGCGCCACGACTTCAAGCATGAGCGTGAGGCGCTGGCCGGCGGGCAGAATCCGTTCGCGGCGGTGCTGAGCTGCGCCGACTCGCGCATCGCGCCGGAATACGCCTTCGACACCGGCCGCGGCGATCTCTTCGTTTGCCGCGTCGCCGGCAATTTTGCCGGCACTGAAACCATCGCCAGCCTGGAATATGCGGTCGCCGTGCTCAACACGCCGCTGATCCTCGTGCTCGGCCATGATGCCTGCGGCGCGGTTGATGCCACGCTGAAGGCGCTCAAGGACAACACATCGCCGCCGGGACACATTCCCTCTCTGGTCGATGCGATCGCGCCGGCCGCGAAAGCTGCGATGCAGCAAGGCGGGGAGGTGCTCGACAAGGCGATCCGGCAGAACGTGGTCGACAATGTCGGCAAGCTGAAGTCGGCCGCGCCGATCCTCAGCGCAGCCGTGGAACAGGGCAAGCTGAGGATCGCCGGCGGCATCTACCGGCTCACCACGGGAACGGTGGATCTGATCGCGCAAGGCTGAAGCTCAAGGCTGAGACTCAAGGCTCAGGCTTGCGCTAAAAGGCTGAGGCTTACGCGGAGCTTACGCAAGGCATCGAGCTCGGCTGGCGCCATGCCGCCGCCTCAATCCGAGCCTTTCGTTCAACTGCCGTTCAGCCGGCTGCGCGCCTCATGCGTGGTGGCACCTCAACAGCAATAACGAGCAAGCCATGCGCGGGACACACAACATCTTCATCTGCTTTCTTCTGCCGATCCTTCTCGTTGCGGGCGCGCTTGCCCCAGCTCGCGCGCAGCAGCAGGAAAAGCGTATCGCGCTCGTGGTCGGCAACGGCGCCTATTCGAAGTCGCCGCTGGCAACCACCGCGAACGATGCCGGCCTGATCGCGCAAACGCTGCAGGCGGCGGGCTTCGACGTGGTCGGCGCACGCGATCTCGATGGCGACACGCTGCGCAAGAGCTTGCGCGATTTCATCCAGAAGGCGCAGGCCTCAGGCCCCGGCACCGTCGCGATGATCTATCTGGCCGGCTACGGCGTGCAGCTTGCCGGCGAGAACTATTTCATCCCGGTCGATTCCAACATCGCGCGTGACACCGACATTCCGACCGAGGCACTGCGCATCAGCGACTATGCCCGCCAGCTCGCCGCGATCCCGCTCAAGGCCAACATCGTCGTGCTCGACGCGGCGCGCGCGCAACCCTTCATCGAGGGCGGCCCGCAGCCGATTGCGAGCGGTTTGGCGCTGGTGGAGCCCGATCCGAACATGCTGATCGCGTTCAACGCCGCGCCTGGCACGGTGGCGCCGGAAGAGCCGGGGCCGTACGGCATCTATGCGCAATCGCTCGCCGAGATGATCCGCACCGGCGGCCTGTCGTTGCCGGAGGTGTTCGACCGCGTTCGGTTGCGCGTCAACGAAGCCTCCAAGGGCGCGCAAGTGCCGTGGGACGACCAGAAGGTCTCCGCGCAATTCGCCTTCCTCGAGCGCGCTCCGGACGCGCCGCCGCCGCAGGCTGCGCCCGACCAGGTCGCCGCGATCCGCGACAAGCCGATCCGCGATCTCGGCGTGCAGGACGCCTATGCCGCCGCGCTCGAGCGCGACACGCTGCCGGCCTATGAGGAATTTCTCGCCGCCTATCCCGGTGATCCCATGGCGAAGCGCGTGATGGCGATCGTGGCGGCGCGCCGCGAGGCGATCACCTGGCGGCGGTCCTATCGTGCCGATACGCCGGACGCCTATTGGTCCTATCTGCGCCGCTATCCGCGCGGGCCGCATGCGGGCGACGCGCGGCGCAGGCTCACGATCCTGACCGCGCCGCTGGAGCCGCCGCCGAGCTTCGCGATGATGGACTATGACGTGCCGCCGCCGCCGCCGGAGGAGGTGGTCTATGTCGACCGTCCAGTGCTGTATTTCAGCGACCCTGATTTTGGCTTCGCGCCGCCACCGCCGCCGCCGGTCTATTTCTGCCCGCCGCCACCGCCGGACTTCGTGGTGCTGGCACCGCCGCTCGCCGTCGTCGGCCTGTTCGTGCTGCCGCAGCCGGTGTTCGTGCCGATCCCGGTGTTCTTCAGTCCGCCGGTCTATGTCGCGCCGCCGCCGAACAACATCATCTTCAACAACATTCATAACACCACGGTCATCAACACCGTGATCAACCAGCCGCCGGCCGCGCTGCCGGCCGGCAATGCCGCTGCGGCCGCAGCCATTGCGGCTAACGGACCGGGGCGCGCAGGCGGGATGACGCAGGTGCCGACGGCCGTGAAGCAGCAGGCGCAGGCGATCCAGGCCAATCCGAACCAGCAGCTCAAGCCGAGCCAGGCGGCGTTCGTCAGCAACCCCACAGCGAAGCCGGCGGCGATGGTGGTGAAGCCGGTCAACGCCACGCCGACTGCGGTTGCACCACCGACGGCGCCGGCGGCCGGCCACGCGCTTCCGGTTCCGGGCAGCCATAACACGCCGCCCGCTCCAGCCGGTGCAGCCGGACCGACGCCGAACCGGCTGGCGCCGACGGCAACGGCACCCACCAACGGCCCGCCGCAGGCGCATCCCAACGCGGCAACGGCACCAGCCAATGCGACGGCTCCGGCCAATGCTGCGACCACGCCGCCCTCCAAGCCGCCCGTGGCGCAAACGCCGGCGACAGGCGGTGCCGATCCGCATGCAAAATCCCTGGCGCATGAGCCGGCGATGACCTCGCCGACCACGACGACCCCGGCAGGTAAGCCGGCCGTGACCACGACGACCATCACCAATGGGAAGCCGACGCAGCCTTCGCCGCCGGTCGCCGCGCGCGAGCAGATCAAGCCGCAGGGCCTGCGGCCTGCAACGCCATCGCCCGCGCAGGTCACAAGGCCGCCGCCGGCGGTGCCGCACCCGCAGGCGGTCGCAAGGCCGACGCCGCCGCCAACGCCGCTGGCACCGCCCCCGCGGGTGGCTGCGCCGCCGCCACCGCGGGTGGCCGCACCGCCACCGCCCCCGCGGCCGCCGGTCGCTGCCGCACCAAGGCCGGCGCCGCCGCCGGTGGCCCGTCCGGCACCGCCACCGCCTCCTCCCCGGGTGGCCGTGGCCCCGCCGCCGCGACCGGCCGCGCCGCCGCCACGCCCGGCTGCGCCCGCCCCGAAAAAATGCCCGCCCAACCAGCCAAAGTGCTAGCGGGCAGGGCGGAAATCGCGGAATGGGCCTTTCGCGGGCGGTAGCAGCCCCGAAAGGTCCTTATTTCCTTGCTTCTGGCCGAAATGGCGCTATATACCGCCGCATCTCACACGGAAGCATGGCTCACAAGGCCGTCCGGTGGCAGCCGGGGCGACAACGCTTCGTTTTGCTCACACGCTTCCGGAGGAACCAACCGGAGAATTAAAACGATGGCACTACCCGATTTCACTATGCGTCAGCTGCTCGAAGCTGGCGTGCACTTTGGTCACCAGTCTCACCGCTGGAATCCGAAGATGGCTCCGTTCATTTTCGGCGCCCGCAACAACATCCACATTGTCGATCTCGCCCAGACCGTGCCGATGCTGCACACGGCCCTCCAGGCCGTCAGCGACACGGTTGCCAAGGGCGGTCGCATCCTGTTCGTCGGCACCAAGCGCCAGGCGCAGGACGGCGTCGCGGACGCGGCCAAGCGCTGCGCGCAATATTTCGTCAATTCGCGCTGGCTCGGCGGCACGCTGACCAACTGGAAGACGATCTCGGCCTCGATCAAGCGCCTGCGTCACCTCGATGAGGTGCTGGCCGGCGGCGAAGCCAATTCCTACACCAAGAAGGAGCGCCTGACGCTTCAGCGCGAGCGCGACAAGCTCGATCGCTCGCTCGGCGGCATCAAGGACATGGGCGGTCTGCCCGACCTGATCTTCGTGATCGACACCAACAAGGAAGACATCGCGATCCAGGAAGCCCAGCGGCTCAACATTCCGGTCGCTGCGATCGTCGACACCAACTCCGATCCGAAGGGCATCACCTACGTGGTGCCGGGCAATGACGACGCCGGTCGCGCCATCTCGCTCTATTGCGATCTGATCGCGCGCGCCGCGATCGACGGCATCTCGCGTGCCCAGGGCGATTCTGGCATCGACATCGGTGCATCGGCCCGTCCGGTCGCCGAAGAGCTGCCCTCGGCTGGCGGCTTCCAGGGCCTTGCCGGTCCGCGCGGCACCGCCGACGACCTCAAAAAGCTCCCGGGCGTGTCGGGCGCGATCGAGAAGAAGTTCAACGATCTCGGCATCTTCCACTTCTGGCAGCTCGCCGAGCTCGATCACGACACCGCGCACAAGATCGGCGAAGAAGTCGGTCTGCCGAGCCGTGCGGACGCCTGGGTCGCCAAGGCCAAGGCGCTGACCGCGGAAGCGGAATAGTCAAGAAGAGCGATCGGTTGGCCGGACAGGATCCGGCCACCAATTCATTCAGTGACGCGAATTCCTGAGATGGACCGCGGCGGGGCAATGGGATGCCACGCCGCGGCGAACCGGCAGGCAAGAAGGATTTTCAACGATGGCAACGATCACTGCTGCGATGGTCAAGGATCTGCGCGAGTCCACCGGCGCAGGCATGATGGACTGCAAGGCCGCGCTGACCGAGAACGACGGCAACATGGAAGCGGCGCAGGACTGGCTGCGCAAGAAGGGCCTGTCCAAGGCCGCCAAGAAGTCGGGCCGCGTCGCGGCCGAAGGCCTCATCGGCGCGCTCACCAAGGGCACCAAGGGCGTCGTGGTCGAAGTCAACTCGGAGACCGACTTCGTCGCGCGCAACGGCCAGTTCCAGGGCCTCGTCAAGATGGTCGCCCAGGTCGCCTTCGACGTCGGCGCCGACGTCGAGAAGATCAAGGCCGCCAAGGTCGGCGACGTCACGGTCGAAACCGCAATCAATGACGCGATCGCCACCATCGGCGAGAACATGACGCTGCGCCGCGCCGCTTCGCTCGAGGTGAGCCAGGGCGTCGTGTCGAGCTACATCCACGGTGCGGTCGTCGACGGCGCCGGCAAGATGGGCGTGATCGTGGCGCTGGAATCGCCCGGCAAGGCCGACGAGCTCGCAGCGCTCGGCCGCCAGATCGCCATGCATGTCGCCGCCACCAACCCGCTCGCCCTCGATCCGTCTGGTCTCGATCCGGCCGTCGTCAAGCGCGAGAAGGACGTGCTCGCCGACAAATATCGTCAGCAGGGCAAGCCGGAGAACGTGATCGAGAAGATCGTCGAGTCCGGTCTGAAGACCTATTACAAGGAAGTCTGCCTGCTCGAGCAGGCCTTCATCCACGACACCGGCAAGTCGGTGGCGCAGGCGGTGAAGGAAGCCGAAGGCAAGGTCGGCGGCGCAGTGAAGATCGCGGGCTTCGTGCGCTATGCTCTCGGCGAGGGAATCGAGAAGCAGGAATCGGACTTCGCGGCTGAGGTCGCGGCGGCTAGCGGCAAGAAGTAAGCGCCGGAACGTTCCTTCCGGCGTGCCGCCGGAAGCGGCGCTCGGACGAGGAAAGTGCTCATGACTGATCCGGTCTATCGTCGCGTCGTGATCAAGCTGTCCGGCGAATACCTCGCGGGACAGCAAGGCTTTGGCATCGATCAAGCGACAATGGACCGGGTTGCGGACGATCTGATCGCCGCCCGTGAGCTTGGCACCGAGGTTGCGGTCGTGATCGGCGGCGGCAATATCTTTCGCGGCGTCGAGGTGTCCTCCCGTGGCGTGTCGCGCCCGACCGGCGACACCATGGGCATGCTGGCCACGATGATGAACTGCCTCGCGCTCGAAGCGACGATCGAGCGCAAGGGCACGCCGGCGAGGGCTCTCTCGGCGTTCGTCATGCCCGAGGTGTCCGAGCTGTTCACCCGCGCGGCGGCGCACAAATATCTCGCCGAGGGCCGGATCCTGTTGCTTGGCGGCGGAACCGGCAATCCGTTCTTCACCACGGACACGACGGCGGTGCTGCGCGCCGCGGAGATCGGCGCCCAGGCGGTGCTGAAGGCGACCAATGTCGACGGCGTCTACTCGGCCGATCCGAAGAAGGACCCGTCCGCCACGCGATTCGACCGGCTGACGCATTCGCAGGCCATCGAGGGCGGCTACAAGGTGATGGATGCGACCGCCTTCGCACTTGCCCGCGAGACATCGCTGCCTATCATCGTATTTTCGATCGCGGAGCCCGGTTCGATCGGCGCGATTCTACGCGGCGCCGGCCACGGGACAATCGTCGCCGGCTGACCGCTCATTTGGCGCCCCCGAGGGAAGGGCGCGGTGAGGTCGCCGGGATATTGAAGGAGAAACGTGATGGCCACGGGTAATTTCGACATCAACGAAGTGAAGCGCCGCATGCAGGGTGCGGTCCAGTCGCTCAAGCACGAGCTCGGCGGCCTGCGTACCGGCCGCGCGTCGGCCTCGATGCTCGATCCGGTGCAGGTCGAGGCTTATGGCAGTCACATGCCGCTCAATCAGCTCGCCACCGTCAGCGTACCCGAGCCGCGCTTGATCTCGGTGCAGGTCTGGGACAAGACGATGGTGAAGCCGGTCGAGAAGGCGATCGTCGATTCCAATCTGGGTCTGTCGCCTGCGACCGAAGGCCAGGTGCTGCGCCTGCGCATTCCCGAGCTGAACGAGGAGCGCCGCAAGGAGCTGGTCAAGGTCGCGCATAAGTACGCCGAAGCCGCCAAGGTGGCGACGCGTCACGTCCGCCGCGACGGTCTCGATGTTCTGAAGAAGCTCGAGAAGAATCACGAGATGTCGGAGGACGATCAGAAGCGTCACGCCGACGAGGTGCAGAAGGCGACCGACGGCACCATCACCGAGATCGACCAACTGCTCGCCGCCAAGGAAAAAGAAATCCTCACCGTCTAGGGCGCGATGCGCATTATCATCACGCTTTGGAGTATTGTTCGCGCATGATCCTGTCGGAACACCGCTTCGCACTCCGCGCTAACGCGGCCCTTCGGGTCCGGATCGTGCTTTAAGGCCGCCTCCATGTCCAACGCCGCCGCGCCCGCAACGGAAGGACCAGACCGGTCCGACGCGCCTGCGCATGTCGCCATCATCATGGATGGCAACGGGCGTTGGGCGGCCGCGCGCGGTCTGCCGCGGGCCGAGGGGCATCGCCGCGGCGTCGAGGCGTTGCGCCGCGTGGTGCGTGCCTCGCACGAGCTCGGCATCCGCTATCTCACCATCTTCTCGTTCTCCTCGGAGAACTGGTCGCGCCCGGCGAGCGAGATCGGCGATCTCTTCGGTCTGCTCAAGCGCTTCATCCGCAACGATCTCGCGAGCCTGCATCGCGACGGCGTCAAGGTTCGGATCATCGGCGAGCGCGACGGGCTCGAGGGCGACATCTGCGCGCTGCTGAACGAGGCCGAGGAATTGACGCGCGACAACACGCGCCTCACGCTCGTCGTCGCCTTCAACTACGGCTCGCGGCAGGAGATCGCGAAAGCGGCGCAAAAGCTCGCCCGCGAAGTCGCGGACGGCAGGCGCGATCCCGCCTCGATCGACGCCGATGCTCTCGGCGCCCATCTCGATGCGCCCGACATTCCCGATCCCGATCTGATCATCCGCACCAGCGGCGAGCAGCGTCTGTCCAATTTCCTGATGTGGCAGGCCGCCTATAGCGAGCTCGTATTCGTGCCGGTCCACTGGCCCGACTTCGACAAGGCGGCGCTCGAAGGCGCGATCGCCGAATTCGCCAGGCGCGAGCGCCGTTTCGGCGGCCTGGTCGCGAAATCCGCCTCGTGAGCGAACCCGGCGCCGACGCAGCGGGCGCGAAGCCCGCCCCGAGCAATTTTCTGATGCGAGTCCTCGCGGCGCTGGTGTTGGCGCCGCTTACCATTGCGGTCGCGTACGCCGGCGGCTGGCTGTGGGCGCTGCTCGTCACCCTGGTGTCGATCGGACTGTTCGCGGAATGGCTGATGGTGGTGGGGGCGGGGTCCGCTGCGCTGACCGGGGCAGGGACGATCGTCATCGCCATGATGGGTGCCTGCGTCGCCTTCGGCGCGCTGAAGACTGCCGTCATCACCGGCTGTGTCGGCGGCGCGATCGTGACGCTGATCGCGCGCGGCAAGTTCGTCTGGGCCGCGACCGGATTCGCCTATGCAGCGGCGGCGCTGCTGGCCTCGATCCTGGTGCGGAAAGACCTCGCCAACGGCTTCGCCGCGCTGATGTTCGTGCTGCTGGTGGTGTGGGCAACCGATATCGGAGGCTATTTCGCCGGCCGCGGCATCGGTGGACCGAAGCTGTGGCCGCGCGTCAGCCCGAAGAAGACCTGGGCCGGCGCGTTCGGCGGTTTTGCAGCCAGCCTTGCGGTTGCGACCGGCTTTGCCACATTCGGCATCGGCAAGGCGGTCCCTCTGCTGCTCGTCGGCGCCATCCTCTCGGTGGTCTCGCAGGCGGGCGATCTGTTCGAATCCGCGGTGAAAAGACGCTTCGGCGTCAAGGATTCCAGTCACTTAATTCCCGGCCATGGCGGACTTCTGGACCGCCTGGACGGCTTTGTCGCCGCCATCCTGGCGGCATGGATTATCGGCTTCCTCCGCCATGGTGTGCATAGCGCCGGAAGCGGTCTTATGGTTTGGTGAGGATATGAGCGCAGTCCCTTTGCGTAACAACAAGCCGGCTGCGGCCGACATCCGCAGCGTCACGGTGCTCGGCGCCACCGGCTCGATCGGCGACAGCACGATGGATCTGCTGCGGGCCTCGCCCGAGCGCTATCGCGTCGAGGCCCTGACGGCGAACAGCAATGTCGAGGCGCTCGCGAAGCTTGCGAAGGAATTTTCCGCGCGTTTCGTCGCGATCGCAGACGCCTCCAAGTTCGCCGAACTCAAGTCCGCACTTGCGGGCACGAGCACTGAATGTGGCGCCGGCGAAAGCGCGGTGATCGAAGCGGGCGCGCGTCCGGCCGATTGGGTGATGGCGGCGGTGAGCGGCGCGGCCGGGCTGAAGCCGGCCCTGGCTGCGGTCGATCGCGGGGCGCATGTCGCGCTCGCCAACAAGGAATGCCTGGTTTGCGCCGGCGATTTCTTCATGCAGCGCGCGGCGAAAGCGGGTGCCTGTATCTTGCCGGCCGATTCCGAGCACAACGCGCTGTTCCAGGCGTTGGCATCGGGCAATCGCGACGAGCTCGTTCGCGTCATCATCACCGCCTCGGGCGGCCCGTTCCGCACCTGGAAGCCGGCCGACATCGAGCAGGCGACCCTCGAACAGGCCCTGAAGCATCCGAACTGGAGCATGGGCCAGAAGATCACGATCGATTCCGCCTCGATGATGAACAAGGGGCTCGAGGTCATCGAGGCGTCCTATCTGTTTGCGCTGAAGCCTGACGAGATCGACGTCCTGGTGCATCCGCAGTCGATCATTCACGGCATGGTCGAGTTCTCGGACCGCTCGGTGATGGCTCAGCTCGGCTCGCCGGACATGCGCACGCCGATCGCCCATTGCCTCGGCTGGCCCGACCGTATCAAGGGTCCGGCCGCCAAGCTCGATCTGGCCAAGATCGGCCAGTTGACCTTCGAGGCTCCGGATTTCGAGCGCTTCCCCGGTCTTCGCCTGGCCTTCGATTCGCTGCGGCACGGCAAGGGGGCAACCACCGTCTACAACGCCGCTAATGAGGTCGCGGTCGCGGCTTTCATCGCCGGCAGGATCCGGTTCGGCGCCATTGCCCGGCTGGTCGAGGCGACGCTGGAGGACTGGATCCGGGGCGGGAACCAAGGCCCCATGACATCAGCGGATGATGCAATATCCGTTGACCATGTTTCGCGAAATAAAGCTGCCGCCCTATTGCCTCAAATTGCCTTAAAGGCATCCTAGGTGGTTCGGGGCCAGGGCCTAGCGGCGCTGGGTGAGGGAATTCGATGATCGACTTTTTCGTCCATAGTTTCAATACGTTGAGCCATGGGCTCCTCGGTTACGCGGTTCCTTTCCTGTTCGTCCTGACCATCGTCGTGTTCTTCCACGAGCTCGGCCATTTCCTGGTCGCGCGCTGGGCCGGCGTCCGTGTCCTGACCTTTTCGCTCGGTTTCGGACCTGAGCTGGTTGGTTTCAACGACCGCCACGGCACCCGCTGGAAGATCTCGGCAATCCCGCTCGGCGGCTACGTCAAGTTCTTCGGCGACGAGAGCGAGGCTTCGACCCCGTCGGCTGAAGCGCTCGCGGCCATGACGGCCGAGGAGCGCGCCGGCAGCTTCCACCACAAGAAGGTCGGCCCGCGCGCCGCCATCGTCGCGGCCGGGCCGATTGCCAATTTCATCCTCGGCGCCCTGATTTTCGCAGGCATGGCCCTGTATTACGGCAAGCCGAGCACGATCGCGCGTGTGGATGGCGTCGTCGCCGACGGCGCTGCGGCCACCGCCGGCTTCAAGATCGGCGACGTCGTCGTGCAGATCGACGGCAAGCCGATCGAGAGCTTTGCCGACATGCAGCGGATCGTCGCGACCAGCGCCGGTTCAGCGTTGGCTTTCCAGGTGAAGCGGGATGGCGCGATCGTGTCGCTGACCGCGACGCCGGCGCTGCTCGAGCGCAAGGATCCGTTCGGCAACAGCCACAAGGTCGGCGTGCTCGGCGTCGAGCACAAGTCGCAGGCTGGTGAGGCCTCGACGTCGCCGGTCGGTGTCGGCGAGGCGCTCAAGATCGGGGTCGAGCAGGTCTGGTTCATCGTCACCAGCACCTTCAAGTTCCTGGGCTCGCTGTTTACGGGGACCGGCAATCCCAGCGAGGTCAGCGGCGTCATCGGCATCGCCAAGATGTCGGGGCAGGCGGCCAGCGCCGGATTGCAGTTCTTGATCAACCTCTGCGCCGTATTGTCGGTCTCGATCGGCCTGTTGAATCTGTTCCCGATCCCGCTGCTCGACGGTGGTCACCTTATGTTTTACGCGGCGGAACTGGCCCGCGGACGTCCACTTTCTGAGCGGACCCAGGAGATTGGGTTCCGAATCGGGCTAGGGCTGGTGCTGATGCTGATGGTGTTCGCAACCTACAACGACATACTGCGATTGCCGGGATCCTGATGAGGGCTTTTTTGTGGCGTTGCTGTTGGGCAACGTCTTGGAATGAAATTGAAATTGCGGTGTCAGCTGCCGTTTGCGATACCGGGGAAATTGGCTACAAGCGGCTTCGACTTGGGGAATCTCCCAGACCGGCTTTGGGGTTGGGTCTGGTACGTTGATAAGGGCGCGTTGCGCAATGAAGTTTGGACTGCGACTCCGGGGGGGCTTGCTCGCAACCCTGATCATGTTCGGCGCGCCGGTGTTTGCCCCGGTTGGGGCTGTTTTTGTGTCTTCGTCTGCGCTCGCTCAGACCGTGCAGTCGATTTCCGTCGAGGGGAATCGCCGCGTCGAGGTGGAGACGATCCGCTCCTATTTCAAGCCCGGCCCCGGTGGTCGCCTCGATCAGGGCGCCATCGATGACGGCCTCAAGGCGCTGATCGAAACCGGCCTGTTCCAGGACGTGAAGATCAACCGCGGCGCAGGCGGCCAGATCGTCGTCTCCGTGGTGGAAAACCCGGTGATCGGGCGTATCGCGTTCGAGGGCAACAAGAAGATCAAGGACGAGCAGCTCACCGCCGAAGTCCAGTCCAAGGCCCGTGGCACGTTCTCCCGCGCCATGGTGCAGTCGGACACGCTGCGAATCGCCGAAATCTATCGCCGCTCCGGCCGCTATGACGTCAGCGTCACGCCCGAGATCATCGAGCAGCCGAACAACCGCGTCGATCTGATCTTCACGGTCAACGAAGGCGCCAAGACCGGCGTCAAGTCGATCGAGTTCGTCGGCAACAATGCGTTTTCGTCCTACCGCCTCAGGGACGTCATCAAGACGCATGAATCGAATCTGCTGAGCTTCCTGAGCAGCGGCGACATCTACGATCCGGACCGCGTCGAGGCCGACCGCGACCTGATTCGCCGCTTCTACCTGAAGAACGGCTTCGCCGACGTTCAGGTCGTGGCCGCGCTCACGGAATACGATCCGGAGAAGAAGGGCTTCAACGTCACCTTCAAGATCGAGGAAGGCCAGCAGTACCGCGTCGGCACCCTCGATTTCCGCACCAGCATCCCGAACTTCGACGCGAGCTCGCTGCGCAGCTTCTCGCGCGTCAATGTCGGCTCGCTCTACAACGTCGAATCGGTCGAAAAGTCGGTCGAGGACATGCAGATCGAGGCCTCGCGCCGTGGCTATGCCTTCGCGGTGGTGCGTCCGGGCGGCGATCGCAATTTCGATGCGCACACCGTTTCCGTCGTGTTCAACATCGACGAAGGTCCGCGCACTTATATCGAGCGCATCAATATCCGCGGAAACACGCGTACTCGTGACTACGTGATCCGTCGCGAGTTCGACCTCTCCGAGGGCGATGCCTACAACCGTGCGCTGGTCGATCGCGCCGAGCGCCGCCTGAAGAACCTCGACTACTTCAAGAGCGTGAAGATCACGACGGAGCCGGGCTCCTCCAGCGACCGCGTGGTCCTGATCGTCGATCTCGAAGAAAAATCGACCGGCGACTTCTCGGTCTCCGGTGGTTATTCCACGACCGACGGTGCGCTGGCCGAAGTCTCGGTCTCCGAGCGCAACCTGCTCGGCCGCGGTCTGTTCGCCAAGGCGTCGGTCACTTACGGTCAGTACGCCCGCGGCTATTCGCTGTCGTTCGTCGAGCCGTACCTGCTCGACTACCGCGTCGCGCTGGGCCTCGACCTCTATCAGCGCACCCAGCTGGCCAACAACTACATCTCCTACGGTACCAAGACGCTGGGCTTCAGCCCGCGCCTGGGCTTCTCCCTGCGTGAAGATCTGTCGCTGCAGCTGCGCTACTCGATCTACCAGCAGGAAATCACGCTGCCGTCCTACCTGGCGAACTGTAACAATAACCAGTTCCTCGCGGATGGCGTGACGCCGAATCCAGCCTTCAACCCGAGCCCGGCCTTCTCCAATGCAACCGGTATTCCCCTGGCTGCGTCGACCAACGGCCTCGGCTGCTACAGCGACGGCGAAGCCTCGCTGCCGGTCCGCAAGGAGCTTGCGAACGGCAAGACGCTGACCTCGGCGCTCGGCTACACGCTGACCTACAACACGCTGGACAACAACAAGAACCCGACCGACGGCCTGCTCATCGACTTCAGGCAGGACTTCGCCGGCGTCGGCGGCGACGTCTCCTACCTGAAGACCGTGGCCGATGCGAAGTACTACCAGTCGCTGGTGTCGGACCTTGTCGGTCTCGTCCATCTCCAGGGCGGTATCCTGAACAAGGTCGGCAGCACCGATCTGCGCATGCTGGATCATTTCCAGATGGGCCCGAACCTCGTCCGCGGCTTCGCGCCGAACGGCATCGGCCCGCGCGATTTGAATCCCTATGGTACGCAGGACGCGCTTGGCGGCACCAAATATTGGGGCGCTTCGCTGGAATTGCAGATGCCGTTCTGGTTCCTTCCGAAGGAAGTGGGTCTGAAGGGCGCTGTCTACGCCGACGCCGGCGGTCTCTTCGACTATCAGGGCCCGACGACGTGGTCGGTGACCAACGAAATGACCACGACCAGGAACTCGAGCTGCACGCCATCGACCAACAACCCGGCTACGCCTGGAACTTGTACCGGCCTGGTGTATGACAATGGCAATGTGGTCCGCTCGTCGGTCGGTGTCGGCCTGATCTGGGCCTCGCCGTTCGGCCCGCTGCGCTTCGACTACGCAGTGCCGCTCACCAAGGGCAAGAATGACCGCGTGCAGGAATTCCGGTTCGGCGGCGGCACCTCGTTCTAATTCGATCAGCAGGGCATGATCCGGCCGCCTGGGAATTCCCTTGGGAGTTCCCCGGGGCCGGTCTCCAAAAAGATCGTGCTCAATCCATGAGATAAGGCATGATGCGGCCTGTTCGCTTCATGCCGAAGCCGGACCGCGACGGGGTGGAATGGCGCAGCCGACCTTCTTCAAAAAACCGCCGGCCTCAACGCTGGCCGACATCGCAGCGCTGACCAAGGCGCAACTGATCGACCCTGTCAGGGGCGATCATGTCATCACGGGTCTTGCTTCGCTGGACGAAGCCGGCCCGATGCATCTGGCGTTCTTCGACAACCTCAAATACGCCGATGAGCTCAAGGCGACCAAGGCTGGCGCCTGTCTGGTGAGCCCGCGCTTCGAGGCCCAGGTGCCCGCGCATGTGGCCGTGCTGCGGGTGGCGCAGCCGTTCCGCGCCTTTGTCGGGATCGCCCGGGAATGGCATGGCGATGCGCTCCGCCCACAGTCCTGGTTTGGCAATGACGGCATTGCGCCATCGGCCATCATCGACCCGTCGGCGCGGCTGGAGGATGACGTCATCGTCGAGCCGCTGACCGTCATCGGTCCGGATGTCGAGATCGGCAGCGGCACCGTGATCGGCGCCGGCGTGGTCCTTGGTCCGGGCGTCAAGATCGGGCGGGACTGCAATGTCGGCGCCCGCACCGCTATCCAATGCGCACTGATCGGCAACAACGTGCTGATCCACCCCGGCTGCTCGATCGGCCAGGACGGCTACGGCTTCATCTTCTTCGGCCCCGAGGGCCATCTGAAAGTGCCCCAGACCGGCCGTGTGCTGATCCAGAACAATGTGGAAGTCGGCGCCGGAACCACCATCGATCGCGGCTCCTTGCGGGACACCGTGATCGGAGAGGGCACCAAAATCGACAATCAGGTCCAGATCGGCCACAATGTGACGATCGGGCGGAACTGCCTGCTGGCGGCCCAGATCGGGCTCGCTGGCAGCCTGACGATCGGCGACAACGTGGCGCTGGGAGCAAAAGTTGGCATCAACAATCACCTCAAGATCGGTGACGGGGCCCAGGTCACCGCGATGAGCGGCGTCAAGGACGACATCCCGCCGAACGGTCGCTGGGGCGGATTTTTTGCCAAGCCGACCAAACAATGGTTCAAGGAAATTATCGCGGTGGAGCGCCTGGTACGCGACAGCAAGGCCGATCCGAAGGGCGAGGGACGGGAATGACGGCGGAATCACCTGTTAAATTCGAGCTGGTGGATATCAATGCGATCCTCCAGACGCTGCCGCACCGCTTTCCGATGCTTCTGATCGACCGCGTGATCAACATCCGGGCCGATTACAGCGGGATCGGCATCAAGAACGTCACCTTCAACGAGCCGGCTTTCCAGGGCCATTTCCCCGAACGTCCGGTCTATCCGGGCGTGATGATGATCGAGGCGATGGCGCAGACCGCCGGCGTGATCGGCATCAAGTCGGTCGAGGGCACCGAGAAGCCGCGCGCGGTCTATTTCCTCACCATCGACAAGTGCAAGTTCCGCAAGCCCGTGCTGCCCGGCGACACCATCGAGTATCACATGCGCTCGGTTGGTCGCCGCAAGAGCATGTGGTGGTTTCACGGGGACGCCAAGGTCAACGGCACGATCGTCGCCGAAGCCGACGTCGGAGCCATGCTGACTGATTGATTGAAGCGCGGCGCCCGTTCAAGTGTTGGATGAGGTCGTTGATGCAGCAGCGTGGCTTCCTCAGCGGCCTCTGAAACACGCCGAGATCATACGTCACTGGACAGATCGGGCGCAGTCGCGCTAACCACCGGAAAGCCGAGCAAATTCAACACATAGTCAGACCTTCTTGATGAGTAAGATCGACCCCACCGCACGGGTGGAAGACGGCGCCGTGATCGGCGAGGGCACCGAGATCGGGCCCTTTTGCATCATTGGTCGCAACGCCCGGATCGGGGCCCATTGCAAGCTGATCGGACAAGTCACCGTCATCGGCCATACCTCGGTCGGAGACAATTGCGTGATCTCTCCGTTCGCGGTGCTCGGCGGCGCGCCGCAGGACCTCAGCTACAAGGGCGAGCCGACCACGCTCGACATCGGTTCCGGCAACACCATCCGCGAAGGCGCGACGATGAATGTCGGCACCGTCAAGGGCGGCGGCAAGACACGCGTCGGCAACGACGGCTACTTCATGAACAACAGCCATGTCGGCCATGACTGCATGGTCGGCAACAACGCGATCTTCGCGACTTCGGCGACGCTCGGCGGCCATTGCGAGATCGGCGATGCCGTCTATATCGGCGGGCTGTCCGCGGTGCATCAGTTCACGCGCATCGGCCCCTATGTGATGGTCGGCGGCCTCTCGGGCGTGCGCGACGACATCATTCCATACGGGCTCGCCAACGGCCAATATGCGGTGCTGGAGAGCCTCAATCTCATCGGCATGAAGCGGCGCAAGTTCACCAGGCAGCGGCTCGCCGCTGTGCGCACGTTCTACCAAAAACTCTTCCATGGCCCCGGCACCTTCGCCGAGCGGCTGGAGGCGGTGCGGCCCCTTGAGAGCGAAGATCCTGCGATCGCCGAAATTCTCGGCTTCATTGGCAAGGGCAAGCGTCCGCTCTGTCTTCCCACCATCGAGAAGTGACGCCGGGATGGCCGCGGACATGACATCGGCGGCTTCCGAGATTTCATCACCGGTCGGCGTGGTCGCGGGCGGTGGCGCGATGCCGTTCGCGGTTGCTCGCTCGCTCGCTGCCCGTGGCATCACGCCGGTGCTGTTTCCGCTGCGAGGCGCCTGCGATCCGGTGCAGGTGGAGAAATTCCGCCACCGCTGGATTTCGGTCGGTCAGCTCGGCCGCGCCATGCGGCTGTTCCGCGAGGAAGGCTGCCGCGACCTGGTCTTCATCGGCACCTTGGTGCGGCCTTCGCTCACGGAGATCCGGTTCGACTTCACGACGTTGCGGCTGCTCGGCAACGTCATCCGCGCCTTCCGCGGCGGCGACGATCATCTGTTATCGGGTGTCGGGCACATTCTCGAGCACGGCGGCTTTCGCATGGTCGGCATCAAGGATGTCGCGCCCGACCTGCTCATGCCGGAGGGCTGCATCACCCGTGCCTGGCCGGCCGATCATGCCAAGGGCGATATCGAACGGGGACGCGCGGTGCTCACCGCGCTCGGGCCGTTCGACATCGGTCAGGCCGCGGTGGTGATCGACGGCCATGTGGTGGCGGTCGAGGACATCGAGGGCACTGATGCGCTGCTGGCGCGTGTGGCGCGGCTGCGTGAGGAGGGCCGTATCCGTGCCGCCACGGGACGTGGCGTGCTGGTGAAGGCGCCGAAGAGCGGCCAGGATTTGCGCTTCGACTTGCCGACCATCGGCGCGCGGACGATCGAGGGCGTCGCCAAGGCCGGCCTTGCGGGTGTCGCCGTCATCGCCGGCAACACCATCGCCGCCGAGCCGCAGGCGATGATCGGGCTCGCCGACGCCAAATATCTCTTCATCGTCGGTCTGCCCGCGTGATGCAGATCCGCGATCCCAAACGGAAGATATTTCTGATCGCGACGGAGGAATCCGGCGACCGGCTCGGCTCGGCGCTGATGAAGGTGCTGCGCCAGCGCCTCGGTGACGGCGTGCAGTTCGAGGGCGTCGGCGGCCGCACCATGGCGCGCGAGGGGCTCGAGACGCTGTTTCCGATCGAGGAGCTGTCGATCGTCGGCTTTGCCGCGGTGGTGCAGCAACTGCCGAAGATCCTGCGGCTGATCCGCGAGACCGCGGACGCCGTGACCGAGTCCGCGCCCGACGCGCTGGTCATCATCGACAGCCCCGATTTCACCCATCGCGTTGCGCGCCGCGTGCGCGCCAGGAATCCGGCGATCCCCGTCGTCGACTACGTCTCGCCCTCGGTCTGGGCCTGGCGGCCGGGCCGCGCGCGCGCGATGCTCGGCTATGTCGATCACGTGCTGGGCTTGCTGCCGTTCGAGCCGGAGGAGTACCGCAAGCTGAAAGGGCCGCCCTGCAGCTATGTCGGTCATCCCCTGATCGAGCAATTGCCGTCGCTGCGCCCGAACCCCGACGAGCAAAAACGCCGCGACGGCGAACCGCCGGTGCTGCTGGTGCTGCCGGGCAGCCGCCGCAGCGAGATCCGGCATCATCTCGGCCTGTTCGGCGCCGCGCTCGGGCGATTGCAGGCCGAGGGCCGCGCGTTCGAATTGATGCTGCCGACGATGCCGCATCTCGAAGCCACGGTTCGCGCGGGCGTGGCGAGCTGGCCGGTCAAGCCGCAGATCGTGGTCGGCGAAACCGAGAGGCGTGCCGCATTCCGGATCGCGCGCGCAGCACTGGCGAAATCCGGCACGGTGACGCTGGAACTGGCGCTGTCAGGCATTCCGATGGTGACGGCCTATCGCGTCGGCGCGATGGAGGCCTTCATCCTGCGCCGCGCAATCCAGGTGTCCTCCGTGATCCTCGCCAATCTCGTGATCGGCAAGGACGTGATCCCCGAGTTTCTGCAGGAGGACTGCACGCCCGAGAAGCTTGCGGCCGCACTGTCGGAGGTGCTCGCGGAGACGCCGATGCGCCAGCAACAGGTCGAGGCCTTCGCGCAGCTCGACACCGTCATGTCCACCGGCAACAAGTCACCGAGCGTGCTCGCTGCCGACATCGTGCTTACGACGATGCGCAAGGGGCGGCGCTAGGTCTTTTTGGCTTGCTACTTCTTGGCGCGTCCACCGGCGACGCGGCGGGGCCTCGGTTTTCCGGCCGCCGTACTCGGGCGCACGGGCATTGCGTCCAGCGAGGCGCCTTCCTCGGGAATGTGCAGGGTCGACAGAAAATCGGCGCCGGCGCGCATGACATGCTCGGCGGCAAGCGTCGCGGCCGAACGCTCGTCGCCTGCGATGATAGCGCGGAGAATGCCAGCATGCTCATCCCAGGTGCGGGCCTGGCGCTCCGGATCGGTCGGCGCGAACAGCATCGCGGTTCGCTCGCGCAGCCGCTTGAGCAGATCAGACAGGACGCGGTTGCGGCCCGCGGCGGCCAGCTCCTGGTGAAATTGCTGATTAAGGCCGGACAGAAGCTCGAAGCGCCTGGCTGCGACTGCATCCGTGCCCTTGTTCAGCACGGCTGCAATCCGCGCCAGAATATCCTGATCGCGACGGCGCGCGGCCAGCCGAGCGTTCTGTCCCTCCAAGAGCGCACGAACCTCGATTGTCTCGCGCGCCTCCTCGTCGGTCATGGCAAGGACCGATGCACCGCGCCGTGCCGTCACTTCGACCAGACCCTCGGTCGTGAGCACGCGGATCGCTTCTCGCACCGGATTGCGGGAGACGCCGAGCTCCTCTGCGAGGCGTCCTTCGACCAGTCGCTCGCCGGGCTTGAGGCGTCGGCTCAAGATGGCCTGGCGCAGCTCCTCAATGACCCTGTCGTGGAGGGAGAGGTAGTCGTCGCCCAGACGTCGTTTCGAGTTTCCCAGCCTGCCAGCCATGAGATGACCTTCTCAACCGCCCCGGTTTGATTTTTCCGAACCGCGCGGAGAGATTCGATCCGCCACCGACCGAGCGGAATGACCGGCGGGGACGGCACAAACGTACTTAGACTGCCCACCGCGCAGCGGCAAGCCGTAGTCGCGGGGGCGCTCAACCGATCAATCAACCGAATCGGATGCAGGGCCGCTCGAGACCGGGCGAGCCCCCGCAGCTGCCGGTCTTGGCGTCCAGGACACGCTGACATCGCCGGTGAGAAACGTCTGGCACGCCATCCGGTAGCCGGCGTCGAATTGCTCCTCGGTGAGGTGCTTGCGCTCCTTCGGCTTGATTGCGTCGGTGTTCTCCAGCCCCTTCTCGATGAGGCATTTGCACGTCCCGCAAATCCCTCCACCGCACTTGAAGGGGATGCCGCCCTGTTCACGCAAGGAGATCCGCAACAGGTTGCTGTCGACGGGGGCCGTGACGGACTTCCCGTTATTGGTCACGAATGTGACCTCGATCATGCCGCTCTTCGCGGCGGGCGGATCTGTGATCTCGGACATCACGACTTGCGCAGCTTTGTGTCCATGTGGCCGAACGAGATGAGGTGCTCGAGCTCGCGATAGGCCAGCTCGGGCGTTGCAAATTTCTCGAGAAATTTGGACGGCACCTGATTCACGATCGGCGGTGACCAGGCTTCGTCGATCACCTTGATCTTGGTATCCTTGAGCAACTCCGCGATCACGAAAGTTGCCTTCTTCGTGCCGTAGAACAGATAGTCGTAAGAGGCGAGGGGCCGCAGCCCGTCGATGATCTCGGTCCGGAACAATCCGTCCTTGCTGGTCAGGATCACATACATCGCTCACGTCTCCCGTGCTTGCCGAGACTTGCCGCAAGGCCGGCGCGGGCCTTGGCACTCCAGAATTCAGCCGACCTTGCCGGCTGCGACCACGTCGGCGAGCGGCGTCGCCTCCTGCGACAACTCCACATCGTGGGTGAGCCAGAGCTGGCAGGCCAGCCGATAGCCGGCCTCGATTCTCGCACCGAGCCGCTTCTTTTCCTTCCAGTTCGGCTCGGGCAGGTGCTCGGCTCCCTTGATGATCAGAGCCGCGCATTTCCCGCATTTGCCCATGCCGCAGCCGTAGAGGAAGTTCGGGTGGGGAAACTGCCGGATGCCCGCCCTCACGACGAGATTGGTATTTTCCTTGATCTCGCCGTGAAAGGTCTGGCCGTTCCTGTGAAAGACGACGTTGGGCATGCCGGGTGTCTCAGGCTTGCAGCAACGCGCGCTCGTCGGCGGGGATATTGTTCTCGGTGAGGTCCAGCTCGGTCAGCGAAAGGTCCTTGGCGACGTAGTCGTGGTAGAGGGCGGTGGTGTAGAGCAGCCGCATCTGCGCGCCGATCTCGCAGATCTTCAGGCAGCGCTGTTGAAGCTCGACCGTGTTGGCATGCTCAAGCACGATCTGGTAGCCGCGCTCGCCGTGAATTTCGTCGGACACGATGTGAAGATCGAAGAACTCGACTTCCTCGTCGGTGAACTTGTACTTCTCCCGCAAGGTCGGCGTCTGCTTGCGGTAGATCGACGGCACCTGCGATTCCAGGCCGACCACGAGACCCGCCACGGCCACGATCGGGTCTTCGCGCATCGCGACCGCATAACACCAGCTTTGCAGTCCACGCGTCGTCGCGGTCATGTTGTCGGGATTCTTGACGCGTTCCGCGGTCGTGCCGCAGGCCTCGGCGAACCGGATCAGCAGGTCGGTGTGGCGGTCGCCACCGATCTCCTCCTCGTACATGTTGGCAAGCAGGAAGTCCTTGGCTTCCTGATACTGCTCCGGCATCCGCGCGTAGATGTAGCCGAGATAGTCCGCGAACGGGCCGACATAGTGGTAGTGGTTCTCCGCCCACGACGCGAGATGGGCCCGGCTCAGCTTGCCGCTCGCCCAGGCGATGCTGAACGGCGCCTTGTTGGCGCTCTTGCCCTTGATTGCGTTCTCGAGAGCCGTGCGAAATTCCACATGGTTCATCAGCTTTTGCATCGTCGCGCTCCTCTGTCGCCGTAGGAATGGGCTTTCTTCCGCCAGGGCCCGGAGGCTGATCGCGGTATAGATTTTCGTATACAGTATACGATTATTGGTCGCCGTCAACGATCGGTCGGGCGTGAAGGGCTTCCAGCATCTCTAGGCCTTCGAATTTTAGTGCAGCAAATTCAACATGATCTGTAGAGATTCATCAGTCGACGCCAATCGGCTATGCACAGTGATGAAATTTAATTCTTGCATTAATAGAATACAGTATACAAAAATGCGCGCGAGTGGGGAGGCTGGTTTATGTCGATGCAGTCGCACGTTCCGATCGTTGCCGCGCACTGGGTGTACCTGTTCGGCGTCGCCATCATCGTCGTTACGATGATCTGGCGGGCCAATGTGGTCGTCCCATCGGTGATTGCGACCTTCCTTGTCACGCTGGCCTGGACGCACAGTCCGATTGCCTCGCTCGGCAGCGTCTTCAATGCGAGCTTCACTGCCGCCAAGGAGCTCTTCAACATCTTCCTCGTGATCGCGCTGATGACGGCGCTGTTGAACGCGCTCAAGGTGCTGCGCTCCGACATTCGAATGGTCGAGCCGTTTCGCGCGGTGATGAAGGATGGGCACACGGCCTATTTCGTCCTGGCCGGCATCACCTACGTCATCTCCTTGTTCTTCTGGCCGACGCCGGCTGTACCGCTGGTCTCCGCTGTGTTGCTGCCCGCGGCGATCGCGGCCGGACTGCCGCCGCTGGGCGGCGCGCTGGCGATTGCTATCGCCGGACAGGGCATGGCGCTGTCATCCGACTACGTGATCGGCGTTGCGCCAGGGATCAGTGCCAAGGCGGCCGGCGCTGCAGTCAGTGCCGCGACGGTCGCCGATCGGGCGTTGGTGCTGTCGCTGATCACCGGCGTCATTGCGCTGGTGTTGGGCTATTTCGCAATCCGCAAGCTCATCACCAAGCCCGACGACAAGCTGCTCGAGCGCTGGCAGGCGCAGTCGACCAACGGAGAGCTGGCGCGCATCGCGGGCGAGGGCACTTTTGACAAGGTCGAGATTGCACGCGGGACCGCAGCCGACCAGAAGCCACTCGCATCCCAGGCTCAGATCGACAAGGCGCTCGCAACGGTGCCGGGTCGCCGGGAGAGATGGTCGAGGTTCTTTGCCATAGCGACGCCGATTGCCTTTCTTGGCGTCATCGTCGTGATGGTGCTGGCGAAGCTTGGCATTGGCCACGACCTCAAAGGCGGCGATGCCGCGGCTCTGGTCGGCGGTGTTGCGGCCGTGCTGATGATCCTGGCGTCACTCGCCGCCGACGAGTTCCGGAAATTCCTCGACGCCAGCGCCGACCATGTCACCGAGGGCTTCGTCTTCGCGTTCAAGGCGATGGGGTCGGTGCTGCCGATTGCCGGTTTCTTCTTTCTCGGTGCCGAGCCGTCTCTTTCTGCGCCTATCCTGGGCGTTCCCGCATCGCAGGCGCCCAATCTGCTGTTCGAACTGGTCCAGGCCGGGCAGCACTGGATTCCCGGTAACCAGGCCTTCGTCGCCTTCGGCGTGCTGATCGCGGGCATGATCACGGGCATCGACGGCTCGGGTTTCGCGGGCCTGCCGCTCACGGGCTCGCTGTCGGGCGCGCTTGCACCCACGGTCGGGCTTGATCCTGCCACGCTGGCTGCGATCGGTCAGATGGGCGCGGTTTGGACCGGAGGCGGAACGTTGGTTGCGTGGTCGTCTCTGATCGCGGTCGCCGGGTTCGCGCGCGTGCCAGTGTTCCAGATCGTTCAGACCGTCATGGTTCCGGTGCTGGTGGGACTGGTGACCTCAACGATCTGCGCGCTCCTGATCTGGCATTGAAGGAGGTTCGGCAAGTCATGAGCGAGGTTGCGGCAAAGAGTGCGCCCACTCCCGGAGAGGGCGCGGAGGTCAGGGAATTCCCGACCCTCGTCAATGGCGAGTGGCTTCACGGCGTGTCCAAGCCGTTCGACAACATCAACCCGGCCGACACATCCGACATCGTCGGCCGTTTCCAGGCTTCGACCGCGGCTGAGGCAGGTCTTGCCGTAGCCGCGGCCTCCGCGGCGTTCGAGCGCTGGAAAAAGACCTCGGTCTCGGCGCGTGCCGCCATTCTGAACCGCGCGGCCGATCATCTCGAGGCAAACGCGGACCGAAATGCACGCGAGATGACGCGGGAAATGGGCAAGGCGCTCAATCTCGCCAAGGACGAGATCCTGCGCTCGGCGCAGACGCTGCGGTTTTATGCGGTCGAAGGTCAGTCCCTGACCGGCGAGGTGTTCCCGAACGACGATCCCGATATGACGGTCTATACCTTGCGGGAGCCGCTCGGCGTCGTTACCGTCATCACGCCCTGGAATTTCCCCATCTCCATACCGGCGCGCAAGATCGCGCCCGCGCTGATGACCGGAAACACCGTCGTCTTCAAGCCATCGTCCGATGCGCCGCTGAGCGGCTACCGGCTCGTCGAGGCGCTTGTTGCGGGGGGCCTGCCGAAAGGTGTCCTCAATTTTATCACAGGTGCGGCCGGTGAAGTCGGTGCGGCCATCACCCAGGCGCCGGCGGTGCGCGCCATCTCCTTCACCGGGTCGACCGCGGCCGGCGAACACATCTGCCGCTCGGTCGGATTCACCACGCGGACCCAAATGGAATTGGGCGGCAAGAATCCCCTGATCGTCATGGACGACGCCGATCTCGACAAGGCGGTCGACCTGACCATCAAGGGTGGCCTGTCGCTTGCCGGCCAAGCCTGCACGGGCACAAGCCGCGTCCTCGTCATGAGGCAGGTACGGGCCGAGTTCACCGAGAAGCTGGTGGAAAGGATAAAGGCCCTGAAGATCGGCAGCGGCCTGACGGCCGGGATGGACATGGGACCACTGGCGACCGCCAGGCAGCTCGAGACAGTGTTGCGCTATGTCGCGATCGGAAAGCAGGAGGCGACCCACCTCTACGGCGGCGAACGGCTCACGGGTGCCGGCTACGACGGCGGCTACTACGTCGCACCGGCTGTCTTCACCGATGTGACGCAGCAGATGGCGGTCGCGCGTGAGGAAATTTTCGGCCCCGTCCTCGCGATCATCGAGGTCGAGTCCTACGCAGACGCCATCGCGAAGGCGAACGACACGGAATACGGTTTGTCGGCCGCAATTGCGACGCGCAACCCGCGCGTCATGCACGATTTCGCCAATGACATTCAGTCGGGGACCGTCAAGATCAACCGCACCACGACAGGTAATCTGATCAATGCGCCGTTCGGCGGCGTGAAGCGCTCGAGTACATCGACGTTCCGCGAGTCCGGCCGCGCCGGTCTCGAATTCTATACGCAGATCAAGACCGTGTACCGCGGCTGCTGAATGACAATTCCAGACGATGCCGCGCTGCTGACGGAAGAGGTATGAGATGAGGAAATCGATCAAGCTCGAATTGTCGGAAGCCAGGCACATGGCGGCCGCAGCGCTGAAAAAGGCCGACGAAATCGGCGTCCCCGAGACAGTCTGCATCGTGGACGACGGCGGTTACCCGCTCATTCTTGAGCGGATGGACGGAGCGCGCGTCACCGGCCCGCAGATCGCCTGGAACAAGGCCTTCACGGCGGCCGGCCACAAGCGCTCAACGCACCTGTTCAACCAGATGCCGAACGGACCGGCGCTTCCCGGCAACGAGGCGTTCGGAATCCAGTGGAGTTTCGAGGGTAGATTCGCCGTGTTCGTCGGCGGCTTCCCGATCGTGGTCGACGACGAGGTGATCGGCGGCGTCGGCCTCAGCGGCGGCAATGGTGAGCAGGACACGCATTGCGGTGTTGCTGCTTTGCAGGCGCTTCAGGATGTTCTGGCCGGCCACCGCGTGCTGGTCGCAGCCGACATCAAAAAATGAGCATCGATACGGGCGGGATGTCGCGCCCGCCCGATACGATCACGAGGCTGGGTTGGCTAGGCGAGCCCGCCGTCGACCCGGAAACACTGGCAGGTGATGCGCTGGCTCGCGTCGGAGGCGAGGTAGAGCGCCATGTCGGCGATGTCCTCGGGCGTCACCGCATCGGGAATGGCCTGGCGTGTGCGCAGCTCGGCGATGGCCTGCTCGTTGGGAAACCACAGCCGGCGTTGCCGCTCGGTGATCACCATCCCCGGCGCGATCGCGTTGACGCGGATCCGGTCGGCGCCGAACCGGCGGCCCAACGAATTGGTGAAGCCGACGATCGCTGCCTTGGCCGCGGCGTAGACCGGCAGCGCCGGCGCGCCGCGCATCCAGGCCACCGACGACATGTTGATGATCGAGCCGCCGCCACGCGCCTGCATTTGCGGCACCACGGCTTGCGCGGCAAAGAAAACGTGCTTGAGATTGACGCCGATCGTCCAGTCGAATTCGGCCGGCGTCACGTCTGCCAGCACCTGGCGCTGGTCATTGGCGGCGTTGTTGACGAGAACCGCGGCATCGCCGAGCGATCCCTGCACCTTCGCGAGCGCTGCGCGCAGGGCGTCGATGTCGAGGAGGTCACAGGGCACGAACAGGGGCGCGGTGCTGGACGTTTTCGCCACCTCGTGCGCCAGCGCTTCGCCGGCCTGCGTATCGATGTCGAGGAAAGCGACGCGGGACCCCTGCGCGGCGAAAGCGCGCACGAAGGCGGCGCCGATGCCGCTGGCACCCCCAGTGATCAGCACCACGCGGTCCGCGAGGCTGGCGTAACTCGTCTTGGTCATGCGATCAGTCGCTCCGTCTCAGGGTCGAACAGGCAAATTCGGCGGGTATCGAGGGCGAAAGAGGCGGTCCCGCCCGGCGTCGGGCGGATGTCGGGCGAGATGCGCGCCTGCGCGGGCTCGCCGCCAAGCCGCAGCAGGACAATGGTCTCCGCGCCGGTGGGCTCGACCAGCTCGACGGGTGCGGTGACGATGACGGGCGCGCTCGTGGCGCCAGAGAACACGCGATCGCCCTCGGCGATGCACTCCGGCCGGATTCCAAGCACCACTTCGCGGCCGACATAGGACGCCGCTGCGTCGTAGTCCTGGAGGCGGAGACGAACCTCGTCCGGCCGGCCTGCGCCGATCACCGCCACAGGCCCGCCGGTGTCGGCCTCGAGCCGTGCCGCCATCGTGTTCATCGGCGGCGAGCCCATGAAGCGGGCGACGAACAGATTGGCCGGATAGCGGTACACGGTGTCGGGGTCGGCGAATTGCTGTACCACGCCGCGATGCATCACGGCGATGCGAGTTGCCATCGTCATCGCCTCGATCTGGTCGTGGGTGACATAGACGATGGTGGCGCCGATGCGCTGGTGCAGCCGCTTGATCTCCATCCGCATCTCGACCCGCAGCTTGGCGTCGAGATTGGAGAGCGGCTCGTCGAACAGGAAGAGCAGGGGATCGCGCACCAGCGCGCGCCCCATCGCCACGCGCTGGCGCTGGCCGCCGGACAGTTGCGACGGTTTGCGGCCGAGCAGGGGCTCGATCTGGAGCAGCTTGGCCACGTTTGCCAGCGCCTTCTCCTGCTCCGCCTTGGCGACGTGCCGGCATTCCATGCCGAAGGTGATGTTCTGGCGCACCGTCATCGACGGATAGAGCGCGTAGGACTGGAACACCATGGCGATGTCGCGGTCCTTGGGCGGGACGTCGTTGACCACGCGCCCCCCGATCTCGATGGTGCCGTCGCTTGCCCGATCGAGCCCGGCGACGATGTTGAGCAGCGTGGACTTGCCGCAGCCGGACGGCCCGACCAGCACGGTGAATTCGCCGCTCTCGATGTCGAGGTCGATGCCCTTCAGCACCTCCAGATTGGCGTAGCGCTTCGACAGGGCGCGAATGCTCAGAGCTGCCATGACACATCCATCATTTTACGGCCCCGGCAGTGAGGCCGCGTACGAAATACCTGCCGCCGAAGAGATAGATCAGCAAAGTGGGCAGCGCCGCGATGATCACCGCGGCGCTCTGCACGCCATGCTGCGGGATATCTGCGACCGCGGCAGACAGCGCGATGAGCGCGGCCGTCACAGGCTGCTGCTGGCCGGTCGTGAATGTCACGCCATAGAGGAACTCGTTCCAGATGTGGGTGAACTGCCAGATCACGGTGACGATCAGGATGGGAGACGAGAGCGGCAGGATGATGCGCCAGAAAATACGAAAGAACCCGGCGCCATCGATCCGTGCCGCCCTGATCAGTTCATGCGGAATGGCGATATAGTAATTCCGACAGAACAGCACGGTGAAGGAGAGCCCCTGGATCGTGTGAATCAGCACCAGGCCCCACAGCGTGTTGATGAGCCCGATGTCCCGCAACACGATGGTCCAGGGCAGCAAGCGCATCTGCTGGGGCAGGAAGAGACCGAGGGTGACGATGCCGTAGATCCAGTTGTCGCCGCGAAAACGCCAGAGCGACACGGCGTAACCCGCGACGGCACCGAGCAGGGTGGAGAAAATCGTCGCGGGGATCGTGATGAGCGCGGAGTTCAGCACGTACGGCCGGATGCCGGCGCAGGTCTCGGCGACGCAGAAGCCGCTCCAGGCCAGCGCGTAGTTGCCCCAGGCCAAATGTTGCGGCCAGCCGATCATCGAGCCTTGCGCGATCTCCTCGTTGGTCCGGAGCGAGTTCAGCACGACGACGACCAGCGGCGCGAGATAGGCGGCCGCGAACAATGTCACGACGAGATAGATCAGAATCCGGCTCGGGGCGAAGCTGCGGTCACGCATGGGTGGCCTGCCGTCGCTGGACGTAACGCCACGCCGCATAGGGCAGCAGCACCGCGAGCAGAATGAGCAGCATCAGCACTGCCGCCGCCGCGCCGCGGCCGAGCTGGCTGCGCTGGAACATCAAATCGTAGACGACAAGGGCCGGGAGCTGGGTCGCGATGCCGGGCCCGCCGTTGGTGAGCGCGCGGACGAGGTCGAAGGCCGAAATCGCGAATTGCAGCTGGACGACGACGACGGTGATGGTGATCGGCCAGAGCGTCGGCAGAATGACGCGCCAATAGGTTCGGAACGGTCCGGCGCCGTCGATCTGCGCGGCCCTGATGATGTCGGCGTCGACGGAGCGAAGGCCGGCCAGGAACAGCGCCATGGCGAAGCCCGAGGATTGCCAGATCGCAGCGATGACGATGGTCCAGATCGCCATGTCGCGATTGACCAGCCAATCGAAGTGGAAGGAGCTCCAGCCGAGGTCATGGACGAGCTTCTCGATCCCGATGCCGGGATTGAGCAGCCAGCTCCAGACCGTGCCGGTGACGACGAACGACACCGCGAGGGGGTACAGGAAGATGGTGCGCAGCACGTTCTCGCCGCGAATGCGCTGCTCGAGCAGGACCGCAAGCACAAGACCGGTGACCAAACTCAGCAGCACGAAAGCGATGCCGAACAGCAGCAGATTGTCGAAGGCGATTTGCCAGTTCCGTGACGCCAGGACCGCGTTGTAGTTGCGCAAGCCCACCCAGCCCGAGACCGGAACGAGGGTGGATGGCGTGAATGAAATCCAGATCGTCCAGATCGAAAACGAAATGAGGTGCGCTGCTGACAACAGCAGCGGCACCCAGATCATCAGATACTCGGGCAGTCGACGTACCGTCTCAGAGGTCGCCGACCGGCCCGGTCGCATTGCTGTCGAGACGGCGTCGGTCAACGCGCACCCTCGACGGCCTCGGCGAGGCGGGTGACGGCCTCTTCCGGCTTGATCGTCTTGTTCTTCGCATACTCCGTGAACACGTCGATCATCGCAGCGGTCAGGCCGTTTTCCTGCGCCATGTTGTGCGCGAGGCTCAGGACGGCCTGATTGTTGGCGACGGCGTTCTTGAGTGCGGCTGCGGTGAGCCGTTGACCATCCGACCAGCCTTCACCGGAGAGATCGACATCGGTGCGCACGGGGATCGATCCCGTGATTTGCGAATACATGGTCTGGATCGCCGGATCCATGACGAGCTGGGCCATCAACGCTTGACCGGCCTGCAGATCGGGCTCCTTGCGCTGCCAGAAGATGAAGGCATCGGCATTCAGCAGGAACACCGGCTTGCCATTGTCGCTGGGGCCCGGCGCGATGACGAAGTCGTCGAACTTGAAACCGGCGTTGCGCAAGACGCCCTGCGCCCAACCGCCCATGATCAACATGCCCATGTCCCCATCGACGAAGCGCTTCAGATTGATGGCATAGGGTTGGGCGCCGACATTGGGATCCATCCAATTGGTGATCTTGCGCATCTGTACGAAGGCAGCCTTCATCTCGGGACCCTCCAGGGCCTTCTTGTCGAGATTCATGGCGGCGGCGCGATACGCGGTGGGACTGATGCCGGCGAGCGAGGCCTCGAATTTTTGCCCATCGTCGGCGCGGGTGCCACCGTTGGCGACGGGAAAGGTGACCCCGGCGGTCTTCATCTTCTCGGCAAGGTCGTTGAAATCAGCCCAGGTCACGGGCGGCTTGTCGGCCTTGGCCTTGTCCATCGCGCGTTTGGAGAGAAACAGCATGTTGGTGCTGTAGATCTGCAACGGCAGCGCAATCCATTTGCCCCCCGGCTTGTGCAATTTTGCAAGATCCGGCGCGACGACCTTTTCGTAGCCGGCGGCCGCGACAACGGCGTCGAGATCGACGGTCGGGGCAATCTTCGACCAGGCCGCAATCTCCGGGCCCTTGAGCTGCGAGCAGGCCGGCGGATCGCCGGCGATGATCTGGGCGCGCAGCTTGTTCATCATCTCGGTGGTGAAGCCGGGAACCGGCGAGTGCTGCCAGACGCCTCCCTTCTCCTCGAATTTCTTGCCGAGCGCGGTGATCGCGGCTCCATCGCTGCCTGCGGACCATTGCGAGATTGCGGTGAGGCGCGGCTTGACCGCGCCTTGCGCGCGGGCAAAGGCCGGCAGCGCCAGCGTGGCAGCGGTTCCAGCGAGCAGACGACGCCTTGTTGTTGTGATCGGCATGGCAGTTCCTCCCGGGTGTGAAGCTCTTTGCGCAATTCTTGCGCTGTTCTTGGCGTGCGCGAGCCGCACGCGGCTCAAGTCATGTCAGGCGGCCTCCGTCGATGCGGCGGGCATGCCGCCGCTTCTCGCGAGACAGAAGGCGGCGAAGGCCAGCGCGGCCTGCGGGTCGTTGCCGTTCGAAGGTGGCACGAAAGCGAGCGATACCTGCGCCAGTTTCCGGCCGCCGAGCAGGCAGGAGTCGATTCCGTCGATGACTGCATTGCGCTCGTCCTCATCGAGAAGCGACGGCCAGCCGCTGACGACAATGCCGCGGCATGGCTTGACGTTCAACGTGTTGCCAATGGCGAGGCCAAGCCTGAAGAGCCGCTGGCGCAATTCCTGGCGTACCCGTGCTGTGAGGGGGATCGTAGTCACCCATTCACTGCCGAGCTGGAGCAGTTCCGCTTCCGTCATGCGCAGAAGCTCGGCCAGCGCGGGCTGCGACGTATAGGCCTCGACGCAGCCGTGATGGCCGCAGCGGCAACGCGGGCCGTCAGCGCCGAAGACCATGTGGCCGAGCTCGACCGGGTCGAGCGCATCGTCCTCGATCGGATCATCCACCCAGGCGCCCGCGACGCCCTGGCCGACGAAGACGAACAGATGTGCATCGCTGAACGGGTAGTTGTCCGTGCGGCAACGATGAAAAGTGGCGTGCGCCACCACCGAATTGGTGAAGGTCACCGGCACGTTCGCGAACATTTCACCGAACATGCCACCGATCCGTTCGACGTCGCAGGGAATGATCGGGTTGCCGAATTCACTCAGGCGACCGAGGCCGGGAACGGTGACGCCGACCTGTGCGAGCTCGATGTGGCGGCGCCGCGTCCAGTCGCGCAGCAAGGTCAGTGCCTCGCGAAACACCCGGCCGACGGATTCGACGGTCGGCTTCTTCGGCAGTGGCACACGTTCGGTGTACTGCAGCTCCCCCGACAGCCCGCCAACGCCGACGCTGAGCCAGCGTTCGGTGAGCTCGAGGCCCGCAAGCGCGACCGTGCGGTCGAGCGACACCAGGCCCGTCGGGCCGCCGACATAGGGAGCACGGCGCCGCACTTCCTCGATCAGGCCTTCTGCCTTCAGGTCGAACAGGATGCGCGACAGGCTCGCTTCGGACAGGCGCACGGCGCGCGCCAGTGGCGGCCGGAACGAGCCGCCGGACTGGAGCAGATGAGTTAAAATGGCAGCGCGCGTCTGCCGCCGACTTCTCGGCTGCTCCGGCATTTCCATCCCTGTCGTCATTCTTACTTAGTGTAAGAATTTGCGCGCGGAGTGTTTCAACTGTCAAGCGCTCGCAGGCCCGATGCGACGACTTGTTGTTGTGCGCGGCAGCAAGATCAGGCGGCCCCAAACAAAAACGGCGCCATCTTGCGATGGCGCCGTTTCGTAGACCTAAGGTCCGACCTTACTTGCGATCCTTGATCGCCACGTAGTCGCGGCGGGTGACGCCGGTGTAGAGCTGGCGCGGACGGCCGATCTTCTGCTGCGGGTCCTCGATCATCTCGCTCCACTGGCTGATCCAGCCGACGGTGCGGGCGACCGCGAACAGCACGGTGAACATCGAGACCGGGAAGCCCATCGCCTTCAGCGTGATGCCCGAATAGAAGTCGACGTTCGGGTACAGCTTGCGGTCGATGAAGTACTGGTCGCTGAGCGCGATCTTCTCGAGCTCGAGCGCCACCTTCAGCATCGGATCGTCGCCATGGCCGGTCTCCTTGAGAACGGCGTGACACATCTTTTGCATGATCTTGGCGCGCGGATCATAGTTCTTGTAGACGCGGTGACCGAAGCCCATCAGGCGGACTTCCGAGTTCTTGTCCTTCACCTTGGCGATGAACTCGGGGATCTTGTCCACCGAGCCGATCTCGGCAAGCATTGCAAGTGCGGCTTCGTTGGCGCCGCCATGCGCGGGGCCCCAGAGGCAGGCGATGCCGGCGGCGATGCAGGCGAACGGGTTGGCGCCCGAGGAGCCGGCGATGCGCACTGTCGAGGTCGAGGCGTTCTGCTCGTGGTCGGCGTGCAGGATGAAGATCTTGTCCAGCGCGTCAGCCAGCACCGGGTTGATCTTGTACTCCTCGCACGGCACGGCGAAGCACATGTGCAGGAAGTTCTCGGCGAACTTGAGCGAGTTCTTCGGGTACACGAAGGGCTGGCCGACCGTGTACTTGTAGGCCATCGCCGCCAGCGTCGGGATCTTTGCGATCATCCGCATCGACGCGATCATGCGTTGCTTCGGATCGTTGATGTCGGTGCTATCGTGGTAGAACGCGGCGAGCGCGCCGACCGCAGCCACCATGATCGCCATCGGATGGGCGTCGCGGCGGAAGCCCTGGAAGAAGCGGGCCATCTGCTCGTGCACCATCGTGTGATGGATCACGCGGTCGTCGAAATCCTTCTTCTGCGCGGCGGTCGGCAGCTCCCCGAACAGCAGCAGGTAGCAGGTCTCCAGGAAGTCGCCGTTCTCCGCGAGCTGCTCGATCGGGTAGCCGCGGTATTCCAGCACGCCCGCGTCACCGTCGATATAGGTGATCTTGGACTGGCAGCTCGCGGTCGAGGTGAAGCCGGGATCGTAGGTGAACAGGCCGGACTGGCCGTACAGCTTGCCGATATCGATGACATCAGGTCCGACGCTGCCGCTGTGGATCGGAAGATCGTAGTTCTTGTTTCCGACCGTCAGCGTGGCGGTCTTGTTGCTTGATTTTGCGTCCATCAGAGGTCCCCGATGTAAGGTGAAACGGACCGGACCCGGAGGCCCCACAAGAGATAATAGGGCAGGCCGGATGTTCCAGAATGTACGGGAAGATGGGTATATTATTGCTGTGTGCGCTGCAAGATCATGGCAGCCATGGCCTACTTACGTCTTAGTCTAGTCCTTGGACTGATCCTTGAGCCGGGCGAGGCTTTCCTGGCGTCCGAGCACGTCCAAAACCTCAAATATACCAGGCGACGTGGTGCGGCCAGTCAGCGCCGCGCGCAGCGGCTGGGCAACTGCGCCGAGCTTGAGACTATTTTCCTCGGCAAATGCGCGCAGCGCGGCTTCCGTGTTGGCGCCGCTCCAGGCCTCGACATTCTCCAACGCGGAATGAAGCTGGCCGATCAGCTTGCGGTTCTCAGGCGTCAGCAGGGCTGCGGCTTTGGGATCGAGCTGCAGCGGGCGGTCGGCGAAGATGAAATAGGCGCCGTCGATCAGCTCGATCAGCGTCTTGGCGCGCTCCTTCAGGGCCGGCATGGCCTTGAGCAGCTGGGTGCGCGTGGTGTCGTTTAACTTCGCCTTAATCTCGTCGCGGGCGGGCACGACGTGGTCGAGCACGTCCTCGAACATCTTCACGAGTGATTGATCGTCGGCGTGGCGGATGTAGTGACCGTTGAGATTCTCCAACTTGGCGAAGTCGAAGCGGGCGGCGGCGCGGCCGACATTGGCGAGGTCGAAGGCTGCGATCATCTCCTCGGTCGAGAAGATTTCCTGATCGCCGTGGCTCCAGCCGAGCCGGACGAGGTAGTTGCGGAGCGCGGCCGGGAGGTAACCCATGGCGCGGTAGGCGTCGACGCCGAGCGCGCCGTGCCGCTTCGACAGCTTTGAGCCGTCCGGACCGTGGATCAGGGGAATGTGGGACATGCTCGGCAGCGCCCAGCCCATCGCATCGTAGATCTGCTTCTGGCGCGCGGCGTTGATCAGATGGTCGTCGCCGCGGATCACGTGGGTGACGCCCATGTCATGGTCGTCCACGACCACCGCGAGCATGTAGGTCGGGTTGCCATCGCCGCGCAGCAGGACGAGGTCATCGAGATTCTCGTTCTGCCAGACCACGCGGCCCTGGACCTGGTCCTCGATCACGGTCTCGCCGGTCTGCGGTGCGCGCAGGCGGATGGTCGGCTTGACGTTGGAAGGCGCCGTTGCCGGGTCGCGGTCGCGCCACAGGCCGTCATAGAGGCGGGTGCGGCCCTCCGCGCGCGCCTTCTCGCGCATGGCGGTGAGCTCCTCGGCAGTGGCGTAGCAGCGGTAGGCCTTGCCGTCGGCAAGCAGCTGCTCGGCGACCTCGCGGTGACGGGCGGCGCGGCTGAACTGGTAGATGACGTCACCATCCCAGCCGAGCTCCAGCCATTTCAGCCCATCCAGAATCGCGCCAATCGCAGCCTCGGTGGAGCGCTCCCGGTCGGTGTCCTCGATCCGGAGCAGCATCTTGCCGCCGTGCTTCTTCGCATAGAGCCAGTTGAACAGCGCCGTGCGGGCGCCGCCGATATGGAGGAAGCCGGTCGGGGAGGGAGCGAAGCGGGTAACGACGGAATCGGTCATTCTTGGCAGGGCCTATGCATGGGAGGCGGTGGTATATAGCAGGACCGGAGCATAACTAAAGCCCGGCAGCGGACCGCTTAAGGGCTCGCTTATCCCCTTGGCTCAGCCAAGCGAATTTGGCAGAAGGGCCGCTGATTTCCCTACAGGATTTTCGTAATGACAGAACCGGTGGCGACTGAGGTTGGGCGCGATTTCATTCGTGACATCATCCAGGCGGATCTTGATCAGGCCAAGTACAAGGAGATCGTGACCCGGTTCCCACCGGAGCCGAACGGCTACCTGCATATTGGCCACGCCAAGTCGATCGCCCTTAATTTCGGCATCGCCCAGGAGTTTCCGGGCCGCTGCCATTTGCGCTTCGACGACACCAATCCGGTCAAGGAAGAGCAGGAATACATCGACTCTATCCAGGCTGACGTGCACTGGCTCGGCTACGACTGGGGCAAGAACCTGTTCTTCGCCTCGGACTATTTCGACCGCCTCTACGAATGGGCGGAGAAGCTGATCCGTGACGGGCTCGCCTATGTCGACGACCAGTCCCAGGAGGAGATCCGCCTCGCGCGCGGCACGCTGACCGAGCCCGGCAAGAACTCGCCGTTCCGCGACCGCTCGGTGGACGAGAATCTCGACCTGTTCCGCCGCATGAAGGCCGGCGAATTCCCGAACGGCGCGCGCGTGTTGCGGGCCAAGATCGACATGTCCTCAGGCAACATCAATCTGCGCGACCCCGTGCTGTATCGCATCCTGCATGCGCACCATCCGCGCACCGGGACCAAGTGGAGCATCTATCCGAGCTACGACTATGCCCACGGCCAGTCGGATGCGATCGAGGGCATTACCCACTCGATCTGCACACTGGAGTTCGAGGATCACCGGCCGCTCTACGACTGGTTCATCGAGAAGCTGCCGGTGCCGTCCAAGCCGCACCAGTACGAAATGGCGCGGCTGAACCTGACCTACACGTTGCTGTCCAAGCGTGTGCTGACCCAGCTCGTCCGCGACGGCCATGTCGCCGGCTGGGACGATCCGCGCATGCCGACCATGGCGGGCATGCGCCGTCGCGGCGTGCCGCCGGCAGCGCTCCGTGAATTCGTCAAGCGCATCGGCGTGGCGAAAGCCAACAGCGTGGTCGATGTTGGCATGCTGGAATTCTGCATCCGCGAGGAGCTGAACCGCACGTCGCAGCGGCGCATGGGTGTGCTGCGGCCGCTGAAAGTGGTGATCGAGAACTACCCGGAAGGGCAGACCGAGGAGCTCGAGGCGATCAACCACCCGGACGACCCATCGGCGGGCACGCGGAAAATCACGTTCGGTCGCGAGCTTTATATCGAGCAGGACGACTTCATGGAGAACCCGCCCAAGAAGTTCTTTCGATTGTCGCCGGGCAACGAGGTGCGGCTACGTTACGCCTATTTCGTCAAGTGCACCGGCGTGATCAAGAACGAGGCGGGAGAGGTGGTGGAGCTGCGCTGCACCTACGACCCCGCGACCAAGGGCGGCAACGCGCCCGACGGCCGCAAGGTCAAGGCGACCATGCACTGGCTGCCGGCAGCGAATTCGGTGCCGGCGGAGATCCGCATCTACAACCAGCTGTTCGCCAACCCGAGCCCGGACGCCTCGAACTTCGCGGCCGATCTCAATCCGCAGTCACTGGAGATTCTCTCCGATGCCAGGATCGAGGCGTCGGTTGCGGAGAGCAATTCGACCGAGCCGATGCAGTTCGAGCGCCAGGGCTATTTCGTGCGCGACAAGGACTCGGCACCCGGCAAGCCGGTGTTCTCGCGCACCATCGGCCTGCGCGATACCTTTGCGAAGGAAGTCGCCAAAGGCTGAGGGACAAGGGCTGAGGAACGACAATGAGCAATGAGGCCGACACCATCGTTTCCGCCATCATCGCGAAATGGTGTGCCGACTTCGCCACGCTCGACGCGGCCGCACTGTCGTCGCTCTATTCCAGGAACGCGTTCTTCTTCGGCTCCAATCCAAAACTGTATCAGGGCAGGGATGGCGTCGCTGACTACTTCAACGGCCTGCCGCGCTGGCGCAAACCGAGCGCAGTCTTCTCTGAGGTCAAGGCCGCGCAGGCCGGTCCGGATCTGATCAACATGGCCGCAATCGTGTGGTTCGACCTTGCCGGTGAGCGGCCGGAGTTCTCCGTCAAGATGAGCTGGATCATCCTGCGCGAGGACGGCGACTGGAAGATCGTCCACCACCATGCCTCGTCACGCGCGCCGTTGATCTGACGGGGCACACGGCATCGTCATTCCGGCGACGCAACGAACGCGCTCCCCGTGCGTTGTGTGGGTCCCCAATTGAGGATCCACCATGCAGAACATCGCAGAGCACATGGAAGTCATCGGTGCCGACGGCGTCCATGTCGGCACCGTCGACAAGGTCGAGGGCAACCGCATCAAGCTCACCAAGAAGGACAGCGGCGAGGGCAGTCACAAGGGCCATCATCATTTCATCGACAAGGGCCTCGTCGCCGGTGTTGAGGGCAACAAGGTCCGGCTCTCGGCCAAGGCAGATGTTGCGGTGACGATGGAAGAGGAAAAGTAGGGCTGCGGACCCTTCGTTCCCGATCCGTACCGCTATTCGCGCCGCTGCACGTTCCGGTAGCCTCTGCACCTGTCGCATATCGCAGGGTTGCTAAGGAATGGCGGAGCCGGGCCGGCCACAACGCGCCTCGCAGGGCATCGCCGGGACTTGGCCGACAGGCCGGACCGCGTCTGCCGGCGGCTTTGTGCCGGCGGGCCTTGGCGCGGGCCTTGGCGTTTGGCCCGCGGTCGGCGGTACGCTGCGCGAATGGGCCAAGGCCGAAGCGGGCCCCGGGCGACTGTTTCCCTGGGCGCCCATCGCTTTCGGCTGCGGCATCGCTCTGTATTTCGCCGCCGATCATGAGCCGGTGCTGTGGGTCGCTGCCGCGACGGCGGTGGCGCTGGCGCTCGGGGCCGTGTTGTTGCGGCGGAGCCGGTGGTTTGCGCCGGCGATCATGATCGCGGCGGTCGCGGCCGGCTTTGCCACGGCGACCTGGAAGACAGCACGCGTCGCGCACACGGTGCTCGCAAAGCCGCTTTATTCGGTGTCGCTGTCGGGCTTCGTCGAGACCCGCGACATCCGCGAACGCACCGACCGCTTCGTGCTGCGCGTCACTGCGATGGAGGCGCAGCGCAGCGATGTGAAGCTGGAGCGCGTCCGCCTCTCCGTGCGCAAGGGGACGGCCCCCGACGTCGGCAGCTTCGTGCAGCTGAAGGCGCGGCTGATGCCGCCGCTCGCGCCATTGCGGCCGGGCAGCTACGATTTCTCGCGCGACATGTTCTTCCAGGGCATCGGTGCCTCCGGTTTTGCGATGGGGGCGATCACGGTGGCCGCGCCGCCCGAGACTGGCGGCATCAGGCTGCGCTACGCGGCGGTCATGCAGGGTCTGCGCGATGCGATCGATGCGCGCATCCGCGCTACGCTCGACGGCGACAACCGCGCGATCGCGACCGCGCTCTTGACCGGCCGGCGCGACGCGATCACCACGCCCGTCAACGACGCGATGTTCATCTCCGGTCTCGGCCACGTTCTGTCGATCTCCGGCTATCACATGGCCGTCGTCGCTGGCGTCGTCTTCTTCGCGGTCCGCGCGCTGCTGGCGCTGGTCCCCGGGCTGGCGGTCGGCTTCGCAATCAAGAAATGGTCGGCCGCCGCGGCGCTGGTCGCGTCCGCATTCTATCTGCTGCTCTCGGGCGCGGAGGTTGCGACCCAAAGGTCGTTCTTCATGACCGCCGTGGTGCTGATCGCTGTCATGGTCGATCGCAGGGCGATCACGTTCCGAACGCTGGCGGTGGCAGCGCTCATCGTGCTTGCGGTTGCGCCGGAGGCGCTGGTGCATCCGAGCTTCCAGAGCTTCTATGCGATTTGGGCAGACGCGACTCTCGCGGCGTAAATAGCTTGTGATTTCAACGCCCTGCCGGCTGGGCGCTGATGATCCATCCAGAACGAAGACCGCTCAAAACTGGGCAGAAATCCCGGATTGGCGGCGTAAAGTCCCGGAAAAAGTCCCGGACTGGTTCGGGGTGTTCGCGTGATGTTCGGGCTCCGAAGGCGGGTGACGAAGGTACGAGCCTCTCGCGTTATTTCATCGGGGCGAGAGAAAGGGCGCGGATTAGACCGCGCCCAAGGTCTGACCTTACGGGCAGCGGTCCCAGAAACCCTGCCGTTGGGTCCAGTCGGTATAATACCAGCACAGCCCCGGTGCCGGAGGCGCTCCGGCCCAAGCTGCGGCGCCTGCCGCGAGGAAGCCGAGCGCGGCGCCCGCAGCGATCGCGCCACCTGGACGCCAAGTATAGCGGGACGGACGAACCCACGGACGGCCCCTATGGACGGGCGGGCGAGGACGGTGGGCGCCTGGTGGACGAGGGCGGTGCGCGGGTGGGCGTGCGGCGGGTGGGCGCGGGCGACTGCTCGGTGGTCGGGCACCCGGTCCAGGTCGCCCGCGTCGCTGCTGAGCGCTGAAGTCGGTCGCGTGCACCCCATCTGCCGCATATGCCGCCGATGAAAGCGTTACGGTATCCACGGGCCACGCCAGTGCAATAGCGGTCAATATGATAGCACCTACAGGTCTAGGCATCTTGCCTCCCATTTGGGTTGTTGTTGGGAAAACCTCTCCTAATTCCAGTGGCGGGTCCTGAGTTCCGTACGCTCGCTTCCTTTTCCTCGTTTTGAGGGGGCGCAATGCCAGACCAGCTTGGCGTCGGCCGTATTTTTCAGCGGCACCCCGTTTATCGGTGCCGCTGGACCATAGTTAGTTCTGTCATTGGCTGTGGGTGCTGCGTTGGCGTCCACCGGGCAACCTCAAAATTTTTCCCACAGCCTTGCCGGGCCGACCACCAAATGTGTGGAGGGCGGCTTTTAGTGATCCGCTCAAAAACTCGCACTAGTTCTTATAATCTTGGAGGTGAGCATGGTTTTTCGCGACGGCAGCTACATCGACGACGTGTACTACACCGGTGGCCGCGATATCACCATTAAGACCTACCACGACCGTGACGATGAGCCGGATTGGCGCAGGGTCGCCGTTGCCGAAATGCCGAAGGAGTGGCTGCTGGAGGTGAAGGCTGCAGTGGATGGAGCGCTGAGCGTTGGCTGACGGAAGTGAGCCAGATCGGAAGGCTGATCCGGCTAGCCTCTTATCCCAGTGGTGGACAGTGCTGCGTGTTCTCTATGACGCGCGAACGAAGCCGCGGCACGTAAGCGTCATGATGACTATCGTTCAGGCATTCAGGCGCGACCACGGGAATGGCCGTGCCAGCATCAGCTACATTAAGCGAGCAACCCGCTTGGACGACAGGACCGTCGTCAAGACCTGCCGGGAGTTGGGTGATTGGGATTTTGTAGAGAGGCACGTCGCCAATGGTCGGACGACCGAATACGTGCCTTCGTGGTCGACAACAAAGCCGTACCCATCCTCTGTCGCTTTTGTGGGAGGTGAAAACACCTCTGGTGATTTTGCTACTGGCGAAAATGTAGGAGGTACCTCTGTCATTTTAGCAGGAGGTTTGCGCCCAACCTCATGCATTTTTGACAGTGAATCCTACTTACTGTCACCGGCTTACAAGCCGGCTGACAGTAAGAGTACTAACGAAGTATCCGCCAGCGGGCCGGACGCTGAGGCGCCGGCCGTGGCGGGAGAGTTTGATCGCATATGGCGCGCGTACGGCCGCTACGGCAATAAGCAGGCTAGCAGGCAGGCATTCGAAGCCATCTTCGCCCCCGACGTCGACCACATCGCAGGCCGCGCCGCTGCATGGGCTGCAAGTGCGAAGGCAGGCCAGCGGAGAATGCCGCTTGAGAAGTGGTTGTCTGCCGAGAAGTACGACGAAGCAGACCGCAGCGTAAAGGCGAAGACGCCAACGACCAATACCGCCGACCGATCAGAGGACGACGAGGAACATCCCGACATGCGCAAAAAGCACGTCCCGGACCACACCGCTATCGCTGAAGCCGAACGACGTCTCCAGCGATCTGCGATTCAGTACGACGTTCCGCGCGGCGTGGCGCTAACGGTCTTGTCGACCGCCGAAGAAAGGCGAGGTGACAATACTTGGCTTGAGATTCAGACCGACCGAGGCCGCGTGGCCGTCTTGGTTGAGGGCCGTTCTGCGGCTATGCAGGAGGCGGGGCAGGCGCATCTCAACCAGCTCACCGACGCGTGCAGGCTTGGCACCATCAATGACTCGGTCGAGTTGCACGCTAAATCCTTCATGGTGGTGGGCGATACGTTTGCGGCCTTACCTGAGGCGGACGCAGCCTGACCGGGCGGGGGCCATCTCGATCCCTCCCGCCTTCGCCCGCAAATGCCGGCCCCACAATCCAGCAATAACGCATGCCGCCCCCGTTCAATTCAATTTTTTGGAGACCAAATGACTAAACCAAATCCACCTGCGCCAGCGCACCTCAAGGCCGGCACGAAAGCCTGGTGGCGCGCCGTGGTCGAGGAATACGACTTAGAGCCGCACCACTTGCGATTGCTCCAGCTTGCCGCGGAGGCGTGGGACAGCGCCCAGGCCGCACGCGCTGTGATTCAAAGCGACGGCATGACCTTCGTTGACCGTTTCGGCTCGCCGCGTGCCAGGCCAGAGGTGGCGATCGAGCGCGATAGCCGGACTGCGTTCGCTCGGCTAGTACGCGAACTGGATCTCGACTGCGCTCCACCGACCAGCACGCCACGGCCGCCCGCGCTCAATTCGAACATGAGAGCCGCTAATGCCCATTAAGCGTCGGAAGGATAAGCAACGCAAATTTCAGATCAGCGATGAGGCTGTTGAACTTTTCTCCCACGCCAGCGCCCTGCAGCTGAGTCCTGGTTATGACGTGTGGGAGGACGCTGGCGGTTGTCGCCGCGAATATCTGGACACATGGAAGGCGCTCCACAAGGCGCTGCACCTTGCGCTTTGCGAGGCGTCGCCGCTCGACGTCAGAGAGGACGATACTCGTAGGGTCGGCGGCCAATGCTGGCTGGAGTCCGTGCCAAAGGTTTTAGCAATTCGCGCTGAGCTTATTGCCGCGACCGACAACACGTCACGATAGAGGACGCCAATGCCCGCACAACACCACGACTACCGTGAATCCTTGGCCGCTTGGCAGCCCACGCCCGCCAATGACAACGGCCTGACCACCGCTGCATCCTTCGCCGATCTAGCGGCCAGGCGCGCCTTCGTACAGCGAGAGCAGCGCAAGCCCGAGCCAGCTCTGGCGCTGCCGCAATTGGAGCGCCTTGGCCGCACGGCGCCCGACGTGGTGCACCTCTGGAAGTTCTGGAGGGATTTGCAGTGTGCGCCGGCTGCGGATGTCTATGCCGAACCGGAAATCATCGTCGACGAGGGTGATGAGCCCGCGAACACCGGGTTCTCCACCACCGAGCTCGACCTTGAGATTCGACCGCGCGTGGAGGATCTGCGGCGCGCATGGGAATCCGCCCCGGCAAGGCGTGTATCGGTTTATTGCGTAGTGCGAGGCGGTCAGCGCTTTGACGTCCAACCGGTGATTGATCCGGTTGTGGTGCGACAGGGCGATACCGCCCGCATTGGCCCGCTAGTGTTCCGCCGCGGCCAGCTAGTGCAATGGGGCACTTTCGGAGGCGGCAAGCCACTGAAGCCGATCGAGCGCCTCGGGGAGCCAAAGGGCAGCCGGCAGAAGCCGCCGGCCAGGGATATGCGCTTCTTGGTGTGGACCGACGCGCCATTCGCTCGCGGCGTTGATTTCCACGCTGGCACTACTCATTCGACGGGCCGTAGCGGCGCACCGTTGGAGTGTTTCGCCGAAGCGTGCAGGCGCGGGAAGCAGATGAAGCAATCTTGCGAGCCGCTTTGGGTGCGCATGCCGACATCCTTGATCTGGCAATAGGCGATGCCACGGCGCGCGAGATTGGCGAAAGCCGCGGATATCACGGCAAACATGCCGAGCGTCGCGGTATTTTCCTGATTAGTGAGGCGTTCGCAGCGCTCCGCGCGCTTGTCAGTGAAAATGTTTTGCCGATGGCTGCTTAAGGTCGGTCCCTAAACCCGGTCGCCAATCGGTATTTCTTCAGAGGCCACAGAGAGGCCTCCGGCATTTTTGCAGTGGTCCGCCGCTGGGGCTTATTTTTTCCCCCAGCAATCGCAACACTTAATTCTGAAAGGAGAGCGGCCACCATGGCCACGCTCACTCGCGTGCTAGACGCAATCGAGACACATATCGGTTTCCCACGAAGCCGCACTAACGGCATCAGCCGGAGACTGCAAGAGGCTGGAATTCTGCCAGTCGGCGCCCCTGGCATCGCGCCTGAATTGGACCAGCGAGACGTATGCCTTTTGCTGGCAACGCTAATGTCAGCACCGAAACTGCATAAGGCTGTGGACCACGCACGCGCCTACTCCGGTATGAGTCCGGGCGGCGCCGTGCTGTCGACCGACGCACCCGACAGCATTCCGCGCTCGGCGCTCGAATATCTGGAAGTGAAGTCGGAGGTAGCTGTCGGTGGCTCTGCCGATGCCGTCGACGACGTTCGCGGCTATCGCTTCGAATTCGTCCATGGTTGGCGCGAGCTCTCAGCGCACACTCCGGAAGGTACGGTAACTCGGTTCGTTTTGCCGGGCGCGCTCGCAACGCATCAGCAGGCGCCGCACCGCGTTGCGGGTGTTGTGAAGGGCGAGGCTTTTGTAAATTTGATTAAGGATCTTTTCTAAAATGGCAAGTTTGAAGAAGAAAGACGTCGAGGAATTTCGCGTCCCGACCCTCGGGGAATCCGATGCAGCCTATGCTGCGCTGTTGCAACGGCAAAGCGACTTGAGTGCGATGCTGTCCAAGTTGCACAGCGAACGTGGTGAACTTGAAAAGAACATCGCCGAACAGCCGAAGTCGCCGTACTCTGCTGGTGTGTCGCGCCTCCTTGGTGACGATGAGGGGGCCGCGCCACACCTTAGGAAACGACGCGGCGAGGTCCTCGGTGAAATCACCGATGTGGAGACGGCACTGGTTGTGATCCGAAAGCGCCTCGATGAAGCGCGTAACGGCGCGTCCAAGGCCGTTTGTGACGCGGTGCGTCAGGAATATCAGAAGCGCCTCGGTGTAGTGTGTGATGCTGCGCGCGCCTTGGAAGCGGCCCGCCAATCGCACGACGAGTTGATCGCCGCGATCGAGCGCGAAGATGTGAATCTAGCCTATCTGAAGCCAGTCCATCCGTTCTTCATGGGCGATCGGCGCGAGGGCAAGGTTTTCCATTTTCTCAAGGAAGTCGCGGAGGCGCATAATGTCTAAAGGATCAGAACGTACCTCCGACGCCGCGGACAGGAAGCCAGTCCGTCGCAGTGTCAAGTTGCCTGGCGAAAGCCGGCATTCTGAATGCTCGGACTCGCCAGCTGTGATCGCGCGCAAATTGATGCAAGCGAAACGCGAAAAACGATTGCGAGCGGCTCAGCGTGGCTGACACTATCTCAGGTTATGCAATCTCGTGGAACCGGCCCGCGATCATCGCAGGCGCCTGGGAGGAACGCTTCGCCCGCGGCGCCTTCGATTCGCATCTTGCCGAAAATCCCGACGTTGCAGCGTTGTGGGCACACGATCCAAGCAGGCCACTGGCCCGCGTCGGCAACGGCACCTTGAAGCTTCGCTCTGACAACGCGGGTCTCTATTTCGCCATCACACCGAACACTGACTCTCCGCTTGGGCAGGAGGCGATTGCGATGGTCGGAAGCGAAACCGTAAATGAAATGTCGGTTTCGTTTTCTCCCGAGATCGAGGAGTGGGAGGATTCCGGTGGACTGCCTCGGCGGTTGATAACTCGGGCCAGGCTCTACGAGGTCAGCGTCGTTTTGTGGGGCGCCTTCGGCCGGGACACCTCAGCGCGGCTCAGCCGAGCATCTGACAACAACCAAGCTGCAAAGCGCCGTATCGAGATGGCACAGCGCAGGCGGGGAATCATCAAGTGACCATGAAATTTGGAACACTTCAGCGCATCGTCGGCGACACTGGCCTAGGCCGGCTATGGCTGGTTGATGCTCATGGCGTTGCGCACGCGATCACACGCAAGGCACTGCGCGAGGCGGGAGTCGTTCGGCCTTCTGCCGGCGATGGCTTCGAATTCGTCGCGTCAAATGACGGTGAGGCCGTGCAGCTGCGGAAGGTTGCCGCGTGATTTCGATTGACCGCTATGCTGCTGAGTTCGCCGCTAGGGATGGACGAGGCCGCCAGACTTGGAATTCGTGTGATGTGGTCGGCGTTTGCGGCGAACCCGACGACCTGCAGTTCATCATCATTGTACGTGGACCGAGTGAATACGTCGATCGCGTTTCCGAAGTTAGGCGTCGCCTGCCGTCAACTGAGCCATTGGGGTGACCGGGGTAGGGGTGTTCGATGGCTCTAAATCAATCCGCCATCGCGCACCGGATTTGGCCCAAAGTTCGCGCATCCACAATTCAAAATATGGGGTATTAGAGGTTGTGTTTCACAATAATGCAGCCGAGTTGCCCGCTGGATGCCCGCCCGCGAAGTCTGATCGGCTGCGACCGCGAGACGGTGTCGGACGTGCTGGAGTTGAGGGCGCTGCTGCAAAACCACACCGCCCGCACCAGGAGCGTCGTTAGCCTCGGGAGCGGGCGCAAAACGCCTGAGTGAGCCGAATGAGGCTGCAGCCTGCTAATCCGCCGCTGATCTTTTCCAAGGCGTCGGCAAGGTGCCCATGCCGATCGGGGGTTAGGTGCTGTAAAAGCTCAAGTGAAATGGAAACCGCGATTATGAAGAGCATGACCTTGGCGAAATGCTGAGGATAAGCACCCACGAAGAGTGCGCCGAGCAAAGCGTAAGCAGCGAAGCGCTCCAGCCCGACCGATCCTGTTTCAGGACGCAGGCCAATCGGTGAAAGTGTCACAAAGACAATAAGTCCAAGGGCGCACCAAGCCGCCAGAATGATCGATTTGCCTAGCATCGCAGTCTAAATACTGGCTGCGAGGGCTTCGGTCCACTCTCTCAGGCAAAGTGGACGCCAAACAAAAAGACCGCCAGAAGGCGGTCTCTATTGAAAGGCCTTGGGATACGTACTAGCGCTGATGGCCCAGGCCGATACCCAACACGATGGCCTTCTGACGTAGCGCGCCTTCGGTTCGCTTGGTTATCTTCGAGATCTTCGCAACCGGCGTGCGCGCCTTGGAATGCGTTTTCAATTCCTTGACATCCGCAGAAGTCCACTCGCGACGAGAAGTCGTTTTTTTCTTGGCCAAATCGGCACTCCTTAGTTGTTAGGGGAGGGCCGCAAACCATCCAGCGCGGGTCCAGCCAACTCACTGGCTCGCTCGGTTTGTTCTGGGTCGCCAGACCGATGAGTTTGTGGCGGATATCCGTCGAGCCAATCTTGTTCGGACGCCAAGTCGGACCACGCTCGCGTCATACGCCGGTAACGGATGGCTGCCTGCGCATTGGTCGCCCCTTCGGCGAGTTGCACGCAATTTTCGGCATTCTCTCGAAATTTGTCAGAAGTTTTCACCATTAGAGATAACGGGCGACAGGTTAGATCGTTCCCGACTTATCGATCGATCACCGCATGAGAATCGAAGCGAACAACGTCCCCACCAGAAGTAGCGCAACGCATAGCGCCACTAGCAAGCAGAGCGGCAAAAAAGCCGCCCGAAGGCGGCTAGTTCTTGGTCGTTCCGGTATTACTTCTTTGCGGCATCCGCCGCATCGCGGACTGCATCCTTGACGTCGCCCGCGGCGTTATGCGCGGAGCCTTTGGCCTTATCCATCTTGCCTTCGGCTTCCAGGCTCTTGTCACCAGTGAGTTTACCAGCGCCTTCCTTGATTGCGCCCTTTGCCTTGTCAGCGGCGCCTTTCACGTGCTCTCGATCCATTATCGTTTTCCTTCCTTTTGGAGACTTCACGATAACGGGCTAGCTGTCTCGGCCGTTCCTAATCTAGTACAACATCAACGCTGCTGGAGCAGATATCGGTACGGTACCGCGCATCCAGACTGTGTTGGCTCAGCACGCAAAAGCCATAGGCGCGCAGGGAAGGGCCATGACCAGCGCGCAGCGAATGCAGGCGACGGGGGTGGGTGATGGAGCGCGGTGCGATGCTCCCCAGCGCAAACGGTGCCGATGAGGGATACCGAGGCGAGGCGGATGCTGGCTTGATGCGCGCCAAACGACGAAGGCCGCAGCGGAGGTTCAATCGCTGCGGCCCGCGCATGGTCAAAAGAACCGGGTGAAAAAAACTTAAGGAAATATGCACCAGCCCCGGTAAACCGAAGCTATATCGGGTGCAGCGGTTCCCGCCTAAACATAGATTAATTAACGATTACTATTTCGTTGAGGAAGGCACCGCTGAGAGCTATCGTTTCACGCAGGCCGCCACGTACGGCCGCAGTCCGCCAGCGCTTCCGCTCCTTTGATTATTGAGTCCCATCTTTCGACCCTCATCCTCGCAGCGCTCGCGCTTGGCGGCAAAGGCAGGATTTTTCATGGCACAATCAAGCCGTGCCGGTCCTGCAGGAAGCTGTCCGCAGTTTTGGGCGAAAGCCTGCGATCCGATTGGGCTTAGCAACAGGCCCGCCAATACAATCATGCGAAGCATGGTCGGCTCCCGCGTTGGCATGCACTATAGGGGCCAGGATGGGGCCTTGCCGAGCTGAACAGCTGCACATCAGGACCCCCGGTACTCATAGGTGTGAACAGAACGCGCGAAGGTTCAACGTTTGATTGAGCCCGAAAACAAGGCGCGAACCACCCGCCCGAGTGGCGCAGCCACCGTCAGTGTCGCCAGCCGTCGTCCTTCTCGAATTCGATGCGAAAGAACCGGGGACGGCGCGGTGCCTGGCCGTCAACCGGCACGTTGCAGCGATGGCAGGGTGCACCGGGGCCATCGCAATCGCAGGCGAGAGGTCCATCCCACGGGCGATCGGGGTGGGTTCTGCAGACCCAGCCGCTGTCTCCACACACTTTGCAACTCATCACGCTTCTCTGGCATGCAGAGACCGCCCCGGCGGGGCTGGGAGCCGGAGGTTTGCCGGGGCCGTCTGCCAGCATCCGCGGGGGTGCATGGCAAAATGCTAATGAAGGTATACCGCCTGAGGTTCCAAACTTTTCAGTTACAACCGCAGATTCGTGGCCGCGATCCGACGCCCATGCAGACCATGCTTTACTGAGGTGGGAAGAGCGCGGAGAGCTACCAAGCGCTCCGCGTTTGCTCCGCGGCAGCCTCTTCGTCGGTTGCGCATGGTTTCCGGGTGACCGAAGCGTTGATGGGATCAAGAGATGGGCGGAGGCGCCCCCCGCATCGATCGCCTTCATCATGTACGGGACCAATGATTTCGGAAACTTTGGTCACCGCGCGGAGGGAATTGTCGACCCGCTTTCCTTCGAGGCAAACATGCGTGAACTAGTGCTCCGACGGAAAAGCGCCGGGTCCCAAGTCGTTCTGTTGACGCCGCCGCCTTTGGAGGACCTAGATCTCGACGTAAGGCTGGAAGATTGTCAGCGTATCGTTAGGCAAGTGGCGAAACAAGAGGACACGCGAATTGTTGAGACCGCGGGTCTGCTCAAGGACGTGACGTCCAAGTGGACAGACAGCACGCATCTAAGCGCAGCGGCAAATCGAACTTTGGCCGCGGGGCTGGCTGCGATGATTGAGATCAGCGGTCACGGCGCAAGCAATTCACGTCTGATAAGTCGATAGGTTGCGCAACCAGCCGCCGGCGGTATCGAGCCTCTTGCAGAGCGGCAACGCGCTTAATGAAGGACCTCTGCATCGTGGGTGGCCGCAGCTGCATTCGCGCGGTCTGTCGCTTGGCCCTCGTGTGATCGGAGCATTGCTTTGAATTGCTCCCGAACGCCACCAAGATCATGATTGATTGAGGCATCGCGAACCATGACAAACGCATCGGTGTGAATGAGCAGTGTGACGGCTATGGCTAGCTGAGAAATGATCTTCATGAAGGCCTCCTGTAGAGGAAGCCACTACCTGTCGCACCGAAGTACGTCCAAACCGCGGCGGTTCATTCCTCCAGGGAGTAGCGGTTCACGCTTCAGGGCAACGGCACGCGCTATTGTTTTGGAAGCCCTTCCGATGCGCTCGTGGGCTTGTCCCAAGGCCGCTTCCCTTCGGCGTCGCGATCCCACCATCGTTCTTTCGACCCACGAACATCGTCCGCTTTCTCTTTGGCCCTAGCCGCCTTTACTTGATCGTGCACGGACGATGGCTCCTTCGGAGAATCCGGAGCACCTGTCTCCGCAGACGCCGTGGACCAGCTCGCGACGATGAAAGCCACTAACAAGATTATCTTCATCACCGCTGATAGCACCGTGCGTATGACTAAGTTTAGTTCCCTTCGCAGGGCTGCGTTGGGGACTCGGCTAGGCTTGGCCAATCGATCGGTCTGCAGAAGAGACCTCGGCGATCGATCTCCTGAAGCAGCCGGTCCGCACGCTGCCTTGCTGCAAGACCAACCAGACGGGTGCCCATCGTGGTGTCGGCGTGCACCTCGTGACGGATGAACTCATACATCCGCAAAATGAAGTGATCGGAAAGGCCATCAAATTCTGCCATGGCAGAGAGCACCATCTTCGTCAAAACAACCAGGTTATCAACCGCCAGATGGCCCAGCCAATAGTGGCGATCCATGCAATCATTGCTGCGGCAGCCACGGCCAGGAAGGCGGCCTGGGTAGGTAGTCTCCAATCCGTCGGCTCTCATCAGGCGACGTCGTCGTATAAGTCTTCCGGGTTTCATCGAGCATTTCGATCGGCCTTCGGAGCAGGCATATCGGGAGCGCGACGGATAGACAAACGGTCGATGCAGTTAACCTCACCGGTCAACCTTAAGAGGACCAAGCCGGGGATGGGTTCCTAGGCGAGGTCGAGCGGCGAGCCAGCCGCTGGGGCTTGCGGTCATGGTCCAGTTGATCGCAAGGGGGTCGGTCAATTCAACAGTTGTTTCGGCGAATTAGAATCTTAGCGTTGTGTCAGATGAGACGGCGCTTCTAGGCGCATGCCGTTTCTTTAATTCGACCTGGCGGTGATCAATCTCGACAGTTCAAGGATCGCGTTGGCTCCCCGATGAAATGTGCCGTCGACACAATACATGGTCGTTCCATCTTGCAAGCTCGCTCGCAGAACAGTCTTGTATTCTAACGCCGTCGCCAGATTTACGATTGTCTCCTCAATTTTCTGTCGTGCGGGAAGATCACGGTTTTCCCGTGTCGAATGAATGAAGCCCGAACTTGACGGTCCGGCGTCCACGAGTTTTGCACGTCGCTGATTATTCATGCCCGATCAATGTTCTCCCTTTGGCGCAGCCCCATCACCGCGGGATCTCAGTCAGATTGCGCCAAATAGGGCGGCCTGTCGCCCGAGTGAAGCGCGCAGCAATCTCCTCCAAGTTCTCATCGTTATCAGTCAAGATGAGGACGCCTCAATCCCGTCCTCAATCATGCTGGTCACCGCTGTAGGAGCGTGCCCGAAAGGGCCGATGGTGATCTCGTGGCCTCGTTCCATGAGCGTCGCGGCATACATGCCGGCAACGTCTGCGGGATAAGATGGCGATCTTCATGGATGAGCCACTCCAGGCCTACCGCGTTTGGTCTCCGTTTCGTTTATGGCCCTTATCACCTCGTCACCCTTTTGGGCGATTTCAGCCAGGGTTTCTGGGCCAAATGAGCCGTCCTCAAGTGCTTTGAGGATCAGGTGATTGTTGTAAATGTAGGCCGAGATTGGAAGAATCGCTCCTCCGCCATTCGACTTCGCTAGGTCTAAGTGGTGACCGAATTCCGCGAGCGATAGATCCAATAGCTGTTTGGATCGGTCCCTCCGGTCCTTTAGCTTCGATTGCACGATTATCGTGGCCACCGAGGAAGCGGATCCTATTAGTGCGCCGACTAAACCGAATACGGCCGCTGTCAGACCCGCGTCCATTTTCGTCTCCACTTCCTATCAACCTTCATTGCAGTCGCCGCGACCCCAGACGGATTAGCGTCCGAATATGTTCCGTGCGAGTGGAGACTTGTCCTGCCCCAGCTATCCAGTCGTCAACCGCAGTCAAATCGTCAGGCTGCAGATGCATTACAACAAAATCAGTCACTTCGCTCCTTTGGTGTTTTGACTGAAGGGTCGAAGCGTTTTCCAAAGGTTTAGTACTGCATCCATATAGGTTTTTAGGGGGTTGTCAGCGCAATAAGTCCTAAGCGCTAAGGCTTGGTCATTGGTTTCGGCTCCCAATTCTTTTGCTTCCTGTTTGTTCGCCAGCAGTCCCATATTGAGGCCGGACATGTAGCCCTGAGCCCATGTAAAAAAATAGAGCTCCATGTTCTTTGGATCGCTTTGATACATCTTCGCGAATTCCGCGCAACTGGTGGCGCCCAAACCTTGAACTGGATACGCAACGGCTATTTTAGGACCGAGCAGAATTGCGATGCAGGACGCCAGGATCATTGTGTAATTCATAGGCTGCTTGCCCCCGTGTCTGTTCGCCCTAGCTCAGCTTAATCGCCGAACTCCTTAAATTCGATCTTGGCGGTGATTTCGTTCATTGCATAATGGACGAATTGACGTCCCAAATCGGTCAGCTCATAGGGCTCGGTTTCATCAAATGCAGACTTCGCTGTGGTGGGCGACTGTCCTGCGGCGGATCTTTTGCTGGGCGTCTCTTGCGGAGAAAATTTCCGGCGTAGTCCGTCTGTCGATGCTGACGAATGACGCTTCCGAGCGTCAAATCGCGGATCAACATCTTGAAAAGATCGGCCTCCGCGGAGTCCTCTCTGACCTGCGGCTTATCGAGATTGTCCCACATCGCACCACGCGTAATGCCAGGATTCCGATATATCTCCGCGATCACCTGGAAATGGAAGTCAGTGTAAATATTAGTCCAGTCGATAAAGAGTCGAACTACGTCGTCCGAGGCGGTCTGCGCAGCGGCAGCGTTTGCAAGGATATTCCGAAGTCGTTGACGTTTATACTCGGTATCTACCGAAGACCAATTGCGGAATGCCTTCTTCAACAGGGCCTGATATTCGGGTGACTCGATGCGCTGCTTGACCTTCTCGTCGTGCATGTCGATGCGCGCAATCACCTCGGCAATCGTTTTGCCTTTCTCTCTCAGCTCGTCCTCTAGCATCTGGATCCACTGGCGAAGCACATTAGTGACGTGCTCTGAGTCCTGTTCGGACCAGTATCCCGCCCCAGCCGAGAGTAATCCACCGACGAAGGGAATCGCGCCGCTGATTGCACTTAATGCAAGTCGAGCCGCTTTCTTCTTTCCATCCGGCGTCAAAGCGCCCTTGTCGATATCGCCATTGTCCATTATGGCAGCCCTAGATTTTCGTTTTTCCAATGTCTTGCTTGCGGTGCCGCCATATTTTCTACCGACTAACTCGAACGTCGCCGTAATCTTCTCCGCTCGGCCGCTCACCGTCAAAGTCAGCGTGAGCGAGCAGGGCGCCAATTCCGAACAACACCATGCCGCCGATCCAAACCAGGCAGGTTGCCGTCAGATAAGCTGAGGTCCCAATGCCGATACTGCCTGTGAGACCGAAGAGCGTGCCGGCGTTGAACAACAGTCCGACGATGCCCCAGAGCCAAAACAGGACGCTTAGTATGCTGCGCCCAGAACTCTGATGGCTTCTCAGCCGAAACGTGCGCTCCCACTTCTCTTTGCGCGAAAACAGCCCCATTGGAATCCCCCGAGCCCCCCTCGACCATAGGGCGAGGGTAGGGGCTGAGCAACTCTACTTTCGCGCGAGGCGCCGTGGTTCTACGGGGCGCCAATTGTGAAGTGGTTCACACATGTACGCCGCGATGACTGCTAGATCGTAGCGGCTGGAGGATTTCAGGGGCCAGCCATAGAGCGCCGCAGGGACATCGTATTTCGAGCCCAGCGGCGTAATTTTTTCGGGACACACTTTAGATCGGCTTGCCGCCATTTCGATTTCTCGACCGATGGCTCGTCGGTTGTTTCGTTGTTTCTACTTGTCTTCCATTATCGTGCCGAGTCCGAAGAACGTCGCGCCGCCGATCCAAAGCGCCTCCATCGCTGAGCCGATCGCTGCGGCGTGATGCAAGCCGGCACGGCGCCGTCATCTGCGACGGAAAAGGGGCGGTTGTTTAGATCAGCTTGGCACGAAGACGATCGTACTCCACCTCGGTTATTGATCCAGACCTTTTTAGTTGATCGAGTTTTGTAATTTCATCGGCGACGCTAAAGCCAACGATACTACGCAATTCATCGCGCGCCTGCTGAGCCCGCTGAGCATTTCGCTCAGCCATGCTTCTCCCTTGGGTGATCACGTAGGCTAAGATGCCGAGGTAAGAGAATAGAACCAGCGCAATAACCCACAGCGCCTTTCCCCAACCGGAGATGTCGTGGCGCCTGAAGATGTCTCCGTAAATGACAATGAGCAGCCAGAACCAGAGCACAAATGCGAAAATCGCAATCATGTCCATCAAGAAGTTTCGATACGTAAAACCCTCTTGAGCAAAGAACATTCGCGCTTCTCCCTGATGCTTGAATTCCCCCTCAGACCCTCGGCAACTGTAGGGCGCGGGTGCAGGGTTGGGCAACTATTAGATTCGCTGATGGGGGCCAGGTATTCGAACCTGGAGAAGTAATGCACTTTGAGAAACGGGAGGCCGAAGCCTCCCGCCCGCTCAAATGAAACAATGAATAATTGCGACGATTGCCCAAAGGCAACCAGCAACATTCACGTTCACGCGAACATCGACTCGGTGTGTTGGCTTTTTCACAGCCAGCCCTCCGGACCGGGCGCGCCTCGACCCATGAAGGTTGAGGAGTTGGCCGCCATCGGAACGGTTCAGTACCGCCGTTCATGTGCTCGCATCGGCCCACTTTCCGCGTTACGTACCGCTTCCAGTAGTCCCACGTCTCTTCTGGGTGCCCACTTGAATCACTCGCATGGGCGGATAGTCGGAGTCACTCTGACGTCACCAGCGTGGGACGACGGGTATCGCCTCCGGGTCACGGACTTGAGAAGTGCCCGGTCCAGAGTCGGCCGCCGCTGACGTGAAAGCTACACCAGTCTGGTTGTGGTGCGAAAGTGCACGTTTCGAAATCACACACTGGGAAAAATACGGGTGCTACTAGAGGTGAAGCCCGATGATAAATCGAATGGCGAAATAGGCACCGCCCGCCACGACAGCGGTGGTGCTGATCGCAAGAATTACCCGCCAACTTTCGTCCATTGTGGCTCGTGGTGTGGTGAGGGCGCGGGCGGCCCGGCTTAGAATCGGCCTGCGAGAACGTATCGGCAGGCGCGTCCCAGAAGGTAGGGGATCAACCCAGTGATGGCTATTCCGGCTCCCACGTAGGGTGCAGCGTTGATATCGTTCGTATTGCCAGTCCTGATCATGATTGCGGTGACAGTCCCACCGGCAAGAATTGCCAGAACGGCCATGATGTTCCCGAGCCAATAAAGAACAACGCCTAAACGGGCGGCCATCAATCGATCTCGCTTCTCATTTCTTCGCCTTCAATCCCAGCTCCACGAGCCTACGAATGGCTTCCGGTCGGCCTGGCAGATCGTCCTGCTTGCGGCGCCAATCGTCCAACTCTTTAGCCATGTCGGGCTGGATACGGACCATAACCGGATCTCCGGTGACCGTGGGTCGCTTCTGTGGATTGCTGCGATCAACCGTTGTCTTTTTCATGGAATCATGATACCACGAAAGTATGTCCTGTGAATGGTCGCGGGACGGGGTAGGGAATTAATACCAATGACTAATCTTGGCGCTACCGCCACCATCAAAATCGATCCGTCCACGCAATTTTGCGCATACACGTACTTTTCGGGCCTGCGCGCCCAAGGCTGCGATCCCATTGTCCGGAACGGCGGTCTTCATTGGCTTGTCGGGGAGTCCTCGGTGAGCAATTTCCACGAATGGGCCGCCCTGCACGACCCTGACGGCAATCTTCGGATCGAATACGCGCGCGCGATGTGGTCGACGCGGGCCTCGGACGACGAGATCATTGCGTTGGGCGCTCGTCAGTAGCAACTCATAACGCCGCCGCCGCGCCTCATCCGCAAGGGTGGGGCGCTTTGCTTGCTCAATTTGCCGCCCGGAGCTAACGCTCTAAGGGCTGCGTCAGGGGAGTACAGTGAGCAAGGCTCGCGAGTTTGTCGATTTCTGGGTCGAGAACAGCATCCACGCTGTCGAGCAGTACCGGACTGCCGGCGCGTCGCAGGATGTGGCGGAACTCACCCAGCGCCTAGTCGAGGCTGCCAAGGGGCAGGGTATCTCGGAAGCCGACTTGCAGGCTGAGATTGGCGAAATCTCCGACTACATTGCAGACCGACTCAAGGCGACGAACGACGCCGAGCGCGAACGGCGTAAGTTGACCTAGGGAGGCTCTAGTCCAACCTGTGGACATCCCCCGGCGCGAGATTAAGGTCCTCAAATATTTTCTGCCGCTCGGGAGTCCGCGGGACATTCATTAATTCCGCCGTCGAGCCTTCCTGGGCGGCGGCAAGGACCAATGTCAACGCTTGGCTGGGCTTCGCGAGCGCAAGCCAAATCTGCATCTTACCGTCGTCAATCGTTACTTCAACGACGGTGAATGTTGTGCCGAAGGACTCACCCATGACGGCCAATTCGCCAGCGAACTACTGGTTTCTAATCGAGGGCCAGTGGGCGCCACAAGAGCGCGGACTTTTTCGCCATCGCCGGAAGAAAAATACGGTTTTCGACTAGGATCACCGCGCCGGCTCGATATACACTTGGCGATGGCGCTATTTCGCCGCGTGCGTCGGGTACACCCGGCGAGGTTTGCATAGCAGTCTATTTAAGGGGCGCGCTCTTGCCCAATCCAGCAAACGATAACAACCGCTTGCTCACGCCAGAGCAGGCGGCCTTGCTGCTTAACATCACCGAAGATCATCTCCGCGCCCTCGTTAGCGATGGTGCGATCGGATACATCAACGTCGGGCTCGGCAAGAAGCGGCCACGGCGGCGGTTCACTGAGGCAGATCTAAACGACTTCATCGATCGGCGGCGCGGGAGGGATGTGCCATGTCGGTTTATCGGGACAAGCGTTCGCCCTACTATCAGTACGATTTCCAGCACGCCGGTAACCGGTTTTCTGGCAGCACGAAATGCACGACGCGACGCGATGCTGAAAGGTTCGAGGCTGCAGAGCTAGAGAAGGCCAAAGCGCTGGTGAAGGCAACGGCGCGGGCGAAGGCGTCGCTGGCCATCGATGACGTCGCTGCCCGGCTCTGGAGCTACAGCGCTCAATACGACTCGGAGCCGAAAGCCACCGAGACCAACCTGGCGCGCCTGATCGAGTATTTCGGCAAGTCGAAGCAACTAACCGACATCGATCACAAAGCCGCCAAGGACATGGTTGCATGGCGGCGAGGGCATCGCGTCTCGCGGCGCGGCAAGCGGACCAAGGAGCAGGAACAGGACCTGCCGTTGGTCTCGAACGCCACCGTCAACAGGTCGGCGACTAAGGTGCTGCAGCGGATATTCACGTTCGCCAAGGCCGAGAAGGTAGAGTTTGAAAATGAGCCCGAATGGGACAAGCTATTGCTGTCCGAGCCGGTGGAGCGTGTCCGTGAACTAAAGATCGAGGAGGCTGACGCGTTCGATGAGGCGATGCGCGCCGACTACGAGCCGTTCTTCGACTTTGTGCGGGCCAGCGGCATGCGACTGAAGGAATGCGTGACGCTGCGGTGGGCGGAGGTGGATTTCGGCACCAGGCAAATTGTCCGAACCGGCAAGGGCGGCCGACGCGTGGTGTTCCCGATCACTCCGGCGGTCTGGGAGATACTGTTTCCATTGCAGGGCCAGCATCAAAAGTACGTGTTCACCTATGTGGCGGTCTACGGCAACAAGCGCCTAGAGCGGGTGAGGGGCCAGCGCTACCCTTTGACCTACACTGGCGCTAAAACCGCCTGGCAGCGCCTGCGCACCACCTCCGGCGTGGCTGATTTCCGGTTTCATGACTTCCGGCACGATTTCGGGACCAAGCTGTTGCGCGACAGCGGTAACCTGAAGCTGGTGCAAAAGGCGCTCAATCACCGGGACATCAAAAGTACCCTGAGATACGCGCATGTGCTGGATGAGGACGTCGCGGAAGCGGTCGAGCGGCTCGCGAAGTCCCGGAAAAAGTCCCGGAACAAGATCCGGGAGGCAGGTTAAACTCTTGATCTAACAAGAGAAGCCGGAATCCGCATTCCACATTCCAGATGTCGTTTGCGGCAACGCTTGGGCTCGTCGCGCTGGTGCAGGTCGGCATGCCAAACCTGTTTGCCTCGCCCGATCATTCCACCACCGCGCGCATCGCGCTGTGGGGCGGCCGCGAGATCGCGATGCTGTTCATGGCCTCGATGATCGCGGGGCTTGCGACCACGCCCTATGCCGCCTTCCATTTCCACCGCGTCACGCCCTACGGCGTGCTCGCCAATCTCGGCGCGATGCCGGTGGTGTCGGCGCTGGTGATGCCGGCCGGACTGCTGGGATTGCTCGCGGCTCCCTTCGGGCTCGACGGCGTATTCTGGTGGCTGATGGGGATTGGCATCGACTGGATGATCGCGGTCACACGGTGGGTGGCGGCACTGCCGGGCGCGATCGGGCGCCTCCCGGCCTTTGGTATGGCGCCGTTGATCGCCGCAAGCCTCGGCCTCGTCCTGATGGGCCTGCTGCGCACCCCGCTGCGTTGGTCGGGCGCCTTCGTGCTCTTGGCGGCAACCCTCTGGGGTCTGTCGGTCCGGCAACCCGACATCCTCATCGCCGGTGACGGCCAGAGCATCGCGGTGCGGGGCAGAGACGGGCAGCTGCATCTGATGAGGACCAACAAGGACAACTTCCTGCTGAAGGAGTGGTTGGCTGCGGACGCCGACCCGCGCGATGCCGCCAGTGCGTCGCTCGGTGACGGCGTGTCGTGCGACGAGTCCGGCTGCGTGACGCCGCTCGCCGACGGCCGCATGATTGCGCAGACGCTGCGCATCGACGCGCTGGGCGACGATTGCAGCCGCGCGGCACTGGTGGTGACGGCAAGGCCCGCGCCGCCGGATTGTGCCGCGATGGTGGTCGATCGGCCACGTTTCGCGCGCCAGGGAGCGCTGGCGCTGACGCAGCGTGGCGATGGTTTTGCGATACAGGCGGTGAAGGCGAGGGGCGCAAACCGCCCCTGGTCGCCGGCGGCGGCCGGCGATGGAGATTTCGAACAGACCCTCATGCCACGGTCGGCAACTCCGCGCGTCCGGGATGCAACGCCGTCGGAGGCCGATCTTCAGGCGGAGGACTGAGGTCGACCTGTCAGCCGATCGGCAGACGCGGGGGCGTCGAGGGGCTGTCGGCGATGATCTGCGGCTTGTGCTCGCGCTCGCCGAGCGGCTGGGTCACGGGCAGTTGCAGCACGGTTGCGCGCTGGCCTTCGACGAGCTGCGTCACCAGCACGTATTTGCCGTCGGGGAATTCGATCGCGTCGTGATGACGATCGGGAATGTGCGGATCGACCTTGCCGAATTTGCCGACGCGCGAGTTTACGGTGCGCGTCCAGATCCAGCGGTTGTCGTAGCGGACGTTGTCGGCGAAGGCGAGCTCCGTTCCCGGCAGCAGGCAGACTGCGACCGACATGTCGGCTTCGGAGGCGAAGCCGCGCGTCGAGGTGCCGCGGAACGTTGTCGTGACGATCGTCTCGCCAACTTCTGCGGGACGCGTCGCGACGGCATGCAGGCTGTAGTCACACATCGGGTGCTCCTCAATCAGGATAGAGCACCCGCGCCTCTGTCTCGGAGGCGCAGGCCCCTATCAGAGTGGAAGCCTGCGATCTTATGCTTGTTTGTGGGCAAATCTGCGGCTCGCATCCGCAGCGCGCGATCACATTATCTTTTTCGAATGCACGAGGAACAAAGCCTGCCCTCGCGCATTCGAAGAGCGCTTTGCCTCAGCGGCCAGCAGGTGCCGACCAGCCCGAATATTGCCAGCCCGGTTGCGACGGCTGCGTGACGGCGTTGCGGGCATCGCGGAATTGCTCGCTTGTTGTCTGCGTTGCCTCGCGGGCGCGGTGCTGCTTCTGTGCAGCCAAAGCATGCGACGCTGATCCTGCGATCAGCGCCATCGCGATGGTGCTCAATACGATCTTGCGCATGGCGGTCTCCTCGGTCTCTCAAAGGCCTGCGAAGCGATGTGTGCTTCGTTGCGGCGTGCCGAGGATGTAGTGCTGGAGAGGGGGCCGGATAATCTGTGCAAAACCAGAAAGACTATCCAGCCGGAGCGGACAATCGTCCGCTCCAATCGTTGATGGCGGTCGCTGATCGCGACCCGCTCAATACTTCCGGTACAGCCCGATCAGCTTGCCCTGGATCTTGACCCGGTTGGGCGGCAGGATGCGGACCTCATAGGCTGCGTTGGCCGGCTCGAGCGCAATCGAGGCGCCGCGGCGGCGGAAACGTTTCAGTGTCGCTTCCTCGTCGTCGATCAGGGCGACCACGATGTCGCCGGTGTCGGCGCTTTCGTTGCGCTGGATCAGCGCCATGTCGCCATCGAGAATGCCGGCCTCCACCATGGAGTCGCCGCGCACTTCGAGCGCGTAATGCTCGCCCGAGCCGAGCATATCGGGCGGGACGCTGATGGTGTGGCTGCGGGTTTGCAACGCCTCGATCGGCGTACCGGCCGCGATCCGGCCCATCACGGGCACTGCGACGGGACGCTCGCCCTCGTCGGCGGACGGGCTGGAGGTCGTGCGCACCTTGCCGAGATTGCCCTCGATGACGCTCGGCGTGAAGCCGCGGCGGCTGCCGGCGGCGGCCTGGAGCTCGGGCAGCTTGATCACCTCGATGGCGCGGGCGCGGTTGGGCAGGCGGCGAATGAAGCCGCGCTCCTCGAGCGCCGTGATCAGGCGATGGATGCCTGATTTCGAGCGCAGATCGAGCGCGTCCTTCATCTCGTCGAAGGAGGGCGGCACACCACTCTCCTTCAGGCGCTCGCTGATGAACCGCAGGAGCTCGTATTGTTTGCGCGTTAACATCTCGACCAAAATCCCCCGGTTGATGTCGTTCGATTCCGAGACGCTGAATTCAGCAATAAGCTGCTACACGCTCGAAACAAATCATGAACGGACACTATATGTTCGATACATGTTCCGCAACTGCTTAATTTACCGTGAACGCGACAAAGTTCGCGGAACGGTTGCGAACGCTGCGCTCAAACGGGCAGTCGCAGGATCTCGCAAGCAGCGCCGGCTTCGGCCTTCGGTGCGAACGGTGCGCGCACGAGAAGTGCCTGTGCTGCAGCGAGATTCGCGAGCAGCGAGGAGTCCTGGTGATTGACGGGAAGGGCGATCGGCGTGCCGTCATCACGCAGATCGAGGCGGGCGCGCAGATAGTCCTCGCGCTGGTCATTGGCGCCGACGTCGCGGCCGAGCACGGCGCGTTCGCGGCGATGATGAACCACCGAACGGCCCGACAACGCGCGAATCAGCGGCACCATGAACAGGAAGCCGCAAACGTAGGATGACACGGGATTGCCCGGCAGGCCGATCACGCGCATCGCCCCGAGTTGGCCGTTCATCATCGGCTTGCCCGGCCGCATCGCGATCTTCCAGAACGCCATCGACGTGCCTTCGTCGCGGAGCGCCTGCTGCACCAGGTCGTGGTCGCCGACCGAGGCCCCGCCGGTCGTGATCAGGATGTCGGCGCCGGTCTCGCGCGCGCGGCGGATGCCGGCGGTGGTGGCGGCCAGCGTGTCGGCGGCAACGCCGAGGTCGATGGTATCGGCACCCTCGCTGCGCGCGAGCGCATGCAGGGCGTAGCCGTTGGAATAGACGATCTGGCCATGGCCGGGCTTGGTGCCCGGCATCACCAGCTCGTCGCCGGTGGCGAGAATCGCGACCTTCGGACGGCGGCGGACGCCAAGCTCCGGGTGGTTCATGCCGGCAGCGAGCGCGAGGTCACGCTCGCTGAGCCGCGCGCCCTTGCGCAGGAGTACGTCACCCTCGCGGAAGTCGATGCCGGCCGGGCGAATGTGCCGCCCGGCGACGGCGGCCTCCTTGATCGCGATGCGCTTGCCGTTGGCGACGGTGTCCTCCTGGATCACGACCGCGTCGGCGCCGTCGGGAACGACGCCGCCAGTGAAGATCCGGACGGCTTCGCCGGCGCCGACGGTTCCTGCAAACGGCCGGCCGGCTGCGACCTCGCCGATGACGTTGAGCTCCGCATCGACCTTGGCGGCATCGGCCGCGCGGACGGCATATCCATCCATCGCCGACATCGCCTGCGGCGGCTGCGTCCGCCGCGCCGCGACGTCGCGCGCGAGCACGCGATGAAAGGCCTGGTCGAGGGCGATCGTCTCTTCAGGCAGAGGCTCCGCGCCGGCAAGTACCGCGGCGAGCGCGTCAGAAACCGGCATCAGGGCCACGGCGAAAACTCCGGCTAGGCCCGTTCGGGCAAATCAGCGGCGAGAGTTCTAGCCGAGTGCAGGCGCAGAGGCAAAACGATGGTCACGCAGGATGATTTGTCCGGCCTCATCCGCGGCAAGAGCATCAGGTCCGCCGGGGCATGATCCGGACAGCGAGATAGACCGGCACGAGGACGGCCATGGCAAGAACGAGGATGATGCAAGCCACGGCCCGCATCCTCAAGTCCCCGGCTGCCTGTCCGGACTGACGTCGGGCGCTTGAGGCCCCTGATCCCTGTCGGGCATCGGATCGGCCTGGGCCTTCAGATCAGCCGCCTTGCTCATCAGCTTGGCTGAAAGCTCGGAGTCTGAGGTAGTCTTGGCGAATTTGACCAGCAGAGAGGCCTGCTTGGTGAGGTAGGTCTTGCCCAACACGATGATGCGTCCGTTCGTAGATTTCCCAACGGAGTGTAGAGTCCGAAGCGGGCATTCCGTTCCCGGAACTTCGTACAAAAATGTACAGAGTCGATTTGTTCCCCGTTGCCGGGTGAAAATTGTTCCGAAATCGGCGGTCAGATCCCCAGCGCCTTCAGTGCGAGGCCGACGTCGCGGGGCGAGGTGACATGCACCGCCATCAGCCCGCGGGCGCGGGCGCCTTCGACGTTCTCGGCGAGGTCATCGAAGAACACGATCCGGTTGGCCGGCACGCCCATCGCGGTGACGACATGATCGAAGGCCTCCGCGTCCGGTTTGCGCAGGCCGATGCTGGAGGACAGATAGAGCTCGCGGAAATGGCCGAGCAGATCGGCATATTCCTTCGAGAAATGGTCGACATGCGGGCGGTTGGTGTTGGAGAAGGCATAGAGCGGCATCTGCCTCGCCGCGCGCGGCAGCAATTCCGCGATGTCGGGCATCTCGCCGGCGAAGATCGCGTTCCATCCTTCCAAGAATTGCGCGTCCGAAATGCCGATGCCGAGCGATGAGCGCAGCGACTGGAAATAGTCCTCGTCACTGATCTTGCCGACCTCGTGCAGCCTGTAGGCCTCGTTGTTACGCTGATAGCGCGTAACGATGGCTTCGGGCCTGAGGCCTGCATGTCCCGCCCAGCAGGCGATCGCCTTGGAGAAATCGATGTCGAGCACGACGCGCCCGAGATCGAACAGAAGCGCATCCGCGCTGCCGGGAGAGAGCGATGTCATTGCGTCCTTGTCTCGTCAGTATCGATAGGGCTCGTGGTCGAACAGCGGGAATGCGCTGAACACGCTCGGCGCATTGGTTGCGGTCGCCTGGTGCAGGCAGGACTTGTTCACCTCGGCAAACGAGGTGGCGCCGAGGAGGCCGAGGCAGCGCAGCACCTCGTCCTCGAGCAGCTCGAGCATTCGCCTCACGCCGGTTTCGCCGGCCGCCGCCAGGGCCCAGCATTGCAGCCGGCCGATGCCGACGAGATCGGCGCCCGCCGCGATCGCCTTGACGATGTCGGTGCCGCGGCAGATTCCGCCATCCACCATGATCTTGGCGCGCCCCTTCACTGCGTCGACGATCTCGGGCAGCACATGCATGGCGCCGCGGCCGTGATCGAGCTGGCGGCCGCCATGGTTGGAGACATAGATCCACTCGACGCCGTGATCGACCGCGATCTGTGCGTCCTCGGCGGTGGCGATGCCCTTGAGGATCAGCGGTATCTTGAACTTGTCCTTGACCATCTTCACGGTCCGCCACTCCAGCCCCTTCTGGTAGTCGCCGCCCGTGGCGCGCAGGCGGCTCTCGCGAACGTAGCGCTTGGCAATGTCACGCTCACGACGGCTGTAATGGGCGGTGTCGACGGTCAGGCAGAAGGCGGCATAGTTGGCCTTCTCGGCGCGGCTGACGACGTCGGCGACGAATGCGTCATCGCCACGGACATAGAGCTGGTACATGCGGAGCGCGTCGGGGGCGGCTTCGGCGGTCTTTTCCAGACCGGGCTCCGAGACCGAGCTCAACATGTGCGACGCCCCGAAGGTGCCCGCCGCGCGCGCGACGCTAGCGGCTCCGTGCGGATCGAAGATTTCCAGCGCGCCCACGGGGGCGAGCACCACGGGCAAGCGCATCTTGCGACCGAACTGCTCGACCGAGCCGGACACCTTGCGCACGTCGCGCAGCACACGCGGGCGGAAAGCGATCTCGTCCAGCGCCATGCGGTTGCGGCGCATCGTGGTCTCGGTCTCGGCGGCGCCGACGATGTAGTCCCAGGCGTTCTGGTTGAGGTTGGAACGCGCCTTCCGAATGAATTCGTGCAGGTTCTGGAACGCCTCGTTGCTGGCGCCGAGTTCGACGTTCCGCTCCGGCCGGAGTGCTTCGTTCATTGTTATCCTCCCGAGAATTTGAAGCCTTATGTCATCGGGTATCTCGTCCGGCCCTCCAAAACCATCCTAAAATCGCATAGCTGCGAAGCGTGGCTCGGCCGATCGATTCCCGCCTGGCGGGTGATGGTCTCGGAACGTTGCCAAAAGTTTAGGCCAGGGCGAAGGGATTTTTGCGGTATACCCGCGGGCGTGGCAGCCCGGCCTTGAAGAAACCTGAATGGTATTGTGAGAACCGGGCTGGATCGCCATTTGCGTGGCGTCCCGTCCCCAGCGAAAAGGCCAACCACTCCATGCGGAAAACCCTGCTGTTCCCCCTCGGCGCGCTCACCGGAGTGTGCCTGACCCTCCTCGTATCCGGTCCGCAGGGCGGACTATGGGCGGCACGGGCGGCAGCGGGCGCGGATGATGCCTATTCCCAGCTCAATCTGTTCGGAGAAGTCTTCGAGCGGGTGAAGGCGAGCTACGTCGAGAAGCCCGACAATTCCAAGCTGATCGAAGGCGCGATCGCGGGCATGGTGACCTCGCTCGATCCGCATTCCCGCTACATGAACGACAAGGCCTGGACCGAGATGCAGGAGACCACCTCCGGCGAATTCGGCGGGCTCGGCATCGAGGTGACGATGGAGGAGGGCCTGGTCAAGGTCGTCTCGCCGATCGACGACACGCCGGCGTCCAAGGCCGGCCTCATGTCAGGCGACCTCATCAGCAAGATCGACGGCGAGAACGTGCAGGGCATGACGCTCGAGCAGGCCGTCAACAAGATGAAGGGGCCGGTCGACACCAAGACCAAGCTCACCATCGTGCGCAAGGGCGCCGACGCGCCGCTCGATGTCGCGATCACGCGCGAGATCATCCATGTCCGTCCCGTGCGCTTCCATGTCGAGAACGGCGACATCGGATACATCCGCGTCACCTCGTTCAACGAGCAGACCACCGACGGCCTGAAGAAGGCGATCGCCTCGATCTCCAAGGACGTCCCGCAGGAGAAGCTGGTCGGCTATGTGATGGACCTGCGCAACAATCCGGGCGGCCTGCTCGACCAGGCGGTGTCGGTGTCGAGCGCGTTCCTGCAGCGCGGCGAGGTCGTCTCGACCCGCGGCCGCAATCCGGAAGAGACCCAGCGCTTCACCGCGCATGGCGGCGACCTCACCAAGGGCAAGCCGCTGATCGTGCTGGTCAACGGCGGCTCGGCTTCGGCCTCCGAGATCGTCGCCGGTGCGCTGCATGACCACAAGCGCGCGACGATCATCGGCACGCGCTCGTTCGGCAAGGGCTCGGTGCAGACCATCATTCCGCTCGGGGCCGGCAACGGCGCGCTGGCGCTGACGACCGCGCGCTACTACACGCCGTCGGGCCGCTCGATCCAGGCCCAGGGCATCGCGCCCGACATCGAGATCCTCCAGGACGTGCCGGCCGAACTCAAAGGCCGCGTCGACACCATGGCGGAGTCGCAGATGCGTGGCCATCTGCAGGCCGCCGACGGCACCGAGCAGACCGGATCGCAGTCCTATGTCCCGCCGGAAGAGAAGGACGACAAGGCACTGCACGCGGCCTACGACTTCCTGCACGGCGTTACCGTGAACGCGGCAGCCGCGAAGCCGGCGCCGAAGACGACGGTGCCGAACTAACTTCTCAACGTTCTTGCGACTTTCAGAGATCGCCCGGGAGTGGATGGCCACTCCCGGGCGATTTCGTTTTGTGACGCCTCTCGTTGTCGCGAGGATTGTGTTTTGCCTCGGGCTCGGGCCATGAGCGGCCAGACCCTAGCTTGCCTCGCGGCGGCGTGCTTCGTTGCCGTCGCGCTGCGCGAGGCGACTGCGATGGAGTGCGAACAACTCCATGACCTTGTCGGCGGGCTTCGCGGCGCTGAACAGATAGCCCTGCATTTCGGTGCAGCCGAGCGTGCGCAGCAGCCGCTGCTGTTCCTCGGTCTCGACGCCTTCGGCCGTGGTCGCCATGCGGCGGGCGCTAGCGAGATTGACCACCGCCTGCACGATGCTGGCGGAGCCGTCGGGCCCTGCGATGTCGTTGACGAAGCAGCGGTCGATCTTGATCTTGTCGAACGGGAAACGGTGCAGATAGCTCAGCGACGAATAGCCGGTGCCGAAATCGTCGAGCGCGATGCGGACGCCGATGGCACGGAGCTGGTGCAGGATCGCAAGCGCGGTCTCATCGTCGCGGATCAGCACGGCCTCGGTGATCTCGAGCTCGAGCCGGCTCGCCGGCAGATTGGAGGCGGCCAGCGCCGCCATGATCTTCAGCGCCAGCGTGCCGCTCTTGAACTGCACCGGGGAGACGTTGACCGCGAGGCGGATGTCATCGGGCCAGCCGGCGGCATCGCGGCAGGCCGTCGCCAGCACCCATTCGCCGATCTCGTTGATCAGCCCGGTATCCTCGGCGATCGGGATGAACTCGGCCGGCGAAACCATGCCGCGCTCGGGGTGGCGCCAGCGCACCAACGCCTCGCAGCCGGTGATGCGGTCGTCCTTGAGGCTGAGACAGGGCTGGTAATAGACCTCGAGGCCGCCATGGGCGATGGCGTGTCGGAGATCGATCTCCAGCTGGCGCCGCTCGCGCACCTTGGCGTCCATCTCCGGCTCGAAGAAGCGGTAGGTGCGGCGCCCGGCGGATTTGGCGGCGTACATCGCCATGTCCGCGTTCTTCAGGATCTGGTCCAGCGCGGTGCCGTGCCCCGGAGCCAGCGCAATGCCGATGCTGGCGTCGGTCGTGAGATGATGGCCCATGCAGTCGAACGGCGTGCGGATCGCCGCGAAGACCCGCGCGACGAGCTCGTTGACCTGGTCCTGCGAGGTCACCGTGCTCTGCACGATTGCGAACTCGTCGCCGCCGAGCCGCGCCACGAAGTCGGCAGGGCCGGCGCAGCCGCGGAGGCTCTCCGCCACCGACTTCAACAGCTCGTCGCCGACGAGATGGCCGAGCGCGTCGTTGACGCCCTTGAATTCGTCGATGTCGATGTAGTGTACCGCGAGCTCTTCGCCGTCGGCGATGGCGAGGAGCTCTCCGCGCAGATGTTCGTGGAACATCGCGCGGTTCGGCAGGTCGGTCAGTGCGTCGTAGTGCGCGAGATGGGTGATGCGCTCCTCGATGCGGCGACGTTCGGTGATGTCCTCATGGGTCGCGACCCAGCCGCCGTCGTCGAGCGGCTCGTTGACGACCTGGATCGAACGGCCATCGCCGGTCTCGACGACCATGGAGTTGCGGACATGGATGTCGCGCAGCACGCGCGCGACATACTGGTCCACGTCACCCAGGAACGAACCCGTGGCCTTGCGGTGCAGGATGATGTCGCGGAAGCTGTAGCCGGGCTTCACGATCTCGGCCGACAAGCCGTACATCTCGATGTAACGCTGGTTGCAGATCACGAGGCGCTGCGAGGCGTCGAACAGCAGCAGGCCCTGGGTCATGTTGTTGACGGCGCGGTCGAGGCGCTGCTTCTCCAGCGTCAGCCGCTCCCGGGACACGCGGTGCTGCTCCAGGAGCTTGCGTACGATCGCGATCAGCACGCCGGCGATCGCGAGCGCAGAGGCCCCGGCGACGGAAATCAGGATGCCGATCTGCTCGCGCCAGTCGGCAAGCGCCGCCGCGCGCGTGGTCGTCGCCATCATCAGGATCGGGAAGTGGGGCAGCGCCCGCGCCGAGACCAGCCGGTCCTCACCGTCGACCGGGCTCACGATGCGTCCGGCGAAGTGATCGAGCGCGAAAATCTTTTGCTGCTCGAACGTGCCGTTCCTGAAATTGTGTCCCATCATATCGGTGGAATGCGGGAAGCGCGCAAGCAGGGTGCCGTCCCGGTGCAGCATCGAGATCGAGGCACTTTCGCCGAGTACGACGGCCCCGAAGAACTTCTCGAAGTTGGCCGGCTCGATGCCGCGCCCCACAACACCCATGAACTCGCCGTGCGGTCCCATGATCTTGCGCACGATCAGGATGGTCCAGGCGCCGGAGATGCGGCTGTAGACGGGTTCGATCAGCACCTCGGGCGCCTGCGGATCGTATCGGAAAGTGCGGAAATAGGAGCGGTCGGCAACGTTGACCTTCGGGGCCGGCCACGTCGTGGAGGAGTTGATTACATTGCCGTCGGCGTCGATGATGTTGACGCCGCCCATGTAAGGCAGCGCCTCGATCTTCGAGCGCAGCATTTGGTGCACGTCCTGGCCGGCGAGGCGCCTGCGATAGTCCTCCGCGGTCGTGATTCCGGTCGCGCGCACATGGCCGACGAAATCCCTCTGGATGACCGCGAAATCCTGCAGTTGCTGATCGAAATGATGGGCGAGCAGCAGTACGGTGTTTTCCAGCTCACGGCCGGAGTTGCGTAGCGCGCGTTCGCGGAAATTCTGCGCCATCAGCACCGCGCCGACGGCGATCGCAGCGATCAGGAGAGTGCCGCCTACCACCAGCCAGCGGATCGGTCCGCTGCGGACGAAGGCCTGGTCAAGGAAGCGGCTGCCGTATCTCGTCATCATGTCGTCGTTGCCGTACACACGCCAGGGTCAATTCACGACCCCGTAACATCCGTCGGTTTACGGGATCGATGTGGAGGCGACGTTAGGAAGCGCGGTTAACACGACATGAACCGCAATACACAAATGCGATCGATGCGGTATTATGGCGCAAACGCCACAAGAACTTTGAACGGTCGCGCCCATCTCCACCGCAAAGGAGATCACCATGGTGCGACACAGACCGACGCAGAACCCGTACACCCGACCGGCCATCTTCACCCTTGAACGGCTTCACGCCGAGCTAGGCGGGGCCATCCTTGAGAACTGGCAGAAGTACGATGAACTGAGTGAGCAGATGCGGCAGTTAGAGGCCGTCATCAAAATGCTGGACCCGAACTACAACCTGGCTGGCATCGCCGTGAAGCGGCGGAAGCCGAATAAGTGGTTCAAGCGCGGCACTCTATATAGGAAGGCCGTGGACGCGCTCAGGACGGCGACAGAGCCCATGACGGCGCAGCAGCTAGCCTCCGCCATCCTTGCTGCCCATGGCGTGCAGGACGCCTCCAAGGAAGACGTGCAGGCCGTTCTCATTGGGGATACAGCACAGCCTCGCCAATCATGACGGCAAGGGGGTGGAGCGGGTTGGCGAGGCTAGGCCGTACAGATGGCGAATTTCTACGGCGTCGTAACCATTCAGAAGAATCGCCATTCTGAATAATTGACCAAGGCCCTTAAGTGCTTATCTTAAGGGACTTGGAGTGTTTGGCGGAGATGGAGGGATTCGAACCCGCCGAGAGATACTTTCTGGTTGCAGACTTTTGCAGGACCGCTTCCTGATTTCTCTCTGCCCGTACCTAAAACGGGTGCCTTTAGCCACTCGGCCACATCTCCAACGAAAGCCAGTCATCAAACCGGTGACTGGCTTTCGCTATTTTGAAACAGCGACATCGAAACGGGATGCCATGCCCCCTCTCGCTGCATAATTGCATTCCGTCGTTTGAGCCGGTGTAATGCAGTCCTAACGGTTCTCTCCTCGACCGAGCCGTTAAGCGCTTTCACCACTTCCATTCCCCGCAAGCCGGGATGCTCACGAATTACTTCCAACACCTTTGCTTGGTCGGAGCCTTCACGCGGTTCGCGCGGCTCTGATTCGGCGTCTACTGTTGTGCCTGTGGATCGAAGGTAAGGCAGCAGCTTTTCAGTCAAGTCAACAGTGAGGCGCTCTTTCGCGCGTTCGAGTTCAGCCGACAATTTCTCGACGTTCGCTTGCAGACCCTTTTGAAACGCCATCAGTTCAGCCTTCATTTCCGCCCGAGCATCTTCGCGACCGCGCGCATAGGCGGCGGCTTCCAGTTCGGCAATGTATTCGTCCAATTTGGTGCGGTCGGCCATGACGGTCCCTTGTTCCAAATGAATATCGGCCGGACGCCGTAATGCTTCAATACCCGGCTCCAGAAAAGAATACATCTTACAAGTATCATTTTGTTCTTGACACGAAACGGAATCAATATTCCGTAATATTACGGATGCGGCGCGAATTGGTCACTCGGCAATGTGTCGCTGCCAGTAGCCAGTGAAGTCCACGGACTTCCCACGCTTCAAGGCCAGTCAGGCAATCCGCTGCGTCTGATCGCCATTCGAGACGCGGCGGTTGTCCTCGCGCCAGGATGACTCCTGCGCGTAGCGGAGCAGGTAAGGACCGGCGATGTGGTGATGAATACCGATCTCGCCGCGACGAAGGCGGGAGAAGTATTCTTCGGCCCAATTGGTGCAAGCACCGTCCATCGAATAGGCTTCCTGATGGTTGATGCGCTTCACCTCAAAACGTTCGTGCAGGTTGTCCCAAGAGCCAGCTTCGTCCGCGTGCACAACCGTTCCCTTGGCAATGCGAGCCCGGATGAATGAGGCGGCTTGGCTCTCGCTGTTGAACACGGCCGGGACGGAGTTACCGCCGCGCTCGCGCACGATCACCACCACCTTGCGCTTGCCGTTCTGGTTGCGCGTGAAGCGACGGTCGAGGCGATCTTCCTTGCGGTTGGCGGGCTTCACGTAGCTGCCAAAAATAGCCGCCATCCACCTCAGCCACCTTGCCTTCGCCGCCGATCACGCGACCCTTGAGTTCATCGGCCATCGCCTCCCGCAGCTTGTGCAGCAACACGAAGGCACACTTGTAGGAGACGCAGAGATCGCGGCTCAGAGCCAGTGCCGACTTGCCCTTCACTTCGTTGCAGAAGATCGCAATGGCCGCCAGATAGCAGCGGAGGGGCAGCTTGTGGCTAGCGAACAGCGTTCCGCTGGTAAGGGTGGAGTCCCTTCTTGCAGGCGCGGCAGCGGAAGCGCGGCGCCCCCTTCAAGCGGCGGCAGTCATAGGCATTAACGCCGCCGCAGTGGCTGCAAACCGGCTCGCCGTTGGTATCGGCCCAGCGGATGCGGCGAAAGGTCATTTCCGCTTCCTCATCCTTCATCTGGAAAACCTGGGCCAGCGAGAGGGTCTTAGCCGCCCGGGAAAGAAGGAAGTGCTGTGCCATCTGTCGCCCCTCTCGTTTATGAGAGCTATCATATGTGATAGGTTGCAGACTTGTCAACAGCAACCTATCAGATATGATAGCCTCAAAATGGAGGTGCCATGAACATCAAATCGGAAGAGGAATGGGCCGAACGCGCCGCAGCATTCCTGAAGCACAAACTCAAGGATACCGAAGTCACCTATGCCGAGCTGGCTAAGCGGCTCAGGAAGCATGGGCTGAAAGAAACAGAGGCCTCGATCACCAATAAGCTCGCGCGGGGAACGTTTCCCGCAACATTCTTTCTTGCGTGTATTGCGGCACTGGAACTCGAAGGGGTAGCATTGGAGGAGATTTAGAATCACCGCTTTTTTATGATCAGGTCCCACACGACCGCGATCAGCAGCGCCAAGAAACCGACCAACAACACCGCAATTGCGCGAATGGCCACTCGATCGAAGGACGCGAGGCGAATGCTAGGCTTGTCACTCCATGGCTGGGAAAATGCCATGGTGGTGTTTTTGATCATTGCCGGCGGCTTCGCACTTGTGGCCGGGGTTGCGACTTGGATCGTCGTAAAACTCCAAAGAGTCGAAATAGCAGAATCGGCCGGCGAATTAGAGCGGTACAAAGTTGAAGCCGCTGCCGAAGTTGCGTCTGCCAAGGCAGCCGGAGATGAGGCGAAGCACTTGGCACTACGCTTGTGGCGTTTGCGCCATAATACCGGATCGATGCGCATGACGAGAGGCGTGCAAGATTTGCCGGCGACGACCGAGATGCCGGTCAGTTCTTGCCGGTCGCGGCGAAGACAATACCGTCGGAGCGCTTTTCTCTTCGCGTCAGTGTCGTCACCACGATCAGCGCCGCGATGATGTTCGCCGCCGCGCTGATCAGGATCGGCAGTGTGTAGCTGTGATTGAAATCGTAAGCGAAACCGGCGGCGCTTGGGCCTACCAGCGTCCCGAAGGCGACGCTGGTATAGAGGATGCCAATGATGCCACTGACGTTGCGGCCGCCGAAATAGTCCATCACGACGGCCGGCAGCACCGCGACCCAGCCACCGTAGAACACACCGTAGACGACGGCGAACACAACGAGTTGCCAGGCATGGGTCGACACGACCCAGATCGCGAGTGCCGCCGCCATACCGACAAACATCAGCAGCAGCGCGGAGGTTCGGCCCATGCGGTCGGCAAGTCCGCCGAGCAGGAACCGGCCGGCGGTGCTACCGATGCCGATCACGCCGAGCAACAGCACGGCGGCTGCGGGCGCCACGCCGTGGTCGCCGGCATAAGGAACCAGATGTACGAAGGGTACGAAGACGCCGAACGCGCAGATCAGGCATGCGACATAGAGCGCGATGAAATTGCGTGAACGCACCGCTTCAGCGATGGACGCGCCGTCCGGACGGTTTGAGCCTGCCGCCAGCGGCGGGTCGCCGTCGGGGCCCAGACCGCGACCGCGTGGATCGTTCTCGATGAGCAGCGCCAAACCGGCGCCGACGGCCGCCGCCAGCAGGCCAAGCACAATGTAGGCGCTGCGCCAGCCCAACATCTCGATCAGGAGCGTTGCGAGTGGCGGCATCGCCAGCGTACCGAGCCCGATCCCGCTGACCGCAAGGCCGGAAGCAAAGCCACGTCGGCGCACGAACCAGCGCTGCACCGCGCCGATTGCGGGCACGTAGGCGCAGCCAACCCCGATTCCGACCCCAAGCCCATAGGCCAGATAGACTTCGACGAGACTGCGCGCAAAGCCGGCGGCGACGAGCCCAAGGCCGGTGAGCAGCATGCCGGTCACCGCCAGCACGCGAGAACCGAAGCGATCGGCGAGCGGGCCACTGACGATGCCGAGGCCAAAATAGAGGAAGCCCGCGAGCGAGAATACCAGCGAGACCGAGCCGCGCGAGGCGCCGAACTCGAGCTGCAGCGGCGTCAGGAACGCGCTGAACGTATAAGCAGAGCCGAATCCGACCAGCGTGACTGCGAACGCGCCGGCGACAACGAGCCAGCCGTGGAAAATGCTCCAATGAGCCGGCGTAGATTGAACGGTCATTGTTGCCTCCCGGACGTGAGGGACGGATGGCGGCGGTGCCAGGACGTCGCGCGCTGGAACGCGGCGCCGGCGCGCACGAGCGTGGCCTCGCCGAGATGGGCGGCGACGAGCTGGAACGCGATCGGCATCCCGTCCCTTGATGCACCGCCCGGCAGTGTAATCGTGGGATGACCGGTCATGTCGAACGGGCAGGTGTAGCGCTGCAGTTTCGCGATCAGATCAGGCTGCTCACCGAGCGTCTGGATCATGGCTAGAGTCACAGGCGGGAACGGGTGGACCGGGATCAGCAGGAGGTCGATGGTCTCGAACAGCGCCGCTACACGGCCCCGTAACGCGAGGCGCCGCAGCAGAATCTTCTGATAGTCGAGTGCGGAGAGCGCGCGACCGGCCTCGATCACCGAGGCCAGTACCGGGCCATACTCGTTCTTGCGGGCAGGATAAGTCGCCTCGTGCGCGTTCGCAGCTTCCACCGCACAATTCGGCGCCCAGTCGGCGATCGCGTCGGTTACATCAGGAAATCGGATATCGACGAAATCAGCGCCAAGCGCACGGAAAACATCGATGACGTCGGCCAACACGCTGTGCGTCGCGACGTCCACGTCGTCGCTGTTCCAGGCGGCGTCCACGCCGATCCGCAAGCCCTGCACGTCATGTACGGTTGCGGCAAGATAATCCGGCACCGGATCGAGCAGCGAGGTCGGATCGTTCATGTCGTGTCCGGCGATCGCGCCGAGCAGTACGCCGGCATCCGCAGCACTGCGACAGATTGGTCCGACGTGGTCGAGCGTTGCGGCCAGCTCGAATGTGCCGTGGCGGCTGACGCGGCCCCAGCTCGGCTTCAGCCCGGTCAGTCCGTTGGCGGCACATGGCCAGCGGATCGAGCCGCCAGTATCAGAGCCGAGCGAGCCAAAGCAAAGTCCGGCGGCTGTGGCGACAGCCGCCCCGCTCGATGAAATGCCCGGCCAGTAATCCGCATTCCAGGGATTTTTGGGCGGCGTCACCGACGGATGGTGATCGGAATATGCGCCCTCGGTGAGCTGCAGCTTGCCGAGCACCACGGCACCCGCGTCCTTGAGTCGGCGCACGACGGTCGCGTCTTCACGCGGACGGAAATCCCGATGAAGGGTGGTGCCGGCCGCCGTCGGAACACCCTTTGTCCAGATCAGGTCCTTCAGCGCAAGCGGCACGCCGTGCAACGGGCCCCGATACTTGCCATGTGCCATTTCGGCATCGGCAGCTTTCGCCTCGGAGACGGCCGTTTCCGCCATCACGTGAACGTAGCTGCTGAGCTCGGAGTCAATGCTTTGGATGCGGTCGAGCTGCGAGCGCGTGACGTCCAGCGAGGACAGTTCGCGCGTCTTGAGGCGTGCCGCGAGTTCGGTGAGTTCGAGATAGTGCAGGGCGTCGGTCACGGCACGCATCCTCCATTCCATTGATCGCAATGAGGTTCGATCACAAAGGAGATCGACACCTGTATAAGTACAATACAGGTGTCGATTGCTGTCAACCAGTAAACGTGCTTTACTAGTGTCTAGATTTGCCGGGGGTTCCGATGTCGAAAGAGTCGCGCAAGTTCAGGGTTCCCGATGCGTTGGCGAACGTCTACGATTTCGCCAATACGCTGGATGTCCGCCATTTCACTCATTTCGGTTTGGCGCACCCCCAGAGCGACGAACTCGCTGGGCCGAAGCAACTGGCGGATTGGATGCGCGATCGCGGGCTTGGAGCTGAGGGCGGGCGGGTCACGCTTGCGATGTTCGAGACCGCGCTGGCGCTGCGCGGCGCGTTGCGCGCCTATCTGCAGTGCGAGCCGGCCGAACGGCGGCGGAACAGGGACGTGCTCAATGTTCTCGATGGCGCGCTGGTGCCGTTTCCATTGCGGGTGGAGCTGCGCGCGGGACAGGGTGCAATACTGTCGGCAGCGCGCGAAGACGCGCTCGCTGGTCTATCGGCGGTCGCTGTCGAACTTCATGACGCAGCCCTTCTGGGATCGTTGGACCGGTTGAAAATGTGTGCGTCCGAGGAATGCCGCCGGGTGTTCTTCGACCGGTCGAAACCGGCGACGCGGCGCTGGTGCATGTCAACGCTATGCGGCAACCGGATGAAAACGCGGGCCTATCGCGAGCGGCAGCGCGAAGCGAAATAGCTCAGGCGCGGTAGTGGCCCGATTTGCCGCCGAGCTTCTCGATGAGCTGGATACCCTCGATGCGGACGCCGCGCTCCACCGCCTTGATCATGTCGTAGATGGTGAGGCAGGCGACCGAGACCGCCGTCAGCGCCTCCATCTCGACGCCGGTAGGGCCGGTCACCTTGACGCTGGCACGCACCACACAGCCCGGCAGCTTCGCGTCGGGCTCGATGTCGACCGTCACCTTCGACAGCGCGAGCGGATGACAGAGCGGGATCAGCTCGGAGGTGCGTTTCGCCGCCATGATGCCGGCGATGCGCGCGGTGCCGAGCACGTCGCCCTTCTTGGCATTGCCGGAGACGATCAGGTCGAGCGTCGCCTTTTCCATGACCACGCGCCCCTCGGCGACAGCGAGCCGCTCGGTTGCGGCCTTGTCCGAGACGTCGACCATCCGCGCCTCGCCGGAGGCGCTGATATGGGTGAGGGCAGGGCTCGCTTTGCGCGCCATATCAGCGCGTGCCCGTGGCGCGGGCGTTGGTCTCGCGCGCGAGCAGCGTGCGCGTCGCCGCGGTGACGTCGGCCTGCCGCATCAGGCTCTCGCCGACCAGGAAGGTCGACATGCCCACGCGCTCGAGCCGGGTGAGGTCGGCCGGCGTGAAGATGCCGCTCTCGCCGACCATCAGCCGCTCCGCAGGAATCAGCGGCGCCAGCGTCTCGCTGGTCGCAAGCGTGGTCTCGAAGGTGCGCAGATTGCGGTTGTTGACCCCGATCATCGGCGAGCGCAGCTTCAGAGCCCGGTCGAGCTCGGCGCGATCGTGGATCTCGATCAGCACGTCCATGCCATGGGCAATTGCTGTGTCTTCGAGGTCCTTGGCCGTGGCGTTATCGAGCGCGGCCATGATGATGAGAATGCAGTCGGCGCCATGAGCACGCGCCTCGACGACCTGATAGGTGTCGAACAGAAAATCCTTGCGCAGCACCGGCAGCGAGGTCGCCGCGCGCGCGGCCGCCATGAAGTCGAGATGGCCCTGGAACGAGGGCGTGTCGGTCAGCACCGACAGGCAAGCCGCGCCGCCCGCCTCATAGGCCCTGGCGAGCACGGGCGGATCGAAATCCGCGCGGATCAGCCCCTTGGACGGCGAGGCCTTCTTCACCTCGGCGATCAGCGCATAGTCGCCATTGGTGTGCTTCGCCCTGATCGCGCGCACGAAGCCGCGCGGTGCGCCTTGCGCCTTGGCCTTGGCCTCCATTGCCGCGAGCGGCTGCGCGCGCTTGGCCGCGGCGATCTCCTCGCGCTTGTAGGCCTCGATCTTGGTCAGGATATCAGACATGACTCGCTCAGCTGTTCGAGACCGCGATCAGATGCTTCAGCCGCGCGTTCGCCGCGCCGCTGTCGAGCGATTTCGCACCGATCGCGACGCCCTCCTTGAGGTCCTTGGCGCGGCCGGCGACGATGAGCGCGGCGGCGGCGTTCATCAACGCGACGTCGCGATACGGGCTCGGCTTGCCGTCGAGCACGCTTTGCAGCGCGATCGCATTGGCGTCTGCATCGCCGCCCTTGAGCGCGCCGGGCTCGCAGCGCGACAGGCCGGCGTCTTCGGGCGTCACCTCGAAATTCCGGATCTCGCCATTGTGGAGCGCGCAGACGAAGGTCGGGCCGGTGAGGGTGATCTCGTCCAGTCCGTCGGAGCCGTGCACCACCCACGCGGATTCGGAGCCGAGATTCTTCAGCACCTGCGCCAGCGGCTGCACCCATTGCCGCGAGAACACGCCGACCATCTGCCGCTTCACACCGGCCGGATTGGACAGCGGTCCGAGCAGATTGAAGATCGTGCGGGTCGCGAGCTCGACCCGGGTCGGGCCGACGTTCTTCATCGCGGGATGATGAGCCGGCGCGAACATGAAGCCGATGCCGCATTCGCGCACGCAGCGCCCGACCTGTTCGGGCTTGAGGTCGATCTTCACGCCGAGCGAGGCCAGCACGTCGGCGGCGCCCGAGCGCGATGACAGCGCGCGGTTGCCATGCTTGGCGACCGGCAGGCCGGTGCCCGAAACGATGAACGACGCGCAGGTCGAGACGTTGACCGAACCGGAGCCGTCGCCGCCGGTGCCGACAATGTCGACGGCGTCGGCAGGCGCATCGACCGTGAGCATCTTCGAGCGCATCGCCGCGACCGCGCCTGTGATCTCGTCCACGGTCTCGCCGCGCACACGCAGCGCCATCAGCAGGCCGCCCATCTGCGAGGGCGTGGCCTCGCCGGACATCACGGCGTCGAAGGCGGAAGCGGCCTCGTCACGCGACAGGCTGGCGCCGGTCGCCACTTTTCCAATAATCGATTTCAGGTCGTCCATCGCGTGCTTTCAACTCACTGGTTCGCGCCGGTCACCTGCGCGAAGGCGGCCTGATTAATGCTGGTTCCGATGTCGTTCTGAAGCTTGTTGACGTAGGACGCGACCTGCTCGTCGGTCAGCGACCGGTCGATGCCGTCCTTGAGCTTCTTGACGGCGTCGGAGGCGGTGTCGGCTGCAGGATCGACGATGTCGGTGACGCGATAGACGATGACTTCGCTGCCGCCGGTCACGGGCGCCTGTCCGACGCCGTCCTTGGCGGTGCGGAAGGCGGCCGCAACGATGTTCGCGGGCACGCCGGCAGGCGTGTCGTCTCGCTTGAAGCCGCTGGCGGTCTCGACCTTGGCGTTGATCGCAGCCGCCTCGTCGGCGAGCTTGGCGCCCTGCTCGAGCTTCTGCACCATCTCGGTCGCCTTCGCCTTCAGCTTGGTGGCGATCTGGTCCTGGCGCCAGCGCGCCTCGACCTGGTCGCGAACCTCGTCGAGGCTGCGGTCGCGCGACGGCGTGATGGCGACCACGTCGTACCAGACATAGCCGCCCTTGAACGAGATCGGGTCGTTGTCGACGCCGACGTCGCTGTTGAAGGCCTGCGACACCACATCGAGGCCCTGCGGAATGTTGGCGACGGTCTGCCCGTTCGGCGCGCGGCCCGAGCGGTCGACGGCATCGATGGTCACGGCGGTGAGGCCGAGCTTCTGCGCGGCATCGGCGACGCTGGTGCCGGCACCCCGCTCGTCTTCCATCTTGTCGCGGAGTTCGCTCACCTTGACGCGCGCACGCTCGGCCGCGATCTGGCGCTTCACGTCGCCGGCAAACTTCGCGTAGTCGGCCTCGGCGCCCGGCTCGATCTTTTCGACCTTGACGATCGAGACGCCGAGACGGCCCTGGATCGGCTGGCTGATCTCGCCTGCGGGAAGCGCGAAGGCGGCATCGCCGACGACGGGTTCGAGCGCGGATTTGGCCACGAGTCCGAGATCGACGTCGGTGGCACTCAGTCCGCGCTCCTTGCCGAGGTCCTCGAAGGAGAGTCCGCCGGCCAGACGCTCGCGCGCGGCCTGCGCATCGGCGACGTTCGGGAACACGATCTGCTGGATCTGGCGCTTCTCCGGTGTGGAGAGCTGGTCCTTGCGCTGTTCGAACAGCTTCTTCGCGTCGTCATCGGAGACGTCGCTCCACTTGGCGATCTCCTCAGGCGAGATCACAGCGAAGACGATCTTGCGATATTCGGGCGCGCGGAATTGGACCTTGTGATCCTCGAAATAGGCGGCGAGCGCCTCGGGGGAGGGCGGGTCGATCTGGCCTGCCTGCGCGGTGTCGAGCCTGACGAATTCAATGGCGCGCTGCTCATTCTGGAAGCGCGTCGCCACGTCGAGCATGGCTTTCGGCGGCTCGAGGCCGGCACCAATCGTGCCGGTGATCTGCCGGCGCAGCGCCACTTTGCGCTGCTCGGCGACGTAGCGCTGCTCGGTGTAGCCGAAATTGCGGATCAGGCTCTGGAAGCGGTTCGCGTCGAATTTGCCGTCGACGCCCTTGAAGTTCGGATCGTTCATGATGAGCTCGCGGATCTGGTCGTCGGACTGACCGAGCCCGAGCCGGCGCGCGTTTTCATCGAGGGCGGCTTCCGCAATCGTCTGTTGGAGCACCTGGCGGTCGAGGCCGAACGCGCGCGCCTGCTCCGGCGTCAGTGGGCGGCCGAACTGGCGGCCGATCTGCTGGAGGCGGTCGGTGTAGATCTGGCGGAACTCGTTCAGCGAAATCTCGGTGTGGCCGACCTTGGCCACCGTGGACTGTCCGAAGCCGCGGAAGATGTCGGCAATACCCCAAACGCCGAAGCTGATGATCAATACGCCCATCACGACGGCCATAATGGTCTTGCCGACCCAGTTTGATGAGGCCTTGCGCATTCCTCGAAGCATTTGGTCCAACTTGTCTGAAAGGAGGGGAACGGGAGCGCGTCTTAATGCAGATTCAGCAAAAGCGCCTCACCAAATTGATATGCCATCATAAAGTGGTGGCTTTCCCCCCGCAACCTCAGGTCAGGCCGCGCTTCGAAGCTGCGGTTAAAAGCCCCTGGTCTCTGGAACTGCAGCAGGTCCTCTGCTAGCGCATGCGCAAACCTCATTTTGCTGGACATTGACATGACCGATGCCATCCGACCGCTGATCGCCGGCAACTGGAAAATGAACGGCCTGAAGGCCGCAGCCGCCGAATTCGACGCCATGCTCAATGGTGCGGCAGAGGTGGCCGGCAAGGCCGATCTTCTGGTCTGCCCGCCGGCGACCCTGATCGCGGCCTTTGCCGACAAGGCGCGCGGCAAGAAGGTCGCCGTAGGGGCCCAGGATTGCCATCCCAAGGCCTCCGGCGCCCATACGGGCGATATCGCGGCTGAAATGCTGGCCGATGCGGGTGCGACCGCCGTCATCGTCGGCCATTCCGAGCGCCGCGCCGACCACGGCGAGGGCGATGCGCTGATCCGGCAGAAGGCGGAAGCCGCCTGGCGAGCCGGGGTGATTGCGATCGTCTGCATCGGCGAGACGCAGGTCCAGCGCGATGCCGGCCAGACCCTGGACATCCTCCGGGGCCAGCTCAACGGCTCGCTCCCGGACGGCTCCACGGCGGCCAATCTGGTCGTGGCCTATGAGCCGGTCTGGGCGATCGGCACGGGACTCACCCCCACGGCCCAGGATGTCGAGCAGATTCATGGCTTTATCCGGGAACTCCTGACCTCCCGGTTCAAGGCGGATGGGGCGGCGATGCGGATCCTCTATGGCGGCTCCGTCAAGCCGTCGAACGCGGCTGAGCTGATGGCGGTGAAGAACGTCAACGGCGCGCTGGTCGGCGGCGCCAGCCTGAAAGCGGCCGATTTCCTTGCGATCGCCCAAGGTTGCCCCAACTAAAAGGCTGTCCTAACTAAGGGCTGCCCCTGGCCAAGGGGAAAGCGTGGCCGTGGCCGATCGGGGGGTGGCAATGCCCCTTCCGATCGTGTAACACCGCGCAACTTCAGGAAAACCCGCGAAGCGCGATCGGCCGCCGTCTCGGCGCTGTCGGCTTGTGACGGAAGGATACTATGCAGACTGTTGTCATCGTCATCCACCTCATGATTGTTGCTGTCATGATCGGTGCCGTGCTGCTCCAGAAGTCGGAAGGCGGCGGCCTCGGCATGGGCGGAGGCGCGGGCTTCATGTCGAGCCGCGGCACCGCGAATCTGTTGTCGCGCACCACCGCGGTCCTCGCCGCCGGCTTCTTCCTGACCAGTCTGTTCCTGTCCTGGTACGCCGGTTACAACCGTGCGCCGTCCTCGATCATCGGCCAGCCGGCATCGCAGACCCAGCCGGCCGGCGGTGGACCGATCACCCCGCCGACCTCGGGCGGTATTCTGGATACGCTGAAGAAGGCGGACGAGCAGCAGCAGGCCCCGGCAGCGCCGAGCGGCCCGCAGGTGCCTCGTTCGCAATAAAGCAGGGGGGCCATGCAGGGCGGAGGCTACCGTCCCGCATCAACAGCCCCCATCAAGGCTCTGTCACCACTCTTAGTTTTGGCTCACCCACAGGCCCGCAGATTCTTTGGGGCGGAATACGAATCGCTTTGGCGAATCGGATTCGAGGGATTAGAGGTTAGGTCCCATGGCGCGGTACATATTCATCACCGGCGGCGTGGTTTCTTCGCTCGGCAAGGGTTTGGCTTCAGCGGCACTCGGTGCCCTGCTGCAGGCCCGGGGCTACAAGGTCCGCCTCCGCAAGCTCGATCCCTATCTCAATCTCGATCCCGGAACGATGTCGCCGTATCAGCACGGCGAAGTATTCGTGACCGATGACGGCGCGGAGACCGATCTCGATCTCGGTCACTACGAGCGCTTCACCGGCAGGCCTGCGACGAAGCAGGACAACATCACGACGGGGCGCATCTACCAGGACATCATCTCGAAGGAACGCCGCGGCGATTATCTCGGCGCGACCATCCAGGTGGTGCCGCACGTCACCAACGCGATCAAGGAATTCGTCCTCTCCGGCAATGACGATTACGATTTCGTGCTGGTCGAGATCGGCGGCACCGTCGGCGACATCGAGGGCCTGCCGTTCTTCGAGGCGATCCGCCAGCTCAAGAACGAGCTGCCGCGCGATCACGCCATCTACATTCACCTCACGCTGCTGCCGTACATCCCGAGTGCGGGCGAACTGAAGACGAAGCCGACGCAGCACTCGGTGAAGGAGCTGCGTTCGATCGGCATTCAGCCGGACATCCTGCTCTGCCGCACCGATCGCGAGATCCCGAAGGAAGAGCGGCGCAAGCTGGGGCTGTTTTGTAACGTGCGCGAAAGCGCCGTCATCGAAGCGCGCGACGCCGACAGCATCTATGCGGTGCCCGAAGCCTATCACGCGGCGGGCCTGGACGACGAAGTGCTCGCCGCCTTCGGCATCGGATCGCGGATTCCGCCGGTGCTGCAGAGCTGGCAGAAGATCAACGAGCGTATCCGCAACCCCGAGGGCGATGTCACCATCGCCATCGTCGGCAAATACACCGGCATGAAGGATGCGTATAAGTCGCTGATCGAGGCGCTCTCGCACGGCGGCATCGCCAACAAGGTGAAGGTCAATCTCGACTGGATCGAGAGTGAGATCTTCGAGAAGGAAGATCCGGCGCCGTTCCTCGAGCACGTCAACGGCATTCTGGTGCCGGGCGGCTTCGGCCAACGCGGCGCGGAAGGCAAGATTCGCGCGGCGCAGTTCGCGCGCGAGCGCGACGTGCCGTATTTCGGCATCTGCTTCGGCATGCAGATGGCTGTCATCGAGGCGGCGCGAAACCTCGTCGGCATCGAGGAGGCGAACTCCACCGAGTTCGGTCCGACCAAGGAGCCGCTCGTCGGCCTGATGACGGAATGGCTGCGCGGCAACGAGCTCGAGAAGCGCTCGCAGGCCGGCGATCTCGGCGGCACGATGCGGCTTGGCGCTTATCCCGCCGCGCTCAATCGCGGCAGCCGCGTCTCGCGGGTCTATGGCGGCGCGACCGAGATTTCGGAACGCCACCGCCATCGCTACGAGGTCAACACCGCCTACAAGGACCGCCTCGAGCAGCACGGCCTGAAATTCTCCGGCCTCTCGCCCGATGGCGTGCTGCCGGAGATCGTCGAGTACGAGGATCACCCCTGGTTCATCGGCGTCCAGTTCCACCCCGAGCTGAAGTCGCGGCCGTTCGAGCCGCACCCGCTGTTCGCCTCGTTCATCCAGGCGGCGATGGTGCAGAGCCGGTTGGTCTAGCAATTCGCTTCCGCTGCGACCGGCGGTGAAATTCCCAGCGCAACCGATCCTGCAATCAGCGTCATTTGCGGCCGCCGCGTCAGCTTGTAGACGGCGGCCGGCGGCACGTTCAGGAAGGCGCGATCCACCAGCGTTGCGCGCAGGCCGAGACGGTCGAGCACCGGCCGCGGAATTGGGCAGCTCATGCCGTAGGTGAACTGGTAGAAGGCGCCGCCGGGGCGGACATAGCTGAACGCGCCACCGAGGATCGAGACGACCTTGCGCGTCGACATGTTCAGCAGCGGCAGGCCGCTTACGACCGCGCCGACGGGCGCACCGTCATAGAGTCGCTCCGTCGCGAGCCGCGCCGCGTCCATCCACAGCACGCGCGTGCCCGGAAAGCGCATTTGCAAGAGCTTCATGAAGTCCGAGCCGTATTCGATCAGTGTGAGATCTTGTGGCCTGACGCCGCGCTTCAAGAGCTTGTAGGTGAAGGCGCCGGTGCCGGGACCGAGCTCGAGGATCGGGCCGGTCTTCTCGGTGATCTCGCGCGTGATGAGGTCGGCGAGCGCCGCGCCCGACGGCGCAATGGCGCCGACCCGACGCGGCGAAGACATCCAGGACAGGAAGAAGGACAGGAAATCGTTGGGCATGCGCACTCCGGCATCTCGATGGCGCCTCTTGGGATCAGAGGTGAGGCGGATGCATTGTCGCGGGAGCGGATTGCGACAGCATTGCGCGGTGAGCTGCGAACGCGGATTGAATCAAATCTGCGAGGTTGGCCGCAGCGTCATTCTGAAGCAGGTGCCACCGTCCGCGCCATCGGTGACAGAGACCTGCCCGCCATGCAGGAGCACGATCTCGCGGACCATGTTGAGGCCGAGGCCAGCGCCGCGATCGAGCGGGGTGAGCCGGTAGAACGGCTCGAAGATCTGCTCGCGTTGATCAGCGGGAATGCCGGCGCCTTCGTCGGTGACCTCGATGCAGGCAGGCTTGCTCACGCGAATGCCGATCGTACCGCGGCGAGGGCCGTGCTGGATCGCGTTCTGCACGAGATTGGTCAGCGCGCGCTCCAGCGCGGCTACGTCACCGATCGTCTCGATCGGCGTCGCGGGCGCATCGAGCTCCAGCTCGTAGCCTGCGGCGATCGCGAGCGGCGCGAGGTCGGCGGCCGCGCTTTGCGCCATCGCGACGAGGTCGACACGCGCTAGGGGATGACCGCAGCGGTCAAGCCGCTGGATGTCGAGCAATTGCTCGGCAAGCGTCGCCAACCGCGCGGCATCCTCCAGCAGTCGGGTCTTGTCCGGACCGGAGGGGAGCGATTCCAGTCGCGTGTTCAGGATCGCGATCGGCGTGCGCAACTCGTGCGCGGCATCCGCAACGAAGCGCTTGTGGCGGGCATAGCCCTGATCGAGCCGCGCCAGCGCGTCGTTGATCGCGGTGACCAGCGGCACGACCTCCAGCGGAATTCGTTCCACCGACAGCCGCGCACCGCGTTGATGGATGTCGATGCGGCGCGCCTGATCGGCGGTGGTATCCAATCCTCTGAAGGCGCGCCGCACGATCATCGGCGTCGCGACGAAGGTCGCTGTGCCCATCACCAGTAGGCCGGGCAGGGCGATGCCGAGAAATGCCAGCGAAGTCATCAACAGCGCCTTGGCGCCGGTCATTCGGCCTTGCGTCGCAGTGATGATCTGCACATTGCCGGCATCGGTGTCGACCCGCTTCAGCCGCGCTGCCGGCTTGCGCGGGTCGTCCTCGAACATCTGCCAGCCGAGCCGCGCCTGGCTGATCTGGTCGAGGCCGCCGCCGATCGCCGCGAATTCCGCCGGCACGGTGCCTTCGACCAGCGAATGTCCTTGCCGGTCACGGACCAGAAACCAGAGATCCGGTGTCTCCGCACGCAATTGCTTCAGGTTGGGCGTCGACCGCAGGGTCAGGTCGCCGTCCGCGTTACGCGCGAGCGCGTGCTGCACGACATCGATGACGCGATCCTCGTCGCGCTCCGCGAGCACGAATCCCGAGGCGCAGAGCGCACCGACGACGACGGCAACCAGGGCCAGCAACAGTGCGGCCTGGAGCGCAAGCAGGCGCCAGCTCAATCGCGAGCGCAGGCAATAGGGCTCGTCGTGCCTGCTCATGGCAGCTTCTTCAGGAGATAGCCGACGCCGCGAATGCCGTGGATCTCCACGCCGGCATTGGCGTCAGCGAGCTTGCGGCGCAGCCGCGAGATATGCGTGTCCAGCGCGTTCGACTGGATCTCGTCGTCGAAATTGTAGACAGCCTCTTCAAGCGCCGTACGCAGCACCGTGCGGCCCATCCGGCGGATCAAAGCTTCGAGCACCAGCAGTTCACGGCGCGGCAGTTCGAACGGCTGGCCGTCGATGCTGGCCTCGCGATGACCGAGGTCGAAGGCGAGGCGGCCGGCGCGGATGACGTCTGGAGACAGGCCCGCGGGCCGCCGCAACACGGCACGCAGTCGCGCCAATAGCTCCTCGACCGCGAACGGTTTGGCGAGATAATCGTCGGCGCCGCTATCGAGCCCGGCGATGCGGTCGGCGAGGTCGCCGCGCGCGGTCAGGACGATGATCGGCACGCCGTCGGCGCGGGCGCGAAGCTTCGGGATCAGGGCGAGGCCGTCCCCGTCGGGAAGCTGGCGGTCGAGCAGGACGGCGGCGTGAACGTCGGCGGAAATCGCTTCCTCCGCGTCTGCAAGCGTGGGGGCGTGATCCACCACCATGTCGTAGCGCCTGAGAGCGGACGAAAGCGCTGTGGCCATCTCCGCCTCATCCTCGACGAGCAAAATCCGCATGATCCGGCACCTCAACCGCATTAACCCCTTCTAGCGGCCCGATCATTGCGGCAGCATTGCGGGAAATGATCCAGCCATGCGCGAAACGCCGCGGGGGAGGCCGGGCAGGGCTCAAGACAGCATCAGGGCCGACCGCTATAACGTCCGCACCTGTTCAGGGAGGAAAACAACAATGATCTACGAAATGCGCGTCTATCGCTGCGTACCCGGCCGCCTGCCGGCGCTGCTGAAGCGGTTCGAGACTGCGACCCTGAAGCTGTGGGAGAAGCATGGCATCAAGCAGGCCGGGTTCTTCACCACGCTGATCGGTGAATCCAACCAGGAGCTGACCTATTTCCTGGCCTGGGAGTCGCTTGCTGATCGCGAGGCGAAGTGGGCCAAGTTCATGACCGATCCGGACTGGATGAAAGCGCGCGCCGAGAGCGAAGCGGACGGCCAGATCGTCGGCAACATCGTCAGCCAGCTGCTGACGCCGACTGCCTTCTCGTCGGTCAAGTAGCGGTTGTCTCGGCATGGCTTGCGACGAGGACCCCTCGCGCAACCCTGATATTCTGATAGCCCGGGCCGAATCGGGTTGATCGGCCCCTCATCACCGCTATGGTCGCGGCGAAACGAGGGTATTGGCCTTGAGCTCTTCATCATCTGCGGCCCCGGTCGTCAGCGTTGGCACGGTCAAATTCGGCAACAATTTGCCGATCTCGATCATTGCCGGGCCGTGCCAGCTCGAAAGCCGTCAACATGCGCTGGAGGTCGCCTCCGCGCTGAAGGAGATCGCCACGCGGCTGAAGATAGGCCTCGTCTACAAGACCTCCTTCGACAAAGCCAACCGCACCAGTGCCTCGGCGGAGCGCGGCCTCGGCTTGGCGCAGTCGCTGCCGATCTTTGCCGAGATCCGGTCATCGCTCGGTCTGCCCGTGCTGACCGACGTGCATGACGCCTCACAATGCGCCGAGGTCGCGCAGGCCGTCGACGTCCTGCAGATCCCGGCCTTCCTGTGCCGGCAGACTGATCTGCTGCTGGCTGCGGCCGCAACCGGCAAGGTCGTCAACGTCAAGAAGGGGCAATTCCTCGCGCCCTGGGACATGACGAATGTCGTCGCCAAGATCACCAGCGCTAACAATCCCAACGTGCTCGTCACCGAGCGCGGCGCCTCGTTCGGCTACAACACGCTGGTCTCCGACATGCGTTCGCTGCCGATCATGGCCCGCGCGACCGGTGCGCCGGTGATTTTCGACGCGACCCATTCGGTGCAGCAACCGGGCGGGAAGGGCGCTTCCTCTGGCGGCGAGCGCGAATTCGTGCCGGTGCTGGCGCGCGCGGCCGTGGCTGTCGGCGTCGCCGGCGTATTCATCGAAACCCATCCGGATCCGGATCATGCGCCGTCCGACGGGCCGAACATGGTGCCGCTGCATCAGTTCGAAGGACTGATCCGCACGCTGATGGCGTTCGATACGATCGCCAAGGGCCAAGCGCACTGATGCACGAGCCCGTGGCCAGGCCGTTGCCCGACCAGAAGTTTCCGCCTGCGATCAACATCATCGCGCTCGCGAGCTTCTCGGCGGCGTTGTCGACGCGGGCGCTCGACCCGGTGCTGCCGCATGTCGCGGAGGAATTTTCGATCAGCATCACGACCGCCGCGAGCATCGCGGCCGGCTATGCCCTGATCTACGCGCTGATCCAGCCGATCGTCGGCGCGGCCGCCGATTTGTTCGGCAAGGCGCGGCTGATGACGTTGTGCCTGGCGCTGCTCGGCGTCGCCTGCATTCTGGGTGCGCTCTCGACCTCCTTCTCGGGCCTGTTCGCGAGCCGCATGCTCGCGGGCATCGCCTCGGGGGGCGTGTTCCCGGTTGCGCTCGGCCTCACCGCCGACCTGGTGGCGCCGGCGAAGCGACAGGTGGCGATCGGGCGCACGCTGGCGGGTTCGATGACCGGCAATCTGCTCGGCGCGACCGCCTCGGGCATCATCGGCGATCTCGTCGGCTGGCGCGGCGTGCTCGTGATCATCGGCGCGCTCGGGCTGATCGCGGCCGTCGCGGTCGCGGCGGGCTTTCGCGGCGCAGCCCTGACGGCACCGCCGAAGAGCGATCTGAAGACGCTGCGGCAGGGCTATCGCACCATCCTCGCCAATCCCAACGCGCGCTATTGCTATTCGGCCGTGTTCGTCGAGGGCTGCTGCGTGTTCGGCCTGTTTCCCTTCATCGCCGCCTTGCTGTTCGATCTCGGCGAGACCTCGCTGTCGATCGCGGGCATCGTGATTGCGGGTTTCGCGGTTGGTGGGCTGTTCTATACGTTCACGGTCTCCCGCTTCCTGCCGCGGCTGGGCGTCAAGGGCATGATGATCGCAGGCGCGAGCCTCGTCGCCCTCCAACTCGCCGCGCTCTCCGTTGGTCCCGGCTGGAAGGTCCAATTCGCCATCATGCTGCTGATGGGCTGGGGCTTCTACATGATCCATGGCTGCCTGCAGGTGTTCGCCAGCGAGCTGTCGGTCGAGGCGCGGGCAACAGCGATGTCGCTGCACTCGTTCTTTTTCTTCATGGGTCAGACGGTCGGTCCGCTCGCCTACGGGTTCGGGCTTGCGCACACCGGGAAGGCGCCGACCCTGGTCGCGAGTGCCGTGCTGATGGTGCTGCTGGGCCTTGCCTGCGCCGCGCTGCTCAGGCCCCGGGCACCGTCCGACGCGCGCGCCTGAGGTCGGCGTGCGAGGCGGCGCTTTGCCGATCATGATTTCGCCAGCTACGTGCCGGGCCTCGACCGCAACGACGAGATCGGCCGCATGGCTGTAGCGTTGCAGGTGTTCAAGGACGCCATGATCAGCTTCGGGCCGAGATCTTGAAATTGAAATAAAAGCGGATAGACCGGGGGGGAGGATCGGGCCATAGTCTTGGGCATCACTTGCGGGGCAAGAAGCAAGGGAGCCAACGAATGTACGCCAATATCCTCATGAGCACCGATGGTTCGGATGTCGCGAGAAAAGGCGTCGAGCATGGAATTGCTCTGGCAAAAGCCTTGAATGCCAAGGCGACAATCGTCACCGTGACGGAAGCACTGCCGATCGATTTTGGCGGCGGACACGATTCGGGATGGATCCCGACGCAGGCAGAGATCGATAGTTTTGACGAAGCCTGCAGGCAGCGGGCCGGCAAAGTGCTCGACCAAGCTCGTGCCATGGCCGAGCGGAGCGGGGCGTCGGTGGAATTGTTACACGTTCCGAATGCGCACCCGGCCACCGCGATTGTCGAGACGGCGAAGTCCAGAGGCTGCGACTTGATCGTCATGTCCTCTCATGGGCGTCGCGGCCTCAGAAAACTGTTTCTGGGAAGTCAGACATCCGAGGTTCTCGTCAACGGAAGCGTTCCGGTCCTGGTCGTGCCATAGCTATTTCGCTCCGTCAGCCGGGATCGGCTCCATGCCGCTCGCGATGATCGCGTCGCGCGCCGCGGGGGAGGCGAGGAACTTGATCAAGGCGCGCCCGGCCTCTTGCTCTTTCGAGACGGTCGCGATGCCGGCCGAGAAGATCGTGATCTGCTGAATTTCCTTCGGCAGGGGCCCTACGATGTCGATGCCCTTCACGGGCTTCAATTCGCTGATCTGCTGGAATCCGAGCTCGGCCTCGCCATGCGCGACGATCTCGCCGACTGGAGTAGCCGGGATCTTGCGCGCCTTGTCCTTCATGGCCTCAGTGATGCCGAGCTTGTCGAACATCTCGGTCGAGACGTAGACGCCACTGGCACTGTCGGAATAGGCGATCGTCTTCGCCGCCAGCAGCGCGCGCTTGACCGCGTCGACCGAACTGATGTCCGGCTTCGGCGCGCCGGACTTCACGGCGACTCCGATCGGCGACCGCGTCAGGTCGACCTGGCTGCCGGCCACGACCTTGCCCTTGTTGACGAGATCCGTGAGCGCGTAGCCCACCATGATCAGCACGTCCGCCGGTTCACCGCGCTCGAGCCGGACCGGAATCGCATTGGTGGTGGTGCCCATCGACGGCCCGTAGGCGGTCAGCACCTTGTTGCCGGTGGCTTTCTCGAATTCCGGCACGAGCGCGTGATAGGCCGCCGTCAATCCGCCGGAGATCATCACCCGGACTTCGGCAGCGTGAGACGCGCCGGTGAACCACAGGACGCTGAGAAGGCCGACGGCAACGCCGCGGAATTTCGCAGATGCAGATATCGATGTCATCGTCATTGGCCTCCAACTAACCCCGGCCGCGATAGGGCGCGACGCCTTGCTCGGGGACCCACAGGCCCTTCGGCACGCGGCCGGTCTGCCAGAACACGTCGATCGGGATGCCGCCGCGCGGGTACCAATAACCGCCGATGCGCAAGAATTTCGGCTTGATCTCGGAAGCAATGCGCTTGCCGATCATCACGGTGCAATCCTCGTGGAAGGCGCCGTGGTTGCGGAAGCTTGCGATGTAGAGTTTGAGCGATTTCGACTCCAGCAGCCATTGGCCGGGCGCGTAGTCGATCATCAGATAGGCGAAATCGGGCTGGCCGGTCACCGGGCAGAGCGAGGTGAATTCCGGCACCGTGAAACGGACCAGATAATCGGTGCCGGCTTGCGGATTGGGTACGCGGTCGAGCTTGGCCTTCTCGGGCGCATCCGGCCATTCCACGGCGCGGCCGAGCTGCAAAGAAGGTGAGTTGTTCGATTTGCTAGGTTTTTTCGACATGAGGCCGCCTCCGAGCGGCCGTCTTAGCCAATCGTGGCGCGGCCGTCACCCGGCCTTTTCCGCTTCGATGCATTGCGGTAGAAGCACCGCCAACTGCCCCCTTTGTTTCCCCGGAAAGAGGCCCCCATGACCGCCATCATCGACATCATCGGACGCGAAATCCTCGATAGCCGCGGCAACCCCACCGTCGAGGTCGACGTCGTGCTGGAAGATGGCGCGCTCGGCCGCGCCGCGGTGCCCTCCGGCGCCTCCACCGGCGCCCATGAAGCGGTCGAGCTGCGCGACGGCGACAAGGCCCGCTATCTCGGCAAGGGCGTCACCAAGGCGGTCGGCGCCGTCAATGGCGAGATCTTTGAGGCCCTGAGCGGCCTCGATGTCGAGCAGCAGGCCCAGATCGACCAGATCATGATCGATCTCGACGGCACGCCGAACAAGAGCCGGCTCGGCGCCAACGCCATCCTCGGCGTGTCGCTCGCATGCGCCAAGGCGGCCGCGAACTCGCTCGACATGCCGCTCTATCGTTACGTCGGCGGTACCTCGGCGCGGCTGCTGCCGGTGCCGATGATGAACATCATCAATGGCGGCGTGCACGCCGACAACCCGATCGACTTCCAGGAATTCATGATCCTCCCGGTCGGCGCGTCCTCCTTCGCCGAGGGGCTGCGCTACGGCGCTGAAGTGTTCCACACGCTGAAGTCGGAGCTGAAGAAGGCCGGCCACAACACCAATGTCGGCGACGAGGGCGGCTTCGCCCCGAACCTGCCGTCGGCCGACGCTGCTCTGGAGTTCGTCATGAACGCGATCGGCAAGGCCGGCTACAAGGCGGGCAGCGACATCGTGATCGGCCTCGACTGCGCCTCGACCGAGTTCTTCAGGGACGGCAAGTACGTCTATGAAGGCGAGGGCAAGACCCGCACGATCTCCGAGCAGGCGAAGTATCTCGCCGACCTCGTCGGCCGCTATCCGATCGTCACCATCGAGGACGGCATGTCGGAAGACGACATGGACGGCTGGAAGGAGATCACCGATCTCATCGGCAACAAGTGCCAGCTCGTCGGCGACGACCTCTTCGTCACCAACGTCAAGCGCCTCGCCGAAGGCATCAAGGCCGGCCGCGCCAATTCGATCCTGATCAAGGTCAACCAGATCGGCACGCTGACCGAGACGCTCGCCGCCGTCGAGATGGCGCACAAGGCCGGCTACACCTCGGTGATGTCGCATCGTTCCGGCGAGACCGAGGATTCCACCATCGCCGACCTCGCGGTCGCCACCAATTGCGGTCAGATCAAGACCGGCTCCCTTGCACGTTCCGATCGCACCGCCAAATACAACCAGCTCCTCCGCATCGAGCAGCAGCTCGGCAAGCAGGCGCTCTATGGCGGCAAGGCGGCACTGAAGGCGCTGGCATAAGCCAGCGCTTGAACAAGCACAGGGGAGGATCGACATGAGCGACGGCAAGACCGGACTGCAACTGCGTTCGCTGATCAAGACAAGCGGAGAGCTCGAGATCCTGCTGCTGGACGTGGCGACCCCCGAGCCTGCGGACGACGAGGTCGTCGTCCGCATCGAGGCGGCGCCGATCAACCCGTCCGACCTCGGCCTGCTCGTCGGCGCCGCCGACATGAGCACGGCCAAGGCGTCCGGTACGAAAGAGGCGCCCGTCATCACTGCGAAGGTGCCTGACGGTGCGATGCGCGCCATGGGAGCGCGGCTCGACCAATCCCTGCCGGTCGGCAACGAGGGCGCCGGAATCGTCATCAAGACCGGCTCGTCGGATGCTGCGAAGGCGCTGATGGGCAAGACGGTCGCGATGATCGGCGGCGCGATGTACGCGCAGTACCGGACCCTGAAGGCGCGAGACTGCCAGCCGCTGCCCGAAGGCACGACGGCGGCGGAGGGCGCGTCCTGGTTCGTCAATCCGCTCACTGCGCTCGGCATGACCGAGACGATGCGGCGCGAGGGCCACAAGGCGCTAGTGCACACGGCGGCAGCCTCCAATCTCGGCCAGATGCTGAACAAGATCTGCATCAAGGACGGCATCGGGCTCGTCAACATCGTGCGCAGCAAGGAGCAGGCGGAGATCCTGAAGAAGATCGGCGCCAAGCACGTCGTCGATTCCAGCGCACCGAGCTTCCTCGACGATCTCACCAATGCGCTGGTTGAGACCGGCGCGACCATCGCCTTCGATGCCATCGGCGGCGGCAAGCTCGCCGGCGACATCCTCAACTGCATGGAAATCGCGATCAACAAGACCGCGAAGGAATACAGCCGTTACGGTTCCAACGTGCACAAGCAGGTCTATGTCTATGGCGCGCTAGATATCCGCCCGATCGAACTGCCGCGCGGCTTCGGCATGGCCTGGGGCGTCGGCGGCTGGCTCTTGACCCCGTTCCTGCAGAAGATCGGACCTGCCGATATCGGACGTCTGCGTCAGCGCGTCGTGAGCGAATTGAAGACGACGTTTGCCAGCCACTACACCAAGGTGGTGTCGCTGCAGGAGGCGCTCGATCCCGCCAACATCGCGGTGTACGCCAAACGCGCCACAGGCGAAAAATTCCTCATCAATCCGAATAAGCCTTCGTGATCTGCGAGGGCAGGTCAACCAAAACAGGTTTAGCCTTCTGAGCGAAGCGGGAGACAGGCCGCCTCTTGGCGGCCTGATTGTTTTGGACCGGCGGTTGGGTGTGCCCAAACAAAAAGGCCGAAAACAACCCCATGCACAGTAGGGGTCGCATGAGATTTTTTATTTCGGAGATACCGAATAAAAGTTGCTCCGTCGGGCAAAACAGGGGTATCGTGGCATAGTGGGCAGGCTCGACCATCTGCTTTCCAGAAACGCAGCGTTTCCAAACCGGACCGGTTCATGCACTTGCATCCATCGGGCGGGATGGCTTAAGTGCCGCCGGCACTTCCCCCAAGGTTTCAAGGACAACCCAAGGATAATCTGATGGCCTACAACATCGTCGTGATCGCCGGCAGCCTGCGCAAGGACAGCTTCTCGCTGAAGATCGCCAAGGCGCTTACAAAGCTCGCGCCGGCATCCCTCAAGCTCGAGGTCGTCACGCTCGAGGGTATCTCCTTCTTCAACCAGGACCTCGAGGGCGCACCGCCCGCCGACTGGCTGGCCTTCCGCGAGAAGTTGCAGAAGTCCGACGGCATCATCTTCGTCACGCCGGAATACAATCGCGCCATCCCGGGCGTGCTGAAGAACGCCATCGACGTCGCCTCGCGGCCCTATGGCAAGAGCTCGTTCAACGGCAAGCCGGTCGGCATCATCTCCAACTCGCCGGGCCCGCTCGGTGGCGTCAGCGCCGCCAAGACGCTGCAGAACATCCTGCCGGGCATTGCGGGCCCGATCCTGCAGCAGCCCGAGATCTACCTGAACGCCGTCGGCGACGCTTTTGATGCCGAGGGCAATCTGGTCAAGGAGTCGCTCAAGCCCGTGCTCCAGGCCTATGTGGACGCCTTCGCGGCGCACGTGGCGAAGCATCACGGCTGAGGCTCTCCGTCATGGCCGGGCTTGTCCCGGCCATCCACGTGTTGGCTGCGGTGACTAAGAACGTGGATGCCCGGGACAAGCCCGGGCATGACGCGTGGAGATAGGGTGCCTGGGGCAGGGGCGGTTAGCACTCCCTTAACCAAGCTGGCCCATCATTGCCAAAATGGTCTCCCGCGCGCGCCTCAAATCGGTCCTGACCGGCCTTGCCCTCTATGCGATGGCGGCCGCCATTGTCGGCTATTTCGGGGTCAACGCCTATACCGGCAAGTATGGCCTCAATGCCCGCCAGGAGCTCGACCAGGAGATCATCGCGCTGACCAGCGAGCTCGCCCAGCTCAAGCGCGAGCGCGCCCGGAGCGAGCAGCGCGTGTCGCTCTTGCGCACCGAGAAGATCGACCCCGACATGCTGGACGAGCGGGCCCGGTTCCAGCTCGACTATGTCAATCCGCACGATCTCGTTCGGATGATCCCGCAGAACTGAATCCTCCGCCTGCCACCGTCATCTGCCTGTCAGAGTCTTGAGACAAGACGGCAAGCCCCGGCATTGATGCGATGCCGTGAAGATGGAGGCTTGGCATGATGAACAATCGTTGCCGACGGACACTGCGTGTTGCGATGCTGTTCAGCGCGGCGTCCCTGCCGCTGTCGATGGCGTGCGCACAAACGGCCGCGCCGGCCGGTGCCAAGAGTTTCCTGACCGTCGACGGAAAGGCGCCGCTGATCCTCGGCCATCGCGGCGTGCCTGGCCTCGTGCCCGAAGAGACCGAGGCCTCGTACGACCTCGCCGCGGCGCTCGGGACCGACGCGCTTGAAGAGGACCTGCACCTCACCAAGGACTGCGTGCTGGTCGCGCGTCACAACCCCTGGCTCGCGGACAACACCAACGTGGCCCAGGTGGCGAAGACCAATGCGGCGGTCGCGGCCCGCAAGCGCACGGTGCCCGGCGTGCGCGTCAAGGCGCCGGCTGCCGCTGGCACGCCCGTCGACTACCTCGTCGATCTCACCGATCCGGCCGATCCCAAATCGGTGCTGAAGTCACTGATCGTCGACGGTGAGGATCACACCAACGACTGGTCGATCACCGATTTCACCATGGCCGAGCTGAAGGAGTGGATCGGCGGCACCACCTATGATGCGGCCAACGAACGGCCGAAGGTGTTCAACGGCAAATTCGCAGTCATGAGCTTCCAGGACATCCTCGACATCGCCAAGACCAAGAGCAAGGAGAGCGGGCGGACCATCCTGGTCTACCCGGAAACCAAGAACCCGACCTGGAATAACGCTCAGGCCATCGCCAATGGCTGCGGTGCGCCCGGCAGCCATCCGCTCGAGGATGCCCTGATCAAGATCATCAAGGACAACGGCCTCAACACCAAGGACGCGCCGATCCTGGTCCAGAGTTTCGAGCCCGGCAGCCTGAAATATATGCGCAGCCATGGCCTCGAGACGCGGCAGGTCCAGCTCGTCGACGGCAACGGCATCGACCTCAGGAACGGCAAGGTCCTGCTCAACAACATCACCAATTCCCGTCCGTTCGACTGGACGGTGGCGGGCGATGCGCGCCTGTACGATGCGATGCTGACCCCTGCGGGCCTCGCCGAGATCAAGACCTATGCCGACGGCATCGGTCCGTGGAAGGCTTATATCGTTCCACTGAAGATCGCGCAGTGGAAGGATACCAATGCCGACGGCACGCCCTACAAGGGCTCGACGCCTGAGGCTTCGACGCAGGATGCAACGAACCTGATTGCCAACGCGCATAAGCTCGGCCTGTTCGTGCACGTCTTCACGTTCCGCAACGAGAAGAAATATCTGGCCGCCGACTATCACGCCGATCCGGCCCAGGAATATCTCAAATTCTTCCGTCTCGGCGTCGATGGGGTCTTCACCGATTTCACGCATACCGGCGTTGCCGCCCGCGCAGCGTATCTGCGTGAGCTTGGCTGGTGAGGTGAGCGTCGCGTGAGCCAAATGTTGCCTGATCAAGCCTAAAGGTTTTGCAAAGTTTCGGCCACGTTGCAGTGCGGCATAATGAAAGTCGTGCCATGCCGCTGCGGTGCTTTCGCACGCGATTGAGTTGGGTTAGAGAGGGCTTAGTTTTCTCTGACCCGGAATTCTCATGGCCGCCCCCAAGAAAGCCGCCGCAAGCAGCCCACAAGACAAGACCAACGGCGGTTCGCCCCCGGAATTCACCAGGGAGCAGGAGCTGAAGGCGCTCCGCGACATGCTCCTGATCCGGCGATTCGAGGAAAAGGCCGGCCAGCTCTACGGCATGGGCGCCATCGGCGGCTTTTGCCATCTCTATATCGGCCAGGAAGCCGTCGTGGTCGGCATGCAGATGGCCCTGAAGCAGGGCGACCAGGTCATCACCGGCTATCGCGACCACGGTCACATGCTCGCGACCGGCATGGAAGCCAACGGCGTGATGGCCGAGCTCACGGGCCGCCGCGGCGGCTATTCCAAGGGCAAGGGCGGCTCCATGCACATGTTCAGCAAGGAGAAGCACTTTTACGGCGGCCACGGCATCGTCGCGGCGCAGGTCTCGCTCGGCACAGGTCTGGCTTTTGCCAACAACTATCGCGGCAATGACAATGTCAGCGTCGCCTATTTCGGCGACGGCGCGGCCAACCAGGGCCAGGTCTACGAGAGCTTCAACATGGCGGAGCTCTGGAAGCTGCCGGTGATCTACGTCATCGAGAACAATCGCTACGCCATGGGTACCTCCGTGTCGCGCGCCTCGGCGCAGCAGGATTTCTCCAAGCGCGGCGCTTCTTTCAACATTCCCGGCCAGCAGGTCGACGGCATGGACGTCCGCGCGGTGAAGGCCGCCGGCGACGAGGCGGTGGCCTGGTGCCGCGCCGGCAAGGGGCCGATGATCCTGGAAATGCAGACCTACCGCTACCGCGGCCACTCCATGTCGGATCCCGCAAAGTACCGAACGCGCGAGGAGGTCGAGAAGGTCCGCCACGATCAGGATCCGATCGAGCAGGTACGCAACCGCCTGCTGGCCGCCAAGGTCAGCGAGCAGGATTTGAAGGCGATCGACGCCGAGGTGCGCGATATCGTCAACGCGTCCGCCGACTTCGCCCAGCATGATCCCGAGCCGGATGCCGCCGAGCTCTGGACCGACATTTATCGCTGAACGCGCGCAAGCTTTCTTTGGAGTCGATATGCCAATTCAAGTGCTGATGCCCGCGTTGTCGCCCACGATGGAAAAGGGCAACCTCGCCAAATGGCTGAAAAAAGAGGGCGAGACGATCAAGTCCGGCGACGTGATCGCCGAGATCGAGACCGACAAGGCCACCATGGAGGTCGAAGCGACCGATGAGGGTACGCTCGGCAAGATCCTGATCCCCGAGGGCACTGCCGACGTTGCCGTGAACACGCCGATCGCGACCATTCTTGCCGATGGCGAGACTGCGGCCGATCTCGCCAAGGCGCCCGCGCCGGCCAAGCAGGAGAAGGCCGCGGAGTCCGCTCCGCCCGCCGCAAAGGCCGAGGCACCCGTACCCAAGGCTGCGCCGGCGCCGCAGGCTGTCGCCGAGCCAGATCCGGAAGTGCCCGCCGGCACCGAGATGATCACCCAGACCATCCGCGAAGCGCTGCGCGACGCCATGGCCGAAGAGATGCGCCGCGACGCCGACGTCTTCGTGATGGGTGAAGAGGTCGCCGAATATCAGGGTGCCTACAAGGTCACGCAGGGACTGCTCCAGGAGTTCGGCGCCAAGCGCGTGATCGACACGCCGATCACCGAGCACGGCTTTGCCGGCGTCGGCGTCGGCGCCGCGATGGCCGGGTTGAAGCCGATCGTCGAGTTCATGACCTTCAATTTCGCCATGCAGGCGATGGACCAGATCATCAACTCCGCGGCCAAGACGCTCTATATGTCCGGCGGCCAGATGGGTTGCTCGATTGTGTTCCGCGGGCCCAATGGCGCGGCTGCGCGCGTTGCCGCCCAGCACAGCCAGGATTACTCCGCCTGGTATTCAAGCGTCCCGGGCCTCAAGGTCGTCGCGCCGTTCTCGGCCGCCGACTACAAGGGCCTGCTCAAGGCTGCGATCCGCGATCCCAATCCGGTGATCTTCCTCGAGAACGAGGTGCTCTACGGCCATACTGGTGAGGTGCCGAAGCTCGACGACTTCGTGATTCCGATCGGCAAGGCGCGCATCGTGCGCGCCGGCAGCCATGTCAGCATCATCTCCTGGTCGAACGGCATGACCTATGCGCTGAAGGCTGCCGACGAGCTTGCAAAGGACGGCATCGAGGCCGAAGTGATCGATCTGCGCACGCTGCGGCCGATGGACACCGAGACCATCATCAACTCGGTCAAGAAGACCGGCCGTGCCGTCACGGTGGAAGAGGGCTGGGCCCAGAGCGGCGTCGGCGCCGAAATCGCCGCGCGCATCATGGAAAACGCGTTCGACTATCTGGATGCGCCGGTTGCGCGCGTCTCCGGCAAGGACGTGCCGATGCCCTATGCCGCGAACCTAGAGAAGCTCGCGCTGCCGACGGTGGCCGAAGTGGTCGAGGCGGCCAAAGCCGTCTGCTACAGGTAGACCATGGCGGGCCCGAAGGAGCAGCCATTGCCACCCGACGTCCTCGCCCGCGACGACGCGGTCGAGATCCTGCGCGTGTTCGTGCTGGACGGCGGGCTGTCGATGGCGTTCCAGCGCGCCTTCGAAGAGCCCGACATGTGGGGCCTGCTGCTGGTCGATCTCGCCCGTCACGCCGCGCGCGCCTATTCGCGCGAGAGCGAGTATACCGAGGAGGACGCCTTGAACCGGATCCTGGAGATGTTCCAGGCCGAGATCGAGCGTCCCACCGACACCGGCACCACGACGCCGCGCGGGAAGGGACACTGACCGTGGCAGTCGAAGCCTACCATTTCGATTTCATGCTGGAGGCGATCCGCGAGGCGCAGGACTCGATCGCGCAAGGCGGCCTGCCGATCGGTGCCGTGCTGACGCGCGACAACAAGATCATCGCGCGAGGTCACAACAACCGCGTGCAGGAGAACAACGTCATCCTGCACGGCGAGATGAGCTGCCTGCGCGAAGCCGGCGCGATCTCGTTCCACGACACAGTCATGTACACCACGCTGTCGCCATGCTCGATGTGTGCCGGCGCGCTCGCTTTGTTCAAGGTCAAACTGGTGGTGATCGGCGAATCCGTCACCTTCGAGGGCTCCAAGGATATTCTCGACAAGTTCGGGATCCCCTGGCTCGACCTTGCCGACGACCGCTCCATCACCATGATGAAGAATTGGCGCTCCATCCCCGCCAATGAACGTCTGTGGCAAGGCGACATCGGTAACTAAACCTGGTCTGTTCGTCCTCGCTCCCGGGGACGAATCTTTGAGAAGTTCTTCGTGAGGTCAGCATGCCCATCAACATCCTGATGCCCGCTCTTTCGCCGACGATGGAGAAGGGCAACCTCGCCAAGTGGCTGAAGAAGGAAGGCGACAAGGTCAAATCCGGCGATGTCATCGCCGAGATCGAGACCGACAAGGCCACCATGGAGGTCGAGGCCATCGACGAGGGCACGATCGCCAGGATCCTCGTGCCCGAGGGCACGCAGGACGTGCCGGTCAATGACGTGATCGCGGTGCTCGCCGGCGAAGGCGAGGACGTGAAGGCCGCAGGTGCCGCCAAGCCCAGCGCTTCGGGCGCGCCGCCGAAAGCCGCTGCGGCGCCGGCTCCCGCGCCGGCCGCTCCCAAGGCTGCACCACCCGCAGCCGCTCCTGCACCGCAGGCCGCTGCGGCCGCTGCGCAGAGCAACGGCCATGGCGGCCGCGTGTTCTCATCGCCGCTGGCGCGCCGCATCGCCAAGGAAGCCGGCATCGATGTCGGCATGGTCACCGGCACCGGCCCGCATGGCCGCGTGGTCGCGCGGGACGTCGAGCAGGCCAAATCAGGCAAGGGCCTCAAGGCGCCCGCCGCGCCGTCCGCTGGCGCGCCCTCGATCGCACCGACCATGTCGGACAAGCAGATCCTGTCGCTGTTCGAGCCGGGCTCCTACGAGATCGTGCCGCATGACGGCATGCGCCGCACCATCGCGCAGCGCCTGACCGCGTCGATCCAGAACGTCCCGCACTTCTACCTGACCATCGACTGCGACATCGGCAAGCTGCTCGCCGCGCGCGAGGAGATCAATGCGGCCGCGCCGAAGGACAAGGAGAAGAAGCCGCTCTACAAGATCTCGGTCAACGACTTCGTCATCAAGGCGATGGCGGTGGCGCTGCAGAAGATCCCGAACTGCAATGTCAGCTGGACCGAAAGCGGCATGGTCAAGCACCACCACTCCGACGTCGGCGTTGCCGTGGCGATGCCGGGCGGCCTGATCACGCCGATCATCCGCAAGGCCGAGACCAAGACGCTCTCCACCATCTCCAACGAGATGAAGGATTTTGCCGCGCGCGCCCGCTCGCGCAAGCTGAAGCCCGAGGAATACCAGGGCGGCACCACGGCCGTCTCCAATCTCGGCATGTACGGCATCAGCCATTTCACGGCGGTGATCAATCCGCCGCATGCGACGATTCTGGCGGTCGGCACCAGCGAGGAGCGGCCCGTCGTGCGCGCCGGCAAGATCGAGATCGCGCATATGATGAGCGTGACGCTGTCCTGCGATCACCGCGCCATCGACGGCGCGCTCGGTGCGGAGCTGATCGGCGCCTTCAAGCAGCTGATCGAAAACCCCGTCATGATGATGGTCTGAGCCGCAGACGGTGAATACGTAGGGTTGGCAAAGGCGCAAACCGCGCCGTGCCCACCTTTTCTTAGCGTTGGAAGGCGGTGGGCACGCTTCGCTTTGCCCACCCTAAGAAGTTCAGTTGAATGGGAGCCGCAATGGCCGACACATCCTTCGACGTCATCATCATCGGCTCCGGTCCCGGCGGCTATGTCACGGCGATCCGGGCCGCTCAGCTCGGCTTCAAGGTCGCGATCGTCGAGAAATCCTATCTCGGCGGCATCTGCCTGAACTGGGGCTGCATCCCGACCAAGGCGCTGCTGCGCTCGGCCGAAATTTACCACTACATGCAGCACGCCAAGGATTACGGCCTGTCGGCGGACAACGTCTCGTTCGATCCGAAGGCCGTGGTGCAGCGCTCGCGCGGGGTCTCGAAGCGGCTCAACGACGGCGTCGGCTTCCTGATGAAGAAGAACAAGGTGAGCGTGATCTGGGGCGCGGCCTCGATCGACGCGCCCGGCAAGGTCACCGTGAAGAAGTCCGACGTCGAAGGTCCCAAGGGGACGCTTGGCGAGGGGAGCTATCAAGCAAAACACATCATTGTCGCGACCGGCGCGCGGCCGCGCGTGCTGCCCGGGCTCGAGCCCGACAAGAAGCTGATCTGGACCTATTTCGAGGCGATGGTGCCGGAGAAGATGCCGAAGTCGCTGCTGGTGGTCGGCTCCGGCGCGATCGGCATCGAGTTCGCCTCGTTCTTCCACACCATGGGCTCCGACGTTACCGTCGTCGAGGTGCTGCCGCAGATCCTCCCTGTCGAAGACGCCGAGATCGCGGGCCTCGCCCGCAAGCGCCTCGAGAAGCAGGGCATCAAGATCATGTCCTCGACCAAGGTCACGAAGCTGGAAAAGAAGGCCGACAGCGTCGTCGCCACCATCGACGACGGCAAGGGCAAGCCCGTCACCACCGAGTACGAGCGGGTGATCTCGGCCGTCGGCGTCGTCGGCAACATCGAGAATCTCGGCCTCGAGAAGCTCGGCGTCAAAACCGACCGCGGCTGCATCGTGATCGACGGCTACGGCAAGACCAACATTCCCGGCATCTACGCCATCGGCGACGTCGCCGGCCCCCCGATGCTCGCGCACAAGGCCGAGCACGAGGGCGTGATCTGCGTCGAGGCGATCAAGGGCCTGCATCCGCATCCCATGGACAAGAACCTGATCCCGGGCTGCACCTATTGCCACCCGCAAGTGGCCTCCGTCGGCCTCACCGAAGCCAAGGCCAAGGAGAACGGCCGCGAGATCCGCGTCGGCCGCTTCCCCTTCGTCGGCAACGGCAAGGCGATCGCGCTCGGCGAGGACCAGGGCCTGGTCAAGGTGATCTTCGACAAGAAGACCGGCCAGCTGCTCGGCGCCCACATGGTTGGCGCTGAAGTGACCGAGCTGATCCAGGGCTACGTCGTCGCCATGAATCTGGAGACCACGGAAGAAGAGCTGATGCACACGGTGTTCCCGCATCCGACCCTGTCGGAGATGATGAAGGAAGCCGTGCTGGATGCGTATGGACGGGTGTTGAATATCTGACAGCCGTCGTCATTGCGAGCGAAGCGAAGCAATCCAGACTGCCTCTGCGGAAAGATTCTGGATTGCTTCGCTGCGCTCGCAATGACGAGCAGAGAGAGCCGATTGCAAAATAAGAAGGAAATCACCCCATGCACGACAACGACAACTTGACCATCGAACGCCCGACTTTCGTCACCCATCTCGAATGCGCGATGGAAGGCGACCACTACGCGGCGGACCAGGTCCACAATCTCTCCAAGGCCGGCAAGCCACTGCTGGTGCGCTACGACCTTGCCGGCGTGAAGAAGGCGCTGACCAAGGATGCGCTCGCACAGCGCCCCGCCGACATGTGGCGCTATCGCGAGCTGCTGCCGGTGCGCAAATGCAAGGACATCGTCTCGCTCGGCGAAGTCACGACGCCCCTGATCCGGCTGCCCAAGCTCGGCAAGAAGCTCGGCGGCGGCGAGATCATCGTGAAGGACGAGGGACGGTTGCCGACCGGCTCGTTCAAGGCGCGCGGCCTCGTGATGGCGGTGTCGATGGGCAAGGCGCTCGGCATCAAGCACATGGCGATGCCGACCAACGGCAATGCCGGCGCGGCGCTCGCTGCGTATGCGACCTCATGCGGGATCAAGACCACGATCTTCTGCCCGGCCGATACGCCCGAAGTGAACGTCAGCGAGATCGAGCTGCAGGGCGCGACCGTCTACCGCGTCAACGGCTATATCGACGATTGCGGCAAGATCGTCGGTGAAGGCAAGGCCAAGGTCGGCTGGTTCGACACTTCGACCTTGAAGGAGCCGTACCGCATCGAGGGCAAGAAGACGATGGGCCTCGAGCTTGCCGAGCAACTCAACTGGGGCGTGCCCGATGTGATCTTCTATCCGACCGGCGGCGGCACCGGCCTGATCGGCATGTGGAAGGCGTTCGACGAGCTGGAGAAGATTGGCTTCATCGGCTCAAAACGTCCGCGCATGGTCGCGGTGCAGGCCTCAGGTTGCGCGCCGATGGTGCGCGCCTATGACGCCGGCACCGAGCACGCCACGCGCTGGGAGGACGCCCACACCATCGCATCCGGCATCCGCGTGCCACAGGCGATCGGCGACTTCCTGATTTTGCGCGCGGTGCGCGAAAGCAAGGGATTCGCGATCGCGGTCGACGACGACAAGATCTCGGCGGCGCTCAACGAAGTGGCGCGCGAGGAGGGGCTGTTGCTGTGCCCCGAGGGCGCTGCGACCTACGCCGCCTACAAGGACAGCCTGGCTGACGGCCGCGTCTCGAAGGGTGACCGCGTGATGCTGTTCAACTGCGCCACCGGCCTGAAATACCCGCTGCCGCCGGTCACCCGCACGCTCGATCGTCACAAGCCGATCGACTACGCGCAGTTCTAAAGCATGATCCGGAAAAGTGTGCCGCGGTTTTCCGACAAGATCATGCTTAAACAAAGAAGCTAGAGCGCGATCGTCGCGCTCTAGCGCGTCATTTCGTCTCTTCACGAACGATCTCTCTTCCCGTACGCGGGAAGCGATAAAAACAAAAACGACACCGTCGGGGAGAACACAATGAAAAAGGCCGTCTGGGCCGGGCTGATCGGCATTCTCGCTCTCGCAGGCAGCGCGCGCGCCGACGATTATCCGTCGCACCCCATCACCATCATTGTTCCCTTTGCGGCCGGCGGCCCGTCGGATGCGATGGCGCGCGTGCTCGCCGAACGGATGCGGGTCTCGCTCGGCCAGCCCTTCGTGATCGAGAACGTCACCGGAGCGGGTGGCTCGATCGGGGTCGGGCGCGCCGTGCACTCGCCGCCGGACGGCTACACCATCTCCTTCGGCCATCTCGGCACCCACGTCGCCAATGGCGCCGTCTACAAGCTCAATTACGATCTCGTGGCCGATCTCGAGCCGGTGGTGCTGCTGCCGAGCAACCCGATGATCGTGGTCAGCAAGAACGCGGTGCCCGCGACCTCGCTGAAGGAGCTGCTGGAATGGCTGAAATCGCGGCCGTCGCCGCCGACCGCCGGCACTGCGGGCGCAGGCTCCGGCAGCCACATCGCCGGCGTCTATTTCGAGAGCGTCTCCGGCGTCAAGCTGCAATACGTGCCGTATCGCGGCACCGCGCCCGCGCTGAACGATCTGATCGCCGGTCAGATCGACCTCATCGTCGACCAGACCTCCAACTCCATCAACCAGGTCCGCGCCGGCACGATCCGCGCCTACGCCATCACCGACGACAAACGTCTTGCTTCGGCGCCCGGCATCCCGACCGCGGACGAAGCGGGCCTGAAAGGCTTCAACATGACGCTGTGGTCGGGCCTGTGGGTGCCGAAGGGCACACCGAAGGAGATCGTCACCAAGCTCAATGCGGCCGCCGTGGAGGCGCTGAACGATCCCGGCGTGAAGAAGCAGCTCGAAAGCCAGGGCCTGGAGATGACGCCCAAGGATCAACTCACGCCGGAAGCGCTCGGCGCGCGGCAGAAAGCCGAGATCGCAAAGTGGTGGCCGATCATCAAGGCGGCGAACATCAAGGTGGATTGACGGCGCACGCTTCGCGGCACGCCGCCAGGAAATCATCCCCTGGTTTCGTTGCCTTCCGCAAGCGCCAGGTCCAGGCATTGCACCAAATCCGTGGCGGCGAACGGCTTACCGAGAAAACAGATCGCCCCGGCTTTGAGCGCGCGCGCACGCACGCTCTCATCCGGGAAGGCCGTGATGAAGATGAACGGCGTAGCCGAACCCTGCGTACGCATCTGCGTCAGCAGATCGATTCCGGTCATCATCGGCATCTGCACGTCGGCGATCACGCATGAGGTGTCGGTCGAAGCGGTCGACCTCAAAAACTCCTCGGCGGAGGCGAATGCGTGGACGATGTATCCGCGGGATTCCAGCAGATTGTTGATCGCGGCCCGCACGTAAGGATCATCGTCAAGCACCGAAACGGAAGGCACTGGCAAGACGTCCACTCCTCGCCCGGGATTACGCGCTTGCCGTCGCCACGGCTGAACGCAAGGTGGACCTGCCAGTCACTATTGGAAACTCATACTTAGGTTTGTACGTCGGGCTTGTCGGGTCGAATTCCGAGTGCCTCGCTCATTCTCACCAGATCGGCCAGCGACTTCGCGCCCATTTTCCGCATGATCTGGCCGCGATAGATTTTGACGGTGATTTCCGCCAATCCGAGCTGGGCGGCGACTTGCTTGTTCATCAGGCCGGACGTCACCAGTGACAATACGTCTCGCTCCCGCGAGGACAGTGACTCGAAGCGTGATCTGACGGTCGAGACCGTCCTGTTGAGGTCGCGGTGCTTGCGGTCTCGCTCGATCGCGGCCTGGACTGCGTCCAGGATGTCCTGGTCGCGGACCGGCTTGGTCAGGAAATCGATCGCGCCGCCTTTCATGGCCCGAACGGTCATGGGAATGTCGGCATGACCGGTAATGAAGATAATAGGCGTGTGAATATTCGCCTTGGCGAGATCGGACTGCAGGTCAAGACCGCTGGCGCCGGGCAGGCGGATGTCGAGCACCAGGCAACTGGGGACTTCCGGCGGCTTGGCCTGGAGGAGCTGCGAGGCCGAGCCGAACGCCTCGACCTTGAGGCCGACCGACTCGAACAGATTGGTGAGCGCACGGCGCATGGACACGTCGTCGTCGACGATGAAGACGACTGGCTGATTGCCGTCCTCCCGCAGCGGCGAGGGCTCCGCGCGTTCGGTCACGATGTTTCCTCTCGATGGCGGGGCAGGGTGATCTGAAAGGTCGCGCCGCGCCCCTGGTTCGGTACGGCGGAAAGTCGTCCGCCGTGAACCTCGATGATGGAGCGACAGATCGACAGCCCCATGCCCATGCCGGAGGACTTCGTTGTAAAGAACGGCGTGAACAGGCGGTCTATCGCCTGTTCACAGATGCCGGCGCCGCAGTCGGTGACGCTCACTAGCACCGCCTCGTCGTCATCCGCTTCTGAGCGGATGGCCAGTTCGCGGGGGCGATCGTGGACGCCGTCCATGGCCTCGATGCCGTTCTTGATCAGGTTGATCAGGACCTGTTGCAATTGGATTCGATCGCCAAAGATCTTGGGCAGCGCTGACGACAGCTCCATTCGCACCGACACGGCGTGGCTGGCCATCTCGCGCTGAACGAGTGCGACGGCCTCGCGCACGACCACGTTGGCGTCGAGCGGAACCATCTCGATGTCGGACCGCTTGGCGAGCGCCCGAACGCGACGGATCACGTCGCTGGCGCGCGTGCCGTCCTCGATGATCCACTCCACGGAGCGGCGGGCCGCTTTGAAATCGGGCGGACTGCGTTGCAACCAGGTGAGGCAGGCATCGGCGTTTGCGATCACTGCGGCGAGCGGCTGATTGATTTCATGGGCGATTGAAGCGGTCAGCTCGCCCAGCGTCGTGACGCGCGTCACATGGGCAAGCTCGACTTGGGCCTTGCGCAGCGCGTCTTCGGCCTGGTCGGCCCGGATCGCCGCGGTTACGTCGGTGCAGACGCCGCGATAACCCAGAAAAGCGCCCTCGGCGTCAAAGAACGGCTTGCCGCTGGTCCGGACGTAGATCGGCTGCCCGCTGCGGTCCTTGCTGCGATACACCAGGTCGCGGAATGGAACGTGGGCGTCGAGCGCCGCCCGATGTTGCCGCCATCTTTCGGGTTCGAGATCTGCGTCCGGAGCGATGTCCCAACGCGTGAGCCCGATCAGGCCCGCGGGAGCGGCGACGGTATCGGAATGTTCCGATATCAGGGTCACGCGGTGGTCCGGCCCGGTCTCCCAGAACCAGTCGGACGCGGTTTCGGCATAGTCGCGAAAGCGCTGCTCGCTCTCACGCAGAGCATTCTCGGCTTCCTTGCGCTCGGTGATGTTCTCGCAGGCGACCAACACGATGGGCCCGCCATCGGCCCGCAGCATGGTCTTGGCGTTCTCGCGCACCCATAGCACCGAGCCGTCCTTGCGCACCTTCCGGATCTCCCAGGTGTGGGACTGATCGACGGTCTCGAGGCACAGCGCAACACACGCGCGGACAAAGGCGCGGTCTTCCTCCAGGAAGACATCCAGCACCGATCGGCCGATCAACTCCGCGGCCGTATAGCCCAGTTGCGCGGCGCCGAACGTGTTCACGTTGATCACGGTTCCGGCCGGATCGACCATGAAGTACATGACCGGATTGTGCTCGAAGACCTGCTGCCACTGCTTGACCGCCTCGAGCAAGCTGCCATCGGGCTCGATGTGCGGCTTAACGGTGACAGTTTGCCTGACGCAGCCGGCGAGGAATTGCGCGGCTGACTTCCCGAACGTCGCTGCCCGGCCAGGCTTCATCGCAGACGCTCCCGGCACACTCTGCGTGAACACGAGTAGAGCACGTTGCCGCGAGAGGAGCAATTCCGGCCGAAGTCGATTTGGGGTTATGACGCTCGCCGTTGAATTGACCGTCGCCGCTCTGGCCGTCGCGGCGCGTCAGTGCGCCATGCCGGCGGAGTCTTCACGGCAGCCGTGCAGCCGGAGCGTCATGCGCCGTCTCGTTGTGCATGAGGAGCGCGGGAGCCCCGGGCGGACAAACCTAGGTATAGCTCCTCCAATCCTAGTCATGTCGGTCATTTACCTCCGTACAATTGAGCGCTTCGGTCCCGGCGGACTACCCTCACGACCAATCGGAATGTCGAACGGCCAATCGCGGCGAGCGCACAAGAACCGGTCTGAGCGTACGGCCGAGGCCGCTGCAATTCTCGACCCGCAACCGCGATCGCCGCAATTCACGACCCGCGAGAGGTCGAAGAGAGCGAACTGACAAAAGCGCAAGCAACAGAGGGAGACAACAATGTGCGATGCATCCGTACTTCCCGAGCGCGGCCCGTCCCAGTCCGAACATTGCTCTTCAGCCAACGGCTGTGCGTTGTGTGGCGGCAGGTTTGGTCTGATCCGCTACTATTCGTGGCGCACCGCGCTCTGCTCGACCAAATGCGTAGATCGCTTCCGCACACGCCGTGAACGCGACCGCCTGTGGCTGTTCCGGGCTCAGTTCGCGTGAGGCCGAGTTTGGAGAGCTGAGATCGTTCCGAAGGTCTGATCCGGGAGCACGTGTGTTGAACCGCTCATGCAAGCTCTTGTGCTCGATGGTTCTCCTCTGCTCTGCCGCGACGGTCCAGGCGCAGGAGGCGGGACGCGGGGCCGCTCATCGCCAGCACCCAGCCGAGGACCAGCAGCTGCACGAAAAGTTCTATTCGACCTGGCACATGCCGGACAATCCGAGCCTCAGTTGCTGAAACAGCGCCGACTGCTACCCGACCGAGATCAAGTACGTCGACGGCCAGATCTATGCGCGGCGCCGGGAGGACGGGAGATACATTCGGATCCCGCCGCAAAAAGTGGAGCGAAACAGGGATAATCCGGACGGCCGAAACCATCTTTGCGCTCCACCGCCTGCACTGTCTCCGTTGGACAGCGTTTACTGCTTCGCCCTGGGAGGTGCCACATGAGATTCGCGTTCGTGCTGGTGAACGACCGGACCCCGTTCCGGCAGAGCTGGTGCATGCAGTGCCGCGAGACGATCAGTGGCAGCTACCTCCGCGAGATCGCGACCCGTCTGTCCTACTGCGACCATCAGTGCTACGCATTGTTCTGCGAGGCCCTGGCGAAAGATCGCGTGAGGGCGGCTTCATGAAATTCGTGTTGGTCAATCACGAGCCTCCGTTGTGCGCGGCCACCTGCAGCACATGCTCGCGGGCGATCCGCTCCGGCTATGTCCGGCCTGTGCGGACGCAGCAGCGTTACTGTGACTACGATTGCTACCGGCGAGGCGAACTCGCCACGCTGTTGATGCAATGGCCGCTGCCTGCAGAGCCAGCTGCCGGGAACATAGAGGCCGCCGCTCGCAACATGATCGAGATGCTGGCGGTCCTGACGGCCGTCTCGTGCTGGAGCAGCACGATCCAGATCTGGACCTTCGCAAGAGCCTTGACCGGCGCATACTTGAACGGCCGCGACCTGATTGCGACGGAAGGAGGTGACACCTAGCTACGCGACCGCACTCGCGTGGAAGCCGCAGCAACGTAACCATGCGAGCGTCGCGTCCAGCCCCGGCGGCGCCGATTAGGGAGCGGGTGCTGCGGCTGCCACGGGTGCCTTTGCGTCAATTTCTTGCGTCACCACGCGCTGATCACTCTTGCCCGCGACCATGCCGCTGCCCTCGAACCGCGCGCGGTAGACCAGCACGTTCTCCATCACGCGCTGGACGTAGTTGCGTGTTTCCGACAGCGGGATGCGCTCGACCCAGTCGACCGGATCAATCTTGGGATCTCTGGGGTCGCCGTGCGCCTGCACCCATTCGCGCACGCGGCCGCGGCCGGCATTGTAGCCGGCGAAGGTCATGATCTGGTTGCCGCGATATTCCGACAGCAGCGCGCTGAGCTCGGCGGCGCCCATCTGCGTGTTGTAGACGGGATCGGAGACCATCCTGTCCCAGTCATAGGTCACCCCGAATCGTTTTGCAGTGTCGCGGCCGGCTTCCGGCGTCACCTGCATCAGTCCGACGGCGTTGGCTGCCGACTTGTCACGCTGATTGAACGAGCTTTCGGTCCGTGCGACCGAATAGATCACGCTGGTCTCGATCGCGGGCGCGACCTGCTTATGTTCGGGAATGCCGATGGTCGGGAAGGCGTAATTGTCGAGCGCCAGCCCTCGCGCGAGCGCCGACTTGCCGACCTCCAGCATGACGCGTGCGTCGCTGCGCCGGCCGGCGAGCTCGCCGAGCGCTTCGAGCGCCGCCACGTCGGTGCTCTCCTTGGCGAAATCCTCGGCGTAGTAATATACCGTGTCGCGCTCGCCGATGCCGTACAGCATGTCGGCGGCGCGCACGCGCTCGTCTGTGAGCGGCGTGTCGGCTGCGGCCAGCACGGGCGAGGGCGCGCGCAGCTCGATTCCCTCAAGGCCAAGCCGTGCTCGGGCCAACTGGCCGTAATAGGCGGTCGGATAGCGCGCGGCGGCCCGGTAGCTCATGCGCGCGTCGGCGGTCGCATTCATCGCCTCCGCCGCACGGCCGCGCCAGTAATGGGCGCGTGACAGCGCGATCGGATTGGGCGAGCCTTCGTCGATCGCCGCAAAGTGCATCATTGCCGTCCTGGGATCGTCGAGATAGCGCAGCGCGATCCAGCCGCACATGAAGTGATAGTCGACGCGATAGACTTCCATTGTCGGCATCGCGGCCGCGCGCACGACGTCGTAGGCCGTCCCGGACTTGCCCTGGTCGAGCAGTTTTCGCGCCAGCAGGCGGCGCTCGCGCCACCAGGCGTCGGTATCCTGCGCCGCCATGGTGTCGGGTGCGGCAGCGAGGATCACCTCGGCCGCATCGTCGATGCGGTCCTTCTGCAAGTGCCACTGCGCGCGGCACAGCACGTAGCCGAGGTCACGGCGTGCATCAGCCGGCACGTCGTCGAGATAATCCTTGGCCTTGTTCTCTTTGCCGTTGACCGCAGCGCAGGCCTTGACGATCGCGAGCGAGTCCCCGCCGAGCCGCTTTGCGGCGCGCCTTGCGCCAGCGTAGTCCTTGGCGCCAAGGCGCTTGTCCATGCGAGCGCGATGATCGTCAGCGTTGAGGAGATCGCGGAACGCTGCGTAGGAATCCTCCTCGCTACGTTCGGACAGTTCCTCCGAGCGCCAGGCCTCACGCACGAGGCGCGTGGCCCTGTCAGTGTCCCCCTCGGCGAGCAGCACGCGGGCGAGCGCGAAATTGCCCTTCGCGCTCGTCGGCCGGTCCATTGTGAAGGCGTGCACGGTCGCTGCGTCCGTCTTCTCCTGCCACAGCCGCGCCTCGGCGCGGCGGCGCAACAGCGCGGCGCTCGGCCAATCCGGATTGGCAGCAAGGAAGGCGGCGTAGCGCTTGAAATTCGCCGTGCTCTCGGAATGGCGCAGCATGAACCAGTCGGCGAGCTTTTGGCCGGCGGGATCGGCAATGCGGTCGCGCGCCGCGGTCGCGTCATCGGTCTTGCCCTTGCGCGCGAGATCGATGGCGTCTCTGAGCGCGGCGAGGTCACCGGTCAGCGGCGGCGATGCGGGCTTGTCGGCGGGCTCGTCGTCCTGCTTCTTCGATCTGCGCTTGGCCTCGGCGTGTTTGCCGCGCTTGCCGCTTGCCGCATGCCGCTGCTTGCTGCCGGACTTGGCCTCATGCGTCTTCTTCGACGCGGCTGATTTGTGACTGCTCTTCGCCGCCAGCTCGGTGGGAAGGAGGGCCAAGGCGGCCACGGCAACGACACACGCGAGCGAGCGTAGGCACTGGTTCATTGCGTGGTCCCCCTGCGAAACCAGTACAAACCAAAGTCCGCGACGACATGCGGCTCGAGAATCAATTCGACGTCAAGAACGGTGACGCAGCATCGTTTCGCATTTCCCACGCTGTCGCAACAATGCGGCAAAATGCGGATGGAACGCGGGAACCCTTGCAACGGGGGATAGAGCAGGGCCTTTAGGCCTTTAATCTTTGTTAACGAATGGGCCTCGCGCGACGGTCGCGGGCGGCTGCCGGCGCCACGAGCGGCCCGATTACGCGTGTTCCCGGGCTGAAATCCGGTGTATTGAGTTCCGCAGACCCTTCTTTTTCAGCCTCTGCCCGCACCTCATGCCGCTTTTCAACCAGTCGATCCGGCGCAAGATTGTCGGTATCGCCCTCGGATTGATCGTCCTGATGCTGGTCACCTCGATCCTGTCGATGGTGATGTCGAGCCAGGTCGGCGTTCTCCTGGACGAGCTGACCAATCGCTACATCCCGGCCTATGGCGATCTGGCGCGGGCCAATATCCGCTCGCTGGAGCGGTCGGTGGCGCTGCGGCGGATGGTCATGATGAAGATGCAGGAGTCCTCGGACGAGGAGGCCTATACGGCGCGCCTTCACGAGTTCGAGGAGGCCGACCGCAAGATCGAGGAGGAGACCTCAGCCGCGCGCAAGCTGATCAATGCGATCATCGAGGATCCCAGGACGGCCTCGGACAATGCCACGCTGGCGCGGATCGACACCCGCATCGAGACCGCCGTCACCGAGCTGCGCCTTGGCATGAACCAGGATCACGCAAAACTCCTCAAGCAGATCGATGCCAAGCAGATGGCGGAGGCGCGCGGCACGCTGGAGCATCTCGACGCCTTGCGCGATCAGTTCAACCAGAGGATCGATGCGATCCGCGCCGACATGCTCAAGCAGGTCTTCGCGAGCACCTCGACGGTGATCGGCCACCAGCGGCAGGCGATCATCATCTCCGGCATCGTGACGCTGCTTGCGGCCATCGTCGGATTTGCCTTTGCGTTGCTGGTCTCCAGCGGCATCACCCGCCCGGTGCGACTCTTGCTCGCCGGAGCCCGCGAGATCGAGGCCGGGCGCTTCGACAAGAGCATCACCGTCTCGACCCAGGACGAGATCGGCGAGCTCGCGGCTGCCTTCAACCGCATGATCGAGCAACTGCGCCACAACGAGCGCATCCGCGAGACGTTCGGCCGTTACATCGATCCCAAGGTGGTGCAGGGGCTGATCGACCGGCCGGAGGTCGCCATCGACGGCCAGCGCCGGGTCATGACCATCATGTTCTCCGACATGAGCGGCTTCACCTCGATGAGCGAGGGCATGACCCCGCGTGGCCTCGTCAAGGTGATGAACCACTATTTCACGGTGATGTCCGCTCCGATCCGGAATAACCGCGGCGTGATCGACAAATATATCGGCGACGCCATCATGTCCTATTGGGGCCCGCCCTTCGTCGAGGAGGACGAGCAGGCGCTGCTCGCCGGCCTGTCCGCCATCGATATGGCCGACCAGGTGCCCGCGCTGCAGAAGCAATTGCCGGATCTGCTCGGCATCCGCGCCATGCCGGTGCCGTGCGATCTGCGCATCGGCATTGCCACCGGCGAGGTCCTGACCGGCAGCATCGGCTCCGAGCTGATGATGAGCTTTACCGTGATGGGCGACGCGGTGAACCTCGCCTCGCGCCTGGAGGCCGTCAACAAGCTCTACGGTACCCGCATCCTGATTTCGCAGGCCACCGCCGAGGCGATCGGAGCGCGGCTCGAATTGCGCGAGATCGATCGTCTCGCGGTGGTCGGCCAGAGCGTGCCGCAGCCCGTGTTCGAAGTGATGGGACGGGCAGGTGTGCTCGCCGCGCCGCAGGAGAGCCTGCGCGCGCACTATGCGGAAGGCCTTGCCGCCTATCGCGCGTGCCGCTTCGACGACGCACGCACCGCGTTCAACGCTGCGCTGGAGAGCGCTCCCGGCGACGGGCCTTCGCGCACGATGCTCGCCCGCATCGCGCAGCTGGAGACCAGTCCGCCGGCGGCCGATTGGGACGGCGCCTGGCGTTTGGAGAGCAAATAGTCGTCCGTCCGCGAATAATTCATTCTACTCCATAACGATGTTCACCGTGACCTAATGTCCGGGCTTAGGTTAGCTGTCCTTGAGGCGTTTGATGGGGATACGCCGATGACAGAACTTGAGGACAGGCTGGAGCGGTTTGAGACGCTCACCGCCGAATGCGAGCTGATTGCCAAGCTCGCCACCGACAGCAAAAAGCGCGAGTTCTACCTGAAGCTCGGGGAGCAGTACCGTCAGCTTGCGGTGGACATGCGCCAGGCGATCGCGACCAGGGCCGCGGCCTGAAATGGCCTAAGGTTCCAATTCGAACGAGGCACAACGCGGCATTCCTGCGTTTGCGGGATCGCACGCGATCGCAATCCGTTCTTAACAATTGGGACGCATCCTCGATGGGAAGCGGGGACTGGCGCATTTCGTGTCCCGGCGATGGGAATGCCTGGGGTAAGGTTGCCATGCAACGTTGCCCGCGAACGTAGCTCGTCCGATGGTTGACGTCCCATGCGTCTGTTTGCGGTCATTCTGATTGCGTTCCTGACGGCAGCCTGCAACCAGGAGCAGGACGTCACGGGCTCGACACCGCTCTGCGCGCTGCGGAACTACAGCTCTTACAATCCCCGCGACATGAACCAGTGCGTTGCCGCCTGCAAGTCGTGCGACCACGGCAATACCGTCACCTGCACCACCTCCTGCACGCTCAAGGGCGCGCGCTGAAAGCAGGGCCCGAGGCGGCGGCGTCCGTCAACCGCGGGCCGCGTCGCGCCGCGGTAGCGATAAGGCCGGTCGGCAAGCTGGCCGCAGAACGCGATGAGCGATTGCGAACCGCACTGGCCGATCAGGGTCCGGTGGTCAATGCGGTGCAGCCGGATGTGGCCGCGACCTGGGAACAGGGAGCGCCGGCCTGACGGTGCCGGGACACCGGAACGATTCACATCGGCTAATCATTAGAGGAGGGCGGCAGGACGCGGAGTCGATGGAATGGGAATGCTGGATCCCGGCCGGTTTCTGGTGTCGTGCTCGCATTGCGAGGCTTGGCCGATGGCGGCCAACGTCAAACGTGCGAGCTGGTCGGCGCAGCCGCACGAGGTCCGCTTCGTCTGTGCGCGCTGCCGTCGCGAGGAAACCGCGATCGTCTCGGCGTCCGGGCAGCTGTTACCGATCAAGCGCGTCGACATTCCCACGCGCGCGGTGACCGAGGCCTGGGCCCAGGCCCAACGTCCGCGTGGGCGAACCTAGGCTGCCACTCGGTTGCACGTTTGGAACCCCGCCGATGCCCGGGCGTTCTGTGCCGAGGCAACAACGCATTGAGGCTGGGCGCATGATCAGCGAGCATTTCGACACCCGCACACGGATCAACATGAAGCTGGCGCTGGACCGGGTCTGCCGTAATCGCCCCGTCGGCGAGGACCACGGCTTCCGCCGCTCCGTTGCCGAGAACATCATCCGCTGCGCGATGACGGGCCGCACCGGCATCGGCCAGCTCGTCGACGCCGGAGAGCGGGCCATGATCACGACGCGCGCTGAACGGGAGCGGGTCTGATTGCGAGTTGGCGGACTCCGTCGACGGCTGTGGTAGGGTCGCCGCCGGGAGATTACCGATGGTGCTCACGGGGCGCGCGACAGCTTGAGCAACGAGGTCCGTTGGCGCGACGATATCGCCTCGCTGGTGTTTCCCGTCACCGGACATGGCGCGATCTGCGCCGTGCACCGGGGCGCTTTCCGGACTTTGCTGGCCACCGAGCCGGCGCCGGAGGCCTGCCTCGGCTATTTCCGGCAATTTGAGGCCGCCTTTCGGGCCGCCGCCTCCGCCAAGATCGTCCGCAAGGGCATTTTGCCGGGGACGAACCTGCATCTTACCAGTCGCGACATCGCCCGGAAGCTGCTAGAAGACGCGCAAATCGCCAATGGAGAATAGGCCATGAGCCAGTCGCAGCTCGCAAACGCAGAGGTCAGGACCCAAGTCACGCTTCCGGTCGCCGCCGGACAGGTGGGACGGCTGTCGCAGGCCCTGATGGCGATGGTGCTCGGCGTGTTCGTCGTCGGCATGGTCGGCTTCTCCCACATCGACGTCGTCCACAACGCGGCCCACGACGTGCGTCACTCGAACGCGTTCCCCTGCCACTAACCGGGGTGGCATGAGCACATTTCGCTCGATCGTCTTCGCGTCGGTCATTGCCGGTTTCATCGTCGGTCTCATCGTCACTGTCGTCCAGCAGTTCGGCACCGTCCCCCTGATCCTGAAGGCGGAAGTCTTCGAGAAGGTGGCGGAGACGCACCAGCATGACGCTCCGGTCACTGCGCAGCCGGCAGCAGCGGGGCATGACCATGCCGCCCACGATCACGGCGACCATGGCGCAGGCGACCACGACCATGGCGCAGGGGCCTGGGAGCCGCGCGATGGTTTTGAGCGCAACGCCTATACCGCCGCCGCCAACATCCTGACCGCGATCGGCTTCGCGCTGCTGCTGGCCGGCTTCTTCGCCGTGCGCAGCGGCGCCACTGGCGCGAGCGTCTCCTGGCACGAAGGCCTGCTGTGGGGGCTGGCGGGCTTTGCCGTCTTCACCCTGGCGCCTGGCCTCGGCCTGCCGCCGGAGCTGCCCGGCGTGCCTGCCGCGCCGCTGTTGTCGCGCCAGATCTGGTGGCTCGCCGCCGTGCTGGCGACGGCCGGAGGGCTCGCTCTGATCGCCTTCCGCCGCTCGGTGCCGGCCGCGATCGCCGGCGTGATCCTGCTGACCCTGCCACATCTGATCGGCGCGCCGGAGCTCGCCAATATCGAGACCAACGTGCCGTCGTCGCTGACGCATCAATTCGTCACCGCGGTGACGGTGACGAGCCTGGTGTTCTGGACCTTGCTCGGCGGTCTGACGAGCGCGGTGTTCGCGCGTTTCGATCAGCGCTCTTGAAGCTTGCGCCATCGCCGGGGCCCGCGCGGCTCGAGCGCATAGAACAGCAGCATCGCGCTGACCGACAGCAGTCTGAAGATGGTGAGGGCGTCCATCAGCTCGCCGGCGGCCTCGGCTTCTTGGCGGCTCCGAGCGCATGGAACACGGAGGGCTCCATCACCGGCCACAGCGCGGCCGTCGCGGTCAGCACCGTGGCTGCGCACATCGCGGCCAGCACCGTGAAGCGAATTTTCAAGCCGGTGGTTCGCGACCGCCACACGATCCAGCCCCAGGCGCAGACCACGACCGCGACCGACAGTTTCGTCATCAACCCATGCGCATGGTCGAGCACGGCGATCAGGCTTCCCGCGCTGGCGAGCACCACGGCGGGCAACGTGAAGGGCAGCACACAGCACGCGGTGCAGGCCGCGGCGACAACCGCGGTTGCGACCGCCGTGCCGGCGGCCTTGCCGCCTCCTGCCTCGGTCTTCGCCGCACAGCCGCATCCCGGCGACGTCGCGGTGGGGAGGCTGCAGGACGGTCCAATAACGCTCATGTGATTCTCCTCATGCTTGTGCGTCTCGGACCCGATCGCTACGCCCTCAAGCCACTTGAGGTTCAAGCGAAATGTGAGCGCTTCCATGAGAATTGGCGTCCTCGCCAAAGCCGCCGGCGTTTCCGTTCCCACCATCCGCTATTACGAGAGCATCGGCCTGCTCACGCCGCCGGCGCGACAAGGCGGTCAGCGCATCTACGGGAGCGAGGACGTCAAGGCACTCAGCCTGATCAGGCATTGCCGCGATCTCGACTTCTCGCTCGACGATATCGGCGACATTCTCGCGTCGCTGCAGCGGCGCCTGCCCTGCAGCGACACCAAGTCGTTTGCGGAGCAGCACCTCCGTTCGATCCGCACAAAGATCGCTGAGCTGCGCGCGCTGGAAGCGACGATGGTCGCGCTGGTCAGTGGCTGCGAGACGACATGCTGCGGCAGCACCGCGCCGGACTGCGTGATCTTGCAGCCCGGCCAAGTGACTTGCGGTTGAAGGCGATCGCCTGCTTCGGAGCAACTACGGCTTCGCGCCCACCAATCGCGCGCGAACCGTCCGTGCGATCGCCGCCGGCGCCTCATCGGGGATCGCGAAACACGAGCTCGCATTGATCTCGCAGAGAACGTAGGTGTCGGCGCCATCAGCGTCGCGTGGCCCGAAGAGGAAGTCCGCGTCCCAGATTACCGGCAGCGATGCTTCGTCGATGGTCAGCAGCTTCATCATCTGCGGCGTCCATTCGTCCTCCATCCGCCGTCGCAGCGCCTGGAATTGTGGCGCATCGGGGCCATGCATGATGCGCGGCCCCGGTTGCGCTTCAGGTGACTCCGGACCTTGTGGCGGTGGCGGGATCAAGGCCTTGATCAATTGGTGGCCGAAGCCTGCGACCCTGGAGCCGCTCATGTAGCAGCGGATCATTCCGTCGGGCAGGCGAGGTTGAAACGGCTGATCGATGATGCAGCCGCCCCAGCCGAAATACGGCTCGCATCGCGCGATGAAGGCATCGAGCGGCATGTCCTCCGGCAGGCTGCCGCGCTGGGCGTGAAGCACGCGAACCGTCGGGATTGCGGTTGGCAGCGCCTCGACCTTCCACACGCCCTGGCCGCCGTTGCCGCGATTCTGCTTGAGCACGCGCGGACCGCCGGCCCGCAGGCGCTGTGGAAACTCCGCTGCGAAGACTGAGGCGCCGTCATAGCGATGGGTGTCGGCGCCCCAACCGAGATCGCGCGTCCGGTAGAGCACCTCCTTGACGCCCATCTTCAGGATGACGTCCGGATGCGCGCTGACCCACGGCCCGTGCGCTGCGACGCCGCGCAGCAAGGCGTCCAGCTCCGCGCGTGTCTTGCCCTGATGGATCGGATCGACCCAGACCAGCACGCCGTCGACCGCAAGCAGCTGATCGCGGACCGCGGCACTGAAGCTTTCGTCGTAGATGACCGGTTGCGCCGCAATGCCGACGTCGGCGAGGGCTTCAAAGACGCGAACGAAGCGGCTGTTTTGAGCGGTGGCGTCGCGGCGCACGGCTGCGTCGCCCCGCGAAACAATGGCTACGGAATATCGGTGAGGGGATTGGGTGTCCATGCGCAAGCTCCACGAATTGCGTGCTGCGCAGACTTGGACCGAAGTCTCACGGGGAGTCTGCCTTGTCCCCACCGCAGCATTCTATGCGGGATGGTCCGGACACCGCAAGACGTGACGAGGTGGCTTCCGCGAGCCGGCCGGGCGAGCGCGAACGATTTCGTTCCATTGGATCGATGAAATCTTTTCGAGACTCCGCCGGCCGGGCGCGTTGACAGCCCGGTGCTGCGGGCTTCTAGTCGAGGCATCGGGGATTTGCGGTCTCCCCGCGAGGCGACATGCCCAAGCATCGCGTCCTGATCACCAAGGGCGCAGCATGTCCACTTCATATCACCTCGCTTTCGACAGATTGGCTCATTCGCCTCGCGCGGCATGCGCTGGCGCGCGCTCGGACGCCTGAGCCCGAAAACCGATTCGCCCTGGGGCAGGAACACCAGGAGAATGACCATGCGACTACGCACACTCTCTCACGCAGCCATCGTGCTGGCCGCCGTCATGGGCGTCGCACAATTCATCGCAACGGCGCAGGCAGAAGACATCAATTGGCAGGCGGTCGACCAAACCCTCGGCCGCAAGGCCGTCGTCTCGGATGATGTCCATCGATACGGGTTTCCGCGCAGCGATCTTTCTGTGAGCCTGGACGGGGTCGCGATCAAGCCGGCGCTGGCCCTCGGCGGCTGGGTGGCGTTCAAGCCAGCCCATGGCGGGGCCATGGTCATGGGCGACCTTGTGCTGCTCGAGACCGAGATCACTCCGGTGATGTCGAAGATGATCGCGAGCGGTCTCGAGATTACCGCCGTGCACAACCATCTGCTGCGTGCGAGCCCGGCGACCTTCTACATGCATGTCGCGGGGCACGGGGACCCCGCCAGGCTGGCCTCCGCGATCCGCGATGCGCTCGCTGAAAGCAAAACTCCGCTAAGCGTTACCGCACCGGCCAGTCCGCCGCCCGTCGATCTCGACACCGCCAAGCTCGACCAGATCATCGGCGTGAAGGGACAGGCCAATGGCGGTGTCTACCAATTCACTGTCAAGCGCCGCGATCCGATCACAGAGGATGGCATGCCGCTCACGCCCGTCGGAGCGATGGGCGTCGCGATTGGCATCAACTTTCAGCCGACCGGCAACGGCAAAGCGGCCATCACCGGCGATTTCGTTCTGTCAGGTGACGAGGTGAACCCGGTGCTGGCGACGCTGCTGGCGAATGGCATCGAGGTGACGGCGCTGCACAGCCACATGCTGGATGAGCAGCCGCGGCTGTTCTTCATGCACTTCTGGGCCAATGATGATGCGATCAAGCTCGCCAAGGGTCTGCGCGCCGCGCTCGACAAGACTGCGAGTGTGAAAGGCTGACCGGCAAAGCCGCGGATGCGGCTCCGCTGCTCGTCACAACATCAGTTCGTGCAGACCGCTCCATCCGGTGTAGAGGCCGACGAAGACGATCAGGGCCGCCGAGACGTAGGGTGCGCGGTGGGCGTAGCGGCTGAAGCCGCCCCAGTGTCGTTCGACGTGGCGCAGGCTGAGCGCTGCCAGAACGCCGGCCGACACCATCGTGATGGCGAGCCCGATGCCAAAGGACAGCACCAGGACGAAGCCGAGGCTGAACTGCTTCAGCTGAATGCACAGCAGCAGCACGGTGATCGCGGCGGGGCAGGGGATCAGTCCGCCGGTGAGGCCGAACAGCACGATCTGCGCCGTCGTGACGTTGCGCCCGGCAAAGCGCTTGCGGATGTCGCCGGCATGGGCGCGGGCATGAGCGTCGTCCTCCTCGCCGAGATCCATGTGATCGTGCTCTTCGAACAGGATCTCGGTGGAGTCGCCGGCAAGCGCGATACGCGCCTTGAACGCATGCGGCTCGGGAATCTCCTCGACGCTTTCGAGGTATCCATCGCAAGCGGCGAACGCGAATGCCTGCTCCGCGCCGTCCTCGCGGATCGTGGTCACCTTGACGTCGCCGGCTGCGGGAAGCGCGCCGTTCTCGCTTCGGATCCGCCAGCGGGGCGGCACGCCGTCTTCAAAGACCTCCAGCAACAGCGGCAAGCCGGCCAGTGAGATCGATTGCGGCTCGTCATGGTGATGGTGGTCGTGCGCGTCGCTCTGATCTCGCCAGGTGCGCCACACCATCCAGCCGGCGATGCCGACGATGACGGCGGCGGACACCAGTTGCAGCCAGGCCTCGCTGCGTTCGCCGGACAGTTCCTGGCCGAAATACAGTCCTGCGAGCGCGATCGCCCAGACGATCGTGGTATGGGAGATGGTCGCAGACAAGCCGAGCAGCACGGCCTGAAGCACCGTTCCCCGCACGGCAACGATGAACGCGGCCATCATCGTCTTGGAATGGCCGGGCTCGAGACCATGCAAGGCGCCAAGCAGGATCGCGCTGGGCACGAACAGCCATGCGTGTGCGCTGCTCTGTTGGAGCAGGTGAGACAGGTCGGTCATCTCTTCACTTCAAATAGGTTCGGACGACGTCGATGAGGTCGGCGGCGCCCTTGGCCTTCTCCGGATCCTTTTCGTGCGCGGGATCCACGACATGATGGCGGATGTGGTCTTCCAGCAGCTCGGTGGTGAGACCGCTGATCGCGCCCTTCACCGAAGCCACCAGCATCAGCACATCGGCGCAGCCGATCTCCGATTCGAGCGCGCGTTCAACGGCCTCGAGCTGACCCTTGATGCGCCGGACGCGGCCGATGAGCTTCGACTTGTGCTTGATCGTGTGTGACATACCCATAAGATAGGGGGGTACCCTATATGAGTCAATCGGCGTCCCATGGCTCACACCTCAGGATGACAGGGCTGGCAGCGGAGAGGGCGACTCAGTTGTGCTCGGCCTATCATCGCCCGAGGATTGAGCGAGCAGCGCGTGGCACAAAATCTCCAGTTGTGGATGGTGCTCCTCGCGGGGGTAACACTGTAAGCTTTTCCGTGTCTCCCGGGCCACGATTGTGCCCTCCAAGCAACATTCCCGTGCGATTTGACTGTTATCGCAGTCCGTTCGCATCAGCGCCGCTTTTTGGACACACCCAAACATGAATAAAATCACTCTAATGTTTCAGGGGCTGGGCTGGTCCCTTGCAGGCGGCGGGAAATCCCAAGGTCGATTCAAATCTTGGGTCTGATGTTCCGGGTCTGACAAGGGTTAGCCAAGGAAACTGGTCGCGATGGACGCCAAGACCAAACTCAAGCAGAGGCTGCCGAGCCGTCACGTGACGGAAGGCCCTGCGCGCGCGCCCCACCGGTCCTATTTTTACGCCATGGGTCTGACCACCGAGCAGATCCACCAGCCCTTCGTCGGCGTCGCCTCGTGCTGGAACGAGGCCGCTCCCTGCAACATCTCCCTGATGCGCCAGGCGCAGGCGGTGAAGAAGGGCGTGGCATCCGCCGGCGGCACGCCGCGTGAATTCTGCACCATCACCGTCACCGACGGCATCGCCATGGGCCATGACGGCATGCGCTCCTCGCTGCCATCGCGCGAATGCATCGCCGATTCAGTCGAGCTGACCGTCCGCGGCCACGCCTACGATGCCCTCGTTGGCCTTGCGGGCTGCGACAAGTCGCTGCCGGGAATGATGATGGCGATGGTCCGCCTCAACGTGCCCTCGATCTTCATCTACGGCGGTTCGATCCTGCCCGGCAATTTCCGCGGGCAGCAGGTCACCGTGCAGGACATGTTCGAGGCCGTCGGCAAGCACTCGGTCGGCGCGATGTCGGACGAGGACCTCGACGAAATCGAGCGCGTGGCGTGCCCCTCGGCGGGCGCCTGCGGTGCACAGTTCACCGCCAACACCATGGCGACCGTCTCCGAGGCGATCGGCCTGGCGCTGCCTTACTCGGCCGGTGCTCCGGCACCCTATGAAATCCGCGACGCCTTCTGCATGACCGCGGGCGAGAAAGTGATGGATCTGATCTCGTCCAATCTCCGGCCGCGCGACATCGTCACGCGCAAGGCGCTGGAGAATGCGGCGGCCGTGGTCGCGGCGTCGGGCGGCTCGACCAATGCTGCATTGCACTTGCCGGCGATCGCTCACGAGGCCGGAATCAAGTTCGACCTGTTCGACGTCGCCGAAATCTTCAAAAAGACACCATATGTCGCGGATTTGAAGCCGGGTGGCCGTTATGTCGCCAAAGACATGTTTGAAGTTGGTGGCATACCGCTTCTGATGAAGACGCTGCTCGACAACGGATTTCTCCACGGCGACTGCATTACGGTCACCGGTCGAACGATCGCCGAAAATCTCAAAAGCGTGAAGTGGAATCCGCACCAGGACGTGGTGCACCCGGCAGACAAGCCTATCACCGTCACTGGCGGTGTGGTCGGTCTGAAGGGCAATTTGGCGCCAGAAGGTGCGATCGTGAAAGTCGCGGGAATGTCCAACCTCAAGTTTATCGGTCCGGCCAGGTGCTTCGACCGCGAGGAGGATGCTTTCGAGGCGGTCCAGAAGCGCACTTACAAGGAAGGCGAAGTCATCGTGATCCGCTACGAGGGCCCCAAGGGCGGCCCCGGCATGCGGGAGATGCTCCAGACCACCGCAGCGCTGACCGGCCAGGGCATGGGCGGCAAGATCGCGCTCATCACCGACGGCCGCTTCTCCGGCGCCACCCGCGGCTTCTGCATCGGCCATGTCGGGCCCGAGGCAGCCATCGGCGGCCCGATCGGGCTGCTCGAGGACGGCGACATCATCGAGATCGACGCCGATAACGGGACCCTTAACGTAAAATTGAGCGACGCTGAACTCGCCCAGCGCAAGACCAAATGGAGCGCTCGCGCGACTAACCATACGACGGGCGCGCTCTGGAAATATGCTCAGCAGGTTGGACCAGCAGTCGGGGGGGCAGTGACCCATCCGGGCGGCGCGCACGAGAAACAGTGTTATGCGGACATCTAGGCGTGCCATTGTTGCGTTTGTGTTGGGGGCTACCGCGCTGGCCGCGCCGGCGGTCGCCTTCGACGGCGCGCCGGTCAACCCGAAGGATGCGACCATCCCGGTCGTGACCACCTTGCCCGGTGCTGCGGGTGCGGTGCGCAAGGCGACGCCGCCGGTCGTGACCCAGGAAACCTCTCTCAGCGCCCTGCAATATGCCGCCGAGGGCGGTCATCCGATCGCGCAGTGGAAGCTCGGCCGCATGTACGCCAGCGGCGACGGCGTGGCCCAGGACGACATGCGCGCCTTCGAATATTTCACCCGGATTGCCAATGCGCACGCCGAGGACAGCCCGTCGGCGCCGCAGGCGCAGGTCGTGGCCAACGCCTTTGTCGCGCTCGGCCGCTACTATCTGAGCGGCATCCCGAACTCGAAGATCAAGGCCGATCCGGATCGGGCGCGGGAGATGTTCTCCTATGCCGCCTCCTATTTCGGCAACGCGGACGCCCAGTACGATCTCGCCCGGCTCTATCTGAAGACGCCGGACGCCTCGCGCGAGGATTTCCGCTACGGCGCGCGCTGGCTCGGCCTCGCCGCCCAGAAGGGCCAGCACGAGGCTCAGGCGCTGCTCGGGCAGATGCTGTTCAACGGCGACCGCCTGCCGCGGCAGGCCGCGCGTGGCCTGATGTGGCTGACGCTCGCGCGTGACAGCGCAGGCACCGACGAGACCTGGATCAAGGAAAACTACAACCGCGCCTTTGCCAAGGCGTCGGACGACGACCGCGCCATGTGCCTGCAAATGCTGGAACAGTGGGTGCAGGGTCGACGCGAGTAAAGGCGGCAACCTCGGTGCCGTAGGGTGGGCAAAGGCGCCTTGGCGCCGTGCCCACCACCTCCGGGCTCCGGCTCACGCCGCCTCCAGATCAAGATCCGCCCACACCGGCACGTGGTCCGACGGCTTCTCCCAGGCCCGCACATAGCTGTCGATGCCGACATTGGCGAGTTTATCGCTCGCCTGCGGTGACAGCAGCAGATGGTCGATGCGCAGGCCCTGGTTCTTCTGCCAGGCTCCGGCCTGGTAGTCCCAGAAGGTGTAGAGCCCGGGCTCGTCGGTGACGGCCCTGAGGGCATCGGTCAGGCCGAGGCCGAGCAGGGACTGGAAGCTCTCTCGTGTCTCGGGCTTGAAAAGGGCGTCCTCGGTCCAGGCCGCGGGATTGTGGACGTCGCGGGCATGCGGAATGACGTTGAAGTCACCTGCGAGAATCAGCGGCTCCTCGGTCTTAAGGCGCTCCTTCGAATACTCGAGAAGCCGCGACATCCATTTGAGCTTGTAGGGATATTTCTCGGTCCCGACCGGGTTGCCGTTAGGCAGATAGAGACAGGCAATGCGCAGCACCCCGCGCTTGAGTGTCACCACGCCTTCGATGAAACGGGCATGAGCGTCCTCGTCGTCGCCGGCGAGCCCCGACTTGGTCTCGTCGAACTTGAGCTTGGAGAGTAGCGCGACGCCGTTGAACGTCTTTTGCCCGTGCGTCACCACGTTGTAGCCGAGCGCCTCGATCTCCAGCCGCGGGAACGCCTCGTCGACGCATTTGATCTCCTGCAGGCAGACGATGTCCGGCTGGCACTCCTTCAACCAGGTCAGCAGGAGGTCGATCCGCTGCCGGACCGAATTCACGTTCCAGGTGGCTACTCTGATGGGCATGTCGGCGGGCTCCGGGCAGGGGCCATGGTTAGAACAAAATGCAAACGTGCCCGTCAAGGACGCCGCAAAATCTCCCACAAAATTAACCCGGCTTAAGCCCGCCCCGGGCCATTGATACCGAAAAGGTTTTTCGAATGGGATGGCCGGACAAATCATCACAGCGCACAGAGCCGCAAGACGGCCTGATCGGCGCGTTCCTGTACTGGCTCGGCGGCTTCGAAATCGAGGACGGCCTGACCGCCGGTCTCAGCGAGCGCGAGCTGCGCCGCATCCGCGCCAAGCAGATCGACGCGGTCATGCGAGCCATCCCGGTGACGATGTCCGTCACCATGCTCAACGTCGCCATCGTGCTGATCCTGTTCTGGGGCCGGGGCTGGAACGATTTCCTCGCGATCTGGGGTATGACGCTTGCCGTCACGGCCTCGCTCGCAGTGAGGGCATGGCGGCGCGCGCAGCAGAATCCGCCGCAGGAAGCCTCACGCCGCAAGACGCGGCAAATGCTGCGGCAGGCGTTTTTCCTCGCCGCGATCTGGGGAACGCTGCCGCTCGCTTTGTTCAGTAGTGTCGGGCCGACCAGCCAGCTGATTCTCGCCTGCCTGATGGTCGGCATGATGTCCGGCGGCGCCTTCACGCTCTCGACCTTCCCGCGCGCGGGGCTCGTCTATCTCGCGACCATGACAATTGCCTGCGCCGGCGCGATGCTGTCGTGTGGTGCCGGTCCCTATGCCCTGACGGCGGTGTTCCTGCTGCTGTTCGCGTTTTTCATGGCGCGCAACATCGTCTCGCAGGGCAACCTGTTCCTCGGCAACCTCAAGGCCCAGCTCGAGCTCGAACGCCAGACCGAGATCATCGCGCTGCTGCTGAAGGATTTTCAGGAGAACGCCAGCGACTGGCTGTGGCAGACCGATGCCGAAGGGCATCTCACCGACGTACCGCAACGCTTCGCCGACGTCGCGCAATTGCCGCTTCCGCTGCTGAAGGGATCGCTCTTCGCCGACGTGCTCGACATGCTGTGCCCAGAAGACAAGGCCGCGGCCTACAACGTCGTTGGCCTGATGGAGCATGCCGAGCCGCTGCATGAGATGAATTTGAAGGTCGTTGCGGGCGGCAAGGCGCGGCTGTGGTCGCTGACGGCGAAGCCGGCCTATGACCGCGACGGGCAATTTTTGGGCTATCGCGGCTTCGGCCGCGACGTCACCGAGCGCTGGCGCGCCGAAAAGGCCGAGGCCGAGAGCCGCGCCAAGTCCGATTTCCTGGCGGTGATGAGCCACGAGATCCGTACGCCCATGAACGGTGTGCTCGGACTTGCCAGCATGCTGCTCGAAACAAAACTCGATCCGGAGCAGCGCGAAGCCGTCACCACGATCCACGAGTCCGGTGACAACCTCCAGCGCATCCTCAACGACATCCTCGATCTGTCCAAGCTCGAGGCCGGCCGGTTCGCGTTCGAGGCGATCGACTTCACACCGCAGACGCTGGTCGAGACGGTCGCGACCGTGGTGCGCGCAAGCGCCAAGAGCAAGGGGCTCGCGGTCAAGGTCGAGCTCGATCCGAATCTGCCGCCGACGCTGCGCGGCGACGTCGCGCGCATCCGCCAGGTGCTGCTCAATCTCGCCTCCAACGCGGTGAAATTCGCCGACCAGGGCGAGGTGACGATCAAGGCCATGTGCCAGGCGCGCCGCGATCTGCTCGCGACCGTCGAATGGAGCGTCACCGACAGCGGCATCGGCATTGCGCCCGAGAAACTCGGGCAGCTGTTCTCGGACTTCGCCCAGGCCGATGCCTCGATCAGCCGCCGCTTCGGCGGCACTGGCCTCGGGCTTGCGATCTCACGGCGCATCATCGAGCAGATGGGTGGCACCATCGGCGTCACCTCGACGCCGGGCGAGGGCTCGACTTTCCGCTTCACGCTGGTGCTGCCGTGGAGCCAGGCGCAGACGTCCGGTCAGGACGCGGGTCGGGATGAAGCTGATGATCTCAAGGCCCGCATTGCGAGCCTCGACCGGCCGCTGAAGGTATTGGTCGCCGAGGACGACGCCGTCAACCGCATGGTCGTGAGCAAGATGCTCGGTGCCTTCGAGGTCGAGTTGCGGGTCGTCGCTGATGGCGTCGAGGCCGTCGCGGCCGTCGCCGAAGGCGATTACGACATCGTGCTGATGGACGTGCGCATGCCCGAGATGGATGGCCTTGCCGCGACCCGGGCGATCCGCGCGGGAGGCGGGCGCTTCGACGCCTTGCCGATCATCGCACTGACCGCCAACGCCTTCCCCGAAGACGTCAGGATCTGCCGCGAGGCCGGCATGTCGGACTTTTTGGCGAAGCCGCTACGGAAGCCCGCGTTGGCCGCGGCCCTGCTGCGCGGGCTGGACGGTCACGTGATGGCGGAGGACGCGCCGCTCCAGCCCGAGTTGATGCCGGTCGACGTGGAGTGGACGGACGAGGAAAGGCAGATGACCGGCGCTTGAAGGCCGGTCAGATCGAGAAGCTGGTCCCGCAGCCGCAGGATGCCGTCGCGTTGGGATTGTTGACGCGGAACGAGGCGCCAATCAGGTCATCGACGAAGTCGACCTGCGACCCTTCCAGGAAGGGCTGCGAGGCGGAATCGACCAGCACCACCGCGCTCTCCTGCTCGATGACGAGATCGTCGTCGGTGCGATCGCGGTCGATGTCGAACTTGTACTGGAAGCCGGAGCAGCCGCCGCCCTCGACCGAGATGCGCAGCATCGCGCCTGTGCCTTCGCCCTTGAGGATCTCCCCGATCCGGCGTGCGGCGCGGTCACTGATGGTCACGGCAGTCGTCATTGTCAGTCTCCGATAGGCCCGCGGTCATACCAACTTCACTTGCCCAATTCATTTGGTATCCCGCGTCCGGCATAGTTAAGTGCAAGGATACGCAGAATCAAATGGATAGGGACTAAATTCGTCGTGTCCGTCGGAATGGCAGCCCCCCACGCGCCCTATGCCTGCGACCCCGATCGCAGCCGCGGCCGCCTGGTCCCAGAGCCGCCGAGCCGGACCCGGAGCCCGTTCCGGCGCGATTGCGACCGGGTGATCCATTCGACCGCGTTCCGCCGCCTCAAGTACAAGACCCAGGTGTTCGTGTTCCACGAGGGGGATCACTACCGCACCCGGCTGACCCATTCGCTGGAGGTGGCGCAGATCGCCCGCGCGCTGGCGCGCCAGCTTGGGCTCGACGAGGACCTCACGGAAACCCTGGCGCTCGCCCACGATCTCGGCCATCCGCCGTTCGGCCATGCCGGCGAGCGGGCGCTGGATGCCTGCCTGAAGGATTTCGGCGGCTTCGACCATAACGCCCAGGCGCTCCGCGTCGTCGGCTCTCTGGAGCACCGGTATCCCGAGTTCGACGGGCTGAACCTGACCTGGGAGTCGCTCGAGGGCATCGTCAAGCACAACGGCCCGCTGACTGACCGCAGCGGTGCGCCGGTCGGGCGCTACCGCGAGCACGGCATTCCCGTTGGCATCGCCGACTATATCAAGACCTACGACCTCGAACTCTGGAGCTTCGCCTCGCTGGAAGCGCAGGTCGCCGCGATCGCCGACGACATCGCCTACGATGCCCACGATATCGACGACGGTCTGCGCGCAGGCCTGTTCCACCTCGACGATCTCAACGTGATGCCGCTCACCGCGGAGATCATCGCCGCGACCTCGGCGCATTATCCCGATCTCGAAGACGTCAGGCGCGGGGCTGAGCTGGTGCGCGAATTGATCTCGCATTTGATCGGGGCGGTGTTCGCGGAGGCGCAGAAGAATATCGCAGCGGTCAGCCCGCGATCGGCCCAGGACGTGCGCCGGCAGAGCTGGGCGCTGATCGCGTTCCCCGCTGAGGTCGCCGAGGAGGAGGCCGCCATCAAGCGCTTTCTCTACCAGCATATGTATCGCCACAAGCGGGTGATGCGGGTGATGGCGGAGGCGGAACAGATCCTGTTCGACTTGTTCGCAAAATACCTGGCATCGCCGGCCGACCTGCCGCCGGAATGGCTGGCCGGGGCGGAGGCGGACGACGAGGGCGACCGGGCCCGCCGGATTGGCAATTTCATTGCCGGAATGACCGACCGTTTCGCCCTGACCGAGCACCAACGGCTCTTTGACTCGACCCCGGATTTGCGTTAGGCGGCGCCCATGCCCGACACATCCTCAGCACCGCATTTGTTCGCCGACGTGCTCGCGCGCGTGCACGCCGTCTGCCGCGCGCTCGCGGCAGAAGCCAACTGGCCCGAGGGCATCGATTTTTCGCGCGTAGTGGTCGAGCCGCCGCGCGACGCCTCCCATGGCGACATGGCGACCAACGCTGCCATGGTGCTTGCGAAAGAGGCAAAGGCAAAGCCCCGTGACCTCGCCGAGCAGATCGCCGGTCGGCTTCGCGCCGATGCGCTGATTGCCAAGGTCGACGTTGCCGGTCCCGGCTTCATCAATCTGACGCTCAAGCCCGCCGCCTGGGCCGAGGCGCTGCGGACGGTGCTGCGCGAGGGCGCCGATTACGGCCGCGTCCGCGGCGGATCCAAGGTCAATGTCGAATACGTTTCGGCCAATCCGACCGGACCGATGCATGTCGGCCATTGCCGCGGCGCCGTGTTCGGTGACGCGCTGGCGAGCCTGCTCCAGTTCGGCGGCTACGATGTCACCCGCGAATATTACATCAACGATGCCGGCGCGCAGGTCGACGTGCTCGCGCGTTCTGCGTTCCTCAGATACCGCGAGGCGCTCGGCGAGAACATCGGCGCCATTCCGGAAGGCCTCTATCCCGGCGACTATCTGAAGCCTGTCGGCGCGGCGCTGGCGAAGGAGCATGGCGACAAGCTGCTCGCGATGAGCGAAGCCGAGTGGCTGCCGACGGTGCGGGCCAAGGCGATCGCGATGATGATGGACGAGATCAAGGACGATCTCGCCGCGCTCAACATCCGCCATGACGTGTTCTTCTCGGAGCGCTCGCTGATCGAGACCGGCAACAACAAGGTGGCCGAGACCATTTCGTTCCTGCAGGCCAAGGGCGACATCTATGAAGGCCGCCTGCCGCCGCCGAAGGGCGCGCCGGTCGAGGACTGGGAAGACCGCGAGCAGCTGTTGTTCAAGGCGACCGCCTATGGCGACGACGTCGATCGTCCGCTGATCAAGTCGGACAATTCCTACACCTACTTCGCCTCCGACATCGCCTACCACAAGAACAAGTTCGACCGTGGTTTTGCGGAGATGATCGACGTCTGGGGCGCCGATCATGGCGGCTACATCAAGCGCATGCAGGCGGCGGTGAAGGCGACGACCTCCGGCAAGGGCGCGCTCGACGTCAAGATCGTCCAGCTCGTGAAGTTGCTGCGCAATGGCGAGCCGGTGAAAATGTCCAAGCGGAGCGGGGACTTCGTCACCCTGCGTGAGGTGGTGGATGAAGTCGGCCAGGATGCCGTCCGCTTCATGATGCTCTACCGCAAGAACGATGCGGTGCTCGACTTCGACCTCGCCAAGGTCATGGAACAGTCGCGCGACAACCCGGTGTTCTACGTCCAGTACGGCCACGCCCGCGGTCACTCGATCTTCCGCAACGCGCGGGTGGAGGTGTTCCCGGAACTCCCCGAGGATGCGGACAAGCGGATCGCCTGGCTCAGTGAGTCGGCCGTGGAGCGGCTGTCGGATCCCGTTGAGCTCGACCTTCTCAAGCGCCTCGCAATTTATCCGAGGATGCTGGAAGCGGCAGCTGGCGCCCACGAGCCGCACCGTATTGCCTTTTATCTCTATGACTTAGCGAGCGAATTTCACGCACTTTGGACGAGGGGGCGCGATTTGCCCTATTTACGCTTCATTATCAATAATGATGCAGATCTAACGAAGGCGCGACTGGCCATGGTCCAGGGCGTCGTCTCTGTCCTGGCATCGGGCCTCGCCATCCTCGGCGTCCATGCTCCGGACGAGATGCGGTAGTTTGGGGCGAACTACTTAAGGGGAATATCGGGGGTACCGGCAGAAGCCGGATCGCTTAGACTTGGTTGAAAGCCTTGTGGGTCGAAAGCCGCGCCTTGGTCGAGGGGCGCGCGGCTTTCCCGAAGGGACGCATCATCACGATGGCCGAACGATATCAGCACCGACCGTTTCCTTCCGACGACTCTGGTCGCGGTGGCGATCAGCATGGGAGAGCGGAGACCGATCCCCTGGCCGAGCTCGCCCGCCTGATCGGGCAGACCGATCCGTTCGCAGCGCAGGGCCGCCCAGGTGCTCCGCCTGCAGCAGCGCAAGCGCCTGCGCAGACTTACCAGGACGAGGATTATTCGCAGGACGACTATCAGCAGGACTACGCTGAGCAGGCGGCAGCGCCTCAGCCGGGTCCGCCGTCATGGATGCGGCGCGCCAACGTTCAACCGCAGCCGGCGCCCGAGCCTGACTATCCCGTCGCCGTGAATCCCGTTCATCCGCTGCATCGCTATTCAGCCCAACCGGCTGCGCCGGAGCCTGAGTTTCCGCAGCCGCAGGCCTATCAGGACCGCACCTACCAGGATGAGCCTCACCAGCATCAGGCCTACCATCGGGAGCAGGAGCAAGCCTACGAGGCGCCTTACGAGCAGCCCGATCCGGCGCGTTACGATGATGCGCTGTACGGGCGGCTTGAGTCGGGCGAGCAGGATTTTCAGCGTGAGCCGGTCTATCCGGATGATCCTTACGCATTCCAGAGCGACTACCCCGAAGCCGATCTTGATGAGCCCAGGAAATCGCGCGGTGGCATGATGACGGTCGCCGCGATCCTCGCGCTGGCCGTGGTCGGAACTGGCGCGGCCTTCGCCTACAAGACTTACATCGGCTCGCCCCGCAGCGGCGAACCGCCGATCATCAAGGCCGACAACACGCCGACCAAGATCGTGCCGGCGCCGTCGGACTCCTCGGCCAAGGTACCCGATCGCATGGCGAGCGGCGACGGCAGCGAGAAGATCGTGCCGCGCGAGGAGGCGCCCGTCGACGTCAACGCCAAGGCAGCTGGTCCGCGCGTGGTGTTTCCGCCGCTGAATCAGAATGCGAACCCGCCGCCGGTTGCGAGCGTGTCGCCGTCCAACATTCCGCCACCGAGTGCCGGTCCGGCCCCGAGCAACGGAACGATGCCGAACAGCGCGCCGCGCTCGATCAAGACCGTGGCTGTGAAGGGTGATCAGACCGACAGCGCCGTCCCGCAAACCGCCGCACAGTCGGCGGCCAGGGCGGCCGCGCCGCCGAAGCCGCCGGTCGCTGCGCCGTCCGCGCCGCGTACGCCGCCGACCTCGGCCAATGCCAGCGCCAACCAGCCGCTCTCGCTGGCGCCGCAGGCCGGGCCGGCCGAACCGCCGCAGCGTATGGCCGCGACCAATCCGACCCAAATTGCACCCGCGCCCAGTGGTGGTGGCTTCGTCGTGCAGGTTTCCTCGCAGCAGAGCGAGGATAGCGCCGCCGCGTCGTACCGGGTGCTGCAGAGCAAATATGGCAACGTCCTTGGCGGCCGCTCGCCGGTCATCAAGCGTGTCGATCTGACCGATAAGGGCAAAGGTATAGTCTACCGTGCCTTCGCCGGACCCTACGGCTCGGCTGACGAGGCGGTGCAGGCTTGCAACAATCTGAAGTCGGCCGGCCTGCCGTCCTGCTTCGTCCAGAGGAATTAGCGGCCGTTTCCTTGACCCCCTCCCGGGGCAGGGTTAATCGGCCCTATGAGCACGTGGGCCTTCAATACCGGCGTATCCGGAACGAAATCGACCGCGGCCGAGCGGGCATTTCGTCATGTGGAATGCCCATGGGACTTCATTCCGTTCAGGCCCGGCATGCAGATTTGGACCCAAGCCACGGCTCCGGTTAGAGAATCGGCGTCGCTGCATCTCATTGCGGACGATCTCGACGGTCTCAGCATTCCCGTGGATGGCGCCGCCGACCTCGCCCATCCGGTGACGACTTCTGCGACAATGATTACTCAGGTGATTCGTAGCGCCGTCGGGTTCCAGGGTTTGTTAATGAGTGATGACGTGTCGATGATGAACGCGCTGGCGGGAGGCATTGCCGAGCAGGCTCGCCCCATGTTGGTGGCCGGTTGCAACACGCTTCACAGCAACGACAATGCGAAATTGGGACCATCGATCGCACGGGCAAATACGGCAGCCGCATGACCGCAGAAATCCTATCGTTCGAAACCGGGCGGCCCGCAGAGCTAGCCGAGGATGAACCGGCGCTGGTCGTCGATGTCGAGGGCTATGAAGGTCCGCTCGACCTGTTGCTCGCACTTGCGCGGAACCAGAAGGTCGATCTCGCCAAGATCTCGATCCTGGCGCTGGCCGACCAGTACCTTCACTTCATCGAAGCCGCGCGAAAGATCCGGCTGGAGCTTGCCGCCGACTATCTCGTCATGGCCGCCTGGCTCGCCTTCCTGAAGTCGCGCCTGCTGCTGCCGGAGCCGCCGAGTGCGGAAGGTCCGAGCGCCGAGGAAATGGCAACTGCGCTCGCCAACCGTCTGCGCCGCCTGGAAGCCATCCGCGAAGCCGCCAACCGGCTGATGAACCGGCAGCAATTGCTGCGCGACATTTTTCCGCGCGGCGAGCCCGAGCAGATCGCCGAGATCCGGCATCCGAAATACACCGCGACGCTGTACGACCTGCTCACGGCCTATGCCTCACAGCGTCAGTCGCGCGTGCTGGCGAGCGTGCATTTGGCGAAGCGCACGGTGTGGTCGCTCGCCGAGGCGCGCGCCACGCTGGAGCGGCTGGTCGGCAGCATCTCCGAGCAGGACGATTGGGGCGTGCTGGACGATTTCCTGGTCCGTCACGTCGCTGATCCGACGCAGCGCGCGACGGTGTTCGCCTCGAGCTTCGCCGCCGCGCTCGAGCTGGTGCGTGAAGGTCAGCTCGAGCTGAACCAGAAAGAGGCGTTTGCGCCCATCTATTTCCGGAAGGGGCGCCCGAAGCCGGCCGTGGACGCAGCTCCTGCGCCCGATGCGCCGGTCGGTTAAGTGCAAGAAGGAGAAGCTGCCATGGCAAGCCTGGCTGAAGTGCGGGTAGAAGAGGCCGAGCCGATGGAGAACGAGTCCCAGGCACGTCCCGAAGAATTGCGGCTGCTGGAAGCGCTGCTGTTCGCTTCGAATGAACCGCTGGATACGGCGACGCTGGCCAAGCGCATGCCCGAGGGCGTCGACGTCAAGGCTGCGCTCGAGCAGCTCCAGGCCGACTACGCCCTGCGCGGCGTCAACCTGGTGCGGGTCGCCAACAAATGGACGTTCCGCACCGCCGGCGATCTCGCCTGGCTGATGACCCGCGAGAGCACCGAGACCCGCCGCCTGTCGCGTGCGGCGATCGAGGTGCTGGCGATCATCGCCTATCACCAGCCGGTGACGCGCGCCGAGATCGAAGAGATCCGCGGCGTCGTCACCTCCAAGGGCACGCTCGACGTGCTGCTGGAGACCGGCTGGATCAAGCCGCGTGGCCGTCGCAAGACGCCCGGTCGTCCGCTGACCTTCGGAACCACCGAGGATTTCCTGTCGCAGTTCACCCTGGAACAGCTCGGCGATCTGCCGGGTCTGGAAGAGTTGAAGGGCACGGGCCTGCTGGATTCGCGGCTGCCGACCGGTTTCAGCGTTCCAACGCCGTCGGATGATCCTCAGCTGCGCGAGGACGAGGACCCCCTGGAACCGGGCGAGGACCTCGATCTGGCCTTGGCGCCTGCGGTCGAGCCCGAGACGCCGCCGGAAGGCGGCAATGAAGGTGGCGAGGAAGGCTGATATTTCCGCCTTTTATCGGCCCCCTGCGACCAGTTAACACTAGGCAAGATTACGTAGCGCCAACAGCGAATTGGCGCTGCCTTGGTCCTTGTTTTTGATGCCTGCGAAGCCTAGGTTTCGGTGAAGATCGGCCGGGGTCCCGGCGATGCGCGTTTGGAGGGTTGCAGGATGGGTTCTCTTAGCATTTGGCACTGGATCTTGGTGATCGCAGTGGTCCTGCTGCTGTTCGGCCGCGGCAAGATTTCGGATCTGATGGGCGACGTGGCGCAGGGCATCAAGGCCTTCAAGAAGGGCATGCAGGACGACGACAAGGTCGCTGACAAGCCCGCCGAGCCGTCCAAGTCCATCGAGCACAACGCGGCGCCGACTGCGGCGCGATCCGACGTCGGCAGCAAGGCCGTCTGAGCCAGGAGCACGCGAGACACGGGTAGCGGCCCCGATCCTGCGCGTGAGGGATTGGGCCGATCGTGGCTTCGCGTGAACGGAAGACGTCATGTTCGACATCGGGTGGAGTGAGCTGGTTCTGATCGGGGTCGTGGCCCTGGTCGCCATTGGCCCGAAAGAGCTGCCGGGCGTGCTGCGCATGGTTGGCCAATGGATGGGCAAGGCCCGCAAGATGGCCGCCGAATTCCAGGGCCAGTTCCAGGAAGCGATGCGCGAGGCCGAGATGGCCGACCTCAAGAAGAGCTTCGACGAGGTCAAGGAAGCGGCCTCCGGCTTCACCGGCGGCGGTCTGATGACCTCGCTGCAGAAGGACGTCAGCGACGCGTTGCGCGTCGACGCGCTCGACAAGCCGGCTGAGACCACCGCGACTACTGCCGTCGAAGCGCCGGCGATTTCAAGTGAAACGCCGGCGACGCCAACGACACCTGAAGCGCCGACGCCGGAGACCTTTGTGGAGGCTGAGGCACATGCGGCCGTGAACGAGCCGCTCGCCATCAACCGTGAGGTCGAGCCGACACGGGTTGCGCAGGACACTGTTACTCAAGATACCGCGCGCGAAGCGACCAAGGACGCCAAAGCGTCATGAGCGACGCCGATATCGAGGCCAGCAAGGCCCCGCTGATGGACCATCTGATCGAGCTGCGGTCGCGGCTGATCAAGGCGCTGCTCGGATTCGGCGTGGCCTTCATCTTCTGCTTCTTCTTCGCCAAGCAGATCTACAACGTGCTGGTCTGGCCGTTCGTGTGGGTCGCTGGCGCCGAGAATTCGAAATTCATCTACACGGCGCTGCTCGAATATTTCATCACCCAGCTCAAGCTCGCGCTGTTCGGCGCCGGCTTCATCTCGTTCCCGATCGTGGCGACGCAGATCTACAAGTTCGTCGCGCCCGGCCTCTACAAGCACGAGAAGCAGGCCTTCCTGCCGTATCTGGTCGCGACCCCGTTCTTCTTCGTGCTGGGCGCGGCGCTGGTCTATTTCGTCGTGCTGCCGATGCTGGTCCGGTTCTCGCTCGGCATGCAGCAGATGGGAGGCGACGAGACCGCGCAGATCCAGCTTTTGCCCAAGGTCGGCGAATATCTCTCGCTGATGATGTCGCTGATCTTCGCCTTCGGCATCGCCTTCCAGCTTCCGGTCATCCTGACCCTGCTGGGACGGATCGGCATCATCACGTCAAAGATGCTGCGCGAGAAGCGCCGCTATTTCATCGTGCTGGCTTTCATCATCGCGGCTGTCCTGACGCCGCCCGACATCCTCAGCCAGTGCTCGCTCGCGATTCCCCTGCTTGCGCTCTACGAGGGCTCGATCATCGCGGTCTCGATGGTGGAGAAGAAGGCGGCGGCCTCGAAGGCTGCCACGGGCACCGACGTGTCGACGCCGGCCAATCCGGCGGAGTAGGCCACTTTCGCTCTATCATGCCGCTTTACAGCCGATGATTCGTCATGCCCGGGCTTGACCCGGGCATCCACGACTTGGTCTAAGGCGGCAGACACGTGGATGGCCGGGATAAACCCGGCCATGACGGGAAAACAGCCATGCACGACATCAAATCGATCCGCGACAATCCGCAAGCCTTCGACGCCGGCCTCGCCCGGCGGGGCCTGAAGCCGTTGTCGGCGTCGCTGCTTGCGATCGACGAGAGGCGGCGGGCGTCGATCCTTGCTTCCGAGCAGGCCCAGGCGCGGCGCAATGCGGCGTCCAAGGAAATCGGCGACGCCAAGAAGGCCAAGGACGAGGCGCGCGCGGCCAAGCTGATGGCGGAAGTCGCCGAGCTGAAGACCACGATGCCGGAACTCGAGGCTGCCGCGAAAGCGGCCGATGAGGAACTGACCAAAGAGCTGTCCGCGATCCCGAACATTCCGTTCGATGAAGTGCCCGATGGCGTCGATGAGCACGGCAATGTCCAGCACCACGTGTTCGGTGCGAAGCGCAACTACGGTTTTGCGCCGAAGCTGCATGACGATCTCGGCACCGCGCTTGGCTACATGGATTTCGAAGCGGCGGCGAAACTCTCCGGTGCGCGCTTCGTCGTGCTGAAGAAGGGCCTCGCGCGCCTCGAGCGCGCCATCGGGCAGTTCATGCTCGACCTGCATACGAACGAGCACGGCTATACCGAGATCAATCCGCCGCTCCTGGTGCGCAACGAGGTGATGTTCGGCACCGGCCAATTGCCGAAGTTCGAGGATGACCAGTTCTGGGCGATCAAGGGCGAGCTGCTCGCATCGCCCGATCATGAGCGGCTGAAGACCGAGCGCCTCGGCCTGATCCCGACCGCGGAAGTCTCGCTCACCAACCTCGCGCGCGAGTCCATTCTCGACGAGAAGCAGCTGCCGATGCGGCTCACCGCGCTGACACCGTGCTTCCGCGCCGAGGCCGGCGCTGCGGGACGCGACACGCGCGGCATGATCCGGCAGCACCAGTTCACCAAGGTCGAGCTGGTCTCGATAACGACACCTGAGACCAGCAAGGACGAGCTGGAGCGGATGCTGTCCTGTGCCGAGCAGGTGCTGCAGAAGCTCGACCTGCATTATCGCGTGATGACGCTCTGCGCAGGGGATATGGGTTTTTCGTCGCAGAAAACCTATGACATCGAAGTGTGGATGCCCGGGCAGGGCGAGGGCGGCATGTTCCGCGAGATCTCGAGCTGCTCGGTCTGCGGTGATTTTCAGGCGCGGCGGATGGATGCGCGCTCGCGCGGGCCGGACGGCAAGCCGCGCTTCGTGCACACGCTGAACGGTTCCGGCACGGCGGTCGGCCGCGCGCTGATCGCTGTGATGGAGACCTATCAGCAGGAGGACGGCTCGATCGCCGTCCCCAGCGTGCTTCAGCCGTATATGGGCGGGCTGAAGGTGGTTGCGCGGGAATAAAGCGTTTTCGAGCGAAGTGGATACCGGTTCGCGTCAAGAAAAAAGCGTCAAACAAGAGTCATTCGCATTGCCCGTCCGGAACGCGGAAACGTTTGGTTGCGAAGATCGGGCGGCCGGTTATCCTACCGGCCATCCGTCAACGCGAACCGATCGTCCATGGCCTTGCACCGCGACATCTTCTGGGTCGGTCGACAATGGGCGGTGACCGGCGCCGGTATCCAGGCCGTCGACCAGCGCTTGCGTGGCGTGCTGGACATCGACATCGCGCGGCTCTGGGACGACACGCATGTGCAAAGCCGGCGCGCCAAGCCCGGCGTCAATATCGAGGATTTTGACAAGGCGGTGGCGGTCGCTCGTGAGCGCTTTCCAGAGACGCCCGCGTCGGCCCCGTTCGTTGCACAGCCGAAGGCGCTCGGTGTGATCGAGACACCCGTCGTCAGCCCCGTCATGCCGGCGATGAACCTGCGCGCGGAGGGCAAGCTCGCGCGCTTCCTGCCGCAATGGCGCGTCCGCCGTCAATAATGCATCGGACCTGGATAGTTCGGCGTGATCCGGAAATAGGTGTTCGTGTCCGTTGCGCGTGAGCGGTGCCGCGCCGGCACGCAGCCACGGCGCGTTGCGACCATGCCATGTCCGCAGTCACGCGGGCGCTGCTCTGATGACAGTTTCGGCGCCGCATCGACGGTCGAAACGCAGGGGCCGTCGCGTGGACAGCGTTTTGGCACGCGTTTGCCGCGCACCAATTCGAGATCATAGACCTGTCCGGACATCGTGACCTGGCTGTTGCACAGGCATTCGCCGGCGACCGTCATCTGACCGCCAAGGCAATTGTCCGCGTTGGCGCGCACGCAGATGCCGCCCGGATCCGCGCCCGCCGTCATCAACTGGAATCCGGCCGGGCAGGTGAATTGCCCATCGCTCGCGGTGCCGCCGACGCAAGTGATGGTGATCCGTGCACGCGGCGGGTCGGAGGGCGGTGCGACGTCGGTGATGCAGACGCCGCCCTCGGCATGCGAGCGGGGCGGGCAAGCGAGCGGCGAGGTTGTCGCATTGGTCTCGGCCGGGGCAGGTGGCGGTCTCGGCTCCGGCGATCCAGGGACTGGCGCGGGCGCAACGGGGGCTGACTTAGCCGCGCAGACGCGGTTGCGGAGCTCCTGCCAGGGAAAACACCGGTCTGAGGGGTCCGAATCCTGCGCCCATCCGGCGTCTACCAGGCAGAGGCCGAGACCGAAGACGATTGCGGCTGAAAAACGGGTCATTCCGTGCCCGGTCGCCTGAAAATGCGCGAGAAAATTAGGATGCGGCGTTGCGGCGCCGCAATGAGGAGATCACAGAGGAGACCTGCAATGTATCCGCGGAATTCCCGCCCACGGCCGGTTTGCCTGATCCGCCATAGCCGGATAAGACGGCCTGACTCCCAGCTCAGGAATCGACCACCGGCATGCGCATTCTCTGCACCAATGACGACGGCATCCACGCTCCCGGCCTCAAGGTCGTGGAGGAGATCGCGCGCGCGCTGTCCGACGACGTCTGGGTGGTGGCGCCCGAGCTCGATCAGTCCGGCGTGTCGCATTCGCTGTCGCTGAACGATCCGCTGCGCCTGCGCGAAGTCGGGCCGCGGCACTTCGCGGTGCGCGGTACGCCGACCGACTGCGTCATCATGGGCGCGCGCCATATTCTCGGCGCCGAGCTGCCCGATGTCGTGCTCTCCGGCGTCAACAAGGGCCGCAACGTTGCCGAGGACGTGGTCTACTCCGGCACCATCGCCGGCGCGCTCGAAGGCACCATGTTAGGGATTCCGTCATTCGCGCTGTCGCAGGAATTCAGTGTCGAGACGCGCGACCAACCGCCGTGGGACACTGCACGTAAATTCGGTCCCGACATCCTGCGCAAGGTGATCAAGGCCGGGATCCCGAAGGACACCGTCATCAACGTCAACTTCCCGTCCTGCGCACCGGAGGACGTGCTCGGCATTCGCGTCACGCGGCAGGGCAAGCGCAATCTCGGCTTCTTGCGGATCGACGAGCGCAGGGACGGCCGCAACAACCCCTATTTCTGGATCGGCTTCGAACGCGCTGCGATGATGGACACGCCGGCCGAAGGCACCGATCTCGCGGCGCTGCGCGAGCGCTACGTCTCGGTCACGCCACTTCGGCTCGACCGCACCAATGAAGCGTTTTCGGAAGAGCTGAGCGCGACGTTGAAGTAGAAGCTAGCCGCCGCGAAGCGCGGCTTCGATGGTCTTGCCGAGCGCGTCGAGCTGAAACGGCTTCTGCAGCGCGGGCCGGTCGCGATATTGCTCGGGCAGGCCCGACGAGCCGTAGCCGGTGGCAAAGATGAACGGGCAGCCCTTTTCCCTGATGAGATCGGCAACCGGCGAGATGACCTTGCCGTTGACGTTGACGTCGAGGATGGCGATGTCGAACTCGGTAGCCTGGGCCAGCCGCAAGGCCTCATTGATATCGCCCGCTTCAGCCGCGACCTTGTAGCCGAGCTCCTCCAGCATATCCGCGACCATCATTCTGATCATGACCTCGTCTTCGACGAGGAATACAGAGCGGCCCGAAAGCCCGGTCGCGGTCATTGTCGTTGAGTCCTTGCCCATCTCCGGAAAACGTTCGCAGATAACACGAATCGACGCAATGCGCGTGTCGGCCGGCGGACGCCCGAAAATGACGTTTGCGGCTGGCCCGCTGCAAGCCGATTTGTGGTCAAATACCGCAGCAAAACGCTATCATAGGTTCCTGAGCAGGAACAGGATTCTTGCCCCGGGCCTGAGCGACGCGTGCGACGATCCGGCCCTCTGACGAGACGATATAAGCAGCAGCAATGACCTCCAATCAGCCCCCGCCGGAAAAGATGATGTTTCAGCTCACGCTGAGGCGTCGCGGCATCAGCGATCAGACCATACTGCGGACAATGGAGGAGGTGCCGCGCGATCTGTTCGTCGAGGCCTCCGATCGCGACGCCGCCTATCGTGACAGCGCGCTGCCGATCGCCTGCGGCCAGACTATCAGCCAGCCTTTTGTCGTCGCCTATATGACCGAGCAGCTTCAGCTCCAGAAGAGCCACCGCGTGCTCGAGATCGGCGCCGGCTCCGGTTATCAGGCCGCCGTGCTGTCGCGGCTGACGCGCGAGGTGCTGACGGTCGAGCGCTACCGCAAGCTTGCGGACGCCGCGCGCGCCAGGCTTGAAAAGCTCGACTATCACAATGTCGAGGTGATGCTCGGCGACGGGCTCAATCTGCCACCCAACATCGGGCCATTCGACCGCATCATCGTCACGGCCGCGGTGGAGCAAATTCCGGAGAACCTGATCGAGCGGCTCGTGGTCGGCGGCATCCTGATTGCGCCGGTCGGTCCGCATCAGGGCGTGCAGACGCTGACCCGCCTGAGCCGGACCGACGCCGGGATCGAACGCAGGGAACTCGTCGAGGTCCGCTTCGTGCCGGCGCTGCCCGGCGTGGCGCGGGAGCTGTAGAAATCCGGATTGGCTGCGCCGCCAACGTCTTATTGGGAGGGTTAAGCCGTTATTTACTCGACGGGTGTTTACTTAAAAGACCAGTTCTGTTGCGTACGAGTGAGTAACCATGTCTGTTGTCGCCGAGTTGCTTTACTCGCGCCGCGTACCGCAGGTCGCGGTGCTGGCGCTGATTTCCTTCAGCTTCGCAGGGTGCAGTGCCGACATGCAGTCGCGCCTGTCCCAGTCGAACTTCTCCAATCCCTTCTCTGAATCGACCGGTTCGGTCCAGCAGGCCCCGCCGCCGCAGCGAGAGCTGCCGCAATATGCGCGGCCGCAGAGCCAGCCCGGTTATTATCAGTCCCAGGCCTTGCCGCCCCCGGCGGTCGCCGCGCCGCAATCCTATCCGGTTGCGGGTGGGGGCGTCTCCGGAGGCGGTCGCGGGCTCGGCTCCTACACGCCGCCGGCTCAACCGCGTCTTGAAGCTACCGGCACCGTGCCGCCGCGCTCGGTCGCTGCCGCCCAGCCGGGCGGCGGGACCAAGATCATCGTCGGCACCAGTGACACGCTCGACGTGCTCGCCAAGCGCTACCATGTGAGCCCGCAGGCGATCATGGCCGCGAACGGCTACAAGGGTCCGCGGGCGCTCTCGCCTGGCCAGCAGCTGGTGATCCCGCATCCGGGCGCACCGGTCATGGCTCCGGTTGCTGCTGCTCCGGCGATGGCGCCGAAGCCGGTTGCGGCCGTCGCCGCACCGTCCAGCTTCCATTTCGTCAATCATGGCGACACGCTCGCCAGCGTCGCGCGCAAGAACCATATCTCCGCGGCCGAGCTCGCCCGCGCTAATGGTCTCGATCCGTCGGCCAAGCTCAAGCTCGGCACCAAGCTGACCGTGCCCGGCGCCAAGACGGCGGCGGTTGCCGCTCCGCTCGCTCCGGCGCCTGTTGCCGCGGCCCCCGTGGCGGCTGCGCTGCAGCCGGTTGCGGCCGCTCCCGCGCCGACCACCAAGATGGCCGCTGTTGCCCAGCCTGCGCAAAGCGCGCGCCTGGCTCAGGCCACCGCCAATATCGAAGAGAAGCCCGCCGAGACGACGCCGGCGAAAGCGGCAGAGACCACCAGCTCGTTGCCGACCTTCCGTTGGCCGGTGCGCGGCAAGGTGATCACGAGCTACGGCGCCAAGACCAACGGCAAGTCCAATGACGGCATCAACGTCGCGGTGCCCGAGGGTACGCCGGTCAAGGCGGCTGAAGACGGCGTCGTCGCCTATTCCGGCAACGAGCTGAAAGGTTACGGCAATCTGGTCCTGGTTCGGCACTCCAACGGCTACGTCACCGCATATGCCCATGCGAGTGAGCTGTTGGTGAAGCGCGGCGATCCTATCAAGCGCGGTCAGGTCATTGCCAAGTCGGGTCAATCCGGGGAGGTGGCGTCGCCGCAGCTCCACTTCGAAATCCGCAAGGGATCGAGCCCGGTTGACCCGCTTCAATTCCTGAACGGGGCGTGAGGCGGACGTCGCCTCGACAAAGAAGCTGTCGTCGCCCGGCCTTATGCGCAATTGCGCATCAGGACCGGGCGATCCAGTATTCCAGAGACAGCAATTTTTGAGCCGATAAGCCGCGGCGTACTGTATTCCCCGCTCTCGCGGGGAATACAGTTGTGAGCTGAGTTGCAGCTCGCGCTAATTCGTCGCCAGCTTCACGCCGAGCCGTCCCGCCAGCTCCTGCACGAATTGCCAGGCGACACGGCCTGAGCGCGAGCCGCGTGTCGTCGACCATTCCAGTGCTTCGCGTTCCAGCGCCTCATCGTCGACCTTGATGCCGAAATGGCTGCAATAGCCGCGCACCATGGCGAGATATTCGTCCTGGCTGCAGCGGTGGAAGCCGAGCCACAGGCCGAAGCGATCCGACAGCGAGACCTTTTCTTCGACGGCTTCGCCGGGATTGATGGCGGTCGAGCGCTCGTTCTCGATCATCTCGCGCGCGAGCAGGTGGCGGCGGTTGGAGGTAGCGTAGAGGATGACATTCTCGGGCCGGCCCTCGATGCCGCCTTCGAGCACGGCCTTGAGCGATTTGTAGGACGCATCATTGCCGTCGAAGGAGAGGTCGTCGCAGAACACGATGAAGCGGAAGGACGAGGCGCGCAGTTGCTCCATCAGCGCCGGCAGGCTCTCGATGTCCTCGCGGTGGATCTCGATCAGCTTCAGCTTGTCGGCGGGTTTGCGGTCGGCGTTGATGCTGGCGTGGGCCGCTTTCACCAGCGACGATTTGCCCATGCCGCGCGCGCCCCAGAGCAGGGCGTTGTTGGCGGGCAGGCCGTTGGCGAACCGCTCGGTGTTCTCCATCAGGATGTCGCGCATCCGGTCGACGCCCTTGAGCAGGAACAGCTCGACGCGGCTGACCCGCGGCACCGCAGCAAGGCGGCCGTCGGGGTGCCAGACATACGCGTCCGCCTGCTTGAACGATTCGCGCTCGACAGCCGGCTTGCCCTGGGCGGCGAGATGCGCCGCAATGGTCTCGAGCGCGCGGACGACGCGCTCCTGGGAAAGGTCCTGGGAGGCCTTCGAGGCTAGCTTGGGAGCCGGCTTTGAGACCGCCTTGGGGCGTTTTGCCGCGACCTGGGCAGGCTTCGTGGCAGGGGTGCGGGGGCCTTTGCCGGCCGGGCTTTTGCTTGGTTTTTGGGGCATGTCCGAAGTTCCTGAGAATGCAGCCTTATCGGGCCTGACGGCCCGCCGCAAGGTGGCCAAATCGACGGTCGGGCAGCGTTGCAATTGGGGCAATGGCCGCTATAGTCCGCGCGAATTTGACCGAACCGGTCGCCGTAAGGGCCTGACCGGTTTTCCCCCGTTTCCACGAGGATCGTCCGAATGTTCATTACCCCTGCGTATGCCCAGGCCGCGGGCGCCGGCGACACCAACAGCATGTTGATGTCGCTGCTGCCGTTCGCCCTGATCTTCGTGATCATGTACTTCCTGATTCTGCGCCCGCAGCAGAAGAAGGTGAAGGACCATGCCGAACTCGTGAAGAACATTCGTCGCGGCGACACTGTCGTGACCTCGGGCGGCCTGGTCGGCAAGGTCACCAAGGTCGTCGATGACGACCAGATCGAGTTCGAGATATCCGACGGCGTGCGCGTGCGCCAGATGCGGTCGATGATCTCGGGCGTGCGCGCCAAGGGCGAACCGGCCAAGGAAAAAGACGGCGCGAAGGAAAGCGCCAAGGACGACGCCGCGGCGAAGTGAGCGCTTTCCTGCGAGTTTCTCAAATCTCCTGATCTGACAGGTCGAGTCGATGTTGTATTTCACGCGGTGGAGGGCGCTCGGGATCATCCTGACGGCGCTGATCGTGTGCCTCTTCGCGGTCCCGAACTTCTTCCCCGAAGCGCAGGTCAAGACCTGGCCCGCCTGGGCCCAGCGCCGGCTCGTGCTCGGCCTCGACCTTCAGGGCGGCTCCTATCTGTTGCTCGAGGTCGACGCCAATTACGTCAAGAAGGAAAAGCTCGACCAGGTCCGCGACGATGTCCGCCGCGCGCTGCGGGAGGCCAAGATCGGCTACACCGGCCTCGTGACTCGCGGCGACACCGTCGAGGTCCGGGTCAAGGATACCGATCTCCAGGCCGCGCTGACCAAGCTGCGCGACCTGTCGCAGCCGATTGGCGGGCTGCTCGGTTCGGGCACCCAGCGCGACCTCGACATATCCGATGCCGGTGGCGGCTTGATACGCCTGGCGTTGTCGCAACCTGCCATGGTCGAGCGCATGCGCAAGACCATCGAGCAATCGATCCAGATCGTCGAACGGCGCGTCAATGAGCTCGGTACCGTTGAGCCCGTGATCCAGCGCCAGGGCAACGACCGCATTCTGGTGCAGGTCCCCGGCCTTCAGGACCCGACGCATCTGAAGGAGCTGCTCGGCAAGACCGCGAAGATGGAATTCCGGATGGTCGACACCTCGGTGCCGCCGGACCAGGCGCAGCGGGGCGGACTGCCGCCGGACTCCGAGCTCCTGATGAGCCAAAGCTCGCCGAAGGTGCCTTATGTGGTCAAGAAGCAGGTGCTGGTCTCGGGCAGCGAGCTCAATGATGCGCAGACCGGGTTTGACCAGCGTACCAACGAGCCAATCGTCTCGTTCCGCTTCAATTCCACCGGGGCCCGCAAATTCGCGCAGGCCACGCAGGAGAACGTGGGTCTGCCGTTTGCGATCGTGCTCGACAATGAAGTGATCTCGGCACCGGTGATCCGCGAGCCCATCACGGGCGGGCAAGGGCAGATTTCCGGCAATTTCACGGTCCAGTCCGCCAACGATCTCGCGATCCTGATGCGTGCCGGCGCGCTGCCGGCGCCCCTTACGGTGGTCGAAGAGCGCACCGTCGGTCCGGGCCTTGGCCAGGACTCGATTGAGAAGGGCGAGCTTGCGGCCTATGTCGGCTCGATCATGGTCATCGTGTTCATGCTACTGACCTACCGACTGTTCGGCGTGTTCGCCAACATCGCGGTGGCCATCAACGTTGCCATGATCTTCGGCCTGTTGTCGCTCCTCAACGCCACGTTGACGCTGCCCGGCATCGCCGGCATCGTGCTCACCGTCGGCATCGCGGTCGATAGCAACGTGCTGATTTACGAGCGCATTCGCGAAGAGCTGCGCAGCGGCCGCAACGCGATTTCGGCGATCGACGCCGGTTTCAAGCGGGCGCTCGCGACCATCCTCGATTCCAATATCACCACCTTCATTGCCGCCGCGGTGCTGTTCTATATCGGTACTGGTCCGGTGCGCGGCTTCGCCGTGACGCTGGGCATCGGCATCATCACCACGGTGTTCACCGCCTTCACGCTGACCCGGCTGATCGTGGCCGGATGGGTGCGGTGGAAGCGGCCGCAGAGCGTGCCGATCTAGGAGCCTGACCGTGACTCACATTGTTCTCATCGGGCTCGGCATCCTGATCGCCGTCCTCACCGTGGTCTCGGTGTTCGGTTGGTTGCCGGCGCTGCGCATCGTCCCTGACGATACGCATTTCGACTTCACGCGCTTTCGTCGCGTCAGCTTTCCGATCTCGGCGGCGCTGTCGATCGTCGCCATCACGCTGTTCTTCACCCACGGCCTGAATTTCGGCATCGACTTCCGCGGCGGCACGCTGCTGGAGGTGCGGGCAAAGTCCGGCACCGCCGACATCGCGGCAATGCGCACGACACTCGATGGCCTGCGTATGGGCGAAGTCCAGATCCAGCAAATCGGCGGTCCCGCGGACGTCCTGATCCGTGTCGCGGAGCAGCCGGGCGGCGACGCCGCGCAACAGGAAGCCGTGCAGAAAGTCCGTACGGCGCTCGGTGATTCCTTCGAATATCGCCGCGTCGAAGTGGTCGGCCCGCGCGTCTCGGGCGAGTTGCTGGCCTTCGGCATGCTCGGCCTGATGCTCGCGATCGTGTCGATCCTGATCTATCTCTGGTTCCGGTTCGAATGGCAGTTCGCGCTCGGTGCGATGATCGCCAACGTGCACGACATCGTGCTGACGATCGGCTTCATGTCGATCAGCCAGGTCGACTTCGACCTGACCAGCATCGCGGCGCTTCTCACCATTCTTGGCTATTCGCTCAACGACACCGTCGTCATCTATGACCGTATCCGTGAAATGCTTCGGCGCTACAAGAAGATGCCGATGCCGCAGCTGCTCAACGAGTCCATCAACTCTACCCTGTCGCGTTCGATCATCACGCACTTCACCGTGACCTTGGCGCTGCTGGCGCTGCTGCTGTTCGGCGGTCATGCCATCCACAGCTTCACCGCGGTCATGATGTTCGGCGTGGTGCTGGTCGGCACCTACACCTCGATCTTCATCGCGGCGCCGATCCTGATCTATCTCGGCGTCGGCGAGCATCGCGAGGATGCGAAAGAAGAGGCTCCGCCGGCGAAGAAAAGCAAGGCGTGATCCGAACCGCAGGCCCTCGCATGAGTTTGCGAGGGCAGTCAGCTCATTCGGACGAGGCTCATGGCCGGCGATCCCAACGCTCCCCATTTCCCGCGCTCGGCGCCGATCGAGGCCTACGGTAAGGGCGGCTTCGCCTTCGCCGGCATGTCGCATCGGGGCTCGCTGCTGTGCCTGCCTGACGCGATCTGGGCCTGGGACGTGACTGATCCCACCAGGATCGACCGCTATTCGCTGGATCGGGTTTTTGCGGCCGCCAACAGCATCGACACGCTTCTTGTCGGGACCGGAACCGGCGTCTGGTTGCCGCCGCCGGAGCTGCGCCAGGCGCTGAAGGCGGTGAGGGTGGTGCTGGACACCATGCAGACCGGCCCCGCCGTGCGCACCTACAACATCATGATCGGCGAACGGCGCCGCGTTGCGGCTGCGCTGATTGCCGTGCCATGAGCAGCGCTGCGACGCCGCCCGACACCGTGACATTCTGCGCCGACCTTGTGCGCAATCACGACTTTCCGCGTTATGCTGCGACCCTGTTCGCGCCCGCTGCCGAACGTCGGGCGCTGCTGGCGCTCTACGCCTTCAACGTCGAGATCGTCCGGGTCCGCGACCAGGTGAGCCAGCCCTTGCCCGGCGAAATCCGCTTTCAATGGTGGACCGATCTGCTCTCGGGCCTTGTCCACGGCAGCGCCGAGGGCAATCCGGTGGCGGCCGAGCTGTTGCGCGCGACCCGCGATTTTGATCTGCCGGTCGAACCGTTGTCGCTGCTCGTCGACGAGCATCAGTTCGATCTCTACAACGATCCGATGCCGACCATGACGGCGCTGGAAGGCTATCTGGCGGCGACCTCTTCGGCCTTGTCCGCACTCGCGGCCCGGGTCATGGGCGAAGCTTCGGATGCGACCGAGCACCTCGCGCGGCACGCGGGGTTGGCGCAGGGCATCGCGCAGGTGATCGCGAACCTGCCGCGGGACTCCGCCCATCGACAATTGTTCCTGCCGCAGCAATTTCTGACCAGCCATGGCTGTGACGTCGAGGATGTGTTTGCCGGCAAACAGACGCCCCATCTCAATGCCGTGCTGGACCAGCTCATGGACGAAGCTCGGCAGCATCTGACGACGGCCTCGTCGCTGCTGGCGCAGGTGGCGCCGCCGGCGCGGGCTGCGTTCCTGCCGCTGAGCCAGGCGCGGGCCGATCTCGATCGCCTGTCTCGGCCGGGGCGCAATCCCTTCGCGCCGCAGCCGGTGTCGCGGTTGCGCACGCTGTGGACGCTGTGGCGGGCTTCACGATCCCGGGAATTTACCAAATAGCGGTTGGCTTATCGCCCGAGGTGGTCAAATGCTCTATGCTGTCCCATGGCTGAATGGTCCCAAACCGCAATCCCCGATCTGAGCGGCCTTCCGGTCGCACCGGGCGACATTCAAGCTGCAGCCGAGATTATCCGCGGCGCTGTGGTCGAAACGCCCTGCAGCTACAGCCGGACGCTGAGCAATATCTGCGGCTGCGAGCTCTGGCTCAAATTCGAGAACCTCCAATTCACCTCCTCGTTCAAGGAGCGGGGCGCGCTGAACCGGCTCACGGCGCTGACGCCGGACGAGCGTGCGCGCGGCGTCGTCGCCATGTCGGCGGGCAATCACGCGCAGGGTGTAGCCTATCACGCCAAGCGGCTCGGCATTCCCGCCACGATCGTCATGCCTGTGGGCACGCCGATGGTGAAGGTCGAGAATACCAGGCATCACGGCGCCGAGGTGGTCGTCACCGGCGCGACGCTGGAGGAGGCGGCTGCGTTTGCGCGAAGTCACGGCGAAGCCCGCGGCATGATATTCGTCCACCCCTACGACGACCCGCTTGTCATCGCGGGGCAGGGTACAGTCGGTCTGGAGATGATGAAGGCCGTGCCGGAGCTCGACACGCTGGTCGTCCCGATCGGCGGCGGTGGCCTGATCAGCGGCATCGCGATTGCGGCGAAATCGATCAAGCCGTCGTTGCGGATCCTGGGTGTCGAAGCCTGGCTCTATCCCTCGATGTACAATGCCGTCCATGGCGGCAATCTGCCGGCACGCGGCGATACGCTCGCTGAAGGCATCGCGGTCAAATCGCCGGGCAAGATCACCACTGAAATCGTCCGCAGCCTGGTCGACGACATCGCGCTCGTCAACGAAGCCGAGCTCGAGCGTGCAGTCGCAACTCTGATCTCGATCGAGAAGACGGTCGTCGAGGGCGCCGGCGCTGCGGGTCTTGCGGCGATTATGTCCGATCCCACGCGCTTCGCTGGCGAGAAGGTTGGTCTGGTCCTGAGCGGCGGCAACATCGACACAAGGTTGATCGCCTCGGTGCTGACGCGCGAGCTCGCGCGTGAGGGGCGGCTGACGCAGCTCTCGCTCGATATTCCTGACCGACCGGGCCAGTTGGCCGCGGTCGCCGCGCTGCTGGCCGAAGCCGGCGCCAACATCATCGAAGTCTCGCACCAGCGGACCTTCTCGGACCTGCCGGCCAAGGCGACGCTGCTGCAATTGGTCATCGAGACCCGCGACAGCGCCCATCTTGACGAGGTCATGGCCAAGCTCAGCGCATCCGGACTGAGCGCGCGCTGCACCTGAGCAGACGCGGCCCGCTACTCCGGCAGCCCAGCTGCACGAAGTGCCTCGCCAAGGGACGAGGCGAGCGCCGGCGCGCAGTTGACCCCCTTAAATTGACGGCTGTAGCGAAACGCAGGATGGAGCTCGAGCACCTGTGCGGCTGCCGCTCGGGCCTCCTGCAACCGTCCAAGCTTCGCGAGAGCGGCGGTCAACTGAACATAAGTGATGCTGTGGCGGGGATTGGCTTGAACTGCGCGGTAGGCGGCGCGGCACGCCTCTTCATATCTGCCGCGATGGAAATGCCCCATCGCCTGCGCATCGAATGCGGCGAAAGCCCAGGAATCGAACGGGCTAAGCCGCATGCCTCGTTCGCTCCATTCGATGGCGCGGTCGGAATCCCCGCTCCAAGCGAGCATCACGCTGCCGAGAATGTAGGTCAGCGCCGATGATGGGCTGATGGCGAGTGCGGCGTCGAGCGCGGTGAATGCCGCCGAGCGATCGTGCCCATCCATGCCGATCGAAAAACCCGCCAGTGTGAGCGCAAGGGTGTCATCCTGCCCATAAGTGATCGCTGAGCGCGCATGGCGGATGGACGCCAATCGATCGACCTCCTGCAAGCCCGCCCGAAGGAACAGGCAGTGGTGGCACATCGCGGCGTTGCCATACGCCAGCGCATAATCAGGTTCGAGCGCGATTGAACGTTCGAGCAGCACGAGCGCCTGTGCGACCTGTTTCGGCATGCCGGAATCAACGTCCGGCTGGGCTCGCAGGACGAGGTCATAGGCATCGAGGCTCTCGGGCCGCTTGCGTTTGACCCGGTTGATCTCGGCGCGCCGCAGGCTCGGCGCGATCGCACCGACGACCGACAGGGCAATGTCGTCCTGGAGTGCGAAAAAATCCTCGGACCGGCGATCGTAGCGTTCGGCCCATAAATGCATCCCGGTCGCGGCATCGATCAACTGACCGGTGATGCGCACGGTCGTGCCGGTCTTTCGGACGCTTCCTTCAAGCACATACCGCACGCCAAGCTCGTAGCCGACCTGCTTCACGTCGACCGCATGGCCCTTGTAAGCGAACGTCGAATTCCGCGCGATCACGAACAGCCAGTTGATGCGCGACAGGCCGGTGATGATGTCGTCGACCATCCCATCGGCAAAATAATCCTGCGCCGCATCGCCGCTCAGGTTTGCAAAGGGCAACACCGCGATGGACGGCCGGTCGGGCAATGCCAGAGGCCGCGCATCCGAGGCTGCGGATATGCGATCCGGATCGGACGTCGCCATGGCCGGACCGACATAGCGATAGCCGCGCCGCGGCAGAGTCTCGATCCAGCACGCTTCTCCGGAAATGTCCGCCAGCGTGCGCCGTATCGCGGCGATCTGGACGGTCAGGTTGCTGCCTTCGATCGCTTGGGCTGGCCACGCCGCCTCGATCAAGTCGTCTTTGGACACCGGCGCGCCGGTCCGCCGAACGAGCAACGCCAACAGCAACACAGCGCGCCGACCGAGCGGGGTCGGCTCGACACCGTGGAAAAGGAGCCCCGCGTCGGCGTCGAGGCGAAATGGACCAAATTCAAGGATCGTGGCCATCGCCGAAGAAGGGCATATTTCGGAGGTTTTTTGCAAGTTTTCCGAACGGCTTCACGACTTTCCGGTCCGGCCGGATCATCATGACAGGAGATTCAGGCAAAGCCATTGCGAGCTATGGAGAGGCACATGAACGCGAAAGCGGTGATCCGCCGACCCGGCGAGACCAAGGGAGTCATGCTGCGCGGCGAGCCGATGGCCTTCCTGGTAACCGGGAAAGACACCAAGCACACGAGCATGTTCGACTGGATGATCCCGGCCGGGTTCGCCACGGGCCGGCACGTTCATCGTGTGCAGGAAGAGACCTTCTACATGCTCGAAGGGGAATGCCAATGGCACGTCGCCGAAGAGGTCGTCCGGGCTACGGCGGGGACTTTCCTCTTCATTCCACCCGGCGTCCCCCATAACATCACCAATGTGAGCGATAAGCCTGCGCGCGTGCTCATGACAGTGTCCCCGCCGGGGCACGAACATTACTTCGAAGAGCTGGCCAGTCTGACCGGCAGCGGAACGCCTGACGCGAAGGCCATCAGCGAGTTGCGCGCGCGCTTCGATACCGACCAGTTATCAGCGCTGACGACGAGGCCCTGAGGTCCGCCCGAGCGCGTGCGCCATGTTAGGGGGGCGCCAAACCCGCGAGGTGGGCGATCAGCCGGTCGATCTCGGCCTCCGTGTTGTAGTAGTGCGGCGATGCCCGCACGACCACCGGAAGCGCGCGGACTTCCGCGTCGATGCGGGTGCTCGACGGATGTGACGCACCGATGGTAATGCCGGCCGCAGCGGCGCTGGCGACGATCGTGTCCGCCTCACGCCCCTCCATCGTGAAGCTGACGATGGCGCCTGGCGCGCGGCCAAGGTCGCGAATGGTGATGCCGGGAACCGAGACGAGGCCGCTGCGAAGGCGGTCCGCCAGCAGGCGGCAGCGCTGCTCGATCGGTCCAAGGCCGATCGCGAGGGCGTAGTCGACGGCCGCGCCGAGCCCAAGCCGCGCCGCATAATTGTTCTCCCAGGTCTCGAACCGGCGCGCATCGTCGCGGAGCTGGTATTGATCTCGCGACACCCACGGCGCCGCAAAATGGTCGATCATCGGCGGCTCAAGCTTTTGCAGCAGCGGCCTGCGGACGTAAAGGAAGCCGGTGCCGCGCGGGCCGCGCAGGAATTTGCGCCCCGTGGCTGACAGCATGTCACAGCCGATGGCTTCGACGTCGACCGGCATCTGGCCGACCGCCTGGCAGGCATCGAGCAAATAGGGAATGCCGCGTGCGCGCGCGATCTTGCCGACGGCCGCCGCGGGATTGACCAGGCCGCCATTGGTCGGAACCCAGGTGATGGCAATGAGCTTCACACGGTCATCGATCATGCGTTCGAGTGCCTCGGTGTCGAGTTCGCCGCTGGCATCGCTCGGCGCCACGTCGATGACCGCGCCTGTCCGTTTGGCGACCTGAAGGAATGCGACGTAGTTGGCGGCGTACTCTGCCTCGGCGGTCAGGATCCGGTCTCCTGCGCGAAACGGCAGCGCATAAAAAGCCATCTGCCAAGCGACGGTCGCGTTCTCCATGAGCGCGATTTCGTCGGGGGCGGCATTCAGCAGGCGTGCCACCGAGGCGTAGACCGCATCAAGCCGCTCGGACTCGCGGTCGGCGGCGGCGTAGCCTCCAATCTCGCTCTCGAGATCGATATGCTGCTTCATCGATGTGACAACGGCCGCCGGCATGAGCGCCGCGCCGGCATTGTGGAGGTAGGCGAGCCGGCAGGCGGCCGGCGTATCGGCGCGGATCTGGTCGATGTCGATCACGTGTGTCTCCGCGTCCTGCAATCCTTGCGTATGAATTAGACATACCGAGGAACGCGAGCAAGATCGCGGCGAACCAAGCCCCGCTTGATCTCAGATGCAGAGGCCGAGCAGCTTGACATGGCAGTTGCCGGATTTGGGCTTGCTGGCGGACGTGACCTCGCGTTTCACGGCCACCAGCGGTTCGCTGTCCTTCTTGCCCTTGCCCTTGCCTGGCTTCGGCTCGTAATCGCCGGCAATCACCATGGCCCAATAGGTGCGCTTGCCGCTGGCGGTCTTCGCGCTGGCGATCCCGACGCGGGAGGCGTTGTGCAGCAGCAGGTTCTTGCGGTGCCCGGAGGAATCGATCCACTGGCCGAGCGTCTTGTCGAAATTATCGTAGCCATAGGCAATGTTCTCGGCGGCGCGGCCCGCGCCTGATGGTGCGACGCGCTTGTTGAACGGGCCGAGGGCGTCGTGGCTGAGATCATCCTTCGCCGCCATCGCACGGGCCTGGTCCATGGCAATGCGATCGAGGGTCGTGTCGCGTACGACGCGGCCCTCACCATGTTTCAGTCGAAAGCCGGAGATCTGTTCGGCGGGAGACTCCGCGGCCATCACGGGCGCGGCCGCCAGCAGCATGAGACCTGCGATCAGCAGGGCGGCGCGGCGCCTCATGTGGTCCCCCAGCTCGTCATCGTTCCCCAAGTCAGCGTGATCTCCGGCTTCTCCACCGGCATTGTGGACGCTTCAAGGCGCGGCGCATCCAGTGGTCTAATTGGCGGGCAGGTCCGCCTCGAAGTTGAAGCGATCGCGTAGATTCTTGCGCTGCTCGAGGATGTCCTTGAGGAAGGCGCGGTCCTGATCGTTCTTCATCATCGGCTCGATCAGGTCGAGCTGGTTCATGGCGACCAGTTGCAGGATCTCGGTGCGCGGCATGCCGCTGGTGTCGCGCGGCAGCGCATGAACGACTTGAATGTGTTCCGGCGGCTTTGGCCCCTTGGCAGCCGTGAGCTCGTTGCGCAGCTGCCCTTCAAGCGCGGCCTGATCCGCCTCCACGAACGCATAGAGCCCCACGCCCGAACGGCGGTCGGCAAAGGCGACGATGGCGGTGTCACGGACGGCGGGGTTTTGGCGGATCAACTCGGCCAGCACCGGCGCGTCATTGACGAGACGGCGGCCGCCGCCCTCGCGATCGGTGAAGTTGAAGAGGCCGCGGGTGATCGCGCGGTAGACCTTCTTTCCGGTGGCGAGCCATAAGCTCGCGGCGAAGGATTTTTTCGCGAGAATCTTTCGCTCGCGCGGCGTCAGCGCCTCGGGCGCGTAGGAGCGCTTGTGCTTGAGCAGATGCCGGAGATCTTCGTAGGCGAGGATGCGATAGAGTCGGCCGCGCCGGTTGAAGCAGGCCGCGAGCTGGAAGTCGGTCACATAGGCCCGCCCATCGCGGCCGACCAGCCAGTTCTGTTCCTTGGCGAGATCGTTGTGGCAGATGCCGGCGCGGCGCAGCCTTCGCAGCGCAGCCTTGGCCGTGCGGAAATAGGCGAGATCGCCGTGGGGTTTTGCCAGATGCAGCGCGACGCCGTCGACGAAGCCACGCGCAAGGGCGCGACGGCCGGCCCAGAGCAATTCAGGGCCGACATTGAGGCCTTTGGTGAGCGCCAGCGCGTGCTTCTCGCGCGCAAAAAGATGACGCGCCAGCAGGAACGACCACCACGGTACTTCATCGAGCCGCCGCAGCACCGCGTCGACCTCGCCACCGTCGGCGCGGAAGCGGCCGCGCTCGACAGTCGAGAACACGTCGCGCTTGAGCAGCACGCCCTCGGTCCAGCGCGCCGAGAGCACTGCGGCGTCGTCTTTCGGGAGACTCATCGAAAACTCACGCGGCTGCAGCAATGCGCAAATGATCGGCGATCCAACGATCGAGATCGGCGAGCGCCAACGCACTCATCGCCTGCTTCTTGGCCACCGTCTTCTCGTTGCCGCGCAGCCGGGTGCCGTCGGGTTTCTTCGTCGGCGCGGTCGCTAGCGGCGGGAACAGGCCGAAGTTGATGTTCATCGGCTGGAACGAGCGTGTCCCCGGCTCGATGGTCTCGATATGGCCGCCGGTGATGTGGCCGAGCAGGGACCCGAGCGCCGTGGTGCCCGGCGGGCTCGCAAGCCGCTCGCCGCGCGCGTCGGCTGCGGCATAGAGGCCGGCGATCAGGCCGACGCTGGCGGATTCCACATAGCCTTCACAGCCCGTCATCTGGCCGGCAAAGCGCAGCCGCGGCTGCGCGCGCAGGCGCAACTGGTTGTCGAGCAGCTTTGGCGAATTGAGGAAGGTGTTGCGATGCAGGCCGCCGAGGCGGGCGAACTCGGCCTTCTCGAGCCCCGGAATGGTGCGGAAGATGCGCTGTTGCTCGCCGTATTTCAGTTTCGTCTGGAAGCCGACGATGTTGTAGAGCGTGCCGAGCTTGTTGTCCTGGCGCAGTTGCACGATGGCGTAGGACTTCGTGGCGGGATCGCGTGGATTGGTGAGGCCGACCGGCTTCATCGGGCCGTGGCGTAGGGTTTCTGGCCCGCGTTCCGCCATCACCTCGATCGGCAAGCAGCCGTCGAAATAGGGCGTGTTGGTCTCCCATTCCTTGAACTCGGTCTTCTCGCCTGCGATCAGGGCGGCGACGAAGCCGTCATACTGCTCCTTGGTCATGGGGCAGTTGATGTAGTCCGCGCCGTTGCCGCCGGGGCCGACCTTGTCGTAGCGCGACTGAAACCAGGCCACCGACATGTCGATGGATTCCCGGTGCACGATCGGCGCGATCGCGTCGAAGAAGGCGAGCGCGTTCTCGTCGGTCAGCTCGCGGATCGCATCCGCCAGCGGCGCGGAGGTGAGGGGGCCGGTCGCAACGATGACGTTGCTCCACTCGGCCGGCGGCAGGCCTTTGATCTCGCCGCGGGCGATCTCGATCAGCGGATGGTCGTTCAGCGCCTTGGTGACGGCGGACGAGAAGCCGTCGCGGTCGACGGCGAGCGCGCCGCCGGCGGGCACCTGGTTGGCGTCGGCTGCACGCATGATCAGCGAGTCGAGCCGACGCATTTCGGCGTGCAAAAGGCCGACTGCGTTGTTGGCGGCGTCGTCCGAGCGGAATGAATTGGAGCAGACGAGTTCGGCGAGCCCGTCGGTGCGGTGCGCCTCGGTCATGCGGTCGGGACGCATCTCGTGCAGCACCACGGGCACGCCTGATTTCGCCACCTGCCAGGCGGCTTCGGAACCGGCAAGGCCAGCTCCGACGACGTGCACAATGTTGGATAGGGGTCCTGTCATGGGGCGGACAGGTAGCGCTTTTCGGCGGTCAGTGGAATCGCCGAGATCGAGTTTTCTGCCACCAGATGCGACAACGCCCGCACGAGGCGGGCGCTATCGGTTCGTCCGGTTCAGGGCTGAACAATATCAGCCCTGATACTGACCGGCGGCAACGCGCGGGATGTCCGAGCGATCGAGGCCGATGTCGGCCAGTTCGCGATCGCTGAGCTGGGACAGCTCGGCAACATTGCGCTGATAGTCCCGGAAAGCCTGGATCATGCGGATGAGCGAGAGCAGCATTGGTAGTCTCCTGTAGTTCGATTCAGCCCTTGCCCGGGCGTCATCGTTGAAATGAATATAGGTGAGAGTGGTGCACTGCGAAAGTTCCGATGTTGCGATGCAGCTAAGCGAAGAGCGCATGGCAGACGTAAGAGACGATTAACCTGTCGGCAGCCCCGCCCAATAGCTAGGCGCAAATCCCCCCCTGACGAGGTAAACATCCGTTAAATCACGGGTTTATAACAAATCGTGCGGTTCCGATGTTGAAGGAAATAAGTTGTGTTTCCGTGGCCCGCAAGGCGGCCCGCTAGCTTGTAAGCCCAAGTCTCGCATGCGCAGATCGCATGAATTGGGATCTATAGTAGTGAATTGATATTCAAAGTATCTGTTGAGGGTCCTATCGATCTGAGAAGCGGGCGCCGCGGCGATTCTCCGGTCTTCAGCGGGACGGGATCTGCGCGGCGCGCCTCGCGTTCGGCCGAGGCCGACCGCCCCCCTCGTTGATGCACTGCACACACGCTGAGCGTGCAGGCCTTGATTACAAAGTTGTAATGAAAATCAGAAATTTCGCATGCGGCTCTGCGCGGCGCGCAACATCACGCAATTCTCGCGGGGAATTTATTGCGGCAAGTTGCCGCGTCGGCAGCAAAGTCATGTTGCAGATTCCGGCAATGTCGCTGGGTCTGTCCCAAGAACAAGAGAAGGAAAGTAACATCATGACGAAGTTACTCGGGGTTATCGCAATCGCCGCCGTCGCATTCGCCGTCGCGCCGGCCCAGGCCGCCAAGCACAGCATGGGCGGCTGCAGCGGGGCCAATCTGGAAAAGACCGAGACCGCGATCGAGAACATGCCCGACGGCGACGGCAAGTTCGTTGCCGAGAAGGAGATCACGGCTGCGCAGGACGCGCTGCTCAATGGCAAAATGGGTGTGTGCGGCGCGCACCTGAACAAGGCGATGCAAGCCACCATGGGCAAGTAAACGGGTAGGTAAACGCACACCAAGAGAGGGCCGGTCGCGAGGCGATCGGCCCTACGCTTTGGTGTCTGGCGTGCGCTTTAAGGGGCGTGGGCGAGCTGGGTGGCAAAATAGGCCACCGTCTTGGAATAGACCTCGCTCTTGTTCCACTGCTGGAGCACCGCAAAGTTCGGGCTGCCCGGCTGCCAATCCTTGCCCTTCTGCCAGCCATAGCCCGCAAGATAGTTTGCCGTGGAGGCCAGCACGTCGGGTGCGTTGTGCAAGAGGTCGCGCTTGCCGTTGCCGTCGAAATCGACGGCGTATTTCATCCACGACGACGGCATGAATTGGGTCTGGCCGAGCTCGCCGGCCCAGGCGCCCTTCATGTCGGCGGGAGCGAGATCGCCGCGCTGAACGATACGCAGCGCATCCATCAGCTCGCCGCGAAACTGCTCGGCGCGCCGGCAATCATAGGCCAGCGTCGCCAGTGAGCGGATCGTCGCGAACTTGCCGGTATTGACGCCGAAATCGGTCTCGAGACCCCAGATCGCGACCAACACCTCGCCCGGCACGCCATAGGTCTGCTCGATGCGCGACAGCACCGAGCCGTACTGCTTCATCATGTTGGAGCCGCGCGTCATCCGCGGCGGCACCATTCGGCCGGAAAACTCTTCGAAGGTCTGGGTGAAGACCTTTTGCGATTTGTCACGGTTGAGGACGCTTTGGTCCAGCGCGACACCAGCAAGTCCGGCGGCGATCGCCTGTTGCGAGATGCCCTTGGCCGCGGCCTCGGTTTTGAAGTCGGCTAGCCAGGCGTCGAAATTGCCCGAGCCGCAGGCGACCGCGGCCAGAGCGGGCTCGACGGACACGATTGATGCTGAAAGGGCGAGGGCTGCGAGAGCGAGACGAGAAACCGTCAGGGTCATTCGAGTAAATTGATTCCGTGAAGTGGCATGACCGGCGGCGCCAATCTCGGTTGTAACCGCGGCCAAAGCAAGGCGTATGACATCAACCGACCCCGCCGCGGGGACTCCGGGGCGGGATCGATTGTAACAAGATCGTCAGGCGCGAAATCCTTGGCGTTGGTCCTATTCCCGATTCCGCCACGGGAAGAGATTGGCGGGGAAATCGGCCGCCGGCTTGCGCGGACGCTGCGGCGGAGGCGGCACCGGCCGTGCACCGGGCTCGGAGACGATGACCTTGCGGTAGAGATGCCAGGTCGCGTGGCCGAGCAGGGGGATGACGACGGCGAGCCCGAGGAACGCGGGGATCGTTCCGAGCGCCAGCAGCACTGCCACGATCAGGCCCCAGGCCGCCATCGGCACCGGGTTCTTGGCGACGACGCGCAGCGAAGTCACCATCGCGTCCAGAGCGCCGGCATGGCGGTCGAGCATCAGCGGGAATGAGACGGCGCTGATGCAGAGCGCGGCGAGCGCGAACAGAAAGCCCGTGCCGCAGCCGATCACGATCAGCCACCAGCCCTGCGACGTCGTCAGCACACGCGTCGCGAAATCCGAGATTCCGGTCACGCCCTCGTAGCCGAATGCCGCGACATAGATCGCCTGCGCCGTCGCAACCCAGGTCACGAACAAGGCGAGCAGCAGCGTGCCAAGGCCGAGCATCGCGCCGAAGGAGGGCGAGCGCAGCACCTCCATGGCATCCCAGGCGCTAGCCTCTTCATAGCGTTCGCGACGGCTCGAGAGCTCATAGAGGCCGAGTGCAGCGAAGGGGCCGATCAGGGCGAAGCCCGCGGCCAGCGGAAACAGCAGCGGGATCACGGAATAGCCCATTGCGACGCGCGCGATCACGAGGCCGAGCACCGGATAGATCACGCAGAGGATGATGGCGTGGCTCGGAACTGCCTTGAAATCTTCCCAACCGCGCCTGAGCGCGTCGTGGAGGTCGGACAGTTGGATGGTTCGGATCACCGGTCCAGCCGCGCCTGCGGTCTGGCCCATCGTGGGGACATTGCCCGGGTAGAGTGTGGCCATGGTCGGCTTGCTCCTTGCCATGCAGCCGAATTCGGCGCCGACAACGGCGCAAGCGGCCGCATTTTTTGAGTTTCGCGAGTCCGACCAGACGCGAATTCCGGATGGCATCGCGAGCTGAAGGTCAAGCGTACGCCCATTTCCGAGTCCTGTCCCTCACGCTTGGGTGAGATTCGTTGCCGCAGTGCAACCTCGATGATGTCATCCGGTCGTCATTTCGCCGCAGATAAGCTCATGCTGTCTGTGGTTCGCGGAAGTTCGCGGACGCGACAACGTAACTTCGTCTATAAGTGCCCACTCAGGGCCTTCCAACAGGATCCTTTTCGGGGAGCAGACATGAGCATTTTCGGGAAAATCATGGGCGCAATTTTCGGCAGCCACCCGGCTTCCGCTGCGCCCGCCGGCGGCGCACCCGCGGGCAGCGCGCCTACAGGGACCGCATCGGCGCCTTCGTCCGTGCCGGGCGCTGCACCCTCCGCCGCGCCCGCAGCGACTGTGGACGTTGCGGCCATCGTCGACAAGCTGGTGGCTGCGCAGAAAGAGAAGCTGGAATGGCGGACTTCGATCGTCGACCTGATGAAGGCGCTCGACATTGATTCGAGCCTTGCTGCGCGCAAGGATCTCGCCAAGGAGCTCGGCTATAGCGGCGATATGAACGACTCCGCCAGCATGAACGTCTGGCTGCACAAGCAGGTGATGTCCAAGCTCGCCGCCAATGGTGGCAAGCTGCCGCCTGAAATCAAGCACTGACCGACGGGCATCGGTCGACGCGAAGGGCCCGCGATCTCGCGGGCCCTTTTGCGTTCAGGCAACGAGATCCGCATCCTCCGGATGCTTGTCGAGATAATCGACGACGAAACCGCAGCCCGCGATCACCTTCCTGCCGTCGCGGCGGATCAGGTCGAGCGTGCCCTTGATCAGCTCGGAGGCAATGCCGCGGCCGCGCAGCGCGCGCGGCGTCTCGGTGTGGGTGATGATGACAGCCGACGGCGTCAGGCGGTAATTGGCGAAGGCCAGCTCGCTGCCGACATCGAGCTCGAAACGGCTCCTGTCCTTGTTGTCGCGTACCGATGCCGCCATGCAATATCCTTCCGAGCGCCTATCGCTTGCCGATCTAGGAGCCTGACCCCGCCCTTGGCAAGGCGCGGCCGAGAGAGCTTGCCGCGCATTGTGGGGTGACAGCACTACACGAGGCCCAAACAATTCCTGCCACCACTCTTGCAAGTTCCACGGCGGCTCCCACGTCTTTTGGAGGACATACGCCCGAATGCGGCCGGCGGGTCGCTAGACATTCGGAGTGTCATGGTCGCCAGCCGCTGACGTATGCCTCTTTTGTAGGAGGGTACGATGTCGGACTTTGGTTTCTTGAATACTCATCGGACATGGGAAGACTGGTGTGGCATGCTGCTCGGCGCGCTGATCGCCGCCTCGCCATGGTTTCCCGTCCACGACGAAGCGGTGACGGCCGGATATCAGATGGTCGTCTTGAACACGGTCGCCATCGGCTTGGTCGTGTTTGGCCTTAGCCAGCTCGAATACGTAGCGTTGCAGCGGTGGCAGGAGATAACCACGATCGTCGTCGGACTGTGGCTCATCGCCTCGCCCTACACCCTCGGCTATTCTGGTGAAGGCTTTCTCCGCATCTACCACACGAGTCTCGGTGGGGTGGTGGTGCTCCTCGGGGTGCTCCAGCTCTGGCAGGACTGGGATCTGAGTGACCAGGATATGCTGAAGCACGGGCAATAGGCCGAAGATGTCGGCAGGCCCGCCAGGCCACGGGCGGGCCTGTGCTCTCATCTCTTCACAAGATCCGCATAGTCCGGATGCTTCTCGATCCACGCCTTCACGAACGGGCATTCCGGGATCACCTTCAAGCCGGCCGCGCGGACCTGGTCGAGCGCGCCTTGCACCAGTATTGAACCGACGCCTCTGCCGCCGAGCTCCTTCGGCACATCGGTATGCTCGAAAGTGATGACATTGCCGTCGAGCTTGTAATGCTCGGTCGCGACGTGGCCCTCCAGCTCGAGCTCGTAGCGGTGGTGGGCCTTGTTGTTGATCACGTCGTTCATGATGTCTCCGGTCAGCTCTTCAGCGCGTCCGTCAGCATCTTGCGGATCGACCAGGCCTCGCCGTCGGAGGAGCCCTTGATGTCGTCGATCTTCCAGCTGTTGGCCTCGCGCACGAAGTCGTAACGCACGATCCGGTCGGCGGGTTTGCGGTCGTTGCGGCGGCCGGCGATGGTCACCGCGAGCGTCGCCTTGTCGGCCTCCGTCTTGTCCGCGTCAACCTTGAACGACTTCACGTCGGGTTCCTGCGAATTCGTGACGGGATCGAAATCGATCGGCCTGACATCGCCCTTCGGCATATGCGCATCCGCTTTGGCCCATACGCGCGGTTCGGTTCAATCGGCCGCCTTGGCGAGGCGAGAATCTTCCGGCTGAGGTTTTGCGGGGAGGCAGCCCTGGCAGATGACCAGCGAACGATTGACCTTGGCGTCCTGCTCGGCCTCGATGCCATCATCCTCGGGCGGCCGGGCAGCAGTGCGCGTTGCCCGTGAGGGTCCGACGGTGGAACGCGGCTGATTGGGATCCTGACCCGCGCCATCCCAAGCATAGCGCGTGGACTTGAAGGCGGGATCAGAGGCCAAATGTGCTTGCGGCGCGATAGCACAGCCAGCAAGCGCAAGCGACAACAGGAGGAAGGCGGGCGCTTTGACCATGATGCGGCACTCTGTACGCGGATACTGGCTGAGGTTGCGCTGATCATGTTTAAAATTCCCTGAACGAGCGCATGGATGACACCCGGCCGGCGGTCTTGCGAGGCCGCTCTCGATGGCGATAAATGGGCTCCAATGAGCGGGCGGCTTGCGTGCCGTCTGCCGTCGAAGAGGAAGCCCGATGCAGCCGCTCCGCATGTCCCGCCGCGTCATGAATCTCGCTTACATGCTGACCCAGAATGCGCGGCGGCATGGATCGCGTCCAGGTTTCGTCTGGGGTGACAAATCCTGGACCTGGCGCGAGATCGATGCGCAGGTCTCCGCGCTGGCGGCTGCGCTTGCTGCGCGTGGCATCGCCAAGGGCGACCGCATCCTGGTCCATTCCAAGAATGGCGACGAGATGTTTGTCTCGATGTTTGCGGCGTTCCGGCTCGGCGCGGTTTGGGTGCCCACCAATTTCCGCCTGATGCCGGACGAGGTGGCCTATCTAGCACAGGCGTCGGGTGCGAAAGCGTTTTTGTGCCATGTCGATTTTCCCGAGCATGCGGCGGCCGTGAGCGGCGGTGCGCTGGAATTCACCTGGAGCATCGACGGCAAGGCCTCCTTCGGTGAGACGTCGGTCGCCGCCGCCATCGCTTCGCAGGCAGGCCAAGTGGTCGAGAACGTTGCGGTCGAGCACGACGATCCCTGCTGGTTCTTCTTCACCTCCGGTACCACCGGCCGCTCCAAGGCTGCGGTGCTGACCCACGGGCAGATGGGTTTTGTCGTCACCAACCATCTCGCCGACCTCACCCCCGGCGTCACGGAAGCCGATGCCTCGCTGGTGGTGGCGCCGTTGTCGCACGGCGCTGGCGTGCATCAGCTGGTGCAGACCGTGCGCGGCGTCTGCACCGTGCTGCTGTCGACCGAGAAGTTCGACATCGACGAGGCGTTCCGCCTGATCGCGACGCACCGGGTCGGCAATCTCTTCACGGTGCCGACGATTCTGAAGATGATGGTCGAGCACCCCGCCGCCGACAAATACGATCATTCCTCGCTGCGCCACGTGATCTATGCCGGCGCGCCGATGTATCGCGAGGACCAGAAGGCCGCTCTGAAGAAGCTCGGCAAGGTCATCGTGCAGTATTTCGGCCTCGGCGAGGTCACCGGCAACATCACCGTGCTGCCGGCGGCGCTGCACGATCCCGAGGACGGCCCGCATGCGAAGATCGGCACCTGCGGGTTCGAGCGCACCGGCATGCAGGTCTCGATCCAGGACGACGAGGGCCGCGAGCTCAAAGCGAACCAGAGCGGCGAGATCTGCGTGATCGGGCCTGCCGTGCTCGCCGGCTACTACGACAATCCCGAGGCCAATGCGAAGGCGTTCCGCAACGGCTGGTTCCGCACCGGAGATCTCGGTCACATGGACGAGGAGGGGTTCGTCTACATCACCGGGCGTGCGTCGGACATGTACATCTCCGGCGGCTCCAACATCTATCCGCGCGAGATCGAGGAGAAGATCCTGACGCATCCCGCGGTCGCCGAAGTCGCCGTGCTCGGCGTGCCCGATGCGACCTGGGGCGAGGTCGGCGTCGCCGTCTGCGTTGCGCGCGACGGCGGGAAACCGGTGAGCGAAGCGGAGATGGCGGCATTCCTGTCGCCGAAGGTGCCGCGCTACAAGATGCCGAAGCGGTTCTTCTTCTGGGAGGCGCTGCCGAAATCCGGCTACGGCAAAGTGCCGAAGCGCATGGTGCGCGACGAGCTCGAGGCGCGCGGGCTGCTCGATCTCGACATGACGAAGGCGGGCTGAGTCGACGTGATGCGGAGTATCAGGCAGCCAGGCGCGCCCGTCACCGAGCGTATCCAGTGGGTGGAGGCGCGGGGGCGCGCCTTTTCGTTCACGCTTCAAGCCGGCCTGCCGCTGCTCGAAGCCGCGCGCCGCGGCTTTGCCGCGGAAGGATTTGGCGGCGGCGTGCTGAATTTCGGCCGCGGCGCGCTCGGGCCGTTCGGCTATGTGATGCCGGCGTTGTCGAAGACCGGCGAAAATGCGGCGTTCTACAGCGATGCCTACCGGCCCGCAGGCGTCACCCGCACCAGGCTCGGCAGCATGACGCTCGGCATGCGCGACGGCGCGCCGTTCTATCATTGCCACGGGCTGTGGACCGAGGCGGATGGCAAGGCGAGCGGCGGCCACATGCTGCCGGACGAGACTGTTGTCGCTGAGCCGTTTGAGGTCGAGGCCTTCGGTGTCGATGGTGCGATGTTCACGGCGGAGCCCGACCCCGAGACCAATTTCAAGCTGTTCGGGCCGGTCGCATCCGCAAGCTCCGGCGCGCGCACGACCAGCCGTGCATTCGCGCTGCGGCTGCGGCCCAACCAGGATTTTGCCGCCTGCCTCGAAGCCTTCTGCCGGGCGCGCGGCATCGCGCGTGCAAAAATCCACGGTGGTGTCGGCTCGACCATCGGCGCGCGCTTCATCCATGGCGGCGTGACCGAGCCGTTTGCCACGGAGCTGGCGATAACCGCCGGGACGATCGCAGCGGGTGCGTCCGGCGCGCTGGAAGCTGCGATCGACGTCGCGCTGATCGACTACACCGGCGGCATCGCCGAGGGCCGCCTGGTCCGTGGCGACAATCCGGTGCTGATGACCATGGAGCTGGTGCTGGAAGTCCTGGACTAGTTTGTGAGGCCGTGCTCGGCGCCGGAAACCTCTTTGCAATATCGGCGTTCATGATGTGTTCCGTGACTATTGAAGGCATGGAGGCTGGCGATGGCGCGGAGAGGCAATCGGACGATCAACTTGCCTGCGCCGTACCTGAAACGGGTCTGGCTCGACCCGTCGCAAATTCGCGATCGCGAGGTCTATCCGTTTTGCCTGCCCATCTTCCCGAATGATTTCGAACTCAACTTCGAGACTGCGATCACGATCATCGCTGCGTGCGAGCTGGCTGCCGAAGATCACCAATGGCTGGTTTTTCCGTGCCGAGAGCTTTTTCTCGGTCGCGCGGTATCTGGACAAGGCCGCACGTGACGCCGGCCAGCTCGGACCGGATTTCCTGTCGCACTCCCATGGCGAAGGCTTCTTGCGTTTTTTCGAAGAGCGTTGCCAGCGCCAGGGCATCTTTATCTTCGACGAGCCGGAGTCGGCGCTTTCGCCTGCGCGTCAGATCGAATTCTTGAAGCTGCTGCGTCGCATGGAAGACTCCCGCATCTGTCAGGTCGTCATGGCGACCCATGCGCCGCTGCTGATGGCCTATCCCAATGCGCAACTGTTGCGGCTCGGCAAATACGGCCTCGAGCCGACCACGGTGGAGCAGACCGATCATTACCGGGTCATGCGGCAATTCTGCGCCGATCCGCGCGGCTTCATCGAGGCGACGCTGGCGGAATAGGCCACTCTCTCTGTCGTCATTGCGAGCGCAGCGAAGCAATCCAGACTGTCTCCGCGGAAGGATTCTGGATTGCTTCGCTGCGCTCGCAATGACAGAACAATCACCACGGGCCGGCGCGCATTTTTGCCATGGCCAGATATGTCGATTCACTGAAGCCTGATACCCCCGTCGAGCTCGATCCCTGGAAGAGGTCGAGCACGGGCGAGTAGGTCTGGCTGGCGTTCCTCGCGTCATACATGGCGGAGAAGCGGCTCAGCAGCTTTGACAGCTTCGTAGGATCTGAGAGATCCTTGAGATTGAGGTATTTCTCCACGATCTTGGCCTGCTGGTCGATCTGCATCGCGGCCATCTGATCAGGTAGATCGAAGGTGGTTCGAAACACCTCGGAAAGAGCCTTGTCGGCAAGGATGTCGTAGGCGGAGGTGATTTCCCCCGCCTTCCGCTGAAAATACAGCGCCAGGCGCACGCCGGGATTGGTGTCGCCCTGCTGCTGCTCCAGGCTCTGCTCGAGATAGTTCTTTTGCGTTGCCAGAAATTGATCGCGCTTTTGCGGGCCCACCATCGGGAGACGTGCGACGTTGCCGTTTTTGTCGAAATTGAACGATGCCGCGATCTCGGCAAAACGCGGGTCGCTCTCCGTGTTTGCAAAACTCTTGGGATCGTTCAAGTCGGAGGCGAAGATCTTCTTCAGATAGGCGGTGCTCACTTTCGCAGGATCCAGACCCTTGGCCACAAGAACGAAGTCGACCAGCTTCCTGTTGGCGAGCAGATCGGAAACGCTCTTGATGCCGCCGATCGCCTGTTGATAGTCCGTCGCGTCCTTCTGGGCCTGAGCCTTGACTTTCGCCTGGTCCTGCGTGCTTGCGGTCTTCAATTTCGCAATGACGTAGTCCTTTGCGACATCGAGGACTTCAGCCGAATCCTGAGCCGTCAGCGGTGTCGTCAGACTGCCTTTTGCGTCAAAATTGAACGCGCGAGCGAGCTTGACGTACCGATCGTCCTTGAGCGTGTAGACGTAGCTCTTGGGATCGTTGAGGTCGCTTTCGAGGACGGCCTTCACGGTGGACTGCGAGACTTGCGTGGGATCGAGGCCGACGGCCGACAGTGCAAAATTAAAGGCGGCCGGCGTGGAGACCAGCGCCTGGAGGGAGTTCACCTTGGGGATGGCGTTCCTGAATTGGCCGACTGCCAGGGCTTCCTGCAACGGGCTCGCGGCCGAATAGACCGCCGACTTGCTGTCGTCAAAACTCTTGGTCGTGGCTGCGATGTTTGCGGCGGTCTGGGCGGGCGTCCCCGCTGGAAGCGATCCGTCGGCCGAAAACTCGAACGCACCGGCCAGGTCCATGAATTGGCCGGTCGTCGCGATGGCATCGTTCGTGCTGGATATGGTGCCCACGGCCGACTGCAGGCGATATTTTTCGACCAAGATCTGCACGTTCAACTGATTGACGTCAGCGCCGGGCTGCGACAATTGCGTGGTGTAATCGGCGATCTTCGTGCTGGCGTCGGTTGCATCCGATTTGGCCTGGGCGAGCTGGGCGTTCAGGCCGGATAGTTGGGACGAGAAGGTCGTATTGACGTAGCTGTTCGGATCGGACGGGTCGCTGGTCAAGACCTGCTTGATGGTGTCGCGCGGCCACTTGCTTTGATCGATCCCGAATGCCGAAGCGACATAGTTGCGAAGGCGATCGTCATTGAGAAGCTGGTCGGCACTGGTCACGTTGCCGATCGTGGCATTGTAGTAGTTCGTGTCGGCGGCCACTGCATCGACGTTGCTCTGCATGGTCGACGTGTACAGCCCGATCATGTCGTCGGTCTGGTCGACCGATTGCGCAACCTTCGTTCCACCGCTGCCGAAGGAAAATGCCGCGGCAAACTCGCGGTAACGCTTGTCGATCAGTGCGTTGGCAAAGCTCTTGGAGTCCGAGAGGTCGCTCTGCAGCACTTTCTTCATGAAAGCCTTGGCGTAGGCCATGTCCTCCAGGCCATAGGCTTTCGTGACGTAGTGATACAGACGATAGTCGTTCATCAGATCGTCGACGGTGTGCACCTTGCCGATGTTGGCTTTGTAATAGGCGGCATCGCGCGAGACGTCCGATTGCTGCGCCACCCGCGTCAGGGTCTGTGCGAGATTGCGCGCGACGTAGCTATAGCCAAAATAGGTGGACACCATGGGGAATTCCTGACGGCTCGGCGGGTCCTGGACGTCCGTCAATCATTGCCGGGTCGCAAGGCAGGGACTGGCCTCATGCCAGCGCGCAGAAACATTGTTTCAATTTATTACAGCGATTCTGGGCGACAACCTCAGGTATGATTTCGCGTCCAAGTGCCGCATCGTTTGGATCGCTCCGGCAAGCCTCCCGCAAGCAAGACGTGAGTAAACTTCATCTTCCGCTTGGCATCTGCGATCGCGGCATGTCTTGCGCGGGCATGTCTTGGCTTTCTCGCGGCACGCCGTGCCCGAGTTTGCAGCAGTTACCACCCTCGAAGGTGCCGAGGGCGCAGGGAAGACCGGGTGCCGGCTGGCACCCGCGGTCCACTGTGCGATGGTTGCGCTACAAGAGGCTGNCACAGCGGCATACAGGTGAAGCCAAACATCCGGCCTTCCCTGCGCAGTGGGTTGACGGCTTATGCCGAGCTCTCCCCGGGGAGCGATGCACTATTGCCCCCGTCGCCTTGCCGATGGCTGATGCGCGGGCCCGGTTGGGCCACACCCATCACCGCAAGACTTGGCGCACAGACTCCGGGCGCCAGGACCACACGATTTTGCCGTACGCTGACCGCACCGGTCGTGCGCGCGACGCTCTCGCTCACGGTTGCCCGCCCTGCGAAAACCAATCGCGCCGATGCAGTCGGCGTCCACCACGTCCCATCCCGCGTGTCGTGACGATCGCGATAGCGCCCCTCGGCCGGGTTGGGATGGTGCGAATATGATGCATTTCCGAATTCGCGTAAAGCGAAATGTTTTACGCTGAGAGCGTTGACCATCGTCTGGCGTGTTTTGCCCGACGAGGCA
>NZ_JAIRDQ010000009.1 GCF_021458635.1 Bradyrhizobium monzae
GAAGAGTATCTCACGCCGCCTTCGCCGCATTCCCACCCGGCAGGCCTGCCCGCGCGAGGCCGCCGTAGAGCTGTTCGTTCGGCATTTCCTCGCGCAAAATTTTGCGCACGGCGATCAGCCTGTCCAGATCGATGCCCGTCGCAAAACCCTTGCTCTCGCAGAGGAACACGAGGTCTTCGAACACGACATTGCCGGTTGCGCCGGGCGCGAAGGGGCAGCCGCCGAGCCCACCGAGAGAGCCGTCGAGGATACGCGCGCCTTCATCCAGCGCTGCGGACGCATTGGCGATGCCCATGCCGCGGGTGTCGTGAAGATGAATGCAGATCGGCTTCGATCCCGAGAGCTTGACCGCGCCGCGGGTCAGCTCGGCCACCTGCTTTGGTCCGGCATAGCCGACCGTGTCGGCGATCCCTACGAAATCGACGCCGGCCTCGAGGCATCTGTCGACGAGCCGCAACACCTCTTTCGGATCGACCGCGCCGGTGATCGAGCAGCCCAGCGCCATCGAGATCGCAGCGTTCACCAGCGGCTTGTGGGCGCTCGCATCGCGCATCTCGCAGAGGCGCTTCACGTTGGCAATTGCGGACTCGCGCGAGCGATGCGCGTTGGCTTGGCTGTGCTCTTCGGTCGCAGAGACCACCGAGGCGATCTCGCCGACGCCGGATTCCAGCGCCTCGTTCACGCCTCGCTCGTTGAGCGCGAGCGCAACACCATGCGCGCCGGACAGGCTCGCCACCGTTGCGATGACATCGCAGACATCAACGAATTGCGGAAAGGTCTTTGCCGGCAGGAACGAACCGACCTCGAAATGACGCACGCCAGCGGCATATTCCTCGCGCACCCAGCGCTGCTTAGCGGCTGTTGACGGAAACTTCTTCACGAGCTGCAGTCCGTCGCGCAAGCCGACCTCGCGCAAGGCAATGCGGTCCGCGGGGTAGATGGTCTCGATCCGGCTCATGCGCGCCTCCCAGCGGCTTTTGACGTGACGTCGTTGTTGTCGATCTCGGCGCGGACCGCCGACGTGTCGGCACCCAGCGGTGCGACCTTCAGGCCTTCGCCAAAGTGGTTGCCGTTCCATTCGAGCGGCAGCGTCGGCACATGGAACGGTTTGCCGTCGGCGGTGATGTTGGTGACGAGGCCACCCGGCCGCAGCACATGCGGGTCGGTGAGGAGATCCTCGGGCCGGTTGATCGGCGAGAAGCAGATGTTGAGCGCGTCGAGCTTTTTGGACAGCTCCGCCACGTCCCGCTGCCGGATGATCTCGGCGACGCGCGGCAGGATCCGCGGCCGCGCCAGAATGCGATCGGTGGTGGTGCGCAAGGTGGGATCATCGAGAAACTCGGCGAGCCCGAACTCGCGGCAAAAGCTCTGCCAGTGCCCCTCGGTGACGACGCCGATGAAAATGCGACCGTCGCCGGCGGCATCGAAAATGTCGTAGATCGGCCAGGCGTGCTCACGCTCCGGCATCGAGCGCGGCTTGTTGCCGGTCATCTCGTACTCGACCATGTGCTGCGCGACCAGGAACAGGCAGTTCTCGAACAGGCCGATGCGGATGTCGGCGCCATCGCGTTTGCCCCCGCGCTTCTGGTAGAGCGCGGCAAGGATCGCGATCACGCCGAACATGCCGCCCATGATGTCATTGGCGGAGGAGCCGACCCGCTGCGGCTTCTCTTTCGTGCCGGTCATGGCGGCGAGCCCCGACATCATCTGCACGACCTCGTCGAGCGCGGGACGGTGCTCATAGGGGCCGGAGAGAAAGCCCTTGTGGCCGGCGATGATCAGATGCGGATGGCGGCGGCGCAGTTCCTCGGCACCTAACCCCTGCTTCTCGAGCAGGCCATCGCGAAAATTCTCAAGGAACACGTCGGCCGTTTCAAGCAGCCGGTGCATGGTGTCGCGATCCCTGGCCTTCTCGAGGTCCAGCACCACGCTGCGCTTGCCGCGGTTGAACAGCGGGAAAAACGCCGTGCCCATGCCGCCGAGGCTCCGCGTCTTGTCGCCGGCGGGCGGTTCGACCTTGATCACCTCGGCGCCGAGTTGCGCGAGGATCATGCCGCAGGTCGGGCCCATCACCATGTGGGTCATCTCGACGACCCGCACGCCTTCGAGCGGCAATCCGGTCTCAGCCATCCGTCACTCCCTGTCCGTTCGGCCTGAAGACTAGGCCTTCACAAGCCTTCTTAAAAATATAATCTGTCGAAGATTGCCTTCGCGCTTATAGAACGCTTCACCGACATGGATTCGCGCCAGCTCCGCTATTTCATCGCCGTCTACGAGCAGCGGAACCTGTCGCGCGCGGCCGACCAGGTGAATGTCGCCCAATCCGCGCTCAGCCATCATATCTCGAATCTGGAGGCCGAGTTCGCAACGCCGCTGTTCGAACGCAAGTCGCGCGGCATGGACCCGACCGCGGCCGGCGAGCGGCTCTATGAGCACGCCCGCATCATCCTGCGCGCGATGGCGGAGGCCGAGACCGAGGTGCGCGAGGGCGCCCGCGTCATTGCCGGCGAGATTTCGATCGGCATGGCCAATTCCGGCGTCAAGGCCATCGGCGTCGAGCTGATGCGTACGGTGCTAACCAAATATCCCAAGCTCAAGCTGTCGCTCACCGAGAGCCTGTCGGGCGCGACGCTGATGCATCTGATGATCTCCAATGTCGACCTCGCGCTGGTCTACAATCCGCCGTCGGAGAAGGAGCTGATCACGGAAGCCGTGCTTGAAGAGGAGATGTTCCTGGTCGGCATTCCAAAACTGGTGGGCAAGAGCAAAACCCCGATCCGCTTCGAAGAGCTGAGCCGGCTGCCGCTGATCCTGCTGCGTTACGGCCTCGGCCTGTCCTCGCGCGCGCTGCTGGACGATCCCGTCCTGCTCAAGCGGCTGGAGGGCAGCGCCATCCTGCATGCCAACTCGATCACGGGCATGACCGGCGCGCTGGTGGAGGGGCTCGGCTGCACCATCGCGACAAAGCTGTTCGCGCGGGAGGAGCTCGCCGCCGGCCGCCTGGTCGCGCGCGAAGTGATCGCCCCAAAACTCACCCGCACGCTCTATCTCTGCCGCCTGCGCAACCGCCCAATGACCTACGCGATGGAAGAGATGCGCCGCCTGATGCTGGCGCTGATCGCCGAGCAGGTGCGCAGCGGCGGCTGGCAGGCGGAGCTGGTGGGGTGAGCCGTCATTGCGAGCTCGCAATGACGCGCTGAGAGGTTCGTTCGAAAATCTCGAACGCTTCGATCGATATGTTCGTCTGGATTTCCGGCTGGCAGAAGCCAACATGGCGCGGCCCGGCAGAGCTTGCGAAAACCACCGAGATGAGCCGCCGGGAAACGCGCGCGATCTGCGCGCCACGGGGAGGACATCATGAGCGTTGTCGGCATCGACACAGGCTTTGAGCTCGGCGCTGCACCATCCGGACCGGACGAGATCTCGCGGCGGCTCGAGGCGATGCCGGCGACGGGCTATGTCTGGCGCCTCGTCATGCTGCTCTCGCTCGGCGGCTGTTTCGAGATCTACGATCTGTTTCTGACCGGCTACATTGCGCCGGGGCTGAGCCGCAGCGGATTGCTCTCCACGACGACAACGGCCTTCTTCGGCTTCTCCGGCATCGGCGCCTTCGTCGCCGCGACCTTTGCCGGCCTGTTCGTCGGCACTTTCTTCCTCGGCTTCCTCGCCGACCGTTTTGGCCGCCGCGCGATCTTCACCACTGCGCTGCTTGGCTACACCGCAGCGTCGGTGATCATGGCCTGCCAGACCTCCTCCGAAGGTCTTCTGTTCTGGCGCTTCCTCGCCGGAATCGGCATCGGTGTCGAGGTTATCACCATCGATGCCTACATCACCGAGCTGGTGCCGAGCCGGATTCGCGGACGCGCCTTTGCGGTGAACCAGTCGATCATGTTCATCGCCGTGCCCATCGTCGCCTTCCTCGCCTGGTGGCTGGTGCCGCTCGCGCCTTATGGCGTCGAGGGCTGGCGCTGGGTGGTGCTGGCAGGTGCTGCCGCCAGCATGATCATCTGGGTGCTCAGGCTGTTCCTGCCCGAGAGCCCGCTCTGGCTGGCGCGTCATGGCCGCACCGAGGAGGCGTTTCGCATCCTCGCAGCGCTCGAAGCCCGCGGCGGGGCCGCAGCGCCCGGCCCCTCAGCTTCACTCGCGCGGCCAGCGGCGCAAACAATCGCGCGCATCGGCTTTGCCGACCTGTTCCGTCCGCCCTATGTCTCGCTCGTGATCCTGTTCATGGTGTTCAACCTCTGCCAGGCCTTCGGCTTCTATGGCTTCGCCAATTGGGTGCCGATGCTGCTGGTCGAGAAGGGCATCACCGTCACCAAGAGCCTGCAATATTCCTTCATCGTCGCCTTCGCCTATCCGATCGCGCCGCTGCTGGCCGCAAGCTTCGCCGACAAATTCGAGCGCCGCTGGATCATCGCCGGCGCCTGCATCGCCATCATCGTGTTCGGCATGGCGTTCGCGCAATTGACCGAGCCCGGACTGTTGATCGTCTGCGGCGTGCTGCTGACGGCCTGCAACACGACGATGTCCTACGCCTATCACGCCTACCAGACCGAGGTGTTTCCGACCCAGATCCGCGCGCAGGCGTCCGGCCTCGTCTATTCCATGAGCCGGCTCTCCGCGACGTTCTCCGGATTCATCGTCGCCTACATGCTGAAGGAGGCCGGCGTCACCGGCGTGTTCGGCCTGATCACCGTGGCCATGCTGATCGTGGTGATCGCGATGGCGCTGTTCGGCCCGAACGTGCGCGGCAAGGCGCTGGATACGGTGTAGCTGAGTTCGTCATTGCGAGCGCAACGAAGCAATCCAGTCTGCCTCTGCGGAGAGATTCTGGATTGCTTCGTCGCAAGAGCTCCTCGCAATGACGAGGAGAGAGCGTCTACGCGCTCACGCCGCCAGCAAATTCTGCAACGCCGCGCCGTTGGGGACGCCGAGGCCGGAGCAGGCGTCCCAGCCCGGGCCGGCCTTGTACATGCCGTGCAGCGAGCCGGTGATGTCGTTATTGCCGATCGTGATGTCGCGGAACACGCCATGCGCGTGCGAGGCGTAAATCAGCGGGTTGATGAAGCCCACCGTCTTGCCGAACTTCTTGGTCGTGGCCTCGTTGATGCGCGCGATCAGTCCGGCCATCAGCGGCGCCACTGCGCTGGTGCCGCCGATCGTGGTCATGACGCCGTTGAGGAAGATCTGGTAACCGGTCGCAGGATCCGCATCGCCGGAAACGTCGGGCACGCCGCGGCCGACCGAATGCGACGGCGATTTCGGCACATGCGCGTTGGCCTGGTAGTGCGGCCTGGGGAATACGATGCTGACGCCGCCACCGCCCGCGCCGTCCTGGGGGCCTCCGTTCCAGACCGTTTCGGTGATCGTGCCGTTCGACGCCCGCAAATTGGTCCCGCCGCAGGCCAGCGCAAACGGGCTGGAGGCCGGGAAATCGGCGTGCGGCTTGCCGTCCCAGCCCTGCGCCATGTCGGCGGAGCCGTTGTCGCCGGACGCGACACAGACGGTGACGCCCATCGCGGCGGCATCACGGATCGCCTCGTTGAGGCCGTCGACGAATTGCTGCGAGCCGGCCGGATCTTCCGGTCCGCCCCAGCTGATCGAAATCACCGAGGGTTTTCGCGCGGTGTCGTGGACGGCGGCTTTCACCGCGTCGATGAAGCCATTGGTGGTGTTGGGCGCAAAGTAGACCACGATCCTGGCGCCGGGGGCGATCGCGCCGGCCACCTCGATGTCGAGCACGACCTCACCGTCGGCCTCGGAATGGCCGGGCTTGTTGGCGCCGCCGTCGACGCTTGCCGGTGCGATCTGCGGCATCTTGATGCCCGCCTTCTTGAAGAAGGTCTTTAGGTCCGAGGTCTTGTAGCCGGCTCCGGTGGGATGGCCCTTGGTGTCGATGTCGTTGAGTTCGATGATGGCGATGCACTGGCCGGCGCCGGTCTCACCGCCTGGGAAATTGTAGAGCTGCGCGATCTGCTCGACCGAGAAGCTGCCGCCCTGGCCCGCGCGCGCGGTCGCACCCTTTTTCGCCGGCTTGCGCCGGAAATGCGGCTGCGCCACCGGCCGGTTGTCCAGGCCGTGCACGCCGACCACGATGCCTTCGAGCTCGGCTGGAATCTGCACATTGCCCTTGCGCATGCGATAGGTCGCGCCGTCATGCCTGACCTTGTTGAGCTTGACGCCGAAGGCGGCGCTCATCGCCTTCACCGTGCCGGTCAGTTTTACCGTGCGGGAGGCCAGGTGCACGCTCTTGACGTTGAGCTCGTGGAGATGCGCGAAATCGTCGATCTTGGCGACGTCGGCGGTATCCGCGCCCATCTGCTCGGCGAACTCGGTGCGGGAAAGATACTCCCGCTCACGCGGCGGTTGCGCGCCGAGCGCCATCACCTGCTCATCGTCGGCGCGCCTGGCACGCAGGCGAACGCTGATCTCGATTTCCTGCTTGGGATCGGCCGCGCCGACGAGCTTGGCTCCCTTCGGCAATTTCCGGGCGCTGTTCACCAACGCGACTTTATTGGTCGAGCTTGCCATGACTTCCTCCGTTTGTGATTGGAAGGCAGATTGTCGCACCTCAACTATAGGTGTAATCTCAAGCGCAAATTGGTTCAGGTGATTGAGCGATTTTTTCAAAACTAGCCTTGTTTTGCAGAGTCAATTCTCTGTTTCTTCAAATCGGCACGAAATCGGTCAATAGTGCGGACTATTCGCGCCTGCTTTTTCGACCTCAGATTGCAACCGTTGGCCGCCCTGGCCGACCAATGAAAGACGCTTGTCGACAACAGACCCTTGTCAAAAACAATTGGCGGAGACCGCGTGATGCCTGCTGATCGCAAATGGGTTGAGAAAAATCTCGGGTTCGATCCGATCACCACACCGCCGCCGCGCGAGACCTTCGTGGTCAAGCGCATCGCGGATGCCGCCGCGAAGAAGGCCGCGAAGGTCGCGCCCGAGGATTTTCAGCGCGAGATCATCGATTTCGATTCCGAATCGACCGAAGGCCGCGCGTTCATGGCCTTCTCGACCGCGACCGGGCTGTCGCGCTTCACCGACATTCCCTGGCCCAAGGGGCTGGCGCCGCAGACCGGGCCGAAGCCGGCGGGCAACGGCAAGGGCCCGCTGCCCCGCGCCGACGTGCTGGTCGTGACCTGGACCGTCGACGAAGGGCACGCAACCAGCCGCGTGCTGACGCCGGGCAAGGACTCGCACAACGACTACGTCCCCTACACGCACAATTACGCGACCATCTCCAAGAAGATGCGCAATGGCTGCCCGGCCAAGGAGCTGAAGCGGCTCGGCGCCTTCTGGACCGCGACGATCGGCAAGAAGAAGGTCGTGGTCTTCAAATCCGATTCGCACATGTCGCAGGACGGTCCGCAGCTGCCCAACATCGACGTCTGGCGCCAGATCATCACCGAGGTGCAGCCGACGCTCGTGATCACCACGGGCACCGCCGGTGGCATCGGCAAGCAGGTCGAGGTCGGCGACGTCATCGTCAGCCCAATCGTGCGCTTCGACTGCCTCTCGAAATTCAAGAAGCAGCCGTTCGCGCAGGAGCATTTTTCGAGCAAATCAGCCAAGACGACGAAGTTCGCAACGGCCAGGACGCTGTTCAAGGCCAATGCCGGACAGCTGCCGAAGACCAACACCCGCGCTCCGAAGATCTTCGTGGCCAAGCCGAGCGCGTTGTCGTCGTCCGTGGTGACCACCGATTTCTTCGGCTTCGACACCTCGGACGATCACTTCCATCTGCAGGGGCTCGGCGACGTCTCCGAAATGGGCGACGCCATCCTGGGCCTGGTCGCCCTGGAGATGGGCGCCAAGGCGCCGCGCTGGCTCGCGATCCGCAACGTCTCCGACCCGCAGATCAAGGCCGAGGGCACGCTGAAGCAGCAGGAACAGGTCGCCGCCCAGATCTACAAGGGATTTGGCCGCTGGAGCACGGTCTGCAGCGCCATCACCTGCTGGGCCAGCATTGTGGCGGAGCCATAAGCCGCATCGGCCCAAGGGTCAGCCTCCCTTGCCGAAGCGGCCCGGGGTGTCTACCTCTCGCGGGTGGTTTCGCGAGAGGTTCCCATGCTGGATGCCGCCGTCAAGGCGCTGTCGCAAATGATGTCGCCGCCGATGCGTTCGATCCTGTGGCGATCGATCGGGCTTGCGCTGGTGCTGATCGTCGTGCTCGCGATCGGGTTGCAGCGGCTGCTGAGCTGGTTCGCGACCCATGGCGAGGTCTGGCTGGAGGGCCTGCTCGGGCCGAGCTGGCATTCGTCGCTGGAGGTGCTCGCCTGGATCATCTCGATTGCGGCCGGTTTCGGCGTCGTGTTCGGCAGCGTGTTCCTGATGCCGGCGATCACCTCGCTGGTGGCGAGCCTGTTCGTCGACGACGTCGCCGACATCGTCGAACGCGAATATTACCCGGCCGAGCGGCCGGGCACGGCGCTGCCGTTCAACCAGGCGATCTTCGAAGGCATCAAGACCGCGCTTCTGACCATCGTGGTCTATCTGATCGCGCTGCCGTTCGTGTTCCTGGCCGGCGCCGGTTTCCTGATCTTCTTCCTTGCCGCCGCATGGCTGTTGGGGCGCGAATATTTCGAGCTCGCCGCGATGCGCTTCCGCTCGCCGGAAGAGGCCAAGGCGATGCGTCGCGACAATGCCGCGATCATCTTCACCGCGGGCCTCTTCATCGCGGCCTTCGTCTCGATCCCGATCGTCAACCTGGCAACGCCGATCTTCGGCATGGCCTTCATGGTCCACATGCACAAACGTCTGTCAGGATCGCGGCCCGAGCTGATCGAGCCGGCGCGGCAGATGCGGTGACCTCGACTACGTCACCGCCACCCCGCACTTTCGCAGCAGCATCTTGGCGAAGCCGAACGGCGCGGGCGTGAACGGTCCCGGCGGCGCGCGGGTGATCAGGGCGGTAAAGCCGAGCGCTGATATCGCCAGCCAGAAACAGAGCCAGAAGCCGTCGATATAGGCGAGCACGTTAGCCTCGCGCGCGACGAAGCTCGCGAGCGTGCCGATCGCGCGTGCCTCCGCCGAGCCGGCGCCGTGGGCGGCAAAGTGATCGGCGAGCTGCTTCAGCGCGCGCACCACATTGACGTCGCCGACTTCGAGGTTCTGGCCGATATAGAAGGAATGGACCTGCTCGCGAACGCGCAGCCACGTTCCCATCAGCGCGACGCCGACCTCGGCACCGCCGAGCCGCATGATCTGGATATAGGCGGCAAAAGCTGTCGCACGGCTCGGATCGGAGTTCGACAGCAGCGTGATGATGAGCGGCAGCAAGGTCAGCGACTGCCCGATCGCCTGGAGCAGGACGATGCCGATGAAGTCGTCGCGGGCCCAGTCGTGGCTGAGCTGGGTGCCCCAGAGATTGGCTGCGGCAAAGCAGGCAAATCCGACGACCACCACGGCCCGCGCATCGAAATGCCGTAGCAGCCAGATCGAGATCGGCACCAGCACGAACATCGGCAGCGCGCCATAGGTAAGCAGCAGCAGGCCGCTCTGCTCGGGTCTGAGCAGAGCGATGACCGCGAGGAAATTCGGCACCAGCGACGCATTGGACAGGCTAGTCAGCGTGTACAGCAGGATCAGGATCAACCCCAATCCGATGTTGCGCGAGAACAGCACGTTCACATGCGCCCAGGGCTGTCGCACCAGCGACTCATTGACGATGAAGCCCGCGAACAGCACCGCACCTCCGACGAGCAGCGCCATCACCGTACCGGAGCCGAGCCAGTCCAGCCGATTGCCCTGATCGAGGCCGGCATAGATCATCGAGACCGCGGCACCGAGCAGCAGCATGCCGCCCCAATCGGCCTCGCGCAGCAGCACGCGGTTGACCGGCTCGTTCGGGGTACCGAGATAGACCATCAGGCCCATCAAGGGCGCGATCACGACGCTCTGCCAGTACACCCATTGCCAACCGAGATGGTCGACATAGAAGCCGACCAGCGAGCTCGATGTGTCGAGCGCAAAGCCGACGCGGATCGAATAGAGCGCGATCGCCGGCAGCCACCAGCGGATCGGCAGATTGCGGAACACGATCATCAGCGTCGCCGGCACGAAGGTGCCGAGCAACAGGCCGTGGATGACGCTGAGAACCATCAGTGTCTGATAATCGTGCACGAACGGGATGATCAGCGAGATGATCGCATAGACGAGGCTCGGGATGCCGAGCACACGCCGCAGGCCGAACACGGTCGCAAGCCACGGCACCGCCGGCGCGATAAGGATTTGCGAGCCGATTCCGGCGGTCGAGAGCCACGCGCCCTCGTCGAACGAGAGAGAGAACGCGCCGCGCAGATCCGGCAGGCCGACCGTGGTCAGGCGACTGTCGACATTGGTGAGAAATGAGCCGAGCAGGACGGCGGCGACCGCAAACAACGGCTGTGGCGCCAAGCCGCCGCGCGAGACGGGGCCACGACTGGCGTCGTCATTTTCCGCCATCCGCGCCCTTCGTGTCGATGCTGGTGACGACCGACATGCCCGGCACCAGCCGCGCCAGCAGCGGCTGGTTGTCGTCGAACTGGATGCGCACGGGAATGCGCTGCACGACCTTGGTGAAATTGCCGGTCGCATTGTCAGGCGGCAGCAGCGCCACCTGCGCACCGGTCGCGGGCGCGATGCGCTCGACTTTGCCACGCAGCTTCTCGCGCGAAAAACTGTCGACGGTGATCTCGACCGGTTGCCCGGGTGCGACGTGCGTGAGCTGGGTCTCCTTGTAGTTCGCGATCACATAGACCTTTGGCAGCGGCACGACGTTGATGAGGTTAGTGCCGATATTGACGTAATCGCCGGGCTGAACCTGACGCTCGCCAACGACGCCGTCGAACGGCGCGGTGATCCTGGTGTAGCCGAGCTTGAGCTTGTCACTCGCCAGCGTCGCCTTGGTCGCATCGAGATCCGCAGCGCGCTGCTTCTTGGTGCCTTGCAAAACCTCGAGCTGATGCTGCTGGGCGGCGATCACGGCGCGGCTCGCGCGCACGTCGGCCTGCGCCTTGGCGAGGCCCGCGACCGCCTGCTCGAGCCGCTGCCGCGTGCCGGCCTCAGTCTGCGTCAGCGATTGCTGACGCTCCTGCTCCTGCTTGGCTTCGACTTCCAGCGCTTCCGCCGACAAACGCGAAGCCTCGGCCTGCGCGATGGTCGCATATTGCAGCTCGATCTGGTTGGCGAGATTGTCCAGCTGGGCTTGCGCGGCAGCCACCGCCGCCTCGGACTGCGCGACCTGGGCCTCGTAATCTGCGGGATCGATCTGGATCAGAAGATCGCCGGCCTTGACGCGCTGGAAGTCGGTCACGGCGACCGTCAGCACCTCGCCGGAGACGCGGCTCGCAAGCCGCGTCAACTCGGCGCGCACATAGGCGTCATTGGTGGTCTGGACCACGGCATTGCCGACCCATTCGTCGAACCGCAACGTTGCCAATGCGACGAAGGCGAGCGCGACGACCACGGCGAACAGCGGGATCGCGAGCCGGCTCCAGAGCGAGCTCGCCGGCCGCTGCGTCGGCTTCGGCGATGGAGCCGGTGTGGCCGCGGGCGGCGGTGACGAGACTTGTTCCTGCTGACTCAACCAATGCCCCCAAAACCACTTTGCACGAACGCCACGCTCAAACCGTCTTCTCCGGCCACCGGCAGAGATCGTTGATCAGGCAAACCTCGCAGCGCGGCTTGCGCGCGAGGCAAGTATAGCGGCCGTGCAGGATCAGCCAATGATGGGCGTGCAGCATGAACTCGGCCGGGATCACCTTTTCGAGACCAAGCTCGACCTCGAGCGGCGTCTTGCCGGGCGCGAGTCCCGTGCGATTGCCGACGCGGAAAACATGCGTGTCGACCGCCATGGTGTGCTCGCCGAAGGCCATGTTGAGCACGACGTTGGCGGTCTTGCGGCCCGCGCCCGGCAGCGACTCGATCTCGGCGCGCATGCGCGGCACCTCGCCGCCGAAATCACTGAGCACTTTTGCGGACAACGCGATCACGTTCCTGGCCTTGGTGCGATAGAGGCCGATGGTCTTGATGTACTCGCGCAGGCGTTCTTCGCCGAGATCGAGCATCTTCTGCGGCGTGTCCGCGACCGCGAACAATGCGCGTGTCGCCTTGTTGACCCCGGCATCGGTCGCCTGCGCCGACAGCACGACGGCGACCAGCAACGTGAACGGATTGACGTGCTCGAGCTCGCCTTTCGGCTCGGGGTTGGCCTTGCGGAAGCGGCTGAAGACCTCATGAACTTCGGCCGGCGTCCAGGGTTTGATAGCCTTGAGCGATTTCTTCGCGGGCGCCGATTTCTTCGCAGCCTTGGGCTTCGCGACGGCCGCCTTTGCCTTTTTCTTCGGCATCGCCGCTTTGCGCGGGGCCGGCTTGCGGGTGATTTTCGCCATGATCGGGATATACTGAGGGACGATGAGCACAGGCAACGAAATTGAGCGCGACAGCGAAGTGCAGATCTTTTCCGCGCAGCTGACGCCACACCGCTCGCTGAACCGCAGCGGCTTTCTCGCCGTGATGCTGTTCCTGAGCGTCGTCAGCTTCGTCACCGGCATTGTCTTCCTGATGAAGGGCGCCTGGCCGGTGTTCGGCTTTTTCGGCCTCGACATCCTGGTGATCTGGTGGGCCTTCAAGGCCAATTTCCGCAGCGCACGGGCGCGCGAGGAGATCACGGTCACGACCACCGAATTGCGCGTGCGGCGCGTCAGCCATCGCGGCCAGGTCGCCGAATGGAGCTTTAATCCGCTCTGGGTCCGCCTCGACATGGAAGTCGACGAGGATTTTGGCATCGAGCATCTCTATCTGATCTCGCGGGGGCACCAGATCCAGATCGCCCGCTTTTTGGGACCGGATGAAAAGGCAAGCTTTTACAAAGGCTTGATTGAGGCGCTCAATGCCGCCAAGCGCGGCCCGACCTTCAACCCGGTGACCTAAGGCGCAGTCAGAAATCGGGTGGTTTCGAAGCCTGCCCTCTCCTACATTTCCGGTCATGATGACACTCGCCATACATGACCAGCGCCTGGCCAAGCCGGGCACCCAGAACGCCGCGCTGCGCGACTATGATTCCGTGCGCCGGGCCATCGCGTTCATTTCGGAGAACTGGCGCGCGCAGCCGACCATCGAGGCGATGGCCGATGCGGCCGGCGTCACGCCGGATGAGCTGCACCATCTGTTTCGCCGCTGGGCCTCGATCACGCCGAAGGCCTTTATGCAGGCATTGACGCTCGACCACGCCAAGGGGTTGCTGCGGGACTCCGCGAGCATCCTCGACGCCGCGCTCGACTCGGGCCTCTCGGGCCCGGGCCGGCTGCATGATCTCTTCGTCACGCACGAGGCGATGTCGCCGGGTGAATGGAAGAACGGCGGCGCGGGCTTGACCTTGCGCTACGGCTTCCATCCCTCGCCATTCGGCACCGCGATCGTGATCGCGACCGATCGTGGGCTCTCGGGTCTCGCCTTCGCCGATCCCGGCGAGGAAACCGCTTCGTTGGCCGATATGACGCGGCGCTGGCCGAACGCGACCTACATCGAGGATCACGAAGGCACCGCGCCGCTGGCGCAACGCATCTTCGACACAAAACTCTGGCGGCCGGACCAGCCGTTGCGGGTGGTGATGATCGGCACCGATTTCGAGGTGCGGGTATGGGAGACGCTGTTGAAGATCCCGATGGGACGCGCGGTGTCTTATTCCGACATCGCCTGCAACATCGACAATCCGAAGGCCTCGCGCGCCGTCGGTGCCGCCATCGGGAAAAACCCCGTCTCCTTCGTCGTGCCCTGCCATCGCGCGCTCGGCAAGAGCGGCACGCTGACTGGCTATCACTGGGGCATCACCCGCAAGCAGGCGATGCTGGGCTGGGAGGCCGGGCAGCTCGGGGTGCAGTAGGGCACTCCGAGCACACTGCCGTAGGGTGGGCAAAGCGTAGCGCGCCCACCATGCATTAGCGATCGCGGAAGAATGGTGGGCACGGCGCTCCGCGCCTTTGCCCACCCTACGAGACCGTAGCTAACCCGCCAGATCCAGCTTCGACGCCACGGTCGAATCCGCGTTGAGCCGGTAGATGATCGGCACACCCGTCGCAAGCTCGCGCTTCAAGATGCCTTCGGGCGACAGCTTCTCCAGCACCATGATCAGCGCGCGCAGTGAGTTGCCGTGGGCGGCAACCAGCGTGCGCTTGCCGTTGAGCACGCCGGGCAGGATTTCCTGCACGTAGTAGGGCAGTGCGCGCGCGAGCGTATCCTTCAGGCTTTCGCCGCCGGGCGGCGGCACGTCGTAGGAGCGGCGCCAGATCAGCACCTGGTCCTCGCCCCACTTCTTGCGCGCGTCGTCCTTGTTGAGGCCGGAGAGATCGCCGTAGTCGCGCTCGTTCAGCGCGAGGTCCTTCGAGGTCGGCAGGCCCTTCTGTCCGAGTTCGCCGAGAATGAGGTCGAGCGTGTGCTGCGCGCGCGTGAGCACCGAAGTGTAGGCGACGTCGAACACGAGGCCTTCTGCCTTCAACTTGCGGCCGGCTTCCGAGGCCTCCTTCACGCCGAGCTCGGTGAGATCAGGATCCTTCCAGCCGGTGAACAGGTTCTTCAGGTTCCATTCGCTCTGGCCGTGCCGCACCAGCACGAGAAGACGTTCGCTCATTGACTGCTTTCCGTTGCTTGCTTTGATCAGATATCGGCAAGGCCGAGCACGTCGGCCATGGAGTAGTGCCCCGGCTTCTTGCCATGCGCCCACAGCGCCGCCTTCAGCGCGCCGTGCGCGAACAGCATGCGATCCTCGGCGAGATGCGACAGCGTCAACCGCTCGAACGGGCCGAGGAAGGTCACGCTGTGCTCGCCGGCGACGGTGCCGCCGCGCAAGGAGGCAAAGCCGATCGCGCCCGGCTTGCGTGCGCCGGTGATGCCGTCACGGCCGCGTTCCGAATTGTCCTCGAGCGAGATGCCGCGGCCGGCGGCGGCAGCCTGGCCCAGCATCAGCGCGGTGCCGGAAGGCGCATCGACCTTCATGCGGTGATGGGCTTCGACGATCTCGATGTCGAAACTCTCGTCGAGCGCCTTGGCGACGCGCTTGACCACGGCGGCGAGCAGATTGACGCCCAGACTCATATTGCCTGATTGCACGACGATGGCGCGATTGGTGACGCTCTTGATCACGGCGTTGTCGGAGGCCGACAGGCCAGTGGTGCCGACGACGTGCACGATGCCGCGCTCGGCCGCGATCGCGACATTGGCGATGGTCGCGGCCGGAACGGTGAAATCGAGAATGCCGTCGGCTTCTTTCGACATCGTCCAGAGGTCGGCGGACAGCTTGATGCCATTGGCCGGCAGGCCTGCGAGCGCGCCCGCATCCTTGCCGAGCAGCTCCGAGCCCGGCGCCTCCAGGGCGCCAGCCAGCACCGCGCCTTTGCTGTCGGCAATCGCCCGTGTCAGGGCGCGGCCCATCCGGCCGCCGGCTCCAGCAACAATCAAGCGCATGTCTGACATGGTGCGATCCTCTCAAGGCGCCGTTGTAGCGGCGGGACGCAGTTCCGGCAACCGAGGGGGACAAACTCCGCCGTCATGCCCGGGCTTGTCCCGCCTGCGCGGCCGAAGCCGCTTCTGCGAGGCAAAGGCCCGGGCATCCACGAAAGACCAAGCATGAGGGCACAAAGACGTGGATGGCCGGGTCATAGGCGGAGTGAAGCGACGCCGTCCTTCGGACGGCTATGCCCGACCATGACGGAGTCAACCGTCCGACGGCTGCGGGCCGTCATAGCCCTCGATGATGATGAGGTCGGCGATCGAGTGCGGCTGGCGCACCTTGATATTGGCCTGGTATTCCGGGGAATTGTAGCAGGCGATCGCGGTCTGGTAGTCCGGAAATTCGATCACGACGTTACGGGTGCGGCTTGCACCTTCGACAGTGGTGAACTTGCCGGCGCGGACGACGAAGCGGCCACCCCATTTCTTGAAGATCGGCCCGTTGGCGACGGCGTAGGGCTTGTAACCCTCGTCACTGCTCACATCGACGCGCCCGATCCAGTAGCCCTTTGCCATTGTTCTTCTCCTTGGTTGTTCCTCAGCCGAGTGCTTGCGCAATCTCGACTTGAATGGCCTCTGCGATTGCCTTGGGGTCAGCGGCCTCCACCACCGGCCGCCCCACGACGAGATAATCCGCGCCCGCGACAATCGCACGACCGGGCGTCATGATGCGTTTCTGATCACCGGTTGCCGAACCCGCCGGGCGAATGCCGGGCGTGACGAGATGCATCTGGTGGCCGACGATCTTGCGCAGGCTTCCCACTTCCTCGGGCGAGGACACGAGCCCATCGACGCCGAGCACCTGCGCCTGCTGCGCGCGCGCTTCGACGAGCTCGGAGACGCCGAGCCGGAAACCTGCCGCGTGCAGATCGTCTTCGTTGTAGGAGGTCAGCACCGTGACGGCGAGGATCTTCAGCTTCGAGCTGCCGCGGCCCTCGACGGCGCCCTTCATGGTCTGCGGATAGGCATGCACCGTGAGGAAGGTGGCGCCCAGCTTCGTGATGCTCTCGACGCCTTGCGCTACGGTGTTGCCGATGTCGTGCAGCTTGAGGTCGAGAAAGACCTTCTTGCCCTTGTCGGCGAGCTTGGCGACCAGCGGCAAGCCGCCGGCATAAGCGAGGCGATAGCCGATCTTGTAGAAGGCGACGCTGTCGCCGAGCCTTGCGATCATCGCCTCCGCGGCATCGACGCTGGGCAAATCGAGCGCAACGATCAGGCGGTCCTTCGGGGCGATTTCGGCTGGCGTCATGTCACCTCACATCATGCGTTGGGAAAAGTCGATCAACTGCCGCGCCATCTCTTTCAGCCCGTCGCGATCGGGCTGGGTCTTGAGCCTGTCCATATCGTCATAGGCCTGGTCGGCAAAGGCGAGCGTGAACTGGCTGGCGATCACATTGGCGTGGCAGGAGGTCAGGATCAGCCGCAACGCCTGCAGCGCGCGAGCCGCGCCGAGCCGGCTCTGCGAAGCACCGGCAAGCGCGAAGGCGCGGTTGCGGAAAACGTCGCCGCGCGCCTCGTGCGGATCCTGCACGCGGCTGACCCAGTCGATCGCATTCTTCAGCAGCGGCGGCACCGAGGCGTTGTACTCGGGCGAGACGAACAGCACGCCATGATGCGCGCCGATCATGCGCTTGAGATTGATCGCGTGCTTGGGCACGCCGGACTTGGCCTGGAGATCGCCGTCGTAAATCGGCAGCGGAAAATCGGCGAGCGAGATGCGGGTGACGTCAACGCCGGCCTGCGCGAATTCATACGCGGCGACCGCCGCCAGCTTCACGTTGTGCGAGCCGGTGCGCAGCGAGCCAGGAATGACCAGGATTTTCGGGGCTGACATCCAATCCAATACGTTCGGCGAAACGAGCCCGCCGCGCATCGGAGGAAGCCGGCGGAATTAGTCCTTGCGATACACCCAGACGCGGGCCGGCGGAAGGTTCATCCAGATCCGTTCCGAGGCCTCTGTGGACACGCCGGGCAGCGATTTCGGGATCGGCGGCACCACCGCATAGGTGAACTGGACGAAGGGCGCGCCGGGCGCGAGCGCCGTGAAGGCATCGCGAATGAGCCGCAGCCGCGTCAGCATCGGCTTTGTGACCAGCGGCAGGCCGGAGACCACCGCGCTAGCCGGTGCGCTCAAGACGTTCCAGAGCGTGTCGCGCAGGCGATAGGCATCGCCCTGCACCACCTTGGCCTGCGGATAGCGGTCGCGCAAAAGCGCGCAGAAGCCGGGATTGTACTCGACGAGGACGAGACGCTTCTGATCGACGCCGCGCTCGACCAGCGCCGAGGTGATGGCACCTGTGCCGGGTCCAAGCTCGACCACCGGAGCATCCGAATCGACGTCGACGTAATGAGCCATGGTCCGGGCCAGCAGCTTGCCCGACGGCATCACCGCGCCCATGTGGAGGGGCTTTTCGATCCACGATCTGAGAAAGCGCACCTCGTCATCAAGACGGGGCTTCTTCAACGCACGCGCGGACGACGGCAATGGCATGTCTGGACCGGACGGGACGAGACCGCGTGACCGCGGCGTGTCAGAAAATGGTCATAAAGACGTATAGGCCGAAGGCGGCACGGTCAAGACGAGTCAGTTCGCCCGATTACCGAAGAAATCCTTGACCTTGGTAAAGAAGCCCTCGGATTCCGGCTGGGTATTGCCGGAGGAGAGCTTATCGAACTCGGCCAGCAATTCCTGCTGCTTCTTGGTGAGGTTCTGCGGGGTCTCGACCACGACCTGGACGTACATGTCGCCCGTCTGGCGCGAGCGCAGCACCGGCATGCCCTTTGATGCAATGCGGAATCGGCGGGCGGACTGGGTTCCGGCCGGGACCTTCACCTTGGCCTTGGCCTTGTCGATGGTCGGCACCTCGAATTCGCCGCCGAGCGCGGCGGTCACCATCGAGATCGGCACACGGCAATGCAGATCGGCGCCGTCGCGCTGGAAGAACTGGTGCTGGGCCAGCGACAGGAAGATGTAGAGGTCGCCGGGCGGGCCGCCGCGGACGCCGGCCTCGCCTTCGCCGGCGAGCCTGATCCGGGTGCCGTCCTCGACGCCCTGGGGAATATTGACAGACAGATTCCGCTCGCGGGTCACGCGACCCTGGCCCGAGCAGGACGGGCAGGCGTCCTCGATCATCTGGCCGCGGCCCTGGCAGCCGTGGCAGGTGCGCTCGAGCGTGAAGAAGCCCTGTGACTGCCGCACGCGGCCGGCGCCGCCGCAGATCGAGCAGGTCTTGGGTTTGGTGCCGGCCTTGGCACCGATGCCCGAGCAGGCCTCGCAGGTGACCGAGACGGGAATCTCGATCTGCGCGGTCTTGCCGCCAAAGGCTTCCTCGAGGGTGATTTCCATGTTGTAGCGCAGGTCCGCGCCACGCTCGCGGCCGCCGCGGCCACGCTGGCCGGCCATCCCGAACAGATCTTCGAAGATGTCGGAGAAGGAGGAGGCGAAGCCCGCTCCGAAGCCGGCGCCGCCGCCGGGACCGCCCTGCTCGAACGCGGCATGGCCGAAACGGTCATAGGCCGCGCGCTTGTCCTTGTCCTTCAGGACCTCGTAGGCCTCGTTGATTTCCTTGAACTTGACCTCGCTGGTGTCGTCCCCGGGATTGCGGTCGGGGTGAAACTTCATCGCAAGCTTGCGGAAGGACGATTTCAGGACGGAATCGTCGGCAGAGCGTTCGACTTCGAGGGTTTCGTAATAGCAGCGCTTGGCGGACGTGGACATGTTCAACTCGGTCTATCCAATCGCGATTCAAGTCGGAGCGAAACAACGTCGCCACGCAACGATATAGGCAGCCTTCCGCCCAGCGGCAGAGGGCTGCATGGCAGCGTTGAGCATAGCGTCTGGGAATTGATCGATCGTAACGGGCATCCCGCCCATCAAACCCGACACGACAGCCTCCCCCCTGAAGGGGGAGGCCGACTGAGCGTGTGGGGTCCAAGCCGTCCGCATCATACCCTCTCGGGGCTTATGCAGACTTCTTGTTGTTCTTGTCGTCGTCGACCTCGGTGAACTCAGCGTCGACGACGTCGTCCTTGGCCGCATCCCTCTTGGCGTCAGCCTCGGCCTGCTGCGTGTACATGGCCTCACCGAGCTTCATCGAAGCCTGGGCCAACGTGGTGGTCTTGGCCTTGATCGCCTCGGCATCGCTGCCCTTCAGCGCTTCCTTGAGGTCGCTGACGGCGTCCTCGATGGCACGACGCTCGGTCTCACCGACCTTCGAACCATGCTCGGCCAGTGCCTTCTCGGTGGAATGCACCAGCGCATCGGCGTGGTTCTTGGCGTCGACCGCCTCGCGGCGCTGCTTGTCGGCCGCGGCATTGGCCTCGGCGTCCTTGACCATCTTGTCGATGTCGGCTTCCGACAGGCCGCCGGAGGCCTGGATGCGGATCTGCTGTTCCTTGGCGGTCGCCTTGTCCTTGGCCGAGACGTTGACGATGCCGTTGGCGTCGATGTCGAAGGTCACCTCGATCTGCGGCATGCCGCGCGGGGCCGGCGGAATGCCCATCAGGTCGAACTGACCGAGCATCTTGTTGTCGGCCGCCATTTCACGCTCGCCCTGGAAGACGCGGATGGTAACCGCGTTCTGGTTATCCTCGGCGGTCGAGAACACCTGGCTCTTCTTGGTCGGGATCGTGGTGTTGCGGTCGATGATGCGGGTGAACACGCCGCCCAGCGTCTCGATGCCCAGCGACAGCGGGGTCACGTCGAGCAGCAGCACGTCCTTGACGTCGCCCTGGAGCACGCCGGCCTGAATCGCGGCACCGATCGCCACGACTTCGTCCGGGTTGACGCCCTTGTGCGGCTCCTTGCCGAACAGCTGCTTCACGACTTCCTGGACCTTCGGCATGCGCGACATGCCGCCGACCAGAACGACTTCGCCGATCTCACCGGCAGTGACGCCGGCGTCCTTCAGGGCCTTGCGGCAGGGCTCGACGGTCTTCTGCACGAGGTCGTCGACCAGCGCTTCGAACTTGGCGCGGGTGAGCTTCATCGTCAGATGCTTCGGGCCGGTCTGGTCCGCGGTGATGAAGGGCAGGTTGATCTCGGTCTGCGTCGTCGACGACAGCTCGATCTTGGCCTTTTCAGCGGCTTCCTTCAGGCGCTGCAACGCGAGCTTGTCGTTGCGCAGGTTGATGCCCTGCTCCTTCTGGAACTCGTCGGCCAGATAGCCAACGAGGCGCATGTCGAAGTCTTCGCCGCCGAGGAAGGTGTCGCCGTTGGTCGACTTCACCTCGAACACGCCGTCGCCGATTTCGAGAATGGAGATATCGAACGTGCCGCCGCCGAGATCGTACACGGCGATCGTGCCGGTCTTGGTCTTGTCCAGACCATAGGCCAGCGCAGCCGCGGTCGGCTCGTTGATGATGCGCAGCACTTCAAGGCCCGCGATCTTGCCGGCGTCCTTGGTGGCCTGGCGCTGGGCGTCGTTGAAGTAGGCGGGAACGGTGATGACCGCCTGGTCGACCTTCTGGCCGAGATGGGCTTCCGCGGTCTCCTTCATCTTCTGCAAGATGAACGCCGAGACCTGCGAGGGCGAGTAGCTCTGGCCGTCGGCCTCGACCCAGGCGTCGCCGTTGGAGGCCTTCACGATCTTGTACGGAACGAGCTTCTTGTCCTTCTCGACCATCGGGTCGTCATAGCGGCGGCCGATGAGGCGCTTCACTGCGAAGAACGTACGCTCTGGATTGGTCACGGCCTGGCGCTTGGCAGGCTGGCCGACGAGGCGCTCACCGTCGTCCGTTACGGCGACGATCGAAGGCGTCGTGCGCATGCCTTCGGAATTCTCGATAACTTTGGCGTTCTTGCCATCCATCACGGCGACGCACGAATTCGTGGTGCCGAGGTCGATCCCAATGACCTTTCCCATGGTCCTGATATCCTTGTTTTTGCGGCAGGTTGGCTGGGCCCAGAAGGCACCCGAACCGAACCCCCTAAGATCAAACATCCGCGATATTGCGATGATTGAAGGCTCATATAGGAGGGGGGGTGGGCCCCGCAAGGACCGACCGCAAGTTTCGACCGTGAAAACATTGGGTTTTGGAAGAACATATCCGGGCTGAACCGCCCTTGCAGGTGATGAATTATTAACAGGTTCAGGCCTCAGCCGGCCCCGCCACCGTGAGCTGCCCTGCCCTGTTACCGGCAAACCAAACCCGCTAAAAGGCGGCGGCCGGACAGCCTCGTCATGGGGCTGCTTCGCGCGACAAAGCGGCCCAGTCGCCGACCATCGAACGGCCTCAATGTGAACCAATCAGAGTGCCCATGAAGCTGACCCGCCCCCTCGCCGCGCTCGCCCTCCTCGTTGCCACGGCATTTCCGGCGCTCGCCGCAGATGCCGTCTACCCGCCCGGCTTGCGCCTCGGCATGGTGCCGCTGGTCGGGCTGAACACGGCAAAAACCTTTCCCGGTTTCGAGAGCGAGGACGGCAGCGTCAAGGTGCTGATCACCGAGCTGCCGCCGGCGGCTTACGGCGAGGTCGTGGGCGCCCTCAGCGCCAATCCGAATGGCTCTAACGGCGTCAAGCCGGACAAGATCGAGACGCAAGCGGGCCTCGCCTATTTCACCACCGAGAGCGGCAAGGCCGGCACGACCCTGGTGAAGCGCTATTCGATGATCGTGCCGGGCACCGGCTTCTCCGGCTACGTCGCGGTGCAGGTCCCCGAGAACGCGTCGAAGATCTACACCGACGAGGCGGTGCGGCAGATGTTTGCGACCGCCGTAACCCGCAAGGAGGTCTCGGCCGACGAGCAGATCGGGCTGATGCCGTTCAAGATCACAGATCTCGCCAGCTTCAAGGACATCCGCACGCTGGTGCCGGGCGCGAGCATCATCCTGGCCGACGGCAACGAGAGCTCGGGTTATGAATCGAAGCCGTTCATGATCCTCGGCCTGATCGGCGCGACCCCGCAGCAGGCCGACGACCGCGCCCGCTTCGCCCAGGAAGCCGCGCTCCAGATCCCCGGCGTGCGCGAGTCCCGCGTCACCATGTCCGAGCCGATCCGCATCAACGGCCAGCCGGGCTTTGAGACCCGGATCGACGGCGTCAGTGGCAAGGACAAGACGCCGGTGACCGTGGTGCAGTGGATCCGCTTCGCGTCCGGTGGCACTTCGCTGCGCATCATCGCCAGCGCGCCGCGCGACCAGTGGTCGGACGCCTTCACCCGCTTCCGCGCCGTGCGCGACGGCATCCAGCCGAAGGGTTAGAAACCCGGGGTTAGAACCTGAGGTTAAAAACCTCGGGTTAGCAGCCCAACCGCTAGCCAAAACCGGCTGCATTTTCGGGCTTCTGTTCGTACACGAACGGAATTAGGCTTCCCTTCATTGGATCAACCTCGAGGGGAGGCGGACGATGCTGGATCGACGACAAATCTTGGCGGCGCTGGGGACCACGGCGCTCGCGAGCCTTGCTCCAACCGCACTTTTCGCGGCGGCCACGATCAAGCCGGACGACACATCCGCGCTGCTCGTGATCGACGTCCAAAACTGCTTCCTGCCCGGCGGCAGCCTCGCGGTGAAGGAAGGCGAGCAGGTCGTGCCCGTCATCAACAAGATGGCGAAAGCGTTTTCGAACGTGGTGATGACGCAGGACTGGCACACGCCCGGCCACGTTTCGTTCGCGTCAGTGCATTCCGGCAAGAAACCGTTCGAGACCATCGAGCTGCCTTACGGCAAGCAGGTGCTGTGGCCCGACCATTGCGTGCAGGGCACCGACGGTGCGTCGCTGTCGAAGGATCTCTCGATCCCGCAGGCCGAGCTCATCATCCGCAAGGGCTTTCACAAGGACGTCGACAGCTATTCGGCGTTCCTCGAAGCCGACGGCAAGACCTCGACCGGACTTGCCGGCTATCTGAAAGGCCGCAAGATCAAGCGCGTCTTCGTTGCGGGTCTCGCGACGGATTTCTGCGTCGCCTGGACCGCGCTCGATGCGCGCAAGGCGGGCTTTGAGGTCTATGTCGTGGAAGACGCCTGCCGCGGCATCGACAATCAGGGCTCGCTCGCCAAGGCGTGGGCCGATATGGCCAAGGCCGGCGTGAAGCGGATTCAGTCTGCCGATATCGCGGTCAGCGCGTAAGGCGCGCATCTCGACCAAACCCTCAAGGCGAGGAGACGCGCGAGCGCGCTCCTCGCGACTGAGGATCGATCAGTTCGCTTCGTTGCTGTTCGCGGCGGGCGCAGGCTTGGCGCCACCCTTGGCAACACCGACCAGCGCCGGGCGCAGCACGCGCTCGCCGATGGTATAGCCGGCCTGCATGACCTGCACGACGGTGCCTGCGGGCACCGACGCGTCCGGCACCTCGTACATCGCCTGCTGGAAGTTCGGATCGAACTTCTGGCCCTGCGGATCGAACTTCTTGACGCCGTGCTTTTCCAGCGCGTTGAGCAGCGAACGCTCGGTCAGCTCGACGCCCTCGATCAGCGCGGTCAGGCCGGGATCCGCCGCGGCACGGGCTTCGGCCGGAACGGCATCGAGGGCGCGCTGAAGGTTGTCGGCGATGTCGAGCACGTCGCGGGCAAAGCCGGTGACGCCGTAGAGCTTGGAGTCCGCGACCTCCTTGGCGGTGCGCTTGCGCAGATTTTCCATCTCCGCCAGCGTCCGCAGCATGCGGTCGCGCGCCTCGGCGACTTCCTTCTGCAGCAATTCCACCGAACCCGGCTCCGGATCGTCGGGCATGATGTAGGGTTTTGACACCACCGGCTCGTCGGCCGCGGCAGTCGTGTCTTCGGGTTGCCGGTCTCGATCGGTCATCGGCTCTCTTTTCGGTCTTCGGGATTTTGCTGGCCCGGATATCGTGCTTCGGGCGCTGAAAATCAAGCGCCCGTGATCGGCTCAAATGCCGGTCAGCCCCCCAGGAGCCGACTGACGATGCGGGCGGCGTAGTCCACGGTCGGGATCACGCGGGCGTAATTCAGCCGCGTCGGCCCAATCACGCCCAAAACACCGACAATGCGGCCGGTGGCATCCTGATAGGGCGAGATGATGGTGGAGGAGCCCGACAGTGAAAACAGCTTGTTCTCCGAACCGATGAAAATCCTCACGCCCTCGGCGGTTTCCGCACGCCCCAACAGGTCGATCACGCCGCGCTTGGTCTCGAGATCGTCGAACAGCAGCCGCACCCGCTCGAGATCCTCCAGCGCGTGCAGATCTTCCAGCAGATTGGCGTGGCCACGAACGATCAGCTGGCGGTCCTCATTCTCGCCACCGGACCAGCTCGCAATTCCGGCCGCGATCACCTTTTGGGTCAATTGATCGAGCTCGGCACGGGCCTCGCCGAGCGCGGTTTCCAGCTCGAGCCGCGCCTCGGCGAGCGTCCGGCCGCGAATCCGCGAATTGAGGAAATTGCCGGCTTCGGTGATGGCCGAGGAGGGAACTCCCGGCGGCAGCGTCAGCACGCGGTTTTCGACCTGGCCGTCCTCGCCGACCAGGATCACCAGCGCCTTCTCGGGTTCCAGCCGGACGAACTCGATGTGCTTCAGCCGGGTGTTTGATTTCGGCGTCAAAACCACCGCCGCGGTGCGGGTGAGACCCGACAGCCGCGTCAGCGCCTGATCGAGCGCCGCCTCGACCGATTGGGCCTGGCCGACGGAGGTCAGCTGGCTCTGGATCGACTGCCGCTCGGCCTCGTTGAGGTCGCCGACCTGCATCAACGCGTCGACAAAGAAGCGCAGACCGAGTTCCGTCGGCAGCCGGCCGGCGGAGGTGTGCGGCGCGTAGATCAGGCCGAGATGTTCCAGATCGGCCATGACATTGCGGACCGAGGCCGGCGACAGCGGCATCGCAATCAGCCGCGAGATGTTGCGCGAGCCCACCGGCTCGCCGGTCGCGAGGTAACTTTCGACAATTTGACGAAAGATGTCGCGAGAACGCTCGTTGAGCTGGGCGAGGCCTGCGCGCGGCGCGATCAGATGGATCGGATCGTGATGGGCCACAGACGGTAACTCCTCTCAGATACTCATAATTTGTCCATCCCCGAGGGTTCTGACAAGCGTGGCGTTTGCGGGGTGGAAAAACGGGGGTGAAAAAGCCTTGTCCTTTCCCCTTGCCGCCCACCCTCACCCCACCTACAAGCACCGCGAATAGCCCTTTTCCGAGAGTTTTGGAGGATTCCCCATGCGGCCAAGCCGCCGTGCGCCCGACGAATTGCGCCCCGTGACGCTTGAGCGTGGCGTGGTCAAATATGCGGAAGGCTCCTGCCTCGTGAAATTCGGCGACACCCATGTGCTGGTCACCGCCACGCTGGAAGACCGCTTGCCGCCCTGGCTGAAGGGCCAGGGCCGCGGCTGGGTCACCGCCGAATACGGCATGCTGCCGCGCGCGACCTCCGAACGCACCCGCCGTGAAGCCGCCGCCGGCAAGCAGAGCGGCCGCACCGTCGAGATCCAGCGCCTGATCGGGCGCTCGTTGCGCACCATCGTCGATCTCGAAGCGCTCGGCGAGCGCCAGATCACGGTCGATTGCGACGTGCTCCAGGCCGACGGCGGCACCCGCACCGCCTCGATCACCGGTGCCTGGGTCGCGCTCGCCGACTGCATCAACTGGATGAAGACGCGCAACATGATCAAGGCCAACGTGATGCGCGACAACGTCGCCGCGATCTCCTGCGGCATCTATCAGGGCAAGCCGGTGCTCGATCTCGACTATGCCGAGGATTCGGAAGCCGAGACCGACGCCAATTTCGTCATGACCGGCGATGGCCGCATCATCGAGGTGCAGGGCACGGCGGAACGCGAGCCCTTTACGCAGGACGAGTTCCTGGCGCTGATCGCCCTGGCGCAAAAGGGCATCGCGCGTCTCGTGGACTTGCAGAAACTGGCTGTCGCGTAGTCAATAGGCCCATGCACCGCCGAATCACCGGAAAGCTCGTCATCGCGACCCATAATCCCGGCAAGCTCGCCGAGATGAAGGAGCTGCTCGCGCCTCACGGCATCGAGGTGGTGTCGGCCGGTGAGCTCGGCCTGTCCGAGCCGGACGAGACCGGCAACGATTTCCGCAGCAACGCCGCGATCAAGGCGATCGCTGCGGCGCAGGCGACCAGGCTTCCCGCTTTCGCCGATGATTCCGGCATCGTGGTCGACGCGCTCGACGGCGCGCCCGGCATTTTCTCCGCACGCTGGGCTGGTCCGAGCAAAGACTTCGCTGCCGCGATGGCGCAGATCGAGCGTCTGTTGCAGGAGCGCGGCGCCACCACGCCCGACAAACGTAAATCGCATTTCGTCTCGGCGCTCTGCGTCGCCTGGCCCGACGGCCATCTCGACGAGGTCGAGGCGCGCGTCGACGGCACGCTGGTCTGGCCGCCGCGCGGCACCGCCGGCTTCGGCTACGATCCGATGTTCCTGCCGGATGGATACGACCGCACCTTCGGCGAGATGGAAAGCATCGAGAAGCACGGCCTGCCGCCGCTTGGCCTCGGCCTGTCGCACCGCGCCCGCGCCTTCGTGAAACTGGCGGAGATCTGCCTTGAGCCGCGCTAAGGAAGCCTTTGGCGTCTACGTGCACTGGCCGTTCTGCCTGTCGAAGTGCCCCTATTGCGACTTCAACAGCCATGTCCGCCACGCCGCGATCGACGAGGCGCGCTTTGCATCCGCCTTCGCCCGCGAGATCGAAACGACGGCCCAGCGCTCGCCCGGCCGCGAGGTCACCTCGATCTTCCTCGGCGGCGGCACGCCGTCGCTGATGCAGCCGGCAACCGTTGGCGCCGTGCTCGACGCGATCGGCAAGCACTGGAAAGTTGCCAGCGACGTCGAAGTGACGCTCGAGGCAAATCCGACCAGTGTCGAAGCTACGCGCTTCGCCGGTTATCGCACCGCCGGCGTCAACCGCGTCTCGCTCGGCGTGCAGGCGCTCGACGATGCCTCGCTGAAAGCGCTGGGCCGCATGCACAGCGCGCGCGAGGCGCTCGACGCCGTCGCGATCGCGCGCCGCTCATTCGACCGCTACTCGTTCGACCTGATCTATGCCCGTCCCGACCAGACGCCGGCGATGTGGGCCGATGAACTGCGTCTCGCAATCGACGAAGCGGCGGAGCATCTGTCGCTCTATCAATTGACGATCGAAGAAGGCACGCCGTTCTTCGGCCTGCACCAGGCCGGGAAACTGAAGACGCCGGACGAAGCCGTCGCGCGCGCGCTTTACGACGTGACGCAGGAGACCTGCGACAAGCTTGGCCTGCCCGCTTACGAGATTTCCAACCACGCGCGGCACGGTGCCGAGTGCCGGCACAATCTGGTCTACTGGCGCGGCGAAGAATATGCCGGCATCGGCCCCGGCGCGCATGGCCGCCTCGACATCGACGGCGTGCGCCATGCCACCGCCACCGAGAAGCGCCCCGAAGCCTGGCTGATGCGCGTCGAAAGCAGCGGCCACGGCGTGGTCACCGACGATCTCCTCAACAGCGAAGAGCGCGCCGACGAATTTTTGCTGATGGGACTGCGCTTGGCCGAAGGTATCGACCCCGAGCGCTACAGGGCGCTGTCGGGCCGCTCGCTCGACCCCAAGCGCATCACGCTCTTGCGTGAGGAAGGCGCGATCACGGTGGATGCAACAGGCCGTTTGCGCGTGACGAGCAGCGGATTCCCGGTGCTCGATGCCGTAGTCGCAGATCTCGCGGCGTAACGAGAACTCGTTACGCGCCAAAGCTCTTCGGCGAACCCGCCACCGCGACACCGCCACCCGTCGTGACCTTCATCACCGCGAGCCCGCGTTCATTGGTGCCGTCGGCGCGGAAGCGGAACAGGCCGTCGATGCCGGCGAAGCCCGACGGGTTGGTGAGCACGTCCGACGAGAAGCGCGTGGTGCCCTGCGTGCGCGCGAGCGCTGCCACGAGCGCGACTGCGTCATAGGCGAGCGTTGCGGTGCGGATCGGATCGGCGCCGTATTTGGTGCGGTAACGGCCGGAGAAGGCGCGGAAGCCGGCTGGATCCGGCGCGGCATAGAGGCCGCCTTGCAAGCTTGGGCTGGCATAGACACGCGGGCTGTCCCACAGGCCAGTGCCGAGCAGCTGGATGTTGCGCAAATTCGCGCCCGCTGCGGTCAACGCATCCGCGACCGAGACGACGGCATCGCCGTCATCGGCAATGAACAGCGCATCCGCACTGCCGAGTTGCTGCGCTACGTTGCGCGCCGCCGTCGCGCGGTCGGCGCCGTATTTCTCGAACGCGACGATGCGTCCGCCGCGCCGGGGCACCGCGGCCTTCACCGCGGCTTCGACGACATTGCCGTATGCATTGTCAGGCACGAGCACGGCGACGGAGCGTTTTCCGATGCTGGCGGAATATTCGACGATACGATTGACGTCGGACTCCGGCAGGAAGCTCAGCAGGTAGACACCGCGGCCGGCGATGCTCGAATCGGTCGAGAACGCCATCACCGAGATGCCGCGCGTCCGCGCGACCTGGGCCACGGCCGGGACCGACTGCGCGAACAGCGGCCCCAGAATGATCTCGGCGCCTTCGTCGACCGCCTGCTGCGCGCCGGCTTGCGCGCCCTGCGGGCTGCCATTGTCGTCCTTGATCAGCAGCTGGATGTTCGGGTTCTGGAACTCGGCCAGCGCCATCTCGGCGGCGTTGCGCATGGATTGCGCGGCGAGCCCGGCATTGCCGGCGGCCGAGAGCGGCAGGATCACGGCAACCTTCACGCCGCCGGTGCCGGCGGTGGTCGCCTGCTGCGGCGGGCCGGCCGGCTGGGCCGGGGTCGGTGAGGAACTTGAGAACGGATTGGAAAACTGGCTGAGGCTCTGCTGCACGCCGGCGCAGGCCGACAGCAAGGGCGTGCCGAGCAGCAGACCAAGCGCACTCCGCCGGGTCGCCCTTGTTAATCGGGGGCCCTGTACGGGAGACTTCGGATCACGAGGGCCGACCATGGCAACTCTTCTTCTGATCTTCCGTTGCCGGCCGATCACAGCAAATCTTGCCGCGACAGAAGCCGCGGATTCAGGCATATTGTCGGTAAATAGTTAACCAAAACAAAAGGATAACGACCACTTAACGCAGCTACCCTTCACGTCATGGTTGGCTGTCCACCGTCCGTCACTCGAGCATCAAGGCGGTGTTTCCGCCGCGAATATGGCGCTGACGCTTACTTCCCTAAAGAATGTGATGCCGGATGGATCACATTCCAGTCCTTCCTCGCCCCTTCCCCCCGGTACGATCTTTTTCAAGGGACCGGTTCCCAGCCCCAGGGATCATGCCTAAGTTCGATTCATTATGCGCGCAAAGCCGGCCCCGATAAATACGACTGAAGCTACGGACGCCGCCCCGCGCGGTTTCTCGATCGACGCCCATCGGTTCGCGGTGCCGAAGCCGGCGGCCGGCCTCTATCTGGTCGCGACCCCGATCGGCAATCTCGGCGACATCACCCTGCGCGCGCTGCAGACGCTGGCCGGGGTCGACGTCATCGCCTGCGAGGACACCCGCATCACGCGGCGCCTGACCGAACGCTACGACATCTCGGCGCAGCTCAAGCAATATCATGAGCACAATGCCGAGGCCGCCCGCCCAAAGATCCTGGAGGCGCTTGCCGCAGGCGGTTCGGTCGCGCTGGTATCGGACGCCGGCACGCCGCTGATCTCAGATCCCGGTTACAAGCTGGTGCGCGAGGTCTGCGCCGCCGGCCATGCGGTCTATGCACTGCCGGGCCCGTCCTCCGTGCTGGCGGCGCTGTCGGTTGCGGCACTGCCGACCGACCGCTTCTTCTTCGAGGGCTTTTTGCCGGCGAAATCCGCCGCGCGGCGGTCGCGCCTGGCCGAGCTCGCCCGCATCGATGCGACGCTGGTGATGTTCGAATCCGGCAACCGGGTGCAGGACACACTTGCCGAGCTCGCCGAGATCATGGGCACGCGCGAGGCCGCAATCTGCCGCGAGCTGACAAAACTGCATGAGGAGATTTCGCGCGCGAAGCTCGACGAGCTGGCGCGCGAGGCAGACACGCTGGAGACACGCGGCGAATTCGTGCTGGTGATCGCTCCGCCTGCCGCGGATGCAGACGTGCTGACAGCGGATGCGCTGGACGATCTCCTGCGCGATCAGCTCGCCTCGCACAGCGTCAAGGACGCCGTCGCGCATGCGGTCGCGCTCTCCGGCCGGCCCCGCCGCGAGGTCTATGCCCGCGCGCTCGAGCTCGCAAAAGATTTGCGGGGCGGCGATGGCGAAGACTAAGGGCGTCCAGGAACCCAAGCCAGAACCGCAACAGGAACCGAAGATCGCCTCGCCCGAGCGCGTCGCCGCGTTCCGCACCGGCATCTCGGCCGAGAGCCGCGCCGCGGCTTTCCTGATAGCGAAGGGCTATCGCATTCTGGCCAAGCGCTACCGCACACCGCATGGCGAGATCGATCTGGTGGCGCGGCGTCGCAACCTGATCGCATTCGTCGAGGTCAAGGCGCGTGCCAGCCTCGATGAGGCCGCCTACGCGGTGACGCAGCGCCAGCAGCGGCGCATCATCGACGCCGCGCAGGGCTGGCTGGCCACGCATCCCGAGCATGCGGAATTCGAATTGCGATTCGACGCGATGCTGATTGCGCCGCGATCACTTCCACGCCATGTGTTGGCGGCATTCGACGCCTCGACCTGAAAGGCAGACCATGAAACTGAACGTCGCCGTCCAGATGGACCCCATCGCCCGCATCAACATCAAGGGCGACTCCACCTTTGCGCTGCTTCTGGAGGCACAGAAGCGCGGCCACGGCCTGTCCTATTACACGCCCGACAAGCTCTCGATGGTCGGCGACGAGATCGTCGCGCCGGTCCAGCTCCTGACCGTGCGCGACGAGCCCGGCGATCATTTCACCCTCGGCGAGCCCAGGCGCGAGGCGCTGAACGGCTTCGACGTGGTGCTGCTGCGCCAGGATCCGCCGTTCGATCTTGCCTACATCACTTCGACGCATCTGCTCGAGCGCATTCACCCGAAGACGCTGGTCGTCAACGATCCCGCTGCGGTGCGCAACGCGCCCGAGAAGCTGTTCGTGATGAATTTTCCGCAGCTGATGCCGCCGACCCTGATCTCGCGCGACCTGGATGAGATCAACGCATTCCGCGACAAGCACGGTGCCGTCGTGATGAAGCCGCTGCACGGCCATGGCGGCGCCGCGGTATTCCGCGTGATGCCGCAGGACATGAATTTCGGCTCGCTGTTCGACATGTTCTCGGTCACCTTCAAGGAGGCCTGGGTGATCCAGCAGTTCATCCCCGAGGTGAAGCTCGGCGACAAGCGCATCATCCTGGTCAATGGCGAGTTCGCAGGCGCCGTGAACCGCGTGCCGGCCGCCGACGACCTCCGCTCCAACATGGTGCGCGGCGGCGCGGCAAAGGAGACCGAGCTGACCCCGCGCGAGCGCGAGATCTGCGCCACCGTCGGCCCGGCACTGCGCGAGCGCGGCCTGCTGTTCGTCGGCATCGACGTCATCAACGGCAACCTCACCGAGATCAACGTGACCTCGCCCACCGGCATCCGTGCCATCGCACGGCTCGGCGGCCCGGACGTTGCGGCCAAAATCTGGGACGTGATCGAACAGAAGCGGGCGAAGTAGTCTTCGCAGCTCGGCGCACCAATCTATAACCGTCACCCCCGCGCAACGGCGAAGCCGCTGTCGCTGGAGGTGGCCGCTTCTTCAGCGGCCCTCGAAGGGCGACGGCCCGGCTGGTGGCGACGTCGAGGCATCGGGGCCGTGCATCCTTCGAGGCTCGCAGGAGCTCGCACCTCAGGATGACGGGCCACCAACATCGTTTCGGACGGCGCTCCTAACGTCCCGCGCGCCACTAACCACCCATTCACCATGACGCCGCGCGCCTCATGCGAACGCATGAGCGCGCGTGCGTGAATCTACGGGCTCACCGGCCGCGCGGCTAACGCGGCATTCACCATCTGCCCAAAACGCGCGCCGTCACTGACCATCACACTCGGCCTCGCAACACCCCTTATACCTTTACTCCCTACTCATCGATGCGGGGGAACCCGCCACGTGCGGTTCGAGTGCCCCGCGTAAGAGTAGAAGCGTATGAACACCGCACGCATTGTCGTTCTCGTCATCGCGCTGGGCGCCGGCGGCGTCGCTGCGTATCTGGCGAGCGGCTACGACAACAAGTCCGCGCCCGCGCTCCCGGTGGCCGAGAAGCTGCCGACGGTCGAGGTGCTCGTCGCCAAATCCGACATTCAGCTCGGCCAGGCCGTGAAGGCCGAAGATCTGCAATGGCAGACCTGGCCGCAATCGACTGCAAGCAGCGCCTTTATCCGCCGCGACAGCAGGCCCGACGCACAGACCCAGATCGCCGGCTCGATCGCGCGCGTACCCCTGATGCAGGGCGAGCCGATCCGCGAGCAGAAGCTGGTAAGGGCGGACGGCTCCGGCTTCATGGCCGCGATCCTGCCGTCCGGCATGCGCGCCGTGTCCACCGAGATCTCGGCCGAGACCGCCGCCGGCGGCTTCATCCTGCCGAACGACCACGTCGACATCGTCCTGACGCGACGCCTGAAGAATCCCGACGGCGCCAACGGCTCGACCGGCGGCAATGACCTGATCCTGTCAGAGGTCATCCTGACCAATATCCGCGTGCTCGCCATCGACCAGGCGCCGAAGGAAAAGGACGGCCAGAACGCCGTGGTCGGCAAGACAGTCACGCTCGAGCTCAGGCCCGATCAGGTCGCGACGCTCTCGGCCTCGCGCCAGGGCGGCTCGCTGACACTCGCACTGCGCAGCATCGCCGATGCCAGCGCCTCCGACGGTGGGCCGGAGGACCAGGCGCTCAAGCAGCGGCAGAGCAGCGGCGTGAACGTGATCCGCTACGGCGTGCAAACGCGACAAATGACGTCACAGAAGTGATGGGGACATGATGAACTACGGGGGCAATCGGATGGGCCTGCGCATTCGGGGGAAGCGCGCCGGCTCGTTCTGGGCAGGGGCAATGCTGATACTGGGGCTGGTCGCAGCCCCCGATCTCGTCCGCGCTGCGGATGCGCCGGTCGGAGACCAGGCGCCGATGCAGGCGCCGGATCTCGGCGTGTCGCCGGTCGCGACCATCGCGCCGGCGCGGACGCGTTCGCTGTCGCTCGGCGTCGGCAAGTCGGTCGTCATCGACCTGCCGCGCGAGGTCAAGGACGTGCTGGTGGCAGATCCCAAGATCGCCAATGCGGTGATCCGCTCGGCGCAGCGCGCCTACATCATCGGCGGCCAGGTCGGCCAGACCAACGTGGTGTTCTTCACCGCCGACGGCCAGCAAGTTGCGTCCTACGACATCGCGGTCAAGCGCGACCTCAACGGCATGCGCACGGCGCTGCGCTCATCGCTGCCGGGTGTGCAGATCGAGGGCGTCGGCGACAGCGTGATGCTCACCGGCTCGGTGTCGAGCCCGGTCGAGGCCCAGCAGGCCGGCGACGTCGCCGCCAAGCTCGTCGGCGGCGCCGACAAGGTCGTCAACAACATCGTCGTGCGCGGCCGCGACCAGGTGATGCTGAAGGTCGTCGTCGGCGAAGTCCGCCGCGACATCGTCAAGCAATTGGGCGTCGATCTCAGCGCCAGCCTGAATGCCGGCACCGCGGTGGTGAATTTCAACAATTCCAACCCGTTCTCGGCCAGCGGCGGACCGCTGGTCAGCGGCAACGGGCTCGGGGTTGCCGGCCTCGCCAAGGGCGTTGCCACCGTCAGCGCCACGATGCGCGCGATGGAAACCGCCGGCGTGATGCGCACCCTGGCCGAGCCGAGCCTGACGGCGATCTCCGGTGAATCGGCGACCTTCATCGCCGGCGGCGAATTTCCAATTCCCGGGGGCTATTCCTGCGATCCGACCACGCATGTCTGTACCACCCAGATCGTCTACAAGAAGTTCGGCATCTCCCTGAACTTCACCCCGGTCGTGCTGAGCGAAGGCCGGATCAGCCTGCGGGTGATGACAGAGGTCTCCGAGCTATCGAACCAGAACGCCATCACGGTGTCGCAGGCGCTGTCCGCGAGCACGACCAACTCGATCACCATCCCCTCGGTCCAGACCCGTCGCGCCGAGACGACGCTGGAAATTCCCTCGGGCGGCTCGATGGCGATGGCCGGCCTGATCCAGCAGCAGACCAAGCAGGCCGTCAACGGCCTGCCCGGCCTCGACCAGGTGCCGATCCTCGGCGCGCTGTTCCGCAGCCAGGACTTCGTCAACAACGAGACCGAGCTGATGGTGATCGTGACACCCTATGTGGTGCGCGCGGTGGCCCAGAAGGAATTGTCGCGGCCCGATGACGGCTTCGCGCCGTCCTCGGATGCGCAGTCCGCGCTGCTCGGCCGCATGAACCGCCTCTACGGCATCGCACGCCGGGTCGATCCGATCGACGGCAATGCCGGTGATTTCGGCTTCATCATCGACTGACACCAACGGTTTGGGGACCGGGGCAAGATTCGGGCAAGAGGGGACCACGCGATGACGAAGACAAATGATCGACGTCGCAATTTGCGCATCGCGCTCGCGCTGGCGGGGCTCTCCGTCATGCTGGGAGCCTGCAACACCACGGGCGACGTCGTCACCACCCAGACGGTGCCGACCGATTACCGCATGCGTCACCCGATCGCGGTGCAGGAAGGCAAGCGCTCGATCGTGATCTTCGTCGGCAAGGCGCGCGGCGGACTCTCGGCCGCGCAGCACGCCGACGTGATGGGCATTGCCCAGGACTGGGTGCGCGAAGGCACCGGCTCCGTCGTCGTCGACGTGCCCATCGACACCGCGAATTCGCGCGCGGCTGCTGCGACCTATCGCGAGATCCGCGCCGTGCTGGGCTCGGGCGGCGTGCCGTCGCGCGCCATCGTCCAGCATCCCTATCGGCCCGAAGATCCCGCCCTGCTGCCGACCATCCGGCTGAGCTATTCCAAGATCGCCGCGGTCGCCGGCCCCTGCGGGCTGTGGCCCGAGGACGTGGGACCGTCGATCCTCGACCCCGGCTACAACGAGAACCAGCCCTATTTCAATCTCGGCTGCGCCACCCAGCGCAATCTTGCCGCGATGATCGACAACCCCGCCGACCTCGAGCAGCCGCGCGCGGAGACGCCAGCCTATACCGCACGGCGCGACATCGCCTTCGACCGCTACCGCAAGGGCACGGCCACGGCGACCGCATATCCCGAGGCTGACAAGGCCAAACTCAGCGATACAGGCAAATGACGGACTTCCACGACGACGAGGCGGACGATCCGCAGCACCCCGAGGAACACATTGCGCCGGTCCCCCGGATCTCGGTGCAGGCCTTTTGCGAGACCGAGCAGACGCTCGCCGCGGTGACCGCGGCCGGCCAGGACCGCCGTCTCGCCAAGGCGCATCTCACCGCCAAGAGCGGCGGCCTCGCCGCGGCGATCGAAGTCTATGACACGATGCCGACGCCGAACGTCATCGTGATCGAGTCCGACGGCACGCGTGACATCCTCGAAGGGCTCGACGACCTCGCCGGCGTCTGCGACCCCGGCACCCGCGTGGTCGTGATCGGCAATCCCAACGACACCGCCCCCTATCGCGAGCTGGTGCGTCGCGGCGTCAACGATTACGTGGTCGGGCCGGTCGAAACCCTCGACGTCGTGCGCTCGATCTGCAGCCTGTTCTCGGCGTCCGAGGCCATCATCACCGGCCGCGTCATCGCGGTGGTCGGCGCCAAGGGCGGCGTCGGCGCCTCCACCGTCGCGCATAACGTGGCCTGGACCATCGCGCGCGACCTCGCGCTCGATTCCGTCGTGATCGATCTCGATCTCGCCTTCGGCACCGCCGGCCTCGACTACAACCAGGACCCGGCGCAGGGCATCGCCAACGCGGTGCTGTCGCAGGACCGGCCGGACACCGCGCTGATGGAGCGCCTGCTCGCCAAATGCACCGAACGCCTCAGCCTGCTTGCTGCACCCGCCACCCTTGATCGCGTCTATGATTTCGGCGCGGAAGCCTTCGATGCGATCTTCGACACGCTGCGCATGACCACGCCCTGCATCGTGCTCGACGTGCCGCATCAATGGTCGGCCTGGACCAAGCGCGCGCTGGTCAACGCCGACGACATCGTCATCGTGACCGAGCCGGATCTCGCGAACCTGCGCAACACCAAGAACATGCTGACCGTGCTCAAGGCGGCGCGGCCGAACGACCGGCCGCCGCTCTACTGCATCAACCAGGTCGGCATGCACAAGCGCGCCGAGATCGACGTCAAATCGTTCGCCAAGACCATGGAGAGCCAGCCGCTCGCGGTGATCCCGTTCGATTCAAAGCTGTTCTCGACCGCCGCGAACAACGGCCAGATGATCGCCGAGGTCTCCAAGAGCCACCGCACCACCGAGCTGTTCCAGAACATGGCCAACCGCCTCGCTGGACGCGGCGAGGTGAAGAAGCCGAAGCGTTCGCTGCTCGGACCGCTCTTGAAGAAGCTGAAGGGCAGGACCGGACGCGCACACGCTCCGCATCGCAAGGCGTCGTAACGCGAGCGCGTTTTCGCGCGAGCGGGACTCTCAGCAGCGGCGGATTACTTCTCCGCCCGCTGCTGCTGCTTCTTCGACAGCAGCTGGCGCAGCGCCGTGACCTTTGCCGCCGCCTGATCCGGCGGCAGATCGGCCTTCACGATGGTCTCGGCCTCGGCCTCGCGGCCCTGCAATCCCAGCACGAGCGCAAAATTGGCGCGGACCCGCGCATCGTTTTGATTGCGCTGATAAGCGCGGCCGAGCACCTGTTCGGCCTTCGCCAGATTGTTTTGCAGCATGTAGGATAGGCCCAGATTGGACAGCACGGTCGGCTCGTGTGGCACGATCTTCAGCGCGGCGGCATAATATTGCTGCGCTTCCTCGTTGCGGCCGAGCTGATCGAGCGCCGCGCCCTGCGCCGACAGGATGCGCCAGTCCGGATCCTCGGGCGTGTGCGCACGGCCGAGCACATCGAAAGCCTGCTGGAAATTGCCATTGTCGGCGAGCGCGCGGCCATAGCCGGCGAGCAGCGCCTTATTGCTGGGATGGGCGAGCACGGCCTGCTCCATCACCGCGACCGCCTGGGCGCGCTGACCGGTCTCGCGCAATGCCATGCCGTAGTCGAGCGCGATTTTGGCGTCGCTGGGCTTGGCGCGATAGCGCTCGCGCAAGCCATTCATGTCAGGCTTGGCGTCCGCCGTAGTGGCAGGCTCCGACTTGCCACCGACGCCAAGCGCGCCGGTCACATCCTCCAGGCTCGTGGTCTGGCAGCCACCGAGGGCAAGCAGCAGAAGCGCGGGAAGCAGGAATCTCGCCGGGGGAGAGGCAAGGCACGAACGCTTGGACATACTCTGATCACCGCCGGCGGACTGATCAGAGATGCTTTGCCGATTAACGCTAAATTCCCGTTAAGGACGCGTGCCTGTTGGGCTTAATCGGTGAATTCCGCACCGAATTCGCAACCGATGCGCCAGCGCAGGCGGCATTGGCGGGAATAGTCGGGTGCGAAAATGATGGTGAATTGCGGCGGCACTTCCAGGAATTCGGCCACGACCTTCACGCCGCCATCCGAGATATCCGTGATCGTGCAGTCCCGCGGCAGCGAGCCAGCACCAAGATGGATCTTGGCGAGCCGCGTGCACACCCGACGTTCGCTTCTGCGGCGATTTGCAAGCATTTGAATTGTTCACCCGTTAGATCACGGCCCATCCCGCAGCCCTAGGAGTAGCGGACATTCGTTGGAATGTGCTGAGGAGAGCCGGTCGCATTCGAGGCGTAGTCTCGGGACCCCGTTTACGATTGGTTAGGTCTTCGCGGCGCCCTCGACTTTGTTCCCGTATTGTTCTTGTCAGGCCGGCCCGGCTCTGCTACCCCTAATTGTGCGAGGGGAGCAGCATGGTTCAGCGGGTTTCGACAGTCGCCTTTGAGGGGATCGAGGCCCGCGCGGTCGACGTGCAGGTGCAGGTCGCGCCGGGCCTGCCGGCGTTTGCCATCGTCGGCCTTCCCGACAAGGCGGTGTCGGAGGCGCGCGAGCGGGTCCGCTCGGCGCTGATCGCCTCGGGGCTGGCGCTGCCGGCGCGGCGGATCATCGTCAATCTCGCACCGGCCGACCTGCCCAAGGAAGGCAGCCATTACGACCTGCCGATTGCGCTCGGGCTGATGGCGGCGATCGGCGCGATCCCGCCCGATGCGCTGACCGGCTTCACCGTGCTCGGCGAACTCGGCCTCGACGGCTCGATCGCGCCTGTGGCCGGCGTTCTGCCCGCCGCGATCGGCGCCAATGTGCGCGAGGAAGGCCTGATCTGCCCGGCGGCCTGCGGCTCGGAAGCGGCATGGGCGAGCCCGGATATCCAGATCGTCGCCGCGCATTCGCTGATTCAGATCGCCAACCATTTCAAGGGCACGCAAGTGCTGTCACGGCCCGTGCCGAAGGTGCACGAGGCAGCCACCTCGCCGCTCGATCTGCGCGACATCAAGGGCCAGGAGAGCGCCAAGCGCGCGCTGGAGATCGCGGCCGCGGGCGGACATCATTTGCTGATGATCGGCGCGCCTGGTGCCGGCAAATCGATGCTGGCGGCGCGCCTGCCCTCGATCCTGCCGCCGCTGTCGCCGGGCGAGTTGCTCGAGGTCTCGATGATCGCCTCCGTCGCCGGCGAGATCGAGGGTGGCGCGTTGACATCGCGGCGGCCGTTTCGTTCGCCGCATCATTCCGCCAGCATGGCCGCGCTCACCGGCGGCGGCGCGCGCGCAAGGCCCGGCGAGATATCGCTGGCGCATCAGGGCGTGCTGTTCCTCGACGAGCTGCCCGAGTTCGATCCGCGCGTGCTGGATTCGCTGCGCCAGCCGCTGGAAAACGGCGAGGTCTCGGTCTCCCGCGCCAATCACCGCGTGACTTACCCCGCGCGCTTCATGCTGATCGCAGCGATGAATCCGTGCCGCTGCGGCAATGCGTTCGAGCCGGGCTATGCCTGCAAGCGCGGCCGCATCGACCGCTGCGCCGGCGACTACCAGGCACGCATCTCCGGACCGCTAATGGACCGCATCGACCTGCGCATCGAGGTCCCGGCTGTAACCGCGGCCGATCTGATCCTGCCGCCGCCGGCGGAAGGCTCCGCCGAAGTCGCCGCGCGCGTGGCAGCCGCGCGCGACATCCAGCTCGCGCGCTACGCCGATGCCGGCCTGCCGCAGGTCCGCACCAATGCCGAGGCGCCGGCGTCGGTGCTGGAGGACATCGCCAAGCCGGATGCGCAGGGACAGAAGCTGCTGCGCGATGCCGCCGAGACCATGCGGCTGTCGGCGCGCGGCTATCACCGCGTGCTGCGGGTGGCGCGCACGCTCGCCGACCTCGACGGTGCCGACAGGATCGGCCGGCTGCATCTCGCCGAAGCGCTGTCCTACCGCGCACTCGCGGAGGATGTGCGCCAGATGGCCTGATCATCCAGCGCATCAACCCGACGGTAACGAGTTTCCTTTACGCTCTGCAAACCATACGGCCCATCAGTTCCATTCGGGCCCGGCGAGTAGCGTGTCATGTTGCGTTTCAAGATCCTGGCCTCGGTGGTTCCCCTGTTGGCGGCTGCGGTGTTCGCCCGCAACGAGATCGGATCGGTCTCGCATCCCTGCATCGCCCTCGGCGAGACCTCGGTCGAGCTGACATCCCTGTTCTGGACGGCCGGCGTCCACGTCGCCTTCACCGAAGATCCGGAGCGGGCCACGGTGCGGGTTCAGATCACCGACGATGCCGATGCTGCTGACTTCGCAGTCGTCGACGATGGCGCAAGCGACGAGCCGGGCGCCTGCCAGGGCAATCCGTCGACCCGCCTCATTACGATTGCCTCGCAGCCGATCGATGGCGGTCCGGTGATCTATCTCTCCACTGATGGCCCGGCTGATTACCGCATCTATGTGCGCTCGAAGACATTCTCGCAGAAGGAAGCGGCAGCCCTGATCGTCGGCGCCCGCGGCAACCGTCCGCTCCCCCTTCAGGCCGCCTCGCTCTGAAGCGCGATCGCCCTTCAGGTTGTTGTTTGAGCATGATCTCCGCGCAAACGCGTTCCGCGTTTGTCGCGAGGGAAAACCGCTACACACTTTTCCGGATCATGCTTTAGGGCGTTAACACCTCGTCAACCCTGTTTCGAAGCCGCCGCAAAGCCTCAAGCTGTTCGCAAGGTCGGCGAGACATCGTCGCAAACGGCGGTGGCGGGTTTCGGATAAGAGTCGGGGTCGGTGGCAATGGGTCGGACGTTCCGGATCAAGGTGCGCATGCGCCGCTTCAGGCGACAGCACCCCCGAATTGCCTTCGCGATCCGCTCCTTCATGATTTTCTCGGCGACGTTCGGCGGCGCCTATGGCTTCGTCACCGGCAGCCGCGCGCCGAATTCAGGCTACGATCCCAACAATTTTGCGATCGGCGCGAGCTTCCTGTTTGCGCTGGCCTGCCTTGGGTTGGCGACGCTCAGCATGCGGCTGCGTTTCATCAACAAGCGGATGAAGAAGCTCGCCGCCCACAACGAGGCGCTGATCGATCGCAATTGGGAGCTGAAGGAAGCCGAAGAGCGCGCCCGCAGCCTGTTCGAATCGCAGAGCGACCTGATCGTGCTGCGCGACCATGAGGGTCGCATCACTTTTGCCAACGACGCCTATTGCGCGCTAGCCGGGCAGACGCGCAGCGCGCTGGTCGGCACGCGATTCGACTTCGACGTGATGGAGCAGGGCGACAGCGCGCGCGAGAGCAACGGCACGCGCATCCACGACCAGAGGATTTCCACCCCGCTCGGCGCGCGCTGGATCGCCTGGCGCGAAGGGTTTGTGCGGCACGACGCCGGCCAGCCCGCCGAACTGCAGAGTGTCGGCCGCGACGTCACCGACCGCACCGAAAGCGAACGCGCGCTGTCGGATGCGCGCGACCAGGCCGACGCCGCCAACCGCGCCAAATCGCGCTTCCTTGCGATGGCCTCGCACGAGATCCGCACCCCCCTGAACGGCATCATCGGCATGGGTGGGCTCCTGCTCGACACTGCGCTGACGCCGGAGCAGACGACTTACGCCAGGGCGGTGAAAACCTCGGGCGAAGCGCTGATGGCGCTGATCGAGGAGCTGCTCGACTATTCCAAGATCGAAGCCGGCAAGCTCGATCTCGACCAGCGTCCCTTTGCGCTCTCGACCTTGATCGAGGAGGTCACGGAGCTCCTGGCGCCGCGCGCGCAGGCGAAAAACCTCGAGATCGCGGCCTATGTCGACGAGCGCCTTCCGCTGGAAGTCGTGGGCGATGCCGCACGGCTGCGCCAAGTGCTGCTCAACCTCGCCGGCAACGCCATCAAATTCACGGCAAGCGGCGGCGTGGCGCTGATCGTCGAGCCCGGCATCTGGCCGAACGAAATCAGCTTCCTGGTCCGCGATACCGGCATTGGCATCGCGCCCGACGCGCAGCAGCGCATCTTCCGCGAATTCGAGCAGGCCGACGACCGCGTCGCCCGCACCTATGGCGGCACCGGGCTTGGCCTCGCCATCAGCGAGCGCATCGTCAAGCGGATGGGCGGTCGGATCACCTTGGAGAGCGCCCCGGCTCAGGGCTCGACCTTCGAGGTCGCAATCCCACTCGCGCCATCGCACGGTGATGCCGGACAAACCGCGTTTCCGAGTCCGGACCTCGCCGGCAAATCGATCCTGCTGGTGGCCGACGGCATCGAAGCGTCGCTGATCGCGCGGCGGCTGGAACGCTGGGGCGGCCAGACCTGCCTGGTCGCCGACGCAGCCGTGGCCGAGGCGCTGCTGCCGGAACGCCCATGGCATGCGGTGTTGGTCGATCGCGCCCTCGGTCCGTTAGTCACCGACCGCCTGGGCGAAGTCGCCCGCGCCCACGCGACGCAGCGGCTCGTGCTGCTGACGCCGAGCTCCCGTCATGACAAGCTTTCGCCGGCCTTCACCGGCTTCCTGGTCAAGCCGTTGCGCGCGGCCTCCCTCGCCGCTCGTCTCGCGCTGACGCCGGAAGTCGCCTCGCCCGATCTCGCGCCCGAGCCTGTCGAGCCCGCCGCAGTCGGAACGCCCGCGAAAGGTCTTTCGATCCTCGTCGCCGAAGACAACGAGATCAACGCGCTCTTGATGCGGTCGCTCCTCACAAAGCTCGGGCACCGCGTCGTCATCGCGGTCCATGGCGAGGCCGCGCTGGAATCCTGGCTCGCGGCGAGCTCCGCCGGCACGCCCTATGATCTGGTCGTGATGGACATCCAGATGCCGCAGCTCGACGGCATCGAGGCAACAAAACGCATCCGCGCCCATGAAGCTTCCACGGGCGGGCGCCACACACCAATCCTCGCGCTCACGGCGAACACGCTGGTGGAAGATCGCTACGCCTGCTTCGAGGCCGGCATGAACGGATTTTTGATCAAGCCGCTCAATCGGGAGAAGCTGGACGAGGCGCTGGCCGGGCTGGCCGCGGCGCGGCAGCTGGCGGTCTGATTCAGAACTTCACGGGAACCGACAATCGACGATTGAATCCGCCCGCATTGCGGGCCACCATCCTCTGGGGCATTTGCAAGAGGATTTCGCGTATGAACGCGCTTTGCCGGCTCGCATTCATTGCCCTTCTCGCTGGAGCGTCCCAATCCGCCGCGGCTGATCCGGCGCAGCTCATCGCGTCGCTCAAGCAAGGTGGCTACGTCCTGGTTTTCCGGCACACCGCGACCGATGACAGTCAAAAGGACGTCTACCCTTTCAAGTTCGACGACATGAGCGCTCAGCGTCAGCTCAGTGAAAAGGGCCGGGACATGGCGCGCCAGATCGGCGCCGCGGTCAAGACATTCGCGATACCGATCGGCGATGTCTTCACGAGCCGGCTGAATCGCGCGGTCGAAGCCGGCAAGCTTATCTCCGGCCGCGACGTCCAACCCGTCGATGCGTTGACGGACAGCAGCAACGCCAGCGCCTCGGGGATGGCAAACCCGGCCGGTGCAAATGCAAAGGCCGGACAGGCCATGCGTCAGCTCGTCGATGCGCCTCCGAAGCCAGGCACGAACACGGTCCTGGTCACCCACAAGACCAACTTCGCCGATGCCTTCGGCAAGGACGCTGGGGACGTGCAGGAAGGGGAGGCCTTCATTTATCAGGCCAAAGGCTCTGGTGCCGCGATCTTTGCGGGGCGTCTCAAGCCTGTGGATTGGACCATGAAGACCGGCAGGTGAGTCACGTGCCGGCGATGCGCATCAACGAGGGTTGCGGCCTACGCGGCGTAAGCAACAAAACGCTGCGCGGCAGCTGGCGGTGTAGGAAGTTCTCTCCTCCGTCATTGCGAGGAGTCCTTGCGACGAAGCAATCCAGAATCCCTCCGCGGAAAGACTCTGGATTGCTTCGCTACGCTCGCAATGACGGGGAGACCCCGCGGACTACAGCCTTCGCAGCGCCACGCTCTCCACCGCATGATCCGCGGCCTTCTTCAGGATCAGCGTCGCACGCGGGCGGGTCGGCAAAATGTTGTCCTCGAGGTTGGCGAGGTTGGTGCGCTCCCAGATCGCGGTGGCCGTGGCGGTGGCCTCCTCGTCCGACAGCAGCGCATAGCGGTTGAAATAGGATTTTGGATTGGTGAACGCGGTGTCGCGCAGCGCCAGGAAGCGCTTGATGTACCAGCGCCGCAGCGCCGCCTCGTCGGCGTCGATATAGACCGAGAAATCGAAGAAGTCGGAAACCACCGGCACCGCCTTGCCGTCGCGCGGCAGCTTGCCGGTCTGCAGCACGTTGACGCCCTCGACGATCAAAATGTCGGGCTGGTCGACCTCGGCCCATTCGTTCGGCACGATGTCGTAGGTCAAATGCGAATAGACCGGCGAGCGCACATGGCGGCGGCCCGCCTTGATGTCGGAGAGGAAGTTGAGCAGCAGCGGCAGGTCGTAGCTCTCCGGAAAGCCCTTCTTCTGCAAAATGCCTTGCTGCTCGAGCAGGGCCTTCGGGTAGAGGAATCCGTCGGTGGTGATCAGCTCGACTTTCGGACGCGGCGACCAGCGCGCCAGCAGCGCCTGAAGCACACGGGCCGTGGTGGACTTTCCAACCGCGACCGAGCCGGCAACGCCGATGATGTATGGGACTTTGCGATCACGGATATTGAGGAACTGGCGCTCGGCGTAATACAGGCGCTGCATCGCATCGACATAGATCGAGAGCAGGCGCGACAGCGGCAGGTAAATGTCCTCGACTTCCTTGAGATCGAGGCGGTCGTGCAGCGAACGCAACCGGTCGAACTCGCCCGGCTCCAGCGTCATCGGCGTATCGTCGCGCAACCGCGCCCACTCTTCGCGCGTATAGACGCGGTACGGATTATACTGCTGCTCGGGTGCGCGGATATCCATGACGCGACCTTCTCCGTTGGGATCTACTAGCCCTTACGCGAAGCCTTCTCTTCCAGCCCGGACATATTCGTCCGCTTGTCCAGCGTGGCTTCGACCTCTTCCAGCTTTATCCCGCGCGCCTTGAGCAGCACAAGGAAGTGATAGAGCAGGTCTGCGCTCTCGGCGATCAGATGATCGCGATCGTTTTCGACTGCTGCGATTACGGTTTCGACTGCTTCCTCACCGAACTTCTTGGCGCAATGTTCGGCGCCCTTGTCGAGCAGCTTGCGGGTATAGGAGCCCTCGCCACCAGAGGCCGCGCGGGCGTCGATGGTGACGGCGAGATCGTGGATCGTGAAACGCGGCATACTGAATACTCGAAACGCGCGTCTGGCCGGGTGGGCCAGTCCCCGCCGTTGATGTAGCACTTTTATGAACGGGAGTCGTCAGGCATCCAGGCGCATGGGTAGTCCGCGCCGGGCCATGTGCTCCTTGGCTTCGCGGATGGTGAATTCCCCGAAGTGGAAGATCGAGGCGGCCAGCACGGCGGTGGCACGCCCATCGCGGATACCATCGACGAGGTGGTCGAGATTGCCGACGCCGCCGGAGGCGATCACGGGAACGGCAACACTGTCGGCGATGGCCCGGGTCAGCGGGATATCAAAGCCCTGCCTGGTGCCGTCTCGATCCATCGAGGTGAGCAGAATTTCACCAGCGCCGAGCGAGACCACTTCCTGGGCATATTCGATGGCGTCGATGCCGGTCGAGTTGCGGCCGCCATGGGTGAAGATTTCCCAGCGCTCGCCGCCGCCCGCGCGCTTGACCCGCTTGGCGTCGATCGCGACCACGACGCACTGCTCGCCGAATTTTTCGGCGGCTTCCCTGACGAACTCGCGCCGCGACACCGCGGCGCTGTTGATCGAGACCTTGTCGGCGCCGGCACGCAGCAGCGTCTTGATGTCGTCCACCTTGCGGACGCCGCCGCCGACGGTGACCGGCATGAAGCAGGCTTCCGCCGTGCGCCGGACCACGTCCAGCATGATACCGCGGTTCTCATGGGTCGCGGTGATGTCAAGAAACGTGAGCTCGTCGGCGCCAGCGGCGTCATAGGCGATCGCGGCCTCGACGGGATCGCCGGCATCGCGCAAATCGACGAAGTTGACGCCCTTGACGACGCGGCCGTCCTTGACGTCGAGGCAGGGGATCACGCGCACCTTGAACATGTGTCAGCTCCTGGGCGGCGCGTTGCGGATCAAGGTGAGGGCGGCGGCGGGATCGAGCCGGCCGTCATAGAGCGCGCGGCCGGCGATCGCGCCGGCGAGCTTTTTCGCGCGCGGCGTCAGCATCGCCTTGACGTCCTCGATCGAGGCGAGGCCGCCGGAGGCGATCACGGGAATCGAGATGGCGTCTGCGAGCGCAATGGTCGCATCGAGGTTCAAGCCCTTGAGCAGGCCGTCGCGCGCGATGTCGGTGAAGATGATGGCGGCAACGCCGGCATCCTCGAAACGCTGCGCGATCTCCAGCACCGTGACCTGCGAGGTCTCGGCCCAACCTTCGACCGCGACCTTGCCGTCGCGCGCGTCGAGCCCGACTGCGACGCGGCCGGGGAATTTTTTCGCGGCCGCCTTCACCAGCTCCGGATCGCGCACCGCAGCCGTGCCGATGATGACGCGGGTGATACCCTTCTCGAGCCAGGCTTCGACGGTCGCGAGATCACGAATGCCGCCGCCGAGCTGCACCGGGATATTGATGGTCTTCAGCATCCCTTCAACCGCCTGCGCGTTCACCGGCTTGCCGGCAAAGGCACCGTCGAGATCGACGACGTGGAGATACTCAAAGCCCTGCGTGACGAAGCTCTCGGCTTGCGCGGCAGGATCGAGATTGAACACGGTCGCGCGCGCCATGTCGCCTTGCTCGAGGCGTACGCACTGGCCGTTCTTGAGGTCGATGGCAGGAAAGAGAATCATGATTGAGCCAGGATCTTTCCACGCACACGGTGCGCTCCCTCCCCCCTTGTGGGGGAGGGTTGGGGAGAGGGGTAAGCCACGGGCACCGCCGTTGGGGCTACCCCCCTCCCGAACGCTGCGCGTTCGACCTCCCCCACAAGGGGGGAGGTAACAAGAGAGAGCGAAGCGACCATCACGGTTTCCATCGCAAGAAGTTCGAGATCAGGGCCAAGCCAAAACGCTGGCTCTTCTCGGGGTGAAACTGCGTGCCGATGGCGGTGTCCTTGCCGACGATCGCGGTGACAGGCCCGCCATAGTCGGCGCGCGCGAGCACGTCCGCTTCGTTGGCGGCGTTGAGGTGGTAGGAGTGCACGAAATAGGCGTGCTGGCCCTTGGGGCCGAGCGGCAGCTTGTTCAGCACCGGATGCTCTTGCAGCACATCGAGCGTATTCCAGCCCATATGCGGGATCTTCAGGCTTTCATCGCGTGGCGTGATCTTTTCGACATCGCCGCCGATCCAGTTCAGGCCCTCGGTGATGACATGCTCCTTGCCGCGGCTCGCCATCAGCTGCATGCCGACACAAATGCCGAAGAAGGGCCGCGCCTTAACGCGAACGGCCTCGTTGATCGCCTCGACCATGCCGTTAACGGCGTCCAGGCCGCGCCGGCAATCGGCGAACGCGCCGACGCCCGGCAGCACCAAACGGTCGGCGCTGTAGGCCTGGTCCGGATCGCTGGTCACGAAGACCTTTTGCGGATTCTCCATGCTGCGCGCAGCGCGCTCAAAAGCCTTGGCGGCGGAATGCAGATTCCCGGAACCGTAATCGATGATGGCGACGCTCATCTTGACCCTCCCGGTTCTGGAAACAATCCAATGATGCCGCCGGCCGGAAGCGGCGGCGGGTTGGAAAACTGCTGACCCGGCAGATTGCGGGTCGGCGGCGGCCCGCCGCGATCGACAGCCCATTGATCGTTGACGATGCCGCGCTGCTTCTGGCTCCAGCGCTCGAAGAAGCGGCGCTCGGCGGTGTCTTCGTCGTCAGCGACGACGACGTCGAGCTGCCGCCATTTGCCGCGCGACAATGTCCAGCGCCGCAGGCTCGAGGCTTCGAAGCCCATCAGCAGCGCGACGATGGTGTTGGCAAAGAAGATCGCGCTGCGGCCGACGCCGAGGCTGTGCAGCCCGGCATCGAACGCCGCGAGGAAGACGATCCAGCCGATCAGGGCCAGCCAAAGCCTGTTCCAGGCCAGCCAGAACGGGCCGAGCACCATCGCCCAGAAATGGAAGCCGTCGCGCACGAACACGAATCTGTCGGTCGCGCGCAGGTCGGCCCCGCCTGGGGTGGGAGCATGAACTGTGTAGACAGGCATTTTCGATGCCCCGTTCTCGAGAATTGAGTAGGTGCCGCCGGCAGCGCTTCGGCCACCGAGACGGAGACGTCAGCCACCAAGCGAGCCCTTGGTGGACGGGATCTCGCCCGCCGTCTTGGGATCGATCGCAACGGCAGTGCGCAGCGCCCGCGCCAGGCCCTTGAAGCAGGACTCGGCGATATGGTGGCTGTTATCGCCATATAGGGTCTCGACGTGGAGAGTCACGCCGGCATTCATGGCGAAGGCCTGGAACCACTCGCGCACCAGCTCGGTGTCGAACTCACCGATCTTGTCGCGGGGGAAGTCGGCCTTGAACACCAGGAACGGGCGGCCCGAAATGTCGATGACCACGCGCGACAGCGTCTCGTCCATGGGCATGTGCACGCCGGCATAGCGGGTGATGCCCGCCATGTTGCCGAGCGCCTGCTTGACCGCCTGGCCGAGTGCGATGCCGGTGTCTTCGGTGGTATGGTGATGGTCAATGTGCAGGTCGCCGACCGCCTTGACCGTGAGGTCGATGCGGGAATGGCGGGCGAGGAGATCGAGCATATGGTCGAAAAAGCCGATGCCGGTCGCGATATTGGCCACGCCGGTGCCATCGAGGTTCACGGTGACCTCGATGTCGGTTTCCTTGGTCTTGCGCTTGATCGTCGCGGTGCGCATTGAAAGTTGGTTTCCATCCTGGCTTGAGGGCCGAAAACGCCAGTCTATTAACAGCCAAATGCCGCCTTCGCTACTGCGGGAACGGCTGGCCGGCCTCTACTTCTGCCTATGGTGAGCGAATTTGAGGCCGGAACGGCCCGTTGTGCGCCAGTTGTCCCTTTGCCCCCGACCGCCTAAATCAGCCCGGACAATGAGGGTTATTATGCAGGATTCCCAGAACAGCTCGCCGGTCTGGCACGGCACCACGATTTTGACGGTCCGCAAGGGCGGCAAGGTGGTGGTCGGCGGCGACGGCCAGGTCTCGATCGGCCAGACCGTGATCAAGTCCAACGCCAAAAAGGTCCGGAAACTCGGCAAGGGCGACGTCATCGGCGGATTTGCCGGTGCGACGGCCGACGCCTTCACCCTGTTCGAGCGACTCGAGAGCAAGCTCGAGCAATATCCGGGGCAATTGACTCGGGCCGCCGTGGAGCTCGCCAAGGACTGGCGCACCGACCGCTACCTCCGGCGGCTGGAGGCCATGATGATCGTGGCCGACAAGGACGTCTCCCTGGTCCTGACCGGGACCGGCGACGTGCTCGAGCCCGAGGCCGGCGTCATGGCGATCGGCTCCGGTGGCAATTACGCGCTGGCTGCCGCCCGCGCCCTGATCGACACCGACAAGGACGCCGAGACCATCGTCCGCCGCTCGCTCGATATCGCCGCCGACATCTGCGTTTACACCAACCGCAACGTCACCATCGAAGCGCTGACGGCCGGCTGAGGATTCATCTGTGGCTGAACAGCGGAGGTCAGGACTGACTGTAACCTCTCCCGCTTGCGGGAGAGGTCGCGCCGAAGGCGCGGGTGAGGGCTCTCGCCCCTTGGGGGTTCTCGCCAACGGAGACACCCTCTCCCGCAAGCGGGAGAGGGAGCGGACCGCCGCTTGGGCATGACATTCCCGCCCGCCAAGAGCACCAGGACAGCGATCCCCGCGATCTATTGGGTCGGCATCGCGCTGCTGTTACTGGCGCTGCAGGCCTCGATCCTGTTTGCGATGGGGCGGGTGCCGATCTGCACCTGCGGCTACGTCAAGCTCTGGCATGGCGTGGTGAACAGCTCGGAGAACTCCCAGCATATCGCCGACTGGTACAGTTTCTCGCACGTGCTGCACGGCTTCCTGTTCTATGGACTGACATGGCTCTTGGTCTCACGGCGCCTCATCTGGCCGGCGCGGCTGATCATCGCGATGCTGATCGAGGGCGCCTGGGAGATCGTCGAGAACTCGCCGTTCATCATCGAGCGCTACCGCGCCGGCACGATCTCGCTGGATTATTTTGGCGACAGCATCGTCAACTCGGTCTCGGACACGTTGTTCATGATGCTGGGGTTCCTCATCGCGCGCGTGCTGCCGATCCCCGCAACAATCGTCCTCGGGCTCGCCTTCGAGATCATGCTGGCGCTGCACATTCGCGACAATCTGACGCTCAACGTCCTGATGCTGATCCATCCGATCGAGGCCGTGAAGCAATGGCAATCCGGTCCGCCGATCATCTGACGGTCAAAAAAGCGGCTTGTCGCCGCCGGCTTCTAATCCTAGCTAAGGTCCCATGACAGACTTCTCTCCCCGCGAAATCGTTTCCGAACTCGACCGTTTCATCGTCGGCCAGGCCGACGCCAAGCGCGCCGTCTCGATCGCGCTGCGCAACCGCTGGCGGCGGCAGCAGCTCACCGGTTCCTTGCGTGAGGAAGTGCTGCCGAAGAACATCCTGATGATCGGCCCGACCGGCGTCGGCAAAACGGAAATCGCGCGGCGATTGGCAAAACTCGCGAACGCGCCGTTCCTGAAGGTGGAAGCAACGAAATTCACCGAGGTCGGCTATGTCGGCCGCGACGTCGAGCAGATCGTGCGTGATCTCGTCGAGGTCGCGATTGCCCAGGTCCGTGAGAAGAAGCGCAAGGACGTGCACGCGCGCGCCCAGCTTGCCGCGGAAGAGCGCGTGCTCGATGCGCTGGTCGGCGCCAATGCCAGCGCCGCAACCCGCGAATCCTTCCGCAAGAGGCTGCGGGCGGGCGAGCTCAACGACAAGGAAATCGAGATCGAGACGCAGTCGTCCGGCAGCGGCATGCCGATGTTCGAAATCCCGGGGATGCCGGGCGCGCAGATGGGCGCGATCTCGATCGGCGACATCTTTGGCAAGATGGGCGGCCGCAGCAAGACGCGGCGGCTGACGGTCGAGGGCTCGCACGAGATCCTCGTCAACGAAGAGTCCGACAAGCTGCTGGATACCGACCAGCTGACGCTGGAGGCGATCAGCGCGGTCGAGAACAACGGCATCGTATTCCTGGATGAGATCGACAAGATCTGCGCCCGCGACGGCCGCGTCGGCGGCGACGTCTCGCGCGAAGGCGTGCAGCGCGATCTGCTGCCGCTGATCGAGGGCACCACGGTCTCGACCAAGCACGGCGCGGTGAAGACCGACCACATCCTGTTCATCGCCTCCGGCGCCTTCCACGTGGCAAAGCCGTCCGACCTGTTACCGGAATTGCAGGGCCGCCTGCCGATCCGCGTCGAGCTGCAGGCACTGACCCGCGACGACATGCGCCGCATCCTGACCGAGCCCGAGGCCTCGCTGATCAAGCAATATGTCGCCCTAATGCTGACGGAAGGCGTCACGCTCGACATCACCGACGACGCCATCGACGCGCTCGCCGATGTCGCGGTCGCCGTCAATTCCACCGTCGAGAACATCGGCGCACGCAGGCTCCAGACCGTGATGGAGCGGGTGCTGGACGAAATCTCCTTCACCGCCCCCGACCGCAATGGCGAGACCGTCCGGGTCGACGCCGATTTCGTGCAGAAGCACGTCGGCGACCTCGCCAAGAACGCGGATTTGAGCCGGTTTATTTTGTGATTCCGCGCGGTCGCGCTATTGGTGCCGCGTGACCGCACGCATCCTGCAAAATCCCTGGCGCCTCCTGCTCGCGATCAACGCCGCAATGATCGTCGGCGTGTTCGTTCACAAGATCCAGCTGCCGCCTTACGTCCCCTACATCCACCTCCTCGTCGACTACCATTTCGGCTTCATCAAGCGCGCGCTGATCGGGGCGATCGTCGCGCTGTTCACGGACAAGGTGCCGGTGTGGCTGGTGTACGCACTCGGCGGGGTGACGTGGCTGGTGACGCTGGGGCTCTACGCAAAACTGTTTCAGAAGACGTTCGGCTTCACCGCGAAGACGCTGCCGCTGTTCGTCTTCATCGCGGGCTCGCCGTTCTTCCTGAAGAATTTCATGCACACGCTCGGCCATTTCGACATCTATGGCTGTGCGCTGGCGATCATCCTGCTGCTGATGCCCGCGCGCTCATTGCTGTTCGTGGCGACGGCGGCGCTGTTCTCGATCGTTCTCGTGCTGATCCATCACATTCATCTCCTGATGTATGTGCCGACGATCATCACCGTCGTCGTGACCAGGCACTATCTCGCTGACGGCCTTAAGCGCCGCAATGTCGCGTTCGGCCTCGTCGCCCTCGCCACGGTCGTCGCACTGTTCTTCGCCGCGCAGTTCCTCGGAACGATGCCGATTCCGGAAGCGGATTTCGTCGCCTATCTGACGACCCGGATGGTCGATCCATCCCGCGCCGATCTCCTGCAATTCAGCTACATCTGGTACCAGCCGCTGGCGAAGGAGATTTCGGATACCTGGGGCCGGCTGCCGCACAACAGCCTCGGCATTCCCGTGTTCGCGCTGCTGATCTGGCTGCACACGCCGCTATGGCGCTTCTTCGCGAACCTGATCAGCGGGCTCGCGAACGAGGCGCACCGTCGTCTCGTGATCGCGGCGCTGATCGGCGTCAGCCTCGCTTATCTCGTGATGTTTGCGATGGTGTTCGACTATTCGCGCTGGATCTCGAACTGGGCGGTCTGCATGTTCCTGATCCTGCATGCGGTGAAGATGCTGCCGGCCAGCAAGGAGATGCTGTTGATCCCGGCCGAGGACCAGAAGACCAACATCTTCGGCCTGATCATCACCTTGATCCCGCGCGTCGGAATCGTCCGGCCGTTCTGAGAGGATTCAGTCCGACTACGAAGACGGTGCGCTCCCTCTCCCGCTTGCGGGGGAGGGCTGGGGTGGGGGGTGTCTCCGCAGAGAGATTCCCCAAGAGGAGAGAGCCCTCACCCGCCGCGCTTCGCGCGACGACCTCTCCCGCAAGCGGGAGAGGTGTAGAGCCACTAAAATCGCGCGCGCCTGATCCGCACGTAAAGCGCGCCCTCGCCGCCATGGCCGATGCCGGCTTCCTCGAATCCGACGACGAAGCTGCGAAACTCCGGCAGGCTCAGCCATTCCGGCACCTGGCGGCGCAGCACGCCGCTTTCGCCGCCGCTTCTTCCCTTGCCGGTGATGACCAGCACAAAGGTCATGCCGTCGTGATGGGCGCGGTGCAGGAAGCCGGTCAAGGCACGGTGCGCGCGCATCTGGGTCATGCCGTGCAGATCAAGCCGCGCCTCGATCTCGCTGCGGCCGCGCGACAGTTTTGTGCGCTCGCGCTTGCCGAGCGGGGCCAGCGGCGGCATTGCCGGTTTTGAAGGGCGCGGGGCCGCCGTGGCAGCCAATGGCCGCGGCGACAGCGCGGGCTTGCCAACATGCGCTGCAGGCGCTGGCTTGGCGCGCGGTTCGGTGTGCACCTTCGTCGCGCGATGCTTTCGCAGCGGCTTGACCTGCTTTGCGACCAGCTCCCACAGCTCGCGATCTTCCTCGCTGAGCACGCGACGGCGCTGCGAGGGACGCGGCGGATCCAGCACCGGCGGACGGGACGATCGCTTCATTGCTGGTGGGGACGACTTTTGATGTGCCTGCGCGGTTCGCGGACCGGTTCTATCACAGGACGCGGCGCCGGCAGTGGCACCGGGCCGGCAATTGCGACAGTCTCGCCCTTCGCCGGGTTCTTCGGATCGGTCTGCGGAAACAGCTTTGCGATCTTCTCCGACGGCCGTGGATCCGGCACCGGCAGCCGCACGGCGCGCAGGCCGGGATCGAGGCTCTTCGGCACCAGCATCACGAAATGCATGGGGTGGCGCAGCCGGCCCGAGACGCGGCCGGCATCCGCGCCCGCGCCAAAATAGAGATCCGCGCGGGCCGGCCCGATAATGGCGGAGCCGGTATCCTGCGCGATCATGAGGCGATGGAACGGCGTCTTGGCGCGGTCGGACTCGATCGGCAGCTCGCCCTCGATGAAGAACGGCGTGCCGTAGACATGGAGCGATTTGTCCACCGCGATCGAGCGGCCCGCGGTCAGCGGGATGCCCTGCGCACCCACCGCCTCGTCCTTGTCGGACAGATTGACCTCACGGAAGAAAATGTACGAGCGGTTCTGGCGCCGCAGCTCCTTGGCGCCGTCGGGGTTTTGGGCCATCCACTCCCTGATCTTCTGCATCGACATCTCTTCCTTCGGAATGATGCCGCGCTCGATCAGGACGCGCCCGACGGCGGTGTAGGGATAGCCGTTGTAGGAATCGTAGTTGAGTCGGAGGGTGCTGCCGTCGTCGAACTTGATTCGCGCCGAGCCCTGGATCTGGGCGAACAGCAGATCGGTCGGGTCTTTCAGCCAGGCAACCTCCAGCCCGCGTCCGGCGATCTTGCCGTCTTCGATCTCGCCACGATCGTAATAGGGCACGAGCTTGCGACGGCCGATCTTGCGGTAGACCGATCCCTTGTTGGGCAGGCTGACGGAGGCCTGATTGTAGCCGCGCACGAACAGGTTAGAGGGCCGGCGATAGACCGGAACGTTGTAGACTTCGGTCTGCGTACGCGATCCCTCCAGCACCGGCTCGTAATAGCCGGTGACGAAACCGTCGGGCTCGCCGAGGCGCGAAATGCGCAGCGGCGAAAAATTGTCCTCGAAGAACGTCTTCGCCTGGGCGTCGTCGGCCTGCTCGAGCGATTTGGCGGCCCGGCACGGTTCGCCCAACGAGCCGCCCAGTGCCTTCTGGTCCGGAGCGCCGGTCTGCGCATTGATCGAGCGGCAGCTGCTGCGAAAGGTCTTGTAGGCCGCGAGATGATCGTCGTCGCTCCAGCCCTTCACGTCGGACCAGGCCAGCGGCAGATATTGCGCGCCGGGAATCTCGAACGGGAGAGGGAGCTGCGGGTAGGGAAGCGCGCGGGGGGGGATCGCAGCCAATTCGGGAAGGCGATGAGAATGGCTGCGGTAGTGGCGCCGCGCAGCCTCGGCGCCAAGCGAAAACGAAGCCAGCACGACGACACCTGCGCAAAGCGCCGTCGCGCTGTTCTTCAGGAAACTCTTAATTCGCGCTTCCGGTGCCAACCAGCTTCCAGTTCGGATCGCGAGAGGTGATATCGCGGGCGAAAGTCCAGATGTCGGTAATGTCGGCGACCGTGTCGGCGCTGCCGTCGACGATGTTGCCGGCCTTGTCACGGGTGGCCGAGATCATCTGGGAGACGAAGCGGATCGTGAGCTGGGCCACGCGATCGCGAAGTTCGGCGCCGACCAGCTCGGCCTTGTCGATCGAGACGAAGCGGGTCTCGGTCTTCTGCTCGTTCTTCTCGCGGTCCTTGATCGCGGCATCGAAGCTCTCATAGACCTCGGACGACAGGAGGTCGCGCAGCGCGCGGCGATCGCCGTTGGCGAAGGCCAGCACGATCATCTCATAGGCGCCGCGGGCGCCCGAGATGAAGTGGCGCGGATCGAAGGTGGAATCCTTGTCGACGATGGCATCGAGGCCCTGGGCGAGCGCAGTGCCCGGCTCGGTCAGGCCCTTCCAGCGGTCGGAGGGCGGGGTCGGCTCGACCGTCGGCGCCACCGGCGCCTGATCGATCACCTTGCCCGGCATGGTCACGACGTTCTTGTCGGGGGCACCACCCAGCGCATTGCGAGCCGTGCGGTCGAACGGCGGCCGCTCGTTGCCGGTTCGCTGCCCCAGCACGCTGCGCAGCCGCAGGAAAATAAAGACCGCCAGCGCCAGGAAAATGATGGTGTAGATGTCCACGTGGTATTCGCTTTCTGGTCTTCTCGAGAAGGGGCCGTCGCCGGGAAAATCGATCCGGCCAGTAGACCGTTCCACACGGGAACGGCAAGTCTACTTCACCATTTTGGGTCCGCGCGTTACGTCCAGCGGATGTAGGCACGAAATTTGGCCCGGCCAATGGCGCCATTTGGCACAGCACGGAGTGTAGCGCGTTTTATGCTTAAGGGGAAACCCGATCCTGCCCGGAAATCGCGCATCTTCAAGCGTTTAACGTGCGATTTCGGGTTCGGAGCGGGTCAAACGTCATAGTTGCGGGCGCGGCCCGGATCGACCCTCCGGAGCCGTTCGTCCTTGTGGAATGAGGCAGCCCTATGTTAGCCAACCGCCGCGAATTTCAGCCCAAATCGGGTAAGGAGACACTTCGATGACCAACGGTAACGGCACCCCTCCCGAGGCGGCCCAGGCTCCCCAGCTCAACGTGCTGGCACAGTATACCAAGGACCTCTCGTTCGAAAATCCGAACGCGCCGACCTCGCTCCAGCCGCAGAACCAGGCGCCCCAGATCAACATCCAGATCAATGTCGGCGCCAACAACCTCAGCGAATCCGAGTTCGAGGTGACGTTGTCCGTCGAGGGCAAGGCCGAGAACGCGGGAAAAGTGATGTTCTCGTTCGAGCTCGCCTATGCCGGCGTGTTCCGGATCGTCAACGTGCCGAAGGAGAACCTGCATCCGCTGGTCATGATCGAGTGCCCGCGCCTGCTGTTCCCGTTCGCCCGCGAGATCATCGCAACCGCCGTGCGCGACGGCGGGTTCCCGCCGCTGATGCTGGACCCGGTCGATTTCGTCGGTCTCTATCGCCAGAACATGGAGCGGCAAATGGCCGCCGGTGGTCAGGCAGGCCAAGCCTAACGAACGGGTCTAACGAACGGGCCTAACCGGCAGGAGGCACGGCTGGAACGGGCAAAAACTCGTTCCAGATCGCCTTGTCGCCGAGCGTCGCGATGAAAGCCCGATGGGCTTCGCGCTCGGCGTCTGACACGCGCGGCGCGAGCGGCACCGACCGTTGCCGCCGCGGCGCGTCGCCAGCGGCGTTGACGCGAATGTCCTGGGCGTCCGACGCCAGCAGCAACTGCGACTGCCGCGCCCCGACCAGATCGACATAGACTTCGGCAAGCAGTTCGGAATCGAGCAGCGCGCCGTGCTTGGTACGGTGTGAATTGTCGATCGAATAGCGCGAGCAGAGATCGTCGAGCCGGTTCGACACACCCGGATGCTTGCGCCGCGCCAAAAGCAACGTATCGACCAGCCGCTCGCGCGGGATCGCGGGACGCTTGATCCGGTCGAGCTCGGCATTGATGAAGCTGATGTCGAACGAGGCGTTGTGGATCACCAGCGGCGCATCGCCGATGAATTCCAGAAACGCGTCGACGACCTCGTGGAATAGCGGCTTGGTCGACAGGAATTCGGCCGACAGCCCGTGCACGGCGAACGCTTCCGCCGGCATGTCCCTCTCAGGATTGATATAGACGTGATACGTCTGTCCCGTCGGCATGCGGTTGAGGATCTCGACGCAGCCGATTTCGACCAGGCGATCGCCGCGGAGCGGATCGAGGCCGGTGGTTTCGGTATCGAGAACGATTTCACGCATGATTTTGAGGCGCCGTGCAAGAAGCCTTGTAAGTCGGCGAATCAGGCTCGCCGCTGCGGCATCTTAACGACCTCGGCCAGGATGTGCGTGATTTGCGCGCGCACCGGCTCGAGTCCGTGCGAGGTATCCACGACGAAATCGGCCCGCTTGCGCTTTTCGGCATCAGGCGTCTGCTTGGCGATGATGGCGTCGAGTTTGTCTTCGTCCATTGTTCCCCGCGCCAGCACACGTTCGCGCTGGACTTCCGGCGAGGTCGAGACCACGACCACGGCATCGACCCGTTTCTCACCGCCGGTTTCAAACAACAGGGGAATATCGAGGACCACGACCGGCGCCTTGGCGGCCTCCGCATCGGCAAAGAATTTTTGCCGTGAGGCCCCGAGCATGGGGTGGACGATCTGCTCGAGCTGCTTGATCGCGGCGGGATCGTGCACCACGCGCGCGGACAGTTTCGGACGATCGACCTTGCCGTTCGCGGTGGTGCCGGGGAAGGCGGCTTCGATCGCGGGCGCGGCCTCGCCTTCATAGAGCTGATGGACGGCAGCATCGGCGTCGTAGACGGGAACGCCGGCCTCCGCGAACAATTTCGCGGTGGTGGATTTGCCCATTCCGATCGAGCCGGTCAGTCCGAGAATTCGCATCAGCGCCCTATCAATTACACGGCAATTAGCTGTTCGCGCCGCAGGAACGCAAGCAGCGGCAGCAGCGGCAGGCCGAGAATGGTGAAATGGTCACCCTCGATGCGCTCGAACAGATGGATACCGAGGCCTTCAAGCTGATAGGCGCCGACGCTGGTGGTGACGGCGTCGCCGGCGGCGTCGAGATAGGCTGAAAGCTCGGCTTCGCTCATCTGCAGCATGGTCATGCGGGCGACCGAGACGTCCTCGAAGACAATCTTACCGTCATGGGCCACCGCGACGGCGGAATTCAGCTCGTGCGTGCGGCCCGCAAGATCGCGCAACTGCGCCAGCGCCTGTGTACGACCCGTGGGCTTGTTGAAGAGGCGATCGCCGAGGGCCAGCGTCTGGTCCGCGCCAATCACATGGCTTCCGGGACGATTGGCCGAGACGGCCCTGGCTTTCTCGCGCGCCAGCAGCAGGCCGATTTCGCGCGGGTTTGAAAGTTTTGATGCGGCCTGAATGCCGCGCTCGTCGATGTCAGCAGTAATGGTCTCGAATTCGAGCCCGGCATTTCCCAGCAGCATTTTGCGTGCGCTGCTCTGCGAGGCCAGGATCAGGGGAGATGTGCCGCGCCAAAGACCCATTTTCGAAAACTATGCCCAAGACTATTCAGAAGGCCGGTTGCGCTGGCGATCGCTATAGAGCTTCATGATCGCGGCCGCGGTTTCCTCGATCGAGCGCCGCGTGACGTCCAGCAGCGGCCAATCGTGCTTGGCGCTCAGCTTGCGCGCAAACGCGACTTCCTCGGTCACCGACTGCCTGTCGGTATAAGTGTCGCTGCCGGATTCGGCGCCCATCGAGAGCAGACGATTCTGACGGATCTGGATCAGGCGTTCCGGGGTTGCGTGCAGGCTCACCACCAGCGGCCGCGTTAGCGTCTCCAATTGCGACGGCACAGGAATGCCCGGCACCAGCGGCACGTTGGCAGTGCGGATGCCGCGATTGGCGAGATAGATCGACGTCGGCGTCTTCGAGGTGCGGGACACGCCGACCAGGACGACGTCGGCGTCCTCGAGCCCGTCGACGTGCTGACCGTCGTCATGGATCATCGTGTAGTTCAAGGCGTCGATGCGCTTGAAATATTCGGCATTGAGGACGTGCTGTGCGCCGACACGACCGGTCGTCGCAGCACCGAGGTAGGCTTCGAACAACTGCATCACCGGGCCGATGATCGAGAGGCTCGGCACGTTGATGTTCTTGCACTTGTCCTCGAGCCGGGAGACCAGATCCTTCTCCAGCAGCGTGAACAGCACGATGCCCGGCGCTTCCTCGATCTCGTCGAGCACGCGGTCGAGCTGCTTCTGGCTGCGCACCAGCGGATAGACATGCTCGACCGGCGTGACGTTCGCGTATTGCGCGGCAACGGCGCGCGCGACCGTGATCAGGGTCTCGCCGGTGGAATCGGAGACGAGGTGCAGATGGAAATAATTGTTCGAGGTCGGCACAAAAACTCTTTGTATGGCGGCGGTGTGGTTTGTGGATTTCTGTGGACCTTAACCCCTCGGAAAGGGTTGCGCGACACCAGGGGCGGGACAAGTGCCAATTTTCTTCACAGCACTGCCCGTCAGAACAAGTCCGGTGGCCTGTCGAAAGAGAAACGGGATTGCGCCGACAAGCCTCTTGATAGGCTGCGGATAGAAATGCGCAAGCCTTTGAGCCCGGACCATTTATCTGGTCGGACGGGAACCGTCGGGGACATGTTGATGGATGTGAACAAGCGTCTGCGAAGCGGCGGACGGCATTGTGTGAGTCCAATCCACGGTCACTCAGACTCAAACCTTAAGAATCTAAGATTCTTTATTGGAGAAGGACGCTCCAGAGAGATATGTGTGCAGGTGAGACCTTAACGAGTTCTTACTATCCCCAGACAGCCGGAAGGCTGGACGCAAAGGTGGACGCCGGACATGTTTGAAGACGTCTACCTCTGGATCAAGGCGCTGCACGTGATCGCGGTCATCTCCTGGATGGCCGGCATGCTCTATCTGCCGCGGCTGTTCGTCTATCATTGCGAGGCCGAGGTCGGCTCGAAACAGTCCGAAACCTTCAAGGTGATGGAACGTCGCCTGCTCAAGGCGATCATCAACCCCGCCATGATCGTCACCTGGCTTGCCGGGCTCTACCTCGCCTGGGCCGGCCACTGGTTCAGCTTCGGCTGGCTGCACGTAAAACTGGCACTGGTGCTGGCGATGTCTGCGGTCCACGGCTTTTTTTCCCGCTGGCTCAAGGACTTCGCCGCCGACCGGCGCCCGCACAGCCAGAAATTCTTCCGGATTATCAATGAGGTGCCGACCGTCCTGATGATCATCATTGTCATCATGGTGATCGTGAAGCCGTTCTAGGCAGGAACGTGAACGATCGCTCAGCGCTTCGGCTTGCGGAGTGGAAAGCGATTTTCTATATTAGCGATATCCCACCCAACGCAGGCGGATGTGGTTGTGTCCGAGCTTTTTGAAGGCCGGACACCGCATCAGGTTTGAAGCCCCCACCGGCGCTCTCCTTGCCAGACCTGCGGACCTTACCTTCTCGCGTCCGCATTTCAGAGCCTCCTCGCACCCCTCCCAAGGTTACCCACAGGACCACCCCAATGCGGGAAATTAAACTCCAGGACCTCAAGTCGAAGACGCCGGCCGAGCTTGTCTCGTTCGCGGAAGAAAACGGGGTCGAGAATGCCAGCACCATGCGCAAGCAGGAGCTGCTGTTTGCCATCCTCAAGCAGCTTGCACTCGCCGAAACCGACATCGTCGGCGAGGGCGTCGTCGAGGTGCTGTCCGACGGCTTCGGCTTCCTCCGCTCGCCCGACGCGAATTATCTGCCGGGCCCGGACGACATCTACGTTTCGCCCTCGCAGATTCGCCGTTTCGGCCTGCGCACCGGCGACACCATCGAAGGCCACATTCGCAGCCCGAAAGAGGGCGAGCGCTATTTTGCGCTGCTGAAGGTCAACACGCTCAATTTCGAGGACCCGGAAAAGGCCAAGCACAAGGTCAATTTCGACAACCTCACGCCGCTGTTTCCGAATCAGCGTTTCCGCATGGAAATCGACGATCCGACGCGAAAAGACCTGTCAGCACGGGTGATCGACATCGTCGCACCGATCGGCAAGGGCCAGCGCGCGCTGATCGTCGCGCCACCACGCACGGGTAAAACCGTGCTGATGCAGAACATCGCGCATTCGATCACGCATAATCATCCGGAATGCTATCTGATTGTGCTCCTGATCGACGAACGTCCGGAAGAAGTCACGGACATGCAGCGCTCGGTGAAGGGCGAGGTTGTGTCGTCGACCTTCGACGAACCGGCGGTGCGTCACGTCCAGGTCGCCGAGATGGTGATCGAGAAAGCCAAACGGCTCGTCGAGCACGGCCGCGACGTCGTCATTCTGCTCGATTCGATCACGCGTCTGGGCCGCGCCTACAACACCGTGGTGCCGTCATCCGGAAAGGTGCTGACCGGCGGTGTCGACGCCAACGCGCTGCAGCGCCCGAAACGCTTCTTCGGTGCCGCCCGCAACATCGAGGAGGGCGGCTCGCTGACCATCATCGCGACTGCGCTGGTCGATACCGGCAGCCGCATGGACGAAGTCATCTTCGAAGAGTTCAAGGGCACCGGTAACTCGGAACTGATCCTCGACCGCAAGGTCTCGGACAAGCGGACGTTCCCGGCCATCGACATCTCGCGCTCCGGCACCCGCAAGGAGGAGCTCATCACCGATCCGCAGGTGCTGAAGAAGATGTACGTGCTCCGCCGCATCCTGAACCCGATGGGGACCATGGACGCGATCGACTTCCTCCTCGACAAGCTGCGCTCGACCAAGAGCAATTCGGAGTTCTTCGACTCCATGAACACCTGAGCCAGGGTGCAGCAAGACTTTTGAGGGCGCCTTCGGGCGCCCTTTTTATTTGTGCGGCTTTGCTGCGGGGAAAGCGCAGCATGGAGATGGCCTCGCGTCGGAGCCGGATTTCCGGTAACTCGTTGGTATATCTATCTGATACTTGACATAGGCCGAGCCGGTTCAGGCCGATGGGAACGATTTCTGCAGCAAAAGGCTGCCGAGTTATATTGCAGTGCAATATAACTATTACTGCGGATTGGAACGCAGCAATGCCAGGTTACAACCGCCTCCGAGAGGCCGTTTGCCTTTTCCCCGCCAGCCGGACAAATAGGCCATGCATCCGCGAGACCAGACCATCTTTGCGTTGTCGTCCGGCCGTCCGCCGAGCGCGATCGCATTGGTGCGCGTCTCGGGCCCGCAAGCCGGCCTGGTGCTGAGGACACTCGCGGGCAAGCTGCCGGCGCCGCGGCAGGCCGGTCGCCGGCTACTTCGGGATGGCGCGGGCCAGCCGATCGACGATGCGGTCGTGCTCTGGTTTCCCGGGCCGGGGACTGCGACCGGCGAGGACGTCGCCGAATTCCATGTCCATGGCGGCCGCGCCGTGCTCGCCGCGCTCCTCGCCGCAATTTCTGTAATTCCGAATACGCGCGCCGCCGATCCCGGAGAGTTCACGCGGCGCGCATTCGAGAACGGCAAGCTCGACCTCACCGAGGCGGAGGGCCTCGACGATCTCATCCACGCCGACACCGATCGCCAGCACCGCCAGGCACTGCGCCAGTTGCAAGGCCTGCTCGGCAATCGTGCGCGCGACTGGCGCGAGCGCATCATCGAAGCGTCGGCGCTGATCGAGGCGGGCATCGATTTTTCCGACGAGGGTGACGTGCCCGCGGAATTGATGGCGCCGGCCGTGAAGGCGATCAAAGCGCTGCACGACGAAATCGCAAAAGTCCTTGCGGCACAGGGACATTCTGAACGTCTGCGTGATGGCCTGGTGGTTGCGATCGCGGGCGAGCCGAATGTCGGCAAGTCGACGCTGATGAATCAGCTCGCGCGCCGCGAGGTCGCGATCGTCTCGCCGCACGCCGGCACTACGCGTGACGTGATCGAGGTGCAGCTCGATCTCGATGGCTATCCCGTCACCGTGATCGACACCGCCGGCATCCGCGAGACCGATGACCCCGTGGAGCAGGAAGGCGTGCGCCGGGCGAGGGCACGGGCCGATGACGCCGACCTCGTGCTGTGGCTGGTGGAGGGCGAGCGCGCCGTCGATCCGTCCGGCGGACAGGTCTGGATCGTGCGGAACAAGATCGATCTCGGGGGAGCAGGGTCATCCGGGGAGTTCGGCATCTCCGCGAGCCGCGGTGATGGCATTCCCGAACTGGTCGAGGCCCTTGTCAGATTCGCGGCCAACTTTTTCGGAGCCACCGAGGGCGCCCTGGTGACCCGGGCCCGTCAGCGAGAACTGTTGGGTCGCGCGTCAGACAGCTTGCGCCGGAGTCTCGACCTTGTAGAAGAGGGCGAGGAACTCGCCGCCGAGGAGCTACGCGCCGCCGCTTATGCTCTGGGCCGGCTGCTCGGTCGGGTGGACGTCGAGGACGTCCTTGGGGCCATCTTCCAGAAATTCTGTATCGGAAAGTAGCGCTAGTTCTTCAATGTAGAACTAGTACTTGTTCCATAGCTTGTGTTTCACGTGAAACGACGCGGGAGAGTTCCGTTCCGTTTCACATGAGCAGGGTCCCTGAGCCCAACCCCGTCATTGCGAGGAGCCCTTGCGACGAAGCAATCCAGACTGCCTCCGAGGAGGGATTCTGGATTGCTTTGCTCCGCTCGCAATGACGGAGTGTGTGGTCGGATTCTTTGGCCCTCGCCCGACATCTTTCCCTCGCCGCAATGTCTGTCTTGTTTCACGTGAAACAGCGACCGGTCCAACCCACTTTCTACTGTGCATGGGGTTGTTTTGGAGGAACCGTACCCGGCCGTTACCACCTCTGTTTCACGTGAAACAGCGACCTCACCGAGTTTCCACTTCCGGCTTTCCTGCCGCTGAGCTAAAAGTCGGCTCATGCGAACAGAGCAAGAGAGTTTCGACGTCATCGTGATCGGCGGCGGCCACGCCGGCTGTGAAGCCGCGGCTGCTTCTGCTCGGATGGGCGCCGCGACTGCTCTGGTGACACACGGTTTCTCGACCGTCGGCGCGATGTCCTGCAACCCCGCCATCGGTGGTCTCGGCAAGGGGCATTTGGTCCGTGAGGTCGATGCTCTCGATGGTCTGATGGGCCGTGTCGGTGACGCCGGCGGCATCCAGTTTCGCGTTCTCAATCGTCGGAAGGGCCCGGCGGTCCGCGGTCCGCGGGCCCAGGCCGACCGCAAGCTCTACGCGGCCGCGATGCAAGCCGCGATCCGGGAGACCAAAGGTCTTTCCGTCATCGAAGGTGAGGCCGACGAGCTGATCGTGGTCGACGGTCGGGTCACCGGGCTACGCTTGGCGGACGGTCGGGCGCTCCGGGCAGGGGCTGTCGTCGTCACCACCGGCACTTTTCTTCGCGGTCTGATCCATCTCGGCGAGAAGAACTGGCCTGCCGGCCGCGTCGGCGAGGCCCCGGCGATGGGTCTCTCAGCCTCCTTTGAGCGCGCCGGCTTCACCCTTGGTCGGTTGAAGACCGGGACTCCACCACGTCTGGACGGTTCGACAATCGACTGGTCCGCCGTCGAAATGCAGCCCGGAGACGAGCCGCCGGAGCCGTTCTCGGTCATGACCAAAGAGATCACGACCCCGCAGATCCAGTGCGGGATCACCCGGACCACGGCCGCCACCCACGAGGTGATCCGGGCCAATGTCCACCGTTCCCCGATGTACTCCGGCCAGATCAAGAGCTCCGGACCGCGCTATTGCCCGTCGATCGAGGACAAGATTGTCCGCTTTGGTGATCGTGACGGCCATCAGATCTTCCTGGAGCCGGAAGGGCTCGACGACACCACGGTCTATCCCAACGGCATCTCGACCTCGCTCCCGGAAGAGGTCCAGCTCACGATTCTCGCCAGCATTCCTGGTCTCGAGCGGGTGAAGATGGTCCGACCGGGCTATGCCATCGAATACGACCACATCGATCCACGGGAGCTTGATCCGACCCTCCAGACCAAGCGTCTGCGTGGTCTCTTCCTGGCCGGGCAGATCAACGGCACGACAGGATACGAAGAGGCGGCCGGACAAGGCATCGTGGCCGGCCTGAACGCGGCACTCTCCGCCAGCGGGACCGCGCCGACGGTGTTCGACCGTGCAGACGGCTATCTCGGGGTCATGATCGACGACCTCGTCACCCGTGGGATCCGCGAGCCCTATCGGATGTTCACCTCGCGGGCCGAATACCGGCTGACCTTGCGGGCGGACAATGCTGATCAGCGCCTGACCGAGAAGGGGATCGCGCTGGGGTGCGTCGGCAGTGCGCGGACCCAGTTTCACCGGGCCAAGATGGACGCCCTGAATGCGGCTCGAACACTCTCGAAGTCGCTGAGCATCACCCCGAACGAGGCGATCAAGCACGGGCTGTCCCTGAACCGGGATGGTCAGCGCCGCTCGGCGTTCGAGTTGATGGCCTATCCGGACATCGGCTGGAGCCAGGTCCGCGCAATCTGGCCGGAGCTGTCCAGCATCGATCCCGTCATCGCCACCCACCTTGAGATCGACGCCAAGTACGATGTCTATTTGGAGCGCCAGAGCGCCGACGTCGAAGCCTTCCGGCGCGACGAGGGGATGGTGCTGTCGGAGGTCGATTACCAGCAGGTCCCCGGTCTCTCCAACGAGGTCCGGGCCAAGCTGGAGAAGGCGCGGCCGTTCACGGTCGGCCAGGCCGGCCGGATCGACGGCATGACGCCAGCGGCGCTCGGCATCCTCGCGGCCTATCTCCGTCGCGAGGCGCGAAAAACTTCCAAGGCAATCGCTTCCAAGGCAATCGCATAGGCGTTTCACGTGAAACAGCGCGGACCGGGCGGGGACAAACCGCTATCCCGACGATCCGGAGCAGGTGAGGGCGCCGATCGCCGATCCGAACCGGCGCCGACCATGCCGAAGATCGACAAGGCCAGCGCCAACGATCGGGCGCTCGACTCCATCGTCGCCGCCGACAAGCGGGAGGCACTAAAGCTTGCTCCCGTTTCACACGAAACGGAGGCGCGGCTCGATCGCTACATCGCGCTGCTGCGGGAGTGGCAGGCCAAGACCAATCTGGTCGCGCCCTCGACCTTGCCAAACCTCTGGACCCGGCACATCGCCGACTCGCTTCAGCTGGTCGATCTCGCACCGGGCGCAAAGCGCTGGGCCGACCTCGGCAGCGGTGGCGGCTTTCCCGGCGTCGTGCTGGCTTGCGCCATGGCCGGGTCGCCGGCTGCCAGCGTCCATCTCGTCGAGCGAATCGCCAAGAAGGCCGCCTTTTTGCGCGAAGCCATCCGGGTCACCACATCTCCGGGAGTCGTACATCTCGCTGAGATCGGGGATAATGTGGATAGAATCACCGGCCCCGTTGATTGCGTCACCGCCCGCGCGCTGGCTCCGCTACATCAACTTATCGGCTTTGCGGAGCCGCTGATGCGCCAAGGCGCAAAGGCGCTATTTCTCAAGGGTCAAGATGTAGAGGCTGAATTGACCGAAGCCGCTAAATATTGGAACATTCAGCCGCAGCTCCACCAAAGCCGGACGGGCGATGGTTGGATCGTCGAGCTGACTTCAGTTGAACGGCGCGGGTGATCGTTCAGGGGTTGAGTTGGGGGAATTTCGATGACCGTGATTGACGAGCCGCAGCAAGAACAGACTGATCAAGTCCCGCACGGTCACCCGCGCATCCTGGCGCTGGCGAATCAGAAGGGCGGCGTGGGAAAAACAACCACGGCGATTAATCTTGGAACGGCACTCGCAGCGATTGGCGAGCGCGTCCTGATCGTCGACCTCGATCCGCAGGGCAACGCCTCGACCGGCCTCGGCATCGATCGCCGCAACCGCTCCTGCTCGACCTATGACGTGCTGATCGGCGAATCGAGCTTGCGCGAAGCGGTGGTCTCGACCGCAGTGCCGCGGCTGCACATCGCGCCCTCGACCATGGATCTCTCCGGGCTCGAGCTTGAGCTCGGCACCACGCCCGGCCGCGCTTTCAAGCTGCGCGATGCGATCGGTGCGCTCAACAACAACGTCTCGCCGGACGCCGACTACACCTATGTGCTGATCGATTGCCCGCCCTCGCTCAACCTGCTCACGGTCAACGCGATGGCCGCGTCGGATGCGATCCTGGTGCCGCTGCAGTGCGAGTTCTTCGCGCTCGAAGGTCTGTCGCAATTGCTGCAGACGGTGGAGCAGGTGCGCTCGACGCTCAATCCGAATCTGTCGATCCACGGCATCGTGCTGACCATGTTCGACTCGCGCAACAACCTCTCGAACCAGGTCGTCGCCGACGTTCGCCAGTTCATGGGCGAGAAGGTCTACAAGACCATGATCCCGCGCAACGTGCGCATCTCGGAAGCGCCGTCCTACGGCAAGCCGGTGCTGGTCTATGATCTCAAATGCGTCGGCAGCGAAGCGTACTTGCGGCTCGCCACCGAAGTGATCCAGCGCGAGCGCGAGTTGCGCGTGGCGCATTAGCGCCCATCCCACAAGTTACGATAATTCAGTTCTGGAGTGCTGCACCGTGAATCCAAGGGAGCTGGCGATGGCCGATGAAGCGCGTTCGCGACTGGGCCGGGGTCTTGCGAGTCTGATCGGTGACGTCGGCGGCGAGGCTCAGCACGTCGATCGCCCGCGCGCGCAGCGCAAGGTGCCGATCGAATTCATCAAGGCCAATCCGCGCAACCCGCGCCGCACCTTTTCGGACACCGAGCTCAAGGAGCTCTCCGAGTCCATCAGGCAGCACGGCGTGATCCAGCCGATCGTTGTGCGCCCCGTGAAGGGCGCCCAGGATCGCTTCGAGATCATCGCCGGCGAGCGACGCTGGCGCGCCTCGCAAATGGCCGGCCTGCATGAAGTGCCGATCGTGCCGGTCGACATCAGCGACAGCGATGCGCTGGAATTCGCGATCGTCGAGAACGTGCAGCGCGAAGACCTCAATCCGATGGAAGAGGCGCAGGGCTACCATGCGCTCGCCAACGAGTTCAAACGCAGCCAGGACGACATCGCAAAAGTCGTCGGCAAGAGCCGCAGCCATGTCGCCAACATGATGCGACTGACAAAATTGCCGGCCGAGGTGCAGGCCTTCATCGCGAGCGGCGCGCTGACCGCCGGTCACGCCCGTGCGCTGATCGGCGTGCCCGATCCGCTCGCGGCCGCCAAGCGCATCGTCGCGGAGGGCCTCAACGTTCGCCAGGCCGAGGCGCTCGCGCATGAAGAGGGCGTGCCGGAGCGCAAGCCGCAAAAGGCGCGCGCCACCGGGGGCAAGGAAAAGGATCCCGATACGATCGATCTGGAGAAGCGCGTCAGCGACGCGCTTGGTCTCAAGGTCACCGTCAATCACCGCGATCCCGGCGGCTCGGTCCAGATCAACTACCGCAACCTCGACCAGCTCGACGAGGTGATGAAGCGGCTCGCGAAGGGCGCGCTATAGCGCGCCTTCGGTGTTGGCAGGCGGGCGGGCTCTATCCGCCTCGTCATTGCGAGCGAAGCGAAGCAATCCAGAATTTTTCAACGGAGAGACTCTGGATTGCTTCGTCGCTTTCGCTCCTCGCAATGACGAGAGAGTCAGGCTCGCAAATGAGGGGGATGGAGCGGCGGCCCTAGCCCCGCCGCTTCGCATTTGCCGCGATCGCCATCAGCGTGCGTTGGGCGATGGCGGCGGCCAGGGTCGATTGCTTGCGGGTGTCGAGTGCGGCGGTCGCAAGCTGCTCGATGATGCCGGCGAGTTTTGCCACGCTGAAATTGCGCAGTGCGGTTTCGACCGCAGGCTTTCGTGAAAAATGCAGCCGCGGATATCCGCCGTCGAGCACGGCGGAAGCAGGCTGGCCGTCGGCGATCGCGAGCGCGGATTTGTGCAGCCACGCGGCCTGGCGCTGTGCCGCCGAGATGATCACACCGGGATAGGTGCCGGCGATCATGGCCTTTGCGAATTCGGTCTCGACGATATCGGGGCGGCCGGCGAAGGCGCCGTCGACGATCGGATCGAGCTTCAGCTCGGACGCGTCGGCGACGACGGACATCACGTCATCCAGCGTGATCTCACCTTTGCCGTGGGCGTAGAGCGTAAGCTTGCGCAGCTCGTTGCGCGAGGCCTGGCGGTCGCCGCCGAGGAACGACATCAGCGCGGCGCGGGCATCCTGGGCGATGCGCAAATTGGCGATGCGGAGCTCATCCTCCATCAGCTTTGCGAGGTCGCGCTCGGTGTCGGGATAGCAGCCGATCGCCACGGCCGTCTTCGCCTTCTCGCAGGCCTTGCGCAGCGGCGACTCCGGGCGCAGCTCGCCGGCCTCGATGACGACGCGGCAATCCTTCACGCCCATCTCGGCCAGCGTGTCGACGCCGCTGGCAAAGCTGCGCGAGCCGGCGCGGATGCGAATGGCGCGGCGACCGCCGAACAGCGGCACGGTCATGGCCTCGTCGACCAGGCGCGACGGCTCGGCGGAGAGCTCGTCGCCGTCGAGTTTCACCAGCGAGAAGGGATCGTTGGGATCATCGACGGCGGACGCAATCAGCGCGTCGGCGCGCTCGCGGACGAGGCCGGCATCGGGACCGTAGAGCAGGATGATCGGACGGCCCGCGTCGGGACGGGCGAGGAAGGCATCGATCTCTTTTCCGCGCAGCGCGACCATCGGGCCCAATATGGATCGAGATTCCTGGCTCGCTTGTCAGGCGCCCCGGAATGACAGACTAGGTGCCTGCGGTGAAGAACGCGGCGAGCCGGGTGTTGATGTTCTCGGCGATCTCGTTGGCGGCACGATCCTCGGCATCGCGCACAGCGCGGTTGCGGGAGAAACGCTGGTAGGAGCCGGGCATGTCGTAGGACACGCGCGAGAACGTCGTGCCGGTCATCACCGATTTGCCGGTCACGACCTCAATCAGATTGTACTGGCAGTCGATGCCGTAGTTCTCGCTGTTCGGCAGGCCGGTGTTGGGATCGACGATCAGGGACGTCTTGCTGGAGTTGAAACGGATCACCAAACGGTGGGTCGGCGGCATGCCTGTGGCGGAGCCGTAGAGCTTGAACGCCAACGCGTTGCGAACCTCAACGCCGACGCGGGCCTCGCGGGAGGCGTTCGCCTTGTCGATCGGCGGAAGATCGACCCCCATCAGCTTCTCACGCAAGCCGGGGGTGCCGTCGGTATGCTCGGCATACATCGGCTGGAAGCAACCGGCCGTCAGCGCCGCCAATGCGGCGACCGCCAGCAAGCGGGCTGCGATACGGATCCTAGCCGACAACATTCACGATCCTCTTGGGAACGATGATCACCTTGCGGACGGGCTTGCCGTCCAGCGCCAGTTTTACCGCATCGAGGGCCAAAACGGCAGCCTCGATTTCCGGATTCTGGGCCGCTGTTGCAACTGTGACATCCCCTCGCTTCTTGCCGTTGACCTGAACCACCAAGGTCACGCTGTCTTCAACCAGCAAATCGCGTTCGATTTGCGGCCAATTGGCCTCGGAAACCAGCCCGGGCTGGCCCAGACCGTTTTCAAACAAGACCTGCCAGCACTCCTCGGCCAGGTGCGGCATCATCGGGGAGAACAGCTGGACCAGGATCTGGCTGGCCTCCCGGATCGCCCAAGCCAAATCGGGGGCGGGCTTACCGGGACGCTGCAGCACCTCCGAAAACGCGTTCGTGAATTCACGGATATGGGCGAGGCAGACGTTGAAGTGCAGCCGCTCGACGCCGATCGTGACCTTGTCGAGTGCCCCGTGAGCCGCCTTGCGCAAGGCCGTCGCATCCGGACCGAACGAGGTCGGCCGAGCCGCCGGCGCACCCTTGCCGGGCTCCACCGCATCGTTCACCAGCCGCCACAGCCGCTGCACAAAACGCGAGGCGCCCTGGACGCGCTCGTCGCTCCAGATCACGTCGCGGTCGGGCGGGGAGTCCGACAGCATGAACCAGCGGGCGACGTCGGCGCCGTAGGTCGCGATGATGTCGTCGGGGTCGACCGTATTCTTCTTCGACTTCGACATCTTCTCGATCGCGCCGATCTGGATGTCCTCGCCTGTGCTGAGCAGCGTGGCGCGGCGGTCAGTTCCAGTCCCTTCGACCTTCACCTCGGCCGGCTGCACCCAGCTGCCGTCAGCTTTCTGGTAGGTCTCGTGGACCACCATGCCCTGCGTGAACATGCCGGCGAACGGCTCGTCCAGCGCGATGTGCCCGGTCGCCTTCATGGCGCGGGTGAAGAAGCGGCTGTAGAGCAGATGCAGGATCGCGTGCTCGACGCCGCCGATATACTGGTCGACCGGCAGCATCCGGTTGGCGACCGCCGGCGTCGTCGGCGCGTTCTCGTTCCAGGGATCGGTGAAGCGCGCAAAATACCAGGACGAGTCCACGAAGGTGTCCATGGTGTCGGTTTCGCGCTGAGCCTTGCCGCCGCATTTCGGGCAGTTGACGTGCTTCCAGGTCGGGTGATGGTCGAGCGCGTTGCCCGGCTTGTCGAAGCTCACATCCTCCGGCAGCACCACCGGCAGGTCGGCATCCGGCACCGGCACGACGTCGCATTTCGGACAGTGGATGACGGGAATCGGGCAGCCCCAATAGCGCTGGCGCGAAATGCCCCAGTCTCGCAGGCGGAAGTTCACCTGCCGCTCGCCGATCGGCGCGTTGCCGCGCAGCTCGTTTTCCAGGCGTTTTGCGACTTCGTCCTTGGCCTGATCGATGGTCATGCCGTCGAGGAAGCGCGAGTTGATCATGCGGCCGTCACCGTCATAGGCGGTGTCTGATATGACGAACGTCTTGGGATCCTGGCCCTCGGGGCACACGACCGGAATGTTGCCGAGATTGTACTTGTTGACGAAGTCGAGGTCGCGCTGGTCATGCGCGGGGCAGCCGAAGATCGCGCCGGTGCCGTATTCCATCAGCACGAAGTTGGCGACATAGACCGGTAGTTTCCAGCTCGGGTCGAACGGATGGACCGCGCGGATGCCGGTGTCAAAACCCTGCTTCTCCGCGGTGTCGATGATCTCTTGCGCGGTGCCGATCTTCTTGATGTCGGCAATGAACTGCGCAAGCTTCGGGTTCTTCGCAGCGGCTGCTTGCGCGAGCGGATGATCCGACGAGATCGCCATGAACTTCGCGCCGAACAGCGTGTCCGGGCGCGTCGTGAATATCTTCAGCTCGCTCTCGCCGGCAGGCGTGGTCGCCTGATCCAGCGCGAAGCGGACCAGCAGGCCTTCGGAGCGGCCGATCCAGTTGCGTTGCATCAACCGCACCTTGTCGGGCCAGCGGTCGAGCCCATCCAGCGCGGACAGCAATTCCTGCGCGTACTTCGTGATCTTGAAGACCCACTGGCTCATCTCGCGCTGTTCGACGATCGCACCCGAACGCCAGCCGCGGCCGTCGATCACCTGCTCGTTGGCGAGCACGGTCATGTCGATCGGGTCCCAGTTCAGCTTGCGCTTCTCGCGTTCGGCGAGACCTGCGGCGAGCATGTCCAGAAACATCTTCTGCTGATGCTTGTAGTAGCTGGGGTCGCAAGTCGCGATCTCGCGCGACCAGTCCAGCGACAGCCCGATCGAGCGGAGCTGCTTCTTCATCGCGGCGATGTTGTCGTAGGTCCAGGCTTTTGGCGCGACCTTGCGCTCGATGGCGGCGTTCTCGGCCGGCAGGCCGAAGGCGTCCCAGCCCATCGGGTGCAGCACGTTGAAGCCTTTGGCGCGCATGAAGCGGGCCAGCACGTCGCCGAGCGTGTAATTGCGGACATGGCCGATATGGATGCGCCCGGACGGGTAGGGGAACATCTCCAGCACATAGTATTTCGGCCGGGAATCGTCGTTCTTCGAGACGAAGATCGCCTGTTCGTCCCACTGGCGTTGCCAGCGCGGTTCGGCATCGCGGGCGTTATAGCGTTCGGAGGTCATGGAATCGTTGCGTTTTCGTGGTTTCGGCCGCCTGAAGAGGCCGGACTAGGCCATAGAAGTCGTCGGGGGGTCAATGGGTTGCCGCTGCCGGCGGCACCTTGCAATACTGCTCCGCATAAGTGCGGACAAGGGTATTGGGATAGGATTAAGGGGTCGGTGCGAGGTTGGCCGCCAACAGCACCCGACGTCAGGCAATGGCCTCAGATTTCGACGATCCCGACTACGACTATGCCGCCTCCATCGCCGGACGGGCGGTGCGGAGCATGGCCGAATAGCGGATTCCGCCGACGCCGACCAATTTTGCCATCTGGTTCCAGTACTAAGCCTGGCAGTCATGACGATCTGCGCAACGCCATCGACCTCCTGATCGACCACAACCGTCCGTTCGACAGCCGGACCAATCAGGATCTGTTCGAGACCTATATCGCGCCACAGGGTCGTGGTCCCAGGGCATGACGAGTTCAGCACAAACCGGCGCGCTTTAGCCCGCCATTGCGATCTCGGCCGTGGTGCCCTCGATGCGCAAAATGCCGTGCTCGACGACTTTGTTGCGGCCGCGATGTTTGGCGGCATAGAGCGCAGCGTCAGCGGCTTCGATCAGATCGCCCGGACGCAAGGCCTCGTTCGGCCGTGTCGCTGCAACGCCGATCGACACCGTGACCACCATGTGGGCGGAGGTGATGTGCGGCAGGCAAAGCTTCAGCACCGCGGCGCGGACCAACTCGCCGATCTCGACGGCGCGATGTACGTCGGTGTTCGGTAGCAGCAGGCAGAATTCTTCGCCGCCGTAGCGGGCGGCAAAGCCCATCGTGTCGGCGGCGATGCCGGACAGCGACTCGCCGAGCCGGGTCAGACAGGAATCGCCTTCGAGATGGCCGTAGGTGTCGTTGAACAGCTTAAAGTGGTCGACGTCGATCATCAGAAGCGCGAGCTCGCTGCCGTATTGCTGCGCGCGCATCCATTCGAAGTCGAGACGGCTCTGGAAGCCGCGGCGGTTGGCAAGTCCCGACAGCATGTCGATCGATGCCATCACCGTCAGCCGGTCATTGGACGCGATCAGCTCGCGCTCGCGCTGGCTGAGCTGCGCCGCCATGGCGTTGAAGGCGCGCGCCAGCGGCACGAATTCGGACGGAAGCCGGTTGCGCGCCGCGCGGGCCGACAGGTCGCCCTCGCCGAGACGCTTGGCCATGTCCGCGAGCATTTCGATCGGCTTGATCACGAGCTTCTCGGCGGCGATCAGCGCGCCGAGCAGCACGAACACGACGACGAAGGCCAGCTGGAGATAGGCGGTGCGGATGTCGCGGCTCACCGCGGCGGACACCTTGTCCTCGTCGATGCTGGCGATCAGGCGGGAATTGGTGCCGGCGATGCGGCTGAAGCTGACCGCGCGTCGCGATCCGTCGGCGGCGAGAAACGACAGCGAGCCCTCGTCCTGGTCGGAGCGCAACGCCTTGTCGGCGATTGCGGACATCAGCGGCATGTTGTCGAGCGGACGACCGACCGCGCTGTGCTGGTCGGCGGGCGCAGCCAGCACGGTGCCGGCGCTGTCGACCAGCACCGCGGTGATGCCGGCGCGGCCGCCCAGATTGTTCATGACCTTCGACATCCAGTCGAGGTTGACGGTTGCGAGCACGACGGCGTCGGCGACGCCGCTGAACGCGGAGACCGGGTAGACCGCCATGACGGTCGGCGACTGCACCGGCCGCGACAGGATGAAGTCGGACAGCACGAAGCGGCCGGTCTCCTGCGCCTGCTGAAAATAGGGTCGGTCGGAAAGATCGAGGCCGACATACATGTTGTTGGTCGCGCACTGAATGCGGCCGTCCTGGCCGGCGATCAGAAGCGTACGGATCCAGGGAAGGCTCGTCGGCAGGCTCGCGCGCAGCACGTCGCAGCTCTTGCTGACGCCACCAGCGGAGGCGCGGATGAAGGCTTCCGATTTCAGGATGGTCTCGACTGACGAGATCACTTCGCGCTGCGCGTCGGCGCTGTGCCTTGCCACCGTGGTGAATTCGGCCGTGGCCTGCGCGATCTGCTTGGTGCGGGTGTCCTCGAGCGAGCGAATGCGATCGAGCATCAAGGGCGCGACCAGAATCACCGCAAGCAACGCAAGCCGGGCCCTGATGCCGAGGACCTGCTTGAGTTTTGCTCGTTTGCGGTTGAAACTAACGTTTGCCATCTTCGCTACCCACCCCGCGGGCAAGGTAAAGCGAAGGGTTCAAAAACTCTTTCTTGAACTGGGTAAAATTGGAACTACCTCCGTTACTCCTGCAAATCGATCGACGTCATGACAGAAGCCAACGACGCGCCGGTAACCGGCCATTCACCAAACGCGCTCGCCGCGGTCGAAGCGGAGATTGCACGCGCCTGCAAGGATGCGCGGCGCGAGCGCGCCTCCGTGACGCTGATTGCGGTGTCGAAGACTTTTGCGGCGGATGCAATTATCCCGGTTATCGGCGCCGGACAGCGCGTGTTCGGCGAGAATCGCGTGCAGGAGGCCAAAGGCAAGTGGCCAGCGTTAACGTCTGTTTACTCGGACATCGCGCTGCATCTGATCGGGCCGCTGCAATCCAACAAGGCGAAGGAGGCGGTGGCGCTGTTCGATGCCATCCATTCGGTCGACCGTCCGAGCATTTGCCAGGCGTTAGCCAAAGAAATCGAATCCCAGAACAAGCACCCGCAACTCTTCGTCCAGATTAACATCGGCGAGGAGCCGCAGAAGGCCGGCGTCGCGCCCGGCGAGGCCGACGCCTTTCTCGCGAGCTGCCGCGACACCTACGGGCTGACCATCTCCGGCCTGATGTGCATTCCGCCGGTGGACGAGCCGCCGGCGGCGCATTTCGCGCTGACCGCCAAGATCGCCGCGCGCAACGGATTGCAGAATCTGTCGATGGGCATGAGCGCGGATTATGCGACCGCCATCATGCTCGGCGCCACCCACGTGCGCGTGGGAAGCGCGATCTTCGGGCATCGGTAGGCGTCGTTAGCGAGGCCTATTCAAACCTCACCGACACCTTCCCCAACACGCCAAAATCCATCGCAAACTGATCGCCGGCCTGGATCGGCAGTGGCGGATGGCAGGTGCCTGTCGTCACCACTTCCCCTGCCCGCAAGGTGATGCCGAGTCCGCGCAGTTCGTTGGCGAGCCAGGCCAGCGCTACGCGGGGATCGCCGAGCACGTTCTTGCCGTGACCGACATAGCGCTCGCCGCGCAGCGTGATCTGCGGCCGCTCCTCGACGAGATCCATCGCGCGCCAATTGGCCGATGTCGCGGCACCCAGCACGAACAAATGTGCGCAGGCATTGTCGACGATGAGCTGCGCCTCGCCGGCGCTTGCAAAATCGGTGAAACGTGAATCCGGAATTTCGATCGCGGGATGCAGGGTTTCGACGGCGGCAAGCACCTCGTCGACACTGTACGGCGAGGACCGCGGCGCGAGATCGCGTCCCATGCGGAAGCAGAATTCCGGCTCGCCGACGCGCATCGCGTTGCCGTTCATCGATGCGGTGCCGCCGTCGGCGATCACCATGTCGCGCATGATGCGACCAGCCAGCGGGCCTGCGACATTGATATGCTTCTGTCCGGCCTCGCTCGTCGCGGCGATCTTCCAGCCGAACAGCCGACCGCCAAGTGCGGCCTGCACCGCATAACCCTCGTCGCGGCTCTGTGGCCGAAGCCGCGTCTCGAGCGCGTCAAGCTTGCTGCCGTCACGCCAATGTTGAACGAGGACCTGCGAGGCTGCGGCGATCTGATCCTTGTCGAGCATGTATCCTCACCCGATGATGATTTTTGTTCTTGGTCCCAGCCGCCGCAGCAATCGTAGCATCGCCGCCTTGGTCATGGAGACGCAGCCCGCGGTCGGGCCGAAATTGTCGCGCGCCAGATGCAAAAACACCGCGCTGCCCCGGCCGGCGATGCGCGGCCTGGTGTTGTGGTCGATTTCGATGATGAAGTCATAGAGCTGATCGGTGCGCTTGAGCCGGTCGCCGCCCTCGCCCTCCGCGCGCCGGATCCACTGGTTGTAGTGGCGATCGCCGGGATCCTCGCACCAGGCGTCAGCGCCGGTGATGATCCGGGCCGGCAGAAACGTCTGGGGGCGGCTGTGCCGGTCGCCCCGCCACCACAATCGCCGGGGCCGAAAATGGCCCCTGGGGGTGCCGCCGTCGCCCTCGCGCTTGTTGGCCAGAATACCGCCGCGCCCCAGCGCCACCGGAATCGTCAGCTGTCCGGCCGTCAGCCAGCCCCGGCGCGGATTGCCGGCGGCAGGCCTTACGCGGATCATCGAGAGCTGACCCGAGCCTCGATTTCTGGTATAAGCAGTTGAATCTGTGCTATTTTTCATGTGAGCGCGTGGTGTCGAATTCATTACAGGACATTCATCAAACCGCCCTGCTATTCTGGGTTAGAGTAATTCCGGCTTGTGAATCGGTAACAGCCCACTACTTCAACACGAACAACAATAAGAACAGCGACCCTTTAAACTTCCCATCACGGCTGGGTGCGGCATGCATGCGCGCCCCGTCGACCCCAAAAGGATGATCCACTATGCCCAATGCCCGCAAGATCCTGATCGTGGATGACGATACCGATCTGCGCGACACGTTGGTGGAGCAATTATCGCTACACGAAGAATTTGAGGCCTCCGCCGTCGATACTGGCGCCAAAGGCGCCAGCGCCGCAAAGGCCAACGCCCCCGATCTCGTGCTGATGGATGTCGGCCTTCCCGACACCGATGGTCGCGAAGTGGTTCGCTCCTTGCGCAAGGGCGGCTTCAAGGCGCCGATCATCATGCTGACGGGACATGACACCGATTCCGACACGATTTTGGGCCTGGAATCCGGCGCCAACGATTATGTGGCAAAGCCCTTCCGTTTCGCCGTGTTGCTGGCCCGCATCCGCGCCCAACTGCGCCAGCACGAGGCCAGCGAGGACGCGGTGTTCTCGGTCGGCCCCTACTCCTTCCGCCCGGGCTCGAAGATGCTGACCGCCGCCAATGCGCGCAAGGTCCGCCTCACTGAGAAGGAAACGGCGATCCTGCGCTTCCTCTACCGGGCCGGCCAGATGCCGGTGTCGCGCGAGACCCTGCTCCAGGAGGTCTGGGGCTACAATTCCGGCGTCACCACCCACACGCTGGAAACCCACATCTACCGTCTTCGCCAGAAGATCGAGAAGGACGCCGCCAACCCGGAAATCCTGGTAACGGAAGCCGGTGGCTACAAGCTGGTGCCGTGATACGTTCCAGAAGCGCGCGATTCGTCGTAAATTAGCGCGTTTCACGAGCCCCGGACCGGAATGTCAATCGACGACGACGTAGCGCTGCTCGAGCGTGTCCCGACACTGCGCTTGTTGGGAGACGCCTCGTTGCGCATGCTGGCGATCGGCTCCGAGCAGCGTGACTTCGTCCGCGGCGACATCCTGTTCAATCTCGGCGACGATGCCGACGCCGGCTTCGTGGTCCAGCGCGGTGCCTTTCGCGTCGATGACGGCGCCGGCGCCGAGATGATTGCAGGCCCCGGCACGCTGATCGGCGAGCTCGCGCTGGTCGTGCCGATGAAGCGTCCCTCGGGCGCCGTTGCGCTGGAGCATTCCTCCGTCATCCGCGTTGCGCGCAGCCTGTTTCAGCGCGTGCTCGAAAGCGACCCTGCCGCCGCTGTCCGCCTCCGCGACGAATTCGCGGTTCGCTCCAGCCAGATCGCGAGCGACATCCTGATGGCCGGTGCGAAGCTGAGCACCTGAGCGCGGCGGATCGAGCCGGGCCCTGCCCCGCAGAATTCATTCCTTGTTGAATTCATACAGCACGCTGCGGTCGTCCTGGTAAAGCCGCCGCAGTCCCGGCATGGCCGCCAGGTGCGACGCATCGACGTCGAGCAACCAGACATAGTCGAAGCGATCGCGCGGAATTTGCGCGATCCTTTGCGCGAGCGTCGCGCTCAGATCGCCGTCGCAGTCGCCCAGGGCGACCTCGATGTACTGAGACGGATCTGCGTTGAACGCGGTGCCACGCGCACGGAGTGGTGTCAGCAGCTGTTGACCGCCCGATGCATCCCATTGCGAATTGACGAAGGCGTCCCGCCGGACGATGGCGAGCGACCCCAGATGCGCGACACGCGGCGCACGCCATTGCTCGCAGGTTGGCGGCCGTGTCAGGACCGCGATGCTTGCGCCAGGCGGGACGTCCTTCAGGGCCTGCAAATGTCGCGCGTAAGCGGAATCATAGGCCGCAAACCCGACCGCCGTGGCGCCGATCCGAATCACAAAAACAGCCAGCGCCAGGCCGGCAATGAATGCGGCGCCGCGCTGCATGCGGTCGGTGGGCGCGATGGCGGTGAGGCCGACGATGAAGAAGACCGGCCATAGCCGGACATCGGCATAGACCGCGCCAAACATCTCTCCTGGCATCAGCAGGATCAGGAAGAGGATGCTTGCTGCTCCGATCAGAAGTGCTGGATTGCGCCTGACGTCGCGGCTGCGGATCCCGAAGTACAGCAGGCCAATCGCCAGCAGCAGGCTCAGCGTGTCCAGCCAGATATTCTGGTCGCGCAGCGTCCATACCAGTCCAAGAACCTTTGTACCGATGTCGAAGAAATGACCTGTGGCGGCAGCGCCATTGCCTTGCCGCCAGACAATCATGAGCAAAGCGGGAATCATGACCGGCCAGGCGCGTCGCAGAATGACGATCACCATGGAGGGCCACGCGGCCGGTGCACGATTCCAGCTGCGGCAGAGCTCAAAGGCGCCGACGAGGACGACCAGAACGACCCAGCCGTAGGCGTGAGCGAGCCAGACCAGGCAGGCGGCCGCCGCGAACAGTGCCGCCCGCATGACCGAGCCGTTCGTCCCCGTCGTCCCGACCCAGGATGCGAAAACATGAAGCGCGAGCGCACAGCCAAGCCAATAATTCACGAAGCCAAGCTGGAACGGATAGGCCATCGCGAACCATGCGGCCGCGATGGCGAACGGCGTGAGCTCCCCATGCAACGCTCTGCTGATGCGCCCGATCGCCGAGATCAGGAGGAGCGGAAGCGCCACCGCAATCAGCCAGGCGGCGCGCTCGAGACCGAGCATCGCTGCCAGCGGTGCGATCAGCAATTCAACGCCGAGATTGCCGACCAGCTGCCAGTGAAAATCCCAGTTCTGCCGGAGCGCCGGCGAATCTGCCAGATGTAGCTGCACATGGTAGCGGCCGATATGGGCGAGGAAATCGATCAGCGGCGGCGTATGCACGAACCAGAACGGTATCGTGCTCAGCAACATCAATCCCGGCACGACGAAACGGGAATTCCACCACGCACGAACCGGTGGTTCTGTGTGCTCTGACGGTGCGGGCGTGCCCATCGTCGTCTCCGAAGCCTAAACGTCCAGCGTCACCGTCACCGGCACGTGGTCCGACGGCCGTTCCCAGCTTCGCGCATCGCGCAAGATTTTGAAATCGCTGACCGCATCTTTCAGCGCGCGGGAGACCCAGATGTGGTCGAGCCTGCGGCCGCGGTCGCCGACGGTCCAGTCGGCGGAGCGGTAGCTCCACCACGTATAGACCTTCTCCGACATCGGAATGCGGTCGCGCGCGACGTCGACCCACTCGCCGGCGCTGAGTGCGGCCTGCAATTTTTCCGTTTCGATCGGCGTGTGCGAAACGACTTTCAGCAGCTGCTTGTGCGACCACACGTCGTTCTCGTGCGGCGCCACGTTGAGATCGCCGACCAGGATGTGGCGATCCTCTCCGCGCGGATGCAGCGGCTCGCACGCCTTCATCTCGTCGAGAAAGCGGAGCTTGTGGTCGAATTTCTCGTTCAGTGCCGGGTCGGGAATATCGCCGCCGGCGGGCACGTAGAAATTATGCAGCACCAGCGGCTTCGCGATGTTGGCCTTCTCGCCGAACGACACCGAGATATGACGCGAATCCACCTTGTCGCAAAACGTCCGGATGTCCCTGGACTCGAATGGAATCTTCGAGACGATGGCGACGCCGTGATAGCCCTTCTGCCCGTTCAGCGCGACGTGCTCGTAGCCGAGCCGCTTGAAGCGCTTCAGCGGAAAGGCGTCGTCGATGCACTTGGTCTCCTGGAGACACAGCACGTCTGGCCGCGCGTTCTTGAGAAACTTCGCGACCAGATCGATGCGAAGCCGCACCGAATTGATGTTCCAGGTTGTCAGGGAAAGACGCATGGGAATTGCGTCTTAGCATGGATTGAACGCGCGGGAATGCTTGTCCACAGGTGAGGTTTCGTAGGGTGGGCAAAGCGAAGCGTGCCCACCATGCCGACTGCAATGAGACGAGATGGTGGGCACGGCGCGTTGCGCCTTTGCCCACCCTACGGCAGTGGGGCCGTTATCCCGGTGACGGCACGCTGTAATTGGTGAAGTCGATCTTGAACATGTTGGGATCGAGCTTCTTGCTCGCATCGAGATTGTAGACCGCAACCGTGGTGTCGTAGCCCTGCGGATCGGTGACGGTCCATTGCTTCAGCTGGCCGTCCTTGGCGCCGATCATCAGAAGCAGCCGGCTGGTGCCAACCAGCGCCTGCTTTTCCTCGATAGTGACGCTGATGAAGAGATCGTCGGCGGTCACGTTGACGACGTTGGTGTCCTTCATCAGGTCGATGCGATCCGACAGCAGGAAGCGCAGCGGCGTCTGCGACAGCGGATAGACGTCCTGCGTCGCGAGCTTGCGGTCGCGCACCACCACCGACGATCCGTCGGCGACGATGTCGATCGGGCTCGGCGGATCATATTCGAAACGCAGCTTGCCCGGCTTCTGGATGTAAAAATCGCCCTGCGTCTTGCTGCCGTCGGGGCCGACCTGGACGAAGTTTCCGACCAGCGTCGACAACGAGGACAGATACGCGCTGACCTTGGCCGCCTGCGCCTTCTGGTTCGCATCGAAAGTCTGGAAGATGCTGCTCGGCACGTTGCGGCGTGGATCGGGAATAATCGGATTCGGCGGCGCCTGCGTTGCGCCGGTAATCGACGGCCCACCCGAGGGCGGGGCAGCGTCGCGGGCCTTCGGCGCAGGTTTCGGCACGGGCACGGTCTGCGCCATCGACGCCGCGGTCACCATCGCGGCGGTGACGAGCAGCACGCCCGCCACGCGCGCGCTACGCGCCACGAAAGAGGCCGCGAATCGAATGTCCGGATGTTGGGTCAACGCGTCGTCCTGTGTGGCTGGGCGTCGTTTTAGCGTGATTTCGGGCAAAAGCAGATAACGTTTTTGCGTGAAAATGGGACTTTGAGGCGGCTTGCCTCACATATGGCTGTCTTCTTCTTCGACCAGAATCTCGCGCTTGCCGGCGTGATTGGCGGGCCCGACGATGCCTTCCAGTTCCATGCGCTCCATCAGCGATGCGGCGCGGTTATAGCCGATCTGCAGACGGCGCTGGATGTAGCTGGTCGAGGCCTTGCGGTCACGTTTGACGATGGCAACGGCCTGCTGGAACAGGTCGCCGCCGCCATCCGCGCCCATGCCGCTGGCGTCGAACACGGCGCCGCCGTCCTCGTCCTCGGTCGGCTCCTCGGCCGTAACCGCCTCGAGATATTCGGGCTGGCCCTGGGTCTTGAGGTGGCGCACCACCTTCTCGACTTCATCGTCCGAGGCGAAGGGGCCGTGCACGCGGCTGATGCGACCGCCGCCGGCCATGTAGAGCATGTCGCCCTGGCCGAGCAGCTGCTCGGCGCCCATCTCGCCGAGAATCGTGCGGCTGTCGATCTTCGAGGTGACCTGAAAGGCGATGCGGGTCGGGAAGTTCGCCTTGATGGTGCCGGTGATGACGTCGACCGACGGGCGCTGCGTCGCGAGGATCACATGCAGGCCGGCGGCGCGCGCCATCTGCGCGAGACGCTGAACGGCGCCTTCGATGTCCTTGCCGGCGACCATCATCAGGTCGGCCATTTCGTCGACGATGATGACGATGTAGGGCAGCGGGTCGAGCGAGAGCTTCTCTTCCTCGTAGATCGCCTTGCCGGTTTCCTTGTCGAAGCCGGTATGCACGGTGCGCGTCGGCTCTTCGCCCTTGGCTTTCAATTCGCCCAGGCGCGTGTTGTAGCCGTCGATGTTGCGCACACCCAGCTTGGCCATGTTCTTGTAGCGCTCTTCCATCTCGCGCACGGCCCATTTCAACGCGACCACCGCCTTCTTCGGATCGGTCACGACGGGGGTGAGCAGATGGGGAATGCCGTCGTAGACGGAGAGTTCGAGCATCTTCGGATCGACCATGATCAGCCGGCACTGGTCCGGGCGCAGCCGGTAGACCAGGCTGAGGATCATGGTGTTGATGGCGACCGACTTGCCGGACCCGGTGGTACCGGCGATCAGCATGTGCGGCGTGCGCGCGAGGTCGATGATGACAGGATCGCCGCCGATGGTCTTGCCGAGGCAGAGCGGCAGTTTTGCCACCGTGTCGATGGTCTCCTTCGCGACCAGCAGCTCGCGCAGATAGACCTTTTCGCGATGCGCGTTCGGCAGCTCGATGCCGATGGCGTTACGGCCGGGAACCACGGCGACGCGCGCCGAGAGTGCGCTCATCGAGCGCGCGATGTCGTCGGCAAGCCCAATCACGCGCGACGACTTGATGCCGGGTGCCGGTTCGAGTTCGTACAGCGTGACGACCGGACCCGGATTGGCTTTCACGATCTCGCCGCGCACGCCGAAATCCTGCAGCACGCCTTCGAGCGCGCGCGAATTGGCTTCCAGCTCGGCCTTGCTGAGCGGCTGGCGGTCGCCGGCCTTGGGCGCAGCCAGCACGGACACGGACGGAAGCTCGAACTTGTCGGAGGATTTCTTGGAAGCGGCTTTCGGTGCTGCCTTCTTGCGCGACGCGCGCACGGGCGCCTCCTCTTCCTCTTCCTCCTCCTCGTCTTCCTCTTCTTCGTCGTGTTGGTCCTCGGAATCCTCGTCCTCGGACTGCGGTGAGATCGAGGGCGCGGCGCGGCCGCCGAGATTGGGCTCCTGCCGGCTGAACGAAACTGCCTTGGTCTTGGATCCGCTCGAAACCAGCGAGCGGTAGGCAGCTCCAAACAGCCAGATCAATCTCGCCTTGGTGCTCATCAGCGCGTGGAACAGCCAGCCCAGCGACACCGAGCCACGATCGCTCTCCTCGTCCTCGTCGAGCGGCTTGTCGTCGTCCTCGATCTCCGCGAGCTCTTCGTCATGCTCGCGTGCGCCGAGCCCGCAGGCGATCAGGAAGGTCGCGGCCAGCGCGACGAACAGGATGATGCCGAGCACCATGCGATAGATCGCGCCGGGCGGCCCGAAGATCACCGCGGGCGCGCGCACCAGCGCATCGCCGACGACGCCGCCAAGCCCGGTCGGCAGCGGCCAGGCGCCACCATGCGGCCAGCAGCTGACAAAGCCCGCCGCGATCACGGTGCAGAGAATCCAGGAGCCGAGCCGCAGCGCCTCGCGGTCGAACGGGCGATGGGTCATCATGCGCCAGCCCCACACCGCGACCGTCAGGATCAGCATGATCGCGCCGAGGCCGAGGATCTGCATCGCGAGGTCGGCGCCGATGGCGCCGGCATAACCGAGAATGTTGCGGATCGGCCGCGAGGTCGCGTGGCTGAGGCTCGGGTCCTGCACCGACCAGGTCATCAGCGCGGCGGACGCGACGCCTGAGAGCGTGATCAGGCCGAGACCAGTGAGCTCGCGCACGCGCCGGCTCAGCGCCTCGCGGATCGAGGGCGGCAGATGGCCGACCAGGGGAATCACACGTTCGATTGCCGACATGCTCATGGGCCTCGCCTAACCCAGAGTTTCGACCAGCCGGTGCAGCGCCTGCGCCGTGGTCTCACTATCCTGCACCAGCGCCAGGCGAATGTAGCCGGCACCGGGATTGAAGCCGTCGGGCTGACGCCGCGCCAGATAGGAACCGGGCACCACGCGCACGCCGGCTTCCTTGAAGAGCTTGAGAGTCACGGAGACGTCGTCGCCGATCTCCGACGTATTGAGCCAGACGCAGAAACCGGCATCCGGTCGGCGATAGCCGTAACGATTGCCGATGATCTGGTCGGCGAGATCGAACTTGATCCGGTAGAGCCTGCGGTTCTCCTCGACATGCGCCTCGTCGCCATAGGCAACGGTCGCGACATGCTGCAGCGGCACCGGCACCTGCGGCGCCGCGATGTTGCGCAGCTCCAGGAACATGCCGATGAACTTCTTGTCGCCGGCGGCGAAGCCGACCCGCAGGCCCGGCAGGTTCGAGCGCTTCGACAGCGACTGGAACGCAGCCACGCGGGTGAAATCGGGGCCGGCGCATTCGAGCGCGCTGCCCGGTGCTTCGCGGGTGTAGATCTCCGAATAGCACTCGTCGCTGAGGATCATGAAGCCGTAGCGATCGGCAAGGCTCTTCAGGCGCGTGAAATAATCGCGCGACGCGACCGAGCCCTGGGGATTGGCGGGTGACGCCAGATAGAACGCGACCGTGCGTGCGAGCGTCGTTTCATCGATGGCGTCGAGATCGGGTAGGAAGCCGTTTTTGACGGTGGTCGGCAGATAGACCTGTTCGCAGGCTGCGGCGCCGGCGCCGGCGCCATAGACCGGATAGAACGGGTTCGGCATCAGGATGGCGGGCTTGCCGGGACGCGGGCCGACATAGCGCGTCGCCGCGATCGCGGCGAGGAACAGCCCCTCGCGGCTGCCATTGAGGACGAGAATCTCGCTCTTGGGGTCGAGCGGTCGCGGCAGCCTGAAGCGCGACGACAACCACGTGCTCGCCGCATGACGGAACGGTTCGGTGCCCTGGTTCATCGGGTAACGGCCGAAATCGGCGATGTGCTTGGCCAGCACCGGGCCGACGAAATCGGGCACCGGATGCTGCGGTTCGCCGACCGCGAGCGAAATCAAGGGCTTGCCGGGCTGATGCGGCGCCAACAGCTCGTTCAGCCGGACAAAGGGCGAGCGTTCGTTGTCGGAGCTTCCACCGGCTAGCGGCGCACGGGATGAAGCGGTCATGACCATTCTGGGCGCCAGCACTCTTGGAACGGCCGGCGCATGGATACGCCAGCGGGAAAGCGGTTCAGTTCACCATAGATAGGGCGAGGTTAAGACGCGATTAACCATCGGTCGGCCGACCCGTCCAGAGCGGGAATAATGAGGCCGGATAACAACGGGATGAGGGTTGGTTTTCGCCTCTCCCGCTGGTCGACGCGCTCGAAGAGCGTGGCGGGTGAGGGCTGTCTCCTCTTGGGGGATCCCTCTGTGGAGATACCCCCACCCCAACCCTCCCCCGCAAGCGGGAGAGGGAGCGCACCGATTTCCTGGCTCGGCTCGATCCTCAGTGCCCCGGCAGTTTCTCGAACGTCGCCATGCCCGCGGGGATTGCGTGGAACTCCTGCTTGTCGCAGGTGTAGATCGCCATCTGCGGATGGAACTGTTTCGGTTCGTCCAGCGTGCCGACCTTGAGGATTGCCGCCGGCAGTCCCGGAACCTTGGTCACCAGATGGGTGCCGCATTCGGCGCAGAATTCACGGGTGACGGCGCGCTCGAGATCCTTGCGGGTGAACTGTTTGGGTTGCCCGGTGATGTAGCTGAAGCCCGTCGCCGGCATCGCGATGAAGGTGTTGGGCGCGCCGCCCGAGATGTACTGGCACTCGCGGCAGTGACATTGGGCCTGCATCATCGGATCGCCCTCGGCCACATAGCGCACTTCGCCGCAATAGCATCCGCCTTCCAAACGCATGACGACCTCCCGTTTTGTTGTTCGTTGTGGTCGTTATTTCTGCCCCGGCCATCTGGAATGGCAATCTTTTTCTTCCAGGCGTGGAGCAAAAAGAAAGGGGCTCCAACTTGCGCTGGAGCCCCTCAACGGTCGGGGCATTGCCGGGTATGTGCCCAAACCGTAGTTGTGGACGCGATCCCCGAAGAGATCGCGCCCGGGAGGAGTGGTTACATGTTGTAGGCGCGCTCGGTGTGCTCGGTGATGTCGAGACCTTCACGCTCGCTCTCGACATTGGCACGGAGGCCAACGATCACATCGACGACCTTGTAGAGGATCGCCGAACCGACGCCCGACCACACCAGCGTGGTGCAGACGGCTTCGATCTGGGAGAGCATCTGCGCCGCGAAGTCGTAATCGGCAACCTTGGGCGGGATCGCGGTGTAGTCGATGATGCCCGCACCACCGAGAGCCGGATTGACCAGGATGCCGGTGCCGAGGGCGCCGACGATGCCGCCGATGCAGTGCACGCCGAACACGTCGAGCGAGTCATCGTAGCCGAGCGCGTTCTTCACCACGGTGCAGAAGAACAGGCAGACCACGCCGACCACGAGGCCGAGGACGATCGCACCCATCACGCCGGAGAAGCCGGCGGCAGGCGTGACGGCCACGAGGCCCGCGACGGCGCCGGAGATGACGCCGAGCACCGACGGATGACCCTTCACGATCCACTCCGCGAACATCCACGACAGCGCGGCGGCTGCGGTGGCGACGAAGGAGTTGGTCATGGCGAGGGCTGCGCCGCCGTTGGCTTCGAGGTTGGAGCCGGCGTTGAAGCCGAACCAGCCGACCCAGAGCAGCGAGGCGCCGATCATCGACATGGTCAGCGAGTGCGGAGCCATCAGCTCCTTGCCGTAGCCGGTGCGCTTGCCGATCAGGAGAGCGCCGACGAGACCTGCGATGCCGGCGTTGATGTGCACCACGGTGCCGCCAGCGAAGTCGATCGCGCCCTTCTTGAAGATCCAGCCGGCGTCGGCGTTGATCTCGTCGAGCTTGGCCTGAGCCGCAGTCTTCGCTGCACCATCAGCCGCAGCAGCCAGAGCCTTGGCCGCATCCTGGATCGCGTCCGGGCCGGGCCAATACCAGACCATGTGCGCGATCGGGAAGTAGATCAGCGTGACCCAGAGCGGGATGAACAGGGCGACCGCCGAGAACTTCATGCGCTCGGCGAAGGCACCGACGATGAGGGCGGGCGTGATCGCCGCGAAGGTCATCTGGAAGCAGACATAGACGAGCTCCGAGATGTTGGCGTCGACCGAGAAAGTCGCGGCCTTCGAGTCGGTGGTGACGCCCATCATGAAGGCCTTGGAGAAGCCGCCGATGAAGTCGGAGCCGCCGGTGAAGGCGAGGCTGTAGCCGTACACGGCCCAGATCACGGTGACGACGCAGACGGTGTAGAACACCTGCATCAGGACCGAGAGCATGTTCTTGGAACGAACGAGGCCGCCGTAGAACAGCGCGAGACCCGGGATCGTCATCAACAGCACGAGCACTGTCGATGTCAGCATCCAGGCGTTATCCCCCTTGTTGACCGTTGGCTCGGCATAGGCTGCGGTCGCAGCGAACAGGCCGACTGCGAGAGCCGCCAATCCCGCGCCATAGGGACGCTTAAACGTCATTTCATTTACTCCTGATTGGATTCTGGTTGAGCGCGAAATCAAAGGGCCGCGGCGTCGGCTTCGCCGGTGCGGATGCGAACCGCATGGTCGAGGTTGATGACGAAGATCTTGCCGTCGCCGATCTGTCCGGTTTTGGCGGCGGACGTGATGGCGTCGATGGTCTTGTCGACCTGCTCGGAGGCGACGGCGACTTCGATCTTGATCTTGGGCAGGAAGCTCACGGCATATTCGGCGCCGCGGTAGATTTCCGTATGGCCTTTCTGACGGCCATATCCCTTGACTTCCGTCACCGTGAGACCGTGAACGCCAATGGCGGTCAGGGCGTCACGGACTTCTTCCAGCTTGAATGGCTTGATAATCGCCATAACAATTTTCATGGGTCCTATCCCCGCTTGGGCCCGGTCCGGACGCGGCCGGGCGTTTCTCGACTGGTTCGCCACGAGGGAGAAAGTTCACTACGCGGGCACAGCCGGGACCCTTAGAATCAAATGCCGTGCCAGATCGGGCCGCTTGCCTAACGGACTATGAAAGCGGGGGTTTTCGCGTTTGACGGGTATCGCGGTGCAGTGCGCTATTACGTCGCGCTCAATCCATGGTCAGGCTTGATCAAAAAGCAGGCATGACAGGCTGCCGACACAATCGTTGCTCACGTGTCGAGCAGTGAAGAGGTATTCAATTACAGGGGGAGCTCCTCAAGGGCGTCCCCGTGCCGCGAAAGATCGCGGCGGGTCGCGACGTGCCCACGGGATACGCGCAACCGACCCGTCGCTCAGGCGGCCTCGCGCTCCGCAAAGACCCGGTCGATCAACCCCCATTCGACCCCTTGCTGCGCCGTCATGAAGTGGTCACGGTCCAGGGTCCGTTCCACCTCCGCCTCGGTGCGCCCGCAATGCTGGGCATAGAGCCGCGTGATACGCCGCTTGGTCTCCTGCATTTCATTGGCATGGATCAGGATGTCGGACGCCTGGCCCTGGAAGCCGCCGAGCGGCTGATGCACGTGAAGGCTGGCATTGGGCAGCGCGGCGCGGTGACCGGGCTCGCCGGCCATCAGCAGGAACGAGCCCATCGAGCGTGCGGTGCCCATGCACAGCGTATGAACCGGCGCCTTGATGAATTGCATGGTGTCGTACATGGCGAGCCCAGAGGTGACCACGCCGCCATAGGAATTGATGTAGAGATTGATCGGCCTGTTCGGATTCTCCGCCTCCAGGAACAGCAGCTGGGCGCAGACCAGTCCCGACATCGCATCATTGACCTCGCCGTTGAGGAAGATGATGCGCTCGCGCAGGAGCCGCGAGTAGATGTCGAAGGATCGTTCGCCGCGGGCGGATTGTTCGACGACCATAGGGACGAGCTGAAGCATGTCGCGCATCGGCGACCTCCATGTCTGCAGGTGATGAAATCTTGTTGCTGTTAGGCGGCCGCGCGCATCAGGCAGCAATTGCTGTTAGCCGGCTGCGGAAGTGTGATGTCGCAGACTTGCTGGATGATGCGAAAACGCGTGCCGCCGTCCTCGTTCGGCTCGATCCGGAAGATGACGTGGCTCTCGCGAAACGGTGGCTCCGAATCACGAAGCCGGTAGCGCACCTCTTCGCCTGCGATCGTTGATTCCGGCTCGGCGCCCGCAAGATCGCAATCCGGCAGCCAGCGCTCGCGCAAAGCCGGGATGGTCACGGCGCGCCAGACCTTTGCCGGCGGCGCATCGAATTCATATTCGAGCACCAAGGCTTCTTCGTGCACCAGGGCTTCGTCGGACGGATCGGGCTTCGCTGCGTCGCTCATTGATCCATTTCCTTCAAGAGATCGGCGAGTGCGTCCATGCGCTTCGGCCAGTAGGCGCGATAGCGCGCAAGCCATGTGCCGATGGCCACGATTCCGTCCGGGTCGATTTCGTAATTCACAAAGCGGCCCTGTCGCTGCTCGCGGACGAGGCCCGCCGCGCGCAGCACCGAAAGGTGCTGCGACATCGCCGGCTGGCTGATCTCCAGACCGTCGCGCAAGGTGCTGGCATTCAGGCTTCCGCCGGCGAGCTTCTCAAAGACTTTTCGGCGCGTCGGGTCGGCCAGCGCCTTGAAGATGTCGGCTTCGATCATGGCAACACATAAGCACGTACTTATGTATTGCGCAAGCCCGGATTACTGAAGCGCTTCGCCGTGCTGCGAGATATCGAGCCCCTCGAGCTCGTGCTCGCGCGAAACCCGCAAGGGCACGAACAGGCCGACCAGCTTGAGCAGGACAAAGCTCACGCCCGCCGACCAGACGAAGGTGACGGCGACGCCGTAGAGCTGGATCAGCAATTGCTGCGGATGGCCCTCGAGCAGGCCGGCCGTGCCGCCGATCGCGCTGGTTGCGAACACGCCCGCGAGCAGCGTACCGGTCAGTCCGCCGATGCCGTGGACGCCGAACACGTCGAGCGAGTCGTCGTAATTGAAGCGGTGCTTCAGCCAGGTGCAGGCCCAGTAGCAAATCCCGCCTGCGGCGATGCCGATGATGATGGCATGCCACGGCGCGACGAAGCCGGAAGCCGGCGTGATGGTGCCGAGGCCGGCCACTGCGCCCGAAATCATGCCGAGCACCGACGGCTTGCGCCGCGTCGACCATTCTATCGCGCCCCAGGTCAGCGCGCCGGAGCAGGCCGCCAGATGCGTCGCGATGATCGCCATCACTGCGCGCGAATTGGCAGCACCGGCCGAGCCGCCGTTGAAGCCGAACCAGCCGACCCACAACAGGCCGGTGCCCATCACCGCGAGCGACAGATCGAACGGCGACAGGTTTTCAGTGCCGTAGCCGTGACGGCGTCCCATCACCTTCGCGGCGACGAGACCGCCAGTGCCGGCCGACAGATGCACGACGAGGCCGCCGGCGAAATCCAGCACACCCATGCTGTTGAGGAAGCCGCCGCCCCACACCCAATGTGCCAGCGGAATGTAGACGAAGATGAACCAGGCGACGGAGAACAGCAGATAGGCGGAGAACCGCATGCGGTCGGCGACGGAGCCCGCGACCAGCGCCACCGTGATGATCGCAAACGTCATCTGGTACAGCATGAACAGCGCTTCGGGGATCGTCTTCGCCGCCGGGTTCACGCTGTCCATGGTCATGCCGGCGAGGAACCAGCGGTCGAGCGAGCCGATCCAGGGGCCGTCGCCGACGAAGCACAGCGAATAGCCGAACGCGACCCAGAGAATGGAGATGATCGTCACCGCGGCAAGGCTCTGTGCCATGGTCGCGAGCACGTTCTTCTTGCGCACCATGCCGGAATAGAACAGCGCAAGTCCCGGGATCGTCATCATCAGCACCAGCGCGGTGGCCACGATCATCCAGGCAGTGTCGGCGGTGTTGATCTCGCCCGTCGCGGCGCGCGCCGGCGAAGCCATGACCCAAGTAAATCCGATCGGCGCAGCCATAGCGGCTACGCGGCGCAACAATCCCGCCATGTCATTTCCCCCCGGCATCAATTGGCGTCGCACGCCATGGCGTCGTTGCCCGGTGCGATCGAAGACGTGTTTGAGCTTTAAAGCGCGTCGCTGTCGGTTTCGCCGGTGCGGATGCGCAGCGCATGGTCGATCGGCGTGACGAAGATCTTGCCGTCACCGATCTGCCCGGTGCGGGCGGTCGCGGTGATCACGGCGACCGCCTTGTCGGCGACGTCGGAGGCGACCGCGATCTCGATCCGCAGCTTCGGCAGGAAGTTCACGACATATTCTGCACCGCGATAGATCTCGGTGTGACCCTTCTGGCGGCCGTAGCCCTTGACCTCGGTCACGGTCATGCCGTGGACGCCGATCGCCGTCAGGGCCTGACGGACCTCATCGAGCTTGAAAGGTTTGATGATCGCGACGACGAGTTTCATGGTCAGGCCTATTTCCCGGGGAGCGCCGCGCCGTATGTCCCCGGCGCTGCGTCAATCTGGCATCTTTCCGGGCAAATGGCACAAAAAACTTGCAGATTGAAGCGGAAAAACGTTTGGCCAAGGGAGGCCATGTGAACGGCCGCCTCTGTACAGGGCAACGGTTCATCCGTCACAATGCATTTTTGGCATGGATCCGGTGAACCCGCACCTGCCGGGCGGGACATAAGTATTTTGGGGGGCGCTTCATGGCGAGTTGGTTCTACGCATCCGAGGGCAAGCAGCAAGGGCCCTACCCGGAGGGGCAATTCCGCGACCTGATCGGCGAGGGCGTCGTGCGCGGCGATACGCTGGTGTGGTCCGAGGGCATGGCCGGCTGGCAGAAGGCCGCCGAAATTCCCGGTCTGATGTCGGGCGGCGGCGCGCCGCCGATGATGCCGGCTGGAGGCCCGCCGATGATGGGCGGCGGAAGCTATGCCGGCGCCGGCAGCGCTGCCGGCGGATCGCTGTCGGTCGATTTCGGCATCCTCGACTTCACGTGGCGCACGCTGGTGATGCTGATCGGCTCGTGCTTCATCATCCCGATTCCGTGGCTGTTCGTCTGGTACACGCAATGGATCGTGTCCTGCGTGAGGGTCCCGGGCCGGCCGAACCTCTCCTTCACCGGCTCTGCGATGGCGATCGTGCCCTGGTTCTTCGGCTTCATCGTTGTGGCGATTGTCATCGGCTACATCGGCAGCCAGATTCTGAGCGCCGCCTTCTACATCGTCCAGATCGTTCTCTACTGGATGCTGCTGAAATGGATGGTTGCAAACATCGCCTCCAACGGCCAGCCGGTCGGCCTCAGCTTCACCGGCTCGGTGCTCGGCTATATCGGCTGGAACCTGCTGTTCGCGATCTCCATCATCACGATCATCGGATGGGCCTGGGTCGCCGCGGCCCAGCTGCGCTGGATGTATCGCAATATCCAGGGCACGCGTCGGGAGATCATCTTCAGGGGCAGCGGACTTGGAATTCTCTGGCGCGGGATCGTGGCCGCGATCCTGTGCGGCTTCATCATCCCGATCCCGTGGGTCTATCGCTGGATCATGAACTGGTTCGCATCGCAGACCGAGCTCGCGCCGCGGGGCGCAATGTAAGCACGACCCGAACAGCCCTGAGCGCGGCTTAGCGCGCTTGGGGCGATCAGCTCCTCCGCTCGCGCACGGAGCCTTCCTGCGCGACGGAGGCGACCAGCGTGCCGTCGGGCTTGAAGATCGAGCCGCGGGTCAGGCCGCGGCCGCCTTGCGCGCTCGGTGAATCCTGCGCGTAGAGCAGCCATTCGTCGGCGCGAAACGGGCGATGAAACCACATTGCGTGGTCGAGGCTCGCCGGCATCATGCGCTTGTCGAACAGCGTGCGGCCATAGCGCGCCATGATCGCGTCGAGCAGCGAGAAGTCCGAGGCATAGGCGAGCGCGCACATATGCAGCGCCGGATCGTCCGGCAGCGTAGCCGCCGTCTTGATCCAGACATGGATGCGGCCATCCTCGATCTTCTGGCCGAAGTAACGGCCGAGCTCGACCGGGCGCAGCTCGATCGGACGATCGGACTCGTAATAGCGGCGGATGAAGTCCGGCATCTCGCGGAACATCGGCTGCTTCGCCACCTCCTCGGCCGTGAGCTTTTCCGGCGGCGGCACGTCGGGCATTTTCTCCTGGTGATCGAACGCGCTCTCCTCCCCGGCATGGAACGACACCATGATCGAGAAGATCGCATTGCCGTGCTGGATCGCGGTGACGCGGCGGGTCGAATAGCTCTTGCCGTCGCGCAGCCGCTCGACCTGGTAGATGATCGGGATCTGCGGATCGCCCGGCAGGATGAAATAGCAATGCAGCGAATGCGGCAGCCGGCCCTCGACGGTGCGGCAGGCCGCGACCATCGCCTGTCCGATCACCTGCCCGCCGAACACCCGCTGCCAGCTCGTCTTCGGGCTGTTGCCGCGGAACAAATTCACCTCGAGCTGCTCGAGGTCGAGGATCGAGATCAGGTCGATCAGGCTCTTGGACATGGAATTCAGCTTTCGCATCGTCATTCGGGGGGCGCTGCTCCGGAATGACACAATGGGGCGTTCCGCCCTTGTTTCACCGCACTGTTTCGCCCACCTCAAGTCTGCTAGCAAGACCAAGAGTTGGCCGGGAATTTGGTATGTCACAGAATAGCATAGTCATTGGCGGTGGCGCGTTCGCGGGCCTCGCGCTCGCGCTGGCGCTGCGCCAGGGGCTCGGACCCGAGATTCCCGTCATCGTCGCCGATCCTGCGCTCGCCACTCGGCCGAGCCGCGATCCGCGCGCGACGGCCATCGTCGCGGCCTGCCGCCGTCTGTTCGAGGCGCTCGGCGCCTGGGACGATGTCAAGGCCGAAGCCCAGCCGATCCTCGACATGGTCGTCACCGATTCCAAGCTGGAGGACGCGACGCGTCCGGCGTTCCTGAATTTCGCCGGCGATGTCGCGCCCGGCGAGCCTTTCGCGCATATGGTGGAGAACCGCCGCCTGATCGATGCGCTGGTTGTCCGCGCCGAAGCCGCTGGCATCGATCTCCGCGCCACCATCGTTGCGTCTTACGACGCGAGTGCCGATGGCGTGGATGTGACGCTCGGCGACGGCAGCAGGATCGCCGCGAGCCTGTTGGTCGCGGCCGATGGTGCGAAGTCGAAGCTGCGCGAGCGTGCCGGCATCGCCACCCATGGCTGGGAATACGATCAATCCGGCATCGTCGTCACCGTCGGTCACGAGCGCGATCATGAAGGCCGCGCCGAAGAGCACTTCTTGCCGGCAGGCCCCTTCGCGATCCTGCCGCTGACCGGAAAACGTTCTTCGCTGGTGTGGACCGAGCGCCGCGCCGAGGCCGCGCGCATCGTCGGCTTGAGCGACGAAGAGTTTCACGGCGAGCTCGAGCAGCGCTTCGGCCTGCATCTCGGCGAGGTCAAGGCGCTCGACAAGCCGCGCGCGTTCCCGCTGTCTTATTTCGTGGCCCGCTCCTTCGTCGCCGAGCGCCTCGCGCTGGTCGGCGATTCCGCCCACGTCATTCACCCCATCGCCGGACAGGGCCTCAACATGGGGCTGAAGGATGTTGCTGCATTGGCCGAGGTCGTGGTCGACGCCGCGCGGCTCGGCATGGATCTCGGCGGCGCCGACGTGCTCGAGCGTTACCAGCGCTGGCGCCGCTTCGACACCATGGCGATGGGCGTCGCCACCAACTCGCTGAACTTCCTGTTCTCGAACCAGTCGACCTTGCTGCGCACGTTTCGCGACATCGGCCTCGGTATCGTCGACCGCACCCCGCCGCTGAAGAATCTCTTCATTCGCCAGGCGGCGGGTTTGACGGGTGAGATACCGAAATTGCTGAAGGGCGAGGCGCTGTGAGGGCGCGAATGGCGAATAGAGATCCATTCGCTATTCGTTACTTCCTATTCGCCCCTCTTCAATCGATCTTGCGCGCCTCTTCCGGCAGCATGATCGGGATGCCGTCGCGGATCGGATAGGCGAGTTTTGCGGATCGCGAGATCAGCTCCTGCTTGGCCGCGTCGAATTCCAGCGGACCCTTGGTCAGTGGGCAGACCAGGATCTCCAGCAATTTGGGATCGACGCTGTTTTCGGGGCGTTCGGTGGGCGCGTTCATCGTGGTCTCCGGCGATCGGCTGCCTGTAGCATAGAAAATTGCGGCCGCCCATCGCGGGTTACGCTGATACCATGCGCTGGATCTCGTCGAGCAGGCCGTGGAGCCGCGCAGCCGGCAGCTGCGGGCTTGAGAGCGCATAGCCCAGAAAAGTCCAGTACAGGATCTGCGCGCGCGCCTGCGCCATTGCCGCGGCGAGCCCCCGCTTCGCCAGCAGGGCCTCGATATAGTCGAGCCGGCGGCGGTCGATGGCGCGGACAGCCGCTTGCGCCGCCGGATCGAACGCCGCCCAGTTGCGCACCGCGCGCTCCAGATCGAGCCGGGCGCCGAAGGTCCTGCGCAGCAGCGCCGTCAGCGGCTCGTCGCTGTCGGCCTCGACACCAGCGATGATCTCCTCGGCTGCGATCTCGCGCCAGCGTTTCAGCACGGCCGTGTGGAACGCGCCGAGATCGGCAAAATGCCAGTAAAAACTGCCGCGGGAGACGCCCATGGCCTTTGCCAATGGATCGGCCTTCAGTGCGGTGAAGCCGCTCCTGGTGAGCGCCTTGAGGCCTTGGCTGATCCAGTCGTCGGCGGAGAGCTGTTCGGTCATGTCGGGTTCCGAAATCGACCATACACTAGTGTATTGACAGGCGGCAGGCCAGCGTCTATCTCACCATACACAGATGTATGGAGACCTCGATGCGTGATCTCATGCTCCAGTGTGCCGGAATCCTCGCCATCGTGGTGGCGCTCATCCATGGCATCCTCGGCGAGACCAAGGTCTTTCCCCGCGCTACGATCGAGCCACCGCGGCTCCGCACCCTGATCCGCCTGGTCTGGCAGGCCTCGACCGTGGCCTGGATCGGCTGCGGCGTGCTCCTGATCGCGACGCCCTGGATGGACTCCGGCTTGGCGCGCCGCTGGATCGTTCTCACCATGATCGGCGTCTTTGGCTTCTCCGCCTGCGCCAACGCATGGGCGACGCGTGGCCGGCATTTCGGCTGGATGGCGCTGAGCGTGGTCGTGGCGATGGCGGTGGCCGGCTACTGACCGTCGCAACGACAGGCCGCACATTCAAGCGGAGTGGTGTCATGGAAGATCGTGTTCGTCTTGCTATCGCGAACGGCGTGGGCCATGTCCGGCTCAATCGGCCGGACAAGATGAATGCACTCGACCCCGCGATGTTCGAGGCGCTCATCGCAGCCGGAACCCAGCTTGGTGCTCGCGATGATGTCCGTGTCGTCGTTCTCTGCGGCGAAGGCCGTGCGTTCTGCGCGGGCGTCGACCTGGATCGGATTCTGGCCACAACGCGAGGCGATCCGCTGCTCCCGTCGATCGACCTGACGCAGCGAAGCCACGGCATGGCGAACTACGCACAGCACCTGGTGTGGCTCTGGCGCGAGTTGCCCGTGCCCGTGATTGCCGCGGTCCATGGCGTCGCCTTCGGTGGCGGCTTCCAGCTCGCGCTCGGCGCGGACCTTCGCTATCTTGCGCCGGAAACAAAGCTCGGCGTCATCGAAGCCAAATGGGGCCTGGTACCCGACATGGCCGGCACGCAATTGATGCGTCGCCTCGCACGTGAGGATGTCGTGCGCGAGCTGACCTATACCGGTCGCGTGTTTTCGGCCCACGAAGCGCTGGCCTATGGTTTCGCGACCGGACTTGCCGACGATCCGCTGGCTACCGCATTGAAGGTTGCGGACGAGATCGCAAGCCGTAGCCCGGACGCGGTCCGTGCCGCCAAGCGGCTCCTCAATCTCGCCGCGCGCTCGGACGAAGCCACGGGTCTTGCCGCCGAGACCGCCGAGCAGGCCGCGTTGCTCGGCACCCCCAATCACATCGAAGCGGTCAGGAGCAATATCGAGAACCGCACACCGCGATGGAGCTGAAGCATGGCACTGACACTCGTCACCGGAGGCACAGGTCATCTCGGTCGGGATATCGTCGATCGCTTGGTTCGCGACGGCCACAGCGTTCGGTTGCTTGCGCGCGCGAGAGGCGCCCGATCGGACGTCGAATGGGCCATGGGCGATCTCGCGACGGGCATTGGCCTGCCAGAGGCCTTGCAGGGCGTCGACACCGTCATCAATGCGGCGACGTATTCGCCGATCGCGCGGCGAGGCGGTGTTCGGCCCGTCGATTTCTTCACGTCGCCTTCCGCCGTCGATGTCGAGGGAACGGAGCGATTGCTGTCGCTCTGCCAGCGGCAGTCCGTGCGGCACTTCCTGCATGTGTCGATCGTCGGGCTCGACGAGGCCACGCTGCCCTATGCACAGGTCAAGCTCGCCGGCGAGCGGCTGGTTCGCGCCTCCGCGCTGTCGTGGTCCGTCGTTCGCGCGATGCCATTCTATTATCTGCTCGACAAGATGCTTGCGGGCCTCGCCTGGCTTCCGGTGTGGCCGATGCCGACGACGGTGTTCAATCCTGTCGACACGACGGATGTTGCCGATCACGTCGTGGCCTGCGCTTTCGACGGGACATGCGGCGAGCGCGCGGAGATTGGCGGTCCCGACGACCTCAGCGTTGCCGCGTTGGCCGGCCTGTATCGGGATGCGCGAGGGCTGCATCGAAAAATCCTGCCGGTATCCATGTCCGAGACAAGAGCCCGCGGCATGGGTTTTGTCGTCAGTCAGGGCGTGCGCGGGCGTCTCGCCTGGGCGGACTGGCTGCAACGCCAGTATTCCAGCCCACGCCGCGCGGCCTGACGTGGTTCGCGAGGTTTTCGGCCGAATCCAAGCCGTGAGGCTTAAGGCCGCAGCGAGCTGCCAAATATGCGCGGTGCACGGAGGGCACTGATCTTTTGGCTCCCGTTAGAATATCTCTAAGGCCATTCGATCCCCGTAGCGAGTTGACTTCACCCTCTCCTTTGCTTCCTTCGGGCGCGCTTCGCGCACACGACAGAGGAGGAGACATTCGTGAGAGTCATTCGTGTTCTTGCCATTGCACTGACGGTCGGGATCGGCATGGGGTCGACGGCGATGGCCGACGGTTTCAAGAACTGCACCACGCTCGACAAGGCGTCGTGGAAACCGGCTGGTGATGCCGAAGCCAAGGCCAAGGCGGCGGGCTATGAAGTGCGGCGCTCGAAGATCGAAGGCTCGTGCTATGAGGTCTACGGCGTCAAGGAAGGCAAGCTCTACGAGCTGTTCTACAGCCCGGAAGATCTCAGCCTGAAGCACACGATAGCCAAGTAATGTCTTCAGCCAAGGTTTGAGAGTGGTCCCGGCTTGAACGACAAATCGGTGCCAGAAGCGCGCGGGGCGTTCGACCGGACTCCCGCGGATGGAACGGTCGCGGTCTGGGACCTTCCGCTGCGTCTCTGGCACTGGGCCCTTGCGGCCAGCGTCCTGGCCGCGTGGTTCACGCCCACCGTCTACGACAGTCTTCACCGCATCGTCGGCTATAGCATTATCGGGCTCTTGGCCTTCCGCCTGGTCTGGGGATTTTGCGGCAGCCGCTATTCGCGCTTTCGCATGGTCGGCGTCAGACTTCGTGCCGTGCCCAACTATCTCTGGAATCTGCGCCGCGGCATCACTGGCCGCTACATCGGGCTCAACCCGGCCGGCACCCTGATGCTGGTGGCGCTGCTATTGTCACTCAGCGTCTCGGCGATCACGGGCGCACTGTCGGTGACCGTCACCTTCTTCGGCGTCTGGTGGATCGAGGACACCCACGCTTACGCGTCGGACGCGGTCATCGTCCTGGTCGTGCTGCATGTGGTCGGCGTGGTGCTGATGGGCATGCTTCAGCGCGAGAACCTGATCCGCGCGATGATCACAGGGCGCAAGCGCATTCGGAACCGTTCCTAGGCGGAACCGGCAGAGTTCGAACGGATGCAGCCGCGGGTCCGCTTACCCAGGTAGTTTCAGGGCAGTCGCTTCCCCGCACAAATACTGCCAATTGGCGTCATTTTCCGAGCGACGTTTACCTCGTGATAGGTATGCAACTGGGCATTGCGGAAAATTAACGCGGAGCAAGTCCGACCGGATCAATTCTCGGTAGTATTGACGAGGGAGCGCTATTGCATGTTCCGCGTTTTTTCCTGCCTGGCGGCCGAGCACGATTGGCGGCTCGTTGTGCTCGCTGGCCTGGTTTGCTTCGCCGCAAGCATCGTCGCCGTCAGCATCTTTCATCGCGCGATCGCGTCGCGCGCCTGGACGCGGCTGATCTGGATCGCGATCGCCGGTGCCGCCATCGGCTACGGAATCTGGGCGACGCATTTTGTCGCAATGCTCGCCTACGAGCCCGGCGTCCCGACCGGTTACGGCCTCGTTCTGACAGCGCTGTCACTCGCCGCGGCGATGATCCTGACGTCGGGCGGATTCGGAGTTGCCGTCTACAATTCGGGCCGCTGGCGCGCAGCTGCCGGTGGCGGCATCATCGGCGCCGGCATCGCAAGCATGCACTATATCGGCATGTGGGCCCTCGAAGTGCCGGGTCATGTGACCTGGTCGCCGGGGCTGGTGCTCGCCTCGATCGGCCTCGGCATGGTCCTGGGCTATGCCGCCCTCGCGGTGGCCATGGGCAGCAAGGGCAAGCGGGGAACCTTCGCCTCGGCTTTGCTGCTGACGCTCGCCATCGTGTCGCATCATTTCACGGCCATGGGAGCCGTGCAGATCGTTCCCGATCCGACGCTGGAAAACGATACATGGTCGCTTTCGCCGGCCTTCCTCGCCGTTGCAATTGCCGGTGTGGCCCTGTCGGTGCTCGGGATGAGCTTCGTCGGCGTCCTGGCCGATCGTCGCCTTGCGACCCGAACCAGCAGATTCGAGGAAATCATCAGCGAACTTTCGCGCGCCAGGCAACAGGTGGAAGATTCGCAGCAGGAAATCCAGGACCAGAAACTCAGGCTGGATACGGCCATCAACAACATGGTCGAGGCCTTGTGCATGTTCGATGCGGAGAAGCGACTTGTCGTCTGCAACGACCGTTATGCCCGGCTCTATCAATTGCCGCCGGAGCTGCTGAGAACGGGGACCCCGCACGTCGACATCATCAGGCATCGCGTCGTGACCGGCATCCTCAAGAGCGACACCAGCGAGGGCGCCGCCGCGCAATTCCTGTCGAAATTGGCCGCGTTGCCGTTCGATGCCGTCTCGAGCAGAATCGACGAGTTCGCGGACGGCCGGTTGATCTGCGTGACGCGACAACCGATGGCCGGCGGCGGCTGGGTGGCCACGCATCTTGACGTCACCGAGCAACGCAGGTCGGAGGCCAAGATTGCTCATATGGCACAACACGATGCGCTGACCGATCTGCCGAACCGCGTGCTGCTCAGAGAGCGGATGGAGCATGCACTTGCCGTGACCCGCAATGGCGGCCTCGATCTGGCCGTGCTCATGCTCGACCTCGACCGCTTCAAGGAGGTCAACGACACGCTCGGACACCCGACGGGCGATTCCCTGTTGCGCGCCGTCGCCGCGCGTTTGCGCGATTGCACCACGGAAACAGCGTTGATCGCCCGGCTGGGCGGCGACGAGTTCGCGGTGATCGACTACGTCACCAACCCGGCCGTTGAGGCCGCCGCCCTCGCCGAGAGGATCAAAAAGGCGCTTTGCGAACCCTTCGATCTCGACGATCACCGCGTCACGGTGGGCACCAGCATCGGCATTGCGATCGCGCCGCGCGATGGCAACGATTCCGACGTGCTCATGAAGAGCGCGGATCTGGCACTCTACTCTGCCAAGAGCGGTGGACGCGGTGCATTCCGTTTCTTCGAGCCGGAACTCGACGAGCTCATGCATGCGCGGCGCAACCTGGAGCGCGACATGCGGGATGCGCTTGCCGGCCACGAATTCGAGCTGCACTACCAGCCGTTCGTCAATACTGCGACCGGCGAGATCCGCGGCTTCGAAGCCCTGCTGCGCTGGCATCACCCGCGGCGAGGCCTGGTCATGCCCGGCGAATTCATTCCGCTCGCGGAGGAGGCCGGCTTGATCGTGCCGCTGGGAGAATGGATCCTCAGGACTGCCTGTGCGGAAGCGGCCAAATGGCCCGCCCATCTCAGGATCGCGATCAACCTGTCCCCGGCCCAATTCAGGAGCAAGGACCTTGTCCCGGTCATCGTCGGTGCACTGGCGAATTCGGGAGTTGCGCCACACCGGCTCGAGCTCGAGGTGACCGAGACCGTCATCATGCATGACAGCGAAGTCGTCTTCGCAGCACTTGGTCAATTGCGCGAGCTCGGCGTGCGAATCGCCCTGGACGACTTCGGCACCGGCTATTCATCGCTGAGCTTTCTGCAGAGATTCCCGTTCGACAAGATCAAGGTCGACCGCAGCTTCGTCAACGAACTGTCCAGCGCAAGCGCAGACGCGCATGATCTCGCGCGAGCGGTCGTTCGCTTCGCGGTCAGCCTCGGCAAGACGACGACCGCCGAAGGCGTCGAAACGAAGGAGCAGCTCGATCTTCTCCGTGAAGAGGGCTGTGCCGAAACGCAAGGCTACTATTTCGGCCGGCCGATGCCTCAATCCGGCGTCGTGAAAATCCTGAGGCGAGGTGCCCGGGCGGCCGTTCGCGCGGCGTGAACCCTCGCGCACTCACTGCAACGGCGGATCGCCGCTGGTGCGCTTCTTGGCGAGGTCCATCTCGGTGACCGCGATCAGGATCTCGGCGCGGGTCTTCAAATCCAGCGCTTCCAGCATCGCCTGCTTCTCGGCGGGGCCATAGGGCGACATCATCGCCAGTGCATTGACCAGCGCCTCGTTGGGTGCGCTCTCGACGCCTTCCCAGTCGACCTTGAGATTGTTGGCCTTCAGGAAATCCGCCAGCACCGTCAACAGCGCCTCGCGATCGACCTCGTCCTCGCCCTTGCGCGCGGTGAAGTCGTCGATGAAGGTGAAGAAGTCCACCTTGCACTGCCGGTAGGCGGTCAGCACTTCGAGCTCCTCGATCACCTTGAAGCGCGCGACGCCGGTGAGCTCGAGGATGTAGCGGCCGTCGCCGGATTCGGCGAGCTGAGTGATGCGGCCGACGCAGCCGACGCGGAACAGCGCCGGCTTGTCGGAATTTTTGGGCGAATGCGCCGCGTCCGGCTGGATCATGCCGATCAGGCGATGGCCGTCGCGAAAACTGTCGTCGACCATTGCGAGATAGCGCGGCTCGAAGATGTTGAGCGGCATCTGGCCGCGCGGCAATAGCAGCGCGCCCGGCAGCGGAAACACCGGGATGATTTCCGGAAGGTCGGCGGGGCCGCGATATTCGATGTTGATCGGCATCTGGTCCCCGCTGACGTCGCTAGAGCATGATCCGGATCCGGAGGACCGCGTCAGCGCAAAGTGTGAAGCGGCTTTCCGACAAGGTCATGCTCCAACTCATCGTTTTCCCTACGAAAACAGGATCGTCGACAAGCGCTTGCGCCCCTCGACGGTCGCTTCGTCCGCGCCGCCCCAGGCCTCGAAGAACTGCACCAGCTGCTTGCGGGCACCGTCGTCGTTCCATTTGCGGTCGCGCTTGACGATCGCGAGCAGCTGCTCGGTGGCGGCGGCCCGGTTGCCTTGCGCGTTGAGCGCGGTGGCGAGGTCGAAGCGTGCCTGATGATCGAGCGGGTTTGCGGCGACTTTCTGTTCCAGTTCAGCGACGGGGCCGAGCGCTTCAGCCTGTTCGGCGAGGTCGATCGCGGTCTGCACGGCCTTCACGGCGGGATCGTTGCGCTTGGATTCCGGCACTATGGCCAGTGTCTGCTTGGCCTGCTCCATCGCGCCGGAGGTGACGTAGCATTTGGCGAGGCCGGCAAGTGCCGCGATGTTGGTCGAATCGTACTGTAGCACTTCGGCGTAGATCTGGGCTGCCGCAGCGGCGTCGCCCTCGGCGAGAACGGCCTCGGCCTCCTGCAGAATCTCGGCGATGTTGGGCTCGCCGGGCGCGGTCACGCCCTTGGTCACCTTTTCGATGAAGGCATTGATCTGGCTCTCCGGCACCGCGCCCATGAAGCCGTCGGCGGGTTGGCCGTTGACGAAGGCGATCACCGCCGGGATCGACTGGATGCCCATCTGGCCCGGGATCGCCGGATGCTGGTCGATGTTCATCTTGACCAGCTTGACCTTGCCCTTGGCCGCCTTGACCGCCTTCTCCAGCACGGGGGTGAGCTGCTTGCAGGGGCCGCACCACTCCGCCCAGAAGTCGATCAGCACCGGCTGGCGCTTTGATTCCTCGATGACGTCCTTCACGAAGGTCTGGGTGGTGGTGTCCTTGATCAGATCGGCTGCAGCCGGGCTCGCTCCGTTACCCTGGTCGATGATCGTCACGGGATCCCCTCGTCTGATGTCTGGAATGGCGGGTCTTTAGCACGTCGCCATCGCATATGCTTCGTTTCAGGCCCTAAAATTGGGCCGGGCCGGCCGAATTTCAATCCACCGGCGCCGATTCGGCAGTTCCAGGGCGTTTTGGGGTGATTCGGCCGGGTTCGGGCTCATATGGGGGCTCCGAAAGCGAATTGATGCCGCCGGTAGCTGTTGCATTCGCCGCCCGCTTTTGGCATACGACAGCCGTTGCCGGCGCGTCACGCGACCGACACAGGATGCGGGTGTAGCTCAGTGGTAGAGCACGACCTTGCCAAGGTCGGGGTCGAGGGTTCGAGCCCCTTCGCCCGCTCCAATTTTTTTCCAGCATCCAAATGAGCTAGCTATTCCGCCCAGAGCGAGTTGCTGCACCGATCTTGGTGTAGGTCGTTGCTCCAAGTCCCGGGCTGCGCCGAAATGGGTGCCAACCCGCTATTCAGGGCCACTTCCCTGATCATACAGCGCGAAGAAGCTCTTGGGTCCTTTCCAGCGCGATGTTCGCGATCGGCAAATATGGGTCTTTGATCGAGAGCTGGTTGATTACTGCGCTCACAAAGTCAGGCTTCAGTCTGTCGATTGCGGCCAGCGTGCTTGTGACGCTGTTGCGATAGCTGGCCAGCTCCCTGATGATGGCTTCGGCGTGCTTTTCGCCGGCCGCCGCGATGTCAAATATATCGCGCGGCACGATGCTATCGCCCCGATGATAGATTTTCTTCGCAATGATTTCCGGGATTGTCTCCAGGAGGACCATTTCGCCCTCAACTGTCGATTGCGTGGTCGGGGAGGAAGTCAGCGACTGCGCGACGATGAAATCGATCTCTCCAAATTCAAAACCGAGCTTCGGGAGACGTGCGCCATCTCCTTTGTAATCAGCAGGCCCAACCTCGAAGTGGAAGTCATGCTTCTGTGGATCTAGAAAGGGAAGGACTTGAGGGTCCGCGAGAAAGATATCGACATCGTGGCTTATCCGATGATCGATTTGCAGCATCATCGCCGTGCCGCCGCCGAACGACCAATGATCAATGATTTCCTGTTCGGCGTTCACTTGCCGGATCATCGCACAGGCAATGCGAAACAGCTGCGCCCAATCGGATTGAGCGCTCACCGGTTACGCCGCCAGTGGATTGGATTGTCCCGAAAAGTCGGCAAACGCCTTCGCCGCGGCAACCAGTTGATCGCGGCTGATGCCATACATCTCAGCGAACGCGATTTGTAGCTTGGGTTCAACATCCCCAAAGAATGACGACATCGGGCCACAGGCGGCCTTCGCCGCAGAGGGGTCCAGCAGGCAATGGACGAGCTCCTGCGCGCTTAGCTTTTTGCCATACGGCGCATTTACAGTCGCAAGTACGAGGACGGGGATATTCATCTGCGTCGCCATCCAGGTGTCCCGTCAATACGGGATCGACGTAGAATATCTATACCCGGCCAACCAACTTCGCAATCAAGCGGCTCAGGGAATCAATCCCGAGACACGATAGGCCTCGATGGCGCGGTCGTAGACCGAGATGTCATTGCGCCCGCGGGCAATGAGTTGTGCGCCCGCGATCGCGGCGTAGATCGCCATCGCGCGTTCGCCTCTTTCCTCTTCGCCGGCAGCGGGCTTCGTTATCGCCAGCACACGCGCGATCCAGGCGATATTCATGCGGGGAAAGCGATCGATCTCGAGTCTCACCTCTTCGGGAAGGTCGTCGAGCTCGGCGCTCATGATGCCGCTCAGGCACATGCGATTGCCGTTGGCGAGTGCGGCACGAAAGATCTCGACGTAGCGGTCGAAGCACGTATGTGGATCGGGCACTGTCGCGAGGATGTCCTCCAGATAGGCGGCGCCTTCCTCGGCATAGCGCCGCGCCAAGGCCACGCCGAGATCGCCTTTGGTTGGAAAGTGATAGTGCACGCTGGCACTCTTGATTCCGACCTCCTTGGCCAGCTCGCGAAAGCTCAGCGCGGTGTATCCGCGCGCCTGCACTGCGGCGCGCGCTGCGGCCAGAACGGCCTCACGCATGTCGGGTTTGGTCTTCGCCATCGAAATCGTTACCTATCAATCGATAGATAGCTGTTGACCGGAACTATGGGAAGGGGGTAACGGGGCGACACGCATAACCTATCTATCGATAGACAGACACAAGGTGCCGCATGAAGATCTTTGACCGCCCAGGCTTCCCCAACCCGGCCCGCATCCGCATCGTGCTCGCGGAAAAGCAGATCGATTCGAAGGTCGAGTTTGTCCCGATCGACCTGATCGGGGCCGAGCACAAGAGCCCCGCGTTCCTGCAAAAGAACCCGTCTGGCGTCCTGCCTGTGCTTGAGCTCGACGACGGCACGCACATCTCCGAATCCACGGCCATCACCGAATATCTCGACCATCTCGACGGCAACCCGACGCTGACCGGCACGACTCCAAGGCAGAGGGCGCTGATCCATATGATGCAGCGGCGCGCGGAAGCCGAGCTGCTCGATCCGGTCGGAGACTATTTCCATTACGCAACCCCGGGCCTTGGTCCGCAGCTCCAGGCCTTCAAGAGCCTCGACTGGAGCGGCCGCGACGAATGGGGTCGGCGGCAAGGCGAGCGTGCCCGCGCCGGGATGACCTATTTCAACGGCGTGCTGGAACGGCAGCCTTATGTCGCCGGCGATGCGTTCTCGATGGCTGATATCACCGTCTTTGTCGGCTTGATGTTCGCCGGCGCCGCCGGGATCACGATCCCGGGCGACTATGCCGCTCTTGTTGCGTGGCGCACGCGCGTCGCCGATCTGCCGAGTGTGAAGCACCGCAGCGGCCAGGCATTTCTCGCCGACGATGCCCGCCGCCTTGGCCTGTGATTGACGGCAGCCATTTCCGGGCACACACGGTTGGCGGTCGATGCGTCAGGCGGGCTGAACCCGTTCAGTCCTGTCTGCGCGACGCGAAGACTTGATCCCGGAGGTGTCATGACAATCCTGGTTACCGGCAGCGCCGGCCACCTCGGGGAAGCGATCCTGCGGACGTTGTGCGATCGCGGGTCGCCGGCGCGTGGGATCGACCTGAAGCCATCGCCCTTCACCGATGCCGTAGGCTCGATCGTCGATCCCGGCTTCGTCCGGGCGCAGATGGACGGCGTCACCGCCGTCATCCACACCGCGACGCTGCACAAGCCGCATGTGGCGACCCACGGCAAGCAGGCCTTTGTCGACACCAACGTCACCGGCACGCTCAACCTGCTCGAGGCGGCGGTCGCCGCGGGCGTGAAGAGCTTTGTTTTCACCAGCACCACCAGCGCGTTCGGCTCGCAGCTTCGGCCCGAGGCCGGGCAAGCCGCGGTGTGGGTCACCGAGGAGTTGCCCGCGAGCCCGAAGAACATCTACGGCACCACAAAGCTGATGGCGGAAAATCTGTGCGAGCTGTTCTTTCGCGAACGCGGACTGCCGGTCGTCGTGTTGCGGACCTCGCGGTTCTTTCCGGAGGACGACGACGATCCCGCAATGCGTTCGGCTTACACGACGGAGAACGCACAGGCCAACGAACTGCTCTATCGCCGGCTGGATATAGCGGACGCGGTGAGCGCCCATCTGCTTGCCGTAGCGCGAGCGCCGGAGATCGGGTTCGCCCGCTATATCGTGTCGGCTACAACCCCGTTTGGGCGGCACCATCTTGCGGCGCTGGCCCGGGATGCTGCCGGTGTCGTGCGCGAGCTCTACCCGGATTGCGCGAAGCTCTACGCGGCGCGCGGCTGGCGGCTCTTCCCCGAGATCGACCGCGTCTATGTCAACGAGCGCGCGCGGCGCGAGCTGGGTTGGCACCCGGAATTCGATTTCGCCCATCTGCTGCGCAGCCTGCGCGATGGCTCCGATTTCCGCAGCCACCTGGCGCGTGAGGTGGGAGCGAAAGGCTATCACGACACGCAATTTGACGACGGTCCGTACCCCGTCGCCAAATAGTCGCCGCTTTTGTCAATTCGCACGATGTTTCAGCTGCGTGGTCGCCGTCACCGCGCACCATCCGGTCTCGACCGTTCTACTGTGCATGGGGTTGTTTTCGCGGTTTTTGGATTGGTCACCCATTTCGCGGTCCGCAAATGAGGCGCGCGTCATCTCGATTCCGCGTTGCAGCGAGATCGTTGTCGTCGCCACGTGCGCGACGCGAGAAATCCGTCTCAATTTTTTTTGAGCGCAACTGCACCGCACGCGACGCGCTTCTCACCGCTCGCAGATGTGCTAACCTTTTTGCGTCTGCCACCTCGACAGACTCCGAACTTCACCCGCTCGAACAGCAAAATAAAATAACGTGCAGCCCTGACGGCTGCCTTAGGGGAGTGACGCGATGAAATCGATGATCCATCGATCCGTGTTGGCGCTTGCAGCCGTGGCCCTTCTTGCCGGGACCAGTGTTGGCAGCGCCCAGGACAAAAGCAAACCGCTGAAGAAATACGAATCCGGCACCAAGGAATTCTGGACCCATCCGCCGGATGACTGGTTCCTCGGCGACGAGACCGAGGCGCAGAAGGGCCTCGCGCCGCCCTCGGGTCCGCCGACCGGCGCCTCCGATGCCGAGCTCGCCAACATCATCAAGAAGGTGAAGCTGCCGGCGGGCTTCAAGATGGAGGTCTACGCCTCCGGCGTGCTGGCTGCGCGGCAGATGGCCTGGGGTGACAAGGGCACGCTGTTCGTCGGCTCGTTCGGCCTCGGCAACGTCTATGCCATCAAGGACAACAACGGAAAGAAAGAGGTCAAGACCATCCTCAAGGGCCTGAACATGCCCACGGGTCTGGCCGTCAAGGACGGTGCGCTCTACGTCATCGCGGTCGACAAGCTGATCCGCTACGACGACATCGAAAACAAGCTCGACAATCCCGGCGAGGGCAAGGTCGTCTATGACGACATGCCGTCCTACGCGGCGCATGGCTGGAAGTACATCGCCGTCGACAAGGACGGCTGGTTCTACATTCCGTTCGGACCGCCCTTCAACATCGGCATCCCCCCGACCAGCGTCGCGCAGATCCGGCGCGTCGATCCCAAGACCGGCAATGCCGAAACCGTGGCGCTTGGCGTCCGCAACTCGGTCGGCGGCGACGTCGATCCGCGTACCGGAAAGTACTGGTTCACCGAGAACGCGCGTGACTGGGTCAGCGACGATCTGCCGAGCGACAAGCTGAACATGATCTCGAAGATGGGCGAGCATTTCGGCTATCCCTACTGTCACCAGGGCGACCTTCCCGATCCGAAGTTCGCCATGGGCCACAAATGCTCCGAGTTCACACCGCCCGTGCTCAACCTCGGCGCCCACGTCGCTCCGCTCGGCATGAAGTTTTACACCGGCGACCAGTTCCCCGCCGAGTACAAGAACAACATCCTGATCGCCGAGCACGGCTCCTGGAATCGTCACAAGTACCAGGGCGGCCGCATCATGCGCGTGATCGTCGGGCCCGACGGCAAGAATGCCAAGCAGGAGGTGTTCGCCTCCGGATGGATCGAGGGTGATCAGGGCTATCTCGGTCGCCCCGATGACATCATTCTCGCCAAGGACGGCTCGATCCTCGTCGCCGACGACTGGGCCGGCGCGATCTATCGCATCAGCTACAGCAAGAAGTAGCGCACGACGACACGAGGCTGCGGTGGCCATGAGGCGGCCGCAGCCTCTTTCATTTCAAATTCACATGCTGTCATTCCTGACTGTGCGCAGCTCGCGCCTAAGCCTGGAACCCGTACCCACGAATGATGGTTATGGATTCTCAGATGCGCAACTGCGCATCGTAGCTCGCCCTTCAGGCGCCCCGGAATGACGAACCAGTCAGAGTGGAATTCCATCATGCGCCGGCAGTTCATCTCGCACGCAATCAGCGCGGCCGCGCTCCTCACGCTTGGCGCCCTTTCCGCAAGCGCCGCAGATAACACTGCAGTCCAGGAGAAGGCTGCCGTTTGCTCCGGCTGTCACGGCGAGAACGGTATCTCGCAGACCGAGAACATTCCCTCGCTGGCCGGTCAGCCCGACCAATTCCTGCAATGGCAGCTCGTGTTCTTCCGCGCCGGCTCGCGCAAGAACGAGCAGATGCAGCCGATTGCCGCGGAGATCACCAACGAGGACGTCCGCAGCCTCGGCGCCTATTTCGCGGCCATGACGCCGCCGACGGCAGCCGAAGACAAGGATCCGGACCTGTCGAAAAAAGGCGCGCAAGTCGCCGTCGGCCGCCGCTGCGCCTCATGCCACACGGATAGCTTTGCCGGCACCAAGGCCGTCGCGCGGCTCGCGGGTCAGCGCGAGGAGTATCTGGTCAAGGCGCTGCACGACTACAAGGCCAGCCAGCGCGTCGGCGGCGGCGGCGCCGCGATGGCCGACGTCGCCTACCACATGAGCGATGAGGAAATCGCCGCCGTCTCGCACTATCTCGCGTATTTCAAATAGCGCTGGGTGTAGCCGCCAACACGGTCTGTCGTCCCGGATCTGCGCTGCGCTTGTCCGGGACGACAGCAGTTACCCTGCCCGCTGGTTCTCATAGGCCTTGAGATGCGTATACGCGATGCGCAGCTTCGGCACCGGGACCTTGGCGGCATCGGCGCGCGCGATGAGGTCGCCGATCACGTGATCGGCCTCGACCGGAAAGCCTCCCTTGATGTCGCGGAACATCGAGGCCGTCATCGGCGAGCCCTCGGTCGTGAGGTTGCCCTTCACGCGCTCGAAGAACGGACCGCCCGGCGTATAGCCCGACGCGGTGGCGATCGAGCTGGTTTCATCGAGCATGCCGAGCAAGAAGTCGCGACCGCCGGGCGCGGCGAGGATGTTGCCGACGGAGGTGCGCATCAGGCTGGTGCTTGCGGCGAGCGAGGACAGGAACACCCACTTCTCCCACATGTCCTGCATGATGTTCTGGCTGGCAGTGGCGCCATTGATGCCGCTCTTGAAGGCCTCGTCGATCGCCTTGACGCGATCCGACAATTTCCCGTCGCGCTCGCCGTAATTGATCGATTGCATCGGCTGCAGCTGCACCACCTCGCGCTTCTCGTTCAGGGTCGCGGCAATGGCGCAGAGGCCACCGAGCACGCGCTCCTTGCCGAATTTGGCATCGAGCGTATCGAGATGCTTCATGCCGTTGAGCATCGGGATGACCGCGGTGTTCGGGCCGACTGCTGCGGCGAACGACTTGATGGCATCGTCCAGATCGAACGCCTTGCAGCTGAGCAGCACGACGTCGAATTTTTCCTTGAGGTTGTCCGCCTGCACGGTCGGCGGATTCTTCAACGTCACATCGCCATTCGGGCTCTTGATGACGAGGCCGTCGCTCGCGAGCTCGCTGGCGCGTTTGGGGCGGACCAGGAATGTGACGTCGCGGCCGGCCTGCAACAGCCTGCCACCAAAATAGCCGCCGATGGCGCCGGCGCCGACCACGAGGATACGCATGGGAAAGTCCTTATTGTTGCTATTGGCGGTCTATCTATAGTCGCCCTTGCGAGCGAAGCGAAGCAATCCAGAATGGTGCCGCAATCACATTCTGTCGCTGGAGATGCGGGGATTACTCTCCCAGTACCATCTCCTCGACCTCGCGCAGCTGCTCCTTGCCGAAAAACATCTCGTTGCCGACGAAGAAGGTCGGCGAGCCGAACGCGCCGCGGGCGACTGCCTCCTCGGTGTTCTTGATCAGCTTGCCTTTCGCCTCGGGCTCCTGGGCGCGGGCGAACAGTTTTTGGGCATCAAGGCCCGACGACGCCAGCGCCTTCGCCGCAACTTCAGGATCGTCCATCTCTTTCGGCTCGCGCCACATGTGGTGGAACGCGGCGTCGACGTATTTCTCGAACACGCCCTCGAGCTGCGCCGCGATCGCGGTCCGCATCAGGTTCAGCGTGTTGACGGGGAAATTGGGATTGAAGACGTAAGGCTGAACCTTGAAGCGCTTGACGAAGCGCTCGGTTTCGACCTGCTGGAATTCGCGCTTGTTCTTCACGCCGGCGAGCGTCTCGGCCGGCGACTTGTTGTTGGTCGACTTGAAGATGCCGCCGAGCAGGATCGGTACATATTCGAATTTGACGCCGATGCGCTGCTCGATCGCCGGGATCGCCAGATGGCTGAGATAGGCATTCGGGCTGCCGAAATCGAACAGGAATTGCGGGGCTGTGCGGGTCAAATTCATTCTCCCTGATCTGGCTTTTGATCTGGATTTTCATCCATTGTGGCGCAGGCCGCGCCACAGGTCCACCGTTTAATGACGGTCATAATATCTTGACGACTAGACCAGGCGCCGGATCGCCTTCTTGCGCCACACCAGCAGATAATAGCCCATCTGCAAAATGAACATGGCGCAGAACACGATCGGATAGGCGGCCCATACGCCGTCGAGACCGATCATGCGGCTCAGGATCACCGCCGACGGCAGCTCGATCGCGACAATGGCAAAGATCGACAGCAGCATCGGCGTCAGCGCAACGCCGGCGGCACGCATCGCGCCGGAAAACGTCGTCGCCAGGCCGAACGGCACCGAACTCCACAAGGCGATGAACAGCAGCCCTTTCGCCAGATCGAGCACGGCGCCGTCGGTGATGAAGATGCCGAGCACGGCGCGCGGCATCAGGTAAATCAGTGCGACCAGCCCGCCGGTCAGCACGAGGTTGAACGTCAGGCCGATACGGACGATGCCGTCGAGCCGCGCCCGATCGCCGCCGCCGATGGCTTGTGCGCCGAGGATCGAGACCGCGATCGAAATCGACATCGCCGTGAACTGCGTGTAGCCCATCACCTGATTGACCGCGCCGTAAGCCGCAGTGGCGTCCGAGCCGAAGCCGTTGACGAGGCCAAGCAGCACCAGCTCGGCGATCGCCATCACCACCATGCCGACCGCACTCGGCAAGCCGATGCCGAGGATTTGTCCGATCACAGCGCGATTGAGCCGTACTTGGCGCAGCAATGCGACATCAGGCGCGAGCGCGTGCTTCTTCCGCAGCAGGTAGGCCGCCAGCGCGAGCAGCGTCACTGCATTGGAGATCGCAGCCGCCCAGGCCGGGCTGGTGATGCCGAGCGCCGGCAGTCCGAATGCCCCGCGGATCATCACCGGCGTCAGGATCAGACCGATCGTCGTCGACAATGCCAGCGCCAGCAGCGGCGTTACTGCATCGCCGACGCCGCGGATCATCGCCGTCATCAGGAGGAAGACGAAACCGAGCGGCATCGTCAGCAGCATGATGCGGGCATAGGCGCTTGCCTGGTCGAGAATGTCTGCGGGCGTCGCAAGCGCCATCATCAATTGCCGGCTGAAGAGCCCGCCGATAAGTCCCACAGATATCGAGAGCAGCAGGCCGACCGCGAGCGTCGTGCCGACGACGCTTCTGATCCTGCCGTGCTCGCCGGCGCCGAAGGCCTGGCCGATCAGCACGGTGGCGCCGGTGCTCAGGCCCATGACGAAGGCGAACAGAAAGAAAAACACTGGGAAGAATGTCGAGACCGCCGCCAGCGCATCCACCCCGATCATCTGACCGAGATAGACATTGCTGACGGTACCGAACAGCGATTGCAGCGCGTTGCTCAGCATCAACGGTGCGAGGAAGCGCAGGAAGCTCCTCCAGAGCGGCTTTGGAGCGGACATGGATGTGCCTTTCATCAGGGCGAGCAAAGCCGTTGCCGCGCGAAGCGCGCGGCTTGGCCGTCGATGGGGTTATTGGAGAGCGGCGCGCCTTAAGCGCGGTCGCTGTAGGCGAGCTTGACGATGTGGTCGCGGATGTCGGCCGGCCAGTCGGCGATCAGTCCGGTGAAGCGCCGCCGGTCATCTGCAAACAGCGCACGCGAAGCTTCCTCGAACTGCGCCAGATTGCCGGCCATGGTCGACATGAAGTGATAAGCCGCATCGCGCGCCTGCCGCTCGCGATCCTTGTCGCCGCTCGCGCGCCGCGTCTCGTCGACGAGTTTTCGCAGCGCGACCGAAGCGCCGCCGGGCTGCGCGCCGAGCCACTCCCAGTGTCGCGGCAGCAGCGTCACCTCGCGCGCGACCACGCCGAGTTTCGGCCGGCCGCGGCCGCGCGGTTCGGCCGATGGTGCGGTCTCCTCAACTGGCGGCGGGATCAGCTTCGCCAGACGCGCCAGCACCTCGCGGTCGCCGCCGCGCAGATCGAAGTCGATCGATCGACCCGTGGCGTCCTCGAAGATGATGATGGGCTCGTCCGGCCGTGGCGCCACGCGCTTGACGACGAGCGCGACCTCTCCTGCCGGCCCCGACACGAGCCGGCGCTGACCCTGGAAGGCGGTGAAAGTCTTCTGCATTGAAATCATTGCTATATTGGTGACGTTGGGCCACTTAATACCCGGGTAAATTGCCAGCGTCAATATACCCGGATGAAAATATCCATCCGGATGGCTCGACATTGCAGTCCCGGGCTGGCACGTACGCGGCCGACCGACCACGCCCAGCCCTGAGGATCTCGCGATGCTGACCGTCCACCACCTCAACAACTCCCGTTCGCAGCGGGTGCTGTGGCTGCTCGAGGAGCTGGGCGTGCCCTATGAGATCGTGCGCTATCAGCGCCAGCCCGATATGCGTGCGCCGAAAGAGCTGCGCGCCATCCATCCGCTCGGCAAGTCGCCCGTCATCACCGACAACGGCAACACCATCGCCGAGTCCGGCGCGATCATCGAATATCTCATCGCGACCTACGGCAATGGCCGGCTGATCCCGGCGCCGAACACGCCGGAGCGGCTGCGCTTCACCTACTGGCTGCACTATGCGGAAGGGTCGGCGATGTCGCCCTTGCTCTTGAAGTTGCTGTTCACGCTGATGCCGAAGCGCGCGCCGGCGCTGCTTCGCCCGCTGGTGCGCAAGGTCTCGAACCAGGCGCTCACCGCGCTGGTCAATCCGCAGCTCAAGCAGCACATGGATTATTGGGAAGGCGAGCTCGGAAAAAGCGAGTGGTTCGCCGGCAGCGAGTTCACCGCGGCCGATATCCAGATGAGCTTTCCGCTTGAAGCAGCCCAGGCGCGCGGAGGGCTCGAGCAGGGCCATCCCAAGGCGATGGCGTTCCTCGAGCGCATTCACGCGCGGCCGGCCTATGCGCGCGCCCTCGAGAAGGGCGGGCCGTACCAGGTCGGGCGGTAAGTTTCCTCACCGCCCTGCGATGACTTTTCAGTCCGCGTGCAGCACGCGCCCGCGCGTCTCCGGCAGCGCGAAGGCGGCGATGAAGAACAGCGCGTAGGCCACCACCGCGAAGATCGCGATCGCATTGGCAAGCGACGTCGACGCCGACAGCGCGCCGACGAGGAACGGAAACAGCGCGCCGATGCCGCGGCCGAAATTGTAGCAAAAGCCCTGGCCTGAGCCGCGCAGCCGCGTCGGATAGAGCTCGGTCAGGAATGCGCCGATTCCCGAGAAATAGCCCGAGGCGAAGAAACCGAGCGGGAAGCCGAGCACCCACAGGATTTCGTTGGTCAGCGGCAGCTGCGTATAGAGCAGCACGATGGCCATCGCGCCGATCGAGAAGATCAGGAAGAGATTGCGCCGCCCGATCCGGTCGGCGAGCCAGGCGCCGACGAGATAGCCGATGAAGGAGCCGATGATCAGCGTCGAGAGATAGCCGGTCGAGCCGACGACGGACAGGTGCCGCTCCTTGGTCAGGAACTGCGGCACCCAGAAGGTGATGGCGTAGTAGCCGCCCTGGCAGCCCGTAGCTGCCAGCGATGCGAGGATCGTGGTCTTCAGGATCGGGCCCGAAAAAATTTCCCAGAGCGCCGGGCGGTGGCCGCTCGCGGCCTGCTTTGCGCGGGCCTCGGCCGCGATCTCGGGCTCGGTGACGGAGCGGCGGATATAGAACACCAGCAGCGCCGGCAGCGCGCCGATCACGAACATCCAGCGCCATGCCGTCTCCGCCGGCATCAGTGAGAACAGGATCGCCTGCGACAGCACAGCAAGGCCCCATCCGACCGCCCAGCCTGACTGTACCGAGCCGACCGCGCGTCCACGATATTGCGGCCGGATCGCCTCGCCCATCAGCACGGCGCCCGCGGCCCATTCGCCGCCGAAGCCGAGACCAAGCACCGCGCGCGCGATCAATAGCTGCTCGAAGTTCTGCACGACCGCGCAGACCAGCGAGAAGACCGAGAACCAGATGATGGTGATCTGGAGCGTCCTGACCCGGCCGATATGGTCGGAGAGATAACCGCCGAGCCAGCCGCCGATGGCGGAGGCCAGCAGCGTCACCGTGCCGGCAAGACCGGCTGAAGCCGCATCGACCTTCCACAGTGCGATGATGGTGCCGATCACCAGCGGATAGATCATGAAGTCCATACCGTCGAGCGCCCAGCCTGCCGCGCAGGCCCAGAACGTCCGTCGCTCCGGCGCATTCATGTCGCGATAGAAGGCGAGAAGGCTGGTGTCCTCGATCTCGGCGCGTTCGATGCGCCCAGTCGGATCGGCTGTGGTCATGTGCGTTTCCCCGGCAAATTCCTTTGGCCGGGCGGTGGTAGCACGCGCGGCGGCCGGCGCAAGCCGGCGCGCGCGGTCGTGCCATGCAGGGGCAGGATTACTGTCCTGCTGCTTCCGCCCCGCGCGAGCGCGGATCCGGCGCGCCGAGCGGTCCGTTCGGCGTCACGAGAATCGAGTTGGCGGAAGTCTGTCCCATCGGCTCGACGATGAGATGATCCATCGCCTTCAGCTCGAACAGCACGTCGTCGGGAAAGCCGCGCTCGACGCGCACCTCGTCCGGCAGCCATTGATGATGCAGCCGCGGCGCGGCCACCGCAGCCGCCACGTCCATCTTGTAGTCGAGCACGTTCACGACCACCTGGAGCACGGTCGAGATGATACGGCTGCCGCCGGGCGAGCCCGTCACCAGCACCGGCTTGCCGCCCCGGAGCACGATGGTCGGCGACATCGACGACAGCGGCCGCTTGCCGGGTCCGGGCAGATTTGGCTCGTAGCCGACGAGGCCATAGGCATTGGAGGCGCCGACGGCGGCGGTGAAATCGTCGAGCTCGTTGTTGAGCAGCACGCCCGTGCCATCGGCAACGAGGCCGACGCCGTAGCTGAAGTTCAGCGTGTAGGTGTTGCTGACGGCGTTGCCGCTGCTGTCGACGACGGAGAAATGCGTGGTGTTGCTGCCTTCGCGCGGCGCGGGCGGGGCGGAAACGATCTCTTTCGACGGCGTCGCGCGTTGGGTCGAGATGTTCGCCCGCAGCTTGGCCGCATAGTCCTTCGCCGTGAGCGTTTCGATCGGTGCCTTGACGAAGGCGGGATCGCCGAGATAGCGCGCACGATCCGCGTAGGCGCGCTTCATGGCTTCGATCAGCAGATGCAGCGATGCCGGTGAGCCCTGCTTCAAATCGGCGAGCTGAAAGCCTTCGAGGATGTTGAGCGATTCCACCAGCACGACGCCGCCGGACGATGGCAGCGGCATCGAGACGATGTCATAGCCACGATAGGTGCCTCGCACCGGCGAACGGATCACGGCCTGATAGGCCTTCAGATCGGCCGGCGTCATGATGCCGCCGGCGTCGGACACCGCCTTGGCGAGCTTCTCCGCCACCGGACCCTCGTAGAAGCCGGGTGGTCCTTGCGCTGCGACACTCGCCAGCGTGTCGGCGAGATCGCTCTGCACCAGCCTGTCGCCTTCGCCAAACGGCGTGCCATCGGGCTTTGCAAAAATCTTGGCAGAGGACGGCCAGCGTGCCAGCCGCGGGTACCAGCCCGGCAGGGTATCGGCGATGTCGTCGGTGACGATAAATCCGTCGCGCGCGAGCACGATCGCAGGTTCGAGCACTTGCGCCAGCGTGAACTTGCCCGAGCCGTATTTCGCGAGCGCGAGCGCCAGGCCCGCGACCGTGCCGGGCACGCCGATGCCAAGTCCGGAATCGCGCGACTTGGCGGGATCGGGCTTGCCGTCGGCGCCAAGGAAGATCTGCGCCGTGGTCGCCGCCGGCGCGGTCTCGCGATAATCGATCGCGATGTCTTCATTGCGCTCGACGGAATGGATCACCATGAAGCCGCCGCCGCCGATATTGCCGGCACGCGGATAAGTCACGGCCATTGCAAAGCCGGTCGCGACGGCCGCGTCGACGGCATTGCCGCCGCGTCGCAGGATATCGGCGCCGACCTGCGCGGATATCTTCTCCTGCGCCACCACCATGCCATGTTCGGCCGGGATCGCGTGCACAGTGTCGAGCACCGGCGGGACATAGGCCCGCCGCGCATCCTGCGCGGTTGCTGAGGCAAGACCAAACGCCAGAGTGGCGACGAATGCGAGAAAAGTCCGCCGTGTCGAAAATGACGCCATCATCAAATTTCCGCCGGGCCTTCAGGCCAATTCAAACGCGTCGCTGTAATGCTATACGGTTTGCGCTAAGAGAGGCAAAACTGTTTGTGATGAGGGCTGCGTCATGACGATGATCGCCCCGGCGGTGCGCATGGCCGGCGCCCCGCGGACCTATCCGCCGCGCGCCGCCGTCGTCAGCTGGATCTTCTTTGATTGGGCCGCGCAGCCCTATTTCACTCTGATCACGACCTTCGTGTTCGCACCTTATTTCGCCACCAGCATCGCACCAGATCCCGCCACGGGCCAGTCGCTCTGGGGCTTTGCGATGGCAGCAGCTGGCATGGCGATCGCGCTGCTGTCACCGGTGCTTGGTGCCATCGCGGATGCCTCGGGGCGCCGAAAACCCTGGATCGCCGCGTTTGGTACGGTGCTCGTGCTGGCCTCCTGCACGCTGTGGATCGGCAAGCCCGGCGATCAGGCCATCATTCCACCGCTGCTCGTCGCGGTCGCGCTTGCGAGCGTCGGCGCGGAATTCGCCACCGTCTTCAACAATGCGATGATGCCGACCCTGGTGCCGCCGGAGCGCATCGGCCGTCTCTCCGGCACCGGCTGGGCCACGGGTTATATCGGCGGCATCGTCAGCCTGATCATCGTGCTCGGCTTCCTCGCCGCCAATCCAGAAACCGGACGCACGCTGCTCGGCTTCACGCCGCTGTTCGGGCTCGATCCCGCCATGCACGAGGGCGATCGTGCCGCGGGACCGTTGACCGGGCTGTGGTTCATCATCTTCGTGACGCCGATGTTCTTGTTCACGCCGGATTATCCGGCGAAGCGTCCGGTGCGCGAGGCGCTGCATGAAGGCCTGGCGGATCTGAAGCGGTCGCTGAAGGATTTGCCGCAGCAGAAATCGCTCGCGGCGTTTCTGCTCGCCAACATGATCTACACGGACGGCCTGGTGTCGCTGTTCGCGTTCGGCGGCATCTATGCCGCAGGCACCTTCGGCTGGCACACGATCCAGATCGGGACGTTCGGCATCATCCTCGCCGTCGCCGGCACCTTCGGTGCGTGGCTCGGCGGCAAGCTCGACGATTTCCTCGGACCGAAGCGCGTCATCGCCGGCAGCATGCTGATCCTGCTGCTCTCGGTGGCGGCGATCCTGCTCGTGGACAAGGACAGCGTGCTGTTCGTCAAGGTTGCGCCCCCGCAGCCGGGCGCCGCCATGTTTTCGAGCGCCGCCGAACGCGCTTACGTAATCCTGGGCTGCCTGATCGGCGCGGCCGGCGGCCCGCTTCAGGCGGCGTCACGCACGCTACTGATCCACCTCGCGCCGAAGGATCGCATCGCGCAGTATTTTGGTCTGTTCGCGCTGACCGGGAAGGTGACGTCCTTCATCGGACCGCTGCTGATCGGCGTAATTACCGCGGCAACCGCGAGCCAGAAGGCCGGCATGGCGGTGCTCGTCGTGTTTTTCGTCACGGGGTTCGCACTGCTGATGCGGGTGCGGGATTAGTCTCTCGTCATTGCGAGGAGCCCGCGACAAAATTGCAAAGCAATTTTGCGCTGGTGCGACGAAGCAATCCAGAGTTTCTCTGTGGAAACGGACTGGATTGCTTCGCTTCCGCCTTCGCTCTTCGAGCTACGGCGGACAAGTCGCTCGCAATGACGAGTCGGTAGGCTCTAGTGCCTGAAATGCCGCGTGCCGGTGAACACCATCGCGATGCCGTGCTCGTCGGCGGCCTTGATCACCTCGTCATCGCGCATCGAGCCACCGGGCTGCACCACGGCGGTGGCGCCGGCTTCGATGCAGGCGAGCATGCCGTCGGCAAACGGGAAGAATGCATCCGACGCCACCACCGAACCCTTGGTCAGCGGCTCCGCGAGCTTCAGCTCGTTGGCTGCATCCTGCGCCTTGCGTGCTGCGATCCGTGCTGAATCCACGCGGCTCATCTGGCCCGCACCGATACCGACGGTGGCGAGATCCTTGGCGTAGATGATGGTGTTGGACTTGACGTGCTTGGCGACCCGAAAGGCGAATTTGAGGTCGCGCATCTCGGCATCGGTCGGTGCGCGCTTGGTCACGATCTTGAAGGTCATGTCGTCGACCACGGCGTTGTCGCGGCTCTGCACGAGCAGGCCACCCGCTACGGTCTTTGCGGTCAGACCAGCTGCGCGCGGATCGGGCAGGCTGCCGGCGAGCAACAGACGAAGGTTCTTGCGCGCGCCGATGATGGCGATCGCTTCCTCGCTGGCGTCGGGCGCGATGATCACCTCGGTGAAGATCTTTGTGATCTCGCGCGCGGTGTCGGCATCGAGGGCGCGGTTCATCGCGATGATGCCGCCGAATGCCGAGGTCGAATCGCAGGCGAGCGCCTTGCGATAGGCGTCGACGAGATTCGAGCCTTCAGCGACGCCGCAGGGATTGGCGTGCTTGACGATGACGCAGGCCGCGGTGCGCTTTGTGTCGAATTCGCCGATGCACTCATACGCCGCATCGGTGTCGTTGATGTTGTTGTAGGAGAGCTCCTTGCCCTGCAGCTGCCGTGCGGTCGAAACGCCGGGGCGCTTGTCGGGCGTCGCGTAGAACGCCGCGGTCTGATGCGGGTTCTCGCCGTAGCGCAGCGACTGGATCAGTTTGCCGCCGAAAGCGCGGAAATCGGGCGCGTCGATCTCGAGCTGGCGATTGAACCAGTTCGAGATCGCGGCATCGTAAGCGGCGGTGCGCGCATAGGCCTTCGCGGCAAGCCGCCGGCGCAGCTTCAGCGTCGTCGCGCCCTTGTTGGCGGCGAGCTCGTCGAGCACGGCCTTGTAGTCGTTTGCCTCGACCACGACGGCGACGTCGTCGTGGTTCTTGGCGGCGGCGCGGATCATCGCGGGGCCGCCGATGTCGATGTTCTCGATGCAGTCCTCGAAACCTGCGCCTTTGTCGACGGTCGCCTCGAACGGATAGAGGTTGACGACGAGCAGGTCGATCGGCGCGATGCCGTGCGCCTTCATCGCCTCCGTGTGGTCCTTGTTGTCGCGGATCGCGAGCAGGCCGCCATGCACCTTCGGATGCAGCGTCTTGACGCGGCCGTCCATCATCTCAGGGAAGCCGGTGAGATCGGAAACGTCTTTCACCTTGAGGCCGGCAGCGGCGATTGCTTTCGCGGTGCCACCGGTCGAGACCAGCTCGACATCATGCGCGGCAAGCGCCTTGGCGAATTCGACCAGGCCGGTCTTGTCGGAGACGGAAAGCAGGGCGCGGGTGACGCGGCGGGGATGGTCAGTCATGAGCAAGATCCTCTGTCTTAAGGAGTGTCTATGCCCAGGCGCGCGGCGGATATGTGTCGCGCTTCCCGATGGTGCTCCATCCAAGGTCGCCAGTCGCGCGAACGAGCGCTCGATAGCAGTTTTTGGCGTTCTTCACAACGACCAGATGGCATCGAATTGGCGCTCTTTAGAGCGGAAGTTCCGGCTCGCGCCGGGCGTTGCGGCGGGCATTGGTGACGGCGGGCGACGCGCTGGAGCGGACAAAGCTCCAGCGGATCGAGGGCGCCTGGCGCGCATCCTGCCGGATCACGATCTGCGCGGTGCGGCGCGGGCCGTCATTGCCGGCCAGGAACACGCTGTCCTCGAGATCGACCTTGTCGTCCAGCGCTTCGAAGGTCCAGACGTCGCGGTTCGGCAGCACCAGCATGACGCCGCGGGCATCCGACAGCCGGCTCGCCTTCACCGCGGGATGCAGATGGAAGCGCAGCGCGAAGTCGGCATCGGCGCCCTTGAGGCGCGCGCCCTGCGGCGGCGACAGCGTGTCCTCGCCGTCGATCCGCGCGCCGTCATTGGCGATCATCAGCACGCGGCGATGGATCACGCCGAACTTGGCGAAATAGCCGTCATGCGAGGTCGTCAGCAGCGTGCCGTCCTGCACGATTTCGCGATAGCTCTCGACCTCATGGGGGCCGCGCATGATCGGCGCGCCGTGCAGCAGCCGCTTCATCGCCGACATCTCGACGAACTGGCAGGACGACGTCTCGTGATAGGTCAGCGTCGAATGCGCCGCGGTGCCGCGCGCAAACGGCCGCCAATTGTCGCGGCCCGTGGTCGGCATGCCGCAATTGGTGACGATGCGGCTGATGCCGGAGGACAGCTCGAACGACAGGCAGCCGGCGTGGGCGTCGTGGCTGACGCCGGGCGGCGGCGGCGGGCCGGTGTCGATGATCAGCGTGGTCGGGCCGGCATCGAGGCGCTGGAAGCCGGTATGCGGCATGTTCGACATCGGCGCGCCATGGGTGTCGTCATAGGCGAGCAGCGTGGCAAGCAGATCGGACGGCGTCGCGCTCATGCCGTTGAACAACGCGAAATTGCCGTCGCCGTGCCGGAAGAAGCGCAGCATCGGCATCATGCGGTCGATCGCGTTGAGCAGCGCCGGCGGCGGCGCGATGTTGCGCGCGGCAAAGGTCTGCCGCAGCGGCAACAAATCGATCAGCAGCTCGATCAGCGCGCCCGGATTGCGCGAGATGTGGCCGCCGTCGGGCAGAATCTGCCGCTGCAATTCGTCGGAGAGCTTTTTCGACGCGCTGCGGATGTGACGGCCCTGGTTGGCGAGGCAGAGCGTCGTGTAGCACAGCGCGATCTGCACCTGGAGCTTCGGCACCCCGTCAGGAATGTTGACCATGGTGAAGCGCAGGAAGCGGATCTCGCGTGCGAGCGCGCGCAAGTAACGGCGGTAGAATTTGTTGTCGGTGTCGTTGAGCACCAGCGGTGCCTGCGACAACAGCGAGATCACGCGCCGCGCCAGCACATCGGCGCGGCGGGCGACGGGCCGGCGCTTGTTCGCGGGGTTGCTGATCCAGTCCTCGACCAATGCGCGCGCATTGGCCCGGGTCAGCGCGGTGTCGGCGGCCCGTAAATGCCGCAGCCAGCCGAAGCCGAGCAGCGCGACCTCCCAATCCTCCGAGGGCGGATCGAGATCGAAGATCGAGCGGCCGTGGCAGTTGACGATCTTGCCGGCGAAGACGAAGCGCCCGGCATAGATCTCGGCGGCGCGTGTCGCATCCGCGGTGCGCAAATCATGCGGCGCAATGATCAGCCGATCGGTACGGCCGGGCCAGACCCGCGACAGCGCAACTGAGCCGCCGCTCGCGCGCGCGAGCATGTTCCGCGCGAAGCGGTTCATCACCAGCGTCGAGATACGTCTGCGTTGAGCGACCGACACGCCTTGCCTTGAAGGGGGAGAGGATTCCGACGAATCCTTATTAATCCCAAAATCGGACCGCGGACACCACCTTGAATGGCCCCGAATCAGTCCAGCGGTAGTAAAATCCGGTGCAAAATCAGGATTTAACGAGCCGGGCTGCAAAAAATCCGTCGAGCCCGCCGAGCTTCGGGTCGGCGTGCGGCAGGTGGCTCGGCAGGGTCCGGAGATCGCCCTCTGCGGTGATGATCTCGCTGAGCCCGAAGACCTCGCTGGGCTCGATCGGTACGCGGCGAAGCGCAGGTTCTGCGGCCAGCAGCATGGCGACGGCCTGCTCGCCTTCTTCGGGTTCCAGCGAACAGGTGCAGTAGACCAGCATCCCGCCGGGCTTGAGCAGCGAGACGGATTTGCGCAGCAGCCGCTGCTGCAGGACGGTCATCGCCGCGACGTCGGACTCCTGGCGCAGCCACGCAACATCCGGGTGCCGACGGATCGTCCCGGTCGAGGTGCAGGGCGCATCGATCAGGATTCCGTCGAGGCCATCCGCCGGGCCCGCCCATTCCACGGCGTCAGCGACGACAGTTTCGGCCTGCAGCGACAGCCGGTTCAGGTTTTCGCGCAGGCGCGCCACCCGGGCGGGTGAACGGTCGATCGCCGTGACATGCGCGCCGGCCTGCGCCAGCTGCGCGGTCTTGCCGCCGGGCGCAGCACAGAGATCGGCAATGGATTTACCTTTGATGTCACCGAACAGCCGGACAGGGAGTGCGGCCGCGGCGTCCTGCACCCACCATTGTCCTTCGGTGAAGCCGGGCAGCATCGTCACCGCGCCGTGCAGCACCGTGCGCACCGATCCGGTCGGCAGCACTTCGCCGTGCAGCCGGCTCGCCCACTGCTCGGCGTCGGATTTCACGGTCAGATCGAGCGAAGGTTCGTGACCAAGGGCGAGCGCCATGTCCCGTACGGTCGCCTCACCGTAATGCGCGCTCCAGCGCGCCAGCAGCCAGGGCGGCAGGTCCAGCGATTGCGTGGCGACCTCCTCGACCAGCGCCTGGCCTTCGCGCGCGCAGCGGCGCAGCACGGCGTTGACGAGGCCGGCATAGCGCGCGGCGCGCCGGTCGGATTGCACCAGGCGAACGGAGAGATCGACCGCGGCGTGATCGGGCACGTCCATCCAGAGGATCTGCGCGGCGCCGATCAGCAGCGCGCTCTGCGCGCGCGGTGCATCGGAGGGAATGCCCTTGTCGAGCAGGCGCGACAGCACATGGCCGAGCGTGCCGAGGCGGCGCAAGATGGTCGCGACCAGCCGTCGCATCAGCGCGCGGTCACGGTCGGCGAGTGTCTTCAGTCCGGGATGGGCGCCGGATCCGTCGAGCTGGTCATCGAGCGTGCGGTGCTTGTGCAGGACGCCGTCGACGATGTCAGCAGCGATCCGTCGCGCCGCGAGACCGGGCACTTCGGATGGAGGGGCGAAACGTTGAGATGGCATGCGGAAGTAAGGTTCTGAGCGAGCGGCAGTTCCGCCAATATGGGCGCATGCCTTAAGAACACCAGCTATGGCATGCGAATATGCCAAATGTAAGAATGGCCTCTGGCGATTTCAGCCCGTCGCGGCCATTTCAGCAATGCGTTATTGGATGTCGCGCGTATGACGATCCTGCGCTAGGACCCCGAACGATGAACGACCAGACGCCCGTCCCCGATCGCAAGCCCTTGCCCGCCGCCGCGCAACGCGCGCTGGCCGAAGCCGAGGAACGTCGGCGGGCTGCAGTGGCGCATGCCAAGGACGATGCAAAGGCTGCACCGAAGGAATTGCAGGGGCCGAAGGGACCTGAACCCACGCGCTACGGCGACTGGGAACGCAAGGGCATCGCCTCGGATTTCTGAGGCTTGGGCTTTTCGGATTCAGTTTTTCAAGCTCACTTGCCGGTCCGGCCGACTCAGCCCTAGCGTGCGCGGATGTCGCGCTTCGACCCGGATCGCTCCTATCGGCCGTCTTACGGCGGCTCACCGTTTGGCCGTCGCTTCTCCGGACTATTGCCGTGGATGTTCGTGGTCGGGATAGTCGTGGCCGTTGTGCTCACCTTCCGGCACGGGACGAGCTGGCCGGTTCCCTATCCGGCCGACGAGCGCACGCAGGACGCCGAGATCATCCTGCAGCAATCCGGCAATCCCGACAGCCGCCTGCCGATCGATGTCATCCGCACCATCGACGGCGACACCTTTCTTGCGCGTGTGCATCAGCGCGACGGGCGCGATCTCGTCGCGCGGGTTCGCCTGCGCGGCATCGATGCGCCCGAGATGAAGGCGTCCTGTCAGGACGAGCTGAACAAGGCGGAAGCCGCCACCGGGGCGCTGCGCAATCTGCTCGGCCAGGGCGGCGTCACCATCTACAATCTAGGCACGGAAAAATACGGACGCGTTCTCGCCGACGTCGCGACCAAACGGACCGCCAGCGTTTCGGCGGCGATGCTCGCGGGCGGCTACGCGCGCAGCTACAATGGCGGCCACCGCGACGGCTGGTGCGCGCGCGGGTGGCGTTTCTGGTGACAAAAAAAGCCGCGTCGAACGCGGCTCTTTCAATCTCTGTTTGGGTTGCGACGATCAGCGCGCCACGACCACCGTCGTGCCGACGGAGACGCGGCCGTAGAGATCGGTGATGTCGTCGTTGAGCATGCGGATGCAGCCGTAGGAGACGAAGCCGCCGACCGAGCCCGGCACGTTGGTGCCGTGGATGGCATATTCCCCGCCAGCCAGTGTCATCGCCGCAACGCCCATCGGATTGCGCGGCGAGCCTCCGGGGATCACGTCGGGAAGCTGCGGCTTGTCGCGCTTCACTTCGGCCGGAGGCGACCAGGCCGGATTGCGGTACTTGCCGTCGATGCTGGTGGTGCCGGCCCACTGCTTGCCGGATTTGCCGACGCCGACCGGATAGCGCACGGCGTGGCCGTCATCGAGGATGAGATAGAGCCGGCGCTCGCTGGTTTTGACCACGATGGTGCCGGGCGAATAGTTGGCGACGTGCGTCCCCACGATTTCCGGCCGCGCCTCGGCTGCCGTCGACATCGAGAGCCCAGCTCCGATGGTGGCGGCCAGCGCCAGTGCAATCCTCATCGACATCGATGCTTCCCCTTGCCCTAAAACCGATCGTCCAAAAAATTACGCAGAACCCGGCAATCGCCGGCTTGCCCAGACATTCTTAACCGCGCTTGTTAACCGGATGGTTTCCGCGCACGGCCGCCAAGGGCCAGCCAGCAGCGGAACAAAGGAAATGTTCGAAACAAAGTAAATGACTTGAAAACAACACTCGGCGGGAAAGATGCGGGCGCAGCCGCGTGCGCCCTGACAAACGCGTGAGGGTGTTGTTTTGGACGGAGGAGCGAAGTGGGCCGCTCTCGTGTCCCGGACGCGGCGCGGCACGCCATAAGCGCGTTCACGTGCGTCTTCGACGCGCTATGGTGACGCGACGCAGAGCCGGAACCCAATTCTTTGCGCGTGGGAAGCATGGGCCCCGGCTCTGCAGCGCACCGCCAAGAGGCGCTGCACTGCGTCCGGGGCACGAGAGCGTGCCTTACCCGGTCTTCTTGTTCTGCCGGTTCTTCACGAGGTCGTCGACCACGGCGGGATCGGCGAGTGTCGAGGTGTCGCCGAGGCTGCCCGGCTCGTCCTCGGCGATCTTGCGCAGGATGCGGCGCATGATCTTGCCGGAGCGGGTCTTGGGCAGGCCGGGCGAGAACTGGATCTGGTCAGGTGCAGCGATCGGGCCAATTTCCTTGCGCACCCAGCTGATGAGTTCCTTGCGCAATTCGTCGCTCGGTTCGACGCCGGCCATCAGCGTCACATAAGCATAGATGCCCTGGCCCTTGATGTCGTGCGGGTAGCCGACCACGGCGGCTTCCGACACCTTCTCATGTGCAACTAGAGCGCTCTCGACTTCCGCGGTGCCCATGCGATGGCCGGAGACGTTGATGACGTCGTCGACGCGGCCAGTGATCCAGTAATAGCCGTCGGCGTCGCGGCGGCAGCCGTCGCCCGTAAAATATTTGCCCTTGTAGGTCGAGAAATAGGTCTGCTCGAAGCGGGCGTGATCGCCATAGACCGTGCGCATCTGGCCCGGCCATGAACGGGTCAGGCAGAGATTGCCTGTGGTTTCTCCGTCCAGCACCTTGCCGTCGGCATCGACGATCTCTGGCGCTACGCCGAAGAACGGCTGCGTTGCCGAACCCGGCTTCAGCTTGGTCGCGCCCGGCAGCGGCGTGATCAGAATGCCGCCGGTCTCGGTCTGCCACCAGGTATCGACGATCGGGCAGCGGTCGTCGCCGACGACGCGATGATACCACTCCCAGGCTTCCGGATTGATGGGCTCGCCGACCGAGCCGAGCAGGCGCAGGCTCGCGCGCGAGGTCTTCTTCACGGGTTCGTCGCCCGACTGCATCAGCGCGCGGATCGCGGTTGGCGCCGTGTAGAAGATGTTGACCTTGTGCTTGTCGATGACGTTCCAGAACCTGGAATTATCCGGGTAATTCGGCACGCCTTCGAACATCAGCGTGGTCGCGCCGTTGGCGAGCGGCCCGTAGAGAATGTAGCTGTGGCCGGTGACCCAGCCGACGTCGGCGGTGCACCAGTAGATGTCGCCGTCGTGATAGTCGAAGACGTATTGATGCGTCATCGACGCAAACACGAGATAGCCGCCCGAGGTGTGCAGCACGCCCTTGGGCTGGCCGGTCGAGCCCGAGGTGTAGAGGATGAAGAGCGGATCCTCGGCGTGCATGTGCTCGGCCCGGCATTCCGTCGTCACCATCGCAGCCGCCTCGTGATACCAGAGGTCGCGCGTCGGATTCATGTCGATCTTGCCGCCGGTGCGCTTGACCACGACGACCCAGTCGACGCCGTCGGCCTTGGCGAGCGCCGCGTCGACGTTGGCCTTCAGCGGCACCTTCTTGCCGCCGCGCAGGCCTTCATCCGCGGTGATGACGATCTTGGACTGGCAGTCGTTGATGCGCTGAGCGAGTGAGTCCGGCGAGAAGCCCGCGAACACCACGGAGTGAACAGCGCCGATCCGCGCGCAGGCCAGCATCGCATAGGCAGCTTCCGGGATCATCGGCAGGTAGATGGTGACGCGGTCACCCTTCTTGACGTTGCGGGTGCGCAGGATGTTGGCCATCCGGCAGACCTCGTCGTGCAGCTCCTTGTAGGTGATGTGCTTCGACTGCGAGGGATCGTCGCCTTCCCAGATGATCGCGGTCTGGTTGGCGCGCTTGGCGAGATGCCGGTCGATGCAATTATGGGCGACGTTGAGGATGCCGTCCTCGAACCATTTGATCGAGATGTTGCCGGGCGCGAAGGAGACGTTCTCGATCTTGGTCGGCGCGTGCATCCAGTCGATGCGCTTGGCCTGCTCGGCCCAGAAGGCGTTCGGGTCCGCGATCGAGCGGGCGTACATGTCCTTGTACTTCGCCTGGTCGACCCAGGCGCGCTTGGCCCATTCGGCGGGGACGTCGTAAATCTTCTCGGACATGTTTCTCTCCACATACGGCAAGCCAAACGCTGGCGATGCGCAAGCCGACTTGATCGTTGAACCGATTATGCGTCGGGCTAACCGGACCCGACAAGGAGCACAAGCTGGCCCTTCGGTGAGCGGCCGGCCTTGCGGAGAATCAATCGGCAAAGCCCGGCTGTCGCAGATCTGAAACAGGCCGGGACTGAGGTTTTCGGCTCTTTACCCGTATCGCCGGAATAGGCCATGCAGAGCGCCCATGCGTCGCAGGCGGTATTTAGGAACCGCTTTTCACTGATTCGGGACTCGCAATGAGGTTCGGAACACCCTAAGTGGCTAACCCGGGTCCCAAGAGACCGTCCAGGAGAGCCTCCAAGCGCCCCCTGGAACCAAAATCAGAACAGCGGCATTGATCGGTAACAAACAGGGCTAAGGCTTAAGACTATGATGGATCAGCAGAATCTCGGGACGATGCGGCCCGCTTCGGCCGATCCTGCTGCCATTGCGCTGGCCAAAGCCCTCGGACAATGGCCGAAATCGGCTGGTTCCACCCGCCCCAGCCCCAAAAAGGTGTTCGATTCGGCACCCGCGGCGACGGTCGAGGCCCTTGCCAAGGAGCTGGGCCTGCGGCTCGGCGATCAGAACGAGCTGACCATCCGCCGCATCCGTCGCGGCAAGGGCTATTCCTTCGTCCGCCCCAACGGCGCCCATATCCGCGACGCCCGCACCATCCGCCGGCTCCACGCCATGGCGGTGCCGCCGGCCTACCGCGAGGTGCGTTACTCGGCCGATCCGAGCACGCATCTCCAGGCGGTGGGACGCGATGCCGCGGGCCGGCTGCAATATCGCTATCACGCCGACTGGGAGAAAGTCCGCGAGCACCGCAAGGCGCATCGGCTGGAAAAGCTCGTCGGCGCGCTGCCCAAAATCCGGCGCAAGGTCTCGGCGTTCCTGTCGGGCGACGAGCCGACGCGCGAATTCGCGCTCTCGGCGGTGATCGAGCTGATCGCGCGCACCGCGATCCGCCCCGGCAACGAATCCTACGCCCGCCTCAACGGCACCCGCGGCGCGACCACGATGCTGAAGTCGAACGTCACGCTCGAGGACGATTGCTTCGTGCTGACCTTCAAGGCGAAGGGCGGCAAGGCCGTGCGCAAGGAGTGCGACGCGGCCAAGCTGGTGCGCGCCATCGGCATCCTCAACGCCGTTCCCGGCAAGCGCATGTTCCAGTATCGCGATGCCTACGGCATCGTGCGCGTGGTCAGCACCACGCAAGTGAATGCGTTCCTGCGCGAGATCGCCGGCATCAAGATTTCGCTGAAGGATTTCCGCACGCTGATGGCCTCGGCCGTCGTCGTGGAATCGCTGTCGCGGATCACGCCTGCGACCAGCCAGCGCGGCCGCAAGAAGCAGGTGCTGGACGCGATCCGCGCCGCGGCCGACAAGCTCTCCAACACGCCGGCGATCTGCCGCAAGAGCTACGTCCACGACACCATCGTCACCGCCTTCGAGGACGGCATCCTCGAACGTTTCGCCGCGACCATGAAGGGTCAACGCTCGCAGGCCAGGCGCGAGCAGCTTTTGCAGCAGGTTGTGGCAACCGCGGCGGTGTAACCCGTCGCATTGCTACATGTTGTCCGAAAGACCCATGTCGGGACCGGGATCGCGGCCGGCGGCTGCGCTCGTGAGCCGTCCCAGATAATGCGCCCACCCTTTCGCGTGCGCGGCCATCTGTTCTCCGGTCGGCAGCCCGCTATGTGTCATGCGCAGCAGCGTGCCGCCGTCGCGTTCGATTAGGTCGATCTCGATCAGGCTCGAGCCGGGCGGTACTTCCTGGCCGCCCTCCCAGCCGAACGTGTAGGCCAGGCGATGCACCGGCACGACCTCGCGGAAAGCGCCGCGGGCGGTGCTGCCACGTGGACCGATGCCCTTGAGCAGGTAGAGCCCACCGGGATGCGGCTCGGAGGTCGCATCCGAGCCCATCCAGCTCAGGATTTTCTCAGGGTCCGTCAAATAGGCGAAAACGGTGGCGCGGGGGGCTGCAATCTGGGTCTCGCGCCGCAATACGAACGGATCGGTCATAGGCGATCATCCCTGGGGTGATACTGGCACATGGCGGCGCCCAAGCAGCCCGTCAAGGATTGCCCGTGACAAACACGGCCCTCCTTCGCCATCATCGTCTCATGCAACTCACTCCGACCCTCGCCTGGCTTGTCGATGCCGCTTCACAGTGTGCCGGCGCCGATCGCCTGCTCGCGGAACTCGGCGCGCATCTGCTCGCCGACGGTGTGTCGCTTGCGGCAGGCAGCCTGACCTTGGAGGTGCCGCACCCGCTGATCGCGAAGCGGACTTGGCTGTGGCGCGCGGAAAACGGCACAGTGATCGAGGCGCTCGGCTTCGCGCCGGGCGGATTGGGGCCCGATTTGCCCAACGATGCCGGTCGCCGCTGGCTGCGTGACATCGCGGGCGGCGAAGTGCATGAAGACGTTGTCGGGCGCGATGGGCCGCTGCTCGGCTGGATTGGGCCGCGTCCATTCAGCGCGAGCGAAATCGACCAGCTGCGTCAAGCCGCGCGGTTTGCCGCGACGCCTCTTGCCACGCTGGCTGCACGCGCCACATTGCGGGCGACGCTGGAGGCCTATCTCGGCAAGCGCAGCGCCGAGCGGGTGCTGGCGGCGCCATTGCGGCGCGACCTCGGCGAGACCATCCAGGCTGCGCTGCTCTATGCCGATCTGCGCGGCTTCACCACCTTGTCGGAAGCCAGTCCGCCGGCCGATGTCATCGCCGCGCTCGATGCCTGGTTCGATCGCATCGCCGGTGCCGTTCATGCCTTTGGCGGCGAGGTGCTTAAATTCATCGGTGACGGCGTGCTCGCGATCTTTCCGGTGGTCGAGGCGTCACCGCGTCGCGCCTGCGATGCCGCGCTCCGTGCCGCCGGCGCAGCCGAAGCCGGAATGGCCTATCTCAACGCGGAGCGCGGTGCGCAGGGTTTGCCGCCACTCGCGTTCGGTGCCGCGCTTCATCTCGGCGAGATGCTCTGGGGAAATATCGGCGCCGCCAATCGGCTGGACTTCACGGCGATCGGTCCGGCGGTCAATCTTGCCAGCCGGCTGGAGGGATTGTGCAAGCCGCTCGGCAGAACCGTGCTGGTGTCGGGCGCGCTCGCTGCCGAGACGGACTTGCCTCTCGTCGCGCTCGGGCTGCACAAGCTGCGCGGCATCGCCTCGCCATGCGAGGTCCTCGCACTGCCGGAGACGCAAGGGCGGACATCGTAGTCCCGATTGCGCTTCGCCCCATCCGTGCTACGGCAGCTTCTTAAATCCCGCCCATCTTGCAGACCAGCTTCCATTCCTCGGCCGTGACCGGCTGCACCGACAGGCGCGAATATTTCACCAATGCCATGTCGGCGAGTTTTTTCTCGGCCTTGATCGCGGCCATCGTCACCGGTGTCTTCAAGGGCTTGTCGGCCTTGATGTCGACGCAGACAAACTTTTCGGTCTTGTCGGTCGGATCCGGATAGGCCTCCTTGATGACCTCCGCGATGCCGACGATCTCCTTGCCGTCGTTGGAATGATAGAAGAACGCCTTGTCGCCCTTCTTCATGTTCATGAGATTGATGCGCGCTGTGTAATTGCGCACGCCGGTCCAGGCCTCGCCCTTGGCACCTTTCGCGACCTGCTGGTCCCAGGACCACGCCGATGGTTCGGATTTCACCAGCCAGTAGTTCATCGCAACTTGTCCCATTCTCGGATTTGCCGTCTGTCGTGCCGCGACAATACAGGCACGCGGATGCCCGCGACAAGCACGGGCATCCGATATTCATCGCTGGCGCTCATTCCTTCAAATTGCGATCGAAGAACTTTGCGATATCGGTGAACGCCTCCTTCGTTTCCGGCGCATTGATGTTGAACTGGTACTGCGCGTGAGACTGGCCCTCATAGACGTTGAGATCGGCGATCACGCCGGCGCGGCGCAATTTGCGATGGGTGCGGACCGTGTTGCTCAGGAACAGATCGCGCGTGCCCGATGTGAGGATGGTCGGCGGAAAACCCTTGAAGTCGCCGTAGATCGGCGAGATGTAGGGGTTCTTCAGGTCCGTCCCGTTGGCGTAGAGCTTTGCGGCGCGGCCGAGCCAGCCGTCCCAGGTCACCAGCACATTGTCGACCCATTCATTGCTGGCATAGGTGTCGCCGATCCTGTCGATATCGGCCCAGGGCGTGCCCGGCGCGATCGCCGCCGGCTTCGGCATCTTTTCGTCCCTCGCCCGCAGCACCATCGCAAGCGTCATCGCCCCGCCCGTCGACGTGCCGAAGATCGCCATCCGGCGTGAATCGTGCGTCTTGGTGACCTCCTTCCAGACCGCCATCGCATCGTCCATAGCAGCGGGATAGGGGAAGTCGGGCGGCATGCGATAGTCGACCGAGATCACCTTGAAGCCGCCAAAGCCGGCCATCATGATCGCTTCCGGCAGCGCTGCTTCGCCCGGCCCGAACACATAGCCGCCGCCATGGACGTGAACCAGAAGGCGCCGCCGGTTCTCGGGCGGGATCCTGTTCGGCGTGACGATGAAGCAATGCACGCCGGCGATCCTGGTCTCCTCGACCTTGACGCCGAGCTTCTCCTTCATTGCCGGAATCCCCGCGATCGACAGTTTTGCGCGGCGATCGATCAGCTCCTTCCATTCCGCAGCGGTCTTCGGATCCGCATTGAAATGCGGCGGAAAGGGCGCGCCGATCATGGCCTGCATGTCGGCGCTGACGTCGTTGGAGGGATTGGCGATCGATTTGACGGGGGCGACCCGCTTGCCGTTGTCGGCATTGGCCGCCGCCTCGTTCTTGGCGAGCTCGTCATAGGAGATTGCCGCCTGGGTGTAGGCAGCGGTGGGTAAAGTCATGGCGGCAAGCGTGGTGATGGCGATCGAAACGATCGCGCGATGCGGTTTGCGCATGCGTTTTCCTCTGGGATCCATTTGATTATTGTTGGACCGGGATCCTGCGGTGTGCCGCCAGGCTAAACCAGCGTGCACAGGCCGTGAAGTGCTACCTGCGAGGCGAGGCGCTGTCGCTATTCCTCGGCCTTGAACGGCCGTGTCAGCAACCCTTCGATTGCGGCCTCGATCGTCAATCGGCCGTCCAGGATGGCGGCGACCGCTTGCGAGACCGGCATGTCGACATCTCGGGCGGCTGCGAGCTCGACCAGCACCGGCGCGGTGAACGCACCTTCCGCAAGCTTGCCCGCCGGCGCCGCCTCTCCGCGACCGAGCGCGATACCGAGCGCAAAATTGCGCGATTGCGCGGTTGAGCAACTCAACAAGAGGTCGCCGAGGCCGGAGAGGCCCGAGAGTGTTTCCGTGCGCGCGCCGCAGGCGCGGCCGAGCCGCGCCAGCTCGCTGAAGCCGCGCGTGGTCAAGGCGGCGAGTGCGGAGGCGCCGAGGTTGCGGCCGACCACGATGCCGGCGGCGATCGCGAGCACGTTCTTGGCCGCGCCGCCAATCTCGACGCCGCGGACATCCGTGGTGTGATAGGGCCGGAAGGTCGCCGAGCCCAGTGCCTGCACCAGATGGCTCGCAAGCGCCTCGTCCTTTGCCGCCAGCGTCACCGCCGTCGGCAGGCCCCGCGCGACGTCGTCGGCAAAACTGGGGCCCGACAGGATCGCAGGCTGCGCATGAGGCGCGGCTTCAGCGATCACGTCGGTCATGAATTTGTGGGTGCCGTGCTCGATGCCCTTGGCGCAGGCGATGACCGGCACAGCCTTCGTGACGTGCGAGGCCAGCATGTTGACCGCGCCGCGCAGATGCTGCGCCGGTGTCGCGATCAGCAGCACGTCGGCGCGTGCAGCGAGCGATAGCTCGCTTGTCACGACGATCTCCGGCGCGAGCTTCACGCCCGGTAGCCGCGGATTGCCACGAGTCGATGCGATCCGCGCTGCATGTTCGGCGTTACGCGCCCATAGCGTCACGTTCCGTCCGGCGCGCGCGGCCACCGTCGCCAGCGCCGTACCCCAGGCACCCGCGCCGATCACCGCGACGGACTGGAATGCGGTCATTAGTATCCCGCCCGCGTCTTGCCATAGCCTGCCGGTGCGGTGGCGTTGGCGTCGAGCAGCCAGCGTGCGCGCGGCTGCGCTTCCATCGTATCGGTGATACCGAGCGCGAGGCGTTCGGCGCCGGCCCATGCGATCATCGCGCCATTGTCGGTACAGAGCGCGGGCGGCGGCATGATCAGCTGCGTCTGCGCTTCCCTGGCAACGTCAAACAGCGCGCCGCGAATCGCCTGATTGGCGGCGACACCGCCGGCGGCGACCAGCGCGCACGGCGCGCCGAATTGTTCGCGGAAAAGCCTGAGACCGACCCGCAGCCGGTCGGCCGTGGAATCCAGCACCGCGGCCTGAAAGCTCGCGCAGAGATCGTTGACGTCCTGCGGCGCGATTTCAGTCAACCGGCTCGCTTCGGTGCGGACCGCGGTCTTCAATCCCGACAGGGAGAAATTGGCATCGGGACGTCCCTGCATCGGCCGCGGGAAAGCGAAGCGCGCCGCATCGCCGTTCGCGGCGGCGCGTTCGACCTGCGGGCCGCCTGGATAGGGCAGGCCCAGCATCTTCGCGACCTTGTCGAAGGCCTCGCCGATCGCGTCGTCGACGGTGGTGCCAAGCCGCACATATTGGCCGACGCCGGTGACCGCGACGATCTGGGTGTGGCCGCCGGAGGCGAGGAAGAGGCAGTAGGGGAATTCTACGCCGTCGGTCAGGCGCGGCGTCAGCGCATGCGCCTCGAGGTGATTGACCGCGACCAGCGGCGTGTCATGCACCATCGCGATCGCCTTGGCGGTGGTGAGTCCGACGATGACACCGCCGATCAGGCCCGGTCCCGCAGCGGCCGCGACGCCGTCGAGCTGGGCGTAGTCGATGCCGGCCTCGTGCATGGCGCGGTCGATGATGCCGTCGAGCACGTCGACATGGGCCCGCGCGGCGATCTCCGGCACGACGCCGCCGAAACGGGCATGCTCCTCGACCTGCGACCGCACGATATTGGACAGGATCCTGCCGCTCCCGTCAGGCGCGCGCTCGATCACCGCCGCCGCGGTCTCGTCGCAGGTGGTCTCGATGCCCAGTACCAGCATTGGCGAATTGTTATCCAATTTGCGCCCTTGCGCTCATCCGTAAAGCAGAGTTCTGGTAACGCGGTAGCATTCCGGGGTCGGCTTGCGCAATCGTCACGCGGCGCCATCCCTCGAATGCGTTACCGCCACGTGGTCCTGGAACACAAGCGATGTCCATTCTTGTCACACGGCCGCATCCCGACAATGAGGCGACGGCGGAAAATCTGCGCGTGCGCGGACATGTGGTGGTGCTTGCGCCGGTGCTCAAGTTCGAGCCGGTCGCTTTCCATGACGAAAGCGAAGCGGGCTATGGCGCCATCATCGTGACATCGGCCAATGCGATCCGCGCCGTCGCGCCGCAATTGCGCGACCTCGGCCTGCTGGAGCTGCCGCTGTTCGCGGTCGGCGAGCACACGGCATCCGTGGCGCGCGAATTCGGCTTCGCGGAAGTGATCGTCGCCGGCGGCGATGCCGCTTCCTTGCGCGACAAGGTGATGCAGAGCGCGCGCGCCAAGGTGCTGAAAAAAAAGAGTACGCTGCTTTATCTTGCGGGCGCCGACCTGTCGCGGGATCTCGGCGGCGAGCTCGGCGCGGAAGGGTTTAGCGTGGTCACTCAGACGACCTACCGTATGACCCCGGTCAAGCTTCTGCCGCGCGATGTCTGCGACAGCTTTGCCGCGCATGGAATCGAGGCGGTGCTGCATTACTCCCGGCGCAGTGCGCGGGCGTTCCTGGACGCGGCCCGGGACGAAGGCGTCGAAATCTCGGCGCTGGCGATCCCGCAATGCTGCCTGTCCGAGACGGTTGCCAGCGTGTTGCGCGATGCCGGGGCATCGCAGGTCCTGGTGGCCGCGACCCCGGACGAAAATGCCCTGTTTGACGCCTTGGAGCGTGCTTTGCGGACCCGTTTGGCGTAAGAGGACGGGCCGAATCCGAGGCAATCGGGCTCGTCTCTGGTATGAAAGTGTGAGGAACCGTCACGATGGCCGACGACAAGCCTGAAGACGCAGGATTGGCCCCCGAGTCCGGCCGTGCCAAGCGCACCCCGCCCACCATCGACCTCGAGGCGACCGAAGTCTCCACCCAGCCGCAGGATTTGGCGGTTGAGCCGGAGACGCAGCCCTCGGCCGAGCAGGCAAACGCCGAGCAGGCCGGTGCCGAAGACGCCCGGGTCGAGACGGCCAAGGCAGAGACAAGCAAGGCCGAGCCGGAGCACGGCGAGGCGCAGACCGCGGTTGCATCGGGCGCCATTTCTCCCTGGATCATCGCGCCGTTTTCCGGTGCGGCTGCAGCCGCTGTGGTGATCGCGGTCGGCTGGGCGCTGGGCTGGCCCGCGGTGCAGGCGCCGCCGGCCACGCCGCAAGTGACCAGCGCGACAGTCGATGCGCTGAGCGGTCGTGTCGCCGCAGTCGAAGCCAAAGCAGGCAAGCCCGCCGCCGATCCGGCCGTCGCCGCACGGCTTGACGCACTGGAAAAATCCGTCGGCACGCTGCGCGGCGACATCGCCAATTTGCGCGCGCAATCCGACAAGACCGCGAGCGCGTTGAACGATACGAAGTCCGCGCCGCGCGATCCGGCGGCCTCGTCCGGCCTCGCCGCCCTCGACAACCGCGTCTCCCAGCTCGAACGCGCCAGCACCACCGCACGCGCCGAGCTCGCGCAGCAGGGTGAAAAGATCGCCGACGCCAGGGTGATGGACGACAAGCCATTGCGCTACGTGGTCGCCGCCACCCTGCTCGACGTCGCCGTTCGCCATAATGACCCCTTCGACGCGCAGCTCGCTGCTGCGCGGTCGTTTGCGGCCAACCCCGAATTGCTGAAGCCGTTGGATATGTTCGCTGCTGGCGGCATCCCGACGCCGGTCGCGCTGAGCCGCGAGCTCCTCAACATCGTGCCAAAATTGTCGCCGCCACCGGAAGCACCGGCCGCCGGCGCCGGCATCGTCGAGCGCCTTCAGGCGGGAGCGTCAAAGCTCGTCCGCATCGAGCGCACCGACGGCGTCGGCAATGACCGCGGTGCCATCGTCGCGCGGGTCACGGCCGCGGCGCTGCGCAATGATTTCGTCGAGGCGCGCCGCGAGCTGAGGACGCTGCCCGAGGCCGATCGCGTGCCGGCACAAGCCTGGCTCGACAAGGTCGATGCGCGCGATGCCGCGCTCGCGGCCACCCGCAAATTCGCCGACGACGCTCTGGCTGGTCTCGCCAAGCCCGGTCAATAAGCCTGCTCGATAAGATTCGCGCAACAATCCGCGCGTATAGGGATAGCCATGCTTCGCATCGTCCTCTTCCTTGTCCTGATTGCGCTCGCAGGCGCCGGCGCGGCCTGGGTTGCCGATCAGCCCGGCGATGTCGTGCTGACCTGGGGAGGTTTTCGGGCCTCACCGAGCATTCCGGTGTTCGTGCTCTGCCTCGGCATCTTCGCAATCCTGATCGTCTTGCTCTGGAGCATCGTGACGATGATCTGGCGCACGCCCGGACGGATGCGTCGGCGCCGGCATGACAAGCGTCACGCCCGTGGCCGCCACGCTATCACTCATGGCCTGCTCGCGATCGGCCATGGCGACACCGCGCTTGCCCGCCGTCACGCCGAAGCGGCGCGGCGACACGCGCCGAACGATCCGCTCGCACTTCTCCTGCACGCGCAATCGGCCCAGCTCGACGGCAATCGCGACGAAGCGCAGCGCGCCTTCCGCGCCATGGCCGAGCGCGAGGATACGCGGCTGCTCGGCCTGCGCGGCCTGTTCATCGAGGCGCAGCGCGCCGACGATGCGGTCGGCGCCGTGATGATCGCGGAGGAAGCGATCAAGCTGTCGCCGTCCTCGACCTGGGCCTCGCATGCGGTGCTCGGCTTCCGCTGTGCGCGCGGCGACTGGAGCGGCGCGCTCGCGATCCTGGATTCGAACCTGTCCGCCGGCCTGATCGACAAGCAGGGCTATCGCCGGCAGCGTGGCGTGCTGCTGACGGCGCGCGCGCTGGAATTGGAGACGATGGACCGCGACGTCGCGCGCGAGAGCGTGATGGAAGCCGTCAAGCTCGCGCCGACGCTGGTGCCGGCGGCGGTGCTCGCCGCAAAATTCGAGAGCGAGGCGCATCAGGTGCGCCGCGCCATGAAGCTCGTCGAAGCCGCCTGGCTTGCCAATCCGCATCCCGATCTTGCCGACGCCTATGCGCATGTCAAACTCGGTGATGCCGCGCGACAGCGTTTGCAGCGGGTCGAGACGCTCGCGGCGAAGACGCCCGCCGACAAGGCCGGCCATGTCGAGGGACAGCTCGCAATCGCCCGCGCCGCGATCGATGCGACCGAGTTTGCCCGCGCGCGCGAGGTGCTGGCGCCCTACGTCAACGATCCGACTCAGCGCGTAGCGCTGTTGATGGCCGAGCTCGAGCGCACCGAGCACGGCGACGGCGGTCGTGCCCGCGCCTGGACCTTGCGTGCGGTGCGCGCCCGTCACGATCCGGCCTGGACCGCGGACGGCTATGTCAGCAACCGTTGGCGTCCGGTCTCCCCGGTCACCGGCCGGCTCGACGCGTTCCAGTGGCAGACGCCAGTGGCGAGCCTGCCCTCGGACAAGGGCACGACGATCGAGTCCTCGGCCTTCGAGGAAGCCATGCTTGCGGCCCCGCCGCCAAAGCGGGTGATGGCGGCCAGCGAGGCGCCGGCGGAACCGGCTGTGATCGCACCGGTCCCGACCCCAGCCCCTGCTCCGGCTGCGCAGGACAACGCGCCCCCGGCGGCCAAGGAAGAACCGGTGGTGACACCCGCCGAGCCGGTCATGCCGGCTCCTGAGGCTGCCGAATCATCGCCGGTGGCGGCAACACCGGTGTTCCGGACCCGTGCCGACCTCGGCAAGCCCACACAGGCCCCTATCCCGGCCGTCATCCCGATCGTCCGCGCGCCGGACGATCCGGGCATCGATGACGACGGTCCGAGCGATGAATTTACGGAACAAATTGGCACGCCTAGGGACCATGCAACGGCCCAGGCCGGCGGCTGGCGCGGTTTCTGGTCCCGCTGGGGCGGGTGAGCCGCATTTCGCCTGCCGCTTGTCCTTGCCAATTCGGGCCATGCCCGATATCAGGAGCGCGCGTATCGGGGCCGGCATCGCCCGGGCCCGGCAGGGTTCGCCGCAATAGCTCAGCTGGTAGAGCACGTCATTCGTAATGACGGGGTCGGGGGTTCGAGTCCCTCTTGCGGCACCAGCACCCATCCAAGCATCATCATCGGGCAATTGGACAGCGCCTTGCTGCCCGAGGTCAACTGGCCGATCTCGCGCCGTCCGTCTGCGTGATCTTTCTCACATAACCTCGCGTGGCTCTCCCGTAATGTCCCGGTCACGCAAACACGGGGAGATGTCACATGCGCAAGATCATTCTGGTTGCCGCCATGGTTCTGGTTTCTGTGTCTGCTCGTGCAGGCGACCGCAGTCTGTCGATGTCGCCGGTGACCGAGCAGACCTCGGCTCCGCAAACCGCCACGACCACCGCTCCAGTGACGCACACCAGCGAAGTCGCTCCGGCCCCCCAAGCTCCGAAATATGTCGATCGTCCGCCGGCAGTCTCGACCCCCGCGCCTGTTGTGGCGACGGCGCCTGCCGTGACCACAACGGCGGCGCCAGTGTCGAGGATTAAGCCGGCCAAGCCCTACAGGACCGCAAGGGCAGGCAAACCGAAACACAAGCCGTACTGGAGCGAACGCCGCATCATCGCCGAGCTGCATCGCCACGGCTTCTACTGGTAAACGGCATCTACTGGTAGGCGGTTGTTCGTCTTGAAAGCAAAATGGCCGGGCGTAAGCCCGGCCATTTTAGTCTGTCGAAACCTGAAGCCTTAACGCTGCGAGACCGTCTGCACCACGCTCGAGACCGGGCGCGTGCTGGTCGCGCTGGGCGCCGGCGCCTTCAGCTCCTTGAGCACCGCTTCGTCATATTCGGGCAGCGAGTCGAACGTCGTCTTCGCCTTGATCTGCACGATCTTGTAGCCACCGGCCTTGAGGCGCGCGAGCAGCGTCGGCAGCGCTTCGCCGGTGCGCTTCTGGAAGTCGTGCATCAGGATGATGCCCTTGCCGAGCTTGTCGAGCTTGGTCATCACGTTGCTGATGATCTTGTCCGGCGTGCTCTCCTTGCGAAAATCGAAGGAGTCGAGGTCGGTCGAGAAAATCCCGACGTTGCGGCTGCCGAGATAGCTCACAAGCGCTGGATTCTGCTGAAGCTGCGGGAAGCGGAAGAACGGCGACGGATTGGTGCCGAGCGCCCATTTCACCGCGCTGAAGCCCTTCTCGATCTCGTCCTTGGCTTGCTGCTCCGTCATCTTTTTGCCGTTGAGATTGAGGTGCGACCAAGTGTGCGTGCCCACCGTGTGGCCCTGGGCCAGAACCTGGCGCAGGATCTCCGGATGCCAGGTGGCGTGCTTGCCGACCGAGAAGAACAGGCCCTTGGTGCATTCATCGGCCAGTGCCTTCAGCACGGCCGGTGTGTTGTGCGGCCAAGGGCTGTCGTCGAAGGTCAGCACGACCTCCTTGTCGGCGAGGAAATCGAACTGCTTGTACTGCTCGAAGCCGAAGCCCGGGCCGCCGGTCGTGTCGATCTCGACGACGCGCGAGACGCCCAGTGCGTTCGGATTGGTGCAGGTCGACGTCTGCTGAACAGGTGCTGCGACCGGTGCGGGGGCGGGCGCGGGCGCAGCGGCTGGAGCGGCGGGCTTGCCCGCAATCGCCGCCGTGGTCTCGACGTCGTCCTTGGCGGCAAGCTTGGCCGCGGCCGGAAGAGGATCGGCGGCACGGGCAGCCGTTGTCTTAGGGGCGCTCTGGTCGGAGCGCGAGGAATAAAAGTACCAACCTCCGGCGATCACGACCGCCGCAAGGACACTGGCCAGCATCAGGCCGAACGCATTACGCATCGCTACTCTTTCCAAATACGCAACCAAACCGGCGGAATTCCCCGCGCGCCCGGCCATTAATGCGAAGGAACAGTTAACGTGACACCAACACGACGGCAGTTGCGGAGGAATTTCAGGCGGGTGCGCCAAAGTGACCGGTGTCACGGTTGGGGTCCGGCCTGTGACCATCATCACAGTGGAAACGGTTCCGCAGGTGGATAGTCGTTCCCATCAACAACGGGCCCCGCTCACGCGGCGCCAATGGGAGCTGCAAATGACGACGTCGTTCACCGCCAAGTGCTTGACTGCAAAGATCCGCGACACGAGCCTGGCTCTGGGCTTTGCTGCCATCGTCTCGATCATCTCGACCGGCTCGAGCTTCGCCTACTCCGAGGAGATCAAGCAGGCTTGCTATAGCGACGCCTTCCGTCTTTGCTCGTCGGAGATTCCCAACGTCCCGAAGACCACGGCGTGCATCGTGAAGCATCGTACCGAGCTGAGCTCCGGCTGCCGCGCAATGGTGGACAAGGAGCTCGCCAAGGGCGCTTCAGGCAAGGTCGCTGACGCCCGGGACAACTAGTAACGGCACACGCCGCCAACTCATCGTCGCGTCACCCAAGCTCCCCCATGATGCACCCCGGCTCGAAGCCGGGGTCACGCGGCCGCAGCAGCACACCGGTCCATAAAGCCGTTGCGGCTGAGGGATCGTCGCACTAGCTTCGCCCGCACATCTTGCGGGTACGAGGCATTACGTGATGACCAGATTTCTTTTCATTGTTTCATTGGTTTTGTGCGCATCCGGCGCGTCAGCGCAGCAGCAGCCCGGCCAAGACGCCTGCGCGCGCGACGTCACGCGTCATTGCCGCGCCGTGATGAATAATGGCGATGGCGCCGTGCTCGCCTGTCTGAAAGAGCACCGCGCCAAGCTGAGCAAGGCCTGCGACAAGGTGCTGACCGATCACGGGCAGTAAGGATTACGTGCTGCTGCCCGCCGCGGTCGCGACCACCGGCAGCACCTCGGCACTCGCGCGATCCGGCGTGGCCTCGTTCCAGCGCACCGAACCGAACGGTCGCTCCAGCATGCGGCGGATTCGTACCGGCTCGGGGCCGATATGAAAATCGATCGCTTGCTGATGCAGCGCGCGCTCGGACTGGGTCGAACGGTTGCGCTGGCGCAGATAGTCGAACCAGGTCGGGCAGTGATAGCGCTCGGTCCACAATTCAGGATCGGCGATGTCCCGCGCAATGGACCAGCCATAGGCGCCGTTGCGCTGCCGGGACAGCTGCACGTCCTGCATCACATTGTGGAAGGCGCGCGCGTTTTCTTGGGCGACGCGATATTCGATCTCCACCACCAGCGGTCCGCTGCGCCCGGTCAGTGATAGCTTGACTTCGGGATCGGCCAGCACGTCGGCGTCTTCGTTGCGAGCGCCGACGCGCGGCATCGCGAGCCAGATGCCGAGCAGAGGCGAGACCAGCATCAGGCCGGCCGCAACGAGTAGCGCGACCTCGACGCCGGCGTAGTCGGTGAGATGGCCCCAGCCCCAGGCGCCGATCGCGATGCCGCCGGAAATCGAAGCCTGGAACGCGGCGAGCGAACGCCCGGCGACCCAGCGCGGCGCCGAGAGCTGCACGCCGATATTGAACAGCGCGACGGAGGCCATCCAGACCGCGCCGGCCAGCACCAGCGCGGCCGCGGTCAGCACCGGTTCGCTGGAGAGCCCGAGCGCCGCCATCGCAAACGCCATTGCGATGGTGCAGGCACGGATCGCGGACTCGCCGCTCATGCGCTTGCGCAATTCGTGGATGTTGAGCGCACCGACGACGGCGCCCATGCCGAAAGCGCCGAGCATGATGCCGTAGGTCTGTGCGCCGCCATGCAAGAGATCGCGCGCGACCAGCGGCATCAGCGCCATCACGGCGCCGCCGATCAGGCCCATCACCAGCGTGCGCAACAGCACGATCTTGATCGGCGGCGAATTGGTGATGTAGCGGAAGCCCGAGACCATGGCGCGGTTGAGCTTCTCCCGCGGCAGCCGCGATGGCTCGGTGGTCCGCCGCCAGAGCAGCAGCACCACCAGCAGCGGCAGATAGAGGATCGCATTGCAGGCAAACGCCGCGACCGCGCCGAGGGCGGCCACGATGACGCCGCCGACCGCGGGGCCGAAGCTGCGCGCGATGTTGTAGCTGATGCCGTTCAGCGCCACCGCCGACGGCAGCGCTTCCGGCGGCACCTGCTCGCTGACCGAGGACTGCCAGGCGGGACCAAACAGCGCATTGCCGCTGCCCACGACGAAGCAGAAGGCCAGCAGCGATTCCGGGGCGATGAGCTGAAGCCCGGCGAGGATCGTGAGCGCAGTTGCGCCGGTCAGCGCGATCAAGAGTGCGACCAGGGTCACGATGCGGCGGTCGTACATGTCGGCGATGGCGCCGGCCGGCATCGAGATCAGCATGATCGGCAGCATCAGGGCGGTCTGCACCAGCGCCACCTTGTCGGCGGACGCCGCCATCTGCGTCATCGCCCAGGCCGCGCCCACGCCCTGGATCAGGAGGCCGAGATTTGAAAGCAGGCTCGCGAGCCAGATGCGCCGGAACACGGTATACCGCAGGGGGGCCGCGATGCCGTCGGCGGAACGTCTCTGGCGGTTCGTCTGCTCGGTCATATCCTCTTCCAAGTCGTCTGGCAGAAACGGCTTCAATGATTCCGGCATCTTCAGTGATGCCTGCGAAAGTCCTTCGCTGTCCAGTGGTTAGGCCGCTATAAGCAGTGCAAAGACATGGTTTTACGGGGAGGAGCGGATGAAGCTGTCACGACGGACGATCCTGCAGGGTGCAGGTAGCGTGGCTTTCGCGGTTGCGAGCTTTCGCAACGATGCGCTGGCGCAAGGGCAGTCCGCGGTCAAAAATCCCGACAACAACCTTGAAGTGCCGCCGATCCTGTTCGTCCATGGCAATGGCGACTACGACGCGCTCTGGATGACGACGCTGTGGCGCATGGAATCCAACGGCATCGCGCGCGACCGCATGATGGCGATCAATTTCACCAATCCTAGCGCACGCACCGACGACGCGGTCGAACAGGCCAACCGCTCCTCGACCGAGGATCAGCGCCGCGAGCTTGCCGCCGCCGTCGCCGAGCTCAAACGCCGCACCGGCGCGGCGCGCGTCGCGCTGGTCGGCAATTCACGCGGCGGTAACTCCATCCGCAACGTCATCAAGAATGGCGGCGCCGGCGATGTCAGTCACGCGGTCCTGTGCGGCACGCCCAATCACGGCGTGTTTGCGCTCGATGATCTCCTCGGCAGCGAGTTCAACGGACGCGGCGCCTTCCTGCGCGGCTTGAACGGCGGCGACAGCGAGGTGACGCCGGGCACGGCTTTCCTCACCCTGCGCAGCGACGGCATGGACAAATATGCGCAACCCGATGGCCGCTTCATGGGCAAGCCGGGCGTGCCGACCAATGTCACTTTCGAGGGGCCGGAGCTGAAGGGCGCGACCAATCTCGTGCTCGGCACGATCGACCATCGCGAGACGGCGTATCACCCGCGCGCCTTCCGCGAGATCTACAAGTTCATCGCCGGCCGCGAGCCTGCGCGCATTGCGATCACGCCGGAGCAGACCGTTCGCATCGGCGGATTGGTCACGGGCGCGGTGGACGGCGTTCCGACCAACCGCCCGGTGGCCGGCGCGACGGTGGAGATCAACCATGTCGACCGCGAGAGCGGGGAGCGCAGGGGCGATGTGGTGCACCGCGCGACGACGGGCGCCGACGGCCGCTGGGGGCCGGCCACGGTCGATCCGACCTCGCCGCTCGAAATCGTCCTGACCTCGCCGGACGCCCCGATCACTCATTTCTACCGTTCGCCCTTCCCGCGCTCCTCCGACGTCGTGCATTTGCGCGCCGCGCGGCCGTTCGTTCAGGCGGACAAGGACGCCGGTGCGGTCGTGATCATGTCGCGCCCGCGCGGCTATTTCGGTCTGCCGCGCGACACCGTCCTGTTCGACGGCCAGGAGCCCGCCGACGTCCATCCGGGCGTGCCCACGGATGCGGCAGCAACTTTGCGCCTTCCGGCCAGCGAGGTCGGGCGTAACGTTGTGGCCCAGTTCAACGAAGAACGAATTGTGGCACGCGCCTGGCCGGCCTCCGAGAACAGGATTGCGGTTGCCGAACTGACTTATTAGCTAATTGCCTGCGCAAGCCTTTACTGCGACGAGATCTGCGGGAGAGAGCCATGAACATCGCCAGCGTGCGTCGGCCCGTCATCCCCCCGACCCCGCCGCGCGCGCCGGACAATTTGTCGTTCTTCGGCCGGCTTGCGGTGATCAGGCAGAATATGATCGCCACCTGGGGGCAGCGCGCCTATGAGGAAGAGATCATCCAGGGCCGCTTCTTCCTGCACAAGAGTTTTATCCTGAACCAGCCGGAAGCAATCCGGCATGTGTTGCTCAGCAACTACCAGAATTACACGCGGACGCCGGCGGGCATCCGCATGTTGCGTCCCGTGCTCGGCGAAGGTCTGCTGCTCGCCGAAGGCCATGCCTGGACGTTTCAACGCCGCACGCTGTCACCCGCCTTCACGCCGCGCGCCACCGCCAATCTCGTGCCGCACATGACGGCGGTGCTCGACGAGACCGTCGCGAAGCTGGATGCGCATACGAACGAGCCGGTAGATTTGCGTGAGGTCATGCAACGCATGACGCTGGAGATCGCCGGGCGCACGATGTTCTCGTTCGGCATGGATCGGCACGGCCCGACCTTGCGCAACTTCGTCACGGAATATGGCGAGCGGCTTGCGCGGGCCCATTTCCTCGACATGGTGCTGCCGGTCTCCTGGCCGACGCCCCTGGATCGGGCCCGGGCTCGTTTCCGCAAGCGCTGGGTCGAGTTCGTCGCGATGCTGATTGCCGAGCGGCGTGCGACGGGCAAGAAGGACGGCGCGCCGCCGCGCGATCTATTCGATCTCATGGACGACGCCCGCGATCCTGAAACGGGCAAGGGTTTTTCGGACGAGCAGCTCGTCGACGAGGTGGCGACCATGATCCTGGCGGGTCACGAGACGACCGCGACCGCGCTGTTCTGGGCGCTCTATCTGCTGGCCCTCGATCCGGATACGCAGGAGGAAGTCGCTTCCGAGACCCGCGGCGAACATCTCGACAGCATGGCCGACATCGACCGGCAAAAATTCACGCGCGCGGTGGTCGATGAGACCATGCGGCTCTATCCGTCGGCCTTTCTGATCGCCCGGGCCGCGCGCGACAAGGACAATGTCGGCGGCGCACAGGTCAGCAAGGGCGACATCATCATGATCGCGCCCTGGTTGCTGCACCGGCACGAGAAGCTGTGGGATCAGCCGGACGCGTTCATTCCAAAACGCTTCATGTCGAAAGAGGCGCCGGATCGCTTCGCCTATCTGCCGTTTGGCGCGGGCCCGCGCGTCTGCATCGGCGCGCCGTTCGCGCAAGCCGAGTCCGTTCTGGCGCTGGCGCGATTGATCGGGACGTTCCGCGTCGAACTGTCGGACGCGACGCCGGTCATTCCGTATGGCGTCGTCACGACCCAGCCTGACCACTCACCCCTGTTCCGCATCACGCGCCGGTGACAGGCTCTGACCGTTGCCGTGATCCACCCCAAATAGAGTTGCGCCATGAGCGACATCCAGGCCCAATTATCCGTTCTGAAGCAGACCGCCGACGCGAATGTGGTCGATGCGATCGCGCGTCTCATCGAGGACGGCGAGGATCACGAGCTCAACCGCGTCAATGTCCTCGACTTCGCCACGCACCACGGCGTCGATGAAGAGCACGCGATCTCCACCTTTCTGCATGCGGCGCGGCTCGGGTTGTTCGATCTCGGCTGGAACGTGCTGTGCCCCGGCTGCGGCGGCGTGCTCGGCGCCCACACGACGCTGAAGGCGCTCAAGCCGGACGATTATCACTGCGCGCTCTGCGCCTGCGGCTACAAGGCGTCGGTCGACGATCAGGTCGAGGTCTCCTTCACCGTGAATCCGCGCGTCCGGCGGATCGCCGCGCACGATCCCGATACGCTTCCGGTGTGGGAGTATTTCAAGCAGGTGTTCTGGAGCTCCGGTGTCGACTTCAACAAGGAATCGTTTGCGACATTGGCCAACGAGGTGACGCTGGACACGATGGAGCTGCCGGCCGGCGAGAAGGCGACCATGTCGCTGCAACTTCCGAACGACTTCATCATCATCTTCGAGCCGGTGACGCACGCCGCCCAGTTCATCGACGTCCAGGGCGAGCCGACCAAGGACCGCCAGCAGCTCGCGATCATGTACAACAGGGTGCAGGCGCCGACGGGGACCACGACGATGCGGCCGGGTCCGCTTCGGCTGTCGCTGGAGAACCAGGCCGGCGTGCGGGTGCTGCCATCGGTGTTCATCGCGGCCGAGGCGCTCCATCACCTGATCGGCCAGCGCAAGCCGTTCCTCACTGCCAAGCGCATGCTGTCGAACCAGACGTTTCGCGATGTCTTCAAGGCGGACAATCTCAGTCTCGACCAGCGGCTCCAGATCACCTCGCTGACCTTCCTGTTCACCGATCTGAAGGGTTCGACCGCGCTCTACGAGCGTGTCGGCGATCTCGCCGCTTTCGATCTCGTGCGTGCGCATTTCCACGCGCTGCTGGAGATCATCTCGTCCGAGAAGGGCGCGGTGGTGAAGACGATCGGCGATGCCGTGATGGCGACCTTCGTCCGTCCCGAGCACGCCATCGTCGCGGGCCTGCGGATGCGCGCGGCGATGGACGAGCTCAACAAGCAGCGCGGCACGGCTGATCTCATCGTGAAGATCGGCATCCATGAAGGTCCGTGCCTCGCGGTGATGCTCAACGAGCGGCAGGATTATTTCGGCCAGACCGTCAACATCGCCGCGCGCGTGCAGAGCCTGTCGACCGCGCAGGAGATCCATATCACCGGTCCGGTGCTGGACGCGCCAGCGGTCGCCGAGGTCCTCAAGCAACGCGAGATCCGGCCGATCCAGAAGCAGGCGGCGCTCCGCGGTATCGCAGACAAGATGGTGGTGTACGAGATACCGTGACTTATCATCGTCTCGGCCTTCGCCGGGACCACGGATAATCAGATTGCCGAAACGTAATCAGCGCGCGGAACTGCCGCACGTTGCGCCGGTTGAGTTTCCCTCTCATATAATGCTGGTAGCGGCCACGCCGCGTCATCGATTTCGGTAGGATCTTATGCTCGACGGCCTGCGCCAATTCATTGCCGACATTGTTGCTCCTCATGCCCAGGACCGCGCCTTCGGCGACAATGATTATCGGCTGGCGGCCACGGCGCTGCTGGTCCACGTGGTTTCGCTCGACGGCCAGCCGACGCAGGCCGAGCAGGGCAAGCTGCACAATCTGATCGAAAGCCATTTCGGGCTCGACCGGGGCACGGCCGACCGGCTGATTGCGGATGCGACCCAGGTCGAGGGCGAGGCGGTCGATCTTTATCACTTTACCAGCGTCATCATGCGCTCGCTCGACGAAGAGGGCCGCAAGCGCATCGTCCAGATGATGTGGGAGCTGGTCTATGCCGACGGCCAGGTCACCGAGTTCGAGGACAACGTCGTCTGGCGTGCTTCCGACCTGCTCGGGGTCTCCCAGCGCGACCGGATTGATCTCAAGCACGCCGTGGCGGACCGCGCCGGCGGTCAGGTCAAGGATGGCGCGCTCGGCGGCTGAGCTATCGCCAGCGCGGCATGATGTCCGGTTGTATCGACCACATGACGAAACTTTAATGTAGCCATCCGACCTCCCGACTCCGGATTCGCCTGTAAATCCGCGGTTTTTCCTGCTCCCTGTCGCCCGCTCAGGCCGCCATGCTGCCAGCGCCGCTTGCCTGCCGCGCGTGGCCTATGCTCCAGTTCCGCCATTGCGGCCAAAAAAACGTCAATTCAAGAGACTGCGATCGTGACTGAGCGGGTAACGTTGATCACCGGTGCCTCGGCGGGCATAGGCACGGAGCTGGCGCGTGTGTTTGCCGCGAACGGACATCGGCTCGCGCTGACGGCGCGACGTGCCGATCGGCTCGAGGCGCTCGCAAACGAGCTCACCTCCAAATGCGGCAAGAAGCCGATCGTGATCGCCTGCGATCTGCAGCAACCCGATGCCGGCGAAAAAATCGCCGCCGCGCTCGCTGCCGAACAGGTCGAACTCGACAATCTGGTCAACAATGCCGGCTTTGGCGTGTTCGGCGATGCCATCGACCGCGACCGCGACGAGCAGGTCGGCATCGTCGACGTCAACGTCCGCGCGCTGACCGATCTGTCGCTGCGCTTTGCCGACCAGCTGATCAGGAACAAGGGCGGCCTGCTCAATGTCGGCTCCGTCGCGGGTTTTCTGCCGGGGCCCGGCATGGCCGTGTATTACGCCTCCAAGGCCTATGTAATTTCGCTCACCGAGGCCTTGCGGGCGGAGCTCGCGCCGCGCGGCGTTCGCGTCACCGTGCTTTGCCCGGGACCGGTGCAGACCGAATTCCAGGGACGCGCCGGCGTTGGCTCCGGGCACGATACGGCGATTCTCAATGTCTCGGCTGCCGAGGTCGCACAGCAGGCCTATCGCGGCCTGATGGCGAACAAACGGGCAGTGCTGCCGGGTCTCGGTATCAAGATCGTGCCGTTCGCACTGCGGTTCTTCCCGCGCGGCTTCATCCTGTCCGCCACCAGCCGGTTCCAGCGGCAGAGACATTAGATTCTTTTGTTTCTTCACGAGAACCGGTACCCACTTCGCTCGAAAAGGCTCTGCAGAGCACCCGTAGTGGCCCGGAGCTTGCTTCTATATCGGGGCGTGTGTGCGCAAACTCACACGATGTTAACCGTCACTTAGCTATGCTGGCGGCTTGAACCGATAGCACTCGCAGAGGCCATGTCGTTTCGAACGGACAGGTTTGGTGGCGCAGAATTGGTGCCCTTCCCCAGAAGGACGCCGAGCGCGGCCGCCTCCGAACCGCTTCTACCGGTTCTGATCGTCCTGCATCAGGAATCCTCGACCCCCGGCCGCGTCGGCAATGCGCTGCGTGCGCTCGGCCATCGTCTCGACATTCGCAGGCCGCGCCTCGGCGATCCCCTGCCCGACACGCTCGATCGGCATGCCGGCGCCGTGGTCTTCGGTGGCCCGATGAGCGCCAATGATCCCGACGACTACGTTCGCCGCGAGATCGACTGGATCGAAATTCCGCTTCGCGAACAGCGCCCGTTCCTCGGCATCTGCCTGGGTGCGCAGATGCTGGCGATGCAGCTCGGCGCACGCGTCGCGCCGCACGCGCAGGCACTGACCCAGATCGGCTACTACCCGATCCGCCCGACCGCAGCTGGCCATGCGCTCTGCCCGGACTGGCCCGCGCAGGTCTATCACTGGCATCGCGAAGGATTTCAGTTGCCGCGAGGTGCCGAATTGCTGGCGGAAGGCGACGATTTTCCGATCCAGGCGTTCCGCACCGGCAATGCCTTCGGCGTGCAGTTTCATCCCGACGTGACTTACGCGATGATGCATTGCTGGACCACGCGCGGCTATGACGGCCTCAGCGCGCCTGGCGCGCGCGAGCGGCATCACCATTTTGCGGATCGCGCGGTTTACGATGCCGCGGAACGCGCCTGGCTCGTCCATTTCATCGACGGCTGGCTGGCGCGCCGGCCCGCGCTGGCACAAGCCGCCGAATAGATCGCGCCTTCCCGCAAGTCCTTCGCGCAAGTCCTTGCCTCATCCCTGGATATGCTAGGCTCGCTGCCAATGAGCGCGCGCGAACGCGTACCGGCCAACACAGGGAGAGCGCGATGTCCTACGAACACATTCTCTACGAAGTGAACGACCGGATCGCGACCATCACGCTCAATCGTCCTGATCGGATGAACGCGTGGACGCCGGTCATGGAGCGCGACGTGCGCCACGCGATGGAAGCGTCCAGCGCCGATGACAGTGTCCGCGTCATCGTGCTGACAGGCGCGGGCCGCGCCTTCTGTGCCGGCGCCGACATGGACGCGCTGAAGGGGCTCGATCCCAACGACGTCAGGCGCGCCTCGAACCTGCCGCCCTTCGACATGAACCGCCGGCCGGACTGGCAGACGCGGTACGGCTTCTATCCGTCGATCTGCAAGCCGGTCATCGCGATGCTCAACGGTGCGACGGCGGGCATCGGTCTTGTCCACGCACTCTATTGCGACCTGCGCTTTGCCGCCGACAACACCGTGTTCACCACGGCCTTCGCGCGGCGCGGCCTGATTGCCGAGCACGGCATCAGCTGGATGCTGCCGCGGATCGTCGGTCATGCCAACGCCATGGATCTGCTGATCTCGGCGCGTCGTGTTCCGAGCGAGGAGGCGTTGCGAATCGGGCTGGTCAACCGGCTCTGCTCGCCCGAGAAGCTGCGCGAGGAGACTTACGCCTATGCCCGCGATCTCGCCGATTTCGTCTCGCCGAGCGCGATGGCCGTGATCAAGCGGCAGCTCTACGAGGTGCCGTTCCAGACGCTCAGCGAAGCCACCATCGAGGCCAACCGGGAGATGATGGTGGCGCTGAACGGGAGCGATTTCCGCGAGGGTGTGGCGAGCTTCATGGAGAAGCGGCCGCCGAGATTTACGGGGAAGTAGGGGGAGTTGTTCCTCAATCAGTCCGTCTTCGCCCTTTGGGCTTCGCCGGACACCACGCTTCGCCCCTCGGGCTTCTCGTGGCTGCGCCACGCGTAGCCCGACGGGCGAAGCGTGGTGGAGCCAGGCGGGATCGAACCGCCGACCTCGTCATTGCGAACGACGCGCTCTCCCAGCTGAGCTATGGCCCCTTTGCTGGCCGCTCTGGTAAACGCGGCCGACAACCGGGCGCCATTTAAGTCCCCGCCAAGGTCAAGTCAAGGACGGGTGTAACCCGGTTTTAGCCATCCGGGCGCCGACTTCCCTTGTTTGGGCGGGGGGGAACCGATATCTAGCCAAGTGCGTCCAATGACCGTCCCACGACTGGCCCAGAGAGTGTTTCGCTGATGCGCCCGATAGTCTTCATTCTGATCCAGATCATCAATCTTTACATCTATCTGCTGATCGCATCGGCAATCCTGTCATGGTTGATCGCGTTCAACGTCGTGAACACCCGCAACCAGTTCGTCGGCTCGGTCTGGGAGTTTCTCTATCGGATTACCGAGCCGGTCCTCGGCCCTATCAGGCGCAGGCTGCCGGCGATGGGCGGGCTCGATCTGTCTCCAATCGTCGCCTTCTTCGTGCTTTGGCTGATCCAGCTCTATCTCGCCGAGTACGTTTATCCGAACGTGCCGTAGCCCGGCGGAACCGTGGCGGAGCCTCGATGGACCCTCGATGGAGCCTTGGCGCATCTCCACCACGGGCCTCACTATCGCGTTGCGCGTGACGCCGCGTGGCGGACGTGACGGCATCGACGGGATCGAGCAGCTCTCCGACGGCCGCAGCGTATTGAAGGTGCGTGTGCGTGCCATCGCCGATGACGGCGAGGCCAATCGCGCGGTGCTGGTGCTGCTGGCGAAATCGCTCGGCGTGCCCAAGACCGGCGTCAGTCTGTTGTCGGGGGCGACGTCGCGGCTGAAGCAGGTCGCCGTCGCGGGTGATCCGGCACGGCTTAGTGAGGCGTTGCGCAAGCTCGCTTCCGTCAAATCGACAGATTAAGGGAACTGACATGACGGCCAGGATCATCGATGGAAAAGTCATCGCGGCGGACCTTCGTGCCCGCGTCGCCGACGAGGTCGCCCGCGTCAAGCGCGAGCACAATCTGGTGCCTGGCCTCGCAGTGGTCCTGGTCGGCAGCGATCCCGCCAGCGAAGTCTATGTCCGCTCCAAGCATACGCAGACCCAGGCCGCCGGCATGGCCTCGTTCGAGCACAAGCTGCCGGCGGACGTCTCGCAAGCCGATCTGCTGGCGGTGGTCGCAAAGCTCAATCGCGATCCCGCTGTGCACGGCATCCTCGTGCAATTGCCGCTGCCCAAGGGACTCAACACCGAGGCGGTGATCAATGCCATCGATCCTGCCAAGGATGTCGACGGCCTGCACCCGAACAATGCCGGGCGGCTTGCCGGCGGCTTCGAGGCGCTGTCGCCCTGCACGCCGCTCGGCTGCATCATCCTGACCAAGAGCGTGCACCCTTCACTCGAGGGCATGAACGCCATCGTGATCGGCCGCTCCAATCTGGTCGGCCGCCCGCTGGTGCAATTGCTGCTGAACGAGAACGCCACGGTGACGATCGCCCATTCGCGCTCGCGCGACCTGCCCGGGCTCGTGAAGCAGGCCGATCTCGTCTATGCCGCGGTCGGCAGGCCGGAGATGGTGCGTGGCGATTGGCTGAAGCCGGGTGCGACCGTGATCGATGTTGGCATCAACCGCATTCCGAAGGATGACGGCAAGACCCGCCTCGTCGGCGATGTTGCCTATCAGGAAGCGCTTGGCATTGCCGGTGCGGTGACGCCGGTGCCGGGCGGCGTCGGTCAGATGACGGTCGCCTGCCTGCTCGTGAACACGCTGCGCGCGGCTTGTGCGATTGCGGGTTTGCCCAAGCCGGCGGTGTCGTGAGCTCGCGTGCCCCGGACGCGGTGCGTCATTTCATGCCGCACCGCGTCCGGGACACTTAATCCTACGCCTTCTTTTTCTTCTCGCGCTCGATGCCCTCGAGGATCAGCTTCTGCGCTTCCTCGGGGCCGCCCCAGCGCGTGATCTTCACCCACTTGCCCTTCTCGAGATCCTTGTAGTGCTCGAAGAAGTGCTGGATCTGCTGCAGCGTGATATCGGGCAGATCGGAATACGACCTCACCTTGTCGTAGCGCTGCGTCAGCTTTGACGACGGCACCGCCAGAATCTTCTCGTCGCCGCCGGCCTCGTCCTCCATGAACAGCACGCCGACCGGACGCACGCTCATGACGGCACCGGGGATGATGGCGCGGGTGTTGATGATCAGCACGTCGCAGGGGTCGCCGTCATCGGACAGGGTGTGCGGGATGAAACCGTAATTACCGGGGTAACGCATCGGCGTGTAGAGGAAGCGGTCGACCACCAGTGTGCCGGCTTCCTTGTCCATCTCGTATTTGATCGGTTCGCCGCCCACCGGGACTTCGATGATGACGTTGACGTCCTCAGGGACGTTTTTCCCGATTGAGACCGCATCGATACGCATTAGAAAGGCTCCGTTGTTGCCGAGGTTAAATCGCGCCCGGCAGCGATTTTGGCGCTGTCATACGCGGGCTTGGCCCCCCGATCCATCGTGTTTTTGTGAAATAATGAATCCAGCGATCACCGGCTCAAAAAGCAACGGTATCGACGGACGGAAAGCGCCGCTGATAAGCTTTCAGCGGCTCAATTGGTCCAAATCTCAATTGGTCCAGGCGAAGGCAACCTTATCGAGCGACTTCGGCCCGAACCGCTCCGAGGAGCGCGCCACCATGCGGCCGCCCAGCGCCCGGTAGAACTCGGTCGCCGGATCGTTGTCCGAGAGCGCCCACACCACCATGCTCTTCAGATTGCTCTGCATGAGGTCGCGGCGGGCGGCAGTGAACAGGCGCCGGCCGAATCCGAGGCCCTGAAATTCAGGGCGCAGATACAGCTCGTAGATCTCGCCATCGAAATGCAGGCTGCGGGCTCGGTTGCGACCGTAGTTGGCGTAGCCTGCGATCTTGTCGCCGAACACCAGCACGCTGACGCGGCTGCCCTTGCGGATCGCGCTGTCCCACCACTGCGGACCACGTCGGTTGATCAGCTTCTCCAGCTCGGCGCCGGGAATGATGCCCTGATAGGCGGAACGCCATGCTTCGTCATGGGTGGACGCCACCGCAGTTGCATCTGCAGCTTTGGCCGGCCGGACCTCGATCAGGGTTGTGCTCATGGACGCGATCAAACCAAGTCGCCGCGCTGGCGGCAAGACCTATCGTTAATTATCGGTTAACCTGTGGACTTTCTGCATCAGTATTTTAACCATGTTGTACCGAAAAAAGACAACACGCCATTTCGTGCGGCAATGGTCTGCCATGCGCCGGTGCAAAACTCCGCAGCCTCAACGAATGAACGCCAATGGCAACGCAGAAAGTCCGCCCAGAGTGATTCGTTCCGACTAGTCTGACCCGCGCCATCCGTGTTCGCCCTCGGCCATTCATGCGGCTCGTCGACACCCTCGCTCGCCTGCTTCTGCTGTCCCTGCTGACGGCGCAGCCTCTGTGCGCCCAGGTCACGTTCGGCGCGTCGGGCGCAGAGAGCGAGCCGTTCCGCCGCCAGGAATGGCGGGTGCCGTCGCCGGATACCGACATTGCCGCGCGTGCGCTGCTGTTTCGTCCCACAGGCAGCGGTCCGTTCCGGCTTGCGGTGATCGCACATGCATCGACGCAGAATGTGTTGCGTCGCGCGCAAATGCCGCAGCCGGAATATCGCGCACTCGCAGCGTTTCTGGTCGCGCGCGGCTTTGCCGTGCTGGTGCCGGAGCGGCTCGGCCACGGTGCGACCGGCGGCCGCTATCTCGAGGACCAGGGCGGCTGCGACGAAGCGGACTACGCACGCGCGGGACGTGCCGCCGCGGAAGAAATCTCGCTCGCGCTGGACTATCTGCAAAAGCAGGATTTCATTCGTAAGGATGCTGCGGTCGTGATCGGACACTCCGCAGGTGGCTGGGGTGCACTGGCGCTTGCCAATGCTGATCCGAAGACGATCTCCGCAATCATCGCGTTCGCACCCGGACGCGGCGGCCACGCCAATGATGAACCGAACAAGCTCTGCGCGCCACACACGCTGCTCGCGGCTGCTGCCGAATTCGGCAAGGCGGCGCGCATTCCGGTCACATCGCTGGTAGCAGTCAATGACAGCTATTTTGCTCCGGCATTTTCAAAAGAGCTGGCGGATGCGTTTGGCGGCGGCGGCGGCAAGGACGATTTTCGCACGCTGCCGGCCGTGGGCAGCGAGGGCCACTGGATGATCGAGACCGAGGCTGGCGTCAAAGCCGCAAGCAGCGAGCTTGCGCGTGCGCTGAACCTGCCAAAGCCTGTGGCGACCAAGAAGCCATGACGCTGTATTTCCTCGTCAAATTTCTGCACGCGCTCGGCGCCATCGTCATCCTCGGTACCGGCACCGGCATCGCCTTCTTCATGCTGATGGCACATCGAACTGACAACGCGGAGTTCATCGCGCGCACGGCGTCGGTGGTGGTGGTGGCGGATGCGATCTTCACGCTGTCGGCCGTGATCCTGCAGCCGGTCACCGGCGGCCTGCTGATGATGCTCTCGGCGACGCCAATCACCGAACGCTGGCTGCTGGCCTCGCTCGCGCTGTACGTCTTTGCAGGCTTGTTCTGGATCCCCGTCATCTTCATGCAGATCGAGATGCGCGATCTCGCGCGCAAGGCCGCCGAGCAGCGCGTCGCGCTGCCGCAGCGCTACTTCACCCTGTTCCGGCGCTGGTTCGCGTTCGGCTTCCCCGGCTTCGGCGCCACGATGGCGATCCTCTGGCTGATGATCGCAAAACCGTTTTGAAGGATGCGATGAACCAGCGAACCATTTTGGTGCTCGGTGCCTCCGGCCTGATCGGCCGCTTCGTCACCGACGATTTGCGCACGCGCGGCTTTCGCGTGGTCGGTCTCGCGCGCAGCCTGTCATCCGCGCAGACAATGAGCGCGCTCGATATCGAGCTGCCGATCCTGTCGCTCGACGCGGCTGCGCTGACACGCTTGCTGAGCGAGCATGCGGTGGATGTCGTCGTGAACTGCCTCGGCGTGCTCCAGGATGGCCCCGGCAGCGATACCAACGCCGTGCATCGCGATTTTGTCGCGCGCCTGCTCCAAGCGGTCGCCGGCAGCGGTCGTGCGATCCGGCTGGTGCACATCTCGATCCCCGGGATATCTGAGGCAGATCGTACCGCGTTTGCCACGACCAAGCGCGCGGCCGAGCGCCTGATCGCGGCATCCCACATTCCCCACGCCATCCTGCGGCCCGGCTTCGTGGTCGCACCGTCAGCCTATGGCGGCAGCGCCATGCTGCGCGCGCTCGCGGCCTTCCCGCTGGATCTTCCCGACAAGGAGATGGCAGCGCCGTTCCAGCCCGTCGCGGTCGAGGATATCTCCGCGACCATCGCCTGGCTCGCCGCGCGCGATTTCGACGATGCGTCCGTGAAGGCCGCGAGCTGGGACCTGATGCAACCCGAGCCGATCACGATGGCCGGCGTCATCAAGCAGTTCCGGCTCGCGTTCGGCACAGCCGGATGGCCACGGTTCGCGATGCCGTCCCTCATGCTCGATCTCGGCGCCAAAATCGGCGATCTCGCCAACAGTCTCGGCTGGATGCCGCCGATGCGCTCGACGGCCATCGCCGAGCTCCGCCGCGGCGTGAGCGGTGATCCCGCGGCGTGGATCGCCGCGACCGGCATCGCGCCGAAGACGCTGATGGACGCGATCGGGCGTCACCCCGCCGCCATCCAGGACAAATGGTTCGCGCGGCTGTTCCTGACCAAGGCGCTGATTGTCGCGAGCCTGGTCGCGTTCTGGCTCGTCTCCGGCTTCATCGCGCTGTTCGTGTCCTATCGCGCCGCCGCCGGGATTCTCAGCGCGCACAACTTCCCGCCGGCGCTGGTCGATCCCATCACCATCGGCACCAGCCTGATGGACATGAGCATCGGTGTGCTGATCGCCTTCCGCCGCACGGCAGCGATCGGCTTGGTTGCGGGTATCGTCGCTTCGCTCGGCTATATGGTCGGTGCGGCGATTCTGACGCCCGATCTCTGGATCGAGCCGCTCGGCGCGCTCGTGAAGACCGGACCGGCCATTGTGCTGATGCTGGTCGCGCTTCTCATGTTGGATAATCGTTGATGAGCAAGTGGCCCGACGACGACGTCATCCTGTTCGATGGCGTCTGCATCTTCTGCTCACGCTGGGTGAGGTTCGTGGCAAAGCGCGACACGGCGAAGCGGTTTCGATTTACGCCGATCCAGTCGGACTATGGCGCGAGGCTGGCGCGGACGTTCGGGATCGATCCCGATGATCCCGACACCAACGCGGTGGTTCATTGCGGCGACGTATTCATGAAGTCCGACGCGGCGCTGACGGTGCTATCGCAATTGCCGGGCTGGGGCTGGGTGCGCGCATTATTCGCAGTACCGAAGCCGCTGCGGAATGCGGTCTACAGCCTCATTGCGCACAACCGCTATCGCATTTTTGGGAAGTACGATGCGTGCTTCGTGCCGGATGCGGACTTGCGGGCAAGGGTGATCGAATAGTGCCTCCTCGTCATTGCGAGGAGCGGAGCGACGAAGCAATCCAGAATCTTTCCGCGGCGACAGTCTGGATTGCTTCGCTGCGCTCGCAATGACGGAGACTGCGGTTACGGTTTGCTGAGAGCCGCTAGCACGTCCTTCGCCGCTCGCTCGCCGCTATCCCGCGCCCCATGCGCCGTCGTGAAGAAATTGGGCGACGTCGCTTCTCCCGCGAAGAGCAGCCGGCCATCGACCGGCGCGGCCAGCACGGCGCGATCGCCCGCGTGGCCCGGGAGCGCGTGCGAGTACGACCCTCTCGCAAACGGATCGTGCCCCCAGCGCGATTCGCACAGTGGTTTTAGCTTGCGGCGGATGTCGTTGCCGAGGAAGCCTGCGATCTCGTCGATGCTGTGCGCGGCGATGGCGCCTTCGCCGGCATCTTCCAGCTGGCGTGCAAAGCTGCCGCCGAAAAAGCCTTCGATGCAGGGCTGGCCGAACGGCCGGATGTGGTAGGTGCCCATCTCGGTGCGCATGGTGGCGCCGCGCAGGTTTCCGTCTTTTGGGAAGGCTTCGGCGCCGTCGAGTGCCAGTGTCACCTTGTCGTCGACGCCGAGCGGCAGGCCGCGCGCGGCGTCGACTTTGGCCGGCAACGGCGGCGAAAAGCGAATCGCTTCGTCGGCGATCAGATTGGTCGGGACGGTGACGATCACCTTGGTCGCGGTCAGTGTGCCCCGTGATGTCTCGATGCGGACGCGCTTGTCCGAATGATCGATCAGCGTGACATTGCAGTTCAGCGCCACCGGGCAGGGCGCGCCATAGGCCGCGATGAGCGCGCCGTAGCCGCGGCGGACGCGCCAGTTGAGCTCGCTGTCCTCATAGGTGTCCCAGTCGAGCGTCGACATGTCCTTGAGCTCGCAGCCGTTGATGTAGGTCGAGACCGCGTCGATCATGGGATTCCAGCGGTTGCCGGGCTCGAGGCTCAGGCTCGCGGGCTCGTCCTTGCCCTTCTGCGCGGCCTGCCAGAGCCGCTCGTAGAATGCGTCCATCGCGTGCGTGAAATCGTCGCGCGCGCTCTGCGGAAATGCATCGCCGTAGGCGCGCTCGCGCCAGGGCGGCAGGTCCTTGTTGAGCTCGAATGCGAGCGCGTGCGCGATGGGAACGAACGAGTTCCTGTCGGCCGAGTGCAGCCAGCCGCAGCCGACATCGAAGGTGACGTCAGGCGAGGCCTGCACGGTCCATGCGCGGCCGCCCAGCCGGTCGCGCGCCTCCAGCACGATCACGGAGAGGCCGCAGCCCTGCAGCGCGTGCGCCGCGCCGAGGCCGGCGGCACCGGCACCGACGATCGCGACGTCGACGGAGGAGGGAAAGGACATGGGTGGGCTCTAGCACGTTCGCTGGAGGGCCAGAAGCCACCACGCGCATAGCCGTCATCACCCGCCCATAAGCGCTTTGGAGCGGGTGATTCATGTTCCAAAGGCGGTTTCGTAGGGTGGGCAAAGGCGCTCTTGCGCCGTGCCCACCATTGTCGAGTGGTGGGCACGCTTGCGCTTTGCCCACCCTACGGCAGTACGGAATGCGGTCGCCTTACGCCACCGCTTCCTTGGACTTTTCCGCGCGCTTGCGCTCGTTCGGGTCGAGATGCTTCTTGCGCAGGCGGATCGACTTCGGGGTGACCTCGACGAGCTCGTCGTCCTCGATATAGGCGAGCGCCTTTTCAAGGGTCATGCGGATCGGCGGGGTCAGGCGCACGGCTTCGTCCTTCGACGTCGTGCGGATGTTGGTGAGCTGCTTGCCCTTGAGCACGTTGATCTCGAGATCGTTGTCGCGGGTGTGCTCGCCGACGATCATGCCCTTGTAGACCTTCCAGCCCGGCTCGATCATCATCGGGCCGCGGTCTTCCAGCTTGAACATGGCGTAAGCCACCGCTTCGCCCTGGTCGTTGGAGATCAACACGCCGTTGCGGCGGCCCTGGATCTCGCCCTTGTAGGGCGCGTAGCCGTGGAACAGGCGGTTCATGATCGCGGTGCCGCGGGTGTCGGTGAGCAGTTCGCCCTGGTAGCCGATCAGGCCGCGGGTCGGCGAGTAGAACACCAGGCGCTGACGGTTGCCGCCTGAGGGCTTCATCTCGATCAGTTCGGACTTGCGCTCGCTCATCTTCTGCACGACGACGCCGGAATGCTCCTCGTCGACGTCGATCACGACTTCCTCGATCGGCTCCATGGTGGCGCCGGTCGCTTCGTCCTTCTGGTAGACGACGCGCGGGCGCGACACCGAGAGCTCAAAGCCCTCGCGTCGCATGGTCTCGATCAGGATCGCGAGCTGCAATTCGCCGCGGCCCGACACTTCCATCGCGTCCTTGTCGGCGGCTTCGACGACGCGCAACGCCACGTTGCCTTCGGCTTCGCGCAAGAGGCGGTCGCGGATCATGCGGCTCGTCACCTTGTCGCCTTCAGTACCGGCGAGCGGGGAGTTGTTGACGATGAACGACATCGACACGGTCGGCGGATCGATCGGCTGCGCCGGCAGCGGCACCTCGACGGTCGGGTCGCAGAAGGTGTCGGCGACAGTGCCCTTGGTCAGGCCGGCAATGGCGACGATGTCGCCGGCTTCAGCTTCATCGAGCGGCGTGCGCTCGAGACCGCGGAATGCCAGGATCTTGGTGATGCGCCCGGTCTCGACCAGCTTGCCGTCGGCATGCAGCACCTTGACCTGCTGGTTCGGCTTGAGCACGCCGGACGAGATGCGGCCGGTGATGATGCGACCGAGATAGGGGTTGGCCTCGAGGATGGTGCCGATCATCTTGAACGGACCTTCCTCGACCGTCGGCGGTGCGACGTGGCGCAGGATCAGATCGAACAGCGGCTCCATGCCCCTGTCCTGCGGACCCTCGGGGCTCTCGGCCATCCAGCCCTGCTTGGCCGACCCGTACAGGATCGGGAAGTCGAGCTGCTCTTCGCTGGCGTCGAGCGCCGCGAACAGGTCGAACACCTCGTTGATGACTTCGGTCGGGCGCGCGTCGGGACGGTCGACCTTGTTGATGACGACGATCGGCTTGAGGCCGACCTTGAGCGCCTTGGAGACCACGAATTTGGTCTGCGGCAGCGGGCCTTCGGCGGCGTCGACCAGCACCAGCGCGCCGTCCACCATGTTCAGGATGCGCTCGACCTCACCGCCGAAATCGGCGTGGCCGGGGGTGTCGACGATGTTGACGCGGGTGTCCTTCCACTGCACCGAGGCCGCCTTGGCCAGAATGGTGATGCCGCGCTCGCGCTCCAGATCGTTGGAGTCCATGGCGCGATCCGTCACCTTCTGGTTCTCGCGGAACGTGCCGGATTGCTGGAGGAGTTTGTCGACGAGGGTCGTCTTGCCGTGGTCGACGTGAGCGATGATGGCGACGTTACGAAGATTCATGAGTGAGCTTCTTTGCGGTCGGACAATGGGTTAAGCGCGATCTCGCCGGTCAAGCCGGGACCTCGTCACGGATAACGCTGGAAACGTGGAAAACGGGGCCTGCTACGCCCAAAAAGGAAACCCGGCCATATCGACCGGGAGCCCTACGCGTTTGCGGCGCAATATAGGGAAAAAACGCCAAAAAACAATGCGTTCTTTCGGGGTTGGTTGACTGAATTTTGTCCGGGAATCCCCGGAGCTTAAGCGATCCCGGGCCAAACCGGCCCTTTATTCGCGGGATGGCGCCCCAACTAGCCCTGTGCCGGGCTGCGATCCGCCTCCTCGGTCGGATAGACCCCGCGCAGCACCTCCTCGAAATGCATCTTGACGGCGTCGTTGCAGAGGCAGGCGCGCAGGCGAAGACCGTCATGGTTGCGCACCAGGATCGAGCCGCGCCTTGTGTCGAGCACACCTTCGGCCTTGAACGATTGCAGCACGCGGCTGGCATAGCTGCGCCCCACCCCCAGCAATGTGGCGAGCTGCTCATGCGTGAGCGGCACGCTGCTCTCGTCGCCGGTACGTTCCATCGCCGCGATGATCCACTTGGCCGTGCGTTGCTCGATCGAGTGAATGGCGTTGCAGGCGGTCGACTGGAAAATCTGCGCCAGCATGCAGTCGGCGTAGCGGGCGAAGATGTTGCGCAGCGACGGCGACCGGAGCTTCGCCGCCTCCAGCTTGGCGACATTGATGCGCGCAAATGGCCCGCCGAATTTCACGCAGATGCGGGTATAGGCCGGCAGAAACCCCTCGCTGACGATGCCGCCTACGGCCCCTTCGCGGCCGACCAGAATGGTCTCGACATCACGGCCGTCCTCGTTCGGGACGAGAAACGTCGCCAGCGACGGGCCGCAGGGAAAGTGCACGACCTGGACATCGTCGCCGGGGCTGTAAAGCAGATGGTTCGGGCCGACGTCGTCAACGGTGACGTGTGGCGCGAGCAGCGCATAGTCGGCCGCATTCAAGCGCCGCAACAGATTGTTGGCGGGACGGCTCTCGATCTCATTCGCCTTGCTGATACGCGCATCCATCGTGAACTCCCCCTCCTCTCCACATTAGCGAGTTCCGTCCACGGCTTGTGTGCACATGTGGACAGACGTCAAAACTGTTCTGTGGTGAGTTTCGTTCCGGGAACCCTCCGATGCGCTGGGCGCAGGCGTCGGTATGAGGCCGTCCAGATCGGTAAAAACATGCAGCCCTCGATAGCAACCAGGACCATGATACCTGCTTCCCCGGACGGCCCGGCTGAAATCCCTGCCGATGTTCTGATCGTCGAGGACGATCCGATCATCGCCATCGATTTCGAGGATCGCCTGCTCGGCTTTGGCGTCACGAGCGTGCGCACTGTGGGCTCGGTGGCGCAGGCGCTGCTGGCGATCGCGGCACGCGCGCCCGACTTCGCGCTGCTCGATGTCGAGCTGATCCGCGAAAAGAGCTTTGCGATCGCCGAGCGGCTCGCAGCCCTGGAAATTCCCTTTGTCTTCGTCACCGGCTACGGCGCGGAGACCTGCATCCCCGCGCAATTTGCTGCACGTCCGCGGCTGCAAAAGCCGTGCTCCAGCGATGCGCTGGAGGCGGCGTTGCAGGCGCGCGACGCATGACGGCGCGGTAGCCTCAGGCGAATGTCGGATCGAGCGTGGTCGACCACAGTGCGACGTCGGCGCGGTCGCGCAACGTCACGATCATCTGGCCCGAGGCGCCATCGATCTTGACGTGCCCGAAGAACTGCATGCCGGCGGACGGCGGCAAATTCTGCTTGTCGAGGCCGGGCGCCTTGATGAAGCGCACCTCGGGGCCGAACGTGTTGTCGAGCTCGTTCGGACCGAACGTGCCGGCGTGCAGCGGACCGGAGACGAATTCCCAGAACGGCTCGAAATCCTGAAATTGCGCCTTGTTCGGATCGTAATAATGCGCGGCGGCGTAGTGCACGTCGGCGGTCAACCACACCGTATTTTTGATCGGTGCCATCTTGATGAAGCGCAGGATGTCGGCGATCTCGAGCTCGCGTCCGCGCGCCGGGCCGTCGCCTTGCGCGAACGCTTCCGAACCCTTCTTGTTGGTGGCATCGTCGTAGACGATCAGGCTGAGCGGCATGTCGGAGGCAATCACCTTCCATGTCGCGCGCGAGTTGAGCAGGCCGCGCTTCAGCCAGGCCATCTGCTCGGGCCCGAGGAAAAAGCTGGCCGGGCCGTAGTCCGTCTCGAGGTTGGCGCCGTTCGGGCCGCGATAGCTGCGCTCGTCGAGCATGAACACGTCGAGATGCGGGCCGTAGGAGATCTTGCGATAAACCCGGCCCGGCTCGACGATGCTCTCGCGCATCGGATACATTTCGTGGAAGGCGCGACCCGCGCGCGCGGCGAGCAGCGAGATGTCCCGCACCTTGTAGGCCGCCGGCAACTCCTTCGACAGCGACCAGTTGTTGGTCACCTCGTGATCGTCCCACTGCACGAAGATCGGCACCTCCGCGTTGAAAGCGCGGACATTGTCGTCGGTGAAATTGTATTTGTGCGCGGCGCGGTATTCGTCGAGCGTCTCGGCGACCTTGGCCTTCTCGGGGATGGTGACGTTCTTCCAGATCTTGCCGTCGGCAAGCTTGACCTCGGAGGGGATCACGCCGTCGGCGTAGATGGTGTCGCCGGAATGCAGCAGGAAATCCGGCCGGTGTTTTCGCATGGCTGCGAAGGTGACCATGCCGCCGTCATCGGGATTGATGCCCCAGCCCTGGCCGGCGACGTCGCCGCCCCAGACGAAGGAGACGTCGCGGCGGTCGGCCGGGGCGGTGCGGAAGCGGCCGACCACCGGCTCGCCCTCGACCGCGGTGTGGGAAAGATCGCGGAAACGGACACGGTAGAAGATGTCCTGGCTCGCAGGAAGATTGTCCACCAGCATCTTCGCGGTGAAGTCGTTCTCGGGCAGGGCCGCGATCGGCGGCAGCGCGCGGGCGTCCTTGAAGGACTCCGTCGTTGCCACCTCGACCAGCATCTGCGCCGGCCGGTCGGTGCGCGCCCAGACCACGCCGCCGTCGACGGTGACGTCGCCGGACTGCACGCCATGGGTGACTGCAGGCCGGTCGGCCGCGCGCGACAGATGCGGCATCGCGATCGCGCCAAGCGCACCGGCGCTGGTGGTGAGGAAACGGCGGCGGGAGAATTTGATCTTCATGGCGATGCTCTCGATATCGAGCGGCGGGCCCGCCGAGGTGGCGGTCGCCAGGATGAAGTCCGACGCTATATTGAGACAATGTGACGCGGCAATTACGCGCGCATGCGTTTATGCGTTGCCCGCGGCCCGGAATTGCGCGCCGGTGCGCTGCAGGTTCTGCGGCAGGCTGAACAGCACCGCCCTGCGGTCGGCAACCGCGGCGTGGAATTGGTCGAGTACGATGTTGAAGGCGGTTAGCGCGCCGTCCTCGATCGCGCCGTGATCGAAGCAGCGCAGCGTGTCGCGCAGGATATCGTCGGCCTCGGCCTGCATCTGGTCGAGATCTTCGGTGGTCTCGCTCTTGCGGGCGGCGGCGAGCATGTCGAGCAGGCGTTCGCGCAGATGGCTGTTGTTGTCGCGCTCGTCCTTTTTCAGATAGCCCGCGAACCATGCGCCGAGCGAGCCCGTGGCGGACAACGCCATCAGGGTCCACCAGATGTAATCGCTGTACTTGTCGAGGAAGGTTTTCTCCTCGCCGTCGACGAAGGCGGCCGCGCCTGGATGCACGGGGATCACCGCGTCCTTGTCTGTATCGGGCGTTTCGATCTTCGCAGCCTGCGGGAAATCGGTCAGCAATTGCTGGCGCACCGCGAAGAGCTGCCGGGTGAAGGCTGCGACCGTGGTTTCGGACAGGCCTTTGCGCGCCACGACGTGGTGCGAGAAGCTGATGGTCTTGACCTCGTCGTCGGGGCGATCGGGCGAACCGCCGTATGTGCCGGCAGGAATTTCAGACGCCTCGTAGACAGGATGGTTCTGTGCGATCGCGTCCGCCGAATCGATCGCGAGGAATGTCGGCGTGCCGCCATCCTTGGCGGAGGCGGCAATCGCGTCCGCCGTGATCTTGCTGTTGACGGGACCGGCCGCGAGATAGACGTCGGCCTTCTGGGCCTTGATGGCTTCGGCGGCTTCATTCGCGGGGAATTGCACGATCTCGACCTTGGCGGGATCGACGCCGTATTGCTGCAGGATCACCTTGAGCAGATTGACGTTGGCCTGCGTCTTGCCGACCACGCCGACGCGATGGCCGGCGAGCTGCGCGATCTTGGTGATCTTCGCGCCCTTCTTTTTGCCCTTGCCGGGCACGGACCACAGCACCACGACGTTCTTGCGCAGCGTGGCGACGGCTTGCGCGTTCTTGGGGACATCGAGATCGCCGCGCACGATGGCGAGATCGGCCTTGCCCTCGGCGAGCAGATCCGCGCTTGCCGTGGCGCCGTCGGTCTGGATCGGGCGCAGCCGCACGAAGCCTTTGCTCTGCGCAAAGGCTTGCGTCAGGGTCTGTACCACCTTGACGTCGTCGCTGTTGGCGGGGCCGACCGCGATCTTCAGCGTCACCGGTCGCATCGCGAAATAGTAGCTGCCGACGAGCGCACCGACGACGGCGAGCACCAGCGCCAGAGACACGAGCGCGGTCTTCCGCGCCGCGGATCGCGGCGAAGGCGGAGAGGGCGTTTCGGCCAGGTTCGAATCCCCGGTCATCGATCTCCCAAACAGGCGCTTCAGGCTCAGTTTCATCTTGGCCGGCGATTTACGCCCGCAATTGTAGCAAATTTCTTGTCCGGCGGGGTTACATCTACGTCATGGTTAGCGGATCGGCCAAATCCCGTATGAACCCCGGACGGAGGCACGGTGTTAGGGTAAAGTTCCCCTGAAAACGGAGGTCATCATGGCAGAACGGCTATCGGCGGACGCACGCAAGCAGGCGCTGGGCGGGATCCCGGGCTGGGCTGAGGTCCAGGACGGCAAAGGGATCGGGAAGACCTTTGTCTTCAAGGATTTCAACGAGGCCTTCGGCTTCATGACCCGCGCGGCGCTGGTCGCCGAGAAGATGGATCACCACCCCGAATGGCGCAATGTCTACAAGACGGTCGAGGTGGTGCTGTCGACCCACGACGCCGGAGGCGTCACCAAGCTCGACATCGCGCTCGCCACGGCGATGAACGCCATCGCCAAGCTGACGCAGGGCTGACATCTTGAAGGGGCGAGCTGCGTCCCCATGTTGTGATCGACATTGGATGCGGCCATCGGCCGCGCCTGGCTGAACTGGAGTTTGTCGAACATGGCTGCCGAACACAGCGTCGGCTTCGAGCCGGCCGATCGGCTCGCGGAAGATCGTGAAAGCGTGCGCCGCCGCTTCTGGCGCAAGCTGAAGCGCGTCGTCGCGCATCTGCCGTTCGCCGAAGATCTGCTCGCCGCCTATTACTGCGCGTTCGACCGGCAGACGCCGCGCCATGTCCAGGCGTCGCTGCTTGGCGCGATCGCCTATTTCATCCTGCCGTTCGACTTCATTCCCGACGTGATGCCGGTCCTCGGCTTCACTGATGACGCCGCCGTGCTCGCGACCGCCATTCGCATGGTCGCCAGCCACATCACGTCGGAGCACCGCGACGCGGCGCGCGCTGCGCTGAAGCGGGGTGTCGATGAGGCTGCGGTGGAATAGACTCTTGATGTCGTCATGGCTTTCGCCAGGACGACTTTGAGTCAGCTACTTCTTGTCCGCCCGCGCCTTCCCCGCATCCCACGCCTGGAATTGCTTGAACAGCGTTTCCCTGTCTGCGTCGGACACCTTTGCGGCCGCGGGGCTCTGCTTCAGGAAGGCCTCGAAGCGCTGCTGTGTCACCGGTTCGACGCCGTGCCGGTCGAGCCATTGCTGTGCCACCGGCAACCTGTTCCAGCCGGACAGAGGCGCTGCGAGCGAAACCTCCTTCCATTTGGGATGGAACGGTGGGTTCTGAAGCGCGGGGAATTTGGTGAAGAACGCGTCCACGAAGAGCGCGAGCTTGCGATAGCGCTCGGTGTTGGGTGCCCAATTGTAGGCCGCGAGCACAGCCGGCACTGCGATGGTGTCCACGCTCTCGCCGTCCTTGATCAGGTTGGGGTAGTCCTTGGCGGTCAGCGTCGCCGGCAGATAGTCGTTCTGGAGCGGCTTTGCATAGTCGACCTTCGCAAGGTGAAAGCGGCCGTCATTGCCGAACGTCGAGACCGACTTGTACGGCTTGCCGCCAACCACGATCACGGCATCGATCTCGCCGGCTTTCAGCTTCTCCATCGCGATGCGCTGCTCGACATAGACGAACTTGGCCTTGATTCCGAGCCGCTCGAACACGGTGAGCGCGGTGACGAAGGTGCCGCCGTTCGGCAGGTCGACGCTCACCGTCTTGCCTTCGAGGTCTTTCAGCGTCGCGACCGATTTCGGCGCGATCACCTGCATCTCCTCGTTGTAGAGTTTCGTCACATAGGTGAACTGCCGCTTGATGTCTTTCGCAAAGCCTTTGCGTTCGAGATAGTCGAGCGTATCGGCGCGCACGATGCCGAGATCGACGCCCTGCAAAAACAGGATGTCGGCGACGCTCTGCACCGAGCCGCGGCCGACGATCGGCAGCACGCGGATCTTGTTGCCGTCGTCGAGCACGGAGGCGAGGTCGGCGCCGAACTGCACATAAGTGCCGCCGATCGTGCCGGTGATCAGCGTGACGGTGTTGGCGTTCAGCGCCTGCTTGGTCGAGCTCAAGCCGAACTGGAAGATGGCCTTCAGGCTGTCCGAGACTTTTGCCGGATCATATTCGGTCTGCTCGGCGCGTGCGGTGAAGGCACAGATGGTCATGATGGCGGCAAGCGCCATTCTCAAAGCGTTACGCATGATGTCCCCTGAAGCGTTCTAGTTCTGAAACTGGGCGAGGCGCTGGCGCGCCTCCGTCGATCCGAGGCTCACGGCCTGCTGGTACCAGTCACGCGCCGCGGCGGCGTCGGCATTGACGCTCCGCGTGTCGCGTGTGCCGAGCACGGCCGGATCATAGGTCTGCGCCAGCAGAAGCGCTGCCGCTGCATCCCTGGCGTTGGCGGCACGTTCGAGCAGCAGGCGCGCTGCGGCGATGTCGCCGACGCCGATCAGACTCTTCGCGCGCGTCATCAGACCTGCCAGCGTGTCGGCGTCGAGCGTTTTTGCAGGCTGAGGCGGCGCAGGCTGCGCTGCGACGGGCACGGGGGTCTGGGCTTGCAGCGCAATCTGGTAGGCCGTCGCGATCGCCTCGCGGCTCGGCGCCGATGGTGCAGGCAGGTCCTGCGTGTCGGCGCTCGCCAGCCTCGTCCCGGTCACGCGCGCTGGGTCCTTGAGCGGGACCTGCCGTGGAGCGGGCGCAATGACTTGCGCCGCTGGCTGGTCGGGAGCTGCGTTCGTCGCTGTATCGGTGTTGGTCGTGACGAGGTTGCGAAGATCGGGCTCAAACAGTGCTGCCAAAATCGCCGCGATGGATACCACCAGAGCCGCAGCGACAACGGTTGGGAAAGTTTTGGTTCTGCGGTGCAACGCCAGCGGCGTATATTCCCGCGGGTCCGGCGTACCGAGCGGGTCGGACAGGAAGAGTGGAACGGTATCGTCCCGCGAAAGATCGGCGCGCTCAACACGCTCACGGATATAGGACCCAGTCGAGAAATGTGATGCGGCTTTATCGGAGTCGAACGCCCTCGACTCCCTGGACGGAAGGTACTCCGTCGTCTCCATGGTGATGCTCCCCATTACTGACGCTACGCAGGGGCCTTCCCGGCCTCAGTCTTCTTGTTGTTGTCCAGAAGCGCCCCGCAAACTGGAACCGGTAAATCGCAGGCTGAATTAGCCCAAAAAGCGACGGCGATTGGCGCGAATCGGGAAATATTTGGGTTTGATTGAGGCGAAGCGGCGAAGTGCACGGCAATTTTGCCGGCGATGCTTGAGGGATAAAAACGAAAATGGCCGGGACGAGCCCGGCCATTGACACGATTTGAAACTGCATCGGCGCCGCCATCGACGCGCGGGTCAGTCACTCACGGATGCAAGATCACCTTGCCCATGGCCTGGCGACCCGCGAGCACCTTCAGTGCGTCGGCGGTCTGCGCCAGCGGGAAGGTGCGGTCGACATGCGAGGAGATCTTTCCTTCCGCCGTCCACTTCACGAGCTTCTCGAGATTGGCGCGGTTCTTCTCCGGATTCTGCCGGGTCCAGGCGCCCCAGAACACGCCGCGGATGTCGCAGCCCTTCAAGAGCGCGAGGTTCAGCGGCATCTTCGGAATGTCGCCGGCGGCAAAGCCGATCACGAGGAAGCGGCCTTCCCAGGCGATCGAGCGCAACGCCTGCTCGGCATACGCACCACCCACGGGATCGAAGATGATGTCGACGCCCTTGCCGCCGGTGAGTTTTCGCAAGCCTTCCTTCAGGTCTTCCTTGCCGTAATTCAGCGTCAGTTCGGCGCCATGCGCTTTGGCGAATTCGAGCTTCTCGTCCGACGAGGCGCAGGCGATGACCTTCAGGCCCATCAGCTTGCCGAGCTCGCAGGCAGCGAGGCCCGTGCCGCCGGCAGCGCCGAGCACCGCGAGCGTCTCGCCCGGCTTCGGGCTCGCGCGATCTTCCAGCGCATGCAGCGCGGTGCCGTAGATGATGATGATGCCAGCCGCGCGGTCATAGTCGAGATTGTCGGGAATCTTCACGATCGTCGCCGCCGGCAGCGCGATCTTTTCGCGCGCGCCGTTGTGGCCACAGGAGGCGACCACGCGATCGCCGACCTTGAGGTCAGTGACACCAGGACCGATGCTCTCGATCACGCCCGAGACTTCAGCGGCCGGCGAGAACGGGAACGGCGGCTTGATCTGGTACTTGCCCTGAATCATCAGGATGTCGAAGAAGTTCAGCGCCGCCGCCTTGATCGCGATCACGGCTTCGCCGGGACCAGCCACCGGATCCGGCACATCGGCGAGCACGAGATCGTCGGGCTGGCAATATTGCGAGCAGAGGATGGCTTTCATGGCGGCACCTAAGGCGTTTCGGGGTGGAATTATCGTTTGTCCGGTTCTGCCGGATTTAGGCACGGGCGACAATCCGGATTCTTTGTCGAAAGCGGCTCGCTGGCCTATCCTTGCGTCATTGCGAGCGGAGCGAAGCAATCCAGAATCCGTCCTGCGGAAATAGTCTGGATTGCTTCGCTGCGCGCGCAATGACGAAAGAAATAAGAAAAGGATTCAAACGATGTTTGAAACAGGTCTGCTGAAGGGCAAGCGCATCCTCGTCACCGGCGGCGGTTCCGGCCTCGGTGCCGCAATGGGACGCCGTTTTCTCGCGCTCGGCGCCGAGCTCGTGATCTGCGGTCGCAAGCTCGACCGGCTGGAGGCCACTGCGAGCGAGATGCGCAAAGAGACCGGCAGCAAGGTCGCGACCATCGCGTGCGATATTCGCGATGGCGCCGCCGTCGACAACATGATGGATACGATCTGGCGCGAGGCGCCGCTCGACATCCTGGTCAACAACGCTGCCGCGACCTTCATCGCGCAGAGCGAGCATCTGTCGTTCCGCGCGGCGGACGCGATTCTGGCGCCGACGCTGCATGGGGCGATGTACTGCACGCTCGCCGCCGGCAAGCGCTGGATCGACGCCAAGTATAACGGCGTCGTGCTTTCGATCCTCTCGACCTCGACCATCACCGGCCGCGCCTTCACGGTTCCCTCAGCGATGGCGAAGTCGGCCGTGCTGGCGATGACCAAGAGCCTCGCGGTTGAGTGGGGTCCAAAGGGCATCCGCACGGTCGCGATCGCACCCGGGCCGTTCCCGACCGCCGGTGCATCGGGCCAGCTTCGCCCCGAGGGCCGTGACGAAGGCTGGACGGCGCGCAATCCGATGGGGCGCACGGGCGAGCACAGCGAGCTCGCCGATCTCGCCAGCTTCCTGGTCTCGGACCGCGCCGGCTACATCAACGGTGAGATGGTGGTGATCGACGGTGGCGCGCATTTGCGCAGTTCCGGCGCCGAGGATTTGTTGCGCTGGACCGACGCGCAATGGGCCGAGCAGCGCGCCGCGCGGTCGAAAAGCTAGCGACGCCAATCCGCTAACTGCCTTCCCAAATTGGACTTTCCCGGTTATCCCTGCGACGGGGACAATGCACGGCCGGGCCATCTTCCAGTCACAATATTGAGGGAACCACTCCAGCATGTGGCGGGTGCTGATTTTAGCTTTGATGACTGGCGTGACAGCCTGTGGAATCACCGATTCCGCGCGGGCGCAGACGGCGCAACCGGCGCCGAAGGCTGCGGCCAAGCCGGCCGCTGCCGCCGCAAAGACGGCCGCCAAGCCCGAGAGCAAGCCGGCGGCCGTTCCCGCGGCGGTTGCGGGGGGCGCGGAACCCACCCTGATCGGGCAATTCGGCACCTGGGGCGCCTATTCGGCGACGCCCAACGGCAAGAAGGTCTGCTTTGCGCTGGCAAAGCCCTCGTCGTCGAAGACCAATCCGCCGAACCGGCCGCGCGATCCCGCCTATGCCTTCGTCTCGACCCGCCCGGCCGAGAAGGTGAACAACGAAGTCTCGGTCATGATCGGCTATGCGCTGAAGCCGGGCTCGGAATCCTCGGTCGAGGTCGGGGGCGCTGCGTTTGCGATGTACACCCAGGGCGACGGCCTCTGGATCAAGAATGCAGCCGAGGAGGAGCGGATGGTCGAGGCCATGCGCAAATCCGCCGATCTCGTGGTCAAGGGCGTCTCGGCCAAGGGGACGGAGACGACCGATACGTTCTCGCTGAAGGGCCTCGCCCAGGCGCTCGACCGGATCTCGCAGGATTGCAGGCGTTAAGGCTGCGGGCTTAAGCCTTTCGGGCTAAGCAACAGCCACGGTCGCAATCGGCGGTTCCGGTTGCTATATAGGGCCAGTTCCAGATTTTTCGCCGTCATGGCCGGGCTAAAGCGCGAAGCGCGTCTTCGCACCAAACGTCCCGGCCATCTACGCGCTGGTAACGGGCGAAAAGAACGTGGATGCCCGGGACAAGCCCGGGCATGACGAAAGATATCAGGCATCCAATGCAACCGACGACCGAGCCACGCGACGCAATCCTGGTGGAGAAGACTCCACTCGAAACCTATGTGCCGCCGGCGAAGCCATCGCTGATCGGGTTGTCGCGCACCGAGCTTGCCGATCGGCTCGGCGACATTGGCGTCGCGCCGGCGCAGCGCAAGATGCGCGTGCAGCAGCTATGGCATTGGATGTATTTCCGCGGCGCCCAGAGCTTCGACGACATGACCTCGGTCTCGAAGGGCATTCGCGCCGAGCTCGCGCAGCACTTTACGGTCGACCGTCCCGAAGTCGTGGCCGAGCAGATCTCCAACGACGGCACCCGCAAATGGTTGCTGCGGCTGCCGAGCGGCGACAATGTCGAGAAGGCGCATGAGGTCGAGTGCGTCTACATCCCCGAAACCGATCGCGGCACGCTCTGCGTCTCCTCGCAGGTCGGCTGCACCTTGAATTGCTCGTTCTGCCACACCGGCACGCAGCGCCTGGTGCGCAACCTCACCGCCGGCGAGATCGTCGGCCAGATCATGGTTGCGCGCGATCGCCTCAACGATTGGGCCGATCGCGAGGACGGCACGCGCCGCGTCACCAATATCGTGATGATGGGCATGGGCGAGCCGCTCTACAATTTCGACGCAGTGCGCGATGCGCTGCTGATCGTCGGTGACAATGAAGGCATCGGCATCTCCCGCCGCCGCATCACGCTGTCGACCTCGGGCGTGGTGCCGAACATCGTGCGCGCCGGCGAGGAGATCGGCGTCATGCTCGCGATCTCGCTGCATGCGGTGCGTGACCAGCTGCGCAACGAGCTGGTGCCGCTCAATCGCAAATATCCGATCAAGGAATTGCTGCAGGCCTGCCGCGACTATCCCGGCGCCTCCAACGCCCGTCGCATCACCTTCGAATATGTGATGCTCAAGGGCGTCAACGATTCGCTCGACGATGCAAAGCTGTTGGTCAAGCTGCTCAAGGGCATTCACGCCAAGATCAATCTGATCCCGTTCAATCCCTGGCCCGGAACGGCCTATGAATGCTCGGACTGGGACCAGATCGAAAAATTCTCCGAGTATATTTTCAATGCCGGCTATTCCTCGCCGGTGCGCACCCCGCGCGGCCGCGACATCCTCGCCGCCTGCGGCCAGCTCAAGTCGGAGACCGAAAAACTCTCGGCACGCGAACGCCAGGCGCTCCGCGCCATGGCGATGACGGATTAGCTAGACATGTGCGCGGCCTCGCCTCCTCGTCATTGCGAGGAGCTCGCGACAAAATTGCGAAAGCAATTTTGCGCTGAAGCGACGAAGCAATCCAGACTGTCACTGCGGAAGCATTCTGGATTGCTTCGTCGCAAGTGCTCCTCGCAATTACGGCAGTGGTGATTTTGGCGCCATGTCCCTGATCGGCCGCCTCATCGTCATCTTCATCGGCTTTCTCGCCGCCTGTTTCGTCGGCGGCATGATCGTCGTCGGCGCGCTGCTGTTTCCGGAGTTTTCCGATCTCGGCGCAGGCCCGGTGGATCAGGGCACGATCGACATCCTGCTCGGCTTCGGTTTCATTTTTGTTTCCGGCTTCGCGCTGGTGCCGGCGATGCTGATCGCCGCGATCACCGAGGCGCTCTATATCCGCAGCTCGCTTGCCTATGCTGTCGGCGGCGGCATCGTCGGGCTCGCCTGCTATCTCGGCCTGATCCCGTTCCACCCCGACACGTTTCAGTTCGAAGGCATCGTGCGCCGGCATCTGGAGATCATGACCGGTGCGGGCATCGTCGCGGGCGTCGTCTACTGGCTGATCGCCGGCCGCAACGCCGGCGCCTGGCGCGTCCCGCCGCCCCCGCGCAAGCCGCCTCCGCCGCTGCCGTTGAATTCAAGGCCGGAATAAGTGCGCCGTCATTGCGAGCGCAGCCAAGCAATCCAGACTGCCGCCGTGGAAAGATTCTGGATGGCTTCGCTGCGCTCGCAATGACAGTTCCGGGGTTTTCATCCCCGTCCCACTCCGCTAAACCGCGCGCCATGAACCGTACCGGACTCTTCATCGCCCTGGCGCTGTGGCTCGTGATCGGCGTCCTTTTCGGCCTCTATCCCGAGCTTGATCTCAAGCTCGCCGCGCTGTTCTTCGATCCCGGGACCAAGACGTTTCCGCTCAAGCTGAACGACTGGGCCGGCATCGCGCGAGACGGTGCGATGTGGGTCTCCTGGCTCTTCGTGTTGCCGTCGCTGGTCGCACTCGTGGTCAAGATGGTCAGGCCCGACCGTCCCCTGATGGTGTCGGGCCGCGCCATCGTGTTCCTGCTGGTCACGATCATCCTGTCGGCCGGTATTCTCACCAACCTCACCTTCAAGACCTATTGGGGCCGGCCGCGTCCGGTGGTCGTGACGCAGTTTGCCGGCGACCAGCAATTCGTGGCTTGGTGGGATCCGCGCGGCGATTGTGCGCGCAATTGCTCGTTCTTCTCCGGCGAAGGCGCGACGGCGTTCTGGACGCTGGCGCCGGCCGCGCTCGCGCCGCCGGCATGGCGGCCGCTCGCCTATGCCGGCGCGCTGGTGTTCGGCGCGGTGACCAGCGGGCTCCGCATGGCCTTTGGCGGCCATTTCTTCACCGATGTCGCGACCGCCGGCCTCGTCACCTTCGTCGTGATCTGGTTCGGCTACGCGCTGATCTACCGCTGGCCGCGGACCCGGTTTTCGGATGAGGCGGTCGATGCTGCCCTGACCCGGCTGAACATGCCCGCCTACCGGCTCCGCAAGCGACTGTTCGGCGGCAAGACCGACCCCGCACCGTCGATTTGAGCCATTAAATGGGTGCTGAGCCCCGCGAAATTTGATATTCGCGCGGTCAACGCACACCCCTCATCAGCCCCTTGAGACCCGATTGGAAACGCCATGACCACGATCCTGAAAAGCCTGCCCAAGGGTGAGAAAGTCGGCATCGCGTTTTCGGGCGGCCTCGACACCTCAGCGGCGCTGCTCTGGATGAAGCAAAAGGGCGCGCGCTGCTACGCCTATACCGCCAATCTCGGCCAGCCCGACGAGGCCGATTACAACGAGATCCCGCGCAAGGCGGAAGCGTTCGGTGCCGAGAAGGCCGTGCTGGTCGATTGCCGCACGCAGCTCGTCCACGAAGGCATCGCCGCGATCCAGTCGGGCGCCTTCCACATCTCGACCGGCGGCATCACTTATTTCAACACCACGCCGCTCGGGCGCGCCGTCACCGGCACGATGCTGGTCGCGGCGATGAAGGAAGACGGCGTCAACATCTGGGGCGACGGTTCGACCTTCAAGGGCAACGACATCGAGCGCTTCTATCGCTACGGCCTGCTGACCAACCCTTCCTTGCGCATCTACAAGCCCTGGCTTGACCAGCAGTTCATCGACGAACTCGGCGGCCGCGCCGAGATGTCGGCGTTTATGACCGCGCAAGGCTTCGCCTACAAGATGAGCGCCGAGAAGGCGTATTCGACCGACAGCAATCTGCTCGGCGCCACGCACGAGGCCAAGGATCTCGAAAGCCTCGACAGTGGCATCAAGATCGTCAACCCGATCATGGGCGTGCCGTTCTGGCGCGACGATTGCGTTGTGAAGGCCGAGAAGGTCGTCGTGCGTTTCGAGGAAGGTCAGCCCACGGCGCTGAACGGCAAGACCTTCTCTGATCCCGTTGCGCTGTTCCTCGAAGCCAATGCGATCGGCGGACGTCACGGCCTAGGCATGAGCGATCAGATCGAGAACCGCATCATCGAGGCCAAGAGCCGCGGCATTTATGAAGCGCCCGGCATGGCGCTTTTGCATATTGCTTATGAGCGCCTCGTCACCGGCATCCACAACGAGGATACGATCGAGCAATACCGCATCAGCGGCATGCGCCTCGGCCGTCTGCTCTACCAGGGCCGCTGGTTCGACCCGCAAGCCCTGATGCTGCGCGAGACCGCGCAACGCTATGTCGCAAGCGCCGTCACCGGTGAGGTGACTCTGGAGCTGCGCCGCGGCAACGATTATTCGATCCTCAACACCGAGAGCCCGAACCTCACCTATGCGCCGGAGCGGCTCAGCATGGAGAAGGTCGAGGATGCCCCCTTCACGCCCGCCGACCGCATCGGCCAGCTCACCATGCGCAATCTCGACATCGCCGACACGCGGACGAAGCTCGGTCTCTATTCGAAGACGGGCCTGTTGTCGGGCAGCGAAGGCTCGCAGATCTTCAAGCTGGAGAACGACAAGGGTTGAAGTAAACCGCGACTGCCGCCTCATTCGTCATTGCGAGCGAAGCGAAGCAATCCAGAATATCTCCGCAGCGACAGTCTGATTGCTTCGTCGCTTAGCTCCTCGCAATGACGAAAAAATGGCCGGGATTGCTCCCGGCCATTTTCCTTTTGCGATGTGCTTACTGCCGCGGCGGCGGAGGTGGTGCCGCGTTGGCCTGGCCGCCGTTGAGCAGCGGGGTGATGCGGCGGACGGTGACGCGGCGGTTGATGAGGCTCGGGCCGTCCGTCTGCTCCTTCAGGTACTGCTTGCCGTAGCCCTGCGACGTCAGGTTCTCCGCCGGCACATTGAACTGCTGGGTCAGCAATTCGGCCGCGGCCTGCGCCCGGCGATCCGACAGCGACAGATTGTCGACGTCGTTGCCGACCGCATCGGTGTGGCCCTCGATCAGGAACACCTCCTGCGGGTTGGCCTGGATCGCCTGGTTGATGCCGTCGGCGATCACCTGCAGCCGCGCCGCCTGGTCCGGCGGGATGGTCCACGATCCCGTCTCGAAGTTGATCGTGTTGACGTCGATGCTCGGCATCGCCATGCGGACGTTCGGCGAGTAGCGGATCTCGTCGAGCGAGTAGCGTCGATCGATCCGCTGCACCGGCGGGGCCCGCATCGTGTCGTAGATCACCTGCGGCGAGGCCTCCTGGGCGTCGACGATGTAGCGATCGTAGGGGATGTTGACCACCGGCGGCGGCACGTCGACATAGAAGCCGCCGACCGCGCGCGGATCGCGGTAGGTGTTGTCGATGATGACGAGCTCGCGTCCGCGCTGATCTCTGCGGATACGGCGCATCAGGCTCCCGTCCGGACCGACCACCGTGATGATCTCGGTGCCGTCAGGACGGATCACGACCGTGCGGGTTTCACCGCCGACCGTCTCGGTGCGGATGTCGCGGGCGCCATAGCGGAAGCGATAGAGATCGTTGCCGCGGACATATTCCTGACCGCTGGGGTCGCGGATGATGATGCGGTCCGGCTCGGTGTAGATGGTGCGACCGCCTTCGACGACCTCCTGCCGCTGATTGCGGTAGTCGGCGATGGTGGCGCCGATCACGGCACCGGCGACCACGCCCGCACCGATCGCAAGCGGCGTCAGGTCACGCTGCTGCGGACGCGGCGGAGGCGGCAGCGGCGCTGCGACCGTCGGCGCGGCGCGGAAGGCTGGGGTGACCGTCGGCGGCGCGTATTGCGCCTTGTTGGGCGGTGGCGTGGCCGCTGCCGAACCGGGGACGACAGAGGGCGCCACGGCGCCAACCGGAGGCGTCGGCCGAGCCGGCCCGCCCGCTTGCGGTGCCGCAGGCGGTGCTCCGGCAGCGGGCGCGCCGGCGGGCGGCGTTCCACCCTGGCGTCCGGGAGGCGAAGTTACCGCGCCGCCGGGAGCCGGCGTTGCCGTCGGGGCCGGGGCGGCACCCGGAGCCGGTGTTCCGGCGGCGGGCGGAGCGCCGGGACGTCCGGGAGGTGTGGTGCCGGGCGCTGGGGTTGCGGCCGGAGCTGGGGTTGCGCCTGGAGCCGGTGTTCCGGCGGCCGGCGGAGCGCCGGGACGTCCCGGTGGCCTGCTGCCAGGCGCTGGCGTTGCGGACGGCGCGGGTGAGGTCGTCGGAGCCGGAGGCGTCCCCGGGCGAGCGGCCGGCGCTGCGGGCGTCGGAGTGGGGGTTGCCGTCGGGGCCGGCGTTACATTGGGCGCAGGCCGCGCCCCAGCAGCCGGCGGCGCGGCTACGGGAGGCGGAGGTGTCGGCGTAGCAGCCGGACGCGCCGGCGCGGCCGCTGGCGGCGGGGGTGGTGGTGTCGGTGCATGCTGCTGCGGGCCCGCAGCCGGAGGTGGCGGTGTCGGCGTGGCAGTCGGACGGGCCGGCGCTGCTGTGGGCGGCGGAGGAGGTGTCGGCGCATGTTGCTGCGGAGCCGCGGCCGGAGGCGGCGTCGGCGGCTTGGGTGCAGCAGGCGGCGGCGGGGGCGGTGGAGGAGCCTGACGAGTCGCGGGCGGCGGAGCCGGCGGCGTCGGACGTGCCGGCGCAGCAGCCGGCGGAGGTGCGGCGGGCGGATGCGGCGGGGCAGCCGCGGGCGGCGGTGCGGCCGGGGCCTTGGGCGCAGCAGGCGGCGGCGGAGGCGGGGTCGCCGGACGTGCGGCCGGCGGTGGTCCCTTTGGCGCTTCCTTGGGAGGCTGCTTCGGTTTTCCGTCAGGGCCCAATTCTGGCTGAGCCTGCGCGACCACGAGCGGCGGTGCGCTTTGCGCATGCGATGCGGAGCTTGCAAATTGCATCGCGGTCAGAGCCGTCGTGGCAAGCAGCACGAAACGAAGGTTGGTCATGTGGTTCAACTTCCCCGGAAGGTTCTTTGACGAAGTCTTGGTTTGACGAAGTCTTGGATTGACGAAGTATTGGAATGAACGGCTACGCGTTAGGCCGCATTGTGGCGGGCGAAGACATTGCGTCGCGATTTATTTCTGCATGCAAATCATGTCATACGAACAACGTTCATTGCGTATTCAGGCGCAGCTTGCAATCGCCTCACATGTGATCGCTCGTCTGACATGTGGCCCTGCGGCGAATTGGCATCCGTCGCGGGATTCGGCGTCAGCGGACCGTTCGGTCGGCGCGACGGAATCTCTTCAGGCATGCGGCCGGGCAATTCATCGGGCCGCGGCGATTCGCCGGGCTCGTGCACCGGCGGCGTGATTTCAGGTTGCGGATTGCCCGGTGGAATTCCAGGCGGTGGCTCGCCGGGCGTGCCGGGTGTCGATGGCGGTATCTCGGGCGGTTCAATCGGCATCGGCATCACAAAGATCAGTTGTCGCGAGAACGACAACGATGATGCCGCGCCGATGTTCCCCGTCGCGCCGCGCTATTCCGGCGCGTGACAGACCGCCTCGATGTTGTGGCCGTCGGGGTCCAGCACGAAGGCGCCATAATAGTTGGCGTGATAATGCGGGCGAAGGCCGGGCGGCCCGTTGTCGCGGCCACCGGCGGCCATCGCAGCCTTGTAGAACGCGTCGACCGTGGCGCGGTCCTTCGCGAGGATTGCGACATGCACCGGCTTGTTCATCGCGCCCTCGCCGCCGATCCAGAAATCGGGCTTGCCGCCGGCGCCGAAACCTGCCGCCGCGGCGTGACCGGTTTGCTCTTCCGTGACTTCCATAATCAGGCTGTAGTCGAGCGGCGCCAGTGCCTTGCTGTAGAACGCTTTCGCGGCCTCATAGTCGGAGACGGACAGGCCCAAATGATCGATCATCGTAACCTCCGTGGTTCGTCGTCAGCGTGACAGGAACGTATTGCTTCGTGTCTTGCGCGCAATGGTAAAGCCGCGCGCGACCATGTCAGCGATACAATCTTGCTGCCATTCGTTTTGTGACAGATGCTCGATCACGACCGCGCGCGGCCACAGCGCTTGCGGCGCGTCGCGGAAGAAGCCGATCAGCACGCGGTCCTCAAAACCCTCGACGTCGATCTTGAGCGAATCGACTTGCGTAACGCCGGCTTCATCGAGAATGCGTGTGAGCCGCAGCGATGGCACCTTGATCGCATCCCGGCTGGCCGCGCCGGTCACGACGTGCGTGGCGCCGAGATTGCCGCCGCCGCTTTCGATCATCAGCTCGCCGTCGCTGTCGCCCGCGGCGGCCTGCACCAGGCGCACTTGCGTCGCGTTCGATGCGGCATGGTTGAACGAGAGCCGTCCAAAAGTCAGCGGATGCGGCTCGATCGCGATCACCTTGCCATTTGTGCCGACCTGCCGCGCCATCACCAATGCGAAGGTGCCGACATTGGCGCCGACATCGACGAACGTGCCGCCAGCCTGGGTGTGCTGGCGCAGGAAATCGAGCTCGTCGAGATTGTAGTCAGGGTTGAACAGCGCGCCGCGTTCGGTCGCGCTGCCCTGGTGATAGAAGCGGAATGAGGCGCCCTGATACTGCACGTCGATCGGGCCGCCGCGCAGCAGATTGACCAGCCGCGACATCCAGGGCCGGAACGCGCCGCGCTTCAGCCCCGATCCTTGCGCGAGGCGAATGATCGCGGCTTGCGCTGCGTTCGGCGCAAACGCGCCGAACGGCGCGGACGAAAGGGCGTTGTCGGGCGTCAAGCAGGCGATCCTCGTTGCAGGCGGCGCATGCATAGCCGGTTTTGCCGGGGGCCACAATTTCGGTGTCGTCCCGGCGAAGCCTCACGCCGCCTTTTTCGCCGCCGGCTTGCGCTGGCGCAGGAAGTGGCCGAGCAGCTTGCGCCGGCCCTTGCGCGGGATCAGGTCGATGTCGCTGACGAGTTTTGCGCCGCCCTTGCGGCGCTCCAGCACGATCTTGCGGCTGTGGAAGGCCTCCAGCTCGACGCGATGCGCGACGCTGACGATGGTCGCCTTCGACAGCTCGTCGGTGACCATCTTCATCATCTTGTCCTGGCTCTTCTCGTCGAGCGCCGAGGTCGCTTCATCCAGCACGACGATGTCGGGGCTGTGCAGCAACAGCCGCGCGAAGGCGAGGCGCTGTTTCTCGCCGCCCGACAGCGTCTGGTCCCACGGCGCCTCTTCCTCGATCTTCTCTTTGAGATGGTCGAGGCCGACCTTGTGCAGGGCCTCGCCGATCTCCTCGACGGTCCAGTCGTCCTCGGCGCCGGGATAGGCCACCGCTCGGCGTAAGCTGCCTGAGGGCACGTAAGGTCGTTGCGGCAGCATGAACAGTCGCCGGTCGGGATGGAAATTGACGCTGCCGCCGCCCCATGGCCAGAGGCCCGCAATGGCGCGCACCAGCGTGCTCTTGCCGGTGCCGGATTCGCCGGCGACCAAAAGCCGTTCGCCGGGCTCGATCGCAACCTCGGTCTCGCCGACCACGGCGGTGCCGTCGTCGAGCGTGACGGAGAGGTCGTTCAGCTCCAGCATCGTCTCGTTGCCGGTCTCGCCGCGCTTGATGCGGCCGAAGCCGTCGCCCTGCTCGGCACGCTCGAGACCGTCGAGCGACATCATCAGCGAGGCGATGCGGCGGGCGCAGGCGTTCCAGTCGGCAAGCCGGGGATAATTGTCGACCAGCCAGCCGAACGCACTTTGCACGATGGTGAAGGCGGAGGCCGCCTGCATCACCTGTCCGAGCGTCATGCTGCCGTCGAGGAATTTTGGCGCGCAGAGCAGCAGCGGTACCACGGGCGCAACGAGGCTCGAACCTTGCGACACCAGCGTGGTGCGCATGTGCTGGCCGGCGAGCCGCGCCCACTGCCGCAGCACGCTGGTGAAATTGCGGTCGATGCCGCCGCGTTCTTCTTCCTCACCGCCGAGCAGCGCGATGCTCTCGCCGTTCTCGCGCACGCGGGTCAGCGTATAGCGGAAATCGGCTTCGGCCTGGTTCTTGTCCTCGGAGACCTGCACGAATTGGCGGCCGATCACCAGGATCGAGCCCGAGGCGAATCCCGCATAGAGCATCGCGGCGATCACGAGGAAGCCGGGGATTGTGATCGATGATCCGCCAAGCGTCACGGTGAGTGCGCCGCCGATGGTCCACAGCACGACGATGAAGGTCGCGGCCGACAGCAGCGCCGAAGTCACGCCGGCGAGGAAGTCGACCGGCGAGTCCGTCGCAACGCGAAGATCCTCGGCGATCCGGTACTCCGGATTCTTGTGGTCGCCGCCGACGAGGTTGAGCTGGTAGTAGCGGCCGTTGGCGAGCCAGCGCGTCAGCACGCTTGCGGTGAGCCAGGCGCGCCAGCGCCGTTGGATACCCATGCGCGCAAATACCTGCGCCACGCCCAGCACGATGCTGCCGATTGCGAGCGGGAAGAACACCGCGGTGAGATGGAAGACCGTGGTCGCATCGCGCTTCTCGATGGCGTCGAAGATCGCGCGATTCCAGACATTGATGCCGTATTGAAAGCCGACGGTCAGGACGATCAGCACGCCAAGGCCGATCGAGTAGAGCCACGCAAGACGATCGCCGTTGCGTCCCCAGAAGCCGCGCGCGCTGATCCAGAAGCGGGTGAGAAGATAATCCTTGCGCGCCTGCTCGGCCTCTTCGGGCGACAGCTCGGGATCGGGCTCGACAATTTCGGGCGGCGGCGGCGCGATCTCGTCGCCGTCCTCGCCCTTGATGTCGACAATGGACGGCTCCTTGCCGTGTTCGCGCTTTGCGGTTCGCTTTTCCATGGCCGGATAACGCGAGAGAAATCAGCCGGTTCCCTTGGGTTCCCCAAGACCCGCTCACTCGGCGGCGCCGTCGCGCACGCCTTTGACCCGCGCCGCGCGGTGCAGGACGCGCGACAGCTCCTCGATCGAGTAGGGCTTTTGCACGAGATCGAAGCCGGCGACGCCGCCTTGCGACAGTGCTTCGCTATAGCCCGTGGTCACCACGATCGGCACGCCGATGCAGCGATCGCGGATCGCCTGCGCGAGATCGAGCCCGGTCATCCCGGGCATGACCACGTCGGAGAATACGACATCGAAGCGATCGGGGTCGCCGACCAGCTCTGTGAGCGCGTCGGTGGCATTGTCAACCAGCGTGATGCTGTAGCCGAGCTCGGTCAGCCCGTCGGCGGCGAAATTGCCGAGCTCGATATTGTCCTCGACGACCAGCACCGACATGCCCCTGCCTGCGACGGCCGGTGCGGTGGTCGGCGCCTGGCTCCGGGGCAGGAGCGCCGCCGGCACGCGCGGCAGATAGAGCGAGAAGGTGCTGCCCTGGCCGACCTCGCTCATGACGGCCACCTCGCCGCCGGATTGCCGGGCAAAGCCGAACACCTGCGACAGGCCGAGGCCGGTGCCCTGGCCGACCAGCTTGGTGGTAAAGAACGGCTCGAAGATGCGGCCCAATTGCGCGACGGGAATGCCGATGCCGCTATCGCTGACGGCGATGCAGACAAATCCGTGACTTCCCGAGAGGTGCGCGACCGTATCCGGAGCGGCGGTCGCCGCTTGCACCGTGAAGACGATCCGGCCCTTGCCCTGCATGGCGTCGCGCGCGTTGGTCGCCATGTTGATGATGGCGGTCTCGAACTGGCCGACATCGGCATTGACGAGGCAGGGCTCGGCCGGCAGCTGCGTGACGATCTCGATTGCCGGTCCGAGCAGCGTGGCGAGCATGTCGCGCAGCGACTGCATGCGATCGCCGATGTCGAACACTTCGGGCTTCAAGGTCTGGCGCCGCGCGAAGGCCAGGAGTTGCGAGGTCAGCTTGGCCGCGCGCGCGACCGCCTCCGCGACCGCGGTGATGTAGTGCTGCCGCCGCTCCTCGCTCAGTTGCGGCCGGTTCAAGAGATCGACGGACGCACGGATCACGGTCAGGAGGTTGTTGAAGTCGTGCGCGACGCCGCCGGTGAGCTGGCCCAGCGCTTCCAGCCGCTGGCTGTGCTTGAGCGCCTCCTCGGCTTCGCGCCGCTTTGCGGCCTCGGTCTGGAGATGCTGGGTGCGCCGGAAGGCGAAGGCCAGCAGGATGAACAGCAGCGCAGTCGCGGGCACGCCGAACACCAGATGCTGGCTCATGGTGGCGAGCCAGCGCGCGCGGATCGCCGACGTTTCGAGGCCGGCGCTGACATAGATCGGATATTCGGCGACGCGCCGGTAGCCGATGCGCCGCTCGATCCCGTCCGATGGCCAGGCGATGGTCATCAGCCCATGATCGGGATGGGCTGCGATGGTTCGGCCGACCGGACTGTTCGGATCGAGCCGGAAATCGCGATCGAGCCGCGGGAAATGCGCCAGCAGGACGCCGTCAGCACGCCCCATCGCAAAGAAGCTGCCGGGATCGGTGCCGATCCTGGCGTAAAAGCTCTCGAAATATTCCGGCAGGACCGAAGCCTGGATCACGCCGATGAAGGTGCCGTCGTCGGTCGAGCGGCGGCGGCTGACGCCGAAGAAGCGTGCGCCCTGGTAGGGCGGCCGCGGCGTCAGCGAGGCGCCGATGAAGGTGCCGATGCTCTGGTCGACATGGGCATAGAAATAGTCGCGATCGGCAAAGCTCTGATCCGGCGGCGGCGAGGCGAGGCTGTTGACCAGAGGCTTTCCGTTCACATCGAAGATCCGGGCCGATTTGAGCTGCGGCAGCGCGTCGGTCAGCTGCCTCAGGCGCCGGTGCAGCACCGGTTCCCGCGACCGGATGATGTCGTCGGAAAGGTCGCGCACGACCTCGTTGAGTTCGGCGAGGCTGCGATCGATGGTCTCGAATACCTTGAGCGCGTGCTCATGGGCGACGTCAAGCGTGCGCTCGATCTCGCGGTCGGCGATGTCGAGCGTCGAATTGTAGGAGATCGTGGAAGCGATGGCGAACAGCGCAATCGGCAGCGCCAGGGATGCGGCCATCATCCACTGCAAGAGTCTCAGCGAGTTGCGTTGTGCGCCCTGCACGGTCGCTCCGGTCCCCCGACCGGAAGCTTACTTGAATCCGACGCTGAGAAGGAAGCGACTTATGGCTGGAACCGGAGGTTGTGGTGCGTCGATTCGCCCGCAGCGCGGGTTAGGGTAAATTTTACCCAAAATAGCCCCGATCGTAGAATGCCCCGGCCGTCTTGGCCGGGGGCGACAGCGCGAGCAGCACCTAGATCTGGCGCTCGACCATCTTGAGCTTGAGCTCGGCGATGGCCTCGGCCGGGTTCAGGCCCTTCGGGCAGGCCTTGGCGCAGTTCATGATGGTGTGGCAGCGATAGAGCCGGAACGGATCCTCGAGATTGTCGAGCCGCTCGCCGGTGGCCTCGTCGCGCGAATCGGACACCCAGCGGTTGGCCTGGAGCAGGGCGGCGGGGCCGAGATAGCGGTCGCTGTTCCACCAATAGCTCGGGCACGAGGTCGAGCAGCAGGCGCACAGGATGCACTCGTAGAGGCCGTCGAGCTTCTCGCGGTCCTCGTGGCTCTGGCGCCATTCCTTCTGCGGCGTCGGCGAGGTCGTCTTCAGCCACGGCTCGACCGAGGCGTACTGGGCGTAGAAATTGGTGAGGTCGGGAACGAGATCCTTCACCACCGGCTGATGCGGCAGCGGGTTGATCTTCACCGCGCCGTCCTTCACGTCGTGCATCGAGCGGGTGCAGGCCAGCGTGTTCTGGCCGTCGATGTTCATGGCGCAGGAACCGCAGACGCCTTCGCGGCAGGAGCGGCGGAAGGTCAGCGACGGATCGATGTGGTTCTTGATCCAGATCAGGCCGTCCAGCACCATCGGCCCGCAATCATTGGTGTCGACGTAATAGGTGTCGACGCTCGGATTCTTGCCGTCGTCCGGATTCCAGCGATAGACGCGGAATTCGCGAAATTCGGTCGCGCCCGCGGGCTTCGGCCAGGTCTTGCCGCCGGTGATCTTGGAGTTCTTCGGAAGTGCGAATTCAACCATTTCGATAAGGCTTTCGCTGTTCGATCAGTACACGCGCGCTTTGGGCGGGATGTACTGCACGTCGTTGGTCATGGTGTAGTCGTGAACCGGACGGTACTCGATCTTGACCTTGCCCTTGTCGTCGAGCCAGGCCAGCGTGTGCTTCATCCAGTTCTTGTCGTCGCGCGCGGAGAAGTCCTCGCGCGCATGCGCGCCGCGGCTCTCGGTGCGGTTGGCAGCCGAGTCCATCGTCACCACCGCCTGCGAGATCAGATTGTCGAACTCGAGCGTCTCGACCAGGTCCGAATTCCACACCAGCGAGCGGTCGGACACGGCAATGTCGGTGATGCCGCTGTGGACCTTCTCGATCAGGTTCTGGCCTTCGCTCAGGATGTCGCCGGTACGGAACACGGCACAGTTGTTCTGCATCACGTGCTGCATGCCTTCGCGCAGCTTGGCGGTGGGCGTGCCGCCGGAAGCGTAGCGATAATGGTCGAGGCGGCCGAGCGCGAGATCGGACGAGTTCGCCGGCAGTTCGGGCTGCTTGGCGTTCGGCGTCAGCTTTTCGGCAAGACGCAGCGCCGCCGCGCGGCCGAACACCACGAGGTCGATCAGCGAGTTCGAGCCGAGGCGGTTGGCGCCGTGCACGGAGACGCACGCGGCTTCGCCGATCGCCATCAGGCCCGGAATGATGGCGTTGTCGTCGCCGTCCTTCTTGGTCAGCACTTCGCCATGATAGTTGGTCGGGATGCCGCCCATATTGTAGTGCACGGTCGGCACGATCGGGATCGGCTCGCGCGTCACGTCGACATTGGCGAAGATCTTGGCGGATTCGGAGATGCCCGGCAGGCGCTCGGCGAGCACCGCGGGATCGAGATGGTCGAGATGAAGGAAGATGTGGTCCTTCTTCTTGCCGACGCCGCGGCCTTCGCGGATCTCGATGGTCATCGCGCGCGAGACGACGTCGCGTGACGCCAGGTCCTTCGCCGACGGCGCGTAGCGCTCCATGAAGCGCTCGCCCTCGGAGTTGACGAGATAGCCGCCTTCGCCGCGCGCGCCTTCGGTGACGAGGCAGCCCGAACCGTAGATGCCGGTCGGGTGGAACTGCACGAACTCCATATCCTGCATCGGCAGGCCGGCGCGCAGCACCATGCCGCCGCCGTCGCCGGTGCAGGTGTGCGCCGAGGTGCAGGAGGCGTAGGCGCGGCCGTAGCCGCCGGTCGCGAGAATCACGGTCTGGGCACGGAAGCGATGCAGCGTGCCGTCGTCGAGCTTGAGCGCGATGACGCCGCGGCAGGTGCCCTGGTCGTCCATGATCAGGTCGATGGCGAAGAACTCGATGAAGAACTCGGCCGCGTGGCGCAGCGACTGGCCGTACATCGTGTGCAGCATGGCGTGGCCGGTGCGGTCGGCGGCGGCGCAGGTGCGCTGTGCCTGGCCCTTGCCGTAGTCCATGGTCATGCCGCCGAACGGGCGCTGGTAGATCTTGCCGTCTTCGGTGCGCGAGAACGGCACGCCCCAATGCTCGAGCTCGTAGACCGCGTCGGGCGCGTTGCGCACCATGTATTCGATCGCGTCCTGGTCGCCGAGCCAGTCCGACCCCTTCACGGTGTCGTACATGTGCCAGCGCCAGTCGTCCTTGTGCATGTTGCCGAGCGAGGCCGAGATGCCGCCCTGTGCCGCAACCGTATGCGAGCGGGTCGGAAACACCTTGGTGATGCAGGCCGTCTTCAGGCCGGCCTCGCTGCAGCCGACCACGGCGCGCAGGCCTGCGCCGCCGGCGCCGACCACGACGACGTCATAGGTGTGGTCCTCGATCGGATAGGCTTTGCCGTTGGTCGCGGGAGCGCCGTCGCCCTTGCCATTCGTCGCATTGGCCATGGGTTACACTCCGGATGACAGTTGGAGAATCGCGTAGATCGAGGCGAGCGCGACCGCGATCGAGAAGAAATTGTTGAACATGATCGTTGCGAGCTTCAGCTTCTCGTTGTGGACATAGTCCTCGATCACGACCTGCATGCCGATCTTCATGTGCCAGGCGCTGGCGACGATGAAGAGCATCATGATGATGGCTATCGGCAGCGAGCCGAGGATCTGCTTGGCATAGGCCTGGTTGCGGCCGAGCAGCATCATGATGACGACGATCACGGGGATCATCAGCAGCACCATCGCCACGGCAGTCAGGCGCTGGCGCCAGAAATCGGACGTGCCGGAATGCGCCGCGCCGAGGTTGCGGACGCGGCCGAGCGGGGTGCGCATGCTGCGCTTCGGCGTATCGGCCGTGCTCATCGTCCACCTCCGGTCGCGTAGGCAATGATCCAGATCAGCACCGTCAGCGCGATGCCGCCGATCAGTGCGCCCCAGGTCAGCGCTTCGCGCTCATTGGCCTTGAAGCCATAGCCGAGGTCCCACACGAAGTGCCGGATGCCGCTCAGCATGTGGTGCATCAGCGCCCAGGTGTAGCCGAACATGATCAGCCGGCCGATGATGCTGCCGGTGAAGGCCTGAACGTGGGCATAGGCGGCCGGGCCGGAGGCCGCAGCGATCAGCCACCAGGCCAGCAGCAGGGTTCCGACGTAAAGGGCGATACCGGTGGCGCGATGGACGATGGACAGCGCCATCGTCAGCGTCCAGCGGTAGATTTGCATGTGTGGGGAAAGCGGTCGTTCGATCCGTGCGGTCATGGGCTTTTGATGTTTATGGCGGCCCAGCAGGGGGGCGCGCGGGGATCGCGAAAGGTCGGCTCTATTTACGGAGTCGATTTGGCCTGCGCAATCACCAAATCGACATAAATCGAACCGCGGTTCAGCTCTACGGCGTTGATGCAACAAGCCAATCAGGGGCTTGGTATACCAGAGCGATGGCGCGCCGACCAAGGAAAGAGTCTTAATTCATCTTTTGCGGCGACGGGCGAGGCGCATTGAAATTACTATTGGAACGGCTCCAGGCCACCGATCGGCCGCCACGGTTCGAACCAGTCAGTTCATGACGTTCCAGGCAGCGCCACTGGGCGACACGCCCTTTCCAATTTCCGCATTGCGCATCGATTTTCCGTCAGGCGGCGGATATGCGCACCTTGCATTCCACCCCAGCCGGGAGGCGCGTCGTGTCGACCACGCAAATCGGATCGCCTACAGCTTGCTGCGCAGCTCATTCCGAACGGACGAATCGGAAACGTTGTGACCAGTTGTCGGGGCAGGTCGGGTGATCGCAGGTCTAGATGTTCGTGAACTCGTCGAGCTCGCGCTGCTGCTGATCGCAGTCGGTGCGCTCTCGGGGTTTTTGGCCGGCGTGTTCGGCATCGGCGGCGGCGCGATTCTCGTGCCGGTGTTTTACGAATGCTTCCGCATCGCCGGCGTGCCGCTCGAAGTGCGCATGCCGCTCTGCGTCGGCACATCGCTCGCGGTGATCATCCCGACATCGATCCGTTCGTTCCAGGCGCATTACAAGCGCGGCGCCGTCGACCTGACGATCCTGCGCGTGTGGTGGCTGCCAATTCTGATCGGCGTCGTCCTCGGTAGCGTCGTCGCGCGCTATGCGCCGGAGCGGCTGTTCAAGATCGTGTTCGTCTGCGTCGCCTATTCGGCCGCCGTGCGCCTGATCTTCGCGCGCGAGACCTGGAAGCTCGGCGACGATCTGCCGAAGGGGCCATTGATGCGCGTCTACGGCTTCTGCGTCGGTATTCTCTCGACGCTGATGGGCATTGGCGGCGGATTGTTCTCGAACCTGCTGATGACGTTCTACGGCCGGCCGATCCATCAGGCCGTCGCAACCTCCTCGGCGCTCGCGGTGCTGATCTCGATCCCCGGCGCGCTCGGCTACATCTATGCCGGCTGGCCGGCGGCGGCGACCTACCCGAGCGTCTCTGCGCTGCAGATACCGTTCGCGCTCGGTTACGTCTCGCTGATCGGCGCCGTGCTGGTGATGCCGATGAGTCTCGTGACCGCGCCGCTGGGCGTGAGGGCTGCGCACGCGATGTCGAAGCGGACGCTGGAGGTCGCGTTCGGGTGCTATCTGTTTATCGTCGGCAGCCGGTTTGTGATGAGCCTGGTGGGCGGGCAGTAAGGGCGCACCCACCGTCATTGCGAGCGCAGCGAAGCAATCCAGGAATCTTTCCGAGGAAACAGTCTGGATTGCTTCGTCGCAAGAGCTCCTCGCAATGACGGCGGAGAGAGCGGAGCCCAGAAATCGCAAGGCGGATTAGTCCTTCAGTCGCACTTCGCTGTGAAGCCACGATTGGATATTGCCAATGCCTTCGATGCGATCGGAATCGGAAAGCACCTTCAATCGCGCGGCAATCACTTCGCCCTCGACCGCCAATCCAAGCTCCTTGCAGCGATCCATCACGCGCGTGACGATTGCCGCGGTCTTCCGCCACGTCGGCTTCATGATCGAGAAAATGATCTCGTCGAGCCGTTGCTCGGTTACCCCTGGCGGGAGCTGCACCTCATCCCATGTGACTTCGCAGATATATGTGTATGGCTCGCGGTCGGGTTTCGGAGGCTCAAGATCCGGGTGCTGCGCGTAAATCGGCTGGAGTAACTCGTCCTCCAGTGCGCCAACGATGCCGTAGAAGCTGTCCTCCAGCTTTATCCGCTCGGCCTTGCCAAGGTCCGCGATAGCGATACGCGCGCGATCCAACGCCGCGTAGGCTTCCTGAAGTTGATGATTGATCCAGACCGCTTGCTCGCGTTTCATGCTTCCCCCAGCCGCGGAGCATTCGCCCCTCACTTCTTCGCGTAAATATCCTTGTACGTATCCCGCAAGATATTCTTCTGCACCTTGCCCATGGTGTTGCGTGGCAATTCGTCGACGACGAAGACGCGCTTGGGCATCTTGAATTTTGCGAGGCGTCCGTCGAGCGCCTTCAGCACGGCGGCCTCGGTGACGTCGGCGCCTTTGTTGCAGACCAGCACGGCCGTGACGCCCTCGCCGAAATCGGCATGGGGCACCCCGATCACGGCGGATTCGATCACGCCCGGCATGGTGTCGATCTCGCTCTCGATTTCCTTGGGGTAGACGTTGAAGCCGCCGGAGATCACGAGATCCTTGCCGCGGCCGAGGATATGGACGTAGCCCTTGTCGTCGATCTTGCCGAGGTCGCCGGTGATGAAGAAGCCGTCGGGCCGGAATTCGGACCTGGTCTTCTCGGGCATGCGCCAATAGCCCTTGAAGACGTTCGGGCCCTTGACCTCGATCATGCCGATCTCGTCGCGCGGCAGCTCCTTGCCGGTTTCGGGCTCGGTCACGCGCACGGAGACGCCGGGCAGGGGGAAGCCGACCGCGCCGGGCACGCGCTCGCCGTCATAGGGATTCGACGTGTTCATGTTGGTCTCGGTCATGCCGTAGCGTTCGAGCACGGCATGGCCGGTGCGCGCCGACCATTCGCGATGGGTCTCTGCCAGCAGCGGCGCGGAGCCCGAGATGAACAGCCGCATATGCTTGGTCGTCTCGCGCGACAGCGCGGGATTCTGCAGCAGACGCATATAGAAGGTCGGCACGCCCATCAGCACGGTGGCGCGCGCCATCAGCTTGATGATGAGGTCCGGATCGAGCTTCGGCAGGAAGATCATCGAGGCGCGGGCGAACAGCGTCACGTTGGTCGCCACGAACAGGCCGTGCGTGTGGTAGATCGGCAGCGCGTGGATCAGAACGTCCTTGTCGGTGAAGCGCCAGTAGTCGACGAGCGAGAGCGAGTTCGACGCGAGATTGTCGTGGCTGAGCATCGCGCCCTTGGAGCGGCCGGTCGTGCCCGACGTGTAGAGGATCGCGGCGAGATCGTCGTTTTCGCGCGGCACCGTGCTGAATTCGCTGCTGGCCTTCTCCGCGGCCTCGGTCAGCGAGCCCTTGCCGTCAGCCCCGAGCGTTTCGACCTTGGCCTTCACCTTGGCGGCGATCGGGGCGAGCCCTTCCGCCTTGGAGGGATCGCAGACCACCAGCGATGGCTCGGCATCGCCGATGAAGTAGTCGAGCTCGTTCAGCGTATAGGCGGTGTTGAGCGGCAGATAGACCGCGCCGGCCCGCACCGTGCCGAGATACAGCACGATATTGGCCACGGATTTCTCGACCTGAACCGCGACGCGGTCGCCGGGCTTGACGCCGCGCGCGACCAGCACATTCGCCATCTGCCCGGCCCGCGCGATCAGGTCCCCATAGCTGATATGGGCGCCGTCCTGCGTCTCGATTGCGAGGCGTTTGGGATCGTCGAGGCCGTCGAACAGGCGGGAAAACAGATTGGCGTTGGCTGCGTGGTTCATGCAAGATTTCCTCGACCGCAAGACTGACAAGGCCGGTCAAAACCGAGGGCTGGATTAGCAAAAACCGCCCCAATGAAGCAACGGAGACAGTTGGCATGGCAAAAAACGGGAAACGCGTGGCCTGGATCACCGGCGGTGGCAGCGGGATCGGGGAGGCCGGCGCCGAGGCGCTCGCGGCCGACGGCTGGACGGTGATCGTCTCCGGGCGCCGCAAGGACGCCCTGGAGACCGTGGTCGCGAAGATCGCCAAGGCGGGCGGGACCGCCGAGGCGCTCGCGCTGGACGTGGCTGACGCGGCCGCGGCCCAGAGGGCGGCCGATCACATCGTCGCGAAGCACGGCCGGATCGACCTGCTCGTGAACAATGCCGGTATCAACGTCCCCAAGCGCAACTGGAAGGACATGGAGCTGGAGGGCTGGGACAGACTGGTTCAGGTCAATCTCAACGGCGTGCTCTATTGCATGTGCGCGGTGCTGCCGACGATGCGCAAGCAGCAGGACGGCTCGATCATCAACGTCTCGTCCTGGGCCGGCCGCCACGTCTCGAAGATGCCGGGGCCGGCCTACACCACCACCAAGCATGCGGTGCTGGCACTGACCCATTCCTTCAACATGGACGAATGCGTTAACGGCCTGCGCGCCTGCTGTCTGATGCCGGGCGAGGTCGCGACGCCGATCCTGAAGCTGCGTCCGGTGGTGCCGAGCGAGGAGGAGCAGGCGAAGATGCTGCAGTCGGAAGATCTCGGCCGCACCATCGCGTTCATCGCCTCGATGCCGCCGCGTGTCTGCATCAACGAGCTCCTTATCAGCCCGACGCACAATCGCGGGTTCATTCAGACGCCGCACAACAGGGACTGAGGCGGCAAGAGCCACGAACTCGTCATTGCGAGCGAAGCGAAGCAATCCAGGAATGTGTCCGCGGAGGCAGTCTGGATTGCTTCGTCGCAAGTGCTCCTCGCAATGACAGCGGAACCACCACACGGCCACGCCGCCGCATAGTTTCACGCATCACGATAAATTATTGTTCGAAACCGCTTCGCAGACCGTCCCGTAGTTCGGACCAACGACGCGTGACTGCCTCACCTCAAACTGTCGCAGGCGCCGTTGTTGCCCCAACGCAAAATCCGGCAATCGCCGGTCACAATCATCGGGAGTTTCTCCATGTCGAAGCGCATTGCTTATCTCACCGCCGCAGCCTTCAGCGCCCTGGCCATCACCGCGACCGTCGTCGCGCCCGCCCGCGCCGAGGAAAAGACCGTCATGGTCGGCGGTGCCGCGATGTTCCCGTCGAAGAACATCGTCCAGAACGCCGTCAATTCGAAGGACCACACCACGCTGGTGGCGGCGGTGAAGGCGGCCGGCCTGGTGCCGACGCTGGAAGGCAAGGGCCCGTTCACGGTGTTCGCGCCGACCAATGCCGCCTTCGGCAAGCTGCCGGCCGGCACCGTCGATACCCTGGTCAAGCCCGAGAACAAGGCGACCCTGACCAAGATCCTCACCTACCATGTCGTGGCCGGCAAGCTCGAGGCCTCCGACCTCACCGACGGCAAGAAGCTCAAGACCGTCGAGGGCGAGGAACTGACCGTCAAGAAGCAGGACGGCAAGGTCTGGATCGTCGATGCCAAGGGCGGCACCTCGATGGTGACGATCTCCAACGTCAACCAGTCCAACGGCGTGATCCATGTGGTCGACACCGTGCTGATGCCCGCGACCTAACACCACGTGGCCCTGTTTAGTCCCCCTGAGCCGGGATGAGCGGCAAGACAAGGCGAGTCGGGGGTACCCCCGGCTCGCTTTATTGTGAGAAGCTGCACGCCAGATTCGCGCATATGCCGGCGTAACGAACGCAGGGCGACTGGCGTATCATCGTCAACGCGATCTCACAGGACGGAACCATGTCGAGCCTAGCCACAGTCGATGAGCACGTGAGTGCCACCCCGGCCAAAACGATCCAGCCGGTCTGGGTCCGCGTCATGCACTGGACCAACGCCGTCGCCATGGTCCTGATGATCCTGTCCGGCTGGCAGATCTACAACGCCTCGCCGCTGTTCGGCTTCAGCTTTCCGCGCGAATACACGCTCGGCGGCTGGCTCGGCGGCGGCCTGCTCTGGCATTTTGCGGCGATGTGGCTGTTGATGATCAACGGTCTCGCCTATCTCGTCACCGGTTTCGCATCCGGCCGTTTCCGGAAAAAACTGCTGCCCATCACGCCTTCCGGCGTGCTCCACGATGTCAGGGCAGCGCTCACCTTCAAGCTCAGCCATGACGATCTCAGCGTCTACAATTACGTGCAGCGCGCGCTCTATGCGGGCATCATACTGGTCGGCGTGCTGATCGTGCTGTCCGGTCTGTCGATGTGGAAGCCGGTGCAGCTTTATTATCTGGTCAAACTGTTCGGCGATTACCCGACCGCGCGCTACGTGCACTTCTTCTGCATGGCCGCGATCTGCGCCTTCCTCGTCATTCACGTGCTGCTTGCGCTGCTGGTGCCGAAGAGCCTGCGCGCGATGATCATCGGTCGCTGAGAGAGGGAGAGCAGATATGGCCAAGCGTTCATTCCTGATCCCCGGCGTCGACAAGCGGCTCTTGATCAAGGACTCCATCAAGACCATGCCCGACGTCACCCGCCGCCGCTTCATCGCGGGCGGCGCCAGCCTCGGCGCGCTGACGCTGCTCACAGGTTGTGATGTCGTCGATTCGTCCTCGGCCGATGCGCTGCTGGCGAAGATCTCGAAGTTCAACGACGCCGTGCAGGATTTCATCTTCAATCCCGACGCGCTGGCGCCGACATTCTCCGAGAGCGAAATCACAAAACCGTTCCCGTTCAACGCCTATTACGATCTCGACGACGCGCCGGAGGTCGATGGCGACGCCTGGAAGCTCGAGGTGCGCGGCCTCGTCGACAACAAGAAGTCGTGGACGCTGCCCGAGCTCACCAAGCTGCCGCAGGTCACGCAGATCACCCGCCACATCTGCGTCGAGGGCTGGAGCGCGATCGGCAGCTGGACCGGCACGCCCTTGCGCGATTTCCTGAAACTGATCGGCGCCGATACGCGCGCCAAATATGTCTGGTTCCAGTGCGCCGACAAGGACGGCTACAACTCGCCGTTGGACATGCGCACCGCCCTGCATCCGCAGACGCAGATGACATTCAAATACGCGGGCGAGACCTTGCCCCGCGCCTACGGTTTTCCGATGAAGATCCGCGTGCCGACGAAGCTCGGCTTCAAGAACCCGAAATACGTGGTCTCGATGGAAGTCACCAACGAGTACAAGGGCGGCTATTGGGAAGACCAGGGGTATAATTCGTTTAGTGGGAGCTAGGCGTCGGCTTCCGCTGACACAACGCCGCCAAAGCCCCCAGCGCCAACAACGCCGCCGAGACATTCAGCGCGTAACTCAGGCTCCCCAGTGCATCCGTGATCGCGCCGACTACGATCGGGCCGAGCGTCTGGCCGACGCCGAACGAGATCGTCATCGCCGCGATCGCGGTCGGCCAGGCCTCATGCGGATAATTGAAGCGCACGAAGGCGGTGGTCGAGCCGACCACGGCGAAGAAGGCGACGCCGAACACCACCGCCGAGGTCGCAAGCCACGCGGTCGAATGTCCGAGCATCGGCAGGCCGGCGCCGATCGCGTTGGTGCCGAGGATGATCGCGGTGGCGAGACCGCCGCGGTCGAGCGCGAGCACGCGGCGCCAGATCCAGGGCGTCACGAACGCGCTCATGCCGATCAAGCCCCAGAATCCCGCCTGCGCCGCGGCCCCGCCGCCGCCGTCGCGCACATAGGCGATCATGAAGGTCATGTAGGCGATGTAGCCCGCGCCGAACAGGAAGTAGGCGGCGAGATAGATCAATGCGGGAAGAATCCTGAAAGCGGCGTGGCTGCCTTCCGAAAAACGCGCGCCGCTCTCGATGCGGACCAGGAACAGCGGCACCGTCATCGCGGCCGAGAGCAGCGTCATCGCCCACCACACGATCCACCACGAGCCCGGACCGAAATGCTGCAGCGTGAACGGCGCGATCAGTCCCGAGGAAAGAATGCCGATGCCGGGGCCGGCATAAAACAGGCTCAGCAGGAAGTTGGCCCGCTCCGGGCGCGACTGCGCGACGGTCGCGGCCAGCGCGCCGCCGGCGACGAAGCCGGCCGCGGCGCCGATCCCGAGCACCAGACGCGCCAGGCTCAGCGCGAAAAAATTCCCTGTCAGCGCGCAGACCGCCAGCGCGGCGACGCAGGCCACGGTTCCGCCGCGGATCGCCGCCGACCAGCCGACGCGCTGGATCAACCGGGACGCCACCAGCGCGCCCGCGAGGTAGCCGACGGCGTTGATGGTGTTCATGAAACCGGCCGCCGAGTAGGACCAGCCGAGGTCCTCCCGCATGTCAGGCAGCACCAGCGCATAGGCAAAGCGGCCGATGCCGAGCCCGACGGTTGCGGCCAGCGACAGGGTCAGGATCAGCCGCGCGGGATGTGCGACGGGCGGGGGGCGGTCAGGTGCGAGCAAAGGCTACTCCGGCCTGCGCAGTGTGGCAGGCCCTGCCCGCCTTGCACAGCCGCGCGGCGGCAATGGTGTCTTGCCAAGCGCGCAACGCCGCTCTAGCACTCCGGCCGAAATTCACGAGATGCCGTCATGCCCGGCCTTGTGCCGGGCATCCACGTCTTCTGTGTTGTTGAGCCAAGACGTGGATGGCCGGGTCAAGCCCGGCCATGACGAAACGGAGGAAAAACGACCATGGCGACCCACAAATTGCTGCTGCTCCCCGGCGACGGTATCGGCCCCGAGGTGATGGGCGAGGTGAAGCGGCTGATCGATTGGCTCAATTCGGCCGGGATCGCCAAATTCGAGACCGATACCGGCCTCGTCGGCGGTTCGGCCTATGACGCCCACAAGGTGTCGATCTCCGAGGGCGACATGGCCAAGGCGCTCGCCGCCGACGCCATCATCTTCGGCGCGGTCGGCGGTCCGAAGTGGGATGCGGTGCCGTACGAGGTGCGCCCCGAAGCCGGCCTCTTGCGCCTGCGCAAGGATCTCGCTTTGTTCGCCAATCTCCGCCCGGCGGTCTGCTATCCGGCGCTGGCCGATGCCTCGAGCCTGAAGCGCGAGGCGGTCGAGGGTCTCGACATCGTCATCGTGCGCGAGCTCACCGGCGGCGTCTATTTCGGCGAACCCAAGACCATCACCGATCTCGGCAACGGCCAGAAGCGCGCCGTCGATACCCAGGTCTACGACACCTATGAGATCGAGCGCATCGGCCGCGTCGCCTTCGAGCTGGCGCGGAAGCGCAAGAACAAGGTGACGTCGATGGAGAAGCGCAACGTCATGAAGTCGGGCGTGCTCTGGAACGAGGTCATGACCCAGGTCCACAAGCGCGAATATCCCGATGTCACGCTGGAGCACCAGCTCGCCGATTCCGGCGGCATGATGCTGGTGAAGGCGCCGAAGCAGTTCGACGTCATCGTCACCGACAATCTGTTCGGCGACATGCTGTCCGACATCGCCGCGATGCTCACCGGTTCGCTCGGCATGCTGCCGTCGGCTTCGCTCGGCGAGGTCGACGTCAAGAGCAAGAAGCGCAAGGCCCTGTACGAGCCCGTGCACGGTTCGGCGCCTGATATCGCGGGCCAGGGCCTTGCCAATCCGATCGCGATGATCTCGTCCTTCGGCATGGCGCTGCGCTATTCCTTCGACATGGGCGCGCTCGCCGACAAGGTCGACGCCGCGATCGCCGCCGTGCTCGCCAGCGGCCTGCGCACCGCCGACATCAAGTCGGAAGGCACCAAGGCCGCCTCGACCACGCAGATGGGCGAAGCGATCCTGAAGGAACTGCAGAAGCTGCACGCGTAGCCACAAGCACAGCACTCGTCGGGTGGGCAAAGCGTAGCGTGCCCACGCACTTTTCGTGATCGAAAGAGACGGTGGGCACGGCGCTTCGCGCCTTTGCCCACCCTACGGCACCTGCTCTCGGAGCCTGGCTCATGGACGCCTCACCCCGCCCCAAGATCGCGGAAACCATCATCCATGAACCGGTGCGCCAGCGCGAGGCACAGATCGGGCGCCGCTGCGAGATCCTCAGCCATACGCGCATCGAATATGCCTCGCTCGGCGACTACTCCTATCTCGGCGAGAATTGCGATGTTGCCGATGCCATCATCGGCAAATTCACCGCCATCGCCAATTCGGTGCGAATCGGCGCGCCGAACCATCCGATGGGCCGCCCGTCCCAGCATCGCTTCACCTATGTCCCCGAATATTACGACGCGACGGCGAGCCGCGACCGCGACTTCTTCGCGGACCGCCGCGGCGACCGCGTCATCGTCGGCAATGACGTCTGGATCGGTCACGCCGCGATTCTGCTGCCCGGAGTGACCGTCGGCGACGGTGCGGTGATCGCCGCGGGCGCAGTCGTCAGCCGCGATGTCGCGCCTTACACCATCGTCGGCGGCGTTCCCGCGCGCCCCATCCGCAAGCGGTTTGATGATGGCGTTGCGGACAGCCTGCGCCGCATCGCCTGGTGGGACTGGCCGGATGAGCTCATCTTCGAACGCCTCGCCGATTTCCGCTCGGACGCGATCGAGGAATTTTGCCGGCGCTATGATCCGGCAGCTAATTCGTAAAGTGACTCTCGCAAAACGACAGGAATCGTAGGGTGGGCAATGCGTAAGCGTGCCCGCGCACTTTCCACGATCGAGAGAGATCGTGGGCACGGCGCGTTGCGCCTTTGCCCACCCTACGGCACCTCCTGAAACAAAAATGGCCGGGTGCGAGCCCGGCCATTTTGATTCGGTCGATATGTCCGCTCTCAATACAGCGGGAAGTTTCGCGGATATCCGCCGACGTCTGAGGGCGTGCTAAGCGGCTGGCGATCGATCGGACGGTTGTTGTTCTCGCGGGCGAAGGTCGGATATCCGATCTCCGGCGGAAACGCGTAGTCGCTGAACTTGCGGTCGCCCGGGTTGACCTCAGTGCCGCCGTCGAGCCAGGAGCGCTTGCTCACGTAGATACGGGTACGACCCTGCTGATAGATCGCGTTGGGACCGCTCGGGCCATAAACGGGCCGGCCGCGATCGTCATAGCGCTGCTGCTTGGTCTTGGTGTCGGCCGAAGCCGGTGCAGCGAAGGCCATCGCAACCAAGGCGCCCGCTGCAAGCCAGGCCGCCAATTTGTTTGCGCCGGAGAAATTCAAGCTCATCACGTCCCCTTCAGGCGGCAAGCCGCCAGTCGATTTCATCCCATACTAGCCCGGCCGGGGTGGCCGCAACTAGGTCAATTCAGTCACACCGCGCCGGAATAATCGTGCGCGCCGACAAAAGTTGCATGCATACCAGTGACTTGAGCTTGATGCAGATCCTTGATGCGGGTCAAAGCGCGCCACGCAATTGTGCGTTGGCGGCGCCCAGCAACCAGTCCGCGGAGCCGGCGGGATCGCAGGCGCGGCGCTTCAGCTCGGCATGGGCGAAGAATTCCGCGAGCTTCGGCTCGTTGCCGGAGGCGAGCTGCGTCAGCCGGTTCAGGGTGCAGGCGATCGCCGCACGACGGGCAGGCACGGTGTCGCCCTGGCAGGAGAAGCCGGAGATCTGCAAGCCCGGCTCCTCGTTGCGTTTGAGATAGCCGAGGCAGGCCGGCGTCCCATCCGCTGTGCCGGCCGGCCGGAACAGGGCGACGGGGCCGAATTTGGTGTCGATCAGGCCAGCCTGCTCGAGCGCGGTCGCCGCGCCCAGGCCCATCTGGACCGCGAGGCCTGCGGTCGCCGGCCGCGTCACGTCGAATTCGCTGCCTTCCCGGTAGATCTCGAGCTCGGCCACGGGCTTGTCCGCGTCGCCGGCCCAGCGCATCACGTCGCGGCGGCCGCCCTCCGGGTGCCTGAAAATGGTGTAAGAGGCTGTTTTTTCTGATGAATCGAGCCGGTTGAGAGCAAAGGCCGGGTGCGACCGGTCCGCGACAGCCCAGCCGGGTTTCTCCGCGGGCTCCTCGTCGCGCAGATCCGGCAGCTGGCCGAGCCCGGCAAGCGCGAGGATGGCAAACAGCGCGAGCGCCCCCACATAGGCGAACAGGCGCGCCAGCGTGCCGACGACTTCGTCGGCGAAATTGGCGAGCGCCAAGTGGATCTGGGTGGACGTTGCGGCCGTGCCGGCCTCAGGCGACTGCATCCTAGGCCTTCAGGCAGGGTCCAGCGTTGTCTTGAGGCCGGTTCTCGCATAGAAGCGCTGCTCTTCCTGTTTAAGCGTCAGCTTCAGGAACGGGCTTTTTCATCGGAGAGTGAACGATGGGTTACAAAGTCGCAGTCGTCGGCGCGACCGGCAATGTCGGACGGGAAATGCTCAACATTCTGGATGAGCGCAAATTTCCCGCGGACGAGGTCGTGGCCCTGGCGTCACGCCGCAGCGTCGGCGTCGAGGTCTCCTATGGCGACCGCACCCTGAAGTGCAAGGCGCTCGAGCACTTTGATTTCTCCGACGTCGACATCTGCCTGATGTCGGCGGGCGGCGAGGTGTCGAAGGAATGGTCGCCGAAGATCGGCGCCGCCGGCGCGGTCGTGATCGACAATTCCTCGGCCTGGCGCATGGATCCGGACGTGCCGCTGATCGTGCCGGAAGTGAATGCGGATGCGACCGCCGGCTTCAAGAAGAAGAACATCATCGCCAACCCGAACTGCTCGACCGCGCAGCTCGTGGTCGCGCTGAAGCCGCTGCACGACAAGGCCAACATCAAGCGCGTCGTGGTCTCGACCTATCAATCGGTCTCGGGCGCCGGCAAGGACGGGATGGACGAGCTGTTCTCGCAGACCAAGGCCGTCTACACCAACCAGGAACTGGTCAATAAGAAATTCCCCAAGCGCATCGCCTTCAACGTCATCCCCCACATCGACGTCTTCATGGAGGACGGCTACACCAAGGAAGAGTGGAAGATGATGGCGGAGACCAAGAAGATTCTTGATCCCAAGATCAAGCTCTCCGCGACCTGCGTGCGCGTGCCGGTGTTCGTCGGCCATTCCGAGGCCGTCAACATCGAGTTCGAGAATCCGATCAGCGCGGACGAAGCGCGTGACATCCTGCGCAAGTCGCCCGGCTGTCTCGTCATCGACAAGCAGGAGGCCGGCGGCTACGCCACGCCGTATGAAGCGGCCGGCGAGGACGCGACCTACATCAGCCGCATCCGCGAGGACGCGACGGTCGAGAACGGCCTCGTGCTGTGGTGCGTGTCGGACAATCTTCGCAAGGGCGCAGCCCTCAACGCGATCCAGATCGCGGAAGTCCTGATCAACCGCAAGCTGATCAGCGCGAAGAAGAAGGCGGCGTAACGAGCTGCCGTAGGGTGGGCAAAGCGAAGCGTGCCCACCACCTGCGCATAATCGGGAAAGATGGTGGGCACGGCGCGTTGCGCCTTTGCCCACCCTACGAATTCAAGCCGTGCCGAAAGAGCCTAAACCACGCTCCGCGCGCTCCTGAATTCCTTCGCCGCTTGATCCAGCACGAACAGCGTTCCCTCCGCGACGCCGAAATAAGCGCCGTGCAGCTGCATCTGGCCGCTTTCGACCGCCTTGCGCACGAACGGGAACGTCATCAGGTTTTCCAGGCTGCGAAACACCGCGGCCTTCTCGATGCGCTCGACGAACTGCGCCATGGTCTCGCGGTCACGCTGCTCGACCACTTCGCCCGGCTTGATGAACATCTGCATCCATTTGCCGATGAAGTCGCCGGGCGTCAGCGGCTCGATCTTGTCGACGAAGGCGCGGATGCCGCCGCATTGCGCATGGCCGAGGATGACGATGTGCTTCACCTTCAGCACCGTGACGGCATATTCGAGCGCGGCCGAGACGCCGTGCGCGTTGCCGTCGGGCTGATACACCGGCACCAGATTGGCGATGTTGCGGACCACGAACAATTCGCCCGGGCCGACGTCAAAAATGGTCTCGGGCGCGACGCGGCTGTCGCAGCAGCCGATCACCATCACTTCCGGAAACTGTCCCTTCACCGACAGCTCGCGATAGCGGTTCTGCTCGGCCGGCAGCCGCTGAGTGGCGAAGGCGTTGTAACCTTCCAGCAAATGCTTCGGGAATGTGATCATGGCCTATGCCTAATCATATACCGGTAGCGCGAACAAGCCTTTCGAATAGGCAGGGCAGATGCTATCGGCTTCGGCCATAATAGAGACGAAGAAACCGGAAGGAACGTCAGCATGACCCGCCCGCGCCGCAGCCATCTGTTCATGCCCGGCTCCAACCCGCGCGCCCTTGAAAAGGCGCGGAATCTCGCCGCCGACGGCCTCATCCTGGACCTCGAGGATTCCGTCGCTCCCGACGCCAAGGCGGTGGCGCGCGACGGCATCGCTGCCGCGATCGCCGCAAAGGCGTTCGGCAAGCGCGAGATCCTGATCCGGACCAACGGTCTCGACACGCAATGGTGGGCCGATGACGTTGCGATGGCGGCCAAGGCGTCGCCGGACGGTATCCTGGTTCCGAAAGTTTCAAGCATCGAGGATCTCCAGACCATCGGGCGTCGCCTCGCCGAGCTCGGCACGGCGCCGACCGTGAAAGTCTGGGCGATGATCGAGACCGCGCGCGCGGTGCTGCATGCCGAGGAGCTGGCCGAAGCCGGCCGCGATCCGAAGACGCGCCTGTCAGGCTTCGTGTTCGGCCCGAATGACATCTCGCGCGAGACGCGGATCAAGATGATGCCCGGCCGCGCCGCGATGCTCCCGATGATCACCCATTGCATCCTGGCGACGCGCGCCGCCGGCCTCGAGATCCTCGACGGCCCCTACAGCGACATCAACAACTCCGACGGCTTCGCCACCGAATGCGCGCAAGCGCGCGATCTCGGCTTCGACGGCAAGACGCTGATCCATCCCTCGCAGATCGACGCCTGCAACGCGATCTTCACCCCGCCGGAGGAGGAGATCGCGCGCGCTCGAAAAATCATCGCCGCATTCGAGCTGCCGGAAAACGTCTCGCGCGGCGCGATCCGTCTCGACGGCGCGATGGTCGAGCGCCTGCACGCCGACATGGCGAAGCGCACGATCGAGATCGCGGATGCGATCGCTGCGATGGGGAAGGGCTAGTCGCGAAGCCGAACGAGCGGACGCCGATCTGATGAAGGGGAAACGCATCGTCACGAACATCGCGGCCACGGACGTTTCGCTAGCGCGCCGGTTCTACCAGGACGTCCTCGGCCTGGAGATCGTCATGGACCATGGCTGGATCGCGACATTCGCGGCGTCGTCGCAAATGGCGCCGCAACTGAGCGTCGCCAGTGAAGCCGGCTCAGGCACGCCGGTGCCGGACGTTTCGATCGAGGTCGACGATCTCGATGAAGCGCTGCGCCGAATGAAGAGCGCCGGCATCGCATTGGAATACGGTCCGGCGACGGAGCCAAGGGGGCGTGCGCAGGTTCTACGTGCGCCATCCCTTCGGGCGGCTGGTCAACATTCTTGCGCACGAGTGACGTCGGCTGATGTCCAAGGTGACTGCGTGGTGATAATGAACTCAGACATTCCCCCGCCGCTCTAGCAGCGTGGCTTGGTGGAGCCAGACGAACAGCCAGACTGCAAGGAGCCAATGCATGCAGGCCGTGCTTTACATGTCCGCGCTGGCTGTGTGGGTTCTGGTGGCATGCATCATTTGGTGCGCGGCAGGTTTCATGTTCTTTGCTCCACGAACACGCTCGTCGGCATGGCCGGTGTCGCTGGCGATGGCATCCACGTTTCCCTTTGTGTTTGCCTATCAAATCATGGCGTTGCCGGCCGTCATCGTAATGCTGCTGTTCGCCGCGGCACTCAGTTGGCTTTTCGAGCCCGGCGCCTCAACGACGCAAAATCCGGTCATTATAGGAGTCGCGATCCTCGTAGCTGTTGGCTCGGTAATTGTCGTGCTTGTTGCGTCCGTTGTCGGCTTCTTTGACGGTTGGCGAGCGGGCTGGAGGCTTGCTCGTGGCCGCTCGATCAAAGAGACGCTGTCGAACACGATCGCGAAGAAATGCTTCGATCGCTTGAAGCCGCGCCGCACCTAGAAGGCTCCCGAGTTCAGCGCGTCGCGATCCGGCGCGACGGTGGAACATCTGCACGCCGACATGGCGAAGCGCACGATCGAGATCGCTGACGCGATCGCGGCAATGAGCAGGAGCTAGGGCGTGCCTCGCGCTTTCTGAGCGATGCCGTGCCATATGGCATCTTTCAGGGCAATGAGAGACGGCGGTGGAATGGTCGGCGGATCCGCGGGCCCATTTGCTGCTCCTGGCACGAGGACGGCAACGTGGATCTCGCCATCCGTGTAGTAGGGGTCGCCACCCCCGTTTCGGCCGAACAGCGTCGGGCCTATGCCCGAGATCTGAAAGAAATTGCTGACGACGTTTGCCTTGCTCAGGTCGGCCATCAGGAGATCTCGCTCGGCATCGATGTTGGCCGCGATATGATGAGTGACTTGTCCTGTGTCGTGGCTTAGCCCGACACCCCGGTCGAAGGTCGCCGAGCCCAGCCAGACCGGACGACCGTCGTCGCCCTTTTCGAGAGCCTTCCAGAACCGCACGTGATTCCGTCGATCCGCACTGCTCCCGACGGGTTTCTCGAACGCGTATTGCTCCTTCTTTCCCAGATAGTAGAGCGGGCTGACGGGAGCGTTGTGATAGGGGCGATCCAGCACCACGCTCCCGACGATCTCGATGCTCGAGCGCAGTGTCACGGCGTCGGCGGCAAACCAGCCGGCCGCATTCATGGCGCGGACAACCTCTTCTCCGCTGCCGACGATTCCGACGTTCAGGGGATCAGCAGGGATATCGTCCGACGTCCTGGTGACCATTGGCAACGAAGCAAGTCCGGCTTCGTGCTCGTGATGGATCCACAGCAGGGGCGCCAGAAAGTAGGCCATGGCCAGATAGGCGATCAGCACCACGGCCAAACGGTAAGGCCACCGCCGCCTCTTCGTCCCGCTCTCGGCGAAATTGGTCATGCGATATCGTCCGAGTATTCGCCCAAGAGCACCATCATGGCTGTGGTCCGGATAAGCCCGGTTCGCGCTCAGCCCGGAAAACGTTGCCGTACAGGTTTGCAATCCATTGTCGCCCGCTCGCGGTGATGTTGAGGTAACGTATGGCGCCTTGAATTTGTGGGGCGACATTGTTCCAATAAAACTGCGGATACTTGTAGACGACGTCTGCAGGCGTTTCGTAGCCGAGCTTCTTGTTCAGCCCGATTTCCTCGAACTCGTAGAAGAGTGCATTTGCTTTTCTGAGATAGTTCGGGTCGCCAAGCTGGCCGATGAGGTCCGCGGCGCGCAGCAGCATGCCCTCCTCTTCGACCAGTTCGTCGTTAGGCGCATCCGTGTAGGGAAAACGCGTGAATTCTATGGCTCGCGCAATCCGGCTTGCGTCAACTTCTTCGACACCGTCGAAGCGCTCGGAGGCGAACAGCTTCGAGCGGTCGACATGATGGGGTGCGAGCGAGGCATCCGTTGCTCCGCGCGGGAGACGAACGGTGCGGCCGGTGATGTCTGCAACATAGGCATCGTCGGTGTCACCCTGAACGATGCCGCGCACGTATCCGATGTCATGCGTGAGGCAGGCCAGGATGAAATTTGCGTAGTCTGCGGCTGTCGTCGGACGCAACATCATCCGTCCCATCAGGATATCGTGTCCCGCCAGGGTGACGAGCATGGTGTGCTCGACGTCGTGATAAAGGGCGTCGCTGTTGCCGATGCACTCCAGCGTAAGCCTGGCTGCAAACGGAAGCACTTCGGTCAAACGGGCGTGAGACGAACCAAACCGGTCCCGGGTATCGGACGTCAGAAACGACGATAAGGTCTGCGCCACCAATTCAGGAATCGTGATCATCCGGGCACCCGTTCAATGTGTTGGCACGACAACAGATCACCATTGCCAGCCCATGATCGAGCCCGAATTTGTCCTGAAGCTTGACGTAAATCAACGGTCGACCCGACCTCGACCCGAGGCAGGGACCAAGAAATTCCTGGCCGGGCGGGATTTCCCGCGACGCTTTAGCGCGGCGCGATGTCGGCGCGATCGAGCGATTCCAGCGTCGCGGCGTTGCCGCAATAGCCGTGGTAGTTTTCAACGACGGTGCCGGTCACGAGCTCCATATTGCAGCGTGCCTTGTGATGGCACAGCGAGCAGACCCGCTCCATGTCGCGCAGCAGGAGCGGCTGCGCGCGCTGCAGGCGGTCGCCGTCGATGCCAAGCTGCGCCAGCATCTGCGGCAGTTCGTCGGCCGCGTGCCGGCCGTGGCGGACCAGTTCCTCCAGGTCGTCGGGGGCGATTCTGAGATCGTTTGCGATCCGGTCGAAATCGGAGCGATCGAGCTGCCGCAACTCGCTCAGCTCGCGGCGATGCTTCAGCCAGCCGGCGAAGGACTCGACGAGGTCCTGAACGATGGGATAAGGCCTGCTTGCGGTGCTCATGGCGAAGCTCCATTGGGCGCGTGCGATGGGAGCGAGACTAGGCACAATGGTGCAGGAGCGCGTTGCGCTGGATCAAATTCAGTCTCGTGTCCCGGACGCGCTGCAGCGTGCAACGCTGCTGCGCAGAGCCGGGACCCATCTCACCGCGATTCTGAGCCGGGGCACGAGAGTAGCGCGGAGAGACCTCAGCCAAACCGCGCCGTCGCCCACGCATACAGGCTGCCGGGAATCGGCTTCTCGCCGCCGCGGCCTTTTGGCGAGATGTGCAGGCCGATGATCTCGGGGTTGGTGACGAGGCCGAGATAGCTCGAGGGATCGAAGAACAGATTTGGTTCGGCATGCACGGCGTAGAACGACTGCTTCGGCAGCGCATTTTGCAATTCGCCGGTGCGGCGGGCGAGCGCGGTGAGTGCTGCTGGCCCAAAGATCGCGACGCGGATGTCGGAGAGACGGTTCGAGCCACCGCGCAGGCGGCGCATCATGAAGGTGATGCGGTGGCGAACCGACAGCCAGTTCGGTGTCAGCTCTTCCTGCTCCATCAGCTCTTCGAAGGCGGCAACGATGCCGTGCCCGGGCGGCAGGTAGATCACGGAATTGCCAAGCTGGCGCGGCCGCTCCCAGGCGAAATAAGGCTTTGCGGAATCGATCTCGACGGGCCTGAGCAGCAACACGTCGGCATCGAGCCAGAGGCCGAGACCCTTCGCCATCAGCTTCATGCGGAAGAAATCGCTGAACTGCAGCGTGGTCCAGTCGCGCCAGCTGCCGTCCGGCTGCGGCGGTCGCAGCCGTTCGGAGAACACATGCGGCAGGATCGCCTCGGCATCGGCATTGCCGACGCCCGCCGGAAGACCCGGGATGGTGTCGAAGCTGTAGACCGTGACCTTGTGGCCGGCAGCCAGCTGCGAGCGCAGACAGGTCTGGCGCAGCGCATCCATAGGGCCATGCCAGAAGGTGATGATCTCGGGCAGCATGGGTGCAGCTATACGGGATATTCCGGGCAAAGAAAAAGCCCCGGCGCTGCCAGCACCGGGGCTTTGAATCAGACTTGAGCTCAGGCCCAGGCGCGCTCGTGCTTGAGCTTGTCCTCGTAGGTGTCGATCGAGGACTTCTTCTCCATCGTGAGACCGATGTCGTCGAGGCCGTTGATCAGGCAGTGCTTGCGGAACGGATCGATCTCGAACTTGACCGTGCCGCCATCGGGGCCGCGGATCTCCTGGTTCGGCAGGTCGATCGTCAGCGTCGCGTTGGCGCCGCGCTCGGCGTCGTCGAACAGCTTGTCGAGGTCTTCCTGGCTGACGCGGATCGGCAGAATGCCGTTCTTGAAGCAGTTGTTGTAGAAGATGTCGCCGAACGAGGTCGAGATCACGCAGCGGATGCCGAAATCGAGCAGCGCCCAGGGCGCATGCTCGCGGCTCGAGCCGCAGCCGAAATTGTCGCCGGCCACCAGCACCTTCGAATTGCGATAGGCGGGCTGGTTGAGGACGAAATCCGGGTTCTCGCTGCCGTCGTCCTTGTAGCGCTGCTCGGAGAAAAGCCCCTTGCCAAGCCCGGTGCGCTTGATGGTCTTGAGGTACTGCTTCGGAATGATCATGTCGGTGTCGACATTGATGATCTTCAGCGGCGCCGCGACGCCTTCCAGCGTGGTGAACTTGTCCATGGTTGCGCTTCCCGAGGGTGGTTAGAGACCGCGTATTTATCGCGATTAAGGCTCGAATCCTAGGCCGATTTCGGCAGATCTAGTCTGCCTTGGCCTCAATATCAGCCATATCGTCGTCCGAGAGGCCGAAATGGTGGCCGATCTCGTGAATCAGGACGTGGCGGACGATGTGGCCGAGGCTTTCGTCGTGTTCGGCCCAGTAGTCGAGGATCGGCCGGCGGTAGAGCCAGACCATGTTGGGCAGCCGCGCCACGTCGCCAAAACTCTGCTGGGGCAGGCCGACACCCTGGAACAGGCCGAGCAGGTCGAACTCGCTCTCGCATTCCATCTCGTCCAGGACCTCCTCGGTGGGGAAGTCGTCGACGCGGATGATCACGCCTTCGCAGAGGCCGCGAAATTCCGCCGGCAGGCGCTCGAAAATGTCGTGCGCCGTCACTTCCATCTCGGCCAGCGAGGGCGCTTTCAGGTCCGTCCACATGCGCTTGTCTTAGCGCGGGTTCCGCAGCGATGCATCCGGCTTTATAAGCGCTGCGAGGTTGACGGGCGTCGCCAAAACGGAGAGCTTGGGGCCTCGATGGGGACGGTTCAGGTGGGCGGAAAAAATGCGAGCGAAAACAGCGCTGACGCTACTGTGCATGGGGTTGTTTTCGCAAGTCTGCGTTGGAGGCGCGCAAGCCCAGCCTCTTGCCCAGACGACCGGCGGCGAAGTCCGTGTGGCCCAGGCGGTCTCGCCCGACGACGCCCCCCCGCCGCGCAGACGGCCCCAGACGCGCCTGCGCGTCACGCCCTATTACACCCCTGACGGCGTCTACCCGCGCTACAACCCGGGCCCTGATGCGGTCCGCGAGTGCAACGCCACCTATGTGCAGGAATTCCGGCCGAGCGGCACCGTGATCGTGCCGCATATGAACTGCTACTGGCGTCGCGGCTGATACGGGCTCAGTGCTGGCGCCATACCCGCAGTGCTTTAACTTGCAAGCGGCCGTGCGATGTCCTCATGTTGCGGCCGGAGGTCGTCATGGCGAGATGGATCGCACTGGCCGTTGTTGTCGGGCTCGCCGCAGGCCTGCCCCATGTGTCCGCGACGCAGCGGGTGACGAAGCTGCCGGATGCCTCTGCAGGCCGCGCGGTGTTCGACGGGCGACGACACATACGATACGACGACGTCGCGCGCTACTCTCCGCGTCCTGATCCGCACTATTACGCGCGGCCCGTCTATTACCGTCCCTATCCCTACGGCGTGCCCGCACCTTTCGTGTTCGGCTACGGACCGTTCTGGTGATGCGGCTCAGACGGCAGGCGCAAACCCCTTCACCAGCAGCACGGTCGCTTGCGCGCCAGCTGCAGGCACCGCACTCGTCATGCCCGGGCTTGTCCCGGCATATGACGACGAAACTAGCTCAGAGCTAATCCTTGAGCTTCCACGACGCGGATTTCCACGGCATCAGATTCTCGACCTTCCACCGCCTGAACATCGCTGGCGGCCAATGGCTGAGCCTTGACGTCTCCTCGACCTCGGGCTTGGCGACGATGCGCAGCGGTGCTGCGCGCCGCCGGTGCTGGCGTGTCGCCACGCTGATCAGATCGACATATTCAGGCTTGTTGGCCATGAGGCGTGTCCCCGCGAAACCGTCGCGAGGACACAATGTGGGTGACGCGGATTAACGGCCGCTTGCCGCGATTGCTACAATTGCAGCGAGTGGCTCAGCGCCAGTCCCGGACGTCGACGAAGTGACCCGCGATCGCCGCTGCTGCCGCCATCGCCGGCGACACCAGATGGGTGCGGCCCTTGAAACCCTGGCGTCCCTCGAAGTTGCGGTTCGAGGTCGAGGCGCAGCGCTCTTCAGGGGCCAGCTTGTCCGGGTTCATCGCAAGGCACATCGAGCAACCGGGCTCGCGCCATTCGAAGCCGGCCTTGATGAAGATCTTGTCCAGACCCTCGGCTTCGGCCTGCTCCTTCACGATGCCGGAGCCCGGCACGACCATGGCGTTGACATGCGCTGAAACGGTCTTGCCTTCAGCAATCTTTGCCGCCGCGCGCAAATCTTCGATGCGGCCGTTGGTGCAGGAGCCGATGAAGATGCGGTCGACCTTGATGTCGGTGATCTTCGTGCCCGCGGTCAGGCCCATGTATTTCAGCGCGCGATGCTTGGAGAGACGCTTGGCCTCGTCCGCGATCTTGTCGGGATCGGGCACGATGCCGGTCACCGAGATCACGTCCTCGGGGCTGGTGCCCCAGGTCACGATCGGCGGCAGTTTTGCGGCGTCCAGGCGCAGCTCGTTGTCGAAATGCGCGCCCTCGTCGGAGCGCAGTTTCTCCCAGTAGCGCATCGCCGCATCCCAGTCGGCACCCTTCGGCGCCTTCGGGCGGCCGCGCAGGAAGTCATAGGCCTTCTGGTCGGGCGCAACGAGGCCGGCGCGGGCGCCGCCTTCGATCGACATGTTGCAGACCGTCATGCGGCCTTCCATGCTGAGCGCGCTGATCGCATCGCCGGCGTATTCTAGCACGTAGCCGGTGCCGCCTGCGGTGCCGATCTCGCCGATGATGGCCAGGATGATGTCCTTGCCCGTCACGCCGTCCGGCAATTTGCCGTCGACGGTAACGCGCATGTTCTTCGCCTTCTTCTGGATCAGCGTCTGCGTCGCCAGAACGTGCTCGACCTCGGAGGTGCCGATGCCGTGCGCGAGCGCACCGAACGCGCCATGCGTCGAGGTGTGGCTGTCACCGCAGACGATGGTGGTGCCGGGCAGGGTAAAGCCTTGCTCGGGGCCGATGACGTGGACGACGCCCTGGCGCTTGTCGAACTCGTCGTAATATTCGATGCCGAATTCCTTCGCGTTCTCGGCCAGCGCCCTGATCTGCTCGATGCTTTCCGGATCGGGATTCGGCTTGGTGCGATCGGTGGTCGGGACGTTGTGGTCGACGACGGCGAGCGTCTTCTCGGGCGCGTGGACCTTGCGGCCGGTGGCGCGCAGGCCTTCGAACGCCTGCGGCGAAGTCACTTCGTGCACCAGATGGCGGTCGATATAGAGCAGGCAGGTGCCGTCATCGGCTTCGTGCACCAGATGGTCGTTCCAGATCTTGTCGTACAGGGTGGTGGGCTTGGACATGAGCTTCAGCTCCGAACAATGTGTGTCAGCGAAATGCGCGGGTTCGCGCGGGGCAATCGTCGTCAGCGCAGCCTTTAAGCTGCGGGACTAAGCTCTGACGTTGCCGAGGTCGCGAAGCGCCCGAAGAACCGGCCAGGCAGCCGCGAGCGATCGTCGATGACGACGCGCTGGGGGCTTGCGAAGCTGGTCGGATCTGGAAACATTCCAGGAATATATAGCAGGGAGATATGGAATCGCGAGGGCTTTGACGCGCACGGCTGACGCAACAAAAAAGCGCGGGGCCCGGCCCCGCGCTTTTCGAAACTCGTCGGCAAGCGAAAGCTTACTCGTTGACGGCCTTGGCGTGCTCAGTCTTCTCGACGATACGGGCCGACTTGCCGCGGAGGTTGCGGAGGTAATAGAGCTTGGCGCGACGCACCTTGCCGCGGCGCACCACCTTGATAGAGTCGATCATCGGCGACATCACCGGGAACACGCGCTCCACGCCCTCGCCGTAGGAGATCTTGCGAACGGTGAAGCTCTCATTGAGGCCACCGCCGGAACGGCCGATGCAAACGCCTTCATAGGCCTGCACGCGGGTGCGGTCGCCTTCGACGACCTTCACGTTGACGATCACGGTGTCGCCGGGTCCGAACTCCGGAATCTCCTTGGTGGCGGAGAGCTTCTCGAATTGCTCTTTTTCGAGCTGTTGGATCAGGTTCATGGGTAAATCTCCATCGGCGCGCCCAGCCTTGGAAACGGGGGCTGCGCGAAATTCGTCTATCCAGCCATTGCGGATGTGGCCGCTCCTATAAGGCAAGCCGGAGCGTTTGTCACCCGTCTGTCTTGTTTTTTGGCGCTTTTTGGCGTCCGGGCCGATTCGGGGCTTTAGGCGGGATTTGGGCCCATAAATCGGGCCGCCGGGCCGCCGTCAGGACCTCGGATTGCGCCCGCCGCCAAGCCGCGACCTTGGCATGGTCCCCGGACGTCAGGATGTCCGGGATCGGAACCCCCTCGAACAGCTGCGGGCGGGTGTATTGGGGGTATTCGAGCAGGCCGTCGGAGAAACTTTCCTCGGTTCCCGAGGCCTCCTTGCCCATGACGCCCGGCAGCAGCCGGACGCAAGCGTCGATCAGGGCTAAGGCGGCGATTTCGCCCCCCGAGAGCACGTAATCGCCGATCGAGACCTCCTCCAGGCCGCGGGCGTCAATCACCCGCTGGTCGATCCCCTCGAACCGTCCGCAGACGATCAGGGGGCCGGGGCCTTGGGCGAGCTCGGCGACACGGGCCTGGGTCAATGGCCGACCCCGCGGGCTCATCAGCAGCTTTGGCCGGTCCGGGCTGACTCCCACCGCGTCGATTGCGGCCGCCAGAACGTCGGCCCGCAGCACCATGCCCGGGCCGCCGCCGGCGGGGGTGTCATCGACGCTGCGATGGCGGTCCGTGGCGGAGGCCCGGATGTCCCGCGCCTCGATCTCCCAGAGCCCGGAGGCCAGCGCCCGGCCGGCCAGGCTCACGCCGAGCGGGCCCGGAAACATCTCCGGAAACAGCGTCAGCACCGTCGCGCGCCAGGGTGAGGGATTGGTCATCGGATCCAATTGTCTCGTCGTCCCGGGGCGCGCGAAGCGCGAGCCCGGGACCCAAAACCACCGCACTTCGTTTTGCGATGATCGGGGCTACCAGCTTAGCCAAAAAACCACGGCCTGTGGCTATGGGTCCCCGCCTTCGCGGGGACGACCAGCGGAGAGAGCGTCTCCGTCCTCCTCGCCTTCAACTTCCTGCGGCGGCGCGATCACGACGCGGCCGCCGGCGATGTCGACCTCGGGCACCACCGCGTTGGTGAACGGCAGCAGCGTCGTCGGGCCCTTGAGCGGCGCGATCTCGATGATGTCGCCGGCACCGAAATTATGGATCGCGAGCACGCGGCCGAGCGCATCGCCTGCCGTGGAGACGGCGGCGAGCCCGATCAGATCGGCGTGGTAATATTCGCCCGGGTCGGTCGCGGGCAGTTTTTCGCGCGCGACGTAGAGTTCGATGCCGTTGAGGCGCTCGGCCTCATCGCGGGTCGTGACGCCCTTGAAGGTCGCGACCAGATGGTCCTTGGCTTCACGGGCCTGCGCCAGCTCGAACTGGCGCTTGCCGTCCTTGGAGAGCAGCGGACCGTAGCGCTTCACGGCAAAGGGATCTTCGGTGAAGGTCCACAATTTGACCGCGCCGCGCACACCATGCGCGGCGCCGATCCGCGCGACGCAGATCAGCGCCGACATGGATGAGCCTTAGCCCTTCGCAGCGGCTTCGGCCTGCGCCTTGCGCTCCTTGCGCGGCACGGCCTTCTCGGGGTTGTTGCGCGCTTCGCGCTTCTGGACGCCGGCGGCGTCGAGGAAGCGGGACACGCGGTCAGACGGTTGCGCGCCCTTGGCGAGCCAGGCCTTCACCTTGTCCATGTCGAGCTTCAGACGGGTCTCGTTGTCCTTCGGCAGCAGCGGGTTGAAATAGCCGAGACGTTCGATGAAGCGGCCATCGCGGGGAAAGCGCGAGTCGGCGACGACGACGTGATAGACGGGACGCTTCTTGGTGCCTGCGCGGGCGAGGCGGATAACGACGGACATTCAGTTCTCCTTCAAAATACGTTTTGTTCGGTTGATTGGTATTCCGCGTTGCGCGAGACCGATGCGATCCCGTGCGACGAATTCCTCATTTCTTCTTGCCTGGAAAACCGCCAAGACCCGGCAGCGTCGGCTTGCCGCTCAGCCCGGTCAGTCCAGGAACGTTCGGCAGGCCGGTGCGAAGACCCGCCGGCAAATCCTTCGGCAGGCTCGGCAGACCCTGTCCACCGCCCTGCATCTTCTCTTGAAGCGCCTTCATCTCCTCCGGCGAGGGCGGCTTCATGCCGCCGCCAAAACCCATCGCCTGCGCGATGCCGGCGAGCGGGCCGCGCTTGCCCGAGCCCATGGCCTTCATCACGTCGGCCATGTTCCGGTGCATCTTCAGGAGCTTGTTGACCTGCTCGACGCTTTGGCCGGAGCCTGCGGCGATGCGCTTCTTGCGGCTGGCCTTGAGCAGGTCGGGATGACGGCGCTCGTCGCGCGTCATGGAATCGATCACCGCGACCTGGCGCTTCAGAATCTTGTCGTCGATGCCGGCGGCCGCGATCTGGTTCTTCATCTTGGCGATGCCGGGCATCATGCCCATCAGGCCGCTGATGCCGCCCATGTTCGCCATCTGCGAGAGCTGCTCGCGCATGTCGTTGAGGTCGAACTGACCCTTGCGCATGCGCTCGGCGGTGCGCGCGGCTTTCTCGGCGTCGATATTGGCGGCGGCACGTTCGACCAGCGAGACCACGTCGCCCATGCCGAGGATGCGGCCGGCGATACGATCAGGGTGGAAATCTTCCAGCGCATCGGTCTTTTCACCGGTTCCGATCAGCTTGATCGGCTTGCCGGTGACGGCGCGCATCGACAGCGCAGCGCCGCCGCGGCCGTCGCCGTCCACACGTGTCAGCACGATGCCGGTGAGGCCGACGCGCTCGTCGAACGCGCGCGCGAGATTCACGGCGTCCTGGCCGGTGAGCGAGTCTGCGACCAGCAGCACTTCATGCGGGTTGGCAGCCGCCTTGATGCTAGCTGCCTCCGCCATCATCTCTTCGTCGAGCGTGGTGCGGCCGGCGGTGTCGAGCAGCACGATGTCGTAGCCGCCGAGCTTGCCGGCTTCGAGTGCGCGCTTCGCAATCTGCGGCGGCTGCTGGCCGGCGACGATCGGCAGCGTCGGAATGTCGAGATCGCGGCCAAGCACGGCGAGCTGCTCCATCGCCGCCGGGCGATAGACGTCGAGCGAGGCCATCAGCACCTTGCGCTTGTCGCGCTGGACCAGGCGGCGGGCGAGCTTTGCGGTGGTGGTCGTCTTGCCGGAACCTTGCAGACCGACCATCATGATCGGCACCGGCGGCACGGAATTGACGTCGATGGTCTGGCTTTCGGCGCCGAGCGTGTTGATCAACTCGTCATGGACGATCTTGACCACCATCTGGCCGGGGGTGACCGACTTGACGACGGTGGCGCCGATCGCCTGCTCGCGGACACGTTCGGTGAAGCTGCGCACGACTTCGAGCGCGACGTCGGCCTCGAGCAGCGCGCGGCGCACCTCGCGCATCGCGGCGTCGACGTCCTTTTCGGTCAGCGCACCGCGCCCCGTCAGCCGATCGAGAATGCCGCCAAGCCGTTCCGACAGATTGTCGAACAATGCAATTGTCCCTTGTCCTGCTCGTGCAGGGTTGCCGCGTTCACCACTTCCTTCGGGAAGCGATCTTCCAAACACCTTTGCGCCCGAGGGCGCACAGCGCTGTCGGGCGTTGGCCTCCGGCCTCCGGGGCCAGTGGGCGGGTCGAAAAGAAAGCCTTTCCGAGAAAGTGCGCGGGTTAAACGCCGCTGACGCCCGAAAGTCAAGGAAAGTTAGCGGGCAGGAGGCCCGTTCGTGGACCAAGATACTGAAAACGTGTTCGTTTTAAGGGCGGGTTCCTTTTCCTGCGGCCCCGCCCATATAGGCGGTGATGCCTTGCCGCCCCCGACCATTCCTGAAGCCCGCCCCGTGCCGTTCACCCGCCGCCGCATCTTTGGACTGCTCGCAGGCGGGGCCGCGCTGGTTGGTGTCCCGTCCTTTTGGATCTTCCGCATGAAAACCTATGACGGCCCCGTCACCGACCATTTCGACGGCCTGCACTTCTTCGATCCCTACGGCGCGCCGCCGAGGTCGCTCGGCGAAGTGTTCCGCTGGCAGTTCGGCGGGGGGCGGAAGCGCGAGACCTGGCCGGACTGGGTGCCCAATTCCCATGCCGACACGCCGCCGGCGGGCGTCGATGGCGACAAGGTGCGGCTCTCCTTTGTCGGCCACGCAAGCTGGCTGATCCAGGCCGGCGGCCTTAACATTCTCGTCGATCCCGTCTGGTCGATGCGGGTCTCGCCGGTCGGGTGGGCCGGGCCGAAGCGGCACAACGATCCCGGCATTTCCTTCGACAAGTTGCCGAAGATCGACGTCGTGCTGGTCTCGCACGGGCATTACGATCATCTGGACCTCGCGACGTTGTCGCGGCTCGTGAAGAATTTTGCGCCGCGCGTGGTCACCCCGCTCGGCAACGACGTCACGATGCGGAGCACCGATTCTTCGATCAAGGCCGAGGCCTATGACTGGCACGACCGCGTCGAGCTCGGCAATGGTGTGGCCGTGACGCTGGTGCCGACCAGGCACTGGTCGGCGCGTGGCATGTTCGATCGCAACAAGGCGCTGTGGGCGAGCTTTGTGCTGGAGACGCCCGCGGGGAAAATCTACGTCGTCTGCGATTCCGGCTATGGCGATGGCGGACATTTCCGCCGCGTCGCCGAGAAGCACGGGCCGCTGCGTCTGGCGATTCTTCCCATCGGCGCCTACGAACCGCGTTGGTTCATGCGCGACCAGCACATGAACCCGGAGGACGCGGTGAAAGCGCTGGATGATTGCGGCGCGCAACAGGCGCTCGGGCATCATCATGGCACGTTCCAGCTGACAGATGAGGCGATCGACGCGCCGGCCAAGGCATTGGTGGAAGCGCTCGATGCCGCGAAGATTCCGCAGGAGCGGTTTGTCGCGATGAAGCCGGGGCAGGTGGTGGAGATTTAATTCTCTCCCTGCACACAGCCCGTCCCCCGGACGCAACGCAGCGTCACTGCGTGCCGTAGCGCGTCCGGGACACGAGACTTATTGCTCTTTCGGCTTGATCGCCCAGCTCACATTCACCGTCACCGACAGGGTTTCCTCGCCCGGCGCAACGGCAGCGGGCGCGGCCATCGGGGCTGCGGCCATGCGGCCCTTGAACAGCGGCATCGGAGCGCTGCCTTCGGAGACGCTGAGCGGCGCGCCCAGCGTGACGCCGGTGGCCCTGGCGTAGATCTCGGCCTTGCGCCGCGCGTCCGCCACTGCCTGCTCACGGGCATCGTCGAGCAGTTTTGAAGCCTGCGTCACCTCGAACGAGATGTTGCCGATGTCGTTGGCGCCGGCGCCGACCAGCGTGTCGATGATGCCGGCGACCTTGGTCACGTCGCGAATTTTCACCGTGACGCGATTAGAGGCGCGGAAGCCGACGACCGGCGAAGCGCCGCTGGATTTGTTCTGGCCGTATTGCGGCTGCAGCGACAGTCGGGAGGTCTGATAATCCTTTTCGGCGATCCCGGCGCCCTTCAGCGCCAGCAGCACCTTGCCCATCGCGGCGTTGTTGGCGTCGGATGCTTCCTTCGCCGACTTGGCGTCATTGGCGACACCGGCATCGATCTGCGCGAGATCGGGCGCAGCAGAGACGGTTGCCTCGCCACTCACGGAGATGGCGGATGGAAAATCGTCGGCGAGCGCGGGCGCGGCCAGCAGCATGGCGGCGAAGGTTGCGGCAAGGGATGTAAAACGGGCAACGGGCTTTTTCATCGGTCTCACTTCAGCGGCACGAACACATTGATCACGAGCTTGTCCTCGGCCGTCTTCAGGGGATCGGTGAGGTACTCCTCGATGAACGTGTCCTTGGCTTCCAGCTTCTTGTCGTCGAGGTGATTGGTGATCGCCTCATAGGTGTTGTCCATGTTGTCGTAGGAGCCGCGATGGACGAATTTCAGCGCCTTGCCCTCCGGCGATTTGCCGATGCTCATGTCCTTGGTCAGGTTCTTCGGGTCCTGCTCGATCGGGATCTCGGCAAGGAAGGTGAAACCGGTGTCGTCGGTCGAGGTGTAGACGATCATCGAATTGCCGGCATGCTTGATGCCCTGCTTGTCGAGCAGCGCGTTCAGCGCCTTGAAGGCGTCGACCAGGGTGTCGAAGGCCGAGTCCCAATTGGCGGTGCCTTTGACCATCACGACCTTCTTGGCCTCGAGCGTAGTCTCCAGGCCAAAGGGATCGGCGGTCTGCACCGGGGCCGGCGTTGCGGCTGCGGCGGCCGGCGGTGCTGCCGGGCTGGGCGAGGCGCTGGCCGCAGGCGATGGGGCCGGCGAGGGAGTTGCTGCGGGCGCAGGCGAGGCACTTGCGGCCGGGGAGGGCGTGGCCGACTGGGCCGGCGAGGGACTGGCCGACGCGGCGGGCGCCGGGCTCGGGGTCTGCCCCAGAGCGCCGGACAGGCCAAGCGACAAGGCCGCTGCCGGGATCAGCGCGGCCAGAACAAGACGACGAAAAGTATTCATTTTATTCTCCCCAGACCTTGCCCACCAAGGCCTTAACCCGGCCGCGCATCCCGGTTCGCGCGAACTGCGCCGTTCTAACACGCGAGCGCCGAATTCGTCCCATGACAGATGCGTCATGGCACGCGTCTTGGCAGTCGTCTTGGGCCCCGGCGGCAAATCACTGGCCAAGCCGGCAAGGATCGCCATATAAGACGGGCGAAATTCAGGATTTTTCATGGGCGCGCTGGACAACCACGCATTTGCCAAGATGAACGGCATCGGCAACGAGATCGTCGTTGTCGACATGCGCGATTCCGCAGGGAAGGTCACGCCGGACGACGCCCGTGCGGTGGCCTCGGCGGACGGTGGCGTGCCCTATGACCAGCTCATGGTGCTTCAGAAGCCGCGGCTCGATGGCACCGAAGCCTTCATCAGCATCTACAACAGTGATGGCTCGGAGGCCGGCGCCTGCGGCAACGGCATGCGCTGCGTGGTTCGTCGCATCTTCGAGAAGACCGGGCGGGCCACGGCGACGTTCGAGACCGCCGCCGGCCTGCTCAATGCCTGGCAGGGGCCGGCGCCGGACCTCTACACCGTCGACATGGGTGCGCCGAAGTTTGGCTGGCAGGACATTCCGCTGGCGGAGGAGTTTCGCGACACCCGCTACATCGAATTGCAGATCGGACCGATCGACAACCCGATCCTGCATTCGCCGTCCGTGGTCAGCATGGGCAATCCGCACGCGATCTTCTGGGTCGACGACGTCGATGCCTATGATCTCGCGCGCTTTGGTCCGCTCTTGGAAAACCATCCGATCTTCCCCGATCGCGCCAACATCACGCTCGCCCATATCGTCGATCGCGAGCACATCACCATGCGCACCTGGGAGCGCGGTGCGGGTCTCACCCGGGCCTGCGGTTCGGCGGCCTGTGCGACTGCGGTTGCGGCAGCGCGGCTGAAGCGCACCGAGCGCAAGGTCGAGATGACGCTGCCCGGCGGCAAGCTCGGCATCGAATGGCGCGAGCGCGACGACCACGTGCTGATGACGGGCACCGCGACCTTCGAATATGAAGGCAATTTCGACCCGGCGCTGTTCGCGCCGGTCGGCTGATGACCGTCGACATCGTCACCTTCGGCTGCCGCCTCAATGCCTTCGAGGCCGAGGTGATCCGCCGCGAAGCGGAGGGCGCCGGTCTTTCCGACACCATCGTCATCAACAGTTGCGCCGTCACCAACGAGGCGGTCGCGCAGGCGCGGCAGTCGATCCGCAAGTTGAAACGCGAACGGCCCGCTGCGCGCATCGTCGTCACCGGCTGCGCGGCGCAGACGCAAGCCGCGATGTTCGCCGACATGGCCGAAGTCGACCGCGTCGTCGGCAATGACGACAAGATGCACGGCGAGGCCTGGCGCGAGGCGCGCGACGCCTTCGGTCTCGGCGCCAGCGAGAAGATCGCGGTCAGCGACATCATGTCCGTCCGGGAGATGGCGCCGCATCTGATCGACGGTTTTGCGAGCGGCCTCCCGCGCGTATTCGTGCAGGTGCAGAACGGCTGCGACCATCGCTGCACCTTCTGCATCATCCCCTATGGCCGCGGCAATTCGCGCTCGGTTCCGATGGGCGCGGTGGTCGATCAGGTGCGGGCGCTGGTGGAGCGCGGCCATGCCGAGATCGTGCTGACCGGCGTCGATCTCACCAGCTACGGCGCCGATCTGCCGGGCGCGCCGAGGCTCGGCATGCTGACGAAGCAGATCCTGCGGCATGTGCCGGAGCTGAAGCGTCTGCGCATCTCCTCGATCGATTCGATCGAAGCGGACAGCGATCTGTTGGATGCCATCGCCGACGATGCGCGGCTGATGCCGCATCTGCATCTGTCGCTGCAATCCGGCGACGATATGGTTCTGAAGCGCATGAAGCGGCGGCATTCGCGCGGCGATGCGATTCGCTTCTGTGACCAGGTCCGCCGCCTGCGGCCGGACATCGTCTTTGGCGCAGATATCATCGCGGGCTTCCCGACCGAGACCGAAGAGATGTTTGCGCGCTCGCTCGATCTGGTCGAGGAATGCGGCCTGACGTTCCTGCACGTTTTCCCCTACTCCACACGCCCCGGTACGCCGGCCGCGCGGATGCCGCAGGTCGCTGGGCCGGCAATCAAGCAACGTGCGAAGCGGTTGCGGGCAGTGGGTGAGGCCGCGTTGCGGCTGCGGCTCCAAGCCGAGATCGGCGCGATGCGCGAGGTGCTGATCGAGAGCGAAGGCCAGGGACGGACCGAGCACTATCTGCCAGTGGCGATTGCGGGCGAGCGGGTGGGGAGTGTGGTGTCGCTGAGGATCGCCGGCCGCGATGGCGAGCGGCTAACCACATAGTCCGCCGCTACGATGCCCTGACCTGCCAGAACCGCAGCGTGCGCCGCGCATTCTCCGGTGACATGCGCGCAAAATTGCTCTGCGCCCTCGCAACATCCGCTGGCTTCATCGCGCCCGTGGCAAAGCGGCTTTCGAGTACGGCGGCGGTGGTTTCCCAGCTGAGCTGAGCCGCCTTGCACGGCACCAGCAGGCCGTCCTCGCGCAGACTCTGCATCAGCGGACGAATCACCTCGACGGTCGACCCTGACAGGGCTGCCAGAGCCGCGACGGCTTCTTCGTAGCGCCGGTGTCGTGCAAAACCGAGCAGCGTCGCCTCGTTGAGCTGGCCGGTCGCGTTGAGATTTGCGATCGCCCGCTTGGCGCCCTCGAAATCGCGGACACCCGACATCTCGCGCTCGACACCGACCGTGACGGCGGCGATCGCGCTCTGGATTTCATCGAACAGATCGGGCGGCGCGCGCGACAGCAATCGCGTGCGAACCGTGTCCGTCGCCGAGCGCAGCAATCGGCGGCGCAGATCCGACGGCAGGTCGAGGCGGACGCCGACGCTCACCGCGATCTCGGGATCGCTCTCGGCCTGTCCAACGACAACGGCGAATCCCTTTCCGGACATGCGCGCGCCGGGATTGGCAGCGAGGCGGCGGCTAACGCTGGGATAGCGGCGCGCCAGCAGTGCGTCGGTGACGATCTCCTTGAGCCACCAGCGGCCGGCGACCGCGAGCAGATGCGGCTCGCCTTTGGATGATGCGATCATGACCAGCTCGCCGTCGTCGAGGCGCGCGGATTCCTGCAGCACCGGGCCGGCGATGCGGATCTCGTCATTGTTGGCGAGGCGGCGGATCACGGAGGGCGGCGCCTGCGCGATCGGGGCGAGCTGGGCGCTGATTTCGGCGAGCGCCACGCGCGCGCCCATGTCGGCGATGGCGCGCAGCTCGATGGTGCCGATCAGGCGCTCGAGCACGTCGTCGAACAGTGCGATCTGCTCGTCGTCAAAACTTCCGGCGCAGGACAGGAACAGGTCGGTGACGCGCCGGGCCGTTTCGAGGCCTTTTTCCGCCGAGCCTGTCCGAATGGCGGATTCGACCTCGTCGATGATCGATAGTTCAGCGGTGGACATGACGCGTTGCTCGTCCTGAGCGGATGACGGAAGCTTGTTCTAAGCAACCGCTATCATTAGAGACGAGCACTGAACGTTTCGTAAACCATGGCTCGCTTCTCCTCATCCTGAGGAGCCCGCGAAGCGGGCGTCTCGAAGGATGGCCGCGGGCGAGATGCGGGCCTTCATGGTTCGCCCGGCGATGCAAAGCATCGTCCGGAGACGCGCGTTCCGCGCTCCTCACCATGAGGGACTGACAGGCCTATTCCCCGTTCCAGCCGCAGGCGCGGAGCTTCTCGTGCATGTGGGGCGGGGCCGGCGCGACGACGCGGATCGGCTCCTTGTTCCGGGAGATCGGCACCACGATCTCGCGGGAATGCAGGTGCAGCTTCGGCTCACCGAAACGCGGGCCGTTGCCGTAAATGTTGTCGCCAAAGATCGGCCAGCCGGTTGCCGACGAATGCACCCGCAATTGATGGGTCCGCCCGGTGACCGGTTCCATGGCGAGCCATGCAAAACCCTCGCCTCGGCCCATCACCTTCCAGTTGGTGATCGCCTTCTGCCCCTCCGGATCAGGCTTCTGCCACCAGCCGCGCTCGGCATTGAGCCGGCCGAGGGGCATGTCGATGGTGCCTTCGTCCTCGGCAGGCCCGCCCTCGACTATGGTCCAGTAGGTCTTGCCGATCTTGCCGTGCTTGAACAGCAGGCCGAGCGACGCCGTCGCTTTCCGATGGCGGCCGAGCACGAGGCAGCCGGAGGTATCCTTGTCCAGCCGGTGGGCGAGCACCGGCGGCCGCGGCAGGCCGAAACAGAGCGCGTTGAAGGAGGCTTCCAGATTGGCGCCGCCCTTGGGGCCGCGATGCACCGGCAGGCCCGAGGGCTTGTCGATGACCAGCATCAGCCCGTCGCGATGGAGCACGCGCGACTGGATCTCCTCGGCGGTCAATTCGGGAACATCGAGCAATTGCAGGACTTTCGGTCAAGACTTTCGTTTAACAGCGGGAACGGCTAACACACCGCCACCATGAACGATACCACCCCCGAGACCCCCAAGCTGAGCTGGTGGCGCCGCCTGTCCAACGGGCTGAAGCGCACCTCGTCCTCGCTCGGGACCGCGGTCGCCGACCTCGTCACCAAGCGCAAGCTCGACCGCGCCATGCTCGACGACATCGAGGACGTGCTGCTGCGCGCCGACCTCGGCACCGCGGTCGCGGTGCGGATCGCTGACGCGGTCGGCACCGGGCGCTATGACAAGGCGATCTCGGCCGACGAGGTCAAGGACGTGGTCGCGACCGAGGTCGAGAAGGTGCTGGCGCCGGTGGCGAAGCCGCTTGAGATCGATCAGGCCAGGAAGCCGTTCGTAATCCTCGTGGTCGGCGTCAACGGCTCCGGCAAGACCACGACCATCGGAAAACTCTCGCAGAAATTCGCGTCCGAAGGCCGCAAGGTGATGCTGGCCGCCGGCGACACTTTTCGCGCAGCAGCCATTGAGCAGCTCAAGATCTGGGGCGAGCGCACCAGGACGCCCGTCATTGCGGGAACGCAGGGCTCGGACTCGGCGAGCCTCGCTTTCAATGCGCTGACGGCAGCGAAGGAGCAGGCCATCGATGTGCTCCTGATCGACACCGCCGGCCGCTTGCAGAACAAGGCCGAGCTGATGAACGAGCTCGAGAAGGTCGTGCGCGTCATCCGCAAGGTGGACGACACTGCGCCGCATGCGGTGCTGCTTGTGCTCGATGCCACCGTCGGTCAGAACGCGTTGTCGCAGGTCGAGGCCTTCCATCGCACTGCCGGCGTCACCGGCCTCGTGATGACGAAGCTCGACGGCACCGCCCGCGGCGGCATTCTGGTGGCGCTAGCGGAAAAATTCAAACTGCCGGTGCATTTCATCGGCGTCGGCGAAGGCGTCGATGATCTCGCGCCGTTCACCGCACGCGATTTTGCCCGTGCGATCGCCGGAATCGAAAGCTAGAGAATGGACAAGACCCAGCCGCATCCGCTGTTCAAGCTTGCGACCGAGCTCGGTCCGCTGCTCGTGTTCTTCTTCGTGAATGCGAAGTTCAATCTGTTCGCCGCGACCGGCGCCTTCATGGTCGCGATCGTCGCGGCGATGATCGCCTCCTATGTGGTGACGCGCCACATCCCGATCATGGCGATCGTCACAGGTGTGATCGTGCTGGTGTTCGGCACGCTGACCCTGGTGCTCCACGACGAGACCTTCATCAAGGTCAAGCCGACCATCATCTACGGCCTGTTCGCCGCGATCCTCGGCGGCGGCCTGCTGTTCGGCCGTTCCTTCATCGCCGTGATGTTCGACCAGATGTTCAATTTGACCCCGCAGGGCTGGCGCATCCTGACGCTGCGCTGGGCGCTGTTCTTCGCCGGCATGGCAGTGCTGAACGAGATCGTCTGGCGCACCCAGAGCACGGACTTCTGGGTGAACTTCAAGGTGTTCGGCGTCACGCCTCTGACCATGATCTTCGCCATCGCCCAGATGCCGCTGACCAAGCGCTACGGCGTCGAGCCGGTCTCGCTGGAGACCAGCGAGGCCGAGGCGGGGGATGTTAGGAAGGGGTAGGGTCTCCCCGCCCGTCATTGCGAGCGAAGCGAAGCAATCCAGAATGTCTCTGCGGAGGGACTCTGGATTGCTTCGTCGCAAGGGCTCCTCGCAATGACGACGGCGGTTACTTCAACGCCTTCTCCATCTGCGGCAGCAACACGCTCCGATAGTTGTCCGGCGTGATCGGGCCGACCAGCTTGTAGACGATGGTGCCTTCAGGGCCGACGACGAAGGTCTCCGGCACGCCATAGACGCCCCATTCGATCGAGGCGCGGCCGTTGGCGTCGGTACCGACGCGGCCGAACGGGTTGCCGTAGCGGCCGAGGAAGCGCCGCGCGTTGTCGGGCGCATCCTTGTAGTTGATGCCGACGAGCTGGAAGCGCTTGTCCTTGGCAAGCTCCGTCAGCAGCGGCGCCTCGTCGTGGCAGGGCACGCACCAGGAGGCCCAGACATTGACGAGGCTGACCTTGCCCTTGAACGCGGCGGGATCGAGCCCGGGCACCTGCGTGCCGTCGGTCTGCAATCCCTCGAGCGCCGGCAGCATGGTCTGCGGCGCGGGCCGGCCGATCAGCGCGGACGGAATCCGCGAAGGATCGCCGCTGCCGAGCCGGAACCAGAACAGCACGGCAAGGGCGATGAAGGCGAGCAGCGGCAGCACCATCAGGAAGGTGCGGCGCTGCGGCGGTGCGGAAGTCGATTGCTCGCTCATGGCGTATCCACAGCACTGCGGCCCGAACGGCGCGTGACGCCGCTGCGCTCGAGCTCGCGCAGACGCTCCCTCTGGCTGCGATAGTCGATGATGACCCAGCCGATCAGGATCGCTACCACGATGGCGGCGGCGGCGTAGGAAGTCACGATGAAAGACGCGTAGGGACCGAGCGACAGCATCATGCGACCCCTTTTGACGCGTTTTCTTCACGCGAACCGGTGCCCACTTCGCTTGAAAACGCGACGCGACTGGCTTGCATCATCTGCAGCGAGCGCACGCGCCGGCGCAAAATCTCGTTGCGCATCGCAGCCATGTGGAGCGTGACGAACAGCAGGGTGAACGCGACCGCCATCACCAGCAGCGGAATCAGGAACGATTTGTCGAGCGTCGAGGCGCCCATGCGCATCACCGAAGCCGGCTGGTGCAGCGTGTTCCACCAGTCGACCGAGAATTTGATGATCGGCAGGTTGATCGCGCCGACCAGCGTCAGCACGGCGGCGGCGCGTGCCGCGCGCGAGGGATCTTCCACCGCGCGCCACAGCGCCATCAGGCCAAGATACATCAGGAATAGAATCAGCACCGAGGTCAGCCGCGCATCCCATTCCCAATAGGTGCCCCACATCGGCCGGCCCCATAGCGAGCCCGTGAGCAGCGCCAGGAAGGTGAAGCTGGCACCGATCGGCGCGGCGGCTTTCGCCGCGACGTCGGCGAGCGGATGCCGCCACACCAGCGTGCCGAGCGAGGCGACGCTCATTACGCCCCAAACGAACATCGACAGCCACGCATTCGGTACGTGGATGAACATGATCTTCACGGTCGCGCCCTGCTGATAGTCGTCGGGCGCGGTCGCGGATTGATAAAGGCCGATCGTGAGCAGGATGACGGTCGCAGCCGCGAGCCACGGCAGCACCCGCGCCGAGAGCGCGAGGAACCTTGTGGGGTTGGCGAGGTCGGTCAGCGTCATGGTATTCTGATAATCACAGGTCGGCGCTCACGCAATCAGCATGAAAGTGCGCAGCGAAAGTTGATCGGGGTCAAGGTCAATCCAGTCCATGTTTCAGGCTCGCTGCCGCCGCAAACGGGCCGATCACGAGGCTGACCAGCGACAGCGCGCAGAGGATCGAGAACGGCGCGCCGAATGACAATGGCCCGGTAATCGCGGCCTGCGAGGCCGCCACTCCGAAGATCAGCACGGGAATCGACAGCGGCAGCACCAGCACGGCCATCAAGAGGCCTCCACGATGCAGCGTTACCGCCAGCGCCGCACCGATCATGCCGGTAAAGGTCAGCGCCGGGGTGCCGGCGAGCAAGGTCAGCGCCACCGCACCGGTCGCGACCATGTCGAGGTTGAGCAGCAGCCCGAGCACGGGGGTTGCGACAATCAGCGGCAGGCCCGCGGCCAGCCAATGCGCCAGCGCCTTGGCCGCGCACGCCAGTTCCAGCGGCGTCCGGCTCATCGTGATCAAATCGAGCGAGCCGTCCTCGTGGTCGGCCATGAACAGCCGGTCCAGCGTCAGCAGGCTCGCCAGCAGGGCGCCGAGCCACAGGATCGCCGGCCCGAGCCGCGACAACAGCGCCAGGTCCGGTCCCACCGCGAACGGCATCAGCACCACGACGGTCAGGAAAAACAGCACGCCAATCAGGGCCCCGCCGCCAACGCGGAGCGCGATCCGGATGTCCCGGCGGATCAGGGCGGCGAGGGCGGTCATGGGGTGGCTCCGGCGCCGAGGCGGTCATGAGGGCCCGGCTCGTGCTGCGTGCACACTGCGCTCCCTCCCCCCTTGTGGGGGAGGGTTGGGGAGAGGGGTAGCCCCGGGCGAGATGCTCGTTGGACGCGGATCGCCAACAACAGAGCAACTGCCTCCGCAACGCCAGAACCGAGAGGCCGCGCCGTGTGGCACCCCTCTCCCTGACCCTCCCCCACAAGGGGGGAGAGAACGGAGAGAGCTGGGCCCGGCCGCTTGGAAAGCTGAGGGTCTGTGAATCTCATGCCCCGCCCCCGATCCGCAGCTCGCGCGAGTCGATCCCGAGCGGGGCATGGGTCGCCGCGATGATCAGGCCGCCGCGCGCCAGATGGTCTCGCATCAGCTCGCCGAACATGTCCTGGCCGGCGACATCCAGCGCGTTGGTCGGCTCGTCGAGCAGCCAGACCGGGCGGCGGACCGTCAAGAGCCGGGCCAGCGACAGCCGGCGGCGCTGGCCGGCCGACAGGAAGGCCGCGGGCAGATGGGTGGCGTGGTCGAGGCCGACGGTGGCGAGGCTTTCAGCCGCGCCGCACCGCTCGCCGCCGAGAAAATCAGCCCAGAATGCCAGGTTTTCAGCCACGCTCAGCGCGGGCTTGAGGGCATCGCGATGGCCGAGATAGTGGCATTGCTCGGGCAGCGTCATGTCGGCGTCGCCCCCGTCCAGTACGATCGTGCCGCCAGCCGGAATGAGCAGGCCGGCAATCAGCCGCAGCAGCGAGGTCTTGCCCGATCCGTTGGGCCCCGTCACCGCCACGGCTTCGCCGGAGACCGCCTCGAAATCGAGTCCCGAAAACACCTCGCGGCCGCCCCGCACGCAAATCACGCCGCGTCCGGACAGCTGCATCTGGCCTGGTTTCAACCCGTTCAAAGCCGGGCCTCAGGAAAACTGGGGGTAGCGCATCAGAATTTTTGGCTCGCGACTTGCTCGGTTCGATTGTGGCTGTGGCGGTGCGGTTAGAAAGCTTCTATAAGCCCGGAACTACTTGATGCAGCAACTCAACCTGCCCCTGCAAGCGACCCAGCCTGTTACGCTGACGGTGTTAAAGTACCCCTTGCCGGGTATAACTAACAATTGGGATTTCCTACCATGACCTCGCTCGACAGCTTCAAATGCAAAAAGACCCTCAAGGTCGGCGCCAAGACCTATGTCTATTACAGCCTGCCCACGGCCGAGAAGAATGGTCTGAAGGGAATTTCGAAACTTCCCTATTCGATGAAGGTGCTGCTTGAAAATCTCCTCCGCAACGAGGACGGCCGCACGGTCAAGAAGGAAGACATCACTGCGGTCTCGAAGTGGCTGCGCAAGAAGTCGCTGGAGCATGAGATCGCGTTCCGCCCGGCCCGCGTGCTGATGCAGGATTTCACCGGCGTGCCGGCGGTGGTCGATCTCGCCGCGATGCGCAACGCGATGCAGAGGCTCGGCGGCGATGCCGAGAAGATCAACCCGCTGGTCCCCGTTGACCTCGTCATCGACCACTCCGTGATCGTCAACTTCTTCGGTGACAACAAGGCCTTCGGCAAGAACGTCGTCGAGGAATACAAGCAGAACCAGGAGCGCTACGAGTTTCTGAAGTGGGGCCAGAAGGCGTTCTCGAATTTCTCCGTCGTGCCGCCCGGCACCGGTATCTGCCATCAGGTCAACCTCGAATATCTCTCCCAGACGGTCTGGACCAAGAAGGAGAAGATGACGGTCGGCAAGAAGACCGGCACCTTCGAGGTCGCCTATCCGGATTCTCTTGTCGGTACTGATTCCCACACCACCATGGTCAACGGTCTCGCCGTGCTCGGCTGGGGCGTCGGCGGCATCGAGGCGGAAGCCTGCATGCTCGGCCAGCCGCTGTCGATGCTGCTGCCGACGGTCGTCGGCTTCAAGCTGAAGGGCGCGATGAAGGAAGGCGTCACCGCGACCGACCTCGTGCTGACCGTCACGCAGATGTTGCGCAAGCTCGGTGTGGTCGGCAAGTTCGTCGAGTTCTTCGGCCCCGGCCTCGACAATCTCTCCGTCGCCGACAAGGCGACCATCGCCAACATGGCGCCTGAATATGGCGCGACCTGCGGCTTCTTCCCCGTTGACGCCGCCGCGATCGACTACCTCAAGACGTCCGGTCGCGCGCCCGCGCGCGTCGCGCTGGTGCAGGCCTATGCGAAGGCGCAAGGGCTCTTCCGCACCGCCAAGTCGGCCGATCCCGTGTTCACGGAAACGCTGACGCTCGACCTCGCCGACGTCGTTCCCTCGATGGCCGGCCCGAAGCGTCCCGAAGGCCGCGTCGCGCTGCCGTCGGTCGCCGAAGGCTTTTCGCTCGCGCTCGGTACCGAGTACAAGAAAGCCGACGAGCCCTCGAAGCGCTTCGCCGTCGAAGGCAAGAATTTCGAGATCGGCCATGGCGACGTGGTCATCGCGGCCATCACCTCCTGCACCAACACCTCGAACCCGAGCGTGCTGATCGGCGCTGGTCTGCTTGCCCGTAACGCTGCCGCGAAGGGCCTCAAGGCCAAGCCGTGGGTGAAGACCTCGCTCGCTCCGGGCAGCCAGGTGGTCGCGGGCTATCTCGCCGATTCCGGTCTGCAGGCGGATCTCGACAAGGTCGGCTTCAACCTGGTCGGCTTCGGCTGCACCACCTGCATCGGCAATTCCGGCCCGCTGCCGGAGGAGATCTCGAAGTCGATCAACGACAACGGCATCGTCGCCGCCGCCGTGCTCTCCGGTAACCGCAACTTCGAGGGCCGCGTCTCGCCGGACGTGCAGGCGAACTATCTGGCGTCGCCGCCGCTGGTCGTCGCGCACGCGCTCGCCGGCAGCGTGACCAAGAACCTCGCCGTCGAGCCGCTCGGCGAAGGCAAGGACGGCAAGCCGGTGTACCTCAAGGACATCTGGCCGACGACGAAGGAGATCAACGCCTTCATGAAGAAGTTCGTGACCGCGTCGATCTTCAAGAAGAAGTATGCCGACGTGTTCAAGGGCGACACCAACTGGCGCAAGATCAAGACGGTCGAGAGCGAGACCTATCGCTGGAACATGTCGTCGACCTATGTGCAGAACCCGCCCTACTTCGACGGCATGAAGAAGGAGCCGGAGCCGGTCACCGATATCGTCGAGGCGCGCATCCTCGCCATGTTCGGCGACAAGATCACCACGGACCACATCTCGCCGGCCGGTTCGATCAAGCTCACCTCGCCCGCGGGCAAATATCTCAGCGAGCACCAGGTGCGTCCCGCCGACTTCAACCAGTACGGCACGCGTCGCGGCAACCATGAAGTGATGATGCGCGGCACCTTCGCCAACATCCGCATCAAGAACTTCATGCTGAAGGGCGCCGACGGCAACATTCCGGAAGGCGGTCTCACCAAGCACTGGCCCGACGGCGAGCAGATGTCGATCTACGACGCCGCGATGAAGTACCAGCAGGAGCAGGTGCCACTGGTGGTGTTCGCCGGCGCCGAATACGGCAACGGCTCGTCGCGCGACTGGGCTGCGAAGGGCACGCGTCTGCTCGGCGTTCGCGCCGTGATCTGCCAGAGCTTCGAGCGCATCCATCGCTCCAACCTGGTCGGCATGGGCGTGCTGCCGCTGACCTTCGAGGACGGCACCTCCTGGTCGTCGCTCGGCCTGAAGGGCGACGAGAAGGTCACGCTGCGTGGCCTCGTCGGCGACCTGAAGCCGCGCCAGAAGCTGACCGCGGAGATCGTCTCCGGCGACGGTTCGTTGCAGCGCGTTTCGCTGCTTTGCCGCATCGATACGCTGGACGAGCTCGATTACTATCGGAACGGCGGCATTCTGCACTATGTGCTGCGCAAGCTCGCGGCCTAAGCGCGAATTTGTGAACGGTGGCTCACCGCGACGTGAGTAGAAGGTTAAACAAAGGCGGCCTATCACAAGGCCGCCTTCGTGCGTTACGGGATGCTTCGGATGGGCCCGCCCGGCGGACACTGCGCATCGGCTGGCGCTGAAAGTGCCGTGCCCGTAAGACTACGGTGACCATCAGGCGATAGGATATCCCACCCCGAAGACGAGATGTGACGTTCGACATGACAGGAATGATGGCTTCTCATTTGGTTTCGCGATGGTCCGGCGCACTCTGGTCGGGAGCACTCGGCATCTGCGCAATCGTCGCCATCATCCGTCCCGCCCAGGCCGATCCCCGCGCCGTGGTCGAGCTCTTCACCTCGCAGGGCTGCTCCTCCTGCCCGCCCGCCGACAAGGTCATCGGCGACCTCGCCAAGGATCCTTCGATCATCGCGCTCAGCATGCCGATCGACTATTGGGATTATCTCGGCTGGAAGGACACGCTGGCGGATTCACGTTTTTCGGCGCGGCAGCGCGCCTATTCACGCATGCGCGGTGACCGCGAGGTCTACACGCCGCAGGTCGTGGTCAACGGCGCCACCCACGTCATCGGCAGCGATCGCGCCGGAATCGAAAGCGCGATCGGCAAGACCGACAAGGGCACGGGCGTGATGAGCGTGCCGGTGACGATGTCGCTCGCGGGCAAGCAGATCAACGTGTCGGTGGCCGCGAGCAACGAGCCTGCGATCTCGCATGGCGAGGTCTGGATTTGCTCGATCGCGAAGTCAGTGCCGATCGAAATCAGCCGCGGCGAAAATCGCGGACAGCAGATCACCTACCACAACGTGGTGCGCAACCTGCTCAAGGTCGGCGACTGGAACGGACATCCGGAAAGCTGGACGGTGCCGCTCGAGAATCTGACGTCGCGCGATGGCGTCGACGGCGCGGTGGTCTATGTCCAGGACGGCAGCCGCGAGAAGCCCGGCCCGATGCTGGGCGCGGCGTACACGTCGCTGCACTGATTCTCTGACAGCAGCAAACCCGCTCTATCTCCTCATGGTGAGGAGCGCGCCTTTGCGCGCGTCTCGAACCATGCAGGCCAGCACTGCTACGTCGGGGCCCTCGATCCTTCGAGACGCCGCTTCGCGGCTCCTCAGGATGAGGAGAGGGAGTATTCCGCGCGGGTGTTCGGAGAGAAGTTCGTCGCGACAGACACACCCCGATGCAAACAAAAAAGGACCAACTTGCGTTGGCCCTCCTTGTCGCGCGTACAGACCCGATCCTGTCCGACCCCGGGGGGCTGGGGGCTGAGGAATCCGGAACCGAAAGGACCGGGTCAACGCACACGACTCTTTTCGCAATGCAGGGCGGCGGGCGATGGGCGGAAAAGCGGCGATCCTGTGATTCTTACTAACGATCCCGTGACGGTTTGCCGCTGAGAAGTTCCACCGTTGCGTGTGTCATGATTCGCAACCGGGCGGCGAGGCGAGTCCCAGTCCTTCGGGAGGCCTCCAAGAGCCTCTTGAAGTGCCTCTTGAAGTGCCTCTTGAAGTGCCTCTTGAAGTGCCTCTTGCGGTCGCGAACGGTTGGCGCAATCATGCAATTGTCATGATCCGCGGATCCGGGGACGGTCTTCGCGGACGAGGATCATGTTGTGCGACAGGAGGCGCTCGATGAGTCTGACGCCGGAGGATGCCGATCCGAGCGGGCAGCGCGCAGTGGCGCATCCGACCGCTGCGAATGCCCAACTGAGTCGGGTGACGTTCAACCGGCTCGAGCTGAACCGGATTCTCAATCTCTATGGCCGCATGGTCGCCGACGGCGAGTGGCGCGACTATGCCATCGACTTCCTGAAGGACCGCGCGGTGTTCTCGGTCTATCGCCGCGCCTCCGAAGTGCCGATCTACCGCATCGAGAAGGATCCTCGGCTGGCACGCAAGCAAGGCATGTACAGCGTGATCTCGGCGACCGGCCTGATCCTGCGCCGCGGCCACGAACTCGACCGCGTGCTGCTGGTGATCGACCGGAAACTGGCGGTGGTGTAGCGGCACGGACGGTGCCGTAGGGTGGGCCCTACTTCCCCGGTACCGTGCTCGCGCCCTCGCCCAGATCGCGCTGCATCATCACCGTATCCAGCCAGCGGCCGAATTTCAGGCCGACATTCGGATGCGTGCCGATCATCTTGAAGCCGCCTCTGGTGTGCACGCCGATCGAGCCGGCATTGGCGGAATCGCCGATCACCGCGATCATCTGGCGGAAGCCGCGCGCCTCGCATTCGGTGACCAGCCGCTCCAGCAGCAGCGAGCCGATGCCGCGACGGTGGAAGCCGGGATCGAGATAGATCGAGTTCTCGACCGTGAAGCGATAGGCGGGGCGAGGCCGGTAGGCGCCGGCATAGGCGTAGCCGGCGACGCGGCCGTCGAGGATGGCGACGAAATAGGGATAGCCGCCGTCGACCAGCGCGCGATAGCGGCGCGTCATCTCGGCGAGGTCAGGCGGCTCCAGTTCGAACGTCGCCGTGCCCTCGCGGACGGCCTGTTGATAGATGGCGGTGATGGCGGGGAGGTCGGCCTCGATGGTGGGCCTGATTTCGGGTGCGGACATGGGGGAAGATTAGAGACTTCCCGCGGGCACTGGAAGGGGTAGAGCCGTCTCTACGGCGTCCTTGCGAGCGCAGCGAAGCAATCCAGAAATGCATCCGCGGCGGGACTCTGGATTGCTTCGCTGCGCTCGCAATGACGGTGTTTGTGGCTACCACCTCGGCCGACAAACAAAAACCCCGGCCTCGCGGCCGGGGTTCGTGTCCGTTCTCTCGGGTCTGGAGCTTAGTCGCGCTGGCCGAGGAGCTGCAGCAGCAGCGTGAACAGGTTGATGAAGTTCAGGTACAGCGACAGCGCACCGGAGATCGCCGCACGTTCGGCGATGTCACCGCCGGCGGAGGCGTAGCCGTAGATGTAGTCGTTCTTCAGCCGCTGCGTATCCCAGGCGGTGAGGCCCGCGAACACCAGCACGCCGACCACCGAGACGATGAACTGCAGCGCCGTGCTGGCCAGGAACAGGTTCACCAGGCTCGCGATGATGATGCCGATCAGGCCCATGAACAGGAACGAGCCCATGCCGCTCATGTCACGCTTGGTGGTGTAGCCGTAGAGGCTCAGCGCGCCGAAGGTCGCCGCGGTGATGAAGAACACCCGCACGATCGAGGTGTGCGTGTACACCAGGAAGATCGAGGACAGCGAGATGCCCATCAGCGCCGAGAACACCCAGAACAGGATCTGGGCGGTCGAGGGGGCGAGACGGTTGATGCCGGCCGAGATCACGAACACCATCGCGAGCGGCGCCAGCATGAACAGATATTTCAGCGGGCTCACGAACATCGCGTAGCCAAACGGGGTCAGGAACAGCTTGCCGACGCGGACGGCTTCCGGGGTCGGAACGTCAGTCACGGCAGCCATGTAAACGCCGAGCGCGGCCAGGCCGGTGATGGCGAGGCCAATGCTCATGTAATTGTAGATGCGCAGCATGTAGGCGCGCAGACCGGCGTCGACCGTCGCGGCGTCAACACGCCCGGCGGCCCGGCCGAAAGGAGAAGCGTAATTGCGGTCTAGGTCCGACATGGTCGAATTCCCGTTGGTTGCCCGGTCCGGCACGAGGGTTGCCATGCCGCCGGGTCGTCTAATTCTATCTCGGATACCGATGTCTGCCGACATTAATTTTGGCTAACAATCGGGTCTCCGAACCCATCCGATATGTGGGAAACTAACACATTCGCTGCAACCGTCCACGCGCGGCTGAATGTCGCCCTTGGCGCGCAATCCTGACGAGAAGGCGTGGTTAATCGCGGGAATCGCGCGATTCCGGTCCGGCGCAGTCGCCCGCTACCTTTTGTCACAAATTGCGCAACACCGTGGCAGGCTTTTTGTTCAACGCCAGCAGCGTGCCGGCGAGCCCCAGCCCGACGGTGACGACCAGGGCGGCGGCCACCACGCCGGCCGCGCTGCCGGCCTGCCAGACGAAGGTCAGCGTCATCAGCCGCGTCACGATCATCCAGGCCGCGATGCTGCCGGCGATCACGCCGAACACGGCGGTCGCGAGGCCGATCAGGAGATATTCGAGCGCATAGGCGCCGAGCAGCCGCAGCCGCGTGGCACCCAGCGTCTTCAGGATCACCGCGTCATAGACCCGGTGGCGATGGCCGGCGGCGAGCGCCCCGCCCAGCACCAGGATCGCCGAGATCAGGGTCACGGCGCTGGCGCCGCGGATCGCGAGCGCGAGGTTGGTCACGACCGCGCCGACCGTCTCCATCACCTCGCGCACGCGCACGCTCGTCACCATCGGATAGGTGTCGGCGACCTGCTTGATGATTTTGCCGTCGCCGGTCGCATCGCCGCCGGCTTCCGTCAGCGTCGCGATGTGGGTGTGCGGCGCGCCCTTGAACGCGTTCGGCGAGAACACCAGCACGAAATTGATACCGAGCCCCTGCCAGTCGATGGTGCGCAGATTGCCGATTTTCGCCGGGATGTCGCGGCCGAGCACGTTGACCACGACCTCGTCGCCGAGCTTGAGGCCGAGCCCGTCGGCGATCTTCTTCTCCATCGAGACCAGCGGCGGGCCGGAATAATCGGTGCCCCACCATTCGCCCTCGACCACCTTGGAGCCTTTCGGCAACTCGCCGGTGTAGGTCAGGCCACGGTCGCTCTGCAGCACCCATTCCGAATCGGTGGTGGGCTTGAGGTCCTCGGCCCGGACGCCGCGGGCGGCGACGATGCGCCCGCGCAGCATAGGCACGTCCTCGACCTTCGCGCCCGGTGCGATCTGCCGCAGATAGTCGTCGAAGGGGGCGGCCTGGGTGCTCGGAATGTCGATGAAATAGAACGCCGGCGCGTGCTCGGGCAGCGCGGCCAGGAACTGCCGGCGCAGATTGCCGTCGATCTGGGTGATGGTGACGAGCACGGCGAGGCCGAGCCCGAGCGAGAGCACGACCGAGGGCGTCAGCGCGCCCGGCCGGTGAATGTTGGCGATGGCAAGCCGCAGCATGGTGAAGCGCGTGCGCGGCAGCCGGCGCGCGATCGCCATCAGCACGGCGGCGACACCGCGCAGCACGGCGAACACGACGACGGAGGAAGCCACGAACACCGCGGCGATGCGCTTGTCGAAGGACAGGCCGATCACGACCGCGACCAGCAGGGCGACGACGACGCCCATGAATACGAGATAGCTCCAGCGCGGCCGGTGCCATTCGGCAGCGATGGTGTCGCGGAACAGCGCGGCGACCGGCACGTCGTGCACGCGTCCGAGCGGCCACAGGCCGAAGGCGAGCGCGGTCAGGAGGCCATAGACGAACGACAGCGCGAGCTCGTCGGCGTGCACGGCCGGCACCACCGGCAGCGGCAACAGCTTTCCGAACAGGCCGACGATGGCGAACGGCATCGCTGCGCCGAGCGCCAGCCCTATGATCGAGCCGATCGCAGCCAGCAGGACGACCTGCGCGAGATAGATGCCGAACACGTCGCGCCCCGTGGCGCCGACGGCCTTGAGGGCCGCGATCACCTCGAGCCGGCGGTCGATATGGCTCTTCACGGCGTTGGCGACGCCGACGCCGCCGACCAGCAGTGCTGCGAGGCCGACCAGGGTCAGGAACTGCGTGAAGCGGCCGATATTGCGTTCGAGCTGCGGCGAGGCATTGGAGCGGCTGCGGACTTCCCAGCCGGCTTGAGGTGCGGCATTGCGGGCGTCCGCGATGAACGCGTCGGTAGCACGGTCGCTGTTGGCGGCATCAGGCAGTTTGACGCGATAGACCCAGCGCACCAGGCTGCCGGGCTGGATCAGCCCGGTGGCGCGCAAGGCCGCCTCGCTGATCAGGAAGCGCGGACCAAAACCGATGCCACCGGCGAGCTTGTCGGGCTCGGCCTCGACGCTGCTGCGAATCTGGAAAGTTGCCGAGCCGATGGTGACGCGGTCGCCGATCTTGAGGGAGAGACGCGCAAGAAGCGTCGGATCGGCGGCGGCGCCGAATGCGCCGTCGCGCTCCGCGAGCAGATCGGTCAGCGGGAGTTGCGGCGCCAGCGTGAGCTGTCCGAGCATCGGATAGCTATCGTCGACCGCCTTCATCTCGACCAGCGCCAGCTTGCCCTCGGCCGAGCGCGCCATGCCGCGCAGGGTGGACGCAACCGAGACGGTGCCGCGCGAGCGCAGGAAGGCAACTTCCTCCGGCTTGGCCTCGCGCTGGAACAGCACGAACGAGACGTCGCCGCCGAGCAGCGTGCGCCCCTCGCGCGCGAGGCCGTCGCTCAGGCTTGCCGACACCGAGCCGACGCCGGCGATCGCCATCACGCCGAGCGCGATGCAGGCGATGAAGACGTAAAAGCCGCGCAGGCCTCCGCGCAATTCGCGGAGCGCATAGCGCAGCGACAGCGCGACGCCGTTCGGCTTCGCAAACGGTGCGACAGCTATGCTCATGCGCTGGTCGTCTGCGTGTCGATGCGGCCCGAGCGCAGGCGGATCACGCGATCGCAGCGATGCGCGAGCGAGGAATCGTGCGTGACCAGCACCAGCGTCATGCCGCGCTCGGCGTGCTTGTTGAACAGCAGGTCGACGATCTGCTTGCCGGTGGTCTCGTCGAGATTGCCGGTCGGTTCGTCGGCGACGAGGATGGCGGGATCGGGCGCCAGCGCGCGCGCAAGCGCCACGCGCTGCTGCTCGCCGCCGGAGAGCTGTGTCGGATAATGATGCAGGCGATCACCGAGCCCCACGGATTGCAGCTCCTCGGCTGCGCGCTTGTTGGCGTCGGGATTGCCGGCGAGCTCAAGCGGCACGGCGACGTTCTCCAGCGCCGTCATGGTCGGAATCAGATGGAACGATTGGAAGACGATGCCGACCTGGCGGCCGCGGAAGCGGGCCAGCGCGTCCTCGTCGAGGGCATTGAAAGGCGTGCCTGACACCACCACCTCTCCGCTATCAGGACGCTCCAGCCCCGCCATCACCATCAGCAGCGTGGATTTGCCCGAGCCTGACGGGCCGATCAGGCCGATCGTCTCCCCCGAGCCGACGCGCAAGCTGATATCCTTGAGGATGTGAACGCGTGCCGCCCCCGAACCCAATGAGAGATTGACGTTGGAGATGGCGATGGTGTCCGGCGCGGTGCCGGCGAGCGAAGAGGATTCGATGCGACTGTCCATGGTCCGGTCATATGGCAACTCCGCACGCGCGGTCGAGAGGCGTTACGGATTCTTCATGCACATAGCCGTGTTGATGCTCGCTTTGATGACGGTCGTGAACCCGGCTCGGGCGGAGACGACAAAGCCGATCAAGCTTGTCGTTTTAGGCGATTCCCTGAGCGCCGGTCTCGGCCTTCCGGCCCAGGACGCGTTTCCGGCCAAGCTGCAAAAAGCCTTGCAGACCAAAGGTATAGCCGTTGACATGACCAACGCCGGCGTGTCGGGTGACACCTCGTCCGGCGGCCGCGACCGGCTCGACTGGTCGGTGCCTGACGGAACCGAAGGCGTCATCGTCGAGCTCGGTGCCAATGACGCCATGCGCGGCATCGATCCCGACTTGACGCGCGCGGCGCTGACAGACATCGTTCAACGTCTCAGGGCGCGCAAGATCGCCGTGATGCTGTGTGGCATGCTGGCGCCGCCGAATTTCGGCGCGGACTATGGCGCGCGCTTCAATTCGATTTATCCGGATCTGTCGAAACAGTTCGGCCTGCCGCTCTATCCGTTCTTCCTCGACGGTGTCGCGGCCGACGCCAGGCTCAACCAGTCCGACGGCATTCACCCGACTGCTGAAGGCGTCGACATCATCGTCAACAACATGCTGCCCACCGTAGAGGCATTCCTGCGCACGATCGGCGAGCAACGCCGTTGAAAAGCAGGCAACGCTAACCCTAATACCCAGGGTTTTCCCGGTGTAGCCTTGGGCACTCTTCGCAGAGTCACACAACTGCGATAGGAATCAGGGTACCGGTGATTCGTCACCGGCTCTAAAATTTGGACATGCTCCTTCCCAGGGATCGTGCCCAAGCATCGGGAGTACGAAACGATGCCGCGTTTGTTCACCGGTCTGGAAATTCCGGCCGAGATCGGCCAGTCGCTTTCCAATCTGAGAGGCGGCCTTCCCGGCGCCCGGTGGATCGATCCCGAAAATTATCACGTCACTCTGCGCTTCATCGGCGACATCGACGGCATGTCCGCCAACGAGATCGCAGCGATGCTGTTTCGCGTCGACCGCAAACCGTTCGAGGTGAAGGTGCAGGGGCTGACGAGCTTCGGCGGCCGCAAGCCGCGTGCGGTGGTCGCCACCATCGCGCCGAGTAAGCCGCTGATGGATTTGCAGGCCGAGCTCGAACGTATGATGCAGCGGATGGGTCTCAATCCGGAAGGGCGCAAGTTCATTCCGCATGTCACGCTGGCCCGGCTGCACGACGCCACCGACCGTGACGTCGCCGACTATCTCTCGATCCGCGGCTACTTTCCGAGCAAGGTGTTCATGGCCGAGCGTTTTGTCTTGTTCTCGTCGCGCGCATCGACCGGTGGCGGACCGTATGTGGTCGAGGATGCGTACGAGCTTTGTGAGTAGAGACGCTCTCGTGCCCCGGACGCAGTGCGCCACGAAGCGGTGCACTGCTGAGCCGGGACCCATCTTTCAGCGATCGATGAACGAAATAGTGGATCCCGGCTCTGCGCAGCAGCCATAGCGCGACGTAGACGCGCGTGAACGCGCTCTTGGCACGCCGCAGCGCGTCCGGGGCCCGGAACGCATAGCGCCCCGCACCAATTGACGGCTTGCAATTTCCGCCGGTCTCTGGCGGTAAAGAGCCATGCTCTCCACCCAAAATTCCTCCTTCAGCGAAGCGTATCAGGCCCAGGTGGCGTCCGGCGCGATCGAGCCGGATGCCGCGCAAGCCGAGGTGGCCGAGGCCTATGCGGCGCTCGACCTGCGGCTCGCGAACTACAAGCCGCAGCGCAAGCAGGGGCTGCTCGCCCGCTTGTTCAGCAGCAATGACAAGGATGACGTGCCGCGTGGGCTGTACATCCACGGCGAGGTCGGCCGCGGCAAGACCATGCTGATGGATCTGTTCTTCCAGCACTCGACGGTCGAGCACAAGCGCCGCGCGCATTTCCACGAATTCATGGCCGACGTGCACGAGCGCATCTACGATTATCGCCAGAGCATCGCGCGCGGCGAGCTCGCCGACGGCGACGTCATTGCGCTGACCGCGCATGCGATCTTCGAGGAGAGCTGGCTGCTCTGCTTCGACGAATTCCACGTCACCGACATCGCGGATGCGATGATCCTCGGCCGTCTCTTCGCAAAGCTGTTCGAGCTCGGCACCGTCGTGGTCGCGACATCCAACGTCGCGCCCGACGATCTCTACAAGGGTGGCCTGAACCGCGCGCTGTTCCTGCCCTTCATCAAGCAGATCACCGACCACATGGACGTCTCGCGGCTCGATGCGCGCACCGACTTCCGGCTGGAGAAACTTCAGGGCGTGCCGATGTGGCTGACGCCGGCGGACGGCGACGCTGCCGCCGCGCTCGACCGTGCCTGGTCGAAAATGACCGGCAATGCCAAATGCAAGTCGCGTGATATTGCGATCAAGGGCCGCACGCTGCACGTGCCGTGCTCGGCCGATGGCGTGGCGCGGTTTCCGTTCGCCGATCTCTGCGAGAAGCCGCTCGGCGCATCCGACTATCTCAGGCTGGCGCACGACTATCACACCATCCTGGTCGACCATATTCCAGTGATGGATATCTCTCAGCGCAACGCCGCCAAGCGCTTCATCACGCTGATCGACACACTCTATGACAATGCCGTGAAGCTGATGGCTTCGGCCGATGCCAACCCGATCTCGCTCTATCTCGCCGATGAGGGCAACGAGGCCAACGAGTTCAAGCGGACCTCGTCGCGCCTGATCGAGATGAGTTCGGAATCCTATCTGGCGCTGCCTCACGGCCGCAAGGATTCCACCGCCAGCGGCTCCACCAAGGGCCTGGTGGAGACTTAAGTCCTATTTGCCAGCGCTGTCATTCCGGGGCGTCCGCCTTCGCCGGCAAGCTCGAAATCCGGTGCGTGACTTTCGGGTTAACGTCCGCGCGCGGGCGGGAATGACAGGGTTGCGCTTGTATACGCGGCAAGCCCGACAATTGGGCATCCGCCGACTTGAACGGCGGAAGCGAAAGGGATAACCACCCATTCAGTTTTTCCCTCCTCACGTGTCTAAAGGACAGGTTCACATGGCGCGCGACAAGATTGCTTTGATTGGCTCCGGTCAGATCGGCGGAACGCTGGCTCACCTCATCGGCCTGAAAGAACTGGGCGACGTCGTGATGTTCGACATCGCCGAGGGCGTGCCGCAGGGTAAGGCGCTCGACATCGCGCAGTCCTCGCCGGTTGACGGTTTTGACGCGCACTACACCGGCGCGAATTCCTATGAAGCGCTTGATAACGCCAAGGTCTGCATCGTCACCGCCGGCGTGCCGCGCAAGCCCGGCATGAGCCGCGACGACCTCCTCTCCATCAACCTCAAGGTCATGGAGCAGGTCGGTGCCGGCATCAAGAAGTACGCCCCCGACGCGTTCGTCATCTGCATCACCAATCCGCTCGACGCGATGGTCTGGGCGCTGCAGAAGGCCTCGGGCCTGCCGCACAAGAAGGTCGTCGGCATGGCCGGCGTGCTGGATTCCTCGCGCTTCCGCTACTTCCTGGCCGACGAGTTCAACGTCTCCGTTGAGGACGTCACCGCCTTCGTGCTCGGCGGTCATGGCGACACCATGGTGCCGCTGGTGAAGTACTCCACCGTTGCCGGCATCCCGCTGCCCGACCTCGTCAAGATGGGCTGGACCTCGCAGGCGCGCCTCGACGAGATCGTCGACCGCACCCGCAACGGCGGCGCCGAGATTGTCAATCTGCTCAAGACCGGCTCGGCCTTCTATGCGCCCGCGGCCTCTGCGATCGCGATGGCCGAGAGCTATCTGCGTGACAAGAAGCGCGTGCTGCCCTCGGCCGCGTACCTGAACGGCGAATACGGCGTGAAGGACATGTATGTCGGTGTCCCCGTCGTGATCGGCTCCAAGGGCGTCGAGCGCGTCGTCGAGATCGAGCTCGCCGGCAAGGACCGCGAAGCCTTCGACAAGTCGGTGGGCGCGGTGCAGGGCCTCGTCGATGCCTGCAAAAAGATCGCACCCGATCTTCTCGGCCGCTAAGGGCAAACAATCCCGCCGAAGATCGAAACCCGGTCTTCGGCGGTTTCATTTCCGGACCCCGGCTGCAACACTTGCTGAAGACTGGGCGGGTTCCGGTTCCGCGATTTCGATGTCAAAGAATCCGGGTTGCAGTTCCTGTGGTATATGGTATGCCAGCCACAAGACTGAGGTGGGCCCCTAGGGGTCTCCGCCCGCGGGTTCAGGGAGCGACCATATGAATATCCATGAATATCAGGCCAAAGCGCTGCTGAACGAGTTCGGCGTAGCGATCTCGAAGGGCGTTCCGGTCCTGAAGGCCGCTGACGCGGAAGCTGCCGCCAAGGCCCTCCCAGGCCCGGTCTGGGTGGTGAAGAGTCAGATCCATGCCGGCGGCCGCGGCAAGGGCAAGTTCAAGGAAGCCTCGGCCGGCGACAAGGGCGGCGTCCGCATCGCCAAGTCGGCCGCTGAGGTCACCGAATTCGCCAAGCAGATGCTCGGCGCCACCCTCGTGACGATCCAGACCGGCCCCGCCGGCAAGCAGGTCAACCGCCTCTACATCGAGGACGGCTCCGACATCGACAAGGAATTCTACCTCTCGATCCTGGTCGACCGCGAGACCTCGCGCGTCTCGTTCGTGGTCTCGACCGAGGGCGGCGTCAACATCGAGGACGTCGCGCACAACACCCCCGAGAAGATCGTGACCTTCTCGGTCGATCCCGCGACCGGCATCATGGGCCATCACGGCCGCACCGTCGCCAACGCGTTGAAGCTCTCCGGTGATCTCGCCAAGCAGGCGGAAAAGCTCACCGCGCAGCTCTACGCGGCCTTCGTCGCCAAGGACATGTCGATGCTGGAGATCAACCCGCTGGTCGTGACCAAGCAGGGCCAGCTCCGCGTGCTCGACGCCAAGGTGTCGTTCGACGACAACGCGCTGTTCCGTCATCCCGAAGTGCTCGCGCTGCGCGACGAGACCGAGGAAGACGCCAAGGAAATCGAGGCGTCTAAGTACGACCTCAACTACGTCACCCTCGACGGCAACATTGGCTGCATGGTCAACGGCGCCGGTCTCGCCATGGCGACGATGGACATCATCAAGCTCTACGGCATGGCACCGGCGAACTTCCTCGACGTCGGCGGCAGCGCCAGCAAGGAGAAAGTCGCGGCTGCGTTCAAGATCATCACCGCCGATCCCAACGTGAAGGGCATCCTGGTCAACATCTTCGGTGGTATCATGAAGTGCGACGTGATCGCCGAGGGCGTCACCGCCGCCGTGCGCGAGGTCGGTCTCAGCGTGCCGCTGGTGGTTCGCCTCGAAGGTACGAACGTCGAGCTCGGAAAGAAGATCATCCGTGAATCCGGCCTGAACGTGGTACCGGCCGACAATCTCGACGACGCCGCGCAGAAGATCGTGAAGGCCGTCAAGGGAGGCTAACGCCATGACCCAAGACCATCTCTCCGCATCAGCCCCGCTTGCAGAGCATACGCGTCTCGCCGCGTTCGCCGGCGAATGGAATGGTGAAGAGGTGGTCTTTCCGTCGCGCTGGACGGCAGGGGGGCCGGCCACCTCGCACACCGTGGCGCGCATGGATCTCAACGGCTTCTATCTGATCCAGGACTCGGTGCAGATGCGTGACGGCAAGCAGATCTTCGCCACCCACGGCATCTTCACCTGGGACCGCGACGATCGGACCTACAAACTGTTCTGGTACGATTCACTCGGCTACACGCCGCCCTCGCCCGCCTCCGGCGGGTGGGTCGGCAAGACCCTGACGCTGGTGCGCGGCTCGCTCCGCGGCAATGCGCGCCACGTCTACGAGATCATCGACGACAATTCCTACTCGTTGAAGATCCAGTTCTCGCCGGACGCGGAAGGCTGGGCTGACGTGCTCACTGGCGTCTACCGCCGCATCCACTGACCTCTCACTCTGTTAGTTTCGCGAAAGCAGTCCTCATGTCCATCCTGATCGACAAGAACACCAAGGTCATTTGCCAGGGCTTCACCGGCAAGAACGGCACCTTCCATTCCGAAGCCGCGATGGTCTACGGCACCAAGATGGTCGGCGGCACGTCGCCGGGCAAAGGCGGCTCGACCCATCTGAACCTGCCGGTGTTCGACACCGTGCGCGAGGCGCGTGAGAAGACCGGCGCGGATGCATCGGTCATCTACGTTCCGCCGCCGGGTGCGGCCGACGCGATCTGCGAAGCCATCGACGCCGAGATCCCGCTGATCGTCTGCATCACCGAAGGCATCCCGGTCATCGACATGGTGCGCGTGAAGCGCTCGCTGGCCGGTTCCAAGTCGCGCCTGATCGGGCCGAACTGCCCGGGCGTCATGACCGCCGGCGAGTGCAAGATCGGCATCATGCCGGCCAACATCTTCAAGACCGGTTCCGTCGGCATCGTCTCCCGCTCTGGCACGCTGACCTACGAGGCCGTGTTCCAGACCTCGCAGGAAGGGCTCGGCCAGACCACGGCGGTCGGTATTGGCGGCGACCCGGTCAAGGGCACCGAGTTCATCGACGTCCTCGAAATGCTGCTGGCCGACCCCAAGACCGAATCGATCATCATGATCGGCGAGATCGGCGGTTCCGCCGAGGAGGACGCGGCCCAGTTCCTCAAGGACGAGGCGAAGCGTGGACGCAAGAAGCCGATGGTCGGTTTTATCGCCGGCGTGACCGCACCTCCCGGCCGCCGCATGGGCCATGCCGGTGCGATCATCTCGGGCGGCAAGGGTGACGCGGGTTCTAAGACCGACGCGATGAAATCTGCAGGGATTACAGTGTCGCCGTCTCCCGCCCGCCTCGGCCACACGCTTGCCGAAAAATTGAAAGGCTAATTCACTCCTTCGTACTTTTCCGGGCGAAGTTTCGCAGCAAATAGGATAAATGGTGCCTGTCGCGCTGAGCCTCTGCCGGGGAGCTCAGCGCGAGCGCCGTTTGTTATGCGCGAACCGAAATCGCCAGGAACTCAAGTATGTCTCGCCAGGACGCGAACGCAGCCTTTGCCCTCTCATCCTTTTTGCAGGGCACCAACGCCACCTACATCGACGAAATCTACGCCCGCTACGAGAAGGACCCATCCTCGGTCGACGCCGAGTGGCAGGAGTTCTTCAAGAGCCTCAACGACCAGCCCACCGACGTCCGGAAGAATGCCGAGGGCCCGTCCTGGGAGCGCGCCAACTGGCCATTGACGCCGAAGGATGATCTGACCTCCGCGCTGGACGGTAACTGGGCCGAGGTCGAGAAGGCGGTCGGCGCCAAGATCGCCGCCAAGGCGCAGGCCAAGGGAGCGGACGCCTCTTCCGCTGACGTGCTCCAGGCCACGCGCGACTCCGTCCGCGCGCTGATGCTGATCCGCTCCTACCGGATGCGTGGTCACTTCCACGCCAAGCTCGATCCGCTCGGCATCGAAGCCCCGCGCAACCGCGAAGAGCTCGACCCGCGCACCTACGGCTTCAGCGAAGCCGATTTCGACCGCAAGATCTTCCTCGATCACGTGCTCGGCCTCGAATACGCCAATTTGCGTGAAATCACCGCGATCTGCGAGCGCACCTATTGCCAGACGCTCGGCGTCGAATTCATGCACATCAGCAATGCTGCGCAGAAGGCCTGGATCCAGGAACGCATCGAGGGTCCGGACAAGGAGATCTCGTTCACCCGCGAAGGTCGCCGCGCCATTCTGATGAAGCTGGTCGAAGCCGAAGGCTTCGAGAAGTTCTGCGACACCAAGTTCACCGGCACCAAGCGTTTCGGCCTCGATGGCGCTGAATCGCTGATCCCCGCGCTCGAGCAGATCATCAAGCGCGGCGGCAATCTCGGCGTGAAGGAAGTCGTGCTCGGCATGCCGCATCGCGGCCGCCTCAACGTGCTGACCCAGGTGATGGGCAAGGCCCATCGCGCGCTGTTCCACGAATTCAAGGGCGGTTCGGCGAACCCGGACGCGGTAGAAGGTTCGGGCGACGTCAAGTACCACCTCGGTGCGTCCTCGGACCGCGAGTTCGACGGCAACCGCATCCATCTGTCGCTGACCGCAAATCCCTCGCATCTTGAGATCGTCGATCCCGTCGTGCTCGGCAAGGTTCGCGCGAAGCAGGACCAGCACGGTGATCCGCCGGATCAGCGCATCTCGGTGATGCCGCTCTTGATGCATGGCGACGCGGCGTTCGCCGGCCAGGGCGTGGTCGCCGAATGTTTCGGCCTGTCGGACCTGAAGGGCTACCGCACCGGTGGCTCCGTGCACTTCATCGTCAACAACCAGATCGGCTTCACCACGTATCCGCGTTACTCGCGCTCCTCGCCCTATCCGTCGGATGTGGCGAAGATGATCGATGCGCCGATCTTCCACGTGAACGGCGACGATCCGGAAGCCGTGGTGTTCGCCGCGAAGGTCGCGACCGAGTTCCGGCAGAAATTCCACAAGCCCGTCGTCATCGACATGTTCTGCTACCGCAGGCATGGCCACAACGAGGGCGACGAGCCGGCTTTCACCCAGCCGGTGATGTACAAGAAGATCGCGGCGCATCCGACGACGCTGGAGCTCTACGCCCGCCGCCTGATCAGTGAAGGCGTGCTGACCGAGGGCGAAGTCGACAAGGCCAAGGCGGACTGGCGCGCGCGGCTCGATGCCGAGCTCGAAGCCGGCTCCGGCTACAAGCCGAACAAGGCCGACTGGCTCGACGGCAAATGGGCCGGCTTCAAGATCGCCGACCAGGAGGAAGATGCGCGGCGGGGCGTCACCGGCGTCGATGTTGCCGAGCTGAAGGATATCGGCCGCAAGATCACCAAAGTGCCGGACGGCTTCCGCGTCCACCGCACCATCCAGCGGTTCCTCGAGAACCGCGCCAAGGCGATCGATACCGGCGCCGGCATCGACTGGGCGACCGGCGAGGCGCTGGCGTTCTGCACGCTGCTCAACGAGAACCATCACGTGCGCCTGTCAGGCCAGGATTCGGAGCGCGGCACCTTCTCGCAGCGTCATTCGGTCCTGATCGACCAGGAGGACGAGAGCCGCTACACGCCGTTCAATCATCTCGGCCATGAGCAGGGCCATTACGAGGTCATCAACTCGCTGCTGTCGGAAGAAGCCGTGCTCGGCTTCGAATACGGCTATTCGCTCGCAGAGCCGAACACGCTGACGCTGTGGGAAGCCCAGTTCGGCGACTTCGCCAACGGCGCGCAGGTCGTGTTCGACCAGTTCATCTCCTCGGGCGAACGCAAATGGCTGCGCATGTCCGGTCTCGTCTGCCTGCTGCCGCACGGCTATGAGGGCCAGGGACCGGAGCACTCCTCGGCGCGTCTGGAGCGCTATCTGCAGATGTGCGCGGAAGACAACATGCAGGTGGTCTACCCGACCACGCCGGCGAACTACTTCCACGTGCTGCGCCGTCAGCTTCATCGCGAGATCCGCAAGCCGCTGATCCTGATGACGCCGAAGTCGCTGCTGCGTCACAAGCGGGCGGTCTCGCGTCTCGAGGAGCTCGCCAAGGGAACGACGTTCCACCGCATCCTGTATGATGACGCCCAGATGCTGCCGAACGAGCCGATCAAGCTCGTTCCGGACGAGAAGATCCGCCGTGTCGTACTGTGCTCGGGTAAGGTCTATTACGACCTCTACGAGGAGCGCGAGAAGCGCGGCATCGACGACATCTATCTGATGCGCGTCGAGCAGCTCTATCCGGTGCCGCTGAAGGCGCTGGTGGCCGAGCTGTCGCGCTTCAAGAAGGCCGAAGTGATCTGGTGCCAGGAAGAGCCGCGCAACATGGGCGCCTGGCACTTCATCGAGCCCTATCTGGAATGGGTGCTGAACCAGGTGCACGGTGTGAGCCGGCGTCCGCGTTATGTCGGCCGCGCCGCTTCCGCCGCGACCGCCACTGGTCTGATGTCCAAGCATCAGGCGCAGCTGAAGGCGTTCCTGGACGAAGCACTGAGCTGAACTCTTTCAAACTGCGTCATGCCCCGCTCAAAAAAGCGGGGCATCCAGTAAGTCGCGACGTTCTCGTGAATGCGATGCGTCCCGCTTTGCTGGATGGCCTGCTTTTCGTCGGCCGTGACATCCGGAATTCATGACCGCCACTCGCGATCTCCTTAAGGAAAAGACCATGACTGAAATTCGTGTGCCGACGCTCGGCGAATCCGTCACCGAGGCCACCATCGGCCGCTGGTTCAAGAAGGCCGGCGATGCCGTCGCCGTCGACGAGCCCTTGGTGGAGCTCGAGACCGACAAGGTCACCATCGAAGTCCCGGCGCCGTCCGCAGGCACGCTGAGCGAGATCGTCGCTGCTGACGGGACGACCGTTGCGGTCGGCGCGCTGCTCGGCCAGATCACCGATGGTGCTGCCGGTGCAAAGCCCGCCGCCGCGCCCGCCAAGCCCGCTGCGGCTCCGGCGCCCGCCGCTGCGGCTCCGGCTGCTGCTCCCGCCGCGCCGAAGGCGCCGCCTGCCGATGCGCCGCTCGCCCCGTCCGTGCGAAAACTCTCCGCCGAGACCGGCGTCGATGCCTCGACCGTTCCGGGCTCCGGCAAGGACGGCCGCGTCACCAAGGGCGACATGCTCGCCGCGATCGAGCGTGCGGCCTCTGCGCCGACCCCGGTCAACCAGCCTGCCGCCGCCGTGCAGGTGCGCAGCGCCTCGCCTGCCGATGACGCCGCCCGCGAAGAGCGCGTCAAGATGACCCGGCTGCGCCAGACCATCGCGCGCCGCCTCAAGGACGTGCAGAACACCGCGGCCATGCTGACGACCTTCAACGAGGTCGACATGACCAACGTGATGGCGCTGCGCGCGCACTACAAGGATGCGTTCGAGAAGAAGCATGGCTCGAAGCTCGGCTTCATGGGCTTCTTCACCAAGGCCGTCGTGCAGGCACTGAAGGACATCCCGGCGGTCAACGCCGAGATCGACGGCACCGATTTGATCTACAAGAATTACTACCACATCGGCGTCGCCGTCGGCACCGACAAGGGCCTCGTCGTGCCGGTCGTGCGCGATTGCGACAACAAGTCGATCGCCGACATCGAGAAGGGCATCGCCGATTTCGGCCGCCGCGCCCGTGACGGCCAGCTCAAGATCGACGAGATGCAGGGCGGCACCTTCACCATCACCAATGGCGGCATTTACGGCTCGCTGATGTCGACCCCGATCCTGAACGCGCCGCAGTCCGGCATCCTCGGCATGCACAAGATCCAGGATCGCCCGATGGTCGTCGGCGGCAAGGTCGAGGTCCGCCCGATGATGTATCTGGCGCTGTCCTACGATCACCGTGTCATCGACGGCAAGGAAGCCGTCACCTTCCTGGTTCGCGTCAAGGAGAGCCTGGAAGATCCGGCGCGGCTGGTGCTGGACCTCTGATCCCTGATGCTCTGCAAGCGCCGTCGCCATGATGCGCGACGGCGTATGTCGAACCATGGAGGCGCGCGTGACGGATAAGGTCGTTGTCATCACCGGCGGCAGCCGCGGCATCGGGCGGGCGACCGCGCTTGCGACGGCCGCGCGCGGCTACCGCGTCGTGGTCGGCTATGCCAGCAACAAGAAGGCCGCCGACGAGGTGGTCGCCGAGATCGAGGCCGGCAACGGCAAGGCGATCGCAGTGAAATGCGATGTCGCCGAGGAAAGCGACATCCTCGACCTGTTCAAGGCCGCCGACAAGTTCGGCACGCTTGCCGCGCTCGTCAACAATGGCGGCATCGTCGGCAAGAGCGGCGTGCGCGTCGACGAGATGTCGGCCGAGCGTATCCAGCGCGTGCTGGCGGTCAACGTCACCGGCTCGATCCTCTGCGCGCGCGAGGCGGTGAAACGGATGTCGACCAGGCATGGCGGCAAGGGCGGCGTCATCGTCAATCTGTCATCGGTTGCTGCCAAGCTCGGCGCGCCCAACACCTATGTCGACTACGCGGCGTCGAAGGGCGCGATCGATTCCTTCACCACCGGCCTCGGTTATGAGGTCGCAAGCGAAGGTATTCGCGTCGCCGGTATTCGTCCCGGCCTGATCGACACCGATATTCACGCCTCCGGCGGTGAGCCCGATCGGCACCATCGTCTGGCCCATATGGTGCCGATGAAGCGCGTCGGCACCGCCGATGAAATCGCCAACGCCATCGTCTGGCTGATGTCGGACGAGGCCTCTTACGTTACCGCAGCTACTCTCGATGTGTCCGGCGGACGCTGACACATCCTCACAACGCTAAACTTACGGGACTTTCTCTCATGGCTACCTACGATCTCGTCGTCATCGGCACCGGACCTGGCGGTTATGTCTGCGCGGTGCGCGCAAGCCAGCTCGGCATGAAAGTCGCCGTGGTCGAAAAGAACGCCACACTCGGCGGCACCTGTCTCAATGTCGGCTGCATGCCGTCAAAGGCGCTGCTGCACGCGTCCGAGATGTTCGAGGAAGCGGGCCACTCCTTCGCCAAGATGGGCGTCAGCGTCTCCGCGCCGAAGCTCGATCTGCCGACGATGATGAACTTCAAGCAGCAGGGCATCGACGGCAACGTCAAGGGCGTCGAGTTCCTGATGAAGAAGAACAAGGTCGACGTGCTCAAGGGTACCGGCAAGATATTGGGCACCGGCAAGGTCGAAGTCTCCGCCGACGGCAAGTCGCAGGTGATCGAGACCAGGAACATCGTGATTGCGACCGGCTCCGACATCGCGCGCCTCAAGGGCATCGAGATCGACGAGAAGCGCATTGTGTCGTCGACCGGCGCGCTGTCGCTGGACAAGGTCCCCGGCAAGCTTCTCATCGTCGGCGCCGGCGTGATCGGCCTCGAGCTCGGCTCGGTGTGGAAGCGGCTCGGTGCCGAAGTCGTCGTCGTCGAATTTTTGGATCGCATCCTGCCCGGCATGGACGGCGAGATCGCCAAGCAGTTCCAGCGCATTCTCGAGAAGCAGGGTTTTGCGTTCAAGCTCGGCGCCAAGGTCACCGCGGTCGACTCCTCAGGCAAGACGCTGAAGGCGACGATCGAGCCCGCCGCCGGCGGCGCCGCCGAGACGCTCGAGGCCGACGTCGTGCTCGTCTGCATCGGCCGCGTGCCGTACACGGATGGCCTGGGTCTGAAGGAAGCCGGCGTTGCGCTCGATCCCCGCGGCCGGGTGCAGATCGATCCGCATTTCGCCACCAGCCTCAAGAGCGTCTATGCCATCGGCGATGTCGTCGCCGGCCCCATGCTCGCGCACAAGGCCGAGGATGAAGGCGTGGCGGTTGCGGAGATCATTGCGGGCCAGGCCGGCCACGTGAATTACGACGTTATCCCAGGCGTCGTGTATACCACCCCGGAAGTGTCCTCTGTCGGCAAGACCGAGGACGAGCTCAAGCAGGCGGGCGTGGCTTATACCGTCGGGAAGTTTCCCTTTACCGCCAACGGCCGCTCCAAGGTCAATCAGACCACCGACGGTTTTGTGAAGATTCTCGCAGATGCGAAGACGGATCGTGTGCTCGGCGTGCACATCATCGGCATCGAGGCCGGCGAAATGATCCATGAGGCCTGCGTTCTCATGGAGTTTGGTGGCAGTGCGGAAGATCTCGCCCGCACCTGCCACGCGCATCCGACCCGCTCCGAGGCAGTCAAGGAAGCCGCGCTTGCAGTCGGCAAGCGGGCCATCCATATGTAGCATCGCGCCCAGCGCTGAATCGGGCGGGAAACACATGCTGCGCCGCCTACTTCAACCGGTCTGGGTCCTGCTGGCGATCATCTTTTTGATCGAGGCCTGGCTTTGGGACCATTGCGAGCCGATCGTCGCGCGTGTTGTCGCGTTGATCCCGCTCGCCCGGTTCAAGGAGTGGTTGTCGGAGCGCGTTGACGCACTATCGCCTGCGATGACGTTGATCGTCTTCGCCGTCCCGATCATCCCGCTGTTTCCGCTCAAGCTGGTCGGCCTGTGGCTGCTCACGCATGAATACTGGACCAGCGCGGTCTTCACGATCCTGTTCGCAAAGATGCTCGGCGTCGGTGTGACCGCTTTCGTGTTTGACGTCACGCGCGACAAGCTTCTGGAGATGCACTGGTTCGAGCGGCTCTATGAGCTCGTGTTGAAAGTGCGCGCCAAGGCGACCGAGCTGGTCGAACCGGTCAAGCGCCGCATCCGCGAGCTGATCAAGGGCAACGGCGAAGGCTGGTCCTCGCGCACGCTCCGTCTGATCCAGCGCTTTCGCAAGAGCGTGCACGAGGCGCGCTGAGGGCGGCGGGCTCGCCTTTATCCTTCGTCATTGCGAGCGCAGGGAAGCAATCCAGAATCTTTCCGCGGTGACGGTCTGGATTGCTTCGTCGCTTCGCGCCTCGCAATGACGCGGTGAGAGCGCTGGCCGCAGCCCCTCACCCGTGCAGATGCAACAAATGCGGTGCCCACGCGCCGAGTACGGTCATGCCGAGCCCGGCGAGCGTCAGCAGGCCGGCGATCCAGGCGAGCGGCAGCATGCCGGTGATGATGGTGGCCGACGCCAGCACGATGCCGATCTGGAAGGCGGCGGACGCCAGCTCGAAGTGGTGATACTTCGCGGTCGCCTCGTCGCGTTGATGCTCGGCTTCCTTGGCCTTCTCGGCGAGCTGCTCGGTGCCTTCGCCGGTCTCGGGCTCCGAGCGGTAGCGCGCCGCGGTCTTCTGCCAGTCGTCGATCTGCTTCTGCACGGCGGCCTTCATGGCGTCATCGGTGGCGGCGCCCAGCGTCAGCTTGCCCTGGTCGGCAGCGGTCTGGACGACGGTGCGGCGGATGCTCTTGGCCTGGAAGAACGCCCAGAGATTGGAGGCCTCGACGTTCTTGGCAATGGACTCGGTCTGGGCGCCCTTGCCGAGCGTTTCCGAGATCGCCAGGAACAACGCCAGCACCGCGATCAGAAGCGCGATCTTCTTGTTCTCGCCCGATGCGTGCTCGGCATGCTCGGCGTGCTCCATGCTTTCATGTGCGCTCATGAGTCCCCTCCTGTGTCGGTTCCCAACGATTGACCGAACCGCGGGCGTCGCGCAAGAGGCATGCTAGCGATGACAGCTTGATGTCAGGAATCACCGGCGCGGATGCGCGCTCGCATAGACTTCCAGCAGCCGTTCAGAATCGATGCCGGTATAGATCTGCGTGGTCGAGAGCGAGGAGTGGCCGAGCAATTCCTGGATCGCGCGCAGGTCGCCGCCGCGCGACAGCAAATGCGTGGCGAAAGAATGCCGCAGCGCGTGCGGCGTAGCGCTGTCGGGTAGCCCAAGCGCACCGCGCAGCCGCTCCATCGCGAGCTGGATGATGCGCGGGCTCAGCGGACCGCCACGCGCGCCGACGAAGATCGGCCCGTCCTGCGGTAGCGTATGCGGGCACATCGCGACATAGTCCTGCACCAGCGCGAGCACGTTTTGCAGCACCGGCACCATGCGGGTCTTGTTGCCCTTGCCGGTGACGATAAGCACGTCGCCCTCGCCTGGCTTCGGCACCTCGCGGCGCTTCAGGCCGAGCGCTTCGGAAATGCGCAGGCCCGATCCATAGAGCAGCGCCATTACGGCGGCGTCGCGCGCCAGGATCCAGGTCTCGCGATCCTCGCCGGCGCGCTCGTCGGCGTCGGCCAGGCGCTTTGCCGATGCCATCGGCAGCGGCTTCGGCAAGGTTTTTGCGACCTTCGGTGCGCGGATGGCGGAGAGTGCGCCGACCTTGCCCTTGCCCTCGCGCTCGAGGAAGCGGCCGAACGAGCGCAGGCCCGCGAGCGCGCGCATCAATGAACGTCCCGCAATATCGTCGGCACGCCGCATCGCCATGAAGGCTCGGATATCGGTGGCTTCCAGCGACGCAAAACGCGCCAGCGTCACGCGTTCGCCCCAATGGCTGCACAGGAAATCCAGGCACTGCCGCAGGTCGCGGCCATAGGCCTCCAGCGTCTTCGGCGACAGCCGCCGCTCGGCGCCGAGATGCGCGAGCCAGCGCGCCATCTCCTGCGCGATCGAGGGATCGGCGCTGGCGAGCTCGATAGGTGGGGCGGCGGCTTTGCTCATGCGCTCTGGACGGAATGATTCCGCACAGTATATCGCATCACACCCGTTTACTGTTCGCTAAGGCCGCCACGGGGCGCTAGCTTCAAGGCCCCCAGGTTCCGATTCTCCCGCCATGGATCATTCGTCGCGCAGCCAAACCGCCCCCGCCAGCGCGACCCGCATGGTCGACGTGCTGGTGCCGGTCGCGCTCGACCAGACCTATTCCTACAAGGTGCCGCGCGGCATGGAGCTGAAGGCGGGCGATCTCGTCGGCGTGCCGCTCGGACCGCGCGAAGTGCTCGCCGTGGTCTGGGCGGAAAACGCCAATCCCGATCCGCGCCTGCACAACCGCCTCAAGGAGGTCAACGAGAAGCTCGATCTGCCCCCACTGAAGCCGGAGCTGCGTTCCGTCGTCGACTGGGTCGCCAATTACACGCTGAGCCCGCGCGGCATGGTGTTGCGCATGTGCCTGCGCATGGGCGAGAACCTCGGCCCCGAGCGCGTACGCGCCGGCGTGCGCCTGGTCGGCGATCCCCCGAAGCGGCTGACGCCGGCACGGCAGCGCGTGATGCAGGTGCTGTCGGACCGGCTGCTGCACGGCAAATCCGAGGCCGCCAAGGAAGCCGGCGTGTCGGCCGGCGTGATCGACGGCCTCGTCGACGAAGGCACGCTCACGGTCGAGCCGATGCCGCCGCCGCCTCCGCCGCCGGCGCCCGATCCGGAGTTCGGGCGGCCGGATTTTTCGCCGCTGCAGCGTGCCGGCGTGGATGCGATGCGGGCGCTTGCGGCCAATGGCACCTTCCACGTCGCGCTGCTCGACGGCGTCACCGGCTCGGGCAAGACCGAGGTCTATTTCGAGGCGATCGCGGAATCGATCCGCCGCGGCAAGCAGACGCTGATCCTGATGCCGGAGATCGCGCTCACCGGCCAGTTCCTCGACCGTTTCGCGCAACGTTTCGGCGTGCGGCCGATCGAGTGGCACTCCGAGCTGACGCCGCGCACCCGCGCGCGCAACTGGGCCGCGATTTCGGACGGGACCGCGCCGGTTGTGGTCGGCGCGCGCTCGGCGCTGTTTCTGCCTTACGCCAATCTCGGCCTGATCGTCGTCGATGAAGAGCACGACCAGGCCTACAAGCAGGACGAGGGCGTGCATTACCACGCCCGCGACATGGCGGTGGTGCGCGCGCATATCGCCAAGATCCCGATCGTGCTGGCGTCCGCGACGCCGTCGGTCGAGTCCGAGGTCAATGCGCGCAAGAACCGCTATCAGCGCGTCGCGCTGCCGTCGCGCTTCGGCGGCCAGCATATGCCGCATATCGAGGCGATCGACATGCGCCGCGAGCCGCCCGCGCGCGGCCGCTTCATCTCGCCGCGGCTCGCGGGCGAGATCAGAAAAGCGATCGAAAAGCACGAGCAGGCGCTGCTGTTCCTCAATCGCCGCGGCTATGCGCCGCTGACTCTCTGCCGGGCCTGCGGCCATCGCTTCGCCTGCACCATCTGCGATGCCTGGCTGGTCGATCACCGCTTTCGCCAGCGCCTGGTTTGTCACCATTGCGGCTTCTCGATGCCGCGTCCGCACGCCTGCCCGCATTGCGCGGCGGAGGAATCGCTGGTCGCGGTCGGGCCCGGCGTCGAGCGCTTGCAGGAGGAGGCGGCCGCGCTGTTTCCGAACGCGCGGACCATGGTGCTGTCGAGCGACCTCATCACCTCGATCGAGACCATGCGCAGCGAGCTTGCCGAGATCGCGGAGGGCCGGGTCGACATCATCATCGGCACGCAGCTCGTCGCCAAGGGCCACAATTTTCCGCGGCTCAATCTGGTCGGCGTGGTCGATGCGGATCTGGGCTTAAGCAACGGCGATCCGCGCGCGGCGGAACGGACCTGGCAATTGCTCAACCAGGTGATCGGCCGCGCCGGGCGCGAGCAGGGCCGCGGCGTCGGCTATCTCCAGACCCATCAACCCGATCATCCCGTGATGAAGGCGCTGATCGCCTGCGACCGCGAGGCTTTCTACGACAGCGAGATCGATCTGCGCGAGCGCACGCTCTATCCACCGTTCGGCCGGCTCGCGAGCCTGATCATTTCGGCTGGCGACCGTCCGAGCGCGGAAGGCCTGGGCCGCCGTCTCGTTGCGCTCGCGCCGCGTGACGAGCGCGTGGTGGTGCTCGGCCCGGCCGAAGCCCCGCTCGCCGTCATCAAGGGCCGCTACCGCTTTCGCATCCTGGTGAAGTCGGCGCGCGGTTTTGATCTCTCTGATTATCTGCGGAATTGGCTCGCGGTGTGCCCGAAGCCGAAGGGAAACCAAAAGCTCGAAGTGGATGTCGATCCGCAGAGCTTTTTGTAGGGCCCACCGCTCTCTCCCCGTCATTGCGAGGAGCGCAGCGACGAAGCAATCCAGAATCCCTCCGCGGAAGAACTCTGGATTGCTTCGCTTCGCTCGCAATGACGGGAGAGGGCTACGAAAAGCCAACAAAAAACCCGCCGTCCCCCAAGACGGCGGGCTTGTTTCGCCCGCGCTGTTCCCGCCGCTCACATGTCGGCGGACAATGACGAGAACTGCGCTTGTAGGTGAGGCGCTGACCGCGCCGTTAGGAGACGACTTCCGCGGTGACGCGGCCGACGCCGGCGCCGGTGAGGCCGATGGCGCGGGCAGCGCCCGTGGAGAGGTCGAGCACGCGGCCGCGCACGAACGGGCCACGGTCATTGATGGTGACGATGACGCTCGAGCCGCCATGGGTGACGCGCAGCTTAGTGCCGAACGGTAGCGAACGGTGCGCCGCGGTCATGGCGTTCTGGTTGAAGCGCTGGCCCGACGCGGTGCGGCTGCCGGACTCGTTGCCGTAATAGGAGGCCATGCCGGAGAAGCTGCGGCCCGTGCCCGACGACGGCGTCATCGACGCATTGGCGTTGCGCCAATCAGAGGTCGCGTTGGAGACGTCCTGGGCGGGGTGGTGGTGATGGTGAGAATAGCGGTGGTGATGTCTGGATTTGGCGGAAGCTTCGGTGGCAGTTCCCCCAACGAGGAGAGTTGCGGCGACAAAAGCGATCGCCGTGCGCGGCCGGGTCAAAGACAGCATTTAGTGGTCCCTACGCTAGTATTGCCACATATGTGGCTAGTGGAGCCCCCATCAATTTGTGAGCGGGTTGGCGTTTCGATTCCTAATGAGGCGTGAATTGGGCAGTAAATCCATTCGGTGTCATGCTGAAATATCTTGTGATCTGAATCGATATTCAGCGGAAGTTCCGGAATCTTTCGCTTTAACGATTTGTTAATTAATCGATTACTATCGAATACTGTAAAGCGAAGTTGTTATTCTTTGCGTTTAGAATTGGGTAAGTATTCGGTGGCCGAGGGCAGCGCGGCTTCGGTCACGCCTCAGCGAGCTGTGTTCATGGCCGCTATGCGCTGAGGGCAGGAACCAATGAGCCAGTTGTCGACGCAACGGTCGTGGCAATTCCGCGGCATGGCAGGTTCGCGGCAGGCTCCAGGCGGGTCGGCGATCTCTGATCACGGCGTGCGACGAACTGGCGAGAAACAGCCGAGCCTTTAAGTTGCCGTCATGTTGCACGTGCGCGCCTGCTATGTTAGCAAAGCCGCGATTTTAACGGACCCGGCACGTCCCGTGCCGGCCGAGAATCAAAGTCCCGCTTGAATTCCAAGGGCTTGGATCGCTAGGCGCCGCGTTGTGGCGACGGTTTTTCCCTTGCGAATTTGACAGCTAAAAGAGCGCGTCTGTGGCTGCAGAAGATACGTCCGTTTCAGGTGTGTCGGGCCGTTATGCAACGGCCTTGTTTGAACTGGCCCGCGACCAGAAGGTGGTCGATGAGGTCAAAGCCGATCTCGACAGGTTCGAGGGTCTGCTGAACGAAAGCGCGGATCTCAAGCGCCTCGTCCGCAGTCCGGTTTTCGCGGCTGACGCCCAGTCCAAGGCCCTCGCGGCCGTGCTGGACAAGGCGGGCATTGCCGGCATCTCCGCCAATTTCCTGAAAGTGCTGACCGCCAACCGCCGCCTGTTCGCGGTGGCTGACGTCATCCGCGCCTACCGCGCCCTCGTCGCCAGGTTCAAAGGCGAGGCGACCGCGGATGTCACGGTCGCGGAAACGCTCTCGGACAAGAATCTCGACGCCCTCAAGGTTGCCCTGAAGTCGGTGACCGGCAAGGACGTCGCGCTCAACGTGAAGATTGATCCCTCGATCATCGGTGGCCTCGTCGTGAAGCTTGGCAGCCGCATGATCGATAGTTCGCTTCGCACCAAACTCAATTCGATTAAGCACGCGATGAAAGAGGCAGGCTGATGGACATCCGCGCCGCGGAAATTTCCGCGATCCTCAAGGACCAGATCAAGAATTTCGGCCAGGAAGCTGAAGTCTCCGAAGTCGGACAGGTGCTGTCCGTCGGCGACGGCATCGCCCGCGTCTACGGTCTGGACAACGTCCAGGCCGGTGAAATGGTCGAGTTCGAGAACGGCACCCGCGGCATGGCGCTGAACCTCGAAACCGACAACGTCGGCGTCGTTATTTTCGGTGCCGACCGCGAGATCAAGGAAGGCCAGACCGTCAAGCGCACCCGCGCCATCGTGGACGCGCCGGTCGGCAAGGGCCTGCTCGGCCGCGTTGTCGACGGACTCGGCAACCCGATCGACGGCAAGGGTCCGATTCAGGCCGACAAGCGCATGCGCGTCGACGTCAAGGCGCCCGGCATCATTCCGCGCAAGTCGGTGAACGAGCCGATGGCGACCGGCCTCAAGGCGATCGACGCCCTGATCCCGATCGGCCGCGGCCAGCGCGAGCTGATCATCGGTGACCGTCAGACCGGCAAGACCGCGATTGCGCTCGACACCATTCTGAACCAGAAGCCGCTCAACGCGCAGCCCGACGAGAACATCAAGCTGTACTGCGTCTACGTCGCAGTCGGTCAGAAGCGCTCCACGGTTGCCCAGTTCGTGAAGGTGCTGGAAGAGCAGGGCGCGCTCGAATACTCGATCATCGTCGCCGCCACCGCGTCGGATCCGGCGCCGATGCAGTACATCGCGCCCTTCACCGGCTGCACCATGGGCGAGTACTTCCGCGACAACGGCATGCACGCGGTCATCATCTATGACGATCTGTCCAAGCAGGCCGTCGCCTACCGCCAGATGTCGCTGCTGCTGCGCCGCCCGCCGGGCCGCGAAGCTTATCCCGGCGACGTGTTCTATCTGCACTCCCGCCTGCTCGAGCGCGCGGCGAAGCTGAACAAGGACCAGGGCTCCGGCTCGCTGACGGCGCTGCCGGTCATCGAAACCCAGGCCAACGACGTGTCGGCCTACATCCCGACCAACGTCATCTCGATCACCGACGGTCAGATCTTCCTGGAAACCGACCTGTTCTTCCAGGGCATCCGTCCCGCGGTGAACGTCGGTCTGTCGGTCTCGCGCGTCGGTTCTTCGGCGCAGACCAAGGCCACCAAGAAGGTCGCCGGCAAGATCAAGGGCGAGCTCGCGCAGTACCGCGAAATGGCCGCGTTCGCGCAGTTCGGCTCCGACCTCGACGCCTCGACCCAGCGCCTGCTGAACCGCGGCTCGCGCCTGACCGAGCTCCTGAAGCAGCCGCAGTTCTCGCCGCTGAAGATGGAAGAGCAGGTTTGCGTGATCTGGGCCGGCACCAACGGCTATCTCGATCCGCTCCCGGTCAACAAGGTGCGCGCGTTCGAGGACGGTCTGTTGTCGCTGCTGCGCGGCAAGAACGCCGAGATCCTCAACTCGATCCGCGACACCCGCGACCTCACCGACGACACCGCCGCCAAGCTGAAGTCGGTCGTCGAGGGTTTTGCGAAGAGCTTCGCGTAGGAAACAACCGTCACGGCCGGGTTAAATCGCGAAGCGCGTCTTCGCATTTGATGTCCCGGCCGTCCACGCCTCGCGGCGTGAGTGACTAACACGTGGATGCCCGGGACGAGCCCGGGCATGACGACTGGGATAGGCTAGCGGCTCGATCATAAGCGTCGAACCGCCGGGGTGAACGAAGAATGGCGTCACTTAAAGACATGCGCGTCCGCATCGCCTCCACCAAGGCGACGCAAAAGATCACCAAGGCCATGCAGATGGTCGCGGCCTCGAAGCTACGCCGCGCGCAGACTGCCGCGGAAGCTGCGCGTCCCTATGCCGACAAGATGAGCGCGGTGATCTCCAACATCGCCAGTGCGGCTGCGGGTTCTCCCGGCGCGCCGACGCTGCTGGCCGGCACCGGCCGGGATCAGGTTCACCTGCTGCTGGTCTGCACCGGCGAGCGCGGTCTGTCCGGTGCATTCAACTCGTCGATCGTGCGTCTCGCCCGCGAGCGCGCCCAGGCGCTGATGGCGCAGGGCAAGGAAGTGAAATTCTTCTGCGTCGGCCGCAAGGGATACGAGCAGCTCCGTCGCCTGTTCGACAGGCAGATCGTCGAGCACCTCGATTTGCGCAGCGTGCGGCAGATCGGCTTCGTCAATGCCGAGGACATCGCCAAGAAGATTCTGGCGCGGTTCGACAACGGCGAGTTCGACGTTTGCACGCTGTTCTATTCGCGCTTCCGCTCGGTGATCGCGCAGATCCCGACCGCCCAGCAGATCATCCCGCTGGTCGTCGAGGAAGGGGCAGCCGCCAACACGACGTCTTACGAATACGAGCCGGAAGAGGACGAGATTCTCACGCGTCTTCTGCCGCGCAACCTCGCGGTCCAGATCTTCCGCGCGCTGCTCGAGAACAACGCCTCGTTCTACGGCGCTCAGATGAGCGCGATGGACAACGCGACGCGCAACGCCGGCGAAATGATCCGCAAGCAGACGCTGGTCTACAACCGCACGCGTCAGGCGCAGATCACCAAGGAACTGATCGAAATCATCTCGGGTGCCGAGGCCGTCTGACCAAGGCGCTTCAGTACCCGTCAAACGCAACATCCCGGTCACGCTGACCGCGGTTTACAAATTCGGATCGAAGGAGACACTCAATGGCTGCAGCCACCGGTCGCGTCACCCAGGTCATCGGCGCCGTCGTCGACGTGCAGTTCGAAGGCCACCTCCCCGCCATTCTCAACGCGCTCGAGACCAAGAACGGCGGCAATCGCCTGGTGCTCGAAGTCGCCCAGCATCTCGGTGAGTCGACCGTCCGCACCATCTCGATGGACACCACCGAAGGTCTGGTCCGCGGCCAGGAAGTGACGGACACCGGTTCGCCGATCCGCGTTCCCGTCGGTGAAGGCACGCTCGGCCGCATCATCAACGTCATCGGTGAGCCGATCGACGAAGCCGGCCCGGTCAAGACCGAAGGCCTCCGCGCGATCCATCAGGAAGCGCCGACCTACACCGACCAGTCGACCGAAGCCGAAATTCTCGTCACCGGCATCAAGGTCGTCGACCTCCTCGCGCCCTACGCCAAGGGCGGCAAGATCGGCCTGTTCGGCGGCGCCGGCGTCGGCAAGACCGTGCTGATTCAGGAGCTGATCAACAACGTCGCGAAGGCGCACGGTGGTTATTCCGTGTTCGCCGGCGTCGGCGAGCGTACCCGCGAGGGCAACGACCTCTATCACGAGTTCATCGAGTCCAAGGTCAACGCCGATCCGCACAATCCGGATCCGAGCGTGAAGTCGAAGTGCGCGCTGGTGTTCGGCCAGATGAACGAGCCCCCGGGCGCCCGCGCCCGCGTCGCGCTCACCGGCCTGACCATCGCGGAAGACTTCCGCGACAAGGGCCAGGACGTGCTGTTCTTCGTCGACAACATCTTCCGCTTCACCCAGGCCGGCTCGGAAGTGTCGGCGCTGCTCGGTCGTATTCCGAGCGCCGTGGGTTATCAGCCGACGCTCGCGACCGACATGGGCGCGCTGCAGGAGCGCATCACCACCACCCAGAAGGGCTCGATCACCTCGGTGCAGGCCATCTACGTTCCGGCCGACGACTTGACCGACCCGGCGCCCGCGACCTCGTTCGCGCACTTGGACGCGACCACCACGCTGTCGCGCTCGATCGCCGAAAAGGGCATCTATCCGGCGGTGGACCCGCTCGACTCGACCTCGCGCATGCTCTCTCCGCTGGTCGTCGGCGAGGAGCACTACGCGGTCGCCCGTCAGGTCCAGCAGGTGCTGCAGCGCTACAAGGCGCTCCAGGACATCATCGCCATTCTCGGCATGGACGAGCTTTCGGAAGAGGACAAGCTGACCGTGGCCCGCGCCCGCAAGGTCGAGCGCTTCATGTCGCAGCCGTTCCACGTCGCCGAAATCTTCACGGGTTCGCCGGGCAAGTTCGTCGACCTCGCCGACACCATCAAGGGCTTCAAGGGCCTGGTGGAAGGCAAGTATGACCACCTGCCGGAAGCCGCTTTCTACATGGTCGGCACCATCGAAGAGGCGGTCGAGAAGGGCAAGAAGCTCGCCGCTGAAGCGGCCTAAGAGGCGAATGGCGAATGGCGAGTAGCGAATAGTCCGCTGCTCCCGACCGCCACTCGCTATTCGCCACTCGCTACTCGCAGGTTTCCCATGGCCACCTTCCACTTCGATCTCGTCTCTCCGGAAAAGCTCGCGTTCTCGGGCGAGGTCGACCAGGTCGACATTCCCGGCGTCGAGGGTGATTTCGGCGTGCTGGCAGGTCATGCACCGGTCGTGGCTGCAATCCGCCCCGGCATCCTCACCGTCACCACCGGTGGCAAGCACGAGAAGATCATCGTGCTCGGCGGTCTTGCCGAAGTCTCGGAGAAGGGCCTCACCGTGCTCGCCGACGTCGCGACGTCGCTGGCCGAGCTCGACCGCGCCCAGTTCGCCGAGACCATCTCGGAGATGGAAGAAGGGCTGAAGGAGCACGAAGGCAACGAGCTCGATCAGGCCATCGAGCGGCTCGATCACTACAAGAGCATCCAGCAGCAGCTCAATTCGACGGCCATGCACTAAGCCCCGGGGCGCGGCTTCGGGGCTCACACGAAATTCCTGAATAAGTTCAGCGCGCGTCACGGTTGTGGCGGGCGCTGAAACTTTGTTGCACCGCGCCGCCGATAGCGGCATTCTGCGCTCGCGGGTTTTGTTCCGGGGCTATTGCAGATGAAACGCAAGATCGCAGCGATCTTTGCAGCCGATATTGCCGGTTACTCGAGGCTGGTCGCGGAAGACGAGGAAGAGACGCTGCGGCGCCTGGCGTCCTACCGCGAAGTCATCGACGATTTCATCGCGAAAGCGAACGGTCGCATCTTCAACACCGCCGGCGATGCCGTGCTCGCGGAATTTCCGAGCGCGGTCGACGCGGTGCGCTGCGCGATCGACATCCAGGAATCCTTGCGAACCCGCAACATGGCCTATCCGCCAAGCCGGCAGATGTCGTTCCGCATCGGCATCACCATCGGCGACGTGGTCGAGCGCGACGGCGATCTTCTCGGTGACGGCGTCAACATCGCAGCACGGCTCGAGGGGCTGGCCGAGGTCGGCGGCATCTGCGTCTCGCGTGCCGTGCATGAGCAGGTCGCCAACAAGCTGTCGGTGCAGTTCGCCGATATCGGCGCGCAGGAAGTGAAGAACATCCCGACGCCGGTGCACGCCTATATGGTGGCGATGCGGCGCGAGGACGGGACTTATGCGACGCCCCAGGTGAAGAAGGTCGCCAAGGCTGAGCCCGGGCCGAACTGGATGTGGCCGCTGGTGGTCGGCGTGGTCTCCGTCGTCGCCATCGGCGTCGGCGGCTTCCTCTATTTCACCAAGCTCGAGACCACGCAGCTGTCATCGACCGCGGTGGCGCCTTCGCCCGTGCCGACGTCGACGCCGACACAAACGGCTGCGGTGACGCCGCCACTGGTACCCGTTCCCGCGCCGCCGGCCGCGTCGGGTGGCAAGATTGCCGTGGACGCGGTGCCGTTCCTCGGCGAGCGCCAGCGTGCCTTTCTCAGCAACGAATATGCCGCCGCCGGCGATTACAAGGCCTTCGCCTTGAACATCGGCGGCTTCAACGGCTCCGCGCTCAATCAGCCCAACGAGGAGGCCGCGCGCAATACCGCGCTCGACCAGTGCCAGAAGCGCGCGGACGCCGCGCAATCGCCGCGGCGCTGCGAGCTCTATGCGGTCGGCAACAAGGTCGTCTACAGCCACGGCAGTCCGCCGATGCCGCCGCAGCCCTGGGTGCGGCACGACGCCATGACCGAGCGCCCGTTCGTGTCGAAGGACTTTCCGATGCTGCGCGATCAGGCCAGGACGCGCGTCGAAAACATTTACGCGCCGGCGGCGAAATCGCGCTCGGTCGCGCTCGGACCGGGCGGGCAATATTTCATGGTGCTGGGCGCGTCGTCGGTCGACGAGGCCGCGCGGCGTTCGCTGGAATCCTGCGGCGCGATCGCGGGCACAGCCTGCATGATCGTGGCGGCTGACGACGTTTTCGTCGTGCCGATCCCGACCTTACTGAAGCCCAACGGCTTCTTCCACGCCGCGACCAATTCCTCGATCGTGGCCGATGCGCGCGACGACGTGGTGCGCAAGCTCGGCGATGGCATGGGCTGGAACGCGGTCGCCGTCGGCACCGCGGGCCGTCCCGGCCTCGGCCTGAAGGCCGCGGACGAGCAAAACGCCGTCAACGGCGCGCTCGCCGATTGCGTCAAGCATGACAGCGACTGCCACGTGATCGCGATCGGCCCGTTTACGGTCGGGCCGACGAATTAGCGAGGTGTGCTGAGGTCCGCCTCTTTCGGCGAAAATCCCCTCATGATTTCAATCCCCATTTTACTGTGCATGGGGTTGTTTTCGCGATTTCAGTTGGCGAAGGGCGCAAACTCTCGCGCCACCGCGCGATAGACCTCGCGGCGGAACGGCACCACGACGTCGGCGACGCGGTCGAGCCGCTCCCAGCGCCATGCGTCGAACTCCGCAGGCTGATCGTTGCGCGGCGTCAGCGGATCGATCTCGTCTTCGTTGCCGGTGAAGCGCAGCGCGAACCATTTTTGGCGCTGGCCGCGAAATTTTGCCAGCCGATGCGTCTGCGGGCCGTCATAGGGCGGGAATTCGTAGGTGAGCCAGTCGGTCTCGCCGAGATAGTCGGCGCTTTTGACGCTGGTCTCCTCCCAGAGCTCGCGCATCGCGGCATCACGCAAGATTTCGCCCTCGTCGACGCCGCCCTGCGGCATCTGCCAGTCGAGCCCCGGCAAAATGATCTCGGGGCCGTCGCCCTTGAAGCGGTGGCCGATCAGCACACGGCCGTCGGCGTTGAACAGCGCGATCCCGACATTGGGACGGTAGGGTTTTTCGTTCGCCACGCGTGGATCTCTCGTTGTCAGTCCGGGCCGTGCCTTAGCATCAAAGCCGGGGTGACAATTTGATTTAGTCATCCGCGAGCGCAGAAAATTCCTTCACCACGCGCTCATAGACCGGGCGCTTGAACGGGATGATCAGCCCGGTCAGGTTCTTCATCGGTTCCCAGCGCCAGCTGACGAATTCGGCCTTGTGGCCGCCGCCGCCGGGTTTCTCGACGTTGATCTCGCTGTCCTTGCCGGTGAAGCGGACCGCGAACCATTTCTGGCGCTGGCCGCGGTAGCGGCCCTTCCAGGCGCGCCCCGCCACCGTGCGCGGGATGTCGTAGATCAGCCAGTCCGGAACTTCGCCGAGTCGCTCGATCGAGCGCACGCTGGTCTCTTCATAGAGCTCGCGTTTCGCGGCGTCCCAATTGTCCTCGCCGGGATCGACCCCGCCCTGCGGCATCTGCCAGACATGGCTGTCCTCGACGTCCTCAATACCGCCGGCACGACGACCGATGAACACCAGGCCCTTGGCATTGATCAGCATCACACCGACGCAGGTTCGGTAGGGCAGATCCTCATAACGCGCCATTCCGCCAAACCCCTCGCGTGCTGCCGGCAGGGCTGTCGGGCCCGTGCCGTACCAATTCTTTGATTTAGCTGGATTTTGATTTCAGCATCGCGGTTGTCAATGGCACCAAAAGGATACCCCGGTCGCTCAATGTCTTGATCCAGGCGCCGACCCGCTCGATCGAGACGGGCAGCGCAGAGGCGGTGCCGACGGCAACGCCGCGTTCCCTCGCCATCGATTCCAGCTTGTTCAGGGCGCGGTCGATCTCGGTCGAGGTCGGCACTGCGTCGAGCGCGATGTCGCCCTTGCCGAACGGCACGGCGAGGCTTCCTGCAGCCTGCGGCGCGATGCTGCGCGGCGAGGAACCATCGTCGAAGAAGCCCAGCCCGCGCCTGGAGGCCTCGCGGATGATCGGCTGCATCGCCGGCTCGGTCGCCACGAAGCGGGCGCCCATGAAATTGGTGATGCCGGCATAGCCCTGCATCCGGCTCAGGTGCCAATACAGGCGGTCGGTGTTCTGGTCGGCGGTCAGCGAGGTCAGCAGCGTCTGCGGGCCGGGATCGTTGTCCGGGAAGTCGTAGGGCTCCATCGGGATCTGGAGGAAGATCTCGTGGCGCTGGGCGCGGGCGCGCTCGGCAAGCTTTCCGGGATCAGATCCATAGGGCGTGAAGGCCAGGGTGACCGCGCCCGGCAGCTTCATGATCGCATCGGTGGTCTTGGCGGCGCCGACGCCGAGGCCGCCGATCACGATCGCCACCACCGGCATTTTCGCGGCCTTGGCGCGGTCGGCTTCGGCTGCGTAGACGTTGAACGGCTTGAGATCGCCTGAGACCGCGGGGATCATGCCGTAGCGGGATTTCTCCAGCAGCTTTGGATCGATCCCGGCCATGACGGCCGGTGCAGCGGACGCCGCCTCGCCTTTGTCGGCGGCGTCGCTCGCGCCGATCACCACATCGTGGCGCGCGCCGGTCGAGCCGTCGATCATGGTGACGGTCTTGTGCTCGCTGGAGGCGGCCTCTTTCGGCGCATCCCTGGTTGCTTGCTTGCTCTCCTGACCATGGCCGGCCGCAGCCGCCTCGGCCGCGGGCTTCTCGCCAGAGGCATTGGGATCGCGGATCGCGAGCCGTGCCATCGGTTCGCCGCCGAGCGGGTCCTTGTTGAAGACGGCGAAGCCGGCAAAGGCGACCAGGAACAGGCCGAGCATCACGGCCAGCGCCTGCATGGCCGTGAACGGCAGCCGCAGCCGCCGTTCTCGGCGCGGCTTGTCCTGTCCGAGCGGGGCGCTCAGATCATCGACCGTTTCAGTCATGCGAGATCCCGAATCACTCCACCGACGATACCACGCCGGGGTCAAGCGACGGCAGGCCGGGATAGGCCGGGGTGGCGGAGTGCCAAGCAAAAAGGGCGGCTCCTGGAGCCGCCCTTTTCAATACGTTGCCCCGAGGTTGCGCCTAGTTGGCTGCCTTGGGCTTGTCGGCTGCCGCCTTGTCGGTGGTGCCCGGCGTCGGCGCCGCAGAGGCGCTGTTCTTGATGCCGTGGAGCAAATCGTCGGCGAGCTTGAGCGCCTTGTCGTCCTTGGCATCCGGCGGAACATAGGACTGCGAGCCGGTCTTCTCGTCGCCATCGTTCTTGAGATGGCCCCGCAGCGAAGCCTCGCCCTTGGTGTCGGTACGCGACTTCAGCTCGTCCGGCACGTCCTGCAGCACTTCGATGTCGGGCACGATACCCTTGGCCTGGATCGACTTGCCCGACGGCGTGTAGTAGCGCGCCGTGGTCAGGCGCAGCGCGCCGTTGCCCGAGCCGAGCGGGATGATGGTCTGCACCGAGCCCTTGCCGAACGAGCGCGTGCCGACGATGGTCGCGCGCTTGTGGTCCTGCAGCGCGCCGGCGACGATTTCCGACGCCGAAGCCGAACCGCCGTTGACGAGCACGATGACCGGCTTGCCCTTGGTAAGGTCGCCGGCATGCGCGGTGCGGCGCTGGGTTTCCTCGGCGTTGCGGCCGCGGGTCGACACGATCTCGCCCTTTTCCAGGAACGAGTCGGAGACGGTGACGGCTTCCTCGAGCAGGCCGCCCGGATTGTTGCGGAGGTCGATGACGTAGCCCTTAAGCTTGTCGCCGATCTGGGTCGAGAGGTTGGCAACCTCCTTCTTCAGACCTTCGGTGGTCTGCTCGTTGAAGGTGGTGATGCGGATATAGGCGATGTCGTCGGCCTCGACGCGCGCGCGCACCGAACGGACGCGGATGTTGTCGCGCACCAGCGTGACGTCGATCGGATTGTCCTGGCCCTTGCGGATGATCTTGAGCTTGATCTTGGTGTTGACGGGGCCGCGCATCTTCTCGACCGCCTGGTTCAGGGTCAGGCCCTGTACCGCTTCATCGTCGAGATTGGTGATGATGTCGTTGGCCATGACGCCGGCACGCGAGGCGGGCGTATCGTCGATCGGCGAGACCACCTTGATCAGGCCGTCTTCCATGGTGACCTCGATGCCGAGACCGCCGAACTCGCCGCGGGTCTGCACCTGCATGTCGCGGAAGCTCTTGGCGTCCATGTAGCTCGAGTGCGGATCGAGGCCCGTGAGCATGCCGCTGATGGCGGATTCGATCAGCTTGGTATCGTCGGGCTTCTCGACATAGTCGGAGCGCACGCGCTCGAAGACGTCGCCGAACAGATTGAGCTGCCGATAGGTGTCGGCGGTCGCGGCTCGCGCGCTGGAGCCCATGAACACTGCGCGCGGCTGGGTCACGAACAGCGTCAGCGCCGCACCGGTGGCCGCGCTGAGGAGGATAACTGAAGTCTTGCGCATCATCCGCGAACCTTCTCGCCTTCATTTGCGGCCCACCATGGGCCTGGATCGATTGGAGTGCCGTCTTTGCGGAACTCGACATACAACACAGGTTGACTCGCGTTGGTGGCGAGAATGGAGGCGACTTGAGAGGTCGACCCCATGGTCGCGACCGGCTCCCCCGTGAGCACAAACTGTCCGATGTTTACCGAAATGCGCTCCATCCCGGCGATCAGGACATGATACCCGCCCCCGGCATTGAGGATCAAGAGTTGTCCATAGCTGCGGAACGGGCCGGCATAGACCACCCAGCCGTCGCACGGCGTTGTGACCTGCGAACCGGGCTTGGTTGCCAGCGAAATGCCCTTCTGGACCCCGCCGACTCCGTCGGAACCGCCAAAGTCCCTGATCTTGTTACCGTTAACCGGCAACGGCAGGATCCCCTTGGCTGAGGCGAACAGGATGGCCGGGGTGGTCCGGGAGCGGTCCTTGAACGTGGCCGGGCCGGGCTTGGCGCTGGCTGCCGCGTTCGCCGCGGCCTTGGCCTCGGCCTGCTTTGCGGCCTCGGCCGCCTTCTCAGCCGCCCTGGCCGCGCTTTGCAGGTCCTGCTCCATCTTGGCGATCAGCCCCTGGAGATCGCCGACCTGCTTTGACAGCGTGATGGCGCGCGAATTCTCGGCGTCTAGGTCCTTTTCACGCGAGGACTGCTGGCGCTGCCGTTCGTCGACCAAGGCGGTGAGCCGGGTCTGGTCGTTGCGGATCTTGTCGCGGTCGGAGGCGAGCTGGTCGCGCTCGGCGGCGATGGTCTTGCGCAGGGCCACGAGCTCGCCGAGCTCGCCCGCGATCTTTTCCGCGCGACCGCGGAGTTCAGGCACAACCGCGCCGAGCAGCATCGCTGTGCGCAGCGACTGCAGCGCATCTTCTGGCCGCACCAGCAGCGCAGGCGGGGTGCGTCGTCCGGCGCGCTGCAGGGCCGCCAGCACCTCGATGATGTCGGCGCGGCGCGAATCCAGCGAGGCGCGCGCCTGCTGCTCGCGGCCGTTCAGCGTCTTCAGCCGCGCTTCGGCCTCGTCGATCTTGGTCTCGACGGTGCGGACATTGGCGGCGGTGTCGATCAATTGCTGATTGAGCTGGGTGCGGTCCTGGCCGAGCGAGGAGATCTCGGCCTTCAACTTGGCCTGCGCTTCCTCCGCGCTCTTCTTGCTCGCGCGCGCGGCTTCCAGCTCTTGCTCGCGCTGCTTGATGGCGTCGGGCGAGATGGCCGCGGTCTGTGGCGCCGGTGCCGCCGTCTGAGCTTGCGCGAGGCTTTCGTCGGCGAAGAGGCTTGCGCCGGCGCAGCTCGCAATCAGCAGCAAATTGAGGATCGGCGCTCGCATCTTGTCGGCAAGGTGCTCGTTGTGGCGCGAATCACGCGCGATGATAGGGATGGCCGGCCAGAATGGTGGCGGCCCGATACAGCTGCTCCAGAAGCATGACGCGAACCATTTGATGCGGCCAGGTCGCAGAGCCGAACGCGATCGCGAGCTTGGCCTTACGGCGCAATTCGGGCGAAAGTCCGTCCGCCCCTCCGATCACGAAGACAGTATGACCGGCGCCCTCGTCGCGCCAGCGCCCGAGATTCCGTGCGAATACGGTGGAATCGAGATTTTGCCCGCGCTCGTCCATCGCCACCAGGATCGATTTTTCGGGAATATGCGCCGAGATCGCCGCGGCCTCCTCGGTCATTCGCGTCGCGGTGTCGCGCGCGCGGCTTTCGGGGATTTCGTGGATGGTGAGCTCGCGGAATCCGAGCTTGCGGCCGGCCTCGTCGAACCGCTCGAAATAGCGGTCGGCAAGCTCCCGTTCGGGGCCCTGCTTCAGCCGGCCCACGGCAATGACAGCAACACGCATGAGGTTTTAGGGTCGCGTTTCCAGACCGCGCGCATTCCGCGCGCGCACGACGCTAGCATGCGCGTCGGCCGATTCGAAATCGGCCAGCCCTCCAAGATCGCGTTTAGATCGCCTTCGCCGCCCCTGGGCCCTGCGTGTACAATCTCTCGAGATTGTAGAACTCACGGACCTCGGGTCTGAACACGTGCACGATCACATCGCCGGAATCGATCAGCACCCAGTCGCAATTGGGCAAGCCCTCGACGTGGATGTTCTTGATGCCGTTTTCCTTGAGGCTCTTGCTGACGTTCTCCGCGATCGCGCCAACATGCCGGTTCACCCGGCCGGTGGTGACGATCATGTAGTCGGAGTATGCCGATTTGCCGCGAAGGTCGATGGTGACCGTCTCTTCCGCCTTCATGTCCTCGAGGCGGGAGAGGATCAGGCTCAGCGTCTTGTCGGCGTCGGGTTGCGCCTTCAAGGCCGCAGCTTTGGTCGATGTTTTACGCGCCGGTTTCGTAGCCTTGGGTAAAACAGACTTCGTTGAAGCTGACTTGGACAATACAGACGTGGCCAGGGACCATTCCTTTCACTGTATCGCGAGGGCCGAATCCACCCCTCACGGGTTACACTACATCATGTGGGGTTAAGGGTTTCAATATGCCAGAGAGCCTCTCAAACGGCACATTCTGTCTCACTTCGTACCTTTCCAGCTCCCGTCCGGGTTCCGTAACCGGGTCGAGGAGAGGTTGAGCTTCAATCCGGTCAGAAAGACCCAGGCCGGCGCCGGCTGATCCGCTAGTAATGCTGCCTTATTCTCGGGCAGGCGATAGCGCGCAAGCGCCTGGGCAGCGGGCGAGGCTAGGGCGCGAAAACTCTGCGGCGGGCGATCGATGACCGCCATCGGCACATGGTCGGCGATGCGCCGCCAGTGCTGCCAACGATGGAATTGAGCGAGGTTGTCGGCGCCCATAATCCAGACAAAGCGCAAGCCACTGAGACGGCGGCGCAAGGTGTTGATCGTGTCGATAGTATAGCGGGTACGAATGACGGATTCGAGACAGCTCACCTCGATCCGGGAATCGTTGGCGACGTCGCGCGCCGCCTGCATGCGCTCGCCGAGCTCATGCAGATTGCCGTTCTCCTTCAGCGGATTGCCCGGCGTCACCAGCCACCACACGCGATCGAGCTGAAGGCGTTTCAGTGCGAATTGGCTGATCGCGCGATGGGCCTGGTGCGGTGGATTGAACGAGCCGCCGAGCAGGCCGATCCGCATGCCTTCGGTGTAGGGCGGGATTGCCTGCGCGAAGAAACGTGGCGCGACGAAATTGTTACTCAATGCCCCGCGCCTCGCGCCATGCCTTACGGCCGCGTCTGCCCTGTGCCGTGAACGCGATATTTGAAGCTGGTCAGCTGCTCGGCACCAACCGGACCGCGAGCATGGAAGCGGCCGGTGGCGATGCCGATCTCGGCGCCGAAGCCGAACTCGCCGCCATCGGCGAACTGCGTCGAGGCGTTGTGCAGCACGATCGCGGAATCGACCTCGCTGAGGAATTTCTTCGCTACAGCATCGTTCTCGCTCACGATCGCGTCGGTGTGATGCGATCCGTGGTCATGGATGTGCGCGATCGCGCCGTCGACGCCATCGACCACCTTCGCCGCAATGATCGCGTCGAGATATTCGGTGTCCCAATCGTCTTCGCTGGCAGACTTTACGCGCGAATCGGTCTTCTGCACGACGTCGTCACCGCGCACCTCACAGCCGGCCTCGATCAACATCTCGACCAGCGGCTTCAGGGTCTTCCCAGCCGCTGCGCGATCGATCAGCAGCGTTTCGGCCGCGCCGCAGACGCCGGTGCGGCGCATCTTGGCATTGAGCACGATCGACTTCGCCATGGCGAGATCGGCACTGCCATCGATGTAAACGTGATTGACGCCTTCGAGATGCGCAAACACGGGCACGCGCGCTTCCTGCTCGACGCGCGCGACGAGGCTCTTGCCGCCGCGCGGCACGATCACGTCGACCGCGCCGTTGAGGCCCGACAGCATCATGCCGACCGCCGCGCGGTCGCGCGTCGGCACCAGCGTGATCGCGGCTTCGGGCAATCCGGCTTCGCGCAGGCCTTGCACCAGGCACTCATGGATCGCGCGGCAGGAGCGGAAACTGTCGGAGCCGCCGCGCAGGATCACGGCATTGCCGGACTTCAAACAGAGCACGCCGGCATCCGCCGCGACATTGGGCCTGCTCTCAAAAATCACGCCGACGACGCCGAGCGGCACACGCACGCGCTCGATGGTCATGCCGTTCGGCCGCCGCCAGCTCTCGGTGACGATGCCGACGGGATCGGCGATGCCGCGCACGACGGCGATGCCTTCGGCCATGCCTTCGACACGCGCCGGCGTCAGCGTCAGGCGGTCGATGAAGGAGGAGGTGGCATTGCCGGACGCGCGCGCCTCTGCGACGTCCTCGGCATTGGCGGCGAGGATCGTTGCAACATTGCTGCGGATCGCCCGCTCCATGGCCTCCAGCGCCCGGTTCTTCTGCTCCGGCGGGGCCAGCGCCAGCACGCGCGCGGCGGCGCGCGCACGGGTGGCGAGATCGGACATCAGCGCCTGAAGATCGGCATTGCCGTCAACGGCTTTGAGGGGGGCGGCCATGGAAGTCGAACCTTCTGCTAAGGCAGTGTCCTAGCACGGAAATCCTGCGTCTGCGAAGGGCGGGGCGGGTATGGCAGGTCTCCTGGCGGCGGGCGGGCTAGGTCAGTGGCCTAGCAAAAGGGCCGCGACGGGCCTTACCCGCCCACCACCAGATCGTCACGGTGGATCATCTCCGAGCGGCCACTGATGCCGAGGATCGTCATTACGTCCGGGGAGGAGCGGCCCTTGATCCGCTCGGCGACCTCGGCGTCATAGGCGATCAGGCCGCGGCCGACCTCGCTGGTGTCGGGGCCGCGGACAATCACGGCGTCGCCTCGGGCGAACTGGCCCTCCACCTTGATCACGCCGGCCGGCAGCAGGCTGGCGCCGGCACGCAGCGCCGTCACGGCGCCGGCGTCGATGGTCAGCGTGCCCTTCGGCTCCAGCGTGCCCGCGATCCAGCGTTTTCGCGAGGTGATGGGATTCGCCGGCGTCAGGAACCAGGTGCAGCGGCCGCCATTGGCGATCGCGTGCAGGGGATGTTCGATCTTGCCGGACGCGATCAGCATATGCGTGCCGCCGGTGGTGGCGATCTTTGCCGCCTCGACCTTGGTGCGCATGCCGCCGCGCGACAGCTCGGACTCGGCGTCGCCCGCCACCGCCTCGATCTCGGAGGAGATGCTTTCGACGACAGGAATGAGCTTGGCGTTCGGATTGTTCTTCGGCGGCGCGTCGTAAAGTCCGTCGATGTCGGACAGCAGCACCAGCAGATCGGCGCTCGCCATGGTGGCGACACGTGCGGCGAGGCGGTCATTGTCGCCGTAGCGAATCTCGTTGGTCGCGACCGTGTCGTTCTCGTTGATCACGGGGATCGCGCGCCATTCCAGCAGCTTGCCGATGGTGGAGCGGGCATTGAGATAGCGGCGGCGCTCCTCGGTGTCCTGGAGCGTCACCAAAATCTGGCCGGCGCCGATGCCGTGCGCGCCGAGCACCTCGGACCAGATCCGGGCGAGTTCGATCTGGCCGACGGCGGCGGCAGCCTGGCTCTCCTCCAGCTTCAGCGGCCCGCGCGGCAGCTTAAGCCGGCTGCGGCCGAGCGCGATCGAGCCTGAGGAGACCACGAGGACGTCGCGGCCCTCGCGATGCAGCTTGGCCATGTCGTCGGCGAGCGCGGCCAGCCACGACGCCCGCACCTCGCCTCTGTCGGAATCGACCAGCAGTGCGGAGCCGACCTTGACGACGATGCGGCGGAATTGACTGAGTTCGGGGCTGGCCATGTGCGTATGTGTTGGCGCGTGTGACGAATCGCTCTGGAAATGGCGGACCGGAGAGCGGCGCCGGTTAAGGCCTGCTTTTGCAGCAGGACGATGGCCGGCGCAAGGCGGGCGGGATGGTAAATGGCGAAGGTCGGTCTTGTCTTGCACGCCAGCCCGGTTCTAATGCCGCCAACCAATAACGGGCTGGAAGAGGAAACGAATGGATCGCCGTAAATTCATGGCCGGATGTCTCGGCTTGCCGCTGCTGGCGCAGATGGGTGAGGTGCATGCGCAGGCCGGGCTGACGAAAGTCATCTTCCCGTTCGCGGCGGGGGCCGGCGGCGACACGCTGTGCCGGCTGATCGCGCAGGAAATGGCGCCGGTGCTGCAACGGACCATCGTGGTCGAGAACCGCACCGGCGGTGACGGCCTGATCGGCATCAAATCCGTGAAGGGTGCAAGCCCCGACGGCGGCATGGTGCTGGTGACGACGGGGCCGACCATGTACCTGCTGCCGATGGTGGAGACGACGCCAAGCTTCGATACCGCGAAGGATTTCATGCCGGTGTCGCTGCTGGCGCGGTTCGAATTCGCCGTCGTGGTCGGCCCGGAGATCGATGCCTCCGATCTCAAGGGATTCGTGGCATGGCTGAGAGCACATCCGGACAAGGCCTCGTTCGGGGTGCCGAGCAACGGCACCATTCCGCACTTCACGGGCTCCAAGCTCGAGAAGGATCTTGGCATTCCCCTGACCCGCGTGCCCTATCGCGGCAGCGCGCCGATCCTCAACGACATCATCGGCGGCCATATCTCGTTCGGCATCGTGACACTGGCGGATGCACTGCCGCAGCATCGCGCCAAAGGCGTGAAGATCATTGCGGTGTCGAGCGCGGAGCGTTCGCCGTTCGCAGCCGACGTTCCGACGCTGAAGGAGAGCGGCATCGATCTCGTTGCGGACGCCTGGTACGGCATGTGGCTGCCCGCCGGCAGTCCGCCGGAATTCGCCAGCAAGCTCGGTGCGGCCGCAAGAGCCGCGCTCGCCAAGCCCGAGGTGAAGGAGAAGCTGACGGCGATCGGACTGATCCCGGTCGGCAGCAGCGCGGATGGACTGAGCAAGGAGCTCGCTGCAAATACGGCGTTCTGGCAACCGATCGTGAAGGCGACGGGGTATAAGATCGAGAATTGAGTCTCTCCTCCCGTCATTGCGAGGAGCTCGCGACAAAATTGCGAAGCAATTTTGCGCTGATGCGACGAAGCAATCCAGCGTTTCTCCGCAGACGGATTCTGGATTGCTTCGCTGCGCTCACAACAATGACGGCGTGGATGGACTTTCGATTGTCTCGACGAAGCGCGACTCACATCTTCGCGCGCTGTGCGATGCCGTCCTTGATCGCCGCGAGTTCGGCTTCATCCCAGACGCCGATCAAGATCCCGCCCTTCACCTGCAGCTGGTTGTCAGCGTAGTTCGCGATCTTCTCGCGCGGCGTGGTGATGTGGTCGTTGGGATGCAGCGCCCAGTCGAACAGCTCGGCCTGGAGCCGGGCGATGATGCCGGCGCATTCGGGATCGTCGCCGCGATCCAGAAATTCGTCCGGATCGGTTTCGAGATCGTACAGCATCGGGCGGAAGCCGGAGGCGTGGATGTATTTCCAGCGGCCATCGAACACCATGAACAGGCGGCAGCGCTCGATCGGCTGGTTCAGCTTCAGCCGCACATCCTGCATGGAATAGTCGTATTCGGAGAACGCCACCTTGCGCCAATCGCCCGGGGTCGGGCCGCGCAGCAGCGGCAGCAGCGAACGTCCTTCGAGGATGTGGCCCGGCACCTTGCCGCCAAAATAATCGACGAAGGTCGGGGCGAGATCGATGCCTTCCACCAGCGCGTCGCTGCGGGTGCCGCGTGTGGCGTCGGCCTCCTTCGAAGGATCGATGATGATCAGCGGGATCTTTGCCGATTGCTCGTGGAACAGATCCTTCTCGCCCATCCAGTGATCGCCGAGATAATCGCCATGATCGGAGGTGAACACGATCATGGTGGTTTCCGTGAGGCCGCGTTCCTCCAGGAATTTCATCAGCACGCCCATCTGGTCGTCGATCTGGGTGATCAGGCCCATATAGGTCGGGATCACCTTCTCGCGGGCATCGTCGCGCGCCATGTTGCGGGAGTAGCGCATGTCCATATAGGCGCCGAACACGGGGTGCGGATTCTGCCGCTCGCGCTCCGAGCGGATCGGCGGGATCATGTCTGATGTCGAATACATGCTCGCATAGGGTTCCGGCGCGATGTAGGGCCAGTGCGGCTTGATGTAGGACAGATGCAGGCACCACGGCCGGCCGTCGGTCTCGGCCTCGCCGATGAAGTCCATGGCGCGACGCGTCATGTAGGGCGTCTCGGAATGCTCGTCCGGCACGCGCGCGGCCTTGTCGGCGTGCACCAGCAGCCAGCCGTTCTGCAACGAGCCGTCTTCGGCTGCGCCTGAATTGGCCCAGTGCTCCCACGGGTTGGCGGCGTCAAAGCCCTGCTGGCGCAGATATTCGTCGTATTTCGGGCGAGGCCGGCCGGTCGGATGCAGGCCGTCGTCGCGCTCATAAGGCTCAAAGCCGCACTCGGCGACGTGCACGCCGATCATCGATTCCGGCGGGATGCCGAGCGCCTTCATGCCCTCGAGGTCGGGTGCCATATGGGTCTTGCCGACCAGCACGTTGCGCACGCCGATTTTCTTGAGGTGATCGCCGAGTGTGGGCTCGCCAACGCGCAGCGGCCAGCCGTTCCAGTGCGAGCCGTGCGAGCGCATGTAGCGTCCGGTGTAGAACGACATCCGCGACGGGCCGCAGATCGGCGATTGCACATAGGCCTTCGAGAACAGCACGCCACGCTTGGCCATGGCGTCGATGTTCGGCGTCTTCAGCGTGGGATGGCCGGTGCAGCCGAGATAATCATAGCGAAGCTGGTCGCACATGATCCAGAGAACGTTTTTTGCGCGCGCCATGCGTCATCCCTGCTGCTTCTTGATTGCTGGATGCTGCGCTATCGAGGGCGCCAAGACAAGCGGGCGGCCCTTAGGCGGACCACGGCTCCGCTTCGGCCGCGCTCTTCGCCTTGGCCGAGACCGGGGCCTCGCCGATCACATCCACGAGCGCGCGGAGCGCTTCCTTGACGCCGTCGCCGGTGATGCCCGAGAGCAGCAGCGGCGTCTTCTTGGCGGCGCGCTTCAGCCGATCCTTCTGCTTCTTCAACTCGTCCGGCTCGACCGCATCGATCTTGTTCAGCGCGACGATCTCGATCTTGTCGGTGAGCAACCCGCCATAGGCGTCGAGCTCCTTGCGCACCGTTTTGTAAGCCTTGCCGGCGTGCTCGCAGGTGGCATCGATCAGATGCAGCAGCACGCGGCAGCGCTCGACATGGCCGAGGAAGCGGTCGCCGAGCCCGGTGCCTTCATGCGCGCCTTCGATCAGGCCGGGAATGTCGGCGAGCACGAATTCGCGACCGTCGGCGTTCACGACACCGAGCTGCGGATGCAGCGTAGTGAAGGGATAGTCGGCGATCTTGGGCCGCGCTGCGCTGACCTTGCTGAGGAAGGTCGACTTGCCGGCATTGGGCATGCCGACGAGACCGGCGTCCGCGATCAGCTTCAGCCGCAGCCAGATCCAGCGCTCTTCGCCGGGCTGGCCGGGATTGGCGTTGCGCGGCGCGCGGTTGGTCGAGGTCTTGAAATGCGCGTTGCCGAAGCCGCCATTGCCGCCCTCGGCGAGCACGAACTTTTCGCCGACATTGGTGAAGTCGTGGATCAGGGTCTCGCGATCTTCGTCGAAGATCTGCGTGCCCACGGGCACCTTCAGCACGATGTTCTTGCCGTTGGCACCATGGCGGTCCGAGCCAGAACCGTTCTCGCCCTTCTGGGCCTTGAAATGCTGCTGGTAGCGGTAGTCGATCAGCGTGTTGAGACCGTCGGCGACCTCGAGGATGACGTTGCCTCCGCGGCCGCCATTGCCTCCGGAGGGACCGCCGAATTCAATGAATTTTTCGCGGCGGAACGCCACGCAGCCGTTTCCGCCGTCACCGGAGCGGATATAGACCTTTGCTTCGTCGAGGAATTTCATGGGCCATAGGTAGGCCAGCCGGTCCCCCGCGGCAACCCGGACTTACCCGCAAATCGGCCGAATTTCGGCGAATTTGGCCCAGTGCTTAACCAGCCGGACGGCGCCGGATCAGGAATTTCTGCATTCCCTCCAGCACCAGCTCCTTGCGCTGGTTGAACACGGTGCTCTTGAGCGTCACCGCACCGGTCGTACGGCCCGGCGTGAGCTCGGTGACCTCGAGCGCGGGATAGATCGTGTCGTCGGCGAACACCGGTTTGAGGAACCGGCTCGACTGCTCGAGGAAGCCGACCAGGGAGTCTTCGACCATGAACGGAAATAGCCCGGCGCCCGGCGCGGTGTGAATCAGCGTCTGAAAACCGTGCGCCAGCAGGTGCGGGATGCCGCGGCTGCGGCAATATTCGACGTCATAGTGCACCGGGTGAGTGTCGCCGCTCGCGGTCTGGAATGCCGCGAACACCGCCGAGGTCTGGGTGCGGCTCGGCAGCACAAAACGCTCGCCGACCACGAAATCCTCAAACCAGCGTTGCGTGGGGATCATGCGGTGCTGGGCCGGGTCGAAGTCGGTCATGACTTAGCTCTTTCTTGGCTCGCTGTTCGTAGGCGGCCTATCGCTACCGCGGCGCGAAGAGTGCGACAATCCGTTCAATTCGGCTTGCGCGGGCTTGTCGCGGACGTCTGCTCCATTAAAACGGCGCTCGATGCCCTTCTTCAAAAATCTCTCCGCTTATGACGACCGCTCGGCACGGCTGGCCGGCATCGCCCTCATGGTGCTGTCGATCTTCATGTTCTCGTTCGGCGACGCCATGGGCAAGTTCCTGGTCGGGACGTATTCGGTCGGACAGCTCCTGTTCCTGCGCGCCTGCGCTGCGCTGCTGCTGCTGTCGCCGCTGATCTGGCGGCAGCGTCACCAGTTCCTGCATCTGGAGCGGCCGCGCTTGCAGCTGTTTCGCGTCGTGCTGTCGACGCTGGAAGTGGCCGCCTTCTTCCTTGCGACCGTGTATCTGCCGCTCGCGGACGTCATCACCTATTATCTCGCAGGCCCCATCTTCGTCACCGCGATGTCGGCGATCTTTCTGGGCGAGAAGGTCGGCTGGCGGCGCTGGACCGCGATCCTGATCGGCTTCTGCGGCGTGTTGATCGCGCTGCGGCCGTCGGCGCAGACGGTCAGCCTGCCGGCGCTGATCGCGCTCGGCGGCAGTCTATCGTTTGCGACCTTGATGTTGATCACCCGCAGCCTGCGCAAGACGCCCGATATCGTGATGGCGTCCTCGCAATTCATTGGGACGTTTTCACTGGGCGCCGCACTGTCGGCGTTCCACTGGGTGCCGCCGACGCCGGGCAGCCTCGTGTTCTTCGCGCTGGCGGGGGCCATTTCGGTGACGGCGTTGTTTTGCGTCAACCGGTCGCTGAAACTCGCGCCGGCAAGCGTCGTGGTGCCCTACCAATATTCGATGATCGTCTGGGCGGTGATCTTCGGCTTCGTGGTGTTCGGCGACGTGCCGCAGGTCGCAACCATCGTCGGCGCCGTCATCATCATCGGCGCCGGGTTCTACATTTACTTGCGAGAACGCGATCTCGGCCGCGAGAGCGCAGAGGTGAATCCGCCGGCATAGCCGCGGCCATGCACCCGGCATCGTTCCATTGAATCAAAGTGGAACGAACGAGCCAAAGCGCATGATCGAGTCGAAACAGCGGACGCGATGCGGAGACGTGATGCTTCACTTCCCGCACGAATGAGCTAGTCTTGTGGAGGGAACGTCAAGCAACGTTTGATTGTAACTCGAGAGGATTGGTTTGGCATGGCGACCAATCGAAAGCGCTGGGTGGCCGCTCTCATCGTCGTTGCTCTGGCGGCAGGAGGCTATTTCCTCTGGCAGAAACTTGGGAGAAGCAATCTCCCGGAGGGATTTGCCAGCGGCAACGGCCGCATCGAGGGCACCGAAATCGATATCGCGACCAAGACACCCGGGCGCCTCAAAGACATATTGGTGAGGGAAGGCGACTTCGTCTCGGCCGGACAGGTTCTGGCGCAGATGGATACGCTGCAGCTCGAAGCCCAGCTTCGGCAGGCCGAGGCCCAGCTGCGCCGGGCGACGATCAGCATCGATACCGCCAAGAGCCTCGTGACCCAGCGCGAGTCCGAGAAGAAAGCGGCAGGCGCGGTGATCGCGCAACGTAATGCCGAACTCGATGCGGCGGAACGAAAGCTCCAGCGCTCGGAGACCCTGATCAAGACCAATGCCGTGCCTCAGCAGACGCTTGATGACGACCGGGCGGCCGCCAACGGCGCGACTGCGGCCGTTGCTGCGGCGGAGGCCCAGCTTGCCGCCTCCGATGCCGCGATCAACGCCGCCAAGGCTGCGGTGGTCGATGCCGAGGCATCCGTCGAAGCGGCGAAGGCTGCCATCGAGAGCGTCAAGGTCGACATCAATGACAGTACGTTGCGCGCGCCGCGAGACGGGCGCGTGCAGTTCCGCGTCGCACAGCCGGGCGAAGTCTTGGCCGCCGGCGGGCGCGTGCTGAACATGGTCGATCTCTCCGATGTCTTCATGACCTTCTTCCTGCCGACGGCGGAGGCGGGACGCGTGGCTATCGGCTCGGAAGTCCGTCTTGTCCTCGACGCCGCACCACAATGGGTCATTCCGGCCCAGGCGACTTTCGTTGCCAACGTCGCGCAATTCACGCCCAAGACGGTCGAAACCCAGGAAGAGCGCGAGAAACTCATGTTCCGCGTGAGGGCGCATATCTCACCGGACCTCCTGCGCCGATACATCGACCAGGTGAAGACGGGCCTGCCCGGCCAGGCGTATGTGCGGCTCGACCCGAATGCCCAATGGCCCGCGAGCCTGACGGACAGGCTGGTCAAATGAGCGAGCTGTCGCAGGCCGCGCCGGTTCGACCAGAACCTGTGGTCCGCCTGGACGCTGTCAGCCTGTCCTACGGTTCGACCCGTGCACTCGACAGCATCATGCTCGACATTCCGTCTGCGTGCGTGGTCGGATTGATTGGACCTGACGGGGTCGGCAAATCGAGCCTGCTTTCGCTGGTTGCCGGAGCGCGCGAGATCCAGGCCGGACAGGTTCACGTGCTCGGCGACGATATGGCTGATGCTGCGCACCGCAGGCGGACCTGCCCCCGGATCGCCTATATGCCGCAGGGCCTCGGCAAGAATCTCTATCCGACGCTGTCCGTTTTCGAGAACGTCGACTTTTTCGGCCGCCTGTTCGGCCAGGACCGGCATGAGCGCGAGCAGAGGATCGCAGTGCTTCTCAGGGATACCGGCCTCTCGCCCTTTGTCGATCGACCGGCGGGAAAACTCTCGGGCGGCATGAAGCAGAAGCTCGGCCTCTGCTGTGCGCTGATACACGATCCCGATTTGCTGATCCTCGATGAACCGACGACGGGCGTGGATCCGCTTTCGCGCCGGCAGTTCTGGCAGTTGATCGAGAACATCCGGGAAAGCCGTCCCCGGATGAGTGTCATCGTCGCGACCGCCTACATGGAAGAGGCGGCGCGTTTCGCCTGGCTGGTGGCCATGGATGATGGACGGGTGCTGGCTACCGGCACGCCTTCAGGCCTGTTGCGGAGGACGGATACCGATAACCTCGACGCAGCCTTCATCAAACTCCTTCCGGAAGAGCGGCGGCGGGGTCACAAGGAGGTACTAATACCACCCCGTGGGACGGGGCTGGACGAAGAAATCGCCATCGAGGCCAATCATTTGACGGTCAAGTTCGGCGACTTCACGGCCGTCGACGATGTCAGTTTCCGGATCTCACGCGGCGAGATATTCGGCTTTCTGGGCTCAAACGGCTGCGGCAAGACCACGACCATGAAGGTGCTGACCGGCTTGCTGCCGGCGAGCGCGGGTGAGGCGAGATTGTTCGGCCACGAGGTCGACCCAAGGGACATGAATGTCCGGGCGCGGGTCGGATACATGTCGCAGGCCTTCTCGTTGTATTCCGAGCTGACGGTTCGGCAGAACCTCGAGCTGCACGCGAGGCTGTTCCGGCTTCCCGCCGACACGATCGCGGGCCGGGTGCAGGAGATGGTCACCCGATTCGATCTCGCCGCGGCCATCGACGCCTTGCCGGACGCGTTGCCTCTCGGCGTGCGCCAGCGGCTGTCGCTGGCGGTCGCGATGATCCACGCACCGGACATCCTCATCCTTGACGAGCCGACCTCCGGCGTCGATCCGATCGCGCGTGACCGGTTATGGCAGATCCTCTCCGATCTCTCGCGCAAGGACGGCGTCACGATCTTTGTCTCGACGCACTTCATGAATGAAGCCGAACGATGCGACCGAATCTCGCTGATGCACGCGGGCAAGGTGCTGATCAGCGATACGCCCGAGAGGATCGCCGCGGAGCGAGGTAACGGAAACCTCGAGCAGGCCTTCGTCGCCTATCTGCAGGACGCGATCGACCGGGCGGCCACCGCCACCGCCGCTGCACCGTCCGCGCAGGCAACCGTCCCCGAGGTTCCCCCGCCAGCGGTCGAAGAGCGCCGTTCGTCGGGCCGCCTGCTCGGGGCCTTCAACCCGCGGCGCATGTTTGCCTATACGCAGCGCGAGGCGCTGGAGCTGCAACGCGATCCGATCCGCGCGACGCTCGCCATCGTAGGCAGCCTCATCCTGATGTTCGTGATGGGCTATGGCATCAATACCGACGTCGAAAATCTGGCCTTTGCCGTCCTCGATCACGACGAAACTACGATCAGCCGGGACTACGCGCTTCAGATCTCCGGCTCCCGTTTCTTCACCGAGCACGCCCCCATCACGAGCTATGACGACCTCGACCGTCGCATGCGCAGCGGCGAGCTCAGCCTTGCGCTCGAGCTTCCGCCGGGCTTCGGCCGCGACGTTGCGCGTGGTTCAAATACTCAGATCGGCGCGTGGATCGATGGGTCCAATCCCTCTCGTGCAGAGACCGTCCGGGGCTACGCTCAGGCCATGCACACGACCTGGCTGGCGCAGCGGGCGCGCGAGCTCTCTGGCACAGGCGCCACAACCGCGGCGTTTCGGGTCGAGGTCCGCTTTCTCTACAATCCCGACGTCAAGAGCATCGTTGCGATGGCTCCTGCCGTGATTCCCATTCTGCTTCTGATGATCCCGGCGATCCTGGCGGCCTTGAGTGTCGTGCGGGAAAAGGAGCTCGGATCGATCATCAATTTCTACGTCACTCCCGTCACGCGGCTTGAATTCCTGCTCGGCAAGCAGATCCCGTACGTGGCGCTCGCCATGCTGAATTTCTTCCTGCTGACTGCCTTCGCCGTGTTCGTTTTCCGCGTTCCATTCACCGGAAGTTTCCCCGCCTTTACGGCCGGCGCCTGTCTTTACGTGATCATCTCGACGGCGATGGGGCTGTTGATCTCATCGTTCCTGAACAGCCAGATCGCCGCGATCTTCGCGACCGCGTTGCTCACGATGATTCCTGCGACGCAATATTCCGGGCTGGTCGATTCCGTATCGTCGCTGCAAGGTGTCGGAGCGATCGTCGGACGCATCTATCCGACGGCCCACTTCATTACCATCACGCGCGGGACGTTCTCGAAGGGACTTGGGTTCGAAGATCTTACGGCGCCGCTTCTCGCCTTGATCGTGACTGTTCCCGTACTGCTCGGCCTTGGAACATTGTTGCTGCGCAAACAGGCGAATTAGCCATGCAGGTCTCCAACATCGTCCAACTCGGCCTGAAGGAATTGCGGGGCCTGTCGCGTGATCCCGCGCTCCTGGTTTTGATCGTCTATGCCTTCACACTTTCGATTTACACGTCGTCCCGGGCGCAGCCGGAGACGTTGAACCGGGCCGCACTTGCGATTGTCGATGAGGACAATTCGCCGGTCTCCACGCGGATCATCACGGCGTTTAATCCGCCCTATTTCTCGATTCCCAGGCTGGTTTCCCAGGCAGACGTGATGGAGCGGCTGGACGCCGGCCTCGATATCTTTGCGTTGAACATTCCGCCCAACTTCCAGCGCGATCTGCTGGCCGGAAGATCGCCGACGATCCAGCTCAACGTGGATGCAACGCGCATGTCCCAGGCCTTCACCGGGAGCGGCTACATCCAATCCATCACCACCGGCGAGGTCACTGAATTTCTGTCGCGTTACCGCTCGGGCGCGGCACCGCCGATCGATCTTGCTCTACGCGCGCGGTTCAATCCGGAGCTCAACAAGAGCTGGTTCAGCTCCATCAACAACATCATCTCCTCCGTCACGATGCTGTCGATCATCCTGACGGGAGCGGCCCTCATTCGCGAGCGCGAACACGGCACGATCGAGCATCTGCTCGTCATGCCGGTCACGCCGTTCGAGATCATGGCGAGCAAGATCTGGTCGATGGGCCTGGTCGTTCTCGTTGCCTCGGCTGTTGCCCTCATCCTCGTCGTGCAGGGCTTGCTGGCGGTCAAGATCGCAGGCTCGATTCCGCTGTTTCTGTTTGGAGCGGCGCTCTATCTGTTTGCGATGACGAGCCTGGGTGTCTTTCTCGCCACGGTCGGCGGCTCGATGCCCCAGTTCGGTCTGCTGATGATGCTGATATTGATGCCGCTTCAAATGCTGTCGGGGGCCACGACCCCGCGCGAGAGCATGCCGGAAATCATCCAGAACATCATGCTGGCCGCGCCGAATACCCACTTCGTCATTCTTGCGCAGGCGATATTATTTCGCGGCGCAGGCCTCGGAGTGATCTGGCCTCAGTTGGCGGCCCTCATCGCGATAGGGGCGGTCCTGTTCAGTTTCTCGCTTTGGCGGTTCAGGCGGTTCGTCCGATAGTCGTGTCGTCCAGACACCAGGCCCGGACGACATCGGAGATTGCGGTGGCGCTTCCGCTTACCTCATCCGCCGCGCGCTGCTCCAGCTCTTCAGCGACGACCACACCCCGCGCGAGAGGCGGAAGCAGTCGACGGGCGTAGAGGAGCCCAGCGCCAGGAAGCGATGCAGCTGCACGCCGCTCCACTGGAAGCCGCACTTCTCCAGCACGTTGCGCGAGGCCGGATTGGTGACGCGCGCACCCGCATGGAGATGGTCGTCCTCGAACTCCTCGAAGAAGAAGTCGATCGCGCCGCGCGCGGCCTCGGTGGCAAAGCCCTGGCCCCAATGCTCGACGCCGAGCCAGTAGCCGAGCTCGGCACTGTCGGGCGTGGAGCGGTCGATGCCGACCATGCCGACCGGATTGGTGTCGTATTCGATCAGGAACACGGTCTCGCTGCCGAGCGCAGCGGTGGCGCGGACGAATTCGACGGCGTCGTCCTGCGAATAGGGATGGGGAAGGCGGCGGGTGTTTTCCGCGACACGGCGGTCATTGGCAAGGAGGGCGATGGTCCTGACGTCGGCGAGGGTCGGCCGCCGCAAGGTCAGCCGCTCGGTGGCGACGACGCTCGGTCTCGCCTCCCGCAAGGTCACGCTCGAGAAATCCTGCAACATGTCCGGCTCCGTCAAAGTCACTAAGTGAAAAGTGAACACGACAAACGAAAGGGGAGGCCGGTTTCCCTGCCTCCCCTGGAGCCCGATCTTTTGATCTCTGGACTCCGCCGGTTCGGTCAAGGACCCGGCGGACTCCAAATCAGATCCACCGTCTATTCAGCCGCCTCTGCGAGCGGGAGTACCGCTACGAAGGTGCGGCCGTTGGCTTTGGCCTGGAATTCAACACGGCCCTCGATCTTGGCGAACAGAGTGTGGTCCGTGCCCATGCCGACATTGAGGCCGGGATGCCAGGTGGTGCCGCGCTGACGCGCAATGATGTTGCCGGGAATCACGCGCTCCCCGCCGAACACCTTGACGCCAAGGCGCTTACCCTTTGAATCGCGACCGTTGCGCGATGAACCGCCTGCTTTTTTGTGAGCCATGGCTCGTCTCCGAAATCCTGCGTATGTCTAGGTCAATTCCTTGACGGAATCATTTCAAAATGTCTCACGCATCAATTCGTGAATTGGCGTGATCGATTTTATGCGGCGGCTGCTTCTTCTTTCGCGACCTTTTCCCGCTTCGGACGCGGGCCCTTGGTGGGCTTCGCATTGTCCGTCAGGATCTCGCTGATGCGAACCACCGTGATCTCGTCACGGTAGCCACGCTTGCGGCGCGAATTCTTGCGGCGGCGCTTCTTGAACGCGATGACCTTCGGTCCGCGCTTGTGGTCGAGCACCTCGACGGCCACGGTCGCACCGGCCACCGTGGGCAGACCCAGCACCGGCGTGTCGCCGCCGACCACCAGAACTTCGCTCAGCTGCACGATCGTGCCGACTTCGCCTTCGATCTTGCCAATTTCCAGGACATCATCCGGAACGACGCGGTACTGCCGGCCGCCGGTTTTGATGACTGCGAACATCGTTGTTTTCCTTCGTGTTCAATCCCGGCCTCACGACGAAATCGTCAGGGGCCGGCTTTTTGTCAGTCGCTATGGGTTTACTGAGTTTTGTGCGGGCGGGAGTTATCCCTTTGAAAACCCACGCAAAAACAAGCGGCGCGAGAAACGCCCCGCGCCGGTTGTGGGACTTATAGCCGCCGAGCCCGAAGAGTCAAGGAAAACTGCCGAAAAGAGCCCGGATTGGAAGGATTTGGGCCGTTTCCGCCTGGGAATCGAATCCGCGACCCGTTTGCAACCAACGGGTTCCACCGCCGTTGTCCCCGCGAATTGGCATTGGGGCAAGGGCTTTCCATGGCAACGGACGAGTTGGTCAAGACGACGGGCATCGCCAATCACGGCGGCGCGCGGCTGCCCTCGGTGGACATCGACAGTTTCAACATCGAGATGAAGGACGAGGACGGTTTTCTCGGCGACCGCGCCAGCAAGGGCGCGTTCCGCGAGATTCTCGACCGCTGGCGCAAGCCGCTGCGCAAATCGGGCGAGGACCCCTTCGGCAAGGAGCCGTCGGAGAACATCAGCAAGAAGACGCTGGATGCGATCCTCGTCAGCGACGACGTCGAGGCCTCTGCGGTGGTGCACAGCGCGATCGAGGATTTCGCGCAGGAGCTCGCCTACGTCACGCGCCGTTTCCTGAAGACAAAAGCCTGGGCCAAGACCGAGCGCATCGTGGTGGGCGGCGGCTTTCGCGACTCGCGGCTCGGCGAGCTCGCGATCGCGCGCGCCGAGATCATCCTCAAGTCCGAGGATTTCAAGATCGACATGGTGCCGATCCGGCATCACCCGGATGAAGCCGGCCTGCTCGGCGCGCTGCATCTGGCGCCGTCGTGGATTTTCGAGGCCTATGACAGCATCCTCGCGGTCGATATCGGCGGCACCAACATCCGCTGCGGCCTGGTCGAGACCGGCTGGAAGAAGGCGAAGGATCTGTCGAAGGCCAAGGTCGTGAAGTCCGAGCTATGGCGCCATGCCGACGACGAGCCGACCCGCGAGGGCGCGGTGAAGCGACTGACGAAAATGCTGAAAGGGCTGATCGCCGAGGCCGAGACAGACGGCTTCAAGCTTGCGCCCTTCATCGGCATCGCCTGTCCCGGTGTGATCAACGACGATGGGTCCATCGAAAAAGGCGCGCAGAATCTGCCCGGCAATTGGGAGAGCAGCAAATTCAACCTGCCGGCGAGCTTGATCGAGGGCATTCCGCAGATCGGCGAGCACGACACCGCGATCTTGATGCACAATGACGGCGTGGTTCAGGGCCTCTCCGAGGTGCCGTTCATGCAGGATGTCGATCGCTGGGGCGTGCTCACCATCGGCACCGGCCTCGGCAATGCCCGCTTCACCAACCGCCACAAGGAAGGTGGCAACGGCAAGGACCGGGACTCTCCGGAGAACGGGAAGAAAAAATCCAAGGAAAACAACAAGGAAAGCAATAAATCCGAGAAGGAGTAACCTTGACTGGTTAGGTTAAGGACCGGATTGCGTTGCGGTGCGGCGCTTGCACGCTAGGGTCGAATCGTCGCCTCACGCAGGCCTGCGAAGCCGCCCTTCCTGGCCAGCATTTCGATGAGCGGCACGGGACCGCCAGTATTTACCGCGTCTGGCGGTCCCACCCGTTCTTTCAAGCCGTGAGGCTTATCCCTGACCCAGGTGATTCGGCCGCCAGCGCCGATCAGCGGCGTTACATTGGCCAAACCGCAGCGATCTCTGAGGAAACGGCGCAAAGTCCCCCCGAAATCCGCGATCGATCCCGTCCCGGCCGCAACATCCTCGTTCCCAAACGGAAAACGCGCCGGATTTTCGCCCCGCGCGCCTTGTCTGTCCCGCCATCCTCGCCTAGAACACGCCCAACCACGGGGCTCCGCCCCCGATTTTGGCGCCTTGGAGAGGTGGCAGAGTGGTTGATTGTACCGCACTCGAAATGCGGCATAGGTGCAAGCCTATCGGGGGTTCGAATCCCTCCCTCTCCGCCATCTCAAAGCAGCGCCGCAAAGCTCCACAAAGTCAGCCTGACGCCGGCGCCACTCGCGCGGCGAAAACCGTCCGTGCCGTCGCCACAAAGGCCTGCGCCGCCGGCGACAGCGATCGACCCTGCCGTTGCAGTAGTGATACCGGTCGCGCGATGGCCGGCCGCACCAGGGGCCTCGCGATCAGGGTGGGAAACTGGTCGGCCGGCAGCATCGTGGCGGGAAGGATGGCAAGTCCCAGCCCCTGCGCCGTCATGGCGAGCGCGGTGTTGATGAGCGTGACCTCATGGGTGGGCGTGAGGCGCTTGCCCTGCGCGCTCAGCGCCTGATCGATCTGCATGCGGATGCGCGTCTCGCGCCGCATCGCGATCGTCGGCCATTCCGCCACCTCTTCCCATGTCAGGGAATGCCGCGCGGCGAAGTCGGCCGTGCGGCGGCCGATGGCGCTGAGGCGACCGCGGGTCAGGGTCTCGATCGTCATCTCCGCGAATTCACCTTCCACGCTGCCGATCGCGAATTCCGCATCCGTTGAGATCATGCGTGGAACGAGATCGTCGGCCGCCATGTCGCGCATGTCGATCTCGATGTCGGGATGGGCGGCGCGGAATGTCGCCAGCACCCTCGGCAGCAACGCCGATGCGGCGCCGGCGGAGGCCAGAAACGCGACGCGGCCAGCGCGCGCCTGCGCGAGGTCGCGCATGCGCCGCGACAGGCCGAGCGCATCGCCCAGAATCCGTTCGGCGGAATGATAGGCCTCGTCGGCCGCCGGCGTCGGCTGCACGGAGCGCGTGGAGCGGTCGAACAGCCTGACGCCGAGCTGGACCTCGAGCTGCTGGATCAAGAGGCTTGCCGCGGATTGCGTGATTCCGAGCTCGCGTGCCGCCCGCGTGATGCTGCGCGTGCGATACACGCCGGTGAAAGCCCGCAGTTGCCGCAAGGTGACGTTCATAGGTTAAGCTCATGAATTGATGAGTTCTTTCCGGCTAATCTTATAAGCGAGCCTGCAATAAAATGCATGCGGCACAAGCGGCAAAGTCCGCGGCCTTGGGCGCTGCGTTGGGATGGAGACGAGCATGAGGACACAGGTCCTGATCGTGGGTGCCGGCCCGGTCGGATTGACCGCGGCCATGGATCTGGCCTCGCGCGGCATCGACGTCGTCGTCGCCGAGATCCGCCATGCCGGCGACCCGCCCAATGTCAAATGCAATCACGTCTCGGCGCGCTCGATGGAAGTCTTCCGGAGGCTCGGTGTGGCGGCAAAGCTGCGCGACGCGGGCCTGCCCGCGGACTTCCCGAACGATTGCTCCTACCGGACGACGGCGACCGGCATCGAGCTCTGCCGCATCGACATTCCTTCCCGCGCCCGCCGCTACAGCGCAACCGGCGGCCCCGACACCTGGTGGCCGACGCCCGAGCCGCCGCACCGGATCAACCAGGTCTATCTCGAGCCGATCCTGTTCGGCCACGCTGCCGCCCAGCCGCGCATCACCATTCTGGCGCGCACGGAAATCACCGAGATGGAGCAGGACGATGACCGCGTTGTCGCGCATGCGCGCAACCTCGACAGCGGAGAGGCGCTTCGCATCGAGGCCAGTTTTCTCATCGGCTGCGACGGCAGCCGCTCGCTGGTTCGCAAGGCGATCGGCGCCAGCCTGTCCGGAACGCCGGTGATCCAGCGCGTGCAATCGACCTTTATCGAAGCGCCGCAACTGAAGGAATTGATGGGCGTGCACAAGCCGGCCTGGATGGTGCTCTCGCTCAATCCGCGACGCTCGGGCACGACGGTGGCGATCGACGGTCACGACCGCTGGCTGATCCACAATCATCTCAAGCCCGACGAACCCGAGTTCGACTCGGTCGACCGCGACTGGTCGATCCGCGCCATCCTCGGCGTTGACGAGCGCTTCGCATACAAAATCCTCAGCAAGGAAGACTGGGTCGGGCGCCGGCTGGTGGCCGATCGCTTCCGCGACCGCAGGGTGTTCATCTGCGGTGATGCCGCGCATCTGTGGATGCCTTACGCGGGCTATGGCATGAATGCCGGTATCGCAGACGCCGTCAATCTCTGCTGGCAACTGGCGGCGCATCTGAACGGCTGGGCGCAGGCTTCGATCCTCGATGCCTACGAGGCGGAACGTCAGCCCATCACGGACCAGGTATCGCGCTTCGCGATGGACCACGCGATGAAGATGATGGCGCAGCGCGGCGGCGTGTCCGCAGAGATCGAGGACGACACGCCGCGTGGCCACGCGGCGCGCGCGGCACTGGCGAGAGCAGCCTATGATCTCAACGTGCAGCAATATTGCTGCGCCGGATTGAACTTCGGCTACTACTACGACACCTCGCCGATCATCGCCTATGACGGCGAGACGCCGCCTCCTTATGCGATGGGCAGCTTCACGCCTTCCACCGTGCCGGGCGCCCGAGCGCCGCACGTTTTCTTGCGCGACGGGCGATCGCTCTACGACGCATTCGGGACGGGCTACAATCTGCTGCGGTTCGATCCGGCGATCGATGTGGGGCGATTGCAGTCCGCCGCAGAAGCGCGTGGCGTTCCGCTCGCATTGATCGACGTCGCGCCGGACGAGGCCAACGGCGCCTATGCCGAGAAGCTCGTCCTGGTGCGGCCCGACCAGCACATCGCCTGGCGCGGGCAGGCGGCGCCTGAAAATCCACAAGCCTTGTTGGCGCGTCTCACTGGCGTGGCAGCGTAGGCAAATCGTAAAAGGTACCAAGGAGGAGAGCGTGTTTCACGTTGCAAGGCGCCGCATTCTGGCTGGGCTGTCGGCTGCTGTTCTCGCCGCGTTGCCACTGCAGGCGGTCGACGCGGCCTATCCGGAGCAGTTGATCAAGATCATCGTGACCTTCCCGCCCGGCGGCAGCGCCGACACCGTCATCCGCGCGCTGGAGCCGCTCGTCACCGCCGAGCTCAAGCAGAGCCTGGTGATCGAGAACCGCGCCGGGGCCGGGGGCAATATCGGCATGGCCGCGGTCGCGCAGGCCAAGCCCGACGGCTACACGCTCGGCGTCGCGCCGGCGGGCGCGCTGACGGTGAACCCGCATCTCAATTCGTCGATGCCGTTCGATCCGAAGGATCTCGCGCCGATCACGCTGCTTGCGGAAATTCCCTTCGTGCTCGTCTCGTCGGCCGACATTCCAGCGCACAATGTCGCGGAGGCGATCGCACTCGCCAAGGCGAAGCCCGGCGCGCTGTCGATCGGCCATGGCGGCAATTCGACGGCGATGCATTTGACAGCCGCGCTGTTCACGCAGAAGGCCGGGATCGACATGGAGCTGGTCCCATATCGCGGGACAGCGCCCGCGGCGGTCGACGTCCTCGCGGGCCATGTGCCCTTCGCGGTGCTGGATATTCCTGCGTCGATGCAATTGATTCTCGACGGCAAGCTCAACGCGATCGGTGTGTCTTCGGCGCGCCGTGTTCCTTCGCTGCCCAAGGTGCCGACGCTCGCCGAAAGCGGCATTGCGGGCTTCGAATCCGTCGGCTGGTTCGGGCTGGTCGCTCCTTCAGGCACACCTCCCGACATCATCGCCAGACTGAACGAGGCCTTCGTAAAAGCCCTGAAGGACCCGTCGGTGGCCGAGAAGATCCGGACCCTCGGTGCAGAGCCCGCGCCGACTTCCCCGGAAGAGTTCAGCCGCTTCATTCAGAGCGAAAGCACGAAATGGGGCAAGCTCATCAGCGGGGCCGGCATCAAGGCGAACTAGGCGCGGGGCACGCAAAGTGGGTCCCGCGATTGCGGATCTGCACCGCAACGGTGATAGGTTGAACCTGCCGCCGGCGCGGCCCGACCAACGTCCCGCGGCCGGCTGGGAGCCAGCCGCCGGCCGGCAGTCAGGTGATCCGCGACGATGTTCGACAAGACCTACCGGCAGCGCCTCGAAGCTGATCTTGCGCAATGGGAGGCCGATGGCGTGATCGCGCCGGCCGCCGCCGCCTCGATCCGCAATGTCTTGCCGCCGCTCTCGCCCGGCATCAATATCGCGGTGGTCGTCGCCATCGTCGGCGGCCTGCTGATCGCGGCCGCCTTCCTTGCCTTCGTCGCGGCGCACTGGACCGAGATCGCGCGGCTGTTGCGCTTTGCGATCCTGCTTGCCGGCATGGCCGTCGCCGGCGGCCTCGGGGCGTGGTTCGCGGCGACGGGCCGCATTGTTCTCGCCGATCTCTGCGCGAGCGTCAGTGCGATCATCTTCGGCGCAGGCATCGCGCTGGTCGGCCAGATGTATCATCTCGGCGACGATTTTGCCGGCGGCATGCTGTTGTGGTCGATCGGCGCATTTGCCGCGGCCCTGCTGACCGGCTCGCGCGGCGCGCTTGCGGTCGGGCTCGCGGCCGCCTGCATCTGGACCTGCATGCGCGTCTATGATGCGCCGGACGCCTTTCATCTTCGGTTCGTGGTGGTCTGGCTCATCGCCGCCGCTGTCGCGTTGGCGTGGAATTCCCGGGTCGCTGCCCATCTCGTCGGGATTGCGGTGCTTCCATGGTGGATCGCGACGTCGCTTCGCTTCGACTTCGATGGTGTGCAGCCGTCCTTCGTGCTGGCGAACGGTGCGGCCCTGCTGCTCGGCGCCGGGCTCGCGATCGCCGCCGCGCCGTCGCCGCGGGCGCGTCGGCTTGGATCTGTTCTGGCGGTCTACGGCGCATTTTCGCTGACCATCGTCGCCTTCCTGGAGGTGTCGACAGTCGACGATCTCTTCCGCCTTCGGACGGCCACGATGACGGCCCAGCCGCTGTGGGCAATTGTGTGCGGCGTCGCAGGTGTGGTTCTTGCGCTCGCGTCCGCCGGGATCACGAAGCGGGTTGGCGAAGTCCTCGCAGCATGTGCGATTGGCCTCGTGCTGGTCGCGGCGCCGATCTGGCCAGCATCCGCCGCCGGCGAGCCATGGTTCGCCTATGCCGCGCTGCTTTGCGGCATGCTGTGCCTCGTCGTCTCCGGCGTGCTCGACGATGTGCGTCCACGCATCGTTGCCGGCTGGCTCGGCATCGCCGGCGTCATCGCTGCGATCACCTGGGCAGTGAAGGGCTCACTGCTGCGCCGCTCGGCCTTCCTGGCGGTGGCCGGCGTCGTCGCCGTCGCATTCGCAACCGCGCTCAATCGCGCGCTGCCGAGGGCTGACCGATGATCAGGCTCACCGCTCTATGGCAACGCATCCCGAAGGCCGTGCTGTTCGGCGCCGCCGTCCTGCTTCAATGCGCGCTGCTGATTCTGATGGTTGCCGACCGCGTGCGGATCCTGCGCGAGGGTCGCGAGGTGACCCTGCAGACCCGGCCGGTCGATCCGCGCGATCTCCTGCGCGGCGACTATGTCGTGCTCGGCTACGATATCTCGCAACTGCCGGCGGGCGCGCTCGCCGGCCAGCCGACGGCCGAGCGCAATCCCGTCGTTTTCGTCAAGCTCGCGCCCGATGCCAACGGCCTCTATCAGGCCGTTTCGGTGCATGCCGAGCCAGTGGCTGTCACGGCGCCCGAAGTGCTGATCCGTGGCCGCGTCAGTTATTCCTGCGGTTCGACCAGCCGCACCTTCTGCGACAAGCTGACGGTCAGATACGGCCTCGAAAGCTATTTCGTGCCCGAAGGCGAGGGCAAGACGCTCGAGCAGGCCCGCAACCAGCAGAAGCTGCGCGTCGTCGCCGCGGTGCTGCCCTCAGGGCGCGCAGCCATCAAGCGGCTGCTGCTCGACGGCGAGCCGGTCTACGAGGAGCCGTGGTATTAACGGTTGGACTGCGCCTTCAACGCCCGTCGCAGCACGTCCCACATCCGCGGATCGCTCATATGTGTCACGTTGAAGCGCAAAAAGTTTTGCGCGGTCTGCGACACGCTGAACACGTTGCCCGGCGCGAGCACGACGTCCTCTTCGAGCGCGGCGCGCGCAACGGCTGTGGCATCCTGCCCGTCGGCGAGGCGGCACCACAGGAAGAATCCGCCGCGCGGCATCAGCCAGGGTTCGATCCCCAACGCCCCAAGTTTTCGCGCGACGTCGCGTCGGGTGCGCGTGAGCTTTTGCCTGAGTTCGTCCATGTGCTTGCGATAGCTGCCGCCAGCCAGCACTTTTGCGATGATCTCGGTCGCCACCGGGCTCGGGCCGCCGAAGCTGGTCGCGACCTGGAGGTCGACGAGATGCTCGACCCAGTCGGCCCGCGCGGCGATGTAGCCGCAGCGCACCGATGCCGACAGCGTCTTGGAGAAGCTGCCGATGCGGATTACACGGTTCAGCCCATCCAGCGCGGCCAGACGCGGCGATCGCTCCGGCTCGAAGTCACCAAAAATGTCGTCCTCGATGATGGTGAGGTCGTGCGTGGCGGCCGCGGTCAGAAGCCGGTGCGCGGTCTGGAGCGAGAGCGTCGCCCCGGTTGGATTGTGCAGCGCTGAATTGGTGATGTAGAGCCGCGGCCGTTCGCTGCCAAGAATCTGCTCGAAGCGCGTGACATCGGGGCCCGACGGCGTGTAGGGCACGCTGACGATTTTGGCTTGATGCGCGCACAGCAGCGCACGGAAATTGAAGTAGCAGGGATCGTCGACCAGCACGGTGTCGCCGGGCCGCAGCAGGAAGCGGCAAATCAGGTCGGTCGCCTGCGTGCCCGAACCCGTCAGCATCAGCTGGTTGATCGAGGCCTCGATCTCGTCTTCGGCGAGGCGCGCGCGCAGCAGCCGGCGCAGCGCGGGCGAGCCTGATGTCGAGCCGTAATTGGTCAGCAGGCTCGCGTCGGTGCGGGCCAGTGCGCGGGTGGCGCGGCGCAGTGCCGCTTCCGGCATCCATTCCGGCGGCAGCCAGCCGCAACCGGGTTTTGGCACGGCAGCGTCGGCGTCGAGCGATTGCCTGGAGACCCAGAACGGATCGACCGCCCGATCGCGGCGCGGCTCGACCTCGCTCAACGCGAGCGGCGGCGTGACCGTCGGCGACACATAGAAGCCTGAACCGCGGCGCGCGCGGATCAGGCCTTCCGCGGCGAGGCGATCATAGGCGTCCACCACCGTGGACGGCGAGACGGCCATGGTGGCGGCCAAGCTGCGGATCGACGGCAGGCGGTCGCCGGCACTGAGCGCGCGTCCGGCGATCTTGGCACGGATCGCGCGCATCACGTCGATGGTCCGGGTGCCGCCGCGACCCTTCACTCGCGCTTCGATATCCAAAGTGTATTGCCTTCCATGCCAATACAGTTTGGCCAAATTGTACTGGATTGTGACTGGTCTCGCCACCGCCGAAAGCCGAGGATGGCAGCTCGAAACAGTGGGACGGACATGCAATCTGCGGGCAGCGGCTGGGGCAACGGGCTTCTCGGCGTCATCATCTTCAGCGGCTCGCTGCCGGCGACGCGCGTCGCGGTCGGCGGCTTCTCGGCGCTGTTCCTGACGTCCGCGCGGGCGATCATCGCGGCGCTGATCGGTGCGGTGGTGCTCGGACTGCTGCGCCAGGCGTGGCCGGAGCGCAGGGATCTTGCCTCGCTGACCATCGTCTCCATCGGCGTCGTGGTCGGCTTCCCCTTGCTGACGGCGTTGACGCTCCAGCACATCACCTCGGCGCATTCGATCGTCTTCATCGGCTTGCTGCCGCTGTCGACCGCGGTCTTCGCCGTGCTGCGCGGCGGAGAGCGGCCGCAGCCGCTGTTCTGGCTGTTCGCAATTCTCGGCAGCGCCACGGTGGCGGGCTTTGCCCTTTCTAATGACGGCACCGCATCGGTCACTGGCGATCTCCTGATGGTGGCCGCGATCGTGCTGTGCGGGCTCGGCTATGCCGAGGGTGCCGCGCTGTCACGCCGGATCGGCGGCTGGCAAGTCATCTCCTGGGCGTTGCTGCTGGCGCTGCCGCTGATGCTGCCGGTCATGATCTGGACCTGGCCGCCGACATGGAGCGGTGTCGGTGCGCCGGCCTGGATCGGGCTTGCCTACGTCTCGATCTTCAGCATGTTCGTCGGATTCATCTTCTGGTATCGCGGGCTCGCGATCGGCGGCATCGCGCGCGTCGGCCAGCTGCAGCAGCTGCAGCCTTTCTTCGGCCTCGCGCTGGCCGGCTTCCTGCTGCACGAGCCGGTGGCATGGAGCATGATCGCCGCGACCGCGCTGGTCGTGGTCTGCGTCTTCTTCGCGCGGCGATACGCCTGAAGCCCTCGCACCTCACTCCTGCAGCATCACCGTCCGTGTCTGTGTGCTTCTTGCAAATTTCTTCAGCGGCATCGGCTTGCCGAACAGATAGCCCTGCACCAGGTCGAAACCGAGCTCGTTGACGGCCATCAAATCGGCGCGGCTCTCGACGCCCTCGGCAACGGTGCGCGCGCCGTAGCCCTGCACGAGCTCGACGATGTGACGGCACACCGTCCGCTTCAGCCGGTCGTTGCCACAGCCGGTGACGAATTGCCGGTCGGCCTTCAGCTCGATGAAGGGGATCTTGTCCAGCCCCATCAGCGCCGGCCAGTTGGCGCCGAGATTGTCGATCGACAGGCCGATATTGTGGAAACTCATTTCGCGCGCGATCTCGCTGAGGAAGGCGAGGTCGTCGAGCGCCTCTGCGCTGTCGATCTCGATCGTCAGCCCGCCGAAGGCCGGATGTGTCGGCACCCTGCGGCAGAGGTCGCGCACCGCCAGCGGCTCCCTGAGGTAGGGCGCAGGCAGGTTGATCGACAGATCGACCGCACTCTGCCGCTCCAGAAGATAGTGCCAATCCTGCAGTGCGCGCTCGATCACGAACTCCGACAGGTCGCGGAAATGGGGATCGTTCTCTTCCGGGATGAAATAGGCCGGGGGCACCACGCCCCAGGTCGGGTGCCGCATCCGCACCAGCGCCTCGGCGCCGCAGCGGACCAGCGAGCGCGCGTCGATTTTCGACTGGTACCAGAGCTCGAGCCAGCCCGCATGAAGGGCCTCGCCAACATGCACGGCCGGGCTCGGCGCGGGCTCCTCGGGCAGCAGCATCGCGACGCGCTCGCGCAGCGTCTCCGCGGCAAAGGGGGTGGTAAGCGGCGGCAGCATCGCAAGTCCGTATTCCTCGCCGACCTGCTGCACGGCCTTCACGATGATCGACTCGCGGGCGCCGACGGTCAAAACCCTGCCGTCGAAGGCCTCGCGCACCAGGATCTCCAGGAATTGGCCGGGCTCGATGCCGTCGGCGGCGATGCCGAGCAGGATCAGGTCCGGCAGGTCGGTGGCGAGCATGACCTGCAGCTCGCTCGCACTGCTGCATTCGCTGGTGACGAAGCCGAGATCCTCGAGCACCTCGCTCATGAAGGCGCGCAGATGGCGCTTGCTGTCGGCCACGCATGCGCGCGGCATCATTTTCCGCCGTCCGAAGGTTTTCAACCTCGGTCCGGCGAGTTCACCAATCTGATCGTCCATCGCAAACCACTCCCGTTCCGCGGCCGGTGTTAGCGACGGGAGCAGTTTCAAATAAGGAGGGCTTCAGCCGATTGTTGAATTATCTGGGTAACGTTAAAGCACCCATCATTCCTAAAATTGTTCGGATTCTCTTCGAGAAGTTTTTACGTCTGCCCCCGCCTTGCGCCCGCGCGTGCGACAATCATGCGAGATTTTTGCGACGTGCAGCTCGGCGGCGCGTACGGCCGTGTCCTGTAATTGGACGAAGCGGTGCGGGCTTCGCCCAATTGAATAATCGATGCCTCATTTGCCTGCGGCTTTGTCGTGCTCGGCCATGCCGACCGACTTGTAGTCATAGGTCGGATAGAACTCGGTGCGGTACGGACCCCACGCGGTGTCCTCGATGATGCGGTTGATCTCCCGCAGCCGCGAGGCCGGCAGTCTCAGTGTAACGACCTGACCGATGCCCATCATCACGTACCAGCTGACGACCTCCACGCCCGCCGGTGGAAAGGCTTTGCGGAAGCCTTGCTTGTCGAGTTGCGCATTCAACTCGCTGAGTGGACGCGACTGGTCGTGTTTGAGGAAGACGGTGAGCAGGACGGCATTGTCGGCCGTCGGCGCGGCACTGCCAGGGGGCGGCGCCGTCTGCGCCATCGTCGCCGGCGTGAGCGCGCATGCGCCCGTCAGCCACGCCGTCACCATCAACGCCAGTCGGATCGATCTCATCGCCCATGTCCTTCCAAATGCCGCATACGATGCACCGGAGAATAGGAGCGATACGTTCGGTCCATGAATTCATTTTCGCGCGATGCGCGCATATTCCCCCGTCGCGCGTGACAGTTATGCGACAACTCGTCCTGGCTTTCGGCCGACGATTGTGAAGCACTTCACATGCGTATTGCGACACCTGCGCTATTGGTCCAGCAGCCGGTGGTGGGCTGTTAAGGATTGCAGCTATGACGACGCGGCGGATGATCTATTGGTGGTTCCGGTTCGTGATGTCAGGGCGATTTCTCGATCGCTTCCTGTGCCTGCCGCACGCGCCCGAATAGCGGGGGGAATTAAGTCGCCCCGATCAATTTCCGAAACGCCGCCGCGCCGTCCTGCACGGCGTCGCGGCCCTTCCAGGCCAGATAGCTCAGCTTGCCGCCCAGCGTATCCTGGCTGCGCAGCCGGCGCGATCCCAGGATGTGACCGACATTGGCGGGAAAGCGACTGACCTCGGCCGACACCAGCGCCGCGATCGCGTCCATCAATTGCCGAAGCCGGACGCCCCATGCGCTCTGCTCGATGCCGTCGATGCGAAGCTTGAGCGCGTGTTCGGCGTCGTAGATTTCGGTGAGCAGGTCGCGCGCGACGAGGAAGCGGTTGTGGCGGAGTGCGATCCGCAGGGTGAGGCGCTTGTCGTCGAGCCGGTCGAGCACCATGGGAACGACGCAAGCATAGGGCGCCGCTGCAACCTCTGCAGCGCTCTTGCTCGCGGCCGCCTTGGTCGCAAGGTATATGAGCTGCCAGAATGTTTTCAGGCGCCTCGCCACCAGCGCCAATGCAAAGGGCAGCGCATCGGGATTGGCCTTCTTGAAGGCGTCGAGCTGCGCGGTGATCTGGGCGAGCTGGCTGTCGTCGAATTTCGTGATGGTTTCGGGCAGCTTCTCGTTGAACTTCGGCAGCGCGTTGCCGGCGCGCAGCACTTGCTGCATCTTCTTCACGTCGTCGAAGGCAGTACGCGAAGCGGTGTATTGCGCGAGCTTGCCGCGCGCGAATTCGGTGCTCTCGGCTGAAGCGAGTGTGTTCTCGAGCACCTTGACGACCTTGACCTGAAAGGTCGTCGCGATCTTCAGCACTTCCTTGGGATTGTTGGCGGTGACCTGGTCGTTGATCGCCTTGACGTAGTCGCGCGCCATGGTCGGCAGCAGGTCGCGGCAGATCCACTCCCAGATCGGGGTGAGCGTGTTGCGCGAGATGTGTCCCGCATTGGCGTGCTCGGGCGCGCCGTCGATCAGCAGCGGCTCGAGCGGCGCGAAGAAGTAGCGCGACGGATTGGTAGCGCGCGCCTGGGTGGATCCGTCCTTGCGGAATTCGGCACGCAGCTTGGCCTGGATATCGCCGGAGCCCGGCATGTCGATGCCGCACAGTTCGAGCCGCTCGAGTTCGCTGAGCAGACAACTGCGCGACAACGGCGTCAGCTTCTGCAGGAACCCCGAAAGCTCGTCGATCTCGTCCATGGCACGCAGTCTCTCGCAACGATTCGAGCAGGCCTACCGGCGGCCCAGTGCATGGAGGCATTTGCGCGCTCTCAATTGTGACAAAGAGAAGCAGGCCGCCGTTAATTTATCGGTAAAATCGGGGGCTCTGGGGTTGGGCGCCGCAGCGATCGTTAAGGCCGCTTTTGCCGTTCCGCCTATGATTTAGGCAGATTTATCAACCCTGACATAGTCAACGTTGCGCCCATGCAAGCACAAATTGTGCCGACGTCGCCATTTCAGCACAGAACTGACAAAATCACCGTAGTCTTACGGAGCAAAAAGTTAAACACAGAACGCACTGGGTTCCGCTAAACGAGTCACATGGGGTCACAGAACGATACGGTTGCTGATTCGCGGCCGTCGGAATGGTTCGAAAGCAGCACTGCTCCGGCCGAAGAGCTTGATTTCGTCCGGCTGAACGCCGCCCGTGCCAAGGCGGCTGACGAGATGGCCGCGGCCATTGCCCGCGAGCTCAACGGCCCCCTGACCGCACTCCTGCTCTACATGGGCGAGATCAAGCACCACAGCGACCAGCTCGCGCCGGTCTCGGCCGACCGGGCCTATTTGCAGCAGGTGGTGGAGAATGCATTGGCGCAGACCGAGCGTGTCTGCGGCCTGGTCAAGCAGCTCGCAGGCTCCCACAAGGGCGCGTTGCCCGCGCCGTCCACTGAGGCCGGTCGCGCACTGCCGGCGCCGCGCGAGACGGTCTCCGAACTCTCGAGCCTGTCGGGCAAGCGGCTGACCAGGCGTGAGCGTGAGGTGCTGCGGTTGATCAGCGAGGGTTTTTCGAACAAGCAGGGGGCGCTGCGGATGCAGATCAGCCCGCGCACCTTCGAGAGCCATCGGGCGGAAGCGATGCGCAAGCTCGGCGCGCGCAACACCGCGGACCTCGTCCGCGCGGCGCTGCTGCATTCGATCGATTGAAGCCGTCGCCTGGCGCCGCCTTGGTGGCGGGATCTGGCCTAGAAGTAATCTTCGGCGAAGGGGCGCGTGCGCGATGTCGGCCGCAGCAGCTTCGGCTCGTCCTTGGGCGCATTCGGGATGATTGTGATGGTCCAGCGAGGCGGGATCGTCGAATCCTGCTCCAGCACCGAGCGGACAAAACCCGTCACCGTGGACTCGCCCGCCTTCACCGTGGCCATCCGGCCGTTGAACTGTGCGATGCGGAAGCGACGGACCTCTTTCTGGTCCGCAGTCTCATAGGTGAACATGGAAACCCTCCTGGTTTCCGGCGACTATCGCTACCTATGATTAGTCATCTGTGAAAATTGCAAACCGTATAAGTACGGCGGGCTGCAGGCGGGGATGGTCAGCCCTGCGGCTCCTGGGCCTTCGCGGCGGCGAAGGCCTCATCCATCTGCTGCAGCAGGTCGCCGAATTCGGCGTCGTCCAGGATGTCGGCGGTGCTCTCGAGTCGCAGCGCCAGCGCCGCGAGCCGAAGATAGCCGAACGTCCTGGCCGTGCTTTTCAGCGAATGCGCCTCGCGCGCGATCCGGCCGCGATGCTGGCCGAGCGCCAGCGTATGAAACAGCTTGAGCCGCGCGCTCGTCTCGCCCCAGAACACCGCGCGCACTTCCTGGGCGCCGTCCTCGCCGATCTCGCGCACCAGCACGGCGAACGCGCCTGGCTCGCGCAGCGGCTCACCCTCACGCAGGGGTGCGGTATCGAGCGCGCCCTGCGCGGGCGCGAAAGCGGCGTCGAACATGGTGTCCCGGTCCCCGTGATGCGCGTCGCGGTGCGACGCGTCCGGGATGTCTACGCCATTCCGATTTCGGTTCTGGTCACGAGATATGCGGTGTTTGCAGCCGGGCTTAAGCCCTTGCTTTACTATGTGCCGCGGGCCCGTCAGGCCCGAGCAGCCGGTCGTACTGGCCCTTGACGGTGGCGTAGCATTCGCACGCCGTCTGGCGCAGCCCGTCCAGATTGAGGATCTGGATGTGTCCGCGGCTGTAGTGGATGAAATTGGCCTGCTGCAAGGTATTGGCGACCAGCGACACGCTGTTGCGCCGCGCCCCGATCATCTGTGCCATGGCCTCCTGCGTCAGCAGCAACCGGTAGTCGCCCGACAGATCATGGGTGTGCAGCAGGCAGCGCGACAGCCGCGCCTCCACCGGATGCGCGGCGTTGCAGCCCGCGGTCTGCTGCACCTGCGCGTAGACCGCGAGCCCGTGGCGCGTCAGCAGCGTCCGCAGCGTGGAGCTCTGTTCCGCCGCGATGCGCAGCCGGTCGAGGTCCATCATCGACGCGGCGCCGGGAACCAGCACGACCGCCGTGTTCAGCGCGCAGGCGTCGCTCATGGTCGAGAGTGTCCCGAGCAGGCTGTCGCGGCCGATCATGGCCACCTGCACATGCTCGCCCTTGGCAAGTTTCACGACCAGCGAGATCACGCCACGATGCGGGAAATAGGCGCGCTTGAGTGTCTCGCCGGTTTCGACCAGCACGGCGTCATGCGGCAGATCGACCGTGCGCAGATGTGCACGGATCAATTCATAATCGTCTGCCGACAGTGCCGACAGGAAACCGTTGGATGGGCGTACCATCGTTTCCACATCTGCCTCCCGTCTCATCCACCGGTGAAACGCCCGACACCGAACCCGCTATCCCTTGTACGATAAGTTCCATCATGTTCGCGGCGGGATATATTGGCAATTGGTTCATTGCTCACTGCTGCCGCTCCCCATCGCCTGATACCGCTTGGTGTGCACGCCGGCATGCAGCCGGCGATGGTAGCGCTCACATCATCGCAAGTTCTCCCGCAAACGCCCGTCATGGCTAGCGGCAATGGTTTGAAAGGTCGCGATTCCAAGCATGGACGCGGTCCCGGTAATGAGCGCGACGGCGTCTGACGTCGCGATCCCGTCAGCGAGCGCCACTCCGCCACCGACCATGCTGCCGCGGCCGAGCATCGCCATCTCGATCGGCTGTCCTTCGGAAAGGCCGACTGTCTTCGAAATGGTTCCAGCGTGCGGAAAGTAGACGTGTTGCAGCGCTGCGCCTGCTTCACCCAGGACAGTTTCTCTGACCAATTCACTCCCGATGAGATGAGGGCGCAACAGATCGAAGTCTGCAGCGTCGAGCATTCGCAGCAATTGGTTGGGCAGTGGTCCGCTCGCAATCATGCAGGATCACCCAGCGCGTTCGATGGGACGTCTGCGTCGCGCTTTCGACATCTGGTTGCGCGTAAAAGTAGTTATATCTTACTGGTTGTGTCGCTGTCTATATACCTGTCGGAGGGCAGACGGCTTGTCGCGCTCGCGGCGGAAATCAGGACGGCGCGCTGATTTGTGCACCACCCGGCAAGCCAGTCCTGCGTCATCAACCGGGAATGAGTGGCAAGGAGGGCTTCATGAGCCGGAAACGGCAATCGACGGCAGACACTGCATCCGCATGTCCTTCGGTCGTCCGCCGGTCCGCACCACCATTCTCCTTCGTCGACTTTTTTCAGCTGTCTGCAATTGCCTCGCGCCATTGCGAAGCATCGTGCCGCGATCGCGCGGCCAGGTTAGCGCGTTATTGTCCGCGACGCTCGTGGGGTAAGAGTCTGTTTACCGCGAGTGCAGTCCTTGCGGATTTCAGCGCAACATCGACAGACGGTCGCACACGCGATTCCGATCGCGTGTGGTTTGATTCAATCCGCGTGGGCCGTGCATATCCCCCGATTTGGGAGCGATTATCTTGCGTATGTCGTGACGACGTTATCGGCGCGTTTACCTGTTGCGCATCCGGCCTGATGCCGCGTGCCGGATTTGCCGAAAACCCCAGTCGCGCGAGGTCGAACGGCAAACTTCGCTTCAATATCCGTATTAGCACGGAGGATGAAATTAACGGGACCGTGAAATGGGTTGTCTAACGATTCGGGAGCGGACTTCCGCCGATTCCAGCGCGGCGCAGATGTCGAGGTCCAGCTCAGTCAAGGCGTAGC